>CAWDPI010000017.1:0-238685 GCA_963804145.1 uncultured Acidobacteriota bacterium | reverse complement strand
TGACGGGGTCACGAGTGGTAAAATCCGCACGGAAGAACAGCGATGCCCGACGAACGGTATGTTGTGATGACGGTGGAATGCACACACTGTAAAACTAAGCAGAAGGTTCACGTTACTGCCCAAACCGGCCCCTCACAGATGGCCAGCGAGAGAATTCGCTGTCTCAACTGCGACAGCGATTTCGAAGTAACACTTCCCGATAGGATCATAGACGGGCCATTTCCGGCGTAGCGACTGTCCGGGGAGGTGATAGAATTGGCCCGCACTAAGGACCGACAAGTGCCCGACAGACCGAGCTTTGAACCCGCGAACGGCAACTGTGAAGTTCAGAAGTGCGCGAATCCCGCAAAGTATCGTGCGACTTGGCCGTACGCTTCCAAATTGGTTTGCGACACTCACATGAAGCGCATGACGGACAAACCGTGGCCTGCCGTATCGCGTTCATTCGGTAGCAAGGCACCGAAGTGAATTGGTTCGTGGGCTGGCGAGATTTGAATTCCTAACCTAAGAGTTTAGGAAACTTCCGCTCTATCCGTCGAGGTCCGCCCCCGCCCCGCGCCTGCTGTGCCCAATTTGTGCCCATTGATCCGCTGATTGATTTAATTATGGGCGACCACCACGAGGATGTAATCGGTGACAAAGCAAATCAATTTGTCGCACATGCTTTGGGCAAGCGAATCTGGGCAGCGCCGGGGACGTGCGTGGCAGAATCTGCCGCATGGAGGTTAAGTATGACGACCGCACCCGCTCCATATCCGAAGCAGCAACTAGACATTGCTTATTTCACTGAACATCAGCGGCGAGTCTCAATCGCAGTTCCCATCCGCTGTTTCCCTTCGGCTTGGGCCACTCTCTGCACCGACTAGACCTTTATTCCGCACCTTGCGCCATATGAGGCGTAAAGTAGTTCCTTGGAGATAAGGAATCATGGAGCAGCCACGGGCAGTTTTCGGAATCCCTGCAGTTTGGGATTCGATATTTGAAGCTCACGAAAGTGCCTTTCGTTCTATTGAAGCCTTGAGGACCGTCGCAATGGACTTGGTTGCGGCAACTAAGGACAGCGGAGGATTGGTCCAAGTGCGATTGCACTTACGCAGATATGCTCTGAAAGTATGTTTGATGTTCTCCTTCTGGCAGGAAACAAGCGTGGTGCCGGAGCAATGAAAATTGCCCGTGGAATGTTCGAGGCTCCGTCATCTCTGGATATCTAGCGAAGAATCCGAACGAGGTTGATGACTACCTGAACTTCGGCGTGGTGGAGTCGTGGAGGCATTTGCAAGCTGTGGAGAAAAATAACCCCGGCCACGTTCCTCCAGAACTTATGGAAAAGAAGCAGCGGTTGAGTACGACCGCGTGAAACCGCAGTTTTCAAATGCGCGGGGGCGCGTTCAGCCTCGCTGGGCCGACAAAACTATAAGGCAAATGGCAGAAGAAGTAGGACTTTTGAATATCTATGAAATTGCATACTGCGCTGCTTCGGAATCGCACCACATGCCACTTACGGGCATCATAGGCCACGAATTGGATTGGTTGAGGGAAGCATTGGATGTGGCGCATGGTTCACTGCTGAGAACAGTTGTTAGTCTCTACAACGTTCGTGATGAGACTGGAGCTCATTTTCGAAATAAGTTGGACGCGGCGATTGCCGATTTCAAATCAACCCGGAAGCAGCCGTAGTTATGCTTGGAGGCCAGTGGAAACGGCTACGCGCTCTGCCGAAGCAGTCGAGCGCATCATGTTTGCCAGTAGTTTACTCTGCATCGTAGACGAACGGAAGGCTGCTATTCAGTCGCAAACTAGCGCGGCCTCAGCCAAGCCCACTGGTGCACCCTAACCACGTGGGATAAATCGCAGTGAGAACGAGCCAATTCCCTACCGTCAATCAAGTGCCATTTGCATTGGAGGAGTGCAGTGGGACAGAGACGGAATGGGGGGCATTCACCCGCCAGTCGCGAACGACCCTCAAGCGAGTTCGGGATAAGTCCGGGCTATCGTTGCGGGTATCACTGTCGAATGTATAATGCCGCCAGTTAGATTCCAATCAAATTGTTGGAGGGAGGGAGACAGTGAAACAGACACGAATTGTCATCCTTTCTGCTTTTCTTGTCTGGGGGACCATGATTGGTGCGATACCCCAGTTCGATGTCTCGGGGTCAGGAAGATTTGCTGCTCCTGTTCGCATCAGTACAGCGCAAGTTGAACTGCTGAACCAGCGGGCCGGAACTATTGAAAGCCTCGCGGCCGACACGCGAACCAAAGCCACCGTTTTGGCGAGTAAGTCCAATCTTAGTGAAGCGACATATACTCTGCATGGGGGCGTAACTCGTGCAACGGCCGCTGTGGAATCATTGAAGCGAGACTTTGAGGAACGTGGGGACAAGGGGGATTCCCGCGACCACCGTGTCGCTGCGGACATTTTTTTTGGCAGTATCGAGAAGAACCTCAAATATGCAGACGACTTCACGAACCAGTACGGACTGGACAAGTTTTCCATCGCAAAAGACACAACGGTTGCTGCTTTGAACAGCACCTCTTCTCTGTTCAAAGCCGTTGCTGACTCAGGTTCCCTCACGTTTGACTTGGAAGTGGATAGCGACCCGCAGGACGGTGATGTCTCCTATAAGAGAACTGGCGAGTCATACGCACCGCATCCCAAGCAAACACGACCATTCAGAATCTGGCTTATGCTGTGTGGACTGTCCGAGTGGTGAAGAGTGGGTACCAGCCACAAGAAAAGCAACATGACCCTTTCCGTGAACGAAACCATTTGATGCACTTCACTCTCGTGAAATAGTTGGCGGCATAGTGGACCTCAAAAAATATCTGGAACGCTTCAAGAGTGTCATCGGCGCTCTTACTGGTGCGCTGACAGTGTTGCCATTGCTCTCGGAGGTGCTGCCGGGCAAGGCTGGCGACTATGCGTTTCCACCACTTGGGACGTATCAGCTTTTCTGGAAAGTTCTTTCGGCGGCGGTAGCGGCGGCAACTATCTTGCTCATTTATTACTTCGCGCGAGGCTCATCTTACGTTGCTCAACACGACAGAAGGGTGAGAAAGCCTTCGTTCTGGTGGGCGCATTTGGAGGATTAGGAATTCTCGCCTACTTCATCGCCGTACAATTGGTTGTTCGCGAATTGTGGATTCCAACCGAGAATAAGGCAGTTGCGGTGAGTGTGGGATTTCATCGCACTGAGTTTGCGGAGAAGGAATTTTCTGGAAAAGGCGATTGGGAAATGTTGGAAACTATGGGTTTTGAAGAAGAGCAAATTCGGAAGCTATGAACGATAAGCAGCATACTCGTAGCACGGACCTTACTTTTCGCGGCATATCTCTGGACGTTGAGTATCTTCATAGCTCTGGGCAGTTTTGCGGTGCGCTTTGTGACGTTTACGACAAAATTCCCTAGCCGACAGAACTGACCGTGGAGCCAACAGTCGCCGAGTTTCTTGCGAACCAGCCGGGATTCAGTTTTATCGTTAGACTCCCGCAGCAACGCTTGTACTTCTTGCCGGAGCCGCACGGACACGGGTCGTTCCGCCCAATCTTACTCTTGACCCGAGGCTCCCTGCGCGGGTACCCAAGTCGGGACGCCCGTGCCCCCGGAAATACAGATACGCGCCTACAAGCCCAGCCGCCATATGCGCGGTGAGCTTTTCGCGCTGCTCGGCACCAATCGGTTCGGGGCGCATCTCCGGGTCCGGGTCGTGCTCGTGGTAGAGCATCAGGGCGGGGACCATGCACCCGCCGTGCTCCTCATCCGCAATCAGGTCAGCCCACCCGTGGCACATCTTGACGCCCCGCATAAAGCCTCGCGCCCAATCGTTGCCTTGCGGCACGCCGTTCTCGTCCTCCAGCAAAATCGGAAGATAGACCTCGCCCTTGGAGAGCGTCGCGGCGATGTCGTTCCAGTGCCGCATCAGCAGTGCCAAGATGTTCTTGGCTTCCTCAAGGCTGCCGAACTCATGGGCGTCCGTCTCGCCGCCGAACACCTCGGGCAGGTACTCGCTGGGCAGCACGACTTCTGGGCTGGCGACCAGCGCAGCGAAGAACCCGTCAAGTTCCTCGACGTTCATGGCCTTGCCGCCCGCGCAACCCTTGAGGAATTCCCCGAGGCGGCCGAGTTCCGCGTCCGTCAATGGATCGTTCTGGGCAAAGATTGTCATCCGAGTCTCCAGAGGCGCTCGACGGCACGATACCACGCAGGCATCGGTGGGTGAACAATGCCGAGCATTTCCTTTGGGGGGAGAACATAAGGCTAGGCAGGGAGGAAATCAATCAAGCAATCAGACCCTCGAATGAAGGCAGAACAGATATTCGCGGCGGCGAAATGCCCAGCGAACGAGAATTTAGCTCAGGTTCCGTCCCATCTGCCCGCCAGATGGTACCGCGGCGGTGGTCAATAAAGTCATGGAGACTTTAGGCAAGCAGGGCTGGACTGTTGGGTTACCGGGCGCTCGAAACAGGGGCTTTCCGGCTGCTGCGGCGGATTGCTAATTCACCTGCCCTGCGTTCGGATAGTGGTGCAGTTTGAAGATTTGAGGCGGTAAGATTGGCAGTCGAAGTTGTGCGCTATATAATTCCCGCCGCATGGATAAACGCTTCACAGTTGAACAAATGAAGTCCGCGCTGCTCGCGACTCACAGCAAGATGTCCAAACCGCAAGAGTGCATGCTGAGAGCGCACTTCTTCTATCGGACGCTTTCGATGGAACGGATTGCGAAATTTGGAGGATACCGCGAATATAGGGCTGGCAACCTTCAATATGGAGCGCTTTGTGGCCGAATCGCACGCCAACTTGGATTCGCGCCTCGCAGTGACAAGACGGGCACAATCGCGAGCGTATCCGAACAGCGCGACTAGAATGGCCACTACCAGTGGCGTATGGATGATGTAGTGGTGAAAGCTCTAGAAGGGACAGGATGGTTTAGCCAGATTGTCGAGGAAAAGCCAAAGCCGAGGGAATCCAGAGAAATTACTGAGACGGAGCGCGAAGCGCTCATTAAGGCAAGAGTCGGTCAAGGGAATTTCCGCACTGACCTCGTTGCACTGTGGGGAAGTTGTGCGGTGACGGGGTGCACGCTCGCTAAAGTTCTCATTGCTTCCCATATTGTGCCTTGGGCACTCTGCGCGACGAACCGCGAACGGCTCGACCCTTTCAACGGCCTACTGCTCACGCCAAACTTGGACAAGCTCGTTGACCGTCTTTTGATTTCCTTTAACGATGATGGCTCGATTCTGCTGTCGAAGGACTTCCACACCGAGGCAAGGGCGGCGCTGGGAATTAACAAAAAGAGCAGACTGAGATTTGTTAGGCCAGCCAATCTGCCATATCTTCGAAGGCACCGAAGGCTCTTTCTCGAAAGAGGTTAACCGACTTTGTCCAGCATCTCCTCGATTGAGCGAGTGACCGGGTCCGCTTTCTCTAAGCCTTAGGAGACCCAAAGGATTTCGGTCTTCACCTTGAAGATACCAAACAGTAGTGACTCGCACATTCTGAATAGGAGCACACCAGTCGGCAGGGGTGAGAAGACCAGCCAGAGTAAGCCGCTCGCAGCCTATTGAGCCGCAGCTCTACGCAATGACCTTTGGTAGCTTCGGGGACCAGACAGATTCGCGTCGCCTGTTATGGGTGGTTCCCCCGCAAACGCCTCTATTTCAGATTTTAGGTAGCGGCTTTCCTTGGAACAGGCTTCACATCGCAGGATGAAGACTTGGCACTGACATCGCAGTTCGACAATCGTACTGTCGGAATCGACGCAAAGCTCTAGCAGCCTAGTGGAAATGGGAATCGGCTCCGAACAATAAAAGCAGCGGACTGCTTGATAGGATTTCCGAATCATTTCGCTCGTCATCAGTTCACCTTTAGCAAGCATAGATAGATGGATGGGAGGATGCATATACCCTGATGGAGGCTTTGTCTACAACCTCTGTTGAAAACTCTCAAAACGGCCCGAACCGAGGCGGAGCGATTGGGAGCCTAGCCAGCGTGACATCGTGCCCTTGCCACGCAACTGCCTGATTCATTTGGAGCCCGTGGTAGAATCCGCGTCGGGGTCCCACCCGATGGACATCCCTCACAAGCAGGTTCTAACGACCTACCCCTTGGCAATCAAAAAAGGACAAGCCCGAGTGCATGTGCGAAATCCGATTCCGTGGCATGCCAAGACTGAAGAGATTAAATGCCCAAAGTGTGAAGCGGTATTTATAGTGGATGAAGGCTTTCCGAAAATACTACAGGCGCTTGAAGCACAGCACAAGAATCAGGAAGAGCATCCCGACTTTATTCCATCAGAACCGACTTGGACAAAACTTTGCGAATGCGATTGTGGGCGATAAGCCGTGAACCATGACCCGGAACATACCCACACTTTGCAGTTTCCTTCCGTGAGCTAAAGTCATCGTGCGGGCGTGCCGTCTCGGCCAAAGGGAAAAAAGCCTCATTCCGATAACCCCCGTTCTACATTCGCAGCGGAGCGCCTTTTCGAACTAGCAAACGGTGACAACACATGAATACGCCCGTAAAGGACAGGACTGCGGGTACGAACCCGATCAGAGTCCAGAGCGCCTCGGTAAACCAACCGAATCTGCCGAAGTGCAGATTTGACAACCACAACAGAGCTAGGTCGCCAAATTGAAGCTTGCCAACTGTGGCAGGGGGCTGAACGAAGCCTACGAGCGCATTGAACACTTCTGGAAAGGCGAAGTAGATTCCCGAGATTCCCCACACGAGAACAAATAAGAAGCACCAGAAACCTAGCGCATTATGCACGTCCCAATTAAGCCGTGCGAAACTCGACCTCCAGTTCACGCTCAGGCTGCGACGCCAATGCGCGATTCCCGGCCACCACAGAATGACTCCAGTCAGGCAAAGCAACGTCAAACAGAGTGCGCCTATGCCGTTTATGGCACGGCCCGTCATCCCAAGCAGTAAGTTCTCGTGAAAGTCCACGAGCCATTCGACCACGCGAAAAACTTGCGATCGCGGGTTGCCCGAACCCTCAAGCGAATTACGATAAACGATGGCGCTGCCCGAAACACTCATTACGAATACATAGAGACCGGCTATCATCCCCACCCACAGGTGAATCTGGAAAATGGGCCTGTGCAACCAGAGCTTCTCCGGGTGTTCCAGCCATTGTTGCCATGCGGAGATTCTTATCTCGTGAATTCGATGTATCGAGGTCCTCATGGGAGGGTCTGCCATCTTTGACGGAAATTTCCGAATCGACCTATTCTCGCGGATCATACACTTTTCCTGACCTCGGCCCGGAGAATCTGCGATCCAACGCCGACTTAAATAGGAATGCCGAGGTTCAGGCGGCCAAGTTCCGATCAACGGCCTACTTCTCGGGACTTGCCCACAAGACGGCTGGAGCGTGGTCCTCCGGGTAGTGGATCGTTGCGGACTGAGGCGGTCTTCGCTGAGGTTATTAGGAGTTTCACTCGTGCGATGCTTCCAATGGGCAATATCAACGATCGCCGGGCAACGTGGGCAGTGTTCGGACGTATTCGACCAAATTCCAAATGTGCTCGTCGGGTTCCACATTGCCAAAGGCGGGCATACCGCTCAAACGAACTCCATTCTTCACGATCCAGAACAGCTCGCGGTCCGAATATCGTTGGACTTCACGCGATGTAAGGTCTGCGGCACGAGGGTACATCCAGCGGCCAGCATCAGTTGGTTTGTGACCGTCGAGGCCGTGACACGCGGCGCATTCGGTCCCAAAAAGCTTATCGCGTTCTTCGGTGCTCGCCTTCAGATTCGAAGGTGCAGCGGGGATCGGCTCTCGGCTGCTCCTGTGTACAAGCACATGGATCGCGCTGGTCGCCAAATAGGTTTCCAACTTACCGGGTTCCGGTGTCGCACTTAGACTGAATTGCGACATAGCGGCGAATGTGCCAGCGATCACTAGGCCGATCACGACGGATAGAGTAATTAGAGAGCATTTCATAGTTGATTGGAATTGCAAAAAGGGGTCGCAAGGACCGGCTCCGATCCGACGCCGATCCTTTCCCGACCTTCTAGGACGCGGCCTGTATGCCGGTGACGTGAATCGTTTTCGTGGGTTTGTCGAGGGTCCCGGTGACCTTAACCTTTGCGCCTGCAAAGTCCACGGGTTTCGTCTGGTCATCGAGTTGGTAGACCGTCTTTGTTGCGGGGTTGAACAGAATGTACTTGCCGCCCATCTTGACGCAATTTTGGGTACACATCTTCTTGACCATGGGGTCTTCCGGGTTCTTGTCGCCCATGCCTTCCTTCTTTAGCATCATCGCGTGCGATGCGTTCTTGGCGCACTCACTGTCCATGATTTCGCCACTGTAGACACTATCTTTGGGAGCGGCAAAGCTCACGGTGAGTAGCATCAGCGATCCAACGAGTCCGAATATTAGCTTTTTCATCTGCGACTCTCCTCATTCAGATTTGTATTGCCGGGCCGGAAATCCTCAACCCTCAGACAGCACCTTCTCAAGCCGTGCATACAGCCGAGCACTGACAGCAAGAGGCACCTCGAAAGGCTCCACATCAAGAACGATCCTCAACGCATTCCTTGTGGTATCGAAGATGACGCGGCACCGGCGGCACTTCGCAATATGCTCTTCCAGCGCCGCCCGTAGCTCCGCTGAGCCGTCGCCATCCACGTAGCAAGAAAGATTGGCTAACACCTCTTTACAATCCATCATCGCCATCGTTACTTCCTCATTTGCCTACTGACCGCATCATCCACATTGCTACCGCCATCCCTTTGTCTTGCGCGGCGTGCATGATCTTCCGGCTCAAAGTAGGCGGCTGCTCCAGCGAAGCCGCAAGGGCCTCTCGTGCCATCAATCGCGCCCGCAAGAGGCGTGACTTCAGCGCCCCCACTGTGATCCCAATTGCTTCCGCAGCTTCCTCGGCGCTCATTTCCTCAACGTCGCGCAAAATGAATGCCTCTCGATAAATCGCGGGTAGCGACTGAATCGCGGCTTCGATAATTTGGCGGAGTTCCCGTTTTCCGTACAGCTTTTCCGGGTCTGCTCGCCACATTTCATAACGCCGAGGGACGAATTGCGTATCCGCACTACTTGACTCATCGAGAGGCACGAATTCCTTTCGTGACTGTCGCCTTTGAAGTGCTTCGTTGATCGCAATTCGGGTCAGCCATGTCGTAAATCTTGATTCGCGCCTGAACTGGCTGATATGTCGAAATGCCTTCACGAAGGTGTCCTGCATAGCCTCTTCTGCGTCCTCGAAGTTTCCGAGGACAGCAAACGTCGCACGAAAGACCCTGCGTTCGTGTCTGCGCACCAGTTGCTCATACGCCCTCCGATCGCCGGAAAGGATTCGATCGACCAGCGCAAGGTCATCTTCGTCGGTGTTAGGGGCGCTCGGTTGTTGGTATTCCATCATTTACGCCGATGTGATCGGTGCCGGAGAGGAAAAGATTCAAACTATCTTAGAATGAAGGATTGTATCCCTATGTTGTAAGGGGGGAGAAGCAATGGACGCCAGCAGGAGCAGAAGAGAATTTGTCCCCCGCGTATCCTCGCTCGGGTCAAATGTGATTACCCACTTTCTAGGCGTTCAAGGTGGGAAGAGCGTCTTGATCCCGATGCGGAGCCTTCACGCAGTCGTGTCGAAGGGAATCTCGTGAGCGTGGCGCTGGAGGTCGTGCTCCGCAGGTCGAGCGTATTTGTCAGCCGTCGGAAAAATCTAATGGATGGGCGCGGAAGCCAGCGGTCTGAGATAATGCCGCAGCGCAGAGACATTGTTCCGCTCAGAAGGCTCTTCCTTCAGTCGGAATCAGGAGGTTCCTTCATCCGTCGCTGCCGGGAGTCCTCAATTTCCTGTTTTATCTTTCGTGCCCTCTCCATTGATTCCCGGTCAGTCGGCCACGGCATTTCTCTCTCCATTTGCTCCATCATCGCATCCATGCCCCTTTGCATATCATCGAGTGTAAATGGTTCAATGTCGCCCCTGCGGACGATGAGTTCAGCCAAGTCTCGACACTTGCCATGGATTGCACCACGTGTCTCAAGGAACCGCTTCGTGAGCCAAAGAGTCACATCCGCTAACTGCAACCCGATTGAGGCCTCGGACGAGCGCATAACTAGCTCGCAGTCAAAGGTCGGAAACTCCGTAAGGTCTAGCAAGCTCGCAGTAATGGTGCGTTTGAAATCAAGGCGCTTGAAAACACCGTAGTGTTCCTTCAAAAATCGGCCAAATTGGTTCTGTTCGTCGTGGACGAAGGCTTCTACCTTCGCGCCGGTCTGTTGATGGAGTTTGTGAAACATGGACATCAGAAGGGAAAACGCAACAATGTTGGGTGAGTCGAGTTCATATAGCCCATTTCCGATAAGAGGCTTAGGGTTGGCGATGCCCCAGTCCAATCCGTCCCGAAGCAACTGGACAGTCCGGTCGTGATACGTACCCAATTCATGGAGGACTAGAAGGCGGCTTCTAAGGCGCGTCAGGATTTCCCGGAAACTTGCATCGTCTCCTGTTGTGTACGCCTCCCAAAATTCGTGCCGGTCGTTGTCATCCATAATCTGGATAAGTTGAACGGCCAATGGAATACGGAAAGCGCGGATGCCGTAATGAACGTTCGAGACGGCTTTATTTATTCCGCTGTCCATGAGGGTATCGAAAAGTTTTGTGGCCGCCAGATGCATTTTTTCGATGCGAGTGAAAAAGAACAGGCAGTCATGCTTCGAAAAGAATTCACAGAGCGGATGAGCAATTTTTTCAATTCTGCTCAGACCGAGCGCATTCCCGTGTAATTCTTTTTGCTCGGTCAAACGAAGGCAAGTAGCATGGAATGCAGCGCCTTCCTTTTCGATGTCAGCGCCACATACCAATGTCCCCGTCCAAAAATATGGCTGATCTAAATCGAATAGGTGCGTGCCCGAATTTCCAGTTTCATCCGTAAACGCTCGCACCCGCAGTTCCCTCAGAGCGGTCGTGTGCGGAGTAGCTACAGCAGGCAGAGCAATGGAACCATGGCATTTCTTGTACTTCTTGCCAGACCCGCACGGACAGGGTTCATTGCGCTGAATTTTTGCCATGCTCGATATTTTACACTATGATTCGAGAGGCTCTCCTCGATGGCGGGGCTGCAACGCGCGGCAAGGCGCAGCCAGAAATCACGGGTATGCCCCGAACCACCAGCCTGCGCCCGCAGGGTCATCCCGCGCCGTCCGAGGGTTCCTTATTAATGTTGATTTCCACGTTACGCATCGCAACGAGTGAACGCCCACGTAGGGCGAGCGCGATGTCGTCCAGACAGGAGCCGAGGCGTGCGCTCAAGTGTTGTATCTCGGTAGCCACGTCGGGCACGTAGCCTTGAGTACTTGTACCCAAATATGGCTCCAATACCTGTATCCCGGCTTGGATACGGGCAGCGAGTGCTTCCGATACAAGGTCACCGAGATGTGTCCCATGACCTGTAATGATTTCGTGCACGAGTGCCCACATCTGACCTTGCGTCATGGCTTCACCTTGCGTGGACGGCCTTGTGATGGCACACGTGATGCCTTGAGTCCCAACAACTTTTCAAGTCGGATACGCTTCTCCACGTCTTCTCCAGACGCGATCCTCGCTTGTTCTCTGATCCACAATTGGCGTAGAGTCGAGCGGTAGGTCTTTACGGATAGCGGAGTCAACTCTCTCAAACTTTTCAACGTCTTCATGTCACCCTCTGGAGATGATTTTCATATTTTCTTTTCGCGCATTAGTGATAATACGGAGTTCATGACAACACCTCATCGAGATAGTCTTTCGCGGGTTCCTTTTCCACCCGGGGCGCAGCCTTATCCAAATAGGCTTGATGTGCTGCACGTTCTTGTTCCAGAGCCGCCTTCCGAGCCGCTGACTCCCGGCATTGCTTCATGACGCGCTCGTGCTCTTCACGGCGGCGGTCTTCCAGATCGGCGAGGTACGCGGCTGCGATCAGCTTCTTGTTCTCTTCCACCTTGATGGCATCGAAATAGGTCTTGGCGTGCTTCCGTGAGAACTCGCAGATCGTGTGCCGTTTCTCGTCGTCGCAGGAGTTGCAGAACCACGACACGGCTTCCTCTCTGATACGGATTTCCTTCGGGACGGCGTTCTTCGCCACGAGACTTTCTTCCCATCCTTGGTCGTAACAGTCGTCACCCATGCCTCCAGCAGTCAGGATTCGCTTCGGCATCCACATCTTGAACATGCGGTCAGCGAAATCATTCGGCTTGTTGCAGAGTGTCTCGTAACTGGACAGCACGTTGGTCGTGTTGTTCAAGGCCTTGGACCAGTCCCGCATCTTCTGGATTTGAGCGATCACGAGGGCAGGGAACCCTAACTTGACCATCTTCTCGACGACACGGGGTTCCAAGAGTTCTACCGGGGGCGGCGCGGGGCGTGCCCCTCGTCTGGTTTTTGTCCCCGCAGGACTGGTGTTGTCCTGCGCTCCCGGGGTTGGTGTTGGTTCTTCCTTCTTTCCTTGTGGTAAAGAATTTCTGTCCTCTTTTGGTTTTGACTTTTCCGGGTTTTCTACTTTGAAAGGCTCTGCTTTTATAGGCTGAGGAAGGAAAGGTTCTGACTTCAAAGGCTCCAGTGCATCCCGCTGCACTTTGAATCCATCCTGTTTGCGCTTTGAATAAATCCGTTTTGCACTTTGAATCGTTTGAGTTTGCACTTTGAATAGTCCAGCCTTGCCTCCACGAGAGAAGAAATTCTCATCGTTGGCCCCTGCTTTCTGGAGTTCCTCAGCCGTGCAGTACACGGTCGTGATGCTCGACTGGCGTCCGCCACGCTGCCCGCCGATACCACGAGACTTCTTCGTGATGCGACCCAAACTTGCCAAGACCGCATCGGCGTAGCAGACCGCACGGTAGGAATATCCCGTCTCACGCATCACGGTCGGCAAACTGATGCTCACACTCCCACCCATGAAGTCAGTGTGGTTGCAGTAGCATTTGAAAACTGCAATCGTCTTCTTGTCGGGCAGGCTTTCGGCTGCGTGGCCACCAGCAAGGTGGTATGGGTTGTACGGCTTTCGCTCTTTCTGAATGCTTTCCATTGAAAAACTCCGAATGCTTCGATTTTGACCACTCCGAATCAATGGCTCGACTCCTCTACACAGAAGTGGTCGGCGGCAGGTGATTCGGAAGAGACCCGCCGCCTAAAGTCGTGGGAGCTACCCCGACCCTCGTCACCAATGGCTCTGGTAGTCCGTTTTCCGACTTGGAGAATCAGGAGGGGGCTATGGCATCAGTCATGAAGAACAAATTCTCTCGGTGTAAAATTAACGCCCCAGCCGGGCCCGCGAAGGTTATGCATGTAGAAGACTTTGCCTGTGAGGTATCTCCGCCGCTTGGCTTTTTCTCTTGCACGCTGCTTCTCATCCGGTGTCTTTCCTTGCCACGACGACTTGTACCCGGCGGGGTCAAATCTTGTGTCGCCGCATTGTGCGAAGTAGAAATAGTCATCGGACTTCTTGACGTAAACCAGCTTGGGTTCGACCTTTTCCCGCACCGGGGCATTTGTCAGACCTTTGCGGCTCTTGCTCGCGCCGAACGTTCGACCGACATATTGCCAGTTATCGCCCTTGTAAATACTTCCCTTTCGCTTTTCAGTCTCGCCAATGAGTGTTTCGAATCCGCAGGGAATTGCTGCGTAGAGGTAAAACCACACGAAAGGCACAACCTTTCGCCATAATGCCAAGACTTGCGTTGCCATGCTTTCGACGGGCACGTCTCTCCCGCTTTTCGTCATCATCCGTTTATCGCTGCGATACTCCATCCGAAAGACGGTGTTGTTGATGATGCTGCTCATGAACTTTTTCCGGTTCTCCTTCGTGATTTTGAAAGAGTTGTCGCGGGAAGCGACCCCATACACGGCGCTGCCGCCGCTGATGATTCCCGCAATTTTCTTTTTGTACCAGACGATAAAATGCATCTGCTGTCCGATAGCGCCCTTATTCTTGACGTAATGCTGGTCACGGATGAACTTGTACCGGGGGTCCACGCGTGAACAAAATTCCAAAACCAAATCGGGGAAGATGGGTTTCTCTGGATTTACCGGGGAGTTCGTTTCTTGATGCTCCCCGGGAAATACGCCCTCCGCACTGTTCGTCTGGTCAGCGTCGTGTATGCCGCCGTTCGGAGGCGACAATGCCACGATGCCGATGCTTGGCGGAGCGTTTGTGGTGCGGGACGGCTTGCTTTCCGTGACTGGGGCCGCTCGCGTCTGCTTGCGCTTCGGCGGGTCCGGCTCTGGCGGTTCTGGCTCAGGAGTCCCTACTACGGTGTTAGTTGTCATACCGTTTGCGAGTTCGAGCCAAGCACGTGCGTGGCAGTGCGCTTCTTCTCTAGGCGAGCACCAACACAGCAAATCTTTTCCCCGAAGCGATTCAACTTGTGCACGGAACTCCGGGGACGCCATCAACCGTGCTACTTCCGCCTTCCATGCGTCGCCGTTGAGACGTTTGTGATTTCCGAAAGGCGTGGCAGGCCATTCTTGTCCGCACCAGAAGCCGCCACGACCAACGTAGACCGCATTAGCGGGATACCGCTTGGCTTTGGTGATGCGGTAGATGCGCGGCGGTCCCGGTTCGCGCACGAAAGCATTTGGATTCCCGGCTGGACGGCTGACCGCTTTCTTGAACTCTGCCGGTGAGAGACCGGGAGGAATGTGTTTCGCGTTGATCGAGACCCGCAGCCCGTTGTGGGACCAATCATTTCCTTCCATGACGCCGTGCTGCGCTTCTTGCCCGCTGCCGGGAACATTGTAGGCGTGCGGCAGGATGTAGATACTCCCATGCTTGGGATACAGAGTCTCCCAAGTTGATTCATGGTCAGGGATGAACTTCTTTCCTTCCGTGTGGCCGGGACGGATCACGACCGGATGCACGGCCCCCAAACTCAGAACCCAAACGGTCTGGTCCGGCAAGCCGCCATCATCCCGGCGATGCTGGTGAAAGTTCATCCAATCTGTACGCAGGTAGCCGATGGTGGACAGGTAATTGATTTCTGTCTCCGCGAATGCCGTCAGGTCAGACGCAAACAAATTGTAGAGAGGTGGCGCGTTCTCGATAGGATGTTTGGCACCGTAGTGCGAGACCCGGCTGCGGTCAAAAGGCACCGAGTAGCCGGGATACGAGATACGCCGGAGCAAGATGTTGTGATTGCGTGGATTCGTGGGACGCACGTGCGGCTGCGTGCGAATGAAGTCCAGCAAGGCGTCCGCCTTGGATTCGTTATAGAAGTCTTCAAAGTATGGTGTCATGGCTTCTCCAAAAGGATAGGGGACTGCCGTCCCCCGCCTTTACGCTGTTGCGCTTTCCGTCACTTCCGTGACTGTGTACTGAATGTCAATCGCTGGTTGATCGAAGTGCGCTTCCGATTGCAAGGTGTCGTACAACTTTGTCACGAAGTCATCCGCTTCTCGTGGGGACAAGAACTTCATGAACGGTAGTACGACGTTGATCGCTTGACGGACTCTCTCGTCAACGGACAACGAAGCAATGTCCAATTGTTGAATCGTTGGCTTGGAATCCTGCGTGTTAGTGTTGGTTTCCGATCCGTTTGGTTGTTGTTTGGCTGCGAGTTTCTCTGCGGCTTTCTCATCTCTCTTAGCTTTCAAGGCTTTCTCTTTGGCTTCCGCTTCTTCCCGAGAAAGCAAGAGTTTCCCGAAACGTCCGATTTTGTTTGTGAGTTTTTTCAAGTACTCGTAGGTGCAGCCGACTTCTTTGAGAAGCAGCACCTTGATGGATTTGTAGCCAGTGCCGTTGTAGACATAGATTTCGTTGTAAGGTTTGTTGGAAAAGTAATCGAGGAGGAACATAATCGCCTTATAGAACTTGGGATCATTCCGCATCTTCATGTGGTAGGTGGCACGGTCTATGTCCGCATCTTCCACGGCTTTCACCTTGGTGTGATACGTCTTCAACTCGCCGATGACATAGTCCAGCTTGGAAGTAACGTCTTCGAGGACCTTACCCTTCGCTACATCGTCATCGTGTTGCTTACCCCGTGTCCCTTCTTCTTGATTCAAGCCAATCGCCGAGGCACCATGCGCCTTGCCGTTTGGATTATGTTTCTTGAGTGCGGCCCGGACTCGTTTCCGAGATGCTTTCGTTGGTTTTGGTAGTGCTTCTTGATCGGACTTTGGTGAACTGTTCACCGAAGTTGGGACAGGGACGCCGTCTTGGAAAATCTGTTTACAATCGTCACAGACTTCTCGTCCGCTGTCTGGTTTGCCTATGTCCGTGCGGCTTAGATGCCCGCACTGCGATTCTGTTTCTGGTGCCAGTGCTGTTGTTGTCATGTGTTGCCTTCCTTTCACAAACGAGCATACACGGCGTCTAAATGCGGTTTACTGGAGGTATGGACTCAAGCAGCTTGTCCTTCAACCACTTAGGGTCTGAAATATCCGTGGACGAGACAATCCCGATTCATATGCGCTCCAGTTGGAGGCATGATTTCCAGTCGCTCTTTTTGAATTGCAGAAAGCGTGTTTTTTATTTACTTGAGTTGGAGAACTTTCGACTTGGGGGAGTCGTCGTGCATGGGGAGGCCGAAAAACCAGCGGGCCACTTGGGCTAGAGTTTCCACCCCAGCCTTGTCCTTGATTACGCGTATCACCTTGTCTACTGAATCCACTTTAATTTTCATTGCGTCGGCGATTTCTTCCCTTTCGATCCCCTCCGCAATCAGGCAGGCGACGAGCCATTCGTCGGCATGTAATTCGTTTTGTCGTTCTTGCGCCTTGTCAAAGGCAAAGGCGTACGCTTTCTTCTTGGCTGCTTCCCAAAACATCATATTGCGCTTTTCGGCGGAGTCAGGTTCAGCTAGCCAATGCATGCGTTGGTCTTGCCACTCCTCCTGCGAAAGGCCAAGTTTTTTGAGAAACCGGGAGGAGGCTTTGGGCATCTCATTTTTCGCAGGCTTTTCCGCCGCGAAGTCTAACAACCCTTGCCCCGGCTTCTTCTTTGGTCGCACGCTCGCAGATTAGACTAACTGGCGACTCGATAACCAAGAAGCCGCTAACCCGGTTGCTTTGTCAGTTACCATGGGGCTTTATCTATCGGAACTGCGTGCCTCCGAAATATTCGGAGCGCCGGGCGCGGCTCACATCGGAAGCAGAGTCTTAGTTTTGTCAGCTTTCGTTTCTTCCTTCACTTGCTTCCGCCATAGTTCCCTGAACTGCTCGACGGTGCCGGGTCCGTACCCCGCGTAGTGATTGTTAGTGAACCTCAAAATCTGAATCTTCCGCTTGTGAACCCTGCCGAGAATCTCCGCCCACTCCGATAGCTCGCTGCTGCGGTCCACGATGATCTTGTCCCACGTTTTTGTTTGCCGCTCTTTTCCCTTAACGCCGACGAGTTTCCGATGCAAGGTGTCATCGTCCCGCAGCCACGCGGTCGAGGTAGGCGTCGAGGTCGTCTCGGCGGAATTTCCATGCCTTGGCGATGAAGTACGAACGCAGTTGTCCCTGCTTGATTAGCTTGTAAAGAGTGGCGCGAGAGACAGAGAGGTACTCACATACTTCTTGTGTGCTGAGCAGTTGTTTGGACATGGCGAAACACCTATAGCTTCGTGAACTGCTCGAAGTTACAGGGCGTAGCGTTCCGCCGTTCTTCTTCGGGGGCTTAACCGCTGGTATTCAGCGTTGCGGGTTGGGGCGACAAGCCTTCGTGCCTTCTGAGCCGCATCTCAATAATACTGCGTTTTTCTGAAACTACCCGATGCAATCAGCTTTTGACAGGAGGTTTGAACGCAGCCGCGTCGACCGCTTTCTGCATCACGTCGCCGGACAAATCCACATCGGCGAGGTAACGCTGCGTGGTCTCAAGACTCTTGTGACCGAGCAACCGCTGGATGACGTACACTGGTATCCCGGCGACCGCCCATCGTGTCGCTGCGGTCTTCCGCAGCTTGTGCAATTCAGTGTGGAAATTGGCTCCCGAACGTTTTGCCAAGTTTTGAAGGTCACGAAGCAGATGATGGTTCGGAAGTCCGTCGCCATTCGGGAAGAGGAGCGGTGAGTCGGACTTCTTTTCACGTTTATGGGTGAAGTCTACCAACGATTGCGGCAGAGTAATCTTGCGGCAGTGGTGCTGCTTCGGTTTCCATTTGAGATGCGGCTTGCGTTTGATTTCGAGTACGTTTCCTTTCAGGTCGGAAAACTCGGCGTGGGCGGCTTCGCCGTCACGGACGGCGGAGCCAAGGAAGAAGTCGAGCAGGAACCGTTCGTTCTCGTCGGCGTGCGAGTAAAGCGTCGTAAGTTCGGCATCCGTGTGGGCAGAAACGGTCTTCTCCTCGTAGGCGGGGTACTCCGACTTCTTGAGCAGCCGTTCCTTTCCAAACGCCTTCAAGAAAATCACGGTGTGTGAGAGTTTATTATTGTAGGTCCGGTCGGGATTCGAGTGTTTCCGCTTCGTTACTGGCTGCCGCCGCAACCATGTCATGTAGTCAAACAGGTCTTGCTTCTCGATTTCGTCAATATAGTTCTTGGAGCAGGACGCCACGAAACCATCCACGGCGTAACGGTAGGTGCGGATGGTCTTAGGGTCTTTCCCTTGTGCTAAGAGATTCGCAAAGTAAGTCACCACAGCATCCGCAATCTTGGTCCGAGAGGCGGGTGTCTCGCTCGCCGGGTGACCGTGCATGTGCACCCCGTTCTGGTTCGCATAGAGCCGCACGTTGGAAACCTTTAACATCGTCACGGCTTCATCGAGCGTGGCGGCAGTGTCCAGCTTCCGTTGACCGTCAATCGTGTAGCGGATGCCGAACTGGAATGCGTCGGCGTGGGGTTTCGGACTCCCGTTCTTTGCCATTTCGCAGGCGACCCACGGGAATCGTTTGGTGCGGAGCCGCTGGTAGAGCTTTGCTTTGCGCTGTGCCATGTCTTCATCCTCAGTAGATAGTACTGAGCGTCTCGGAAATTCAGCCGAGGTATTCGAGTGAAGTGGCAACAGCACTGGCAACAGTTCGCAGAATCAAGCGTTTTATTGGGCTTTTAATCGAATGGCGGAGAGGGGGGGATTCGAACCCCCGTCACCCTTTTGAGGTGAAACTGATTAGCAGTCAGCCCTGTTCGGCCACTCCAGCACCTCTCCGCGGAATCGTTGGCCGAAAAAGCAGTGCGGGGACTGCGCGTATCGCAGGAAAGTATAGCACCGAGCGTCCCGCGGAACCTACCGCTACCGGTTGGGTTGGCTGCGGCAGCAGCAACTATGCGTGGTCCCACTCCACGAAAAGGGGAATGTCATAGTTTGAAAGTTTCCGTGTTTCGGAGGGCCGAGCTTTCAGCACGGCCGTTCAGGTTGCGTTTCGTTGCGGGCTTTAGCCCCTGAAGCTTCAGGGGTTAAAACCCCCGACTAACAGGTGCCTTTTGTCGGGACTGAAGTCCCGACCTCCTATGGGCCGCGTCGGACCAGCGGTTTTCAAATTTAGACAGCTCCACGAAAAGTAGGAATTTTGAAACCGTGGGGAACGGCGGTACTCTAATAAATTGGGGCCGCAACATCAGGCAGGCCCACGAATGTCAGGAGGCGCGATGATCGTCATTACAGCGGCTACAGGACACACGGGAAGCGTAGCAGCCGAGAAGCTGCTTGCTACCGGAGCGAAAGTGCGCGTCATTGGGCGGGACGCCAAGCGGCTGGAACGATTCGCGCAAAAAGGCGCGGAAGCCGTGGTTGCCGAAATGACGGACGCAGCGGCCCTGACAAAAGCATTCTCCGGCGCGCGCGCCGTTTACGCCGTCATGCCGCCGAACCTTACCGCGGAAGATGTTCGCGCGTACCAGGAAATCGTGACGGACTCTCTGGCTGCGGCCATCAAAAGCAGCGGGATCGGTTACGCGGTCGTCCTCAGCAGCACCGGGGCGGACAAGACCTATGGAACCGGGCCCGTGATGGGCGTGCATAGCCTCGAGAAAAAGCTCGAACAGACAAACGGGCTCAACGTGCTGTCTCTCCGCTGCGGCTACTTCCTGGAGAACCTGCTCCCCCAGGTCGGCATCATTCAATCGATGGGATTCATGGCAGGTCCGGTTCGCCCGGAAGTGCCGTTGCCTATGGTCAGTACAAGCGATATCGGCGTGGTGGCGGCCGAATCGCTTGCGAAATTGAATTTTGCTGGAGTGCAAACGCGCGAGCTGCTGGGCGCGCGGCATGTGACTTACATCGAGGCGGCAAAAATCATCGGCGCGGCGATCGGGAAACCCGACCTGGCCTACCGGCAAGTTCCCGGCTCCGTCCTGAAGCCGGCCATGATGAAAATGGGAATGTCTTCCAGCATGGTCGATCTGCTGCTGGAAATGTCCGATGCACTGAACACGGGCCACATGAAATCGCAGGAGCCTCGCTCGGCCCGCAACACCACGGCTACGACGGTGGAGACGTTTGTCGCCGAAGTATTTGCTCCCGCATTCCGAGGGAAAGCCGCCGGGGCGTAGCCCCGAAATCAGCTTCCGCTTTCCATTTTGGATGTGGCGATTTTTAATTCGCCCCAGCAGGCGCGCACTTGCCCCCTGTCGGCCTGCTGCTTACCACGCTGGGCTGGGAAATTTCGCGTGACCCTGATCTAGCGCTACTGCTACTTGCTTGCCGCTGCTACTTTTGCGGCGGCTGTGGCGCCGGCTTTTTTGCTGCGGCGGCGGGGCTTGGTGGGCCGTTCGGGCGCTTCGCCCACAAGCTCCATGGCCATGAGGCCGGTGACGAACTTCTTCATGCCAACGCTGTCGAAATCAATCGTCGTTCGCTCGGCGTCGGATTCCGCCACGATTCCGTACCCATATTGATCGTGCTTGATGCACTGCCCTTCAGAAAGAACCTGCACAACTGCCTCCTTGTTTGGTTCCGGCACCTGCGGAGCACCTGCTGCGAGGGAGCGAGTCCGCCCCGTCCGCCGCGGCGGACGGGACGGACCCACGTTTGTCAGACTAGAGGCCGGTAACGTTCTCCGCCTGCAGGCCTTTGGGGCCTTTGCGGACCTCGAATTCAACCGCTTGCCCTTCGTTGAGAGATTTGTACCCGTCCATCTGAATTGCCGAAAAATGGACGAAGACATCCTCGCCGGACTGGCGCTGGATGAACCCGTAGCCTTTGCTGGCATTGAACCACTTCACTGTTCCTTGTTCTTTCACTTCTACTACCTCGCTTTAAGCTATTTGCGCTTCTCGTACTGACCGGCGCGCCTCGCAGGGCGGGGAGCGGGGCCTCGACTGCCTCTAGCCCGTACAAACAAACGGCTGCAAGTTGTTAAGCTTGCAGCCCCGTTGAACGAGTCAAAAGGAATCACAAGAGCAACAAACGCAAATCAATTTTACCAAATAAGTGCATTTATTGTCTAGATGGATCGTATCAAGAAAATAAAGGCCTTTTCAGGAGCATACTAACAGACTAAGATGTTTTATTTTCAATATGTTACGAGATTTTAAGCGCCCTTTAACATTTATTTCGGCGCTCAGATTTAAGCTCCCTGTTTACCGGTCCGCGTGCTGATTTTGTGCCCGCCTCACCGGAGGAGGCGAATTGGGGTTACTCTTCCTTGGAGACGCCGCCAACCTGGGAGGAGCGGGACCCCAGCCATGCCTCGCCAGTCCCTGATCGATTACCTTCGTGAATACCCGAGGCACGGCCGCAGCGCGGCTTTTGTGGAGCGCAGCGGCTACCGGACCTTGCGCATCGTCCTACCGCGAGGTCGCCGGCCTGGCGGCGCAATGCGCCCGGGAATTTGAATCGCTTGGAATTGCGCCGGGGGACCGGATCCTTTTGTGGGGGCACAACTCCGCGGAATGGGTGGCCGCGTTTTTCGGATGCATCCTGCGCGGGGCGGTGGTCGTGCCGATGGATCAGGGAGCCACGGCGGACTTCGCGGCGCGCGTGGCGCAGCAGGTGGACGCCAGGCTCTTTATTACCGACAGAGAGAATGTACTTATTGATAAACATAGGCCCGCGATCCTGCTCGATTCCCTCCGGGAAACCGTCGCGCGGCACTCCACGGAACCGTACGCTTCTCCTCCTCTTCACCGCGGCTCGATCGCGCAGATCATCTTCACTTCGGGGGCGACGGCTGAACCGAAAGGTGTCGTGATTTCGCACGGCAACATACTCGCCAATCTCGAGCCGCTCGAAGCGGGCATGAAGCCGTATCTGAAGTGGGAACGCTTCGTCCATCCGCTGCGGTTTCTCGATCTCGTTCCCCTGAGCCACGTTTTCGGGCAATTCATGGGCGTGTGGATCCCGCCGCTGCTGGGAGGCTGCGTCTACTTTCAGGATTCGCTCAACCCGTCAGAAATTATTTCGACGATCCGGCAGGAGCGCGTTTCGGTTTTAGTCGCCGTGCCGCGCGTGCTCGAAGCGCTGCAGGGCAAGATCGAGCGCGACCTCGAGGCGGCCGGGGTGCTGGAAACGTTTCGCAAGGATTTTGAGGCCGCGGAGAAGGAAAAACCTCTGCGCCGCATGTGGCGCTTCCGGGAAATTCATCGCCGGTTCGGCTGGAAATTCTGGGCCGTTATATCCGGCGGCGCGACGCTCGACCCGGAAACGGAGCGATTCTGGGGCCGCACCGGATTCGCCGCCATTCAGGGCTACGGGCTGACGGAAACGACTTCGCTCGTCAGCGTCAATCACCCGTTTCGCATCGGGCGCGGCTCGATCGGGAAAGTGCTGCAAGGCCGCGAAGTGAAACTGGATGAAAACGGCGAAATTATGGTGCGCGGAGAAAATATCGCGGCGGGATATTGGCAGGACGGGGAGACTCTGGCCGTCGCAAGGAACGGCGCGGATGCAGGGTGGTTTCGCACGGGCGACCTGGGAGCGCTCGACGCAGAAGGGAATTTGTATTTCAAGGGGCGCAAGAAAAACGTCATCGTCACGGCCGCGGGCATGAACGTTTACCCGGAAGACCTCGAAGCGTTATTGCGGCGCGAACCGGAAGTGAAGGATTGCGTGGTGGTGGGACTCGAGCGCGGGGGGAACGCCGAGCCCTGCGGCGTTTTGCTCTTGCGCGACGAAAAGAGAGTGAAACAGCCGCGCCACGCCGCGGGGATTGTCACGCGCGTGAACGAATCCCTGGCGGAGTATCAAAGGATGCGCTCGTGGTTTCTGTGGCCCGAGGCGGATTTTCCGCGCACGTCCACCGGCAAACCGAAGCTCGCCGAGATTCGCGCGGCGGTCGAAGCGCAATGGGGCAACGGAGATGGCTCCGCACACTGGCCGGCCACGACCGGTGGAATCGGAGAGCTGATCGCACGGATGCAAGGCGGAGGCGGCGAAGTCGATCCGAACGCAAATCTCGAGAGCGATCTGCACTTGAGTTCGCTCGATCGTGTCGAGTTGTTGAGCGCGCTCGAAGATCGCTACCAGGTTGATTTGAATGAAACGCGATTCGCCTCGGCCAGGACCGTCGGCGAACTGGAAGGCTTGGTGCGCGGGTCGTCGCCTGTCCGATCTGAATTTGTTTTTCCACGCTGGGCCCAGCGCTGGCCGGTGACCTGGGTTCGCACGTTTTTTTATTACCTGCTGACCTGGCCCGCGACGCACTTGATGGCGCACCCGCGCGTCTTCGGGCGCGAAAATCTGCGCGGCGTGAAGGGTCATGTGCTGGTGATTTCCAATCACGTGATCTACCTGGACGTGGGGTTTGTGCTTGCGGCGCTTCCAGTGCGGTTGCGCCATCGTCTTGCGGTGGCGATGGGCGGAGAGCGTCTTGCTGAAATGCGCCGGCCGCCTCGCGAATTGCCATTTCTGCGGCGTTGGCTGCAGCGCATGAATTATTTTCTGGTTGTTTCTCTTTTCAATGTGTTTCCGTTGCCCAAAAAATCCGGCTTCCGCGAAAGTTTCCGTTTTGCAGGGGATCTGGCGGATCGCGGCTGGAACATACTTGTATTTCCCGAAGGCGATCTGACGCCGGACGGAAAATTGCAGCCGTTCCGGGCGGGGATCGGGCTGCTCGCGAGCAATCTGAAACTTCCGGTCGTGCCCGTGCGCGTCGATGGCGCGTATGAAATCCGTGAAGCGCACAGCATGTTCAACCGGCCCGGGCGCATTCGCGTGCACATCGGCAAGCCCGTGGAATTTCCGGCGGGATCGGATCCGCAGGAGATTGCGCGGGTACTCGAGAAGTGCGTCGCGGAGCTGGGACAGGATCAGAAGGAAAGGGAAATTGCGAAGGCCCATGCGGCGGGGGAGTAGGGTGGGACGGGCTTCAGCCTGTCTGCTTTTGATTTGCGACCGAACAAAATTCAAAGCCAGACAGGCTGGAAGCCTGTCCTACTGCGACGCTTCGGCGTTTGCGCGGATCTGCTGCCAGCGCTTGGGGCGCTTCTTGGTGTCGAGAATTTTCTTGCGCAGGCGGATGGACTTGGGCGTGATTTCGACGAGCTCATCGTCGGCGATGAACTCGATGGCTTGTTCGAGGCTCAACTGGCGGTGCGGGATCAGGCGGATGGCCTCGTCGGCGCTAGACGCGCGCATGTTCGTTTGTTTTTTCTCTTTCGTGACGTTCACGTCCATATCGGCGTCGCGCGAGTTTTCGCCGACCACCATGCCTTCGTAGACTTCCTCGCCGGGGCCGACAAAAAGTTCGCCGCGCTCCTGCAGGTTCCACAACGCGAAGGCGGTAGTGTGGCCCGCGCGGTCGGCCGCCAGCGCGCCGGTCGGGCGCGAGGCCATTTCGCCGCCGTATTCGGTCCAGCCTTCAAACAGCGTGTGCAACTGCGCGGTGCCGCGCGTGTCCGTGAGCAACTGCCCGCGCAAGCCGATCAGCCCGCGCGAGGGAATCGTGAACTCCATGCGCACCCAGCCTGAGCCGTGATTCACCATCTTGCCGAGTTCGCCGCGGCGCCGTCCGAGCGATTCCATCACCACGCCAACGAACGCTTCCGGACTATCGACCACCAGGCGTTCGAGCGGCTCGAGTTTCTTGCCGTTTTCCTCGCGCACCACGATTTCCGGCTTGCCAACCATCAGTTCGTAGCCTTCGCGGCGCATCGTTTCGATCAGGATGGCGAGCTGCAATTCGCCGCGCGCAAAAACGCGAAACACGTCGGTGGTTTCCGAATCGGTGATGCGCAGCGAAACGTTGGTGAGCAGTTCCTTCTGCAGGCGCTCGCGCAAGTCGCGCGACGTGACCCACTGGCCTTCGCGCCCGGCGAGCGGCCCGGTATTCACCGTGAAATTCATCGCCAGCGTCGGTTCGTCCACGACCAGAGGCTCGAGCGGGGCGGGATTTTCGAGTTCCGTCAGGCTCTCTCCGATTTGAATTCCCTCGACGCCGGCGACGGCGACGAGGTCGCCGCAGGGAACTTCCTCCGTCTCGATGCGATCGAGGCCGAAGAACGTGTAGAGCTTCGTGAGGCGCGTGGGGACGAGTTCACCCGAGCGCTTGGAGATGCCTACGTCAGCGCCGCGGCGCAGCGTGCCGTTGAAGACGCGCCCGATGGCGATGCGCCCGAGAAAATCGCTGTAGTCCAGATTCATGACCTGCGCTTGCAGCACGCCGTTCGGATCGCCCTTCGGCTCGGGAATCGCGGAAACGATGGTTTCAAAAAGCGGCTGGAGATTTGTGGAGCCATCGTCCAGCTTCCGGTGCGCGACACCGGTCTTCGCGTTCGTGTAGAGGACTGGAAAATCCAGCTGGTCTTCGGTGGCTTCGAGGTCGATGAAGAGATCGTAAATTTCGTCAAGCACAACCGCGGTGCGGGCATCGCTGCGGTCAATTTTATTGAGCACGATGATGGGGAGGAGCTTGGCCTGGAGCGCCTTCTGCAGGACGTAGCGCGTCTGGGGCAGAGGGCCTTCGCTGGCATCCACCAGGAGAAGAACGCCGTCCACCATTTTTAGCGCGCGCTCGACTTCTCCGCCGAAATCGCTGTGGCCGGGAGTGTCCACGATATTGATTTTCGTTTCGTGATAGAACAGCGCCGTGTTTTTCGCCAGGATAGTGATGCCACGCTCGCGCTCGAGGTCATTCGAGTCCATCACGCGTTTCATGACCACCTGATTGTCGCGGAACACGCCGCTCTGATGGAGCATGGCGTCCACCAGCGTGGTTTTCCCGTGGTCCACGTGTGCGATGATGGCGATATTGCGAATCTGCGGCATGGAAACCTAGCTTTCTCTTCGATTGTCGTTTCGGCGCAGCGATGAAAACAAGAATGGCTGCAAGTGCGAACTTGCAGCCCCCACGAACGTTTCCAAGAGGAATTACAAGTGCATCCGAAGCACTAAGAATATCATACGGACCGCTTCCGTAGCTCGGAAACCTTTCGCGCAAATGCTCGAAACCTCACATCCTCGCTCCCCAGCAGGAGAGATTTGAAGTGCCTATCAACAAGCCGGGCGATAGTGCCCGTGCCGACCCGTCCAGACGCGCCTTAAGAGAAAGCTTGTTTTCATGGAACCATTTTAGGAGACGTCTCCAATGTAATCTAATGATCTACCTTGCAGGCGGCGGAGCACACGTTTCATCCAGATGCCGTTCGCGCAACTTCTCAGGGTAGAATCTGACTGGGTATGGCGACACCAAGTCTTCACTCGGGTAGGAGATTAGCCGCTGTTGTCGCGCTTTCGTTTGCCCTTGCCTGGGCGGCGGCAGCGCAGACGGATTGGCTCGCCCCCGACGCTTCCGTCATCAGCAAATTCCAGGACGAGGAATCCCAGCATTCGCACATCATGGAGGTGATGGGCTATCTCACAGACGTGTACGGGCCGCGGCTGACCAATTCGCCGAACATCCGGGAGGCCGGCGCGTATGCCGTCAAAACGCTCAGCGCGTGGGGCCTGGCGAATGTGCACGAAGAAACGTGGGGACCGTTCGGGCGCGGCTGGTCCAACGAACTTTTTGAAGCAAACGAAATTGCGCCGCGGCATTTTCCGCTGATTGCATATCCCAAGGCGTGGACGCCGGGAACGAACGGACCATCACCGCCGACGCGATCTACGCGAAAATCGAAAAAGAAGATGATTTCGCGTCGTATCGCGGGAAGCTCAGAGGCATGTTTGTGCTGACCGCGCCGATGCACGTGGTCGAAGCGCATTTCGAGGCGCCGGCGCATCGCCTCACCGATCAGGAGCTGGCCGACCTCGCGCCGCCGCGCCCGCCCCAGCCTCCTCCCGACAAAGCCGTGGTCGATCGGCAGCGCAAGCAGCTGGAATTTAACAACAAGCTCATAAAATTTCTGACCGACGAAGGCGCGGCGGCGTGGCTGGAACCCGCGCCGCACGACGGCGGCACGATGACCGTGATGGCCGGGGGATCGCGCGATCCCAAGGATCCGCCGGTTTTGCCGCGCCTGGCCGTGGACATCGAACACTACGGGCGCATCTTGCGCACGCTCGAGAAAAATATTCCGGTGACGCTGCAGATCAATATCGCCAACAAGTTTTACGACGACAACCTGGATTCCTTCAACATCGTCGCGGAAATTCCGGGCACGGACAAACCCGATGAAGTGGTCATGATCGGCGCGCATTTCGATTCCTGGGCGAGCGGCACGGGCGCCACCGACAACGCCGCGGGATCCGCCGTGATGATGGAGGCGATGCGCATTCTGAAAGCGTGCAACGCGAAAACGCGGCGCACCGTGCGCCTGGCGCTGTGGACCGGCGAGGAAGAGGGATTGCTGGGGTCGCGCGCCTACGTCAACGAACATTTTGCCGATCGAAAATCGGGCGATCACAAGGCCGATTATGCAAACCTCTCAGCTTATTTCAATGTGGATAACGGCACGGGAAAAATTCGCGGAATCTATCTGCAAGGGAACGACGCGGTGCGGCCCATTTTTGAAAAGTGGATGGAGCCGTTCAAGCCTGAGGGGATGACCACGCTTTCCGCCCGCGGGACGGGCGGCACCGATCACGTTTCCTTCGATGAGGCCGGCCTGCCCGGCTTCCAATTCATTCAGGACCCGATCGAATACGAGACGCGCACGCACCACACCAACATGGATGTGTACGAACGAATCCAGGCGGCGGACCTGAAGCAGATGGCTGTGATCGTCGCTTCGTTTGCGTATATGACGGCGAATGCGGAACAGTTGCTGCCTCGAAAACCTTTGACTAGCCATTAGCTCTCGGGTTACCGCAACCGGAAATGGCTTAACACAGAGAACACGGAGAAATCCGAGAGCCACTGAGAAAACATTCCTCGCTCGGAGGTTTTGCTTTCTCCTGGTTTTCTCAGCGTCCTCTGTGTTGAGAGGTTTGGTTTTGCGCTCGGGGAAATTGTTAGAAGAAATCCGCTACTTGTTGTTCTTGCTCAGGCGGCGGTAATACTCGGCGACGGATTCTTCGTAACCTTGCGGCACTGTTTTTGTGTCGCCGCTGCGCACCTGGCCGGCATCCTTGTCGTCGAGCTGGCGGCGCAACTGCAATTCCAGCTTGTCCACATCGGCGAGCACCTGGGAATGCAGTTGCTCGACGAGCGCGGGATTTCCGGGGAAGCGGCTCGGATCGAGCCGTGCCATTTCCTGAATGAGTTCCTGGACTTGCTTGGCCATCTCCGGGTCTTCGCGCACGGCCTGGCGAAGCTGGTTCAAATCGCGCAGGCTGTCATCGTAAGCGCGCTGCGGGGGAACCGGAGAATTGTCGGGCTGAACTGGCGGTCCACCGCGGGGAGTATTGTTTCCAGTGTCCAGATTGCCGTACACCGTGCCATTTGCGCCGCCGCCGTACGTGTTGCCGTAGGCTCCGCCGTTATCGCCGCCGCCGAGTCTCGCGCCCGGGCCGCCGTTGGGGCTCCACGCGCCCTGATTGCCTCCGCGGCCATACTGCTGACCGCCGTTCTGACCTTGCCCGCCCCCGCCGCCCTGCTGCCCTTGTCCCTGCCCCTGGCCTTGCCCTTGCTGGCGCCCCTGGCCGTCGCGCGACAGGCCGCCGAGCTGGTTGCGCAGCCGCTCCACGCGGTTCAGCGCGGTTTCAATCCCCTGCTGCGAATCGTTCCCTTGCTCGGGGGCCGCGCCCATGGCCTGCTGTGCATCATGCATGCCTTTTTCGAGGCGCTGCATTCCTGCGGCGATTTCCGGCTCCATGCCATTCGCGTTCGGATCGATGCCGCGGCGCATCCAGTCCGCGCCGCGCTGGACTCGCGCGCGAAGATCGGACTGCTGCATGTCGCCGAGGGCTTCGCGCAATTTGGTGGAGGCGGCGTTCTGATTGTTGGTGGCCAGATCGCGCGCGGTGTCCTGCAGATTTTTTTCCAGGCCTCCGAGATCATTGGCCAACTTCTCGCGGTCGTCCGCAAGCTTTTTTCGCTCCTGCGTCCCGACCATCGCTCCCGGACCCTGCCCGAAAGCTTGCTGAATCTTGCCGGCCTGGTCGCGTTCTTCCTGAGCGAGGCGGCTGGCTTCATCGGCGAGCGAATCGACTTTGTTTGACGATTGCTGCTGGCGCATGCTGCCGAGCAAGCCGGTGGCATCCTTCAAACGATCGGCGGCGCGGCGCGCTTCGGCTTCGCTTTGCTGCGGAGAGGTGGCGCGGCGCATGTCATCGGTCGCCTGGCGCAGCTGGTCAAGCGCCTGCTGGACGCGCGGGTCGCCCGACTTTCCTCCCGCGCCCGATTGTCCGGAAGAGCCCGATTGCCCCGAAGAGCCCGAGGAGGAGCTGCCCTGCGCGCCGCCCTGCTGCGAACTCGATTGCGAGCCTGATCCGCTCTGGCCGTTGTTGCGCGCCATTTGTTCCATCTGGCGTTGCAGCTCTTCGGCCTGGCGGCGCAGCATTTCCTGCTGCCAGCGCTGCTCGGAACTTTGCTGATTGTTGCGCTGCTGCTGGGCCAGTTCTTCCTGGCGGCGCGCCAGCTGATCGAGCTTCTGCAGCGCATCGTCGATGTCTTTTTGCTGCTGGCTGGCCGAGCCGCCCGCGGTCTGCGCCGTTTCGTACTGATTCTTTTCGGTGTCGAGCTCCAGATCGAACAGGCTCGCGAGATCGCGTCCTGCGCCGCCGCCCGCGCCGCCTCCTCCGCCCGCGCTGCCGAACGCCACTTGAATCTGGCGGAACGTGGCCTCAGCGCGCAGCAGGTTCTGGAGGGCTTTCTGTTCGCTGGGCAGCGCGTCCTTCCACTTTTGTTGCTGCAATTGCTGGGCGGCCGGGCCCATGGCTTCGGCGGCCGCGTTCATGTCTTTCACGAAACTGTTGAATTCCTCGTTTTCCTGCGACAATTCGCGGCTCTGCATGCGTCCGGCGAGGGACCTGGCCTGCTCGCCCAGCTTGGCCTGCACACCGGAGAGGAACTTGGCGGCGTCGGCCGCTTCCTGCTGCGTCGCTTTCTTGTCGCCCTGATGCTTCCAGGTTTCGGCGATGATTTCTTTTTCGCGCTGGGAGATGTCGTTCTGATCGCCCATGCCGCCGCCACCACCGCCCACCACCACCGCCGCCCGCCGCCTGCGACTGCGAGAATTCGCGCTCGAAAGGATCGGCCTGGATGAAGGAAATATCCGTGCGCGATTCGGTGTGCGCGTCCTTTGCAATTGCATAGAGGCTGACGACGTCGCCGGGCACCGCTTTGAAATCTTCGAGGGAAAGAACGGTGGAACCGTCGGCCTGCTTTGCGCCCTTCTGCTTGAGCAGATCGACCGTCTGCTCCGGCCCGCCATTCACCGAATAGTGCAGCGTCATTTCGGAGACGCCGAATTCGTCGTCGGCCTTCACCGCGACGGTCACTTCCTCGATGGGGCTGGCGCGGTAATCGTGGCCGGGACGCGCGATGATCACGTTCGGCGGCTCCGCCTTGCGCGCCTCGATGAAGAAATCATTGGAGAGGCGCACGGGCTGGCCCTGATCGAGAGCGGCGACGTGGTACACGCCGTCCTTTTCCATGTGCACCGTGCCCTTGTACACATTTCCTTCGCCGCCCGAGAGGCGAATCTGCTGCTCGTCATCGAGCACCAGGAGGCCGTCGCGCATGGGCTTGTCGGTTTCCACTTCGAGATCGGCGTCCGTGCCTTCGACGGCGCGCAGATCGCCGCCGCGCTCCTCGGTCACGTTTTGCAAGTGCGTCCACGAAGGATAGCGGTACGTCACGCGGACGTTTTTCACGTTCGGCAGATCGAGCACGCGGATGTTGAAATGTTTCGAGTCCAGCGGCCCCGCTTCGACGTAATACTCGACGCTTTCCGGGAGACCGCCGAAAATAAATTGAAAGCCCGAGCCTCCGGCCTGCGGTTTCATGGGCACCTGGTCCCACTTGGAGGCGCTCTGATAACGCGCGTACAAGCGCACGCTCTGGGTTTGCAGGCCGATGAGCTGCGCCGTCACCATCAGGTCGGAATTGCGCCGGACGGAAATATCGCCGGGGACCACTTGAATGTCATAAAAGGGAGCCGACCCGCCGTGCGGAGTTGCCGCCCACAGCAAAGCAGCTCCTTCGCCGAGGTATCCCGGCCCGGCCAGGATCAGCCACACGAGCACGCATAGCGACACCGCGCCGACGCCGAGAAATGTCGCCAGCTTCTTATCGGGAACGAGGGACTTGGGCTCTGCGGCGCGCGCGACAGTGAGCGTATCGAGGGCCAGCAAATCGAGGAAAGGTTCGCGCTTTTCCACGTCGCGTTCGGCGAAGGTCACGAGTCGCTGCTTGAATTCGGGGTACATATCCTCGGCCTGGCGGGCGGCGCGGCGCCGGTTGAGCGCGACAAGAGGCAGGGCAATTCCAAAGGTGACGGCCAGAACCAGCGCAAACAGGAGCGCCACGCGCGCGCTGGTGATGCTCCACCGAGAGAAGGCCAAGGCATTGGTGATCAGAACGAGGAGAACGGTGGCGGCCAGGGCAACCGAGGTGAGGATCGCGGCTCCGCGAAACATCGCGCCGAGGCGCAGCCGTCTCTCCAATTGGTGAATGTAGGAGTTGAGCTGGTCCCGAAAGCTCATAAGTCCTCCTGCTCCTGGGCCCCCAAGTATCGGTCCGCAAGCAGGGATTCGGCGATGGCCGCGGCGAATACTAGAAGCATAATATACCACCATAACCGGTAGGGCTGGGTTTGTTCCTGAGCGGAACCTCCGGCACCGGCCTGCGCGTTTCCCGTGCCCGAATTTCCACGCCAGAGTGCCAAAGTATCGTCCGGGATAACTTCAAGATTCGATTCCCGGCGGTCGGGATTGACGCCGATCACGTCGTGGCGCCCGTTTGCGAGCTGCAGCTCGTAAAATCCGGCACTTGTCAATTGGAAGGTCTGCGCGGACGTCGACTCCTTCAGCGAGAGGGGCCGGCGGCCCTGGGGATCGATTACCTGGACGCCCACGGATTGTTCCTTCGAGCTACGCAGCTCGAGGAAGGAATCCACGACGCGCGCGCCGCTGCGTCGCTCGGTGCCGGACAAATACAGCGCGGTCTGCTCGACGAAGGGCACGAAGATCGGATGGAGCGGAAAATCATTGGTGAGATTGTCGAGGCCGGAGGCGAAGAGCAATACGTTGCCCTCGCCGATTTTCTTTTCCAGCAGCAGGGGCGTTCCGTCGCTCAGGTGAGCGATCACGCGGGCGTCGCCCGGATCCACGCGGACCGCAAAATAAAATTTCACGCCGGACCAGTGGTCAGCCTTTTCCACGGAAGGGTGCGAAGGATCGGCGTCAGCCACGTTCAGGTAGCGATCGCTCGTACGGGAATAATCGTGCGAGTCCAAAACGTTGCCGCCAAAGACGGGCACGCGTGTCGAGTGCGCCGCCGAAGTTCCTTCCGCGATCCACACGCTGCCGCCGCCCTGGACGTATCTCAGCAGAGCGCTTTCAAACGGCGCGGGGACTGAAATCAAATCGGAAAGGACGACGAACGTGTACTTTGAAAGCTGCTGATTCGCCGCTTCGCCTGCGCTGACCATGTCGAGAGTGAAGGCGGACTCCGCAGCCGAGCCGAGAGCCGAGCGGAAATAGAGCGGCGAACGCGAATCGCCGGCGTCGGAAACGAAGAGCGCGCGGCGCGGGTCGGATCGCTCGACGGCGAAAAGGCTCACGTCATCCGCGGGAAAAGTGTCCGCCGAATCGATCCGCACTTCGCAGCGAGTGAAGCCGTAAGGCACGTCGAGCGACTCGAATTCCGCTGTAGCGCGGCCATTCGCGGGCACATTCACGGGTTTTGTGGCGGCGACCTTGCCGTTCACGACGAGCGAAACCGTACGCGTTGCGGCCGGAGTGCCAAACCCAGCGATCACGGCCTGCACGTGCGTTTTCTTGGGGTCCCAAACTTGTCCCGGCGCGTTGACGCTTTCCACCGTCCAGTTCGGCACGGCTTCCTTGGCCACCGGGTGCAGCACGAGCGAGACGTTGACCGGCAGCGCCAGCTCCGAAAAACTTCCGGGCATCGCGGATTTCTGCATGTCGCTGAAGAAATGCAGCTCGATGGGCGTGCGCACGGACTCCGCAAGCGAGCGCACCGCGCGCGCGAGTTCGCCGTAGCTGGCGCGCGAATCGCCCGGCTGCAAGCTGTCAACAGCGGCGCGCAGCGCGCCCGGATCGAGCGACGGCTGCGTCAGAACCTGAATCTGCGAACCGAGCGCCATCACCTGGGCCTTGTCCGTCGGCCTTCTCGAAGAAAGCACGGCGAGCGCCTCGCGCTTCGCATCGGCCATGCGCGTCCCGGCGCGCATGCTGAACGAATCGTCGATCACCAGCAGCAGGAGTTTTTCGCTGTTCATGTTCGCGGCCGTGCGGTTGATGAACGGATTCGCGAACGCCAGCACCAGCAGCAGGAACAGCAACGTGCGAAGCGAGAGCAAGAGCAAATAGCGCAGGCGGCGATGCTTGATGGAGCTCTGCGTGCGCCGCTCGAAAAACATCAGCGAGCTGAAGGGGCGCGGCACGGTCGTGTGCCGCCGCAACAGGTGGACGTAAAACGGCAAAGCCACCGCCGCGATGCCCGCCAGAAACCAGGGAGCGAGGAGGCCCATCTAATTCCTCTCCTTGCGAATCGAGAGATATTCGCGGAGGGCGTCGTCGAGCGGCTTGTCGGTCACGAGCAAGTGGTAATCCATCCCTGCGCCGCGTGTTTTGTCCCGCAATTCTTCGACGTGCGCGTCAAATTTTTTGCGGTATTCGTCGCGCACGTATTCCGGAGTGATCTCGATGCGGTCCTGCGTTTCGAGATCGATCAGCGTCGAAGGCTCGCCAATCTCCGGGCGGATTTCCTTGGGGTCGAGGACGTGAAAGAGCACGACTTCGTTGCCGTGGAAGCGCAGCGGCTCGATGGTCCGCACGATATTTTCCGGCGAATCGTAAAAATCAGAGATGAAGACAACGATTCCGCGGCGGCGCAGGAACTGCTGAAAATGGTGGAGCGGCTTGGCGAAATCGGTGCGCGCGTGAGGCTCGGCCTGTTCGAGGCCGCTCAGCAGGCGGTGCAGCTGGCCCTGCCGCGTAGACGGCCGGATGTAGGTGCGAATTTCATCGTCGAAAGACGATCAGGCCCGCCGCATCGCGCTGATTCTGAATCGCGAGATAGAAGAGCGACGCCGCCGTGAAGCGCGCGTAATCCATCTTGTTCACGGAATGAGAAGAAAACTTCATCGAGTTGCTGGCATCGAGCAGCACGGTGAGAATGCTGTTGGTTTCGCCGCGGTAGCGCTTGAGGTAGGCGCGCTCGGTGCGCGCGAAGACATTCCAGTCCACGTGGCGCAAGTCGTCGCCCGGAGAGTAGGCGCGGTATTCGGCAAATTCCTGGCTGAAGCCGAAATCCGGCGAGCGGTGCAGGCCGTTGACGAAACCATCGACCACAGTCTTCGCCACCAAATCCAAACCGGAAATTCCGGCGAGCACTGCGGGATCGAGGAAGCGTTGCAGCATTGAGAAGCTTTCTCCTGGTCAGGCTCTAGCCGGGCCGGGTGAGCCGGGTGCCCCATCCTTGCGCCTTTTGCAAGGGTGGGGATTTTCGGATAGCCCGTCTTCACAGTCCCGGGTAGCGCTGAATCTAAACCCCCACCCTTTGAAACCCACAAAGGGTGGGGCACCCGCCGCACCCCATGTAGCACAGCCAGGAGTGGTTGTGTTACTTACGCCTTCGACGGCGGCGGCATGTATTGCAGCAGTTGCCGCAAAATTTCGTCCGAATCGATGCGGTCCGATTCGGCGTGGAAGTTCAGTAGGATGCGGTGGCGCAGCACCGGGATTGCCAGCGCGAGAATGTCTTCGTACGCGACGTGGTAGCGGCGATGAGCCAGCGCCCGCGCCTTGGAGGCCAGCACGATGAATTGCGCGGCGCGCACGCTGCCTCCGTAGTTGACGTATTTCTTCACGAAGTCCGGCGCGGCGCCGCTGTTGTGCCGCGTCGCGCGCACCAGATTGACGACGTACTGCGAGAGAGATTCTCCAATCGGCACCATGCGCACCAGCTGCTGGAAGTCGAGAATCTCTTCGGCGGAAGTGACCGCCTCGACCTGCGCGACGCGCGTCGTGGTCGTCAAGTCCACAACCTTCACTTCGTCTGCCGCGCTCAGATAATCGAGAATGGTGTTGAAGAGGAAGCGGTCGAGTTGCGCTTCGGGCAGCGGGTACGTGCCTTCGAGCTCGATCGGATTTTGCGTGGCCAGCACGAAGAACGGAGAGGGCAATTTGTAATTATTGCCGCGCACGGTGACGGAGAGTTCCTGCATGGCTTCGAGCATGGCCGATTGCGTTTTCGGCGGCGTGCGGTTGATCTCGTCGGCCAGCACGATGTTGGCGAAAATCGGTCCGGGCACGAACGTCCAGCGCCGGTGCCCCGTCGTGGGATCTTCCTCGATGATGTCCGTGCCGGTGATGTCCGAGGGCATCAGATCGGGCGTGAACTGGATGCGCTTGAAGGCCAGGCCCAGCGTCTGCGCGATGGTGCGGACCATCAGCGTCTTCGCCGTGCCGGGCAAGCCGGTGATCAGGCAATGGCCGCCGACGAACAGCGAGATGAGGATCTGGTCCAGCACGTCCTCTTGCCCGACGATGACCTGGCGGACCTGTCCGAGAATGTTGTCGCGCACAGTCTGAAAGCGTTCAATGCGTTTTTTCAGTTCCGCGGAATCCGGATCGAGCTGTGCGATGGAGGCCATTGTTTATTTCCCTTCGTTGGAATCCTTCAACTGCAAGAGCAACTTCTGCGCCGGGCGGTAGTCGGGCGCGACTTCGAGAGAATCGAGAACATGATCCTCGGCCTTGTCCTTTTGCCCTGCCGCGAAATAAGCGCGGGCCACATTGAATTGCGCGGACGCCTTGTCAATCGGGTTCGAGGCGATCACAGCATTGTATTCTCGAATTGCCCCGGGAAAATTATTTTGCGCGAACCACAAATCGCCGAGATGGCGGTGCAGCTCTTCGTCCACAGGATAGACGTAGTTGAGGCGGTCGAGGGTCGCAGCCGCGTCGGCCGGCTTGCCGAGTTCTTCTTCGAGTGAGGCGAGTTCTTTCAAAGCCGGAGGGTTGTGCCCGCCGATTTTCTCGTAAGCCGTGAGAATGGCCGCTGCGGCGGGCTTGTCGTTTTTCGCTAGGTCGGCGTCCGCCATGAACTCGTACGGGTTCGCGGGATAAATGTAGTCGGGATACAAGCGCCGCACTTCCTCGCCTTCCTTCAGAACTTCGTCGTAGTTCTTGTTCTTGGCCTGCCCCGCGAGGTCCTTCAACTTCGTGCGCCAAAGATCAAAATTCGCCACCGTTTTGCCCACATCCTTGTCCAGCCATTCGAGGAATTGCTTGTCGAATTCCTCGGGCTCCATCCCCAGGTCCGCGCGAATCACATCCGGCGTGTTCTTGTGGTCGGCGAACGAGTGCACCATGTCGAGCAGTTTGTCCGCGCCCCAGCGTTCCTTGATGTAATCGCAGATTCGGCCCGCCTGATAATAGGACACGATCACCTGATTTGGATATTCTGGCCGAATAAATCCGCGGTCGAGCTCCGCGACGGGAAGAAGTTTCTTTTCACTGATGGCGACGACGACGTCTGGTGTGATCCGGTCGCCCCACTCGGGCGAAACTTCCGTCTCTTCGTGAACCGCGAGCCCCTCCGTAAACCAGCGCGGCACGCGAAAATTTGTCGCGGTCAGAATGTAGACGTGGCTCATCTCATGCCATAGCGTGCTGGCCCAGTGAAATTCACCCGGAGGGCGGCCGGACGGGCTGTCCATGGCGATGACCAGGCCAAACGTGACGCCCAGCGCGCCGAGGCCCGGCATGCCCATGGTGCGCACCGCGAAATCTTCGTGGTCCGGATAAACTTCCACCTGCACCGGGCCGGGCAGCGTCATTTTGTATTTTTTGTTGTAGGTGGCGATAATCCGCTTCATCTCTGCTTCAAAGTAAGGGTGCAGGAGATCCGCTTCTTTCTTGTTGAGCCTCAGGATCGTGTCGCCGTCCTTGAAGGTAACGAAATTTTTGTAGCTGTCGAGCAGGCGCAGGCTGTTGACGGTCTCTTCGTTGCGAAAACCGTTTTCGTAGCACAGTTCGAGCTGCTTTCGCGGTTCGTCCTCCTGCCCGAGCCGCATCAGGTTGATGCCGAGCTGCGAGCGTGCCGACCAGAGCTGCGGGTCTACTTCAATCGCCTTGCGGTAATAGGCGATGCCGTCCACGTAGCGGCGATTCAGCACCAGTTGATCGGCGACGAGCGCGAATCCTTCGCCATACACGGGATTGATCGCGTGAATTTTGTCGAGCCAGGAATCGGGCGAGCGGTCGGCGAGCGCTTCGATAGCCGCGTGGATCGCCATCGCGTCCAGCGCCTCGGGAGAAATTTTCAGCGCGGCGTCGGCTTCGTCAAAGGCTTTTGCCTCGTCGTTGTCTTCCAGCAGAAGTCTGGCCATCAGTTCGTGCGCTTCGTACAATTTCGGATCGAGCTCGATTGCCTTGCTCGTATATTCGATCGCCTTGCTGTCGAATCCATCTGCGCTGACGAGCGCGAGCCCGTAGTAGGCCTGCGCGTTTTTCGGATCGCGCTGCAGCGCCTCGCCAAAAAGGTTGTCGGCCTCCGTGTTGTTGAACCGCTCGTGCATCAGGCGGCCCCAGCGCACGCGAATCATCGCGTTCGCGGGCGATTGCTCCGTGGCGATGCGAAACGCGTTGTTTGCGTCCTGATACATTTCCGTGCCCCAGAAGCCTTCGGCGCGAAGGTACGGATCGCGCGAGGTGGTCAGCGATTCGTAGCATTTTTGCGCTTCGGCGCGATGGCCGTGCTTGCGCAACGCGTGGCAATCTTCGGGCGTCGCGCCCCGCGCGAGGCTCGCGCCGGCAAGACACGCGGCGCACACAACGGCGCACGCAAACAACCGCGTCGCGCGCTGCGTGGCTCGCAGGGTCATTTGTCCAGGTCCCCTTGCACGCGCGCGAGTTCCAGCAGCGCGTCAGAGAGCTGCTTCTTGTAATCTTCCGCGGACATCGCGGCCTTCTGGTATTTCAGCAAGTCGATCTTGCGCTCGAGCTCTTCCTTTTTATCGAGCAGCGCGCGCTTGGCCGGATCGTTCGCGGCCTTTTGCGCTGCGCCTATGCGCAGCAGAACGAAATTCGCGGCCAGCAGTCCCTCGCCATTTTCCGTCGAGGCAGCGCGAACGGCTTCCTTCTTGCCGGTATCTTCGATTACGGCGTGTTCCGTCGCCAGGCGCTTTTGCGATTCGTAAAATGCCGCGGTCTTGCGGTCGGCGTAAACGAAAGCTTCGAGCGCGCTGATGGCTTCGTTCTTGTCCGTGTCGGCGGAGCCGTCGCGCAGCGCGTCCACCCAGTAGCGCGCAAACACCGTGGCGTTTTTCTCCGTGCCGGTTTTCGTCGCGGCGATGACGATGCGTCCTGCTTTCTGCAGCGCGCCAATCGAGCCGCCGCTCGCGCTCGTCGTGTTCACGATCAATTGCCGCTTGGCCGGAATGCGGTCGCACAGTAGAGCCAGGTCTTCCCCGGTGATATCCGGCCCGGGCAGATTGAATTTGTACACTTCGCCGTCGAAGGAGCCGTGGCCGATCAGGATGAGCGTAAATTCATCTTCGGGCTTGGCCTCGCGCGCGATCTGGCCGAGCGTGTCGGTGAGGCGCGCCTTCGTCGCGTCGCTTCCTGTGAACGTATAAACGTGAGCATCGCTGGCCGCGGCCTTGAAAAGTTTGTCGAGGTCTTTCGCGAGCGCGGTGAACCGCTGCTCGTAATCGGGCTCGCCTCCGAGCCCAGAGACGGTAACGTAGTATGGCGCGGCCTGCGCCGCGCGCGCGCCGAACAGAGTGCACGCCAAGCACAGCATTGCAAGCGCTCCGGCCCTGCGCCAAGATTTGCTCTTTGTATTCATCGGTTCAAGTCAAGTAGGACAGGCTTCCAGCCTGTCGCTTTTGTGCTCCGTGCCCGAAACGAAAACCGACAGGCTGGAAGCCTGTCCTACACGACACCCCATCTGCGCCGCAGCAGCCACTCCGTCGAGGGCAACAGCAGCAGCAACAGAAAAACTATTGGCATGTTCCACAGCTCTTTCGTGTCGCGCACCGTAATCCCCGCTTCGGAGTATGAAATTTCCCTGGGCAGCTTGGAAATATCCTGCGGTGCCCAATACCGCCCGCCCGTCTCTGCGGAAAGTTTTTCGAGCAGATCGCGGTTCTGCTCCGTATGAAAATTTTCCGCGACGCCGTCCATGCGCGCAAACGTCAGAACGTCGCGGCCAAGTTCATCCTTATCGCGCGTGGCCACCACTTCGGTGAGATACGATCCCGGCTGGTCCGCGGTCCACTCCGCGCGAAATGTGCCGGGCGTGTTCGGATCCGGCGTCAACTCGACTTGGGCTGCCGAGCCTCCCGGCCCGAGGATGTGCGCCTCGACGTGCGCATCCGCGGCGGGCAAATAATTTTTGTCGCGCACGTCGGCGGAAAATTGCACGCGGCCGTCGTCCAGCAGCATCTGGCTGGGCACCGCCGCCACGATGTGTCCTGGCGTGTCCATCACCAGCCAGCGCAAGAGCTGTTGCCAGAATTCCTCGTGCGTCGTGTCCTCGAGCGGCTGGCTCATCTGCCAGCGCCAACTGCCACCCGTGGCCATTATGGCGGTGCGCCCGCGCCCGTAATTTTCGGTGATCAGCAGCGGCATCTTCCTCCCGCCCGCGGTCAATTCCGCCAGCACGATTGCGCCCGGTTTGGGCGCGCCCACTTCCTGATAGTCCATCAAATAGGGCAGCTTTTTCCAGCGCTCCACATTGGCCGCAGGGTCTTCGACGAGCCGCGTGATGATGTTGTCCGCGCCGGCTGATGTCAGCGAAACCGTTGCAGGATCGCGATGGAATGTGCCCTTTTTGCTGGGCAAAGTAACCGGCAAAAGATCGGCGAGACTCGAAGCGGCCCAGCCTCCATCGCCGAGCGATGCGCGCCCCCCCAGAAAAAGCAATCCTCCGCCGCGGCGATCCACAAATTGCTGGATCAATTCTTTCTGCGCCGCCGTGAAGTAATTCGCCTCCACGGAACCGATGATGATCGCCTGGTACGGAAACAAATCCTCGGCGCGCGAAGGAAAACCGTCGGCCAGTTCCTTCGGATCTTCGATCCCCTGGCGATAAATTTTATTTTCGCTGGTGCGCAGCATGGAAACGATGGCGAGCAGCCGGTCATCCTGTTCCGCGCGGCGGATAAATTTATATTCCCAGCGCGGCTCGCCCTCGACGTACAGCACGCGGCGCTTCGTGGATTCAACATTGACCAGCCGCGCCACGGAATTGTTGTCGCGATTTTCCTCGCCCGGCAGCGGATCGACAGAAAACTGAAGCGTTTTCGCACCTGCGTCGCCCGGATTGAATAAGAGCGATTCGTTCTGCGTCACGCCGTCGGCGGCAAGAGTGATCTGCCGCCCAGCGAGAACTTTGCCGCCGTCACGCACGGTCAGCATCGCCTTCTGCCCGGCGTACCCACGCTGGTGCAGCGTCACCTTGGCGGCGAGGCGCGAATCCGCGAGCGCGCGTGGCGCGACCACGGCATCGTTGATCTCCACGTCATGCGCCGTTTGTTCCAGGCCGAACCCGACCGTGTGCACCGGAATCCTCCGGCTGCGCAACGTGGAAATCGTGTCGAGATCGATCCCGCCGGAATTGTCCGCACCGTCGCTGAGCAGCACCACTGCGCCAATTGGCAAGTCGGCAGCTTCGCCGGCCAGTTGCTTCAGGCCGTCACCGATGCGCGTCGCGGACGCGGGCGGCATCGTTTTCAAGTCGTCGAGCTTCGCCACGCGCGAGATTTGTCGGTCCAGCCGGTAGATGCGAATCTGAAATTTCTTTTGCAGCTGGTCGAGCACGCCGCCTTCGAGCGCCTTGATGGCCTGCGCTTCCCGCGTCGCTCCGGTGTCCGCGATGGACATGCTCCGCGAATCATCCACCAGCACCGCGATAATGTTCTGCTGCGGCCTGAGCTCAGCCACCAGGATGGCCGGTTGCCACAGCAAAAGCAGAACGAGCGCCGCCAGCGCAAATTGCAGCAGCCAGATGACGCCCGCCCTCCAGTTTTTGACTTGTGCGGAAGCCTCCGGCAGCTTCGAGCGAATCAGCCAGGCCAGACCCGCGCCCGCCGCCAGCAGGAAAAGAACGAAGACCCACCACGGCCACGCCCCCAGCAGCACCAGGGTGCCCTTCGAAAAAACCGCCCGCGGATATTTGAATAGAAACTCGAACATAACAGTTTCTTGAGATGCAATTTGACACAGTCGCGAAAATTGCAAGCCGTTAAGTGGCGCAGGCTTCAGCCTGTGGGTTTTGGTTGCAGCAAGGTCGACCGTGCTCCGACCAACCCCCACAGGCTGAAGCCTGCGCCACCAGTCGCTGTAAAAATTGCAAGAAAGATTCGCGGCCCGAAGTTCGCCGTCAGTGCGTCATACCGTACATCGCGTAATTGATCCCCAGACGAAACGCCAGCGACGCGAACTTCTCCGGATAGCGAGGATCATCGGCCCATTCCCAGGCGTCCCCCAGGTGCATGTTGTGGCAGATCGCGACCATCACGCGCCCCCGGTCATCCTTGATCGCGCGCCATTCCGGGATGTAGCCGTCCTTCTCGTACGTTCTGCCCGTGCCGACGTACTGCTCGCCCGGCACCTGGAAACGCTCGGTCAAATCGTACAGCACATGAAAAATTTCGTCTTTGTCGGTCAGGTCTTCGATGGGCCGGTCCGGGAAGACCATGAGCATCCCGTTCATGAAGTGTTCCCAGTCAGTCGCGCCGTGGAAATCGTCCACCATCAGGAAGCCGCCCTTGAGCAGATATTCGCGCAGCCGCTTGGCCTCGGCGTCTGTGAACGTCCACGTCTGCACCTGCACGGCATACACCCACGGAAAATTCTCGATGGCTTGAGGGCCTTCGCTGTCCAGGTCCACCACCTGCTCGACGGGCCGCGCGTCGATGCGCGTCAGGCGTTTCATCGCAATCAGGAATTGCCGGTCGGCCTTCGGGTAGTCGCGCGACCAACTGGACCACCGCCCGTACCCGTAGCCTCCACTGCTCGCGCCCGCCATCGAATAGCGCAGCCGCGACCACGAGTATTCATATTTTCCGGAACCGAGATCCCCGTTGGAAGAAAACGCTTCTCGAGCGCCGCCATATTCATCGCCGCCATACCCGCCGCGTTGATAGGCAAGCAGTCCCGTGCTCACGCCCACGAGAAGCAGAAGCGCCGAAATCGGTGCGAGGAGCCTCATAAAGGTAGCTCCTAAATAGACGGTCCCGAAGCCGCCGCAGTTTCACCGGCAGCCCGGCCCGAAAGCCTGATTCCGCCATGCTACAGCCAATAGGAGTGGCCACGCAAGGTGAAGGGGGGCAGGTAAACCGGTCGAGGGCGGGAGCTGTCCTAGTTTGAAAATATTCGCCTTGTGGAGGGCCGAGCTTCAGCTCGGCCGTTCACGTTGTATTTAATTGCGGGTTTCAGCCCCTGAAGCTTCAGGGGTTAAAACCCGTGATCCGACGAAGCTCTACGTCGGGACTGAAGTCCCGACCTCCTGGGCAATCATGCCGCGCCAAAGCTTTTAAATTAAGACAGGACTCGAGGGCGGCATCTGTTGCGTCCGCACAGGACCTGTCGGATACTTGCGATTGTTTTGGGAGAAGAATAACCAATGACATCACGAAAGAAATCGCGGGCCCCGAAATCCCTGCAAGGGATACAAAGCCGGTTCGCCAATGTCAACGGCACGCGGCTGCACTATCTGGTCGCGGGCAAAGGGGACCCTGTGGTCCTGCTGCACGGTTATGCGGAAACGAGCCACATGTGGCTCCCGCTGATGCCAAAGCTTGCCGCGAACCACACCGTAATCGCCGTGGACCTGCGCGGCGCCGGCCAGTCAGCGACTCCGGCCGATGGCTATGCCAAAGCCGCAATGGCGCAGGATATCCACGCCCTGACGCAAAAGCTGGGCTACCAGCGCGTTCGAATTGTCGGGCACGATATCGGCTTGATGGTTGCGTACGCTTTTGCCGCGCAGTATCCCAGCGAAGTGGATCGAATTGTTCTTATGGATGCTTTCCTGCCCGGCGTCGGCAAATGGCGCGACGTCTGGCTGATGCGTGATCTCTGGCATTTCCATTTCTACGGCAAGACGCCGCTCGCGCTCGTTCACGGCCGCGAGCGCATCTATTTCGAACATTTCTGGAACGACTTTGCCGCCAACCCTGCCCATTCCATACCCGAACGCGACCGCCGTTTCTACGCGAAAGCTTATGCCCGGCCGGGCGGCATGCGCGCCGGATTCGAGTACTTTCGCGCATTTGAGAAGGACGCGGAAGATTTCGCCCGCTTCGCACAGAAGCCCTTGCCGATGCCGATGCTGGTTCTAACTGGAGAAAAAGCTTCGGGCGAATTCCTGATCGAGCAGGGCCGGCTCGTGGCGACGAGCGTTGAGGGCGTCGTCATTCGTGGTTCGGGCCACTGGCTCATGGAAGAAGCGCCTGAGCAAGTCATCCCAAAACTTGTCGAATTTCTGAACCGCGAGAGCGCACGCCAGGCAACAGGATCCGAGTAGTTCGTGTTTGCCGGCGTTTGAATTGCAATTCCAAATAAAAATGCGGATACGAGTTACCCGCCGCTGCCGTCCGTTGGGAACCATCACGACCCGATTCAATCACGCAGGTGACTACTCTTCGGATTTGTTTTGAGCGCCATGCAGAACGGCAAGGATTGCGAGATGGTCCCGGTGAATCAGGTAGGGAATAATATACGGTGTGCCTGCCACGACGAGCTCACGTGTATCTGGCTCGCGACCGGGGCGGCCGAGATGAGGATGCTTGGCAAGGCGTTCCACGGAGGCGAGAATGCGTTGCGCCACGCGGCGAGCTGCCGCAGGTTGATCCTGTTCGATATACCGCCGAATTTCGACGAGGTTGGCGATGGCCGTCTCGGACCAGATTATTCGCATTACGGAGCGGGCAATTCGCGTTTCTTGCCCCAGGAGCGGAGCCAGCGTGCCGTTTTCTCGTGAGAGACGACGCGGCCTTCCTCTACGTCCTTCTTTCCCTTACGAATGGCGGCGAGTTGCCACTCCTGATCCTCAACGTAGACCTGGAGAGCGTGAGCAGCGAGCCAGGAGCGGCTGCGAGCGGTGGCGTCCGCCAGCTTATCGAGACGGTTCTTCAAGGCGGCTGGAACGCGCACGGTGACAGTGGTCGTATTCCCCATCGATGCTACCTCTTGTACACATATTAACACAAATGAGGCATTTTTGGTCCCGGGGGGTGTTCCGAGGGCGTCTCGCCCATCACTATTTTGATTCGGGAGCCGTGCGAGCTTGCAATAGGCGGACAAAATCCGCGAGGTCCTGCGCGTTTACATCCGACACGGCCCAGAACTGGAAGCCGCCGCGCGACCAGCGCGTCATGTTGTAACCCTGTTGCGGCTGGATGGTCTGCGTGGAACCCGATCCGCGCGCTTCAGGCCACACGAACACGTTAATGAAATGCTTTCGACGCTGGTAGACCAGCGCGGCGACCTGGCGGCCTTCGAGATAGTCGAGGCGTCCGCCAACTAGCGGAAAGTCGTCGCTGGCCAGATCTTCGACCGGGGGAGAGAAATCGAGCCTGCCGTCGAACCAGGGTTTCACGGTGTGCTGGTCGGTGGAGGCCACATCCAGCAGGTGGCTGGCTTCGAGCGACCGCACGTGACTGGTGAGAACTTCCGCCGCAAGCCGCTGGTCACTCGAAGGTCCGCGCAGGCCGGGCAAAAGTTGCCAGGCTATGACTGCGCACAAAGCGAGTACTGCAAATGCGCCGGCCCATCTCATGAGTAAGAGCGGGCGCAAAAATTGCATCGCATCCCAGCCGCTCGCGTGTTCGGGAGCATCAGCTGGAACGGAAGAGCGCAGGGAAGATTGAATCCGCTCCCGCAGCGCTTCCGGCGCGGCATACGCGAGCGAACTGCGCTGCAGCGCGGCGCGCAATGCCTGCTGCCTCTCGAGTTCCCGAGCGCATTCTGCGCAAACCTGCAAGTGCGTTTCCATCTCGATGGTGCGCGACAGATCGAGTTCACCATCCAGGTAGCCGGGAACAAAGCGCTGTGTCAGCTTGCAGCTCAATTGGAAAAACTCCTTGACGATCAAGACTCCTTGCCAAGCGCGGCGCCCAGGGACTGCCGCAACCGCGTCCGCGCACGCGCCAGACGCGACATCACCGTGCCCAGAGAAACCGACGCGACGTCTGCAATCTCCTTGTAGGACATTCCCTCGATCTCGCGCAGCACCAGAACTTCGCGGAAGATTCCCGGCAACTCTTCAAGCGCGCGATGCACAGTTTCCTTGTCGGCGCTCGCGAGGACCTGAAGTTCCGGGTCAGCGCCGCCCGACGATTCGCTGCTGTGAATTTCCTCGTCAAATTCCACGGCCGAATCGGGCGGCCGGTTCTGGTGCAGCCACGTGTAGCACGTATTGCGCACGATCGTGAGCAGCCACGCCCGCATATTCCCGCCCTGGTAGCCGTCGAAAAATCGAAACGCGCGCAAAAAAGCTTCCTGCGTCACGTCCTGCGCGTCCTGCTCGTTGCGCGTCAGCCAGCGCGCGAGGTTGTACGCCGCGTCCAGATGAGGCAGGACGGCTTGCTCGAAGCGTTCGCGTGTTGCTGCGCCTGGCACTCTTGTGCTTCTCGCCGTTCTCTAATCCCTTTTCTAATCTGGCACTAGTAAGACTGCGGCCGAACCTATTTTATTCCCGGGCCTGAAATCGGACATTTCCAGGGAATAAGCATCGCGCGGAAAAGTCTTACATCCCGAAGGCCGCGTGCGGCAAGCATTCTACAGCCCACGCCCGCCGAAGGAGAAATAACATCATGGCTGACTTGATTCGCGACAACATCAACAAGGATGGCATTGACCGCCGGGGATTTCTGCAATGCATGGCCTGGGCCGGCACAGGAGTGCTCTACACAGTTCACGGCGGAATTCTGAAATCGTTGCCCTTAATGCAGGGCGCCATGAGCGGGATGGACATGGCGAAAATGAAGGGCGCGGATTTCAGCTTCATCCAGATCAGCGACTCCCACATCGGATTCAGTAAGGAAGCCAATCCCGACGTCACGGCAACTCTGCAAATCGCCGTCGATCGAATCAACAGCGCCGCGGCGCCCCCGGATTTCCTGTTGCACACCGGAGACATCTCGCAACTATCCAAGCCGTCCGAGTTTGATACGGCCGAGCAAGTCCTGAAGGGCGCCAAAGCAGGAAAAATTTTCTACGTTCCCGGCGAACACGACGTCCTCACCGATGACGGCCAGCAATACCTGGACCGCTTCGGCAAAGACACGAAGGGTAAGGGCTGGTACAGCTTCGATCACAAGGGCGCGCACTTCATTGGCCTCGTCAACGTTGTGGACCTCAAAGCCGGCGGCCTCGGATCACTCGGCTCCGACCAGCTCAAGTGGCTCCAGGATGATGTGAGGGACTTGAAGAGCAGCACGCCCGTGATCGTGTTCGCGCACATCCCGCTCTGGGCAGTCTATCCCGAATGGGGCTGGGGCACCGACGACAGCGAGCAGGCGCTCGGATACTTGAAGCGTTTCGGCTCGGTCTCCGTCCTGAACGGCCATATCCATCAGATCATGCAAAAAGTGGAAGGCAACGTCACGTTCCACACGGCGCTGTCCACCGCGTTTCCTCAACCCGCGCCGGGCACTGCGCCTTCGCCGGGCCCCATGAAAGTGCCCGCGGACCAATTGCGCAGCGTGCTGGGCATTTCGCATGTGAATTACGTGCAAGGTTCACACTCGCTCGCGATCGTAGATTCTCCGCTGGCGTGATCCAGCGGAATTCCCAGTTTTCGAGAAAAATCTAAAAGGAGAAAGAAAATGAAAAAAATCAAATTGATTTTTGGATCGGCGGCAATTCTGGCGATGGCGTTTGCTTTAACCACTGGAACGAGGCCGAGCTCGGCGATGAGCACGGATGACAGACCAGCAAGCACCACCACCATCAAGATCGACAACTTCAGCTTTGGCCCGGCAACCATCACCATTCCCGCCGGGAGCACGGTCACATGGACCAACAACGACGATGTTCCGCATGTCGTCTCCAGCGATGACAACAAGATGTTCAAATCGAAGGCGCTCGATACGGATGACCGTTTCTCGTTCACCTTCACAAAACCGGGCACGTACAACTACTACTGCGCGATTCACCCGAAGATGACCGCCAAAATCGTAGTGCAGTAATGCGAGGAGAGCAGCATGAATCCGTTTGATCTGAAGTCGGTGCTCCTCGCCAAACATGCGCAGCATGTGGCGCTGGTTCACTTTCCAATTGCGCTGATTTTTGTCAGCGTCGCATTCGATCTGCTGTCGCTGCGAAAGCAGAATCTCGCTCTGCTTCGAGCCGCGTATTACACGGTGGTTGCGGCGGCCATCGCCGCCGTGCCCACCGTGGCAACCGGCCTCCTGGCCTGGCAACTGCAATTCGAAGGCAAAGCGCCACGGGGAAACCTCAAGCTGCATATGCTCCTGGCGCTTTCTTCGAGCGTATTGATCTGGTTCGTTTGTTGGCTGCACATCCGTGAACAACGCAAACCACAGATCAATGCGCCGGGAATTCGTGTAGCGGTCGAAATCGTGGCAGTAGCCGTAACCCTGTTGACCGGACATGTCGGCGGATTCGTCAGCGGAGTGAACGGGCCTATCTAGGCTTCCAGTCGTCTTACTCTCCGACCGTAGCCGGATTGTGCCAGTACAAGATTATTACAAACGGGCGACCCCTCCGTGACACGACTTGCAACAGCTTCGGGTACGCTAATTTCGTGAATTTCCCAACAATTCGTTGGAGATGCTTGAAGTTTGCACACATTTTATAGAAACGAGTACAAGAGGTTGAGCGCAATGCCATCGTCCATGAAACAAGAACGCGAAATGAATGAAAGTCCGGAAGAAGACACTATTCGGCTGGCCCAGGAGGGCAATGCCGCAGCGTTCGAGCAGCTCTATCGCCGTTACAGCGGGCTTGTCTTCTCCTTATGCCTGCGGATACTAAAAAACGACAGCGAAGCCGAAGACCTGACTCAGGAAGCTTTCTTGCTGTTATTCCGCAAGATTCACACATTTCGCGGAGAAGCAAAATTTTCCACCTGGCTGCACCGGCTGACGATCAACCTCGCACTGATGCGACTTCGCAAGAAACGACATCCAGAGGTGTCACTCGACGCGACACTTGAACGCAGCGAAGAAGACCCCAGGCCCCTCATGGAACTTGGCGGACCTGACCTTCGGCTCAGCGGGGTTCTCGACCACATCAATCTGCGCCGAGCGATTGACCAGTTGCCGGAAGGATACAAAGAGATGTTCATCCTCCACGATGTCGAGGGGTACGAGCACCAGGAGATTGCCGAAATTCTGGGATGCTCGGCTGGGAATTCCAAGTCCCAGTTGTACAAGGCACGCCTACGTCTTCGCGAACTCTTGCAGGAAGCGTTTCGTAGCCGCGCGCGTGAGAACCGCCAATCGACGCCGCCGGAGCCGGTGCCAGAAGTAGCGGGACCTCGAGTGGGTCAAAGCTTGAAACAAACCACGCTCTAAATTCCAGACAGTAACAGGCCGTCTTCATTCGGATGTTACAGATTTGTAACTATTCTGTCACTTATATCTTCGGGTTACAACGAATCGCCTCTCGCTGGAATCGGATACAGGTCGAGTTCAATCTCGGAGAAATTACAAAATAAATATGGAGGATTACTTGAAAAGGAAATTGTTGTTATTCGCGTTATTCATAACTTTCACTGCGCCATCCGGGCTCTTCGCCCAGCAACCCGGCTATTTCCAGACCAACCTGGTCTCCAATACTGCCGGCGTAGCCACCACCACAGACCCTCAACTTTTGAACCCCTGGGGAATTTCCTTTCTTCCCGGGCAGGATTTCTGGATCGCCAACAATAACGGCGGCACCTCCACGCTCTATGACTTGAACGGCACCAAAGATAATGCGCTGGTGGTGACCATACCCGGGGCTACAAGAAATCCAAACGGAAATTGTACTCCCGGCTGCCCGACGGGAAACGTGGCCAACGGAAACGCCACTTACTTCAGCGGCGGACAGTTCATTTTTGACACCGAAGATGGCCTGATCGCCAACTGGACTGGCGCCAGCAACACAGCAGCGGTGGCCTTCGATAACTCCGCCAGTGGCGCGGTTTACAAAGGTCTCGCCTTGCTCAACAGCAACATCCTTTTGGCGGCGAACTTCAACAGCGGCAAAGTCGACGTCTTCACCAGCAGCTTCACGCCCACTTCGCTCAGCGGATCGTTCACCGATCCGAATCTTCCCGCGGGTTACGCTCCCCACGGCATCCACGTCATCAACGGCCAGGTCTACGTCGCCTATGCCAGGCAGGATGCTGCCAAACACGACGCCATGCCCGGCGCCGGCCTGGGTCAGGTGGATATCTTCGACACGAACGGCAATTTCAAAAGCACGTTCGTCGCGGTCGGCGGCCACCTCAATGCGCCCTGGGGCGTCGTGGCGGCTCCGGCTACCTTCGGAGCGTTCCCGAACGCGATCCTGGTGGGAAATTTTGGTGATGGCACCATCAATGCGTTTGACACAACCGGGAAGTTTCTCGGCCAGCTCACCGACTCTTCGAACACTGTGCTGGTAAACCCCGGCTTGTGGGATATGGTGTTCGGCGGAGGCGGTACCACAGGCGCTCCAGGCACTCTTTACCTCACGGCTGGAGGCAGCAACCAACCCAATTTCCCGGCCGGAGGCACCACCACCAGCGTGTTCGCCAGCGTTGTCCCCTCGGCCGCGGTCACCAGCCAAAACTTTTCTCTGAGTCTCTCGACCCAGAGCGTAACGGTTGCGCCGGGCGCTTCGGCCAATGTCATGATCAGCGCCGCGGCGGTTGGAGGATTCGACAGTCCGATTTCTCTGAGCTGCTCTTCGATCTCGGGTTTGACCTGCACGTTCAATCCAACAACGATTACTCCCGGGTCGAGCGCGACCTCCAGCTTGTCCATCTCTGCCGCATCGGCCCCGCCGATGGGCGGCTACCACATGGCGTCTCTTGTGGGCCTGCTGCCTGCTCTGGGGCTGTTCGGAACCGTTTTCACGGCGCGCAAACGGAAGGCGCTTTCACGCAAGAGCATTTTGTCGATGAAGGTATTTGGATTGTTTCTAGTCATCTCACTGATTTCCCTGGTGGCCGTCGGATGCGGCGGCTCATCAGCCCAAACATCCCCACCCGCCGGATCTCAGCTCACCTTGACGGTGACGGGGACATCCGGCGCGATCACTCAGTCCACCCCAGTGACCATCACCATCAACTAAAACAAAAAGGCTGCGGCAAAGGCGCATTCCGGTGCGCCTTTGCCCAACAGCTGGATTCGGGCGGAATGTAATAAATCGCCCGCTGAATGGAGGGGGAAAATGATTACCGCCATATTGGGTTGGTTGAATCGAAGACGGGCTCGCCGAATTGCCGCGTTGCGTGAATCATGTTCGTGTCAACAGAAACAGGCGCCTTAGCCCCCGGCAATGGCTCCTATGATGAGAAAAGGTTCCGCGCCCGAAGAGATTTCTTTGGGCAGGGGAGCGTCCGGAGCTTCGTGCGACCAATCTTCCGCGCAGACGAAGAAACGCAAAAACGGGCGGCGTTCGTGCGTGACGTGATCGCGGATCGTGCCGCGCAGCACCGGATAAGAATTTTCGAGCGCGTCAAGGACCGAGCGTTGCGTCACCGGGCCTTGCACTTCGATCGTCACCTCGCCGCTCACGCCTGCAAGCGTCCGCAGGTGCTGCGGCAACACCACGCGGATCATGGCAGCGTCTGCACTTCGACGGAAAGCACGGCCGGAAGATCCCGCACGATCGGCGCCCAATTATTTCCCGCGTCGGCCGAAGCGTACACCTGCCCGCCGGTGGTGCCGAAATACACGCCGCAGGAGTCGAGCGAATCGACAGCCATCGCGTCGCGCAATACGTTGACAAAGCAGTTGCTTTGCGGCAGGCCCTTGGCCAGCGGCTCCCACTCGTTTCCGCCGGTGCGGCTGCGGTACACGCGCAATTTCCCGTCCAGCGGAAAATGTTCCGAGTCGCTCTTGATCGGGACGACGTAAACCGTCTCAGGCTCGTGCGCGTGCACGTCAATCACGAAACCGAAATCGGTCGGCAAGTCTCCGCTGATCTCACGCCAGTTGTCGCCGGCGTCGTCCGTGCGCATCACGTCCCAGTGCTTCTGCATGAACAGCGTTTTCGGACGCGAAGGGTGCTGCGCGATGCGGTGTACGCAATGTCCGACTTCGGCCGTCGGGTCCGGGAGAAATTGCGATTTCAGCCCGCGATTGATCGGCTTCCAACTCTTGCCGCCGTCGTCGGTGCGAAACGCGCCCGCGGCCGAGATGGCGATGAACATCCGCATCGGATCGCTCGGATCGAGAAGAATTGTGTGCAGGCACATCCCGCCCGCTCCCGGCTGCCAGCGAGGCCCGGTATCGCTGCCGCGAAGCCCGGGCAGCTCGTGCCAAGTTTGTCCGCCGTCTGCCGAGCGGAACAATGCAGCATCCTCAATGCCCGCGTACACCGTGTCCGGCTCAGTTAGCGACGGCTCGACATGCCAGACCCGTTTGAACTCCCACGGATGTTGCGTGCCGTCGTACCACTGGTGCGTCGTCAGCGGCTTGCCGGTCTCGGCCGACGAGTCGTAAACGAACTTGTTGCTCTCGCCCGCCGGCCTTCCGGCAACCGGCGCCTCGTTTGAAGCCGATCCCGGCTGATGCCACGATTTGCCGCCGTCGTCGGACCGTTGAATGATCTGCCCGAACCAGCCGGAGGTCTGCGACACATAAATCCGGTCCGGATTCAGCGGGCGAACCCTTCATGTGGTAAATCTCCCACCCGGCAAAATAGGGTCCCGAGACATCCCATTTTTCCCGCTTGCCGTCCGCGGACAAAATAAATGCGCCCTTCTTTGTGCCAACAAGTACGCGGACTTTGCTCATCTCTCCGGCTCCTTATTGAAGTTCCCGCTATTATCCATCAAATCGATTCCCCCGGCACAGGACATCATGGCGCCGTTGCGGTCCGGGCTAGCTTCGCCAGGGAATCAGCGTGCGCAGCCGCCCGTCACGCAAATAAAGTCCTCCCCAGACGATCACGCCGACATAAACCGGAAACAACTTCTCGCCGAAGAGCGAATTTCCGGTGGGCAGTTGGATCGCGACCGCGCCCCCCAGGTAGCCGGTCAGCAAAATCGCGCCAAGGATCGACGTGCGCGGAATCACGTAGAGCACAACGCAGATGAGAGCGATAATTCCGAGCGTGACAGCGAGGCGTATGGGAAAGCCGAGCCTCGCAAATCCTTCCACAACTGGCGCCGGTTTCATCAGATGTATCGTGGCGTCAAAAATCATGAATGCCGTGACTAGACCGCTGGCGAGGCGCCCAGTCCACACAGCTTTCTTCGATATGGATCCGGATGGACCGGCCGATTGCAGAATCCGTTGAGCGGCAGATTCCATAAATTGTATTTCTCCCTTCGCGCGACCCAATTCGGTTGAATCCCCGGGAATGCCAATCTCCCGATTGGCGTCCCCAGCCGTCATCCCCCTAAGCAGTCCGCTCCGCGGCTTGCCGCTCCATAAGATAGCCCAACATCAAACAAGAAAGCCGACAGCCTCATCGCGATTGTTTCTTCGCCTTCGCGAGTTCTTTCTCCAGTTCCACCGCGCGGTCGACCGCCTCGCTCGGAGCGAAATCTTCCATCTCGAAAAACTGGCGAAGTTCGATCTCGCCTTCGTTGCCTTCGCCGTGCGGATTGGGGACGCGCTTGGCCCATTCGATGGCCTCTGCCCTCGATTTCACATTGATGATCCAGTACCCCGCGATCAGTTCCTTCGTCTCCGCGAACGGCCCGTCGATCACCGTGCGCTTTCCTCCCGAAAATTTGATGCGCGCCCCCTTCGAGCTCGGTTGCAGCCCCGAGAGATCGACCAGCACGCCGGCCTTCATCAGCTCTTCATTGTACTTGCCCATGGCGGAAAGAAGTTCCTCGCTGGGCATCTTGCCCGCTTCTGAATCCTTGTTGGCCTTGACGATCATCATGAATCGCATCGATATGCCTCCTGGTATTCCAGTGGCGCAGGCTTCAGCCTGTGGGTTTCTGTCGATGCAAGACATAACCCAAAACCCACAGGCTAAAGCCTGCGCCACCGGCTTCACGCCCGCTGATAAGCGTCTTGCAACCGCCGAATGTCAATCTTGGTCATCTGCATCAGCGCCTGCATCACACGGCTCGTTTTTTCGCGATCCGGATCGCTCATCAATTTGCCGAGCGCCGTCGGAACGATTTGCCACGAGACGCCAAACTTATCCTGCAGCCAGCCGCACTGCCTTTTTTCGCCGCCCTCGGAGAGCTTCTCCCACAAGTCATCCACTTCTTGCTGCGTCTCGCAATTCGCGACGAACGAAATGGCCGGAGAAAACTTGAATTGCGGCCCTCCGTTCAGCGCGATAAATTCCTGCCCGTCCAATTGAAACGTCGCGATCATCACCGTTCCCTTCGGCCCCGGCCCATGTTCGCCGTAACGGTTGACCGTTCCAATCTTCGAGTTCTTGAAAATGGAGGTATAAAATTTTGCCGCCTCTTCAGCCCTATCATCGAACCACAAGAACGGTGTGATTTTTTGCATTTACCCATCTCCTTTTCCTCTTTGCTCACGGCTGGGCTCACAGAGAGTTATTCAATCAGCTGAACTTACTCTCAATTATTAAATCGAACCACGACGCGTGTAATCAACACGCCGATCCAACTAATCCGCCGGCAGGCCCGGAATTTCCATGACGGGCCGAATTTCGACGGTTCCCCAACGCCCTGCCGGGATCCGCCCGGCGATACCGATCGCTTCATCGAGGTCGTTGGCGTCGATCAGGAAGTATCCGCCCAGCTGTTCGCGCGTCTCCGCGAACGGGCCGTCGGTCACCACCCGCTTGTTTTCGCGAACGCGGACGCTGGTCGCCGTGGAGGTCGGGTGGAGCGGCCCGGCGCCCAAATACTGCCCGCCCTTGCTGAGCTGCACCGCGAACTGCGCGGACTCCTCATAACACTGTGCCCGCTCGGGCTCGCTCAGCCCGTTTTCATCCAGGTAAATCAGCAGCATGTACTTCATTTCTGCCTCCCTATATATAGGTCGAACGGCGCGGGTCCAGATCGACATCTATATCAAAAAATACATACAATCGGGCATGCCTTTACGCGCAGACGCCGCCTCAGCCGTGGAAGAGGTCTACCGCGCCGATTGGGGCCGGATTGTCGCCACCTTGATCCGGCTCTTCGGAGACTTCGACTTGGCGGAGGAGTGTGCGCAGGAAGCTTTTGCCGCCGCCGTGGACCAGTGGCGAGATTCCGGCATCCCCGACATCCCCCGGGCGTGGATCATCCAGACGGCCCGGCACAAGGCCATTGACCGCATTCGCCGCAAGGGCCGATTTGCGGAAAAGCTCGAGTCGTACGCCGTTTCCGGCATGGTTCGCGCTGCTGAGGAACCCTATTACGACAACAACGAGATTCCTGACGATCGTCTTCGTCTGATCTTCACCTGCTGCCACCCCGCGCTCGCGCCGGAGGTGCAGGTGCCGCTGACCCTCCGTACGCTGTGCGGCCTTGAAACGGACGAAATCGCGCGTGCGTTCCTCGTCTCTCCGACCACGATGGCGCAACGCCTGGTACGCGCCAAGCACAAAATCCGCGACGCGGGCATCCCGTATATCGTCCCTGGAACGAGTGACATAGCCGCGCGGCTCGAGGCCGTGCTGACCGTAATCTACCTGGTTTTCAATGAGGGTTACGTTGCCACACGCGGTACTTCGTTGGTCAGGACCGATCTCTGCGCCGAAGCCATTCGCCTGGGCCGCCTGGTCATCGCCCTGATGGAGCCGCAGCCACCGGCCGAAGCCACGGCGCTCCTCGCGCTCATGCTCCTGCACGACGCGCGGCGCGAAGCGCGCCTCGATGAGGAGGGAGAAATCGTTGTCCTCGAGGAACAGGACCGCAGCCGCTGGAACTACAAGCAGATCGCCGAAGCTCTGCTTTTCCTGAAGGACGTGCCGCGCGGCACGCTCGGCCCATTCGCTCTCCAGGCCGCGCTTGCCGCCGTGCATTGCAAGGCCGCTCATCCTGCGGACACGGATTGGCCCGAGATCGTCCGGCTCTACGGCGAACTGGAGCGCCTGCAGCCTTCCCCGATCGTGTCCCTGAACCGCGCCGTAGCAGTCGCCATGGCAGACGGCCCTCGCGCAGGCCTTGCCCTAGTCGATGACCTCGCCGCCTCAAACGACCTCAACGATTATCACCTGCTGCACGCCGCGCGCGCCGATCTGCAACGCCGCCTTGGCCTGCTCGACGAAGCCGCGAAAAGTTACACGCAGGCCCTCGCCCTGGTCACCAACGACAGCGAGCGCCGCTACCTAGAGCGCAGATTGCGCGAAGTTCAGCCCGCACGATGATTGCAGCGTTAAGTAGCACAGGCACTCTGCCTGTGCGGTTTTGAAGGCTGCAAATATCACCAAGCGGAAAATCTATCGCAACCGCGTACAGGCATTCGGCGTGGCCGGGCCAGTGCGAGCCTTGCTGACGCGCGGGAATTGGTGGTGCATCGGCAGCCTGGGAAACCGCACAGGCAGAGTGCCTGTGCTACATGGAATGCGACGACACTACTGCTGCCAGCCGCCGCCTAGGGCTTTGTAAATTTGAACCAGAGCGAGAAGTTCATTGAGGCGGGCCTGTGCGAGGCCGATTTCTGCGGTCAGGTAGTTCGTCTCGTTCGTCAGGACTTCCAGATAATTCGTGGTGCCGGCTTCGTATCGCTTGCCGGAAAGCTGCGCGGCGTCCTCCGCTGCGTGGTCCAGCAACTCCTCCTGCGCGCGGAATTCCTGGTTTTGCTGGTAGGCGATCAGCGCGTCGGAGACGTCGCGAAACGCGCCCTGAATCGTCTGCTGGTACGTCAGCACCGCTTCCTGCTGTTCCGCTTTCGCCAATCGAACATTTGAGCGAAGCGCCCCGCCCTCAAAAATCGGCTGCGTGACCGTTCCGGCAAACGTCCACAGTCCGGCAGACCCGCTGAAGAGTCCGGAGAGCGACGAACTCAGGAATCCGGACTGTGAAGTCAGCGACATGTCCGGAAAATACGCGGCCCTGGCCACGCCGATCTGAGCGTTCGCCGCAACCAGCAACTCTTCCACCTGGCGGATGTCCGGGCGCCGCTCGAGCAATGACGAGGGAAGCCCCGCGGGAACCATCGGCGCGTGCGGCTGATCGATCAGCGCTTTTCCGCGCGGCGTGATCGGCCCCGGATTATTTCCAAGCAGGACGCTCAGCGAATCTTCCTGCTGGCCGATGCGCCGCTGCACGTCCGCGATATCCGCGGCGGCCGTGTAGACGAGTTGTTCCGCCTGGCGCACATCCAGAATCGAATTGATGCCGTGTTCCTCGAGCGTCTTCGTCAGATCGAGCGATTCCTTGCGTGAGGCCAGCGCCTTCTGTGAAATATCCAGCTCCAGATCGAGTTCGCGAAGCTGAAAATATCCCGCCGCGACGTTGGCCACGAGCGTGGCGTTCACTTCCTGGCGCGCCCAGTCCGTCGCCACCAAATTCGCGCGCGCCGCCTCGGAGCCCCGCCGGTACTTGCCCCAGAAGTCGGCGTCCCACGCCGCGTTCGCCGTTATGCGGCCATAGTTGAAACTGTAAGACGGGATGGGTCCCGTAGCGGGATTGTGCAGGCCCGTGCCGGTGCCGGTGACGTTCACGTTGGGCAATTGATTCGCGCGCGCCTGCACGACTTGCTCCTGCGCTTCGAGGACGTGCGTCGCCGCGATCCGCACGTCGTAATTCTGCTGCAGCGCCGTGCGAATCAGCTTCTGCAACTCCTCGTCCTGGAAAACTTCCCACCACTTTTGATCGCCGAGCGATTGCGTGGAGGGGCTGGCCGCTTCCTCCGGGGTCAGTCCGCGATAGGCGGTGGGTACGTCGGTGTTCGGCCTTTTGTAATTAGGGCCAACCGTGCAGCCGGCGAGAAAAATGAGGAGCGCGCACACTGCGACTGGCGAAACAAATGCCGCGCTCCGATGGCTGAAAACGTTTTTCATAGATTGCTCATTCACCGGCAAAAGTGGCGCAGGCTTCAGCCTGTGGGGTTTTGGCCTTGCAATTACCAACCCCCACAGGCTGAAGCCTGCGCCACGAAAATCAATACATCCAAAATCTCAATCCGCCGCCCCATCCTGCGCTGTAATCTCGCCGCCCCCGGTAGGAATCTGAGAGTGTCCCGAATGGAAGAACGACGTGCGGTTCAGCACTTTTTCCTGGAACTGCTCGAGGTACAAATAAATCACCGGCGTCACATACAGCGTGATGAATTGCGAGACCACCAGGCCACCCACGATCACCATGCCCAGCGGCCGCCGCGAAGCCCCGTCAGCCCCGTACCCTGCCGCGATGGGCACGGCGCCGATCACCGCCGCGAGCGTGGTCATCAGGATCGGCCGGAAGCGGTCCATGCTCGCTTCATGGATGGCGTTCTCCGCGGTTTCGCCGGCATCCACGCGCTGCCGCGCGAAATCGACGATCATGATTCCGTTCTTCTTCACGATGCCCATCAGCATGAACATCCCCACGAACGCGTACAGCGACGCCTGCTCGCCAAAAATGTACAACGTCAGCAACCCGCCCACTAGCGCCGTCGGCAGCGTCGACAGCACCGTCAGCGGGTGGACGTAGCTTTCGTACAGAATCGCCAGGATCACATACATGATGAACACGGCGAGCGCCATCAGGATGGTTAAATCACGAACCGTGTCACGAAACGTCAGCGCCTCGCCCTGCAAGCTTGCGCGAATCGTCAGGGGCACGACTTCCGACGAGGCCTTTGAAATATAGTCGGTAGCGTCGCCGATCGCCACGCCCGGCTTCAAATTGAAATAAATCGTAACGGCGGTGAACTGGTTGAGGTGATTCACGGTCTGCGCGCCCAGAGTGGTTTTCCAATCCACGAGTGCGCTGAGGGGAACTAGATTCTTCCCGTCATCCGACCGGATGTAAAGCAGCGAGAGATCGCTGGCGTGCGCGCGTTCGGAATCCTTCACCTCCAGGATCACCTGGTACTGGTCCTCCGGCTTCTTGATCAGATAAAGATAATTTTGCGAATAGGCGTTCCGCAGCAGATTCAGGATGCGCGCTTCCGACACTCCATAGGTGCGCGTCTGATCGCGGCGAATATTGATTTCCAGATTTGGCGTGTTATTGAAATAATCGCTGGTGACGGTCGCAAAACCCGGGTATTGCATCATTTTGCCCATCAGCTTCTGCGCCACGTCGTAAACCTGCTGCGTATCCACTCCCGAAACTGAGTACGCATACTGGCCCTGATTCGTATTGGTCGCCCCCGTGCTGATTTCCAACACTGGAAACGGCCGCAGAAATGGAAAAATGCCGGGAATGGCGGCCAGCCGGCCCATCAAGCTGCCCGCGACGGCCTGAATCGGCGCACGAGCCTGTGGCGGATACAAAAACGCGAGGAGCAGTCCCTGATTCGAGGCCAGGAATTGGCCGTTCCCGCTCATCGTGAACGTGGCTCCGACGGCGGGATCCTCGCGCATGAGTACTCCCGCCTGATCCTGCAAGGCGTGCATTTGCGCGGGAGACGAGCCTTCCTTTCCGATCATCACTCCCCAGATAAAGCTGCTGTCCCCGATGGGCAAGAACGCCTTCGGCACGGCGGAAAATAGAAAAATCGTTCCGGCCATGCACGCGATCCACGTCAGAGCGGAAATCCATCGATGACGCAGAAACCACCACAGCGATTTTCCGTATACGCTCAGTACGCGGCGTTCGATCGCTTCCACGGTCCGCTCGACCCAGTTTTGCTTAATCCCGTGCCCCCTCGGTTTCAGCAGCCTCGCGCACATCAGCGGCGTGAGCGTTAGCGAGACCAGGCCCGACGCAAAGATCGAAACCACGATGGTGATGGCAAATTCACGGAAGATGCGCCCCACCAGCCCCGACATGAATACCAGCGGAAAAAATACCGCCGCGAGCGAAACCGTCATGGAAAGAATCGTGAAACTGATTTCGTGGGCGCTGTTGAGAGTCGCTTCGAGCGGAGAAAAGCCTCTTTCCATCAGGCGCACCGTGTTTTCCAAAAACACGATGGCGTCATCCACCAGAAATCCGATGGCCAGCGTCAGGGCCATCAGCGACAAATTGTCCAGGCTGTACCCGAACTGGCGCATGGCCATAAACGTCAGCAGCAGCGACAACGGAAGCGCCACGGCGGGGATGAGCGTATCGGTGGCTCTTCCAAGAAACACAAAAATCACGGCGACGACGAGCACAAACGCGAATATCAGCGTCGCCTCCACGTCGGCCACGGAATTCACGATCGTTTGCGAACGGTCGTAGATCGGCGTCACGCGCACGGACGCGGGCAACTCGGCGCTGATGATCGGCAGCAGGTCGCGCACGCTCTTCGCCACCTGCACAACATTCGACCCGGCCTGGCGGTTCACAGCCACGACCACTGTCGCCGTCGGCTCACCGTACCCGCGCGCCCAGAACTTCATGCGGATGCGCTCATCCTGCAAGGTGTCCTGGACGTCCGCGACATCGTGCAAATAAATTGGGCCGGCGCTGGTGCTGCTGACGATCAGATTCCCGTATCCTGCGGCGTCCTCCAGCTGCCCGTTCGGCTTCAAGAGAGCCGTGCCGGACGAGCTGTCAAACTGTCCCGCCCCGGTGTAGCTTGTGCCGTTCCTCACGGCGTTGGTGAGGTCGTCGATCGAAATTCCGCGCGCCCACATTTTCGAAGGGTCGACCTTGATGCGCACGGCTGATTTGGTGCCAAAAACGTTTACGCTGCTGACGCCCGGCAGGATGCTGATCCGCTGTCCCACCTGCGTGCTTCCGTAATCGTAGAGCTGCCCGCCTGTGACCGAGTCGCTCGTCAGGGCGATATACAGAATCGGCTGGTCGTTCGGATTGGTTTTCGAATAGGTCGGCGGCGACGGCAAATCCGTAGGCAGGCTGCCGGTGGCCTGCGAGATGGCAGTCTGCACATCCGTCGCAGCCGCGTCGATGCTCTTGTCCAGCGCGAACTGCAGCGTGAAGCTCACGTGGCCCTGCGTGCTCTGCGAGGTCACCAGTTCGAGTCCGTTGATCTGCATGAATTGCCGCTCGAGCGGCGTGGCGATGTTGTTGGCGACGGTGTCCGGACTCGCTCCAGGATAATTCGCCTGCACCGAAATCACCGGATAGTCCACCACCGGAAGGTCGTTGACCGGAAGACGCAGGTAGCTCAGCACGCCGAAAACGATGACGGATACCGTCAGCACCGCGGTCATGACCGGACGGCGTATAAATGGTTCTGAAAGATTCATGGTTGACCTGCCGGCCCCGCAGGCGCTGCCGCGGGTGTACCCGTAATCACGCGCACTTTGCCGCCCGGCATCACGCCGAGCTGGCCATTCATCACCACGCGTTCGCCGGGTTGAACACCTTCCTCGACGACCACCAATTCCCCTTGCCTCTGGCCGAGTTTCACCGGCCTCAGCTCCGCGGTCGAATCCTCTTTAACGACGTACACAAAGGGACCTTTCGCTGAATCCTGCGGCGCTGCTGCGGGCACCAGCACAGACTTCGGCAATGTTGCCAGCACCAGCCGAACATTCACGAACTGGCCTGGCCAGAGATGGCGCGAGGGGTTTGGAACGGTGGCGCGGAGCAGGACCGTCCCGCTGCTGCTCTGCACGGAGTTGTCGAGAAACGTGAGCTGCCCGACTTCGGGCTTCGTCTCATCCGGCAGGCGCACTTCCACTTTGAGCTCGCGCTTTGCAGAATTTTGCTGCACCTCGGAGAAATCGCTTTCTGTTGCGGTAAATTCGGCGTAAATCGGGTCCATGCGCTCGATGGTCAGCAGCGTGGTCGATGTTTGCGGTCACCACGTTCCCGTTATCGACAAGCCTGTGCCCGGCGCGGCCATCGATTGGCGAGAGGATCGACGTGTACTCCAGATTCAGGCGCGCCGACTCCAGCGCCGCTTCGTTTTGCTTGACCTGCGCTTCTCCCACGTCTACCGCGTTTTTCCGCGTGTCGTAATCCTGCCGTGCGATCGCTTTGGACTCGACCAGGTCCTGCACGCGTGCGAACTCAATCCGCGCAAAGTCCAGCGCTGCCTTCGATTGCGCCAGGTTGGCCTGCGCCGCGTTCAGCTGCGCCTCGTAAGGCCGCGGATCGATCGTAAACAGCGCATCGCCCTTCTTCAAATCGGCGCCGTCCGCGAAATGTATTTCCGTAATCTTCCCGGACACCTGCGGTTGGACGGACACAACTTCCCTGGCCACCGTGTGGCCCACCTCATCCAGGTAGAACGGCACGTCCTGCGACACTGCCGTCGCCACTGTCACCGGCGAAGGCGGCCTCTCAAACGCCGGCGGATCTTTCTTGGCGCAGCCTGCCAGCAGAAGACCCAGAACGCAGGCCACATGAAATGTCCTGTTCCCGCGGAGCATCAATCTCCTATCGCTTCCCATAGGCACCGATTCCTGACCCCATATAATACGACATCCTGAATCAGATGTTTCAGGCCTTCAATGGTGGCATGAATTTATTCAATTGATTTCTTGAACGCACAGGTAAACGAACACGTTACAAGGAGGTTAGCGAAAACCGAAAAGGCGGAAATTTGAAAAGTTGGCAGAAATTGGGGCGAGATGCTGCGGCGGGAAGAATGGTTCCCGGATTTCGATGGCGAAGCTACTTCGCTGACGCGGCAGCTGCGGTCGACAATCGCTTCAATTCATCATATGTGAAGACGATCCGCGAGGCCTCACCGCCACCTTGTTTGCGGCCCAGCCCCAGCACCCGCGAAAACCAGCGCACCTCGGGAGGGGTGAGGCCCAGCAGAATAGCCGCGCCGTGCTCATCTACAGTCGAGTTCGGTCCATGGTCAGCCATATTGCGCCACCTCCTGGGTGGCGGGTTTCAGGTGAACACCAATATGGCAATTACAGTGCCACGGCCATCAAAGCCAAGTCCTTTGGAATGAATCGCTTTAGTTACTTCCTAGACGGAGCGGGCGCTCGCTAGGCAAATGATTTCACTTAAAGTAGGCCCATCTTCCCAAGAAGATGGTCATTGTGACAGGGATATTTATTACCCATCAGCTTACGCACCTGCGTGACCCACTAAGGCGGTGCGCTTGAGTTGCCGCTGCCGCGCTGCTTTGCCGGAGAAGTCGCGAGTCGTGCAGGCCGCAGAGAGTTCGGGCGCGTCTCTGCCTCCTGCATGCAAGGTGGCCAGCCCAGTGCGATTCCACACGGCGATCCTCGCCTAAGCGGACTGAGCGTGCGCCTGCTGTTTCACGCAGACCTTGTTGGTCAGTTCGATGAGCTGCCTCAGGTTCCACCACTCCTCTTCGCTCATCAGCCTTCCGTCAGGACTCGAAAAATAGATCGAGACGAATCCTTCGGTCGAGAGTGGAGAACGCACAATCAACTGCGTTTTTTGATGTTCCGGCAACGGTTCGGGCATGGCTGGTTCCTCCAGATGGACGCGGATTCTATCATGAATAGCGCGATCTGAACTTTAATGTGGCATTAATAAAATTGGCCGAAGCGCAAAGCCTGTGCCGGGCAGAACCCCGGGAACGCCAATCTCCCGATTGGCGGGTTTGCCTGACGTCCGCCGCGGCGCACAGGGTTTCAAATCGCCAATCGGGAGATTGGCGTTCCCAAGCTCTGTGTCAAATCGCCACAAGCGCCTCAAAAGCCGGCTTCAAATTCGCGAAACCGCCGCTCAAGCTCCCACTGCTGCTGCGCCTTTTCGCTGGACTTGAGGAAGTCCGCGCAAACCGGTGACAGTTTGGCAGCGCCGAGTGCGTCCGGGGCGCATGCCGCAGCAGTGCGCGCGAAGACATCCGGCTCCCGCCACAGGCTCGCGCCCGGTAAAAAATCATGTTCCAGGCCGGTGCGGACCAGCTGCTTCAAGTCCGCGTAGCTGAGAGCGTACGTTTCGGCGGCGCGTACGTATTCATGCGTCAGGTTGATGCGGGAGACCCCTTCATCATCGGTGGAAAGCGCCACCGGAACGTGGAATTTGCGATAAATGGGAAACGGGTGATCTTTTCCAGTAGCCCCAAGAATGACGTCATTGCTGGTCAGATTGATTTCCACCATCACGTGTTTCGCCGCCATCTCTTTCAATAAATCGTAAGGGCGATCCTCGTACATCACGTCGACGCCGTGCCCGATCCTCTCGGAGTGCGCCACCTCCACTGCCAGGCGAATGTGGCAGCAAAGTCCCTCGGGAGGCACAAAACCGGGTGCAAGTTCGCCGGCGTGCATGTTGATGTGAACCTTGGGGTAAAGATCGTGCAGGAAGCCGACGATTTTCATATGCAGCGCGTAGTCGGCCATGGGTCTTGGGTTGTCCTCGGGCATCACATAAGTGAGGCCGACATAACGCGGATCGGCGGAGTCGACCTCAAATCCGAGGAGCGTCTGCGCGAAGACCTGCTCTTTCGGGGAATCGCGCAGGACAAAGAAAATATAACGGACCGCAACCTTGCAGGCGGGCGCTTCGTCAGGCGTGCCGCAATGCTCGAGCGCGCGGCGGGTGGCTTCGGCTTCGTCGCGGACGGCGCGGGCTTTGGCAATGTCATCGCGCAAGCCCTGGGCGAGCAAAGCGTCGCGAAGCTGCGCCAGATCGTCACGCCAGCCGACTTGATTTGCGATCTGGATGTTGTGGCTGAAATCCGGCGCGACCATGATTTCCAGGTATTGCTCGTTTTGCGCGGCCGCGCGCGTGACAATCTCGTCGAGCCACTCGCCCTCGTGGCGTCTGCTCATCTCCGAAAATTTGGCGAACGTATCAAAAAAGTGATCGCGCCCGGTCGTGCCGAAAGTCGGCACGAAGCCGCGCATCGAGAAGGCGCCCATAAGCGCGTTGTACAGATTCTGATCGGAGAACGCCTGCGCGGCTGCTACCTGGCCCGCGCCGCACGAGGGTTGCGGCGGGACAATCGCATGCGTCGCCAGATCCACGCAAAGACCGTCTTCCGCGGCAACGCGAATGTAGGATTCCGGGTAGATCCCGCCGTCCTGGTGATAATGCAGGTCCGCGCCCTTGGGCATGCGCCGGAGAAACGCTTCGAGCTCGAGCGGATTAGCGCGCGCGGCCTCGTAAGCGCGAGCCGCGCGCTGTTCAGCCGTTCCCGCCGCTGCGGCGGGTTCTTTGGCGGCATTCTGGGCGCTGACGAGCACTGGCAGTAGCAGAAAGAAAGCGGCGCCGATTGGAATGAACGGCGGAACCCGCAAACGTTTTGCGCTGGGCATGTTTCTGATCCTTTCACTTTCGCGATTTCCGGCATAACGAGCCGTGCAGTCCGCGACGGCTTCAATTATGCAGCCTCGCGTCCTCCATGTATTTCTCCGTGTCCTCTGCGTTAAACATTTCTCAAAGTATAGACAATGATTTCAACACAGAGCGCACAGAGAAATTCACAAAAATAAAATGAGAGGATGCCATAACGCTGGCGATTATGTGAATTGGGAAAACAACCGACGCAGGTCTAGGCCTTCGCAGCCCTCGTCATGCCATCTTGAGGAAACCAGCGCAGCGGGGCCGGGGGCTCCGGAGCCATTGCCGCTTCGCTTGTTCCTTCAAAATCGACAATTTCTCGAGTCCGGTACGGCTTTTCCTTATGGCACTGGGGGCACCGAATATTGAAGACCTGGGATTTTCGCTGGGACGATTCTGTCCCGTCGTTCGCGGACGCCTGCAGGCTTCCTACGATGGCGGGAACCGGGATGGGCGCCTTGCAATGCAGGCATACGACTCCGCGGAATGTTGGGCTTTTGGCTTCGATCGTCATTTTCAATCCTCGCAGAGATTAGGAGTCAGGCTTGGGAGTCACCTAATCCTACTCTAAAGGGTCCAGCCAGGTCCAGTCGCATAAAAACCAGGAGCTGTGGAAATATGAGAATGGGCCAGGAATCGCGGATTATTTCTGACAACACTTTGATTCAATGGGAGTTATTTGATGTTCGCCCTTGTGTATCCCCACCGCTTCCTTTTCCCATTTTCCACAGGAAATCTCCCAGGCGCGTGGCAAGCAGGGAAACAAAAAGGCATGGAAGTGAGGAGGCAAAGAGCATTGATTTTGGGCCGCTCAATCGATATGAGTCGCTCGAAGTCCCGGACCGAGGACAGACCGTAGCCCAAACAACCGGTCAGGGTGGGAATTCACGTCCGCCATGACGAAAAGGCCCCGGCAGAGAGGGCACATTCGGTGACGGCGCATGGCCGGCAGTGGATTGTTTCGATGTTCGAGCCGCGCCGGACGGATGTAGAATGCAAACGTTCCCATTTTGGACTAGCGATATGAAAAGCGCTCTTCCACTAATTTGCTTCCTCGCCTCGACGGCTTGTCACGTCTCCCGGGCGCAAACTCCGGGCGCGCGATCCATGTCGAGACCTTCCTCGCAAATCCAAATCAATCGAGCCTTGGAAGAGCGCTTCGTGGTGGACCGCGGCAAAGTGCACATCGAGGTGATCGCGCAGGGACTCGGCCCGATAATCGTGATTTTGCCGTCGCTCGGGCGCGGCGCCGAAGATTACGACGTCGTGGCGGCGCTGCTCGCGAAGGATGACTTCCGCGTCCTGCGCCCCCAGCCGCGCGGCATTGGTGCGAGCACCGGACCCATGACCGGCCAGACGCTGCACGACTTCGCCGCTGACATTGCCGCCGTGATCGAGCACGAACGCAAAGGACCGGCGCTCGTGGTGGGCCACGCCTACGGCCACTTCGTCGCAGGCACGCTGGCAGCCGACCGGCCGGACTTGGTTCGCGGCGTCGTGTTAGCCGCAGCGTCGGCAGGCAAAGTGCCGCCCGGCGTTCACGAACCGTCCGTAGCGCCCGAAGTCCGCGAAGCGATTGAGAAAAGCGGAGACCTTTCGCTCCCGGAGGCAGACCGCCTGCGCTATTTGCAGCTCGCGTTCTTCGCGCCGGGCCACGATCCGCGTGTCTGGCTAGGCGGCTGGCACCCCGAAACCGAAAAGGCGGAAAACGAGGCCTCACGCACCACGCCCATCGATGATTGGTTCGCCTGCGGCGCCGCCCGCATCCTCGACCTGCAAGCTGAAAACGACGCCGTCGCCCCGCGCAAATTCGCCGGCGTTCTGAAAGCCGCGCTAGGCGATCGCGTCACCGTCGTCGTAATCCCCAACGCCGGCCACGCCCTGGTCCCCGAGCAACCCCAAGCCATGGCCAACGCCATCGCCGCCTTCGCGCGCACGCTGCCATGAATATTCATCGTCCTCGCTGGAATTATTGAAATCAAAAAAGAGATTCCGGTCTCATTGGCTCTCCTCATTCTTCGTAGGCTGTTTCCAGGTAGAGGTATACTTCCAGCTTTAAGGTCGTTGCCACGTCGGCCAATGGCGAGGGGGGAGCTCGGTCGTGCCGGTCGATATTGCATTCATAACGGTCAACTACAATACTTTGGAATATGTAAGCCAATTGGCCGGCTTCTTCAAATCCCTGGATGTGCCGTTCACGTTTTCCTTCACCGTTGTGGATAATGACTCGCGGGACGGATCCCAGGAATTCCTGCAGTCCCGCCTGGAAATTAATTACATCCAATCCGGAGGAAATATCGGCTACGGGCGCGCCATCAACCGTGGGGTGGCTGCGACAGCCAGCAAATATGTGTGCGTGACCAATTCAGATGTCATCCTCAACCAGCAGGCGTTGATCGAACTTTGGCGCTTCCTTGAAGAACGGCCCGACGCCGGAGTCTGCGCACCGCGGATCACCTATGAGGATGGACGAAACCAGGGAATGGCGTTCAAATCGTCACTTTTTGCCTATTACTCGGACTGGTTTGCGAAGACGCTGGCGAGTTATTTGAAGCAGAAAATATCGAAAGCAACCGCGCCGCTGCGGGTCGACGGCGTGATGGGCGCATTTTTCCTGATTCGGCGGTCCGTCATACCGCCGCCGGCACTGTTTGACGAGGATTTTTTCTTTTTTTACGAGGATACGGCGCTGGCCCACACTTTGAAGAATCGCGGTATACCATGCTTTATCCTTCCCGGCGCGAACATCATCCATATCGGAGGCAAATCACGATCGCCGGATTTCCATTCGCACTTCCATGACAACAAATATCTTTACCTGAAAAAATTCTACGGGCCGTTTCACGCGAAGGCCATCTGTTTCACGGATCGCGCGCGCATCCTCCGCAAGTGGTCTTACTATTCGCTATTCTCGCTGGTGACCGCTTCCGAGCGCGTCAAGACCAAGCAGCGCTATTACAAAATCGCCTGGGATACCGCCCGCTTAAAATGAAGGATCTTTGAGTGACCGGGACCACAGAAGTTTCAGCAACCATGGCCTGAGCCTAAGAGATGGCGTTAAAATAGGAATGCGGGGACAGGCGGATCGAAATGGGGGACACCGTTTGGATGGCCGTCTTCAGGAGGTGACTTCATGTATTGCGCATATTGCGGCGGAGAAATCGCCGATTCTTCCAATTTTTGTTCCTCTTGCGGCGGCAGGCAGCGCCCGAGGACATTACACAAGCAGATAACGCTTTCCGCGACGGACAAGAAAATCGCAGGCGTGTGCGGAGGCATCGCCGAGTATTTGGACGTCGATCCTACGATCGTGCGTCTGATCTGGGTGGTGTTGTCCGTGGTGCCGGGCGGCTTCGTCGGCGGCGTTGTGGCTTATTTCCTCGCATGGATCATCATTCCAAAAGCGCCGGCATTCGCCGTGACGCCGGCTGGCGCGGCCGCGGCGCAGCCTTCGCCGAAAGCAAGTTGAACAGCTTGCGGAAAAGGTCTGGCCAAGGCAGGTTCAAGTAGCACAGGCACTCTGCCTGTGCGGGTTTTGCGAACTCCCATATGTAGTAGACGTGCAGAAGTTGAGAAAACCGCACAGGCAGAGTGCCTGTGCTACTTAACCCCTCAAAACTCGACATGCAGGCGCAGGGCTGGAGCGAACAGCGGGCCGCGGTCGCGGTTGTAGCCGGGGTTGTCAACGTATTGCGCGTCGAACGAGGTGAAGATTCCGCGCCACACGTGCAGCGTGTAGTAGGTTTCAACAATGTTCTCGCGGCCATAGTTCAACTTGCCGTCGCCCAGCAGGAAGCCGAGGCCTCCGAGGGCCAGATATTCCTGATGCTCGCGGGAAATTCCGTTGGATATGAACGCGAGGCCTGCGCGGTCCAATTTTCTTTTCCATTTGACGCCCTGCAGGCCGGCGCCGACTTGCTCCGTTTCGTCCACTTCGGTGTAGGCGTACGATTCGTGCTGGCCTTCGTTCCATCCCCATCGCGCGAAGAGGCCCAGCCAATCCGTCAGCGGCTGCTCGACGTTGACGCCGAAACCGTACTTCACGGTCGTCTGTAGAGGATGATCCGTGATCTCAGGCCTGCACACCGTGCCGGCGGCGCATGGCGTCTCGCCCGCAAGAAAATCATCGATGGCCACGCTGTAGACGCCCATATTGGCGTGGTTCGCATAGCCGAGCAGACGAAGCACCGCCTCGCGGCGCGGCACGAGCGAATGATGCAGCTCGAGTTCGACGTTCTCCGAGTGGGCGCGGGCAAGGTCTGCGTCCAGGTTGATGCCGTTCGCCACTTTGGGCATCAGGGCTTCCGCAAATCGCACGGCCCAATGGCGGTCGTCGTACTCCACCATCGCGGCGAACGTGTAGCCGCGCGTGTCCGCGGCATAGTCATACGCTCCGTTGTTGTCCAGCGTCCAATTCAGAAACTGGAGATTGCTGTCTGAGCCGTACGTGTTCACATCGAAAAAATCCACCAGGCTGAATTTTCCGAAACGAATTTCGATGCGCCGCGCCGGCAACTCTTTGAACAGCGAAAAGGGCGTTCTCTCTGAGGCCGACTTTTCGCCGCTGAGCGGAATGATTTGATGCCACATCAGTCGAGCCACATAGGGAGCCTTGCTGAGCAAGGGATTACGCACGACGTCGAGATTCGTGAAGCCCGCAAGGCCGAGCGCCTCCCCGATCCCGTGCCCGCCGGTTTCCTGTATATCGCAGAGAAATTCCGTTGTGCCGCTGACCCGCACCCCCGCAAGCAGGGTCAACACGCGGGAAGAAGCGTCCTGCGCTCCTGGCGAAAGACTGTTCGGCCCCTGGTAGTGCGAATGAAACGCGGGGTGCCACTGCGTAATGATATTTGCCTGGCCGGAAAGCCAGATGCGATCTGACTCAAAATGCGGGAATAAAGTTGTTGGTGAATCGGAAGATGAATCACCCGTGGGAGCCGGTGCGGACGGCGCAGGTGCTTGATCCGCGGGCGCGTCTTGTGCTCGCACGGATGGCGGAGTTGCCAGGCGCAGAGCCAGCAAGACCATAAACGATAAAGCGAATTGGGCTGTCCGATGATGCATGTGCTCTAAGCTAGATCGGCATCTCCTTCAAATCATTAGATCACGGCGTTACATCACGCCGAGATGAACAGTATGTAAACTCCTGGATCGGGGTTTTTCGATCCTCTCGGCACATTTACGGCTTGCTCTCGTGGGCCAGCGCCGCCTGCTCTTCGGCGCGTGCCGCCGCGAGATCCGGATCGTGCACTTTGCCTTGCGACTCAAACATCGACATGGACGGATCGATCCACACCCGGATGAGCGGGGCGTTCTCCCCTTCGTGCGCTCGAAACCACACGCAGTACAGGCTGGGACGCGGCACGGAATTTTTGCGCTCCGGATTTTTGCGCTCTGACTCTTTGAAATTGACGATGAAATCGAACATGTTTCCCTCCTTTGAAACCACACGCGTCATGGCCGGGCTCCGGCGCCTCGTCCGGTAAAACCATTTTTCAGGAGGGGATTTTTGCCGCATCATCGCGGATTCCCGCTCGCTCGGTTTTTCTCCACGAGAGCAAGCGGAAATTCGATTCACGGCAGCGTGTGCTATGCTCGCTCGGGGCGGAGATCCGGGAGGCTGGAACTACCCGGAGGTTCCGGTTCTTGAACTGGAAGTTCCATGTATTCTAAATTCCTTTCGGGCCCTTGCAGCGCGGCCTGAAGTTGAGATACCATACCCCCATAGGGTAGTCAAGCGAAAATGTCACATTTATCGAGAGAAAAGCTGGATCTGTTAACCCGCACCAAGAAAATTGTGGGCCAGCTCGAAGCCGTCGGCCGCGCCCTGGATCAGGACGAGCCCTGCGCCGAAGTCCTGCAACGCCTCTCCGCCGCCCGCGGCGCCATCAACAGCCTCATGGGTGAATTGATGGAGGACCACATCCGCAACCACATGCCGCGGAAAACAAAATCCGCAGAGGAAGCCGCGGACGATCTGATCGAGATCGTGCGCACCTACCTGAAGTAATTCGCGCTCAAACAAGGAAAAAGCTTTAACACAGCGCGGTGGAATCGCAATCAAGTTCAGCTTCAGCGGCTAAAGCCGATTCCATTGCGGATCGTTACGGCCGGGCTGAAGCCCGGCCCTACAAACCAAGAATCCACAAAGAATACGGAGGCGCCCATCGCGGACGCGACTGCCGAGCGCACTTCTCCACTTTTCTCTGTGTTCTCTGTGTTAAAGCTTTTTGGTTCGCGATTCTGGAAGGATTTTGGCGGGTTGGGTAGCACGCTTACGAACCCGATTTCTCGGGGCCGTCGTCCCCGCAGCGCAGCTCCCAACCCACTGTGAAATCGATGTTGACAGTGCGAACCGGATGGCTCAATGGGCTACTCGCGTCAAAGATTTTGGGACTGGGGTTGTAGTACCAGGTCACCGAATGCAAGTGAGGGCGGCACGAGCGATGCTCCGCATAAGACAGCTTCACATACTTCTAAATGGCTCTGCAAGAAGGGTTTAAAGGAAGAATTCTACTCGACGACGGCGATCTTGTTGGCCAGGGAAAGAGGCATCCACAGCCGCCCCTTGGCGTCGCGCGCCATGTTGCGGACGGAGGAATTGGCAGCCGGCATCGGAAAGGTCCTGAACACCTCGACGGCAGGATCGAAGCGGATCAAATTGTCGCTCCCGCTCTCCTCATACCAGATTTTGCCGGAGGTGTCCGCCCCAATCCCGTAGGGCTCGGAATGGTTTCCGGATGGGCTCTCCCAGAACTTGAATTGCTTGTCGGCCAGCGTGAAGCGGCCCAGGCGCCCGCCTTTGGAATCGGTGAAATAGATCGCGCCTTTGACGGCGACGAGGCGCTTGGGCTGAACGTCCCGCTCGGAGGGAGCGTACTCGGTCATCAATCCGCTGACAGGATCGATGCGGCCCAGCTTGCCGCCCGACAATTCGCAGAACCACAGCGCGCCATCGTCCGCCGAAGCGATGCCGTAGGGATGCGCATTCTGCGTGGGCACGCCGTACTCGGTGATTTTTTTGGTCTCGATGTCCAGCCGGCCGATCAGGTTGGATTCCTGCGCCGTGAACCACAGCGCGCCGTCCGATCCGAACACCGGCGTGTGCGGATCTTTCGCCGTGGGAGGCGTGAATTCCACGAACTTGCCGGAGGCCGGGTCCAGCCGGCCGATTTTTCCGGCATAATTTTCCGTGAACCAGATGTCGCCGAACGCGTCGGAAACCAGGCCATGCGGGCCGGAATCCTCGGTCGGCACCTTGAAAAGTTTCCATTCGTGCGTGTCCGGATTGAACCGCGCGATGTGTCCCGTCTCCTGCAGCGTGAACCAGATGTTGCCCTTCGGATCGACCGCGGAATCGTGCGGCACCGATCCCGGCACCGGCGCGTCCCACACGCGCATCGTGCCCTTCAATTCAACGCCCGGCGGAGGCGGAGGCGCCTTGAACGTCAGCCGCAGTGTCACATTGGTATTGTCGCCGGGGCGCACCAGAACGTTGTGTTCCCACTCGGACCACGTTCCGTCCGCATTCGCGCGCAAATCGTAGGAGCCCGTGCGCAGCGTCCCGACACTAAAATGCCCTTGCGCATCCGTGTGCAGCACGTGCGGCGTTTCGCCATCCGCCGCCTGCCAAAGAATCTGCGCCCCGGCCACCGGCGCCCCTTTCGCGTTGACCACCTCGCCGCCCAGCGTGCCCGGCTTCTTCTTCGCGACCTTGAGCGACTGCGCCCGCGTCCCCGCGGACATAAATGCAGCAGCGCACAGAAGAAACGCGAATTGTAGACGCGCGCGCCGCATTGCCGTCCGCCTCCCAGGGTGCTGACCTCTCCCAATTTTACCTTGAGGGATTCCAGCCGGCGCTGCCAGATCGGCGGAATGAAGCGCGAATGATACGGGGTCCAGTAGGACAGGCTTCCAGCCTGTCGGTTTTCGCAATGCCAACGTTGGCCGAAAAATGCCAGATTTGGCCGAAAACCGACAGGCTGGAAGCCTGTCCTACTCGAAACGATTAACGCGGCCCGAGCGTAACTTCCAGGGCCAGCTCCTCAATCATCTTGTCGACCTGCTCCTGCGCGGCTGCGCTCTTCTTCTCGAAGTCCTCCTTTTCAATGCGCAGTTTTTCGAGGCGCGTTTCCTGATCGGAAAGTTGCTGCGTGTAGCGCTGCGTCAAGGCCTTCTCTTCGGCGCTGCCCTTCAGCGATTTCAGATTTTCCCGCACGCGCTGTTGATCGTCGTAGATGCTCGTGATGGTGTTGTCGCGAGTTTCTGCTTCGGCGTTGAGCTCGGCCACCTGCGCTTTCTGGTCGAGGATTGTTCGCAGCGCGTCCTCGATCTCCGAATTGATCGAGCCGTCCTTCAACAGGACCGCAACTTCGTCCTCGGAGATGTTGTTCAGCTCGACCTGCGTCTGGAGCGGGTGCGATTCGCTGATCTCGAGCGTGGCCGATTGTTTCGCGCCGATGGCCACGCGAAAACGGTAGGCACTCGCGGTGGTTTCCTCAGGCCGGAGCGTATCCTTTGAGAGAGTCCAACCCGGACGGAGAGGATGTTCGATGACCAAGGTTCGCGGCGCGGTGTCTTCGTTGCGAATCGTGTAGGTCTCCGTCTGGCGTTCCTCGCCCATGCGGATCATTACGCCGTGGGCGATTAGCACGCGCGTGTATCGTTGTGGGGAAGCCGAGCCGCCTTCGCGAACGAGCATTCCGAGATCGGTGGCGTAGGAGACCAGACGGCGCTCGTCCGGCTTGATCGGATCGAGCAGGCCCTGCCCGGCGAAGATTTCGTCATCGATCACGCTGAAGTTTCCGCCGTCGAGTGTCTCGCCGCTGGTGTTGCTGAGCCAAACTCCGCGCAAGGGATGGCCAAAGCTTCGGCCCGCGGTCCACAGAGAGATTTTCTCGGCGCGGATTTCGGTTTGCACGATCGGCACCATGGCCGACTGATTCTTGCGGATCGTCACGCGATCCTTCAGTTTGTATTCGTAAAGGTCGTCGAAGTCCTGGCCCTTCCGCCGCGGCGGGAGTACTCGCTCTGCAGCAGGTTGTTGAACGCCCCCCCGTTGATGCCCGGTTGTAAGGCGAGGAGATTGCTGTAGTTCCTTCCGTTTAATGGCCGATCTTGTGTGGTTCCTCGTCTGGTATGATCCGCCGCCGGTCCCGCCTCCAGACTTGCGGGGCTTGACCACACGCCCAAGTCCGCGCCCGGAGCCGAGATTGCCGACAATCGTCCCCGCAAGCGTGCTATTTGTCGTTTCGACGAGAGGCGCTGACTCCGTCACCGTAACAGTCTGCGAAACTTCCCCCGGCTGCAGCGTGGCGTCGTGCTCGCTGCTGTACCCGGCGCGGACTTGAGCGTTGTTCATCACGAGAGTCTTGAAGCCCCTGCTCTCAATCTGGAGTCGATACGCTCCGTCGGGAAGGCTGGAGAAGCCGTACGCGCCCGCGCTGTCGGTCATGGTTCGCGTGATTTCCCTGCCGCTTGCATCGAGCACGCGCACCTGGGCCGAGGCGATTACTCCTCCCGACGAGTCCGTCACTCGCCCGGCGATCTGTGCTCCGCCCAGCAGGCGCGCCTCATGCGTTTGCGGGACGCTCTCGATATTCCTGAGGCAGGGGCACAATCGCGCGCCGCCCGTAATAGGGCTGAGAGAGTTGCTGGATGAACGACTGCGGCGCGCCGGCCACGAGGGAAAGATTGACATTGTTCCAATCCTCTCCCACCGTGTTGTCCACGATGGCCCATCCCTGCAGCAACGGTTTCTTCCCGGATTCGCTGGAAAGCACGAGCCGGTAGGTGGTTTTCCACACCGGCACTTCGCTGATGTAGCTGACGAAAAGCTGGCGCTCTCCTGTGCCGGTCGTTGCCAGCGTCATCCGCCGCAGATCCTGCTCGCGCTCGGAAGCGAGGAGCGACAGATAGCGGTTCATCTCGCCGTGCATGCCGGTGTCGACGAGGCGGACGCGCGTCGTGGGCGTGACTTCTACCTCGCGAATTTCGCCGCTGTCTGTGACGACGGTGATGATGTCGACTTCCAGGGTCGTCCCGCCCGCCGTGCGAGTTTTTCGCTCGACGCTCAGCAAGCGGCCGGTGACGGGGTTGGCGCCGCTGGACACTTCCAAACGCGAGCCGCGAAGAGCATCCAGAAATTTTGAAACCGAAGTTTGTTCATCGAGAGGCAAGCGCAACGCTCCGAGGCGCTTGTCGAGCGGATCGGTGGAGTTGTAGCTGACGCCGCTGATGCGGCCGCCGTCGAGGTCGAGCACGGTGAGCGAAGCCAGCGCGTCGTTCAACTGGCCGCTGGTGAAATCAATGTGGATGTCCTGGTTGCCGCGGACGCGGCCAAGATGCTCGAAATAGCCGACGCCATTCTTGTAGAGCACGACGCGGCGGACGGGCAGGTCCGGAACTTGCGTTTGGGGTACGGGTTCTTGAGCCGGGGATATTGTTTTTACGGAAGCGGGACGGGCCTGTTGTTGCGCGCCACTCGGAAACGGCCACACCACTGCAACGAAAACAAATGCGAGAAGTCTTCGCATGGCAACCCCCCTTAAATTTTTAGAGTTAGACCGTAACCACCTTGCTAATTGCGATGCCGCCTTCAAACAGGAGGTTGCAACATGTCCTCAAAATATTTGGACACCGGCGCACGCGGGCAAGTTCCCGAAGCTACTGAGGGCAAGAGGAGGAAGGTGACTGATGAATCGTGACTCGTGATTCGTCTAAAACGCTGAAAGCAGAGCGCCGGCTCTCCGCAGAAGTGACCGGCGCTTTCGTTTTTTTCGGAATTGCGTTTGCATTTAACGCAAGGCGCCGGGCTCGATGCCGTTGTGGCGGGCGCGGTCGAGCAGGTCATCTATCTTCGCCGCATCCGCCTGGCGCTTGGTTTCTAGTTGCTTCAATTGATCCTGCGGGCTGGGAACGAGGCGTTGATGCATCGTGGGCGGGTCGCTCACGTTTTCGCCGCTGAGAAATGCCTGGAGCTTCGTGATTTGGGGATCGAGTTTATCCATTTCCGCGCGCAGGGTCGCCAACTGCTTGCGATACCACGCCGGATCTTTCTCTTGCGAAAGCCCCTTCGAAGTCGCGCTTACGTTCTGAGTCTTGCCATTACCACCCACCACGGAGACGCCGTGATTGTTGCGCAAGGTGTCGATCTCATCGTTGGTCCAGACCTTGGCTGGTTTTGCATTTGCCAGGGGCGCAGCTGGCGCTTGCGGAGGCGACGGAGGCGCGCTTGTGTCGGAAGTTTGCGGAGTTGCCGCCGGCGATTGCGACTGGCCATAAGCCGATCCTGGTACCAGCGCGAGCAACGACACCAGCACGGCGAGCAGAAAAATAGTCTGGAATCTCATGGCAAAACCTCGATTCCTGCTATTTTACCTTGCTCGCGTTAGCGGGCGGGGGTTGCGGCTGTCAGATTGTTCAATTCATTACGCATGATTTCGACGGCCTGCGGCGGCGGACCGACGCGGCGGTAGCGGGTGATTTCGGTGCGTTCGTGGACGCCGAATGCGAACACAAATTTGCGTCCGTCCACTTCGTAGTTGTACAGCGTCGGCAGCCAGATGCCCGGCGCCACTTCCTCCTGCACCATCACGACGTGGCCGCCGTGATAAACCTTTCCGGCAACCCCTCCGGCAAACGGAATGTCCGTGGCGATGTCGCCTTCGAGGCGCGCGAATTGCGCCTGAGCTTCGTCCACCCAGAGCGTGGCATGAACGTGCTGAAAGCTGGCCGCGAAACGGTTGATGGGCTTGTAGCTCGGGTCCGGCTCCAGCAGAAATTTCATCAGCGTGCGCGGCCCGGCCGAATCGCTGCGCGTTTCCCGTCCGGCCCAGGTCACGCGAAACGCTTTCGTCGCCGTGTCCACGAGCTCGGCATGATCGCGCCGCCGTCTTTCGAATTTCGCCAGATCCTCCTTGTAGCGGTCGTTCGGATGCATGGCGAGTTCAAGCGCGTTGACGGCAATCTCCAGTTCGGTGCGATACAGCTCCGCGGAAACGGGAACTCCATTTTCTGACATCTTCAACTTAATGTTGCCTGTCGCGGAAGGCACGATGCGTTCAGTAAGGTCGGTGACGATCTCCGCGTTCTCTTCCTTGCGCGTGATCACGTGCTCGATGCGTTCGAACTCCTCGAGGGCGCGATCGTCCTGATGCTGATTCTCGATCGCTCGCATGATCAGGGAATGAATCTGCTCGGGGCTGGGCGCAGGATTTGCCGTGATGATGGCGCCCTGGCCCGCAGCCAGCGCCCGCTCGCCCGGAATGCCGAGCCACGGCGCCAGCACGGCGAAGCACACTCCCAGCGCCACGATGTGTCTTCTCTGAACCATGGGTTCGCCTGGCGCTGCCGAGCGGGACCGGGCCCTCCGCGTCGCCTAGAATCTGATTCTACGGCGAATTGGGCGGTTGTACCCGGAAGTTTCTGATGGAAGCCTTCGGACGCACAACACTTGCAACTGTCGACGCGGAGACGGTTTGGTTTCAGGTGAGAAGGGGACGATCCAGGTCGATTCGCCCCCTTCCTTTGACCCGGCCTGTCGGAGGAAAGCCGAGCCATGCAGCCTTGATGTGTTTGGTTAAACACTGGTTTCACAAAAAAGTTGCGGGGCCGATGAAAAGACAAGGGAAATACAGGGTTTACCCTATCCCCCTGAGTGCAACTCTCCGAAATGGGCGAAAATCGCACGGGATGCCTCCCGGGAACGCCAATCTCCCGATTGGCGTCTCGCAACCCGCCAATCGGGAGATTCGCGTTCCCGGATTTCAATCGAAACGCTTCACTCCGCCTTTCGCCTTTTTCCTGAAGAGCGCATACAATGTCCGCTTCCATGCCAAGCCACGATGAGCCGCGCGCACCTGTCACCGAAGCCGAGGTCGTGGCGCAACTCGCACGATCCCGCAAGCCGCAGAGCCTGCGCGAAATTGCGGCGGCGCTCGGGTTGCGCCACTCGGGGCGCCGCGCGCTGGTGAAGCTCGCGCGAAAAATGAAGAAGCGCGGGGACATTCACGAATACCCGAACGGGCGCATCGGCTTGCCCAAAGAAAAACAGGGCGTGCAATTTGCCCAGCCGCCGCAAAAAGTCGCGCCGCAACGGCACAGTTCGGGACCTCGTTCAGAACCCCGCCCGCAAGCCCGCGCGGAATCGCATGGAGAATCGCGTCCGCCGGTAAGGCCGGAAGCGAATCAACTGACGGGACGCCTGGTCGCGCATCGCGACGGTTATGGATTCGTCGTGCCGGATACGCCGCGAAAAGATTTGGAGGGTGATCTTTTCATCGGGCGCGATGCAATAGGCGACGCGATGCACGGCGATCATGTACTCGCGAGCATCGAGCGCCGCAAACGCTTTGGCGACGGCGCCGGGCCGGCGCGCGCCGAAGGACGCATCCTGCGCGTGATCGGCCGCGCGCACGCGACAGTCGTGGGGCTTTTCCGCTACGGATCGCGCGGAAATACAGTCGCGCCGTATGAATCGCGCCTGCTGCAGGAAATCATCATCCCGCCGGGCGATGAATTGACTCCGGAGCTGCAAGGGAAGCTGGGCCTGCACCAGCCAAAACGCGGCGTGCGGTTGCCCGAACTTGATGGCGCCGTCGTCAACGTGGAGATGACGCGCTTTCCGCGCGGCGGCGTGGCCCCGGCGGGGCGCGTGATCGAGATTCTCGGACGTCCCGGAGATTTCGGCGTGGACGTCGAGATCCTGATTCGCAAGCATCATCTACCGCACGAATTTTCAACCGAAGTTCTGGCGGAAGCCGCCGCCGTTGCGCATCCCGTGAGCGACGTCGAGCGCGCCGGGCGGAGAGATTTCCGCGATTTGCCGATCGTCACGATTGACGGCGAAACGGCGCGCGATTTTGACGATGCGGTGTACGTGAAGCGTCTCGAAAACGGCAACTGGCAGTTGCAGGTGCACATCGCCGACGTTTCGCATTACGTGCGGCGCGGATCGGCCCTCGACCGCGAGGCGCGGCTGCGCGGCACTTCGGTTTATTTTCCCAATCGCGCCGTGCCCATGCTGCCCGAAGAACTCTCGAACGGCATCTGCTCGCTCGTTCCGAAGGAAGACCGCCTGGTGATGAGCGCGATCATGGAAATCGACGCGAACGGCGAAATCGTCGCGTCGGAATTCGCGCGCGGCGTGATTCGCTCGGCCGAGCGCATGACGTACACCGCGGTGAACGCCGTGCTTCAGAATGACGCGGCCGCCACCGCGCAATACGCGCACCTCGCCGAAAATTTCCGCGACATGCGCGACCTCGCCATGATCCTGAACGCGCGGCGCCGGCGCCTCGGCTCCATCGATTTCGATTTGCCCGAGCAAGTGTTTGAATTTGACGATGCCGGGCAAATGACCGGCATCGTCCGCAGCGAGCGCAACATCGCGCACCGCCTGATCGAGGAATTCATGCTGGCCGCCAATCAAGCCGTGGCGCGCTATCTCGAATCGCGCGGCATCGGATCGCTGCATCGCGTCCACGAAAAGCCCGACCCCAAGAAAATTCTGGAATTTGAGGCGCTGGCGCAGACGTTCGGATATTCGCTGGGCGTAGAAAATCTTGCGGAGCGGCGCATCGAAGTGAAGCACGGAAGCTCCCGCCCGCAGCGATTCGATCGCGGCGCGCGGCACGGCCGCCGCGGAGCGGGCCGCGAGAAGCCGATGACCGTCTCGCTGCCGGGCGTGATGGACATCGCCATTCGCCCCTCGCACTACCAGCGCCTGGCCGAAAAAATCGCGGGCAAGCCCGAGGAGCGCATCGTCTCCTACCTGATGCTGCGTTCGCTGAAGCAGGCGCGCTACGCCGCCGACCCGCTCGGCCATTTCGCGCTGGCCTTCGACCAGTACACGCATTTCACTTCGCCGATTCGCCGCTATCCCGACCTCATCGTGCATCGCGTCTTGAAGTGGGCGCTCGATCATCCCGAGACGAAGCCCGCGGCTCATGCGGGCCCCGCGAAACAAGAATCCACATTCGGACCGTATCGCCGCGGCGAACTCGAAGCGATCGCCGTCGAAACGTCCGAGACCGAGCGCCGCGCCGAAACCGCCGAGCGCGAATTGATGGCCTGGAAGACCGCGCAGTTCATGGAGCAGCATCTCGGCGAGGAGTACAACGCGCTGATTATTTCCGTGCAGAAATTCGGTTTCTTCGTCGAGCTGACGGAAATTTTCGTCGAGGGCATGGTCCCCATCGACCGCATCGAGGAGCTCACCGGCGAACACGTTTTCTACCGCGAGCAGGACCACGCCATCGTTTCCGGCAGCGGACACGCCCCGCGTCCCGCTTCCCAGGAGCCGGGGAAAAAGAAAAAATCCGGCCGGGGAACCCCTCAAGCGGGCCACGTCTGGAAACTCGGCGACCTCATCCGCGTCCGCGCCGAACGCATCGACCCCATCCGCCGCCGCGTGGAATTTTCGCCGTTGGCGTGAGTTCACAAGTAGCACAGCCACTCTTGGCTGTGCGGTTTTCTCTGCTTTCAAATATCTGTACACGATCGACGATCGCAAAACCCACACAGCCAGGAGTGGATGTGCTACTTGAACGCATCGATTTTGGCATGGAGGGAAAATCCGAGCAGCGCTCTCCTCGAGGCCTCTCAAGAGCAAGAGAATCGTGAGGCTCGAAGGGCGCAAAAAAAACCCGTCCATCTCGGCTTCGAGGTGGACGGGTTCATGTTCTCGATTCTTCGCGAACGATGACCCGCTCGCTTTTACGGCAGGCCGCCGTTCGTGCAACGATTAGTCTTTGTCGTATTTCAAACATTCATTGAGCTGGCGGAGCGATTCGTCGATGGCTTTGATCGCTTCCACGCGGTGCCCGCCAAAATCGTGCGCGGCGTGCTCCAGGTGGTCCTTGGCTCTTCGCAGCGAACCGATGGCTTCCCGGATTTCGGGATGGGGTTCAGGCAAAGCTGCAGGCGCGGCCGCTGGCTGCGGGGTTGCCGCCGGAACTGCCGCGGCAGCAGGCGTCCTGGGCGATGCTGGAGTGGATGTCACCGACAGACACAGCGCCAGTGCAAATATCACCAGGGAAGACAGAGTCAGGATTTTCAGTTTCATTGTTTGCTCCATGAAGTTCAAGATTTTCTCGCGGGGCTCCCGAAATGCACCGAGAGGGTATCATTCTATTCCTCGAGGCGTCCTGTGGAAAAAAGGGTGAAGCGGCTTTGTCGCAAGTGTAAATAACAATTCTTCCACCTCCACACCCTCTTCGCTTACGAAGCGCCCCACGCGCGGCGATTCCTCGAGAGCTGCGGCGTTCTGCTCCCGCCTTTTATCTCCCCTTTTCATCGGACCACCAGTTCGATTATTGTAGGCGTTCGCATTTGGAGGTGAGCCGTGGCTGTTCGCATCTGTCCGCATTGCAAGACAGAAATTTCCGCGCCGGATGCAGCGGCGTACTCCAACGACATCGTCTGTCCGAAGTGCGGGACGCGCCTCGAGGTCGCTCCCGGGTCGCGCACCATTTCTACTCTTTGCGGGCTTGCAGCCGGCACGATCGCCTGGCGGCTTTCGAGCGGTTCGACGACCGACTTGGGCGGCGTCCTGCCGGCGCTGTACGCATTTCTCGCGTTCGGCATCGTCTCCGCGCTGGTGCTGATGTTCACGGGAAATCTGCGCAATGCCCCTGCGCTTCCGGTCCCCGAGCCTGCTCACGCCCCAGCCCCGGCAGGCCACGACGCAGGCGGCCACCACTAACCCGCACGCCTCACGATGTTTCCCGGGAACGCCAATCTCCCGATTGGCGGATTGCGACTCGCCAATCGGGAGATTGGCGTTCCCGGGTTTCAACCGCCTTGGTCGGCCCCATGAGCGCGTTGCCATGGTTCGGCCACCTATCCAGAAGCCCAGCTATCCCTAGCATTTGCAGTAGATAGGACTCCATAGTACTAATTTAGTTGACACTTTCGTACTATTGCCCAACCGGGACTCCCGCCGCCATACTGCCTTCTATGGCACGGTATTCAGCTATCTTAGGCCGCCGGATCGTCGTTAGGTACCGTGCCGGAGAGATTGTTCTGCCTGCAACCGGTGAATTGGCCGCCGACTCCGGGAAGTCCATCTTCCTGGAGGAGAGCTACCGGCAACAGGGCAAGTTAAAGACTTTCCGGTGGGAAATCCCCTATCCCTCCATCGTTGAGTTGCAAGAGTGCCCTGAAATTCCCAGGCCGTCCGCGTCGGTAAACGAGCCTCGGGACTCCTCTGCCGAGTCCGCGCGGCAGCCCAACGCCCTCGAACTCAAGAACCGACCCGCCTAGTCTTTCCGTCCCCGCCGCTGATTTTCATCCGGTTTTCGAACGAACTCCTGTAGACTTTTCCCTCTTACATACTGCTTTCCAAAATTTCATTCGCTCAGGAGGATCCTCGCCATGAAGCCGCCGGTTGGATTGATTGGACTCGGATTGATGGGCCACCCGATGGCAGCAAATGTTTTAAAGGCTGGCCATCCGCTCACGGTGTGGAACCGCACGGCTTCGCGCGGCGACGATCTGGTGGCGCAAGGCGCGAAGCGGGCCGCAACGCCGCGCGCGGTCGCCGAGGCTTCCGAAGTGATTCTCACGATTGTCAGCGATCCCCCGGCGCTCGAATCGGTGCTGTGGGGAGATGACGGCGTGTTTGCGGGACTGAAGCGCGGCAGCGTGATCATCGAATCGAGCACGGTCAGTCCTGGCCTGGAAAAACGCGCCGCCGCAGCTGCGGGCGCGCTGGGCGCGGAATTTCTGGAAGCTCCCGTGACCGGCGGGACGTGGGGCGCGGAAAAGGGCGAGCTGGTCTTCATGGTGGGCGGGGAAGCGAGCACACTGAAGCGCGTCGAGCCGGTGCTGGGCGCGATGGGCAAGAAGTGGTTTCACCTCGGACCGATCGGCGCCGGGCAAACGGTAAAGCTCGCAATGAATTTGCTGCTCGACGTGCAAGTCGAGGCGTTTGCCGAGGCGCTGGCGCTGGTCACGCGCGCAGGCGTGCCGGGGCAAAGCCTCTTCGAGGTGATGCAGTCCAGCATGGGCCGCTCCGGCGTGCTCGATTTGAAGGGCGCGAACATGTTGAAAGGCGAATACAAACCCAGCTTTCCCCTGCGCCTCATGCACAAGGATCTGGGTCTGGCTCTCGACCTCGCCAACCAGTTGGGCGTGCCGTTGCCCGCCGCCGCAGCCTCGCGCGAAGTGTTGAACGCCGTGAAAGGCGCCATGACTGAAGACGTGGATTTTTCTGCGCTGGCTACGTTTTGGAAGAAAAACTAACCTACGGCTTTGCAGCGGGCGGGAGGAAGCACATGGGGAGATCGCGCGAAGTGCGCAGGCCCGCGGAGGCGTCAAGGATTTGGGGAATACAATTCACGACGACCGAGGCGGTGGCGATGTCGCCGTGCGTGCCTCCGGGAATGGTGAGCGTCAGGTTGGGATTGCCGGCGATTTCTACCGTGTCGCCGGGATCGGTTGCGCCGACGAACATTTGCAATTCCATGTAGATTTTTTCCGTCCTGCCGGCGAAGCCACGCGCAATCTGGTGCACGCCGGCCACCTGGCCCGGCGCGACTTCCAGGAACTGAGTCTTCACACGTTCGCGCGCGACGACCGGCTCGATCGTTTCCGAAATGTCGTCCACGCCGAGGCCCAGCGCGTCCGAAACCATGGCCACCGATTCCGGCAGGCCGTGATGCTTGATCGCTCCAACCGCGACCTGCGCGCGAAACTCCTCGACGCTCATTCCCGCGCCCACTTTTTTCTGTAGCGGCAGGCGGCGCTTGGACGCATCCACGATGCGCACCGCGCGCGCGGATTCAATCGTCTGCGAAGCGGCGCTCAGCGTGATCAAGAGCTTGTCCATCACGTAGCCGGGATTGATGCCCGTGCCGATCAGCGCGACGCCCCACGTCTTGGCTTCGGCATCGAGCTTCGCCGCCAGCTCCGGATATTTGCGGAACGGATACGCCAGCTCCTCGCACGTTGAGACCACGCACGATTCCGCCGCCAGGCACGCCAGCAATTGATCCATCACGCTCGGCAGGTAGGAAGAAGTCGAATGGATGACCACGTCGGGCGATTCGCCGAGCATGGCCTCAGCGTCACCGCTGATCGGCACGCCCCACGGCGCATCGGCTCCCTCAACCACGTCGCCCAGGTCGCGCCCTGCTTTGGCCGGATCGGAATCGATCGCTCCGATGATTTCGATCGAACTTTTTTCCCGCATCAGCCGCACGATGGCCGCGCCAATTGGACCGACGCCGTATTGCACCGCTCGAATCTTTTTTTTCAACGCTCGCTCCGTTGCGCGCGCCGCGCGCCATGCCTCTTAAATTTGGAGCGAACACGATAAAGCAAACGCGAGGCGCGATCAATGGGATTCGAGTGGCACAGGCACTCTTGCCTGTGCGGTTTTCGCCATTTTCCCGAGTCCGGGCGCGATCTGTGGTCGCAAAAGCCGCACAAGTCGCCGCGGCGGATGCCTGTGCTACTGGATTCACTTCGCCCCGGCCGGCACGCGCCGCTTCAGCTCTTCAAAACCAGTTCAGCACGACGTCGATTTGCGTCGATGCCGCCCGCGCCAATCTGCGCGACGACTTCGTAGGAGCCGAGACGCGCGCCCGCCGCGATGCTCATTTCTTTAATCCCGCGGTCCAGTTTTGCAGCAACGTGATCGGCGAAGCAGCGTCTTCCAGCACCGTGTCGATCAGGAAGCGGCCGTCGCCCGAAACGTCGTAATTGTGTCCTAGAGTCACATCTGTCCCACCGCCGAGAATCTTGGTCTGAAACAAGACCACGGGCGAGCCCGGCTCGATCGTCGCGCCTTTTGCGGCGATCGGCGCCGCCATCAGATTGCCGTCCGGCGCAATGTAAAACAGCTCCTTGCCGTCGGCTCGCCACCTTGGGTTAATTCCGCCGGAGGTGGATACTTGCCACTGGCCGCCTGTCGACGTCCCGGAAGCGTTTCCGCTGAATGGCCGCACATAGACCTCATACCGCCCGGATTCATTCGACATGTACGCCACCCAACGCCCATCCGGAGAGAACTGCCCCCGGCGTTGATCGAAGTTTGTCTTCAGAAAGACGAATGGCTTCCGGCTTTGCCCTGAGCCCGCCGAAGGGTCGCCCTCCATCGGCAGTACCCAGAGGTCGTATGACGATTGCAGATCGGCGCTGTGGTACATGAGGAACCGGCCGTCGCGGGACCAGTCATCGACGCCCTTATCCTGCGCCGATTCCACAAGCAGTTCCTCGCTGCCCGCGCCATTCGATGCCTTTAGATAGAGATCGCGATGGCCCTTGCGGTTCGAGTCGAACACGATGCGGCTGCCGTCCGGCGACCAAATCGGAAAACGATTCAGACTCGGATCGAATGTGAATCGCGTTTCGCGCGTCGCGTCCAGAAGCCAGATGTCGGTGTTGCCCTCGACTACGCGGAACACCGCCGCTCGGCGGCCGTCGGGCGAAAGGGTCGGGGCCAATAAGCTATTCGCGTCGGATGCGCCCAGCGTGCCCAGCGTCTTTCCCGTGCGGTCAAACCAGATCAGTTGCCGCTGGCCAGCCCCGCCGGACCGGTAGGCGATCAAGCCTGTGGCCGATACCGAGAGCGCCCCCACGTTGAAAGGCAGGTTGGAAGTGACCGGGTCGGCCACCGTAACGGGATCGCCGGTAAGTTTCCCAAGCCCGAGGTCCAAACGCTGCGCTAAAAGCGTACCCGAACGGATAAACAGCAACCAGCCGTCTGGGGAATAGACTCCTGCCGTGTCGGCTGCCGCCAGCCGTTTTGTTACCGAAGAGTCCAGCGAGCCAAGGTATATGCCGGTCGTTTCCGCATTCCCTTTGGCGTAATACAGGAATTGCCGCCCGCCCGGCAGGAACTGGGGGAATCGATGGCTGCTCTGCTTGTCGAGCATCGTCACTGCCACTGGTTCGCCTCCCGTCGCGGGGATGCGAGACAGTGGGCTGTTAACGGACCGCGTAAACAAAATCGTCCCGTCCGGGCCCCACGTTCCACCACGATTTGCACCATTGCTAAAAAGCGTCTGCGCCGATCCGCCCCCGATTTCGATCCGCTTCAGTTTGCTATCGGCAAAGAATCCCACCGACCGGCTGTCGGGCGACCAGAACGGATAGCTCGCGCCATCCGTGCTAGCCAGCGGCTGCGCCGACGTCGCGTCCAGCCGCCGCAGCCACAGCCGTGCTGTGCCGTCTCCCGAGGCCACAAACACAATCTGCCGCCCGTCCGGGGAAAGCGCAAAAGACACTGGATCGGTGGTTGTGGAGGGAGTGTTGATTTCCGTGCGCATCTCCGGCGCTGCGGCCGGCGCTTCGCGGAAATGCACGAAGGACACAGCGCCCAGCGCTAGCAGGAGCACGCCAGCCGCGATCCATCCGAAAGGACGCTGGCGCTGCAAAGCGGGAACCGTCCCGGCAGTCGCAGCGCCGGAGAGGGCTTCCTCAATCTCGATCCGCGCGGCGCCGGCGTCTGGAAGACGCTGGCGCCGATCTTTCCGCAGGCAACGGCGCAACAGTGTGCGGATCGGGTGTGGAGTACCATCGGGCAATCGGGTCCAGTCCGGTTCTGCTTTCACGACCTCCGCAAGAATGTCCCCGACATCTTCACCTTGAAACGCCGCCTGCCCGGTCAGCATCTCGTACAGCACTGCAGCCAAAGGCCCAGATGTCGGTGCGCTTGTCCACCGCCTTGCCTTTGGCCTGCTCCGGGCTCATGTATGCCGCAGTGCCGAGAATCACGCCCTGCATCGTCGCGGCCATGCTTAGCGTCGGTGAATTCGATAGGTCTTCGGTCGTCGCGTCACCCGCGAACGCTTTCGCTAAGCCGAAGTCCAGCACCTTCACTTTGCCTTCCGGCGTCACCTTTACGTTGGCGGGTTTCAAATCGCGGTGAATAATTTGTTTCTCGTGCGCGGCTTCGAGGGCTTCAGCAATCTGCACGGCGATCTTCAGCGCTTCCTCGATGGGGAGCGGGCCGGCCTTTACTCGCTCGGCCAGCGTCTCGCCGGGAACGAGTTCCATCACGAGGCAGGCCACTTCGCCGGACTGCTCCAGGCCGTAGATGGTTGCGATGTTCGGATGATTCAGCGCGGCCAGCATGCGGGCTTCGCGCTGAAAGCGGGACAGGCGTTCCGGATCATTCACGAAATTAGCGGGCAGGACTTTGATGGCCACGTCGCGGGCAAGCTTGGTGTCATGGGCGCGATACACCTCGCCCATGCCGCCCGCGCCAATCTGCGCGACGACTTCGTAGGAGCCGAGACGCGTGCCCGCCGCGATGGTCATTTCTTCAGCCCCGCGGTCCAGTTGAGGACCACCGTGATCGGCGGCGCTTGCGTGCCTTCGCCCCCTGCCTGGACGTTGACCAAAAATCGCTCTCCATTCGTTGAAGGCACGTACAGACTAGTGGTGGTGGGGCTCGCGTTGACGGGCTCGATCCGAAATAGCGGCTGCGGCGCTCCCGGCTCGAAGGCGCCCGAGGAACCGCTACTTGTTTTGACCGGCACAGCCATCAGCTGTTGGTCCGCAGCTATGAAATAAAGCTCCTTTCCATCGCGTCTCCATCTGGGGAAATCGCCGCCCGCGCTTGAGACTTGCCACTTCGGACCGCTTGCGGGAACTGTCTGCACGTATACCTCGAATCGTCCGGATTCATCCGAGACATACGCCATCCATCGGCCGTCGGGCGAAAACTGGCCGCGAAGCTCACTGAACGGAGTCTGCAGGTACGGAATCGGTTTGTGGTCGCCGTCGATAGGAAGCAGCCACAAATCGTACTTGGTTTTGTCCTGGTAGTCTGAATACAAGATGTACTTGCCGTCGGGCGACCAATCCCAGGTACTAGTGTTCACTGCCGTGCGCCAGATCATTTCGGCTTTGCCGGTACCGGTCGCGGCCCGCTGATAAATCGCATAATGCGCTCCGGCGTCGCGATGCGTAAAGATAATCCGGCTGCCGTCCCGGGACCAAACGGGTGAGTAGCTGACCCCTTCCTCGAATGTGAACCGGGAAATCACTCCTCGTTCCAACTCCTGCAGCCAGAGGTCCGTGAGGTCTCCCGACTCGTTGGAGATCGCGAACGCAAGCCGTTTTTCATCCGGCGAGAGCGCTCCTGACCTGAATATGCCCGGCTTCGTGACAGTGGCGAGCCGCTTGCCGGCGCGATCCATCCAGGTGAATTCGCGATTCCCGGCCGTGCCGCCGCTTCGAAAGGCGAGTTCGCCATTATTGGAAGCGGAAAAGGCCCCCTGGCCTGTGTTCCCCGCTATGCCAACCTGCTCCGCCACGGGAAATAGCTCGCCGGCGAGCCGAATTTTGCCGGCATCAAAGGGTTGCGCCATCAAGGAGCCCTCCCGTCGGAACAATAGATAGCCGATCGTTCCCGGAGGTGTGGGCGGAATGTAAACTGCGTTGGACAGGTCGGGCAGAAGATGGGTGGACGGAGCCCCATCCAATGAACCGGCGTATATGCCTAAGCCTTCGTTTCCCGTTCGGTCTTCCAGATATAAGTAGTGGCGGCCGTCCGGGAGGAAATCAGGGTAACGCTGCGAATCCGAAGGGTCGGAAGCCGTGAACTTCGTCGCCGGCTCCGGGACTCCTCCTGCCGTTGAGACTTTGTAGAGTCCGCCGGTAAGGTTCGGCGCGAAAAGGATTACACCCGTCGCGCTCCAACTTCCCCCGCGTCCTCCAGGGGCGTCGCAAAGAGTCTGGGGTGGTCCGCCGGTCACTGCGATCTTTTTCAACTTCCCTTGGGCAAAGAATCCGATATTGGCTCCGTCGGGAGACCAGAAGGGATAGCTTGCGTCGTCCGTACCCTGCAAGAGCTGCCATTGCAGCGAATCGAGGGGGCGAATCCAAAGCCGGTTTCGCCCTTCGGAAAGTGCGGAAATCACAATAGATCGCCCATCGGGAGAAAGCCTGAACATCGAAATCACCGACTGCTCGGGCGGCGGCACCTGGAAACGGGTGCTCGGTTGCTGCACAGGCACTTCGCGGAAGTGAACAAAGGACAAGGCAGCGAGCGCAATCAGGAGCACAGCCGTGGCCGCGATCCAAGGGAGAGCAGCACGAGGCGGAGGCGGGGCCGAATCAGAGGCCGTGGGCGCGGCCGTCTGGATCTCGAGAATTTCAATGCGGGCGTCGCCGGCGTCTCGAAGGCGAAGTGTTTTGTCTTTCTTCAAGCATCGCCGCAACAGATCGCGCAATTTCTGTGGTGTGGCGGCGGGCAAAGCGTTCCAGTCCGGCTCGGCCCTAACTACCGCAGCCAGGATGTCCGTTACGTCCTCGCCGTGAAAGGCCTGCTTTCCCGAAAGCAATTCATACAACACGCATCCGTAAGGCCCAGATGTCCGTGCGCTTGTCTACCGACCTTCCGCGCGCCTGCTCCGGAGACATGTAGGCCGCGGTGCCGAGAATCACTCCCTGCATCGTGGCTGCGCGGCTCAGCGTTGGCGAATTGCTGATGTCTTCGTTCGCTGGATCTCCCTCGAACGCCTTCGCCAAACCGAAGTCTAAAACTTTCACTTTTCCTTCCGGCGTCACCTTCACGTTGGCGGGTTTCAGATCGCGGTGAATGATTTGCTTTTCGTGCGCGGCTTCGAGAGCTTCGGCAATCTGTTTCGCAATTTCGAGAGCTTCTTCAATGGGAACGAGCCCGTCGCGCTTGACGCGCTCTTGCAGCGTTTCCCCCGGCACCAATTCCATCACCAGATAGCTCGTGCCGCCGGATTGTTCGAGCCCGTGAATCGTGGCGATGTTCGGATGGTTCAGCGCAGCCAGCATCTTCGCTTCGCGCTGGAAACGAGAGAGCCGCTCGGCGTCATGCGCGAATGCTTCGGGCAAAACTTTGATGGCCACGTCGCGCGCGAGCCTGGAGTCGTGAGCGCGATACACTTCGCCCATGCCGCCCGCGCCAATTTGCGCGACGACTTCGTAGGAGCCGAGGCGTGTGCCTGCCGCGATGCTCATTTCTTCGACCCCGCTGTCCAGTTCAGGACCACCGTGATAGGTGACGACGTTGCTTGCTCCGGGGAGGTGTTGATCAGGAAGCGTTGGCCGTCGGCGGACACGTCGTACTGATAACTACCTCTGGTCGCTATGCGTGTCGCGAAGAGCGGCTTGACGGCGCCGACCTCAAAGCCCGCGCCCTTACCGTTTACCGACGCCGCCATTAACCTGTTGTCGGGCGTCAGATAGAAGATCTCAGAGCCGTCATGACGCCATCGGGGAAAGTATCCGCCGGCCTTCGAGATCTGCCACTTCCCGCCGGGTCCGGGAAAGGGGGCAACATAAATTTCGCTTCTGCCAGACTCGTTCGAATTGTAGGCGACCCACCGGCCGTCCGGAGAAATTCGGCCATCGTTCTCACCGAATTGCGTTTGCAGGAGCGGAAACGGCTTGCGATCTCCGGTTAGCGGCAAGACAAACAAAGTGCTGCTTCTCGAGGAAGCGAGGTTTTCGTAGAGAATAAATTTGCCGTCCGGAGACCAGCTGTCGGGATATTTGTCGAGATTGTCCTGAAGCAGCGTTTCTTCACTACCGGCCCCGCTGGAGGCCTTCTGATACAGGTCAAAGGAACCCTTTCGGCGTGAGTTGTAAACGATGCGGCTGCCATCGGGTGACCAGACCGACCCAGAAACGTTTGCCGGGCCGAACGTGAAGCGTGTTCGCAGGCCGCGCGCCATGTCGTAAAGCCAGATATCCTGCCCCTTCCCGGCTTCATCTGGAATGTTGACGGAAGCCCGCTTGCCGTCCGGAGAAAGTTCCAGGGCATCGTAGGCAGCCGGATCTCCAAGTGCGCCGATCTGCTTGCCCGTGCGGTCAAACCAAAGGAGCTGGGAGTTGGCCGTTTCCGCTCCCGTTTGATACGCCAACGCCCCATTCTCAGACGCAGAGAAGTATCCATACGGCTGCGTGGATGCACTGGTCCGAATCCGTTCGGCAATCGGAAACGCATCGCCCGTCAACATCGAGGCGCCGCGCGTCAAACGGCTGCGCAACGAGAGTCGTCTCGCGCAAGAAGAGAAGATAGCCCTGGGAGTAGAGAGCATTTGCGGAATTGGCGTTGAACAACAGCCTTCCTGTTGGCCGAGTCGAGCGATCCCAGGTAAATCGGCCCTCCCAAACCTTGACGCGGCGCGATCGTGCTGTAGAGAAAGTGCCGCCCGTCCGGCAGGAAGCTCGGCCGGATGTGGCCAAGCTCTCCCTGACCGAGCACAGTAGCGGGCGCGGGCGCGCCACCCGACGCGGACACCTTCTGGAGCGCCGAAGTATTCGTCGGAGCAAAGACAATCAGTCCGTCGCGATTCCACGTGCCGCCGCGATTGTCCGGCGCGTCGAGGTTGCGCAACGAGAGTTGTCTCACGCAAGAAGAGAAGATAGCCCTGGGTATGGATGGCATTGGCTGAATTGGCGTTAAACAACACTTTCCGTTCGGCCGAATCGAGCGATCCTAGGTAAATCGGCCCTCCCAATCCTGGACGCGGTGCGATCGTGCTGTAGAGAAAGTGCCGTCCGTCGGGCAGGAAGCTCGGCCGGATATGGCCAAGCTCTCCTTGAGCGAGGACAGTTGCGGGCGCGGGCACGCCTCCCGACGCGGACACTTTCTGGAGCACCGAAGTATTCCTTGGAGCAAACAGGATCAGTCCATCTCGATTCCACGTTCCGCCACGATTGTCCGGCGCGTCGCACAACGTGATCGGAGGGCCGCCTGACACGTCAATCTTTTTGAGCTTTCCGCCCGCGAAGAACCCAAGTGTGCGGCTGTCGGGCGACCAGAAAGGCGCCGAGGCACCCTCCGTCCCGGCAAGCGACTGCGCCGTGAGCGTGTCGAGCGAGCGGACCCAGAGAAGAGTTTTGCCTTCCCCGCTCACTGCAACGAATGCGACCTGCTGACCATCGGGCGAAATAATCACAGGAGCCGTCGCTCCCGTGGTCACCGCGCCCGTTCCGGCCAGGCTCCACTTGTCTGGCGGCAAAAGAGTGAAGCGGACGGCATGCGCTTGTTGCGGAGCGCGCCGGAAATAAGCGAAAGATCCGAGAGCCAGCGCCGCGAGGAAAAAAACGGCTGCGACGATCCAGGCGAGGCGCGCATCGCTCAGAGGACTCTTGCGGCTGGCGGCGACGGGCGCCGGCATTCCGGTCTGCGAGCCGCCTTCGGCAATCCACTTCAGCTCGTCGCACACATCGCTGGCCGCCTGCCATCTTTTTTCCGGTTCCTTCGCGAGACATTTTTTCACGACGCGGTCGAGCGCAGGCGGCGTCATTGGCTGAAGCGAAGAGATGGGCGGCGGGTCGATCTCGAGAATTTTCGCGATCAAACTGGCCTGGGTTTTTCCTTCAAAGGCCCGCTTGCCTGTCGCCATTTCGTAAACGACTGCGCCAAAGGCAAAGATGTCCGTGCGCGCATCCACTTCCTTGCCTTCCACCTGTTCCGGGGCCATGTATTGCAGCGTGCCTAAGAGCGTGCCCTGCGCCGTCAGCGGGTCCTTCGCTGTGGGAAGTTCCGTAAGCTGCGCGCTGGCCGGAGCGGCCTCCTGCTTCAGCTTTGCCAAACCGAAGTCGAGCAACTTCGTCCCGGACTTGGTGAGCATGATGTTGCCGGGCTTCAGGTCGCGATGCGTCACGCCTTTGCGATGCGCTTTGTCCAGCGCGTCGGAGATTTCGATGGCGTACTGCAACACCTGTTGGATCGGCAGCGCGCCTTTCTGCAATCGCTGCGCGAGCGTTTCGCCTTCGAGATATTCCATCACCAGGAAATCGATGTCGTCCTGATGGCCGGTGTCGTAGAGGGTGCAGATGTGGGGATGATTCAGGCTGGCGATGGTTTTGGCTTCGCGGTCGAAGCGCTCGCGCAATTCGGCGCGGTCGGCGAGATGAGCGGGAAGAACCTTGATGGCAACGATGCGATCGAGGCGCGTATCGCGGGCCTTATACACCTCGCCCATTCCGCCCGCACCGATGGCGGAGAGAATTTCGTATGGCCCTAGACGTCTGCCTGGGAGAATCGCCATGGGCTCCCGCCGACTCAAGAATTGGCAAAGTATACCCTCGACATGCGATTACGCATCTGCAAATTCTTGAGCGTGGGGGAGAGTACGAGTAGGACAGGCTTCCAGCCTGTCGGGTTTCTTTCCGAATAACGCAGGCACTAAACCCGACAGGCTGGAAGCCTGTCCTACTTGGGGCGCTTGCCCCGCTTGCGCGGGGGGCGGATAATTACTGCGGCTTGAAAGTGGAACCGGATTGCGGCAAATGACTGGGGAGGGTTTCATGGCAGCGACGAAGCTTTCGGAAAAGGAAGTTGCGGCGGAATTGCGGAAACTGAGCGGCTGGAGAGTGGTGAATGGAAACCTGCACCGCGTGTTTGAGTTCAAGGACTTCTCGGAGGCCTTCGGGTTCATGACGCGGTCCGCGATCGCCGCCGAAAAGATGGACCATCACCCGGACTGGTCCAACTCCTGGAACAAAGTCACGGTGGATTTGTGCACGCACAGCGCCGGCGGGCTGACCAAGAATGATTTCGATCTTGCCATGAGGATGCAGCAGATTCATGGCTGAAGAATGCCTGCCTTGTTTCCGGTGGGCTGGGTTTGGTGGCGCAAGCTTTAGCCTGTGGATTTTGGTCCTTGCAAGGACGAACCCCCACAGGCTGAAGCCTGCGCCACTTAAAGTTCAGTGGAATGCCAACTCGAAGAAAAGCGCCCCGGGGATTGGGTTTTTCTGATAAGCGGGAATTTCATGGAAACCCAGCGTGCGATATAGTTTGTGCGCCTCTTGCATGGAGGGAAGCGTGTCCAGGACCATCTTCCGGTAGCCAATCGATCGCGCTTCGGCAATTAGCTCCTTCACTAGTTCGCGCCCGGCGCCCTGGCCGCGAAGCGCCGCGCGCACGTAGAGCCGCTTCAGTTCGCACGTGTCTTGCTCGAATTTGCGAATCGCCGCGCAGCCCATGGCCTCTCCGGGACTTCCCGGGTTTTCCTGGAATGCCAGCAGGAGCCTTCCGCTGGGCGGCGCATAGAGGCCGGGTAGAGAGACCAGCTCGCGGTCAAAATCCACGAGGCACACCTCCGCCCCAATCGCGGAAGCGTATTCGCGGAACAGAGTGCGCGCCTGCGCGATGGTGTCTGCGGAGAGAGCCGGAACGATGCGGAACAAGATGGCCTCGTTTCGCGATTGTGTAACCACCGACGTGCGAGAACAACGCTTTTAAATCCTTCCCGCATGTCTTCCGATCCAAATTGTCTCCCCGGCGCTTCCAACCCCGCACGTTTGATAGAATGACTCGTTGGAAATCGTGTGGTTGGACGCCAGGGGAAGCCACGAAAATGCCGGAAGCGATCCTGCAGAAAAGCGCCGAGGACGAGCGCGTGTTTGAAGGCTACCGGCGCTGGGGATATCTTGCGGCCAATCTCGATCCGCTCGGCTTCCTGACGCCGATCGTGCATCCCGAACTTGTCGCTGCCGGTGAAGCCGCGGCCGCGGCGCGAAAATTTTACTGCGGCACGATTGGCGCCGAATTTGTGCACATCGATGATACGGAGCGCCGCCGCTGGATTGCGGAGCGCCTGGAGCGCGACGCGCCGCAGGTTGATCGCGCCTTCATTCTCGAACGGCTGATCCGCGCGGAACTTTTCGAGCAGGTGCTTCAGGCGCGCTACCTGGGGAGCAAAAGATTTTCGCTCGAAGGCGTGACCGCGGTGATTCCTCTGCTCGACCGGGTGCTTTCGGCGGCTGCGGCGGCGGGCGCGGAGGAAGTGGTGCTGGGGATGAGCCATCGCGGGCGGCTGAACGTGATGGCGCACATCGCGGGGCAGCGCGCGGCGGATATTTTCGCGGGCTTCGAGGACGTGGACCCGCGCAGCGTGCTGGGCAGCGGCGACGTGAAGTATCACGTGGGCGCAACCGGAGAATACCGCACTCGCGAAGGCCGCAAACTCAGCGTGCACCTGGCGTCGAATCCGAGCCACCTCGAGGCCGTCGATCCCGTGGTCGTCGGCCGCGCGCGCGCCAAACAAACACGCGCGGGCATTCCCGCGGGAATTAAAAAAGTGCTTCCGATCGTTCTACACGGGGACGCGGCTTTCGCCGGGCAGGGCGTTTGGGCCGAGACGCTGAATCTTGTCCGACGTCGAGGCATATTCGGTCGGCGGCACGATCCACGTGATCGTAAATAATTTGCTGGGGTTCACCACGGAGCCGCGGGAATTTCAATCCTCGCGCTTTGCTTCTTCGCTCGCCAAGCGGCAGGCCGTTCCGATTTTTCACGTGAACGGGGAGGATCCGGACGCGGTGGTGCGCGTGGGACAAATCGCGCTCGAGTATCGTTCCGCGTTCGCGAGCGACGTGGTGATCGACGTGATCGGTTACCGGCGCCACGGCCACAGCGAAGTGGATGATCCGACCATCACGCAGCCGCTCTTGTACGCGAAAATCAAGGATCATCCGCAGCTCTGGCAGATTTACGCGAAAGAAATCGGAGCGGATCCATCGGCGACCGTCGCCGCCGTGCGCAACGAACTCGAGAGCGCGCACCAGGCCGCGAGTGAAATGCAGAAAAAACCGCGCCTGCGCAGGCTGCCGGCGTACTGGTCGCCCTACAAGCGAGGCCGCTACGACAGCGCCTATGAAGTGGACACCGGAGTCGCGCCCGCGGAGCTCGGGAAGATTGCGGATTTACTGACCAGTTATCCACCGGATTTCGCGATCCATCCGAAAGTGAAAAAGCTTCTCGAACAGCGCGCTGAAATGGGGCACGGCAAGCGGCCGGTGGATTACGGGATGGCCGAAGCGCTGGCGTTTGGAACGCTGCTCGTCGCGGGCACGCCGGTGCGTTTCACGGGGCAGGACACGCGGCGCGGCACGTTCAACCAGAGGCACGCGGCGCTCGTCGATACGCAGAACGAGGCGCAGTACGTGCCGCTCGAACACCTCGCGCCCGGGCAGGCGCGCTGCGAAATTTATAATTCGACGCTGTCCGAAGCCGGCGTGCTGGGTTTTGAATACGGCTACAGCCGCGACTATCCGGAAGCGCTGGTGCTGTGGGAAGCGCAATTCGGCGATTTCGCCAACGGCGCGCAAATCATCATCGACCAGTTCATCAGCGCGGCGGAAGACAAGTGGGACTTGCCGTCGGGCGTGGGGCTGCTCCTGCCGCACGGGTATGAAGGGCAAGGGCCGGAACATTCCAGCGCGCGGATCGAGCGTTACCTTCAGCTCGCGGCCGAGGACAACATTCAGGTTTGCCAGCCATCGAACGCCGCGCAATATTTTCAACTGTTGCGGCGGCAGGCGCTGCGGCGCTGGCGCAAGCCGATGATCGTGTTCACGCCGAAGAGCATGCTGCGGCATCCCGACGCGTCTTCGCCGATCGAGGATTTCCAGAGGCCGCGATTTGAGTGGGTGGTGCCGGACCGCGAAGTCACGTCCGCGCGAGCGCGTTCTGATTTGCAGCGGAAAAATCGGCCACGAATTGCGCGGGGAACGCAAACGCCGCGGCGACACCAATACGGCCATCCTGTTTCTCGACCAGCTGTATCCCTTTCCGAAAAACGAGCTGCGCGCGGAAATGGCTCGCCATCCGAACGCGCGCGAAATCGTGTGGGTGCAGGAAGAGCCGGCGAACATGGGCGCGCTGTCGTACGTCCTGCCGCGCATCCGGACGTATTTTCCGGACATTCAGGCGCGCTCGGTGAAACGCTCGGCGAGCGCGAGTCCCGCGACGGGTTCGGCCAAGGCGCACGAACTCGAACAGAAAACGTTGCTGACGCTGGCGTTCACCACGGGGCCGAACTGAGCAGCTAGTGGCACAGGCTTCAGCCTGTGCGGGTTTGTTCATTGCAAGCGCTAAGCTACCCACATTAGCTGCAAGCCTGCGACCACCTGTACAGGCTGAGTGCCTTGTTGAGCTTAATGCGCGGAATTTCGAGGAGGAAAGGAAGATGCGATTGCGCATTCTGGAAGGCGATCCGTTTGGATGGCGGCATTGTGCTCCGCGGCGGCTTGTGTTTCGGCGCAGCAGAATGCGCCGCTGACGGCCGTGCCGCCCAAGGAAGGCGATTTCGTCGCTCACGATTTCAAATTTTCGGACGGGCAGACGCTTCCGGAAGTGCGGCTGCACTACACGACGCTCGGGACGCCGCGCCGCGATGCGAACGGCCGCGTCACCAACGCCGTGATGATCCTGCACGGCACAAATCGCGCGGGCCGCGTGTGGCTTGTTCCTTCTTTCGCTGGAGTTCTCTTCGGTCCCGGCCAGTTGCTCGATGCCTCGAAATATTATCTGATTCTTCCCGACCAGCTCGGCGCGGGCCTCGGAAAATCCACGAAGCCGAGCGACGGCCTGCGCGCGAAATTTCCGCATTACGATTATTCGGACATGGTGCGCGCATCGCAGATCCTTCTCGCGCAGGGATTGCAGGTGGACCATCTGCATCTGCTCGTCGGCGCGTCGATGGGTTGCATGGAGGGATTCATGTGGGGCGAATCGAACCCCGGCGACATGGATGCCATGCTGCTGCTTTCGTGCCTGCCGGTGGAGGTCGCCAGCCGGAATCGCATGGTGCGAAAAATTATGGTGGACGACATTCGCCTCGATCCCGGATGGAACAACGGCAACTACACCGAGCAGCCATATGGATTGCGCGCCGCGCTCGGACATCTGCTCGTCGTGGGGAGCGTTCCGACGCGCTGGCAGAAGGAATATCCGACGGCCGCGGCGGCCGACAAATATGTGAATGATTACATCGAACAAAACATGAAGACGACGGACGCGAACGATTTCATGTACCAGTATGACGCGTCGCGGAATTTCGATGCGTCGAAGGGCCTCGAAAAAATCCGCGCCAGGGTGCTGCTCATTAACCCGCAGGAGGATTTCTGGAATCCGGCGGAGCTGGGCATCGCGGAAGAAGAAATCAAGAAAGTGAAGAATGGGAAATTTGTTTTGCTGTCGTTTCCGGAGTCGTACGGGCACTATACTTTTTTTCAGGCGGCTGCCTGGCAGAAATATTTTGCGGAGTTTATGCGGCGTGTTGAGTAGGACAGGCTTCCAGCCTGTCTGGTTTTTCGGATGGACATCCATCAAAAAGTCAAAGGCGACAGGCTGGAAGCCTGTCCTACAGGTCACTCAAACTGCTTCCGAAACTCTCCCAATTGCTTTTTGAGAGCCGCAACTTCTGACTGAAGGGTTGCAACCTGTTCCTCGAGGCGCGCGATCCGTTCGCTGCTGCTTGCGCTGCTCGTCACCGCAACTCCCACCGCTGTTGATTCCTGCGGTGGCAGCTCCACATCGCCGCTGAGCAGGTGCGCGTAGCGCGCTTCCTTCGTCCCGGGCTGGCGGGGAAGCAGCGCGACGAGCGGCGGCTCGCGCTTCATCAAGCGCTGCAGCGTGGATTGCACAATGCCCAGATCATCGAATTTGTGCATGCGGTCGGCGCGGCTGCGCAATTCGCCCGGGGTCTGCGGGCCACGCAGCAATAACTCGGCTAGAAGCGCGATTTCGTGCCGCGTGAAGTTGTAGGCTTCCTGCAAGCGATGCTCGTACTTGCTCACGCGGCTGACCATGTTGTCGGCGGCGCCGGCCAGTCCTTTCTTGTCCAGGCTGCGCAAGGCTTCCCGCACGGCTTCTTCGTCCAAACTCATCACGGGATCGCGATTGGATTTCTGGTTGCACGCGTTGACAAGCGCGTTCAGGGAAAGCGGGTAGTATTCGGGCGTGGTCAGTTCTTTTTCCACGAGCGAGCCCAGCACCCGTGTCTCCACATCGCTTAGCAGAATGTCCATCGGGCAAAATCATATCGTAACGCGAACCGGTTCCCAAATTTCACGGGCCACAATAACCAGCTGCAGTCGCGTAAAAAATTCACCCCGAGAGCGCCGTCCAGGCGGGGCCGAGAGTTGCCGAATCTGCTATTTCGTTCTGGGTGAATAGATTACGGGGCACAAGGGCCAGAAGACTTTGGAGACGATCGTGCTTCCGAAAGTACTATGGTTCGCTATGAAACAGATTGGGTGTGTGAGAGAGGAGCGACCGATGCTGACAAAACTCGCAAAACTTAAACCCCGTTGGTTTGGCGTTCTGGCTTTGCTGATTTCGTATTTCATTTTCCATCCGATGTTCGCGCCCCTTTTTGCGCAAACGGCAATTCTTGGGGAATTGACATTTAAAGGCGCTTCGAAGGTGGAAAAAACGTCCGGCGTGTGGATTGACGGCAAGTATGTGGGATATTTGGGCGAATTGTGGGGCCCAAAGAGGATCCTGTTGATTCCTGGCGACCACGAGCTGGCCGTTCGGCAGGCGGGTTATAAGGACTTCACGGAAACGCTTACGGTAGAACCCAAGGAATTGTTGCTCGTTCCCGTCAAAATGCAGAAAGAAACCAACGATACGTGGCCCACCGTGACCTCTCAGCTGAAGGTGGACGTCCAACCCGACCGCGCGGCAGTTTTCGTGGATGGCAGATTTTTGGGACATGCCGGGGAACTGGGCGGCGCCTTCCACTCCATGCTGCTGAGCCCCGGAACGCACCGGATCAAGGTCGAATTGCCCGGATACCAGAGCTTCGAGACGGACGTGACCTTGGTTGCGGGGCAGAAGTCGGAAGTGAAGACGAGTCTTGCAAAGGGCAGCATCCACCAGGCGGATGCCCTCATCGATCAGGCCAACGATCCCAGCCACGAGAAGTAACCACATCAGTTGGGACCCGGGAACGCCAATCGCCCGATTGGCGTAACGAAAATCGCCAATCAGGAGATTGGCGTTCCCGGGTGGACATGCATCGCCGCTCAGGCTACGGTATTATCTTTCGACGATGCCACTCCAAATCATCAAGCGCCGCTCGCGCGGCTTCATCTGCGTGAATGCCCACCCCGAGGGTTGCCGTCGCAACGTCGAGCGCTGGATCGCCGGCGTAAAGGGAAAAGTTCCCGCCGGGCAAAACGCGCCGAAAAACGTGCTGGTTATCGGTGCGTCCACCGGCTACGGACTGGCGTCGCGCATCGCGGCGGCGTGGGGCTATGGAGCGAAGACGCTCGGCGTTTTTTTCGAGCGGCCGCCGGAAGGCGACAAGACGGCGACTGCGGGCCACTACAACACCGTCGCTCTCCATTCGATCGCCAAGCGCGATGGATTGTTTGCTGCGAGCATCAACGGCGACGCATTTTCCGACGAAATCAAGCGCGCCGCCGCGGAAACGATTCGCAAGGAAATGGGTGCGGTTGACCTCGTGATTTATTCGCTTGCGTCGCCGAAGCGCACCGATCCGCGCACGGGCAAAGTGCACAGCTCGGTGCTGAAGCCGGTCGGTCAGGCGTATACGAATCGCACGATCGAGCTTGATTCCGAAAAAGTGGTGAGCGTCACGCTGCAGCCTGCGAATGAAGACGAGATTGCGGACACCGTCGCGGTGATGGGCGGCGACGACTGGCGGCGCTGGATGGACTTGCTGCTCGAGGAAAAATTGCTGGCGCCGGGCGCGCGCGCGCTGGCGTATTCCTACATCGGCCCGGAAATTACGTGGCCGATTTATCGCGACGGCACGATTGGCCAGGCGAAGAAAGATCTCGAGCGCGCCGCAAAAGATCTGGACGCAGCGCTCGCGAAACAATTGGGAGGCAACGCCTGGGTTTCGGTCAACAAAGCGGTGGTGACGCAGGCGTCAGCGGCGATTCCGGTTGTGCCGCTGTACTTGAGCTTGCTTCCGCTGGCGATGAAAAAGAAAAATCTGGATGAAGGGCCGCTCGAACAGATGCGCCGCCTGTTCACGGATTTTCTTTGCGCGGGAGGAGCGCCAAAGCTCGATGAGGCGCGGCGTTTGCGCCTCGACGATCGCGAAATGCGCGCGGACGTGCAGGCGGAAGTTGCAGCGCTGTGGCCGCAGGTCACCACGGAAAATCTTCGCGAGGTCAGCGCCTTCGCAAGCTTTCAGCGCGAGTTTCGCGGCTTGTTCGGATTTGAAGTGGAAGGCGTGAATTACGAACAGCCCACGGAGACGGATTTGAAGTGGTAGCACAGGCACTCTGCCTGTGCGGGTTTCCAGGCTGCCGATACACCACCAATTCCCGCACGTCAGCAAGGCTCGCACTAGCCCCGCCACGCCGCATGCCTGTACGCGGTTGCGAAAGATATTCCGCTTGGTGATATTTGCAGCCTACAAAACCGCACAGGCAGAGTGCCTGTGCTACTAAAGGCGCTTCCGAAGAAATTCAACCACCACATACCCGATCAGTCCGGATATGAGCGCGATCACCAAATTGGTGAGCGTGAAAATATCTTTAAGGGCGAAAGCCAGGCTCTTGCCCTGGCCATTGGTCCGAGTAAATTCCCCCATCAAAAGATTTGAATAGAACAGGAATACGATGAATCCAACCTCGACCAGCGCCCTCCAAACCGGGGCCAATTTTCCTGTTCTCGTTTCTCTCGAAGGCATGGCGTAACTCTAGCAGGAAATGATTTGGGCCGGGTGCGCCATAACAGCGCACAAAAACTCAAAGTATCGTTTTAACGCGGGAGAAACTCGTCCGTGTGCGTTACAAATTCCGGATACGCTCCGGCGCCCAACTCGTGAAGATCCATGCCCTGCCGCTCTCCCTCGACGGAAACGCGGAAAGGATAGAAGCGGCTGAGCAGCCGGTTCACGCAGTAAGTCAGGGGCAATACAAAACCGAGCAGCGTGGCGACGCCGATTAATTGAGCCAGCCACTGGCCGGAAGCAACTCCATTCATCGCCGCGGGCAGGGAATCTCCTGCGACATTCAAGACGGGCCGCTGGAATTCGCCGAACACGCCGAGCGCGAGGAGGCCCCAAATCCCTCCCACGGCGTGGACGGAAATGGAGCCGCCCGGATCATCGACTTCCATTCGCAGCTCGAGCCATTCAATCGAGAAAGTAATCACTGCGCCCGCGACCGAGCCGATCACAACGGCTTCGGCGGGAATCACGAACGCGCACGACGCGCTGCTGGCGACGAGACCACCGACCCAGCCGTTGGCGGTGAGCGATGCATCGGGTTTGCCAAAGCGAACTTTCGTGATGAACGCGGCCGTGAGCGCCGAGGCCGACGCCGCGAGCATGGTATTGATGGCGATCAACGCCGCCCCGGACGCTTCTCCTCCCGTGAAGAGGATCGCGCCGGCGGAGTTGAGTCCAATCCAGCCGACCAGGGCCAGCACGCAACCGAACAGGACGAGAACAGCATTGTGGCCGGGGATCGCCGGCGCCATGCCGTCCGCGGAATATTTCCCGCGCCGCGGACCCAGGATCCACGTGACCGCCAGGGCCGTGAGGCCCCCCAGGACCTGAATCGTGCCGGCTCCTCCAACATCCAGAAATCCGCGGCCGATTCCATAATTGACGCCCAGTTGAGCGAGCCACCCGCCGCCCCATACCCAATGCGCGAAGAGGGGATAGGTCACGGCGGCGAGAAGTCCAGTCGAAAGGCAACTGGCCCGAAGGCGCCACCGGTCCGCGCCACTCCCCAGCGGGATCAAGGCAGCGAGGCCCACGCAAAAAATTTGAAACAACGCGGCGAGAGAAGCAGCGGAGCCGTCGAAAGAGAGTTTGCGGAAAAAGAAGGCCTCCGCGGCAATCCAATTCCAGCTTTTTCCGGACACGGTGAGGATATGCCCCGGGCTGCCGATGAAACCCTGCCACGCGAATCCGCAGACGAAGTAGGCCAGGCCGGCGACAGCGAGCGCGCAGAGCGAGGCCATCATCATATGGCCGGCGCTGCGCGAACGTCCCAGGCCGACGTTCATGAGCGCAAGTCCAGCCGCCGCGAGGGGAACAAGAAAGATGAAAAAGAGGCAGGCGGCCGTCGTTACTTCCGTGAGTCTCGGGGCGGGCATGGATATTATCTTTTTTCCTCTCGCGGAATCAGATGCGATCGGAAAGCGAGGATCAATCCCAGCGCCTCGATGGCAACACCGGCCAGGACAAACGCGGCTCGCAAGGGCGGCGACGCGAAAAGCACGATCGCGGCCAGCGCAAGGAACCATCCGGCCAGCAGCAGCACGAAACCCACGACCTTCATTGCGAAATCCCCCGGGTGCAAAGCGAACGGACTTGCGCTGACATTTGCGACGCAGGTTAAAATATCACAATCGCACCGGAACCAAACGCGCCGCTCCAACAAAAATGAAGATGGCCCGCGCAGCCCATCGCGCGAGGCTGGCTGGTCAGTCCGACACAAATGTGAGTGTAACGCGCCAAGGTGCCCACGTATTTCCTATGCAAAGAATAGAAGAAGTGGATAGGTCAGCAAGCCTGCGCGTCGCGCTCATGGACCGTCAAAACTTGCCTCGAATCGGTACGATCAGACCCGAGCAAGTCTGCAAATCCATGCAAATGAACAAATTATAAAGATTGCCTTTCCGGCCAACGACCAAACCCGTTCATCTCTTTCGCGCCGAAATGCTGCAGGGAGGCCCCTCCCAAGCATAGTTTACAGCCATATGAATCCGTAATTTGGGCCATCGAAACGTTGCATTTTACTACTCCTGCGGCCCCAACTAGTATCTCGTTCCTCGGCACACTTTAGTCTGCGCAGTCGGTTTAGGACGTGTGGGTTCAGCGGCGAGATAAAGAATCTATAAGGAGAATACATGGCGGAGAATACCGGCGAAGTCAAAATGACACCAACCTTAGGATTAACCGGGTTGACGATGAACGCCATGGCGCTCATCGCTCCCGGTGCATTCCTTTGGCTTACGTTCGCACCGCAAGCGACGGAGGGGTCCACGGCGCCCTCAATGTGGATCGGCATCCTGTTCGCGTTGGCGTTGTGTCTGGCAACTGCGGTGTGTTATGCGGAAATGGCGAAGCTTTATCCAGGGACCGGCAGCTCGTATTACTTCGCGGAGCAGTCGTTTCTGAATCACGACAAGGCTTGGAAATACGCCCGCTTGATGAAGTTCATCGTCGGCTGGGGTTCGCATCTTTACTACTGGATTTACCCCGGGGTGATGGTCGCGGTCACCGGAGTATTCTGCGGTTACATCGCGGGCACGCTGTGGCCGAACTTCATGAGCGCATCGAACCCCGGTCCGATGTTCATGATGCTTGTAGCGATCCTGTTTTCCTTCGCCGTTGCGTATATCGCGCACCGAGGTGTTACAGGCTCCACAGCGGTCAGCGTGGCCATCAACGTTATCCAAATCTCCGCCCTGATCGTTTTCGCCGTCATGGCCATCAGCTACCGTGTGAGCCATCCTCCCGGAAGCCAAGCATGGCAGTTTGATTCGGTTTCCGGCGAGGGCTATACCTACCAATTCGCGACGACCAGCCAAACGGTCAATGGAACGGCAACCGATGTCATCACCCGTGATGCCAACATGGTGCCGCAACCGAAGCTCGACGCGAGCGGGAAGCCTGTTCCTTATATCGTCAATTACGATCCGTATGACACCAGCAATCCGCCGGTGTTTCAGGCCCATCCGAATGCCAAATCTGTAGTCGCGATACACAATTTCAACTGGATGTTCGTGCAGGCCACGGTTGCCATCCTGATCCTGGTCGGATTTGAATCGGTGACGGCGCTAGGCGGCGAGGCGAAAAACGCCAAGCGGGACGTGCCGATCGCGGTCATCACTTCACTGCTCGTTCAGGGGGCGTTCTGCTACCTGTTCGAGTATTTTGCCGCAAACTATTTCTTAAGTAGCGGCTACCCGATGTCGACGGCGACCGGCTCGGCCGCGCCGATCGGCGACATGATGATCATGGTTGGCGATGCCCTATTCAACGGCCATGGGCGAGCCTTCATGCTGATCGAAGCCGTAACCGTTTTCCTGGCTTTGATCGGCACCACGCTCTCCTGCATCAATACAGGGGCGCGCGTCACCTACGCGATGGGCAAGGACGCCGAAGTGCCGGAACACTTCGGCATGCTGCATGAAAAGAACCTGAGCCCTCACCGCGCGATCTGGGCGCTTGGCGATCATTTCCTGCGGTTTTCGGCGTCCTCGCACTGACGATGCTATTCGGCGACGCCGGCGCTCTCCCGGACGCCACGATCCAGGCCCTGCCTCATGGGTTCTGGTCGAGCTTCGGCTACGTATCTCATGACACCATGGCGAAGTTTCCCAACAGCCTGCTTACGATTACGCTGGCCTCCAACTTCGGGACGTTCCTGCTCTACATGCTGAGCTGCGTAACCTGCATCTTCTGCTACAAGGGACACCCGAACTACAGCTTCGTGAGACACACGCTCATCCCCTATTTCGGTATCGCTGCGAACCTGATTTGCATGGGCGCGTACATCGTCCTGCCGTTCATGGGATACGGCACGAAGATGGAACCGTTCCTGGCATTAGGAATCGCAGCGGTCTGGGCGATCTATGGAGGGATCTACTTCCTGCGGTCCAGCAAAGCCACGGGGCGCACAACGCTGGTCACCAGTCGCACGTAATGGTGTAGTATGAACATCGCTGAGTTAGCCAGGAAATTCGGACAGGCAATTTTGCCTGTCCGAATTTCCGTTTCAGATGTCAGTGAAATTCTTGGAGAACCCGGGAGAGCCGCTCTCCAGAGCAGTTCATCCTGGGTCGCCTCCGTAAGACCTACGGCTTCCGGCCTTATGCTTGACCTCGAATTCGTGGAACGCACCGACGTCGGGCGAGTCCGCGACCACAACGAAGACTACATGGGCTACGCGGCGCCGGCGACTCCCGCGCAGGTGCGCACGCACGGGTGGATGTTTGTGCTGGCGGACGGGGTAGGCGGCCAGGAAAAAGGGGAAGTCGCGTCACGAACCGCGGTCGAGAGCATGGTCGGCGGATTCCACGACGCCAAGGACGGGGAATCGCACTCCGCGGTGCTGCAACGTTTGGTCCAGCAAGCCAACACTCGCGTATTTGAATCCGCCATAACGGGCGGACGGACTACGGCCGGGATGGCGACCACCATCGTGGCTTGCGCTCTGCGGTATGACCGCGTTTCGGTTGCGCATGTGGGAGATTCGCGCTGCTATTTGATCCGCAACGGCAAGGCAGCCCAGATCACGCGCGACCACACCATTGCCAGCGAGCAAGTGCGCCTGGGCATTGTCACCGCGCAAGAAGCGGCCGACGGCGAGACGAGCCACATCCTCAGCCGCTCGCTCGGAACCGAATTGGTTGCGAACGTCGACACCAACGACCACCAGATCTTTCCCGGCGATGTTCTGCTTCTATGCTCGGACGGGCTGCACGGGGTGGTGGACGCCTCGGAAATGGCTGCGATTTGCGGCCAGGGCCAGGATCTGCATCTCGCGGCGGAAAAATTGGTTGCTCTTGCCAACGATCGGGGCGGCGGCGATAATATCAGCGTTCAGTTGATCCGAATCCGGGGCGTCGAGCGAATGGGAATGTATCGCGGACGGCCCTACAAACTGTACTGATACAGGTTCGCTGCTGTCATTGCGTTTGCCGCTGACCTGCCTTCTCAATGAGCGAATTCCATCCCGGCGATCAGCTCGATCATTACCGCATCGATGGCCTGGTCGCCAGAAGCGGCATGGCATCCATTTTCCGCGGCACCGATGTGCGCGACGGCAAATCGGTCGCGATCAAACTTCCCCACCCGGAAATGGAAGCTGACCCGGTCCTGTTCGACCGTTTCAAGCGCGAAGAAGATATCGGCAAGAAGCTCGATAATCCCGGCGTCGTCCGCGTATATAACGACGAAGAGCGCAGCCGGCGCTACATGGTTCTGGAATGGGTGGACGGCCGCCTGTTGCGCCAGGTGCTGAACGAGCAGAAGAAGCTCCCGCCCGATCGCGCCATCCGCATCACCCTCGCCCTGTGCAAGACCCTCGATTACATCCACAGCCAGGGCGTCGTCCATCGCGACCTGAAACCCGAAAACATCATGATCGGACCGAACGATGAAGTGAAGCTGATCGATTTCGGCATCGCTGCGAATGCCGGATCGCGCCGCCTGACGTTCGCCAAGCTGACCGAGGCCATGGGCACGCCGGACTATATTTCTCCCGAGCAGGTGAAGGGAAAGCGGGGCGATGCCCGGAGCGACATCTATTCCCTGGGCATCATGTTCTACGAGATGCTCACCGGGAAGGTGCCGTTCACCGGGCCCAATCCGTTCGTGATCATGAACGAACGCCTGTTGAACAATCCGATCCCGCCGCGCGAGGTCAATCCCGAAATTTCACCCGAGCTGCAGGAAATCATTTACCGGGCCCTGGAGCGCGATCCGAGCAAGCGTTATCCGAACGCCCGCGAATTCGCGCTGGATCTGGAGCACCCGGAAAAAGTGGGCGTGGCGGACCGGGCCGAAATGAAAAATTGGAAAGTGAAACGATCGCCCGTCGTGCGGCAAATTCTGTTTTACATCATGCTGGCGTTAATTCCCGTGGTCGTTTTCGGCCTGATGCTGTTCATTGCGCACCGGAAATAGCGGGTTTGAGTAGCACAGGCATCCGCCGCGGCGGACCTGTGCGGTTTTTGCAATCGTCGGTGTACGTGAAAGTTTTCTAAGCCATGCGAATCGACGAATTCCAACAGAGACTCCGCGACGCCGTCCTGATCGCGGACGGCGCCACGGGCTCCTTGCTCTACGAGAGCCTGGGGCCGCAGCGCTGCGTCGATGAACTCAACGCCACGCGCGCCGAAGAAGTGTTTCGCGTTCACATGGCCTATCTCGAAGCCGGCGCGCACATCATCGAGACCAACACCTTCGGCGCCAACCGCAATAAATTGAGCGCATTTGGCATGGAAGAGCGCGTCACCGAATTCAATCACCGCGGCGTCAAGATCGCGCGCGAGGCGCGCGAGGCCGCCCGGCACGAAGTCCTGATCGCCGGATCGATCGGCCCGCTCGGCGTCTTCCGGGATGAACGCGAGGCGACGCCGGAACATTTCCGGAAAATTTTTCGCGAGCAGGCCGAAGCGCTCGAAGAACGCGGCGTGGATTTTTTTGTCCTGGAGACGTTCGGGAATCCCGCCGAACTCCTGGCGGCGATTGAAGCGATTCGTTCGTTTTCGCAGCTCCCCATCGTCGCGGAGATGACGTACTCCGAAGAGGGCAGCACCTTCAGCGGCTTCCGGCCGAAAGATGCCTGGGCGCTTTTGCACGAGCGTGGTGTGCAGGTCATCGGCGCGAACTGCTCTGTGGGGCCGCAGGACCATTTGCGGATTCTGCAGGACCTCGCCGCGGTAGCCGGCTCGTTCCCGATGAGCGCGATGCCAAACGTGGGATTTCCGCAGCGCGCCGGCGATCGCGTCATCTATCCGAAATCCTCGCCGGAATATTTCGATCTGTTCGCTCGCGAAGCCGTGGTGCTGGGCGCGCGAATTCTCGGCGGGTGCTGTGGAACCACGCCGGAACATATTCGCGCGATGGTCCGCGCGGTGGAAGGCATGCACCCGGCCGCGGGCGCCCGCGCGGTGACCGTGGTTGAAGCGGCGCCCGAGGCGCGTCCCGTGGCGGCGCGTGAGCCCGAAAGCGCGCTGTGGCGAAAAATTCAGGCGCGGCAATTCGTGATTTCGGTGGAAATCGATCCGCCGAAGGGAACGTCGATCGATCGCGTTCTCGAGCAGGTGCAGAACGTGATGGCTTCTAAAAAAGTGGACGCCATCGACGTCAACAGCGGGCCGCTCGCGCGCGTGGGCATGGACGCGCTCTCGCTTTCCGGCGCGCTCGAAGCGCGCGGCATCGAAACGATCCCGCATCTCACCACACGCGACGCAAACTTGATCGGCTTGCAGGCCATGCTCCTCGGTGCGTGGACGATCGGAGGCGTGCGCAACGTGCTCGCGGTGACGGGCGATCCCCCGTCGCTTGGCAGTTCTCCGGGATCGATGGGCGTCTATGAAGTCGACGCCATCGGCCTCGTGAAAGTCATGGCCAAGCTGAATCAAGGGCAGGATTGGGGCGGAAAAAATCTAGGCGGCGCGACGAATTTCACGATCGGAGTCGCGGTGAATCCTCTCGCCGAGGATCTGGACGAGGAGCTGCGCCGCTTTCACTTGAAAGTCGAAGCCGGCGCGCACTTCGCCATGACCCAGCCGATTTTTGATCCCGAGCACTGGGAGCAATTTCTCGCACGCATGGGCGGAAAATCGCCGATTCCCATCCTGGTTGGCCTGTGGCCGCTGAGCAGCTATAAGCAGGCCTTGCGCCTGCACAACGAAGTGCCCGGGATCGTGATTCCGGAGCCGCTGCTGAAGCAGCTCGAGGCCGCGGGCGGCTCGGCGCGCGAACATGGATTCGCCCTCGCGCGCAAATTGCTGGACTGGGCGAGGGGAGCGCGCTCGTCGGGAATTGCCGGAGCCTACCTGATTCCTCCGTTCAAGCGGTACGAGGAAATCCTCGATCTGTTTTAGAAGTTCCAGTAGGACAGGCTTCAGCCTGTCCGGTTTTGAATTTTGCCCGGTCGCAAATCAAAAGCAACAGGCTGAAGCCTGTTCTACTTTCAAAATTCAAAATCCAACGAAAACTGAACCTGGCGCGCGCCCAATCCTTCAATGGGCGCGCCAAATCCGGCGATGGGCGTCAGGCCGGAACCAAACACAGGATTGATCTGCAGAACATTCGGATGGTTGAACAGATTGAAAAATTCCGCGACCACATCGAGGTGCCTGGACTCACCGAACGGAAAGTATTTCAAGACGCGGAAATCCATATTGACCGTTGCGGGATTCTGAAGCGAGTCTCTGCCAAAATCGAGCGGCCTGGACGAAAGTGGAAACGCGTGACTCAGATTGGAATCGAGGCCCGTCAGCGGGTTCACCGGCTGGCCGCTTCCCGCAGTAAAAATCGGCGCCACTTCGATGTGACGGAAAGTTTTAGTCAGCCATCCCGGATTTTCCTGCTGATTCGCGGGTTTGTCCTCCTCGTCGCCGATCGGCAATTCCCAGAGGGCGTTGAAAACAAAACGCTGGAATTGATTCTGAAGTGAGAGTGCATTTTCCTGCGCCAGAAGAAAGGGATTCTGCGGCTGTTCGTAGAAGTCGGAAGCGTCGTCGACCGTTCGGGAAAGCGTGTAGCTTGCCGAGAATGCCAGCTCGTCATTCATTCTGCGGTTCAGCGTGAAGGAAACGCCTCGGTAGGTCGAAGTCGCGGAATTTGAGAGCTGGTAAATATCGTCGAATTGCGCGTTGACCCGACCCGCCTGAAAAACTTCTCTGCCGATTTGCTGAGGTGTGGGATTGGTTACTCCGAGGCTGGCGGCGTTCGCGGCAGTCAGAATTACCGGCGGCAAGAGGTTGACGTTGAGAGTGCGAGAAAGGTTCGTGCCGCGAACAAACAGAAAATCGGCCCGCACGGAAAGATATTTGGCCAGTTCGTGTTCTGCGCCAACGCTGGCCTGCTGGCTGTAAGGAGTGGCCATGCGCGGGTCGGGCTGAAAGATGGATGGCGCAATCCCCGGCGAGGGAGAAAACAGCGGCCCGCCCTGCGCGGCCAAAAATAAATTTGCCGCCGCGCTGCCGTCCGCCACCTGCACGAATCCCTGGGAACCATTCATGTCCACAGCCTGAGCCAGATCGGCGAGGACGTAGCGGTCGAAAAATATTCCGTATCCGGCGCGCAGCACCCAACGGGCAGAAGGCGTCCAAGCCAGGCCGATTCGCGGGCTGAAATTATGCGTGGCTTCGTTGAAAATATCCGGGAGCCGCTCGAAATCATAGCGAACGCCGTAATCAACCGAAACTCGCGGCGAGAACGAATAGTGGTCCTGAACGAAACCGCCGAAGCTCGTCACCGGGAGATCCACGGCCGGATTGCCAAACGCCTGGCGAAATAGGCTGGGCTGCCCGGCAAGGAAATCCTGGAGCGTGTTGAAGAGATAGACGCCGCCGAATCCATCCGCGGCCGAGGCCCGCAGCGTGACGCGATTGATCACAGCGCCCGCTTTCCAGATATGTTTTCCCGCCGTGCGCGTGTAGGTGTAGCCCGCTTGATAATGATTTTCGCGGCGCTCGCTTAGCCCGGAGTAAGGCCGCCCGAAATCCACGATTCCCGCGATGTCGATTTCCGGTCCGGTCGATTCCGTTGGTTGCAGGACAGCGTGGCGCGTCGCGGCCTGAAAGCGCAGATCGCCAACGGCATCGGAGCCGTAAACGGTTGTGAGCGAGCCTGAAAGCGCATTGTCGGCAATGAAGCTGCTGCCGCGCGCGCTCACGTCCTCGAGGCCGCTGGTGTTGAACGCGTCGCCCGCCTCCCGATTGTTCGTGAAAGCGTAGCGCAGCATCAACGAAGTATTTTTGGTGAGCTGGTGGTCCAGCTTGCCCGCGGCTTCGGTTTCCGCTCGCGCGATGGGGAAAAAATTGGTGGTGATCTGGCGTGTCGCCAGGCCAGGGAACGCCCCCGTCGCGAGGAATGAATTGATAGTGCCGACGGCAGCGGGATTGATGTCCGAGCCGTTCTGGCCGCGATTGGATTCCTGCTCGACCGCCACGTAGTAGAACGTTCGATCCTTGATGGCCGGGCCGCCCAGCGCGAAACCTGCGCGGTAACGGCGGAAAGATGGCTTCCCCGGTTCGACCTCGAACGGGTCGCGTGCATTGAGCGAAGCGTCCTGCGCGAAAATAAACGCGTCGCCATGAATCGTGTTTGTTCCCGAGCGCGTGATGACGTTGATCGAGCCGCCGGAAGCTCCGCCCGATTCCGCCGAGAGGCCATTCTGCACGACTTGAAACTCCTGCACGATTTCCGGCGAAAGTTCGGTGCGCCCCGATCCCGTGTACTCATCGTTGTTATCGAGCCCGTCGATGGACACCGTGTTGCTGCGGGCACGCAGGCCGCCGAACGTGAAGCCGCTGCCGGCGAGCGGCGTCCCTCCCGCCACAGGCGGCGCCGGCGGGGCGCTCAATACTCCGGGCGCGAGGAGAACGAAGTCCAGGGAGTTGCGGCTCTGAACCGGCAATTCCTCAATTCTCTCGCGGTCTACAGGAGACACGACGGAGGCTTGCGAGACGTCGAACGTCTCCTGTTGGGCATTCACGCTGACTTTTTCGGAAAGCGACGCGGGTACAAGAACGATATCCAGATGCGTCGTTTGCCCGAGCGTCAGATCGAGATCGGTTTGCCGGTAGGGCGCGAAACCGGGCTGATTTACGCGCACTTCATAGGTGCCAACAGGCAGAGCCTCTGCGTGAAATGTCCCCTCCTCGTTCGTTTCCGTGTCGCGAGCCTGATTCGTGGAAACATTGCGAACGGCGATAGCTGCTCCGGAAACGGCGGCGCCACTGGTGTCTCTCACCGTGCCTTCCAGGGCGGCTGCAACTCTCGAACCCTGCGCGCCGGTTTTGGCCGGGAGCAATACCAGAACCATTCCGGCTGCCAGCATCGTTATCGCTATGCGTTTGCGACACGCACGCACGTTTCCCATGAGGAGAGCCCGATTTGCTGGGATGGAGCCGTGATGTGAGAATGTCAGTACGGCCATAAAGCTCTCTCCGGTAAACTACAAGAGAGACATTTGTAGCACTCTTTTAAAGAGTGTGGCACGCATTCGCTCTGCCGGCCCAACGCCAAGGCCGCTTTGCACTCGGGAGACGCACCTTGGATCGAAGAGAAACACGAATCGCCGCGCTGAAGAATCTCCTGAAGGAGAGGATCGTCATTTTGGACGGCGCCATGGGCACGATGATCCAGGCGCAGCAGCTGGAGGAAGCGGCGTTTCGCGGCTCGCAATTTCAGAAGCACCCGCGCGACCTTCGTGGCAACTTCGACGTGCTGAACCTCACGCAGCCGGGCATCGTGCAGGCCGTTCAGCGCCAGTACCTTGAAGCCGGCGCGGACATCATCAAGACCAACACGTTTAATGCGAATGGAATTTCCGCGCTCGATTACGGCCTCGAAAAACACACTCACGAACTCAACGTAGCGGGCGCGAAAATCGCGCGCGCTGTGGCCGACGAGTACGAAGCGGCGCATCCCGGCGAATTTCGCCTCGTCGCGGGATCGCTCGGACCGACCAACCGCACTGCGTCGATGTCGCAGGATGTGAACAGCCCCGCGTCGCGCGGCGTTACCTTCGACAAATTGCGCGAAGTCTACTACGAGCAGGTGCGCGGCCTCGTCGAAGGCGGCGCCGATCTTCTGCTGCTCGAAACCATTTTCGACACGCTGAACGCCAAGGCCGCGCTCTTCGCCATCAGCCAGTACAACGACGAATATTTTGCAGCCTCCGGGCATCGCGTGCCGGTCATGGTGTCCGTCACCATCACCGACCAGAGCGGGCGCACACTTTCCGGGCAGACGGTCGAAGCGTTCTGGATTTCCGTTTCGCACATGGACCTGCTGAGCGTGGGCATCAACTGCGCCCTCGGCGCGAAGCAGATGCGCCCGTACATCGAGGAGCTTTCGCATCTCGCGCCCGTCCACATCAGTTGCCATCCGAACGCAGGGCTGCCCAACGCGTTCGGCGGATTCGACGAGACGCCGGAATCGATGTCCGCCGATCTGCGCGAATTTGCGTCCAACGGATGGCTGAACATCGCCGGCGGCTGCTGCGGATCGACGCCCGCCCATATCCGCGCGATTGCCGAGGCGGTGCGCGGAATCCCGCCGCACGTTCTCTCGAAGCCGGAGCGCTACACGCGGTTCAGCGGGCTCGAGCCGCTGGTGCTGCGTCCGGATTCGCGCTTCGTCAACATCGGCGAGCGCACCAACGTCACCGGCTCGCCCAAATTTTCCAAGCTGATTCTCGCCGGCGAACTCGAAGCGGCGCTCTCCGTGGCGCGGCAGCAAGTGGAAAACGGCGCGCAGATCATCGACATCAACATGGACGAAGCCATGCTCGATTCCGAGCAGGCCATGACCACGTTTCTGCACCACATCGCCGCGGAGCCGGACATCGCCCGCGTGCCGATCATGATTGACAGCTCGAACTGGAAAATCATCGAGGCCGGCCTGAAATGCATTCAGGGCCGCGGCATCGTCAATTCCATCAGCCTGAAGGAGGGCGAAGAGGCTTTCCGGCAGCGCGCGCGCCTCGTGCGGCGGTATGGCGCGGCGATGGTGGTGATGGCGTTCGACGAAAAGGGTCAGGCGGATTCGCTCACGCGCAAAATGGAAGTGTGCACGAGAGCCTACCGGATTCTCACGGAAGAGGCCGGCGTCGCTCCGGAAGATATTATTTTCGATCCGAATATTCTGACCGTGGCGACGGGCATCGAAGAGCACAACAATTACGCCGTCGATTTCATCGAGGCCACGCGGCAGATCAAGGCCAAGCTCCCGCTATGCGAAGGTGAGCGGCGGCGTCAGCAACATTTCGTTTTCTTTCCGCGGACACAATGTGGTGCGCGAAGCGATGCACTCCGCGTTTCTGTACCGCGCGATCCAGGCCGGCCTCGACATGGCCATCGTGAACGCGGGCCAGCTCGCGGTCTATGAAGAGATTCCCAAGGACCTGCTGAATCTCGTCGAGGACGTGTTGCTGAACCGGCGTCCCGACTCAACCGAACGTTTGCTGGCATTCACGGAAACTGTGAAAGCAAAAGAGAAGGGAGCGGTGGAAGAAGATTCCTGGCGGAGCGGCACTCTCGAAGAGCGCCTCACGCACGCGCTCGTGAAGGGCGTCACGGATTACATCGAGGAAGACACCGAAGAAGCCCGGCAAAAATTCGGCAAGCCGCTCGCGGTGATCGAAGGCCCGCTGATGAGCGCGATGAACGTGGTCGGCGACCTCTTCGGATCGGGGCGGATGTTTCTGCCGCAAGTGGTGAAGAGCGCGCGCGTGATGAAAAAAGCCGTCGCGTATCTGCAGCCGTATCTCGAAGCGGAAAAGCAGGCGGGCGGCGTGTCGGTCAAGGGCCGCATCGTGATGGCCACGGTGAAGGGCGACGTCCACGACATCGGCAAAAATATCGTGGGCGTGGTGCTGGGCTGCAACAACTACGAAGTGATTGACCTCGGCGTGATGGTGCCGGCCGAGAAAATCCTGAAAACCGCGCGCGAAACGGGCGCCCATTTGATCGGGCTGAGCGGGCTCATCACGCCTTCGCTCGAGGAAATGACGCACGTGGCGAAAGAAATGGAGCGCGAAGGATTCACCGTTCCGCTGCTGATCGGCGGCGCGACAACGAGCCGCACGCACACGGCCGTGAAAATCGCGCCCTCGTACCACCAGCCCGTCATCCACGTGCAAGACGCGTCGCGCGCCGTCGGCGTCGTGGGGAGTTTGCTCAGCGCCGAGATGAAAAATAAATTCACGGAAGAAAACAGCAAGGAACAGGAACGCGCGCGGGAAAAACATTCCTCGCGGAAGGCGCAGCCTCTCTTGCCGTTCGCGGAGGCGCGGAATAAGAAGCCCGTTTACGATTGGTCCGCGTACGAGCCGCCGCGGCCATCGTTCCTCGGCACGCGAGTCTACAATCCGGTGCCTCTCGAGGAAATCGTTCCCTACATTGACTGGACGCCGTTTTTCCACGCCTGGGAACTGCGCGGCATCTATCCGAAAATTTTCGAGCAGGAAGGCGTCGGCCCGAAAGCGAAGGAGCTGTTCGACGACGGCCAGAAGCTGCTCGCCTGCATCGTGCGCGAAAAATTGCTCGAAGCGCGCGCCGTGATCGGATTTTTCCCCGCGAACAGCATTCAGGACGATATCGAAGTGTACGCCGACGAATCGCGCCATTTGCTCACGACGTTCCACACGCTGCGGCAGCAGCTGGTGAAAGGCAACCAGGAGCCCAGCTACGCCGTGGCGGATTTCGTCGCGCCGCGCGAGAGCGGCCGCATGGATTATCTCGGCATGTTCGCGGTCACCGCGGGGTTGCGCATTGAACCGCTGGTCGCGAAATTTGAAAAAGACAATGACGATTACAACGCGCTGATGGCCAAGGCGCTCGCCGACCGCCTCGCCGAGGCGCTCGCCGAACTCACGCACAAACGCGCGCGCATCGAATGGGGCTACGGGAAGGATGAGAATCTGAGTCCTGAAGATCTGGTGCGCGAACGCTATCGCGGCATTCGTCCCGCGCCCGGCTATCCCGCGCTGCCCGATCACACCGAAAAACGCCCGCTCTTCGATCTGCTCTGCGCGGAAAAAAACACGGGCATCACGCTGACGGAAAATTTTGCGATGTATCCGGCGGCCTCGGTGAGCGGCTTCTACTTTTCGCATCCCGAATCGAAATATTTTGCCGTCGGAAAAATCGGCCGCGACCAGGTCGAGGACTACAGCCGCCGCAAAGGCCTCGATTTGCGCACCGTCGAGCGCTGGCTAGCCCCCAATTTGAATTACGATCCCGACGCCGAGTAGGACAGGCTTCCAGCCTGTCGCTTTTCCGCTGCAGCCCCTCAACGAAACCCGACAGGCTGGAAGCCTGTCCTACAAAAAAACTCCAAGGCAGGGCCGGAAATCCGGCGCCCGCCCTGGAGTTGTTCGTTTCCCTTGATGCTTGTCCGGCCAGCTCTACGGCAAGTCGTAGCGCAGGTCGACGTACACCATGCTGTTGTGAGCAGTGCCCGGCTGGCCGCTGGCAACGAACCACGGTGCTCGCGACACGTAGGAGTATTGGGTAATGAGCTTGAGATCGCCGTAGCTCGGATTTCTCCACAGGGTCTGGATTATGCCGAACGTCGGCTCGTAGAGGAATCGGTCGGCGGAGTTGTGCGGAACCGGCCGGGGTGGCGCAAGTACCGGCGCCTGATCCACTTACGCTGTTAACTGCAGTGCCTGGACCAAAGCCGTACCCAACGTTCGTTGTGAAAGTACAAGTGCCTGTGCCTCCGGTCGCCGCTCCCGTGGTCACGACCTGAGAGAAGTTCCGGCCGAAATACGCTCCGCTGTAATATCCGTATAGCATCGTCTTCGGGTTTACCTGGTATTCAAAACCGCCAATTCCCGACCCCGAATGGATTCCTGAAAGCGTTCCGTCCGGCCTGATAATGACATCCGGGCCGCCGGTGCTGGCGATGTAGCGTCCTCCGCCGGAGCTCCAGAATCCGGTGGCGATGAACCGGAAGTTCTTGATCAGCTCCACGTTCAATCCGCCCTCGATACCCCCGCCATGAATCGTGTTGGTTCATAGTGCTGGCGGAAGTGATAGGTGTGGTGGATTGAATAGAGTTAACGGCTTTGAAGGTGCGGAACAGTCCCGCGACATCGAAGTGGACATGATGTCCGCTGGGGCCGAAGTCGAACGCGGTCTTTGCAATGATGTCCGGGGCAAGGTTGGGAGTATTGGGGTTGTTGACGGCGGTTGAGCTGCTGGTATTGCCGCTGTTGGAGTCAAACTCCACAGGCCTCATTGCGCAGTGCCAGGAGGGAGAGTGTCACAGAGCTCGGAAGAGTTTGTTCCGGATTTTCGATGGAAACGCCGATCGCCCAGTTATTGGTCGGGTGCGCGATCACACGAAATGCCTGCCTGGCGAGCCCAAGTCAAGCCCAACAAGTAGTTCGTGTCCATTTCCTGGCCGTAGAAGAGGTCACCGGGCAACGCGGACAACCCGTTGCGGTTGGGAGTCATGAAGCTCCAGCTTTGCCCGCCGAAAACCTCGATCTTTCCCCATTTAGCGTCCACCCAGTACAGGCGCATGCGGAGCGTATTGCTGTTGCTCGTATCGTTGGCGTTGGCAGGTTGATACCCGAGGAAGTCGGCCTCGAGGTAGCCGGTCACATCCGCCGGCCCGAACATGGCATGTGTTCTCAAACCGATACGCGAGTTCTGCGCTGAAAATCGAAACTCGCTGAGACGACCGGGGTCGGTATTGTTAAACGGAATCGAACCGAAGCTCGTCCCGATTCCCCCGAGGTTCGTCGTGCGGAATATGCCCGTCAAGTCCATGAAACCGAGAGGATAGAATTCCGCGCCGCCGATCTTGAAGAACAGCGGTGATTCCTTATCTCCGCCTTGCGCTGACATGGACATCGCGGATGTGGTGGGCGTCCCTATAGGAGTCGCGGCGGTTGAGACGGGTGTCGCGGAGGAGATAGCCGTCGAAATAATTGCAGGAGTGGCTGCCGGTTCGGTTGCCGGTGTGGTCACAGATTCCGAAGGGGGCACGCCCAGCTTTTCTTCGAGCGCTTCCATCTTCAGTTGCTGCGCCTTGAGCGCCGCGCGCTGCGACTCAAGCTCCGCCCTTTGTTCCTCCACCAGGCTGCGAAGATCCTGCATTTCGCTCTCGATGGCCGAGGCTTCCGGCTTCACTGCCGTGGGCTTGTCCGGCAGGGACGCCGCGCTGCTCACCGCCGCCGGCGTGTCTTCCTTTCCTGTCTCGCCGGCATTGCGTGCCAAAAGAGGCATTGCCGCGACACTCATGCTCAGCAACACTGCTGCGAATACTCGCATTTCATTTCCTCCTGAAAATGTAGTCCTAGGACTGGTTATCATCTGTGAATCTGAATTGGGATTGCCTGGTGCTTCCAAAATCCCCCCGAGCAATTGCACGAGAGCAATGATTTGTTTGATATGACCCCATCCCCACACGACCGGGCTGCCGGAACACTATCGGGACGGGCTTAATGGTCTGTGAGAGGAATGTTAATTCTGTGTTACAACCGCAAATTGGGGTGTCGGCCAGGCCGGAAAAGCGATGTGCGCGATGATTCTTCTATGTGTCTGTTGTAGAAAGACTTATGTGAATGGTTGACTGGACGTTCGATCCGGCATAGATTCAAAGCAAAGATGGGAAACCATATGAAAACGGACAGAGCTTGGTTTGCGGTGATGTGCCTTCTCCCCTTACCACTTTTTGCCCAAGGTCCTGATGTCATCACCATGGACCAGGAGCCTCACCACCATCTCACCACGCACAATGACTATGTGAAGGTGTTTAACGTGGTAGTTTCCCCGGGAGATTCGATCGTTCTGCACCGTCACGACCAGGACACGATCGCCATCGCCATCGGCGATCAACTCGTGACAGTCGGCATTCCGGGCAAGCCGGACGTCCACCAGAAAAATGCCGACGCCCAGGTTCGCCTCCAGCGCGGCGGATATGTTCACTCAACACGGGTCGACGGGGACACGCCGTACCACACGGTTGCCGTCGAGCTGATGCAACCGCAGACCAACTTTCACAATTTGTGCGCGGAAATCCTCCCCGGTCAACCGCTGAATTGTCCGAAGTCACGCAGAGACCGGATCGGCCGCCTATTCTAGCCAGCCACTGCTCGCAGTCCAATGAAACGGAAGTGCGGCTCCTGCGTGTACTTCCCCATCAGTCGATGAAGGTGCAGGGGCTACTTCGCCGCCCAACTGATTGTAGCCCTTGATACCGCCCGATTCGTCGATTCCGGCGATTGAATTGGCGTTGAATCCGGGTGATTACAACTGGGCCGACAACAGCACGATTGCGAATGGCGGCGAATATCGGAACGGAGGCGATCGAGACGCGCGCTTTATCGAATTCATATTCCCCGGCGCCCACTGAGGAATAGATCGGAACGAGTGAGAGGATAAGCGATTCGCGAAATTGTTTTTCTGTCGCGGGCATCTACGGATTGCTGATCCTCGCGCCAATTTATTTCATGGAGGGAAAAATCGGGCGGGATACGCCGCCCCCGATTACTCATCCGGAATATTTCTACGGATTTCTGGGAGCGGGCCTGGCCTGGCAAGTGTTGTTTCTGGTGCTGTCGGCGGATCCCGTGCGGTACCGCGCGATGATCCTGCCGTCCATTCTGGAGAAAGTCAGCTACGGCGTCGCGCTGATCGTCCTCTACTCGCAGCACCGCCTTCCGCTTCCAGTCCTCGCGATCGGCTCCGTGGACTGGATTTTTGCCTTCCTATTTCTCGCCGCCTACTTCAAGACAAAACCGCGCCGCTTGATCCGCCCATCTCGAATCTCTCATTTGATTTATAATACACTGGGATCGTATAAACTTCAGTTATAGGAATATCGATGCCGAATTCGGCACCAGTGGCGCAGGCTTCAGCCTGTGGGTTTTAGTCCTTACATGGACCAACCCCCACAGGCTGAAGCCTGCGCCACTTGAAAGGACCTCATGGACCTATCCCAACTGCACGTATTTCTCACCGTCGCGAAAGAGCAAAGCTTCTCCCGCGCCGCGGAAAAACTCTACCGCACGCAGCCGGCGGTGAGCATCGTCATCCGCAAGCTCGAGGAATCGGTGGGCCAGCCGCTGCTCGTGCGCGGCGCGCGCCAGGTGAAACTCACCGACGCCGGCGAACTCCTGCGCGATTACGCCGAGCGCCTGCTCAACCTGCGCGACGAAATCCAGAAGGGAATGGAAGACCTGAAAAGCCTGGGCCGCGGCGAACTGCGCCTCGGCGTGAACGAAAGCTCGATCCACGCGCTGCTCCCGGCCCTCGCGCGCTACCGGAAACTCTACCCCGGCGTGAAGCTGATCATGCACCGCACGCTTTCGCGCGACATCCCGCAGGAAGTTCTGAATTATCGCCTGGACCTCGGCACCGTCTCCTACGTCCCGCAGGACCCGAAACTCGCGGCCGTCGAAATCCTGCGCGACGAGCTGACGTTCGTCGTCCCGCCAAAGCACAAGCTGGCGCGCCGCCGCTCGGTGGACATCAAGGAACTGGGCGAGGAAACCTTCATCGCGCACAACGTCGAGTCGCCCTACCGCTCGCGCGTCATCCAGCTCTTCGAGAAGCACCGCACGCACGCTGCATCGCGACATCGAAATGCCCACCATCGAAAGCATCAAGCGCTTCGTGCAAATGGGCATGGGCGTAGCCATCGTCCCGCGCATGTGCGTCCGCTGGGAAGTCGAGCGCAAGCTGCTCGCCGAAGTCCGCATCCGGCAACTCAAAATGCCGCGCTCTCTGTATCTGGTGTCGCGCCGCGGCGCGCGCCTTTCGCATGCCGCAGTAGGCCTGATGCGATTGCTTCACGCGGGGTGAGAGAAAGCTTCGTAAATAAATGCGGCTTCGTTTCCGGCTGTATACTCTTGCGGCCACTCCACCAACACGAGGAGATTTGCTCATGCGAAATCGACCCGCACGTCTTTGTTGGTCTCGTTCTCTGTTCATCACGATTGCGTGCGTCGCTGCAGCAATCCCGTTAGCGGCGCAGTCGCAGCAGCCCGCGACGCCCACGGCATCCTCCAAAGACGTTGAGATTGTGTTTCTGGGAACAGGGAGCCCAGTTCCCAATGCGGATCGCCAGGGACCTTCGCTGGCCATAGTTGTAAACGGAAAGGCCTACCTGGTGGACGCCGGGTCGGGCGTGGTCCGTCAAGCCAATTCGGCTTTTCAGCGCGGGATTCCCGCTCTCCGGCCGGTCGAACTCGACATTGCGTTCCTGACGCACCTGCACAGCGACCACACGCTTGGATTGCCTGATTTGATTTTCACTCCCTGGATTCAGGAGCGGGTAAAGCCCCTGCGGCTGTACGGACCGGAAGGCACGAAGGAAATGGCCGCACACATTCTCGAGGCATTTAAGGAAGACATTCAGGTGCGCACAACCGGACTTGAGGGCGGCAACACAACGGGCTATAAAGTCGACGCGCACGATGTACAGCCGGGAAATGTCTATCAGGACGGGAACATCAGCGTAAAAGCTTTCCTTGTGAAGCACGGTTCATGGAAGGAAGCTCTGGGATATCGCTTCGACGCGGGCGGCAAGTCCATTGTTGTTTCGGGAGACACATCGCCGGCCCAGTCGGTGGTCGAGGCCTGCGCAGGCTGCGATGCCCTGATTCATGAGGTGTATTCCGGGAGGGGGCAGAATCCCAACAAACTTTCGATGTCGGAAGAGCAATGGATGAAGTATGAGAGTGAGTTCCACACCAGCGCATCAGAGCTTGGAGAAATTGCCGCAAAGGCCAAAGCCAAGATGCTCCTATTGACGCACTGGGGCCTGCTCGGAAATGCCATGGAGAACGATATGTTGCGTGAGATCCGCCAAAAATACAGCGGCCCGATCGTAATAGCGCGCGACTTGGACGTGATTGTTCCGTAGGGATGAAGCAGCCCACGCCGTCGAGGGCCTGATGCGCCTACCGAATGCTCAACCATAGAATGCGTGTCATTCCGAACCCGCCTTCCAGGGTGAGGAATCTGCTGTGAATTTGGCGTCCGAAAAAGCAGATTCCTCGGACCAAAAAGCGGTCCTCGGAATGACAATGTGTGGTCTTGGTTTTGAATTAGAATGAATCCATGAAAAGCAGTAGGCGCATGCAGCGTGATTACACCGCCTTATTCGAGGCGAACGAACGCAGCGGCTACAAGGTCAAAGTCCCACCACTCCCTGGACTTGTGACGGAAGGCAAAGACGTAGAGCACGCATGAGTTATGGCTAAGGACGCCATCCGCTGATGGCCTGAAGAAGGCTAAAGAGCCCGTTCCTGTAGAGCGAGAAACGGCGCAGCTCAAGATTTCGGTCGTAGCATAGACGGAGCCCCAAGGCCCCGCCCTTGCAAAAGGCGCAAGCATGGGGCACCCGGCAAATTCTACGGCTGGCGCACCCGGCTCCCTGTATTTAGTTCCGCACCGCGCCGCCCCCTTCTCCCACGCGGCGGTAGGGCTGATGCGATTATTGAATGCGTAACCGCCAAGAGCTGTCATTCCGAACCTGCTTCTCAGGGTGAGGAATCTGCTTTTGGTTCGAGCAGAGAAGAGCAGATTCCTCGGACCAAAACCAGGTCCTTCGGAATGACGTCGTGTGGCGAGTTTTGATCTAGAATGAACAAATGAAAGCGCGGGGGACTAGTCAATACTTCTACGGTCGCGCAACCACCGCTGGCGAACGCCACGCGGCACGGCATGTAGTCTGGACACGACTTGCCATAAAATTCCTCGTCGCGATATGCCTTGCTTCGCTGCTCGTGGTTCCGACAAGAACGCAGACGAAACACACTCGAGGCACTGTGCCCGATTCGGCCACGGCCGTGAGGATCGCCGAATCAGCACTAATTCCAGTCTATGGAAAGAAGCGGATAATGTCTGAAGAACCATTCAACGCAACTCTTCAGGATGACGTTTGGACGGTCGCTGGCACGCTTCACTGTCCGGATGGAAAAGGTGGAGTCACGACCCACTGCGTGGGTGGTGTCGCCGTAGTCCAGATCTCCAAGATCGACTCTCACATCATATCCATGATCCACACTATGTAACTCCAGTTGAGAATTCGGCATGCAAAAACAAAAAGCCCGCCCCGGTTAAGGGGCGGGCTTTTGCGCGTTTGATTGCTCAATGAAAACTGGGCAGCGCACATGGAGTGCGCGTTTAAAAAGATGAGATCTGACAGAACCCGCTCGAAGGTCGAATCGTTCGAGCGATTACCTCGGATCCCCGTGAGAGGTTCCGAAGCTTGGGCAACTTCACCTGCACACCTGCACAGGATCGTTTGCCGCTATGTTTAGAAAGGAGGTGATCCAGCCGCAGGTTCTCCTACGGCTACCTTGTTACGACTTCACCCCAATCATGGGCCATACCTTGGGCGCGTGCCTCCTTACGGTTAGCTGCGCGACTTCTAGTACAGCTCACTTTCGTGATGTGACGGGCGGTGTGTACAAGGCCCGGGAACGTATTCACGGCGTCGATCTGATACGCCATTACTAGCGATTCCAGCTTCATGCAGTCGAGTTGCAGACTGCAATCCGAACTGAGCACGGTTTTGTCCGATTAGCTCCCCCTCGCGGGTTCGCAACAGTCTGTACCGTGCATTGTAACACGTGTGTAGCCCTGGACATAAAGGCCGTGCTGACTTGACGTCATCCCCACCTTCCTCTCCGTTATCCGGAGCAGTCCTCGTAGAGTTCTCCCTTGCGGGTAGCAACTACGAGTAAGGGTTGCGCTCGTTGCGGGACTTAACCCAACACCTCACGGCACGAGCTGACGACAGCCATGCAGCACCTCTACTACTGTCCCTTGCGGGAAGACGATATTTCTACCGTTGGTCAGTAGCGGTTCAAGCCCAGGTAAGGTTCTTCGCGTTGCGTCGAATTGAACCACATGTTCCACCGCTTGTGCGGGCCCCCGTCAATTCCTTTGAGTTTCAGTCTTGCGACCGTACTCCCCAGGCGCAGGACTTAACGCGTTAGCTACGGGACGACCCGCCTACGCGGGCCACCCCAAGTCCTGATGGTTTAGGGCTAGGACTACCAGGGTATCTAATCCTGTTTGCTCCCCTAGCTTTCGTTCCTCAGTGTCAGTTGCGATCCAGCCAGCCGCCTTCGCCACGGGTGTTCCTGCAGATATCTACGCATTTCACCGCTACACCTGCAATTCCACTGGCCTCTCTCGCACTCGAGCACGGCAGTTTTGAAAGCAGCCTCTGGGTTAAGCCCAGAGATTTCACTTCCAACTTGCCGCACCACCTACGAACCCTTTACGCCCAGTAATTCCGAGCAACGCTGGCCCCCTACGTATTACCGCGGCTGCTGGCACGTAGTTAGCCGGGGCTTCTTATACCCGTACCGTCAAACCCTTGCGGGTCATTCGTCCGGGTCGAAAGGGGTTTACACTCCGAGAAGCTTCATCCCCCACGCGGCGTCGCTGCGTCAGGCTTTCGCCCATTGCGCAATATTCCCCACTGCTGCCTCCCGTAGGAGTCTGGACCGTGTCTCAGTTCCAGTGTGGCCGGCCATCCTCTCAGACCGGCTACCGATCAAAGCCTTGGTGAGCCGTTACCTCACCAACTAGCTAATCGGGCGCGGGCTCCTCCTCAGACGGCCTTGCGGCCTTTGAGTCCAAAGACCGGAGTCTTCGGAATGTCATGCGGTATTAGCCCCGCTTTCGCGGGGTTATCCCCCATCCGAGGGCAGATTGCCCACGTGTTACGCACCCGTGCGCCGTGCGCCCATCCCCTGTATTGCTACAGAGAACTGCGCACTCGACTTGCATGTGTTAAGCACGCCGCCAGCGTTCGCTCTGAGCCAGGATCAAACTCTCGTGTGAAACTGGCTGCTTAGAAAACAAAAAAGCCCGACTGTCATTTCTGAGAGTCGGACCTAAGTTTTCCAAGCGAACTTTTTATCGCTCGATTCACTCAATCCCCTGGCATTTGCATGCCAAGGTCAATCGAACGGGTTCTGGCACATCTCATCTTACCCAGTTTGTCAAAGAGCAATGGCCTCCTGTCCAGCAGGCAGGCTACCGTACAGCCCAACGATCATAGCATCGGTTTCTTAAATGTCAAGGATAAGTCCGGCCGCTGGTTGAAAGCGTTGTGGAAAAGATGTGAGTCAACCTGATTCTCAAAGGCGTATAGCATGTCAGAAGCACTGACCCGTCGTGTCAAGACTTCGACCAATCTTCCCAAGAAAGAGTCTTGATTCGGCCAAACTCCCTCGCGTTAGCCGTTACCAGCGTCATTTTGTGGCGCAGGGCTTGCCCCGCGATCAGCAAATCATAATCGCCAACTGGCCTGCCAATGGTTTCCATTTCGGCGCGAAGTTCGCCGGCAAATCGGGCGTCTTGCTCGTCGAATGCAAGTTCGTGGACCGGTCCGGAAAGAAATCCGACAAGGAGTCGAGCGTTCGCTTCGCGACGCAGGCTCTTTGAGATGCCATACCAGAGTTCGAAGACCACGACGGAGGAAGCGTAGACTTCCGAGCCTTGGCTGAGTTCTTTGTCGAAGCGCGTGCGGACAGAAAGGGGCCGCTCATTGATGAGTGCGATGCATACGTTGGTGTCTAGAAGATACTTCAATCAAAGTACCTGCGAATGCGTGGTTTCCGTTGTTTGGCTCTCGCCGGAAAAGTCCCGCCCGCCTTGAGCCGGTCCAACTCCGCAAACCATTGGCGGACATCCGTAAGCATGGGCTGGAGAAGGACCCCTTCCTTAACGCGCCGCACCCGCACCCGATCGCCTTCAAAGCGGAATTCCTTGGGGAGGCGGACGGCCTGGCTACGGCCATTCTTGAACAGTTTTGCGATTTTGGCTTTTGGCATCCGTATAGTATATATCAATGATATATATCAATGCAAGGGGGATGACCATCACGCGTATTTGATGGCGCGTGGCGCGAGCTTGAGCCGGTGGGTTTTAGTCGCGGCAAGGATTGCCCGTGCTCCCCCACAGGCTTAAGCCTGTGCTACCTAATACGAATTATAGATTGATCCTATATCTCTTGCGTGGTGAAATCGTTCGTGCAAATGTCTGTGGAGCGGGGAGATGTCTGTGGGAATCAACGACAAAATTTTAGTGGCTGGGGCGGGCGGCTTTATTGGCGGCGCGCTGATTGCATTGCTGCGCAAGCAGGGGTACCGCGATCTTCGAGCTGTGGATGTCAAACCGTTCGACGAATGGTACCAGCGCTTTGACGATGTGGAGAATCTGTGCCTGGATTTGAATCTCAAGGAAAATTGCGAGAAGGCCGCCAAAGGCGCCGCGGAGATTTACAACCTGGCGGCGAACATGGGCGGCATGGGCTTCATCGAGAACAACAAAGCGCTGTGCATGCTGTCCGTGCTGATCAATACGCACTTGCTGCAGGCGGCGCTGAAGCACGGGAGCGCCAAGCGCTTCTTTTACGCTTCCTCGGCATGCGTCTACAACGGGGACAAGCAGAAGACCTTTGAAGCTCCTTCACTGAAAGAAGAAGACGCCTACCCGGCGCTGGCGGAAGACGGCTACGGATGGGAGAAATTATTTTCGGAAAGAATGTGCCGGCATTTCATGGAGGATTTCGGCCTCACGACGCGCGTGGCGCGCTTTCACAATGTCTATGGCCCGTGGGGGACGTGGTTCGGCGGGCGCGAAAAAGCGCCGGCGGCCATCTGCCGCAAAGTGATCGAAGCCAAGGTTAGCCGGCAAGCACGAAATTGAAATCTGGGGGAGCGGAGTCCAGACGCGCAGTTTCATGTTCATCGACGACTGCACCGACGGCATTCAAAGGATCACGACCTCCGAAATTCTCGAACCGATCAACCTGGGCTCGAGCGAAGCGGTCACGATCAACCAACTCGTGGACATGGCCGAGGACATCGCGGGAATCAAGCTCAAGAGGAATTACGATCTGAGCGCGCCGAAGGGCGTCAACGGGCGGAACAGCGACAACACGCTGATCCAAAAGTATCTCCATTGGGAGCCGAGCACACCGCTTCGAGTGGGACTCGAAAAAACGTATCGCTGGATTTACGATCAATACATGGCGCGGGAACGAGGCGAAGCCGGCGTGGTCCGCGAATCAGGCGCTGCTGGATAATGACCCTGGGAACGCCATTCTCCTGAATGGCATCGTGCAAGCCGCCAATCGGGAGATTGGCGTTCCCGGGACGCGAGGCGTCTGAGTTTTGAGCGCGGAAAATTCAAAGACTTTTAACACAGAAAAATACAAGAGCGGCGAATTCCTGACAAGCAGTTCACCGCTCCATTCATTTAAGTTTCTCTGTGGCCCTCTGTGCTCTCTGTGTTGAGCTTTTTAGTTTTTCGTTACTTCGCCGGATGCAGGATGAGCTTCTGCACGCGCCAGTTAATCAACTCTCCCACGTAGATTTCATTTTCAGACGGGCACGCGATTTCGTGAACCCAGCCGAATTGTTTGAGCTGCCTGCCGGTCCCGCCAAGCTTGCCCAGAACCTTACCGTCCAGGCTGATTTTGTAAACCCGGCCGGGCCAGGCGTCGGACGCGTACAGCACTTGATTCGGTCCAGGAGTGATACAGACGGTCCAAGGAGTCCCGGGCCCCATCGTTCCTGTCTGATCCACCGGCGGCTTGTTCATGAGAATCGGGACCGTATTCGCATAATCAAACGGTTCGCTGATCTTGATTTGGCGCAGGTAATTGCCGTCGCCGTCGAACACTTCAATCCGGGAATTGCCGCGGTTCGCGACGTAGACATTCCCCTTGTCATCGGTCGCGATACTGTGGGGCGTATTGAGCTGCCCGGGCCCGTCGCCGGGCTCGCCAAATGACTTCATCCACTTTCCGTTCTTATCGTACTTGGCGACACGCGAATTGATATAGCCGTCGCTAATAAATGTTTCGCCGGCCGCGTCCCAGGCCATGTCGGTCACCTGGCGGAACATTCCATCGACCGGTTTCAGCGGTGGCTTGGGATGCTTGAGCGGCTCGGTTCCTTCGTCGGAGGCTTCCTGCTTGCGCCCGAACACCATGAGGACCTGGCCTTGCGGATTGAACTTGATCACCATGTCGGAGCCTTTGTCCGCGGCCCAGATGTTGTCGTCCTTGTCGATGCGCACGGTGTGCGCGAAGGACCACGCGTAGAGGTTGTGGCCAATCTCGCGAATGTATTTGCCATCCTTATCGAATTCCAGAAGTTGCGCGGCGCTGGCGGCGTAGGCCGGGCCTGTTGTATTCCCGCGCGAGAAAACGAAGATGTGCCCCTTGGAATTTACGGCCACGCCGGAAACTTCGCCGAGGTACATGCCGTCTGGAAGCTTCACTGCGTTGGGCACGGAATCAAATGGAATTTCCGGAGCGCCCTGCGCGAAGAGCGCGAGTGGTGCACTCAGGAAAAATACCAGAACGAGCGCGAACTTTTTCATCCTAACCTCCCCAATTCTTTCGTGGTGGAATCTGTCTTTACGCGGAACGCATCCAGTGAAGCGTCGAGCCCGCCAGATTCTTGCCCATTGATTTTGCGATGATCCGAACTGCCGGAGAATATATCGTTTTGTCCCGCGAACGCCAATGGAAAAGCATTTGGAGATAGGGGCTCAGTTTGGCGCTAGGGGAAACAAACGGCTGCCCGCCCAAAGACCGGGCGGCCGCTACAAAATCTACCACCAGCAACGTAGGATGGTTTTGTAGCGGCCGTTCCGTCCCGTGCCTTTCGGGACGGAACGGGCACGCTTATGATCGACCGAGGTCATTACCGAATTGGACGAGAGTTTCGTGCTTTCAGGGCAAGTCATACAATAGGCCGCCGGAACCGCGGAGGTGAATTTCATGTCCCAGGATTATCTGCTCAAGACGGAGCCTTCGGAATATTCCTTCGCCGATCTGCTGCGAGACGCCGCGACGGATTGGGAAGGTGTGTCGAATCCAACCGCGGTAAAGAACCTGCGCGAAATGAGCCCCGGCGCGCGGCTGATCATCTACGAGACCGGCTCGCGCAAGAGCGCCGTAGGAACCGCAACGGTCGTTTCCGTGGACGCATCCGATCCAAAAAATCCAAAGGTCAAAATCAAAGCGGGGAAAGCAATTGCAAAACCGGTTTCACTCGAAGAGATCAAGGCCAACAAACTGTTTAAAGATTCGCCGCTCGTCCGCATGGGCAGGCTTTCCGTCGTCCCTCTCACGAAAGAGCAGTACGCGGTTCTGGCAGGCACCTAAATCCAATAATTATCCCGGCGTTGCGATTGCAACCGACTCTGCCAGGCGGCGCAGTGACTCCGTGTACGGCGCGCGCGCGACGCCGCGCTCGCAGATGATGGCGGTGATGAGGCGCGCGGGCGTGACGTCGAACGCAGGATGCGCTGCCTTCACATCGGGAGCGATGCGCACTCCGCGGATGTGCGTCACTTCTTCGGCGGAACGCTCTTCGATGGGAATTTGCTCTCCGGAAGAAATCGTGAGATCGAATGTGGAAACCGGCGCGGCGACGTAGAACGGCACGCCATGTTCGCGCGCCAGCACTGCAATCTGGTACGTGCCGATTTTATTGGCCGTGTCGCCGTTGGCCGCGATGCGGTCCGCGCCCACGACGACCGCGTTCACGTTTCCGGTCTTCATGAAATGTCCCACCATGTTGTCGGTGATCAGCGTGAGCGGGACGCCGCCTTCGTGCAGTTCCCACGCGGTGAGCCGCGCGCCCTGCAAATAGGGCCGCGTTTCCGGCACCAGCACGCTCAGCTTGTGGCCCTCTTCGATCGCCACGCGAATCACGCCCAGCGCGCTGCCGATTCCCGCCGTGGCAAGCGCTCCGGCGTTGCACTGCGTCATGACTTGCCCCGTGGCGGGCATCAATGCCGCGCCGAAGCGGCCCATCGCTTCGTCGGTAGCGCGCTTTTCAGCGTGGATCGCGCGGGCCTCTTCCACCATCGCGCGCCGCGTGGCATCGAGCGGCGTGTTCGCCATCGCGAGTTGCTCGAACCGGCGCGTCATGCGTTCGACGGCCCAGAACAGGTCCACGGCCGTCGGCCGCGTTTGCTGGATCGTCTTGCAAATGCCGGGAAACTCGGCGCGAAGTTGCTCCATCGTTTGCGCGCTCGAACGCTCGACGCCGAGCGCCACGCCCATCGCCGCGGCCACGCCGATCGCCGGCGCGCCGCGAATCACCATGTCCTTGATCGCCGCCGCGACTTCGCGATAGTCGGTGTAGGTGTGGCGAATCACTTCTCCGGGCAAGCGGCGCTGGTCGAGCATGACCACGCCCTTGCCGGTCCATTCAATAGGCTGTGCGACGTTCATCAAGATGTGTGATTCCCCTGAAGATTTTTGTGGCGCAGGCTTCAGCCTGTGGGGTTTTGTCCTTGCATGGCCCAAAATCCACAGGCTGAAGCCTGCGCCACTTGAACCCGCTAGTGATGCGCCCCGCTGACGACGTATACCAGATACCCGACAAGTTGCAATCCATTGTAGCCAAGGTGCACGAGATAACTGGCCGCCACAGTCCCGGTCCGAGCGCGCACCCACGTGAGCACAACGCCCACGAAAATCAGCAGCGCGATCTGCCCCCATCCGCCCCACAACTGCGCCGCATGCATCAATCCGAAAAGCGTCCCCGTGATCGCAATCCCCGCCGCGATGCCCAGGCGGCGCGCAATCACCGGATAAAGAAAGCCGCGGAAAACGGTTTCTTCCACCAGCGGGGCAACCAGCACGCCCAGAATGCCGAACAGCAGGATGCTGACGCGCGCCTTCAGCAGCTCTTCGATCGGCAGCGTTTCTTTCGAATTGAGAAATCCGCCCGCGAACGTTACCACCACGGCCAGCGCCGCGCCGCCCGCCAGGAAGCGCAGCGCCGAGTCGCGAATTTTTCCTCCGCCGCGCAGCATCTCGCGCCAGCCGATCGACGGCCAGAAGGGCGCTTCCGTGCGCGCAAGCAGCATCAGGTAAAGGTACAGGATCGCGAAGCCGTCGATTGCCGCCTGGCTGGCCAGGACCACGATCGACTTCGCCGTGCTCATCGTCTCCCCGAACACTTCGTTCGAATTCACCCCGAAAAACCGCACCGCAATCTCGGCCGCGCCCCAGGTGATCGCGACGCTGCCAATCACTCCCAGAATCACGAACAGCGCCACCTCCATCCAACCCCAGGGCACACGCAAATCGTCGGAGATTCCTGCGCGAAACTGCGGCGCGTGCCGCGGAAGTGGAATGTCGTGCAGATTCTGCGGCCCAGGCTCGAGAGGGTCCATGGCGGAGGGTGGAACATCGTCCGGGGCGCTGTCCACAGGATCATTCGAACGAGCCCTGACTGGCGCTGCACCGGACGGACTTTGATCGTCGTAAGCCATTTCAGAGTGGCAAGGCGCTGTCGGGGGAACAGGCGCGCTAGGACACTCCAATCACTGTAGCGGCAGTTTCTGCCGCGCGCAAGTGCGTGGAGTCTCGGATGCCAGCTCGCGGATGCCGCCCAAAAAACCCCGCTTTCCATTTCAATTTGACTGATATAGCTAAATTAGTTAAAATGGGTTAAACGCGCAAAAGATTCGAGCACCTGCGGTTCGCTCGATAGGAGAATGACATTGGCGATTCCAGGCAGTCGTTTGAAGCGGTACCCCGCAACTGCGATTCGCAATCGCCGGGGCGAATTGGCCGTCAAAATCAGCGCGACTGAGGCCAAAAACAAACTCGGCGAAGTTCTCGACAGCGTCCTGCAGGGAGGCATGGTTCTGATCACCAAGCACGAGACTCCCAAGGCGGTCCTGCTTTCGATGGAGGAATATGGCGAGCTCTCGGGGAGGGCGCAATCCAGACTCGACGCGCTGAACGGCGAATTCGATGCGTTGCTCGAACGGATGCAATCCGTGAAATCGCGCGCCGGAATCAAGGCCGCCTTCAGTGCCTCGTCGAAGCAGCTTGGAAAAGCCGCGGTCGCGGCCGCGCGTAGACGCTCCCACACCTAAACGAGATGCCCGCAAACGTGGTTCGCCGAAAGCATACCGCCTGCATTTACGTTCTTGCCGGGACGAATGGCGCGGGCAAGAGCAGCGTGGGCGGCGCGATGATCCGCGAAAGTGCCGCTGAATACTTCAACCCGGACGAAGCAGCCCTGCGGTTCCGCTCCACGAATCCCGGCATGACCCAGGAGGAAGCGAGCAGCGCCGCCTGGCTCCAGGGAAAACGATTGCTGGAACGCGCCATCTCCGAACGATTGGACTTTGCCTTCGAAACCACGCTCGGAGGGCACACCATCGCCGCCCTCCTCCGCCGAGCTATCTCCGAAAAAATAGAAGTGCGCGTCTGGTACGTGGGCCTCTCCAACCCCGAGCTTCATATTGCCCGTGTGCGTTCCAGAGTCGCCGCCGGCGGACACGACATCCCCGAGTCCAAGATCCGCGAAAGGTACGAGAGTAGCCGCCTCAATCTTGTGGACCTCATGCCAAGCCTTACCGAGCTTCGCGTCTCTGACAACAGTGAGGAGGGCGACCCGCGAAAGGGAATCGCTCCGCAACCAAGACTGCTGCTTCACATGGACCGCCGCAGGATCACGGATTCGTGCGATCTAACGACGGCCCCGGAATGGGCCAAACCCATTCTTGCAATGGCGTTGAAACTTTCGAACGCAGGATAGGTCGGCTGAATGCGCCACAATTCAAACTTCCCCAAAGCCCGGTCCACCCGTCCTGCAGGGGCATTCGCAGTATCTGCGAATCTTTGTAGGGCACGGCTTCAAGCCGTGCCGTAACGTGCTTGGCGTAAACCTGGCTTTGGCCGCTGGCCGGTTCGCAATCGAGTCGTCACACGGACTCTACGGCCTGCGCACGCGATTCATCGGCGGCGCGAAGCTTTCTTGCCTCGCGCGATTTGTGCGAGCGCCTGCGCGTATGCCGTAATGGTTTCTGGGACAGCATGGCTATAGACGAATTGCCCTTCGCGGCGGCAGTCGATCAGTTTGGCTTCACTCAGAATTTTCAGATGGTGAGAAACGGTTGCGGGGGTCACGCCGCGCATCGAGACGATGTTGCTGCAGGTCATGTGCTCGGTTGCCGAGATGGCCTCAAAGATCCTGAGGCGCGTCTCGTCGGCCAGCGCTTTCGATATTTTTTCGATTTCGGAACGGTTCATGGCTTAACCTCAGTGTAACGAATTCATTGACCGCGATGCCAGCCGGGATTTCACGCCGCCGAAAATAATGCCAAATAATCTGCATCCGATCATTTCGATACTCATCTAAATATCGAAATCATTTTGATGCTGGTTCCGGCGGCAGGGATGCCTCCGGAGAAGGCCAGACGGAAAATCGGTGAGCAAAAGGAGACGAACATGAAGCGACTCGAAGGAAAAGTTGCGGTAGTGACCGGCGGGAACAGCGGCATTGGCCTCGCGACAGCGAAACGCCTGCAGGAAGAAGGCGCGCATGTTGCCATCTCAGGCCGAAGCAGGAAGACCCTGGATGATGCGGTAAAGACGATCGGAAACGGCGTAGTGGCCGTGCAGTCGGACGTAGCGAACCTGACGGACATTGACAAACTGTTTGCCGAGGTTTCGCGGAAGTTGGGCAAAATTGACGTGCTGTTCGTAAACGCGGGAATCGCCAAATTTGCGCCGCTTGCAGAAACATCCGAAAGCGACTTCGACGAACAGTTTGACATCAACATCAAGGGCGCTTACTTCACGATTCAGAAAGCCTTGCCGTTTCTGAATGACGGCGCGTCGATCATCCTGAATACCAGCGTTGTGGACAGCAACGGCACCGTTGGCGCCAGCGCGTATTCGGGAACGAAAGCCGCCCTGCGCTCCCTCGCCAGAACCGCCGCAGCGGAACTCTTAGGCCGCGGCATCCGCGTCAACACGGTCGCGCCAGGCCCGATTGAGACGCCGATTTTTAGCAGGACCGGGCTGCCCCAGGAAGCCATCGATGAATTCGCAAAGGGAGTGAAGGAAAGAGTCCCGATGAAGCGCTTTGGAAAGCCGGAAGAAGTGGCGGGCGCAGTGGCGTTCCTCGCTTCGCAAGACGCTTCGTACATCACCGGCGTGGAAATCAACGTGGACGGCGGGATCGGACAAATCTAACGAGTGGCGCAGGCTTCAGCCTGTGTGGTTTTGTCCTCCGAAGGGCCGAGCTTTCCATCATGACGAACGAAGGGCAGCTCGGCCATTCAGGTTGCGTATCGTGGTGAGCTTCAGCCCCTGAAGCGTGGGTTCATTCTCTCTTGCCCAAGTGAGGATAACCGGGAAAAAAGCCCCGCCCTTCCAATGCCGAAGGACGGGGCACCCACAAATTCAAAATCCCGCAAAGCCCGGGCCACCCGCCCGGAAAAACTCAAGCCTCTGTCATTCTGAGCGAAGCGAAGAATCCCTCCTTGTTTCTTTTCTTATACTGAAATCGAAGAGAGATTCTTCGCTTCGCTCAGAATGACAGAACAAGGCTTTTTTTCCGCAGCCTGCTGGGACAACCATTCTTAGCTCTCCCTGAACGCCCTCATGAAACCGCCAGGATAGCCCGATGAAAGCCCCGCCCTTCCAACACCGAGGGACGGGGCACCCACAAATTCAAAATTCCACTAAGCCCGGGCCACCCGCCCTAGCGACTGTCAATTTCTCTACGAAGTCCTCTTGCGCCTCGACCTGACAAATTTTATCTGTATTCATTATCGTGTACCGGATGCGCGTCGTAGAAAGACGCGGGTTACAATTCTCAGTTTTTGAATGAAAGCGAGTGCCTGTCGGTCCGTGGGGGCTTAAACCAACCTCCATCACTCAGTCTTTCCCAAGCCCGACGGATATGATCTTCCCGTAGAATTGCCTTTTTCCTCGAATTCCATCCATGAACCGCAGCAATCGCATCATCCACTGTACGGGCGTTTTCTACAGTGACAACCCAATGAACAGTCGCCAACAATTCCATACCGTATGGCGTTTCGAAGCCTTTGATGAGCTGGCGAACCCGTTCAACGTGGTCAGCTAGATCGGCGTTACCGCTTGATTTTATAAAGTTGTCGGCTTCAGTCACAGCACCTGGTAAAACACCGATATCCGATTCCCCGGCGAAATCACCGACACCGATGATGTAGTGGCCGTCGAGAGCCGTTAGCACGTGTCTCAACGTATCTGAATATGGGCCGTAGCTATCTTTTCGGAATTTAAGCTTGAGCGGCTGACCAGCCCTTTCCAGAAAATAGGCCAGCTTCTGCACTTCAATCCTCGTCAACCCATACTCCAACTCGCGATAGATCGAAATGATTTTGATGATCGCTGCGCGACCAGCCGTCATCTTTGGTTTCTCTGTCTTAATCGCCATTTCCCGAGCGGGTGGAGCTCCCACCGGCTCGAACAGGTTCGCACTGATGTCTGGATCGTCCTGGAAAGCGGCAAAAATCAATTCCTTTACGTCGTCCCAATCCAAACCACCGTTCCCACATCCAAGCGGAGGCATAGAAATACTCTTGATGCCCATGCGCTTTGCTTGCCTAACGAGATCACGAAGACCGTCTTCGATGAATTCAAGCTTGGAGTCTCCCCGCCAGTGCACCTTCGTTGGGAAATTGATAATGTATCGAGGCCTCTCCCATTCACCCAGGTCATAGATAAACATTTTGCCCGGCTTAATCTCTTCTCTTTTCGCAGCTGCCTCGTACTCTTTGAAGTTCTGTGGCCAGCGTTGTTTGAACTGCAAGGCAATTCCTTTGCCCATCACGCCAACGCAATTCACCGTATTTACGATTGCGTCCGAATCCTCTTTCAAGAGATCGCCACGCTTAATTCGAACAGTCATACTTACGCTCTCCTCAGAAGTACCAGTCGCGCTTCACTTCAACTGGTATATCAATGTCCTCGTCATCAAAAATTTGCCGAACCGCCTCAGCCTTTTCCTCACCGTACACTCCCACACAAGTGATTAGGTTCAGAGGGACAATCCGATGCACCAAGAACTCCGCTTGACGCGTCTCCATCCGGCGAATGTATCTCGGGTTGTTCGCAGTGCTGAACCACCACGTGCAATAACCGTCGAGTCTGGGTCGTTCGTAAAACAGGTCCCAATCGATCTTGTCTAGGTCCCTCAGGTTGTTGTAACAATCCGCGTAGTCTAGAGTTGCATTGTAATCGTAGAACACGAACGTTAGACCTTCATCCACGACGGTCTCCACGGTCGTTACAAGATGAGCGATGTCCTGCTGACGGTACTCGCAGCCTTCAACCCTCCCCTGATTAATTGCCCCGAGCATGGGAGATCGTGGGGCGAAATAGAACGGAACGTAGTCATGAATAACTCCCATGGGTGGTTTCGCTACAAGTTTCGTCGCACGTTTCCCTTGCGCATGCTGATACGCAATATTCTCGTGACCGATTTTCCTCTTTTGCAGCAACGAATTTGCGTACAACTTTTCAGATTTTGCGACGCTCGCCAGGTTGGGTATGGGGGTTATGTGGAAGATTCGCAGTGGGCGTCGTGGAGGCAATGAATTGATTCCGCTCCCGCATAGAATCTATCTCATCCTTCCAACCCAAAACAGCGCATCATTCACCCGAACCAGCATTTCGCCTTGTCTTCGCCTAGCGTCACACTGTATAACGCGGCAAACGAGGCTTGCAAGACATTTTCTCGTAACCGAGAGGGAGGTTAATTTGGTCCTGTCCATAGGCTCTAGTTAGCTGTCGAATTCCATCCGGGTGCGTCTGCTTTATTCGCTGTGCTGTGACTTCCGCTGGCAGTTCCGGGGCAGCCGGAGTGTTCTCAGCGACACGATGTACACCAGTGTTCAGTACGTATTCGAAACGAGGAGTGTCACGAAGTTCACGTGCGAAGTCCAAGTCAGAACTCTAGCTGAAGAATTGTGGGGAGAGATTAATCATCGCATGAACTATCCCCATCCACTTAGTGTTGTCTCTTGCAGTGAGCGAATTAAGGTGCTGGCACGGCTCATGTCTGCGTGCACTCGCTTGGTCGACTCTATTCATATGTCGTTGGAAGTAGCGTCCCCGCAATCGTCTACCCCCGCTCGGCGTGCGAGGGACGCCTCCCGCAAGACCAAACAATCTTCGTGATCCAAGAAGTCACGTGTGACTCCCATTCGCCCCATTCAAGACCCGAGCGAGGACCTGCCCCGTATACGATTTTTTCACCTTGGCAACTTGCTCGGGCGTGCCTTGCGCTACGATGCGGCCGCCACCTTCGCCGCCTTCGGGGCCTAGGTCGATGATCCAGTCGGCTTGCTTGATTACGTCGAGGTGGTGCTCGATGACCAGGACGGTGTTGCCGAGGTCGGCCAGGCGGTTCAGGACGTCGAGGAGTTTTTTCACGTCGTCGAAGTGCAGGCCGGTGGTGGGCTCGTCCAGAATGTAGAGCGTGCGGCCGGTCTGGCGTTTGGAAAGCTCTTTCGCGAGTTTGATGCGCTGGGCTTCGCCGCCGGAAAGCGTGGTGGAGGATTGGCCCAGCTGGATGTAGCCGAGGCCGACGTCCACCAGCGTTTCAAGCTTCACGCGGATTTGCGGAATATTCTCCAAAACTTTCAGCGCGTCCACGATGGGCATGTCCAGCAGGTCGGAAATCGAATGGCCTTTGTAGCGCACGGAGAGCGTCTCCGCGTTGTAGCGGCGGCCGCGGCAGACTTCGCAGGTGACGTACACGTCGGGCAGGAAATTCATTTCGATGCGGCGCAGGCCGTCGCCCTGGCAGGCTTCGCAGCGGCCGCCTTTCACGTTGAAGCTGAAGCGGCCGGGCTTGTAGCCGCGCTCGCGCGATTCGGGCAGCATGGCGAAGAGCTCGCGGATCGGCGCGAAGACGCCCGTGTACGTCGCGGGATTTGAGCGCGGCGTGCGGCCGATGGGCGCCTGGTCGATCTCGATGACCTTGTCGATTTGCTCGGCGCCCTCGATCGCGCGGAATGCGCCGGGGCGTTCCATCGAGCGATAGAGCGACTGCGCCAGGGCGCGATAGAGAATGTCGTTCACCAGAGTGGATTTTCCCGAGCCGGAAACGCCCGTCACCACGGTCAGCATGCCGAGCGGCAGTTCGAGGTCGACGTCTTTCAAATTGTTGGCCTCGCAGCCGAGGATGCGAATCGATTTGCCGTTGGGCGCGCGGCGCTTCGTCGGCACGGCAATCTTCAGCTCGCCGCGCAGGTAACGCCCCGTCAGCGAATCGGCGCTCTGCTCGATTTCCTCCGGGCGGCCCTTGGCCACCAGGTGCCCGCCCGCATTGCCCGCGCCGGGGCCGAGGTCCACCACGTAGTCGGCGCGGCGAATGGTTTCCTCGTCGTGCTCGACGACGAGGACCGTGTTGCCGAGGTCGCGCAATTTTTCGAGCGAAGTGATCAGGCGGTCGTTGTCGCGCGCGTGCAGGCCGATCGACGGCTCGTCCAGCACGTAGAGCACGCCGCGCAGTTGCGAGCCGATCTGCGTCGCCAGGCGAATGCGCTGCGCCTCGCCGCCCGAAAGCGTCGCGGCCGAGCGGTCCAGGCTGAGATAACCGAGTCCGACGGCGAGCAGAAAATCGAGGCGCGCGGCGATTTCGGCGAGCGCGCGGCCGGCGATGTCCATCTGCCGCTCGGTCAGGCTCTTGCGAATCTTGTCCACCGCGGGGCGCGCATCGGACATCGCCAGCGCCGTAAATTCGGCGATGGAGCGGCCGCCCACTTTCACGGCCAGGCTTTCCGGACGCAATCGCTGCTCGCCGCACACCGCGCACGGCACGGGCGACATGTACTGCGTGATCCACTCGCGGTACGTGTCTGACTCCGATTCCTCGAAGTTGCTTTCGAGAAAACCAACGACGCCCTGGAAATGCAAGCCGGGAAGCGCTTTCGCGGCCTTCGCGGCGGCTGCCCGCGACATTCCGCCGCCGTTGCTCTTAGCATTCGACGGCGGATTGCCGTAGAGAATCAGGTTCTGTGCGTCGCGCGGAAACTTTTCGAATGGCACGGACCGAGGTCGAATCCGTGCGCCATCGCTCCCAGCTCCAGCTTGCGCCTCAAATACGCCGAGCCCGAGCCGGGACCGAGTCCGCCCTCGAAGAGCGGCCGCGTCCAATCCGCAATCACCTTCGCCGGATCGAAATCGTATTTCGAGCCGAGGCCGTTGCACGCCGGGCAGGCGCCGTACGGCGAATTGAAGCTGAACGAGCGCGGCTCGAGTTGCGGCACGGAAATGCCGCATTCGCTGCAGGCCATTTTTTCGGAGAAGACCTGCTCGGTCCCGTCGACCACGACCACGGTGACGAGCCCCTTGGCCAGCTTGAGCGCCGTGGCGATGGATTGCTCGAGCCGCCCCGCGATGCCGGGCTTGACCAGCAGGCGGTCGATCAGGACTTCGATGGTGTGATTCTTGCGCCTGTCGAGGCGCGGCGGATCGTCGAGCGGGCAGAGGTCGCCGTCGATGCGCGCGCGCACGAAGCCGTCGCGTGCCAGCTTCTCGAGCTCCTGGCGGTATTCGCCCTTTCGGCCGCGCACGACCGGCGCGAGGATCATCACGCGGTCGCCGCTCTTGCGCCAGCTCGCCTTGCAGGATCGAGCGCACGATCTGGTCGGTGGACTGGCGCGTGATCGGCTTGCCGCATTTCGGGCAGTGCGGCGTGCCGATCGAGCTGTAGACCACGCGCAGGTAATCGTAAATTTCGGTGATGGTGCCGACCGTCGAGCGCGGCGAGCGCGTGGTCGTTTTCTGCTCGATGGCGATCGACGGCGAGAGGCCCTCGATGGAATCCACTTCCGGCCGCTCCATCTGGTCGAGGAATTGCCGCGCGTAGGCGGAAAGCGATTCGACGTAGCGGCGCTGTCCCTCGGCGTAAATCGTGTCAAACGCGAGCGACGATTTGCCGGAGCCGGAAAGCCCGGTGATGACGGTCAGCGTGTTGCGCGGAATTTCGAGGCTGATATTTTTCAGATTGTGCTGGCGCGCGCCCCGGATCACTATTTTCGTCTGGCCCATGTTGCGAAGACCGCCCCCACTGCCGGCTCAGCACACTGCGGGTAAAATACGCCCATCGTAATCCTACAACGTAGCAGGCTGCCGCATGGGAGTCAAACTTGCAGGCATAGTCTCAGTCATTAATTTTTCACTCGAAATAGGAAGTCTTCCCGGGGCCTCCCCCTATAGGAAATGATTTTCTCGTTTGGAAGCGGTGTTCAGGGCGCAGAACTGCCAATTTTGCGCGATGCGTAAAATTTCCCCGGAAAAATTTCCAGCGGCATGGCTTTTTTACCGGGGTACGCGAATGAAAACACTGTGTTTTCAGCGCCTTGTGTTTGGCCTACGGCGTGCAAACAGTAACACCCGTAGGAGGGAAGACGAGCCGAGGATCCCTTTAGGGGATTGAGGGCTGGGCCGGCACGATCTTCCCTCCGACCTGCTTCCGCCGCCTACCCCAAAACCACACCCAATGGACCATACCTATCGGCGGAAGTATGTGCGGGCTCTCGCGCCAAAATAACAAAAACCTTTTAACGTGGGAAACACAACGCAGCGGAGCCGCAATCAACCTCAGCTTCAGCGGCTAAAGCCGATTTTAGGGTGGATTTGCGGCCGGGCTGAAGCCCGGCCCTACAAAGCAAGTCAAAATTGGCAGCGAAAGATTTGGCTGGGGCGGTTGGACTCGAACCAACACCGTCCTCATTAACAGTGAGGTGCCCTACCGATTGGACCACGCCCCAGCGGCGTCGCGACGTACGGTTGAATCCCTAAAAGATAATCGTTGGATGCAAAACGCGCAAGCCCGCGGCGAAAGATTTTATGCCATCATTTTCATCGGACAAAGTACAATAGACGAAGGCCGGGAAGAAAGATGGTCAACCCCACAATCACGATTCCACTCGATCCCCAAACGGCGAGGGCTTATGACTCGGCCGACCCTGATCAGAAGCGAAAAATACAGGCTTTGTTGGGCCTATGGCTTCGCGAGCTCACTTTCGGCGAAAACCCGCCCCTGGAACAAATCCTCGAGGAGGTCGGACAGAAGGCAAGAGCCCGCGGACTCACTCCTGAATTGTTGGATTCATTGCTCAAAGGCGAATAGTTGCGCACCGTTTTTGATACTAACGTACTTGTAAGTGCGTTACTGCTGAGCAAATCGAAACCTCGAAAGGCTCTTGATCTCGCCTTGCGGAGGGGGAAAATCCTGCTCTCTTTTTCTGTCCTGGCTGAACTTTACGAGGTTCTAAGTAGAAAGCAATTCCGTCGTTATGTTAATGAGGAGGATATTCGACGCTTTCTCGCCGCTCTGACGCGCGAGGCCCAATGGATCGACATCAGTGTGCAAATCGTTGCCTGCCGCGACCCTAAGGACGATAAATTGCTGGAGCTTGCAGTATGCGGGCAAGCGGAATACATCGTCACCGGCGACGCCGACCTAATCGCGCTCCACCCTTTCCAAGGCGTTCAGATTCTCACTCCCAATACATTTTTGGAAACATTCCATCTTTAAGGGCTTCCGCTGCGCCCCGTTCCTGGAACCGAAATCGATTCTCCGCCGACTGAACCTAAAGGCGGTCTAGTCTTTTTCGGTAGGAAAACCCGCTTCGGTCCAGGAGCGCCAGCCGCCGTCCATGGAAATGCAATTCTTGTAGCCCATCTTTTGCAGGTTATCCGCGGCCAGGGCGGAACGGAAACCGCCGCCGCAATAGAGGACCAGCGTCGCGGACTTGTCGGGAACGGCCAACTCGATGTCGCGCTCGATGACGCCCTTGCCGAGGTGAATGGCTCCCGGCAGGTGGCCGCGCGCCCATTCGTTGTCTTCGCGCACGTCCACCAGAGTGAAATTCTCGCCCGCGTCGAGCCGCTTTTTCACATCGCGAAAATTCAATTCCTTCACGCGAGTCTTCGCGTCATTGACGATGGCCAGAAATCCCGGCGCGTGTTTCATGAAATCCTCCTGGGTTGCCACAGAGGCGCAGAGGCACAGAGTAACACAGGAAAAACTGGGATATTTTTGTGGAAAACTGCGTGGGCGGGGAACAGTGTTTCTATCTGTCTGTTGTGGGGTGTATTGTGGGCTCAGACCTGGGCTCACCATGGATACGATTTCGTTTTTCGGCGCAACCCGGGGGGGCCGGATTGAATCAGAGCAACTAGATTACAGGTGACTTCAGGCCACGGCGCCAGCCCGCGGGTCTGCCCAATCGAGCGGAGGGATGGAAATGATGAAACCTGCCTTCTCGAAAGCTCTATTCGCATTTGTCGCAGCGCTTGCTCTTATTGGCGTGCCGGCGCCGGCATCGGCTCGGCGCACCGGAGGGTCCAAGGGAGGCGGGGGCTCCCACGGCGGAAGCTCCCATGGAGGAGGCGCCTTCCACGGCGGCGGACACTCCAGCTCTAAAGGGGCCAGCTTCAAAGGGGGCGGACATTCTTACGGCGGCTCTCGCGGCAGCAGTCGCGTTTCGTCCGCTCGCATGGAGGGTGGGAGCAAGAACAGCGGACGAATAAACGGCGGCTCGTACGCAAAGTCCGGAGGATATTCCTCTCGACCGTCCGGGAATTTCGCGCGCAATTCCAACTGGGGAGGGGGGACCTTCGGCTCCTCAGAAACCTCTCGCAATCCTGGCCGCTTCGGAGCTTCGCAACCGGCGGTGCAAGAATCACGCGGCACGATGGGCAAGTGGCAGTCGTTTGGAAACTCGACCGGGCAGTCCATGCTCGCGTCGGCTCGCATTTCGGGGAATGCAACGGGTGGCGGGTGGCGTGCCTTCGGCAACGTGAGCCGTGGTGGCGGAACGGAGATGTCTCGCGGCTTCGGGAACACCGTGCGAAATGACAGCCAATGGCGTTCCTTCGAAAATTCAGGAAATGCCTCCTTTGGCCGGAATCGTTCGGGATTTTCGTCGTTCGGGCCGAATCGCGCGACTTCGTCGAACGCGCGCGAATCCAGTCTGGGATTTAGTTCAAATCACTTCTCGGCAAATCTGCTGCCACCGTCGCGCTTCTCATCGTTCTCATCATTTTCTTCTGGACGTACAACGGGAAATTTCGGCGGCTCTCATTTTGGAGTCTCAGGCTTCGGCGCTTCCGATTTCGGAAACGGGGGCTTCGGAAATTCGGGCTTCTCAAATTCGGGCATCGGGTCGGGTTTGTCGCTGATTCCGAATTTATTCGGCGGCCTCCTTAACCTGGGTACAACGATCTTCGGAGGGCATGGCCTCCTCGCGGCGGATGCAATTTCGTTAGCCGTGCGGTTATTTGTTTCCGCAGTAGGCGCAAACGGATTTGGCCAGGGTGGCTCCGCTGGTGGTGACATCGGCTTTGGACAAGGCGGATATGGCGGCAATTTCGGTTTGGGAGCGGCTCCCGTTTGGCCGGCTTGTGGTCCTGGCGCGCCGCTCTGGGCGCCCAGTCCGGCGCCGGGCGTGTATTGCGAACCGTACGCGTATCAGCCGTTCGGCTGGAGCGGGATCGGGTACGTAGGCGGTCCCAGAATCGGCTTCAATTACCGCTAGGAATTAAGGAGACGTTCCGGAACTTGGATTGTAGAGCTTTCTATTGTGCTACGATTCCGGCCCTGATTTCCCGGCTGGGCTCGAAGCGAAAATGCCAAACGAAGAGTGGATCAAAACACTGGATGACGGCAGGAAGGTGAAGTTCATCTACCAGGAACTGCCGGAAGATGGGGCGTTTATCACTGCGCAGCTTGCCGGCAATGAAGTCGTCTATTCGGTTTTATTGGCCAGAGCAAAAAACCCGCTGAGCCGGGAGGATGTTGAAATTCGTTTCAAGGGCGAGCTTTCGAAAAAGTAGTCGGCGCGAATATCGTTTGTTCAGGCCGGCCGGGCCCACCTGGACACCGACGCGGATCTAGCGGTGGCGAGCCTACTTTTCTTTCCCGTCTGTCTCACAAATGACCCGTCCAGAATAGAATCAGAATAATCAATATGATCAGGCTTACGCCACTGATGGGCCCAAAACCCCATTTCTTGCTATGCGGCCAAATCGGGAGACTCCCCACCAGCGCCACCAGAACGAATACCGCAAGAACGGCCATCAGAAACATTGTTTGCCTTCTTTCCTGGATCGGTCCGGCCTAAGCCGCGTGTCCGGAGCGGCTGAAAAGCTGCGTAGTTCTAATAGGAAGCAACTCGACGAGCGTGTAAATTCCCAGAGTTGTGCCCAGTGGAATATCGGAGACCGCCAAAATTGCCGCAATGAGGGCGAGCATACGGCCTGAACGCTGACCTGCTAGCAGAGCCAGTCCAGCGAAGAATCCAATGACGCCGCAGACAGCGGACAAAGCGATCATCACTGTGTATAGGAGATGAAAAATGCCCATCAGCGCGAACGGGTCAGGCACGCGGCTGAGCAGGGCGCCAAACATCAAGGTAGCCGTCCTGCCATAAACGAGCAGGCAGAGCACCATGATCAGGCGAATTACTCCGTACACGATCCACAAACCTCCCAGGGCTCGGTAGTAGCCGTTGGAGTTCTGCACCATTGCATCGTCCGAAGACATCAGCGCCTCCCATAGACTTGCTGTTCTGCAAGCCGCGATCCAGCCGCAGCGCCAGAACGAACCTTTATACCTCGGAAGCAGGCGGCAATCTGTTCACAACTGAACACAAGAATCGAAGGGTGCTTGCAGCAAGTTTTGCGACAAACCAGCGTTTTGGGTCTCTGAATGCAGGTCAATAGACGGATTTCTCGCAGTGTGGCCCACCCAACGCAAAACGCAGGTACCGCCTTCCACCTCTCGCAGGAACCTGCAACCCACCACCTGTCACCTACCCCCTACTTCATGTCGCGCCAGTTCGGCCCCGCTTTCAAATCCACAACGAGCGGCACGGCGAGTTTGTGCACGTGTTCCATGGCGTCGCGCACCAGCGGGCGCAGGCGCTCCAGTTCGCCGTGCGGGGCTTCAAACAGCAGTTCGTCGTGCACCTGCAGGATCATCTTGGCTTGAAACTTTTGTTCCGCGAGCTGGCGCGCGATGGCGATCATGGCGAGCTTGATCAGGTCGGCGGCGGTGCCTTGCAGCGGGGTGTTGAGGGCGGTGCGCTCCGCGAAATTTCGCAGGTTCACTTGCGGAGACGTGATTTCGGGGACGGGGCGGATGCGTCCGAACAGCGTGCGCGTCACGCCTGTCTTGCGCGCTTCGGCGAGCGAGCGCTCGAGATATTCCTTCACGCCGCGATAGCGCGCGAAATAGGCGGCGATGAATTGCGCGGCTTCTTTCTGGTCGATGCCGAGCTGCGCCGCGAGGCCGAACGGCGTTTGCCCGTAGATGATGCCGAAGTTGATGGCCTTGGCCGCGCGGCGATGCTCGGCGTTTTGCGCCATCGGGCCGACGCGGAAAACTTCCTCGCGCGGTGCGCGCGTGAATGTCCTGCCCGGTGCGGAACGCCTCGACCAGCACGGGGTCCTTCGAGAAATGCGCCAGGATGCGCAGCTCGATCTGCGAATAATCGGCGGAAAGCAGCGTGTTGCCGGGGCCGGCGACGAACGCGGCGCGAATCTGGCGGCCGAGTTCCGAGCGCACGGGAATATTTTGCAGGTTCGGGTCCGAGGAGCTGAGGCGGCCCGTGGCCGCGGTGGTCTGGCTGAAGCTGGTGTGCAGGCGGCCGGTTTCGGCGTGAATCAGTTTCGGCAGCGCGTCCACGTAAGTGGATTTGAGCTTGCTGATTTCGCGGTATTCGAGAACCTTGCGCGGCAATTCGTGCAGTGAGCGCCAGCTCTTCGAGCACGTCCGCGGCGGTCGAGCGCGGCTTTCGCGCGGCGCCTTCCGCCGAGCGTCAAGACCCATTTTGTCGAACAGAATTTCGGCGAGCTGCTGCGGCGAATTGACGTTGAATTCCGACCCGGCCAGTTTCCAGATCGTTTTTTCGAGCGAGCGGATTTCGCGCTCCATCGTCTTGGACATCGCGGCGAGCGCTTTGCGGATCGACGCGCACGCCGTCGCGCTCCATCGCGGCGAGCACGGGCGCGAGCGGCAGGTCGATCGTCTCGTAGAGTTCCGCGAGGCCCTGCGCCTCGACTTCCTTGCGCAGCAGCGGCGCGAGGCGTTGCAGATGATCCGCGTGTTCGCCGGGAGCGCCGGAGAGCGTGACGTTTTCCTGCCGCAGCACCGCGTCGGCCAGGCTGTGCTTCGATGTCGTGGGGCGCAGCAGATACGAATAGAGCATCGTCGCGTGGCGAATTCCGGCCACTGGTCCGGCGAGCAGCTCGACGAGCTTTGGGATCGTGCACGATTTTCGGCCGCGCGGGATCGCGCAGAAATTCGCCGAGCGCGGCGAGCATTTCGCCTTTTGCGTCGAGCCATGCCGTCCGCGAAACGCCGGCCTTCGGCGAAATTTCCACCGCTGCAACGCGCGTGCCGAAGCCTTCGGTCTTCGCGTTCGCCCTCGGCGAGCGTCAGCCACACGGCGATTTCGGCGTCGCGCGGAATCGCGCTCAGATATTTTTTCAGCGCCGCGGGAGATTCGAGCGCCGCGGAATCGCTTGCCGCGGCAGGCGCGGCAGTCGTCGCCGCCGGGAGATCGCGCAGCAGCGAAGTAAATCCCAACTCCGCGTAAAGCGCGCGCAAGGCTTCGACGTCCGGGCTCGCGGCGACCGCGAGATCGTCGAGCACCAGCTTCACCGGCGCGTCCGTGTCGATCACGGCGAGCTGTTTCGACATCAGCACCGCTTCGCGGCTGTTTTCAAGCGCCTCGCGGTAGCGCTTGCCTTCGACTTCCTTCGCGCGTTCGAGCGCCGCTTCCGCCGAGCCGAATCGGCGGATCAATTCGCGTCGCGCCTTTTTCGCCGATGCCTTTCGCGCCGGGAATGTTGTCGATCGAATCGCCCATCAGGGCCATCACGTCGGCGACTTTTTCCGGCGGCACGCCCATCAGCTCTTCCACTTTCGCCGCGTCCACGACGAGATCGGTCTTGTCCGGCCCCGCGCCGGGACGCAGCACGCGCACGTTTCCGCCGACCAGCTGCATCATGTCCTTGTCGCTGGTCACGATGGAAACGTCGAGCCCCTTTTTCGCGGCTTGCTTGGCGAGCGCGCCGATCACGTCGTCGGCCTCGAAGCCGGGAAATTCGAGGATCGGCAGCCGCATGGCCTCGCACATCCGCCGCACGTAGGGCAATTGCACGGAGAGATCCTCGGGCATCGGCGGCCGCTGCGCCTTGTACTTGTCGAAAAGCTTGTCGCGAAACGTGGGCTCCTTGCGTGTCGAACACCACGGCGAGATAATCCGGCGCGTGCTCCTTCTGACAGCTTGCGCAGCATGTTGGAGAACAGGTAGGGAACCTTGGTGGGAACGCCCTGCGGGCTGTTCAGCCGCGCCATGGGCGCAAAGTAGGCGCGAAAGATGAATCCCATCGCGTCGACGAGGAAAAGTTTTCTTCGGTGCCGGGGCAGCTTTTGCCATCGGCGCGAGTATAGCAAAGCGGCGCGTGCCGCCGGTGTGTGCTATTTTATCGGTTCGCGGTTTTTCGAGAAGAATCGCTCGCACCCGCCCTCCAATGCCCAAACGCGCCAAAGAAAATGCGCAGGCCGTGGCCGCAGCTTCGCCGCTGGCGGAACGGACGCACGCCCATTCGGATGAGCCTGATCTGAAGAAGCCCACGATTGCCGAAATTTTCGGGCCGGGCGGCGCGCTCGAAAAATGCATGCCGGAGGGCTACGAGCACCGGCCGTCGCAGCTCGAGATGGCGGAGCTGGTGGAGGCCGCGTTCCAGGAAAAGCGGCACCTGATTGTCGAGGCCGGGACCGGCACGGGCAAAACGCTGGCGTATCTGATTCCCGCGATTCGCAGCGGGCGGCGCGTGGTGATTTCGACGGCGACGAAATCGCTGCAGGAGCAGCTTTTCGAGAAGGACATTCCGTTTCTGCAGAAATATTTCGCGCCCAAATTGAAAGTGGCCGTGATGAAGGGGCGCGGCAATTTCCTGTGCCGCGAAAAAGTCTACCGCATGGGCGACCAGCCCGTCGCTCAAGGGCCTCGACGAGCTGGACTGGTTCCACCAGATTCGCGACTGGGAAAAAGTGACGGAGACGGGCGACCGCGCGGAACTCAATTTTCTGCCCGACGATTCGGACCTGTGGCAGCGCCTCGACGCGCGCCGCGACGCGTGCTCCGGTTCAAAATGCCCGGAGTTCAACCGCTGCTTCCTCACGGCGATGCACCAGCGCGCCGCCGAGGCCGACCTGATCATCGTGAATCACCATCTTGTTTTTCGCCGACCTCGCGCTGAAGCAGGACGACTTCGGCAGCGTGCTTCCCGAATACGGCGCGGTGATCTTCGACGAAGCGCACGAAATCGAAGACGTCGCCAGCGATTATTTCGGCCGGCAGATTTCAAACTACCGCTTCGAGGAACTGGCGCGCGACGCCGAGATGGCCGCGCGCGTCACGAAGGCCGGCGGCGCGGGACTGCAAAAGCAGATCGCGCGGATGCGCGAGCGCGCGCGAAGCTTTTTCGAGGCGTTCCCGGCGCGCGAGGGCCGCTTTCCGTTCGACAAGACGCAGCGCGCGGGCTTCCTCGAACAAAACCGCGAGGCCTACGACGCCCTGGTGAACGCGCTGAAAAGCCTCGAAGCGGAAATCGCCTCGCTCCCCGCAAAGCCCGAGGAGCTGCTGAACATCGCGCGCCGCGGGATGGAGCTGCGCGGCGAACTGAAATTCCTGTTCGAATCGAGCGAAGGCAACTTCGTCTACTGGTTCGAACGCCGCGACAAGGGCGTGTTCGTCGCGGCGACGCCGATCGACGTGAGCGCGCTGCTGCGCGAGCGCCTGTTCGAGCCGTTCGAAACGATCATTCTCACTTCGGCGACGCTGGCGGTCGGAGGGACGCTTCAATTTTCTGAAGCAGCGCCTCGGCATCAACATGGCCAGCGAACGCGTGCTGCCCTCGGAATTCGATTTCGCCGAGCAGGCGCTGTTCTACGTTCCGGCGACGCTGCCGGATGTGCGCGACGCCGCGTTCCCCGAGCGCGCGGCGCAGGAAATTGTCCGGCTGCTCGAGATTTCGCAAGGGCGGGCGTTCTGCCTCTTCACCAGCTACAGCCAGATGAACGATCTGTACGAGCGCGTGCGCACGCGCGTGCGTTTCCCGCTGCTGCTGCAGGGCTCGGCGCCGCGCACGGCGCTGCTTGAAAAATTCCGCAACACGCAGGGCGCCGTGCTCTTCGCCACATCGAGCTTCTGGCAGGGCGTCGACGTTCGCGGCGAGCAGCTTTCCTGCGTGATCGTGGACCGGCTGCCGTTCGCCGTGCCGTCGGATCCCATCGTCGCGGCGCGCGTCAAGGCGCTGCAGGAGGACGGCCGCAACGCCTTCGCGGAATATCAGGTGCCCGAGGCGGTGCTGGCGCTCAAGCAGGGCTTCGGCCGGCTGATTCGCTCGCGCACCGATCGCGGCGTGCTGGCCATTCTCGACAACCGCATCCAGCGCATGCAGTATGGTAAAATCTTCATGGAATCGCTTCCGGCGTACGCGACCACCAGGGACATCGCCGCAGTCGAACGGTTCATGCAGAAATAGGGCTGGCTGGCAATTACGCCATTCGACTGCGTGGTGCGATCTTGTGGCGCAGGCTTCAGCCTGCGAGGGTTCGTCCGCAAAGGCCAAACCCCACAGGCTGAAGCCTGCGCCACGAACGCTGCATTCCGGCGCAATTTCTAAGGAAAATCGATGTTTCAAGTCAGCGTGGACGAGACCTTTTCCGCAGGGCACGCCCTGCGCGGCTACAAGGGGAAGTGCGAGAACGTGCACGGGCACAATTACAAAGTGCGAATCATTCTCGAAGGCCCCGGCCTCGATTCGATCGGCCTGCTCTACGATTTCACGCATTTGAAGCGCGTGCTCCGCGAAATCATCGGCGGAGTGGATCACAAATTCCTGAACGATCAGGCGCCCTTTGACGTCATCAATCCCTCGGCCGAAAATCTCGCTAAGTTTTTTTACGACGAGACCTCGCGCCAGATGAACGCGATGCCCGAGGGAGCGCGCATCGCGCGCGTCACGGTCTGGGAAACCGATACGACTTCGGCGACCTACTGGTCTTGATCGGATAATTTCGATATGAACCGCTCTTTCCTCATCATCATTCTTCCGGCCGTCGCCGTGGGGCTGGGCTACATTTTCATGTTTCATTGGCTGGGGTTTGCCTTGGAGCCGTTCCGCTTTGTGGGAGCGGCGGTTGTGATTGTTGCAGCGGTGATTCTGGTTCAGAGGCGCCAGCGCCGAAAAGCCTCGCGTGGAAGCCGCTAGCGGATTTTGGCCGCCAGCCGGTACGGCCAGAACCGCAAATTCGTAAATTCATCTGGCATCCGGCCACTCGCCGCGTATAGACTCCGAGGTTCAGGATTGCATCCAATTACGAAGAGCAAGTGTTATCTCAGGCCATGAGTCGGAGACCCAAGGCGGAGGTCCTGTTGAACGGAGTGATGGACTCCTGCACCGCCGTGCCGGAAGTGCAAACAAGGAGCGCAATCGGCGGGAACGGAATTCCATTCTCGTACGTCCAAATTCATAACGCGCATTTCCTTGCCGTTGCGGTAAGCTAGGCGGAGGTCATTGGGGCTACAGCGATCTTCATCGGGGCCGTCGTGGAGGACAGGACCGGCTATCCGGACTGCCCGCCGGAATATTACCGCGCCTTGCAGCAACGTTTGCGCGAAGCTACGTGCCCTTGAACTCATATCGAAATTGTTATGCCGGCCACAGGTATGAGAAAATGGGAGATCGCAAAGCGGGGGAATGGAATCAGGCGCGCCGCCGGATCGAACGTGGTCCTGCAGCCAGTTGGGGGATGCGGCACGCGGCAAGTGCGATCGTAGCCGGCTGCGGCTCATTGCATTTACCGAAGCAGGAATCGGCGATCCTATCGCCTATCGGGTCCGAATTGAGAGATAATAACGAACCGCGCGGGTAATTCCCAGCGCGGATCTGCGTTGCTAGGAGGCAGTGAAGATCATGAACCGAATGAAAGCAATCAGGATGGCAGCCTTGCTCGCGCTGATCGCCGGGCCGCTGGCGGCGTGGCTGGCCCCGGCCGCCTTCGCGCAAGGCAGCGTGCTGCAAGGGACCGTGTACGACATGATGGGTAAACCCTACCCCGACGTAACAATCTCGATCAAAAACATCGAGACCAACAAAGAGTTCGACGCCAAAACCGACGACAAAGGTCATTATTCCGCACCCGGCCTGGGGCCTGGAACCTACAACGTCGACGTGAAGGGCAAAGACAAGGACCAGAAAGATATGCTCCTTTACCAGACGGGCATAAAGCTTGCTGCAGGCACCATTCCTAATTTCGACATCAATTTGAAGGAATTGCAGGAACAGGGCAAGCTCGCCGCCGTCGAGGCCGAAAGGAAGCGGCAGGAGGCGGAGGTGCAGTTTCAGGCGCTGAAGACCCACTATGATGCCGGCATAGCGGCGATCACAGACATGAAGGCCGCCCAGGCGAAACTGGCAACGACCCCGAAAGACCAGCAGGATCCTGTTAAGGCCCAGATCAATCAGGCGGGAGGCACTGCTGTTACGGAGCTCTCCGCGGCCCTGGAATTGGAGAAGCCTGAAGATGCCAACCGCCCCATCGTATTGTCCCGGTTGGGTGAAGCCTACGAGAGCATGGGCAAGTGGCAGGAGGCTGCCGACACCTACCAGAAGGCCATTGCCCTGAAGCCGGACACCGCCGCCAATTACAACAACCTGGGGAACGACCTGGCGAAACTCGGGAAAGTCGATGAAGCCCGGGCCGCTTACCAAAAATACGTCGACCTGAATCCAACCGATGCCGCGCTGGCGTGGCGCAATTTCGGAACCGTGCTTTACAACTCGAACCGCATGAAGGAATCCATCGAGCCGCTGCAAAAGGCCACCACGCTCGATCCGAAGAACGCGACGGCCTGGCTGCTTCTTGGGATCGCTCTGGTCAACACCATGGAATTCAAGACCGAGGGCGACAAAATCACTCCCATAATGCAGCCCGGCACGGTGGAAGCCTACCAGCACGCGATTGACCTCGATCCGAACGGGCCGATTGGCGCGCAGGCCAAGCAAGGTTTGGAATCCCTGCAGGCCATGGGCGTCGGCATCACCACGAAGGTGGGCGATGCGCCCAAGACGACGAAGAAGAAGAATTAATAATTCCCTTCCATGAATTGCGCGATGGGGCCGGCAAAACCGGACCCATCGCGCATTTTCATTTTCTGCAAAGAAAATTTCAGAGCAAACGCTGGCGTTCAAAAGAAAATCTTGACTCTTAACTGGTGACTCTAAACTTGCTCTCAGCAGCGGGCCACTCGTGCCGCGTTCAGAAATGAGTGAGCGTGCCCGTAATCTTCGTCCGCCGCAGGGCCCAGGAAAAAATCGCGAACGAAACCGGGAGAAGAACGGCCGCGAACAGGACTAATCCCGCGATCGACGGCAACAACTCGCGCGTCGAAGCATGGCCCAGAATCGCGGCCCGCATCCCTTCCAGGGAATAGGTAACCGGAATGAGCCGCGCCACGTACTGCAGCCACACCGGCAGGACGGAAATCGGGTACAGCATTCCTCCCACCACCGAGGAAAGGCCGAGGATGGCCCAATTCACCGGATTGCCCCGCTTGAAGACCAGCAGATAGCTCGCGCTCAGGATGCCCAGTCCCGAAAACGCCAGGACCGAAGCTCCCAGCACCAGAGATGCGCCCAGCCAGTTGGCTCCGTGCAAGGGAAAGCCGAACAGGAGCGCGCCCCATCCGATGTAAATCACCGTGCGCAGCGACATCAACACGAACGGATACAGGCTCGATCCGGCCAGGATCACGGGGAGCGAAGTTTGCGTCACCAGCAGATTTTCGAGCGTGCCGTTTTGCCGCGCCTCCTGCAAGCTGTTGTCAAAGGTGCTGAGCCCGACGCTTAAATAGTCGAAGAAAGCAATTCCCACCAGGGCGAAGGAAAAATAGTTCGCGCCGGGCGGGAGCGACCTCTCGAGTTTCGGGCTTTCCACAAACCGGGAGAGAAAGTAAAAGCCGGCGGACCCGAACAGAGCCTCAAAGATCTCGATCAGAAACGCGGCGCGATAGCTGCGCGCGACCGCAAAATCCCGGCGAAACAGGAGCACCAGTTTTCGGAGCGTCAGGGCAAATTGCGACGAGCGCTTCATGACGTTTCCCTTGACGCCCGGCGAATCAGGAATTCCAGCGACTCCTCCAGCGTATCGGCGCCTGCCTCAGCCTTGAGACCGGCCAAAGTGTCGCAGGCGAGCAAGCGCCCGCCGTCGAGCACAGCAATCTTGCCGGCGAGCTGTTCGACCTCGGCCAGCATGTGCGATGCGAAAATCATCGTCGTCCCGTGCATGCCGACAATATCCTGCAGCAAGAATCTCCTGAATTCCGCTGCCGCGAGCGGGTCCAGGCTGCGCGTAGGTTCATCCAGGAGCAATACCGATGGCCGGTGAAGCATGGCGCGCGCCAGGCCCAGCCGGTGAATGTTTCCCGTCGAAAGCGTGCGCACCTGGCGCTCGAGCAGCTCACCGAGGCCAAACGGGCCGGTGATTTCCGCAATCCGCTTCGATGCCTCGGCTTCGGAAATATTATTGAGCCCTGCAAACAGCACCAGGTTTTCCCGCGCGGTGAGGCGCGAATAGAAGCAAGCGTCACCGCCGGTGTGATAGCCGATCTGCAGGCGGACCTTTGCGGGCTCACGGGAGACGTCGAAACCGCAGACCATGGCGCGGCCGCGCGTGGGAATCAACAGCGTGGTGAGGATGCGCAGCAGCGTTGATTTTCCCGCTCCATTTGCCCCGACCACAGCCAGGACCTCGCCCGGCTTGACCTCGAACGAAATGCCGCGCAAGGCGGGCACCGTCAGCCGGGAGACAGGGTGCAGGAGCGCGCGCCATCCGGATGCTGCGGGAGGAAAGTACTTCTCAACATTTTCGAGGCGGAGCGCGAAGTTTTTCACGACCCGCCGTTATATCCTTTCGAACGGTGTGAAACAAGGCCCACCGGCATTGCCACTGCGCGCGGGCGTCAAATCGCATTGCCGTTGCACCTCCGAGCCGCTACAATTCCGGGCGTTGGCGGGCGCCACCCCGATCAGGGAGTGCGGCCTGCTTGCGGGATTCGATCGCAGCCCGGCGCGCGAACTCTCCTATGCAATCAGCCTTTGGATAGAAGTAAGGGAGAATGAAGATGAGCCCAACTATTTCCGATCGTTCCGTCGTCGTGGCGACCAAGGACCAGGTGTCCTGCGACCTTGCCGGGGAAGCTGCAATCCTGAATATCAAGAACGGCGTTTACTACGGCCTCGATCCGGTCGGGGCGCGAATCTGGAACCTGATGCAGGAGCCGCGCGCGGTCGCCGAGATTCAAAACGCGATCACCGATGAATATGATGTCGAGCCGGAACGCTGCGCCCGCGACCTGGTTGGCCTTCTCGAGAAGCTTCTCGCTGAAGGTTTGATCGAGGTGAAGAATGGATCCGGCGCCTAAGGTGATTTGGTTGTTTCTGAAGCGCTCGCTCGATCCAAAACGATCCAGACATTTTTTGGGAGCTCGGAAAGCAGGCTTCCCTGCAAGTTCGATCGCTTCTGCCTTTCGTGGCCGAATCCTCCGCGAAATCTGTTACGCTTTGGTGGCTGTTGCGGCGCGATGGCGTTGACGCGGAACTGCACATTGGCGCGCGCAAACCACGCTCAATTTAAAGACTGTACTTCTGTGATAGAGCCCCGGCGAACTTCATCGCGTCGTGCCAGCCGGCAAACCGTTCCGGATACTCAGCCGCCAAAGCGCGCGCAATCTCCTCAAGCGTCGCGCGCCCGTCCACGCGTTCCAGAACCCTTCGAGTCATGACCCCTTCGTCGGAAAGCAATGGGACGTGATCAGATGCTCTCTTGCGGAGCTGAACGGGAGATAGAACCAAGCCGTTCAAGGTAGATTGCTGAAAATGTTCACGAATCGTACCTGTCAGGTCGGAGGGTTTCACTTGCGTGGCCCAGCGCCAGACGTAGTCTTCTCCAGCCAGCTTAGCTTCCATTTGAACGCAAACCGTGTCGCCTTGAGCGAGCGTCACCGGACGCACCCACGGGAAAAACATAGAGGCATAGATAGTCTCCGGCCCGAAAGGCGAATTGGAAAACTCCACACCCTCCGCCAAGTCCGCGTCGAACCACACCAGGATTCCATGACCGGTGCCCGCCCGTTTGGCCGTCCATTGAAGCGCACCGCGCGCATCAGGACTTTCGATGCTCGAATAATTTAGTGTCGCCCAAAGCTGCGGCTCCGTCAGAAGCTGATCTGGGGTTGCCCGCGCTCTCATCAAACTGTTTACAGCGCGCCTCCGGGCCGAAGCCAGATTCTGATCGAGCCCGCTTTTCTCCCACGGGTCCACAATTTTCGAATAAATCTTTGGCGTCTCTACTACCGCCATCCAAATTGTATCTTTCCTTGGGCAAAGAACGCCGCCCGGCTTCAGGAAACGATTCCGCGCGTCTACGATCGAGGGAATGTGGTCCCCGAGCAAGGGTAAAACACCGCGCAGATCTGAGAAAACGGCATCCGCCCGCGCGGGGAGTGCCACCTGCGTCGAAAGATCCTCGAAGAACTCGATGCGATCAGCGCAGCCGTTGGCAATGGCAGTCTCCCGGGCGACCTGGATGACATCGCTCGATTCGATCGCGAAAACGCGGCTTGCTCCCGCTTGGCACGCGAGAATCGCAAAAATTCCCGGTCCGGTCCCGATTTCGAGAACTACAAGCCCGGGTTTCACAATCTGACGGATTGCACGGCTGTAGACGTCCATGCGGACCTTATCCGCGATCATGTCCCCGTACTCTTGGAGGCTGTACATGTCAGCTCATCTCCGAATGGGCGGAAACGGAAGAGAGACCGGTCAGTTTCTTCGCGTCGGTCACGATTGCTTCGCACAAGCCGCGAAGGCATGCGGGATCCGCCGGAGACCGCACAAGTCGAACCGGGATATTGGCCAGCAAGCGGCTAAGCACGCTGAATTCATGCTGGCGCATTTCGCTGTCGAGCAGATAATTCACGTACGTGTTGGCAACCAAATTCACGAGCGCAAATGAGCCTTCCAATTCTTCGATTGACGCGGCGGACAATTTCGCGTCGCGATCGCCCAGTATGTAAATGGCGCCCAACGGCAATGGCCTCCGCTCGAATCGCATTCCAGGATGATCGAGCGCCACGAAGCGTTTGTCCCAACTGGGACTAATGTGAGACAAAGATTCTTTTGAACCAAACAACGCGAGCGCGGAATCCGGCCATACATTCACGCGGGGATATCCGGATTGAACCAGGAAGCTGCCGTCCACCTCCCGCAGTGCTGCCAAGTCGTCCGCCAACACGGCATGGCCAAGCGTGGCAAGCCCGGCCGCCGTGGTGGACTTTCCGACCCCGGGCGCGCCCATTAACGCAACTGCCTGATCACCCACGGCGACGGCGCTGGCGTGGAGCGGCAGCGCACCTCGCAGCCGCAAGGCAAAACCGATCACGGGACCTATGAGGTAAGTGACCGCGTCCTCCAGCGTGTAGTCCCGATCGGGCCAGTCGGCCCAGATCTCACGCCCTGCCCGGTCCACCGCGAAGTACGCTCCATCGCTGTAAGAAAAAATGAAGTAAGCGCCATCGCTAGATTTGGCAACGCGCAGATCGGGATAGCCATCGCTGCTGGGGCTGATGTAGATGTATTTTGAAAGGCCTGAAGAAAAAAGCTGTGGAAATCCAGTCGCTTCCTTCAGATGCACGAGAACGTCTGCTTCACGGGAACTCAGTTGAGGCAGGAGACCGGGAATCTGGATGTTAGCCTGAAGTTGAAGGCCATAGAGCGCAAAGCCGTGAATTGGGAAACTCGCTTGGAAGGGATTTTATGCTGTCATCATAAACCCGGTCACAGTGCCCCCATCCATGGTCCCCCTGCTCCCAGCCGAAGCCGTTAAAGAGACAATATCTCCATACACCCGGAGAGCAGGCTGTTGATAAGTCTTCTTGTTCTTAATTGGACCCGATGAATCTTCTTTTAACATGGTCTAAACTCTCACTCAAAGCAATCCGGTTTTATATATTACCGGGGGACACTTTGCAACCAATAATTTAGGCAGAGAGGCCTAAGGTTAGTATAAGCCGTCCACGAATCCCGTTCATGGAAGACCGGGGGAATCCGGTCTCTGACCACATAGCGTTCCAATCCGGGGGCCGCGTCGAAACGGTCTATCCATGCGGATCCGGGCTGCTGCAGAAGTGCAAGAACTGGATCCAGGCGTAGGGGTGTCTTGCGCCGCAACCGTACCTCGTCTGGTAGAACTCCGCGGCCAGCTTCTCGCAGAAGTTCCTTGTCGGAACACCACGGCAATGGAGGTAGGGAAAGAAGGAAGCCCACCAGGCGCACATCAAAGAATGGATGACAAATGTCGACGGCGCAGTGAGTTACGCCTGCGTCCATCAGTTCGAACCCGCAAGGCCACACGGCAGACGTCATATTGCTGTACGCGATAGGCCGCACTCCTTTCCCGGCGGGCATTTTCGCGACCAACTCTCCGAATCGCTGACGAAGCTGACAGCGCTTTTCAAACTCTGGGTTCACCCAGTCCGGAAATTGCACCGTACTCGAATCCTTGCCGGTCAACAGACGCCAACGAGTCCGGATATACAATCGCGACCACCTGTTTTCCACCGTTAGGAACCGGAAGGCTTCCGCCGCCGCGCGGCCGATCTCCCCCTGTTTCAGCAACTGCTGGAAGTGCAGCGACAGCCGGCAGGAAAGAACGGGATCGGCTCCGAGGCCCGACAGCACAACGCGGTTTTGCCTGCCCAACTCTCTCAATTGGTCCAATTGGGGAGCTTCCCAAACTATATTCGTGGGTTCCGGCGTTGCGTTTTCTGCCAGGACGGCCCCATCAAATAGCTCATAGCCGTCCGCAGTTTGATACTCAACGGGGATGTGAAGTGCCTCTGCAACCAACCCTGCGTAGTGACGTTCATCGTGGGGAACCAGGGAATCAAACACCTGCGTGTACGCCCGAAGGCGCGCTGGTAGCCCCGCGCGAGAAAAAACCCGTTGTGCGCTCGCCGCCACAATGGACGAGTCCAGCCCTCCGCTCATCAGCACGCCTGCGGGGCCTGTTCTCACGCGATCCGCGACGGCGGCATCCATCAACTCCTGAAATCGTTTGACACACTCCATCGGGTGCTTGTACGAAAAGGGTGCGCCAACGGGCAGCGTCCAGTAGCGGCGCACGGAAATTTTGCCGTCCTTCAGCTCAAGTGTGTGTGCAGGCTCCAGTCGCGCGATATCAGAAAATGCAGTGGCCCCTGGCTCCTGGGCTGATTCAAAGAGCAAGAAGTCGGCAATGGCAAGCTCGTTCAACCGGTCGGACACCCCGGGATGCACCCGCAAGCAATCGAGCGTATTGCTGAAAACCAGAAAGTTCCCAGCACGGGCATAGTAGAAGCACTTAACGCCAAAGTGGTCCCGCGCGCAAAAGAGGCGCCGCCTGTGCGCGTCCCAGATGGCAAAAGAGAAATCGCCGAGCAGGTGTTCAACGCAAGACATCGCCCCAGGCATCGTAGGCGTGGAGGATAAGCTGGGCATCTGGAGTTGACAGCGATAGCTCGCTCGCTGCACCGCTTTTCGCTTCCAGCTTTGTGATTAACTCGGCGCGCGCATCGATTCGAGCGTCCGCGACGATCCACAGGCGGCCATCGAGCACGGCAGGCTGCTTGTCAAATGCAGCCTCACTCGTCGTTCGCAGAAGCGTATGCCCCAGTCCCACGGCCCCGTCGCACGAGATTCCCGTCGCGTCCGGCCCGCGGAATTCGAGCGCGCGCGTCATCCGCTCCAATAGAGCCCGGTCTACCGGCGCCCCGTCAAGATTGAGAATACCGACAAAACCACTCAACGCAAATGCCCTTCCCTGGCCGCGATGGGCGGGTCAACTCGGCCGGAATTCGTCTCGTTCTCCGGAACCTGGAAAGATTTAATCACTTTGATTGGATTCCAACAAGAAATTTGAAAGGTAGCGATCCCGCGATTCAAGAAAATTCATGGAATGGCTGATACGCGAATTTCTCGGACGAGCGGGACGCGGCTGGCGACATCTTCCAAAATCGTCTTGCAGAGAAGCGAAATTCGCGAAACGTCCTCATGCGGGTGCACCAAGAGCACAGGCACCTTTCGCTGGATGCGGCTGAGGGTCGCAAACTCCTGCGCGCGCATCCCCGGATCGAGAAGATGATTGACGTAGGTGTTGCAGAGTAACTCGAGCATGATGTCGTGTGGCGCTGCTTCCATTACCACCGGACGATTCGGGTCATCCGCGCGTGCGGAAAGCACATAAATGGCTGCGAGAGGTTTTGGATCCAGGGGTAACCCAGGACCTATAGCGTTCAAATCGAGATAGCGTTTTTCCCAGGAAGGCGCAAATTGAGGCAACGCGTTGCTGGACCCGTAAAGAGTTTTCACCATGTCGGGCCGGAGCCAGAGCCGGGGATGCGCCGGCCGCACCATGAATTGTCCCGCATCCTCAAAGACGGGCACGACATCATCGGCAAGGACGGTAAACCCACGCTGTAGGAACGCCGCCGCCGTGGAGGATTTTCCTGACCCGTGCGGCCCCGTGACCGCGATGGCGCGCTCGCCGATCAAAATGCCGCTGGCATGCAGACACGTCACACCGCGTAACCGCTGTACCAAACCGAGCAATTGCCCCTGCAAGTATGGCACGACATCGAGCACTGTGTAAGGGGAAGGCCACGAAATCCAAACTTGCGTTCCCGTCCGATTTACGACGCAATCCGTCCCGTCATCATAGAGAACTCGAATATGGTCGCCGTTCCCTGTGCTCCAAACGCGCGAACTGGGTCCGCCCTTCTCTCCAAGTTCGGCGCTGATGTACAGCGCTTCATCATCCGGGGGGATGGAGCGGCTCAAGAATTCGGGGAAGCGCGCAAGAGAAACAATTACGTCGAATGGCGGTTTAACAGGCAGCGGAACAAAACCCGGGATTTCAACATCGGAGTGAAGGCGTAATCCAAAAACAGAATAGACATAACCCATCGCTTCTTTGGTGATTTCAACTCCTTGTCGTCCTGAAAAAATTGTCAGCCCGGACTCTCGTACCACAACTCTGCGTCAGATTCCGAACAGATCCGTAAACAATGGCTGAGGGCTATTATAAAGTTTCTTTGGAAGTTGCAAATTAGGTGCCCTCATAAACGATTCTCTCCCAAGAAGGTTTATACCCAAATGACCTGAGCGACTGCAACTGGAAATTCATTCAATCGTCATGCTTGAACCGATACCCTCCTGGTTCCGCAAATGCCAGAAGCGCTGGCTGCGTCGCATCGATGGAAGAAAAAATAAGTTGCGTGGTTTCGCCGGAATCTTGAATTTGGACGGAGCGCCGGCCGACCGCGCGCTGCTCGAACGCGTGACGCGCTTCCTGGCATTTCGCGGCGCGGACGCCAAATCGCATTGCCGTTCCGCGCCCGAGCCGCTACAATTCCGCCAATTGGCCGGCGCCGTCTCCTTCGGGGCGAGTCGGCCTGCCTGCGGAATTCGAACGCACCCCCGGCGCGCGAACTCTAATACGCAGTCAATCTCTGGATTCGAGTGGAGAGGGAGAATGAGCATGAGCCTGACAATTTCCGATCGCACCGTCGTCGTGGCGGCCAAGGACCAGGTATCCTGCGACCTTGCCGGGGAAGCTGCAATCCTGAATATCAAAAACGGCGTTTACTACGGCCTCGATCCGGTCGGGGCGCGAATCTGGAACCTGATGCAGCAGCCGCGCGCGGTCGCCGAGATTCAAAGCGCGATCACCGATGAATATGATGTTGAGCCGGAACGCTGCGCTCGCGACCTGGTTGGCCTTCTCGAGAAGCTTCTCGCTGAAGGTTTGATCGAGGTGAAGGAAAGTACAGCCGCGTAATTCGTCTTCTCTCTTTATAAGACAGGTGCCCGACTCAAAATGAACCAATTGTTTTTGGGAACTGCGGAAGGCAAATCGCGGAATCGATCTTTGGACCGAATTTTCCGCATTGAGAACCACGACGAAGCGCTTTTGATTTGGCGTACTTCCGGTTGTGCGAAGCGCATTCTGGTTCATGTGGACGCGCATCACGACATGTGGTGGGTTCCCCCCGGCCAGACCGTTACGATCGCTAATTTCATCAGCCCCGCCCTCCGGGATGGCTTGCTTCGTGAAATCTATTGGGTAGTCCCAGACCGGTCGTGGAGGTCCGCGGAAAACCGCCGCCAAATCCTTCATCATCTGTACCGAATAAAAGAGGATTTCCCGGACCGTTCCGAGCCCGTTGAGATTCGGCGCGATCACATTTCTACTACACTGCTCGGCAAACCACTGCACATCTGCTCGGTCGATGGGCTTCCCAAATTCAACGAAGAAGTTCTGCTTGACCTCGACGTGGATTATTTGATTTTCCCGCGTGTGACGTACGGCCCCAGTGATCCTCACCCGACTCTTCCGTGGATCTGGCCGGAAGACTTGCTTTCGCGTCTCCATGCGCGAGAGGTGCAATCGGACCTTGTCACAATCGCTTACTCAGTTTATGGCGGATACACGCCTCTTCGCTGGAAATACTTCGGAGACGAACTCGAAGCGCGACTGGGCGGGGCCCCCCCCGACGTTTTGCGCGGCATGGGATTGATGCGGCAGGCAGCCGAGGCGGCTGCGCGCGGCGAATTCAGCGCCGCCGAACAAAAGTACTCTGGAGCAGCGGATTGCCTGCCGAGCCTTGCCGCGCCTCTGTGGCGACTGGCATATTTGTATCTTGACGCCGGGCGCATGAACGAAGGCCAGCGGGCGTGTCAATGCTCGATAGACCTCGATCCCAGCTATTCCACTCCCTTCAATAGCGATGCGCTGTGGCACTTCTGGGACCGCCGTTGGGAAGATGCGGAGCTAGAATACCGCCGCACGCTGGAGCTTGATCCAAGGGACGCCTTCGCTCATTTGGGATTGGGATGGATAGCCCTGGAGCGTTCAAATTGGAGCGCGGCGGAACTGGAATTCCGCCGCGCCTTGGAGATCCAGTCCGACTTGCTCGATGCTCACCGCTCGTTGGCGAAAGTCCTTCTAAAACTGGGACGGCGGCGTGAAGCGATCGCTGCGTACGAAAAATCGTTGCAGCTTGCGCTTGCTGGCCAACACTCGCTGCACGAGTGCCCCGCAATTGCAGCGGAACGCCCGCGGCTGAATGATCGGGGACACTTTGACGTGTTCCTACGACTCGGAGAGTTGCACCTCGCTCTGGGTGATCTGGATCGCGCTGGCCAGCACCTGCGCATGGCCGCCGCGGGAGGATTGGATGGAGTGGTTCTGCGATGCCGGTTGGCTTCCCTGGCGTTTCGACAAAAGCGCTGGAAAACGTTAGGGTTGGAAATGGCGGAGGCATGGAAGCAAGCGACAGTTCAGGCGGGCCGAGGCTTGTGGACGCTTTGGCGCGGCGTGCGCCGTCCATTCCTGCGCGCTTATGAATTATGGCGGGTCAGATGAGGAGCATACAGGTGTCGGTCTGGACGAAGTGGCACCGGTTCCGGAAGCTCCCGCTTCTGGAACGCGAACTTGTTTTGCGCGCGATGGCCTTCTTAGCTTTGGCGAAGGTCGGACTCCGCGTGATGGGCTTCCGCCGCTGGAAGCAACTTATCGAACATTTTTCTTCTCGTGTTCCGCGGCGGCGAATCCTGGAACCGGCATCACAACTCGAGATGGCGAAACAAGTCACCCGCGCGGCGCATTCGGCCGAACTGCACGGGCCGGGGACGCCCAACTGCCTGGTACGCTCGCTTACGTTGTGGTGGCTGTTGCGGCGCGAGGGCATCGAGGGAGAGTTGCATATCGGTGCGTGCAAAAGCGAGTCGCGATTTGAGGCCCACGCATGGGTTGAACTAGGCGGGGTAGTCTTGAACGACAGCTCGGAAGTTCACAAACACTACGCCCGGTTCGATGCTCCGATCGCCGATGATTTGGAGGGTTCGTGTTGAGCGGATTTGTAGCGATCCTGAATCTTGCCGGCGCACCGCTGGATCAACCGCTGCTCGAGCGCATGACGCAGGCGCTGGCTTTTCGAGGCCGGACGCACGAGGGATTTGGGGTCAGAGAGAAGGTTGGGCTGGGCCACGCGCTACTGCGCACAACGCATGAGGCGACCCACGAGCGCCAGCCCGCCGCGCTCGACACCCACCTCTGAATTGTCGCCGACGTGTTTGCATGCCAGCGCTATTCTTATTGACGGCCATGCCATCGCTGTCGCTGGATTTCCGGGTGCTGGAAGCCTTCGACCGCGGCTGCATTCCTACAAATGGGGTATCCCGTACTTGCCAATGACGTGGTTCCGGTTTTCGAGGACTCGGGAAAGTTCATGGTGCGGCCGGCATACCCTCGGATTTGGCTCTGTCCCCACACGGCGGAGACGCTCTTTGGTTCGATCGAGGCTTTGCCCCTCCTCACGCCTGCGTGGAAAAACGCTACCTGGATTTAAACGCCGCAGGCCCCGGTTTGCCCCTCGAGCCCAAACCTTTAGCGGCAATCTCTGTACTATCGGAACGCACAAATGATCCGCAGCGTCCGCAGCGTCCGATAGTGACGGAAGGAGCGCCGCGTGATATTTTACTTCGGCTACAATGCAATACTCATATGAATCATTTGCTCAGCCCCGGGATGCGTTCGCAAGAATTTGAGACCCTAAGCCGACTTCAACGAAGCGTGCCGGTAAGGATGGTGCACCCGCACGAGGATGTTTCACGGATTTCCCAGCTCTGCCGGGCGATTTGTGTTGATCTCGGAAAGGGGTAGGCCAGCGAATATTCTTCGCATCTGCCTCGGCGCCGCCAGACACTGAGAAAATGAAGCCGATGCCGCGATCGATCCTAGACCAAACGAAGTACAGAATGCGTCCAGAACTTGAACTGGTTCTCTGCTCTATCCGCGCCAATAACCCCGCAAACGACGAGCGAATGAAAGCATTATTCGACGCGAATGTGAATTGGTCCGAGATTCTGGCTTGTTCCATTGAGCATAAACTGACGCCGGCCGTGCATGAGCGTTTTCGCGCGCTGGGCGCGGCCTGCCTCGCGCCAGATCAACTAGAGACGCTGGCCGAACTCGTCCGCAACATTGGGAAAAGCAATCTGGCACACATGAACGAAATGCTTGGCCTGAACGGCTTATTCGAAGCGGCACGTATCCCGGCAATCCCCTTCAAAGGGCCTGCTTTGGCCTGGTTGGCCTATCCGAATTTCGTGCAACGAACCTGCGTGGACCTCGACTTTGTCGTCCCGCAGTGCTACATCCCGGAAGCGACGTCGTTGCTTCAAGCCCATGGGTATATCCCGCAATTTAGTCACAGCGAGACGCAAGCCGGGCGGGACGGTCCGGCCCCGGGCCAGTATGCTTTTGCGCCGAGCGGCAACCGCAGTTTTGTGGAACTTCATACCGAGAGAACTCTTCGCTATTTTTCCCGTCCGGTCGATTTGGAGGAGCTGAATTCGCGGCTGATTCGCCTGGAGATCGGCGGGAAAAGCCTCCGCACGTTTTCGGTCGAGGATCTACTGGTGATGCTGTGCGTGCACGGCGCGAAGCACTTCTGGGAGCGGCTTGCCTGGATCGTCGACATCGCGCAATTGACAACTGTTTGCGAAGTGAATTGGCCGTTACTTTCGGAGATTGCCGCCAAGCGGGGGTCCACTCGGCTACTGCAATTGGGACTATATCTCGCCCACGAAGTGGTCGGCACGTCCCTGCCGCAATCCGTCCTGGAGTGCGCCCGTAATGACGCACATGTCCAGTGGTTGGCGGGCAAGGTGCTCGAACAATACGCGGGAAAATCCGGCACGAGATTTGGAGTATTGCACCGCGCTGTATTTCGGTTCCGATCTTGCGATGGGTATCAGCCAGGACTGCGCCAACTATTTCGCCTGATGATGAGCCCGACAGAGAGCGACCGTCAGTCGGTGCGATTGCCGCGTCTATTCTCTTCACTCTATAGAGTCGTGCGGCCGCTCCGGCTGGTGAGAGAGTACGGTGTGGCGTCGAGTCGCAACGTAAAACCGGATCTTGCCGTCTACATACCGACTCCTCCCGAAATAGTAGACCAAATGCTCCGTCTTGCGAACATATCTCCCGGGGATGTTCTCTACGATTTAGGTTGCGGTGACGGAAGGATTGTGGTGGCGGCGGCTGAAAAATACGGAATTCGCGCGGTGGGAGTGGACGTCAATTACGCGCGAATCGCGGAAGCTCGGGGGAATGCGCGGCGGCATGGACTCGACAAACTCGCGCAGTTCATTCTCGGCGATGCCAAGAAGGCCGATCTTGGGGAAGCAACGGTAATCACGATGTACTTGGGGGCTGACGGCAATCTTCGGCTGGCCGATCGGCTGCGCGCACAACTGCGTTCGGGAGCACGAATCGTCTCCCGGGATTTTCAAATTTATGGCTGGGAACCCGATCGAGTCGAAAATTGCGTGATGTCGAATGGGGTTTTGACCGCGCTTTTTCTTTGGACGATCAAGAAAGCCGAAAAGGAAATGCCGGCGGATGAGGAAGCTGTGCCGGAATTGCCGCAAACTCACAAAGCCAAGGGATGAATGCGAAGCGGGAACAGTGGGGTGTGTGGCATGAATTTTCATGAAGCCGCGCGCAAGGAGTTTCGAGCTTCGACTGCGAAGCAAGCAATCATCGAAACGGAATCGGCCGCTTCATTACTCCGCAGTTATCTGTTGTCACATCCGCCCTGATTCTTTCCTTTCCTCGGTTTTTAGTTGCGCATGGCCGGCCTTTCGTAGCAGATTATCCGCGCATGCCTGAAGGACCAGCCAATCCTGCCCGGCGGTGGACTGCTGCTGTCATTGCGATTCTGGCTGCAGCGTGGTTCTGTTATGCGGGCGGCAGGCATGCGCTGGCCAGCCACTACGCGTCATCGTCCGACTTTCGAAATTGGGAACGCGCCACTCGTATCGAGCCAAGCAACGCGGACACCTGGTACCGGTTGGCTCGTTTCCGCCAGCTCGATTTCGATAACGCGGACATTCCACTGGCCATTTCCTATTACCGGCGCGCAATACAGCTCAATCCGCGTTCCCCTTATTACAAACTCGATCTCGCGGGCGCGCTCGAAATGGCCGGGAACAATAGCGAAGCGGACACTAACTTCAAAGCCGCTCAGGCCGCCTACCCGATTTCCGCCGAAGTGTCCTGGAAGTACGGCAATTTTCTTCTTCGCCAGGATCGCTTGCCCGAAGCGTACGCGGAAATTCACCGCGCCTTGATGGTGGACCCAAGTCTGACTCCCCTTGCAGTGTCGCGTGTTTGGCATAGCAACCCGGACATCCACCTGCTGCTCGATCAGGTTTTGCCCGGCACGCCCGGGGCCTATTCGCAGGCCCTCGCCTTTCTGACCGATGCGCAGGACACCACGTCGGCGCTCGAGGTCTGGCGCCGTCTGATCGCAATAGATCCCCACACGGACTGGAAATGGGCTTACATGCTCACCGATATGCTGGTGGCCAAGGAAAGGTTCGAGGAAGCCGGAGAAGTTTGGCGCCAGGCTGTCAGTATGAACCCGGGTTCCGCGCCTGCCTACGCAGGGAATTCGCTGGTCTACGATGGCGGATTCGAGCAGGACATTTCTGGAGGCGGCTTCGGCTGGCGGCAAAGTGACGTCATGGGAGTCGACTTCGATTTCGACACGGATGACAAGCATTCCGGCAGCCGGTCCGCGCGGCTGACTTTTGACGGCAGTAAGAATTTGGCGTACCAGGATCTATTTCAATATATTCTGGTTTCGCCTTCTACCCGCTACCGTTTCCAGGGATTTTTACACACCGATCAAATCTCCACCGAGAGCGGAATGCGATTTGAGATTCTGGATCCCAAAGACCAGCAGCAATTGGATGTGCTTACCCCGAATGAGACGGGTACGCTGCCCTGGACTCTCGAACAAATGGATTTCACCACGGGGCCACATACGCACCTGATTGTCATTCGACTCGCGCGCCGGCTGAGCGAGCGTCTGGACAATAAGCTTCGCGGCACAGTCTGGATCGACGACGTAAGTCTTGTGCCGGGAGGCGCAGGTAGCGAGACGCCCGGGCCGGGAAAGCATTAGACAAAGTCGCGCATTGCGAACTGGCAGACCGGCAAGATCGGGACGGAGGGAATGGCTTGCAAATGCAGCATAATCGTTCCGGACGAAGAGTTCCAACGATGATGGGCTTCACCGAACCGTGACTATGAACTCCATACGTACCGGCATATGCATTCTGGTCGCCTTCGCTGTGCTCGCTCACGGAGCGGTTGAACCCTGGTCGGAAGGCGTCCTCGAAATCGGGGCCGCGGTATTGCTGCTCGTCTGGGTCTGGAAAATTTGGACGGCCGGCGAATTGAAATTGGTTTGGAATCCTCTGTTGTGGCCGCTTCTTGCTTTTTGGCTGGTGGCGGCGCTGCAGTTGATTCTCGGCCTGACGGCGGTTCCGTTCTTGACGCGCATCGAGTTGCTGAAATACTCGGCTCTCGTGGCGTTATTTTTTCTTTGCGTTCAGTCCTACAGAACCCGGGCCCAGTGGCGCAATTTCGTCTGGTTTTTGTTGAGCCTCGGGTTTGCGGTTTCCTTGTTTGCCATTCTGCAGCATTTTACGTTCAACGGAAAATTGTATTGGTTGCGCGAATTGCAGTACGGAGGCATCCCATTCGGCCCGTACGTTAACCGGAATCATTTCGCCGGACTGATGGAGCTGCTCATCCCGCCGGGTCTGGCCATTCAAATCCTGGGCGCGGAACGGCGCGACCAGTTGCCTTTGGTGACCCTGTTCACCTTGCTGCCGATCGGAGCGTTGTTTCTGTCCGCGTCCCGCGGCGGAATCATAAGCTTTGTGGCGGAGGTAGGTTTTCTGGCCATTCTGATTGTGGTGCGCCGGAGGGAAAAAAAGGTGTTGGTCGCTGCCGCGTTGATCGTGACGCTCGGGGTTATTTTGGTTTCGTGGCTGGGAATCGGCCGGGCCCTGGACCGGTTTGCCACCTACAAAAAGCTGGAAACCAGCGAAGGGCGCCGGGTGGAAATGCTGCACGATAGTTTGCGCATCTTTCAGGATCACCGGATCATAGGAACGGGCCTGGGCACACTTCAGGAAGTATTTCCCCTTTACGAAACGGCCTATGACGGTCTCGTCGTGAATCACAGCCACAATGATTACGCCGAGGCCCTTGCCGAAACGGGCGTTATCGGCGGCCTTTGCGGGCTTGTCTTTATGGTCCTCCTTTTTTGGACGTCCTGGAAAATTTTAAACGTAGAAGGCGATCCGCGAAGCTTTGCCTATCATGCGGGCGCGCTGGTTGCCTGCCTGGGGCTTCTGGTGCATGCGGGAGTGGACTTCAATTTCCATATTCCTTCCAACGCGCTGATCTTCCTGCTGCAGGCTGCCCTGGCATCGACCGTCTTTCCCGCTTTGCCTTTGCCGCGCGGGCATTGAACTTTTTTGTTTCCTGCCAATGTTTGGTTGGGATCACGCCGGGAACCGCTTGAAAAGCTTGAATACTGATGTGTCATCTCCAACCGCAAGCAAGCTGCGTTGCCGCGGGTCGCGAACGACTGGAAACGTTGTTTCAGGAAGGTGTACCGTTCCGGAACAAATTTTTTTTTCGCCAACAAATAGAGTTGACTAGTGGAAAGAGTCTGTATAATGGCAGTCGCGTGGGGGAGTACCTAACTTGAGGAATCAAAGATTGCAGGGGACATTGCGCCCAGCGTTCTATTTTTCTAGCCGGACGGCCCTTTTTCTTCTTCTGGCTGTTCCATCTGTCTTCTCTCAACAATCTCAACAACAAAAACCGCCGACTGCAGTTGCGCCGGTGCCCACCCCGAAGAACGTAAGCGCGGCGGAAACCAACGAACGTATCGCGCAGCTTGCGGTTGCTTCGGATGTGAAGCAGGGCGATTACATAATCGGCAGCGGAGATTTATTGAGCGTAGAAGTATTTGATGTTCCAGAGCTTTCGCGCGACGTTCGCGTGAATGAGACGGGTTATATTTCCTTGCCGCTCATGCCGACCAAGGTTCGCGCCGGAGGGCTCACGCCTTTTCAACTGCAGGATAAACTTGCCGAGCTGTTGCAGACCAATGGACTGGTATCCACGCCCCAGGTCAGCGTGTCCGTGAAGGAACAGCACAGCCAACCCATCACCGTGATCGGCGCAGTCAAATCGCCGATGGTCATCCAGGCGCTGCGCAAGACCACGCTCCTTCAGGCACTGTCGCAGGCCGGTGGCATTGGGGATGACGCGGGCAGCACCGTGATCGTTACGCGCCCGGCCGCGGACGCTTCCGATCCGTCAGTCCCGCCTGACGCTTCGGCGCCATCTGCTCCCGAGACTTTTACGATTAACCTGGCCGACGTTCTGGAATCCGCCGATTCGCGTTTCAATATTCCTCTCGTCGGGGGTGATGTGGTTTCCGTTCCCCGCGCGGGCATTATTTACGTCGTGGGCGCGGTTGTTCGTCCAGGCGGTTTCCTCATGCAGAACGATCTGGACCGCATGACCATGCTGAAGATGCTATCACTCGCAGGGGGAACGACGAATACGGCAAAGACCAAGAACGCGGTCATCTTCCGAAAGAATCTCACGACAGGAAAACGGGATCAGGTTCCGGTGGACTTGAAAAAGCTCATGAATTTGAAGACGCAAGATGTCCAGATGGAACCCAATGACATCCTTTTTGTGCCCGATAGCAATGGTTTGAAGGCTTTGCATCGCGCAGGCGACGTGGCCGTGGCCCTCACCGAAGGAGTCGCGGTTGTCGCTGCCGGTAAAATGTAGTCCCGTAGTGGCCGGATCGAATCGATTTAACCCCTGGAGCTTGTGAAGATCTTATGGACGAGACCAACAATCTAGCTCCTCGAGAGCGCCCCAGCACGAATTCCACGGAAGCCCTCCAGCATCGTTCCCCGTTCCTTGCGCTGGACCTGATGCCGCGGGAACCGCACCTGCTCGACTACCTGCTCGTATTGCGGAAGCACCAGTGGCTGATCACTTTTTTCCTGCTCGCCGTCGTATCGATTGTGACGATTGCCACCTTCCGCATGCAGCCCATTTACGAAGCGACGGCGAAAGTCGAGGTCGACCGCGACACTCCCAACGCGTTTCGCTTTAACGAATCGGACCAGGAGGACGATTACGGGGATTTGGAGGATTACATCACCACGCAATCGAAGATTCTTCAGAGTGAAACCCTGGCGATGCAGACGGTCAAGTCCATGGGCCTCGATCATCTGCCCCAATTTGGCGGTCGCCCCGGGAAACCGGAAAAACCCGACCCCGCGGGCAGCGATGCCAGCCTGCAGCGGCCGCCTGCCCTGGGCGCTTTTCTTGGCGGCTTAAGCGTAAAGCGGGAGCCGAACTCCCGTTTGCTCGATGTGTCGTTTGAGACCGACCGATCCCGTCCTTGCGGCGCGCGTGGTGAACGCCCATTTGAACAACTTCATCGAGCAGAATTTTCGCAGCCGTTTTGACGCGGCCACGCAGGCTTCGAACTGGCTGGCCGGGCAACTGAACGAGATGAAGATCAAGGTCGAGAACGCCGAAGACGCGCGCCTGGAATATGAGCGCGAAAATCAGATCTGGACCATCGACGAAAAAAGCGATATCAGCTCGCAGAAGTTGGCGAACTTGAACAAGGAATTGACGGACGCGCAGGCCGACCGCATCAACAAGGAAGCCGTCTACCAGCTTGCGCAATCGGGGAATTACGACGCCATCGCCGCCGTGCGCGATAGCGTCGTCATTCAGGACATTCTGAAACAGCAAACCACTTTGAGCGCTGCCTATACTGACGCGGTCAACCAGTACGGGCCCAAGTTTCCCAAGGTTTTGCGAATCCAGGCGCAGCTCAAGGACCTCGATCAATTGATCACGCGCGAAAAGTTGAATATCGGCAATCAGGTCGAGGCCGACTACCGCGGCTCGCGCCAGCGCGAGCTTCTCCTGAAGGAAGCGCTCGACGAACAGAAAGCCGAAGTCAACCAGATCGCCGAGAAGCTCGTTCAGTACAACATTCTGAAACGAGAGGCCGACACCAATAAGCAGCTCTACGACGGCATGCTCCAGAAATTGAAGGAAGCGGGCATCACCGCGGGTCTGCGCTCCTCCAACATTCGAATTGTGGATCCTGCCCTGATTCCCGGCGGGCCTTCCCGTCCCAATAAACCGCGAAACATTTTGTTGAGCGTTCTGGTCGGACTTCATTGGCGGAATCGGTCTGGCGCTTCTGCGCGAGTATCTCGATAACACCGTAAAGACTCCGGACGACATCGAGACGCTGGCGCGCCTGCCTTCGCTTGCCGTCGTTCCCGCGCTGTCCAATTCCAGCGGGAAGCGCACGCGGCCGTTTTTCGAAACTTGCTGAAGACCTCGGTGGTTACCGCCAAAGAAGGCCGCGCCGAACTGATTTCGCACAACATGCCGCAGTCGCAAATGTCGGAAGCATTTCGCGCGCTGCGCACGTCCCTGCTGCTCTCGCAGGCCGATCATCCGCCGCAGGTCATCCTGATGACCAGCGCGCTGCCGCGCGAAGGCAAAACCACCGCCGCGGTCAACCTGGCCGTGACGCTCGCGCAGCTGGGCGACAAGACGCTTGCTGGTGGACGCCGACTTGCGCAAACCCGGCATCAATCGAGCCTTGAGCCTGGTGGACGGCAAACACGCCGGATTGAGTTCCTATCTCGCGGGTGTTTCCTCCCTGGATTTGATCACCGTGCCGCACCCGGCGATCACGAATCTCGAAGCGATTCCGACCGGACCGATTCCGCCGAATCCGGCCGATCTGCTTTCCTCGCGCCGCTTGACCGAACTCATTGCCGAACTCCGCACGCGGTACAAGTTTGTCGTGATCGACTCTCCGCCGATCATGGCCGCCACCGACGCCGTCATTCTTTCGGTGCTGGTGGATGGCGTGCTGATGGTGGTGCGCAGCGGAGAGACGCCGAAGGAAGCCTTCACCCGCACGCGGGATCTGCTGGCCGGCGTGAAATGCCACATGCTGGGCGTGGTGCTGAACGCCGTGGATGCCAGTTCGCCCGACTACTACTACTCGTATCGCTACTACCCCTATTCGTACGGCGGCTACGGCCGGGAAGAAGACACCAGGAAATCGCGCAAAGCCCGCCGGGCCGAAGAATCAGAATCGCAATTGGGCCAGGATTAATCGGTCAGGAGGACTTGCTTGGTTTATCTCATCACTGGCGGCGCGGGTTTTATCGGATCGCACCTCGCCGAGCGTCTGCTCGAACGCGGCGACCAAGTCCTGCTGATGGACAATCTTTCCACCGGAAGCATGGAAAATATCCGGCACCTCAAGAAGTACGACCGGATGCATTATTTTCTCGAGCCTCTGGAAAATCGCCAGCTCCTGGCGGAACTGGTCGATGAAGCCGACGTCATCTTTCATCTGGCCGCGGCCGTGGGCGTTAAGCTGATCGTCGAAAGCCCGGTTCGAACGATCGAAACCAACGTCAACGGCACGCAAATGGTGCTGGAAGCGGCCTGCAGAAAGCGCAAGCTGGTCTTCGCCGCTTCCACTTCCGAGGTGTACGGAAAAAATACCAACGTTCCCTTCCACGAAGACGCCGACCTGGTGCTTGGGCCGACGACCAAGGGCCGCTGGAGTTACGCCGCGTCGAAGGCGCTCGACGAATTCCTGGCGCTTTCGTACTGGAAGGAGAAGCGGCTGCCCGTGGTCATCGCGCGGCTCTTCAACACCGTCGGACCGCGGCAAACCGGGCGCTACGGCATGGTTCTGCCCAATTTTGTGCGGCAGGCGCTCGAGGGCGCGCCGATCACGGTCTATGGAACGGGCCAGCAGTCGCGCTGCTTCTGCGATGTGCGCGATGCCGTGGAAGCGCTCTTGCGCCTGGTTGCGACGGACAAGGCGGTCGGTGAAGTCGTCAACGTGGGCAACGACCATGAAGTCACCATCGAGGGCCTGGCGCAGATGGTGAAGGAGCGAACGGGCAGCTCCTCGCCGATCGAGTACATCCCCTATGACCAGGCCTATGAGCCCGGCTTCGAGGACATGTTCCGCCGGGTGCCTTGCGTGGACAAGTTGGAGTCGCTCACGGGCTTCCGCCCTCAGACGCCATTGCCGGCGATTGTGGACCGCGTCATATCGTACGTTGGGGCCAAACGTGTCGGGATAACCCCCAGAATGTTCGAAATCCCCCCTGCGAGAAACGACGGTGAGATGCGGCCCGAGCACGTTCGATCTCGACGTTAACGATGCGTGAGCCGCTCTTGAAGTCGACCACGTCACTCTCGGTGATTGTCCCCGCCTATAATGAGCAACATCTCGTCGCGCCAAGCCTTGACCGCCTCCGCCTGCTCGGTGAATCTCCCTTCCTGGATCGCGTGAAAGTCATCGTCGTGGATGATGGCTCCTCCGACGAGACCGCAGCGGCTCTGGAACAATTCGGCCGTTCCATTGCGGACGCGCCGCCGCCAAAAATGGACTGGACTTTTATCCGTCACCCAACGAACCAGGGGAAGGCCGCTGCGATTCACACGGGTCTCTCTTACGCGGACACGGAATTAACCGTAATCCATGATGCGGATCTCGAGTACCACCCGCAGGACCTCATCAAGATGGTAAAGGTTTTCCTCCAGGAACCCGCGGACGCCGTTTTTGGGTCGCGTTTCCTCGCGGGCGAATACCGGCGGGTGCTTTTCTTCCGGCATGAAATCGGCAACCGCCTGCTCACGCTTGATGAGCAACATCGTCTCCGACCTGAACCTGACGGATATGGAGACCTGCTACAAAATGGTGCGGACGGAATTACTGAAGAGTATACCGCTCGTGGGCCGCGGCTTCGAGATCGAGCCCGAAATTACCATCAAGCTCGCCAAGCGGCGCCGCCAGGATTTTTGAAGTCCCCATCCGTTACTCCGGCCGGACCTACCAGGAAGGGAAAAAGATCGGAGTGAAAGACGGCTTTCGCGCCATCGCCGCGATTATCCGCTTCGCGTGCTCCGACTACGTGTATGCCGAAGACGAATACGGCAGCCAGATTCTGGGAAGATTGAACCGCGCCCCGCGCTTCACGCATTGGATGGCGGATGTGATCCGGCCTTACATTGGCGAGCGGGTCCTGGAAATTGGAGCGGGCACGGGGAATTTGACGCTTCAGTTGATTCCGCGGAAACTCTATTATGCCAGCGATATCAACCCGCACTATTTGACCTATTTGAAAAACTTGATTCCCGAACATCCCTACCTGCGCGTGGGCTATACCGACGGCGAGAAGCACGACTCCTATCCCTTGGAAGAGAAATTTGATACCGTAATCTGCTTGAACGTAGTCGAGCATTTGGAAAATGATTTCGGGGCGTTGCGAAACATTCGTGATGCGCTGGAGGAAAATGGGCGCGCGATCGTTCTGGTTCCGTGCGGGCCCGGGCTGTACGGGACGCTGGATAAGGTTCTCGGGCATCATCGCCGCTACTCCAAAGCGCAATTCACGGAACTCGCCGCGCGGGCGGGCTTTCAGCTTGAGGCCCTCCTGTCGTTCAATCGTTTTGGTTCTCCGGCATGGTGGCTGAATGGGCGCGTGTTGCGCAGGAAGACCTTCGGTTTGTGGCAGATCAAGATGCTGAATTTCCTGACACCTCTGGTCCGCGTGATTGACAGGTTCTTACCTCTTCCTCCCCTCTCCATTATCGCTGTTCTCAGAAAGCCACCGCTGGAAGCGGCCGCTGAGCCCGCGAAATCCTTCCAGCCGGAATCGGCCTTGCACGAGGCGGCGAATTGAGCATGGCGTCACCGGCGTTAGTTTCAGACGAGCGGAGGGGCGTGGCTGTTGGCCGAATACGGCTTCATCTCTTCATCCTGTTCTCTGTGTTTGTCGCTACCTTGCCGCTCGTCAATCCTTTGGTGCATGGTGACGGAGTCGGCTACTATGCCTACCTGCGAGCCCCGCTCATCCAGCACAACTTGCGATTTGAAGAGGATTGGCGCCATGCCAACCTGGGTTTCGTGGAGTCGCGGCTGAGCTCAGACAATCAACTCCACCCCGATCAATACGCAAGTACCGGCTACATCGGCAATTTGTTCACCGTCGGGCCTGCAATTCTTTGGACCCCATTCTTCCTGCTGGCTCACGTAACGGTTCTGGTAGTGGATTCGCTTTGGCGGCCACATCCCCGCCGACGGTTTTTCGCTCCCCTACCGGGTCCTGGTGGCGTTCGGCTCGGCATTCTACGGGTATTGTGGACTTCTGCTTTCCTATTTGCTGGCCCGCAAATTTCTGGATCCCTCGTGGGCGTTGCTCGCCACGCTGGGCGTCTGGGCGGGCAGTTCGTTGCCCGTTTACATGTATTTCAACCCTTTTTGGTCGCACGCCCATTCCGCCTTTGTCGTGGCCCTGTTCCTCTGGTATTGGGATCGCACTCGTCCAAACCGGACAGTGGGACAGTGGCTCCTGCTGGGCCTGATTTCCGGCCTGCTCGTGGATGTCTACTTTGTGAACGGCGTGTTTTTGCTCATCCCGTTTGTCGAATCGATTCAGGACTACGTGAAGTTCCTCCGGTCGAAAGATGGAGCCGCGGTTCTGCATCAACTCGGCGCGAACGTGCTGTATCTTGCGGCTTTTGGAATCATGATCTTGCCGACCCTGATTACGCGCAAAATCATTTTTGGCGGAATGTTTCGATTCGGCGCCTACACGATCTTGCCGTGGAACTGGCGAGCTCCCTACTGGCATTCCGTCCTGTTTTCTTCCGATCACGGAATGTTGACCTGGACTCCTCTTTTGGGTTTCGCCCTCCTTGGCCTATTCCTCCCTTTCCCGGGCGGGAAGCGTATCAAAGCCTATCTCGCTCTTGCAGTCGGTGGCCTTCTACTACGTCATCTCCAGTTATCCCTATTGGGACGGCATGGCATCGTTCGGGAATCGTTTTTTTATTTCTTTGACTCCCGTATTTGTTTTTGGACTGGCGCTTGTGCTGGAGCGGGTTGGCGGGCTTTTCCGTTCTTTGCGGCTTGCCTATGCAACGCAGGGCCTGGTGGTTGCGCTTTTTGCCCTGTGGAATCTGGCGTTCATCTTTCAATGGGGCACGCACATGATTCCGGCGCGCGGAGAGATTTCCTGGAGCGCGATGGTTCACAATCAACTCGTCGAAGTTCCCCAGCGAATGACGCAGAGCCTGGAAACCTACTTCCTGCACCGCGGCGAAATGATGCAGCATATTGAGCAGGAAGACATCGAACAGCAAAAACTCGGCAGGGCGCCGGGAGAGTAGCGAATTCCATGGGAGTGACCCAAACCCAGGTAGCGGTGGCCGCGAAGCGTCCCGAATATCCCGTCGTGCGCATTGAAGCGCACCGCGGGTGGCTGGCGCTCGATCTCGGCGAATTGTGGGCGTACCGCGATCTGGTTTATTTTTTCGTCTGGCGCGACATCAAGGTCCGCTACAAGCAGACCGTCATCGGCGCGGCCTGGGCGATTCTTCAGCCGGTCCTGACCATGCTGGTCTTCAGTTTGTTTTTCGGCAAACTCGCAAAGATTCCTTCCCAGGGATTGCCGTACCCGATTTTTTACTACTGCGCGCTCCTGCCCTGGATGTATTTCGCCACCGCCATGCAGAGCGCCACCAACGTCGTCGTCGAACAGCAGCGAGTCATCACCAAAATTTATTTTCCGCGCGTCGTGCTGCCCATTGCCTCGGTCCTATCGGGACTTGTGGATTTCGCCATCTCGTTCGCCGTGCTTCTGGTCTTGATGGCCTACTACCGCATGGTGCCGACCGGCGCCGTCATCTGGCTGCCGTTCTTCACGCTGCTGGCGGTGCTGACGGCTCTGGGCGTCGGCTTGTGGCTCTCCGCCCTGAACGCCCTGTACCGCGATGTCCGCTACGTCGTGCCGTTTCTCGTTCAGTTCTGGATGTTTGCCTCGCCGGTGGCTTATCCGAGTTCCCTGGTGCCCGCAAAGTGGCGCTGGCTGTACGGTTTGAATCCCATGGCGGGCGTCATTGAAGGATTTCGCTGGGCGCTGACCGGACACGGCCAGCCGCCGGGCATTCTGCTGGCGGCCTCTTCGGCTGCCGTAGTTCTGCTGGTTTTGAGCGGATTGGTGTATTACCACGCCATGGAGGGCACGATCGCAGACGTGGTCTGAGCTATGGAGCTGACATCGCCATTTCCGCGGAGGGATTAGGGAAGCGCTACCGGATTGGCGCGCTGGCCCGCCAGACGACCATGGGCGAGCGGCTCACCCATGCCATGAAGGCGCCGGCTCGCTGGCTCAGTTCGAACGCGCGGCGGATCTTCCGGCGGCCAGCGGGATTTCTGGGCGCTGCGCGACGTGTCGTTCGAATTGCGCAAGGGCGAAGTCGTGGGCCTGATCGGCCGGAACGGCGCTGGAAAATCCACCTTGCTGAAGATTCTCTCCCGCGTCACGCAGCCCACGGTTGGCCGTGCTGAAATCCATGGCCGTGTTGGCAGTCTCCTCGAAGTGGGCACCGGTTTTCATCCGGAGCTGACCGGCCGCGAAAACACCTATCTGAACGGCGCGATTCTCGGCATGGGCAAGAAGGAAATCGATCGCAAGTTCGATGAGATCGTGGCCTTTGCCGAAGTCGGAGATTTTATCGACACGCCGCTGAAACATTACAGCACGCGGAATGCAGATGCGGCTGGCATTTGCCGTCGCCGCGCACCTCGAGCCGGAGACGTTGCTGGTCGACGAAGTTCTGGCCGTCGGCGACATGGCGTTTCAAAAAAAATGTCTGGGCAAGATGGGCGAAGTGGCCAGCGGCGGCCGCACCATCGTCTTTGTCAGCCATCAGCTCAATCAGATTCGCCGGCTGTGCGAGAAAGTGATCTGGCTCGATCAGGGGAAGATCTTCCAGGCAGGTCCCACGCCGGAAGTCGCCGGCGCGTATGAAGTCTCCATGACCAACCGCGCAGACGGCATGGCCCAGGCGAAAGGCGCGCCGGAAATCCAAAACGGTTTTGTGGGCTGGGAAATTGTCGAGCCGCGCGCCGAGAAGTCCAACCTGCTCACGACGCTCGGTCCGGTGAAGGTAAAATTCGTCTTGCGCTTGGATAAGCCGGTCGCGGATGGGCTCCACGGCATCGCGTTGTACAATCACGAGCAGCAGTTGATGTGGGCCCGGTCGGCGAATCGCTTGCAACTTCCGGCGGGATTGCACGAATTTTACTATGAGTTTCCCAGCCTGCCCCTGCGTCCCGGGCTGTACAACTGGGATGTCAGCCTTTACGAGGCAGGCAAGCAAATCGATCGGTGGGCGTGCGCGCCTGAAATGATCGTGGCGACCGAAATCCATCAGCACCCGGACGATTGCTGGAACGGGGTTCTGAACCTGCCCTGCCGGTTTTCGACGGAACGAGGAGCTTTGCTTGTCCAAGACGTTCATATTTGACAATTCCACGTACGCGGAAATCTCCCAGGCGCGCGTGCGTTTCCTGCAGACGTTTCTGCCGGAGCTGCAGCGGCAGTTAGGGCTGCAGACTGCTATTGACGTGGGTTGCGGCACGGGTTTCTTTTCCGAATTCCTGCGCGACTCCGGATTTCGCGTGAGCGCGCTGGATGGCCGGAAAGAAAACGTGGAGGAAGCGCAGCGGCGGGTCGGCAACGTGGATTTCCGCCAAGCGGACGTTGAGGATCCATCTCTCCCGGCGCTGGGTTCGTTTGATCTGGTCCTGTGCTTCGGCTTGCTCTACCACCTGGAGAATCCATTTCGCGCCATTCGCAACCTGTTCGGGTTGACGGGGAAAGTCCTGATCGTCGAAAGCATGTGCGTGCCTGATGAATCCTCATTGCTCTATCTGCTAGACGAGGGAAAGCTGGAAGACCAGGGCTTGAATTACGTCGCCTTGTACCCGTCCGAGGGATGCCTGATTAAGATGATTTGGCGAGCCGGCTTTCCTTTTGTGTACCGTTTCCGCGATCTCCCGGACCACGACCAATTCCGCGATACGTCCGGCCGAAAGCGATCGCGAACCATGCTGGTCGGTTCGCAAATAAAATTGGAATTGCCTGCTCTGGTGCCCAGCTGCGGAGCCGGGAAATCTTTTCGATCCATGGTCCACTCCGAGCCTCGGGAAGAGGGCCACGTCGTTCCTGCGCCGCCCCTGGGGTGAAAAACTTCAAGCGATGCGCCGCCGGTTCGGAGTGGCGAAATGATGGTTTGGATTCACTCCCGCGGCCGGAGAAATTCGAGGATTGCCGTGGCCGCGCTTTTAAGACGAAACCACCTTTGAATGCGGCGTGGCCCCACGTAAGAATGGAACCGATGGCCGTCGTTAAGGACCAATACGCAGTGCCGGAACCGCTCCTTCCTTCGGGGTTCAAGAATTTCCTGGAGGGATTCAAATTTGGCAGCCTGGGGCTTCGCGCGGGCCGCAAACTCGTCCGAACCCTGCGGATGTCGAGGGATCCGGTCCAGCGCAAACTTTGGATCAGCCGGTTACGGCTTGCCATTGCGCAACGCGGTGCTGTTGAACCGGCGGCTCACGGTCTCGTTCGACGGAATTTCTTTCTTTCTGGAGCCGCGTGGAGCGGCCGCAGGCGAAATCTGGGCCGGGCTCCGTCGCGAAAGGCAGTGGGATTCCTTCCTCCTGAGCGTCCTCAAGCCGGGAATGAATTTTTTCGATGTTGGGGCCAATGCAGGATTGTTTGCCATCAGCGCGGCCAAGAAGATTGGCGGGAAGGGAGTTTTCGCTTTCGAGCCGTGTTCTTCGACTAGTGAGCTGCTGAAGCGAAACCTGCTGTTAAATCGCCTTGCCGATGTCAACGTCGTACAGCAAGCTTTGGGGGAATCGGCCGGCGAGGGCGCGTTGCAAGTGAACGGCCGCGGGAGAGACACCCTAAACACTTTGGGCCAGGCGACTCATCCTGAGAGCAAAGTAGTCGGCCAGGAAAACATTCGGATTACCACGCTGGACGCTTTTCATGAAGGAACACAACGTTCCGCGCGTCGATGTCATGAAAGTGGATATCGAAGGCGCGGAACTGATGATGTTTCGCGGAGCGCGGGATTTGCTTGCGCGCGCGGACGCGCCCCTGATCCTGTACGGAGGATTCGGTTCTCTTACACGGGGATTTGGCTATCATCCGGTCGAAACACTTTGGTTTCTCGAGTCCTGCGGCTACACCCTATTTTTGCTGAACGGTAAAACAGGCGAGATCTCGGAATTGAAGCCGGATTACCAGTACGATTCGATGGTCATTGCGGCCAAGCCGGGGCACGCCGCGTTCGAGGATTTGCGCGCGAGATTGCAGTGAGAGTTGCCTTCATCAAACAAGTGCTCGACGTGCACGGGCCGTGGTCCAGCGTGCTCTGGAAGGACACCACGCCGCGGCGCTTGCTGGACGTGTGGCCGGGCAAGGCCACCTTCTGGGAGATGACCTGCTGCCTGCAGGCGGATTGGTACATCATCCCGCAGCAACTGTCGAGCGACTACGCGCAAGAGCGTGCTCAAGTATCTGGGCGGCGAGGAGATCGTTACGCGGCACACGCGCAACGTTGTCGGCCCCGGGGAAATTCCCGTCGAGCAGTACGATCTGGTGATCACGTTCGACCCGATCTGGGCCGTGCCCGCGGATTCGTCCACGCTGTTCGCCTACTTCGTGGTCGAGCACTGGGACCGTCTCTACCAGGAGGCGTTGCGCGAGCCGCGCGGCCACTACGATTTGTTTCTCGCGCACATGCTGGACGCGCCCAAAGAACTTTCCTCGCTGCCGCAGGCCCTGGCGTTTCCCTACCTGCGCGATCCTGACACCGTTCAGGCCGTCTTCCCGGCGGAAAAAGAAGAAGCGGTGTGGGCGGACTTTCGCACGCTGACCACGCTGGGGATGGCCGAGACCTACGGCATGTGGGCTGCCACCGGACACGCGGCCGCGAAGCGCCTGGAAGAAACTCTGCGCTTGCCGGTACGCTACAGAGCGACTTTAACGAAAACCCCTACGGCATTTCCGATCCGCCGGCCTGGGGCGATACCGTGCGCTACTTCGACGCGATGGCGCGCTGCCGCTACTATGTTGCAGTGGGAACCATCGCCGGAGCGGGCCAGGCCATCTGCGACGCCGCGTCGCTGGGGTGCCTTTGCATCGGCCAGCAGGAGAAGGCGTTCCATCGCTTGATCTGCCATCCCGCCGCGCTCTGCGCCGCTATGATTGAGCTGCCGCGCCGGCTTACGCGCGATTGCCGGCTCCCGGGATTTGCAGGAAGAAGTTCGCGCCTGGCAGGAGGCCGCGCTGCGGGATTTCTTCCAGCAGCGCCCGCTGGCGATGCTGGAAGAGGCACTATCCATAAAGAGCCGGAGCCGGGCTGGCCAAAGTGCTGCGCGGGCGTATTGAATCGGGAAGCCGCGAATCCCGCGGGTTCGGCAGGCCTTTGCATGACGCGAGGAGTGGCGCAGTGAAGCTGTGGAACATCCTGGTGACCGGAAGCAGCGGCCTGATTGGCTCGGAAGCGGTCGAGTATTTCGACCGCCAGGGCCACAAGGTCGTCGGCGTGGACAACAACATGCGCCGCGTGTTCTTCGGCCCTCCGGGGGACACGCTGTGGAATCTCGAGCGGCTCAAGAGCGCCACGCGGCAGTTCACTCCCGTGGCGCTCGATATTCGCGACCGCGACGGGGTGATGGCGCTGTTCCGCGAGAACCGCTTCGACCTGATCATCCATTGCGCCGCGCAGCCCTCGCACGACAAGGCGGCGGACATCGCCCTGCTCGATTTTGAAGTCAACGCGCATGGGCACGGTGAATCTGCTCGAAGCCACGCGCCAGCACTGCCGCGACGCCGCATTCATTTTCATGAGCACCAACAAAGTGTACGGCGACGCGCCCAACGAGAAGCCGCTGCGCGAGAACGAAACGCGCTACGACTATTCCGATCCCGCCGATTATCGAAGGGATTGACGAAAACTGCCGCATCGACCGCACGATGCATTCGCTGTTCGGCGCTTCCAAAGTTGCCGCCGACATCTACGCGCAGGAATACGGCCGCTATTTCGGAATGGGCGTGGGAATTTTTCGCGGCGGCTGCCTGACCGGGCCGTCGCACTCCGGCGTCGAGCTGCACGGATTTCTTTCCTATCTGCTGAAGGTGGCGCTTTCCGGGAAACCGTACACGGTCTTCGGCTACAAGGGGAAGCAGGTCCGCGACAACATCCACAGTTTCGATGTGGTGCGCGCGTTCGAGGAATTTGCGCGCAATCCGCGGCCCGGCGAGGTCTACAACCTCGGCGGAGGCCGCGCCAACAGCGTCTCCATGCTCGAAGCCATCGCGCGGATCGAAGCGCTGACCGGGCGCAAAATCAACTGGACCTACTCGGAACAGGCGCGCAAGGGCGATCACATCTGCTACATCTCAAATTTGGCGAAACTGAAGAGCCATTATCCCGGCTGGAGCCTGACGCGCAGCCTCGATTCGATCCTGGAAGAGATGGTCGCCGCCGAGCGGGAGCACAGCCAGAAAGGTCAGGCGGTTTAGCCGCACTCCTGAATGCCCACCCTTTCTGCCGCGTGCGGAGTTCCGGAAAGTGCAGGAGATAAGGAGCGAGCCCGTGCCACAAGGGTTTAAAGCTTCGCTGCGCGGGATCGTCCCGCGATCCATTTGGATGAAAATCAGCGCCGTGAAGAGGACGGTTGTCCGCTCGGCCCTCCGGCACTCGGCCTTGAAACATGGATGGATCAGCTCGTATTTCAACGCCTGGGAGCTGAATGCCTACGGTTTGAACGTCACGCTTGCCGCCGATTATTACTCCCCGTTGCCGGACCTGCGCCGCCTGCAAAAAAATCAGGATCGCTGGTCGAAGCCAAGCGATCTAGCCGGCTTGAAAATCGATTTGGCTCAAATGAAGGATCTTCTGGAACCACGTGGCCGCATCCTTCCTGGCGGAATTCGAGTCCCTGCCCAGCTACGATGAACTCATGAAGGAGAGTTACGGCGAGGGATACACGCCGTTGGACGCGATGACACTCTACTTTTTGCTGCGGCATCACCGCCCGCCGCAATATCTTGAGGTCGGCGCGGGACTCTCAACCTACTACGCGTCTTGCGCCGCCCGGCAGAATGCCGCGGAGGGCCGGCCGATGGCAATCACTTGCATTGAGCCATACCCGCACGCCAAGTTGAGATCGCTTGCCGGGATCAACCTCATCGAAAAAGACGTGCAGGAAGTGGATTGCTCCCTGTTTGAGTCCTTGAGCGCGGGCGACGTGTTGTTCATCGATTCCACGCACGCCCTGAAGATAGACGGCGACGTGGCCTATCTCTACCTCGAGATCCTGCCGCGGCTCAACAAAGGTGTGATCGTTCACATTCACGACATCCCGTTTCCCTATAACACTCCGTTCCCGGCGGACACCTGGGTATTCAAACGCGAATGGCCGGTTTTTTGGACGGAGGCGATGCTGCTTCAGGCGTTTCTCTGTCACAACTCTGAATTCCAGATACGTCTCTCGCTCCCGTTCATCCGGTTTAAAGATGAAGAATTCCTGCGCCGGAGCGTTTCGGGGTACGAGCAACGGAAGGGAACCGGGCACGACACTTTCTCATCCATCTGGCTGGAAAGGATCTGAGCGATTGACCGGTATTCGCGGAAACCGAAGATGATTACTTTTTTTTCTACACCTAAGCCGTTTCGCGGGCACATCGGCATCATTCAGCGCAATGCCATCCACAGCTGGATGCTCGCGCATCCCGGCGCGGAAGTCATCCTGTTCGGCAACGAAGAAGGCGCCGCGGAAGCCGCGCGTGAGCTTGGGGCGCGCCATGAACCAGAAGTGGAACGGAACTCACTCGGAACACCGTTGCTTTCGAGTTTGTTTGATCGCGCCGACCGTCTCGCCCGGCACGACCGGCTATGCTTCCTCAATGCGGACATTCTTCTCATCGATGATTTTCTCGCCGCCTCTGCGAGATTGGCCCAAACTCATGAGCGTTCTCTGATGGTCGGCCGCCGCTGCGATGTGGATATCACCGAGCCATGGGATTTTTCAAAGCCGGACTGGGGCCAACGCCTCCGTTCCATGGCTCGCGAGCGCGGCAAGCTCCGGCCGCCGCAATGGATTGATTATTTTGTCTTTCCGCGGGGCCTGCTGTCCCAGCAAGTCCCGCCGTTCGCCGTCGGGCGGCCGGGATATGACAACTGGCTCCTCTGGAAGGTTCGTTCGATGGGCGTGCCCGTGGTGGATGCGACGCAGGTTGTGCTCGCAATCCATCAAAACCACGATTACTCGCATCACCCCGGCGGGCAAGAAGGTCTTTGGCGGGACATCGAAGCACAGCAGAACTACGTGCTGCTTGGCAAAGGGCACTTTGCCACGATTGACAACGCGACGCACCGGCTCACTCCCGGCGGGCTCCGGCCAAATTATTATCATTGGGTGGTGCAAGCGAAGCGCAAGGCGCTGGCGCTCGGCAGCGCCGCATGGTTTGCGCTGCTGGGCTTGACGCGCCCGTTGCGCCACAAACTTGGCCTTCGGCAAGGCGTCGTTCCGAAAGTTCAGTCCGAAAAAAAATAGTATGAATTTCGGCTGGACATTGCTGTCGCGTGGAACTCCGGTTGAATCGCTGGGGAAAAGGTAGGTCATGTCCAAGCCGTACGTAAGCGTTTTAATCGACACGTACAACCACGAGCGCTTCATCGAGCGCGCCATCACCAGCGTCCTCGAACAGGACATGCCCATGGACGGCGTGGAAATCCTGGTGGTGGACGACGGTTCGACCGACCGGACGCCGGAAATCGTTCGCCGCTTCGAGCCGCGCGTGCGCTACCTGCGAAAGCCGAATGGCGGGCAGGCCTCCGCATTCAATTTCGGATTCGCCCAGGCCCAGGGAGAGATCATTGCGACGCTCGACGGGGATGACTGGTGGGCCAGGGAAAAGCTGCGCCGGGTGCTCGAGACTCTGGAAGCCAATCCGGAAGTTGGCATCGTCGGGCACGGCCTTTACGAAGAGTATTCCGACGGGCGTTCGAATGGACTGATCCTCCCGGGCAATTTCTACCGCCTCGGGATCCGTTCCCGGCAGGATGCGGATTTATTCCGCAGCCTGGCCGCATTTTTCGGGACCAGCCGAATGACCATTCGAAAGTCGGTCCTGGACAGGATTCTGCCCGTGCCGGAGGAACTGACCATCGAGGCGGACGAATACATTTTCACGCTGGCGCCGGTGATTGGTTCGGCCATCATTTTGAATGAGCCGTTGTGTTATTACGGGATTCACTCCGGTAATCTTTTTCAGTTTGATAAGTTTGAACCGGTCAAATTCAGGCGCAAGTTAAACGTCTTGCAGGTATTGTTGCGCGATCTTCCGGCCAGGCTCAAGGAATTCGGAGCGACGGAAGAAATCGTCAAAGCCCTGGTTCGCGGCACTGAGGTGGACGCAGGCCGCATGAGACTGAGTCTGGACGGCGGCAGCCGCATGGAGGCGTTTACAATTGAACGTGCCGCCTTTCGGATCGCCTATCGCCAGGTCACCTGGAGATACCGGCTATTCCGTGTTTTCGTGCTGATGCAGACTTTGCTGATGCCGCCGCGCCTGTTTTACCGAATGCGGCGCTGGTACACCGAAAAGGGGCTGTCCCGCCTGAGGGGTTGGACAGGTGAACCGGTCCCGGTGGTGCAAATTGTGGAGCGGCGGCCGGGATGAGGCTTGGGAGCAAAAAACGGATATCCACATCGAAGCGCCAAAGGATAGCGCGCTAGCGATCGTGGGATATTATGAATCAACCGGGAGAGGCTCGGCGAACGTGGACACAACGGATTTGATGCGGCAGGATTGGGACGAAAGGGCGCGCAAGGACGCGTTCCATTACATCGCGTCCTGGCGGAAGGATTGGACTCCCGAATCGTTTTTCCAGTCGGGCGAAGAAGATTACGAGCGATCTTGTGGCGCCCGTTTTCGAATCGATGGCGATGGGATACCGCAAGGCAAGGCCATGCTGGAACTGGGCTGCGGCGCGGGGCGCATGACGCGAAGTTTCGCGCAGCGATTTTCACGCGTGTACGCGTTCGATATTTCGACGGAAATGCTGGGCCATGCCAAGACACTTTTCCCGGAAGCTTCCAACTGTCGAATGGATTTTGGGAAACGGCATTGACCTGTCGGGACTCTGGCGATGAATCGGTCGATTTCGCATTCAGCTACATCGTGCTGCAACACATGCCCGAGTCGGTCTTTGCCTTCGTTACATTCGCGAAATGCTTCGCGTGCTGAAGCCCGGCGGAATGTTTCTGTTTCAATTCAATTCGGTTCCCCAGATGACGATGAACTGGAAGGGCCGCCTGGCGTGGAGAATCGTCGATTTCCCCTGGACTCTTGGGTTTCCGGCAAGCCAGCCGCGGAGTTGCCTCCTTGTTGGGACTTCCTCCTGACATTGCGGGCAAAAGCTGGCGCGGCGCTTCGCTCGACGTCAAACTGGTGCGCGAAACCGTTGAAACCGCGGGCGCAACCGTGAAAGAAATGGCCGGAGAAGAAACGCCGATGACGTGGTGTTGCGGACTGAAATCGAGAGCAAACGCTCAGTGATTACCCTCGGATTTAACTATTCGCAAATGCATGATTCCTCCGCGTGCATCGCTCGGGATGGCGAACTCCTTTTTGCCGTGGCCGAGGAGCGCATCAGCCGGATCAAGCACGACGCCGGCTTTCCGCACAACGCCATTCGCGCATGCCTCGATTTTGCCAGGGTGCGCGCCCGACGAGCTCGACGCCATCTGCTCGGGCTGGCCGGCGCCCGAGCCGGCTGTTGTGACGCGACCTGAAATGTTTCTGCACGGGCCAATTTCCATTCACCTATTGACAATGCGCTGAATTCGGCGCGCTGTTTTGCCAGCATGGCGCACCAGAATGGCGGATTCAGGCGCTTCACCCATCATTTCGGTCCGACGAAAGCGCGATTGCGTTTCGTGGATCACCATCTGGCCCACGCCATCAGCGCCTATTCCTATTCCGGATTCGACAACGCCGCCGTCGTGGTGATGGACGGCCGCGGCGCGTGGGAAGCGAGTTCCATCTGGTACGGCCACGACGGCATGCTCGATCACGTGCTCACGATTCCGTGGCCGAATTCGCTGGGGCTGTTCTACGCGCAGTTCACGCAATACCTCGGATTCGTTCCCAACAGCGACGAATGGAAGGTCATGGGCCTCGCGCCCTACGGAAGCCCCGGCGTGAATCTCGGCGAATTCATTTCGCTAAATCACGAGTCGTACCGCGTCAACGCGCCGCTTCTGTTTGAACGCAACAACGGCACCTCCGCCATCGCCAAGCGGCTTGGCCCCGAGCGGACGCCCGAAAGCGAAATCGACGACAGCTTCAAGAACATTGCCTTTGCCGTGCAGGACGCCTGCGAGGTCGCCATGCTGGCGCTGGTGAAACTGGCGACGGAGAAAACCGGCTGCCGCAACGTGTGTCTCGCCGGAGGCGTGGCGCTCAACTCCAAAGCGAACGGAAAGATTCAAGCGTCGGGCATCGTCGACCATATTTTTATTCAGCCCGCGGCTTCCGACGATGGCGTGGCGCTTGGCGCCGTGTTTGCGCCTTATCTGGACGACGGCGGCCGCTTGCCGATGAAGCCGATGCGCCACGCCTATCTCGGTCCTGAATTTTCCGACGCGGAAATTGAAAAGGCGCTGCGCACCTACAAGCTCCGCGCGTCCAAACTGAATGATATCGCCGCGACCACCGCCGAACTTCTCGCCGACGGAAAAATTATCGGATGGTTCCAGGGACGCATGGAATTTGGCCCGCGCGCGCTGGGGCATCGCTCGATCCTGGCCGATCCGCGCGATCCGGAAATGAACGCCAAGGTGAACAACGCGGTCAAATTCCGCGAATGGTGGCGCCCGTTTGCTCCTTCGATGCTGAAAGAAGCGGCGGGGGAATATCTCGAACACGCTTGCGATTCCCCGTTCATGATTCTCACGAATCCGGTGCGGCCCGGAAAAGCGCGGCATCATTCCGTCGGTCACGCACGTCGACGGCAGCGCGCGCCCGCAAACGGTGGAAAAGGAAATCAGCCCGCTGTACTGGAATCTGATCAATGAATTCGGCAAGCGCACCGGCGTGCCCGTCCTCATGAACACGTCGTTCAATCTGCGCGGCGAAGCGATCGTGAACACGCCGACCGACGCCATTCGCACTTTCTTCAGCTCCGGGATGGATGCGCTCGTCATCGGTTCCTATTTGGTGGAAAAGTGAGCGCCGGGAAAGTGATCTTGCTGCTCGGCCGCCGGGACGAGCCCACCGACGGCGTTCTGGATTATTGCCAGTACTTGCGCGAGGCGGCCCTTGCGCGCGGATTTTCCTTCGAGCTCGCGCAAGTTCACTGGGCGGAAAAGGGATGGCGCAAGGCTCTTGCAGAGTTGCGCGACGCCGCCTCCGCCTGGCGCAATTGCTGGGTTCTATTGCAGTACACGACGCTCGCTTGGTCACGCCGCGGATTTCCTCTGCGTACGCCTCGTGTTCTCGACGTGATTCGGCAATGCGGCGCGCGGCCCGGCGTCGTTTTCCACGACTTCGGGCCCTTCCCCGGTTCGGGAATCGTTGGCACCGCCCGCGAGTATTGCCATCTGCGGGTGTTGCGCCAGCTCTATGCGCGTTCGGAGATGGCCATCTTCACGGTTCTGCTCAACAAAGTATTGTGGCTGCCCCAGCACAGGGAAAAGGCAACTTTCATACCCGTTGGGGCAAACTGTCCGGAAGCGGCTTCTACTGCCGGTGATGAATCTTCCAAAATCAAATCCGTTGCAGTGTACGGCGTGTCCGAAGGGCAACGGCTGTTGGCTGAGGTTGCCGATATCGGAGCCGCGTTGAAACAAGCCAGTCAATCCGCCGGCCCGATCCGTCTGCTTCTGTTTGGTCGGGGCAGCCAGGAAGCTGAGCCGCGCTCCGATCCGAATTGGCAGGCGCGGAAGTGGAGATCGAATCTCTCGGACTACTTTCGCCGGAACAGGTCAGCCAAACTTTGGCCAGAGCCGACGTGCTGCTTTCCATTCGCGGACAGGTTTCGACCAGGCGGGGCAACGCGATCGCCGGGATCGCTTGCGGATTGCCCGTTGTCTGCTATTCGGGGCCGGAAACGGGATGGCCAATCACGGATGCGGGAATTCTCGCGGTCCCTCTGGGCGACCGCAAAGCGCTCGCGGGAGCGATGGAGAACCTGCTATCGGACGAGTCACTTCGCAGGAAGCTCGCCGAGCGAAGCCGACAGGCCTACGAAAAATACTTTTCGTGGGCCGCAATTGTCGAACGCTTTGCCACAGAATTGCAGTTGCGGGACGAAACATCGGACGTACGCAAGGCATTGGAAAACAAAGCCGTTGCGGGAATTTGAGCGAAGGGGCTGCGCCGCGAAATGAATCTGAGTTCTGTCGAATGGTTCCGGTGCATGGGGTGCGGCGCGCCGCTCCGCGCGGAACCCGCCTCTGCGGCACAAAACAATGGAAGCGTCGCCGAGGGGCAGTTGATCTGCGCCTCCTGCGGGCGCGCATTTCCGATCGTGCGTTCCATTCCGAGGTTCGTCCCCAGCGAGGATTACGCCCACAGTTTTGGATACCAGTGGAATTACTTTGACAAGACTCAGCTCGACAGCCACATGGGCAACGACCTGAGCCGCGAACGATTTTTCGCCACCACGCAATGGCCGCAAAAAATGGATGGGCAGTTGATTCTCGAGGCGGGCTGCGGCATGGGCCGGTTCACGCAGATCGCGCTGGAGACCGGCGCCGAAGTAGTTTCCTTCGATTTAAGCAATGCCGTGGAAGCGAATCTCCGCAATAACGGCGATTCCGGCCGCGTGCACATCCTGCAGGCCAGCATTTACGAAATTCCTTTGCGCAAGGAATCGTTCGACAAAGTGTTTTGCATGGGAGTTCTGCAGCACTGTCCCGATGTGCGCGCCGCATTCATGAGTCTGGTGCCGTTCTTGAGGCCCGGCGGTGAGATCGTGATCGACGTCTACCAAAAGCACACGGGGCTGTTTCCCCCGCTGAAATACTGGGCGCGCCCTTTTCTCACCTGGATGGGACCCCAAGGCGTTCACAAATTTCTCTCGCGGGCAATTCCCCCGGCGTTTGCGCTGAAAAAAGCGCTGTACAAAGTGCCGCTGGTGGGAAAACCAATCGGCAATCTCATTCCCATCGGCCCGGTATCGCATGCGCCGCGACTGAATTTCACCGACGAAGAGCTGATTCAAGTGAAAATCCTGAGCGCGCTCGATATGTATTCTCCCGTGCACGACCATCCGCAAACACTCGAAGCCGTGAGCAAGTGGTTTTCCGACGCGGGGCTCGTGGATGTTTTTGTGGGGACCGGGTTCAACGGTATCAACGCCAGAGGAAGAAAACCACGAGTGTGAGCGGATTGTGCATCAAAGTGAGTTTGCCCGTTGCAGTACACGATTCGCGCAAGCATAATCTCCGGGGGAGATGTTTTCCGCAGATAGAATATGCAACTAACGACCGCAGGATCCCTTAGCGGCAACCGGCAGGTCAAGGCCGCGGTCATGGGCCTGGTTGTCCTGGCCGTCATCTGGGAATTGGCAGCCTGGATTGTCGCCGGCTCGGACAAGAATTTGATCATGTTCGGGTTGACCTTGGTTGTAGTCGCACTCGTTGTCCATATCCTTAACGATTGGCGCAGCGGCGTTCTTCTTTTTTTGATCTGGCTTTTATTTGAGGACCTCGCCCGCAAGTATCTTGGCAACAGCATGACGGTCTATTTCGCCAAGGACTTTCTCGTTGGCGTTGCCTACTTTTCATTCTATTTCGCAAAACGCCGGAAGGAAGTGGATGTATTCAAGGCGCCCTTCCTCGTTCCGCTGGTGATTTTTTTCGCGATTGCCTTCATCCAGGTCTTCAATGGATTCTCCCCGAACGTCATGTATGGATTGCTGGGGCTGAAACTCTATTTCTATTACGTCCCACTGATGTTCCTCGGTTACGCCATGCTGAATCGTCCGCAGGATTTGGATCGCCTGCTTAAGGTGAGCCTGATTGTGGGGATCGTAATTTCCGGTCTGGGAATCATCCAGTCCGTGCTGGGAGTGAACTTTCTTACGCCGGAAGACACGCAAACGGAGATCTACGAATTATCTCACCTGGTAAGATACTCTCCAATTACGCACCAAGAAGTGTTCGCCCCGAGTTCCGTGTTCGTCAGTGCGGGCCGCTTCTCCTTCTACTTGATCCTGCTCTGGATTTTAGCGATGGGCGCCCAGGGATATTTTCTGCTCAGCCGCAAGCCGGGCGCCAAGTATGGTTTTGTGGGCATCGGAGTTGTTACCGTCGCCGTCATGATCACCGGGACTCGCACCCCATTCGTTTTCGTGATTGGCAGCGCCTTTGTGATGACCGCCGCGTTTCTCTGGGGCGCCCCGTGGCGATGGGGGCAAGGGCATCGCCTGGTGAAGGCGCTTCGCCGGGGCTTCCTGATCGGTGGACTCGGCCTGATTCTCATGGTCGATGTATTCCCCACGGTCATTGGCGGAAATTGGTCGTTCTTTACCGAAACGCTCTCCGTTGAACGGCCAAGGTTCCGAGCTCGTGAGCCGAAGCTGGGATTACCCCGTGCGAAATCTCGTGCTCGCTGTCAGTGAAGGGAATTTGCTCGCCGGACACGGCACCGGCATGTCTTCCTTGGGGATGCAGTATGTGGCCCGTTTCTTGAACGAGCCATTGCCGGCGTATTACGTGGAAAGCGGTTACGGCGCGATCCTTGTCGAGATGGGCATTTTTGGTCTGATTCTTTGGTTTGTTTGGGTTTCGGTGTTGCTCTGGCAAGGATGGAAGATCGTTCGAAAGCTTCGCGAAACCGTATATTTCCCGTTGGGTTTCGCAATTTGGTGGTATGCGGTGGTGGATCTTGTCCTGCTCATGTACTTTGGCATGCAGTTCTACCAGAATTTTGTGAATAACGCGTACTTGTGGCTTTTGACCGGCGTGTTGTACCGCCTGCCCAAACTCGCACAAATGCCACAGCCCGTCCCCATTCCCAGACACCTGCGCGGAGTGCCCCGCTGGCGGCTCGCGCTGCTCGGAAGGTAGACCGCGTGTGCGGAATTGCAGGGATAGCGACGACACACCCTGACGATTCGTTGCGCCCGGCCGCGGACCGCATGGCCGCTTCCATGAAACACCGCGGGCCTGACAGCCAGGGCGTCCAGGAATTCGAATCGTGCCTCCTGGTAAACGCGCGCCTCTCCATCATCGACTTGAGCGATCGCGGGCGCATGCCCATGTCCAGCCCGGACGGCCGGACCTGGATCACCTACAACGGCGAAAGCTATAACGCCGCCGAATTGCGCGCCGAACTCGAACGGCGCGGCCATTCCTTCCGCACCACGTCGGACACCGAAGTTGTCCTTCACCTCTATCAGGAATATGGCGAGCGTTTCGTCGAAAAACTTCGCGGGATGTTTGCCTTCGCAATCTGGGATGACCGCGAGCGCAAACTGGTTCTCGGGCGCGACCGTCTGGGCATCAAGCCTCTCTACCTGCACGAGTCCGGCGGCCAGCTCGTATTTGCATCCGAACTCAAAGCGCTTCTGGCCTCCGGCCTCGTGCCCCGCCAGCTTGACCCTGCGGGACTCCGCGCGTTTCTTCAGCTCGGGCATATTCCTCCGCCATGGTCCGCCATTCGCGGCGTGACTCCGCTGGCGCCCGGCCACATTGGAGTCTGGAAGGACGGCAAGTGGCGAACGGAGCCGTACTGGTCGCTTTCTCCGCATGCTTCGCCGCCTTCCTCGAACAAACATCTGGCCGCCGATCTTTCGGAAGTTCTGCTGGAGGCGATGCGAAACCATCTCGTCTCGGACGTTCCGGTGCTGATCTTCTTGAGCGGCGGCACGGATTCGGCTTGCCTTGGCGCGCTGGCGTGCGCCGCCGGAGCGCGGAATCTCTCGGCGATGACGGTCGGATTCGGCGAGGCCGAATTCGACGAAAGCAAGTCTGACGCGCCGCACGGCGGAAGCGCTGGGCATCCCGCTCGAAGTCGTGACGCTCGAGGCGCGCCGCGTGGAAGCCGACCTCGATCACGCCATCTGGGCTCTGGACGAGCCTTCCGTGGACGGATTGAACTCCTACTGGATTTCGAAACTGGGAGCGGAAGCCGGATTTAAAGTCGCGCTGTCGGGCCAGGGGGGAGATGAATTGTTCGGCGGGTACGAGTCGCTGGCCTGGTTCGAACGGTTCAACACCGTTGCGCGCTGGGCCAGGCCGCTGCCCGCCATGCCATTCGGCCGCCTGCTCGACCAGAGCGCTTTTCCGTTTCGCTGGAGGAAGCTTTCCTACCTGATTGGGGCCGACGATCCGTTCGTGGCCGCGCAGCTTGCCGTGAAGGTGCTTTTCCTCGATCGCGATGTCGGTGAGCTAATGTCCCCTTCCTTCGCCCGCAATGGCCACCACGCGGAAGCGAGGGACCATCTGGCGTACTGGTCCAGGCAGGTCGAGAACGAAGACCTGCGCGAGCGCCTGGCCTTCATGGACATTCACACGCATCTGGAGCCGCGCCTGCTGCGCGACCTGGACGCCATGAGCATGGCGCACAGCATCGAAGTCCGGCCGGTGTTTCTCGATCATCGCGTGGTCGAATTTCTGCTTCCCGTTCCGTCGAGCATTCGCATGCAGCAGAAGCGGCTGTTGCTGGATGCCGCGAAGGCTTTCCTGCCTCCCGCTCTTCTGGCGGATCTGGCGGCGCGGCGGAAGCGCACCTTCACGTTTCCATTTCAGCGCTGGCTATCGCATGACTTGCGCAACGTGTTGAAGGAAGCGTTTGCGCCGGACCGGCTTCGCCGACGGGGCATCCTGGAGCCCGCGGCAGTGAATCGCCTGTGGGATCGCTACGAGCGGTCGGAGGGCGCTGTGGGATGGTCGCGCATCTGGAATCTTTTTGTTCTCCAGCGCTGGAGTGAACTCATGCAGGTCAGCCCGTAGGGAGCGCTCGAAACGAATGCCACCTGTCCGGATCGCCATCGTTTCTCCCTTCATCGACAAACGCCACGGAACCGAGCGGCGCATCGCCGAATGGATCACGCGCCTGCCGCAGGAATACGAGATTCACATTTACAGCCAGCGCGTCGAAGACGTGGACCTCACCCGCATGCGCTGGCACCGGATTCCGAAAATTCCCGGTCCGCACCTTTTGAATTTTCTTTGGTGGCTCGCCGCCAACCACCTGTGGCGCTGGTGGGATGCGCATGCGCGCGGGCTTCGGCCCGATCTCGTTTACACGGCGGGAACGAATTGCTGGGACGCGGATCTCATTTCCATTCACATCGTGTTTGCCGAATTTGTGCGCATGTCGGAGCATGAATTGCGGTTCCGCGGAAGCCCGCTTCGTTTCTGGCCGCGGCTGATTCACCGGTGGCTTTACTACCGGCTGATTATTTTTCTCGAACGCCGCATGTATACGAATCCGAAGACCGGATTGATTCTGATCGCGAAAAAAACGGCGGACGATTTGAAGCGCCATTACGGCATCGACGGACCTTTGCCGATCGTCTACATCGGCCTCGACCATGCCATTTTCAATCGCGAATTAAGGCTTCGCAACCGGGCCGAGGTCCGCGGGGAACTTGGCTTTGGAGAGGACAAATTTGTTCTGGTGCTGGTCGGCAACGATTGGAAGAAGAAAGGCCTCGTCGCATTGATAGAAGCGCTCGCGCAATTGAAGGACCTTCCACTGGCGCTTGTCGTAGCGGGCAGGGACGATTCGGCGCCTTACCAGAGCCGGATTCGAGAACTGGGACTCGAAGGGAAAGTGAAGTTCTGCGCGTCTCGCGCGGACGTGCAATGGTTTTACGCCGCCGCGGATGTGTACGTTGGCCCTTCTCTCGAGGACACGTTTGCGCAGCCTCCTGCTGAAGCCATGGCGTGTGGCTTGCCCGTGATCACCACCGCGACCAACGGAACCGCCGAAATCATGACCGACGGCGTGGATGGATTGATTCTTCAGGATCCAAACGACGTTGCGGGACTCGCCGAGAGGATTCGATGGCTCTACGAGCATCCCGAAGAGAGGAAGAACATCGCCGCGCAGGCGGCCGTGACCGCCGGGGAATATACGTGGGACCGCAACGGCGTCGAGATGCGCGCCATCTTTGCCGATGCGATTGAGCGCAAGAAAAAACAATCGCACGATCTGCCCGCGGCCCGCGTTTCGCCCGGCACGCCGGCAAGCAAATAAAAATTCCAGAGCTCGCTCAAATCTGCAACTCGAAAAGATCTGGCGGCGTTGTAGAATCCCGAAGCGGTTGTAAAGTCAAAAAGTGCGCGGAACAAAATGCGGGAGAATTTGAATTGCTTCGTAGCGAGGTCCGAGGATGAGTGGACTGCCGGTGCGCGACCGCATTCGGCTTTGGGGTAAGAGGCTGCTTTTTCCGGGTCTGGACCTGCACACGCGCAGCCGGTACCGCTTCCTTACCAGATATTTTAGAGAAGGCCCCATCGACACTTTGGATGCTGGGTGCGGCAATGGGGCGCTGTCCTACGCGGCCTACCTGCGCGGAAATCGAGTCCTGGGTGTGACCATGGATTCCAGCCAAGTGGAAAAAGCCAATGAGTATTATTCTTTTCTGGGGACCGATCCCGCCCGGCTGAAGTTCAAGGTCTGCAATCTTTACGACCTGCCTCAGATCAAGGAGAAATTCGATCAAATCATTTGCTCGGAAACGCTGGAACACATCACCCGGGACAATCTAGTCGTTGAACATTTTTACAATGCGCTTCGCGATGACGGCGTGTTGCACCTGTGCTGCCCTTTCTCGGATCATCCCGGCAACAAAGGGAGAGTGTGTATCGACGAGTCGCGGGGATGGCACGTCCGCGACGGTTACACGATGGAGACGTACCGCGCGCTCCTGGAACCGGCGGGATTTCAGATCGTCAAGAGCGCCGGGTTCGGTTCGCCCCTGTTGGTGAAGATGACGAATATTATTCAACCCGTGTTCAGCCGAATGGGAGCCGCCTTCGCGTTTCCATTGTTTCTTCTCTCCTGGCCGTTGCAACTTTTGGATTACGAAAACCCCAAAGTGCCGTGGTCGCTCTACGTTCAGTGCGTGAAGAAGCCCCAAAATGCGAAGTGACCTGGCCCGCCATTCTCACATGCGACTGTTACCGCCAACGAGTTGGCGGATTTCTCTAGGAGCATTTTGAATGGAGACCGGCGCAGGCGCGACGCCGCAAGGAGGAACGCGTACTTCACTCCAGCGGCTCTACTTTCGACTTGCACTCGCAGCCCTCGTTGCGCTGGCCTATGCTGCGCTGTGGACCGTCAACGCAAAGCCCCTGGACGTGAGGCAAGATTTTTATCAGAAATATTTTTCTTTTCCCGCCTCGACCCCGCAAGCGTATGGAGACCTCGGGTACTACCTGGTGTGGCTGGATTGCGTCCGCGCCAGCGCACCGATTGACAAACCATGCGCTCTGGGCTCGTCTATTCCGTGGGCCTATCCTTCCGCCTGGCTCTTGATGGTCCACACCGGTCTGTCCGTTCGTCACACAATTCCCGTGGCGGCGCTTCTGTACATCGGGCTCATCGCCATGGCTTCGTACGTGTGCGCTCCGGGATCGGTCTTGGAAGTTTTCTACGACGCGCTGTTTCTCGTCTCCCCGCCCTTCGTTCTGGCCCTCGAACGATGCAACATGGACATCCTGATTTTCATTCTGCTCGGGTTCGCCGTGATCCTTGCAAGCCGTCGAGCCATCCTGGGCGCTTTCGGGCTAGTGTGGGTTGCGGCGCTTTTGAAGGTCTATCCGGGAGCCGCCTTGGCCGCATTTATTCGCAAGAGAAGCGATGTGCTGGCAGCGGGAGTGGGCGCCGCGACGCTCGCGGTTTATATCGAGATGATTCGGCCGCAGCTCAGACTCATCTACCTGATCGTGCCGCAAACGGAATGGGAGTCCTTCGGCAGCCCGGAATTATTTTTGATTCTGTCAAAAAAACTGGAGTCGATGGGCCACCCCGTGCGCTTGCTGCATTCGGTGATTCCGCTTTTTGCGCTCGCGGCGTTTACGATTCTGGTCGCGCTTCTCGCGTTCTCATTCATCCGCCAGAGAATTGATATGGATTTGGAACCTTTCGATGATCTTTCGCAGCATGCGTTCACGGTTGGCGCGTTGGTCTATTGCGCGTGCTGGTCTCTGGGCATGAACTTCAATTACCGTTATATTTTTCTGGCCATGACATTGCCGAAGGCGTGGACATGGGCGTCCGCGAAATTCCGGTGGCGATGGTCGTATGGCGCATACCTCTTGGCGGCGCTGGCGATGGCCTGGCTGGCCTTGTTCCAATACACGCATCCGTGGATCGAGATCGGACACGCGCTTCTCGGTTGGTTTCTCTACGGGATGTTGCTTTTCACGCTGATCCTGTTGTACTGGCGCTCAGTTGTCATGGGCCTGGTCAAAGGGACCACTTCTCTTAACCTTCAGCAGTGACGCAGGCATTGAGCATGGCGGATGCGGATTCGGCCAGGCGGACGGATTCAATGAGCGCGGTTTCGTCGGCCTCGGCGGCCTTTCCCTCTTCGACGCATTCCAAAAAATAACGCAGTTGTCGCGTGAGCGGCCCGGGGCTGGTTGCCCAGTTGGCATCCGCCGTCATGCTTTCCGCGCCGAACGTCATGGTGCCGGGCTCGACGGAAAAATCCAGCGATGCGGGCGCGGAGAGTTGAATTGTGCGACGCCGCCGGTCGCTATCGCGTTCGAGCGTGACGCTGCCTTTCATGCTGCCCGCGTCGAGCGAGAATGTGGCGGATTTTCCGCCGCGCGCTGTTTTACAGGATTCCACCGTGAAGACTGCTTGTGGGAATAGCACAGAAAGAATTGTCCAGATATGCGGCATCACGTCATCGGCCACGTTGATGCTCGCGTCATAAGTTTTTTGCTCGCCATAGCGTATTTCGCCCGCCGGGTCGGACCAGCGCAGCTCAAAGCCGGAGAGCGGGTGCAACGCCGCCGTGCGCCGCGCAAAATGCTGAAGGTAGGAACAAAAGCGGTAGCTCAGGCCCGGCAACAGAATGGTATGGGCCGCATGGGCCAGCGCCAGGAGATATCGCGCCTCAGGCATATTGAGCACCACGGGTTTCTCAACTAGCAAGTGCGCACCCTCCGCGATCAGATTGCGCGCGGCTTCGCCGTGGGAGCGGGCAGCATTGGCGATGATCGCAGCGGATGGGCGATCCGAAAGCGCGGATACGATCCGTATGGGATGCCTGGAAGCAAGGCGCGCTATGACATTTTGCGCAAGCGCGGCATTGTGCGTGGTCACCATCGTGATGCGATCCACGGGCAGATCGGACGTTGCCAGGACGGAGAGAATTACGCGCCCCCATCGTCCTCCGCCAATGATGGCAACATCGCGTTGCATGGCTAGACGCACGCCAGGCGCAAATATTTTACGAGTTGGCGCAGCGAGAACTCGCGCATGTCCTTCTTGTCGCGGCAGGCTTTGTACCAGTCGAGTGTCCAGCCGATGGCATCGTCCACGCCAAGCAGCGCCTTCCAGCCCAGCGTATCGCGCGCGAGGGACGCGTTGATGGCCAGATAGCTGCTTTCCTTGAGATTGGGATCGGCGCCACCCGCGCGCCAACCTTCCGAGCCCATGATGCGCTTGAATTGATCCGCCACTTCGCGCACCGCGCAGACCGCGGCTTCGGGTGGGCCGAAATTCATGGCCAGCGGGGCGTCATATCCGTGCCGCACCAGATGCTCGACATAGAGCAGGTAGCCGAAAACAGGGTCGAGCACGTGCTGCCACGGCCTGACGGCGTCGGGATAGCGCAGGACGACCTGTTCGTGGGAGATATACGCGCGCCAGAGGTCTGGAATCAGGCGGTCCGCAGCCCAGTCGCCGCCGCCGATGACGTTGCCTGCGCGCGCGCATGCCACGGGAGTTTTGCGACAAGCAAAGAAACTATGAGCGTAGCTGCGGGTGAGAATTTCGGCCGCGGCTTTGGAGGCGGAATAAGGGTCGCGGCTGCCGAGCGGCGCATTCTCAGCGAATGCGATTCCGAGTTCGTGATTCTCATAAACTTTGTCGCTGGTGACTACGAGCGCGGCTTTGAGCGTCGGCACGCCGCGCAGGGCTTCGAGCAAATTCACGGTCCCCATCACGTTGGTTTCCACGGTGAGCACGGGCTCCGCGTAGGAGCGCCGCACCAGCGGCTGCGCGGCCATGTGAATGACGATCTCGGGTTGCGCAGCAGTAATGACTTCGTTGAAAGACGCCGCGTTTCGAATGTCGCACGTATGCGACGCGAGCGCAGGCCAAGGCGACAACAGTTCGAACAGGCTGGGATTGGTATCGGGCGGCAGGGCGAAGCCGGTGACGCGGGCACCTAGATGCTCGAGCATCAATGCCATCCAGCCGCCCTTGAAGCCGGTGTGGCCGGTGAGCAAAACGCGCCTGCCGGACCAGAAACTGGGGTCAAGCGCATGCGGCATCAATCCCACCATTTCCAGGGGGCCTTGCCGCTGGCCCACAAATCTTCCAGGGCGCGGCGGTCGCGCAGCGTATCCATCGGCCGCCAGAACCCGTCATGGGTGAAGGCGCCGAGCTTGCCTTTTTTCGCAAGAGTTTCGAGCGGGCCGCGCTCCCAGATCGTGGCGTCGCCTTCGATCAGATCGATTGCCGAAGGGTTCACGACGAAAAAGCCGCCGTTGATGTAGCCTTCGCCCGCGCTGGGCTTTTCGGAAAAATGCGTGACGCGGTTATTTTTGATGATGGCCGCGCCGAAACGCGGGGGCGGTTTGACCGCCGTAAGAGTAGCGTCGAATTTATGCTGTTCGTGGAAGGCGATGAGCGCGCCGATATCGATATCGGCGATGCCGTCGCCGTAGGTGAGGCAGAACGGCTCGCGGGCGTCCAGATGATCGCGCACGCGCTTGATGCGCCCGCCGGTTTCCGTTCCCTCGCCCGTGTCGATGATCGTAATTTTCCAGGGCTCGGCGGCTTCGCTCAGGCAAGTCACCTTGTTGGTGGCAAGGTCGATGGTGACGTTGCTGTGATGCTCGCGGTAGTTCGCAAAAAACTCGACGATGGTGTGCGCTTTGTATCCCGCGCAGATCACGAAATCGGTGACGCCATATTTTGAGTAGACCTTCATGATGTGCCACAGGATCGGCCAGTTGCCGATGGTGACCATGGGCTTGGGGATGCGGTCGGTCTCTTCCGACAAACGCGTGCCGAGGCCGCCTGCGAGGATGACTGCTTTCATGCCGTCACGTCCGCGCGAATGTGAAATATTGTGCGCCAAGTGGGCACCATGTCAGCACCTTGTCCAGTTGAGTGAAAAACGGCTGAGAGAACGGGGTGAACAGGATATTTTCGGTCAGGGGCGCGCGCAACCCGGCCTCGCGCATGAGTTTTCGCAGGCGCCCGCCGGAAAGCAGTGTCACGCCATGGTCCAGCTCGTTATGAGAAACGACATAGCGCGTAAAGGGGTTGAACGGATTGTGCTCGAAAATGAAAATGCCGCCTTGCGGTTTCACCACGCGCTTCATCTCACCGAGAAATTTCAACCAGTCGGCAGGCGGCACATGGTGCATCACACAAATGGCCAGCGCGAGATCGAAAGAGGCTTCGGCGAAGGGGAGTTTTGTGCCGTCATAGGGAACGTAGGAAATGCCTGGATTTTCCCGCGCCGCAAGGGTGAGTACTTCGCCTGCCACATCCGTACCCGTGATAGCGAAGCTCCCAGCGAGATAGGGGTGGATCAGCCCGTGACCGCAACCGACGTCCAGCAGTTTGGGTTTTTGCAGGCCGGGGAAATAGGCGCTGACTGCGCGTTTCAAGGCATCGGCCTTGACCTTCGTATAATAATCGAGCCCCTTGCCCGCGAAGCCGATCGATTTCTCGATCACCTCGCGGTAATTGTCTTTCGCAGTATTGAAATCGACAAGCTGCTTCTCACTGTTCATCAATGTTCAGCGCCTGTTCGATGATCACGGTAGGACGTTTGCGCGCCTGGATATAGATGCGCCCGATATATTCGCCGATGACGCCGAGGAAAATCGCATTCAGGCTGATGCCGGCGAGGATCAGCACCGTGGTGGTGGCAAAGCCCGAGGGCCACGCACGATCGGTGACCAGCCGCGCAATCACGTAAATGCAACTCATTACCGCCGTGACGAGTGAAATGAAAATGCCGAGATAGGTGGCCAGCCGCAGCGGCTCGATCGAGTAGGACAGAATGCCGCTCATGGCCATGCGCACGAGCTGGGGCAGGGGAAATTTGCTCTTGTCAAATTCGCGCTTCTGGCGCGGGAAGACGACGCCGGTCTGGTTGCGCGCGAGTTCCGAGATCAGGCCGCGCACGTAAGGCTGCGCGTCGTCGATGGTCTTCAGCTGGTCGAGAATTTCGCGATCCACAAGGCGGAAATCGCCGGCATCGACCGCGTGCGGAACTTCCGAGATGCTGCCGAGCAGGCGGTAAAATGCGCGGCGAAGCGCGATCATGCGCCTGGATTCCTTGCGGTCGGAGCGCACTCCCGCCACCACATCGTGGCCCTCGCGCCAGAGTTTCAGAAATTCCGGGAACAGGGAAGGCGGATCTTCGAGGTCGCAGTCAATCTGAATCGCGGCGGCGCCTTGCGCATGGCGGTAGCCCGTGAGAATGGAACGGTGGAAGCCGAAATTGCGCGCGAAACGCAGCACGCGAACATCGGGGTCGGAAGCGGCAAGCGCTTTCAGTTTGCCAAAGGTTCCGTCGGTGCTGTGATTGTCGGTGAAAATAATTTCGTAGCTGTACTCCGGCAGCTTGGAGAATTCCTCGACAATCGCCGAATAGGCGCGCTCCACATTGTGCTCTTCGTTAAAGACGGGCACGACGACTGAGATGGTCGTGCGCTCGGGGCCCGCGTCCAGAATTTTGCATTCCGGCAGCGGCACGATCAGCTTGGATTTCAACCCGCGCCTGCGCAAGTCCGCGGCAATCGGCTCGGCGTAGTGCCAGGCGAGCAGCACGACGTAATCCGGTTGCTCGGCAAACAGGATGCTGTTATCGACGATTGGAATATGTTTGCCCGGAGAGTAGAGGCCCTTCTTTAAGGAAGCGGGCTGCTCGGCGATGTAGGGCATGAGGTTGGTGCCGATGTCGCAATAATGGAGAAGCGTATTGGCGCGGCCCGGGCAGGAATTGCCGACAAAACTCTGGCCCCTGGTTTTTGCCGTGACGGCAAATTCGACCAACTTGTCTCGCGTCTTTTCCGCGTTCTTGCGGAATTTTTCATAGACCGCCGGTTTGTCGAGCCCCATCTCGGCTTCCATCTTCAGGATTTCGCCGACGGAGTCTTCGATCTGGCGGCTTCCCCTGCGCGAGACGTGGGCGCGGATATTGCCGCCGTAGCGTGAAACACGCTCGGCGTGGAACACTTCCATCCCGTAGAAGCCGAACAGCGTGACCAGCGATTTGAGGCTGTAGGTGCGGATATGCTCGTGGTAAATCGTGTCGTACTGCGCCTTGTTAAGCACATCGACGAGGTAATGGTTCTCCGAGCACGAACACGCCGTCATTGCCGATCAGCGCCTGAATGCCGCGCACCACGTCGCCAAGCGGCGCCATATGCGCGAACACGTTGGAGGCCGTCACAAGCGAAGCGTTTCCGTATTCCCGGACGATGTCGCGGGCGACGGCTTCGTTGAAGAAATCGTTCACAGTGTCGATGCCGTCGGCAATCGCGATGCTGGCGATTTGCGTGGGCTCGATGCCCAGGACGCGGATGCCCTGTTGCTTGAAACCTTTCAGTAACGTTCCATCGTTCGAGCCGATATCGCAAATGATGGAGGTGCCGTTCAGCCTGTACCGCGCGGCGAGATCTTTGGCCATCAGCTCCTGATAGGCCGCAAGCTCGCGCGTCACGCCCGTGCGGTAAGGATAATTCTGGTGATAAACGGTGGAACCTTCGACCACATAATCGAGCTGGTTCAGCGTGCACCGGGTGCAACGCAGCTGGCGCAGGGGATAGTAAGGTTCAGGTTCGTGGAGCTGCTCGGCGGTGAGCAACGAATCGCATAGCGGCTGATGACCGCAATCCAGCACGAGTTCAAGATCACTCGACCCGCAAACTTGACAATGGTTGAGTGGCCCGGGCTTTACGTTGTGGTCGATCATTCTGATTTCTGAAACCGGCATTTCCATTTTGACTTTCCGGTCCGACGAATAACGTACATCCAACACCGTCAATATGCAATCGTTCGGCCGGGTTATCGGTGATGCATGGCTGCCGAAATTGCAGGGATTAGAGATTTTCAACTGGGCGATGAACATGAGGTAGGGTCGGACTGAATTTTGCAACGCGGAGCCGGTAAATTTGGGGATCGGCTTGTCTGTATTTGCGGGCGCTTATTTGCTTATAATTGGCCGGAGAAACGGGCGGGTGTCGTACGGGAGAATTTACGATGAGTTTTACGACGGATTTAATTCACTTTGCCGGCCGGGGATTGCGCAAGGCCGGCCGCCAGTTGATGGATTACCGCGCGCTCCGAGGGGTTTGGCTGGATGTGGGCGCGTGCAAAGGCGAGCACTGCTATGGATTTGCGCTCTCCAATCCTTCCCTGCAAGTTTTCCTGTTTGAGCCCAACCTGCGGATGGCAGCCAAGCTTTTCGGCATGCTGCCAAACTTTTTTGTAGTGCCGCTGGCGGTCACCGAAACGGATGGTTCCTCGGAGCTGAATATCAATTCCTACGCCGACGCGAGTTCGCTGCTGCCTCTCGATGAACAAGGCGTGCACAACTGGGTCGGAGCGCAGGACCTGCGAACCGTCGAGAAGGCAACTGTGGGCACGATTCGGCTGGATACATTCCTCAATCTGGCGGGAATTCAGAGTGTGGACTATCTCAAGATTGATGCGCAAGGATTGGACCTGGAAGTGGTAAGGTCCGCCGGAAATCGCTTGAATGATATTCATCGAATCTGCCTCGAGTGCGACGTCACTGCTCATCCTCTCTACCGCGGCGCCTCGACCAAAAGCGAAACGGTCGAATATTTGGAGAGCCGCGGCTTCGCGCTAATTGATGTTTTACCGCAGAGCGACGGACAAGAAGAGAATCTGACTTTCGAAAACAAGGCGGCACGCGGGAGATCCGAGGAGTGGAACCGGCTTCCCGAGATGGCGGGCTTCGGGTGCCGTCCTACTTGAAAGATTCTTCTGCCAAGCCCATGGAAATTCGCGACCGTCGCATCAGGCGGCGCGAACCGGCATATCGTGGAGCAAAACCGATGAGAATGGCCTTCGCTTCTGTTGTTTTCCTGCTGTCGGGGCTGGCCGCTCCCGCTGCGTGGGGGCAGGGCGCGACAACAAAGTTTCACTCCGCTGCGTCGCTTCCGGCCACCTGCTCGGCCGGCGACGAGAACTCCGCCCCCGACACGCTCATCGTGAGCGGCATCTATTACATCTGCACGTCGGCGAACGCGTGGTCGAGCTATATTCCGCCGTCTCAGCCCGGTTCGACCAATCCATCGAGCGGAAGCAATTGCTCCAAGGACACTATTCCGTTTGCGGACGTGACCTGCTGGGGAGCGCGTCCGATTTTCTTCTCCGGCACAGCTCCACAGACAACGGCAAGCTGCAACGGAACGAATAAAGTGGCGCTGGGATCCGCGGCAGGCTTTCAAGTCGGCGACGGCATTACCATCTACCGGTGCGGACCCACGAACAAGATGGGGACTCCAGCCGCGCCGGTGGTGACGCCAAGCGAGGCTGCGGGGGAGACAGGCACAGGATGGGTGGTCAAAAGCCCCGACGGCGGTTCCACCTATTCCTACGTCATCGTGGCCCGCGACAAGTACGGCGCGGTCACGGCGCCCAGCCCGGCGACGTTGATCAAGACGGGTCAAGATAAGCTCGGCTTGCAGAGGGCTTCCATCCGTTCTTTGACGCGTTCGAACGATAAGGTGACAGTTGTAACCACCGCCGCAAACAAACTTGTTTACGATGCCGCGACTCAAATCGAATCCACGCTGAGCCATGGATTCAACGGATGGTTCAGCATCGGGCATATTGACAGCCCCACTCAGTTCGAACTCTCCGCCACACCTGTCGACACCAGGGCCCAGGGATGGCAGACCAAGGATGTCACCAGCGTCGGCGAGGGCGGAACGCTGGCGTATTATCTCGGAAATCATCTCTCCTGGGACGCACTGCCGGGCGCATGGGAATACTATGTTTGTGCCGAGCGCCCCGGGGACAGCCACTTTCATTTGATCGGCGTTACGAAGCCACAAGGTGTAACGAGCGGCTACCAGGACGTGCAGTTTGACGACTGGGGGTCGCCGTACATGGATAGCCAGACGTATCCGCCTTATGTGGAAGTTCTTGCCGGCGCAAACGCTGATGCGGCGAACTCCCACGATGCGGTTTGCACAGGCGCGGCCACAAACGATCCGCTGACGACGATCATCACGAACATCACCGCGAATACGATCACGACCGCCGGCACCGCGGAGCAAACTGTGGCCAAGACCGTAGCTATCTTCGATGACGGTCCGACCTTTCTCAAGGCGATGAACAGCATCGCGTATCATCACAGTGGTTCGGGCAGCGATTCGACTCTTGGCGGGGCGGTGTACATTCCACCGGGGAAAACTTATCCGAACACGACTTATCCGATCAATTCGTTTCTTCAAGTTCCGGCTGGCTTGACGATCTGGCAATCGGGCCATATTCAATTGAACGAAACAGTTGCGATCGCCGGCAGCGTCAACTGGTTCGGTGAGTGGGGAAACATCGGCGTCCCGCAATTCGGATACAACAGCGGCGCACCTGTCGATGTGAAATATGCTTCGCCGGGCATCGATGTTTACGGGCCCGGCAATTCTTTTCGGTCGCTCAACCTCAGTGACCTGGACGAGAACGGCGGTGTGCTTGTGGTGGGCGACAATCTCAGCGGATCCAATTTTGATCGCGTAAATTTCGTCACCGGAGATGGCGATGCTTCCAAGGATTATCTGAGCACGGCAATCGTTTTGCGAGACACCTCGGGAACCATCGACGACGTTCATTTCGACAAGGTTTTGTTTTCCAGCGGTCCTGATCAAGTGTCCGATAAAAGCTGGACGCCTCTGTTCTGGATCGCGCCGGGCCAGAACGGCAAGGGCGGCGCGCAGGGAGTTTACTTCGACATTACCATGGACAATTCCTCATGGAATCGCCGGGGCATCGCTTTGTCGGACCAGGGTGGGGGCGGAGATTTTATCTTTAACCGCTTTTACCGCCAGGGCGGAATTACTCCGGTGTTTTCGTTTCAGCTTCAAGCGTTCTGTACCAGTTGCGCGAATTTCATTTTCAACGACGAAGCGCAGGACACGGAAGGAGAGCCTGTCGTCGCCGCTCTGTACACGTCAGCGAATGTGGACAACGCCATCGGATACAGCGTCATTTTCAATTCCGTCGCAGGGTCCGGGGGAAACGGCCCGCTGATCAGCGGCATGCGTCCGGCGATGTTCAAACTCGATCCCTACGTCTACATGAACGATGTAGCCACCCCGAACCGCGACGCGATCGTGGACGGTAGCGGCTACCAGTTCACCTACGCGCCCTATGCCAATGGCGCCTCCGCGCCCATCAACGGCAGTTTGTACTCCATCATGGAGGCGGCGCACATTCCGTCCGGACATAGTTTTTTCTTCGATCTGCTTCCGCCCACACTCGTGACGGCGACGGCGACGGCGGCCGGCGGCGGGAGCGTTCCAGCTGGAACGTGGTTTTACGCGGTAAATTCCACCGGTGCGGACGGCGGAGAAACCATCCTTTCGAAACCATCGCCCGGCGCTGTCACGTCGAGCGGCACTCAGACGGTCAACGTGGCGTGGACCGGAGCGACGGGCGCATACAGCTACAACGTCTATCGCTGCCAGACGGCTTGTACGACCAGCGACGGCGCCCCGAATCCAGCGGCGACGTACTGGTATCGCGTGTGCCAGCATGTTGTGGGACTGGCTTGTTCGGACTCGGCAGCCTCGCCGGCACAAATTGCGGTCCCGCAAGTTGGGGGCACCGGGGCAACAATCGCCAACAAGAATGGCGTGTATGCTCCCGTGGCGCAGGCAGGAACAATTTCAACGGGAGGGGCGGCTCAAGTCTTTGGGTCCGCTGAGAATAGCACGACCGCTGCATGTGAAACGAACTACGGCGTCACGAAGCTCGCCACCGGGTCGACAACAACGAATACGGGCCTGGACTGCCTTCCCGCAAACGCGATCATTGACGCCGTCGTCTACCGGATCACGGCGACGATCACCACGGCGGCCAGCTTCAACATCGGAGATGCCGGCGCGGCGAACCGTTTCTGCACGACGCAATCCAAGCTGATGGCAGGAACTACGGGAGTCTGCATTGCGCAATCGGGATCGAGTACGGCGATTCAAAACACGGCTTCCGTGGTGCGCGTGACGACGAACGCCGCTCCGGGCGCCGGGGCGATACGCTTGATCGTGTACTACCACACTTGGATCCCACCAGCGAACTGATCGTTCACATTCGATTTCAGACGTCTTCATAAGGGAGGACCGAAAGCCGAAGGGGCAGCCAGGCGACTTCTCTCCTGATCCCGCTCACTCGTTGCAGTTCTTTCTGGCCTAATGCAAATGTGTGCTGTCACACGGGGTGCTATTTTGTCTGTCGGCCAGATCCGATTTTGGTCAGTGTGCATTCACGCAGCCCCGCTCTTTCTTCCGTCGTGCTCGTATTACCCGCAGCACCCGCTTGGGACTCACGCGAAGACCTTCTTTCCTTTGTAGCTACCAGGGCACTCGCCGCTAGCCGTATGCCCGTTCTATAAAAAGGGATGTCAAGACAAATACTTCCCCCACGACGGTAAGATCCCGGGAAAATGGTCTTGCCATCCAGCCCCAGTAATGTGAGGAGACTCTGTGAGTTTTCCTTTTGCGCAGATTCATCGTGCTTTCGTAACGATGCCGATCAGTTCCCGACGCAGACAAGCAGAGCGGTTGTGCAGTGCCAACCATGGTTCTATCTGAGGCTTTTCGCCTATCGCTTTTTCTGGTTGTACGAGGGGGCATAGGGTTTCTCGAAAGACTTGGTGCCTGAAGCACGCGCCTAACGGGATTATGGATACTCACCCTCGAACCAGAGCGCCCGGAGAACCAACCGGCCATCGCCCGAAATGAATCTGGAGATGGACTCTCGACAGACGCTCAAGCTGCTTGTTGTTTCAAATGTTCGGCGTCGAAATCGACTCCTTTCTTCCAAACGATCAAAGTGATGGCCGCGATCTTGCGCGCCAGAGTGAGACGCGCCATGGTTGGCTTCATCCCTCGGGCCACTAGACCGGCGTGGAATTCCTGGAATGGTCCGGGGACGGCGGCGGCCCGGGTCGCGGCTCCCTTGAAGATATTTTTCAGGTCGTGATTGTGGTTGGCGTTGAGCCCGCGGATGGCCAGGAATTTCCTGGAACGTTTCAGCTGGCCCTCCACGAATCGGTATTCCCCGCTGGTGGAAGTCTTCAACGCCAAACCACAGTAGGCCCACAGCTGCCGCTTGGTGCGAAAACGATGTGGCGTCTGCATCAGAGCGATGAGCAGTGCCGCCCGAATGGGACCAATCGATGGAATTTGGCGCAGCAATTTCATCGCGCCGTGTTTTCGGCCTTCCGCCAACAAATCTCGTCGTACTTGCTCGCGCAACGACCGTAATGCGTCCAACTGCTGGTAGTAGATCTCCGCTCGGCGATGCACGCCGGCTTCGGTGATCTTGGCGAGCCATTCCGAGCGATAGCGTGGTGCGTACACGCGCTGCCCCGCGCAGGGAATCGCCCAACTCCTATAAAGGGCTTTTAAGCGGTTCATCACCCTCGTGGTATCTCGCGTCAGTGTCAGGTAGCTTCGTGCCAGTTCCTTCAAAGTCCGTACGCCGTTCTCCCCGTGGTAGACCGGAGAGAGAAGCCCGCTCCGGAGAAGGTCGGCCAGCTTGCGAGCATCGATGCGATCATTCTTGTTTCCCGCTTTGAGCAGGGCATTCTTGCGTGGATCGCACACCAACACTCGTGCGACATGCGGCTTCAGGAGATCGTGCAACCACGCCGCGCAGGTTCCTTCCTCAAAGGTCACGTGCAAACTGCCGGACAATCCGTGAAGGAGTTGCAGAATGGTTGCCGCTTTCGTCTCGACGATGGACTCCATCACCAGATGGCCGCTGAAATCCAAAACCACGACGGAGATCGTTGCCTGGTGAACATCCAGACCAATATACTTAGCGTCATTCATGAGAGGGTGCTCCTTTCGGTAGGTGTTGATGCGAGAGATCACAACCTACTCCAAAGGGGCGCCCTTTTATAATGCGTTTCTCTCCAAACGGAACAACGATCTGTTCATCTTAAGTTCGTTCGGCCCGAACACGCGATTTTTACTCAAACGGCCTTCTGTCTTGGGGGCCCTGATTCTAACTAAATGAGCTGACCAGTTTTGGGGGTAGAGCAATACATTACGTAGCTGAATTTCGAATTGTGGCGTGCAGGTCGTGCGCCTGAGGTATATATGGACGCTGCCTCCCGACAAATGCCAAATCAAGCGAGGCAACGGCATCTCAAACCCACTAGCCTTCGCAACGCCCGAATTTCGACTTGTTTAATGCTATTCTGCAAGCGCAATGACTCCACTTCCGCCGCCCCCGACGCTGGAAGGATTCGACGAAATCCTACGGTTGCTTGTGCGCGAACTAAGCGTCAACGATCCGGAGGGTGAAGCGTGGATTCTCAGTTCAATCGCCGCAGCGGGAGTCAAACTTCGCACGTTACGGTTCGTTCAGGAGCACAATTCGCCCGAAGTTCCTCCCGCCCTGCTCGATATTGGCGCGCAAGTCGGTTCGCTCGTGATTTATGCCACGCGCCTGGGAATGCGGGCGTCGGCGGTGGACCTTCCCGATTTTTTTGAAAAGTTCGCCAAGCCTTCGCTGAAGTGCGGCGTGGATTACAAGCCGTGCGACATCACCACAAATCCTCTGCCGTTTGCCGGCGAGTCGTTCGATTACGTCAGCTATCTCGATGTGATCGAGCACCACCCGCACTCGCCGAAGCGCGTGCTGGATGAAATTCGCCGCGTGCTGAAGCCCGGGGGTTGCGTCATCATTTCAACGCCCAACCAGGCTTCGATCTACAATCGAATAACGCTCCTGACCGGTGGCAGTGTGTCGGACCCTTTTGATTATTTTTTTGAACGCACGGCAAAGATGACTCCTTATCCTGGGCATCACCGTGAATACGTGCGGGCCGAATTGAGATCGGCGCTGGCAGCCTGCGAGTTTCGGGTTCTCGACTGTCAAGTGATCGATGAAGAGGTCCGGGCGGCGGGAATGCTCATGAGACGCGAGCAAAATGGCAACCCTTTCCTCCAAGTATGGCGTCATAAGAAAAGTCTTGGGCCTGCCGTTCTGGGCCGTATCTGGTCACTCTTCGGATTGCCGTTCGGACGCGTGTTGTGGACCGTCGCTGAAAAGGCAAGATAAAATTTCGTGAGATCGGTTTGCAGCCATATGCGAAAGGCTCCATTCTGCTTGGAATAAGCGCTTGCCGCCAAGATCGTAAAGTTCCTTGCAGCTATTCGCCGCGTCATACAATGTTCTTGCGCTGCACTGCTGCGAGTGACTCCCACTTTGATACCAAGGGAAACGTTGAATGTCACTATAGTCAGACTATCGGTAGGTACGGCAGTATGTAAGAGTAGTGCCAAAATCGAGTACAAGGCAGAGAAATTAAGAGACCCTAAAATCAAACTGATACAAACTCAGATTCACCGAGGATTGGGTATGAATCACCTGAATCCACGTGAATCCACCTGAAAGCCACGATCGCTCCTGGCTTTCAGCCATCTGCGGGGTCGAGGCAAAACGTGGTTTATTGTCGATGCGCTTCTCGGTGGCACCTAGCACAAAGTGCCACCAGGTTCTCGGCAGCGTCATCGCCCAATCGACCCCGCGGATGAATGTGATGGACTTGAAGATCCTCCATTCGCCCGCACGATTGACAACGCCAGCCATCTCGCTCCAAGACTTCACGGCAAAGCTGGCGATACGCTTCCGGATCAAGCCTCAACCGTGGCCGCTTTGCACGGATCCTCGTCAAAGGGTCACCTGCACTTCTTCAAGGAGTTGCTTCCTCTGTGGCTTCGGGAGACTGCTGACCAGCCGGGTGAGGCAAGGCAATAAAGCATCTCGGTTACCCGCCTCCAAGCTCACTCCTGCCAGAAAATCCGCACAGATCATCTCCAGGCAGTAGCCTCGCGACTTGTCGTTGCCGAGCATCAAAGCTGCCGTTTCAAGCGCCTGCTCGATGACAGGAAGTTGGCTCTTGTACGCCTTGAAATAGAGAATCTCCCACGGCTCGGTTTCCTTCCCAGTCAGGTGCTTCGAGACTTCCCGTTTGAATTCCTCCTTGGGGAGTTCGCGAGCTTTGTGCAACCAGGTTGCACTATCGAACCTCTGACCGTCCCTCCGCGCGACCTTCGCTAGTTCCGTCGCCTTCGTCCAGCCCACCTGCTGCAGTTCTACCTTGTGAATGCGAGGTAGCTGCTCGTGGATCGCCATCAGGTAGTAGGCCTTCCGCCTGGACTCTGGGAATTTCCTCTCCAGGAACTCGTCAAACGAACGGACGTTGTCCACCCTCCAGTATTGTCCTGCCCGAACCTCACACAGATAGCGACCGAGTTCGACAAACTTGGAATCCCGTTCGCGGTCCATTGCCTTTTCCCAAGCCAAGATCTCCTCGATCTTCGAGAGCACAAACACGGCACGCCGGCGATTGAGCTTCGGAGCCATGAGAGGCCTTCCGTTAGTCGTCAATAGTGTCAAGCCAATCAAGCTCGGCGGCTCCTGGTTGACGAATGAGTTTGGTTCCGACGAGCGCCTCGTTACCCAGGCATAAGCCGAGGTGAGCACAGCTGACGCACCCGTTCTGCGGGAAACGGATTCCTGGATGGGAAGGGAACTGGGCGGTTTCGATTTGACGGGCCGTGGCTTCCACCAGCTGGCCAAACTCCTGACGCTGCTCTTCGGTAATCGAAGCCAGCAGGTATTGAATCTCCGGAACGCGCTTCCTTACAAAGGCAACAATGGCAACGTCGGAGATGCCAGTAATCCAGGAGTAGCAGACGAGCTGAAGGTCAAGCGAGGTCAGCCCTTCGGGCTGGTCGGGATAACGAGCACTCGTAGTTTTCCATTCGAGCAAACGCCGCGTGCCGTCCAGGTGGCCAATGGCATCGACATAGGCCACAAACTCGTTGCCGTTTGAGAGTGAGCGGATGATTTTCTTCTGCATGTTGCGTTTGGGCTGGCGAATGCGGATTCGGTTATCTCTGGCGAACTGTTCCAAGAGGCCAATCCCTTGGCGAAGCAGGCGCTCCCAGTCATCTCCGTGGGAGTACTCAAGCGGAACATCGCGGTACGTTCCCCACTCCTTAAACAACACGGCTCCGGGATCCTCGCGTTCGAAGAGTGCTGCTATCGCCTTCTCAAAACAGCGGCCGAAGCACAGTGCCGCCCGAGACTCCTTCTCCCTCCAGCCGTCCAGATACCGAAAGCGGTAGCTCCTCGGGCAACGTAGGTACTGCGAAACCTGCGAGTAGCTAAACGTCACGGGCCACCTCCTGGCTGCTCACTGCTGAAACGGAGAGTTCTTCCCATTCACTGGCTGGAGCAAACCCGCCGAGATTGAGGAACGAGCGGCCGTTCAGGGTGGTACGTGAAATCCGTACGATTCCTCGCAGGCCGACGAGCGCCTTTTCGTCCACTTCGTCTCGGCCCATGAGATCGGGGTCATAGCCAAAGTCCCGCAGGAACCAGCGGAGTTTCCATAGTGCTTTGGGAGTGCAGTAGAGGCGACCGTTGAGGGAACAGCCTTGATGCTCTCTTGGCTTGAGAATGATGAGCCGCAGAACGTAGAACGGCCGCTCGGGATGCCAGCGGTAGAAGACCCGATCGACGCGGACCAGGAAAACGCCCTCCAAGATGCTCTCAGCGTTGGGAACATTGCCACGCAAACCTGGGATGTGACGTTTCATGGGTTGACCTCCTGCGATTTGGAATAGCTATTGAGCTGGCAGATCAGCCCATCGCGATCCTTGGTGGCGCGCTCGGCAAGATCGTTGATGAAGGCTTCGACTTGCTCTCGGCTGGCCTCTCGCAGGGTGGGAGTTCCGCAGTAGTCGGCGGCATAGGCCTTGACGAGGCCAGCATCTAGATGGTGCTGACGAATCAGCAAGCAGAGGCGATCGCGGAGGCGAGGCTGGCCGTTCTGTTGGCCGTTATTTCCGTTCGTGGAAACCTTGCGCTGATCGGATGAGGCAGAAGCATTGGGTCTAGGAGCCCAGCCAAGTTCCTCGACCGAGCAGAGGCCGATGCCATAGGCCTTCCGAAGGGCGCGGTTGACGGCGCGAGTCTCGGCGACACGCATCTCGGCGCCGTGGACCAGGGAAGAGACGTTGGAGGGATCGGCGTCTCCAAACCCAATGAAACCGCGAGAGCGGGACGAAGTGTAAACGGTCGCCCTAAAGACCCATCGGTTCGCTGCGGGATCGCACAACTCCCGCATTCGAAGCACTCGTATTCCGCTGCAGCGAGCACGGTTCGCAAGACGTAAAAGTCCCGAGTGAGTGACGTACCAACGTCCATCGAGATACTGAATATCTCCTAGAGCCACCGACAGGGCATATCTAGATGTAAGTTCTTCGAGCCCTCTTCGAGCTTTCTTTGGAAGTGGCCCCCAAGTCTCCCGTGCGAGATTGATGTTCAATCGAAATGCATCGTTCTTGTTCACCATCGAGCCCTCCTTGATATGCGTAGGCGGGTACGCATACTTCTATATTATGCGTAGGCGGGTACGCATACGTCAAGTGTTTTCCTCTTGATTTCCTGTGTTTCTCTATGCATAAAGCATTGATGGCAACCCGAGAAAAGAACCCTCACGCGATGGCCCTAGGAAAAATGGGAGGCTCCAAAGGGGGGAAAACCAGGGCTGCGAGGCTTTCCCCTGAAGAGCGCAGTGCGAGTGCTAGGAAGGCGGCTCTCGCACGGTGGGCAAAGGTCAAGAAGGCGAGAGAGAGGAAGGAGCCGTAGCCTTGAAGCGGCATTCGCGTGGCAAATGCTGCGAGGCGACCTCCTTGGCTGAGGCAGTCTTGCGCATAGGGATAAGGACGGGCGAACCGAAAGTCAAAGAATGCGATTTTGCAAAACGAACTCAACTAAGCCCTGTGGAATCTGTCTGTTGCGTTTTTCAAGGCCAGCGCAAACAGGCCAGTTACAGTGATGTTCGGTGCAAAATACGGGGCGGAAACCAATCTGGACACCCACAACACCGAAATCTCCGTCAGCGAAAGGAAAGATGTCTCGGGTCCAGTAGAGCTACTTGGAACAAACATCTGAACGGCCGCGAACTCAGCTCGAGCGTGCGCGGCGGATGCGCACGGTGCAACCGCCGCCCCAATTGAACGTTAAGATTTCCTGATCCCGAGGGCAGAAAATCTGCCACTCCGTTACCGTGCTGGCGCGCGACCTCGTTGCTTCGAGAGACGGCCAGTGCGAAATGCAACCGCGTTCCCGAAGGGAAATTAGTAGTGTGCCTTTCTAAACCTACGTAACATTCTTGCTCCGGCGTTCTCGTACGTACGATCAGGATTCGGCTCAGTAAGATCCATCTTCAATTTCATCCGATTGAGTTGATCGTTGAGCTGACCACAAAAAATGTAACATGATCAGTTGGATTGGTTTCTCCGTATCTCGATGGCGCAAAAGGAGCAACTGGATTTCCAGACTTTCCTCAATCTAGTTACATGCCTGGCCACGCACTAGGCGTTCTATCCAACAGGAATATCCATTCCAAACCCTTCGGTTTCTGATCGAGGTCGGGACGTCGTCATGAATGTTCCTTTAAGGACTCGTTGAACATCTGTCTGCCCAGCATTTGATAGCCGACCCAGCCTCTGAATCCATCAATCTCACGCGCGCAGGGCCGGATCGGTGGCGCGGTACCAGGCGACAAATTTCTTGAGGCCTTCCTCCAGCGTTGTTTGCGGGCGGTAGCCGAGCAGCTTCCCGGCTTTGGAAATGTCGGCCCACGTCAAGAGGAACGTCACCCTGTTGTGGAGCTTCGCGCTGGACAATCGCATTTTTCCCCGTCGCGCATTCGAGCATGCGGACCAGTTCGGAAAGCTTTACGGGGTGCGAGTTGCCGAGATTGCAGATTTCAAAGGGCGCTCCGTGCGTGGAAGAGAAATCGTAATCGAGCGCGCCGAGGACGCCTGCGACAATGTCATCCACGTACGTGTAATCCCGCCCTGTTTCTCCGTCGCCGAAAATGGGGATCGGTTTTCCTGCCTCGATGCGGGCGACGAATTTGTGAATGGCGAGGTCGGGGCGCTGCCGCGGTCCGTACACGGTGAAAAATCGCAGAGCCATCACCGGCAGATTGTAAAGATGCGCGTAGGTGTAGCAAAATAATTCGCCCGCGAGTTTGGTGGCGGCGTACGGCGAAATCGGGAGCAGGCCGGATTGCTCTTCGGAAAATGGCGCGCGGCTGCCGGCGCCGTACACGGAGCTGGAAGAGCCGAAGATCAGCCGCGAGACTTGGAACTCCCTGCAAAGCTCGAGCAAATTCACCGTGCCGGCGACGTTCACCTGTTCGTAGAGCCGCGGCTGCTCGATCGAGGGGCGAACGCCGGCGCGCGCTGCAAGATGAATGATCATCTCGGGCCGGACGCTCGAGACGGTTTCCCGCAGGCGGTCCATCGCGCAAATGTCCTGATCGAAAAAATCGAAGGGTCCGATTTTGCGGATCGATTCGAGATTGGTCTTTTTCCACGCAGGTGAATAAAACTCGTCGAGGTTGTCCACGATGCTCAATCGAGCGTGGTTGCGGAGCAGAGCCTCCGCCACATGCGAGCCGATGAACCCGGCTCCGCCCGTCAGTAAAATGCGCTTCGGATTTCCGGCCACGCGTCGAATTCTCCCGGTTTGAAACACGAACGCGCCAGAGTAACAGCAAATCGCGATGTCGCATAGGGAGCGGGCATTAAGTGATCAAGCAATTCGAAACTCGGATCGCCGTTTTTGATGAATTATTTTGCTCCCCGTGGGCTCCGCCGCGTTGCCGCGGCGAAGGCGCGGGGGATGCCAGCCCGGGGCAACGCCCCGGATATCGTGGTCGTGCGACTTGGCCCTAAAGGGACCGAGAATTCCCCCGCGCCCTTTCAAGGCGCACAAAGATCGGTCGATATCGGAACCCAGGGCGTTGCCCTGGGCTGACTTCCTGCGGCGCTTTCAGCGCCGGACCGGCCGATAGGAATCGTTTGTTCCAAATGGCGATCCGATGATTCCCATCACCACATCCGATGTCACAGCGCAACGGCGTGATGTAGACTCTCCCGATGTTCTGGGATGGGGGGCGCAATCTCGGCGCGCAAACACGAAATCACTTTTCGTGGCTTGGGAAATTATTTGGTAAGTGCATGACGCCTACACCGGCGCGGCCTCCAAACCGGCAAGGTGCTTTACGGGAATGAGCTCCATCGTGGGATTATTCACGGACGTGCTCCCGGCCGGGGGCGTTCAGCGTGCCAGCCGGCACGTTGCCGCTGTGACGGCGAAGCTGGCTTCCGACCGCGGCATGGCTGCGCGTTTCCTGAGCCTCAACGACCCGCAGGGATTGCACACGGTACGCGTTGGTTCGCTGGAATTTTCCGCTTCCGGCTATGCGGGGAGCAAGACGCAATTTGCGCTGGCGGCGCTGCGCGCGGCGGGCCGCAAACCGGAGCTGGTGATTGCGCTTCATCCGCACCTGGCTCCCATCGTATGGGCCATGAGGGCGCGCGGCCGGAAATTTCGGTCGATCGTTTTCACCCACGGCGTCGAGGTGTGGGAACCGCTCGGCTGGCCTCGCGGCGCGGCGCTCCGCCGGGCGGATTTGGTTATCGGTCCAAGCACGAACACCGTGCAGCATCTGATTTCCGAGCAGCGTATTCTTCCCGGGAAAGTCAAGCGGCTCGCCTGGGGGCTTGACCCTGAATTTGAGGCGCGCGTTGCGGCGAGCGTTGTGCTTTCTCTGCCGCCGGGCTTTCCACAGACTGGCCAGATCATTTTGACGGTCGGCAGGTGGAATTCCGCCGAAAAGTACAAGGGCGCGGACACGTTAATCGCCGCGCTGCCGCGTGCCCTGAAAGCAGCGCCGGACGTATCCCTGGTGCTTGTGGGCGACGGAAACGACCGGCCAAGACTTGAGCAGCTCGCGCGTGATCTGGGCGTTTCGGAACGCGCGCACTTTCTTCATGGTCTGGCGCCTGTGCAACTCTTCGCCTGCTACGCAAACTGCGACGTCTTCGCCCTTCCCAGCAGCGGGGAAGGCTTTGGCCTGGTGTTTCTGGAGGCCATGGCCCTGGCCAAGCCGGTGATTGGCGGGGCGCACGGCGGAATTCCGGACGTCGTGGAGGACGGCGTGACCGGCTTGCTGGTGCCGCATGGGGACGTCGAAGGTCTGGCGCGAGCGCTCGAATATCTTTTTAGCGATCCGGGCCGGGCCAGGGATATGGGGGCGCGTGGAAAGGATCGCGTTGCGAAAACATTTTCATTCGCTCAATTTCAATTGCGCCTGACCCAGATTCTGAACGATGTTCTTGCTTAACAACAATGAAGTCACAAGCTTTCCATGCGAAGGCAGGTCGGGGGAGTATAATTCGCGGCGGGGGAATTTTTTTAAGCTTTACCCTGGCTAGGGCGTTCCTGCGAGAACTCTGTTTTGGTTAATGTAGCGCCCGCCTTCAGGCGGGCACCGTAGATTCAAGCACATGCCCGCCTGAAGGCGGGCGCTACAAGAACGTCCGAAATTCAAGTGCCTATGCGCCTCTTGCATGTCACCCAATCCTACTATCCCTTTCTTGATATGGGTGGTCCTACGGTCAAAGTGAGGGCGCTGGCCCGCGGCTTGGCTTCCTCGGGCCATGCCGTGACGGTCCTGACCGCCGATCTGGGATTCGACCAGGCGAAGCGAGAAATTGCGGGGGCGGCTCCGGGGCGCTGGGGATTCGAAGCCAGTGAAAACGGCGTGGAAGCGATTTATCTTCGAACGCGCGCCCGCTACCGATCCTTGACCTGGAATCCGGGCGTGGCCGCGTTCTGCCGCGAGCGGCTTGGCGGCTATGACTTTACGCACATCTATGGCCTCTACGATTTGGTCGGCCCGCGCGTCGCCGGTGCCTGCCGCCGCATTGCCCGCCCGTATGTTGTGGAACCAATGGGCATGTTCCTGCCAATAGTACGCAGTATCTGGATGAAGCGGCTCTACCACGACGCGCTCGGAGGCCGCCTGCTCCAGGGAGCAAGCCGCGTGATCGCGACTTCAGAACAGGAGCGTCAGGAGCTCATAGATGGCGGGATCGCAGATTCAAAAATTGTGGTCCGCCGAAACGGGATCGAAATTCCCGGGCAGTTTCCGCCCGCCGGGTCGTTTCGTACCCAATGGGACATTTCCAAAGAAGCGAAACTCGTATTGTTCCTAGGGCGTCTTGTATCAAAAAAGAGCCCGGATTTGATGCTGGAGGTGTTTTCTCACTGGAACCGGCGCGGGAATGGAGCTCGAGGTTCCGTGCTGGTCATGGCGGGGCCGGATGAGGGCGATGGCTTCCGTCAGCGACTGGAGGCAATCACAGCGCAAATGGGGCTGAACGGCAGGGTTATATTCACGGGCCCTCTTTATGGGGATGCCAAGTGGGCGGCCTACCGGGACGCGGACGTGTTTGTATTGCCATCGCAAAATGAAAATTTCGGCAACACGGCGGCGGAAGCGGTCGCTTGTGGAACTCCGGTTTTGGTCACGGACCGCTGCGGGATCGCGCCGATGGTGGACCAGCGCGCGGGCCTGGTCGTGCCCCATGATTGCGCGGCGCTGGAGGCGGGACTGGCGCAAATTCTGGATGATCCCGCGCTCGCCGCGCGTTTGCGCGGGGGGTGCCAGGGGGTGGCGAACTCGCTCAGCTGGGCCGAGCCTCTTGCGCAAATGGAAACTCTGTACCGGGAACTGATCTCGGAGCGGCGTGACCGATGAAAAATCACCCGGTCATTCGGGTGCCACAAATAGCATGTGTTTCGCCGATCAGAATTGCTGCGAGAAATAGGGGTTAACGGACCCGGCGGCAGAGGACCTGATATTGCGTGCCCAGGGGCGCGCGATAAACCCAATCCTCGATCTTGCGGAATGCTCGCAGCGCTCGCGGAAAGATGAAACGAAAATCGGTGCGCAGGATTTCGAAGCCGCCGTCCCGCAACAGCGCTCTCGCTTCGGGTGGAGAGAGCAGGATGGCGTCGCGATCGAACGCGCAGCGCGACATTACGTAGCGCGTTGCGAGACTCCACGGATTATTTTCCCAGAAAGAAAAAATTCCTCCCTTGCACAGCGCTTGATGGACGATCGCCAGCGCCGCCGCGCGTTGCGCCGGCAGGATGTGGTGAAATACCCCATTGCAATATGCCAGATCCATTTGCCCGGGCGATTGAAATTCGCCGATGGACTCGAAACGGATTCGCTCGCTGGCGTGGCGCTTGCACGCGACCTCGAGAGACTTGGCGGACACGTCCACGCCCACGGCGGATTTCGCGTTCAGCGCCTGAAGAAGCAGGGGAGTCGTCGCGCCGTCGCCGCAGCCAAAGTCCAGGAGCGAATTGACCGGCTGCTTCCTTTCTTCCAGGCAGCGCTTGAGCCAGGCCACACGGCCCTCCGCAAAATACTCGCGGCTTTCCCCGGAGGGCGCGATGGCATTGGATAACGCCTGCTCGTATGCGGCGGCGTACTGATCGAAAAGATCCCCGGCATCATTCATCGGCGGGACATCCCCAGAACGCTGAGAAAAAAACTGGAGAGAATGACCTGGAACCCGAGCGTGAAACACACCACGCCCGGAATCACGATGCGCAGCGTTTTTTCCGGATCGAGCGGGCCGAACTGGCGGATGCGCCAGTATTCGAGGCCCAGCACCCACGCGCCGGCTCCGGCGAGAATCAGCAGGGTTCCGGCGACGAGGCCGACCTCGAGCGTAATGTACCGGAACATCCGCGTGAGGCGAGCGTCTTCCGGCAACAGTCCTTCGGAGATCGCAAAAATTTTGGTGAACGTAGCGAACACAACGGACTGAAATCCGATCAGAATAGCCATCGCCGCGAACAGCAACGTGTGAACGTCAAACACGACGTTCCCAATACTTCTCGGGCCCGGCAGCAGAGCCGCGCTCAGGGTCACGCCCAGTGCGAACAGTGCAATCCCCGGATAGAGAAACAGCCAGCGCGGGCTGTACAACAAAAGAAAGCGCAGATGCCGCCACCCATCGCGCCAGGTGCGGAGATGCGGCGGGCGGTCCCTGCGGTCGGGAGCAAGGGTCGTGGGAATTTCCGTGACGCGCAAACTGAAGGCGGCGGCCTTCACGACCATTTCGCTCGCGAATTCCATTCCCAGTGTCCGCAGCCCGAGCTGTTCGATCGCATCTTTGCGAAACGCGCGAAGCCCGCAGTGGAAATCCCCGACGGAACTTTTGAAAAACAGGCGCCCCAGCCCCGTCAGAACAGGGTTGCCGAGATAACGGTGCAGCGGCGGCATGGCGCCCGGTAGAATTTTTCCGCGGAAGCGGTTGCCCATCACGAGGTCATAGCCTTCACGCAGTTTCGCGACAAATTCGTCGAGTTGCGCGAAATCGTACGTGTCATCTGCATCGCCCATCAGAATAAACTGGCCGCGGGCCGCGGCGATTCCGCTTTGCAGCGCGCTGCCGTAGCCACGCCTCTCCACCGCCAAGACGCGCGCGCCAAAGTCCCGCGCAATTTGTTGGGACCCGTCGGTGCTGCCGTTGTCGGCGACGATCACTTCGCCGCGGATGCCGTGGCGTTCCAGGGCGTCGATCGCTTTTTTGACGCAGATGCCAACGGTCGCGGCTTCATTCAAGCAGGGCATGACGACGGAGAGTTCCACATCGCCGCTATTTTCCGCGATCCGCGAATCCACATGCGTATCCGCCACCGAACTCATGGAATCGAAAGCCGGTCCCCCTTCGTTGTTGTTTGTGGCCCCTGAGAAAAGAAAGCGACAATCCCGTCCCGCTCGGGAAGCGTCACGCCAGCAGATCGCGCGTGGCACGAAAGCCATTCAAGCTGCCGAGCACGGTGAGCGTGATGCGGTCCGGCTCAAAGAAATCGCGTGCGATGGCGTGGACTTCCTCGCGCGTCACCGCTTCGATCGACGACAACATTTCGTCGAGCGAAATAAAACGGTGGAGGTACATGGCCTGGCGCGCGAGGTTGGACATGCGCGAGCTTGTGGATTCGAGCGAGAGCATCATCGAACCTTTGAGATGGTCTTTGGCGCGGCGCAATTCTTCGTCGCTGACTCCGTCTTTCCGGACATGGCGAAATTCGTCGCAAACTGAACGAATCAGTTTCGCCGCGGATTCCCGCGAAGTTCCGGCGTACACGGAAAGCACGCCAGAATCGGTGTAAGGAGAGAGGTCGCTCTCAATCGCATAGGCCAGCCCCTGCCGCTCGCGAATGTTCTGAAACAGCCGCGAGGACATCCCGCCGCCGAGAATCACGTTGAGGAGCGAGGCCGCGTAGCGCCGCTCGTGGGCCAGCGGATAGGAAGGCACTCCGAGCACGATGTGAACCTGCTCGAGTTCCTTTTTGTCGCGCTGCTCGACGCAAGCGTGCGTCTCGGGAGGTGTTGGTTTTGTCGCGGCTGTGGAGCGCGCCGCGCCGCCGAATTCCTGCGCGACCAGATCCACAAGGCGCGCGTGATCCAGATTTCCAGCCGCGGTGATCACGACGCGGTTCGGGGCGTACCACTCCTCGAAACATTCCGAAACCGCGCCCCTTGAAAATTGCGACACCGTCTCCGGCGTTCCCAGGATAGGCATTCCCAGCGGGTGCCCGCGCCAGAAATTCTGCGTGAACAATTCATGGATCAAGTATTCGGGGTTGTCCTCTTCCATCTTGATTTCCTCGAGGACCACCTGTTTTTCCTTGGCGATATCTTCCGCGTCAAAGCGGGGATGCAGCACGAGATCGGAAAGGACATCCACGGCGACGGGAAGGTGCTCGTCGAGCACTTTCGCGTTGAAGCAGGTCATTTCCTTGGCCGTGAAGGCGTCGAGCATTCCGCCGACCGAGTCCACCGACTGCGCGATTTCCTCGGCCGTCCGCTTGCGTGTGCCCTTGAACACCATGTGCTCGATGAAATGGGCGATCCCGTTCCGGCCGGAGGATTCGGCGCGCGATCCGCTGGCGAGCCAAATGCCCACGGAGACGGAGCGCACGTGCGGCATCTTCTCCGTCACGATCACCACGCCGTTGGGCAGTTCCGCTTGCTGGATGTCTCGCACGGGTTGATTCATGGTTCTATTGTGGCATACGTGCGGCTGGGAACGCGACTCGATGGAGGGTGTATTTCAATTCATCGGGTAACGCACGGGTGAGGAAGAATAGAACGGCATTCCCACAGGCTTGAATTCCGCGGCAAATCTTACTTCCTTGACGGCATCGGGCGCTTTCTTTCGGCGGGATCCCAGTCTTCGGGCGGGAATCCGAGCCCCCAGAAGCGCGGCGAGGCTTGCGCGAAGCGAAGACCCACCAGGGCCCTTCCATTCACAGTATTCCCGAGGGTGACCACGTGGCAGGGCATTTCTTCATTGGTCTTCGTGTTGGTCAAGAGAAGCTGCTGATCTTTGACGACTGGCGTGGCAAGCTCCAGCAGGCAGCCATTGGCGTTGACCTCCACGGTCTGGGTGATTTCTTTGAAGGGCTTCTCGGACTCTTTGTCGACGTAGATAAATACAGGGATCGTGAGGTGCACCCTCGTGGTTCTCGGTCTCATCGCCTTGATGTCCGCCATGGCCCGCCCCCGTGCCAGCGCCTTCCACGCGCGCTGCGCCCGTCAATTGTATCGTGCTACGATATGTAGCGCACTGCTGTTTGTCATTTTCCGTTCTTATATTATGAAGTAACAGACAAAACCTGTACAGCCCCCGTTCTGAACGCAAGGACAGAGCCCTGCGGCGCGCGCGGAAGGTACGGGCGGGAAAACGGGAGGATTTCAATCGCTCGCGCATGCTCATGTTACCATGAAATGACGTCTTCACGGAGAATGCCTGTGCCCGTCGAATTACTCGGAAAATCAGCGGAGGAATTGCGCGAGTTTGCGGCGTCGCTCGGGGAGCGGCCATTTCGCGGCGCGCAGCTGTATCACGCGCTCTACGCCGAGCGGCGTTTTGAATTTTCCGCGATGACGAACGTCCCTGCCGCGCTCCGCGAACATCTCGCCAGGGAAGCGCGCATCACGCCGCCGCGCATCGCGCGCCGGTTCCCTTCCGTGGACGGATCGATCCGCTATCTTTTTTCGATCGGCGGCCCGGCTGGCGACGAAAACGCGAAGCCCGCGCAGATTGAAGCCGTCTTCATGCCGCGCGAAGGGCGCCAGACGATTTGCATATCGACGCAGGCCGGGTGCGCGGTCGACTGCCATTTTTGCCTCACCGCACAGCTGGGTCTGATCCGCAATCTCACGGCGGGCGAAATCGTGGGGCAGGTACTCGTCGCGCTCGAGGAAAATCGCGAGCAGCTCGCGCCGCAGACCAATGTTGTGCTGATGGGGCAGGGCGAGCCGCTGCTCAACTATGACGCGACGATGGCCGCCGTGCGCATCCTGCTCGATCCCAAAGGGGTGGCGCTCGCGCCGCGGCACGTCACGCTCTCAACCAGCGGCATCGTTCCCGGCATCGAGCGGCTCGGGAAGGAAAAGATCCGGCCCAGCCTGGCTATTTCGCTCAACGCCTCGAGCGACGAGCAGCGCAACGCGCTCATGCCCATCAATCGCAAGTATCCGCTGGATGTGCTGCTCGACGCCTGTCGGCGGTATCCGCTGCGGCCGCGGGAATATTTCACGTTTGAATATGTGCTGCTTGGCGGCGTGAACGATACGCCCGAGGATGCGCGGCGTGTCGCGCGCCTCATCGCGCGCATCCGTGCCAAAGTGAATCTGATCCCCTGGAATCCGGGGAATCTGCCGTATCGCGCTCCGACTCCGGAGAGCATCGAGGAGTTTCAGCGCATTCTCGTGGATAAGGGCGTGCCTACATTCGTGCGCTACTCTCGCGGGCAGGATGTTTTCGCGGCATGCGGGCAGCTTGCGCTGATGGAAACGCCGAGTCCGTTTGTTGCTCTCCAGTAGCACAGGCACTCTGCCTGTGCGCTTTTGTTATGGCGTTGCAAAAACCGCACGCCTCTGCCGCGGCGGATCGCTATGCTACCTGGCCTCTTCCAAGGCATATTGATTTAGAATTTCTGGAAGAAAACTCAAATTCAAAAGCGACAGGCTTAAGCCTGTCCTACTTAATTCCAATCACGGCCATCAGGCGGCCTGTTTTCGCGCCTTCGCGGCGATAGCTAAAGAGCAGATCCGTGCGGCACGCGGTGCACAGATCGCTCACGAAGATTTGCTTTTCCGGCACGCCGGCATCGATCAATTGCCAGCGATTCGAGGCGCGCAGATCGAGCTGCACGCGCGGCGGCGGAGGCACGTGGCCCGGCGGCATCATCGTCAGCCACGGCAGCCAGAGCGGCTCTTCGCCGTGCGCCAATTGCTCGAACGGGCCGTCAAACCAGTCTGAGGCAGTCGGAAATTGCGCGGCGAAAGCTTGCGCGACTTCGGGGCCGACTTCGTAGCAACAGCGGCCGATCGCCGGGCCGAGCGCGGCGACCACATCGCGCGGGCGCGTCCCGAATTCCATGGCCATCCGGCCAAGAGTTTTTACGGCGATGCGCGCGAGCGTGCCGCGCCAGCCTGCGTGAATCGCCGCCACTACATGCTGCCGCGTGTCCGCAAGAAGGATTGGCACGCAGTCGGCGGTCTGTACGCCGAGCAGCAAACCCGGCGTGGAGGTGATGAGCGCATCCGCCTTCGGAGCTTCCGCGCACGGCGCGGCCGCGAGATGAATCACGTCAGAGTGGAATTGGCGCAGTGTGACGAGCGGCATTTCGCGAGCGTCCAGCGCCGCCATGAATTTTTCGCGATTGGCTGTGACGCGTTCGCGCTCATCCCACTCCGTAAAGCCCAGGTTCAGCGCGAGTTTTCCGTCGAGTACGCTCGCGCCGCCGGGCCGCATGCTGAATCCGTGGACGAGCCAGCCGAGCTTTCCAAGCGCGCGCGATTCCACCACTTGCAGGCCGCGCGCCCGGCGAATCGCCGACGCGGAGCTGCCGTTGCGCCGCGCGGTGCCGTCTCCGCGCTTTTCGGGGCTGCGTCCAGTGGATCGGGCTTTAATCGCTCGCGCCATTTTTTTCGTGTGTCCTACTCACCACTTTAGCGTAAGGCGTCCCCTTCTGTCTGCCTCCGGCGGACACGGTATAATTCAGACTGCGTGGTGGCGCAGGCTTCAGCCTGTGGGGTTTGGTCCTTGCAAGGACGAACCCCCACAGGCTGAAGCCTGCGCCACTGACCTCGTAGTGTGGAAATTGCGACATGGACTACAAAGAATGATCGTTGGCCTGGGCGTTGACATTACAGAAGTCGATCGCATGGAGGCGGCCATCGCTCGGCGCGGGCGCGCCTTCATCGAGCGGCTGTTCACGCCGTCGGAAATCAGCTATTGCGAGAAGCACCGCAACCGCGCCGAACGGTTCGCCGGGCGTTTCGCCGCGAAGGAAGCCGCGATGAAGGCACTCGGAACCGGCTGGGCGCGCGGCGTGCGCTGGCTCGACATCGAAGTGGTGCGCGAACCGAGCGGCAAACCCACCCTGAAATTGTCAGGCGCGACGCGCGCGATTGCCGACAGCCTCGGCGTAAAAAATATCGCCCTCACCATTACGCATGACGGCAACACCGCCCTCGCGCAAGTCATCTTCGAATCGTGAATTGCCTGTCGGGGATTTCTTTCAGGAAGACGAATCTTTTCCAATTTCTATCGTTGTTGCAGCATTGCCGAAACAATTGATCATCGCCGCCACCTCCACAATCTTGGCGGTTCCTTCGGATCGGGCTTATTCAGAAATGCATCCCAGGAACGGGCCCAATGTCCCAGAATCATCGCACCAAAGAAAAGCACCATTGTGATTGCGACAGCAATTTGGCTCAGAGTTCCCTCGAATTTTGCTACAGCGAGAATTCCAAGAGACAAAAAGGCGAGGCCGAAAAGGAACGCGCACAGCTTCCATCTCCTGCCGATTGGCGTGGACTAGATCTGCATCCACGCCTTGTTCCATGTCACGATGTCTCTGCTGCCAGAGATATACCCAATCCCACATTGTGTAATTTTCCGCAGTCTTGATTTTCGAATGTGTGATTATCCCGAAACCAGATCCCCTACTTGGAATCAAAGATTGGGATTGCAGGGAACATCGTTGTCTACAGAAAAACCAAGAAGTGTCCCAGCTTTCATGCCAGCAATCCGCACGTCCAGAAACTGATTGGCCGGCCACACGCCTGAGACACGCGCGTCGAGATAATTGCTCGAGAGCGCGCGGGTCCACGGTCCGGAGATGTCCTCGCCGCAGCGGTTCAGCGTGAGCACGCGCATCGTGCGTCCTGTTTGCGCCGCTTGAAATGCGGCTTTCTTTTTTTCGCCGAGGGCTCGCAACGCGCGTGCGCGGCGGGCGATCTCCTGCTCCGGAACTTGATTTCGCAGTTCCGCCGCTGCTGTTCCCGGGCGCGAAGAAAACGAAAACACGTGCAGGTAGGTGAGCGGCAGCCGCTCGATGAGCGAGAGCGTTGCCTGATGGTCTTCCTGCGTCTCGCCGGGGAATCCGGCGATTACGTCGGCGCCGATGGCCGCGTCGGGAAGCCACTCGCGCGCGAGTTCCGCGCGGCGCGCGTAGTGTTCGGCGCGATACCAGCGGTGCATGGCCGCCAGGATGCGGTCGGAGCCGGATTGCAGCGGCATGTGGAAGTGCCGCGCCATCCGCTCGCTCGCCGCAAAAATTGCGATCAGGTCTTCCGTGATGTCCATCGGCTCGACGGAACTGACCCGCAGGCGCTCGACGGAAGTTTCGTCCAGGATTCGCCGCAACAATTCTCCGAGTTCGGCGTGCGGCGCGAGGTCGCGCCCGTAGTTGCCGAGATCAATTCCGCTGAGCACCACTTCCCGCGCGCCGCCCTGGCACAGCTTGCGGATTTCCTCGATCACGCCGCGCGGCGCAAGGCTCCGGCTCCGGCCGCGCACCTGCGGGATCACGCAGTAGGAGCACCGCTTGTTGCAGCCGTCCTGAATTTTCAGCACCGGGCGCGTGTGGCCCGCCTCGCCGCCCTCGACGGGCGCGACGAGCAATTCGCGCTGCTCCTGAATGTCGCCGGTCAAAATTTTAGCGGAGCCGCGGGTGAGCGAAAGCGCTTCGCTTGCGATCGTGGAAAGGGGCACGAATCCCTGCTGCGCTGCTGCGGGTGCAGCATGCGCTATTTCCCGCCCCATCTCCTGAATGAGGCGCGGGATTTCCGGCTTGTGTGAATTTCCGACGACCCAGGAAACGCCCTCGAGCGCGGCGAGTTCTTCCGGAGCGCGTTGCGCGTAGCAGCCCGTCACGATGACGCGCGCCGCTGGATTTTCCCGGTGAATCGTGCGAATGGACTGGCGCGCCTGGAGGTCCGCCGAGGCCGTAACCGTGCACGTATTGACCACGATGACATCGGCGGAACGCGCGTCCGCGGACGCCGCGTAGCCGCGCTCGACGAGTTGCCGCTCGATCGCCGCTGCATCGGCCTGCGTCGCCCGGCACCCGAATTGTTCGATGAAAAAAGTTGCCATGGTTATGTGGCGCAGGCTTCAGCCTGTGGATTTTGACTTTTGCGCGCACAAACCCCACAGGCTGAAGCCTGCGCCACTTGAGTGCGGCGAAGATTATATCAGGGCGAGTGTCGCAAACGGGCCTAACCCTTCGCGACCGGGGGATTTTCACCAGTCACTACTCACCAGTTACCAGTCACGACTCCAGGGGTTGTCCGCGCTTCCCCGTTCAGGTATCTTCACAGGAAGCAGAGTGGACATGGTCGACATTCACTGTCACATCCTTCCGGGCCTGGACGATGGCGCGGACACGCTGGAAACGTCCATACAGATGGCGGAAATGGCCATTGCGGACGGAATTACGCACGTGGTCGGGACGCCGCACGCGAATTCGCACTACAAATTTGAACCGGAAATCATACGCCAGCGCCGCGACGAGCTGCAGGCAGCCGTCGGCGACCGTCTGAAACTGGCGACGGGCTGCGATTTTCATTTAAGCTACGATAACCTGCAGGACCTCGAGAAAAATCCGCAGAAGTACACCATCAACCAGAAGAGCTACCTGCTCGTGGAATTCGCGGATTTTTCCATTCCGCCTTCCATGGACGACACCATGCACCGCCTGCACCTCATCGGATTGTCGCCCATAATCACACACCCGGAGCGGAACGCGATGCTGCGCACCAAGCCCGAGCGGATGTATCGCTGGCTGCACCAGGGCAGCTACGCGCAAATCACTGCGCAATCCATCCTCGGGCGTTTCGGAAGCGCCGCGCAAAAACGCGCCGAGCAGTGGCTGGACGAGGATCGCGTCCACTTCATCGCCAGCGACGCGCACAACTTGACGGGCCGCCCGCTGCAGCTTCGCGCCGCATTCGACGCCGTCGCCGAACGCCGCGGCGAAGAAGTCGCCAACGCCCTGTTCCGCGACAATCCGCTCGCCGCGTTTGAGGGCCGCAGCCTGCCCTACGAGCCCGAGCCGGCCGATCCGAACGCTAAGCCGATACAGTACCGCAAGCGCAAGCGCTTCATTTTTTTCTGAGGTTTAAGTAGGACGGGCTTCAGCCTGTCGCTTTTCCGCTTGCGATGCTGCCAAGAAAAGCAGACAGGCTGGAAGCCTGTCCTACCCTAGCTCCGGGTGCCGTTCCAGCAGCCAGTCCGCAATCACGCGGTCGAGCTCGGGCAGATGCCCCGTGAAGAAGTGGTCCCCGCCGGCAACGATCGCCACCTTTGTGTTTTCCCGGACTTGCGGAGGGAACTGCTCGACCATCGCGCGCAGCTTCTTCGGCGGACCAAACCGGTCGAATTCGCCGGCCACCAAAAGCTTCGGCTTATCGCAGCTCTCGAGATAAGAGAAGCTGCGGCTGTCCAGATCGCCGACCGGCAGGCCGAGACCCAGGAGGTCGGTCACGCGCGGATCGCCGCATCCGGCGCGCAAACCGACCCAGGAACCAAAACTGAAACCCGCGAGGAGAAGCGGCACGCCGGGATATTCCGCCGCGAGAAAATCGACGACGGCCAGAACGTCGCGCTCCTCGCCGGCGCCCTTGTCGTGCGTGCCTTCGCTTAAGCCCACTCCGCGAAAGTTGAAACGCACAACGGGCAGGCCAAATCGGTGAATCGTTTTCGCGGTCTGGTAGACCACTTTGTTGTGCATCGTCCCGCCAAAGAGCGGATGCGGGTGGCAGACGACAGCGGCCAGCGGCGGCCGCGCGCCTTCTCCCTCCGGCGCGGTGGACCACAGGATCGACTCCAGCTGGCCCGCTGGGCCGGGGAGCATCAAGGACCGATGAAGTTGCTGGGGCATGCGGCGATCCATGTAATCACAGAGCGGGGCCTGAGAACAAATCGCGCCCGGCGCCCGGCGGACGAAAAACATTTTCAAGAGCGTCCGCCGTTTCCCGTTGCGATTTTTATTCCGCGATGCTAGGGTGTCCTGAACCTGGAGCGCCCTCTTCCGGGGGAATGATGCAACAATCGACAGAACGCCGGGCATCGCGGCGATTTACGATGACGCTGCCGTTAACGGTTCGTTCCACCGAGCCGGGCGGCGGCGAACGGCAGGGACAGACGCGGGACGTCAGTTTCCGCGGCCTCTACTTTTTGATTGAAGCGGACTTCGCGCCGGGATCGTCCATCGAATTCATCCTCACCTTGCCGCGCGAAATCACCATGGCCGGCGACGTGCACATTCGATGCTTCGCGGAAATTGTGCGCGTCGAGCCGCACAACGGCAGGCGCGGCGTTGCGGCGCGCATCGACCGCTACGAGTTTTTGCCCACTGCCGCCTGAGTTTCGGGAACGGTTGAGTAGCACAGGCATCCGCCGCGGCGGACCTGTGAGGTTTTCCAGGCTGCCGATACGTCACCGGTTCACTTGCAATCTCGAACCCCGCACAGGTCCGCCGCGGCGGATGCCTGTGCTACTTAAGACCGCCTCTCGAAATTTCGACCCCATCATTTTTCAGCCGTTCTTTCGCTTGTCACCGGTTTCGCAGTAGAATTGTGCGTGCAGAAAAGGACCAGGAGGAACGATGGAACCCTATGACGTCAAATTGGCGCTCGACGAACTCAAGGAAGATGCGGTGCTTCCTCACCCCGTGCGCCTGCGAGACATGATCCTGAGAACGCCGCTCGATGCCACCGAAGCGCTCGAAATGAATCGCGAATTTCAGAGCTACCTTACCCACTACGGCGGGACGCAAAAGGTGGCGCTCGAAATTCTGGAAAGGCTTGCGGCGAGCGAGCCCAAGAAAGCGTAGGCCGCGAGATCGCGCCCGGCGCGAGATGACGCCGCGCGGAGCAACCGCGCCGGCGCGAACGCGGAGCCCTTCCATCTCGCCTGAAATCATGCCCCGAGAAACCATCCTGATCGATGCCGACGATACGCTCTGGGAGAACAATGTTTACTTCGAGCAGACCATCGAGGAATTTCTCACGCTGCTCGAACCCTTCGGCTATCCGCGCGAATATGCGCGCCACATACTGAACGAAACCGAGCGCCGCAACATCCGGCAGCATGGCTACGGTGTGCGCAGCTTCGGGAGGTCGCTCGAAGAAACGTACATGAAGCTCGCCGGGCACCAGGCCGAGCGCTCGACCGTCGAGAATATCCATCGCCGCGTCCAGGAGCTCGAGCGCACACCTCCAAATATCATGGACGGCGTGCTCGAAACGCTCGACTATCTCGCCGGGCGGCACCGTCTGATTCTGTTCACCAAGGGCGAAGCAGCCGAGCAGGCGGCCAAAGTCGAGCGCTCGGGATTGCAGATTCATTTCGATGCGATTGAGATTGTCCCCGAAAAAGATGCGGCCACGTACCGCGCGATGGTGAACCGGCACCACGTTGTGAAATCGCACGGATGGATGGTGGGCAACAGTCCCCGCAGCGATATCAATCCCGCGCTCGAGGCGGGGCTGAACGCCGTGTTCATTCCTCATCACGCCACGTGGGCGCTCGAACACGAAGAAGTGCGCAGCGGGGCCGGCCGCCTGCTCATCCTGACGAGCTTCCGCGCCCTGCGCGAGCATTTCTGATCCCGATTTCCCGCAAAAAAGTGCGGCATTTTTGGCAATTAGATGAGCGCGGAGTGCGATGCGTTGTGGCGCCGGCATCTTGCCGGCGGATTTGCACCGCGCGAAATTTCGGAAAAATCGCCGGCGGGACGCCGGCGCTACAAAAACCTCAAAACGCGGGGCCGCGCGAACGGAAGGGAATGTGCACTACGGCTTCAAGATCGACGGGCTCGCCGTGTTTTTCCGCGGGGCGGAATTTCCACTGCGCAAGCGCTTCCATGGCGTTCGCATCCAGGCGCGGGTCGACGCTGTGAAGCAGTTGAATGCTGTCCACACTGCCGTCCTTGCGGATGATGGCGTAGAGGATCACCTCTCCGTCGACGTGCAAGGTGCGGAGTTCCGGCGGATATTTCGGATCCACTTTTTTCAGCGCCTCCGGCCCCGCGAGATCCGCGGTACCGGGTCCTGCGTAGCCGCCGGTGTTCGCCTCATTCAGTTCCGCAAAATTCAGGACCCAGCTGCCTGACGCGCTGGTCAGGTTCGGCATATTCACGTGCAACGTGTAAACGCGTTTCGCGCCCAGCACTTCCTGGGGCGACAATCCCAATTTCGGAGCGGACTGCGCGGCCCCTTCCGCATCCGCGGAGAGCGATTTCGAGCCTTCGGGCGCGATTCTCGGGCGTGGAACCGGACGTGAGGGCAGCGCATTCCCACTGCCCCGCGATGCCGGGCCGATACCCAGCCCTGAAACCGGACCGGTGTTTGCATTGTTCCCGCCGCTGATGAAGATGCCTTCCGGACCACGACCTCCCCCGCCCGCCTTGTCTCCCCTCGCGCCATCGCCGGAAGCGGTCCCGCCTGGAGTCCCGGGCTTCGGTCCGTCCGGAGAAATGGAAACGCGCGCCGAAAGATTTCCTGCGGGGATGGCGGGCGGAGGAGCCACGGGCGCGGGCGTGGCCGAAAGCGCGATAATAGTTTCGCTATCGCCGGCGTGTCCGCCGATGTCCGGAGCGGCAGCATTCGTTTCTGTTTTTTGCGGGACCGCGCGCGGCGCGGACATCGGATTCACCGGCAGCAGCGGCTTTGCCGGGGCCTGCGAAGACGAAGCAATGTCAATCGCGCCGGCCTGTTTCTCTTGCGCTGAAATTTCAGGCGCGGCGACATTCGATGCCGCGAGAGATGCGGGAGTCTTCGGGCGCAGGGACGTCAGCACCTTTGCGCTGAGCTGCAGCTTCGGGCGCTCTGGCTGCGCGCCGGCGAGCTGCACGATGTTGGGAAGCGCCGGCAAAATTTTGGGCGGTTCCTGCGGCGCTCTTGGCTGAATCAGCGTCTGCCGGGGATGCGTCGGATGCAGCGGCTCGGACAGAATCGTTTGCCGAGGATGGAACGCATCGGCGCCGCGACGCGGCAGAGGCTTCGATGCTTCCTTTCGAGCTGCGGGTCTTGGCGCGCGTATCGCTGGAAGGATCGCCGGGAAGTCCTTCGCCGGACCGTACCAGGCGATCTTCGTCTGCGGCGCCGCGGAAACTGTGCGCGCTGCGTGGATATTCCAGATGGGAGGGGGAAACGCGATCAAGAGCGCCTGGATCACGATCGCGGCTGCGAAGGCGTACTTCGGGAATCTCTGGTCGATCCAGCAATCGCGAAAGTATGCGTCGCCCGCGAATTCCTTCGGTGGCGACGGGCCTCGAATGAGCGCAATCAGGCTGGAGGAGAACCCCGCCAGCGTTCCTGCCTTTGCCAATGCGAGCCGCGGAGCAGGCAGCTCCCCTATGTCCGTCTTTAAAAATCTACATCTGCCGTGCGCTGTAGTACTTATGGACATTCAGTTTGTGTGCATGTCTGGTTTTGTGTGCATTAGGGCCAACTTTTCCACGGTTTCACGGACAAACTCATCCGAGTAGTGCGTGTAAATGTTGTTGACCTTCAGGCTGGAATGTCCCATCTGATTGATCTTGAACTTCTCTGGGACGTGGTTCATGTCCATGTGAGAGTTCCTACCATGCCGGAACGCATGGCAACCACCGGGGGCGATCCCAAGCCGTTTGCAAATCGGCTTGAGTATGTCAGACACGATGAAGTCATTTGCTAAAGGCGTTCCGTGCTTGGTCTGGAAGACCCGGCCCGTCGTGCGGTCACCAAGGAAAGCTTTGACCATCGCGGTTGTCTCAGAATCAATGCAGACAGCGCGATAGCCTTTCTCCGTCTTGATGGGCACTTCGACGCCTTTATAGATGGACCGCCGTGCAAAAACCAGCCCATCCACGATGTCCTCCACATGCAAACCAGCTACCTCACCAAAACGAAGACCCGTAGCCCCTGCAAGGCGAAAGAGCACCTTGTATTGGCCGTGAGCTGCGTCGATGATCCGTCGCATCTCATCCTGCGTGAACCATCGCTGCTCAGCGTATGGAATAGCTGGCAGGTTTGGGTGCCACACACGTGCGGGTTCATCATTCTGTTGAGCGTGCCAGTTCATGATTGCCTTGAACGTCTTCCACTGATTGTGGATGGTCTTCGGCTCCAAACCTTTTTTGACCAAACTTCCAATCCAGTCATTGACGACGCCTGTTTTGATCGAATCGAGAGGCATCGCGCCAAAGAATGGAGTGATATGCTTGGCAATCTTTTTTGGTGCCGCATCCTGCGTGCTCAGGGCCAACAGTGGAAGTCGTTTTGCCTCCCAAGCATCAGCCACATGACGGAAAGTCTTGACGGAACCCGTCGATTCATCCAAGTAGGTCGGCTTGTTAAGACCTTCCTTTTGGATAATTTCCATCAGCCTTTGACGTGCAGCCAACTTGGTCATTTCTTTTCGTGCGCCTAACACTACTGACGGGGAGTCCCGCTTTTCCTGATCTGGAACATCCCGCCGATAGCGCCCGTACCAGTTCTTTCCAACTGCGTACACATATCCCAACTGAAACCGCTTCGACATCATACGTTTTGTCCGTTTCTGTCGAATCGGTTGCGCTGGGGGCAGGATAACATCGGAGGTCGCATTTGTCATGCGGCCCGAATCCACGCTCGAAACAGGGTCCTTGGCTCCTAACCCATGATCTGGGTCCGGGAGCTGGGAAATCGGCTGGAAATCGCTTTTGCCTAAAAACGACCCTTTGGAATCAGTACTTTGCAGACACACCTTTTCGGCGCTAGACATCGGCGTGTCTCCGATCCCGGAGAATCTGCTTTTGGATGGCTTCGACTAGGCGGGCATAGCGTGCGGGGTCCGTGCGCTTCAGTTCCGCCATGAACTGAGCATCAGCTTCAGCGGAGACGTTTCCAACGCGGGATTTTACATGGAGGGAATTGCGTTCGCCCTTGGCCACTGGTGAATCTCCTCGAATTTGAATTCGAGGAAATCCAATCGGCGGCACATCCTTTTCTCCAACCTATGAGAATAAGTTGAAGCCTTACCCGCCGTCAGTCCAAGGGTGCGGTCACTGAATTCGGAGACCCTCTCACCGTCAATCAGTGTGATCCTGCTTGCGACCTTTGGCAATTGGAAAAGGGAAATCTGTTTCCGAAATGGCACCGGATTAATAGGCTACTTCGGCCCTGTGCCCATGAGGCTATCCGGGCGAGGATCATGCGCCAGAGGCGTCCGTGTGACGTGGTCATTGGGCTGTGAGGGCTATGGCGTGTGGCAAGGCCCGCAGGGTCACTAAGTCAATTCCGCCCCATGCCATATCCTACTGCCTGCCGGATCGCGGCTGTAATCGCCTGCCAAGCGACAAGTTTCAACGAGGAGAAGCGCGAAGGGACGACCGCAAAATAAAACGGCCACCTGTCCTTCGCCAAGTGGCCGTCCAAAGGAAGGGAAGAGAGAAGCAAGTTCGCACGCCTCGAACGGGTTTCACTTCTGCGGTAGTTACGGCTTCGAGATTCGCACGAACATCAGAACCGTAAACCCGCTCCGGGTTCCGTGTCAAGCACAACGGTAAAATAAAATGGCCACCAGTCGCCCGCTGGCCATCATGCTGTTTTCTCCTGTGCTGTCAGGTATCATGGCTCCCGCCGCACGGTCACGCGGCAGACTTCCGCTGTGGTGCAAGTGAACGGCTAAAGCGCCAAAAAGCCAGTTAATGGGATGGTCCGCCGCAGAACTCTAGAAGTTGTAGAGTGCGGGGCAAGGAGGCATCTCATGAAAATCTACGCGCTGGGTATCGATTTGGGTAAGACGGTGTTTCATCTGGTTGGTTTGGATGCTAGTGGGCAGGTGGTGGTACGGAAGCGATGTTCCCGCACGCAACTGCTGGCCTTCACCGCGAATTTGGAAGTTCAGTTGATCGGCATGGAGGCGTGTAGTGGAGCGCACTTCCTAGGGCGGGCTCTGCGAGCGCAAGGGCACGAAGTGCGTTTGATGCCCGCGCAGTACGTGAAGCCCTACGTGCAGACGAACAAGAGCGACTACATCGATGCGGAAGCCATTGCCGAAGCGGTGCAACGGCCGAGGATGCGTTTTGTGCCGATCAAGACGGAGGAGCAGCTAGACCTGCAAGCGCTGCATCGGGTGCGCGAGCGTTGGGTGATGCGACGAACGGCGGTGGTGAACCAGATTCGCAGTCTGCTTCTGGAACGTGGGCTGACTCTGCCCAAGGGCCGAAGTCATCTGAACGAGCAACTCCCTCGTATCTTGGAAGACGCTGAGTTGAATCTGTCCGACTCCTTCCGTGTTCTGCTGGCTCAGCTCAAATTGGAACTGGAGCAACTGGCAGGACGCATTGAGCAGATGGATCGGGTCATCCAGAAAACTGCGAAAGAAAATGAAGCCTGCCAACGACTCGCGGAGATCCCCGGAGTCGGTCCGGTCACTGCGACGGCCTTGATCGGTGCGATCGGCAACGGAAGCGCATTTGGAAAAGGACGCGCGCTATCGGCCTGGATGGGGATCGTTCCGGGGGAGCACTCCAGCGGTGGCAAGCAGAAGTTGCTGGGCATTAGTAAACGGGGGAACAAATATTTACGAAGACTGTTCGTGCAGGGCGCACGCAGCGTACTGCAACAGCGACACAAGCAGGCTCCCGGTCTGAGCGAGTGGCTCGCGCACCTGCTGGCGCGAACGCACCAGAATGTTGTCGTCGTCGCTTTGGCCAACAAGTTGGTTCGCATGGCCTGGGCGGTCTTATGTAAGAACGAACGCTACCGCCCTCCCGTTTTTGCGGGGACAACTTAAAATCCCTGTTTAGCAGTTTGTTGAAGAATTGAGTTGTTCAAGCTTTCGGTTCTGAATTTTAGTTCATCGCTGAGTTGTGACGGAGTGCATTGGGTTGTTCTATCTACCCAGCGGGTCCGAATCGAAACTCCGTGTCATGTTCTGGCCATCAGGTTTCGCAATCGGCAGAGGTTGTAGGCAGCTCCGGTGAAGGTGAACAGCCACCCGACCTTGTCGATCCCTCGCAACTTCACTTTCCTTAAGCATCCCGACCATCTTCATCCACCCGAACGATTGCTCCACTCGTTTTCGCTTCCGCTGGCTCACCTCATATCCGGCATGTCGCGTGGTCCGCTGATCCACCGCGCTGCTGCGGTTGGTATTGTTCTGCGCCACATGCGGGGTGATGTTCATCCCGCGGAGTTCTCGTACGAATTCCTGCGTGTCGTAGTTCTTGTCCCCTCCCAATGTCACCCGCTTTCCCGGTGGGATGGCTTCGGCCATGAGCATCGCAGCATCTCGTTCCGCTCTTCCATTCGCCTCGGTCAGAAAAGTCTGTACCAAAAGCCCGTTGCGGTTCTCCATCAAGACATGTCCCAGGTAGCTCAGCTTCGCCTCGCTGCCTTTGGACTTCTTGAACAACCGGGCATCGGGATCGGTCGTCGATTCGTGCGTCTGGTTCTTCCGCTTCTCCCCGTGGAAATCGACCTCCCCTCCCGCTCCCGGCTGGCTTCCCCTGCCCATCCTTTCGCCGGAAACTCTTCTGGCTCGCCCAGGCCTCGATCAGCGTTCCGTCCACCGTGAAATGTTCATCCGACATGTAGGGCCTCGCACGTTCCAGCACCCGTTGGAAAAACGACTCCGCGATCTCCTCGTTCAGCAAACGCTCCCGATTCTTGCTGAACACCGCGTGATTCCAGACCGCCTCGTCCATCTCCATCCCCACAAACCACCGGAACAGCAGGTTGTACTGCAACTGTTCGATCAGCATTCGTTCACTGCGCACCGAATAGAAGATCTGCAACAGCAGAGACCGCAACAGCCGCTCGGGCGCAATCGATGGTCGCCCCACCTCGGAGTACAACTTCGCAAACTTCGGCGACATCTCCTTCAAAATCTCATCCACCATTTTGCGGATCGGTCGCAAGGGATGATCTGCCGGAACTCGCTTTTCGGGGGAAATGTAGCTGAACATTCCTTCTTGCTGGTTGTCGTCGCCGCGCATTCGCTCGTCTCCTTGACCTTCCTTCCTTCATTCAGACGAGTTTTCTCAATTAAAGTTGCAGCGAAACGGCATTTTTCAACAAACTGTTAGGGAAAAAGAGTTCCTGCCAGGTCTGCTGGCGGAAAATAGAGATGGCAATGGGTCTCTCCCACGCTTTCGAAACCCGATACCGGAAAAGGTCGATTCCAGGCCGTCCAGTTTATGAGGACGAAAGCGAGCGGATATCCATCATGGCCCTGAGTCGAGAACTCCACTAGAGGCCGAATACATTGGCGCAGACCAACTGCCATTCTTCGTTTTTCGCTTGCAACTCTGCGGCGGACCATACATACCGATAACCCCGTTTCACAGGACTTGGCGCGAATAAGGTAGGCCGACCTGATTCGGCTCCGTGCTCCTTCAGATCAATTCCAAGTTGACGACGAGTGTTGCTACCTGGTTGCATTCTCAATTGGGATACGATAGAAGAATTTCAAATGTCATTCGCCCGAGCCACTGCCGCATTAATTCTGGGCTGTTTGAGCGTCATGCCCGCATGTGCGCAAGGACTTTCATGTCAACGACGGACGATCCCAGTCAGCATCGCGGGCACGGATACGGATCCCTTGCGTCCACTCAGCAGTAGCGACTTTAAAGCGGTCTACCAAAAGAAGCCAATTCGTATAGCATCCGTCGCCATTAGCGAGGAGCCGACTCGCGTTGTCCTGCTTCTCGACGCTAGCGGAAGCGTGCAAGGACAAAAATCCATATGGAACTTCGCAGTGGGTGTTGGCGAGGATTTGGTTGCCGGGCTGCCACCCACCACCGAAATTGGCCTGGCATTTTTTTCCGCGCACACCGTACGGGTCGCAATACCAACAAAGGAACGTGAGAATTTGAAGGCTGAACTTGAAGCTTTGCGCACAGACCCCAAAGCTCTCCCACCGAAACCCCGAACGACGGCCCTTTGGGACGCTATCATCGACAGTTTCAATATGTTCGACCACCCGCGTGTGGGTGATGCCATCTACGTGATTACCGACGGGCTCGACAATTCGAGCAACCACACAAGCAAGGATGCCGCTCAAACGTTAGGAGCAGCTGGCGTCCGGCTGTTCGCACTTGTAATTCAAGGGGGGACCAGAGGAAGCCCCAGACCCGAGCAACTAGCGAACTCGCAGAGTTTTCTGCAAACCGTTCACGACACCGGCGGGATTTTTGTCTATTATCGTCCGCAATACAGCGGCCAGATTGCCTTCTTACCGGATCCAGATCTATTCGACAAGTCGAGCAGGCCCACGACTCTCGGAATGTTGTTGGCGCCGCAGGCCCGACAAATGCTGATTTTCTATCGGTTAGATATTGAATTGCTGGAGTCCGTGGACAAACCGCGAGAGTTGAAGTTGGACTTGGTGGGATTCGACAAACCCCAGAAGGATGCCTTGGTTTTGACCTATCCGCACCTTTTGCTGCCGTGCCCCTGAATTTCGGTCAGAATAGCTCGGTTCCGGTGACGTGGATTGGCTCAATTCCCACATTCCGGTAATCCCGGTGGTC
>CAWDPI010000016.1:0-410501 GCA_963804145.1 uncultured Acidobacteriota bacterium | reverse complement strand
AGGGCCTGGCGGTCCCGGTTCCCGGCCTCGGCGTAGGCGTCGCGAGCCTGCTGATAGGACGCCACCGCCTCCTCATCACGGCCCAGCGCCCGCAGGGCACCGCCGAGATTGCCGAGCGCCAGGGCCTGGCCGTCCCGGTTCCCGGCCTCGGCGTAGGCGTCGCGAGCCTGCTGATAGGACGCCACCGCCTCCTCATCACGGCCCAGCGCCCGCAGGGCAACGCCGAGATTGTTCAGCGCGTCGGCCTGGCCGTCCCGGTTCCCGGCCTCGGCGTAGGCGCCAGCGGCCTCCCGGCAAGAGGCGACAGCCTGCTCGTGGCTGCCCAGGTCCTCGTACATGTCACCGAGGTTGGTCAGCGCCCAGGCCTGGCCACCCGGGTTCCCGGCCTCGGCGTAGGCATCGCGAGCCTGCTGATAGGACGCCACCGCCTCCTCATCACGGCCCAGCGCCCGCAGGGCACCGCCGAGATTGCCGAGCGCCTCGGCCTGGCCACCCGGGTTCCCGGCCTCGGCGTAGGCGTCGCGAGCCTGCTGATAGGACGCCACCGCCTCCTCATCACGGCCCAGCGCCCGCAGGGCACCGCCGAGATTGCCGAGCGCCTCGGCCTGGCGGTCCCGGTTCCCGGCCTCGGCGTAGGCATCGCGAGCCTGCTGATAGGACGCCACCGCCTCCTCATCACGGCCCAGCGCCCGCAGGGCACCGCCGAGATCGCCGAGCGCCAGGGCCTGGCGGTCCCGGTTCCCGGCCTCGGCGTAGGCGTCGCGAGCCTGCTGATAGGACGCCACCGCCTCCTCATCACGGCCCAGCGCCCGCAGGGCACCGCCGAGATTGCCGAGCGCCAGGGCCTGGCCGTCCCGGTTCCCGGCCTCGGCGTAGGCATCGCGAGCCTGCTGATAGGACGCCACCGCCTCCTCATCACGGCCCAGCGCCCGCAGGGCACCGCCGAGATTGTTCAGCGCGTCGGCCTGGCCGTCCCGGTTCCCGGCCTCGGCGTAGGCGCCAGCGGCCTCCCGGCAAGAGGCGACAGCCTGCTCGTGGCTGCCCAGGTCCTCGTACATGTCACCGAGGTTGGTCAGCGCCCAGGCCTGGCCGTCCCGGTCCCCGGCCTCGGCGTAGGCGTCGCGAGCCTGCTGATAGGACGCCACCGCCTCCTCATCACGGCCCAGCGCCCGCAGGGCACCGCCGAGATTGCCGAGCGCCAGGGCCTGGCGGTCCCGGTTCCCGGCCTCGGCGTAGGCGTCGCGAGCCTGCTGATAGACGCCACCGCCTCCTCATCACGGCCCAGCGCCCGCAGGGCACCGCCGAGATTGTTCAGCGCGTCGGCCTGGCGGTCCCGGTTCCCGGCCTCGGCGTAGGCGCCAGCGGCCTCCCGGCAAGAGGCGACAGCCTGCTCGTGGCTGCCCAGGTCCTCGTACATGTCACCGAGGTTGGTCAGCGCCCAGGCCTGGCCGTCCCGGTCCCCGGCCTCGGCGTAGGCGTCGCGAGCCTGCTGATAGGACGCCACCGCCTCCTCATCACGGCCCAGCGCCCGCAGGGCACCGCCGAGATTGCCGAGCGCCAGGGCCTGGCGGTCCCGGTTCCCGGCCTCGGCGTAGGCGTCGCGAGCCTGCTGATAGGACGCCACCGCCTCCTCATCACGGCCCAGCGCCCGCAGGGCACCGCCGAGATTGTTCAGCGCGTCGGCCTGGCCGTCCCGGTTCCCGGCCTCGGCGTAGGCGCCAGCGGCCTCCCGGCAAGAGGCGACAGCCTGCTCGTGGCTGCCCAGGTCCTCGTACATGTCACCGAGGTTGGTCAGCGCCCAGGCCTGGCCGTCCCGGTCCCCGGCCTCGGCGTAGGCGTCGCGAGCCTGCTGATAGGACGCCACCGCCTCCTCATCACGGCCCAGCGCCCGCAGGGCACCGCCGAGATTGCCGAGCGCCAGGGCCTGGCGGTCCCGGTTCCCGGCCTCGGCGTAGGCATCGCGAGCCTGCTGATAGGACGCCACCGCCTCCTCATCACGGCCCAGCGCCCGCAGGGCAACGCCGAGATCGTTCAGCGCGTCGGCCTGGCCGTCCCGGTTCCCGGCCTCGGCGTAGGCGCCAGCGGCCTCCCGGCAAGAGGCGACAGCCTCCTCGTGGCTGCCCAGGTCCTCGTACATGTCACCGAGGTTGGTCAGCGCCCAGGCCTGGCCGTCCCGGTCCCCGGCCTCGGCGTAGGCATCGCGAGCCTGCTGATAGGACGCCACCGCCTCCTCATCACGGCCCAGCGCCCGCAGGGCACCGCCGAGATTGCCGAGCGCCAGGGCCTGGCGGTCCCGGTTCCCGGCCTCGGCGTAGGCGTCGCGAGCCTGCTGATAGGACGCCACCGCCTCCTCATCACGGCCCAGTGCCCGCAGGGCACCGCCGAGATTGCCGAGCGCCAGGGCCTGGCGGTCCCGGTTCCCGGCCTCGGCGTAGGCGTCGCGAGCCTGCTGATAGGACGCCACCGCCTCCTCATCACGGCCCAGCGCCCGCAGGGCAACGCCGAGATTGTTCAGCGCGTCGGCCTGGCCGTCCCGGTTCCCGGCCTCGGCGTAGGCGCCAGCGGCCTCCCGGCAAGAGGCGACAGCCTGCTCGTGGCTGCCCAGGTCCTCGTACATGTCACCGAGGTTGGTCAGCGCCCAGGCCTGGCCACCCGGGTCCCCGGCCTCGGCGTAGGCATCGCGAGCCTTATTGGCCGTAGTAAAAGTCGGAAAAAGCGAGTGGCTGTTTGTGAAGCTGACTCCATGATTGCGAATCCAAAACATTGTCGGCGAATCCACCGCATTGACGGACCCTGCCCGCAATCCATCAAAAACAAAAATCACGATGTTGCGGGGTCGAATGCCGGCAGACTTTTCCTGTCCTGAGAGGAAAGCAGACCGGATGGGCCACAACGCCAGGGCCACCGCAAACCAAACCAATCTTTTTTTCATCCCGAGCCCTCACTAGCGTCGAGTGCAATTGTCAAATCCCGAAGGTCGAAGTCTCCCCGGGGTATGCGCAAGTCGAAGCTGACACATTCTGCTGCCCCGCAACCACATCCGCAAGGCAGAGTTGATTTTCCTTACTTCCTGGAGCCGGCCCGAACTGAAATGCACACCGAGTAGAAAATATTGGACTAGGCTATAATGCCCGCCAGAATTTCAACGGCGGTTGGGAGCAAGGCTCATTTTTAGGGGCGGTCGCACGACAGGGAAGTTGTCCGTTGGCAATTGGGTTTCCATTTCAATTTGGAAGGAGCGTTTCGACATGGCGAACTCGAATCGGATCCGCAGTCTGCAAATGTTTGTTCTGGGCGCAATCTTGGGCGGACTTTTCATTTTGTCGTGGGAGCATCAGGCAGCCAATGCGCAGCAAAATGGTCCGCAGGCCAATCCCGCAACGATTCAGGCGGATGTGGCGCATCTGAAAGACATTGTCCCGCCAAATTCTCATCCGATGGTGGAAGTGGGAATGTTCGCCGCCAATCTCTGGTTTGCAGGTGAGAAGCAGAATTGGCCGCTCGCCACTTATTATCTGAACGAAATGCGCAACCGCATTCGCTGGGAAGTGCACCTGAATCCAGGCCCCAAAGGGGCAGACGGCAATCCAGTTGACATGCAATCCATCTTCGACGGCATCGACAACGGCACCTTGCCAAGAGTTAAGAAAGCGATCGAAATGAAGGACAGCGCGCAATTCGCCGCGGAGTACAAACACTTGCTCGAGGATTGTTACTCGTGCCATAAAGCAGCCGCCCGGCCGTATCTGCGTCCCATGGTTCCGGTTTCCGGCGCGCAGCCCATCATCAACCTCGATCCCGCGGCCACTTGGCCGCAATAGGATAGGAATGGTCGCCGCCACGCGCGTTTTCTCTGCCACGATTGTTTGCGCGGTGTGGGCAACACGTTGTACGTTAGCGCCCAATGAAAACCAAAATCCATAATTGCACAGCAGAAATAGGCGCACCTGCGATTTCAACTTGCTTAGCCCGGCGAGAATTTCTTGCCGGCCTGGGCGCCTTCGGCGCAGCTGCCGTTCTGCCGGATGCCTTCCTGCGGGCGCAGACGCAGAATGCCATTCCCGGTCGTCCGTATCGAATTGACACCCACAACCACTTTTCGGCGCCGGGATTTATCGCCGCCATTTCCGCGAGGAAGACGAACCAGCGTCCCTTGGAGTTGTGGACGGCCAGCAAATCCATCGAGGACATGGACAAGAGCGGCGTTGCAACTTCAATCGTCTCGACGAGCGAGCCGAGCGTATGGTTCGGCGATAACGAGGAGGCACGCAAGCTCGCGCGCGAGTGCAACGAACTAGGAGCGCGGCTCATGGCGGATCATCCAGGCCGCTTTGGCATGTTCTCCACGGTTCCGCTGCCTGATGTGGATGGAAGCCTCCGCGAGATTGAGTACAGCCAGGACACGCTCAAGGCTGACGGCGTGTGCCTGATGACCAGCTACCAGGGAAAATATCCCGGCGACCCTGCGTTCGAGCCGGTGATGAACGAATTGAACCGGCGGAAAGCCGTGGTCTTCCTTCATCCTGTCAAAGCCGAGTGCTGCAAAGACCTGCAGCCGGAACTTGCGCCGGCTTTGGTCGAGCTGGGAACGGACACTACGCGCGCGATCGCAAGCCTTATACTCGACGGCACCGCTTCGCGCTATCCAGAAATCCGATTTATCTTCTCTCACGGCGGGGGAACGATGCCATATCTCATGACCCGCTTCGAGGCGCTCGCGGCGCGGCCTGACATTGCGCAGAGGCTGCCGAACGGCTTGCTCCACGAGGTGCGGAAACTTTATTACGATACCGCAAGCATGATCAGCCCATATCCGTGGCCGACGTTGCTGAAGCTGGTTCCCGTGTCACACATTTTATTTGGCACCGATTTCCCGTTCTTCAGTGCAGCCGTAGTTGCCAAAGGGTTGAGCGAGGTTGGGCTGACGGCAAGCGACCTCAAAGACATCGAACGCGAAAATGCTCTGGAATTATTCCCGCGGCTCAGAAAAAGTTGAGCGGGACAGCAATTGGTCAAGTCCGCCGGGAATTGTTGGGGAACATAGGATTGTTCAAAGAGGAGTAATTGCCATGGCGAAATACGGTAAAGCCGCTGCAGAAAGCGTCAAGAACGCCCTGCGCAAGGAAAAGAGGGGGACGCTACTTTCAGGCAAAGGCGGAAAGGGAGGAAAGGTGACGAGCCGAAGGCAGGCAATCGCCATCGGCCTTTCTGAGGCGCGCAAGAAGGGGGCAAAAGTCCCGAAGAGGAAGACATAGCTCCGACGTCAACCGTGCTGGAAACAGATCGCAATCCATTGAGATGTTTTCACCAGCCTTCTAAACAGCGCCGGTCCGGTGTATATTCTCGACGAAGAAAAGATTCCTAAAATCCAGGGCAGGAAATTCTGGTTCAAGTGAGGGACGTTCCGTGAATATTCGCTGGCTGCTCTTACGCCCTTTGTTGCTCTGCGCGATCGTCTGCCTCGTTTTTGTGCTTCGCGGCGCGGCCGTATTCGCGCAGGGGCAGGACCGCGCCCCGGAGTATTTTCTGACCGACATTCAGTACGGCGCGCAGATCTTCGCGACCCAGTGCACGGCATGCCACGGCACGTCCGGCGACCAGATCGCAGGCGTCAATTTCCGCGCAGGCCAATTCAAGCGCGTGGTGTCCGACAACGACCTGCGAGCTACGATCACCAACGGCGTTCCCGGCACAGCAATGCAGCCCTTCACGTTTGGCGCCTCTGAACTTACCGGCATCGTCTCCTATCTGCGCAACATGAGTAGTTTCGATGCCCGCGGGATGACCATGGGCGACGCGGCTCGCGGTCAGGCATTGTTCACGGGCGCGGGGAAGTGCGCGAGTTGCCATGCGGTCAACGGCAAAGGTCCGCGCGTCGCTCCTGACTTGGGCGACATCGGTACCCTGCGCACGGCTGAACTCCTTCACCGCACGCTCGTTGATCCAGCCGGCTCCATGCTTCCTGCCAATCGCTCCGTGCGGGCCGTAACAAAGGACGGCAAAGTCATCAACGGCCGCCGCCTCAATGAAGACACCTATACCGTGCAACTCATCGACGAGCAGGAGCGCCTGGTTTCACTCACAAAAGCCGACCTTCGCGAGTTCACCGTACTAAAGACCACGCCCATGCCGTCCTACAAAGACAAGTTCAGCGCCCAGGAGCTGGCCGACCTGGAGGCGTACCTTCTTTCCTTGAAAGGTGTGAAATGAACCACTCACGGCGCACGTCCTTCTTGCTGCTTCTCTCATTCCTGATTCCTTTCGCATTGCGCGCACAAGTAACGCCTGAGCGACTACTCCATGCGAACGACGAGCCTCAGAACTGGCTAACCTACTCCGGAGGCTACGCCAGCCAGCGCTATAGCCTCCTCAAACAGATCGACCCTTCGAACGTCAAGAACCTCGAGCTGAAATGGGTCTTCCAGGCGCAGTCGCTGCAGAAATTCGAAACCACGCCGCTGGTGGTCGACGGGATCATGTACATCACACAGTCGCCCAATGACGTAATTTCCCTCGATCCCAGGACGGGCCGCGCCTTCTGGGTCTACCACTACGCAACCTCTCCCGCGGCCCGGCCCTGCTGCGGCATTGTGAATCGCGGCCTCGCCATCCTCGGCGACACGCTCTTCATGGCGACTGTCGATGCGCACCTCGTCGCCATCGACGCCAAGGACGGTCACGCGCTGTGGAACGTAAAGCTGGCCGAGCCCGCAGCGGGCTACGCCGCGACCATGGCACCACTCGTGGTCAAGGGCAAAGTGATCGTGGGCGTCGCTGGGGGCGAGTTCGGCGTTCGCGGCTTCATCTCTGCCTTCGATGCTCAGACCGGCAAACAAGCCTGGCGCTTCGACACTGTTCCCGACCCCGATCAGCCCGGCCACGATAGCTGGCGAGGAGCCGATTGGGAACATGGCGGCGCAGCCGTTTGGATGACCGGTTCTTACGATCCCGAACTAAATTTGACCTACTGGGGCACCGGCAACCCCGGCCCGGACTTCAACGCCGCACAGCGCGTGGGCGACAACCTCTACTCGGATTCCGTTCTCGCCCTTGACGCTGATACAGGAAAGATGAAGTGGTACTTCCAATTTTCGCCGCACGACCCCTACGATTATGACTCGGTGCAAGTTCCTGTCCTGGCCAACGCGGATTGGAACGGCAGCCCGCGCAAGTTGATGCTCTGGGGCAATCGCAATGGCTTCTTTTACGTTTTGGACCGCGGGACGGGGAAGTTTCTCGCCGGGCAGCCATTCGTGAAGGTCAATTGGGCGAGCGGCCTCGATGCCAACGGCCGGCCGGTCGCGACGCCGCAGCCTCCTGGTGTGCCGACGTTTCCGGGCATCCAGGGCGGAACGAACTGGTATTCGCCTTCCTACAGCCCGCGCACCGGACTTTTCTATCTTTCCACATGGGAAGATTACGGCACGATTTTCGCCGGCGTCCAGGCGGATTATAAGGTAGGCACTCGATTCACCGGCGGCGCCAACACCCCTCCTATTCCCGGGGCGGATAACCCCGGAGGCTCCCGCCAGGGGCCCGTCAATACCTACACCGAAGCGCTGGCCACTGGCGGCGTTGTGGCTCTCGATCCGCAAACCGGGCAGAAGAAGTGGAAGTTCGCCATGCACGACGTCAACACCAGCGGAATTCTGACCACCGCTACGGACCTTCTCTTCGTAGGCGGCCGCGAAGGATATTTCCAGGCGCTCGATGCGCGCACCGGATCGCTGCTCTGGAAGCAAAACCTGGGCGGCGAAATCATCGCCGGGCCGATCAGCTTCCAGGTCGACGGCAAGCAGTACATCACCATCGCCTCCGGGAACAGTCTATTCGCATTCGCGCTCAGGGAATGATCCTTGTAGGACAGGCTTCAGCCTGTCTGGTTTTGATTTTGTAATTTCGGAATGGCAGACTGGCAGAAGTCGAAGACCCCGACTTGGTCGGAACCGTTCTACCTGCTTTTCGAGGTGGTATTTTCCAACGCAGAGGACAGGACGCCCGCTGGGACAGCTTTCTTCTTCCGTGATTTCGGCACGGATGGCGCCGCCGCTGGAGAATCCTGCATCGGCAGATTGAAGCGCCGAATACCGTCGTAGGAATGCAGCGCGGCAGCCACAGCGCCCGCCGTAGGAACCAATCCAATTTCGCCGGCTCCCTTCGCTCCGTAACCGCCGATTTCGTCCGGAACTTCAATCAGGATCACATCAATTTGCGGCGTATGCTTGGCTCCGATGATGCCGCAGTCGCGCAGGAGCAGGGAATCCGGCACTCCATTCGTGGAAGTGAAATTTTCGGAGAGAGCGTAGCCGAGTCCCATGTGCACGCCGCCTTCGATCTGCCCGGCGCATGCCTTTGGATTGATGGCGTGGCCCACGTCGTGAGCTGCGACGACGCGCTCCATGCGCCCGTCGTCATCGAGAATCACGAGCTGGCAGGCGTAGCTGAACGTCATGTGCGTCGTCGGATTTGTCAGCGCCTCGGGAGTACCCGGCCTGGTTGTGAAGTCGCAGACGTATTCTCCGGTATACTCGCGGCCGACAAGCTTCTCGAGGGGCAACTCTTTCAAGTCAGCAGCCAGCTTTTGTCCAGCACGCTGTGCCGCGGCGCAACTGAGCGTGGTGGCGCGGGACGCCCACGCTTCGCCGCACTTTGCGCCAATCTCTTTGTCCCAGCGCACTGTCATGATGTCCGGCGACAGCCCCGTCTCTTCGCATACCGCCTGGCGAACAGTCGTGAAAACGCCTTGGCCCATTTCCGTGTACCCGTTCAGGACTTCCAGCCGGGGGCCTTCCACAACGCGGATAATCGAGTAGCCGCTCTCGACTGCGCCGTTCCCAATGCCGGTGCTCTTGATGCCGCAGCCCAGGCCGGCGTATTTCGCGTTCTTGTAAATGTCTTTCACGGACTCAAGCGCAACGCGCATCCCGCGCACGCTCTCGCGCATGATCTGTCCGGTAGCGAAGGCATCGCCGGGATTTAAGATATTCCGCATGCGGATTTCCCAACCGTCGACGCCCACTTTTTCCGCGAGGATATCCATGACGCCTTCCATCGCGAACTGGGCCTGATTGCTGCCAAATCCGCGCATGGCGCCGCTCGTCGGATTATTGGTGAACACAGCTTTGGAATCTACATCCACATTGGGTACGCGATAGACGCCGCACGAATGGCACGCCGCGCGCAGCAGGCATTTGCCGCCCGTGCCCGCATAGCCTCCGGTATCGCCGACGATTCGCACGCGCACCGCGAGCAGGTGGCCTTCCGCGTCCGCGCCGACTTTGTATTTCAAAGTCATCGGATGGCGTTTGACATGGTGCTGCGTCGATTGCTTGCGCGTGAGAACGGTCTTCACCGGGCGCTGCAGCACAAACGCCGCCAGCGCAGTTTGTCCTTGGATCGTGAGTTCTTCCTTTGCGCCAAAAGCTCCACCGCTCGCGGCCAGCTCGACATTCACTTTTTCCTGCGGCAGCTTCAAGATGTCGGCAACCATCTTCACGTCGTAGGTCGAGCCCTGGCTCTGCGAGTAAAGTTTAATTCCGTCGCCCTCCGGCATGGCCAGGCAAGCTTCGGGTTCGAGAAACGCGGGTTCGACCGGCTGCGTCGTCCATGTCTGCTCAATGATGTGCGCGGACTGGGCGAAAGCGGCTTCCACATCGCCGCGCGAAAAGGCAGTGGTATCGAGGATATTGCCGTGCACCCACAAATTGCCGGGAGGATGCACTTGCGGCGCGCCGGGTTCCATCGCGACGAATGGATCGGTGACAGGTTCGAGCACCGTGTAATCAACTTTTACTTTGTCGGCTGCCTGGCGCGCGTGGAAGGCGGTGTCCGCGACCACCATGGCCAGAAAGTCTCCAACGCAGCAGGTGGTTTCGCCGATCGCCACAAAAATCGGCAGGTCAGGATAATTCAGGCCAGTACCGCGCTCTCCGGGAACATCGGCGGCAGTAAAGATCCTGACAACACCCGGCATGGCTTGAGCTTCAGAGAGATCAATCGCATTCACTTTGGCGCGCGGGTGTTCGCTGAGGACCATTCCTCCGTGCAACATGCCCGGCACGCTCATGTCGTCGACGAACGGCCGCTCGCCGAGCGCCTGCTCGAAGCCGCGATAGCGGGAAGGGGAGTCGCCGATTCCAGATCCGCTTCCATTTCGCTTGCCATTGCCATTTCCGTTTTTGCCTTTTGCATACTCCGCGTTGCGGCTCAATCCGAAATCTTCACCGAAATAAGAATGGCGGCGTGGTTCCTTGCGCGGCAATTTTCCGCTGTTTTTCCAGGCGTCGCCGGCGGTTTGAATGGCGTCCAGAATTCGCGCGTAGCCGGTGCAGCGGCAGAGATGCCCGACCAGCCCCTGCTTTACCGCTTCGCGATCGTCCGTGCATCCTTGGCGCAACATCGAAGATGCGCGAACCACAATCCCGGGAATGCAAAAGCCGCACTGCACTCCACCCTCGAGGACGAACGCTTCGCCCAACACTTCCCGCATATCTTCCGGGACGCCCTCGAGCGTGACGACATCATGGCCTTCCATTTGTTCGGGCTTCCGCAGGCATGACAATGCAGGCCGCCCATCGACCAGGATCGCGCAGCAGCCGCAGGTGCCCTCGGGAGCGCAGCCATTCTTGGGAGACACAATGCCGCATTCCTCGCGCAATACTTCGAGGAAGTGCATGCCCGGCTCATAGGACGCCGTGGTGCGTTTCCCGTTCAAAATAAAGCTGATATTCGGCATAAGTGCGGTCACGACTCCAAGCGAATAGTCCAAGCCGCTGAATCAATTATACATCGCTTCCGCCTCGGAACAAACCGCTCCATTTCTCAGCACCGGGCCAGTCTGCAAGTGGCGCATTTGTCGGGACTTAGCTCCAGTCTATTTGCTCTGATAAAACGGCTTGCACACCAAAGCCAACTGGTCTTCTTGTTCGGAAGTCAGAAAGAGAATATCCAAGGAAACGTCGCGGTTGAAATGCGTGGCGAATACGGAGTGGGCGGCCATAACGAGCGGTTCATCCACGCCACCTGTAACTCCCAAACACAAACAGACTGAAACGGTCTTGGGGTCTTCATAGTGAGCTCGAGCCAGGTAGGCTCTCAGCACATTCGCCCGTCCGTTGAATAATTCGGAAAGCTTTCCTTTGAGGAATCTCTCCGAAGAGCCATCTTGTTCTCCAAGGAAGGTCAGAACAGGAACATTGAGTTTTTGTGCGGGCTTTCTCGACGAGAATGGATTGGAGAGCTTCATGCCCAATTAGAATTGTAGATCGGTTGCCAGGGAATAAAGATTCTGCGCCGCTGGTCTTGCCCTAATCCGCAATGGCAGCACAGGGAGCGACAGAAAATTGTGGTCGCTGCCAGAAAAACGCGATGGCCGGAAACTGCCCCGCAGGCCATTGCCGGCAGGGCTGGCCTCGCACAGGTGTTGTATACTTCGTTGGAACGAAATTCCAATCAAGATATCCTGGCAAGATTCGATGCAAGGGGGATGAGTCATGAAAATAAGGGTATGGGTCGCCGCGCTGTCCGCAGGGTTCGTTGCACTCTTTGCAATTTGTTACGGAGCGCGCGCACAGAGCCGCGCTGCCGGTGCGCCGCCTCCGTCGATCCACACATTTTCTACAGAGGACATCGCGAGCACCGGTTTTTTCTATGTGGGTGGAACGTATGTCGGGGCGCCCGGCAAAGAAGTCATGGACGGCGCCGAATACGTGGAAGTGATGGTGCCGAAAAAAATCCGTCATGCGTATCCGATCGTTTTATTTCATGGCGCGGGGCAGACCGGGACGGATTGGCTGCAGACTCCGGACGGGCGTCCGGGCTGGGCGTATTTTTTCATCAAGCAGGGCTTCACGGTTTACATGGTGGATTACCCGGCGCGCGGGCGGTCTCCATACAATCCCAATGCCGATGGTGATGGAACGTTGACCACGCGCACTGCTCTTCAGATTGAGCAAGCTTTCACGGACATCGGCGCGCAAGGGAATTGGCCGCAGGCAAAGAAATTCACGCAATGGCCGGGAGAAGGCCCGAACAAAGGCAAGATGGGCGATCCGATCTTTGACGATTTTGCGAAGACGCAGGTTCAATTTCTGGCGGGCGGGAAACAGGCGAAGCTAAACCTTGATGCTCACATTGCGCTGCTCGATAAGATCGGATCGCCCGTCATCGTGATCACTCACTCGCAGGGCGGAGAATTTGGCTGGCAAATTGCCGATGCCCGGCCAAAGCTTGTGAAAGCGATCATCACCGCTGAACCGGGCGGGCCGCCGATCAAGAACGTGGACATCGCCAAGATCGCCTACGGCGCGGCGAGCAGCTACGCCTGGGGCGTGACGTCCCTTCCGCTCCATTACGATCCGCCGATCAGTGACCCTGCCGAATTACAGCCCGTGCTGGAAGAGAAAGCGGACGATCCGGATACTGTGCCGTGCTACTTGCAGAAGGAGCCCGCGCACAAGCTCGTCAACATGAAGGACATTCCGGTGCTGGACGTTTCCACGCAGGCGAGCTACCACCGCGTTTTCGATTCCTGCATTCCCAAGTGGCTCAATCAGGCGGGCGTTAAAACGCAATACGTCAAGCTCGAAGATGTGGGTCTAACTGGCAACGAACACGAGTTGATGCTCGACAAAAACAGCGACGAGATCGCCAAGTTTTTTGTGCAATGGCTCGATAAGAATGTGCGATAGGAATTTGTAGGACAGGCTTCCAGCCTGTCGCTGTTGCACAGAGCGAGATGTCGCAAAAACCAAGGCAAAAACCAGACAGGCTTGAAGCCTGTCCTACTGTTCTTTCCCTGCCTTCTTAAATTCATTGAACGTGATGTTATCTTCGCAAATCATTTCCGTCAGCTTCCAATCCGGTTCGAGCACGTAGATGCGCTCGCCTTCCCACGTCTTGGTATACGTCTTCGGATCGTCGACGGTGATGTGAACCACCAGGGTGTCGTGCTTGGGGCGCGAAATGTGCTCGATGACGTGGAGCTGATCGGAATGCGGCAAGCCCGCGCGATCCAGCCACGTCTTTTCATTGAACCCGACCGAGTCGATCACCAGCGTATCTCCCTCCCACCAGCCGACCGAATCGCCCATCCAGGTCGGGTCCAGATCCTTGGCATGTTCATGCGGGCCGGTCGTATAAATTTGCCGGACAAAGTGATTGAATTCGAACAGTTGAACCACGCGTCCGGGAATTTGAATAATCTCCATCGGGAAAGGGTGCACATAAATTCGCGGCACGCCAGTCGGGAAACATCCGATTTCATTGCCGGTCGTTGGATTGACGAGGTCCGTTGAATCCACGACGGCGCGTTCGCCCCAGGATGGTTTGGTCTGTTCGTATTGCGCTCTGCCCCAGGGCGTCATCTCCGGAATTATTCCCGTAAATGAATATCCGGCATACTTGCGAGCGCTGGGCGGCATGTGCCCCTCCCAAACGCCGGAGAAATCCGGCGCGCCGTCCGCCGTTCTGGTAAGTCCTTGCGGCGCTGCTGCTTTGTCATTTTTTGCTTCTGCCTTCGGCGAGGTTTGCGCACACAGTCCGGGCGAGAAGATCAAAGCCGCCACGAGAGCAAATGTCTGGCTCACCCAATATTTTTTCATTGCTGGAAATCCTCCTGTCGTTCGGATCAATTCAAACCGTCGCGGAGCACGCAGCGTTACCGCTCACGGGATGAGCGGAGACGCGGCCACGCGATTCGCAAGGCCACGGATCTCTTACTGGCCGGGTTCCGGAGGCGGACCCAGAGGAATCACTTCGCCATTTGCCCAGGAGATTTTCCGGAGATTCAAAACTTTCAGCCCGTTTTTAGAAGGGGCGCCCACCACGGTGATCTGGTCACCCGCCTTTAGCTTGTGTCCATTCCAGCCATAGTGGACCAGATGATTCGGCGCGGTCATTTCCACGGACCATTCCGTGACGGCGCCCTGATCGTCCTTCACTTCGAGAGTGATGAGTGGGTGCGGCTGAATGAATAGAAATTCCTTAACGGTTCCCGTCATGGTCATCGGATGGGCCGTGTCGTAGGCTCCGCCGCCGTGATGCGCAATCGCGGGTCCTGAAAACACGAGCAAACACACACCCACAAACAAAACTCCGAGCAGCGCATTCCTCATAGATGAACACCTCCCGTTGGCGTGGAATATCGCACTGTTTGAGTAGACGTGTCAATCGGAATGGCCGTTTCATGCGGGTAAAATGTGCGCGGCCCTTTGGCAGTGCAATGGCCGATAGGAAAGCAATCGTCATGTTGCCTATCGAGAAAAATAGAACGACAGGGGATGGAAACCGCAGCTTGACAGGCGAGAGGGCCTGCCATATCGTTCTAAGAAAATAGCTTCATTTCCGTGTTGTGGGATGCGGTTTTCCGGTGGGGCGCCGGGTGAAAATGTCTGAAACCAATACCCCTGCAAGCACAGTCTTACTGCTAATGATCCGGCAGAGCGAGTTGGGTCCATTCCCGGTTTCGAAATCTGCGCGAAAATTGGAGGCGAGAACATGGATTCTCTACTGAACGTAAGCCGAAGAGGGTTGGTCAAGATGGGCTTGGCGGCTGCCGGACTTCCACTGCTGACTAGGGCCCTCGGTTCGAACGCGCTGGCCCAGGATCTCGGCGGCGAAGGCGGGAAGAAAGGCGCGGTCGGCGGCAGGGCGGAAGAAGAACTCTATACCGGCAAGGGATTACAAGGCGGTGGGCAGCTCGAGATCCGCTTGACGCAATCCATCTACACAAGCGATCCGGACGCGCTCGAAGTCGCGCAGCGCATGAAGCCGTTCGATCTGGAGTCCTGGATCGTGGAGTGGACGCGCGTCGCGGAAAAGAACGAAATGCTGGCCGATCAGTTCGCCGCTGCGGGCTACAAAGTTACGGCCAACGAATATTATCTCAAGGCGGCCGGCTTTTACCGGGACGCCTGCTGGCCGCAGCCAGTTGACGAGCCTCGCATGCTGCCGACTTATAAAAAGTCGCGAGAAACCTACGACAAGGCCTGGAAGATGACGCGGCCGCCCTTCGAGCGCGTGCAGATCAACTATGAAGGGAAAATGCTCGACGGGTACTTCCGGAAGCCGAACGGCGGCCCTCAGGGGAAAAAGTATCCCGTTGTGATTCCATTCCAGGGCGCTGATACGATGGCTGAAGCGACCATCCTGGGCGGAGGCGCTTACACCGCACGCGGCATGGCGTATCTGGCTGTCGATTTCCCAGGCCAGGGAGGAGCGATGCGCTTGCACGATCTGCACCTTCCGCCGGATACGGATCGAGTTGTGAAAGCCATGATCGATTATCTCGAGACGCGCCCGGATGTGGACGCCACGCGCGTTGGGATGCAGGGAATCAGCATGGGCGGATACGGCGTGCCCCGCGCCGCGAGCGGCGAGAAGCGGATCAAGGCTGCATTCATGAGCAGCGGCTCCTACGATTTGAAATCGGATCTGTTCGATTACTACCCGCCGATTCAGGAGCGTGTGCGCTGGATCATCGGGGCGAAAGATCTCGCCGACGCGAAGAAAAAACTTGGCGACTATAACCTCGCAGAAGGCAGAGCCGAAAAAATCGAAGCACCCATGCTGATCGGCTATAGCAAGGACGACCGGATCATGGACCCGGCCGGCTCCCTGCGGCTATATGAGGCTGCCAAGAATTCCAAGCGCGACATGGTCGAGGGCACAGGACACGTTCAAGCCTCCAACGCGGGCGGACCTCGATCGTCACGGCCAGTCGTGTTCCCGGATTGGGCGGCAAAGACGCTAGGCGCGGATGTGTAGGTTCAAGTAGGACAGGCTTCAAGCCTGTCGGTTTTTGTGTCTTAAAGAGAATTTAAAGCAGACAGGCTTGAAGCCTGTCCTACAAAAAGGCCGCCCTCATCCGGAGGGCGGCCTTTTTTATCTCTGCCAGGCTAAGTTTTATTTACCACTTCTTCAATACTCGTCCCGAAATCCTTGAGCATCACCATGGCTGCGTTTCGCCCCGGCGCTCCGGTAACCGATCCTCCCGGATACGTGCACGCGCCGGTTTGATACAAGCCGGGAATCGGCATCCGGTATTGCGCCCATCCCGGCATCGGCCGCATGTTGCCGGACTGCGCGGGTTCGCCAGATCCGGAGTGAACGCTGCCGTGCCACATGTGCGGATTCCTGCGCTCGATATCGAGCGGGCTGACCACAAACTTGCCGAGGATTTTATCGTCTGTCAGATTGGGCGCAAATCGCCGCAAATATTTCAAATTGGATTCGGCGACCTCATCCTTGATCGCGTCCCAGTGCTTCGGCCCTTCTTTCAAATCGTACGGTTGCAAGCCGATCACTTTGATGGTGTGCATGCCCGCGGGCGCCCGAGTAGGATCGGCAACCGTGCTGCAGAAAATGGTTAATGGCGGATCGTCCAGACCAACGACTGCGTTGGGGAAGTCATACGCATAGCGCAGCAAGCGTGCGGAAGATACCAGAATCGCCGATTCGCAAACCGCGAGCGTGCCGCCTTTGACCGGATACTTCGGCGGTTCTTTCGATGCGTAATGCGCCACGATCTCGGAGATCTCGCCTTCCCACGTGTCGACTCCATCGAGGAAGTCATGGCCCCACAAATCTTTCGGCGCCATGTCGACCAGTTGTTTGACGTGGATCGTGGACAGCACGGCCTTCTCGCCGCGGTACGAACTGCCGTCCGCGCATTCCACGCCCGCACATCTGCCGTTTTCAATGATCAGCCGCGTGACTGCCTTGTTCGTGAGGACTACCCCATTGTGCGTTTGGATGAATTTAGCCAGGGCCTGCGTCAATACGCCCGACCCTCCCTTTGGAATGGGCCGGCTCGTTCGGATCGCGGAGTAGGCGCCGCGTCCGGACATCGGATACTGCGGCGGAGACATGCTCGCTGGGGTGCCCATCATAAACGCGCGGCAGTGGTCGTCCTCAAAATTATCGCGGAGAACCTCCCACTGCGACATGGCCATGCGGCGCTGCCAAATTTTGCCCTGTGGATGCTCGGCCAACTTCTCGGCGACCGACTTGCCGCCAAATCCGGGAGGCGTTAATCCATTGCCGTCGAAGACTGATCTGACGGACTCATTTTCGTCATGCATACGCCGGTAGGTCGCGCCGTCTTTCTTGGAAAACTTGGCAAATTCCTCGCAGGTGCGATCGAGATCGCGCCACTGCGTGATGTAGCTGCCGTCGGGGAAGGGCATGTGGTAGATCGGATCGGCCTGGATGTACTCGATGCCGTAATCGCGGATCAGGTGGAGTTCGTCGTTGCGCATGACCGGATTGGCTTGAATGCCGCCGTGCGCGGTCGAGCACGTATCATGTTTGAAACCGGGCAGCGTCACCTCTTCCGTCTTCACCCCTCCGCCGACTTCCGGACGATACTCCAGCACGACCACGCGATAGCCGGCCTTGGCGAGGTAGGCCGCCGTAACCAAACTGTTGTGTCCGGCGCCGGCAACGACGATGTCAAACTTATCGGACGGGGCCGTCTGCGCCGTCAGGCTAAAGGGTGCAAACGCAAGCGGGGCCAGGGCCGCCGCTCCTTTCGCGAAATCGCGCCGCGTTATTTTGCTCATGAAATCCTCCCCTTCGTGTAAACCCTACGAGTTCACGACTCCCGAATCCGCAAATACGATAAAGCTCGCGTCACTTTACTCAACTTCCTTTGGCCACTACTTCCTCGATACTCGTGCCGAAATCCTTGAGCATCACCATCGCGGCGTTTCGGCCGGGCGCGCCGGTCACGGAACCTCCGGGATACGTTGTGGCGCCGGTCTGGTACAAGCCGGGGATCGGCATGCGATATTGCGCCCAGCCGGCCATGGGACGCATCGCGCCCGATTGCGACGGGTCCGATGCGCCGCCGTGAATGCTGCCGTGCCAGAAGCTCGGATTCTTGCGTTCGAGATCGAGCGGGCTCATTACAAATCGGCCCAGGATTTTGTCGTCCGTCAGATTGGGCGAGAAACGCCTGAAATAATTCAATTGCGCATCGGACACTTTGTCCTTGAGGGCATCCCAATGCTGCGGCCCTTCCTTGATGTTGTAAGGATGGAAGCCGAGTATTTTCAGAGTGTGCATTCCGGCAGGCGCGCGCGAAGGATCGGCGACGGTGCTGCAGAAAATGGAAATCGGAGGCTCGTCGGTATTGGAAATGCCGCATGCGTCGTCGTAGGCAAAGCGTAGCAAGCGTTCCGGGCTCGCCAGAATTGCCGACTCCACCGGAGAAATCGTGCCGCCCTTAATCGGATACTTCGGCGGTTCCTTCAACGCATAGTGCGACACCACTTCGGAAACCTCACCCTCCCACGTATCCACTCCGTAGAGAAAATCCTCAGGGAACAAATTGCGCGGCGCCATTTCGATGAGATGTTTGACGTGCAGGGTGGAGAGCACGGCCTTTTCGGCGCGATAGGAGCTGCCGTCCGCGCACTCGACGCCGACGCATTTTCCGTTTTCGATGATGAGGCGCGTGACGGATTTCTTTGTGAGGATCACGCCATTGTGCGCCTCGATGCATTTTGCAATCGCCTGCGTCAACATTCCCGATCCGCCCTTGGCAATCTTGCGAGGCGTTGTCCGGATCGCCGAGTAGGCGGAACGCCCGGTCATCGGATACTGTGGCGGCTGCATGCTCCACGGCGTTCCCATCAGGAACGAGCGGCACTGGTCGCTCTCAAAATTTTCACGGATGACGTCCCATTGGGACATGGCTATGCGCCGCTGCCAGAATTTCCCCATGGGACTCGCCGCGAGCCGATCGTTGAGCGACTTGCCAGTGCCCGGCGGCGCAAACTGATCCCCTCCAAGAATATCCCTGGCGGCTTCGCTCTCGTGATACATGCGCTCGTAGGCTTCTCCGTCCTTCCTGGAAAATTTCGCGAATTCCGCAGCGGTGCGCTCGAGGTCGGCCCATTGCGTGATGTAGCTGCCATCGGCAAATGGCATGTGCATGATGGGATCGGGGGAAATATATTCCAGGCCGTAGTCGTGCAGCTTCAGTTCGTCATTGCGGATCGCCGGATTGCCCTGGATGCCGTTGTGCGCCGTCGAGCAGGTATCGTGTTTGTAGCCCGGCAAGGTCAGTTCTTCTGTTTTCACACCGCCGCCGATGATGGAGTGCCCTTCGAGTACCAGGCAGCGGTAGCCGGCTTTTGCGAGGTAGGCGGTTGCGATCAGGCTGTTGTGTCCGGCGCCGGCCACCACAATATCGTAGCGATCACCGGGAGCCACCGGCGTCCGCGCTTCCAGGGTTAGAGGGGAAAACGCCAGCGGCGCTAGCGCCGCTCCCTTTACGAATCCTCGCCGTGTGATTTCGCTCATGTCATTCTTCCTTTCGCCGCACGCCAACGTGCCCTCACCGTCCCCAAGAACGCGGGACGGTGAGGCCTCTACAAAACCGCAATGCATCTGAGCAGTTGGTTTCGTAGAGGACGCCCGTCTTTAGGGTGGGCAGCTAGCTTTCCGTTCCATCGGCAACTCACGTTGATGCATATCTATCGCGACGTCAACTCAAATCCTATTTCGCCGTCGGCGCCGGCTCGCCTGGGCCCGTGTAGCGCAGCACGAACAGCCCGAGCTGCCTGTCGGTGACGAAGATGTTACCGCGTGTATCGACCAACACGTTCTCGGTCTGATTCACGAGCTTATCGTAAGGGTAAGGACCCAGCCGCTTGGTCGGAGTCGGAGGAATGAACCAGCCAACTTCCTTCGGCAGGCGTGGATCTTTCACATCATAAATCCGCAACCCTGCGTTGAAATAGGTCAGATAGATCAGGTCTGCCTGTTTCTCCACGTCGGGCGAATGCTGCAAAATGTTCGTGTTGTGCGGGCCGAAGCGTCCACCCTTCTGGCAAAAATCCGTATAGGGCACATCCGGCGGCGGCACCGGGGTCGGGAAGATGGACGCCAATTTCGGCTTCGTCGGATCGTTGATGTCGACCATTGCCACGAGGTACATCGGCCCCGTGCAGGCAAGCGGGCCAGTGGGCGTGTCTGCCCCGCCGGTTCCTTCCGAATGAACGAAAACAAACGGTTTGCCGGGAATCGGCATGGCATCGTGCACTTGAATCCCGCCGAATGGCGGGTCGAAGCTGAGCGAACCGATCAACTTCGGCTTCGCGATGTCGCTGATATCGAGGAGCACGAACCAGGGGGTATATCCGAGATACGCCCGGTTGCCGTCGATGAAAGCGGGGCCGTGGAAGCCGTAGATGTTTTTGGGAAGCGGCGGCTCGCCCTCTTTCTGCCCGGGCATCCAGAAGCGCCCCGCTTCTTTCGGATTCATGGGATCGCTGATGTCGAGGAAGACCAGAATCTGCCCGTTGTAGCCGGGCATGCCCGCGGCCAGATTCACGTATTTGCCGCCGCGATAGCCGTCGCGATGCGTGCCGGTGCCGTTGGTCTTCCAGCGCGAGAGCTGCTTGGGATTAACGGGATCGCTGATATCCCAAATAATTACGCCCTCGTCGCGCGGCACGTCCGGATCGTGCGTGTTGTAGGCCGCGCGATTCTGCAGGGCGGTGATCATGATGTTGTCGTGCAGGTCCACCTGGTTCGTATCGCCATTGGGCGGCCCGGGGATGAATTTTGCGACTTTGGGATTCGTGGGATCGGTCACATCCACGATGGTCCAGCCATGGACCCACAGGTGCGCCACGTAGAGATACCAGTGATCGTTCACGTGCTTGATAGCCATTTTAATATCGCCGCCGCGGCCGTCCATATCGCTGTAGCCGATCGGTTTCATGTTGCTTGCTTCCCAACCCTTTGGGATGTCATCAGCGTAAGCGCGCCCGGCAAAGAGCGCCAGACTTGCCACAGCAATGGCAGTGACGATCAGAATTCGCACCATAGACTGGCTTGCGGTCGATTTCATTTCACGGCTCCTTTCGGGACGAATCAGGGCGCACGAGGTCACGTGTTCGTTGCACAGGCTTGGAGACTGGATCGATACAATGCCGCATCATCTCATGGACCCACGGGCGGCGCTCGGGTGGTTTGCGCAATATTCCCGCGGCCAACGAGTGTACGCGATCTTTCATTCGCTCAATGCTTACGAATGCCTGTTAGACGCTGTCGTGGGCCACCCAGGTTTCGGCGGTTTTGGTAGCACAGGCATCTGCCGCGGCGGACCTTTGTGGGTTTCGCGATCGTAAGTGCGGAGTTGACGCTTAATTGTGCAGCTTACAAAACCGCACAGGTCCGCCGCGGCGGATGCCTGTGCTACTCAAGCGCAAATAAAGAAGGGGCCGGAGATTAGTCCGGCCCCTTGTGTGAGACGTGAAAACTACCAGCTGAGCTTCAAGCCCAACTGCATTGCGCGGGCGCCGCCAGATCCAAGTTGCGGGTTGGAGCTGTATGCGTCCGGCGTAAGGCCGACGAAGCCGAACGGCTGGGCGGAGGGATCCTGAATGCCGCCGCCGGGGCCTCCGCTCGGGTTCGACCAGTCAGGATGGTTGAGAATGTTGAAAATCTCAACGCGGAACTCAGCCTTGAGCCGTTCCTTGAGCGTGAACAGCTTGGTGACTGAGAAGTCTATATTCTTGAAGCCGGTGTCGCGGAACATGTTCGGCTTCATGTTGCCGTAGGATCCAAAGGGCGGTGGGAGAAGGACGGAGTTGCCCACCACGTAGCATCCGAGGGCGCTTAGCGATGCCAGCGCCAACGTTTGCTGTTGACCGGTGAAGTGGTTCATATCGGCATTGACACACGTCTGCGGGATCGTCGCGCCGCAGTTTGGGTTACCGAAACCGAAGCAGGGAAGTCCGCCTCCACCGCTTTCCCATCCGAGGTTGGTATCGGTCCACCCGTGGACTGGTGTCATATCCTTGAGATTACCAAAGAAGTTCCACATTTCACCTTCGTTCTGTGCCTGGGTTCCGATCACGTTGGTTCCGCTGAAATCATCCGACTGATCTTCCGGGCCCCAGGGCAAACCGCTGGTGACCAATACGATGGAGTTGATCCCCCAGCCTTCCAGCAGTTGTCCGAAACCCTTCTTTTCGGGGAGCTTATAGTTCAGCGAAAGAGTGAAGCGATGCCGGATGTCGAAATCGGTGTTGGTGTACAACTGGCCACGAACACTTCCGTAGCTATTTGTTGGGATTGGGAAGTCGCCCGACGTTCCCTGGTCTGAGGCATCCCCCAAGGCGTGAGAGTAAGTATAGCCGGCAGTGAACGAAAGGCCGTGGTAATTCCGACCCGTCAGGGTTATTTGCAGGCCATTGTAGTTAGATTCGTAAGCGTTGTTGACCCTGGTGATGTAGCTCAAGTAAGAGAAGCACGAATTTCCGGGGTTGAACTGTCCACCTGAACTATTTGGGCCTAGCGGCCCGCCAGCGGTAATGATGTTGGAGGCGCAAGGCGCGGTGAACGGAAGGGAAGCCTGCTCGAGAGTGGGGCTCACTTGACATACGTCAGCTGCACCTTGTCCCGCGCACACCTGAGCCGGGGTGAAACCCAAATCTCCGGTGGCGAACCCATCATTTGTCACGGCAGTGTTCGTCAAAGGCGTGTTCCATCCCGCCCCCGGCGCCGGCTGATTGATGCTGAACTTGCCTAACAGCTTCGTGCCGTGGTTGCCGACGTAGCCGATGTCAATCGAAAGGTTGTTGGTGATGGCTCGCTGTATGTCGAGGTTCCAATTGTCCACGTACGGAGTGCGAAGATTGGGGTTCACACCGTAGACTTCGCATGGGCCAGGTGCCGACAAGTAGGGAGCCCCGGGGAACGTATTCCCATCGCCGCAGGCGGGGTTCGCGGCAGCAGCGAAAAGGGGAGTGTTGGAGGTGCTCCCGGGAACTGGAACGGCAGTTTGCCAAGCCGACTTGACAGGGGCCAGAGCGCTGCCCGTAATCGAGACGGCTGTGGCCTGGATGGTGCCACTCACAGGGAGCGCGGTCGGACTGCCGTCGTTGAAAAGAGGAATGCCAGTGGGGAAGGTGCGCAGGCCGAGAAGGTTGCCTGCGCCGTTCAGCACGTCGAAGCTGAGATTTTCGTAAAGGATTCCGGCCCCCGCGCGGATCACGGTCTTGCCATCGCCGCGGACGTCCCAGGCGAAGCCTACGCGCGGCGCAAAGTTGTTGTGATCGCCGTGATAGGGATCATTGGTCTGGTAAATTCCAAGCGTGGGATCGAAGTTCCCCATTAATCCGTCCCGGTCATGGACGACGGTGTTGAGTTCGTAGCGCACGCCCAGATTGACGGTGAGGCGTGGGGTGGCGCGCCAGTCATCCTGAACAAATCCGGCAATACCGTAGTTGTAGTCGTGCCGTAACGCGTCTCCAGTAAACAGCCGCGTCCTGTTCATGTTTCCCTCAAAGAAGTTCGTCAGATTGGCGAAACGAATAGCCCCCTTGGCGTTCGACGTTTCGTTGTTGGTCGATCGGTTGTTGACGAGTTCACCGCCAAACTTGAAGGCATGCTTGCCATGGATGATCGAGACATGGTCCAGGAACTCCAGGACACCGTCTGGGCCGATGACTTTGGGCCAGCCAACGCCAATCACGTCGCCCCCGTTATTAACGCCTCCCTGGATTGTGATTCCCGGGGCACCTCCCAGCAGCGGGCCGCTGATTCCGGTCGGGAAATCGTAAGATTGCCCGTTGAAGTTGTAGTTGTTGGCAGGCTGGTTAAAGTCGCCGCCGAAGAACGTCTGGTAGTAATGGGCATATCCGAAGCGGACTTCGTTCACCAGGCTGGAACTCGCGGTATAGGTCCAGTCGCCCGAAGCAGCTTCAGATCGAGCGTGCTCCACACTCACCCAGCTTTCAGAAACCTCAGTCTGGGGGGAATCATCCGCATTGTTGTTGCCCTCGCTCATGAACCACATGCCTTCCAACTGATTTTTGTCGTTGGGATGCCAGTCCACTTTGCCCAGGCCGCCGTTGATCCCGTTGACGCTCGGTATATCCGTCAAAGTGACGCCAGTGGTGTTCACCGGGAATAAGCCTTGGAACTGATTGCCGCCCGGATCCGTTGTCAAGGCTGAGGCGATGGGCTGGCAGGACGAATTAAGGCCAGCGAGGGACAGACTAAGGGCAGTGGCCGCACTCCCAGCCGCAGTGCAGGCATCAATAAGACTGTGCTTCGCCCCGGCGCCAGCGACCGTCTGGGGCGTGGGAATGGCGGCAGGATTTCCGATTGAATAGCGTTGACCCTCAAAGTTCACAAAGAAAAACAACTTGTCTTTCTTGATTGGCCCGCCGAAGGTGCCGCCGAATTGTTCGAGCGCCACCGGTTGCTGCGTCGGGTTAGGCCCGTTCACTATGTTGAAGTAGTTGCGCGCGTCGAAAGCCGTATCACGGCCATATGCGTACGCGGATCCATGCAAGGTGTTGGTGCCTGACTTGATTCCGACGCTGACGATCGCGCCGGGCTTCCAGCCAAATTCCGCTCGAGGATTTTCCTCAGTCTTGAATTCGTCGATGGCATCCACTGGCAGGATCGTCCCGGCATCGCCCGCAGCCATGATGCCGTTGAAAACGCTCTGGCCGGTCCAGGGTTCGCTGGCCATGATGCCGTTCACCATGTAGACGTTGTCGTGAGGCCGCTGGCCGTTGGCGCTCTGGCTTCCGCCGGAGCCGCCCGGATAGATCACCACACCGGGGTTCAGTTGCAGCAAGTTTTCAAAGTTGCGGCCGTTCAAGGGAATGTCCGCGATGATGGCGCTTTGCAGTGTGGCGCCCAGTTCGGCGTTGGTGGTCTCGACCATTGGAGCTTCTTCATTCACAGTGATGGTCTGCGACACTTCGCCGGGCTGCATGACAAGATTAATGCGCAGCTCTCCGCTGACTTCCAGGAACACACCCGTGCGATCGAAGCCCTTGAAGCCCTTGGCCTCGGCGTGGACTTTATAGTTTCCGGGCAGGAGGTTGGGAGCGTCGTACTCTCCCGCCTGTCCCGTGGTCAATGTTCGCGGAACGTTCCGGTCCACGTCGGTAACGACGACGGTAGCGCCGGCGATGGCGCCTCCGCTTTGATCCGTAACCGTTCCCAGAATTCGGCCCGCCGTGCCTTGCGCGAACAGCGGAGCGCAACTCAGGAACGCCAATCCAAAAGTCAGAAAGAACACTGCCACCGCAATTTTCCATTTCGCGGAAAATGAAACTACACGCTTCATAGGACATACCCTCCTTGGTTCGTTTCACAGTCAAAGCGAAGATAGGGTTGCAAGCCTTTTTCCAAGGCCGCTCCTTTATCTGGCCAAACGGAATGGCCAGGATTCGCAATGATCTGCCACCCCACAAGAAACAAGAAAAACCAAAATGCCAGCGAATGAAATGTATGAAGTACAACAAAAAATCAGCCCTGACGACACCCCCAATGAGCGCGATAGTCGTTCATTCAAATTTAAATGTCAAGTTAAGTTTTGCACTTTTTCCAAAGATGCAGCAGGAAAATGGAAACATTTTTCCACTTGGGCTTTACCCAGCGCCAGGCGGTACAAACGCGTACCATTTCATTCGGATGGTCCCATGACTCGGTAATCGGACAGATATATTTAGAAGGAAGAATGCAGCGGCGGTTCCGAGCAGAGATTGGTGATGGACGTCACGCGTGGCCAGCTTGAAAAGGCGAGTTCCTATCAAGGGGCCACCACAGGCGGCAAGGAACCGGAGTGATTCGCGTTGCCGCCTTGTGGAGATTTCTTACTTTTCGAAGTCTTCGAAAGCGCCGTTGTCGGTGCAGGCCAATTCCATGATGTCCCAATCCGGCTTCAGCTGAAAAAATAACTGCGATTTCCAAGGCTTAGCGAGGGCTTTCGGATCATCCATCGTGAGATCCATTTGCATGTTGTCTCGATCGACGCGGTGGAAGCGCTCGATGACATGCAGCTGATCGCTGTGCGGATGGCCGTCGCGGTCGAGCCAGGTCCTTTCGTTAAAGCCGACCGTGTCGACTACCAGCGTGTCGCCCTCCCATTTGCCGATCGAGTGGCCCATGTACGAGGGCGTGATGTCCTCGGGATGCGGGCGCCCGTCCACGAAGATCTGGCGCACGGTGTGATCGTATTCAAAAATCATGATGATTTCCTTCGGTGTCTGCACGATTTGAAATGGAAACGGCTGGAGGTAGATTCGCGGAGTGCCGGGAGGGAGACACTGCCGCAGAACCGGATCGTCGGTTTCCTTCAGCGAATGCGTGCGAGGACCGTTGGAGGGCTTGGCGGCCATGTATTTCTCATTCCCCCAGGCTGTCATCTCTGGTGGGTCGGCCGACCAGGTGTTGCCGAAAAACCGCCGCGCGGAGGGCGGGGCATGCAGGTTCCAGACACCCGAGAGGTCATGCTCCGGAGCGGGTGCGGAAGCCGCCGCGGGCTTTGCCGATCCTGCCGGCTGGCCGCTCTGGGCGAGCAATGCGGAGGAAAGCGCTAAGGCCGCGACCCCAGCGAGAAGGAATGTGCCAACGCGATTGCGCATACTGAATCTCTCCCTTGGAGCAAAGATTGTGCTGCTCGAAATTTTGCGACAGCGATGCCGAATTTTCTAGTTCCCGCCACCCGTGGGAAGTTCTTCGCCATTGCCCATCACGACTTTCTGAATCCAAATTTCATGAGCGCCGCTCTTGGTAGGATACCCGCTGATGGTGAGGGCGTCGCCGGCCTTGATGGAGCTCTTTGTCCAGCCAGACCTGGTCAAACGATTCGGGCTGGTGAGTTCCCCTTGCCATTTCTGGGTCGTTCCGGTCTCGTCTTTGGCTTCCCAAAAGATTTGGACGTGGGGATTGACGAAATCGAATCCCGTCGCCACGCCCGTAACTGTAATCGACTTGGTCGTATCGTAATTCGCCGAGCCATGGTGCGCGAAAGCGGCGGCAGATAGCGTCAAAAGCCCCACACACAGGGCCAGAAATTTCACTCGATTCATTTTCACGTTTTCCCCCATCGAATTTATTCGCGAATTGTCGCGACATTTCTGCCGGAAACCACTCATTGCGGTTCCGACAATACATATAAGACGAGGTATAAGGCAAGATTGTTTCAAATTATTTGTAATCATTTGCAGATTTTTGCACGGGGCCCATCGCCATGAACAGGATGATATTGACACTCCTTTACCGCGGGCATATAAGGCTTGGGAGCGTGCCGGGATTCCGCGCCACGCCAATCTTACAAATCTCAGACCGGGAACATCGGGAAGGGGAGTCATGCGTAGAGTCATTCTAATAGTTTTTGCAATTGGCGTTGGTTGCCTGATTGGGTTTTCCTTTGGGAGCAACCGTTGGACCGTCCAGGGGCAGGGAAATTCCGGCAGCATCGCGGCGATCCCGGGCGTGGTGGGGGGCCAGGACACGTTCGGTCCCTATGATGTCGCCAAAGATTGGCCGGCCAACATCAGCACGTTGCCGGGAAACGAACAGTGGACTTGGGGAGCGGGGCAGGCCATCTACGCGGAGAATCCGAATCGCGTGTTCCTGCTGTTCCGCGGCGAGTTGCCGAACATCAAGCGGCCGGGGGCAAAACTGATTCCTGATTTCGGGCCGAGCCTGATCTTTCCGATCGGCCGGCTGCCTTGGCGCGACGCTACGGTTTCGGCCCTGCCGGGATCGGGCGGAACGGGTCAGGAACCTGAGGACGGGCCGAAGAATTGGATGGAGGGAAAGGGAGTAGTGGGAGTGGATGCCAAGTGGGAACACTGCCTGACCATCGTGGACTCGACGGGAAAAATCATCGAGACGTTTCCGCAGTACGATCATCTGTTCAAGCGGCCGCACTATGTGACGATCAATCCCTACGACCCGGAAAAACATATCTGGATCGTGGACGATCACATGCACGCCATCTACATCTTCACACATGACATGAAGGAACTCGTGCAGACGATTGGCACGCCCACCGTCAAGGGCGCCGACGGCACGCACTTCAACCGGCCCACGTTTCTTTCCTGGCTGCCGGACAGCACCCTCTACGTGGCAGACGGGTACAACGGCACGCGCGTCGCGAAGTTCGACAAGAACGGTAAATTCCTGATGGACTGGGGCAAGCCCGGAATGCACAACAAGGCGACCGACCCATTCGACACGAGACCCTACTACATGAATAACGTGCATGGAGTGGCTCTCGATCCGGCCACCAAACACGTTTTCGTAAACGACCGCGGAAATCATCGCGTTCAAGTGTTCGACGAGAATGGAAAATATCTCTATGAATTCAGCATGGGCAAGGATCCGTCCGACGTCCACCTGCTTTACATCGGGGCCGACCGAATGTTGTGGGCTTATGACCGCGGCACCTCCAAAATGCTGAAGTACGATCTCGAGGGACACTTCCTGTACTCCTGGGGCACCTGGGGAGATTTCCCCGGCGGCTTCTGGGGAGTGCACGGATTCAGCGTCGACCAGGACGGCAATTTTTACACCGCCGAAGTGGACAACGGGCGCGCTCAGAAATTCACTCCGCGTCCCGGAGCAAATGCCGCGTACCTGGTCAGCAAGCCGATTTACGCTGCGTGGAAATAGGGCTCTCGCGTTGTTTAAATTTTCAGATCATGCGGACTGTCTTTCTCTGATTTGAATCTAAACCCCCACCCTTTGAAAACCGCAAAGGGTGGGGCACCCGCTGAGTCCAGATTGCGAAATTTTTAAATGGACGCTTGAGGCCGCCTCGATGTCACGTTAAGCTCATTTCGATATCGGGGCGGTTTGTTTTTGGATCGATGGAAGATTGTAGGTGGGGGTCGTCATGAGCAATCTTGAAAAAGAAAAATCCGTGAGGGTGCACGAAGAGACCGTCGCGGGAAATGGCTTGATCGACCGGCGCGCGCTATTGCGGAGCGCGCTGTTCTCCGCCGGGATCGCCGCTGCGGGCGTGGGCGCTGCGCAGGCGGACGATAATGTTGGGGCGGACGCGCCGGAATGGATGAAGACGCCTGGCCGGCCGTTTTCAGGTTATGGCACGCCTTCGAAGTGGCAGGAAAAAGTGCAGCGCGTCTTCACGCTTGGACCAGGGCGCGCTGGGACGGGAGTCTCGCGCACGCCGCTGCAATTGCTGGAAGGAACCATCACTCCGGCTGGATTGCATTTCGAGCGGCATCATAACGGCGTTCCCGACATCGACCCGGCGCGGCACGAATTATTCATTCACGGAATGGTGCAGCGGCCGCTGGCCTTTTCGCTCGATGCGCTGATGCGTTATCCCATGGAGACGCACATCCATTTTGTCGAATGCGCCGGCAATAGCGGAGCATTCGGTTCGCCGCAGCCACTGCAAATCACCGCCGGAGAATTGAACGGCCTTCTCTCTTGTTCGGAATGGACCGGGGTAAAGCTGTCAACTCTGCTCGCGGAAGCAGGCGTAACGAAGGGCGCGAAGTGGGTGATTGCCGAAGGCGCCGACGCGGCCGCCATGAGCAGGAGCATCCCGCTTGAGAAATGCATGGACGATGCGATGGTTGCTCTATACCAAAATGGTGAAGCGATTCGCCCGGAGCAGGGTTTCCCGATGCGCCTGTTGCTGCCGGGCTTCGAAGGCAACATGAACGTGAAATGGCTGCGCCGTCTGAATGTGACTGACGCGCCGGTGGATGCCAGGGATGAGACTTCTCACTATACCGAACTGATGCCCAGCGGGAAGGCGCGCCAATTCATGTTTCTGCAGGGCGCGAAATCCGCGATCCTCAAACCGTCGTTTGGAATGACCATGAAGGGACCCGGGCTTTACGAAGTCTCCGGGCTGGCATGGTCGGGCGCGGGCCGGATATCGAAAGTGGAAGTTTCCGCAGACGGCGGGAAGACCTGGGCGCCTGCGGCGTTGAACAATCCGATATTGCCAAAGGCGCTCACGCGTTTCCGCCTGCCGTGGCGTTGGGATGGCCGGCCTTCCATGCTGATGAGTAGGGCCACGGACGAGACAGGCGGCACGCAGCCAACCAGAGCCAGCTGGATCGCTCAATACGCGCCCGGCCAGGGATACCACTTTAACGGCATTCAAACCTGGAGCATCGAGGCGGACGGGACGGTGAAAAATGTTTACGCCTAGGTTTGCTCATCTCTTACCGTTGGCGGCGTTCTTCCTGCTGCCGTCCGTGTGTGGTGCGCAGGGACCCAATCTCGGACGTCCGCTTACGCCTGAAGAAATTCGAAAGATAGATATCACTGTCTCGCCCGATGGAAGGGGGCTGCCTGCGGGCAGCGGATCTGTTTCGGCGGGCGCGGCCGTTTACGCCAAATCTTGCCAGGTTTGCCATGGGGAGAAAGGCGCGGGGAAGCCGCAGGACCAGCTCACTGGCGGCGTTGGTACGCTGGCCTCGGGCAAGCCGGTGAAAACACCGGCGAGTTATTGGCCGGCCGCTACGACGCTCTTTGATTATATTCGGCGGGCAATGCCGATCACTTCGCCGCAGTCGCTGACGAATGACGAAGTCTACGCGGTGACGGCTTACATCTTGTCGATTGACGGCATCGTTCCTGGTGATGCGGTGCTCGACGCGAAATCTCTGCCGCGCGTCAAAATGCCGAACAAGGATGGCTTTATAAGTTGGTGGCCGAAGCCGCCGCGCTGAGGCGCGGGTCTCAAGTGGCGCGGGCTTCAGCCTGCGGGATTTTGGCCTTGCAAGGACTAACCCCCACAGGCTGAAGCCTGCGCCACTTACTCCGAATGCGAACTAAATTTTCCAGTCGGGTGTTTCCACGTATTCGCGCGTGATGTCGGCGACAGTCCGGGTGCCGCAATTGCCCATCGCAAGTTTCAATTCGGCCTGCATGATTTCGAGCACTCGATCGACTCCGGCCTGGCCGAAAGCTCCCAAACCCCACAGGAAGGGACGTCCGATTCCCACGGCTTTGGCGCCCAGCGCGAGGGCTTTGAATACATCCGTGCCGCGTCGAAAGCCGCCATCGACGAACACTGGAATTTTGCCGCCGACTTCGGCCACCACTTCTGGCAGGGCTTCGATCGTGGCGCGCGAAGTTTCCGTGGAACGTCCGCCGTGGTTTGAGACGAGCATGCCGTCGACGCCGTGTTCGACGCAGAGACGCGCATCTTCGCGCGTGTCCATCCCTTTGATGAAGAGTTTCCCTTTCCAGGTTTTGCGCAGGCGATCGAGAAACGCCCAGTCCATCGAAGGATTCTGCGTTCTCACTCCGGTCAAGTCGATGCCGTCGTACATCGGCCGTTGTTTGGTGGTTGGCCCCTCGGGAGTTTCGTGGCAGTTGAGGCACTGGTGCAGATCCTTCCCGCGCGTGCGGAGATACGTTTCACTGAAGCGGCCCGTGGTGTTGTCTACCGTGAGCGCGACGACCGGGCAACCCGCAGCTTCCACACGCCGCAGAATTTTCTCGTTCACGTCCCAGGAGGTCGTTGCGTACAGCTGATACCAGACCGGCTGGCCGCGTTCTTTGACGACTTCTTCGACGCCCGTGGAGGTTGCCGTGGACAGGAATTGCAACGTGTTGCGCGCTTTGGCAGCCCGCGCCACGGATAATTCGCCGTCGGCAAAAAAAGATTTCTCGCCGCCGGTTGGGCAGAGGAAAATTGGGCTGTTGTACGTGGTGCCGAAATAATCGACGTGCATGTCCACTTTTGTGGCGTCGCGCAAGCGGCGCGGGCGCAGCTCGACGTGCTTGAAACCGTCGCGATTCGCGCGGAGCGTAGCGTCATCGTCGACGCCGCTGGCCATGTACGCCCAGTGTCCCTGCAGGACTTTGCGGTGCGCGGCCTCTTCGAAATCGAAGACGTCGAGAGCGCCGGCCGGGCTGGTGATGACGTCGGATGTGTCCTGCAAGCCCTGGGCGAGGCCGGTTTGCTCGAAGAACGCGGCGACTCCGCCAAGCGCCGCAACGTAAGGGCTTGCGGCCAGAAATTTAATGAATTCACGTCGGGCGGTTAAGGTGGATTGGCTCATGATGGTTGCCGATTGTAGCGCTAGTGATTCTTTCAAACCAAACGGAATCTTTTCGGGATGCGCGATGAGTATGACGGGCTTTTTATCCTGAGCCTGGCGAATGGCAGCCTGTCAGGTTTAGATGTCAGAGCAGCGAAAGTCAAATGCGACAGGCTGCCCTTCGCCAGGCTCAGGATAAAAAGCCTGTCCTACTTGACTCGAATGCGAATAACTTCATTTCCTCGGATCGGACTCGGGTGTATAAGTAGGCGCATCCGGAAAGGCCAGACGGAAATCGAAGTCAGCGAAGAAGTGACATCGACCATGCCGACGCGCAGGGAATTTCTGAAAAGTGTGTCCGGGACAACAGCGGGAATTCTTTTTGCGGGCTGCTCCTGCGGTGGTTCTTCCTTCGGTTTCGCACGGAACCCTCTGCAATCCGCAGCAAGACCCGTGGCCAACCGCAAACCCCGGGAAGTAATTGTTGGCGGCCGCCGGGCGGCGGTGGTGGACGTTCACGCGCATGTGCGAGTGCCCGAAGCCTGGGATCTCGTCAAGGACCGCATTGGCCGCGAGGGGCGCGCCGGCGATATGACGCTGGCAAATCCGGACAATCCGGCCAACATCCGCAATGATGTCGAAAAACATCTCGCCGATTTGGATGAAATGGGAATTGACGTGCAGGCCCTGTCGATCAACCCGTTTTGGTATTGGGCGGATGAGGATCTCTCGCGCAAGATCGTTCAGATTCAGAACGAGAAGCTTGCCGAATTGTGCGCTGCGCACCCGAAACGGTTTGCAGGCCTGGGCAGCTTGGCCCTGCAGCATCCGTCGATGGCCGTCGAGCAGATGGAAGACGGCGTAAAGAATCTGGGGATGCGCGGCTTCGCCATCGGTGGCAGCGTGAATGGAGACGATCTTTCCGCGCCGAAGTTCCATCCGTTTTGGGCAAAAGCCGAGGAACTGCAGACGCTGATTTTCATTCACCCGCAATCCGCGGGACGCCGATTGACGAGAAGAGGCTGAAGGGAAATGGATTTTTGGATAATGTCGTCGGACACCCGCTGGAAACCACGCTCGCGCTCACTCATTTGATCCAGGACGGAACGCTGGACCTTTTTCCGCGGGTGAAAATCTGTGCGGCGCACGGCGGGGGCTACTTGCCGTCCTATTCGAGCCGGAGCGATCAGTGCCTGACGGCGTTTCCCAATCTTTGCAAGCCGTTGAAGAAGCCTCCGACAGAATATCTTAAACAATTATATTACGACTCAGTATTATTCACTCCCGAGGACATGAGGCACCTGATCGCCGTGGTGGGCGCGAGCCAGGTGGTTGTGGGGACCGATTATCCCACCCTGTGGAATCGCACCCCGGTGGACCGGATTCTGGCCGTGCCCGGGTTGAACGACGCGGAGCGCATCTCGATTTTCGGCAACACCGCAGCGAAGCTGCTCAAGATGAGTGTTTGACTCCGCTGAGGCCAAGGAGACGACATGAAGATGCAGGATGGGGAGACAAGCAAGAATCGTCGCAATTTTCTGAAGGCTGCCGGTGTGACGGCTGTTGCGTTCGCCGCGACGAAGGACTCCATGGCTCAGACCGCGAGTTCCAGCTCCGCGCCGCAGAAGGAACGCGGGCGTGTCGCGCCTCGGGACCGAGGCATGTGGATTACGTGGTACGACCTGCCGGCAGAAGGCCGCGACGCCTATTTCACCTGGCTTCACGGGACGTACCTGCCGGGCCTCTTGAAGCGCCCCGGCTATTTGTGGGCGGCGCACTACGCGTCGCAGGATCTCGAAGGCGGCGCTGAGAACGCCACGCGATACAAGCATATCGACGATCCCAGAGTCGGCAAGGGATATCACTACATGCTCTTGGTTGCTGGCGGTGATGCGGGCGTATTCGGCGACCCATTGCCTAGTTTAATCAACGCGGCGTTGCCAGATCAGGGAAAGAAAATGCTGGCCATGCGCGTTGGCGAGCGCATGAACATTTTTACCGAAACTTGCAGGCAGGATGGCCGCGCGCTCGGCGCTTATAAAGAAGGGATGACGGGCGCTCCGTGTATCCAAGTCGGGAGCTTCGATTGCGCGCTGGAATTCGAGGAGGAGATGCACGCAGGATATGTTCTGGAGCGGCTGCCGAAGATGTGCGCGACTCCATCTTGCGTCAGGACGAGGAAGCTGAGTTCTGCCGCCGGCTGGGCGAAGCACGGTATTATTTACGAGTTCGCGTCCAAGGAAGGTTTCGACCGGGACTACGCGCCGGCGGTTGCGAATTCGCCCTTGGGTCTGAACGGACACTCCGTGGTTCCAAATCTGGTGCATGCGCCCAACGGGCCCAACAGCGCGCTCAGAATATGGCCTCCGGTGCCGAACGCTTAAACCGTTTCTCGCTGAGTAGGACGGGCTTCAGCCTGTCGCTTTTGATTCCGTTTCCTCGAGCGCAGCGGCCGAGGGTTTCTGTAAATCGATTCGAACCCGACAGGCTGAAGCCGGCTCTGGACACTTTACGGCACGGCTGAAGCCGTGCCCTACAAAGATTTGCAGTCGCCACACAGCTGAATTCCGTCCTACTCGGATCGCAGAATTCATATTGGAAAGCGACGCTGAAAAGAAAGGAATCAATTCAATGACCACACTTTCCAGAAGAGAAATTCTCCTGGCTCCCGTAGCGCTCGCGGCCACGAGCGCCGTGTCGGCTGCTTCCGGCGGGAAGATGACGCTCGCCATTCATCAGAATACGTCGAATGGTGCGGGCTACCGCAAATCGCTGGAGGGCTGGGCTCGCGCAGGAATCAAGAATGTCGAGATCACCAATGTCCTGCTCGACGAATTTTTGAAGACCGACGACCTGGCTGCCGCCACCCGCGTGATCACCGACCTCGGTTTGAACCTCGTCCACGCCGCGACCGGCGTGACGGAACTATGGGAGCCGAACCCCAATCGGGAAGCCGCGCTCGATAATCTCAAGAAGCGCTGCGAGATGTACGCGAAGATGGGGCTGAACCGCGTCTACGCATCCACCGCGACCAGCAAGAAAGTCACCGACGACGATTACAAAGCCGCCGTCGACAATATTTATGACGCGGGAGACGTCGCCAAACAATTCAACACGACCCTGCGGATCGAATTTCTACGCACGTCGACATTCATCTCCACGCTCCCGACCATCCTCAAGCTGACGCGCGCCGCGGCGCATCCGAACGTCGAGCCCATGCTGGACTTCTACCATTTCTGGTCCGGCCTCAGCAAATTCGAGGATCTTGATACGATTCGCGCCGGTGAAATTGGCCACGTGCACTTTCAGGATGTGCCGGACATGCCGCGCGAATTATTAGACCTCTCGACGCGCATCATTCCCGGGGACGGGATCAGCCCGCTTAACCGAATTCTGGGCAAGCTCGCCGAAAAGGGATATGCCGGCCCGCTCTCGGTGGAACTCTTCCTGCCGAAATTCCAGCAAGGCGATCCGTTCGAGATCGCCCGCGAAATCCGCGTGAAATCCGAACTCGTCATGCGCCAGGCGGGCGTTGCCTGAAGGTAGCCCCCGCGCGGTTTCCATCCCGGAATTCCGGCAACTCTTGGTACAATAAAAACACCAGGATTTCGGAGCCGGATATTTTCTTGGATGTTGGGGGAAAGTGACTTGGCCGCAACGCAGACGGAAACTCTCGTAGAGGTTGGACCAAAGGTCGTTTACAAAGTTTTGGCGGCGATCAGCGTCTGTCATCTTCTGAATGACATGATGTCGTCGCTGCTCCCCGCGATTTATCCGCTGCTAAAGAGTTCGTTCAATCTAAATTTCGCACAAGTCGGCCTGATTACGCTCACCTACCAGACGACTGCTTCTTTGCTCCAGCCGATGATCGGATTTTACACGGACAAAAGACCCCGACCGTTTTCCCTGCCGGTGGGTATGGGCGCGACGCTCATTGGGCTCATCTTATTGGCGGCCGCGCGCACGTTTCCTGCGCTCCTGGTTGCCGCGGCGCTTGTGGGGACGGGCTCCTCGGTGTTTCATCCCGAGTCCTCGCGCGTGGCGCGCATGGCGTCGGGCGGGCAACACGGACTTGCGCAATCGATTTTTCAGGTTGGCGGAAACGCGGGACTTTCACTGGGACCCTTGCTGGCGGCGTTCATTGTGCTGCCAAAAGGGCAAAATAGTATCGCCTGGTTTTCGCTCGCGGCCCTCGCCGGCATGATTCTCCTGACGGGTGTGAGCAGTTGGGCCAAGAACCACGCGGAAAGCTGGAAGAGATTCAGCGCGAAGCACGATATTGACAAGCCGCCGGACCTGTCAACTGGAAGAATCACGGCATCGATCGCGATTCTGATGGCGCTCTTGTTTTCAAAGTTCGTCTATCTGGCCAGCCTGACGAGTTACTACACATTTTATCTGATCAATAAATTTCAAATGTCGGTGGAAGACGCGCAGGTCCATCTGTTTGTTTTTCTGGGCGCGGTTGCCCTGGGCACGCTCATTGGCGGGCCCGTCGGAGATCGCATCGGCCGCAAGAGCGTCATCTGGGTTTCGATTCTTGGCGTTCTTCCGTTCACTTTGCTTTTGCCTTACGCCAATCTGTTTTGGACGGAAATTCTCAGCGTGGTGATTGGCCTGATTCTGGCTTCGGCGTTTTCAGTGATTGTAGTGTACGCGCAGGAACTGGTTCCCGGAAAAGTGGGAATGATCTCCGGCCTCTGTTTTGGGTTCGCCTTCGGGATGGCGGGACTGGGCGCGGCGGTTCTGGGCTGGCTCGCGGATTTGACCAGCATCAATTTCGTGTATCTGGTCTGTTCGTATCTCCCGGCAGTGGGACTGCTGGCGGCGTTCTTGCCCAACATCGAGCGGCCCAGAGTGCGGACAATTCACGAAGAGGCGATGGCGGAATAGCACAATTTCTCGCGGAACGAAAAAACACTTCGTATAATCTCAAATCACAAATTCAAGATTTTAAATTCGCAATCTCAAATCTCAAATTTAAAATTTCAAATCCTCACCCGCCTGCTCGCGCCATTTCCGCGGCGCGATGAATGGCGCGGCGAATGCGCGGGTAGGTCCCGCAGCGGCAGATATTTCCGGACATGGCTCGGTTGATATCGTCGTCCGCCGGGTTGGGAGATGTTTTCAGCAGCGCGGCCGCGGTCATGATCTGCCCGGACTGGCAATAGCCGCACTGCGGCACCTCGATTTCAATCCACGCGCGCTGCAACGGATGACTCCGGTCGGGCGAGAGTCCTTCGATGGTGGTAACTTCTTTTCCGGCGGCGCGCGAAACGGGGGTGCTGCACGAACGCACCGGGCGTCCATCGAGATGCACGGTGCAGGCGCCGCATTGCGCCACGCCGCACCCATACTTTGTGCCGGTCAAGCCCAGATGCTCGCGCAAGACCCAGAGCAGGGGAGTGGATGGTTCGACTTCCACATTCACGCTGCGTTTATTTACGGTTAGAGAAATCACGAGAATAGACCTCCATATTTCCGGCGGGCTCCAAGTAGAGCCGGCGCCCGGAGAAAAATCCGTCCACTAGAGCTCGTTCACATGCCTGCAATCAATAATTTCTTCGCGCACTAGGTTTTTAGAACTGCGAGCACGCGCTCCGGCAGGAACGGCGACTGCCGCAGCCGCCGACCCGTTGCGGAAAAGAAAGCGTTCGCGACTGCCGGGCCCACGCCAATGCCGCCGAGGTCGCCGATGCCTACCGGATTGCGGGTCGATGGCACGATATGCGTGTGGACTTCCGGCGCTTCCGACATGCGCAGGACTTGATAGTCGTAGAAATTCGATTGTTGAACGGCGCCGTTCTTGAACGTAATACGCTCTTTGAGCAAATTACTCAGGGAGTGGATGACGGCGCTTTGCAACTGCGCGTCCAGATTGCGCGGCATGATCGGAACGCCCACGTCGGCGGCAATCCAGATTTCCGGCACGCGGATCACACCGGTTGCACGATCCACGGTAACTTTTGCGATTGTGGCCATGTGCGTTCCCGCGTTGGTGACGAACGACACGCCGCGGCCGTTCTTCTCGCCTTTCTTCCAACCCGCCATGCTGGCCACTGTGCGGAGCACTTCTTGTTCGGCGGGCATTTTCTGCAGCAACTCGAGGCGCATATCGACGGGGTCGGCGCCGCGAGCAATCGCAATTTCGTCCACAAAACTTTCCGCCGCGAATTGATTCACGGTCGAGCCAACGCCTCGCACGGCCGACATGCGCACGCCAAGCTTGTTGCGCACCGCTTCAACAAGCACATTCTGAAAATCGTAATCGGTCCTGATGCCTGTCGTCGAAATTCTCGGAAATTCTTTGCCCAGCTCGAAACGCGTCGGATCGGTCATGGCGAGAGCTTCGTCCGCGACCAGGCGGTGATGCCAGGCGATCAGCCGTCCATTGCTGTCTTCGGCCGCTTGCAAATATTGCGCGGTCATCGGTTTGAAGCGGCCGAAGCGCACGTCGGACTCGCGGCTCCAGATCACTTTCACCGGCTGTCCCAACTCTTTGGACACGAGGGCGGAGTCAACGGCCCAATCGTGATCCATCGCTGATCGCCGGCCGAACCCACCTCCAAGATAGGTGCGATGGAGCTGCACGTTTTCGGGAGCAATGCCCAGCGCCTGCGCGACGGAGCGCCTCAGGTGTGTGGGCGTCTGAGATCCGGCCCAAACTTCCACGCTTTTCCCGCCGTCTTTCACCCAGGACACGGAATTCAGCGGCTCGAGTTGCGCGTGGTAAACAAATTCCGTGCGGTATTCGGCCTTGTAGACTTTGGCTGCGCCGCTGAACGCGGCAACGGCGTCGCCCGCATTTTGCACAACGGTTCCGGCCTTGCTGAGATCGCGCGCAATTGCAGATTGCTGTTCCATCGCGCGCTCGCTGTCGAACTCACTCTGAGCGATTTTGCTCCAGGTGATTTTCAGCGCGCGTTCCGCGGCAAGCGCCGCCTCATAAGTCCGCGCCGCGATAGCTACACGATCCGGCGGCAACTGCATGACCTTCAGCACGTCCCGCATTTTGGAAACTTCTTCGGCGTTGACGGAAGTCGGCGTAGCCCCCAGAACGGGAGCGCGCACCACGGTGGCATACACCATGTTTGGAAGCCGGACATCGATGCTGTATTGCGCCGACCCATTGGTCTTGGCCGGAACATCCACGCGCGCAACGTCATGGCCGATCAGGCGGAACTGGTTCGGGTCCTTCAGATCTTTTTCCAAAACCGTGGGCAAGGTTTCTGGCAAAGCGGCAAAGCTTGCGATCTCTCCGTAGCTGAGTCGCTGTCCGCTCCGCGCGTGAACTACAACGCTGGGTTCCGTCGTCAGTTCGGTAACAGGAACATTGAGGTGAGTCGCGGCCGCATCCAGCAGCACGCGCCGCGCCTGCGCGCCATAAAGACGCATGTTCTTGTAATACGCCATCACCGCGGTGCTGGCCGCCGTGACCATCATTCCGAAAAAGAAGGGAAGTGGATTGCCGTAAATTTTGTCGTCCGAAGGGCTGAACTCGATGGTCACCCTGTTCCAGTCGGCATCCAACTCCTCGGCGACGATCACTGCCAGCGCCGTCATGGTGCCCTGGCCCATCTCTGCCGCTGGAGCCATGATAGTGATCGCGCCATCCGGAGCGATACGCACCCAAGCCATCTTCATGCCAGCGCCGGATGCCGCGTTGTCGACTTCCGTGCCTGCGCCCGCGGCCGGTTTGAGGTCAAGGCCAAAGACTAGGCCCAACCCGCTCACGCCCACGCCAACGAGGAAGTCACGGCGCTTCAGGGGGAATTCACTCATTTTGGCGGCACCTCCGCAGCCGTAGTAAATCGTATGGAACCGAATATACGCCTCTCGCTAATCAAGTCCAATTACTTCACTTCTTCCATGGTCACACCGGTAGGCTTCGCAAACAGGTCAGGCTTGGATGGAATTTGATCTTCCCACAATAAATATCTAACGGTCGTGGTCTTCTCTCCCTGTATTAACGAAATCATGATCGGTGCGTGTATGTCTACACGCTCCACAAGCTCTAATACCATCCCATCAAGCGCCAGCTCGTAATAGTTGGCCTTAAAGCTTTTCAGTTCTGGGCCATCCACTTGCTTCGCACCATTCTTCTGAAAGAACTCCAGTTCGTGCCCGTATTCGAGTCCACCCACTTTGCTTTTGAATAATTCCATGCTAAAGGCAAAGATCGGCAAGCGACAGTTGAACGTTGGCCCGGGGTCCACCATGTGTTTGGCCCTCTTGTTGGCATAGTCGACAAGCCACGAGTCCGGCTCGTTCATAATGGTACTCAGGTGAAGCCCCTGCGCCGGGTCTGGCTCCTCGTCGCCTCTGCAAAAGGAGTTCGTGGCTCGCCAGAATGTCTTTGGTTTTCCAGCGAACGAGCCTTCCGCAATGTCTGTGCCACTTAATTGGACAATGACATGAATCATCGTACGTGGTGGGTCATCCGCGCAGAATCCGCTTGCTGAGACTAAAAGCGTTACCAACGCTGCTAGCCATGGATTCTTCATTCGCCCTCCAGTCAGTCCTGATATTTTTGGCGCAGGCGAGGAGTGAGCCGAAGCATCAGTTGCACACGCTCGACTTCGTTCAGCCAATCGGCGAGGGTGGCGTCGAGTTCATCCTTCTCGGGGGCGACAATTCCGGTTGGGCACATTGGACCAAGTCGCGCGCGGGCCAGTGCGCGGTAACGGTTGATCGTGCGATCGCCGGCGGTGGCGCACCATTCGTTGTCTTCGGACAAAAATACGACTACGGGCACGCGGCTGCCGGCGTTGATGCGCATCTGAGCGTCCAATTCACTTTCCTTGGGCCGCTCGACAAAGCGCAAATCAATTTTCCCTGTGTTGGCTTCGGCGATCCGGAAAATCAGCGGGCATTGTTGAACGCAATCGCCGCACCAGATGCCGCTGAAGATCAGAATTTTCATTTCGCGCACAAAACCGGAGATGAGTTGCTTCTGGGCATCGGTCAGGTGAGCGGCGTCATAGACCTGTGTCCAACGGCGCTGCTGTTCTTCGTTGCCGGTCTGGAGGTAGCGGGCGTACGAAAGACCCGACACAAATTTGTCGGAGAGGTAGGAAGAGTTTGTCATGGTTGGTGGATTATATACCGGGTGAGTCTCACAAGTAGCACAGGCATCAGCCCATCGTCTTTTCCACGCGCGCAGCAAAACCAGACAGGCTGAAGCCTGTCCGACTACTTCTTACCGGCATCTTTTTCAAGCTTCTCGAGTTCTTGCACCAGTTGTTCAGCCTGATCGCGAATCTGGCGCACGCGCTCGGCCAGGTCGGCTGCGTTCTTTCCAGGAGCCGCTGGAGCCGGGGCTTGAGCAGAGGTGGCAGTTCCCGGGCCGGGCTTGGCCGGAACTGCGCCGCCGGTCAGTTCCGCCAGGGCCTGATCGAAATTGTCGCGATAAATCAAGCGGTCGCCCATCGCCAGCACAACTTTTTTGAGCTGCGGCATGCGGGCTTCGGTCGCCTGAATGTAGATGGACTCGACGTAAAGAAAGCCGCCCGTCACGGGAAGCGAAATGATATTTCCGCGCAGCACGCGCGAACCCTGCTGGTTCCACAGCGTCAGGTCCTTGGAAATGTTCTGGTCCTGGTCGATGCGCGACTCAATCTGCATGGGGCCGTACATCAGTTGTTGCTTCGGGAGCTGGTAAAAAATCAGATTACCTAAATGATCGCCGTCGCATCGCGCGGCCATCCAGCCGATCAAATTATCTTTTCCTCGCGGAGTGAAAGGAAGAATCAGCAGGAACTCAGGCGCCTTCTCTCCAGGCAATGTGGCTACAACGTACATCGGCTGCACATTCTCAGGCTGCGCCGACTGGCCGAACAAGTTGTGCGCGATGTCCCAGATGTCTTCCTTGTTGTAAAACACCTGGGGATCGCGCATGTGGAAAGTCCGGTAGGCCTCGGCCTGCGCTTGAAACAAGGCTTCGGGATAGCGTGCGTGGCGGCGCAAGTCGGCAGGCATGTCCGAAGCCGGCAGAAAGAGTTTCGGGAAGAGATGCTCGTACGCCTGAATGATGGGATCGCCCGGATCAAATACGTAGAGAGATATTTTTCCGGAGTATGCATCGACCGTCGCCTTCACGGCATTGCGGATGTAATTTGCGCCCTCGGGCTCGCCGGCTACCGGAATCGTCGCGGAGTACGGATGCGAAAGGGAAGTCGTATAGCCGTCCACCATCCAAACCAAGCGGCCGTCATCGGTGATGACGAGGTAAGGGTCCTGATCCCAGGTCAAAAATCCCGCAAGATACTGCAAGCGTTCCTGCACGTTGCGGTGAATCATCATGCGGCTCTGCCCGGTCAGGTAGCTTGTGAAAATAATGTTCGGCTCGCCCTGTGAGATCGCCGCGGCCGTCTTCAGCAGAATAGATCCAACAGGGAAGCCGCCCGTTCCCTGGTAGGTCGAATATTTATTCTGGTCACCGGAAGGATAGTCAAATTCCTCGCGCGCGGTGTGGACGAACACCGGATCTTGCGTCTTTGCGCCGTAGTAGATTTCCGGCCGCGCGAGTTGAAAGCCGGGCACCTTGATTTCCGGCGGCGCGTTTTCGATCAGCAGGACAGGGAGGCCATCGGGCGTGATCTTGTTGACCTCTGACATGACGACGCCGATGCCATGCGTGTAAATAAATCGCGGATTGATCCAGCTCTGGCTGGCCTCAGCGGACAACTGCGTCACGTCAATTTCGCGCGGCGATAACAGCACTTCCTTGATGCGGCCATTCGGGAAGTAGCGATCCACGTCTGTGGCGGGGAAAGTGTAATAAGGGCGGAGCGCCTGGATCTGCGTGATCGTCGCGTTGTATGCGCGAAGGTCCCACAGACGGACGTTGTCAAGCAGGGTGGCATCCTGCACAGGATCGACTGTCGCCTGCCCGGAAGGAATAAAGGGAAGTTCCTGGGCATTCCGATTCAGGCCGAAGGCAATCGAAGTTGCCTCAATGTGCCGCTCGATATAAGGCCGCTCGATGGAGATTTCATTCGGCCGCACGTAGACGGCGTGAACGCCGAGCGGCAAAGCGAGTTGCAAAATAAAAAAGCCGGCGACGAGAATGACCGCTTGCTTATATCTCCGCAACCAAACCAATGGCAACGCTCCGAGCGTGACCACAATAAGCAGCCAGCGCAAAGGAAGCGTGACTTTTTCGTCGACGTAATCCGCGCCGGTCATGAAGGCGTGAGAGTTGAGCAGAAGCTCATAGTTTCCGAGATAGACCCAGGCGGCAAAGCCGGCTAACAAGATCACGGAAATGATGCGAACAAAACCGGCGCGCGACGCGCCCGGAAGCAGTAGAGAGCCCGGCCCAATCGTCAGAGTCCTGCCATGCCTGTCATCAATCGCCCCGTAGCGAAAACGTTCCGCCAACTGCCAGCCTCTTGCAGTCGCCCAGAAGACCAGCGCGCAAAGAATTGCCAGCACAAACACAAATCCAAGCACTTCCGCATAGAATGGCAAATCGAACAGATAAAACGGCAAGCCGCGCGAAAAAACCTGATCCTTCCAGGCATCGGCAGGCGCCGCAAGTCCTCGCGATCCAAAAAAGCGCATCACGGTCCAGTAATCAATCGAGCTCGATGCGAACACGATCGCCACGACCGCCAGACCCACGGGAATCAAACGCGAATACACACGGTGATCGCGGGAAAGAATTCCGGCGAAGTGCAGCCCGCGCCCATGAGCCACCCACAGCGCGACGAAAGCTACCAGTGAACCTGCCGCCGCGGGCGCGATGCTGTACCACAGCATGCCGACCCAGGTATTCACCTGCCCGATCTCTTTCCACCAGTTGTACTCAATAACGAAATCAGCGGCAGTGGAACTTGCCCAAAGAGCAAGAACCACGAGCACCGCTAGAACGATCAGGTTTCGAATCTGTGAAGGGCGCATAAGAGGCGATTTCTATGTGCAAGTGACCGCACCGCTCCGGGGCCTAAAAATTACATTCCGAGCGGCACAGATTTGTAGTTGATGTAGGTCGATCAAGATCGTATCACAATACCATGCAAATCCCTGTAGCCTATTCTTTCTATTGGGCTTTACGGTAATTCCACTCGTGTTGCAACAACCCAGTTGCAACTCCCCTGCAACGATTACTCCTGATATTTATTAGTCAGGTAGACACATGCTCTGCAAGTCTAAATTGACCCTCATTTGCGGGAGAAGTAGGGTGTAGAGGACGGCATTTTGTGTAATCCGGTTATTGTCTGCCAGGTTACCGAACGGTCTGACCCTCGTTAGACCAATGAATTAAAGCCCGCGTCCACTTTGGGTGTAGACGTGTGCGCCGAGGTGTGCGCGAACGTGGGTTACGCGTTCGACGCCAAGCCACGAAGGAGCAATTATCCGCTATGAAATTCTCATTGAAGTCCGCATATTTCGTATCCCTGGTGCTGCTTGCGCTGTTTGTAACTTCCTGCTATCCCGCGCACACCGGGTCGAGCTCCGGGCTCGGCGGCAGTAGCGGCAGTGGCTCAGGTTCCGGTTCGGGTTCAGGCTCAGGTTCGGGTTCCGGTTCCGGTTCGGGCTCAGGCTCGGGGACAGAGACCATCGGCGGCTCCGTTGTCGGCCTACTTGGAACCGGATTGATCCTGCAGGATAACGGCGGGGACAACCTGCCGGTCCTGGCAAACGGCGCCTTCACCTTCAAGACTGCTGTATCCGGCGCCTACGCCGTGACGGTGTTGACGCAGCCCTCAGGTCCTGCCCAGACTTGCAGCATCGCGAACGGCACGGGAACTGCCACTGCCAATGTTTCCGACATTCTGATCAATTGCGGCACAACTGGCCTCACGATCGGCGGTTCGGTCTCAGGCCTGCTTGGATCCGGCCTTGTTCTTCAGGACAACGGAGGCAACAATTTCGCGGTCTCCGGTCAAGGGAATGTCCCCTTTACGTTTTCAACGCCGCTCAGCTCTGGTACTGCTTATGCCGTTACCGTTTCAACTCAGCCTTCTAACCCGGCACAGGTGTGCTCTGTCGTGAACGGCAGTGGCACCGCGACAGCGAACGTCAATAATGTGGAGGTCGACTGCACGGAGCCGGGTTTCAAAATCAGTGGATCGGTGGTCGGTCTGGTGGAGGGCGCCGGCGACACTCTCGAATTGCAAGATAATGCGGGAGACGACCTTTTTGTGACCGGTGATACTACCTTCACTTTTCCCACGCAGGTTACGAGCGGCGGCATTTACAACGTATCCATGTTTCTGCCGCCAAACAGCCAGCCGCAGCCGTGCAACGTCTTCTTCTATACAGGCGTTGCCAGCACAAATGTCAGCAACGTTCTCGTGGATTGCGAGCACAACGACTGGGGCTGGACTTCCTGGTATGTCTCTTCGACGAGTAAGGCTAACAACTACGCTGCGGTCACCACTCCACTTTTTCCTCCCAACGAGACTTTCCCGGCAAACACCAGTACTCCCGGCGGCAGGGATTTCGCTGCGTCCTGGACCGACACAAGGGGACGAAAATGGCTCTTCGGTGGGCTTGGCTTTCCGTATCCCAACCCTATTGCTAACCCAGGTCCAGCCTTTCTCAACGATCTTTGGGTTTTCGACGCTTCGGTCGGAGGCTGGGTCCCTGCCAATCTCCCAATTTTTTCGAACACTACGGGCACGCCCGTCTTTCAGGTGCGCACCGACCCACTCGAACTCGAGAATGTTCCTACCACGGTGAGCGCTCCAGGCTCCAGGTGGGGCAGCTCGAATTGGACAGACACTACTTCCGGCAACCTTTACTTGTTTGGTGGCCAGGGAATCGACAGCACGGGATCTGAAAAGTTGCTCAATGACCTTTGGATATGCACTCCCGGCGCTTCGGTTGATGGCGAGGGCGCTGGCACCAGCTCTTGCCCGTGGAGCCAGGTAGGCGGCTCAGCCGTGGGAAACGCGAGCGGTACTTATGGCACTCAAGGAACAGCGGGAGGAGTTCCAGGAAGCCGATGGGCCGCCGCATCGACTACAGACCCGGCCGGGAATTTCTGGCTTTTTGGCGGCCAGGGCGTGGACTCCGCAGGCACGACCGGTTTGCTGAATGATCTCTGGGAGTACAACGCCGCTGGGAACCAGTGGACGTGGATCGGCCCTTCCACTTCCAACGTCGCCAATCAGAATGGCAATTACGGCACGCTGTTAACAGGAAGTGGCACTACAGCTCCCGGTGGCCGTCAGGCAGCCATTATGTGGTCCGACACAGCCGGCAACATTTGGCTTTTCGGGGGATTCGGACTCGATTCGGTAGGGACTGGCAATGCCGGTCCTCCCCCCGCCGGGGCGATCCTGAACGACCTCTGGGAATACAATATTACGACCAAGCAGTGGATCTGGATATCGGGGGGCAACCTCGCGAATCAGACCGGCACTTATGGCACGCAGGCTTCGAGCAACCTAAGTACCGGCGCGGCAGCAAACGTTCCTGGGTCGCGTTGGGGCAGCGTAGGCTGGCGCGATTCCAACAACAACCTCTGGCTATTCAGTGGATGGGGATACGGTACCAATACCACGGACCCGACTGGATTCCTAGACGATACCTGGGAGTATCAGCACAGCAGCGGGCAGTGGATCTGGTGGAAAGGAATCAGCAATGCCAACCAGAACAGCGTGTTTGCGACCGAATCTTTACCTTTTGCCGGTGGGGTACCTTTCGTAAATAACGTCGTCGGCGGACGCCGGGGGGCCGCAATCTGGGCTCCGGACCCGCTTGGTTTCATCAGCGTCTTCGGCGGAGAGGGCTACGATTCCTCCAATGGCGCGCCTCCAGGCTATCTCAACGATCTGTGGATCTATCTGGCATTTCCTAACTAAGGAATAGTGGTTAGGCACCATGCAGAATGGAAGGCCGGACGAGAAACCGTCCGGCCTTTTCATTTCGGAGTCGATGGGTACGCCCAGCGCCCATTGGGCCGTTTCTAATCTCGCCGAATCTACTTCTTCCCTGTGAGTTCGGTGACCAGCCGGTTTGCCGTGTAGACCTTCCGCAGCGCCTCCAGAATGCCGGCGGAATGGACGGCGACGGCGCGCGCTTCCGTGTCCGTATACGTGTAATCCAGAATCAGGGATTGAATGTCGCCGTCGAAAATAATTCCGACGAGTTCGCCCTGGCGGTTGATCACCGGGCTGCCGGAATTCCCGCCGATGATGTCGGCGGTGCTCACGAAATTGAACGGCGTCGAAAGGTTGAGCTGCGCTTTCCGTTCGTTCCATATTTTGGGCAGCTCAAATGGTTCCTTGTTGCCGTGCGCGGCGGCGTGCTCGTACGTACCGCCGAGCGTCGTGGCCCAGGGAATCTTTTCGCCGCCTTCGGTATAGCCCTTCGCTTCGCCAAACGCGAGGCGCAAGGTGAAGGTCGCGTCGGGATAAACGCTCGATCCGTACAACGCGAACCGCGCATTGGCAATTTTGCCGTACGCTTGGCGTTGCGGTTCATCGACTTGCTGCTCGAACGCCTGGCGGATCCGGCGCGATTCCGGATCGATCTGCCTTGCAAGCTGGATCATGGGGTCGGTGGATTCCTGGATGGCCTTCAGGCCGCCGTTGGCAAGGCGCTTGCGCACCGCTACATCTTTGAGCGTTGTCCCACGAATCAATTCCGCCGTTCGTTCGCGGGGAGATTTTCCGGCCAGCACCATCCGAACGGTTTCGTTCTCCTCGCCCATGACCTCGGCCATATATCCGAGTGAGTCGGCGAGCTGCACGGTTTCCAGGTCGTCGTAAATCGGTGCGTCGGAGAAGAGCTGGAGTTTCAGGGAATCGAGGCCGGCCTCGGAATATTCGCGCAGGCGCTGTCCGTTTGGTTTTGAAGTCTCTTCCGCCAGGCGGACGAGTTTGATGGCGATGTCGAACAGGGTGCTGTTGAAGGATTGCGCGCGCCTTTGCGGGCCGATTCCGAAAAGATTGTATTCGTCGTGAATCCTGGTCAGCGTCTTGATGGTCGCGGCCACCCCGTCCCATCCATCTCCGTACGACTGGCTCAACTTCGGGTCCTTCGCGACCGCATCGCGGAATTCCTTTTCCGTGCCGCGCTTTTTTTCAAGGATCGCGGGGTCTTGCAGGCCGGCGAGAATTCCAAGGTATGCTTTGCGGCTGTTTTTTATGCCAAATAATGCGTCCTCGGCGCGGCGCGCATTTTCGGCGCTGCGTTCGGAATAGTTGTCGAGCAGGACCTCGCGCCGGCGCAAAAGATTCAGAATGCCGGGCACAGCGTAATCCCGCTGGTAGAGGACATGCGCCACGGTGTCGCCTCGTTCGGTGCGGCCGGGATGGCCCGAAACGAAAATCAAATCGCCTTCCGCGGCTCCGGAGTCGCTCCACTTCAGGTAGTTGTCCACGTGCACGGGCTTGTCGTTTTCGTAGACGCGGAAAAAGCAGATGTCCAGATCGTAGCGCGGATACTCAAAGTTGTCGGGATCGCCGCCGAAAAAGGCGACGGATTTTTGCGGCGCGAACACCAGGCGCACGTCGGTATACTGTTTGTAACGATACAGGTGATACTGCCCGCCGTTATAAAGAGGGACCACGTCGCTGCGCAAGCCTGTTTTGTCGCGCGATTCTTTCTCGATATTGTTGATCTCCGCTCGCCGGGCTTTTTCGGCGGAAGCGGCATCCATTCCAGGCTGGACGGCGCCGTCTACGCGCGTGGTCACGTCCTCGATGCTCATGAGTACGTTCAGTTCCAAGTCCGCGCATTTCGGTTCGTCCGCGTTTGATTTCGCTTCAAATCCGGTCGCAATATAATTTTTGTCCTTCGTGCTCATTTTCCCGAGGCAATCGGCGCCCACGTGATGGTTGGTCATGACCAGCCCGTCCGGAGACACGAAGGAACCGGAGCCGCCATTGTCGAATCGCACGGAGGATTTCTGCACGTGCTCGAGCCACGCGGCCGTAAGCTGGAAATGATATTTCTCCTGCAACAGCTTCAAGGGAGGATTGTTGAACAGCCACATCCCTTCGTCGGCCTGGGATATGGGAGCGAGCAGCACGCAGAGCGAACAAAAAGCGCAGAGTGCATAGAGTCTCAAGTGAATTTTCATTCGGGTGAGTTTCATTGGATCTTCACCTCAGCGATAAAGGGTATACAAGGTGCGGAAGGAGTGCAAATCTCAAATCTGAAATTTCAAATCTCACATCTGACATTTCAAATCTCAAATTTGAAATGCAGTTCGCAATTTACGCGACTGTTTCTGAAGCTCCCAGGCCATTCCGTCAAACCTTTGTGGCGCACGTGATCAGATAATCCTGGCGCACCAGGTTGTCCTCAAAATACTCTTCTGCGAGAGCTTCGTATTCCCGACGGAACTTTTCCAATGTGGCGGGATCGCTGCCCTCCAACGTCGCCACGAGGCGCACCATCGCGCCCGCGCTCTTCTCCGCTGCAAGCCTCCGATGTCTTGGGCTGAGCGCCGGGACCAGCATGGTTGCGCGATCGAACACAAGATCCTTCACAGATTCGCCCAGACGTTGCCGGACAACATCCGGATCGCCCCATAGCACCGGCGGCGCGACGCCCGGCGGCGGAGGCGGCATATAACTTGCCGTAAGCGTGAACGTCCGGCCGACAAAGAGCTCCGGCGGCCACGTGGAGAAATGCAATCGTTCCACCGGGCTTCAGAACGCGCAGCATTTCTCCGATCGCAATTTCCGGCCGGGGCGCAAAGATGTGGCCGTACTGGCTGAGCACCACGTCGAACGCCGCGTCGCCAAAAGGTAGCTTCTCGACGTCTCCTTCGCGCCAGTCAATTTCGACTCCCGCGATGCGCCCGTTTTCGCGCGCCAGTTCGAGCAACTCGGGCGTGAGGTCGAGTCCGGTGACGCGAGCGCCGAGACGCGCCGCCGTGACGGAAACCACGCCCGTCCCGCATGCCACGTCGAGCACGCGCTGGCCCGAGCGCACGCCCGCCCTCTTCACCAGCCTCGCCGCACAGGGAGTTGTGTGCACCTCGGTTGGCGCGAAGTTCGCCCACACTTTCTTTTGCGCCGCTTTGAACGACTCGAACGAATCCATGGGAAATCCTCGCTTTAGAAAATCGTTTCAGTATAACGACTGGCCGCGATTTCCGAAAGGCGCGCAGGCTGGCGCAACTTCAGTGAGAGTGCAAATGCGCGGGCGGATACAAATTTGGTATATTCCCTGGCGGCCTACCGGGTCGAAACCAGATTCCACATCATGACGAGGTGCATCATGGATTCCGGCAATATCGTCAAACGAGCCACGCGGCGTGAAATTTTGCAAGCGACGGGAGCGCTTGCGGGCGGTTGGGCGCTGTCGCATGTTTTCCCCGAAGCCCTCGCGGGCGCGATTCCACGCTCCGCGCCGCAGGGTGGCGCGGCGGCCGGCGACGCTCTTGCCGCAGCTCGAGCCCGGTTCGGAAAAGTTCCAATCACGTCGGCCAAGCTTTCGGACAATCTCACACTGCTGATGGGGCCGGGAGGAAATGTTGTCGTCCTGAGCGGCAAGGACGGCAAGCTGATTGTGGACACCTTCACACAATTCGCATGGGACAGGTTCAAAAAGACGCTCGATGAAATCAGCAACGCCCCGCTAAAACTTGCGATCGACTCGCACTGGCACTGGGACCACACCGACAACAACGTGAACGTGCGCGGCGCGGGAGCCACTTTGATCGCGCATGAAAACACGCTGAAGCGGCTGCAGGAAACCCACGACCTCGACGTCATCGGCCTGCATTTCGATCCGTCCCCGGAGAATGCTCTGCCCCAGAAAACGTTCAAGGAATCGTATCAAATGAATTTCAGCGGCGAGCACGTGGCGCTCGGGCACCTCGCCCCGGCGCACACCGATTCCGACATTTATATTCACTTCCAGAAAGCGAATGTTCTGCACATGGGCGACGTTTTTTTCAACGGCATCTATTCCTACATCGACAAGGAAACGAAAGGCAGCATCGGTGGAATGATCGCAGGCGCGACCAAGATGCTGGCCATGGTTGACAATGACACCAAAATCGTTCCCGGCCACGGCCCGCTCGGAAACAAAGCCGATCTCAGAAAGTTTCGCGACATGCTCTTGACCGTGCGCGCCCGCGTCCAAAAACTGAAATCCGCAGGGAAGTCACTCGAACAAGCCGTCGCCGCCAAACCTCTCGCGGACCTCGATCCGGTCTGGGGCAAAGGAGTCCTCAACGGCGACGCTTTCGTCCACGTCGTTTATACGACTCTATAAATCGGGTTTGTCATAACGGAAAGCACGGAGAGCGTAAAATTGGCACACGCTTGAGCCAATGTTGCGACTCGATTTCCAACAGGCCAGCGGCTAAACAGGCTGCGGAAAAACTCAAAACTCTGTCATTCTGAGCAAAGCGAAGGATCTCTCCTTGTTTCTTTTCTTATACTTAAATCGAGGAGGGATTCTTCGCTTCGCTCAGAATGACAGAACAAGGCCTTTTTTCCGCAGCCACTAAAGCCGAATTGATTGTGCAAACTTTACGGCACGGCTAAAGCCGTGCCCTACAAAGAATTGGCACTAGCTACACAGACTCTTCAGCCTGTGTGGGATTGGTCGAGGGAACTCGTCGCAAAAAAATTCACAGGCTGAAGTCCGCGTTACCTCAGCGATGCAACCCAGGCTGCCAACGAACATCCCCTTTGCCCTTGTCGTTCAGGAAGCGCGCCAGGACGAAAAGAAGATCCGACAGGCGATTGACGTAGTGCAGGACCACTGCGTTCACCGGCTCATCAGCAAATAAACGCGCCACATCGCGTTCCGCGCGCCGCGTCACCGTTCTCGCCTGATGCAAATGGGCCGAGGCTGGACTTCCTCCCGGGAGCACAAAACTGTTGAGCGGCTCCAGCTCCGCGTTGTAGCGGTCAATCTGGTTTTCGAGCCACGTAACCTGCTCCTCCGTAATGCGCAGCGACGGTTTTTCCGCGCCGGGCCGCTCGGGGCGGCAAAGATCGGCGCCGACGTCGAACAGATCATTCTGTATGTGCCGCAACAGCCGGAGGATCTCGGCGTCCGCCACATGCAGATTCGCCAATCCGATCACGGAATTGGCTTCATCGATGCTGCCGTAAGCCGTTACGCGGAGATGGAATTTCGGCAGCCGCGATCCGTCGCCGAGCGAAGTCTTGCCTTCATCGCCGGTACGCGTATAAATTTTGTCGAGTTTCATGGTGTCTTCCGTGTGCGCAGGTGGTTCATTGCTCGTATCGTAGTCTGCATGAAGACGGGAGATTTTCCAACCCCGCGCGAAGATTGAGAAGGCGCCGGCGTGGGCCTGCCCCTCGAATTGGGCAACCGCGAGGCCGCGCTGGCCATCTTACATAGTGCCCGCCCGAAGAGGGTTTGCTCTGTGCACAACTTCAAATTGCTTCCACACCACATTCAGGAGATTGAAATGAAAAACCTTTTCGGAATACTTCTCGCACTCATGTTGTTTGCGATTCCCGCGTCGGCGCAAGTTCGCGGCGGCGTGCGCGGCGTTGGCGGGGGACACATTCCCGCGCACGGCCCCGCGCCGCATCCCGGACCAGCTCCTGCGGCGCGCCCTGCTCCAGCTCCAGCTCAGGAACAAGCTCGCTCCTACAGCGACAAGGCGGGCCACCCCCAAGCTCCTCACGTGCATTCCAGCGGCGACAAATGGATTGGGCATGACACCGGGAAGGACGACGCTCACTACCACCTCGATCATCCCTTCGAGCACGGACGTTTTACGGGCGGCTTCGGCAAAGGGCATGCGTTTCGCATCGAAGGAGGAGGCCCGAGCCGCTTCTGGTTCGGCGGCTTCTATTTCTCAGTTGCCCCGTATGATTTCGGCTACTGCAACGACTGGGACTGGGGCACCGACAATATCGTGATCTACGAAGATCCCGATCACGACGGATGGTACTTAGCCTACAACGTGAGGCTCGGAACATACGTTCACGTCATGTATCTGGGAAATAGTTAGAGCCCTCGCATTCAAAATGTCCCTGGCGCGGGGTTCGAAAACAAGACAAGGGCCAAATTTAAAATTTGGCCCTTTCTCTTTTGGCGCGAGGCTCGGTGTTGGCCTATGTAGCGCACGCCTTCAGGCGTGCGCAAGTGGGACACCAAGATACCAATCTGAGGGTTGTCGCCACAATTGTGGTTCGAAATGGGGTCTCGAACTGAAACCGAATCTGACGCCGCCGCGTCCTAAAGCGTAGAATTACGCGGAGAATATCCCATTTCGGACGGCACGTACCTTCATAAGCACTTATGCTTGCCGAAAATTCCGGTTCGCAATAGGATGAACAACTTATGAGCCTAATCACATTGAAGGTAAACGGACAAACTCACAGCCTCGACGTCGATCCAACAACGCCGTTGCTCTACGTGCTGAGCGATGACCTCGGCCTGCGCGGTCCGAAATTCGGCTGCGGCCTCGGGCAATGCGGTTCCTGCACCGTGCTTGTGAAGGGAGAGACGGTTCGCTCCTGCCGAAGGGAAGTGGGATCGATGCAGGGAGCAGAGATCGTCACCCTCGAAGGGTTGGGAACCGTCGACAAGCCGCACCCCATGCAGAAGGCTTTTATTGATGAGCAGGCCGCGCAATGCGGTTTTTGCTTGAATGCCGTGATTCTCACTGCCAAGGCTTTTCTCGATAAATATCCCAAAGCCACGGAAAAAGAAATCCAGGAAGGAATGTCACGCGTCATTTGCCGGTGCTTCACGCACACGCGCATGCTGCGCGCGATCGGCCGAGCGCAAAAGGAGATGGCGCGATGAAAAATCCATCTCTTTCCGCGAACGAAATCCCAATGGCGCAGGCCGCCGCGGACGCTCTCGCGCGCGCCGGTTTTTCACGCCGCGCTTTCATCAAGGGAAGCGGCGCATTGATCGTCAGCTTCAGCATGGGCGGCGCTTTCAGAACGCTTGAAGCGCAGCAAGCGCGCGCCGGCGGTTTGGGCGAGAATGTGGCTCCGGATTCTCCGCCGGCCAACGAAGTCGATTCCTGGGTAGCCATCGGTTCGGACGGCAGTGTGACGGCCTACACGGGAAAGGAAGAACTCGGGCAGGGAATGTCCACGGTGCAGACACAACTCGTCGCCGAAGAACTTTGCGTGCCGTTTCATCGTGTCAACTTGATTGTGTGCGACACATCCCTGACGCCTGATCAAGGCGTCACCTCCGGCAGCCAGTCGCATCCCGCGAATTTCAATCACGCCAATCTGGCGGGAGCTTGCGCCACTGCTCGAGAGGCGCTGCTGCAACTCGGATCGAAACAATTGAGCATTCCCGTGGACGAGCTCGTCGCTGTTGACGGCGAGATTCGCTCAAAGAATGATGCCTCGAAGAAAGTGGCCTACGCTGAACTCGTGGCCGGGAAGAAATTTGACATCAAAGTGGATCCCGCCGCGAAGCGCAAACCCGCGAGCGAGTGGACCGTGCTCGGAAAACCCATTGGGCGGCCGGATATGCCGCAGATGGCCACGGGAACGTTCGAATATGCGCACAACGTGCGCGTGCCCGGCATGCTGCATGGCATTGTGGTTCGCCCGGGGGCGGTGGGCGCGCACCTCATGAATGTGGACGAAAGCTCGGTTTCTGAAATGCCGGGATTCGTGAAAGTGGTGGTCAAAAAGGATTTTGTCGGCGTCGTCGCGCAAAAGCCTTGGCAAGCCGTGCAGATTGCCAAGGCGTTGAAAGTTGAGTGGTCTCCCGCTCCCGAACTGCCCAAGCAGGAAACTTTTTACGACCATTTGCGGAATCAAAAACCGACGCGCGACACCATGTCCGTGAATTCCAAGGACGTGGACGAAAAACTTGCCGGGGCCGCGACCGTCGTGAAGGCCACCTACAACCATCCATACCAGATGCACGGATCGATCGGAAGCTCATGTGCGGTCGCCGATGTTCAGGGCGATAAGGCCACGGTGTGGTCGCCGACGCAGGGAGTCTGGCACCAGCGAGCCACGCTCGCCATGCTTCTCGGTTTGAAGCCCGAAAATGTGCGCGTGATTTTTCGCCGAGGTTCGGGCTGCTACGGAATCAATGGGGCCGATGCAGTCACCTATGACGCGGCGCTGCTCTCCCAGGCCGTCGGCAAACCCGTGCGCATCCAACTCACCCGAAAAGATGAAATGGCATGGGAGAACTATGGATTCGCATTCACCATCGACGAGCGCGCCGGCCTTGACGCTCAGGGAAACATCATCGTGTGGGATCACGAAGCGTGGTCTCCGGTGCTCGGGAATCGCCCGGTGTACACGTATCCGGGAAACGTCATCACCGGATTTCTAGCGGGCTTTCAGCCGGAGGAATTCAGGCCTCGCTCGCCCGCGCCCGACCCTGCCAATTTCAGCAACAATGCCAACGCGGTCCCGTCCTACGTGGTGGGCCATGTGGGCGGCGCCGATCATGGCGCGGGCACGATCAAGTCCGAACGGGTCCTACTGCACAATGTTGTCTCACCGTTCTGGACCGGCCCGTTGCGTTCGCCGCAGCGCCTGCAAAATACCTTCGCGCACGAATCCTTCATGGACGAGCTTGCAGCCCGCGTGAAGGCCGATCCGGTCGAATTTCGCTTGCGCCATCTGAGCGAGCAGCGAATGCTCGACGTCGTAAAGTCCGCCGCGAAAGCTGCAAACTGGGACGCGCGTCCCTCGCCGAAACCGCGCGCCAAATCCTCAGCGGGCATTGCCAGCGGGCGCGGTATCTCCTGCGTCGCCTACGAAGGCGACAACGGATTCTCCGCCATGGTCGCCGAAGTCGAAGTGGAATTGGCAACGGGGAAACTTACGGTGAAACGAATCGTCGTCAGCATCGATGCCGGCCCGATCTCGAATCCCGACGGCCTCCGCAATCAAAGCGAAGGCGGCGCGTTGCAAGGCCTGAGCCGCGCCCTCGGCGAAGAAGTCACCTGGGACGATCACAACGTGACCTCGATCGACTGGAAAACCTACCACTCGCTCCCCCTCGGCTTCGCCGTCCCGAAAGTCGAAGTGGTGCTGCTCAACCGGCCCGACGTTCCCGCAACAGGAGCCGGTGAAACCGCGATCACCGTGGTCGCAGGCGCAATCGGAAACGCCATTTTCGACGCGACCGGCGCGCGCATCCGGCAAGTGCCGTTTACACCGGAGCGCATCAAGGCCGCACTCCTCGGCTAAGGGCAAGCGCCCATTGGGATAAAGGCCGGTAAGCCAAGCTTGATGTTTGCTTGACAGTCTGAATCCGTGGCCGACTTCAACAATTTCGCGACGGTCTATCAGCTGGCCTCTCTGGCCCTGCTTTTTGTATTCGCATACTTCGTTCTCGTATCCGGGATACTTCGCATTCCTCGATCCCGTCGCGTTTCTGTCCCTCGATATGAGCCTCCGGCGGGCGCATCACCGGGAGTTGCGGCCTGGCTCTGTGAACGAGGCAGGCTCCCGCGCGCGATCGGTGCCGCCCTCGTCAACATGGCCGCAAAGGGCTATGTGAAAATCGAACAAACCGAAGACTTAGTTTCCGTCACCCAACTCGCAACCAATCGTCCCGAGCCACTCGAACCTGAAGAGGACGTCCTGTCCTGGTCACTTTTTCGAGGCTACGACTGCTTTGATTTCGCGCAATCGACACCCCAACTCACCAAATCCGTCGAATCATTCCGCATTGCGCTAATGAACCGGCATTATTTTTTGCCGCATGTCGGGCTTTCCATACCTGCCTGGGGAGTGTCCGGGATCGCTTCGTCCTTTGTTTTGCTTTACGGAAACGAGTTTGACCGTGGTTCATTCCGTTTGCTGGGATATGTCATCTTCGCAACAATAGGATGCTTCGTTGTTGCAGTGCGCACTCTTTCAGGGACCATCGAAAAAATCGCCTGCCGAATGCCTGGCAGCACCGCGCCAAAGCGGCCGTGGACTGGCGCTGACGGTCGGCCCCTCGCCTTTCTGGCTGGGGCGGTAGCAGGCATCACGGTCATTGCGCTGATGTCCAACACGCTTGCCGCGCTTCTCGTGGGTGCATTTATGATTGTCAATGCCGTTTTCTACTTTGCCTTGCAAGGACCGACGCCTGCGGGCAGGGAAATACTTGCTCAGCTCGAGGATTACAAAAAATTCCTATCCGAAGCGGATGCGGATGTAATCAGCCGCGTGGACCCTTCTGACCGCGTGCCCGCGCAACTCGACATGAAGCATGCTTATGCTATTGCCTTTCACCTCGACCTCGGCTGGGGCGAGCAGTTCGTCACGTCGATCACTGAAGTAGTCGAATGCGCTCAGGTTTTTGCAAAGAAAAGTGACGATGATTCTGATGCCCCTAGTCTAACTGACCTTGATCAACGTTGAGAGGTGCGTGACTCTCATTTGTGCTGTACCCAACCGCTGGGATCGTTCGGCGCGGCCACCGTATGCAATGTGAATCGGAAACCAAAACACGAATGAATGCTCCGAATCCTTGCAACCCATCACCGTTCCTGCTAGATTCCGCGTAAGATCATCGAAAGACGTGAAAATCATTGATGCAATCCGAATTGCCCGGACAGGGAATCGCCCAGCGGCACTTTGAATGTGGAGGGCTTATGCGTCCAGTATGGAAGAGCGGAGCGTTGCTTGCGTTGGTGCTTTCTCTTGCGTCGATCGCCTACGGCGCGACTGTTTCTGGCACGGTGAAGGGCCCTGATGGCAAACCATTCAAAGGCGCGTTCGTCGAAGCTCAGGATATGGATTCGAGAATCGCGACGAATGTCATGTCCGATAAAGACGGGCGCTATCGCATTGAAAAATTGCCCGAGGGGCAATATCAATTGTTGGTGAGGGCGATCGGATACCGCTTCGAGCCGCGCACGGGTATCCAACTGGCCGCGGGCCAGAACGCCACCTACGAAATCGCGCTGGAGAAGGGAACTATTCACTGGACCGATCTCTCGATCTATCAAGGCGACCAGCTTTTGCCCCAGGGACGCGGAAGGGACAAACTGACGACCGCCTGTTTCCGTTGCCACGGATTCCAGAGCCGGATGGCCGCGCAAGTGCGAGACGAAACGGGCTGGCACGATCGCGTCAATTACATGCGCACCAGCTTTGGCTACCTCTTGAAAGATGTCAACGAGGAGGACGGCGACGACGTCACCGCGTATCTCACGAAATATTTCGGGCCGGATTCAACGCTGCCGCATTCTCCCGCGGACTTGCCGGCGTATGAAGAGGCCAAGCAGCCTGCCTTCAGCGACGATGCGATGAAGATCGTCTACGTAACTTTTGATATGCCCGGATCAAATCGTTTCCCCGGCTCCGCGAAACCGGAGCGCGATGGGAACGTCTGGATTTGGGAGTACCGGGGCCACTGGCTCGGGAAACTCGATCCCAAGACCGGAGTCATCTCCGAATACCCGATCCCCAATGTCGATCAGGCATCGATCCATTCCGTCGTCGTCGGTCCGGACGGGATGATCTGGTATTCCGAGCAGGCGACCGACTCCATCGGCAAGATGGATCCCGCGACGCACCAGATAACACGCTTCAAGGAACCGAGCCGCGGCACGAAACATACGCTCGTAGTTGACTCCAAGGGAATGGTGTGGGGCACGGGCGAACCGCTAACGCGCTTCGATCCCGAAACCAACACCTTTCACGATTTCGCCGAAGTGCCGACCGCATACGGGCTGGCACTCGATAAGGACGAGAACGTGTGGTTCTCGGAATTCTCAAAGGACGGCAAGATCGGCAAGGTGGACGCCAAGACGGGCAAAGTCATTAAATATCAGCAGCCGACGGTCGGCTCGTGGCCGCGCCGGTTGAAGATCGATGCGCAGGGCAACGTGTGGTTCTGCGAATACGAGGCTGGGAAAATCGGCCGCTTCGATCCGAAGACCGAAACGTTCAAGGAATACGCGCTCCCCGGCGGCAGGCCCACTCCCTATGCACTGGTGATCGACAAGAACACCGGTCACCTCTGGTTTTCGTCCATGGAAATGGACACCATCTCCGAACTTGACCCCGTAACCGGCAAAGTTACGATCTATCCATTCCTCTTCCCCGAAAACGGCATGCGCGATTTCTTCCAGGACGCGGACGGCCGCATCTGGTGGGGGTCCCAAGCCAACAACCGTGTCGGTTATTTCTATCTCGCAGGATCAACAGCCAGCCAGCGCGCTGCGTTGGACACGCAGAAAAGCGCGAAGTGACGGAACGACAAAGGCGAAGGCAAAGACTTTAACACAGAGAACACAGAGGGCACTGAGAAATACAGAGAAGAAAGTTCTCTCTCTGGATTTTCTCTATGTTCTCTGTGGTGAATTCCTTTCCTCATTGTGCGTAACTAGACCGCGGGTATGCGAGTGGATCTTACTGCAGAAACCTGTTCAGGAATATATCTTGCCTGGCAGAAAACGTCTTGGTAGGATATTCCTACTAGGAGATACGCATGGCCAGCCGCGCAACAACCCTCGAGTATTTGGCGACGACAAAGATTGGCGAGAAGGGGCAGCTGACGGTCCCGAAGCAGTTTCGCGAGGACCTTGGGCTGGGAACCGGCGCCCCATTCGCGGTTCTTCGCCTGGGCGACGGTCTTGTCCTTTTGCCGGAGCAGCAGCGCTTCCAGCACCTTTGCGAACAAGTGAGCGAAACTCTCATCGGTGCCGGGCTAACACCGGAAGCGGTTCTCGCGACACTGCCCGAGGCGCGAAATCGCGTCTTTGAACGGCGCTATAAGAAATCGGGTTCATCCAGGAAGAGTTCACGCCGCCGCTCGCGCGTCAAGCATTAGAAGTGGCCAGCCGCCGGCGAATTCGGCTTTTCCTCGATTCCAACGTCCTCACCGGAGGTATTGTTTCCCCTTGGGGTCTCGACAAAGCCGCCCTGTCGCTTTGCGCGGCGAGGCTCTGCAGGCTGGTGCTTGCGGAAGTTGTCAGGGATGAAGTTGAGGAAAATTTGCTCGTCCACGCGGAGCGCCTTTCTTCTTTGGACGCCGGTAAACTCATCGAGCAATATCGCCGTCTAATTAAGCTCACGAATCCTGAGGTGGTCCCATACCCCGCCGCAGCGCTGGTCCGGTCCAGCCGGCATCTAATCCGCCACGAGGCGGACGTTCCCGTTCTTCTTTCCGCTGTTTCCAGCCGTCCGGACTGGTTGCTCACGCACAACACGAAGCATTTCACGCAGGTAGTTGCGAAGCGAGTAGGAGTCCGCATTGCCACTCCTGCCGAGTTCTTTCGAGTCTTGTCTTCTTTACTTTTGTAGGGCGCGTGTTTGAGCGCACTTGCTTTTCAATTCACAAACCCAAAATTTAACACAGAGGGCACAAAGAAAATCGGAGAAAATGCCTCCTTCTCTGATTTTCTTTGTGCCCTCTGTGTTGAATTCCTGTCCGCATGATCCCCGGCTAAAAGATTACCAGGCGCCGGGCAACGCAACTGCTAATCGCAGCGAATCAGCCCCCTATTTTGTTTGCATCGCGATCTTGTCGCCGCCCTTCACGGTGACGAGTCCGACCACATTTTCGCCGCTTTCGGTGAGCACCAACTTGCCGTCAGCGAAGTGCATCATGTTCCGCACGACCCCGCCACCCGCGGGAATCATCCAGGTTTGGAATTTTTCGTTCTTGGGGTCGAAGCGCACCAGCGTGTTCGGCTTCACGCCGGACTCGCTGTACCAGACAATGCCGTTCACAATCGTGATCCCGTACGGCCGCGATTGCGGACCGCTTGGCGACAGCCATTCCTTCACGAATTTCCCGGTTTTGGTGTCGAATTCTCCGAGATAACCCCGCCCGTAATCGCTGTAATACAGAACGTCATCCGAAGTGATGGCGACGCGCCGCGGGCGGGCCGCATCACTGGGCAAAAGGTATTCGTGAATCTCCATCGTTTCCGGATCGATGCTGGCGATCTTGTTTGCTCCAAACTCGACGAAGTAGGGAATCCCCTTCGTGGTGATGACCATGCCGTAGGGATTCGCCTTCGGCGTCGGCGTAGTCACCACTTTCGACTCGCCCGTTTCCGTGTTCAACCGGCCCACCATGTTTGCTCCCTGCACGGTGAACCACAGCGTTCCCTTTTGATCGAAGAGCGGCGTGTGCGGATCGCGAGCCTTGGGATCCAGCGGATACTGCGTGAATTTGCCGGTCGACGGTTCAAACTTGCCGATGTACGCCTTGAAATTTGCGGTGAACCAGATGTTGCCCTGCTTGTCCATCACAAGGCCGTGCGGGCCCGACATCGCCCTGCTCGTGCGATATTCCTTGATATCGCCTGTCTTCGGATCGATGTGCCCGAGCAGGTTGGCCATGTGCCCCGTGTACCAAATCGATCCGTCGGGTGCGGCGAGCGGATCGTGGGGCCGCGTGCCAGGCGTGGGCAGGTTCCATTCTTTAAAAGACACTTCGACATTTCCGGGGATGGACGCAGGAGCCGGACCAGGCTTCTCCGGGAAATTCTTGATCAGATAATTCGTGACCATGTCGACTTTATCCGCGGGCACTGCGGCGCCGACGTTCAGCATCATGGCGACCGTGGTTTTCCACTCTGCGGGCGAGTGCCCCTGCGAATTGGTGATGTTGGTCAGGCTATGGCACGCCGAGCAGGTGTCACTGATGAGTTCCTTGGCGTCGCCATCAGGCAACTGGACGGCCGCGCGATCTTGCATCTGTTCCTGCCCTCGCGCGGGAACAACCAAAAATAGAGAACCCGCCATCATGCAAATCAAAAGCGATTTAGCAGCCATAGTCCCTCCGTCAACGTGAACTCCACCCTATCTTAGAAGAAGATTGGCCTCGGTGGGTTACAAAAATTTGTCTTGAGGTAGCCGGGGATTGCCGGCCCGCCTGTGACGCCGCGCAGGCTGCCCGGTAACACACAGATGATCTTATCCCTCGGCGAGTTCCCCTCTCCTCATCCTACCAAACGCATCCAAATCAGGAAGTTGATATATAGTGAGAATCCCGGAGGAACTTGTGAAGCAATTTGCCGTGCTGTGCCTGGCGTGTCTCGCTCCGCTCGTCTCGTCGGCGCAGAACAAGCAGTTTGATTCCAAGCCGCTCGAGATTGCGGACGTTACGGTCATAGACACAATGGGCGGGCCGGCCAAGCCTGACCAAACCGTTGCCGTGGAAGGGAATCGCATCTCGCAAGTCGGCGACGCGAAAAGAGTACATGCCCCGAAAGGCGCGCAAGTCGTGAACGCGCGCGGCCTGTTCGTGATTCCCGGACTGTGGGACATGCACGTGCACGTCTGGGAGACCGACCGCACGTTTCCGATGTTCATCGCTAACGGCGTCCTGGGCGTGCGCAACATGGGCGGGCATCTTGACGAGTTGAAACGCTGGCGCTGCGCAAGTCGTCAGCGGAGAACTGCTAGGACCGCACATGGTGATTTCCGGGCCCGCTGGTCGATGGCCTGAATCCCGCTCATCCGGATCACTCCGTCGTGGTCCACGATCCCGCCGAGGGCCGCGCCATCGTCGATTCGCTCAAGCAGAGCGGCGTCGATTTCATCAAAGTGTTCGACAATTTGACGCCGGACGAATATTACGCCATCGCCGAGGAATCGAAAAAAGTGGGCCTGCCCTTCGCCGGGCATCTCCCGCAGGGCATCTGGGCGAGCGACGCCTCGACCGCGGGCCAGCTCAGCATCGAGCACTTGTTCGGCAGCCTGGAAGAATCGTCGAAGAATTTCGATCAAATCGTGCATCTGAGCGATTCGCCGCCGTCGAGCCCTGCCGAAAAAGCCGCGCGCGAGCTGGCCCTGTTGAAACTGGAAGTGGATGGTTACGATCCCGAGCGGCTCAAGAATCTGGCAGTGCTGTTCGTGAAAAATGGAACGTGGCAGGTTCCGACACTCGTCGCGATAAGGATCGTGCCCTTTCTCAACGATGACGCCGTCGCGAAAAATCCTCTGCTTACGTATATCGGAGCGAAAGACCGGAAAGAGTGGAACGATCTGCGCGATCGACTGATGAAGGACTACCCGCCGGAATTTTGGATGCTGCACAGGGCCGCGTACCAGGAGGAGCTGGCCATCACGCGCGAATATCATCGCGACGGAGTTTCCATGCTTGGCGGCACGGACGCGGGAGGCCCTCCGTTCGTCATTCCGGGATTCGATTTACACAATGAGCTCGCCGCGCTGGTGGACGCCGGTTTCACTCCGCTCGAAGCGCTGCAATCTGTGACGCTGGACGCCGCGAAATTTCTCGGCCGCACCGATGATTTCGGTACGGTCGCCAACGGAAAAGCCGCCGACCTTGTGCTGCTCGAAGCCAATCCGCTCGACGACATTCACAACACACAGAAAATTCGCGCCGTCGTGGTCCAGGGAAAATATTTGGATCGCGCCGCGTTAGACGCGCTGCTGGCGCACGCGAAGGAGTCTGCAAGCCGCTAATCCTAGTTGCACGCAAACGTGAACTGGGGGCGAGGGGCAAAGCGCCAGCGGCTAAAGCCGAATGCATGTAGCCAAGTTTTGGCCGGGTTGAAACCCGACCCTACAAAGATGTTTGTGGGGCACGGCTTTAGCCGCGCCGATATGGACCTCAAAAGAGAAGGGCTTTAGCCCCTGGCTGAAGCGCTGCTCGCGTGATCAAGAGGAGGACTGAAATGAACAAGTCAAGGCTCGCGCCACTCGTCATCGGATCGACTTTCCTGGTGATGACTATCGCCGCACTTTTGATCCGCCCGACGCCGGCGCGATCGCAAAACCTCGACGCGATCTACAGCAAAGCCAAATCCGAAGGCGCGCTGATCCTCTACACCGGCGGCCCGACGGCGCCGTGGGACGCCGCGGCCAAGGATTTTTCCGCGCGCTACCCTGGCATCAACGTGTCCGTCACCGGTGGCTTCAGCAACGTGCTCGACAAGAAAATCGACGCGCAGCTCGCCGCAGGCAAACTCGAAGTCGACATGGCCATGTTCCAAACCTTGCAGGACTTCGCGCGCTGGAAGGAGCAAGGCGCGCTTCTCGAGTTCAAGCCGCAAGGCTTCGACAAGATCGACGCCAGCTTTAAAGATCCGGGCGGAGCCTTCGTCGCCATCAATATCAACGCGCACACCTATGCCTACAATCCCAATTTAGTGAAGCCCGAAGACGTGCCGCGCTCGGCGCTCGACTTCCTCAACCCGCGCTTCAAGGGCAAGGTGGTCAGCTGTTATCCCGCCGATGATGACGCCACGCTCTACGTTTTCTACAACATCGTCCAGAAATACGGCTGGTCCTACATGGACCGCTACATGGCCAACCAGCCGAATTTTATCCAGGGTCATCTCGGCGTCGTGCGCAGCATCGCGTCAGGAGAAAATCTCGTTACTTTCGATACCATCACCAGCATAAGCATGGACCAGAAAAATCTGGGCCTCGTGCAAGCTGTCGCGTTTCCGCAATCCGATCCGCTTCCCATCTGGCCATTCACCACGGCGATTTTCAAATCAGCGCCGCACCCCAATGCCGCGAAACTTTTCCTCTCGTGGTATCTCTCGCCTGAGGTCCAGGCAAAAACAGGGAACTGGTCGCCGCGCTCGGACGTCCCCGCCCCCTACGGCTGGAAGCCCATCCTCTCCTACAAGGTGGTTAACAGCTACCGCGCGTTCCTCACCAATACGAAGCAGCTCGAAGAGCTGAGGAAACGTTTCGAGGGCTATACGGGTCCGGTGAAAAATGTGGGAGGCGTGCGGTAAGCAGGCCGGTTCTGCTCAGTACGGAACCACTGAAGCGCGTCCCTTTTCCTACGCCCCGCCGCCGGCATTCATTCCCGGTGCGCCGGGAGGGAGGCCAGCCGCATCCGCCACCAGGCGATCGATTTCGGAGCTCCAGTCCGAAATCCACCGCCGCTTGGTAACGTCATCGAGCCAGGAGCCGCGCAGCCCATTGAGTGCGATTTCGCCCAATTGCCGCGGGGTGAATCCCAATTTTTCGGAGGCCAGGACATATTCCTTCGCGAGATCGGTCCGAAACAGTGCCGGATCGTCCGTATTGATCACCAGCTGAAGCCCGGCCGCGGACATGCGGCGGATCGCATGCTCCGGAGATGCCAGATCACGAAACGTAGTGGTATGAGTCGTGGTGGTCGGACACACGGTGAAAATCGTCCCTCGTTCCCGGCAGGCGGCGACGAGCGCCGGATCGTCGACCACATGGTAGCCATGATCGATTCGTTCGCACCCGAGCAGGTCAAGCGATACGCCCACATTTTCTGACGGGCCGTTCTCGCCCGCATGGGCGGTCGCGTGCAGTCCCGCGTTCTTGGCACGGCGATAGACGTCCGCGTAGGGTCCCGGCGGATGGCCGGCTTCGTCGTAATCAAGACCAATTCCGATCACTTCCTCGCGCCTGTCTGAAAGCACGAAATCGAGAAATTTCATGGCGGTGTCGGGGCCGAGTTCGCGATTGATCGCCGGAACCAGGCGCGAGTGGATGTGCAAGTCGCGCTCGGCGTCGCGCATTCCGGCGGTGATGCCGTCGAGCATCGTCGAGTAGGCCACGCCATTTTCGAGATGCGGCGGCGGGCTGAAGAAGAACTCCACGTAGCGCGCGCCGCTGGCCGCGCACCGCGCTAGCGCTTCATACGTGACACGATGAAAATCCTCTGCGTCCACGATGGAGCGGCAGATGACGTCATAGGCTCTGAGGAATTCGGCTAGGTCGGCGAAATGGAAAGCTTTCGAGGAATCCTCGAAGTCCCGCGTTGGCAAGCCGTGCTTTCTCGCGAGTTCAATCGCGGTGGATGCCGAGACTGCGCCTTCGAGATGCAGGTGGAGTTCCGCCTTGGGAAGCGCGATCACAAAATGTTCGAGATCCATGGAGGATTGCTGCTCGTTTGGCATAAACTCCTCGATTGCGGTTTTTCTTTCCTTGGCGCGATTTTTTGTCTACGACGGCCGGCGCATATTATAATGCGCTTCCCGCATGGTTTGACCCGCATTTGTGCGGACCGGATTTTTCACTGCGGGGGAGTCCAACGATGAACACGCTTCCCGTTGTCGATGTCTCGGGGTTGACTTCCTCAAAACTCTCCGACCGAGCTGCCATCGCGTCTGAGCTCGGCAGCGCCTGCCGCGGGATTGGTTTCTTCTACGTTTCAGGACACGGCATCTCCGAATCCCTGCGCGATGGCCTGTTCGCCGCGGCTCGTGCTTTTTTTGCCATGCCTGCCGCCGCGAAGGAAGAGTATTCGATCAAGCGGTCGCCCCACAATCGCGGCTACGTCGCGCTCGAGGCAGAGCGGCTGGATCAAGCCGCCGCCCATTCGGACTACAAGGAAGCCTACAACGTGGGCTTGGAGCTGGCCGCCGATGATTCCGAGGTGCTTGCGGGCAAACCGTTTCGCGGCGTCAATCTGTGGCCGGCGATTCCCGGGTGGCGGGATAAGGTCCTCGCTTATTACGACGCGTGCTGGGCTCTTGGCCGCCGGATTCACCGTGGCTTCGCGCTCGATCTCGGAATCGACGAGGATTTTTTTGAGGACAAGCTGGACGCCCCGCTCGCGACGCTGCGCATGTTGCACTACCCGCCCCAGCCGGCCGCCCGCGACCGCGCCCCGGACAGCGGCGCCGGCGCGCACACCGACTACGGCAACCTGACGATTCTGGCCACGGATGGAGTGGCTGGCCTGCAGGTCCGCGCAAGAACCGGCGCGTGGATCGACGCGCCGCATATTCCCGGCACATTCGTCTGCAACATCGGCGACTGCCTGATGCGCTGGACGGACGACCTGTATGTCTCGACACCGCACCGTGTCGCCATCCCGCTCCGCGACCGCTATTCCGCCGCCTTTTTCCTCGACCCCAATCCCGACGCCCGCGTCGAAGTCCTGCCAAGTTGCCTCAAGGCCGGCGCCGCGCCAAAGTATCCGCCCATCACGGGCGCCGATTACATCCGCGAGCGGCTCACTGCAACATACGCCCACCTCAAAGAACGCGCCTGATTTGAGAATGCGGAATTTCCCGTCGCAACTCCGCACTGGATTTTGAAAGTGGTGGTATCCTGCGACGCGATGCCCGGCGGGTGGCGGGCTGAGTGTTGGTGTAGCGCTACAAAATCAAATCGAATTGTATTGAGGAGGCTGACTGTGAGAGCGATTCGCGTGCTGTGTTTCGTCGCGGCGATGGCCGTTTCGGCGTTGGCATTCGGCCAGGAGCCGGCCAAACAGACGCCAAAAATGGGCAGCAAGGAGTGGACGGAGCTCGAAAAGACGCTGTGGGATGTGGACCAGCAGTGGCTGTGCAGCGCGGGCGCGACCCCTTATCACAAGGATTACAAGGAGTGCGTCGAATTCCGCAGCCAATTTTGGACCGATCAATTTTTCGAGATCTCCATTGCCGGCAAGGTTCAAACCAAGGCGGAGATGGTTGCCGCCCAGAGAGCGGCGCATCCATCGCCGGGCGTCGGTCCGCATCCCGACGATTTCAAGCTGATGGCGGTCTACGACAATTTTGCACTGGCCACCGATCACACGTTCCTCCGGCGCGAAAGTAGGGACGGCTCAGTTGCGGGTACCGAAACACGGGTGCTGCGCATGTTCGCCAAAGAAAACGGAAAGTGGAGGCCTGCCGGCGCCGCGCTGGTGCCCATCATTAAGTAAATATTCCACGATTCCAAAGGACTTTTCGCCAGCAGGGGTATCGGTTAGGGAGTGACGCAGCGTTCCGCGCCATTCAGCCCTGCTCATTTTTGATAAACTCTAATACAGACCCCACGGCGAGAGGAGGAACGCCATGCCAACTGAACCTCTCGTGGCCGCAGCGCCTTATCTCATCGAACAGAAATATCAGGACTACTCGCCTGAGCAACACGCCGTTTGGGCTGAATTGGTCCGTCGCCGGCGCCCGCAGGTGGATGCCTACGCCTGCCAGGAGTACCTCGAAGGATACGAAATTATCGGCTTGCAGGATGACCGGCTGCCAAATCTTTATGCGATCAGCGATCGAATCGGGCCCCGCACCGGTTGGAGCACGACGCCAGTGAGCGGATTTCTCCCCGGAGAAGCTTTTTTTGAAATGCTTGCCGCGCGCAAATTTCCGACAACCACATGGCTGCGCAGCCGCGATTCCCTCGAATATATTCCCGAGCCGGACATTTTTCACGACGTCTTCGGGCATGTCCCGATGCATGCGCATCCCGTATTTGCGGATTTCCTGCAGCACTACGGCAGCATTTGCGCAAAAGCAAAAGACGCGGACATTCTCGAACGATTGGGCCGCCTCTTCTGGTACACGGTTGAGTTTGGGCTGATCCGGCAAGGTGGAAAAATAAAGGTTTATGGCAGCGGCGTCATCAGCTCTCATCGAGAGTGCACGAACGTGATCGAGGAAGGCTGCGAGATCAGAGATTTTAATCTGGACGATGTTCTCGCGACTCCCGTCAAAGTCGACGAGATTCAGAAGCGTCTGTTCGCGATCGAAAGCTTCGATCAGATTTACGAGGCCGTGCAAGAGGCTGAGAAGCGCTTGTTGGCGGGCTAAGTAGCGCTTTACCCGGCAGTTAGCCTGCCGGGGTTTCGTCCTTGCATGAACTAACCCCCGCAGGCTGCCCCTCAGAAATGCTCGGGGTAAAAAGCCCGCGCTACTCAAACCCTCAATTTCAGCATGTGTTTGACACGGGACCGAAACGCGAGCACAATCCCCGGACATGGCGGGAGGTGCAACTTGTCCACCCATATGTGCCACGATTGCGATTCACCCGGCGACGGAAATTGCTCCATGTGCCACGGCAGCGGAAAAACCGCAGGGGAAACCTACTCCGCGGCATCAAGCGGATTCGGGAGTGATTCTTCCTGCTCTTACTGCGGGGGCAGCGGCCATTGCCAGAAGTGCGAGGGCAGCGGCGAGGTCGAAGTCGGAGGCGAAGGTTGATCGTCTTGGCCGCCTGGGGATGGTTTAAGTAGCACAGGCACTCTTGCCTGTGCGGTTTTCAATACTTCCACTTATCCACGCCTACCAACGGTCGCAAAACCCGCACAGGTCCGCCGCGGCGGATGCCTGTGCTACTCACTGCACAGCGAACACCATGACCTCCGCGCACTTATCCCCGTGTGGCGGCACGGCCACAAAGTATTCTTTCAATGCCGGCACCAATAAGCCGGTCTTGCCCAGCGGACCAGTGGGAATTTTCCCGACGGCTTCAAAGTGGTCCGGATCGATTTCCTTGTACACATTGACGAATCCCTCTCCGGCGGCCACGTAAACGCGCTGGCTCGCCGGATCAAACACCATGTCGTCGACGCCGGTGGAGATTGGGAGATTCTGCAGCACCTTTCCCGTCTCGGAATCCAGCACATTCATGTTGCCATCACGGCATCCGGCGAAAAGCCGATGATGTTTTTCGTCAAAGGCGACGGACGCGTTCACCTTACACGTCAGCGGCCAGACCGCAGCCACGGCCTGCTTCTTCCGGTCAATCACTCCGATGGAGTTCTTCTCGGTCATGTTCAGAAAAAGCCTGGATCCCGATTTCTCGACCACCATGGCTTCCAGGCGATTGGAATCGATCTTGATTTGGCCTACCTTCTCACCCGTATCTGTGTTCACGATTTCGAGGAACGTGTAGGTGAGTTTTGCATCCAGCCCGCCGTCTGCAATGTAAAGGTTGTGCGTCCCAGGGTCATAGCCGGTTGCATCCGAATCCGCGAGGAGTTTCACGCTCTTCAAAAGCTCGTAAGTAGTTCCCTTTGAAAATTTTCAAATCGCCGTCGGAGCCGTCAGTCACGAAAATTCTGTCAATGTCCGCGCGGTACACGACTGAATGCCCCACGCCGATTCCCTTGATGCTGTGTACAAATTTGCCGGTGCGAATGTTGTAGACTTCGATCGACTTGTTATCTTCCGGGACGACGAATAGGCGGTTGTTTTTTAGATCGGGCGTCAGGTGGTCGAAATGGTTTTGCACGCCCACCATGCGCGTAGTGGTCAGATTCTTGGCCAGCTGATCCGCCGAAACGTCGGGCTCGCCGCTGCGAATATCCTTCAGCTCGATGGTCTGAACCAATTTCAGCGGAGGCGTGTCCCCGGCAAATACGAAGGCGCGCGGCGCCGTCCAAGCTGCGATAGCGAGTGCGGCAAACCAGAAGACATAGCGTTGATACGAGCGCATCAATCCCTCCACCCTTCCAAACTTGGCAGAATAGCACTGCGGCAGTTCCCAAATAATAGCACGCGCCAATCCCGCCTCCAATCCCCCGCGGATGAGACTTGCAATTGCGCTCCCTTAAGTAAATTTCCTAAAGTCAAAAATCCGGCAAAGGTCTCATCCAATCCTCTGCGGCCCTCGTAGTACATGCTGCAGGGCAAATCACAATTGAAGAGAGGGCAAACGAAATGAAGAAGATTGCGCAAATGTGTGTCATCACGCTGATTGCAGCAAGTGCCATCCTGGCAGCAAATAATCCCATGGTGGGCGGCCATGAAATGTTCCCGTCCAAGAACATCGTTCAGAACGCGTTGAATTCCGACGATCACACGACGCTGGTGGCCGCCGTCAAGGCAGCCGGTCTGGTGGATACACTCCAGGGGCCCGGGCCTTTCACCGTGTTCGCGCCGACAAATGAAGCGTTCGCGAAGCTCCCCGCTGGCACGGTCGACACGCTGCTGATGACCGAAAACAAAGCCACACTGACGAAAATTCTCACCTACCACGTCGTTTCCGGCAAAATGGACTCGAGAGAAATCGCCAAGGCCATCAAGGCCGGCAACGGCAGGGCGGAGTTGACCACCGTAAGCGGCGGCAAGCTGTGGGCGGAAATGATGGGCAAGGACATCGTCCTCACCGACGAAAAGGGCGGCATGGCCAGAGTCACCATCACGAACGTGTTCCAATCCAATGGCGTGATCCATGTGATCGACTCGGTGCTTCTGCCTAACTAAGTTCAAATGCAAAACCTTTAAGACAGAGAACACAGAGAAAATCTGAGGAAACAGACACAGAGGCATAGAGAAGCGGAACGGGTATGGCGAGGCACCTTCCGACTTTCTCTGTGCCTCTGTGTCTCTGTGGCAGATCTCTACTTTCCTTGACAGCAGGACAGATGCGGGCGTATACGGGAAGTGACCCTGTCCGCGACCGCAGAAATTCAAGGAGGCACCCCATGAGCCCCAGGAAGCGGGATGTTGCGACACGCATCAACCAATTGGAATCGGGCGCGCAACGCGCCAAGCCGGTCCTGCACCAGCATGCCAAGGAAATCCAGCCCTTCGGAAGAATTGCCAAATTACCGATCGCCCTCGATGAGACCGCCTGTGAATCGAGCATCAACAACCTGAACCAAATTCTTGCAGATACCATGACGTTGCGCGACATGTACAAGAAGCATCACTGGCAGGTCGCGGGCGCCACGTTCTACCAATTGCATTTGCTCTTTGACAAACATCACGGCGAGCAGGACGAACTCGTTGACGCCATTGCCGAACGGATTCAACTGCTCGGCGGCGTCAGCATCGCCATGGCGGCGGACGTCGCGGAAACGACCATTATTCCGCGCCCGCCACGCGGTAGGGAAGAAGTGCCCGTGCAGATTTCGCGCCTTCTCGAAGCCCACGAATTTATCCTGAAGGAAGCACGCACCATGGCTCGCGAAGCAGTCGAAGTCGGCGACGATGGAACCAACGATCTGCTGGTAAGCGACGTGATTCGCGGCAACGAGTTGCAGGTCTGGTTCCTCTCCGAGCATTTGGTATCCATGCCGCTCTCGCATCCGGAGCAGGCCAAGGCCGCTGCCTCCGGCGATTAATCTGCGGTCTTCGTCGGCGGACACGTTGAAAAATATTTCAACACAGAGGACACAGAGAAATTCAGAGCGGAACGCCCTCTCTGTTTTTCATCTGTGTCCTCTGTGTTAAATCCTTCGTTTGTTTTTGTGGATCACCCTTTGTTTGCGACCGCAGATTTTCCGCGAATCATCGCCGCGAGTTCCCGCGTGACCGGAACATCGATCCCATGTTCCTCCGCGCCGCGCATGATTGGCCCGGCGATCGCGTCCAATTCGGGCGGGTTCCCCGCGGCCACGTCCTTCTGCATTGAGCTGCGCCCTCCCTGCGGCGTCTTGTCAAAAAACGTGATGATTTTCGAAACGTCGAGCGGCGTCCCGCTGGCCGTTCCCACGGCGGCAACTTCGTGAGCCACAGCCTCCAGCCTCTTCCGCCAAGCCGGATCGCGATTCACTTCGCCGATGGTCAGCCCCGCAGCCGTGGTCGTCAGCGCAAAGGGCGCGAGGAAAGACAGCTTGGTCCAAAGAATCTTCATCTCATCGGCGACAAATTGACAGGTAAAGCCGAATTTCTTGAATTCCTCGACCGTGGCCGCCAGCCTGCTCTCGCCGATTGAAGAGAACGAAAGACGTATGGCCATCCCCCGATGAACGATTTTCCCCGGCGCGACTCGTTCCGCCTCCACGCCAATGCTTGCCGGGACGACCCGGTCATGTCCAAAGTGCGCGCGGAGCAACGCCACGTGATCAATCCCATTCAGCAACGGAACGACCGCGCCAATTTGGGCGGGATTCACCGTGACGCTGCGCAGCGCGGCCTCGAGCTGCGTGGCCTTCACCGTGATCCACAGCACATCGTAGGGCGCTGCGACGCTCGCAGCGCGCTCCACGGGGACGCTGAACGTGCCCAGAGGACTCTCGAGCGAAAGCTCCGCTGGATAGTCTTTCAATGCTTCTGGCCGAAGCACCAGCGTGACCGACTCCCCCGACTTCGCCAGCGCCACGCCAATAATCCCTCCGACGCCGCCTGCTCCCAGAATTGCGTGACGCATGTTTTCCTCCAGGGCCCGATTTGTAGGACGGGCTTCAAGCCCGTCTGCTTTTGCTTACGTCCCGGCCGGGCAGAAGAGACAGGCTTGAAGCCTGTCCTACTCAACCCACCCTTCCGGGCCTCTAACCTAGTCGCCCATTGTACGCCGGGTTGCGTTGCAGACGCCTCTCAGATCGGGCCGAACTCACAGGAATGGCTGCCATTTAACCCCCTTTTCATCTGGCCTTCACTCTGTAAGAATCAATGTAGTTTACGAAACGTCCGGCGAGATCGCCTAGGGCCGTGAGTAAGGCCGCGATGCTATGATTCCCTTATGGTGACGGAGAAGACCACTCCAAAGATTGCCTACTTTTGCATGGAAATCGCCCTGGACCCGGCGATTCCTTCCTATGGCGGGGGATTGGGCATTCTCGCGGGAGACATGCTCCGGTCGGCAGCCGACCTGGAACTGCCCATGGTGGCGATCTCTCTGGCCTACAGAAACGGCTATTTCCGGCAACGCATCGATCAACAGGGCAATCAACTTGAGGAGCCCGATCCGTGGCAGCCGGAAACCGTGCTTCCCTCGGTCGAAGTGGCGTTTACAGTTCGCATCGAGGATCGCGACGTCCACGTCCGCGCATGGCGCTATAGCGTCCACGGCTTATCCGGGTTCATCGTGCCCGTCTATCTGCTGGATACGGACGTGCCGGAAAACTCCGATTACGACCGTACCCTGACCGATGCACTCTACGCAGGCGACCAGCACCATCGAATCTGCCAGGAAGTTCTGCTCGGGATCGGCGGCATCGCTCTGCTGCGGCACCTGAACGTCTCGCACATCGGAAGCTATCACATGAACGAAGGGCACGCCGCGTTCCTCACCCTGGCGATGCTGGAAGAGCAGCTCAAGCTTCGCAAGTACACCGTGGCCGTGGAAGCGGATATCGAAGTGGTGCGCCGCCGCTGCGTGTTTACGACGCACACCCCGGTGGAGGCGGGCCATGACCGGTTTCCCTGGGATCTGGTGCGCCAGGTGCTCGGAGAATACAGGACGGGTTTGTTGCAGCAGTCGGGCTTCGCCAACGCGAACATGCTCAACATGACGGACCTGGCCATTCACTTTTCGCGGTACGTGAACGGCGTGGCCATGCGCCACGGCGAAGTCTCGCAGCACATGTTTCCCCAATTCCCGATTCACGCAATTACGAATGGGGTTCATGCTGCCACGTGGGCGTCGCCGCAATTCCAGGAATTGTTCGACCGCGAGATCCCGGAGTGGCGCCGCGACAACGCGTACATGCGTTACGCCGTGGGAATTCCGGTCGAGGACATCCGCAAGGCCCATTGTCTTGCCAAGGCGGCGCTGATCAAAGAAGTGCTGAAACGATCCGGAGTTCAGCTGGACGATTCGGTCCTGACCATCGGCTTCGCGCGCCGCGCGGCGACCTACAAACGCGCTGACCTGCTTTTCAAGGACATCGAGCGCCTGAAATACATCGCTCAGTCCGCCGGCCCAATCCAGATTTTGTACGCAGGGAAAGCCCATCCGAACGATGCAGGCGGCAAAGCCCTGATCCAGCGCGTGATCCAGGCCGCCTCCGGACTCAATCACAACATCAAGATCGTTTACCTTGAGAACTACAACATGGCGCTTGCCAAGCTCATTACTGCCGGCGTCGATCTCTGGCTGAATACGCCGCAGCGTCCTCAGGAGGCTTCCGGCACGAGCGGCATGAAAGCGGCCCTGAACGGCGTTCCCAGCCTGAGCGTGCTGGACGGCTGGTGGGTCGAGGGCTGCGTCGAGGGCGTCACCGGCTGGGCCATCGGTTACGACAGCAAGATCGTTGGCGACGAATCGGCGGCCGAGGTCGCCTCGCTCTACGACAAACTCGAGCACCAGATCGTTCCCATGTACTACCGCGCGCCCGAAGCCTACGCGCACGTCATGCGATCGTGCATCTCTCTGAACGCCAGCTTCTTCAATACCCACCGCATGTTGAGCCAGTACAAAGCGAATGCGTATTCGCCCAGGGCTTTGATCAGGAAGGCGAAGGAAGTTTAGTCGTTACAGTATTCCTGCCCCTGATTCCGCACTGATCCGCGAGGCCCTGCAAGGCTCGCGTCCACTCATAATCCGCAAAACTATTGGGGCATTTCGGATGGTACCGGTGCTCTATGGACGCTCCCCGGTACGAAGCGTAGCCTATCTCTTCGAGACGATGAATTAGCGAGAGCTCTCTCCTCAAAGGAGATGAGCCTCTGGCCTTGAGGGAGTACGCCGTGAATGAGCTCCAACAAAGGATTTTTTCCCAGAAAGAAGAAGATGCTCCCCCAGACCGGTTGGACCGGCGCCGCGAGCCTCGCGTTCAAGTCGATCGCCTTGTCTATGTGCAGCCGGCCGATTCAAAGGGCGGGCATTTCGAGGAAGTTCGCAATATGAGGGATCTCAGCCGCAGCGGGTTCTACTTCATCACGGAGAGAGCTTCCTACCTGCCCGGCATACATTTGCACGTGGTACCGGCATTTGGTTGTCTCAACCTGGAGTACTTAGGCGAGGTCGTGCGGGTCGAGCAGTTGCCCTTTGGTGAGTTCGGTGTTGCCGTCCGTCTGCTCCGCGTTGAAAGTATGGTATCCAACGCTCGATCAACTACCATGGAGGCGTTTGAAGCGTTTGCGCGCGGGGACAGCTCACCGCTAGCCCTCTCGCAATGCGATTCAGACCGCTCGTCGTGAGCTTCTCAGTGATTTTTATCTAGGTTCTTGACCGCCAGGCAAACCTCTCACTTGCGTCCGTCGATTGGCTCTCCGTCTTCAAAGAGCCCCACCTGCCAGCCATTTCTTTCCCAACGCGTACAGCGCGTCCGCGTCGGGACCTCTCAGCCCGGGCATATCCACTTTGACCTTGAAGCCCAGGCCGGATTGCAGGTAGGCCAGATGCCGGTAGCCTTCGGGAAATTGCCCGAGAATTTTCGGATCGAGTTGCACTGTTTTTGACGGATCCACCGGATCCATGCGGTCTTTTTCATAGAATAGCCGCCGCAAAACAATCGCCCACCGATCGTTGCGCTTTTCAAAAAAGTCGTAGAAGCGGCCGGTGCAAAGGACGTCCACGAGCACCCCATGCACCGGCGCGCGCTGCGAAATTGTCATCTTCGTTTGCGCGATGGCGCGCGTGCCGGCGACCTCGACCGATGTTCCTCCGAGCAAGTGCAGGATGCTGACGCCCTTGTCCCATCCCTCTTTGTTGACTCGGATGAACTCTTCGAAGGACCCTTGAAACCACGTCGCCATCATGACGCCTTCCTCATGCCACACGGTGCGGAACCGCTCCCAGTCCCCGGAGTCGCGATACACGGCCCAGTTCTCGACCACCTCCTTGATCGCGAGCGTGTCCAGCATTCGTTGATCCACGTGATTCCCCCCGTCCAGCCACCAGTCACTTCACTCTACCCCTTCACATACGTCGAAAGAAACTTCAGCGCCAGCTCCCACGCTTGCTTCGCAGCGGTCTCCTTGTAACTGGGGCGCACGTCGCAGAAAAATCCGTGGTCGGCATCGGAGAATTCGACGTTCACATAGGTCTTCTTCGCTTCCTGCATGGCGTCGATGATCGCGCGAATGTGTTCCTTGGGAATGTGCGAATCGAGGGCGCCCCAGAAGAAAAGAATCGGGCCATGCTGTTGGGCAGCGCGTGGCAGAAGCGACGGAACGATCCCCCCGCCGTAGAACGAAATCGCCGCCTTCAGCGGAATCGCCGAGTTGGCCAGAAACGAAACGCGCCCGCCCATGCAATAGCCGACGCAGGCGGTCGCGTTCGGCAAGACGCGCGGATTCTTTTGCAGCCAGTCAAACGCCGCGCGCGCGTCGGCGATCATCCCGTCGGGCGTGAGCGCCTGCATGTGCGGCATGCAGGCCGGAAAATTCGAGTAGACGCCTTCAAATCCCGGCCCCGTGCGGTGAAACATTTCCGGCGCGACCGCGACGTACCCTTGCTTCGCGAAGCGGTCCGTCACGTCGCGGATATGAGCGTTCACGCCGAACGCTTCCTGAAACACCAGCAGGCCCGGCACTTTCGCGTCCCCCGCAGGAGTTGCGACGTAAGCGTTCATGGAAGTTCCGTCCGCGACCTTCAGCGTAACGTTTTCCGTGCGTATCGTTTCCATCAGGTTGTCCTCGCGTATCGGTTTAAAATGAGCCGACACATCATATCCATTTTCCCGACAGCCTCCAAGCTGCCCCCGAAAAGTAGCGCAGGCTTCAGCCGGTGGGTTTTGATTTTGATCGCGCTGCGGAAAATCCACAGGGTGAAGCCCGCGCTACACTCAGATAAATGCGTTAGGATGTTTCTCGGAACGATAAGGAGAGAAATTTCGTGCCGCAATCATCTCTAGCAGACAAAGTAGCGCTGGTGACCGGTGCGGCCAAACGCATCGGCCGAAGCGTAGCCTTGCGACTCGCGTCCGAAGGCGCGGACGTAGCCGTCAACTACCGCGGCTCGAAGGCCGAGGCGGACGAAGTCGTTGCGCAAATCGCGGCGATGGGAAGACGCGCGGTAGCGATCCAGGCCGATGTCTCGAAGAAGAACGATGTGACCGCGCTGTTCGCCGCGGTGGAAAAAGAATTCGGGCGTCTGGATATCCTCGTTAACAATGTTGGAATGTTCTTTCCCGCAAAATTTGAGGAGCTGACCGAAGAGCAATGGGACCGCATCCTCAACACCAATCTAAAATCACAATTTTTGTGTTCCCAGGCTGCAACGCCGATGTTGCGGCGCAGCGGCCAGGGCCGAATTATCAACTTCGCTTCGCTCGGCGGCTTGCTCGCTTGGCCGGCCTACACGCATTACTGCGTATCCAAGGCGGGCGTCATCATGCTGACGCGCTGCCTCGCTCGCGCCCTCGCCCCAGAAATCACGGTGAACGCCATCGCCCCCGGCACGATTTCTTTTCCCGGCGACGCGCCCGAGCTTGCCGAAGATTTCATCCGCCGCGCGCCGCTGCACCGGACCGGCACGGCGAAGGATATTGACGATGCCGTCGTGTTTCTCGCCCAGTCTGATTTCGTCACCGGACAAGTAATTGTTGTCGACGGCGGCCGCATCTTGACATGAAATTGTGTGGAAGATTTATGTAGCAAAGCCACTCCTGGCTGTGCGGTTTTCGCGGTTGCCAACGTGCCGAAAAGCGCACAGGTCCGCCGCGGCGGATGCCTTTGCTACTAATCCAGCGCAATCGCGCGCGACGCCAGCAGCGCGACAAATTTCTCGTCAGCCTGCAGGAAATCATATTTCGGCAACGAAGCGGGATCGGCCCACTCGAACCCCTCAAAGACCAGATTTTGCAGCGGAGCGGCGCGATCGACGCTAGCCTGAAAGAAAATCACTTCGAGTTCCGGCTGAGATTCGCGGTAGCGGTGCCGGGCGCGAAAAAGTTCTCTGCCGATCGTGGCCTCTACTCCGAGTTCTTCGCGAAGTTCGCGCGCCAGGGCATCTTGCGGGATTTCGCCGGGTTCGACTTTTCCGCCCGGGAATTCCCATTGCAGCCCGTGCGAATCGTCGCGACGCCGCTGGCAGACCAGAACCTTGGAGTCACGGAGGATCAGCGCCGCAACAACAATAAGTTCAGACTTCCTTGATTTCTCCGGTGCAGGCTGGGATGCGCCGACGATCATATTTTTTATGAGAACAGCGGATTCGGCTTGTCAATCTTGATTTCGAGATCCTGGATGGCCTTTTGCACGACCGCCGACTCGATTTTCCCCTCACGGAACAACTCATACAGCGTGGAGAGCGTGATGAATCGCGCGTCCACTTCAAAAAAGTCACGCAGCGCCTCGCGGCTTTCGCTGCGGCCAAACCCGTCGGTGCCGAGCGAGGCGAGCCTCCGCGGCGTCCACCGGCTGATGAGATTGGGCAACGTCTTGAGATAATCTGTCGCCGCGACGAGCACGCCGTCCGAATCGGCAAGGCACTCGGTGACATACGGCACGCGCGGTTTTTCGCCCGCATGCAAAAGGTTCCAGCGTTCCGCATCAATCCCGTCGCTATAAAGAGCCTTGTAGCTCGTGACGCTCCACACATCCGCGGACACGCCGTATTTTTCATCCAGGATTTCCTGCGCCTTCAGAGCCTCGCGCAGGATGGCGCCGCTTCCAAAAAGTTGCGCGCGCAGTTTCGATTTCTTGTTTGTCGACGCGCGGAATTTGTACATGCCTTTGAGGATCCCGCTCTCGGCGCCCGCGGGCATCGGAGGCATCGCGTAAGGTTCGTTCATCACGGTGATGTAATAAAAAATGCTTTCACCGTCCTTATACATGCGGCGGATCCCGTCCTGGATGATGACGGCAATCTCGTACGCAAACGCAGGGTCGTACGCGCGCATCGTCGGTATTGGCAGAGCGAGAATATGGCTGTTGCCGTCCTGGTGTTGCAAACCTTCGCCCGCAAGCGTCGTGCGTCCCGCCGTTCCGCCCAGCATGAATCCGCGGCAGCGCATATCCGCCGCGGCCCAAATGAAATCGCTGATGCGCTGCAGTCCAAACATCGAATAGTAAATAAAAAATGGGATGGTATTGATGCCGTGCGTGGCGTACGCGGAACCCGCGGCCATGAACGAAGCCATCGAGCCCGCCTCGGTGATGCCTTCTTCGAGGATTTGTCCGTCCTTCGCTTCCTTGTAGTAAAGCAGCGTGTGAACGTCGACGGGTTCGTAGAGCTGCCCGCGGCTGCTGTAAATGCCTACTTGCCGGAAGAGTGATTCCATGCCAAACGTGCGCGCCTCATCGGGAACGATGGGAACCACAAGCTTTCCGATTTCGGGGTCGCGCAGCATCTGGCGCAGCATTCCGACGAACGCCATGGTCGTCGACACTTCGCGGCCTTCGCTGCCGGTCCGGAATTCCCGGAACAGCGCGTCGTGGTCCGCGACGATCGGCTTGGACCGCACCTTGCGCGCCGGAACGTACCCGCCCAGCGCCTGCCTTCGCGCGCGAATGTACTGGATCTCGCGGCTGTCTTCCGGGGGAAGGTAGAACGGCGTTTCCGCCAGCTGCTCGTCGCTGATCGGAATGCCGAAGCGCGAACGAAACTCACGCAACTCCTCTTCATTGAGCTTTTTCTGCTGGTGCGTGATGTTGCGCCCCTCGCCGCTCTCGCCGAGCCCGTAGCCCTTGATCGTCCGCGCCAGAATAACGGTGGGAGAACCCCTGTGATCCGACGCCGCTTTGTAAGCGGCATAGACCTTGCGCGGATCGTGGCCGCCCTGGCGCAAGGTTCGCAGCGCTTCATCGGGAAGATCTTCGACCATTTTCAAGAGGCGCGGGTCGCCTCCGAACACCTGCTGGCGAACGTATGCGCCGGATTCGACGCTGATCTTCTGCGTTTCGCCGTCCACCATTTCGCCCAGGCGCTTGGCGAGCAGCCCGTCGGTATCGCGTTCAAACAGCGGATCCCAATCGCTGCCCCACAGGACCTTGATGCAATTCCAGCCGGCGCCGCGGAAGGCGGCTTCCAGTTCCTGCACGATTTTTCCATTGCCGCGCACGGGCCCGTCGAGGCGCTGCAGGTTGCAATTGATGACGAAAATAAGGTTATCCAGATTTTCGCGTGAAGCTAGAGTAATTGCACCCAGAGTCTCCGGCTCGTCCGTCTCGCCGTCCCCGAGAAACGCCCAGACCTTGGCGTCCGTGCGCGTCTTGAGCCCGCGGTCCTCCAGATAGCGGTTAAACCGGGCCTGGTATATGGCCATCAGCGGGCTGAGCCCCATCGACACCGTGGGAAATTCCCAGAAGTCCGGCATCAGCCAGGGATGCGGGTAGGAAGACAGCCCGCCGCCCTCGCGAAGTTCCCGGCGGAAATTTTCCAGTTGTTTCCTGGAGAGGCGCCCTTCCAGAAACGCGCGCGCGTAGACGCCGGGAGAAGCGTGTCCCTGGAAATAAACGGTGTCGCCCTCGAACTCGTCGGTGCGTCCCCGGAAGAAATGGTTGAAGCCGACTTCAAACAGAGTCGCGGCGGAAGCGTACGTGGAAATGTGGCCACCGATGCTGTGGTCGACGCGATTGGCGCGAACCACCATGGCGAGAGCGTTCCACCGGACCAGACTCTTGATGCGGCGCTCAATGTCCTGATCGCCTGGAAAGATGGCCTGCTTTTCAAAGGAAATGGTGTTCAGGTAAGGAGTATTCGCGGTGAAGGGAAGCGCGATGCCGAGGGATTGGGCGTGGCCGCGAAGCCGGTCCAGCAAAGTGATCGCGGATTCCTGGCCTTCCTCGCGTACGACCTGGTTAAACGACTCTACCCATTCCTGTACTTCCTGCGGATCTATTCCGAGAACGTTGGTGTCGGTTTCGCCTTCCATAATTTCTCGCCCTCATGCTCCCTTGGCCGCTCACTTTACAGTTTACGCCCGATCTTCCACCCAAGCGTAAAAAATCCGTGCGCCATTTGTGTTCGGCTGACAAGACGACGTGGCTTGTTAGCGGTTGGCGCTCCCGGTTGGCGCCGATCGACTGCGCCGGAACGAATAAATTCAGGCGCTCATCCTGGGCGCAAGCAGCGCCAGATTTGGCCGCTGCGGAAGAGATCCTTGCGCCAGTGGACAACAATATCTTAGCAGGTCCGGCAATTCGTGCAATTGCATTTCGCGGATTGGGCACTGCGTAACGCCGGCATCTTGCCAGCAGGGTTTGAACTTGAGATAAAGATAACGGAGCCGGCGGGACGCCGGCGCTATAGGACCTACCCTCGCCTACGATTAATTACCCCCCGCAGTCAGCGCGGGAGCTGGGTAGTCGGGAAGTTTGTCCTTGGTGTTGTCCGCGCGCTTGACTTCGAGCTCGTCAAACAGCACCGAAGGGCTCACTATCGTCATGAACGGCACGCCCGTCCGATTGCTGACGAGTGGATCGTCGCCCGCGGCCACCAGATCGCTGCGCAACGCGCGAATGTCCAGCTCGTTGAAAATCGCCCCGCGCACGAGCTCCTCGTGCCCGTCGTTCGTCCACACCCGGTAAAGCATGCGAGGCGCCAGGCGCGGGCCGAGCGTGTCCACGAAATAGCCGTATTTCAAACCGCGATTGCGGCACTCGTCGATCAGCTGCTTCTTGAGCTCCTCGCGCGTGCTGGTCTTCGTGGGCCGGAAAAACAAATTGCCCGGTGCAGGCGAAGTATTGCCGTTGCCCGAAGCGCGCCCGTGGCCGTTGGAAGCCGGGAAATCGCGAATTGGCACGCGTCCGATCAGGTAGTTCGCGAGCATTCCTTTGTCCACTACTGTAACCGGAGCCGCGGCAACGCCTTCATCGTCAACCTTGTAGCTTCCTCCCAATCCATGCCCGGCAAATGTGTCCACAGTTGGATCGTCCACCACCGAAATGAAATCCGGCAGTACGCGGGCCCTCCAGCTGCTGGCAAACGCACCCGTCGTGCGAGCGGGCCGGCCCGGCGCGGGACGTCTGCCCAATACGTTTGGCACGACCAGATCGAAAAACATGTCGGTCGCGGCATCGTTTGAGAAAAGCACCGGGCCGCGATATTCCTCGTCCGCCACCGGCGCCTCGCGCAATATTTTCATGTCGCTGACCAGCTTGAGCGCGTCGGCCTGGAATTCGTCGGGCGTCGGAAGCTCCTCGATGCGGTTTGCAGTGAATTGCGGCGCGCGATCCAGCCGCATGCCGTCAGGCGCCTGTTCACTCGCGCTCAAAGTAAGTTGGTAATGCGCCGATCCATTCCGCGTGACCGTGCCTTCCGTGTTCACGAAATACTGGGAGAATACTGTGAAGTTCACGCCCGCCGTGAGCGATTGAATCTGCGGATCGTTCCTGTAAACGGAAGTCGCGGACTCCAGCATTTTCGTCCACTTGGCCGGATCCACTTCCAGCTTCGCTGCCGGCCCGATGGATACGACCGGCTCAGCTTTGGCGAAATCGTCAACGGGGTCGTCGATGTTGAGCTGTTTGAGCTGCGCTTTCTTGTTGGAGAAAGCCTCGCCCGCCCGCTTGTAGGCCTGGTCGGTCGCGAGCCAGACCTGGTGACGGATCGCGAGTTCATCATTGTCGAGCGGAAGAATGTCGCTGACTCCCTGGCCAGTATTGAAGAAGCTATCGAGTTTGTAATCGCCAAGACGCACGACGGCCCGGATCAATCGCAAGCGCGTCCGGTTCTGTTCGCGCAACGCGCCGAACGCCGCACTGGCATCGAATTGCTCGACGTCGAAGACGCGGTATTCGATGTAGAACGGCGAATCGACATTCTCCATCTTCAGCTGTGCCTTCGAGCGGGTGAGCTCCGCGTGAAGCGCGCGCAAAATGGGGTCCGATGCGGCTTCGACAGGAAGTGGCTTTTGCTGTGCCGTTGCAGCAAAGGGCGAAGCCGCCAGCAAAACTAAAATAACTGCGGCTACTCGCCAAGCGGGGAAGCGGCAGGAATTTTTCATCGCGCGCCTCCCGCCGGCGAAGTTGCCGCCGGATTGCCGGATGTCTCTTCAAATCCCGGCGCCGGCAAAATCGGGGGACGCTCGCGCGACGCCATGCGCTTCTGCACTTCCATTTCGCTGAAAAGCATCGCGGGCGCCGAAGCCGACACTGGAATGCTGCCCGACTCCGCTCCGCAGATTCCGTTGAATACCTCCGTCTTATCGCCCGTCAACAAAATGCGATTCAATGAGGCAAGGGGAGTGCCCACAATATCGACGCCACGTACCAACTGGTCCGGCCGCCCGTCGGGATACACGCGCCAAACAATAATTGGGAGCACCTGGAACGCCTGCGGCAGCTCGCGCGTTGTCAGCGTGAATCCTCCCTGCACGTCCTCGAAGTAGAGACCGTATGGCTTCCCCTGCTTTTTGACTTCAGCAATCAGCTGCGCGCGCATTTCCGAATCCTTCACGGTCTTGGTCGACTGCACGATCAAGTTTCCCTGGCGCCCCGTGGGCATGAACCCGGGCTGATGGCGGCCGTGCCCATTCGATTTCGAGAAATTCGTGATGGGCATGCGCGACATCAGAAAATTCTTGAGGATGCCGTCCTGAATCAGCGGCACGCGCTGCGAAGGCACGCCTTCGTCATCGTGCGAATAGGTGCCTGACAGCGGCACGCCGCCGATGATTCCCAGAGTCGGATCGTCATACACGCTCAAAAACGCGGGCAGCACCGGCTGGTTCACTTTTTTCGTGAACGTCTGGCCTTCCGTGTCGCCGCGCTGCCGGTGGCCTTCGAGGCGGTGCCCCAGCACTTCGTGGAAGAACACGGCCGCCGCCCGGCCGGAAAGCAGCGCGGGGCCGTCAAAAGGCTCGGCGAGAGGAGCTTCGCGCAGCGCTTTCAGGTCCGAGGCCATTTTTTCTTCTTTGGCGATCAGCTCTTTCTCAGTGGGCAGGCCGTCGGGCTTGGTCGATTCAAACGTCTCGACGCGCACCAGATCCATGCCGTCGTCCGCGCGCGTGTTGGCCTCGACCACCAGCCGGGCCATCAGGCCGGGAGTTTCCACCTTGCTTCCTTCGCTCGAAACAAAGTAGGAAGTGGATTGCTCGACTTGCAGCGTCACCGTGGAATTGTAGATTTCCGGATATTTTCGGAAGAGCGCCGAATATTTCCGAATCTTCTCTTCCCATTCTTTTTGATTGAATGCAATGGGGGCGGGCGGCGCTTCCAGGTGCGCCTGCGGAGCCTCCTGAGAAAAATCGGGAGACTTGTCTTCCTCCGCAGCTTCCACGGAAGTGTTGGTCATCACCTTGGCGTAGGGCGGGTGTAGCGCGGCGGTATTCTCGATCGGTCAACTCCCACAAAGTGCGCGCAATCGCGTCCCGGTCGTCCGCCAGGGGAAGCGCGCCGGAGCTGATTCCGGAATCGCGATTTTCATCATGCGTGTTGTCCATGGCGGGAGAGCCGACGCGCATGGTCACGTCCGCCCAGCGGTGATTTCCCGTCGCGGAAGTAACAACCGTTCCGTATGTTCCCGAGACCATCAGGTTGCGCTGGTCGTAAACTTCGTAGCTGATGAAATACGGCGCGGGATCGGATTTTGCCAGGGAAGTTTTCGCGCGCTCCAGCTCGGTCTGCATGGCCGCGAGAAGTATGCTCTCGCCCTTATCGGCGGGCGGCGCGCTCCAGGCAAGAATTCCACTCGTGGCAAAGATGGCGATAAAGAAAAAGGGATCGAAAGCCGGAATCGGTTCATGGGGGTTTTAGACGTAGGACCTCCTGCTTTCGATAGATGCCGATTGACTGGCTGGCGCTCGCATGTTCTTTCACCTGTGCCCAATCGACTGATAATGCCCGGAATCGACCTGCCGGGCAAACGGTTTTACATTTCAGTCAGTCTAAAAGACAGGACATTGACCTCTTCACGTTGCCGGAACTAAGATGCGTCGACTTTAAGTAGCACAGCCACTCTTGGGAGTGCGCTTTTTTGCCGCTGCAATTCGCTGTAAATCTTTGTAGGGCACGGCTTCAGCCGTGCCGTAAAGTAAGCAGTATCGATGCGGCTTTAGCCGCTGGCCCGTTCGGATTCGAGCTGAACACAGGATCTTCAATCGGTGGTTTCTAACGGCGCCCAATTTTGTCGGAGGAATCATGCCCGGCCGCAGAAAATTTCTGAAGAGTATGGCAAGCGCCTCCGCGGGCCTCTGCTTCGTAAATTGCGCCCTGCTGCGCGCGTTTGCGGGCCCTCAGCAACCGGCCGCGACTGGGAAGCGCCGCCAAATCATGGTCGGAGGCCTCCGCGTCCGCACGATTGACATCCACGCGCACTGCTACGTGGACCTTCACGATTTGGTCGACGGCCATCCGGAAGCCCTGATCCCAACCGGCGGCCCGCCCACATTCGATGGACCGTTTCTCAGCCCCACCAAAGATGTGGAAGCCCGCCTTCGCCACATGGACGAGCACGGCATCGATATCCAGGCCGTGAGCCTTGCTCCCGCGTACAACTACTGGGCCGACCGCGATCTCGCCGCCAAGATCGTTACCCGCCAGAATGAACAAATCGCCGCATTGTGCGCCGCTCATCCGGACCGCTTTGTGGGCCTCGGCGGCCTGGCGCTGCAGCATCCCGATCTCGCCGTCGAGCAAATGGAGCACGGCATAAAGCAGCTCGGATTCCGCGGATTTGAAATTGGCGGCAGCGTAAACGGCGACGAACTGGCGAATCCCAAATTCAATCCAGTGTGGGCCAAGGCCGAGGAGTTGGGAATCCTGTTGCTTCTGCATCCCGCGACGTTCGTCGAAGGTCTGAAGCGATTTCAGGGCAACGGATTCCTTCCCAACGTGATCGGCAACCCGCTGGAGACGACCGTCGCGTTCAGCCACCTGATTTTCGACGGCACGCTCGATCGCTATCCCGGCCTGAAAATCTGCGGCTCGCACGGCGGCGGCTATCTGCCGTCCTACGCCGGCCGCACGGATCATTGCGCGGAACTCAGCAATCGCTGCAAGCCCGTAAAAAAACATCCCAGCGAATATTTCAAAGGGCAACTCTATTGTGATTCGATCGTCTTCACGGCGGAAGGTTTGCGCCACCTGGTCGCCGAAGTCGGCGCGAGCCACGTCCTGTTCGGCACCGATTTCCCGTTCGACGTGGCCGATCCCGTAATGGGCGACCCGCGCGAAGCCGATTTCATCCTCGGCGCCCCCGGCCTGAGCGACCCCGATCAGCGCGCCATCCTGGGCGAAACCGCCGCAAATTTGCTGGGAATTAAGTAGGACAGGCTTCAAGCCTGTCTGGTTTTGATTTTCGTTGGCTCGGACCGGCAGACAGGATGAAGCCTGTCCTGCTAGGATCGCGGAACGAGTTATACTCCTCCCATGTACAGCGAAGCCGTCCTCGACCATTTCCAAAACCCGCGGAACGCAGGCACGCTCGACGCGCCCACGGCCACAATCTCCGTGGAAAATCCCGTCTGCGGCGACATCCTCGAGCTTTCCGTCCGCATGGAAGCAGGACGCATCGCCGAGGCGCGATTCCGCACGCGCGGCTGCGTCACGGCGCTGGCATGTTCATCGCTATTAACAGAATTACTGCGCGGCAAAACCCCGGCCGAAGCGCGCGCCATCACTTCGGAACAAATTTCGGAAGCCCTCGGCGGCCTTCCGCAAGCCACTCTGCACGGCGCGCAACTTGCGCGCGACGCCGTCCAGGCCCTCCTCGCCAAACTGAATTAAAACAATTAGGACACAGAGAGCACGGAGAAAACACGGAAGAGAAATTTCAATTCAAGATTTTCTCTGCGCCTCTGTGGCTATTTCGCGTCTGGTCCGATCGCGCGCTTCAGCATGTCGGGGTCATTGAGATTCAGGACGACGCCTTCTTCTTCGGTCGGGACTTCGAGGACTTCGGCGGCGTGCGCCCAGACCACTGCGCGTGCGCCCTTATCCGCAGGTGCGGCGAGCAGTTCGCCAAACAGCGCGTTTGAAAAAATCACAGGGTGTCCGCGGCGGCCTTTGTACGTGGGGAGGACGATGGCCTTCTTGTTCCTCATAAAACCGTTCCACTAGTTCGCTGACCAGTGGCGCGCTCACCAAGGGATGATCGACAGGGCAGAGAACAATTCCGTCGGTATCAATCCCTTCCAGGCTGCGAAGGCCCGCGCATATGGAGGAAAGTTGCCCTTGTTCCCAATCAGGATTCAAAACCACAACCGACGGATCGAGTTTTGCAATCGTCCGGATTACTTCGGCGCCCGCGCCCAGCACGACGCGCGTCACGCCAATGCGCGGGTGGCGCGTCACTTCGATCAAGTGTTCGAGGAAGGTCCCTTCGCGATAGGGAAGCAGGGCTTTCGGTCTTCCCATCCGGCTCGAAGCGCCGGCGGAGAGGATAACGGCGGCAAGCAAACGGGTTCCTTTACCGATCCTGAAAATTTAAGAAGAGCGTCCGCTGTGAACGGTGGCCGGCGCCGCACTTTCAATCTTCACAGACTTGTGCGGGATATTATTCGCGCCGCGGCGAATCGCAATCAGCTCGGCCGTGATGCTGATGGCGATCTCTTCCGGCGTCAGCGCTCCGATGTCCAGCCCCACCGGGGCATGCACGCCCGCAAATTTTTCCAGCGCGAATGCCTTCTTTTTCGAGCGCGCGGTAAACCGACAATACCTTGCGCTTGCTGCCAATCATCCCGATATAGCGCGGCGACGTGCCCACGGCCCAGCGCAGCACGTGCATGTCGTCCTTGTGCCCGCGCGTGACGATCACCATGTAGGTCGCGGCGGTGGGCTTGATCTTCTCAAACGCTTCCTCGAAGCTGGTGTGAATTTCCTGCGCCATCGGGAATCGCTCGCTGTTGGCGAACGATTCGCGGTCGTCGACGACGCCGATGGCGAAGCCCGCAGTATTCGCCGCGTTCGCCAGCGCGATCGAAACGTGGCCTCCGCCGAAAATGTAAAGCATCGGCTGCGGCAGGATCGGCTCGACAAAAATTTCCAGCGTGCCGCCGCAAATCAGGCCGTTATCGTAATTGGCTTCGTTGTTCAGGCTGAAGGTCATCTTGCGCGGCGCTTCCGCGTGCATCACTTCCTTCGCCGCCGCCCACACTTCCGCTTCGACGCATCCGCCGCCAATCGTCCCGGCGATCGAGCCGTCCTCGCGCACCAGCATCCGCGAGCTTTCATAGCTCGGGATCGAGCCGTTGGTGTGGACAATCGTGGCCAGCGCTCCGCGCTTTCCGGCGCGCCGGAGCTTTACGACTTCTTCAAACAGGTCCATAGGGAAGCGCCTGAAACTACGCGCAGCCTCTTCTCAGAACCCGCATAGTTTAAGGGTACGGCGGGCGTATCGGTGTGTCAACCGAAGACGAGAGTTGCGCTGTCCTGATGTGAGCGTCTGAGCATCTGGGAGGGTCGAGCTCGACTCGACGATTCGAGTCGCTGTGATCGCGGCTTTAGCCCCTGATGCTTCAGGGGCTAAAGCCTCGATTGGACCACGTCTTCGTCGGGACTGAAGTCCGCGACCTCCTGAGAATACTACGCCTATCGCTCGAGAGTGGCACGGACCGAGCGAGTGTGAGAAAATGAAGTAGAAGGACGAGGTCCCATGAGCACATCCGTCGGCAAAAACGTGACCCTGGAAAAGCCGGACGATTTCGGCAAGCTGCTGCAGGACGAAGGCATTATCTTCACGCAGCTCGATAAGGCCGTGAACTGGGCGCGCAAGAGTTCCATCTGGCCGCTGGGATTCGGCCTGGCCTGCTGCGCCATCGAGATGATGTCCATGGCCGCAGCGCGTTTTGACGTCGCGCGTTTCGGCTCGGAAGTGTTCCGTCCTTCGCCTCGCCAGGCGGACCTGATGATCATCGCCGGGCGCGTTTCGCAAAAAATGGCGCCGGTCATCAAGCAGCTTCACGCGCAAATGCCCGAGCCGAAGTGGGTGATCTCGATGGGCGCCTGCGCGACTTCCGGCGGCGTCTTCAACAATTACGCCATCGTGCAGGGCGTCAACCAGGTGATTCCCGTGGACATCTACGTTCCCGGATGCCCGCCCCGCCCCGAAGCTCTGCTCTACGCCATCCTGCAACTCCAGGAAAAAATCACCAACGAACGCGGCAGCTTCAAGCGCGCCCTGAATATCGCGTAATCGCCCCGGTCTATCTTCCTCCAGATTTTCTCTGTGTTCTCAGTGTCCTCTGTGGTGAAATCCTAAGAAGTTCAATGCAGAGTACACGGAGTCCCGCAGAGAACCAGAGAGAAGTTTGTAGCGAGGAGGATACATGACCAAAATTTCGGCCGTGCAACCAAGACCCGAAGAGGCCGCGACGATGCCCTATGCTCCGGCCGTAAGCCTCGAAACGCCCGCGGAACTCCTTTTCATTTCCGGAGCGACGTCGTCGCCTCTCTACCACCAGCATCCCCACGTGCCCGCCGAGCACGTCCAGCCCGACGACATCCGCGAGCAGACGCGCCGCGCCATGGAAAACATCAAGATCGTTCTCGACCACAAGAAATTGACCTGGCGCAACGTCATCAAGGTCACGAAATTCCTGACCGACATGCGCGAGGCCGATGCCATGCACGAGGTGATGAACAGCTACTTCGGCGAATGGCGCCCGGCCAGCACCACGATCTGCATCAACAATCTGAGCTCGCCCGGCGCGCGCATCGAAATCGATATGATCGCCGCAGGCCCTTTGCCCGGGAAGTGATTCGAGGATTGGTAGAGTTTGGTTGCGCAGCGAGTGGCGAGACGTAAGGCCGCCCTGGTTTCGAAGTTTGGAGCGCCCTGCACCTAATGCCGAGGGTGCGTGAACCATCCGACGCCCAGCCGCAATTGCACCGTATTGAGGCCGGGATTAGGCGTCACCAAACCCGCGTTCGAGATGTGCATGAAGCGCACGTCCGCAGTCCATGTCAATTTCCCGGCGAGAAAATGCAAGCCGACACCGCCAGCAGTCGTGAAGTTAATGCGCGAAGTTCCCTCGGGAACCTGCGTGTTGGTAAACAGAACCCCTCCTCCGAGATCGAGGTACGGCACAACGCGGCCATGCGCGTCGAAATCCCAAATCAGCGCGAAGGGATTCAGCGCGGCGCCATACGCGGTGTTCGTCGGCTGAAAAACCATGAAGACCGGAACCGCGTCGACGGCGTACTCGAAGCGTCCGCGCAGCAAGCCCGGCCCGTGCGAATCGGTGATGACCCAGCCGTAACGAAAGCCCGCAGTCCATACGCCCGAGTGCTGCGCGATCCCATTCGTTCCGTGCCCTCCCGTCGTCCAGAATTCAATCTCATTACTGCCCGTCTCCGGGCCATCCTGGGCGCGCGCGGGCGAAGCAAAGTCGCCGAGAAGCAATCCGCAGAAAAGCAACAAAATCCCCATGACCTTCATAAATGAACTTCTCCGGGATGGAAATGCTTTGTCCATAAAGTGGGAAAACGATACCGGAACTCGCGCAAATACTCAATCGCGGCGGATTTGTAGGACAGCCACTCCTGGCTGTCCGCTTTCGGGTTGCCAAGACTTTTCGAGATGGGCAAGGCGACAGCCAAGAGGACAGCCAAGAGTGGCTGTCCTACAACTGCAACAAACGGTTTTCTTCAGGCGGAAGTTTTCTTTGCGAGAAGAGGAGGCGCGATCACTTCCGCGGGAACCCCCGAAGCATCCATTCGCGTTCCGATGGCGGAATGCTCGCGCCGCAGGTAGCCAAGACCAATCGGCTGGCCGAGCCTTGGAGAAAATGCGGCGCTCGTGACGATTCCAATTTCATTTCCTTCCATCAGCAGCTTTGTGCCGGCGGCGGGCGCCTGGTCAGAAAAAAATCGCAATTCCGTGAGCCGCCGATTCACGTGGCCGCGCGAGCGGACTCGCTCGACGATTTCCTGTCCCGTGTAACATCCCTTTTCGTAGTTGATGTGCGAATGTTCCACTCCAGCCTCGTGCGGAATTTGTTTGTCGTCATAGTCGAGGCCGAACCAGGGAATCCCGCACTCGAGCCGCACAGAGTTGAGCGCCTCCATCCCGGCGGGCGCGCCGCCGTGGATGCGCACACGCTCCGCAAGTCCGCGCCACAAAGCGGGCAGTTGCTCGCGGCCGGCGATGAGCGTCGCAGCCGCATCGCCCGCGAGTTCGCGGCGCACGACGCGGCAGGGAATTTGCCCCACGATCAATTCCTGGTGCGAAAGAATTGGCCAATCCGCAAAGGTGCTGGCGCCAAGCTCCGCAAGCAGCGCTGCAGCGCGCGGCCCCGCGAGGTCCAGCGTTCCGGTCGAGGCCGTCACATCTTCGAGCGTGACATCGTCCATGATGATGAATTTCTCAAACGTGGAAAACGTTCGTTCCCGAATCATCGCGATGGAAGATGCAAGGATGCTTTCCTCTAGCGCAAATGTTTTGACCTCCGCGAGGATGTGCCCCTGCGGATTCAGCAGCAGCCCGACCGCCCCCTGTCCCGGCTTGAGGTCGCGCAAATTGGAGGTCAGGATCGCGTTCACGTAGCGTTGCCGGTCCGGACCCGTGAAGGAAAAGAAAGCGCGGAAATTCGTGTCCACGAGGGCCACGGCTTCGCGCAAAGCCGCATACTCCGCTCCGAAGTCCCCGAAGCTCGACGGCAACAGCGTGCCAAAATATTCCCCGAATCGTCGCACCAGAAGATCGGTACAGCCCAAGCAATGGAGTTTCCAGCGGCATATTCAGAAGGCGAACCTCAAATCTACAATACCATCATAGCAGAATGAATTTTTCCCTTCCGAGTAGGACACGCTTTAGCCTGTTAGGTTTTCGTGAGCCCAACCACAACTCCAAACAGGCTGAAGCGTGTTCCACAAATGCTATATTGTGCCGTATGCAGGAACCCCAAAAACTCATTCACGAAATCCTCCCCGTCGGCATGTTGCAGTGCAATTGCCACATCGTCGGTGATCCGCACACCCGCGAAGCCATCGTCATCGATCCCGGCGACGACGCTGCCCGGATCCTGGAAGTCATCGAGCGCCATCATTTGAAAGTCACGGCCATCGTGGTCACCCACACGCATATCGATCACGTCATCGGATTGCGCCGCATCCACCAGGCCACCGGCGCTCCCGTCTATGTGCATGCCGACGATCTGGACCTGTACCGTATGCTGGACGTGCAGGCCACGTGGCTCGGTTGGAAAGCTCCGGAGAAAGTTCAAATCGATCAGCTGGTCCGTGAAGGAGACGTCATCCGCTGGGGGCCATATCAGGCGCAAATCCTTCATACACCTGGCCACACGCCAGGCAGCATTTGCCTGTACATGCCAACGGATGTGCCTGTCGCGCCCACGGCCGCGGCCGCCGCAGCGAAGTCCACTAGAGGCGGCACCGGCCAATTATTTGCCGGCGACACGCTTTTCGCCGGAAGCATCGGCCGCACAGACCTCTGGGGAGGTTCGTTCGAAGGAATCATCCGTTCGCTGAAGGGAAAATTGCTCGAGCTCCCCGACGACACTGTCGTCTATCCCGGACACGGCGATACCACCACAATCGGCAAAGAACGCGCCACGAATCCCTTTCTGGTAGGGAATTGAGCGGGACCAGATTCTAATGCCAGTGATTTCCAACCCGGATTTCTCATCCCATCGGATTAAACCCGGGAACGCCAATCTCCCGATTGGCGAGTTGCGAGACGCCAATCGGGAGATTGGCGTTCCCAGAATGCGGCCTAATTAGCCCGCAGCCGGTTCTCCCTCTCCACTCGCAAATCTTCCATCACGCTCTGGATCAGCTCTTTCGCCTTGCGCAATTCATCCGTGATGATTTGAATGTCCATGGTCGGCTTGGATGGATCGCGCTGGCTGTGGCAATACACGCCGTGCTGCCCGACGAGCACCATCGCGTTCGTCACGCGGTCCAGCGTCACGGCCAACCGCCCGCGGTGCGCCCCGAGCATCTGTTCGTAATGTTGAAGCTCATCCTTGTGGTCGTCAAAAGCCGACATGGTTGCTCCTCCCGCCTGCGAACACCCGTAATTTCAACATTTCCAAAGTACGCGGATCGCCAAAGAATGGCAAACGGGACCGGTTGCTGGTATTGTGCCGCTCAGCCGTTGGCGGAAGCCCCTGAGGGCCGGCAGATCGTAGCCCACCCCGACCCGGTTGGGGTGGGAAACTGCACGCCACGAAAAGAGAGCCCCTGCAGGGGCGACACATGCGGCCCGACATCAATGACGAACTACAATTTGCATCACTTTCAGTGGAATTTCCTGTTGCACGGATGGAACCTCCACCGCGCCGGAAACTTTACACCTGGGGTAACCGGTCGGATAATTCAAAATGACTTACGAGCCCGTCTACGAGCGGTTCGAAGTCAGGGGGCCTGACGGCAACCTTCGCGAAGTTCACTTTGTCCGTGCAGGTTTTTTGACCCAGGGGGACCGGCCTGAACTCTTCTTCTTTCGCGTAAATGGAGAAGAAACTGTGGTTGGAATTTCTGGTTTGAGCCTGGCGCGATTTGAGCGCGGGCGCAGGCGTTTGTCCCGCGAGCAGAAAATAGATTTCACCGGGTTGTGGCTGAAGCGGCAGATGGAAGCCGGCTTGCACCTTGATTCAAGGAGTCTGTACATCCAAGACGATGAGCTGGCAAATCTGGCAAGCGAATTCGATTTTACTGAGTGAGGTCGCAATGAGACGCTCTGATTTGGTGCAGTCGCCGTCCAAGGGTTCTACCCCGCGGACCACGCAGATTGTCTTTGGGGAGCGCCAGCACCTTCTTCGCGTCCTTGACTCGCTGGAGACCACGGCCGTGCCGCAGGTGCGTCTCAATCAAGAGCGACGCGTGATCGAAGAGCTCATCCACGAGCGCACGCGCGAACTCAATCACATCAATTCGTCCTGGGACGAAAAAGTCGGCCTGGTTCTGAACGCCGATTCCAAAGCTGAAATGCTGGACAAGCTGGAGCGCGAGGCGCCCGAGACCGATTACTACCTGCTGCGACTGATCAGCGAGCACCCCAAAGTTACTTCCAAAACGCTGGCTCGCCTGGCCAAGCATCCCTACGCCGCGATCCGCGAAAATGTCGCGCGCCATCCGAACGCAGACCCCACCACGCTCGCCTGGCTCGCAAAAGACCGCAGCCAGCCGCTGTGGTACCTCGTGGCGTTCAATCCCAACACGCCCGCCGTCCTGCGCCGCAAACTGCAGGACCGCCTGCGCAAGCTGGGGCAGAGCACTTCGAGCAAATAACAGGATTACCGGAGATCTTCGGTTTCGCGAAGGAAGCCCACCGTACGGTTGGGCCCATCCCATCCAATAAATCCGGGAACGGTTATCGTAACGTCGCCAGTGGCAGGACTGTTCTAGGGTTTTGCATCGGCCGGGTGACCGTGTCCGTCACGCGTTTCATTTCCCTTGAATTTGGTGACTTTGTCGGGGCGTTTTGCTGGATCCGCTTTTTCGCCGTGCTTCGGTGTTGGACCCGTATAGCCGTGCTGTGGATCGAAATGGTTATTTACCTGGCCGTGGAAGTTGTCAGGACCCTTGTACCATGGGCCCGCTCCGATGAAGGCCCCATCCTTGAACCATTCTGGACCGTAGTATCCGAACGGAGCACAGGCATAGGGAGGACTATCAAAATAACCGTATGGGCAGTCAGGCGCGACAGCCACATCACACGATTGTGCGTGCACAACGGGAGCCTTTCCCGCCAAACAGATACCCGCTACCGCGGCTACCGCGAGAAAAATGATGAATCTCTTCATGGATTTCCTCCGTCTCGCACAAGATTGCCGTCGCCTGATCGTTCAATTCGCTGGCAGCGATCTTTCATCCAGACATCATGGAACGGTGCGGCCATCCCCCTACAAGTGTGCACTAACGCCGCGGAAATGAGAATCAATTTTCTGTTCGCGGTGAACTTTCCTATTGCACTGGGTGCTCAATCTCTCCTGATTCTCAAGGAGGCCCACGAGAACGTTGGTAATTATACGCCCAAAACCCGACACTTCACGTTTTACCGGGAAGCGTGCGTCGCAGCCAAATATTTCTGCATCGCCTTTTTGTACGAATCATTTTCAGGATCGCGGGCCAGCGCTTTTTCTTCCGTTTCAACCGCCTTGTCCGTTTGTCCGTCGGCGAAATAGGCTGCGGCCAATGTGTCAAGGTAATCGGGATTGTTTCCAGCGGCGACGGCCTTTGTCGCCAGAGCGATGGCCTGTTGCGGATTTAGAACGCTCTTTTCCTTGGTGGTGGCCATCAGCAGGGCGAGGCTATTCATGGCGGGCGCGTAGTTCTGGTCCACGGCCTTTCGATACCATTTCGCGGCTTCGATGGGATCATATTCCACACCCTCGCCGTTCTCGTACAAGACTCCCAAACCCTGCTGGCCGGCCGCGAGATTCTGCTCCGCGGCCTTGCGCATCCAGTTCGCCTCCTCCTTCGCATTCCTGGGCACGCCCTGGCCCTGGTTGTAAAGGACGGCGAGATTGTACTGGCTCTGCGCGTCGCCTTGCTCGGCGGCCATGCGCAGCCATTTGGCGGCCTCCATGTTGTCGGCCGGCACGCCGCGGCCCTTGAAATACATCTCGGCCAGGTAACGCTCGCCGAGCGCGCTGTCCTGATCAGCGGCCTTGCGCAGCCATTTCACCGCCTCCACATCGTCTTTCGGGACGCCGTCGCCCGTCAGGTAGATCACGCCCAACTGGACTTGCGCATTCACGTTTCCGGCGTAAGCGATCTCCTTGAGATCGGCGATCGCTTTCTTTTTGCCCGACGCTTGATCTGACGACTGTGCCAGTGCCAATTGGCCCGGCACGAGCAGCAGTGCCGCCGTCAACGTGGCCACGCCTAATTTGATCTGCAACTTTGTCATGGTCAATCTGCCCGAAAAGTGAGCTTACCACGGTCCGCCATTTGGACTTCACATGTAGCACAGGCACTCTGCCTGTGCGGTTTTCGCAATTGTCGCTTCAATGGCAGCTTCACGTGCGATCCACAAACCCACACAGGCAGAGTGCCTGTGCTACTCAAATCCACTAGAAGTGCCACCCCGCTAGATCGTTTTCGTCTGCCCGCCGTCGAGATCGATCAGCGCGCCCTGCATGTACCGCGATTGCGGCGACACCATGAACGCCGCGAGATTCGCTACGTCCTCGGGTTCGCCCAGACGGACAATGTTCGACTTGCGCGCGATCGCTTCCAGGGTAGCGTCCATGTCGCCGCCATACTGCGTCGCCTCGTCCGCGAGCAACTGCTTCAGTCGGTCCGTCTTAACGCGCCCGGGATTGATCGCGTTCACCTGAACGCCATCCTGAATGCCGAGGTCCGCAATGGCCTTCGTGAACGAGAGGCAGGCGCCGTTCACCGAGCCGCCAATCGTGAATTCTGCGGTAGGCGTGCGTCCTCCACCGCCGATGATGTTCAGCAAGGAACCGCGCCGCGCTTTGAGGTGAGGCCACGCCGCGCGAGTCAGCCGGACCGCGCCCATAAATTTCAGCGCAAATCCGTCCGCCCAGTCCGCGTCGGTCAATGCAAAGAAATCGCCGCGTTTTGTGGCGCCGGCATTGTTCACGACGATGTCGATGGCCCCGTGAGCACCGAGCGCGGCGTTCACAAGAGTTGTGGAAACGGCCGGATCGCGAAGGTCTCCCGCGACGCTCGTCGCTTTGCCGCCGCCGGACTTGATTTGCGACGCGACCTTGGCCAGGTCGGCTTCGGTCCTCGCGGCCAGGACGAGCGTCGCGCCATCCTGCGCCAGGCGCAGCGCGATCGCGCGGCCGATGCCGCGGCTCGCTCCGGTTACGATCGCGATTTTTCCTTCCAGCGGTTTGTCGCTTGCCATTGCTTTCTCTCCTCTAAGTCGGAGCAGTTTACCCCAAGTAGGACGGGCTTCAGCTTGTCTGCCTTTCCGAGCCAACGAATATCAAACCCAGACAGGCTGAAGCCTGTCCTACAAATGAGAAGACAAATTGGCTCTTTACATCCGAAAAAGATAGTATAGATTGGCCTGATTGGATGAGCCAATGATTCCACTGCATCTGCAACCCGAGAGCCACGTACCGCTGTACATCCAGTTGCGCGATCAGATTCGCGCGCTGGTTCATGGCGGAGATTTGCGTCCCGGCGAGCGCATTCCCGCCAGCCGCGAACTTGCCACGCAGCTGGGCGTTCACCGCACCACCGTCGCGAACGCCTACGCCGAGCTCGAATCCGAAGGCCTCATCAGCGGCCACGTGGGCCGAGGCACATTCATCCGCGGAGAAGGCATAGCCCGAAGGATATCTCCCGCCGTCCACCCGGTCAGCCTGGATGGGAGCCTGCGCTGGGAATCTCTATTTGCCGACGATCGAGGCGAGGAAATTTTGGGTCGAATGACGCGGGCCACCCCGCGCGGGGCAATCTCCTTTGTGATGGCTCGGCCGGCCACGGAATTTTTTCCCGTCGAGGAACTCAGAAACTGCTCGAACGCAGTGTGGAAGAGGGAAGGCCCCGAAATTCTCCAGTTTGGCCCGTCCGACGGGTATCCCGCCTTGAAGCAGGCGCTCGTCGTATTGTTACGCTCCGAGGGCTACGAAGTCAGCGACGAACATCTTCTGATCACGGACGGCTGCCAGCAGGCGCTGGACTTGCTTTGCAAAGCCTTTGTGCGCCCGGGCGAGTCCATCCTGATGGAGAATCCGGCATATCCGGGGGCCCTCGCCATATTCACGAGCGGGCGCGCCAGGATTCTCGGAGTTCCGGTGAGGACCGAATCCGGCCCCGGCACGATTCCGGGCGTGGACGTTTCCGCAATCGAAGCTGTCCTCATGCAAAACCGGGTCAAAATGATTGTCCTTACGCCGGATTTTCACAACCCGACGGGTACTTCATTGCCGGTTGGTGAACGCAGCCGTCTGCTGGAGATCGCGGCGCGGTTTCAAGTTCCCATTGTTGAGGATCATATTTACGCGCGGCTGCGGGCACGGGGCGGGCAAGTTCCCTCGCTAAAGCAGTTGGACCGTTCGAATCTGGTCATCCAGATCGACAGCTTTTCGAAAATCGCATTTCCAGGATTGCGCGTGGGCTGGATTGTAGCGCCTTCGAACGTTATCGACCGGCTGCGCAAGGTGAAGCAAGCGACCGACCTGCACACCGGACAGCTCGGGCAAGCGATCCTCGCCGAATATATGCGTCGCGGAAGATTGAACCGTCATCTGGAACGCACCCGCAAGGCCTATAGCGGGCGCCTGGCTGCGCTGGAACAGGCGTTGACACGCTACATGCCCGCCGGGACAAAATGGACGCGTCCTGAGGGCGGCATGTGCGTTTGGGTCGAGCTGCCTCCAGGATTTGATTCGAATGAATTGTTGATTCATGCCCGCGAACGTGGCGTCGAGTTCTCCCCCGGCCGGTATTTCTATTTGCAAAATCCGCAGCCGAATACGCTGCGCCTCGGCTTTGCGGGAGTTGGCGAACGCGAGATCGCTCGGGGGATCGCGACGCTGGCCGATGTGCTGCGCATCGAAATGCGCAAGCGCCAGCGGGGAGCCCGCCGCGCGGAAGTCCCGCGAGTCGCCCTCGTCTGAGGAGTCGGTATTACCGATAAGCCCGATCTCGAGTGTCGAGATAAGGCTGAGACAATACTTGGGGTTAACGATTACACAGGTAGACGCTTTCGCCGACCGACCCTTCGCCGGCAATCCTGCGGCGGTGTGTATCCTGGAGCAGGCTCGCGAGGAAGCATGGATGCAACTCGTTGCCCGCGAAATGAATTTGTCGGAGACTGCTTTCCTCGTGAAACGGGAGCAGGGTTACGATCTGCGGTGGTTCACACCTTCGGTCGAGATTGATCTGTGCGGCCACGCGACACTCGCGAGCGCTCATTTACTTTGGGAGCAGGGACAACTCGAACCGGGTGAGGTTGCACGCTTTCACACCAGGTCCGGTCTGCTCACGGCCATGAAAAAGGGAGCGTGGATCGAGATGGATTTTCCCGCCACTCCGGCAAAAATGGATTCTGGTTTGTGCAAAGAGGAAGTGGAAGCGGCGATCGGAGTGAAGGCCAGAAACGTGGGTCGGTCACGGTTCGACTATCTGGTTGAAGTCGAAAGTGAAGATGCCGTGCGATCTCTTCGTCCGGACTTTACCAAGGTCGGGCGGTTGCAAATGCGCGGCGTGATCGTTACGAGCGCTGCATCCGGATCGGATTGCGACTATGTTTCACGCTTTTTCGCTCCTGCGGCGGGGATCGACGAAGACCCGGTCACGGGTTCGGCCCACTGCTGTTTGGGCCCCTTCTGGAAGGAGCGACTGGGCCGCGATAGCCTGATTGGATACCAAGCTTCTGCGCGAGGCGGATTTGTGCGTACCCGCTGCGAGGGAGACCGCGTCCTCATTTCCGGCCAGGCGGTAACCGTTTTGCACGGTGAACTGGTGTGAAGGTTAGATTGACGACATGAAACTTGATCCAAAACCCGAGAACCCTTGTTTCGGATGTGGCGGCGCGAACCCGCGCGGAATGAAGCTCGCGTTCGAGCAGGATGACGCGCGCCAGCGCATCGTGGGGCGCTTTCGGCTGGGAGAAGAGTACCAGGGCGGCTCGGGCTTTCTCCACGGCGGGATCATTGCGCTGCTTCTGGACGAAGCCATGGGCAAGGCGGCGCGGTTCCACTCCGAGCACGCCGTCACTGCGGAGCTGCGCGTAGAGTATAAAAAGCCGATCCGAGTGGACACGGAAATTGTGGTGGAAGGATTTGTGACGCGCCGCGAAGGTCGGCAGTTGTATCATGAAGGAGAGATTCGGAACGAGGCGGGAGATTTGCTTGCCCGCGGCGAGGGACGATTTGTAATCATCGACCGGGAAAAATACAAAGCCCAGTGATCTGTGACCGGTGATTAGCGGGCTGCGGAAAAGCCAGTTACTTTTGTCATTCTGAGCGAAGCGAGGAATCTCTCCTGGGTTTGAGCCGGCAAAAAGAAAGAGAGATTCTTCGCTCCGCTCAGAATGACAAAAGGGAGAGCGTTTTTTTCGCAGCCTTGATTTAGCCAAATTGAGCGGAGTTTAGAGTTCGAGCGAGGAGAAAAAGAATGACAGTGACGATGGGAAGCAACGGAAATTATGGAACCGATCAGTGGCGCGTGAAGGTGGGCCTCGCCGAGATGCTCAAGGGCGGGGTCATCATGGACGTCACCAATGCCCAGCAGGCGCGCATCGCCGAGGACGCCGGAGCTTGCGCCGTGATGGCGCTCGAGCGCGTTCCGTCCGACATTCGGAAGGAAGGTGGCGTCGCGCGCATGGCCTCGCCGAAAATTATTCGCGAGATCATGAACACGGTGAGCATCCCCGTGATGGCCAAGTGCCGCATCGGCCACTTCGCGGAAGCGGAGGTGCTTCAAGCGCTGGAGGTGGACTTCATCGACGAGAGCGAAGTCCTGACTCCCGCCGATGAGGAAAATCACGTCTGGAAGCACGATTTCAAGGTGCCCTTCGTTTGCGGCGCGCGCAATCTGGGCGAGGCGCTGCGGCGCATTGCCGAGGGCGCGGCCATGATTCGCACCAAGGGCGAAGCCGGCTCGGGCAACATTGTCGAAGCCGTGCGGCACATGCGCACAATCACGTCGGAGATGCGGCGCCTCACGACGCTGCGCGGCGACGAATTCATGCGCGTCGCAAAAGAACTCGGCACGCCGCTGGACCTCGTACGTGAAGTTGCGAGCACGGGAAAACTGCCGGTGCCGAATTTTTCCGCGGGAGGGATTGCCACTCCCGCTGACGCCGCGCTCGTTCGCCACCTGGGCGCCGAAGCGGTTTTCGTGGGATCGGGAATTTTCAAATCGAGCGATCCGGAAAAGCGCGCGAAGGCCATCGTAAAAGCCACTACGCATTTCCAGGATGCCAAGGCCGTCCTCGAAGCCTCGGAAGAACTGGGAGAAGCGATGCGGGGCCTGGACATCCGCCAAATCGACGAAAAGGATTTGCTGCAAACGCGAGGTTGGTAAAGGGTGGGGTTGCCGCTTGTAGTAGCACAGGCACTCTGCCTGTGCGCTTTTGTACGCTGCACGCGCGAGCCGCCTTGCAAAATTGTGATCGCGAAACCCGCACAGGCAGAGTGCCTGTGCTACTAAAACCCAATCGCGAAGAAATCTGTCGCCGGAGCAAGTAAGTTAATGAAAATTGGAATTTTAGCCGTTCAAGGTGACTTTGAAGCGCACGGGGCGACGCTCGCGCGTATGGGCGTCGAGTACGTATTTGTCCGCACGCCGCGCGATCTCGACGGCGTGGACGCGATCATCTTGCCGGGCGGAGAGAGCACGACGCAGTGGAAATTTCTAGTCGAGGAAGGCCTCGAGAAGAGTCTGCTGGAACACGCCGCGCGCGGCGGCGCGATCTTCGGCACTTGCGCGGGAGCCATCCTGCTGGCGCGCGAAGTTCGCAACCCCGCGCAGCAATCGCTCGGCCTCGCTGATATCACCGTAATTCGGAACGCCTATGGGCGCCAGCTTGCGAGCGAAGTGCGCCACGGAGCAACGGCAATTTCGCCCGAGCCCATCGAAATGGTTTTCATTCGTGCTCCGATCATCGAACGCGTTGGGCCGGACGTGGAGGTGCTTGCGAGTTCGGAAGGTCAGCCCGTGCTGATCCGCCAAGGCCACATCCTCATCGCGACGTTTCATCCGGAACTCACGACCGACACTACCGTGCACGAATATTTTCTGCGCATGGCACACGCGAACGGGTACCCCTGTGGGATCGAGTCAGAGGCGTCTGGGGAAACTACAGAGGCGCACGCGCAAGCGGAACTACGAACTGAATCCCTTCCACCTGCATCGAATGAAGTCGCGAATCGTTTGTAATAAATAGGTCTACCCCCGCTGCGGCGGCACAAGCCAACTGAATAGCATCTGGAGGGCGAAGCGAACGATTGCTGCGCAATCCAGCGTATATTCTTGCCGCCTTCACGTCAAAATCGATGATGATTGACGCCGTCGCGATGGCAGCGGTGTATTTTCTGGCTAGCTCTTCGTTGTGGCGCTCAATTGGTTTGACCAGAACCTCTCCAAGAGTGAGCGTAGAAGTTAGCAATTGGTCGCCACGCGAAAGCATCGCCTTCCGAAGATTAGTCACCAGGTCAAAATGCGGCCCATGGCTCTCCAACAAGTAGATGAATAAGTTCGTATCCCAAAAAACGCGACTCATTCCCATCCCTCTCGAAGGCGGCGCACGTACTCATCGGCGTGCTCATCGGCCCAGAGAGTTTTACCCGATCCGGCTAAAGACAAGAGCGGATCTGTTCCTGAAGACTTAATCTTGGCGGCTCCAGACCAATCACGGTACCACGGCAGCAAATCACTATATTCAACGGGGATTTCATCTGGCTTGGGAACCATCTTGGAATCTTCACGTGCCGGATGGTAGGCGTCTCCTTTGCAAAACAGTCTTCGTCTCCCCGGTCCGGTCTCGAGGAGCATTCGATAACGCGCAGGGTTTGGGGGTCGATTGGCGACACAATGCTGCACCACGTGGACATAGACTCCAGGACGTATTGAACCTGCAATATGCTCCTTCACCGCTCGTTCCATAATGTCATCGACGGAAAAATCGGATTTTGCTGGATTCTCGCGGTGCAGTAGCGCTGTAGCAATCCAAACCTCATCAGCGATCCTTACTCGGGTACGTGAAAGTGTGGGCATTTTCCCTCTCCTCGGAACAAGTATACAATGTATCGATGTAATGTCAATGCATACTTGTTTTAATTGCCTTTTGTGCGTAGTCTCGATCTTTCGCCGACTTGAGCCTCCGTAGAATTCGTGTCATTCTGTGTTGTCTGAACGCCGGCCCGGAAAGACGGTGATGGCCCCGCGCACCAAAGTTTTATTTCTATGCATCGGCAATGCATGCCGCAGCCAGATGGCAGAGGCCATCGCGAAGCACAGGGCCTCGGACGTGATCGAGCCATCCAGCGCCGGGCTCGTGCCTTTTGGTCAGATTCCCAGCACTACGCTCGCCGTGCTCCGCGAACGCGGCATTTCTGTTGACGGCCAGAGCTCCAAGCCGCTGCGGTCGGAAGATATGTCCGCGGCGGACATTGTAATCAACATGACCGGACGCTCGGGGGCGACGATTTTTACGGAACCCGTGGCGCAGGTGGAAGATTGGGATGTGGGTGATCCGTACGGATTTAATCTCGCGGTTTACAGGGCGATTCGCGATCAGATCGAGGAGCGCGTCGAGGATCTGGCGCGGCGGCTCCGCGAAAAAGTGAACTCGCCGGGCGCTGCGTAGGACAGCCACTCTTGGCTGTCCTGGGCAATATTTTAGGGACATTTAAGCGGCAAAAATTGGACAGCCAGGAGTAGCTGTCCCACAGGAGATCCATGCGGCGCGAAAAAACGAGCGTGTCGCGCGAAGATTACCTGAAGGCCATCTGGGAGATGGTCCAGGAGGAGCACGAGCCGATCAGCGCTCGCCTGGCGGAAGAGCTGGGCGTCACGCCGCCGGCCGTGACTGCGGCGCTCAAGCGCATGACGCGCGACGGCCTGCTCGTCGTGCGCCGCGACGGCCGCATCGCCCTGACGCGCCGGGGCAGCAGCATCGCGGACCGGCTGGCGATGCGCCACCAGCTCGCCGAAAAGCTGCTTACCGAAGTCATCGGCCTCGACTGGACGCGCGCGCACGACGAAGCCGAGCGCCTCGAACACGGAATTTCCCCCGAGGTTGAAAAATTACTGCTTGCGCGTTTCGGCGCGGAAGGTTTTTGCCCTCACGGTGTGCCGCTGCAGGGCGGCCTCGCAAAGCTGCGGCGCAAGCACGGCGCGATCCCGCTTTCCGACATCGAGACGGGCCGGACAGTCGAAGTGCTCTGCGTCTACGAGAAAGATCCCGAATTCCTGAAATTTCTCTCAGGACTCACACTCCACCCCGGCGCGCGCGCCCGTATCCGCAAACGCGAATACGACGAGACGATGACGCTCGCGGTCGGCAAACGCACGGTCCACCTCGGCAAGCCCGCGACCAGCCGAATCTGGGTCCGCGCGCTCGGTCAATAATGAATGGCCGTTCTATCTTGAAAAGAATCTCCGCGCAAAGAAAAAGGGCCGAAGAAACTCTTCGACCCTCTTCCAATTTTTAATTCAATTACTGCTCTTGCACCCTTATGAAATCGGAGTGCAAACGGCCTTGACCTCGGTGTACGCCTCGAGGACTTCGTGGCCCATTTCGCGGCCCCAGCCGGACTGTTTGTATCCGCCGAAGGGGAGCGCGGCGTCAAACACGTTGTAGCAATTGATCCACACGGTTCCGGCGCGGAGCAGGCTCGCGAGCCGGTGAGCTTTCTTGATGTCGCGAGTCCAGATGCCGGCGGCCAAACCGTAGGTCGAGTCGTTCGCTTTCGCGGCGATTTCCTCAACGTTGCGGAAGGGAATCACCGTGACCACGGGCCCGAAAATTTCCTCGCGCACCACTTTCATCTTGTCGTTGGTGTTCACGAGGACCGTGGGCTTCACGAAGTAGCCTTTGTTCCCGTCTCGCGAACCGCCGGTGACCGCCTTTGCGCCTTCCGAAAGGCCCGATTCGAGATAGCCGCAAACTCGGTTCAGTTGTTCTTCGGAAACAAGCGGCCCCATGTCGCTCGAGGGATCCATTCCGGGACCGACGTGAATATCGTTTGCCAGTTTCGCGACGCCGTCCACGACTTTGTCGAAAATATCATTTTCGACGAAGAGTCGCGAGCCTGCGCAGCAGCACTGGCCGTGATTAAAGAAAATAGCGCTGGCAGCGCCGGGAATGGCGGCTTCGACATCGGCATCTTCCAGCACGATGTTGGGTGATTTCCCGCCCAGTTCCAGGGAAACTTTTTTCAGATTGCCGGCAGCGGCCTGGAGGATCAGCTTGCCAACTTCCGTGGAACCTGTGAAGGCCACTTTGTCGACGTCCGGATGGGCCGCCAAGGCAGCGCCCGCCGTTTCTCCGTAGCCCGGCACGATATTCACGACGCCGTCGGGAATGCCGGCTTCCTGAATCAGTTCGCCAAGCAGCAAGGCCGAGAGGGGAGTCTGTTCCGCGGGCTTCAGCACGACCGTACAACCGGTCGCGAGTGCCGGGCCAAGTTTCCAGGCCGCCATCAGCAGCGGGAAATTCCACGGAATGATTTGCCCGACGACTCCAACCGGTTCGCGGAGCGTGTAGGCCAGAAATTGTGTCGTTCCGCCGCCGGACGAAATGGGAATCGTGTTGCCTTCGACCTTGGTGGCCCAGCCCGCCATGTAGCGGAAGTGATCGGCGGTGAGGGGCACGTCGGCAACGCGCGCGATCGTGAGAGGTTTTCCGTTGTCGAGGGATTCGATCTGCGCAAATTCTTCCAGGTGCTTTTCGATCAAATCGCCGAGCTTCCAGATCATGCGGCCGCGTTCCGATGGCGTGATTTTCGACCACGGGCCGCTTTCAAACGCGGCGCGTGCGGATTTCACGGCGCGGTTGATGTCTTCCTTGTCTCCTTCGGCCACCCGGGACAGGACGTCGCCTGTGGCGGGATTGTAGGTGGGGAAGGTCTTGCCGGAAGCAGCTTCGACCCACTTGCCGTTGATGAGCATCTTGTGAGTCTTTGCAACAAATTTTGAGACGTTCTGATCGAGTGACGGTGCCGGTGCTGTGGTTGCCATATGTTGTTCTCCCTCTCTGCGATTCAATTCGTGGATGCTTCGTATTGGCGAGGCGAATCCCAAGCTACTCCCCTGGAACGAAAAATTCAAGCGGGCGGTCATTCGGATAGCCGGGTTGGCTTGAAACTGAAAGATGCGTGCTCCGTCCCGAACTGCACGGTTGCACCGTGAACGGGAAGGAGAGGCCTCGACAAAACCATGCCGTAACGAGCGTTGCCTTTGTAGCGGCCGCCTGCCTCTTAGGCGGGCACCGTTTTGCTAATGAAAATGTCTGAAATACGAGTCCAAACCGAAGTGCGTTACACTGTGAACGCGCGAGTGGACGGCGTTATCGCAATCGCGCCCACTGCGGAGAATGTGAGAGGGAAGAACCATGGACCTGCGATATCCCATCGGGAAGTATGAATCGAAAGTCTCGCTCACTCCGGCTGAGCGCGAGGAGGCGATTGCGCAAATTGCGGAAACGCCGAAGCGCATGCGCGACGCGGTGGCCGGCCTTTCCGGCGGGCAACTGGACACGCCGTATCGCCCTGGCGGATGGACCGTACGCCAGGTCGCGCACCATGTTCCCGACAGCCACATGAACGCCTATGTGCGGCTGAAAATGGCGCTCACTGAAGACGAACCTACGATCAAGCCGTACGAGGAAGGTCTGTGGGCCGAGCTTCCGGATTCACGGGAAACGCCCGTCGAAGTTTCTCTCGCGCTGCTGGAATTCCTGCACCTGCGGTGGGACATCTTGCTGCGCTCGCTGCAGCCCGGAGATTTTGCGCGCCGCCTGCGGCATCCGGCGCTGGGGCTGATGACGGTAGACCACGTGGTCCACCACTACGCCTGGCACGGGCGCCACCACGTCGCGCACATCACTTCGCTGCGCCAGCGCGAAGGGTGGAACTAGCCGGCGTGATGCTCACTGCGCTCCGCTACTACTGGATCACGGCGAAAGGATTCCGATTGCGTCCGTGGGCCAGCCCATACATTCGCTGGCGCCTCGAAACTTTTTTCGGCGGAGACATGCACGCGCTGGGGCCGGCGGAATTCTTCCGGCTTATCTGGCGCGAACGCAAGCAACTTTCCCAGTTCCTCGCGTGGACGGCTGAGCGCTGGCGAGTGCAACACGGCCACCCAAACTGACCTGTCCCGCGTCAGTGAGTGCTATACTTAGGTTCAAGATTTAACGGCGCGAAATGTTTCCCTTCCGCAATCCGCTATGAACGAACTGAAAATATTTCAGAAGACGGAATCGCTCCACGAAGGGCGCTGGTGGGAGCCGATGCCGGACGGGCGCGTGCACTGCTATCTTTGCCCGCGGCATTGCCACATCGGGGAAGGGCAGGCGGGTTTTTGTTTCATCCGCGTGAATCAGGGCGGGAAGCTGTACAGTTTGGGATATGCTTCGCCCGCAGCGCTGCAAATCGATCCGATCGAGAAGAAGCCGCTCAATCATTTTCTGCCGGGCACGCGCGTGTTTTCGCTCGGCACCGCGGGCTGCAACATGGGATGTTTTTTCTGCCAGAACTGGGACATTTCAAAATCGAAGGCCGACCAGGTTCGTTCGACGCACATTCCGGCGGAAGACATTGTGGCGCTGGCGATTCGCTACGGCTGCCCGTCCATCGCATTTACGTATAACGAGCCGACGATCTGGGGCGAGTACGTGATCGATATTTGCCACGCCGCGCGGGAAGCGGGAATCCGCACGGTCATGGTGACGAACGGCTACATCACGCGCGAAGCGTTTCACGATATTTACGATCACGTGGACGCAGCGAATGTGGACCTGAAAGCATTCACCGAAGGATTCTACGGACGCATCACGCTCACGCATTTGCAGCCCGTGCTCGACATGCTGGTGTGGCTGAAAGAGGAAACGAAGGTCTGGTTTGAGGTCACCAATCTTCTGATTCCGACGCTCAACGACGACGCGCGCGAAATCCAGCAGCTCTCCGACTGGATTCTCGAACATCTCGGCGCGGACGTGCCGCTGCATTTCACGGCGTTCCATCCCGATTTCAAGCTGCAGGACAAGCCGAGAACGCCGCCCGAAACGCTGCACGCCGCCCGCAAAATCGCGCTGGCCGCCGGGCTGCGCTACGTTTACGAAGGGAACATCCACAGCGGCGCTGCCCACACCTTCTGTCCCGGCTGCGGCAAAATTGTGATTCGCCGTTCCTGGCACGATGTTCTCGAGAATTCGCTGCGCGACGGCGCGTGCCCCTCGTGCGGTCAAAAGATCCCGGGACGGTGGACCAATGCTCCCCCTCCAAACAACCGTGCGGTCCTGGGTGCGTTTGATAATGCAGCGAAAAAGTACGGCGCGCTGAATCTTTGAAGGATGCGGCCGCGCGGTCCCAAACTGCGCAAAAATCAATCAGCGCCCGTCGAACATTCGCGAAATGCAAACCTCAAATCGGAAAATTTCAATTTCAAATCTCAAATTTGAAATTTCAGATCAAAAATCTTGGAACAAGACACCCCGCCACCAGCAATTCCTCACGGGTCACGGGTCACGGGTCACGGGTCACGGGTCACGGGTCACACTAATGGCTTCCCGCCATCGGCATATCCATCGGCATGGCGGAATCGCGCGGCATCGAAGGCATCCCGGCGAGATACGCATACATCCACAACTGCCATTTGCGATCGAGTTCCAGCGGAGTCGTGCCCAAGGTCTTCGTCACTTCGACAACGTTTGGGTGGGGCATTTGTGCGGAGTAGAGCTTCCTTACAGCGCCGGCGCCGCCAAATTCGGCGATCTCGCTGATCCATGCCGCGCCGAGCAGAGTCCGGTCATCCGGAGAGGAAATTTCGCCGCCCGGGTCGCTTAGCAAACTCGCGACCTTCTTGTGGCCCAGCCGTTGCTCCACTCCGGCGGCTGCCATTCCGATTTCAGCGCCGCGCCATTGGCCCACGAGCCAGTTTGCAGTCCAGCGGGCAAGTTCCGCGTTTCCGGGCTGCCCCCAGGCGGCGTAGAGAAGCGCTTCCGCATCGGCTGCGGCGGGTAGCTGCGGTTTCTGACCGTTCGGCTTGGTGCGAATTGTCATGCCTGTGACCGTGTAGCTCTGCTGGCCGGTCTCGTCGGGCGACGCCCCTGCGTATTTTGGATCGAAGACTATGCGGATGTTCCTGTTTGAATCGGCGCCGCCGAGTTTTTTGTCCAGGGCTGTGAACAAGGGCTCCCGATGCGCTGCGAATTCGGTCATCGCGGCATGCGTCAAGGCGCCCGGCGGGGACAGGATTTCGTAGTGCGCGGAAGTGACGCGCTGCATGAGCGATTCGCGGACCAAACGGCGAAGCGCGCCGCCAAAAAAGAGAAGCGCCACGGCGATTGCTGCGACGCTCAGGAAAAAAATAGTCAGAGTGTTGCTAAAGCCGTGTTCGGATGTCGATTTTGCAGTCATAACGCTAGTTTGTCCGCCGGACGGTGCTCGACGCCTGCGTCTTGCGCAGGGTGGAAATATTTTTCGACGTCGGTGTCGGGAAAACCGCGATTATTCAGGTGGACGCGCAGTTGCTCCACGGAAATGGGGCCTCGCGGAAATAGGGCGCGGATCGATTCGGAGACGACCTGATGCTCCGGCTCGACGAAACTGTGATGGCTTATGGATTGCATGAGCCTCAGGCGCTCCTCGCGAGGAATTGCCTCATCGCATAGTGCGCGGAGAGTTTGAAGTTCATTTGCGAATTGAGTTTCGCGATCCATTGGAGCGGCGGCGAGGGAATTTATCTCCTTTAATTTAATCCTCCTCATACACGGTACAAATCTTCTGGCGCGCTACATTTAGTTTATTCCAGATGTGGTGCGGCCGACGAGGATTCTTCATCTGGAAATGGAAGAGTGAGTGAAGCGCCAGTGTCGCCCCTGCCGGGGCTTTTTTGTGTGTCTGCTTGGCTTCCCACCCCGACCGGGTCGGGGTGGGCTACGGTCTTTCGTCCCTACGGGACTTGCGGCAGCAAGCAAACGCTTAGCTTCTTCGGTGGCGAACGGTTCAGTGCGGGGATGTTGGCGGAGAGGCGGCGGCACGCAAGCGGATTGCAGCGGCTTTTGCTGTGGCATCTGTTGGGTCCATGGCAAGGCCGATTTCGTACTCGCGGAGGGCGTCGGCTGGACGGCTGGTAAATTCCAAGACTCGGCCGAGGCCGAAGTGGGCGTGGGTGTCAAACTGGCTGCCGGCGAGCGCGCTGCGAAATGCTTTTTCGGCGCGCGGAAAATCTTGCCAGCTGAGGTAGATATCGCCCAGCTGATCGTAAGCCTCCGCATTTGCATCAGCGGCTGCGGAGCGCTCGTATTCAGCGCGCGCATCTTCCGAGCGGCCCTGGGCGAGCAGAAATTTGCCGTAGTTGTTGTGAGCATGCGTCGAGAGTGGAGAGAGCGCTGTGGCCACACGGAATTGCCACTCAGCCTCGGCGGGACGTTTCAAGGCGGCCAGCGTTTCTGCCAGATTGATGTGCGCCGTCGTGTACGCCGGAAAAATTCGCAGCGCCCGCTGGGAGTAGTCGGCAGCTTCGAGATACCGCTCCTGCCTCTGGCGGAGGAGGGCCATGTCGTCGAGCGCGTATGCGTTAGCCGGGTCCATCGCGAGCGCAGCCAGCCATTCACGCTCGGCTAGTTCCCAGTCTCCCCGGTTGATAGCCATCGAACCCAGGTTGGTTCGGGTGACGCTGGTTTCGCCCCCGGTTTCAATGGCCCCGCGAAACAGAATTCCCTCGTCTTTCCAATCCCGATTACGCGAAATTGTTCTTACGCCATACGCAAACGCGACGATGCAGAGCAGCGCCGGCACTGCCCGCGCCGCGAGCCGCGGAATCGCGGGCACGCTTCCATTCCAGAGCTGCACAGCGCTCCAGGCAAACAGCCAGCAGAATCCAAACGAAGGCAAATACAAATAACGCTCTCCGAAGACACCGGCCGGCATCCACCGCGCATTCAGCACGGGACCGAGCGGCAGAAAAATCCACACAAAGGCGAAGGAAACGATGTGTGCGCGCTTCCACAACGCCGCAAAAATAATCGCGCAAAGTGTGATGCCCGCGAGCCCGAGTAGAACCTGCATGTCCGTGAAATGCTGGCTCGCGTGAAACGCATAGAATGAGGAAAGCCGCGCAGGCCAGATCAGCTTCCCGAGATACTCGCCGATAAGCGCGATGGCCGAAAGAATCGTGTCATGCCAGGAAAGATTCGGGCGCATGACCACGGCCGCGAATCCCCCCATGATCGCCGTGCGAACGCAGAGATAGAATGCGGCAACCATCCAGAGCGCGCCGTAGCGCGAGAATTTTTCCTTGAGCGTAGTTGTGGAGCGGTCGTCCCGGTAGAAATGCTCGTAGATTATGGCCATGACGGGAAGAGTCATGGCCTGCTCTTTCGATAACAGGGCCAGTGCGAAAAAAACGCACAGGATCAGGCGCGACCAGGATTTATTTTTGGCTTCCGGCAGCTTCACATAAAACAAGAACGTCGCCAGATAAAACACGGCAAGCTCGAGGTCGGTCACGGCGGCGATCCACGCGACCGCTTCCGTATGGATTGGATGCAACGCGAACAATCCGGCCGCGACCAGCGCCACGCGCTCTCCGCTGAAGCGCCGCAGGATGAGGAACACCAGCCAGACCACAATTCCGTTCAGCAGGACATTCACCATATGGTAGCTGAAGGGAACGAGGCCCGCGATCTGGTACGTCAGCAGGTATCCGAACGTCATCATTGGACGGTAATAATTGGAAATGCCCTGCGCGCCCAGGAACGACCAGACGCTGGTCGTGAAAATTTGCCGGAGATACTTGAAAGAATGAGCGTAGGGATTCGTGACCACCTGGAAGGCGTCGTCATTGACGAACCAATTGAAAAAAATATTGCTGTATGGCAGAAAGGCGAGGAGAAACAGGATCAGGAACGTGATCACGTCCTGATTCGTTTCCTGCGACGTCTTGACGCCGAGTTTTCGCGCGCCGGCCATTTCCTGATGCTACTGGATCGGCGAGGCGGAAACCATCATCGCGCGGAGGCGCGGTAGCAGAACAGTCAGCCACGCGACCGATCGCCCTGCGGAATTGGTTCTGGAGTAGACTAACCCCGTTGCAAAGTGGAGCGTGCTCGAAAGGGGACTACATCATGGCAAGAATCCTTCGCTTACTGATTCCGATGTTCTTGCTCGCTTTCGCCGGCGGCGCGCTGGCGCAGGAGGCCCCCGACTGGACGAATCCATTTCCGCCCTACCGGATCATCGGCAATATTTATTATGTCGGCAGCCAGGGGCTTGCCTCCTACCTGATCACGACGCCGCAGGGAAATATCCTGATCAACAGCAACCTGGAAAAATCCGTGCCGATGATTCGAGCGAGCGTCGAAAAATTAGGATTTCGCTTTAGCGACACCAAGATTCTCTTGATCAGCCACGCGCATTGGGATCACTGCGCGGGCAGCGCGGCAGTCAAGGAGTTGACCGGCGCCAAATACATGGTGATGGATGCGGACGTGCCTGAGATCGAGGATGGCGGCAAGATCAATTTTGGGGGCGATGCCAAGTACAGCGATTCCGGAGGTGCACAATACCAACCCGCCAAAGTCGACCGGGTCCTGCACGATGGCGACCAGGTGAAATTGGGCGACACGGTGCTCACGGCGCATCTCACCGCGGGACACACGAAGGGCACGACGACCTGGACAATGAGAGTGGCGGACGCAGGAAAGACATACAACGTAGTCATCGTTGGAAGTCCCAACGTGAATGCTGGGTACAAGCTGGTGAACAACGCCCTCTATCCACAAATTGCGTCTGACTACGAGCGCATGTTCCGCGTCCTGAAATCCTTGCCATGCGATATATTCCTCGGCGCGCACGGAGATTACTATGGCATGGAGGCGAAGTTTGCCCGAATGAAAGACGGCGGGCCGAACCCTTTCATCGATCCCGAGGGCTACAAGAGTTATATTGCCGAGCGCGAGCAAACGTTTCTCGCTGAACTGGCAAAGCAGACGGCTGCAAGCCGGTAGAAGGCGCATCCGGGAGGAACTCTTTGCATACGAAAAAAGTTCTGTGGAACCAGGATCGGAGGGCTGTCGTGAGATACAAAGTGCTCGGCTTTTTCATAGCGGCGATTTGTTTCCTTGCCATTTCCGTTCCTCTCGCCGCGCACCACGGAGCGGCCGGCTATGACATGGAAAAACAATTGGTCATGAAGGCCACCGTGACGGATTGGCTGTGGGCCAATCCACATTGCTTCTTGCGCTACGATACAACTGACGACAAAGGTGAAGTCGCCCATTGGACCGCGGAAGTCAGTAATCCCGTGGACATGGCTAGGCGCGGCTGGTCCAAGCATTCCTTGAATACGGGCGATCAAGTCACGGTTACGGTGCGGCCCGCCAAGAATGGAGCCCCGGTCGGACAACTCTTGAAGGTTGTCTTGCCCAACGGCCAAACCTTGATAGGGTGGAGCCCTACGGTGCGTTGACGCGAGGGAGGTGATCGCGGTGCGGCGATCGCTTATTCGGAATGGCGCATATCCATTAGCCAGAGGCCCTGGCGAGACGGGGCGCGAGGATTTCAAAATGCTAAAGCGGTTTGTGATCAGAGCCTTTGGAATATTCGCGGTGCTCGCGCTTTCGCTTGGCATGCGCGCGCAGACTGCTCCGCCCCAGCAGCCTGAGGCGGCGAAGAATCACAAGGCTGGCCCGGCCCCGCGTCGCGACCTCTCAGGAATTTGGGGCCCGGAAGATACGATGGAGGGAATCTCCCCGAGGGGCGTGAAATCGCACTGCTCCTTTTACCGCTTTGGGAGAGAAAATAGCCAACGAAGTCTACAAGCCCGGAGACGGCCCCAGAAGAGTTGCCATCGGTCTGGCGAATGATCCACTCGATAGCTGCGATCCTGCCGGCTTCCCGCGCGATCTGCTCTTTGAGCTGCGGCCATTTCAGGTCGTGCAGGCTCCCAACAAATTGCTCTTGCTGTATCAATACCAGCAAGTGTGGCGAACCATCTGGAGAGACGGGCGGGAACTTCCGAAGGATCCCGATCCGCAGTGGTACGGATATTCGGTGGGGAAGTGGGTGGATGATTACACGTTTGTGGTGGAGACGGTCGGGACGGACGAGCGGACCTGGCTGGACAATGCCGGGGACCCGCACAGTAGCGACATGCGCGTTGTGGAGACGTACCACCGCGTGGATCACGACACCGTTGAATTGACAGTGAAGATTGACGATCCGAAGATCTACACGGAGCCCTGGCTGGCGCGCGACAAGTTGCGTCTCAAATTGCTGCCGGACAATACGGAAATCATGGAGATGATCTGCGCGCCGAGCGAAGCGGAAGAATATAAAAAGTCGATGGCCAATCCTCTTTCCAAGTAAAAACTATCAATCGATCTAATGATTCCTCGCGCAGAACCGGAATGGGAGGGTTTTTAGGGCAGTCCTCCCAAGGTGCAACGAGATAAATCGACGTCTTCCGGCGCTGAAAGCGCCGGCGCATGCTAGCCCAAGGCAACGCCCTGGGTATCGGAATCTATCGATCCGCGGTGCGCCCTGTAGGGGCGCAGGAATCGCTCTCGCCCCTTCAGGGCGAACGATCTTACTTGGGCGCGATACCCGGGGCGTTGCCCCGGGCTGGTTTCCTCCGCGCCGTTGGCGCGACAACATGGACGCATTTTGTAGCAGAGTGAACCAGCCACAAGGATTGTCGCAAGAAAATAGGCTTCAGGTGACCGCGGCTCCATTCAGGGCTAGTTTTCGGTTTATTTGTGTTTGTTTTCCACGTGTTCGTCGATCCACTTCAGGATGAGGTCGGCGACCTGGTTGCTGTTCTTGTCCTGCATGAGCATGTGGCTGTTGCCGAATTGTCCGTACTTCGGCAGGTGCATCATGGTCGCGTCGCCTCCCGCGGCTTTTACCTGCTCCACGAATTGTTGGCACGAATCAAACCTCTCCTGCCACTTGATCGGGGAGGACGGAACATCCGCGAGGTGGTCGCCGAAGATTACGAGCGTCGGGATCTTCGCCAGGCTGGCAATCTGCTGCGAGTTCAGCGCGGGGCACCCGGTTTCAATCGTGATCACCGCTCTGATGTTCGCCGGATTGATGAGCGCAGCCTGCTCGGGAAAGAAACCCGATTCGGAGTGGCCCAGCAAAATAGCGCCTTTGAGTTTAATCGCCAGGCCCGACAAATTCGTCCACGTGGGATTGACCGCGGGAAGCTCGCCGTTGAGGTCGGGGATCACTTGTTTCCCGAATTCTTCAAACGCTTCCACCGGAAACTGCTCATCCGGGAACGCTTTTCCCGCTGAGGGGCCAAACCGGAAGCCCAGCCAGGCAATTTCGTGGGTCGCCGACCGTATCTCGGGCATGTCGCTCGCGCGGACGCTTTCCTAGTTTAATTTCGTTGTAGATCGTCGCATCGAATCCGGAACGCGCGCGCGAAACCTGGTCGGGAAGATAAACCGCGCGGTGTTTCCTTAGAAAATACTCGTTCCAGCCCATGCGCCCGTCGGGAGTGGTCTCGTAGCTTTTCGAGCTGAGGCAGCAGCCATGCACCATCACGACAGGAACATGCGAATCGGCGCCCTCGGGAATCTGATACTGCACGTACATCTGGTCGACGGTGATGTTTCCGGTGTTGATGCCGGTGCCAAGAAAGCCCGTGGTTGATCCCGTGAGCGCGTCCGTGTAAACAGTGCGGCCGCCGACGAAGAAGCTGCCTTGCTCCTTCAGCAGCAAGGAATCGGCCATGGTCGCGGCTGCGGCGGCAAAGAGCAGGGTTGTCACGGCCCCGAGCAGAATGTGCAGGCGCGCTGGTGTTTTAAACTGACGATTGTTTTTCACAGGGATCTCCTCTGGCTGTTTTTCCGGCTTGCGGAAAGGTACCATGCTTTCTCATTCCGAGCGAAGCCCGGGAACGCAACGTGGTGGGCCAGTTTCCGAGAAGCCGACTTTTCAGGCACAATCACGGAAGCGCCCGAACGGATTGGCGTATCTCGTATCCGACGGTGGAGCCTTACGGAGCATCGCACGCTGAAAAGTCTCATAGGCGTGTATTGCGTCTGCTCGCCCGGTGGGGCTAAATGGCCTTTGATCGGAGAATCATGAAGACGATTCACCTTGTGCGTTCGACCGTTATCGCGGCGTTTTTCTTGGCTGCGGTTCCTTCTCCGGCGCAAACATCCGCACCGAGGGTGAGCCTCCCCGACACAGAAAGGCGCACGCTAACGTCTAAGAAAATCGGGCAGAAGTACGATCTTCTCGTTTCCTTGCCCGAGGACTACGCCAAGTCGGGCCGATCTTATCCAGTGCTCTACGTTCTCGACGGCTGGCACTTCCCGCTGATGGCTTTTCTCCAGGACAACAACCAGTTCTCGAACCGAATGCCTCCCGTGATTATCGTTAACGTGAGCCAGGGCTCGGGCCCCGATGTGATGGCCCTGCGCGCTCGCGATTTCACACCCACGAAAGCCTCCCCCGAGCCTACCTCCGGCGGCGCAACCGCTTTTCTCGACTTCCTCGAACATGAAGTAATTCCTTTTGTCGATCGTACCTATCGCACGATTCCTTCGGATCGGGGACTGCTCGGCCATTCCTACGGCGGCTTGTTCGCGATCTATGTCCTGGAGCAGCGTCCGGCGCTCTTTCAGCGGATCGTCGCCGCCAGTCCGTACTTGGGTTGGGACAATCGTCTGCTTCTAACCGAAGCACAAAAGCGGCTGCGCACACTGCCCACGCCCATCGAGCTCGATCTCTCGGCGGGAGACGACGACCTTCCCGGTCTCGCCGCTGCCACGGAAGCCTTCGCCAAGCTCCTCGGTGAGCTGAAGCCCGCCGGGCTCGATTACCGTTTCACCCTCTACCCCGGCCAGAATCACAACTCGGTACGGCTCGTTTCGTTCCCGGCGGGACTGTATTGGGTCTACCGCCCAGAAAAGTAGAGGAGGATTAGAAGTGATCCTCAACCACCCCAAAAAAAAGGATAGCGCCTGTGAAACGGCGTTATCGGAAACCGGCCCACCACCAAACGCCGGTCTCCTGAGTGGCGGCGCCTAAGGCACCAATGGGGAGATTGGCGTTCCCGGGTTTTAGACGTCAGCAGTCGTAATCGCTCCGAGAGAAGCGGAACTCACCAGCGCCGCATACTTGGCGAACACGCCGGTCTTGTAACGCGGCGCGGGCGCCTTCCATTTTGCGAGGCGCGACTTGATTTCCGCGTCGCTCAATTCGACGCTCAGGCTTTTCGTCGCGAGATCGAAAACGATTTGATCTCCCTCGGCGACGATTGCGATGGGCCCGCCGCGCGCGGCTTCAGGAGCGGCGTGGCCGGCCATCAGGCCGCGCGTCGCGCCGCTGAAGCGGCCGTCGGTCAGCAGGGCAACGTCTTCGCCGAGGCCCAGGCCCACCAGCGCCGCCGTCAGGCCGAGCATTTCGCGCATGCCGGGCCCGCCGCGCGGGCCTTCGTAGCGCACGACGACGACGTCGCCCTTCTTGATTCGTCCGTTCACGGCGGCATCCATGGCGTCTTCTTCGCGATCGAAAACGCGCGCCGGGCCGCGGTGATGAGGCTTCTCGTGGCCGGAAGTTTTCACCACGCATCCTTCGGGAGCGAGATTGCCCTTCAGGATCATCAGGCCGCCCGTATTCTTGATCGGGTTTGAAAGCGGGCGAACGACTTCCTGTCCCGGGCGTTCCTTCGCCGACAGCGCCTCTTCGTCCAGCGTTTTCAGGCTGGCCGTGATTTGGCCGCGATGGAGCAGGCCCGCGTCCAGCAGGCGCTTCGCCAGCAGCGCAGGCCCGCCGGCGTTGTAGAGATCGACGGCCGTGAATCTTCCCCAGGGCTTCATGTCGGCGAGAAGAGGCGTCTTTGCGCTGATGTCGTCAAATTCCTCGAGATGCAGTTCGATCTCTGCTTCCTTGGCCATGGCCAGCAGATGCAGGACGGCGTTGGTCGAGCCGCCCGTGGCGACCACGGCGAAAATCGCATTTTCGAACGCCTTGCGCGTCAGGATTTTGCGCGGCGTGATGCCCTTGCGAAGCAGTTCCATCACCAGCGTGCCGGAGCGATAGGCGGCTTCGTCCTTGCGCGGATCGGTGGCAGGAACATTGCCCAGTCCCATCGGTGTCAGACCAATAAATTCCAGCGCCATCGCCATCGTGTTGGCCGTGAACTGGCCGCCGCATGCGCCCGCGCCCGGGCAGGCGACGCTTTCGATTTCCTTGAGGTCGGCGTCCGTCATTTTTCCGGCGGAGTGCGCGCCGACGGCTTCAAACACATCCTGAATCGTTACGTCGTGTCCGCGGAAGCGGCCCGGCTGAATCGAGCCGCCGTACAGGACCAGGCTCGGCAGGTTCAGGCGGGTCAGTCCCATCGCGGTGCCGGGAATCGTCTTGTCGCATCCGGCGAGAGCGATCATCGCGTCGAACATGTAGCCGCGGCCGACAAGTTCGATCGAATCGGCGATCACTTCGCGGCTCACGAGCGACGCCTTCATTCCCTCGGTGCCCATGGTTTCGCCGTCGCTGATGGCGATGGTGTTGAATTCCATCGGCGTGCCGCCGGCGGCGCGAACTCCTTCCTTCACTTTTTCCGCGAGCTGGCGCAAGTGCGAATTGCAGGGCATGGCTTCGATCCAGGTGTTGGCGATGCCGACCAGCGGCTTGGCCAGATCGTCGTCGGTGAGGCCGACGGCGTGGAAATAAGAGCGCGCGGGCGCCCGCGAAGGTCCGTCGAGGATGATGCGGCTGTGTTCTCTGAAACGCGAATCCATGGGTCCTCCGAAAGGCGGTGACTCGTGGCTCGTGACTTGTGACCCGTGAAAATCCGTTCACGAATTGCGCACGCGGGCCGTGCAGCGTTGCAGTTCTCTGTGCCCTCGGTTTTCTCTGTGGTCTTTCTGTTAAGTCTTTCTGCCCGGGCGCGCCAAAATCCTTAACACAGAGGACACTGAGAAGATCGAGGGCCACGAAGAACTCGCGTTCGTTACGCGCCTTCGGCGATGACGCGGTTTTTCTTCATCCACGGCATCATCGAGCGCAATTGCGCGCCGACGGTTTCGATCGGGTGCTTCTGGCCGGCTTCCCGGAGCCGCTTGAAGTTCGTGAGGCCGCTGGCGGCTTCGTTCATCCATTCCTTGGCAAATTTGCCGGATTGAATGTCCTTCAGGATGACCTTCATGCGCTCCTTCGTGGCCGTGTCGATCACGATCGGGCCGCGCGTCAGGTCGCCGTATTCGGCCGTGTTCGAAATCGAGTAGCGCATTTCGGAGATTCCGCCTTCGTAGACCAGGTCCACGATCAGCTTCATCTCATGGCAGCATTCGAAATAGGCCATCTCGGGCGCGTAGCCTGCTTCGACCAGCGTTTCGTATCCCGCCTGAATCAGCGCGGTGAGGCCGCCGCACAGCACGGACTGCTCGCCGAAGAGATCGGTTTCGGTCTCCTCGCGGAAATTCGTTTCGATGACTCCGGCGCGCGCGCCGCCGATGGCGCTGGCGTAGGCGAGGCCGATCTTCTTGGTGTCTCCGGCCGGGTCCTGATGAATGGCCAGCAGGCAGGGAACTCCCGCGCCCTGCGAAAACTGATGGCGCACGAGGTGTCCCGGTCCCTTCGGCGCGACCATGAACACGTTGACGTCCTTGGGCGGCTTGATGAACCCGAAATGGATCGAGAAGCCGTGCGCGAGCGCGAGATATTTTCCGGCGCGCATGGCCGGCGCAATATCGGCGTCGTAGATTCCCGGCGTCAGCTCATCGGGGGTAAGGATCATGACGATGTCGCCTTCTTCCGCGGCCTGGCGCACGGGCACTACGCGCAGTCCGGCCTTCTGCGCCTTGGCGACGGATGCGCTGGTGCTCTTCAGGCCGACGATCACGTCGCAGCCCGAATCGGCCAGATTCATGGCGTGGGCATGGCCCTGCGATCCAAAACCGATGACGGCAATCTTTTTGTTCTTGATGTAATTCAAATCCGCGTCTTTATCGTAGTAAACCTTCACATTTCCTCCTGTTGCGTCTCTGGGTTTTCAATTTCAGTCACTGGAACTGTTTGCTTTGCGCGCGATTTTAGAGCATACGTACTTGCTCGGCACGCGCATGCTTTTGTAGCACAGCCACTCCTGGCTGTGCGGTTTTCGCCACCTTCATGCATCCAGGCGCTATCGACTGTCGCAAAAAGCGCACAGGCAGGAGTGCCTGTGCTACTTAAGGCCATCCGCGGCAAATAGTTTAAACCTTTGCTTGCGGGTAGCAGCCAAGAATTTTTACTGAGTCGGCAAACTCCTTGAGCTCTTCGAGCGCCGCGCGCGTTTCCTGGTCCTTGAGCGAAGCCTGGAGATCGAGATAGAAGCAGTAACTCCACGGCGTGCCGGGAATGGGGCGGCTTTCAATCTTCAGCAAATTCAAGTTGCGCCTGGCGAAGGCGTTCAGCGCGGAACACAGCGATCCCGGCTTATGCGCCAGGTTCAGGACAAGCGAAAGTTTGTCGGCATTTTCCGCGACTTCGGCGGAAGTGGCGAGCAACAGGAAGCGCGTGTAATTTTCCGGGTGATCCTCGAGATGCTCGCGCAGAATCACGCCGCCGTAAACTTTCGCCGCGCGCTTGCTGGCAATTCCCGCCTTCGTCGCGTCGCCCGCGGCCATCACTTCGCGGACGCTTCCCGCCGTGTCGTCGGTCGCCACGCGCTTGATAGAAGGATGGCTCGCGAAGAACCGTTCGCATTGAGCGAGAGCGACCGGGTGGGACGAGACTTGCGTGATGCGTTCAAACGTCGCGCCGGGAACGCCGATCAGGTTGTGCACAATCGGAATGACGACTTCCGCCTGGATGTGCAGGCCGCTGGAAATCAGCAAGTCATAGGAGCGGTGAACTGATCCTGCCAGGCTGTTTTCAATCGGCGCGAGAATGTAATCCGCGGCGTTATCCTTGATGCTCGTGTAGAGCGCCTCGAATGTGAGCCTCGGAACGAGTTGGATCTCCTCGCCCAGGAGCCTGACGGCCGCTTCTTCGCTGAACGCACCGCGCTCGCCCTGAAAGGCGATTCGGGAAGAGGGAGGGACCTTCATTCCCATCGTCCACAGACCAGTATTGGCGCGTTCAGGCGTCGCGGCATAAGCACCCAAACTAGCAGGGCGCGAAGCCGTCCGTCAAACTTTGCATAGATTGTGTAGTCACCTGATTTGGAGATGCGTTTCACTCTTGAAATTGAGATTGCGATTTTGGAGGTCCGACCTTCTTGCCCTGACGAAGGAAGGGTAGGTCGGACAACCAGCGACGCAACATCGAGGCCTTTAGGCCCTGAAGCTTCAGGGGCTAAAGCCCGCCAATACAAATGCCATAATGTCGGGGCTGAAGCCCCGACCTCCTAAAGGCTGAGGCTTTCGCGGCGATAGGTCGTACGTGCTAGGCGCGTGGGACCCGCTTGCCGGCGAGCACCGTCGCACTCGGCAGGAGCCTCTCATGGCCGGTGATTTTATTCTCGTAGTTATCGAGGAATTGGAAATTTCCCTTGCGCAGCTCGAGCACCGCAACGTCGGCAGGAGCGCCAACGTTGAGCGTGCCGCGGTCGTTGAACAGCGGGAAGATGCGCGCCGCATTCACGGTGGCTCGCGCGATGGCCTGATCGACCGTCATGCCGTAACCGAACAGTTTCGACATGCAGTTGGGTAGGTCGATGACGCCGGTCTCATGGGCGTTCGTGTTCCAGTCGGTAGAGAACGTATCGGGCCAGAATCCGGCCTTCATGATGGCGCCAATGGTGTCCCACCTCATGTGCCCCTTCTGCCCATTGCCGACGTCGAACCAGACGCCGCGTCGCCGCGCCGCCAGCACTTCGGGCAGGATGTGGCCGCTGTCGTCGATGATGCTGTTGGGTGGCGGCGCGAACATGTGGGTGACGATGTCGCCGCGCTTCAACATGTCGACGAGCTTGGAAAACGGCGAGATGGTCTGCCCCATGTGGATCATCACGGGCAGGTTGAAAGAGGTGGCCACTTCCTGCGCGCGCCGGAGGACTTCGTAATCGTTCTCGCCCGCGACATCCCGCGAGAGCCGCGCCTTGACGCCAGCGATGAATTCGCGGTTCTTCGAGATCGCGTCGCGCGCCGCATCCACATCCGCGCGCTTCAAGTCCATGGTGTCGCCTTCGGGCAGGATGCCGGCGCGGCCGATGTTGATGAGCACGCGGCCCTGCTGCGGCGACGATCGCGCGACGGCAATCGTATCGGCGATGTGGTCCGCCCCTTGCGATCCCGCGTCGATCCAGCCGGTGACGCCGTCCTGCAGGACGAGGCCGGGCCCCTGAGGGAAGCGCCCGCAATGAGTGTGGATATCGATCAAGCCTGGGACGACGAGCTTGCCCTTCGCATCGATGGTGTCGGCTGCGTCGCCCGCGATGGAGGCTTCGACGGCGGCGATGCGGCCTCCCGAGATCGCTACGTCACGGATCGCATCGAGCCGGACAGATGGGTCGATAACTCGCCCGCCCTTGATGATCAGGTCAAAGCTAGCCGCAAATACTCTCCGCCCGCGGGCAAAGATCGCCGCGCCCGCGCTCGCTGCGGCCACTGAAAGAAACCGGCGCCGGTTCAACATCGCATCCTCCTAAATGTGTCTTGAAGGTCAGATATTGAGCGCGACGAACCTGTCTGTCAACAAGCTATCGCGCGGAGAGGTCTTTGTAGAGCCCGCCTTCAGGCGGGCACTTTGGAATCACGCAGATGCCCGCCTAAAGGCGGGCGCTACAGGAAGCAATCTTACAATTTATTTAAGCCGTCCAGGCCGGCGACTTTGTAGGCTTCGGCAAACGTGGGGTAATTGAAGACCGTGTCTCGAAAATAATCCATGGTGCCGCCGAAGGTGAGAACGGCCTGGCCAATGTGCACGATTTCCGCGGCGCTTTCTCCGATGACGTGGACGCCGAGAACTTTGCGCGTGTCCGGGTGGAAGAGAATTTTCAGCATGCCGGTGTGATCGCCGACGATTTGCGCTTTGGCCAGCTCTTCGTATTTTGAAATGCCGACTTCAAAAGGGACATGCGATTCGGTCAACGTGGCTTCGGTCTGGCCAACCATGGAAATTTCGGGGATGGTGTAAATGCCGTAGGGGAGAAGAGCCGTGGTCATTTCCGCGGGGGCGCCGAAAATGTGGCAACTGGCAATGCGGCCCTGCTCCATGGACGTCGAAGCGAGCGAAGGAAATCCGATAACGTCGCCGGCCGCGTAGATATTTGGGACCGAGGTTTGAAAAGATTCATTCACTTCGAGCTTGCCGCGCGACGCGGTGGTGAGTCCGGCGGCTTCGAGATTCAGCAAATCAGTATTGGCCTGGCGGCCTACCGCATACATCAGGCAGGTGGCATGAATGTGCTTTCCACTTTCGAGATGAGCGACCACACGCCCGCGCTCATCAGTTTGAATCCCTGTTACTTTTTCTCCGAGGCGGAAGATGGCGCCCTGGCGGCGCATGTGGTAGCGCAGCGCCTCCACAATTTCGGAATCGACAAAGTCCAGAAGCGTCGGCCTCTGCTCGATCAGAGTGACTTCCACGCCCATGGCGACGAGCATCGAGGCGTATTCGAGGCCGATCACTCCTCCGCCCACGATGATCAATTCGTGCGGGATTTCGTCCATCTGAAAAAACTGGTCGCTGGCGATAATTTTCTTGCCGTCAAAAGGGACGTCATCGGGATGGGAAGGCCGCGTTCCGCAAGCGATCAGTATGTGGCTGGCGTGAAGCATGTGCGCTTCGGTCGGGCCCTGCACCTCGATGGTATTGGCATCCAGGAACTGGGCGGTGCCGGAGAGCAGGTCGATCCCGTTGCGGCGTAACTGGTCGCGCACGACTCCGGTTTCGCGCTCCACGACCTGCAAAACGCGTGCGGCCAAATCGCGAATCGATATGCGGTCCTTGACGACGTAGTCGTTTCCGTAAAACGAGCGATGGCGGAATCCGGTGAGGTGAAGAATGGCTTCGCGCAGGGTCTTGCTGGGAACGGTGCCGCCGTGGATGCAAACGCCGCCGACCATGTCGTTGCGATCCACCATGGCCACGCGCTTGCCGAGCTTCGCGGCGGCGATGGCGCCTTTTTGACCGGCAGGCCCGCTTCCAATGACGACGAGGTCATACTGAATCGGATGCATCAATCCTCTTCTGCTTGGTTCACGGAGAATTTCAGTTTGCAAAGATGAGCGCCCTCACGGTTGAAGTGGCATGAAAATCGTGCGCGCTCAGTGTAAGGGAGCGCGGGAGGAGAAACAATCCTGGGATCGGCCGATCTCACCTTCATGGGGCCCTCCTCCCATATTCATTTGTGATGTAAGTGGTGTGGATACAGTAGCTTTGCGCCAGACTCGAAAATCCGAATATATGCGTTCCATCCAGAAATTGAATCTGGCGATGCCCGCCATGCTCAATAGTAAGACGCGCAAATGAAAGCCAGGTTGCAATTCTAATAATTTATATCGGCCGAATGGATCGTTCGCTTTACTGGTTGCCACGTGCAACAGATTGGCACGCTGCACGGGTCGTAATCGTGGGACAATGTAGGAAAAGGGGAGGGGCGCAAGGGGATTCCGAAGAGAATTCTTGTAACCAAAGTGTGCCTGGGAGCCCTCTAAGACTTTAGAGTTGAATACATAGATAGGAGTTGGGACCCGGAACGTTCCGGACAGAAAATGCACATCTCCGCGCCATTCATAAAACGGCCTGTTGCAACTTCACTTTTGAGCGTAGCGATTCTGCTTGCAGGCGGTGTGGCCTTTTATTTGTTGCCCGTGGCCGCGCTTCCCCACGTGGATTTTCCCACGATCTACGTTCGCGCATCCCTGCCGGGGGCGAGCCCTGAGACCGTAGCTTCATCCTTGGCCACGCCGCTGGAGCGCCAGTTCGGCAGGGTTGCGGGCGTCACGCAGATGACTTCCGCAAGCCAATTGGGCAACACGGGAATCACGCTTCAGTTCGATCTGGACCGGGACATCAATGCGGCGGCACGCGACGTGCAAGCGGCCATCAACGCAGCCGCCGGACAATTGCCGGCCGGCCTGCCGCAGCTCCCGTGGTATCGCAAGATTAATCCGTCTGAAACCGACATTCTGGATTTGTCAATTTCCTCGGACACAATTCCCAGGAGCCGTCTGTACGATTTGAGTGACTCCATCCTGGCGCAGAAGATTTCCCAGGTAGATGGCGTGGGTCAGGTCAACACCTACGGGGGAGCAAAGCCGGCGGTGCGCGTGGACGTAAATCCCAACGCGCTCGCCCACTACGGGATCAGTTTGGAAGCAGGTGCGAAATGCTCTTCAATCCGCGAACGCGAACACTCCTAAAGGGAATCTGGAAGATGGATCCAACCGGTGGGTTCTTGCCGACACCGACCAGCTCCTGAAGCCTGAGCAATACGCGCCATTGATCGTGGCGTACCGCAACGGAGCTCCGGTACGGCTAAGTGATATTGCGAAAGTAACTGAGGGAATCGAAGACCTGCGAAATTCGGGATACGCAAACGGCGAACCCGCCGTGGTGATCGGGATTGGCCGGCAACCCGGCGCCAATATTATTGAGACGGTTGACCGTATCAAAGCATTGATGCCGGAACTGCGCGCCTCGATTCCGCCCTCCGTCATTCTGATTCCCACATTTGATCGCACCACAACGATCCGAGCGTCGGTTAAGGATATCGAATTCACCTTGTTGTTGACCGTCGCGCTCGTAGTGATGGTTATCTTTCTGTTCCTGCGAAATGCCTGGGCGACGGTCATTCCCAGCATCGCGGTGCCGCTGTCCATCATCGGCACGTTTGGAGTAATGTATCTATTAAGTTACAGTCTCGACAACCTCTCGCTCATGGCGCTGGCCATATGCACTGGATTTGTGGTGGACGACGCGATTGTGGTGATCGAAAACATCACACGTTATCTGGAAGCCGGGGAATCGCCTCTGGCAGCGGCGATGAAGGGATCGCGCGAAATTGGGTTCACCGTCTTGTCGATGAGCCTTTCGCTGATTGCTGTGTTCATACCACTCCTGCTGATGGGCGGAATCATCGGGAGACTCTTCCGCGAATTTGCAGTCACCTTGAGCGTGGCCATCCTGGTTTCCTTGTGCGTGTCCCTGACCACGACGCCGATGATGTGCGCCCTGTTCCTGAAATCGGAAAAGGACATGAAGCGCGGGAAATTGTATCGGGCAAGCGAGCGCGTATTTCAGTGGTCCGTCTCAACGTACGCTTCCGGGTTGCGCTGGGTTCTGCGCCACCAACCCTTTATGCTCGTGCTTACCGGCGCGACGATTTGCCTCAGCGTTTATCTCTATATTGTGATTCCTAAAGGTTTCTTCCCGCAGCAGGATACCGGCCTGATGGCTGGGAATATCCTCGGATCCCAGGATACTTCGTTCCCCGTGTTGCAGGAGAAAATGAAGGAATATACGGACATCGTGATGGCCGACCCGGCGGTGAAAGGCACGTCGGCGAACACCGGGGGCGGGGCCGAAAATACCGGGCGCATGCAGATCGAGTTAAAGCCACTCGGCGAGCGAAAAGTCAACGTCGACCAGGTCATTGCGCGCCTCCGGCGCAAACTTGCGGTGATTCCGGGGGCCACGTTATTTCTGCGCGCGTATCAGGACATTACGGTCGGCGGACGGATCAGCAGTTCGCAATACCAGTACACGCTGTCGAGTGAAAATCTAAATGATCTCCTGGAATGGTCGCCGCGCGTCGAGGCCAAGATGAAGCAGATGCCGCACTTGCGGGACATCGCCAGCGACCAACAGACGCTTGGTTTGCAAGCCACGCTGGTGATTGATCGCGATACGGCGTCGCGACTTGGTATTTCACCGGCGACCATTGATAACACGCTCTATGACGCCTTTGGCCAGCGCCAGGTATCCACGATCTACACGCAATTGAACCAATATCACGTGGTGCAGGAAGTCGATTCAGCCTTCCGCGACAGCACGGATGCCATCCAGGGACTTTATGTGCGGTCGTCCACTGGAACCCAGGTGCCTTTGAGCGCTTTTACCCATTATGTGACGAAGAATACGTCTCTCGCCGTCAACCATCAGGGCCAATTTCCAGCCGTTACCATCTCGTTCAATCTTGGAGACGGAGTCGCTCTCGGCGAAGCCGTGACAGACATCGAATCGGCCGTTCTCCAAATGGGACTTCCTTCCGATATTCATCCCACGTTCCAGGGAAATGCGCAGGCCTTCCAGTCTTCTCTATCGAGCCAGCCGTGGCTCATTCTGGCCGCGCTTGTCGCTGTCTACATCGTGCTGGGCATGCTCTACGAAAGTTACATCCACCCGGTGACGATTCTCTCGACCTTGCCCTCCGCCGGTGTGGGAGCTCTTTTGGCTCTGCTTGCCTTTCATACTGAATTGACCGTGATCGCGCTCATCGGAATTGTCCTGTTGATCGGCATTGTCAAAAAGAATGCCATCATGATGATCGATTTTGCCCTGGAAGCGGAACGGTCCGGGAAATCGCCCGAGGACGCCATCTATCAGGCCTGCCTGCTGCGTTTTCGTCCCATCATGATGACGACGATGGCGGCGCTCTTCGGAGGACTGCCGCTGGCACTGGCCACCGGCACCGGCGCGGAACTGCGCAGGCCTCTGGGGATCAGCATCGTCGGCGGGTTGATGGTCAGCCAGGTCCTCACGCTGTATACCACTCCGGTGATCTACCTCTACATGGACCGGCTGCAAATGCGATTCCGCCGTCGCAAGCACGCTCCCGCGATTCCCGGCGAAGTTCCTCCAGCCTCGGCATCCTTGCAAGGTCCGTCGCTGACTTAAGCGCCGAAGTGCCGTAGAATCTCCCCAGGAACGCTGCATGAAAATTTTTCCCTCGATTGCGACATCCATCCTGTTCGCCGGGTTGTGCGTCAGCTTGCTGGCATTTCAGAGACGCGTGTTTGAGGAAGACGAAGAGGCCCCGGCGCTTGCCGCCGACGCGCATGCCAATGCGGAATGGGCCTTCGCCCGTTATCACTTCAGGTCGAGCGATGAATATGGCGGCTTCCGGCGTTTCCAGCTGTGGCGGGCGGATTATCCGAAAGCGGACCGGCAATTCACAATGGGCGTGCGGCGCCTGACGCGGCTTCATGCGCGGGGAGTGGAACAGATTGTCGACGCGGACTCCGACGAGCTGTTCAACTGGCCATGGATTTATATGGAACATGGCAATGGATGGAATCTCACCGAGGATGAGGCGGCGAGGCTTCGCCAGTACCTGCTGAGGGGCGGCTTTCTGCTCTCGGATGATACGCATGGAGATTATGAATGGGAATCGCTCGTCCGGGGTTTGGAAATGATCCTTCCCGGGCGGCCGATTGAAGATTTGAAGAACAGCGACGAAATTTTTCATGTCATGTACGACCTGGACGACAGAGTCCAGATCCATGGAACGCGTTTTCTCTGGAATGGCTGGCCATACTCGCCCGACATGGTCGTGCCGAAATGGAGAGCGATCCGTGACGACAAGGGCCGGATCATAGTGGCCATCTGCCACAACTCAGACGTGGGCGATGCCTGGGAATGGGCCGATAGTCCGCACTATCCCGAACGAGAAACTGGCCTGGCCTACCGGATCGGGATCAACTACATCCTCTTTGACATGACGCATTAATTCCCGGTGATTGAGGTTGACGCGGCACAGCTGAGGACGTATGTTTGCGCAAAGTTCGGGATTGAATCGAAAATTTTCGATGGGTGTTCCCAAGTGCAGCGGATCGAGCGCTCGTACGCTTGGCAATAAGGGGGATTAAATGGTGAGACTCAAGAGCATTCGCGCGATCTTCCTTCTACTTTTGCCGTTTCTGCTGGCTACGGCTGCGCCTTTTTCCGTCGTGGCGCAGAGTCTTCCGCCGGATGGGCCGGGAATTCCGACGATCGCGTTGACCGGGGGACCGGCCGTGGCCGAGCCGGCTCCCAATCCTCCCGATCAGCAATCTCAATGGAACATGGAACTGGCGGGCTGGAGCGACCTTCAGGGCCGTTCGGCGTACCAGCCGATCATCATCAACGAAGGAGGCCGCGAGATCGCCTACGTCGGACACCATACCGGCAGCGCGATGAATCCGCTCACGGGCGTCGTGGAGCCCAATGGGACTTCGATTGTGGATGTGACCGATCCCGCCAAGCCCAAGTACCTGGCCCATATTCCGGGCTCATCGGAAGCGGGCGAGGAAGCCGGCGGCTCGCAGATGGTGCGCGTGTGCAATGGGAGCGTTTTGCCGCACGGAGTGCGCGGCAAATGGTACTTGTTGCGGCCGCTGGGATCGAAGGCGCAGGAAATTTACGACGTGACCGATCCGGCGCACCCGGCTCGTCTGACACAAATTGTGGGCGAGCTCGATCACACGCACAAGAACTGGTGGGAATGTGATACCGGGATCGCTTACCTGGTTGCGAACGCGCCGGCCGAAGGCTGGAAGGGCCAGCACATGAAGATTTACGACCTGAGCGACCCGGCGAAGCCCGTGTACATTCGGGACTTTGGTCTGCTCGGGCAGCAGCCAAACGCGACGTCACACGAAGGCGTCGTGGAAGGTATTGCGATTCACGGCATGATTTCGGCTGGGACTGCCAAGAACCGTGTCTATGCGGCCTACGGTACGGGAGCAAACGGCGTCATTCAAATCCTGGATCGAAAGAAGCTGCTTACCGCGTTCGAGAATCCCAAGAAGCCGACGACGGAAGAAATGCTCGCGCCGCAAGTGGGGTATCTCACGATGTCTCCCGATCAGGGCGCGCACACCACCTTCCCGATTTTTGGCGAGCCGATGCCGGGATTCCAGGGCCATACGGCGCTGAGGAATCGGGACCTTCTTATTGTCCCTTCGGAATCTTCGCGCGGGGACCACTGCTCTCCAGGGCCCGGCGGAGAGCGCGCGGCGCCGCATCTGGCCTTCCTCGTGGATATCAGCAACGAAGCCACGCCGTGGCCTCTTTCGACGTTTCGCGTGCCGGAAACTCCGGGAGATTACTGCGGCAAGGGCGGGCGATTCGGCACGCATTCGGTGGCCGAATCGTTTTATCCGCCGTACTACGGGAAGATTGCGATTTTTTCCTGGTTCAATGCGGGGACTCGCGTTTTTGATATTCGCGATCCCTTTGCCGTGCAGGAAGTCGCCTACTTTATTCCTGCGCCGAACAAGAACACGATGGCGTTTTGCCCGGAGGATGGAGTCAGTCATCCGGCCGGCGATCCCAAGATCAACGCCGCATGCCAGAAAGTGATCGAAACGAATAACGTCGAGGTAGACGATCGCGGGCTGATCTACAGCGCGGACCGGGCAGGGAGCGGCCTGCATATCATGCGATTAACAGGGCATGCGAAGGAGATTGTCGAGTAAGTAGAGGACAGGCTTCAAGCCTGTCTGCCTTTGATTCGGAAGCGCCAAAAGAAGACAGACTTGAAGCCTGTCCTACTTTTCGTGATACACGTACTTGTTGTTGTCGCAAACATATTCTGCGATTTCCCAGCCCGGCTTCAGATGGTAGGTCTGAGATGCCGTCCACGGCTTCGTGTACGCCTTGGGATCTTCGATCGTGAAATCGTCCACCAGAGTGTTGTGATCGGTGCGGTGGATTCGCTCCACAACATGCAGAGCGTCCGAGTGCGGCAGGCCCACGTGATCGATCCAGGTCACATCGTTGAATCCAATCGTGTCGACGACCAGCGTTTCGCCATCCCATTTCCCGACGGAATCGCCATTGTACGTGGGGTCTAGATCGGTGCGGTGCCCGCGGTTCATGTGAATTTGGCGCAGCTGGTTTCCGGCCTCTTCATAGATCAGCACCTTGTCTGGGACTTGGAAAATTTCCATGGGAAGAGGCACGAACATCATGCGCGGGATTCCGTGAGGCAGGCAGGCCAGATTCGGATCGTTTACCAGAGTGTTGGCTTTTTTGAATTGCGCTTCGCCCCAGGGCGTGAGCGGCGGCGTCGTCCCTTTCGGAAATAGAGCCGGCTGGAAGTGGTCGATCATCCAAACGCCCGTGAGGTCGCGCATGACTGTGGCTTTGTATGGATTCACCGTCTGGGCAAAAATGGCGGGCAGGACGAAAAGAAGCGCGGCGCCGGCGACCATCGAGCTTTTCAAACGAGTTCGCAGCATGAAGCTCCTTCAACGAAACAGGACTGGAAGATGGTTTACCTGACCTGCGCCGAGAGTTCCTGCCCGTTCGCAAACGCGATTTTGTCGAGACGCATCACGGTTCTGCCGTCCTTGGCGCGATTTCCATACATCGTGATGGCGTCGCCGGGCTTGACCGTGTCTCTCTTCCAATTGACCCGGGCGAGCATGCCCAGGCTGGCAAGTTCGCCGGTCCATTCCACCGCGTTGCCCTTGTCGTCTTTGGTTTCTATGTAGATGTAAGCGTGAGGATTGCTCCACTCGAATTTTGTGACCGTGCCCTTGATGGGAGTCACGGTCGTCATGTCATACTCCGCTGTCGAGTGGTGAGCGAAGACCGGGCTCGACAGCAGCGTCGCACCCGCAGCGAGCACAAAAAAGAACATGAACCGCTTGGTATTCACCGCGATTCCTCCGGAAAAATTGGAATTTTCCAATTCAGAGCCTTGTGGGGAAAACATATGCCCGCGGTTTATCTGTGTCAACTCCAATTCCCAGTTCAATCCTTAAACCCGGCCGTGCTGCCGGGAGACATTTGTTCCTGTGCGAATCGCGTTATGGGCCTCGCCCAGCGCGCCGTGATTCTCACGAGTGAATGTGTGGTCGAGGCTTGTTTTGTTTCGGGCTCGACATCATAATGGAGTGAGTTGCCATGTTCAGATTGAACGCACGAAAACTCCTGATGTTGGCCGCGGCCAGCGCTGGCTTGCTCGGTGCCGCGCTCGCGATCCATCCTCGAACCTCAGCCGCGGCGACTCCGGCGCGTGCCGAAGACTCCAAGCAGCCGGTGATTCGCTTTGTGAAGGATCCGGAACTGGCGCCGCCGATGCAAGCTCAGGACATTCTCGGAAAACCGGTAAACAAAGACAACTGGGCCGGAAAAGTGGTGCTCGTGAACTTTTGGGCCACGTGGTGTCCGCCCTGCCGCGTGGAAATTCCAGAACTCCTGGAGCTGAAGAAGGAATACAAAGACCAGCTGGAGATCGTCGGAATTTCCGAAGATGACGATCCGCCGGAAAGCGTGTTGAAGTTTGCGCGGCAGAAGGGCATGACGTATCCCATCGTGATGGCCACGCAGGAGTTGATCGATGCCTACGGCGGCGTCGCCGCGCTGCCCACCACCTTCCTCGTCGATACGCAGGGCAGGGTCGTGCAGAAGCACAGCGGGTTGGTCCCGATCGAAGCGTATGACCTCGAAATTCGCTCTCTGCTAGGGATGCCCACGAACGCGCGCGTGGAGACTTTCGTAGATCTGGGGCAGGTATTTCTGAAAAATGCCGCGAACGCGACGGAATTGCCCGGCGTGAGTTTCAAGGGTTTGACTGCGGATCAGAAAAAGCGCGCGCTGCGCCGCTTGAATTCGGAAAGCTGCACGTGCGGATGCAAACTCACGCTATCGCAATGCCGCGTGAACGATAGCGAATGTCCATATAGCGGGAAGCTGGCAGCCCAGGTAGTGAAAGAAGTTGCCGGCGCCGCGAAGCCGGCACGAACCCCGCCAGCGAAAGGCGCAAGTACGATTACACAATAACCAAATAAGTAGGACAGGCTTCCAGCCTGTCGGTTTTGAATTCTTCACAGTCCAAGTCAAACCCAACAACCCGAAGCGTGTTCCACTTGGAGGTACAAAAACATGTTCCGAAGCGCAGCAAGTTGCAATTCGTCAAGTGATGTCGTGGCTCTCCCCGATCCGGCCGTGGACAACCCGCTGGCCGTCGAAAAAGGCCGCGAGACGGCCGTAATCGCAGGCGGCTGCTTCTGGGGAATTCAGGCGGTGTTTGAACGCCTGAAGGGCGTCCTCCGCGCCACTTCCGGATATTCGGGAGGCGCGGCAAACACGGCGACGTATGAGAAGGTGTGCTCGGGCCGCACCGGACACGCGGAAGCTGTCGAAGTTGTTTTCGATCCGTCGCAGATTTCGTTCGGGCAGATCTTGAAGGTGTTCTTTTCCGTCGCGCACGATCCGACGCAGCTCAACCAGCAAGGGCCGGATCACGGCACGCAATATCGCTCCGCAATTTTTTACGCGTCGGAAGACCAGAAGCGGATCAGCGAGGCGTACGTGAAGCAGTTGGATTCGGCAAAGGTGTTCCGGCAGCCCATCGTCACGCAGAATGTTCCGCTCGAAAAGTTTTATCCCGCCGAAGATTATCACCAGGGGTACATGGATCTTCATCCGGAGAACATGTACATCGTGATGAACGATTATCCGAAGGTTGAAAATCTGCGGAAGCAGTATCCGGCGCTGTTTGTGGAGAAAAAATAAGGGAAGTTGAGGAAGTAAAGGAACTGCAACCGCCCCCGGCACGTGCACCCGCCTGCTATTTGAGATTGTCGAGATCGTATTGCGTTTCCCTTGCTTGTTGAAAGGGAAGCCCCACCTTGACGGTTGCGGGACCAGGTCCGAATTGCCGGCCGTCAAAGTATAGAAGAATCTCGCGCGTGTAAATCGAGCAATCGGTAGGAACCGGATAAGCGGTCGGACTAAAAGGATTGCAGGTCACCGCGTTGGTCACTTTCTGCGGTTCAATCGGTTTCGCTTGCGAAACTACGGCCAGGTAGTTATCGGCCGGCGGCACGGGCCCCGAATAGTTAATCCGAATTGCAATTACGATACGCACGATTATCAGACTTGGGTTCGCACGATAGTCCTTTTCGGCCCGGAACCTGGTGTACCGCGTAGTCCGCAGAGTCTTCAACACGATTTGCTCATAGGGTGTCTGGAATTCGACTGACTGCACGTACGCGACTGGATTATTGGAAGGGTACTGGAAGTCATGCTGATACTTCTTGAGAAAGTCCGCGAGTTCTTCGTGGTTGCTGGTCTGGCCGAGAGAATAGGCCTCTTGAATTTCTTCAGGCTGGAGTGTCGTTTCAATTGCGATTACGTTTCGGGACAACAAAGCGCCGAGGGCGAGCACCAACAACTGAATTCGCACCGCTCGGGGCGGTGGTGAATCGAGTCGATATCCGTCTCCCAGATTCATTACATTCAACTATACCGCCGAATTAGGAAGTCAAAACCCGCACCCTTGCGAAAACAGCAAGGGTGCGGCACCCGACGGGGAAACTGAAAAAAAATGCCCGGAGGCTGGCTTGCGGCCTCCGGGCATGAGCAGGTTAACTTGTCTAGTTCGCGAGCGGGTCGGGGCGCAACTGGAACTTTACGGCTTTGCTGGTCGTGCCTTTGCCGCCTTCGATATGCCATGGAGCGCGCGTAGCGTACGTGGACCAGAGTCCCTTGCCCTTCCACCCGGCCTTGGGATCGTCGATGCGGCCGTCCATGCTCTTGGCGAAGAAGCCCATGGGGTAGGGAACGCGCATCACGAGCCATTTGCCCGTTTGGGGATCGAGCGCTTCGAGAGCGTCATTGTCATTGGCGGTAACGATCGGAGTGTTCTTGCCCATTCCGAAGGTGTCAAATTGATCGACCCAGTTGTAATAGTTCGTGTCGGCGCTGCCATACCCTTCGACTCCCTGGAAGCTCGGGCCTGGCGTGCGGTAGAGCGTCCAGCCCTCGGGGCAGTGCTGTCCGGTCGCGGTGGGGCCGTTTAGCGGGCCCTTGCACTTGCGACGGTCAAAGCTGGCGAAGTGGCCGCTGGCGAGCACGGTCCAAATCACGCCGTCACGAGTGATATCCATTCCGCGCGGTGAGAAGCCCTGCACGGAGGCTTTCGGATTGTTCCACGGCACTTCGTAGATTTCCGCGAGCGCAGTGCGCGCGGGATCCGAGCCGGGAACCAATCGGACGAGTGCGCCGGGGAAGCCAAGCACCGTCCCCCAGATCGATCCATCCGCAGGGCTCGGGCTAACGCCGTAGAAGCCCACCTTGATGCGCATGTCCTTGGTGGGATCCATGGGCTGGCCGGGTTCGGTATATTCATCGCGCTTGCCGTTGCCGTTGGTGTCGAGAACAAACGGCGTCCATCCCTGCGATTTTTCGGCGTCGTGGGTTTCGTCATACATCTTTGTGTTCAGCCAGCCGACGTTGTCGCCTCCGGGATTGCTGAACCAGAGAGTGCTGTTGGCGTCCTCGGCGAACATGAGGTGCTGCGTGCTGGTGCACAGGTCAACGAGCGTCCACTTGCCGGTCTTGGGGTCGTAGACGTTGGTCTGGCGGGAGCTATTCGCAAGCGGGAGCACCATCGCGGACTCATCGCTCGAGCCCTTCTTGCAGTACGCCGGATTGGAGCGGTCGCGCGTAGCGGCAGCCGTCCAAATGCGCCCCTTGGAGTCCATCATCAAGCTATGCGCCGTGGCGTGCGAGACGGCGGCCTGCTCGTTGCCCCAGTAGGGCGACGGTTCGAGGAGATCTTCCGGCTCGGCCATGGGAGTGCCGGGAGCGTACGGAATTGCGATTTGCGTGAACGAGTTTTTTACCGGATCGAGCGCGGTGACGAAATCCGAGCCGTCTTCATGCACGCCGTACACGAGGCCGTTGGGGTTGGAATTCACATTGCGGCGATCGACCGAAATTTCATCGTGGAAATACTCTTTCGGCCCGGACCAATCCCATTCGGTGATGACCACGTTGCGCTCCATGCCTTCCGGACGCGGAGGCTTGGTGGCCGGCAGCGCGCCAGACTTGATGCGGTCGGTCCAATCCGCGTATTCGGTGAGCAGCCGGTTGCGGCCCATGCGCACGGACACGGCGTTCATCATGGGGCCGACTTGCGCCGACTTGATGCGGCGGTCCCACGCGGCAATCGTGGTATCGAAGGCGCCGAGCGAAGGCTCGATCTCGCGCGTGGCTTTGTCACCGAGCTGGTGGCAGGCCTCGCAGCCGTCGGTCTTTACGCTCTCAATCCATTGTCCTTGGTCGGTAATCTTTTCGGAGATCCCGTTGCCCTTTTCGCCGGTGCCCGGGAAATCGCTCTTCGGAGGAATGTGCAGCATGGAGTACCAATACGACGCGGGATAATACTTCGCGGCCTCATGATCGTCCGGCGCGAGAACGGCAGTCAAATCGAGCATTTTGCCGGGCATCGCTTTCACTTTCTTGGAGTCGACGAGGCCGTAGCCGCGCACCCAGACGTCGTAATTCGCTTTCGGGAGCTGAGGAATCACGTAGCGGCCTTGATCGTCCGTGACCACGATCTTGCGAAAGCCTGTGGGCAGATCTTTTGTCTCAGCAATCACCCACACGCCCGCTTCCGGGCCCTTCGAACTGGTGACCGTGCCTCCGATGTCGTCCGAGACAATTTTAATTTCCGCGGCGGGCTTTCCCGCGGTGCGGCCGGTGCGCGCCATTCCCAGGAGCGCGGCGATCGCGATTGCCAGGATTCCGAGTAGCGAATTTTTCTTGTTCATAAGCGCTGATCTCCTTCGGCGGCTGGGCCAAGGCCAGGCATCCTCAATCGAAGATTGGGATGTGGAACGACAGTTTGAATTGAGGGCCGTGAGAAATCGTATGCTCAACTGAAAGCATTGTCAATCGCATGTGCAGCGGAATGAACGGCCGTTCAGAGGGCAAAGTCTAAACGCGCACGCGTACTGAAAGCGCAAGAGTGCGCCACCCGCTTCAGCCCATGGGAAGAAACGCCCGGAGGCGACTTGCGGGCTCCGGGCGTTTTAATCACAATTCAAAATAACTAATTTGCTAGAGGGTCAGGGCGCAACTGGAACTTCACGGCTTTGCTGGTTGTGCCCTTTCCACCTTCGATGTGCCAGGGAGCTCGCGTGGCGTAGGTGGACCACAAGCCTCGACCTTTCCAGCCGGTTTTTGGATCGTCGATCCGGCCGTCCAGGCTCTTGGCGAAGAAGCCCATCGGATAGGGAACACGCATCACGATGAACTTACCGGTGGCCGTATCCAGAACATCCAGCGCGTCCGAGTCGTTGCCGGTGGCAACCGGTATGTTCTTTCCAAGACCGAGCGTGTCGAATTCATCGACCCAGTTGTAGTAGTTCTCGTCAGAGCTGCCGTAATCGGTGACGCCTTTGAAGCTTGGGCCGGGCGTACGATAAAGCGTCCAGCCTTCCGGGCATTGCTTGCCGGTCGCGGCCGGCCCATTCAGCGGGCCTTTGCACTTGCGGCGGTCGAAGCTGGCAAAATGGCCGCTGGCGAGGACGGTCCAAACGACGCCATTGCTGTCAATATCCAAGCCGCGCGGTGAGAAGCCTTGCACCGGTGCCTTCGGGTCGTTCCAAGGCACTTCGTAATATTCTGTGAGTGCAGTCTTGGCCGGATCTGATCCCGGATTCAGACGAACGATTCCGCCGGGGAAGCCGAGCACGGTTCCCCAAACGGACCCATCGGCGGGGCTGGGAATGATGCCGTAATATCCGACCTTGATCCGCGCGTCTTTCGTGGGATCGGTTGGCTGCCCGGGCTCGGTGTAATCATCCCTCTTGCCATTTCCGTTCGTGTCCAGGACAAAAGGCGTCCAGCCTTGCGATTTCTGCGCGTCGTGGGTTTCGTCAAACATTTTGGTGTTCAACCATCCCGCGTAGTCGGTGCCAGGATGGCCGATCCAGAGAGTGTGATTGGCGTCATTGGCAAAATTCAAATGCAGTGAGCTGGCGCATGTGTCGACAAGAGTCCATTGTTTTGTTTTCGGATCGTACATGTTGACTTGCCGTGAGCCTCGATTGATCGGGAATGCAATCGCCGACTCAAGGTTGGATCCCTGTTTGCAGAATGCGGGATTATCGTGGTCGCGCGTTTGTGAAGCAGTCCAAATCCTGCCCTGAGAATCCATCGCTAAACTGTGCGCCGCGGCTCGGGCCGTGGAGATGGCCTCGGATCCCCAATAGGGCGAGGGCTCCAGCACTTCAGGGGGCTCGATCAGCGGAGTGCCTGGGTTTGACGGAATGGGAATTTCGGTAAATGAATTCTTCGTTGGATCGAGAACCGTCAAGAGATCCGTGCTTTCCTCATGCACTCCATAAACCAAGCCGTTGGGATTTGCCGTGGGATTCCAGCGGTCCGCTGTGATTTCGTCATGGAAATAATCCTTTTGTCCGGACCAATCCCATTGCGTGATCACCACGTTTCGTTCTCTACCCTGCGGACGCGGCGGGACGGGCGGCAATTCACCGGCCTTGATGCGATCGGTCCAGTCGGCATATTCCGTCAGGAGCCGCTTTCTCCCGATTTGATTTGCTGACGTATTCATCGCGCTGCCCACTTGCCCCGACTGAATGCGCCGGTCCCACGCGGCATAGGACGAATCGAATGCTCCAAGGCCTTTCGGCAATTCGCGCGTGGCCTTGTCACCCAATTGGTGGCATGATTCGCAGCCGTCGGTCTTCACCCATTCAAACCAATTTCCCTGATCCTTGAAGCGCTCTGCAATGCCATTCCCTTTTTCGCCCGTGCCGGGGAAATCGCTCTTCGGCGGAATGTGCAGCAGGGAATACCAGTAGGCGGCAGGATAATATTCGGCCGCTTCCTTCGCGCTTGGAGCGATGACCGCGGTCAAATCGAGCATCTTGCCCGGCATGGCTTTTACTTTTGGAGAATCGACCAGGCCATAGCCGCGGACCCAAACATCGTAATTTGCTTTCGGGAGCTGGGGAATCACGTAGCGGCCCTGGTCGTCAGTCACGACAATCTTGCGATAACCGGTGGGGAAATCTTTTGTTTCAGCAATTACCCAGACGCCGGCTTCCGGGCCCTTGGAGCTGGTGACCACGCCGCCGATGTCGTCGGAGACGATTTTAATTTCCGCGGCGGGCTTGCGCGCCGTGTGGCCGGTGCGCACGAAACCCATCAATGCGGCGAGCGTGATTGCCGCGATTCCGAGGTACCACATTCTCTTGTTCATGACGACTGATCTCCTTCGGCGAGTGGGCTACAGCCGGGACATCCTCAATCGAAAGATTGGGATGCGTAGAAACAGCAAAAATCGAGGGCCGCGAGGAATCGTATGCCGGACCGAAACCGTTGTCAATCGGTGGTTTGTGAGGGATTTGCAAGGGGACGCAGGGGAAAAGTTCGGCTGGAAGGAGGACGCAAATCAGTGGTGCCGGGGGGGAGAGTTGAACTCCCTACGCCGGCCTTTTCAGGGCCGCGCTCTACCGGTGAGCTACCCCGGCATTTCGGTAGACGAAAGATTGTACGGGCGCGGCAGGCAGGAAGCAAGAGGCTAGGGGTCCGTGCAGTTTCTCAGTTTCGGGTGAGCCGACGTATCGGGCCCTATCCATCGTGCGATGCTGAAACTGGTCTCGCTTTCGTTATGGGAGTGAACGCCTCTGCGCGCCAACGGCAACACCCCGCCCCCATCATTTCCGAGCGATCAATCATCAACGTGAACTTAGCTCGATATTTGATATAAATTCAGCCCATGGCACCCGAGTCTATCCGAAGCGACCCACCGCCTTCCCTGAGCCCGTGGCGCCCGCTGCGCATCCCCCTATTCCGCGACCTGCTGGTTGCGGATCTGGTATCGGACATAGGTACTTTCATGCAGACGGTGGGCGCGGCGTGGCTGATGACCACGCTGACGAGCAGCTCGCTCTACGTCGCATTGATCCAGACTGCTTCGGCGTTGCCATTCTTCCTATTGGCACTGCCCGCCGGCTCGATTGGAGATATTTTCAACCGTCGCAAATTGATCCTGGGAACAGAGATATGGATGCTGGCCATCGCTCTGGTTCTTGCCGTGGTCACTTTCATCGGAGCGATGACGCCATGGCTATTGCTCCTGCTCACGTTGGCTCTCTCGCTCGGAGATGCAATCGAGAGCCCGACGTGGCGTGCGATATTCCCCGACTTGGTCAAAAAAGACGATCTCACCCCTGCCCTCGCGCTGAACGGAATCGAATTCAATCTGGCTCGAGCCGTGGGGCCGGGACTGGCGGGTCTGATCATCGCGGCCGTGGGCGTTGCGACAGCGTTCCTCCTCGATGCGCTTTCGTTTTTGGGAGTGATCTTCGTCATCTTCAAATGGAAAAGTCCTGCACGGAAAAGCACATTGCCGGCGGAGACGCTCGGAGGAGCCAGCGCAGCAGCGATTCGTTACGTGCGTTACTCACCTGGCATCCGAGCCCTGCTGCTGCGATCAGGCATAGTCATCTTTTTTGCGAGTTCCTTTTCGGCTCTTCTGCCGGCGGTCGCAAAGGAATTGAGCAAGAGCGCACTCGGGTACGGTTTTCTGTTGGGCTTCTTTGGAGTCGGTGCGGTGTTTGGAGCGGTTGTCCTGCAACGTTTCAGGTCAAAACTTTCAACAGAAACCCTGCTTTCGTGTGCTACGGCAATATTCGGCGCAACTCTCCTGAGTACAGCAGGGCTTGCACAATCTCGCGCTGCTGTGCGCCCTAATGCTTCTCGGAGGTGGTTCCTGGACGGTATTGATGTCTCTTTTCAATACAATCGTTCAGAATCTGGCGCCCGACTGGGTTCGAGCGCGAGTGCTGGCAGCCTATCTTTTCGTATTTCAAGGCAGCGTGGCAATTGGCAGCGCCCTCTGGGGCTTCACAGCGGAGCACACAAATGCGCGCATGGCCCTCTTTATTTCCGGGATTGGAATGGCCGGCTCACTACTCTTGCAATTTGTTATTCCGCTTCCCAGCACGGCGATTGATCTCAGCACGTGGAACCATTGGGGCAAACCAGGCATGTTCGAGGAGCCTACTGCTGACACTGGGCCGGTCCTGGTTACAGTCAAATATGTCATCGATCCAGCTAAGGCAGCGGATTTCCTGAATGAGATTTACCGGTATCAGCGAATTCGGCGTCGCGACGGAGCAACGCGGTGGGGAATCTTCCACGACACGGAATCCCCCAGTGCCTATCTGGAGATATTTCTGGTGGATTCCTGGGCCGAACACGAAAGACAGCATGACCGCTTCACAGTGGCAGACCGTGAACTTGAAAAGCGGGTGCTCAGTTACACGATCGAAAAGACAAAAGTGAAACATTATATTTCCGCGAAGAGAACGAAACAATGATGACCGGATTATCAAGCACGATCACATGAGTGGTGCAATGCGAGAGTCCGCTCCTGAACGTTGACGAGCGTCCTGACTCCCGCCAAGTCTAGATGAACGGGATTATCGCGATCTGGGAATCCGCTCAATTACGCCCAAAAGCCACGTTCGGATAAGCGGACTTCACGGGGCTTGGTAATTTGCACTTGTTAGAATGCGTGCCTAGTGGAAATGCGAGCCCGTATTAAAAGGGCATTTGGATAGCGAAAATGTTCGAGTACATAAAGCAGAAGAGAGACCCGGTCGCGATCATTTTTTATTGCGGGCTGATCCCGTTCGGCTCGTTCTGGGTAATATGGCGATCTCTCATTGCCGGGTTTGCGCTACAGGCTTATGTAATCACTGTAATCGTGTTTGTGTTCTACCCATTCGAGATGAAGTCCCTGAGCTTGAGGCAATGGTTCTTCTGGAAACAACTGCTGCAAGTTGGAATCACAGCTCATCTGATATTCTTAACAGGTCTCTGGTTCCTTGATGATAACTATCCTATCTTCGTTACTGGAACGGGCACGGTGTTTTTGACCGCATTTGTGATTGGCGTGATTGAAATGGTCGTGGTCGGCGAAATTCTGGACCGTGTTCACCCCACGGACGACTCATCGTCAAGCGAGAAATGATCCACTGGCACTATCGGATTGTGCCCAAGCTGCGCGAACTCCAAAACCCATGTTCCGATAAGCCGACTTCACGGGCTTGGCTTGCCACGATGTTTAGCAGAGTGGACTCGTTCGCTGGCAATATGCAAACGGATGGTGTTACGTTCTGTTAGTCGAGCGTGCGGTTGGTTGATAACTTTACCGCAATCGTTCCAAAGCAGGAGGAATTGTGACGCGTTATATGAAGGCAGTCGTCCTTTGTTTCGGTTTGGCGATGTGTTTTCTTCCCGGCGTCGGCCATGCGGCGCAGCAGAAAAAGCCGACGGCTGCTGCCCCAATACCTGTTCAAATCGTCACGGCAAGGAAAGTCTTCATCGCCAACGGCGGCGGAGATGAATCCCGAGATAGCTACTTTTATACTGGTGGGCCAGACCGCGCATACAACGAATTTTATGATTCCATGAAAACGTGGGGGCGCTACGAACTGGTAACCGCGCCGGCGGATGCGGACCTTGTATTCGAGATTCGTTTGACCGTCATTGACATGGAACCCACACGTGGGGGTGCGGTCCCGGCGTCTGACTCCCAGTTTCATATCGTCATACGCGACGTAAAAACGCACGAGATTCTATGGGCACTAACCGAACATGTCCAATCAGCCATGCTGCAAGGCAACCGCGACAAGAACTTCGAGCTGGCGCTGGCTGCGGTTGTCGCAGAGGTGCAAAGAATTGCGGGGCCAGCCGCCGGCGTCCCCGCAAAGAATTAGGGTCATTTCCCAAGCCCTGTGAAACGGGATTCTTGGAAAATGGCTTGCGACGGAGTTTGAGAATTACGAGAACCTGGGCTGAAAAACTCCATTCAACGCATGTCGATTTGTCAGTCTCCGGCTTGGAAATTCTACCCTCGAACCTCCAACCTCCGGAATTATCTCATCGACTGATCGACCTCGCGCATCCAGTCTTTTGCCTTCAGGACTTCGCGGGGCTTGGTGCCGTCGGGCGGGCCGACGATGCCGTCTTTTTCCATAATGTCGATGAGGCGCGCGGCGCGGCCGTAGCCGATGCGCAGGCGGCGCTGCAGGGTGGAAGTGGATGCGCGGCCCGCTTCGCAGACGACGCGCACGGCTTCCTGGTAGAGATCGTCATCGATGGCTCGGCGCCGGGCTCGCCTTCGGGGCCTGCGGCGTTTTCATCCTTGGGAGCTTCGAGCAGGCGCTCGTTGTAGACGGCCTTGGCCTGCGAGCGCCAGTGATCGCACACGGCGGTGATTTCGTCTTCGGTGACGAAGGGGCCGTGCATGCGGTTGAGGCGCGCGGAGCCCGCGGGCAAGTAGAGCATGTCGCCGCGGCCGAGGAGCGATTCCGAGCCGTTGGCGTCGAGAATGGTGCGCGAGTCCACTTTGCTGGCCACGCGGAAGGAAATGCGCGCGGGGAAGTTGGCCTTGATCAAGCCGGTGATGACGTCCACCGACGGGCGCTGCGTGGCAAGGATCAGATGGATGCCGACGGCGCGGGCCATTTGTGCCAGGCGCGTGATGGACTCCTCGACGTTGTTGGTGTCCACCATCATCAGGTCGGCCAATTCGTCGATGACGATGACGATGTAGGGCAACGGCTTGTGCTCCGAGTTGTCCGAATCGTCAAAGAGCGAGAGCGACTGGCCCTTCTGGAAAGTGCGGTTGTACTGGTCGATGTTGCGGACGCCGCGCGCGGCCAGCAGCTTGAGGCGCGATTCCATCTCGCGCGTGGCGTTGCGCAAAACGTTGGACGCCACCTTGGGATCGGTGACCACCGGCGCCAGCAGGTGCGGCATGTCTTCGTACAGGCCCAGCTCCAGCCGCTTCGGATCGATCAACATCATTTTCAGTTCATCCGGCGTGCCCTTGTAGAGCATCGAGAGAATCAGGGAGTTGAGGAAAACGCTCTTGCCCGTTCCGGTCGAACCGGCGATGAGCAGGTGGGGCATCTGGCAGAGATCGGAAACGCGGTTGCGGCCGATCAAGTCTTTGCCGAGCGCCAGCGTCAATTTCGACGGCGAATTGACGAACTCGGCGGATTCGATCTGCTCGCGCAGGGCGATCGTCTGGCGGTTTGCATTCGGGACTTCGATGCCCACCGTCGATTTTCCGGGAATACGCTCGATCAGAATGGACTCCGCCTTGAGCGCGAGGCACAGATCGTCCGCGAGACCCGTAATGCGGCTGTACTTGATTCCGGCTTCGGGCTTGAATTCGTAGGTGGTGACCACCGGGCCGGGATTGATCTGGGTCACGCGGCCGCTGACTTCAAACTCCTGGAACTTTTGCTCGATGGCGTGCGCGCACTCCTTGAGTTCGTCCTCTTCGATTTTTTCGCTGCGCGGCGCCGGGCGAAGCAAATCGGGGGAGGGAAGGCGGAAGCTGGTCGCGCCTTTGTTGATTTTCGGGGAAGAGGGCTGCCTGGACGGCGACTTCTTCTCTTCCACATTGCGGAAAATAATCGAGCGCGGGCGCTCGGATTCTTCGGACTCCGATTCTTCGCGCACGTCCTGCTCCGTGACGGCGCTGGCGTCCACTTCGGCCACGGATTGCGCGGGGATCGGTGGGCGGCCCTGCGACTTGATTTCGGCGAGGCGCTTTTGCATGCGCTGCTCCTCGCGTTCCTCGCGCCAGATGGCAATGCGCTCCTTGATCGGGCCGATCACGTTCAGCTTGCCAAGCGGCCCGCGCAGCGTTTCGTGCGTTTCGATAAATGAAAATTTTGTGGTCAGGAAAAGCGCGACGAAAAATATTGCCAGGGCGACGAGATTTGCTCCCACGGTGTTGAATCCGGCGCGCAATCCCTCCGAGACCAGATGACCCAGCAGCCCCCCGGGAGGAATTGCGCTGCGCACTTCCGGGACATGCCACAGCGTGAGCATCGCGGGCAGCATCAGCACCAGCAGCGTGTAGCCCACGATTTTGATGGCTGGAGATTCCAGAAGTTCGCTGCGGAACCATCGCGAGCCCACGACGAACATCCCGATCGGCAGCAGAAACGCCGCGTAGCCGAAGCCCTGAAACAGCAGGTCCGCGCCGTAGGCGCCGACCGGCCCGATCCAGTTCCGGGCGGAATGCAGGTCGGAAGATTCGGCGGACACATTGAACGACGGATCGTGAGGGCTGTAGGAAATCAACGCCAGAGCCACCAGGATGGCGATCGTCATGCCGACAAAGCCGATCAATTCATTGAGACGATGATTTTCAGTTGGAGTAAGAACGCGCACGAAAGTCTCCTCGAAATAGGGGGAAGGTGCTCGTCGCAGGAAGGGTGCGCGGGCGCTGGCGCGCGGATCCCATCTGGAAGTACACGAGCAACGCAACGACTATACCAAAGGCCGGGCGGCTGGCAAGAAAGATATCAAGCGTGGTAGTGGGTCGGTTACGGATGACCGGATCGCTGGTGCGATGCCGCCACCGTGCGGGTATAATGCCGCTTCAAATCGAAACGTCAGAAATTTTCTTTGGCAATTATTTTGAAGTTGTTCGTGGAATATTTTACCGGACCGTCGAGGATAAACGATGCGGATGAGATTTGCGCTGTTGGCGCTGATCATGAATGTCGGAAGCGTGCTTGCCGCTCCTGCTCAGAAACCAGCCGCTGCTGCGCTCGCAGGCCGCGTGAGTTCGGATGCCGAAGGGGCGATGGAAGGTGTGCTGGTCAGAGCGAAGGGCGAAGGCAAAACGATCAGCATCACGGTAGTGAGCGATCACGAGGGGCGCTACTCATTTCCTGCAAGCAGGCTCGCGCCCGGCAAATTCAACATCGATATCCGAGCGGTTGGATACGACCTTGCAAGTCCGGTTTCCGTCGAAGTGGCGGCTGGCGTTACGTCCCGCGCGGATTTGAAACTGGTGAAGACCAAAAATCTTATTCCTCAGCTCACCAGTTCCGAGTGGTTGATTAGCGTCCCGGGAACAGAGGCGCAGAAGAACCAGTTATTCCGGTGCGCCGCTTGCCACTCGCTTGCGCCGATTGTGCAGAGCACTTACGACGAGCAGGGGTGGCTTACCACTTTTGCGCGGATGCGAAGTTATTCCGAGCAGGCCGTCCTGGAACATCCTGTTTCGTTGCCCTACAAGGTTTCCGCTCAGCCGGACCCTGAATTCGCGAAATATCTGAGCACGATCAATCTGAGTTCGACGAGCGAATGGAAATATGAGCTGAAGACGCTGCCGCGTCCCACGGGCAGAGCCACGCGCGTAATCGTCACCGAATACGATTTGCCCGATCCCGGACGCCTGCCGCACGACGCCGACCTCGATGATAAAGGAATGGTCTGGTACAACGATTTTCGCGAACCGCTGATCGGCCGCCTGGACCCGCGAACCGGCGAGACCAAAGAATGGCGCATGCCGCCGCTCAAGCCGGATTTCCCCGAAGGCACTCTTTCCATCGAGTTCAATCGCGATGGCTACTTGTGGATTCCGCGATTCCGCCAGGGCGGATACACGCGGTTTGATCCGCGGACGGAGGAATTTAAGACCTGGCTGGTGCCGCCGGCGTTCAACGACGCGCGTGCGATCCAGCCGCAAGTCGCCGCCGCGCCGGATGGGACCGCGTGGTTTCCGGGCGGCGAGAGCCTCTTGATCTTTAAAGTCGATCCGGAGACAGGACACGTCACCACATACCCGATGTATCCGGACTACCATCCCGACGAGAAAAGCTCCGGCATCATTCAATTCGCCTACAATGCGACGCCTACCGGACACTCCACGTACGGGCTTGCGGCCGACTCGAAATCCAACATTTATATTTGCGATATTGTCGGAGGAAATATCGGGAAGATCGACGGGAAAACGGGCAAAGTGACTCTATACAAGACGCCCACTTTGAATTCCGGCCCGCGCCGCGTGTCCGTGGATTCGCAGGATCGCGTCTGGTTCGGCGAGTATTACGCGAACAAGCTCGGGATGTTCGATCCGAAGACAGAGAAGTTCAAGGAGTGGACCGCGCCGACGCCGTGGGTTGGCCCGTACCCCGCAAAGACGGACAAAAACGGCGAGGCCTGGACAGCGGGGATGAGTACCGACTTGATCGATCGACTCGATCCCAAGACGGGCAAATTTACCGAGTACATGCTGCCGACGGTGAATGCGAATATCCGGCACATCGATGTGGACAACTCCGCGTCTCTGGTTGCGGTTTGGGTTGCGGAAGTGCATCAGGGAAAGATCGCCAAGGTTGAACCGCTGGATTGATTTCAGTGGCACACATTTCAGAGTCCGTGTGGCAACTCGATTCCGCGCAGGCCAGAGGCTAAAGTGGCTGCGGAAAAAATGCCTTGTTCTGTCAATCTGAGCGAAGCGAAGAATCCCTCTTCGATTTAAGTATAAGAAAAGAAACAAGGAGAGATTCTTCGCTTCGCTCAGAATGACAGAGTTTTGAGTTTTTCCGCGGCCTGTAAAGCCGGGTGATTTCAAAACACTTTACCGCACGGCTGAAGCCGTGCCCTGCAAAGATTTGCAATTGCCACGCAGACTCTAGAGCATGTGCGTCTACCCTGGTGGTTGACGGCTTGAGCGACCAGATGTATAGAGTTTGCACGCAATTGTTGCAGGGATTGGCGCTTGATCGAAGAAACGTAAAGGGGGAGAGGAATCCATGAAAACGAATTACAAGATAATGTTGGCAGTGCTCGTTGGTGTCCTGATCGGCATTGCAGGCGCCACGGTAATTCATGCGCGCGTGGTCAGGCCGCTACCCGGCTATGTCGTCGCGGAAGTCGATGTCACCGACCCTGCGACCTTTCAGAAATATGCCGATAAGGCGCCGGGAACGATTGCTGCCTTCAATGGACACTTCATCATTCGCGGCGGCAAGACGCTGTCCGTCGAAGGCGAACCGCCGAAGCGTTTTGTGGTGATCCAATTCGACAGCATGGACCAGGCAAAGGCCTGGGAAAATTCGCCGGCGTATGAAGCGATCAAGCCGATTCGCCACAGCTCGGCGAAGAGCCGCGTATTCATCACGGAAGGCGCCAATCCACAATAACGGCGCGCTCAGAAACACAAATCTGAATCACTGAGCTCTCGCTGGACGAGGAGGAATAGTTTCATGCAAGGAGTGATGCGCGCGTTCGCAGCTGCGGTACTCCTTCCAGCGGTGGTCTTTCTGGCTTCTCTCTCCGCGTGCGCACAACAAGCGCCGCCAGAGCTGCAACCGCCGGCTTCGGAAAAGCTCCTTCTACAGGTGCACGCCAAGGGCGTTCAGATCTACTCTTGCAAAGAAGAAGGCGGGCAATTTGCCTGGACGCTGAAGGCTCCCGAGGCCCAGCTTTTCGACAAAAGCGGCAAGGTGTTCGGCAAGCATTTTGCCGGGCCGTCGTGGGAAACGAACGATGGCAGCCGCGTCACGGGGAAAGCTGTTGCCAACGCAGCATCACCCGACGCCGATTCCATTCCGTGGCTGCTGGTCACGGTGGTCAGCCGCAGCGGAGAGGGCGTGCTCGCGCATGTCACATCCATCCAGCGCATCAACACCAAGGGCGGCAAAGCGCGCGCATCCGGCTGTGACGCCGCGCATGGCGGGCAAGAAGATCGAGTAGCTTACTCCGCAGATTATGTATTCTTCGCGCCGAAATAATTCAAGATTTCAGGTTTGGAGTTACTTCTGAGGCCGAGAAAGAGAGGCGTCGCTATCGGCCTGGTCAAGGGTCGCATCGATCACGCCGGTGAACGCGAGAAAATGATGTTGGAATGTGGAAATGTCTGTTGCGAGCGCCACATCAATGCCCAGAACTTGTCTCGCATATCCCAGTGACTTTTGGTTTTGGCTGCTCGTGCTTACGGCCACGGTGTTTACGAGACCCTGGTCTAGGGAATCCAGATTGCGGGCCAGTTCGTTCAAGTCGATCAGAAGGAACAAATCAAGTTTAAGCGTTTGCTTCTGCAGCAGCTTCTGGATTTCTTCCCGCGTGTTGTCAAGCGATTGCAAGCAGCGCTCGTGGCTCCTCTGCAGTTCTTCCCGCTCCTGAACATCCAGACTCAAGGACTGCACATCCATTTTTTTCAGCTGCACTTGCGAGCGGAGCATGGCCGAATCCAATCGCCCGAGAAACGTGGCAAATTGGGTATCGTTCATGAGGCGCAGGGCCGGCTGCGGTTGCTCTGTCGGGGACGCCGTGAATTGAGAGGTGTGCGAAAACGCCGGAACGGCGCTCAGAAATGCGAAGACCGTGATGATAAGTTTGCGTGTCATTTGCCCTCTCCCATGCGTCCGGGTAATTCGGTGACCTTTCTCAAACTGCGATTGCCAGGTCCCACACTATAGAAGGCAAACCAGGTGCCAACGGCACACCGCCCGGTATTAGGTTGGACACAGATGGTGGAAACCATAGCAATCGTGGGACTTAAGAGCGACGTTCGGGGGTGCCAACAGGCCGTTTACGGAGGACAAGCTGCCATTCAGACCGGCTAAACAGCAAAAAGTGGTAAAGCGGGCGCCGAAGATTGTCAGGCCCCCGGACGAAGGATTGAAGAGATACTTGAAGCCGCTTTCCCCTAGTAAGGCTTGGTGTGACGCCGGCGAATTCTCGGCCTCGTCAGTAGCCCATGCGGCTCAGAATGCCGACCGCCGCGGCGGCTACCAGGCAATAAATTCCGAACAAATACCAGCGGTCACTTTCAAGCCATTTGCTGAGCCACTTGAGCGCAACGAGGCCGGCGACGAACGCGCATGCCATGCCGAGAAGGCTGGGCATCATTGCCGACGCCAGATTCAGTCCGTTGCCGATGTGTTCGGCCTTCATAAGCCGCAGCACCTCGCGGCCATCCGCCGCGGGAGTGAGCGCCACGGCGAGGGCGAAGCTGAACGCTTCGGCGCGCGATTTCTCAACACCCGCAAGGAGGCCAGTCGATATCGTCGCGCCGGAGCGGGAAAAGCCGCGGAAGGGCAGGCAGAATCCCTGCACGATACCGATCAGCGCGCCCTGTTTCATTTCCAGGCCGCCGGTACTGATCGTTCCTTCAAAGGGGTGCCGCTTCTCGTAAATGCCGGCAATCAAAATCAACACGCCGGCGGCGGCGAGCGCGGGCGCGATCAGATCGAGCCGCCCGAATAGCTGTTCCACTTCCGCGTTTTTTGCCCCGTGGAAAGCGAATTTCTCAATCGTTTTGATCAAGGCCTCGCCAATGATGCCGGTCAGCGCCGTGGCGGCGAACAGCAGAACCACGATGTGCTTGAATGCTTCCGCGCTTTGAAAATACGTTCTCATCCATTGCTTCCAGAAGTAGACAATCACCGCGAACATCGTGCCCGTGTGCAGCATCACCAGGAGCAGAGTCATTTCGGGGGAAGACGGGTCCAGGCCCATGAGCTTTTCGGCAACGACAACGTGTGCCGAACTGGAGACCGGCAAGAGTTCCGCCAGGCCTTGCACGATGGCGAGGATCGCGACCTGCACAAGTTTCATGGAAGACCCTTCACCTGGGATTTCAGTCTTAATTGCTTCAACATTTCAAAAGCGTTTTGGCCGCGGCCGTAATAATTTTCTAACGTTCCAGTCTCACGATAGCCATGCTTCTTCCACAAAGCAATCGCAGCTTTATTCGTTGTTGCTGTTTCAAGATACATACAGGCAGCGCCGTGAGAGGCGGCTTCCTGTTCGGCGGCCTGAAGGAGCTGGGAACCGACGGATTGGCGACGGAACTCTTCGAGGACATCGAGAGTGATGATGTGGGCGAGATCGCTGTAGCGTTCCGTGAGAATGAACCCGGCAAGCATTATTGGATTTGCCGGGCCGGGAATTTCCGCGACGATGCAGCGGGAGCCTTCGGATTGCAAATAACTTCTCATCTCACGCCGTCCGTAGGCGATTGATTTCGGAAAGCAGACTTGATCCATCGCGACGAGGGCTTCGAAATCGGAGGCGTGGTAGGGGCGGAGAATCAATCCTGGAACGGGCACGGCGCCGGCTCACAATTCGAGGATCACGGGAAGAATCAGCGGGCGCTTGGACGTCTGCTTCTTCAAGTAGCGCCGCAGGTCGACGCGGATTTTTTCCTTGATGACGCTCCAGTCGGTTTTTTCCTCGGCGTTGGATTGCTCGATGGTGCGCAGGACGACCTCGCGCGCGCCGTTGAGCAATTCGAGGCCGTTATCGGAGGGCATGAAGCCGCGCGTGACAATTTCAGGCTGCGATTCGATTTGCCCGGTGTGCTTGTTGATGGCAATGATAGGCACAACGACGCCATCTTCGGATAAGTGTTTGCGGTCGCGGATGACGACTTCCTCGATCTCCTCGAGCGAGCCGGAATCGACGCAGACGCGTCCGGCGGTCACCGGCTCGCGGCGATAGGCGCGGTCGTCGGTGAATTCAATGGGCTGGCCGTCTTCGATCAGCAGGATTTCTTCGGACACCGCGCCGACCGTGTGCGCGAGGGCGGAGTGGCGGAAAAGCTGGCGGTATTCCCCGTGAATCGGAATGAAGTAGCGCGGGCGCACCAGATTCAGGAGCATTTTCTGCTCTTCCTGGCTGGCGTGGCCGGAAACGTGGATCGTGCCTCCATCGTTGTCGTAATACACGAGGGCGCGCTTGCGGAACATGTGGTCCAACATCCGGAAAATGGCTTTTTCGTTGCCGGGAATAATGCGTGCGGAAAGGATCACGGTGTCGCGCTCGTCGAGCGTGAGCAAGCGGTGATTGTCGACGGCGACGCGGGAGAGCGAGGACATGGGCTCGGCCTGGCTGCCGGCGACGAGGACAACAAGTTTTTCCGCCGGGAAGGAATTGATGTCCTGCGAGCGCACCACGAGGCCATCGGGAATTCGCAGGCGATTCATGCCGTGCGCGATCTCGATGTTATCCACCATGCTGCGGCCGATAAACGCGATCTTGCGGCCAGCCCCGGCGGCGATGTCTACGATCTGTTGGATGCGCGGGATGGATGAGGCAAAGCAGGAGACGATCACTTTGCGCGTCGCCGCGCGCGTCAGCTCCTCGATGCGCGGGCGGACATTCCGCTCTGAAGGCGTGTAGCCGGGGCGCTCGACGTTGGTGCTGTCGCTGAACAGAGCGAGCACTCCCTCCGCGCCGTAGCGCGCGAACGCGTGCAGATCAAACGGCTGGCCGTCCGTGGGAGTGGGGTCCATCTTGAAATCACCGGTGTGAATCACGACTCCGACCGGAGTGCGGACGGCGAGCGCGACGCAGTCAATCGTGCTGTGCGTGACGCTGATGAACTCGACCTCGAACACGCCGACTTCCAGCTTGCGCCCCGGAATGACTTCGCGCAGATCGGTTTTGTCGAGCAGCCCGTGCTCTTCCAGGCGCTTATGCACCAGTGCAAGAGTGAAGCGTGTGCCGTAGATGGGCACTTGCAGGTCGCGCAGGATGTAGGGCAGGGCGCCGATATGGTCTTCATGGCCGTGGGTCAGCAGGATGGCGCGAAGGTATTGACGGTTCTGCTTGAGGTAGGTGATGTCGGGAATGACGATGTCCACGCCGAGTAGCTCCACCTCGGGGAACATCATGCCCGCGTCGATCAAAATCATGTCGTCGCCCGAGCGGAGAACGAGCATGTTCATCCCGAATTCGCCCAGTCCGCCAAGGGGGATTGCTAAGAGAGAAGGTTTATCCAATGTAGCTCACGTCCTTAAATTAGACTCATCATCGTATCACAGGGGAGTGCGTGAAATTGAGGAAGCCGAGATGTAAGTAGCGGATCCGAATCCGATATTTCGTCGGACCAGTTTGTAGAAAGAGGAAAGCTCTCAGGTCCTTGGCGCCACAACTATTCGCAATCGGCCACCCATGTATGAGTGTGCCGCTCGGTGATGCTGAAGTGAGAATATTCGCAAGATTTTGCATCTATTCGCCTCGTGACTTGTGCTGGTGCATTATCGATTGGACATGCGCTCGGATGCCTCTTACCGCATGCCACGATACTTAAGAAGGTCAGCAAAATGGCGATGCGCGTGAATTTCTTTCCCAAGAGGAGTTTTATTTTCATAATCAACTTTGGATGCGCGTTGCCCCTATCAAATGAGGCTCATCCCGCGCAATCAAAATTCCTCAAGTAGCTGCGATGAAGCAAGCGTCCTATTGAACCTTATTTTTCACGGGCGCATCGCTGGCGCCGACGGGATCGACTTTTTTGAAGAAGGACGCTTGATCGGAATAGATGCAGAAGTCTTCGCGAAATTCTTCATTTTCGGATCGCGGAGATTTCGGCGCCCAGTCGAAGTCCATCTTGTCGCTCACCCAGGGCCGTGTGTACGTCTTCGGATCGGTGAGCGTAATCACCAGCTCCAGATGGTCATGGTCCAGGCGGCGGAAGACTTCGTGCAGGGTCATCTGGTCGCTGTGCGGAGAACCTAGCGGGTCGGTCCAGGTTCGATCGTTGAAACCGTTTGAGTCCACAACGAAGGTGTTCCCATCCCAACGGCCGACTGAATATCCGTAATACGTGGGCTCGGGATCAACGAGAGGCTTTCGGCCGTCCGTCCAAATGTCGCGAAAAGTATGGCCCCACTCGAAAAATTCCACGACCTCGTTGCGAGTTTGAATGAACCTCATCAACGGCGCGAAAATTTGCAGCATCACGCGAGGGTATCCCGCGGGCTCGCACTGGAGCATCGGGTCATTCCACTCTTGTTCCGGAGCAATGGGGGGCGCGATTCCGGGCGCCTTGCTGTAGGTGAATGAGCCTCTCACGGCATTGAATTTCGCTTGTCCCCAGGGCGTCATGGGAGGGCGATCGCCGCTTAGTGGTGCGTTTCCCTTTGGAACTTTTCCTCGCACCCAAATTCCAGTCAGATCGTGCGGGTCAAAGGGCTGCGGCTTTGCGGCCTGGTCCTTGTCCTTGGGCGCACTCGCAACCTGGGTCGTCTGTGCGAACGCGGCAGACGGTAAGGTCACCAACGCCAACGCCGCCATCAAGACGACGGAATGGATTACGCGATTTTGCAATTTGAAACTCCTGCGATCCAGCCCTTACGGCAGGTCTTCATTCCGGTTCTTGTGGCAAGCCGCAACCCTGAGTCGAATGCAGCTTCCGGCCATCCGGGAAGAGTACGTCCGCGCAGATCCCGACGGGCTTGCCATCCTTGCCGGGGTGGAACTCGAGAGAAACTTCGTCACCCGTCTTCAGAGCCGTGTGAGTCCAGCCCAGGCGGATCAAATTGCCCGGATTATTCAGTTCGACGGCCCAATTTACAACCTTCCCGGTTGCATCCTTGGCGTCAAGATAGATTTGGCAATGGGGATTGGCCCAGACGAACTGCGAAACGGTGCCCTTCACGGTGATCCGTTTCGTAAAGTCATACCCCTGAGATCCGTGGTGCGCGACGACGGGTCCGCAAAACGCAAGGAGGGCCACTGCCAGGGAAATAAGCGCAATCAGTCTATTTTTCATCGGGCGCCTCACCACTTACGATCTTACTCCTTTGTTTGTTGACGTTCTTCAACCGCGCGGCGGAACTATTCTGCGCTATTCGCTGACATGTTCAAATTAAGCCGGTATTTGCAGAATCGTACGCCTCTGCCGTATACGTTACAACGGATTTGGCGCCAGAAACGATGGCTCCTTGCGGATATGATCAATCTTTCCCGCCGGAAAATATTCTGGCGATGGCGACCAGAATGACGGCCCCCACGGTCGCCGCGGCAATGCTATACAGCAGCCCCCCGCCACGGATATTGAGCTTTTCAAAAATCCAGCCGCCAAGAAATGCGCCCACAATGCCCAGGAAAATGTCGGCGATGCAGCCGAAGCCGCGGCCGCGGGATAAGGTTCCCGCCAGCCAGCCGGCGATCAAGCCGATGATGATCCAGGCGATCACAGATTGCGGGATGTAGAAGGATAGGATGTGCATGTTATGTAGGACAGGCTTCTAGCCTGTCTGCCTTTGACCTTTCCGCGCCGAAAACCAGACAGGCTAGAAGCCTGTCCCACTGGGCTCCTGTTGCGTCATGCAGTGTAACGTACCTAGCCCCAATACTAAATCCAGGCACGCGATGCCCACAACTTTGCGGCCGGGAAACAGCGCAGCCAGCTTGGTGAGAGCCGTCGCATCGCGCGCATCGTTGAATGTTGGAACGAGTACGAGTTGATTCGCAATATAAAAATTCGCGTAGCTGGCCGGGAGCCTCTGGCCATCGAAAAAAACTGGATCGGGCATCGGCAGCGTTTCGACGCGCAGCGCGCGGCCGTCCTGATCCTTCATTTCGCGAAGCAGGGCCAGATTTTCCTGCAACGGCTGGAAATTTGCTTCCGACGGATCATTCTCCACGACGGTCACAACAGTCGTTGGATCGACGAAGCGCGCGAGATCGTCGACGTGGCCGTGCGTGTCGTCGCCCGCGATGCCATTTTTCAGCCAAAGAATATTCGTGGCGCCGAAATAATCGCGGAAGATGGCTGCGACTTCCTTGCGGGTTACGCCGGGATTGCGCGCCTGGATCGGACTCAGCAGACATTCCTCGGTGGTGAGCAGAGTGCCAAGTCCGTTCACGTCGATGCTGCCGCCCTCCAAAACAACGCGGCGGCCTCGATAGATGGGCGACCACATATTCCATTTGAGTTTGCGCGCGAGCGTATCGTTCGCGGCGTCGTCTTTTTTCCAGTCATCGTATTTGGCCCACGCATTGAAGTGCCAGTTGGTGGCCGCGGTCTCGCCTTTGCCGTCGCTCACGAAAATCGGGCCGAAATCGCGAATCCAACCCCGGTTGGTGGGCACGTGAAAGAAATCCACTGCGGAGAGATTTGCGCCAGCAGATTTCAGGATTCGGCGAGCGGCGCGTTCCATCGGCGCGTTCTCGACGAGAATTCGTACGCGCTCGACTTGCGAGAGGTGGCGCACGATGTCCGCGTACACCCAGGGGATTGGCGCAAATTTTTCCGGCCAGTCGGTTTTTTCGTGCGGCCAGGCGAGCCAGGTGGCCGCGTGCGGTTCCCATTCGGCGGGCATTCGGAAGCCGAGAGTGAAGGGGTTGGCGCGCGTGCCGAGTCTGCCTCTGTTTCTGGCGGGACTCATTCGAGGAATCCTTTCAAGCGCGCGCTTGGCAGCTCGGCGAGATTGAAGACACGGGAGAGTGCGCGTTCCGAACGGGCAGCGGCTAAAGCCGTTTTCTCTTCGAGCGATTTACGGCACGGTTGAAGTGGCTGCGGAAGAACTATCAACGAGTCATTCCGAAGGGCTGGGTTTGCCCGAGGAATCTGCTTTTTCTTGGGTTTGGCGAAGAACAGCAGATCCCTCGCTTCGCTCGGGATGACAAAAAAGCATATTTTTTGCAGCCTGCGAGGGCGTACCCTACCAACATTCCTGCTCTCTCGCGCGGGATTCACTCGTGCCATCGCTCGAGGATCGGGGAGTAGGCATCGATGCGGCGGTCGCGAAGAAACGGCCAGTTGCGGCGCGTCTCTTCGACCCGCGCGGGATCGCATTCGACGATCAGGATTTCTTCCTTGTCGGCGGACCCTTCGGCGAGTACGCGCCCGAACGGATCGGAAACGAAGGAATGTCCCCAGAATTCGAGGCCGCTATCAGGAGGGCCCTCGAAGCCGACGCGATTGACCGCCGCGACGAACACGCCGTTGGCGATGGCATGCGAGCGCTGAATTGTGCGCCAGGCGTCGAGTTGCGCCGCGCCGAATTCCTGCTTCTCGGAGGGATGCCATCCGATCGCCGTTGGATAGAAAATAATGTTGGCGCCGCCGAGGCTCGCGAGGCGCGCGCCCTCCGGATACCACTGGTCCCAGCACACCAGCACGCCGATGCGCCCAAACCGCGTATCAAAATTCGGAAAACCCAGGTCGCCCGGAGTAAAATAAAATTTCTCGTAATAAAGCGGATCGTCCGGAATGTGCATCTTGCGATATTTTCCGAGGAGCGAGCCGTCAGCGTCCAGAATTACAGCGGTATTGTGATAGATCCCCGCAGCGCGCCGCTCGAAGAGCGATCCGATGATTACGATTTTCAGTTCGCGAGCGAGTTTTGCAAGTGATTCCGACGAAGGGCCCGGGATCGGCTCGGCCAGCTCAAATAGATCAGCATTTTCTTCGCGGCAGAAATATTGCGAGCGAAAAAGTTCCTGCAAGCATACGATCTGCGCCCCGCGCGCCGCGGCTTCGCGGACGCGAGCCTCAGCCTTGGCAAAGTTCTCCCTCGGATCGAGGGAGCAGCTCATTTGGATCAAGCCGACGGTGAATTTTTCCGCCATGCACAAATCATAGCATCATCTTTTTGGTTTTGACGTGTAGACATTTCTCAGGCAATGAGTCCCCTTTCGAAAAGGATGATTATCAGGAGACGTCCAGCAACAAATAAGGCACAGGAGCTACGGTTTTGGTGTCTATTGAGTCAGAGTTTATATTCCTCGTGGTTGGAGGGCCCATGGCATCACAAATTAAGTTGTCAGTGGTTCTTCCTATCGCGCAAGTAACTGTCACCGGAACTTTCACCTACTGGGCCGATCGCGTTGACTGGATCATCTTCGGCGAGCATGGCCGCGTCGCAGTACGTTTTCCTCAATTCGACATATCCGTAATCTACTTGCGCCAGATTTGGCGCGGTGTCAATGCCCCCGCATTGCCATTCTCCTTCGCGGGATATGACGCGACACACCTTCGGCTGGTAGGGTTTGGCTTGGGCGAGATTATGTACTTCGCCGTTGTAGCAGTCGTGTGGTGGCTCGCGGGCCGCTACCTTGATCGACGACGCGCCGGAATAACTCCCGAGCGGCAGGGAGCGCGCTCAATCCTGTTTGCTATCCTTGGTCTCGTCTGGGGAATGCTTCTCCTTGCATTTGCGATTTTTTCGATTCAAGATTTCGTGCGCCTTACCAGTCTCTTTTTCCTTCTCCATTCCCGTGGCTATTTCCTGTTAACTCAACTCCTTTTTCTTGTGTGGTCTTTGATTCTGATGGCCGTGAACGTCCCAACTTTAATGCGTCGCATTCGACGCAAATTCGTCAAACGTGGCACCCCCGCATAATGCATTAGGATCGATCAACATATTTGCGCCTCGAAGGCAATTTCTATGGAGACGGGTTATCGACCGCTGGTGCACAGATATTTCTAGGAGGGGCAGTTTCCGGGGTTGCGGAAAACGGGGACGATCAGTCGTCTTCGCCGATCATGATGGCGGCGGCGAGGACCGTGGTCCACAGGCCGCGCTTGTCGCCGACGGCGGATTGCGTGATGTTCATGGTGCGGACGATCTTGTTAGAGATGCGGTAAACCTCTTTTTTCTCATCCCAGGACAAATCCGGATCGAATTCCACATTCAAAGTGGTGGCCAACATTTCGGCAGCCAGCTCTTCGGTGTATTCGCCGGCCACTTCTTCGGTTTCGCCGAAGGAGTGGTGCTCGGAGAGGTAGCCGTACATCGATTTGTCGGCCGGGAGAGCGAGGCCGATGCCCGCGGCGATCAGGCGGTGCGCTTCGCGCGTGGAATTTTCGCTGATAACGGTGAAGGCGACCTGCCCGGGCTTGAGGTGCTTCAGCCCCTCGGCGCGCGAGATGAGCTTGCAATTCGGAGGGAAGATCGAGGAAACGCGCACGATGTTGCACGCGGCTATGCCCGCGCTGCGCAATGCCAGCTCAAAACTTGAGAGCCTCTCGCGATGCTTTCCCACGCCTTTTGTCAGGTAGATCTTTTTCGCGACGAACGCCATGAGGGGTGCCGGACTACGGTGCCTCCTACTAACTTAATGATTGCTCGAAATTTGCGTGAACTTTTGACGCGTGCGGAAAAGTAACAAGAACACACTACTGTGTCAATTACTTTCCGGGCCAAAGAACAAGATTGTAATCAAGTTGTGACGTCTGGACGGCGCAGCAGGTCCCTCTCCGCAAAAAAATCGAAAACAAGCGAAAAATGCGATCCACAACAGGGTGCGCAGGCGGGAAGTTTCTCATTCGGACTTGCAAAGCTTCAGAAAGCGGTCCAGGACGGGCGAAAGCGCCACCAGACTGCGCAAATCATTTGGCGTGAAATCGTCGCCTGCCAGCGCGAGCGACCGGGCTTTCCTTGAAATTTGCACGACACCGTGGACCCGCGTCCCGTCCAGGATCGGCGCGCTCATGATCTTTTGGATCAACTCGCTTGGATCTCGTCCCAGGGGAACGGCTTCAAAAACGTTGGCGTGGCGCGCCGTGCTGAAATTGTTCAGGAGATCCGCCTTGCGTTCGCGAGCGGTTTTCGCGGCGAGGGCCGTCGTGCTGGTGAGCGGAATCGTGCCCACCCGGGAAAGTTGTTCAGGAATCACAAACCGCAGGCTCTTGAACTTCGGGAGCAACTTCAGAATCGCCACTTCATCCGTATCCACGCCGAACACTTTTGCGATTGTAATTGCCACTTTGGCGAGGGCGTCGGAATCCGGCGCGACTGCGCTGCTCTCCATCGCGCTGACGAGCGAATCCAAATCGGCCACCTGCTGATCGGACATCAACTGTCTCCCGTATTTCGAGCGAAACGCATTATATCCAAGTCAAGGGCGGGGGAATTCTTAATATTCTTGCTCATATCGCCATTGAAAAACCACCGGAAATTACCTATACTGATTTTTCTAATCCACCGGAGCCGGGATGCCTGCGACAGAAGTGGAATTTCGACAGTTTGGCCAAATATCCCCGCGGACATTTCCATACCAGAAGATTAAGAAATTGCCATAGTGCGGAAGTGTGTTCCAGGTTCGGAGGAATAGGGTGTGCCGGTACGCGCGGGGCGCGCCAGATGGGGTTCGGCTTGATGCCATGGGAATGAATTCAGGAGCACCGCAATGACAGAAACTACGGCGGCAACGAAAGCTGCGCCGAACCGCCTCCTGGCTCTTTGGAGCAGCGTGATTGGAAAAAAAGTGGTCATGGCAGTGACCGGAGCCGTGCTCATTCTTTTTGTGATCGCGCACATGGCGGGCAATTTGAAAATATTTTCCGGCCCGGAAGAGATCAACGCGTACTCGCGGTTCCTCCGCGAAGTGGGCTGGCCCGAGCTCGGCTACGGCCAACTTTTGTGGATCGTCCGGAGCGTGCTGCTGATCTCCGTGATTCTGCACATCACCGCGGCCGTGCAACTGACGCGCCTCAATTGGCAGGCGCGGCCGGTCGGTTATGACTCGAGGAAAAATGTGGAGACCACCTGGGGCGCGGTGACCATGCGGTGGGGCGGCCTGCTGCTCGCCGTTTTCATCGTGTTCCACTTGTTCCACTTCACCGGCGGCATGGTTGGATTTCAGCCGGGCCAGTTTGAACATTTGATGGTGTATCAAAATGTGGTGGCCGGCTTTCAAGTCTGGCCCATTTCGTTGTTTTACATCATCGCCATGGGCGCTCTATGCCTTCATCTCGATCACGGGATCTGGAGCATGTTGCAGACGCTCGGCTGGGTCAACCTGGACAATACAAAAAGTGTGAGAGCTGTTTCCCGGATTGTGGCTTTGATTATTTTCGCTGGTTTTATCTCGGTGCCGATTTCGGTGCTCGCGGGCTGGGTGCGCTGAACGTAGGGGCACGACATGTCGTGCCCCTACTTGCGACACCGCCGCATGGGAGAGAAATGCTCGAATCGAATATTCCGTCCGGTCCGATCGAAGAAAAGTGGGAAAGAGCGCGCTTTGAGATGAAGCTGGTCAATCCCGCCAACCGCCGCAAACACACGGTGATCATGGTTGGCTCGGGACTCGCGGGCGCCTCGGCGGCTGCATCGCTCGGCCAGCAGGGCTACAACGTGCATTGTTTTTGTTTTCAGGACAGCCCTCGCCGCGCGCACTCCATCGCCGCGCAGGGCGGTATCAACGCCGCAAAAAACTACCGGAATGACGGCGACAGCATTCACCGCCTGTTTTATGACACGGTGAAGGGCGGAGACTTCCGCTCGCGCGAAGCCAACGTGTTTCGCCTGGCGCAAATCAGCGTCAACATCATCGATCAATGCGTGGCGCAGGGCGTCCCCTTCGCGCGCGAATACGGAGGGCTGCTCGATACGCGTTCGTTCGGCGGCGTGCAGGTTTCGCGCACATTTTACGCGCGGGGACAGACGGGGCAGCAGTTGCTCCTGGGCGCGTACCAGGCGCTCGAGGAGCAAGTCGCGGCCGGCAGCGTGAAGATGCATACGCGCAGCGAGATGCTGGACCTTGTCGTCGTCAACGGAAAAGCGCGCGGCGTCGTCACTCGCGATCTCTTGACGGGCGCGATCGAAAGTTATGCAGCCGATGTCGTGGTCCTCGCGACGGGCGGCTACGGCAACGTTTTTTATCTTTCCACCAACGCCAAGGGTTGCAACACCACGGCCATCTGGCGCGCTCATCGCCGCGGCGCGTTTTTCGGAAATCCCTGCTTCACGCAAATTCACCCCACATGTATTCCGGTGAGCAACGAGAATCAATCCAAGTTGACGCTCATGTCGGAATCGCTCCGGAACGACGGGCGCGTGTGGGTACCGAAGAAAAAAGGAGACACGCGGCCCGCAGCGCAAATTCCAGAGGACGAGCGCGATTATTATCTCGAGCGGCGCTACCCCAGCTTCGGGAATCTGGTTCCCCGCGACGTTGCCTCACGCGCCGCGAAAGAAGTCTGCGATGAGGGCCTCGGAGTCGGCCCCGGAGGGCAAGGCGTGTACCTGGACTTCGCCGACGCGATTCGCCGCCTGGGAGAATCGGTGGTCCGCGAAAAATATGGAAATCTTTTCGACATGTACGAAGAGATCACCGGAGAAAACGCGTACAAGGTTCCCATGCGGATTTACCCCGCGGTGCATTACACGATGGGCGGCCTGTGGGTCGATTACCGGCTGATGTCGACGATCCCGGGGCTTTTTGTCGCTGGGGAAGCGAATTTCTCTGACCACGGCGCCAACCGCCTCGGCGCGAGCGCGCTGATGCAAGGGCTCGCGGACGGATATTTCATTCTGCCATACACGATTCCCAACTACATTGCGTCCAGCTCGCTGGAAAAGGTCGACACATCACATCCTGAGTTCGCGGCCGTGGAAAAAGCGGTGAACCAGCGCATCGCCAAGCTCATCGGCATCCAGGGAAAGCGAACAGTCGACTCGTTCCATAAAGAACTTGGCAAGCTCGTTTGGGAAAACTGCGGGATGGCCCGGTCCGCGGAAGGATTGCGCACCAACCTGGAAAAGATTCCTGCGTTGCGCGAGGAATTCTGGAACAACTTGAGAATCATCGGAACGGGAGAAGAACTCAACCAGTCGCTCGAAAAAGCCGGGCGTGTTGCGGATTTCCTGGAGCTGGCCGAGCTGATGTGCCTCGACGCGCTGGAGCGCGAAGAATCCTGCGGCGGCCATTTCCGCGTCGAGAGCCAGACCCCGGACGGCGAAGCGTTGCGTGATGACGAGAGATTCTCGTTCGTGTCGGCATGGGAATGGAAGGGCGAAGGCGACCAGTGGGAATTGCATCGAGAGCCGCTTACCTTCGAGCACGTTCACCTTGCCCAGAGGAGCTACAAGTAGCCCATGAACCTCACACTAAAAATTTGGCGGCAGCAGGACACAAAAGCGGCCGGGAAATTTGTCACCTATCAGGTGCAGGGTGTAACGCCGGACATGTCATTTCTCGAGATGCTGGACCTGCTCAACGAGGATCTCCAGGCCAAGGGCGATGCTCCTGTCGCTTTTGAACACGACTGCCGCGAAGGGATTTGCGGCATGTGCGGGTTCCTGATTAATGGCGTGGCGCATGGCGGGCATCGCGGCACGACCGTGTGCCAGCTCTCGATGCGTTTCTTTAAGGACGGGGATTCGCTGACGCTTGAGCCGTGGCGCGCGAAGGCTTTTCCCGTGCTGCGCGATCTGGCCGTCGATCGGTCCGCGTTTGACCGAATCATTCAGGCCGGCGGGTTCATCACCGCTCCCACCGGCGTTGCGCCGGACGCGAGGGCGATCCTTGTTCCAAAGATTGATGCTGACCGCGCGATGGACGCGGCGGCTTGCATCGGATGCGGGGCATGCGTGGCCGCCTGCCCCAACGCGGCGGCGATGTTGTTTACCGCCGCGAAAATCACGCACCTCAATTCGCTTCCGCAAGGACAACCGCAGCGCTACGAGCGAACGGCGGACATGGTCGCGGCGATGTCCAATGAACTTTTCGGAAGCTGCACGAATCATGGCGAGTGCGAGGCCGTGTGCCCCAAGAAGATTCCGATCGAGTTTATCGGGCGAATGAACCGCGACCTGATCCACGCCACATTGCATCGCCGCGGCGAGTAGCGGCCGTAAGCAGTCTGCAATAAATGCAATTAGTTTTGTCATTCTGAGCGGGGCGAAGAATCTCTCTTCGGTTTACGTCCGGAAAAAGAAAGAGAGATTCCTCGCTCCGCTCGGAATGACAAAAAGGCGGGGCACCTGCTTCGCAGCCTTGCAAAAATGGCATCTTACCTCCATGCGCGCTGACGAACTTTCCGCTCTGGCGCGAGAGATTCATTTTTCAAGCCTCGTACTAGACACTCATGCGGACACGCCGCAGAGATTTTTCTTCGATCAATTTGATTTGGGGAACCGCGACGCCGAAGGCTGTGTCGACATCCCCCGCCTGCGCGAAGGCGGCGTCGGAGCCATCTTCTTTGCCCTGTGGGTGCCTGTCGAAATTACGGGCGGAGCGGCTACACATCGCGCGAGGGGTTTGCTGGAGGCCACACTAAAGCAAATTGAAATTCATGGCAGCGATTTGGCGCTTTGCACTTCCTCCAAAGAAGTCCGGGCGGCGCACGCGGAAAATAAAATCGCCGTGCTGTTGGGAGTTGAAGGCGGGCACGCCATCGACAACGACCTCGCCGTCTTGCGCGACTTTCACGAGCGCGGCGTGCGCTACATGACGCTGACGCACAACGCGGCGACGGAATGGGCGGATTCCTCCAACGACGCCCCGCGCCACAACGGGCTGACGGATTTCGGCAAGCAAGTGATCCGGGAAATGAACCGGCTCGGAATGCTCGTCGATATTTCTCACGTTTCCGACTCGACTTTTTACGACGTTCTGGAAACCTCGCGCGCGCCGGTGATCGCATCGCATTCCTGCTGCCGGGCGATGTGAGCGCTCCGCGAAATCTCGACGATGCGATGATCAAAGGCCTGGCGTCCACGCGGCGGCGTGATTCACATCACGTTTCACGACAGCTTCCTCAGCCAGGAATATTCCGATGCGAAACGCGCTCTGGCTTCCGAAATCGCGTCCCCGGAGCGCGGTCAGCGAGAAATTCGGGGAGAACGAGGCGCGGAATTTAATGGAATTGCAGCGCCTGAGCGACGAATCGATTCGCGCCGGAAAACTCCCGCAGGTAAGCTGGGAGAAAATCGTCGAGCACATCGATCATGCCGTCGGCATTGCCGGCGCGGACCACGTCGGGATCGGCTCGGATTTCGACGGCGCGTTCATGCCGGCCGGAATGGAAGACGCGTCGAAGTTTCCAGCCATTACGGAGGGTTTGCTCCGGCGTGGATACAAGGAAGCCGACATCAGGAACATTCTCGGAGAGAACACGCTTCGTGTGATGGACGATGCCGAACGGGTTGGCCAGTTGTTGCGTGCAGAGAAGTCCTAGTCAGGGGAAGGGAATCGCGGCATAATATGCGCCGTTCCTTCCGAATGGAGAGTCTTAAAATGCGCTACGCCATAAAAATTGCGTTTCTCGGTTTCGCCTGCTTCATCATTTCCTTTGCCGCGGCGGCACAAACCCCGGCCCCGGCGCCGGCAAAAAAGCCGGCCGCTGCCCCCGCTGCCGCAGCGGCACCGTTTGACCCGGCCTTGTTGCAGCCCGCCACGCTGAAAGCCAAAGCACCTGCCGAATACGAAGTCAAATTCGTGACCACGGCGGGCGAATTCACGGTGAAGGTGACGCGCGCGTGGGCTCCGAACGGCGCGGACCGCTTCTACAATCTTGTCCGTCATCATTTCTACGATGGCGCGGCCTTCTTCCGCGTTCTACCGGGATTCATGGCGCAATTTGGACTCAGCGCGTATCCCGAAGTTTCTAAAGTGTGGGAAAACGCGACCATTAAAGATGATCCCATCGTGCAGAGCAATCATCGCGGGTTCGTGTCCTTTGCGACGGCAGGGCCGAACACGCGAACGACGCAGGTCTTCATCAATTACGGCAACAATGAGGCCCTCGATAAAAGCGGATTTTCAGCATTTGCTGTGGTGACGGACGGGATGGAAGTTGTGGACAAGCTTTACAACGGCTATGGCGAGGGCGCTCCCGACGGCCACGGTCCGGACCAGGGGCTGATCGGCAGCCGCGGGCGCACATATCTGGAAAAGGGTTTTCCTAAGCTGGATACGATCCGGACGGCGACGCTTCTGCCGGAGGCGGCGGCGCCGGCGAAGTAGGTTTATGTAAAACACGCTTCAGCCTGTCGGGTTTTGTGCTTGCGTAGAATTAAACCCAACACGCTGAAGCGTGTTTCAAGAAACGCTAGGCAACCCCGAGGATGGTGACCAGCTCGCGCACCGAAGCAGCGGACTTGTCCAGCGCGGCCTTTTCTTCGGCGGTGAGTTTGATTTCGATGATTTGTTCGACGCCTCTCGCTCCGAGTTTCACTGGAACGCCGACGTACAATCCGTTGATTCCATACTCGCCTTCGAGATACGCCGCGCAGGGAAGAATTTTCTTTTTGTCCTTCAGGATGGCCTCAACCATTTCGACAACGGCGGCGGACGGCGCGTAGTACGCCGATCCGGTTTTCAGAAGATTGACAATTTCCGCGCCGCCTTTGCGCGTGCGGTCCACAATGGCCGCGATGCGATCGGGCGGCAGCAGGTCGGGCAGGGGAATGCCGGCGACGGTCGAGTAGCGCGGGAGCGGCACCATGTCATCGCCGTGCCCGCCGAGGACGAATGAATTTACGTTTTCGACGGAGACGCCAAGCTCCATGGCCACGAATGCGCTCATGCGCGCCGAGTCGAGGACTCCCGCCATGCCCATGACGCGATTCTTCGAGAAGCCGCTGACCCTGAACGCCGCCTGCACCATGGCGTCGAGCGGATTGGTCACCATGATTAGAATTGCGTTCGGCGAATATTTCACGACCTGCTCGACGACGGTTTTGATGACGTCGTAGTTGGCCTTCAAAAGGTCGTCTCGGCTCATCCCCGGCTTGCGCGGAAAGCCCGCGGTGACGACCACCACATCGCTGTTGGCCGTATCCTTGTAATCACCCGTCGCCGTGGAAACTCCCGTGACGCGCGCGTCCGATCCCGTGATGGACGTAGATTCCACCATGTCGAGCGCCTTGCCCGCGGGCGGTCCATCGAGAATATCGGTCAGCACAACGTCGGCCAGTTCCAGATCCACAATGCGCTGCGCCGTCGTCGATCCCACAAACCCGCCGCCAACAACCGTGACTTTCTTCCGCATGAGTGCGTTCTCCTGTTTTGGTGAGAATGAAATTGAAATCCGGCAGGAGTTCCTGCCCAATTGCAGGGGCATCTGCCGCGGCGGACAGCGCCCCCACTGCCACCATTGCGATTTTTATTTTGCGACTGCCGCTGACTGCATGTTCTCAATGATGGCGCTTGCAAATTCCGAAGTGCCCAGCTTGGTCGCGCCTTCCATCATCCGTTCGAGGTCATAGGTGACCCGCTTCTGCCCGATGGTTCGCTCGATCCCCGTTTCGATCAATTTGCCCACTTCATTCCAGCCCATGAATTCAAACATCATGACGCCGGAGAGCATCACCGAGCTCGGGTTGATCACGTCCTTGTCGGCATATTTGGGCGCAGTGCCGTGCGTGGCTTCGAAGCAGCCGTAGCCATCGCCGATGTTGGCGCCGGGTGCCATGCCGAGCCCGCCGACTTGCGCGGCGCAGGCGTCCGAAATGTAATCACCGTTCAAATTAGGCGCCGCGATCACCTGATATTCGTCGGCGCGCGTAATCACCTGTTGGAAAATGGAATCGGCGATGCGGTCGTTGATCAGCAGCTTCTGCTTCCACTTGCCCTGCCCGTGTGTGGCGTAGATTTTGTCGAGCACCGATTTCACTTCGTCGCACACGGATTTCCGGAAAGCGTCGGTGGCTTGTTCGAGTCCCGGCTCGACGAGCGCCGCATTCTGCTCGATGGTGATGTTCGGATCCTTATCGCGGTTGCCGAGGATCCAGGTCTCGCGCTCCGTGACGGTCTGGGCGCGAAATTCCTCGACTGCCAGTTCGTAGCCCCAGTCGCGGAACGCGCCTTCCGTAAATTTCTGGATGTTCCCCTTGTGCATGATGGTCACGACGCGCTTTTTGTTGTCGAGCGCGTACTGAATTGCGCGGCGCATCAGCCGCTTCGTTCCAAAGGGGGAGATCGGCTTGATGGCTATGGCCGAATCGGCACGAATCTGCTTTGGCCCGCCGCCGAGCATTTCCTTATTCAAAAATTCGAGCAGCTTCTTTACTTCCGGGGTTCCGGATCGCCACTCGATCCCGATATAAACATCTTCGGTATTTTCGCGATAAACGATTACATCCATTCGCTCGGGATGCTTCACGGGAGAGGCGACTCCCTGGAAATAGCGCACCGGGCGCACGCAGGCGTAGAGATCAAGAATCTGCCGCAGCGCGACGTTGAGTGAACGAATCCCGCCGCCCACGGGAGTGGTTAATGGCCCTTTGATCGAAATTCGGAAATCGCGCACGGCCTCGACCGTTTCATTCGGCAGCCACTCCTTGAACTCGTTGAACGCTTTTTCCCCGGCGAACACTTCAAACCAGGCAATCTTCCGCTTCCCGCCGTACACACGTTCGACGGCGGCGTCAAACACGCGCTGGGACGCCTTCCAGATGTCCCGTCCCGTCCCGTCGCCCTCAATAAAAGGAATGATAGGCCTGTCGGGAATGACGAATTTGCCTTCAACATACTGGATTGCCTGCCCGTCGGACGGAATGGCCCTGCCGTTATACGATGGCTTCATGTCTATGATCCTCTGTGGATTGTAACTGCAGCGACGCGAATGGGAGAGAATAGCACACCCGGAGTTCTGAGGACATAGTTGCTGCAGCGAATTCTTCTCTCATCTGCTGCGAACGCAGAAGAATTCGCAACGCGGCTTATCCTCCACCGATGGGCAATTTCCGAACTCGGATGCGGTTCTCCTCAATGACGATAATACTGCCCCGCAAGGCGAATTCTTCGATGGCCGGAAGATTAACGAGTAGCAATTGAAGTTGATCGGGCGGCCTCTTTGGCCCGCGCCGGAGGAGAATCACCGAAGGTTTGACTTCTTCGCGCAGCGCGAGGAGAGTGCCGAAATCGGTATCTGCAGAGATGAGGATACGGTCTTCGCGGGCAGCCAGGGCAAAGATCTCCGAATCGGAGGCAGACTGAAGTCGCCGATCGCGAATATGAATTGCATCGTGCCCTGCGGATCGAAGGCCCACGGCAATCGAGGGTGATAAAGCGTTGTCCACCAGGAATTTCAAGAACCCGCAACCGGCAATTCACGCTCCCGGACTGCCTCTGCGGCGAAGCGGAGGGCCTCGCGGATATCTTCAAGCTCGAGGTCGGGGTAGGTCTTCAGGATTTCGGATTCGGGCATTCCTTCACCAATCATGCCCACGACGGTTGCGACCGGAATTCGCAATCCGCGAATGCACGGAATTCCACCCATTTGATTTGCATCTACTGTGATTCGCTTGAAATGCTTCATGTTCCTATTCCTTGCGCGAAATCCAAATACTCGATTCGCAAACTACATCCGGAGACTATGCAAGCATAACATGGACAAGCGCGAGCAGAACCTTCCTGTTTGACCGCATCTGCTGCCGGACGTGCCAAATCAAAACGCCCCCGAGGACGTGATCGGGGGCGTTTTGGTGATTTCACGAAATGGCACACGCCGCGACGAAGTCGTCGCGGCGCAATTTTAAATATCGTAATACAGATGGAACTCGTAGGGATGCGGGCGCATCCGAACGGGATCGGCTTCGGTTTTCTTCTTGTAGTTGACCCAGAGCTCGACGAATTCCCCGGTGAACACGTCTCCCTCGAGGAGGAACTTGTGGTCCTTTTCGAGTTCGCCGAGCGCTTCTTCGAGCGAGCCGGGCATCGACGGGATCTTCGCTGCTTCTTCGGGATCGAGATCGAAGATGTCCTTGTCAAGCGGCTTGCCGGGGTCGATCTTGTGCTTGATGCCGTCTAGGCCCGCCATCAGCATGGCCGCGAAGGCGAGATAGGGATTGCACGACGGGTCCGGAGGCCGGAACTCGAGGCGCTTGGCCTTCGGGCTTTCCGAGTAGACCGGGATGCGCACCGCGGCCGAACGGTTGCGGCGCGAATACGCCAGGTTGACGGGAGCTTCATAGCCGGGCACGAGCCGCTTGTACGAGTTTGTGCCAGGGGCGATGATCGCCGAAAGCGCGCGAGCATGCTTCAGCAATCCTCCCGCGTACCATAGCGCCATCTGGGACAGTCCCGCGTAGCCGTCGCCCGCGAACAGCGGTTTTCCGCCCTTCCATAGCGATTGGTGCGTGTGCATGCCTGAGCCGTTATCGGAGAAAATCGGCTTGGGCATGAACGTCACCGTCTTGCCAGCCTTTGCCGCCGTGTTCTTGATGATGTACTTGTACTTCATCATGTTGTCCGCGGAATTCAGCAGCGTGTTGAATCGCAAGTCGATTTCCGCCTGGCCGCCGGTCGCCACTTCGTGGTGCTGGCATTCGACGTCCATGCCGATGTCCATCATCTTGAGAATCATTTCGGAACGGAGATCCTGATAGTGGTCGGCAGGGGGAACCGGGAAGTACCCTTCCTTGTATCGCGTGCGGTAGCCCAGATTCTTGTAATCGCCGTCATTTTCCCGGCCTGTGTTCCAGCGGCCTTCGTCCGAATCGACGTAGTAAAAGCTGTGCTGCGGGGCCGAGTCGAATCGGACGCTGTCGAAGATAAAGAATTCAGCTTCGGCCCCGAAGAAGGCCTTGTCCGCGAGGCCCGTGGATTTCAGATAAGCCTCGGCCCGCTTGGCCACATGCCGCGGATCGCGGTGATAGGGCTTTTGCGATGGCGGATCGGTGGCGTCGCCAATCATGACGAGCGTCGGAACCTTGAGAAAAGGATCGATGAAAGCCGTATTCGGATCGGGAATCAGGAGCATGTCGGATTCGTGAATCGACGCCCAACCGCGAATCGAGCTGGCGTCGAATCCAAATCCTTCCTCAAAGGAGTCCGCCGAAAGCTCGCCAATGGGGTAGCTGACATGCTGCCAGATGCCGGGAACGTCTATGAAGCGAAGATCCAAAATCTTCGCGCCATTCTTTTTTGCAAATTCCAATACACCTTTTGCGTCCATTCGCTCTCCTTAAAACGAAGTTGGTCGGTAGTTGAACCTCACACTAAACCCTGAATCGGAAGCGCGAATCTACCGGAACGGCGGAGGGGTAGTCAAGCGATCTGGCCGTCAAAGATTGAATGGGCCCAATTCGGAATCTTTATGAATTCTTTATGTCCTCGCCGGAGCCAATTCGGCCTATTTCCGGCCCCGCGAGACAAGAAGCGCTAGTCGTAGTATTCCTGGCCCAGGTGAGTGATCAGGTCCTCGCCCATCATCCAGCGCAGCGTGTTTTTCAGCTTCATCGACTGGATGAAGAGGTCGTGCTCGGGGTACAGTTCCGGGGCGCACATGGGGGATTTGAAATAGAAGCTCAGCCATTCCTGAATGCCGCGCATTCCGGCGCGCTTGGCGAGATCGAGGAAGAGAACCAGATCGAGCACGATCGGCGCCGCCAGGATCGAGTCGCGGCACAGGAAATCGACCTTGATCTGCATCGGGTAGCCCAGCCAGCCGAAGATGTCGATGTTGTCCCATCCCTCTTTGTTGTCGCCGCGCGGCGGATAGTAAACGATGCGAATCTTGTGATGAATCTTGCCGTACAAGTCGGGATACAGCTTGGGCTGGAGAATATATTCGAGCACGCCGAGCTTTGATTCTTCCTTGGTCTTGAAAGATTCGGGATCGTCCAGCACTTCGCCGTCCCGATTGCCGAGAATGTTGGTCGAGAACCAGCCGTTCATCCCCAGCAGGCGCGCCTTGAATCCGGGGGCGAGAATCGTCTTCATCAAAGTTTGCCCGGTTTTGAAATCCTTGCCGCAGATTGGCACGCCGTTCTGCTTGGCGAGCGCGACGATCGCGGGAATGTCCACGGTCAGGTTGGGAGCGCCGTTGGCAAACGGAACGCCGCTTGTAATCGCCGCCCAGGCGTAAAGCATGGACGGCGCGATCGCGGGGTGATTTTCCTTCATCGCGGCCACCAATGTTTCGGGCGTTTCGTGCACAGCGTGCGGCTTCAAAAAAATTTCCGTGGAGCCGCACCAGATCACCACAGTGCGCGAGACTTTGTTTTTCTTTTGAAATTTCTTGATGTCGTCGCGGATTTGCAGCGCCAGCTCGTATTTGTTGCGGCCTTTCTTTACATGAGTGCCGGAAAGTTTCTTCACGTAGTTCTGGTCAAACGCGGCTTTCATCGGACGGATTTTGCTCAAAAACTTTTTCACTTCGGCAAGATGCTCCGGGCCGAGGACTGCGGCATTCCTGGCGGCTTCGTACGCGCTGACCGGAAAAATGTCCCACCCGCCGAAGACGATGTCCTCGAGCGTTGCAAGCGGCACGAAATCCTTGATCGCCGGGGCACGCGCTTCGGTCCGCTTCCCGAGGCGAATGGTTCCCATTTGCGTTAGTGACCCGATGGGCAGCGACTTCTTTCGCCGGACCAGATCCACTCCGGCCATGAATGTTGTGGCGACCGCACCCATGCCGACAGTGAGGACTCCGAGTTTTCCCTTCGGCAAGGCGATGCCTGCGGACTTCCGCATTCTCATTTCTCCCGTCATTTTCAAAGTGTTCGGAACCCTGAAGCAGCGCGCAACTTCTCTTCACCCTGCACGATCGCTGCGGTCCCATTGCGCAAACAACGTATCATGCGCGAATGCGCAAAGTTTTGCAACGCGGAAACCCTCATTTAGGGGGCAGCTCGGCGACGTGTTTTCGCCGGAGCTTTCGATACATGAGGACGGCAGCAACAAGTCCGCAAACCGCGCCGACTCGGATCGCATAAAAGCCAGCGATTACGGCATTTCCCCAATCGAAGTCTCCGCCTAGGTCCGGGCGGCTCGGTATCCAGAAGAATTCAACCAAGAAAGCCCCCGCAATGAAGCCCGCAGCTCCCGTGAGGAGGGAGTACGCAATATCACGAAACTGGCTGAGAAGCTTCCCCATCCCGGCGGTCCCTCAATTGGTTGGCCTAGGCTACTATCTATTCTTGCGGGGCTTCTCCGCCGACCGGGCCGAGGCTGCCGCGGCACGCTGCTTGGCCGGTGCGGCCGCGCCGGGCCTTTGCCTTAGCCCGGCAAGGAGTTTCTCCAGGCTCAGCGTGTTGATGACGTCCTTCTTTTCAATCCATCCGCGACGCGCCATTTGCACTCCGTAGCGCATGGCCTGAAGGCCGCGCGTCGTGTGCGCATCGGTGGAGATCACGATCTTCACTCCGCGCTCTTTGGCCATCCGCAGATGCGTGTCCTTCAGATCGAGGCGTTCCGGAGAAGCGTTGGCCTCCATCACGACGCCGTATTTGTGCGCCGCGTCCAGGACCCGTTCCATGTCGTACGCGTACGCGTCGCGGCGAAGAACCAGACGGCCGGTTGGATGCGCGACGATCTGCGTGTATGGATTTTCGATGGCCGCCAGAATTCGATCCGTCATTTCAGCGCGTTCCATCGTCATGTACGAGTGTATCGACACGAGCACGACGTCGAGCTGCGCGAGCACTTCGTCGTCCAGGTCCAGTTTTCCATTCTTCAAAACATCCACCTCGCTGCTGGCAAGGACGCGAATTCCCAAATGCTTCGCGTTGGCGGCGTGGATTTTCTTGATTTGCTCGAGTGTCCGCTTTTCGTCGAGCCCGTTCGCCACGGTCACCGCCTTGCTGTGATCGGTCAGCGAGATATATTCGTAGCCAAGTTCCTTTGCGGCGAGCGCCATTTCTTCGATCGAGTTCCTGCCGTCGCTCGCCGTCGTGTGCATTTGCAAATCGCCGCGCATGTCCGCCAACTCGACGAGGTGGGGCAGGCGATGCTCCTCGGCGGCTTCGATTTCGCCCGTATTTTCGCGCAGTTCCGGCGGAATGTAATCGAGCCCCAGCTTGGCGTAAATTTCCTCCTCGGTCGCGCGAGCCACCGGCCGCTCGCCTTTCAACGTCGCGAGCGCGTATTCGTTCAGCGTCAGGCCCATCTTATTGGCGCGGCCGCGCAGGGCGACGTTGTGCTCCTTCGACCCCGTGAAATAGAGCAATGCCGCGCCAAAAACTTCCTTTTCCAGAATGCGCACGTCCACTTGCATTCCGCTCTTCAAGAGGAAGCTAACCTTATTCTCCCCGTGCGCCAGCTTCTGATCGATTTCCGGAAATGCGAGAATGTGCTGCGCGATGGATTCGACTGCCTTTGGCGTATATTTTCCCGCGGCCAGCGTGACCAAGAGGTCGAGATCCCCCACTGTCTCCTTGCCGCGCCGCAACGATCCCGCGGGCGTGACGGCCTCGATTTGTCTGCCGAACGCGCCAATGTATGCGGCGAGTTTCTCCGCTTCTTCCGCGGCCACATCAATATGAAAACGCCCGGCGGATTTCTTGTACACCTCGATCGCTTTCAGAATATTCTCTTCGCTCTTTTCTCCGAAGCCGGCCAGATCGCGCAACTTGCCTTCGCTCGCGAGCTTCTCTACCTCCTCGACCGTTCCCGCCTTGAAAGCTTTCCAAAGAAATGCGACCTTTTTCGGCCCGAGCGATTGCAAATCGAGAAGATGGAGAATTGTTTCCGGATATTTTTTGAGGAGCTTGGTTCGCAGGGAATAGTGGCCGGTCTTGAGAATTTCCTGAATGTGATCGGCCATGCCGTCGCCGACACCCGGCAATTCCATCAGCTTCGCGCGGTCTTTCGCCAGCTCTTCGATGGATTCGGGCAGTCCGCCCAGGAGTTCCGCGACGCGTTCATAGCTGCGGTAGCGCCCAATCATGGCGCCGTCGATTTCGAGGAGCTGCGCGGTTTCCCGCAGGATGCGGGCGACTTCACGATTTTCCATGTGTGCGTCCCAGGCTTACTGTAGCGCCCACCTTCAGGTGGGCATCTTCGAGTCGCGCAGATGCCCACCTGAAGGTGGGCGCTACAATAAAGCGCAGAAGAAAGCTTCCGGCAAGAAATTTACTGGCCGAGGATGTAGGCAAACATCAGCGGCGCGACGATCGAAGCGTCGGACTCGATGACGAATCGCGGCGTGGCGGCTTCCAGTTTTCCCCACGTGATTTTTTCGTTGGGCACTGCGCCGCTGTACGAGCCGTACGAAGTCGTGCTGTCGGAAATCTGGCAGAAGTAGCCCCACAGCCTGCATTTCTCGCGCAGGTCCTGCGTAATCAGCGGGACAACGCAAATGGGAAAGTCTCCCGCGATGCCCCCGCCGATCTGGAAAAAGCCGATCGAGTCCGTGGCGGAATTCTGACGGTACCACTCGATCAGGCAGGCCATCTGTTCGACGCCCGATTTTACAACCTGAAAATTGGAAACGTCGCCGCGGACCACATTCGCCACGAAAATATTCCCCAGCGTGGAATCTTCCCAGCCCGGAGTAAAAATCGGCAGATTTTTTTCGCACGCCGCGATCACCCAGGAATCCTTAGCGTCGATCTGATAAGACTCCTTGATGAGCCCGCAGCGGATCAGCTGGTACATATATTCGTAGGGGAAGTAGCGCTGGTTCTCTTTGTCCGCCTTCTGCCACAGCTTCAGCACCTGGCGCTCGATCCTGCGCATGGCCTCTTCTTCCGGGATGCACGTGTCGGTAACGCGGTTCATCCCGCGATCGCGCAGGGCCACTTCCTCGGCGTCGCTCAAATTGCGGTAGTTCGGCACGCGCTTGTAATGGTCGTGCGCAACCAGATTGAAAATATCTTCTTCGAGGTTTGCTCCCGTCGTGCAGATTCCATGCACCTTGCCTTGCCGGATCATTTCCGCGAGCGAGATGCCAAGTTCCGCGGTGCTCATCGCCCCTGCCATGGTCAGGAACATCTTCCCGCCGCGCGCCAGATGCGCGATGTAGGCTTCCGAAGCGTCCACGACCACCGCCGCATTGAAATGCCGGAATTGGTGCTTGACGAAATCTCTTACGCTCATGTCCGCCCTTCTCCCCGAAAATAATTTCTCGGAGAACATACTTGCGCAAATCCTATGCTACACGCGTCCATGTTTCAAGCGAAGAAGAACAATTTCCAAAAATATTTTTCCGAAGTGAACTGTTCGACCGTTGCGAAGTGAATAGCGAAGAATCGAAGAATGATGTCCAGAGGAGAGCGCGCAAAAACAAAATCTCAAATCTCAAATCTGAAATCTCTCTAAGTCTGATTCGCGTCAGCGACTCCTCTTGAAAAACCGCGCGTAATAAAGAATCCCGCAAATCGATTTTGCGTCCCGCAAGGTTCCGCGCTCGATCATCTTCTCCGCTTGCTTCAAAGTGAAAATGCGCGGCGTGATCTTTTCGTCTTCTTCCGGCTGAGCCTCCCCCTCGGTAAGTCCCTCCGCCGCGAAGATCCACATCCACTCGTTCACAAAGCCCGGAGTGGGAACGACGCGCATTAATTTGCGAAGGCGCTTCGCCGTGTACCCCGTCTCTTCGATGAGTTCCCGCCGCGCCGCGGCAACCGGGCTTTCGTTCGGTTCCTTGCGTCCCGCCACAAGTTCCCACAGAAATTCGCCAACCGAGTGTCTGTACTGGCGTATGAGGAGCACGCGCCCATCCCTGAAAACGGGAAGCACGACGACGGACCCGGGATGCACAATGACGTCGCGCTCCACTTGCACGCCGCCCGGCTCGATCACAGTGTCGCGCTGCAAGCGAAATACTTTCCCTTGATACAGAACTTCGCTCTTGAGGATTTGTGCAGACCCCTTAGCCAATTCCGCCTCCGCTTGCATTCGTAAACGAATGTAGCGCCCACCTTCAGGTGGGCACGCGCTCTGAATTCTAGCAGGGAAGTTTACACAAGTTGAATGCGATACCGGTGTTGCATATACTGTGTCACGTCAGCACCCAAGTAGGACAGGCTTCCAGCCTGTCGGTTTTCGTACCGCCGACCAGAATCAAAAGCGACAGCCTGAAAGCCTGTCCCACGCAGACTGACAACCCGTATGCCCATCAACACTCTAATCGTCGACGACGAAAAACCCGCCCGCGACGAATTAGCCTATCTCCTGAAAAGTTTCCCCGACGTCCACCTAGTCGGCCAGGGCAAGAACGGCGTCGAAGCCCTCGCCCTAATCAAGGAACATTCCCCAGACCTCGTGTTCCTCGACGTGCAAATGCCCGGCCTCAACGGTTTCGGCGTGATCAAGAAGTTGATGGATCGCAAGGGAAAGCTGCCTCAAATCGTCTTCGCGACGGCGTTCGACAATTATGCAGTGCAAGCCTTTGAAGTGAACGCCATCGATTATGTCCTCAAGCCGATTGAGAAGCATCGCCTGGCCCGCGCGATCCAGCGCGCAAAAAAAGCGCTCGAGGCCGAAGCCTCGCCGACCGAGCGCCTCGAGACGCTCGTCAACCAAATCGGCTCGGCGAAAGCCCCGCCGGTAAAATTGCTGGTGAAAACGCAGCAACGGCTGTTTCTCGTGGACGCTGAGGATGTCATCTTCGCATCCATCGAAGACGGCGCCATCACGGTGGTAACGAAGGAAGTCGAAGGAACCTCCAACTACCGCACCATCGAGGAGCTGCAATCCACGCTCGAATCCGACGTCTTCTGGCGCGCGCACCGCTCCTACCTCGTCAACATCAACCACATCAAGGAAGTTGTCCCGTGGTTCAAGTCCAGCTACATGCTCAAAATGGACGACAAGCGCGCGTCGGAAGTCCCAGTGAGCCGCGCGCAGACCAGGCATCTCCGCGAATTGCTGAAGATGTAGGTTTCAGTGGGACGGACTTCAGTCTGTCTGCCTTTGACTTTTTGCGGAGTCGCCTGAAGTCAAAAGAAGACAGGCTGAAGCCCGTCCCACCTGTGCTAGCATCGCTCCTGCCCGCTACACGATGGACTTTTCTCTCACCGACGATCAACGCCTGATTCGAAGCACGATCCGCCAATTCATGGAAGCAGAAGTGCGCCCGTCGATCCGCGCGCGCGACCGCGAAGAGAAATTTGCCGGAGACGAACTGCGCAAGCTCGGCGAACTCGGCTGCTGCTGCATGTTGATTCCTGAATCCTGGGGCGGCCTGGGCGCGGACACGATTTCCTACGTTCTGATGCTGGAAGAAGTCGCGCGCGTGGACGCCGCCATGGCCGTGGCGCTAAGCGTCACCAACTCTCTCGCTGTCTTGCCGGTCTTCAAATATGGCAACGAGCAGCAAAAGCAAAAATATCTTTCGAGCCTGGCGCACGGAGAAATCCTCGGCGCATTCTGCCTCACCGAACCGCAGGCGGGTTCCGACGCCGCCGCAATCACCGTGTCCGCGGCGCGCCACGGTGGCACGTATCATCTGAACGGAACGAAATCCTGGGTCACCAACGGCGGCGAAGCGGGCCTCTACCTCGTGTTTGCGAAAACGGACCCGTCGGCGGGAGCAAAGGGCGTGACGGCATTTCTCGTCGAGCCCTCATTTCCCGGTTTTCGAGTGGCGCGCTACGAGGATAAGATGGGTCTGCGCACTTCGCGCTCGGCCGAAATCACGTTCACCGATTGCGAGGTCCCGGAAGGGAATCGCCTGGGAGAAGAAGGCCAGGGCCTGAAGATCGCGCTGGAACTCCTGGACGGCGGCCGCGTTGGAATCGCGGCGCAGGCCGTCGGAATCGCGCAGGGAGCGCTCGAAGCGTCAGTCGCTTACGCCAAAGAGCGCCGCGCATTTGGAAAAACCATCGGCGACTTCCAGGCTGTACAATGGATGCTCGCCGACATGCAGACGGAAATCGAAGCCGCGCGAGCCCTGGTGCACCATGCCGCGTGGATGCGCGACACAGGAGCGCCGCGCCTCGGCCCATACGCCTCGCGCGCAAAATTGTATGCCGGAGAAATGGTGAATCGCGCCGTCTACAAAGCCGTGCAAATCCACGGCAGCCTAGGCTACTCGCGCGAGTCCGACGTCGAGCGAATGTACCGCGACGCCCGCGTCATCACGATTTACGAAGGCACCAGCGAAATCCAGCGCATGATCATCGCGCGCGATTTGTTGTCGTTTAAGTAGCACAGGCACTCTGCCTGTGCGGTTTTTGCAATCGTAGCGAGACCGAAGGCGCATAGGCCGACCACAAAATCGCACAGGCAGAGTGCCTGTGCTACTCGAAGGCCTGCGAGCGTCCGCACTGCCGGCGATTTGACTGAGGAGAATCGATCCGAGTGACGGATCCTAAGCACAAAAAACGCGTCCTAAGCGGCATGCGCCCAACCGGGCGCCTCCACATCGGCCACTACTTCGGCGCCCTCGAAAATTGGGTGAAACTCCAGAACGATCCGCAATACGAATGTTTTTTCTTCGTCGCCGATTGGCACGCGCTCACATCAGACTACGCCGACACATCGCAGGTCGCGCAAAACACAATCGAAATCGCCACCGACTGGCTCGCCTCAGGCCTCGATCCCGCGAAGTCCACGCTATTCATCCAGTCCTCGGTCCCGGAACACGCCGAGCTTCAGTTGCTTCTCTCGATGGTGACGCCGCTCGGCTGGCTCGAACGCGTCCCTACATACAAGGAAGCGCTCGACAATGTCCACGACAAGGACCTGCACACATTTGGTTTCCTCGGATATCCCGTGCTGCAATCAGCGGACATCGTTATTTACGATGCGGACCTCGTACCCGTGGGCGAAGATCAAGTCGCGCACATCGAATTGACGCGGGAAATCGTGCGGCGGTTCGATTTCTTTTATGGTTTCCGAATCAAGCCGGAACTATTCACGCCTGCAAATCTGCAATTCCTCGCGCGGCACGTGCACGATCCCAAGATTCTGCCCTCGAACGGAAAACCGTTCACGGACGAGCAAAAGAGGGAAGTGGCAGACCTTCTCCGAAAGCAAGCGTTGGAACAGGGTGTCGAGAACTTCCTGGATTCGTTCAAGGACTACGGCCACTATTTCAGCCGCTCGGCGATTCTTCGCGAGCCCGGCTCGCTGTTGACCCAGACGCCGCGCATCCCCGGCACCGACGGCCGCAAAATGTCCAAAAGCTACGGCAATTTCATTTCGCTCAGCGAATCGGACGAATCCATCCGCACGAAATCGCGCGCCATGATCACCGATCCGGCGCGCAAGCGCCGCACCGATCCCGGCAATCCCGACGTTTGCCCCGTGTACGACTGGCACAAACTATTTTCGCCGCCCGAAACGCTGGCGTGGTCCGCGGCCGGATGCCGCAGCGCGGGAATCGGCTGCATCGAATGTAAAATGGCGATGGCCGACAATCTGATCAAGTGGATCGCACCGGTCCGCGCGCGCCGCGAAGAATACGCCTCGCATCCCGGCAAAGTGTTGCGCATCCTCGACGATGGTTCCGTGAAAGCGCGCGAAGTGGCGCAGAAAACGATGGCGCGCGTCCGCGAAGCCGTGTTCAACTGGAAAGAGAAGCGCGCGCAGTTCGCTTCCAAGTAGGACAGGCTTCCAGCCTGTCGGGTTTAGGCTAGGCAAGTCCGAACGTGCAAGCGAAGCAGGCAGGTAGAGCAGTTAACTTTACTCTTTGCTGGATCTAAAACCGACAGGCTGGAAGCCTGTCCTACTCAATTGAACGGCGAGGCAACAAAAATGGCGTCACCCTACAAAATTCATCTCGACACCTACGACGGCCCGCTCGATCTCCTGCTCGACCTGATCAAGAAGCAGGAGATCGACATCCACAACATTCCGATCGCCAAGATCACGGGCCAGTATCTCGACTACCTCCACAAGCTCGAGCAGCTCGACATGGACATCTCGGCCGACTTCATCTACATGGCCGCGACGCTGATCTACATCAAATCGAAAATGCTCCTCCCGCCCGATCCGCTGGCCGGCCCCGAAGAACTGGAAGACCCGCGCGCCGATCTCGTGCATCGCCTGGTCGAGCACGAAAAATTCAAGAGCGCCGCGCAACTCCTCCACCAGCGCCAGCAGATCGAGGAGCACGTCTGGTCCAAGCCGGACCTCACGCTGTACGAAGGCGAAGAATCGGAAGGCGAGCTGATCGTTTCGCTCGTGGACCTCGTGAAAGTGTTCCAGCAGGTGCTCGAGCGCCGCAAGGAAGTGGTGAAGATCGATCTCCAGCACGAACAATTCACCGTGGCGCAGATGATGGATCTGCTTCGCCAGCAACTGGTAGTCGCCGAGGATGGCATCGACCTGATCAACTTTTTCGAGTCCTGCCCGTCGCGCCACGCCATGATCGTCTCGCTGCTGGCGGTCCTCGAACTCACGCGCCTGCAGGCGATCATTCTGGTGCAGCAGGAATTGTTCTCAAAGATCTGGCTGCGAAAGCATAAAATGTTCGATGTGGTCTTCGCCGGCGGCGATTCGATTTCCGACACGCTGGCGGATTCGCTACGAGGAATTGACGAACAATACCCGGGTGCGGGCTCGAATTAGAACCCGCCGAAAGATGACTATGAATCCTATGGAACTGAAGGGCGCGCTCGAGGCCATCATCTACGCCGCCGATGAGCCCGCTACGCTCGACCAAATCGCGAATGCCGTCGGCGAAGAAAAGGCCACGGTGCGCGCGGCGCTCGACGAAATGATTGCCACGCTATGCCACCGAAGATCGCGGCATGGAAATCCGCGCCGTTGCCGGAGGCTACAAGTTTTACACCAAGCCGCAGCACCACGAAGTCGTTCGCCGGTTCATCAAGAGCCTGCGCCCGCCGCTGCGCCTGACGATGCCCGCGCTTGAAACACTGGCAGTCATCGCCTATCGCCAGCCGGTCACGGGCCCCGAAATTCAGGAAATTCGCGGCGTGAATGTCTCCGGAGTGATCAAGACGCTGCTCGAAAAGCGCCTGATCGTGACCGCGGGCCGCAAGGCCGTCATGGGCCGGCCCATCCTGTACCGCTCGTCGAAGGAATTCCTGATTCGCTTCGGCCTCTCCGATCTCGAGGAGCTGCCGAGCCTCAAGGAATTTGAACAGCTCGCACGCGCCGCGCTCGGTGCGGACGAAGGAATTGCGCCAATCGAACCGGAGCTGACGGAATCGATGAATGGCGCGGATGCCGCAGCGAGCGAAGCGGCGGCAGCAGAAGCAATGGCCGAGCCAGGCCTGCCGCAAGACCCGCAAGAAACTACGGAAGCCGCCGAAGCCGCTGCGGAGCAATCCGAACACACCAAGGCAGAAAGCGCTTCCTAAACAAATCCATGCTTGAACGTCTGCAAAAAATCATCGCCCGCGCCGGAATTGCGTCGCGGCGTCACGCGGAAGACCTGATCCGCAGCGGGCAAGTGCGCGTCAACGGAGTGGTCGTCACCGAACTCGGCGCCAAGGCCGATCCCGAACGCGACCGCGTCGAGGCCGCCGGCCGCGTCGCGCAAGCTTCCGAAGCGCGCATTTATTTGCTGATGAACAAGCCTCCGGAAGTTGTCTCCACCCTTGCAGACCCGGAAGGCCGGCGCACGTTGCGCAATTTCCTGGTCGGAGTATCCGAGCGCGTCTTTCCCGTCGGGCGTCTGGATTACGCTGCGGGCGGCGCAATTTTTCTGACCAACGACGGCGAACTTGCCAGCCGGATGTTGAAAGCCTCGGCGTCCCTGCCTCAGACGTATTGGATCAAAGTGAAGGGCAGGCTCAACGAAACCCAGATGAAAAGCCTGGCGAACGCGCTGCGCGGCAAGATGTTTCCTTTGCGCGCTCCACATGCGGCCGGAAAAAATCCGCCGAATCCGTGGTACGAAGTGCAATTTTCCGGCGTGCGCCGCGACCTGCTGCGACGGAATCTGCTCGCGATGGGACATCCCGTGGAAAAGATGAGGCGAATGAAGCTGGCCTCGCTCGACGCCGACACCGTGCAGGAAGGCCACTACAGGCAGCTCAGTCCTCTGGAAGTGGCGAAACTAGTGCGCGCCGTGGAGCGCGCGCTGACGGAACACAAAGCGGTTCCGGCGGCGGCCAAGCCGCGGCGCGCGTGGCGCCCCCGGCGCGTCATGTCCAAGAATACGCGCAGCTGAAAGAATTTCCATGGCAACCGCACAAGACGAATCCATCACAGAACTTCTCGCTTCGGCAAAAACAATTGCCGTGGTCGGATTGTCTGGGAAGCCCTATCGCGCAAGCTACGGTGTCACCGAAACCCTCCAATCTTCCGGCTATCGCATTTTTCCCGTGAATCCGAATGAGACGGAAGTGCTCGGCGAAAAATGCTACGCGCGCCTCGAAGATATTCCCGAGAAAATCGACATCGTGGATATTTTTCGCCGCCCGGAATTTGTCCCCGAAATTGTCGATGCCGCGATAAGCATCGGCGCCCGCGCCATCTGGATGCAAGAGGGCGTCGAGGACGAACGATCCGCCGACCGCGCCCGCCGCGTCGGCCTCTTCGTAATCATGGACAACTGCATCGCCAAGGAAATTTATAAGCGCCAAAAGTAGGACAGGCTTAAGCCTGTCTGCCTTTCGTCCAAATATCCAACACGCCAAAGACAGCCCGAAGCCCGCCCCCCAAAATTCACTTCACCTTCCGCCGACCCTTGATCCGCCGAATCTCTTCCATCCGCTGCCGCAACCGCGCCTCAAACCCCTGATCCGTCGGCCGGTAATAAGTTTTCCCTGCCAGTGATCCCGGCAAACATTCCATGTCAGCCACTTTGTCCTCGACATCGTGCGCGTACTGATACCCCTTGCCGTACCCGATATCCTTCATCAGTCCAGTGGGAGCATTGCGAAGATGCAAAGGCACCGGCTCGGCGCGCGTGCTTTCAAGATCTTTCGTCACGGCGCCATAGCCCGTATAAAGCGCGTTGGACTTCGGCGCAAGCGAAAGATACACGGCAGCCTGCGCCAGCGCGAGATTTCCTTCCGGCGGCCCGACAAAGTCGGCAGCCTGCATCGCGGCGATCGTCACCGCAAGCGCCCCCGGCTCGGCAAGCCCAATGTCCTCGCTCGCCATGCGCACGAGCCGCCGCGCGACGTACAGCGGATCTTCCCCCGATTCAAGCATCCGCACCAGCCAGTACAGCGACGCGTCGGGATCGGAATTGCGCACCGATTTGTGCAGCGCGGAAATAAGGTTGTAATGTTCCTCGCCGGATTTGTCATACAGCAAAAATTTGCGTTGCAGCAGTTCGGCGAGCAATTCCTTGGTGATCGTGCGTGTTCCCGAAGCGTCCGGCTGCGCGGCCCGCGCCCCCGCCTCGAGCGTGTTGTACGCAGCGCGCGCATCGCCTCCCGAAAACACTGCGATGTGCTGGATCGCTTCATCGCCGATCACGATCTTTTCATTCCCGAGGCCGCGCACCGGGTCCGCAAGCGCGCGCCGCAACAGTGCCTCGATCTGCTCCGTGGCCAGCGCTTGCAGCACATAGACGCGCGTCCTTGAAAGCAGCGGCGCGATGACTTCAGACGAGGGATTCTCCGTGGTCGCGCCGATCAAGATAATGTTCCCCGCTTCCACATGCGGCAGGAACGCATCCTGCTGCGCCTTGTTAAAGCGGTGCACTTCGTCGATGAACACGATCGTCCTGCGCCCCGCCCGCCGCGCGTGTTCGGCCGCCGCCATCACGTCTTTAATTTCCTTGATCCCTGTCAACACCGCGCTGAACGCCGCGAACTCGGAATGAGTCATCCGCGCAATCAACCGCGCAAGTGTCGTTTTTCCGCACCCCGGCGGTCCCCAAAGAATCATGGAGCCGATTTCGTCGTGTTCGATCTGTGTCCGAAGCGGTTTTCCCGGCCCGAGCAAAGACTCCTGCCCCGTGAATTCATCCAGCGTGCGCGGGCGCATCCGTTCCGCGAGCGGCTGGCCGGCTCCCGTGTTTTCTTCAGGCCCGAGTTTTGCGAACAAGCTCATGTATGTTGTTGCCCGGCTGCATTTCTTTGCCGCATCGCCTCGTAGAGCAACACGCTGGCGGCCATCGCCGCGTTCAAGGATTCAATCCCCACCGGAGCGGTCGCCGCGGCTTGCGGAATATAGACGCGTGCGTCAGCCGCACGCACAAGGTCCGCGGGCAGGCCCGAACCTTCGTTGCCGATCAAAATGGCCGCAGGATTTTTCCAGTCGATGTCCCACGGACGCAACGAGAGGGAAGCAACATCAGGAGTTTTATCAATAGAATCTTCCACGGCCACGGCCTTGGCAGCGACCGCAGCGTAAACCTTCACCCGAAAAATCCGCAACTGTGCCAGCAGAATCGTCGGCGACACGCCGCCAACAATCGGCAATCGCAGCGCCGATCCCGCCGACGCCCGCAGCGCCTTCGGCCCGAACGGATCAGCCGTCCCTGTCCCGTCCGCTGGGCACGTCGCTGCCCCCGTCGCTCCGAAGGCTTCCGCCGCCCGGACAATCGTCCCCACGTTTCCGGGATCCTGCACGCCCACCAGCGCGACCAGCAGCGGTGTCCCAGCCATGAGATTCTCGATCGTGGCAAGTCGCGGCCGAACCAAAGCGGCAATCCCTTGCGGCGTTTTCGTATCCGCAATGCTCGCAAACAATTTGTCGGATGTGCGAAACACCGGCACCGCGGACGCCAGCACAGGCGCAACGCGAGGAAGATGCCGCGCTCCCGATTCACTCACAAGCAGCCCCTCGACCGCCAGCCTCGATCCCAGCGCCGCTTCCACCAGGCGAACTCCCTCCACGCCCACCATTCCATCGTCGCCACGTTCGCCCGAAAGCGCGGCACGGAATCGCTTGAGCCAGCGGTTCTCGCGGCTCGTGATCACTGTGGCGTTTCCTTTACCGGCAAGTCGCGCGCTAGTCCCTGCTGGGTGAGCCATGCATACCAGCCTAGCAAACCCCCTCAGAGCGGTAAAGCAATGCTGGGCCGCGGCTTCAGCAACTACACATAAAAGTTGCCACTGTCCTAATTTGAAACCATTCGATTTTCGGAGGGCCGAGCTTCAGCTCGGCCATTCAGGTCAAATTTAATCGCGGGCTTCAGCCCCTGAAGCTTCAGGGGTTAAAACCCCTTACAAGCCAACGCTCTTCGTCGGGACTGAAGTCCCGGCCTCCAAAACAATCGAGCCGCGCGAACGCCTTTCAAATTAGGACAGCTCCTAAAAGTTTAGCGCCTTGAACGCACTAGACGTCTATGGTAGGTTCACTCGACTGCGTTGGTTTGCCGGTCGATCGCCACTTTCTGTTTCAAAAACGAGGGCCGCCACTTTGTCCGCAGAAATGCTGAAGATTTCACCCGAAAATCCCGATCCTGTCGCCCTCCGCTACGCGGCTGACTTCATTCGACGCGGCGAACTCGTCGCCATTCCGACCGACACCTTTTACGGTATCGCGGCGGACCCGTTTAATCTTGCGGCCGTCGATCAGATTTATCGCGTCAAGGGACGTCCGGAAACCCGCGCGCTTCCCATCCTGGTCAACACGACGGCGCAGGCCGTGTCGCTTTCGCGCGATGTCCCATACACGTTCCACAAGCTCGCCGCCAAATTCTGGCCCGGTCCTTTAACCCTTCTTGTCGAGGCTTCCACAGGCGTTCCGCTGAAAGTAACGGCTCACACCGGCAACGTCGCCCTGCGCTGGCCAAAATCGGCAATCGTGAATGCGCTCATCGACCTCATCAGGGGACCAATCACGGGCACAAGCGGAAATATCTCCGGCCAGCCGGCCTGCGCGACCGCTGTCGAACTCATGGAACAAATGGGGGATCGCCTCCCGCTCATCATCGACGCGGGAGAAACGCCCGGGAATCTCGCCTCCACGATCGTGAAACTCGATGGAGATGATTGGGAAGTGATGCGCGAAGGCGTAATCACCGAGCAGGAAATCCGCGCCGCCCTCGAAGATGAAACGGAAGCATAAGCCCCGGTCAATTTGATCTTAGTGGCGCAGGCTTCAGCCTGTGGGGTTTGGTCCTTGCAGGGACGAGCCCCCACAAGCTGAAGCCAGCTCCACTCCTACCGCGCTTCAATGCCCCCCAAAAAATCATAATCCCCGGTCGGAGAAATCCGCACATCGCTGATTCTCTTCCGGTGCACGCTGACGTTATCCATAAACCACAGGCTGACGTACGGCAAATCCCCGGCAACGATTTTCTGAATCTTGCTGAAAAGCGCCCCCCGCTTTTCCCGATCGCTTTCGACGCGCGCCTGATCGAGCAGCGCATCGACTTCCGGATTGCGATAGTGGCCGCGGTTCCCGCCCATTGGCGGGATCCTCTTGGAACTGAAAGCGAATTCGTAAAATTCAGGATCGTTGTTGACCCCGATCCATCGCAGCGTGTAGAGCTGGAAATTTCCCCCCGCAATCTGCGAAGCCAAAGTCGCCGGCTCCATGGACTGCAGATCCAGATCCACGCCAACCTTGCGCCATTGCTCCTTCAAGACGGCGCCAAGCAGCCGCGTGGACTCATCCGTCGAAGTCTTGAGCGTCAGGCTCACGCGCATTCCACCGTTTTCTGCATTCCGGGGCAACCCTGCAGAATCCAGCAGCCGCTCGGCCTGCTGCGGATCGTAACCATAATGCGTGATGTCAGGCTCATACGCCCAGCTGTTTGACGGAAGCGGCCCGTCCGCCAGCCGCGCCTGTCCGCGATACAGATATCGAATGATTTCCTCCCGGTTGGTGGCGAGTGCAAGAGCCTGACGGACTTCCCGCCGTGCCAGGACCGGATTCTCGAAATTGAACGAGATATACGCGTAGTTCGTTCCGGGCTCCTCGGTCACATCGAGGCTCGCTTGCTGGCGAAGAACCGGAATCATGTCCGGAGCGAGAGAGCTCACTTCCAGATCGGCGGTCCCTTTCCGCAACTCGAGTGCGCGTACGATTGCCTCGGGCACCACGCGGAATCGAACCCGCTCAATCTTGGGCGGCGTCCGAAAGTAAGTCGGATTGCGTTCCAGCACGACGTTGTCGTCCTGCTGCGCGCTCACGAAGCGGAACGGCCCGGTGCCGATCGGATGTCCCGCCGCATCTTTCCCCGCGCCCGCGGGAACGACGCCGAGCGCCGGTCGGCAAATATCCGTCAGAAAGCCGCCGTTAGGCTCGCTCAAATGAATAATGACGGTGGCAGCGTTGGGTGCATCGACGGACTTGACGAGTCTGAGCGTACCTCGCTTGGGAGATGTCACACTTCCATCCGTGATCGAATCGAATGTGTACTTCACGTCCGCCGAGGTTAGCAGGCGCCCATCTTGAAACTTCACGCCGCGTCGCAAATGAAACACGTACGTGGCAGGGTCAGGCATTTCCCACGTTTCCGCCAGGTCGCCGTGCGGAATCCTGTGTGCGTCAAGCTCGATCAGACTGTCGAAGATCAGGCTGTCAATCCTCTCGGACTGTGCATCGGTCCCAATCCGCGGATCCAGATTCGTCGGCATCGATTCAATCAGAAAATTGACGACACCGGGTTCAGTAGCGACGCTGCGTGAGCAGGAAGTGAGAGTAAGCGCGAGGAGCAGCAGGGAAGTAAAGGAAGTTAAGGAACCAAAGGAAGTAAAAGAGATTGCGCGCCGCACGACCCCGCGCTGTCGCGAAATTTCCGTTTCTCTACTTCCTTCATCTCCTCCACATCCTTTACTTCCTATCCTAACCTGCATAGCACACCTTACCCAGCACGACCGCTTTCTTCGCTCCTGTCGCTCCTGGAACATTTGCGGGTCGTCTGCGCAGCGTCTCGTACGCAAGCACCGCAAAGGCAAACGCTTCCTTCGCGTCTCCCGGCACGCCAAGTTCTGAGGCCTCTCGAATTCGAAAGTCCGACTCGAAGGCGGCGCCGAGAGCTTTCATCAGCAGTGGATTGTGCGCGCCGCCCCCGGAAACGATTAATTCATTCACCTTTGTCCGGGAAAACACGAAGAGGCTGAATGCAAACACGATCGCGTGAGCTGTTACGCCGGTAACAGTGAGGATCACGTCCTCGGGCTTTGCTCGGCGGGAGTCGCGATGCGCAAGCACCCTCCGAACATACGCTTCGCCGTACTGTTCCCGCCCTGCTGACTTCGGAGGTGGTTGCACAAAATATCTGTCACGCATCAATTCATCGCTCAAGCCAGGCAGGAAGGTTCCACGCTCGGCCATCTCCGCGTTTCGATCGTAAGTTTTTCGACCGTGCGTGTAGTGCCGCACGAGAGCATCAATGACCATATTTCCGGGGCCCGTATCGAACGCATACACATCTTCAATCTTCGCGCCCGCGGGGATCACCGTCATGTTCGCGATGCCGCCGATATTAAGCGCGGCGCGCCCGATTCGCGGGTGCCGATAAAGAACAAAATCGACGAATGGTACAAGCGGCGCTCCTTGTCCGCCTGCGGCCATGTCGGCGGGGCGAAAATCGCCCACCGTGGTGATCCCGGTGCGCGCCGCGATCACCGAGGGCTCACCGATTTGCAGCGTCGAGGCGACCCGCCGTCCGTTGAAAAGCGAAGGTGTGCCCTGGTGAAAGACAGTCTGTCCGTGCGAGCCGATCACAGCGATCCGCGCGGGAGCCACGCGAAATTTCTTGCAAGCAGCGAGCGCAGCGCTTGCAAATAATTCGCCCAGCAGAAAATTGAGCTGGCTGATTTCTCCCGTGGTCACCGCCCGGCCTTCGCCGAGCTTCAAGATGGCTTTCTGGACTTCTCGAGGAAAGGGGAACGCCGCAAAGTTTTCGAGAGAGGCCTTTCGCCCGGAGATGCGCACCAGCGCCACGTCAATCCCGTCCGCCGACGTTCCCGACATGATGCCAAGCGCCAATGTGCCGCGTCCGCGGGATTGCTTCATAAAATTTGTTTTTTCAACTCGGCCAATAGATTGAGCGCCTCAACCGGCTTCAGATTATCGATATCCGCTTCCCGCAGCGCATCGAGCACGCGCCGGTCGAGCGGCGTGAACAAGGCCTGCTGCGCCGGGAGAGGCTCCCCATTTCGCGTGGCTCCGGGCGTCAGCCGCTCGCTCAATTGATGCTCGGCCTGCTCGTGCCGTTCGAGAATTTCGCGCGCCCGCGCGATCACCGCCGCAGGCAGCCCCGCCATCCTCGCGACTTCAATTCCATAGCTCTTGTCCGCGCTCCCGGTTTCGACGCGCTTCAGAAACACAATGCCCGTCGAAGTTTCACGCGCCGGACACATGCACGTTCTTGATCCCCGGCAGCAAATCCGCAAGCTCCGTCAATTCGTGGTAATGCGTTGCGAAAAGCGTGCGCGCCTTCGTCTCGCTCGACAGATGCTCCACCACCGCCCAGGCGATCGAAAGCCCGTCAAAGGTGGCCGTCCCGCGCCCCACCTCATCCAGCAGCACCAGGCTCGCCGGCGTAGCCGTATTCAAGATGGCCGCGACCTCCGTCATTTCCACCAGAAACGTGGATCGCCCCCGCGCCAGATTATCCGCCGCGCCGATGCGCGTGAAAATTCGATCGGTGACGGGCAGCCGCGCCTGATCCGCGGGAACAAACCAGCCCATCTGAGCCATCAGAATAATCAACGCGGCTTGCCGGAGATACGTCGATTTCCCGCCCATGTTCGGACCGGTAATCAGCAGGATCTGCTGCGTCGCTTCATCGAGAAACAGATCGTTCGGAACAAATCGTTCGCCCTTTTGCTCGAGGAGTTGCTCGATCACCGGATGCCGCCCCGCGACGATCATGATTTCCGTGTCGTCCGAAAACTCCGGCCGCGTGTAATTGCGCGACGCGGCAAGCCGCGCAAAATTTCCAAGCACATCCAGCTGCGCGATGGCCGCCGCAGTCCGCCGAAGCCGCGCGGCCTGTTCTCCGATCCACAGCCGCAGCTCGAAAAATAGCCGCCGCTCGATTTCCGCGATGCGTTCGTCCGCGTCCAGAACCTTGCGCTCGTATTCCTTCAGTTCCGGCGTCGTAAAGCGTTCCGCATTCACGAGCGTCTGCTTGCGCTCGAAATCCGCGGGCGCGAGATGCAAGTTCGGATTGGATATTTCGATGTAGTAGCCGAACACCTGATTGAAGCGGATCTTGAGCGACCCGATTCCCGTGCGCTTGCGCTCACGCTCTTCCATCGCCGCAATAATCTGTTTGCTGTGCTGCGAAAGTTCGCGCAACTCGTCCAATTCCTTGTCATACCCGCGGCGAATCACGCCCGGATCGGAGGCCAGCGCCGGGGGATCGTCCGCGAGCGCCGATTCAATCCGCTCGCGCACGTCCGCCAATTCGTCCATTTCCTCGTGCAACGCGCAGAGCCGCGCGGCGAGGCACTTCTCCAGATATTTTCGCAATAGAGGAATGCGCGCCGAGAGACTGCCGCAGCCCAAGCAGGTCGCGCGGCGAAGCAACGCCCAGCGTCACGCGTCCCGCCAGCCGTTCCAGATCCTGCACGCCCGCAAGGTTGTGGCGAATTTCCTCGCGCAGCACCGTGTGGTTTTTCAATTCCTGCACTGCGTCGAGGCGCGCGAGAATTTCTTCGCGATCCACCTGCGGGCGCAGGATCCATTGCCGCAAGAGGCGCGCTCCCATCCCCGTGGTTGTTTCATCCAGCGCGGAAAGCAGCGTCGAAGAAGCGCCGCGCGCGCCATCCTCGAAAAAAATCGGCGCCACCAGTTCCAGGTTGCGCACCGTCACGATGTCCAGCACCAGCGCGTCCGCCTGCTCGTAATACCGCACGCGGTCCAGATGTCCCAGGGCCGCGCCGGAATGATTCCCATTCTCGGCGATCCATGGCCGAAGTTTCGCGCAAGTAATGAACCACCGCGCCCGCAGCCGAGACGCCTTGCGGATGTCCCGCCAGTCCGAATCCATCCAGCGTCGCCACGCCGAATTGTTCCCGCAGCATTCGTTCCGCGTAGTCAAACCGGAAAATCCATTCGTCGATCCGCGTCTCGACGCCTTCGCGAAGTTCCGGCCGCGCCGCCTGGGAAGTGCCGCCAAAATCTCCGTCCGCTCCGGCTGCGGCGAATAAACTCGCTTGCCGGGGGATAAGAATTTCGCGCGGCCTCAAGCGGTGCAATTCATCGCGCAATTGTTCATCGGCGTCGCTGCCGGAAAATGACGTCGCGCGAAATTCCCCGGTGGTGACATCCGCGTAGGCAAAGCCGATCGGCGATCCGCCCGCCGGGCGAAAGATCGCCGCCAGATAATTATTTTCCTTGGGCTCCAGAACATTGAGGCTGGTGGCCGTCCCCGGCGTAATGACGCGCACCACTTCGCGGCGCACCAGTTTCTTTCCCGGACCTGGCGCCTCCATCTGATCGCACACGGCAATTTTGTACCCCGCGCGCAGCAGTCGCGCGATGTACCCCTCCGCCGCATGGTAGGGAACCCCGCACATCGGCACTGGTTCGCCGCGCTCCCGATTCCGCGAAGTCAGAGTGATCTGCAGTTCCCGCGATGCCGCAATAGCGTCCTCGTAAAACAGCTCGTAGAAGTCTCCCAGCCGGAATAAGACCAGCGCGTGCGGGTAGCGCCCCTTAATCGAGTGATACTGCCGCATCAGCGGTGTGGCTGGTTCAGTCATGTGTAGTGGAGCGCCGGTACCGAGTGCAGGCTTAATCGGGAGCCCGCCGGGATGTGGGCGCCGTTCGGTAACAGAAGTTTATACCGCGCCACCTTCGCTTCTGTCGAGCAACCGAATCGGAAAATAGCGGTAGCGGTAGCGAGTCGGATCCAGTGCGATTTGCAAACCACCGAGAGCCCCGGAGGGGCGACACACGCCGCCTATATGAATGAAAATAATCCCCCGGCGAAAGCCTCCCCATGTCGGTTTTGCGAAAGACCCGACGTATACTCCCATGCGATGCCAACCCCCGCACATCACGAGGAAATCGAAATCAAACTCCGTGTCCCTGACCCCGCGGCGCTTCGCCGCCGCCTAAAACGCCTCCGCGCCCTAAAAATCACGCCGCGCACGTACGAATCCAACACGTTGTACGACACCCCGCAACAGGATCTCAGGCGCCGCGGCCAGCTCATCCGGATCCGGATCGAACAGCCGGCTTCGAGTTTTAAGAAGAGGCGCACAAATGAAATCACCCAAGCGATTCTGACCTACAAAGGGCCAATTCATGAATCGCCCCATGCCATAAAACGCGGCAGGCATTTCAAAATTAAAGAAGAAGCCGAGGTTTCGGTCACCACACCAAACGAACTCGCCAAAATTCTCCGCGCCCTCGGCCTGCATCCGTCATTCCAGTATGAAAAATTCAGGACCACCTACGCCCTCCCAGCCATCCGCGGCCTGAAAATCGAACTCGACGAGACCCCCGTCGGCATCTATCTCGAATTAGAGGGCCCGGTCGCGGCCATTGACCGCGCCGCCCGTCTCCTGGGCTATGACCGTAAAGACTACCTGACGGAAACCTACGGCTCGCTATACCTCGCCGCTTGCCGCCGCCATCGCCGAAAACCCGGCAACATGCTCTTTCCGCCAACAAAAAAATTGCGTTAACGCGCACTCTTTCCTTGACAAAGATTTCAAGAGCGTTTACCTACTGAGTTGGAGTTTTTTGTGTGGCCATGAGCGAATCCGAAACGCTAGAACCCTTTCCGAGTAGGAATCGATTGGCGGCACGAAGTTTCCATAGAGCCCGGCGCGCCGGTGCCGAAACGCCAGTCCGCCATGCATTGAAAGTGAATCGGAACGGCCTCGGGTAGACCCGGATTTTTCCTCCACCCGCGGCCGGGCCACACCCTGGTTGCGGGTTTCAAGTCTCAAAGATCCCGCAAGAGCCAGAAACCAGCGCCCCAGTAGGACAGGCTTCCAGCCTGTCGGGTTTAGCTGCGCGATCCGCCAAAAGGCACAACAAAAAGCCTGTCCGACGAAGCGCAGTAGCAAAGTTTTCGAATACAAGCCTCAAGGTTGAGCAGTGAACAGCCAGGGAGCTTGGGAAAGGAGGGAAAATGCTGCACGCAACCGATCTCCTCGGCGGAGAAGCCTACGATCGCGACGGCCACTTCGTCGGCCACGTCACCGAACTATTCATCGAACCCGCCGACCAGCCGAACCGTGTGGCCCGCGTGCTCCTGGGCAGGGGCAAGTTTCTTCCCCTAATCGCGCGTTACGATAACATCGCCTTTGTCGCCCCCGGCGTGATCCGCCTGAACGTCGAAGAAAAGGACCTCGAACATTACCAGCCCAATGAAGGATGGCTGGCCATGCGCAAGGACCTGCTCGACCAGCAGATCATTGATACCAGCGGCCGCAAAGTCGTCCGAGTAAACGACATTGACCTTTCCGAGCAGCGCGTCAACGGCACGGTCGAATTGCGCGTCACGCAGGTAGACGTGGGCCTGACGGGCGCCGCCCGGCGTCTGCTTCACGGCATTGCCTCCCCCGGCTTAGTGCGCGGCTTGGCGACCAGGCTGCCCACCCGCGTGATTCCCTGGGAATTCGTCAACTTGATCGAGCCGGACCCTTTGCGTCGCGTAAAGCTCCGCATCACGCACCAGAAACTCGAGCGCATGCATCCCGCCGACCTGGCGGACATCATGGAAGATCTGTCCCCGATCGAGCGCCAATCGATCATCGCCTCCCTCGATGAGGAGACCGCCGCCGAAGCCCTGGCCGAGTTGGACAAGCGCCTGACCACGCAGATCGTCGAGACCCTGGCTCCCCAGAAAGCCGCCGACATTCTCGAGGAAATGGATCCCGATCAGGCTGCCGACGTGATCGCGGACATGAACGCGGACAGGTCGCGCGAAGTCCTGAGCGAAATGCCCGGCGAGGAAGCGCGCGAAGTTCGCGAGCTTCTGAAGTTTGACGAAAATTCGGCCGGCGGAATGATGAATACCGATTTCATTTACGTCGGCGAAGCGGCCACGCGCGACGAAGTCGTCGCCTGGATTCAAGAAATGGATGTGGACCTCGAACGCCTCGACACCGTATTTCTCATCAACGGCGAAGCAAAATTCTCCGGCGCCGTCGCCGTGGGACGCTTGTTGTTTGCCGCGCCGGACGAACGCATGGAATCTTTGAAAATGGAGCCATTGCTTTCGGTTCCTCCCGACGCGGAAGACAAGGAAGTGTTTGAACTCTTTGACAAATACAACTTGCACAGCCTGGCCGTCGTCGATTCGCTTGGCCGCCCCATCGGAGCCATCGAAGTGGATGACGTCGTCTCGCGCATCCGAAACCGCTGAGGAAATGGAATGAACTTACCTCATAGATGAGCTTTGTGGGTCGCGGCTTCAGCCGCGACATTCAGAGATGTATAAATCAAGGGCTTTAGCCCCTGACGGCTACTCAAGTCTGGAGACCCGCCATTTATGAGATGGCCTCATGTCAGTTTGACGAACTTGATTTGCCTAGTTTAGGCCCGTCCGCCGCGGCGGACGGGCAAAGGTTTAGATCGATGGCCGTACTCGGAAAACCCGAAAACGGAAAACAATCCCCGGAAACTCCCGCGCTGATCACGCGCTGGAAGCTCATCCCCGGCTGGGTAGAACCGTGGCGCGTTCGCCTGTCGGACTGGGGCAAGCGCACTCGCTTCTGGCGCCGGCGCCTGCTGCTGTTTCTCGCCGTGGTCGGTCCCGGCGTCATCACTTCCAACGTCGACAACGACGCCGGCGGAATCTCGGTCTATTCGCAGGCCGGAGCGATGTACGGCTACGCGCTTGCTCTGGTCGCTCATTCCCATGACCATCGCGCTCTACGTCACCGAAGAAATGTGCGCCCGCATGGGCGTCGTGACGGGCAAGGGGCTTTCCGATCTCATCCGCGAAGAATTCGGTTTCCGCCCTACTTTTTTTCTGATTCTCGCCGGCCTGGTCGTGGACATGGGCAACGTGTGCGCCGAATTTGCGGGCGTGGCCGCCTCCATGCAACTCTTTGGCATTTCCAAATACATCTCCGTGCCGATCGCCGCGCTGGCCGTCTGGATTCTCGTGCTCCGCGGAACCTACCGCCAGGTCGAAAAAATATTTCTGGCGGCGTGCGTGCTCTATCTCTCGTATGTCGCGTCCGCGTTTCTTGCCAAGCCGGATTGGCTCCTGGCGGCTCGGGATACCGCGATTCCCACGTTGCATCTTGAGGGCGGTTATCTCCTCATGCTGACCGCGCTGATCGGCACGACCATCGCCCCCTGGCAATTTTTTTACATGCAGGCGAGCTTCGTGGAAAAGCGCGTGTCGGCGCGCCAGTACCCGCAGGCCCGCATGGACGTGCTCATCGGCAGCGTCAGCTGCATGGTGATCGTCTTCTTCATCATCGTCTGCACGGGCGCGACGCTATTCGTTTCCGGTCATCACGTGATCAACGACGCCGGAGACGCTGCCCAGGCCCTCGTCCCCCTGGCCGGAAAATGGGCCGCCATGCTCTTTGCGTTCGGCCTGCTGAACGCTTCACTGTTTGCCGCGTCAATCCTCCCGCTCTCCACGGCTCACGTGATCTGCGAAGGAATGGGATTTGAAGCGGGCATCGACCACAAGTTCAATGACGCCCCCATTTTTTACAGCCTTTACACGGGAATGATCGTAGTGGGCGCGGCAGTCATCCTGATCCCTAAAGCCCCGCTCGAAAAAATCCTGATTCTTTCCCAGGTGGGCAACGGAGTCTGGCTGCCCGTCGTCCTCATTTTCATGCTGCTGCTCATCAACCGCCGCGATCTGATGGGCGACTTCGTCAATACGCCCACATTAAATGTCGTCGCCTGGGTTACAGCCGTCGCCGTCATCATCCTCACTCTCGTCCTGGTCTACGTGACCATCCTCCACCCCAGCGGCATGCCCGGAACGACGGGGTAAAACCAGCCTGCTCGGATCTCATTATGTCCGTGACGACGCGTCAAGCGCCACGCCTCGACCCTGCTTCCCGGCAACTCCCGTGGCGCACGCTTCAGCCTGTGGGTCTTGGATTTCCTGAACAGCAACACCCCGGGTCCGAAGTCAGCGTCACAAAGAACCCCAATAAATCAAGGTGCCCGGGGCATTTTTGTTGAGAAGGAGTGGTCACCGCTTTTGCCCAATTGCCGCGTGGGTAACGGGTGGCGTGTTGCACCGCGACATCCCCTATGTTAGCTTTCCATCATGCTCCTGAAACAACCGCTGACCACTTCATGGAATTCGCGGGAATAATCGCGTGAAAGCGCCGGAATCGCTCAAAACTTCGGACCTTGCGGAAGAGCGTCTGCTCCTGGACCTGGATGCGGACCGCCTCCCTCAGCATATTGCCGTCATCATGGATGGAAACGGCCGCTGGGCGCAGCGGCGTCATTTGCCGCGCGTCGCGGGCCATCGTGCGGGAGTCCAGTCGGCTCGCACCGTGATTGAAACGTGCGCCAGGCTCGGAATTCATGCCCTGACTCTCTATGCTTTTTCCATGGAAAACTGGCGGCGCCCCAAGGCCGAAATTGATTTCCTGATGCGCCTGCTCCGCGAATATTTGCGCAAGGAACTTCCCACCATCCATCGAAACAATATCCGCATGCTCGTCATCGGGCGTCCGGATCAGTTGCCGGAAGAAGTCCGCTTCGACATTGAACGCGCGATGGAGCAGACGGCGGGAAATACCGGAATGAAGCTGGCCGTGGCGCTGAATTACGGAGGCCGCGCGGAACTGGTGGATGCCTTCAATCGCATCCTCGATCGCGTGCGCAATAACGGGCTCGCGAATGCCCGCGTGGATGAGGAAATGATCTCGCAACATCTCTACACCGCCGGTCTGCCCGATCCCGACCTGCTGATTCGCACCAGCGGAGAAATGCGCGTCAGCAATTTTCTGCTGTGGCAAATTGCCTACGCCGAAATTTACGTGACCGAAACTTTGTGGCCCGATTTCAGCCGCGCTCAGCTCTACGAGGCCTTGCTCGATTTTCAAAAGCGCGAGCGCCGTTACGGCGGCCTCGCCGAAGCGCGCCGTCGCGTCATGGCCTGATCCCGCCGCGCGTTCGGCCCATTCGACAGCGGCCTGCGATATTCTTGATAGCTTTCCCGAGTGCAATCATTTCACAACGCGGCACATCCGATTTTATTCCCAGTGAATTCACGCCCGTAATGCGAGAAAGTAGAAGTAGGCAGTATTCATTTCTGTCGCGTACCCATGCACTAATTCCGTGCCCCCGGCAGTCCCGGAGGGACGGCAGACCGTAGCCCACCGCGGAAGCGGTGGGAAAGTGCAGCCCAAGACGCGCGAGCCCCGGTAGGGGCGGCACAAAGTGCTGACGCCCGCAAGAATTGTGAGTTACGGCGTCACGAAGTTGCCTCCGATCTCCTGACGGCCGGCCGTGGAAAAGAAAGGAACAAATGACTTCCGGAACTGGAATGCGCGTTCTGACGGCTGCGATCCTGATCCCGTTGGTGGTTGCGGCAATCTGGTGGGGGCCCACGTGGCTGGTTGCAATCGTGGCGGGCCTCGTTGCGATTCTGGCCATGCTGGAATTTTTTTCGATCGCGGCTCACCTCGGATTTCGCGCGTACCGCCTCTGGTCCTGCCTGGGTGCCGCCGGGATCATCGGCCAGCAATGGTACGCGTCGCGCATGGCGAGCATTATTCGTCTGGGCGACCTGCTGGACCGCTCCCCTAAGGTCACTCTGGATTTGGTCTTGTTCGTCTTTGTTCTCGGCGTCGCCGTAATTGCTCTGGGGAGCCGGCGCCCGATCGCCGAAGTCTTGCCTTCCATCCTGGTGACGCGCCGCTGGAATTTTATTCGTTGTGCTTCCGTTCAGCGCCGTCTTGCGTCTCCACGGTGTCGATGTATGGGGCCGCTGGCTTCTTCTTTTCACCATGGTCCTCGTCTGGGTGGGCGATACCGCGGCATATTTTGTAGGCAGCACAATCGGCCGCTGGAAAATGGCGCCGCAGATCAGCCCGAACAAGACCTGGGAAGGAGCCATCGCGAATTTTCTGGGAGCCTTGTTCGTGGCTGCCGTTTTTGGTTACTGGACCAAATTTCCTCCTGCGCACATGCTGGCCATGGCTGCCGTCGCCAGCGTAGCGGGACAAATCGGCGATCTCTTCGAGTCCGCATGGAAACGCAGCGCCGGCGTCAAGGATTCCGGCACACTTCTGCCGGGGCACGGAGGGATGCTCGACCGGATCGACGCCCTCATCCTTGCAGCCCCCGCAGTCTGGTACTATTTTGAATGGGTCATAATAAAAAAGTACTAACCGACGGGCGCGGACTCTCTTCGTTCAGTCAGGGACCCGGAAGGCGAGTCCGCCAGGAAGTAGAGCAACCAAGTTGAAGCAAATTGCCATTCTCGGTTCGACCGGATCCATCGGCCGCCAAACCCTTGCCGTCGTGGAAGCAATGCCCGAACGGTTTGGAGTCGTGGCACTGGCTGCGGGTAGCAACGTCGAAGAACTGGCGCAGCAAATTCTGCGCCATCACCCGGAACTGGTTTCGGTCGCCACCCCTGCCGTAGCAATGACTCTGGCGGAACGCCTCCGTGCCGCAGGCATCTCAAAATTGCCCGAGATCCAGCACGGTTCCGCAGGGATGATCGCAGTCGCGACGCACCCAGCTGCCGACACGCTGGTTTCCGCGGCCGTCGGCGTTGTGGGCCTCGAAGCCACATACGCTGCCGTAAAAGCGGGGAAGCGTGTCGCTCTCTCCAATAAAGAAGTCCTGGTCGCGGCCGGCGAAATCGTGATGGCCGCCGCCCGCCAGGCCAACGTGGAGCTGCTGCCAGTGGACAGCGAACACAACGCAATCCACCAATGCCTCCGCGCAGGCGAACGCAGCGCCGTCAAAAAGCTCATCCTGACCGCCTCAGGCGGCCCGTTTCGAAAAACGCCGCTGGCCAAAATGGCCGCGGCCACGCCGGAGCAGGCGCTCGCCCATCCGAACTGGCGCATGGGCCGCCGCATCACCATTGACTCGGCCACACTTGTGAACAAAGGCTTTGAGGTTATCGAGGCGCACTGGCTCTTTGACATGCGTCCGGACCAGATTGATGTGGTCATCCACCCGCAATCCACGATTCATTCCATGGTCGAATTTGTGGACGGGTCCATCTTGGCGCAACTCGGCCCAACGGATATGCGCATGCCCATCCAATATGCGCTAACCTACCCAGAGCGGGCCGCATCCAATGAAATAGCCCTGGACTGGGGCAAGCTGCGCCGCCTGGATTTCGAGAAGGTTTCGACCCGCAGGTTTCCTTGCCTGCGTCTGGCGCGCGAGGCGCTGCGAAAGATGGGCGCTTATCCATGCGCTTTTAATGCGGCGGATGAAGTGGCCGTCGAGGCGTTTCTCGAACGGCGGATTCCGTTTTCCGGCATCGCGGAAGTCATCGAGCGAGTGCTCGCGCGGACTCCGAAAGTCAGGATGTCGGCGATCGCCGATGTGCTGGCGGCCGATTCCGAAGCGCGCCGGATGGCTCGGGAAGAAGTCGCAAGCAGGGCCGCGCGAACCGCGGTTGCATAATTTGAATTCATTGCTCTAAGACAGGGAGAAAAGAACGTGTCGGATTTCCTGGTCATGGTTGTTTCCGTTTCCGTTGTCCTCGGGATCATGGTCCTCGTGCACGAGTGGGGACACTTTATTGTCGCCAAGGCGTTTGGCGTTCGAGTCCAGATTTTTTCCATTGGCTTCGGCACGCGCCTCTGGGGATACAAGCGCGGCGACACCGACTACCGCATCAGCGCACTGCCCCTCGGCGGCTACGTGAAAATGGCCGGCGACAATCCGCTCGAAGATCGCAAGGGCGATCCCGACGAATTTTTATCCAAGCCCAGATGGCAGCGAGTGCTGATCGCGCTCGCCGGTCCGGCGATGAACATCGTTCTCTCCGTTCTTCTGGTCGCGGGGATTTACATGCGCGGCAGCCAGCAGCCCGCCTATCTGGATAAACCGATGGTCCTGGCAGGCGTGTTGCCCGATTCGCCCGCCCAAAAGGCAGGTCTCGAAGCTGGCGATAAGGTCATCAAGATTAATTCCAAGAACAATCCTACGTGGGATGAGGCGCGGCTTGAGTTAATGTCGGCCTTGCCGGGCCATTTGCTTTCTCTCGAAGTAGACCGAAATGGACAGCAAGTTTCGCTTTCGGTTCCCTCCGGCCAGACCATGGAGGATATTTACGGCTATCCCCCGGACCGCCTCTTGATCAGTTCGGTCACTTCAGGCATGCCGGCCGAACGAAGCGGATTAAAAGTTGGCGACGAAATCCGTAAGGTGGACGGAACAGAATTGGCGAGCGTCATCGAATTCCCCAAGCTGGTCCAGGATTCTCAGGGGCGTCCGTTGAATCTGGAAGTCCAGCGGGGCGATCGCGCCCTGCAACTTGAGGTCCGCCCGCAGCAAGTCAGCCAGAAAAACGGAGTGTCGCGCTGGCAGATCGGCATTGGAATCCGCGGCGGTGACTTGGTGGAACGCCGCCTGTCTTTCGGCCCCGCCATTGTTGATTCGGCCAGCACGAATATCATGATGGCCCGGCAGGTTGCGTATGTCGTCGTGCAACTGTTCCGCGGCAAGGTGTCGCTCAATCAACTGGAAGGCCCGCTCGGAATCGCCAAGGCTTCTGGCGAAGCGGCCAAGGAGGGAATGGCGGAATTGCTCTCCTTAATGGCCATGATCGGAGTGAACCTGGCGGTATTAAACCTGCTGCCGATTCCTCCGCTCGACGGCGGCCACATTCTGATGCTCTTCATTGAAGGAACCATCCGGCGGGACTTGAGCGTGCGCGTGAAGGAGCGCTTCGTCACCGTCAGCATGGTGTTCCTGTTGCTGGTCTTCGCCGTCGTTATGTACAATGACGTAGTGCGGTTGATTCCGCATCGCTAGATGCTGCTTTCCGATTGGGTTTTGTGGGTCGCAGGTTTTGTGGGTCGCGGCTTTAGCCGCGACATTCAGGGGCTGTGAGACAGGGCTTTAGCCCCTGAAGTCCGGGCGAGTTTAGATAATTGGTCCAACTTAAAATAATTTCCGGCGTCCTCGCGGAATGATCTTCCCGCTGAGCAAGAAATAATTAATAAGGTAGCGTGATCACCCGCACGGAATCATGCCCACAACAGCACATCGAGTCTCCACCGGCGAGCGCATTAACGCTCACGAGCGCCCCGGCCGCCTGCAGGAGGCCCTCACAAAACGCGGCGTGCGCCTGACTCGCCAGCGAAAAGTTCTCCTCCAGGTGATGGACAACGCCGAACGCCATCTGGACGCCGGCGCCATTCTCGATCGCGCGCAAAAACTCGATCCCCGAGTCCACCGCGTGACCGTCTACCGCACCATCGATCTTCTGAAACGCAACGGCCTGATCGACGAACTTGACCTGCTCCACCTGCGCGGCGACCAGCATTTCTACGAAAGCCACGGCCCCCGCGATCACATCCACGTCGCCTGCCTGAAATGCGGAACAGTCCGCGAGGTCGAGTCGCGTCTCTACGAGAAGCTGAAAAAGCAGATCGAAAAAGATTGCGGCATCCAGATCACCACGGCGCGCACCGAAGTCGGCGGCTACTGCGAAAAGTGCAGAAAAAAGTAATCCCGCTGCCGCGTTTCACTCCTGAAGATTCCCATTGAATCATCGGCCGTCAATTGCCAGAGGGTCGTCCCGTCACCGTCCGTTCCGAAAAAAACTTTCGCGCCGCCTCGATATCGCGCGCGATCTGCGCCCGCAGCGCGTCAGGCCCGGAAAACTTCTGTTCGTCGCGAAGCCGCTCGTGGAAGCGGACTTCCATCGCGCCGCCCGAAAGATTCTCACCGAATCCAAACAAGTGGCTCTCGACCGTGACTCCCGATCCATTGAACGTCGGCCGCGTCCCCACGTTCGTCACCGACGAATACACTTGTCCGCCCACGCCGGTTTCCGTCGCATACACGCCGAGCTTTGGCAGCAGTTCCTGATCGGGCAACATGTTGAGAGTAGGGAACAGGATCGTCCGCCCGCGCCCGGCCCCGGCGCGAATTTCTCCGGTCAGCGAAAACGCCCGCCCCAGCAGCGGAATCGCTCCGGCGACATTCCCGCTTGCCACGGCGGAGCGAATGGCGGTGCTAGAAACAATCTGTCCGCCGACTTCGACAGGCGGAACAATCTCGACGTCAAAACCGTCGCGCTTCCCAAACTCGCCGAGCAGCCGCACATCGCCCGCGCCCCGGTGCCCAAACCGGAAATTGGCGCCGACTAGAATAGCGCCCGTGCGCAATCCCCGAACCAGAATCCGCTCGATAAACTCTTCAGCCGAAACGAGGCACAGCGCGTCGTCGAATCGCAACACCAGCGCCGCGTCCAGCCCCATTTTCTCAAAGCCCGCGAGCCGCTGCGAAAGCGTCTGAATCATCAGCGGCGCGCGATCGGGCCGAAGCACGCGCATCGGATGCGGATCAAAAGTAATGACCGCGGCGCGCAGTCCGGTCGCGCGAGCGCGTTCCCGCACCGACTGCAAAATCTTCTGATGCCCGAGGTGCAGCCCGTCAAAATTTCCAACCGTAACGGCCGTGCGCCGCGCATCTCCGGAACGCGCCGCCCAGTCCTCGACGGAGTTGAAAACGGTGAACGCCATCAGACGCGAACCTCAAATTGAAGTCCGTCATACGCGAGAGAAACATTGGAGTAACCCGCGGCAATCAATCGCGCATTCGTTTCGGCATGAGGCAATTCGTGCGCGATGTGCGTGAACCAGGCGCGCCGCGGCGCGAGTTCGCGGACCAGCGCCAGCGCCTGCTCGACCGTCTGATGCATCGGGTGTGGCTCATCGCGCAGCGCATCGAGAATCAGATCGTCCAGGTCCGCGAGCAGCGCCTTGGACGATTCGGGAATCACGCTGAAATCCGTGAGGTACGCCGCGCCCCCAAAGCGAAACCCGAGCACGCCGATGTCCCCGTGCCGCGCCGGAACCGGCACGATCCGCGTACCAATCACGTCGAATGGCCCGTCGATCGGGTGCAGCGTGACTTGCGGAATCGTGCTGATCGCCGGCGATTCGTCAAAAACGTACGCGAACGTCCGCTTCAGTGTGACGATGGTTTCCGGCGATGCATATACCGGGAGCGCCGATTTCTGCCGCAAATTAAACGGACGTATGTCATCGAAACCGAGAATGTGATCCGCGTGCGCGTGCGTGAAAAGAATCGCGTCCAGCCGCTCGAGTCCCGCGCGAAACGCCTGGTACCGGAAATCGGGTGTCGTGTCGATCACGGCTGTCTTTCCGTCATGCGACAGCAGGATCGAAGGCCGCAGCCGTTTGTCGCGCGGATCCGTGGAAGAGCACACGCGGCAATGACACGTGAGCGTCGGAACTCCCATGGAAGTGCCGGAACCAAGCACCGTAAGTTCGAGTACGGAATGAGGGATTGCAGGCAGGGCGGATCCTCGATCAAGGCCGGGTCTGGGCCTTTTCCTGCTTCGCGGCGGCTTTCGCCATTTCCATAAAGGCCAGCTTCAAATTGCCAAGCACATCCAGCAGGAGAGTGTCTTCCTCCGTCGCCAGATTTCCGCGAGTCTTCTCGTGAAGAACGTCCAGCATGTCGATCATCTCTCTCGCGCCTTCGAGGTCCAGCACCGGCTGCCCCGTGCGCGGGTCCGCGTATCCGCCGAGCAGCATGGCCGCGTTCTGCGCAAGCGAACGAATCAAATTTTCAAACACAGGAGACCGCTTCGGCGCATCCGCAGACGTCGCCGCCACTGCCGCAGTGGGCGCCGCCGCTGGAATCGCGCTCGGCATTGCTGGCTTCCCAGCAACCGGCCCTGCGCCGCCAGCCGCGCCAATAGAGCCCGCACCACTTGCCGCGCTCGCTGCCGGCGCAGTTTCGCGCTCGCGGTCCTGCTGCTCCGCGACCTCTTTGCGAAATTCCCCCTCCGGCGTGAACAGCCTGCGGTCTACAACCTTAAAACTTTCGTCGTGTTTGGATTCGGACAACGGAATCTCCCTCAGGCGATCAAACAGAACTCAGCAATATTGAGCAAGCAGTTTAGCATCGCACCGCACGCGCTCACAAGTGCCCACCCGCCAGTTTGAATCTTTGCCGTCGCAGCGAATTGACGTTCCTCCCTCCGTCTGCAATACCTTCGTGATGGCCACGCCCGATTGTCCCTCCTCCCGCCCGCCCCGGCCGATAGTTCCTCGTCCGCGACGGTCACGGCCCATTGTTCCTCCTCCACAAGTCCCGAAGGGACGACAGACCGTAGCCCACCACGGAAGTGGTGGGACCCCTCGCATACCATATGAGCAAGCCCCGCTAGGGGTGACACATCCGTCTGCCAAACAAAGTCACCGCATCGCATCCGCGACCACCCTCTTGTGAATTGTCCACCCATGCCGTAAAGTTTCCTTTCATCTCAGGAGCCGGCGACCCACCGTGCCTCCCCCTCGATCGCAGCGCAAGAAAAACTCGAAGCCCCCAAAGCCTTCCCAAAAATCCGTGTCGAAGTCTGCCCGCCGACAATTTGGAAAACTGCGGACCACAAAATCCTCCGCCAAACGGATCGGCAAGCTCTTTGAAGACCTGGTCGCCGTCCAGGCCCGCCTCCGCGCCCCCGGCGGCTGTCCCTGGGACCGCGAGCAAACTCACTCGACCCTCAGAACCTACCTGATCGAGGAAGCCTACGAAGTCCTCGACGCAATCGAAACGGGAAACGCCCGGAATTTGGCGGAGGAACTCGGCGATCTCTTGCTCCAGGTCTTGTTTCACGCCGACCTGGCGCGCGAAACCGGCGCATTCGACATTTCCGACGTCATCACCGGCATCCACAATAAAATGGTCCGCAGGCACCCCCACGTATTCGGCAACGTGAAAGCGGACACGGCCAGCCAAGTCCTCAAAAACTGGGCGCAACTGAAAGCCAAGGAAAAACAAGCGGCATCCCGAAAAGGCGAATCTTCGCAAACCACCCCTGCTTCCGCGCTGGACGGCGTTCCCCGCAACCTCCCAGCGTTACTCGAAGCCTTCCAGTTGACGCGCAAAGCCGCGCAGGTCGGCTTCGACTGGGAACGCGTCGAAGGAATTTTTGAAAAGCTGGAAGAAGAAACCTTGGAGCTCCGTTCCGCTCTCTCCGCCTCCAATCGCCGCGCCGCCGAGGAAGAACTGGGCGATCTCCTGTTTTCAGTCGTAAATCTGGCGCGATTTCTTGGACTTGATCCTGAAGTAACACTTAAATATTCAAATTCAAAATTCAAGAAACGCTTTATGGAAATGGAAAGTGAAGCTTCACTTTCTGGGCGGAGCCTGTCTCAGTTATCGAAAGAACAGCTGGAAGAGCTGTGGACCTCCGCAAAAGTTGTAGCACGCGCGCAGGTATCGCCGGACCGTAAAGAATGAAATCGCAAAAACAAAGAACTCACGCTGGCAAGAGCGACGCCCTCGAGGAATCTCGCGATGGCATTACGATCCGCTCGTGCCACGGGATCGAGGAATTTGAAGCCTGCGTAAGTGTCGAACGGCAAGTCTGGAAGTCCCAGGATATTGACGTCGTTCCAATCCCCTTGTTTGTCGTCGCTGCGGAAACCGGAGGCCAGGTTCTGGGTGCCTATCATGGCGCCAATCTCGTGGGGTTCACCTTGGCCATTGCAGGCTGGCGCGACCGCAAGCCATTCCTTCATTCCCACATGACCGCCGTCCTCGATTCGCATAGAGACCGCGGCATCGGGCGGCGCTTGAAACTCTTTCAGAGGGACGACGCCATCTCGCGCGGCATTAGCCTCGTCGAGTGGACGTTTGATCCTTTCATAATTAAGAACGCCTACTTCAATTTCATTCTGCTCGGCGCGATTGCCCGCCGCTTTCTTCCAAATGCGTACGGGATCACCACCAGTCCTTTGAATGGCCATCTTCCCACGGACCGCCTCATTGCGGAATGGCATCTGCGATCCGATCGGGTGAGTCGCGTTCTGGCAGGCGAGCAGGTGAATAAAGCGATCTCAAAGAGGACCGTGCGGATTGCCATTCCCTCCAATTTCGAAGGTATGAGAACCGCCGACCCGTCGTGTGCCATTAAATGGCAGGCCGATGTACACGCGCAGTTCTCCAAGTGGCTGGCGCTGGGATACACCGCCACGGCTGTCAGGCCCACGAAGACCGGAATGGATTACATCCTCGAGCCCGGGGGCCGAACTTGAAGGTCCAGAAAATAACGCTCCGCGAGATCCGGATGCCGCTGGTCACCCCTTTTGAAACCAGTTTCGGCCGCGTAACCGACCGACGAATGTTGCTCGTGGAAACCGAATCCGACGGCGTCGCCGGATGGGGTGAATGTGTCGCCGGCGAAGGCCCGTTCTACGCACCGGAAACCGTTGAGACGGCATGGCTCATTCTCCGCGATTTCATCTGGCCGCTCCTCAAGGATCGCGATTTCGACACCGCTGCCGAAGTCTGGCCCGCACTCGAAACCATTCGCGGGCACAACATGGCCAAGGGCGCCGTGGAATCCGCCCTCTGGGATGCCGAGGCGAAACAAAAAGGCGATTCCCCTCTGGAAATTGCTCGGCGGCGTGCGCCAGGAAATTGCCTGCGGCGTCTCGATTGGAATTAAAGAAACACTTGAAGAACTCATCGCCACGGTGGAGAGCGAACTGGCCGCCGGCTACCAGCGCATCAAGATCAAGATCAAGCCGGGAATGACGTCACTCCCGTCGAACGCCTGCGCCTGCGATTTCCGAGCATCCGGCTGATGGTGGACGCCAACTCCGCCTACCGCCTCGAAGACTGGCCGCACCTGAAGCGCCTGGAAGCCTACTACCTGATGATGATCGAGCAGCCGCTCGGCTGGGACGACATTTTCAGCCACCTCGAATTGCAGCGCAAACTCGACACCCCGATCTGCCTCGATGAATGCATCCACACCGAGGAGCACGCCCGCGCCGCCATCGAGCTGGGCGCCTGCCGCATCATCAACATGAAGCTGGGCCGAGTCGGCGGATATACCCCGGCGCGTCGAATCCACGATCTCTGCCAATCAAAGCAAATCCCGGTCTGGTGCGGAGGCATGCTCGAATCCGGAATCGGCCGCGCCCACAACATCGCCCTTTCCACGCTCGAAAATTTCTCGCTTCCCGGAGACGTAACCGCCAGCCGCCGCTATTGGCTAGAAGACGTAATCGACCCCGAAGTGGTAGTCACGCCGCAAGGCACCATCCGCGTTCCGGACGGTCCCGGCATCGGCTACCCCCCCCGCATCGACCGCATCGAAGCCCTCACCGCCAGAAAAGAAATTCTCGAAAAGTAGGACAGGCTTCCAGCCTGTCAGGTTTTGACTTCTGTCAGCGTACCAAAACTAAAAAGCAGACACCCAGCACCCCGTCCCACTCAGCCATAACCCCCGCTCCGCATCTTAGTGCGCACCCCCACAACAAGCAACGCCCCCAGAATAAATCCCCCCACATGCGCCCACCAGGCCACGCCCCCTTGATCCGTCATCCCCAGCGAAGCCACCCCGCTGAAAAATTGCAGAAAGAACCAGTACCCCAGCATCAGGTAGGCCGGAATCCGCACCGTGAAAAACAACAGCAGCGCCGGAATCAGCGTCGTCACGCGCGCCCGCGGAAACAACACAATGAACGCCCCCATGACTCCTGAAATTGCTCCGCTCGCTCCGATCGTAGGAACCTTCGAGCCAAGGTTGAAGACCGTATGAACCAATGCCGAGCCCACTCCGCAGATCAAGTAGAAGATGAGATATTGAAAATGCCCGATCGCCTCCTCGACCGCCCCGCCAAAGACCCACAGAAAAAGCATGTTACCCAGCAGGTGCAACCACCCGCCATGCAGAAACATGCTCGTGAACATCGGGAGGATCGCCTGCGGAAGAGTGATGCCGTGCCTTGCGAAGAGCAGTTGCTCGTGCGCGGGGATGAGTCCGAAAGTGTAGACCAGCGCGCGGCCCATCTTGGGAGACAGTGTCAGCTCATGCAGGAATGCGAGAACGTTCACCAGAATCAGCAGCCCGTTGAAAATCGCGGCGCGCATCCGAAGAATGTCCACGCGCAGCGGGATCATCGTGCCGTCCTGGCCGCTTCCAGTTGTTCTGCGGTGAAGGCCGCCGGCCTCCGCCTCCCGAGCCGGATCGCCTCTTCGATTTCTTCCAGGCTCGCAATCCCGCCTCGCGCCCCCACTCCCATGCAGGCGAGTCCCGCGGCGGCGCAACTGAATTCCAGCGCGCGCGGAAGTTCATCGCCCCGCAAGAGCGCAAAGGCAAACGCCGCATGGAACACATCGCCAGAGCCGGTCGTATCGACAGGTTTCACATCAAACGCAGGGGAGTAGTAAAAACGTGTGCGGTCCCACGCGAGCACGCCATCTGCACCCAGGGTTGCGGCTGTCAAGCGGCACCCAAATCGGGCAGCAATGGCCGGCAGGGAAACGAACAGGTCGCTGTGCCCGCATAGCCGGGCAGTGAATTCCTTGGAGCTTATGCTGTAATCCACATTCTCAAGTAAAGCTTCCACTCCCGGGTAAAGGTTGTCGAGATCGGCGGTGACCGGAATGTGCGCCTCGCGCGCCCACCGCGCCGCCTGTGTCGCGCCTGCGCAATCGTGCCCGTCCACATGCAGAAGCCTGGCCTGAACCACCCACTCCCGCTGGATCTCCGACGGCAATAGTTCAAGTCGAGCATCACGTTTCCACAGAACCGTTCGCTCGCCAGTCACCCCATCCACCAGGATGAACGAGGACTGGCTCTGGCACTGGGGCGCCACGACCCAGTGCGCCTCGATCCCGGCCTTCAACATTTCGTTTTGCTGGAGGATTCCTGCAGAATCGTCGCCGATCTTTCCGACGTAGCGCGTCTTCAAACCCCAGCGCGCACACGCCGTGATGGCGGTGGCCACCTGGCCTCCGGGCAGGATTTCAGAGACGCGGAATTCCACCTTGGAATTAAAGGCGGGGAAGTGCGGAAGGCGGATGATCGTGTCGGTAGCGTTCAGCCCCACGCCAACGATATCGACGACGGAAGGTGTCTCTGCCACACAGACACTTTACGGAAATCCGAATCTGGCGCAAGAGGAAATGATCGAGAAGTGTGTCCGATAATTTTGCAGCGCCGGGCATTCCAGTAAACATATTAAATTCTGCGCTGTAAAGCCCTGGTTATGGATGGCTTGTCGGTCGCAATTGTTTGGTATGACAGCCACTCCTGGCTGTCCTCCTGCGGAATGCGCAGAATGCCCGAGGGCAGCCAGGAGTGGCTGTCCCACCAAAATCCAGCAAGAAATCAAATCGGCCCGCTTTCTTGCACGGTTCTCAATTGATTCAATGCGCGTGGTGTGGTAAGTAACAAATTCAATATTTCGTCGCGCGATTCTGCCTGCATGCGAGTCTCGGTCGGTCGGCGCGCCGACAAAATGGATGCCACTCAAGGAGTCTGAAGCGATTGTTCTGCGCACTTTTCCGCTCGGCGAGGGCGACCGGCTGGTCAGTTTTCTCGATCGCCAGGCCGGCCGGGTGCGCGGCGTGGCGCGCGGCGCGCGGCTCACGAAAAGTCGCTTTGGCTCGACCCTGGAGATGCTCGCTTATATTCGCATCTGGTATTTCGAGCGGGAAACGAGAGAGCTTGTTCGCATCAACCAGTGCGAACTGATCGAATCGTTCATGGATGTGCAGCGCGACTATTCCTCGGCGATTGCTCTCGCACTGGTCAGCGAAATTACGGACTCGGTTCTGGGTGAAAGGGAAGCAGCAGACGCGCAGTTCCGTCTGATCCTGCTCACAGCGCGCGCGATTCGAACGCATGGGCCATCTCAGGTAGTACTTGCGTATTTCTCTTTGTGGACCGCCAGGCTTGGCGGGTGGCTTGGGCCGCTCGACCGCTGTTCAAGTTGCGGTAGAGCTTTGAATCTCGAAACTGCTTTTCATTCTCAAGGCTTCGCTGAGCTTTATTGTGCGGATTGCAGCGACGAATGGATGAAACCAATATCTAAAGAAGCACTTTCAGTCGGGCGGTCAGCTGTCGGGGAACATTGGAGCGTTTGTTGAAAGAAAATCCGCCAATCGGCGCCGCAAAAGAAATCTTAAGTTATGCATTAGATATTCTGGAGCATCACATCGAGAAGAAATTGGTCTCCAGGAAAGCATTTGAAATGGGAGAGAGTGGAATCGTTGAAATCTAAAGTAAAGTCGAAAATCTTAAAGGGCCCCACATTTCAGAACCTCATCCTTCAGTTGCAGAAATATTGGGGCGATCGAGGATGTGTCATCCAGCAGCCCTACGACGTGGAGGTTGGGGCAGGGACGATGCATCCCGAAACCTTCCTCCGCGTGCTCGGGCCCGAGCCGTATCGTGTGGCCTACGTGCAGCCTTCTCGTCGGCCCGCCGACGGTCGCTACGGCGAAAATCCCAACCGCCTCTTCAAGCACCACCAGCTCCAGGTGATTCTCAAGCCGTCACCGCCCGATATTCAGACACTTGTACTTGAACAGTCTGGCGGCGATTGGCTTGGACCTCGCCGCGCACGACGTGCGCTTTGAGGAAGACAACTGGGAATCTCCGACCCTGGGAGCCTGGGGAATGGGCTGGCAAGTCCTTCTGGACGGCCTGGAAATCACGCAGTTCACGTATTTCCAGCAAAGCGGCGGGATTGACCTGGATCCCGTCCCGGCAGAATTGACCTACGGCCTGGATCGCATCTGCGCCTACCTGCAGGGCGTCGATAGCGTCTATGACGTTCGCTGGTCGGATGATCACAGCTACGGCCAGGTGAGGCTCCTCGAGGAGCAGGAGTTTTCCGCTTACAATTTTGAATACGCGGACCCAGTCATCACTCGAAAACTCTTCGAGCTGCACGAGAAAGAGGCTGGCCAATTACTCGATGCTTTCGAGAAACGCTCCGGGAAGCAGGACCGCCGCTTTCCGCTTCTCGCGGCATACGATCACTGTCTGAAGTGTTCCCACCTTTTCAACTTGCTCGATTCCCGCGGCGTCATCTCCACCACCGAACGCGCCCAGTTGATTGGCCGCATCCGCCAGATCGCTTGCCGCGTGGCGATCGATTTCCTGGCACAGCAAGCCGAAGCGCGCAGCGCGGCGGCAGTCGCAGAGGTCGCGCAATGAAGATGAAGGGAACCGCCGACTTCCTTTTTGAAATTGGCTGCGAAGAAATCCCTGCCGGGATGCTTTCCAGCGCACTTAAAGAATTGAAAGTAATACTTGAGAAATATTTTGCCACCTACAATTTAATCCAAGGCTCTCCGATCGAAGTCTATGGCGCGCCGCGCAGGCTGGTTGCGTCTTGTGCGAACCTTCGCGTCAAGCAGCCGGACGAGACCAAGGAAGTTACAGGCCCGCCGAAGTCGGTTTCCTTTGACGCTTCCGGGAAGCCAACACGAGCCGCTGAAAGTTTCGCGCAGAAGATGAACCTGCCGGTCGGAAAACTGGTGATCATTTCGACTCCCAAGGGGGAATATCTTTCCGCGAAACAGGTCATCCTGGGGCGGCCAGCTAAGGAAATACTTGAAGATATCTTGCCAAGAAGCGTGGCGGAAATTCCGTGGCCACGCACGATGTACTGGACCGGTGCCGCGGGATTGCATTTCATACGGCCCATTCGGTGGGTAGTGGCGATGCTTGGCGGGAAGGCCCTGCATTTCAGCCTGGGTGATGCGCATGCCGGAAATTATTCGGAAGGGCACCGCTTCCTCGGCAAATCAAAGATCCCGGTCGTCGGTGCAAAGGATTACATTCAAAAGCTGCGGGCAAACTATGTCCTTGTGCGTCCAGAGGACCGCAAACAAAAGATTGAAGGGGAATTGCGCCGCCTGGCAAGCGGGAAGGGTCTTCGGATTCATGAGGACGCGCACCTGATGGACCTGGTGATCTACCTCAACGAGTATCCAACGGCAATTCTCGGTGGATTCGATCCGGCTTACCTGGAGCTGCCGGAGGAAATTCTGATTACCGTCATGCGCGATCACCAGAAATATTTCGCTCTGGAGCGCAAGGACGGCACGCTCGCGCCTAACTTTTTGGCGGTGATCAATCTCGATAACGATAAAGCCGGGCTCATCCGCGCGGGCCACGAACGGGTCCTGCGTGCGCGCTTCGCGGATGCCAGGTTCTTCTGGGAAACGGACCAGAAATGTCGGCTCGCCGACTACCTCCCCAAACTTGGCGCCGTAACGTACCAGGAAAAGCTTGGCAGCTACGGCGAAAAAGTCGAGCGTGTGCGCGAGTTGGCGCGCTGGCTCTCGGAACAATGGTTTGCCAGCGGGATTGCGCACGCGAGCGTCGGAGCGGCGGACCGCGCTGCCGAGCTTTCCAAGTGCGATCTCATCACCGAGATGGTCCGCGAATTTACGGAGCTGCAGGGAATCGTTGGCGGCCTATATGCAAAATCTCAAGGAGAACCTGAAGAGGTTGCCTGGGCTGTTTACGACCAGTACAAGCCAGCCGGGCTCGAGGATTCGATCCCCAGAAATATTACGGGGCAGGCTGTCGCGCTCGCCGACAAATTCGATTCCCTGGTCGGGTGCTTCGCTGTGGGACTTGTTCCCTCAGGTTCAAGTGATCCTTTCGCTTTGCGCAGGGCGGCAATAGGCATAGTTAAGATTTTGGTTGAGACCAAATTGCCTGTATCACTTTCGATGGTGATTGCGCGTTCGGCGCGAACGCTAACAAATGGACCACGCAAAATCGCTGTCGCTCTGCAAGTGGAGAAACAAGTATTGGAATTCCTTCTCGACCGCGCTCGATTTGTTCTGAAGGAGCGGGGCGGCCTGGCTTACGATGAGGTCAACGCCGCACTCGCTGCCGGAGCGGATGACCTGGTCGAGGCCATTCGCCGCATGGAAGCCGTTCGGGCCATCCGAAAAACTAAGAACTTTGAGCCGCTGGCCGTCTCGTTCAAGCGCATTCGGAAAATTCTGGAGAAGGCCGGCCCGGAAGCAGGATGGAAACTGTCCGCCGTGCGCTCGGATCTCTTCACGGAAGAGGCGGAGACGGGAACTGCACTCACGCGCGGCTGCGGTCAGGAAAGAAGTCGAACAGCATAAGCGGGCAGGCCGCTACCGCGAGGCGTTGCAGGAAATTGCCAAGCTGCGTCCTGCGGTGGACCGATTCTTTGACGGTGTCATGGTGATGGCCGACGATGAGCAAATCCGCAAGAACCGGCTGACGCTTCTTTCGGGACTGCTCTCGGAGTTTTCAACGATTGCTGATTTTTCGGAGATTGTGACGGTAGAACAGGGAAAGTAAGCTTGAAGCTGATGTCGCGCGAATAGAATTGAGTCGGCGCGCCGACACCTGGACGATTCACGCGTCGGCGCAAAGGAGAAGACATTCGTGAAATACGTATATTTTTTTGGAGCGGGGAAAGCGGAAGGCGACGGCGAAATGAAGGATCTGCTGGGAGGCAAGGGAGCGGGCCTTGCCGAGATGACCAAGATCGGCCTGCCTGTGCCGGCAGGCTTCACCATCACTACGGAATGCTGCGACTACTATTTAAAGCATGACCTGAAGTATCCGAAGTCGCTTCAAGCAGAAGTGAAGAAGAATTTGGTGCGCCTGGAAAAGGCCACGAAGAAAAAACTCGGTGACGCCAAGGATCCGCTGCTCGTCAGCGTGCGCTCCGGTTCGGCGCGCTCGATGCCGGGGATGATGGAGACAATCCTCAACCTCGGGCTCAACAGCAAGTCCGTCGAGGCTCTTGCACGCAACACAAAAAATGAGAGGTTCGCCTGGGATGCCTATCGCCGATTCGTCCAAATGTATTCGTCAGTTGTTATTGGGCTTCCTAAAGAAGAACTTGAAGAAAAATTAAGGGCAATGAAAGCGCGGCGCGGCGTCAAGGATGACACTCACGTGCCCGCTGAGGGTTGGCGTGAATTGGTTGCAGCCTACAAGGAATACTTTAAGTCTAAAACAGGGAAGGCTTTTCCTGAAGATCCAGAAGAACAATTGTGGGGCGCCATCGGCGCAGTGTTTGGTTCCTGGAACGCGGAAAAGGCGGTGACCTACCGCCGCGTGGAGCGCATCACCGGGCTGCTCGGGACGGCTGTCAACGTCGTGCAAATGGTTTTCGGCAACACGGGCGACAATTCGGGCACCGGCGTTTGCTTTACGCGCGACCCTTCGACGGGAGAGAAAATTTTCTACGGGGATTTTCTGATTAACGCGCAGGGCGAAGACGTGGTAGCGGGGATTCGTACGCCAATGCACCTGAACGAAATGGCGACGCGAATGCCGAAAGTGTACAAGCAGCTGGAAAAAGTGCGCCAACTGCTCGAAAAACATTATCGCGATATGCAGGACATGGAGTTCACCGTTGAGGAGGGAACGCTGTACATGCTGCAAACGCGCGTGGGGAAGCGCACGCCGGCGGCAACCTTCGTGATTGCGGTGGACATGGCGAAAGAAGGCCTCATTTCGAGGGAAGAGGCGATCGAGCGCATCAAGCCTGAGGACATTGACCGGCTATTTTATCCGATTGTCGACCCGTCGACAGCGCGGGCGGACCTGGCGAAACGTAAAGTGGCGGCGGGGATTAACGCCGTGCCGGGAGCCGCGGTAGGGAAGGCTGTGTTCAGCGCGGAAGAAGCGGAAGCCATGGTCCAGGGCGGAGAAAAGGTGATTCTCGTCCGCCGCGAAACGAGTCCCGAAGATGTTGGCGGAATGTTCGTCGCCCAGGGAATCCTCACGGCCACAGGAGGCAAGACGAGCCACGCCGCCGTTGTCGCCCGAGGCTGGGGCAAGTGTTGCATCGTGGGATGCGAGCAGCTGGACATTGATTACGGAACGAAAGTGGCTCATGCCAACGGAAAGACTTTTCATCAAGGCGATTGGATTACGCTTGACGGAAACGACGGCGTGGTCTACCTGGGTCAAGTAAAGCTTACCACTCCGGAATTCCCGCAAGCGTTCGCCACGCTAATGGGCTGGGCGGATTCCATCCGAAAACTTCATGTGCGCACGAACGCCGATACGCCGCACGATGCGCAAAAGGCCCTGGAAATGGGCGCCGAGGGCATTGGCCTCGTCCGCACCGAGCACATGTTTTTTAAGGATTTTGAATTTCCGGAGAAGAGCATCGAGAGGCAACTCGCGATCCAGGAAATGATCATCGCCGATTCGGCCGTCGCAAGAAAGAAAGCCCTGGACAAGCTCCTGCCGTACCAGCGGCGCGACTTCATCGGCATCTTCAAGGTCATGGACGGCTTTCCTGTCACCATTCGCTTGATCGATCCTCCTCTCCACGAGTTTGTCCCACATGACCCGGAGAAACAGCGCGAACTGGCAGAGAAGATCGGGGTCGATGTTGAAGTGATCGTCCGCCGCGTCGAGCAATTGCATGAAGCCAATCCCATGCTCGGACATCGCGGCTCCCGACTGGCGATCACTTATCCAGAAATACTTGAGATGCAGGTGCGGGCGATCATTGAAGCGGCAGTTGAATGCCAGAATAACAAAATTAAAGTTATACCTGAAATTATGATTCCGCTGATTATGGACCGAAAAGAGCTTCAAATTCTCACGGACCGGACGCATCAAGTCGCACAAGAAGTTCTTCGCGAATCTAAAGTAAAACTTCACTATATGGTTGGGACGATGATCGAGATTCCTCGCGCGGCATTACTGGCGGATGAGATCGCCGAGGTGGCTGAATTCTTTTCTTTCGGGACAAACGATCTGACACAGATGGGGATGGGGCTTTCGCGGGATGATGCGGGCAGGTTCCTGCCCGAATATGTGGACGAGAAGAAAGCAGGGATCTTTGCCGACGATCCGTTTCAGACTCTCGATGTGCATGGCGTGGGACTGCTCATCCGCTGGGGGATCGAGCGTGGGCGATCGGTTCGTCCAAAGCTTGAGATCGGAATTTGCGGGGAACACGGAGGGGATGCGGCCAGCGTCAAATTCTGCCACGAAGTGGAGATGGACTACGTCAGCGCGTCGCCATTCCGCGTTCCGATTGCGCGGCTGGCGGCGGCGCAGGCGGTGATCGAAGAGCGCGCGGCTAAGAAGGGGCGCGGTAAGAAGGGGAAGAAATAGCGCGGTGATGACTGCTCGGCTTTGAAGATTGGGGACGAAGTAAAGTAGCACCGGCTACTTCTTGGCTGTGGGGGTTTTGCGATTGCTGTTGTACGGATTACTCGCGCGTGCGGCTTACAAAACCGCACAGGCAGAGTGCCTGTGCTACTAAAAACGTCGGCTCGCCGACAAAAATTCTTGAGGGAAGATCGTGGCGAAACGGCTGGTCATTGGGATTTGCGGGGGGACCGGTTCGGGGAAGACGACCATCACGGAGCGGATTATTTCCGCGCTGTCTCCGGAAAGCGTTCTGGTGCTGCAGCAAGATCATTATTATAAGGACTTTCCGCACCTTCCCCTGGAACAACGCGCCCGGCAAAATTTTGATCACCCGGACTCCTTCGACACGCCACTCCTCATTGAACACGTCCGGCAACTCCGCGAAGGGCAGGCCATCGATCGCCCTGTCTACGATTTTACAAAACACCAGCGTGCCTCCAGCACCGTTCGCATGAACCCGTATCCTGCGATGATTCTCGAAGGCATCCTCATCTTTGAGAACAAGGCACTGCGCGATTTGATGGATATCAAAATCTTCGTGGATACGGACGCGGACTTGCGTTTCATTCGACGCCTCGGCCGGGACATCCGCGAAAGGGGGAGGACCGTTGAATCCGTGGTCGAACAATATTTGGCCACTGTGCGGCCTATGCATATGGAGTTCATCGAGCCGTCCAAGCGGTACGCTGACGTGATTATCCCTGAAGGCGGCCATAACGAGGTTGGCATCGATCTCGTGATCCAAAAAATACGATCTTTGGTTGTAACCTGAATCTCGGGAATTTCGACCATTCTTCAGCTTCCTTCGCTTGGTCATACTTAAAGTGGTTTCGAGAAATGAGATTTCGATTGCTAACGGCAAACGAGTTCAATTTGAAGTAAAACTCGAGATGCAATATTCGGTAAATTTGTATTTCAAATTTCAGATTTGAAATTTGAGATAAAAACATTGAACAGCCGGTCGAGGTGGATTCGTCCTGCCAACCCTCACAAATATGTAAAGTCCGGCATGAGATATGAACTTTCTAGTTTCAGCTAGGAACTGCAAAAAGTGGAATTGGCATTCGCGCTCAGTCTCACTCGAAGTACGATTCGCGGGTCACGATTCACGGATCACGAGCTACGTCCTTACGTTGGCATTTTCAGGAAGAAGTACAAACCTAGGAATCCGAAGACCGTGTCGGGCGCCCAAGCGGCCAGTAACGGGGGTAATTGGCCGACGGCGCCCATCGCTTCGGTGAGTGCCGAGGCTGCCCAGTAGATAATCGCAATTCCCACGCCGAGGGCCAAGCCGCCTACAGCGCCGCGCGTTCCGACCAGAATCGAGAAGGGGATAGCCAGGAGAATGATGATCGGAGCGACCAGGGGGAAGGACAACTTCTTTTGCAATTGCACGGAAAGGCGCGCGACGTCGAACCCGGCCTGGTGAAGATCGCCGATGTAGCGTTCGAGCTCCCACCAAGTCATCTGGTAGGACTGGCGGACTTCCCGGTTGAAATAAGACGGAGGCTCGTTAATTTCGTTCAGGGCATTGGCCAGGAAAGGCGTGTAACGAATCAGCTGGCCGTGATCGAAATCGCGGATCCATCCGGATTCGAGAATCCAGAGCCCCTGCTGGGGATCCCAGTGGGCGCGAGCGGCGTAGATGCGGCGGCGGATTTCAAAAGTGGCAGGATTGAGCTCGAAGACATTCAAGCCGCCGAACAATTCATGGTCGGGATCGAAGAGCTCGTAGTTGTAAATCTTCGCGCTTTCCCCGAAGATCCATTGCCGGTTGGGCTGGTAATAGGTTTGCGCCGGGCGACCCTTGATCTGGTTGCGGAGGGCGTCCTGGCGTTGATTGGTGAAAGGGAGATAGGTGTCATCCAGCACCAGCAGGCTGGCCGCAAGAAAAATGCCGGCGAGCAATAAGGGCAGCGCGATGCGGTACAGGCTGAGGCCGCTGGCCTTGAACGCGACGAGCTCGTTGTTTTTGGTCATCACGCCGAGGGTCACCAGCACGGAGACAAGCGCGGCGAGCGGGGCGAGCTGGTAGAACAGGTAGCAGGCCAGATAGAGAAAATACAGGGTGACTTCGACGAGGCTGGCGCGATGCTGGGCGATGTCATCGAGCAATTCAAAAAAGGTGAAGACCTCGAAGAGCAGGATAAAACCAATAGTTAATAGAATGAAATAGTAAATAAAACTGCGCAGCAGGTACACGTCCAGAAGCTGGGGAATCCCGGTCCGGCTTTTTCTTCGGTTGAAAATCCTTCCTCCCGCGGGCGCGCCGTTCTGAGCCCCCGGTACTGGCTCCTGCTCCCGGGAAAAAATCTTCCAGACGCGCCAGCCGGCGACCCACTCCCAGGCAGCGCTCGTCCGGCCGCTGCCCGGCATGCGTTCCAGGCGCGGCAGGAGGAACAGTCCCAGCGCGGCCGTAATCACGTTCGCCGACCAGATGCCCGCCCAGATGGGAAGCGTCCCCTGGCGCGCGAGTTCGGTGCCGATCGTGAACATCAGGTAGTAGCCGGAAATCAATAGCAGAGTGATCAGAAATCCTGCGGCCCGGCCGCCGCGCCGTGGGCGCGCGCCGATGGGCATGGCCAGCAACGCAAAAGAAATGCACGCGAAGGGAAACGAAAGCCGCCGCTGAATTTCCACGCTTGCGTCGCGCTGGGTGCGGCGCTCCTGCCACAAGGCGCTCATGGTCCGGCCGGGAATGCCCGGTTCGGAAACTTGATCGCCTTCGGCCGATTTGACTTCCACGGGCAAGTCGCGCTGTCCAAATGCGGAAAGGGAATAATGGCCTGGATCCGCGGCGGAAAACTCATGAACGCTTCCGTTACGCAGGTGTAACTCCAGCTTGCCCTCGTTGCGGTCGGCAATTACAATCGCTTCCTCAGCCAATGTCAGGCGTGAGACGCCCTTGTCGGTGTCGGCCAGGAAGACCCCCTTCCAACGTGTGGCGGCGGAGTCGATGTCGTTTACGTAGAGGACCATCTGGGGGAACCGTTCATCGAAGACGCGCGGGGCCACCTGATAGGAAGCTTGCCCGGCGCGCAGGCGGTCCTCAATGGTCCGGAAGGTGCGCACGGAAAGAGGACCGAGCCAGAGCGTCATCGTGAGAGTGATGGCTGTAGCGCCGACCGCCAGAATGCCGACCGGAACCAGCAAGCGCCGCCGGCCCATGCCGAGAGCGCTCATGGCGATCAGCTCGCTATCGGCTGACAAGCGGCCGAGCGCAATGAGCACGCCGACCAGCACGCCGATGGGCAGGGTTAAACCGAGAATGCCGGGAAACGTCGAAAGGAAGAGAATGCCGATGGTCGACCAGGATCCCGGATGGCGCACCACAAGGTCCATCAGGCGGACCAGTTGCGGCACAAAAAATACGAACGTGAATATGCCTAATCCCAGGAGGGCGTGGGAAAACAATTGGCGGCAAATGTACCGGTCAATCAGGCGCATCGTTTCGAGGCGCCATTCTAGCACGCCCGTGATGGGGAGAAGCGGGCTGTGCTTGTCCACGTTGATTCATGTTGGGCGGCCCGGCGGCATAAAAGAGAATTGGGTGGTCCGGCGATGAACCGTGTTCACCTGATGATCTTGTGGCACATGCACCAGCCGCAATACCGCGATCCTTCGACCGGGCGCTACGTGCTGCCGTGGACGCGGCTTCACGCGCTGAAGGACTACTGGGGCATGGTCCGTGTGATCGAGGAATTTCCCCGCGTGCATGCAACGTTCAATGTTGTGCCTTCCCTGGGAATGCAACTCGAAGAGTACGCCAGTGGAAAATTTGACGAGCCGTGGTTTACGGCCGCATTTCGGCCGGTGGCGAGCCTCACGCCTGAAGATAAATCCGAAATCATGCAGCGCGCCTTCCAATTGAATTACGACAATCTTCTGGCGCGTTGGCCGCGGTACATCGAACTCCACCAGTGGGTGAGCGCGCAAGGCAGCGACCGGGCGACGCACACTTTTGGGGAACGCGATTGGCGTGACCTTCAAGTGCTTTCTCAGCTTGCCTGGATGGATGAGGAATATCTCGCGAGCGATCCGGTCGTTTCGCTGCTTGCCCGGAAGGGTGTCGATTACACCGAACTGGACAAGCAGCAGCTTCGCGACAAGCAGATCGAACTTCTCGGGCGGGTTCTACCCGAATATAAAAAAGCGGCTGCCGCGGGACAAATCGAAATTTCAGCGACGCCTTTTTATCATCCGATTCTTCCGTTGCTTTGCGACACCGACATCGCGCGCGTCTCCAATCCCGGGACGCCTTTGCCGACGCCTGCGTTCCGACATCCGGAAGATGCCAGGGAACAGCTCGTGCGCGCGCGCCGCTACCACGAACGAGTTTTCGGAAAGGCGCCTGACGGATTGTGGCCTTCCGAAGGTTCCGTATCCGACGAAGCGCTTTCCCTGGCCGCCGACCTGGGGTTCAAGTGGTTTGCCACGGACGAAGGCGTCCTTGGTAGGACGCTGGGGGCTGGATTTGGCCGTGACGGCGCCGGCGTGCCGGACAACGCGGACAAACTGTACTCACCGCTGCGCGTGCGTGTGGGCGGCAGGGAAATTGTGGGATTCTTCCGCGACCACTATCTATCGGACCTGGTCGGCTTCGTTTACTCACGGATGGATACGCATGCGGCTGCCGAGGATCTTTACCAGCGCATTCGCGCCATCGGGGAACGCGTTCACCTGGGGCGCCCGCTTACCGTCTCGCTGATCCTGGACGGAGAAAATGCCTGGGAATATTTCCGCGGCAACGGCCGCGAATTCCTGCGGCAGTTTTACAGGAGGATTGAAAACGATCCGGATATTCATGCGCTGACGGCAAGCGAGGCCGCCGCAGCTGCGGGGGAAATCCCCCGGAACAACGGAATATTTCCGGCGTCCTGGATCAGCGCCAATTTCGATGTGTGGATCGGCTCAGGCGAAGACGTAACGGCCTGGGACCATCTTCGCCGCGCGCGCGATTTTTATACGCAGCAAGCGGACAATTCCGCCAAGGCTTTTCCGAAGTCGCCGGCCGCCGCGCAACTCGCGATTTCTTATGAGGCGTTGCTCGCGGCGGAAGGCAGCGACTGGTGCTGGTGGTATGGACCGGAGCACAGCTCGGCGAATGACGCGGAGTTTGACGCATTTTATAGAAAGCTGCTGACCGAAGTGTATCGCTCCCTGGGCGCCGAGGCGCCTGACGTTCTGGCCGAGCCGATCAAGCGGCAGGCCGTGCCCGCGCTGGTGTTGCCGCCGTCCGCGTACCTCAAGGTGTACGTCGACGGGCGCGAATCGACCTACTTTGAATGGATGGGCGCAGGCCTGTATTCCGCCGACCGCCGCAGCAGCGCGATGCACGGGCGCTTGATGCTGCTGCACGAAATCCGCTACGGGTTCGACGAAAAGCGGTTTCACCTGCGCGTGGACGTTTTTTCCGAGGCGCTGAAGGAACTTCGCGACGCTGAATTCCGGATCACCTTTCGCGCCGAGCAGGAACTGCGCGTGGTGGTTCGCTTCGAGGGAGGCCGCGTGACCGGCTATCTGGTTGAGTCGCGCGATCTGTGCCTGCTGGGCCCGGACGACGTCGTGAAAGTAGCGTTTGACCGCATCCTGGAAGTGTCCGTGGCGAAAGAAATGTTCTTCCTCGCCAGCCGAAAATCGATTTCTCTGGGAGTGGCGCTGTGGGAAGGCGGCTTGCCGATAGACCTTCTCCCAGGGGAAGGCATGCTCGAAATCCAGCTTGGCGAGGAAAATTACGCCTGGCCTGTGAGTTAGTCCGTCCTCACTTCACGCTGCTGTGGAACCAACTCGAATGGCTGAGTTCTTCCCGGATCACGCGACGCAGGGTAGCCTCCAGCGGTTCCTTCGCATCACGAACGTATTGGCTTAGTGCCTCGTTCATTAGCGATTGATAGTTTCCGCCGCCTGCTCGGTCGACCTGCTCGCGAAACCAGGCCAGAATGTCATCATCAATCCGGATCGTGATTCTGGTCTTGCCCTTAGAAATAGGCACAACTGCCCCGCGTTTTGCTTTTTTGAAATCGTATTCAGGCTTCATATGTATTCCTCATTCTGATAGGCGCTATCTAGATCCAGGACTTTCGTATTCCTGCCGTTCGCGCGGCGTTGCAGGCCGCGCGGAAACGAATCGAATTTTTTCGCTTCTCCACACATAAACGACGACGAGAAGTCTGCCCAGTAAATCCAAGCCAAGTGTAATCCATCGCTCTTCCTCTTCGGAATAAGGGTCGCGAACGGTGAGGGCTAATTCATCCTCGAGCACGGTCACGGCGTCCGAAAAGAGAACACCATGTTTGCGGAAGTTGGCGTTAGCTTTGGCCGGGTCCCACTCGTATTCCACCCCTTTAGTGTATGCACAAATGTACATCGTTGTCAACGGCGATAGCTCTAGTGTGACGAGACCCACCGCGCGCATTTGAAATTGCCGGTTCGTGTCGGGAACATTCAGCTTGAACTTCTTCAACACCGATAGCTATGGGAGTGGTTGAAAATCAGCGCGACTGGTGGATTACAGCCAATGATGTGTAAAGTGTGATTTTTGGCTCGGCGTTCGTTTATCCGCAACTAACTGATTCTACAGTGATTAAAATTCACTCCTTTTCATTCAACATTGGCAGGGCTATTGCAGTATTGGAAGCGTCTGATTGAGTAGGCGGGCGCGGTAGAAGATGATATCAATTCCCGCGGATCGATCGAGGAGGTTTCGATATGCGATATTTAAAGTACGCTGTGATGCTCGGGCTTTTCGTGTTGGTAGCGGGGGCGGGAACTGCTCATGCGCAAGTCAGGGTTGGAGTTGGATTCGGGCCAGGCTACGTCGGTCCGGCCCCGGTATGCGCCTACGGCTACTACGGGTACGCGCCTTACGCGTGCGCGCCTTACGGCTACTATGGGCCTGATTATTTTGCCGGGGGCGTGTTTATTGGCGCGGGTCCCTGGTTCCATGGCTTCTACGGAGGGCGCGGATTCTATGGGCGCGGGCCGGCATTTTATGGACGCGGCGGAGTCGGATTTAACGGCGGATTCCGCGGCGGCGCCGTAGCGCGCGGAGGCGGTGGATTCCACAGTTTCGCACCAGCGCGTGGAGGGGCCGGGTTCCGAGGTGGAAGTAACTTCCACGGAGGCGGCGGATTCCACGGCGGAGGCGGGCGCAGGTAATTGCAATTGCGGTCTTCTCTCTCATTTACACGGCTGGCAGCTACGGTTGCCAGCCGTTTTCTTTTTTCCTCGGGGCTGCCTGGGAACGCCAATCTTCTGATTGGGGCTGCGCAAAACGCCAATCGGGAGATTGGCGTTCCCAGGAATTAATACTCGAAGGTTTCTCATAAATGGCGGTTTCCAAACTCGAGGGGCCGTCAGGGGCTAAAGCCCTACCTTTTCAGGTCTCTGAATGTCGCGGCTGAAGCCGCGACCCACAAAGCTCATTTATGAGATAAGTTCTAGAACAATTTGATCGCTAAAGAAGTTGGCCTTGTGCCCACGGGAATCATGGTGATGAGGCTTTGCGTGCGCACGCGGATTACGGCCAGGTCGGCGGAGTCTTCGTCGGCCACGAGGAGGAGTTCGCCGCTCGGATCGAGCGCGCATGGGCCGGGGCGCCTGCCCGTTGGGATTTGAGGCAAGAGATGGCGCGAAGCCATTTCAATAGGAGTGACGTCGTTGGCGGCGGCGTCGCTGACGTACACGAGGGAAGCATCCGCCGTCATGGTTCCGTCGGCCGGGGCCGAGCCCAGGACCATCGACTCCGAAATTTCGGTCCTCCAGGTATCGACAATCTCCAGACCGTGCGACGTGGGGACGTTGACATAGAGTTCTCCACCATCCGGCTTCAGCAGCATCGCTGCGGGCGCGCCAGTCAATTGCATATTCGCAACCAATACGTGCCGCTTCAGATCCACGGCGGAGACTTCGTTCGAGCCGGTCGCGGAAACGAATGCGACGGAACTGTCCGGCATGATGACGACTTGCTCGGGGTGGGCGGCGACGCCAATCGTGGCCAGCGAAGCGAGCGTCGCGGCGTCGAAAATTTCCACGGTCGAGTCTTCGCGATTGGGGACGACGATCTGCTTGCCGTCGGGCGTCACGCGTGCGAGCCAGGGACGTCTTCCAGTGCGTGCGCGCCCGACAATTTGTCCCGTCCTGCAATCAATGGCCACGAGCGACGCCGAGCCCGAAGCGGCCACGTAAGCATGGTTTCCGTCCGGCGAAAAATCGAGCGCGAAGGGCGACTGGCCAACCGGAATGCGCGCCAGAACCTGGCCGTTAGAAGAGTCGATTGCGAATACATACCCACCCTCCGTCGAGACTCCCCATACCTGATTGAATTTCGGATGCGCACGCAGGCCGGAAGGAGTGGGGCCGACAGCGATCGTGGCAATCTTGCTGACGCGAATCAGGTCGACGACGGATACGGTGCCGTCTCCCGCGTTGCCCACGAATGCGTACAATCGCAAGCCCGGGCGCAGGAAAGATGGGCGGCGCTCGCGGGCGATTTCGACGGTGGCCGAGACAACGATCAGGATCGCGGGGATTAGTAAACGGTAGTTGAGGCGGCGCGACATGGAGAGCACTTGATTCTGCCACAGAGACAACGACTCACAGAGTGGAAACGGCAAAACCGGGAATCCGGCAGGATTTACTAGAAGCCATCTCATAAATGGCCGGTCTCCGGACTTGAGGAGCCGTCAGGGGCTAAAGCCCTTCATTTTCGCATCTCTGAATGTCGCGGCTGAAGCCGCAACCCACAAAGCTCATTTATGAGATAAGTTCTAGGAACCGGCTTAACACGGATGTTAAGAAAAGCAAAAATAAATGCAGCCCGCTACCCCCTACCAGCATCAAAGGCCTGATGGCGACTACAGTTCCCAACCCGAGTATTAGGCCTCGTGAGATGTTCGCTGCCTGGGGGAGGATCCTGAATGGCAGGGTCCCCATGCTGTCGATCGAGATTACGCGGGAATGTCCGCTGAGCTGCCCCGGATGTTATGCCTACGGAGATACGCACCTTGGCGGCGGAATTACGCTGAGCGAGCTGAACGACCTGCGCGGGGATCAGTTGGTGGAAGGCGTGTCTGGGGCTGGTACGCAAGCACAAGCCACTGCATGTTTCCCTGGTCGGCGGGGAACCGATGGTCCGGCATCGCGAGCTGAGCCGGATTCTGCCGGCGCTGTCCAAGATGGAAGTGTTCACGCTTGTGGTTACGAGCGGTGTGATTCCCGTTCCGCCGGAGTGGATGAGCTTGCCCCGGGTCCGCGTGGCCATTTCCGTGGACGGGCTGCCGGAACACCACGACATTCGGCGCAAGCCGGCTACCTACGAGCGTATCCTCAAAAATATCGAAGGGCGCGAGGTCAATATCCACTGGGTGATCACGCGGCCGATGCTGGAGCGCGCGGGTTACCTGGAAGAGTACGTGAAATTCTGGAGCGCGCGCGCCGAAGTGAATTGCATCTGGGTGAGCGTTTACAGTCCTCAAATCGGAGAGCAAAGTCCCGAAACTCTGACTCCCGCAGACCGTGAGACGCTGGCGCGGGAATTGCCGTCTCTGGCGAAGCGGTATCCGAAATTTCTTTTCAACGAAGGTCTCGCCAAGGCATTTCTCAATCCGCCGAAGAATCCGGATGATTGCCTGTTTGCGAAGATGTCCGCCAACTATTCCGCGGATTTTGAAACGCGCGTCGAGCCTTGTGTGTTTGGCGGGACTCCGGACTGCTCGCAGTGTGGATGCGCCGCCAGCAGCGGGTTGCACTGGGTCAGGGGGATCAAGCTGGCGGGGCCGGTGAAAGTCGATCATTTTATTTCCAGTTCGGTGAAGATTGGGTTGATGATGAACCGTCTGCGATCGCGGGCGGCGCAGCCTCCGCGATGGAATCCTCCGCCTGCGTCTCGAGAAACCAAAGACGACGAGTTGGTTCAAATACAATCTTGAAGTGTACTTGTGGGATGGGCTTCGGGATGTGGGGTTGTGTTTATTGAACACCTGGGAGAAAAGCGACAGGCTGGAAGCCTGTCCTACTTGGATATCATTGCCGCTTTTGTGCGCATCCGATAGAATGGTTGGCTTATTACTCAACTGAAGGTTTGCTGAGGGAATGGCTGACCCATTGATTGGCGCGGAACCCGCCTACGACGTTAGCGACGAATATCGCCCTGAACCTGAACCGATTCCTGAGCCGCCGGCCTGGCTGGACGGCAGTTTTCGCATTGGAATTCACACTTCGATTGCGGGAGACATTGCGGGGGCGCTCGATTCCGCGGCGAAGCTTGGCGCGAACGCGCTGCAGATTTTTTCTTCTAGCCCGCGGATGTGGCCGCGCGGAGGCTCGCGCATTGCGGAGGCGGACGCGGCGAGGTTCCGTGCGCGCCGCGCGGAGCTTGGGCTCGGGCCGCTCGTCATTCACGACAACTATCTGATCAATCTGGCGTCGCCGGATCGAGTGATGCGCACGAGGTCGATTCAGGCGTTTCACGATGAACTGGTCCGCGCGGTTGCGCTGGGCGCGGATTTTCTTGTCGCGCATCCGGGTTCCGGCCTCGGGACCGACAGGGAACAGGCCATCGCGGAAATTGCGCAAGGCATGCGCCAGGCGGCGAGGGGGATGAAACTCGGGGGCTTGCGGATTCTTGTCGAAAATACTTCTGGAATGGGCTCGGCGGTGGGGGCGCGGTTTGAAGAGATCAAGGCCATCCTGGATCAGACGAGAGACTTGCCGATGGGAGTGTGCCTCGATACGGCGCACACGTTTGAGGCGGGGTATGACATCACTACCGAGGAAGGGCTCGAGGCGACGATTGCCGCGGTGGATCGCACGGTGGGGCTGGATCGCGTCTTTGTGCTGCACGTGAACGATTCCAAAACGGCGCTGGGGTCGCGCGTCGACCGGCACGAACATATTGGGCGCGGGAAGATTGGGCTTGCGGCGTTTGGCAGGGTTCTGAATCATGCGCGGCTCGGTCCAGGGACGCAGGGGTTGGCGGGGCGCGCGTTTATTCTGGAGACGCCGATTGACCGGCCGGGGGACGACCGGCGGAACGTGCGGGCGCTTTGGGATTTGGTGGGGGTGAGCGTGCGGCAGGCGCCGAAGGCGGAGAATGGGTTCTCGATGTTGAAGGCGAAATCAAAGTCAAAAGCAAAACCAAAGTCAAAAGCTTTAACACAGAGAACACAGAGGAAGAAAAAGAGAGACGCACGAAGGCGAAACGCTGAGAGATGTAGGGCACAATCCCGCACGCGGGATTGTGCAAAATGTGCGAAGGCGGAACAGGAAACGTGACGGAATACGATCCACAGTCGATTGAAAAAAAGTGGCAGGCGCGCTGGAACGCGGACCGCGCGTTCGAGGCGGACGTTGATCCTTCCAAGCCGAAATATTACGTGCTCGAAATGCTGCCGTATCCCTCGGGCACGATGCACATGGGCCACATGCGCAACTACACCATCGGCGACGTGGTGGCGCGTTTCCGGCGCATGCTGGGTTTCAACGTGATTCACCCGATGGGATGGGACGCGTTTCGGTCTGCCGGCGGAGAACGCCGCGATCCAGCGGGGAATCCACCCGCGCGAGTGGACGCACACGAATATCGCATCGTTCAAGCGCGTCATGGCACCGGTTCGGATTCAGCTATGACTGGCGGACGGGAAATCTCCACCTGCGAGCCGGAGTATTACCACTGGAACCAGTGGTTTTTCCTGCGCATGCTCGAGCGCGGCATCGCATACCGTAAACGCAGCCGCGTGAACTGGTGTCCCGAAGTGCGCAGACCGTACTGGCGAACGAGCAAGTCGTCAATGGGTGCTGCTGGCGGCACGAAGATACGCCGGTCGAAGCGAAGGAGATCGAGCAGTGGTTCCTGCGCATCACGCAATACGCCGATGAACTGCTCGATGCGCTGGGTCAACTCGAAGGCGGCTGGCCCGAGCGCGTTCTGACGATGCAGCGCAACTGGATCGGGAAGTCGCGCGGCACGCGCGTGCGATTTGCGGTGGAGGGATTTTCCGGCAGCTTCGATCGAAGTGTTCACGACGCGGGTTGACACGATCTATGGCGCCTCGGCGGCTGATCCTCGCGCCGGAACATCCTCTGCTGACCAAGCTTGTTGCGGGAGTTGAAGGACAGGCCGGAGATCTGAGGAGCACCTCGAGAAATTGCGGCGGCGGCCGACGAGGGCGGCCGACATTGCGACCGCGGAAAAAGAAGGATTTTTACTGGTCGTTACGGGCCTTGCAATCCGTTCAACGGCGAAAAAATCCCGATCTGGGTTGGAAATTTCGTTCTGATGGAATATGGAACGGGCGCGGTGATGTGCGTTCCGGCGCATGACGAGCGCGACTTTGAATTTGCGACCAAGTACGGGTTGGCGATGCCCGATCGTGGTTCAGCCCAGCGGAGGGAAAGCCGCTGACGCAGGAATCGCTGGACGCCGCGTTCGTGGAATACGGCAAGTCTCGTGAATTCAGGACCGTACACGGGCCTTGCTCTCGGACAAGCCATTGAGAAAATGACCGCCGACGCCGAAGCGCGCGGATTTGGCAAAGGCGAAATTATTTTTCGGCTGAAGGACTGGGGCATTTCGCGGCAGCGGTACTGGGGCACGCCGATTCCCGTGCTGTACTGCGAGAAGTGCGGGATGGTGCCGGTTCCCGACAAGGATTTGCCGGTGGTGCTTCCGCCGATGGCGAAATTTTCCGGGCTGGGCGCAATCGCCGCTGGCGAGCGTGCCGGAATTCGTGAACGTGAAGTGTCCGAAATGCGGCGGCGCGGCGCGGCGCGAAACGGACACGATGGACACGTTCGTCGATTCGTCCTGGTACTTCTACCGCTATGCCGACCCGCACAACGACAAGGCGCCATTCGATCCAGCGCTGGTGCGCTACTGGCTGCCTGTCGATCAATATATTGGCGGGATCACCCACGCGATCCTGCACCTGCTGTACACGCGGTTTTTCTGCAAGGTGATGCGCGACTTGGGCCTGGTGAACCACAACGAGCCGGTGGAGAGGCTATTCACGCAAGGGATGGTGCTCAAGGGCGGCATGGCGATGTCGAAGTCGAAAGGCAACGTCGTCGGAGCCGAAGAGATGGCAGAGCAATATGGCTGCGATACGGGCCGCCTGTACACGCTGTTCGCGGCGCCGCCGGAAAAAGATCTGGAATGGAGCGAGCAGGCCATTGAAGGATGCGCGCGTTTTCTGCAGCGCGTGTACCGGCTGGTGGCCAGGCATGCCGAAGGGTTGAGGATCGTGCAGACGGGGAGAGGCGCGGCAGCTTCGCTCGATTCCGCCTCGGCGAAGGAGAAAGCGTTGCTGCGCAAGGCGCATCAGGTGCTGCGGCGCGTGACGCACGATTTCGAGACGCGCTGGCATTTCAATAGCGCCACGGCGCTGCTGATGGAGCTGGTCAACGAAATTCAGGCGCAGGAGCCGCTCGAAGAGGGCGTGCGGCCCGAAATTGCGAAAGAAGTATTCGAGCTGTTGATCATGATGCTCAATCCCATGGTGCCGCATCTCGCCGAGGAGCTTTGGGAAATTCTTGGCCACACGCAGGACACGCTTGCCCATGCGGCGTGGCCGAAGTTCGTTCCGGAGCTTGCGGCGGAAGACCAGGTGGAGATTGTGGTGCAGATGAACGGCCGCGTGAAGGAGAGAATGCTCGTCGAGGCGGGGCTCGATAAGGAGGCCCTGCAGAAGCGCGTCCTTGGCGATCCGAAGATTGCGCAACTTTTGAACGGCCAGCGCGTAGTGAAGGTTATCGTGGTGCCGGAGAAGTTGGTTAATTTGGTGGTGCGGTGATGGGCGACGCTCGGCTGGCCCGGATTTGGGTGGTCGGGTTTCGGATTGGGCTTTGGTGCGATTTCTACGGAAGTCAAAGGCGACAGGCTGGAAGCCTGTCCTACTTGGGGCTGGGGCACAAATGAGCGAGCGCGGTGGGATTGTGGTGCTGGATTTTGGGGGGCAGTATACGCAGTTGATCGCGCGGCGGATTCGCGAGCAGCAAGTGTTCAGCGCGATCCTGCCGTGCACGGCGGGGATCGAGCAGATTCGCAAGTTTGAGCCGGTTGGGATCGTCCTGTCCGGCGGACCAAATTCGGTGTATGACGCCGGGGCGCCGCCGTGCGACACCGGGATTTTGTCCATGGGGTTGCCGGTGCTGGGCATCTGCTACGGGCTGCAGTGGATGACGCACAATCTGGGCGGGCGCGTCGAGCGCGCGGATCGCAGGGAGTATGGCCGCGCGGAACTGCTGGTGAAAGACGGCTCGGCGCTGTTCGCGGGCCTGCCGAAAAAACTGCGCATCTGGAACAGCCATGGCGACCACGTGCGCGCGTTGCCCGCGGGGTTCCATGTGACCGGTGAAACGGGCAATGCCGTCTCGGCTGCCGAAGATCCGGCGCGGAAACTTTACGCCGTCCAATTTCACCCCGAAGTGCGCCACACCGATTGCGGCTCCGAGATTCTTCGCAATTTTGTTTTCGATATTTGCCACGCGCAGCCGCTGTGGAGCGGCGCGGCTTTCATTGCCGAGACGGTGGAATCGATTCGCAAACAAGTCGGCGATAGCCGGGCGATTTGCGCGTTGAGCGGCGGAGTCGATTCCGCGGTGGCCGCGGTCATCGTCCACCGCGCGATGGGAGACCGCCTCACGAATATTTTTGTGAACACCGGCCTGCTGCGGAAGAACGAATTCCGCGAAACACTCGAATTGCTGCGAGATCGCATGGGCTTGCAGGTGATCGGCGTCGACGCGTCGGAACGCTTCCTCGCGCGTCTAAAGGGAATAGTAGAACCGGAGGACAAGCGGAAGAGAATTGGCGGTGAGTTTATCGCTGTGTTTGACGAACAGGCCCGCCAGCTGGCCACCGGCCCGGACCGCGCCGCATTCCTGGTTCAGGGAACGCTCTATCCGGACGTGATCGAATCGGTTGCCGTTCGAGGCCCTTCGCAGACGATCAAGACGCATCATAATGTAGGAGGGCTTCCGAAGGATCTGCCGTTTGCGCTGATCGAGCCTTTGCGCGAGCTGTTCAAGGACGAAGTGCGGACCATCGGCCGCGAATTGGGGCTCCCTGAAGAAATGCTGACCAAGCACCCGTTTCCCGGGCCGGGGCTCGCGGTGCGACTCCTGGGCGAGGTCACGGAAGAGCGTCTCGCGCCGCTTCGGGAGGCGGACGCGATCGTCGTCGAAGAAATTCGACGCGCCGGGCTCTACGAAAAAGTCTGGCAGGCGTTTGCCGTCCTGCTGCCGGTGCGCAGCGTGGGAGTGATGGGAGATGAGAGGAGCTACGGGTTTACAATTGTAGTCCGAGTGGTGGATTCGGAAGACGCCATGACGGCCGATTGGACGCGCCTGCCGGCAGAGGTCCTGGAGCGTATTTCCACCAGAATCGTTAATGAAGTAAGCGGTATTAACCGGGTGGTGTACGATGTCAGCTCGAAGCCGCCCAGCACGATCGAGTGGGAGTAGGGAGAGGAAATCTCAAATTTCAGATTTCAAATTTGAAATTTGAGATTCAAGACCAGGGGTGAAGTGAATTGAGAATTGGGAATCAGAAGGAAGGTTGAAGAGAATTAAGGTCGGAGTCAGGATAAAGCGGGAGTAAGGAGAAGCGGGGAGAACATGTACCGGAATGAAACAGGGCGGGATAAAGATGGATTGGCAGCGGCCCGGGTGGTATTACTTTGGTCGTGAATAGACCTGCTAAAGTAATGCCGCTCGGGCCGTTGAGCCGGTATGCCGGAGAACGCCTGTCCGACCCGTCGGAAGGGATCGGAAACCCGCTGGACTTAGCGGGTGGCCATCTTCTGAGCCATGTAAAGCAGGAGCCGACGGTCGCCTTCTTCGATGCGACCCATCAGCCTGCGAAACTTGTTCAGAAGACGAGCCTCTTTCCCGGCGCTGCCCCAAACGATTTCGTCGGCGCTTTTGCGCTTCAGAAGGTTGGGGAGCACGGGCGGTTCTTCTCCGTCATAGAAGAGTTGGTAAAGAGGGACGTCCAAAGCGCGCGCCATTTTCTCCAGTGTTTCAATGGCCGGAACCGTATGGCCATTTTCGACGCGGGAGATGTAGCAGCGGAGCAGTCCGGTGCGCTTTTCGATGTCCCCTTGGGAAAACTTTTTGTCCTCGCGCAGGGCGCGAAGCCGATCGCCGATAATCATGTGGGCATTGTTCCACAGAGTTATAATGCCTGCAAGCACGAAAATGGAACTCTCTTAAATAATCCGTAACCGGGAATCGATGGCCAACGTCACAAATTCAGAGGCCCTGCGCGCAGCCGAGGCTGGGAGCGAGAAAGACTCCTCGACTCCGGCGGAGAAGCAAAAAGAACTGGTGCGCCGCGCGCAGGCAGGCGATGTGAGCGCGTACGAGGAACTGGTCCGGCTGCACCAGCACCGGATACTGGCCGTAGTAGGAGGCATTTTGCGGGGCAGCGAGGACGTCGAGGATGTGGCGCAGCAGGCGCTGGCGAAGGCTTACTTTTCCATCCGGCGCTTCGACCTGCGGTCGGCGTTCGGCACATGGCTGTACAAGATTGCAGTCAACGAGTGCTGGGATTATTTAAGAAAAAAGAAAGTGCGGCGTCTCGTGTACGAAGCAGACCTCAGCGAAGAACAGGTGCGGAAATTGGAATCGCTGCCGGAGCATGGCTACGGCGGGGCGATGCACCGGCAGGACGCCGGACGCGGGCTCGAGCAGCGGCAATTAGTGGAGCGATTGCTTGCGGAGCTCGAGGAGAAAGACCAGCTCATGCTGGTCATGAAGGAAGTGGAAGGATTCTCGGTGGAGGAAATCGGGGAAGTTCTGGGACTGAACGTCAACACGGTGAAGGTGCGGTTATTTCGGGCCCGAGGCCGGCTCGTGGAAATGTACCGGAAGCGGATGCAAAAACGTCCGGCTGCGCGGGAAGGGCTCAGGCAGCGAAGGAGTGAAAAAGGTGTTTAATAAATCGAGTATTCCGAAGCGGTGCAAAAAGTTCGAATCGCGATTTGAAGATTACCTTGGTGGTACGGCGGACACCGAGCTGAGCGAGCACCTGACCCGCTGCGAGGATTGCCGCGCGGCGCTGGAAGATTCGCGCCTTGCGGGCAACCTGCTCCGCGAGGCCTGGGAGCCCGCCAGCGAACCGAGCCGGGCGTTCCTGGCGAATGTGATGGCCAGAATTCATCGGGAAGAGGAGCGGGCGAAGTCGCCTGCTGCATTCTGGGCTCCGCTCGAATTCCTCGCTTCCCGATTGTCATTGACGGCAGCCGTGATTTTGCTGGCGCTCTCGGTTTACCTGGTGGAATTTGCCCCGCGCCGAACCGTGCCGATGGGCTCAGTTCGCACTGAGCTGAACGCCAGCGATTTTCCGCAGCCTCCTTCGGACCCGGTAAGTAACGAAGAAGTCCTGCAATCCCTTGCGGAGCGAACCAATGAACGCTGATCAAGGCAGCCGTAAAGCATTTCTGCTTGTTTTTGTGCTCTTCGTCCTGGGTATCGCGCTGGGCAGCGTGGGCACTTATCTGGTGACCATGCGCGTTCAGGCCGCGCGGCCGCAGGCCACTGCCACGCTGGCGCACAATCCTGCCCATACGATGGCGATGTATACCCGCGACTTGAACCTCAACGCGGACCAACAAAGCCAGATTCAAGCCATTCTGAATAACATGCGCGCCCGGTACGCGGGGCTGCACGAAAAGCTCGATCCTGAATACGAACAGGTTCGCCAGCAGGGCCGGGAACAGATTCGTGAGCTTCTCACTCCGGAGCAACGGCCGAAGTTTGAAGACTTATTGCGCCAGATCGACGAAGACAGGCGCAAGAGGCAGACGAATCCTTAAGGCCGCGATTACGGCCTGAGCATCTGGTCTTCATTTTTTCCGGAGAGAACTCAAAAAATGGCTAAGTATCTGGAAATCCTCAAAGGCATTTGGCTGCGCTCGATGATGCACCGTGCGCTGCTCGTCGCTCCACCGGTGGCTCTGATTCTTTGGGTCGGGTACGTGTCGGTCGGCCAGCGGTCCGGCGCTCAGTATTTTACTGCGAAGGTCGACCAGGGCGACATCTCCCAGGTGGTGCAGACCACGGGAACGATTAATCCATATAATACCGTCCCGGTCGGATCGGTGGTGTCGGGCAACATCGTGGAAATCAATGTCGACTTCAACTCAAAAGTGAAGAAGGGCGATGTCCTCGCGAAAATTGACCCCACCCCGTTCGAGGCTACGCTGGCGCAGGCCCAAGCGAGTTTCCAGAATGCGACGGCGAACGTAGCAAATCTGGAGGCGCAAATCGGTACGGCCCAGGCTAACGTATCCACAATGAAAGCCAATATCGCCAAAGCGCATGCCACTACGATTGACATGGGAACCCAGCAGAAACGCACGAAGATGTTGGCGGACCAGGGTGTGTTGTCAGCCCAGCAGAATGACGACGCCCAGGCCGCGTATGACGAAGCCGTCGCCGCAGAGAACGCTGCCATAGCGCAGGAAAAGCAGTCCGAGACGCAACTGGCATCCACGATTGCGCAGCGGGACCAGGCCAAAGCGCAGGTGGCCATGCAAAAAGCCGCGGTGGATTCCGCCAAGCTGGAGCTAAGTTATTGCACGGTTCGCGCGCCCATCGACGGGACGATCATCAATCGCACGGTTACTCTCGGCCAGCCGGTCGCAGCCAGCCTGCAAGCTCCGAATTTGTTTAGCGTGGGGCAGGATCTGACTCATATGCTGGTCTATACGAACACGGACGAGGCGGACGTTGGCCGCATCCGGAACGGCGCGGCGGCAACTTTCCGCGTGGATACTTTTCCGCGGGAAACGTTTAACGGACATGTCGATCAGCAGCGGATGAACGCCACCACGGTTCAGAACGTGGTCACGTATAACACCACCATCGCATTCGATAATCCCGACTTGCGGCTATTCCCGGGAATGACTGCCTATGCTTCCATTCCCGTAGCGACTGCCAAGGACGCCGTGAAAATACCGAACGGGGCGCTGCGATTCAAGCCGGATCTGACGGATAGCCAGCGCAAAACTCTGTATGCCAAGTACAACATTGATGAGGGTGCACGCGCCACGACAGCGGGACGAATCGCTGCTGCTCCTGGCGGCGCCGGGACCGGCGATTCAACAGGCGCAGCGGGTGGCGGCACAGCGGGTGGCGGCGGAGCGGGCGCCAGGCCGGCCAACGGCGGAGGGCAAGGCCAAGGCGGCCCCGGTGGTGGCGGCGGTGGCGGTGGAAACCGCCGGCCAGGTGGCGGGAACGGCGGGGGAGCGAACAGCCAACGTGCAGATAATGGCATCGTCTGGAAGTTGCTTCCAGACAAGAGTCTCGAGCCTGTTCAGGTGCGGCTCGGCGTGACGGATTTTACATTTACAGCGATGTTGAGCGGAAGCCTGAAACCCGGAGACGATCTTGTCATTGGCCAGGCCACTGCGACCGCTGCCAAGAGCACTGCAGCCAGTCCGCTGGGCGGCGCCGGGGGCGGACCCCCAGGAGTCCAGCGCAGATTCTAATTTCAATTGAGACTATCCCATCAACGTGACAGAACAAACGACCCCCGCGGCGGAACCAAATCAAGCAAGCGCCAATGCCAAGCCGGTCATCCGGCTTGAGAATGTTTTCAAAACATACGATTTAGGAGAGATTCAAGTCCAGGCGTTGCGCGGTGTTTCTCTCGAGGTCTATGAGGGAGAATTTGTCGCCGTCATGGGGCCGTCAGGATCCGGCAAGTCGACGGTAATGAATATTTTGGGGTGCCTGGACCGCCCTACACGAGGACACTATTACCTGGACGGCGTGGATGTTTCGCAGATGTCGAAAAACGAGTTGGCCCGGATCCGGAATCGGAAACTGGGATTCGTCTTCCAGCAATTCAATCTGCTTTCGCGAACGTCGGCCCTTGAAAATGTGGAATTGCCGACGGTGTATGCGGGCATTCGTCCCGAAGAGCGGGCCGCGCGAGCCATGGAGTCATTAACGCGTGTGGGCCTCGCCGATCGCGCGGGGCATCACCCGTCCCAACTTTCCGGCGGACAGCAGCAGCGCGTGGCGATTGCGCGGGGTCTGGTCAATCGGCCGGCGATCCTGCTTGCCGACGAGCCAACCGGGAACCTGGACAGCCGGACATCGGTAGAAATCATGGACATCCTGCAAACGCTGAACAACGAGCAGGGCCTGACCATCGTGCTGGTCACACACGAACCCGACATCGCTCAGTATTCCAAACGGACATTGGAGTTCCGAGACGGCAAGCTGCGCCGGGACAACGTCGTTCGCGACCGTTCCATTGCCCGCGAAGTTATTTTGACGCTTCCCACAGCGGAGGAGCAAGCTGCCGAAGACGCTGAAGATAATGCCCGCCAGGAAAAGCTGGCGGCGGACAAGGCGGCCCGATAGATTGCGATTGGGAGATTCCCTATGGACTTCATGAATACATTCCGGTTGGCGTTGCGGGCCCTGGCTAGAAATAAAATGCGCTCGGCGTTGACGATGCTGGGAATCATCATCGGAGTCGGTGCGGTGATCGCTGTGGTGAGCATCGGCCAGGGCGCGAACTATCTGGTCCAGCAAGGAATCGCGGCAATGGGAACCAACGCGGTATTCATCGCAGCAGGAAGCAACCGTGCGGGCGGCGTGCGCCAGGGGTATGGAGGCGTAAAGACGCTCACGGTGGATGACATGAATGCGATCCTTCGAGAGATCCCGCTCATCAAACAGGCCGCGCCGTCCTTGTCGAATAGCCAGCAAATCGTGTACGGAAATCAAAATTGGAACACGCGGGTCACGGGCACAACGCCCAACTATTTCGATATCCGGACATGGCCTGTGCAGGCCGGATCGGTTTTCAGCGATGAGGAAGTCGACCTGGCCGCGAATGTGTGCGTACTCGGAACCACGGTTGAGAAAATACTATTCCTGGATGAGGATCCGATAGGGAAAACCATACGGATCGGCAACCTGCCGTTCCGCGTCGATGGCGTGCTTTCCTCGAAGGGGCAGAGCACCGTGGGGCAGGATCAGGACGACATCATCTTCGCGCCATACACCACTGTACAGCGCAAAATCCAGGGCATCACCTGGCTGCAGACCATCAACGCATCCGCTGTCTCCCAACCTGCGTCCATCGCGGCAGTCGCTCCGATTACGAGCTTGCTGCGCGAGCGGCACCGCCTGCGCGCCGGCACGGATGACGATTTCCTGGTCCGCACGCAGGCGGACATCGAGGACCTGGCGGACCAGACGCAATCGGTGATGACGCTGCTGCTGGGAGGAATCGCCTCGGTTTCCCTGCTGGTGGGCGGAATCGGAATCATGAACATCATGCTCGTTTCGGTCACCGAACGTACGCGGGAGATTGGCGTTCGGATGGCCGTCGGGGCAACCGAAGACGACGTGCGGCGGCAATTCCTGGTAGAGGCGGTGACGCTCAGCATGATGGGCGGGTTTATCGGAATTGTGTTTGGACTGGTGGGTTCGGCGCTGATCAGCAACCTGCTGTCATGGCCTACGCTTATTTCCGGCAAGGCGATCATCGCCGCGGTGATATTTTCAGCGGCGGTGGGAATCTTCTTCGGCTACTATCCTGCGCACAAGGCCGCGCAGCTCGACCCGATTGAAGCGCTGCGGTATGAGTAGGACAGCCACTCCTGGCTGTCCTCTCGATATTGTCACCGCGCCCGAGGACAGCCAGGAGTGGCTGTCCTACTAAAACGGGATGTCTTCGTCGGTTACTTCGGGGGCCGATTGTTCGCGCTCCGCGGGAGCGCCTCCGTCAAAGTCCGGCGAAGCGGAAGCTGCTGCGGCATTGCTGCGGTAGCTTGAGCCGGCCGAATCCTGCTTTGAGCCGACAAACCGGAAATCCGAGGCGATGATTTCGATGGTGGTCCTTTTTTGGTTTTCCTTGTCGGTCCACTCATTCGTTCGGATGCTGCCTTCGACGTAGATTTCCTGGCCCTTTTTCAAATACTGCTGGGCAAATTCAGCCTTCTTTCCCCAGGCGACAATTTTGTGCCACTCGGTGCGCTTTTGCCGCTCGCCACTCTTGTCCTTGAAAGTCTCATCCGTAGCGAGCGAAAAATGACACACGGACTGGCCACCGGAGGTATAGCGCGTCTCCGGATCGCGGCCCAAACGTCCCACCAAAATTACTTTATTGACGGACATATTTTTTCTCCAATTAACTAAGGAAGATAACACGGCCACAGGCGGCGCGCAAATTTTGCCGGGGAAAGGCTTAACACAGAGAACGCAGAGAAAAACGAGGTCACAGAGAAAGAGGGAATGCGCGTCAGAAAGCCCGGGCGGAAAATTCTTTCACGGATCACGAGGCACCCTTCGCCAGAGCTCAGGGCAAGCGGGCCACGGAATACTAGCCGGCGGTCGCGCCCATTTCCTTCAGCTTGGCGGCGGAGCGCTTGGCTTCGTCCGTGCCGGGGTACAGGCGAACTACCGCGCGCAATTCGCGCACGGCGGAAGCCTTCTGGCCAAGCTCCGCAAGGCAAAAGCCTTTTCGCATCCGCGCCGAAGCCGTCTTGAAGCTCTTCGGGTAATTTTCAATCACTCTGTTGTACGAGTCGAGCGCCACTTGGAACTGGCTTTGCATGAAGGCCACTTCGCCAAGATAAAATTGGGCGTTGGAAGCCAGGTCCGTGTCGCCGTAATACTTCAGGTAGTCTTGAAACTCCTGCGTGGCCAGATCGTAATGCTTGCCGTTGATGTCCCGCAGGGCGTTTGAATACAACACATCGGCGGAAGCGGGAGGGCCGGAAGCGGACGGGGCAGGGCCTCCGGGCGGGATCGTCGGTACATTCCCGCTCGGCCCGTTCATCGCAGCGGGAGGGGCCGCTCCGGGCGCCGGCGCGGGCGAGGCCAGTTTTGAATCCACGTTTTGCAACGTGTTCTGGATGTCGGTGAGTTTCTGATCGAGCTTGCCCAAACGCGCCTGCAGGTCAGCCACGTTATCCGAGAGGCCTTGCACCTGCGTGCCCATGGTGTCCAGGCGCGCGCCGGAAGCCGCCGAGAAGTCCTGCGTGGTCTTCTGAACCGCGGACATGGAAGTGTTGAGCTTGTTGACGGAGTCCAGCGACTGCTCGATGAGCGTGCGCTGCACGGCGGCATTTTGCGTGATCTCCGTCTGCATGCTCTGCTGGCCCTGAATCAGCTGGGTCACGCCGGTCTGGAGTTCAATGATTTCGCGCGCAACCGCGCCCGCCGGAGCGGGTCCAAACAACGTGCCGCCAAGTGCTCCTGCGAGCATGGCGGCGCCAAAAAATAGTATCCATCGAATGCGCATACGCAAGGTGGGCCTCCTCCGAGGGGGTCTCCTCGTTTTAGGTAGTTCTCCGGGGCTTGCCGGCCGCACGTTGACCGGCAAGCCCCGAAGGTTGATCCAGCTACTTACCCATGATGATGTGCGCCCTGCGATTCTGCTGATAGCACTCCTCAGTGGAAGCGGAGCAGAACGGGCGTTCCTTGCCGTAGCTGACTGTTTCCATCCGGTCAGCCGAAATTCCCAGCGAAGCCAGGAACTGTTTTGCCGCAGCGGCCCGTCGGTCCCCAAGAGCCAGATTGTACTCCGTGGACCCGCGTTCGTCGCAATGGCCTTCAATAACGACTTTGACTTGCGGATAGGAGCGCAAGAACTGGGCGGTTTGCGAGAGGGCGTCGCGAGCGTCAGGGCGAATATCCGCTTTGTCGTATTCGAAATAAGCGTCCTTCACTCCTCTGTCGAATAGCTCCTGCAGCGTAGGCTCGGCGGCCCTCGGCGCGGGAGGCGGCGGTGCACTGACCGTGATGTGCACGTTGGCGTCGGCCGAGCCGCCCGGCCCAGTCGCGGTAATTGTGTAGGTGATCGAATCCTGCGGAGTCACACGCTGAGTACCTTCCGCCGAAACGTTGCCGATTCCCGGCGACAGGCTCAGAGTGGTCGCATTGGTCGAAGACCAGGTCAAGGTGACCGACTCGCCTCTCTGGATGATATTGGAAGACGCCTGCAGATTCACCGTCGGCTTAGCCGGCGGAGCCGCTGGAGGCGGTGGGGGTGGAGGTGGCGCCTGTGGCGCAGGCTTCTTGCATGCCGCGCTCAGAGCGAGGATGGCGAGCAAGGTACCAAATAGAATCCTGGCGTGCGTACGTGTCCGCATCTTTCTTCTTCTTCCTCCTTTAACAATTTACGTGAGCTTCGGTGGTGAGTGCAAATACGAAGTTGAGCTGTCTGACCTCACTGGTTCCGAATCCGTTATGGTGGCCCGGGAGCGCCTCATTTGGGCGACCAGTTGGGCGATTCGTTCTGCCCCTGTTTGGTGAGCTGGCGGGCCTGTGTTCCGTCGGCAAGCATGGACCAAATTTGCCGCGTTCCCGTTCGCGTCGATTCGAACACGAGATGGCGCCCATCAGACGCCCAGCTGGGCCGCTCGTTGCGGCCGACGTCGCGCGTCAACTCGACGAGCTGGCGAGTGACAATTTCCATCACATAAAGGTCATAGTTTCCGTTGGGGCGCCGCCAGCTGAACGCCAGCAACTGGCCGTTGGGGGACCACGCCGGATCGATCACATAGCCCATGTCCGGCAAATCCACTTTGGCCTGGCTCGATCCGTCCGCATTCATCGTGTAGAGCTGCGGGATGCCGCCGCGGTCGCTCACAAAGGCGACCTGCTGGCCTGTCTTGGGATTCCAGGACGGTGACGTGTTTGATCCGTTCGAATAGGTGAGACGCTTGGGGCGCTGGCCCGATGCATCCGTGATGAATAGCTCCGGATTTCCGAACATGCTGGACATGAACATGAGCTGTGAACCGTCGGGTGACCAGGACGGCGAGGAATTGGTGCCCTTGAAGTGCGGCCAGGATATCAGGTGATTGGTCAGCATCGAGTAAACGCAGATCTGAGCCGTCAGAACGGTGCTGCTGCCGGGCTGGGCGAAACATGTGAATGCGATGCGCGAAGCATCGGGCGACCAGCGCGGAGTGAGTGAGATGGTGTGGATCTGCGTCAGCTGGCGCTGGTTTTCGCCGTCGTAATCCATGGCCCAGATTTCCTTGTTGCCGCTGCGATTGCTGACAAAGGCGATCTGCGTGCTCGCGATTCCGGGCAAGCCGCCGGAAAGTTTGCTTATGATTTCATCAGCGAATTGGTGAGCGAACGTGCGGACCTGCGTCTCGGTGGCCTCTCCGCGATATATTTTTCCAATTACCGGCGGCAGGGAAGCGTCCCGCACATCATTGAGCCAGGCTTGAATCTCAACGTTCGAGCCGTTTACAGTAAAATTGCCGAACGCGAGCAGTTGCGCCGATGCGGGCGCGCTGGACCAACCCTTGTAATCGACTTCCGCGGGAGTTCCGGGCGACTGCAACGGGTTGAAACTCTTGCTGACCAGGTCGAGGATTCCGCTGTAATCCAGGTCAGTCCTCACTACATCGCTGAAAAGTGCGGCCAGTGGCTGCGAAGGAGTATCCTTGGCCGCAAAATCCGCCACGCCGACTCGCGCCTTTGAAACGCCAAGCCCCGTGCCGGTTTTGAACCAGTCCTGCGCCGAAGCCGGAGCGGAGCAAAGCAGGAGGATGAAACCACAGATGAACACGGATAAACACTGATACGGATTCAGACGGGAAGGTACACTTTCCGATCGATTGTTTTGCGCAGGAATCCTGCTGCTTCTTTCCCGGTTTTGATGTGTGCGTCTATTCATTCAACCATCCCTATGATTTCTATCGGCGAAAATCGAACCAAAACTCGACGGTAACGCTGCTGCCCGAATAATTCGAGGGCAACGCCGACATGGGGCTCGAACTCTGAATGGCGCGCAAGGCCGAATTGTCGACCGATCGATTGCCGCTTGACTGCAACATCTGAACGTTCGTGACCGTTCCGTCCCGCAAGATCGTGAACGAAAAACTCGCTCGCGGGGCCCAGCGCACGGCGGGGTCCACCGTGGACTGCAACCAGTTGCTGCTGATCCTGTTTCGCACCGCATCCACATAGGAAGGAAATTTGCCGGCGAAATCACCGCCGCCGGGGCCGCTGAATCCCATGCCGCCCTGCGTTGGACCATTCATCGCGAACGACGAGTACGGAAGCGCCGGGGAACCTCCCCCTCCGTAGGGGACAGCGTTCGTCGGCGGCGGAGTCTTATCCTCGAAAACCTTGGATGGGCGAGTGACGATTTTGGGGGCCTTTTCCTTGGTGAATTCCGGAATCTTTTTTACGTCCGGCTCGATTTCCTTGGGCTGGGGCTTCGGCGGCTCGGATTTGTAGAGACCTTTGCTGGTGTCCACCGTCTGGCTTTGGGTCACAGCTTCGGGGCGCGGCAACATGATACCGGGAAGTTTCGCGACGAGCCCGACGGAAACGGCGCCGTCCCCTCCGGCGCTTCCCCACATATCGCCGCTATGCGAGTAGATGGTGGAAACCGTTAGCGAGCCGAACAGGAGCCCGTGAAAAACTACCGACCACAAGAAGGGCTTCTTCAGACTTTCGGCGCCGGGATGGTGAGGGGTATAAGACATAAGGATCAGTGAGGAGTATCGTCGAGAGGCTCCGTCACCACGCTGATATTTTGGATGCCGGATTGGCGCATGGTGTCTACCACGAGGGCAAACGCGCCGAATGGAACCGTCTTATCGCAGCGCAGATAAACCGCTTCACCTTGCGGATTATGCATTTGGGCGTGGACCTTGTCACCCAGCTCGTGGATGTTGACCGCGTCGTCTCCGATATAAATACGCTGGGCGCGATCGATGGAAACGACGACGCGCGAATCGGAAATTTCCTTCACCGTCTTGGTCTTCGGCACGTCCACTTCGATGCCGGACTGCAGAATCGGCGCGGTGATCATGAAAATCACCAGGAGAACGAGCATGACGTCCACGAAGGGGACAATGTTGATCTCCGAAAGAGAAGTCCCGGTTTGGCGAGCCAGTTGTGGCATCTTCGTTTTCTTCTAGCTGCGGGCCGCGCTATCTAAATTCAAAAGAAAGAAAAAGCCCTAACACAGAGAACGCAGAGAAAACCGAGGGCACAGATTCGGATTGGGAATGTTTTCTCATCTTTTACTCGGTGTCCTCTGTGTTAAAGAATTTTGCCTCGCTTCAATATTTCACCGCTGGCCCGGATAGAGTTTTTCGACTACGGCTGTGACTTCCAGCGCGAAACTATCCATTCGCGAGCTGAGATCCCTGATGTCGTGCAAAAAGTGGTTGTATGCGATCACGGCGGGAACGGCGGTGAAAAGCCCCGCGGCTGTGGTGATCAACGCTTCGGCGATGCCTGGAGCAACCGCGCGAAGGCTCGCGGCCCCGGCCGTGCCCAAGCCTGTAAACGCGTCCATGACGCCCCACACGGTACCGAAAAGCCCGATGAAAGGCGTGACTGATCCCGTTGTCGCGAGCCACGGCATGTACTTTTCCACTCTGCGGACTTCGTCGCCGGCGGCCAGCTGCATGGTCACAGTGACGGCATTGAGGCTCGTGACTTTGCCTTGCGGGTTTCCCGTCCGGACCTGGCTTTCGATCTCGCGGTAACCGGCGCTGTACACCGATTCGAGCGGAGAACCGCCTCCACCCATCTGCCTCGGATCGGGAAGAGTTCTGTTGGCGCGGAAGATGCGGAGGAACAGGGAAGTCTGGCGGTTGATGCGCGAGAACATGCCCAATTTTTGAAGGATGAGCGCCCAGGAAAAAAGAGAAAAGGCCAGGAGCATCGCGAGAACGACACGAGCGACCCATCCTGTTTGCTCGATTAGCGTGTTCAGTTGGCCGGCATACAGCAAAAATGCGGATAACGAAATGGTCTCCCCCTCAGAAAGCCGATCAATGGCCCCTACGGGCAACCTAGCACACGCCCAAAACGCGGTCAAACGATAACCGGCGCGAAGGTGCTTGATTGTGCCTCATCAGTATAACACATCGTATTACGATGTATTTTGGATTCCGCATGTTGCTCGCGGAGCAGCTGGGGAGAATAAAATCTTAACACAGAGAACGCAGAGAAAAGAGGAGAAATCGGACTGCAGGCCAAGTGGCGCGGGCTTCAGCCTGCGGGGGTTGGCCCTTGCTAAGATCCAAACCGCGCAGGCTGAAGCCCGCGCCACTCAACCCTGCCTCTGAAATCGATATGGTATGATTTAGGCGGAACTGATGACGCAGCAATTCGACATTCGTCTCGACACACTGACCGGCGCGAACGCCGCTTCGCCCGAATGCGCAGCCGCGCTTTCTGCCGGCGCGCCGGGAGACAATACTTTCTATCTTGAGACGTTCGGCTGCCAGATGAACGTCCACGATTCCGAGAAAGTGGCCGGAGTGCTCCTCGGCCGCGGATACCAGCAAGTGGAAACGATCGACGCGGCCAGGCTGGTCCTCTATAACACCTGCAGCATCCGGGAAAAGGCCGCGCAGAAAATATTCTCGCGCCTCGGGGCCTACCGGAAATATCCGGGCGATGAAAAAATTATCGGCGTTCTGGGCTGCGTCGCGCAGCAGGAAGGGGAAGAGATTTTCGAGCGCTCTCCCTGGGTGCGGCTGGTGTGCGGCTCGGCGAGTTACAGCAAGCTGCCCGACCTGATTGCGGAATTGGAAGCGGGAAACCGCCGCGTCATGGGCCTGGACAAGGACACCGACGCGACATTTGAAACGGAAATTACGCGGCGCGACAATCCGTTCCGCGCCTATCTGACGATTATCGAGGGCTGCGATAAGGCCTGCTCCTATTGCGTCGTGCCGTACACGCGAGGGCCGGAGCGCAGCCGAGCGAGCGCATCGGTCCTTGAAGAAGTGCGCCGGCTGGCTGATGCGGGCTACTCGGAAATCCAGCTCCTCGGGCAGACGGTGAATTCCTACGCGGATCCTTCAGCGAAACGAATGTCCTTCGCGGAGCTTCTGAAAGCCGTTGCGGCGGTTCCGGGAATTCGGCGCGTGCGTTTCACGACGTCACATCCGCGGGACTTCGGACGCGACATCGTCGAGGCCATCGATGCGGTGCCGCAGTTGTGCGACCACGTCCACCTGCCCGTGCAGTCGGGATCGACACGCATCCTGCGGGCCATGCTGCGCACCTACACGCGCGAGGAATATCTCGAGAAGATCGCGATGATTCGCGAAGCGCGCCGGCCGATCAGCGTGACGTCGGACATCATCGTGGGCTTTCCCGGAGAAACCGAAGAGGACCTCGAGGAGACGCTTTCCCTGCTCGACGCCGCGCAATATGACGGAGTGTTTGCCTTCCAGTATTCGCCGCGGCCGAACACGACGGCGCAACACATGGCCGACGCTGTGTCCGAGGAAGAGAAGGGCCGGCGTCTCGCGGTGGTGATGGACCGCCAGCGCGAAATCCAGCGCGCGCGCAACGAAGCGCTGGTCGGGGAAACATTTGAAGTTCTCGTGGACGGGGGCTCGCGGCGTCCCGGCCAGTGGTCGGGTCGCTGTTCCAGCAACCGCATTCTAAATTTCACTTCGCCGCAGGAGAACCTTCTGGGAGAATATGTTCCAGTGCGAGTTTCGAGCGCCAGCCCGAACTGTCTCGTTGGTGAGCACGTGATTTGATTTTTTGGTTGTGCGAATTGCACTGCGGGAAAAGTGATTTATTTTGTCATTCCGAGCAAAGCGAGGAATCTCTCTTCGGTTTGAAGCCAAGGAAAGAAGAGAGATTCTTCGCTTCGCTCAGAATGACAAAAAGGTGCGGCATTTTTTCCGCTGGCCGTACAAGCTGACACGCACCTATGTCCGGGGAGGATTCGATGGAAGTCGAAATGAAGATCCGCGGACTGATGATGGACCCCGTAACGAACATGCCCATCGTTGTGCTGAAGGATGCGCAGGGCACTGCTGTGCTGCCGATCTGGGTGGGGATTTACGAAGCCAACGCCATCGCGCTCGAAATCGAAAAAGTGCAGACTCCCCGCCCCATGACGCACGACCTCTTGCGCAACGTGTTCCTGGGCCTCGATGTGCGCGTGCAAAAAGTTGTCGTCAACGATCTGAAGGACGACACGTTTTATGCGCTGATCTGGGTGGAGCGCAACGGCGAAATTTTTTCGATCGATTCGCGACCGAGCGACGCCCTGGCGCTGGCCCTGCGCGTCGATTGCCCTATTTTTGTGGAAGACGAAGTCCTGAAAAGCTCGAAAATTTCCAGCGCCATCTCCGAAAAATCCACCAGCGAAGAACTCCGCAAATGGCTGGAGGGGCTCTCCGATGAGGACCTCGGCCGATATAAAATGTGAATTGGGTGGGGCAGGCTTTCAGCTTGTCGGTTTTGATTTTTGCTGACTCAACGGAAGTCAAAACCGACAGGCTGGAAGCCTGTCCTACTTTTTTGCAATATAAACGATTCGCGCTAGGCGGTTTTCAGACGTCAAAGTGTGCACGCAACTGAGAAAACGCTGAAGGCCCTCATAGTTCGCCTCGCCTTCCATCTTTGATAACACGTTCTTTCTGCGCGCGCGTGCGTCGTGCCAGCGTTGCGAAATCGCGGCAGCCTGTCCTGTTGTATCTCGCGCCTCGACGAATGGTAGGCCTGCCTCAAGGATGAGGCGTTCGTTTTCTCCGCGCGGCACGAAAATGTAGTAGCCAATCGAGCTGCGCGCGGCGATTTCTTCGTGGGAGAGCGCGCCATTCACCACGAGTGCGTCGCTGAAGAGCAGGCGAGCGCCCGGTTTCAGCACGCGCCGGCATTCGCGAAGCAAGCCCAGGCGGTTGGGAATGTGGCAGAAGGCGTCGTTGGAATACGCCGCGTCGAATGTCTCGTCGGGGAAGGGAAGGCGAGTGCTGGCGTCGTGTTCGAGGAAGCGCGCGCGATCCGCAATCTGGCCGGCGTCGGCAGAGTGCTGGGCGGCGCGGATGCCGTGCGCATTCAGGTCAATCCCGGTAACGCGGCAGCCAATCGTGGCGGCAAAATGCAGAGCGCATCCACCGGCGCCGCAGCCGATTTCGAGCGCGTTGCTCGACGCGTCGATTTGCAGCAAGCGCGGGATCTCGGCCAGTTCCTCGGCGCCGACCCAGCTGGTTTGCCCAAGGTCCGCCCCATAGGTCTCGATCCGCACCTGCCGGTAAGCGTCCGATTCATTGTTGCCGTACGCGCTGTCGTAAAGATCGACTTTCTCGGGCACGTGAAAGATTCCTCCTGGCCTGCATCGCACGAAATAAATTCCTGCTGACGATGAGCAGACTAGCAGCCTGCGCGCCTGTTTTCAAAGGCCATGTGAACGGGCCGCCCTGACCGGATATCATAACTTCATGTAAACTTAAGGCATTGGTATTATCGGCAGGTGTGATATTCTCCGCCAGGAATTGCAAGGCCGTGCGTCACGGCCTGAAGTGGGGCTAAATTCCAAACAAACGGAGGCTTGCCATGGACCAACAATCCACACCTCAAAATCCCCTGGTACTTTCTTATCTGGCTATGCGGCAGGCCGTTGGGTTTATTGGAATCGCGCTTCCCCCCGTGCTAGTTGTCGGAAAAATTCTCCTGCAAGGTCCGGGAATACAATCCTCGATCAGCAGTTACCACTACACGGATATGCGCACCGTTTTCGAGGGGAGCTTATGCGCGCTCGGAGTATTCCTGTTGTGCACCAGAGGGTACGACCGGCAAGACGAGATCGCCGGGCGGCTGGCGAGCGCCTTCGTGATCGGCGTGGCGCTTCTTCCGACGACCCCGGACGCGGGCGCAACTTCGCGAGAACAAATTATCGGTGGCGTACACCTGTCGTTCGCGGCGCTCTTTTACCTCACGCTGGCCTACTTCTCGATTGCCTTGTTCACGAAGACCGCCCAGGAGAACCGCCCCACGCCGCAGAAACTCAAGAGAAACATGGTCTATCGCGTGTGCGGATATATCATCCTTGCTTGCCTCCTGCTAATAGGTATAGTCAAACTATCTTCAATCGAGGACCGTTTGCAGGGGTTCAGCCCGGTATTTTGGCTTGAGTCCGTCGCAACCATGTCCTTCGGCCTGTCCTGGCTCACGAAAGGGGAAACGATCCTTAAGGACAAACAACTCTAAAATCTCCTAAAAACCCGTCCCCTGGCATCTTGCACAATCAAAGAGAACGTCGCCGACCGGAAATTCACATTGACATGGTTTTTCTTTTCGTGGTACCTACGCGGCAGATTCATCCTTAATTCAGGCGACATTTTCGGGGGTGACCCAGGCCAGAACGTACATCGGGCCCCGGCGCGGCTAGGACGGCCTTTGCATCATCAGGGCCCCCCACGGGCAATTCTAGCTTCGCAATCCCTTTATTCGCCGAACAAGCCCCGAAAAGTCAGGAGAACCGCAATGGCTCAAGTTGACGTGCCGTTGGTGCGCTCGCAGTTTGCGCAAACCTCGCGAATCGATAACTGGTGGGTGCAACCGCTGGTTGTCTTTCTCGGCCTCTCCGGTTTCATCGTTTACTCCACATGGGCAGCTCTTCAGGGCCAGCACTACAGGTTTGGTCCGTACCTCTCTCCGATGTATTCGCCGGAATTGTTTGGCGATCCTTTGCACGCCTGGTTCGGAGTCAAGCCGGAGTGGATGCCGGCATGGGTTACGGCAGCGATGCTCATCCTGTGGGCGCCGGGCGGCTTCCGTGTGACTTGCTACTACTATCGGGGAGCGTATTACAAAGCGTTTTGGGCGGACCCTCCTTCGTGCACCGTGGGTGAGCCACGCAAGACGTACCTTGGAGAACGTTCGTTTCCCCTCATCCTGCAAAATGTACATCGCTATTTTCTCTACCTCGCATTGGTGTTCCTCGTCATCCTTGCTCGCGATGCCTGGGATGGTTTTTGGTTTGACGGCCACTTTGGCATTGGTGTCGGCTCCCTTGTGCTGCTGGTCAATGTGATCTTGCTGAGCTGCTATGCCTTGGGGTGCCACTCGCTTCGCCACCTGATCGGCGGGATTCGCGACCGCCTTTCCGGCGCGCCGGTTCGCAAGCAGGCCTACGACTGCGTCAGTTGCCTCAATCGCAGCCACATGCTTTTCGCCTGGTGCAGCCTGATCTGGGTCGCGTTTTCTGATTTGTACGTTCGGATGTGCTCGATGGGCGTGTGGAGCGACTGGAGGATCTTCTAGTGACCGAGTACATACAGCACGAACACGATGTGCTCGTGATTGGCGCCGGAGGCGCGGGACTGCGCGCCGCCGTCGAAGCTTCGGCCGCAGGTGTGAAAGTAGCGGTGATCACGAAATCGCTACTTGGGCAAGGCGCACACGGTCATGGCCGAAGGCGGCATCGCCGCTGCGCTCGCCAACACCGATGACCGCGACAGCTGGCGCGTCCACTTCGCCGACACCATGCGAGGAGGCCAGTACCTGAACAACTGGCGCATGGCCGAACTGCACGCCAAGGAAGCGCCGCAGTGCGTGCACGAACTCGAAGCCTGGGGCGCGCTCTTCGATCGCACGCCTGACGGACGCATTCTGCAACGCAATTTCGGCGGCCACCGCTACCCGCGCCTCGCGCACGTGGGCGACCGCACCGGCCTGGAAATGATTCGCACGCTGCAGGACCACGGCATTCATCTGGGCCTCGACGTCTTCATGGAATACACGGTCGTAACGCTCGTGAAGGATGGCGACCGCGTGGTCGGCGCGTTTGGATATGACCGCGAGCGCGGCAGGTTTCATCTGTTCCGGGCCAAGGCGGTGGTGCTGGCGACGGGCGGGATCGGGCGGGCCTACAAAATTACGAGCAACAGTTGGGAGTACACGGGCGACGGCCTGGCGCTTGCCTACGAGGCGGGCGCGGGGCTGCAGGACATGGAATTCGTGCAATTCCATCCGACCGGAATGATCTGGCCGCCGAGCGTTTGCGGCCTTCTGGTCACGGAAGGAGTTCGCGGCGATGGAGGCGTGCTCCGCAATAAGGAGGGACGCCGCTTCATGTTCGATTCCATTCCGCCGCTATACGCGGGCCAAACTGCCGACAACGAAGAGGAAGGCTGGCGGTATACGCAGGGCGACAAGAATGCCCGCCGCCCTCCCGAATTGCTGACGCGCGATCACGTGGCGCGCTGCATCCGGACAGAAGTGCGCGAGGGGCGCGGCAGCCCCCACGGCGGCGTGTTCCTCGACATCGCCTGGATCAAGGATCGAATTCCCAACGCCGCCGAACACATCAAGAAAAAACTTCCCAGCATGTACCACCAGTTCATGCAACTCGCGGGCATCGACATCACCAAGGAACCCATGGAGGTTGGGCCGACCACGCACTACATGATGGGCGGCGTGCGCGTGGACGCCGAATCGCAGATGTCCGACGTTCCTGGCCTTTTTGCCGCAGGAGAATGCGCGGCGGGGCTGCATGGCGCAAATCGCCTCGGAGGAAATTCGCTTTCGGATTTGCTGGTGTTCGGAAAACGAGCCGGCGCGTATGCGGCGCGCTTTGCGAAAGAACACGCTCAGGGGAAAGTGAATCCGGACGAGCTCGCGGCGGCGGAGAAGCGCGCGCTGAAGCCTTTTGAGAATCACGGCCCCGCGCCGTACATCATTCAGTACGCGTTGCAGGAGACCATGCAGGATTTGGTCGGCATCGTCCGCCAGGAAGATGAAATGCTGCGGGCGCTCGCTACCATCGAGGAATACAAGAAGCAGGCGGAGAACGCCGGAGTTCCGGGACACCGCGAATACAACTCCGGGTGGCACACGGCGCTCGATTTGCAAAACCTGGTCGTGGTGTCAGAGATGGTCACGCGGGCGGCGCTGGAGCGAAAAGAAAGCCGCGGCGCGCAATTCCGCGACGACTACCCCACGAAGAGTGACGAGTACGCCGGCTTCAACATCGTGGTCTCGAAAGGCCCTTCGGGCGAGGTACGGTTGCGCCGCGAACCGATTCCGCCGATGCCCGAAGAATTGAAGCAGATCATTCAGGAGATGAAGTGATGCCCACCGCAACGTTCCGAATTTGGCGCGGGGAGCAAGGCGCCGGACAATACCGCGATTACACCATCGAGATTTCGGAAGGGATGGTGGTGCTCGACGCGATTCACCAGATTCAGGCGTCGCAGGCGTTCGACCTGGCCATACGCTGGAATTGCAAGGCGGGCAAGTGCGGCTCCTGCTCGGCGGAGATCAACGGCTCGCCCAGGCTGATGTGCATGACGCGCCTGAATTCGATTCCGCTCGACCGGCCCGTAACAGTCGAGCCGATGAAAGCGTTTCCGCACATCCGGGACCTTGTCACCGATGTTTCGTGGAACTATGAGGTGAAAAAAAAGATCAAGGAATTCAAGCCGCGGCCTCCTGACGCGCCCGACGGAACGTGGCGCATGGCGCAGACGGACGTGGACCGCGTGCAGGAATTTCGCAAATGCATCGAGTGCTTTCTTTGCCAGGACGTTTGCCACGTGCTGCGCGACCACCACATGCACGACCAGTTCATCGGCCCGCGATTTCTGGTGTACACCGCCGCGCTGGAAATGCACCCGCTTGACGTCGAGGATCGCGTCAGCGATTTGAGGAAAGAGCAGGGCATCGGGCTGTGCAACATCACGAAATGCTGCACCAAGGTCTGCCCGGAAAATATCACCATTACCGACAACGCGATTATTCCCCTGAAGGAACGTGTCGTGGATCGGTTCTTCGATCCGCTCTCAAAGCTGTTCCGCATGTTCAGTACGAGTGAACGGTAGGAGGTTTTTATGCATTTCGACTTGAAACCTATTTCAGTGGAGAGTATTCCGGAGGCGCTTGCAAAAGTGGAGCGCTACCGCCTGCTGAGCGAACCTAATCTCGCGGAAAGCATCTGCCTGGATATTTTGACGGTCGCGCCCGATCACCAACAAGCGTTGATTGCGCTCCTGCTGGCGCGCACGGATCAATTCGGCAGCGGCATGACCGTGGCGAAGGCTCGCGAAGTCCTGACGCAGATCAAGGGCGACTACGAGCGCGCCTACTATTCCGGCATCATTGCGGAGAGAAATGGGCACGCCCATCTTCGCCAGGGCGGGCACGGCAGTAATTCTGTTGCGTATTACGCGCTGCGCCAGGCCATGGAACAATACGAGCGCGCTGAGGCTCTGCGGCCGCCCGGCAATGATGATGCGATTCTGCGGTGGAATACCTGCGCGAGAATGATCATGCGCGATCCGGAGATTCGTCCGCTACCGCACGAGGATTTCCAGCCGATCACGGGGGAGTAGAATTTGGTATGTTGGACAGGCTTCCAGCCTGTCTGGGTTTGACTTTTTGCTCACATCGGCAGAAGTCAAAAGCTGACAGGCTGGAAGCCTGTCCTACCGCTGGCGCATGAAAAGCAAAATGGCCACGCCGGCAAGCGCCGGGATGGCCAGCGTCAGCAGGCCGCTCTGATAATTCCCAGTGAAATCTTTTGCGCGGCCCATCCAATAGGGTCCGACAAATCCTCCGATAATGGCGATGGTGTTTGCCGTAGCGATGCCTGCGGCCGCGGATCTGCCCGTAAGAAAGCTGGAAGCGATGGCCCACGAGGGGCCGGCGGTCGCGTTGAACCCGATGAAGATGATCGCGTAGGCCGGGATTGCGAAGATCGGCGCGACGGTGAGGCCGCCGACGATAAACGCTGCGGCGATCAGGACGCAGGGCACGACGAGATGCAGGTAGCGCTCGCCCGCGCGGTCCGAGTGCTGCCCGTTGAGGACCAGGCCGAGCGCGCCAAGGACGCCCATGATCGCAATCGCAAACCCCACATTCGTGTTGCTGAGTCCCGTGGCCTGCTGTATGAGCACCGGCGCCGAAAACGAGAACGCATAAAAGCCGATGTAGATGCACAGCAAATAAATGCCGAGCTGCCACACCTGCGGATTCAGAATGGCGTGGAACACGCCTTCGGCATGGCGCTCGCCGGTCGAGGTTCCGGACGGGGCCCCGATCGATTCATTCTCCACACGCAGCCGCTCGACTAGCCAGTCCCGTTCCGCGGCGGTGAGCCACTTCGCTTCGGCCGGCGTGTTCGGCAAATAGGCGAGGAAAGATGACACTGAGAATCACGGCGGGAAGACCCTCCGCCAGAAACAGCCATTGCCATCCGGCGAGGCCGAAACGCCCCTGGAGATTGAGCAGCGCGCCCGCCAGTCCGCCCATGAAGACGGAGCTGAGCGGCAGCGCCACGTAGAAGCGGCTGACGGTTCGCGCGCGCACGTTTGCCGGAAACCATTGGCTAAGGTAGAAGACCACGCCGGGGAAGAAGCCCGCTTCGGCCATGCCCAGCAGAAAACGCACGGCGTAGAACTCCAGCGGCGTCTTCACGAACATCATGCTCATGGCCAGGAGGCCCCAGGTGATCATGATTCGCGCGATCCACCGGCGCGCGCCGAACCGGTACAGCAACAGGTTCGAGGGTATCTCGCAAGCCGCATAGCTCAGAAAGAAAAGCCCCGCGCCCAGGCCGTAGGCCGACGCGCTGAAGTGCAGGTCGCGATTCATCTGCAGCGCCGCAAAGCTGATGTTCACGCGATCCGTATACGCGACGCCGTAAGCAATGGCGATGAGAGGAATGAGGCGCACGCTGGCCTTGCGCAGAGCGGAAGCGCCGATCGTTGCGTTCGCTTTAGTCGTGGGAGGAGGAGCTGGCTCGACAGCACTCATCTTCGCCTTTCGCTTCGAGTAGCACAGCCACTCTTGGCTGTGCGGTTTTTGGAATCGTCATTCAACCGGTAGCTTACATGCGGCCTTCAAAACCACACAGCCAAGAGTGGCTGTGCTACTGAAACCGGAAGCATGACACGACACAATTTTTTCGGGGAAAGAATAACATGTGGCGCGGCTCGCTGCCCCCGGGTGCCCCATCCTTGCGGTTTATGCAAGGGTGGGAGTTTTCGGCCCAGAATTCGCGCCCATCTCATCACTTCCGGTCATTCCAGAAATCTAACCCCCACCCTTTGAAGATCACAAAGGGTGGGGCACCCGGCTGCCGCTTGTTGCCACGCCATTCGATAGAGCGGCTCTGTACCTAACACGAGCCCATCCATATCGAAAATTATGGCGCGAATTTGCATGCCCTAATTCTATGGCCAAATCGTATTTCGTCACGCGGTTTATCAATTTCGTTAGCGCGTCAGAATACTCTGAACCCGATCCACAGCCGCGAGCAGCTTTTTCGCTTGCGCTCATTCCCCGGGGCGAGTAGATTTGGGCTTGCGCTGATGTCTGGGGGCATTCCCGAAAAATCTAGCGGGGAAATTGCCGCCCAGGGAGGATTTATGTCCCGACATTGTCGGGACGGATTATGACCGCCATCCTGACCATTGCCAATCAGAAGGGCGGCGTGGGGAAGACGACCACAGCCATTAACCTAGCTGCCGCAATTTCTCTTCGCAAAAAAAGAACGCTTCTCATCGACCTCGATCCGCAGGGCAATTCAAGCATCACTTTCTTCGATATGGCCGACATAACGGCGTCGATGTTTGACGTGCTGGGCGATCATCGCGCCGAAATGGCCAGCATAATCAAGGTGACCAAGAATCCGATGCTTTCGGTGGCGCCCTCGCGCCTCGCGCTGGCCAAGCTCGAACAGCAGCTTTCCGGACAATTTGACGCGCCGTTCAAGCTCAAAGACGCCATTGCGCCGGTCCTGAAGGACTACGACTACATCATCATCGATACGCCGCCCGCGCTGGGCATCCTCACCGTGAACGCGATGGTGGCCTCGACGCATTTGCTTGTTCCGATTCAGGCCGCGTACTTCGCGATCGAGGGCACGGACGACCTGCTCGAAACTTACGAGCGGATTCGCGCGCGGCCCAATCCCGAACTCAAAGTGCTCGGCGTGGTCATCACGCTGTTTGACAAGCGCACCAACATCTCCCGCGACACACACGAACAGATTCGTTCCGTGTTCGGCACGGTGTTGTTCAAGACGCGCATCGGCAAAAATGTGCGCCTGGAGGAGAGCCCAGCCTACAAAGAAACAATCATGACCTTCGCGCCCAAATCACCCGGCGCGAAGGATTACGGCAAGCTCGCCCTGGAGGTTATCCAACGTGTCGAAGAGAATGGGATTGCCCGTCACGCTGAAGATGCGGCATGACGCGCACTACGTAGAACAAATCACCAATTTCAGCGGCGCAGCCATCGGCCGCATGGTTCCGGTCGATAAAATCAGGCCCAACCCCGATCAGCCCCGGAAATTTCTGGGAGACCTGCGCGAACTCACCGAATCCATAAAAGAAAAGGGCGTGCTGGAACCGCTGCTGGTGCGCTTTTTGCCGCGCGACGATTGCTATTACATTATTTCCGGAGAGCGCCGCTACCACGCTTCGCGCGCCGCGGGACTCCGCGAAGTTCCCTGCATCGAAAAAATCGCCGACGACGCTGAAACGCTGGAACTCGCGCTCATCGAAAATCTGCAGCGCAAGGACCTGACGCCGTTTGAAGAAGCCGACGGCCTGCAACGCCTCGCCGAACAGTTTGAATACACGCACGAAGACATCGCCAAGAAGATCGCCAAGGCGCGCTCTTCGGTGACCGAAACGATGTCGCTGCGCGTGATTCCCGAAGCGCTGCGCAAGCTGTGCATTGAGGGCGGCATCGTCTCGAAGTCGCTGCTTTTGCAGATCGCTCGCCAGCCGAACGAACGCAAGATGCAGGAAGCGATCCACCGCATCGCGCAGGCGGGACTGACGCGCGACGAAGCGCGCCGCGAGCGCCAGGAAGAGCAAAGCGCCGGACCGCGCCCGCAGCCCTTCATCTTCAACTATCGGCCGGAGAACGAGGCTTTCAAGCTGCGTATCCAGTTTCGCAAAAGCAATGTCACGCGCTCGGAACTGATCGATTCGCTGCGCCACCTCATCGAAATGCTCGAGCAAGATGCGAAGGCGTCCTCCAGCGACGGCAAGGCCAATCCGGCGGTGGCGTGAGGAAATCAATCGTGACCCGCGAACCGTGGCCCGTGACTCGGAAATCGTGAGTTGCTTGCCTTGAGGTCGCTGCCGCGACCGAAGGGTGATTCGTAATTCGCGGAACACTTGGGACTAACGTTTCAGCTCACTTCTCGTTGCGCCCTCTACATTCAACGATTTCTCTGTGCCCCTCTGTGTCCTCTGTGTTAAAAGCCTTTTCTTACTGCCCTTGCTCGCAAGCGTCTAAACTCGGACCAACATGAACGAATTCTCTCCACAACAGATCACGATTCTGGAGCGCCTCGTATCGAAGGAATTCATCCTGGTCGCGTTTCCGTTGTATGCCAACGCGGTTGGCGTGCGGAAGGGAAGTTGCGCGGCGCTGCTTGACCCGGTCGCGAACGGAGGATTTCGTGTGTTCGGCGAACCGTGCATGCTGCTGGAGGGCAATCTGACTGTTCGCATCACCGAAAAAGGAAAGTCGTGGTTCGTGTGGAAGAAGCAGCGGCTCGAGGCGACGACGGAGCGAGTATTGGAGCTGGAAAAGTTCGTGGGCGAATTGAAACTTCTCCTGGAGCTGCTTGAACTTCAGTAGGACAGGCTTCTAGCCTGTCGCTTTTCGTGTCCGAACCTTCTCCGAAATTCGACAGGCTGGAAGCCTGTCCTACTTAAAGACTATCCTTTCCTTGCTGCTTTGATCGAGTTGTACTCCAGGATCGCTTGCTTCGTGCCTTCTACATCGATGTCTGGCGTGAGCGTTCCTTTGAATTCGTCGTACAAGCGGACGGTGTTCATCAGCAGGCGCTCCGGGCCCATCCAGTTGTCGTACTTGCCCATCTTGATGTCCGCGGCGGCTGCGCCTGCGCTCATCTTGGCGTCGTAGCGTTTCTTGACTTCAGTCTTCAGGAAGCGGAAGTATTCGCCGGACTCCGCGAGATCCTTTTTCCCGCCGACGGGGCCGTGTCCCGGAACGATGATGTTCACATCCATCTTCATCACTTTGTCGATCGATTCCATCCACTTGGACACATGCGCGTTGTGGCAGTAGGGCACGAGGTGGAAAAATGCCAGGTCCGCTGCGAACATAATTTTGTGCTGCGGCAGATAAGCCACGACGTCGCCCCAGGTGTGCGCGGGGCCAACGAAACGGAATTCCACAGTGTTGCCGCCAATGTTGTAGACCAGGTGGTCTTCAAACGTCACCGTTGGCGGCGCGAGCTTGCGCACTTCGGTGCCGTCCGCCTGCCCCTCCGTTTTCGGCCAGGACGCCGGCGTATTCGGAATGGCCTTCAACACTTCTTGCCGGCAATAAGGATGCCCCGCAATCTGCGCCGGCAGAAAAAATTGGTTGCCGGCCACGTGATCGCCGTGATGGTGGCTGTTAATTAAGTGCGTGATCGGCTTTCCGCCGCCGGCCTTCCTGGCCGCGGCGATGAATGCTTTGCTCTGCAGCGGATATCCCAGCGCATCGAACACCAGCAACGAATCCTCTCCCACGAAAAGGCCGGCGTTGGATATGCCCGCATTGATGTGACCGGTGCCGCCCTCCTGCTGGTAGGCGTAGACGTTCGGCGCAAGTTGCTTCAGCTCAGTGCCCCAGCTGGGCATCACCGGGTAGTGATCGTCAATCGGAGGAAGCTTCTCGACAGAAGCGCCGAAGATGCGCGGCGAGGATTCATCGACGCGGGGCTGCACTTCTCCTAAAAGTTTTTCCAGCCCGCCCGCTCCAAGCAAACCGGCGGTCACTCCCAGCCCTGCCCAGGTGGTGCGCGCGATCACTTCTCGCCGGCTCAATCCATCACTCGCAATCTTGTTTTCTTCCGCCATGGATCCTCCTCAAATTTCCGCGCCTGAAAAGGAGCGATTTCATTTTGATCGTTCCGATTGCTATCAAGAATTCCGACGTTGCACCCAAGAACGGTGGCCATTGTACACCTGTTCTGCAACGTTGATTCCGGCATGGCGGGTGCCCCGTCCTTTGCGATTTTCAAAGGGTGGGGATTTCGATTTCCTAAGCGGCGGGAACAATGAGACGAGAGGGAGCCGGGCCGAAAATCCCCACCCTTGCATAAACCGCAAGGATGGGGCACCCGGGGAAAGACCGATTTTGTTATTCTTGCGGGCATGAAATACCTAATTGCTGCGACATTAGCAATTGCCGGCGTGATCGCCCTCCGCGCCGCGCCACAGGCTGATTCGGATGCGCGTGCGCGCGAGCTGATCCAAACGCTCCACCTCACCGTGTTGCCCAAAGAATCGGGCTATCTCGGGATCATCGGCCGCTCGGCGCAGATGGTGACCGTGGACGGACGCGCGCTTGCCGTGCAGAGTCAAAACTATTACATGCTCACGCGCGACCGCCCGATTAACTATCTCCACTGGCTCGTTCCGGACGACACGCACATCCTCATCGAGGGCGGCCCTGTGGACTATTTCATCTTTCATCCCGACGGCCGCGCGGAGAAAGTGACGCTTGGCCGCGACGTCGCCGCCGGGCAAAGGCCCGTGGTGGCCGTACCGGGCGGCTGCTGGAAAGCGCTGCGACTCCGCGACGGCGCTAGTTACGCGTTGATGGCCAACATGCTCTCGCCGGAATTTACGCCTGACCGCGTGAAGATTGGCGCCGGCCCGGAATGGGTGAAACGCTTCGCGAACTCCGCTCCCTGGGCGACCCCCAAGGAGTTGCGCGAACTGATTGGTCCGAATTGGATGCCGGAGTAGCCCGCACTCTTCCAATCACTTGGATGGCCGGATCACTGGCACGTTCTTGCGCACATCATGACGTGACCCGCGTCACAGACGGCCATGCCTCCCGGCAGGCACCATTGCGCGAAATTGGAGGTGACCATGATTGGCTATTTCGCATCAGCAAGAACACTCTGTCTGCTCAACGAAAACGCGCAGTGCAATCCAATCTGGGTGGCGCAGCCGGATGGGCTGAAGCTGGTCCACTTCCCGACACTTCAGCAGGAATTGACTGGCCGGGAACACATACCGGCGGATGCCGCCTATGAAAACTGCGAGCGGCGGTGCCTGCCAGGCGGCCATTTGTAAATCACGTCTAGAATTCAGTCTGCTGCGCCCAAAGTCCCGCCAGGCTCGTAGTCAGGTGCCACACTTGCGCCGCACCCATCAAGCCAGCGCAATGCTTCTATTTATCCTTCCGTGGCATGTCTAATCCGCGTTTCGCTCCGGCCGTCTAAAACAGATTAAGATAGGGAAGGTGCTGACCTGGAGTCCTAACCAAAGGTGCTGTCGGATCCTCACATCTCGTATTTATTGAGACTTAAAATATGACGAGAACGGAAAAGTGCAGCATTGCGGATTGCAGCCTGGCCGTCGAAGCGTCGCTAGACGGCGAAGCGTTCTGCCGCGAGCATTTCATCTCCGTGTGCTACAAGCGGCTGGACCATTACGATGAAATCCGGAGAGGGCCCGGCCTGAGCATCACGGATACGGAATCCTTGCGCCGCTTCATCCACGAAGGCATGCGGCAGGCGGACGAAATTGAACACACTGCCCAGGACCTCGACAATCTGGACCGCGCCAAGCTTCTGCACATCATCCTGTCGGCCAGCGAACTCGGACGCCATCTGCGCCGCAGCCCGCGGAAGGTGGCGATCATCCCCGTGCGGCTCAGTTCAGAAAAAATTGGCGGGGCCTGGGAAGAGGACACCGAGACAGTGCTGGTGAGCCGCTACGGCGCACTCGTTCGGTGCAAGCATCCTGCCAAAGCAGGCGAAACCCTCGAAGTTATGCGCGCGGATACAGGGGAAAAGGCGCTGGCGCGGGTCGCCTGGCAGCGTCCCTTGGGTTCTACCGATGTGCGGATCGGGGTGGAGTTTGTTTCCTGCGAGAACTTCTGGGGATTGGATTGGGGAGCCGTCGAAGAATCTCGATGAAGGCCACGAGAATTCATCTATTGGGCCTGCCGAAGGCCTCCGGAATTTAACGCCCAATTCAGAATCGTCCTGCAATTCATTAAAGGCTAAGCGTAGGCATGAACGTCTTTTATTGCGGGCTCCGCGGAGCCGGCTTCCGGCAACCATCCGCTCACTACCAATTCCAAATCATGCTCGCTGGAAGTCTGCTCAGGATAGCTGATCGAATCGACCTTAAAGGAAAAGCGATCACTCGCTCCCGCCGCGTCGGATAATCCTTCCGCAATTCTGGCGCAAAATTGTTTAGCTCCCGTCGGCTCAACACCGGGGAGAATCACGCCAAAATAAGCGGGCCTCAGAATGAAGATGGAGTCTTGCTCGCGCAGCTTCCGTGAAACCGCCCGTGCAGCATCGCCCAGAGCGGACAACCCAAGGCTCGGCTCCGAAAATGCGGCATGCAATCGGATCGAGACGACCAGCACCGATAGCTTCAGATCCGCCGCGGCTGCGCGCCGGAACTCCATGGTCAACCGGTCTTCAAACGTATTGAAATTCGGCATGGTGGACAGCAGGTCGGCGCTGGCTTGTTTCAAGGCCTCTGTCGACTTCATTCGATCTGCAGCCATCTGTTTTCGAAGGCGATGGATCGTGACCTGGCGTTCCACAATGTAGGCAACCAGAAGGATCGACAGGGCGCAGAACCCCGTGAAGGCAATCTGTGGAGCGCTGGTCGGAGAATTATCCCGCCTTGAAAAAACTGCAGGGTACATGAGCAGGGCCAGCCCCCCGGCGAGTACCACAATCGCCGAGCACGCGAAAAGGCTTAATTGGAATTCCCGCCGTTCCAGATCCGCGGATTCAGCTTGTCCATCATTCTTCATAAGGGTATTCCCGCACATATAAATTATACTGAAAAGGATGGCGGGAAAACGGATGAACATTTCTCAAGATGCCCGATAAGATATACCGTAATTCGTTGACTCATGAAGGCCGCCCCTTTTTGGGCGGGCGGATTTTGCTCCATCCAGGACCAAACTGCGCGAATTCCCGCCCTCGGGCGCCCTTGCCTTCTGTGTGAACCGCAGGTAGCATAGTAAGTCCGCGCTTGGTTGAATCCCTCCTAATGAATCCGAGGTTTTGGAGCGGCGCGGAGGCGTGTGGCTGAACCGGCGATAAGAGCCGTGCGCATGGTTCTGGCTCTTTTTATTTCGCAAATTGGGATGCGAATTCAAGCGGGAGCAATTGGCCGATGAAGTCGATCGTGGTGGTGGGCGCGCAGTGGGGCGATGAAGGCAAGGGCAAGGTCGTGGACTATCTCGCCGCTTCGTTCGATTACATTGCGCGATGCGCGGGAGGCCATAACGCGGGCCACACTGTCATCTTCAATGGAAACCGTTTCGTCCTGCAGCTCATCCCCTGCGGAATTTTGCGTCCCGGCAAACATGCGGTGATTGGATCGGGAGTGGTCGTGGACCCGGCGGCCCTGGTGGGAGAACTGGACACGCTCGCCAAATCCGGAATCGACATCACAGGACGATTGCATCTTTCCAACCGGGCGCATTTAATCTTCCCTTATCACCGGCAAATGGAGAAAGCGGCCGAAGCGGCGCGCGGCGCGGGAAAAATCGGTACAACCTCGCGTGGCATCGGTCCGGCCTACGAAGACAAAATGGCGCGGCACGGAATCCGCGTCGGAGACATGCTGGATGCCGCGCGATTTCGAGAGAAACTCGCGCGCGTGATTTCCGAAAAGGACGCTGTGTGCCGCGCGACTTATGGCGTGCCCCTCGATACCGCCGGCCTCGCCGATCAGTATCTCGCGCTCGCCGAGCGGCTCCGCCCGCTCGTCGCGGACGCTTCGGAGCTGATCAACGACGCGCTGGACGCCGGGCGCTCCGTCTTGTTCGAGGGCGCGCAAGGCACGATGCTGGACATCGATTTCGGAACCTATCCGTACGTCACCTCCTCGAACGCGATTTCCGGCGGCGCGTGCACGGGTCTCGGCGTGGGCCCCACGCGGATCAACGCCGTGGCCGGAGTGACCAAGGCGTACACCACGCGCGTCGGCAGCGGACCCTTTCCCACCGAGATGCCGGACCTCGAAGCCACCGAAGTGCGCGACCGAGGCAAAGAATACGGAGCGGTGACTGGGCGTCCGCGCCGTTGCGGCTGGCTGGATCTGTTTGAGCTGCTATACGCGATCCGCATCAACGGAATTTCTTCGCTGGTCGTGACCAAACTCGACGTCTTCGACACGCAGAAAGAAATTCAAGTCTGCACAGGTTATCGCTACAAAGGCGCGCCCGTAAAGGAAATGCCCGCGTCCGCCGAGGATCTGGCCGAGGTCACGCCGGAATATCGCACCGTGCCCGGATGGCAGTCGGACACTTTCGGTGTGAAGGATATCGACAAACTTCCGCGCGCGGCGTTGGACTACCTGAAATTTATTTCCGATTTCCTGGGCGTCGAAATCGGTATGATTTCGACCGGGCCGGACCGCGATGCCACAATTGTTTGCGCCGGCACGCAGCTCGCAAAGTGGATCTGATTCGCGAATCCCATGTTGTCCTACTCTGACGCGCGGCAAAAAGTAATCGAGGTCGCAGGATCCCTTCCGCGGCCCTTGGTACGAACCCACGTTGAAATCGAGCAGGCCTTCGGCCGCATCCTCGCCGAGCCTGTCCTCGCCGATCGCGACTATCCTCCGTTCGACCGCTCGACGCGTGACGGGTTTGCGGTGCGCGCCGCGGATGCGCAGAACCCCGGCGCGCGTCTCGAATGTGTCGGCGAGCTTCGCGCGGGCGGGCGCATCGAAGCGGCTGTCCTGCCGGGACAATGTGTCGAGATCATGACGGGCGCAGCCATCCCGCAGGGCGCGGACGCCGTCGTGATGATCGAGCACACCAAGCGCGAAGGCCGGACGATCACCCTCGAACGCGCGGCGCAAACGGGGGATCACATCGTTCCACGCGGCAGCGAAGCGCGGGCGGGAACATTGCTGGTCGCGCCGAAGACTCGCCTGGGCTACGCGGAAATGGCCCTCGCGGCGCAAGCAGGCGCAACGCGCCTCGAAGTATTCGCCGCGCCGCGGCTCGCAATACTTTCGACGGGCGATGAAGTCGTGGACGCGCGCTCCAAGCCGGGGCCGTTGCAAGTCCGGAACAGCAACGGAATTTCCATCGAAATCCTGGCGCGCACGGCGGGCGCGGAAACGATTCAACTCGGAAACGCTCCGGATGAAAAAGGCGCGCTTCGCGCAGCCATCGAACGCGGCCTCGAACAGGACATCCTGGTTCTCTCCGGCGGCGTATCCATGGGCAAGTATGACCTGGTCGAGCAGGTGCTCGCCGATCTCGGCGCGGAATTTCATTTCACGGGAGTTTCGATCCGTCCCGGCCGCCCCGCTGTGTTCGGGACCTGCCGCAACAAGCTGGTCTTCGGCCTGCCGGGGAATCCGGTCTCGACGATGGTGACGTTCGAACTCTTCGTCCTTCCGGCGGTTGATGTGCTGAATGGCGCGATTCCCAGGCCCCTGCCGATCTTTCGCGCCAAGCTCGCGACTCCGGTGCGCGAAAAGGGCCTCATGACCCATTTCCTGCCCGCGCGGATCGACTGGGAAGGCAGGGAAGCGCGGGTCACCCAGTTGCCCTGGCAGGGCTCCGGCGATATCGTAGCCCTGGCCCTGGCGAACGGTTTCCTGATCGTAGTGCCCGAGCGGCCTGAAATTGCGCCAGGCGAATGGGTGGATGTGTTGCCGCGTCGTGGAGCGATTTAGCTTTTTGTAGCACAGGCACTCTGCCTGTGCGGGTTTCCGCGATCGATGATTAGCGCGGACGCGCAAATTTATCTCTCAGAAACCCGCACAGGCAGAGTGCCTGTGCTACTTGGCGAAACATGAAAAAGCTCACGCATTTCCGAAAACGCGGCGAAGTAGCCATGGTCAACGTGACGTCCAAAGACGTCACGGAACGCACAGCCCTGGCGCGCGGCTTCGTCCGGATGTCGCCACCGGTGCTGCGAGCCCTGCGCCAGCAGAAGCTGCCCAAGGGCAATCCCCTGGAAATCGCTCGAATTGCCGGGATTGCGGCGGCCAAGCGCACCTCGGAGTGGATACCTCTTTGTCACCCGCTGCCACTGACGCACATTGATGTGACTGCGCGGCTATGCAAGAATGGCGTGGAGATCGCATCGCGCGTCACCGCGACGGCCCGGACCGGCGTCGAGATGGAAGCCCTGGTGGCCGTGTCGGCGGCGGCGCTCACGGTTTACGACATGTGCAAAGCCCTGGACAAGGGCATGGAAATCACCGATATCGTTTTGCTCGAAAAAATCGGCGGCAAGAGCGGCCATTATCTGCGCCGCAAAAAGTAGCTGTCCCTGATGAATATTCCGTCACTGGAAGTCCAGGTGCTGATTGTCGATGACAATCCCATGATCCGCGACCTCATGTGCCGCGGGATGGAACCGCATTGCGCCGTGACTTCCTCGGGCGACGGCGCGGACGCGCTGCTCAAGGCCGTCGACAGTCCTCCCGACCTGATCATCTCCGATTTCCGCATGCCCGGCCTGGACGGGCGGCAACTCTACGAGAAATTGCGCGGCCGCGAGAAGACGCGCGATATTCCTTTCGTATTTGTCGCCAGCCGCGGCGATATCGAGGAAAAGTTGCGCCCGGCAGTGGGCGGCGGCGTTGAAGATTTCATTCCAAAGCCGTTTTTCGTGGCCGATCTCGTCCGCCAGGTGAAGAAAATCGTGGACCGCCTGCACCTGGAAAAGATGCAGAAGCACGCGGCGCGTCCCGGAGTCATCCAGGGCCGCCTCGAGGAAATGAGCGTCACCGAACTGATGCAATCTCTTGAAATGGGGCAAAAAACCTGCAGGCTGACGCTGCGCCGGGGCGGAGAAGAGGCCGAACTCTACTTCATCTCCGGCCAGTGCAAACATGCAGAACTGGGCGGAACGCAGGGCGACGCGGTCGTGTATCAGGTCATCGGCTGGCTCGACGGCGATTTTGAAATCGAATTCGGCGCATCTGCCGACCGCGAGACCACCACACTTTCCACCACCGGCCTCCTCATGGAAGCCATGCGCCTCATGGACGAAGCCAATCAGAGTGTGGAAAGCTAGCGATTCACGGTAGGACAGGCTTACAGCCTGTCGCCTTGGGGCTTCACGTTTCACCGGGCTAAAGAGAAATGCGACAGGCTGGAAGCCTGTCCTACTTGCTTGCTTCCCATGCGCGTAGCCATCCTCACCATCAGCGATTCCGTCTCGCGAGGCACCCACAAAGATGCCTCCGGCCCAGGCCTTCGCGAACGCTGCGCGCAACTCGGCTGGGACGTGGTCGCCGAAGTTGTCTTGCCCGACGAGCCGGCGGCCATACGCGATCGCCTCATGTTTCTCGCCGACAGCGGCGCAACCGACTTGATCCTGACGACCGGAGGCACTGGTATCGGCCCTCGAGATTCCACACCCGAAGCCACCACGGAAGCCTGCCAGAAGCTGTTGCCCGGAATCGCCGAACTAATGCGCGACGAAGGCCGCAAAAAAACTCCGCGCGCCATCCTTTCTCGCGCAGTTGCGGGCGTTCGAGGCCGCGCTTTAATCGTCAATCTGCCCGGCAGCCCGCGCGGCGCGCTCGAATCGCTCGACGCCGTCGCCGATCTGGTACCGCACGTCCTGCAAGTCCTCGGCGGCGCGCGCCACGACTAGGTTTTCCTAAAGTCAAATTGCATTTCACTCTATCGAGCCGTTTGCTGAATGCGAAGACATTAGGCCCGAGCCCTTTTTCTTGGGCTTGCACAACCCTCGTCCTCGTCCGCCCGGGACGTGCTACGGCGATTCCAAAGATCGATGTAGCCGCAAAGGAAGAATGTTGACGGACGGCTTGGCCTCGTCAACAATGCTGGGACCATGAAAACGACACATTCGACTAAGCTGGCGGACAAGCGGCTGGCCGTCCTGGGCGCCGGAAAGATCGGCGGGATTTTGCTGCGCGCATTCATCGAGCAGAAGCTGGTGCAGCCGAAGCGCGTGCACGCCACGGTGCGTCATGCGGACAGGGCGCGCTCGCTCGCCAAGCAATTGGGAATTCAAGCATCGACCGACAACCGCGCGGCGGCGCACGGCGCGGATATTATCCTGCTGGCCGTGAAGCCGCAGGCGGTGAAGGAAATTCTCGAAGAGATCAAGCCGGAGATGAAGCCGGGGAAGCTGATTGTCTCGGTCGTCGCGTCGGTCTCGACGCAGCTCATGGAAAAGCAACTGGGCATGGACCTGCCCGTGATCCGCGCCATGCCCAACACGCCCTGCGCGATTGGCTGCGGCATGACCGGGCTCGCCAAGGGAATTCATGCGTCGAAAGAGCACCTTGATATTGCGCAAGCGATGTTTGAAGCTGTGGGGCGCGTCGTGGTGGTGGATGAAAAACAGATCGATGCCGTCACCGGACTTTCCGCGAGCGGCACCGCATTCATTTATATTATTCTCGAATCGCTTGCGGAAGGCGGCGTAAAGGTTGGCCTGCCTCGCGACGTTTCCACATTGCTCGCGGCGCAGACGATGATGGGCGCGTCCCGCATGGTCCTCGACACGGGCGATCATCCCGCGCTGCTGAAAGATGCGGTGACCACGCCGGCAGGGTCCACCATGGACGGCATCCTCGAACTCGAGGACGGCAAACTGCGCGTGACCTTGATCAAGGCGGTGATGAAAGCCACGCAGCGCGCCAAGGAATTAATCATCGAATCTTGACGTTTGCGTTGCACTGATGTATCCAGTTTCAAAATTGAGACGTCCAATCGCACAGGAGGAATACGACAATGATACGCAAAGCTTCGGCAGTCTGGAATGGTTCTCTCAAGGAAGGCAAGGGAACCATTTCCACTGACAGCAAAGTGCTCTCGAACGCGCAGTATTCTTTTTCAACACGCTTTGAGAATGGCATTGGCACCAACCCTGAGGAATTGATCGCCGCCGCTCATGCCGGTTGCTTCAGCATGGCGCTTTCCGCGCAACTGGGCGGCGCGGGGATCACGCCGGAAGCCATCGAGACCACCGCCTCCGTATCGCTCGAAAAAACGGATGCGGGCTTTACCGTCACCAAGTCTCATCTCGACGTAGTCGCGACCATTCCTGGCGCCGATCCCGCCGCGTTTGAAAAGGCGGCGCAAGACGCTAAGGCTGGATGCCCCATCTCGCGCCTGCTCAAGGCCGAAATCACGATGACTGCCAAGCTGGTCGGTGGCCGCGCGACGAGCGCCTAGTTTTCACCCGCTCCAAGAATGCTGTTGGTTCTTCTAGGGATTTGCTATTCGTGGCGCCGGCGTCCCGCTTGTCCCGATGCAAGAGGGGCCGGCGCGACCTTCGTTTGCCCCATCTCATCGTCCGAATGAAGTAGAGCGAGATCCAGCTCGCCCTCGTGACAGTGCCTGTTTGTAGTATCAGACAGGATGGAAGAAGCAACGTCTCGGGAGCTAGAAGCCAAACACCAAGCCGCCAACGATCTGAAAAGATCTTTGATTTGTACCGAAAAACCGCGAACCCAGAGCGTCCGCTTCGGCCCGGAGGGCCAAGTGGGGGCTCAAGAACACGTCTACCCCTCCCCCTGCCGGGCCAGCCAGGGCATTGTTGCTCCCTAGCAAACCCGCAGTCTGGCTGAAGCGGTAATGTTCCAGACCGACCACCACGTGGATCCAGGGTTCGAATCGGCTGCGGTTCCGATAGGCTAGACGCGGGCCTACTCCCGCGAAGATTGACTTAGCGCTCAAATTTGGCGGAACGGAGCCTTGTCCCGTATTCCCCAAAAATGCGGCTCCCACCTGTGCTTCCACACCAAACCACCGCCCGAAGTACCGGGCCACGCTGACATTTAGACCGTGCGTGTTGAATGGGGTGCCCAGCAAATTGTCGCGATTGTATTGATAACCGATGGCGATCTGCCATGGATCATATTCATGCTCGCCCGTGGCACTGTACCTGGGCCCTGTCCCACCGCCAGCGCCAACTCCCGCAGGTCCCTGCGCCTCCGCCGAAGCCGAAAAGAAAAGGAAGATGCCCAGTAGGAAAATCGCCACACGCATTGTGATGCCCCCTCCGATTGCACGTACGTTTCAAAATGGCACAACTTTCATGATTGTAGCTGGCGTCCCCGCTCAGAAAGCATGTTTTATGGTGCCATTTGCCTAATTCCATACGGAGTTGACCTTCACGCATCATTCGCAATTCCAACCCACTGTCAGCGGGGGCGCTGTCCTAAATTGAAAGCCGTTGGCGCGACGCGGTCCATAGGAGGTCGGGACTTCAGTCCCGACAAAAGGCAGTTTAATGAGGGGTTTTAACCCCTGAAGCTTCAGCTTCAGGGGCTAAAGCCCGTAACGAAGCCGAACCTGAATGGCCGAGCTGAAAGCTCGGCCCTCCGAAACACGGAAGCTTTCAAACTAGGACAGGACCTCGGCGAACCGAGTTTGGCTCGCGCTTGACGGATGTGTTAGGATTTCCGGCGACACGGGTGCGGGCTTTACTTGGAGCCCGCCAAAATGTTGCTATGCCGACTCAATACATTCCGATTTTTATTTTTGCCGCGCTCGCCGCTGCGTTCCCCGCCGTGACGCTTGTGGTTTTCAAACTCATTCGTCCGACTCCCGTGGCCGTCGGAGCGAAACTGAGGCCGTACGAGTGCGGCGTTGAAGCGGAAGGGGATACGCGCGGGCGGTACTCGGTCCGGTTTTACATCGTGGCGATTCTTTTTGTCATCTTCGATGTCGAAACGACGTTTCTCTTTCCCTGGGCGGTGCTGTTTTCGACTCGCGACGAGGGCTTTCGCCTGCCCGAAATTTACGCCCTGGCGAGCATGTTCGTTTTTCTGGGCATCTTGATCATCGGTTATGTCTGGCTTTACCGGAAGGGCGCCCTCGAATGGGTCTAGCTATCGCCCTTGTTTCTTGATACTTGGTGTCCCGGCCACGGAAGGTGACCGGGATTTTTTTTGGGCTTTGTCCGAACACGGGATGGGCAAGGCCGTTGAATTGTGGCGGAACAGGTTGACTCTGTTTTCCGCCGTGTGCTAAAAGCTACAACTTAATATTGGCTGTGCGGTTTTGGTGCAGCCGTTCTACTCCTAATTCATGGCAAACGACCCGGAAGAGAAGCAGCCGTCTGCGAGTTCACCGACTGACCCGTCTGCGGCGAAAACGCCAGCCGCAGGGGGAGAACCCGCATCTAAACCGCCTGCTCCCCCGGCCGCGTCTGCCACTCCTGCCGCGAAACCTCCCGCTGCGCCCGGCGCCCCTGCTGCGAAACCTCCGGCCGCCGCTGTGCCGCCGCGGCCTCCCGCTCCCCCCAAGGAAGGCCCCGTCGCCCTCGATAATGACCTCGTAAAGCGCTACAAAGAGAAATTCGGCCCGGCCATCCTGGAAGCCTGGACGGATCGCAAACAAGCCATTCTGGTGGTTGCGCGCGAGCTGCTTGTGGAAATTGCAATGTACAGCCGTGATGACGAGAAATTTGACTGGCTGAGCGACCTCACGGCTGTCGACTGGCCGAAGCGCGAGAAGCGGTTCGACGTCGTGCTCAATATGTATTCGTTCGAAAAGAACGAGCGCCTGCGCTTGAAGGTGCAGGCCACCGCGGACGAACGCGTTCCCAGCGTGCAGGGAGTCTGGTCCACTGCAAACTGGATGGAGCGCGAAGTGTACGACATGTTTGGCGTGGTTTTTGAAGGCCATCCCGATCTGAAGCGGATTTTGCTGCCGGACGAGTGGCAGGGCCATCCGTTGCGCAAGGACTACGACATTCTGACGCAGGACACCGCCTGGGTTCGCGAAAACCTGGGCATCGAGAGCGGACAATAACGAATGCCCGACCAACGCATCCCGTTTGCCACGCACGCTGATCAGACCGTGCTCGGTGCGGACGAAATTGTCCTGAACATGGGGCCGCAGCACCCGTCCACGCACGGCGTGCTGCGCGTGAAGTTGCGGCTGGACGGCGAAAAAGTCATCGGCTCCGAGTGCGTGATCGGCTACCTGCACCGCGGCGTCGAGAAAATTGCCGAGCACCGCACCTACACGCAATTCGCGCCGTACGTGGACCGCATGGACTACGTCGCGGCGGTTTCGAACGGTCTGGGCTACTGCGAGGCGGTTGAAAAGCTGCTGGGGGCGGAAGCGCCGCTGCGGGCGCGCGTCATTCGAACGATTCTCACCGAGTTGCAGCGCATCGCGAGCCACTTGTTCTGGCTGGGCACGCATGCGCTCGATATCGGCGCGCTGACGCCGCTGTTTTACTGCCTGCGCGAACGCGAAGAGATCCTGAAAATTTTCGAGAAATTTTGCGGCGCGCGGCTGACCACGCATGCGTTCCGCATCGGCGGCTTGCAATACGAAGCGTACGACGAACTGGAAAAAGACGTTGAGCGTTTCTGCACGCCCTTCGACAAGCGCGTGGACGAATACGAATCGCTGCTGACCGAGAATCGCATCTGGGTGGGACGCACCAAGGGAATCGGCATTCTCACGGCCAAGGAAGCGATCGATTACGGCGCGTCCGGGCCGGTGATTCGCGCGAGCGGCGTGAAGTGGGACATCCGCAAGGCGATGCCTTATGCCGCGTACGACCTGTACAAATTTGAAATTCCCACCGGCAAAAACGGCGACACGTACGACCGGTACATCGTGCGCATGGAAGAAATGCGACAGTCGCGGTTGATCTGCCTGCAGGCCATCGAAAATATTCCGGCGGGGCCGATCATGGGCAAGGTCGGCAAGGTGCTGAAGCCGCCGCCGGGCGAGGTCTATCACGCGATCGAAGCGCCCAAGGGCGAGCTCGGATACTACATTGTCAGCGACGGAACGACGCAGCCGTACCGCGTGAGGATTCGCCCGCCGTCACTGATCAATCTTGAAGCGTTTGACAAGATGATTCGCGGGCACCTGGTGGCGGACGTCGTGGCCATCATTGGCACGCTCGATATCGTGCTCGGAGAAGTCGACCGGTAGCACCATGCTGATGAACCTCATCCATTTCGTGATTTCCATTTGGGTGCCGCTGGTTTGCGCGCTCATCATCGTGGCCGTTCTGCCGCTTGTCGCCGGATACATCGTCTTGATGGAACGCAAAGTCATGGCCGACATGCAGGCGCGGCTCGGGCCCATGCGCGTCGGGCCGCACGGCTTGCTGCAGCCGATCGCCGACGCGGTGAAACTGCTGATCAAGGAAGACATCATCCCGGATGAAGCGGACAAAGTGATCTTCTGGATCGCGCCGCTGATTTCTGTGACGGCGGGAATGCTGGCGATGTCGGCGCTCGCCATTGGACCGTGGTTCCAGATCGCCGAGCTCGAACGTGGGTCTCCTTTTTGTCGTGGGAATCAGCGCGCTCGGAATTTTCGGAATCGTGCTGGGCGGATGGTCGTCGAACAGCCACTACTCGCTGCTTGGCGCGCTGCGCAGCGCGGCGCAACTGGTGAGCTACGAAACCGCGGCGGGAATGGCGATTGTGGGCGCGCTGCTGCTGGCCGGGACGCTTTCAACGCGCGAAATTATTCAGGCGCAGGACGATTACGGGACGTGGTTTATCTTCGCCGCGCCTGTCGGATTTTTCATTTATATTGTGGCGTCGATCGCGGAAACCAATCGCGCGCCGTTTGATTTGCCGGAAGCGGAATCGGAACTCGTCGCCGGCTACATGACGGAATATAGCGGCTTCCGCTGGGCGCTGTATTTTCTGGCGGAGTATACGAACATGGTCGTGGTCGCTTCGATTGCCACGACGCTGTTTCTGGGCGGCTGGCTGCGGCCGTTTGCCGGGACACCCGGGCATTTAACTTCCCTCTGGATTAATTGCCGTCGGTGCTGATGGCGGCTCGTGGGAGCATATTGTTTTTATCGCGCCCCGAAGCAACCGGTGAAAGTCCAGAAGCCTTTTCATGGTGGCCGTGGGACTGCTCATGTTTTTGGCCGCGATCATCCTTGCGGCGCCGCTGGTCCCTGCCGTCGCCAATCTGCTTCCCGGATTGAAGCCGGGATTGCACGGGGCGTTCTGGTTCCTGTTAAAAGTGGGGCTGTACATTTATCTGTTCATGTGGCTGCGGTTCACGTTCCCGCGCTACCGGTTCGATCAGTTGATGCGCCTCGGCTGGCAATTCTTGATTCCGCTTTCGATCGTCAACGTGATGGGGATCGGCGTAGCCCTCGTGCTGCACCGCCATTGGGGATGGGGGCATCTGCCGGCGTTTGGGCTGACGACTCTGCTGACTCTGGCGGTGGCCGGGTTGCTGGGCTGGGAGAGCGAGAAGAAGGATAAAGAGCACGTGTTTGTGGGGGAAACGTAGCACAGGCACCCTGCCTGTGCGGGTTTCGCTGGAGTTCGCTGGGGCGCACAGCCAGCCCCTCAGGAGGGCTCGCGGTAAAGAGTGGGCGTGCGGTTTTCGCTGTAGTTGAAGAGAAGCGCACAGGCAGGGTGCCTGTGCTACATGGGGAAAATGCTCGATCACATCGTATTTTATTTTTTTGCGGCGCTGGCGGTTGTTTCCGCGATCCTCGTGGTCACGCGGCGCAACGTGGTGCAGAGCGCCATTTTTCTGATCACGGCGCTGCTGGCGACGGCGGGCATCTTTTTGCAGTTGCACGCGGAGTTTTTGTTTATCGTGCAGGTGATTTTGTACGCGGGCGGGATCATGGTGCTGTTCGTGTTCGTCATCATGCTGATCAACATGGACGTTTCGCTGCACCAGATCCAGTTCAACCGGCAATGGTTTGTTGGATTGCTGGCCTCGCTCGCGGTGGGAGCGGAGCTCACGATTGCAATCGCCATCGGCCGGTCGCATTTATCGTTTGGCGAGCCTGCGCCGGCGAGCGCTCTTGAGCCGAGCACGCAACTTGTGGGGAGAGTGCTGTTCAACGAATATATGCTCCCGTTTGAAATCGCGTCGATCCTGCTGCTGGTGGCCATGATCGGCGCGGTGGTGATGGCCAAGAAGAGAATATGAGGAGGCGGGCGCTGCGATGATTCCGACCAGCGACTATTTATTCCTGGGCATGGTGCTGTTCACGATCGGCGCGATCGGCGTTGTGACCCGCCGAAACGTGATCATTATTTTGATGTCCATCGAGCTCATGTTGAACGCCGTGAACATCAATCTGGTGGCGTTCTCGCGGCTCGTCGGATCGGCGGAAGGGCACGTGTTCGCGATCTTTATCATCACCGATGCGGCCGCGGAAGCCGCCGTGGGGCTGGGTATCATCATCGCGTATTTCCGCAATCGAGAGACGTTGCTCGGCGATGAGATGGATCTGATGAAGTGGTAGAAGGGCCGTGACCCGCGGTTCGTGTCCCGTGACCCGTGGCACGAGAAGAGCGAATCAAATTGTTTTGTCATTCTGAGCAAAGCGAAGAATCTCTCTGTCGTAACGGAAAACCGAGAGAGATTCTTCGCTTCGCTCAGAATGACAAAGGTATGGGCGATAAGGAAGGACCCACGCAGGCGCTAACGACATGATGCCGACGGAATATTTTCTTGCGCATATCTGGCTGATCCCGCTGTTTCCATTGGCGGGCGCGGCGCTGATGTTTTTCTTTGGGCGCAGGCTTCCAAATGCGGCGGTGAACGTCATTTGCGTCGGCAGCGTTTTCCTCGCGATGTGCTATGCCTTCGGCGCGATCTGGCAGCTCATTTCGCGGCCTGTCGCGGAACGCCTGGTCAGTTACAACTTGTTTGATTGGGTGCCCGCGGGCGCGATGCACACAAATGCCGGCAACCTGATGCGCTTCGACGTGCCCTGGGGTGTGATGATCGATCCGCTGACGTGCGTGATGCTGTTCGTCGTCACCGGCGTCGGATTCCTGATCCACGTGTACTCGATGGGTTATATGTCGCACGAAGGCGGCTACTACCGCTTCTTCGGCTACCTGAATTTGTTCATGTTCTCGATGCTGACGCTTATCACGGCGAACAATTTGCTGGTGCTGTTCGTTGGGTGGGAAGGCGTTGGGCTGTGCAGCTATCTCCTGATCGGGTTCTACTTCCTGCGGAAATCGGCGTCGGACGCGGGGAAGAAGGCGTTCATCGTAAATCGAATCGGTGACGCGGGCTTTCTGCTCGGACTGTTTCTGATGCTGGGCACGCTGGGCACGATTCAGTTCACGGAAATCGGTCCGGCGATTGCCGCGGGACACTTTGCCATGGGCGACGCCGCGCTGACCGCGATTGCGCTGCTGCTCTTTGTGGGCGCGACAGGGAAGTCGGCGCAGCTTCCGTTGTATGTTTGGTTGCCGGACGCGATGGAAGGTCCGACGCCGGTCAGCGCGTTGATCCACGCGGCCACGATGGTGACGGCCGGCGTGTACATGATCGCGCGCACGAACGCCGTGTTCTCGATGGCGCCGAAGGCGCTTGCCGTCGTGGCCGTGGTTGGAGCGGTCACGTCAATCTTCGCGGCGACGATGGGCCTCGTGCAGAACGACATCAAGCGCGTGCTGGCCTACTCGACCGTGTCGCAGCTGGGTTACATGTTCCTCGCCTGCGGAGTTGGAGCATATACCGCCGGGGTGTTCCACTTAATGACGCACGCGTTCTTCAAGGCCCTGCTCTTCCTCGGATCGGGCAGCGTCATTCACTCACTTTCCGGAGAGCAGGACATGCGCAAGATGGGCGCGCTGTGGGGAAAAATTCCGACCACCGCAAAAACTTTTCTCGTGGCATCCATCGCGATCGCGGGGATACCGCCGCTCGCGGGGTTCTTCAGCAAGGACGCGATTCTGGGCCACGCGTTTGAATACAGCCCGTTTCTTTGGCTGATCGGATTCATCACGGCGGGAATGACGGCATTTTACATGTTCCGCCTCGTGAACATGACGTTCTTCGGAAACTCGCGGGTCGATCATGAAGTTGAGCACCACATTCATGAATCACCGAGTTCGATGACTGTGCCGCTGATCATCCTTGCCGTGCTTGCCACGATCGGTGGCTGGATCGGCTGGCCAGAATCGCTTGGCGGGAGCGACCGCTTCTCCAAATTCCTCGAGCCCGTAATGGCGAAGCATGTGGAAGAAGGCGGCGAGGCGGCCGCAGCGCACGCCGCGTCCGGCGCCGCGACGGAGTATTTATTGATGCTTCTGTCGGTGCTCATCGCCTGCGGCGGCATCTGGCTCGCGTACCGCTGGTACATTCAGCGGCCTGAAGTCCCGGGCAAAATCGCGGCGGCGAGCCCGTTCCTTTACAAGTTGCTTTACAACAAGTATTACGTGGACCAGCTTTACGACGCGCTTTTCGTCAATCGCGTGAAAGACCTGGCGCTCACGCTGGGCGCGTTCGACGTGAATTTCATCAATGGGCTGGGCGTGGACGGCTCGGGCTGGGTGACGCGGATTACTTCGACCATTTCCGGATTGTGGGATTCCTGGATTGTGGACGGCCTGGTGAATCTGGCCGCGCGGATAGTTTGGCTCTTCAGCTGGCCGGTGCGAATGCTGGAGACCGGGCGCGTGGCGCGGTATGCGCTGTTCATGCTGTTCGGCGTCCTGATTTTCCTGGGGTATTACCTGTGGACTTCGGGAGTCAGGCTGTAACCGAATTGCGGAATTGGCTGTAAATTTTGTCATTCCGAGCGAAGCGAGAAATCTGCTTTTCTCGTGAGCCGAGGCCAAGAGCAGATTCCTCGCTTCGCTCGGAATGACAAAAAGTGGAACTGAACTAGAAGAAGGCGAGGCGGGAAGATGGAATTTTACAATACTCATATCCTGACGGTGGTGCTGTTCACGCCGCTGGTGGGGTCGCTGCTGCTGCTGTTCGTGCCGCGCGACAGCATAACTGCGCACCGCGTCATCGGCAATCTGTTCGGCTTCCTCGGGCTGATCGTTTCGCTGCCGCTGATCTGGCGCTTCAGCCTGGACCCTTCAGCGCCGCGCTACCAGTTTCCCGAAACCTACGACTGGATTCCCTCCATCGGTGCACGCTACTCGCTGGGCATTGACGGCATCAGCCTGCTGCTTGTCATACTCACAACGCTCCTCGGAGCCATTTCGATTCTTTCGTCCTGGAGCGCGATCAAGATTCGCACCAAGGAATACTACATTCTCTTCCTCCTGCTTCAGGTTGGCATGCTCGGCGTTTTCATGGCGCTGGATTTTTTCCTCTTCTACATGTTCTGGGAAGTAATGCTCGTGCCAATGTATTTCCTGATCGGCGTGTGGGGAAGCGACCGCCGGTTGTACGCCGCGATCAAATTTTTCCTATACACGTTGGTCGGTTCGGTGATCATGCTGCTGGGAATCCTGGCGCTGTATTTCAAGGCGGGCGGCGGCACATTCGACATGCCGACGCTCCTCGCCTCCGCCGCGCAGTTTGATACGCGCACGCAAGTGCTGCTGTTCTGGGCATTCTTCTTCGCGTTTGCGATCAAGGTGCCAATGTTTCCGTTCCACACCTGGTTGCCGGACGCGCACACTGAAGCGCCCACGGCGGGCTCCGTCATCCTGGCCGGCGTTCTGCTGAAAATGGGGACGTACGGATTCATCCGTTTCTCGCTGCCGCTTCTGCCGCAAGACCCCGCGGCGCGCCACAAGATCGTCACGATCATGCTGGTCGTTTCGATCATCGGCATCATTTACGGCGCGCTCGTCTGCATGATGCAGAAGGACATGAAGAAACTGATCGCCTACAGCTCGGTCAGCCACCTGGCTTTTTGCACGCTGGGCATTTTCGCGCTGACGCCAAATGGACTTTCCGGCAGCGTGATTCAGCAGATCAACCATGGCCTTTCCACCGGCGCGCTCTTCCTGATCGTCGGCGTGCTGTACGAACGCCGGCACACACGCCTGATTTCCGAGTACGGCGGGCTTTCGACTCCCATGCCGGCCTTTGCGGCTATCTACATGATCGCGACACTCAGCTCGCTGGGCTTGCCTTTGCTCAACGGGTTTATCGGTGAGTTCGTCATTCTGCGCGGCACGTACGAAGTCAACATCAGGTATGCGGCCTGGGCTGTGACGGGCATCATCCTGGGCGCTGCCTACTTGCTGTGGCTCTACCAGCGCGTGATGTTTGGACCGGTCACCAATCCCGCGAACGAGCATTTGGCGGACCTGAACGCGCGCGAATACGCGACGCTGGTTCCCCTGATTATTCTGTGCTTCTGGATTGGAATTTACCCGAAGCCGCTGTTTCGCGTGCTTGAGCGGCCCGTGCAGCAGATTGTCCAGCAGGTCAATCCCGGATATTACGGCGCAGAACGCGCGGCCGCACCAGCGGCAACCCCCGCTCTGGCTCCCGCGGAAACGGGCGCCGGGGTACCTGGCGCGGCCGGGATGATTATGCCGCCGAGTACCGAAACGTCTCCCGCTCCTGAAACGGAGAAGAAGTAGACGAGGCCATGAGCCGATATGCTTAAGGCGTTCCAGACATTCATGCAGGTGGACGGCGGCGCTCTGCTCCTGCCGGAGATGATGCTCGTCCTCTTCGCCATGGGCATATTGCTTACCGACCATCTGCTCGAGGCCAGGGATAAGTTTTTTAACGCGCTAATGGCGATGCTCGGCGTGATCTTCAGCTGGCTGACGTTGGTGGGTCTACCGACGTCCCTAAACAACTTCCTTCAGCGAACGCTGGGCTTTGCGGTGCCGGGGCTGCGCGGCGTAGCCGACCAAGGACCGGTCGCATTCAGCAATTCGCTGATCGTCGATCCGTTCTTCGTGTTTTTCGGCGCCATCTTCCTGATCGCCACGGCGCTGGTGATTATCCTTTCCGTCCGGTATCTGAAGATCGAGGACGAAAATCACGCCGAATATTACGCACTGATGCTCTTCGCCACGGTCGGAATGATGTTTATGGCTTCGGGCTACGACCTGGTCGTGCAATTCCTGGGCCTGGAGACGATGGCCATCAGCTTTTACGTGCTCGCCGGATTCCTGCGGCGCGACAAGCGTTCGAACGAAGGCGCGGTGAAATACCTGCTGCTGGGCGCGTTCAGTTCGGCGATTCTGGCCTACGGCTTTTCAATCCTCTACGGGATCGGCGCCATGGCCAACCTCAGCTCTATTGGCCAGGCGCTGCCTCCCAGAACCAATCTGGACGTGATAGCGGTCGCGGTGGAGGCAAGGGGCCATACGGACCTGTTCGTGCTTCTGGCGCTCGCTACGGTGGCCGCGGGGCTATTTTTTAAGGTGGCTGCCGTGCCGTTCCACCAGTGGGCGCCGGACGTGTACGAGGGCGCTCCCACGCCGATTACGGCCTACATCAGCGTTGCTTCGAAAACAGCGAGCTTCGCCCTGTTGCTGCGCCTGCTGCTCACCGTGTTCTGGCCGGTGCGTGTCGATTGGGAGATGCTCATCGCGGCCGTAGCCATCGCGTCGCTCACACTGGGGAACTTTGCGGCCATCACGCAGACGAATGTGAAGCGCATGCTGGCCTACTCCTCGATTTCGCACGTGGGCTACGTCCTGCTCGGGATCGTGGCGGCCGCGTCGAGCCCGCTGGGGTTCCTGACCGGCATGAAGGGTGTGGCCTTTTACCTCTTCGCCTACGCGTTCATGACCATCGGCGCGTTCGCCGTGCTGATCGTGCTGCAGCGGCAGGGAATCATCGGCGACGAACTGGACGATTTGAACGGTTTATACCGCCGCAGCCCGCTGTCCGCGCTGGTGCTGCTGGTCTTCATGCTGTCGCTTGCAGGGATTCCGCCGCTGGCGGGCTTCGTCGGGAAGTATTTCATCCTGCAGGCGCTGATTGAGACAGGGCACAATCGCCTCGCGCTATTTGGCGCGCTCTACATCGTCCCGGCGCTGTACTACTACTTCCGCATCGTGATGCACGCGTATTTGTACGAACCGGGCAACGCGCCGTTGCCGGTCGTCACGATCGGGCAGAGGATCGCTTTCGGCGTGTTGTGCTTCGTGACGGTCGCCGCCGGAGTCTACCCGGAGCCGTTCGTGCGTCTGGCGACGTATTCGCTTTTCTTCCCATCAGGTTTCAGTGGCCACTGAGGAACCAGGCTCGCCTTCCTCCCCACCGCCGAGAAAACGGCCGCTTGGATTCCTCCGCCAACTTTCGCTCGCGTTGGAGTTGCCGGTCTTTCCGGTTGCAGGAGTACTCGCGGGAGGCGGGCTTGGATATCTAATTGATAATTGGGCGCACACACGGCCCGTATTTACAATGCTGCTGGGCGCGGCGGGAGTGGCAGCGGGCCTCGCTGAGATGATTCGACGCGCCTCACGGCAAGAGTAAGGACGATGGAACTCTCTGAAAAGTTTTACGAATCTGTGGAGCGGCGAATCGAGCAGCTCACTTTAATTATTGGAGCTGTCGGCGGAGTGTATGCGGCATCGCGTTGGGGCTGGCGCACTGGAATTGGATTTGCGGCCGGAGCCGCGCTCTCCTGGCTGAATTTTCGGTGGCTGGAACAAGGCATCGGCGGATTGTTCCGCGCAGCCGTTCCTCAAACCGGTCCTGAGCCGTATCGAGCTTCGCCCTTGATTTATGCGCGTTTTTTTGCGCGGATGGCGTTGCTGGCTGGTGCGGTCTATGTTATTTTGAGGGTCGCCTGGTTTCCCGGAAAAGCGGTTTTGGGCGGGCTTTTCGCATTAATCGCAGCCGTTATTCTCGAAGTTACTTATGAAGTCGCAACCGGTTTCAGCGAACCGCGCCCACGTGGTTAGAGCTGGAACTCAGATTCGCAGTAGATTGCGGGGACGATGAACGAACAGATTCTGGGTGTGACCAAGCTTGTGAATTGGCTGCTCGGCAAGCCCGCGCTCGTGTTGCTCGGGGCCCTTCACATTCACGTCGAGAACCAGGAATATCCCATTCCAAACCATGTGGCGATGGAGCTGCTCGTTTTTCTCCTTCTGGCGGTGTTTTTTCTATGGCTGAAGTCGCGCCTCTCCATCGAAAACCCCGGCGGGACCCAGCAATGCATGGAAGCTCTTATCACCAACAGCATGGGCGTCGGTGTCGGCGATCTGCTCGATGATCTGGTCGGTCATGGCGGGGAGAAGTACCTGCCGATGCTCGGCAGCATCGGCATTTTTGTGATGGGGTGCAACCTGATCAGTGTGGTCCCGGGTCTTTCATCCCCCACCGCTACGTCCTCGGTTCCGCTGGGCTGCGCGATCATCGTGTTTGCCTATTACAACTGGGCCGGCATCCGGAAGAATGGTTTGCTCGGGCACGGGAAGCATTTTCTGGGGCCGGTGTGGTGGCTGGCCTGGCTCATGCTGCCGATTGAAATGGTGAGCAATCTTTCCCGCTTGCTTTCGCTGACGGTGCGCCTTTGGGTCAACATGCTGGTCAGCGAAATTCTGTACGGATTGTTCCTTGGCTTGACCGTTGCGCTTTTTATCGGCCTGGGAAAACTGTCTCCTCTTGGCTACGCCAGCGGCGTCGTTCCATTCCTTGTGCCGCCTGTATTTATATTGCTTCACGTGTTCGTCGCGATCCTGCAGGCGTTTGTGTTTACAATTCTTCCGGTCATGTACGTCAGTGCAGTGGTAGCAGAAGAACACTAATTCCGGCATGATCCGCCGTTCCGCGTGAGCCCGGCTGTACGAGGATGTCCGGGAACCACCTCCAGACGGCCATTTCATAAAAAGGAGAAACAGAATGAGAAAAATCGGAACGTTTCTGTTCGCAGCCATGGCGATATGTCTGGTTGCGCCCGCGGCATTTGCGCAGGCAGGCGGCGCGGCCGCGGCATCGCCGACGAGTTGGGTGGTCATCACCTCGGGGATCGCGTATGCGATTGCCGTGGCTGGATGCGGCCTGGCTCAGGGCAAGGCCACGGCTGCCGCGTGCGAAGGGCTGGCGCGCAATCCCGGGGCTGCCGCGGCAATTCGTCTCGCGCTGATTCTTGGTCTCGTCTTTATTGAGTCGCTCACGTTGTATATGTTCGCCGTCCTGTACCTGAAGCTGTAACGGACGACAGGCACTTCGCGGGCCCGGCAGGGATCACCTGCCGGGCCTTTTTTTGTGCGCTGCGACGACGCTGGGAACCCGCGCAACATACCGTCGTAAGGCCGCTGATCACGAAATTCTTTCCTGTTGAGAGCCAAGCTGTAGTGGAAAATTTAGTCTAGCGAATGTTGAGCGCGGCTTTGGCGGCGAAGTCGATGATCCGGGCGGGGAACAAACCGGCGTAGACCGTGCCGGCGGCGGCGATCCACAATACGGCCGAGAGCGTCCATGGGACGGGCTCTGCGGCGATTTCCGTTGCGGGTTCGCGCATGTACATGACGACGATGACGCGCAGGTAATAGTAGGCGCCGATGACGCTGTTCAGGGCCAGCAGGATCGCGAGCCAGATCAAGTTGGATTCAAGAGCGGCATTGAAGACGTAGAATTTTCCGAGGAATCCCGCCGTGATGGGCAATCCCAGAAGCGAGAGCAGAAAGAGCGACAGGCAGGCGGCCATCACGGGCTGCCGCCGCCCGAGCCCTGTAAAATCCTCGATATCGACGTGGCGCTCTCCCGGGCCGCCCAGTTGCGCGACGATCAGGAAGGCGCCCAGTTTCACCAGGGCGTAGCCGACGAGATAAAACAGCGCTGCGGCTATGCCCGCTTCCGGATGGTCCGTGGCGGCCGCGGCCGTGAGCGCGACGAGAATGTAACCCGCGTGCGCGATCGAGCTGTAGGCCAGCATGCGCTTCACGCTCGTTTGCACGATCGCCGACAAATTTCCGACGAACATGCTCAGCGCGGCCGCCACCCACAGCGCCCAGAACCACAGCGGCGCAGCGGCGTCCACGCTCGCCAGGATGCGCAACGCCAGGGCGAACGCGGCGGCCTTCGGGCCTGTCGAAAGCAGCGCGGTGACCGGCGCGGGCGCGCCTTCGTAAACGTCCGGCGTCCAAAGCTGGAAGGGAGCTGCGGCGACTTTGAAGGCCAGGCCGATAAAAATAAATCCGAGGCCGATCTTCAAGAGGGTGTGCGCGGAATCGTTTGCGAGCGGGGTCATCAGGTCGAGATGCGTGGAACCCGTGGCGCCGAAGGACAACGCGATCCCGTACAGGAAAAAAGCCGTGGCGAACGATCCCAAAAGAAAATATTTCATCGCGGCTTCGTTCGAGCGCGGGGCGTCGCGCCGGTAGCTCGCCAGAATGTAGGAAGCGATGGAGCTCATTTCCAGGCCGATAAAAGCCGTCAGCAATTCGTGCGCTCCGGCCATCACGCCCATGCCGGCCGTCGCGAACAGGATCAGCGCGCAAAACTCGGCGGGGTCCAGATCGTCGCGCTTGAGGTAGCCGATCGAGCCGAGAATTGCCAGGAATGCCGCGCCGCAGACAATCCAGTGGACGAACAGGCTGAACGAATCGGCGCGGAAAAGGCCCGAATAGGCGAGTCCCGGGTGCGTCGCGGGGAAAAACGTAGCGACGAGCGCGAGCGCCGCGCCCACGAGCGCCACGCCCGCCAGCACGCCGTGGCGCGCCTTTGAGACAACTGGCGCTAGAAGCATGACCAGCATCCCGAATCCGCAGAGGACGATTTCGGGCGCAATCCTGTACAGGTCTTGGAGGGGTGGGAACATTTATTTCAATTTCACCGAGTCCGTCACGTTGCCGTACGCCGCGCTGCTCAAGCCGGGCAGCGCCACGGGGGCATGATCCAAATCCATGTGGCTCGCACCAGGAGCACGCGCGACGCCGGCGTTGTACGCCTGCGGGCGCCGCATGAGCTGCAAAACATTCTGCGTGTAGGCCTCGGTCCGCCGCGTGAAGAACGTCGAGCCGATGCCCATCCATACCATGAAGGCGGCCATTACGAACAACATGCTGCGCTCGCGCACGTCCAGGTCCGAAAGCTTTCCGTTCTTGTCTTGCGTGACGCTGCCAAAGAACACGCGCTGGTACGACCAGAGCAGATAGACCGACGAAAAAATCACGCCGAGCGCGGCCCAGGAGGCCCAATCCGCATGTTTCTGAAACGTGCCAACAAGAATCAGGAATTCGCCTACGAAGCCGTTGAGCATCGGGAGTCCCGCGGAGGCAAAGCACGAAAATAAATAGAGCGCTGCCAGAACCGGCATGGGCGTGGCGATGCCGCCGAATTCCGAAATCAAGTGGGTGTGCCGGCGGTCATACAGCATCCCGACGCACAGGAACAGCGCGCCCGTCGAGATCCCGTGATTGAGCATCTGGTAGACGGCGCCTTGAATTGAAATCGGGTGAAACGCAAAAATTCCCAGCACCACAAATCCCAGGTGGCTGACCGAGGAGTACGCCACGAGGCGCTTCAAATCCACCTGCACCATGGCCACGAGAGCCCCGTACACGATGCCGATGATTGCAAGCACAGCAATGTACGGCGCAAACTGGCGCGCGGCGTCAGGAAACAGCGGCAGGCAGAAGCGCAACATACCGTAGATGCCCATCTTGAGCAGGACGCCCGCGAGCATCACCGAGCCCGCCGTGGGAGCTTCCGTGTGCGCGTCCGGTAGCCAGGTATGCAGCGGGAAGAGCGGAACTTTTATGGCAAACGCGAGAAAGAACGCGCCGAAGAGCAAATATTCCGTTCGCAGCGGGAGTGTGACCGAGCCGTTGGAAAGCAGCGCCTGGATCTGCGCGACGTCAAACGTCGGATATCCCGCGACGGCGGTGATGCGGTAGAGCCACAAAATCGCCACGAGCATCAGGATCGAGCCGAACATCGTATAGAGGATGAATTTGAGAGCGGCATAAATGCGCCGCCCGTGTCCCCAGATGCCGATCAGGAAATACATCGGGATCAGCATCACTTCCCAGAACAAGAAGAACAGGAACAGGTCGAGCGAAACGAAAACGCCGATCACTCCGGTCTCGAGCACCAGCAGGCAGATGAAGAAGCCTTTCACGCGCTGGTCAATCGATTTCCAGGACGCCAGAATTGAGATGGGCGTAAGCAGCGTGGTCAGCAGGACGAGAAACAGGCTGAGGCCGTCAATGCCCAGGTGATAGTGAATCGGCGGCTGCGGAATCCAGTTGTGAAATTCTTCCCACTGGTAGCCGGCGGCGTGCGCGTCAAAGCCGCGCAGGAGCAGCAGCGAGAGGGCGAACTCGACGACAGCGGTGGTCATCGCCAGGCGGCGAATCCAGACGTGATCGTCATCGCGCAGGAGAAGCAGCGCCAGAGTGCCCGCGACGGGAAGGAACGTCAGAATCGAAACCAAGTAGGTTTGCTGCACGTCAATCCACCATCCAGAGCAGCAGGGAAGTGAAAACCACGACGCCCAGGACGATCCAGGTGGCGTAGCTGCGAATGTTTCCGGTCTCCGCGCGGCGCAGGCGGTCGCCTGTTTCGCGGGAAACGAACGCGACGCCGTTCACCGTGCCGTCAATCGCTCGCTCGTCGACCACGTGCCACAAAACCTTGTCGGAAATCCACACGAGCGGGCGCACGATCACGGCGGCGTACAATTCGTCGATAAAATATTTTCCGGAGAGAAGTTTGTAAAGCGCAGAAAGAGAGTCCGCCAGTTTCTTCGGCGCTTCCGGGCTCTTGATGTAGAACCACCATGCCAGCAGGAAGCCGAGAAGGCCGGCGATCACCGGCGCGCCAAACAAGGCCTGCAAGATTTGTCCGCCGCCACCCGTGGATTCGGCTGCCGCAGCGGCAGGTTCCGCGCCGGTCGTCATCACGGGCGCGAGAAATTGCTGGAAGTGGTTCACGCCGCCGAAAAGTTGCGGCGCGGCCATCCACCCGCCACTGACGGAAAGAACGGCCAGAACGATCAACGGGATCGTCATGTTTTTCGGTGACTCGTGAACATGCACCTGGTGCTCGTCATATCTTTCAGCGCCGAAAAACGTGAGGAAGATCAGGCGGAACATGTAAAACGACGTGAGCCCCGCGGCCAAAACGCCGAGCCAGCCAAGTACGGGGCTGACACGCAACGCTTCGTCCAGGATTTCGTCCTTGCTGAAGAATCCGGAGAAGCCGGGCGTGCCCGCAATCGCGAGCGTAGCCATCAGTATGGTCCAGAACGTGATTGGAATTTTCTTGCGCAGGCCGCCCATCTTGCGCATGTCCTGTTCGCCGCCCATGGCGTGAATCACGCTGCCTGCGGCGAGGAAGAGCAATCCTTTGAAGAAGGCGTGCGTCATCAGGTGAAAAATGCCCGCGCCGAACGCGCCAACGCCGCAGGCCAGAAACATGTAGCCGAGCTGGGATACAGTCGAATACGCGAGAACTTTTTTGATGTCGGTCTGCACGAGGCCGATGGTCGCGGCAAAAAGCGCCGTGGCGCACCCGACGATGCCGACAACCTGCATGGCCACGGGAGCGTTCAGGAAAATCACGTGTGAGCGCGCGACCATGTAGACGCCTGCCGTCACCATGGTCGCCGCGTGGATCAGCGCGCTGACCGGCGTCGGGCCTTCCATCGCGTCCGGCAGCCAGACGTACAGGGGAAGCTGAGCGGATTTTCCGGCCGCGCCCACGAAGAGGAGTAGCGCGATCGTGGTGAGCGTGCCAATTTGCCCGGCAGGATCGGCGGGCATCGCTGCAGCGCGCGGGAACACGGTCGCGAAATCAAGCGAGCCAAAGGTGCGGAAGATCAGGAACAGGCCGAGAAGGAATCCGTAATCGCCAACACGGTTCACCCAGAACGCCTTGTTCCCGGCGTTCGTAGCGGATTGTTTCAGGAAGAAGAAACCAATCAGCAGGTAGCTGCACAGCCCGACGCCTTCCCAGCCGACAAACATCAGCAGGTAGTTGGCCGCCAGGATCAGCACCAGCATGAAGAACATGAATAAATTCATGTAAGAAAAAAACCGGCGGTAGCCGGGATCGTCATGCATGTAACCCGTGGAATAAATGTGAATCAGCCAGCCGACGCCAGTGACGACGAGCAGCATGATCACGGTGAGCTGGTCGACCTGCAGCGCGAAGTCTGCTTGAAACCCCCCGGCTGAAATCCACGTGAAATAAGTTTTGATCCAGGGAACCTGGCTCGGAGATAGGGAAAGGAATTCGCGCACCGCTTCGAGCGCCGCAAAAAATGCAAGAGTCGTGGAGGAAAGCGCGACGGCCGAGGTGATGTTCTTCGGCCAGCGTCCGCCAAAAATACCGTTGGTGGCGGCGCCGACGAGCGGCAGCAGCGGAATGATCCAGAGATAAGTGAGAACCGGCATCAGTCTTTCAGCGAATCCACGTTTTCCACGTTGAGCGTTCCCCGGTTGCGGTGAATGAGGATGATAATCGCCAGTCCCACGGCGGCTTCGGCCGCGGCCACGACGATCACGAAAAAGACGAACACCTGGCCCTGCAATTGGCCGAGCGAACGGCTGAAGGTGACGAAAGCCAGATTGACGGCGTTGAGCATCAGCTCAATGGACATGAAGATGGTGAGAATGTTGCGCTTGAAAATAAACGCAATCACACCCAATCCGAACAGGACGGCGCTCAGCACCAGATAGTACGAAGTCGGAACCACAACTCCCCCAGAGTGTTTCTTTGACTTGTGTAGCGCTCGCCTTCAGGCGGGCACGGCCTTTGGTCCACGGTGCCCGCCTAAAGGCGGGCGCTACACAGTTTCGGCACACGCCCCGGCCAAATCAACCCGGCCTTAGTCGGACTCTTCGCGGCGCGCCAGGACCAGGGCGCCCAGCAAAGCGATCAAAATCAAAAACGACGTCAGCTCAAACGGAAAAACGTATTCGCGGAAGAGCAGCGTCGAGAGGTCGCGCGTCGAGACAACTTCCTGCGGCGCCGACCCGAGTTGCGACGTGGCCCGCCCGATCCAGTAAGCCACTTCCACGAGAAACACGATCCCGAGCGGCACGCCGACGAAGCGCGCCAGGCGGCTCACATTCGAGCGTTCCTCTTCCCCCGCGTTGAGCAGCATAATCACAAAAATGAAGAGCACCATGATCGCGCCGGCGTACACGATAATCTGCACGGCCGCGACAAATTCCGCGCCCTGCAATAAGTAAAGCCCCGCAAGAGCGACCATCACGACGATCAGCGACAGCGCACTGTGAATCGGATGCCGCTGCAGGATCAGGCTGACCGCTCCCGCCACGGTCACCGCCGCGAGGACCAGGAACATCGCGATCTGCGGCGTGATCATCGAGCGCCTCGGCGCGTTCCTCGCGTCATTTTGCTGGATTGCAATCTCATCGTTGTGTCAGCACAATTGCCAGACTCGTGATCACCACGTTCACGATCGAAAGCGGCAGAAGCAGCTTCCAACCGAAATTCATCAGCTGGTCGTAACGAAACCGCGGAAGCGTTCCGCGCACCCAAACGTAAACAAACAGAAAAATCACGATCTTCAACAGAAACCAGAATGGCCCCTGAATGAATTCGATCACGCCGGGCTGGCCGCAAAATACAGCGATACCGCACAGGGCGGCTCCAATGACCGGCAAAACGATCCGCCCAAACATCGTGAGATAGCGGACGCCATGAGCCATCAGCGCCAGACCCGCCAGTGCGAAGGTCGCCGCGGGAATGTAGTGCGTCCACGCGAACAGGCGAGTCTGCGGGAAGGGCGAGAGCCATCCTCCAAAAAATAAAATCGTCGCAAGGCAGGAAACCGTAATCATGCTGGCGTATTCCGCCATGAAGAACATCGCGAATTTGAAGCTGGCATATTCCGTGTGAAAGCCGGCAACGAGTTCGGATTCCGCCTCGGCGAGATCGAACGGAGCGCGATTGGTTTCCGCCACTGCGGAGACGAAAAACAGAACGAAACCTAGCAACTGCGGCATGGGCGAGCCGATCAAGTTCCAGCGCGGCACGAATCCCCAGTGAAAACCCTGCTGCGACGTCACGATTTCGCTCAGATTAAATGTTCCGGCCATCAGGATCACGCCCACTACGGACATCGTCAGCGCGAGTTCGTAGCTGATCATCTGCGCCGAGCTGCGCAGGCCGCCGAGCAGCGGATATTTGCTGTTGGACGACCAGCCTGCCAGCGCCACGCCGTACACGCCCATCGACGTGATCGCGAATAAAATCAGCAGGCCGATGTTCAGGTTCGTGATCCCCGTCGGCGTCGCCTGGCCGAACATCGTCAATCCTTTCGGACCGAAGGGAATCACGGCGATCGAGGTGATGGCGAGCGACAACGCCAGAAACGGTGCGAGAAAATATGCGAACTTGTCAGCGCCCGCCGGCGTCACGTCTTCCTTGAACAAAAACTTAACGCCGTCGGCCAGCGGCTGCAGCAAACCGTGCGGGCCGACGCGATACGGCCCCCACCGCGCCTGGATGTGCGCGACGACCTTGCGCTCGAACCAGGTGAGATAGGCCAGCGCCGTCAGCATCACGAAAAGCAGGATGACGACCTTCGGCAGCACGACGACGAGCATCGGATGCTGCGCGGCGAATTCGTTCACTGGCGCGCCTCCACTTCCACTTCTTCATCGGCTGCTTCCGGCAGGGAACGAACCATGGTGCAGTAGCGGCCCAAACTGCCGCTGGTGAAAAGCGTGTCGCCCGAAGAGAAGATGGAGCCCACGGAGACGTCGAAGGCCGCGGTGTCATTGGCGGTGGAAACGGGAGAAGTTCGCTCCGCTTCGCCGAGCAGCAGCGTGGCCATGCCCAGGTTGTAGCCCGGCACCCATTGGCGAATCTCGTCGAAGGCAGCTTCCGGAGTTCGCAGGCGGATGGCTTGGCCCAGCCCTTGCTGCGCCAGTTGGTATGAAAGAATTCGCAGAATATCGAAATCGGAGCGCGTGCCCATGACGTCGCCGCCCTTGCGCACGAGTTGCACTTCGCCCGCGGTGTTGGTCATGGTGCCGTTTTTTTCGTACGCGGCGGCGGCCGGCAGCACGATGTCGGCAAGCTGCGCGGTTTCCGTCAGGAAGAGGTCCTGCACGATAAGCAAGTCGAGCTTGCCCAGGCGATCCGTCGAGGAAATTCCAAATGTTTTCACCGGGTTTGCGCCGACCACGTAGAGCGCGTGCAAGTGTCCCATGCCCGCAGCCGTGAGCATTCCGCGGGCGTTCATTCCAGGCTTTTCCGGGAGCTTGGCGCCCCAAAGCGTGCCGAATTTTTCCCGCGCTTTCGCGTCTGCTACGGAGACGTAGCCGGGGAGCATGTCAGGAAGCAGGCCCATGTCCGCAGCGCCGCGCGAATTCGCATAATCGCCGAGCGCCATGTAGCGCGTCTGGCCGGGCAGGGAAGAGCCGAATTTCACGAGGTCGCGAATTCCGGCGCCGGTCAACTCCGCGCCGAAGACGATGACGACGTTGCTTTCCTTTTCGAGCGAAGCCTTGAGCGACAAAAGCCGTTCGATCGTGCCGCCATCGAGTTGCGCTTCGCCGCCCGCGAGCCACCGGACAGCGGTTGCTTCGCGGCCCTCGGGCACTTCGGCAAATCCTCGGGCCTTGCGCAGCAGCTTGATGGATTTTGAATTGACGATGTAAAGGCGCGCGCCGCGATGGCGGATCGCGGAACGAATCTGCCAGGCGACCAGCGGATTTTGCTCGGTCGGATCGTGGCCGATGAGCAGGACCGCATCCGCCTCGTACAGCTGCGTCATCGTGGCGCTCGCAGCGCCGGCTTGCGTGCCGAGCGCCGCGATCAGGCTCGCGTAATCGGCGGTGCGGTGATGATCGATGTTGTTCGTGCCGATGGACGCGCGCGCGATGCGCCCCAGCAGATAATTCTCTTCGTTCGTCGTGCGATTCGAGCCGATGAAGCCGATCGAATCCGCGCCGGAAGCCTTGTGCACCTCGGCGAGACGCCGGGAAACTTCCGCCAGCGCGTCTTCCCAGCTGGAGGGCACGAGCTTGCCGTCGCGGCGCACGAGCGGCAGCTTCAGGCGCTCGGGATGGCTCGTGAAATCAAATCCGAAGCGGCCCTTCACGCAAAGGAAATCCTTGTTGAATCCGGAGAGATCGCGATTGTTGGCGCGCAGAATTTCATTGTTGCGCACGCTCAGCGTGGTCTTGCAGCCGTTCGAGCAGTGCGTGCAGACCGTGGAGACGTAGGTCATTTCCCACGGGCGCGTTTTGTAGCGGTAGGTGCCGCTGGTCAGTGCGCCGACCGGGCAGATGTCGATGCACATGCCGCACTCTTCGCAATCCAGATGATCCTCGCCGTTCGGAATGATCACCGATTGCGAGCCGCGATCGCCCACGCCGAGCGCTTTGACGTCCATGCCTTCGTCGCAAACGCGCACGCAGCGGAAACACAGAATGCATCGCGGCGCATCGTAATAAACCGGCTTCCGACCATTTCTGCTCGGGCTGGTGGCGTTTTTCCTCGTCGAAGCGGCTCTTGTCCGCGCCGTAGGTGAAGACCATGTCCTGCAATTCGCACTCGCCGCCCTTATCGCACACGGGGCAATCGAGCGGGTGATTGGCGAGCAGGAATTCCAGCATGGCCTTGCGCGCTTCATGCACTTGCGGTGTGCTGGTGCGCACCACCATGCCGGGCGTCGCGACCAGCGTGCACGCGGTTTGCAGCTTCGGCGCTTTTTCCACTTCGACCAGGCACATGCGGCAAGCGGCCTGCAGCGACAGACCGGGGAAATAGCAGAACGACGGAACTTCGATGCCCATGCGCCGCGCGGCTTCGATCACCAGCGTTCCCGGCGGGACGGTGACGTCGCGGTCGTCAATCTTCAGCGTGATATCTTTTGAATCTGGCATTTTGTCCCGGGATCCTCAGCGGACCGCGGCCATGACGTCAGCCGGCCTGTACGGACATTTTCCGGAAAGATGTTCTTCAAACTCGTGACGCCACTTCTTGACGATGCTGATCGTCGGCATGGCGGCGGCATCGCCCAGCGGGCAGAACGTCTTGCCCAGCATGTTTTTCGCCAGATCGCCCACCAGATCAATGTCCTCCGGGCGGCCGAAGCCGGCGTGGAAGCGGTCCAGCATCTTTTGCAGCCAGCCCGTGCCTTCTCGGCAGGGAATGCACCAGCCGCAGGATTCGTGCGCGTAGAAATGCATGATGCGCCGCGCCAGATCCACCATGCAGGTGTCTTCGTCAATCACGACGAGGCCGCCCGAGCCGAGCATCGAGCCCGCCTTGGCGACGGAATCGTAATCCATATTGATGTCAATTTCCTCGGCCGTCAGCAGCGGGCAGGAACTGCCTCCGGGAATGACGGCCTTGAGCTTTCTGCCGTTTCGCATTCCGCCGGCAACGTCTTCGATGATCTTGCGCAACGGGAAGCCCATCGGCAATTCGTAGATGCCGGGCTTGTTGACGTGGCCGGAAACGCAGAACAGGCGCGTGCCTCCGTTTTTCGGCGAGCCGAGGCCTGCGTACCATTCGCCTCCGCGCCGCAAAATTTCCGGGGCGGAGGAGAGCGTTTCGACGTTGTTGATGACCGTCGGCGATCCGTACAGCCCGACGACGGCCGGGAAGGGAGGCCGGATGCGCGGGTAGCCGCGCTTGCCTTCGAGCGATTCCATCAGCGCCGATTCCTCACCGCACTCGTACGCGCCCGCGCCCGTATGCGTGACGATGTCAAAATCGAATCCGCTGCCGAGAATATTTTTCCCGAGATAGCCGGCCCTGTAGGCTTCCTCGATGGCTCCGTCCAGGATGTCCAGAACGTAGCGATACTCGCCGCGAACGTAGATGTATCCCTGGTGCGAGCCAACCGCACGGCCGGCAATTACGACTCCTTCAATTAACTGGTGCGGCATCATTTCCATCAGCGGGCGGTCCTTGCAGGTGCCCGGCTCGCTCTCGTCCGCGTTGCACAGAATGTATTTGGGCTTGGCCGATTCCTTGGGCACGAAGCTCCATTTCATGCCGGTCGGAAATCCCGCGCCGCCGCGCCCGCGCAGATTCGACTTTTTGACTTCGTCAATGACCTGCTCGGGCGTCAATTCCTTGAGCGCGCGCTCCATACCCTTGTAGCCGTCGTGTGCGACGTAAACTTCGAGCTTGTGCGAGTCCCTGACGCCGAACAGGCGGCTGATGACGGGCACCTCGGCGGGATGGCGTTCTTTCACGGAGCCCGTGATGGGCGTGGAGGTCTGGACCTTTCGCCCGGCTTCGAGGGCCTCGAAAATCTGCGTGGTGCGTTCGATGGTGAGATTTTCGAAGAAATCGTAGTTCACCTGCATGGCAGGCGCGCCGGTGCAGGCGCCGATACATTCCACTTCTTCGAGGGAAAATACGCCGTCCTCGGTGGTTTCCTTGTGGCCGATCTCCAGCCTTTTCTGAACGAATTCATAGAGCTTGTTGCCGCCGCGCAGCATGCAGGACACGTTCGTACAAACCTGCACGTGGAATTTTCCGGCGCGCTGGCGGCGAAGCATGGAGTAATACGCCATCGTTTCGGTGACCTGCAAGGTGTTCAGGCCGAGGCGCGCGGCGATTTCTGCGATCATTTCATCGCTGACATAGCCGAACTGATCCTGCGCATAGAGCAGCATTGGGATGAGCGCCGAACGCTTCAGCGGGTAGCGGTTCTCAAGCGTCTGGAATTTGATTTCCAGTTGCGGGGGCAAATTCATCAGCGGTCAATCTCCCCGAGAACAATATCCAGCGTCCCGATGCAGGCAATCGCGTCGGCCACCAGGCGGCCCTCCACCATCTTCTGCAGCGCCTGCAGATTTACAAAGGAGGGCGCCCGCATTCTCATGCGATACGGCTTTGGCGAACCGTCGCTCGCGATGAAACAGCCCAGCTCGCCGCGGGGCGATTCGATGCGCTGGTAGACTTCACCGGGCGGCGGCGCGAACCCTTCCGTAAAAATCTTGAAGTGGTAAATCAGCGCTTCCATCTCTGTCTTCATTTTTTCGCGCTGCGGCGGAACGATTCCCGGCGCGTCGGCCTTGATGGGGCCCTCGGCGGGAATTTTGTCGAGCGCCTGCCGGACGATTTTCAGGCTCTCGCGCATTTCCGCTACGCGGCACAGGTAGCGCGCGTAGCAATCGCCTTCCGTGCGCACGGGCACCTGGAAATCAAATTCGTCATAACTCGAATACGGAAAATATTTTCGGACGTCGTAATCCACGCCGGAGCCGCGCAGCGACGGCCCGGAAACGCCCATGGCGATCGCGTCCTTCGCGCTCAACACGCCCACGCCCTGCGTGCGCCCGATCCAGATACGGTTCTTGGTCAGCAATTCCTCGTACTCATCGAAACGCGAAGGGAAGGTCTGCACGATTTTCTTGACGTGATCGGTCCAGCCGACCGGCGGATCGAGCGCCAGGCCGCCGATGCGGAAATAGCTGGTCATCATGCGCTGGCCGCTGACGAGTTCAAAGATTTTTAGAATTTCCTCGCGCTCGCGGAAGCAGTACAGGAAGACCGACATCGCGCCCAGGTCGATCGCGTGGGTGCCGAGCCAGACCAGGTGCGAGCCGATGCGCGTAAGTTCGGTGAGCAGCACGCGGATGTATTGCGCGCGCTTGGGTACTTCCAGGCCAAGCAATTTTTCGACCGCCATGCAGTAGACCAGATTGTTCGACAGTGGCGCGAGATAATCCATGCGGTCGGTAATCGTGATGGCCTGCGAATAGGTCAGCGCCTCGGCGGTTTTTTCGATGCCGGTGTGCAGATATCCGATATCGACGTCGGCCTTGACGATCATCTCCCCGTCCAGTTCCAGGAGCACGCGCAACACGCCGTGCGTCGATGGATGCTGGGGTCCCATGTTCAGGACCATGGTTTGTTCGAGACCGGTGGCAGTCTGTACGGTGGTCATGGCGCAGGTTCGCTCGTCTCAAAATCGCAAATCAGCGTGGGCCCTCCACGGGATAGTCCTTGCGGAGAGGATAGCCTTCCCAATCGTCGGGGAGCAGCATGCGCCGCAGATTGGGGTGCCCTTCAAACCGGATGCCCAGGAGGTCAAAGATTTCGCGCTCGTGCCAGTTTGCCGTGGGCCAAACGGGCACGACGGATTCGATGACAGGATTTTCGCCCGGCAATCGAACCCGCAGGCGGATGGTATCGCGCCGGGAGAGCGAAAGCAGATGATAATTCAGCTCGAAGCGTGGTTCGATGGGAAACCGGTCCACGCCGGTCACATCGGAAAGGTAAGTGAACGCGAGATCGCTTTCGGAAAGCATGAATTCGGCGAGAGGCCGCAAATGTTCGGGATAGACGACTACAGTCAACTCGCCGCGAAAAGAAATGAGTCCCGCGACGGCTTCGGGCCGCCAGCCGCGGATTTTCGCGATGATGGGATTTTGCTCGAGGTCAGGTATCTCCGTCACGAAGTCCGGTCCCGGCGCGCGGCTGGGTGGTTCCAGTCCAGCGCCCCTTTCTTCCAGAGATAGAAGTAACCGACCAACAGGATCCCGATGTACAGGAGCATTTCCACGAAGCCAAACCACCGCAACGACCGGAAGATAAAGGCCCATGGATACAGGAAGATGGCTTCCACGTCGAACAAAATAAAAATCATCGCGACCAGATAGAATTTTACGGAAAACGGCTGGCGGGCGTCGCCCGTCGGCGTGATGCCGCATTCATAGGCTTGCGATTTCACCTTGGAGGGGCGTCTCCAGCCTACGACCGAGGAAAGGGTGAGGATAATCCCCGAAAGCGCCATCGCCAGGATGAGGTGTAAAAGTAGCGGCGCGTAGGCTTGGAGGTCGTTTCCTGTCATCGGAGCACAAGCTATAATAACGATGAAGCGCCAAGCGGTCAAATGAACCCATAAGATAGTTCGGTATTTTCTTTGAACCAGTTACAGTTTGGAAAAGAGTGCTTCGCCGTTTGCAGACAGGAAAGGCTGGCGGTCCTATGAATTTCGGTTTCAACTCGAACGTGAGCGTCGCGGACGCCATCTATCACGTGCAAACGGAGGACCGCGGCGCCTCCCACCCCTTTCTCGATACCGTTGTGTACCTGGCCGGCCGGGTGGTTTACAAGCGCAGCACCAGCTATGAGAAGTTTGCCGGCGGAATGGAAGCGGCGACGCTGGCGCAAAAGCTGCACGAACACCTGTCGCAGCAACATCGCGACGTGATTGCCGATCTCGAAGCCGGGACCCTCCAGATGCATACCAAGGAGAAAGGGGAACTGGCCGCGGAAAATGCCGATCCAAACGACAGTCTCGATTTGCGCCTCTTGAATCCGAAGGGCTGGTTCGCGGCGGGAAATGTGATTCTCGAAATTGAATTGTGTGACGGGAATTCAAAGCAGCCGGTGGGCGGCGCGACCGTCGCGGCGTGCCTTGAACATGAAAAACAACGCATACCGTGCGCGGAAGCGAACACCGACGACAAGGGCTGCGCGACGTTAAAATTTCCCATGCCGCCGGATGTGGCCGAAGGATCGTCCCTGCTGGTTCGCGCGATGGATGGTTCCCGCACAGGGGAAATGCGTTTTAAGCTGAAAGCGAAGCCCCATGAAAAGGCGCCCGCTACGGTCTCGCGATGAATTCAGGAATCCAAATTGTGGTGAATGGAGAAACGCGCGAAGTGCCCGAAGGCCTTGAAGTTTCGGCGTTGCTTTCACACCTTGGGCTGCCCGCCGGCCGAGTCGCTATCGAACGCAACCTGGAAATTCTTCCGCGATCGCAGTGGGTTGCAACCGCCGTGCAACCGGGCGACCGGTACGAAATTGTTCACCTGGTGGGGGGAGGGTAGCATTAGAAGCGCTGGTCCGACGGGTTGGATTTTAGATTTTCAGGGGGAATTCATAGCTAGCCCTGCGTCTTAGGACGCTGTACCCAAATAGACAATCTCGCCCGCTTTGATCGACTGCAGCGCCATCACACAGGCAGGGAAGTTCGGACTGAGGTCAGTCAGGCGATTTGACCGCGCGCGGAGAATTACGATGGCGATTTTTCTTCCGGCCAGATTTTGCTGATACCTGAGGTTTGTATCAACGGTGACGAACGCATCAAATTCAGCTTCGGCCAGCTTCAAAAGCTCGCCATTTACTTTTCCGGACCAACCTGCTTCTTGAACAGTGAGACATTCATGGCCGTGTGCCGCGAGGGTGTGCTTCAGCGCTCTGGGCGCACATTCGTCAATCAGCACTTTCATTTGAGCTGTGAGACAAGGCTGGAACGCGCTTCTTCAATAGCTGCAACGGCCAGTTCGCGGCTTACGCTTGGGTACTGTTCCAGGAACTGGTCCAACGTTTCGCCACCTTCCAGATACTCGATCAAGATTTTGAACGGAACGCGGGTGCCGCGAAAAACCGGCTCCCCACCCAGAATGTTGGAGTCCCTGATAATGGCGCTTTGCATCTTGACGGCCTCACTTACGCTCGTAAAGTGTAACAGGCAAGGGGCCGTATAAAAAAGCAATTGCTCGCACGGGGCCAGCGCCAAAACTCATTCGCCCATCGCGCAGTTATGCGATGAAACTTCAAGCCTACTGCTTCCGCGCGGCCAGATACGCCTTCCAAGGCTCCCAGTAATACTTCACCCAGCCCTGCGCGACGCCATTTTGATCGTATTCCGGGACGCAAACGTGGGCCAGATCCACTTGCGCTCCTCCGTTTGCGGATTTTTCAAAGCGGACAACGAGGATGGAATCGGGATCGGCCTTTTTCCACTGCGACGAGCGCCAAGTCTGCACAATCATTCGATTGGGAATCAGCACGAGATTCTTTCCGAGTATCATGCCGCCGAAGGCGGACCATTTTCCGCCGACCTTGGGGCTGATCTTGGCGGGCATGCCGGTCGCGGCAGTGTGTTTGGCCGAATTCATGAAGAGGTCATAGAGTTTCTTGGGCGTAGCATTTTCAAAAGTCGCGCCGGAATGGATGACGGGCGTCATGGCGTTGCTCCATGAAAGTGACAATGAGACTACAAACGATCCAGCAAGTGGCCGAGCTTGGTTCTCTTTGTCTCCATGTAAGCGCGAGAAGTGCGAGAAGTACGAGGCCGGCACGGCACGCGCTCTGCCACGCGAATGCCTGAGCGTTCGAGCTGCTGGACTTTGTCCGGATTGTTGGAAAGCAATCGCACGCGACGCACGCCGAGCAAACGCAACGCCTCGGCGGAAAATCCGTAATCGCGCGAATCGGCGGCAAAGCCCAGCTCCTCGTTGGCTTCCACTGTGTCCATGCCGCGATCCTGCAATTCGTAGGCGCGCAGCTTGTTCATGAGGCCGATGCCGCGCCCCTCCTGCGGCAAATACAGCAGGATGCCGGAAGGCGCCGCGGCAATGCGGCGCAGGGAAAGTTCGAGCTGCGCGCGGCAATCGCAGCGCTCGGAGGCCAAAACATCCCCGGTCAGGCACTGCGAGTGGATGCGCACGAGCGGCGTTTGTCCGCGAATCCGCCCATGGACGAGCGCGACGGCGCTTTCCTGTGCGTTTTTCCCCTCGATGCCCAGAATTTCAAACGGGCCGAAGCGCGTGGGCAACTTGGCGCGGGCGACGATTCGGATGCCGTCCCTCGCCCTTTTGCGCGGGGCGCGCGTTCGTTGTCTCATTTTGCGTGGCATGAAGAGCCCCGTATTATATCAGGCGATGGGCGCAAGCGGCGCTTTACATCGGCGCGGTGATTGGCTAACGTAGCCGCAGCGGGCACGGTCCATGAAAACGCTTACTTTCAGCGGCGATTTGCTGCTCACGCTCCTGCTTCACGTGGGCGCGGCGGCGTCGATTTGCGCGTGGCTGGCGCGCTCGGCCACGTTCCGAAAAGTGCTCTTCACAGAGCTCCGCGATTCGGACCAAAAATTGAAGCTCATGCTCTTTGTCACGCCGCCCCTGGCGTTCGGCGTGATCCTGCGAATTTTAGGGGAGCCCTATCGCGCTGCGGATTTGATGCTCGAAGGGTCGTTCCTGCTGGGATTGCTCGGCGGGCGCGTCGTGGGACCGCTTGGGGGATCGATCATCAGCCTGCCGGCGTTCTTCCATCATGAGTGGCTTTCGATGCCGGTCGCCGCAACGGCCGGGCTTGTGGGCGGATTGATTCGCCAGGCGATGCCGAACACAGAGGAGATTTGGCGGCTTGGACCTTACACGTTCATGAGCACGCCTCGCTGGCTTGTGCGGCTGTTTCGCGGGAAGAAGGTCACCTGGGAAATGCTGCCCTTCGCCGCCTGCGTTGTTCTGGAGCTGGCGCGTCAGGCGCTCGGCCACGCCACCAAACCGCAATGGCTTTTTTATGTGAATGCCGGGAAAAGCTGGGGGATCGCGCTGGTGTTGCTCTCCACGGTCATGGCCGTCGCGGTTCCGATGAAGATCTGGAGCAACACGCGTCTGGAAATGAATCTCGAGCAGCACCAGCAGCTGCTGCTCAAGGCGCGCATGGACGCGCTGACTGCGCAAATTAATCCCCATTTTTTGTTCAACACACTGAATACGGTGTCGTCGCTCATTCGCTACGATCCGGATATGGCACGAGGCGTGGTCATCAAACTGAGCAATATTTTGCGGCGGCTCTTGAGGAAGCACGAGACGTTTGTGCCCCTGCAAGAGGAACTCGATTTCATCGACGACTATCTGGACATCGAGGTTGCCCGGTTCGGGCGCGACAACCTGGTGATTCACAAACAGATTGACGAAAGCACGCTCGACGCGTTCGTACCCAGCATGCTCCTGCAGCCGATTGTCGAAAACGCGCTCAAGCACGGCCTCGCCGCAAAACTCGGCGGCGGCGAACTCACCATCCGCACCGAATCGCAGGACGGCCGCCTGGTCATCGCGATCGAAGATAACGGCGTCGGAATCCCCAAGGAACGCATGGCGCAAGTGTTTGCGGACGGAATCGGCATCAGCAACGTTCACGAGCGTCTGCGCGTGCTTTACGGCGCGGATTTTCGCATGGATATTTCCAGCCGCGAAGGCGAGGGCACGCGCACGCGGATTGAAATTCCCGAGCTTGTGCCCACCGCCTCCGAGCCTTCGGCACTCCTTCCCGGTTCAAAGGCTTAGCCTCTCCAAAATCTTCCCCTGACCGATGATTTGGCCCGGCTTTTCCGCTTGCTTTCCCATTGCGTCGGATTCCCAACCCCGGCATAAAATTGTGTGTTGATTTTCTCCAGCTGCCGGGTTATTCTTGGCACGTAGTTAAGTCCCGTTATTTCAAGGAGCCCTGACCATGGAATGGACAACGCCTCAGCACGAAGACATTTGCTTGAATTGTGAAATCAGCTCGTACGCGAACGCTGAACTCTAAATCTGAGTTCGCATGCGCGTTACAGTCCTCGGCTCTGCAGCCGGGGGTGGGTTTCCCCAGTGGAATTGCGCTTGTCCTAATTGCTCTCGTCTGAGAGCGGGGCAAATGCGTTCTGAAGCGCGTTCACAGGCGCAGGTGTTAGTGTGTCCACTCGATGGGGAGTGCTACCTTCTGAACGCCTCCCCAGACCTCCGCACCCAGATTCTATCGGCCCCACTCCTCAACCCCGCACATTCACCGCGTCACACACCTATCGCAGGCGTCATCCTCACGAGCGCCGACGTCGATTCCGTCATCGGACTGCTTCATCTGCGCGAATTCCAGCCCTTGCAAATTTATTCCACGCCGTCTATCCGGCGCATCTTGCTGGAGGACAACCACATTTTCCGTGTGCTGGATCGCGCAAATCCTCCCGCCGTCTGGCACGACGTTCCGATCAATACCTGGTTTCCGTTGGGAACGGGCAAATCCTCAACTGGGGAATCCCCCGTTCGCTTCCGAATGGTACCTCTTGGCAGTGCGTATCCCGACTATGTGAGCGGAGATCTGCGGCGGGCGCTTCCTCCAGGTGAAGCCGTCACCGGGCTCGTGTTGGCGAAAGGAAGCAAGCAGCTCTTTTATGCGCCCGCTCTTCCGGGGCGTTCGGAGGAATGGAAAGACTGGGCGCGATCAAGTGATCTTTGCCTTCTCGACGGAACGTTCTGGGACGAGAACGAATTGATTTCCGCGGGAGTCGGGTCGAAGACGGCGCGCGAAATTGGACACGTTCCTCTTTCCGGAGCGGATGGTCTGCTCGCGCAGCCTGACCTCGCAAAGGGGGGGCGGCGAGTCCTGATTCACATAAACAACACGAATCCGATCCTGGACGAAGAAAGCCCTGAATACCGCGCGGTGCGAGACGCAGGCTGGGAAATTGCGTATGATGGGATGACCATCGAAGTGTAAATTGAACAGGAGAGAACCGTTGCTTTCGGAATCAGAATTCATCGCCGGTTTTCAGGCCATCGGCGAAGAGCGTTATCACCACAAGCATCCATTTCATCTTCTGATGCATGAGGGCAAGCTCACACGCGGCCAGCTTCAATCCTGGGCCCTCAATCGCTATTACTATCAGAGCCGGATCCCGATCAAAGACGCGGCCATCCTCGGGCGAACGGAAGATGCGGACTTCCGGCGCACCTGGCGAAAACGTATCATCGATCACGACGGAGATGGCACGCGCCCGGGAGGCATCGAGAAGTGGCTTCGCCTGGTGGAAGCGACAGGCTTGTCGCGCGAGGAAGCCATCCGCGGTGAAGGCATATTGCCCGCCACGCGCTATGCCGTGCAGGCGTACGTCGACTTCGTTTCCACGCGTCCGTTTCCTGGAAGCGGTTGCCTCGTCGCTTACGGAACTCTTTTCAGGCAAGCTCATCGCCCTTCGCATCGATGCTCTCCGTAAATACTATCCGTGGCTTTCCAGCGGCCTCGACTATTTCACCGGCCGCCTGACGGAGGCGCCCGAAGACGCCAACTTCGCTCTCGCCTGGGTGGTGAAACACGCGCGTACGCGCGAGGAACAAGACAAGGCCCACGCCGCCCTGCGAGCCAAGTGCGACATTCTCTGGGCTCAGCTCGATGCGTTGTACTTCGCCTACGTAAATCCGGGCTGGCCGCCTCCCGGCGCCTTCAGACCAAATGGATCCGGCAGGGAGGGAGGGCCACAGGGATGACGCCTGAACTCAACACCCGCCCGCGCCTCGCCGTGGGGTGCCGCTTGAATGAGAAGGGCCAACCCTCACGCGTTCTGCACATGCCTGAACGCGCGCTGCGGCTGAACGGCCCGAGCCTTGAAATCGTCGAACGCTGCGACGGCACCCGCACGGTTCGGGAGATTGTCTCCGAATTGCAGAAGCTCTACTCCAAGGCCGAGCCACAGAAAGTCGAAACGGACATCCTCGGATACCTCGCGCTCCTGCACGACCAGCGCGCGCTCGATTTCGCTTCCGATCAAACCGACAGGAGCGCGGACGCTAAATGACTCCCGCGGCCCCGACGCCGCTCGCCCTCATCGCCGAGCTAACCCACCGGTGCCCGCTGCATTGTGTCTATTGCTCGAATCCCCTGGAAATGAAATCTCGAGCGGACGAACTTTCTACCGAGGTATGGTCGCGCGTGTTCCGTGAAGCCGCCGAAGCGGGTGTTCTGCAGATTGACTTTACGGGCGGCGAACCGCTGGCCCGGCCCGATCTTGTGGAACTGGTGCGCGCTGCCCGCGGCGCCGGACTTTACGTCAATCTTATTACTTCCGGGCTTCCTCTCGATGAGGCGCGGCTCGATGAAATCGTCCAAGCGGGTCTTGATCACATTCAACTGAGTTTTCAAGGCGCCACCGAAGAATCCGCCAATGAGTTCTCCGGCACCAAAGCGCATGCACACAAGCTTCGCGTCCTCGACTGGCTCAGGACACGCCGCGTGGCCTTGACTCTGAATTTCGTAATTCACCGCCGCAATATCGATCAGTTGGGTGAGATGCTGGCACTGGGTGAATCCTCCTCCGCCGGCCGGATCGAATTTGCAAACGTGCAATATTACGGCTGGGCGTTTGCCAACCGCGCGGATCTTCTCCCCACGCGCGAACAGCTCGACCGCTCCATCGAAATTCTCAAGGCCGCCGAAGAACGCCTGCGCGGCAAGATTCACGTCGAATACGTTGTGCCCGACTATTATGCGAAGTATCCGAAAGCGTGCATGGGGGGATGGGGACAAAAGCTCATGCTCGTCACGCCAAACGGCGACGCTCTCCCATGCCATGCGGCCCAGATCCTTCCAGGCTTGCATTTCGACAATTTGAAAGATCACAGCCTGCGCGAGATTTGGGAAAAATCAGAAGCGTTCCAGAAATTCCGCGGCGAGGAATGGATGCCCGAACCCTGCAAGAGTTGCGACCGCCGCGCGAGAGACTTCGGCGGTTGCCGCTGCCAGGCGTTTCTTCTGACGGGTGACGCAACTGCGACGGACCCTGTTTGTACCCTTGCGCCGCAGCGTTTCAAAGTGGACGCCATTCTTGCTGCCGCGAATGGGCCTGCTGCGGAATCCTTTGTAAAACCAGAGTGGCTCTATCGTCCCAATCCTGCCTGAGGTTCCGTTGAGGCTGGCGCGTGTATCACCCGCATGGCCACACGGAACACAAAAAACAGGCACCCAATCAAGCAAATCGATCCGAATACAGAGAGCGCGTACGGCGCGCCGATCCTCTTGGCCACGCCGCCGGCGACCAGGGCTCCGACCGGCTGTATGCCCATGAACATCGTGGCGTATACAGCCATAACGCGGCCGCGGAGTTCATCGGGCACGCGGGCCTGCATGATGGTATTGGTGGCCGCCAGTTGCGAGGTAGCCGAAAAACCGACGGCCAGCAGCGTAATCGCGGACAGCCAGAAGACGCGCGACTGTGAAAACAGGATGAGTCCCAACGCGCACGTCGTGGAGGTAGCGGCGATCCATTCGACAAGCGTCTTGTAGTTCGTCCGCGCGGCAAAGTGCAACGCGCCGATGACCGCGCCCACTCCCGCGAAGCTCATCAGCAGCCCCAACATGCTTGGACCTCCGTGCAGGATGTCACGGGCAAAAATCGGCATGAACACGGTATATTGCAAGCCGAACATGCTCATCAGGCTCACGAGCAGGAGCGCCGAACGAATCGGCCGGTCGGTCATCGCGTAGTGAAATCCCTGAACGAAGTTTTTCAGCGGGGAACCCTTGCTCGCGCGGACCTCGCTCTTCTCGATCCGCATCATCAACAGGGCCACGATCACCGCCAGAAAACTGATGCCGTTCAGGAAAAAACACCAGCCCTCGCCAATCCACGCGATGGCGAAGCCGGCAATCGCCGGACCCACGACGCGCGCCCCGTTGAAGATGGACGAATTCAGGGCGATCGCGTTGGGCAGGTCTTCTTTGCCCACCATTTGAACGAGAAACGCCTGGCGGATCGGCACGTCGAACGCATTCACGATGCCGGCCAGGAAAGCGATCAGAACGATTTCCCAGACGCGCACGACGCCGAGCAGCGTCAGCGCTGCCAGCACGAACGCCAGGATCAACGCCACGGTTTGCGTCCAGATTACGCCCCGGTGGCGGTTGTAGCGGTCGCCCACATATCCGCCGACAGAGGCCAGGAAGAGAATTGGGATTTGGCTGGCGAACCCGAAAACGCCGAGCAGCGCCGGCGAGTTCGTCATTCTGTAGATCAGCCAGAGTTGCGCGGTCGACTGCATCCATGTGCCGATGAGCGAGACCAGCTGGCCTGCAAAGAACAACTGAAAATTGCGGTGTTTTAGCGCACGGAAGCGAATGGACACGACCAGGATGTTCCCACACTTGACGAAGGCAAACAATCGACAACGGGATTTGGTAGTGGATCAGTGTCAAAGATCGCAGCCGCATCGCACAACGGGACTTCTCGGGAGTTATCGCCCGAATGCATCGGTCCCTCCCGTTGAATAGCCCCCGAATGACCGATCAGTCTCCCCCAGTTTCATTGCCTCTCGCGCCGCGGGCCAATCAGACTCAACTAGGTGTATAGAAGAGTTCACTCACCAAACTGGCTAATCAGATCGCCAGCACGCGGCGTTAGAATTCAAGCATGTTGGGCGAAGGATGGACCTATTTAGCGACGAGCCTTCTAGCTGCCTGGGCTGCTTTTCTGTGCTGGACCTGTTGGCGATATATAAAGACTCCCCAATCTGACAGCCAACAGCTGTTCCGCAGACGCTTGAACATCGCTGGAATGATCTGCTCGATTGCAGCTGTAAGCTCTTTCTTGTCTCTTCGACTTGTTTGGACTTCCGTAGAGATTGGTCAGCATCGTCTCCCTTGGGTGTTCACAGAGAACTATCAGCACCTTAACGTCTGGGCTATCAAAAGTTTGTCCGTTCTTTGGCTTGCCTCATCGCTTGTCGGACTGTTGCTTGGTCTCGCGGGAACTAAGCGAAAACGATTTCTGGTTGTTGCCACATCATTCGCGGCTGCTCTTTGGTGGTTTTTTCTGCCTGGAGAACGCCACCCAGCTCGATATGTCATTCCTGAGGGATTTGTTGGTTGGGTCGAAATCAAGTACGGTCGAACGAATGCTATGCCGCTTCCTATGGACAAAGGAACCTTGGTCTATCGTATTCCCGATAGCGGCTTGCTTGAAACGTCAATGCCACTGGAATATGGGATCGCCAAGGATGAATTTATCAGTTACTCCAAACAGGGTTCGGTACGAACGCTGAAATCGCTCCCTTGGGTAGCCGGGAACTTGATTTGGGGAACTAATAACTCCCAAACTGAAGAATTCTTCTTTGTTGGCACCGAGGAGCGTTCCGAAATGGCGTGTCCACTGGCAGAGAAAGTCCATTTCAGAAGGCGATTCCAGACCCGAAGTATCCCTGACATGAAGAGGTCCCTCACGCGTGCGTCGCGGCCAGGCGCCGATAACCTGACGATAGTACGCTTCATAGAGCGGAATCACGTCATTGGCGCAATATTTTTTCTTGGCGTTGACGCGCGCGGTCTGTCCCATGGCGCGCCCGCGATCCGGCTGGGACAATATTTCCAAGGCATATCTTGCGCCAATTCCGACTTCGCGCGGTGTAAAAAGATAGCCGTCGACTCCGTGTTCCACGACCTCAGGCACGCCGCCCACATTCGTCGCGATGACGGGCACTTCGCAGGCCATGGCTTCCAGAGCCGCCAGGCCAAACGATTCCATGTCCGAAGGCAGCAGGAACAAATCGGCCTGTGAGAGAAATTGGTACACGCGGTCCTGCTTGCCGAGGAAATGGACGTCGCGCGCGAGCTTTTTCTTGCGGACCAGGTATTCGGCGGCGCCGCGGTCGGGTCCGTCCCCGATGAGCACCAGCTTGGCGCGCATTTTCTCGCGCACCACGGCGAAGATTTCGATGACGTCCGTGAGGCGCTTCACGGGTCGGAAATTCGACAGGTGCATCAGGATGGGCTCCCCGTCGGGGGCCCATTCGGCGCGCAAAGCCGCATCCGGTTTGCGGCAGTAGAGATCGCAGTTCACAAAATTGGGGATCACTTCGATGGGGCGTTTGATGTCAAATTCCTCGACCGTGCGCTGCTTCAGGTAATGAGAAATGGCCGTGACGCCGTCGGATTGCTCGATTGAAAATTTGGTGATTGGCAGGAAACTGCGGTCGTTTCCGACCAGCGTAATGTCAGTGCCGTGCAGGGTGGTGATGAAGGGCAAGCGCTTCGGCGCCGCCATCATGCGCGCGAGCAGGGCGCTGACGGAATGGGGGATCGCGTAGTGGACATGCAGCAAATCGAGGCCTTCCGCTTCGGCCACCTGCATCATTTTTACGGCCAGGGAAAGGGCGTAGGGCGCGTGATCGAAAAGCGGGTAACTCGAAATTTCCACTTCATGGAACTGAATTCGCTCGTTGGTGTCCGTCAATCGGATGGGTGGAGCGTAGCTGATGAAGTGGATTTCATGGCCTCGAGCAGCGAGTTCCATCCCCAGCTCCGTGGCCACCACGCCCGAGCCGCCATACGTTGGGTAACACGTGATCCCAATCTTCATTTCGATCCGGGTGAAGTGCCCGTCTGCTCCTAAAATTGGCGCTCGTGGAGTGGCCGCCCAGCGAAATTTTCGCCTGACAGAAGTCTAGCAAATACAGTCACAAACGAGACAGGGAATCTGTTGCACCCATCCCGCCGGGGTGCTAGATTCCCGAACCTTGGACCCACCCAGGCGTTCTGCTTATTGGACGCGATTCAGGGCTCCCGGGTGACAATATTTTATGCCGTCAGCAAGCAGAGGTCAGATACTGCGAAGGAGCGCGCGAACATCATGAAGCCGCGAGGGAAATTGTCCAAGGCTGGCCTGGCACGAGCCGCCGAACGCCTGCGCCACAGCAATCCCATCAACCACTTTGGATTCCAACTGGTGAGGGCCGAACGCAGCAGGGCCGTGTTCCTCATGCCGGTGCTCGACCTGCACAAGCAGATTCACCGGGTCGTCCACGGCGGGGTAGTGGCCATGCTGGCGGACACGGCTGGAGGCTTCGCGTCCTTCCTTGCGGCCCCCAAGGGCTCCCGCGTCGTCACAATCGAGATGAAGATCAACTTTCTGGAAGCCGTCGAGCACGGCGAACTCAAGGCCGACGCGCGCGTCCTGCGGCTGGGGAGGACTACCTGCGTTGTGGATTGCGACGTGACCGACCAGGACGGCCGCCTGGTAGGCAAAGCCCTGATGACGTTCTCTGTCCTTCGCCCCAAGTAGGACAGGCTTCAGCCTGTCTGCTTTTGACTTCTGTCAGCATGGCAGAGCTAAAACCAGACAGGCTTAAAGCCTGTCCTAAGCAATGCCAAATCCCACCACGAGCAAAGGGAATCAGGGCAAGGTTTAACCAGGTTTGTAACTAAATGAAAAATTACTGCCCGTTGGCGCCGCCGAGGGCAGCCTCCGGCCCGTCTTTGTAAATGTACTTTATGAACTGCTTATAAATCAGCAAATTAGGGCTCCCGGTCCGCGTCAGCTTGATGCAGTCCCGGTCATACCATTCGACGCTGCCGTGCAAGGTTTCTCCGTCGGTCAGAACGATGACCACCGGGGTGCGGGCCTGCATCTGCTTGATCCAATAGAAATTTTCCGCGTGCGTCTGTTCCGGCGGCGCCGGCTTTTTATGCGGCTGCGGCCCGGAAGTGGTGGAGTGCGTGCGGCTTGAATTGGTATGAGGTTCTTTCATTTCCGTCAGAGTAGGGCGAAACAGCTTGCGATTCACGATGACAACTCCTTCGATTATAAAATTCAACCGCCAAGGTGAGGTTTCTCACCAGCTATGATGCACCGTCACCGAATCAGGTTACGCTTTTATTGCCGAGAAATAGATTTTTTCGTGCCCATCGAGGGGCGGGCCAGGGAAATGGCCACTGCGTCCAATCCCAATGACCGGTTGATGTTCCGCCGCATCCTGGCGTGAAGCACGTCGAAATCCATCGACGGCTTTACTGATCCACGCCACATCCACCTTCTTACTGAGTGTTTCGAGTTCCCGGCCTAACGCTGGATTTCGCAACACCTTCTTCGTGGAAGAACTGGACAGATCGAGCAGGTCCGTGAGCAGACTATAGAACACTTCCAGAACATTTTCAAACGCGATTTCCTGGCTCTTGGCAAGCGCGGCCGTGGCGGCGAATAAATCGGAGACGCCGCGCAAGTTCCACGGAGCGTTCGAGGATCGTCAGCGCATCGCGGTGCAGCTTCGCGACGGCGCCAAGATCCAATCCGATCGCTGCGCCGGGGCAACCTTCCGCATACTGCGCGGCGAGTTTGCGCTCTTCGGGTTTCATGTCCGTGCGCGCGTTCAGAATTTTTTCCACTTCGGCCGTCCCGAGCGGTGTAAAGGAGAATTGCAGACAGCGCGATCGGATCGTGGGCAAAAGTTGGAACGGATTCGGCGCCATCAAAATCAACGTCGCCGACTCGGGCGGCTCTTCCAGAATTTTCAGGAAAATATTGGCGAGGTCCCAGCGCATCGTTTCCGCGCCATCGATCAGGAATACGCGGCGGCGCCCCTGCGGCTTGAAATAAGCGGCGCGTTGCACGGCGCGAAGCTGCCCCACATGCAGCACGGGGCGCGCCACAGGATCTTTCAGGCGCACAGGGTCGGGAACGACGCCCCACACGTCCGGATACGGCTCCAGAAGAAGCGGCATGCGCTCGACAGTCGCCGAGTCGGGCCGCTCGCCGCGCTGCGCGAGTCCCTGTTCGATGAGGGACCTCAGATCGGCGAGCATCCCGATTTTTCGGCACGGTTCGCACTCACCGCAAAAATCATCGGGCAGCCGCTGGCAGTTTGCAGCTTGCGCGAACATGCGGGCAAGCGTGAATTTCCCGACTCCGCGCGGGCCGGAAAAAAGCATCGCGTGCGGCACGCGCTCCGAAGCCAGCATGCCGCGAAGCGCGGTGACGATGCGCGGGTTGCCAAGAAATTCTGAAAAGCTCACAGAGGCACTTTCCTTTTCAACGCCCGGCCGAAGCCTGGGACAAAATGCGAGTCTCAACGGCCTGAAGCACGGCCCGGTGGATTTCCTCAGGCGGATACAACGCGCCGGAAGCCGCGTTGGTACAGTCGATGCGCACCCAGTTCGCTTCGGTTGCCAGCCGGTCATAAATTAACGCGGTTTGTTCGAGATGCTTGATGTCTGCCTCTTGAATATCGCGTTTCAAGCTGGTGTACGCGCGCGCGGACTTCTCGCCGATCAAGCGGTGCGCCTCCGCAACAGGCACGCGCAAGTAGATCACCAGGTCTTCCACCGGCAGGGCATAGAGTCCATATTCGAGACGCTTCAACCAGGTGAAAAATTCTTCGCGCCTGTCGGGCGGCACCCGTTCGCTTTGGTGCGCCAAATTCGAGCCGATATACCGGTCCGCGAGCACAATTTTCCCAGACGACAAGGCCGCTTTAATTTCAGGCTTCGCTTCCAGGCGGTCCCCCGCGTAGAGCAACGCGGATAAGTGTGGGTCGACCGCCTCAAGCGGCCCAAATTCTCCGTTGAGGTAGCGTCCAACCAACTCTCCGCAGAACGATTCGTAGCGCGGAAAGCTGATTTGGAACGTAGCAAGCCCTCGCGCATCGAGTGCGCGCGCCAGCAATTCAAGCTGCGTCCGCTTTCCCGATCCGTCGATCCCTTCGAGAGCAATCAATTTTCCGCGTGTCGTCATATTGATTTCGTCAGTCTAGCGTGAGCGCCGCACTGCCGCAAGGAAGCCGGTGCTGAGACATTGCGCGTAAGCTTCGGTCTCGCTTTTTACTGAGAGCCCCGAAGGGGCGGCAGACCGTAGCCCACCGCGGCAGCGGTGGGAAAGAGGGCAAATTATGAAGGGCCAGCCCCGGAGGGGCGAAAGACATGGCTCAACCGCCCTGAGGCTCCCCACAATGCGCGACGGAGATGAATAGACAACCCCCGTGCTAAAATCCGCGCGATGAGCCCCGCCTCCGCAGAAATGGCCGAAAATCTTGCGCGCGTGCGCGAGCGGATCGAGCTTGCCGCTTTCCGCACCGGCCGTCGCGCCAAAGAAATCACGCTCGTTGCCGTCTCCAAAACGCATTCCGCTCGAAAAATTCAGGAGCTCTACGAAGCCGGAGTCCGCCACTTCGGCGAAAATCGCGTCCAGGAGCGGGAAGCAAAGCTCGCGCATCTTGCCGGGCTCGACGCGACCTGGCACATGATCGGCCACGTGCAAAAGAACAAGGCCGCGAGGGCCGCGCAGCTGTTCGACAGCATCGATTCCGTGGACAGCGCCGCATTAGCTGAAAAGCTCGACCGCGCCAGAAATGATTTCAACACAGAGGGCACAGAGAACGCAGAGAAGAAAAAGGCGAAGAATGAATCGGAACTTTTCACTCCAGGAAGTCAGCTTCGCGTGTTGATCGAAGTAAAACTCGATCCAGAACCTGCGAAATCCGGAGTAGCGCACGAGGATGTAAAGCGCCTGGTCGAATCCATCCTGCGCATGCCCCATCTGGATTTGCGCGGCCTGATGGGCGTCCCGCCATTTTCCGACAACCCCGAGGAAGCCAGACTGCACTTCCGCCGCCTGCGTGAATTTCGCGATGCGGTGCGCGCGCAAATGGGACCGGACGTACTGCCCGTGCTCTCGATGGGCATGTCCCACGATTTCGAAATCGCCATCGAAGAAGGCGCAACCGAAGTGCGAATCGGAACGGCTCTCTTCGGCGAGAGAGAAAGGCTGTAATCCGCCGTGAAAATTGCCGAGAAAGATGGGACAGTCAGCTTTGCGGTTCGCGTTCAGCCGCGAGCGAGCCGCGACGAAATTGTCGGCGAGTACCAGGATGGGCTGAAGATTCGCCTCACCGCGCCGCCGGTAGACGACCGCGCGAACGAAGCGCTGCGCAAGCTGCTGGCATCGCGTTTGAAAGTGCCGCTCGCGACTGTTAGAATCGCGGCTGGCGAGCGCAGCCACAACAAGCGCGTGGAAGTTCACGGCGCGACGGCTGCCATGATTCGCGGGCTCGTCGTCTGAAGCAGGCGTCAGGTTTACTGGAATGAACAATCGTCAGTCGGCGCAAGGTCTCTCAATCAGCCCCACAATGCCAAACATCGAAGCCATCCAGACCGCTCTTCGCCAACAGAAGATTGACGGATGGCTCTTCTACGACATTCTTCACCGCGACCCGATTGCCTACCGCGTCCTGGGACTCGACCACGCGCTGGCCAAGCGCCGCTGGTTTTACATGATTCCGGCCAAGGGCGCGCCGCGAAAACTCGTCCACCGGATCGAAGCCGCAACGCTCGACTCGCTGCCCGGCGACAAGATGGTCTACGCCGCCGCGGAAGAACTGGAAAAAAATCTGAAGAAGCTGGTCGGCCGCGCGAAAAAAGTGGCCATGCAGTATTCGCCCAAGAATTCGATTCCGTACATTTCGCTGGTCGACGCAGGCACGGTCGAGCTGATTCGCGCGCAGGGTTGCAAAGTTGTCAGCTCGGCGGACCTCGTCCAGCAGTTCGAGGCGGCTTGGACTCCCGAACAGCTCGATTCGCATCGCGCCGCGGGCCGCGTGATCGACGCCATCACGCAGGCGGCCTTTGCCGAGGCGGCGCGGCGCGTGTCCGCCGGAGAATCGTTCACAGAGTTCGACCTGCAGGAATGGATCCTCGGACAGTTTCGCGCGAACGGAGTGGTCTCCGATTCTGCGCCGATTGTGGCCGTCGGGCCGCACTCGGGCGATCCGCATTACGAGCCGCAAGCGCGAGGCTCCTCGCCCGTGCGGCGTGGCGATTTGCTGCTGCTCGACATCTGGGCAAAAACTCACACGCCAAACAGCGTCTACTACGACATTACATGGGTTGGATTTCTGGGCCCCAAAGTCCCTGGAAAGTGTGCGAAGATTTTCTCGATTGTGCGCGAAGCCCGCGACGCGGCCGTTCACTTCGCGAAGGAAAATGTGAGCGCCGGCCGCGCCATCGAAGGCTGGCAAGTCGACCGCGCCGCGCGCGAAGTGATCCGCAGGTCGGGATTTGGAAAATATTTCGTTCATCGCACCGGACACAACATCGGGCAGGAAGTGCATGGCGCGGGCGCAAACATGGATGGCCTCGAAACGCGCGACATCCGCCGCATCATCCCCCACACTTGTTTTTCCGTCGAGCCTGGAATTTACCTGCCCGAGTTTGGAGTGCGGAGCGAAGTGAACGTATACATCGGGGAAGGCAAGGCAGAAGTGACCGGCGCCGTGCAGACCGAGATTCTAAAACTGCTGCCCTAAGATAAGTGAGCAACTGGCGTGGACGAGACGATGAAAAGCGAAGCAGTCAAAGGGAATCAGATGATGGCAATTGTGGCCGCAGTTGCGGGCTGGCTGGTTCCCGGCTTGGGGCACCTCGTGCTGCGCCGGTGGAGCAAAGCCGCCGTCTATTTTCTGTGCGTCGGTGGCTTGGCCTGCGCGGGCCTGGCCATGCGCGGAGGCGTCTTTGGCGCGGGCGCCGAAGACTTATTCGATCGCCTGGGATTTTTTGCAGACCTCGGCGCGGGAATTTTCTTTTTTCTCGCCCACCAGATTCAGTCGGCCGGACCCGACGTCGCCCACGCGACGGGTGACTACGGCACGCGCCTCTTCGCCGCCGCGGGGATGCTCAATCTCCTCACCGTGCTGGAAGCCTACGATATCGGCCGAGGAGGCGAACCAAAATGAATTTCTTGTTTGGCAGCCTCACCCACTTTGAGGCGCTGCTTTTTTTCGCGCTAGTGGTCTCCGTAACTTTCGCATTCCTTTCCAAGCGCGGCATTGCCGAGCGCGTGAAATACTCCCTCTGGGCGTTTCTCGCCTTCCTGCTAGTGGCAATTGGAATCGGCTGGTTGATGTACCCATTTTCCCAGTAGTCCGGTTTTCATCTTCCATCTCCTAGGAATCCCAAGCGGCAGGCGAACAATTTGCCGAGAGTCCCGAAGGGACGACATATCGTAGCCCACCGCGGAAGCGGTGGGAAAACATCCAGCCCAGAATGGATGAGCCCCGGAGGGGCGACACAAAGCCCCAACACGCGCGTAATTTGCCGAACAACTGTCCGCCCTCCAATTTGCCCCGCATCCACGGCTTTGTTACACTAACTTTCGATGTCCTCCATCATCAGGGAAGCCGGCGAAACGTTCGTCACGCTCGTTAAAGGTTTCAGCGTGACCTTCCGCAATATGCTGCGGAAACCCGTCACCGAAAATTATCCTGAAGAACCCGTCCATTTCCAACCTCGCTACCGCGGCATCCACGTTCTTCACCGCGATGAAAGCGGACTGGAAAAGTGTGTCGGTTGCTTCCTGTGCGCCGCGGCCTGCCCGGCGCGATGCATTTACATCGAGGCCGCCGAAAACACCGACACGCAACGAATTTCCGCGGGCGAACGATACGCTCGTGTCTACAATATCGATTATTCGCGCTGTATTTTTTGTGGCTATTGCGTCGAGGCATGTCCGACCGATGCCATCACGCACGGTCATGGCTTCGAGCTGGCCACCACCAACATCAATTCCATGATCTACCGCAAGGAAAAGCTGCTCGAAAAAGCCCCCGCCGCTCCCTAGGATTTCCCGCTTTTCCTTTTTGTTTTCCGGAAGGCTTGCTTGATCGGTGCCGCCGGAGTCGTCATCCGCATTGGATCTAGAATTTCCCGCAGCGTTCCCGGATCCAGAAGATTTCTCTCCAGCGCGATTTCCGTCACCGGCCGCCCTGTCTTCACGCTTTCCTTGGCAATTTCCGCCGCTGCGGCATATCCGATGTACGGGTTCAAGGCTGCCGCGATGGAAATCGTCACGCTCGCATAGTAGCGACACCTTTCTTCCTTCGCCAAAATACCATCAACGCACTTCGTCGCTAGAACGCGAGTCGTGTTTTTCAGTATTTCCGCGGTATGTAAAACGTTCCACGCCATGGCCGGCATCATCACATTCAGCTCAAGTTGCCCCGCTTGAACAGCCATCGCGGTCACCACATCCGCTCCAACCGCCTGGAATCCAACCATCGCGGTCAATTCCGCCATCACTGGATTGACTTTCCCCGGCATGATGGAAGATCCCGGCTGCAGCGCGGGCAATTCAATTTCCGCGAGTCCCGTATTCGGCCCGCTTGACAGCAAGCGAAGATCGTTGCTGATGCGGATCAGCTCCAGCGCCAGATTGCGAAGCGCTGATGACGCAACGCTCATTGCCAGATTCGATTGCATCGCGTATCGAAGGTCGTCAGTTGGTCGAAGCTCCTGGCCCGAAATCTCGCTCAAGCGTCTCACCACGAGCTTCTGGAATTTCGGATGCGTATTCACGCCCGTCCCCACCGCGGAGCCCGCCCAGTCCCACTTCTTTAAGTAGTCCGCGGGCGTATTCCAAAACTCCCTCGCACCGGCGCATCGACGTAGCATAAGCCGCGAATTCCTGCCCCAGTCGAATCGGCACGGCATCCATCAAATGCGTGCGTCCCGATTTCACAATTCGATCGAAGGCACTCGCCTTCCGTGAAAACGATTTTGCAAGTTCCGCAACAGCAAGAAGCACATCATCAAACAAAAACACAGACGCGAGCCGCATTGCGGTAGGGAAGACGTCATTGGTCGACTGCGAGCAATTCACGTGATCGTTCGGATGGCAGAGCGCATAGTCCCCCCGCTTTCCGCCAAGAAATTCAATCGCCCGATTCGCAATCACTTCATTCGCATTCATGTGAAATGACACGCCAGCACCCGCCTGGTACACATCGACAACAAACTCCCCATCCCACTTTCCCTCGATCACTTCCTGAGCGGCACGCTGGATCGCCTTCGCCCGCCGTTCACTGATCAATTTCAACTCAAGGTTCGCACCCGCCGCAGCCTTCTTAATCATCCCCATCGCGCGAATGAGCAGTGGATGCGCCCGGTATCCGCTGATCGGGTAATTTTCAACCGCGCGCTGTGTTTGTATCCCATAATAGACACGAAAAGGTACCCTATGTTGCCCGAGCGAATCCTTCTCCAATCTCATTTTCACGCTTAGAACTCCTACTGATCGCATATCCATTTCCACAAATTCAAGTTAAAAAACCAAACCTGTGTAGGTCATCCGCCAAAGACATATATGTAACACCAATCCATGTCGTCCCCCAAGTCCGCATCTTTTTCATCTCCCATTTGTTCCGAGCCCTCATCGTCAAGTCTCGACTTTAAGCTATAAGAGGTTGAGGAGACATAGAAATGTGGGTGTTGGTTTCGGAAGATGTGGTTGCTGGGGATTTGTGGAATGCGAACTGTGGGTGGGCGATGCGCTCGATGCGGAGATCAGGGGGAGTAATTGAAGTTATATAACAAACGAGGTTATCCACTATAGAACTATCATATGATATATAAGGTTATATTATCAATATGGGTACATGTGCTGTGTTGTGGGCAGGCTGGCAACAGGTGATAGGGCAAGTGAGGGAATTGCGCGGGGTGCCGGAGAGCGCGGGGGAGCAAGGATTTAAAGAGTTGAATCGGGAGCTAATGGTGGAATTTCAGCTATGGAATATTGAGGTATTGAAATGTTGAAAGGTCGAAATAATGGAATGTTGAAAGGCTGGGGTCTTTGAATGCGAGTGACGGGACATTTGGGACTGTATTCTATTGGTGGACGTTCTCGTGACAGAGCGAACGCTTGCTAGAAGCCCTGGGATGCGCTTTTCGGTAGGAGTGAGATGGATGCGGATTGGGGGGAGGGTTGAATACCTGGGCGCAGGTTTTTCGCAGAGGTGCTGCTGAGCTGTGAGCGGTATTGCGGGGGAAATTTGAATTGCTGGAATTGAATTCCAATCAAGGGTCCGTTGAAGAATTGCGTGGAGACGGCGAGATTCGTTTTTCTTCGGCGCCTTCGGGGTCTTATGGAGAGGGGCGCGGGGAGATTGGAGGCGCGCGGATAGGACGGGGTCGCGAGTTTTCCGGGTCGGGGAGAAGACGGGCGCCGCGAGGGTCAGCCGGCTGCGGATTGCCTTTGTTTTTGCGGTTTTCGAGGGAGCGATTCTTTCAGGGGGACGCCGGGGGCAGAAAGGCGCGGGGGCGCGGGAACAATGTCGGAGATGGGGGACTGGGATTCGGGGAACAGGGCGGCGGCCGGGTCGATCAGGGTGCGCGCGACTTCGACGGCAGACATGGGGGCCGATTGCAGGGACTTGTGGTGATCGAGCATCCAGCGGGCGAGGACCGCTTCGGAAGTTTCCTGGATCCATTGATCGATCAAGGCAGCGATTTCCTGGCGGAGATTTGCAGCATGATTGAGGCGCGTCAGCTCATAGCTTTGCAGGGAGGCGCGCGAGGCCGCTTGCAGATAGTCGAGCGGCGGAGTGAATCGAGAGATGGTCATGGCCAATGCTCCAATCTAGGGGGCTGGGCCGAAAGGGCCGGCCAGTGAAATTACTTGTGCACAGTACTGAGTTGTCACGAATCGTGTCTAGCCCCCGGTTGTGGATATGTTGTGGATAACTCGCGCGATGGCGGGGAAGTTTGGGGAGGCGGATGTGTAACGAAGAGGTAGATCACGTTGTTGTTATTGGCATATTCCGACTCATTACACGGGCGGAACTGAAATGGGAGAGTGCTGGGAATGCCGGCGAAGGGGAACAAATTCGTTCGCAATGTGGCGCGGAGAAACGGAAATGCCTGGAGAATTGGAGATCTCAAGTTTGAACTTTCGGATTCCGGAGTTTGGAACTGCGAGACGAGATGACTGTTGCGCGCGTATTTTTCGGAGCGTGCCGGTCGGTGGCTGGAGGAAAGGAAAGAGTCCGAGTGGATGCCAATTATCGAAAGTTTTTCTCGTGAATCGCTGTAGTTGTATTGCGGCTCGAGCGCTAGGGGCTAAAGCCCAGATTTTTGGAGTGTTGATGTCGCGGCTGAAGCCGCGACCCACAAGACTTTTATGAGATGGATTCGAGTGAAAAAATGGAAAAAAGGAACGACTGATAATTTCGGGAAGGCCAGGCGAGTGAGGCTGGGGAAGCGCTGCGAAGGCGAAGGCGATGTTATGAGACGCGTTGGCGGGTTGGCATGGCGGGAATTTCGAGCGAGAAAGTAATGCAAAAACGCAAGTAAACGAGGAAGACCGCCAGGGAAAGGCGGGCATTTCGGTGTTCAGTAAACAGAACCACGCCGGGGGCGGGCGGGGACCTGGAAGCGGCGATGGAGCGTTTGAAAACTGAACATTATCGGACTTTCTGAATTGGAGGGGAGTTACGGCGAAAATGCAGTGTTTTCGCGTGCGCGCTGGTGTGTTCGCCAGTGCGCATGGCCGGCCAGACGGCATGCCCGGAAGAAACATTGGCGCGCGCGCGAAAACGCTGCGTTCGAGGAAAGGGAGCGGCGGGGCAGGGAGGAGAAATGTCAGGTTTGAAATTTGAAATTTGAGATTTGAAATGAGATTCCTGATTAGAGATTTGAAATTTGAGATTTTGGATCTGTGAACGGCTGGGCGTGGCGGGACGGCTCGTGGGACAAAACTCTTAGGGGGAGTAGGGAATACATTTCGATATAGAGGAGGGAGCGATGAACGACAGAAGCGGTTCTTGTGGAATGCGGAACGATCGGCCGGCGCAAAAGATCTCGGCCAATATGTCCGCAAACAATTCAGCGGACGAGGGCGCGCGAATGGATCGATGTGGGGGCGCCAGAGTGGATCCAGGTAACGGCGCGAGGGGCGAGCAGGGCAAAGCGGCGACGGAGCTGGCGCGAATTCCGGAGGGGGTGCGCGCCAGCGTGGCGTCGAAGCCGGGGGAATATGATGCGCGGCGGTTGCGTTCGCAGCGGGAAATTATTCGCGATGTGATGGTATCCGCGGCGGATTGCGAGACGTGGCTCACGCTCGGCGAGTTGCGCGCGCTCACGCGCTACGGCGAGGCGTCGATTTCGGCGCAGCTGCGGCATTTGCGCAAAAGCGAGAACGGCGGGTACGACGTGGTGAAGCGGCATCGCGAAGGCGGGCGCTGCGGCGGACGCGCGGGCGCGGATGGGCGCGGCGATTGCGTGTGGGAGTATCGCCTTGCGCGCGGGATTTGCGTGGAGCGGGAGACGGGCGTGGAGCAGGTGGCGGGGGTGGGCGCGTAGGCCCGGGAATTTGGAGGGATGGGAGCAAACGGCGTAGCCCAGCGGGCCGGGTTGTCCGTTCATGAGCTCGATTCTGAGCAGGACAGCGGCTAAAGCCGGGTCGATCGGAAAACTTAACGGCACGGCTGAAGCCGTGCCCTACAAAGATTTCTCGGAACTCGCGGGCTGCGGAGCGACTGCGGCAACTCGTTCTCGAGCGGGCCAGCGGCTAAAGCCGAATTAATGTTGCGTGCTATATGGCACGGCTGAAGCCGTGCCCCACAAGGATTTATCGTAACCGAGCGGACTGAAGCCATGCCCCACAAAGATTTTGCGTGACGCAACAGGCTGAAGTCACTGATGCCGGCGCCGTCGGGGCGTGTTCTACTTTTCGGAGGCGAGCGATGCCGAAACGCGTGATTGATTTTGATGCGATGTGGGGATCGGACAAGCTGGCGGCTTGCGCGCCGTGGGCGCAGGCGGAATACGCTTGGCTGTATGGGCTGGCGGACGCGTCGGGCTGCTTCGAGCTGACCAATTTGCGCGTGATCTGGGGGCGCGTGGCGGCGATTCGCGCGAATCTCACGATCGAGCGGCTCGAGCAGGTGTTCGCGGAATTTCAGGATAAAGGATTGCTTTTTGTTTGGGAGCACGAGGGGAAGCGCTACGCGCACTGGACGGGGAGCGATGTGCCGGGACGCCTGCCGCCTCCTTCGTGGCGGATGCGGCTGGAAAAATTTGCGCCGCCGGTGCCGAAGCAGCGGCTCGCGGAATATATGGCGAAGTTTGCGCGAGGGCGCGCGGCGCTGGCGGGCGCGGGATTTAGCGGGGAGGCGCAGCGGGAATGCGCGGATCGGAGAGGAGATCTCAGATCTGAAATTTCAGATTTGAGAGAAGAGAGTGGGCCTGGGGGGCGCGCGCAGAGTGCGCAATTCACCGATGAGCGGCTGTTGGTTGCAGATCGGGCGGCGGATCGCGGATTTGAAAATTTCACATTTGAGAGAAAGACGGGCGCCGGGTTCGGATGCAGCGCGGGACGAAATGGCCCGCGAGTCTCGGAACATCGCGGCTGGCGGCGGACTCAAGGAGTGGGTTGAGGGGACTCAAGCACAGGATTTGGATTTGGATTGGAATTCGGAAGGGAAATGGGGAGTGGGAAGGGATGGGAGGCGGGGCGGCGCGGGCGATGCGCGGGTGTCGGGCCGGGAGACGCCGAGCGGGAGGAGGAACTTTCCAGAAACAATTTTTGTAATTCAAATTCAGGTTCAAGCCCAAATTCAAATGCTAAATCAAATTCCCATTTAAGTTTAAATTCAAAAGCGCCCTCTCAAGCAAATGCAAATTCGCGTTTGTATTCTAATGCGGGTTTCAAATCACAAGTAAATTCGCAGTTCATGTCGGCTAAGGAGCTTGCTGTGGAGCGCGAGCTGCGCGTGGGGCAGGGGCCGGTGTGCAGTCCGGCGGGGGTGAAGCCGGAGGTGCTGGAGCGGATACGGCGGAGGGAGGCGGCGCGCGCGGGGTCGCCGTGAAGTTGAGTAGGACAGGCTTCCAGCCTGTCGGGTTTGATTTTTTTGGTTGGCGGAAGTCAAAAGAAGGAAGACAGGCTGTCCTTCGCCTAGCTCAGGATAAAAAGCCTGTCCTACTGGAGGCGGCCAGAAATCTACGTCAGTTGGTGTGGAGGAGAGACCATGCTTGCGACGTTTGCTTTTGATGTTTGCCATGATGTGTACCGCGCGGCGCGCGAAGCCATCGACGCGAAAATTCCTACGCTGAATGCGGAGGCTTCCGGGAAATACTTGTGGCGTCCGGACCGGATGCCGCGGCTGGCGGAGTATGTTTGCGATTTTCAGCGAGCGGGGGAGCGGGCGCTGGGTGGGGGTGAGGGCAAAGTCAAAAGCAAAGTCGAAGTCAAAGGCAGACAGCCTGAAGGCTGTCCTACTTTATACAGAGCAAGCCCTTCACAGGAGCCGTTCAGGGCCAGTCGCATGGCGATGTTTCGCGTGTATTACCTGGGCGGGGCGGAGTATGAGGCGGCGCGGCGGCATCTGGGAATTAGCGAAATAACGTGGGCGGATTGGGCGGATGAAATTCGCGGGCGCGTGGGGCGCGAGCTGACGCGCGCGGGAGTGTTTCCGCCGTCGAAATATTTTCGCGAGGCGGCGGAGAGGATTGCTTGAGTAGGACAGGCTTCCAGCCTGTCTGGGTTTGAATTTGCTTTTGAATTTCGCTCGCGCTACAGAAAGTTAAAGGCTGACAGGCTGTCCTTCGCTTGGCTCAGGATGAAAAGCCTGTCCTACTTTTGCTGCAACGAAACCAGGTAGTCGCAGAGATTTTTGATTCGCTTCTGCACCACGGCCTGGTTGTAGTTGTCCATGTACTGGAAGATGCCGCCCCAGGTGGGCATGTCGGAGGAACCGTGCGCGGCGACGCCGGGGCCGAAGCGCAGAACGTTGGTGACGAGGTCGTAGGGAAATTCGCCGCCATGGCGTTTGGAGAGCGTGGTGAGATCGGCGGCGGGAACTTTGAGCGCGGCGCGAGCGGGACCGTTTCCCTTGGCGTCCAGGCCGTGGCAGGCGGCGCAGTACTGCTTGAACATGGACTTGCCGCTGGGCACAAAGTTGGGCGGGATGGAGTCCTGGCTGCTTGCTGCCTTGGATTGCGCGCCGGAGGCGCCGGCGAACAGCAGCAGGGCCGCGATTAGAATGGAGTAGCGCATGGGGATCCTCCTTGAGTGGTGCGCGCATCGGACGGAAGTTCAAATTTGAGATCTCAGATTTGAAATTTCAAATTTGAAATGTCGGATTTCCCATTCTCGCACGATATTCACGAAATGTGGAAATTTGGAATCTCCCATTTCAAATCTGAAATTTCAAATCTGAAATCTCAAGCTTCAAATCTCTGATGTTCCGGCAGCCGTCTGAAATCGCAGGGCTTGCGGCATTTGGAAACGGTTGCCGCGGTCTTTTTTCCATATCGGCCAATTCGCGAATCTCCTTCAATTTGCGGCATTTATAGAAAATACTTGACAGATAAACTATGCTTATGGTACATTCTCAATCGCAGAGTTATACCTTCTCGCCGGATTCTCCGGCAGCTTCCCGAACGATCTTCTCTCCAGTAGGACAGGCTTATAGCCTGTCTGGGTTTTTCCGCGTTCGTCACCAATCGAAGTCAAAGTCAAAGGCTGACAGGCTGGAAGCCTGTCCTACTAGGAGGCAACATGCCCGCTTACAGCAATTCTACCCCGCCGCTTTCCTTGTTTCCGGGCGACGTCGGGTTCAGCTTTAACGCCGAAGCGTTTCCAGCGAACGGGACGGCGGGCGCGCAATTTGCGATTCCCGAGCCCGCTGGCCTGACCGATCAGGGCCACACCGTGCGCTGGCAAACCATTTTCGGCACCGCGCCCTCGGCGATCAGCATCACCCTGCAGGGCGCCGCGGCCGACGTGAACACGGAATACTTCGCCATTGATACTTCCACAGCCACGGCTGGCGAGGCGCGCACGGTCACCGGCGTGCGAGCTCGGTTTCTGCGCATCATCGTGAATTCCTCCACCGGCGGCTCCGTGCTGACCGCGAAGATGCTGCCGTAAGGGAGCGTGGCCCGTAAGACGTGGCCCGTGACCCGTGCTTCGTGGCCCGTGAATCGTAAACCGTGAAAACTTTCCGTCGCCCGTTCGCGAGAAATGCGCATCAGGTTTTCACGGGTCACGGAACACGGGCCACGGGCCACGTCCTTTCATCCTTTCTTCCCGCGAAAGCCGCGCGTCGGGTGCTTGCGGACTTCTCTTTTTTTGTGAAAGAACTCGGTGCTTTGCTGGCCCAGTTTTTTGCCGCCGCGATGTTCCAGCTGGCCGATGGTCGGGTTGAATGGAGACATGTTTTTCATGGCCGCTTCACCTCCGTCCCCAACGTATCGAAATCTGCAGTGATCTGTATGTGACGCATGTCACCCGCAAAGAACGTGACCCGTGGCCCGTGAATCGTGATTCGCGAACACCCTCCTTTGAGCCGACCATGCATATGAATGGCGAGGCTTAGTAGGACAGGCTTATAGCCTGTCGGGGTTTGGTTGCGGCGGAGCAGCGGAAGGCGACAGGCTATAAGCCTGTCCTACGAGGAATGCTTTTCACGGGTCACGAACCACGGATCACGTTACTTCTATGGCTTCCAATCCAAATTACGTAAAGAAGCAGATCACGCTGGACACGGTTTCGTGGACGGCGGTGGTTGCTCCAGTCGACTGCATGGCGCGTGTCGATCAAGAATTCGGTGTTTGTCGACATGCGCATCCGCACCGACTCGGGCGACGCCACCACGCAGGACACGATTTCCGCGGGCAGCATTGAGACTGTTTCCGCGCCGCGACATTCGGGCGGCGTGCAGGATGCGGGCGCCGGGGCGCGCTTTTACGCGGGCGACACGGTGGCGTACTTGCAGGTCGTGAGCGGGACGGGGCCGGCGCTGCTGACGTTTGTGCGGTGAACGAACACAGGCTTTGAAACCACGGATGAACACTGATGAACACGGATAAAGGCAAGAAATGCGACGAAAACAAACAATCCAGCCGCACATGAATAGCTAGAACATCCGGAGTTGTCTTTCCTTCATTTCTTAGTTCTTTATCCGTGTTCATCTGTGTGCATCCGTGGTTCCAATTTTCTTCAGGTCGTCACCAAAGCAGACAGGCTGGAAGCCTGTCCTACAAAACATGCGAATCAAAATTATTGGCGACAACAATTGCGCGCGGGCTACGCGGCATCTGCTGCGGCTCGCGGGATTTGCGGTCACGGAATTTCTGCCTGCCGACGCGGTCACGCGAGGGCCGCACGCCGGCTTTGCCATCACCATCGATCTCGCCCCGGCCCATCTCACCCCTGACGCTCACCTGCGGCCGGATCACCCCACGCACCACCAGCACGCCTCAGCCAGCGAGGAAGCGCCTCGATCGCATCGCGGCGCTTCCTCTCCCTCCTTCGTCCGCCGAAAAGCACTAGCGGCACGGCGGGCACGCCCTCCTTCGCCACGGATTCGGCGGACGCGCCCGCTTTCGCCAAGGATCCAGCGGACCTGTCTGCCTCTCTTGAAGGTTCAGAGTTCGCACAAACCGACTCTCATCCTGTCATTCTGAGCGAAGCGAGGAATCTCTCCGGGAGCGAGCCGGAAAGACAGAGAGATTCTTCGGCGAAAAACGCGCCTCAGAATGACAGTTCGTTAACTTTTCGTGCGATCCATCCGGGCAGCGCTCACATTCATTTTGATTCGGTGGACAGCGCGCTGGAGGCGGCGGTGTTGCGGCATGTGACGCAACTGGCGGCGTCGCCGGTGATTGTGGATCGTCCGGGAGGAGTGGTGCACTCGGATCGCGAATTGCGTATCATCGCGCCGAATACGGGCGACGCCCAGGCGGACGAAGCCGCGGCGGTGGCGATTGAGTTTGGCGTGTTGCGCGGGATTGCTGGATTTGAGCAGGCCCAGCCCGAGATTGGCTTCTCCTAAGCAAAAATCTTCGTGGACGAAGACGGGACAGACGAAGCGGGCGAGGCCGCCGAAGCTCCGCCGAATTCCGGAGCGAAGGCGGGTCGGAAATGGTGGTGGCCATTTGGGGTTTTGTTGCTTGCGGCACTTTGTATGCCGGCGTCTCGCTGGGATTCGTTGCGGGCGAGCTCGCGCGGCTGCGCCGGGGCGGGGTGGGAGGACGTTGGCAAAACCTACAGGCTGAAGTCTGTCGCCACTTGTCGAGCCTGCCACTGCTCGACCTAGAGGCATCGCTTGCAGGGGTTTTGGAAATCGACAGACTGAAGTCTGTGCTCTTGACGCTGCGCTACTTGAACCGGCGCAGGAACAGATGGCTACGGGGCAGGGATTCAAGATTACCGACGGGACGAACTTTCTTGTCGTGGATCCTTGCAAGGGGCAGGCGAAACTTTACGCCAGCATCAGCCAGACGGCGAACACGCAGCTGGTGGCCGGGACGGCGTCCAAGAAAATTTATGTGTGCTCGATTCACGTGGTGGCGGCCGCGGCGGCGAACGTCGCGGTGGTGGAAGGCACGGGTTCGGTATGCGGCACGAGCACCGCGGGAGTCAGCGGCTTTGGCGGAGCGACGGCCGCGACCGGCTGGAATTTCGCGGGCAACGGAGGCATCGCGCTCGGCAACGGAGATTCTTCGCTCGGCGCCGAAGTAACCAGCGGCGATAATTTGTGCATCTTCAATTCCGGCTCGGGGCAGGTGTCCGGCGGCATCAGCTATGTGGTGGAGTAGGGACGAGGTTGTAGGAGGCAGGTTGCAGGTGGCAGGTTTTCCCCTACAACGCTGCCACCTGCCACCTGCGCCGGAAGGCTTCGGTGTGGCAGGTTGCAGTTTCCCCTGCCTGCACCTGCCCCTCTACTGAGTCCTGCTTGCTTGCCTATTTCTCGCGACGGCGCTTCCTGCGCGGGCGACCACGTACTACGTGGACAACTGCGTGATCGTCGGAAGCGACTCGAACAACGGGACGAGCACGAGCGACTCCCTGGCTGACCGTCGCGCATGTCAACGCGCAGAGTTTTAATCCCGGGGATTCGGTTCTGTTCGAGCGGACCTGCGCCTGGTACGGCACGGCGCTCACCGTTCCATCCAGCGGCTCGAGCGGATCGCCCATCACCTTTGGCGCGTATGGCACGGGCGCGAATCCCATCCTCAAGGGATCCACGCTGCTGAATACTTCGGGCTACGTTCTGGACGCGGGCATCACGAGCGCGCCCATCTACGGGCCGCTTGTCGATTCGGGCACATCGAGCACGGACAGCGCGACGCGCAACTGGCGCTTTCAAGTGGCGCACGCGAACATCACGGCGGGCGCTACCGCGATTACGATTACCGTTACGGCGGAATCGGGCGCTGCTTTGAACATCACCGGAGCGGGCATCGGCCCGGTCACCACGGCTCCGAACACCAGCTCCATCACGCGCATCACCTGGGGCGGTGGGAAACAACGGCATCACCGTGCCGGCCGGGACCAGCGTTACTTCCGATCAGATTACGTACTCTTTAAGTAATTCAGTCGACCAGATCGTCACCATCTACACCACGGCGCGCAACGTGGAATATTACGTTCGCCAGATCGGTGACGCGCTGTGGACCGACTTCACTGCTTCCGACCAGTCGCAGATCGCCAACGTTACCGGCGACGGATTCGCCACCAACGGCGGCTCCATCGTCTCCACGATCACGAGCATCGGTCCTCCAATTTACGTTTATGACGCCGCGCTGGCTGCGACGCCGCTGGCGGTCTGGGAAAACGATGTCCTGATGAAGCTGGTCGCGTCCCCCGCGCTGGTCGAGGGCAATGCGAACTCGTGGTATTACGACGGGACGAATCTTTATCTGCACGCCTCGGACAACTCCAACGTCGCCAGCAACGGCAAGACGTATTCCTACTACACGGCCTCCAGCCCCACCTACACCATGTGGGACAACGGAAAAACTTTTCTGGTGATCAACGGGATCGACCAGGCGGAAACCTACAACACATCGACCGCAACGCTCGGCGGGCTGTACCTCACCGGCAGCAACTCGCTCGTCGAAAATCTGGCGGTGCATGACGTCTACCGACACGGCTTCTGCTTTTATCTCAACTCCACCGGCAACACGGCCACCAACATCACGGCCTACAATTCCTACGGCACCGCGCCGATCTGCATTTACGGAAGCGGGACCACCGGAAATCTGCTGCGGAATTCGACGATCTACCAGGACACGTTTTACTCGTCCACCTACGTCGTGCCCGGACCCTGGGGCATCATCGTGGCGCACGGAGGATCGAACGGAAACACCGTCGACAGTTGCGTGATCTACAGCACTGCGTCCAGGCCGGCGGGCTTCGCCATTCTTGACGGCGACTCGGGCACGACGCTGACCGCTTCGCACAATCTCATCTACGGCCCGCTGACAGACGCGCTGAACGTGGGCAACGGCGGCGGCTATCTCGGCGCGGGCAGCAGCATCACGTTTTTCGGCAACGTCGTCGATCTCTCGCAGGCGGGCGGCGTGGGCGTGCAGTTCACCGCGAGCACCGGCAGCATCGTCTACAACAACGCGTTCTACGGCCCGTCGAACACGAGCGCGGCGATCAGCCAGGCGTCTACTTCCACCGGCACGCTGGTGAAAAATAATATTTTTTACACCGGCGCGTACGCTTCGGTCGACGCGTCGTCGGAAACGGGCTCGGCGTATGACTACAACATTTATTTTTCCGCGGCCGGCACGCCCTTCAGTTGGGGCGGCACGGCTTACTCGCTCGCTGGTTGGCAGACGAACAGCGCGCAGGACGCGCACTCTTTCACGTCCGATCCGACATTTACGAGCGCCGCTTCCATAACTTCAGGCGGGAACTACGCGCCGCTGGCGATTTCGCCGGCCATCGGCGCCGGCGCGAATCTTGGGTCTACGTATCAGATGGATCTGTCGCCGTCGTCGTCTTGGCCAGCCGGCGTGTCGCTGCTCAATCAAAATTCCGCCGCCGGCGGCTGGGAAATCGGCGCGTACGTCTACACGCTGAATGGCTCGACCACACTGCTGCGAGGGTGCTGCGACTAGGGTTTGAGTGGCGCAGGCTTCAGCCTGTGGGTTTTAGTTTTGCCCAGGCCCAGACTCTTAGCCACAACCAAACCCCACAGGCTGAAGCCTGCGCCACTAAACCCGCACCAACGCCGACTTGCCGCAATCGATTGTGCAATTTGAAAAAGTAAAGATCCCTGGAGAAAACATGACCACCACTTCCGCGACACCCTCCGCAACACCATCCTGGCAATCCATCGGCCTGTACGTGCAGATCGCTGGAGCAGGCGCCTTCATCGCCGGCATCGTCCTCAGCCTGCACCACTACGGCACCGGCATCTGCTTCATCGCCGGCGCCGCCGCATTCTTCCTCGGCAAAAAGCTGCGCACGACCTAAATCCCAAATCGAATCCACAGATGAACACAGATAAACACTGATAAAAGCTGATAAGGCAAAGAAAAGCAGAACCAGGAAATGTTACGGTTCAATTTCTTCCTTCCATTGTTTTGGTTTTATCAGTGTTTATCTGTGTTCATCTGTGGATTCAATTCCCATGGCTTCCAAGGCCGACAAAACGCTGACGAAGAAATGCATCCGCGACTTCAAAGAATTCTGCAAGAAATTCGGATACACGCCGTTTGACCGCCAGAAAGAATTCCATAAGTCCGAGGCCAAATATCGCCTGTTCGGCGGCGCGGCGGGGCCGGGGAAAACGAAAGCGCTGCTGTACGAAGCCATTTACCAGGCGCACCTGCATCCTGGCGTCGACACGCTGCTGCTGCGGCGCACGTTTCCGGAGCTCGAGGCTTCGCTCATCACGTATTTCCGCCGCGACGTGCCGCGCGATCTGTACGAAAAATATAATGAAGCCAAGCACGTCGTCACCTGGCTGAACGGCTCGACGACGCGCTTCGCCTACTGCGATACCGAGAACGATGTTTATCGCTACCAGGGCGCCGAATATTTATTTATCGGCGTTGACGAGCTCACGCACTTCACGCTGAAACAGTGGCAATTCCTCACCAGCCGCAATCGCTGCCGCATCAAAGGCGCCAAGCCCTGCATGGCCGGCGCAACCAATCCCGGCAACATTGGCCACGCCTGGGTGAAAGCGCTGTGGGTCGATCAAGTCACCGCTCCCGGAATGGATCGCCCTGACCAGTACGATCCGCACGACTACGAATTCATTCACGCGACGATCGCGGACAATCCCTACTTCGCGCACGACGACGAATACAAAAAAACGCTCGGCCAGCTTCCCGAAGCGCTGCGCCGCGCGTTTCTCGACGGCGAGTGGGACGTCTACGCCGGACAGTACTTCGATATTTTTTCGGTGGAGCGGCACACTGTGCGCGCCGAGCAAGTGCAGCTCGAGCCGTGGACGCCGCGCTGGATTTCGATTGACTGGGGCTTCGAGCATCCCAGCGCCGTCTACTGGTACGCAACGCGGCCGGACGGCGTCATCGTCACGTACCGCGAGTTCGTGCAGAACCGCCTCTCGCCGCGCATGCTCGCCGCCGCGATCGCCGAACGCAGCGTTGACCGCCTCGGCCGCGCCGAGCGCATTCGCGACGTTTGGCTTTCGCCTGACGCGTTCGCGCAGCGCACCGCCGACGCTTCCATTGCCGAGCAGCTCAGCGACGGCCTGGCCTCAGCGGGGCTGCCGCGCGCCGCTCCTGCCGACAACGATCGCGTGGGCGGCTGGATGCTGATGTACCAGGCGCTCGAAGCCGATCACTGGCTGATCGCTGAAAATTGCACGCGCCTGATCGAAAATTTGCCGACGCTCACGCGCGACCCTGCCAATGTCGAAGACACGCTGAAGTGTGATGGCGACGATCCCGCGGATTCGGCGCGCTACGGGCTGAAGTCCGCGCTGGAGCCCGGCCGCGCGCCCGCGGAAGTGCTCGCCGCCGAGCGCATCACCGCGGTCGACCCGACGTCGCGCGCGATCTGGCTGAAGAAATTTTCCGCGGAAGAGCAGCGCAGAGTAGCGCCAGTAGTGCCAAGACGCTGGCGGCCGCAAGGGTGGTAGGTTTGAGTGGCGCAGGCTTCAGCCTGTGGGGGTTAGTTGTAGCGAAGCTCGATGTCCTACCAACCAAACCCCACAGGCTGAAGCCTGCGCCACTTAGATCTGGAATTCACACGATCGGCCGCGAGGCGCTGGACCACGGCCAATCCTCGGGGCGGGCGACCAGTCCCGCGACAACCGGATTGTTTTCGATGTATCGGCGAATCTTCTCGCCTTCGGCCGCGATGCGCACCCAGTGATCGAACGATTCGTCCTGCCAGAATCGGTTGCCTTGGCGCGAGAGGATGAGATTGGCCCGGCGCGCAGTCGTGCCTTTGATCTGGTGTGTGATTTTCTCCAGCGGAACCATGGGCATCCACAAAATGTGGACGTGATTGGTCATGAGGACGTAGGCGCTCAACTGCAACATCTTTGCCTGCTGCGCTTCACTTAGAGTATCGAAAATAGTCTCCGCGATTCGCGCGTCCTTCAGCCATAGAGGGCCCGTTCGGGCCCGGTCCAGGATGCGGTCGTAGTGGACGAAAGTTGCGCCCGAAGATGAGTTTGCCCTGGGCGGAAGGATTCGTCCGGGGAGAGAGCCGTGGAGGCGCCAAGTTATGAAAATCTCGTGGCCGGCAGGTTGCCAGTGAGGCAAACGGCGGCGGTAGAATGTCATGATTGGTGACACGATAACACACAATTATGAAGTGGCAATAAAGAAGTTGCCGCGGGGATCGAGGGCCTAGTGGCGCAGGCTTCAGCCTGTGGGGTTGGTTACCAGGACATTGTGCTTAGCTCTGACTAAACCCCACAGGCTGAAGCCTGCGCCACTCGGAACTGCACGGCGTCCTAGCTCCGACCATTTCAGTTGGGGGATGTAGCGCTCTAAAACATGTGGCAAACAACGATAGCTTGGCTCGCGCGGCGCTTGCGCGGGCGGTACGTGCTGCTGCTTGAGGAAGAAGTGGCGCGGCTGCGCGCGGAGAATCGCGCGCTGGTCAATTCGCTGCTGGGCACGGCGGGGTTTCCGCCGATTTCGCCGGAGGATGACGCGCGGCGCGGCGCTGTGGGACTGGCTCCCGTGCGGCGGCGCACCTGGACGCAGATTGCGCGCGAGAGGGAGTTCGCGGCGGGGCGCGGCGCGGCGGAGAAGTGAAATCTCTGTCAGATTTATTTGTGCTTTGCAGCTCTTGTAGGACAGGCTTCCAGCCGGTCGCATTGAATCTTTGCCTGGCTTGCGTTTAACCCGACAGGCTGGAAGCCTGTCCTACTGGAAGCCTAAGCTTTCTTGATCAGCCGCACTAGCCAGAGCAGGATGCAGGCGCCGACGAAGGCCACGAAGATCGAGCCGATCATGCCGCCGGGAAACACTCCGAGCAGGCCGAAGACCCACCCGCCAAGCAGGGCGCCGATGATGCCGATAACGATGTCCATGATCACGCCGAACCCGCCGCCCTTCATTACTTTTCCGGCCAGAAAACCGGCGATCAAACCGACGATAGCCCACCAGAGCAATCCACCAACCATGGCTGCCTCCTATTTAGTTTGAAAGTGAACGGCTAAAGCCGCAGCGCGCGGGGCCGAAGACTGCACTCCTTCTATCCTAGTTCACCGGGGACGTCAACAGTGGCGCAGGCTTCAGCCTGTGGGTTTTCGTGCGTGCATGGTTGACGGTGGCAAGCACACTGGATCTTGATTGAACTAAACCCCACAGGCTGAAGCCTGCGCCACTTAAAACCAAGCCTCACAGCTTGCATCGACAAAATGAACATGACGAATCAGATGAACAATTTAAGCGACATTGCCATCTTGAATGGCGAAGCTGAACCGGCGAACGACGGCAGCGTTGCGCCGCTCGATGGTGCGTCCGCCGCAGGCGGACAGGGCGCAGCTGCCGCGCACGGCCTGCCGCTCGGCATCGACGGCAAGCAACCCGCGTCCACCGCGCAGGAAGCGCTGGCCAAGCTGGCGCTCGGGCCGAACAACGAGCAGCTCGACGATTTGCGGCCGGACCTGGTGAACGCGTTGCGCGAGCTCGTGGTGCAGTATCGCGAAGAGGGCATGGTCGCGCGGCGGCACGAAATTCGGCGCATCCGGCAGGCGCGGCTCTTCTGGCAGGGCCTGCAGTACGCGTGGTGGAATCCGCAGGACATGACGTGGAACCTGCCGTACGAATCGAAAATGTACGATGACAGCGCGGCAGCGGAAATGCCGCGTTACCAGTTCGTAACTAATTTGTATCAGGCCTTCGGGCTCTCCTTCATTTCCGTCCTCAGCCAGGACGTGCCCGCGACGAGATTTTATCCCCAGTCCGCGCAGTCGATTGGGGACATCACGGCGGCGCGCGCGGCTTCGCAGGTGTGCGACCTTGTCGAGCAGAATAATCGCGTGCAGCATCTGCTCACCGGCGTGGCGTTTTATTTGTGGACGGACGGGAAAATTGGCGGCTACGTGCGATACGTGGCCGACGCGCAGCGTTTCGGTTCGCACAACGAGCCGGTGATTGAGGAGCATTACGTCCCGCTGGGCGATGATGCGTATGCGTGCCCTGAGTGCGGGGAAGAGCAGGTCGCAGGTGACAGGGCGCGAGGGAAACAGGAAACAGGTGACAGGGGGCAGGTTGTAGGCGGAAAACCTAACACCTACCCCCTACAGCCCAACACCTTCTTCCGCCGCACCTTCCGATGAGTTTTCCGAAACCCTACCACCCGCCACCTACAACCTACTACCTCCGGTGATCTGCCGGAGCTGTGGGGCGTCGCTCGGCCCCGAACATTTCAAACCTGCCGCGCGCGTGGCGGTGCCGCTGATTACGGGCGTGCGGCGCGTGTCGAACGGGCAGGAAGTGATTTCCGTGGTCGGCGGGCTGGAGCTGAATACGCCGGTGTGGGCGAATGAGATGCACGAGTATCCGTATCTCCAGTGGTCGATGGAGGTGCACCGCGCGAAGCTGAAGGCCAGCTATCCGCACGCGGCGGACAAAATTCAGATGGGCGGGCCGCAATCGGCAGATGAAGTGTACGCGCGGTCGACGCGCGTGGCGATTTCGCAGGGATTGCCGATGACGCATCCGGGCGACGCGCTTTTTAATTTGATCACTTTTTCGCGGACGTGGATCCGGCCGTGGTCCTTTTACGCGATAGAAGACAAAAGCGTGCGCGAGGCGCTCCTGGCGCTGTTTCCCGACGGCTGCTACGTCGCGTATGCGGGGGACACGTATTGCGAATCGCGCAACGAATCGATGGACGATCGCTGGCGCGTGATGCACGCGCTGCCCGGCGACGGACAGAACCGGCCTTCGGTCGGCGATTCGCTGGTGCAGATTCAGGAGCGCTACAACACCCTCTCCAACATTCAGGCGGAAACGTACGAGTACGGCATCCCGCCGATTTACGCCGATCCGCAAGTTTTGGATTTTGACGCACTCGCGAATCAAACCGCCGAGCCCGCCGCGCATTATCCGGCGCGCGCGCGGGCAGGACAGCCGCTGTCCGCGGGATTCTTTCAACCCGCTCCGGCGCAGGTGCCTCCCGACCTCGTGCGGCACCAGCAGGAATTGATGGGCCCGGTCGCGCAATTTTTGACGGGACTTTTTCCCGCCGTGTTTGGTGGAGAAATGGAATCGGTGAAAACCGCGTCAGGTTACGCGATGGCGCGCGACCAAGCGCTCGGGCGATTGGGGCTCGTGTGGCGGCGTCTGAAAACTTTTTACTCGGACGTGATGCTGCTTTCGGTCGATTGCTTTCGCAAAAATCGTCCTGAGGACGCGGAGATTCCGATTCTTGGCCCGGGCGGGGAATTCGAGTCGCGCTGGATTCGCCTCGCGGATTTGAAGGGAAACATTCAGGCGCATCCGGAGAGCGACGAAACTTTTCCGCGGCTGAAATCGCAGCAGCGCGCGGTGGTGCAGCAGCTGATGGCTTCCGCGGATCCAATGATTCAGCAGGCGCTCGCCGATCCGGCCAACATCGGTTTCGTGAAAGGCGTGTTGGGATTGTCGGATATGGTCGTGCCGGGCGAGGATTCGCGCAACAAGCAGCTGCGCGAGATTGATATGCTGCTGGCCAGCGCGCCAGTGGAGGAAAAGGTGACAGGGGGCAGGGAGCAGGTTGCAGGGGGAAACCTAAAACCTGACACCTGCCGCCTGCTGCCTTCTGTGCCGGTGGATTTACTCTTCGATAATCATGTGGTGGAACTCGAGGAGTGCCGGCGGTGGGCCAATTCTGATGCTGGGCAAATTGCGCGCATCGAAAATCCCGCGGGCTTCGCCAACGTGCGCGCGCACGCCGAGGCGCATCTGCGGGCCATCGGGCTGGCATACGCGGCGCAGGGTGCGGGGCAAGAGCCCACGCCTGGCGGCGCGTCTTCGTCCTCGGCATCTTCTTGATCTGGGAGCGCTTACATTCAAAGCAAGACTTAACAGAGGTGACGCTGAGGAGCGAAGATAGCACCTTGTAGGACAGGCTTCCAGCCTGTCTGGGGTTGACGTGCAGAACCCCGAGCAGGGTGACGCTGCAAGAGGCGTGGCACATCTGGCCCGGAAAACCGACAGGCTATAAGCCTGTCCTACTGGAACCCTCCGATCGAATTACTCTTCGATAATCATAAGGAGAATACGATGAGCAGTGGGACGCAAGTGGATCTGGATTGGGCTGGGACGGATGTAACGCAGGGCGGGAACGGTGTGCCGCCGGCGAGCGTAGCTCAAACCGACGCGGCTGGCGCTGCGTATCTGACGGATGAAGAGATTCTGGGCATTGAGTCAATTGGCTCGGTTGCGTCCACTCACAGTACTGTCATTCTGAGCGAAGCGAAGAATCTCTCTTCGATCGATCGTGCTGGCGGGGACGCAACCAAGAGAGATTCTTCGGGCAAAGACGGCCCTCAGAATGACAGTCAAGGCACTCCTGCAGAACGGATAGCCAACTCCCAAATGCCGGAGTGGATGGCGGAGCTGGCGGCGGATCCGCAGCACGGCGGAGAGGCAGCAGGCGCTTTGGCGCGAGCATCAGGAATTTCGTGCGGCGTTTGCTTCTCCGGAGGAGGCGCGGGCGATTAAGGAATTGTTGCCAGGAGGCGTGCGCGATGTATTGACGCTGCGCGAGGCGACGCAGTCTGTGGACCGGATTGACGCGGCGATTTTTTCGGGGGATGCGCGGGCGCAATCGGAAGTGGTGGCGGAGCTGGCGCGCGCGAATCCGGCGGCGTTTCGGTCGATGTTTGCGGAGGCGGCGCGGGTGCTTGCGGGGATGGGACTATCCGTCTCTAATTTTTCTGCGAGTTCGGATGGAGCAGCGGCCGGACCCACCCTTCGCAAAGACGGCGAAGGATGGGGCACCCAAAATGCGGAGGCTGGGCCTTCGATGTTGGAGGCTGGAAACTTCGCAAGCGCGAGTCACGCAATAAGCGGTCGCGCAGGTGGCGAGATGGAAAATGGCCGGCGGGACGCCGGCGCCACAACGGCGGCGGAAGTCACGAATCACCCTTCGCAAGAGCTCAGGGCAAGCGGGTCACGGGACACCCTTCGCCAGAGCTCAGGGCAAGCGGGCCACCCTTCGCAAGAGCTCAGGGCAAGCGAGTCACCGCAGTTTGATCCTGCTGCTTACGCGGCGTTTGAGCGGTCGACGAACGACGTTGTTGCGCGGGACGTGCGCGGGTCGATCGGCGAGACGCTGGCGCGCGTGATGCCGGAAGGCGTGGCAGACGGGGTGGCGCGGCGGATCGGCGAAGATATTTTCAACGAAGTGCATCGCGCGCTGGCGGCGGACCGCACGCTGTCCGAGCAAGTGGCGAGAGTGTTGCGCGACCCTTCCGCCGCAGCGTGTGGCGATTTGGCGGGGCGGAGCAGCAGCGCGTCGCGTCGCTGCTCGCGGGACGCGCGAAGCAGCTTGTGCCCAGCGTGGCGCGGCGCGTGATCGGCGAGTGGACCAGCTCGGTGTTGAACACGGCGCGATCGAAAGCTGCGCGGCAGGCGGCCGCGGCTTCGCGCGTGGATATTGCCGCGCCGGGAGGGTCGCTCGATTCGATGCCGCTGCGGCAGATGTCCGCGCGCGAAGTGAATTACTCGTCCATGAGCGACGAGGAGATCTTGGGAATTTAGTGGCGCAGGCTTCAGCCTGTGGGGGTTGGTTGCGAGGAACACGCGCTCTGGCGCAACAAAAAGCCACAGGCTGAAGCCTGCGCCACCTCGAGCGATGAAGAGATTCTTAATTCGTGGGTGGCAGGTCGCAGGTGGCAGGTTGCAGGGAAAGTCAAAACCTCAGGCCCTACCACCTACCACCTGCAACCTGCAACCTGTCACCTGCAACCTGTTTTCCCTGCACTCATACCAGCACTACTCATAACACTCATAAAAACTAAGGAGCAATCATGGCAGTACAAACCAACGCACAAACCGTCGCGTTGCAACTGGAGAAGGTGCGCGACAAAGTGCCCCTGCTCTACGAGCGCGACGATGTTCTGCTCAGCATGATCCAGCAACGCGGTGACGTCGAAAAAGTCAGCTCGCGCAACATGCGCTTGCCGCTGCAACTGATTCCCGGCGGCAAGGCCGGAAGCTACAGCGCCGACGGCGGCGACCTGGGGCTCGGCTCGGGCACCACGTACGACGTCGCGCAAGTCTCGCCGATTTTTTTCCGGTTCGCCGTGCAAATCACCAAGCTCGTCGAATACGCGTCCAACTCGCGCGAGAAGGCCATCGAAAATGCCGTGAAGCGCGAAATCGCCAGCGGCATGAAACAGTTTCGCTCGTTCCTCGATAAGGTGATCCAGACCGCCGGCAACGGCGTGCTGGGGACGATCAGCTCGATCAGCGGCTCGACGTTTACGATGGCTGTGCCCACGGGCGCGGCGCTCGTCTACGTTGGGCAGACGATCCAGATTTACGATCCAACGCTCACCACCAATCGCAACGTCGCGGCCAGCGTCGTTTCCAATGTGACGGCCGCCGATCCGATTTCTTCCACCCAAACGATCACCGTGGACAATGTGCCGAGCGGCACTTCCGCCAACGACTTGATCGTGCATGACGGGCTCAGCGGCTCATCGCCCGTTTCTCTCTACGGCATCAAGTATCATCAAAATAACGCCACCACCGGCACCTGGCTCAACCTCAATCGCGCCACCTACCCGCAGCAATTGCAAACGCCGCGCGTCAACGCCGGAAATTCAGCGCTGGTGCCCGGCTACGCGCGCCTGGCCATCAACAAAGTCCGCAAAGCGCTGGGCATCAACCATCTCGGCAAGCTGATCGCCTACACCAGCGTCGAGCAGGAACACGCCTGGGAAAACCTGGGCATCACGGTTTCCCAAGTAGTAAAGGAAGGGCCGGGAGGCCGCGCGAGCGATCTTGACCTGCTCTTCTCCGGAAAGAAAACGATGTCCGGCATTCCCATCAAGAGTTCGGTGAACGCCGATCAGACACGCGTGGATTTCCTCGATCTCTCGCACTGGGGCCGCGCGGTGATGAAGGACATCGATTTCTTCGAGGTCGGCGGGCAAACCGTGTTCCCGATTTATGGGGCGAGCGGCGGGATTTCCGCGTCGTTCATTTTTTATTTTGATACAGGATTCCAGGTGTGGAATGACTCACCGCGCAGCGGCAGCTACATCGATACGCTGGCTCGGCCGAACGGGTACTAGGGAGAAGGCAGTAGGTGGCAGGTGGCAGGTTGTAGGGTCTCGGGTTTTGCATTTCCCTGCAACCTGTCACCTAAAACCATTGCCGGTTCCGATCATTCAATGCGGGATGCAGTTTTACGTGGCGCCGGCTTCAGCCTGTGGGGGTTAGGCCTAGCATGCACTAAACCCCACAGGCTGAAGCCTGCGCCACAAATTCAGGAGAAGAACATGTCTGTCACACTTACGCTTACCGATGTCGATCCGGGCGGGACGCAGATTTACGCGTTTGGGACGGTGCATCTTTCGGGAAATTATCCTACGGGCGGCGATACCGTTGACTGGACGCAGCTGATCGCGCAAATGGGCGTGCGCGGCGAGACGGTCGAGTCGAGCATGGCCGATCCCGCATATGGGCCGGTCCAGGCGAGCTTCACGGTGCAGGGCGGCACGCCAAACCAGTATCAGATGCAGCAGGGCGCTGCGGCCAACAATTGGAAGATGCGCGGCTTCACGACCGGATCGAGCGGCGCGGAATTTACCGGTGGCTCGGCGTACCCGTCGTCTGCCACGGGAGATGTGATTACGTTCTCCGCGCAGTTCCGCAAGCTGACTTGAAGCGCGTGCTGCACACTCAGCACGATGTGATCAGCGAGTCAATCAAGCCACACGTGGCCAAAATCTCCCCTTGCGGCGAACGTGGTATACTTTTCGCATGAGTCCAGAAGCACGCCGAGCTTTGATCGAACTTGCGCGCAACATCAAGAAGAATACTCCGCGCGTGAGGGAGAAACTGCGTAAAGCTGGAGTCAAGAAGCCCAATCCCGCACTGGTGTACACTGCCGCAAAGTATTACGACTGCCTCGACCGCCTTGCCAAAGAAGACCAATAGAGGTCGCCTTTGCATGTTGGGCGCTTCATACGTGGAATACATCCACGACGAGCTCCTCGAAGTCTTCTGGCCGGGGTCAGGAAAAGTGGCGACCGAGCGTGTTCGCGACCGAACACTGATTGAGTCGGCCGTTGGAAGGCCGTTTCAATCGGCATTTGGTCAGGATATCTATCCCACCGTGGTTGAAAAGGGAGTTGCTCTTTTCCACTCGTTAATTGCGAATCATGCTTTTGTGGATGGAAATAAGCGGACGGCGGTGACGGCGTTGGACCACTTTCTGCTGGCTAACGGATTCATGCTCGGCATTCCGAACTCGGCCATGTACGAACTGGCCACGAATACTGCGTCCTACCGGGAACGAAATGTTTCACATGAAGATTCGCTCTCCTCGATTGTCAATGCGATAACGGACCTGATTACTCCGATCGCTGCTTTCAAAATTGATCTTGCTGGCGTGACTGCGCTTGAGGGTTCGTACCGGGCCACCATGAAATTGCGCTCCTGGATCAGAAAACACCCTCTAAATCGTTTGGTCTAATTCATAGTTTCCGGTCAATCTCTTGTATATCGGTCCGCGAGCCAATCGCGGAAATTCCTAAAAATACTAAAGAGCGGCCTGCTTCCACTCCCGCGGTGACCCGTCCCGTTGCAATAGGCACAGCGGCCGGTCCCGCCGCAAATCATGCAATTTTGAGTCAGCGTGTACCCGACTCCGTGACAGGACGCGCACCTGCCATTACCGGTTTCCTCACATTGCCGGCACCGGCTGTCTCCGCGCATGTGCAATGGATAACTCCGGAATTTTCTCTCGTCAAGTTCGATGATTCGCATTATCCGCGAAACGCATACGGCGCCCGCAGATGTTGCGCGCGAGCTCTTGCTTGCGGGCGGGCGCAATTTGTTTGGCGAGGCGAATTATCGCGCGGTGTGGGGTTGGGCGCGGCTGGACTGGATTGGGGGGAAGTGGGAGGACCGCGATCCTGTTTCGGGGACGCTGGTGCGCGAAGTCGTCGAGTTGCGGCGCGAGCCGAAGTATGCGCCGCATGATCGCTGGCACATCGAGCGTTGGATGCCGGCGGAGAGCTACGGTTCTCCGGACGAGTGGCGCGCGCGGACTCTTGAAATTGTGAATGGGCGGAACGTTTTGGCGCTGGGGCCGTATCCTTCGCGCGGGGATTACGAGCACTGCTTCACGCTCGAGGGACCGCGCGGCGAATTTATCCAGCTGACGCCGGCGGTGGCGCGGCACATCGCACGCGCGATCGAAACCAGCCGCGGCATTGCGCCGGCGAAGAAGAGGGAAGCGCTCGAGGAGCGCACGCGCCGTGAGGAACGCGAGTATGACGCGCACGCAGAAGCGGTCTTGCAGTGACTGACGAGCGAAGAAAAGAATGGAACCACAGATGCACACAGATAAACACTGATAAAAGCGAGAGAAGAACGGGAAAAGGAAATTAATTGTTTCTTGGCTTTTCCTCATCAGTGTTTATCTGTGTTCATCTGTGGATTCGCTTTTCAACAGTTACACCACTTCAGGGGAGAAGAGACAAATGAACAGCGACACCGCCGTGATTGCAAACATTACCGAACAGCGCTACATGGCGCACCGGATGTACGGGACGTTTCAGATTGCGGGGCGCACGGGCGGCGACGCGTTTGCGCTGACGCGCATTACGCCGCGCACGGCGGTGATGGACTATGGCGACAAGCGCACGCTGCCGCTGGCCATTTCGGCGCGCGAAATTGCCGAGGACATTTGCCGCGAAATTAATTCCGACGCGGGCGAGCGAAGTTTCCTGGGCGTCTTCGTATGCGCGGGCGACGCCCCCACTGAAGAAGAGCTGCGCGGCGCGCACGAAAAGCTCGACGAATTTTACCGCGCGCTGGTGGCTGCGGCGGACCGCGAGTGGGAACGCTCGCACTCGTTCCTTTTCATTCACGATTTGCAGCGGCGCGCCGCGGCCGAGCTCGGCGTCGAGAAGGAATGGCACTACCAGCCGCGCGAAACCGAGGAGTGCCCCGGGTGCGGCGATCGCGTCAAGCCGGGCGTCGCCGTGTGCAAATCCTGCCACGCGATTCTCAATCGCGACAAAGCCCTCGCGCTCGGCCTCATCCAGCCGCCGCCCTCTGCGAACCCAGAGACGCGCGTAGATCGCCCGGCGGCACCCAGGCGCGCGTAGCGGCCGAGTAGCGCAGACTTCGCAGGTTGTGGAAAAATTCCAAAAGTGTCATTCCGAGGGCGCGGTTTGCCCGAGGAATCTGCTTTTTTCTTCGGATTGGCGAAAAAACAGATCCCTCGCTTCGCTCGGGATGACATGAAACTACTTTTTTCCGCATCCTCTTCAGTCTGTAGGGTTCCAGCAATTCTTCGCAACCGCGCAACAAAACATCTCCGCGCAAAAGCCTGTACTCCTTCCGCTGCAGCCTGGGAACGCGTCCGGAAACCCACAGACTGTCCTTCGCTCAGCTCAGGATAAAAAGTCTGTGCTACTAAAACCTTCTTCGAGGATCCTTGCAAATGAATCAACTGAAAATGTATTTCGGGGGCGCACGCCTGCGCGAGACGATGCTTGCCGCGCTTGCGGCGATTGCGCTGCTGGCCTGCGTCGTGGATGCGCGCGCGCAGGGATCGCGCAAGGACGACATTGTTTTCAACGCGCAGGGGCGGCCGATGGCGGGGGCTACCGTGCGCGTGTGCACTTCGGCGGCGACGGGGCAGCCGTGCACTCCGCTCGCGCTGATTTACTCCGATCCGGGGCTGACGCAGGCGCTGGCGAATCCGATCTCCACCGACGGCATGGGGAATTACACTTTTTACGCCGCGCCGGGACGCTACGAAATTGAAATCAGCGGGCCTTCCATCACCACCAAGCAGCTGCCGAACGTGATTCTTCCCAGCGATCCGACCGCGCCGACGTTCACGACCGTCACCACCACCAGCGGCATCTCCGCGTTTTCTCTTTCGCTCAGCGGCAATCTTACTGTGGCGGGATCAGCCGCGGTGACCGGAACGCTGACCGTCGGCGGCGCTCCCATTCCGTCCACGAGCGCGGACAATCAGTGGACGAGCGCGCAACGCTTCAAGGGACCGATTCCGTGGCGCGACGTCACAGCCTACATGCCCGCCGGCGGCTGCGACAACTCGGGCATCAGCATCAATCAAAACACTTCGGGCGGCATCAACGCGACCTCCACTGCTCTCACGCTCACTTCAGATCTCGGATTCAAGAACGGCTGCGGCATCTTTGTGCAGGGCGCCGGCGCGACTTCGACGCTGGCCGCTCCGAACGCAACGGGAGCGCCCTCGCCAGTCCTCTACGGCGGCGCCGGCTCGACCACCGTTCACTACAAAGTGGCCGCCATCGATCCGCTGCTCGGGACTTCCGCGGCGAGCGCTGCAATCACGGTGACCACGGCGCCGGCTACGCGCACGCCGATCGACGTGGTTGCGATTTATTGGAACTACGACCCGGGCGCCGTCGGCTATCTGATCTGGAGCGATGCGACGGGAAGCTACACGCCGCTCGGATACTCGTTCCAGTGCTCGCAGTTTTTTTCCGGAGGGGTCTGCGGGTACATCGACAAGGGCGCGGAGACCTACAACTTCGCGAAGTTCACAGCGTATCCGTTTTTTCCGTACACGCCGCCGGCATCGGCCACGGGCGACGCGCTCGTCACAACCATCGTCTCCGGCGCGGGCTCGACCAATTTAGTTCTGGCAACTGCCGCCAGCAACACGGTCGGCCCGACGGCTTATGTTTATCCCGATGCCAGGCCATTTTTCGACGCCGCGCTCGCGGCTGCAGCCGCCGATGGCACAGGCCTGAATCGAGGACAAGTTTTTATTCCCGAAGGATTGTGGTACCTCTCTGGAATCGATTTCCCGGCGACACCCGCGGGAGCGTCCGTCGTTCAGAACGGCGCGCTTCAATTATTCGGCTTGCCGATTTTCGGATCCGTGGGAGGAAGCTCGACGCAGTCGGGCGGAATCTCGTGGATTGGAAATAGCGGAGCGTACTCGTCAAACGGCTACTGGACGTTTTCAACTTCCGGCATTTACACGCAGACGCAAGTGGGCGCGGCGTTCGTTGCCTATGGTCCGACGAACACGATGGATCTCGAGCACCTGGCAATGTCCTGCACACAGGACTGCGTGATCGAGGACGCCCAGGGCGCGCTGACCATGCGCGATGACGAGGTGTACGAAAACGGCGGCAGCGGCGTCGCGCTGCGCATCGACGCGAACACGTATTTCAGCCAGTTCTACCACGTCGATTGGAACAGCTCGCTCAACTCGGACACGCTCGTTCCGCTGATCTGGTACACCGGCCTCACTTCTTCGCTGCAATCCGCCGTTTTCGGTTTTCACGACAATACGTTTCGCTACCACACCATCCGCGACGACAATATTTTTGGCGGCAACGCCTTTGGTACAATCGCGATTGACGGCACGACCAGCATCGAGAGCAACTGGGATCAAGGTTTCATCACCAGCGTGAATGGCGGCCCCGGCGGCGTTTCTGTCGGCGGACAGATCAGCGACAACGATCCGAACATCGGCGACCAATCGTTTCAGTTCGATTACTCCAATCAAGCGAGTCCCGGCACGACCTGGAACATCGCGGCGAATCAGACCGGCTTCGTGCACGTCGTGTGGGCCTCCGGCTTCAATGGCAACGCCGTAAAATGCACGGGCTGGACGTTCAACAATCAAAGCACGCTGCTGAATGGGCAGTGGGGAAGCGTGAACGGGACGACCTACGCGGGGTGCGACGTTGGCGCGACTGCGCTCGGCTACGACGTGCAGACTTCCGGCGTGATGACCAGCGGCGGTAACGACTCCACGATCGCCGCGTTTGAACCCATGCTCGGCCATGTCTTTCGCCGGCCCATCCCCAGCGTGACGTCGACGGGTAGCGGATCGCTTTCGGCCGGCACGTATTATTTTGTCGTGACCGTGCTGGACGCGGCCGGGCGCGAGAGCGGGAAGAGCGCGGAGATTTCGCAGACCGTCGGCGCTTCCAGCTCGATTCAGCCTGTCGGTAGCCGAGCCAATTTACTTTCCGACTAGCTGCAACATCTATTATGGGACAAGCGCCGGAGGCGAGGCGCATTACTACAATTCGACCGCGGTGACCAACGGCACGTGCACGTTTACGTTCACGGCCACATCCGGCGAAACCGCGGCCACGCGCCCGTCCGTCGGCAACGCCATGCGCTCCTGGCTCAACCAGGAGAACAACGGCAACTCGTGCCTGTTCTGCGGCCTCGGCGGAGGGCTGGGAACCGGCTTCCTCGGTTTCAACCTGACTGCGGCGCAATACGCCGCGCCGCTCACCGGCGTACAATTTCCGTTCAACGGCGGCGTGCACAGCTACAAATTTTACTCGGCGTCGGAAACGACGGCTCCGGCGGGCATTGCGAGCGTCGACGAGCTGTACGCCGACTCGACCGCGCACCGCTGGAAAAAAATCGAGAACAACGGCGTGGCCCAGATCGTGGGCAGCGCAGACAGTACCGCGTGCGCCTACCAGGGCCCGGCCTCGGCCATCACGGGGACCGGTGCGGCGGCCACTTACTATACGTGTACGCTTCCGGCCGGAGTGATGGGCGCGGGGCAGGGAATCATCATCACCGCTGCTCGCCAAGCACACCACGGGCACGGCCGGCGTCAGCTACACGATGTCGTTTGGCGGCACATCCACGACGGCCGCGGTCGCCGACCGGCTCGACCAATCAGCTCGAGCGCGTCACCTACCTCGTCATGAACAAGCCCGGCTCGACCAGCGCGCAAACCATTTCCACGATCGGCCAGGACAGCAACGGCGGGAACAACTCGATCAAGCTGGACACTGCGTCGGTCAGCACCGCGTCCGCGGTGACCATCAACCTGCAATTCAACGTAGCGTCGACGGACGCGATCACGCCGGAAATGTTTCTCGTCGAATTGAAGCAGTAGAAGTAGCACAGGCACTCTGCCTGTGCGGGTTGTCTGGCGATCTGCGACGCATGGCGGCCGGCGCTTCCCTAGCGATACAAAAACCGCAAAGGCACCGCGTGCCTGCGGGTTGCGACTCCACACCCTACGCCGCCCTTGCAACTCATAAAACCCACTCCAGATGCCTGTGCTACTCAGGAGGACTCCACTCATGCGCACATTTCATACGAATTGCTATCGAAGCGTCTGCGCCCTGCTGCTCGCCGTCGCGTTCCTCGCTGCCGCGAGCTCCCGCGCGCAAGCCATTCCCATAGGCACCGCGCACAGCGTCACGCTGACGTGGACGGCGCCGTCGCCCGTCGGCGGCTCGGGCACGATCGGCGGCTACAACGTCTACCGGTCGCCGTCGAGCGCAACAACATACGCCAAGCTGAACACGGCGCTCACCACCGGGCTGACCTACACGGACACCAGCGTCTCCGCCGGCGCGAGCTACACCTATTGCGTCACGACCGTGGACACGCTCGGCGAAGAGTCGGTCTGCTCTACGCCGGCTACGGCCAACGTCCCGTCAAACCCAAACGCCCCAGGCGCCCCCCTCATCACGGTTAAGTAACGAGGACCTCGTGAGCGCCTGGACCAATTGTTTATGTGGCGCAGGCTTCAGCCTGTGGGGTTTCGTTTAGGCATCGAATCGCGGGCGCTTATAGAAATTCAAAATCCACAGGCTGAAGCCTGCGCCACTAAAGGACACGAGCACCCCGTGAGCGCGTGGACTAATTTTCAAGTGTGGTGGCGCGGCCTCGTTGCTGCCGCGATTGCCGGCGGGGCCAACGGCGTCATCACCGGCTTCGCCGCCGTGGGCATCGATCCCGAACACTTCAACCTGCAGGCCGGGCTGCACTCGACGCTGGCCATTGCGGGAGTGAGCGCGGCGATGTCCTGCATCATCGGCGTCGCCGCGTATCTAAAGCAGTCGCCATTGCCGCAGGAACCGTGACTTTAGTAGGACAGGCTTACAGCCTGTCTGCTTTTGATCTCTGTCAGCATGGCAAAAATCAAAACCAGACAGGCTTGAAGCCTGTCCTACACATATCACGAACCACCCTTCGGCCGCCTCAGGGCAAGCGAGCCACGGACTTCGAGGAGCTACCATGCCAGTCGTCGGAACTACCGCTTACAACACTGCGGGACAAATTACTTCGCTGGTGCGCTCGCTCTTGAATGATGCGGCGGGAAATCTGTTCACCGATACGGTGCTGCTGCCGTATGTGAACTCGGCGTACCGCAAGGCGCAGCGCGCGCTGGCCAACGTGCAGTCGGGCACTTTTCTGAGCGACGACGTGCTGCTCGTCGTGCCTGCCGTCACCGTGGTGGACGCGTCCGCGCAAGTCTCGATCACGGACGCGACTGCGCCGCCGAACCAGTTGCCGCCTGATCTGCTCGTGCCGGTGAAACTGTGGGAGCGCGCCAATCTCAGCTCCGACGATTTCGTCGAGATGACAGACCTCACCGATCATGACGGCCTGCCGTCGGAGCCGCAGGTGGAGACGCTGCGTTTCTGGGAATGGCGCGCCGACGGTTTGTATTTTCTCGGCGCCACGCAGGACACGCAGATTCGCCTGCGGTACCAGACCAGCTTTCCCGACCTGGTCGATTCGACCAGCCCCGTGCTGATCCGCAACGCGCAGGAAGCGCTGGCCTACGCTGCCGCAGCGATGGCCGGAGCTGCGCGCGGCGCTCCGCAAGCGGAGCGCTGGGACATCGCCGCGTCCGACGCGCTCGAGGACTTGCTCGTGCGCGCCACGCAGCGCGAGCAGCAGACTGGACGACGCCGCAGGCCGTTTTCGGCGCGGCAGGATTCGCGCCGCTGGTCTGAAGTGGCGCAGGCTTCAGCCTGTGGGTTTCCGCAAATCAATCTACAAATGAAACGACGAGCAAGTACAAAACCATCACATACGGAACAATCCGCGCAAAGAAGCAATCCATTTTGTCGTTCCGAAGTCGCGGCGGCGATTAAGAAATCTCTCTTCGGTTTAGACGCAACAACAGGGAGATTCATCGGCGCGCTGCGCGCCTCGGAATGACAATGAGTTGAGTCGTCCGCAAAATGCTCCTGCAAACTGCTTCTGCAATCTGCTCCGTCTGTAGATTTTGAGTTTCTACGCTCGTTTACGCCACGAAGCATTGACGAAACCCCACAGGCTGAAGCCTGCGCCACTTAAACCATGTCCATCGCTGGAACAATTGACGCGCCGCTGGATCTCTTCGGCGGGCTGGTTACCGACATGGCCGCCGCCGATCTGCCGCAGGGGGTGTCGCCGGATTGCCGCGACGTCGCGTTTCTGCAGGGTGCGGTGAAAACGCGGCCGGGGCTTTTGTCGGTGTATTCGCCGATCGCCGGAAATCCCACGGTCAACTATTTAAAAACCTTCACGCAGCCGGACCTGGTGAAGACGCTGCTGGCCATCGATTCCGCGGGAAAGCTGTGGGGCGAGAATTCTCCCGGCGTGCTCACGCAAATATCGGCGGCGCTGACTCCGAACGCGGCGGCCAGCTCGACTTCGCTCTTCAGCCGCGAGTACATCGCGCAGCACGACGGCAATTTCGGCCTGGACATGCCGCGCCAGTACGACGGCACCAATCTGGATCGCGTCAGCCAGATCGGCCCGGGCGCCGGGCCCACTTCGATCTCCGACGTCATCGCAAATATTTCCGCGATTTCGCGCACGTCAGATGTTGTCACGGTCACGACGGCGACGCCGACGGGGATGCTTCCGGCCGATCAGGTGATCATCGCGGGAGTCACCGACACGACGCTACAACGGAACTTTTCCGATCGCCTCGATCATCGATTCGCTGCACTTCACCTACGCGCAGACGGCGGCGAATTCGTCCTCGAGCGGAGGCACGGCCGCGCCAGTCGGTTCGATCAGCGCGGGCGTGCACCAGTGCGCCGTAATTTTTGTTACGCGGCAAGGCTACCTGACGCGGCCATCGCCGCCAACCACGTGGACGGCCGGCGGAGGCATGCGCGCGAATGTGAGCGGCATTCCATCGGTCGCGACACTGCCGAACATCGTCGCGCGCATCCTGGCGTTCACCGGAGCGGGCGGCGATTTGTTTTATTACACGACTGGCCTCGACGGCGCGCCGCAGATGCAGGTGTTCGACAACAGCGCGTCTTCGTTCGTCGTGAATTTTTCGGACACGGCGCTGCTCGCAGGCATCGAAGCGGATTCGCTATTCAATCTTGTCGAGCTCGGCGAGTGCGCGGGCGTGATCGGCTACTCGGAGCGCCTGTTCTGGTGGGGCGAGCGCAACAAGCAAAATAATTGGACGAACCTCACGTTTGACGGCGGATTCGGCGGCACGGGAAACAACGTGCCCCTCGGCTGGACTCCCGACGCCACATTTTTTGCGGGCGGCAGCTACGACTCATCGGGCGAAGCGGTGTGGGGCGGCGATTACGCGATCCTCGGCGACGGCGCGACCGCGACGCGCGGGCTCATCACGCAGACCGCCGTGGCCGATTACAACGGCGCGCCGCTCCTCGTAGCCAATACCGGCTACTCGGCGCGCGTGCGCGTGCGCATGACGGGCGCGCTCACGCAAGGCACGCTGCACGTGCACATTTACAGTGCATCGCTCGGAATTTCCACCACCGGCGTTTCCGTTCCCGCCGCGCAAACGAGCACAGGCGCGTGGAAAGAATTCATCGCGCCCATCACTCCGTCGCTCGGCTTCACCACGATTCCTCCGGACCTGCTGCTGCGCGTGTACGCGGACGGCACGCCCACGGCGGGCGCGGGATTCCTGGTCGACAACATCGAGATTTTTCCCACCGCGCAGCCGTACAACACTTCGCTCGTGCGCGCGTCCTTCGCCGAAGATCCCGAAAGCTACGACGGCGTCAGCGGATTCATGAGCGTCTCGGAAAACGATGGGCAAACGGTGCGCTCCGCGTTTTTGCTGCGCGAGCGTCTCTACCTTGTGAAGGATCGATCGCTGCACGTCACCGAAGACGACGGCGTGAACGAGCCCGCTTCCTGGACGATCAACGAAGTGTCGTGCGCCGTTGGCACGCCTTCCGTCGCCGGCGTGGACGTGGGCGAAGACTGGGCCGTGATCGCCGGGCGCGCGGGCATGTACATTTTCGACGGCGGCGAACCCATCAAAATTTCGCAGGAAATTCAGCCGCTGTGGGACACCATCAACTGGGCCGCCGGGCAAACGCTGTGGGTGCGCGTCGACACGCGCAACAAGCGCATCCTGTGCGGCGTCCCGACGGGCGCGGCCACATCGCCGAATTTAATTTTGGTGCTGGATTATCGCAGCCTGTCCAGCGCCAGTGAAATCGAATCGCTTGGCTCAATCCTTTTCTCGACGCTCTCCGGGAAATTGTACGCGGTCGGCCGCTCGCGCAAGTGGTGCCCCTGGTACATCACTGCAAATTGCTGCGCGCTCGCCGAACGCTCCGACGGCACCGCGCAAGTTTTTCTGGGCAATGGCGCCGGCAATGGTTCGCCCAGCCCGCTCACCATAAACGGAAAAATCTACCAGCTCTCCGACACGCAATTTTCCGACGACGGCGCAGCCATCAATTCCTACTACACAACGTATTTTTTCCTGAGCCACGATCTAGAGCAAACCTATCAAGTCCGCTCGCACCGCAAACTTTTCGCGTACTTGGCGCTCTACGCCGAAGGAGCAGGGAACTTGAACCTCACCGCCTTCGTCGACAACGAAGCGTACCCCACAGCGCTGACGCCGCTCCCGCTCTCCTCGCCCGGCACAAAAGATCTAGAGCTGCCAATCAACCTGCTAGGCGAGCGCGTAGCCTTCCAGGTGGGCACAAACACGCCAGGCGCGTGGTTCAAGCTAGAACGTTTCATCCCGTCGCTCCTGCCCGATCCCTGGGCGCCCGTAAGAGGAGGGAATTAAGCAGGCAATTCTTGCCACATTGGGTGAGATGAAATGGTAGCCAAGTGGAGCGTCCGCAACTGCATATGCTATCATCCCGCCTGCAAGGGCACTGAATACAAAGGGGTTCCTAAAGAGTGCTCAAAAGTTTGGGCGCTTCGTTTATAGGTCTCGGGTTTTGGAACCCCAAGTGCTAAAGTATCCGAGGAATTAGACGATACAATTGGTGACGAGCCGGGCACTCGCTTTGACGGCCAGTATCAATGGAAGCGGACTCAAACATGAAGACCGCCGATATATGTAGATATAATTACTGGGCATAAGCTCAGGGGAGGAGGAAACGAAAGTGTCTGCGGCAAAATCGTCGCGGAACTGAATAGGTTGATCGATATCGCCAGCAGGTAGAAGACTATTTTGCACGTCTTGAACGTGACTACCCGCAAGTCGTAGAAGCCATGAAGATCATGGGGATTTCCTATCAACAGTACGTCATAGCCAGCGATCGCTCAACCCTCACTTTCCTTTTCGAGCAATCACACCGAGATCTCGTTGGGGATGTCTACTTGGGGCCGAGTATTTGGCGAGACGCAGAAGCTCGCTGCGCAAGATCAACAAGGGCCGCCTCAGCCAGGACAGCCAAGCCGAATAGATCAATACCGAAGGGGCAAGATTGCTGCAATCGAAAAAGTCACTGGGAGACCCCTGATCATTTATGCGACCGCCTGTACGACTACAGGCAAGCCAATCTCTTCAGAAATGTTAATGCTCGACTTCTCGGACAAAATTGGCTTCCGGGCGGTTACCGACAACATTGACGCCCCGAATCTAGATATCCTGATCCACAGTCCAGGTGGATATCCAGACGCAACTGAGTCCATTGTTCAGCAATTACGTGGGAAGTACTCCAGCATTCGATTCATTGTGCCCTCCTTTGCAAAGAGCGCGGCGACCATGCTCGTGATGTCTGGAAATGAAATACTTATGGACAGGGATGCAGAGTTAGGCCCGATTGATCCCCAAATGAGGACACAGAACGGAACTTCGCCAGCAGAAGCCATCCTAGAACAATTTGGAAAGGCCCAAACCGAACTACAAAGTGATCCATCGAGATTGCCGAGTTGGATTCCAATCCTCTCTCCCTTGGGTCCGTCACTTCTGGTCGATGCTCAACACGCGATTGACCTCTCTAAAGCTCTCGTAAAGAATTGGCTCTTTACCTACATGTTTAGCGGTGATGCGGACGCAGATGGCAAAGCAACATCCATCGCAAACTATTTAGGCGATCATGCAAAGTTTCATTCTCATGGTCGAGCGGTTAAGATTCCTAATCTTTTGCCTCTGGGTGTAAAAGTCTCAGACATCAGAGACAATAAAGACTTGCAGGGAGCAGTCGACGAACTCTATTGTTGTTTGGATGTTCTTTTGGGCAATTCGCCGGCTTGTAAGCTTTTTGAAAACAGCGCTGGGGACGTTCTGGTACGCAATCTAAACACACCTGTTCTTCAAATGATCCCCAGACAACCGCCGCTGCCTGCAATGCCCCAAAGGCGATAAATAGTCCCAATCGCCGAGCTAAATCTCCGTGTCCCACATGCACAAGAGTTCAATGCTTGACGGCCGTTAGTATCCCCCTTCATAGTTGCGCCATTGTCAGGTTGAAACGACGAACATCCCGAATTCACGGGTATTTTTTGGATTTCATTCCCATGCTGAAAATCGGACAACTCGCGCAGATCAAGAGCGACTCGCCCTACGTGTACGAAGCGCTGACGCAGCTCGTCAACGGCGTGAACGCCGTGGGCCGCGCCACCGGCGTCGATCCCTCGGGCTCGATCGCCGCGCCCGTCGCCGATCGGCAGCCTCAGCGTCACCGCCGCCGACGGAATTTTCGATCTGGCCATCACCGACAATTCCACGCTCAATCGCGGCATTTTTTATTTCGCGGAATCGGACACCACGCCCGCGTTCCGCCAGCCCTACGTGCATTTTCTGGGCAGCTCGCGCAACCTGCGCGTGGCGCTCGGCAACCAGACGCTCTACTGGCGAGCCTACTCGCAATATCTCGGCTCGGAAACGTCCGAGCCGGTCACCTTCGGCTCGCCGCCCACGGCCGTCGCGGGAGGCGGCACGGCCGCAGGGCCCGCGCTGCAGCCTTCGAGCGGCAGCGGCACCGCGTCCGGCAGCGAAGGCGGCTCCGGCTTCGGCCAGGTCGCGCAGAGCAGCTACGGGCCTGTGATTCTCAGGTAGGACAGGCTTCCAGCCTGTCTGCTTTTGAATTTGCGCTTTGCTTTTTTCTTTTTCCCCCGGCCACACAAATCAAAACCCGACAGGCTGCAAGCCTGTCCTACTCGTGCGCATCCGCGAATACACGCCTGACGATTTCGATGCGCTGCGCCGCCTGCACGCCGCGCAAGGATTCGGCTACCCGTTTCCGGATTTAGAAAGCCCGCTGTTCGTAACGAAATTAATTCTGGAAGACGATGGCGACAGCGAAGATTCGCCAGACGAAAATAGCGAAGCCCAGGGCAGGGAAGAAGCGCATCGCAATTCCCCGCCAGGATTATCCACCTGCTCCGGCGCCGCCCCGCCGCGCATCGCCATGGCCGTCCTCCTGCGCCTCACCGCCGAAGCGTACTTGCTTCACGATCCCGCCGCCGGCACGCCCCGCCAGCGCTGGCAGCGCTTCCTGGCGCTCCACGAAGCCGCGCGCCGCAGCGCCGCCGCCCGCGGCCTCGACGACGTCCAAGCCTTCCTCCCGCCGCGCGTAGCCCGCGCCTTCGGCCGCCGCCTGGCGCGCCTCGGCTGGACGCGCGATCCCTGGCCCTGCTTTTCACGACGAGTGACTTGATTTGACGGTTACACGTGGCACAGGCATTAGCCTGTGAGCGGTGTTGATCCGTCCAATCGTAGCTTCTCATTGTGCGTTAATCTGCAGAAGATCCACGGCTGACAGCCTGCGCCACATTACCACGGCAATTCTCCAGCTCCTTCGCAATATCCGCAAATCACGAATCACGATCCACGGCCTTCGGAGGTCCCCATGGGACGCAGCGCGCAAGCTCAAACGCAGCAAAACATCGACCAGCAACTCTCCCAGCAAAACGCCATGAACCAGCAGATCTACGGATCCACCCAGGCGCTTGGCTCGCAAGCCGCGTCCGGCTATCAAAACCTGCTCGCCAATCCCGGCTACTCGCAGGCCGAGCAATCGGCGATCACCAACACTTCGCAGTCGGCGCTGTCCTCCTCCTTTGACGCGCTCGCGCAAAACGCCGCCAACCGCGCCGCGCAAACGCGCAACTCCGCCGGCTACGGCGAGCTCATCGACTCCCTCGCGCGCACTCAGGGCCAGGACCAGGCCAACCTCGCGCAGCAAAATCAAATCGCCTTCGCCAACGCCGCGCGCTCGGACACGCTCTCGGCCCTCTCCGGCCTCTCCGGCCTCTACGGCACCGACGCCAATCTGCTCGGCCGCGCCATCGGCGTCCCCGCGCAGCTGCTCGACGCCAGCGCCCGCAACGCCGCCAGCAGCGGCTTCAGCCTCGGCTTCGGCCCCGGCGGCCTCTCCTTCGGCCTGAAGGGCTAATAAGTAGCACAGGCACTCTGCCTGTGCGGTTTTCGCAATCGCGGGTGAACCGGTAGCGTACGCGCGATCCACAAAACGCACAAAGCTACTCTTGCAGTACGGTGTTAGTGATCGTAATCGAATCGGCAGCGGATCAGCAGTCTTCAAACCCACACAGGTCCGCCGCGGCGGATGCCTGTGCTACTTTTTCCGTACCGCAAAGCGTGCACCAACGAATTCCCCGCACCAAAGGACCACCCCATGCCTTCACCGCACTGACAGCACCCCAGACAGACTAAAGTCCGTCCCACTAAAAATCATGAATCCCTACTGGATCGTCGTCGCCTTCTCCTCGTTCCTGCAAATGTTTTTCTTCCTCCGCTGGCTGCACCGCCGCACGCGCGACGACGAAATTCGCCGAGCCTTCGTTCGTGACATGGCCATCAATCACCTCCCGCACCTCTACCACGCCCTGCGCCAAATCGCCGGCCACCTTGGCATCCAGCTAAGAGACCCTCCACCAGTCCACTTCCTAGAACTAAACGGCCCCGACCGGAAACGGTGACTCGCTTGCCCTGAGGTTCCGAAGGCTGCCTGAGGCGCCGTGATCCGTGACCCGTGATTTGCGAGTTGAAATTTGAACTTTCAAATTTGAAATTCTTGAAAAGCGAACTGGTCAAGCTCCTATCAGTTAAGGCCAGGAAGATTTTCACGGGCCACGGGTCACGGGGCACGAGTCACGCGCCTCCAGCCACGGATCACGTCTCTATGCCCGACACAGTTCCTCCCGAAATCATCGACCTCGCCCGCCAGATCGCGCTCGAGCACGCCCTCGATCCCGCGCTCGTCTGCGCCGTCATCGAGCAGGAGTCCGCCTGGAATCCCTGGGCCGTGCGCTACGAACCATCTTTCCTGACGCGCTACGTCGCCCCGCTCTACACCGCGGGAAAAATCAGCGCCACCGAAACCTACACCCGCGCCATGTCCTGGGGCCTGATGCAAGTGATGGGGCAAGTCGCGCGCGAATTCGGCTTCAAAGAAACGTCCCTCACCGAACTCTGCGACCCCGCCACCGGCGTAGAATTCGGCTGCCGCATCCTCGCCACCCGCCTAGCCAAAGCCAAAGGGGAAGTCCCCGCCGCCCTCCAAGCCTGGAACGGCGGCTCCAACGACAACTACGCCGCCGAGGTCCTAGCCCGCAAACGCAACTATTCTTCGCGCCCGCCCGAGTAGGACAGGCTTCCAGCCTGTCGCCTTTCCGCAGCGCCAACACAGCGAAAACCCGACAGGCTATAAGCCTGTCCTACCACGATTTCCGCATTCCCTCCCCACAATGCAAAATTTCGCCGATCTTCTCTCTCCCGATTTCAAATGTGAATTCTCAAACTTCAACCGTGAGTTCCCGAACCTGAACCCTGCAACCTACAATCTGCAACCTGCCCCCCACCCCCATGAAACCCACCCTAGACATCATCCTCTTCGTCGCCGCCCTGATCGCGTGCGCCCTCCTCGCCGACGCCTGGCATTCCGCCCGCCACGACTCCCAACAACTCGCCGCCACCCTGGTCGCGCAAAACACAGTCATCCAGCAAGCCGGCGACCGCGAAAAGCAGCGCGACACGCAACTCGCCTCCGCCCTAGCCGCCATCCAATCCCAAAAGCGCACCGTGCAAACCCCCCAGCAAGCTGCCCAACAGCTCACCACGGTCCTCCCGGATCTCCCGCTCCCCGTCACCATCAACACTCCCAATCTCTCCACACCGCTCCCTCCGGGAGAAACTCCCGCCACCACCGTCTCCATCCCGCAACCAGACCTCGTCCCGCTCTACGACGCCCTGCAAGACTGCCGCGCCACTTCCGTCCAATCCGCCACCCTCCAAAAAGATTTGTCCGACGAAAAATCCCGCAGCGCCTCCCTCCAACACGAACGCGACGCCGCCATCGCCGCCGCCCACGGCGGCACCTTCTTCACGCGCCTGAAGCGCTCCGCCAAATGGTTCGCCATCGGCCTGGCCACAGGCGCCGCCGTAGCAGCCGTCGCCCGCCACTAGCCCCTTCCGCTCACACCCCCACAACTACCATTCGCCACAACCTGGAAATCGCCAGGAAAACTCCATTGCGGTAGGAAAAAAGTAGGACACACCTATCACCCTGAACGAAGCGAAGCCAGCCTGTCGCTCGTTTCACCCAGCCCCTTCACACACGAAAGGGAAGCTCATCACCATTCTCAATCTCGCCCCATCACAAACCCAAGGGAAACCGCCCGCCTTTCCGAATTTAGCCCAATAAAAAGTCGAGGCCCAAAACTCCGCAAAACTCAACCTACCCAAATCTCTGCATGCCACAGCATAAGGCGTCCCCCGAAGCATGCAGATTCATTCCGCCTTCCCTCGCCGCCCTTTTGAAAATCAACCTGCCACGCAACCTAATCTGCCCATCGCTCTCCCCAACGCAGTCCAATCGCAAAGCCATACTCATGGAGCACGTCCCCTGAATGCCAAATCGTCCCAGCGCGCGCCCCCATCCCCTCCACAGCCCGAAAAATTTTATAGCTTTCCCTCTTGACATCGCTCGTCCTATAAGCTATATTATGTTTACTAAAAGGCGTGGTTGAATCCAATGTATTGTTGGAGGACAGATTTGTCGGGGCCGACGATCCGGCGGTTATTGACGAATGTGGTTGGGGTGGCGGTGATAGTCAGGGCGTGGCCTTCATCGATGGTTGCCTTTACTTGATTGGCGGTTTCTGGGTTGATCATGCAGGCTCGATAGGCTTCTGGGTTCAATCCTAATTGGTTTGCTAGGTCTTGCATTTTATCCCATGCATTTGAAGGGCTTATTACATCTTGGGCGTCGAAGATGGCGTCGTGGATTTTCCAGAAGGCGGCGGGGCTTTGCTGGTAGGCGCACTGGCTGGCGATTGCGGCTGTCATCGCCCAGGGGTGAATATCGGTCAGGGGGTAATGTTTGAAGACGAGGCGAACCTCTGGATGTTGAGGCAGTAGTTCTCTCAATATCAGATCCAGTTGGCGGCATGAGGGGCACTCAAAATCGGCGAATTCGATTAGGGTGATTTTGGCGTCTTCTGGGCCCAGTGACGGCGAGGTTCCTACGTGAAGCTTGGAACGAATGTCGGCGAAGGGGTCCACCGACATGTCAGTTAGTTCTCCACGAAGCATGAAATTTCCGTTTTTTGAAACGTAGACTACGGCAGTGTCGGATTGTCCTCCCATTGAGACTGTGACTGGAACTTCCAGCAAGTCGGGGATGGGTGAGGGTTTGGACGGGCCGACTTTTACCTCGAATTCCGGGCCCCAGGCGTACAAATTCCTTAAATATAGCTCGACGCGGGACTCAACGGTTCCTGATTTAGCGGCTGGCGAATCGGCTGCTTTTGGAGTTGGAGATTTTTCCTTGCCAGAAGTCGATTGAGCAATTGAGGGGAGCCGAAAAACTGTAAGTAGCAAGAGAATGTAGAGCACCAATTGTCGTCGCACAGTGAGACTCCTCTCAGGGATTGAACTTCTGGACGATTGGAAAAGGGCGGCCCAGTCCAAACGCCCGGGATGTAATTTTCAGGCCGGGAGGGGCTTGCCTTCTTTTGTATTCGTTGCGGTCAACTTTGCGGGCGATCGAACGGACCAGATCGATATCGAAACCACACTGGCTGGAAATCTCTTCAGGGCTCTTTACCTCTTCGATGTAGGCCTTTAGAACACGGTCCAAAACTTCGTATGGAGGCAGGGAGTCCTGATCCTTTTGGTTTGGGCGCAGCTCGGCGGAAGGCGGTTTTTCTATCGAGGCGCGGGGGATGAGTTCCCTTTCGCGATTGATCAGATCCGCCAGCTCATAGACCATGATTTTGGGGACGTCTGAAAGCATAGCCAGGCCGCCTGCCATGTCTCCGTAGAGAGTGCAATACCCTACCGCCATTTCAGATTTGTTGCCAGTGCTGAGTACCATGGAACCGAACTTGTTTGATAACGCCATCAAATAATTTCCACGCACTCTGGCTTGCAGATTTTCCTCGGTTACGTCTTCGGGCCTGCCGCGGAAAGCGCCGGCGAGCGCGGAGCCGTAGGACTTGAATACATCCGTAATCGGAATTGTCAGGAACTCAATTCCCAGGTTCTGCGCCAGCTGCTGAGCGTCTGCGCGGCTTCCCGCGGAAGAATATGGGCCGGGCATGGAAACGCCGAGGACATTTTCGCGGCCCAGGGCGGCCACGGCGATGGCGGCGACAACGGAGGAATCGATGCCTCCGCTGAGGCCTACTACGACTGCGCGGAAGCCCGATTTGCAAACGTAGTCGCGGGTTCCGCAAATGAGCGCTTGCAGGACGAGTTCGATCTCGGTGGCGGGCTGGGAGTGAAGCTCTCCCGAGTTTGTTTCGGTGTCAAACAGAACGAGGTCTTCCACAAAAGAGCTCGCTTGAGCAGGGACACGGCCGTCGGGCAAGACCACGACGCTGCCTCCGTCGAAAACCAAACTGTCATCGCCGCCAACCTGATTGACGTAGACAACGGGCAGACCATGGGACTTGGCGAGCGCGCGCAACATGTCCAGTCGCTGAACACGCTTATCGATCGTGTAGGGAGATCCGGAGATATTGATGATCAGGCTGGCGCGCTTGGCAACCAGTTCGGCGACTGGATCCCGTTCGTAGAGAGGCTTTGCCCAGAACGTTTTATCGTTCCAGATATCTTCGCAGACGGTGATGCCCAAATTTTGGCCGCCGAACGAAAAAACATTTTGCACGGTGGCGGGCTGAAAATATCGGGATTCGTCGAACACATCGTACGTGGGGAGCAGCATTTTGTGCTGCACGAATGCGATTTTTCCTCCGACCAGGAGTGCCGCGGAATTGGCAGCGGATTTTCCAGTCGATCCCGTGGCGCGGGCCGCGTATCCGACGATGGAGGGAATCGGTAACTGCTTCGCCAGGCACGCCAATTCCCTTTCGTTCCGGTCAATAAATTGAGGGCGCTCGATGAGGTCCATCGGCAGGTAGCCGCACAGGCAGAGCTCGGAGAAGACGGCCAGATCCGCACCCCCCTCGGCGGCCCGGCGCGCAAATTCCAGAATCTTGGCGGAATTTCCGGCGAAGTCGCCGACAGTGGGATTCAATTGCGCGAGAGCGATTTTCATGGGCGGCTTATAGAATACGGGCCACGGTAATGCAATGCAACGAGAAGCCATCTCATCGATGGCAGGCCATCCAAACTCGATAGGTCTTGAGGGGCTAAAGCCCTTGTCTCAACGCCCCTGAACGTCGCGGCTGAAGCCGCGACCCACAAAGACAATATATGAGAAAGCTTCGAGTTCACTTGGGGCTATGCGAACTGAAAATACAAAAGAAAATGGGCCTGTGCGAAGACTCGCAAAGGCCCATGAGCAAACACGTCCGAATCGAGAATGACTTGCGGCGCTCTTAAACGCTGAACGAACTGCCACAGCCGCAGGTGCTCTTTACGTTCGGGTTATTAAACTTGAAGCCAGCGCCTTCCAGCGTTTCGATGTAGTCGATGGAGACGCCTTCCAGGTACATTTCGCTCATCTGATCGACGAGGACCTTGAGTCCGTCGAATTCATAGACGTTGTCGGTGGGATTTTCCGAGTTCTCAAACGCCATGTGATAGCTGAAGCCGGAGCAGCCTCCGCCTACGACGGCCACACGGAGCGCCACAGGGGCGGGGTTCTGCTGGCCCATAATTTCTTTTACTTTCGTTGTCGCCACTGGAGTAACTGTAATCATTTCAGTGTTTTCACTCCCTGCCGGTTTCGGCGAGATTTCTTCCAGAAACATTATAGCACAGGATGCAAGTGGTTCGCGGCGTGCGTTAAACCCTGTTTCTTTCTACAGCTATTGGATGCGGCGGCCGGGTTGAAGTTTCGCGCGGTTGCGGTTCGGTGCTCCCTAATTGGAAGATGTCGCGACGAAGAACAATTCGCTTCGTTCGCAAGGACCTCAGGTGTATAAGGCGTTTACACATGAGGCCAAAACAGAGATTCCAAGCAGAATGTCTACCGGGCATTAAAATGCCGCGATCATTCCTCTTTCTTGTCGCGGCTCTTCTTATCAGTACGAACGCATCTGCTCAGACTGCGACGGCCATGCACCACGGTCCCTCGGCGGAAGCTGCGTACCGCGAACTGTCCCCACCACCGCTCATGCAGGGTATCGGCGACGCCAAACTAAAGATCACCACCAGCTCCGACGCTGCTCAGGCCTACTTCAATCAAGGTCTTCGGCTGCTCCACTGCTTCTGGGATTTCGAGGCTTATCGGGCTTTCAAGGAAGCCGCTCGTCAGGATCCCTCGGCTGCCATGGCCTATTGGGGAGAGTTCGAGGCGCTGAAATTCCGCGGACCCGTGAAGGAAGAAGGCGAAGCAGCGCTGGAAAAGGCCAAATCGTTAGCGGACAAGGCCTCCGAGCACGAGCGGTTCTATATCCGCGCGGCTGGGCATGAAGTGGACGGAGAAAAACCTGAGGAGCGCACCGCCTATCAGCGCGAAATGGAGGCGCTCGTAGACCGCTATCCCGATGATCTCGACGCTCAGGCTTTTCTGGGGCTCGCCCTCATGGGTGGTTACGAGCCCGAAGGGCGACCACGCGAAGGCGAGCTTTACTCCCAGGCCGTGCTGCATAAACTCTTGACTGCCCATCCCGACAATACCGCAGCGAATCATTATTGGATCCACACGATGGAGACGAGTTCCCATCCTGAGGACGCGCTTCCTAGCGCCGACATTCTCGCCAGCCTGGCTCCCAGCTCTGGCCATTTAGTTCACATGCCCGGTCACATTTATTGGCGTGTGGGTGATTACGAGAAAGCGCGCCATTCCTTCCTGGCTTCGTTGAAGGTGGACGAAGCTTACATGGCCGCACAGGGGATTAAGTCCGAAGAGGATTGGAACTACTATCACAACCTTGCCTACCTGATCGCCGCATGCGCGGAATCCGGTCGCTACCAGGAAGGTCTCGAATGGGCCAAGAAACTCCGTGACGTGCCTGCCCCGACGGGGATGACTTCTGCCAACTTTATTACTTGGGCCGGCAGTAGTTTGGTGCGGGTCCATTTCCGCTATGGAGATTGGCAGGCCGTTCCGGGCGACCCCGTTTCATTCGGCACGGAGCCTAGTTCAGCCGGCGTGGCGGCAAAGGCTTACTCCGAAGGACTCAACATCTACGCCAAAGGCATGGCCGCCCTAGAAAAAGGCGACTTGGCCGAAGCTGCGGCGCAATCCGAGCACCTGGACGCCTCCCTCTGGAGGGTCGAAGCCGCCAAGCCGAAGAAAAAGGACGACGGAGCCGCACAAGATGACCAGGCCGAAGATCCAATGGAAATCCTCAATCTCCTCGGAACGCTTTCGCTCGATCTCCGCGGCAATCTCAAAATCACTCAGGGAGATACTGCGGAGGGCGTGAGCCTCCTCCAGCAGGCCGTCGAGAAGCAAGGGACCTTGAATTACACGGAGCCGCCGCATTATTACCGCCTTGAGCAGGAGAGCCTCGGTTACGCGTATCTGAGATCCCGACAGTGGGAAAAGGCCCGTGACGCCTTCAACGAGGCGCTGCGCGAGCGGCCCAAGAGTGGCCTCATTCTTTATGGCATCGCGCAGTCCTATGCCATGCCTGGAGACATACCCCGCGCGACTTCTGCCTATCGCGATTTCCTCACGGCTTGGCAGCATGCCGACAGCTGACCTGCCCCAAGTCCAGCAAGCCAAAGCTTGGCTTGTCTCGCACCCGCAGTAAGAGCGACGCCTTACTGATGAACAGAGCCGAGATTTGGTCTGCGCGGTTCTGAAATAAACGCATAAGATAGTTGAACCTATGACTCATAAAATTACTCTTCTTCCTGGGGACGGGATCGGGCCTGAAGTGGCGAATGCGGCCACGCAGATCGTGGAGGCCTCGGGAGTTTCGGTGGAATGGGAAGTGTTTGCGGCGCCGCTTGAGGATGGCAAACGCGTGGGGGAATTTCCGCGCGAGCAAGCGGTGGCATCGGTGCGGCGCACGCACGTCGCGCTGAAAGGGCCGATGGCGACAGCGGTTGCCGAAGGGCCGCCCAGCATCAACGTGGCGCTGCGCAAGGAACTCGACCTGTACGCCAACTTGCGTCCGGTGCGCAATGTCGCAGGGGTTTCTTCGCGGTGGTCGGGCGTGGACCTGGTGATCGTGCGGGAAAATACGGAAGACCTCTACGCGGGGCTCGAACACACGGTGGTTCCGGGTGTTGTGGAGAGCTTGAAAATTATCACGGAGCACGCTTCGACGCGCATTGCGCGGTTCGCCTTTGAATACGCGCGCAAAAATGGACGCAAAAAGATTCATGCGATCCACAAGGCCAACATCATGAAGCTTTCCGACGGCCTGTTTCTGAGTTCGATTCGCGCGGTGGCGGAGAAATATCCGGAGATCGAATATCGCGAACTGATTGTGGACAACACGTGCATGCAACTGGTGATGAATCCTGCGCAGTTTGATGTTTTGCTTCTGCCGAATCTTTATGGGGATGTGGTCAGCGATCTTGCGGCGGGCCTGGTGGGAGGACTTGGCGTAGTTCCTAGCGGGAACATTGGCGATGTGGCCGCGTTGTTTGAAGCCGTGCACGGGACGGCGCCGGATATTGTTGGCAGAGGGATTGCGAATCCGACGGCGATCGTCATGTCGGCGGCGATGATGCTGAATTACTTGAATGAGGGTGAGGCTTCGCGGCGCATTCTCGGCGCCCTTGACAAAGTGTATCGCGAGGGAAAACACACGACGCGCGATGTTGGGGGAACGGGGACGACGCAGGAGTTCACGCGGGCGGTGATTGCGGAGATGGGGTAGGTAGGACAGGCTTCCAGCCTGTCTTCTTTTGGCTTTCGCTGCATCAGCTAAAATCAAAAGCAAACAGGCTGTCCTTCGCTCAGCTCGGGTAAAAAGCGTGTGCCACTCAAAACCCTCCGGGACGCTCTCCTACTACGCCAAAGATTTTTTCCAGGGCCAGGCCCGCACGGCCTAGAGTGCCTTCGTCGAAGAGCCGGCCAATTAACGTGACACCGTGAGGGACGCGCCGCGGCGGCTTGAATGTTGGAAGCGGCTTTTTAGGGTCGGGCGCCCAGTCGCTCCGTGCGGTGGATACTTCGACGAAGCCTGCGCGTAATGTCAGCGAGGGATGGCCGGTGAAATTAGTGATGGTCAGCATTTCGTCGCGCAGCGAAGGCACCAGGAGCAGGTCCACGCCGGAGAAGACGCGGGCCATTTCCATTGCCACGCTGCGGCGGAAGCGGTCGGTCTGCACGAAATCCACAGCCGAAAGAAATCGCGCCTGGCGGAAAATGTTGGGCCAAGCGTCGGGAACCTGAGCTTTGAGCTGGTCTACGCCGTGATTCAGCGTGAGTTCCTCAAAGGCAGCGGCGGCCTCGGCAAAGAGGATCAAGTCCAACGAGTCATAAGGCCAGTCGGGAATCGACACCTCTACCGGAACCATGCCAGCCTTCCGGACCGCGTCCAATGCATTTCGGTCCACATCGGTCGCGGGATTCTCCTTCATCCAACCTGGGAAATAGCCGACGCGCAGGCCTTGCACGCTCGCGCCTGCGTCGAAGTCGAGTTTGCTGGGCACGCTGGACAAGTCGCCCGCGTCCTGCCCGGAGATGGCGCGCAGCACCAGCATGGCGTCGCCGACGCTGCGGGTCATCGGGCCAAGCTTGTCCAGCGACCAGCACAACGTCATCGCCCCGGTGCGCGGCACGCGGCCGTACGTGGGACGCAATCCGGTGATTCCACAACGCATCGAGGGGCTTACGATGCTGCCATCGGTCTCGCTCCCGATCGCAAAACCTACGAGTCCCGCCGCAGTGGCCGCGCCCGGGCCAGCGCTTGAACCTGACGATCCTTCCTCGAGCAGCCACGGGTTCATGGTTTGCCCGCCGAACCAGATATCGTTGAGCGCCAGAGCGCCCATGCTCAGCTTGGCAACGAGTACAGCACCCGCCGCGTTGAGACTTTTCACTACGGCGGCGTCCGCAGCGGGAACGCGGTTCCTGAAGGGCTCGGCGCCGTACGTGGTTGCAATTCCGGCGGTGTCCAGGAGGTCTTTGGCGCCCCAAGGGATGCCGTGCAGCGGGCCGCGGTACTTCCCTGCTGCAATTTCACCGTCGGCTTTCCTCGCTTGCGCGAGCGCGGAATCTCGCGCCAGGGTAATGACGCAGCGCAGCTTGGGATCGAATTTCTCCAGCCGGTCAAGATAGATTTGGGTGAGCCGCTCGGAGGTAATTTTTCGTTTTTCGATCCAGCGCGAAAGCTGGGTCACCGGCGCGAAGGCAATATCGTCATCCTTGGCGGGCAATGGGCCTGGGTCGGGCGCGTTGAAGACAAATCGGTCGCGCTCCGGGCCGCGCTTCTCGCCGGGGAGCACCGGGTCCCAGCGCGACCATGGCGCCAGGGCCGGGTCCAGAGCGACTTTGCGCGGGCCAGTACGCCGTTCGTACACTGCGGCTAGGTTCGCGCGCCAGCTGCCTGCCGCCTGGTTGCGTTCCGCGCTTGTCAAATTGACCTGCACGAGCTTTTCCGCTTCGGCAAAGGTTGCAGGCGACACTTCAGGCCCGGCAGGCGGCGAAGTGCCGAAGGCCGGCGGCGCTCCGGGAGGAGCTTCGCCGGAATTTTGCGGTTTGCTCCGGCAGCCCGCAGCTGAGCCCAGCATGGCGAGCGTCGAATACGTTAAGAATTCCCTGCGCGATTTTGACATGAGGCTATCTCATAAATCCCTGCTCTTAGTTTGCTCTGCTTGAGTACATGGCCACGACGTCGCGCCAACGGCGCGGAGGTAACTAGCCCGGGGCAACGCCCCGGGTATCGTGCGCTCAACCGATTTTCCGCCCTGAAAGGGCGGAGAGCGGACCCTGCGCCCCTACAGGGCGCAGCGCGATCCATAGATTCCCGGAACCCAGGGCGTTGCCCTGGGCTAGCATGCGCCGGCGCATTCAGCGCCGGAAGACGTCGATTCATTTGATTGAACCTTGAGAAGCTCATCTCGTAAATCCCTCAATTTCCGCTGTGTCGGGAATTTATGAGATACCTTCATTCCAACTCAGCTCTTCGCCGGTGAATACGGCGGCAATTTGGCGATTTCGCGAGCCGCGATGCGTCCCTGAACCGCGCAGCGCGCGATGCCGTGCAAGCTGAAACCGCCCGCGGATTCGCCGCCGCAATACAAGCCCGGTATGACGTTCCCGCTGGTGTCCACCACTTCGCACTTCGCTGTGATCCGCAGACCCGCGCGCGAGTCGTGAACCACCGGCGTGGACCAAGCCGCATAGAACGGCGCCGTCTGAATCTTGTACTTGGGCGAGGCCTTGCCGAAATCCGGATCTTTTCCTGCGTCGACGTAAGAGTTGTACTTCGTCACCGTATCCTGCAGCGCGGCGGGCGGCATCGGCTTGCGCTGATACTTGTTCACGATGTTGCGCGCCAACTCCTCGATTGTGTTTCCGGAAAAGAAAAGTCCTCCAGCGATGTCCACGTCGGGAGGAGTCGTGTTCCAGCCTTCGCGTTTCACGGCGTCGGCGTCGAAGATGGCCCAGATGGGCCCGCCTCCGTTGACGGACTCGCCGGTTCCGGCCATCGCCGCGTTGAGGAAGTTCGGGGGATCCCATTTGATGTTGGCCGCGTTGAGATAGCTTCCCGGGGTGTAGGGCTTGATGGCGCCGTAATTGTTCGCCGTGGGATATTGCCCCTTGGTCTCGTCGTAGAATCTGAGCCCCGCCTGATTCACGAGGATCACATTGTGCCAGTCGCGCACCAGCAGGCCCGTGGCGCCAGCGCGCGAAAATACTGGACTGGCAGGCATCCACCCGAGATTGGAATATCCCTCGCGGCTGCCAATTCTCCCGGCTTTCGATAGAGCCTCGCCAAATTCTCCGGTTTGGTTGTACGCGCCCCAGAGTGATGCTCCGAGAGCCATGGCCGCGAGTTCCCCGCTGGCGTCGCGCGTGGAGTAGGCCTCGCCCATCGTCTGATACTCTTCCGTGAGCCTCGGATCAAAAATCCGCCGGAAATTTACATTGCTGCTGTGGCCGCCCGTGCCGATGATCACGCCTTTTTTCGCACGGATGTTCAAAGTCTTGCCGTTATTCGTGGCCGTGATTCCGAGGACTCGCCCTGAAGTCTGGTTTTCGCGCACGATGCTGGTCATCCTGTGCTGCAAAAGAATTTGCGCGCCCAGTTTTCTCGCTGCAGCCTCCATGGGCCTGACGAAGCCAATGCCGGCCGAGGTAGTGGCCGCCTTTTCGGGCGCGATGGGCACGCCGGTCTGCATCTGCGGCCACTGCATGGGAGCGGCGTGGTTTTCCCGCGGAGCGGAATTTCCAGTGGCGTGCGCGCCGCCGTTGTCAGGCGTCCTCTCTACAAAGATAACGCCATGTTTCATCAGAAATTCGCAGGTGGGAGCGCTGTTGTCGGCGAAGGCGCGGATGATTTCCTTGTCGTTGTAACGGTAGTCGGGGAAGCCGTTGGGCTCGACGACGGACCAGTCGGTCAAATCCGCGAACAGCAGGTCCGGCGAATCCTTCACGCCATATTTTTCCTGGCGGCTGGTTCCTCCGCCGAGGGCGATGTTGCCTCCGCTCACGATGGCGTGTCCGCCGACGTCCGTATTCGCGTCGACGATGATCACCGACGCTCCATTTTCGATCGCTTCGATTGCGGCTGGAAGTCCCGTGGCGCCGGCGCCGATGATGACGACATCGGCTTCGTGGTCCCAGTGCGTAGGGACGAGCGGGGCGCTGCGCGCGGCTTCCGTTGCAGTCACGGCAATCCCGGTCAGCGCCGATGCTCCGAGACCTGCGGCCGCCGTCTTCACAAAATTTCTTCGGGAGAGATTTTTTTGAGGTTGCTCGTTCTCTTTCATGGATCGCCCTCCAAATGCGAACGAAGCTTGCCGGCCAAAACGCCCTGCGAAGGCGTAGCGTATCGCATTTCAAGGCCTTTTTGGAACGGAGAGTGTTTGGGCCTATTCTGCGCGAGAAAAAGCCATCATCTTTGTCATTCTGAGCGAAGCGAGGAATCTCTCTCTTACTTTCGGCCTTCCTCGGTCAAAACCACAGAGAGATTCTTCGCTTCGCTCAGAATGACAAAATGTTATTTTTTTCGGCAAGACCTCCGGCCACGTAGACGGACTGCCCTCGTTGCTTGTTACCGATCTGGATGATGTCTAGCGTGCTTGCCGGCGAAATTTAGAAGCGGACGACGACTTCGTTGGGTCCTGAGGGAAGGTTAAATTTCGAGCCGCGCTCTCTATTGAGTTTCAGGCTCGCGGGGATATCAAGCTCCGCCAGAGGGATTTTTCTGGTCCACGAACCAGTGCTCCAGTAGTCCGCGGTCGTGAGCAGGACAACGCCCTGGATCATATATTTTCCCAATTCTTCCATGTGTCCATCCCGAAATACGACGATCGCGGGCGGCAATTGCGGAAGCGGCGGCGCTGCCACAGTGGGCTCGGCGATTCCTGGTTGTGGGATCGCCATTTGGATGACGGTCGGAACGCGCACCCACTGTCCTCCGTGATTTTCCAAAAGGAGCGACTCAGCGGGAGGCGCCTGAGGCGCGGCCGGTTGAGGTGGCTGCATGACGATCATCGGTTGGGCTGCGCCTGGTTCAGGCGCTCCCGGAGCGTATTCAAAATCGTAGTAAGGATAAAAGTACGCAGGAAAAAGATAAGGCTCATTGAGGAATGGGCGCTGCGCCGGGCGGGCGAATCCCCCTCTCCCGTTGGAGGCGAAGGAGGACCGCCCTCGAGCACCCGCTCCGGCTCCGTGACCGCCGCGACCTTGCGCGGGCGCGGGCGGGGCAAACAGCAACGCCCCAAGGATGGCGACGAGCAGGCAAACGGATAATCGAGAATTCATACGCGGCCTCGAGCGTGGTTGCGGCCTGCACATGCCGCGAAGATCGCACGCGGGACTTCCTTCTTGCCCAACTGCCGGGTAGCTTACTACTGAATATCTAGATATGCAACCCAAGGGGCCGTGATTCGTGACACGTGGCCCGTGACCCGTGAAAAGCACTGGAAGCACTGATGAACACAGATAAACACTGATGAAAACGAGGAATAAAATCCTGGAGACAGAGATTGAGCCATTGGGTCTTACTGTTTTTCCTTACTATTTTTAATCTGTGTTCATCAGTGTTTGTCTGTGGATTATCGCTGAGTGCCCGATTTTCATCACTCACAATTCGTCGTCCTTTGTTTCGCGCGCGGCGAGGAGGCCGACGAACGTTAATGCAGCTGCACCGGTGAGATAGTAGCCGACGTACTGCAGACCGTAATTTTTGGCGAGCCACGTGGCGATGTACGGCGCTAGCGACGCGCCGAAAATGCCGGCGAAGGTGAACGTCAGCGAGCTGCCGGTGTAACGGACCGATGTTGGGAATAGCTCCGATAGCACTGTGCCCAGCGGGCCGTAGGTTAGTCCCATCAAGGAAAGGCCGAGAGTCATCATAAGCACGGCGCCGGTTGTCCCGGCGAGGAACATCGGCGCCATCACCAGTCCGAACGCGCCGATCGCCGCGGTCACCCAAAGGAGCGTGCTGCGGCGTCCCCGCTCGGCCAGGAGCGCGCCTGCGGGAATGAAGATCGCGAAAAACACAATGGCGAATAATTGCATCACAAGAAATTTCTGGCGGCTGTAGCCGAGCGCGGTGGTGCCCCAGGACAGCGCGAAGACCGTCATCAGGTAGAAGATCACAAACGTTGCAAGCGCAACGAGCGTGCCTACCACCACGGTTCTGGGGTGTTCGCGGAACACCGTCAGCATCGGCACCTTCACGCGCTCGCGCCGGCTGAGGGCGTCGCGGAACACGGGCGTCTCGGTAATCGTCAGTCGCACGTAGAGGCCGACGAGCACGAGCGCTGCGCTCGCCAGAAACGGTATGCGCCAGCCGAAGTTAAAAAATTGCTGGTCGGTGAGCCACCTCGAGAGCGCCAGAAATATGCCTCCGGAAAAAAGGAATCCGATCGGCGCGCCAAGCTGAGGAAACATGCCGTACCAGGCGCGCTTCCCCGGCGGCGCATTTTCGATCGCCAGCAGCACCGCGCCGCCCCACTCGCCGCCGAGGCCCAGCCCCTGCCCGAACCGAAATAGCGCGAGGAGCGCCGGCGCGGCCACGCCGATCGTCGCGTAAGTTGGCAGCGCGCCGATCGCAACGGTGGAGAGCCCCATGGTGAGCAGCGCCGCGACCAGTGTGGCCTTGCGTCCAACGCGATCGCCGAAGTGCCCGAACAGCGCAGAGCCAACCGGGCGCGCAAAAAACGCAATCGCAAATGTTGCCAGCGATGCGAGCGTGGCGGAAGCCGGATCGGTCGACGGGAAAAACAATTTAGGAAAAACAAGCACCGCCGCCGTGGCGAAGATGTAGAAATCAAAGAACTCGATTGTGGTTCCAATCAGGCTGGCAAACAGGACCTGGGCGGGTTTGTTGACAGACACACGCGCGCCGGAGTCGCCCTGGCTGATCGCAACGCCGATGTTAGGAGATTCGCTCAACGGGCTCCAGCTTAACTCATGTCTTCGTTGTTAGGGGGGCCGAGCTTCAGCTCGGCCATTCAGGTTACGCTTGCTTTCGGGCTTCAGCCCCTGAAGCTTCGGGGTTTAAAACCCCTGACGTGACGATGCTTTTCGTCGGGACTGAAGTCCCGACTTCCTGAGCAATCGTTCTGCGGCAACACGATCCCAACTAGGGCAATGCTCAATTTCGTTGTGTCGTCGGCTGGATTGGCGTACGATTCGCGCAGTCAAAGGCCCGAGTCGGAAATTCCCCTTTTCAAAATCAGGAATGAAACTTGTGAGAGGAGATTCGATGAAAATGAGGACGATCTTGTTTGCTATGGCAACGCTGCTCGCTGGTGCCGCAGTGTGCTTTGCCGCCGACGTGAGCACGGGCACCTGGAAGCTGAACGAAACCAAATCCAAGGTTCCCGCCGGGGCGCCGAAAAATACCATGGTCGTTATCGCCGCCGCGGGCGACAGCATGAAAGTCACCGTGGACGGCGTCGCCGCCGACGGCAAGGCCGCACACAACACCTGGACGGGCAAATTCGACGGCAAAGATTACGCAATTACCGGTGATCCGGCGGCTGACACGCGAGCGTATAAGCCGGTCGACGATCACACCCTGGCGTTGACCGAGAAAAAGGGCGGCAAGGCTACCAATACCGGCCGCGTGGTCATCTCGGCCGACGGTAAGACCCGCACGGTCACCGTCAACGGAACGGATCCCACCGGCAAAAAAGTCAGCGTCACTTTTGTCTACGACAAACAGTAGGAAGCAAACTTCCTATCCTCCCGAGGGGCCGCGAATTCCAGCGGCCTTTTTCCATCACGCGACGTGGCGATCGAAGTTTCCGCACCGCAATTTTCTGAGCGTTACCCGCCACCTTTTGTTTCATACCGTGCCGATCCGCGCTACCTCGCCATGCTACGGAAAATGAACCTTTAGTAGGACAGGCTTCCAGCCTGTCTGCCTTTGATTTTTCCTCGCTACACACGCAAACCAGACAGGCTTGAAGCCTGTCCTACTCGGGAGCTTCGCGAATCCAAGTGCAAAGGCGCATCCATAGGTGTTAATCTCCAAGACTACCAATCGGCTTAGCAACTCACGTCATTTTCCGGAGGGCCCATGTCACGTCTCCGTCTTCTCCTGTGTGTGCTCGCGATCGCTTCCGCGGCGGCGCTTTGCTCAGCGACCGATCGCATTCTCTTTTTGCACCTCGCCCCGTCACAAGCGTCCCTGTTCGTCTCCAACGCGGACGGCTCCGGAGAGCGGCCCCTCATGCAATCGACCTCGCTCGATTACAATCCCGCGTGGTCTCCCAAGGGCGATTGGATCGCGTTCACATCGGAGCGCGCCGGTTCGGCCGATCTGTATCGCATTCATCCGGACGGCACGGGCCTCGATCGCCTGACGGACGATCCCGCGTACGACGACCAGGCAGCCTTTTCGCCCGACGGCAAACAAATCGTCTTCGTCACGACGCGTGCCTCTGGCAGGGCAAATCTCTGGACCATCGATACCGCCTCTCACAGCGCAAAGCCTCTGACGTCGGGTCACGGCGGCGACTTCCGGCCCGCGTGGTCTCCCGATGGCCAATGGGTCGCCTTCTCTTCGGATCGCGACAGCAATCTGCCAGAAGCGAAAGGTCGTTGGGAGCGCCTGCATGTGGTCGACGTTTACGTTATCCGCCCGGACGGCTCTGGTCTGAAACGCATCTCGGAGCACGGAAATTTTTGCGGCAGCCCGAAGTGGACGCGCGACAGCCAAAGCGTCGTCGCCTATTGCATGTCAGCAGAAGAAACATGGACGTATCGTGCTGGCACGGAAGATGGCGCGACCAATCTTGTGCAATTCAACATTGTCGACGGCAAAACAGGTCCGGTGAGCGCCGGCCCTGGCGTCAAAGAATTCCCTTCGGTGTTGCCATCCGGAGAGGTCGCCTACGTTCGCCGCCAGAGTCCCGTGCAGGGAGTCTTCTATGCCGGCGGCAAGGCCGGTCCTGCGGGGTCGGACGTGCGCTCTCCTTCCTGGTCGCCCGACGGAACTCAGCTCGTGTACAGCCGGTACACAACGAAACGCGTCGCTGAACCCGCGAAACTCTGGAGCCGGAATCCGAAGTATGAACTGTTCAACACTGAATTTTTGCCCGCGTACGATCCGTCCGGACAGCGCCTCGCGGTGACGAGGATAAACCCTGACCTTTCGTCCAACTTATTGATCATCGAGGGGGGCAATCCCGGGCGCTCGATCCTGGAGCGCAAGGAATTGATTCTTAGTCCGCAATGGTCTCCCGATGGCCGGCAAATCATTTTTGGCATCGGCGCCTTCACATCCTTCCTGGACTTCGCTGCCGGAGGAAAAAAGCCGATCGACCCCGTGAATGGTGGAGCGCAGCTCGGCATGGTAAACGCCGACGGATCGGAGTTCCACCTGGTCACTTCTGGCTCGAACAATAATGCGTTTGCCGCATTCGCGCCGGACGGCAAACAAATCGTCTACCGAACAGCAGGCCCCGGCGGCGAAGGGCTGCGCATAATGAATTTGGAGGATCACGAGATAACAGTATTAACCAGCAAGTACGACAACTTCCCTGCCTGGTCTCCCCGAGGCGATTTGATCGCTTTCATCCGCAAGATTGACGGGAATTTTGAAGTGTTTACAATTCGGCCCGACGGGAAAGATCTGCGCCAGTTGACCAATACTCCCGGCAACGAAGCGCATCTGGCCTGGTCGCCGGATGGGCAGCGGCTTGCGTTTGCCAGCACGCGGATGGGATTTAAAGACGAAGCGCTCTACTCAGGCGCGCCGCAGCCCTACGGCGAAATCTTCGTGATGCGCTATGACGGCACCCAGCTCGAGCAACTCACTGACAACCAGTGGGAAGATGGTGGCCCCGCCTGGCAACCTAGCAGCCCGAATACCTCCGCCGCGACAGCCCGCTCGAAATGAAATTCCATGGTCTTCCTCTCGGAAACTGATTCGCGGCTTTCCGACAAGTGGCATTGACAAGTCGAAGTGCGTCGGCAAGAATATGTTTTAGTACCCATTATTTTTGGAGGCTCGACGTGGCGTATTCGGCTCCCAGCATCGAGGAATTTCAGGCGGGAACAGTCGTCAAGCACTCGCCCATTTCCACGGGTACGACGACCCAGAGGAAGCGCAAACCGCACATTCTTGCAGTGATCAATGAATGCTGCACGGGATGCGCGGGCTCGCCTGCATGCGTCGAGTATTGCCCGGTTGCGGATTGCATGTACTGGGCGCCGGACGAGGACCACGCCCCGTTTGGCCGCATCATCGTCGATCCCCTGCTTTGCATCGGCTGCAAACTGTGCACCAGCAAAGGCCCCGACGGCGCGTTCCTGGAAGGCTGCCCGTGGGACGCGATCGATATGGTTCCACTCGCGGACTTTGAGGGCGAGAATGGCGCGCTGCCCTTCTGAGAACACGTGACCCGCGATTTGTGTTTCGTGACCCGTGACCCAGATTTTGAATTTAAGTTTTTGATTTGCTATTGAAATTTCGGGGTGGATTTTCGGGTGGAACCTGGGGTGCCGCACTCTTGCGGGTTTTGCAAGGGTGCGGGTTTTAGGCCCCTTTACCGCGACATTTCCGCTCGGGCCTGAATCTAGACCCGCACCCTTTGAAAGTCACAAAGGGTGCGGCACCCGCTACACCTTTTCGAGACCACTTATTGCTTCACTCCCCTGGCGGAAATTTCGCGCGCAGTCAGCGCAGCCTGCTGCTGAATCTGCGGCGGCATCCCCTCGGCGGCGCGGACGTAGGGATTTACGGCGGGCAAGTCGTCCTTCTGGCCGATCAAAAAGAGCGCGCGCAGGGATTCCCACACCATTTCGGGGCTGGGATCGACGAGCAGCAAAGGGTCGCCCGCTTTGATTTGCGCGTTGTCGGCGGCAATCCACTGGCGAATCGTGCCGGGAACATCGGAGCGGACTTCCGTATTGTCATTTCCAATGGTGATGTGCGCGAGCAAGGTGCCGGGGTTGATCACGTCTCCGGGTTTTAGGCGGATCGAGAGAATGCCGGTGCGCTGCGCGGCGACTGTGTAGGGCGCGAGCATACCTGCGATGAGGGCGTGGCCTGACGGATCGGCAAAGCGCACGAGGGAAAGGGCCGCGTTGCGCTGCACCATCGGATTCGCGTCCGCCAGCTGCTTTAAAAGCGCGGCGTGAAATTCGGGCGACTGGTTGTCCTGGCCCATGACCCACGCGGCCGTCACGCGCAATTCATCGCTTCCCTGCTCCGACAATTTGATCACTTCCGGATACCAGAGTTTCGCCGACGCGCGGATGCCGGGATTCGGGCTAATGATCCTGTCGGCGATTTGCGAGAGCGCGTGCTGCGCGCGGCGCGGATGCAGCGTGTCCGCAAAGTAGGAAGCAAGGTCGGCATCGTTCAGCGGCCGCGTGAACGTCGTCATGTACCACAGCAGGAATGGCATCAGCACAAATGCGAACGTAAGAACAAGAATCGCAACGAGCCACTTCTTGGCCATCCCGGGCTTGGCAGGGGCGGTCGGAGATTCCGCGGCATGTGGGACGCTATTCATCGGACGTTCGGCTTAGTCATCATTCCATCGTAACTCAAGTGACGCAGGTTTTAGTGGCGCAGGCTTCAGCCTGTGGGGGTTCGTCCTTGCAGGAACTAAACCCCACAGGCTAAAGCCTGCGCCACTGACACCCTATTGCCACTCGTTGCTCTGCGCGGCAAACGCAATTCAATGAGTCGTTTTTGCTGATCATACAGGCTACGGATGAGGCGGCGCGTAAACCTGGTAAAGCACAACATAAATCAGCACGCCGGTCACGGAGACGTAGGCCCACAGCGGGAGCGTCCACCGCGCGATGCGCTTGTGAGCCGGGAAATTGGAACGCAACGCGCGCAGGAGCGACAGAATCACCAGCGGGACAATGACGATCGCGAGGATCGTGTGCGTCGTCAGCATGGTCAGATAGGCGTAACGCGGCGCGCCCGTCCCGGGAAAATGCACCGGGCCCTCGCCCGAGGCGTACAAGTGGTAGTGATAGACAACGTAGGAAACGAGGAACGCCGCGGAAGTCGCCGTGGCCGCCAGCATGCAGGTTTTGTGCGCCAGGACGCGCTTCGTGCGGATCATGACGTAGCCCACCGTGACCAGAATGGCGCTCGTGCCATTGAGGACGGCGTCTAAGGCAGGCGGGGAAATCAATGGGGTTCCTTCTTCTGTTTTAGTAGGACAGGCTTCCAGCCTGTCGGTTTTCGACGGTTACAGCACAGAACGAAAACCGGACAGCCTGAAGCCTGTCCTACTTGAGACTACTTCGCGGCAGCCGTCGGACCTGCAGCGCCTTCATCCTTGTGCCCCTTGCCGATCCATCCCTGCTGCTTGGCCTGCACCAGCAGGAGCAGGCTGAAAATCAAAAGGATCATCAGGGCAACTCCCAGCATCAGCAAGCCGTCGATGCCGCCGAAAAGATCCCTGGAAAAACCGGCGATGATCCCCAAAATCGAAAGGACGATCAGCACCACAGACATGATGGTCAACTCGGCCTCATTTTCCTGTCCGTTCATGGCCTCTCACATGCGCCCCGCGCGCGCCGAAACTCAACGGGTGAATTTGTCGTAGATCAACAATCCCAACAGCACCGGCAGGTGAAGCACGGTCGCGTGCATAAGCCACTTGGCACGAACATTGGTCTTCGACGCCGCGGCCCACAAGCACACTTCCACCAGCATGAGCCCTAAAACAACCGCTCCGAAAAAGTAGCGCGCCCCGGCAAGTCCGGTGACCGCAGGCAGCAGGCTGACGGGCACGAGCAGCGCCGCCGTCATCAGGATTTCGCGAAACGTCCGCGTTCCCTCGGGATCCACCACCGGAAGCATCTTGATGCCCGCGCGCTTGTAATCCTCGCGGTATACCCAGGCGATGGCGTCAAAATGCGGAAATTGCCACAGGAAAAGCATGGCGAACAGGAACCAGGCCTCGAGGTTGAGCGTGCCGCGCGCAGCGGCCCACCCGATCAGCGGCGGCACGGCGCCCGGAAATGCGCCGATAAATGTGGCCAGCGTGGTGCGCCGTTTCAGCGGCGTGTAAGCGCACAGGTACAAAACGGACGTGGCAACGCCGAGCAGCGTGGCCAGCGCGTTCGTGGCCAGTGCGAGATAGATCGTGCCGAAGGCGAGCAGCGATAGCGCGAACCAGAATGCTTCGCGAGGGCTTAGTTGTCCGGAAGGCAGCGGGCGCGAGGCCGTGCGGCGCATCAAGGCGTCGGTATCGCGTTCGAAGTAATGGTTCAGGGCCGACGTCCCTGCGGCAATCAGCGTGGTTCCAAATACCGTGTGCGCCATGCGCAGCCAATCGAGCGGACCGCGCGTTCCCAGGGCATAGCCTGCCACCGTGGTCATGACCACCAGGAAAGAAACGTCAGGCTTGGTCAGCGCCAAATAGAGCGCGGGGCGGTTGGTCTCCGCCGTCGCTGTTCCCGTGGCTTGTGCCGATTCTCTCATGCGAGTTTCACGCGTCTTTCAATCCCGGCTCAATGTGCAACCTGCTCCGAGGCCGGCGCGGAGTTCGTCACGACACCGGCCGCCCGGATCATGCGATAGCTTACCAGTGCCGTCACAAGCGTCACCGCTAGCACCAGCGCGCCCGTCACTGTATGCACGACCGTCAAAGCAACCATCGCCGCCATCGGCTGCGGGAAGCGCGCACTGTAAAGCCGCGACCAGTAGGCGCCCGCGCCCAGCAAGAGCTGCACGCCGATCAAGATGTGCAGGTAGCGCGCGCAGCTTCGTAGCGCCGGCACGTCCGCGAACCGCCTCTTGAACGCACCCGCGGTCATAAAGATCAAGATTGTAACAATGACCGCGCCAACGAGGTGGGGAATAATTCCAAACCCCTTGTGGCGGAACGCCGCGCCAAGAATCAATTGCAGGAAGACTGCGGCGAGGGTCCACGCAACCAGCGTTCGAACTCGGGGCGATCCTGGGTCATCCATTTCCGAGATATCGCTATTCCACCAGGAACTCGTAAACACAGCAATCGCGACAACCGTGGAGAAGAAAAGCTGAGCCAACGTCGCATGCGCGGCGGAAACCGGCGGCGGTTGGAACATGCGCACGGTCATGCCACCGAGAATTCCCTGCGCAATGACCCCGCCAAGGGCCGCCCAGCCCAGCCAGCGCATCCAAAAGCGTTTTTCGGCCCTCCATAGCCAAGCGGCGAGTCCGATGGTCAGCAGGCCCACGCACGTGGCAATTACGCGGTGCGTGAATTCGTAGCGGATGCCGCCCACCATAGGCGGCGTCAGAGAGCCGTAAGCCAGAGGCCAGTCAGGAATGGACAGCCCCGCATCGTTCGAAGTAACCAAAGCACCCGCGATCAGGAGGACGAATGTGCAAGACGCTGTGAAGACAGCGTATTGGTGGATGGCCTTGTTGTAAACGGTATTCATCTGCGTTCGAACGGCGAGCGGGCCCTGAAATCGCCGCCGGGTCTCTAGATGTCTTTCTCTGTGCCCCTCTGTGACTTCCTCAGTGTTCTCTGTGTTAAGCCTTCAAAGCTTTAACGCAGAGAACACTGAGAAATGAGGAGGACGCGGAGACGTTTGCGCCTTAGTCTCCGGCAGCGGCCGCGGCTTTAAATGTGAACGTCACGTTCTTGGTTTCTTTGGGGCCAATGGTGACGGTTTGCGGGTCGCTCGAACCGTAGAGTTCGTGCCAGGCGACCACCGTGTACGTGCCCGGCGGAAGATTCTTCAGATCGAACTTGCCGTCCTTGTCGGTGACCTGGAAATCCGGGTTGGGCATTACGGCCATGTAGGCTTTCATCCACGGGTGCACGTTGCACTTCACTGGGATGGCAACCTCTTCGCGGGTAAACGATTTCTCGATGGGCGCCGCGCCGGGAGGCTGAGACTCGTTCCACTCGCGATTATCCTTCGGGATCGGGTGGATGTTATGCGTGGTCATGTCTTTGTTCACGACGTCGATGTTCTGGCCAACCTGCATGGCAACCACGTGCGGGTGATACTGGCAACCCTCTTGCGTGATTGTCGCCGCCCCTGACGGAGCCGGGAAAGAATATCCCTCGAGGCCGGTCTTCACGTACACGACGACGTTGGCCAGCGCCCCGCCGTCTCCCGTGACGACTTCTTCCGTCATCGCCGGGCTGGTGCGGCCCTTGGAGCAGGCCGGCTCGGCAGCCATGTTGATGTTCTTTGCCTTCGGTCCGGCGCCATCCAGCTTCACCGATCCTGTGACCTCGCCAGCCGTGGCGGGATCAACCATTTTTCCGGCCGGTGCGCCCGCCGCAGGCGCTGCTGTGTTGTCTGTTGACTCTGGCTTACTTCCGCCGCAACCGGTGATCGCCAATGCGAAGGCCCCGACTGCCAACGAGTACAATCCAAATCTTGTTTTACGCACGAAGCATTTCCTCCTATTCGTTCGAATACAGTATTTCTTCACCCTTGATTCGTAACCTTGATCCGTAACGATGATAGCAACTTCAATAAACTCTACTTCCCTGCGCCACCCGAGCCGCCCCCTGAAGGCGTGCGGCCCATGAGGGCGCGCTGCTCCTCGGGAGTCAATTCGAACATATATCGCACCAGCAGATTCGCGTGGTCTCCTGAATATCCCTTAAAGCTTGCGGGTACCGGACCGGAGAAGACCCAGCGATCGCCGTCGCGTTTGAAGAGGCCGGAAGGCATGGCCGTTCCCGGGGCGATGAGCGCGGGATTGGTGATCCAGCGTTCGGTCCATCCGGGCTGCAAGCGCTCCTTGGCGAAAAGGAAATTCGGAGCGATGGCGTTCTTGTCGTGTCCCGGATCGCCGGTCGCGTGGCACTTGAGGCATGGCGCGGCCGTGCTGGTGAAAAGGTCGCGGGCCATTTCTTTTTCCGCGGTGGTGATCGGTTCGATCTTCTGCGGAATGTAGGGCTGCGGCTGGCTGGACATGGCCTGGAAGAAGGACACCAGCGTACGGATTTCGTCGTCGGACAGGAAGAACGTCGGCATGCGCACTTGCAGATAGGAGCGCACGCCGTTGCGATTCACGTCCGTGGTGCTCAACGACGGGTTGGCCAGGAATGCTTTGAGCCAATCGGGACTGACGCGTGCACCTTCGCTCGTCAGCACAGGTGGAAGGTTCTGCTTGTTTTCAGCCTGATATTGCGGCAGGCCCATCAACACCGAACGCTGTCCGATTCCGATCTGGTGGCAGCCGATGCAATTGTATTTCGTGACCAGCCACCAGCCTTTTTGGATGGCGGCGCGCTGGTCGGCAGGTTTGTACATGTATTCCTGCGGCAGCGTCGGGTCGGTCGAGCCGAGGAGGAACGTAGTAAGAGCGTCAATGTCCTCTTTGGTAACGTTCGGCTTGGGCATGCGCAGCCGGTCCATCGGATCGGGCTTGTATTTGCCGCGATCGAAGACGGCCGGGTCCGAAAGCTTGGTGTCGAAGAAGCCCTTCAGGTCATACCACTCGCCGCGGGGAGACTTCTTGCCGTCGGGCTGGACGCCAAGCTTGGCGTCTTCGGTGAGGAGCGCGAAATCAAGACGCTCGATGGGCTTGCTGCCCTCGTTCGTCAGTTCCGTGCCGATGCGGCCTTCATCCTCGAGGCCGGAAATTTCATGGCAGCCGGCGCAGCCGTAGTGCTGGATCAATTCCTTGCCGTGATCCTTGAGGCTCGGATCATCCATGAAATTAGCGGTGGAGTAGGAAGCGTCGGCATGTTTCTGCGTCATCAAGTAGCTGGCGATGTCGCGCGCGTCTTCCACCGTCAGGCGCAGGCTCGGCATGACCGTCATTTGCTGCACGACGATTTCGTGCCCATCGTTCGGGCTGCGCGAGTGGTCAAGGTCAAACACGAACGGGAGATTGTGCTTGGCGTAATCTTCCGGGCCGAGGTCCTTGTGCTCGAACGGGCTGTAAGGGCGCGTGCGCGTGCGCGGATTCAGGATCCAGCGAACCAGGTAATCGTAATTGTCCTTTTCTCCGATACGCGAAAGGTTCGCGGCGAAATCTCCGCCGACCATGTTGGCGCCTTCGCCGATCGAGTGGCAGGCCTCGCAGCCGCGCTCTTCAAACAGCACCTTGCCGTTGGCAGCGTTACCAGGGGCTTGCTTCGGAAGCTCAGGGCCAGTGATGGCCGATTGCCAGATGTACGCGGAGATCGCCTGAATCTCATCATCCTGCAGGCGAAATTGCGGCATCTTTGTGGTGGGCCGGTAGTCGCGCGTGTGACCCAGCCAGTACGGAATCCATTCCTTGTGAATCTTCATCCGGACTTCTTTCAAGTCCGGACCAACCTTCTTGATTTCGCGGAGCAAGTTACCGGAGCGCCGATCGAGTTGTTCGATCTTGGCGTCCATGCCTGACATCGTTACGGTCAGGTTGGTGGCTTCCGTGTAGAAGCGGTTTGCAGTGTCGTTGTCGGGAGCGGTGTCGCCCTTCTTATTCAGCTGGGCGATTTGCAGACGGTCATCCTGCTTCTGGTTTTCAAGCTGGGTGATGGCCTGGCGCGCGCTGACGAGTTCTTCGTCCTGATTATCGAAGCCCTGGAAGCGGTGGCAGCCGATGCAGCCTTTTTCGCGGTACAGCGACTTCGCCTTATTCAGGACTGGAGCGTGTTCGGTAACCATGTCGGAAGCGTGGCACTGCTGGCATCCGGCATTAAAATTCTCTTTGTAATACAGCGGCCAGAGCCAGTGTTCGTAGCGGCCATGGCCTTTCTCCACGTTGTCCAGCGCGCGCCCATTTCCGCCGTGGCAGGGCGAGCAGCCGAATTTTTCCAAGGGATGATATTTCATCATGTCCGGATCGGGATGGGAGGAGAACGGGGCGTCGGTACTCTTCGCTACGCCAAGGTCGGCTTTCGTGAGCGTCATCGTGACCGGAACGATCAGCGGGTCCGTGCCGAGGTGGCAGGACTGGCAGCGATCGACGAGGCCCGCGCCGCCAAGATTGTTGAGAGAGGTTCCGGTAGGATTCACATTGATCTGGCGAATGTGAATGTCCAGGCCCTTCATACTCTGGCTGAGGGAAAATAAATCCTTGGAGGCCAGGCCGGGGAGTTGCTCTTTCACATATTCGTTCAGCTTGTCCTGCGCGTCCTTGGCAGGTTGATCTACATCGCCGCGCTGGGCGACGAGTTTGGCCTTGGATTGCATGATCGAAACGAACAGGCCATTGAGCTTGTCGTAGTTAAATTTGTCCTGTTCGATCTTGCCGCCTTCGACAGGCCAGGCCACGTCAAACGTCTGCGCCTTGGCGGCGTTCAGTTCGTCGAGCTTGGATTTCTTGCCGCTCTTGTCGTTTTCACTGATTTGTTCCAGCTGGTAGGTGAGGGAGCCGACCAGGCCGCGCGAAGTGGTGAACGAGTCAGTCATGGCCGCGCGCTGGCGGTCCAGCAAATCGATTTGCTGGCCGATATCCTGGTCTTTGGTCCGAGCGGCGTCGGTGGCGGCTTTCACGTCGGCCAGAAGTTTCAGGTATTCCGGCGTGGCGTAGAATTTCTTTTCATCGGCCCTGCGCTGGTTGTACTCCTTGTCCAGGTAATTGGAATACGCGGTGGAAAATTCGGCCTGATACTTGCGCCACGGGCGCAAGCCGTAGAACTCATCGTAGAGCGACCAGGACACGGTCAGCATCAGGACGAAAACGGAAATCAGAACCAGCCCGGCCATCGGCCGGCTTGTAATCGGATCATCAGGAGGAAGCTGCTCAGGCACCCCGTGCCTCCTTCATTTTATTCAGGCCCAACATTTTGATTCAGGGCCATCAGATACTGAACCACGGCGTCACCCACACGTACTTGATGCGCAACAATAGCCGCAGAAGGATTTTCACCGGCAGGCTCAGCATCAGGATCAAAAACAATTCCATGGTCATCATTTGCAAAAGCGTCATGCGTTTGAAAATCTTTTTGCTGAAATCCGTCAGCAGCAACATGCGGTGCACCAGATATCCCGCGACGATGAAATAGAGCACCAGCGGAAAAATTCCGAAAATGATGCGCGCCAGAATCGGAGCGTAGCTGGCATTCGCCGCTGGCATGAAGTGAACGATCCAGGAACCGTTGATCCCGAAGATCTGATCGACGTTCCGGTTCACGGCGAACTCAACCCGCTGCGCGTCCCATGTTTGCCCTGGCCAGAACCACATCCAGCCAGGGCCTCGTATGAAGGTCCCGATTACAATCATTAAGACCCATAAACCAATGAATCCAAAGAGGAACGTCCAGATGGCAAATTTCCGCTGCTTGTAGGTGTAGTAGCCGTTCCCGAGGGGATTGGCGTCGATATACGGCACGACCATCAGGCCGACAATGATGAGCGTCGGCATGATCACCCCTGCAATCCACGGGTCAAAATAGACGAGCATTTCCTGCAGGCCCAGGAAATACCAGGGGGCCTTGGCGGGATTCATGGTGACGTTCGGATTGGACGGTTCTTCGAGAGGCGCGCTTAGCGTGATGGACCACACCATGAGCAACGCCGTGACGAGGACTGCCGCGACCAGTTCCACGCGCATCAGGTACGGCCAGGTGTGAACTTCGCGCTCCCACTTCGGATTCCACGGCTCGGTTTTGCGGTGCTCGGTTTTCGCCAGCGCCGGATCGGCGGAGAGCTTGTCAATCAAGCGATCGTTTGCGAGCGCCTGCCGGAACGCGTACCAAACGTAAAATGGAACCAGGAATAGCAGCGCCACGATCGGCACGTTATCCGGAGCGGATGCAACCTCCCATATCTGGTGCCAGTTCATATCGGCCTCAAACCCCGCACGTTAGTTTGTCAAACATGTAGGACAGCCACTCCTGGCTGTCCTCGCAAAATTGCCGCACAGGCCGAGGACAGCCAGGAGTGGCTGTCCTACAACTACGCCATACCGCTCGGCCGCAGAATGACCGGCCGGTGGCCCTTCTCTTCCTTAATTTCCGATTCGAGCATGATCGGTGCGGGTCCGGAAATTCCGCCATCTTTGCGCACGCGCCAGAAATGCAGTGCCATGAAAATACTGGCGATCAGCGGGATCGCGATGCAGTGCCAGATGTAGGCGCGCAAGAGCGCGTTGGCATCGACGATCGATCCGCCGAGCAAGGCGAAGCGCACATCGTTGTACGGCGTCATTCCAAGGAGCGCGCCGAATGGGCCTTCTGTTCCTAACAAGGGCGTGGCCCTGGCCATGTTCGTTCCGACGGTGACCGCCCAGAAGCCCAGTTGATCGTCAGGCAAAAGGTAACCGGTGAACGAGAGCAGCAGCGTCAACACCATCAGGAGTACGCCAATGCACCAGTTAAATTCGCGCGGCCGCTTGTAGGAGCCGGTTAGAAACACGCGGAACATGTGCAGCCACACAGCGATGATCATCAAGTGCGCGGCCCAGCGATGCATGTTGCGTAGCAACTTGCCGAACGGCACGTCGTTCTCAAGATACAAAATATCGCGGAAGGCCTGCACCTTGCTCGGATGGTAGTAGAACATCAGCAGGACGCCCGTAAAAGTGAGGACGATGAAGAGATAAAACGTGATGCCGCCCATGCCCCACGTGAATTTGTATTTTACGGCGTCGCGATTGACCTTGGCGGGATGCAGGTGGAAGAAAACGTTGGACAAGACCGAGAGCGCGCGGTTGCGCGGCGTCTCGTCGTGCTTGACGCGGAAAATGGAACGAAAAACCTGAGTCTTTTCGGGCTCTTTCAGCCCTTCGAGTCTCATCCTTGCCTTTTTCCTTGATCGTATCTCTGAGGTCGTTGATGTCCTTGCGGACACGGTCGAACAACCCCTTGCCCTTCTTTTCGCCGTTTTCTTCGGCCATTCCTACTCCCCCAGTAGGACAGGCTCCTAGCCTGTCTGGTTTGCGGATGTCATCCCATCAAAAGCGAAAGCGACAGGCTTGAAGCCTGTCCTACCTACACCGGCAGATACGCGCCTGTATCGTTGAACTGATTGACTCCGGCGCGCGGGTCGTCCATGAACAGCTTGCTCGTATCCACAACAATTTTTCCGGTCGGGTCGAGAGCGATCTTGGCGCGGTCCATGGGCCGCGGCGCGGGGCCTTCAAAGTTGACGCCCTCGCTGTCATACCCGCTGCCGTGGCACGGGCACTTGAATTTGTTTTCCGCAGGCTTCCATTCCGGCGTGCAGCCGAGGTGCGTGCAACGCGCGAAGATCACGAAGATGCGGTCCGGTTCGCGCACCACCCAGGCGCGATTGGTCATGAGGAAGCGCTGGTCAATGCCGATGGAAAAATCCGCCGGGTAACCGATATTGAAAATTGTATTGGGTTCGTACAGCGCGCGCGGGAAGAAAAACCGCAGAAACATCAGCAGGTTAATGCCGAGGTAGCCGTAAATCATCCCCCAAATGACGCGTCTCCGCATGGGATCTGGCGGGTCCGCGCTCTCTTTTGGTTTTGCCGCCGACTTGGGTGCGGCGGGCGGTTTTGGTGCTGTTGCTGCTGCGGTTTTGGCTGCTGGGGGAGCCGCAGTACTTCCTTCTACAGGGTCGGCCATATTTCCGCTATCAGACCTCTCGATGATAATTATAAATCGAGACTATGGATGAACCTAACTTCTAGTAACAGTTTTTTGATACAACTTCTTATATTTCCGCAACCCCCTTCCTGTCAAGGCGAATTCCGATTTTTGGTGTTATTTGTCGCCCTGGTTCTTTTTTTGGACCGCGGGGTGAATCCTGGGAAGGCGAGGCGTGAAGTTGCACGTTTGTACGCGCCTTGTTGATCCGGGCGGAAAGGCCCTTAACACAGAGGGCACAGAGAACGCCGAGGGAGGAAGAGAAATGACAGTCAAGAAGCTTTTCCTTCCTTTTTTTATCTCTGCCCCGCTGTGTTGAATGCTTTTGCATTTGGATTACTGCTGGCAGAGGAGGACTATCTTTCCGCTGAATTTGGCGTCCTCGATCATCTCGTTGGCCTGAGCGGCCTCGCGCAGCGGGAGCCGCGATGCGATGATGGGTTTAATTTTTTGTTGCGCGAGCAGGTCAAGAAGAGACATCAAATCCGCTCGAAACCAGTCCGGCCGCTCGCTTTCGCAAATTGGTGACGTTGAACCAGACGCATCGCCGTCCATCGGGAATTATTTTTAGAATTCCCATGAGGAGAAAACTGCCGGCGCCAGCGATTTTGCCCTGCGTGACCGCGGCGGAAACGCCGTAGCAAACGAGCGTGCCTCCGCGCCGAACCAGACGGTACGAGCGCCACCAGTTCGTTCCGCCTACAGCATCAAATACCGCGTCAACTCCGTCGCGCGAAAGCTCGCGCACGCGTTTTGAAAAATCCTCAGCGCGGTAATCGATGGGAATGCCTCCGGCCGAAACGATCCCATCCTGCTTGAATTTCGACGCGGTGCCGTACATCGTGAGCCCGTGCAGAGCGCCGAGCTGCAGCAGCGCCGTTCCGACGCCGCCCGCCGCGCCGTGGATCAAGATGCGCTGCCCGCTGGACACTTTCGCGATGCGATGCAGCATCTGGTAGGCGGTTACGTAGTTCAAAATCAGGCAGACAGCTTCCGCCGGATCGAGAGATTCGGGGACGGGTACAAGCAATGCCGCGGGCACGATCGCATATTGACTGTACGCGCCGCGGACGGTCAAAGCTCCCACACGCTGACCCAACGTGAATTGCGTTACGCCCTCGCCAAGCGCCTCGATTTCCCCAACCAGATCGTACCCTGGTGTGAAGGGAGGAGAGGGCGTTCCCGGATAAAGGCCCCGGCGCATCAAAACATCGGCGTAGGCGACGCCGGCAGCCAGAACCTTGACGCGGACTTTCGAGCGCCCGGGTTCTGGCAAGTCCTCGTCGATACACTTCAGTACTTCCGGGCCACCGAATGCAGTGACGATTATGCGGTTGTTCTTCACGGCGGGCATGGGCGTCCTATCTGGATGCTTAATTCAAGGCGCGGAGAACGACGTCGGCGAGCGCGGAAATAAATGTGGGGGAATCGCCGACGGCGGGCATCATCTCAAATTGTTCGATGCCGAGCTTGTGAGCCTGCTCGCGGGCTTCGATATTAATTTCGTGCAGGGTCTCGATGTGTTCGGTGACGAACGCGATCGGCACGATGAGGAGATTTTTTTCTCCGGCGCTGGCGAGCTCGTCGATCGTGTCCGTGAGCGAAGGCGAAAGCCATTTGCGGCGGCCCACCTTGCTCTGAAAGCACAGCGTGTGCGCGTTCTTCCAGGCGCCGCGCTGCATCACGAGCTTGACGGTGTCCGCCACCTGGCGCGCGTACGGGTCGCCGCGCTCGATCAGGCTCAGCGGCAAACCGTGCGCGCTGAAGACGATGTGCGCGCGGTCGGGATCATCGAAATGCGTGAGCGTGAGCGAGATCTTTTCCGCGACGGACTGCACGTACAGCGGATGATCGAAAAAAGTTTCCACGGTGCGCACTCGCGGCGCGTTGCCGTTTGGATGGAACACGCGCTTCCATTCCTTGAGGCTGCTCGATGTGGTCGCAAACGAGTATTGCGGATACATCGGAAGCAGCACGATGTCCTGCGCGCCCCAGGCATTCACCTGCGCGGCTGCTTCCGCTGAGAGAGGATGCCAGTAGCGCATGGCGATGAAGCACCTGGCGTCGCAATGCGGGGCGAGCGCGGCTTCGAGAGCGCGCGCCTGGCGCTCGGTGAGCAGGCGGATCGGGGAGTGTCCGCCGATCGCGTCATAGTGCTCGCGCACCACGCCCGCGCGGTTGCGCGCAATATAGCGTGCCAGCGGGCGCCGCGCGAACCACGCGCCGAAAAAATCGATGATATCCGGATCGCAAAACAGGTTGTAGAGGAACGGCTCCACGGCGTCCGAGGAATCCGGACCACCCAATTGGAACAGTACAACGCTGAGTTTTTTCTTCTCGGTCACTTTTCGGATGGCCCTTTGCGGCGGAGTGGATTATTTGCCGTCTTGCTTCAGGCGGCGAATATCGTCCTTCAGACTCGCCATGCGGCGCGCTACCGACAATACGTATCCGCAAAACACGAGCCAGATCGCGATGTAGGCCGCCGCCAGAAAATTCAGATTCTTCATTGCGTCTCTCCCAGTAGCACAGGCACTCTTGCCTGTGCGGTTTTCGGAGCTGTTGCACTTCGACAACGCAATCGATACCGCATAATCCACAAAACCACACAGGTCCGCCGCGGCGGATGCCTGTGCTACAAATTCCTACGCTCTTCGCGACGCTTCCATGCGAAACGCATCCACTTCGGCGCGCAACGCTTCCAGGCGATAGCGCAGGCGGATCAGCACCGTCATCACACCGAGCATCGACGCCCACGTCAGCAGCAGCACCCAACCCATGCGCGCGTCGAGCGATCCCCCGTCGCCGATCACAGGCTGCGGGTGTTGCGTGCGAAACCACCAGATCGAGAAATACACCAGCGGAATATCGAGCGCCGCGAAGATTCCGAAGACGGCGGAAACCAGGGCGCGGCGTTCCGGTTCGTCCACCAGTGTGCGCAGCACGAGGTAGCTTACAAACAATACCCACAACAGAAACGATGACGTCAGCCGCGCGTCCCAGGTCCACCAGATTCCCCAGACCGGCTTCGCCCAGATGGGGCCGGTCACCAGCACAATCGTAAAAAATGCGACGCCCACTTCCGCCGAGGCCACGCTGAGCCAATCCCACTTCAGCGCGCGCGTGCGCAGGTAGGCGATGCTACCGATGAAAACCAAAATGAAAGAGACAAAGCCGGACCAAGCGCTCGACACATGAAAATAAAAAATCCGCTGCACGAGGCCCATGGTGTTTTCCGTGGGGGCCCAGATGAGCGCGCCGTAGCTGGCGAAAGCCAGTAGGAGAAAAACGAGCAGGATGGAAGGCGCGGAAATTACCGCGCGGGGTGCGGTTCCGGTTTGCGTTTCGCTCGCCATTTCACTCCTCCAACAAATATTCGCCGACCATCCAGGCCGCCGTTAAAAATACCACGTCAAAGCATGCCAGAAACGTCAACCATACCAGGGACAATTCGGAAGGGTCGCGCAGAATTCCGATGGTCGCTTCCGTGCTGGCAATGAGCACCGGGGCCAGCACCGGGAGGAGCAGGAGCGGCAGAAGCAATTCGCGCAGGCGCGCCTGCGCGGCAACCGCGGAAAAAACCGTGCCCGTGGCGGCAAGCCCGATCGTGCCGAGCGCGAGGACGAGAAGGAGCGGCGCCAGAACCGGCAGGATCGCGACGTTATAGAGCACCGCGAACACTGGCAGCAGGATCACTTCGACGAGAAGCAGGAACAGAAAATTGGCAGCCATCTTCCCTGCGAGGATGCTGAAGGGATCGATGGGCGCGAGGCGCAGCGCGGCCAGTGTGTCGTTGGTCTGCTCGCGCAAAAAGGAAGATTGCAACATCAGCGAGCCGGCAAATAAAAACGCCAGCCACAAAAGGCCGGGGCCGAAGCGGCGCGATTCGGATGAAGTCGGATTGAATGTGAAGCTGAACAGGACGATCACAATCAGAACGAAAACGACGGTTGTGCCCAGCAATTCCCGCGAGCGGAACTCGGTGCGAAGTTCCTTGGCGAGAATCACGCCGGCCGCGCGTGCGAGGGTCATGATGCGCTCTCTTCCCCGCTGTCGCGGACGGCCGCCATGACCAGAATTTTCTTTGGATTGCCCCGCGTGCCCGAGTCGTGCGTTATTTTTCCGTTGTCCAAACGGATCGCGCGCGTGACCGCGCCCTGCGTTTCATTTCGTCCGTGCGTGCTCATCAGTATTGTGCAGCCCGAATCGCGCAGCCTTTGGATGGTCGCTCCGAGCCAGTGCTGGCCTTCCGGGTCGAGGCCTGTGCCGGCTTCATCGAGGAGAAGCAATCCGGGCGAGGCGAGCAAGGCGCGCGCAATCGAAAGGCGCTGGCGCATGCCGCGCGAAAATGTGCGCACGAGGTCCGTGGCGCGGCCTGAGAGGCCGACTGGCTGAAGCGCCTGCCGGGATTTTTCGACGGGATTTTCCAGCCCGAATAATTTTGCGAAGAAAATTAGATTTTCCTCGGCGGTCAGCTCTTCGTAAAGCAGCGTGTGATGGCCGACCATGCCAACACGGCTCTTCACTTCCTCGAGCGAGATTGGATTTTTTCCGGCGCTGAATTCGATTTTCCCGCGCGAAGGATGTGTCAGCTGCGCCGCAATTTTCAGCAGCGTGGTTTTCCCCGATCCGTTGTGACCCACCAGGGCAACGCATTCGCCGGCTGCGATTGCAAGAGTGACGCCGCGCAGCGCCAGGCGCATCCCGTAACGCTTTTCGACGTCGCTGAATTGGATACTCAATCCGGGAGGTGGGGCGCCAGCGAAGCCATCGCCGGAGCTGACCTTCGGAGAAGATGCATGCGGTGTGGACACGCGCGACGGCTCAGCCCTGGACCAGATCGCGCAGCAATTGCTCCGCGCGACCCCGCTCCAGCGCATACTCCGCGTCCGTAATTGTGCCCGCCTGGCGCCGCAATTCGAGACGCAACAGCGTATCTTTCAGGGAGTCCAGATTTAAGTTCACTTCCTGCGTGATCTTTTCAACCGGCGGAGGCGGCGGTGGAGGCAGCGGCTTGCGCGGCCTTGGCTTGGGCTGCACGCTGCGCTTTGCGGCCTTTGGGAGCCTGCGGCTGTGCGGGCGCGCTCTCGACTTCGGGAACCGGCTTGCGCAGAAGCAAACCCACGCCTACCGCAAAGATTGCCGCAAGCCCGCCGAGCAAAATCCATTTCTCGTCATCGAGGCGCGCCGGCGCGGTTTCAATCGTCGTTTCCGGGCCGGAATCGCGGCCATTCACTTGATCCGGTGAAGAAGACGCCGTGGCATCCGCGGGAGGTGGCGCGGTCCCCGAGACCGTGACGTCAGAATCCAGTTCCGGACTTCAAGGACTCTTTTGAAAATACGTTGTAGCCTTGCTCCGTGCCCGCGGCGTTAAATCCCGTGCTGGCTACCTGCATCGTCGGCGGAATCACGAGCAGCACGCGCTGCGCGTCGTACGTGGACGATTCGCGGAACTGGGCCTGATTGCCGGAGTACGGAACAATGTAGGAGATTCGCACGCCGTTCTGTCCCGGCTGAAAGGCGTAGGAAATTGCGTAGCGGCCCTTGCCCTTGTCGATGGTGCCCTGGCGCACGGGCATGCCGGAAGGACCAAACGTGGAAACCTGGTCGAGCTCGGCGCCTTGCGGAATCGTGAACTCGAAGTTGCCGTCCTGCTTGAAATATGCGGCGGGAGGACTGGAGTTGTTCTGAACGGAAAATTCTTCGCCCACCATCAGCTTGTCTCCGTTGGGCTGGAACACGAGAAGGCGCAACGGAATCTGGATGGCTCCTGGATTGGTGGTCGGTTCGTAGACGGTGACGTCAACGTTCGATGTGCCCGGCGTAAGCGGCTGGTGAAAGAATACGCCGTGGTATACAGCGCGGATCAGCATGGGGCCCTGACCGATGCCCGGGTTGTCAAAATGATAGCGCCCGTCTGCGTCGGTCTTGGTGCTGGCCACTACCGACATGCCGCCCTGCAACTGGATGAGCAGAACATCCACGCCGGCTGCGGCCTTGTTGCTGTTGGTGCCGTTGTGGACGATGCCGGAAACCGTTCCGGCTTGTGCGGCCACGGACGCGAGCAACAATAGGGCGGCAACGCATAACTGCCGCGGGGCAAACGGGAGGCTCCACGATTTCATGAGCAAAATAAAACCTCGTCAGTTGAAAACAATCGAACTCTTGCGGCCGGTCCTGGTGGCGCAGGCTTCAGCCTGTGGGTTTTAATGTTCGCAAGGCCCAAACCCCACAGGCTGAAGCCTGCGCCACTAAAAACGCATGATTTATTGCCGAGGGTTCGCGGCGGTGGCCGGGTCCCGGCGCGGAATCGGCGCCTGATTCCCGGTCACGCGTTCAATTTCCAGGAGCACTTGCGCCGCCTCGTTTTCCAGCGCATCCCTCATCTGTTCGTAATCCTGCTCCGCGTACTTCCCTGCCCGGTTTTCAAATTTCAGATCGCGCAAATTATCATAGATCGAGTCCCGGCGCTCGAGCAGCTGATCGAGCTGCGAGCGGTGCGGCGCGGAGTCTCCCGGGTCGGGTTCGATCCAAAAAACAAAAATCACGACGGCCAGAGTGAGAACCACGCAGGCCGATAGCATCACCGCGTCCGGAAAAATCATCACGATGAAGGCCAGTGTCATTATTCTTCAAACTTCTTTCTTCAGTCCTCGGTCTCGCGGTCCACTTGCTTGCGCGCGCGTTCGAGCTGCACATCGCGAAGCTCTGAAGCCGCGGTATGTGGAACGGGCGGCGCGCTCGATGCCGTCGCGAGCCGCGCTACATCGCGCTGCCGCCACAACCGGATCAGCGTGATCACGATGCCTAGCCCTATGGCAAACGCCACGCCCGGAATGTACCAGGCGATGCTGTTGAATCCCTTAGTGGGCGGCGCGCTCAAAACTTTTTCGCCGTACTCCTGCACGAAATCCTGAACGATCAGATCGTCGGCCTCGCCCTTGGCGACGTGCGCGTCCAGTTCCTTGAGCATCGGCCCCGACGACGGGCAGTTGATGTGATTGCATTGCGTGAGGATCTGGCCGCAGCCGCACATGCACATCAGCTTCGTGCCCAGTGCCTTGGCGCGGTCGGTTTTCTGCGCTTCCACGTGCAGCGGAACGAGCGCTGAGGCGATGCCCACGCACGCGGCGCAAATTAACGCAAGTCGCCGGCGGTTAGTCATGATGGTCCGGCAATTGCGATCGAGCGGAATAGGAAACTTGCGCGGCTTGCGCACCCCCGGGTACGGGCGCGGATTCTCCCGCCGTCGCGGAAGACAGGACCATCACCGCCTGCCGGTTCGGCAGGAGAGCGAGAATCGTTCCCAGCACGACCACCGCGCCGCCCAGCCAAATCCATTTCACCAGCGGATTCAGGTAGGCGTGAATCACGGGGAGATTGGTATCCGGATTCGTGCCGGCATAGACGACGTAGAGGTCTTCGCGAAGCGTCGAGGCGATCGCCACCATCGTGCCGGATTCCTGGTTGGACGGATAAAAGCGCCGCGTGGGATAGAGCATCATCACGGAGCGGCCGCCCTTTTCGACGTCAATCGTGGCGCGCTCAGCGCTGTAATTGGGCTCCGAAGTGGAATCGTAATTCTGGAGGTGAAGGTTATAAGGTCCGATGTTCATCACCGAGCCGGCCGACATGTCCATCTGCTTGTCTTGATTGAACGCCTGGCCGGAGATGCCGAGAAACACGAGCACCATTCCGAAGTGAACGACGTATCCGCCATAGCGCCGCGTGTTGCGCATGGTGAGCTGCGAGGCGGAAGAAAATAGATTCGACCCCGTGCGCGCGGAGATCACGCGCGCGCCGCGATAAAACTCGGAGAGAATCGTCAGCGTCACGAATACGGAGAGCAGCACGCACAGCGTCACGTAAAATTCGCGCAGTCCCAGCGCGACGGCGATGATGGCCGCCACGATGCCGCCGAGTAAAGGAAAACCAAAATTCTTTTTCAGGCTTTCCACCGAAGTTTTTCGCCAAGCGAGCAGCGGCCCTACGCCCGTCAGGAACAAGAGAAACATCGCGATGGGAATATTCACGCGATTAAAAAATGGAGGCCCGACGCTGATCTTCGATCCGCGTACCGCCTCCGAAAGCACCGGGAAGAGCGTGCCCGCCAGGACCGCGACGCAGGCAACCAGGAGAATCAGGTTGTTGAACAGGAAGCTGGACTCGCGCGAAAGCATGGAGTCCAACTGATTGTCGCTGCGCAAGTAATCGCGATTCTTAATATAGGCCGCGATGCACACAACGATGATCAGCAGAAGAAATCCCCAGAACCAGTGGCCGATGTTCGATTCCGCAAAGGCATGCACTGAATTGACAGCGCCGCTGCGCGTCAGCGAAGTACCCAGAATGCATAACATGAAGGTGAGAAACACCAGCCACACATTCCACACCCGCATCATCCCGCGCTTTTCCTGCATGATCACAGAATGTAGAAACGCCGTTCCAGTAAGCCAGGGCATCAGGGAAGCGTTTTCGACGGGGTCCCAGCCCCAGTATCCGCCCCACCCGAGCACGGCATAGGCCCAGTGCGCGCCGAGCAGGATTCCCGCAGACTGAAATGCCCAGGCAATCATGGTCCACCGGCGCGTCAGGTGAATCCATTTCTCTCCCGGATACCGCCCGAGGAGCGCAGCCAGAGCAAACGCAAACGGGATCGTGAATCCCGTGTAGCCCGAATACAAAGTGGGCGGATGAATCGCCATCTCCGGATATTGCAGGAGCGGATTGAGGCCGCTGCCGTCCGCGCGCGTCGCCAGGTGCAGAATCCCTCCGGCGCCGGAGCCGGCAAACACTTGAAATGGGCTGGCGATAAAATTATTCATCGTCAAAAAGAAAATTTGAACGCTTGCCAGAACCACTCCGACGTACGGCATCAGCTCCGGATGTTTTCCCCGGTACGTAAAGAGGGCCGAAAACACGTAAATCGAAAGCAGGAAACTCCAGAACAGCAGCGAGCCTTCCTGGCCCGACCAGAGCGCGGAAAATTTGTAATACGGAGAGAGAGAGCGGTTGCTGTGCGCAGCAACGTAGGCCATCGAATAATTGTCGGTGTAAAACAGGTACCAGAGGCTTATCGTTCCAATCCAGATGAGAACGCAAACCGCGAAGCCGGCATTGCGCGCGGATTTAATCAGGAGGGGACGCCGGGTAATAATCGCGGCAATGCCTCCGAAAATCGCATAGAGCGCGAAGGCAAACGCCAACAACAACGCGTAGGAACCGAACAGATCCAATTTAGGTCCTCGATTTCAGGCTGGTCACCGGCATCGTACGGAAATACTCGCGAACAAATTCCCCCGCTCGAACTGCTCTCAAGCCTGCAGGCTAGCTCTTGCCGCCCTGATACGAATCGCCGGTCGCATTTCCCGGCTGCGACTGGCCATTGCGGCGCTGCTTCATACTTAGACGCGCACTTGGCTTGAACCGTCTCAGCCACAAATCGTCCGTCGGGCTGCACTTTGCCTTCGACGAGGCACTGCGCGCCATCCTTGAACGTGTCGGGAAGCGGATCGGTGCCCACGTAGCTGACGGGGAGGGCTTTTCCCTCCTCGACCAGCACGAAATCCACGCGGCCGGAATAATGCTGGATCGAACCGTTCTTCACATCGCCGCCCACGCGCAGGCGCTGGTGCAGCGCCGTCCCATCCAGCGTGGGAATTTCCGAGATCGTATGGTAGTAGGTCTTGCTCTGCTGCGCGCCGACATAAGCCAGGCAGGACAGAGTGACGAGGATGATCGCGACCCCAATGCCAAATTTCGCTTTAGTTTTCACGAATTGCCCCCTGCTCCCAAGTTCCGCTCCGTCTGCGTAAGTTGAATTCTATCATACCCCGAAGAAAGATTTTCGCGAGGTGCAACAGAAGCCACCGCTCTTTGGAACAGCTCCATCCATTCCCGATCGCCTGTCCTTGGGGCGGGCAGAGCCAGTCCCTGGTCCAGCGTCAGGATGGGGCCAATTCCGGCCGCGCCTAACAATTCGACCAAGGGAAACAGTTCTTCGCCCAGCGGCGTAATGTGTTTTGGCTTGTAATTGAAGTGGATTCGGCGGATCAGCGTCGGCGCGAGGCGAGCAATCGTGGACGCAGCAGGCTCTTCGTTCTCGGGCATAGGGCATTCCGAAAGATAAGCCAGGTAATATCCCCTGCGCTGAAATTCCACGAGTCTTGCCACGCCACTTGCGTGAGCGTCCGATCCCGGCGCGGCCTTGTCTGTGGAGGATGGAATGCCAAGGGCCTCCAGAAAGGGTTCGGAAAATTCCTTGGATTCCGCAGGGCCATAAAAATCATCTTCCGGACGAAGAGGGGGCGCCAAAGCCACGAATAGGATGCCGATGTGCACCGGCCGAAACCGTGTGGAGAGTTCGAGGCGTTCGAGGCGCCTGGCGATATGTTCCGGCGACGCCGGAAGACCACACCCATCGCAAGGAAGGAAATTCGGAGATGTTCGCATATACGTTAAACATCCTACAGCAAATAGCCGGTGGAGGGTTAAGGGAAACAAAGAAATGTAGGAAGTTGAAGGACGCGCCGTAATCGGGGACGGCGCGCCCTTCGATGCTCAACCCCGCGGCCCGGGGGTCCAGGGGTGGAGTCAGGCCGCAGCATTGAACAAACTCGAAAAACGTGTCAATAAAAGCGAACACCGGCGCGGGGAAAAAGTTGCGGATGATTATGGAAAAAGTGAGAAGAGCCGCGAGTCGAAATCAAGACATGCGGCCCGTGACGATTGGAAAAGCCTACTTGCCCAGCTTGTTTTGGAGGCAATACTTCAGTTCGGGGCTGATCTCGGAAATCTCCATGCCTGCGCTGACCAGAAACTTGCAGCTCAGGAGTTCGTGCGGGCGGTCTTCGTCGGTGAGTTTTCCGACGACGCGGCAATACTGGCAATCCTGATTCCAGCAGAATCGCCCGTACGGAATCGTTTCCGGGCTGATGTACTGAAAGCAGCGGAGAATCGTGTTCTTTTCAGGAACCTGGAAAGCTTTCCCCAAGACTTTGATTTCGACCAGCCGCTCGTACGGACGAAAAACCTGAGGAGTCCCGCTCGACGCGGCAGTTTCCGACACTGGTGGTCCCGTTTGCTTTGACATGAGAGGCCTGTCTCCGTGCATAAAGACTAGACGAGAAGGCACGGGCAACAATGAAGATGCTGAAAAGTGGTGCGAAACCATCAATGCGCCTTTGGAGGCTGGAAAACGGTGTGCGCGCAAAAGTAGGGGCACGACATGTCGTGCCCCTACCGGTTGAGACGTGGCCCTGATGTTTAATAGAAAGACGGATCAGATTCGGACGGCTTCGAAAAACTGTCCCATGCGGCGAAATTTTTCGTAGCGGCGGTCGAGGAGTTCGGAGGTGCTGAGGCGCGAAAGATCGCGAAGCGCGTCGTTGAGAACGCCGCCCAGCAGCGCCGCGGAAGCTTCATGATCGAGATGCGCGCCGCCCTCTGGCTCGGGAACGATTTCGTCGATGATGCCGAATTCGTTCAAGTCGGTCGCGGTAATCTTCAGCGCCTCGGCGGCGATTTCCGCCTTCGAGGAATCGCGCCAGAGAATCGACGCGCAGCCCTCCGGAGAAATCACCGAGTAAACCGAATTCTCGAGCATGTTCACCCGATCGCCGACGGCGATGGCCAGCGCGCCGCCGGAGCCGCCTTCTCCGGTGATCGTCACGACGATGGGAACCGGCAGCCGCGCCATCTCGCGCAGATTTCGCGCGATGGCTTCGGCCTGGCCGCGCTCTTCGGCGTCGATGCCCGGATACGCGCCCGGCGTGTCAATGAAGGTGAAGATTGGCCGGCCAAACTTCGCGGCGAGATGCATGACGCGCAGCGCCTTGCGGTAGCCCTCGGGCTTGGCCTGGCCGAAATTTTGCGCCACGCGCTGCTTGGTGTCCCTGCCCTTTTGCTGGCCGACGAGCATGACCGGGCGCCCGTGGTAGCGCGCGAATCCCGTGATCATGGCGGCGTCGTCGCCGTACGCGCGGTCGCCGTGCAGTTCGTGGAAATCCTCAAAGAGCAGGCGGACGTAATCCATCATGTAGGGACGCTGGGGATGGCGCGCCAGAAGCGTTCGCTGCCAGGCGCCCATGTGCTCGTAAAAATCGTGGCGCAGTTGCGAGACTTCGGTGCGCAGGCGGTCCAGTTCTTCGGAAGGGATGTCCGGCCGCGCCATTTGCTGCAGGTCGGCGAGTTCCCTTTCGAGCTTGTCGATTTCGTCTTTTCGAGATTCTCGAGCCATAACTTTTTGTAGGACAGGCTTCCAGCCTGTCGGGTTTTGGCCTTGCAGAGCGTCAAGCAAAGCAGACAGGCTGAAGCCTGTCCTACGTGAGCTACGCCCGCGCTTCCAGCTGCACTGCATTATCGCCGCACAGGCGGCAAACTTCACGCACCAGTTCCTGATCCGCGCGCACACGCTGATCGGCGCGAAGCGTGGCTACGGCGCCTTCCGGTGAAATCAGATCGAACGCGACCGAGCACGATCCAGGCCGGTTCGCGAACAACTCTTTCAATTCATCGAGCACCCGGGCATCGACCGTCTGCCATATCCACGCGGACGCGCATCACGCTCGGAGGACGCTGCCCGATGTCTTCGAGCTTGCGCGCGTCCATCACGGCGAGGCGCGTTCCAGCTTCTTCGACGTTGACGCGCCCCTTCAGGAGCAACGGCGCGTTGCTCTTGAAGACGGCTTCGAGACGCGCGAACGATTCCGGGAACGCGAGAACTTCGAGCACTCCGGTCATGTCCTGCAGCGTGAGAATTCCCCAGCGTTCGCCTTTGCGCGAACGCATGCTGCGCATGGCGACCACGATGCCGGCGACGGTGATCTCTTCCCCGTTGCGCCGCCCTTCGACGGCAGCGAGATCGATGGCGCCGAGTTCCGCGAGCTTGGACACGTATTTCGACAGGGGATGTCCGGAAATATAAAAGCCCACGGTGGCGAATTCCGAGGAAAGCATTTCGTGCTCGGGCCATTCTTCGAGGTCGGGCAGAGGCTCTTCTGCGGGTTCGGGGGCGGCAGAGGCGCCGCCGAAAAGTCCGTGCTGGCCGCTGGTTTTTTCGCGCTGGCGGCGCTGCGCTTTTTCCATGGCGCGGTCAATGACCGCGAACATCTGCGACCGGCGCGACCCGAGGGAATCCATCGCGCCGGATTTGATCAGGCTTTCGAGAACGCGTTTGTTCAAGCAGGCGCGTGTCGACGTGATCGCAGAATTGATAGATCGACGTGAAGCGGCCGAGTTCCGCGCGCGCGTCGAGAATTCCCTTCACCGTGTTTTCTCCGACGTTCTTGATGGCGCGGAGTCCGAAGCGGATGGCTTCGCCGACGGGCGTGAAATCGAGATCGCTCGAATTCACGTCGGGCGGAAGGACCGTGATGCCCATGCCGCGCGCCTCGTTGATGTATTTCACGACTTTTTCGGTGTTCCCCGTTTCCGAGGTGAGCAGCGCGGCCATGAACTCGACCGGATAATGCGTCTTCAGATACGCGGTCTGGTAGGCGAGCAGGGCGTAGGCGCAGGAGTGCGATTTGTTGAAGCCGTATCCCGCGAATTCCGCCATCAGGTCGAAAATTTTCTCGGCCTTTTTCGCCGGAACTTTTCTCGTGGCGCATCCGGCCAGGAATTTTTCGCGCTGCGCGGCCATTTCCGCGTGGTTCTTTTTGCCCATCGCGCGGCGCAGGATGTCCGCTTCGCCGAGCGAAAATCCGGCCAGGCGATTGGCGATCTGCATCACCTGTTCCTGATACAGAATCACGCCGTAGGTTTCTTCGAGAATTTCCTTCAGCTCGGGCAGATCGTAGGTGACTTTCTTTTTGCCGTGCTTGCGGTTGATGAAGTCGTCGATCATGCCGCCCTGAATCGGGCCGGGACGGTACAGCGCGTTGAGAGCGGTGAGATCCTCGAGGCGCGTGGGCTGGTAGCGGCGCAGAATGTCCCGCATGCCGTGCGACTCAAATTGAAAGATGGCCGTCGTTTCTCCGCGGGCGAAAAGTTTGTAAGTGGGTTCGTCATCGAGCGGCAGAGTGCTCAGATCGACGTGCACGCCGCGATTCTGCTCGATCATGCGCACGGCGTCGTCGAGCACGGTGAGCGTCGTCAGGCCCAGGAAATCCATTTTCAGCAGGCCGATGTGCTCGAGGCCCTTCATGTCATACTGCGTCGTGATTTCATCCCGGTTCGACTTGTACAGGGGAACGATATTGGTGAGCGGCTCCGGAGAAATCACCACGCCCGCGGCGTGCGTGGAAGCGTGCCGCGCGAGGCCCTTCCAGGCGCTTGGCCACTTCCATCATGTCCGTATAGCGAGCGTCGCTCTCGATCTGGCTCTTGAGCTGCGGTGACTGCTTCAGGGCTTCGTCCAGCGTGATGTTGAGTTGGTTCGGCACCAGTTTCGCGATTCGATCCACTTCCCCGTACGGCAAGTCCATGGCGCGGCCCACATCCTTGATCGCCGCCTTGGCCGCCATGGTTCCGAACGTGATGATCTGCGCGACGTTCGAACGGCCGTATTTTCCCGTGACGTATTCGATCACGTCGCCGCGCCGCCGCATGCAGAAGTCGATATCGATATCGGGCATGGACACGCGTTCCGGATTGAGGAAGCGCTCGAACAGCAGATCGTATTGCAGCGGATCGACGTCCGTGATCTGCAGCGCGTAACTCACCAGGCTGCCCGCCGCCGAGCCGCGTCCCGGCCCGACGGGAATTCCCTGCGATCGCGCATAGCGAATAAAATCCCAGACGATCAGGAAATATCCGGCGTAACGCATCTGCTGGATCATCCGAATTTCATTGGTCAATCGCGTTTCATATTCCGCCAGCGTTTTGCGGAGGATGCCGGCCTTGGCGCGCGCTTCGAGGACCGGCACGCGACGTACAAAGCCCTCGCGGACGACGGCCTCGAAATAACTGTCGACCGTGTGGCCTTCGGGAACCTGAAAATCCGGAAAAGAATTTTGCACGGCGTCGATCTTGACGTTGCAGCGCTCCGCGATCGCCACCGTGCGCTCGAGCGCTTCGGGAATTTCGCCGAACACCTGCGCCATTTCTTCCGCGGTCTTGAAGAAAAACTGGTCGGTGGCAAATTTCATGCGGTGCGTGTCGCTCATCGTCTTGCCGGTCTGGATGCAGAGCAACACTTCCTGCGCGCGGGCGTCGCGTATGCTTCAGATAGTGGCAATCGTTTGTGGCCACCAGCGGAATGCCGGTTTCCCGCGAGAGGCTGACAATTTGCGGATTGACGCGCTTTTCGATGTCCAGGCCCTGGTCCTGAATTTCGAGAAAGAAATTTCCCTTGCCGAAAATGTCGCGCAGGCGGTAGGCGGCCTCGCGCGCCTGATCCGGCCGCTCTTCCACCAGATTTTCGGTGACTGCGCCGCGCAAGCACGCCGACAAAGCAATCAAGCCGCTGCTGTGCTTGGCCAGCAGGTCGTAATCGATTCTGGGCTTGTAGTAAAAACCTTCCAGGTATCCCGCGGAGACGAGCTGGATCAGATTGCGATACCCTTCCGCATTTTCGCAGAGCAGAACGAGGTGGTTGGTGCCGCGCTGCCCGGGTTCGGAGACCGCCGGATTTGCATGGCCGTTGGCGGCATCGCGCTGCGGCGATTCGCCGCGATCGTGGCGGCTTCCCTTGGCGACGTACACTTCGCAGCCGATGATCGGCTTGACGCCGCGCGTCTTGGCTGCGTGGTAGAACGATTCCGCCGCAAAGAGATTGCCGTGATCGGTGACAGCCACGGCCGGCATTTTCCGGCGCGCGGCTTCATCGACGACCTCTTCGAGATCGCACGCTCCATCCAGCAAGCTGTAATCCGTATGCAGATGCAGGTGAACGAATCTGGGAGTTTCCATGCCGGAGGCTATTCTAATCGCGCGCGCGGCTTTTTGCTACGCCCCGATTCAGTGGAAAATGAATCCAGAGTTCGCGAACCAAAAGGCAAAGTGGGAGCAGGGCCTCTGCCCTTCTCCCACCAAGCTGGATGCATCGGAGAGTTACTGTCCAATCGGAGTTGTGCTTGCGGCACCGACCGATGGGACCGTGCCATTCGAGGTTTGGTAAATCACACCACTCTGGTTGGTGAGAAAATACCGTTGTCCTGTCGAGGCGGACTGAGGGCTGGCAAGAATTGAGTACGATGAGACAGGCGTACCTGCGACCGCGGTGTAGCTGAACGTATATCCGCTCTTTATGGGAGCGGTGGCGCCGAGCAAGCTGTCAACCAGGTCTGCCGAGGCGGAGCTGGGTGCCGTGCCAGCAGCGACCGGCCCAAGTTGCGCCAGGTTCGTGGCAGGAGCGGTAGAGTATGTGTTCTCGTAAGCGACGATGGAAGTGTTATACGTGCGCAGCGAAGCAACAGCCGACGCTTCATTGGCCGCCATCTTGGAACGTAGTAAGTTCGGGATTGCAATGGCCGCGATGATCAAAATGATCGCGACGACGATCAACAACTCAATCAATGAAAAACCCTTCTGTTTGTTCGCCATGAAAAACTCCTCCGAGTAATTGAAATCACTGCCAGGCAGTGCTAACAATGGTGCAAGCCCCTGGCCATCCTCCACTGCCGAGATATTTCTTGCGAAGATCGCCTGTATCCTTCGCCCGCATAAGAAGTTAATGGAATCCATGCGCACGTGAAGAAAGACGAAATCTCAATCAACAAGTGTTCCAATTCGGCGTCAGGTTTCGTAGTGGCACAGCGCATTCGGTAATTGAACAGCCCCTCGAAGCCGGAATATGAGCCACGCTTAATCGAGAGAGGAATCAGGAGGAAATTTCGACGCAGCGGGAAGTTTCGATCCAGTAGGCCGTTTCGGGGAGGCCCACGATTTTGGGGCGCGATCAGTTACCCTTCGGGGTCTTCGGCGTGACGAGCGGTGAACAGTCAATCCTTATGGCCGTATCAACGATCATTTTTCGCAATTCGAGTACAAACTCCGATCCTACCTGATTCCAGAGCCGGCCCACAAAAAGGAATGGGGGAGAAGGGTGTTTACCCTTCTCCCCCAAGCGAGCACCGTGTGCGTATAAGAGTTACTGGCCGATTGGAGAGGTTGCGGCGCCACCGATCGAAGGGACAGTGCCATTCGAGGTTTGGTAAATCACACCGCTCTGGTCGGTCATGAAGTAGCGCTGACCGGTCGAGCTGGATTGGGGCTTGGCGAGAATCGTGTACTGTGTGACAGGCGTAGCGGCCACTGGCGTGTAGCTGAATGTGTACCCGCTCTTTATGGGAGCGGCGGCGCCGAGCAGGCTGTCAACCAGGTCAGCTGAAGCGGAGCTGGGCGCCGTGCCGGCAGCGATCGGACCAAGTTGAGCCAGGTTCGTAACCGGATCGGTAGCGTACGTGGTCTGGTAGGCCACGATGGAAGTGTTATACGTGCGCAGCGAAGCAACGGCCGACGCCTCGTTGGCTGCCATCTTTGCGCGCAGCAGGTTCGGGATTGCAATAGCCGCGATGATCAAAATAATTGCGACAACGATCAACAACTCAATCAGCGAGAAACCCTTCTGTTTGTTCTTCATTTTATTGTCCTCCGACAAGTTTTTAAATTTTTGAAGTCTTTGTCCAGCCACACCAGGAGTAATGCAAGCCCTGGGCCAACCTCGCCGGATTAGATCCCAGACGGGAAGAATTGTCCGCATCCCTAACAAACATAGGCAGTTAGAGCGCTCCTTACGTCCCGAAAAATCAACAGAAATTGCAGGATTAGCGGTTTTGACTGCAGGGATATGTAGTTGTGGCGTACAGCTCATACGTCAAACGAACAGTTCCTGCAAACAGGTGGCAGTCGCCACAATTTAAGGAGAGAAACTACGAGGAAAATCGAGACGGCAGACAGCTTTGGTGGGAGGGCTCTTTTCGTGACTGGCGAACGTTTCGGCCCCGATCAGGCACCCTTCACGGTCTTCGGCGAGACAAGCTTTGATTCTTCGTCCTCTACATCTTCGTCCTGAGCATCTTGAACGATGGCGCCTTTCTTGAGCAGCTCGTACAGGTAAGTGCGACTGATTCCCAGGATTTCCGCCGCGCGAGCCTTGTTTCCGCCCGCGCGAGCCAGAACGCGCTGTGCATGGACCCGTAAGAGCTGGTCCATCGACAATTCCGCTTCAGTCTCCGCGACCTCTGCAGGACGCAGATTCTGGATCCTGTCCGGCAGGTCGCGCACATCAATCACATCGGATTCGGCCATCATGCAGGCGTGGCCAATGACATTCTCGAGCTCGCGAACGTTTCCAGGCCACGTATACCGGCCCATCAAGGTCTGTGCGCGCCGCGTCAGACCTGCCAAAGGCTTCTTGTATTGCGCCGCAAAGCTTTTCAGGAAATGCCGCTGCAGCAGGGGCAGGTCCTCGCGGCGTTCCGCAAGAGACGGTACTTTCAATTCGACCATGCACAGCCGGAAATAGAGATCCTCTCGGAACTTGCCCTGGCTGACCATCTCCGGAAGGTCCCTGTTTGTGGCGGCCACTACGCGAACATTTACTTTGCGAACGGCCGGCGATCCCACTCGCTGTACTTCCTGATTTTGCAGGACGCGCAGCAGTTTGGCCTGCAGCGGCAGGGGCATCTCGCCGATTTCGTCGAGCATGGCGGTCCCGCCGTCGGCATACTCAAATACCCCAACCTTATCCTGATGCGCGCCGGTAAAGGCCCCCTTCACGTGGCCGAACAATTCGCTCTCGGCGAGCGCCTCGGAAATCGAGGAACAATTCAAGGCGACAAAATTTCCCTTTTTGCCCGGGACTCAAGCGGTGCAAAGCTTTGGCGACCAGCTCCTTGCCGACTCCAGTCGGCCCGCTGACGAGGACACTGCGGAAATGCGGGGCAATGCGGTGGATCTGGGAGAACAGCTCCAGCATGAGAGGGCTGCGGCCAATCATCCCGTCGAACTCGAAATTCTCCAGAAGATCATTCTCCAGCTTCAAGCTGCGCTGGCGATGTTTCGATATTTCCTTGATCTGATTGATTTTCTCACGCAGCTTGTCGGGAGAGCACGGCTTGGGGAAATAATCGGCGGCCCCTTTTTGAATCGCCTCCACCGCTGATTCTGTCGAATAGAAACCGGTCATCAGGATGACGTCGATACCCGGATCGAATTCCAGAATTTTTTGCAGGATCTCCATCCCCTGCACACCGGGCAAGACGAGGTCGAGAAGAACGATCTGCGGGCGTATTCGATGGACGAGGTCCAGGCCACTCTGCGCATCGGTCGCAGAATGAATCTCAAGACCTTCATTGGCCAAAACGAAGCGCACGAATTTTATGTTCGCGGGATCGTCGTCGATGACTACAAGGATCATTTTTAGGCGGCGCCTCTACCTTGTCATTGTTTCCGTAATTCCACTTCCAATTGTCGACTTACCGGGAATGCCAATCGCCGCATCTTCAATGCGCCGCAGGAGTTCATCTCGCGTAAAGGGCTTCCGAAGGATCGAAATTCCGGCTGTCGACGGGCTGCTCTTTTCAATTACACCATCGGGATAGCCGGACATGTAGAGGATTTTCATTTCCGGGTGCTGGGTAGACAACGTCTCCGCCAACGCCCACCCGCTCATGCCCGGCATGATCACATCCGTCAAAAGCAAATCGATAGGTGTATCCGTTTGTTGGGTGATGGCGATCGCCTGGGAAGCATCTTCCGCCTCGAGAACGGTTAGACCTATGTCCAGAAGCATCTTCCGAGTCAGCTTGCGAAGTGCTCGTTCATCCTCGACCAGCAGGACGGTCCATTGCGCCGGGAGCATTTTCTCTGACGGGCTGCTCGCCTGGACTTTCTCCACGGTCTCCGCGACCCGAGGAAGATAAACCCTGAACGTAGTGCCCTTCCCGGGCGCGCTGTCGACCGCGATATAGCCGCCACTCTGCTTGATCACTCCGTAGACCGTCGCCAGCCCAAGTCCCGTGCCTTGTCCCTTGGTGGTGAAGAATGGTTCAAAAATGTGGGATTGCAACTCGGCGTCCATCCCGCACCCGGTATCGGTCACACGCAACATGACGTAAGGGCCCGGGGCAGCGCAGTGCTGAAGAGTCGGACTGGATTCGTCCAGTTCAACGTCCGTCATTTCGATGGTGACTTTTCCGCCTTGCGGCATGGCCTCTCGCGCATTGACGGCCAGGTTCAGGATCACCCGTTCGATCTGGCATCTGTCTGCTTTCACCGTCCCGATTTGCGGGACGGGGACAATTTCCAGCTTGATGTCTTCGCCGATCAGGCGCTCCAGCATTTTGGCGGCTTCGGACACAATTACTTTCAGGTCGATGATCTGTGACTCAAACACTTGTTTCCGGCTGAACGCCAGGAGCTGCTGCGTGAGGGACGCCGCTCGTTTTCCCGCATTTATGATTTCATCCACCGCCTCGCGGTAGGGGTCTTCCGGTGGAATGTGCTTCTGCAGTTCTTCGGAATAACCCAGGATCACATTCAGGAGATTGTTGAAATCGTGGGCCACCCCGCCCGAAAGCTTTCCGATGGCTTCGAGTTTTTGGGAAAGTACCAGCTGCTTTTCCAGATCTTTGCGCTCGGTAACGTCCCGATTCACAATCACCAGTTTTTCCACTTCCCCGTTCCTGTTTCTGATTACGCTGGCTGTGGATTCCAGTTGCACCCAGCGCCCGTCTTTGTGACGGAGGCGGTATTCGATGCTTCTCCCCGTTCCTGAGCGCTTGGCCTCGAGGGCCGCCTCCATCACTTTTTCGCGATCGTCGGGGTGGATTTGCTCAATGCCCTTGGTCTCCTTCAATTCCTCCGGCGAGTATCCAAGTATTTTCTGGTAGGAGGGGCTGTTATACAGCCGGTTGCCGCTTCCATCCACGACGGCAATCATGTCGGCCGCGTTTTCGGTGATTAACCGGAAGAGTTCCTCCCGTTCCGCAATCTGCTTGCGAACCCGGAAGAGCTGCACTTGCTGGAATATGACGTAGAGATCGAAGAGCAGGATCAGACCCACCAGCGCGTGGATGGCCACGCTTGTATCGACTGAATACGGTTCCAACCCCGGAATAATTTCCGGAAGCACGACAGACACGATCCCCAGCGTCAATATGAGGGAAACAAGGATCCCCGTCGAAGACACCCACCATTGGCGCCGCTCAATACGCCGCCAGTTCTGAGAACTGGAAGCCGACGGACCTGTGCTTTTTGAGAGGGAGAACATTGTCATTGATTCCCGGGGCGTGAGTCCGGAACCTTGGATCTGAACATCAGCAATTGTGCAACAGGTTGGACAATGCGCGGGCCGCCATTCGCGACGGCGTGTCTTTCAAGTTATCGACTAAATGGGAGATTTTAGTAGCACAGGCACTCTGCCCGTGCGGTTTTGGCAGCCGCACGGGCAACGAGACCCAACAATCATCGCGAAACCCGCACAGGCAGAGTGCCTGTGCTACTTTTTCTTCTTCGCCTTGGGTTTCGGCTTCGGCTTTGATGCGGGAGCAGCCTTCCCTGGCGCCATTCGATGCGGCTGTATTTTTGCAGGAGCCGCGGGCGCTGCTGCAGCCGCTTCCGGCTTGGCTGGCGGCTCGCCCTTCTTTTTCGCCTTCTCCGGTTTTTTCTTTTCTTCCACCTTTTTGGGCAGTTCCTTGATGCCGGCAAGCTTTCGCAGAATCTTGGCGTGCTCCTCGGGCTTGCGCGCGCGGCCCAGCAACTGCAACTGGAAGAAATCTTCGACAACCTTATCGAATTTCGCCCCGCGCTCCATCCCGAGAAGCTCAAGCTCCGTGGCAACGCCCGGCAGCGCCTGGCGGAGCGGCTTCCACTTGCTGAAGTAGGTCCGAATTTTGCCGACCGCTTTCCCATTGTTCGATTCAGCCAGAATGTAGGCCAGCAATTCCAGCGGCGCCTTTTCCAGGAACAGATAGGCGTCGCGAGCGGCCGCTGTCTTGGGGCCGGAGAGCAGCTTCACAATTTTCAGGGCTTCCGGCTCTACATCCTGCACCGCGCGCAATTCCGACGTCGGCAGTGACATGCGGCCGAGCACAGTTTTTCGCTCGTTGTCCTTTAGCCGGCCGAGAATCGCCACGGTGACCGGAGCAAACAGGCGCGGACGCAGTCCCGACGAAACCAGGTCCTCGCGGACACGAAAGATCCGGTTGATCGCGTCATAATCCGGATGGCGCTTAGCCAGCGTCGCGTTCACAACTTCGAGCAGCCCGTGAGATTCCCAGGACTTGAGGACCGTGGCCGGCTTCTCTTCGCGCGCCACCTGGCGGAACTCGCTGCCTGCGTCTTCCTCTGAGATCGTGTCCTGCAATTCGCGCTCGATCGCCAGGTTGAACCAGTCCTTTGTGCGCGATTCCATCTTGAAGCCCATGCGGGCCTCATAGCGCAGCGCGCGCAAGAGGCGCACGGGCTGGTTCGTAAAGCTGTGAATCGACAGCGCGCGGATCTCGCGCCGCTCGAGATCGGCAAGGCCATTCGTGGGATCGAGCAACAAACCGCGCGAATTCGGATTCAAGGAAATGGCGATGGCGTTGATGGAGAAATCGCGGCGCCTGAGATCTTCCATGATCGTGGAAAATCGAGTGTCCGGTTTCGCTCCCGGACGCGCGTAAATATCCTCGCGCGCCGCCGAAATGCTCGCATCCACGTCCCCGGAGAGAACCAATTCCGTGGCGCGCAGCGACTCGTCCTCCCGCGTCACTTTTGCTCCGCCCTTTTCCAGCTCGCGGACGATGCGCGAGGGGTTCCCCTCGATCGTAAAATCCAAATCGCGGATGGACATTCCCGAGACCACGTCGCGCACCGCGCCGCCGACAAGATAGAGATTCGCCTCGGATTCGGTGGCGAGTTCCTGGATGCGAACCATGGCGGCGCGCTGCTCCGGGGAGAGCCGGCTTTCGAGTTGGAACATATAATCAGGCATGCGTGTACCGTCCTCGGCCGGAGACGCCGCTTACTTCTCTGCGTCCCCGCACCCGATCGAATTTATCGCGCCACGGACACCTTCCCGTGAATTTGCTATCGGCCTTCACGCACGCGGGTGATGCGCTTTGTAAATTTGTTTCAAGCGCTCCTCGACCACATGCGTGTAAATCTGAGTCGTGGAAATATCCGCGTGGCCCAGCATGAGCTGGACCGAGCGGAGGTCCGCACCCCCTTCGAGAAGGTGCGTGGCAAAACTGTGGCGCAGCTTGTGCGGCGTAAGGCGCCCGCGCAGGCCCAGGCGCACTCCATAATCGTGCAGGATCTTCCAAATCCCGACGCGGCTGAGCCTCCTGCCAATGCTCGTTAGAAGCAGGACCTGATTGTGCGGCGGAGGGCTCGACGGCCTGGCAAATTTCGGACGCCCCTGCGCCAGATATTGCTCGACGGCCTCGATGGCCTTGCGCCCAATGGGCACCAGGCGCTCCTTGTCTCCCTTGCCGATGCAGCGAACGCAGCCGATGCGCATGTCGATGTCGGAAATGCGCAGGTTCAGCAATTCGGAAACGCGCAGTCCCGTGGAATACAAAACCTCCAGCATGGCCCGGTCCCTCAATCCGATCGGAGTCGCCAGATTCGGCGCCTCCAGCAGCTTATTGATTTCTTCGACCCGGAGGTACGTCGGCAGACTGTTTCGGATTTTTGGCGACTCAAGGTTCTCGGTCGGGTCCGTATCGACCATGCCTTCCATCATCGCGAATTTATAGATTCCTCGGAGCGAAACCAGATACCGCGCCACGGAGCGGCTGTCCAGCTTTTCTTTGTACAAGTTAGAAAGAAAATCGACAACGTCTTCCCGGGTGACGTCTTCCATGCGCTCTTTGCGCCGCTTTCGGAGAAATTCCGCGAACCTCTTGAGGTCGCGGCCATAGGCCAGGATCGTATTCTGCGCGAGGCCCTTCTCCACGCGCAAATAACTCAGAAAAACATGGATGGTCGATTCCATGATTGTCTATCCTACGATTCCCTGCTTCCCTGCCCCTGTTCGGCCCGAATGAAAGGCGATGCCGTACACTTCGCTGATCTCGCCGCAGCGCAGCGCCCAGGCGAGGCCGAGATACGTCAGCGTCGCCGAACCGATCAGCGCGATAAAAACGAGCAGCCGGGGAAGAAAATGCTCGATGCTGTCAAACTGTGAATACCGCAGCGTGGCCCAGCAGACCCCTCCCATCGCGCTCGCGCAAACTGCAATTTTTGCCAGTGACGCTGCGATGTCGCGCGTTCCCAACCGTCCAAATCGCAAACGAAAAATAACGAACAAAGTGAAAACATTGAAATAAGCCGCCAGAGCGCTCGCCAGTGCGGGACCGCCGTTCTTCAGTTTCGAGAAAAAATAAAAAAGAAAAATCACATTCAGTAAAACATTTGCCAGCATCGCCAGCACAGCCACGCGCACAGGAGTACGCGTGTCCTGCGTCGAATAAAATGCCGGAACGATCAATTTGACGGCCGCGAAGGCCGGCAGCCCAATCGAATAATACAGCAGCGCGCGCGCCGTCAGACGCGTGGACTCCGCCACGAACCGGCCATGCTGGAATAAAACCTGCACGATCGGCTCTCGCAAAATCACCAGGCCGACCATGGCCGGAATCGTAATGAAGGAAACGATCCGCAGAGAAAAAAGAAATGTCTTCTTCATTCCCTCATAATCCCCGGCCGAGGCTTGATGCGACATCATCGGGAGAATAGCGGTCGCCACGGCAATGGCGTAGCCGCCCAGAACGAGTTCGGTCACGCGGTCCGCTACGTAGAGTGAAACGAGGCTCCCCTCCGGCATTATCTTGGCGTTCGCAAAAACCGTGTCCACCAGCAAGTTGATCTGCGCGATGCCAATCCCGATGAACCCCGGCACCATGAGCCTTGCCACGCGCCGAACTCCGGGGTCCGTGAACGACACGGCAAACTTGAAACTCATCCCCCGCTTGACCAGTTGGGGAACCTGCAAAAAAAACTGGAATATCCCTCCCACGAGAACGCCCACGGCAAGCGCCGCCGCCGGGCTTGAAAAATATTTCCAAACCGCTGCTACGGAGAACACAATAAAGGAGATATTCAGCAGAATGGGCGTGGCGGCAGGCAGCCCAAAGATATGAAAACAGTTCAGGATGGCCATAGCCATGGCCGCCATCCCGATGAAAAGAATATAGGGGAAAATCAGGCGATTCAAATAGACAGCTTCCTTCTGATTCTGATTCGTTCCAAACATGGAGAAGAACCGTACAAACAAGGGCGAGAAAATGACGCCCAGGACGGTCAACGCGGACAAAACCACGCAAAACGTCCAAAACAAACGGTTTGCAAACGCCCAGGTTTCCTCCTTCGTGCGATTCCTCATGTAGTCGGTGAAAACTGGAATGAAAGAAGCCGTCATGGAACCTTCCCCAACCAGCCGCCGAAGCAGATTCGGTATCCGGTAGGCCAGCACGAAAGAATCGGCCAGGCCCGTGGTGCCCAAGAGAAGGGTCAACCGCTGATCACGGACATATCCGAGAATCCGACTGACAACCGTGATGATGCTGATGATGGAAGCAGATTTGAGAATCTGCCGTTTATGGGTGACGGTTTCGGTCAAAAGATCGAGGCCCCCAGTCTAGCCTCTGTCTAACCCTTTGAAAAATATACACTTGACACAAAAAGCGCGCTTAACATAACATAGTTGCGCCCGACTCGCAAGGCCCGCGCTTCGGGTCCGCTTCCGTGAAAGTACGAACTCCAGCCTCTACGCACAAGAAAGTCGTCGTGCGATTCCTCGATCGCACCGTCCTGCGCGGTTACTTGAACCCCAGCAAGCTTGGCGATGCGGAAACGCTCGAGTTGCTCACTCCCGAAGGGGAGCAGCGGAATTTTGCCGTGAAAGACGTTCGGAGTATTTATTTTGTGCGCGAATTTGCGGATGATTTCGAGCCGGAGCGCAAGGCATTTCTCTCCAGGCCCAAACTTGACGGGTTGTGGGTCCGCCTGAAGTTCCGCGACGAAGACACTATCGAGGGCGTCGTCCCCAATGATCTGCTCTCCCTGCTGGACCGCGGAGTGCAGATTACGCCACCCGATTTGCACGGCACGACACTAAAAATTTTCATCCCGCGTACCGCGCTGACGGAAATGACTGTACTTGGCGTAGTGGGGATTGCGCGCCGTAAGCCCGCCGCTCCAGTCCAGCCAGGCCTTTTTAACGACTAGCCCGAAATCCTCGTGAGACAATTCCACCGGGAACGCCAATCTCCCGATTGGCGATTTGTCCGCCGCCAATCAGGAGATTGGCGTTCCCGGGTCCCTACCACTTACTTCAGACGCTTTGGAATGATGTACAGTTAGCGTGTACCCGCTTGGATTTTGCGATCTGCCGGACTGAATTTTCGAGGAGAGCGCGATATGAAACTCGGCGAACTGGCCGCGCGATTGGGCTGCAAGTTGCAAGGCGACGAAAACGTTGAGGTCCGCGGCGTCGCGGGAATCGAAAGCGCACAGGCAGGCGAAGTTACATTTCTCTCGAACCCGAGATATTCGCGGGAACTCACCAGGACGCTTGCTTCGGCCGTTTTTTTGAACGAAAAAGTGGTCATCGAACGCGGCTCCGGATTGCCGCCGCTCGCCGCGCTTCGCTCGCAGAACCCCTACTTTGATTTCGCGCGGGCGATTGAATTGTTTTGCGCTCCCGCGGCGTATCCCCGGGGATTCATCCAACCGCCGTCGTCGCGAAATCGGCCAGGATCGGCGAGGGGGCGCACATTGGTCCGCACTGCTTTGTGGACGAAGGCGTGGAAATCGGCCGCCGCGCGGTGCTGCACAGCCTCGTGACAATCTACCGGAACACGCGAATCGGCGATGATTTCCTGGCGCATTCGCAAACGGTGGTGCGGGAGGGATGCACCCTTGGCAACCGCGTGATTCTGCAAAATGGCGTGGTCGTCGGAGGCGACGGGTTCGGTTTTGCAAAACGATCGGATGGGCGTTGGCACAAAATCATGCAGAATGCGCCTGTCGTGATCGAAGATGACGTCGAAATTCAGGCCGACGCCTGCATTGACCGAGCGACCGTCGGAGAAACGCGCATCCGCCGCGGCGCCAAAATCGACGACCTCGTGCTTGTCGGCCACGCCTGCGAAGTGGGAGAGGACACGATTCTGTGCGGGCAGGTCGGCCTCGCAGGATCGACGCGCGTCGGAAACCGCTGCATCCTTGCGGGGCAAGTCGGTTCGGCGGGCCACCTCGACATCGGCGACGGCGCCATCATCACGGCGCAGAGCGGAATGCATTTGGACGTGCCGCCGGGCACCACATGGTCCGGGTCTCCCGTCATGGAAAATAAGCTGTATCTGAAAGTAATCGCGGCGCTCAAGCGCTTGCCGGAGATTCAGAAAAGGGTGCGCAGGCTTTCCGGAGAATTAAAGCAGCAAAAGACAGCCGATTAGAAAGCCGCGCCGCAATCGTGATTTACGCTGAGGGCTTTTGGTCTTCAGGAAGATCCGCTGCAACCGCGTCGTGAACGCGTTGCGCAAGTTCATCGCGCTGCTCGACCGTATAGGCCGATGCATCGATCGGCTTTCCAAATATCACTCTCACTTTCCCAGGCCGGATGATGAGCGAATTTTTCTTCATGATGCGGTGCGCTCCGGAGCAGGCCACCGGCACAATCGGAATCCCCGCCTCGATGGCGATGACAAAGGAACCCTTCTTGAACCGGTGAAGGCGCCCGTCAGGGCTTCGCGTTCCTTCGGGATAAACCAGGAAAGAAAATCCTTCGCGGATATACTCCACGGCTTGCTTGACGCTGGCGAGCGCGGCGTCGCGATCCTCGCGATCCACAGGTACAAATTTCGCCAGGCGAAATGCCGTGCCGACAACGGGAATATCAAACAGAGACTTCCTCCCCAGTATGGCGATTCGCCGCGGAATGGCGCCCACGATCGCCGGAGCATCCGCGTTGCTGGTGTGATTCGCGGCGAACAAACAAACTCCCGGAGGAATGTTTTCCCGCCCTTCCACGGTCACTTTCTCTCCTGCAATTCGCGTGACGATGACCACCATTTTCACGCCGGTCCAGTACATCAGTGTCGCCGACTTGGTCACGAGCGTCAGCAAAATGAGCGGCGGGCCGAGTACCAGAGTGCAGAGCCCCATCGAAAGCGCGACAAAAACCGTCCGTATCATCTCAAGGAGTGGTTTGGCCGCGCAGGATGCCCTCTCGCACGCGCCGTTGCCTTTCCGTGGGGGACGCTATTTCCGTGACCTGGTATGCCGCATCCGCTTGCCGCCCGAGCGGAAAGGAAAACATTCTTTCTTCCCCGCCCCGCTGAATCTTTACAATGACGCGTTCGTCGGGCTGGTGGTCGCGAAGCCAGCGCTCCGGCGCGCGCGGGAATGGTTCTCCGTTCAATGCGATCAAGCCATCTCCCTCTTTCAGGCCCGCTTCGCTCGCCCCGCTTTCGCGATCCACGGAGGCGATGCTCGGGGAGTTTGCGTTGTCGCGATTGACGGAGAAGCCCAGCGCGGCGCGATGCTGGCTCGTATCGCGCAGGGCCACCCGGCGCGGCCCAGGAAATCCGCGTAGGGGATCTCGTCTGAACCCGAAACGTAGCGCCTGAAAAAATCCGCCAGATCGGCGTCCGCGGAAGGGGACTTCTTGCGAATGACGTCTTCCATCACAGCGCGCAATCCCTCACTGTCATTATAGAAGCGGCCCGCTTTGGCGTATTCCACGTTGAGTGTGCGCATGACATCGTCGAGGCCGCCCGGTTGTCTGTCCGGTCGCGGATCAGAATATCGAGAAGCACTCCTACGATCTGCCCCTTGTTGTAGTACGAAATGCTTTCCTCTGGGCGCGTGTAGAGCGGATATTTTTCGTACCAGGCATCGAGGCTCGATTGCTCGACGCTTTGCCAGCGGTGCGCTGGGCGCGACTGCAGTTCTGCGATCTCCTCCGCCAGATTGCCGTAAAACAGTTGCGTGGACCACAGCCCCGTGCGCTCGAGCGCGTAGGCTCCATACGTATTGGTCACGCCCTCCGCGAACCAGAGCGAGCGCGTCCACATTTCCTTGGTGTAATCGACGGGCTCCAGGGATTGCGGCCGGATGCGCTTCACGTTCCAGGCGTGAAAAAATTCATGCGCCGAATAGCTGGGCAATTGCGCCGGGACGTCAGCGGAAATGGCAGTGCAATTCATGTGCTCCATGCCGCCGCCGCCGAAATTATTCCCCACGTGAAACAGGAAAAGATATTCGCGAAACGGCGCTCCGCCCATTAGAAAGACATCATAATCCACGATGCGCTTGATCGATTCCATGAGGCGCGTGTGGTCGCCGGAATCGCCATGGACGACAATGCGAATCGGTTTTCCGCCGGCTTCCATGCGGTATTCGTCGAAATGTCCGATCTCTACGGGCGCGTCAACCAGGGCGTCGTAGCTCGGGGCAACATAGGCGACGGGGTGGTGTCCCTCGGCCGTGCCCGCGGCGTCCAGCTCGACCGCCACGCGCCAGCCCTCCGGCACGCCATCAAATTCCACTCGGGTGTCCTCGCTCCGCCGGCCGGGCACGTACAGCAGCACCATGGCAAAATTGAGAAACGCATGCTCCATGTTCAATTGTGAGGCAAACGGCCCCGGTTCATCCCAGTAGATGGGGTAGCTCACCGTGACGGCGCCGTTCCCTGATACGCTCCAGGTTTGCTTATCGAGCTTCCGGAGGGCGAGCGGGCGTCCCTCGTCGTCTTTCGCGGCAACCTGCATCATGTGCGAGGAAAAATCGCGAATCTGATAGAGAGCATTCCACGCAGGCAATTGAAGCATCACTTGATCGCGCACATTCGGAATGCGCATCGTCACTCCAAAGATGTGCCTCTCGGGATGAGTGATGGAAACCGTGTATTCGATAGTGGCGTGCGCGGGAGACGCGAAGCAGAAAACTGCCGCCAGGATTGCGGCGCGCGGCCAGATGCGGGAACGGAAAATCATGTTTTGAATTTCCCCGCCGGGACGCCTCGCTCCTGCAGCTTGCCAATCAGTTTGCCGCAAAGCCCGTCAAAACTGCCGTTGGACATCACCAGGACGAGATCGCCGGGCCGAGTTTCCGCCGCGAGATATTCGGCAATCTCTTCAGCGGAGTCAAACCCCTCTGCCTTGCGTCCTGCGCCGCGGATTTTCTCGAGAACGCGAGCAGGTGACATTCTCTCTTCATCGCTGAGCAGGTTCGCGCGGTTCACGGCTCCGAGGACGGTGGCATCCGCTGTGGCGAGAGAAGCGGCCAGATCGTTTTCGAATACCCTGCGCCGCATGGTATTCGAACGCGGTTCGAACGCGGCCCACAATCTCCGCCCGGGCCAGCGGTGGCGCGCGGCGTCGATAGTCGCGCGGATCGCTGTCGGGTGGTGCGCAAAATCATCGATCACCAGCACGCCTGACGCTTCCCCTTTCACTTCCAGGCGCCGCAGGACGCCGCGAAATGCGGCCATGGCGCCGGCAATGGCTTCGCCGCTGACGCCCCGGCCGTGTGCGATGGCGATGGCCGCAACCGCATTCAGAACATTGTGGCGGCCGGAAAGGGCCATCCTCACGCGCGCCACTTCGGTTCCCTGGCGCGAAACACGGAACCGCGTCTCACCATCTGTGATTTCAAGATCGCCGGCGAGCCAATCGACGCCGGGCGTGAAACCGTACGTCTCGACAGGACAGAACGCTTTTTGCACGACGCCGCGAACGGTTTCGCTCTCGCCCCAGGCCACGATTCGCCCGCTTCGCGGCACCAGATTCACCAGGCGGCGGAATTGCAGCTCGATGGCGGCGAGATTGTCGTAGATATCAGCATGATCGAATTCGAGCGAAGTGATGATGACTTCAGTCGGATGGTAGTGCAGGAATTTCGGCGCCTTGTCGAAAAACGCGGAGTCGTACTCATCGCCCTCGAGCACAAATTCTTTCCCGCCGCCCAGGCCAAAGCTGCGGCCAAAATTTTCGGCCACGCCGCCGATCAGGAAATTGGGATGCCGCCCGGCGTGATGCAGAATCCAGGAAAGCATGGACGTCGTTGTCGTTTTTCCATGCGTGCCGGTTACGACGAGGGAGTCGTGTCCCGGCAGGAAAAATTCCTCAAGTGTTTGCGGGAGCGAACGGTACGGAATTTTATGATCGAGCACCGCTTCGACTTCCGGATTGCCGCGCGACAGCGCATTGCCGAGGAGCACGATGTCCGGCGCGGGATCGAGATTGGCGGCGTCGAATCCATTCGTCCAGCGAATTCTCAGGCTGTCGAGCAGCGTCGACGCGGGAGGATAGACGCCTGCGTCCGACCCTGTCACGCGGTGTCCGCTTTCGGCCAGCATTCCGGCAAGCGG
>CAWDPI010000015.1:0-243461 GCA_963804145.1 uncultured Acidobacteriota bacterium | reverse complement strand
GATGGCGCTCAGGTCAATTCCGCTGCCGAATCCGGGAATATGAGTTCTGCTAATGCCTCCTTGTGGTTTGGTGATTCTGCTTCGTTCAACGGAAGAACCTGGGACGGAAGCATGAAGAAGTGCGCATCTCGAGCAGTGCCCGTTCTGCCGATTGGATCGCGACGGAATACAACAACCAGAGCAGCCCTTCGACGTTTTCAGTTGTCGGGCTCAAGTCTGGGCTCCAAATCTTACGAGCCTGTCTCACCTACCAGCGGCGCCTCCGGAACGTCAGTTTACTCTTACAGAACAAATTTCGGCTCAACACAAGGATCGAGCTCAGTCGCATTCGGCGGAGTGACTCGACCCAACCAGCTGGAGTAATACGCAGATTGTAGCCGCAGTGCCTAGTGGGACGATTACGGGAAATGTCATGGTCAGTGTCTCGAACCTGAACAGCAACGGTCTCCTTTTCACAGATACTTCAGCAGGTATCCTAAGCCTCGCGCCGACATCGGGGTTAGTTGGAGCATCGGTCACCATCACAGGAGTCAACTTCGGTTCAACTCAGGGATCCAGCACGGTCACATTCAACGGAACAGCAGCGAGCCCAACAAGCTGGAGCAGCACGCAGATTGTAGTGCCAGTGCCAAGTATAGGAGCGTCCAGTGGCAATGTTGCAGTCACCGGTCTCGAGTGCAACCAGCAACGGGCAATATTTCACGGTATTAATCCCCACAATCAGCGCCCTTTCGCCAACATCGGGTCCTAGTGGTACGTCTGTCACCGTACAGCGGGTCGAATTTCGGTTCGACCCAGGGATCGAGCACGGTCACGTTCAATGGTACGGCGGCGACTCCGACGAGCTGGAGCGCGACAAGCATAGCGGTGCCCGTCCCAAGTGCAGCGTCCAGTGGCAATGTTGCGGTCACCGTATCGGGTGTGGCCAGCAATGGGACGAATTTCACAGTCACATCACCGAGTATCAGCAGCCTCTCTCCTTCGTCGGGGCCTGCAGGGACCTCGGTGACGATCAGTGGTTCCAATTTCGGTTCGACACAGGGATCGAGCACTGTGACGTTCAATGGCACGGCCGCGACTCCGACGAGTTGGAGTGCGACGAGCATTGTGGTCCCAGTGCCAAGTGGAGCAGCCACGGGAAATGTTGTCGTCACGACGGGTACGTATTCCAGCAACGGAGTGAGTTTACTGTAGCTCCAAGCCTCGCGAGTCTCTCGCCAACGAGCGGATTGGCGGGCACGCAGGTGACCATTTCGGGGGCTGGTTTTGGGGCAACACAAGGGTCGAGCACCGTCACGTTCAATGGCACGGCCGCGACTCCGACGAGTTGGAGTGCGACGAGCATTGTGGTTCCGGTTCCAGCGGGTTCGACGACGGGTAATGTAGTGGTCACGGTTTCGAACATTGCCAGCAATGGTCTGGTTTTCTCTACTCTGCCGTCCGGTTGGCTCGATCAGGACATCGGCACGGTCGGGCTCGCGGGGAGCGGGATGTACTCCAATGGGATATTTACGGTCAAAGGCGCCGGGGTGGACATCGCTGGAACTGCCGACAGCTTTAATTTTGTCTACCAACCCCTGTCTGGAGACGGCACTATCGTCGCCCGAGTGCTAAGTTTGCAAGGAAGCGGCGGGAATTATCCGAAAGCCGGAGTGATGATCCGGGAGACGCTTACTCCCGGTGCGACGAGAATGCAGCAACGTTCCAGGAAACTTTGACGGCGGGGAATTTTCTTTACAGTTACCGAGCAACTACTCGGGGAGTCACTCGGGGTCGACATCAAGCGCTAGTTTGCCGTATTGGGTGGAAGTGACGAGAAGCGGGAACACATTCACCGAATATATATCGCCAGACGACGTCGAATTGGACACAAATGGTGACTGAAACAATAAGCATGGCACAAGAATGTGTACGTCGGTCTCGCGGTGATCCACCAAAGTACTTCGGCACTTGACACCCGCTACCTTTGACGACGTATCGATTACTTCGTCCACTTCGCAAGCGCCCGTCATAACGGGTCTCTCCGCGACGACGAGATCGATTGGAAGTCAGGTCGTCATTTCGGGCACGGGCTTTGGAGCCTCCCAAAGCGGCAGCGTCGTTTTGTTAAATGACATGCCAGTGACGATCAACTCCTGGAGCGGCACATCGATCACCTTCACGATTCCGACAGGCGCAACGTCGGGCTACCTGGTGGTCTCCGTGGCTCCGGGCATGATCAACAGCAACCCTGTCGATTTTGAAGTAACAACGCAGCCACTGCCGTCTGGATGGCTGGATCAAGACATTGGCAACGTTGGCCTCACAGGAAGTGCAACATACTCTGGCGGCACTTTCACTGTGAATGGGGCGGGGACTCAGATCGGAGGCACGGCCGACGGCATTCACTTTGTCTACCAACCCCTATCAGGTGACGGCACAATCGTGGCGCGAGTAGCCAGCCTGCAGAATGGTCAGAACATTGACGAGGCTGGAGTAATGGTCCGAGAGACACTGGCTCCCGGAGCGACGATGGCTTTCACAGGCTATCAGGCAGGAGCGACGAAGTTCACTTACCGGGCGACAACCGGTGGAAGCGGTAGTTCGACAACTGGTAGTTCTGTGAGCTTGCCTTACTGGTTCATGTTGACTCGAAGTGGAAATACGTTCAAGGGCTATACTTCTCCGGACGGCATAAATTGGACGCAGTTGGGATCGACCCAGACCATCACTATGGCCAGTGCCGTGTTTGTCGGTCTGGCGGTTGCCAGCGCGTCCACTTCCGCTCTGACCGCGGGCACATTCGACAACGCGTCAATCAGCACCACTGCAGACGTTGTTACCCCGGCCATCACGAGTTTGACCCCACCTGCGGCACCCGTGGGAGGAACAGTTGTTGTCGCTGGCAACACCTTTGGCTCCAGCCAAGGTACCAGCCAACTTCTTTTCAATGGGACTTCGGCCAGTATCTCCTCGTGGAGCAGTACGAGCATCACTGCGGCAGTCCCAAGTGGCGCCACGAGCGGGCCTGTAACTGTCACCGTGGGCGGCGTTACAAGCAACTCTTTGCAATTCACCGTGCTTGAGGCGGACACGGTCACGGGACTTTCGCCGGCCTCTGGGCCGGTTGGCGCTTCCGTTGTGATCACCGGGACTGGCTTCGGTCCGACACAAAGCAACAGTATCGTGAGCTTCTACGGTGCGAATGCAACGTCCTTCACAAGCTGGAGCGACACGTCTATTACTGCAGTTGTCCCGGCTGGCATCACGACTGGGATTGTTACGGTTACCGTGGCTGGCATTACAGCATCCGGTCCCGTGTTCACTCGGACCTCGTCGGCCACCCTGACGGACTCGCTTGGCAACACAACAAACTACGCTTCTGAAGTTGTAGGTGGTCAGTGGGTTTCTACGGATACTCAGGGATCGGCATGTTCTACCTGCACAGTGCGCGGGGTCAATTACAACACGTTCGATTCGTACGGAAACACGCTCACGACCACGGACCCGGCGGGACATACAACGACGTACACCTATGACTCGTCCAATAATCTCTTGTCTCAATCGGTCCCATTGAACAGCACGACCAACGCCGTCACCAGCTACACCTACAACAGCTTTGGCGAAGTCCTGACCGTCACCGATCCGCTCGGGAATATCACGACCAACGCTTACGATTCGCACGGGAATTTGACTTCGGTTACTTCTCCCGCACCGAATAGCAGCACGGCGGCGAGCGTCACGACGTTCGCTTACAATTCCCTGGGTGAACTCACGTCGATCACCGACCCGCTCAGCCATGTCACCGCCATGACATACACCACGGCTGGGCTGATTGCCACCATTACCGATGCGCAGAGCAATGTCACGACTTACGGGTACGACGCGAAGGGCAACCGTACTTCGGTGACCGATGCGCTGAATCATCAGACCACGTTTGCCTATGACGCAATGAATCGGCTCACGAGCATCACTTACCCCGATTCCACCACTTCCAGTTTCACCTACGATATTCGGGGGCGGCGGACCTCTGTGACCGACCAGAACGGCAAGACAACCTCGTACGCCTACGACGATGCCGACCGGCTTACTAGCGTCACCGATGCGGCGAGCCACGTCACGTACTACGCCTACGACACCGAAGACAACCTGACCAGCATCACCGACGCGAACAGCAACCAGACGGCGTTCACCTATGACGCCTTTGGCCGCGTGACGCAGACCAACTTCCCGTCCTCGCTCAGCGAGTACTACCAATATGACGCCGACAACAACTTGACCAGCAAGACCGACCGCAAGAGCCAGACCATCACCTACCTGTACGACGCGCTGAATCGGCTCACGTCGAAGACCTACCCGGACACAACGGCTGTCGATTACGTCTATGACCTGGTAGGAAAGATTACGCAGGTGAACGATCCGACGGGGACGTACGCATTCGCCTATGACAACATGGGCCGGCTGATCGGCACGACGACGAGCTACAGTTTCCTCACCAGCCGCAGCTTCACGAACGCGTACACCTACGACGCCGCGTCCAACCGCACGGGATTCACTGACCCGGAGAGCGGCTCGACGGCGTACTCCTACGACACGCTGAACCGGCTGACCTCTCTTGCTCCGCCGTCGGCCTTCGGTAGCGGCTCGTTCGGGTTCAGCTATGACGCACTGTCGCGCCGCACGCAGATGACGCGGCCGAATAGTGTGGCAACAAACTACAGCTACGACAATCTGTCGCGCCTGTCCTCGGTGCTGCACCAACTGTCCGGCAGTACCATTGACGGGGCGAGCTATACGTTAGATTCTGCTGGAAACAGGACAGCGAAGACGGATCAGTTGGCGGCGGTGACGTCGAACTACACGTATGACGCGATTTACCAGTTGACGCAAGTGACCCAGGCGAATAACACGACCGAGAGCTACAGCTACGATCCGGTGGGCAACCGCACCGCGTCGCTAGGAGTGTCTTCGTACACGACGAACGCATCGAACGAGCTGACGGCGACCTCAAACGCAAGCTACACCTACGACAGCAACGGCAACACGCTGACGAAAGTGATTAGCTCGAACACGACGACATACGCGTGGGACTACGAGAACCGGCTGACGAGCGTTATGTTGCCGAGCAGCGGCGGGACGGTGACGTTCAAGTACGATCCGCTGGGGAGAAGGATCTACAAGTCGTTGTCTACGGGCGGCACATCGGTGTTCGCTTACGATGGCGATAACATGATCGAAGAGACCAACGCGTCGGGGACTGTGGTGGCCCGGTACGCACAAGGGCAGAGCATTGATGAACCCTTGGCGATGCTGCGAAGTTCGACGACAAGTTATTACAACGTGGATGGTCTTGGCTCGATCACTTCGCTCGCGAACGGATCGGGCACTCTGACCCAGAGCTATACGTTCGACTCGTTTGGGAAGCAGACTGCTTCCTCCGGCTCAGTGGTTAATGCGTTCCAGTACACCGGACGGGAACTGGATTCGGAAACCGGGCTTCAGTTCAATCGCGCGAGATACTACGATCAAACGATAGGAAGATTTTTGAGCGAAGACCCGATTCGATTCGAAGGAGGGGTCGACTTTTACGCCTACGTTGGGAATTCACCGACGACATATGATGATCCACGAGGTCTAGAGCCAGAGGGATGTAAGGATTGTCAGGGTCGTCCCAAACAGGGAGTTGCAGTCGGAAAATCGTGCTGCGGAAACGAAGACCCGATGTCCAGTAGTGCTCCTAATCCCTACTCAGAAGAAGCTGGTTATATGACGGTCAGCGCTCAGTTGATGTTTGAACACGGCGGCGACGGAAAATGGGGAAACCTGGTCCGAGGATGTCTAGTTTGTATGTACGCTCATGGTTCGGATTCTCAGTCGGCACACTATTTCTGTTATCTAAACTCAGCCAAGCGAGCCCCTTTGAATGCACTTCCGGGTTTCGGGAAGGCAGTCGGTGCGGCAGGCGTCATCTGGGTCGAGCAAGCCGGGTCAATTATCGGTTCGCTCGCACAAGGAAAAGTGCCATCGACGTGGGCGCTGGGACCGTTCGGTCCGTAGAGTTCCCAGAGGGGTATAGCTTTGGAAAATACATTTAAGAAGAGGTTCATCGAATTTGCATCTGCGGTGATCGTTTCGTTGATCGTGGGTATCGTTGTCGGTGTCATTCAGGGATGGTTTGCGTTTGCTGATGCACTGGAATATAGGCCAGGGATGGCTCTCGTCGCGGGAGCGGTCGGTGCCGAATTCGCGATCGTACTGGGACCGCTACTCTATTACGCTCTTCTGAGGAATCGGATCGATTGGCGATCTGGCTCGATCGGAATCAGCGTGTGCCTACTTCTAGGAAGTTTGGCGGCGTGGTGGTTGGCGCGAAAAAGCGAAGCTGGCTGGCTATCTGTGTTCATTACGCCGATACTTGCCATTGTCGTTTCGTTCTTCATAAGGGTTTACGCCAACGCCGCGAGACGGCTTGTATGACTTGGAAATGCGGGGGCAGAGTATAAGAACGACTGTTATCACGGGCGCATTCAGTTATACGGGAAAGTACTCGACCAGGCTGTTGCTGAATCGCGGACACGCAATCCGCACTCTGACGTACCACCCAGAGCGAACCAATCCTTTCGGCGGCGATGTTCAGGTTTCCCCTTACAACTTCGATCATCCCGACCAGCTCACCGAAACTCTTCGCGGCGCGTCAACGCTGATAAATACCTATTGGGTACGCTTCCCTCACGGAGCGTCCACCTTTGAGGCTGCGGTCCAAAACACTCGCACTTTGATCAGCGCTGCAAAGAACGCTGGGGTCAAACGCATCGTTCATGTCAGCATCGCCAACCCATCACTGCAATCCCCGCTGGGCTACTACAAAGGGAAGGCTCAGTTGGAGCAGGCTGTGCTCGACTCAGGTCTCTCTTACACCATTTTGCGGCCCACGGTGATCTTTGGTCTCGAAGACATTCTCATCAACAACATCGCCTGGTTCGTTCGCCGTTTTCCTGTGTTCGGTATCCCAGGTGATGGCAGCTACCGTATCCGCCCCATCTACGTCGAGGACATGGCGCAACTGATCACCGATGCCGTGGACCAACAAGAGAACCGCGTGCTCGACGCTGTTGGACCCGAGACCTTCAGCTTCGAGGAACTTGTAAAACTCATTGCCGCTAAAGTAGGCCGTCCCGTTCGTCTTGCTCATCTGCCGATGCCCCTGGCGTATGTTTCCACGCTCCTGACCGGCTGGTTCGTTCGAGACGTTGTCCTCACTTGGGAGGAGTACAGGGGCCTCATGGCGAACCTGCTTGCTCCTGATGGTCCGTCCTCGGGGGAAACCCGCCTAAGCCAATGGCTAGCGTCCAACAGCCAGCATGTCGGCAGTCAATACGCCTCAGAGGTGGCACGTCACTTTGCCTAGTCGTCCTGAGGCCGTCTGAGGGCATGCCGCTGCCGTTTAACGCCGAGCGCTGCAGATCGGCCTGAAGGAGCGGCGCTGACGCGCCGGGAGTAGGTATGACACGTCACCCCAAGTTGGGTGCTGCACGGTAACGCGAAGTTACGCATTCCCAAATCATCGATGATCAGCAGGGGTACGGTGGCCAGCAGTTCCATGTGCTCTTTGCGTTTTCCATCGAGGGCCGCTTCGGCGATTTCCTCGAGCAGGATGTGCGCCTCACGGTAGATCACCCGATAGCCCTGGCCGATGACCGCTTGCCCGATGGCCTGGGCCAAGTGACTTTTCCCGGTGCCGGGTGGACCTAGGAAAAGTGCGTCTTCGCGACGAGCGATGAACGTGGCCGTCGTCAGATCGAAGACCAGGCTCCGATTCATCTTCTTGTTGAAGTTGAAATCGAAGTTGTCGAGCGTCACCTGCGGATCGCGAAATTGCGCTTGCTTCCGGCGCCGTTCCAGCAGTCGGTCGCCGCGACGAGTCAGCTCATCGGCTACCAGACAGGAAAGGAAGTCGATGGGGGCCATCGGTTCCGCTTGGGCTTGCTGCAGGCGCGTCTCCAGCACCGCAGCGATGCCGCCGAGACGCAGTTGCCGTAAGGAACGATTCAACTCGATCAGATTCATTCTGGTTGCTCCTTGATTTTGAGATTGATGAAATCGCGATACTCGGTGAGCTCGCGAATTAGGGGATCGATCTGGCGCAAAAACATTTGCGGGTGTGGGCGGCGCTCCAGATAACGGCGCACGAAGCGATATTCATACACGCCGATGTCGAGAGCGGTGGCGCAGGCGTCTTCGACCGCCGCCGCCCCGTATTTTTTGATCAGGGAATGCATTCCCAGGATGCGGCGGATGCCGGTCTCTGCTTGCCGCTGATAGATCAACTGGCAGAGCTTGCCGATCTGCGTTCCGGCGTGTTCGGCGCGCCGCAAGAGTTGCGCCGTGCTCAGCGGCATCTTCTTTGGGTGGTCTTCTGCTTGGATGCGATATCCGCCCCGTTTCTGACGCAAGTGTTCGCGAAGCAGTTGGTTGGTGCTGGGATGCAGGATGCGCACGTGCAGCGCATCCCATTGCACTTTGACACTTCGTCCGATCCATCCTGGCGGCAAGCCGTAATAAGCCGCCTCCACCTCCACGCAACCGTCCAGATGAACGACGCGTTCTCCGTATTGGTAATAGCGGAAGGGTTCGAGCGGTAATGGCAGCAGGTGCGGCTTTTCTTCGGCGAACATGGCTGCGACTTGCCGTTTCGTCGTGCCATGGATGCGCGTGTCAGCCCAGCGCTCTTCCCAACGGTCCAGATACGCCTGCGCTTGTTCCAGGCTCTCGAAGCGCATCCCTTTAAGGGGCGTTTTCTGCGTGTGGCCGATCCCCGATTCCACTTTTCCTTTGCGATCTGGATCTTGGATCCGGCAAGGCAGCGCCACCACACCGTAGTGCGCGAGGACATCTCGAAACAGTGGATTGACGGTGGGTTCGTAGATGTCGGGAACCAGCACCCCTTCTTTCAAGTTGTCGAGAACCACTACTCTCGGACAACCACCTAAGCGGCGCAACGCCTTCTCATGCAGTTCGGCCCAGATGCGCGAACTCGAACGCCACGTTAGCAAGCGTACGGATTTGCGGCTGTAGCCGAGCGTCAACACGAATAGCCGCGTGCGACGATACTTGCCACTCTGCGGTTCGCGCACCAGCGGACCGCTGCCGTAGTCGACTTGAGCTTCTTCTCCGACGGCCGTGAGGATAATGCCCGCCGCTTCTGGACGTTGTGGTCCTCGAAGCGTGCGCACGAAGCGCTTCACCGCCTGATAGCCGCCTGCAAAACCGTGGTCCGACACTAGGTCTTGCCAGATCGCCTTGCCATTACGTCCACGGGCAAGGCCCTGCTCGATCAACTCCCGGTACGCTTCACAGACACTTGCTGATGGAGGAGAAGGGGCACTCGGGGCGCCCTGTTTTTCTGAAAAAGGCGCTATAAGGTCGGGGGTCACCGTGGCCGGTTTTGCTTCAGAGTCGGGGGTCACTTGTATGGCCGGTTTTGCCGGCGCTCGGCGCCCCCACCCAGGTAGGCACACCACCACCCCGGCTGACTTTAGGTACGCACTTGCTGTCTCTCTACGGACACCAGTGGCTTGCTCGATGCGCCGTAAGGGCCATCCGAGCTTCCCCAGTGCGATGACTTGTTGTTTTTTCTCTTCGCTCAAGACATTGCTCATGCCGAAGGAGCCTATAAGGGCTCCTCTCGGAGTCAATGTCCCGGGCCTTACTATGGCCGGTTTTCAGCTGACCCTACATGGCCGGATTTGGGTGATCCCTGAGGATGGGGCGAGTTTCCGCTCGTGGTTGTGCGCGAGCACTATCGGAAACTCGGATATACGGTACTTGCTTCCGAGCCGAGACTGGCGGAAGGCCAAGGTTTCATTCTGCTTTCGTATCCCGGCTATCGCAAGAGGCGGCATCGGGCCTACACACAAATGGCAGCCCTATTGGACACTGCGCTAGTTGCTCTCGATGCTTTGAATGAAATTGCTGACAAGGCAAAAATCGCGGCCACTGACAATAGAGGAGGCGGTGACCCGGATCTGTTCGTCTTTAAGCCGGATGGCGGCGAGAGATTTTTTGTCGAGGTAAAATGGAAAGATCAATTAACCAGCAAACAGAAAGCGACCTTCCCGATTATCAGAAAGCATGGATTGGAAGTCAAAGTCGCACGGATTGTGGAGACAGCTTGAGGTACAAAATGATCTGGTAGGTGAGGGGCCGAAAAGGATTCAACGAAAAAACCAACGAATATGAGACGTTTAGTGACTTCATGCGTAAGCTAATTTCCGTTCCGCACTCCGAAGTGAAAGCCAAGCTGGATGCGGAGAAAATGGCCAAGAAGCCACTTGCAACCGCCTGAAATCCTCAGGGCGTTGCATCTCCGAAATGCTTGGTAAGAATATTCCAACACCCAAAGTCGGTTCGGGTACTTCCATCTGGCAATTTGATCGCGGACATTATTTGTAGGTTCTGGTTGGGGTCGATGATCGCGACCGGGAAATCGAATTTATGCGAAGGCTTCCAGCCCGGATGAACGACCTTTCCCGTACTCGACTTGGGGAGTTCAGTGGCTAGAGGCGTGCTGATAAATTCCGGGTCTTCAAGTCTGAAGACAATAGGGTCCCAGATGGGATTTTTCTCAACCCATTGAGGGCCGTGTTCAATCGTAATCTTAGAGCGGAGGACGCCATAGACCCGCGTTACTTCCCACTTCTCTACAAACACGCCGTCCCTACAGCTTATCGAGACGGTGTAGTGCTGACGATCTGGGTCAAGAGGATTCCAGGTGAAACTACCGTGTGATCCTTCTGGACTCGCTTCGGCGACATAAACGTGCTTTTGCGATTCACCCGCCGCGAATCTACGCGGTGGAAATGGCGAATCAGGATGCTTGACTAACCACTGATGCTCTATGTTCTTGCGATCATCGTCGAAAAAACCGACGTTGCAGTTATGGGCTGGTCCCGGTCCGTAATGTCTAAGCATCATTACCCATGATGCAGAATCGTTGTCCCCCAGCGGCGCACCAAAGACAAACACCAAACTCGGGATCTGTTTTGGAGCGTCTGCCCCAGTCGGAACGCCCTGGTAAACCTCAGAAACGATCTTTGGGAGATGCTGCGTGACAAGCCGCCGCAGCTCGTCAGCGGTATCGAACGTGAAGTACAAAGTATCCCCTTGCCGCTCTTTTTGATACTTTTCGAGCGCCTCAAGCTGATTGCGATCTGCATTCCTTGGTACGGGTGCACTCGAGAAATACAGCGCAACGTGTCGGCCAGTCTTCCGGAACCGCTCAATCTCTTCGATAGTTCCGGATTGTGCTTCGCCGGTAGGCGTACCCAAACGATTGCCGAAGATCCCAATCAAGAGATGACCAGAATCGACAATCTGTCGATTGATGATGCCCTGCGGCCGATCTCCCATGGCTGGGTACGAGTGTGTCTCCCAGCGAACCGCGTGAAGCATAATCCCAGTTTTGGCGTGGTGGTTTGCGTTCCACTCATGAATGGCGCTCTCGACGGCATCGCGTTCGGTGCTGACGTCTGAGGGGGACGCGATCAAAACGTTCAGGATTGTCGCTTTCACGGGGTGTGGTGTCATGTCGCTGGCGGGCTTTCCTGGCATTTTGTTGTCCATGGTTTCTCCGCCTTCGTCCTGGAATAGTATAAGACTCTGATCACCGGAACGGAAATTTGGTGCCCACTAATCATAGAAGTCCAGCCGCTACTTAGGTACCTAATTTTCAGGGTCGTGGAAGTGCGACGGACAGGCCCGACGAGCGATTTATACACACCTTACATCGCTCGTAAGAAACCTGCAGCTTCCCTGCAAATAAAGGAAATCTTCAGAATCGCCAAGATCATTGAGCTGCGGAACAAATTCTGGTGCACAGCCAATGACATACCTATATCCCCAGGAAAATCTCTTTATCATTCGCCAAAATCGGCTCTATCGGTGTGCAAACGGCATTTGAGGGTGTTATGTTTCGGTTTTCGACCCTGAGTATTTAAAATCGGGTTGAATCAGGTTTTTGCGAAGAGTCAACACAAACAGTTGCCGGTTCAACCGGTCGATGCAACACCCTATAAACATTTGATCTGACAATATTTCCCGATGGGAATCGATCCGTACGGCGGCACTCAATCAGAACCTAAACAGGGCTTTGTTTTGTTTGAATTGACGCCTTCGGATGAAATCAGCTTCATAGACTACTATTTAGGAGACTTTGAGCAAGTGTTGCACTGACCCATTGAGACCGCCGTCATTTTCGGTGTGCAAGGCAGCTCTCCGTCTGCTATCGATCGAGTCGCACACGAAGGCGCCGCGCACGTTCGCGGAATGCGTGCTCGCCACCCTCAAGGATATCGCACACCGCTTTGCGGATGTTGGCGTCTTCCAGCCCACCAGCGACGTAGGTAATTGGAGGTAGACCTCGGGGCGAGGGGGAGCCTGCCCCGGCAATGATGATCTGATCTGCGTCCGTGTTGATCACCAGGTTGGCGTTGTGTGTGACCATTATCACTTGGCGTTTCCTCTTGGCCGCGATGAACAACGAGACGAGTTCATCAAACACCGATTTAGGATCCAGGTTTTCTTCTGGCTGATCGATTATCAACGGACGGTCGTCGGCGTCATCGAGCGCAAGGTATAGCAGTAGCAACACGATGCCACGCGTACCAGGGGACAGCTTGCGAATGTCGACGCCGTCGTAGGCGATCTCATATCGAACAGTGATGTGATCTGTACTGAACAGCCACTGCGCAAACTGCCTTAACCAGGTGCGCAATTCCACCTTCTGTGAGGGGACATACGGCGCGTGCTTTAGTAGATCCTTCGAATACTTCGCAATGAAATCAGCCATCGCCGCCTGAATCTCAAATGCGCTCCCGGTCTCCCAAGCCGGCTTAAGTTCAGAGTTCGCAAGATCAGTCAGTGAACCGCGGCCATAAAAGGGTCCACTTTTGCGACAATCTATGAGCTCGTCTTCAGCGAAATCGGCCCAGGCATTCGCATCGACAACGCGTGAAACGGAAAAGCCAAGTTTGCGTAATGTGCCCGAGGAATTGGCCAGCCGCGCCATCCATGCTGAAGTGACTGTGCGAAATAGAACAGACACGGTTTGTGCCGTTGGCCTAAACTGTGCCAAATGCCGCAGCTAGGCGGCGCGGCAGGAAACACAACCGGACGTAACACGGCGGGCATCCTTCTGGGGGTGCTCGGTTTTTTATTGCTATCAGGACCTCTTGGGCCGGAAATCAGCCACCTACGAGCCGATTCTAGCCACGATCCGCGCACCGCATGACCCGCGGAACACGTGGTAAAATGCAGGCCATAGGGGCATTCAAATGGGCAGTGGAGTGAAGCGCACGCGAGATTGGATTAACCTGATTATGGGAGAACTGCATGAAAGGGCAATCGAGGAAAAGGGATACACGTTTCCGTTTATCATGGTGCTTGTGACGGCAGATGGTTACATGTATGCCTTGCAGTTTGCCGAGCCAGATAAAAGTCCCGTCCAACTTTGTCAGTATTTCCCCGCTGAAGACAGCGAGATCAGATTCCCTCTGATTTTTTTTCTTTCATGCAAAGGCAAAGAGCCTATCGCGGCAAAGCTGGACCCGGGCAGTAGCGAACCAAGGTGGGTGAATTGAACCCTGTCCCCACCGTAGCACTGCCTTCCGTCGAGACAAGCATGCAACAGGTCGGGCAGGCAATCAATGCCGTGCTCACGAACGCCGCATCAAGGTGAATCATGACCATGAAAATCCCCGGTAGGTACATAGCCGTCCTAGAAGACGAGGACAAGAAAACCTTCTTCTTTATTTTGGGTGAGTTCACACGACTAGAAGATGCGCGTACAAGAGCCGAGCAAATTGCGGGTGCGCGTGGTTTTACTGTCAAAGAAGTGGCTCTGGCGGAAGAGCTTTCTTATTAAATCGTGCTTCGGTGCGCTGGGGATTCTGAATCCCTAAAAAGCCTCAAAATATTGAGTGCACAAATTGAGTCCAAATTTTCTACACAGTTCACTGTTCACTCACATTGGGACAGACCCGGAGCCGGGTTTCAAGAAAAAGCCCAAGAAAATTCGGACCATGCCGAAGTGATTTGCGTCCACTTTCTGCTTGACGCGATTTGAGGGACGGGCGTACCGTCTCTTTGTCGCAAGGCCGGGCGGGGCAAAGGCTTGGCAGGGCGAAGTTCGGAGGCGGGTGCTCACCACCTGAGTGCTCGCCTTTTTATTTAGGATCGTGGTGGCCGCACCGTCCCAGTGCGAGACGGCCACCGGGCGACTGGTGGCCATTTTATTTTACCGTCGTGGTTGACACGGAACCCGGAGCGGGTATACGGTCCAGATGTTCGTGCGACCTCTCGAAGCCGTAACTACCGCATAAGTGAAACCCGTTCGAGGCGTGCGGACTTGCTTCTCTCTTCCCTCCCTTTGATTGAACGGCCACTTGGCGAAGGACAGGTGGCGGTTTTTTATTCCGAACGTGCCTTCGCGCTTCTCCCCATTGAAACTTGCCGCTTGGCAGGCGATTTCAGCCGCGATCCCGGCAGGCTTGGGGCTGTGGCATGGGGCGGAATTAACCTTGTGTCGTCAGTCACCGATGCCGGAAAACATTGCCTTGACCTTCCGGCGGGCTTCCTCGTTCGTCATTTCCTCGCAAGCTAAATACTGTTGCGTGGTCTGAATATCAGAATGGCCCAGCCACACCCGCGCTTTCTCTATGCCGTGCTCCTTCGCTACTATGCTTCCAAAGGTCCGCCGGAAGGCGTGGAGCGTGATGCGCTTGTCTTTGATGCCCGCACGCGCTGCCACGTTCTTAATGACCGTGAGAAGCTTGTGATTTGGTTTTCCTTTTTCGTTTGGAAAAATCAAATCGGAAGTGTGGCCACGTTCCCGCCGCGCCTTCATACGACGGATAAACCGATCATCGAGCACGATATCTTGCTCCCGAAAATCAGAGTCTTTGACTTTCCAGCCATACTCCGGCTTCGCGTGCACATTGATGCTGCCCGCCTCAAAATCAATGTCGCTCCATTTGGCGTACACCACCTCTTCATCTCGAAACCCGGTTTGCAGAAAAAAGTGAATCAAGTCTTTTTCGTTTTCACTCGCCACGCCCAGCATGAGGTTAATGATTGCTTCGCTGTAGCGTGTCGGGCGTGACCGCATCGGTTTTTTCATTTCCTTCCGCGGCAGGGGATTCTTGAGTCCAAGTGAAAGGAAAAAAGTGCTCAGATAGTCCAGACGGTTTCGAATGGTGCGCTGCTGGTCACCGTACTTGGTGCGTCTGAGGTTTGCGCGAAGGTAGTCCACATGGGCAAGCATGTCTTTCCTGGTGATCTGGTCTGCCGTCTTCGTAGGAAATTGGGACACAAACACATCAATGGCAGACGTGTACGCTGTGATTGTTGATTGTCGCCTGCCTAGCGTCATCTGGTCTCCCTTGAATTCCTCAGCACAGACTTTCAGGCTCCGGTCCTCTTTCGGTGCTGTCGGCTCCGGCTCCGGTTCCGGGGGATTGAGAGGCAAGAGACCGCCACGCACGCGGGCAACGTCTAGTTCTTTCTGTAGGAACTGCGTGTAGGCAGCTACAGGATCTTTCCCCAAGGGTTCAATATGGCGGATGCCGTTCAGGGAGTAGCGGCAATAGAACCCGATCACGTCCGGCAGCGTAAAGGTACGCCCCAGCGCATTGATGGGAAATTTGACCTTGTTGGCCTTCGTCTCGACGGGCACGCGGGGGAACTTCCCGGTGCCATCATTCACTCTTGCGACCAGAGCGGGCTTGGCTTTCATGGTGGTCACCTCCAACGGACCACATAATAGCACACTTGGCACACCGTTGGACACAATTAAAAAGCAGTCTGTATATATAACAAACTAAACGCTAAGAATTGAGTATAGCCTTCGATTTCCAGGCAACTGTCAGCCGTCTGGGCGGCGCGGTCGCAAGCGTCACCTGTCCTTCATTCGAAAGGGAACATGCGCACCTTACTGTAGCGAAGGCGAATAAAATACGAACATAGTTCTTGACAAAGCGAACAAAAAGCGAAATACTCCCAACGTGCTTCGCGAGACGGGTCATGGCGACTGCAACCTCGATTCCTTCGGCCTCCCAGAACCTTTCCTACAAAGGAAGGGCTCTCCGCGGCCGCAGGAGCGATCCCACACCCACCTTATTCCCCGACGTCCCCAACCAACGGGACAGCGGGCCGGATGCCCTGCTGCCACCAGGGCCCGCGCCCGAACGCGTCGGCATCGCCCGTCTCGCCTTCTCCTCCCCCCTCGCTGACGCCAAGCGCGGCACCGAATATTTCCTGCTGCCTGTGAAATCGATTTTGAACCATTGCGAATCGACCCGGGTGCCCTTCTCCTGGACAATCAACCCCTATCGCGGCTGTGAATTCGGCTGCCAGTATTGCTATGCGCGTTACACGCACGAGTACATGGAGCTGGACGGGCAAGACTTTGAGAAGAAAATTTACGTGAAGCTGGATGCCGGGCCGCTCGCCTGGCGGGACCTGGGCATGGAGAAAGTGCGGGGCGAGCACATCGCCATCGGCACCGCCACCGACCCGTACCAGCCTGCCGAGCGTGAATTCGGCGCCACTCGCGCGATCCTCGAACAAATGGCGGCGCGCAGAGGGCTGAGCATCTCGATCACCACGAAATCCGATCAGGTGCTGCGCGATGTGGATCTGCTGCGCCGCATCGGCGAACATTCCTGCGTGTCCGTGAACCTGAGCATCACGACTCTGCGCACGCGTCTGGCTCGCATTTTGGAGCCGCGCGCGCCGCGCCCCGATCTGCGCATGAAAGCCGTTCGGGAATTGCGCCGCGCGGGCATCGCGGCCGGCGTGTTCGCGATGCCTGTCTTGCCGGGCATCACCGACCGTGAAGAAGATTTGGACGCACTGGCTCGCGCCGCACGCGATGCCGGCGCACAGTGGTTTGCCGCCAGCGTGCTATTTCTCATGCCGTCGTCGCAAAAACAATTTTTGCCGTTTCTGGACGCGAAATTTCCCAAGCTCGCGCGGCGTTACCGCGAATGGTATTCGCACGCGGCCTACGCGCCCGAAACGTATCGCCAGGAAATTTCCGCACGGGTTGCAGCGCTTCGAAAAAAATACGGCCTCGGCGTCCGCCCCCTCGATCCGGGCCGTCCCTCCGAGCAAGCGCGCCAAATGAGTCTTGGTCTTTAGTAGGACAGGCTTCCAGCCTGTCAGGTTTTGATCTCCGTAGGCCCAAAAAAGCAGACAGGCTGAAGCCTATCCCACCTAAGGCAAAATAATGCGCGGCTCTTCCTTGGCAACGCCCACTTCACTCGGAAACTGCGACCGCAGAAACGCAAGGAACGCGCGCGTCCGCGGCCGCCCATTGGAGCGCAGCCGGCCGAAACGAAGAAAGAACACCAGCAGGTGGAAAATTTCCGTGTCCTTCAAGGCGGGAAACTCCGGATGCTCGGCCGCATGCTTCTTTTCCTCTTCGATGAACTTCGCAAGGGCGGCGTAAAGCCCCGCGGCCACGGGAATCTCCGGCGGTTTTTCATAGTAGATTCCGGCGAGGAGCGTGCGGCGGGTCTCCGCCATCGCTTGCACAGCGGTGAACACGTCCGAATCCGTGAGCGAGCGCTGATCTGCGGCGTAGAGTAGCACTGTGTATCCAAGGCCCGACAGCATGGCTTGCCGCGTGTGAATCAGGTCGGAGGAGAAAGATACGTCCGGGAAAGGGACGTCGCCCTCGGCTAGCGGTTTCGGATGGCTTTGCTCCCAACGGTGCGCCGCAACCAAATAGGCGCAATCGCCCGGGCAATCGATGGTCACCTCGCGCTCGGTGCCGCAGTCGATGGCGCAGATTTTCTCGCCCTTGGCGGGGCAATAGCGCTCGGCGCGCCGCTTATTGCAAATGGGACAGATCGCTTTTCCAGTCAATCGTTTTGCTCCGCGAAATCTGGGCGCGCAGGCACCGTTCGGAACAGTCGCTTCTCACACGTGCGCCCGCCGAGTTGCCGAATCCAGACCAGGACGCGGCAAACATTGGCGGGCGCGGAATTACTTCAGCGATTCCGGGTCGGAATGATTCTTAGGCGATTTCTTGTTGAGCAAGGAAACGAGCTTCTGCCCGGACGACGGCACCGGCACTGCACCCTGGCGGATGATGTCCGTCGCCGTCAATTTCTTTCCGTACAGCTTTTCGTTGGCTTCGTTGTCCGGTCGTAAGGACGAACCTTCCAGCGAAATGCCTGCAAACAATCCGCGAGACCGGGAGTAGGAGAGAATTTCGGCGCGCAGCGTGGCATCGGTGGCCGCCGTTGCGTCGCGGCCCTTTGGCCCGGCCGCTGCCGCCATATCCGCGCCCAGTTTCACTTTGCTGCTCAAAATCGCCCTGGCGCCACGGGTGTTCATGATCAGAAGGACGAAATCGGTCGCTTCGCCGCCCAGTTGAAACCCAAAACTTCCGCCCTCAAGCGCCATCATCGAGGGCGCGCCCCACGGGCCGGTGAAATGTTCGCCGCTGCGGCAGGTCATCGCGCCGCGGCCATAACTTCCGCCGATGCCAAAAGCTGCTTTCAGCACGGAGGGAAAAACGACGACACATTCCGCCTTGTCGAGCAGGTCCTGCGGGATATTGTCCGGAATATTCACGATTTCTTCCATCACCACGCCGGCGTTATCCAGCCGGTCCGTTTCCTTCTCGTTATCCGGCCGCGCCGCCAGCGCAGGTACGCCAGCAAGAGCAAGAACCATCCCGAGGGCAAGTAGTTTTCTCATGAGTTCGTTCCTCCTTTAAGTGGAGCTTGGTAAAGACCGGGCTGGATGCCACCGCTATCATAGGACCTCCCGCATCTTCGTGCAACGCGCGGCTTGACGCCTCCTGAAAAATCCGGGAGATTGCAAATCGCGCACAAGATTTGGGAATCCACATTCGCTTCCAGTTCCGGCAACCGTGTGGACTATAATCGATTTTCTTTTACGAATCCCCACGGGAGCGGCTCGATGGCATTGAACCGAAGATTGCACGCACTTTTGGTTGGATGCTTAGTTTTCGGCATGGTTGTCTGCGCGGGAGCGGCGCGATCCGCGGCGCAATCGCTGCCTTCCAAAGCGACGGGTTCGCGCGCTGCAGCGGCAAATAGCAATGCCGCTGTCCGCGCGGATGTGGAACGTTTCCGGCAGCGCGCCGAAGCGGCGCTGTCCGCCGCAGGGCCGGACAAGGGCGCGTGGGGCGTGCTGGTCACCGACGCTGCGACGGGCGAAGTTCTGTATGCCCGCAATGCCGACGCCTATTTCATGCCGGCTTCCAACGCAAAATTGTTTACCACAGCGCTCGCGCTCGCCACGCTCGGCCCGGACTACCGCGTGAAGACCGAAATCGTATCAACCGGCCCACTCGACGCTAGTGGCGTGTTGAACGGATCCCTTCTTCTGATCGGGAGCGGCGACGCGAATTTGTCGAACCGGAAGTTCCCTTACATCAAAACGGAAGAGCGAGACGGGCCCCTTGATAAGGTGTACGCCGAGTTCGCCGATGCCGTTGTGGCGCAAGGGGTGAAGGAAATTAGAGGCGCGGTAATCGCGGATGACAGCATGTTTCAGCAGGTGAGGTTCCCCAGCGGCTGGCTGGTGGATGATCTGCTATGGTCATACGGCGCGGCAGTCTCCGCGATCACCATCAATGACAACGTCTTCCCCATAACACTGCGTCCAGGATCCAGGCAGACGGACCGCGCTGAGTATGACGTTGGGCTGGCGGCCGACTTCTATACCATCGAAAATTCAGTTTTCACAGGGCCGCGCGGCAGCGAAGAGAAGCTAGCAGTGGCTCGATACCCTGGCTCCCGGGTGCTACGGATGAGTGGCACGATGCCACTCGGCTCACCGCCTCGAAAGCTCTCTATCGCTATCGAGGAACCAGCTGAGTACGCTGCCTACGTACTGCTCCGCTTACTTGAAGAGCGTGGCGTTCAAATCGACGGCCAAGTGCTGGGACGCCACGCTGAAGATCCGGGACAAGGCTGCGGCGAATGCACTCCGGGGGCGGTTCTCGCCGAACACACTTCCGTTCCGCTCTCGGACGAAATTCGCCTGACGAACAAGAACAGCGAGAACCTTCACGCGGAACTTCTCTTGCTTCTTTCCGCGCACGAAAAGACGGGCGCGAGAAATTATGAAGACGCTTTGAAATTTGCGGCCGATTTTTTTAAAGCGGCAGGCATCGCCGATGGCGATGTCGCGCTCAGCGACGGCTCAGGTCTGTCGCGCAAAGACCTGGTTACGCCGCGCGCCACGGTTCAACTGTTGCGCTACGCCGCGACGCAGCCCTGGGGCGAGCTGTACCGCTCGACGCTCCCCGGGGCCGGCGAAGACGGCACGCTCTCCGACCGCATGAAAAATACGCCCGCAGCCGCCCGAGTCTTCGCAAAAACGGGAACCATCGGACACGGCAACGCTCTCTCGGGTTACGCCACGACGCTGCGGGGCGAGCAGCTTTTATTTTCAATTCTTGGAAACAACAACAACCTTCACGCGCAAGACGCAAACAAAGTCATCGATGCAATTTGCGTTGCGATGGTCGAGGAATTGGGGCAAGAGAAAAAAAGGAAGTAGAGGATTCAAAGGACGTAAAGGAAGTTGGGGAATCGAAGGAGATAGTGATGGGCGGCACACAAGGAAGGCGCGCGAGGAAGGCACACAATGTAGGGGCGCGCAGGATGGCAGCCCATCAAGTCCCGGAGGGACGGCACATCGTAGCCCACCACGGCAGTGGTCGGAAAAAGTGTGGATAAGGAATTGAGTCCCGTAGGGATGAAACTCGGCCAATCAACAGGCAGGATCCAGATCAGGAGTTTGGGCGCATCTTCATTCAGCTCATGAGCAAGGATACAAAAATCATCACCGTGTTCGGAAGTTCGCGCCCCGAGGACGGACATGCGGACTACACGGAAGCCCTGGAACTCGGGCGCGCGCTCGGCTGCGGCTGGCTTTGCCGTCTGCACGGGCGGCTACGGCGGCGTAATGGAAGCCGTGTCGCGCGGCGCGCGCGAATCCGGCGGACGCGTCCTCGCCGTGACGTCCACTTTTTTCCGCCCGCGCACGAATCGCTGGGTGGAGGAAGAAACCCGCGTGGCCACCTGGCAGGAGCGCCTGTTTGAACTCGTGCGCCTCGGCGACGGCTACGTCGCCTGCAAAGGCGGTACCGGCACGCTCGTGGAACTCGCCGTCGTTTGGGAGATGCTCAACAAAAAAGCGATGGAGCAGCGCCCGTTCGTCGTGCTCGGCGATTTCTGGCAGCCGATTCTGGATCGCGTGCGCGAAGTCGAGCGCGGGCACGAGTCACGATGGGGCGAGTCGAGCGATCCGCTGGTGCATCAGGCGCCCACTCCCGCGGATGCCGCGCAGTTTTTGGCCGCGCGGCTCGCAACTGGCCCGTCGCGCGGAAAGGAAAATTAGGAAACGTGTCGCGCACCGCGGAGGACATACTCGAATTTGACCGGCTCCGCGATCTGCTGCGCCGCCAGACGACGTGCGCGCCGGGACGCCGCGCGGTAGACGCTCTTTCGTTTTCGCAGGATCGCTCGGCGCTCGAAGCCGCCTTCGCGCTGATCGCCGAGGCCGTTGCATATGTGGGCGACGGCAGCGAAATGGGATTCGGTTCGCTGGCTGATCCGGCGCGGTGGCTCGTGGAACTCGAAGCGCCCGTGGCCGTACTCACGCCGCCCATGCTCCTCGACGCGGCATCGCTCGCGGACACGGCTGCCACACTGCGCGACTCCTTTCGCGAGAGTGGCCGCGCTGGCTCGCGCCCCACCGCCCGGCAATTTCCGCTGCTCTCCGCGCGCGCCAGTTCTGTTGCGGATCTTCGCCCGCTCGCGCTAGCCATTCGCCGCGCTGTCCTGCCCAACGGAGAAATCAGCGACGACGCCTCGCCCGAACTCAGACGCATTCGCGCCAGCATGGGCCGGACGCGCGAGACGATTCAAAAAACGCTCGAACGCATGTTGCGCGCTCGCGGTGGCGACGCGGGCGAGGATTACGTCACGCTGCGCAACGACCGCTTCGTCATCCCGGTCCGCGCGGCCGAGAGGCGCCAGGTGCAGGGCGTCGTGCACGCCGCAAGCGCCACGGGGCAAACCGTTTTCGTCGAGCCGTTTGAAACTATCGAGCACAACAATAAACTCGTACAGCTTGCCGAGGACGAAGCCGCGGAAATTGCGCGAATCCTGGTCGAGTTGACCGAGCGCCTGCGCACGAATCTCGGCGCGCTGAGGTTTGCGGTGGAGACGATTGCCGAACTCGACTCCGCATTCGCGCGGGCCCGTTTCGCGCGCGAATTCGATTGCACGCTGCCCCAATTTACAAATGAAAATTCTCTTGCGCTATCTTCCGGAGATCAACATTCGCGTGATGAGCGCTCGGGTGAAACTTTTTCTCTGGAGCTGAAAGACGCGCGGCATCCAGTGCTCGCAGATACGCTGCGCGCGCATGGGCGCAGCGTTGTCCCGATGACGCTTGCGCTCGGGGGAACGAAGACCGTGCTGGTCATCAGCGGCCCGAACACCGGCGGCAAGACGGTCGCGCTCAAAACCGTCGGCCTCGCGGTGCTGTCCGCGCAGTCCGGAATTCCTGTCGCCGCCGAGACGGCGCGCCTGCCGCTCGTCGACCGCGTGCTCGTGGACATCGGCGACGAACAATCCATCGCCGCCGATCTCTCCACATTTTCCGCGCACATCCTCAACGTGCGCGCCATGCTCGAAGCCGCCACGCCGCGCTCGCTCGTGCTTGTGGATGAGCTGGGTACTGGCACGGCCCCGGAAGAAGGCGCGGCGCTGGCCGTCGCCCTGCTCGATGAATTCCGCGAGCGCGGCTGCCTGACGCTCGCCACCACGCACCATGACCGCCTGAAAACGTACGCCTCGACCACGCCGGGCGTCCTCAACGCGGCCGTCGAATTTGACGAAGTGAACTTGCGCCCCACGTATCGACTCATGGTCGGCGTCCCCGGCGGCTCGAGCGGCATTGACATCGCGCGCCGCCTCGGCCTGCCCGTTCAGGTGATCGACCGGGCGCGCGCGCAGCTTTCGCCCGAGGCGCACGAAGCCGCCGGGCTGATTGCGTATCTGCACCGCAGCCGCGACGAGCTCGAGACACTGAAGCGCGAAGCCGCGCGCGCCGCCCAGGAATTCGCTGAAGAAAAAAAGCGTTTACAGACCGAATGGACCGACCGGCAACGAACGCGCCTGAAAGAACTCGAGCAGCAGTTCGTCCATACAATTGAAAAGCATGAAAAGGAAGTCGCGCGCGCGATTGAGGGCGTGAAGGAACGCGAATTGCGCGCGCAACTCGAAAAGCAAACGCACAAGAAACTCGTGAAAGCGCGCGGCGATGCGCGCGAAGAGGCCGATGCCGCGACGGTCGCGCACCTGGCCGATTCGCAAGCCGATCTTGGAATTGCAGCCGCGCAACCTGCGAAGCCCATCTTGCAGAGCGACCTTGTTCCGGGTGCACGCGTGCGTGTGCGCGGCCTGCCCACAGCCGTGACGCTGCGTCGCCGCGACGGCGACAGCGCCGAGGTCGAAGCAGGCCCGCTGCGCATGAAAGTTGCGCTCGCGGACATCACCGCGCTCGTCGGCGAGGAGCCGTCTAAAAGGCGCGCCCTGCCCCAAGGCGTCACCGTGCGCACGCAGCCCGCAACCGAGCCCGTCGGCGAAGAAATCAACCTCATCGGCTGCACCGTTGAGGAAGCCACGCGCCGAGTGGACAAATTCCTCGACCAGGCCGCCCTCGCCGGCTCCTCACGAATCCGCATCATCCACGGCCACGGCACAGGCGCATTGCGCCGCGGCCTCGCCGAATTCCTGAAAACGCATCCTCTCGTTGAATCCATTCGCGCCGAAGCTCCAGACCGTGGAGGAGAGGCAATAACCCTAGTCGACCTAAAGGAATAGGGTCATTTCGGGCTTGTCAAAGCCTATTGAGAATCCCAGTAGAATCTAGTAGAATCTATTAGATTCCAGTAGAATCTCGCAGGAGTGTGCGGACCCATGCCTAAGATGAACACGATCGAGCAAAGAGCCGTCGGCGTGTGCCATTTGGACGAGCACAACGAGGGTCGCATCGAAAGAAACCTCTTCCATGCGAACGGCACGACATGGGAAGCCCTCCGATTTTGTAAGAACAAGGACGGCCAGCATAACCGCGTCCACCTGGTTCTCGACGAAGAAAAATTTGTCGAATTGTTTCGGAGTGCGGTGAAAAATGGAGTATTCAGTCCACGCACTTTGGGAGAATTGATGGTAATCCTGAATGAACTTCCAGACCCGTTCCTCAGCGTGATTGGGTCCATTTCGGACGGGACGCTTTCCCAAAACATTGATGAAGAATTGTACGGTGACGACCCCGCGTGAAGCTTTTTGTGGATACCTGGGGCTGGGTGGCGGTCGCAGACCGCAGGGACCCCGGCCACGAAGCCGCCACGGAAATCTTCCGCCGAGCCCGCCGTTCGGGCGGCGCCATCACGTCGAATTTCATCCTGGATGAGACATTTACGCACCTGTTCAAGCGGCGGCCATTCGAGGAGGCGTGGCATTTCGCGACGAGTGTCGTGCAGTCGCCCTTCATTGATGTCCAGCAGGTCAGTGAGGCGCGATTTTCCAGAGCGATCGAATTGCGCAAACAATTCTCGGACAAACCAAAAATATCGTTTACCGATCTTTCGACCATGGCCATCATGGTGGAACTCGGGATCACCGATATCCTCACGGCGGACCAGCACTTCACTCACGTCGGGCTCGGTTTTCGCGCCCTTCCAAAATAGATCCCTGAGGAAATGCGGCCAGTCGGGGCATGCGGTTGCACGTCCCGCGGGGGTGCTGTTAATATGCAACCAGGAGGTTGCGCATGAACACCGACCGAATCGAGAAGAAAATCTTATTGCGCGCGCCGCGGCAGCGCGTGTGGCGCGCAATCAGCGACGGCAAACAGTTTGGCAGCTGGTTCGGCGTAGTCTTCGACGGTGCGTTTGCCGAGGGTGCGCGTTTGACCGGAAAAATCACACCGACGACCGTGGATGCGGAAGTCGCGAAGATGCAGGAACCCTACGCAGGAAAGGCATTCGAGTGGACGGTAGAGCGCATCGAACCGATGCGGCGAATCTCGTTCCGCTGGCATCCGTATGCAGTGGAGGAGGGCGTCGATTATTCGAAGGAGCCGGCCACGCTGATCGAATTCGAATTGACGGACGCCCCCGGCGGCATTTTGCTGACAATCACTGAATCCGGATTTGATCAGATTCCAATCGCGCGACGAGCCAAAGCGTTCAAAGCAAACGAGGGCGGCTGGGAAATGCAGACCCGGCTCATCGAGAAATACCTTGTCCAGGCATCGTAATCCCCATTATTCGTGGACGGGAGCGCAGCCAAAGAACTCCGCTCTCCTTTTTTCCGCGCTGGGCGACAAGACCCGGCTACGGCTCGTCACGCGCCTCTGCGACCGCGGGCCGATGTCCATTGCCCGCCTCACAGCGGGTTCCCGCGTCACGCGTCAAGCGATCAGCAAACACTTGCGCGTTCTGGAAGGAGCGTGTCTCGTGCGCAGCACGCGGCGCGGGCGCGAGAGCATCTGGCGACTGGAACAAAGGCGAGTGCGGGAAGCGCGCCGCTATCTGGAGCTTATCTCACTGCAATGGGATGACGCGCTTGAACGCCTGCGCGCGCTCGTTGAGGGATGAAGCAAAAGTCTAGCTTCACAAAGGGGGCGTTTTGAACGACATCGCCCCCTTGTGAATCTCCAGCTGAATCGGGACCTCGTGTTTAGCCGGCGGCTTGAGCGGCTGACTCGTAGGCGGAAGCGATCGCTTTCGTGTCGTTGTACTCGCGGAAGTTCGCGACCTTCCCGTTGCGAACGGTAAAAGCCATAATCCAGTCGGTCTCGGCGGTCCGGTTCGTAGCTTTCACTTTAAAGCGCTGCCAACCGACCACGAGAACGCGGTCGCCATCGGCCACGAATTCACGGGGTTGGAAATCCAGAATTTCCGCTTCGGCAGACAGCTTTTGAAAGAAATTTGCGACTCCCTCGGGCCCGCGATATGTGCCTGCCAGCGGCAATCCCGCGCCGGGAATAATCCACTCCACATCCTCCGCCATCAACGCCAGCAAACCGGGTACATCGCCGCGGCTGAATGCGGCGTAACCTTCTTTCACTACCTGCACATTCTCTAGCGTACCCATCGTGATTCCTCCTGACTTGATTTTGTATCCTTCCTTCGGGGAGGCCATACTTATACGCCTAAGTGTTTTCCGATAGAAGTAAATTATGATTCAATGCCGCGCGTGACGCCGGGTTAGCCGTACGTGCGACGTCAAAGCTCCGCGGCGTGTACAATACGCATCCGGGCGTTCCAATCGACCTACATGGCGGAAGCGGGCTCATTTGCGGATCGCGTGAAGCAGCAGGCGGACATTGTCCGCGTGGTGGGCGAATACGTCCGCCTGAAAAAGTCCGGCCAGAATTTCACGGGTCTGTGCCCGTTCCACTCCGAAAAGACGCCGTCTTTTGCGGTGCATCCGGTGAAGCAGATTTATCACTGCTTCGGCTGCGGCGCGGGCGGCGACGTGTTCAAGTTCGTAATGGAAATGGACAAGATCACGTTTCCGGAGTCGGTGCGCGCCGTCGCGGAAAAATGCGGCATTGCGATTCCGCGCGCACGCGAACGCACACCCGAAGAGCGCAAGGAAAATCAGCAGCGCACTTCGATCGTGGAGTTGCACCGCGAAGCGGCGGCATTTTTCGTGCAGCAGTTGAACGCAACGCAGGAAGGCCGCGCGGCAAAAGCATATCTGCTTGACCGAGGTCTAGACTCCGAGGCGATGGCGCGCTTCGGCATTGGCTTCGCGCCGTCCGGTGGCGAAGCGTTGCTGCGCGCGTTCAAGCAGAAATTTCCGGAGAAGGCGCTCGAAGTTTCCGGCCTCTTCAGCCGCGACCAGAACGGCCGGCTCTTCGACCGTTTCCGCCGCCGCGTGATGTTCCCCATCGCCAACGATTCGGGAAAGATCGTTGCGTTCGGCGGCCGCGCCCTGGGCGACGACTTGCCAAAATATCTGAACTCGCCCGAGACTCCCATCTACACGAAGAGCAACATCCTTTATCATCTCGACCGCGCCAAGGAAGCGCTACGCCAGCGCGACTTCGCCGTGCTGGTCGAGGGCTACATGGACGCGATCGCCGTGGCGCGCGCCGGAATTTCAAACGTCGTCGCCAGCTGCGGCACGAGCCTCACCGAGCCGCAAGTCAAACTTCTGAACCGCTTCACGCGCCGCATCATCGTCAACTACGATCCGGACACCGCGGGGCAGGCCGCAACCGAGCGCTCGCTCTCGATTTTGCTCGAGCAGGGCGCCGAAGTGCGCGTCCTCGCTCTGCCCGGCGGCAAGGACCCGGACAGCTTCATTCGCTCGGAAGGCGCCGCGGCCTACACGAAATTGCTGAACGAAGCGCCGCCGTACGTCGATTATCTGATTTCCCGCGCCCGCAAAATGGATATGTCCACGGCGGAAGGAAAACTTCGCGCGGTGAATTTCCTCATGCCCTACGTGCAGCGCGTTCCGGACCGCATCCTGCGTTCGGAATGGGCCACGCGCATCGCGCAGCAGTTGCGTATCGAGGAGCCCGTGCTCCGCGAATCCATGCGCAAGGCGGCGAACGAGCGCCGCAGCGAAGTGAAGGCCCGCCCGGAACTCATTGGCCGCGCGGGAAAGCCCGCCGAGCGGCGCCTGGTGCAGATGCTGATCGAAGCCGAAGATTTTCGGGCGCAGCTCGCTCAGGAGATTCGCGCCGGGGAGTTACACCGCGGCCTGGAAAGCGAGCGCATTCTTACAGCGCTGGTCGAGGCCTGCGCAACGGGCGTCCGGCCGGATGCGGCCGAGCTGGCGCTGGCGCTGGAAGACCGCGACCGCCGGCTCCTGTTCGAAATCGCGTTCGAATCCGCCGCCCCGCCCACCTGGGAAGAGGCTGAAAGCTGCCTGGCGGTCCTGCGCCGCCGCCGGGCCGAAGAGGAATTGACCGCCGTGCAAAGACAGATTGAATCCTTTGCGGCGGCCGCGGGCGCGGGAGCAGGCGGCGAGCTGAGGCGTCTTCTTGAGCGCAAGCAGGAACTGCGGCGGCGGCTGGATCCTCCGGCCCATTAGCCAGCATTTCTTCCGCGTGTTTTTAGTAGAGCGGGCTTCAGCCTGTGGGGTTTTCTTTTTCTCACTCCGCAAAAGTCAGACCCCACAGGCTGAAGCCTGCGCCACCAGACCCTTTGCCGTGTTTGTATTGATTAATACCTGCAAAACAAAATGGTTGACGCATTTGCCCGCCGCCGGATAACTTGATCCGGTTTGGGCTCGGTGGCAGCGTAACGCAGGCACGGCAAATTGCATCTAAATGCGTGTGCAGAGCACCCTTGCGAAATCGGGGTGCAGGCGGGGTCGGACGCATCGTTCGCCAGGCAAAGACTCACCTCACCGGCGCGCACGCAGAGTCAATTTGAGCACATGTTACGAAACTTCAGTTGTGAGTTGCTGGTTTTGCCGATACTTGATTCAGGACCTGATTTTTAATACTGCGTCGCTGTAAGGGTTGCTTCTGGCATTATTTTTTTGGAGGACTCCTTGGCGCTGGCGATCGAAGAAAAATACGATCAGGTACGGCAGCTCATTGCCATGGGCAAGGAGCGCGGGTACCTGCTCTATGACGAAGTCAATGATATTCTGCCCGCCGAAGTGCATTCCTCGGAGGAGATTGACGATCTTCTTTCCACTTTCGAGAAATACGGAATTGATATTTACGAAGACCTCGCCGCGGCAAAGGCCGCCCGCGCGACCGCCGATCCCACCGTAGCCGAAGCCCCTGAAATCGAATCCAAGGATGAACTTCCTGTCGCGGAAGACGCGGGCGATCTCGACCTCACGCCGGGAATGCTCGAAAAGACGAACGACCCGGTGCGCATGTACCTGCGCGAAATGGGCACAGTGCCGCTGCTCACGCGCGAGGGCGAAGTGGCCATCGCCAAGCGCATCGAGCGCGGGCAGCTTCTCGTCCTCAAAACGATCACGCGCTCCCCGATCATTCTGAAGGAACTGCTGACGATCGGCGACGACCTCCGCAAGGGCACACGTTCGATCAAGGAAATCGTCCAGTTTGACGACGAAGAGCTGACCGAAGAGAAGATCGAAAACAAGACCAAGAAAACGCTCAAGGTCCTCGACAAAATCGCCAAGCTGTACCACGAGTGCTTGCGCGAAGCCGTAAAGCTCGAGCGAATGACGAAATCGAAGAAGCGCCCCTACATGCGCACGAAGTATCACGTTTCCCGCTTGCGCATTGAGATGTCGCAACTGGCGCGCTCGATCGAGTTTCACCTGTTTGAGAAAAAACGGCTGATCGACAAAATCCGCCACACCGTCGAGCGCCTGCAGTCCCTGGAACGCGAAGCGGGAAAACTCGAGCGCCGCGCCGACGCCTCCAAGGGTGACAACGCCGCCGAAGCGCGCAAAGAGCTGCGCACGCGCCGCACCGAACTGCGCGAAATCGAAGTTTCCAGCGAAACCGGCCTCACCGATCTGAAGCGCATGCTTCAGGTGATACTTCGGGGAGAAGCCGAAGCCGAACAAGCCAAAAAAGAATTGATCGAGGCCAACCTCCGCCTGGTCGTTTCCATCGCGAAAAAATACACCAATCGCGGCTTGCAGTTTCTGGACCTGATTCAGGAAGGCAACATCGGCCTTATGAAAGCCGTGGACAAATTCGAGTGGCGCCGCGGCTACAAATTTTCCACGTACGCCACGTGGTGGATCCGCCAGGCCATCACCCGCGCCATCGCCGACCAGGCCCGCACCATCCGCATCCCCGTGCACATGATCGAGACGATCAACAAGCTGATCCGCACCAGCCGCCAGCTGGTCCAGGAACTCGGCCGCGAACCCACCTCCGAGGAAATCGCAAAGCGCATGGATATTCCCGTGGCGAAGGTGCGCAAGATTTTGAAAATTGCGCAGGAGCCGATTTCCCTGGAGACGCCAATCGGCGAAGAAGAAGATTCGCATCTCGGCGATTTCATCGAGGACAAGGCTGTGGTCTCGCCCTCCGACGCGGTCATCAATCTCAATTTGAAAGAGCAGACTTCTTCCGTTCTGAAAACTCTGACGCCGCGCGAGGAAAAAGTCATCAAGATGCGTTTTGGCTTGGACGACGGCTCCGAGCACACGCTCGAAGAAGTCGGCCAGTCGTTCGCCGTGACGCGCGAGCGCATCCGCCAGATCGAAGCCAAGGCGCTGCGCAAGCTGCGCCACCCGTCGCGCTCGCGCAAGCTCCGCGCCTTCCTCGAAGGCTCATCGCGCGATTACCTCTGATCCAAGGCTGGGTTAAGCCGGAAGTTCAACGTACGATGAAGTTGCTTGAGGTTCGGGGACTGGATAGCCTTCCTGTCGCAATCCTTCAACATGAAATTCAATCGCTTCGCGCATGTTCCGCTCTGCTTCTTCGCGCGACTTTCCGGTGGACACGCAACCGGGAAGGTCAGGCGAATAGCTGGAATAACCGCTGTCTGTTCGTTCGATGACGATGAGATATTTCTTCATTTCTCATTCCTATTATTTTACCGCCTACCGAAGACGGTTAATCAATTCTTCCTTCGGGATTCCGTTCCACAGACTTACACGCATAAGAGTGTCGCTCAACGTTCCTTTGGCAAGGATTTTGTGGTCGGGAATCGTGACGTGGTGTTCGCCAATCTGTGTCACCTTGACCAATTGTATGTGGCTTCCGCGTTGGCGCACAGTTTCATATCCCAACGAGTGTAATAGTCGGATGAGATCGCGGCCGCTAATCTGTGGCAGCCGGGGCATGGCTTAATTTCATTTCGGACACAATCAGAATATCGATGTCAGTGGGTCTTGATCCATTCTCGAAGTGCAGCGCCACAGCCTCTTTGATGTTGGCGTACAGCTCATCCACCGTTTGCCCTTGCGTGAAAATGTCTTCACCAATGCCACGCGCGCACCAGAATTCGCCGTCGTTGTAAACCTCAATTTTTACAAGCATCGGAATACCTCGTTAAATCAATGCTATCGCGTCCCGCAGCGATTTGCTATCTCTACAGTTTAACCAGTAGCTTGATGCGCAGCTTCCGCATTCCACGCAGCGACAACCTGGTCGAGGCCTTCCCTGTAGGTCGGATAGCGCGGCGTCCAGCCGAAATCGCGCCGCAGGCGCGCGTTGGTCGTCCTGGTTGATTGCGTGAAGTACGAGACGGCCCGCTCCCCTGCAAGCCATCTTGCGAGCCAGACGGGAACGCGTCGCGGGCGCGGCGCTCCGAGGCGAGCCGCGGATTCTTCCAGCAGCGCGCGCACCGTAATCAGTTCATTGTCTATAACATGCCACACGCCATTGCGCGGATGCTCCGCTACGGTCACATAAGCGCTCGCGGCGTCGCCGGTGTGAACCATGGCCCACTCCGCGTTTCCCCGGCCGATGATCGGCATGGCGCGCTTTCGCAATGCATCGGCGAGCATTCGCGTGTGCGCAGAATCGCAATCATAGAACGCGCCGCCACGCAGAATGGCCGTAACGAACCCTTCCGCCGATCCGGAGTCGCGCGCAATCGCTTCCGCGTCGATAGCGGATTGATAGCTCGGATCGAGCACGACCGGAGAATCCTCATCGAATGCAGATCCATCCTTCGGCCGGGCCACCCAGACTACGCTTTGTTGAATGTAAGTTTTCGCGCCGATTTTAGCGGCGGCTTCGGTCAGGCAGCGCGTGCCTTTGCGGCGAATGTGGTCGTTCATCGCCCAGTCGGCGGGAGTCGTCTTTTGTTTCGTGGGAATTGCAGTGGCCGCATGGATGACGGTGTCGCAGCCTTCCGCAGCCTTGGCCAGAGATTCCGCATCGAACAAATCCGCGTGGCGCGGCTCGCCGCCGGCTTCTTTCACGGCGCTCTCGGCCTTTGGGCTGCGCACCTGGCCGATCACCGAATGGCCGCGCGCCACGAATTGTCGCGCGAGCCGCCGCCCCAGCACTCCCGAAGCCCCCGCGATGAAGATCTTCATCGAGCGCTCCTCTTTGCAGCGGAAACAATGCCCCACATTTTTGTCAATCCGAGCGAAGCGAGGAATCTCTCTTTCTTTTCTTGGGTTTCGATCGAAGAAAGATTCCTCGCTTCGCTCGGAATGACAAAATGCTTTACTTTTCCGCAGTCCGGTCAGTCTGAGCGGTTTCTCTCGCACAGCAAAAACAAAACCCCGCAGGCTAAAGCCCGCGCTACTAAACCGCCGTCGCCGGCGTTTTCCCCGCGCCAAGCGAAAGCGCGCGCACCCGCAGCGCGGCCACGACCCCGCCGCCGTAAATCGCCCCGAGCAACAGGAACGCGATGGAAAGCGTGACGTGCTCGGCGAACCATCCCAGCGTGAAGCTCATGCCCACCTGCAAAACCGTGCCAATTACTGAGAATGCGGACTGCGTGCGTCCCATGAGATGCCTCGGCACCGCGGCCATGATCGACGTCTGCGTCAGCACGCCTCCCAGCGCGCGACAAACTCCGAACAGCGCATTCATCGCCACCGCCACGCCAAGAACGCGCGCGTAAGGAAAAAGCGTATGGCCCACGGCCAGCGTGGCCAGAGCCACAACCAACACGGCGTAAGGCCTTTTTCGCGCAGCGACGCCCGCCGCAAGCCCGCCGACAATCGCTCCACCCGCCCAACCGGCCTCGATCCATCCATAACCCCGCGCCCCCGCGAAGAGCAAATCTTTCGCCAGCGCCACGACCAGAACGTTCGCGCTGATCACTCCGGCCATCATGCAGGCATAGGTGAATCCCAGCGCCATCACCCGCGGCTGCTGCCGCAAGTACGCCAGTCCTTCCGCAATATCTGCGAAAACGCCCAACGCGCCCGGCCCCGCTCCGTCCGTCCGCATCAGTGTGGGCTCGGACATCTCCGGCGGCGCTTCAATCGTGGGCGAGGAGGAAACCAGCCGCATGTTTTGGATTTCGCGCGGCGCGTAATACCCCTGGCGCAAGGCCAGCAGGCAAAGCGCGGAAATGACGTACGTCGTTCCATCAATGCTGAGAATTCCGGCCAGACCCGCGCGTTCGTATATAAATCCGACGAGCGCCCCCGCCGCTGCCATTCCGCCTTGCACGGCAATGAGCACTGTGGCGTTGGCCGTAACCAATTTTTCCTGCGGGACGAGTTCCTGGATCAGCGCATTCGTCGTCGACCAGTAAATCGCGAATCCCACGCCCAACAGCAAGACCATCGAATACAGTTCCCACAACTCCAGACGTCCAGCGTAGGCCAGACCTGCCGTCCCCAGGACAACCACGGCGCGCGCCGCGTCGATGACGATCCCCAAATAGCGGCGGTCCACCCGATCAATCAGCACTCCCCCGAACGGAGGCACCACCAGTCCCGGCAGCGTCACCAGAATTACGATCAGGCTGACCTTCACCGTGGAATGAGTCGCGCCCAGTACGTACCAGGTCACGCCGGCAAAATTCATTCCCGTCCCAAACAGTGACACCAGCATCGCCACGAAGAAAAAGGGAAATCCGGGAACGCGAAAAAGCGCCTTCCAGCTGGAGGCTGATGAACGGTCCGGGGACATTTCAGAATCGGGAGAGCCACTCTTCGGCATCTGCGGCCCAAGTTTAGCGGCAATGTCGTCTCAGGTCCAAGAAAATGAATCCAGCTGTGGCGAAATGGCTGCGGGAGGATTCGCCGCCACGGGCACGCCGCGTCTGGCTTCGTCACTGCTCCGACGCGACAACACCTAACTCGCAGGATCCACAATGGTTATGGCTGTTTACGCGGCATCGACGAATTGTTTATGCCTCCTTTAGGGGCAAGAAGATATTTTTTCTGTTGTTATCTTTTTGTCCTCGTGCGCGCCAAGGATGCGGCAAATGTTGACGCAACAACTTCAACCCGGCGAGCGATTCGAATACTTCCGCATCGAAGCCTTCGTCGTGCGTACCTGCATGACCAGCATCTATCGCGCCACGGACCTCAGAACCGGCCAGCTTGTTGCCATTAAGATCCCGCATCCTGAACTCGAATGCGATCCCGCGTTTTACAGCCGCTTCCAGCGCGAGCTTGCCATCGGCAAAAAACTCAAGCATCCCGGGGTCGTGCATATGTTCGACAGCGGGGATATGGATCAGCTTTGCATCGTGATGGAGTGGATTGACGGGCGATTCCTGCGCGACATTATCGCCAGGGAAGGAAAGCTTTCCGTTGAACGCGTGACACGCATCGCGGCGGGAGTCTGTGAAGCCCTCGAATACATTCACAGCCAGGGAGTCGTGCATCGCGACCTGAAACCGGAAAATATCATGGTCGGCGAGGGAGACGCCATCAAGCTCATCGACTTTGGCATCGCCGCCGGAGAAGGCATGCGCCGCCTCACGTTTTCCAGGTTGTCAAATGCCATGGGCACTCCTGATTACATTTCGCCCGAGCAACTCAAGCGCAAGCGCAGCGACGGGCGAAGCGACGTCTACGCTCTCGGTGTCATTCTCCACGAAATGCTGACCGGTCAAACGCCCTTCGACGGCCCGAATCCGTTCGCCGTCATGAACGACCGCCTCGTGAACGATCCGCCGCCCGCGCGCGAAATCAATCCTGAAATTTCCCCCCAAATGCAGGAAATTCTGTATCGCGCGATGGAGCGCGATCCGGAAGATCGTTTCGCGGGCGCGCGGGAATTGGCCGCCGCGCTGGCGCACCCGGAATGCGTCGAGGTCATCGACCGCTCGGCCCGCAAGGAACGCAAGCCCGCGCGGCTCCCATTTTTGAAAAGAATCCTTTCCTACACCATGCTCCTGATGATTCCCGTCGTGATTTTCACGCTGCTCGTGCTCGCCACGCGATTCAGGTAATTTCGAGTCTTTCGCCACTCCAGGAAAATGTCTCGCCAAACTTCGGCGGATAACTCTTTCCGCATTGTGGTACTCCCGGCCCATAGCCAATTTCCAGTCCTTCCGCAAGCATGGAAGGAGCATCTACACGTCTTCGCTGGACCGTAATGCCACTCAAGGGGAGGATCCCATGGCGCGAAGTTTAGCCCTCATTGCAATGTGTGCGCTGGCCCTGGCCACTTGCGCCTCCGCGCGTGCGCAGGATTCGCAAGCCCCTTCGCCTTCGCTTGGCGACCTGGCAAGACAGGCCCAGAAAGACAAGGACAAAGAGAAAGCCAACAAGCCCGCAGCGAAGGTCTTGACCAACGACGACCTCCCCTCCAACTCAGGCGAGATTGTTTCCGCACAAGCCCTCGAAAACATGCAGTCAATGCTGGACCAACTCGATGGTCTGGACCGCGCCACACTCGCCAAGAATGTCCTGCAGGGCAACAACTCTAATTTTCCGGGCCGCGCCAGTTGGGAAGTAAAACTTTTTACAGCCAAGCAATCCTACGTATCTCAGGGCCGCGACGCGCTTCAGAAAGCACGGCAACTCAGGGCTTCCGCGGAAGGAATGAAGAATGCCCAGGATCCGAACGACCCTCGCGCGAAGAGCATGGCTGCAAAGCTGCAACAAATTGTGCAGGAAAGCCAGCAGGCCGGCGCGGCGTTCCAGGCCGTGATCGCGGAAGGCAAAGGCCTCGCTGGTCTGCCGGTCTCGAATTAGCCCGGGAACGCCAATCTCCTGATTGGCGGGTTGCGCGATGCCAATCGGGAGATTGGCGTTCCCGGGGGACACCAAAAGGCAATTCTTCACTTCGAAGTTTTTATTCTTTCCCCGGCAGGACCACTTCATAAAACGACCCGCACAACGCGAGTTGCTTCGACGGGTTCTGAGGATCGTAAAAAATCGGCACATTCATTCCCACGGAGAGCTGCCCCGGGCCGTCTGACGCGCCGCGTGAGAAATGATCGCCCAAGCGCGTGGTGAAATCGTAGCGAATGGTTGCGCCGTGGCGCGCCCGCCGCTGGTCGGTTACCCGCGCCGTGGCGATCTCTCCGTCGGTGAGGAGGATCTTCTGCCGCGTAATCGTCCGCACCATCAGCGGCACGATCACCAGAAGGAAGATAATTGGCAGCACAAAGGGCGCATATTGCGGCGAACTACCGTTCCGCGCCATCGCCGCCGACCGCGCGGAAAGCCCGGCAAAGAACATCCCCATAGAGACGGCAATGACAACAACGATCAACGCCACTGTAGATTTTCCCCGGCGGCTCATGCGCACCGCCCGCGGCCGTGGCAGCTCTGCCAGCACGCGGCTAATCTCGTCATACGGTCCGGTGATGTCCCCGCCGTACATTTCGTTAGAGTCTGCCGCGTCTCGAAATGCTGCCGTCACAGCTGCCTCCCCGGATCCTGTCCGAACGCCCCAATCCGGATTTTCCCTTTCACCACAAGAACCACGAGAATCGCGGGAACGATTGCTACGAGCCCGAGCGCGGCAAGAACAGGAACCTCCGCGTGCCCGACGAAAATCCAGACAATCAGCGGCGCGTCGAACAACATCACCAGCACCGGCAGCACACGCAAAAACAGCCGCGTCTGCTTGTCCGCCTCCCCGCGATTCCACCCGCACTGCGGGCAATACGCTTTGCCCATGGCGGTGGCCGTGGGCATGCGGCATTGCGGACATTCGGCAGTCGGCATCGCGTCGCTATTTTTCCTATCGTGGCGCCGGCGTCCCGCCGGCGATTTTTCTAATCTCCGGGCGTCGCAAAAACGCCGGCGAGACACCGGCGCCACAACACTTCGCGCGACGTGCCGGTCGCGTCTGGTGTCTTCTAAGTTCTGAATCCTGCGTGCAACTTCCGGATTAGAAATTCCCCTGTGCCGGGAAATAGGCGCTCTTCAAATACGTCTGCGACTGCGCCTCGCTCTTCAGCGGCAGAATCTTGTCCGGATCGAGCCGCACCATCACGTAGCGGATGTGATCGTCAATTTTCGTGAACCAGTGCCCGGTTCCCGCCGGGATGATGATCATGTCCCCCGCCTTCAGTTCGTGAACTTCCGGATTCTTGATCGAAGCGGCGCTGAATCCGGGACCATTCTGTTCGCGCACCGTTTTCAGCGTGCTCGGCCGCGGCTTGGGGTCCACGAGGTCCGGCCCCGTCAGCAGCGTCGCCGAACCTTCGATCACGTAATAGACCTCGCTCACCTGCTCGTGTTCGGCCACCGCTTCCGCCACAATGTTTTCCGCACCAGTGGCCTGCCCCAGCTTTCCGCGGTAAATGCTCCCAATGCCCACCTGCACTTTGCCGACATCCACTGAGCGCACCTGCTGATCCACAAGCTTGTGCTCGATGGCCCGCTGGTTGTAGCCATCCAGCTCGCTCTTGGGGATATAGACAGCCGAACAGTGATTGCACGTAGGCTTCGGTTGCACGTCCTGCGCGAGCACCGGGAACACGGCCATCACAGCGCTCAGCAACAAAATTTTCAAGACGATTCTCTGTAGTCTCATTTGACGTTCTCCTCAGAAATATTTTCCAGGCCGCTTCGGATACGGTTGCACTCATCTATACATTAAGATCACTCAGGGTGGGTGGAAAAAACTGTTCGGCCAGATTCTGCCCCATTCCGTCGGTTACGGGAAGTTACAGCCGCAGCGATGACCTTTGCGGACATTCAGCGGAATGCATCTCGCGGCGAATCCGCCGCCCAGTTACAATCGTCGCAAAATGAAGCGCACCATTTACCTTGGTATTTGTGCCGCCGCGCTGATTCTATTCTTGGGATCTGCGGTTGTGGGTGAATTTTTAGGCCGCGGAGTGTTGCACCCCATGGTGCGCCCGCTGACCCCGCAGTCGATTCAGGCGAGCGAACAGATTTTACAAGCAGTTGGTGCGTTCCCGGAAGATTTCGCTGTCAGCGCGCCGGACGGCGTCTTGTTGCGCGGTTGGAAGGTCCGCCCTGCGCGCGCCAGCGGGGACTGGGTTTTGCTCTTCCACGGCGTATCGGACAATCGAACTGGAATGACGGGACAAGCGGCGCTTCTACTACGTCATGGCTACGGCGTCGTTATGATGGATGCTCGCGCGCATGGTGAAAGCGGCGGCAACATGGCCACATACGGTTGGCTTGAGCGGAAAGACACGCGGGCCATCATCGACGCGCTGAATATGACTGAGACACCACGCAATGTTTTTGCGCTGGGCTCGTCTATGGGCGCAGCGATCGCCTTGCAATCTGCGGCTGTTGACTTGCGGATCGCAGGCGTCGTTGCTGAGAGCTCCTTTAGTGATTTGCGGGAGGTCACCTACGACTATGCCGGGCTGCATTGGTCGCCGTTGCTCGGCATGACGCTTTTCCGTCCTGGGACATGGACTGTCATATCCACGGCACAAAAAGAAGGCGGCTTTTCAGTCGATGAAGTTTCACCGGAAAAATCTGTCGCCGTTCGCCCTTTTCCGGTGTTGCTGATTTGCGATGGATCGGATCACATTATTCCGTGCCGGCATACGCGCCGGATTTTCAGAGCAGCTACAGGTCCTAAGGAACTTTGGGAAGTGCCTGGTGCGGATCACGCCTCGGCGATCGGGGCTGAGCCCGCGGAATATGATAGGCGAGTGATAGCGTTTCTTGGTAATTTGCCTCGACGAGCGGCACCCACACGTAACTAAGTATCATTCCTTCCTGCACCTCTTCGCAAAATCCGTCTTATGATGTACCGATGGCTGCACTGATCGAGCTGCGCGGGCTCACCGTCGAGATTCCCACGCCGGCGGGATGGATTCGTCCGGTGGACGATGTTTCGTTTGCGCTCGATGCGGGCGAATCGCTTGGACTTGTCGGCGAATCGGGCAGCGGGAAATCGATGCTCGCGTTGGCGCTGATGGGATTGCTGCCGCCGGGGGCGCGCGTCGGCGGCGAAGCGTGGTTCTCTGGCCACTCCGGTGTCGGGGCAAGTACGAATGGCGCCGCCGGGTCGCGCGTGAATTTGCTCACGCTTGCCGAACGCGAACGCATCGGCGTGCGCGGGCGCGACATCGCCATGATTTTTCAGGAGCCGATGACCGCGCTCAATCCCGTGATGCGTGTGGGCGCGCAAATTGCCGAAGCGATTCGCGCGCATCACGCCGGGCTGTCGCGCGACGAAGTCGATCGCCGCGTCGTCGCAGCGCTCGAACGCGCCGCCGTGCCTGAGCCTGCCATGCGCGCGCGCCAGTATCCGCACCAACTCTCAGGCGGCTTGCGGCAGCGCGCCATGATTGCAATGGCGCTTGCGGGCGAAAATGGAAAAGCCCCGCGCCTGCTCATCGCCGATGAGCCGACCACCGCGCTCGATGTCACCGTGCAAAAACAAATTCTCGAACTGCTCGGCCGCCTCCGGCGGGATCTCGGCCTCGCGCTTCTTTTCATCACGCATGATCTCGGCGTCGTCGCGCAGGTGGCGGACCGCATCGCGGTCACGTATGCAGGGCGCATCGTGGAAGAAGGCCCGGCGCGCGAAGTGCTCGAGCGCCCGCGTCATCCTTATACAGCGGGACTCTTGCGCGCTTCGCCGCAGCTCGTGCGCCACAAGCTCGAGCCGATTCCCGGCACGGTGCCGTCGCTCACCGCGCTGCCTCCCGGGTGCGCGTTCGAGCCGCGCTGCCCGCTGCGCGTCGCCGAATGCGCCGCGGCCATGCCCGAGCTGCGCGCCGCCGGCCCCGGGCATCGCGCGCGCTGCATTCTGGTTGCGGAAACCAATGAGAAAAACGCAAAATGATTTGCGGCGTTCAGTGGCGCAGGCTTCAGCCTGTGGGGGTTTGTCATTGGACGAATCAAAACCCACAGGCTGAAGCCTGCGCCACTAAATTCACTGCCCCATTCAACGCGAGGAAATAGATAGAGGATGCAAGAAAAAATGGCCCCTGATCCAACCCAGCACGACAAGATCCGCGAACGCTTCACGGAGACCGCCAATATTTTTGCCCACAACGTGCGCCGTTTGCGAAGCGAAGAAGCCGAGCGGCTCGCCGAACACGCCACGGCCGGCCTGGCAGACGCGCAGAACCTGCTGGCCATCGATCTCGCCTGCGGCCCCGGCACGTACACGCGCCCGCTGGCCAGGCGCGTTCGCCGCGCGATCGGCGCGGACCTGACCCCTGCGATGGTTGAGAAAGCGCGCGCCGAAGCCGCGCGCGACGGCATCACCAACATTGAATTCGTCTGCGCAGATATTTACGCGCTGCCCTTTGCCGACGCCGCAGCCGGAATCGTTTCCTGCGGCTACGCGTTTCACCATATGGCCGATCCGCCGCGCGCACTGGCCGAAATGGCGCGCGTGTTGCAGCCCGGGGGCCGCTTGGCGATCACCGACATCATCGTGTGCGAGGGTTGCGACGCCGCATTCCAGAATGCCATCGAGCGCGTGCGCGATCCTTCGCATACGAACACGCAAGGCGTCGCCGATTTCCACGCCCTGATCCGGAATCTGGGTCTGCGCGTCGTGTCCGAACATCTCCACGATAACTGGCACGACTTCGACGTCTGGATGGGAAATGCCGGCAAGGCCCCCGGCGATCCCGTCTACGTGCAAACGCGCAGCATGATGGAAAGTTGCATCGGCTACGACCGTTCGGGTTTCCGCCCGCGCGGCTCGGAAAAAGCCCCGAGCGGCCTCGAATTCATGCACACGGTATTGCTGCTCGTCGCGGAGAAGCCGGAATGAATTACGCGTCCAATGGAACTGGACCCTGGGGATCTGACCTCAGAGGCAGTATGGAAACTGCAAATCCTTGTAGGGCACGGCTTCAGCCGTGCCGTAAAGTTCGCAGAATCGGAGCGGCTTTAGCCGCCGCCCCGACTGGCGGCGTATGCTGATTCCCCCCCCGCTCCTCGAAGCGCGCAATTTGCGCAAGACGTTCTCCGCCCCTGCCAGCGCGTTCGCGATGGGCTTATCGCGATCCAATGGCGGTGCGCGCTCCGGCGTCGCAGCGGTAGATGACGTAAGCCTCGAACTCGCCGCCGGCGAAACGCTCGCGATCGTCGGCGAATCCGGCAGCGGAAAAACGACGCTCGCGCGCATGTTGCTGCGCCTCATCGAACCGGACTCCGGCGAACTGCTCGTCGAAGGCCGCGATTTTCTTGCCGCGCGCGGCGCGGAATTGCGCGCCCTGCGCCGCGAAATGCAAATGGTGTTTCAGGATCCCTTCGCCTCGCTCGATCCGAGAATGCGCGTCGGAGCCATCGTCGCCGAGCCGCTCGAAATTCACGAGCCGCAACTTTCCCGCGCCGAGCGCCGTGCCCGCGTGGTCGAAATTCTGCGCGCCGCCGGCCTCGGAGAAGACGCGCTCGCCCGCTATCCTCACGAATTTTCCGGCGGCCAGCGCCAGCGCATCGGCATCGCCCGCGCCCTGGTGCTCCGCCCGCGCCTCGTCGTCGCGGACGAACCGGTTTCCGCGCTCGACGTTTCCGTTGGCGCGCAGATTCTCGAGCTGCTGCAGAATTTGCAGCGCGATTTCGCGCTCACCTACCTGCTGATCTCGCACAGCCTGCCCGTCGTCGCGCAACTCGCCACGCGCATCGCCGTCATGCAAGCCGGCCGCATCGTGGAGACGGGCCCCGCCGCGCAAATTCTCACCGCCCCTGTGCACCCGTACACCCAATCCCTCATCGCCGCGATTCCGGCGCTCCCGGCAAGCATCGAATGACACGATGTTGTAGGGGCACGGCATGCCGTGCCCCTACATCTCACGCCCGATTTGAATCCTATTTGCCCTCTTCGTTTCCTATCGCCTTGTATTTTGAAGGGCGCTCAATCTTGGTCTTCCACCCTTTAAACCATTCCGTCTAGCGGCTTTGGCCTTGGCCGCACTCGTTACCAGTCCACCCCTGCGCCCTATCTCGTTCATCCATCGCTTCGTGCCAAAGCGATGCTCGAGAAGACCGAGAACGTAGTGGTCGACATCGAGCAATGGCCAATGAAGACCTGTCCCGTTGCCAACGATTTCGATTTTTGTTAGCTGCGGTCGGTTCGCCCGTTCGAGACCTTGCAATTGTTTTCTTGGAATCGAAATCTTCAACCCGTCGGCAAAATAGAGGCTCACCAAATCTTCTTTCGTTTCATACTGCACTCTAATTACGCGTGGATCATTGGTCTCGAATTGCCGCGCGCGCGCGATGGCGGAATCGATTTGGCCGCTCGAAACTCTGACTTGATGCGCTTCTTTACGCATGCATTTTCTCCCACAGCGAAACTAACTCGTCAAAATGTTTCGCCGCTGCTCTCAAAATCTTACGCACATCGCTGCGCTTTGCGTTGCCCGGGCGAATGCAGTCGGCCCGATCGGCGAGCGTGACATTTCCATCGATGCCGAGGTCAACGATAACTTCGGTCTCTCCCGTAAAACCATGAACGTGTCGCGGCTCATGGTCTTGCGGATAAGCAATGAAAAAGACAGTGCCGAAACGAAGCGATGCCACGCCCAATAGTATAACCCAAGCCACTTGGGTTATCAAGTCCGCCTACGCAACAATTGCCCCGTCGCAAATTAAATTAGTTCCGGGGAGGAAAAGCCTGTCTGCGTCCTGCTAAACTCAATCCGATGGAATTCCATTTTGAAATTTTGAAAACCGATCCGACCGGCGCGCGCCTCGGGCGCCTGACGACGCCGCACGGCGTGATCGATACGCCCGCATTCATGCCGGTGGGCACGGCCGGCACGGTGAAGGGACTCACGCAGCAGGCGCTCGCCGAGCTTGGCGTGCAGATCCTGCTCGGCAACACGTATCACTTATATCTTCGTCCCGGCCACGAACGGATTCGCGCGCTCGGCGGGCTGCACCGCTTCATGTCCTGGCCGGGGGCGATCCTCACCGATTCGGGCGGCTTTCAAGTGTTCAGCCTCGCCGATCTGCGCAAAGTCACCGATGACGGCGTGGTCTTCCGCTCGCATCTGGACGGCTCCGAACATTTTCTTACCCCCGAAAAATCCATCGAGATTCAGCAGGCGCTCGGCTCGGACATCGCCATGGCCTTCGATGAGTGCATCGAATATCCCGCCGATCACGAACGCGCGGCGGGCGCCGCGAAGCGCACGACGCAGTGGGCGCGCCGCTGCCGTGACTATGCTCGCGCCACAATGGAATCGGGCCGCCCGAACGCGCAAGCCCCGACCAACCCCGGTCAAGTCTTATTCGGCATCGTTCAGGGCGGCACGCACGGCGATCTGCGCCGCGAGAGCGCGCGCCAGATCGTGGACCTGGATTTCCCCGGCTATGCGGTGGGAGGCCTTGCCGTCGGCGAACCCCACGCGCTTTCCTGCGAGATGGCGGCGCTCTCCACCGAAGAGCTTCCCAAGGATCGTCCTCGCTACGTCATGGGCGTCGGCTTCCCCGAGCAGCTTGCCGACTACGTCCGTTGCGGCGTCGACATGATGGATTGCGTGCTGCCGACGCGGAACGCGCGCAACGGCTGCCTCTTCACCAGCGCGGGCCGCGTGAACATCGGGAACGCGATTTATGCCGATGATCCGCGTCCTCTCGATGAGCGCTGCTCCTGCATGGTGTGCCGCACCTACTCGCGCGCCTACTTGCGCCACCTGTTTCAGGCCAATGAAATCCTGGCCTCCATCCTGAACTCCCACCACAACGTTGCATTTTTCCTTGACACTATGGGAAAGATTCGCCAAGCTATCGCGTTCGGGGTACTGGCGGAATTCTCCTCGGAGTTCCAAGCGCGCATCGAAGCGGGTGAACCCTAAGTTGCACAGACTTTTTGCCCTGAATCGCAGGAAGGGCCGTCTGTGGTTTTGCTCTTAGGGCGCTCGGGCCGCGTGAAGGGCTGCGCCTTTAAGCGAAATGCTTCAGGTGAACCGTGGAGCAGGCCCGGAACTTCGGCGCGAACTTCGTGGTCCTGCCCTCCGGGGTGACTGAGAGTGGCGGGGCCCATTTTTGTCCGGGGCAGTTCGCTGGCTAAGAAATGGATCGTATCGGGAGGATGGGGTCGCAGCGATGTCCTTGTTGTCTTCACATGCAGGCCTGTCTTTGATGGCGCAGGCTGCGGGCGGGAATGCATTCATCCAGCTGCTGCCGATTCTGGCCATCATGGGCATCTTCTACGTCCTGCTGATTCTCCCTGCGCAGCGCCGCCAGAAGAAGACCCAGGAAATGATCAACGCCCTTAAGAACGGCGACAAGGTCATCACCAACGGCGGTTTGTTCGGGACGATCGTGGGGCTCGAGGGTGATTCCGTCCAGCTTCGCATCGCCGATCAGGTCAAGGTAAAGGTCTTGCGTTCCGCGGTGTCCGCCCTGCAACCAGATGGTAAGGAGGAGTCGTAGGGCCAAGGTCGGGTGCCGGCTCTGCTTAGAGCCCGCCAAAAAAACGATCTGCTCCAATGAATTTGACGGGTTAAGAATAAAGCCCGCACCTGTGGAGTCCTGAGCCAGTTCAAGCCATGACATCAAATCTCAAGTGGAAAGCGCTCTTTATCGCGGCCGTCATCCTCGCTTGCGTGATCGGTCTCGTGGGGCGGCCGGATTTTCCTCCCAAGTCCTGGGCCGGAGTCAAATCGAATTTTTCGGACAGCATCAAACTGGGTTTGGATTTACAGGGCGGCACGCACCTGATTCTGCAGGTGCAAGTGCAGGAAGCCATCAGCCAGGAAACCGATCAGACGCTGGACCACATCACGACCCTGTTTCGCGACAAGGCCATCCGCTACGACGAGATTCGCAAGCTGGGTGACACGCAGATTCTGGTGCACAACATTGCTTCCGAGCAAGCCGGCACCGCCCGCAATCTGATCAACGATCAATTTCCGGATTGGGATGTTTCTCCCGCCCCCGGCGAACCCTCCGGCTATCTCGTCACGATGAAGCAGTCGCGCGTCGTAAATATCCAGCAGCAGACCATGGATCAGGCCGAAGAAACGATTCGGCGCCGCATCGATGCCCTGGGCTTGACGGAGCCGTTGGTCGCCCCTTACGGCCAGGGAGAAAACGAAATTATCGTCGAGCTTCCCGGAGAAGGCGATCCCAACCGCGCCAAGAGCGTGATCCAGGCCGGCGGACAGTTGGAACTCCACCTGGTTCTGGACACGACTCCCTATCCGTCCGAAGTGGGCGCCCTGGCTGCGCACGGGGGCGTCTTGCCGCCGAACGCGCAAATCGTTGAGGGGAAAAGTTCGGCATCGTCCGGCCAGAGTGCCGGCGACAGTTGGTATGTTATCGACCGCGTTCCTGTTGTCACCGGGCGTGACCTGCGCAGCGCGACCGCTGTGCGCAGCACGAAAAACATCGGCTTCTATGATGTGGATTTCACTCTATCTACCGAAGCGGGCCGCCGCTTTGGCCCCTTCACGGAACAAAATATAGGCAAGCAACTGGGCATCGTGCTCGAGCATAAGCTCCAGACCGCTCCGGTCATCAACGGGCGCATCGACGATACCGGCGTAATCGAAGGCCAGTTCGGCGAGCAGGAAGCGAATGACCTTGGCCTGGTCCTTCGTTCTGGAGCTCTGCCGGCGTCGATTAAATATCTGGAGGAGCGGACCGTCGGCCCTTCTCTCGGAGCGGATTCCATTCGGCACGGTGTTCAGGCTTCGATCATCAGCCTGATTGTGGTGATGGTCTTCATGGTCTTTTACTACCGCCTGTCAGGCATCAACGCTGTGGTTGCCTTGGTCCTGAACTTGGTGCTATTGCTCGCCGCTCTGGCGTATTTCGGCGCCGTGCTGACTTTGCCCGGAATTGCCGGAGTGATTTTGACGATTGGTATGGGCGTCGATTCCAACGTGCTGATTTTCGAGCGTATCCGGGAAGAATTGCGTGCGTCGAAAGCCCCGGTTTCCGCCGTGGACTTGGGATTCAAGCGTGCCTTCCTGACGATTATCGACACGCACGTGACCACCATCGTTTCCGCCGCATTCTTGTTCCTTTTCGGGACAGGTCCGATCCGCGGCTTTGCTGTCAGCTTGGCGGTCGGGTTGCTTGCGAACCTTTTCACGTCGGTCTATGTATCGCGCGTCATCTTTGACTGGCACCTGGCGAAGATGCCCCGCGAGGCGGAGCTAAGCATTTAGTAGCGCAGGCTTCAGCCTGTGGGGTTTAGGTCCTTGCGAGGCTGAAACCGCACAGTTTGCCCTGCCGTTCACAGGGTGAAAAGCTTGCGCAAAAAGGTAATTTTTTGGGAACAGAGCGATTTCGGGAACAAATCCAATATCGTTGGTGTCCAACTCTAACGGGTCAGAGCGAGCATGAATTTCTTCAAACAAGTTGATCTGGACTGGATGGGCAAGGCCAAATACTTCTTTGGCTTGTCGGGTCTCCTGCTCTTGGCTGGGGTACTGTCCATTGTCGCCCATCACGGACTATTCTATGGCATTGATTTTAAAGGGGGTACAGTTGTAGACGTACGCTTTGCTGCCCCCCCGCCCGTTGATACCATACGCAACGGGATGACCCAGCAGGGAATGTCCAATTTCACGATTGTTCCGGTCAGCGATATCGCCTCCCCTAACGCGAACGAGGTTTTGATCAACCTGGAGGAAAAGGGCGAGGGAGCCGAGGCGCTCGATGCCGGCAAGACGGCCATCCTCAATGCCCTGCACGCCACGCTGGGCGCGGGTGAGCCTGGCAAGCAGGATTTCAACGCCGCCGGGGCGGATACCATTGCGGAAGTTTTGACGCGCAAGGATCCCCTGGCGCTGGGTACGGCCGCCGGCGATCGCTATAACCAGCTTGCCCGCCAGCTTGCGCAGTTTCGCGACCGTGACCGCCGCGGCATTGTAACTGACCTTGGTGAACTTTCCGCTTCCGGCGCGAATGCCAACGTGATCGCCGCGCTGCGCGATTCTTTCTATACCAGCACATTCGCCATCATCAACGTCGAGATCGTCGGCCCGAAAGTCGGCTCCGAACTGCGCCGCCAGGCCGTGGTGGTGACCCTGTACGCGCTGGGCGGAATGCTGGTTTATATTGCATTTCGGTTCGAGTGGGTGTACGGTGCTGCCGCTGTGTTGGCTGTGTTTCACGACGTCCTGATTACGCTGGGTCTTTTTTCCATATTTCACTTTGAGATTTCGCTGACGGTAATTGCGGCGTTACTGACTCTGGTCGGCTATTCGATGAACGACACGATTGTGATCTTTGACCGGATCCGTGAAAACGCGCGGCTCATGCGCCGCGAACCATTTAAGGCCATCGTGAACCGGTCCATCAACCAGACCCTTTCGCGAACCATCCTGACCAGCGGCCTTACGTTTTTGACCGTGCTCGTTTTGTTCCTGATGGGCGGCCAGGTCTTGCGCGCTTTTTCCTTTGCATTGGTGGTTGGAATTCTGGTAGGAACGTATTCCAGTTTTGGCATTGCCGCGCCTTTGGTAGTCGCCTGGAACCAGTGGAGAGGCGGGGGCGGAGCGGTAGTTACATCCGGAACCGCAGCCGGTACTAAACTCCGGAAAGCCTAGGTGACTCCTGGGAGCTTTCCGGCAGGAGGGACGTACGATGTTTGACGATCTGCTCGAATCGACAGTAGAAAAGAAAAAGACCAACAAGGGCTGGAGCGTTGTTCTCTCCGGCATTGTGCAGGCTCTTATCCTTGGCATCTTGATCTTGATACCTTTGATCTACACCGAGGCGCTGCCGAAGGCGATGCTCTCGACTTTGCTCATCGCCCCGCCTCCTCCTCCGCCACCACCACCTCCTCCGGCGCCCGTGAAGACCATCGTCAAGCCGGTTGCGCGCTTGATCCAGTCCGGAAAGCTGATGCAGCCGCGCGCGATTCCCAAGGAAGTGGCTGTGTTCAAGGAAGCCGAACTTCCTCCCGACGTGATTAACAACGCCGGTCAGCAAGGCGGCGTGTTTGGCGGCATTCCGGGTCAGGGCATGGTAGCGGCTGTGGCTCCGCCTCCTCCCAAGCCGGCTGCTCCGCAGCGCGTCAAGCAAGGCGGTAACGTGACGGCGGCGTCGATCCTGCAGCAGACTCGTCCGCTCTATCCCGCCCTGGCGCGGCAGGCCCGCATCCAAGGCAACGTGGTTCTCCACGCGATTATCGACAAGGACGGCAGAGTGGCCCAGCTCGAAGTGATCTCCGGTCACCCGCTCTTGGTGCAATCGGCTCTGGATGCCGTGAAACAATGGCGCTACAAACCGACGCTGTTGAACGGCGACCCGGTGGAAGTCGACACGACGATTACAGTTACGTTTACGATGGGTGGTTAAGTTTTGTGCAGGACGGCAGCCTGGGGGAGCGGTCTTTAATAATATTGAAGCCCGCGAATTGAGGCGGCCAATCAGGGAGTCGGCCGGGACCGGCAATGCCGGTTCCGGTCCGCAAGTTTCACACGAAATAAAAAGGAGCGAATCATATGCTTGGTAATCTAGCCGTCTCGGCAATGAACCTGCTTGTCCTGCAAGGCCAGTGGGACCTGAGGACGATGTGGGGCAGCATGAGTATTATCGCGAAGGTGGTAGTGGGCATTCTGTTTCTTCTGTCCGCGTGGTCGCTCGGCGTCATGATCGATCGCGTGCTGATGTACAGCGCGGCGCGCAAACAGTCCCGCGTTTTCGTTCAACAGGTAGCCGGGGCGTTGCGCGAAGGCAAACTCGACGAAGCCATCTCCATCGCCGAACGCAACAAGAAGAGCCATATCGCCAAGGTAGTCGCCACCGGCCTTTCCGAATTCCAATCCGCATCTTCGCAGGTCGCTGACACGGAAGTGATCGAAGCCGCCAAGCGCGGTCTGGATCGCTCGGTCGCGATCGTGCACGCCGAAATGAAGCGCGGCCTCTCCGGCCTCGCCACCATCGGCTCGACCGCGCCGTTCGTCGGACTGTTCGGCACCGTGGTCGGCATCATTAACGCGTTCAAAGGAATTGAGACCACCAAGGCTACCGGATTGTCGGCGGTCGCCGGCGGAATTTCCGAAGCGCTCGTGACCACCGCGCTCGGACTCCTCGTGGCCGTGCCTGCCGTGTGGGCGTACAACTATTTCACCAACAAGGTTGAGGCGTTTGACGTCGAAATGGACAACTCCTCGATGGAACTGGTGAACTATTTCATTACGCGCCGTGCGGGCGGAAAGAAGTAACTCATGTCATACAAGCCAAGCGTCGGCCCGCAGATGGCGGCGCCGAACGTGATTCCGATGGCCGACATCATGCTGGTGCTGTTGATCATCTTCATGGTGGTCACGCCCATGCTCTCCAAGGGCTTGACGGTGGAGTTGGCGAAAGTCAACAACCCCTCCGACATGCCTGACGCCGACAAGGATGACGCAATCATTGTCGGTATTTCGGCGAGCGGGGACGTCTATCTCGGCAGCGCCAAGTCGGACATCACCCAGATTGCGGACCAGGTTCGGGACCGCATTTCCAACAAGCTGGACAAGACCGTATTCGTCAAGAGCGACGGTCGCGCCAAGTATGGCGCTGTCGTGAAGGTTGTGGATGAGATTCGCTCCGCGGGCGTCGATAACGTCGGCTTGATTACCGATCGAGCCGAACAGAGTCGCCGGACCGCTCCACCGCCGCCGGCAGACTGATCTCGTCTGGGAAGCGGGGCGTTTGTCCCCGCTTCCCGGTTTTGTTCTTGATGACCTATCCGTCCCGGTCGACACATCGGGGCGCGGAAGTTGAGTTAGGAGCCACGACAATGGGAATGGACGTTGGAGGAAAGCAAGGCGGTTCGATGGCGACGATGAACGTCGTTCCGCTGATCGATATTCTCCTGGTCTTGATCATCATTTTCATGGTGATCACGCCGCTGACGCCGAAAGGTCTGGACGCGCTAGTGCCGCAGCCCGCGCCGCCGAACCAGCAGCAGCAACCGCAGACTCTTCAGAAGACGATCGTCGTGCAAATTCTCGACACCGGGAAATTGAAGATCAACGACGAGGACGCCACCTGGGATTCGCTTGGGCCGCGCCTTACCGACGTCTTCAAGGAGCGGGCCGAGAAAGTCGCCTTCGTCAAGGGGGATGACGCGGTCCGGTTTGCCGATGTAGCTCGCGCAATCGACGTCATGCGGGGTTCGGGGATCGACAAAGTTGGATTGATCACCGCCAATCTCGAAGCGGGGAAGTAGATTACTTGTGGTACCCGGCCCGGCCAGCTTTCGGGAATGCCGGTTTTTTTTGCCCTCAAAGAATAAATAATGTTGCTTTGATCCGAAGCATTGCTGGTGTAGAGTGTGCGGCTGTGGCCTGTGCCTGGAAGGATTTGTGCGGCGCGGGAAATTGGGTGCGGGCTCCGCTCTTGTGTGGGAAACGCCGGGTGTACCGCGGAGCCAGCCGGAACGATGATGTGCGGCTTTGTCCATCGGAGATCGGCCGTTACAAGCGTAGGTAACTTCACTACCCTCTCGGGGGAAAACAAAATATTCGCGGGGACGGTTTGTTTGCCATGAATCCTTTTGCGCAATTTCGGCACTCCAATAAAAAAAATTCCGTGGCGCTGTTTGCAGTGGCCATGATGACGGTGGGTTTTGGCGCGTCGGGCTGCGCCAAGCTGAAAGCGCGCGACGACCTGAACAAGGGCGTTGCCGCTTATCGCGATGGCAAGTATGACCAGGCCATCGAGTTCTTCAAGGATGCGAAGGAGAATGATCCTACGCTGACCAACGCCCGCCTCTATCTCGCCACGGCTTACGCGACGCAGTACATTCCCGGCGCTCCCTCCCCTGAAAACGTCCGCATGGGCGAGGCCGCGGTGAAGGAATTCCAGGACGTGCTCTCCGCGGATGCCAACAACATTTCGGCAATCGACGGGATCGGCTCCATCCTCTTCAACATGGCGGGAACTCCCTACACGCGGGAGCGCTTCGAGGAATCGAAGACCTACCACATGAAGCACATCGCCCTGAAGCCGGAAGATCCTGAGCCCTACTACTGGATCGGCGTCATCGACTGGACCCTCTCCTATCGCTCCAACCTCGAAACCCGCGGCACGTGGCGCCTCGCGCACCCGGGCAAGCCCCTCAAGGACGAGGACCCAATGCCGCCCGATGTTCGCGACGCTTACATCAAGGAAAACGGCCAGATGATCGATGAGGGCATCGACGACCTAAAGAAAGCCATCGAGCTGCGCCCCGATTACGACGATGCCATGGCCTATCTGAACCTCCTCTTGCGCCGCAAGGCTGACGAGGCCGCCACTCCCGACGAGCGAGCGTCCTTGCTGAAGCAGGCCGACGATCTCGTCGAGAAGGCCAAGGAAATCAAGCAGAAGAAAATGGAAGCCCCGGCCAAGTCCTGACGCTTGCAAGGCCGGATCTTTTGAGCTTAAAAAACGAAGCGGCCCGGAAACGGGCCGCTTTTGTTTTTATCTCGGCTGGCGCTGTCGCATTCAGGATTGAATCGTGTTTCCCCCAGCCGGTTGGCTGACTTCACGCGGCGGACCGCCCGGCTAGGCTATCCGGGGATAATCACGAGCTTCTCTCCTGGAACCTTACCCATGGTCCCTGCATCCAGATTTAAATGTGCCGTCACCATTTCCGGAGGGAGATGCTTGATCCAATTGTTGAGCGAAATGTCCACAAATTCGCTGGCAGCGAACATTTCCAGGAAGACCAGATCCGTGTTGCCTGTATTCTCGACGTAATGGCCCGCGACCCTGGGCACAAATCCGACGTCATTTGCGTTGAAGTCCATCGTGCGCACTCCTTCGCTCGTGAACACCGTCATGCGCCCTTTCCCGCTGATGTAGTATTGCCATTCGGAAGCGTTGGTGTGCCAGTGCATTTCACGCAATCCGCCCGGCTTAATGTTGACCAGGGCTGCCGCGATATTTTTCGACGCCGGAAAGTTATGCGAGTCCACCACGCGCGCTTCGCCACCCGCAGTTCGCTTCGTGGCTGCCATCGCCTCCATCCTGAACGTGTACTGAAAGGGAGATTCGGCGCGGCTCCCTCCAACGGCAGTTTTGTCCTCTGCCAGAGACGCGGGCAAGGGCGCAGGAAAAATAAATAAGTCCCTGTTGGGCAGGTTTTTCAGAGCGCTCTCGGGCAACCCGAGATTTTTCGACAGCACCGACGGCGGTGTGTGCCTCACCCAATCGGAAAGCAGGAACGTGCTGTCTTCAGAAAACGCACCTTCGTCGAACACCAACAGAAATTCACAGCCATCCGGTCCCAAACCCTGGGCCGAGTGAGGGTATCCGGCGGGAAAATACCAAAGATCGCCTTTTCCCACATCGCCCAGAAACACAGTTCCGTCCGGATTCAGAACGCTCACGCGGGCATTTCCGTACAGCATAAAGGCCCACTCGTTGGCCGTGTGCCAGTGCAGTTCCCGAAAGCTGCCGGTTGTGAGGCGCATTCGGACGCCCGCGATGTCCTTGGATGAGGGCAGCTCCCTTTGCGTGACTTGGTTCGTCCAACCGCCCTCTTGCACGCGCTTGTGCGTTAAATCGAATGAATACCATATGGGCACGATGTTCCCGTGATCCGTCGGCGCAGGAACGTTTGAATTCGGATTCTCATCCAAAAGGGGCATGTTCTCAGGACCAGGATTGGTTGCGGAATGATCTTGCTCTGCTTTGGCTACGTCTCCGCCCTTTCCTGGGCATCTGGCACGCCAAGGATGCCAACCCTGCTGTAGCCAGACCCGCAGCGCCCGCCTCCAAGAAAGTTCGTCTAGTAAGGTCTTCCATGCCAGGTTTGTTTTCTTGCTGCTTACTCATCGGATCATCTCCTTCCATTGGCGTGCATTGGCCCTCGATGTCGGCGTTGTCTGGCACAAAATTCCTAACTCTCCGGTACGCAGTTTCATCGTGCTCTCCGACGCATAAATAAATCTCTTACGTCGCGAGTCCACGCATAATCGGCAGTTCGCGTTGCACCTAACCTGAGTCAGGATGTCGCGGCTGGTCGGGTATAGCACACCTACACTCGTCCGGGTCGACAATTTTGGCCGAGAGCGTCAACTCATCAGCCAAACGACTGCGTCAGATCTTTGGGAGGCAGCTGAAAGTAGCACAGGCACTCTTGCCTGTGCGGTTTTCGCGATGGAGAGGTCCAGCAAAAATGACGTGTCCGAAGACGCCGCAGCCTTCAAAGGCGCACAGGCAAGAGTGCCTGTGCTACTCGAACGGGCGAGCCAGGCCTCGGGGCTGGTGGTTTGAAGGTTTGGCTTATCGCCCCGCTTGTGAGCACCCCGGGAACTCTTTTCTCCCCTGGGGCATCAAATAGACATAAAATACAAGGACATGTCTTCGCTCGAAAAGCCGGTAGGACTGTCTTCGCTGGTCGGCGTCGGCGGCAAGACCGAGCGCACCACGCGGGCCCTCCAGGCTCGTTTCCTCGAACTGGTTGAAAAGGTGCGGCAAACGCGCCCGGCGAGCGATATCGAGCTCTTGCGCCGGGCGTTTGACTTTGCCGCCGAGCAACACCGCACGCAGTTGCGCAAGTCGGGCGACCCCTACCTTTCGCATCCCCTGGAAGTCGCGCACATCCTGGCGGACATGAAGCTGGACATCACCACGCTCTGCGCCGCGCTGTTGCACGACGTGGTCGAGGACACGCGCGTCTCCACGCAGCGCATCGCCGAGCGCTTCGGCCAGGAAATCGCCGTCCTCGTCGAAGGGGTCACCAAAATCAACCGGCTGGACCTCTTGGCTCCCGAAGCGCGCCAGGCCGAGAACGTCAGGAAAATGCTGCTGGCCATGGTGAACGACGTGCGCGTCGTGGTGGTGAAGCTGGCCGACCGGCTGCACAATATGCGCACGCTCAGTTTCCTGGCCCCCGAAAAGCAGCAGCGCATCGCCCGGGAAACGCTCGATATTTATTCTCCCATCGCGCACCGCCTGGGAATGGGCTTGATCCGCGGAGAGCTGGAGGATATCGCCTTCAGCTACCTTGAGCCGGAGGCTTACCAGGAGCTGCAAAATACCGTCGTCGCCAAAAGAAAAGAATTCGAGGCGTTTCTCGCGGAATTGAAGGACACGATTCGCAAGCGGCTCGAGGAAAACGGAATCACCGCCGAAGTCGACGGCCGCGTGAAGCGGCTTTACTCCATTCACCAAAAAAGTTTGCGCCAGCACCGCACGGTCGATCAGATTTACGACCTGCTTGCGGTGCGCGTAATTACCGACACCATCCGCAACTGCTACGCGGCGCTCGGCGTGATCCACCAGGTGTGGCGGCCCGTCCCCGGCCGGTTCAAGGATTACATCGCCATGCCCCGGCCCAATCTCTACCAGTCGCTGCACACCACGGTGATTTACTCCGGGCAGACGTTCGAGGTGCAGATCCGTACGCAGGAGATGCACCGCATCGCCGAGCAAGGAGTCGCCGCGCACTGGCGGTACAAGGACGGCAAGGACGTCTCCGACGCGGACGATCAGCGCATTTTGTGGATGCGCCAGCTGATCGAATGGGTCAAGGAAATGCAGGAGCCCTCGGAATTCATGTCCACGCTGAAAGTGGACTTGTATCCAGAGGAAGTGTATGCGTTCACGCCCAAGGGAAAAGTGCTGGCGCTTCCGCGCGGCGCGACTCCCGTGGATTTCGCGTATGCCGTGCACACTGAAGTCGGCAATCAATGCATTGGCGCGAAAGTGAACGGGCAAATTGTCCCGCTGCGCCACGGCCTCTCGAACGGCGATGTGGTCGAGGTGCTGACGCAGAAGGGACACGTCCCCAGCCGTGACTGGCTGAATTTCGTGCGCACCTCGCGCGCACGGAGCAAGATCCGGCACCACATCAATTTCGTCGAGCGCAGCCAGGCGACCGAAGTGGGCAGGCGCTTGCTCGAGCGCGAAGCGCGGCAAGTGGGCCGCAGCCTGAAGAAAATTCCCGAGGCGGAGCTCTTGCGTGTAGCCACCGAATACGGCTGCGCAAAGCTCGAAGATTTGTTCGCGGACCTGGGATACGGAAAATATTCGGCGCGGCAAATTATTTCCAATGCGCTGGGCGAGCCGCTGGCTCCGCCCAAGCCCGCGGGAACGAAGGAAGATCCGTCCGCGCGCCTGGTCTCGACCGTCAAGCGCATGCTGCGCGTGGGCGATGCGACGCTGCAGGTCGGCGGGCAGAGCGACCTGATGGTCTTCCGTGCCAAGTGTTGCAACCCGATCCCGGGCGACGAGATCGTCGGATACGTGACGCGCGGCCGCGGCGTCGCCGTCCATTCCAATGCGTGCCCCAACGTCCAGAATTTGCTCTACCAGGTGGAGCGCCGCATCGACGTGGAATGGGGCGGCGCGACCGGTTCCACCTACCCCGTCACGTTATTGATCCGCGCGCAGGACCGGCCCGGCATGCTCGCCGACATCACCGCCGTCATCAGCGAGACCGGCTCCAACATTCGCACCCTCGGCAGCCACCCCGATAATCTGCACGCCCGCATCGATCTCACGCTGGAAATCGCCGACCGCAAGCAGCTCGAACGCATCACCGCCAATATCCGCAAAATCTCCGGCGTGTTCGGCGTGGAACGCCTGTACAACATTTAGTAGGACGGGCTTTAGCCTGTCTGCCTTTGACTTTCTTAGCACTCGCGAAAGTCAAACCCGTTAATCTTCCAGGCACATGCCAACTCCGCTCTCCGCCTATTCGGCTAAAATAGAAACATGCCCTCTCCGCGTCCGTGGCGTTTCAATCTGGCCCGCCGCCTGCCGTGTGCGTTGCTGCTGGCGTCAATCGTGCTGGCCTGCTCCTGCAAGCCCGCACAGAAGCCCAACACGGAGCAAGCCGACCAGCTGGCAATGTGGCTGGACAGCGTCCCGCAACTGAAGAGCCTGAACATCTCCAACGCCGAGGTCGCGGAGCTTAACAAAGCGCATCAGGCGGGCCTTACCGATCCTTCGAGCGTCGTTTTGATCAAGCTCGCGCGCGACCGCAAGCTGCCTTTTGCCGACGGGCAAGGCATCGCGGATTTGCTGAATGCCGGGTCGTCGGAAGAAACCGTTCTGGAGCTTGCGCGCCTCAATCAACTGGGCATTTGGGCCGGAGAAGCCCGCGCGATGCGACTGGCGGGACTTTCCGACAAGATTATTCTGGCCGTCGCGCAGCGCCGGTCGCAGGATCTGGCTGTGCTCTCCGGCCAAAAGCTCGCGGAATTGAAGAACACTGGCGTGCTCGACGCGAAGATCCTGGAAATGGTTCAGAAAGGCGACACCGACGAGACGGCCACCAAATTCATAGCCGCGCGCGAACGCGCCGCCGGCGGCCATTCATTTGTTTCCCAAACGCACGCCCGCAAATCGAACTGACCATCATTTTATCTTTACGATTTCATTTTGTGGCGGCGCTCTTCCCGTATATCCTCGCGAATTGAAATAAAATCCAGCAGCGCGTGGTTCGCGCCGGCTCGCGAGCGATCCTTGTGAAACCTGCGAAACTTGAAATCGTCCAGGCTGGGAACCCTGTTCTGCGGCAGCGCGCCCGACCGTTGAGCCTCACGGAAATCCGCAGCCGCGAAATCCGCAAATTGATCGAAACGATGCGAACGTGTATGCGCGAAGCGCCCGGCGTAGGCCTCGCGGCTCCTCAGTTGGGGCTCCCGTTGCAGCTTGCGGTGATCGAAGACCGCGAGGAATATCACAAGGAAGTTGCTGAAGCGCTGCTGAAGGAGCGGGAGCGCGGCCCCCTTCCGTTTCATGTCATCATCAATCCTGAGATTGAGGTCATCGGAGAGGAAAAGGCCGAATTCTTCGAGGGCTGCCTGAGTCTCGCCGGTTTTACGGCCCTGGTTTTGCGGGCGCGCGCCGTGCGCGTAACCTGCCTCGACGAGCACGCGAAACACAAAGTGATCGAAGCTACAGGATGGTATGCGCGGATCCTGCAGCACGAAATCGATCACCTTGCCGGCACGCTCTACATTGACCGTATGCACACGAGATCTTTTACGTCGATGGAAAATTTGGCGGCGTTTTGGAAGGGCAAGCCGGTGAATGAGATCAGAGAGGAGCTCGAACAGAAATCGAGTTGAGCATTTCGTAGCGCCGGCGTCTAGCCGGCTATTTTTCCGTTCTGCACTCATCGCAAAAACGCCGGCCCCTCTTGCATCGGGACAAGCGAGACGCCGGCGCCACAAAACCCGAACAAGCAAGTTTTGACCGGCAACCTTCGCCCCGGTAGAATCACATCACCTTGCTTGCGGAATCACGGTCGCGCATCCTGTTATCGGCCACCTTCGGCGCGTGGACATTTCTCGCCGCGGGCTGCGTCCAGCCCCTTGGCCCGGGCTATCAATTTGCCGATCGGCAAGCGGAGATTCTTGTTTCCGGGGCAGCGCCCGGCCGCATTCATTTTCACGTCTCCGATGAACTCGAAAATGCCGGCGATCGTCCGCTGCGCTCCCTCGATGTTCGTCTGCCCGAAGGACCCGTATTTGGCGAGCAGAACCTGCGTGTCGTCATCGAGGGCGCGGAAGTTTCCGCGCAGCATAGCTCACAGACAGATGTCAGGATGATGCTCGCTCCATTTGATCCTCCGTGGCCGCAAAATGAGAAACGCAAAGTCGTCACGGAATGGGATCTCGTGCCGGGGTCCTCGGATCGGGGAACAATTGTCGGGTCGCCAGACGGATTTTTTGTCGCCGACGAGGCAGCGCTCCCGGTCTGGCAGACTCCCAACGGTGTTTTTGCCCGGGGAGGAGCGGATCCGGACAAAGAGGTCTTGACGGTATTTGCCCCGCCGGATTTTCGCGTTCTCGCTCCGGGCAAGGCTCTCAAGCGAACCATGGACGGCAATTATGTTGCCCAGCGTTTCTTGATTAACCCGGCAGATGATTTCCTTCCCTACGTCGTTGCGGGCCGTTACCAGGAGAAAATCGTCCAGTCGCGGCAGGGCGGCGTCCGGTTCTGGACGTTCCACCCCGTGGACGGCCCGGCGGCGCAGCAAGCGGCGGAGCGAATTTCGTCCTCCATGAAAACGTTCACGGAATTTTTCGGCCCGGCTTCCAAAGAAAAAGCCGCCGTGCGAATCGCGGAGGCGCCGGCCGAATTGCCCGCCGAATTCAGCGGGCCTGACGATCCGGGCGGGACTTCCTTTCCGGAAGGCGTGTTGCTCGATCCGCGAGCCTTCCAGCAGGGCATCGCGAGCGAGCCGGTGTTGCAGCTCGCGGAATACGAACTGGCGCGAACGTGGTTCGGCTGGCGCGTTCGCCCGCGCCCGGACGCGCAGATTCTGATGGGCCGCGGCGTGGGGCTCTTCGGCCTGGTGATCGCCGCCGAGGGCCGCGGGCAGGGCGAGCGCCGCGGGATGATCGCGTCCCTCGTAGATCGTTATGACCAGGCGCGCGCCGCCGCGCCTGACAAACGACTGATGGAGCTGCCGGAGGGCTATTCGCGCGCCGAACGAATTTCGTCGGGTTTTCGGGCCGCGCTGTTTTTTGTGGCCCTGGAAGATTTGTGCGGCCACGACAACTTAAGTGCCGCAATGCGCGAAATCATTCGATCCCGCGCGGAGAGCGACACCGGCTACGAAGAGCTCAGGTCCGCTGCGGAATTTGCTTCGGGGAAAGACCTCGCGGAAATGTTTCGCAAGTGGCTCGTCCAACCGGGCATCCCCGAAGATTTTCGCGCGCGGTATCGGAGCGGGAATTAGTAGCACAGGCATCCGCCGCGGCGGACCTGTGCGGTTTTTGCAGCCGCAGCTGAACCGGAGGCGTACGGGCGGTCTACAAAACCCGCAGAGCCACTCGTGCTGTGCAGGGTTCGCAACTGTTATCGAATCGGCAGCGGATCAGCAGTCGAGAAAACCGCACAGGTCCGCCGCGGCGGATGCCTGTGCTACTTGTTCTCAAAAAAACCACCAGGAGGATCGCGTGATCGAAACCGTCGCAACCGATCGAGGGCCCAAAGCCATCGGCCCCTATTCGCAGGCCATTCGCGCAAATGGATTCGTGTTTCTCTCCGGTCAAATCCCGCTCGATCCGAAGACGCAGCAGGTTGTGGAGGGAGATGCCGCGGTGCAGACCGAGCGCGTCCTCGAAAATCTGAAGGGTGTCGTGGAGGCGGCGGGATCGTCCATCCAGCGCGTGGTGAAGACCACCGTATTTCTGGCCGACATGAACGATTTCGCCGCGATGAACGAAGTCTACGCGCGCTACTTCGTCACGCACCCGCCCGCGCGTTCGACAGTAGAGGTGGCGCGGCTTCCCAAAAACGTCAGAGTCGAAATCGATTTGATTGCGCTGCTTTGATGTCCAGGCTCCCGAAAGGCGGTCCGTGCAGCTGTCCCGTGCGGCTGCCAACTCCGCATCCTTCAGCATTTTAGGTACTTGCGTGCTGCAAAGGTGCAATTTGTTGCATATTTCGCGGCTGCCGGCGCGTACCGTTCGAACGAAGGCCTTTGATTTTGAGCCACCATCCGGCTGAAATCGGCATCTAAGCATATGGGTACTCGCCTGCTTCAGTTCCTCTTGCCGATTGGTTTTCGATATAACACCGATCACCGAGTTCGATCCTGTTTCGTAACGGATTTAGTATGGAAAGCGCGAATCTTGGAGTAGATTTGTACTAGCAAACGCCTTGGCCGAACCCCTGGGGAGGCTGCCTTTGATTCTGCGCGAGAAGTTCAAATTGCTCGTGCCCGGTGAATTTTCCGGGAGGGCCTGCTTCTCTGCCTGCAGAAATTTCTGGCGGCAAATCTCTTCCGGCGATCCAACTCAAACCCACGAGAACCAAATATCGCTGGCCCGGTCTTTTGACCAGCGACCGACGTCCCCCGAATTGCACGGAGTGATCGGCACACTCAAAATGATCCGCCAAAGAATTCTGGCCAACACGCTTCTCGGCGGCTGGACGAAATGGTTCGTCTGGATTTTGATCGGCCTGATCGCTGTGGCCGCGGTCAGCGCCAAGCTTGCAGGAGCGCTGCTCTTTATTGCCGTTTTGGCAGCCACCGGCGCCGCGGCCGTGATGGCTTGGACTTGGCGGAATCGGCCTTCGCACTACGAAACCGCACGCCGCCTCGATTCCGCTGCCGGACTTCAGGACCGGATTTCCACGGCGATCTACCTGGGCGGCGTCGCGGATGCGGACAGCATGATCGGCGAGCAGCGCAAGGACGCGCTCGCGCATCTCGGGAAAGTGGACCCGCGTGGATTTTTTCATGTGCAGTGGCCGGGAAATGCCCGGCGGGCTGCCGTGCTGGTTTTGCTCGCGGCCGGATTATTCGCTTATCGCATTCACCACCAGCCGCCGCTCATTTCGCTGCTGCAAACGACGGCGCGCTCGCAGCTCGTGCAATCGATTCTTTCTCCCATCGTGCACGCGATGGAAAAGGATCTCCAAAGAACTGTCGCGCTGGTCACAGCGAAGCCGGACGCGGCCGGCGAGGAAATGCAGCGCAACGACGCCGCTTCGAGCAGCGACGATCTATGGAAGGCCGACGACAAGGCGCCCGGCGCGGATGACCAGAAAGATGCCGCGGATGCCGGCGAAGGCGATCAGCCGCAGGACCAATTGCAGGCGCCCGGCAGTCAGGAAGGCAACCCTTCCGGCGAAGCCCGCCAGCAGGAAAGCAACTCGCAAGACGGCAAGAGTGGAAGCGAAAGCGCGGACGACAAATCGCAGGAGCAGTCGGAACAGCAGGGGCCGGAGGGCCGCCAGTCCCTGGGGCAGTCTCTTATGCAGGCCCTGAAAAACATGATGTCGAACTCGCCGAATCAGCAATCCAACAATCGCGCCGCCCAGCAGCCCAACGGCCAGGGCACACCGCAATCGGGCAATTCGCAGCAGCCGGGCGCGAGCGAGAGCGACAAGCGCGGCGAATCGCGCGGAAATTCCGACGCCAAGCAGAAGGCCACGCAGACCGCCAGCGAAGGCGCCGGAAGCCAGCAAGGCACCAAGGAACTGCGCAAGGATCAGGAGACGCATCCGGTCAACGCCGTTCCGGACCGCGTCGCGCTCGAGGCCAGCGGATTTAAGGAACAGACGCGCATGAAGGTCGCGACCGAGACCGGCACGGCGCAGCTTGCCGACCGCGGCCTGGCGCCGCAACAGGATGCCGTGACCAACGGCGCCGAGCAGGAAAACATCCCGGCGCGCTACCGCTTTTACGTGCAGCGTTATTTTGAACATGCTGATAATGGCAAGCAATGAGTTAGAATCTCGGAGATTTCGCGTGCCGGTCCATAAGGTGGATTCATGACCAGTTCGGTGGGGACGGAAGGGCAGACGGGCGGCCAGCCCCTCGGCCAACAAGCGGAATTTCTCGCCGAAAAAATGGCGGAGGTCCGCGGGGAAATTTCCAAGGCGATTGTCGGCCAGGTGGACGTGGTCGACGGGGTGCTGATCGCCTTGCTGGCCGGCGGGCACGTGCTGCTGGAGGGCGCTCCGGGCCTCGGCAAGACCATGCTGGTGCGCACGCTGGCGCAGGCCGTGGCGCTGAAATATTCGCGCATCCAGTTCACTCCCGATTTGATGCCGGCAGACGTGATCGGCACATCTGTGGTCCAGGAAAATGGCGACGGCAGAAAATCGCTGGGCTTCCAGCCCGGCCCTATATTCACTAATCTATTACTTGCTGATGAAATTAATCGCGCGACGCCTAAAACGCAGTCGGCGCTGCTCGAGGCCATGCAGGAAAAGCAGGTCACCGTGGCCCACACCTCGCACCTGCTCGAAGAGCCCTTTTTCGTCATGGCCACGCAGAACCCGCTGGAAATGGAAGGCACCTACCCGCTGCCCGAGGCCCAGCTCGACCGCTTCCTGTTCAAACTGCGAGTGCCCTATCCCGGGCGCGACGACCTGCACGACATTCTGGACCGCACGACGCAGGGCTCGGTGGCCGTCGTGTGCCCCGTGGTGAACGGCGCGCAAATTCTGGAGATGCGTAAAGTCGTGCGCACCGTTCCCGTGGCGCCGCACGTGCAAGAGTACGTCGTGAAACTCACATTGGCCACGCATCCCGAGAACCGCGAAAATCTCCTCGCGAGCAAATACATCCGGTACGGAAGCTCGCCGCGCGGCGCGCAGACGTTGATCCTCGGCGGAAAAGTGCGCGCGCTCCTGGACGGCCGCTTCAACGTCAGCATGGAGGACATCCGCGCGCTGATGCTGCCCGCCCTGCGCCACCGCATCATCCTGAACTTTGAAGCCCAGGCGGATGGCCGCACGCCCGACGACTTGCTGGAAGAAATCGCCGGCAAGGCTGAGTAGGACGGGCTTCAGCCTGTCGGGGTTGGTTGGAGCAAGGTCGTTCCTTGCCATAACCAAAGGCGACAGGCTGAAGCCCGTCCTACTAAGAGCCGAATCCAATGGCCACAACTTCGCCGCTTTTGCTCGATCGCGAATTCCTGAAAACGCTGGAGCAGGTCACGCTGCTGTGCCGCACCAATCTGTCCGGCGCGGTGGGGCCAGAGCACCGCTCGCGCACGCGTGGACCAGGCATTGAATTCGCCGACTACCGCCGCTACAGCTTCGGTGACGATCCGCGTTCGCTCGATTGGAGCGCTTATCTTCGCCTCGGAAAACTCTTCCTTAAAATTTACGAAACCGAACAGCACATCCCCGTGCGAATTTTGTTGGACCGCAGCGATTCGATGGGCTTCGGCGATGAGGGCGAGTCGAAATTCCTTTACGCTCAGCGGCTCGCGGCCACCTTTGCCTATCTGGCGCTGCTGCATCTGGACACTACCGCTGTAATTCCGTTCGCCGACCGTCTGCAAAAACCTCTGGTCGTTTCCGGCGGGCGCGAGCGGCTCTGGCCTGTGCTGCAATTCCTCGGCGAACAATCCTGCGGAGGCGGCACGGATTTATTCGGCTCCGTGAAGGAGTTCATGAGCAGCTTTTCCACCCGGGGAATCGCGATTCTGATTTCCGATTTCTTCGATGAGCAGGGTTGCGAGCGCGCCGTGGAAATGCTGCGTTCCGCCGGGCACGATTTCGTTTTGCTCCAGGTGCACAGCGCCGAGGAGCAGCATCCCTCCGCCGCGGGCGAACTGATTCTGGAGGACGCCGAGACGGGAACGCAGCGCACCGTGGAGTGTTCGCCGCAGAGCACGGCGCTGTACGAACGCAGGTTCCAGGAATTTTCCGCGCGCTTGCGGCGCCTCGCCCTCCGCAACGGCGGAAGATACGCTCGCGCGGTAACCAACATCGCCTACCAGGAATTCGTGCTCCGCAGTCTTCGGAGCGGGCAGGTGCTGGCATGAATTGGCTGGCGCTCAGTCCCGCGGAAATTGCGGCCGTTTGGACCGCGCTTGCCGCCGCTGCGCTGTGGCTTTACCTGCACCACCGGCGCCCGCAGCATCGCAGAGTTTCCACGCTGCGTTTTTGGGCCAGCGTGCAGCCGATTTCGCAGCCGCGCCGGCGCAAGCTTCGTGAGCCCTGGGCATTCCTCGCGCAGATTCTATTTTTGTTGCTGCTCGTTCTGGCGCTGGCGAATCCGCGATGGGGTCCCGCGTTCGAGGGCCGCAGCGTTGCCATCGTGCTTGACGCTTCGATCTGGTCGCAGGCGCATCCCGCCGGCGAACCCGCCTGGATCGACCGGGAACGCGCGGAAGCGCTGCGTGTGCTGGATTCGCTGCCCGGCGGAGACCGCGTACTGCTGCTTCGCGCTGAGGCGGACGCCCCGCCCATTCTCCCCTTCACGACGGACCGGTCGGCGCTGCGGCGCGCCATCCTGAACGCGCAACCTTCGAGCGTCGCCGCCGATCTTCCGCGCGCGCTGGAAGTGGGCCGCGCGGCGCTCGGCGGGACGAGACGCGGCCTGCTCGTTTACGTGGGTCCCGGCCTCGTTGACGCGGGGCAATCGCACAGCCTCGATCAATTTCGCGCGGAAGTGGAATCCTCCGGCAACAGCGGCGGCCAGCCTCAATTTCTCATGCGCCTCGTGGGAGACTGGGCATCCGTGCAAAACCGCGGCATCACGCGGCTCTCGCTGCGCCGGGACGCCGCGCAGCCCGATCGCTGGCGCCTGCTCACGCAACTCAAAAATTACAGCAACGAAAAATCGGACGTCGTGCTGTCGTTTTCCGTGAACGGCCAGGCGATCGGCCGCCACAAAGTATCGCTTGCGCCGAATGCGCTGGCCAACGCAGAAGACGAATTTACCTGGGACCAGGGTGGAATGCTGCAGGCGGAAATTAGTCCATCCGACGCGCTGCAGGCGGACGACCGGGCCATCGTAAATATCCCCACGTTCCGCACGGTGCGCGTGGCTGTGTTTGCGAGCAGCGCTTCTCCATTCGCTGCGGACCTGCTCAGCGTGCTCTCGAGCAACCCGTACGTACAGGCGGCGGTTCTGCCTCCGGAACTCGGCGGCAACGTTTCCTCGGACATCGCGATTTACCAGGGGGTAAATGTCCCGGCGCAGCCTGATTTTAATTCGATCTGGTTCCTCAGCGGCGCGCAGGTTGCCGGATCCCGCGCGCAGCGCGTGACGGGATGGAACCTGCAGCATCCCGCGACACGGTGGGTCCGCACGCGCGACATCAGCGTTCGCAATCCCGCCACGTTAAAAGTCCAGCCCGGCGACACCGTTCTCGCCTACACCGAGGCAGATCCTCCCGCGCCGCTCATTTTGGCGCGCGAACAAAACGGACACAGAATCCTGATCGTCGGCTTCAATCCGCACGATTCCAATTTTCCGCTGGAGTCCGCGTTTCCGTTGCTGATGGCCGGAAGCGTCGAGTGGATGACGCATTCCGTCGATGAAGTCGCGGACTCGCTTTCCACGGGCGAGATCGATCTTCCCGGTCCGGCAACAAAAATCGTTGCGCCGTCCGGAAAAGAAGTGCCGTTTGCGCGCCAGGGCGCGGACGTTCATCTGCTCGCGTCGGAAACCGGAATGTACCGGATCGTCTCATCCGGCGGCGAAACGACGATTGCGGTAAATCCGCCGGGGCTGCCTGCGCAACGCGTGGAACCTACGGATGCGGAGGCGGCGGGAATCGAAAGAGAGCCGCTTCCGCCACCGTCGTGGGACCTGTGGCGCTGGCTTGTCGTGCTGGCCATCGTGGCGCTGTGGCTGGAATGGTGGCTGTATTACGCGGCGCGGGAGCGGCAGCGCACGGCGGAAGTACTGGAGGCGCCCGGCGACCAGCCGCCGGGAACGGAAACGCGGCTCGATCTGGAACCGGAAGAGCAAGCGGAATCCGGGTTCCGCAATCCAAATTTTGTTGGCAGGTGAAAGAGTGACGTTTGAACAACCCATTTTCCTGGCGCTGACCGGATTGCTTCCCGTCCTGTGGGTCTGGATGCGGAAAGCGCCGGGCGCATCGCACACATGCCTCGCGCTGAAATGCGCGGCGTTTACCGCGCTGGTGATCGCGCTGTCCGGGCCCTGGGTGCCCATGCGGGTCGAGAAGCTGGCAGTGACCGTGCTGATGGATACGTCGGCCAGCATGCCGCGCGAATCGCTGCAGCGCGGCGAGGCCATGCTGCGCGACCTGGTGCGCAAAAATTCCGGCGCCGATTTGCGGCTCATCACGTTTGCCGAGCACCCTAAACTTCGCGGCGTGCCCGCGCAGGCCGACCAGGTGAACATTCCGCAGGGCGTCGATCCGAAAGAAGGGATGGCCACGAATCTGGAAGAAGCGCTGCAACTGGCGCTCAGTACTTTCCCGTCGCAGGGCCAGCGGCGGATATTACTGATCAGTGATGGCAACGAAAACCGCGGACACGCGCTGACGGAAGCCTTGCGCGCGCGCGAAAGCGGCGTGGCCGTGTTCACCGTGCCCGCCGGCGGCACCGCGCCATTGTCCGTTCAGGTGGAGAGCGTCGCGTCTCCGCAAGATGTGTTTTCGGGAGAACGCTTCCCCATGACGCTGCGTCTTGACAGCGGCAGCGCGATGAAGGCGCGAATCTGGATGACCTCCGAGGGCCAGGAAATCGCGTCCAAGACGGCGGATTTGGCGGCGGGCGGCAACGTCGTCGATCTGGAAGCGCGAATCTCGCATAGCGGCGTCAGCCTGTTGGAAGTGCACATTTCAAGCGCCGGCGCCGAGCAGGTCCTCGTGTCGCGCGCGATTACGGTGCGCAGGCCGCACGTGCTCTACGTCGCGGGCGGTAACGAAACTTCCGCGCCGCTGCTGGACACTTTGAAGCAGGCCGACGTCGACGTGGAAAAAGTTACGGCTTTCCCCGTGAATCTCCCGGCGCGGGATTGGGACGCGGTCCTGCTGGACAATTATCCCGATCACGATCTCGCCGCGGATGAGGACCTGGCGCTCGAGCGATACGTCTACTCCGGCGGCGGCTTAATTTTTATTGCGGGCGACAGCAACGCCAAGCTCCCCGAAGAACCGAAAACGCCGTTCGAGAAAATGCTCCCGTGCGCGCCGAGCCGCCGCCGGAAAAACCCACGGCGGTCGTGCTGGTGCTCGATAAATCCGGGAGCATGAGCGGCCCGAAAATCGAAATGGCCCGCGACGCGGCGCGCGCCAGCTCCGCACGCTGCGCCCCATCGATATGATCGGCGTGATTTCGTTTGACGAAACTTTCAACTGGGTCATCCCGATGGGCCCGGCCGGTTCGCTCGAAGATAAGAGCGCCCTCATTGCCCAGATCACCGCCAACGGCGGCACGAAGATTTATCAGGCGGTGGAGGCCGGCTTCGAGGCCATCGTGGATCAAAAGGCCACGCACAAACACATTATCCTGCTCACCGACGGTGTTTCCACTCCCGGCACGCAGGAAGATTTTCCGAAACTCGAGCGGGACGCGCTGGCGAAGCACGTCACAATCTCCACCATTGGCGTCGGCGATTACATCAATCGCGATCTGCTCGACGAACTAGCGCACAAGACCAAAGGCAAATCCCACTTCGTCGAGAATCCAGAGACGATTCCGCAAATCATCAACGCGGAAGTAAAATCCACGGAAGATCTGGCGATTCAGGAACGCCCCGTGCGCGCGGTGCGCGTGCGCCCCGTGGAATTTATCGACGGCATCGATTTCACGAAGGCGCCGCGCCTGCGCGGCTTCGTTCAATCGGAGGCGAAAGACGGCTCCGAAGTGATCCTGCGCGTGGATGAAAAGAAGCCGCTCCTCGTGCGCTGGCGCTACGGCCTGGGCCGCGTGATCGCATTCATGTCTGACGCCAAGAGCCGCTGGGCCGCGCCCTGGGTGCGCTGGGAAGCATTCGGCACGTTGTGGCCGCAAATGGTGCGCGACGTTTCGCATCGCGACCGCACCATCCGCGCTGGCGTGCGGCCCGGGAATCAGGAAGGCGAAGCGGTCGTGTACTACGACGTGCTTGCGAATGCCGACAATCCCGCCGGCGAAACGCTGGATAGCGCAGGCCCGCCGCACATTCTTGTCGAATCGCAGGGAGCGGCGCCGCGCACGCTTCCGCTCGAAGAGACCGCGCCGGGCCATTACGAAGCGCGCATTCCCGCCGATCAGGGCGGGCTGTATCACATCGTTTCGGGCGACTCGGAGCTCGTCCTGCCCGAGGCGGGTTTCTATCGCGAATCGGAAGAGACGAAACCGCAGGCGGTCAACACGGCGCTGCTCGGCGAAATCAGCCGCGTCACCGGCGGGCGTGTGCATCCTTCCATCGATCAATTGTTGAACGACCGGGGCGCGATGGTGCGCGAACGGCAGCCGCTGTGGCCCTACTGGCTCATCCTCGCGCTCCTCCTCAATTTCGTTGAGGTTGCCCTGCGCAAGGGATTCTTTGAACGGCTCGCGTCGTGGCTGCGCCGGCACTCGGCGCCGCGCTGGCACAGGCAGCCGGCGTAGTAGGACAGGCTTCCAGCCTGTCTGGTTTTGCGCTTGCAAGGCCTAACCCCGACAGGCTGAAGCCTGTCCTAGTTTTCGTTTGCAAAAATTCGCGACTGAGGTCATAAAAGGAGCATCCCATGGAATCGTCCAGGCGTGATTTTTTGGCGACGGCAGCCACCGCGGCGGGCGCGGCGGCCACGGGCAACCTCGCCCACGCGCAAGACGCGGGCCACGAGCACAGCCACCAGGCGGTTCCTTCCGACCTGACCCTGCGCGTGAAGTCGCTGGAATCGTTGCTCGTCGAAAAAGGTTTGGTTGATCCGGCAACGCTCGATGCGCTGGTCGACGCGTACGAACACAAGCTCGGCCCGCGCAACGGGGCGCGGGTGATCGCGCGGGCCTGGGTGGATCCTGCTTTTAAGAAACGCCTGCTCGCCGACGCCACCACCGCGATCGCGGAATTTGGCTTCACGAGCGAGCATGGCACGCGCATCATCGCGGTGGAAAACACGCCGAGTCTTCACAACTTGATCGTCTGCACTCTTTGCTCCTGTTATCCCTGGTCCGTCCTTGGCATGCCCCCAGTTTGGTACAAATCTGCGCCTTATCGCTCGCGCGCAGTGATTGACCCGCGCGGCGTGCTGCGCGAATTCGGTCAGGAGCTTCCGGAGAATGCCGAAGTGCGCGTTTGGGACAGCACCGCCGAGGTGCGCTACATCGTCCTGCCTGAGCGACCGGCCGGCACCGAGAAGCTGAACGAAGAGGAACTGGCCGCGCTGGTCACGCGCGATGCGATGATCGGTGTCACTAAGGTCACACTCTCGCAGTCGGGAGGCGCTGCATGAACGGCGTGCATGATATGGGCGGCATGCAGGACATGGGGCCGATCGAATACGAAAAAAACGAGCCCGTCTTCCACGAGCGCTGGGAGGCTCGAGTGCGGGCGCTTTCCCACGCGTTGGGCGCGTGGCGCAAGTGGAACATCGACGCAGACCGCTACGAAAATGAGATGGTTCCTCCCTCGGAATATCTGCGCTACACCTACTACGAGCGCTGGTTCGCGGTGTTAACGTCGCTCCTGGTCAAACACGGCATGGTTACGAGCGCGGAGATCGAAAGCGGCATGCCGGCGACGGGTTCGACCAAAGCCACCCCGGCGCTCACCACAGCCGGAGTTTCGCCGCTACTCGCCTTGGGCCTCGTTACGAGCCGGGATGTGCGCGTGGCCCCGCACTTCAAAGTGGGCCAGCGCGTGCGCGCCCGTAACATAAATCCGATTGGTCACACGCGTCTGCCGCGCTACGCGCGCGGCAGGTTCGGCACGATTGAACGTGACCACGGCGTTTTTATCTTCCCCGACACCAACGCCGAATTCCTCGGCGAGAAACCGCAGCACGTGTACTCCGTGCGCTTCACCGCGCGCGAGTTGTGGGGCGAGCAGGCCCCGGCGCGCGATACCGTAAATCTTGACTTGTGGGATGACTACCTTGAGCCAGCATAAATCTACTCCCGATCCAGAGACCCTCGCCGCACTGCCTCGCTTGCCGCGCGACGATGGCGGACCGGTGTTCGCCGAGCCCTGGCAGGCGCAGGCGTTCGCGCTCGCTGTAAAACTTTCCGAGCAAGGGCATTTCACCTGGAAGGAATGGGCCGCCGGGCTCGCGGAAGAATTAAAGGCCGCCGCCGATCGCGGTGAGCCTGACGACGGCTCGCATTACTACGAGCATTGGCTCGCGACTCTGGAACGCCTGGTCACGGCCAAAGGGTTGACTGATCGGGCTGCTCTGCAGGCACGGAAGGAAGCATGGGCCGATGCGTATCGGCATACGCCCCATGGCAAGCCCATCGAGTTGGGAGCCGACGGCAAAAAGTAGGACGGGCTTCAGACTGTCTGCTTTTACGCGTAGATGGCCTAACCCCAGACAGGCTGAAGCCCGTCCTACTTGGGAATCCAGCTCGGATGGCCGGTGAATAATCCGTCGACGAAGCCAGTCTGGTAACACAAGAATAATCCAAACGCGACGCTCACCAATCCGGAAGCCATCGCGAGGCCGCGATTCAATCGCACGAAGTGCTGAAGTGAATAGGCGAACGGGAGCGCAATGGCTGCGGTGATCAGCATCATGCCCGCCACGGTTCCCAATCCAAAAATCAGCAGATACCCGATGGCCCACGATGGACGGCTGATGGTCGTCAGTACGAGGAGAGCCACGGCGGCCGATCCGGCGAGGCCGTGCACGATTCCCACAACGAGCGGACGCAGGACGTGAAAGAGACCCAACTTTTTCCACCACTGCGGCGTCCATCCCAGGATGGAAGATGAATCCATCAAAATTGGTTCGCCGTCTTCATCGTGCGTATGAACCATCCAGCGGCCGAAGAGAAAATGGGAGTGCGCGCCGGAACCGAGGCGGCGGATCGTGATCCATTCGATCGCACGCCGCAGGATGCCCGTGAGGTTCAGGACGCCGAGCAGAATCAGCATGAGGCCGACGGATAATTCCATGCTCAGGCCGAGGCGCGGCGGGATCGTAAGCTTGAATAGAATGATGGCCGAACCGACGGCGAGGATCGTGAATGTGTGCCCCAGTCCCCAGAGAGCGCCGATCAAGGTGGCGTGCAGCATGGTGCGTTCGCGGCTGACGATGGTGGTGACGGCCACGACGTGATCGGGATCGGTGGCGTGCCGCATCCCGAGAACAAATCCCAGCAGCATGATGGCAAGCAGCGCGGTCATCGGATCGGCTCAATATTTTCTGTGGTCGAACGGGGGAAGTCCAGCGACGTTTTCGCGGGCCGCGTCCCACAGTTGCTTGTTCGCCAGAGTCATGTCGGATGCGGAGCGGGCGAGAAATCGCACCACGCAGCCGCCTCGCGAAACGAGAGTTGCTGCGCCGCGAACATTCGGCACGCTTTTCAATACCTCATTCAACGCGGCGCAAACTTCCTTCCAGCGCGTGTATCCATCCGCAAACAATCCCACGCAGGACATGTAATCGAATTCCTCCATCATCCCCAATCGATCGGGCCGCTTCGTTGCGGGAACAATCTTTGTCCGATTGATGTAGGTCGGCTTGCCTTGCGCGTACACTTCCGTTCGCGAATCGATTTCCGTGAAACTCCAGCGCTCGCCGTGGGCCACACGGCCGGAGGCCATCGAATCCAAAAGGATGGCGCGACTGCCTCGCGCCATTTCCACGCGCAGCGACTGGCGCAGCGCCGATCCTATGTGTGGAATGACGTGATCGGGAAAATATTCAAGCGTGGCTCCTTCGCCCACGTGAATCACTGTTTCGAGAACCGCAGGTTTTTCCGCGGTTCGATAAATGCGCGTCGCCGAAGGTGTGGTCAGACAAACGTGCGTCCCGGCTTCCTGCACAATTTCCGTGACGAGGTGATCGCCACCCAGCACTCCTCCCGTCGGATTCAGCAGCATCAGGTAGGAGGCGCCATCCGCAAGAGTAAGCGGCGTCAGCGCCTGCAGCGGCAGCGAAAAACGCGATTGCGCGAGAATCGTCGTCGCGCCGCTGCGCGCAAATCGCAGACGAAGAAATCCATCGCGCCCTACGCGTTCAGGATTCCGTTCACTGTTCCGCTCTCTATTCAAAGAGCAGGGAGTGGCGGATCCATTCGATGAGCGTGTCCACTCCTGAGCCGGTCTTGAGATTGGTGAAGACGTAGGGCCTCTCCCCGCGCATGCGTTTCGCATCGCGATCCATCACTGTCAGATCCGCGCCAACGTATGGCGCGAGATCGATCTTGTTGATCACCAGCATTCCGGACGTCATGATGCCCGGCCCGCCCTTGCGCGGAATTTTGTCGCCCTCGGCCACGTCGATCACGTAGAACGTCGCGTCAACCAGTTCCGGGCTGAACGTTGCCGCCAGATTGTCGCCGCCGCTTTCGATGAACAGAATATCGAGGTCGGGAAACTTTCGCACGAGCGCGCTCGATGCTTCGAGGTTCACGGATGCGTCCTCGCGGATCGCGGTGTGCGGGCACCCGCCGGTTTCGACGCCGACGATGCGGTCGGGCGAAAGCACGCCGCGGCGCGTTAGGAATTCCGCGTCCTCGCGCGTGTAGATATCATTCGTGATCACGGCGAGTTGATACGACGACTTCAGTCGCGTGCACAGCGACTCGACGAGCGCGGTTTTTCCCGATCCGACAGGCCCGCCGATTCCGATCTTGAGCGGTTTGGAAATCACGACCGGAATAACCTCGCATCGAGCAAGGCGTGGCGCATGCTCGCGATTTCCAAAGCGGGAGCGAAGGACCACATATCCTGGTCATTTTTTTGCTGCGCTTCTTCCGCAAGCGTTGCGATGAGCGGCCTCACATTCCACACGATGTGCTGTCCCGAAAGCTGGCCGAGCGGCAAGAGCCGCAGCGCCGCGCCAACCAGAGCCGCGCTCGTCGAATAGAGAAACCCGCCAGTCATTTCGACGCGCATCCCATCCAAGGATTCCTCCGATCATCCCGAAAACAATCGGGTGATGGCCGGGCGTGATTTCCTCGGCGACGGCCTTGCCAAACTCTTCGAGCATCGGATGGCATGGCAGGTGAGTTGAAACGCGCAGCGTCTGCCTTCCCATCTGGCGGCTGGCGTCGCGCAATTCGCTCGGCGCTTTCATGGCGTCGAGCATTTCGTCGAGCGCCAGGCACGATGCGAGGTTTTCATTCGCCGCGGCTCGCCGCGCGCACACAAGCGCGACTGCATCGGTAGGCCCGGCGCAGCCTTCCAGATATGCGCGCAGAAACGCCTCGACTCCCGCGGCGTCACGAACTTCGCCGGATTGCACGTACGCCTCGAGCCCAAACGAGTGCGCGTAAGCTCCCGCAGGGAAGAGTCCGTCCGTAAATTGAAGCAGGCTAAGAAATTGATCCATGTTGATGCAGTTGTGTATTCCCGATGGGATCAAAAATTGCCTGGCGCCTTTCCCACGGCGCGCCCAGCCGTTCCATCAAGCGAACCATCACCTTGTCATCCGGAACCAGAATTTTGCTCTCCTCGAGCGCCAGTGGAAAATGGCGATTGCCCACTTCAAAGGCAATCTTCACCGCTTCATTGTAATCCGACGGAAAAATTTCGAGGACAGGCTCGATGGCCGCATCAATTTTCAAATACCAATCCGCCCCGACGTACAGAATCGAGCCCGGCGCAAGAGTCGTGCCCGTGGGAAGAGCGATCCCGATCTTGCGTCCATGCGCTGTCGTAAATCGTCCGCGCATCCAGCGGCGCTGCTCCCAGGTGAGAACGAGTTTGTCCTCTTCTTTTTCGCGCAAGTCATCTTGAATTGCGGAAGGATTCAAGCGATCGATGATGAGTGCATTCCCCCACATTTTATCGGCGGGTTCCTCTTCGAGCCGGGTGCCCCATCCTTGCGGTTTTTGCAAGGGTGGGGATTTTCGGATGATGTACTTCTACATTATCTGTAGTGGTTGGATCTAAACCCCCACCCTTTGAAAGGCGTAAAGGGCGGGGCGCCCGCCTCCAGGTATGTCGAGCTCGTCTCCCTAAAAAAGAAAATAGCGCTGCGCCATGGGCAGGATTTTTGCGGGCTCGCACGTGAGCAGCACGCCGTCGGCGCGCACTTCGTACGTGTCCGGATCGACCTCGATACGCGGCAGAGCGTCATTGTTGACCATGTCGCGCTTCGTGAGGCCGCGGCAACGATTCACAGCGACGGTGTTTTTCTTCAAGCCGAGCTTCTCGCGCAGCCCCGAGTTCTTTGCGGCCCTCGACAGGAACGTGAGCGACGTCGACTGCTGCGCGCCACCGAAGCTACCGAACATCGGCCGGTAAATCACGGGCTGAGGCGTAGGAATGGAAGCATTCGCATCGCCCATCGCCGACCACGCGATCATTCCGCCCTTCACGATCATCTCCGGCTTGACGCCGAAAAACGCGGGCTTCCACAGCACCAGGTCCGCGAGCTTTCCCGTTTCCACCGAGCCGATTTCGTGCGCGACGCCGTGCGCGATCGCGGGATTGATGGTGAACTTCGCGACGTAGCGCCGCACGCGCACATTGTCGCTCCCGGATTTTTCTCCGGGCAGCGGCCCGCGCTGGCGTTTCATTTTATCCGCCGTCTGCCAGGTGCGCGTGATGACTTCGCCGATGCGGCCCATGGCTTGCGAATCCGAAGACATCATGCTGATCGCGCCCAGATCGTGAAGGACGTCCTCTGCGGCAATCGTCTCGGCGCGGATGCGCGATTCCGCGAAGGCCACGTCTTCCGGAATCGAAGGGCTCAGGTGATGGCACACCATGAGCATGTCCAGATGCTCGTTGAGCGTGTTCACCGTGAACGGCATCGTAGGATTCGTAGAGGAAGGCAGGCAATTCGGCTCGCCGCAAACTTTGATGATATCCGGCGCATGTCCACCGCCCGCGCCTTCTGTGTGGTAGGTGTGAATCGTGCGTCCCTTGAACGCGCGAATCGAATCCTGCACGTAGCCGGCTTCGTTGATCGTGTCGGTGTGAATCGCGACCTGCACGTCGTATTCTTCCGCCACCGAGAGCGCGCAATCGATTGCTGCGGGAGTCGTGCCCCAATCTTCGTGCAGCTTCAGGCCGATCGCGCCCGCTTCGATTTGCTCGCGCAGCGGCTCGGGAGAAGAAGAATTTCCCTTGCCGAGAAAACCCAGATTGATGGGGAAGCCGTCGGCGGACTCCAGCATGCGATGCATATTCCACGCGCCCGGCGTGCACGTAGTGGCGTCCGTGCCGGTGGCCGGGCCGGTTCCGCCGCCGATCAGCGTGGTGAGGCCGCCCGAAAGCGCCGTCTCCACAAGCTGCGGGCAAATAAAATGCACGTGGGCGTCGATTCCGCCAGCGGTCACGATTTTCCCTTCGCCGGCGATCACTTCCGTTCCCGCGCCGATCACCATGCCAGGCGTAACGCCGCCCATGATGTCCGGATTGCCGGCCTTGCCGATTCCCACGATACGTCCGTGGCGTATTCCGATGTCGGCTTTGTAGATTCCGCCGTGGTCCACGATCACCGCATTCGTGATGACCAGATCGAGGACACCGTCCGATGAAGTCGCCGTCGAGGATTGCCCCATGCCGTCGCGGATCACTTTGCCGCCGCCGAATTTTGCTTCCTCGCCAGGAATCGTGAGGTCCTTTTCAATTTCGATGAACAATTCCGTATCGGCCAGGCGAACGCGGTCGCCGGTGGTCGGACCGTAAAGGTCCGCATACTGCCGCCGTGGAATTTTTAGACTCATGGGTTTGTTCGTCGCATCCTCGTAAGGGCACGGCATGCCGTGGCCCTACTTGTTTGTTGTGCTGCTGGCAAAGTCAGGCTAAAAACCTTGCTCGGCCGCGCGTTTCAGCGCACCCGGCTTGGCCGATTCGTCCGCGGGCCCGTTGGTCAGGCCATTGAGACCGTAGACATGTTTCCAGCCACCAATCTCCACCAGCGCAATTTTCTTTGTGTCGCCGGGCTCGAAGCGCACCGCAGTCCCTGCGGGAATATTCAGCCTCATGCCGAAAGCGGCCGCGCGGTCAAATCGCAGCGCGCGATTCACTTCAAAGAAATGGAAGTGGGAGCCGACCTGAATGGGGCGGTCTCCGGTGTTGGCGACTTCCAATTCGGTTTCGCGGCGGCCTTCGTTGGCGATCACATCGCCTTCCGCCAGTATGAATTCACCGGGAATCATCGGACACCTCCAATCCTCGCGCATCTCAGCTTAAAAAGCGTGTGTCACTACTTACCGAATCGGATGATGCACCGTCACGAGTTTTGTGCCGTCGGGAAACGTCCCTTCCACTTGAACTTCGTCCACCATTTCCGGCACGCCTTCCATCACGTCATCCCGTTTCAAAATCGTCGCGCCATATTCCATCAGATCGGACACCGAGCGCCCGTCGCGGATTCCTTCGAGGATGTCCGCGGTAATGAGTGCCACTGCTTCGGGATAATTCAGCCGTAATCCGCGCGCGCGCCGCTTGCGCGCAAGTTCCGCGGCAGTCGCGATCATGAGTTTTTCAATTTCTCGTGGCGTGAGATGCATATCGCGTTGTGCAGCCGCCCCTCGGACCGATCCCGCATCCTTGCGAATCATAGCGAAGCGGCTGGCGATTGACCATGCAAAATCCAAATGCTCTGCATTGCGGCGCGGATTTTAGTAGGACAGGCTTCAAGCCTGTCTGCTTTTGATATTCGCCATCCCCACACAAACCCGAAAGGCTTGAAGCCTGTCCTACTTGGCGCCCGTGGTGTATGATCCGCCGGAACAAACCCCACCATGCTCCAATACCTCGAGCAGCAGACAACGCTGACGGGCAATCAGCGCCGGATCATTACCGCCGCGGTTTTGGGCGACATGCTCGAGTTCTTCGATTACTTCCTGATCGGCTACGTGGTGGCCTTCATCGCCGGGCCGTGGAAACTCACCTTTGGCGAATCCGCCGTCATTCTGCTTTCTTCCGGTTTCGGAGCGATGTTCGGCGCCGTGTTTTACGGATGGCTCGCGGACAAAATCGGCCGCCGCAAAGTTTTCCTCATGACGGTGATCAATTTTTCGGTCGCCACTGGAATCCTGACGTTTACGCCTGACAACGCTTGGATTTTTCTCTCAGTTTTCCGTTTTCTCATCGGCTTCGGCGTGGGCGGCTTATACTGCGTGGACCTTCCGTTGGTGCAGGAGTTCGTCCCAGCCTCCAAGCGCGGCATGGTCGGCGGCCTGGTCACCGCAGCCGTCCCGATCGGCGTCCTTCTGGGCGCCGCGCTGGGCGCGTATGCCACTCCGTATGTGGGCTGGAGAGGCCTTTTTGCAATCGGGATGGTTCCCGGGTTTCTTACGCTGCTAATCCGCGCCTGGGTGCCCGAATCACCTCGCTGGCTGATCCAGATGGGGCGAATCGAGGAAGCGCGGAAATCGCTGGCGTGGGCCATGGAAATGGACCCTGCGGACCTCCCGATTGTCGAGGGCGCGCCAGAAGGGCAAAAGCAGCCCATGTCCCGGCTGTCGGACATCTTCCGGTACCCGAGGAGCCTGGCGGTCTCCTGGATCACGAACCTGGGCGCCCAGACGGGCTACTACGGGCTCACGCTCTGGGTTCCGACGCTGCTCGTCCAGCTGCTGGGCGTCACGCCCGCGCGGGCGTCTTTCCTGCTGATCTTTGTCAATTTTGCGGGCTTGTTCGGGCGAGTCGGATTGTCTTATCTTTCGGACGCGATCGGCCGGAGGGCGTCCGGCGCGATCGCCAGTTTCGGCGCGGCGATCCTGATGGTTGCGGCTGCCATTTACCACGATGTTTTTTTCGGAACGATCTCGCTATTCTGGCTGCTCTTGATCGTGAACAACGCGTTTGCCGACGGAGGCTTCGCGATCGTCGGCCCCTATTCAGCCGAAGTATGGCCTGTCGCCCTGCGAACCACCGGCATGGGCTCGGCCTACGGATTCGGCGGCCTGGGAAAAGTGATCGGCCCGCTGGGCCTCGCGCTCATCGTGGGCTCCTCGAACATCATCACGCCGAAGGCGTCCGTCGCGGCGCTGCTGCCTTCGTTCTCTTACCTCGCAGCCTGGTTCGCGCTTGCGGGTCTCGCCTACATTTTCATCGGCATGGAAACGAAAGGCCGCTCGCTCGAGACGATTGAGCAGGCGCTGGACGCTTCACGCGCCACGCAGCTTGCATCGGCGAAGGCCGAAGACCGCCGCGTCTAGGCAAATCGGTGGCGCAGGCTTCAGCCTGTGGGTTTTTGCAAGGACAAAACCCACAGGCTGAAGCCTGCGCCACTAAGATCACCGCCGCCGCGGATTGTTCGCCATTTTCTCGAGCACAGCGCACACGACTCCGGTATCCTCCGCGCCATGCCCCATCGCCATCGCGGCCGTATAGAAAGGCGCGCTGGCCGAAAACAGCGGCGTCGGGCAATCGATCTTTCGCGCGTAGTCGCCGATGATCGTCATGTCTTTCTGCCAGGTCTGCACTTTCATCGTTGCTTCGGAGTAGTCGCCCTTCACCATCATCGGGCCCCGCACCTGCAGCATGCGCGAAGCTCCCGCGCCGTCGGCGACCACCTTCAACACCACCGCCGGGTCGAGCCCCGATTTCATAGCTAGCACCATGGCTTCGGCCGCCGCAACGTTGTGAATCGCCACCAGAAGATTCGCGACGAATTTTACTTTGGAGCCCGCGCCGAACGCGCCGACGTAGTAATGCGCGCGCGCAAAACCGTCCAGCACAGGAGCGATGCGGCGATAGGATTTGCGATCGCCGCTCGCGTATACGACCAGGTCTTTGACGCGCGCCTGCGCGCCCGTGCCGCTCAGAGTGCAATCGAGCAGAATTGTGCCGCGCGACGTCAGGCGTTGGCGCGCTTCTTCTTTCACCGGGATTGGCAGCGTGCTGGTCTCGATGATGATTTGATTGGCGTGTGATGACCTGGCGAGTTCCGCAGTGGTGTCCAGCAGCGCTTCGGAAGATGGCAGCGAAGTCACAACAATGTCGCATCTCTTGGCCACTTCCCGGCAGCTCCGCGCGACATTTCCTCCTGCCTTTCGATGCTCCTCGCGGCGCCGCGGGAGCACGTCGTAGCCCAGGACCTTGAATCCCGCCCGAATGAGATTGCCCGACATTGCCGATCCCATGATTCCCAGTCCAATCATGCCTACGGTTTTAGACTCCATCGCTCTCCTTCCAATTTGTCGCAGCCCGGTATTGGTGAAGGTTTACTCTAGCAGAATGCCCCGCGGCTCGAAAAAAGTTAGACGACTTACCCGGCGTGCGATGGTTTTGTAGCGCCGGCGTCCCGCGGGCATCTTTGAATTACGCGGAAACCTGAAAACTGCCGGCGAGACGCCAGCGCTACGGAAAACATTCGAGTCAGTCGTAATCTTTCACGGGCTGCGTTACGAAACGCGAAAGTATGGAATTTCCGGTCAAGATCATCTATAAGTTTGTGCGCGTGACCGTGACCATCCCATAGAGGATTGAGGCTCATGACTGAACCGAAGGACAAAGTAACGCTCCAGGACATCCACTCCGCCGCGGAACGCTTGACAAATTGGGGTCGCTGGGGCGCCGACGACCAGGCCGGCACGCTGAACAATATTTCGCCGCAAGACATTGTCAACGCGGCGCGCCTCATCCGCAAAGGAAAAGTGTTTTCGCTGGCGCTCAATTTTGACAGCAACGGCCCGCAGAGTGGCCTGTGGGGCAACCGCTTCAATCCCATCCACACAATGTTGGCCACCGGAACCGACGCGGTCGCCGGCCGCCAGGAATCCATCGGAATACGATATGCCGACGACATGGTTTCCATGCCTCTGCAATGCGGCACGCAGTGGGACGCGCTGGCCCACGTGTTTTACGGCGAAAAAATGTGGAACGGTTACGATGCGCGCCTCGTCGATTCAACCGGAGCGCAAAAAAACGGCATCGAAAATGTGAAAGACAAAATGGTCGGTCGCGGCGTGCTGCTGGACGTGGCCCGGCACAAGGGCGTGGACTCGCTCGACGACGGCTACGGCATCGGCACGGCCGAGCTCGAAAAATGCGCCGCCGCGCAAGGCGTTGAAATTCGCAAGGGCGATTTTGTGATCGTCCGGACAGGGCATATGGAGCGCTGCCTGAGCGCGGGCAAATGGGAAGGCTATGCGGGCGGCAACGCCCCCGGCCTGCGCTTTGAAACCGCCGAGTGGATTCGCAAGACGGACATCGCCGCGATCTGCGCGGACACCTGGGGCTGCGAAGTCCGGCCAAACGAAACGAGCGCCGCGTCGCAGCCCTGGCACTGGGTGGTCATCCCCATGATTGGCATCAGCATGGGCGAAATTTTCTACCTGAAAGATCTGGCGACGGATTGCGCGCAGGACCACGTATACGAATTCTTTTTCTGCGCCCCGCCTCTGCCGATCACAAAGGCGGTCGGATCTCCCGTAAATCCCATCGCCATCAAGTAGGGGAACATCGATGGGTTTGGCAAAACGGGTGAGCCAAACCACTTGTTGTGTGCAAGTTAGACAAATACCATTTACAAATGGCAAATGCCATTATAAAATGGGAATATGACTGGCAGATTGACCCTCGACAAAGCCGGTAGAATCGTCCTCCCGAAGCCACTCCGCGACGAATTGCGGTTGGAGGCGGGGGACACTCTCGAGGTCGAGAGTTCGGGGGATGAAATCACCTTGCGTCCCACGCGAGGAAATGTGCAACTCCGAAAAAAATACGGCATTTGGGTCTATCGTTCGGGCGAGCCTCTCAGCCAGGAGACCGTTGACAAGACCGTACAGGAAGTCCGCCAGGAACGCGAAGATCAAATTCTCGGCAAGCGCTCATGAAGTTTTTCTTCGACACTTCCGTGTTGCTTCCGTGCTTTTTTGAAGACCACGTGCATCACGAGGCGAGTCTGGGCGCTTTTCTCAAAGCCGACAATAAGCAAGGCTGCTGCGGAGCGCATAGCCTTGCGGAATTCTATGCGACCGCAACTCGATTACCGGGAAAACACCGTTTGAACGGCGAGCAAGTGTTGTTGTTTCTGGAGAATGTCCGAGAACGCCTGACCATCGTTTCGCTGACGGCCGACGAATACTACGGCGCCTTGAAGGAGGCTGCGGCGGCTGGAATTGTAGGAGGCACCATTTACGATGCGTTGCTTGGGCAGTGCGCGATGAAAGCGGAAGCCGAGTGCATATACACATGGAACTTGAAGCATTTCCGACAATTTTCGCCGGACATCGTAATGCGGCTCAGGACTCCCTAGTTGCAGTGCATGGATGGCCAGGCTGATTTTACCTTCGCAGCTATATGAAACCAGATCAGGTATGGCCCGTCGTGGTTGTGGGAGCAGGGCCAAACGGGCTCACCGCCGCAAATCTCCTCGCTCGCTATGGCGTTGACGTTCTGCTCGTCGAACGCAACGAAACGACTGTCCAGGAACCGAGGGCGGTCTCGATTGACGACGAATCGCTGCGCACCATGCAGGCGATCGGAGTGGTCGACACTGTTGTGTCACGCGTCGTCCTCGGTTACGGCTCCGATTACTTCAGCGCGGGAGGGTCGTGTTTCCTGCGGGTTCGTCCCACCGCAAAAGAATATGGCTATCCGCGGCGGAACGCATTTCGCCAGCCAATCTTCGAGCAGCAGTTGCGAGACAATTTCTGTACGCACGCGGTTGCGGAGACGCGGTCCGAGGCTTGGTTCAGCACCGAATTGATTGACTTCCGGCAAGGTGCGGACGCGGTTGATCTCGTCTTCCGGCGTGCTGACGGAAGCTTGACCGAAGTCTCCACTCCCTATCTTGTCGCGTGCGACGGAGGCCGCAGTTTCGTCCGCGAAAAGCTAGGCATCAAACTCAGCGGTTCCACATTCCGGGAACGCTGGCTCATCCTTGATCTCGAAGAAACGCGAGACCCCACACGCGACACAAAAGTGTTTTGCGATCCGGCGCGCCCATGCCTCTCGCTTCCCGGCCCGGATCGCACGCGGCGCTTTGAATTCATGTTGCACGATGGCGAAACCGAGCCGGAGGTCACCTCTCCCGAATTCACCAGGAAATTGCTGAGCCCGCATGGTGAAGAGCACACTCCGCTCCGCCGCAGCCGCGTGTACACCTTTCATGCCCGCATGGCGGACCGCTGGCGCGACAGCTGCATTTTCCTGGTTGGCGATGCCGCGCATCTCACCCCTCCCTTCGCCGGGCAGGGAATGAACAGCGGCATCCGCGATGCGCACAATCTCGCGTGGAAGCTCGCCGCCGTCATCCAGGGCCGGTTGGGCCCGAGCCTGCTCGACACCTACGAGCAGGAGCGCCGCAACCATGCGTGGGAAATGATTCTGCTTGCCTTGCGAATGGGCAAAGTCATGATGCCTCGCAGCGCATGGAATGCTTTTGCGTTGCAGGCCGCGTTTCGACTGCTCAGCGTCGTCCCGCCCGCGCGCGCCTATTTCGCGGAAATGAAATACAAGCCCAAGCCTCGCTTCGACGCGGGCTTTCTCGCACGCAGGAGCAAGCACGGGGCGGATGCGTTGATCGGAAGACTCTTCCCGCAGCCCGAAGTTCGCGCCGCGGACCGCACAGCGCTGCTGGATGAATTTCTGGGGAACAATTTCGCGCTGGTCACTTTGCCGCAAACCCCCGCAAGCCTCTTTGATAAATTGCCCGACGATTTGTGGCAGCCTCTGCACCTTCAGCGAGTCGCGATCCGTGCGCCCGGCGAATCCATTCCGGCGCCAAATGGTGTCCCCTCCGTTTTCGACGCTGGCGGCGAATTCTCGCGCTCCATGAAAAACATGCCACCGGGGTTGGTTCTGATTCGCCCGGATCGGTACGTCGCAGCGTTTCTTCCGGCCGAAAATCTTGAGCGAGGTGTGCGCGATGTGGATGAAATGATCGCGCGCACGTGGAAGTAGTCTGGTGTCTAGTCACGAACGATTCAGAGCGAGCGTGGCAATTTGATTTTGAACGAGGCAGCGGCTAAAGCCGCATCGATCCTGCATGCATTGCGGCACGGCTGAAGCCGTGCCCTACAAAGACACTAGGGCTTGGAAATCGCCTTCGATTCATCCCTGATTTCGTTGTTAAACCGGTGCTCTTCCGACGGAGAACAGATTTCCTCAAAAATTGCCGCTTTCGGATTGACGAACGTGATGGTCTCCGCCACCCACGGCTTGGTATACGTTTTCGGATCGGTGAGCGTCATATCGAGTTTCAGCGTGTCCTTGTCAACGCGCCGCCAGCGTTCGACGATGCGCATCTGGTCGCTGTGCGGATTGCCGAAATGATCGAGCCACGTCCTGTCGTCGTAGCCGATGGACTCCACGACAAAAGTATCTCCCTCCCACTTGCCGATCGCATATCCGTACCAGGCCGGATCGGGGTCCTTCGGAAGCGCCCGCCCATCGGTCCAGATCGTGCGCCACACGTCGTGGTACTGCATGTGCTGCAGCACTCTGTCCGAAAGCTGAATGAACTCGAACGGCCTCAGATTCGCCTCCCACAAGTCGCGCGGATAGCCCAGGGGTTCACACTGCGAAACCGGATCGTTGTTCAATTCGGGCTCAACTGCTCTCGGACCGTAGCTGACTTTGTTGGCGTCAAATTTCGCTTTACCCCACTCCGTCATCGGCGGAGGCGTGGTGTTCGACCTCATCTGCGGCGGGACTTTCTTATCCTTGATGTCGATCCACTTGTCGTCGAGGGAGTGCCTCTCGAAATAGCCTGGCGTTGTGGGAGTGGACCACACTCCGGACAGGTCGCGAGGATTGAATGGCTTCGGCTTGGAAATCTCTTTCGGCAATTCGTCGGGTTTCCACGCTCCGGGTGAGTATCCGGGGGTACCGTACGTTTGACCGAAAGCAAAACACGAGAACGCCAGCACTGCCACCAGGATCTCCAACGATTTGAGGAGTCGATTCCACATGGTCAATCTCCTTCGGCAATTCATCGCGATCCTGTTCTCAAATTGAGTTTCATAGCATGGGTCGCAGGAGTGAACGTGAAAGCTACGCATAAAATTTCGCCAAACTGTCTGATTTACCTACTGGTAATCCGTGTCCGCCTTCTCGCCATTTCCCTTGACGCCACCCATCGCGAACGTTCGGCCGTCGGAAAGCACCATAGTTCTAAACTCCACGCGTGGCGCGCCGGATCGGGAAGGGTGTCCGGTGATGGTCACTTTGTCCCCCGGTTTCAGTAGATCCTTGTTGAAACCCGCGCTGGACAACATGTGCGGGTTGCCCAACTCGGCGCCCCAGTGCACCAGGTTGCCCTGCTCGTCCGTCACATCAAGCAGAATCCCGCAATGCGGGTTGGACCAAATCCATTCCGTCACGGTTCCCTTCAGCGTAACCAACTTGTCCTCTTGATAAGCCACGCCAGTTCCGTGGTGAGCGAACAGAGGGACGCCCCATACCAGAACGCTCACGGCCAATATTGCAGAGGGTACAAAAACTCGTTTCAACATGGCACCTCCAGGGAATTTTTAGCACGCAGGCCTTAAAAGCGCAACGCCCAACGGGTTCCGATCCATCGCCTTGTAGGGCTAGCTGCGAGGATTGGGGGCTGGAGGCGGAGTTTGCGCCGGAGGGATAACCTTGGCGGGAGCTTCGCCCGCAGGCACGATCCCGGGAACGGTTGGGGTGTTTTCCGGAGCGGCCTCCAGCGTAGTCGGGCCTTCGCCGGCCTCTGTTGGAGCGCTGTCCGGCGTGTCCACTTTTACATTTTTCGTCAGCGCGACTCTATCCAGTGACTCGACATTTTGGAACGCCTGCACGGGCTTGCCGTCCAGCGCCCCTTGCATGAATTCGAGCCAGATCGGCAACGCGGCGACGGCGCCGGTTTCAGGCTTGCCGAGCGACACCGATTTATCGTCATAGCCGACCCACACTCCGGCGGTAATTTCCGGAGTGAAGCCGATGAACCAGGCGTCGGTGAAATCGTTGGTCGTGCCGGTCTTGCCGCCCGCAGGGCGGCCCAGTGCGCGCGCGGGCGTTCCGGTGCCGCGCTGGACGACGTCCTGGAGCATCGCCGTCATCGTGCGCGCGACGTCAGGTTCCACCACGTCGTGAACCAGGGGATGCGCTTGCTCGAGCAACGCGCCATCGTAAGTCGTCACGCGCCGAATCATGTGCGGATCGATGCGGATGCCATCGTCAGGAAACACGGTGAATGCTGACGTGTGCTCGAGCAGATTTAAATCCGCAGCGCCAAGCGTGATGGGCAAATACGGCGGCAGGGGGCTGGTGATGCCGAAGCGACGGGCCATGTCAATCACGCTGTTCATGCCGACTTTTTCGGCGAGCTTCACCGCAGGAACGTTGCGCGAGCCGTCAAGCGCGCGGCGCAGCGTGATCACGCCCTCAAAATGCTCGTCGTAATTGTGTGGCGAGTAGGGCTGGCCGCCGCTCATGGTGGTGAACGGCGCGTCCAGAATCGTGTCGAAGGGAGTGAAGCCCTGCTCCACAGCGGCTGAATACACGTAGATTTTAAAAGAAGATCCAACCTGCCGCTGCGCCTGCGTCGCGCGGTTGAATTTCGATTCATCGAAACTGTAACCGCCGACCATGGCTTTGATTTCACCAGTCGGATTGTCGATCGCCACCATGGCCGCTTGCGGGCCGACATTCTGCTCCAGCTGGACGTGCGCGACGACGCCGTTGATTTCCTTGATGCTGATCTCCACAAGGTCGCCCGGCTTTAACAAGTCGGCGGGAGATTTGTGGCCAGTCCAGGCAAAATCCGGCTGCGTGAGCAGCGCGTGAAGCGAGCCGATTTTAATCGCCGCAGCCTTCTGGTCGACGGCAGTGACGAGGCCTTGCACGTAGTCGCCTCTATTGATCGGCCAGCGCCAGTCATCGTCCTCATAGGAGTCCAGCGTGTCGGTCTTGTCCACCAGGATGTTGTCCAGTTTGCCGCGCCAGCCGTGGCGGCGGTCATAGGCGTGGAGGCCGTCGCGAATGGCGTGGTTGGCGGCCTGCTGCATCGTGACGTTGAGGGTTGTGTATACGCGCAGGCCTCGCTGGTGCACCATTTCGGTGCCGTACGTGCTTTCCAGATATTTGCGGATTTCCTCGACAAAATAAGGAGCCAGCGTATTTCGCGGAGCCTGCAGACGCAACCCCAGCGGCTGCGCGATCGCTTGCCGCGACTGCGCATCCGTAATTTTCCCCGAATGCGCCATGAGCTCCAGCACCAGATTGCGCCGCGCGAGCGCGCGTTGCGGATGCAGGATCGGCGAATAACTTGGACCACGGATCAATCCCGCCAGCAAGGCCGCTTCCTGCGCGTTCAGCTTGCCCACCGGCTTGCCGAAATAATATTCCGAAGCCGCTTCGAAACCGTAGTTGCCGTGGGAAAGATAAATCTGATTGCAATACATCGTAAAAATTTGCTGCTTTGAATAATGCCGCTCGATTTGAAGAGCCAGCAGCGCTTCCTGAATCTTGCGGCCCATCCTGCGATCAGAGCGGTCCAGAAAAAGTGTGCCGGCAAGTTGCATGGTGATGGTGCTGGCGCCCTCCACCACGCGATGCGCCAGAATATCTTTCCAGGCTGCACCCGCCACGCGCGTGAAATCCACGCCCCAGTGCTGTTCGAAGTGCTGATCCTCCGTGGTCAGAATCGCATCCTTCAGGACCGGAGGAAATTGCTCGTAGGTGAGCAGCACGCGCCGCTGCAGGGCGAAGTTGCCAACCACCTGGCCGTCGTCCGCGTAAAGTTCGGTGACCAGGTCGGGCTGGAAATCTTCGAGGGCGCGAATTTGCGGGAGATCGCTGGAATAAACAAACAGCAGTCCTGCCACGCCGCCGACGGCAATCGAGCCCAGCAGCAGCAGGGAAAAGGCGAGACGCCCGACAACCTTGCGGCCGCGCAAGCGGAGCGTGATCGGCGGCAAATCTACCATGGGAGTTTCATTCTAACGCAAACAAGGGATGTGAATGCTCAGATCAGGAAGATACTGTGTCTTGCCGTTTCTTAATGAGAAACGCTCCGATGGTGACGGCCAGGGCCAGAACGAGCAGGCTGCTATCACGAAGCAACGTGGCCCAACCCAGCTTCTCATTGTTGCCGAAACAGCCGCAATTGATTTCCAGGCCGAGCATCTTGGCGCGGGCCATAGCCCCGATGAAAACCAGCAGCAGTCCGCTGGTAAGCAAGCCGATCCAGCGCACGGCAACGCCGGCGATCAGTAGCGCGCCAAGTGCCAGTTCAAACCATGGAAGGATTTGCGCCATCAACTGAACCGCTGAAATAGGCAGCATCTTGTAGGAATCGATGGCCATGGCAAAGAAGAATTGATAATCGCGCAAGTGCCATTCGCCGGCGAAGTGCAGCTTCGTGTAGGCAGCAATGAGGAAAATCAAGCCCAGCGCGACGCGCCCCACCACAAGCAGCGTTCGCGGCCACGCAGCCGTATGCGGCGAAGTTTCCGACGGAATCGCGGTGGTAGCCATGATTATTGGCGCAACAGGTAGTCAAAATAGCTCTTCAGCAGTTTGTAGTCCACCCCGCCGCCGGGAAGGGCTTCGGTCTTGCCGTGCGCCGTGATGTAAATCGTCGGCGTCTGGTTCACATTGCGTTGCATCCCCATGGCGCGGTCGCGTTCGATGGAAGCGTTGATCTCGCTGATGTGCTGCGATTCAAAGGTCTGGAATTTTTTGAATTGCGCGGGAGGGAAGTAAGAGGCTATCACCTCGTCAATATTCCCTTTGGTGGACCATTCATCCTGGTGATCGTACAGGGCCCGCTCGATGGCTTCAAATTGCCCGAATTCCGCGGCTGCATTTGCAAGCCGCGCCGCCTGGCGCGCGTAGGGATGCATATCCAGCGGGAAATCACGGTGGATGAGGTACACCTTTCCCGGGATCACGTAATCGTCGATCACCTGTTTCACCGTGGTCTCAAAAAAACCGCGGCAGGCCGGGCACTGGAAGTCGCCAAAAACCTCCATGGTGATCGGCGCGTTCGGATTCCCGATCGTTTTCTTAAAAGCCGGGCTCGTTGCTGCAGGGGCGGCCTTTTCGCCCGAAGGTGCGGGCGCTTTCGTCTGCTGCTTGGCGAAAGGTCCGGGCGCTAGAATGCATAGCGCGGCAAAGGTCAGCAATCCAATCTGGCGGACGGGAAGCGATTTCACTCGACAATCTCCTTGGGATTTGGTGAGCACCGCATTCTAACCCAAAATTGGGTCCTTCTGCACTCATAGACGTGTGGAACAAGGGCTGGGTTATCCACATGGCCCTGATTGCTTAGTCCTCCCTGGGAATTCATTGGCGGCATACAGCGCATAGGTAGGGGCACGGCATGCCGTGCCCCTACTGTTGTCCAGCAAACAAGTAGTTTCGCCGCTCAATCTGAAAACGGGATATGGAAGGACAAAACCACCTTAATTGTATGCAAACAAACAGGATACAAGGCAGTCAAAATACTTGACAACAACACACTCAATATGTAGAATGCCTGCATCTAATGGACTCATGCCGGTTCTTACCGGGCGAGATTAGGAGGAGGAAAGTCAGTTATGAGTAAAATTATTGGAATTGACCTGGGGACGACCAATTCGGTTGTTGCCGTAATGCAGGGCGGAGAGCCGGTGGTGATTCCGAACCAGGAAGGCGGGCGAACGACCCCTTCGGTCGTAGCCATCACCAAGACGGGCGAGCGGCTTGTCGGCCAGGTGGCCAAGCGCCAGGCGGTGACCAATCCGGAAAACACGGTCTATTCGATCAAGCGGTTCATGGGCCACAGGTATGACGAAGTGGCGGACGAGACCAAGCGCGTCCCCTACAGGGTTACGCGTGGGCCGCATGATGACGCGCGCGTCGAAATCTTCGGCAAGGCCTACACCCCGCCGGAACTTTCCGCGATGATTTTGCAGAAGCTGAAGACTGCCGCTGAGGATTTCCTCGGCGAAAAGGTGACCAAGGCGGTCATCACTGTCCCGGCGTATTTCAACGACAGCCAGCGGCAGGCGACCAAGCAGGCGGGCGAAATTGCGGGTATGGAAGTGCTTCGCATCATCAACGAGCCTACCGCCGCGGCGCTGGCTTACGGCCTCGATAAAAAGAAGGACGAAACCATCGCGGTCTACGATCTTGGCGGCGGCACGTTCGATATTTCCATCCTCGAAGTGGGCGAAGGCGTTGTCGAAGTGAAGGCGACGGCAGGCGACACGCATCTGGGCGGAGATGACGTCGACAATCGCATTGTCGATTGGCTGATCGCGGAATTTAAAAAGGACCAGGGCATCGACGTCAGCAAGGATCGCATGGCCGTGCAGCGGCTGAAGGAAGCCGCGGAAAAAGCCAAGATCGAATTGTCGCAAATGCAGGAGACGGACATCAATCTGCCCTTCTTGACGGCCGACGCGTCCGGTCCGAAGCACCTGCAGTTGAAGCTGACGCGCGCGAAGCTCGAACAGCTCATGGAAGACATCCTGCAGCGGACCATCGGTCCGACCAAGCAGGCCCTTGCTGATGCGGGCGTCACGCCGGACAAGATTGACGAAGTGGTGCTGGTGGGCGGCTCGACGCGTATCCCGCGCGTGCTGGAAATCGTCAAGGATTTGTTTGGCGGCAAGGAACCGCATAAGGGAGTCAATCCGGATGAAGTGGTCGCGGTCGGCGCGGCGATTCAGGGCGGCGTGCTGGGCGGCGAGGTGAAGGATATCCTGCTGCTTGACGTAACCCCGTTGTCGCTGGGCGTGGAAACCTTGGGCAGCGTGATGACCGTGCTGATCCCGCGGAACACCACCATTCCGACGCGCAAGTCGGAAGTGTTCTCGACCGCGGCGGACAACCAGCCGTCGGTTGAGATTCATGTCCTCCAGGGGGAGCGCAAGATGGCGCCAGACAATCGCACGCTCGGCAAATTCCACCTGATGGGAATTCCGCCGGCGCCGCGGGGATTGCCGCAAGTCGAGGTCACGTTCGACATCGACGCCAACGGCATCCTCAACGTTTCCGCGAAAGATCGCGCAACGAACAAGGAGCAGAAAATCACGATCACCGCTTCCACCGGACTCAGCAAGGAAGAGGCCGACAAGATGCGGTCCGATGCCGAGGCGCACGCCGATGAGGACAAGAAGAAGCTCGCGGAAATCGAGGCGCGAAACATTCTCGACAACCGCGTGTATCAGGTCGAGAAGCTGATTACCGACAATCGCGACAAACTTTCCGAATCCGACACCAAGCCGGTGGAAGAGGCGGTCAGGTCAGCCAAGTCCGCGCTTGCTGGCGGAATCCTCGAGCAGATTCAATCGGCGACGCTGCAACTCGAGAGCGCCTCGCACAAACTCGCCGAGGTGCTCTACAAGACTGGCGGAGCGCAGGCAGGGGCTGCGGGCGCCGCGGGTTCCACCGAACCAGGGCCGGGCGCGCCGAAGGCCGGACCGGGCCAGCCCCCGGAAGGCGAAGTGATCGACGCCGAATACGTGGACGTCGACGAGACGAAGAAGCCGAATTAAACGGAGCGCGCCGCGCGGGAGCGGAGATTACGCCTCCGCGCGGCGCGAGTTTTCTTAGTGATCCTACAGGAGCCAGCGTTGACCACGTACGAGGGCATCAAGCGGACCGGCCCGCCGCATGCTATCCAAAAATTGCGGGAGGATTTGTTCATGATTCAAATCGTCCTTTCGGAAACGCCGACGGCTGATTGGAAGCGTTTGTTTTACGAAACGCAGCAAGCGCCGCCGCCCGACTTTCCTCCCCGCGCCGTGGATATCAGCGGAACGTTCATTCGATTTCGCTCCGACGTCCCCAGCGTGGAAGCCAGGACGGCCTGGATCGATCGATGGATCGACCGCGCCAATCAAAAGGAAGCCGCCATGGGCGGCAAGCTGGACGAAGAGCGCCGCCGCCGCCGCGACGAACACCAGCGCGAGCAGCAGGAATTGGCAGCCATCAACGCCCACTGGGAAAAGTTGTGAAGGAATTTGGGTCAAGCATCACGGGTGAAGTGTTGCGGGTGAAGAATTGCGGATGCCCCACCCTTTGCGCATTTCAAACGGTGGGGGTTTAGAGTCCAGGCCAACCCGGAATGTGGGGATTGGCAATCCGAAAATCCCCACCCTTGCAAAACCGGCAAGGATGGGGCACCCGGTTTGTTTTTCACGGGTCACAGGTCACGAATCACGGGTCACTGATTTTAAATGGCTACAACAACCAAACAAGACTATTACGAACTTCTGGGCGTCTCCCGCAAAGCCGCACAAAAAGAAATCCGGCAAGCCTACCGGAAACTCGCGCGCAAATATCATCCTGACCTGAACCCCGGCGACAAATCCTCGGAAGAAAAATTCAAACAGGTGCAGGAAGCCTACGACGTTCTCTCCGACAGCAAGAAACGGCAGATGTACGATCAGTTCGGCTTTGAAACTCCCGGCGCAGGCGGAATCCCCGGCACAGGGGACGGCGGCGACGTTCATTTTGATTTTGGCGGTTTCGATTTTGGCGGTGGAAGCGCCGGCGCGGGGCCGAGTTTCCGGGATCTGTTCGGCCAGTTCTTTCGCGGCGGCGGCGGCGCGGCGGCCGAAGCGCCTTCTCATGCCGAGCCGGGCTCGGACCTCGAATACCAGATCGAAATCAGCTTCTGGGAAGCCGTTCGCGGCACCATAAAAAAACTCACGATCTCGCGCCTCGACACATGCACCGAATGCCACGGCACGGGCGCGGCCGGCCAGGCACAAACCTGCAACGCCTGCGGCGGCACGGGGCAAGTCACGCAGACGAGCGGGAAGATGCGCTTCAATCTGACGTGCTCGCGTTGCGGCGGCACGGGACACCTGCGAAACATGTGCCGCCTGTGCGGCGGCGACGGGCGCGTGCGGCGCGCGGACACGATTGAAATTCGCATTCCCGCGGGCGTGCAGACCGGATCGCGCGTTCGCGTAGCCGGACGCGGTAATGCAGGAACGGCGGGCCAGCCGCCGGGAGACCTCTACATCATCACCGACGTTCAGCCGCATCCGTTTTTCGACCGCCGCGGCGACGACATTTACACCACCGTGCCGATCACCGTCACCGAGGCGGCGCTCGGCGCGAAGATCGAAGTGCCTACGATCGACGGGCGTTCCCTCCTGCGCGTTCCCCCGGGAACGAATAGCGCGCAGAAACTGCGCCTCCGCGAAAAGGGCGTGCCTTCGGTTCGGGTTCACGGGCAACGCGGCGACCAATACGTTGAGCTGCAAGTCATGGTGCCGAAGCCGGTGGACGAGCGCGTACGCGAACTCTTGAAGGAACTGGAGAAGATCGCGCCGGAAGATCCGCGCAAGGATCTGTTTGACCGCGCCAAGGCCCAGACGTAAGGAGCGCAGCAATGACGCGCGTAAATCCAAAACGAAAAAAGGCCCGCGCCGGATACATGATTTCGGCGGTAGCGGAATTGTACAAACTGCATCCGCAGACGCTGCGGCTATACGAACGCGTAGGCCTGCTGAAACCGTCGCGGTCCGATGGCAACACGCGGCTCTACACGGACTCCGACCTGGAACGCCTGGAGGTGATCCTGACACTGACGCGCGAAATGGGCGTCAACCTCGCGGGAATCGAAATCATTCTGAACATGCGCGAAAAGATGGCCGAAATGCAGCACCAGATGGAAGCGTTCACTTCGTTCGTGCAACAGGAACTCGCTCGCGGTCTCCGCTCGGCCACCGCGCGCCCCCAGGACGACGCCCTGGTGCGTGTCCCTCCTCCGAAAGTGATCCGAGTCCACAAGGGCTGAATCCACAGATAAACACCCGCCGCGGCGGGAACACTGATAAAACCACAAAGGCGCGGGTTTCCTTTTCCTATTTTGATTTTGATTTGTTTTTCATCTGTGTGTATCTGTGTTCATCCGTGGTTCCATTTTTCTCTTTTCCACACGCGCAATTCTTTCCACAGGGTTGGACGGCTTGCGCAAGTTTCGCGGCGCGCCTATGCTGGTTTTATGGCGCAACCGGATTGTCCTCTCTGCGGCGGCACTGGATGGAAGACCGTCGACCGCGTCGCGGAAGATGAAAAATTGACGCGCGGTTCCTGGGAAAAGCCCATCGAGGGCACCAACACGAAAAAGCGCGTCTGGGCCGTGCCCTGCGATTGCACGGGCAAGGACCGCGCCGCGCGTGTGATGGGGCGCGCGCGCCTTCCGAACCGCTACGAACACTGCGACTTCGACAACTTCGATACCAAACTTTATGACGATGAAAACGGCCCTGAGTATCCCAAGTGGAACCACGCCCTCGAGCAGGCCAAGCTGGTCACGGAAGCGTTTGCTCGTGATTATCCTCTCGGCACCGACACGGGTCTCCTGCTCATGGGCCCGTGCGGCGCGGGCAAAACGCACCTCGCCGTAGCCGCTCTCCGGCAAATCGTTTTGCGCGGGCACACAGGACTTTTCTACGACTACCGCGAACTGCTCAAGGAAATTCAGGGCAGCTACAATCCGGAAAGCCAAACCAGCGAACTCGGCGTCCTCGAGCCCGTGCTGACCGCCGACGTCTTGCTCCTCGATGATCTCGGCGCCAGCAAGCCTTCTCCATGGGCCATGGAAACCGTCGGCCACATCCTCAATTCCCGGTACAACGAAAAGCGCATCACGCTGCTGACAACGAATTATCTCGATAACGCCGGGCCGACTCCGATGCCCGCACCACGGAGATCTCAACTCCCCTCCGGCCAGGCCGTCTCCGCCGCCCGCGAGGATACTCTCACCGACCGCCTCGGCATGCGCATCCGCTCCCGCCTGTATGAAATGTGCCGCACAGTCGAGCTCTTCGCCCCCGATTACCGCCGCGAAGTCCGCCAAGCCGGGCGGGTGCGGTCGTGAATTGCGATTCGTGAATCGTGATTCGTGGCGCGGGAAGGACACTTACATTCAGGAACTAAGCGTCGAGAGCTAATGCCTTTCTATTCAAAGGCGAACTTGGCCATCGGAAACTTCCGACTCTTAACTCTCGACTGTCAACTCCCGACGTTTCACGGATCACGAGTCACAAACCACGAATCACGCCCCCCTTACCGCTTTCATTGACACAGGCCACAGAGCGCGGGTATCATCCCCTCCGTGTGGCACCTGGGTGGGAAGCCGCACTTCCTTCCTTGCACCTCCCCGTGACTCGGAAGATAACCCGAGCGTTTCCTATTGGGAGCGACGCAGGGACCTCACTGGAGGCAGTTCAATGTTTTCCGACAACGAAAACCCCGGCGCGGAGCTTTCCGCCGGACAGACCGCAACCGCCGCGGCAGCGGCGCCGGAACAAACCGTAAACGCAGAAACCGGGCAGGCTGAGCCTGCCGCGGCTCAAGCGCAAGAACCTCTTGCCGTTGCTCCAACGCCTCCGGCCGAGCCTGCCGTAGTCACCGTGAATCCTTCCGAGCCCGTTGCGGCGCCCGATGGCGCTGCCGCCGTCGAGCATTCCAACGTGAGCGAAACGGTGGAAACCGCTCTGGATTCCGGCGAGCCTCCGACGGAATCAACCTCCGAGATGGAACAGCTCATGGAGCAATACGCCGTGCCTCATCAGGCGCCGGCGGAAGGCGAAATCGAATCGGGACAGGTCGTGGCGATAACCGACCTCGGCGTGGTCGTGAACCTGGGCGGCAAGACCGAAGGCCTGATTCCCGCGCAGGAATTCGCGGAACTGGATGGGCCGTTCCCTCTGGTAGTCGGTGAGCCTGTAGAAGTCCAGCGGACAGGCGATCGCAAGGAAGGGATGGTGTTGCTGTCCTACCAGCGCGTGAAGCGCCGCCGCATCTGGGGCAAGATTGAAGAGGCTTACCGCACTAAGATCTGACATCAACGGAAAAATTGTGGACCACATCAAGGGCGGCCTGGTGGTGGACATCGGCGTGCGCGCATTTTTGCCCGCATCGCAAGCCGATCTGCATCCGGTGCGCGACCTTGACGAATGGAAGGGCCGCGAGCTCACCGTCCGCGTGCTGAAGATGAACCGCAAGCGCGGGAACGTGGTCGTCAGCCGCCGCGCGATCCTGGACGAGCAGGTGGCGTCGCAGCGGCAGGCCATGCTGGACTCGATGGCCGAGGGACAGATCGTGCGCGGCGTGGTCAAGAACGTCACCGGCTACGGCGCGTTCGTGGACCTGGGCGGCATCGATGGGCTGCTGCACATCACGGACATGTCCTGGGGCCGCGTGGCAAGCCCGCTCGACGCTGTTTCGCCGGGCGAGGAAGTCGAAGTCAAGATTCTCAAATACGACAAGGAAAAAGGACGTGTGTCCCTCGGGCGCAAGCAATTGCTGCCTGACCCGTGGGCCTCGGTGGTGGAACGCTACACGCAAGGAAAAAAGCTCACAGGCAAGATCATGGGGCTGACGGACTACGGCGCGTTTGTCGAACTCGAGCCGGGCATCGAAGGACTGGTGCACGTCAGCGAGATGAGCTGGTCCAAGCGCAAGCAGCATCCCTCGAAAATCGTGAAAGTGGGCGACGATGTTGACGTCATCGTTCTGGGCGTCGATTCCAAGGAGCGGCGAATTTCGCTTGGCATGAAGCAGGCGCAGTCTGACCCGTGGCAACAGCTCGCCGAAAAATATCCGGTGGGAACGGTGGTCAGCGGGCGCATCCGCAATCTGACCGAGTTCGGCGCCTTTCTGGAAATCGAGGAAGGGTTCGACGGACTCATCCACGTCAGCGACATTTCCTGGACCGGGCGTATCAAGAATCCTTCCGAAGTGTACAAGAAGGGCGACACGGTCGAGGCCAAGGTGTTGAAGATCGACCAGGGCACGCGGCGCGTTTCGCTTGGCGTCAAACAGGTGAACGACATCTGGTCAACCTGGTTTGAGAAGCACAAGGTGGGCGACCTGGTGCGTGGAAGAGTTTCGCGCGTCACCACGTTCGGCGCGTTCGTCGAGCTGGGCGACGGGATCGAAGGTCTCTGCCACATTTCGGAGATCGACGACCGCCGCGGGAAGGGTGGCGATAAGCCGCAGGGCCCGCCGCGTCCCGGCGTCCGCCAGAGCGGCCTGCTCGATCCCGGCCGCGATTACGAATTCAAGATCGTCAAGATCAGTCTGGACCAGCACAAAATCGGGCTGAGCTACCGTGGTGCGCAGAAGCAGGCGGAACGCCGCGACATGGAAGATTATCGGTCGACCAAGTCCTCGGCCAAGGCCACGATCGGTGATGCGATTATGGCCAAGCGTTCCTTGTAGGCGCTCCGGCAGTCCCCCGGCCGGAGTGTAAATAAACATTTCCCTTGAGCCTCATTTGGTGATATGGAAATGCCACCAAAGGCGGCTCGCTGATAGATTTAACGTCAGCGAGCGGGTGGCGCGTTCCCGAGGCGCGTCCGAGCCTGGCACCGAGTGGTGCAATTTTAGAATTAGGCGGAGCATACATCAATGAACGATTCCACCGTGACAAAAGCGGACCTGGTCGAAGAAGTGGTTCGCGTCACTGAACTTCCACGCAAAGAATCCGAGGCCGTCGTCGAAACGATTTTCGAAAGCATCATCGGCGCGCTGCAAGGCGGCGACCGCATCGAAATCCGCGGCTTCGGCAGTTTTCGCACGCGCCAGCGCCGTGGCCGCACCGGGCGCAATCCGAAGACCGGCGCCAAGGTCGAAGTGCCGCCCAAGAACATCCCGTTCTTCAAGCCCAGCAAGGAGTTGAAGGACCACGTCAACTGCGGCGCTCCGGCAGCCCCGGGCTCGGGCTCCGCGCCGGTCGCGCCGCAGAGTTAGAAGCGCGCGGCGGACCCTGGCCCTTCGCCGCCCACAGCCAATACTTCCTATGGATTACCTCTGGACGCCCTGGCGCTACCGATACGTTGCCGAAGCCAAGAACGTTTCGGGTTGCGTCTTCTGCAACGCTGCTGCCGCGAACGAGGACGAAGAGTGGCTGATCGTCCTTCGCGCCGTGAAAAATTACGTCATCCTGAATCGCTATCCGTACACGTCGGGCCACGTCATGATCGTCCCGTACGCGCACACCTCGGATTTTTCCGGACTCGAACGAGATACCGCGGCGGAAATGATGCTGCTCGCGCAGCGCGTGATGGCGGCGATCGATGACGTCTACCATCCGGACGGCTTCAACCTGGGGATGAATCTGGGCCACGCGGCCGGCGCCGGCATTGCCGATCACCTTCACCTGCACCTCGTGCCGCGCTGGACCGGCGACACAAATTTCATGACCACCGTAAGCGAAACGCGCCTCGAGCCCGAAGACCTCTCCGCGACGTACACGAAGCTTCGCAAGGCGCTGGCTCAGTAGCCCGCACAATCATTCCATTCCGGAGTCACGGTTGAACTTCGCACTCACCGAAGAACAAAAAATGCTGCAGCGCACGGTGCGGGAGTTCGCCGAAAACGAAGTGAAGCCGCTCGCGCGAGAGATCGACGAGACCGGACATTTTCCCCGCGAAACGTTTCGCAAGGCGGCGGAGCTGGGCCTGACCGCCGTGGCGCTGCCGGAATCGGAAGGCGGCGCGGGGTTCGACCACGTTTCCTACTCCATCGTCATCGAAGAAATTTCCCGCGTGTGCGCTTCCACCGGCGTGATTCTTTCCGTGCAAAATTCGTTGTATTGCGATCCGATTCACCGCTTCGGCACCGAAGAACAAAAGAAACAATTTCTCCTGCCCTTCGCGCGCGGCGAAAAAATCGGATGCTACGCGCTGACCGAGCCGCAGGCAGGCTCGAACGCGGCGGCGCTCGCGACCAAAGCGGTGCGCAAGGGCGACCGCTACATCGTCAATGGCACGAAAGCGTGGATCACCAACGGCGGCGTGGCCGACGCGGCTATCGTCTACACGAACACTGATCCTGCCAAAGGCGAAAAGGGAATCACCGCGCTGGTCGTCGAGCGCGGCACGCCCGGCTTCAAAGTTGGCAAGGAAGAAAAAAAGCTCGGCATCCACGCCACGGCGTGCACGGAATTGTCCTTCACCGATTGCGAAGTGCCCGTCGCGAATCGCATCGGCAACGAAGGCGAAGGGTACAAGATCGCGCTCTCGACGCTCGACGGCGGGCGCATCGGCATTGCCGCGCAGGCCACCGGCATCGCGCAGGGCGCGCTCGAACAGGCGCTGGCCTACGCGAAACAGCGGCAGGCCTTCGGCCATCCCATCGCCGATTTCCAGGCGATCCAGTTCATGCTCGCCGACATGGCCACCGAAATTGACGCCGCGCGCCTGCTGGTCCGCAAGGCCGCGTGGAAATCGGATTCAGGCGCGCGCTTTTCCATGGAAGCTTCGATTGCAAAGCTGTTCGCTTCGGAGCTGGCCACGCGCGCAACGCACAAAGCAATCCAGATTCACGGCGGCTACGGCTACAGCGCCGAATACCCGGTCGAGCGCATGTACCGTGACGCGCGCATCACGGAAATCTACGAAGGCACCAGCGAAATCCAGCGCCTGGTGATCGCCGCCTGGGTGTTGAAGAACTTCTTGAAGTCCGAGTCAGAGCTGACACATAAGGGTGGCACTATTGGAAAGCAATGTAGCTGAGGCAGCGGCGTGAGCGAAATCGCGATGAGACGTATTCATGCCTGTTAGCTCATTGTTAGTTGCGGTTCATCCGCATTGTTCTGCCCTCGGCTCGGATTCCCAATCGCATTTCGCACGCGCTAGTTATTTGATCTTGAAGTATTCCAATCGCTTGCTTTTGGGTATGAAATCTGAAATTTCAAAGTTGGTATTTTCAAATAATTCGCCGACGATCGCTCTGGATCTTGCTCGGAATTCCCTGCACTGTTCTGGCCAGCATACGTGTTCTGTGAATGGTGCAATGCCTCCATGATTACGAACCACGGTGGATGTCGGGGGTTTCAACCGCACGATTCATCAAACCACGAGTTACACTTCCTCCATGCAGGAACTAGATTCCACCGCCGAATTCGACGCCGCGCACGACGCCGAATTTTTCGCCGCCGTCCCCGCGCAGCCCGCGGTGTTTTCCGTCGAGCCGCGCGCGGAATTGTCAGGCGCGAAGGGCTATCTGCTTCGCACCGCAAATCTGCGTCAGCGCCTCACGCGCCTGCTTGGGCCGCCCGATCCTGCTACGAAGCGGCTGAACTTGCGCGAGTTCGCGGCGGGCGTCCGGTACCACGTTGTAGGGTCTCCGTTTGAATTGAGTTTCCTGCACTGGCAGCACGCGCGGCGGCTCTGGCCTGCGGGATATCGCGAGCGTCTGCGGCTGCGCCCGCCCGCCGTGCTCAAGGTCAGCCTCGCGAACGCGTATCCGCGCTGCTACACGACGCGCCGCATCAGCGCGAACGGATTTTATTTTGGGCCGTTTGCCTCGCGCCGCGCGGCGGATACTTTCGCTTCCGGTTTTCTCGACCTCTTCAAAATCCGCCGCTGCCAGATCAAGATTCGCCGCGATCCAAGTTTTCCCGGCTGCATTTACTCGGAAATGAAAATGTGTCTTGCGCCGTGTTTCGCGGGCTGCTCGAAGGAAGATTACGACGCGGAAGTAGGCCGCGTCGTCTCGTTTCTCGCGACCGGCGGCGCCTCGCTCACTGCGGAACTCGAGCGCGAGCGCGAGGCGGCGAGCGAAGCGCTCGATTTCGAGCGCGCCGCCGCGGTCCATCGCCGCATCGAGAAAGCAGCGGAAGCGCTGCGCGGACTGCCGGACCTCGCGCGGCGCCTCGAAGACCTCAACGCCGTCGTTCTGCAGCGCGCGGCGGAAGAAAACACTGTGGCCGTATTCGCGGTGCGCGCCGGGCGGATCGAGGAGCCGCGCATGTTGCGCTTCACGGAACTTGCCAGCGAGCCGCGCTCGGTAGAGCAAATCCTGCGCGAGTGGCTCGAAGGCGCGGGAGATCCGCCTTCACTTCCCGCAAAGGCGGCCGCCTCACAGCAAAGTTTTCGCGAACTCGAAGACCAGCTAAGCCTGCTGGCGCGCTGGTTCCACAAGAAGCCGCGCATCGGGGAAATTTTCTTTCGCGAAAGCACGGCGCGCTCCTCCGCCGCCGCACCGCAGGACGAGGCCAGCGCGCGCCGCAACAGCGAGTGGCCCTATCGCCGCATCCTGCGCGCGTGCTCGCGGCTGCTTGCGCCGCCGTCAGTTGACAGTTAACAGTCAAGAGTTGAGAGTAAATCCGAGCAGTTAGGCGTTCACTTGGGGGAATCGTTCATGGCGGAGCGCAATCCGGGAATCCTCGACGGCAATCCATTCAAGATGGGACTCTTCGGCTCCAACTGTTCCGGCGGCCTCTCCTTCACCAAGCTTCCGGAACGATGGGATGCCTCGTGGGATAACAACCTCAAGCTCGCGCGGCTCGCCGATGAAGGCGGGTTTGAATGCCTTGTGCCGATTGCGCGATGGAAGGGTTTTGGCGGGGCGACCGACGTCAACGGGACCTCTTTTGAAACCATCACCTGGGCCTGCGGTCTGTTGGCGCAGACTCGCAAGATCTCAGTGTTTGGAACTGTCCATGTGCCGATGATCCATCCGGTTCTCGCAGCCAAGCAGATGGTCACCGCGGACCATGTGGGTCACGGCCGCTTCGGATTGAATATTGTCTGTGGATTTAACCGGAATGAGTTTCAGATGTTTGGTATCCCGCAATACGAACATGATATGCGTTACGAACAGGGCCAGGAGTGGTGGGAAGTCGTCAAAAATGTGTGGTCCTGCACGGGGCCGTCCACTCACGAGGGAAAATTCTACAAACTGACCGCGCTGGAGGGAATGCCCGGGCCCTATGGCGGCCGGGATCCGATCATGATGAATGCGGGCGTTTCTCCCGCGGGACGCGGTTTCGCTATAAAAAACTCGGACCTTCACTTTGACGATCTTCACTTCGGGAATTGCGAGCATCCCGAAGAGGCGAGCGATCGAATCAAAGAAACCAAACGTCTGGCGCGCGAACTCGGCCGTGAAATTCAAGTTTGGATCCCCGTCAGTGTCGTGTGCCGGTCGAGCCAGAAAGAAGTCGATGAATATCTGCGCCGTTGTGTGGAACATGCCGACTGGGAAGCATTGGAACGCCTGATGCGCCTGCTTGCCGGACCTTCCAATGCGCGCGCTTTTTCGCCCGAGGCCATGAGACAGAGAATCAGGAGCGACCGCAAGGTTCTGGGATACGGCGAGAACTATTCCATCTTCGGCGACCCGGATCGCGTCGCGCAAGAATTGCATCGCTTCCACGAAGCGGGCTTCGACGGCGTCGCGATCGACTTCATCAACTATTTGGACGAGCTACCCTATTTCGTACAGGAAGTGATTCCCCGACTGGAGCGAATGGGAATCCGCCGGCCAGCGTCAGGGGAGTCGCAGAGTCCTAGCGCCGGCTTGGCATGACGCGCTCGTGTGCATCGATATTGTGAGTATAATTGCGGCTCTTCAATCTGCGAGGTGAAATGGCCACGTTTGCGACACAGGATGGCACCAGGAAATACGCCGCGCGGTTTGCCGGGCGCGCTGCCGAGGGGCATTTCCGCGAGCAGCAGGGCCTGTGGCTCTCTTCCATCGGCATTGGAACGTATCTCGGAGAGCCCGACGCGCGGACCGACGAAGCCTACACCGACGCGATTGTGGAGGCCGCGCAATCCGGCGTGAACGTGATCGACTCCGCGATCAACTACCGTTTCCAGCGCTCGGAGCGTTCCGTGGGCGCGGCGATCGTGGAACTCGCGCGCCGCGGCTATGCGCGCGAAGAACTGGTGATTTGCACGAAGGGCGGATTCCTCACTCCCGACGGCGACATGCCCGCCGACGCCGGCGAATATTTCAACCATGAGTATGTGGAAACCGGAATTTTGCGCGAAGGCGACGTCGCCGCCGGATGCCACTCGATGGCGCCGAAATTTATTGCTGACCAGCTCGAACGCAGCCGCCGCAATCTGGGCGTCGAAACGATTGACGTGTATTACCTTCACAATCCGGAAACGCAGTTGGGAGAAGTGCCGCGCGAAATGTTCAACACGCGCCTGCGTGCCGCGTTTGAATTTCTTGAATCCGCCGTGGCCGCGGCGAAAATTCATTTCTACGGGCTCGCCACGTGGAACGCGTTCCGCCAGAGCGAAAACGCTCAGGATTTTCTTTCGCTTGCCACGATGGAATCGATTGCGCGGGACGTTGCCGGAGGATCGCACCATTTTCGCTTCGTGCAGTTGCCGTGCAACCTGGGGATGACCGAGGCCTTGACGCGCGCCAACCAGCAGCTCGATGACGCCCGCGCGCCGATCGTCGCAGCCGCGTCCAAACTCGGCATCACGCTCGTGGCCAGCGCCGCGATGCTTCAGGGACAACTCTCGCGCGGCCTGCCGCCGTTCGTGACGACCGCGCTCGGAATGAAATCCGACGCCGAGCGCGCCATGCAATTTGTCCGCTCGACGCCGGGGATCACCACCGCGCTCGTAGGCATGAGCCGCGTCGAGCACGTGCGCGAGAATCTTTCCATCGTCGGAGTAGCGCCCGCCTCGCAAGATCAATTTGCCAGATTGTTTCAGCGCGGGGAGAAGGCCTGAGGTTTATGTAGGACAGGCTTCAAGCCTGTCGGGTTTTCGTTTTCGATCGCCGCAAGAAAGCGACAGGCTTGAAGCCTGTCCTACCTACCGCTTCTGCTCCATCAATCCTGCAATCGTCCCCATCACATCAAACTTGGTAATAATCTCCAGCCGCCCGTTGCTCATCTTCACAAACACAGCCGGCTCCTCGTGGCTCAGCAAATACGTAAGCCGCTCGACCGGCGCTTCGCAGGACACCGTCGGCAAAGGATCGCTCATCACTTCGCGAATCGCCATCTTCCGCAAATCCTTGCCCTGCAGCGCGAGATTCAGAATCTGATCTTCGTAAATCGCGCCGACCGCCTGCTGCGCCTCAAACACGGGCAGTTGCGAAATGTCCTGCGTCTGCATGGTGTGCAGCGCGTGGAACACGGTCTGGTCGGGCCCCACGACAATCAAGTCGCGGTCCTTGGCGACCTTATGCTTCGCGTTCACAACGTCTTCCACCGTGAGCGGCACTTCCGAATCCACGTAGCCGCGCTCGCGCATCCATTCGTCGCTGTACACTTTGCTGAGGTAGCGCATTCCCGTGTCCGGCAGGAACGCGACGACGAACGAGCCCTTCGGCAGCGTTTTCGCCACACGCAACGCGCCCGAAACGCACCCGCCGCCCGAGCCGCCGGTGAAAATTCCTTCCTGCTTCACGAGCCGCCGCGCCCAGACGAAACATTCCTGGTCGTTCACCTGAACGACGTCATCGACCATTTTGAAATTCATCGTGGCCGGAAAAATATCCTCGCCGATGCCTTCGACGACGTACGTTTTGGCCTTGCCCACTTTTCCCGTCTTCGCGAATTCGTAGTACAGCGAACCGATCGGATCGACGCCGATGATCTGGATTTCAGGATTTTTTTCCTTCAGGTAGCGCCCCACGCCGCTGATTGTCCCGCCGGTCCCCATGCCGCAGACGAAATGCGTGATCTTTCCTTCCGAGTCTTCCCAGAGTTCCGGGCCAGTCGTCCGGTAATGCGCCCCGGGATTCATCGGATTTTCGTACTGGTTCGGGTAAAAGGAATTCGGCAGGTCCTTGGCAAGTTTTTTCGCCACGGAATAGTAGCTGCGCGGATCGTCGGGCTCGACCGCCGTCGGGCACACGATGACTTCAGCCCCCAGCGCCTTGAGCAGATCCACTTTTTCCTTCGATTGCTTGTCCGTGATGGTGAACACCAGCTTGTAGCCGCGCACCGCGCCCACGAGCGCGAGGCCGATTCCGGTATTGCCCGAGGTTCCTTCGATGATCGTGCCGCCGGGCTTCAGCAGGCCCTGGCGTTCGGCTTCGTCGATCATGGAGATGCCGATGCGGTCCTTCACCGAGCCGCCCGGATTCATGTAGTCGACCTTGACGTACACGTCCGCGGCGAATCCGGCGGTGAGCCGGTTCAGTCGCACCAGCGGCGTATGTCCGATGGCTTCGAGAATATTGTTGCAGCGCAACGAGCGGCTCCTTAAATCGCGGCTGGAGAAAATTCAAAATCCTTTAACACAGAGGGGGGCACAGAGAAAGAAAAGTCATTTCTTCCCGGCCGAGAAAGTGGGCGTTTCCACCTCTCGCCTTTCCCCACTTTTCTCAGTGTTCTCTGTGTTAGAGCTTTTCTCTCCCGCGATTCAAGCTTAAGTGCATAGCAGAGTCGTTGTCCAGTTTCTCAACGCATGCATGTTCGTGGCAGAATATCCCCCACTTCAAGCCGGGAGAAGAGGCGACCATGAAACGAACGAATATTTCGACAGGAACGGCGTGGGAACCAATCATCGGATATTCGCGAGCGGTGCGAGTGGGCGACACGGTCCATGTGTCCGGCACGACGGCCACCGGCGCGGACGGCAAGATCGTGGGCGTAGGCGACGCCTATGCGCAGACGGTGCAAACACTGCACAACATCGAGTCCGCTCTGCACAAGGCCGGCGCGCGCCTCGAAGACGTGGTGCGCACGCGCATGTTCGTCGCCAACATCGCCGAGTGGGAAAAAATCGGCCGCGCCCATGGAGAATTTTTCGGCAAGATTCGCCCCGCGACAGCGATGGTCCAGGTCGGCGGCATGGTGTCCCCCGAAATGCTCGTGGAAATCGAAGCTGAAGCCGTCGTGACATCCGGCGCGCCAGCGAAGCCGAAACGGAGACTCCCCACGCCAAAGAAGACGAATCGCAAGCGATAGTAGGGGCACGGCATGCCGTGCCCCTACATTTCATCAATACCTCACCCGAACGCGATATCTCAACACCGACGTCCCATCCTTGTCGACCGGCACGTCGAACTGCGCGGCAAACGCGGCCGTCTTCGTGAATTTGTACGTCGAGTTGACCATCTCCCAATCGCCGCCAATCGGTTCGTTCACCTCGACGGAGATGGGCAGGGCCTTGTGGTTCCGCACCGTGATCTCGTACTCGAATTCATACAGCCGGTCGGAAAGTTTTTTAAAGTCCGTTTGCTTGCGCTCGGCCACGATGTCAAACGCGTTGCCGATGTGCAGGCTGATGTCTTCGTCCTTCGGCGTGTGGTCGATGTGATCTTCGCCGGCAAAGAGCGATCCGCCGCGCGAGTCCTGCTGGTACACGCGAATAGTTCCTGCGGGCAGCGGCATCCCCAGCCCCGACTTGTCTTCGTTCTTGAATTTATAAAAAACCTGCACAGGATCTTTCACAGGCGCGCCAGGTTGCGTCGCTCCGCGGTAGTAGTACGACTGCCCGTTCACCACGTACACTTTCCGCAACGGAAAATGCGAAGCATTGAGGAGGCTGATCTGCTTGGATTCCTGATCGAAGATCGATGTCCTGCGATTCAGCGAATAAAGATGATATTCGGAGAATGATTCCTGCTGGAAGGGAGCGGGTGCGGCTTGCGCTCTGGCAATTGCTCCCATGGCCTTCATCTGGTCCATGCCGTTTTCGGCCATGACGCGATGAAGGTCTCCCGCCACGAGTTGCAGCGAGGCATTCTTGAACTCCGTCCCGCTGTGATTCACGAGCGTGACCCAGCCGTCAAGATCGCCGCTCGTTTCGTCCTTCGCGACGTTCAACACATAGTCGGCGCTCCAGGATAGATTCGCAGTCAGGTACGACGCTTCCACACGATGGCGCCTCGCTCCCGTATTCTGAAGCGTCCACAGCAGCGTCGGTCTTTCGTACAAGTTTACCGGCAACTCGGGAAACCGGATGCTCTCGTACGAAATTCCCGTCACGATTTCATTGCCGATCCTCCACACCGGCGCGCCGTTCAAGGAGAGGAGTGTCGCCTTCATTTCTTCGTATTCCGTCGTGCCCCCGGTCATCTTCCCGCGCACTAGAGTGACTTCGCGTCCCACGAATTTCTGCAGCAGCTTGTTCGGGTCGAGCAGGTCGTACTCGTAATTCTGCTCTAGAACATCCAGCTTGGCAGGTTCCGTGAGCGAACGGAAATGCACCGTCGCCGGATTAATGGAAGCGGCGATATCCATAAATCGCAGCAGCGAATCCCCGGACGGCAACGTAAGCTGCCGGACGTCCCGCACGAGCGAAAGATTCGAGTTGTAGACGGTAAGCGCAAGATCGCTTTGATCCGCGAGGGTAGTTGTAATGTTCCCGCCGGCAGCCTGAGCGGGAGCCTGACTAGCGGAGCTTGCAGATACCGTGCGGTGCAGGAACGGCAACAGAAGTAGCAGCGCGGCAAGTCCGGCAGCGGTTAGGAATCTCGAAAAAGTGGCGTTTCTCATGGCAGTCTCCGTTAAGGGTTGATTTCATCCTTCACCCCTTAGAACGGGACTGTCCGAATTTCTTGCAGGGTATTTTTGCTACTGCAATTGCCACGTCTTACCGGCATCCGGCGTGGCGTACTGCCGCCCATCGCTCGCGGTAATCGTCGCGGACTGCCCGTCGCGCGCCGTGATGGCCGTCCAGTCCGGCGATTTGCCATCAGTTCCCGCAGCCTGTGACGGCGGCGCGATGCGTTCCCAATGCTCGCCGTCCAAAGTCCGTGCAATCGCGCCATTGCGCCCAGCCAGCCAGCAGGTCGTGTCCGAAACCGCAGCACCGGCGAGCCAGTCTTCCTGGGCCGGACTCATTTGTGAAAACCATGTCTTTCCCGCATCCGTGGAACGCTCGATAATCCCGCCTTTTCCAGCGCGCCAGAGAGCTGAGCCGGACGGGGCTTTCAACAAAGCGGAATAATTTTGTACGGGGCGAAATACAGCGAACGCTTGTTCATTTCGTGCGCTGGGCCGCACCTCTGGAGAAATCTGTTGCCTAACCGTGCCTCCAGGAGTGGCGGCTGCTTCCCCTTGGACCGCGGCCGCCTGTTTGTCTCGCGACGGCGCACTTCCAACAGCATTTGAACTTGAATCGGCCTGCGCCCCACCCGCGGCCGCCATATTCGCTGCAGCTTTCGCCTGAGGTCGGGGAGCGGCGGGCGCTTCCATTGCGGCTTGCGCCTTCTGAGGCGCTGGCGGTGGCGGAGGAATCGCCGGAGGCTGAACTTCGCGCCCGTCCGGCAGGCTATTTAACTTCTTCTCCGCTTGAAGCGAGCTTGTTTCAGCACCCGTACTCGGGGAGACTCTGTCCAAGCTGGCGCCGGAATCCGTGCGGCCTTTTGTCAGTCCCTCCACGGGTGCATTAAGCGGTCGCGAATTTGTGGCGGAACGAGCCGCTGGAGTCGCGGCCTCCGTCTTCTGTTCCTGCTGGGGCGCGGCTTTCGATAGCCTCTCCACCTCGGCCGGCGCCGGACTTGGCGGCGCTTCTTCCTTGGGCGCCTGCGCGACCAGAGTTTCCGAAGCGCCTCGATTCGTGGCGCGCCACGGCGGCCTCATTACAAGCCACACAACGAGAACGGCGGCCACACCCAGCGCGGGCGCCAGCCAGCGCCCGGACCAATCCATAAGTTTCGGGCGAACGCGCAATGCAGATCCCGCCGTTATTTCTACCGGAGCGCGAACACCCGAAACGAGTTCTCCCAACCGCGCGACTTCTTTCTCGGCCAGCGGCGCGTCTGCCGACGCGGCAAGCACGAGCAGAATTTTTCTGCACCGCGAGCACGAGGCGAAGTGGCTTTCCCACTTTTCGGCCTCCGCCTGGCCGAGGCCACGTTCCGCATAGGCCGCAAGGATTTCGCCATCCGGGCAACTGCCTGCGTTGCGCGCTTCCATCTCGTCTAGGGCTTCGCCCAGCCGCCGCGCGAGCACTTCATCGCGCCGCCGCATTTTGGATTGATCTCTATCTTGTGAGTCCATCGAAGCTCTTCCTTATTTAGAACGGTTGACTACTAAAATCTTGCATCAGCGTGCAAGGCCACTTCTGGCCGTTATGTGCCTCATTCTTCCGGCGTGTCCACACCAGGCTCCGCTGCGGAAAGCGCCTGCGACAGGTCAAACGGCCAATCCCCCACGGCGTATTCGAACGCCAGCTCGACTTGCGCCGCGTCAAGCGCTGGTTCTGCCGGGAGGCCGTTGGACGCGGGCAGTTCACGCTGCAGCGATTGCGTAACGTCCTCGCGCAACGAGCGCCGCATGCGTTCGAGCTGCCTCGAGACCGTCGACTCATGTTCGCGCAGCAGGCGCCCGATTTCCGCCAGTGTGGCCTGATCCACGTAGTAGCAGGCCAGAATCATTCGATCGCGCGGCGTTAAGCTCGCCAGCGCCGTGGAGAGCGCTCTGTCGAACCGTCCCAGATACTTCTCGCGATCTGGATTAGGATCGGCGGGAGCAGTTTCCATGCGGCCGGCCAGTTCGCGCGGCGCTTCCCCTTCCATTTCCGCATCCAGTGAAACCGTTCTGCCGCTCGTTCGAAACACATCCACCTGCTTCTGCGCGAGCACGGCGCGCAGCCAAGTGGATAGCTTGCTCCGCCCGTGGAAATATTCGAACAGGGATTTCCGCCGCCCGTCTGCGCCCGAACGAACGCCGTATAGATCCGCGTAGAGAGAGTCCGCCAGTTCCTCGGCGCGCGCGTCGTCGGCCCGGCCCGATCCTCGAAGCATCGCGCTCGCGGCATGGCGCAGGTCCTGCCGAAAGTGCGCGATAAAAAATTCCCAGGCCTTCTCTATACCTTCGCTGCAAGCGCACGCCAGCGCCAGATCCTCAAGGTGAAGCGACCTCAGGTAGGCTTCGACTTCCGGCGGATCGGGTCGCGCGCCGCCAAATCGCTTCCCGGCGCTGCGCCGAAGACCCTCAGCAAAGGCTTCTTCGGACAATCCCCAGCGCGCGCAATTGGCCTCCGCGTGCAACTCGCCGGCAAGACGCACGTATTGCCCCAGGAACTGATCGAGCGACGCGAGGAATGATTCTTTGTGCATGAATTCGGTCGGTTTCAAGTATTTCGATGCATCATAGCCGACCCAGGACTACCGGTGCGAAGGGGCCACTCAAAAAGGTACTTTCTAGCCACCCCTTTCTCTCCCCGCCCGGTGTAGAATACCCCTTCAACCTTAAGTTTCAGGTGGACCCCCGCTCCGGTTCTGCAGTGGAGAGGGTCCCGTCCGGCGCGAAGGTCCGCGGGGAGCTTCGCGAGGCTGTACAGGAGATCGAATGAACGCACGCCATAATAGACGTAAGGGCTTCTCCCTCATCGAGCTGTTGATCGTCGTGACGATCATTTTGATCATCGCTGCCATCGCCATCCCGAACCTGATGCGCAACAAAATCCAGGCCAACGAGACTGCGGCCGTAGAAACGCTACGAACTCTGAATGGAAGCATCCTCCTGTATTCGAATTCCTACGGAGGATTCCCTCACGCCCTGTCCGATATGGGGCCCGCTGCGACCGGAACGCCCGCGTCCTCCGCTGCCGCCGATTTGATCGACTCGGTGCTCGCCAGCGGCGTCAAGAGCGGCTACAAATTCGCGTACGCGGCCGTGGCGACCGATCCTGCAGGCAATGTGCTCACCTACACGATTACGGCCACTCCCGTGGCGGCGGGATCGACCGGCCAGCGATCTTTCTTCACCGATCAAAGCGGCACGATTCGAAACACCGCAAACGGCACGGCGGATTCCAGCAGCGCGCCTCTCGGCTGAAGCAAGCGCCATTCGGCGCGGTACTGCGAGGATCATGGGAGGAAGTCTCCGCGACTTCCTCCATTTTTTTGCCGCCAGGAAAATCCAATCGCTCGATTCGCACCGGCGAAAAACTGGAGCCGCCCGACCTGTCCTCCGCGCAACGCCGGCGGCGAAGCAATGGCCGCGAATTGACTCGCGCCCGCGCGTTTCGTTACGATGATTTGCGACGACCCGCGCGCGGGACCGCCGAGCATATCCAGGAAAACATCCAAAGGCAGCCCTCGAGCTTCCAAACAAGTATGTACACGTGTCGCGAATGCGAGAATGAAATCAATCAAGCTACCGAGCTGTGTCCGCATTGCGGCGCGGACCTGACCGAACCGGTCCCTGGTGCGGAAGCGCCCAAGGCGAAGCCCAGCCTAGGAAAAATTCTCCTCCGCTGGGGCGTGCTGCTGGGCGTTCTGCTCGCAGCGATTTGGAGTTTCCTGTGGTTCATCGTTCCCGAGCGGCAGGGCGATCCCACGGCCCAGGCGGAAGCGCGTGCCGCCGAATCTTTGCGAGGGATTCGCGCCGCGCTGATCGATTTTGCAGCGGCGCAGGGCGGCGCCTACCCGCGGCAATTTGAGGCCGTGGGCGAACGCGTGCGCCTGGCCGCGCAGCTGGCGCAGAGCGTCAACTACCAGATCCAGTACACACCCGGCCCCGTCGACGCCGGCGGAACGATCCGCACGTTTGCGCTTCAGGCCCGGGCCGGAAACTACGGTTTCCGGAATTTCTATCTGGACGACACCGGAATCCTCCGCGCCACCCGCGAAGGCCGCGCCGCCACATCCGACGATCCGCCGTACTGACGACAGTCAACGAACGTGGAATCGATCCGCAGTCCTGGCGATCAGAGTCTTCCCCAGAATGCGAAGGTCACGGCACCAACCAAAAATAGGAAAGAGACGGCGTGATTCCATTTGATGCCTTCGCCGAGATACCACCGGGCGAAAACAACAAACACGATCAGGGTGATCACTTCCTGAATAATTTTCAACTGAAATGCCGTGAATTCCCCGTAGCCGATGCGGTTCGCGGGAACTTGAAAGCAGTATTCGGCGAACGCGATCAGCCAGCTCACTACGATTGCGACGAAGAGTGGGGACTGGCGGTATTTCAGGTGACCATACCAAGCGACGGTCATGAAGATGTTTGAACAGAGAAGAAGCAGGATAGTTTTCATGGCTCCGAAATCGTATCACGGGCGCGGTAGGGTGATCGGCGAAGCAATCGGATCATCGGGGGAAACTGAACCAAAACACCTTCGCAAAAGATGACGCTCCGATTTGGCAGCTTCATTACTAGAACTCAAATTAGTTCCAACCGCCCCTCAAGGTTTTCTCACAGCGTCTGGCCGATTCAGGAGTACAATCACTCCCCCAACCCTCTGTTTCGCCCATTATCAATTACGGGACATCTGCGTTTCCCGAAGTTGACACTGGCCGACCCATCCAGTAACTAAGGGTACCTGTAGCTCGGAGCGCGCAAAACCCTCTCAGGAGAGCGTTATGAAGACTCGTTCCCCGTTTTTGATTGCGCTATCTATCCTCGCGTCCCTGTCAATCATCGTGCCGCCGGACGTCCCGGCCCAGGTTGCGCAGCGCGCCGGCCAGATTTCGCGCGCGATTCCCGAGGTGGGCATTGCACGCGGAACGCAGCAATTGCCGGCCGTCGTGAAAACGCTTGTGGATTGGGGCGACGTGGTACGAACAGGCGATGGTGGGCGCGCGCGCGTAGCGCTCGATGACGGTTCCGTGCTGAATGTCGGCTCCAGTTCCACGCTCACGGTGACGCAGCACAACGCGGCCGCGCAGCAGACGCAGATCGAGCTGACATACGGGCGCGTCCGTTCGCAGGTGGTCAAGCAATCCAAGCCCAATGCGAAATTTGAAATTCACACGTCTGTAGGTGTTGCTGGCGTGGTGGGCACGGATTTTTTCTTGGGTTTCATGAACGGCCTGTTCCAGATCGTCGTGTATGAAGGCCACGTAAAATTCTGCAATCTGGACGGCCTTTGCGTGGATGTTCTCGCAGGACAGATTGCGACCATCCGGGACGGCCACCAGGCTCCTGACCAGCCCGGGCAAGCCACTCCCTCGGAATTGACCGACGCGGCGAACGCGACTTCCGTGGGAGCGACGTTCGCGGGCGCCCCTCCGGTGCATCACCTCACCACTCTCCAGATTATTGGTCTGACGGCAGTCGTGGTCATCCCGGCGATTGCCATCCCCTTAGCTGTTCGCGGCAACCATCCGCCGCCGGCGACTCAAGTCGTGGGTGGTGGCCCGGCGGGTCCATAATCGCGACATCTCGGCCGCAAAGCAGTCAGCGCGGAGGCCTGAATCCCTCAGCCTCCGCGCTTACTTTCTCGTACACCAAGTCCCACTTTCAGGCGTCTAACAAAAGGGGCGGTGTGGCGACGCCCGACCATATTCTTGCATCTAAATGTTTTTGGGTATTGGCTTCCTGAACCGCCATTGACAGAACGCCTTGAAACGAGCGCGTTGAGATCGGCGGCTCATAGGCATACACTGGTTACCTTAACTTTTGAATCCCGTCATGCGGAATGGAGCGGTTCAGTGAAAACTTTCAGTCTCGTACTCTTCGCGTCTCTGCTTTCTTTGAACGCCTCGGCCGCAAATAAGCCCGCTCGCCGGCCCGAGCCTGCGCCCCCGGCGCCACAGGCGGCCCAGGCGGCGCCATCGCCCTTGATCGTGACGATGGGCCAGGAGCTGGACCGCGAGTTGCCGATTCTCTCCAAGGCTACTCCGCCGGCGTACTTCATCAGCTACATCCTGACATCGACGGACCGCTCCGAAGTCATGGGCTCGAATGGGGCGCTGCTCTCAAGCGAGGATAGCCGTTCGCGGTGGCTCGAGACGCAAGTCCGCGTGGGAAGCTACGATCTCGACAACACGCACAAGGTCGGCAATTCCGCGCCCAGCCAGGGCAGCTATGGCACATCGGTGCCGATCGATGACGCTCCCGACGTGCTTCGCCGCGCCATGTGGCAGGAGACCGACAAACAATTCCGGGCCGCCTCGGAAGGACTGATCAAGATCAATACGAGCAAGGAAGTCCAGGTGCAAACGGCCGAGGAACACGCTCCGGATTTTGCGCGCGAAAAGCCGCACTCCTTTTACGGCCCGGAAGTTTCCGTCCGTCCCGACCGCAAACCCTGGGAAGAAAAAGTCCGACTGTACACGCGCGCCTTTCGCGCATCGCCGCAAATCCTGAATTCCATCGTGACGTTCAGCGCGACAGGAGACAATCAGTACCAGGTGACTAGCGAGGGCACTCGCCTGCAGTTTGGACAGGTCCACTACCGGCTGGAACTTTTCATTCAAGGAAAAGCACCGGACGGCATGGACATCAACCGTTACTACAATTTTGATTGGGTCAATCCCTCAGACGCGCCGGACGACAAGACCGTGCTCGCGGAGGGACTGGTACTTCGCAAGGAACTCGAAGCGCTGGTGGCCGCGCCGCTGGTCGAGCCGTACGCCGGGCCCGCGCTTTTGACCGGCCGCGCCACTGCTGTTTTCTTCCACGAAGTTTTTGGCCATCGCGCCGAGGGCTTCCGCCAGAAAGATATCAACGAAGGCCAGACGTTCGCCCGTAAAGTCGGCGAGCCGATCCTTCCGAAATTTCTCTCCATCTACGACGATCCGACGGAGAGGATGCTCGGCAAGGACATCCTCATCGGCTACTATCCGTTCGACGATGAAGGGACTCCCTCCGAGCGCGTCACGCTCGTCGATCACGGCGTGCTGAAAAACTTTGAAATGTCGCGGCAGCCGCTCACCGGTTTCCCGGTTTCCAACGGGCACGGCCGGCGCCAGATCGGCGCGCAGCCGGTTTCGCGCCAGGGAAACTTGATTGTCGAGAGCAATCTCACCGTCTCCAACGCCGAACTGCGCAAAAAACTGATCGAGGAAATCAAGCGCCAGGGAAAACCCTTTGGCCTGCTGATTGACGATATCGCCGGCGGATTTACATTCACCGGCCGCGGGCAGCCGCAAGCGTTCCAGGTGCAGCCGCTGGTCGTCTACAAAGTGTATGCGGACGGCCGCCCCGACGAGCTCGTTCGCGGAGTGGATATCGTGGGCACGCCGCTCGTTTCGCTCACAAAAATCGTGGCCACCGGCGACACGATGGAAACCTTCAACGGATACTGCGGAGCGGAATCAGGCTCCGTGCCGGTTTCCGCTTCGGCTCCGGCCATTCTGATCACGGAAATGGAAGTCCAGAAGAAGGAAACCTCCACCGACAAGCCGCCCATCTTGCCGCCGCCCGGGCACGACCCGAAGGCGGTGCGCCCGTGAATCGTCCAATGAAAATTTCCATTCGCAATAGTTTCTTGGCATCCGCCTTTGTCGGTGTACTCTCCCTGATGTCCGCCGGCCCCGCCGGCGCGGCTCCGCCGCGGCATCCTGCCGCAACGTTTGCCCAGCCGCAACAAGCCGCCGCAGCGGATTCCGACCACACGCTCGCGGCCATGCAGGATGAGCTGGATCGCGCGCGCACGCGCCTGGAATTAAAGATTCCGGACACGAATGAACCTGCGCACCCTTACTTCATCCAGTACCGCATTCTCGATCTGGACGTGCATACGATCGTCGCGGAATTCGGCGCGCTGGTTTCCTCAACCTCCGGCCGCAACCGAATCATGAGCGTGGATGTTCGCGTCGGAAACGACAATCTCGACAGCTCGAATTTCATCACCGACGAAGGCTTCAGCGGGTTTCTCGGCTCGACGGGCACGATCGGCATCGACCGCGATTACGATTCCTTGCGCCAGGATCTCTGGCTCGCCACCGATCAGGCGTTCAAGGCCGCTGTCGAAAATTTTTCCAAGAAGCAGGCGTTCATGTCGCGGCTGGCAAAGGCGCCCAGCATTCCCGATTTTTCTCCGGCGGACCCCACTGTTTCGGTCGAACCTTTGCAAGCTTCGGATTGGACCACGCGAAACTGGGAGCAGGAAGCCCGGACGGTATCCGCCGCCTTGCGCCAGTTCCCGCAGTTGTACAGCTCGCGCGTCACGTATCACCTGATCTACACCACCAGCTATCTGCTCAATAGCGACGGGACCAAGATTCGCGCAAACCGCAGCCTGGCGGCCATTGAAGCCAGCCTCGAAACAGAATCAGACGATGGCATGGGTCTGCACAATTACTACGCCGTGTATCGACACCGTCCCGACCAGTTGCCCGCGGCCGATGCCGTCCGAAAGGACCTCGAAAAAGCCGGGGAGCAACTCATCACGCTCCGCGTTTCTCCTCCCGCAGCCGATTACGATGGCCCGGTGCTGTTCGAAGCGCCCGCGGCCGGCTCCCTGCTCGCGCAAATGCTGGGGCCGTCCCTTTCCGGCGCGCGCGGGCCGCTGGCGATGCAATCGGCCTTCGATCAATTGATGGACCGCCTGGGCGGGCGCAGCGAATGGACCGGCAAGCTCGGCTCGCGCGTCCTTCCCGGCCCGGTTTCGCTGCTGGATGACCCGACGGCCAAGCAGTTTCAGGGGCGGGATCTGATGGGCACCTACGAAGTGGACGAGGAAGGCGTGAAAGCGCAGCGCGTCGAGCTCGTCAACAACGGCCTGCTGCTGAATTTTCTGATGTCCCGCCGCCCGGGCCCTGATCTCGATCACTCGAACGGCCACGGCCGCGCCGCGTATCTGGGCGATCAGCGCCCGATGGTCAGCAATCTGTTTTTCACCTCCACGGACGGCATTTCCCCTGACGAGCTGAAGAAAAAATTCATGGACGCGTGCAAGCAAAACGGCAACCGGTGGTGCCTCATCGTGCGCGAAATGGATAATCCTGTCCTCGGCGTGCGCGAGCAGGAAGATCTTTCCGACATCGTGATGGGCGCGGCATCCGGCGCGGCCACAGGTGACCGGCTGCCCTTGCTGGTCTATCGCGTGGACGTCGCGGACGGAAGGGAATCGCTGATTCGCGGCGCGCGTCTCAGCGGCCTCACCCTCCGTGCCATCCGCAATATCGCCGCCGTTGGAAACGACGCCACGGCTTTCGATTTCATGCAGAGCCAGCAGGCGGGTTTTGCTGGAACGGCGCTGGCCGCTTTCGGCTCGGCCGATTCCGGAGTCCCATCCACCGTGATCGCGCCTTCGCTCCTGCTGGATGACGTGGAAGTCCACGGCGCGCGCGGCGAGCCGGAACGTTTGCCGCTGGTTCCTCCTCCGCCGATTAACTAACCAGAAGGCATTGAGTGGCGCAGGCTTCAGCCTGTGGGGGTTTGCTCGGGCACAGTCACCTGTGCTTGGCACCAAAACCCACAGGCTGAAGCCTGCGCCACTTGTTCTCCGGCCATCGTATAATCCTTCTGAGGCATCCCCATCACACGTTCTCCCACATCGGTTAAACAGATGGCGGCGCTTGGGTCCATCGGCTCCGCGATTATTCTGGTGAGCCTGAAAGTGTTTCTGGCCGTCGCCACCGGCAGCCTCGGCGTGCTTTCCGAAGCGCTGCATTCGGGGCTGGACTTGATCGCGGCCATCCTCACGTGGCTTTCGGTGCGCGTATCCGACAAGCCCGCGGATTCCGGCCACACCTACGGCCACGGAAAATTTGAAAATTTCTCCGCGTTCGTCGAAACGGGACTGCTGCTCGCGACTTCCGTGTACATCATCTTCGAGGCGTTTGTGCGTCTCCTCTTCAAACAGGTGCATTTGCAGCCGAGCGCGCTGGCCATGGTGATTCTTGGCCTGGCGATGGGCATCGACGTGGTCCGCTCGCGGGCGCTGTCCCGCGTGGCGCGGGAATATCCGAGCGAAGCGCTCGAAGCCGATGCGCTGCATTTTTCGACCGATGTCTGGAGCACCTTCGTCGTCATTCTGGGCATGGGGACGGTGTGGGTCGGGCAGCATTGGGGCGTCGCCTGGCTGCAGAATGCCGATCCGATCGCCGCGCTCGTTGTGGCGGCCATCGTGATCTGGGTGGGATCGCGGCTGGGGAAACGCACGCTGGACGCGCTGCTTGACACCGCGCCCGAAGGTCTGCAGAAGCAGGTCACGGAAGCGGTCGCGGGACTTGAAGGCGTGATTTCCACCGAGCGCGTGCGGGTGCGGCGCGCCGGAAACAAGCACTTCGTGGACGTCACCATCAGCGTTCCGCGCTCCGCCAGCTTTGAGAAGGTGCACGCCATTTCCGACGCCGTCGAACGCCGCGTCGGCGAAATTGTGCCCGCGGACGTGATGGTGCACATGGAGCCGCGAGCCGCCGCGGGAGAACATTTGTTTGACGCCGTCCGCGTCATCGCTGCGCGTCTCGGCCTCGCCGTGCACGAAATTTCCGCCGACCAGCTCGAAGGGCGCCTGTTTATCGAGATGCACCTGGAAGTCGACGAGCGCTTGAGCCTGCGGGAGGCGCATCGCCGCGCCACCGAACTCGAGGAGGAAATCCGCAAACTTCCCGGCGTGGCGGCCTCATCGGACCGCTCCGACGCGAAAGTGAATATCCACATCGAGCCGCTCGGCACGCACATCGCCGCCGTGGACGGCCAGCGCGGCGAAATGACCGGCCTTGGCCGCGCCATCGAAAAATACATCAACACGCTGCCCCACGAATTTCACGAGCTGGTGGACTGCCACGAAGTCCACGTCCGCCAGGTCGAGCACAAAATCCTGGTGTCCTGCCACTGCGCCATGGACGGCAGCCTGCCCATCACCCAAATCCACGACGTCACCGGTGCGCTGGAAGAACGCGTAAAGGAACATTTCCCGCAGATCGCCCGCGTCACGATTCATCCGGAGCCAGTCGAAGAACGATGAATCAAGTAGGACAGGCTTCCAGCCTGTCTGGTTTTGATTTTTGTGACGCTAACGGAAGTCAAAAGCAGACAGGCTAGAAGCCCGTCCTACTAAAACCCCGGCGCCCCAGAGGCGGACGCTCGAGCTTCGGCTGATGCGGCATTGGGCTCCACACCGAAGCGGAAACGCTCAATCCAGCCTTGCGCTACGGACATGACTCCGGTGTAGAGGAAACCCCATACGAAGAGGAACAGGAACGGGGCGGTGGCGTAATTTTCGTTTTGAATGGAATAAACGATTGTCGAAATGAAGTAGAGGCCCAGCGCGATTTCCAGATATGGCATCCAGCCGGCGCGATTGCGATAGCTTTTTTTCTTCCAGGTGCCGGCCTGGCCTTCAATCTTGAATTTTGGCGTGCGCACAAATGCCGATTTTATGCCGAGGAGCGCTTCGATCACGGCCTTGGCGTTGCGCACGGATAGGCCGATGCCCACGGCCATCACGAACGGCATGTACAGGATCGAGCGCTTCCACGTCTTCGGATACAGCACGCGCTGCGACGTGAGATAAAAACCGGAAATCGAGCAGCTCGATGCAATGAACAGCGGCAAGTCAATGAACAGCATCTGGAACCAGCCCTGGTAAAAACGCACGATCATCGCGGGCAGGAGCAGCGTCGAGAGAATCACCATGAAGGGATAGCTGATGTTGGCGGTGAGGTGAAAGACGGCTTCCGCCTTGATATTCGTGGGTTCGTCCGAACGCAGCACGCGCGGCAATATTTTTATGGCCGTCTGCATCAGGCCTTTGGCCCAGCGCGCCTGTTGCGCCTTGAACGCATTCATTTCCACGGGCAGCTCGGAGGCGCATTCGATGTCCGGCAGGTAGAGAAATTTCCAGCCGACAAGTTGCGCGCGGTAGGAAAGGTCGGTGTCCTCGGTGAGCGTGTCGTGCTGCCATCCGCCGGCTTGGTCAATCGTCACGCGGCGCCACACTCCCGCCGTGCCGTTGAAGTTGAAGAAGCTGTTACTGCGCGAGCGCGCGCCGTGCTCCATGACGAAGTGGCCGTCGAGCAGGATCGTCTCGACTTCAGTCAGCGCGGAGTAATGGCGGTTCAGGTAGGTCCAGCGTCCCTGCACCATCCCAATCTTGGGATCGGTGAAGTACGGCAGCGTGCGGCGCAGAAAATCCGGCGAGGGCAGAAAATCGGCGTCGAAGATGGCGACGAATTCGCCCGTCGCGGTTTTCAACCCCTCGGCCAGCGCGCCGGCTTTATAACCGGTCCGGTCGGTGCGATGCAGGTAGTGGATCGGCAAACCGAGCGCCTGGTAGCGCTCAACGCACTCGCGCGCGACTTGCCGCGTCTCGTCCGTCGAATCGTCGAGCACCTGGATGTCCAGCAGTTCGCGCGGATAATCGAAGCGCGCAACCGCATCCACCAGGCGCTCGATCACGTAGCGCTCGTTGTAGATCGGAAGCTGTATGGTAACCTTGGGCCACTCGGTGACCGCGGGCGGCGGGCCGGGGACGTTGTCGCGATGCTTGAAAAACGCCCAGACCAGATAGTAGCGGTGCATCCCGTACGCGGCCAGGATCACCAGCACGACGAAGTACGGGATCATGATGGCCAGGTCAAACGTGTTGAGCTGATACAGGCCGCGGAAGGGATTGCGGCTCGGATCGGTGATCTTAGTCCAATAATTTGAGAGCGGGTTTTGCGCCGCCATTGCCAGCAAATGAATCGTATGTTGCGCGAAAATCAAAACGGACAGTCCCCCTTGCAAAAAATCAATCCGCGAAACTTCAAACCGCGAGCGTGCAAACTTTGAACGTTCCGCTTCGCCGCCGTCTCGAGCCGCAAGTTCTGATCGCGCTCGTGGCCATCGTGTCGCTCGAAGCCGTCTTTGCCGCGATGGCTCGCCTCGGAGATCTTTCCATTCACATCCCCGAATTCATGGCCCTGGCGCTGGGCGGCGGCGTGCTCTACTGCATCGCCCTGTACGCCCTCGAACACACCCGAGACGACCGGGCCGTACTGTGGCTCGTCCTGCTCGGCGCGGTGGCTTTTCGACTGACACTGTTTCCGCAGCCGCCGTCGCTCTCGACCGACCTTCATCGCTACCGCTGGGACGGCCACGTCCAGAACGAGGGCTGGAATCCCTATGCGGTAGCGCCTACGGACCCGCGCCTTGCAGCGCTGCGCGATCCGGGCTGGTACGTCATGCCTGTGCCGGAAATACCCACGATGTACCCGCCGCTCTCTGAGCTTGTGTTTCGCGCGACGTGGCGCTTCTTGCCAGACCCGGTTGGTTTCAAGCTGCCGTTTCTGCTCGCCGATCTTGCCGTCGCGGCTATGCTCGCCGGGTGGATCCGTTCGACTGGGGGACGGAACTACCAGGTGGCTATTTACGCCTGGAATCCGCTGGTTGTGGTCGAATTCGCCTCAAGCGGCCACAACGACGCTCTCGCCATCGCCGGCGTAGTCGCTACGCTGTTGATTATACGGCGGTTTCCGGCAATGTCAACGCTTACGCTGACGGCCGGGGCGCTGGCCAAAGCGTTTCCCGCCACGTTGCTGCCGCTGGCGCTCTTTCGCGCGGGCTGGCCCGGAAAATTGCGCGGTTGGCTTGCGGCGGGCGGTTGCGCTGCTCTGGGAGCGCTGTGCGTCTGGCCGTACCGGCATGGCTGGCGCGAATTTCTCAGCATGCTCAAATATTACCAATTTATTTTCCGAAACTACCATTCCAGTATTTATCCGGTCTTGTTGTGGCTCACTGGCTCGCACGAAATTGCTGCCGGTGTAGGCGAAGGCGTAGTGATTGGGTTGGCTCTGTGGCTGGCCGTGCGCCGCGCGGACCCGACTCGCGCTGCGTTTCTGCTGATCGGCACGGTGCTGCTCTTCGCGCCGAACGGTTATCCGTGGTATTTCACGTGGATCGTGCCGCTGTTGTGTTTCTATCCGAGCCCGGCGTGGCTGCTGCTCACGATCCTGGAATTTCTCTCGTACAAAATTTTCCTCAACTACCGCGCGCTCGGCGTGTGGCATTTCGATCCGTTCTTTCAGTGGCTTTGCTATGCGCCGTTTTATGCGCTGCTGGGATGGGAGGTTCTGCGGAAAAAAGAGCAATTACCGAAAGAAAGCTAGGGAATCTGGGCCGGCCACAAGCCTCGGATGTAGACGATGTCGTCCACCACTTTGTAGTAGACCATCCAGCGACCCGCCAGAACCCGCCGATGACGGCGAAATCTTCCCTTTTGTCGAACGGGGTACAATCGAGGAAATCGCCTCAGAATGCGCGTTTTCTCAAAGATAAGCGAAACTTCTTGAGGATCGAGTTCATCCAGCAAATCCTCGATATAATCCGGCCAGTCAATCTTGGCCACTATTTTCGCTTTCTCTTTTTAGCAAATCGGCGTTCAACTTCCGCTTGTTCGGACACCCGTCCGGCCCGAATGTCCGCCGCCGACTTTTCCATCATTTCGATAAACTTTGGATCGGACTCTATCCTCTCGAGATAGGCCTCCTGATCGGCGTATACGGCAATGGCTTCGCGCACGACCCGGCTGCGATTTCCCCCTCGAGATTCCGCCAGCTCCTCCAGAAGTCGGTTCGATTTCTTGTCCAAAACAAATTGATGTCGCATAGTTGGCCTCAAGAACAGGCTACTACGGTTCGTCCTGACGTTCAACACCATTCATGATTGGTGTTGAATAGACAGCCTTCGTGGATCGCCTTGAGAATTTACAGATTGATGGAAAGCGTTACGTCGGGGCGCGGGCCGGGCGGCGGAGGCATCTTCGAGCGGTCGACTGGACGATACAGCGTGTCGCGCTCGACGGGGACGCGGCCGGCTTCGCGGATCAGGCGTTCGAGTTCGGCGCGCGGGGTGAACTCGGCGGTCTTGGCGCCGGCGTCGTGGTAGATCTTTTCTTCGACGACGGTGCCGTCGAGATCGTCCGCGCCGAAGCGCAGCGCGATTTGCGCGATGCTCGGCGTGAGCATCACCCAGTAGGCTTTGATGTGGTCGAAGTTGTCGAGCAGCAGGCGCGAAATCGCGATCGATTTCAAATCGTGGTAGCCCGTGGGCGGCGGCAGGTGCGCGAGGCCCGTGTTGGCCGGATGAAACGCCAGCGGAATGAACGCCGAGAAGCCGTGCGTCTCATCCTGCAATTCGCGCAGCAGGAGCATGTGCTCGACGCGTTCCTCTTCGGTCTCGACGTGGCCGTAGAGCATCGTGGCGTTCGAGCGCAGGCCGATCTCGTGCGCCGTGCGCGCGATGTTCAGCCACTGCCGGCCGCTGACTTTGTGGTCGCAGATAATTTTTCGCACGCGCGGATTGAAAATTTCCGCGCCGCCGCCGGGCAGCGAATCCACGCCCGCTTCCTTGAGAGCGAGCAGCGTGTCGCGAATCGAAAGCTTCGAGATGCGCGAAAAATATCCCACCTCGACCATCGTGAACGCCTTCAGGTGCACGGTCGGGCAGCGCTTTTTCAGGCCGCGCATCAGGTCGAGAAAATATTCAAACGGCAAATCGGGATGCAGGCCGCCGACCATGTGGAATTCCGTCGCGCCTTCGCGCATGCCTTGTTCCGCGCGCTGGTAGATTTCCTCGAGCGCGAACGTGTACGCGCCGGGCGCGTTGGGATCGCGGCCAAAGGCGCACAGCTTGCAGTGCGCGACGCAGACATTTGTGGGATTGATGTGGCGATTCACGTTGAAGAAGCAGGTGTTGCCGTGGCGCTTCTCGCGCACGTAATTGGCGAGCCAGCCGATGGCCAGCAGGTCGGGCGAACGGTACAGCGCGATGCCGTCGTCGGCGGTCAGGCGCTCGCCGGCGAAAACCTTCTCCGCGATGGGCTGCAGTCGCTCGTCGTCGATGCGAAGGTGGCTCACGGTTTGCGTAGGACAGGCTTATAGCCTGTCAGCCTTTCCCAATCTACTTCCGAAATCTGCGGCGTTCGACCTAGACCGAACAAACCAGACAGGCTATAAGCCTGTCCTACTTGAGCGCAACGGCCGCGCCCCAGAACAGCAGGAACAAGAGACTAATATAACCGTTCACGGTAAAAAACGCAGCATTCATCCGGCTCAAATCGTTCGCCGAAACGAGCGAGTGCTCGTAGGCCAGCAGCGCGCCGACCACCACGATTCCCGCCCACGCGGGCCAGGGCAAATGGAAACTCCACGCGAGCCAGGACAAGAGCGCGATCATCAGGATGTGCATGGCGCGCGCGATGGCCAGCGCCTGGGCGACGCCGAAACGCTTGGGCACGGAAAAAAGATTCACCGACTTGTCGTACTCGAGGTCCTGGCAGGCGTAAAGCACGTCGAAGCCGCCGACCCACAGCGTCACCGCCGCGCAGAGAATCACCATGCGCGCGTCGAGCGAGCCGGCGATGGCGATCCACGCCGCCGCTGGCGACATGCCCAGGCAAAATCCCAGCACCAGGTGCGACCACGACGTGAATCGCTTGGTATAGGAATAAAAAAACAAAACGGCGAGCGCCACGGGCGAGAGTTTGAATGCCAGAGGATTCAATTGCCACGCCGCGATCACCAGCACGGCGGCTGCTGCCGCGGCGAAAACCCACGCGAACTGGACGGTCAGCGCACCGGTCGCGAGGGCGCGCGTGCGGGTGCGCGGATTTTCGCGGTCGTAGCGCAGGTCGATGATCCGGTTCATCGTCATCGCGAAGGAGCGCGCTCCCACCATCGCGACGATGATCCACGCGATCTGCCGCCACGAAGGCCAGCCTGGCGCCGTGCCTGCAACCGGCGCATAGCGCGCCGCGAGCAGGGCTCCCGTCAGCGCAAAGGGCAGCGCGAACACGGAGTGCTCGAACTTGATCATCTCGAGAATTGTGCGGATGCGACTCACCGGCTCCTGTAGGACAGGCTTCCAGCCTGTCTGGTTTTGAATTTTGCTACGCCGGCAGAAGTCAAAAGCAGACAGGCTGGAAGCCTGTCCTACTTACGCCCTTCCCAGCGGTACATCTCGTCCTGCGGCAATCCCATTTGCGCGAGCACGCGATAGACGTACTGCGCCACAAGATCGTCGATCGTTTTCGGCTGGTGATAGAACGAAGGAATCGCCGGCATGATCACGGCGCCCGCCTGCTGCGCGCGCAGCATGTTTTCGAGATGAATCCGGCTGAACGGCGTGTCGCGCACGCAAAGCACCAGCCGCCGGCCTTCCTTGAGGCAAACATCCGCGGCGCGCGCGATCAAATCGTCGCTCGTCCCCGCGGCGATCGTCGCAAGCGTGCCCATCGAGCAAGGGATCACCACCATCGCGTCCACCGAATAGCTGCCCGAGGCAATCGACGCGCCCACGTCTTTGTTCGGCAGCACTTCCGTCTTCGCCGCGCGTCCGCCGACGAGCAGAGACGGAAGCTTTTTCGCATCGCTCGTGGCGATGCTCAATTCGTGAGCCAACAGGCGCGCGCCCGTGTCTGTGACCACCAAGTGAATTCGCCCGACGCGCGCATCGGCTTCGAGCATCCGCAGCGCCGCCTGCGCCAGCACCGCCCCCGATGCTCCGGTGACACCTACAACGATCGTCTTGTGTTCCGCCTGGCTCATGATTTGCACGGGAAGATCAAGTCTAGACAGCGGCTCGCACGAAAGTCAAGAAATCCAGTGGAGTTGAAGTGGGTCGAGGTTTATGTAGGACAGCCACTCTTGGCTGTCCTTCGCGGTTTCGCTAGCACGAAAAGGGACAGCCAAGAGTGGCTGTCCTACCAGAACCGCGAACTGAATTCCCATCAACTTGCCGCGCCAATTTGGCCCAAATGGTGCAAGAGATGGGTTAGATAGTCCTCGGCGAGAAACCGCAACGTCACAGGCTTGTCTTCGCCGATTCGGCATTGCGCTGCTAGCTTGTCCGCCGGAAGGTGCGCGATGACGTGAGCGAGATAGAGATTGTAATCCGTCCAAAGCGTGACCAGCAGCGCCCAGGGCGCGCTTTGAACGGCTTGCACGCGCACGCAGCCGTCCTGGTCATAGTGGGGAAACTGGAGAGAGCCCTGCAACGACGCCCGGACAAATCGCTGGTGATTGTTGGAGGCGGAGTCGATCAGGTGACCGATGACTTGCTTGCGGGACCAGCCGCCTTTCAAGACGGGCTTGCCGCTTTCGACTTCGGAAACCTTCCGAAGTTTTGGCTCTGCTGATTGAACGGCTTGCACCAGTTGTTCGCTTAATTTCTCCATTTTCCCTCCTCGCGGTTCCGAATGCTCCTGGGAATCCGATGTTGTAGCGCCCGCCTTTCTTTTCAGGCGGGCATCCGTCCGCGACGCCAACGTGCCCGCCTGAAAAGAAAGGCGGGCGCTACACATGAAATTCAACTCCCATCTTGTGCGGCTTCGAGCAGCACCTTCATCACCCCGCGCTCTTGCGCGTAGCGAATCGCTTCGGCAGCCTCCCGCAGGGGGAAGACGCGCGAGATCAGCGGCCGCGGGTCCACGCGCCCCGAGCGCAGGAGCGCGAGCGCGCGCGGAAAAGGACCGCAGCGCGAGCCGATGACGGTCAGTTCTTTCACGACGATCGGCCACGTCTCGACGTTGGCCGCGCCATGGAATGTGGATTTCAGGACGAGTGTTCCACGTGGAACAGTGATTTGCTGGGCGAGCGCGAGTCCCGAGGGAGAGCCTGTGGCCTCGACAATCAGTGAAAACTGGTTCGAACGCTTCGCGCGCGGCGATGTGACCTTCACGGTCGCGATGTCCGCAAGACGCGCCAGGCGCAGCTTGCTCTCATGCTTGCCGATCATCACGACGCGCAGGCCTGCCGCGCGGAGCACGCGTGCGTTCAACTGCGCGAGCTTGCCGTCGCCAATCACGGCTGCCTCGCGGTGCGCGCGAATATCCACCTGTTCAAGAATTTCGCACGCCGCGGCGAGCGGCTCGTTGAAGACGGCGGCCTCATCGGGAATGCCCGCGGGCACGCGGTGCAGGTTCACGACGGGCAGCGCGAGATATTCGGCGAATGCGCCGTCGTGGCCAAGAATTCCTAGCACGCGCCGCCGCTCGCATTGCGTCGGGATTCCGCGGCGGCAATAACTGCACTGCTTGCGGATGCCGAGGCCCTTACACGCCAGATTAATTTCGCCGACGACGCGGCGGCCGATCCAGGTGCGATCCTTAGAATTAGGCGGGCCGTGTGTACGGCCCGCACCCGGCGCGTTTGCGACGCGGACGACTTCGCCCACAAATTCGTGTCCCAGCGTGCCCTGAAAATTGTGATAGCCGCGCAGAATTTCGATGTCGGTGTTGCAGATTCCCGCGAGACGCACGCGCACAAGGGCCCAGCCCGGCCTCAATCGTGGCAGAGGTTTTTCAACGAGTGCGACGCCATTTCGGTTTGTGACGGCGGCAAGCATCGGGAAAACATTGGAGCACAGGCGGAAGCGCTGGGCAAGTTGGGCTTGGTAGGACAGGCTTCCAGCCTGTCGGGTTTTGCTTTTTGCGAAGATGGCAGAAGTCAAAAGCAGACAGGCTGGAAGCCTGTCCTACTGGAGAGAACAAAAAAAGGGCACGGCGAACCGTGCCCTTTGCTGAATTTATTTTCGAACGCCTGGCCTAGCTGCAGCCTGACGTGCCGCCGCAGTTTTCGCACTTGTAGCAGGCGCCGTTGGGCGTCATGAGCATGCCGCACTCGGAGCAGGTGGGCGCGCCATCGAACATGGGGCGCGATTCGCTGCGTACGTTCATCGAAAGCGTTCCTGCGCCTTCCGGCGACGGGTCATCATCAGCTGTGGCAATGACGGCGGGAGGCACTGCGGGCGTGGCCGTCACAGTGGCTACGGGCAACGCGGTGTCGCCATTGTGCGTCAGGTATTCGGGAGAAATGAAACGTCCACCGAGCCAGCGCGCGATGTAATCGAGCACGGACTTGGCGTACGGGATGGCCGGATGTCCGGTATAGCCGGCGGGCTCGAAACGCGTGTTGATAAATTTATCGACGAGGGCCTTGAGCGGCACGCCGTACTGCAAGCCGATGGAAACCGAAAGCGCGAAGCCGTCCATGAAGCCGGAAAGCGTCGAGCCTTCCTTGGCCATCTTGATGAAAATTTCTCCGGGCTCGCCCGTCTCGTACATGCCGACGGTGATGTAGCCTTCGTGGCCGCCGATGGAAAACTTGTGAGTGATTGACGAGCGTTCACTCGGCAGCTTGCGGCGATGCGCGCGGATGAAGAGTTCGCGTTGTTCGGCGAGGCCTGACGCGCCCTCTGCCGGCTTGGCTGCGGCTGCGGCGGGTTGCGGCTGCTGAGCGGTGTCTTTCTTATCGCCCGCGGCGGAAAGCGGCTGCGAGCCTTTCGAGTTGTCGCGATAAATCGCCACGGCCTTCACGCCGAGCTTCCACGACTCGATGTACGCCTGCATGATGTCTTCGACTGTGGAATCCTCGGGCATGTTGATCGTCTTGCTGATGGCGCCGGAGAGAAAGGGCTGGGCCGCCGCCATCATTTTCAAGTGGCCGCGCCAGGCGATGGAACGCCCGCCCACGGCGGCGAGGGAACAATCGAAAATCGCGAGGTGCTCGGGCTTGAAGCCGGGCGCGCCCTCGATCTTGCCGTTGCGATCCACGTAAGAAACGATTTGCGAGGTCTCTTCCGGCGAGTAGCCGAGCTTCATCAGCGCGGCCGGGACGGTGTTGTTTACTATTTTAATAACTCCGCCGCCGACAAGCTTCTTGTATTTCACGAGCGCGAGGTCGGGTTCGATGCCAGTCGTGTCGCAATCCATCATGAAGCCGATGGTGCCGGTGGGCGCGAGCACGGTGACCTGCGAATTCTTGTAGCCGAATTTTTCGCCGAGCGCCAGCGCCTGGTCCCAGGAATACTGTGCGGCGCCGAGCAGCGAAGGCTGCACGTTTTCCGGCTTGATAGGCCGCAGCGAATCGCGGTGCATGCGGATGACTTCGAGCATCGGCTCGCGATTGACGGCGTACCCGGTGAACGGCCCCAGGCGCTCGGCAATGCGGGCGGACTGCGCGTAGGCTTCGCCGCACATAAGGGCGGTGACCGCGGCGGCCATGTCGCGCCCGCCGTCGGAGTCATACGGCAGCGCCATGGACATCAGCAGCGCGCCCAGATTGGCGTAGCCGAGGCCCAGCGGGCGGAACTTGTGCGAATTGTCGGCGATCCTCGGCGTCGGGTAGCTGGCGTTGTCCACCAGAATTTCCTGCGCCGTGATGGTGATGTCCACGGCGTGGCGGAACGCTTCGACGTCGAAAGAACCGTTTGAGTTCAGATATTTCATCAGGTTGAGCGAAGCGAGATTGCACGCGGTGTCGTCGAGGAACATGTATTCCGAGCACGGGTTCGAGGCGTTGATGCGCGCCGTGGCTTTGCACGTGTGCCAGCGGTTCACCGTGGTGTCGTACTGCATGCCGGGATCGCCGCACTGCCAGGTGGATTCGGCCATGCGGTGCAGCAATTCGCGCGCGCTGAATTTCTCGACGGGATTGCCATCGTTGACGTTGCGCGTCCACCAGTCGCGATCGTCTTCGACCGCCTGCATGAATTCATCGGTGACGCGGACCGAGTGGTTCGCGTTCTGGAAAAAGATCGAGGAGTACGCTTCGCCGTCAATCGCCGGGTCGTAGCCCTGCTCGATGAGGACGCGCGCCTTGCGCTCCTCTTTCATCTTCGAGTCGACGAACTCGACGATGTCCGGATGATCCACGTTCAGGATCACCATCTTGGCGGCACGGCGCGTCTTGCCGCCGGACTTGATCACGCCGGCGAATGCGTCAAAACCCTTCATGAAGCTTACCGGTCCCGAAGCGATGCCGCCGCCGGAGAGCGTTTCGCGGCTGCCGCGCAGCGTTGAAAAATTCGTGCCGGTGCCCGAGCCCCACTTGAAGAGCATGCCCTCGGTCTTGGCCAGGTTCATGATCGATTCCATGTCGTCCTGGACCGAGTTGATGAAGCAGGCCGAGCATTGCGGCTTGGCCTGCACGCCGACGTTGAACCACACCGGCGAATTGAAGGCCATCTTCTGCTCGACAAGCAAGTGCGCCAGTTCGTCGCGGAAGGCGTCGCGCGCGGGAGCGCTTGCGAAGTAGCCGCCCTTCTCGCCCCAGCCGACAATCGTATTGACGACGCGGCCGATCAGCTGTCGCACCGAGCTTTCGCGCTCGGGCGTGTTGAGCTTGCCGTGAAAATATTTTGACGCGACGATGTTGGTCGCCGTCTGCGACCACCCCTTCGGCACTTCCACATCTTCCTGGCGGAAAATGGTTTTGCCCTTTTCGTTGCCGATCAGCGCCACGCGGCGTTCCCACTCGACCGCATCAAACGGCGAGGTGCGTCCGTCGGTGAAATACCGTTCGAATTCGAGGCCGGTACGGACCTCGACATCCGCGGGCGTGGCCGTGCCCACTTGCAACGCCGTCTTGTCGTTCAACGCCATCTTCGTCTGTGCCATCATCGCCTCCGCGCAGGTAGGCTCCCCCGCGCAGAGGGAACCTTTATATTTTACTCCCGAAATGCGTGGCTGGGAGTACGCAGTTACCTGATTCTCAGCAGGTCACTGCTCGATTCAAATTCTTGGGGCCGGGAATTCACGAGCATCCTTGATGCGACTACAATCTCCACATTTCCCCTGCACCCCCACGAGGGTGACGCGTTTCGCGTAAACATGGAGACCGCAGCCGAAAAACGAAAAAGTCTCCCTGTGCGCATCGCCCCGGCCGCTGGCAGCCTCTAGCGTTGCGCTGTCCCTCGCCGACCGCGCTGGGAGCGCCGGCCACGGGGAGTGAAGAGAGCCTCCTCGATGTCTCTATGAATTCCAACAGGTTGCGTCAATCGACTTTGCGTTGCTCCCGGGGGTGAATGGGCCGCTCGCTTGTCGAATCACGATCCCTGAATCCGAGGGCGCAATGTAATCAAGAGCGAAAATTCTGTCAAGGGGGAAATGCATGCGGAAGCACAAAATCTTGTTGCCGCGTGCCCAAACTGTCTATCCCTAGTGGTACGGTTCCTCAGAGACACAAGCCGGAAAAAGCACTGCGCACCGGAAATCTCCCAACTCTCTCGCTTAGACAGTAACACATCGCAGCGAATGAAAGTAAAGCAAGCGCATTCTCAAAATCGCGCCACAATAAAAATTCCCGCGCCGATCGCCACCGCGTCTTCCAATGTTGCGATCACGAAGTCCGGAACCTTCAGCGCCTTGACGAGGGGCGTGCGCACCTGGTAGCCGCCAAACGCTCCCGCAATTCCCCCCGCTGCACCCAGTACAGCGCCAATTGCGATGAATTGTGCTCCCGACACCGCGATGGCCGCGCCGGACAGTGCGCCCAGAACGATGCGCGCAATCAGGCCCGGCGGCGCGGTCCGGCTGGGCATTGATGGGAGCTGATCGGCGACCAGCTCGACGACTGCCAGCAGAATGAAGACAATTGCGGCGGCGGTCGAACCCATGATGTGGAGTGGCGTGCGGTCGAGATGGATCCAGCCCCGGTGAGCGGCCCAGGCCACGACGGCGGGCGCGGTGAGAGAACGCAATCCGCAGACGACGCCAATCAGAAATGCGAGAAGGAGCACGAGGGAGGGAGTCATCGGCATCTCCTTCAGTTGCGAAATCACAACTGCGACCTAAATCAATCCATTCCAAACAAAAATTTTGTCATTCTGAGCGAAGCGAAGAATCTCTCTTTACCTGGGGAAAGGAAAAAGAGATTCTTCGCTTCGCTCAGAATGACAACGCAGGTGCTTTTTCCGCCCACACTTAAACCGCTCGCGTCTCAATATCAATTTCCGAAGTGAGGGTCCGATGGACCGGGCATTTGTTGGCAATCTCAAGCAGCCTGGATTGCTGTTCGCCGGTGAGCGGCCCTGCAAAATGGATGTCGCGTTCGATTCGATCGAGCATTCCTTCTTTGGTTTCGCACTCGGCGCAATCGGTGGCGTGGATCTTCGAGTGCCGCAGGTGGACGGTAACTTCCTCGAGCGGCCATGCTTTGCGGCGTGCGTACATCGCCACGGTCATCGAAGTACACGCGCCCAACGCGGCGAGCAGCAGATCGTAGGGAGAAGGTCCGGTATCCGTGCCGCCGGCCGAAGCCGGCTCGTCCGCGCGCAGCCGGTACGAGCCCGCGTGAATTTCCTGCGCAAATCCGGCAGCGCTGCCGCGGACAACCACACTCCGCACATCACGTTTTTCCATGTTCCTCACCGCATTAAATGTTCAGGCCTTGATTTTCTTCAAGCCGACGCTTGCCGGCTGCGCTGCAGGAACGCGAGCAGCTCCAGGTTGATCTGGTCCTTGTGCGTGGAGCACATGCCATGCGGCGCGCCCGGAATGATTTTCAGCATGGCGCCCTTGACCAGCTTCGCAGAAAGCAGCGCCGAGGCGCCGATGGGCACGATCTGGTCATCATCTCCATGAAGGATGAGCGTCGGCACGTCGAACATTTTGAGATCTTCGGTGAAGTCCGTTTCGGAAAAAGCCTTGATGCAGTCGTAGGCGGCTTTGAATCCGCACTGCATCCCTTGAAACCAGAAAGAATCCTGCAAGCCTTGCGAAACTTTTGAGCCGGCGCGGTTGGCGCCATAAAAGGGCGCGCTCAAATTCTTGAAAAATTGCGAGCGGTCGGCGTGGACTGCGGCGCGTAACTGGTCGAACGCGTCCATCGGCAAACCGCCCGGATTCGCCGGCGTCTTGAGCATCAACGGCGGCACCGCGCCGATCAGCACGGCCTTGGCGACGCGAGTCGTGCCGTGGCGGCCGATGTAGCGGGCGACTTCGCCGCCGCCGGTCGAGTGGCCGATGTGAATCACGTCGCGCAAGGCGAGCGCTGTGACAAGCGCGGCGAGGTCGTCGGCGTACGTATCCATTTCGTTGCCGTTCCAGGGCTGGCTGGAGCGGCCATGGCCGCGGCGGTCATGCGCAATGCAGCGGTATCCGCGGCCGGCCAGAAACAGCATCTGATCTTCCCAGGCGTCCGCGCTAAGTGGCCAGCCATGACTGAAAACAACGGGCTGACCCGCGCCCCAGTCCTTGAAATAAATCTGCGTGCCATCATTGAGGGTGATCGTTGCCATGGGGTTCTCTCCTTTTTTCCGGAGCAACTTTCGTATGGTGTAACACAAAACGAGCCCGGGAGATAGTCGCGCGTAGGACGGGCTTCAGCATGTCTTCGGTTTTATCAATAATGAAAATCAAAACCAGACAGGCTGGAGGCCTGTCCTACGCGATCGCGGAGCCGGCGGCGGTGAAACCGATGCTCAGCCGATTGCCGGTGGGCGTCGTCTCGTAATTAAGCGCGTCAGCAAACTGCCGCAACAAGCGGATGCCCTGGCCGCCGATGGGATTCTCATCCAGCGCATTCAACGGCGGAGGCACGGTAGCATCCACGGGGTTGAAAAGCGGCGCCTCATCCTCGACGACGAAAACAAAGTAATCTTTTCGAGGGCTGGCGAAACGCACCGCGATGGAATGGTCCGGTTTGCCGGAGTAACCGTGGCGGATGATATTCGAGAGGACTTCTTCCAGGCAGAGATTCATCGCGAACTGCGTGCCCGCCGGAATCGCGTGCCGCACGGACAGGCGCTCGATCCACGGGAGAAGCTGCGCCAGTTCGGACAACCGGCTGCGCAATTCCAGACGCTCTCCGGTTGTGTCCATGCCATTCCCAGTCATGAGGCACGCTGGTCCATGCGGCAGTCCATGCGAGGCTTATTGCAGCGCGGCGATGGCGTTCTGAAGATCGTGATGGATGGGGATCATGAGGTCAACGCCGCTCGTCTTCAAAACTTTTTCGACCAGCTCGTTCGGGCCGAAGATCACGATCTTGCCTCCGCGGCCCTTGATGGCGCGCGCCGGAGCGACCAGGGCACGCAGTCCCATCGATCCCAGGAATGAAACTTTCTGCATGTCGACAATCACGGCCTTCTTGGTGCCCGCGATAATGTTCATGGGCATATCCACGACAGCGGCGCCCTCGATATCCAGGCGTCCTTCCAGAATTACCCGGGTGATTCCGCCTGCGAGTTCTTCCGTAGAGATTGGCATTTCTTCAGCCCCCTACCTTAATTCACAAAAACCGCGAAAATGCCCGTAGAAATCCTCGACCGGACCGCGCGACTGGCTGTGCAGGGCAAACCGGATCATACACCCCCAAATGTTACAGGATCGTTACAGCGCCCCTTATCTTACTTCAATGTCAGGACAAGCTGCGTGTCTTGATAGAGGTCCTGCGGCACCCCCGAACCTGGCGAACTGCCCTGCGTTCGAAGTTCGATCACCAGCGTATGCCGCTTCTTTGCCTTGAATTCGAGGCTCACCGTATTCGAACTTTTTCGCACGGAACCGCTCGCCGCCGTGACGCGAAATTCCTGCACGCCGGGCGGCACGTACAGGTCGTCAAATTCCCTCTTATTGCCCTCGGCGCTTCTCCGCATATAAAGCTTCCCATTCATTTCCACAGTAAAATCCAGGCTCGCCGGCATTTGACTGGCCTCGATTTTCAGTTTCGCGTTGGCCTTGGGATCGAGGGCCTTTGGATTGAAATCCAAAGCAGCGGGCTCGGGCGCGGGGGCTTCTGCCTTGGGAGCAGGAGGCATCGCTTTCGGCGGTGGGGCCTTTTCCGCAGTCGCCGGCGTTGCTTCTTGTTTCTTTGGAGCGCTCGCCGCAGGTTTCACTGCCGCAGTCACGTTTGGGGCAAACGGTGCAGGCGCGGGCGCGGCAGTTCCTCCCGCAGGTTTCGCCGCGCTCTCATCAGCGGTTGCAGCCGCTGGCGGCGGAGCCGGTGCAGGCGACGTCGCGCTCGCCGCTGAAGAGGGCGGTGGCGTGACCTGGGCGGTTGGCGTCGCCTTGTGCCGCAACGTGTACCAGCTTCCCACAACGATCAGGGAAATCACCACTGCTGCCAGAAAAAGAAAGTTGTTCGATTTTGTTTTAGCCGCAACTACGCGCACAGGCGGCTGCGCCGCTGTCGGTTGCCTCGCTTGCGTCGACGTGGGGTTTTCGATGAGGGTAGCATTTGGGTCGCTCCCAGCGGCGACCGGTTCCGGCGCGGCGCCCTTCAAACCCATGGACGTGCTTACCGCACGCAGTTCCCCGAGGTCGCGCGCCAAATCTTCGCCCTTCTGGTAGCGCTCGTCCGGATTCTTGGCCAGGCACTTGAGAATTACGCCTTCGAGTTTCAAAGGAATGGACGGATTCAGCTTGCGCGGCGGCACTGGTTCGGTATGCACAACCTTGTAGGAAACCGCGGTCATGCTTTCGCCGGGAAACGGCAGTTCGCCCGTCGCCATCCAATACAGCACTACGCCCAGAGAGAAAATGTCAGCGCGCCCGTCGATGGGCGCGCCGGTGATTTGCTCCGGGGGCATGAACGCGGGCGTCCCCAGAATCTGTCCCGTGAGCGTCGTGTGTCCTGCCGCCATCTTGGCCACGCCGAAGTCGGTAATCTTTGGCCGCTCGATGCCGTGCGCTTCTTTGGAAGTGAGCAGGATATTGGCGGGCTTGATGTCGCGGTGAACGACTCCGTGCTGGTGCGCGTACCCCAGGGCCTCGGCGATCTTCTGTCCCATCTCGCAGACTCGGTCGAGCGTCATGCGCTCGCCTTTTTTTACTGCTTCGGCCAACGTCTTGCCGCTGACGAATTCCATCACCAGGAATGGCAGGCCTTCATGTTCGCCGACGTCAAATACGGGAACGATTCCCGGATGCGCCAGAGCGCCCGCCGCGCGTGCCTCCCGGTAAAACCGCTCGCGAAAATCGCTTCCTTGTTCGCTGGCGAGAACGAGCGAGATGATCGTTTTCAACGCGACGACGCGATCCATGGCCGGATCCTTGGCGCGGTACACGGTTCCCATCGCGCCGTGGCCCAACTCCTCGAGGATCTCGTATCGCCCGATTTTTTTTGGCGTGTCCATTGGCCGGATTTTTATACTTTAGCACAGCCCCTTGCGCGCAGGTTCGACGCGTCAGATGGCTGTGCTACTCCTTGGAAACACAAAGCCACGTTTGGAAATTCGGCCGGCGCTCGGAGAAAAAAGTGCGCGGCGGCTCATCATTGGATGAGCCGCCGCGCGTCTGAAGAATTACAGACTGGTCGAGCGCTTATTTAGGCGCGGTCTTTTCGTTGTGCTTCTCGTTGTAGATCTGTTTGCTGGCGTTATTCTGTTTCTTGTTGATGTTGCTCTTTTCCGCGGGCGTGAGCTTTCCTCCATTCGCCTGGCGGTCCGCAGCGACCGTTTTGTTGATATTTTGTTCGTGTCCCTCAACTTTTGCGGCTTCCGACGGCGACAATTGCCCGCTGCGGATGCCGTTTGCGATCCGCTGCTGCTGGTTGTCGCGGCGCGCGCCGACTTCATTGTTGCCGTAGGTCGCCGTATTGGTGTTGTGCTTGTCGTTGTAGATCGACTTGCTGAGGTTGTTCTGCTGCTGATTGACTTGCTGGTGTTCTTGCGGCGTCAGCGTGCCGCCGTTGGCGGCGCGGTCGTTGTGAATTTCCTTGTTCAAGCCCGCTTCGCGACTCTCGAGATTCTTGGTTTCGCCGGCCGTCAGTTGTCCCGAAGCGACGCCGTTGGAGATACGCCCCTGCTGGTTGAAGCGGCGCCCATTTACCGAATCCATCGCCATCGTGCCCGGGTGTCCGCCGTTCGTCGAAGCAAGTTGGTTGCGGTCCTGCGCCATGGCATTTTCATGCGAAACCTGATTGGGCGTCGGTTGAAAATGATTTTCGTGTTCAACCGCTTGTTCCGCGGCCGTCGGCCGGACCATGGCTCCGCCCTCGCCGTTAAAGCTGTAGTGGTTGTTCACGACGGTCGTGTTGACGACGGTACGATCGACAAAGGTGTTGTGAAAGCCCACGCCCACGTTGAGGACGGCGCTGTTGTAAACGAAGCCTCCCCCGCCCCAATGGCCGCCTACGAAGCCGACCCCTCCATATCCAAAGCCGTAGTTAATACCGCCATAGAAGCCGACGTGCGGTCCCCAGTACCCCGCATGCCAGCCATACAATCCGCCGGCGAAGCCCCAGTAGCCCGGTGTCCACAGCAAACCGACTCGAGGCGGCGCTACCCACACCCCCGGAACCCAGTAATAGCCAGCAGCTCCGTAGCCCCAGTAGCCGGGTGTCCAGAGATACCCTTCGACAGGGCATGGTGGCTGCGTGTAAATCGGCAGGGCCGGAGGTCCAAGCCTGATCGATACGCCAACCGCAATCTGCGCATGGGATACCGCAGGCACGAGGCAAAGCACTAGCAAAAATAGAAAATATCGGGGTTTTATCAGCGTTTGCATATATAGCCCCTCCGTGGGCTTGCTTGATCTATGAAGCATTGCGTTATCCTGACCTTGGCGGGCCGTAACTGTTTCCCGCACCCTTTCGAACAGCAATCTTGTCCGGGCGGCTGGTTGGAACCCGGGACCGATGTCATCCCTCTATTCAACACGGGTCGCGGGAAAATGTCTCTCAGGTGTGTTCCCCCGGTGCCTAGATTTGCAATAGAACCTTGGGACAGGTCAAAAACAGTGACCTATTGGCCGGCCGGGAGAGGGCCGCCTGCGTGCTTTGCGGGTGGTATACTAATCGACTCTTATGGCGAAGCTGACACAGGAAGGCGCGACGAGCATCTCGCCCGAAGTGATGGCGGGCTACGAGCCGGTCATCGGTCTCGAAGTCCACGTGCAGCTGAAGACCTTGACCAAGGCGTTCTGTGCCTGTTCGACGCGATTCGGCGATCCGCCGAATTCGAACACTTGCCCCGTCTGCCTTGGTCTGCCCGGCGCGCTGCCCGTGCTCAACAAGCGAGCGGTCGAGCTGGGCATCCGCGCGGCCCTGGCCCTGCATTTAAATGTGCAGGAATTCTCCCGCTTCGCCCGAAAAAATTATTTTTATCCTGACCTGCCCAAAGGCTACCAGATTTCGATGTACGAATTGCCGCTGGCCACGTGCGGTTACCTCGAGATCGAGCACGACGGCCAGATCAAGCGCATCGGCATCACGCGATTGCACCTGGAGGATGACGCCGCGAAAAATCTGCACGAAGGATTTCCTGACTCGGCGGAAAAAAGCTATGTCGATTACAACCGCGGCGGCACTCCCCTCGCGGAAATTGTCTCCGAGCCGGACCTGCGCTCACCGACCGAAGCCCACGCGTATCTGACCGCGCTCAAGGAAGTGATGCTGTACACCGAAGTGAGCGACGTCAACATGGAGGAAGGCTCGCTGCGATGTGACGCCAACGTCAGCGTGCGGCGGCGCGGCGCGGAAAAATTGGGCACCAAAGCCGAGGTGAAAAATCTAAACTCTTTCCGCTACCTGCAGCGCGCGCTTGAATATGAGATCGAGCGGCAGATCGGTGTGCTCGAATCCGGCGGAAAGATCGCGCAGGAGACGCGCCTCTGGAATGTGGCGGCGGGACGTACCGATCCCATGCGATCGAAGGAATTCGCGCATGACTACAGATATTTTCCCGAGCCAGACCTCTTGCCCGTGCGCGTGAGCGCCGCGTGGCGCGATGGAATCGCAGGCGCGATGCCGGAATTGCCAGAGGCGAAACGCAAGCGCTTTGTGCGCGACTATGGGATCACTCCTTATGACGCCGGGGTGCTGGCGTCGACGCGGGAGCTCGCGGATTATTTTGAAGGCGTGGTTCGCGCAGGCGCGCCGGGCAAGTCCGCGGCCAACTGGATACAGGTCGAGTTGCTGCGCCTGCTAAAAGATGCGGAGAAAGAGATCACGGAAAGCCCTGTGCCGCCGGCGCAACTCGCGGCGTTGATTGCCAGGGTCGAAAGCGGGGAAATCAACGCGGCGTCCGGCAAGAAAGTGTTCACCCGCATGTTTGAAACGGGCAAACCCGCGGCGGAAATTATCGCGGCGGAAGGATTCGCGCAAGTGAGCGACGCGGGCGAGATCGAGCGGTGGTGCCGCGAAGTGATCGAGAAGAATCCCGACAATGTGGCGAAGTATCGTGCGGGCAACGAGGGGGTATTTAAATTTTTCGTCGGCCAGGTCATGCGCGCCTCGCGCGGGCAAGCCAATCCGCAGACCGTGAATGACACGCTCAAGCGCCTGCTCGCATAAGGTTAAGTAGCACAGGCATCCGCCGCGGCGGACCTGTGCGGTTTTTGCGATGGAGATTGGGCGGATGCCTGTGCTACTTGGGTCTTTCCACATTTGCCGATTCTTGAAGGAGCAATTCCATGTTGAAGGAAGGCGAACCAGCGCCGTCGTTCCGGCTTCCCGCCGATGACGGTCGCGAAATTTCTCTGAAAGATTTACGCGGCAAGCACGTCGCGCTTTATTTTTATCCCAAGGCCAGCACACCGGGGTGCACCACGGAAGCCATCGAGTTTCGCGAATTGAAGCGCGAATTCGACAAGCTCAACACCGTCATTCTCGGCTGCAGCGCGGATTCGGTCGAGTCGCAGGCGAAATTCAAGGCCAAGCAGAAACTGAATTTTCCGCTGCTCAGCGATCCGGAGTTCGCCGTGATCGAACCTTACGAAGCGCGCCGCATGAAAAGTTTTCTCGGGAAATCCTACCTCGGCATCGTGCGCAGCACGGTCCTGATCGGCCCCGACGGCAAAGTGGAGAAAATCTGGTCGACGGCCAAATCCAAAGGCCACGCCGCGGAAGTTGTGGAAGCGTTGAAATCGTTGCAGTAACAGTGGCGCAGGCTTCAGCCTGTGGGGTCTGGACCTTGCAAGTACGAAACCCCACAGGCTGAAGCCTGCGCCACAGTGGTACTATTCGCTCGTACGTCCGCGTACACAGCCTCTGCCCGCAACACTGGAGGTCACCATGCGCCCGTTGAAAAATTTTCTCCTGCTTCTCGCCATAATTTTAGGGGTCCAGGGCCTTGCCCATGCGCAAACGTCCGACGAGAAGCGACTGTCCATCACCAAGGACGTCATGGACGACTTCGCTCATGGTGGAATCGCTTCCATTCGGGAGCGGTTTAGCCCGGACCTTAAGGACTCCGTGAGCGAGAGCGATCTGAAAGGCGCACGGGAGGAATTGACGGGCGTGGCCGGAGAATTCCAGTCGCAAATTTCTCAAACCACCAGGACGGTGCAGGGCGCGCCGGTTTACGTTTCGAAGAGCCAGTTCGAACATTACAAAGTCGAATTGAAGCTGATGTTTGACGACACGAACCAGATCACCCATTTCCGCATCGCGCCGATCTCCGACGTCAGCCCGGAAACGATGGAAGCTTCGGCCAAAGCGATCACGGACCTCCTGCGGCAGCAGCAGTTCAAGCAAGTGAACACGAGATTCAACGATCAGATGAAAGAGTCGATGCCCACCGAGCGCCTGGAAGCGTCCTGGATGCACGTCATGATGCACCTCGGCCCATTCAAGAACATCAGGGTAGCGCGGAAGGATCCTGAGTTTGACCGCGTGGACGTCCGGTGCGAGTTCGAAAACGGGCCGATGGTCATTCGAATTGCATTCGAGCCTTCCGGGAAAATTGCGGGGCTGTGGATGCTGCCTGCTGAGACGGAGAAGGATTCGCAGATTTAAAAGATAGTAGGACGGGCTTTAGCCTGTCGGGTTTGAAGTGCTGCTAGGCCTGGGCAAAACCGACAGGCTGAAGCCTGTCCTACTGGCGGCGTCTTGCGAGGAACGAATCTACGGAAAAGTAGTCGTAGTCTTCCACGGCAAGCAGGATGAAAACGAAGAGAAGATAGATCATCTGGTGAGAGACGACGGTCCAGTCCGACCGCAGCGCTGTGCCGAAGAGCAGCACGGTGACCAGCAAGCCTTCCGCCGTGATCGCCCAGCGCGATAGCAACCCTAAAATCAGCAGGACGCCAAGCACGCCCTCAAAGTAAGGAAGGACCGTCAAGAAGACGTGCACCCATGACATCGGCAAGAGATTGCCTACGAACTCCTTCTCCGTAACGGGAACGAAATCCTTGCTTATGCCCCAGGTTCTGACGACGTAGTGCATGAGCATGTCCACGCCGAGCGACAGGCGCAAGATGAAATACGCGAGCGAGCGACCAAGGGAGTTGTCTCCCGTCCGGCCTGCGTAACGCTCGATGCGAGCCCCGCGCTCGGGCGCGCTGGACTCCATGCGTTCCTGCGAACCGACTGGATTCATCGCGTCACTTCCTGTCCTGCGAATGCAGATTTTAGAGCGGCGTCTTGCGCCACAACATATTCCATATGAGCGCCCGGGTCAATGTCGAGTAGGACAGGCTTCCAGCCTGTCGCATTTGATTTAGATGTCGATAATAGAAAACCAACAGGCTGAAGCGTATTCCACTCGTGTATCCACTTTCGACACCTGAAACGTACCTCCACGAGTGAACCGCCTCCCCCCGGGCTTATCATTGACTTATTAAATGGGAGGTTACTTTGAAGCCGCTCCGCCTCATCGCTCTTGTGTTCGCTATCTTTATCGCCTGCACTTTCCTTGTTTCCGCTCAGGATGGCTCGCCATCGCTGGGAGAAATCGCCCGGCAGGAACGCGCGCGCAGGATGGCGCAAACCGACACGAACGAAATCGCCGGAATGAAAGAAGGCGACTTTCACGCCAACATCCTGCTGACAGGCTCGAAAGACGCAATCGAGAAATGGGTGCTCCTGCCCGCGGCGGAGAGGCTGAACGCAGGACGGATTCGCCAGGTCACGCGCGACAAGAAAACTTTCGTGCCCTTCGTGGTGAGCGAATATCCTTATCCCGCATCCGAAAAGATGGATTTGATCGCGCACATCCGCTTCCTTTCACCCACGGGCAAAGTGCTTCTTGAAAGCCCCAAGTTCTCCGAAGATGTCGGACCCGATCCGCGCTCCCCGCACACGATTGTCCTGAATCCCGTGATGGACATTACGTTTGACTCCCATGATGCCCCCGGCGTCTACACTCTGCGCTTGACGATCACGGACCACATCCACAACACCTACGCGAAGGCGGAAGAGAAAATCGAATTGATCGAAGGGAAAATCGAGAGCAGCGAAAAGGACGAAGCGCCCACGGCGGTTCACTAGTCGCACAGCCACTCCTGGCTGTGTGGGTTATGCAATCGTAATCATTTTCCTTGCAGTATCCGCGGCCTACAAGACCACACAGCCAGGAGTGGCTGTGCTACTTAAGCCGGCAAATGCTTGCCTTTGGTTTCTTCGCCGAAGGGAACGAGCGCTAGACCGACGACGAAAGCAAGCGCCATCATCGCCACTGGAATTCCGAAGGTCTGGAAGTGGCGGATTCCCGCTCCCACCAGAAACGTGAAGCCGGCGGCGAAGAAGCGCCCGAGGTTGGTGATGAACGCGAACGCGCTCGCGCGGCACTCTGTTCCATACTGTTCCGGCAGCCAGAATGAATAGACAATGAAATTCGCTCCGCCCAGGCCAAGCAGAACGGAGCACACCAGGAACCACCCGATGGCATTCTGCTGCATGTAAAACACGCGGGCGAACGCCAGCCAGATCGCGAACATCATCACCACATAAAAAATCGCAAGCGTGGCGCGGCGGCCGAGCCAATCCGCGAGAAACGGCACAATCAGGGCGCCGAGGACCGTGGTGATCCCAAGCAACGCCGTGGAATACGACGCGAGACGCGCGCTTTCCGCGGCAGTCTTCCCGGCGCGCTCGGCAATGAACGTCATCGCCGTCGGCGCGTACACCGATCCGGCCCAAAGCCCGGCGAGCGATACGATCAAGAAGAGAGAATTGACAATCGTCTTCCGGCGGTATTGCGGAGAAAAAAGTTTCAGGAACGCGCTGTGCATGGCCCACTTCCCGCCAAGTTGCTGCACCCTGTTTTCCCAGCGCGCAGGCTCGTGCACGTTATTGCGGATCAAGCCGATCAGCAGCGCGGGCACGCCGCCCAGCGCGAACATGGCTCTCCAACCGTAATGGCTGCCGATAAAAATATTCGCAATGCCTGCGAGAAAAAATCCGATGTAGTAGCCCGTGTGCATCAGAGCCGCACCCATGGTGCGCCGCTCTTCGGGCCAATCTTCGGAAACGAGTGAAGCTCCAATCGACCACTCGCCGCCGATGCCTACTCCCGCCATGAAGCGAAACACCGCGAGGCTCCAGATACCCGTGGCAAACGCGGCGAGCAGAGTGAACAAGGAAAAGCACAGAATGCTGAACATCATGGTGCGCACGCGTCCGAACCGGTCCGCGATCGGCCCCCAGATGAGCGCGGTGCCGTAGCCGATCAAAAACAGCGTGAAGAAGACGCCGCCGTAGTAGCCGACATTCGCGGTCGTGGCGGGAATTCCGGAGCGGGGCAGCAATTCCGTCAAAGCTGGAACCAGCACGAGGGAATAGATGAACGAATCCATTCCGTCCATGCTCCAGCCGCCCCAGGCAGCCCAGAAGCTGCGAATCTGGTTGCGCGTGAGCTGCGGTTTCGTTTGGGCTAAGTCCTGCTCACTAATTTTCAAACTCGTCTCCGTCGTCGCGAGCTTCTTTGGGCCAAGAGATTGTATGGCAGATTGTTTCAACTGCGGGAAAGTTTCCCGTGGCTACGTGTATCACGTCAAGGTGCCCTTGCCGCACTTTCTCCCGGCCACTTTTGAAAGTGCAATAAAATGTAGGAGGGCACCAAGAGGCCAGTTTGGGCAGTCTCTGTTTATCTATTGGATAAGGCAACCATTCATATCTCTGAGTTCATGAGAGAATCTATCCAGCGTCGGATTTGCCATGTCTGCCCTTTCAATCACGTGGAACATTGATTCCGAAAGTTTTACTTACAGGTCCTTCTCGCCTTCAGAGCCTAATTTGACAGCTCCCATAGAAATCTATTTCGGAGGTGTTCATGGATAAGAAACGAAAGTGTCCAGTCTGTGGTAAGCCTCTTACACAGATTGAGTTTGATCGAGCCTTAGGGCTGTGGAAAGACAAGCAGGAACACATACACGATCTTGAAAAAGAGCGAAGAGAGCTGAGAAGGCAGGGCCTCGAACTCAAGCGCGCGTCTGAGAAGCGAGACCGAGAGTTTCGCAAACGCGAAGCGGAGGCAGAGAAAAAGACAACGCGCTTGATGGCCCAAGAGAAGAAAAAAGCAGCGAAAGAACTCAGGGAGCAGAGAGCGAGGTGGGAAAAGAGGTTTCACGAGAGAGTGAAGTCCGAGGTTAAACAAGGCGTTAAGGCTGGAGTCGATGAACAAAGGAAGCAATTCAAAAAACAAGAGACCGAATTGAGAAAGACCAAGAACAAAATGGACCAACTTCAAAGGAGTCTTGAGCTTTCGGCAAATAGATATGAAACAGCGAGCGTCGAAATCAAGAGGCTAAAAGAGCAAATTAAGAAGGGCATCACGCCACAGATTGAAGGTCTTCTTGAAGAAGACAAACTACTCGGGAAATTAGTCGAGCTTTTTCCCCACGACAAGTTCGAACATCCAGGGAAAGGGGGCGACATCATCCAAACCGTGAGAGATCGGAACAGCGAGGTCGGCAAAATTGTTTATGAGTGCAAGCGAGTCAAACATTTCGACAAGAAGCATATAGAGCAAGCACGAGAAGCACGGAGAATCCGTAAAGCCGATTACGCAGTATTGGTTACAAACGTCTTCCCAGCGAAAAGGCAATTTTACTTTGTGGAGAAAACGGTATTCGTTATAAGTCCTCTGAGCCTTGAGCCGGTGACTTACTCTCTTCGTGAGAGCCTCGTCAGGATGGCTTTACTAAAGATCACAAATAAAGCGAAAGAAGAAGCTGTTCAACGAGTCTACGACTACCTGTCGAGCAGTGAGTATCACACCAAGGTAAATGATATTGTTGGCCAGCTTTTTGAGCTTGGAAAGGATCTGAAAGCTGAGATTTCAACTCACAAGCGAATCTGGCAGAAGAGGTTCGGTGCTTATCGTGGAATGTTCTACGATGTGGGTGCGATCGACCATCGCCTCCAGGGGCTCGCCAATCCAATATTCGAGCAAAAGACGAAGATGCTCCCCGCTCCGAAGAAAGAATTCATTCAGATTCCTGGGATTGAGCCATAGGATTCTTTGATTTTAGCAATCCCTCGTGTTGGTGATTGCTCATAGTGAGCGCGTTTGATTAATTAGAGGGAAGTCACGCGAGTCCGAGCACGTAGGCGGCGTTCCGGTCCAGGATTTTTTCCGCGTCCCCGGGTTTCAGGCCGGACTCGCTGATGTATTGGATGGCGCGATTGTAAAGTTCTCCGCCTTCGTACGGATAATCCGAGCCGAGACAAATGCGGTCCGCGCCCATCGAATCCACCGCGGCTCGAAGCGCCGGCGGGTGTCCGTGGCCCACGCTGCAATACCACATGCGCTTGGCCGTGATCGTTGGCAGCTCCGGCAATGGATGCTCCCACTTGGAAATGTTGTCCAGGCGCTGAAACACCATGGGGATCATCCCGCCCAGATGGGAATTGACGATTTTCAGTTTCGGATATTTCTGCGGAACGCCCGCTTCGATCAAGTGCATGATCGAAACGGTATCTTCCATCGGCGCTCCGATCGCCCAGCGAAGGTTGAAGGGGATCACGAACGGGGAGTCGATGCCGTTTCCGGACGGATGAATGTACAGCACGGTGGCGCGCCGGTTGAGCTCTTCGTAAAACGGCGCGAACGCGGGATCGGCAACCGAGCGAGCTCCGATAAACGTGGTGATCGTGGCGCCGACAAATTTCAATTGGTCGAGCGCGCGTTCGAGTTCCTTGAGCGCTTCATCGACATGAGGCAAGGGGACGGCCGCGAAGGCTTTGAATTTTTTCGGCCAGCGGCTCACAGCCTCCGCGTACAGGTCATTGGCCATTCGCGCGGCTTTCACGGCGTGCTCTTTATTTTCAAAGTGCGGCCCCTGCGGGCAGATGTCCAGAATCTGCATCTCGACGCCGTTCGCCTCCATCAAGGCGAAGCGCTTGTCCATTTCTTCCTGGCCCATGCCCGCGCCTTTGTTGCGCTGCGTGCCGGTGTCCACGTTGCCGTAGCTCTGGCACAGATCGAGATATTCGGTGGTCCAAAGATGCGCGTGGATGTCAATGCGCATGCCCTTTTTGGCCTGTGCGCCCAGCCGTACTCCAGTCAGCAGCCCCACCGCTGCGAGAGAACCCGCCCGCAGCACATGGCGCCGCGTTAAACCGCATCCACATCCCATGATCGAATTGCCTCCCCAGCGGCCCAGCGGGTTCGTGCCGCTCGCCGCGCTCGATGATTCATCCACGACAGTATCGCAGGATCGGTCCCCGGCACACGCCTTCGAAAGACATTGTACTCTGAAACTTTGCGGACGGAAGGCGGCGATCTTTGTGCGGCTCATGGAGGCGGGGTTATCCACAGCGAACATCGAACCAGACGCGCCGTCAGGTCTTACGAGTGAAATGATAAAGTCAAGGCATGACGCCGACCATCGCAGAACAGAGCCCGGCCGTTGCGTCCTCCTCCCCTCAAGATTCGGGCGGACAGCTCACTGTTCCGCTTCCCGTTAGGACCCCGTCCACAAAACTCCTGCTATCGTTGCTGATCCTGGCTACCGCGCTGCCTTACCTGCCGGCGCTGGGATTCGGGTTCGTCTACGATGACGTCCCAGAGGTCATATCAGCTGTCACGGCCCAGGCCAGGCAATCTCCCGCCCAGTTCTATTTCACCGCGGTGTGGGATTTTCGTCATCCCGCTGTGATGATGAATTCCAGATACTACCGCCCATTGTTTCGGACGGTGCAGCGAATCGACGCCACATTTTTCGGTTACAACGCAATGGGCTGGCATTTGACGACTCTGGGAGCGCACCTCGGGGTAACGGTTCTGATCTTTTTTCTGCTGCGCCGCCATTTCCCCGATCCCTGGGCAGCCTTCGCGGGCGCGGCCGTATTCGGCGTGCATCCCGTCCATCTCGAATCGGTCGCCTGGATCACCGGAATTCCTGATCCATTGGCGACACTCCTCCTCCTGGGGAGCTTCCTGCTTTGGCTGAAAAAATTGGAAACGCGGCGTGTCGACCTGCAAGTCTACTCGCTCGTCTGCTTTGCTGCGGCGCTGCTGACCAAGGAAATTACGATCGTCCAGCCAGCGATCGTCTTTCTCTACGTCCTGATGGGCCATTGCGGAAACATCCACATCCTTGAGGACAAGAAAAACCGGATATGGGCGGCAGTGGTGGAAACGCTTCCCTTTGCCGGGGTCGCCGCCGTGTATCTCGGCGTGCGGACAGTGGCCATTCCTCCGCTCGGCAACGCATTTTTGCCCTGGGTTCCCCTCCGCGAAGCGGTTCTAACGGCTCCCTCCGCTCTTGCCTTTTACTTGCGTCATCTTATTTGGCCTGCCCGCCTGACAGTTTTTCCGGATGTTCGGCTGGTCTCGACCATGAAGGCTCCCGGCTTCTGGGTCCCGATACTTGTTTTGGGAGCCGCGGCGGCCTGCGCGTGGGCATTGTGGCGGGGAAAACGAACGGACGGAATCGCGCTAGCGGCGCTCGCCTGGTTCGCTCTGCCAATTCTTCCTGTGCTGGACCTGGCGCTTTTCTTCAAGGATGACTTTGTCCACAACCGCTACCTCTACTTGCCGTGCGTGGGCCTGGCGATTTGCTGCTCCGCATTGGCAACGCGTCTCTTCGGCGAAAAACCAGCGGCTGCTCGCCGATGGATCGGACTCGCGGCTACCGCCGTGATTGTCTCGGCCCTGGCGGTTTCTACGGCTGCGCAATCTTTCGCATGGGAGAACAACGTTACGCTGTACAGCCGCGCCGCGCAGCTCTCGTCGAACCCTGTGCCACGGATTTATCTTGCGGTGGAGTACATGAACAGTGGACGTCTGCCGGAAGCCAGGGAAATTCTGGAACGCGTCATTCAGCAGGCGCCTGATTCGTGGACCGCAAACTACAATCTGGGAGTTGTCGATTATCAGTTGAAGGACCTGCCCGCGGCCGAAATCTATCTCCGCCGGGCAATCGCCCTCGATCCAGGCGAGCCAGACGAGTTCTTGAATCTCGGCCTGACCCTGCTTGCGGAGAAACGGCTGAATGACGCGGAAACTCAACTGCGGTCCGCGCTCGCGAGAAACCCCAACGGGGAGGAGTATCACTACGCCCTTGGCATGGTCTTCCTGGCGGAAGGAAAGATCGACGCCGGCAAGGCTGAGCTTCGCAAGGAGCTCAGACATCCGTCCATCAATGCGGCGCTTCGCACGCAAATCGAACAAATACTTGGCGACGCACCCGCGGAATCCCGTCCGTCCACTGCAACGCCGGCCCCTGGAAATTGACGCGTTTCGGAATCTCCATTCGTTTTGAACGAGGCGTGGAAGTCAGCGCTGAGAAGCTTTGCCGGAAGCGACTTTGGCGTTGAATTCCGCGGATTTGCGGCGCGGGACCGACAAAGAATTCCAATCCCGTCCGGCGAAGTGCTTGGCGAGATAGACGATTTGGCCGATGTGGTAGGAATAGTGCGCCAACTGGCGGTGAATCGTTTGCATGACGGAATGCGCCTCGGTGCGGATGTAAGCGGTGCGGGAGAGATCGGCGTCCGTCAAGGGGGCGAGCGCGTCAAAGGCAAGCTGCCAGCCCGATTCCCAGAGCGCCAGGAGTTCGGCTCGCGTTTTTGGCGGCGCTTCAAATTCCGAATCGCGATCGCGATCCGGTTTTTCGCCGTCGCTCGCGAGGAAATCAGTCCAGCGCGAGCGCATGTTGCCGGCGAGATGCTTCACGATGATGGCGATGGAATTGGACTCATCGTCGATCGTGGCGAAGAGTGCCTCATCGGAAGCTTGCGCCATCGCGCGGTCTCCCAATCGCTTGTAATAGCGGAGGAGATCGATGGAATCTTTCAAACAAGAGGTGGTGAATTCCAGAGCCATAAGGGAATTTTGCAGCCGCCGCCCTCGAAAATCAAGCGAGGACGTGCCAGCCGAGCGTGCCGCGAAAAAGATGTTTTCTCCTCCGCTTTCTCTGTGCCCTCTGTGTTGAAAGCCTTTGACTTTCCGCTAATTACCGCAGAGCGTGCCACGTTTCCATAATTTAGGCGTAAAATACCTCCATGCCGAAGAAGCCCGCGCCAACCATCGAAGTGACGTGCCCCTGCTGCGAGGCAAAGCTCACGGTGGACACCGACCTCGCCGTAGTGCTCGCGCACATAGCGCCGGTGAAGGCCGCGCCCGACGTCGACATCAGCGACGCGGCGCGCATCCTCGCCGACCAAGCCCAGAAGCGCGAAGACAAGTTTCGCAATTCCTGGGAAGCCGAGAGCAAGAAGGAAGATGTCCTCAACCGCAAGTTCGAGGAAGCCCTCAAGAAAGCGAAAGACCAACCCGTAGAAAAGCCGCTGCGCGATTTCGACCTCTAAGTAGCGCGGGCTTTTTACCCTGAGAACCGAAGGGCAGCCTGTGGAATTCCACCGCTACACCCAGAACGTTCGCACTAAACAAAATCAAATGGAACCCCACAGACTACCCTTCCGAACTGCTCAGGGTAAAAAGTCTGTGCCACCAAAACATCTGGCATACTGAGGGCGTGTTCCGAATTCCTCGACGCGCCGCAGTTTTCCCGTTTGCAGCAGTGATCCTGTTGAGCGCGATGAACGCGCGCCCGGCTGGCGCGCCGCCTCAGCAAACTCCGCCCGCAAAACCACAAAAGCTGCCGCGGCCGATTCCTCTGGGGCGCGGCATTGCGCTCGAGCGCGATCCTGCATCCGGCGAATTGCACGCGATTACGAAGGATTCCTCTCCCTCCGCACCGGAGGGCGCCATTCGTTCGCGCGTCACTCTGGTGCAGGTGCCCTGCACCGTCGCGGCGCCGGACGAAACGCAGGTGCGCGGCCTCAATCAAAACGATTTTCATTTGTTTGAGGACGGCGCGGCGCAGGAGATCGCATCGTTCGATGCCTCGGCTACTCCGGCCAGCATCGTTCTGGTGATCGACGCGAGCCCCAGCATTTTCCACGAGCTGGCGGAAATGCGCGGCGCGGCGCGCTCGCTTGCTGAAAATCTTTCTCCTGCGGACGAGATCGCCGTCGTGTCGTTTTCCTCCGAGGCGCACCTGCTCCTGCCGTTCTCGAAAAACCGCGCGCTGCTGGACCGCGCCATAGAGTCGAAGTATCTCGCCAGGGTGGAGAATTCCTCGGAGTCGCGAATTTACGAATCCGTATTTCTCGCGGCGCGCGAATTGTTTGGCGGACGCACGGGACGAAAAGCGATCGTGCTGCTCACGGACGGGCAGGACAGCGGCCTGGGGCTCACCTGGGACCCGCGCAGCGCGCTGCCCAGCACGGGCGCAGGGGCGCAGCGTCTCGCGTTTGACGACGTGGCGCGCGAACTCGGCGCGGACGGCATCGCGCTGTTCATCGTCTCCACCGAGAATCGCCCGCGCGGGATGACGCCGGTATGGCTGGAGGCGCACCGCAGCGAAATGCTGGTCACCGCGGAAGCGCGCAAAGAGAATATGCCGAACTACACGTTGTATCTCGCGGAGCTGGCGCGCCGCGCCGGCGGCCAGCTTTATTTCCTGCGCGAGATTGGAAATTTGAGCGAGATTTACCGCCGCATCGCGCTGGCGATCAGCGCGCAGTACACGCTCGGCTTCTATCCCTCGGCGGGAACCGCGCGCCCCGGCTGGCGCTCGCTGCGCGTCGAGCCGGCGGCGGGAGCAAATGTTCCGCCCGGATCAAAGCTCACGTATCGCGGCTCGTATTATGTTTCCGCGTTCCAGTAGGACAGGCTTCAGCCTGTCTTCTTTTGACTTCCGAAAGCGCCGCCAAAATTAAAACCAGACAGGCTGAAGCCTGTCCTACAATAGCGTCGAGGTCCCATGCCCGCAAAAATCGAAATCGAAAAGTTCGACGCATCCCGATTCCGCGTCCGCGTGATCGAAGCGGGAAGCGAATCCACTCACCAGGTCACGCTCAATCCGAAGGACTCCAAGCGGCTCGCGGGAGACGCTGTGGAACCGGAAACTCTGATCCGCAAATCCTTTGAATTTCTGCTGGAGCGCGAACCTAAGGAATCGATCCTCAGCCGCTTCGATTTGTCCGTCATCAGCCGCTATTTTCCGGAATACGAACGCGAAATTAAAAGCAGATTGCTGGGGCGGTAATGAAGCACGGCGGTTACGGCTGCACGGAAACGTCGTAATACGCGATGGTGTCGCCCTCGCCGTGAATGGGTTCGATGCGCAGGATTTCGAAATGCCCGTTGTTCAAATCCACGACATTTTTCTGCATGGTCTCGTGAAGGTCGTGATCGAGCTCCGGCGTTCGGATGGGAGTCGCCAGAAGACGTGCATCGACGCGGTAGGTGGCGACCCGTCCGGGCGCCACGGTACGCAGTTCAACCAGCGCCGACGCTGGCGGCGGGCCGACCGTAGGCTGATCGGAGTAGCGAATAATCAGGGGCGAGAAGAGGACGAACAGCACGATCCCGGCGACCGCGAGATCGTACTGCCAGGTTCCCCGCTCGTAGGACCAGAACAGAACCCGCACGATGGCTCGCCAGAGCGTTCGCATGTCAGGAGGCCGGCACTCCATCGACAATTACGCCGTCGCGCATGTGCACCACGCGGCTCGAATACGCCGCCGCTTCCGGGTTGTGCGTGATCATGATGATGGTCTGGCCCAGCTCTTTATTCAACTGGCTCAACATGGATAACACAATCTCCGAATTTTGTGTGTCCAGGTTCCCGGTCGGCTCGTCCGCCAGGATAATTTTCGGCTCGTTGATAATGGCGCGCGCGATGGCCACGCGTTGCTGCTCGCCGCCGGACATTTCCGATGGCCGGTGCTTCAGTCGGTCGGTGAGGCCGAGCAACTTCGTGATGACCTCAAAGCGGTGCGGATCGAAGCCGTCGCCGTGAATATGCTGCGCGATGGCGATATTGCCGCGGGCGTCGAGCGTCGGCAAGAGATTGAACCGCTGAAATACGAAGCCGATCTTGAACCGCCGCAACTTGGTGCGCTCAGCGTCGCTCATGCTGGCCAAATCGTTGCCGTCCACGAGGACGCGCCCCCGCGAAGCCTGCGCCAGCCCTCCCAGCACGTAGAGCAGGGTCGACTTGCCGCAGCCGGAAGGGCCCATCACGCTGACAAATTCTCCGGGCAGCACCTTGAAATTAACGCCGCGCAGCGCCGGAACTTCCACTTTTCCCGCGTGATACAGCTTCCAGAGATTTTCGGTAACGACGATAGGTTCCACTCTCAGATCCCTTGTGGAAAGCAGCGCTACGGCAGGCGGACGTATTGTAGTCGTGAATGTCATTTATGACTAGGCCCGGGAACGCCAATCTCCCGATTGGCGGAATTCAAACTGCCAATCGGGAGATTGGCGTTCCCAGGCCGGCGCTCAATCGTAGGAAAGGGCCTCGATGGCGTCCTTGCGGCTGGCGAGCCACGCGGGGTAACTCGCGCCAAGCAGGCCGCCAACCAGCGCAATCAGCGCGGACCGCACGATCCAATCGGCGGTGATCAGAATCGAAAGCGTCGGAAACGAAGACAGAAACACGGCCCGCCCGGCATAGCTCATCGCAACCCCTACGCCAATGCCAATCACGCAGATGAAGGCCGATTCGCCGAGCAGCGCACGGATGATGTATGCCTTGGACGCGCCGATGGATTTCAGCACGCCGATATCCCGCGTCCGCTCGATCACAGTGGTGTACATGGAGAGCAGGATCACAAGGAAGCCGATCGACACGGCCAGAGCGATCATGCTTTCAATAAAAGCGTCGAGACCTGGCAGATTCGAGGCGGTCATCAAGGACAGGAAATCTTTCAGAGGCCGAATTTCGTATCCGGGAAAGACAGGCCGCATCTCGTCCATCACCGCCTGGGTGTGGTCCGTCCGCGTGCATTTGATAAAGAAAATCGACGCCTTGTCGCGCGAGCCGGAAAGATCCTGCAACGTCGAGAGTGGCACGAACATGCGCGCGCCCTTGCCGTGCTCCACGATTCCGGCGACGTGGAAATCGTGATCCAGCAAGCGGAAGGTGCTGTTCACCGTGGCGTGCTTGGCCTTGGCCGCCCAGTCGTCAAGCAGAATATCGTCCGGCCCCTGCATATCGTGGCCTTCGAGGAAAACGAACCCGCTCGAAACATCGTGAAACGATTTCGGATCGATTCCGTAAATGATGTCCACTCCGCCCGAAGAGCTGAATTGCAGCAGCACCGGAGCGACCGCCTCGACATACCTGAGTTCGCGCAATTTGTCGGCAATCTTGATCGGCATGGGCGCCCCGCTGAACGCGAGAAACACCGAAGCGGACGGCGGCTGCAGCATGATGTCCGCGCCGATGCCTTCAATGCGCTTCGCGGTCTCCTGCAGCAGGCCGCTGGTGAGCCCGACGATCAGGATAACGAGCGCCACTTCCACTCCCACGGCGATGACGCTCACGATCGTGCGAATCGGCCGGTGCAACACGTTGTTCACAATCAGTTGGCGGATCATGGTTGTGACCCCGGTTGCACTCCCGCGGTTTCGTCGCCCACGCGCACGAGATCGGTGCCCGCGGGCTGCGCGAGCTCAAACCGGTCCGGCGAAATCGTTTCGTTCAGCGTGAGCTTCAGAATCTTGATTTCGAGTTTGTAATCGTCCTGCGGACGCCAGATATGGATGTCGCGGGCGAAACTCGCCTGGTTCGTTGCCGGAGCGCCTTCGGCTGCGGGCACAGGCTGCCAGTCCGAATACTGGATGTCGGAATCGAGTTTTCCTCCGGCGCCAAACAGTTGCACGCGGGAGACGCGCAGGTCCATGCGGCTGTACCAGATTTTTCTGGCGATTGCGAATTTTCCGCCTTCCGCCGTCCGCAGCAAGGTCAGAATGTAGTAGCGGCTCACATTGAAATCAAACTGCTCGAAGAGCACATTCTCGCTGGGCGTCAATTCCGGCCAGAACAACGCTTCCACGACATGCTGGGGCCGCAGATTTTCCAGCGGCTTTTTCGACGGGCGGACGAGGGCCGTTGGCCCGACCAGGAATGAATTCTTCGAGGGAATGTAAACCCGGAATTCCTTGCCGTCGCTGACCATGTCGAAGATATCTTTGGCGACGACCGGGGCCTGTCCAATCACCCGCACGGTCGCGGGGCGCTGCGCCAGGATGAATCCAGGAACGTCGTGGTATTCCTCGATGACGCCGCTGTAGGTCGTGCCGGTGCTCGGAATCAGGTCCACCGTGGCCTGCAGGCTCTGCACGGACCGCACCTGGCTGTTGTAGCTGGCCAGTAGATCGTCTTCGCTGGATTCGAGCTGAGGGCGTATTTCTTCCTTCTTGACCTCTGTCCTTCTCTTGATGGTGATACACCCCGCCGCCTGCACGGCCAGAACTGCAAGCAACAGAACCCAGATTCGCGGATTATTCCTCAGTGTTTCCAGCTCCCCCCAGCACCATCATTCAATCTAACAACCGCTCCGAGCAGTGTCAATTTGAAACGCCGGGGTGGGAGGCGAAGATAATCGAACAAACCCTTTGGGGGAATCGCAGTAACCGGCTGCGCATGCGTCATTGACGTGGGCGCTCCGCTTTGTCATTATTCCGTGGGCTTGCCCGCTGCGGCGGGCTTTTTCGCCGGGGGAATTTATCAGTCTGCGCGTAACGATTCTGGGTTCGGGCAGTTCGGGCAACTGCACCTTGCTCGAGACGGACCAGACCCGGCTGCTGGTGGACGCGGGGCTTGGCAAAAAAGAAACGCTGCGGCGCCTTGCCGCGGTCGGCCGCGACGTCGACCGGCTCGACGGCATCGTCATCTCCCACGAACATACCGATCACATCGGCTCGCTCGCGCAGGTGCTGGGCCAGTGGCGCACGACGGTCTATCTGAATGAAGCCACGCACACCGAGGTGCTGCGCATCCTGCCGGAAACCTCGCACAAGCGGCTGGACCGCGTCGAGCACATTCGCGCCGGCCTGCGATTTCTTGTGGGCGACATCGAAGTTTCTCCGTTCGCGATTCCGCACGATGCGGTGGACCCGCTGGGATTCACGTTTCGCGCGAATGGAATAAAAGTCGCGATCGTCACCGACCTCGGCTATTTGCCCGAGCTCGTGAAAGTTCACTTGCGCGATTCCGACTGCCTGATGCTGGAATCCAATCACGATCTGGAAATGCTGAAGGTCGGGCCGTATCCGTGGCACATCAAGCAGCGCGTGATGAGCCGCACGGGGCATCTGTCCAATCACACGGTCAGCGAATTCCTCGCCGATGCGGAAGGGTTCGACGCGCACGCGCGCTACGTTGTCCTCGCGCATCTTTCCGAGAACAACAATAATCCCGACGTCGCGCGCATCTCCGCCGAAGAAGCGCTCGGCCGGCGCGCTGGCGCCGCGGCGTTTTTCGGCGAACTCATGATCGCCTCGCAAACCTTGCCGCTTCCCACGCTGAATTTGTAAATTGCTCCGCGGAAATTCCCGGTCCGGCGCGCGGGCAGCCATCGAGCATTAGTTATTGGCATACCGCCGGAAAAACGAATTCGGTTTCCAGGAAGGCTTGGCGTCGGCGTCCGCAATGCGCTCGATCAATCCTTCGAGAAGCAGGTTGAATTGCGCCGCCGCCGGCTTGTCCACCGGCTGGTCCAAGTCATCGGAAGGCGCGTGGTAGCGTTCCGTGAGCCACTTTTTTTCGATTGCCGCTTCCGGCGAGCCTTTTTCGTTGCCGAAGGCCAGCATGACGGACGGAACTCCGATGCGGACAAAGTTGTACTGATCGCTGCGAATAAAAATATTGCGCACGGGCTCCGGATCGGGCTGCGCCTTGACCCCCATCCGTTGCGCCACCGCGCGGGCATCGTCCCCGACCGTGGATTCATCCAGCCCATAGACAGTCAGAATTTTCAGGGGGTACAGCGGCAGATACATATCCGTATTGATGTCCGCGACGATGCTGCGTGCGGACACGGTCGGATTAACGGCGTAGTATCTGGACCCGAGCAATCCTTTTTCCTCTCCCGTCACCACCACGAACAAAACCGACCGCTTCGTTTTTACGTTCGCTTCCCTAAAGTGGTCCGCAATCTCGAGAATCGACGCCACTCCCGACGCGTTGTCCATGGCGCCGTTGTAAATCGAGTCTCCGTTAATCGGCTTGCCGATTCCGAGGTGATCGATGTGCGCCGACATCACCACGTATTCGTCCTTCAATTTCGCATCCGTGCCCGGATAGATCGCCGCGAGATTTTGCGATTCGACGCTGCCGCGTTTGACCGCCGTTCTCGCGTTTAGTTTTGCAGGAAGAGCGAAACGCGGCAGTTGCTTGCCTGATTCCGCGATCGAGACGAGCTCATCGAAAGTGTGCCCGCTGCCGGTAAAAAGTTCATCGGCGTGCGCGGGGTTCCATCCGATCGCGATCTGTTCGCCCGCCGTTTCATCCATCCCCGGCGCCGCAAGCTGCATGGTGACCTGGAACCGGCTCAGCGCGACTCGCGGCCACGGGATATCCATATGATGCGGATTCGGGACCGCAATCGCGCCGATCATTCCCGCGCTTTTGAGCGTCGCCCAGCGCTGCCCCGCCGATTGATAGTGCGCGGCGAGCGCGCTGGACATCGAGCTGGGAGCCCCGGCGAGATAGACGGCGATTTTTCCCTTGGTGTCGAGCCCCGCGAAGTCGTCGTAGTTGTCGTCCGGCACGCGCAGCCCATAGCCGACGAAGGCCAGGCCGGCTTCCACGGAGGGCGCAGGATCAACACGCGTGCCGATGATGGCGTCCTCTCCGAGTTCCAGCGTTTTCGTCTTGCCGCCCTGTTCAAGCGTCAGGCTCGAATCGCTCTCATCGAGCTCCTTGGTGGTGAATTTCACGGGCTGGATGTATCCCTGCGTTCCTGCCGGCTTCAAGCCGTCGCGCTCGAATTGCGCGGCCACAAATTCCGCGGCTTTGCGATGCCCTTCGCTGCCGGTATTGCGGCCCTCCAGCTTATCCGAAGCGAGAAATTCCACGTAAGACCACCAACGCGTCCCATCCGGCGCGCCGGCCGCCAGCAATGAGCACGCGGCAATCGCGATGCCACCAATTACCAGGAGTCTCGTTTTCATCGAATTCTCCTTGCCGGTTGTATTGTTCTCTTGCTGCCTTCCGAGGGGCTGCGAAATGACTTGGAGCAGACAGAACTCAATAGCTTGCAGAACAATACCGCAATTGGCCCAATTTCATCAATGCAGAGCGCTCCGGGGGTCGGGCCCGCGAAGGGCGGGATTATTTCTAAGATTTCTTTTCGCGTTTGAGCAATGGGGAAGTCGAGATATTGCGGCACGTCCTGGTCATTGATAGACCTCGCGCCTGTGAGCGATTCTCGTCACATCGACGGTCTTGGCCACATCGTCAATGACGTAGACGATCCGGTAGTCACCGACACGAATCCGCCATTCGTAATCGCCGCCCTTGAGTTTCTTGCAGCCTGGAGGCCGGGGAGCCGATTCTAGCTGCTCGAGACGCAGCATAATGCGGGCAATCGCTTTCTTGGGAAGCCCATGCAATTCTTTTTCCGCGCTTGAGGCTAACGCGACACGATAGCTACTCACTTGAAAGCTTGCCGCTCTTGATGAGTTTTGCTTTTACCTTCTCGAGGGGAATCCGCTTCTCGTGACGGCGGGACCTTGAGATCAGCACATCCTGGACGTCTTCCCACAGTTCCCCGTGTTTTGTCAGGTCGATTTGAACGGCCACCTTGCGGCCCTTTTCATCGGTCACATACTGTATTCCGGTCATGGCTTTATTTTACTCCAGTTGATGCATCGGCGCACGCTGGGCCTTGTCGTAACAGCGACGGGCTTGAACCACGTGAAATGGGATGTGTTCCGAGGCAAGGACGTACTTAGTGCGGCACGGACTCTTGATAAACGCGGTACCAATCCTCCGCAATCTCGTGCTGGGCCTGGTCGAGCGTCAGGCTGCCGGAGCAAACCTCGGCGTGAAGGTAATTTTCCACTTTGTCTTTGGCGTGCGCGCCGCCGTCCGGGATGGACGTCTCGAACGGTTCGGGCCAGAAATTTTTTGGGTCGGTGGGATTGCCGCCGAGCTCGAGCGGGATGAAATGGTCCTCTTCGTAATCTTTCAAGCGGGAATCGGAATAGCCGTATTCGCCGATTTGTTCGATCTTCAGGCGGTGCGTGTAGCTTTCTTCGGGGCGGATGGATTTCGTGCTCCATCTCGGGTTGCAGATCGTTTCGTGGATATTTTCCTGGGTGATGTCCGGATTGGTCGCGCCCGGAGTCCGCGCCGGGTCGGGATAGATATCCGGCGGGCCGGCATGCGCCGGGACTGACTGCGCCGCCCGACGGCGATTTCGTGCCCGGTGAAGGAAGTCTTGTGCGGATGAACCAGACGGCAGCCAGAAGCACCACAATTGCGATTAGAAAAGGAAAAATGCTTTTGCTTTTCTGCATCCCCTCCAGTGTAACTCAGATGGGAAGAGGTTTAAGAAGCACAGACTTCAGTCTGTGGGTTTTAGTTGCACAAAGATCGATCCTGCTCCGGCCAACCTCTACAGGCTGCCCTTCCGAACTGCTCAGGGTAAAAAGCCCGCGCTACTTAAGAACAAAATTCAGGTATCATTATCCAGGGACGTTTCCCCAGCAAAATTTTCTTCATCTGCCACGCCCGATTTCGATGGCGTGTGCTCCGAGGAGTTCCGCTTGATTTCACGATACACGCGCGAAGAGATGGGCCGGGTCTGGAGCGAGGAGGGCAAATTCCGCCGCTGGCTGGAAGTGGAGCTGGCTGCCACGGAAACGCTGGCCGAAACGGGAGTCGTGCCGGCCGCGGCTGCCGCGAAAATCCGCGAGAAGGCGCGCGTCGACGCCGGCGTTGTAAAGCGGATCGCCGAGCTCGAAGCCAAGGTGAAGCATGACGTGATCGCGTTCACCATGGCCGTCGGCGAAACGATAGGCGATCCCGACGCCGCGCGCTGGCTGCACTACGGCCTGACCTCGAATGACGTGGTGGACACGGCGCAGGCCCTGCAGATTCGCGAAGCCTCGCGCCTCATCGAGCACGAGCTCATCCGCTTCGGCGAAGTGCTCGAGCGCCGCGCGCGCGAATTTCAGCACACGCCTCAGATCGGCCGCACCCACGGCATTCATGCTGAGCCGATCACCTTCGGCCTGAAAGTCGCCAACTGGTTTGCCGAAAACCGCCGCAACCTCGAACGCTTCGGCCAGGCCGCGCGGCAAATGGCCGTGGGAAAAATTTCGGGCGCCGTCGGCAACGCGTCGCACCTGGGGCCGGACGTGGAAGCGGCGATCTGCAAGCGTCTCGGACTCGACGTCGCTCCAGTCGCGTCGCAGGTGATTCAGCGTGACCGCCACGCGCAGTACGTTTCGGCGCTGGCGATCCTCACGGCCACGCTCGAAAAAATCGCCCTCGAAATCCGCCACCTGCAGCGCACCGAAGTGCGCGAGGCCGAGGAACCCTTTGGCGGCGAGCAGCGCGGAAGTTCGGCCATGCCGCACAAGCGCAATCCGGTGGCCAGCGAACAGGTCTGCGGCCTCGCGCGCGTCGTGCGCGCCAACGCCGGAGCGGCGTTTGAAAACATCGCGCTCTGGCACGAGCGCGACATCTCGCACAGCTCGGTCGAGCGAGTCATCCTGCCCGATTCGACCATCCTGGCCGACTACCTGCTCGCGCGCATGACCGACATCGTCTCCGGAATGCGCGTCTTCCCGGAACGCATGCGCCGCAACCTGGACGCCACCGGCGGCCTCGTCTTTTCCGGCCAGCTCCTCCTGGACCTGATCGAAGCGGGCGCTCCCCGCGAAGACGCCTACAAATGGGTGCAGGAGCACGCCATGGCGGCTTGGGAAACGGAAACAAATTTTCGCCAGCGCGTCGTGGCCGACCCGCGCATCAAAAAGTTTTTGAACGCGACTGCCCTCGAAAATACGTTTGACCTGAACCGGCACTTGCGCTACGTGGACGCGATTTTTGCCCGCGTATTCAAGTAAATCGAGCGGCGCGCACAACTCCTAAAGATTCAGGCGCGCATGTTTCAATGTGGTGCAAAAGACTGTTTCTTTTAGAAACGCTTGTGCACCATTCATGCCAACTGTTCTTGACACCCCTTCCGCACGCGCCCAAGCTAAACTTCCCTTCAATCGTTATCAGTAGAATGATCGCAGGCGGGAGCCTTCCTCTCTGTTCCGCGACGCGTGGCCATCCACAGGGGGAAGCATGTCTTCCAACACATCACTCAAGGGAATTATTGTTGTAGCAGATAACAATGAAAGCGCGCGCGAGCCTCTGGTCGAGCTGCTGCGCTCGAACTGTTACCGCGTCATTGCAGTCGAGAATGGCGAGCAGGCATTCAATGCAGCCTGTTCCCAGCCTGTGGATCTTTTGCTGCTTGACGTCATGATGCCGGGACCTTCGGGATTTTCGGTGTGCCGTGCGATCAAGGCCCGGCTGGAGACGCGTTTTCTCCCCGTGGTGCTCCTCAGCGGACTAGCCTCTGCGGAGGACCGCCTCAGGAGCATCGAAGCGGGCGCGGATGATTTTCTGCACAAGCCGGTGAAGCAGGAAGAGCTGCTGGCGCGCGTGCGTTCGCTCGTGCGGCTGAAGCGTTATACAGACGAACTGGAAAACGCGGAGACCGTGCTGTGCATTCTGGCGCGCAGCATCGAGGCGAAAGACCCCTACACCGAGGGCCACTGCGACCGGCTCTCGCGCTCCGCCGTTTCACTCGCCGAAAAAATTGGATTGTCACGCGAAGTGTGCAACGACCTGCGGCGCAGCGGCATCGTGCATGACATTGGCAAGGTCGCCGTGCCCGAGTTCGTCCTGCTGAAGCCTGGTCCACTGGATCCCGGCGAACGAAGAATCATGGAAAGGCACACGACGGTCGGCGAGCGCATTTGCGCGCCCATGAGATCCTTCCGCAACGTTCTGCCCATGATCCGGTGGCACCATGAGAAACAGGACGGCAGCGGATATCCCGACCACCTGATGGGCGAGGAAATCCCGCTCACCGCGCGCATCCTCCAAACCGTGGACATCTACGATTCGCTCACCACTGATCGCTCCTACCGCGAGGCGCTATCGCAGGCCAGGGCGCTCGAGATCATGTGGGATGAAACGCGCCGCGGCTGGTGGGACGCAGATCTGGTGTCCACACTCGAAGGAATGCTGGAGGAATCTCCGCTGGCGTTTTCCGTGGTGGGCGCCTGAAGCGGCGCGCATTTCTGGCATCAAATCCGATCTGGAATGTAATTCGTCAAATACGCGGAAGGGTGCAGTGTTTTCGTGGCGCCGGCGTCTCGGCGGCGATTTTGCGCAGTGCGAAGATCAGAAAAACTGCCGGCCCCTCTTGCATCGGGACAAGCGAGACGCCGGCGCCACAACGCTAAACGCGCTGGACGTAACGCGCTTCCGAGGTATCCACCTTCACTTTGTCGCCGGTGTTGACGAACGGCGGCACCTGGATCATCAGCCCCGTCTCGAGTTTTGCCGCTTTCATCACCGCGCTGGCGGTGGCTTTCTGCACGGTCGGCTCCGTGTCGACGACGGTGAGGTCCATCGTATCCGGCAAAACGACGCCGATGGCTTTGCCTTCGTAAAACTCGAGTTTCACCGTGGTATTCGGAATCAGGTAGTACACCGCTTCCCCAAGCACATCCGCGCCAAGATGAAACTGCTCGTACGACTCCGTATTCATGAAGTGGTAGCCTTCGTTGTCTGAATACAGGTATTCGTGTTCGATTTCGTCGAAGATGGCGCGCTCGATGTCCACTTCCGCGCGGAACCTGTAGTCGATGATCGAGCCGGTGCGCAGGTTGCGCATCTTCGTGGCCATCGCCGCGCGCTTGTTGCCGGGCGTGCGGTGCTCGACGCTATGCACCGTAAACAGTTCGCCCTCGTGGCGGATGGTCATTCCGGGGCGCAATTGTGTTGCTCGCATTCTGTATGCTCCTGATGCCTACGGGGTCTTGCGGCAGGCGCTTCCAATCGGCTGCAATTTCGATTCGCGCAGTCTGGGCGGATTAGGAATGCCGGATCAAAAGTGCGCCGCCCACCGAAACACGATTATAGACGCCGGGCGGAGTGCTGGTCAACGTGAGTGCAGCTTGGCCGGACGCGGGCACGGTGCGGATCGCGCTCCTGGTGGAGTACAATCTGTCCCATCTCAGAATTGATGGAGGGAGGAAAAATGGCGGAACCGACATACGATGAACTGAAGGCGCGCCTGGAGGAATTGGAAAAAAAGGGAGCGCGGCGCACCGGCGAGCTGGATTTCAAAGTTGGCGAGAAGGGCGGCGTGAGCGTTTACGGGCTGGGGCGGTTTCCGGTCACATTGTATTACGAGCAGTGGAACCGGCTGCTCGAAGCAGCGCCGCGGCTGCGCGAATTCCTGGAAGAAAACAAGAGCAGGCTGAAGCTGAAAGAAAAGTGATCCGTGCAAGTAGGACGGGCTTCAGCCTGTCTGGTTTTGATTTTCTTGTTTCGTCACAAAAGCAGACAGTCTGAAGCCCGTCCTACTTGCCCGCCATGATTTTTTCTATCTCATCGGGCGAGCGCGGCAGGCGCGCGGTGAGCTGCTTGTAGCCGGTCGGCGTGATGAGCACATCGTCCTCGATGCGCACGCCGAGATTTTCCTCGGGAATGTAAATCCCCGGCTCGATGGTGATGACCATTCCCGGTTCGAGCGGCCGCGACGGCCCGCTCGGATCGTGCACGTTGAGCCCCACGTGATGGCTGAGCCCGTGAATGTAATAACGGCCGAGCGAACGGCCCTCCAGGTCCTTACCGTGCGAATCGATGTAATCCATGGCAATTTTCTGGAGGCTCGTCGCGTCCTTTCCGCCGAGCGTCATGCCCGGCTTGAGCGCCTCCATCGCGGCGTTCTGCGCTCCCAGAACGATTTCGTAAATTTCACGCTGGCGGGCAGTGAATTTTCCGTTGGCTGGAATCGTGCGCGTGATGTCGGAAGCGTAGCCGGAATACTGCCCGCCGACGTCCATCAGCACGATGTCGCCGTCTTCAATTCTTCGGTCGAGCTTGTTGTAGTGCAGCACGGTTGAGTCGATGCTCGTCCCAACGATCGGCGCGTACGCCTCGGTTTCGCAGCCCGCGTAGTCGTGAATCTCGACCATCCTGGCCGCCACCTGATATTCATACAGCCCCGGCTGCATCATCTTCATGGCTGCAAGGTGCGCGTCGATGGAGGGATCGATGGCCTTCTGAATCAGCGCCAGCTCGCCCGGCGATTTAATCGCGCGCAGCGTCCCGACGGCGGAAGAAACATCCTTGAGCGAAGCCTGCGGCGCGGCGTCCTTCACCCATTTCGACCAGTTCGCGGCGTGCGGGTAGCCCTCGTCGTGCGGGTCCGGAAGTTCGGTATAGATTTCCGGATAATTTTTTGCCAGCGCGGCGAGCGTTTCGCGCAGCTTCGCAAATTTCTCAACGCGCGCGAAGCCCGTCTTTTCCTGGATGCCCGGATCGTCCGGCCCCATGCGCGGGCCGTTCCATCGCTCCTCGGCCAGATCGCGCGGCGGGAGATACAGAATCTCGCGCGCCCCGCTCCAGCCTTTCTCAGCCGCCGACTCGGGCACGAGCAGCAGCGCGGCGCCCTCTTCGTTGTGCCCCGTGAGGTAGTAGAAATTTTCCTCCTGCATGAAAACGTAGGAGGGATTCGCTTCTTCGTGGCCCGTGTAGCCGAACACCACGATGGGCGCATTCACCGCGGCGATCAGCTTCGCGCGCCGCTCGGCAAACACGCTCAGCGGCTCGCGCTCCCACGCTTTCAGGATCGGCGCGAGACACGCCACCAGCACAAGAGCAAACACGCCGCACAGGATCGAGCTTCGTCTCTTCATCGGGCCACCTCGCGCCAACTACCCGCCAAAAAACATATCACGATACTCCTTGGATGCGTTCGAACCTTATTGCGCCTCTCCACGGGATTCACTCGATACGGTTATGGACGTAGCAAAGGCTGCCCGCCCTAAATGCGGGCGGCCTCTACAAAACCTGGAGCCAACAGGGCACGACGGTTTTGTAGCGGCCGTTCCGTTCCGTGCATTTCGGAACGGAACGGGCACATTTACGGTCCATTTGAGTCACTACCATCGTCGCTCTTTTCTTTTCGAATGCCCAGCAATGCAATTAAGGCGAGGACTTCCGGATAGCACGACACGACGTAACGAGGTTCCGGGGCTTCCACCGTAGTGAGGAACGCCGTTCGAACCAGAAAATACACGAGCAGCAGGGCTATCCCCCAGAGATTTGCACCAACGAGTGCTCCGCTCGCGCCGCTTTCTGGGTGCGTGCGCCAGGCGAACCAGACTCCGCCGATCGCCAGCGCCACGTACAGGTATCCCAACACCGCAAAGCCTCCCGTGACGAGTACGTCGGCGTGGGAATCTTCCCATTGTTCGCGGAGCGGCCAGAATTTGCCGTCGATGGGCAGGAGCTCGGTTCGCGGCGTGAACCAGATCGTCAGAGCGCGTTCGAACGGCACTCGGATGTACGTCCGTAGAGGGTGGCGCTGCGTCCGCTCGCGCGCGATTTCGGCAAACTGGCGGTCCATTTCGGGGGAAATATCGAGTTCGGGGCTGTCGTTGTATTGCGCGATCAAGTCGGCGACTCGATCCTTTTCCTCGGGAGAATCGAAAGCTGAATCGGGGAGATTGTCTAAGTCCATGTGGTCTTCCCCAATCGCCCAAATTGTAAAATAAACATCGCGATAGCGTTCGAGCCAGGTTCCCGTCCAGGCGTAAAAACCAACGGGCGCGTATTCGCCGGGAAGAGTGGCATAGCGCGGCGCGAGGAATTGCAGCTTGTGCAAGGAAATGGCATTGCGCGCGGCCCAGGGCAGGAGCGGCAGCAGAAACGCGCCAGCCATGGCCGCAGCTAACAGGATTGCCTTTCGGGCGCCCTGAGCCCTCCATGCGCGAAGTCCATAGACGAGAACCGCGACTCCAAGAAGCAACGGCATCTCGGGGCGCACCAGTGTCGCTACTCCGGTGACCATGCTTCCGAGCAAGACAAAAGCAAACGAGGAAGCCCCTACATTCCCGATGCGTAAGACCACATTCGTCGATTCTTCCCTGAGGCCCAGAGCGAAGCAGTAGAGCGCAGCGGTAGCGAGGAACGTCACCACCACTTCGGTCAGCACCGCTGCCGAGTAGTTCGCCAGAAAAGGGCACGTGGCAGCCAACCAAAGGGCTATAATCCATACGCGCCGGCGCGAGCTGGCGGGTGCTAACCACGCAGCCAGGGCAGCCGTCAAAATACAGGTGAAGACGTCGAGGACGGCCTGAGACAACAAAATGGCTCGCATCGAGCGTCTAAAGAACAGAGTCACTCCGGCCAAAAAGGCCGGGTAGCCCGGCGTTCGGAGGTCCGTCGGAAGCAGCTGACCGTTCTGCGTTAATCCATAGACATGGTGGTCCAGCCAGTTATTCGCCAGTTGAAGATAGGTCGCGCTGTCGTCCGACGTGAATGGAAACCAGTGAACGAACACCAGGCGCAGGGCCAGCGCGACGATTGTTGCCAGGAACGTTTGAGCGTAAAGTGCCGTGACGCCGCCGCGCTGTGCAGGTATGATCATCCCTTCCCGGTGTTGCGGTTGTGTGGCAGGCGGATTGGTCATCGACGCCGTTCCGAAGGACGGCTCGCTTGAGATAAATGTATGAAGCCGCGCAAGCCCATATTCTACGATGAGCAGCGCCGCCGGTGGCGGCGCACCAGCCGTATTCTGGAAATCAGCGGCGCGCTTTTTACTTTGCTGGCTATCACGTTTCTAATTAACGTTCTTGTCAGCCCCCGGCTGCCCGTGCCCTTGCTTCCCACCAACCGGACCGCGCTGCATCCCGTCCGTGAAAAAACAAGAACCAAGATCACTCTGAAAAGGACCGGGCGGTACCGCCGCGTCGAATCGCTCGGCCAGATGCCCGCCGCGTACGATCCGGTGCGCGCCGCATTTTACGTCAGCTGGGACCCCACTTCGCTCGCGGCGCTGCAGCAGCATTTCCGCGACATTGACCTGCTCATCCCCGAGCGCCTGCACTCGATCACCCCGACAGGCCGCCTGGATGTGGAAGCCGATCCGAAACTCGCGGCGTGGGAGCAAACTCTACAGCAGCAAAATCCGCCGATCAGAATTCCCACGATGCCGCTGCTGAACAATTCCGACGGCACCAACTGGCTCACCGACGAAATGGCCACCATGCTCAAGAGCCCTTCGGCTCGAGGGAACCTGGCGCAACAGTCGGTCCAATATCTCACACAAAACCACTTCGCCGGGCTGGTTGTCGATTTTGAAGAAATTCCGCGACAAGAGCCAGAAGGATTTCAGCCAATTCATTTCCGAGCTTGCCACGGACCTGCACAACTCGAAATTGAAACTCATGGTTGCGCTTCCCGCGGCGGACTGGATCTACGACTACGCCGGCATCGGAAAATCCGCCGATGCCGTGATCCTGATGAATTACGACCAGCACTGGCGCACCTCCGGCCCCGGTCCCATCGCCGCGCAGGATTGGTTTGTGAGAAACATCGAGGCGATCACGAAGCTGGTGCCGCCGGCAAAGCTGGTGATGGGAATCGCCAACTACGCCTACGACTGGCCCAGCAAGGCGGGATTGAAAGCTCACGAACAAGCGAAAGTCGAAAGCTTCCAGGAGTCCATTGTCACGGCGACCGAATCCGATGCCATGGTGCAATTTGATTCGGATTCTCTCAACCCCTACTACTCGTATTCGGACGAGCATAACTTCATTCACCGCGTCTGGATGCTCGACGGCGTGACTGCATATAACGAGCTGCGCGCCGCGGAACGCGTCGGCGTGCAAGGCACGGCCATCTGGCGCCTCGGCTCGGAAGATCCTTCCGTATGGTCGATCTGGGACAACTCGCGCCCCGATGACGCCGACCGCGCAAAACTCGAGGACATGCCTCCGGGATATGACCTTGTTCTCGAAGGCGACGGCGATATCTGGAGATTTGCGGACACACCGCAAAAAGGCAAGCGCTCGATTCGCTTTGATCCTGCGACCGCAAACATTGTTGAGGACAATTACGAATCGCTTCCCACTTCTTACCGCATCTTCCAGATGGGCGCCGCGCCATACAAAGTCGCGCTGAGTTTTGACGACGGCCCGGACACGACATTCACGCCAAAGATTTTGGACATCTTGAAGGCGAAGCATGCGCCGGCCACTTTCTTTGTAATCGGAAGCAGCGCCAACGACGCCCTTGGAATCATCCGGCGCGAATATGACGAGGGCCACGAGATCGGCAACCACACCTACACGCATCCGCGATGGAACGAAATTTCGCGCACGCAAATTGACGTCGAGCTGAATGTGACCGAGCGCCTTCTGAACAGCACGCTGGGCGTGAAGACGCTGCTGTTCCGCCCGCCGTACGGCATCGACCACCAGCCCGAAACTGCGGATGAGGTCGCCGAGCTGCCCATCGCGCAATCCATGGGCTACTTGATTGTGGGCGCGCGAATCGATCCGCACGATTGGGGCGAGCCTGGCGGAATCCCGCCGGCGCCCGCTCCGGTGATCGTGCAGCGCGTGCTCGAGCAGGCGCGTTCCAACGGCGGCAATATTGTGCTGCTGCACGACGGCGGCGGAGATCGCACCAATACCGTGCAGGCCTTGCCGCAAATCATTGACGGCTTGCGCGCCGCGGGATTTCAAATCGTCCCGGTCTCGGAGCTTGTAGGGCAAACGCGCGCGCAGTTGATGCCGCCGCTCACTTTCCGCGAGCGCCTCGTGGCTCACGCCGATGGGCTGATCTTCACGCTGTACGAGTGGTCACGGCTGAGCGTGGCATTTATTTTCGTTCTCGGAATCGGACTGGTGAGCTGCCGCGCAATCATCGTGGGATTTCTCGCGGTCATCGAGAAGTTCCGGCCATCACCTCCCGACCAGCCGGATTTTCAGCCGATCGTGAGCGTGCTCATTCCCGCGTACAACGAAGAAGACGTCATCGTCTACACCATCAATTCCGTCCTGGAGTCCGACTATTCCCGGCTGGAAGTGATCGTTGTGGACGACGGATCGAATGACGGCACCGGCGAATTGCTCGATGCGCAATTCGGGCGAAATCCCGCCGTACGCATCATGCACCAGCCCAATACCGGGAAGCCTGCGGCGCTTTCCCATGCCCTGGCGGAAGCTTCGAGTAGCATCATCGTGACCATCGACGCGGACACTGCGATTGAGCCCGACGCCATCAGCAAACTCGTCCGCCATTTCGTCAATCCGAGAGTCGGCGCCGTTGCCGGTAACGTCAAGGTAGGCAACCGCATCAGCTGGCTGACGCGCTGGCAGGCGCTCGAATACGTCACCAGCCAGAACCTCGAAAAGCGCGCGTTCGATTTGCTGAATTGCATTCCCGTCGTTCCCGGAGCGCTCAGCGCCTGGCGCGCGGAAGCGATTAACGATTCCGGCGGCTTCAGCGCGGACACCGTGGCGGAAGATACCGATCTGACGATTACGATCCGGCGCTCGGGCTGGAAAATCGATTACGAGGAAGAAGCGATCGGCTGGACGAATGCGCCGGAAACGGCGTCCACACTGATCCGCCAGCGATTCCGCTGGACGTTCGGGACGCTGCAAGCCTTCTGGAAACATCGCGACACTCTGGGCCGCACGAAATACGGGACGCTCGGATGGATCGCGCTGCCCAACATGTTTTTGTTTCAGCTTCTTTTGCCGCTGTTCTCTCCGGTAATCGATCTTCTATTTCTCGGCTCGCTGGTGTTGTATGGGGCTTCCCTGCTTCACTTCACGCATCTGCCCACGTTCTATACGGGCGCGGATGTGCAGCGCTCACTCGTCTTCTTCATCGGTTTCATGCTGATCGATTTTCTGACTTGCATCGTCGCGTTCACGCTCGAACGGCATGAAGACTGGTCCCTGCTGTGGCCGCTCTTGCTGCAACGTTTCTACTACCGGCAAATGATGTACTTCGTGCTGTTCAGCTCGGTGATGGGCGCCGTGCAAGGCAAGTCCATCGGCTGGCGCGGCGTGGAGCCCGAAGTTCCGGCGACTCCTGCGGCGCCAGTAAAAGCCTGAACTTACTACGTTCCAAGTCCGTCTCTCTGGATCGTCGTAGCCGGTGGGAAAGCCTGCGTCCTGGCGGAACTGTTTTTTTTGCTCACTACTGTCTGGATTTGTATGATACTCACCAGAATTAGCGCACTCCCCGACCTGCCGATTCGGTTGCGGTGGGAGGCAGTCCGTGAATGGAGGAATTCGAATATGCGAACGTTGCTGAGGGCCCGACATTTTGTATTCTTTGCCTTGCTCTTCGCCTTACCCGCCGCATCGCACGCGCAGGTAGGTGTCGGCGTTTCGATTACCGTGGCGCCGCCGGCGCTGCCGGTGTATGAGCAGCCGCCCTGCCCCACCGAAGGATTTCTTTGGACGCCGGGTTTCTGGGGCTACGGCGAGAGGGGTTACTTCTGGACTCCGGGCCTGTGGGTTGCGCCTCCGCAGCCAGGCCTGCTTTGGACGCCCGGCTACTGGGGATTCGGTGGCGGCGCTTACCTCTGGCATGGAGGCTACTGGGGACCGCACGTCGGATTTTACGGTGGAATTAATTATGGATTCGGTTACGGCGGCGTCGGTTTCTGGGGCGGACGCTGGGAGGGCGGCCACTTTCTTTACAACACGGCAGCGTGGCACGTTGGCGTCGGCTTCCACGGCGTGTATGAAGATCGCGGCTTTATCCACGCTGGGGAGATCAACCACGCCAGCTTCAATGGCGAGGGCGGGGTCCGCGCCTTTCCGAACGCCGGGGAACGCGCCGCGATGCGCGAGCAGCACTTCGGGCGGACGCCGGGTCAGCTCTCGCAACAACGTTCCGCCCGGGTCGACCCCGGCAATTATGCGTCGGTCAATCACGGGACTCCGGCTCACCCGGAGGGGATGGGCGTGAACGCGCGCCAGGATCGCCAGCAGAATCGCATCAATCAGGGAGTTCATTCCGGACAGCTCACGCCGGGTGAAACTTCGCGCATCGAACACAACGAAACCGCCATCCACAACGAGGCGCGCAGCGATCGTGCGGCGAATGGCGGCAAACTGACGGGTGCAGAGCACAACCAGATCGAGCATCAGCAGAATAAAGAGAGCCGCCAGATTTACCGTGACAAGCACAACGCCAAAACCGATGCGCACCCGGCCGGCGGAGCAAAGGGTGGAGAAAGGAAATAGCCGTGGGCATCCCGTCTGGCGCAGAGTGCGCCGCCGAGTGGCACAACCGCGAGCAACGGTTTCATGCCGATCGATTTTCTGACCTGCATTGTCGCGTTCACGCTCGAACGGCAAGAAGGCTGGTCCCTCGCACCCTGATTCGACAGGTCGCTTACTCAATGAGAAGCCTTTTCCTCACCCCTTTTTTCTTTCCGGTTGGGTTGACCCGTGCCTGTAGCAATCAAGTTCCTCAAACTACCGTTGATATAGGAACCCCATGCGTTTGAACAGGCCTTGAAACACTCAATTTCGGGAAGCAAACCGATGTGAGAGAAGCGGACTTCGGTTTTATTGCCCTTTTTAGCGATTTCAAAAATGATTTTTGTGTCATTCCACTCGCTTTTGTCTTCAATAAAATTAAGCTGGCTGTCCAAAACAAGCCAAACAACTTTTTTGCCGGGAATAAATTCCGTTATCTTCTGTTTGGAATAATGGTGGGGATTGTAACGGTACGTAAACTCATCCCCGAGTTTGCCGGTGCTGCCTTCAATGCCCGGTTCTCCCGACCACCATCCACGAACATTATTGATGGCAGCGAAGGCTTCTTCCGGAGTTTGGTCTACCGTAAAGGCAGTCGTGAAATTATGATCCTTCATCGTTTTTCTCCTCTTTTTGGTCATCGTTTCTTTCCGGGTCGCCGTTACATCATTTTGTTTATGAGTTGACGGGCTCTGCGGCTACGAACGCCGCAAACTGGCGCTCGAGCGCCTTCCCTACACCATTGCGCCAGCCCTCGGCGAGGGACACGGACGCGGGGTCAGGAAAGATATCCTCTTCGCCTTTTTCCAGCCCATCGAAAATTCGCTGCGCCGCGGACTCGGGCGAGGCCTTCGGCATCTCGAAGCCGCCTCTATAGGGATGACGGTTGAATAGGCCCCATTTCGACAGCGCAAATTGGAAAAATCAGCGCCTCCGGGTTCCCAGGTCGTCCGAATATCCGGCCTTCATGCGAGGCCACTGCACGATCGGACGTCCATCGTTTCGGTACGGGTGCGAGCCTCTCGGCCGTTGCGGCCAGCCAGACGGCGAGTCCTCCCACCTCTCCTGCCGCCCGTAGACGGTCAAGTCAAGCAGCCCATAACTGTTATCCATCGCCTCGACGCCGCGCCGCGTCGTCCAGTAAGTCTCGAAGACTTTGGAACCTTGTCGCAGGTAGCAAACGAGGTGAAACAGGCCCATCTGGCGTCCAACCAGGAGAGAGTTGAGTGATGCCTGGGCGGAGTACCAAGGCATCTCCCAGCCCATGAAGTTGCGGTACCGAGCGCTCTCTTCATAAGGGCCCTGGCACAACACGGCGTAGGTAGCGTCGCGAGAATGAATAAAGGACAGCTCGCGGACCTGAGACGTATAGAAGGTGCACCCCTCGCACTGCTCCGGCGCAGGGTGGCCGGTGTGCCACATGAAGTAATAGGCGATCAGCATCCGGCGCCCCTCAAACGCGTCCAATAGGGTTACCGTGCCACGTTCGCCGATGAGCGGCGTAGAGCCATCCACCTCGACCATGGGGAGCCGCCGGCGGGCGGCTGCAATGGCGTCGCCTTCTTTTGTGTGAGTCTTCTCTCGAACCCGCAATGCGTCCAACTCCGCCTGAAACGTCGCGCGGTCTGCGATTTTGGGCGCTCCCAGTTTTTCTTTCATGAAGTCAGTCATTGTTCTCTCCTTTACTGTGCAGGCCTTGGGTTGAGATGTCGCGCTTATGAGCAGGTGCATCCTTTCGACTCTGCGTCGCGCCGTCGGGCGGCAGCTCCCTCAGGGTCGGTTACGATATCGGCCCACTTCGGGTCAGGCGAGGCCTCGGCGTCGTAGTTGTCGTGCCAATTCCACCACTTGTACGGCGGTGTCTGGGGGTAACCCGCTGGCGAGTCCTCCCAATTCTCTTGACGGCCGAGCGGCGTCATGTCGAGGTAGCTCCAGGTGGTTCCCATCGCCTCGTCGCCGCGGCTGTTGATTAAGTATGTGCGGAACAGCCGCTCGCCGTCGCGGATGAATGCATTGTGGCCGTGCCACTGGTCCACGCCGAAGTCGGCGTCGAAGCCGTCTGTGATGGTGTACCACGGCATCTTCCAACCCATTCGTGCCTTCAGGCGCTCGATGTCCTTCTGTGGCGCGCGCGAGGCGTATGCGAGCGTGGTGTCGCGGGCGTTCAGATGGGCCAGGTGGGCGACCTGATCGGCGCCCAGGGAGCAGCCGCGGCAGGCGTGCTCGGGCCAGCCGAACACCCCGGGCTCGAAGAAGGCGCGATAGACGATCAACTGCCGGCGGCCCTCGAACAGGTCGAGCAGGCTAACTTTGCCCTGGGGCCCCTCGAATTCGTACGCCTTCTCGACGGCCATCCACGGCATCCGCCGCCGTTCGGCGGCGAGAGCGTCGCGCTCGCGCGTGAGCTGCTTCTCCTTGCCCAGTAGTTCCTTGCGAGCCGCCAGCCATTCCTCACGTGATACTATTTTCGGGTTCTCAATCCTGCTGGTTGACATCTTGATTTCCCCTTTCATTTGACTTCGGGGCAATTTCTATTGCTCCGGTCTTTTTGCGGGACGCCTTCATGGCCAACACCGTCAGTCCGCCGGCCGAAGCTTTGCCGACAACGATCAGTCCCACGGTCGCCAAACAGAATGGGCACATCGGTTACCTCCTGGAGTGGCCCAGCTTGGCTGTCGAATTCTGACCCCTAAGCCGCCACTATATGGGTGACGTGTGAAGAGAATGGATTTCGACATGGCAAACAGGAAAAAATCAACCGCGTCTTTGGAGCAGGAACTGTCTCACGGCCGGATCCTCGGCCAGGCCAATGGCCTGGTCGAAAGCATGGGCGGCCTCGGATGTTTTCCCCAGGCGTTGCAAGAGGTGAGCGCGAACTGCCCAGTAGGGTTGATAAGCGGAAACATCGTCCACGTCGATCCCGTCCAGCACCGTCAGCCCGGCTTCAGGGCCGTTCGCTTCGCCGGCCGCAGCGGCGTATCCGGTTCGCGTCCCGAGCGTCGGGCAAATGCGGACGAGTTGTTCGTAAAATAACGCGATGGCGGCCCACTCCGTCCGACCGCTGCGCGCACGCTCCGCGTGTACAGACTGAATCGCGGCCTCGAGTTGAAAGCGGCCGGCGCGACTGCGGCCGCGGCTAGCCGCTTCGGCCAGATGGCGTTCCGCCTCTTTGATTAAAGGCAATGACCACTGCTGCGAGTCCTGCTCCGAGAGAGGAATATAGCGGCCATCGGGTCCCCGCCGCGCCCGCCGCCGCGCTTCACAGTGGAGCATCAGGGCCAGCAGCCCCCGAACCTCCGCTTCTCCGGGCATCAGCTGGAAAAGGACGCGTCCGAGCCAGATGGCCTCCTCGGCCAAATCCCGGCCTCGCTGGTCGACGCCCGCCAGGTCGTCCCAACCGATCCCAAAAGCGGCATAGATAGCCTCCAGGACGGCGTCGAGCCGCTGCGGCAGTTCACGCTCTTGCGGGACTTCGAATTGAATGCCGCCGTCGCGGATCTTCGTTTTGACGCGCACCAGTCGCTGCCCCATCGTCGTCGGTGAGACCAGGAATGCTTGAGCGATACGAGCTGCGTCCAGGCCAAGAACGGTCTGGAGCATCAGGGGCGTGTGCATGGCCGGATCGATCGCCGGGTGGGTGCACACGAAGAGAAGCTTCAACCTTTCATCTGGAAATTCGGCCGACAAGGTCATCTCCATGGAATCCTCTCTGAGGAGCTTGAGAGTTGGCTCGCCCGCTTCAGCTACTTGCAGGTGTCGAACATGATCGATAAAGGAGTGGCGCGCCGCCGTCAGCAGCCAGGCCTCAGGATTTTGCGGCACGCCGTCACGTGGCCATGCCGTGAGAGCTGCTACGAGTGCATTGCCGAGGGCGTCCTCTGCGCTGGCTACGTCGCGCGTGTTTGCGGAAAGGTAGGCCACCAGGCGGCCGTAGGACTCGCGGGCCACCCGTTCGATTGTCCGATGAGTGACCTCCGGATCACTTTCGCTCATCCTGTGACCCGGCGCTTGAAATCAAGCGCGAGCGGGCGGACTTCGATGGCGCCGATCGCGGCCGCCGGGCAACGCGCCGCCCAATCGAGGGCTGCGTCAAGCGAGGCGAGTTCCACGATGAAGAATCCACCCAGTTGCTCTTTGGCATCCGCGAAGGGGCCATCCTGTACGCGGCGCTTGCCTTCCCTGAGGCGCACGGTAGTCCCAGTCTCCGGCGCCCCCAGCGGATTCCCGCCGATGTAGATGCCGGCTTCGAGGAGAGCCTGGTAGTAGGCCCGCCAGGCAGAGGTATAGGGATCGTTTTCGTCGGTGTTCCGTGCCGCGAAAGCTTCCGGCGATTCGTGCACGAGCATGGCGAATTGCATCACCTTTTCTCCTTTGGGAACAATCTTGAGCGCCTTAGTGCGCCTATATGTATGACGGATGGGAGGCGGTCCATTCGACATACTTCTGGAAATCCACAGGAATTACAAGCGCGAAGGAGCGAATGCACGCATGCCGTCGCAGGTTCTGCCCGGGTCACGGCGCGCTCCGAAGGAATTCCCGGCAATGGCCTACGGGCTTCTTCGAGAAGCTGGCGTTGCAAGCTGGGGGGAGAATTGAAACGCCGCACTGGGCAATTTTGAACGCTGCGTTGGTCGCGGCCGCTGCTCGCGGTATAATCCTCGGATGCCAATGAGCCAGAATTCCACGCGGATGCATGGCACGACGGTATTGTGCGTGCGCCGCGACAACAAGGTGGTGGTCGCCGCGGACGGGCAGGTCACCATGGGCGAACACGTTATGAAGCACACGGCGCGAAAAACGCGGCGGCTCTTTAACGAAAAAATTCTGGCGGGATTTGCGGGGTCGACGGCGGACGCGCTTTCCCTGTTCGAGCGGTTTGAGGGGAAGCTGCAGGAACATCAGGGAAATCTGGCGAAGTCCGCGGTCGAACTGGCGAAGGAATGGCGGAAGGACCGCGCTCTGCGGCATCTCGAAGCGCTGCTGATCGTTGCGGACGGCAAGTCCACATTTCTCGTGTCGGGAAATGGCGATGTGATCGAGCCTGACGACGGGATCTGCGCCATCGGTTCCGGCGGACCGTTCGCGCTCGCCGCGGCGCGGGCGCTCGCCGGCCATACCAAGCTGTCCGCGAAAGAGATCGCGCAGGAATCCATGCGGATTGCCAGCGAGATTTGCATTTTTACGAATGCGAATTTCACGTTTGAAGAGTTGTAATCCAATGCGCTCCGACTCTTATTATTTGTCATTCCGAGCGAAGCGAGGAATCTGCTCTTCCGCCCGGGCCGCCATCAAAAGCAGATTCCTCGCTTCGCTCGGAATGACAAAAGGGGATGACTGTCGGATCTCGAGGATGAAACCGGGTTCGGCCGCTGGCGCATCGGTGAGATGAGGAGCAAAATCTAATCTATGGTGATCTATCTTCCCGGCGAGCAGCACGAACCAGAGCCCGCGGTTGAGCCGTCGTTTGACGAGCTTACGCCGCGCGAAATCGTCATCGAGCTGGACAAATACATCGTCGGGCAGGCAGCCGCAAAGCGCGCCGTCGCCGTTGCGCTGCGCAACCGCGTGCGCCGGCAAAAACTTACGCCCGAAATGGCGGAAGATGTACTCCCCAAAAATATTCTGATGATCGGCCCCACTGGGGTGGGAAAAACGGAAATCGCGCGGCGCCTCGCGCGCCTCGCCGGATGCCCATTCATCAAGGTGGAAGCTTCCAAGTACACCGAAGTCGGCTACGTGGGCCGCGACGTGGAATCCATGGTGCGAGATCTGGTGGAGACCTCCATCGACATGGTGCGCGAAGAAAAACTGGACGAGGTGGCCGAGCGCGCCGAACATGCCGCGGAAGAGCGCGTGCTCGATCTGCTGCTTCCGGCTTCTCCTCCTCCTCCTCCGCCCGAGGCGCCGAGCTCTTCCGTTCAGCAAATCGAAGCTCCGCGGCGCGACCAGATGGACCGCACGCGCGAAAAGCTGCGCGCGCAGTTGCGGGACGGCAAACTCGACCAGCGCCTGGTGGAAGTCGAGGTGCGCGAGCGTTCCACGCCCGCGTTTGAAATCGTCTCCAGCCAGGGCGTCGAGGAAATGGACATCAACGTCAAGGACATGCTCTCGGGAATTTTCGGCCAGCAGAAGAGGCGCCGCAGGATGACGGTCGCCGAGGCCTTCGATTACCTGATCCAGGAAGAAGAAAACAAACTGCTCGACATGGATCAGGTGACGCGTCTGGCCGTCGAGCGCGCCGAGCAAATGGGCATCATTTTTATTGACGAGATTGACAAGATCGCCGGGCGCGAGTCCGGCCACGGCCCGGACGTCTCTCGCGAAGGAGTGCAGCGCGACATTCTGCCGATTGTCGAGGGCACCACGGTCAACACGCGCTACGGCATGATCCGCACGGATCATATTTTGTTCATCGCCGCGGGAGCGTTTCACATCAGCAAGCCTTCCGACCTGATCCCGGAGCTGCAGGGCCGGCTGCCGATCCGCGTGGAGCTCACGGCGCTCACCGAGGGCGATTTCGTGCGCATTCTCACCGAGCCCAAGAACGCATTAATCAAACAGTATATTGCATTGCTGGATACGGAAGGCCTCAAGCTGAATTTCACCGAAGACGCGATCGCCACGCTCGCCCGCTACGCCGTGATGGTCAACGAGCAGACGGAAAACATCGGCGCGCGCCGCCTCCACACCATCCTCGAAAAAGTGCTGGACGAAATTTCCTTCGAGGCGCCGGACATGAAGAAAAAAAATGTGAAGGTGGACGGCCCGTACGTCACCAAGCAGCTTGCCGACATCGTGAAGAATCAGGACCTCAGCCGGTATATCCTCTGACGCAATGGTGAAGCCGATGGTGAAGAGATGATCCGCGCCGCCGCGCTTCTCGCCCTCGCGTCTTGCCTTCTCGCGTGCGCTCTGGCGGCCGGGTGCGCCGCGCCCGGCGAACCTGTAGCCAGGCATCCGGTGGTTCCCGTGACCGTCACAGACCTCGCGGCGAAGCAATACGGCAACGCGTTCGCGCTGATGTTCACATTGCCAACGCGATCGATGGACCGCGAAGCCCTTGCCGAACACCCCACGATTGAAATCTATCGCGCCCCGCTCCCAGATGGCGCGCTCCCGGACAAAAAGACGACGTGGCGCCTCGCCTACACGATTCCTTCCGAGCAGGTGGAACGCTATCTTAGGGGCGAACGCATCGAGTTCCGCGATCCGCTTACTGCCGACGATTTCGCACATTCGGCCGAGGTATCAGTGGCCTACAAGGTCCGGACCAGCGCGGTGAAAACGCGAGCCTCGGCGGATTCTAATGTCGTCACGGGGCGGATTTATCCGGCGCCGGAAACGCCGCGCGAACTGCGCGTGGAAGTCACGGAATCCGCACTGGTCCTGAACTGGACGGAAGCGGCCATGCCGCCCGGAGCTTCTTCGCGCGCGTACCGCGTCTACCGCGGAGTCCTCGAATCCGGCCAGGAGAATCCCCCGCAGGACCTTTCGCAGGCAAAACTGAAAACACCGCTGGAGCTTGTGGGGCCGGCGCCCTCGACCGAATTTCGCGATGCGCACTTCGAGTTCGGGACGCCGTATCTGTACACCGTGCGAAATGTGGCGCAATTCGGCGCGGAGTATGTCGAATCCGCAGACTCCGCCCCGGCCGTCGTCACGCCGCGTGACGTCTTTCCACCTGCCCCTCCCGCGGGCCTTGAAATCACGATTGTCCCTGCAACCCCGCAGGCCCCTGCCTACGTCGAACTGTCGTGGGCCATTAGTCCCGAGGGGGACCTGGCGGGTTATTCGGTTTACCGGAGTGAAAGGGAAGACGCACCCGGCGACCGCATCAGCACGGATATATTGCCGAGTCCGACGTTTCGTGATATCTCCGTAGTGCCTGGCAGGCGATATTACTATCGTGTTTCCGCTCTGGACCGCGCAGGCAACGAAAGCCCCAAGAGTTCCGCAGCAGTGGCGGAAGTTCCATAGACGGAAGATCGAGGAAGGATTTCATGGCAGCCCGCCCCCAACTCCCGGGCATGCAGTATTTTCTTTGGATGCGCATCGCTTCGTTGCGCACCGGCGTCCTGACGGGAATCTATCTGTCGTGTGTTTTCGTCTCCTGGCTGGAAGTTGCCAACCGCGTCGCAGAACTGGAGCGTTTTGCTGAATTACGCAACCTCCTGGCGGGCGCAGCCTTGATAACGGTCATGGGGATTCCCGTGCTCCGGTTCCGTCATCGGCCCGGAAAACTTTTCGTAGCGGGCCTGACGGCCTGGACGCTCCTGACCATGACGTACCTTGTAGCGGAATTGCATTTCAAGCTGCTCGAAAGCCGCATGGGGGCCTTGCACTTTTTCGTGCTTGGCGCCGTTTCCTACGGCTTCGTTGCCGTGCTCGACTGGGTGTTCCTGATGTGCGCGGGAGTTCGCCACGAGCACATGGCTCAAACCCGGGAAAACCCGGTCCCCGCCGGCAGGCACCGCACGCACTAATTTCTCAAATCCCTCAAGAAGGAAAAATCACTCGATGAAACTCTGCCGTTTTCAAGTGAAGGGGAAAGCGGGTGCAGCCCCGCAGCCCGAAGTTTTGCAGGGAGTTATATCAGGCGAGACCGTGCGCCAGGTTTCCGGCGATATTCTGGGAAAATGGGAGGCGGCGAGCCGCTCCTGGCCGCTCGCGGATGTGAAACTTCTGCCGCCGGTCGCGCCAAGCAAGATCGTGGCCCTCGGCAGGAATTACGCCGACCACGCCGCGGAATTCAATAACATTCCTCCGAAGGAACCTTTGATCTTTCTCAAGCCGCCGTCGTCCCTTCTCGCGCCCGATGATCCCATCGTCCTGCTGCCCGAAGTGCAGCGCATTGATTATGAAGGCGAGCTGGCCATCATTATTTCGCGCGAGTGTCACCGGCTGAGCGACGGCGCCGATCTTCGCCCCTACATTGCAGGCTACACGCTGCTGAATGACGTCAGCGCGCGCGACTACCAGGCCCTCGATAAACAATGGACGCGCGCCAAGGCATTTGACACGTTTTGTCCGCTGGGCCCGGTCATGGAGACCGAGTTCGACGCCGCCCACGGAACGATTGAAACCCTGCTGAATGGCGTCAGGAAACAGTACGCCCCCTTCACCGCGATGCTCTTCCCCATTGATGTTATAATTCCCTGGGTTTCGCGGGTCATGACGCTGTTGCCGGGCGACGTGATTGCGACGGGCACGCCGGCGGGCGTCGGCCCCATGAAGGCCGGCGACGTGGTAGAAGTGGTGGTTCCCGGAATCGGCACGTTGCGAAATCCTGCCGTGAATCGCGCGGATTGACCCGTGCGGCCCCTCCCCGCCGCGCAGGACGCGATTCTTTTCAAGGAGGCGACTAACATGAAATTCTTTTTGGACACTGCAAACCTGGAAGAGATCCGGCAGGGTATGTCGCTGGGTGTGATTGACGGCGTCACCACCAATCCCACCCTGGTGGCCAAGGAAAAGCGCCCCTTCCGCGAACACATCCTGGAAATTGCCAATATCTTGAAGGACGGCGTGGTCAGCGCCGAAGTCGTGTCCACCGATACCGCCGGAATTCTGCGGGAAGCGCGCGAGATCGCCACGTGGCATCCCAACGTCATCGTCAAGATCCCCATGATTCCCGACGGCGTGCGCGCCTTGAGCATCCTCTCGAAGGAGCACATTCGCGTCAACATGACGCTGATATTTTCCGCGCCGCAGGCCCTGATCGTGGCCAAGGCCGGCGCGTATTTCGTCAGCCCCTTTCTCGGGCGCCTCGATGATATCGCCTCCGACGGGCTGACGCTGCTGCGCGAAATCATGGACATCTACCAGGCCTACAACTATCCGACGCAAGTCCTGGCCGCGAGCCTGCGCCACCCGCTGCACGTTGTGGCGGCCGCGCGGATGGGCGCGCATATCGGCACCATGCCATACAAAGTATTCGAGCAGCTCTTCAAGCACCCGCTGACGGACCGCGGGCTGGAAGGATTCCTGAAAGACTGGGAGAAAGCGCGCGAGACGCTGGGCGACGTCTTCGAGACCGCCCGCGCGCGCAATGCGGGGAGCTGACGCACGTGGCAATCGACTGGCGAATCGCAGCGGGAGGCGCGGTGTTTGTGGTGGCCGTTACTGCCGCGGCTTTGCGTCAACTTTTCCGAAAGCCGGAAGACCCGGAAGATGAAGAGCGCCGCCGTCGTTCCCAACTGAATCAAGTCGGGCGCATCGTGGAAGGGTTGGTTGTGGAGCTGGTCGAATCGCAGGGGTCTGCCCCGCCACCAGCCGATTCGGCAACGTTTTCGCGCCGCAAGACTGCACCTTCCCAACCTGGTGGAAACGGCTTGCGGCGCCTGGTCCGCTACAGCTATTCGATTGCGGGCGTCACCTATGAAACCGCGCAAGACGTTACCGGCCTCGAAGAGCGGCTGTGCCTCGAGCGTATCGCTTCCGGCCAGCCTGCCAGCGTGAAGTACGATCCGGCAAATCCCAGCAATTCGATCCTCGTGGCGGACGACTGGTCAGGCCTGCATTAAATCCCCGGGAACGCCAATCTCCCGATTGGCGTTTCGGAAGCCGCCAATCGGGAGATTGGCGTTCCCGGGTTCAGATTCCTATGCGAAGTTTCCTTTCATGCAGAGCGTCGTTTCAGATGATTTTCTCTAATGGAGTGCCCGCATGGGCATGAGAATTCTTGCTTCCGTGACGGCAGTGCTCGGCGCCGCCGCGCTGACGCTGGCCAGCATGATCGCCCTGGTGCAGGGCACGATCCGTGCTGTCTCCATCAATCCAATGCCCCTGCGTGTCCTCGCTGTCTGCGCCGACCTCGTCTTTGGCACTGCCCTTCTTCTCGGTTGCATCTATCTCGCAACGCATCTGGCCGTTCGCATTCTGGGCGTGGGGAATGCCGAATTTCCCGCGCTGCCGGTCGAAGAATATTCCAGTGAAGTCCGCTCCGGCGATTCCGCCAAAATTTAGTGGCATAGTGCTCCGAGCTTGTGCGAAAGTCTCGGAGGCCGCGCGCTGCAATTGTGCGCATGGCCTTCGTGCTATGAACAACGATACGAAATCGAGCGATCTGCTCGCGGAACTGCGGCGCCGCAACGCCGAGGCGGAAGCTGGAGGCGGCGCGGAACGGCGCGAGCGCGAGCACAAAGCCGGGAAGCTCACGGCGCGCGAACGCGTGGCGCTGCTCCTCGACGAAGGCACGTTTGAAGAGCTCGACAAATTCGTCGCGCACCGCTCGGAAGATTTTGGGATGCAGGAGCAGCGGCCGCCCGGCGACGGATTCATCACCGGCTTCGGGCGCATCGCCGGCCGTTTGGTGTACGTGTTCGCGCAGGATTTTACCGTGTTCGGCGGGTCGCTCTCGGAAACCAATGCCCTGAAAATCTGCAAAATCATGGACCTGGCGATGCGCAACGGCGCGCCCGTGATTGGCCTGAATGATTCGGGCGGGGCGCGCATCCAGGAGGGCGTGCGCTCGCTCGCGGGTTACGCCGATATTTTCCTGCGCAACACGCTGGCGAGCGGCGTCGTGCCGCAGATCAGCGCGATCATGGGGCCGTGCGCCGGCGGCGCCGTGTATTCTCCCGCGATCACCGATTTTATTTTCATGACGCGCGACACTTCGTACATGTTCATCACCGGCCCGGACGTCATCAAGACGGTGACGCACGAGGACGTTTCCAAACAGGATCTCGGCGGCGCGATGACCCACAACGCGACGAGCGGCGTCGCCCATTTCATCGCCCGCGACGACGCCGAATGCCTCGCCATGATTCGCGAGCTCTTGAGTTTTCTTCCGCTGAACAATCTGGACGACGCGCCGCGCCGCCCCACTTCCGATCCCGTCGACCGCGCGGACGCCGCGCTCGATTCGATGGTTCCCGCCGATCCGATGCAGCCGTACGACATCAAGGACGTGATTCACTCGATCGCCGACGACAAGTATTTCTTCGAGGTGCACGAACATTTCGCGAAAAATATCGTGATCGGTTTCGCGCGGCTCGGCGGGCAGCCCGTCGGCGTCGTCGCGAACCAGCCCGCGGTGCTCGCGGGCGTGCTGGACATCAACGCATCGGTGAAGGGCGCGCGATTCGTGCGCTTCTGCGACGCGTTCAATATCCCGCTCATCACGCTCGAAGACGTGCCCGGCTTTTTGCCCGGCACGCAGCAGGAGTGGAACGGCATCATCAAGCACGGCGCGAAGCTGCTGTACGCATTCGCTGAAGCAACGGTTCCAAAATTAACTGTGATTACACGAAAGGCCTATGGCGGCGCGTACTGCGTTATGTCCAGCAAACACATCCGCACCGACGCGAATTTCGCGTGGCCTACGGCCGAAATTGCGGTGATGGGCCCGGAAGGCGCGGTTGACATTGTCTACAAACGCGAATTGGGACGCGCGCCCGAAGCCGACCGCGAGCGCCTGCGCCGCGAAAAAATCGCCGAGTTCCGCGAGCGCTTTGCCAATCCCTACGTCGCAGCCGAACGCGGTTACATTGACGCCGTGATCGAGCCGTCGCAAACGCGCGCGAAGCTCATCACCGCCCTGCGTTCCCTCGAAACCAAGCGCGACTCCAACCCCAAGAAGAAACACGGCAATATCCCGCTCTAGAAGAGGAGTAGAATGTTGGGGATATGCTTGCCGGAGGACGCCATGAAAAAATTGGTGTTCGCGATCGCTCTCTTCTCAGTCGTTCCAGTGTTGCGCGCGCAGCAAGCTCAAACCAGCGGCAACCCGGTGCAGACGGAACCGCAGGCCGCGCCTCAGGCTACACCGCAACCGCCCGCGCAGAATCCGAATGCGCAGGATAATTTGCCCCCCGAACTCCGGCCGGGACATCCTCTCGATCCCGCGGACGTCGATATTCTCACCGGGAAGCGCGACAGGGAAATTGAGACGGCGCGGATGGCCGCCCTACCAATTTCGGTTGGTATGTATGGAAACTACGGAGATCCCTACTTGATGCAGGGGAGGTTCGGCAGGGCGTTCGATATTCCGATGCTTCCGCTGGCGCGAATCAGCAATCCGTTCTTCTTCTCTAGGTTGCAGCCGCGCGGTTTTGGGCGCACCGGATTTCGCGGCGGCCGCTAAACTACATTTGATTGCCTTCCGAGCCCGTCTTTACTGGACCACCGTCTTAGCCACATCGCCGACTTTAAAACCGGTACCCACGACAGGCTTGCAGACCGCGGAAATATCATCCACGTCGGTGACTTCCAGTTCTCCGAGCTTGGTGGTCATCTTGCGAAGAACCGCGCCGGTGGCCGGATCCTTGATCGTGCTGGTCACGCGTTCCACGGACATGTGGTCGCCGACCTTGATGCCGGTCTTCGCGCCGACGTTCAGCACGATTTGCTCGCCATCCACGGCCGCCACCAGGCCTTCGACCTTGATGATGCGCGCCGAGAGCTTGGGCGCCGCAGCGATCACGCCCGCGGTCATTTGATCGGTCGCGGCCTTCACGGCCTCGCCGATGATGGTTTGCTGGAAGTCGCTTGAGCCGAAGTCCGCAGCGCCTCCACCGAAGCCGTGCCAGTTCCCGCCGCCGCCGAGGAGGGAAGTGCTGCTGCGCTTGGATTCGCCCTTGCCTTCGGCCACGCCCAGAATTTCCGCCGTATCGACATCCACCAGGCGCGCGTCGAGCATGACGTTAGCCTTGGATTCCTTGTGGCCAATCCCACCGATCCCGAACCCGCCGAACCCGCCTCCACCACCCCCGACATTCCTGTTTTTGGTCTCGTTCCCAAACTCGGTGATGCTGCCCACAATGATGGCATCGAGGCCGAGAATCTTGCCGATCCTCGCTGCGGAAGTCGGATCGGCGCGGTTGCTGTTCGAGAAGTTTTGCTCGCCGAGGATTTTGTCGAGCTGTTTGCGCTCGATCACGCTGTAGGTTCCGTCCGTCACCAGATTCTTCACCAGAAGGTCGGCGATTCCCTTGCCAACGTCAATATCCGTTCCGAATAAAGCCGCCGAGTTGGTCTTCACCGTCGCATAGTCGAAATCGAAGACCGCAACACGCTTCTTCCGCCCCGTGGGCGCCTGCGGGGCGGGCGCTCCTGCGGCGCTGGCCGCCGGCTGAGCAGCGGGCGCGCTGTTCTGTGCTCGCATGGCCAAAGGCGCGCAAAGGACGCTCAAAACAAATAGGGCGACGATTCGTTTCATGGCGATCTCCTGTTCCAACGTGATGCAGCGTGAAAAGTACAGTCATCCGTGTATTGCAGTCGAATGATTCTAGTGAAGCGTAAATCCTTATGTCAACCATCGCTTTGGAGGGATGAGCGCAGGAAGGCACTTCGCGCGCGTTCAGGATCGCGCTTCCCTGCGGGCCAGAATGCGCCTTGCGGCCAGCGAAGCAGGAATCAGTGAAAAAACGAGGAACAACAGCGTGGTCAAAACGAGGTCCTTGAACCCCGGCGCGAAATCGCCTCCATGGCGGATGGCGAGGACCGAGATGTAGTAGGCCGTTGGCGCGGCCAAAACAATTTCCGCAATCAGGTAGGCCTTGAGCAATTTCCCCCGGAAGAAAATCATAGCCGCCGCGAGGACGAGCCACGTTGCCGTGATCCACTCCACCGGGTAAATCACCTTGTTGTCGAAGGAAAAGTGATTGATGAGGAGGACGGGAATTCCGGCGCGCGGGTCGAGAATAAACGGAGGCCCGCTCGGCCAGCAGTAGATTCCGATCTGGTAGACGCAGAGGGCGAAAAGATACGCGCCGAGGAGGCGCTCACGTTGGGGTTCGGTTCTGCCGTTTGTGGCCATGATTCCGGGAGCGAATTATCGTCCGCCGGGCCTCGTGTGTCCACGACAGGTTTCCAACTTAGAATTCCAATAGGATCTCCAAGAAGCGAACCTTTGGGCGCTGACCGTCATCTATATTTATGCGGGTTCGGAGGGCGCGATTTTCGAGGACCGTGACTCGTTTCCAGTGCAGGCCCGGACCGGGTTCTAGAGCTTGATGGCGAATTCGTTGTGTCGAGTCCAAGAGTGGCGTACGATATCCCAACGAGAGATCCAAGTCGTAAACCCCGGTCCAGCGATCTGCTCGAAGATCTCACTGTTGAAATCCAGCCGGCCACAAGTAACAATCGCGCACTCGAGGTCGAAAGTGCGTCAGCATATTGAGATTCACGGCAAGCTGCCGTCGAGCATTGAGGATTCGTGAAGGGGGTTGGAATTGGTCGACGATAATTTGCGAGCTAAAAAGAGCGGCTAATAAGGAGATCCCTTGAACAAGCAACGTTTCAATACAAAATATCGCTCCACGCTCATGCTGATAGTTTCCGTACTGTTGCTCGCCCTGCCTGGTTTGGCTCAGGCTCAGGATGCCGACCCTCCCAGCAGGGTCGCGCGATTGAATTTCATCGAAGGTTCCGTTTCTTTTCAACCGGCTGGCACATCGACTTGGCTGGAAGCCAACCCGAACCATCCGCTGACGACCGGAGACCAACTCTGGGCCGATCAGGGCTCCCGAGGCGAGCTGCACATGGGCGGCGCAGTTCTGCGCATTTCGGCTCAGACGGGAATCTCTTTCCTGAACCTGAGCGATCAGGCCGTCCAAATTCAAGTAGCACAGGGCTCCGCGGTTCTGCGCGTGCGCCATCTCGAAGACAACGAAAACTACGAAGTTGACACACCGAATCTCGCTTTGACGATTTTGCGTCCAGGCGAATACCGCGTCGACATAAGCGCCGACGGGACTTCCAGCATGGTTACGGCCGGCAATGGGACTGGCGAGGTAACCGCGGGCGGCTCGGCTTACAACATTGCTCCCGGACAGCAATATACTTTCTCCGGAACGGACCAGGTGAGCATCGACGCAGAGCCCGCCCCCGGTCCAGACGATTTCCAGCAATGGAATTTGTCGCGGGACGCGCGGGAAGACCGAATGGCGTCCGCGCGGTACGTTTCACGCGACGTAATCGGCTACGAAGATCTCGACGACCATGGCTCTTGGCGCGACGATCCCACCTATGGTCACGTCTGGTATCCAACGGGCGTTGCCGTGGGTTGGGCGCCATACCACTACGGGCACTGGGCCTTCGTCGCTCCATGGGGCTGGACCTGGGTAGAGGACGAACCGTGGGGCTTTGCGCCATTCCACTATGGACGTTGGGTAGTCGCAGGCGGGGGTTGGGGCTGGGTCCCTGGGCCTGCCCCTGTGGTCGGGGCTGTGTACGTCAGGCCTGTCTATGCGCCCGCGCTAGTGGCATTTGTCGGCGGAGGGGGATTCGCCGCCTCCATCACAATCGGCGGAGGAGTCGGTGTAGCCTGGTTCCCTTTGGGTCCGCGTGATGTGTGGGTGCCTTCTTACCATGTCAGTGCGGCTTACATGACGAACGTAAACGTCACCAATTCCGTTGTAATTAACAGAACAGAAGTCACCAACGTCTACAACACCACGATCGTCAATAACAACACGAATGTGAATGTGAACAGGACGTACATGTATCAGAACGCGCCCGGAGCGGTTACCGCTGTGCCCAAGGCCTCATTCCAGAATGGAGAGCCGGTCGCCAAGGCCTCTGTCCAGGTCAGCGCCCAGCAAATTCAGCATCCGCAGGTAGTACAGGCGGCTGCAATCACGCCCACTCCGAGAGCTGTGTCAGGACCTGGCGCTCCAGCAAAAGTTTCGGCACGACCACCGGCGATGCTTGCCAGCAGGCCCGTTGTGACCAAGATGGCCCCCTCGCCTCGCGCAATCCCGGTCGGCCATACCGCGCCAGCGAGCGCATCAACATATCACTCCATGACAGCCACAAAGCCAGCTACAACGCCTCCGCCAGGCAGGACTACCGCTCCGCCGAACGGTGCATTTGGGAAGCCGCCTGCCGCAGGGCCCCCAGCAGGACAGCCCGGCAAGCCCAGCACAGCGGGAAACCCGCCGCCAACTAAGTTCCAGCCGCCGGTACGCACAAACGAAACGCCTGCGACGAACCCGGCGCCACCACCCAAGTTCCAACCGCCGGCTCGTGAAAATCAACCACCGGCACGCACGAATGAGCCTCCGGCAAGTAACCCGGCGCCACCTGCTAAGTTCCAGCCGCCGGCTCGTGAAAATCAACCACCGGCACGCACGAATGAGCCTCCGGCAAGTAACCCGGCGCCACCTGCTAAGTTCCAGCCGCCGGCTCGTGAAAATCAACCACCGGCACGCACGAATGAGCCTCCGGCAAGTAACCCGGCGCCACCTGCTAAGTTCCAGCCGCCGGCTCGCGATAATCAACCGCCGCCGAACACGAATGGAACGCCAACAAACAAACCCGCTGCTAATCAACCGGCGCCTCCGACAAAAAAGCCGAACCCGCCGGCGAATGAGTCAAAACCGCCAAAGGATTCCAAGGACAAGGACAAAGACAAGGACAGGTAACCTTATCGCGAGGAGCAATTTAATCCCTCCGTGCATTTCAAACATGGCTTCGAGAAATCGAAGCCATGTTTTTTTGCCTGACATGAGAGATTGCGTCTCTAGTTCCTGCAGATCGGCGGCGCCGCCATGGCGCTGATTCGATGCGTGCTGGTGCCGTGCTAGAATGCGCTCCGAGTTAAACTTTGCGGTATGTTCAAGAAAATCCTCATCGCCAATCGCGGGGAAATCGCCGTACGGATCGCGCGCGCCTGCCGCGAGATGAGCATTACTTCGGCCGCCGTTTTTAGCGAGGCGGACCGAGCTGCGTTGCATGTTCGCCTCGCCGATGAAGCATACGCAGTCGGCCCAGCCCCGTCGCGCGAAAGTTATCTTCGCATCGACAAGCTGATGGACGTCGCGCGCGGCGCCGGGTGTGACGCGTTGCATCCCGGGTACGGATTCCTCGCCGAAAATCCCGAGCTCGCGCGCGCCTGCGCTGCAAACAACATCACATTCATCGGTCCGTCGCCCGAAGCGATGGAGCGCCTAGGATCGAAAACCGCCGCGCGCCAACTCGCCGCGCGTGCCGGCGTGCCCATGGTTCCCGGAACGAAAGACCCGATTGAAAATGTCGAGGGTGCGGCGTACATCGCGAAGGGGCTCGGCTATCCCGTGCTGCTGAAAGCAGTGGCGGGAGGAGGCGGGAAAGGCATGCGCCTCGTCCCGGCGGATTCGGAGATGGCTGGGGCGTGGCGCGACGCGTCTTCGGAAGCGCTGAACGCGTTCGGCGACGCGCGCCTTTACCTCGAAAAGTACGTCGAGCGGCCGCGGCACATTGAAATCCAAATTTTTGGCGATGCGCACGGCCACATCGTGTATCTCGGCGAGCGCGAGTGTTCCGTCCAGCGGCGGCACCAAAAAGTGATCGAGGAATCGCCGTCTCCCATTATGTCGCCGGAATTGCGGCGCGCGATGGGCGAAGCCGCCGTCCGGCTGGCCAGGGACGCGGGCTACACGAACGCGGGCACGGTGGAATTTCTTGTGGATGCCGCGCGCAATTTTTATTTTCTTGAAGTGAATACGCGCTTGCAGGTGGAGCATCCGGTCACGGAAATGGTTACAGGGCTCGATCTGGTGAAGCTGCAAATCCGAGTGGCCGCGGGCGAGCCGCTTCCTTTTTCGCAGCAGGACGTCAAACTTTGCGGCCACGCCGTCGAATGCCGCCTCTACGCGGAAGATCCGGACAATCAATTTTTCCCGTCGCCCGGAACAATTCTTTCGCGGCGCGCGCCTTCGGGCCCTGGAATCCGGCTCGATGACGGCGTGTACGAAGGTTTTACTGTTTCGACCGAATACGATCCGATGCTGGGAAAACTGATTTCCTGGGGCGAGGACCGCGCCGATGCGGTTGCGCGCCTCACGCGCGCCCTTGGAGAGCATTCGGTCACGGGAATAAAAACGAACGCGGGGCTTCTTCTCAGCATTCTGCGCGATCCGGAATTTCTCCGCGGCGAAATTTTCACTCGCTGGCTCGATGAACGGCTTCCTGATCTTCTGGGCGGAATTCAAGCGCAAGAACGCGACGTGATTGCCGAAGATGCAGCGATTCTCGCGGCGTTGCTGCACTCCCTCGGCGCTGCAAAGGAAGCGGCGCCCGCGAACGGAAACGCCGCGGAAGCGGAATCGCGCTGGAAGCGCGAAGCGCGTCTCGAGCAGGTCGATCGAAGCGAATGACGGCCCGGGGATATTTGACGGCGGAATATTACGATGAAATACGAAATCGTAATTAACGGCGCGCGGCGCAGCGTGGAATTCGATCCGCAAACGAATGGAGTATCGCGCGCGGCGTTCACCGTTGACGGACGGCTGGTGGAGGCGGACGCGATCAAGATTTCTCGCGGCGCGTATTCCATTCTTCTCGGCGGGAGATCCCTCGAAGTCACAGTCGAGGAAACATCCAACGGGTCGCTGGTGCGCACGAATGGCCGCGAATTTCAGGTGGAAATTTTCGATCCGCGCTCGTGGCGGCGCGGGCGTGGCGCGGGGATTGAGCTTGAAGGACGCCAGCAGCTCGTCGCGCCGATGCCCGGGAAAATCGTGAGGGTACTGGTTGCGGCGGGTCAGGAAGTCACGGCCGGCGAGGGCCTGCTGGTCATCGAGGCAATGAAAATGCAGAACGAAATCCGCTCGCCGAAGTCTGGCACCGTCGAAAAAGTGGCCCGGGAAGGGCAAACGGTCAATGCCGGCGAAGTCCTCGCGATTGTGACGTAGCGCATGTAGGACAGGCTTAAGCCTGTCTGGTTTTGATTTCTGCGGCGCCGGCGAGAATCAAAAAAAGACAGGCTGAAGCATGTCCTACCGAGTGCGGAACCACGCAGAACATTTATTTAGGTGAAGAAGCCGCAGGATCGCCCGCTGCTTTGGGCGTCACGACAACGGGCAGTTTCCCCGCCGATTCCACCACCTGCTGGGCCAGATAGTTTGTGATTTTTGCGTCATTGCGCGCGATGGCCAGATACGCGGCGCGCAGCAACTGTTCCTTGCGGTTGCGGATGTTGTCGCGAATCGATTGCTGCACGGCCGGATCGTTCAGATCCCTCTGCCCGGGCGCTTCCTTGCTCACGAGCTTCAGGATGCGGTAAGAATCCCTCAGGACGATCACGCCGCTGACCTGCCCCGGCTTGAGGGTCATCACGGCTTTTTTCAAAGCGGGATCGCTCTGCGAAAGCGAGGATTCCGGTACGTAGCCGAGATCACCGCCGGACCCCGCGGACGCGGGATCTTCCGAATAATCCATCGCCACTTGCGCGAAGTCCGCGCCGGTGCTGAGCTGCTGCGCGAGCGCCGCGACCTTACGCTTCGCCTCGGCGTCCGTCGTCGCGTCGTCATTCTTGCGATTGCGCAGTCCCGGATCCTTGTGCGGAGTGACTACGATCTGCGCGATGCGGTACTGCGGCTCGGTTACGTTGAATTGCGCGCGATTCTGGTTGTAAAAATCCTGAACGTCCTGATCCGTGACAGTGATCTTGGCCACCACTTCGTGATTGATCACCTTTTGAATCGAGAGCTGTTGCCGGATGTCGTTCTTCAAATCGTCCACCGTGTAGTTGCGCCCTTTGAGCTGGCGCTGAAATTCTTCCTCAGTAAACGGGCTCTTGAATTCGGTGAACTTGTCCTCGACTTCGCCGTCGGCGGCCTGCAGGCCCAGCGTTTTCGCCTTCTCCAGCAGGATGTGATTGTTGATCAGCTCATCCAGCACGTTCAGCTTCAGGGAAAGCGCTTCGTCCTGGGAAGGCTGCGGCGCGTCCGGGTTCAATTGCGTGTGGTAGTATTTGTCCACCTCGGCGCTGGTGATGGGAGCGCCGTCCACAACTCCCCAAACGCCCGCGTCGGGCACCACTTGCTTCTTGCATCCGGACACCACCGCCAGGGCTGCGGCCAGCACAAACCATCCCCGCCCACGTATCCTCACGCTTTCTCCTTTAGATGTTCCGATGCGGAAAAGCGCCGGCTAGGCTGCTTTGGTGACGCGGCCGGACCGAATGCAGGATGTGCAGACACGAATTTGCTTGCGCGCACCATCAACCACAGCGCGGACGCGTTGCAGATTAGGATTCCAGCGGCGGCGGCGGGTATTGTTCGCGTGACTGATCACATTGCCGAACGACGGCCCCTTACCGCAAATCTTGCATCTCATAGCCATGACAACTCCTCACCCATTATACAAAGTTAAACAAAGTGAGCAGTTTAGCAGAGTTTCGGATGATCCGCACTCGATTTGATTGCTTGGCGTTGGCAATCTTGGGAATGCGTTGCTTTTAAATCCTATCGATTCAGCTGAGAAGCGGGGATATTCGGTGTGGCTTGTGGCGGGGCGGGGACAGCGAAGATCGTGACAGAATCAGGTTGCGTCCAAACGGGCTTGCCACTTTGCAGTTCGACGCGATTCATGGTGAACTTCACGGCCGTGGAATCGACAACGATATCCAGAAAATGATAGTTGATGCGATTGTCCGGGTAGGTATCGCCAGGAGCGCGCTCGATTGGGTAGGCATGAGCCCCGCCCCCGCCGGTCACGAAATAAGTGATGCCGCCGTGTTCGTGGCGCTCGTAATTGTGCACATGACTGGCGAGAACAACGAAACGAGCTCGCGCGTGCTGCTGCTTCGCTTCGAGCATTTGTCCGAGCACCTGCTCGGATGGCCGGGCGAAGTGGCCTCCGCCCAGCGGGCTATCTTCATGAGAACTCGTGACGGGAGGGTGGTGGAGGACGAAGAACACGAAATCAACGTCCGCGGGAATTTGGTCGAGTTGCCCAACCAGCCAGTCATGCTGGGGTCCCGAGTTCTCTTCGATCGAGCTATCGAGGACCAGCAGGAGTATGTTCGCGGCTCGAACCGAATAATACAGGCTGCCATTCAAAGCGGGGAATCGTTGGAAGTAGTTGGCGAGGGCGATTTTCTCTTCGCCATGCATTTCGTGATTTCCTATAGCGGGATATACGCGGAGACCCTGCTCCCGCCACAGGGAAGTTTCCTCGTCCCAAGTCCGCCAATCATTCACGTCGTTGCCGTTATAGGTGATGTCACCGCCAATTACGACAAAGGCGGGGCGCGCCTCCGCAATCGCTTTCACAAGGATTTGCCGGACAGCAGAGTTGGACGCTTTGCTGTCATTGGGGTCCGTGAAACGGGTATCGCCATAGGAGATAAAGTGGAACGGTATGCTCACATCTTGACGAAGCTGGGCCGGTTGCGATTGAGCCCGGCCCGCGAAGGAAATCACGAACAACATCAAATTGAGAAGAGCGCACTCGACAGCCCGTCTTCTCATCTTTAATAGCCTCCCTCCTCGTGAAACAATCTACTTCTCCTTGGCAGACATCCACCGGAGACCAATCGCGAAGGTCGGCTTGTAGAATTCGCGCTGGACCACATATTGCGGGCTGCCATTGTAGAAGCCGAAGACCTCGTTGTTGAGGTTCAGGCCATAGACAATGGCGGAGAGATTTTTATTCATCCGGATGCTTGCCTGCGCGTCCACCTGGAGGTGAGGGTAAAGGTAGTTGTCGCCGCTCGGGCCATGGATGCCTGTTGGGTCCGCGTTGTCCGTCCATTGATAAGCGAAAATGTTCGCGCCGTTGTAAGAAAGGCCCAGGCGAGCGGAGAGCCGGCCGAGATCATAGGATGGGCTGATGTTCCAGGTGTTGGGAGCTTGGCGCAAGAGTGCGGGGTGGTCAGACCGTCCAGGCAATCCGCTGGCTTGAGAAAACGTAAAACTGTAATTTGCGATCATGCCTAAACCATGCAACGGACCGGGGAGGAAAGTAAGCTGCTGTACATAAGCAAGCTCAACGCCACCGACATAAGCGCTGCCGGCGTTGCCCGGCTGAGTGACGAGGAAGCCCGCAAATTGCCCCGTCGTTGGTTTGGTTTGAGTGGAAATGATCGGATCGGACAGGTCCTTGTAAAAGAATCCTCCCGACAACATCCCGAATGGCTTCAGGTAATGCTCGTACAGAATGTCGTAGTCGTTGGCATGCTCGGCTTTCAGATTGGGATTGCCAATGCTGACGGTTGGAGGGTTCTGAGTAAAATCCGGCTGCCCAACTGCCTGGGAAATGTCCTGCGGGTCTGGACGCGAGATGCCGCGGCCAAAGACAAGTCGCAAATCGGAGTCCTGCGATAAGGCAATGCGCAGGGCGGCGCTTGGGAGAACGTCGAAGTAAGAGCCACCCCCTGTGAATGTGAGCGTGGTCGGAACGGGAGTCACGCTCCCGTCGAAGCTGAGGGTACGCACATCGGTCGCTTCGAAACGGACCCCCGCGATCAGGCGAAAGCGGTCCGAGAGGTTGATGGTATTCATCAGGTAGCCCGCCGTAACGCGCTCGTTCAAGTCGTAATTATTCTGATCCGCGCCGCGAGGGGTGGAGCAGGGAACGGGAGTTGCAAAATCGTTGTAAAGACAGGTGAAAGAACCAGGATTTGCGGCAACAAAGGACTGGACCTTCGTATAATCCACTGCATTGCCAAACGGTTCCTTTTTGCTGTAGTAATTCGGGTCAGTAAAACTATCGGGGAACTGCGACCCCGAAAATTGCAAGATGTCGGCGGGAGCATTGTCGCATCCGGGATTCGCGGAACTGCCCACAAGATCGGTGCAGTAGATTTCATCGTACGTATTGTCAAATTTGTGACCGTTGCGAATCTTGGCGCCGAACTCGAACGTCCCGGCGTGGGACCCCGCATGGTAGTTTCGCGCGTAGGAAGCCGAGGCTTGCAGATTCACTTGCGCTGAGAGTCCGAAGGTGGGGGGAGACCAGTCGGTCAGGGCATAATTCGCCCGATCCAATGCGTTGGTTGATCCTGGCGTGAAACAGGAAGGGCTAAACTGAGGGATATATTGATTGGTGGTTGCCGCCGGATCGTCCGTACAGTTGATGGCCCCCCCGTTCCACGCATAGTCAGCGCCCCCGCTGCCAGCCAGAGTACGCGATCGAGCGAACGACAAATCCCACTGGAACCAGGAAGAGGCGGAAAAAATGTGATGACCTCCTGCGACGAGACTCCCGACCGCGTAGTTCGGACGCCGCCAATCCTGGCTCATCTGCGGGTCGCTGCCATCGTTCAACGTGTAGACCCACTTATTGCCGTAGTCCTGAAACGTGGAATAAAAACCACGGACATAGATGTCGGACGCGTCCCCCAGCTTGTAGTCCGTGCTGCCCGCCAAGCCCCAGCGCGTGCGGTAGTATTTGTAGTCGCGAATATCCATGCTGTCGTAGTGCGGGCTGGCACTGCCGGCGGTTGGCACAGGCTCGATGTCGTTGATGCCACGTCCGTTGTAGTCGTAGGTGGCGCCCAGGAGCACTCCCAAGCGCTTGGCAGTGCCGAAACGCTGACCAACGGTGGCGCCGAACTGGTCCACTCCGCGGCCGCCGATAATGGGCGTGTATCCTCCAACGCCTAAAAGGGTGATGGTTGGGATTTCACCCGCTGTTTTGGTTTTCAAGTTCACCGAGCCGCCAATCCCATCGCCATCCATATTGGCCTGCAGGGTCTTGTTGATTTCAACTTCGGAGACAAGGTCGGAAGCCAGAACGTCCAATTTGATTTGGCGCACGCCGCTTTCCGGCGAGGGGACGTTGATGCCGTCGATCGTGACGTTGCTCAAACGCGGTTCGGTTCCGCGGATCTGGACGTACTTGCCTTCGCCTTCGTCACGTTCCAGTGTGACGGAGGGCAACCGGCCAACCGCATCCGCCACGTTCGCGTTCGGGAGGCTGGTGATGACCTCGGCCGGCAGGACCTGGACGATGTTATCGGCGGTGCGCTCCTCATTGACCGCATCGGCTATGCCGTGAGCGCTCTCGGCCGTGACTATGATTTGCTCGGATTCAGAATTCAATTGCAACTGCGCCTCAATCATTTGGTTCTTGCTTGCGATCAGCGTCACCTCGGATTCAAACGGCTTGAATCCCACGTAGGAAACAGTGAGTTTGTAATCGCCTGGTGCAAGATCCGCAAACGTGAACTCGCCTTGAGCGTCTGTTGCTCGAGACAATCCCGCCGGCTCCAATTGCACCTGCGCCCCTCTCAGGATGCCCCCGGACTCATCCGCGACGTGTCCGCTAATCGTCGCCTTGCCTGTCTGCGCCCTGGCAGTGCTTGCAAAACAGGAAAAGCCAAAGATCCAAAGCCAAATAAAGCGATGTAGTCGCTTCATGAAAGACCCCTTTTAGCCGCAATTTTGATTAACTTTCCCCAGGAGCCCCTGAAACTTTTGCGCGACGAATATTCGACAATGTCTTTTGCAGGCGGGTGCAAAAGTGTGGGCTATCCTACGGGTGATTTATTTCAGGGATGTGAACAGTAAATAAATATCCGTATTTACTTTTCATCGCTGTAGGAATTTCGATTTTCCTGGACGCTTCAGGGGTCACGATTGATGTTGTCCCGGATTGTGTCTGGGAGGCTTTTTCTCGGAAGCTGGCCTGGATCCTAATTTCTTGGCGGGGAATTTCGCGTCTTCTAGGAAGAAACTGGGCCGCTATCTTTGAGGGACATCCATTCCCGGCGCAACTCGCAGTTTTGGTTTGCCGCTTTGAAAGTCCTTCGGGAGAAGCATCTTGCTGGCACCCGCCTGGATATCAATGAGCTTGTTCTCTCAAAACCTGGCGCGGAGGGGGTTGAATTACTGAGAAAAGAGCCAGGCTGTAATCGGGGAACGCGACCAGCTCGCAGAGGAGCAGCCTGGATTATTTAACTTTTTTGCTTTTGGCTCTTGGGTGTTCAGTGCAAACATGGGCTGCAAAATCCTTCTCCTGCCTTCGCTCGTAGTTCTCCATCATTTCAGTGAGCGATTCGCCGGTGGGCCCCCCCGAAGGGTTGAACACCCATGCGCATTCAGAGCAACCCCAGCCCTGAAAATACTGTTGTTCGACCCATATCAGTTTGCGCCGCATGGCCCCCACGACCGTCTCGATTTGGCGCGGATATGCTCTTCGAGCGCAGCGCGAAAACAAAAGCCGCACTTTTTATTGGCCTGAGCGAAGTTCAGCTCAAGCCTCTGGTTTTTGAACACACACCAAATCCGAATTGAATACACAAGGCCCAAACATTAACGATAGAGAGAGACGGTTGTCTGTGGGGCATCCGACACTGGCAAGAATTTCTATCTCAACCCGAGGTCATCCTCGAACTGTTGAATGACGGCGTAGCATTCACAAGCGGATTTTTCCAGCTTTCTGCGGTTCACAATTTTCACTGCGCCTCGCACGTATTCTATGATTCCCTTTTTTTGCAGTATCGCCGCTGCCAAGCTCACAGTGGATCGGTCAGTGCCCATCATAGTTGCAATGAAATCGTGGGTGATCGGAAGCGCTCCGGAACCCACCCGGTCTTGAGTCATCAACAGCCATCTGGAGAGACGTTGTTGAATGTCGTGCAACCGATTGCATGCCGCGGTCTGTGCGACCTGCATTCCTTGAAGCCCCGTTTGCCTGTTCAATATCACTTGCAACCTCGGGGCCGACCGCAGAATGAGTTCCAGCGCATTCCCCATCATTCGGAAGCCGTCGCCGGCAATTTGGATTACTTCACGCACTGAACTTCTACTTAAACCGGCCGCCAATCCTGCTCCAACGTAGCCCTCGTTACCCACTACACCCACTTCCACGGTTCGCCCGTCTTTGGTCACAACAACTTGAGAAACCATTCCTCGATTCGGGAAATAGACGAACTCGATTTTTTGCGTCGGCTCATGGAGGCTGAGATGATCCGGCAGGTCGATATGCTTCAGGTAAGGGCGCATCAACTCGTATTCGTTATCCGGCGTTGCCAAAAGGACTTTGTTCCTTACTGCTTTTCCGTCAACGTTGGTCCGTTCGCCTACCTGTGCGACTCGAAAGTTTTTCCCAGTCATGTCAATCCCGAATGGCACTAGAGTGCCTAGCATTCCTTGGGTGAAACCTCAGGGGCCCTGAGATGGAATTCGCAACTCGTTGCCCCGCAGAGATTCCATATGAATTTGACCAGAAGAGGTTTTAACAAGATGTGCAAAAGGGGACAACTATCCAAGTTAAGCCAGTATTCCCTGGTCGGTCTTCTTATCGAAGGCTGGCCCGCCACCAATTCCTTGGTGGGGAATTTCGCCACTTCTAGGAAGAAACTGGCCGGCCACCCTTTCGGGACATCCATTCACGGCGCAACTCGCCTACGAGGTAGAGCGAACCGGTGATGAAGATGACGTCCTCGGGAGAGGCTAGTTCGAGTGCGCGCGTCAAGGCCTGCGCGGGGTCGGGCACGACTTCCGCATGACGCGCATGATGGGCTGTCATTTCGGCGAGTAATGGGGCGGAGATGGCGCGAGGCTGCGCGGGTGCGGTTAAAATCACGACGGAAGCGCGGGGGAAAAGCAGGCCGGCAATTTCGTCGACGGCTTTGTCACGCATGGCTCCGTAGATCAGGAAAATTTTCCGGCCAGCCAGGAATTGCTCCCAGAAGACGGCGATTTCGCGCGCGCCGGCGGGGTTGTGCGTGCCGTCGACGTAAATTTCGGGGCGCTCGCTGATGCGTTCGAGGCGGCCGGGCCACGTGGCCGCGGCGAAACCGCGCGCGATGGCTTCATCGTCGATGGGCGCGCCGCGTTCGGCCAGCATGCGAGCGGCGGCAAGCGCGGTGAGCGCGTTGCGAACCTGGAACCGGCCGGCGAGCCGCAGAGCGATAGGGATGCGCACGCCTGTGTCGTAGGAAATTGCGGTGAACGAAAATGCTCCGTCACGAGCGGCTACGTCTTCGAGGAAAAAGGCGTTCTCGATTTCCACGAGGAACGCGGATTGCTCCGCGCAGCGGCGGCGGATCACCACGCGTGCGATGAGGTGCTCGGCGGCGCTCACCACTCGCGCGCCCGGCTTGATGATTCCCGCTTTTTCCCAGGCGATTTCCTCGATCGAGTGGCCCAGATAATTTTCGTGGTCGAAATCAATCTGCGTGATCACCGCGACTTCCGGCAGGAGAATGTTGGTCGCGTCCAGACGGCCGCCCATGCCGGTTTCGCACACCGCAAACTCCGCGCCCGCGCCGGCGAAATACACGAAGGCGATCGCCGTCACGCACTCGAAAAAAGTGGGATGCGCGGCGAGTTTTCCGGCGGCTAGCAACTCCTCGATGGCTGCGCGGGCGCGCGAGAATGCGGCGGCAAAATCTTCGTCGGAGATTTCCTTGCCGTCCAGGCGAATGCGTTCGTTGATGCGCTCGAGGTGCGGCGAAGTGTACAGGCCGGTGCGCACGCCCGCCGCGCGCAAAATCGAATCGAGCATCGCCGAAGTCGAGCCCTTGCCATTCGTGCCGGCGACGTGCACGGACTGAAACGCGCGCTGCGGCTGCCCGAGATGTTCGCAAAGAATGGTGATATTTTTCAGATCGAATTTTGTCGCGCTCGCTTGCCGCGGAGAGGCGAGTTCGCGTCCCAGGCTGAAGAGGTACTGGACCGATTCTTCGTAGGTCATGCGGTTACGCCAGGAAAAAATCGAGGGCGGAGGAAATGTAGGCCTTCAAGTCTTTGCGATGGACCACGGCGTCAAGAAAGCCGTGCTCCAGCAGAAATTCCGACGTCTGAAATCCCTTGGGAAGTTTTTGGCGCATCGTCTGCTCGATCACGCGCGGCCCGGCGAAGCCGATCAGCGCGCCCGGCTCGGCGATGTTGATGTCGCCCAGCATGGCGTAGCTCGCGGTGACGCCGCCGGTGGTGGGGTCTGTCAAAATGGAAATGAACGGCAGGCGAACTTCGTCGAGGCGCGCGAGCGCGGCGGAAACTTTTGCGAGCTGCATCAGGCTGATCGTGCCCTCCATCATTCGCGCGCCGCCCGAAGAGGAAATGATCACCAGGGGCATCTTTTTGGCGATGCACATTTCCACCGCGCGCGTCACTTTCTCGCCCACCACGGCGCCCATCGAGCCGCCGATAAATGCGAACTCCATGGAGCAGCAAATTACCGGGCGCCCGCCGAGCAAGCCTTCCGCCGTGATGATGGCGTCGGCTTTGCCGAGTTTGCGGCGCGCTTCTTTCAAGCGCGCGGCGTAGGGCTTGGTGTCCGTAAATTTCAGAGGGTCGCTCGAGGCGAGCGCGGCATCGTGCTCTACCCAGCGAGAATCGAGCAACAATTCCAGTCGCTCGGTCGCGCTCAAGCGGAAATGGTGCTGGCACTTCGGGCAGATGCGCCAATTGGCGTCCAGGTCTTTCTTCCACACAATGGCCCGGCAGTTTTCGCACTTGGTCCACAGCCCTTCCGTCTTCACGCGGCGCGCATCGGGCGGCGTGGGCTGTTCGATTCGCTTTTTTTCCCGCTTGAACCAGGCCATTATTTTTGAGTCCTAAGCCGTTGCTTCAGCGCGGTCGAGTAGCACAGGCATCCGCCGCGGCGGACCTGTGCGCCTTTGTTAACGGCTGCCAAAACCGCACATGCAAGAGTGCCTCTGCTACTAAGCGCCAAGAAATTTACTTCACTTCCGCGGGAGTGGACGTCGCCGGCCCCTCGCCCACAATTTCCAAAACCGTGTCCTCGTCCTTCGCGCCGTCGTAGTGAACCTGCTTCCCAAAATGTTTGACGAAGCTGCCCGGCGGCACCGCCACCGTGCTGTCAGGATCGAATTTCGTGCCCGTTCCCACCCACCACGTCCCCGAAATAACGTAGATGAAGCGGTCGTTGGGATGGAAGTGCGGATGGCTCATGTGATGCGCGTGCCATTTCACGAGTTCAACGTACAGCCCCGGCATCTCGGGATCGCCCGCCAGGACCGCAGTGCTTTCGCCTCTCTTCAGATCATCCACCCATTTGATCTGATCGGGCAGCTGCAACTTGAGCGCTGCCGGGTTGAGATCGGGGGTGGCTTTGGCAGGCGCGAGCGACAACAGCGCCGCGATCCCCAGCACCCCAATAAATATATAGGTACAAGGTTTCTGAAAGATGGACATCACTGCCTCCTAATGACCGAATAGGGCTCTGCTTTCCCGCTAATTGCCCGCTGCGGCGAGCGTGGAGCCCGCAAGAATTGTGGATCAGGATTTCGACCTGGACCGGGAAAAAGCGGCATCTTGATTCCCACTCTGCCACAGCCTGCTCGATCCAAATCTATCCACGGTACTGTACGCCCGAGCGCCACCACATGCAATCGTCAGGCTCTCCGCCGGCGTGCACGGTTTTCCATCGCCACTCGAAGCAGTTGGTTGATCCGCGTCTGGTACCCGCGCCCCTGCGCCTTCAGCCAGGCAAGAACATCGGCATCGAGACGAATCGTGAGCGATTTCTTTAGCGGGCGGTAATATTTGCCGACAACGGCGCCGCTCCAGTCGAGCACTTCGGGCAAATCCGTAAGATCAATCTTGTCGTCGCGCAGACGCGCGAGCGCCGCCAGTTCTTTCGCCTGTTTCTTAGATACCTTCCTCATAGATTTTCCTTTCGTGCGGAGTGGCCTTCCTGGCGGATATGATACGTATCACTTCCTCGCCGCCTTCCTCGAAGTCGGCATGAGCCACGAGGAGCACGGCCACGCCAACTGCTACCCCCAATGTTTGCCACCGTTCCTCTCCGTCTTTGATCCTGTCAAAGCGCGTGATGGAATGAGGGTCTTCAAATGCCAGCGCCGCGGTCTCGAAACTGACCTTGTGCTTCGCGAGATTCAGGCGGCTCTTCTTCTCATCCCAAACAAAACGCATATATGTAGCCACTACATCGTACATACAGAATAGTATATGTGTGCACAGAAGGCAACGGGGCAAAGGAATGTTTGCCCTTGGACGCTGCGACTTCTTGAAATACGGATCGTTAGGTTCTGCGACCCAATTCTGGTAAAATCATTTCTGCAATGGGCTGCATCCCGAATTCAGGGAGCGGCACCGGAGGCGATTATGAGCGCTGTTCCTTCTGCAGGCAACGGTAAGATCACCGTGCCGGGCATCCTCGAACGCAAGTCTGCGGTTTCCTCACAGAATTCTTCGGCGGCAAAGATTACGTGTCTCACCGCGTACGACTATCCGACGGCGCGGCTGCTGGACGAGGCGGGCGTGGACGTTCTGCTTGTCGGCGATTCGCTGGGGATGGTGGTGCTCGGATACGAGAGCACTTTGCCGGTCACGGTCGAAGAAATGCTGCAATGCACGCGAGCGGTTCGGCGCGGCACGCGGCGTGCCCTGTTGGTGGCGGACATGCCCTACGGCAGCTATCACGATAACCCTACGGAAGCCGTTCGCCATGCCATTCGCTTTGTGAAAGAAGCGGGCGCGGAGGCCGTAAAGATCGAAGGCGGCGAGCGCCGCATGGAGCTGATCGCGCGCCTCGTGGACGCCGAGATTCCCGTGATGGGGCATATCGGACTGACGCCGCAATCGGTGAACGCGTTTGGCGGGTTCCGCGTGCAGGGCAAGACCGAAGAAGCGGGCGAGCAGCTTTTGCGGGACGCGCGCGCCGTGGAAGCCGCGGGCGCGTTCTCCATCGTGCTCGAATCGATTCCGCGGGAGCTTGCGGCGCGCATCACGGCGAAGTTGAAAATTCCCACGATCGGCATCGGCGCGGGCCCCGATTGCGACGGCCAGGTCCTGGTGATCCACGATCTGCTCGGCTTGAGCTTCGGCCACAAGCCGAAATTCGCGCGGCGCTACGCCGATGTGGGAGAAATCATCTCCCGCGCGGCCGCGGAATATTGCCGCGACGTGCAGCAGGGATCGTTTCCTTCCGACGAAGAGTCGTACCACGCGCGCGCGGAACACGCCGGCGCGCTTTTTGCACAGCGCAAATAATCACACATCTCAAAATCATGTATTAGAATCCGCTCCGGAGGATTTTCGATGGTTACGCCTGAACTGATTCGCTTTCTGTTCCAATTTAACGCCTGGGCCGATCGCCGCCTGCTGGACGCCTGCGCGTCGCTCACGAACGAACAATTTACGCGCAATCTCGGCTCGAGTTTCAGTTCCGTGCGTGACACCGTTACGCACCTGTACGGCGCCGAGTGGGTGTGGAACGAGCGGTTCCAGGGACGCTCTCCCTCTTCCCTTATTTCCGGAGCCGGGTATCCCGACCTCGCGTCCATCCGCGCCAAGCTGGAGGAAATGGATCAGTACTACATCGGCTACGTCTCGAAGCTTACGCAGCAGGATTTGGACCGTGTCATTCGCTACAAGGGATTTAACGGCGATGAATTCTCAAATCCTCTGTGGCAAAGCCTGCATCAACTCACCAACCACGCGAGCTATCATCGCGGGCAAGTGGTCACGATGTTGCGGCAGCTCGGCGTGAAGCCGGTCTCGACGGATTTGATCATGTTCTATCGCGAGCAAGCGGCGGCAGCGCGCGCGTGATTTAAGTGGTACATGCTTTAGCTTGTGTGGGTTTGTCCTTGCAAGTTCTAAACGCACACAAGCTGTAGCATGTGCCACCACACCCCCTTGGAAACCATCCACACCATCGAATGGATGAAGCAAGTGTCCCGCCAGGCGCGCGCCGAAGGACGCTCCACCGGCTTCGTGCCGACCATGGGCGCACTCCACGCGGGGCATATGTCGCTCGTTCACGCGGCTCTCGCCGAATGCCAGCCGGTGATCGCTTCCATCTTCGTGAATCCCGCGCAATTTGCTCCCACCGAAGATTTCCAGAAATATCCGCGCACGCTCGAGGCGGACGGCACAGAAGCTGGAAGACGCAGGCGTTGATTATTTGTTCGCGCCCGAGGCCTCGGAAATTTATCCGCCGGGATTTCGCACCTGGGTGAACGTCGAGGGCCTCTCGGATCGCCTCGATGGGAAAGTGCGGCAAGGGCATTTTCGCGGCGTCGCGACCATCGTATTGAAGCTGTTAGAAATCGTGCAGCCGCAGAAGGCGTTTTTCGGGCGCAAGGATGCGCAGCAGGCGCGCATCATCCGGCAGATGGCGCGCGATTTGCACCTGGACTCGGAAATTGTGGTGTGTCCGATTGTGCGGGAACCGGACGGACTGGCGATGTCATCGCGCAACGCCTACCTGAATCCCGCGGAGCGGCGCGCCGCAACAATTCTCTTCCGCGCGCTGGACGGCGCGCGCGCTTCCATTTTGCGCGGAGAGCGCGACGCGCTGCGGCTTACGGCCGCAATGCGCGAAACGCTCAGGACGGAACCGCTCGCCGAGCCCGATTATGTGGAACTCGTAGACGCGGAAACGCTCGAGCCCGTGACGCGGCTGCGCGGCGTGTGTATCGCAATGCTCAGTGTGCGGATTGGCGCCACTCGTCTGATCGACAATCTACTGATCGAAGAACGCGAGGGCGCGCTTCTCCCAACGTTGTGAATGCAATTTCCAAGCCAGCGGGGAATTTCAGGGGATTGTGGCGCGTGATTCAGTTCTGCGGAAAGAAAATTAGTCCGCGGCGGAGGCTTGGCGCAGGTAGCGCATCGGGTTGACCGGAGCGCCATTGATGCGAACTTCGTAGTGCACGTGTGGGCCGGTGGAGCGCCCGCTGACGCCGACGTTGCCAATGGTGTCGCCGCGCCGCAGTTGCTGCCCGACGAGTACGTTGAAGCTCGAAAGATGGCCGTAATAGGTCGTCACACCGAAGCCATGATCGACGACCACCAGGCGCCCGTAGCCCGCGTGGTCGCCCGCCTCGATTACGACGCCATCGGCAGTTACCCGCACACCGTCGCCATATTGGGACGAGATATCCACGCCAGTGTGGAAGGCCCCCTCACCGCTGAACGGGTCCATGCGCTCGCCAAACGTGCCCGTCAGGTGGCCAATCACCGGCCACAGGGTCGGCGTGGAAGTCAGGTCCGCCAGCCCCGGCGAATTGAGCAGCTGCAGGCTGCCGGTCGGAAGGGCCGCCTGGTTGACATTGCTCTCCAGAAAATTGAATTGCGCCACGGATTGTTCGAACCCGCTGGCCGAAGGCTGCGGAGCTTCGTCCAGGCCGAATGGGCTCTGCCGAAAGCGCATGAAACCATAGGTCATGGCCACTTCGGTGGCCAGCGATTGCAGGGAGTTCATCCGCTCGTTGGTGTCTTTGACGCTGGATTGGAGCTTCTCATAATTGTGCTTGAGGGTGTCCTGCTGGCGGCGAAGCGTATTGTAATTGCCCACTTTCCAGAGCATTCGGGTGTAGGAACCAGCCGCCGCGAGCACCGTCACTCCGCCGACGACTGCCAGAATGGCAACCAAATGCAGCACATAGCCAGGAAGGGTAATCTTGCGGAGGCTTCCCTTTCGGCTGGATGCCACAAAAAATGTATAGGCTTCAGGCTTCATAGTCTGAATTCTCTACAACAAAACAGAACGATACTTTCGAGGGAAGCGCCGCCGTTCAATCCCTGAGCGGCCCACGCAATTCAATCAAGCCGTTTGAACCGAGAGCATTGGTTCGAAACCAAACCCACGCAAGTCTAGTTACAGACGTGGACGGAGTCAACCCTTAAATTCCCGGTTCGGGACGTTCGAATTTTTACTTCAGCAGGGTCTCCACTGTGGAGAACCCGCCCCCCGTAGCGTGATCGGCAGCCATACCCTAGAATGTCTCCTATGGAACCACACAAAACCGGTTTTGGACAACTGTACTGATGGACAAACGATGGTCAGCGAAAATCAACTGATCCAACGGGTCATGAGGCGGTTTCCGTCCGTCAGGGACGGCCTGCGGGTTGGCATCGGTGATGATGCAGCGGTCCTGCGCCCCCGCGCCGGCACGGAATGGGTCGTCACGACGGACGCATTTCTCGAAAACGTACACTTTCTGCGAAAGGTTCACCCCGCGAAATCCGTCGGCTATAAGGCGCTCGCCCGAGCCACGAGTGACATCGCCGCCATGGGCGCGCGGGCGCGGTACTTCTTTCTGACCCTGGGCCTTCCCGAAGCATGCGCGGGGGCATGGTTCGACGATTTTCTGGATGGAATGGCGCAAGCTACCCGCCGGTTCGGCCTGGTCCTGGCAGGGGGCGATACGACGAAGTACCCCTTGGTTGTAGCTAGCCTTACCGTTCTGGGTGAAATCGACCGAGGCAAAGCAATTTTGCGTTCTGGGGCAAAGCCGGGAGACCTGCTGTGCGTAAGCGGTACACTGGGAGAGGCTGAGCTGGGTTTGCGGTTGATCCAGCGAAAATTGCACAGGCAGAAGCGCTGGACCAGGCTCCTGAAGAAACAGTTTTACCCGGAGCCGCGGCTGGCGCTCGGGGAGTGGCTCGCCGCCCGTCGATGCGCCACTTCAATGATCGACACCTCAGACGGCCTTTCGACCGATCTGGGGCACATCTGCCAGGCCAGCGGAGTTGGCGCCATCGTGTGGTCCGAGAAAATCCCTGCTGTCCACGTGCCTTCCGAGCTGCGGCGGCTCGGGCTCGACCCGCTGGATCTGGCCCTAAACGGTGGCGAGGACTATGAGCTGCTATTTACAATGCCGAAGAAGTTTTCTAGCCGCCTGCTTGGCGAGGTGAGTGGAGTTCCCGTGACCGTAATCGGTGAAATCACCCGCAAAAAAAAGGTCATCCTTTTGAGGCCCGACGGGCGCAGCGCTCCGATCAAACCCAAGGGCTGGGATTCCTTCCGGTGATTATTCCCGGGAGCGCCATTCTCCTGAATGGCGATTTTCAACCCGCCAATCGGGAGATTGGCGTTCCCGGGTTACGGCAGCGGCGGAGCGTCTCGCCGTGTAGCCGTGCGGATAAAAGTGAATGGCTACGATGTGCTCGGTAAAACGCGAGCCGAGCCAAACCGTGTTGTTGGCCTCGATCTCCACTTTGGGCACGCCCGCGAGCGGCCAGACCTGCGGTAGCGGGAAATACGTGAACTTCTTCGCGTGCGGCTCGAAATAAACGAGCGAATTGTTGAAGTCGTCGCTCGCCCAGATATTGTCCAGCTTGTCGGGCCAGGTCTCATACGGGCGCGAGCGAATCGGGAACTTGTACTCGATGATCTTGCCGGTCTCGGGATCGATGCGGCCAAGCTGGCCTCCGGCCCACTCGGAAAACCAGACGATACCTTTGGAGTCCACGCCAATGCGCCGCACGCTGCTGCCCGGCGTGGGCGACGGGTACTCGGTGTAGCTTTCCGCCACGGGATCGAATTTCACGACCATGCTCTTGGCATAGCCCGCCGACCAGATATTTCCTTTGGGATCGACGGCCATACCGTAGAGGCCGAGGTCCGGCGTGGGCGTCGGAAATTGAGAAATTTGCCGCGTCTGCGCGTCGAGCTTGCCGAGGCCTTCGCCGTGCACATCGTCATACCAGATGTTGTCCTTCTGATCGGTGACCACTTGCAGGAGCGAACCGGCCGTTGGCAGCGCGTGCCGCGTCATTTTGCCCGTGGCGGGATCGAGCTCGCCCACCATCCCGCCGAAAATTTCCGCCCAGTAGACATGTCCCTTGCTGTCCAGCGTGATTCCGTGCGCGAAAACAAATCCGGGCGCATCCGCAGGCAAAGGGAAAAATTTCCAGCGCTCGCCGGGATCCGTGTTTCGCGGATCGAGATGGACCATGGCGTTGGTCGGCGGATCGGCATACCAGATCGTGCCGTCACTGGCGATAAAAGGATCGTGCAGGTACGGCTTCGGATCGGGATTCTTCATGCGGTCCGCCGCGAGGCGCGCTTCGCGGGCTTCCGAACTGATGGTCACGCCGGCATCGTCCGCTTGCTTGTCACTTTTTTGAATGCGCGGCGCGGGAGGCAGATTCGTCAGATCGTATTCCACATAGATCGCTTTCGAGAGGGCGTCCTCGTCCACCGGGTAGGCATCGTGCTTCAGCCGCTGATTCGGAGAGTTCGGGCCAAAATTGGTCGCGAGATACTGGACCATGGCGTCCTGTTCGCTTTCGTAATGACGGTGTGCGACATGGGTGGCACGACGCCGCCCAGATTAAACGGGCCGTGCATCATTTTTCGCAGCCCTGCGCGGTAGCCCGCCTCGGTGAGATGCATGGTGTTGTAGGAATCCGGTCCGTGACATCCGATGCAATTTTTCTTCAGCAAGTCGAGTCCCGGCCCCGGCGGATACATTTCCTCGAACGTTTTGTAAACCACGTCGCTGGGTTTTTCGGCCTGCTTCGTAAGCGCGATGTTCACAGTCCGCGTCTCGCCGGGAGCGAGGTCTGCCTTCTGCACGGGCGAGTCATACCCATCCTGCAGAACGCTGATTTCGTAGGGGCCCGGCAACGCTTGAGGGACGGTGTATTTGGCGTCCTTCGTGAACACGACGTACCAGATCATGTTGCGCAGATTGTGTGCCGTCACGCGGAAGCCGCGCACCTGGCCCTGATCCGCCGAAACCTGCCCGTGATCGTTCCTCGCGCAGTCGATTGCGCAGAAACCAATCGCGGCGACAGCGATATAATTAGAGATACGAAGAGGATGGCGGAAAGACGTTCTAGAAATTTTTTCCGGGTGGGCATCTGCAATCCTTCCCTCGCTGCAGTTTGTTACGCAACGTAAGGGCCATGAAAAACGGCCGCGAAATGCGCGCGCTTCGTTTTCCGTATCCTACTGCGCGGGTCGAGCGGAGTCCACTTCGGTAAAGGCGCGCGCCGCGGGAGGCCGCCAGTTGTGCGCCGATCGCGGCGGCTTGCCCTGCAAGCAGCGTCATCAGATTTTGCGGAGGCCTGCCGCTTCGTAGCGCGTCACGGGCGGCGGGAGTTCGCGGCTCACCACGACGTCGACAATCGCGGGTTTTCCAGATTCCTCCGCCCGGCGCAAAGCCGGAATGAACTCGTCGGCGGAAGTGACGCGTTCGCCATGTGCGCCAAACGCGCGAGCCACGTCGGCAAACTGCACGTCGAGAAACTCGCTCGCCTCCGGACACATTTCTTCGTGCACGTATTTCTGCACGTGGTATTCAAACGCGAGCGAGCAGTTGTTCATCACAATCTGCACGACCGGAAGTTTCAGGCGCAGCGCGGTTTCAAGATCGGGTAAGTGGTAGCCGAGGCCGCCGTCGCCGGTGAGGCCGAACACTTTGCGCTTTGCGCCGACTGCAAGCTTCGCGCCGAACGCCGCAGGAAACGCCCAGCCGAGAGAGCCCGCCGCGCGCAGCGTGTTGCGCCCCGCTTTCTTTTGCTGCAGCACGGTCACGGCCCACGCCGCCATGTAGCCCGTGTCCGCGACGAGCATATCGTCGCCTCCCACGTGCTGATCGATGAGGCGCATGACGTGATAGGGATTGAGTTTTCCTTCATGCATGGGTTCGCGCGAGACGCGTTCGAGATCCTGCTGCCATGCGGCGACCGTGCCTTGCACCTGCTTCGTCCAGCCCGCCCATTTGCGGCCATTCACTTTTGCAGCGAGCGCCGCCTCGCGCAACATCTTCAGCGCTTCGCGCGAATCCCCGACCATCGACAACTCTTCGCGGTACGTGCGGCCGAGCGAATTCGGATCGAGATCGATGTGCACGATGCGCGTGCCCTTGCCCGGATACTGAAATACGTTGGTTCCCATCGAGCTCAATTTCGTGCCGATCGCGAGGCAAAAATCCGCAGCGGCGAGCGTGTCGTTGGCGACTTTGCGCGAATAGCGGCCGCACACGCCGACGGCCAGAGGATGCGTGTCGGCGATGCTGCCTTTTCCCGCCATGGTGGTCACGACGGGAATGTTCAGCGCCTCGGCGAGCGCGGTCAGTTCCTGCCAAGCTTCGGAGAGAATCACGCCGCCGCCGGCAATCAGCACGGGTTTCTCCGCGCTGGCCAGCAAGGCGATGGCGCGCTCCACGTCCTGCGCGACGGGCGCGACTCGCAACGCCGGTGTGCGAAGAAACGCGGGCTCGGCGTAAATCTCTTGTGGAATAGTGAGCTTCCTGCCGAACCAATCGGCCGGAATGCCGAGATACGATGGCCCCGGCACGCCGCTCACGGACGCACGCACTGCGGTACGCAACACGTCGGCAATCCGCTCGGGCTGCGGCAGGTCGCCCGCCCACTTGGTTATCGAAGGAAACATCGAAGTCTGTTCGAGTTCCTGATACTCGTAGCGGTAGCGCGTCTTCGTTGTCGTCGTGCCGCTGATGGCGATGAGCGGGCTCGACGCCCAGAACGCGTCGATGATCGACGCAGGCAGATACGTCGCGCCGGGGCCGAACTGCACGATGCCGAACGTCGGCTTGCCGGTCACGCGCGCGTAAGCGTCCGCCATCGCCAGAGCCGAGCGCTCGCTGCGTCCCAGGATTACGCGCACGCCCTCGTGATTCTGCATTTCGATCAGCGGATCCTGCGGCGCGCCCGTCAGCGTGAAGACGTACTCTGCGCCGTACGCGCGCAAAAGTTTCGCCAGCGCCTGCGATACCGTCAGTGCGTTTGCCGAATCTCCCGCGGATGCGCTCGTCACAGTTTTGTCCTTTTGTCTTTCATATTTTTGTGTTCCGGTTCGCGGAGGTCGGAGCTTCAGCCTCCGACGTTCAGGTCCGGGCTAATCAGGGGCTTTAGCCCCTGAAGCTTCAGGGCCTAAAGGCCCCATTCTTGTGTCGCTGGTCGTCCGACCTAAGGTCGGACCTCCTAGAGATCAAATTCCATCTAGGAGAGCCGTTCACGAGTCACGAGTCACCAGTCACCAGTCACTTACTTGATCGCTAACGGATTCACGGGCGACGCCACCGCGCCCGTCACCGGCAAAGCCGGCGCCACGAACAGAAACTCGTACCGCTTGTCCTCCGCGCACTCCCTCGCAAGTTCCCCGAGATCGAAAATTTCGCCCACCGTGAGGCCCATCACCGGGATGGAAATCCAGTGCCACGGCTGGTTGGCTTCGTCCGTCTCGTTGGGACGCACTTCGGCGCCCCAGGTATCCGTGGCGATGGCCGCGACTTGCTTCGCGTGCAGCCAGTCCAGCGTTTCAAACGCCAGGCCCGGAGCGTCGCCGCCCGAATAGCCGTCCCACGTATTCGCGGAAAGCATCGCTTCCATCTGCCCCGTGCGCACCAGCAAAAAATCGCCGCGCCGTACTTCAACGCCAAAATGTTTTTCCGCCCGGCCCAGCATTTCGTTGGTAATCGCGAAGGCGTCCGGCAGGCGATCCATTCCGAGCATGCGCGGAATGTCGAGCAGCACGCCGCGCCCCACCATGCGATCCTTGGTTTTCTCGATGCCGCATTTCTGCGCGCCCGCCGAAGTCACCGTGCGGCAGTCATACCCGTTCCACATGTGGTTGCCGTAAAAAATGTGCCCGAGCCCGTCCCACTGCGTGCCGCATTGCGTGGGCATCATGATCACGTCGTCCGCGCTGCGAATTTTTCTGCTGTCGAGCACGCCCGAATACGCGTCCGTCCCCGTCCGCATCATCAGGTGCACGGGATTGAACCGCCCGAGCGCGGGATATTTCGTCTTCCCGCCCTGCGGCCCGCGATGGTCGTACGGCAGCGCCAGCGAAATCACTTTGCCCTTTTGCACCAGCCGCGTCGCCGCGACAATGTCCTCCGGCCGCGTGTAATTGAGTGTGCCAACCTCGTCGTCCGCGCCCCAGCGCCCCCAATTTTTCAGCCGCTCCGCCGCCGCGCGAATGTCGTCCATCGTCAGCTTGCGCGCAGATGCTCCCGTTTCCGCCATCCGTCCTCCCAGGACCTGTTCCGTTCCTGCAGGAATGTTTAAATAGATTGTTGCAACCCGGCATTGTACTGGAATCGTACGCAAGGTGGCTGACGTTTTTGCCGCCGAATCATGCATGTAGATGCTGACAAACGCGTGGCGCAGGCTTCAGCCTGTGGGGGTTAGTCCTCGCAAGGATCAAAGTCCACAGGCTGAAGCCTGCGCCACTTGGACTTACTTCTCAGGCAGGGCGAACACATACAGCGCATTGCCGCTCGTCGGGTAGTGAATGTCGGGCAGGATCGTGCGCGGCACATTGCGCGGGCTGCCGCCGCCGAGGCCTGTAGTGACGGCGACGTATTGTTTGCCGCCGACGCTGAATGTTACAGGGAAACCTTGCACCGATGTGCCGAGGCGGGTTTGCCACAACATTTTGCCGGTGTTTATGTCCACGGCGCGGAAGACGCGGTTGAGGTCGCCGACGAACGCGATGCCGCCGGCGGTCGAGAGCACGGCGGTGAGGAACGACGGGCGCTGCTGCACGTTCCAAACTTCCTTCATCGTTTTCACGTCGAAGGCGGCGAGTCGGCCGACGTTGCCGTCCGTGCCGGGCATTTCGTAAAACAGGCGGTCGCCCATAGTGCCGCCCGAGCCGTCGACGAACTCAACTTTGCGGCCGGACATTTCCATGCAGCTCTGGCTGAGCGGGATGATGAGCCGCTCGGTGGCGGGATCGTAGCTCATGGCCTGCCAGTTGTGGCCGCCTTCGGTGCTGGGGCACACCGGAGTCCACTTGCCGATTTCCTGTTCGAGGATGTCGGGCCGGTACGTGAGTTTTCCCGTCTTCTCATCCACGTTGAAAATATTCTGAAAAATAGTTTCCTTGGCGCCGATAAATTCGCCGGTCTTGCGATCGAGTTTCCAGAGGATGCCGGCCTTGCCGATGGTAAATAAAGTTTTGCGGTCGCCGATATCGACGAGCACGCGCTCGTACACTTCGTCCATGTCCAGCGTTTCGCCTTGCACGTGCTGGAAATACCAGGCAAGTTTTCCATCGTCGGGCCGCAGCGCGAGCGTCGAACTCGAATACAGCGCCGCGCCCTTTGTGCCGCGGCTCACCTGCATCCACGGCTTGGCCTGCGCCACGCCCCAGTACGTCAGGTTCAGCTCAGGATCGAAGCTACCGGTGATCCAGGTTTCCGCGCCGACGCGCAGCATGTTCGGCAAATCGCCCCAGGTGTCTCCGCCGGGCTCGCCCACGCGCGCAATGGTGTTGAAGCGCCAGAGCACTTTTCCGGTCGCAGGATCGAACGCGCTGATGAAGCAGCCTTGATCTTTTTCCAGCGCTTTGTAGCGGTCGCATCCATTCTCGCCTTGCACCACTTTGCCGTGAATGATGATCGGCCCGCTCGAGCTTCCGTAGCCCTTGGCGCTGTCGCCGACCATGACGTCCCACACCGTCCGGCCGGTGCGCGCATCCACGGCCAGGAGATGCGCGTCCACTGTCTCGGCGAAAATTTTGTCCTCGTAAATCGCGATGTTACGCATCGCGCCGGTCCCGCCGGGAACGTTCTTTGGCGGCCGCAAACGATTTTCCCAGATGAGATCGCCCGTTCGGCCGTCGAGCGCCTGCAAGATGCTGTCGGTGTTCATCAGATAAATAATGCCGTTGTGGACGAGCGGCGTGGGCTCGTTGGCCCCCGCGCTGTCATTCATGTTCCACGACCATACCAGCCGCATGTCCTTCACGTTGTCGCGATTGATCTGCGCGAGCGCGCTGTGGTTCCAGCCTTTGTAATTGCCGCGGACAATCAGCCAGTCGGCGGGATCGGCCTTGAGGAGCATCTCGTCGGTGACCGGAACATAATTTTTCACTTCGCCCGGGACGATGAGTCCGAGCGGGGCGCTTGCGGCTCGCTGCGCGGCGGAAGCACCTGCCGCGGCATCTCCCTCGCCGCCTTGCATCGCGGGCGGCGGCGCGCCGCCATTCGTGACGGCTCCGATCGGAACGATTGTCTGCGCCGTCAGCACCTGCGTGCCCGCTGGCGCGCCGTTTGCCTGCAGGATATATGCGACGAGATTGACGCCATCCTGATCGCTGAGCGAGCCGGGATTGCTGATCGGCATGGAAGTGCGAATGCGGTTGAAGAGATCGCTCGTCGGACGGTTGCGCCAGGTGTTCATGAAATTGGCGCCGGCCAGGGGAGGAGCTTCGAAGGTGCCTTTCATGTCGGGCAAATGGCACGACGAACAAGTTGCCTGGTAAATGGCGCGTCCCGCGCTGGCTTGCTCGGCGGTGAAGATGCCGGGCCGCGCGGGTTGCTGCGCGGCTGATAGTGCGATAGCAAGGCCGAGTGCTGCAATCGAACCGCAAATCAGGAATCTGGAAATTTTTCGCTCTGGCATCGTTTACTCCACTCACTCGCCGCTTTCGGAAGGAAAAAAACCTCAGGGGTTAAAACCCCTTTCAAGAGCCGGCCTTTCTGTCGCGCCTGAAGGCGCGACCCACAAAGCGTAGAAAACGCGGCGCTCCCTTCACTTCAAAAGCCAGCCCCACAAATTTCCGTCAGGCGCGCGCTCGGATTGAATTTGCACGTACAGGCGGCCGTTGCGCAGGTCGGTAATCTGCTGCAGCGTGAGCTCGAGCGTGCCGCTGACCGTGCCCTTCTCCGCCTTCGTGACCGTCAAGTCAAGATTTGGAATGACCGGCCCGCGAATGCCTTTCGGCCCGCGACGAATCTGCACAGTGGTGGCGGGCGAGCGCAGCCCCTCGAATGTTCCCTGAACCGTGAGCTGCTTGCCCGCCAGCGTCGCGGTGAGCGAGCCTGATCCAGCGATGGTGGACATCATGGAAATGTTAATGGGCACTGGAGACAGGCGCGCCCTGAACGTCTCCGGAGCCTGCGCGTCTTGAGCGGCGATGGCCAACGCGAGCGACAACAGCGCTAATGTCAGCAATGCCGCTGCTGCCGCCGGTCGCCACCGTCGCAATGCCATCGTTTGCCTCACTCGGGAAGGCCAATAAAGCGAAAATCTCAAATGCAAAATCTGAAATCTCAAATTTGAAATTTGAGATTTCAGACTCAATTTGCACGATTCTACTACATACCGCAATGGAAGGATGACGCCCGCCATTCATCGGACAAATTCGTCCGCCGAATCTGCCAGAATTTGCCCGTCAATTCGCCAATGGATTTGGGCGCACTTGAATGTGATTGACCGAGCCGAGCCGCGTCTCCGTGAATTTGGGCATGTACGAGCTGTACGTCGCCCAAATTCCGCGGCCCTTCCAGCCCGCCTTGGCATCGTCAATCCGGCCGTCCAGGCCGCGCGTGTAGAACGGCATCGGATACGCCATGCGAAACACCGTGAACGTTTCCTTCTTCGGATCGAAGATCAGCATCGAGTCCGAAGTGGTTCCGGTAACGATTACGGTGTCCTTGCCAAGTCCGAGCGCGTCGAATTGATCGACCCACAAAAAGTAGGGATATTCGGTGCTGCCGGTTTCCATACCTGTGCCCGTAAATTTTGGTCCCGGCAGATCCCAATACTTGAATTTCCCGGTCTTTCGATCCAGACGTCCCAGGTGGCCGCTGCCGGCCGAGAACCACACATTTCCGTCCGTGCTGAAGTCAATGCCGTGCGAGAGACGTCCGGGAAGAGGCAGCGGGTAGTCGGTGAACTTGCTCGTTTTGGGATCGAGCATGTACAGCTTGTTCTGCGGTCCATCCACTACTGGAACGGATAGCCATACGGTACCATCGATGGGGCTGACGGCTGTTGCATACCCGTTCGTCGGAACGACCTTCTTGGTGTCCATGTCGGCGCGCATCCAGGCGTGTTCCGCGGCCGCTTCGGTCCCTGCCGGATTTGCGGGGTCGATCTTGGTCGTGTCCAGTTCTCCCAGCACATCTCCATCGGTCCAGATGCGCCCCTGCCAATCGAATTGCAGGTGATGCGTGTTGTAGGAAGTGTCTACTCCAACAAACTTATTCGTTTTCGTATCGTAGAAGCCAAGCTGCATTCCGTGGCTGCGGGACAGCAGTGCCTTCGCCTCTAAGTCAAGCGCCGCCGGGTCCGGGTTGTCCGTGGCGATGGTGCTGGCCGACCATTTCGGATTATTATCCGCTCCCGGCGGGCGAGTGGGCTGCGTCATCCAGACACGGCCATGCTCATCGAGCATGGGATTGTGCGGGCTGGCCATCCAGGCGTCCTCGGATTCACGATCGTGGTAGTAGTCCACCTTGGTGCTGTAACCTTTCGGGTTTCGCGGCACCACGGGGAGCGCTTCGACGGTGTTCTTCACTGGATCCAGAACCCACAATACGCCGCCGCCCGTCCGGTCGGCCCCGTAGACTTTTCCATACGCGTACATCGTGGGATTGCGCTTGTCGGTGGATGTCACATCGTGGAAAAAGGATTCACGCGTTCCCCAATCCCATTGGGACACTACAAAGTTGCGCTCGATGCCGGTTGGCCGCGGCGGAGACGGAGGCACTTCCCCTGCCTTCATTCGCACCTCCCAATCGACAAGGGTTTTCTCCAACAACTGTTTGCCGAGCCGGTCGGCAGCCTGGCCCATTCCTTGGTTTCGTTGAAAGATTCCGTCCCAATCATCCACGTCGGTATGCCGGCGCGTGGCCACCATTCCGAGTTGATGGCACTGGTTGCATCCGCCGCGAAGGGCTGCGAGCCAATGTTCCTGGCTGGCATACCCCGCGGGAAGATCCTGCTTGGCGGGAGGATGAATCATCGACGTCCAATAGCTGGCAGGATAGATCTTCGCCGCCTCTTGCGGAGTCGCGGCACTGGCCACTTGAAGTTTCACTTTCGCGCCGCGCGCGGCCGGCACGCGGTCCGAGTCCTTCAGCCCGTAGCCGCGCACCCACAGCTCGTACGCTCCATCCGGCAAATCGGGCACGAGGAATCTTCCTTGATCGTCAGTGACCACGATCTTGCGGAACGGAACTTGCAACTTTGTTTCCGCAATGACCCAGACGCCGGCTTCCGGCTTTGCGCCGTTGCTGTTCACCACGACGCCGCCGATGCTGCTCTTATCGATTTGCATCTCGGAAGCGCTTTGCGGGCCGCCCACCGCCGGCCGCGAAATAAAACAAATCAACGCCACGAGAGTCCACATCATCGCGCGGGTCATACCTCGCATAGCAGTCCTCCTGTTGCAATCCGCCAGGGATTCTTGTTTTGGGCCAGCTCGATTATGCTGTACCGAGGTTTATACAGTATAAGTCGACGCAACGGCTAACTCTTTGGTTTCGTATTTTGTAGCACGCGCTCCTATGCTCCCTTTTCGAACCTTTCCCGCCGCAGAACTCCCACTAGAAGCCAAACCGAGATCGCAGTAACCTAGTACCGGCGTCCGGCCCAAACCCGATTTGCGTTCAAGTGGGGACATTATGAGAAATCGCAGCAGATTTTCCTGCTTCTTATTCTTCGGAATTATCTTGTTATTTGCGCAATTACTATTCGCGCAGAGCGCGCCGGACCGGGCGTTGGTCGTGAACGGTAAGTCAGCAGGGATGGCCGTGCAGATGGGCGGTCACGCTTATGTCGACGTCGAAACCGTCGCTCAGTTCACGAATGGCACCGTCACTCTCGAACCCAATCGAATCGTCCTTACTTTTCCGGAACCAGGGTCCAGCCCGGCTCCGAGCGCCGCACCGGCGCCGCTGCCGTCTGCGCCCCCGCCCGGCTTGTCCAGGAATTTTGCGAGCCTGGCGATTGCTGAATTGGCGGAAATGCGCGAGTGGAGGGGAGCCGTAGGCACGATCCTCACCTATGGCACGCCGGTCGTAGGCAGCTGGCCTCAGGACTATCGCGATCACGTTGGGGCCAACCTCGAGCAGGTGGGACTGGCCGCATCCACCGCAGCCGACCAGGACGCGCTGCAGACTTCTCCGCAACGAATTTTCAAACCTTGCCCAGTGGGCCGATGGCGTGGTGAACACGCGCCAGTCCATGAATGCTACAAACACCGTGCGCCCTGACACCCTGCAGAGCGATCAAACCCTGGCAAAGATTTCCGATTGCAGCCGGTTCCTGAGTTCGATGCTCGTCAGCGGGGTGTTTGCGGACGATCAGAGCTGCCACTAAGAAGTGGCGCAGGCTTCAGCCTGCGGGTTTTTTTTCCCTTGCGAGTACGAACCCCCCGAAGGCTGAAGCCTGCGCCACTCAAAATCGCCCCAACCCCTAGTGAAACCTCCCGACGATGGAGTATATTCTGTGCCTGCTAATTCTTCCGGGTGGTTCCCGAATTTCGGAATCCATTCGAACGGGTACCTAATTTTAGCCGGCCATGGCTCCATTGGCCTTCTGAGACGGCCGGGCAGAAGATCAGGATTCGAAAGGAAAACACGATATGACGGCAACATCGCCAGGCACCGGTGAGGGTGCGGCTGGAGCGAAGGCGACACCGGTTTCCGACTCGGCGTGGAGATGCCTCCAGGGCGCGTATGACTTGCAAGTGCACGTTGCGCCGGACGTGATTGAACGGCGCGTCGACGACCTGGACCTGGCGAAGGAATTTCTGGCGCGCGGGCTGAAAGGGTTTGTCCTCAAGTCGCACTACTTTCCAACGGCGGAACGAGCCAAAGTCGTCACGAAAGCTGTGCCGGGCATTGCCGCTTACGGGGCCATCACACTGAATCACTCTGTCGGCGGCCTGAATCCCGTGGCGCTGGAACTTGCCGGGCGGTCCGGTTGCAAGATCGTCTGGTTCCCGACCGTGGACGCCAAGAATGAAACCGCGGGACGCGTCGATGGACCGAGCACCAAACTGCCTTTCTGGGCGAAAATTCAGAGAGAGCTCGCGGCAACGGGAATTTCTCCTCCGCCGCTCACGGTACTGGATGCGAACGGTAAGATTTCCGAAGCCACGCGGCGCTGCATCGAGCTGATCGCCAGGCACAACATGGTTCTGGCGACCGGGCACCTCGGGCGCGTGGAGATATTCGAGCTGGTAAAAACGGCGCGGGAAATGGGAACGCAAAGAGTTCTCGTAACGCACGCGGAATTTCCTTCGCAAAACCTGACGGCGGACGAACAAAAACAGCTCGCGGGAATGGGCGCCTTCATCGAGCACTGTTTCACCACCATGCACACGGGTAAAGCCCCGTGGGACGCGGTCCTCGAGGCTATACGCGTGGTTGGCCCGGAACGCTGCGTGCTCTCGACGGACCTGGGGCAAACGATCAATCCACCAGTCGCGGAAGGCTTCGCCATGTTTGCGCAAAAGATGCTTGACGGCGGATTCAGCGTCGACCAGATTCGGCGAATGACGGTCACAAATCCGGCAGAACTCATTCAGTAATACAGTTCAGTGATTAAGGTTCAGTAAACTACGGAGAAATTCCCAATGAAGCCTAGAATTGTCCGCAACATCGAACGGCCGGACGCGGATGTGGTCCGGAAACTCGGGGAGTTCGGCACCGCCACGGTGCACGAAGCGCAGGGCCGCACAGGCCTGATGCTGCCGTACATGCGGCCGATTTATCCCACTGCGCGCATCGGGAGCCCGGCCGTGACCGTGCTGTGCCACCCCGGCGACAACCTGATGTTTCATGCCGCGATCGAAGTGTGCAAACCGGGAGACACACTGGTCGTGGCCACGCATTCGGATTCCACGGACGGATTTTTTGGGGAATTGCTGGCGACTTCGTGCCAGGCGCATGGAATTAAGGGCCTCGTGATCCACGCAGGCGTCCGCGATGTCGCGGACTTGACCGCCATGCAGTTCCCGGCCTTCTCGCGTGCGATCTCGGCGCAAGGCACCGTAAAAGAAACAGCCGGCTACGTGAACATCGACATCGTCTGCGCGGGAGCGCTGGTTCATCCGGGCGACGTCATCGTGGGCGACGTCGACGGCATCGTCGTGGTCCCGCGCAAGGACGCGGCGGAGGTCGTCAAGCTGTGCGAAGCGCGCCTGGCCAAGGAAGCGAAGAACCGGGAGCGATTGCGGGCCGGGGAATTGGGATTGGACATGTACGGCCTGCGCGAGAAGCTCAAGAATTTGGGAGTGGAGTGGGTTTAGTAGGACAGGCTTCCAGCCTGTCGGTTTTCGTAAATTGCAGCGAGGTTGCACGTGCAAGAATCAAAACCGACAGGCTGGAAGCCTGTCCTACATGGCTTTCAGCATCGCAGCCAATTCAGCCTCATTCTTCGCATCCTGAAATAATCGAATTGCCGCGACTCCGGCGGCGCCCGCCGCAACGCACGCGCGCGCATTTTCCAAATTCACGCCGCCAATGGCGAGCACCGGAATTTCAACCGACGCGCAGACTTCGCGCAGCCGTTCGATTCCTTGCGGTGGGCCGAATGCCGCCTTGGACGGCGTCGCGAACACCGGCCCGAAAAAAATGTAGTCTGCTCCGCCACGCTCAGCCGCGCGCGCCGATTCCAGGGAATGGCAGGAGACGCCAATCGTGAAATTCAACCGGCCGGCGGAGCGGCGCCACTCGATTGCCATCTCGAGCGGCAAGGATTTTTCCCCGAGGTGAACTCCCGCCGCAGCCGCGGCCAGCGCGACGTCCAGCCGGTCATTGACCAAAACACGCGCGGCGGTCCCGCGCGTCTCGGCGGCGGCGAAACGGGCAAGCTCCACAAGAGCGCGCGCCTCGAGATCCTTCTCACGAATTTGAATCCAGTCGGCCCCAGCCGCGGCCGCGCGGCGGATGGAATCGCGGAGCGAGAGTGCGCGAAGGGGAACGGGATCGCCCGGCAGAGAATCGGATGCAATGGGCGCGGCTTCCAACGCGCGCCGGTCCGTCACGTAGCAGAGAATTGGTTTACGTCCGGGTGACAACGGTGTCCGCCCGGCCCCGCAGCATGCTCGCGGCGAGCAAGATATCCAGCGCGCCCAGACCGGTCACCGCGCCACGCACGGAAGGATGAAGGAGAACGGGAATCAGCTCGGGAAACTTGTCGAGAAAAAAATTGTGGTCCCAATATCCAAGCCAGGGAACCAGGATCAGCAACACTCCGAGCAGGAAAATATCAAGGATGTGCACTACGTGCAGGAAAGATTTCATTCGGGTCGCGCCTACCGCGCCTTCCCGAGAAGGGCAATTCGCTCGGACACATCACGGTAATCGATGTTCATCGCGTAGACCTGCGAAAAACTGGTGTATGCAGCTTGCGCGTCGCCCGCCAATTCCTGGGCGACCCCCAAATCGTACCGCAACGCAAGAATCGATTCCTGATCCAGTCCCGGCGTCTTGAGTGCCCGTTCGTACCAGATTGCGGCGATGGCGGGCTGCCCTTTCTCCATGAACGCCAGGCCCAGCAGCGTACTACATTGCATGGCATAACGGAAAGCGGGCCCCTTGTCCGCCGCGCTGGCGACTTTCTGGAATTCGCTGATGGCCTCTTCCAGCAAGCCCATTTCGCGGTAGGCGATTCCCAGATTGTAGTGGGTCTCAAGATCTTCGTCTTCCTTGGTTTCCCCGAGCTCGGAACGAAATTCTTCAAACAGGTCGCCAAGCGGTCCGCTGAGTGGAGCGCCGCCGACGGCGGCGGGTGTGCCGTTTCCGGAGGCGGCGCGAGCGGGAGGCGCCTTCGCGGTTTCAGAAGACGGGGTGGAATTTTGTGCTGCGGCGTGCACAGGTTCCGCCGGCATTCCCAGCAATGAAGTCATCGATTCCAAATCATCGGCCAGATCCGCGAGGATCGCGTCCCCGACCGCGGTTTCGCCATGTGCGACTCCCACTGGCGCCGCGATTTGGGGTTCGAGATCGAAGGCCGGAGCCTCCGCGACGGCTTCCGGTTGCTTTTGCGCCGGCTCCGGCGGAATCGGGACTGGCGCGGAGACCGGGGCTTTTTCTTGCGGAGGCGCAGCTACCTGAACGGCGGGCGCCGGCTCCTCCTGCATCGCGGTTTCGAGTTGTTGGGACAACGCCGCCCATTCGTCGGATAGATCGACCTCGTGGACAGCAGATTCAGCGGGCGCAGGGATGCCCACCAGTTCCACGGGCAAAGGTTCCGGCGTGGCCTCCAGAGGTTCGTCGAGTTCCGCCTGGATGACAGGAACGGCAAATTCCGGCGGGGCGGCGGACGTCGACGGCGCGGATTTTGGCTGGTCTTCCGCGGGTGCGAGTCCGGCCGCGCGCTGGTAACGGCGGCGGAAATCGGCAAAGCGCTCCGCGCCCGGGCGGTCGCCGCGCTCGATCGCAATTTGCTCGAGAATTGAGGCCAGCTCCGCGGTGCGTGCGTCATTGCCCGAACCGACGGAAAGGTCGAGCAGGCGCTCGAGAATCGGAGTGTGATGTGGCGCGCGTTCCAGGACGGATTCCAGCAGATCAATCGCTTTTTGCGTCAAGCCATAGCTGGAAAACAAATCGACATCGGTCAAAGCCTGCGTGACGTAACGCTGAGTTTCTTCATCGAGCGCCGGCTCGGAAGATACGGGAGCCGCCGGTTTGGCCGCCTCTTCAGTAGGCGCCATTTTCACAACCGGTGCAATTTCTCCGGCGATGGGTTCCAGACCGGTCTTCGCGCGTAAACGCATGAATTTTCGGCGCGTGGTTTCATCCTCGGGAGTCCGCTCCATCAATTTTCCGTAGGTGGCGAGCGCCCTGGCGTCGTCTCCCGAAGTTTCATAAGCGTACGCGAGCTGCGCCAGCGCATCCGGCAGCCGGAAGGAATCGCTGGCCCGGCCGTAAAGATCGACCAGCCATTCGAGGGGCTCGAGCTGGCCGGGTTTGCCTTCCGCGAGACGTGACAGCGATTGCGCCAGGGCTTCGTGGTCGCCCGAGTCGATCATCGTGTCGCGAATGAGGCCGAGCAGGGCGTGCGCCCGGTCCAAATCTTTGGCCTCCAGCAACGCGACGGCAACGCGGTGCGCCACTCCATACTGTTTCGGATCGCGCGCATAAATACTTTCGGCGAGCGCGGACGCTTTGACTGCCTGGCCGCTTTCCATATAAAGGTCCAGCAACATCGTCGTCGTTTCGCCGCCGTCGTCCCGGTCCGGAAGAGTCTCGAGAAGTTTTCCCGCTTCTGCGCCTTTCCCCGAAGCGGTCAATGCCTTCACCTTCAAAAGAAACGTCGCCTGGTGCGCGGGATCCAGTTGCAGGATTCGGTCGGCCAGGCGAAGCGCTTCCGAGTGGTCGCCCTGATCCAGAATCTTCTGCATGGCGCCGTGGAACAATTCAATGGCTTCTTTCTGCTGAGCCATGGAAAGATGCAGTTCCGCCAGCCGCACTTGTATGCGCAGGTTATCGGGCTCGGCTTCCAACAGCTTGCGCAAGAGCACGGCGGCTTGCGGCTGCCGGCCTGCCTTCAATTGCATTTCGGCAAGCTGCAAGTAGAGCGGCCGCGCCTCGCTCAAAACTCCCTGCTGCACGTAGAGTTCGGCCAGCCGTTCCAGCGGGCGGCTTTCCTCGGGAGCGAGCTTGGCGACTTTCTTGTAGATGGCGATGGCCTTGGTGGTGAAGCCGTCGTTCAGAAAAATCTTCGCCAGCCGCTCGAAATATTCCAGGGCCTGGAACGTCTCCCCCTGCCGGACGAATAAATCTCCCAAAGTCATCAGGGTGACCTGATCCTTGGGCTCATTTTTCAGAATTTGCTGGTATTCAAGGATGGCCTGCGGCATCTTCCCCTGCTGGAGATACTTCGCCGCCGCATTGAGGTGCTTGGTCTTGTTATAGGCCATCTTCAGATGCTCTTTCCATTGTCCCGGCCGGAAGGGAAGAAGTCGGACAATGGTCGATTCACAGCCGCTCCCGGTTCGACCCGCGAGGGCCGGCACACCGCGGCATACTAAGCAGACCAGCCCGCCCGGATCGCCAAAAAACGATCCTGATAGGCTTAACATTCACGCTAGCACGCGGCAAAATCCGAAGTCAACGCGACGCATTGAAAAGCGTACGTGGCAGTAATGAGGGGGCTTAAGGGGGCGCGAGGATTTGCCCTTCAGGCCTCAATGGAAGATCAGGAATTTTCGAACGCGGAAAGCGGCAACGGCGTCTGCGTCGCTCCTGCAGCCCAGCAGGAAGCCTCGCGCACCGGGGCGAAAGAAAATCGATGGTGCGGCGTGGGGCCGTGCGTGCGCAGGGCGGCGAGATGTTCGGGCGTGGCGTAGCCTTTGTGCTGCGCGAGCCCGTACTGGGGATAAATTTTGTCCCATTCAAGCATCTGCCGGTCGCGTTCCACTTTGGCGATGATCGAAGCGGCCGCAATGGAAATCGAAAGCGCATCCCCGTGAATCAGCGATTTCTGCTCGATCAGCACGTCGAGCTGCATGGCGTCGAGCAGCAAATAATCGGGCGAGATTTTCAACTGCCGCAGCGCTTCAGACATGGCCTGGCGGCTGGCCTGATAGATATTCCAGGCATCGATGCGGCGCGCATCGACTTCCGCGATCGCCCAGGCCAGAGCGTGTTCGCGAATTCGCAGCGCCAGAACTTCGCGGCGCTCGGCGGGCAATTTCTTGGAATCGTCCAGGCCGACGATCCGCCGCTTGGGATCCAGGATGACGGCCGCGGCAACCACCTGGCCGAAAAGAGAGCCGCGCCCCACTTCGTCAAGGCCGGCAATCCTTTGCCAGCCGCACTTGCGGGCTTCGCGCTCGAATCGGGAGGAGCATCGCTTCCCCATCGCCGCGGATTCTAGCACGGCGGAATTTAGGAAGTTGCTTAGATTGACGATGAATGTGCCCGTTCCGTCCCGAAAGACACGGGACGGAACGGCCGCTACAAAACCGTCCGGACTTGTTGCCGGGTTTTGTAGAGGCCGCCCGAATTATGGGCGGGCAGTTGTTTGGATTTTCCGGAATTGATCCGGAGTTGAACGAGAATTGCGGGCGCACGCATTCACAAAATGCAAAAAGCCCAGGAAGGCTCTCCCTGGGCTTGCAAAAAACAACGGCTCGATTTGAATTCCTACGATTCTTTTTCCGCGGGCACGGTCTCGGGCGTTTCCACGCGCTCCACGCGCTGCAGGCGCGCTGCCTTGCCCTTCAGCCCGCGCAGATAATACAGCTTTGCGCGGCGGACGCGGCCCTGTCGCAACACTTCGATGGAACTGATGGACGGCGAGTTGGCCGGGAAAATGCGCTCGATGCCGACTCCGAAACTCACGCGCCGCACGGTGAAGCTTGCGCCCGTCGATTTCCCGCGCTTCTTGATGATCACGCCCTCGAACGGCTGGATGCGTTCCTTGTCGCCTTCGCCTTCCTTCAAGCGGACGTGGACGCGCACGGTGTCGCCCGGGCGCAGCGCGGGGAAGTCTTTGCGCACTTGTGCATCCTGAAACTTTTCTATCACGCGATTCATGGCTCAGATTCCCGGCAGACCCACTCAGGCGGGGTCAGCACTGCAAACACAATCGCTGAGTATAGCGGAAATCCCGGTTTTCCACCATCAAAAACAGGCCGCCGCTAACCGGCGCCCACTCGTTCATAATTTTCTGTTGAGACGGAGTTAACTGGCTTTGAGGCGGGGTCAGCGCCGCCGAAAACCAAAAGCGAGCTGCCGAGAGGGATCGGAACTCTTCCGAATATTTCTTCTTCCAATCGCGAAACCCAATAGAGCGAGCGGTTCAGAACGGGGGCCGGAATCCCCGGGATTTTCGGCTTGGAACCAAGCAGGCTTTCCTTCCCTCTCACCGCCAATTTAACCAGGAAGAGCCAGTAAAACAAATATCGCGATTCCGCCGTCTTCATTCCCGCTTTTTCCGCGACTTGATTGAAAGTAGCTTTCGTGTAGCGCGTAAAATGATAGTTGAGTTCGTCGTGACTCGTCCAAAGAGCCTTGAAAGCCGGGACGGTAATCAGCAAGGAACCATTCGGTTGCAAGTGGGAAAGGGCATTCCGAAGGGCCTCGACCGGTTCTGGCAAATGCTCGAGGACGTCGAGCATCAGAACGAGTGAGTACTTTTTGCCGGGCTGAAAAGTTTCGTCGAATGGGCCGATATGGATGCGGTCGCGATAGGGGTTGTCCGGGCTGATCACATCCGCGGCCAGCTCGATGCCCTCCACGTCGCCGAACTGGCTGAGTTCGCGGAAAAAGAGGCCATCTCCGCATCCGACGTCGAGAATCGAACGCCATCCTCCCGGAGGCTGATTGCGGCGAAGAAACTTGATGATCAGTTCTTCGCGCGCGCGGAACCACCAGTGGCGTTCGTATAATTCGCGGTAGCGTTGGCTGAATTCAGGGTCCAAAGGAGGATCTCGCGTTTATTCTTCCGCCACGGGTTCCCGCGCCGGAGTATACCGGCCGCTGGCGGCTCTTACCGGTAAGCGCGTCAATCGCGCGGAGCGGCGTTCCGACCACGGGCGGTCCGCGAAGGCGTGGCCGATGCATCTGTCGACAACGTAAAGAGGACGCGCTTTGAGTTCTTCATACATGCGTCCGACGTATTCGCCGACGATGCCGAGAAAGAAAAGCAGCACACCCGAGAGGAACGTCATCACCACGATCAGCGCCGCAAATCCTTGCACGGTTTGGTGCAAAAAGACCTTCGCGTAGATGGTAACCACGGCGTAAAGGGAAGAAATCAAGATGGCGATCACGCCCAAAATGGAGGCGGCGCGGATCGGCACGGTCGAGAATGCGAAAATCCCATCCAGAGCGAACTTGAGGCGCCTCAGCGCGCTGTATTTGCTTTCCCCGGAATGGCGTTCGGAGCGCTCCACGGCGATGCCGATCTGCCGGAACCCGACCCAGCTCCTCATTCCGCGCAAATAGCGATGATGCTCGGGCATGCCGCGAAGCTGCTCCACAACGCGGCGCGACATCAACCCAAAATCACCCGCGTCGAGGGGAAGCCGGATGTCGGAAAGCTTGGACATGATCCGGTAAAAAAGAAAAAAGCAGAGCCGCAACCACCATACTTCCTTGCGTTCCTTGCGCTGCGCGTACACGACATCGTAGCCGGAAAGAAAAAGTTTCACGAGATCCGGAATGATCTCGGGCGGGTCCTGGAGATCGCCGTCGATCACAACGACCGCGTCCCCGCTGGCGTAATCCATCGCCGCCGTGAGAGCAGCCTGATGGCCGAAGTTTCGCGACAACGCAATCACTTTGATTCGCGCATCCAGCGCCGCGCCTTCTTCAAGAATTTCCAGCGTGCGGTCCGTGCTTCCATCGTCCACAAACACAATTTCGTGCGGCCCGCCGGGAACACCGTCCAGCACGCGGCCCACGCGGAGAAGAGAGGCGGGTATCACCGACTCTTCATTACGCACCGGCACCAGCACCGACAACGATATTTGCGTCTCGATCATTCTAAAGGTCCGCCAAAATTCTCCAACTGCTTCAAACCTGTTTCCCGCCGGCCCGCCAAGTGAAGTTCGAGAAACCGGAGGCGGATACGAAGCCGCAATCCTGCCCCGATTTACCGGCAGGACCGGCTCGAAGAATAAACAGGATGATCCTTAGAAGCGTATCGAGGCGTCCTGGGACATACAAGATGCTGTGCCTTTTCAGACATCAGGCCTGCGCCCGGTTAATTGCAGTTTCAACTCAAAAACGATCGGGAACGTGGCGTTCACACGCTGGAAAGAAGGCGTTCAGAACAGGCCGGAAGAGTCCGGTTTTGCCGTTGCCGGCTGCAACATTGTTACGGAAGCCGGGTAGGGGACTATTTGGACTTTTCCGTTCACTCTCTTATCGGGCTCAACGAGCCAGACCGTTCGATTTGGGAAGTAGCGGATCAGCTCCTGGTTGTGATCGGGGTCCATATCCCGCGCCCAAATAACTTTCGCGGCGTCTATGTCGCTTGGGTCATAGACCCACTCATTGTGGACGGTATGCCTCGGCGCGTAGCGCACGATGACCACGTGCTGGCCGGGCTGCTGTTCGAGCCATTTCAAAATGCCGGCGCGCTGCGTATTGCCGATCAATATGGAATACCACGAGTGGGGCAAATCGGTGACGATGTTGGAGCCGAGGGATAATTGCACCGTGGCAAACAGGAGCGAGAACAAGCATATGAGCGGCACGGCGCGCATGGCAAACAGGACCCTCGCTTTTCCGCGCCTGCCGCAAACGTAGCCAAATCGTGTTGCTTGCACGATGAAGGCTAGAAATATCCCCGTCATCGGGGCCGCATAATGAGGAAGGTATTGGACCTCGAGCAACAATCCGGCGAGCCCCACGCCAAAACATAGGAACAAGAAGCGTAGCCGGCCCAGGAACACGGACCGGAATCCGCCGATCAATACCGCGATGATGATCGGGAACCCCAGCGCGGCGCCCAGGTAAAACATCGAGAGCCTTTTCATCTTGAGCGATGTCGCTTCGATCCATCCGGGGAAAGAACGCAGATGCTCGTATTGCGGGAGATCCCAGTCCATATACAATTCCCTGATCATTTTGTAGTGATACTCCGGAATGGGCCGCAGGGATTGCCAGGGAAAATAAGGAATCGGATTGACGGTGGCCATGCTGACCTCGTACGGCGACCGCAAAGGACTTCCAGTCACTCGCCAATTGTAATAACCGATTGCGCCGGCCGTCAGAGCCAGCAAAAGCACAAGAGGCAGTACTACGCGCCCTGCTAACAACCGCAATTGCGGTCCCTTGCTCGCGCCCACCCACAGGAGCATGGCCGCGGCCACCGGCAGGCACAGCACGAATCCTTCATAGGGCCTGTTGTTGGCGAGAATGGCGAGCCCCAATCCCATCAGCAACACATCCGCGATTCGCTGATGTTTGCGGATTCGGGGATAAGCGCCGAGGACCAGCGCTCCGCCGGCGGCGGCGAGTGCGCCGCCCCAATAAGAGTTCGCCCAATAACTGAAGACGCCGAACCGCATCACTGCCAGGAGCCCCCCCAACATCGCCCAACTTGACGGAAGCCACCCTTGCAACATCCAGCAGATTGCCGCGCACATGATTCCCACACTGAGCCACACGCCCACGAATGGATGACCACCGATGACTTTTCCGGCGGCGAGCAGCATGCCCTGGGCCGGCGGCACGATTCCCATGTACGTCGGCTCTTGAAGAACGTGAAACGTCTCGAAATGAATGCGCATGGGATGAGGCGGATTGGTGAGCCGGCCATGGGAAAAAGTGTCGGCCATGAGCAGGTTTTCGTATTCGTCATGAACGGCCGGGACAGGAACGGGCAAAAGAGGCAGCACAGCAGCTCGCGCGATCAACGCCAGGATTCCAACCGCAACGCAGGCTAGTATGCGCCGCCGCGCAAACCGTGCAAAAGCCCGCTCCAGTGCGGCAAATTGCGCTGAGGCAAGGCGCGGAAATAAAAGTGAGAAAACGACGATCAGGACAACGACGTACAACTCCAACTCTTCCACAGTGATGCTCGTAAGTATTTCAGAAAGGAGAGCAAGCATAAAAGTCCCACGACGACAGGGCGAATCAACGAAATAACGTGTCTAACCAGCATCTTCCATGCTAACAGCCATGCAAACCCCGGGGATGTCCTCATCCCCCGGTGTGTCGCAAAGGAGTTATCCCGCGGACATGTCGGCGGCGAGCGAGCGGGTTCGATGAAAGAAACGCACGAGCCTGACCTGTCGAGAGTCAGAGCCGCATGGGACTCCAAACTACAATGACAGTACATAAACAGACACCTACTCAATCAACGGTACAAATTAGCCTGACCAGATCGTGGTAAGAATGAACCGAGGATGTTCCTCCGCTTCAGAGCATTTAGAGGTGAGAAGCAAAGCATAGATATTCTTCGACGCCACCTGGCGGCCCCATGATCACTGCGACCCCTCCACAGGAAGTCCACTCCCTATTGCCTGGCGCACCTGACTTGCGCCAGATCGCCCACGATTCCCTGGGAAGCTGGCTGAGTTACCGCGAAACCCTGCGCCCGCGTTACTGGCTCGCCTGGTGCGAAATTGCTTTATGCGTGGCCATGATCCTTGGCGGATTTGCTGCTCACCTGATATTGAACCTGCGTTTTGGAAACGCGCTCGGCTTTGAAACAGCCATCCCGTTTGCTCTCTGGATTGGTTTTTGGTTTCACGCGCTATTGAGTTACGCGCACGAGGCCGTGCATTATAATTTGTCCGCCAGCCGGAAACGCAACGACCTCCTTTCGGACTGGATCGTCTTGCTGTTTTTTCCGCAAACGACCAGGGAATACAGGAAAAACCATTGGCAACATCACTTGCATTTGGGAGATCCGCTGGATACCGAAGTTTCCTATCATAACTGTCTTTCCATGGGGTTTCTTTTCAAGGCGGTCACAGGAATTTATATGGCGGAATTGGCGGCGCAGTCTGTCCCTGCCGGCGATTCGCGGGCGCAAACATCCCGCGACCCACAGACCGGATCACGTCCCCGCACAGGGACTAAATCAGTAGGGCCGATTCTGAGGGCTTTGACGGCCCATTCCATCCTTGTGGCCATCGCTCTCTCACTCTCCTGTTATGCGGCGGCAATCGCCTGGGTCGTTGCCGCCCTATTCATCTTTCCGTTCTTCACAACCGTGCGCCAAGTGCTGGAACACCGCGCAATCGAAGCGAGATGCGCCACGGATTTTCGATACGAGACACATGGTCCGGTAAACCGTGTGTTCGGAGGCGGACTATTTGCTCATTTTTATGGCGCAGCAGGGTTTGACCAGCACTTGTTGCACCATTGGGATCCTACGATCTCCTATACACGATTCGCTGAAATGAAAGATTTCCTCGATGGCACTCCCCTGGGACCGGAACTTCAATCTGCCGAATCTACTTATTTGTCCAGCTTTCTTCTGCTCTTGAGACAATCGCGCCGTGGTTAATCCGGAGGCAGAGAAACGATGTCCGGTCTGCGGCAGCAGCCGGGCGAGCGTTTTTGCGCGCGCCCGCGATGTCGAATATTTCACAAGCGATAAATTCTATACGTATGCTCTTTGCGGAAATTGCTCCTCCATCTATCTAGAGTCCCCTCCCGCGGACCGGCTTGACGAAATCTACCCGGCAAACTATTACTCGTATGAAGCGAACCAGCAATCCTCTTCATTACCCGATCGCATCAAGGCCTTCCTTGACGCCCGTCTTTTCCGAAAGCTGTTGCGGCTCATTCCAAACGATAACCTTCGTGTACTTGACGTCGGGGGAGGCTCGGGCTGGCTGCTGACTCTGATCCGAGGCGTTTCTCCGCGGGTCAAGAGTACGCATGAGGTTGACATCCAGGAACGCGCCCGTTCCGCCGCGGAATCGGCGGGGCATGTCTATCACTGTTGCCGAATCGAAGATTTTACCTCGCCGGAGTCTTACGAATTAATTCTCCTGCTGAACCTGATCGAACACGTGGTCGACCCCGCCGCGGTGCTCGTCGCGATGCGAGGACATCTATCTCCGCACGGCCTCATTCTGATCAAAACCCCGAATGTCGATACACTGGACTGCCGCCTCTTCCGCAACCACAACTGGGGCGGATTTCATTGCCCCCGTCACTTTGTTTTGTTCAACCGGCAGTCGATGGTGGATCTGGGCCAGAGATGCGGTTTGCGCGTCCAAAAGATTATCTATACGCAAGGTGCTCCTCAATGGGCAGCCAGCATCCTGGGATGGCTCGGTCTTAAGGGCTGGGTCCGAATTTCAGCGGACCGCCCTTTGTACCAGAATCGCCTGTATCCATACTTGTGTGGATTATTTGCGGCGTTCGATCTGGTCCGTAGCCCCTTCATGGAGACGGCCCAAATGTTTGTCGTGTTTCAGTTGCCCGAAAACACGGATTGATTTGATACGAATCGGGCCGAATGTGGGAAAGTGAGAAAACGCAAATGTTCCCCGATCAAAAAAGATGACCCTGCGTAGAGAGTATGCGTGAACGGCCCGGCGGAGACTTGCTTCTTCGATGAACGCCATTCATTCAAGAATGGCAGATTTCCCCGTGCCGACGCTAGACTGGTTTGTTATGTTCCGGCCCGGGAGGTTTGAAATCGCCGTGTGCATGGCCATGATCAGCGGGAAATTCGTCGCGTTAACATGAGCGCCCCATTCGCACGACCGAGTCTCAAAGGCCGCTTGATTGAGGTAGTTTCCATTGCCGCCGCATTCTCGCTCTTGACACTATTCGTGACCTGGTACGTAAGGCAGGAACGATTTATATATTTCTGGGATTACGTCGGATACCACAATTATTACATAAGCCTGGGCCCGGTGTTCCTGCAGGACCCAATTCGGGCGTTACACGCCGTTCTCCGTTCCGTTCGAGAGATCGACTACAATTTGCTGCCCACCGCGTTCCTCGTGCCTTTCCGCCTCGCATTTGGGCCGGGAAGACTCGCTTATATTTTGTCGATTACCGTGACGTTTGTCTTCCCATCGATTGTGTTTTTTACGTATGTAGTGAGGCGCCTGGGAGGGAATAACGCACCGGAAAGTACATTCGACGAAGTAGGGCTTACACTACTGTCTCTATCCGCTTTTGCGTTCTTGCCTGTGCTGTGGGTCCCGGTTTTGCTCGGCTCGGTCGATGTCGGCGGCGTCCTGATTATCTTGATCCTGCTCTTGCTGTATTTTCGCACGGATCTTGTTGACCAGAGTTTGGGGAGCCTGGTGTCCATGGCGCTGCTCCTGTGCCTGCTGGTGTTGTACCGCAGGTGGTACGCCTATTGGGTTGTGGGCTTCTTCGGGGCCCTGGCCGTTTGCGAAGGTGTGCGGTGCGCGGTGGACAGAGAGCGCCGCGCGCATTGCCTGCTCATCGCCAGGAACGCTTTTATGCTGGGCGCAATTTCCTTCCTTTCTTTTTTTCTGATCGCTACTCCTATCGCACGGAAAATGCTGACCACGAATTACGGAGACATTTATTCGGGCTATCGGTCGAGCCACCCTCTGTTTCACAACCTGGGAGCGTTGTATGAGCATTTCGGGCTGCTAACGCTCGCGTTGGCCGGCTTCGGGATCGCGCTCTCCGGAATGAACGAAAAGAGACGGCCCATCGCCTATTTCCTTTGCGTCCAGTTTGCCATCACTTTTGTGCTCTTTACGCGAACGCAGGATTTCGTAATTTCTTCCCGCGGGCAATACGTCGGCGTCCAACACTTCTATTGGGCGCTCGCAACCCTGGCGCTCTTCCTTGTGTTTTCAGTGCAAGACCTTTTCCGTTGGGTTCAGGGCCGTATTGGAAAGGCCGCGGTTTTCCTCGTGATTGTGGTCGCAAGTTTGGCGAACTTCTCTGCGACATTCCTGCCCCGGGCGGGCGAGCTTCTGAAGGCTCTGGACTTTGCCTTGCCGGCCGTGAGGCAATATCCGACGGTACGAACCGATCTGGATCAGGTCCAGGCGTTACTGGACACTCTGAATGAAATCAGCAAAGACTCGGAGTCCACGATTTACATTCTAGCGAGTTCCTTTAGCCTTAATTCCAGCATCGCCCAGGAAGGGTGTCTCCTTTTGCAGCGGCCTCATCGCGAGCTGGCGCGCAAGATCGCGTTGACGAACGATGTGGATAAGAGGGATGGTTTCCCGGTCCAGTTCCTCAAGGCGCGCTATGTCGTGTTGACCACGCCGGTTGCCTACCACCTCGCGCCGCAGGATCAAAAAGTGATCGGTGTTCTCGCCGATCAGCTTGTGAAGGGGGAAGGGATTGGAAAATCTTACGAAAAATTGAATTACGAATTCAGGTTGGATGACGGCAGCAGCGCCTTCATTTACAAAAAAGCCCGGCCCCTCGATCCTAACGATTTGAAGGCGCTTTCGGACCAGTTCATTGAGTTTTACCCGAACAATAGAGCCGAGTTTGAACTCTCGCCAGACCTCATCCGTCAAGTGAGCGCATTGTAGCCGGGCGTTCAGGCCGGAAGAATTTACTCCCATCATTGATTGTGATCCCCAAGCTGGCTACCCTCATATCTGCGACTCATTGGATGCCGATGGATTCCGTGCAGAAACTGGAATGGATGATTCTTGCTGTTTGCGTGGCGCTCCTCTGGCCGAAGCAGGGCTTGGGCGAGCCGTTTCTGGATTGGATCGAGCGAAAGTTTTCCGAGTTCGCGCGGAACAAGCGGCTTGCCATAGCAACCATTGGCGCGGCCACGATCCTTGCGCGCGTGGCGCTCCTGCCGTGGCTGCCGGTGCCGCAGCCCAAGGTGCACGACGAGTTCAGCTACCTGCTTGCCGCGGATACCTTCGCTCACGGGCGGCTGGCGAATCCGCCGCATCCGCTGTGGATTTTTTTCGACACCTTCCACGTCATCCAGCATCCCACGTACGCCTCGATGTACCCGCCCGCGCAGGGAATGGCGCTGGCCATTGGAAAATTATTTGGCCAGCCGTGGATCGGCGTACTGCTGAGCGTCGCGGCCATGTGCATGGCGTTCACGTGGATGCTGCAGGGGTGGGTGCCGCCGGAATGGGCGCTTCTCGGTGGCATCCTGGTCTGGACGCGTTTTGGCGTGTTCAGCTACTGGATGAACAGCTATTGGGGCGGAGCGGTGGCGGCGACCGGGGCTGCCCTGGTTTTGGGAGCGTTAGCCAGAATCTGGGATCACCAGCGCCCGCGCGACGCAATTATTTTCGGTTTGGGGGCAGGCATTCTTGCGGTCAGCCGGCCCGTGGAAGGGGCTATTTTTTTTATTCCCGTTGGCGTCGCTCTTCTCTGGTGGGCGCTGCGGCTGGACGCGCCCGCGCGAGGCGCCGCGATGAAGCGCATCGTTTTGCCGATCGCCGCGATTCTCGCCTGCGCCGCCGGATTCATCGCTTTTTACAACTGGCGAGTGACGGGGAGTCCCGTCGTGTTCCCTCACTTCATCGAGGAGCGCGAAATCACTACGGCCATTTTCTTGTGGCAGCATGACAAGCCGCCCATCTCTTACTCCAATCCGCAATTCGACGACTTCTATCACAATTTTCTGCCGAGCCTGTATCAGGCCAGCTGGTCCGCGGCCGAAGGGCAGTGGTGGTACAAGTCCACTGATTTTTGGGAGTTTTACCTGGGGCCGGCTCTTTCGATTCCTTTCTTAGCACTGCCGTGGGTATTAAAAGAGTCGCGGAATCGCCTGTTGCTTTTTCAGGTCGCACTTTCGGCCTTCGGACTCTGGGTCATCGTGTATTACCACGCGCACTATGCCGCGCCGCTCATGGCGACTGTCTTTGTGTTGATGTTGCTGTGCATGCGCGCTCTGCGGCGGTTGCGCTTCCTCGGCAGGGCTGTTGGCATTGCGTTGACGCGGCTCGTCGTTCTCTTCAGTTTGCTCATCGGGCCGATCTATTTCGCGCAGTCAGTCATCACCCAGCCGAACGCTTTGTTCGAATGGTCGCACCGTCACAGCGTATTAGCGCTCGCGGTCCCGCTGCTGGTCTTGTTGCTAGTGCGCGTTGGTTTTTCGCTCTCCAGGCGGCCCGTGGCGCCGTGGCGGGCCTATCTGAGCGGGGGCTGCGAACTTTTGCTGGTCATCGCCATCGTGCTGCAACTTTGCGAGACGCAAAGGAATCTCTACGCGGACGCTTTTCCCTACGTGGATGACTTGAGCGAACCTTTTCGAAAGCCGGTCGAGGCCCAGCTCGCGGCGCTTCCCGGCGAACACCTCGTCCTGGTGCGCTATTCGAAAGACCACAATTCGGGCGAGGAGTACGTTTACAACGACGCGGACATCGATCATTCGAAAACGGTGTGGGCGCGCGAGATCCCGGGGATGGACCTCGGCCCTCTCTTCCAATATTTTCGAAATCGAGACGTTTGGCTCTACGAGCCGGATGAGGACGATTCGATCGTTCAACCATTCGCCGAGCACGATGCAGCGGCACTCGCCCCGCCGAAGTGAAGTGGCGCAGGCTTCAGCCTGTGGGTTTCTATTTGATCTTGGCTAGCGCGCGTGGCGTAGGCGCACTTGACGGAACCCCACTGACTGCCCTTCACCATTCTCAGGGTGAAAAGTCTGTGCTACTTGCTATTTCTCGGCGTTGGCTGCCGGCTTCTCCGGCGGGTATTTGATCAACGTCCCCCCCGCAGACTCGTACACTTGCGCGCCAATCGCCCCGGCAATCTTGAACCCCTTGCTCTCCAGCAAGTCGGCCGCGATTCCGGCTCTGTTCGCATGATTGGAGACGGTTACGATCGGCTTGTCCCTGGGAATTTCGGCCAGATGCTTTTCGAGGTCTGCCGCCTGTATGTTGAGGAAAACAGGGAACCCGCCGTTCTGCGCAATTTCAGTGGGACGCCGCACATCGATCAACAACACGCGTCCGGGCGTTGCAAGCAGCGCGTCAAATTCCGCGCGAGTGAGAATCTTCGCTTTGGATGCGGGCGCGGCGCCTGGTTGCTGCGCAAAACTCACGGCAGCCGCGAGCAGGATCAGCATGACTAGTTTCCTCATCGGTGTGATCTCCCTTTGCGTCCGATATAAAAAGACTGTGTCCCGTCATTCTCCCATTTTCCGGCCGGTTTGCAAAAAGATAGTCTGCGGGCTGGTGAAATGCTTTCGGCGTGCAGATCCAATTTTCAGGGCATTGTTCATTTGAGATTTGAAATCTTAATCTCAAATTTGAAATTTCAAATTTGAGATGATGTTGATGCCGAAGAGGTATAGTCTTGGGCCTTATGCGATGGCCGGTCAGCGCTGCGGCACGAAAAAAATCCATCGGTGCGGGGATTGGTATTCTCCTGTTGCTTGGCCTTGGTGTGCGCGTTTTTTTGCCGAGTGTGTTCGCACAGGGATGGGAGCCGGCGATTCGTGATTTTGAGGAGCAAGACAAAGTGCATCCGCCCAAGCCCGGGTGCATTGTCTTCGCGGGAAGTTCCAGCTTTCGGTTTTGGGACACGCTCGTCTCGGACATGAAGCCGCTCGACGTGATCAATCGAGGCTTTGGCGGCTCGGAGTTTTCCGACCTCGACATGTACGCGACTCGCATCGTGGTCGCGTACCACCCGCGCGCGGTGGTCGTCTACGAAGGAGACAACGACCTCGCGGAAGGCTCTTCCAAGACGCCTGAAATGGTCGCGAATGACTTCCGGAAATTTGTCCAGATCGTGCACGGCGCGCTGCCGGACACCTGGATCTATATCCTTTCCATCAAGCCGTCCAATCTGCGCCGCAAGCAATGGCCCGAAATGAAGGCGGCAAACAAGCTCATGCAGGATTACGCGGCGACGCAGCAGCGCGTGCAATACATCGACATCGCCACGATGGCGTTCGATGCGAACGGGAATTTGCCCGCCGATTTATTCAGATCCGACGGTCTGCACCCGACTGCAAAGCTCTACGCCAAGTGGACCGCGATCATCAAGCCAATTCTGCTCAAGCGATTCGGGCCGGATAAAAGCAGCTCGCGCCTGATCTTCTCTGCACCTTCTGTGTTGCAAGGAACAGAAGTTGCAGCCGCGAACTAGAGTGGCGCAGGCTTCAGCCTGTGGGTTTTGATCCATGTAAGGACGAACCCCCACAGGCTGAAGCCGCGCCACTCAATCCCTTCCTCGCAGCAACTCTCCGCTCATCCTGATAGAATAGAAATTCGATTTCTAAGGACAGATCCCGATGTTTGAAAACCTGACAGACAAGCTGCAACGCGTCTTCAAAAACCTGCGCGGCCAGGGAAAACTCACGCAGGAGCACGTGGACGAAGCGCTCGCGGGAATCCGCGAAGCGCTGCTCGAAGGCGACGTCAACGTCGGCGTGATCGACGAAGTGCTGATGCACATTCGCGATAAGGCGCTCGGCTCCGAAGTGTTGCTGCAACTTTCTCCCGACCAGCAAGTCATCAAGATCGTGCGCGATGAGCTGGCGCTGCTTCTCGGCAAGCACGCCAAGCCGCTTTTCTCATCGCGCCCGCCTTCGGTGTGGATGATCGTCGGCCTGCAAGGCTCGGGCAAGACCACGACCACCGGCAAGCTGGCCAAGTGGCTCGCCGCGCACGGCCACCGGCCCATCGTGGTTTCCACCGACGTCTACCGTCCCGCGGCGCGCGAACAGCTTGCGCAGGTGGCCAAAGCCGTCCACGCCCCCTGCTGGCCCGGCACGGGCACCGACAAGCCACTCGAAATTGTGCGTGGCGCGATTCGCGAAGCCAAACTTTCCGCGCACGACGTAATCCTGGTGGACACTGCCGGCCGCCTGCACATCGACGACACGCTGATGGAAGAGCTGGGCACTCTGAAGCGAGAACTTACGCCGGCGGAAATTTTGTTCGTGGCTGACGCGATGATTGGGCAAGACGCGGTCCGCTCCGGAGGCGAATTTCACAAGAGGCTCGGCCTGACAGGCGTCGTCCTGACGAAACTCGACGGCGACGCGCGCGGCGGCGCGGCTCTGTCGATAGGCAAAGTGACGGGCGCGCCGGTAAAGTTCGTGGGCACGGGCGAAAAATACGATGCGCTGGACGCGTTTTATCCGGAGCGCATCGTCTCGCGCATCCTGGGCATGGGCGACGTGCTTTCGCTGATCGAGCGCGTCGAGCAATCCGTCGACGCCAAACAAGTGGCCGAGCTCGAGCGCAAACTTCGCCGCAGCGAATTCACGCTCGAGGATTTCCGCGACCAGTTGCGCCAGATCCGTAAGATGGGCCCGCTCGAACAGGTGCTCGGCATGCTCCCGAAAGTGGGTCCGCTCGCGAATGTGCCCAAGGACGTGCACGTTGACGAATCGCATCTGAAGCGCATCGAGGCCATCATCAATTCGATGACCAACTCCGAGCGCAACGACCACAACGTCATCGACGGCAAGCGCCGCAAACGGATCGCCCGCGGCAGCGGCACATCGGTGCAGGAAGTGAATCAGGTGCTGAAGCAATACCTGCAAATGCGCCAGATGATGAAGCAGTACGGCTCCCTCGCCGCACAGGGCCGCCTCAAGGGGCTAGGCAAACTCAGCGGCGTGTCGTAAATCCTTTGACTTTCCACCCCGAACGCGTTCGTACAGGGCGCGCCGCGCGATACGGGGTTCCAGTAGCACAGGCACTCTGCCTGTGCGGGTTTGGCGATTGTCGTCCTCGGGACGCGTAGTCCACGCCAGCAACCCACAAAACCGCACAGGCAGAGTGCCCGTGCTACTCAGGCATACAAACCTTATCCTCCGCCGCGCATCTCTAGTAGTGGGCCAATTCGGAGATTGGACGGTCTGCGGGGTATCGCAAACAGGTGGAACCAGCTATAATCTTCGGCCAGGAGGAAGTGAAACGTGCTGGCAATCCGCTTGGCTAGAATTGGCAAGAAGAAGCAACCGTTTTATCGCATTGTCGTGCTCGACAAGCGCAAACCCCGTAATGGCAGGACTGTCGAAATCGTCGGAACGTACGATCCGCTCAAGAACCCGGCGATCATTGTATTGGACGCCGAGCGAGTGAAGTACTGGCTGTCGTGCGGTGCGCAACCCAGCGACACCGTTCGCAGCTTTTTGACGGCCCAAAAGATCGCTTGAACCGCCCCGCGGCGGCTCAAGGAAGGTTCCGCTGGCCCTCGGAACCTGCGCATGTGAGAGCTCGAGTTGAACCCGCGAATGTGACTGGTGGAGGGCCCCATGAAGGACCTTGTGGAAGCGATTGCGAAGGCGTTAGTCGATCATCCCGAACAAGTCCAGGTGCGAGCAGTGGATGGGGAGCAAGTTACCGTGCTCGAATTGCGCGTGCATCCCGAAGATTTGGGCAAGGTGATCGGACGGCAGGGGCGGACGGCGAAGTCCATCCGCACAATCCTCGGTGCCGCCGGAATGAAAATTCGGAAACGCCTGACGCTTGAAATCCTCGAATAGATTGCCCGCGGAAGAATTCACCGGCGTAACGCTTGCCAGAATTTTGCGTCCTCGCGGCCTGCGTGGCGAAGTGGCCGCCGAAATCCTGACAGATTTCCCTGAGCGTTTACCTAAATTAAAAGAAGTGTGGCTCGCCGACGGGAGAAATGCGCCCCGGCGCGTCCGCGTGCAGCGCTGCTGGCTGTCGCCGGGCCAGGGCGGCCGGGCTATTTTTCATTTTGCGGATGTGGACAGCATGGAAGCCGCGAACACCCTGCGCGGCCTGGAAGTTCAAGTGCCGATCGAAGAGCGCGCGCGGCTTGCCGCAGGAAACTACTTTGTCAGCGATCTCGTCGGCTGCGCGGTGTGGGAAGCGGGCGCATCGACGCCCCTCGGTTCCGTGCGCGACGTCGAATTTCCGGGCGGCGCGCCGTTGCTCGCTGTCGACACGAACGACGGCGAAGTCCTGGTGCCGCTCGCCGCTGAATTTTGCGTCCATATTGACGTGAAAGCGAAACGCATTGAGGTCACTCTCCCCGAAGGCCTGCGCGATTTGAATCGCAAATGACCACCTTTTTTGGGCTAGCCCCCTAAATTGTCAATCCGAGCGGAGCAAGGAATCACTCTGTGCTGGCATCCAGAAAAAAGAGAGATTCCTCGGCGAAAAGCGCGCCTCGGAATGACATGTACCAGGTTTTTGCTCAATGAGTGACCCGCGTCGCGTTACACTGTCCCTGCCATGCAGTTCGACATCATCACAATTTTCCCAGAATTTTTTACCGGTCCGCTCGATTACGGGATCGTGCGCCGGGCGCGCGAGGCGCGCCTCGTGGATGTGCGCGTGCATGATTTGCGCGCCTTCGCGCACGACCGCCATCGCACCGTCGATGACCGCCCGTTCGGCGGCGGCGAAGGCATGGTGCTGAAACCCGAGCCGCTGTTCGAGGCCGTGGAATCGCTTGCCGGCGACGTAGGGGCACAGCATGCTGTGCCCATTCAAGGTGAAGCGACACCCGTAGCCCGGCTAGACACCGCAGTTGTTCTTCTCTCTGCATCCGGGAAATTATTTCGCCAGGACACGGCGCGGCGATTGTCCCAGCTCGATCGCGTCATCCTGCTGTGCGGCCGCTATGAGGGAGTCGACGAGCGCGTGGCCGAACATCTCTCCACCGACGAACTTTCCATCGGGGATTTTGTTCTTTCCGGCGGCGAGCTGGCCGCCGCACTCATCGTGGACGCAGTCACGCGTCTGATCCCAGGCGCCCTGGGCAACGAAGATTCCGCAGTGAACGAATCGTTCAGCGCACTGGAAGATCACGTCCAGAGTGTTGGCCCGGTCACGGGTCACGAATCACCCTTCGGTCGCCGCGGCGACCTCAGGGCAAGCGAATCACGGGTCACGGACCACGTACTTCTGGACTGTCCGCACTACACGCGCCCCGCGGAGTTCCGCGGCTGGAACGTCCCTGAAGTTTTGCTCGGAGGAAATCACGAAGAGATTCGCCGCTGGCGTCTGCAGAAAGCCCTGGAAAAAACGCGCCGCAACCGCCCGGATTTGCTGAACATTCCGATGGGCCCTTAGTGGCGCAGGCTTCAGCCTGTGGGGGTTGGTCAGTGCACGTACAATCTTGCTATAATCAAACCCCACAGGCTGAAGCCTGCGCCACTTGAGGCATTGCGGCTTCTGGATTATTGCGATGTACGTGTTCCGCCGAGCTTGAAAATATCCGGCGTCAGCTCAACTAGGATGCGAACCCGCTCGGCCGCCTGCGTAACTTCCGCGTTGGTCAATAAATTCTGCAGCGTCGCGAGGGCGGCCGGGTCCATCGACTGGCGCGTCTTGGAACTTTCCAGGCCGGCCCGTCCGAACACTCGCAGAAGTTCCAGCGCGGACTTTAGTTGCAGCGCGCTTGAACTGTTGTCACATTCCCCCTCGAGCGAAATGCGCAGGTTGTCTCCCTCGGGCCGCGCGGCCAGGGTGACCCACTGGACCGTCCGCGCCATGCTCAGCAAGATCGCGGCCTGAGGTGCTCCGCCGCCGGCATTGTCCGGAATTGGCGACATGCGCGTGATCATGAACGCGGCGGCGCCGTCCAGGCGCGCGGCGCGTTCGGTGGCGGGGTCGGGGCCGGGATTGTCGGCATGGCCGGCGAAAAGAGGAGCGATGCTCGGGCCCGCGACGATGGCTAGGTGATGATCGTCAAGGAAAGTGACGGAAGCAAATCCCGTCTTATCGGTTGTGGGGAAGACGAACACTTCGTGCCCCTGCTGGTGATCGAGTTTTCCCTTGCGTGTGGCGTAGTCGCGAATTTTCGCCCGGTCAAAGCGACCTTCGGCGATCACCACATTTTTCCTTTGCTCTTTGCCGGACGGCGGCCACGCCGCAATCACCACGCGGTCCAAATCCTTCTCAAAATCGAACCCTGTGGAACTCACAAAATTGGCGTAGTCCTGATTGGGTATGGCGAGGGGCGCCTTGTCCTGCCGGTGCTGATAGAAGGAAGAAGCGCGCAAGGCGGCAAGATCAAAATAAACAAGCGTGGGCGCTCCCGCAGGCAGTTCGGAGAGCAGTTGTGGAGCGGGCGAAGCGTGCGCAGTGGAACTGCGCCGGAAGCTTCCATAGAGCAGTAACGCCGCCACTAGTGCCGCGGCCGCAACTCCAGCCGACAAGAGGAGAGTTTTTCTGGGGTTCCGCATCGGGTCCCTTTCCAGCGTTATTCTCTCATTCGAGCGAGCCGGTTGCCATACCGCTTTGCATGATTTGTTTCTCAGTTGTAGAGATTGCGGGGAGGCGGAAAGACCATATTAGCTGGCCGGGGCCAGGCCAGGGACGCTGGAAGTCCCGGCGCCTTCGAGCCTGGTGTAGAGACTGGCCAGATAGAACGCCCGTTTGTTCTCCGATACGATCTGCAGGGAGGAGTTCCGCCGGAAGGAATCGTGGATGCGGCGCGTCTGCCGCGACGCCGGATCCACGTGAAAGAAGAAGTGATTCACCAGAAGCAGCAGCCCGCCTGGCGCGAGGAGCGATTCAATTTGCGCGGCAACCGATTTCAACATTTCGTCGGACAGATTCGGCAGGTAATAAAGGACGTCCAGGACAGTGATCAGGTCGAATTTCTCCTCGATTTTTCCGATCTGCTGAATATCCCGCTGCTCGAACCGCACGTTCGCATTGGCGCGCGAAGAATCCCGCGCCTGGATCACAGCCGCTTCGGAAAGATCCACGCCCAGAATATGGTCTGCGTGAGGCGACAACTCGCGCGTGAAAGGGCCCAGCCCGCAGCCCACATCGAGGACGCTGGAATAGCGCCGTTTGGGAAGAAACGAGATCAATTTCTCGTACTTCAGTTTTTGATAGCGGTAACAGGACTGGCCCGAAGCGAATGGGTCGCTCTTCTGCGAATAGAGAAGATCGAAAGCCCCTTCCGGCCCGTGCTCCGCCTGGAGCTTTTCGAGCGCGGCATCCGTGCGGGCACTCTGGATCCAGAACGCGATATCCCGCAGAGACATGAAAAACTTTTTGGGTTCGCTTCTGAGTTTCTCTTCCATGGGCTCCCGCACACTCGAATGAATATCGTCCGTGGGAAAAGGACAGCTTCTCGGGGGCCGATTTCCGACGCTGACGACACTATACGCCTGTCATTATTATTGACGACAATTTTCTTTCTGCGGATAGCCAACGATGAAATGTGCGGAGAAATTGCATCCTCTCTCCAGAGGGCAGGTTTGAAATAAGAATTCTCTAATCGGGTCATCATCCGCTCAATTTCAGTTTTCGCAATTTTCCCTCAACTCGTTCCGCAAATGTTGACACCACTTTGACATGCTCATGACAACACCTCACCGCGTCCCCATTAGCATGCCGTTCCTGCGAGGCCGAGCTTGCCTCGAGTTGAAAATCCGCCATGTCATGCGCGGGCAAATTTTCCCGTGGACAAATTATTCGTCCATTAAAAAGGAGTAGTTGATATGCAATTTTGTGAACCGGTCTCCGGTTGGCCGGCGACGGAGAAGATTGCAAAATATTTTTCTTACATGCTCTGCGTTGCTTTGGTCTTTGTTGCTCTTTTGGTCGAAAGCCGCCCTGCCTCTGCTTTGCCGATCGTGCCGGCCGGCGTGCATCCCATTCCCGCCTTCGCGCGGAAATACGGGATGCCCTGCTCGGCCTGCCATGACTCATGGCCGCGGCTAAGCCCGTTTGGCCAGGCGTTCAAAGACAACGGCTATCAGCTGGGGAATGAGCGCGACTCTCCCATCTACCAGCACCCGTCGTACTGGCCGATCACTTTTCGCATCACGCCGGAATGGCATCGCGAAAGCACCAATCGCGTCGCGGTCGACGGCGCGGCCTCCGGCTCAACGGTGGAGAACAGAATTACAACCGACGGATTCGACTGGAGCGGCCTGGATTTTCACACTGCGGGCACGCTGGCGAAAAATATTTCGTTCTACGTCCTGCCTTCCTCCGACAGCACCGGCGCATTTCACTTCGAATCGCTTTTCGCGCGCCTGGATAACCTGCTGGGCAGCTCCTGGTTCAACATCAAGTTCGGAAAATTCGAACTCGACAATCTGCTGTCCGAAAAGCGCATCCTCACGCTCAGCAACGTTGGCGGCCTTTACCAGAACTATCACTTCCAGCCGCTCGTCAGGCCCGGCGGAAATGGCAATGCGCTCGCCGCCGAAACTCTTTATGCCAACGGAATCGGAGACAACCAGGCCGGTGTGGAATGGTTGGGCCATTCCAAAGATGACCGCACACGCGTTTCGGCCGCCCTCGTGAACTCGAACGACGGACAGCCGAATTTCACCTCCAGCAATGGCGCGGAGACCTTTCCTACCGGCAAGGCCTATAACGGCTACTTTGCCGCCAGCCAGGCGTTCCAGGCCGGGAGTCTCGGCCTCGAGCGCGTCGGCGCGTTCGCCTACATCGGCGAAACGCCCACTTACTTCCAGTCCACCACGGGAGGCGTCGGAATTCCGGGCACGGGCATCGGCAACAAGAGTTTTTATCGCGCCGGGCTCATCGGCATGTGGTACGTCAAGAAATTCGATGCCACTACGATGTACTTCCACGGAGGTGACAGCGCGTTTCTCGGCTCCAACACTCCGGCCAACATGGCGCTTCCATCAGGGGCGCGATCGCCCGCGTGGAACGGCGCGCTGATCGAGCCGCACTATACGGTCAATCCGCGATTCGTCGCCATCAGCCGTTACGAGGCGATCCGCATGTCCCAACAGGTGTTCGCCACGAACCCGGCGAACTTCGGCAACATCGACGTGGTCACCGTCGGGTATCGCTACTATCCATTTATTTCCAGCCGCGCGGGTTTCGCATTCCACAACGAATACTCCATCTTGCGGCAACGGGGCGCCGCTCCGGTCTCCGGGCGCGACCTGACGACCAGCAGCTTTTTGGTCGGTTTCGATTTTGCCTACTGAGGTGCCAACGAATGAGCCAAGGGATAAGCCAACGAATGAAGATCATGCGCGCATTCAAAACATTTCGATTCGCTCTGATTGCAATCACAATTCTGGCCGCCGCAGATTCTTCCGCGGCTCAGGAATCCCACATCGGCCAGTGGACGGGGCACGCCGATTCCGGGAAGCAGCTTTACTTCCGCTATTGCTGGGGCTGCCACGGTTTTCACGGAGACGGCAACGGCGAAAACGCGCCCTACTTGAACATCCTGCCGCGGAATTTCGTGTCTGCAACGTTCAAGTGCCGCTCGACTCCCACCGGCACTCTGCCAACCGATGAAGATCTCTCGAGGGCCATCGAGCGCGGCCTCGTCAATTCCAATATGCCTTCGTGGAGCGCGCTGACCGACCAGCAGCGCGCCGACCTCGTCGCGTTTATCAAAACTTTTTCTCCCAGATGGAAAAGCGAGAAGCCGGGCGATCCGATTCAGGCGCCCCCGGAACCCGCGCTTAATTTACAGAGCATGCAGCACGGAAAAGAACTCTTCACAAAACTCGAATGCTGGAAATGCCACGGCACGGAGGGGCGCGGCGACGGCCCCGCCGCCGCTTCCTTGACCGACAACAACAACCAGCCCATACGGCCCTACGACTTTGAATCGGGCTCGCGCTTCAAGTGCGGGAACACCAACAACGACTTGTTCAAAATTTTCATGACGGGTCTGGACGGCACGCCCATGCCTTCGTTCGCCGACGTCCTCAAACCGAATGAGGCCTGGGACCTGGTGCACTACCTGCGGACCTTGCAGGTCACTCACAAAAGCCCTGAGCTTCGGCTGTGGGAAAGCACAAAAGAGGGCGCGGAAATCGTGAAGGCAGCACGAGTCGGCGGAACGCCGACAGGTTCTGGAACTGAGTAGCACAGGCACTCTGCCTGTGCGGTTTTCACGGCTGAAGAGATTAGCCAGTGTAGCGCTAGCTAGCGGCTTTCAAACCCGCACAGGTCCGCCGCGGCGGATGCCCGTGCCACTGAAAGCGATCGGACACTGCGTCAGATCGCTGACGACTCTGGAAAGAAAAGAAAGTCACAGGAAAAAATAGGAGGAGAAATTTCATGCAGCACAAGAAAGCATTTATCGCAGTGGCAGCTGTTTTCACCACATTCGCCATGTCATCCGCGAGGCCGCAGAACGGCGCGATCAGCGGCCGCGTAACCTTCGACGGAACGCCCGCAAAGGCGCGCACCATCGACATGTCCCAGGAGCCCAGTTGCGCGAAGCAGTACGCCAAGCCGGTGGCGGCGGAAAACGTCGTCACCGGCCCCGACAATGCCCTCGAAAACGTGGTCGTCTACGTGTCAGCCGGAGCGCCGGACGAGCCGCCGCCCGCTCAGCCTGCGGTCCTGACGCAGAAAGGCTGCCGCTACTCACCGCATATCCTGGCCTTCCAGGTGAATCAGGATTTCGAGATCGTCAACGACGATCAGACCTCTCACAATATTCACCCGCTGCCATCGAACAACCGCGAATGGAATAAATCCCAGCCGCCCGGAGCGCCCCCGATCGAGGACAAGTACGCGCGCCCGGAATTCATCCCCGTGAAGTGCAACATCCACCCGTGGATGAAGGGCACCCTCGCAGTCATGAAAAATTCGCACTACGCGATTACCGCCGGCGACGGCGAATTCAAGCTGCCGAACTTGCCCCCAGGAAATTACACGATCACCGCCTGGCACGAGTCCTACGGCGAGCAGACCCAGGAAGTGACGATCACCGGCAGCGAATCGAAGACCGTGAATTTCGTTTTCAAGGCGAAACCCTATTAAGGCGCGCTGACGTTCAATTGGCGGGAACAGCGCCCGAGCTTCATTACTCTTGGGTGAAGTCAAGCACCCTCCTCGAGATTTAACATTGCTTTGCTCCGATCAAAGATTTGTAGCTGTGAACGGTTAAAAGATGTAGAATGTCTTTTCCAGCACGGAGTCGAGCTTCAGGCGCGGGTGTGGGCTCTAAATTGAGCCCACTGGCTAGTGGGTGAGGTTTGCACAGGTCTTCCACAGGGCCCCCTTGCAATTGTAGTTCCGTTTTGTTATATTTCATCGGTTTGCGCCGTGCTGGCGTAGCTCAGTTGGTAGAGCATCTGATTTGTAATCAGAGGGTCGGGGGTTCAAATCCCTCCGCCAGCTCTGCCAAAATTTTTCGAGTCAGGGGAAGAATCCCAATTGATTGCGGGAGGCAGGTTCCTGCATCGCGAAGCAAGTGTGAAAGTGTCTCTTGTCATTGCAAACTTCGCGCATGCACTGCGGCCTTCTTTGCTTCAATTTTAGTTTAATCCCCCCGTGCGGACGGGTGGGTGAGTGGCTAAAACCAGCAGACTGTAAATCTGCCGCTCCTTGCGGGCTACGGAGGTTCGAATCCTCCCCCGTCCACCATCTGGTCGCAACGCTCGCGGCAAATGCTCGCGGCGAGCCGCTGGAAAAGACCTGAACTGCAAACCGGCACCGGTGGCGGAGCTTTTTGTTTGACTCAAGTTTGCGCTGCATGCGGCAAACAGGACTTGCCTGGGTAGCTCAGGTGGTAGAGCGCGTCCTTGGTAAGGACGAGGTCACCGGTTCAATCCCGGTCCCAGGCTCCAGAGTTCGCGGGCTGTACTTGTTCACCCTGAATTTAGAAGGGCAGCCCGCCGGAAATTTGAATTGGCAAGCCGGGCGGGGGTAACTCAACGGTAGAGTCTCGCTCTTCCAAGGCGATGGTTGCCGGTTCAAATCCGGTCCCCCGCTCCAAAGATTTTGGCTCGGCTCAATTTGAGCCCATTCTTAAGAGGTCCTGAAG
>CAWDPI010000014.1:0-44656 GCA_963804145.1 uncultured Acidobacteriota bacterium | reverse complement strand
CAACAACCCGTAAGGTAGCCGGAAGGTTGATCGACCCAGCGCCGGGTGAGGGCGCCGCCTTTTTTCAGAACATCATAAAGCACGACGTGGAGCCGATCGGGGAAGCAAAGTTGGAATTGGAAGACCCGCTCACGGGCCGAATTCAAAGTACCGCTTCGGACAATGACGGTAATTTCTCGTTCGGCGACGTACCGAGCGGGACCTATGTTCTTCACGTCGAAGGTGGAGCGACACACATCGGCCATGAGTTTGAGCCTACCGACCTGCTAATTCGTGTGGTGGGTACCGCAAGTCGGGATAAGCTGCTGCTAGAACGGTCAGGAGGTAGCACCTGTGGAGGGCCTTCACTAATTCTAGAGTGGCCGTACAAGGCAATCTAGGTCACCTCGCTTTTCAATTTCTTGCTTCCACCTCGATTCATCTCAACAGCAACTGCGCCCAAGTCCAGTGAAACGGCGTTCTCGGAAACTGGCTTTTCGCCCCCGGCCACATTCCGAGAAGCCGCCTATCAGGACCTCGCTGAAATGGGCCACAGCACGCAGGTCGCGATTATTTCGAAATCGAATCACGCACCACCGTCTGATCGGCGATCGGTACCCACAACACCAGACGGTCCTCAGGTCCGAGGTTGCGGTTCCGGTGGCCTTTGGTCGGCGCGAGGTCTTCAATGAGCTCTATATCGCCGGGATTTAGAGTGATCCTCTCCCCTCCCGAAAATTCAACCTCCTCATGGCCGGCAAGATCGAAAATATATTGCCGGTGCGGTCCTGGATGGAACGCTCCGAAATCCGCGCCGGGTGCATCGGGTTTTGACTTGCGGAGCACGGCTCCGGTTGTCGTTTCCATCAGGTTGGCGACGTTATTTTGGTCGAAATTCTTCACTTCAATCTTTTCCACGTGCGACAGCCCATCTTTGCCCGTATAGAACCGGTACAGCATCACCGGTTTGCCTCCTTGGGCGGCAACTACATCATTCCGCGTTTGTCCGCAAAACATGAGAAAACAGACCCCGACCGTCACAACAGCAACAGAAAACCTGAGCATCGGTTTCATAGAGAGCTCCTAATTGTCGTTTTCAGGATTATCCACTTCCAGTTCTGAAAGATCGGTGATATTCGCGATTTTCACGTTGCGCCCAAGACACATCCTAGGCAGTGCAATGCGAGAATTCAAGGAGAGTCCCAAACAAAGAGCCCGATAAGCGGGGGCGGTCTCAATGGGTCGATGCAACACTTGCTCGGAGTCTTTTTATGGGGGGTCTGTGAGCCTGATTTAATTCGCCTGCCTTGATTCAATCAAAACAAAGCCCTGTTTAGGTCCTGAATGAGTACTGCCACACATATCGATTCCCGACGGGAAGTATTGTCAGATCAACCGACTTGAGGGTGTTGCATCGACCGGTTGAGCTGGCAGGATTTAGGAGGACTTGGCCTTTCCCTCACTCAGCGGCCCTGAAAGGCTGCGTCCTGAAATAATTCAATGTCTCGTGGGGGAGTGGATTTTTGGCGACGGCGCCCAAGCCGGCCTGTCAAATCGCTGCAACTGCATCGGTAACAAAAAAAGGAGTATAATCCGCGCCGGTGTTCTGCACAGTGCCCGGTTTCTGGGGTCGGAGCTGCAACTTAAAATTCTTGCTGTTGATTCGGCCTGATCCTGCAAAAGGGTCATTTCAGGGCAAATTCTGGAGGGATACCATGAGAAGCAGGTCCGCAGTTCTTATTCTTTTGGCCGTCGGCTTCTTTCGCACTCCCATTCCCCTGCTGGCGCACCATGGCAACGCGGGGTACGACTACGAAAAGACTCTCACTATCAAGGGAACCGTGACGGCGTGGATTTTTGCCAATCCCCACAGCCTGGTGAAGCTGGACGTGACCGACAACAAGGGTGAAGTGCAGCATTGGGTTTTAGAGGGGAACCCGCCTTCGGCAGCGGACGGGAGTTGGCACAAGACTTCACTCAAGGTCGGTCAAGTGATCGTGGTGGACGTAATGCCGCCCAAGAGCGGTGCCCCCGCGGGCCGAATCCGGCGGATAATGTCACCTGATGGCACGGTTTTACTCGATTCACATTTGCCGTCAACCTTAAACGATGTGGCACCGCCCAAGACTGTGCGCAAGCCGACTGCCGATTCGGACTCTGATGCCCCGCACTAGACGAACAATTCGATTCATGTGTGGAAGGATTCCGAAAATGCTGAGGCGCTCGGCGATCGTCACCATTGCGATAATTACAACTCTGATCTGGTCGTCCAGTTCGCACGCGCAGACTACCGCGCCGAGTCAATCAAATGCGCCGGCCGCCCAGCCGGCAAACGGCGCAAACGACAAGTGGAAGACGGTAAAATGGAACACAGCCGCGCCGCCCGAGTCCTACTGGCAGACATTGAAATCAGCACCCGCTCCGAAACGTGACTTGTCCGGGATCTGGGATGGAGGATTCCTGGAGGGAGGTGTCCAGCCAAACGGAGCTTACGAATACCCGGATGATCCAGAGCACGTGGGGCATGACGTGCCTTATTCGGCCATGGGAAAGGAAGCGCGGGCAAAGAATAAACCGGGATCGGGGATGGGGCAAGTCCCGATAGCGGAGGGAAATGATCCCGTCGATTATTGCGACCCGCTGGGAATGCCGCGCAACGATCTTTTTGAATTTCGGACGATCGAAATTTTTCAGAAGAGAGACCAGATGGCGATCCTCAACGAGGAGAACGATAGCTGGCGCATTATCTGGACCGATGGGCGGGAGTTGCCCGACGATCCCGCACCGAGATGGAACGGATACGCAGTAGGCAAATGGGAGGATGATTACACGTTCGTCGCAAATTATGTGGGGATGGATCCGAGAGCCTGGCTCGACAACGTTGGCCGTCCGCACAGTGACGCTCTGAAGGTCGAGGAGCGGTGGCAGAGGGTGAACGCCGACACACTCGAACTGACGGTCACAATTGACGACTCGAAGTTTTATACCCAGCCCTGGAAGGCTTTAAACAGATTCGTTCTGCACCGGCTGCCTGACGGTTTCGATATCACAGAACGCATCTGCTCAGCGACGGAAGTGGCGGATTATAACCGGCTGATCGGCAAACCCGTCGCGCCTGCGCCCACCGACAGCACAGGAAAATAGCCCGCCATCCATTCCCGCTTGCCTTGGAGGTATGTATGAGCAGAGCCCTCGTATTGATACTCTTAGTGCTATTTGGGTTTGAGCCCGCGTACGCGCAAAAGAAAGTGATGTTAATGAATCGCTTGGCGCCGTCGGGGCTGGTGCTGTACATCGCCACTGCCGACGGTTCCGGCGAGCGCCCCCTGTTTCCCACCTCGGGCTTCGATTACAACGCGTCGTTTTCGCCCGACGGCAGGTGGGTCGTGTTCACATCCGAGCGCAATGGTTCGGGCCAAGCCGAGCTCTACCGTGTGCACCCGGACGGCTCAGGCCTCGAGCGTCTCACCGACGATCCGGCGCTCGACGATCAAGCCGCGTTTTCGCCGGATGGCAACCAGATTGTTTTCGTCTCCACGCGCGGCGACCACCACACCGCCAACGTCTGGATTCTGGACCTGAAGACGCGCAAGGCGCGCAACTTGACCGGCTCGCCGGAGCTACAGGCGGCGCCAGGGAAGCTTGATGGATTTTTCCGTCCCGCGTGGTCGCCCGACGGCCAATGGATCGCCTTCTCCTCGGACCGGAATTTCGATTTCATGGCGCACGAATTTCCCAGTCCCGGGTGGGAGCATCCGCAGGAGCTTAGCATCTACATCATTCATCCCGATGGGACGGGGCTAAGGCGGCTCACGGAGGCAGGTTTTGCAGACGGGTCGCCGAAGTGGTCGCCCGATAGCAAGCGGGTAGTGTTTTACGAGTTGCCAACCGCGCACACCTTCGCGGCGCGCATCTACGCGCAGGGCATGGTGACTTCGCAAATTATTTCAGTGGATATTGTCAGCGGCGCGCGAAAAACGGAAACTTCCGGGTCAGGGCTCAAGGTCGCGCCGCAGTATCTGAGTGCCGACCGTATTGCGTATTTGATCAAAGCAGGCTCGAATGCCGGGCTGGCCTTCACCCAGGGCGAACCGGGATCAAAGGGCATGTTGCGCAATCCTGCATGGTCGTCAGACGGGAAACAGGTGGTGTATCAAAGGGTGGATTTTACTGCCCGGCCCCAGAACCAAGAGCTGTACAGTTGGGAGCCGGACATGGAGATGCAATATACCGACGTGTTTCCGCGGTTCTCGCGCGACGGCAGGCTAGCCATCAGCGACATCCGGAACCTGGCCACTACGGCAACGGCGTCCATCTCGGTGATGAACGCGGACGGCACAGATCGCAAGATTATTTTCCAGGACCGGAGTGGCGCCGCCATGGTTCCCACCTGGTCGCCCGATGGGCAGTGGGTCGCGTTTGGATTTGGCGGCTTTTTCGGGGCGCGCGAGACCGAACCCGCGAAGGTGATGATGGTCCGTGCCGATGGTACCGGCCAAGCAAGGGACCTGACCAAAGGATTGCCCAACAGCGGATTCCCTACATGGTCGCCTGATGGAAGACGCATCGTATATCGTGTCTGGGGCAGCGGCGGTCTCGGCTTGCGGGAGCTGACTTTGGCTGACGGGGAGGTGAAAATCCTGACGACAGAGTGGGATAATTTCCCGGCCTTTTCGCCTGATGGTTCAATAGTTACCTTCACCCGTCGCTCGGCAACCACGAAAGACTACGATATCTTCACGATGCGCGCGGACGGCACGGATATCAAGCAACTCACTACCACGCCAGGGAACGACAGCCACTCATCCTGGTCGCCAGACGGCAAGTACATCCTCTGGTCTAGCGCGCGTTACGGCTTCAAGGACGAGGCTCCGCTCTACGACAACTCATTTCAGCCCTTCGCACAGATTTTCATCATGAACGCCGATGGGTCCAACCAGCATGCCTTGACCTACAGCCGGTGGGAGGATTCCATGCCGGCCATCGTGCCGCCTTCGCCTAAAAAGAAGGCAACAGCGCGGCTAAACTAGGCTGCCCCAAGGATGCTGGCTGGCCAAGCGACGCGAGGACAGGACCATCGCCGCCGTGAAGCTCCCGCGACAAACTAGGAACTCGCACGTGGATTTGTCGCAGGGAAGGCTCGCCCCAACCGCTCGAAAAGTGTTGCCCGTGTCTTAGGTAGGTTGCATAACCCATGTCTCCGAGCCGGACCAAGGTTGTCAGCGCAAACCGACTCCTCTCGAACACGCGTGCAACGCCCGAGAAACGGTACCGGCTCAACCGGTCGATGCAGCACTCTTCTAATCCGTTGATCCAATAGTGTTCTTCAAAAGGGCCTGATTTTTTGGGTTGCACTCGATTAAACCTAAACAGGGAAGCGTTTTTCTTGGATCAACGCACGCGAACGAATGTAGCCATTGAAATACCTGCAGGTGGGAATCCGGGTGAGCGCTGCGTCGACCGCACGAAGAGTGTAAGATTCGCGAGTCGGAAGTCTAAATCTCTAGCAGTTCAGCACAACGGGAAATAGACACTCCTACTTGGCCAGTGATCAGGGGTAACCCTGAAGCCTTGGCGCTCCGTGCTTCCATTCCGGAGCCAGGGCGAAGTGATCCCGGTTTGGCATTTTCACCTTCGGCAGGCTCTGAGCGTCCATGACTTCGTCTTCTTTGATAACGCCGTTCTTGAAGAGGATATAGGCAGTCAGCGCGTAAACCTCACTTGGCTTAAGTGTCCCCTCTTTGGTGAGTGGCATGGCGCGGTTAATGTAATCCCAGATCGTGGTCGCGTACGGCGAGTGAAACGCCATCGGGTTTGAATCATTCACGCAAGGATTGAGACAAGGATAGGGGGACTTGGTCTTGCCGTCGCTCCTTATCAAAGTAGGAGCCGGGCCCCCTGAACCTGTTTCCCCATGGCATCCAAAGCAGGCCTTACGAACAAAGAGTCCCGCGCCTTGCGCAGCGGTTCCGCTTCCTGGCGGGAGCTCCTTTCCGTCGGGGCCGATCGAGATGTCCAGCTTGCGGATTTCATCCGCAGTGGGAGTTCTCCCTACACCGTATGTCGGTGACTGTGCCTTGCTGACCTGACTTAGCCCCAGAATCACCACAAGCAGGAGGAGCTTACGCGAGCCCATTGTGAACGCTCCCATCGCTGTCGATCCTCCACGGGAAAACACTGTTGTCCAGTCCTTTTATCTGGAGATCTTTGTCGTTCGGCACATTCCAGTATTTCGCGATTTCGGCTCGCGTGGGTTGCACGGTGCCCAATTCGTCCGTGCAGCGTGACATGATCACGCACTCTTTCCCGTCCCACTTCCAGTGGAAGCCAAACCGTGCATGCGCCATGGGATATGCCGGCGATCGAATCTCTGCGGGCGTCCAAGTCTGCCCGCCGTCGAGCGAGATGTCCACGCCTCGAACAGCAGCCGACCCCGACCAGGCCAGCCCAGTAATTTCATAGAATCCCGGGCCTGGCAGTTTTTGCTCTCCGGAAGGGAAGGTGATGATCGATTTCGGTCCAACCTGGCGGCCCAGTGCAGCGACGCGGGCATCGGGGGCAAGATGTCCGTAATCGTTGTAAGTCATGTAGTGCTGCTCGACCACCTTGATTCGCCGCAGATACTTCGTATTATAAATTCCTTCATAGCCGGGTACGATGAATCGAAGAGGGAAGCCGTGCTGGGGACGCACTGCCTCGCCATTTTGGCCGTAGCATACAAGACAATCGTCCATGGCCTTTGCCAGCGGAATGCTTGTCGCGCCTTTCACGGTCTCCGCGCCTTCCGACACGATGAAGGCTGCGCCGCTTTGCACGCCGGCCTCCTTGAGCAATAGAGAGAGGGGTACGCCGGTCCATTCGCAGCAACTTGTCATCCCGTGTGTCTGCTGCACGGTTTTATGCGTGGGCCTCGCACGATTTCCACTGCATTCGAGAAAATGGACACGAGTCACATATGGCAAGCGCTTTAGTTCATCCACCGTAAAAATCAGCGGTCGGTCGACCATGCCGTGAATCATCAGACGATGTTCCTGGGGATTGATGTCCGGGACGTAGGAGCCGCGGTGGGTCGCCACATAATGCAGCGACGAGGCCGTGATAATTCCCACCGAGTCCTGAATCGGAGACGATACATGAAACGTCATTCCGAATTCGTCCGGGGACATCCTCTCCGCCACAGGAATACGCACCGATTTCACGTAATGAGAGCGCTCGCCATAGGCAATCAGATCCTTGTTATCTTTGCAATCCTTAGGGGTTGCCTCAGAAGCCGGCATCTGGGCATCGGCGGGCGGCACCACTCCTGCTCCCGCAGCCAAGCCAACCAGCGCGGCGCTATCTCTGAGGAATTTCCTTCGACCAGATAACTTAGGGCTCATGGGAGCTCCTTCGCAGTTGAAGCAGCTTGGAATTATTTTCTTGGCCTTGCTAGAAGTTGAAAGTATACATCCGTTCGGGCGGCAGCAAAGAAAATCCTGCTCCGCCAGCGTGTCGATCGGAACACTACCCCGATAATGTTATTTCGCAGGAGTTCGTTTCGCGGCCTAAGGCTAATCCGTCGCCCGCCGCTCAGGCCTTCAATTGACGCGCGATGAACGCCCTGACCATTGCCTGCGCCCGGTCGGTTAGCGGTCCGGGGTTGGCGACCCACTCGTGCTCGGCGCCTTCGAAGAGCTGCCATTGGATGTCGCCGCCGGCCGCCTTGTACGACGCGACGAACTTTTCCTGAATCGCAGGCAGCACGTTGTCATCGAGCGAGCCTCCCATGATCAGGAACGGCACGAGCGTGACTTTCTCGTGGCGGTCGAGAATTTCCTGTGGATTCGACTCGTGAATGGTGTCCCACGGGTTGAAGTAGAGAGTGTGGTTCTGCATCATGGCGTCGCGCTTCAGCCTCTCGGCATTCTCGTAGCGCGCGAGCGGATCGCTGACGGGCGACCGCATCGCGGCGTAAGCGATCGTGGCGTCGACATGCGGCGCTTCGGGAAGCGGGATGGCGTTGTATCGTGCGTCGTGCGGGCGCATGCCCAGGAGTTCCGCGGTCTGGCCGCCGCTCGAACTTCCGTAGATCCCGAACTTTGACGGATCCCCATTCCATGTGGTCGCTTTCGATTTCAGCCAGCGCACGCCGTAGTTTGCATCCTGAACGGAAGCCGGGTACGGAGACTCTTTTCCCCACGTCATATCAATAGCAACCACGAGCACGCCGCTCCCCGCGATGGCGCGGTCCATCGGCTCCTCCGCGGTGCGATCTTTCGCGTTCCAGGCCCCGCCGTGCAGATCCATCACGACCGGGAACGGTCCCGCGCCTTTCGGCTGATAAATGCGGGCCTTCAGCATCCGTCCGGCCGAGTTGCGGCGCATCTCGACCTCGGTGACATTGATCTCAAACTTTGCCGCCGGGTCGTATGCGGTTTTCGCGGGCCCTGCAGCCGCACTTACGAAGCGCGATCCAAAGACCGACGCAATGGGCAGGCTGGCCGCGCCCGCAGTCAGCGTCTTAAGAAAATGCCGACGTCCGTGTGTACGCTCGTTCATACTCGCCTCCATACATAACGATCGCGAACTGTGTCTCGCAGCCGACGCCCTTGAAATCTTGACGGCCGTGAGCATCCTTATACACCCGATGCCTTGCTGAGTGAACCGAATTGTCCTTCGTCACAGAAAGAAACCCCAGGGCGCATTCGCCGATAGGTCCGTGATTTCCATGGAAAACGAAACCTAAACACTGTTCCGCACATCCATCTGATAGAGTGAAGCAAATGAAATCGGAGGCGCTCGCATCATGAAACACTTCTTGTTGATCTTCACCTCGATGGTCATCACTTCGCTGGCAGCTTTCCCCGCCTTTGCGCAGGGCACCGCGGATCTCCGCTTGTTCGAGCAACACTGCACGACCTGCCACGGAAATCCCAAGGGTCCAGCCGGGGCAGTCGACGGGTTGCAGCTCCGAAAAATGACGCCGGAAGCGGTGTATGCGGCAATCGCAAAGGGAGATACACACGCGAATCTTGCGGGCGTCACTGACGCGGATAAGCTCATGATCGCGGGGTATCTCGGTGGCCGCAAGGTTGACGTTGGGAAGATTGCCGATGCGAAGCTGATGCCGAACCAATGCGCAAGTAATCCGGCGATCGATACTTTGTCAGCCAGTCCATTGTGGAACGGTTGGGGAGCGGACGCCACCAATTCTCGCTTTCAACCGGCGAAAGCCGCCGGATTGTCGGCCGATCAGGTACCTAATCTGAAGCTGAAGTGGGCCTTCGGCTTTCCCGGCGCTGAGATCGTTGGGGGCCAGCCGACCATCGCGGCCGGTCGGGTCTTCATCGGCGTGGACACCGGTGCTGTCTATTCGTTGGATGCCGTTAGCGGGTGCGTGCATTGGTCATTTCAAGCGGATGCAGCTGTGCGTACCGCGATCACCATCGCGCCCGTGAAGGGGCAAGGCGCGGCAAAGTACGCCATCTACTTTGGGGATTTGAGAGCAAACGTCTACGGCGTTGATGCCACCAGTGGCAAACTTCTTTGGAAAGTGAAAGTTGAAGATCAGCCCGTAGCACGCATCACCGCGGCTCCCATCCTTTATGAAGATCGTTTGTATGTTCCGGTATCGTCCACGGAAGAACGCGCCGCCGGTTCCAGCACCACTTATCCCTGCTGCACGTTTCGTGGCAGCGTAGTGGCGTTGGACACGAACACCGGCAAGCAAATCTGGAAGAGTTTCGTCATTCCGGACGCGCCCAAGCCCACGAAAATCACTGAAACCGGCGTGCAGTTGTGGGGTCCGGCAGGCGGCGCGATCTGGAATACGCCAACGCTTGATCCCTCTCACCATGCGCTTTACATCGGCACAGGCGATGCCTATACCGCGACCGAGCAACCGATCAAAACCACGGATAGCGTCATGGCCCTCAATATGGACACCGGCAAGCCGCTGTGGGCTTCGCAAGACACCGAGAACGATGTTTGGCTCGCAGGGTGTGGGCCCACAAATACGTCCGAAAACTGCCCGAAGGATATCGGGCCTGATTATGACTTTGGCTCATCACCGATCCTGCGGACCCTGGCCAATGGACGCAGAATCCTGGTCGCTGGGCAAAAGAGCGGCATTGTCTGGGCGCACGATCCTGACAAGCAAGGGGCCGTGGTATGGAAGATTCGACTCGTCGAAGAAGAGACGCGCGGCGTGATTACGTTTGGCGGCGCAGCCGACGATCAAAACGCTTACTTTGGTTTGAGCACGGGGGGTATTGCCGCCATTGAGTTGACGACAGGTGAAAAGAAATGGTTCACGCCCATACCACGTGCCCAGGGCCAACGTGGCGGCGGGCAAACGGCAGCTCTCACTTCGATTCCGGGAGTCGTCTTTTCAGGCGGAATCGACGGAATGTTGCGCGCGTTCTCGACTGCGGATGGCCACCCCTTATGGCAGTACAACACCCTGCAGGACGTCACGACCGTGAACGGCGTTGCGGCAAAGGGCGGCTCCATGGGAGCTCCCGGTCCTACGGTTGCCGGAGGTATGCTTTATGTGGGCTCGGGATACACATTCGGTGCCGGCGCAACTGGCAACTTACTTCTGGCATTTTCTGTTCAACAGCCTTAATCACAGACGTCGCGGGCTCAACCGGTCGATGCAACCATCATCGAATTGGATTCGACGGGCAGAAAGAAGCATCCGCACATCCGATAGGCAAACAGTGTTGCGCTACTCTTCAAGAAAGATAGGGTCTCCTGCCCGCACTTCGCCGGCCGTGAGGACCGTCGCGTAAATTCCCGCGCACTGCCCATGCTTCTGAACGACGCACTTCAGAATTTCCGGGCTCGACTCGCCGGTAGCCGGGTCGAGAGTGATCATCACGCAACGCTGATCCACTTGAGTGATCGCGATTCGCGCTGCGCTCCCAACGCGAAGAATTTTGCCGACCCACTGCAGCTCGTCGAAAGGCCCGGCATCCTTCAGATCAACCAGCAGGTTGGGACGAAAGCGCGACGCATTTTCCTTCGTTCCGCTTTCTTCCGCGATGCGCGCAACCGTTTGCCGGCTGATGAGAGATACAGGCGCGGCATCGTACAGCCCGCGGTAATCGCGCATCAAGAATAGCGGCCTTCCCGATCTCGCCTCGAGAGCTTTGCGCAGGTCGTCGCTATCAATCGGCCAATTCTCTCCATGCGCTGTCGCCACCGTCACGGCCACCTCTGGCGTGCCCGCTTTTTCGACCGAGGTTCGGTAATAGAGCAACTCCGGCAACTCGCGCGCGGTGAGCCACGGAAACGAACTTCGAGACGCCGCCTGGACGAACGCATAGCGCCGGTCCTCCGCGAAGCCTTGAAGAGTCAGTGCAGCCGAAGGCAGCGCCTCACCTTGCATGGACTTCACCGGGTACCGTGCCAGCTGGCGAATCACACCCACAGATTGCATGCGATTTCTCCTTTTCGCCGCGCGAAGCGTCGGCCCATTCTCGCGCAGGCTGGCGACGCCCGCAATGGGTCGGAAGACGATGGCGGAGCCGATTGTTGACCTTGGCTCCTTATTAGTCGCGTTGTTTTTACCGGTGGTTCGGCAGGGGCCGTCCCGCGAATCGTGGTGCTAGGAAGTGCACAAAACGGTCAGTGATGAATCAGCAGTGGGTTATCGGCGGGAAGATTCATGCCTGGATGCCGGGCAGTTTCCTATCGCGCGACGAGCCCCTGCTTGGATTCGGCGTCCACTGGAATATTCATCCCGGTTAGTATACCCACCAGATCCAAGTACTCGTTCTTCTTCACGTCCCAAGTATTCTGCTTTATAAACTCGTTCGCATTCTCGACTTGTCTTCGGAGAGCATCAGCATTTCGAACAAGCTGAACCATCTTGGTGGCAAAATCGTCTTCATCCCCGCTGCCGGCAAATGTGACGATGCGGTCATTGAAATAGTACCGGTCAACAGCTGTATCCGAAATAAGCATTGGTACGCCGAGGGCCATGAATTCCAGAGTCTTCGTGCTGAACGCTTCGTTCCCAAAAGGGTCATTGAGTTTCGGGACGACCCCGAGATCGGCATTTTCCATCACCTTCGCAATCTCCCAGATTGGCAGAAACGGATAGAACGAAACGCGATCCTCCATGCCCAATTCATTCGCCAGTTTGATCAGAGCCTCCATGGCCCTGCCGATCCCGTAGATATGAAAATCCACCTGGGGGATGACATCTTTGACTTTGGAAAAAGCTCGAATCGCAACGTCGACTCCCTGATGCGCTCCCAGAGTTCCGGGATAGAGCATCACAAACCTGTCGTCGTTCCTGGAACGGCCGCGGCGATGAAAAATGGAGGGATCGGGATAGTTGAGAATAACCGTGGATTTCGACGGGGAAACGGAGCGTGATCGGACCCGCTCAAGCCAGATGTGGTTCGGAAGAATTACATGATGGGCAAAGACGCACGAGACCTTTTCAATCCACACCATCAGTTTGAAGATCGGGGAGTCCTTGCTGCAATGGAACTTGTTCGCGTAGAACTCCGGCAAAGGGTCGTGAATGTCGAGAATAATCTTCGCACCCATTAAACGCGGCAGCCACGCCGTAAACACCAGGAAATCGGGAACCGAATGGACGTGCACGAGTTTGTAAGGCTTGCGAATGTGGTTGATGCTCACGAGGATCATCGCGCGGAGAAAAAATAGGAACACCCGCATAAAATATGTGATCTGATTTCTTTCGTTAACGGTCCGCTCCTGGACATGCAAAACACGGACGCCATTGCGCACGCCCGCGTCCTGTAAACCGCTCAAGTGAAGGGAGATGACATCCACTTGATGGCCTTGCTTGGCGAGCGTCTGCGCATACCGCATGACGCGGTTGTCTCGCTCATAGAAAGTGTATGCGACCATGCAAGCTCTCATCGTTCACCGGTAATTCTGTTTGTCAAGTTCATGACTGCGCCGTAGCCGCCCTGCTACCGTTTTTGTGAACCGTAATATTGACCGTCGTACTTCGTTGCGTCAGTTGCGGATGCTTCGTTCAGCACTACACCTATTAAATTTGGATGATCGAGAGATCGCAGGCCTTCCTTCAGAGCTTTGACGGGCGTTACTCCCTCGCGGACAACCAGGAGTGTCCCGTCCACGATTCTCGACCACAGGTTGACGTCAACAATTGGCAGCATCGGGGTCGAATCCACCACGATCCACTCGAACTGGCTCGCCAACTGCGCGAAGGCATTCACAAATCGGGCTGAGCGCAGAATGTCCGAAGGTCGATCGCAAGGCTTCCCGGCAGAAAGAAACCATAATGGCAGGTCATCCACCTGGTGAATAAACTGCCCGAGCTCTTGATCCGGACCGGACCACCAGTGACTCAGACCGCGCATATTGTTTAACCCGAATGTCGTTCCCAATGTCGGTCGATGTAAATCCCCTTCGATTAGCAGGGTCTTAGCGCCAGAATGCTTGGCGAGCGTTACCGCCACATTTCCCGAAACTAGGGTTTTCCCCTCGTTGATCACGCTGCTGGTGACTTGGAAGGACTTCAAATCACACTGCTTGTGAAGCCGTTCCAACCGCGTGACTAGAGCACGGAATTTTTCTGCACCCAGACTATCGGGATCGGTGAGGGCAACGAGTCGTGACTCGAGAGTAGGCCTGAAACGAATCCGACGAGCCGCCGTGGACTTGGCCGATTTCGTTTGGGAGTCCTTAGCCACCAACATATGCGTGGTGGGCCAGAATGAAGCCGTGTTCACATCAGGGCCATCCGACAGAGTCACGCTGGACAGAGACGCATCTGGGGCAACGCCCTCCGGAGAGACCTGCTCCGTTGCTGCTTCTGGGGCAGACATGATTGGAGCCGCATCGGACGGAGGCACATCCATGGATACGGTCTCCGAAGAGAGTTCCTTCGTCACTGCTTGCTGGGCAGACACGGTCAGAGCCGCGTCGGACGGAGGCACATCCAGGGAAACGGCCTCCGAAGAGAGTTCCTGTGTCACTGCTTGCTGCGCAGACACGGTCAGAGCCGCGTCGGACGGAGGTACATCTAGGGAAACGGCCTCCGAAGAGTGTTCCTCTGTCGCGGCTACATGCGCGGAAATGGTCTGAGCCACGTCGGACAGCGGCACATACAGGACAGCGGTTTCCGATGAGAGTTCCTCTGCCACGGCTTCTTGCGCGGAAATGTTCAGAGCCATGTCGGAAGGAGGTACATCTAGGACAGCGGCTTCCGAAGAGAGTTCCACTGTCACGGCTTCATGCGCGGAAATGTTCAGAGGCACGTCGGAGAGCGGTACATACAGGATAGCGGCCTCCGAAGAGAGTTCCTCCTTCACAGCTTCCTGGGCAGACACGGTCAGAGCCGCGTCGGACAGAGGCACATCTAGGGAAACGGTCTCGGAAAAGAGTTCCTCCGTCACAGCTTCCTGGGCAGACATGGTCAGAGCCACGGCAGCGGCACGCACACCCAGTTGAATCACGTCTTGCGCAGCCAACTCTGCTGGAACGCCATTCGGCGTAGGCTGGTCCAATTCCATACAGCTCAAGGCTTCAAATAACCGATTCATTCTGCCTCCAAACTTTGTTCCCCTCACCCTTCTCTGTCCGATGTTCCGCATCGCCACCCAATGCCACAATTACGCATCGGCGTGCACTCGCTGAAGCGTCAGCTGAGCACTGCGAACGGACGATCCTCAAATTCCGCCGATTCGGTGACACCAGGACTCCGTAACTGTCCCAGTGAATACATGAACCAAAATGTTTCTCAGCGCCTATAGAACGCATAGATATTGCCGATCGCAAGCAACGTGACCAGGAGGGTCACGGCGCCATAATCTAGCCAACGGACAATCACGTGGGCCCCCTCCTCACGCTTGGTGCTGACGTGGGGAATACTGACCAGCACAGGAACAGGAACGAGCTCTTTGAGATCTCTCTCCTGTCGAATTCGAATGTCCGTCAGTTCCAGGAGAGTAATCATCCCGAATCCGAGAACGATTCCCAGGGCCACCCCTCCGAGACTGTATCTAAAGTGATTTGGCGTTAAATGAGTCTTCGGCAGACTCGGCGGATCGATAATGCGGAATTGTTCGCCCTCCTGCCGTTCTTCAAGGCTTGTAGCAAGTTGAGACTGCATTTGTTTCTGCAAAAGCGAGTTATAGTTGGCTTTAGATTCTTCATACCCGCGTGAAATACTTTCCAGTTCCTGTTCTGTTTCGGGAGCCATTTTCAATCGGCCCAGATATGCTGAAACTTGTGATTGCAATTCGGTTTCGTGCTTTTGATAGTTTTGGATTTCCAGTTGGTTAGCCCTAATCTGGCTTTCGAGTTGCTTCAACGAAGTCGATGAATCGTTTTGCGTTTTTTCCGTCGCGGCTGGATCGGCTGCATTTGCTGTCTTGTGACTGCTCAGGTTGGCGGCCGCCACCTCTTCGGCGAGCTTCTTCTGCTTCTCTTTCTTTGCTATCTGGTCCTTCAGTGCTACGACATCTGGATGGTCATCCGTGTAACGTTCCTGCAAATCCTGAAGGCGGAGTCGAAGATCCGTGAGCTCTTTATCTAACTCTTTTGCCGGCGTCGCGGTCGAATCGGCGATGCCTCCGGCTGTTCCATTTCCACTCCCGCCTCTAGCTGGACTCACCTGCGCGGAATGATATTGTTCCAGCAGTGACTCCAAGTAGAGTTTGTGCTGCATCGCGGAATCCGAAGCCTGATGTAAGTTCTGAATCTGAACCTGAATGCCGCCCAGAATTTGTTGGACGTTGACTTCTAGCTGGCCGGGCATTTCACCAATGTGTTTAGCCTTAAATGCCGCAACTTTCGCTTCCTGTTCTTCCATCTTGGTTCGCGCATCGGCCAACTGGCTCTCCAGAAAGGAGGTCGTGTCCTCGGAAAGCTGCTGCTGTGCTTCCACGTTTTCGTTGACGAAGGGCGACGTGAGTTCGGCGTTTACCTGTTGCGCGAGTGCTGGCGTCTTAGCCGTGTAACGGATCTTGAAAGCCGTAAATTCGTTTGGATGTCCTGGAGCCGGTACAAGTTCAATCTCAATATCACTGCGCATGTGTGCAATCGGTTCGCCGGGCATGAGGAGGACGCTGAGGCCGTGAGGGTCGGGATAGAGATGAAAGCGATCGATTATTGCCTGCAGGCGAGTGCGGCTGAGGACTTGCTGCGTTATGGTTTGCAAACGGTCTTGGATGCTAGCGTTGACGTTCGGCTCGACATACTGGTTTGGGACATTCCGCTGCTCCAGCAAGATCACTGCCTCTGATTGATAAGTGGCAGGCAATAGCCAGCTTATTCCCCACAAGGCTGCCCAGGTCAGAAACGCCGGAATCAATATCCACCACCGTCGTCGGCGCACAATGGCCCAGTAATTTTCCGCATTGCTGAGCATCTGATCTAGTTCATCGGGCATTCCAACCCCCGGTCAGCGTCATAACCATCAAATGTGGATCGTCTTTGGCAAAACACCTTTTGACTCCTGAATCCCTCACAACTCGAGGGCTTCCGCTTTTGACATGGGGTACCCATCATGACAAATAGAGATAGATTAGTTGGGTTCCCGGCTGGAGAGGTTGGACTGCACCTCCCCTTGCTGCGGCACGCCCGGATTCCGGTCTCCAGTGGGCGCTTCTGAGCTTGGGTCAACTGAAAAATTAACGGGACCGGCCGGTGCTGCCGGCTCGACGGACTCTACCGCTGGCGCTGGGACAACGGAATTATTTTCGGCTGCCGAAGTGCCGTGCCACATAGCCTTGAATTGCCTTCCGATGTCTGAACGCACGCCGAACCAGCCTAATGCGAAGATCACTGCACACGTTAGGGCAAACCTTGGCAACCAGCCGCGAGCGGGCGGTTCCTTGATCGTGAGCACCCCGGGGCGAAGGTTTTGCACGACGCTCTCCCTGGGTGGATCCACAGGTTTCGGCGCGTCGTCCGTTTTCGCTTTCCGCGATCCGAAATCCACTTCCGCCAGTGCATCGCGCATCATTTCCCGATCGATGGTTTTTTGTTTGGTAGCCCATCCCAGCGACATCGCACAAAAACACATGTTGTTAATTTTGCGCGGAATTCCTTCACTCCGCTCCGCAAGCAATGTCCGTGCACCGATGCTGAATAGAGGCGAACCCTTGTATCCTGCCACCCACAAGCGATGATCGACATAGGCAGTGACCTCCTCGCTGGTAAGAGGTTCGATCTGAATCGCGAAAGAGACTCGTTGCGAGAGTTGCGCCATCGAGGGCTTAGCCAAATGGTCAGCGAGCTGTGGCTGTCCGGCTAGGACGATCTGCATCAGTTTCATCCATGGCGTCTCGAAATTCGATAGGAGCCGCACAGATTCGAGAACTCTATCCGTCAGATTTTGAGCTTCGTCAATGACCAGAACGAAGCGCCGGCCCAGGCGCATTTCCTCCGTCAGAACTTGAGTCAACATGAGGTACATTTCCGGGAGGTCTTTACCTGTACAGTCAATCCCCAGGTCAGAGAGCATGTAACGCATGAGTCCGCGCGAGTCGCAATCGGTTTGAGACAAAAACACCGTGCGAGCCCTATTTCGCAGACCCTCAAGATAATTGTAGAGCAGCGAAGTCTTTCCCATTCCCGGCTGGGCAATCAGCGTCAGGAAACCTCGATTCAATTCCGTGCCATAGTTGAGCGCGGCGAGCGCTTGCTTGTGTTTGGGGCCGAGGTAAAGGAATCTTGGGTCAGGGGTTACCCCGAATGGCTGCTCGTTGAGCCCAAAGTGTTCCAGGAACCTCTGCTCTACACTCTGCATGTGCTCCTTACCATCGCCTGATGGGGGCGGCATTGCGCCTTCTCCATTCCCCGTCATGCGAATATACGATTCGTCCATATTGGTTCACCTTCTCATTACCCGATTAGAAAAACTGACACGAATCCGAACCTTCAACTTGACGCGAGACCGACTGTCGAGGCAGTTCCACCGATACCGCTACGCTTTGCTCCCGACGGATGAAGAGCCTGCTAGGTTTTGGCTCGGTAAGTCGCCTTTTCACAGACGACTGGTGCCTCACCGGCAGTTCCAATCTCAACCTCAAGTCACCGCAATTCCAGTGCCAACAACGGCGGGATTTGCTTGTGCCCGTCGGATTAATAAATCACGTGATTGCAGTTAGTTAGCTGCAAAACTCAGGATTGGGTGAGAAATAGCGGCCGCAGCAAGTACGAGATGTGAGAAAACCTTTTCGCATTCTTATCCGCCAGCATTTAAGTACCCCTAGTACTATGGATTCAGGAAAACTCGGCGGCATGCGGCGGACTGGTGTATGTGTTGCATCGACTCATTGAGAACAGCGGACTTTTCAGGGGTTGGGCATATAATGTGGCCGCTCTCCGAACTTGAGTGGAGAAGAATGAGGAGGCTCGTATGATTGAAAAAGGGTTGCAATCCTCGACGGGGCGGCGAAAGTTTCTGGCGCAACTGGGCGCAGGGGCCGGCGTGGTGGGCGCGAGCGTTATCGCGACTCCCTCGGCGGAAGCGCAGGGCGCGGCGGATGTTGCGTGGCGGCCTGCTCGACACACGCAGGATGATTGGTACGACAAAATTCCCGGCGTGCACCGCTTTCTGTTTGATACTTCGACGGCGGAGAGCATGGGCTGGTCGTTGCAATTCGCCACGAATTATTTTACGGCGAACCAGGATGCGTACGGCCTGAAGGAAACCGACCTGGCCGTGATCATCGTGGCGCGCCACAAGTCCACATCGTTTGCCTACAACGACGCGATTTGGGCGAAGTATGGCAAGCAACTTTCCGAGCAAGCCGAATTCCTGGATGCGAAGACCAAAGAGCCGCCGAAAATAAATGTGTACGGTCCCATGGGCGAAACGCAGCAGGCGGGCAGAATGGAAGCGTTGATCAAGAAGGGCTTGCAGTTTGCCGTGTGCCAGATGTCCACGCGGGGCATTGCCACGAGAATCGCCAAGGCCAATGGTCTCGACACCGGCGCAGTGATCAAGGAAATCACCGAGAACCTCATCGGAAACGCGCACATGGTTCCGGCGGGGATCCTGGCGGTGAATCGCGCACAGGAACGGGGCTACTCGTTTATTTATTCAACCTGAACTCTGATCATTCGAGCCCGGTAAGTCCATGCGGCATTTTGTGGAGAACGGATGGAGAATTTTCTGAACTTGAAGAACCGGCACAATGGAGAAATCCTGCGGATGCGCCGAGTGCGTGACGCCGAGGGCCAAATCGTTCTGGAAATCGAAGGCTCGTTGCCGCCGCGCGCGAGCGGCCCGCCGCCTCACGTGCATTTTCACCAGCGTGAAGAAGTCAGCGTGAAATCGGGAACACTGGGCGCGCGAGTCGGAAAAGAAAAAATCGTCGTGCCCGCCGGCGGGACGAGTGTCTTTCCCGCTGGCGTCACTCATAGATGGTGGAACGCCGGGGAAGATCTCCTGGAGTTGAATGGCCGGGCAATTCCAGCGGTTGATCTGGATCGCTTCCTTCAGGGATTGTTTGCGGTTCTCAACGCCAGTTCGTCCGGCAGGCCATCGATCTTCTACATAGCACACGTGCTGTGGCGGCATCGGCGCTCACAGTCGGTCATGGTGCCGCCGCCAATCGTTCAGCAGATCGCTTTTCCTGTCATTCTTCTAGTCGGCCGCATTCTTGGAAAATACCGCGGAGATAATTGGCCCGGTTCGCCCTCGTCATGCACAGGCGCCCCTGAACCATAGGTTGGAATAGGAATCCCAGTCTAGATCATTGTGCCGGTGGGGCGCTGCCGCCTTTCTCAAGGACTATTTTCATCTGGGACTTGCTGCTCGCGACCGCATCAATTTCCGTTTCGTAGGACTTATAGCCGTCGAGCGTGACCTTCAGCTTATGCTTGCCGGGGCTCACCAGCATGGAATGAAACCTGCCGCCAAAATCGCCGCCGTGTCCCATGTAGCCGTCGTCCACAAAAACGGCCGCGCGCTTGGGCTGGATATCCAGCCGGAGCTGGGCCGCGTCGTTGCCCGGATAAGTTAATTTAGGATTCTCTTCCAGCACCACCGCTATGGTTTGAATCTGATCCGGCGAAACGACCAGCTTCTTCGTGAAATCTTTGTACCCGGCCTGGCGAAGTAAAATCTCATGCTCTCCCGCGGGAAGCATAACTTTCCGGTCTCCTTTGAGCTCCTTCACGTAGCCCGCATACTTCCCGTCAATCCACACGCCGGAGTCTCTTTCATCCTGATTGTCCGCGGAGAAGCGGACCTCGCCCATGTTCGCGCTCTGCTGCCCCTGTGCGGGGATGAGAGCTGAAAACAGAAGCGCAAGCAGTGAAACTCCGAGAAACCAACAAGATTTGCTTTTGAATTTCATTTTTCCACCCGTCTCGAAAACATAAAATATTCCAAGCCTAAATTTTAAGGATTTTCGCAGCCGTTCCACCCAAAATCATTTTGCGCTGATCGGAACTCAGATGAAGTTCTTCGACCACTTCCACCGGGCGATCGTAGCCCACGGGGAAGCAGTAGTCGCTGCCCAACATGATTCGATCGACGCCTACCTGGGAAATGATGAATTCCATCATCGGCTTGGAATGAACGATGGTGTCGTACATAAATCGGTGCAGATACGCGCTGGGCGCCTGCGCGGAGTGCTTGGCCGGCGGAATGACATTCCAGCCGTGGTCGAGGCGTCCAATGATATTCAGCAGCGCGCCTCCAGCGTGTGGCAGCACGATCAGCAGATTCGGATGGCGGTCCATCACGCCGCCAAAAATCAGATGCGAGGCGGCAACCGTGGTGTCCAGCGGATAGGCGAGCAGGTTGGTAAGTGAATAGGGTTGCAACCGCTTTCCACCGAGGATGGGCGGCAAGGGATGCAGAAAAACAGGCAGCCCGAGCGCTTCGATGCGCGTGAAGATCGGCTCGAACAGCGGATCGTCGAGGTCGCGGCCTTCGATGTTCGTGCCCATGTAAACGCCGCGCACTCCGGCGAGCTTGCTGACGCGATTGAGCTCGTCAATCGCGCGGTCGGGATCGAGCATGGGCAGGGTAGCGAGGACGACGAACCGGTCAGGATTGGCCTGGTGCGCCGCGACCGCCCCGTCGTTCCACGTCATGGCCAGCTTGTGTGAAAATTCGCCCTCCGCCCAATAAACCATCGGGCCCGTGAGCGACAGCGCCTGCACAGCCACGCCTTGCGCGTCCATGTCGGCCAGGCGCTGCTTCAGATCGATGAATTTGGAAGACAGCGGGCCGCTCGATTCCGCGGGCGTCTTAAAGAAGAAGCCTTGCTCGGTCATGCGGAACTCGGCGTTGTAGCGCTGCCCCTCCGTATTGAACAGATCGAAATAGGTCTGAGGAAAGTAGTGGGCGTGAATATCGACCGGGCGCGCGCCGGTCGTCTTGAGCGCGGAGGGCGCCGCAGGTTCAGCGAGGAGCGCATCACTCATCCCGTTCATCGAGCTCGCTGCCGCCACCGCAAGCCCACCCTGAAGCACCCTTCGGCGTGATACTCGATGATCGCAACTGCACACTGCGTCTTTCTTCATGGCATGGTCCTCTAAGAAAAGGAATCTCCAATTTAGACAAGTCTCGCGAATCGTACGCTTTTCCCGTGCCACGCACAACGAGAGGCATTCAGTGGCACACGCACCTGTGTCGGTGTAGCACTGCCAAATCTTTGTAGGGCACGGCTTCAGCCGTGCGATTATGCGTTTTGGGTGCATCCGGCTTTAGCCGCTGGCCTGTCCGGAATCGAGTTGCCAGACAAACCCCGAAGTGTGCGCCACTGAACCGCATTTCGCTTCCCGCGCGAAATTTAAGGTATCTTAGTAACGCTTCGCGTTGCGATGCAGCCTAATGAGCGGCGATTACGTCTCATACTGGTGGGATATTCACCGAGGAGAATCGGAATGACTTCTGCGCTACGCAACCGTTTGCTGATCCTGTGCCTGTCCGTCGCCGTCGCGGCAACAGCCGTTTTCAGCCAGGACACGGCAAAAAAGACGCCACCAAAAGCTCCTCCGGCGAAGGCGGCCGCTTCGTCAGCGGCTGAATCCGCATCGATCGCTCTGCCCACCATCAAGTTTGAAAAATACACGCTGGCGAACGGCCTGGTTGTGATCCTGTCCGAGGATCACCGCCTGCCCCTGGTCTCCACGAACATCTGGTATCACGTGGGCCCTGCAAATGAGCTTCCCGGACGCACCGGTTTCGCACACCTGTTCGAACACATGATGTTCGAAGGCTCCAAGCATGTTCCCGGCAACTCTCACATCCGCTACCTGGAAGCAGCCGGCGCTTCCGATCTCAACGGCACCACCGATTTCGACCGCACGAATTATTTCGAAACGCTTCCTTCGAACCAGCTGGAACTCGCGCTGTGGCTCGAATCCGACCGGATGGGGTACCTCCCGGACAAACTGGATCAGGCTAGCTTGACGAATCAGCAGGACGTCGTGCGCAACGAGCGCCGCCAGAACATTGAGAACAGCCCCTACGGCATTGTGGAAGAGGGCGTGTTTCACCTGCTCTTCCCGAAGAGCCACCCGTACCATGCCGATGTGATGGGCTCGCACGCGGATATTCAGGCGGCAAAACTCGAAGACGTGCGCAATTTTTTCAAGCTGTATTACGCGCCAAACAACGCCAGCCTGGCCATCGTCGGCGATTTCGATTCGGCGCAGGCCAAACAGCTTGTCGAAAAGTTCTTTGGCCCGCTGAAGCGCGGCGCGCCCGTGCCGAAGATTGCGGCCGTGACGCCGCCCATCACCGCGGAGCGCCGCGCGGTGATCCACGACCAGGTGGAGCTACCGCGTGTCTATATGGCATGGCTGACGTCCTCCATTTTCAAGCCGGGCGACGCCGACGCCGACATGGCGTCGGATATTCTCGGCGGAGGGAAATCGAGCCGCCTGTACAAGAAACTTGTCTACGAAAAACAAATCGCTCTGGACGTCAGCGCGTCGCAGCAATCGCTGATTCTCGGATCCGTCTTTCAAATTGAGGTCACGGCCCGCCCCGGGCACACCGCCGCCGAGATGGAAAAAGCGGTGGACGAAGAGCTTGCCGCCTTCCGGAAAAGCGGCCCCACCGCCGCTGAACTCGAGCGCTCACGAAACGGAGTTGAAACAGACATGATTGAGGGGCTCGAGCGCCTGGGCGGATCCGGCGGCGTGGCCGACCGCTTGAACGAGTACAACCACTATCTTGGAAATCCCGGCTACTTCACGCAGGACGTGCATCGTTACCAATCCGTGACCACGGACTCGATTCGCGCCTTCGCGGAAGCGCAACTGAAACCAACAGCTCGCGTAGTCGTTTACGGAATCCCCGGCAAACCCGATCTCGGGGCCGACGTGCCCACACCGCAAAACCTGAAGAAGGGCGAAGGCACGGGCGGGGAATCGGTCAATGCCGACGCGGCGTGGCGTGATAATCCTCCGAAGCCGGGGCCTGCGCACCCGCTCAATCTTCCGGTGCCTGATGTTTTCAAACTTTCAAACGGTCTGACCGTGTATTACGACTACCGCGCCGGGCTTCCCGTGGTGGCAGCGGATCTCGTTTTCAATACCGGAAGCGGATCGAATCCCGTCGATAAGCCCGGCCTTGCCAGCTTTACTGCAAATATGCTGCAGGAGGGAACAGAAACGCGGAACGCCATACAGATTGCCGACGAAGCAGCGCTTCTCGGTACTGAGCTTTCTTCCGGCGCGGGCATGGATTCCTCCAGCATCGGCGCCAGTTCGCTCACCAAGAATTTTGCTGGAGTGCTCGACCTGATTTCGGACGTTGTTTTGCATCCGACATTCCCGCCGGATGAAGTGGAGCGGCGGCGCGCATCGAGCCTTGCCGCGTTCGCGGACGAGCGCTCTGACCCTGAAACGATCGTCACTCGCATCAGCGTTTCCGCGCTTTTCGGTCCGCACAATCCATTTGGGTACGATAATTCGGGCACGGAACCTTCGATCAAGGCGATGACGCGCGAAGACATGATGAATTTCTGGAAGGCCAACTACGTGCCGAATAACGCGGCCCTGGTCGTGACCGGAAATATTCCCGCCGGCGATTTGAAGGTCCTGGCAGAGAGCAAGTTTGGCGCGTGGAAGAGCGCCGAGCTTACGATGCCGAAGATCGGCCCTCCCGAAACCACCAAGGCGAAAATCATCATCGTGGACCGGCCCGGAGCGCAGCAGACGATGATGCGTTTGTTGCAACTCGGAGTCAGCCGCGCGACGCCCGATTATCCCGCGCTCGAAGTGATGAACTCCGAGCTTGGAGGTCTTTTTTCAAGCCGCATCAATATGAATCTTCGCGAGGAACATGGCTACACCTACGGCGCCAGTTCTTTTTTTATTTACCGGAAATCGCTGGGATATTTTGCCGTTGGTGGCGGCATTCGGACCGACGTCACCGCGCCCGCGGTGGCGGAAATCCTGAAGGAAATCCGTAAAATGATCGATACGCAGATGAAGCCCGAGGAGCTGAGCCTGGCGAAAGATTCCCAATCGCGCTCGTTGCCGGGAATCTTTGAAACGGATTTTGGAGAAGCGGGCGCGGACGCGGAGATTTTCGTGTACAGCCTGGCGCGCGACTATTTCTCAACCTTGCCCGAGCGGTTGAACGCCGTCACCGCGGAGGACGCCGAGGCTGTCGCGAAAAAATACCTGCAGCCCGAACAGCTGATCCTGGTATGCGTAGGCGATCGCGCCAAAATCGAGCCGGAGCTGGTGAAGCTGGACCTCGGCGCGATCGAAATTAGAGACGCGGATGGGAATGTTCAGTAGGACAGGCTTCCAGCCTGTCGTTTTTCGTGCGTATAGATGGGCTGAAATCCAAAAACGACAGGCTGCAAGCCTGTCCTACTTTCGCCCCCGAACGAAATCGACAATGTCCTGCGTGGACGTCCCGGGCAGAAAAATTTCCGCCACGCCTGCCTTTTTCAGCCCCGCAATATCCGCTTCCGGAATCGTTCCGCCGAGGAGCACGGTAACGTCGTTCATCCCCTTCTGCTTGAGCAGATCCAGCAGTTGCGGAACGAGCGTGTTGTGCGCGCCCGGAAAGAATCGACAGCCCGATCACATCGACATCTTCCTGCACCGCAGCTGAAGCGATCATCTCCGGCGTCTGCCGCAGCCCGGTGTAAATCACTTCCATCCCGGCGTCGCGCAAGGCGCGGGCAATAATTTTGGCTCCCCGGTCGTGGCCATCAAGCCCGGGCTTTGCAATCAGAACGCGGATTCTCTTCTCAGGCATTTATTCCGAACTCTTTCTCCTCTCGACTTTCTCTGCGCCCTCTGTGTCCTTGTGGTAAAAGCCTTTTCCGTTCTATAAGCTAAATCGTCGCACACCCTCCTTCAAAATAGCCACATTGAAATTGACAAGAAGTCCGACCTTTTGTCCGGATAACCGAAGGTAAGTGAGAATGATAGCCTTGTGGATGGGCGCCAAATCGGAAATTCCGGCACATTCATTGACCCCGGCCAGCGCCCATGCTACAAGTCGCTTCCATGCCAAAACTATTTCTCACCATTGGGCTTGGAACTTTAATGGTCAGCGCCATGAGTCTGTTTCCGGCTCACCTTCCAGCGCAGGCCTCTGGCCCTGCCGCACTGCGAGGTGTGGTCAGTTCACAGCAGGAAGGACTCATGGAAGGCGTGGTCGTGAGCGCGCGGCGCGAGGGCGCCAACTTCACTGTATCGGTCGTGAGCGACGCGCAAGGCAAATACAGCTTCCCCCGGACCCATCTGGAGCCGGGAAAATATGCTCTAACGATCCGGGCCGTGGGGTACGACTTGTCAGGCCCCGGACAGGTGGAAGTCGCAGACGGCAGGACCACAACAGCGGAGCTCAAGCTCGACAAAACCAAGGATCTTGCTTCGCAAATGAGTTCGCTGGAGTGGGCCATGAGCGCCCCCGGTACCCCCGAACAGAAAGACCATTTCATATATCAAATAGGAAACTGCGCCTACTGCCATGCCTGGGAACGCATCATGAAATCGAACCACACAGCCGACGAGTTCGTGGATGTGATCACTCGTATGCAGTCGTACTACCCGGATGGGTCGGCGGTGAGCAGAGACAAACGAGGTCGCGGGCAGATCGGCATGCCCAGTCAGGTGGCCGCTGCCGCGCAAAATCCCCGATGGGGACTCGAGCCGTTGTGGGTCCCGAAAAAGGAACTGGCCGAGTACCTCGCTACGATCAACTTGAGCGGCGGCAGAACAACATGGCCTTATGAATTGAAAACACTGCCTCGCCCCAAGGGCAAGGGCACGCGCGTCATCATCACTCAGTATGATATGCCGCGCCCGGATACCGTGGCGCATGACCTCGACCTGGATTCCAGCGGCACGCCGTGGTACACCGACGAAAGCCGGATGTTTTTCGGGAAGATGAATCCGAAAACCGGAGCGTTTACCGAGTACGCCTTGCCGCCCGTCCCTCCCGGAGACCTGCCGGGCGCAAGGGACATTCAAGTGGATCGCGACGACAATCTCTGGTTCCCGCGGCGGATCGCCAACGCCGCGATCGTGCTGACGAAGTTCAATCCAAAAACGGAAGAATTGAGCACCCTCGAAGGAGTGGGCACGCAATTCATGGCGATTGGCCCTGAAGGTAAGATTTGGGCGGGCTGGGCGCGGATCAATCCGAAGACCATGCAAGTAGAGGCCACGTATAGCTGGGCAAAATCGCCGAACATTCCTCCCGGTCCCCACTTCCAGTATATTGACCTTACTGTTGTCAACTCCAAGGGCAATCCGTACGCGCCGGATTTCGGCGGCTCCTACATCATCGGCATTGACGCCGCGACCGGAGAGGCCAAGTTCTGGCAGGTTCCGACGCCAAGGTCATCGCCGCGCCGAGGCCGTATGGATGCACAGGACCGTTTCTGGTTCGCCGAGTATACCGGGGACAAGATCGGCATGTTCGATACGCGCACGGAAAAATTCCAGGAATGGCCCATGCCTCGCAAGTACACCACACCGTACGCTGTCTCGGCTCCCGACAAAAACGGCTACGTTTATGCCACTAGTAACATGTCCGAACGCCTGATGCGTCTGGATCCGAAAACCGGAGAAATCGTCGAATACCAGATTCCGACCGAGTTCGATTCGAAGAAGATCACTTACGATCCCACCACCAGCCGCGTGATTCTGTGGATGGTCAACACACGCACCGCGCGCATGATGAAGGTCGAACCGCTGGATTAGCGGCACACTGGCCCCCTCCGACACTCTACTTTGCTGCCGGTACAAACACTTTGTTCGCATTTACCAACTTATGTTACTGACGCTTCCTCGTGCGTGCCGAAGACTTCGCGCAGAGAGTCGCAGATTTCTCCCAGCGTTGCGTAGGCTTTCACGGCGGCGTAGATGTGCGGCATCAAATTGTCCGTTCCTTGCGCCGCTTTGCGCAGGGAGGCGAGCTGGCGCGCGACTTCGTCGTTCGAGCGCTCCGAGCGCAGCTTCCGGAGCTGCATGGATTGTTGCGCGCGCACCGATTCATCGATACGTAAAATTTCGATGGGCTTTTCTTCGCCTGTAAATTCATTCACGCCGACGATGATTTTCTCTTTGCGGTCGACCGACACCTGGTAGCGGTACGACGCATCGGCAATTTCGCGCTGCGGGTATCCGCGTTCTATGGCCGGGATCATGCCGCCCATTTCGTCGATCTTGCGAATGTATTTCCACGCGGCCTCTTCCATTTCGTTGGTCAGCGTCTCGACGAAATACGAGCCGCCGAGCGGATCGACCGTGTTCGCGACGCCTGTTTCGTGCGCGAGGATCTGCTGTGTCCGCAGCGCCAGCGTCGCGGCAAACTCGGTCGGCAGCGCCCAGGCTTCGTCCAGCGAATTGGTATGCAAGGACTGCGCCCCGCCCATCACCGCCGCAAGGGCCTGCAAAGCGGTTCGCACAACGTTGTTGTAGGGCTGCTGCGCGGTGAGCGAGCATCCGGCCGTCTGCGCGTGGAAGCGGAGCGCCGAGGAACGCGCGAGTTTCGCTCCAAAGCGCTCGGTCATGGTCTTGTACCAGATGCGGCGCGCGGCTCGGTATTTCGCGATTTCCTCGAAGAAATCGTTGTGTGCGTTAAAGAAAAATGACAGCGCCGGAGCGAAATCGTCCACACCGAGGCCACGGCGGATGCCCCATTCGACGTACTCGATTCCATCGCGCAACGTGAACGCCAATTCCTGGATCGCGGTCGATCCCGCCTCGCGAATGTGGTAGCCGCTGATCGAAATCGGATTGAACTTCGGCGTGTGAAGCGCGCCGAATTCAATCGTGTCAATCACCAGGCGCATCGACGGCTTGGGCGGATAGATGTATTCCTTCTGCGCGATGTATTCCTTGAGGATGTCGTTCTGCAGCGTTCCGGCGAGATGCTTCCAATCCACGCCCTGTTTTTCGGCGACGGCCAGATACATCGCCCAGAGGATCGCCGCGGGAGAGTTGATGGTCATCGAAGTGGAAACGTTTCCGAGAGGGATTTTGTCGAAAAGCGCTTCCATATCCGCAAGGGAACTGATCGCCACGCCGCACTTGCCGACTTCGCCCTCGGCCAGCGAATGGTCAGAGTCGTATCCCATCAGCGTGGGAAGGTCGAACGCGACGGAAAGCCCCGCCTGCCCTTGCGCGAGCAAATATCGGAATCGCTGGTTGGTATCTTGCGCCGAGCCGAACCCTGCGAACTGGCGCATGGTCCACAGACGGCTGCGGTACATCGCCGGATGAATCCCGCGCGTGTAAGGAGGCGCTCCGGGCAAGCCCAGGTCGCGGTCCGCATCCCAGCCGGAAAGATCGCCGGAGGAATAGAGCCCCCGAATCGGGTATCCGGACACCGTTGTGAATTCGGGAGCGCGCTCGGATGATTTCGCGCCGGCGGCGCGACGTGGGATCGGTTGGCGATCGGAGGTCATGAGTGAGCCGGTCAAGCGCTCAACATCGGAGACGGAAAATCCATGCCGGAGCGCAACTCGATTCTAGGCGAAGCGGAAGGGCAGAACAAGGCAGTTCGGACTTGCCCCCGGGAGCGCCAATCTCCCGATTGGCGCTTTTATCGACGCCAATCGGGAGATTACCGTTCCCGGGGGTGGGACACCGGCCGAGACTATTGTGTGTTCCCGGCGCCCGACGGGCGGCCTGCCGCAGGAGCCGCATCCTCTCGCTTAGCCGGTTCGACGAACAATTGTCCGCTAACCGAAGTCCCTGGGATGAGCGTGTCCTTTGTGGGGCGGCCCGACTTGGTGTCGGCAATCGTGATGTTGTAGACCTCGAGTGTCCGTGCCATGGCGCGGTCGAAGTTCACTTTACCTTCCACGAGGTTGACGCGCGCACGAACCTCCGCGGATTCCGCCGCGGCCAGAGTGTTCTGATCCGACACGATATTGAACAGCGTCGAAGCGCCCACCTGATATTTCTTCTGCTCGGCGTCCAGTGTTTGCTGATCGAGGTCCCGCGTCTTGATCGCCGCGGCCAGAGTGATACGCGCCTGCTCCAGCGTGATTTGCGCGTTGTGAACATCGATGGCCGCGTTATTCACGATTTGCTGGTAGTTGGCCTCGTCGGAACGCTCGCTCAAAGTCGCAATGATGTTTGCGGATTGCGCCGCGCGATTGCGAATCGGAATCGTCAAACTGATCTGCGCGTTGTATTCCGGATAGACGCCGGTAAACTCCTGGTTCAGGGCGGTTGCCAGACCTGTCATAATTTGGCAAGTCGTCGCTGGAGGCACGGGAACGCAGCCCTGCCCAGGCTTGCCAACACCGGAAAGTCCTTCCGTAGCGTATTCCCCGGACAGTGTTAGCACGGGAAGCAGCGCATTTTTTGTGGCCCGTACGTTGATGTCGTCTCCCTTGATCTGTAGCCCCGCTTGCAAGACGTCAGGCCGCTTCGTGGTGGCTTCCTTGATCAAGTCCTCCAACGGGATCTTTTCCACTTCGGGGGGCGCCACATCCGCGGTATCGGTGGGAATGATTTCGACCGTGCGCAAGACCGGAGAATTCGGGTCTTTGGAGATCAAATTTAACAGTGTGAGCTGATCCTGGAGAACGGTCGTCTGCGCCACGATTAATGCTTGCTGAGCCGTGGCGAGCTGCGCCTCGGCCTGGACGATTTCCAACGGGGCAAGAGTGCCGACGTCAACCTGCTTTTTGTTGTCGCTGTAAGTTTTCTCCGCAAGTGCGATTTCTTCCCGCGCCACCTCCACGTTTCCGCGGGCAAACACGAGTTCCCAATAGGCGTTGCCGACCGCGGTGATGGAAGTAATCACCTGCTGCAGCAGGGTCTGGTCTGCGATGCTCTTGTTCACTTTCGCTATCCGGATGTAATGCTCATTGGCCAGCAGTCCGAAACCATTCAGCAGTTGCTGGCTGCCGACGAATACAAAGTTGGATTGCACAAAGGGACTGAAAAAAGCATTGGAAGTGGAGGTGGACCCGCGCACGTTATTGAAGGTCGCTGAAAAAGAGGTGCCAGTGTGGAAGCCTTGGGTATAGGCCAGGTCGGCTGTCGTCGTGTGTGTGTTCAACTGGGAAAGAACTCCCGTTCCCGTCCCGGTGCCCGCGGTCAATCCGTTATTCGCGGGAATCAACTTCTGGTCCATGCTTAAGACCGAAGTGACTTGCGGATCGAAGTTCAGCGCCGGGATCGTGCCGAGGGCCGTTACAGTCCCCGAGGTAGGGGATGCGCCACTCAGCGTGCGAAGAATGTTGGCTTCCGCGATCCAGGGAGTATATCTCTCGATCACGATGGCCAAATTGTTCTGCAGGGCGAGGTCAACCGCATCCTGCAGGCTGATTTGCAGCTTATTATCCTTGACCAGTTGCTCGATCCGCGGCGCATTCGTCAAGATTGGCACAGGGACCACCGTGGGCTTATAGGGGTCTATGATATTGGGGAACCACCGCTTGCCATAGGTGTAGTCCTGATTGGATATCGGGATCGTGCGATTCTGAGGCTGAGGCTGCGCGGGCGGCGTGGATTCCCCCGGTTGCTGGGCGAAAACGGGCGCGACGGGCGCCAGGGCCGTCAGCGCGGCCAGGAATAGGGCAAATGAGATACGGCAAAACCTTCCAATCATGTTGAGTTATCCTCTCCTAACAATAGTCCGCATTTCTTCATCCGGCCATCAAGACGCCTTGCGGGCGCCAAGTATTCTAAACGTCCTCCGGGATAGATATGTTTCAACTATATTTTTTGAGATTGCCGGCCCTTCGGCCGCATTCTCCGGCCGGCTCCGAACCCCGGAAAGGCCACGGCGTTAAGCGTAAAAATAGCCCAAGCGCCCGTTCCAGGAAAGAGGCGCCCCACTCCAGGGTATGGTGATCCCCACCGCAGATCGCGATCCCCCAATCGGCGGGCGCACCCCGCGGAATGGCCCGAAGTATTGGACGCGAGAAAGCGCGTAAGGTCAAGGCCCGATGTCGAGATAACGCAGGAGCTTCTAAATTCTTGCTGGCCATTATCTTGACAAGGGCGCGGAGGCCCGATAGTCTTGCCCGCGATGAGACCTGACGCCGCCATACGAATTTTCGAGGATGTGGGCGCCATACGTCACGGGCACTTCGAGTTAACTTCGGGTCTGCACAGCGGAACCTACGTGCAATGCGCGCTGGTGTTGCAGTATCCGAAGTATGCGGAACAATTGGGGCGGGCGCTGGCTGCGGAGTTCATGGATCTGCGCGTGGATTGTGTGGCGTCTCCGGCCCTGGGCGGTCTCATCATCGGCCACGAAGTGGCGCGCGCGATTCCGCCGCGCCCCGATGGCAAACCGATCCGCGCGATTTTCGTCGAACGGGACTCCTTGGGAACGCTGACCTTGCGCCGCGGATTTCGAGTCGAGCCGGACGAACACGTACTGGTCGTGGAAGATGTGTGGACCACGGGCGGATCGACGTGCGAAACGATTCGCGTGTTGGAAGAAGCGGGCGCGCGCGTGGTTGCTGCGGGCGCTCTGATCGATCGCAGCGGCGGAAGAATTGAGTTGCCGGTGCGCACCGAAGCCCTCGTGGACCTCAAGATCGAAAGCTACGACGCCTCCGAGTGTCCTCTGTGCCGCAGCGGCGGCGTGGCCGTGAAGCCCGGCAGCCGCTTTGCGAAATTGGGCGTGTGAATGAATCCACAGATGAACACAGATAAACACGGATAAAAGAAGGGAAAAACAAAGTAAGGGAAAAGCGAAGAAAAGCTGGGAAAACGCTATACTCTGGCCAGAGTACTCTGCACAGAGTATTAGAGATTAAAGGCAAAACACCAAAAACCGAATACGCCCGCTGACGCCGACCCGCTAGAATCCATTTTCATCCCACCGTTTTTTCCTAGATATCATTTGTTCTTATCCGTGTTCATCTGTGTTTATCTGTGGTTCCATTGGTCTTCATTTCCATGAGAAATATCAAATTGACTATCGCCTACGACGGGACCGAGTTTAGCGGCTGGCAGGCGCAGCCCGGGCAGTCTACGGTTCAGGGAGCGCTGACGGACGTTCTTGAAAAACTGACGCAGCGCAGGCTGACGATCTATGCGGCGGGGCGCACAGACGCAGGAGTGCATGCGGCCGGGCAGGTCGTAAATTTCAAAACGCAATCGACGATGACGGTGGGAGAGTTTCAGCACGCATTCAATTCGTTGTTGCCGCCCTCCATCCGGGTGAATGACGCGGAGGAGGTTGGTCCGGACTTTCACTCTCGGTGGGACGCGCTGGCGAAGACTTACCGGTACCGGATTTTTCGCGGCCGCGTGGTTCCGCCGTTTCTGTGGAGATACGTGCAGCACGATCCTTATGAGCTGAACTTTGAGGCGATGGCCGACGCGGCTCGCCATTTCGTGGGCGAGCACGACTTCACCACGTTTGCGGCCTCGACGGGTTCGGAAGAAGACGACCGCGAACGATTGACGGTTCGGACGATCTACAATTTTGAATTGCTGCGCGCGCCAAACGCCAATTCTCATCCTTCCTCAGACGAGTGGGTTTACGTGGTGCGCGGAAAATCTTTCATGCGCCACATGGTGAGGAAGATGGTGGGAACGCTGGTGGAAGTCGGGCGCGGGAAACTTGTTCCTGGCGATTTGCCGGAGCTGCTTGCGCTGCGCGACCGCTCGAAATCCGGCGCGACGATGCCGCCACAGGGACTTTGCCTCGAAAGTGTGGAGTATCCGGATCCGGCGAATTCGCTGGGTGTAGGGGATGGGGATTAAGTGGCGCAGGCTTCAGCCTGTGGAGTTTTTGCATCCGTTAGAAAATTCAAACCCACAGGCTGAAGCCTGCGCCACCAAAGTCACGCTTGGTTTCTCGGGAAGGGTTCGAGTAAGATACGAACCAGACACGCAGGAATTGATCCGGATCACGCATCTCGACGAGAGAGGGGAACCGACGAATGGCCGAGGAGACCACACCGCAAGGCGCATCACCGGCAGCACCGCCCCCGGCGCCTCCTGCAACTCCGCCCGCTGCGGCCGCGGCTCCCGCCGCCACTGAGGCTGCGCCGCCGGAGCAGAAGATCAAGGTGCGCAAACCCAGGCAACGTTCCTGCGATGAAAAGGATGCCAAGGGGAAACTTTGCGCCGGGCATCTCAAGCGTTGGTACGACTATCCAAAGGAAGTGGCGGCCAAGATCGGGAAGGACGCGGAAATTTATCGCTGCGAATTTTGCAAAACGCTTTACAAGCCTGACCCGAAGCAGATGCCTCACAGCTATACGTTGCGCTATTAGTGTTATTTTTCAGCAGTACTTCAGTTGGAAGTCGGCGGGGTTGGCGGCCACACTCCCCCGAGAGGCTCCATTTTGTTTACGCGTTGCGATAGTTGGGCAAGCACGAACCGCCCCTTCGAGACGGGGGCAGATGCCTGCGCGGCCGAGTAAGCCGTGAAACGATTCCTCACCCTACTTACGCTGGGAGTGGCATTGACTTCGTTTATGCAGCATTTTTCTCAGAAGGCCGCCGCGTCGGATGTGCAATCCGATCCGCGCGTAGCCCGCGTGCTGGAAATTCTGCGCGCCGGCGCGAAGGCCACGACCGAAGAACAGATCCGGATCACGGAAATTCCCGCGCCGCCGTTTGAGGAAAGTGTTCGTGCCGCGTACATGAAAAAGCTGCTCGCTTCCACGGGCCTGCGCGTGGAGACGGACGAAATTGGAAACGTAATCGGCGAATGGCCCGGCACGTCGCCCGATATCGTCATGCTCACGGCGCATATGGACACCGTGTTTCCCGCGGGCACCGATGTGCACGTCAAGCAGGAAGGGGGCAGGCTGCTCGCCCCGGGCATTTCAGATAACGGTACGGGACTCGCGGCGCTCGCGGCCCTGTCGAAAGCCTTCCGCGACGCAAAAATCAAAACCACCAAGACGATTTTATTTGTAGCGGACGTGGGCGAAGAAGGCGAAGGAAATCTTCGCGGCGTGCGCGCCCTCGCGGATTCCTACAAGAAGCGTCTGAAATATGTCCTGGCGCTGGATGGCGCGTCCACCGATTATGTGACTACGGCCGCGCTTGCGTCCCGGCGCGTGGAAATCACCATCGCCGGGCCGGGTGGACACAGCTGGTCGGATTTCGGTGCGCCGAATCCGATTCATGCGATGGGGCGGGGAATTGCGCGGTTTGTCGCAGCGCATGTGCCGGAATCGCCGCGGACCAGTTTCAATATTGGCGAGATCGATGGCGGCACTTCGGTGAATTCCATTCCGTCGAGCGCGCGCATGAAAGTGGATTTGCGCTCCGAATCGGAAAGTGAGCTCTCCAGCATCGAGGGACTTTTGCGCGACGCCGTAAAGGCCGGGATCGACGAAGAAATGTCCGCGGCGCGGGACCGCGGCATGGCGGGCGGCGCAAACGTATTGAATATGAAAATCAATGTCTTGGGCATAAGGCCGGCGGGCGAACTCCCCGAGAATTCGCCGCTCCTGGCCGCGCTGCTCGCGGCTGATAGCCAACTGGGCAACCGTTCGCGACGCGAGCGATCCTCCACGGACGCCAATATTCCGCTCTCACTTGGGATACAAGCCATTTCGCTGGGCGCGGGCGGACGAAGCGGCGGTGCGCACACGCTCGAAGAATGGTACGACCCCGCGGGCAGGGAACTCGGCCTGCAGCGCGTCGCGCTGACCGTGCTTGGAGTCGCGGGGCTGGAGCCGTAAGAAGGTCTTTTTTGTTCCTGGGTGCCCCATCCTTGCGGGTTTTGCAAGGGTGGGGATTTTCATGTCCGACTTCCCGCTCATCCCATCATTTTCAGATAACTTAGAAATCTAAACCCCCACCCTTTGAAGGTCACAAAGGATTGGGCACCCAAAAACTTCGAGAGTTCGCGCACGGTTTTGAAAAGGCGGGATCAAGGGCCGGCTTGCAGTTCTACCGAAACAATTTCGGCGTCCCAGGGCTTTTGCGAAACTAACTGGTAGCTGATTCGAGCTCTTCTGCCGGCGAACTGCGCGCACGAAGGGTTTGCGGCCGCAGCAATTCCTGCTGCGGGCTTGATTTCGATTTTTGCGAAGTCTGTGGCGTGCAAATGCATGACGATGCCGGAGCCGAGCAGCGTGATTTGGATTTGCGGGGCGCTCGTGCAAGTCACTGCTGTGATTTTCCCGAGCATGGAATACACGTGGGTGGAAGTGACACTCACTGGCGGCGCCGCGGGGGGAGCAGCGGGCGCCGCTGAGTGGGGAGGAGCATCCGCGGGAGAAGTGGACGGCTGTAGCGTGCTCGGATTCATGGCGGGCGCGGGGCGATCCACTTCGGTTGTTTCCGCGTCGTTGGCTCCGGCGTCGGCTTCTGGGCGGGCGACATCATTCACTACATTCCACTGGCTGGAATAGGATTGCTGCTGGCGATCGATCTGCTCGAGAAATTGTTCGACGCGCGAAGCCACCAGCTTGTCTCCGGATTTGCCGATCCCTTGCGCGATGGCGCGCGCGTCCTCGAACTTGCCCATGCGCAACAGAACCACGGCAAGGTTGAAGCGGTAGCGCGGTTCTCCGGGCATGGCTTTCACAGCCCGCTCGGCCGCGTCTTGCGCTTTGTTCATGTTTTGCGGGTCGCTGAGGTAGAGGACCGCCAGCGCATCCCACGCGGGAGCCAGCTCCGGTTTGAGTGCCACGGCTTTTTCGAGAGCGGCCTGGGCTTCGTCGACGTCCTCTTCCTCGGCTCCGCCTGAAACCAGCAGCATTCCATCGTAGTAATTGGCCAGCGCGCTTTTTGAATCGAGGGCTACCGCGCGGGAAAAATATTTCTGCGCCTCGCTGCGCTTGTCTTCGCGGAAGAGAAGGAAGCCCATGCTTTCCTGCGCCGCGGCCAGATTTGGATCGAGCCGCAGCGCTTCCTCGATCCTTGCTCTGGCGGCGTCAAACTGCCGGCGGCTCACATCGAATTCGCCAAGCGTGGCCTGCACTTCGGCGGGCGGAACGGTTCGGACCGAAAATGAATTGGGATCGACGGGGTCAGGAAGAGGGACGACGTACATTTCGTACGTGAACCTCGAAACGTAGGAGTCCAGCTGCCTTTTGAGCTGGGCCAGATCGCCAAAGGCCAGTTTCGCCGCATCGACGGGATCGTTGCCGTTCTCAATCAACGCGATGTATTTGCTGAGCTGTTTATCCTTTTGCCGGGCGGGATCCGTCATCAGGTAATGAACCAGGGCCCACGATTCGGCGTAGAAGACGTTGGTTTTTTCCGCCTCGTTGTAATAGGGCGAATCGAGCCCGACGCGGAACAAAACGTCGAGCGGCAGGATTTTTGTCTGATGCAGCGCATTGAGTTCGGATTCGTTGGGCTGGCCGAGTCGGCCGGATTTGGGGAGAATCGTGGCGCTTCCGAGAAAAGTTGCGTAGCCTTCATTGAGCCACAGCGGAAGATGCTGGTAGTTCAAATTTAAGATCAGATGGACGTATTCGTGATAGACGGTCAGGTAGGGAAATTCGCCCTGCTCATCCGTGCGCAACGCGATGTAATTCTTTTCCTCGCCAGGCAAAAATAATCCCGGCGGATGCGTGTGTCCCTTTTGCGCCCAGTATTCCGGAATGATTTGAGAAAGAGATTTTTCGTTCCTGGCCGCGATGATCACGATGGGAATTCCTGGGTCCAGGCGCAAATTCGGCGAGAGCGCCTTGGAATACAGGATGCGAATCTGCTCGAACTGCTGTGCGATGCGGCGCGCGGTCTTTTCTCCGTCGTCGCTCATTACGGTGAAGTGGGGAGTCGCGGCCTCGATCCACGTTTCCGGCCTGTCGGCTGGGACGGGGCTGCTCCTCAGTTCTTTCGCGGCGAAGAGGGCGATTCCACAACACGCGATGATGCAGAGTAAGCGCCGGACTGGCATACGAACAGCTGTATCGCATGGATTGTTAAGTTGTCAATACGTGTGTGAATTGAAAGAGCGGGTGCCCCATCCTTGCGGGTTGTGCAAGGCTGGGGGTTTTCGAGGAGTCTTCCCACTCATACAGTCCTGATAGTTCTGGAATTTAAACCCCCACCCTTTGAAAGGCGCAAAGGGTGGGGCACCCGTAAAACCCTTTGGGACTTTTCAAGGCTGGGCGCGAAATTCTACTTCCTGCATTTCTCCGTCCCAGGGTTGGTTCAACACCAGCGTGTAGGAGACGCGCACGCTGCGTCCACGGAGACTGTTGCAGGAAGTTTCCTTCACGGCGGCGTCTGAGCCGGCGGACTTGATTGACAATTTTGCCAGCTCGGCGGCGTGCAATTTCATGACGATGGTCAGGGATTTCATGGTGATTTGAACTTGCGGCGCGTTCGTGCAGTTCACATCCGTGATGGTGCCCATCATCGAATAGACCTTTGTGGGTGAGAAGACCGGCACCACAGGCGCGGGGGCCGGCTCTGGTTTCGGCGCTGCGGAAGCGGTTGCTGTTGTGGACGGCTTGTCCGCCGGATCGGTCTTGCGCTCGATGCGCAGGCCGGGATCGGACGTGGCTGCCTTTGCCGGAGCGTTGCTCGAGGGGGGCGGGGGAGCGGGAGGTTGCCGCGGGGAAATCCGCGCGGCGGCGTCGCCTGGTTTATCGGTGGTGGCTCGATCGCGCGCGGATAGCTGACTCGGAGCGGGGATCCTGCGCGCTTCTTCGGGATGGTCGAGGTGATCCTGGAGTGCGGCCACCGCCGACCGGTAGCGGGGCTCTCCGGGTGCGAGCGCGGCCGCGCGCTTCGCGTCGGCAAGCGCCTTTGCAAGCGTTTCATCCCGCTGGGAGTAGAGCATCGCAAGGCTGTCCCACGCGGGAGCGAAGTCAGCGTTCAGTGACACCGACTTTTCGAGCGAGGCAAAAGCTCCGGGCGGAACGGGACCATTGCCGGCATTGGCCATGGCCACGAGTCCCTGGCCGTAAAAGTTGAGCGCGTCATTCGGATCGAGGCGCGCTGCGCTTTCGAAGTGTTTTTGCGCCTCGTCCAGATCGTCTTTTTTCAGAAGGATGAATCCCAGGCTTTGCTCCGCCTCCGCCAGCGAGGGTTCGGTCATGAGGGCTTCCTCCAGCTTGTCCTGAGCGTCCGCGGCCCTTCCGCGGAGGGCCAGGAAATCCGCGATGCGCGCCTCGAATTCCGGCGCGGTAAGCGTGCGAGGGGAGCTGCCGGAATCGTTCGCGGCGTCAACCGGGATCTGCGCCGGAGGTCCATTCACGTATTTGACGAAGGCGTCGAGCTTGGCTTGCAGCTGGTTCAAATCGCCGAAGGCGTCGCGCGCGGCTTGCAGCGAGTCCGCTCCGCCATTCACGGCGGCGACGTAGCGATCCATGGACTTCGTTCCGGCGAACTGCGGGTCGCTGATCAGAAAATGCACGAGCACGCGCGACTCCGCAAAGTACACCGACCCTTTATTTCCCGGGCTGTAGTAAGGCGAACTGTGGTCGACGTGCAGGACCAGATCGAGCGGAAGAAGCGGGCTTTCAAACAGCACGCTCAGATCGTCGGGATCGGGCCTTTCCATGCGAAAGCCGTGATCGGTGAAGTTCAGGTTGCCGTACACCGTCGAGTAGCCTTCCTCCAGCCAGGGAGGCAGGTTGCGGTAGCTGCGCTTTAAAATTTCACGCGCGTAGTTCTGAAAAATTTCCAGGTAGGGAAAATGGCCGGAGACGTTGGCTCGTACGCCGATATATGTTTTCTCCGGGCCGGAAAAGAAAAGGCCCGGCGGCTGTTCGCGACGTTTGTCATATGGAAAATCGGGAAACGCGCGGCCAAAGGATTTCTCGTCCTTCGGTACGAGGATGCGCACGGGGACGCCGCTGCTGATCCGGCAATCCGGCATGGTGGCCTGGAAGACGCGCAGCAGCGTTTCAAATTCATCGCCGAACCGGCGGGCCGTTTTTTCTCCGCCGTCGCTGGCCACGATGAAATGGGCCGTGCGGATTTCGACCCACGGCTCGATCTTTTCCTTTTTTTCCTTTTCCGGTTTCTTTTCCTTATCCTTATCGCCGCCGCGCGCGGCGGGGCAGAGAAGCGCCGCCAGGAGAAACGGGGCCGCCAGGATGGCCTTTGCCCGAATGGAATTGCGGAATGGCACAAGCATTCTTAGTAACAACGAGTTCGATCTCCAACATTTTAGCAGACAAGCCATCCGGGAAGCGCTGGAATCCTCAATCATGGGATTCCTTTGCTGAAGGGCAGGTTGCCTTTGCAGCGGCGGATCAATAGACTCGAACACTCGATGAAGCCCGCGCCGCGAAAAATTGCCGCTACCTTGCGATTTCCACTCTTCGACCGGGAAATGCGACTCCGGTGAGCGACCGCTTCAAAGCCCACTGCGCGCTGATGCTCTGCTCCTTTTTGTGGGGAGTGACCTTCGTGGTGGTGAAGGACGCGCTCGTCGATATTTCCGTGTTCGCCTACCTGTCCGCGCGATTCCTGTTAGGCGCTCTGCCGTTGGTATGGCTCTACCGCGAGGATCTCCGCAAACTCACGCGCGCCGAAGCGTGGGCCGGCGTTCAGGTCGGGCTTTTCATGTCCGGTGGCTACGCGTTTCAAACCGCCGGGATTGCACGGACGACTGCGTCGAAAGCCGCCTTCATCACGGGAGTGAGCGTCGTGCTAGTCCCCGTTTTTCTGGCCGCGTTCTGGCGAAAGAGAATTGGCGCGTGGGCCTGGGGAGGCGCGGCGGCCTCTTTTGCGGGACTTTATTTTCTCACCGTGCCGCGGGAGGGATTTGCCGATCTGAATCGCGGCGATTTGCTGGTGATGGGCTGCGCGGTGCTCTACGCGTTTCAAATCATATTCATCGCGCGGTACACGGGAAAATATTCGCTGGGAGCACTGAGCTGCCTGCAGGTGATTCTCGCGGGAGTGCTGGCGACGATCGCCGTGCCCATTTTTGATGTGACGCACTGGGAACCGTTTTTTGTGCGCTTCACATTTCAGATGGAGTTCGGAGTGATCGTCACGGCGATTTTCACGACGGCTATCGCCTATCCGCTTCTCGTGTGGGGGCAGCGTCATACTACCGCGACGAACACGGCGCTGATCCTCACCGCCGAACCCCTGTTCGCCGCGATCACTTCTTACGTGGTGCTGCACGAGCGGCTTGGCGGAAGGCCGCTGGCCGGAGCCGCGCTCATTTTGGCCGGGATTTGTATTGCGGAATGGAAGGGAACGATTCCTTCTGCCGGGTCGTAAATTCAAAGGGAGGATTTGCGTTCGTGAATTTTTAGTTTTCGGAGAGATTATAGAAAGCGCGGGTGCCCCACCCTTTGCGATTTTCAAAGGGTGGGGGTTTAGATTACTGGAATGATGGGAGGTGGTGAGACGAGTGGGATTTTAATTCCGAAAATCCCCACCCTTGCACAATCCGCAAGGATGGGGCACCCGGTTACTTGCGTTGTGTCTCAGGCTCTGGCGCAAGCGTCTGCACCGTTGGTACGCTCATGTAATTCCTCAGCACTTCATCTAATTCCTGGGCGCGGATGGGTTTTGAAAGATAGCCATTCATTCCTGCTTCGAGGCAACGCTCGCGGTCTCCTTTCATCGCATGCGCCGTCAGGGCGATGATGGGAGTGTGGCCCCCGGTTTGTTTTTCACGTTTCCGCAATTCGCCGGTTGCTTCGTACCCGTCCATTTCCGGCATCTGCACGTCCATCAAAACCAAATCGTAAGTGTCTTGATCGAGGGAATCGAGTGCCTCGCGCCCGTTGGCAACAACCTTCACGCGATGCCCGCGCTTTTCGAGGAGCCGTGCCACGAGCTTCTGGTTCACTGCGTTGTCTTCAGCGACCAGGATGCGGAGGGACACCTCGGCGTCACGCGCGTTTGCAAGCGCGTACCGGGTGAGCAGGGGTTGCGAGTCTCTTTGCCCGTGGCCCGCGAGAAGGCGGGAAATGACTTCATGAAGTTCGGACTGACGGACGGGCTTCATCACGTAAGCCGCGATTTTCAATTCCTCGCATCGCGCCGCATCGCCTCTTTGCCCTGAGGAGGTCATCATAATGATTTTTGCGGAGGAGAGCTCAGGTGTCTGGCGGACGCGCTCGACGAAGTCAAAGCCATTCATCCCGGGCATCAGCACATCACTAACGATCAGCCCGTATTGCTCGCCCGCGAAGGAAGCGGAAAGAAGTTCCACAATCGCCTCGGCGCCGCCTTCCACCGAATGGGGAAGCATTCCCCACGGTTTCAGCATAATTTCTAGCATCTTGCGACTCGCACTGTTGTCGTCCACGATCAGGACTTTCACTCCGCGCAGCAGATCGGAACTCGCGCCAGAATCTTTCTTTAGCGGTTCCACGGCGGGGACTAGCGGCAGCGTGAAATGGAACTCGGTCTCCGCGCCCGGCTTGCTTTCGACCCACATGTTTCCGCCCATCATTTGCACCAGGCGAACGGAAATGGAGAGGCCCAGACCCGTTCCGCCGAACTTGCGCGTAGTGGAGGTATCGGCCTGGCTGAATGGATCGAAGATCGATTTCTGCTTCTCCAGAGGAATCCCGATTCCCGTGTCGGAGACGATGAAATGAAGGAGGTGGTCTCCACCCTCTCCCTGAGTGCGCCGCACTTTCAGCGCGACCTCACCCGCGGCGGTGAATTTGATGGCGTTGCCGACCAGATTTACGACCACCTGCCGCAAGCGGGAAGAGTCTCCCTGAATGCCCTCGGGAACATCCGGGGCGATGTCGCAAAGCAACTCCAGGCCTTTTTCACCGGCGCGCAGGGCCAGGGTCTTGATGATTGTTTCCAGCGTTTCGCGAAGGTCGAAATCGATCCTTTCGAGATCGATTTTGCCGGCTTCGATTTTGGAAAAATCGAGAATGTCGTTGATCACGGTGAGCAGGGAATCCGCGGAAAGTTTCACGGTTTCGAGATATTCCTGCTGCTCGGAGGTCAAGTCGGTTTCCAGGGCGAGCTGGGTCATGCCGAGGACGCCATTCAGGGGCGTGCGGATTTCGTGGCTCATGTTGGCCAGGAATTCGCTCTTGGCGCGATTGGCGGTCTCCGCCATTTCCTTGGCTGCTTGCAGCGCCAATTCCGCTTCTTTGCGGTCCGTGATATCGATGCTGACCGACTCCGACCAGCAGGTCTCCCTCGGGTCCTTCCAGAGGGAATCTAAAACTCAGCCAGCGATGCGGAATTCCGTCCGGAGTAGGGAAGGCTTCCTCGAATTGGTGCGGCCGTTTTGTGGTGAGGACTTCCCGGTCATGCTGGCGAATCGCTTTGGCCAGTTCTTCTGGAATCCAGCCGCCCGCTGTTTTTCCTAGCACGTCGTCCAATTTGAGGTCAAAGGTTCTGCACATGGGTTCGTTGATATAGAGAATGCGCCCTTGGCTATCCTTGATCAGAGCAATGGCGGGGATGTTGTTCATGAAGACCCGGTAGCGTTCTTCCGCACTGTGTTTCAGTTTCTGGGAAAGGTGCAAGGAGTCCAGCATTCGGTTGATGGCCTGGCCCAGGTCGGAAATTTCGTCGCTCCCAGGGCAATGCAAGCGGGCCGAAGCGTCTCCGCTGCTGGCGATGGCAGCGACACTTGCGCTCAATTTGCTGAGGCGGGAAACCACGACTTTTTCGAGCAGGAGCATGACTACGATTGCAAAAACGGCCGCCGCGATCCCGAGAGACGCAACGAAATACAACTGGCTGGCCAAGCCTTGCCGGTACATTCTCCGGGGTATGTCGGCCTTCAGAATCAATGCCGGTTTTCCGTAAATGTCGTAGAGCAAGGCATAGCCGCCCAAAGCGGAGTCGCTGATGGGGCGGACGTAGATGTCGCCTTGTTTAGATAAATGCGTTCGCGCATCCGAAAAGTCCTCCGGCAAGTTCTGTTCGTCCACCCTGTGAACGGAGAGGGGAAAGTTGGTGGTCCTTTCCAATCCTTTCAGGTCGCCCGCGCTTTCCAGATACCGCGCGGAGAGCATGAACCCGCGAGGCGGGTCCTCCGAATTCGGCCGGATCACTGGACGGCAGACCACCAGAAGGGGCCCTTCGGGAAGGAGCAGCACTCCATTCACTTTACCGTTCGAGGCCGTCAATTGCAGGAGCGGGTCGCTCGTAAGAATATGTGCTTTTAGACTTTCCGGAATGTCAATGACCCGCTTCTGCGCAGGGTCATAGCCTCTGCCGGCGATGATATGGCCCGAGGTGTCGATCAGCAGCATGAAATTGAGGCGCTGCGTCTGCACGGTGCCGGTAGCATCTTTTCCGATTAGCCAATGGAGAAGTTCGGGATCCTGAGCCGACATGCCGTCATAGGTTTCATCGATGGATGCGCGGTCAAAAGTAAAGCGGTCCATTGCGGCTATGTCCTGATCCAAGGCATTGAGGACGCGCTGCAAATTTTCTTGCGCGTAGGTTTGTTCGAGCTTAATGAATCCGCCCAACAGGAAGGAGCGGGAGGCGGCATACAGGACGATGACGAGCCCAAGGCATGTGAGGGCAATGATCAGCAGGGTTTTTCGGCGAACCGTCATCAGAAAGGCCCCTCCCAGTATTCAGCGCCAGATCACAATTCTTGCCCGGATGCGCCCTTGGTTTCTCCTCGCAACCATGTGCCCATCCTGCAGGCCCGATTCTTTCACTAAGTGGCTGAGCGGGTGTGGCTTGCGATCCCCAGAAAGAAGATTTAGTGACGGGCGGAGGGACAGCCGTTCCAAAAGGGGAGTGGCGGCCCTGAATGGGACCGAATCTGTTTCGGGATTGTTAACGTCGAGACCTTTGAATCTTATCTCGCGCCCGATACCGATTTACTTCTGGGCGCTGTATTTGGAATCCACTGGCGAGTACATCGTGGCGCCTGGCTGGTGTGTATTCTCGTATTCGGCGATGCGATTGGCGTTTTTCAGCGTGAGGCCAATTTCGTCGAGCCCTTCCAGCAGGATGTGCTTACGGAATTCATCGACCTCAAAGTGGTAGCTTAGCCCGCTCGTGTCGGTGACCGTTTGCGCGGGCAAATCGACTGTGAGGGAATACCCCTCTTGCTGCTCCGTGCGACGGAAGAGTTCATCGATCTGCGCTTCGGGAAGGATAACGGGAAGAATGCCGCTCATGAAGCAGTTGCTATAAAAAATATCGGCGTAGCCAGGCGCGATGATGGCACGAAACCCGTAATCGGCGATGGCCCACGGGGCATGCTCGCGGCTCGAACCGCATCCGAAACCGGCGCGGGCGAGCAGGACGGAAGCGCCTTTATATCGCGGCCAGTTCAGGATGAATTCCGGGTTGGGCTTATCTCCGGGGAGTACGCCCAATCGTAGAACAGGACTCGGCCGTAGCCTTGCTTGGTCTGGAGTTTCAGGAATTGCTTGGGGACCATTTGGTCCGTGTCGAC
>CAWDPI010000013.1:0-472915 GCA_963804145.1 uncultured Acidobacteriota bacterium | reverse complement strand
ATTTTACTCTCGTGGCAGAGGTTCAAGTCACCGGAACCATTCTTGTTTTGCGGACCGACAATCGTGATCTTGTCTCCTGCCTTAAGAGTAGTGCGGGTCCATCCCTCGCTATTTGCAAGAGCACCGAGTACTGGCCGAGTTTGGTGCCTGCGGATAGTGGCATGGCACCAAGAAGGCTGAGTTTACTCCATCAAAGATCGATAAGGTAACGGAATACGGGCAAGCCGCAAGTGATCCCCCACCCGGACAGGATAGGGCCTGTGAAACGCATTATAAAAGGGCGCCCCTTTGAAGTAGGTTTTGATCTCTCGCATCAACGCCTACAGAAAGGAGCACCCTGTCATGAATGACGCTAAGTATATTGGGTTCGATGTTCATCAGGCAACGATCTCTGCGGCGGTTCTAGATTCGGCCGGTACTCTGGTGATGGAAGCGATCCTGGAAACGAAAGCCGAAACGATTCTCCAGTTTATTCACGGCCTGCGCGGCCGATTGCAAGTGACCTTTGAGGAAGGAAGCCGCGCACGTGCAATTAGGTTTTCCTGCGCCTCCATTTCTCACTTCCTTCCGCTACCAGCTTATAGATGTTCAGAAATGGCGGGCGCTTAACCACTATTAGTCTGGCGCCCGCCAACCATTCGTTAAAGTCTAGAAACGTCGTTGCCGCCTATCACGGAACTAGGGTGCAAAATGGGTGCAAAACTCTGCCTTTTGAGACCAAATTAGGGGATGGCTGGTGAGTAAGGGCAGCCGAATCAACGTGAATTTTGCGGATTTTTGGAGCGGGCGATGGGAATCGAACCCACGTCTAGAGCTTGGGAAGCTCCTATTCTACCATTGAACTACGCCCGCACTAGGCTAACGCTACCAAACCAGCCGTAGTCTTGCAAGAAGTCTCCATTGATCTGTTGGCGCAATTTCCAGTTGATTTTTATCCGGTCAAAACCGTGCTATAATTACGTTTGTCATAATTTGTCATAATTTGTCATAATGATTGTGCTGGATGCATCGACGCTGATCCTGATTACGAAGGTCGACCTCCTCGACTCGTTTTTGGCGGCCGTCGGTCGGGGGGTCGCAGTTCCGGGAGAGGTCGCCAGGGAATGCTGCGCCGTAAAGAAAACTTTGGACGCGCTGATGATTCAAAAGGCTCTGGATGAGTCGAGAATCAAAGTCGTGGCCGTGAAAAACAAGAAGCTGGTTGTCAGACTGTCCGTGGATTTCGGTCTCGGCAAAGCTGAAGCAGAGGCGATTGCACTTGCTTTGAAAGAAAGGGCCCAACTAGTAGGAATCGACGACAAGAGCGGAATAAATGCCTGCAAACTCCTTGGGATTGGTTTCACCACTGCTTTAGGTATATTGATTCGGAGCTATCAGAAGGGATTGATTTCCCGCAGCAGTGCTCTGGCGAAACTAAGTACGCTGGCCGTTTACGGACGATATCGGAGCTCTATTATCGAGGATGCGCGACTGAAATTGGAGGCGGGAAAATGACCAAGACGATGAGTATCCGAATGGACCGCGAAAACTATGAGTTTCTCAGCGAGATGAGCAAGGAAGAGCGCAGTGACCTATCCAAGGCTGTGAGGGATCTGGTCACGCGCGGCAGAATCTTGCTCGCTGTGGAGCGATACAAGAAGGGCGAAGCCTCCTTGGGCAAAGCCGCGGAGCTTGCCGGGCTTCCGGTCGGACAGATGATGACCATCCTGACGGAATTCGGCGTCGAAAGCCGGATCGAGAAAGAAGAATATCTCGAAGGACTCGAAAGTCTCGCGAAACTCTGGTAGAACGATTGCGACTTCCAGCCTTGAACGGAAACGCCGCAAGCCTCCAATCGACAAGACTGTTGCAGAAATTCCTGGCTGCCCATTTCATGTTAGAGTGTCGCGTTGCGTTCGGCCAAGGCCGCACATCGTTGTGGCGGCCGACAATATCGGGAGGTTGTATTGGCGTACCGGGATTTGCGCGAATTCATTGCGAAGCTCGAGAAAGAGGGCGAGCTGCGGCGCATCGCCGCGGAAATCGATCCGGTCCTCGAGATCACGGAGATCACCGACCGCGTGACGCGCGCCGGCGGCCCGGCCCTGCTGTTTGAAAAACCGAAGGGCTCGCGCGTTCCTCTGCTCATCAACATGCTGGGCAGCGAACGCCGCATGAATCTCGCTCTGGAAGTCTCGAACATTGACGACGTTGCGGCGCGCATCCGCGGATTTCTCGACATGCAATCGCCGCAGGGCTTGCTCGACAAAATCAAAATGTTGCCGAAGCTCGCCGAGCTCGGCTCGTTTTTTCCGAAGTCCGTGAAGACCGGCCCGTGCAAGGAAATCATTCGCCGCGAAAATTTCTCGTTGTTTGAATTTCCAATCCTGAAGTGCTGGCCGCAGGACGCGGGGCGTTTCATCACCTGGCCCTTGGTTTTCACGCGCAATCCGGAAACAGGGAAGCGTAACGTCGGCGTCTACCGCATGCAGGTGTATGACGAACGAACCACCGGCATGCACTGGCAAACGCAGAAGCACGGCGCCGAACATTTCCGCCGCGCCCGCGCCGCCAATCCCGACGGCCGCATCGACGTTGCCGTTGCCATCGGATCGGACCCCATGACTTGCCTCTCCGGCATCCTGCCGATCCCGCCCGATCTCGATGAAATGATGTTCGCGGGTTTCCTGCGCCGCGATCCCGTGGAAATGGTTTCCTGCGAAACGTGCGATCTCGAAGTGCCCGCCAATTCCGAAATCGTCCTCGAAGGCTATGTCAATTTAAAGGAAATGCGCACCGAAGGCCCCTTCGGCGATCACACCGGCTTCTATTCGCTCGAAGGAGAGTTTCCTGTTTTCCACGTCACCTGCATCACGCAGCGCCGCGATCCTATTTACCTCACCACCATCGTAGGCCCGCCGCCGCAGGAAGATTTTTTCATGGGCCATGCCGTCGAGCGCGTCTTTCTCCCCGTGATGAAAATGCAGTATCCCGAAATTGTGGACGTGGCCATGCCGGCCGAAGGCGTCTTTCACAACCTGATGATTGTTTCCATCCGCAAATCCTACCCCGGCCACGCGCGAAAAATCATGCACGCGATCTGGTCGCTGGGGCAGGCCATGTTCACCAAGGTCGTCGTGGTCGTGGACCATGACGTAAACGTGCAGAATTCGCGCGAAGTCGTGTGGAAAACGCTCTGCGCCATCGATCCCGAGCGCGATGTTGAGTTTGTAATGGGTCCGGCCGATACCCTGGACCACGCCTCGCGCATCCAGGATTACGGCTCAAAAATGGGCATCGACGCGACGCGCAAATGGGAAAGCGAGGGCTTCCGGCGCCCCTGGCCGGATGAAATTGTCATGGATTCTGCCACCAAAAAGCGCATCGACTCGATCTGGGAGACGCTGGGTCTCGCGCGGTAGAACAAAGTCCTGGAAAAAGTGTCTGGAAAGCCCATACCAGTAATAGTAGTCCTAGTATTTATAATACCCTACCTATTGCGCTTTCTGCCCTTTTTCTGTCCGCACGGTCAGCCGCGTAAGCGGTATTAATCAGAACAACTTGCGAATCCCATTGCTTGACACTCAAGGTGCGGGATGCCAAATTCGCTGTACGCGGCCACCGCTCTGCGGGACGACATTTTCAGGCCGCATTGTGTTCCCGGGGGCCGTATGGGGCCCATGATGGGGAGCAAGTTGGAGAAATCAACCGAAGCGACAGGTTCGACCGGCTTCTGCCAGCGCGGCGGACGCAGGTTTAAATACAGTAAACCGGGTCGGGGCAGGCATGCCGCCAGGTTCTAACTCATGACCAATGCGAGTGTGATGGCGGCTTTGGTTCCAAGGTTAACCGGGCCGGGCGCTTGAGCGGATCGCGAAGTAGAGACGGAAAGATCCGGCAAGCGAGGGATTCCTGAGGGGTCTGGACATGTTTGGTAGCTCGAAACAAAAGGCTCTCGTCGGTTTGGATATCGGCTCCAGCTCCATTAAAGCCGTGGAGCTGAAGAGCACGAAGCACGGGTACGAGCTCGTCAGTTTTGGTCTGGAACCTCTGGCCCAGGATACGGTGGTAGACGGAGCGATTATGGACGCCCCGCTCGTCGCCGGCGCCATCAGCAACATTTTTGACTCCCATAAAGTCAAAACCAAAAATGTGGCCACCGCCGTTTCCGGCCACTCGGTGATTGTCAAGCGGGTCTCGCTGCCTTCCATGACCGAGGAGGAGCTTTACGATCGCATCCAATCCGAGGCCAGCCAGCACATTCCCTTCGATATCGCGGACGTGAACCTGGACCACCAGCTGCTGGAGTCCGTGGACTCGCAAATGGACGTCCTGCTGGTCGCCGTAAAAAAAGACAAAATCCTGAACCACACCAACGTTCTGGCGCAGGCCGGGAAGAATTCCACGGTGGTCGATATCGACGCCTTTGCCCTTCAGAATTGCTACGAGGAGAATTACGATCCGGATCCCGGCCAGACCATCGCCTTGCTGAATATCGGCGCCAGCGTGATGAATATCAATATCGTGCGCGGCGGCATCCCCCTGTTTACGCGCGACGTTTCGGTCGGCGGCAACCAATATACCGACGCGCTGCAAAAGGAACTGGACCTGAGCTTTGAAGATGCCGAACGGCTGAAGCATGGCGAGGACATCGCCGGCGTAGCCGACGAGCACCGCGCCACCATCCTGCGCTCGGTGACGGACATCCTGGTCCTGGAAATTCAAAAAACGTTCGACTTTTTCCGCGCGACCGCGACGGGCGAGAGCATCCAGAAAATTGTAGTGGCCGGCGGCAGCGCTCGCGTGCCCGGCTTGATGGATGTGCTGCGCGAAGAGTTTGCCGTTCCAGTCGAGGAAATGTACCCGTTTCGCAAAATCGTGATCAATCCGGCTCGCCACAACGAGGATCAGATTCGCGAACTTGCCCCGCGACTGGCGATCGCGGTGGGACTCGCGCTCAGGAGCTTTGACGAACAATGATTCGCATCAACCTACTCGGGAGAGCACGGCCGAAAGCCACCCGCACGACGGTGCCGCTCGAGGCCACGCTGCAATATGTGCTGCTGGTGATTGCGCTGGTCGTCAGCCTTGGAGCCCTGTACGGGCACTACCTGCTGCTCGATCGCGAGAATACCAAGATCCTGGCGCACATCCAGAAACAGACCGGCGAAAAGGCCAGACTCGAACAATTGAAGCAGCAAGTGGACAATTTCGAAAAGCAACGAGCCGTCCTGCAGCAAAGGATTGGCGTCATCGAGGAACTCCAGCGGAACCGCACCGGCGGCCAGGAGCTCTTCGAAGCCATCGCCAACACCGTCAGCCGCACCGACACCCTATGGCTTACTTCCGTGGAACGCAAAGGGGATGCGCTGACTATCAACGGCTCGGCGGGTTCGATTAACGCGGTTGCCAACTACATTACGCAACTCAAGCGCTCGGGTTACTTCCAAACGGTGGAAATTAAGGAATCGCACCAGGATGACACCAGCAAGACGATCGAAATTTTTACGTTCAGCCTGACGGCTCAGTTTGGTCTGCCGCAAACCGCTGCCACTGCGCCGGCCGCCCCTGGCAAAGCCGCGCCGGCCGCCAACACGCCGCCGGCGGCCCGCAAGGCGGGGAATACTTAGGGGGAGCGATGGCGATTTCGTTCCGCGAATATCCGTGGTATCTGCAAGCGCTGATCTTTTTCGCGCTCGCGCTGGTCATTTTTGGAGCGGGTGAATACATCCCCGTGTCTCCGGTGGCAGCCATGCGGAATACTCTGGATGCAAATCACAGTAAGGATTCCGATTTGAATCGTCAGGTGTCGGAACTGCAAGTTTACGAGCGCCGCAACGCGGAATTCAAAGTGGAAATGGCCGCTCTGGAAAAGCAATTGGACACCTTGAAGGCGATCGTACCGGAAGAAAAAGAGGTCGACGAGTTCATGCGGTTGCTTCAGGAAGCCGCTTCCGCTTCGGGCGTGCAGATTCGCAGTCTGACGGCGCAACCCGTCGTTCCCAGGGACTATCACTACGAGCTGCCGTTCTTGATCAGCGTGGACGGGCCGTACTTCAGCATCGAGGATTTCTTTTCCCGTCTCAGCCGCCTGTCCCGGATCATCAATGTGGGCGACCTGACGTTCTCCGGCCTTGCGGATACGTCGAAATCGAAGTACCCCGTGCGGCCCGGCACGACGGTTACGGGAACGTGCACGGTAACAACGTTCTTTAGCAAGCCGACGGATGAGATCATCGCGGCGGGAAAGAAACCGCCCGTAAAAAAATAGGCGGAATCGAGCCGACTGACTATGCGACTCGCAAAAAAATCGCGAACCCTTTTGCCGCTGGCCCTCTCGGCGGTTCTTGCGACCTGTGCCTTGGCGCAAGACCATCCGAACGTTCAGCCGAACGCGGTCCGCGAACAACTGTCCAAACAAGCTCCCGGCCAATCCCAGGCGTCCAGCGCCCCGCAGGCACCGGCGCCGGCTCCAGCAAAGCGTCCAGGCCCCGCGGCCGCCAAGGCCCCGGCGAAAGCCCCGGCAAAGGCTCCCGGAAAAGCTCCGGCAGACGCCAAGGATTCCACGAAGACGGCATCCGCGGCGTCCGGCAAGCCGTCCGCCGAAAAGCCTGCGGAGGAAAAGCCTCTGGTGAGACGCGATCCGTTCGACGCGCTGCTTACCAAGGCGAAAGCCAGCAATGCGCCGCCGGAAAATCTCCCGCCTGGAAAGGCGGGCCTGATCGTCGATACTTTGCGAATCGACGGCATCGTGCGCAGCGCCAGCGGGATGATCGCCATCGTTTCGAACTCGCAGCAGCGAGTTTATTTTCTGAGGGAAGGCGACAAATTGTATGACGGGTCCGTCGACAAAATCGCCCTCGACGCTATTTCATTTCACGAGATTGGCAAAGACGCATTTGGAAAACCGCTCGAGCACGTGGTGACCAAGCGACTTTACCCTAGTCCAGGAGAACAGCAATGAAGACCAATTGGCCGGCTCTCGGGTTCAGCTGCCTATGGCTGGCAGGCGCCGCGGTTGCAGTTCAACCCGCGCGCGCGCAAGTGGCTCAGCAAATACTCGTGGGCGCGCCCGCACCTCTGGCCTCGATCTCGGCTGTTGAAGTCGCCCAGCCAGGTCCGCAAACGGCCGTGCGCATCCGCGGCACCGGCGAGCTGCATTTCCAGGCTTCCCGCCTGGACTCACCGCCTCGCCTCGTCCTGGATTTTGCGGGTACACAATTGAATGTTGTGAAAAGCAAAGTGTCCAGTGAGTACGCGCCGGTTCTGGACGTGCGCATGGGGCAACCGGTTCCCGGGCAGTCACGAATCGTAATCGATCTTGCCAAGATGGTTCCGTACAGCACGCAGGCCGACGGCTCGAATTTAACGATTTTTTTCACTACCCCGGCGGCTCAGGCAATTCCCGCAGCGCTCCATCCGGCTAAAATGCCCGTCCAGCACAAGCTGACGGCGGTCAATGTGCCGAATATGCCGCTGCCAACCTGGCTGACCAGGTCAGACATGGGGTTCGCGCGGCCTGCCGGTGAACCAGCCGCACCTCAGGCGCAAAATCCTGCGGCGGCCGATGCCCAGGCTCCCACTGGCGTGCCCGTGCCGGAAAAGAAATATACGGGAGATCCGATTTCCGTGAATCTCAAGGACGTGGATTTGAAGGATTTCTTCCGCCTGATTCATGAAATCAGCGGGCTGAACGTTGTGCTGGACCCGTCGGTTCGCGGAACAGTGACTCTGGTTCTCGACGAAGTTCCCTGGGACCAGGGCTTGGACATCGTGCTGCGCAACAACGGCCTCACCAAGGAAATCGACGGCAATGTGCTGAGGATCGCAACGCAAGATACCCTCAGGCGTGAAGCCGACCAGCGCCGCGATCTTCTCAAGGCGCAGTCTGACGCGGTCGAAACGGTCACGGTCACCCGGGTCCTGAGTTACGCTCAGGCAAACTCGATGGTGGCCACGCTGAAAAAGATCCTGACCGCCCGCGGCGATGTTTTTGCCGATATTCGTTCGAATACCCTGATCATTCGGGATATCCCCTCCTCGATACCGAAAATCGACAACCTGCTGCGCCAGATCGACCGCAAATCGCAACAGGTCGAAATTGATGCGCGCGTCGTGCAGACTTCCCGTTCGTTTGCCCGCGAAATCGGCACGCAGTTTGGGTTCTCCGCTCCCACGGGTGTCACAGGCAACACGGCCTTCGGCGGATTGACCGGACTCACATCTTTCCTGAGTCCCGTCATCCACTCTGTGAGTACCCCGTTCGCAACCGGTACGGCCCCGTCAGCCCAGATTCCGCTCAATACCAATCTCGGCGCCACCGCGCCCAACAGCGGCTTCACCTTTGCCACCCAGGGCCACAACTACGCAATTGATTTCATACTTAGCTTGATGGAGAGCCACGGCGTCGGCAAGATCCTCTCCGAACCCAAAGGCATCACCCAGAACAACGAGAAGCTGACCGTGAAGCAAGGACAACAAGTCCCGATTCAAACCAATATCAACAACACGATTTCCACGCAGTATGTGGATGCCGTTCTGGAATTGGAAGTGACTCCGCAAATTACGTCGGAGGGCACGGTTTTCATGGATGTCAACATCCAGAATACCCAGATCGATCAGTCCATCAGCGTGAACGGCCAGCCGGGCCTGGATACGGAGTCGACGCAGACCAAGGTACTCGTCAACGATGGCGGCACTGTGGTGATCGGCGGTGTCGTGGTTACCAATCAAAACACCACCATCAACCAGGTGCCGCTACTCGGGAACGTGCCTCTCATTGGCAACATGTTCAAACACACTTCCATCAACGTGACGACTCAGGAGCTGATGTTTTTCGTCACTCCTCGAATTTTGCCGGGCTGAGTCCCGCAAGGTACAATATCGCGCGACCTGGGAGGAGACCTCGGTCTCCTCCCTTTTTTATGCCGACCACTAACACCCGCTTAAAACGCCTTCGCCAGGCACTGGATACCGCCGGAGCCGGCACGTTGCTGGAAACGCACCTGCCAAACATCTATTACTTGAGCGGATTTTCAGGAGATTCGGGCGCCTTACTGGTCGATCCCGCGTCAGCCACCTTGTTCACCGACGGCAGGTTCACGATTCAGGCCAAGGAAGAAACGCGCGGAATCCGCGTGCACATCCACACGGGCTCGCTCCTGGAAGCGGTTGGCGAGCACCTTCGAGGCAGGAAGCGGCAGAAGGTTGTCGTTTCTCCCTCGCGCCTCACTTTGGCGGGCTGGAAAGCGCTCAGAAAGGCCGCGGGTGGCCGTTTAAAGTGGGTCGCCGTCGACGGCCTGGTCGAAAACCTGCGCGCCGTCAAGGATGCCGCCGAAATCGATCGCATGCGCGATGCCGCTCGGCTCGGCTCCCAGGTGATGGAAGAAACCATTCGCCTGATCCGTCCTGGGGTGACCGAACTGGACATGGCCGCCGAGATTGGCTACCGCATGCGCCGCAAGGGCGCTTCCGGCGAGTCGTTCGAAGCGATTGTGGCCGCAGGCCCGCGCTCGGCGTTGCCTCATGCGCGTCCAACGGCGCGCCGAATCGGGAAAAACGAGTTGGTCGTGTTGGACCTGGGTGCTATACTGCGCGGCTACTGCAGCGACCTGACGCGCACCGTGTATGTTGGCAAGGCCCCGGCGCGGGTGCGCCAGTGGTATCAGGCGGTGCTGGAGGCGGAAACGGCAGCGCGCGAGGCGGTCCGGTCTGGAGTTACTTGCGGGACGGTGGACGCGGCGGCGCGAAACGTTTTGCAGCGCAAAGGGTTAGCCCGTTATTTTACTCACAGCACAGGCCACGGAATCGGCCTGGAAATCCACGAGGATCCCCGAATCGCGCGGGACCAAAAAAAGCTTCTGGAGACAGGTAACGTTGTGACCGTAGAACCCGGGGTTTACGTGGAAGGCGTCGGCGGCATCCGCATCGAAGACGATGTTCTGGTCACCGCGCGCGGCGCCGAAGTTCTCACCACCGCTCCCCGCGAATTCCTGGAACTCTGAGCGCCACGATGAAGGGATCCAAAAAACAGCCAGCCCGGTTCTGATATTTCCGTGCCGGGAGTCGATCTCGGGCAACTCGAGCGCCTGCTGTCCTTCATGTCCGAGCACGGCCTCGAAGAGTTCGAATACGCGCACGGCGATCTGCGGATCCGCCTGAAGAAGGCGATCCCGCAGCGGCTCCCCCGGTCCTGGCGCTTCCGGTGGGCCAGGCGCCGCTCCGCAGGTGATTCCGGCGCAGGCTCCGCCAAGCGCTTCGCAATCGGCCCCGCAGGGCGGCTGCGCCCGCTCAGCCCCGCCGGCCGCAGCTGCGGACGAGCACCTCATCAAGTCGCCCATTGTCGGCACCTTCTACGCCGGGGCGAATCCCGAAGCCGCGCCCTTTGTCCGCGTGGGAGATTTCGTCGAGGCCGGCCAGACGGTCTGCATCATCGAAGCCATGAAGCTGATGAACGAAATTGAAGCGGATATCAGCGGGGAAGTGGCGCGAGTTCTGGTCGAAAACGGTCAGCCCGTCGAGTACGGCGAACCGCTGTTCGCGCTGCGCGCCACGGGAAGAAAAAAGTAGCCGGCTTACCTGTGGGTTTTCGGCTCGGTATAGTGGCGGAAACCCATAGGCTGGCCTTGCTACATCGTCCTGAAATGTTTCGAAAAATCCTCATAGCCAATCGCGGTGAGATCGCCCTGCGCGTGATCGACGCCTGCAAGGAACTGGGCATCGCCACCGTCGCCGTTTATTCCGAGGCGGACCGCAACGCGCTGCACGTGCGCTTCGCCGACGAGGCCGTGTGCATCGGGCCGCCGCGCTCCAGCGAAAGCTACCTGAACATTCCGCAGGTGATCAGCGCCGCCGAAATCACCAACGTGGACGCGATCCATCCCGGCTACGGATTCCTTTCCGAGAATGCCAATTTCGCCGAAGTGTGCGAGGCCTCGCACATCACCTTCATCGGCCCCTCGCCGGACTTGCTGCGCATGATGGGCGAAAAAGACCAGGCCCGCCGCGAAATGGCCGCCGCGGGCGTTGCCCATCGTTCCAGGCTCGCAGGGAATCGTCGCCGGACGAAGCGGCGGCGCTTGCCGAAGCCGCGCGCATCAAGTATCCGGTGATCCTGAAAGCCTCCGCGGGAGGCGGCGGACGCGGGATGCGCGTGGTGCGCAGCGAGGAAGAACTTCCTGCCGCATTTGCAACCGCCCGCAACGAAGCGCAGCAGGCCTTCGGCGTACCCGATGTGTATATCGAGAAATTCATCGAGCGGCCGCGGCACATCGAATTTCAAGTGCTGGGAGACAAGCACGGGCACGTCATGCACCTGGGCGAGCGCGAATGCAGCATCCAGCGCCGCCACCAGAAACTCATCGAAGAATCGCCGTCACCCGCGGTGAGCGCCAAGCTGCGCGCGAGAACTCGGCGCCCGGGTCGTCGCGGCGCTCGAACAAGTCGGCTACACCAGCGCGGGCACAGTCGAATTCCTGATGGACGAAGACGGCTCGATCTACTTTATTGAAATGAACGCCCGCATCCAGGTGGAGCACCCCGTAACGGAAATGGTCACGGGCGTGGACCTGATCAAGTCCCAGATTCGCCTGGCCACCGGGCGAAAAGCTTGAGGATGTGGTCGGCAAGCTCGACTTGCACGGGCACGCGATCGAATGCCGCATCAACGCCGAAGATCCCGAAACCTTCGTCCCGTCCGCCGGGCACATCACCGTATTCCGCACCCCCGGCGGTCCCGGAATTCGCGTGGACACGGCGGCGCACGCCGACGCCGTCATCCCCCCTTACTACGATTCGCTGGTGGCCAAGCTGATCGCCTTCGGCGACACCCGCGCCGAGGCCATCGTCCGCATGCGCCGGGCCCTGGAAATGTTCGTGGTCGAGGGCATCAAGACCTCCATCCCCCTGCAGCGCAAGATCATGATGGATCCGGACTTCAGCGCGGGGCGGCTGGACACCCACTTTCTTGACCGATTCGCCACATCGCACGCAGGATAAGCCCATATGAACCTTGTGTTCCCCCGCCTCTATGCCATAATCGATCCTACTTTGCTCACCATTTCGGAGCTGGAATTGGCCGAAGCGCTGGCAGGATCCGGGGTCGAGCTGATTCAGTACCGCAATAAGACGGCTTCATCTCGCCAATTTTTCGAAATTTCCCGGCAACTTTCGAGCGCTCTGGGGCCGCGCGGCGTGCGCTTGATCGTGAATGACCGCCCGGACATTGCTATGCTGGCAGGCGCAGGCGGCGTGCATGTGGGTCAGGAAGATTTGAGCGTCGAGGACGCGCGCGCCATTTGCGGCGGGTCTGACGGTAAAGACCGCTGGGTGGGAGTTTCGACGCACACGCTCGAACAGCTCGCCGCGGCGGACCGCACTTCCGCCGACTACATTGCTTTCGGCCCCATTTTCCCGACGGCCACCAAGCAAAATCCCGATCCGGTCGTCGGGACGGAGCTTTTGCGCAAGGCGCGGCAGATGACTGCAAAACCCCTGGTTGCGATCGGCGGCATCACGCTGGAACGCGCGGCGGAAGTGTATCGCGCAGGCGCCGATTCGCTGGCCGTGATTCGCGATCTGATCTGCGCGCCGGATCCCGGCGCTCGGGCCCGCGAATTTCTGGCCGTGGCGCGCGGAGCTTAGAAAAGGTTTAAGTAGCACAGGCACTCTTGCCGGTACATGCAACCTACAAAACCGCACAGGCAAGAGTGCCTGTGCTACAAAGGCCGGCGAACAGAAAGTGAGCAGCCCGGTGTCTGAAACAAAATCCAGCACGGCGGCCACGCTTCCTGTGGAAGCGGATTCCTCGGGATTCGTCCGCGGGCTGGGCTTGTTTGACTCGACGACGATTGTTGTCGGCTCGATGATCGGCTCGGGCATCTTCATCGTTTCGGCAGACATCGCGCGCAATGCGGGTTCGACCGGCGGCCTGCTCGCGGCTTGGATCATCACCGGCCTGATGACAGTGACCGCGGCGCTTTCTTACGGCGAGCTCGCGGCTATGATGCCAAAGGCCGGCGGACAATACGTCTATCTTCGCGAGGCCTACTCTCCGCTCTGGGGTTTCTTGTACGGGTGGACTCTCTTCCTCGTTATTCAGACCGGGACCATCGCCGCAGTCGCCGTCGGTTTTGCGCGATTCCTCGGAGTGGTGTGGCCTGCAATTTCTCCCAGCACATGGGTTGTCCCTCCGGTTGCGCTGTCCGATAAGTACGCGATCAGCCTTTCCGTGCAGCAACTCGTGGCTCTGCTGCTCATTCTCTTTCTTACTGCGCTCAACACGCGCGGATTGAAACTTGGAAAGCTGATTCAAAATGTTTTCACGTCGGCGAAGTTGCTGGGCCTTGCCGCGCTGATCCTGGCTGGAATTTTCCTCGGACGGAACGCCGCGGCAATTCAGGCCAATTTCAGCGGCCTCTGGACGCTGCACGATCCTCAGACCATCGAGCCGGGCGCCGCCTGGATGAAATCCTTCATTCCATCCGTGACCGCGGCGTCGGGAGCATTCGGTTTGCTCATCGCGTTCGGCGTTTCGCAGGTGGGATCGCTTTTTTCCGCGGACGCCTGGAACAACATCACGTTCACCGCCGGCGAAGTGAAAAATCCGAGGCGCGACATTCCCGTTTCTCTCGCCGTGGGCACTGCGGTGGTCATCACGCTCTATTTTTTGGCCAACCTCGGATATCTTTCGACGCTGACGCTGCACCAGATTCAGAACGCGCCGGACGACCGCGTCGCCACCGCCACGCTCGCCGCGATTTTCGGCAAGAGCGGCGCGACGCTCATGGCGCTGGCGATCATGACCTCGACGTTCGGCTGCGCCAACGGTCTGATCCTCGCGGGCGCGCGCGTGTACTACGCGATGTCGCGCGACGGATTATTTTTTCGCGGCATCGGAAAGCTCAACGCCAACCACGTTCCCGCGATGGGCCTGGTGCTGCAGGGAATCTGGGCGGCGATCCTGGTGCTGCTGCGCACGCGCCTCGTGAATGCAACGACGGGCGCGGTGACCTACGGAAATCTCTACGGTGTTCTGCTCGACTACGTGATTTTTGCGGTGCTGATTTTTTACGTGCTCACCATCGGCGGATTATTTGTTCTGCGTCGCAAGCGCCCCGATGCCGAGCGGCCCTATCGCGCGTGGGGCTATCCCATCGTTCCAATTCTTTACATCGTGACCGCGCTGATCATCATGCTGATTCTGATCCTGTACCAGACGCAGGACACCTGGCCCGGCCTGGTGATCGTGCTGCTCGGTGTTCCGGTGTACTGGGCGTGGTCGAGGAAGTCATATGCGTAGGACGGGCTTCAGCCTGTCGGGTTTTGATTTATCGAAAACTCGAAAGCCTGACAGGCTGAAGCGTGTCCTACAAAAGCAAGGTGGATATGGCAAACCAACTGTTCCAGGTAAAGACTCACGAAGCGCTCCTCGAGGAACTGCACGGCGAGAATCAATTGCGCCGCGTCCTCGGCCCTGTCCAGCTCTCGAGCCTCGGCGTGGGAGCGATCATCGGCACCGGCATCTTCGTGCTGACCGGCGTCGCCGCGCACGACCTGACCGGCCCCGCGCTGATGCTCTCCTTCGTGGTTTCGGGAATAACCTGCTTTTTCGCGGCGCTGTGTTACGCGGAGTTCGCGTCGATGGTGCCAGTGGCGGGATCGGCCTACACCTACGCGTACGCCACGCTGGGCGAACTATTTGCCTGGATCATGGGTTGGGACCTGATTCTGGAGTACGCCGTGGCATCGGCCACGGTTGCACACGGTTGGTCCCATTATTTTCAGGATTTCCTTCGCTTCTTCCACATTTCATTGCCGAACGTCTTTACCAACGCGCCTTTTGATTACGATCTTAGTACAGGGCACTTCACTTTGACGGGCACTTGGTTCGACCTTCCCGCGATTGCGATCGCTCTGATTGTCACTGCGATTTTAGTAAAGGGTATTCAAGAGAGCGCCAGTGTAAACGCGGCGATCGTGATTTTGAAGCTCTCGATCGTTCTCTTCGTGATTGTTGTCGGAGGGTTGTATGTGCATCCGGCGAATTGGCATCCGTTTGCGCCATTTGGTTTGAGCGGGCTCAGTTTCTTTGGGCACACAGTACTGGGACAAAGCGGGCCCGGCGGGCAGCCCATGGGAATGCTGGCTGGAGCGGCCATTGTGTTCTTCGCGTACATCGGATTTGACTCGATTTCAACCCACGCTGAGGAAGCCCGCAATCCTGCGCGCGACGTCCCTATCGGGATCATGACTTCGCTGGTCCTTTGCACGATTCTTTATATCGCCGTGGCGGCCGTGCTCACCGGGATGGTGCCTTACAGTCAGATCAATATTGATGCACCCGTCTCCGATGCATTCCGGCAAGTAGGCCTGCCGTGGGCGGAACTGCTCGTTTCTGTAGGGGCTGTCGCAGGAATCACGTCGGTACTCCTTGTGATGATGTTGAGCCAGCCCAGAATTTTTCTGGCCATGGGGCGCGACGGGCTACTTCCAACGAGTTTCTTTGGCGCCGTGCATAAGCGGTTTCGCACACCGTGGAAATCCACCATTTTGACGGGGCTGTTTGTCGCCGCAATGGGCGCTTTCCTTCCTCTGCGAATTCTGGCGGAACTCGTGAATATCGGAACCTTGCTGGCTTTCGTGATTGTATGCGCGGCGGTTATGATCATGCGGCGCACGCATCCCGAAGTGCATCGTCCCTTTCGCGCGCCGCTGGGCTCGATCGTGCCCATTCTCGGGATCCTGTGTTGCCTGGTCCTGATGTTTTCCCTGCCCGTCGCAAACTGGGTGCGGCTTGCAGTCTGGCTGGTGATCGGCCTGATCATTTATTTCAGCTACGGCATTCGTCACAGTCGCATAACGTTGCTGGCCCGCGAGGGAAAAGCAGCGGTGACGCTCGGACAGAAATGAATTGCCAGTGGCGCAGGCTTCAGCCTGCGGGTTCTGGGCATTGCTAGGGCTAACCCCCACAGGCTGAAGCCTGCGCCACCGGCGCCGTTCAGAATAATTTTCGAGTAATCTCCCATCGCATTTTCTGGCGTAGTATCCTGCTCATTCGCGGCGGAAGATCGCCCGTGAAGTTATGCCCTCAACACTGACAACTCGGAGCCGCGCCATTTGGGCGGGCATGAGTCTGTTCGATTGGACTGCCCTCGCGATTCTCCTCATCTATGGAGCTCTCCTGGTGTTGCAGGAGACATACGAGCAGATCCCCTTGTCCGGTTTTCTCACCTTCCTGGCGGTTTGTGCCGCGATTTACTGGCTGGTGCGCGGTTGGGTGCTCGCCCGCGACCATCTCCTCTGGAGCCTGCGCAACCGGCTGGTCGCGGCATATGTCTTCATTGCGGTCGTGCCGGTGCTGCTCCTTCTCGCAATGGCCGGCCTTGCGGCGTACTTGCTGTACTGGCAGCTTGGCTCGTACGTGATCTTCACTGAGATGGAAGAGCGCGAGGAGCGCGTCGGCGTGGTGGCCACCGCCATGGCGACATCATATGCCGCCGAAGCAACGCTAGGCAGCAGCGCGGCGGCCCTGGCCTTGCCCGTAGCGCCCGAAACGTACATCAAGAATGCCATGACCGAATTGCCCGGGCTAAAAGTCGAAACAGGCAAGGGAGAAGAATTGCTCCCGAAGAGTGGTGAGTCCTCGCGGGGCCGTTTCCGTGGGCTTGTTTTCAGCGACGGGCAGCTGGCCTTACGCGCTGTGGTCGCGCGCCCGAGTCCAACGGGACGAATTCTGGTTTCCGTAGTTGTTCCCATCACACCCGAGCTGATCGACACGCTCGCGCCGGAGCTGGGGCCGATCCAATTCAACGTGCTGCGCCCGCAGAGCGGCAACGGAAAATCGGAAATCCCGATCGTCATCGGCACGCAGCGGTACGCGTCAGTGGAGCAAGTCGGGACGCTGGACCGCCCCGTTCCAAAGGCTGTGAATCCCTTCGACAAACTGATCACGGGCATCGTTGGACTGGAAGTGCGAGATATAGACCAACAACAGGGGCAGGGAAGTTCAGCGCGAGTGTTCGCATCGTTCAGCACGCGTCCATCGCTCTTGAACCGGCGGCTCTTCAGTCCGCTGGGAGATTTGGGCGGCGCGGCGGCCACGGCGCTGCTGGTCGTCGGCGCGGTCTTTCTGCTTATCGAAATCGTATCGCTCGTGACCGGCATCATCATGACGCGGACGATCACCACGGCGGTCAACAGTTTGTACAGCGCGACCCAGCACGTGCAGGAAGGCGATCTGAGTTATCGCGTCCGCATACCGCACCGCGATCAGCTCGCGGCGCTGGGCGAGTCATTCAATTCCATGATGCAGTCCGTTTCGACGCTCATCGAGGAACAGCGCCAGCGGCAGAAGCTCGAGAACGAACTGTCCATCGCGCACGAGGTGCAACAGCAACTGTTCCCGCGCACGCTACCGAACTTGCACGGAATCGAAATCGAAGCGATCTGCCGTCCGGCGAGAGTGGTCAGCGGCGACTACTACGATTTCATCCGCATTTCGCCCACGCGGCTGGCGCATTGCGGTCGCGGACATCAGCGGGAAGGGAATCTCCGCCGCGCTTTCTGATGGCCAACGTGCAGGCCGCGCTGCGCAGTGATGTCCTGCGCTACCGGAACGGCCAGCCGGGAATTCGCCTTGAGCAGATTGACACCGCTGAAATTGTCTCGCACCTCAATCTGCATTTGTTCCGCAACACTTCCGACGAGCGGTATGCCACCGTTTTTTTTGCGGTGTACGACGCCGAGACGCGCCAGCTTCATTACACCAACGCCGGGCATCTTCCTCCCGTTTACATTTGCGGCAGCAAGGTCAGGCGTCTGGAAACCGGCGGGATGGTCGTCGGGTTGTTCAACGACGTGCCGTTTGAGCAAGGCGCGGTGGAAATCGAACACGGCGGCATGCTGGTGGCCTACAGCGACGGACTGATCGAGCCGGAGAACGTGTACGGCGAGGAATTCGGAACGACGCGCCTCATCGACGTGGCCACAAGGAATAAAGATAAATCCGCCCACGAGATTGGCGAAGCCATGATGCATGCGGCGGAAGAGTGGTCCGGATCTCCCGAGCAGGCCGACGATATGACCGTGATCGTGATGCGCTTCTCCGGGAGTTCCGAGGAGAAGCGCGCGTGAAAGTCCTGACCGCGGCACAGATGCGCGAGGCGGACCGGCTCACCAGCGAACGTTACGGCATTCCCAGCATCGAATTGATGGAGAACGCCGGGACGGCCATATCCGAGTTTCTGCGCGAAAAATTCCCGGACATCACCAGCCGCAAAATTCTGGTGCTGTGCGGGAAGGGAAACAACGGCGGCGACGGCCTGGTGGTCGCCAGACTCCTGAAAGATTTCGGTTCGTCGGCTGTCGTTTTTCTGTTTGCGAATCCGGGCTCGGTCGAGGGCGATGCGGCGGCCAATTTGAAGCGATGGCAGCAAGGCCTCGGCGAATTGTACGTCGTCACGAGCGAAGCGGAATGGCAATCCGCGCGCGTTGCCCTGGCCGAAGCGGACTTGGTTGTTGACGCGCTGCTCGGCACCGGGCTGCGCGGGCCAGTCGAAGGTTTCCTCGGCGCCGTCATTGAAAATTTAAACGAAGCGCGAGCCAAGAGTCGCGGCAAGACGGTCGTGGTGGCCGTGGACATGCCCTCCGGGCTTGCTTCCGATTCGCAGGATTTCGGCGGGCCGGTTGTGTCCGCCGATTACACCGTGACGTTGACCGCTCCCAAGGTGGGGCAGCTCGTTTTGCCGCATTCGCCCTGCTGCGGCGTGCTGGTCGTAAAAGATATCGGGACGCCGTCCGAGCTGCTCGAGGCCGACCCGCATTTGAAAATTCGCTGGATCGAGCCGGCGGAGTTCCGCGGCCTGCCGCTGGTGCGCGACCCGGTCGCCAATAAGGGGACGTACGGCCACGCACTGATCGTTGCCGGATCGCTCGGGAAGTCCGGCGCGGCGATTCTTGCGGCCCGCGGCGCGCTGCGTTCCGGAGCGGGCCTGGTCACCGCGGCCACGCCGCTGAATGTGCTGCCCATCGTGGCCGGTGGATTGCCGGAAATGATGACGGTTCCTCTGGGAGCCACCGAAACTGGCACAGCGAGCCTCAGCAGTCTCGACTACGGCCAATTCGCGGAGATTTTGCGGGGCAAATCCGTTCTCGCCATCGGCCCGGGACTTTCCATGCATCACGAAACGCAACAATTCATCCGCCTGGTTGTTGGACAGACGGAACTCCCGATAATTTTGGATGCCGACGGCCTGAACGCCTATGACGGCATAGCCGACACTCTGAACGAACGTCACGCTTCTGCAATGGTGATGACACCGCATCCGGGCGAAATGGCGCGCCTGCTTGGGATCACGGTGAAGGAAGTGCAGGCGCGCCGGTTGGACGTGGCGCTCGAAGCGGCTGGCCGCTGGCGCGCGCATGTGATCCTCAAAGGTTTTCATACCATTCTGGCGACGCCCCAGGGCTACGCGTACATCAACACGACAGGGAATCCCGGAATGGCCACCGGAGGAACCGGCGACGCGCTCACTGGAATTCTCGCCGGCCTGACGGCGCAGTTTGGCGTCGAGGATTGGGCGCGAGTGCTCAGCTTCGGGGTGTACCTGCACGGGCTCGCTGGCGATATCGCCGCCTCGCGCGTTGGAGAAGCCCCGCTGATCGCTTCCGACCTGATCGACGCGATCCCAGAAGCCTACGCACGAATTCTGGCTGCACACCAGTAGGACAGGCTTCAGCCTGTCGGGTTTCTGCCAAAACGCTATAGCTTATCGCGCAGCAGTAAGACGAAATAATGGAAACCCCAACAGGCTGAAGCGTGTTCCACTAAAGGCGCAATCCAAATTTAGATGGAAAATCAGCAATGACGGCCAACGAATTCATCACTCACTCCGCCGAAGAAACCATCGCCAAAGGCCGCGAAATCGCAGGAAAACTCCGCCCGCCCGTCCTGGTCCTTTTGAAGGGCGACCTCGGCGCCGGCAAAACCACGCTGACCAAGGGAATCATCAGCGGCCTGGGCGCAGCCCAAGAAGAAGACGTCACGAGCCCCACATTCAATCTGGTCCACGAATTCGCGAATCACAAATCTTCCGCCTCTCCGTCGCTCGCCGGCCCGCACACGTGCAAGGTCTACCACGTCGATCTCTACCGCATCGAAAGCTTCCACGACCTCGAATCCCTCGGCCTCGAAGACGCCCTCTCCGAAAAAGCCATCGTGATCATCGAGTGGCCCGAGCACTTCACCTTCCGCACGGACTGGCCCACCGTCGAGATCCGCCTCGAACACGCCGGAGGAGATTCCCGCCGCATCGCTATCTCAGGTTGGTCGCGGAAACAAGGACGAAGTGAGAAGCCAAGCCCGTAAAAGCCAAGGAGCGATGTACCAGAAGGTCCAATTCCTTCAAAGCCCGATATGCCTACCCACAAAAATTTCTAAAACACTAAACTCTGGATACCCGACCAAAAATGTCCGATCTGCTGTTAACGGGTAGGCTTCGCCGCCTTGTTCGCGCTTTACTCCCTTGTTAACCTGTAAATGAGCCTCGCGCAGCGACTTATGCCTGAACGCACGTCCATGCTCTCTTCGGGTACCCCCGCGCGAGTCAACCTGAAGCCCTATTCGGCGGAGCTTCCCCTCGGCACTCTGGCCGTTGGGGTGGACAACATCCATCACGACGTTTTCCTGAGTCCCACATTTGTCGAGGCGACCGAGGCGTACCTGCTGGAATTTATCCGCCAAAACGCCAATCTTCCTTTTCTTTCTCAGACCGACCGCTCGCAGGCGGAACGGCGGCAATCCGCACGCCGCGAGACCGACCGAAAACCCGCACGCGCGCCCGAGGCTGCTTCCTGGAAGCGGCAACTTTCCGATCTTTTCAATGCGGGGCTTCAGAAAGCCAAGTACGAAAAAAATATCGAGATCGATCTGCTGCTCCGCGTGGCCTTGCTGAAGTACCTCACGCAGGAAATCGGCACGCAATTTGCGAATCTCTTGCTCGAAGCCAAGGAGTGGATCCGCGGACGCGGCGCGCATTTCGATCGCACCGAGCAGGCCCATGTGATCAAGGCCCGCCTCGCCGAATTGCAGGCCGACCGCCGCAATCTGTTCCGCACCGTGGGCCAGCATGTGTTTCAAGCGATTATGGACATCGAGGAGAACAGCCTCGGAAGGTCCCGAAAAGCGTTGTTCGGCGACGAAGGCTCGACCGCTGCTGATATTTTGAACAACCGCCTGGCCTTTGTCGAAGGCGGCAAGGACGACGTCCTCTTTCTCGAGCAATACGTCCTGCTCGGAAATTACTTGCGCGATCAGGACCGCTTCGAGACATTCGACGCTGTGCTCCTCGATTTCCTGCGGGAATCCATCCTGGCCGGCGATCAGGGAAATGACCTGAACGACTCCTGGGGCGAGCACCAGAAACTGGTGGACGGCGCCATGGCCTGCCGTGCGGAAATCGCCCGCCTCGAGCAGGAGCACGACACCCTCGCGCGGAAACTGGAACGCTCCGAAAGCCTGATGGGGCGCGTGGGATTCGGCTCGGATCCGGCAACGGTCCGTGCATCCATCACGGACGTCGAAAAGCGGCTGCGCCACGCGCGGCGCAAACTTGAAGATGCCAATCCGCGCATTGAAGCGTCCCGCGGCGAAGCGGACTATCTGGCTAAGCAGTATCAGGAGCGCTCTGGGCGACTATCTGAACCAGCCGGAAAACGCGCGCCGCCTGTTCGATCCGGCGGCGCCGGGCGAGCCGCGCGGAGCCGCGGCGGAAATGCGCGCGCGACTGCTCGAGGAATTGATCGTCCGGCTCGAACAGCGCGATTTGCTCGTGCACATTCTGGCCAGCTACCAGTTGCGGAACATCTGCCACGACTATTGCCCGCCGATCCACCTGCAGCAATTGAAAAAGGCGCTGGTGTCGCGCGAGGAATTCAAGCGCGTCGAGGACATCCTGAAGCAGTTTCCCGCGCGGCAGTATTCCACGCAGCGCATCGACGAGCTCGCCAAGAAAATCCGCAAAACCCCGCGCGACGAAGTGCGCGCCGTCGCGATCCGCTTCGCCGAAGATTTCATGCGCCTGCGGCGCGACACCCGCAATTACGAGCGGCTGAGCGCGGCCATGGAGCGCATCAACCTGGTGCGCAACGAGCGCACCCGCGAACTTTCGGAAATGAACCACAGCCTGTACGAATTCCTGCTGCCCGAGGAAGCGCGCCCGGCCGAAGACCGCGTCCTCTCCCACACCATCATCAAGGCGGACGTGCGCGGCTCGACGAAAATCACGCAGGACCTGCTCGCGCGCGGACTCAATCCCGCGTCGCTCTTCAGCATGAATTTCTACGAGCCGGTGAAGCGCATCCTCGAACGGTACGGCGCGGCGAAAGTTTTCATCGAAGGCGACGCGCTGGTGCTGGCGATTTACGAAACCGAATCCAACCGCGCGCAGCAGCGCGCCGTGTCGAAAGCCTGCGCGCTGGCGCGGCAGATTCTCGCCGTCTCCGCCGCATACAACGACCGCCCGGAATCGAGCGACCTGCCGCGGCTGGAGCTGGGCGTCGGCATCGCGTATCAAGGTTCTCCGCCGACGTATTGGATGGACACCGATTCGCGCATCATGATTTCGCGCGCGTTGAACCTCTCGGACCGGCTTTCGAGCTGTTCCAAGGCCGCGCGGCGCATGCTGTCGGAGAATCCTTCGCTCTTTCGCCTGTTCCTCTTCCAAACTATGACCGAGGGCGTGGCCGAGGACGAGGCCGATGAGTTCCTCATTCGCTTCAATCTGAACGGCGTGGAATTGAACGACGAAGGTTTTCAGAAGTTGCAGGAGGAAATCGCGCTGACCCCGCTGGAAACCGATTGCGTCATGCCCTGGGGCAAGGAACGCGTCACGTTTTTCTTCGGAGAAACGCCGGTAGGCGAGGGCCTCGAGCCCGTCCTGATCCGCCGCGGATTCGTCCGGCAAATGCTCCCCGGCGGAAAAATTGGAGAGGCCGGTTCGCGTCCCTATTACGAAGTTTGCGTGAATCCCAAAGCGTTGGAACTCGTCGAATACCTCGCCGCCACGACCGCGGCTCAGCGCGTCTGAAATGGTAGGATGATGCAGTGGGCCTCGGCCGCCGAGACTCAGGCATCCGACTTTGAGCAATTCATGAGCAGAAGCAAAACCAAAAATAAGCCAAGAAAGTTTACTGCGGGAACCGAAGCGCGGCGCCGCGCGCGCGAACTTGCGGGGCCTCCGCCCGCTGCGCGGGTCATCCCCGACAAGCGGCTGAAGCCGCCCAAGCACAAGAAGAAATTGGAAGAGGGCGAGGCTTAAAGTAGCACAGGCACTCTGCCTGTGCGGGTTTCGCCACTTCCGCACATCCATGCGTCGTCATCGATCGCCAAAACCGCACAGGCAGAGTGCCTGTGCTACTAGTGAATGTGCCGCGTCTTCTTCTGCATGTAATCCATCAGCAGGTATTGTCCGAGGGTGTATGGCGTGGTGAAGTAGGCTTTGCCGCGGCACAACTCCGTCACTTTTTGCACGAAGTGGACGAGGCTGTAATCGCTCGCGAGCATGAACGTGTTGATCAAAATTCCCGAGCGCCGGCAGCGGCCCACTTCCTCGAGCGTTTGCGTCACCACCAGCGGATCGAGGCCGAACGCGTTTTTGTAAATGCGCCCGTCGTCGAGCGTGAGCGCCGACGGTTTGCCGTCCGTAATCATTACGATCTGCTTCATGTCTTTTTTCTGGCGTGACAGGATGCGGCGCGCCAGGCGCAGGCCTTCGCGCGTATTCGTGTAGTACGGGCCGACCTGCACGCGCGCGAGTTCGCCGAGCGGCATTTCCTCCGCGGAATCGTGGAACAGCACGAGGTGCAGCGAGTCGCCCGGATATTGCGTACGGATTAAATGCGATAACGCGAGCGCCACTTTTTTGGCCGGCGTGAAGCGGTCCTCGCCGTAAAGAATCATGCTGTGGCTGCAGTCGAGCATCAGCACCGTGGCGCACGAACTCTGATACTCGGTCTGGTGGACCATCAAGTCCGGATAGTCGAGTTCAATTGGAACTTTCGAGCCCTCGCGGCGCACGGCGTTGAACAACGTCCCGCTGATGTCGAGATTCAACGTGTCGCCGAATTCATAAGGGCGCGAGATGCCGCCCGACTCGACGCCGGTGGCCAGATCGCGCGTGTCGTGCCGGCCGAAGCTGCTCTTGCCGAGCGATCCCATCAAATCCTTGAGCGTCTTGAATCCCAGAAAGTCGATGGTCTTGTCCGTGATTTCAAAGCGCGCATCATTTTCACGGTCGCGGTCGCGGCCCTGGCCGACTTGCCCGCGCGGCGTCTTGTCCGGCGGCGCTGTCACCTGCGGATTCCCCGTGACGTAGCCCTCCTGCATCAGCCGGTCGATCAACTGGTCGATCAGCTCTTTCATCTTTGCGTCCATCTGCTCGGGAGTGCCGTCCAGCAAATCTTTCAACTCCTGATTGGGAAGCAAATCTCCTTCTTCGAGCGCGCGCTGAATTGCCTGGCGCAAAGCTTCCATCGACTTTTCCGGGTCCATCTCGGACATGCCATAAAATTGCGATTCGTATCCGCTCTGCAGGAAAAAGTCGGACAGCCGCTTGACGAGTTCCTGCAGATCGACGCCGTCGGCCGGTTCGCCCGTGTATTTCGTGTAGCGGATGTATTTCGTCATGAATTATCGCCCACAACTGCTCAGTGCTTTGCAGGATACGGCTTCACAGGCTGCGGAAAAACTCAAAACTCTGTCATTCTGAGCGAAGCGAAGAATCTCTCCTTGTTTCTTTCCTTATACTTAAATCGAAGAGGGATTCTTCGCTTCGCTCAGAATGACAGAACAAGGCCTTTTTCCGCAGCCACTTCAGCCGTGCCGAATCTCCCTGCAATTCCTATCGGCTTTAGCCCCTGATGTCGTCCCAAACTTGATCCGTTCGAGGCCACCCGATTCCAGACTCCTAATTGAACTGGCGCCGCGGCGGACGCTGTTGCTGCTCGCGCGGCTCGGGCGCTTTGGGACGTTCCGCGTGAAAGCCGCGCTCTTCGTTGCGGCTGATGCGCTTGTGCGCCCAGAGCCCTTCGAGAATGAATTCCGCCGCTGCCGCCATTCCGGCCGGGCCCGTGCGCCCATCGGCTCCCAGGCGATCGAGTTGGTCCATCAGCCCCTGGATTTTCTTGAGCTGCGCGAGGGCCTCCGAAGCCGGAGCGCTCTCGGGCACTTTCAATTCGCCGCCCAATTCAAACCATTGCACCACCGGCTGAAGATTCGCGCCCTCCATGCGATTCGTGAAAACCTTGCCCACCGCGCCGCGAATCAGTTCCCGCGCGATATTTTCCGCGCCGCGCAATTCGCCTTCGTATTCGAGCTCCATTTTTCCGGTGATGGCCGGAAGCGCGGCGTACACATCGGCGATGCGCGCCGTCGAGCGCGCTTCGCGATTGCGCACGGCGCGCTGCTCCGCGCTGCTGACCACACTTTCGAGGCACGCAATCGGCAGCCGCTGGCTGACCCCGGAACGCTTGTCGATCCGCTTGTCTTCGCGCGCGAGAAATGCGACCAGCTCGACGACTTCGCGCAGGTAATCGGGTATGTCAACCGACGATCGCCCGCCATCGCGCTTGACCCACGCTTCCTGCGAGGTAATGGAAACGCCTTCTTCCACCGTGGCGGGATAGTGCGTGCGAATTTCCGAACCGATGCGGTCCTTGAGCGGCGTAATAATTTTTCCGCGCGCGGTGTAATCGTCGGGGTTCGCGGTGAAGACGAGCAATACGTCGAGCGGCATGCGCACCGGATAACCCTTAATCTGAATGTCGCCTTCCTGCATGATGTTGAAGAGTCCGACCTGGATTTTTCCGGCGAGGTCGGGCAGTTCGTTCACGGCGAAGATGCCGCGATTGGCGCGGGGCAGCAGGCCGTAGTGAATCGTGAGTTCGTCGCCCAGGGCGCGGCCCGAGCGCGCCGCCTTGATCGGGTCCACGTCGCCGAGAATGTCCGCGATGGTCACGTCCGGAGTCGCCAGTTTTTCGACGAAGCGCAGATCGCGTGGCAGCCACGAGATGGGCGTGGCTTCCCCTTTCTCCGCGATCAGATCGCGGCACGCGCGGCACAGCGGCACGAGCGGGTCGTCATGAATTTCGCAGCCCGTGATGTATGGAATTTCCTTGTCCAGAAAGTCGATCAATCCGCGCAAGATGCGGCTCTTCGCCTGCCCGCGCAAGCCCAGCAAAATAAAATTGTGCCGCGCCAGCAGCGCATTGGCGATCTGCGGAAGAACCGTTTCTTCGTACCCGTGAATGCCCGGAAAGAGCGGCTCGCCGGACTCAAGCTTCTGGAGAATGTTGGCGCGAAGTTCGTCTTTCACGCTGCGGCGCGCCGTTCCAGGCGCATAGCCAGGAAGCTTCCGCAGTTCGCCGAGCGTTGCAGGTTTCGTAGTCATCGAGGGCCCCTAAAAGATTTGCACGACCATTATATGCCACACAGAGGATTACTGCAGAATTCAGATCAAGCTTGAAGTGGCGCACGCTTCAGCCTTTGCCGCCGAACTCGTCATGTACCGTATCGATCCATAATATCGATTGACGGCTATCCATATTGCGCGGTCTAATCCCGCACCTGGCGGAAACGTCGGTTTCAGGAGGAGTTTCATGATCAAGATCAGTGTGCTCTACCCAAACAACGAGGGCGCGAAATTCGATATGGCCTACTATTGCCAGACACATATGCCTCTGGTGAAGCGGCTCCTCGGCACCGCAGTGAAGGGTATGGCCGTGGACCAGGGAATCGGCGGCTTTGGTCCCGGCACTCCCGCCCCTTACGTTGCCGTCGGGCATCTTTTGTTTGATTCCGTGGAAGCATTTCAAGCCGCATTCGAACCCCACGCCCAGGCGATCATGGGTGACATTCCCAACTACACGAACCTAGAGCCGACCATTCAAGTCAGCGATGTCAAGCTCTTAGAATTTAAGGCGAGTGCCTGAGCTGCCTCTGATGGGTCACGCAGTCCGGCCTCCGGCATGTGGGCCACGCGGAGGAACAGCAGGCCATTTCACGCCACTATAGCTTGCCGTGCCCGTTGCCGGCTGCTTTCCCTCGAACGTGCTCCCGCTTTTGCAGTTGCTCATACCATTCGGCAAGATGCGCGACGAGTCTGCTCTGGCGCGCGGCCTCCGAGCGGATTTCCAGGAGGCCCTGGCGGATGGCCGCATCGACAGGCAATTCGGAAGCCACGTGATATGCGAGCGAAATGCCGCCCTCGGTTTCAAAGCGCGGCGCGTCTTCGCCATAAAGTATCTGGTGGCACTGATTGCAGAGCTGCTCGAGCCGTTCGGAAACGGCGGAATCCACTTCCGTGAAATCTTCGTCGAGATATTCGATGTCCGCTTCCAGGTAGGCCTTCTCCTCGTGCGTGCGGATTAGTCGGAACGCGCTTTGCCCGGCGGTCAGGATATCCGAGCGGCCATCCTCATACTCCTTCAGAATTTTTACGATGATGGCGGAGCAGCCCGTCTGGGCCAGGTTTTGCTCCTGCATGAATATGATGCCGAATGGGGATTGGGTGTCGACGCAGTGGCGTGTCAATTGCCGGTAACGCGGCTCGAAAATGTGCAGCGGCACGGCCTGGCCTGGGAAAAGCACGATGTCTAGCGGAAAGAGCGGAATGCGCGCCGGATTCATGGACGTGTCCGAGTCATGATAGCAGAAGCCGCGAAGCGAATCCGCATGCGATTCCGCGGATGGCGGTCAGTTTTGAGATTTTAGTAGGACAGCCACTCTTGGCTGTCCGCTTTTGCTGCTCCGACGCCGAGCAGGAAAGCCAAGAGTGGCTGTCCTACGAAAAAGCCGGGTGCCCCATCCTTGCGGGTTTTGCAAGGGTGGGGATTTTCGGACCACCCCTTCCCACATTTCCCGTTATTGTTGACTTTAAACCCCCATCCTTTGAAATGCGCAAAGGGTGGGGCACCCGCAGGACGGCTATGTAGCGGCCGTTCCGTCCCGGTCACGGTGAACCGTGTTCTTCGGGACGGAACGGGCATCTTTACTTGATTATTGTTTCTTACCGAGGAAGAGCGTGTCGTAGAGCCAGCCCGCCACCAGGCCCCCCGCCATCGGGCCGATCCAGTAGACCATGTGGTTGTTCCAGTGATTTGAAGCCAGCGCGGGGCCGAAGGCTCGCGCCGGATTGAGGGCCGCTCCGGTAAACGGTCCGCCAAACAGCGCGCCCATCGTGATGGTCAAACCGATGGCGAAGCCCGCGATTTTGTTGAATGCGCCGCGCTCATCGACGGCTGTGGCGAAGACGACGAAGACCAGGAAAAAAGTCATGATCGCTTCAAACAATATGCCGTTGGTGCGTGAGATGCCGCTCGCAAGATCCGGCGTCCCCAGTTGCACAGGTCCCCACACCTCAACCGGCAACCGCCGCAGCAGGGAGGCGGCCGCAACGCCGCCCGCAAGCTGCGCGATCCAGTACGCCAATGTGTCAAACGTGGAGAGCTTGCGAGTGACCCAGAATCCGAAAGTAATCGCCGGGTTAAAGTGGCCGCCGGAGATGTGGCCGAGCGAACTCACCATGATGCCGATGGCCAGACCGTGGGCGAGCGCGATGCCCAGCAGGCCCAGGCTGTTGGTTCCATTCGAGCTGGTGCGGAGATACTGATCCGCGCAGATCGATCCCACGCCGAAAAAAATCAGCGCAAACGTGCCGATAAATTCTGCGACAAGCTTCTGCGGCTTCGAGTACATAAAGACCTCTCTCTGTGGACCCGCTTGAGGCCGGTCCACCCAGTTTTTCCATTGGGGAAGCAGATTCTATGAGAAGTGGGTGGGAAGAGTCAAAGAATCAAAATTAAGAACCGCCTGACGACTCGGTTTTTATAGTCGGGAAGGTAATGTGGGTGCCCCACCCTTTGTGCTTTTCAAAGGGTGGGGGTTTAGATTCCACGACAACCGGGATTGTAGAGCATGGATGCCCCGAAAATCCCACCCTTCCAAAAACTGCAAGGATGGGGCACCCGGCCAGTCAAGTTCCTCAGCGCGTGGCGGCGCCGAGCGGCACGTTGACCGGCGTCAGCCAGTTGTGGCGATCGGCCTTAGCTCCGGTGAGGATCGCGAAAAATTCTTCCTGCAGCTTTTTTGTGATCGGGCCGCGAGAACCCTTGCCGACCTTGATCCGGTCGATCGAACGCAGCGGGCTGATCTCCGCCGCGGTGCCCGTGAAAAAAACTTCGTCGGCGATGTACAGCATTTCGCGCGGGATCACCTGCTCGCGCACCTGGATTTTCATTTCCTCGCAGAGAGTGATGACGGAGCTGCGCGTAATGCCCGGCAGGACGCTATTTCCTATCGGCGGCGTGTACAGCACGCCGTCCATGGCGACAAAGATATTTTCGCCTGAGCCTTCGCTCACGCAACCGTTGGTGTCCAGCGCGATGCCTTCGGAATATCCGTTGGCATGCGCTTCCATGTGAATGAGCTGCGAATTCATATAGTTCGCCGCGGCTTTGGCCATGCTTGGCAGTGTGTTGGGCGCCATGCGGTTCCATGAGCTGACGCAGACGTCCACGCCATTTTCGATCGCTTCCGGGCCCAGGTAGCGTCCCCATTCCCAGCACGCGATGTACACTTCGATCGGGACAGCCGTTCCGCCGACGCCGATATCGCCGTAACCGCGCAGCGCGATTGGGCGGATGTAACACGAATTCATCCTGTTCACGCGCACCACTTCGGTGGCCGCGATGGAGAGTTCGTCGGCCGTGTAGGGCAGTTCGAGCCGGTAAATTTTCCCCGAATTGACCATGCGCTGCATGTGTTCGCGCACGCGAAAGATGGCGGGCCCGTTCTTGGTGTCGTAGCAGCGCAAGCCTTCGAAGACCGCCGAGGCGTAGCTGACCACGTGGGAAAGGACGTGAATCGTCGCGTCTTCCCAGCGGATCAGTTTCCCGTTGTGCCATATTTTTTCTGTCGGCTTCATCGGCATCGTCGTTCTCCACACTGCATTTCAACGCAAGATTTGCACTGCACTAACAAGGAACAAGCAAAATTATAGCACAGCGGTTCGCATAGCCTGCGTGGTGAGAAGGCCAAACTCCTATCGCAGCAATGCCAATTTGGTTGGGGGTGAGTAGCGCGGGCTTCAAGCCTGCGGGTTTTGGTCCTTGCAAGCACTAACCCTCGCAGGCTTGAGGCCTGCGCTACTAATGCTCGATCTTCTCCAGCGTGTAGGGTTCCCGGATCGATTGCAGATTCTTCATGGCGTGGCTGCGCAAATCGCCGTTCACGGTTTCCCACACGCCCAGCAGGAGGAAGGGAACAACTGCAGCGGCGGCCCAGAGCTTTGCCTGGCGCGGGGCTTTGGATTCCGGCTCCCAACGGAAGAGTTGCGCGGCGACGATGAAAGCGATCAAAGCGCACCCTACGAGAGAGGCCAGATACATTCCGAGCTCCGGAAGGTTCGAGTGATCGATCATCGCGCGCTGCAAACCGCTCACGAGATACGTTGCCGGCAGGAACACGGCGACCGCCTGAACCGCCCCCGGAAGCATCGGGAAGGGAATCGTGGCGCCCGAAATAAAAAGAAAAACAAACCAGATGATCTGATTGATGATCTGGGTTTCCTGCATCGTGTTAGTGACGCTGGCCACGATCAGGCCGAGAGAAGCGAAGGTGACGGTTCCAATCGTCACCAGGACAAAAATCGAAAGGACGTTCCCGAGCCCGTTCATGTGAAACACGGAACGCGACAAGAAGAACTCAATGGCGATCGTGGGGAGGGTCAAAATGTAGTTTGAAACGAGGCTGGAAGCGAGCATCGCGCTCGATCCTACAGGCGTCACGCGGAACCGGCGCAGGATCCCTTGCTCCCGGAAGGTCACCAGTTGCACGCTTAATCCCCAGAAGCTTCCCATCACGGTAAGCGCCAGGACTTCGGCCAGCAGGTAAGGAACGGCCTGAGCTTTTCCGCGCCCGAAAATTCCCGCATAAATGAATAGAAATGCAAGCGGCATGATCAGGCTGAAAAACAAAAATGCGCGATTGCGCATGGCCAGCCGCATGCGGCTCACCGTAAGTGCCCAGGTATGGCTCAGGACGTGGCTCAATCGCGCAACCTTCTCCCGGTCAGCTCGAGGAAAATATCCTCGAGAGATGGGGCGGAAATCTCCAGGCTGACCAGTTCGTTGTTCTGTTCTTCCAGATGTTTCACCAGGGCCACGATCGTGCGCGGCACGCGCGTCGAGTACAGCAGGTAATCATCGGCTTCGGTGCGGCATTCGGTTACGCCTTCGAGGCTGCCCAACGCGCCGTTGGTTTCCGGCTTGGCCATGCGCACGGAAATTCGTGTGACCGCCCCCGAGCGCTGCTTCAGCTCGCGCGGCGTTCCCAGCGCGATCACTTTCCCGTGGTCCACAATCGCCACGCGGTCGCAGAGCTTTTCCGCTTCCTCGATGTAATGCGTCGTCAGCAGGATGGTTTTCTTTTCCTTTTTCAGCTCCTCGATAATGTCGTAGATTTCGCGCCGCACTTGCGGGTCAAGGCCCGCCGTGGGTTCGTCGAGGAAAACAACGCGAGGATTGTTCACCAGCGCCATGGCCAGGGCCAGGCGCTGCTTCTGCCCGCCAGAGAGCTGTGAATAAAATGCGTTGCGTTTTTCTTCGAGGCCGAAGCGCCCGAGCAGTTCCTGCGTGCCGCGCCGTTGCGGGTAGAAGCTGCCAAACAGATCGAGTGCTTCGTGGACGCGCATCTTGTCCGGCAGCGCAGTGGCCTGCAGCGCCGCGCCGATCGCATACTTGAACTCAGGCCCGCTGGTCTGCGGATCGAGTCCGCAAACACTCACGCTCCCGCTGTCGGGAGTGCGCAGCCCCTCGAGGATCTCGACCGTGCTGGTCTTCCCGGCGCCGTTTGGGCCCAGCAGTCCGAAAACCTCACCCTCTTCGACGGCAAAGCTCACCCCGCGCAGCGCTTCCACGTCGCCGTAACGCTTGGTCAGGTTATTGACTTCAATCGTGGCCCCAATTAGCATGAGCCCCTATCTATAACACAATCCGCTTGCACGACGCGAACGGCGCCGGGATTTGGAAGTAGGCTAATTCGAAATTCGGCGCAATTGTTTTGGCCTTCACGAGATCGGGGTTTCAGCCCTGACGTTCAGGCCTGTGTATTCGCGGGCTTTAGCTACTGAAGCTTCGGGACCTTAAGGACGCATCCATTTGTTGCTGGCAGTGGTCCAGTACTTTTGTACCTCAATAATCAGAACCAGTCACCCATTGAGGGATGTGCTGCCCGCTGCGATTATTGCCAAGACGATCATTGGACTGGTTCGAGCAAGCGTAGTCTTGTCTGTAGGCCCTTGCTCTGATTGTTGACCTATTGGCGTGACGGCGACCGGCTCTTTCGGAATTCAATATGATGAATAGAATCAACAAGTTGCACATAGCTCTTTTGGCCGGAGTTCTGGCTGCAGCGGGCTGCGGAGGCGGCGGTGGTGGCGGAACCTCCAGCCCGGCCCTGCCGATCCTTAGCATGAATAGTTCGAGCGCGGATTTTGGCGACGTCGCCGTAGGCAATACCAGGACTGTGGAAGCGACCTTCTCCAACACCGGGCAGAGCTCCCTGACCTTGCAGCAGAATTCGATCAGCGGATCAGGCTTCACGACCGGCGGAATCGGAGCCGGAGTGACTTTGGATCCGGGCCAGTACGTTACCCTGGCAATCAGTTTCGATCCCCCCGCAACGGGGAAAGCCAGCGGAATGGTGATCCTGGCGAGCAGTTCATCCAGTGCCCCTATCAATTTCCCCTTATCGGGCAACGGAGTGGTTTCCGCTCATTCGGCCGCGTTGGCATGGAATCAGAGCACTTCCGCCGTGGTGGGATACAACGTCTATCGCGCCTCGCCCTTGCAGCCATTCTGGGCCAAACTGAATTCTTCCCCTGTCACAACCACTTCCTACACCGATTGGGACGTGCAAGGCGGAGAGCCATACATGTTCACGGTCACGTCAGTCAGCGCCGCGAACATTGAAAGCCCATTGTCTTCGCTAGCGCCAGTTACGATCCCGACACCGTAGTCATTCCTCTTAAGTAAATAGAGATTTCTCACCAGGGAAGTGTTGTAGCGCCGGCGTCTCGCCGGCGTTTTTACGGTGCGTATTGGGCATGAAAATCGTCGGTCCCCCTTGTATCGGGACAAGCGAGACGCCGGCGCTACGACGATCCGCGGCGCGCCTTGCCCGGAATCCACTCATAATCCCCAAAATCCAGGATCCGCTTTTCAGCCAGCCTCAGCCCTTCGGTTTCGAGCAGCTTTCGCTGGAGCGAGGCGTACGGCTCGCGGATGAGCAACTTGCCTCCTGCGCCCACGACGCGATGCCACGGCACTCCGCGGCCACTCGGACAAGCAGCCATGGCGCGTCCGGCGGTGCGCGCTCCGCCGCGCAAACGCAGGGCTTTGGCGAGCCGCCCGTAGGTCATGACGCGGCCACGCGGAATTTTCTTCACCAGTTCGAATACGGGTGTCCAATGCATCGGATTCGTTCCTTCGATTCCTCATTCCATCGGTACTAGTTCGAACGGACCAGCGATTTACTCCATTCGAACTATAGCGCGCAGCGCGTCTGCGGCGCACACTTACCATCGTTAAAGATAAATACCGCATCTAAGTAAATAGGAGCACTGGGCAACGTCAAGCGAATTCGAAGCAGGGACGCTTGAAACGGGCCGAAAATGCGATTCGATGCGGGAACAAGGGAGTAACTGATACGAGGCAACATTCCGAAGAATCCGACATCTAAATTGACAGGCGTAGTGGAAGAACCTTACACTACAGATTCGATGTCGGAGCCGGGAGCGTCTTATGGCTTTTCTTCGTCGCAAAGGGAACACGTTTTATCTGGTGCACAACGTCCGCGAGGGCGACCGGGTCAAACAGTTGCACCTGGCCAAGCTGGGGGAGCGCCCGCGCATCACCGATGATGTTGTGAGGCAAGTCTCCCGTTCCTATCCCTTTGTCGACGTGAACTGGAACGAATTGCGCGAGCAGGTCAACAACCGCGTAGAGCTGTTCGACCCCAAGTCCAACCAGATTCAGAAACTCGTATCCACTCTGCGCACCCTCAACCTTGACCTTGCCGACTTGTTTCCGCCCTTGCTGGATGTTTCGCATGCGCCGGAAGCAGGACAGGAAATTATCACGCAGCTCCGTCTGCTGCACTCCACCGTAGGAGTCAAACTCGACCAGTTTGATCGCGCCCCGCATAGGGGCGTGTTAGCAGACCGGAAGTTCCGGTAGGAGAATGGCAATGAGCACCAACCGCCCAGCACAACAACAACTGGACCCCACGCTGAGAAGCGTCGAGTCGCAGGAATTTCAAGCCGCCCTCAAAAGCAAAGTGGTCGGCCAGGAAGAGGGAGTCCGCGCGCTGGTGGACCTGTACCAGGTCTTCTGCGCGGGGATGAGCTCGACCGGACGCCCGGTGGGGAACCTGCTGTTCCTGGGGCCGACGGGCTCGGGGAAAACGCGCATCGTGGAAGCGGCGGCGGAGATTTTGTTCGGAGACCCGCGCGCGGTGATCAAGGTGGACTGCGCGGAATTCCAGCACTCGCACGAAATCGCCAAGCTGATCGGATCGCCTCCAGGCTATCTGGGGCACCGCGAAACGCACCCTCTGATCACTCAGGAAGCGCTGGCGCAATATCACAAGGAAGATTTGAAGCTCAGCTTTCTGCTGTTCGATGAGATTGAAAAAGCGTCGGACGCGCTGTGGCAATTGCTGCTGGGCATTCTGGATAAAGCGACGCTGACGCTCGGGGACAACCGGCGTGTGGACCTGTCGCAGACGATGATTTTTCTGACGTCGAACCTGGGCGGCGGAGAAATCACCGAGCTGATGACCGGCGGCATGGGATTCGTGCAGCCGATGGACAAAACCGAAGACCGCCTGGACCACAAGGTGGAACGGACGGCGCAGGAAGCGGCGAAGAAAAAGTTTTCGCCGGAGTTCATGAACCGCCTGGACAAGGTAGTCGTGTTTCATCCGCTGCGGCACGAGCAGCTCGAGCAGATTCTTGAAATCGAGCTGGGAATGGTGCAGCAGCGCGTGCTGGACACAGGGCGCGGCCAGTTCCTGTTCCGCGTCACCTCTGCTGCGCGGAGATTCCTGCTGCAAGAGGGCACCGACATCAAGTACGGCGCCCGGCACCTGAAGCGCGCGATTGAAAAATTTGTGGTCTACCCGCTGGCGAATCTCTTGGCGACCGAGCAGATCCGCTTCGGCGACATGCTCGTCGTCGATTGGGATGGCAAGTCCCTTCACCTCACCTTCCAAAAAGAAGGCGAAGGCGCGGTGGTCCCGACGCCATCCAGATCGGCCCGCGGCGCAGCCGCTCAGATGGCCAAGGCGACAGGCGGCAAAGTAATCGAAGCCCCCGCGCAGGTCATCGTCCGCGAAGCCAAAGCGCCCGCGGCGTTGCCGACGGGAGCGCCTCCTCCGGTGGCCTCCGGCCGCAAGAAGGTCGATCCGCAGTAGTCGCATCAAGCCTTACAACACAACATTCCATGGGGCGGCCCGGAAGAAAGGGCCGCCCTTTTTCTTTGCATACATGCGGAGCAATCTCCCAGTAGCGCAGGCTTCAGCCTGTGGGGGTTAACTGTTGCAAGAACCCAACCCCACAGGCTGAAGCCTGCGCTACTCGCGCCCCACGATCCATTTTTCAATCTCAAATTTGAAATTTCAGATCCCGAACCTGAAATTTGAAATTCAAATTTGAAATCTCAGATTTCAAATCGAAAAAATCCAAAACACAATTCAGATTCCTACTGGGCTCAATCGTGGTTTACGAATTGTTACTCGGTCCGGATTTCTAAATACCATTGGCAATGTGAACGCTATAAGATAATGCCCACGTGGTGAGGTCCGGTTCTCACAGATCGAGTGCGGAAACCGTTTCAGGATGATTTCAGCCGTTCAGGGCGCGGTCCGAAGCGCGTACTCCCAGCCCACGAACCCTGCCGGATTTCTTACGTGCCAGCGCGGGTGTCGGCCCTTTGCACCGCTGGCGATCGCGCGCGAGGTCCACATGAGCCCAGCACCATCTGCGGCGATTCCCCGGAGGACGGTTCGCGCCAGGAATCGCCGTCCTCGCTTGCGAGTGGCGTGGTTCCTCTTCGCGGCGATGTTCTTTCTGGCGCCGCTGCACGCGTTCGCCCAGGTTTCTGTCACAATTAGCCCGTCCTCCGTCAATCTAGCCCCGAGCGGAACGCAGCAATTTACAGCAACAGTCACGGGCGCAAGCGATACGTCCGTGATCTGGACCATTCAGGAGGGCCCGTCCGGCGGGACAGTCACGGGCGCAGGGTTGTACTCCGCTCCGGCGGCCCTGGGCGTCTACCACGTGGTGGCAACGAGCAATGCGGATAACACGCAGAGCGCCACCGCCACTGTGGGCGTGCCAGGATTCGTTACCTGGGGCGTCAACGCCGTGCGCTCCAGCAACACGGCGACACAATTACCCGATGGGAAGATACTTTTTGCAGGCGGGGGGAGCACAAGCTGCCAATCGACCAGCGCCGAGGTTTATGACCCGACCGTGGACAGGTCTACGAACACGACAGGCATGCTCGTGGCTCGCTGCACACACACGGCTACGCTTTTACCGAACGGCCAAGTGCTGCTAGCCGGAGGGCAAACTTTTGGCGGAGAAACCGCCACTGCGGAATTGTTCGACCCAGTTTCCGGCACCTTCACTGCCACGGGCAGCATGACTTCTCCTCGGGGTGGGCAGACAGCGACGTTACTTTCAAATGGGAAAGTTCTAATTGCAGGTGGAGTAGATTGTCCCCAGACCTGCAGCATCGTTTACAACTCAGCGGAACTCTATGATCCCAGTGCGGGAACCTTTACCACAACGGGGAGCATGTCCGCTGCTCGCACCGGAGCCACGGCGACGCTGCTCTCAAACGGTAACGTGCTGATCGCCGGTGGGAACGGCCTGTGCGTCACCACCTGCGTGTACAACAATACGGCGGAGATCTATAACCCCAGCACGGGCACATTCACGCCAACGGGCACGATGCTTGTTTCGGGGGGAGGACAAGTTGCAACCCTTTTGCCGAGCGGCCAGGTTCTTTTTGTCGGAGGCATTGTCGGCGGCGCGTACACCACGACGGCGGAGATCTACGATCCATCCCTCGGTACCTTTTCACAAACGGGCAGCTTGAATATTGCGCGCAACTTGTGCACTGCTACGTTGCTGACGAACGGTACAGTCTTAATCGCAGGCGGAAACTCTACATTTGCGGCTGCGGCCCATGCCGAAATTTATAGCCCATCGTCCGGGACTTTCGCATTGACAGGTTCCTTGCAAGAACCCCGGTTCGGAAATACCGCAAATCTGCTTTCCAATGGGACGGTCGTGATCACAGGCGGGGGATTTGCGAACACCGAATTCTACAACCCCGCAACGGGAGTGTTTACCTCGAACAGCACGTTCATGAGCATTGATCGGACTGGGCACACGCAGACAAAATTGGCGGATGGAAAATTCCTGATCATTGGCGGGATGGACACCGGCCAAACGGTACTGTCAAGCGCGGAGATTTATGACCCGACCACCAACACGTTTACGTTGACAGGGTCGCTTGCCACAGGGCGCCAGTTGCACACCGCAACTCTTTTAGGGAATGGCACGGTTCTGGTCGTCGGCGGATTCAGCGATAACTTGATGACAACCCTTGTCTCCACCGCGGAATTGTACAATCCGGTTACTGGCACCTTCGGGCCTGCATCCAGCCCGAATATCGCGCGTGCGGATCAATCCGCGACGCTGCTTCAGAACGGCGAGGTTCTTATCGCTGGAGGCATTTTTAACGCTGGGGGCAATGTGGGTATCTATGGACTACCCACCACTAGCACCGAACTTTATGACCCGACCGCAGGAACATTTACCCTGGCGGGAAACATGACCGCGCCGCGCGACAACCAGACTGCAACTTTGTTGAACGATGGCCGCGTCCTGATTGCGAAAGGCATCTATTCTCATACACTGAGTCAGACTGGGGGAACATACGCCCTGGCCGAACTGTATGACCCCAGCACCGGCTTGTTTACTCCGGTGGGCCCATCGAATTTCTCCGGCACGATGCCGCGCCTGTTTGATTCGACTTTCTTGGCGAACGGCCAGGTTCTAGTCGATCCCGGCACAATCTTCGATCCTCCAACCAACACTCTTTCTACGGTCACGACGTCGGGAGGAGCAACTCAATATAAGTTTGTCCTCCTGCCGACCGGCCGGGTTTTTGCCGTCGGGGGCAGTTATTCGTCGCCTGCCTCCATATTCGATCCGGCCTCGGACCTGTTTGCGTCCGCGGGAAATCTGGCATACCCGCGAAACAACCCGACTGCCGCGTTGCTCCCGAACGGCGAAGTCCTTGTCGCCGGCGGAGCCTTTGGACCCAACGTTAGACAAGTAGAGTTCTATGTCCCCCCGGTGCTCGCGCCTGCGCCTGTAGTGAACAATGTTTCGCCGAACCCGGTTACAGGCTTCACTCCCGTAACGATAACTGTCCTGGGAGCGAATTTTTCCACGGGTTCCGTGGTCATGGACGATTATGTGCCGTTGCGAACCACATTCATTTCGGACACGCAGCTGACCGCAATTGTCCCGCTGCAAAGTCTGCTGGTTGCAGGGACTCATCAAATGGAAGTGACCGATATTGAAGAGCCCAACCTGGCGACGTTCACCGTGACGGTTGTCAATCCTCAGTTCCAACCCAGTGTAACGAATGGCGGAACACTGGCATTTTTCAATGTCAACGTAGGGTCCACCTCCAACCTTGGCGTCAGTTTCACGAACAATGGAAATGCGCCGCTGAAAATCGACACGATGTCGATTTCCGGAACTGACAGCGCCGATTTCGCATTCAATACTTCAACTTGTTCGCCGTCGCAGGGTGAGACCCTTGCCCCACTGGCCCTATGCATAGAGAACATCGGATTCACTCCACCTGCTGCCGGAACATTCAGCGCCACGCTGACCGTCAATTACGAAATCCCGGGCAGCCCTCTCATTATTCCGCTCACGGGGACGGGGGTCGGCATACCGCTTGCGACCTTCAATCCGCCCAGTTTGACGTTTGCCAGTCAGGCGATAGGGACGTCGAGCCCGCCGCAGTCCTTCACTATCACCAACACTGGGACGGGTCCTTTGACGATATCCGCCTTCCAGTTGACGGTCGATTACAGCGCAACCAACAATTGCCCCTCCAGCCTCGCACCCGGCGCCAATTGTTCAGTCAATGTCACGTTTACGCCGTCCTATGCGGGGACTAACGGGGGGGCCGTCTACGTCTATACCAACGACGGCAATTCAGATACGGTCCCGCTTTCGGGCACCGGTTTCGGTGTGCCGGTCGCGGCCATCGCTCCGCTTAGTTTGCCATTCGGCAGCCAGACGGTAGGGACGTCAAGCACAGCGCAACAGGTGATCATCGCGAGCACAGGCACGGGGAGCTTGGCGATTGCCAGCATCGTTTTGAGTGATACGACGGATTTTCAAATGGCGAGCAGCTGTTCCTCCAGCCTGGCGCCGAACACCAATTGTTCCCTGGGCATTACCTTCGCGCCGTTCAACGTGGGAAGTATTTCAGCGACCATCGTCGTCACGGCCAACGACGGCTCGCCGCACACGATTCAGCTCAGCGGCACCGGAACGGGCTTTGCGCTCTCGCCGGCCACCGGATCTTCATCGAGCGTCTCGGTGCCGGCCGGACAGCCTGCCACGTATCAGCTGAGTCTTACGCCACAAGCGTTTTCAGGGCCTGTGACGCTGACCTGCGCTCCGGTGAGCGCCATCCCGAATGCGACTTGCTCCATCATGTCGCCGAATCCCGTCGCGCTGAGTGGAACGACTGCAACGGTCGTCACGGTGTCAGTATCTACGATGGCTCAAAGTGGAGTGTTCATCCCGTCTCATACGCGGCGATACTTTCGGACCCGGCGCGTACAAGCTTCCGGCTCCGCGTTGGCTTTTCTATCTGCTGCTCTCGCTTGTGCTGGCTGGGGCTTTCGCGGAAATTCCGAAGGGTTCCTCTCGCGCTCGTCTCGTCGTTGTTGCTTGTAATGCTGATCGCGGGATGTGCGGGTGGAAACGGAGGGAGTTCCGGCTCGCCTGGCGGAGGCGGATCGACAGGAACGCCTGCGGGGACTTATCAGCTGGTGGTCACCGCGTCCGCGTCTGGCGTTTCGAGCAAGACAACGTTGACTCTTGTTGTTCAGTAGGACAGGCTTCAAGCCTGTCGGTTTTCTGCCAGCTTGACGCGCGACGAAAACCAGACAGGCTTAAAGCCTGTCCTACTCACGGCTTCCAGCGCAGGACGGGCTTGCGCGCGGCGCCGACTTCGTCGAGGCGGCCGACGCGCGTGGAATGCGGCGCGGTCTTGACGATGTCGGGAGTGGTGGCGGCTTCCTCGGCAATTGAGCGCATCGCGTCCACGAAGTGATCGCATTCCTGCTTGGATTCCGATTCGGTGGGCTCGATCATCATCGCGCCGGGCACGATCAGCGGGAACGCGGTCGTGTAGGGATGGAAGCCGTAGTCGATCAGGCGCTTGGCGATGTCCATCGTGTTCACGCCGTTTTTTTTCTGCCGCGCGTCGCTGAAAACCACTTCGTGCATCGAGGGCAAATTAAACGGCAAGTCGTACACATCCTCGAGTTTCTTGCGAATGTAATTCGCGTTGAGCACCGCGTCTTCCGTGGCCTGGCGTATGCCGGGGCCGTAGGCCAGCGTGTAGGCCAGCGCGCGCACCAGCACGCCGAAATTTCCTCCAAACGCGCGCACCCTGCCGATCGATTTTGGTTTGTGGCTTTCGAGCGCCAGGTGTCCGCTCTTTTCGGCCAGCACGGGAATCGGCAGGTACGGCTCGAGAATTTTTTTGACCATCACCGGGCCCGCGCCCGGGACCGCCGCCGCCGTGCGGCGTGGAAAACGTCTTGTGCAGGTTGAGGTGCATCACGTCCACGCCAAAATCGCCGGGGCGCGCGACGCCGGCGAGCGCGTTCATGTTCGCGCCGTCCATGTACAGCAGCGCGCCGTGTTCGTGCAGGATTTTGGCGGCCTCGGCGATATTCTGCTCGAACACGCCGAGCGTCGAAGGATTCGTGACCATCATGGCGGCCACGTCGTGGTTCACAATTTGTTTCAGGCGCGCGATGTCGATCTGGCCGCGTTCATCCGAGGGCACGTTTTCCACGTCGTAGCCGGCAATCACCGCGGTCGCGGGATTGGTGCCGTGCGCGGAGTCGGGTATCAAAACTTTTTTGCGCGGGTGTCCCTGCGTGTCTTCGAGGTACGCGCGAATGAGCAGCAGGCCGGTGAGTTCGCCCTGCGCGCCCGCCGCCGGTTCCAGCGTGCCCGTATCCATGCCCGTAATTTCGACGAGGCAATTCTGGAGCAGTTGCAGAATTTTCAGGCAGCCCTGCGAAAGTTCCTGCGGCTGGTAGGGATGCTCGGTGGCGATGCCGTCCAGGCGGGCGACGAATTCATTCACGCGCGGATTGTATTTCATGGTGCAGGAGCCGAGCGGGTACATGCCGAGATCGATGGCGTAATTCCAGGTGGAGAGCCGCGTGAAGTGGCGGATCACTTCGATCTCGCTGACTTCGGGAAATCCTTCGACGCCCTCGCGCACGTAATCGGCGCCCAGCGCGGCCCGCGCGTCCACGGCGGGCACGTCCAGCGGAGGCAGCTCGAAACCGCGCTTGCCTGGCCGGGACTCCTCGAAGATCAGCCCTTCATTTTGGCTGACGTGGCGTCCCGCTTTTTTGATTCGATCGGTCAATCGAAATCTCCCTTTGCAAGCCCGAAAGAATGGGTCACGCAATTACGAATTGTGGGTCGCGGCTTCAGCCGCGACATTAAGACTGGCGGACATCGGGCTTTAGCCCCTGACCGCTCAGGGGCTAAAGCCCTTCCCACAGCTGTCGAATGTCGGAGCTAAAGCTCCGACCCACAAATCCTGTAAAACCGCCGGCCCCTCTTGCATCGGGGCAAGCGAGACGCCGGCGCCACGCTAAATCGGCTTCGACAAAATATCCCGGATCGCTTCGCCCGTGCGTTCGATTTCCGCGCGCGAAATTGTTTCGGTGACGCAGAACAGGCCGCGTTTGGTCAGATCCGCGAAATAACTTCCGATCGGCAGCGGGCCGATAATTTTGTGTCGCAGCAATTCCGCGTTCACCAGCTTCACCGAGCGGGGAAACTCGACCACGAATTCGTTGAAAAACGGGCCGGAAAACGCCCGGCGTACGCCGCGAATTTTTTCCAGCTCCTCGAGCGCGAACCGCGCCTTGGCCAGATTCTGCGCCGCGAGTTCCTTCAGGCCTTCCTTGCCGAGGAGGCACAAGTGAATATTCACGGCCAGCGCGCACAGCGCCTGGTTCGTGCAGATATTCGACGTGGCCTTCTCGCGGCGGATGTGCTGCTCGCGCGTGGCCAGAGTAAGCACGTACCCGCGCCGCCCGTGGCTGTCCACCGTTTCGCCCGCGAGGCGCCCGGGCATTTGCCGCACGAATTTGTCGCGCGTGGCGATCACTCCGGCATAAGGCCCGCCGTAGCTCTGCGGCAGGCCGAAGCTCTGCCCTTCCATCGCCACGATGTCCGCCTCGACAGGAGGCCTCACGGCGCCGAGCGACACGCCTTCGGTGATGGCCACGACGAGCAACGCGCCTTTCGCGTGCGCGAGAGACGCCAGGCTCGGCACCTGTTCGAGCACGCCAAAAAAATTGGGCGACTGCACCACCACCGCGGCGGTTTCGGAGTTGATCGCGCCATCGAGCCGGTTCGCATCCACCTGGCCCGTGCTGGTAAATCCGATTTCGTCGATGCGCAAGCCGAGGTTGCGCGTGTACGTCTCCAGCACCTGGCGATATTCCGGATGCAGCGAGCGTGCCACGACGACGCGATGCCGCCCGGTCAGTCGCTCGGCCATGAGCACGGCCTCGGTGGTCGCCGTCGAGCCGTCCCACATCGAGGCGTTCGCGACTTCCATGCCGGTGAGCTGGCACATCAGCGTCTGAAACTCGAAGATCGCCTGCAGCGTGCCCTGGCTGATTTCCGCCTGGTACGGTGTGTAGGAAGTGAGGAATTCGCCGCGCTGGATCAGCGAATCCGTGACCACTGAGCGCAAATGGTTGTAGACGCCCGCGCCGAGAAAGCTCGTGTAGCCGCAGGAATTTTCCGCCGCGCGCGCTCGAAAATATTCAATGATCTCCTGCTCGGACATCGGGGCAGGGAGCTTCAGCGGCTCTTTCAACCGGAATGCTTCCGGGATCGACGCGAATAGTTTTTCAATCGTCGGCGCGCCGATGGCGTCGAGCATTTCCCGGCGCTCGGCTGTGCTCTTGGGAAGATAGCGCATCAGGCCGAGGCTTCCTTTTCGGAGATGAACGCCTGGTAGGCGGCGGCGTCCATCAGGCTGGAAACTTCGGCGGGATTGGCGAGCTTGATTTTAATGAGCCACCCGGCGCCGTGCGGATCTGTGTTCAACGTTTCAGGAGCGCCCGAGAGCGCGGTGTTGGCTTCGGTCACTTCGCCGGATACGGGGGCGAAAATTTCACTGACGGCCTTGACGGATTCCACCGTGCCGAAAACTTTCCCTGACTCGATCTTCGTGCCCGCTGCGGGCATTTCCACGAATACGACATCGCCCAGTTCGTGCTGCGCGTAGTCGGTGATGCCAATCGTACCGGTGCTGCCCGACACTTTGATCCACTCGTGTTCCTTGGTGTAGCGGTAGTCGCTTGGGTACATGATAGCTCCAGTAAGACAGGCTTCAGCCTGTCGGTTTTACGTCTGCGTTGCTCCAGTGGAACAGCGGACAGCCTGAATGGCTATCCACTGAATCCTACTTCGCCGCTTGTAAAACGGCATCGGAACGATTCGCGCGGTCGCTTCGTTCGCCCGGATTCCGATGGTGATTTCCGTTCCCGGCGCCTTGTACGCCGTCGGAACATAGGCCATGCCAATGTTCTTCTTCAGAAAAGGGGCGGGCGACCCGCTCGTCACGCGCCCGGCCTGCTTGCCGCCAATCGAAACAACGCAGGCGTCTCGCGCGATGAGGCGATCCTGCATCTCGAATCCCACGAGAATGCGATCGACTCCCTTTTCTTTTTGCCGGATGAGAATATCGCGTCCGAGAAATTCTCCCTTGGCCGGCTTGCATATCCAGCCCAGGCCCGCCTCCCACGGCGTGGTCGTCTCGTCAATTTCATGGCCGTAAAGGCACATGGAGGCTTCGAGACGCAGCGTGTTGCGCGCGCCCAGACCGCAGGGCAGCATTCCTTCCCGTGTGCCCGCGTCGAGCAGCTTGTTCCACAGCTTCTCGGAATGTTCCGGCGCAAAATAAATTTCGAAGCCGTCCTCTCCCGTGTACCCGGTGCGCGCGATCAGGCAGTCAACGCCGTCCACTTTCCCGAATGCAAAATGATAGTAGCGTATCGCTTCGAGCGGCACGGTTGTGAAACGTTGCAGGATTCCCAGCGCCTTCGGCCCCTGGATCGCGAGCTGCGAATATCGCCGGCCCGCATTTTCGATTTGCGCGCCCGCGCGATTGTGCGCGCGGATGTGCTCGAAGTCCTGATCCTGATTGCCCGCATTGACGCACAGAAAATAGTGCGTGTCGGAAATCTTGTGCACCAGCAGATCATCGACAAAGGTGCCATGCTCGGTCATCAGCCCGGAGTAATGCGCCTGCCCCACCACGAGTTTGGACGCGTCGTTGCACGTGACGTGCTGCACGAGTTCAAGCGCGCGCGCCCCGCGAACTTCAATTTCGCCCATGTGGCTGACGTCAAACAGGCCCGCCGCAGTGCGCGTCGCCAGGTGCTCGGCCACGATGCCCGAATACTCGACAGGCATGTCCCAGCCGCCAAAATTGACCATTTTGGCCTTGAGGCGCCGGTGAACGCCGTTCAACGCGGTCTTCCGAAGTTGTGCCGTGGTCGGAGATGTCACTCGAAATTCTCAGGAACTTCAGCGCAAAATCGAAACTAACACGCGGCTTTGAAACGTGTCAAGAAAGTGCCCTCTCCGTCCCGCAGAACACGGGACGGAGAGGCCGCTACAAAACCATCATGTGCGCGCGGCGGGAAGGTTTTGTAGAGGCCGCCCGCTCCTCGGGCGGGCATCCGTTTGACCTACCGAGGCAATTTGGATCGCCGTCGAGATGCGCGGAGTTGCGTAGCAGGGCACTTCCGTCTTGTTCTGGCGCGCCGGGCTGGCCTATAGTGGATTGAAGAACGCTTTGCGAATAGGGCGGTCCTTCCAGTCCTGCGCGAAGACGAAGGAAAACTATGCAAACCACGGTGCTGTGTTCGCAATGCGACCTGACGGAGAGCAAGTGCCTGTGTGACCGCTATTGCTGCTATTGCCAGGGCCTGGAGAACATCCGGCTCTGCATGGATGGGAAATACTATTGCCCGGATTGCCGGGAAGCTTGCGATGTCAGCGTGGCCGAATCCTATGACCGATGAGCCCGTGCGCGTCGTGTTTCACCTGGACCAGGATTCGCGCCTGGTCGGCGTATTTTGTTGCGCCGTGGAGCATCAGGCGATACACGCGGGATTTGAGACCGATGCCGGATCGCAGCTGGCCACGGCCGCGGGAGACGTCTGCCGCGAAGCCCTTTCGCAACTCGGCGCCAGCGGCGAAGGCGTTGACGTCACGCTCGAAACCTTTTCCGACCGCATTGAAATTGCCATTCATTGCCGCGGCCAGGTGCTGCCCTCGGTCGGGTTGGAGACTTTTGCGTTTTCTGATGCGCATTCCGGGGGAGCGGACGGTCTCAACGGCCTGGAATTGCTTTCGCGCGTGGATCGCGTTTTGTACAACTCCGAAGATGGCGTGGCGCGGACAACGCTGGTGAAGTTTCTGCCTGCTCACCACTGAAATCGCAAGAGTAGGACGGGCTTCAGCCTGTCGGGTTTGCGGTTTGCTTTGGACTGAGAAAAACCCGACAGGCTGAAGCCCGTCCTACATAAAACCAGTTCATTTCTCATTCAGCAGGACGTCGATGGACTTCATGATTTCGGGAGACTGCCAGTCCTGCGCGCCGACAATTTTCCGTGCGATGCGCCCCTGGCGATCGATCAAGTAGGTTTCCGGGATCATGACGGTCCCATAGCTTGCCTTGATCTTCTTCGTTGGGTCGCGGTAGGTTGGGAAATTCACATTGTTGTCATGGAGAAATTTGTTGTAGGCCGATTCATCCTCATCTTCGCTGATCGCAAGCACTACACCGCCCCGTTGTGAAATGTCTTGTTCGAGGTGATTCAGTGAATCGGCTTCTTCGAGACACGGAGGACACCACGAGGCCCAGAAATCCAATACGACGACTTTGCCGCGCAAGTCGGACAGGTGCGACGCGCCGGTGATTTGCATGTCAAAATCCTGCGCCTTGCGCCCCGCCAGGCTCGGTTCCCCTTGGCGGTAGGAAGGAGCCGCAAACACGTAAAGCACCGCCGCAACAAAAACCAGCGCGATTGGCCCTAGAATCTTATGCTTCAATGTTTTCTCTCCAACCCTTCTATAATACATTCTTGACCCGGCTTCGCGCGAGCCGATTTGCCCGGGAACGCCAATCTCCCGATTGGCAGGTTGCGTAACGCCAATCGGGAGATTGGCGTTCCCGGGGCGATCGATTCAACCAATGACTCTCCATCCCACAGTTTCCGCGATCGTGCCGGCGCGCAATGAGGAAGCAACGATTGCGGCCGCGGTCGAATCGCTCGCCGCGCAGCCGGAAATTAAAGAAATCATTGTCATCAACGATCAATCGACCGACGGAACGGCCGCGGCGCTCCAGCAGCTTTCTTCGCGCTGCGCGCAATTGCGCGTCCTCGAAACGCAGGAATTGCCCAGCGGCTGGGTGGGGAAGAACTATGCGGCCTCGCTCGGAGCGGCTCAGGCAACAGGGGATTGGCTGCTGTTCACCGATGCCGATGGCGTACATCTGCCCGGTTCCACAGCGCATGCGCTTGCCGATGCGGCGGAATACGGCGCGGGCCTTGTCTCGTATTCGCCCGAGCAGGAGACGCGCACCTGGTGGGAGAAGGCGCTGATCCCCTTCGTCTACACGCGCCTGGGGCACAAATATTCGTACGACGAGGTAAATCATCCCGATTCGCCGGCAGCGGCGGCCAGCGGGCAATACTTGCTCATCCGCCGCGAGGATTACGAGCGGATCGGAGGTCACGCCGCCGTTGCCGGAGAAGTGCTCGAAGACGTGGCCCTGGCGCGGCTTGCGAAGCAGGCGGGCATTCGCCTGCACTTTGCGTCAGGACAAGGGATCATGCGCGTGCGAATGTACCGGACGTTTGGCGCGATGTGGCAGGGCTGGACGAAGAACCTGTATCCCCTGATGGGAGGAATGACGGGAGGCTCGTCCCGCGCGGTGGGGCGTGAACTTTTCAGGGTAGTGCCATGGATCCCTTTGTTGCTACTTCCGCTGGCGCTGTTGCATCTAATCTGGGGTGCGCTGAGTTTGGCGCTGCTGGCGGGACGCCACGCCGCATATGCCGCGGACTTGCGGCGAAATCGTTTTCCAGCAGGCCTTGCCTTATACTATTTGCCGGGGGTTGCGCTCTACGCGGCGGCGCTGCTGACCTCGGAATGGCGCTATGCGCGGGGCAGCGTGACGTGGAAGGGGCGCGAGTACCCCGTAAGCCGTGACTCGTGAACCGTGATTCGTGTTCCGTGTTCCGCGATCTGTACGCGAGGCGTATCCGCAGTTATCTAGGCAAGTTTTTCAGCGATTTCGTTCACTTTTATGGTTTACCTGACACGCAAGATTGAATTTTCGGCGTCGCATCTCTATCACAACCCGGCGTTTTCGGCCGAGGAGAACCGGCGCGTCTTCGGGAAGTGCAACAACCCGCACGGCCACGGGCACAACTACGTGCTGGAGGTGACCGTGGCGGGCGAGCCGGACCCGGCGACGGGCATGGTGCTGGACCTGAAGGAACTGAAGGAAATTTTGCAGCGCGAAGTGACTGACCGGATGGATCATCGCTTTCTGAATTACGAGGTGCCGGAACTTGCCGGGCAGATTCCGACGTGCGAGAACATCGCCGCGGTCATCTGGCGGCTGCTCGAGCCGAAGATTACGCGCGGGCGGCTGCATCGCGTGCGCCTGTACGAGACGCCCGACCTGTTCGTCGATTGTTACGGCGATGGCAACGGCGCGCACTCGCGCGCAGGAGGCGCACGATGAAGCTGCACCTGACGCGGCGATACCGTTTTTCGGCCTCGCACCGCCTGCACAGCGCGCAACTCGGAGAGGAAGAGAACCGGCGCGTCTACGGCAAGTGCAACAATCCGTACGGGCACGGGCACAACTACGTCGTGGAAGTGGCCGTCTCCGGCCCGGTGGACCCGGCCACGGGAATGATCGCGAACTTGACGGATCTCGATGCCTTTGTCGAAAGCGAAGTGATCGAGCCGTTCGACCACAAATACCTGAACGAAGAGATTGCGGAATTTCGCGAGCACGTGCCGACCACGGAAAATCTTTGCATCGAGATTTTCAACCGCCTGCGCCGGTTTCCCCGCGCCAGGCTGGAGCGAGTGCGCCTGGAGGAAACGGGACTGAACAGTTTTGAATACGCGGGAGAGCCTGCTGGAGCGACCCATGAGTGATGACAGAAAGCGCGTCGAAGAATTAACGCTGACCGAGCCGATCGGCGTGGAACCCCACGGATCCATCGCCGATCATATGCGGAAAGTATTGCAATCGATCGGAGAGGATCCGAACCGCGACGGCCTGCGGCGCACGCCCGAGCGGTTCGAGAAAGCGTTGCGCTTTCTGACCAGCGGCTACCAGCAGGACCCGGAAAAGCTTTTGAACGGCGCGATGTTCACCGTGTGCTACGACCAGATGGTGCTGGTGAAGGACATCGAGATTTACAGCCTGTGCGAGCATCACCTGCTGCCGTTTTTCGGGAAGTGCCATGTGGCCTACATTCCGGACAAGAAAGTGGTCGGCCTGTCGAAAATTCCGCGGCTGGTGAACATGTTTGCGCGGCGGCTGCAGATTCAGGAGCGCCTGACGAATCAAATCGCCAACGCCATCCAGCAGAAAATCACGCCGCTGGGCGTGGGCGTGGTGATCGAAGCGCGGCATCTGTGCATGGTGATGCGCGGCGTCGAAAAGGAAAGCTCGCAGACGGTGACCAGCGCGATGCTCGGTGCGTTCCGGGACAATCCCAAGACGCGCGAGGAATTTCTGTCGCTGATCCGCGAAAGGTAGCACAGGCATCCGCCGCGGCGGACCTGTGTGGGTTTCGCAACTGTCATTGGGTCTGAGCCATCCGTGAAGTCTCCAAAACCGCACACGCAAGAGTGCCTGTGCCACTAAACCCCGCGTTCGAATTGGTCTCCACAGAAGAAAAATTTTGCATGTCGCGGCGGGGCTGTGTTACGCTCCCAAGGTCGAAGAGAAGACGAAACGAGAGCAGAAAAGTGGGTTCGGCGGAGAGGACGACTTGAGAGAAGCCAAGTCAATGTTGATCGAGCAGTACCGGGCGCATGTGAAGGATACGGGCTCGCCGGAAGTGCAGATTGCATTGTTGAGCGAGCGAATCAACTACCTGACCACGCATCTGAAGTCGCACCTCAAGGACCATGCATCGCGACGCGGGTTGATCATGATGGTCAACAAGCGCCGCCGTCTTTTGGATTACCTCAACCGTCGTGACCCGGATCGGTATCGCGAGATTGTCGAACGCCTTAGTTTGCGCAAGTAATCGCCCGCCGCGGCGGGCAAAATCGCGCCAACAGCATCTCCCGACGTTCGCGGAGTTCTGCAGGATTCTGGCGGCCCGAGGCGATAGTGCCCGGCCGCTTTTTTTGTAGCCAGACTCCGGCGCGCCGCTCGCAGTCGTTCTTCGCTTTTCTCTTCCAAACAAAACGGGAAAAGATTCTCCCGCACTCGAGTGGCTTTCCGCGCGCGTGTGGCCCGATGGATCGGGACGCGGCGGACAGGCGAAAGGAACTCCGCATATGTCACAAGCAGCACCAGCTCCCCACCAGGTTACAGTCGAAGTCGGCGGACGCACGCTGACTCTTGAAACCGGAAAAATTGCCAAGCAGGCCAACGGCGCCGTACTGGCGCGCTATGGCGATACCGTCGTGCTGGTCACGGCGTGCATGGATACCAAGGCGAATGACCGGGATTTTCTCCCCCTCACCGTGGACTATCGCGAATACACCTATTCGGCCGGAAAAATTCCCGGCGGCTTTTTCAAGCGCGAAGGGCGCCCCTCGGAGCGCGAAATTCTGACTTCGCGAATGATTGACCGCCCGCTGCGTCCGCTGTTTCCCGAAGCGTGGCGCAATGAAACGCAAATCGTCGCCATGGTGCTTTCCGCGGACAGCGAAAACGATCCGGACATGATCGGTATCACCGCCGCATCGGCTGCGGCGTTTATTTCCGACCTGCCGTTCACCACGCCGATCGCGGCCGTGCGCGTCGGCCTGCTTGAAGGCAAGCTCGTCGCCAATCCCACAGTCGCGGAGCAGAAGACCAGCCTGCTGAACATCGTCGTGGTCGCGACCGAGCAGGCCATCGTGATGATCGAAGCGGGCGCGATCGAAGTCAGCGAGGACACCGTCGCCGACGCGCTCGAATTCGGACACGATCAGATCAAGCACATCATCGCGGCCATCCGCCAACTGCACGACCAGATCAAGCCCAACAAGGTCACCGTGCCCCCGCTGCCGTTTGACGAAGCCCTGGCCAAGGAAATCGAGCAGAAGTACGGCGCGAAACTGCACGACGCGCTGGACACCAAGAAATATCCGAAGAAGGAAAGCTACCACCTGATCGACGAAGTCAAGAAAGAGATCAAAGAGTCGATCCCGGAAGAGGACGAAGAGAAGCGCGCGCTGGCCATGCGCGCGTTTGAGCGCTTGCGCGAGAATTTTTTCCGCGACGACATCCTGCAGCGCAACCGGCGCCCCGATGCCCGCGCGTTCGACGAAATCCGCGACATCACCTGCGAAGTGGGAGTGTTGCCGCGCGCGCACGGCTCGGCGCTCTTCACCCGCGGCGAGACCCAGGCTCTGGCCACCACCACGCTCGGCACCAAGGAAGACATGCAGCGCCTCGACCTGCTCTTCGAGGACGAAGCGTTCAAGCGCTTCATGCTGCACTACAACTTCCCGCCATTTTCCGTCGGCGAAGTGAAATTCCTGCGCGGCCCGGGACGCCGCGAAATCGGCCACGGCGCGCTTGCCGAACGCGCGCTCCTGAACCTGCTTCCCCCGGAAACCGATTTCCCCTACGCCATGCGCCTCGTTTCCGACATCATGGAATCGAACGGCTCTTCTTCGATGGCCACGGTTTGCGGCGGCTCGCTCGCGCTGATGGATGCGGGCGTGCCCATCAGCTCGGCCTGCGCGGGCATCGCCATGGGCCTTGTCGTCGAAGGCGACAAGCACGCCGTCCTCACCGACATCGCCGGCGCGGAAGACCATTACGGCGACATGGACTTCAAGGTCGCCGGCACGCGCACCGGAATCACCGCGCTGCAGATGGACATCAAAGTCGGCGGCATCAGCGTGGCACTGATGCGGCAGGCGCTCGAGCAAGCCAGGCGCGCGCGGCTGCACATTCTGGACATCATGGACCAGACGATTTCCTCGGCCCGGCCCAAGATGTCGATCTTCGCACCGCGCCTCCTCATTGCAGATTCCCACGGACAAGATTCGCGACCTGATCGGCCCGGGCGGAAAGAAAATCCGCTCGATCATCGACGCCACCGGCGTGAAAATCGACGTGATGGACGACGGCAAGGTGCACGTGTTCGCCAACAGCGGCCCGGCCGCCGAAGCCGCGCTGCAGATGATCCGCGAAATCACGGCGTCCGCCGAAATCGGCAAGACCTATCTCGGCAAAGTGGTTCGCCTCGCGGACTTCGGCGCGTTCGTGGAAATCTTCCCGGGCACCGACGGCCTGCTGCACATCAGCGAAATCGCCGAGCAGCGCATCCGCGACGTGCGCGACGAGCTGAAACTGGGCGACCAGGTGCTCGTCAAGGTCCTCGCCATCGAGGGCAACAAGATTCGCCTGTCGCGCAAAGCCGTCCTGCGCGAGCAGCGCGAAAAGCAACAGAAGGAAACTGCGGGGGGAAGTACCAGTGACTAGCTTGCCCTGAGATCGCCGCGGCGATCGAAGGGTGATTCGTGAACTGCAGCAGGAGGCTCGGCTTTTAATAAAATAAGAAATGGGAAACGGGGAGGCGATCCATCGCCTCCCCGTTTTGTTTTGGCCTTATCGGATTTAGGAATCGCTATTCTCGTTTCACAAAAAGCTAAATACGTATTAGTATCTCGATTGGAAACGGATCAATTCGCATATCCGCAGGAGTCGTGCGAGGATTCGATGATTGTCTGCGAATATCTCTTCAAGGAATTCAACACCAAGGGAAGCGACGAGTACATCGATTCGTGGGCCTCGCATGTAGACATATGGCTGACGAAGGCTGGGAAGTTTTAGAATGTATTCGCAGGCCCGAGAGTTTCGGACTGTGGACGGTATTGCTGTGTAGACCAAGCCGGAATGGTCGCCGCCGCAAATTGAAAAATGATATTTCGTAAGATCGCGTGGATTGAAGTTGTGAATCATGCTATGAAGAGGCAAAGCGCGAATCAGTAGAACCGCTCAGCATCTGTTTTCCAGGCGCGCCCATCATCCGCAAAAGCGAAAGGAGGCTGCATGCACGTTACGGCGGTTCAAAACCACCAATTGTTCATCAACGGCGAATGGCAAGATGCGCTCGACAACCGTACGTTTGAGAAAACGAACCCGTTCACTGGCGAAATTATTTCGAGGTTCTCGTCTGCCGGACGCAAGGACGCGCGCGCGAGCCATCGATGCCGCAAGCGCCGCGTTTCCCGCCTGGAGCGCCACGCCGCCAGGTATGCGCCGCAACTTATTCCTAAAGGCCGCAGATATCCTTGAGCGGCGTCAAACCGAGATCGCCCGCAGCATGGCCGAGGAGACGGGAGGGACATTCGGATGGGGGATGTTCAATTGCTTTTTTACGGCTGGATTGTTGCGGGAGGCGGCGGCGCAAGCGTACGGGCTCATTGGTGAAATTATTCCTTCCGACTTGCCGGATACGATGGCGATGGCCATTCGCCAGCCGGTCGGCGTCGTCGCAGGAATCGCACCCTGGAACGCCCCTCTGATCCTCGGCATGCGTGCGGTCGCGATGCCGCTCGCTTACGGAAACACAGTCGTGTTCAAAGCTTCCGAGGAGTCTCCCGCCACGCACTTGGCAATCGCTGAAGTGTTCCTCGAAGCCGGCTTCCCGAAAGGTGTGCTCAATATCGTTACGAATTGTCCCGCCGATGCCGCGGAAGTCGTCGATGAGCTGATCGCTCATCCGAAGACGCGCAGGATCAATTTTACAGGATCAACGAGAGTGGGCCGAATCATCGCCGAAAAGGCGGGACGTCACCTCAAGCGCGTTGTACTTGAGCTGGGCGGGAAAGCGCCGATGATTGTGCTCGAAGATGCAGACCTGGAGGCAGCCGTCGCGGCCGCGAATTTTGGAGCCTTCATGAATCAGGGTCAAATCTGCATGTCCACCGAAAGGATCGTCGTGGAGAGCCGGATCGCCGAGGATTTTGCCCGCAAGTTGGCTGCAAAAGCGAGTGCTCTCAAGGTCGGCGATCCGCTCCAGCCCGATACGCAGATCGGCCCGCTCATAAATAAGAGCGCCGTTGAGCGCGTCCAGGCGCTTGTTGATGACGCTCTCGCGAAGGGAGCCAAGCTACTTTGTGGTGGAAAAGCGCAAGGGCCTTGCTACTTGCCCACTGTTCTGTACGGAGTGACGCCGGAGATGCGCGTCTACCACGATGAGTCGTTTGGTCCTCTGGCGTCCATAGTCATCGTCGCAAGCGCCGACGAAGCGCTCCGCGTGGCCAACGACACCGAGTACGGCCTCTCCGGCGCAGTGTTCAGCCGGGATGTCAGCAAGGCCATGAAACTTGCCGAGCGTATGGAATCTGGCATATGCCACATTAACGGCGCCACGGTTCATGATGAACCGCAGATGCCATTCGGCGGAGTGAAGGACAGCGGATGGGGGCGGTTTGGCGGGAAGGCCGCGTTGGAGGAATTCACAGAGCTGCGCTGGATCACGATTCGGAGAACTCCGACAAGTTATCCAATCTAGTCTTTGCCGGGAGAAATAGACTGGAGATCGTGTTGGAATGATCCACTAAAGAGGATGATGTGAGTCCCCCCGAAGGTGGATGCTGTATGATAAGAGCAGGGAAGTGTTGAAACGGAATTTCAATCGAGGTGCTCTCCATGGTCACTCGTTCACTCGGCTCGCTGATTGCTCTTGCTCCGGCCGTATTGCTGTTAGCCTGTTGTGCGGCCGCAGCGCCTAAAACACCGATCCCACCAGCCAAAGTTGACGTGCCACCGGCCACGGCGCCCGGCAAACAGACCGCTGTTTTTGCCGGCGGTTGCTTTTGGGGCACGCAGGCTGTCTTTGAGCGCGTCAAGGGGGTCCTCGACACCACGGTTGGATATTCAGGCGGCTCCGCGAAGACCGCGACGTACGATCAGGTGACGACCGAGACGACGGGACATGCGGAATCCATCGAAGTGGTCTATGACCCCTCCCAGCTCACCTACGGCGAACTGCTTCGCATCTTCTTTTCCGTAGCCCACGATCCCACCGAGCTCAACCGGCAGGGGCCGGATGTGGGCACATCGTATCGCTCTGCGATATTTTATTCCACGGAAGACCAGAAACGCATCGCCAACGCCTACATCGCGCAACTCGATGCGGCAAAAGTGTTTCCCGCGCGGATCGTCACGGAGGTAACCCCGCTAAAGGGATTTTACCGCGCCGAGGAGTACCACCAGGACTTCGCCATAAAGAATCCCACAAATGATTACATCCAGATTTGCGACCTGCCGAAAATTGCAGCCTTGAAGCAACAATTTCCCGACCTGTTCGTGAATTACAAAGGTAAAAAATAGGGTCCATCCCATTGCAGCGCCCCGCCAAGATTCTGTCCACCCTTGATGTGGACGTGCGTGGCCTAAGATCGCCGCGACGATGGAAGGGTGATTCATGAATCGTGATTTGCTTGCACTGAGGCCGCAACGCGACCGAAGTGTGAATCATGATTTGTGGTTCGTGAACTGCAGCAGCCGGCTCGGCGTTTAATAAAACAAGAAATGGGAAGGGGGGAGGCGATATATCTCCTCCCTGTTTTGTTCTGGATTCGGACGAAGGCTACGCTCTTTGGCACAGCCGCTGTGTCTTGCCCTTTCGAGATCGACCTCTGTCCTGTTCCAACGAATTAGTGAATGGACACACACAAACGGCCGCCCCCGCAGCGCCCGATCGCTGTGATAATCCCGGGCTCCGCGGCAGAGCCACTGATTTGTCGCACGAACCTCTACCGCCTGGTATTTGATGCTTGCACCTGATTCAGGGAGTGTTTCGTCGGCTCTCAGGTTACAGTGACAAGCCTGGCACAAAATATCAGGCGTTACCCTCAATCCGGTACCATTCAGCAGGGTCGGCGGCGCCAAATACCCTTGATGACGCCTAAGGTTTCACGATGCCAATTGGATCGATGGTCTTGCCTCCGGCACTCACCGTGTACTCGTATTGCTTGAGTGGGTCGCCGAGGACGCTCCGTCGAACAAGGCCGGAAACCGGGTAATCGGAACTGAACTGCGACTCGGAGAAGGGCGATTCGCCAGTAAACTCCACGTTGAAATAGCCGGGCGGATTGTTGTCAATTTGCCAGATCACCTCCTCCTGATTACCCTTGGAAATCTCGAACGTTTTGGGATCCACGCTCTGGACTGCTCCCTTGGCATCGACGTGGATCATGACTGTCTTCCTGGTTGCTCGACCTGGTGTAGCCATGGTTCCTCCTTTTCACAAGAATTTACGGGGCCTGAAACAACTGTTGAAAGCCTGGGTCGGACCGCAAAGAGACGAAGTTCGGTGTGTCGCGTACGATGGCGGTAGAAAGTCCCGCGGCGAGGGCCTCTTTCAGCCAGCCGAGTGTCTGTCTGATATCGCCAAATTGGTTGTATACAAGCGCGGCCTTGAAGCGCATCTCGGAATCCTCGGGGGCCAGCTTGAGTCCTTCTTGCAGGTAGCGGAGTGCGAGCATTCGCTCCCCGAGCATCGCATGGCAGTACGCCAGGGCACCGAGTGCATAGGCGTCCCGCGAATTCACTCGCAGCGCTTCATTTGCCAGGGAAATCGCCTGCCGGTAGGCTTCGGCAGCCTGACCGCGCTTACCTGGCGTCCAGTATAGGCCGTCTCCAAGGTTCCACCAGAGCGAATACTCGTTCTGGCTGAGCTTCACGGACTCTCCGTAGGCGCCTGCGGCCTCGCTATATCGCTGGAGATAGAAGTAGGCATTGCCCAGGTTGCTGTAGGCGTCTGCGGTTGGCCGGATGGCGATTGAGCGCTGCAACATGCCAATCGCGTCGGCGTAGCGTCCCTGCGCGTTATAGGTGGCGCCCAGGTTCGAGTAACCTCGAATACCTTCCGGAGCGAGTGCGATGACCTGGGAAAACATCGAGGCTGCTTCGGCGTAGCGAGCCTGGCTATAGTAAAACGCACCCAGCCAGCTATAGCCGGCCCAATAACGCGGTCGAAGTTGGATCGCTCGGCGATAAGTTCTTTCTGCGTCCGCGAGCTTACCCAGACGGCCGTAGGCATCTGCCAGACCGCGGTAGGCGTCGTCGTTGGTCGGCTCGGCCGCGACAGCACTTTCAAATTGCGCGACGGCATCTTCATAGTGTCCGGTTCCTTCATATATGTTCCCGAGGCAGACATGCGCGGATGGGAGTTCCTTGTCCAGGATCAGGGATTGTTCGCAATCGCGCCGGCTGTTTTCGATCCATCGGAGGTCCGGACTGCTTTCGTACATTTTCCAATAGGCATCACCGCGGCCGGCAAAGGCGAGGGCATACCGGGGATCCAGCTGGATGGCGGTATCAAATAGCTTGACGGCGCTTTGAATGTTCTCCATCTTGTCGTAATTCTGCAGATTGCCAAGCCCTTGCAAGTAGAAATCGTATGCGCTGGCCACCTCGGTGCCATGCGTTTCCAGGGCCTCGCGCTCGCCGGGTTGCACATCCAATTTCAGCATCTCGACGGCCGCGTTGACGACCTGGTCCTGGACTGCAAAGGGGTCTGAGGTGGCGAAAGTCAGGCTCTCGGCACGGAGTTGGCGGTGCGTACGTGCATCGACCGTGACGATGTTGATCCGGATTCGATCCCCGGAACGTTGCAGATTGCCTTCCACCACGAGGGTTACGCCAAACTCTTTCCGGGCATCGTCTATCGTGCTCGCGCCTCTTGCTCGAATCTCTGGAGCAGGTACCACTTGAAGCGTGGGGTCGACGGTTAATTGAGTCAGCTTAGCCGTTAAGGTCTCGGTCAAGCCGTCGCTGAAGGGTTTCGCGTTCGCGTCACTATTCAAGATGGCGAACGGCAAGACGGCCACGAGTTTTTCGCGGGGCATTGGATTGATTCTGAACCAATTTCCTATCCTCTGCCGGGCCTGAGAAGGCAGGGAAGCTAGGACAGCCATCGTTATGATCGCGATACCCACGACGGCGCCGAGCAATTTCACTTTCAGCCGCCCATGCCGGGCAGCGCGAAGAGGGGAAGGTGCTCTCTCTAAACGCTGGAGAGCCCTGAAATCCACAAGTAGATCACCCGGCGTTGCATAGCGGTCGTTGGGATCCTTCGCCAGCATCTTCGCCACAATCCGCTCAAGTTCCGCCGGTACCCGTCGGTTACTATGACCGAGGGGAGATGGAGCTTCCTTTAAGATCGCCGCAATCACGCTGGCACGGCTATGGCCATCAAAGGTCTTCTTGCCTGTCACCATTTCATGAACCACCGCTCCAAAGGAAAAAATGTCTGTGCGGGCATCTACCTCACGTCCCTCTAATTGTTCAGGGGCCATGTACTGGAGTGTGCCGAGAATCGTCCCGGGATCGCTGATGGTATCAATTGCTGTAGAGAGTTCGGAGATTCGACCAGGCGGGCATGCCTCCCGTCTGAGCTTAGCCAGTCCGAAATCCAGGAGCTTTGACCCTGTACTGGTCAACATGATATTGCCGGGCTTCAGATCGCGGTGGGTCACGCCTTTGCGGTGGGCCTTGTCCAGCGCATCGGCAATCTCGATGGCGTATTGCACGACTTCCTCTAGCGGCAGAGGTCCTCTGGAGAGCCGCTGAGCCAGCGTTTCCCCTTCCAGATATTCCATGACCAAAAAATCAGTTCCGTCCTGGTGACCGACGTCATATAGCGTGCAAATGTGAGGATGGTTCAGCCTGGCGATCGTTTTTGCTTCACGCTCGAAGCGCTCGCGCAAATCGGCCCGGTCGGCGAGATCAGCAGAAAGAACCTTGATGGCGACGATTCGATCCAGGCGGGTATCGCGAGCTTTATAGACCTCGCCCATCCCGCCCGCACCGATGGCGGAGAGGATTTCGTAAGGCCCTAGACGTCTGCCGGGAAGGATCGCCATGGGCTCACTCCGACCTAGATTTGGCAGAGTATAACCCTGTCAGGCAATTACACACCCGTAAATTCTTGCTCGTACCCACGTCCTGCTTTTCGACGCCAGGGTTTTCGGCACAGGACCGGCTCGATATCGGTCTGCGGAACGGGTGGTCAAACTCCGTTCGAGAGAATGTCAATTTCCTCCCGGGCCCTGCGGAACATGCTGCGAAGGGCGCCCACGACCCAGCGCATCAAAACGACGATCGCCAGCACAAGTGCGAGGGCGATCGTCGCGGCCAGATAGGGATGCCTTGTGGCAAACCATGTGAGGAACACAGCGAACGCATCCTCCCCCAGGCTCAATGTGAAATTGGAAAAAGGCTCCGGATAGGGAGTCACAGCTGCACGGACGGCGGTCTTGCCACCGTGCGCTGCCAGTGCAATTGCGCCTCCGAGCAGCGTGGCAAGCAGTTGCATTCCGGGGGAGAGCTGTGCCGTGGCGCCGTAGGCGAGCAACGCCGCTACTGGAACTCGCACGAAAGTATGCAAAGCGCTCCACAGCAGATCAAAAACAGGAACTTTGTCCGCGAAGAACTCCACCAGGAAAAGTACGGCGCAGCCGGCAATCACATACCAGCTGGAAAGTAAGTGCAAAGACGGCGGCAGTGCGATCAAACCTGCACGCGCCAGAAGACCGAGCGTGGCCACGGTTGCGTACACGTTCAGTCCGGCGGCGAAGCTGATTGCCGTCAGGACGGCGAAGAGTTCGTTGGAGGGAATCCTCACAGCATTGAATATCTTAAGCCAGTTGGAGACCGGACTCCACTCTCGCCAGGCGAAAGCGCCCTTCCCGCCGCGTTCATGATCAAAATGTGAACAGCGGGAACCGACCGGTTAGTTCGAGTCAGCCCGGGTAAGAGAATCCGAGCGGGGCCAGATTACGGGAATCCCGGTGGTCTCAATGGCTTTTGGCCTCACAGGCTGGATTCCCACGTGACGATAAGCCCTCTTATCGGGCGCTACCTGGTTGCGGCAAGAACGTCTGGGGCATGCGTACGATTGAATATTGCGGCGAAAAGATACTGAGTGTGTCGATTTCGCCGCTTGTCGTTCGACTAATGATTAGAGTTGAGGTTAGAGCCGCCGGGCGAATGATCAGTTTTTAGAGTCTCGCAAATGTGGGTCTGCTTCGGGATTGAGGCGGATGGTGCCTCGACCACGAGCGTGCGTCCGTGGCCCTTTATTTGGTGTCTTATGTGCACTGTATGACCGCGAAAGGCTTGAGATTCAAATCTGTAGAAACTCGATTCAGAATCCATACCTCAGGAGGAACCAATGAATAAAAAGGCGGGTGAGACAGTCGCAATGCGAACGTTCGCCCTGGTTATCGTACTCGCTACTTCGTGGCAAGCGCATGCGCAAAAGGCCAAAATACCGTATCCCAGCATGGCACCGCTCGATCAGTATCTCATGGGGGATCGAAATGCCGAGATTGCCTTGGCACGTAGCGCGGCCCCCGGGGCAATATCACGGGATGCCGAGGTTTGGGTGCTCGGAAGACACGGCTACGAAAATGCCGTCAAAGGCAAGAACGGTTTCGTGTGCGTCGTGGAACGATCATGGATGTCCCCATTCGAAGCCCCTGAGTTTTGGAATCCCAAGATGAGAGGTCCGATCTGCTTCAATCCGCCGGCCGCACGAACCATCCTGCCACTCACTTTCAAGAGAACAGACCTGGTGCTGGCTGGGCTGTCAAAAGCTCAGATCATCGACGGTATCAAGGCATTCGACGTGAAAGGGCTGCCGGCCTTGGAGCCTGGCGGGATGTGCTACATGATGTCGAAGCAAGGCTACCTTGGCGACTCGGCCGGGCACTGGGTTCCGCATCTGATGTTTTATGTTCCGCAAACAAGCGGTATGGCTTGGGGGGCAGATTTGCCTGGCTCTCCGGTCATGCTGAACCCGCAATTTCAGGGTGCTCCGGAACCTGTGACCGAGTTCATGATCCCGGTGCAAAAATGGTCGGACGGCACGGCTGCACCCATGGATGCGAACTGACATCCGACTTCGAGGCGCAACTCCTATAGCACCCAAGAATCAAAATCAAGATTTTCTACGCTCACAAAATGTGATGTATGCATAGCTCAACCAACCTTGAACCTGAGGCCAGCGCCTGATCAGTCGTCTTCTAGGAAACTGGCTTTTTGGCTTCCGGTAGCTTCGGCCAAATTCAGAATAGCCCGCCAATAGGGATGAGGCTCTTAATGCCGGATCGTCGGAAAGCTGGATGCGGGCGGAAATCTGGTGGAGCGGAAGGCCCCCGGAACTTGAGAACGTCATATCTGTTGTATTGTGTCGCGTAGGCGCGGCCAGGGCATGTCACGTTAAACAGATGAATGGGCTACTTGCCGCCCTCAGTTACTGGATCTGCGACCTGCTTCTTGTATTCTTCCATCTCTTCCGGTGCACAGAGTATCTCCCCCATATCGAAATCGGCGGGCAGCAAGTGAAAAATCAACTTGTTCGCGGCCACCCACGGTTTGGTGTAGAACTTGGGGTCGTCAATCGTTACCGTGAGCTCCAAAATCTCGCGGCTCGGCCGGTGAAAGCGTTCCTGCACGCGCAACTGGTCGCTGTGCGGACGGCCCGCATTATCCAGCCAGGTTTTTTCGTTCAGCCCAACCGTGTCGACCACAAACGTGTAATCGTCCTCCCAGTGGCCAACCGAATAGCCGTAGTACCTGGGGAAGGGATCCTTGGGGAGTTGCCGCCCATCCGTCCAGATGGTGCGGAACACGGTGTAAAATTGGTTTAACCAAAGCACGTAGTGCGGCGTCTGAACGATCGCCATCGTCTTCAAATTAAACAAATCGGATCGCGGGAACCCGACCGGGTTGCAGGAGTGCACAGGGTCGTTCACAAGCCCAATCGCAACTTGATCTTCTCCCTCTCCCGCCTTATTGGCCAAGCGGGCTGCTTTCCCCAGAGCGGTGTAAGGCACGTCCGGCAAATGACGGAAGTCATCCGGGAATGACTGCGCCCCTTTTGCCTGCGTCCCTCCCTCCGAAAGTCCATCCCACGTGCCGGAAATGTCGCGGCGCGGCGCGGGTTCTGATTTTCTGACGGTATATACGGACTTATTTTCCGGCAGGGGCGTATCCCACTTGTCGTGGTGCAGCCACCACTCCTGCTTCTCGGCGTCTGTTAACTCCTTCGGTGGATTGTTTTCTTGAGCGCGCAGGAAACGCGGGAACAGCAAGATCATCCCTGCTGCGGCCAGCAGAATGGTCCAGACCACCGCTCGTTTTGACATTTCGGAAATCCTCCACGGATTCCAGCTGCAGGCAGCCACACGCACGCTTCGCTGCCACGCCTTTCGGAGCAAACCTGTTGTATTGCTTGCCCCTTTACCTCTGGGTCTTTTGACTAAATGCCGTATCGAGTGGTCGTTTTCAAAACCGTGCCATCGCTCAGCGTGACCTGCCGGATGCGCCCGACGGACACGCCGTTCTTGCTGGGCATCACGTCAATCGTGATTTCATCCCCGGACTTGAATGCATTGGCGCTCCAACCAATGCGCTGCATGTCCACGGGGCTGCTGGCTTCTGTGATCCAATGCTGCACGTTACCCTGGTCATCTTTCACATCGAACTTCAGAAGGCAATGGGGATTGGACCACACCCATTGCGTCACGGTCCCCTTGAGGGTAACCGTCTTGGAGTAGTCGTACGATGCGTTCCCATGGTGCGCAAACACCGGGCCAGAAACCCCGAAAAGGCCAACCAGCACGAACAGTATGGGCATGCGCATTTTTCTCACAGCGTCCCTCCAATCGGGATTTCCGATTCAGTTCTCTTTATTGCGCATCGTACGCCACCCCTGCCCCCTGGCACAACCACTTGTCACCAGAGCAGGCCCCAGGCCGGGCGAGGCCACACGGTCCCGCCGGCTCGTTCTCGCGATCTGACCGGCATCGCACTCGGATAGGTCCTGACAAGCGCGGGTTCTCGGGAGGGATCCGGTTTCTAGAAGGAAGCGGGGATCCTTCCGAGTCACTCGTGATACAGGCACCACCCGCCTAGTTATCGGCTAAACTCAGTTGAATCCTGGAAACTCCACTTTCCCATCGGTTCGCGCGGCGGTCTGGTATGCTTCGGGCGGCCGCAGACGTGCACACGCTTGCGCCGGTGGAATGCTGCACACACCAAAGCAACGGAGGTTCTCATGTCGTTTCGATTTGCTACCGCAGTCACGTTTGTCCTGCTCCTTATGTCTCCTTCCTCTGGATTGACCCAGGTGCTGTCCGAGCACGACGTTTCGGTTCACATGGCCTTGACAATAGCTGAAACGGCCCTGGCACAATGCGGCGACAGAGTCTCGGTCGCTGTCGTCGATCGCGCGGGCCGGCTCCGTGTCTTGCTCCAGGGCGATGGCGCGTCCCCGCACAATCCCGAACTGGCCCGCCGCAAGGCTTATACGGCTCTGACCTTTCGGCAGACGTCGGCCGAGTGGGCAACGCGCACCGAAACTACACTTACCGGGCAGCGAATGCTTGCCGACGTCATTCCGCTCGCCGGCGGCGTCCCGATCAAAGTCGGCGAGGAAACAATCGGCGGCGTCGGCCTGAGCGGAGCCCCGATGGGAGGGGCGCAGGAGGAGGCCTGTGGCAAGGCCGGCATCGCCAAAGTAGCGGATCAACTTCGGTGAGGCTGGCGGCAACGTGCCTGGATTTTGATTTGTAATCTGTCCGATAGCTCCCGAGCGGTCAGCGGCGAGCTCAGGGTAAGCCAGCTACGAGTCACACGCGGCGAATAATTGCACCCACGGCGGCGAGTTTTTCCTCGATGCGTTCGTAGCCGCGGTCGATGTGGTACACGCGGTCGATGATGGTTTCGCCGCGCGCGACGAGAGCGGCCAGGACGAGCGAGGCGCTGGCGCGCAGGTCCGAGGCGATCACTTCGCTGCCGGAGAGCGTCGTGGGGCCGTGAACCACGGCGCGGCGCCCTTCGATGGAAATATTCGCGCCCATGCGGATCATTTCGCTCGCGTGCAGAAAGCGATTCTCGAAAATAGTTTCCGTGATCTCCGAAGTTCCCTGGGCCTGCGTTGCCAGCGCCATGAATTGCGCCTGCATGTCCGTGGCGAAGCCGGGATATTCCTCGGTGATCACGTCGGCGGCGATGAGTTTTTTCGCGCCGCGAACTTCCAGCGTGCCCGAACCCTTTTCGCGGATCTCGACGCCGGTTTCGCGCAGCTTGGCGATCACCGAAGCGAGGTGTTCCGGCTCGCAGCCGGTGAGTTCGAGCGAGCCGTTGGTGATTGCCCCGGCGACCAGAAACGTGCCGGCTTCGATGCGATCGGGGATGACGGTGTGCTTCGCGCCGTGCAGCTTTTCTTTTCCGCGAACGCGAATCGTGGACGTTCCTATGCCTTCGATGTCCGCTCCCATTTTGACGAGTAGCTCCGCGAGGTCGGTAACTTCCGGTTCGCGCGCCGCATTCTCGATCAGCGTTTCGCCCTCGGCGAGCGACGCCGCCATCAGAATATTTTCCGTTCCGGTGACGGTAATCTTGTCGAAGAAAACGCGCCCTCCCGGCAAGCGGCCTCCGCCCGGCGCGCGCGCCTCCACGTAGCCGTGGGACATTCCGATAGCGGCGCCCATCTGTTCGAGCGCTTTCAGATGCAGGTCCACCGGCCGCGCCCCGATCGCGCATCCGCCGGGAAGAGAGACACGCGCGTGGCCGCTGCGCGCCATGAGAGGTCCCAGCGTGAGGATCGAAGCCCGCATCGTTTTCACGAGCTCGTAGGGCGCTTCGGCACCGTTAATTTGTTCCGCCTGGATGATCATCGCCGTGGGTGGAATTTCGGGCGTTTCGACGGTCGCGCCCAGATGCGCAATCAGCCGGCTCATCGTGATGATGTCACGCACGCGCGGAATGTTTTCGAGCTCCACGCGATCGCTGGTCAGCAGCGCGGCAGCCATCGCGGGGAGGGCGGCATTTTTCGCTCCGCTGATGCGCACGGAGCCTTCGAGCGGGATTCCGCCTTCGATCAGCAGCTTATCCATGAGCTTTGCGGGAGCCGCTTGCGACGTTTTTGGCTTGGTTAAGTGCGTTGTGGACATGTCCGTGGGTATCGCGCAAGAGACGTTTGGCCTGCCCCGCGCTTGCTCCTGTCTTTAACATTATGAGCGCAGCGCCCAGATTGTGTCCGGATTGACGCAGGGCGCGTGTCGATTCGGCCACGCCCTTCCCGGAGGCCTCCATCAGGATCCGCAACCCTCGCGCCCGCAACTTGCGATTCGTCAAGGCCACGCCAATCATCCAGTTGTCATAGACGCGACCGAGGCGAATCATCGTGGCTGTAGAGAGCAGGTTGAGGACCAACTTCTGGGCCGTGCCGGCCTTCATGCGCGTCGAGCCGGTGATGGCCTCGGGGCCGGTTGGCGTGACGATGCTGATTTGGGCTATTTGTGTGACCGGCGTCCGCGGGTTTGACGTGAGGCCGATTGTTACAGTGCCTTTTCGTTTCGCGAATTCGAGCGCCCCGAGGACATAGGGCGTTGCGCCACTGGCCGCGATTCCAACGACGGCGTCCCTGGCATTCAGTCCCCGCGCGGCCAGATCTTTCGCCCCGCGTGTGCGATTGTCTTCCGCGCCTTCGACGGCGTGGGTCAGAGCGCGGCGGCCGCCCGCGATAACGGCCTGGACCATGCGCGGCGGCGTGCCGAATGTCGGCGGAAGTTCCGCGGCGTCCAGAGCCGCGAGGCGCCCGCTGGTTCCGGCGCCAACGTAGAAGAGGCGTCCCCCTTGCTGAAGGGCGCGCGCGATTGCGTCTACCGCGCGAGCAATTGCGGGAAGGGCGCGCGCCACGGCGCGCGCTACGGAGGCATCTTCGCGATGAATCGCGCGCAGAATCTCGGCCGTGGATTTGGCGTCAATCCCGCGCGTGCGCGGATTCCGCTGCTCGGTCGCCTTCGGCGTATTCTTTCCTCGTACCACCGGCATCTTGCTTGTCCCGATGCGAGAGGGGCCGGCAGTTTTTTCGATCTTCGACATTGAACAAATCGCCGGCGCTACAAAATTCTCTCCCAATCGAGAGGATGATTATGATTTCTGTTGAATTGCATAATTCTTAAGAGATGAGCCGGGACACTATCTTCGCATGTGTGGGAGCTGTTTTGGTGTGCCGAATCTGAAGGATTCGCTTATTGAGTAAGAAGCAGTTCTGAACATGCTTGCCGGAGCGGAGTAGGGGCACGACATGTCGTGCCCCTACTTCGCCGGCTGAGCGAGGCCAAGCGATTCGATCACCGCATCGTGCACGGCGGGCCGCACGGCAGCAATCTTGTCATTTTCGCGCGTGGGATAGACGCGATTGGTCAGCAGGATGACGAAAAGCTGCCGGTCCGGATCAATCCAGATCGACGTGCCGGTAAACCCCAGGTGCCCGAAACTGTGCGGCGAAAAATAGTGGCCACTCGAGGAATTGGGCGTCGGCTTCATCCAACCCAGCGTGCCCGCATTGCCCGCGAGCGCCTGCGGGGCGGTGAATTGCGAAATCGTGGCGCGAGTCAGCAGGCGATGGTGGCCGTAGATTCCGCCGTTCAGAATCATTTGGCAGAAGGCTGCGAGATCGCCCGCCGTTGCAAACATACCTGCATGACCGGCAACGCCGCCCATGGCGAACGCATTCTCGTCGTGAACGGCGCCTTGCACGAGCGCCTTGCGATACGTCGCGTCATTTTCCGTGGGCGCGATGCGGTTCAGCAAACCTTTCGGCGGATTGAACATCGCTGCTGCCCATATCGAGAGGCGCGAAAATTTGTTCGTGCGCGAACTGATCCACCGTTTTGCCCGTCGAGCGTTCCAGAATTTCGCCGAGAAGAATGAAGCCGAGATCGGAGTAAACCGTTTTCGTTCCGGGCGCGTATTCGAGAGGTTCCCTGCAAATCGCGGCGATATATTCGCGCTTGGAATGGAGCGTGAGGAAATAATCTTTGTGCGCGGGCAGTCCCGAAGAATGCGTCAATAAATTGCGGACCGTGACCGTCTTGCGCCAATCGGGATTCGGACCGTCATTCCATTCGGGAATGATAGCGCGCCACAGGCAAGTCAAGCCCGATGCGGCCCGCTTCCACTTGCATGGCGATGAGCGTCGTGATGACAACAGGCTTGGTCAGCGAAGCGGCATCGTAAATCGTGTCCACGTTGACGGCCGGCGACTTCGCGTCATACGTTTGGCGGCCGAATTCGTGAACGATCAGCTCATCCTGGTAGCCGACGGCCAGCACGCCGCCGGGAAACGCGCGGTCGGCGACAGCCCGATCGAGCACGTCATACGCGCGCTGTAATTTCGCTTCCGACTTCGCGTCCGCCTCGCGCAATTCCATGGGGTTCGCCGCGACATCAAGCCCCGCACCGATCGCCGCAACGCCCGGAATATTTACAGGCAACCTGCCTCCGACCGCCGTCTGCCCAAAGAGCGCGCGGCCCATCGCTCGCTGGGCGACGTCGCCGGTGCCGAACGCCGCGATGTACGTTTTGGCGGAAGGAAAACTCTCCACCAGATAGGGGCTCCCGAAGCCGGCCACGACCACGGGCTTTCCAGCGGAGAGAAGCCGGTTGACGATGGCGGCTTCGTCGTCGGGAAGTCCGACACTGCCTTTACGATCGGTAACGCGCACGTAAACCGCGGCAATCGCAACATCGTACGTATCCGCCGGCGGCAATTTCACCGTATCGGCGCGCACAAAGCGCGTGTCCATGCGAATGGTCGCAAGGGAATCGAGGCGCCAACGAATTTCGTTCTCGAGATTCCCGGCCGGGTATGGATCGCTGTCTCCGGAGACTGCGACGAGCAGAACGCGCGCCGGCTTCGCCGCATCAAGCGGGAGCAGGTGCTGGTCGTCGCGCAGGAGCGTGATGCCGCGATCGGCGATGTCCAGGGCCGCTTTATCAAATTCGGGCCGGTCAAAATTGCGCGCCAGGGCGTCGAGGTCCACGAGCTTTGATTTGTTCAAGCCGAGTTTGGCTTTGGCGCGAAGCACGCGCGTCACCGCTTCATCGACGCGCGACATCGGAATTCGCCCGGACGCCACCGCCTCGCGCACTCCCTGCAGCGCGGCGTCCAGCACGGGCGGAACGAGGAGCACGTCAGCGCCCGCGAGAATCGAACGCACCGCGGCTTCACCGGGCGTGTAGCGCACCGTCACGGCGCCCATTTCGAGCGCGTCGGTCACGACCAGGCCGTCGAAACCCATTTGGCCGCGCAGCAGGTCGGTCATGATTTTGGGAGACATTGTTGCTGGCACGTCCGGGTCAGGTTCGAGCGCGGGGACGGCGAGGTGGCCGGTCATGATCGTGCTCGCGCCGGCGGCGATCGCGGCGCGAAAGGGCGCGAGTTCCACGCGATCCAGGTGAGCGCGATCGCTAGAAACGGTCGGGAGATCGAGGTGCGAGTCCGTGCTGGTATCCCCGTGGCCGGGAAAATGTTTTGCGGTGGCGAGGCCGCCGTTTTCCTCGACGCCGCGCACGAACGCAGCGACAAACTCAGAGACGCGCGCTGGGTCTTCTCCAAAGGAGCGCGTGTTAATGATGGGATTGTCGGGGTTGCTGTTGACGTCGGCGTCCGGCGCGAAAATCCAAGGCACGCCTACGGCTCGTGCTTCGAGGGCCGTAATTTTTCCCATCGTGTAGGCGTCTTCCGGATGGCCCGCCGCGCCCACGGCCATGGCGTAGGGAAACGACGTGCCTCCATCAACGCGCATGGCTGTGCCGCGCTCGAAATCCGCTCCGATTAGTAGCGGAACCTTCGCGTGTTTTTGCAGAGCGTTGACCAGGATCGCGGTCGGGTAGACCTGGCTGTATTCCACGCCAAGCGGCGAGCCTTGCGTCTGGATTGCGAACGAGCCGATGTGCTTTTCCTCGACATCGCTCAGAAGATCCTTGTAGTCTTGGCTTTCGGTGGAGAGGAACGAGCCGTACGCCCAGACGGCGAAGAGTTGCCCGATTTTTTCATCGAGCGACATGGACTTGAGCGTTTGCGCGACCCAGCGCTCGCCTTCCGGAGTGAGCCTCGCCGGTTTCGGCGCGGCAGGCGCGCGCGGAGATTTTTGAGTGCTGCCGGTGGTAGCCATGAGGGACAGAGCGAGCAGCAGGAGCCAGCGACTTGCTATTCGCATCGCGCGGATTCCAGTTTGGTCGCCCGCATGCCGCAATCATATATAGCACTCACGCGAGAACGAAACAAATCAGATTGGAACCACGGATGCACACAGATAAACACTGATAAAAACAAGGAAAATGACAATCTCGGCTAAGAATGCTCGGCTTGCGAAGAAGGAAATGGCAGTGCTCATGCAGAAATCAGAAAGACCAATCGTTCGCTGGTTTCTACCTCTTCGGTTTGTTTTATCAGTGTTTATCTGTGTTCATCTGTGGATTCAAATTCCTGCTGCTGCCGCGCAGACGCTTGCAGGGATTGACGTGCTCGAGGCGCAGAAATATGCGCCGCTGGTGGGGAAGCGCGTCGGGCTCATTACCAACCAGACTGGGATTGACCGCAACCGTCGCAGCACGATCGATCTGCTGGCGCATGCGCCGGGCGTGAAGCTGGTGGCCTTGTTCAGCCCGGAGCACGGCCTTCGCGGGACGCTCGATGAGCGCGTTTCTTCCACGACGGATGAAGCGACAGGTCTCCCTGTTTACAGCCTGTATGGAGAAAGTGAGCGGCCGACGGACGCCATGCTGGCGGGGGTCGATGTGCTCGTGTTCGATGTTCAGGATGCCGGCGTGCGCTTCTACACCTACATAACCACGATGGGATACGCGATGGAGGCTGCGGCGGCGCATCACGTCGCGCTTTACGTTCTCGATCGCCCCGATCCGCTGGGAGGAGAGCGCATCGAAGGCCCCATGCTCGATCGTGACCGCGAGAATTTTGTCGGCTACTTTCCGATGCCGGTGCGCATGGCGATGACGCTCGGGGAAATGGCGCAGATGTTCAACGCGGAAAAAAAGATCGGCTGCGACCTCCACATTATCCGCATGAAAAATTGGCAGCGCCGATTTTTTTTCAGCGATACGGGGCTGCCGTGGGTGAATCCCTCTCCCAACCTGCGTTCTCCGGAGGCGGGGATTCTGTATCCCGGCCTGGAAATTTTGCAGGCGGGCGGCGTTTCGGTGGGGCGCGGAACCCCGCAGCCCTTTGAGCTGCTGGGCGCGCCATGGATTCGCGGTGAGGAGTTGGCGGCGTACTTGAATCGCCACGCGATTCCAGGCGTGCGATTTGCGCCGGAGAAATTCATACCCAATTCCGGTCTTTATAAGGGCGAGCTGTGCGAGGGAGTAAGGGTTGTGCTAACCGATCGCGATGGCCTGCAAACGATGCGCATGGGAATTGAAATTGCTTTAGCGCTCGGGAAACTTTATCCCGGCAAATTTGATGCGGCAAAAATGATCGAACTGGTGGGGAACGCCGCGACCATTCAGCAGCTTCAAAATGGTGAAGGTCCGGCCTCGATTGTTGCGAGCTGGAACATGGACCTCGAAGCATTTCGGAAGATGCGTGCGAAGTACTTGTTGTACCGGTGATGCGGTTTGGTAGGACAGCCACTCTTGGCTGTCCGTCACAGTCTTAGCGAGGCGAAAGCGGACAGCCAGGAGTGGCTGCCCTACTAAAATCGCAAACAGAACCGGCGCCGGGAAGCGATGAGATTCATTTCCGTGATAAATTGCGGGGCATGAAGATTTGCTCCTTGCTGCCTTCGGCCACTGAAATTTTGTTTGCGCTGGGGCTTGGCGACCAAGTGGTTGGGGTCAGCCACGAATGCGATTTTCCTCCGGAAGCCAAATCCAAGACTGTCCTGATCAAGTCGCGCATTTCACATACCGAGAGCGCGGCAGCGATTGATCGGCAAGTGCGGGAATTTCTCGAACGGGGCGAAAGCCTATACAGCGTTGATTTTGAATCGCTGCGTGCAATCGAACCCGACCTCATCGTCACGCAGGACCTTTGCCATGTGTGCGCCGCCACGCCCGACGATCTGGGCGCGGCGCTTGCGCATCTCGAACGCCAGCCGCGAGTCGTGACGCTCAATCCCCATTCTCTCGCCGATGTGTGCGCGGATATCCGCACCGTAGGCGAAGCGACGGGGCGCGCCGACCAAGCGAATGCCGTGGTAGCCGAATTTGAAAGAGGCATCGCAAGCGTCGAACGATCCGTCGCTGGCCTCGATCGTCCGCGCGTACTTTGTCTCGAATGGCTCGATCCCCCGTACGTGGCGGGGCACTGGGTGCCGGAAATGGTGGAGCGCGCAGGCGGGGTCGATGTTCTGGGACACCAGGGAAAGCCGTCCTTTCGCGTGGAATGGGAAACTGTGATTGCGGCGCGGCCCGAAGTGATCGTCATCATGCCGTGCGGCTATAGCCTCGCAGCCGCTGAGGCGGAGTTTCGCAAACTGCCGCTGCCGCAAGGATGGAATGATCTGCCTGCCGTGCGAGATGGCCGCGTCTACGTCGTCGAGGCTTCCGGCTATTTTTCGCGGCCCGGGCCGCGCCTGGCTCTCGGGCTCGCGGTTCTCGCCGGCGCGATCCACGCAGGGAAGCAGAAATGTGACTTTCCGTTCGAATCACGAGAGCTCGTTGCTCGCGTAGCCGCCGCTGGCCGCTGAATAGGCTGGGTTGGTGGCGCAGGCTTCAGCCTGTGGGTTTTGGTCCTTGCAAGGACGAAACCCCACAGGCTGAAGCCTGCGCCACGAGACCCGTTCGAACGATTTACGAATATGGAGAAACCTTTCACTGCCATTACTGGTAGAAAATCATTCCCGAAAAAATCAATACGAGGCCGGTAGACGGACGAACAGCGCGCGCAAGCCACTGAGTGACGGTCAGCACTGCTGAGCCCACCAGAAACGACGCTGACACCCACGGATGCCACTGCTGCGACACCTGCGTTCAAGTCCAAACATAAGAGCGACGCATTCGGATGATCGCGGCGTTCGCAAGTGCAAAAAAAAACCATGTGGAGAAAAGAATCAGAGAAGGAAGTTGATCGAACGAGTTTATATCCTTTCAATCGCTGCGTCCGGCGTCCTGGTCACCAAACTCACGAGCGCGCCGGTCAGGTAAGTGATCCCTGCGCTGAGCGGGACGTACCAGGTCCATAACAGCGGCGTTCGAAAGTGGACGTAAACAATCACCGCCAGTCCCATGAACATGCCGGTGAGGACTCCCGGAGGCGTTGCTCGCGGGAACAGGAAGGAGAGCAAGAAAAGCCCGAGCAGGCTTCCAAGGGTGATGGCGGCAATCGTCAATCCCGCTTCGAGCATGGGCCCCCACTGCACCGTGCCAAGGATTGCGAGCGCAATCCCCCAGACCAGCGTCATCCAGCGCGAACGCCGCAAGAGGCGTTCGGGATTTTCTTCCATTTTGCGCAGGGCGCGCAGTTGCTGAAAATCGACCACGCTTGACGCGGCCAGCGAATTGAGCGAACCGCTGGCGTTGGACATGGCGACGGCAAGGATGGCGGCGAGAATCGCGCCGCGCGCGCCAGATGGCATGGCGGCAACGATGAAGTCGGGAAACACGGAATCGTAGCTGCGGCCGGCAATCACTGCTGGCGCGCCGTGCCAGGCGTAGAGCATTACTCCCAGCACCAGAAACAGCGTGAATTGCAAAAGGATAATGATGCCGCTGGCGAGCAACGCGAGTTTGCTTTCGCGTTCGGATTTAGCGGCGAGAAGGCGCTGCACGATGGTCTGATCCGTCCCGTGGCTGCCCATCGTGAAGAACGTGCCTCCAATTACGCCGGACCAAAATGTGTAGAGTTTTGCGGGATTTGTCAGGCTGAACGAGAAATCGAAGACGCGAAATTTGCGCATCGGGGCGGCTGCTTGAACAATCGTCTCCCACCCTCCAGGGATCCGGTGAAGCAAAAGAAAGAACGCGGCAAGTGAGCCCGAAATATACAGAACGAATTGCACGACGTCGGTCCAGATCACGGCCTTCATGCCGCCTTCAAAGGTGTAGATCAAAACGAGAGCCATGATCAGCAGGATGGAAGTGCGCTGAGCGGTGCCCAGCGCGACCGTGACGACCAGGGCGATAGCCGCGATGCGCACGCCCTCGGCGAGAACGCGCGTCACCAGAAATGTGGTCGCCGCGACCGCCTTAACTCTTGCGCCAAATCGCCTTTCCATCAGTTGGTAGGCCGTATAATATTCTCCGCGGAAGTAGTGGGGGAGAAACAACAGGACAATCACTACGCGGCCCACTAAGTATCCGAACACGAATTGCAGGAACGTGAGATTTCCTGCAAACGCCAGCGCGGGCGTGCCGACAATGGTGAGCGTGGAAGTTTCCGTGGCGACGATCGAGAGGGCCAGCGCCCACCACGGCGCCGTCCGTCCGCCCAGAAAATAATCTCGGACGGTGCTTTGCCCTCGCCGGAATGCGATGCCGAACAGAGTGATGACGGCCAGGTAGGCGACGATGACGGCAAGGTCCAGAGAGGTCAGGCGCATGTTGCAGGCGTCGCGATGATAGGTGCGCATCCGCGCGGCGTCAAGCGCGCGCGTTTCAGTAGCACAGGCATCCGCCGCGGCGGACCTGTGCGGGTTTCTAGGTCGCCCGCAAGAGTTATCGGCGCAGCGACGATTGCAAAATTCGCACAGCGCGGGTGCCCCGCCCTTTGTGCTTTTCAAAGGGTGGGGGTTTGGTTTCAACGTCAAGCGCGAAAGTGGATCTGGACGGATGGTCAGAAAATCCCCACCCTTGCGTAAACCGCAAGTATGGGGCACCCGGTAAAGAGGTGCCATGGGCTACTTCCTCGGTATTGACGGTGGGGGGACAAAGACGGACTGCGTTTTGCTCGACGCTCGCGGAACCGTCATCGGCGAAGGGCGCGGCGGGCCGTCGAATCCTTTGCGATCCGGTTTCGACGGAGCGTTTACGTCGCTTCGCGAAGCCGCCACGGAAGCACTCGAGTCCGCAAGAATACGCGCTTCCGACATCACATGCGTCTGCGCGGGCATCGCGGGCGGAGGACGCCGCAGCGTCGTGCGCCGCATGATCGTATTCCTGACGCAGGAGTTTCCAGCCGCACTGACGCATGTCACAACCGATTATGAAGTGGCGCTGGAGTCGGCCGCCGGCTCGGGACCAGGCGTCGTGCTAATCGCAGGCACGGGATCGGTGGCGTACGGACGCAACGCCGCGGGTGAAACCGCGCGCGCCGGCGGCTACGGGCCGTGGATCGGCGACGAAGGCAGTGCGTTTGAGATCGGGCGGCGCGCCGTTTCCGCCGTGGCGCGCACGCGCGATATGGATGCGCCCGTCACCGTGATGGCGGAAATGATTTCCGCCGCATTGGACTGTCCGGACTGGGACGATTTGATGCTGCGGATCATGAAGAACGCCGATGATGTTTTCCCAAAATTATTTCCGGTGGTGGCCGAGGCCGCAAATTCCGAGGACAGCGCCGCGAAGGAAATCATGTTTGCGTCCGCGATCGGCCTGGGCAACCTGGCCATGGTCGTAATTCGCCGCCTGAGAATGAAAGACCAGCAATTTCCGCTGGTGAAATGCGGCGGCGTGTTCGGCCACAGCCAGATGCTGGATTCGCTACTGGACTCCGTGCTCGCCAGCGGCGCTCTGCGCGCGAAGATCTCGCGTCTGGAAATTTCTCCGGCGATCGGCGCCGCGCGCATGGCCGCGCGGCTTTCCGAACCGCCTCCGCAAGCCGCGTCCCATGGCGCCTGAAGACCGCGCCGAGGTGCGGGCAGCGCGCACGGCGGCCAAGGAAACCATCCCGGAACTCCTCGCCTCGGGCAATGAAGAAGCGCTTCGCTCATTGATCGACAATCCGGCGTTTGGCGAGACGCATGTATGTCTGCTGCTCGAGCGGAAAGACCTCTCGGGTTTGCTGCTCGAGGAAATCAGCAAACGCAAGACTTGGCGCGCGATCTATCGCGTGCGGCTGGGCCTGGCGGCGCATCCGCACACGCCGCGCCTCATCGCCATGCGCCTGCTGCGCGAGTTGCACTTGATGGATCTGGTGCGAATCAGCCTGCTTCCCACCTCAACCATGGAACTGCGCCGCCTGGCGGACGAGCGCGTCCTGACGCAACTGCCGCAATTGCCGCTAGGGCAGAAATTGATGCTAGCGCGCCGCGGATCGACGCGCATCGCGGCCGGGCTCGTTGCGCACGGGCCGGAACAGGTGGCGCGCGTGGCCCTGGATAATCCCTTTCTGACCGAATCGCAACTGCTGAAGACTCTGTCCAAGGAAGCGCTTCCGGCGCGGATTGTCGCTGCCGTGGCAAGGCACGACAAATGGTCCAGGCTGGTTAACATTCGCGTGGCCGTCCTGCGCCATCGCCACGCGCCTCCGGAGCTCGTGCCGACTCTCACGCACGGCTTGCCGCGCCGCGAGATCGAGGATTTGCTGGAGCTTTCGCGTCTGCCGGAATATGTGCGCGTTCACTTGCGCGATGAACTCACGCGCGGAAAAGAGAAGGATTGATAACCGCATCGTGAGTTGTTTTGTAGCGCTGCCGTCTCGCCGGCGTTTTTGCCCTTCGGTGAGATCCGAAAAATCGCCGGCGAGACGCCGGCGCTACGCAGCAGGGAATCGCATCCACATGTATATTCCGACCTGTACCGTCCGCAACTTGACACTCTGCCGGACGGAACATAGCATCCTGCGTGGGAGCAAAAGATGAACACTCAGCCATTGGATCAATCAACCACCCGGACCGAGCGCCGCCAATTCCATCGGAGAAAATTTCGGGGCAAGATAGAAATCGAATGGGGATCCGCGATATTGACCGGAGAAGTCCGGGATATCGGTCCCCGAGGTCTATTTGTGGAGTTGAACCCGCCTCTGTGGGTGGGGGCGGCGTTCCGTGCGCGACTGATCTTGAACCCTGTCCTGTTCTTGAATTGCACCGTGACCCGGGTTGAACCAGGGATGGGAATTGCCGTTGTTTTCGATGTGGCCGAGGAAAACGGCAAGGTGCAGCTTGAAGCTCTCCTGTTGAGTTTGCCTCCGCTATGACGCGGTGCCTCGATTGCGGCTCCGATCGAATCGCCGATCAGTGCCCCGCGTGCGGACTGACTTCCGCCGCCGCCGAGCTGGTGGTGCGGCGGCGGCTCGTAAAGCGGACGGCTTTTTTTCTGATTGGCATCATCGTTTTTGTGGTGGCGAGCCAGGTCTTTCCCGCGCTCGAACTCGATTCCATCCAGATTTTTGGAGGCATAGTATTTTTCTGCTCTCTCGCGCTCGGCTACTGGATCGACTATCGCGCCAGGAAGCATGGGGAAGTCGAAGTTATGAAGCGGATTTATTTCGGCATGATTCCCGTGCCGTGGATTTTCGCGGGCCTTCTTTTCCTGAACGGAAAGCTGGACACCTCGCGCCCCGTCCGGGTTCCCGCAACAGTGGTGGGAAAAGTTGCCACGGGCGCGTTTCCGCGCAGCCGACGCCTGATTGTTACCTCCTGGCGATATGGCCGGCCCTTTGAACATATCGCCGTCGATCAGAATGACTTCGATCGCTTCCACAAGGGCGACGACATCATCGTTCAAGCGCAAAAGGGAGCCATGGGAATTCCCTGGGTCTACGGAGTCTTTCGGCAGTAAGAGATTTCGCGAAGCTTGTACCAGGGGAATGATTTGTCTGCCTCCAATAGGGCCGTTTGTCGGCGGTAGTTCGTCAAGTCTTTCCAATCCAGCTCTCTCTCGCGAGAAATTCGTTGCGTCCCGGTCGAGAGGAGAATAGGATGCGCGAAACGGAGACCTCTTTCGAAAATTCGCGTTTCATCCATGTGGATTCAGGGAGACTTTACTAACCGGAGGAATGCATGAAAATTTTCGTGAAGTTTGCGATGATTGCTTTCGTACTCTTCCTCTTTCCCCCGCGCCCGACTTTTTCTTTTCCGCAAACGGAACACTCAGCCGACACCAAGTCGATCCGGGATATCGAAGTTCGCTGGCAAGAGGGCTGGAATCGGCATGACATCACGGCACTCGCCGATCTATTCACGGAGGATGCGGATTTCGTCACCGTGATTGGAAGATGGTGCAAAGGCAAAAAGGATTTCTACGACTATCACGTACGGCTTCATCAAGTGATGTTCAAAGACAGTATCTGGAAAACGACCGATACGCAGATTCGATTCCTGAAGCCGGACGTGGCCATCGTGCACGTGAATTGGGGCATCACCGGCGACCGCGATGCGGATGGCGCGCCCCGCAATGTGCCCCGGGATGGGATATTTACTCAGGTGCTGGTCAAACAAAACGGGCAATGGCGGATAAGCGCTTCACAGAACACGAACATCGAGGCCGTACCGTCGCAGCTGAAATGATGGAATAAGTTTGGGAGCTATAATTCTTTCGTTGGGAAGTTTTTTTCAGCGGTCGATCGGCGATCATCGTAAGAACCGTCCTGGCGCTCTAACCGGCGCCCGAGTAAGTTTTGCGGCGGAGAAATTCGCCGGCGCCGGGCTTGCCTGTGAATGTGCCGTTGTCGATGATGACGCGGCCGCGGGAGAGCACGGTCTTCGTTACGCCTTTCACGCGCATTCCCTCGAACATGGAATAGTCGACGCGCATGTGGTGCGTCTTGGCGCTGATCACTTGCTCGGCGTTGGGATCGAATATCACGACATCCGCGTCCGACCCGACGGCGATCGTGCCTTTGCGTGGATATAAACCGAACAACTTTGCCGGGGCTGTGGAGACGAGCTGCACGAAACGGTTGGCGGAGAATTTCCCGCCGTGCACGCCGCCGGAATAAATCAGGCTGAGTCGGTGCTCGACGCCCGGGCCTCCGTTCGGAATTTTTGAGAAATCGTTTTTCCCCATTTCTTTTTGTTCCTTGAAACAGAAGGGGCAATGATCGGTGGAGACGACTTGCAGCGTGTCGCGCGCGAGGCCCTGCCAGAGTTTTTCCTGATTCCATTTTTCGCGCAGCGGCGGAGTGAACACGTATTTCGCGCCCTCGAAGCCGGGAACGTCCATATTTTCGAGGGAGAGGTGCAGATATTGCGGGCATGTTTCTGCATACGCGGGCAGGCCGCGGTCGCGGGCCTCGCGTACTTTTTCGAGCGCGTCATTGCAGGAAAGATGCACGATGTACACCGGCGCGCCGGCCATTTCGGCGAGCGCGATGGCGCGAGAGGTCGCTTCGCCCTCGGCGGTGGTGGGACGCGTGAGCGCGTGATATTTCGGCGCGGTTTTTCCCTCGGCCAGGGCGCGCTGCACCAGCACGTCAATCGCGCCGCCATTTTCCGCGTGCATGCAGATCATGCCGCCGTGCTTGGCGGCCTGTAGCATGGCTTTGAAGATCGTCGCGTCGTCCAGCATGAACACGCCGGGATAGGCCATGAAAAGTTTGAAGGAGGAAACGCCTTCGCGGACGAGCGCGCCCATTTCTTCCAGTTGCGTATCGCCCAGCTCCGTGATGATGCAGTGGAAGGCGTAATCGGCTACGGCTTTGCCTTCGGCTTTTTTCATCCAGGTGTCGAAGGCGTGGCGCAGCGTCTGGCCTTTGTATTGAATGGCGAAATCGATCAGCGTGGTCGTGCCGCCGAAGGCTGCGGCGCGCGTGCCGGTCTCGAAATCGTCGGCGCTCGTTGTGCCGCCGAACGGCATGTCCAGGTGCGTGTGCACGTCGATCCCGCCGGGGATGACGATGCAGCCCTTCGCGTCCATCAATTTCGCGGCGTTCTCGATGGGGAGATCCTTGCCGATGGCTGCAATCTGTCCGCTGGTGATGCCGATGTCGGCCGCGTATGTATCCGTAGCGGTGACGATCGTGCCGTTGCGAATTATGGTGTCGAATCCCATCGTTCCCCCAATGCCGCCGGATTGAAGACAACGGCATCTTAGGCCATGCGGGGAATTGTGGGCAAGCGGACGCGGTCCAGTAGCACAGGCACTCTGCCTGTGTGGGTTTGACGTCGTATATCGCGCTACAGGTGTGCGACGGCTAAGAAACCCGCACAGGCAGAGTGCCTGTGCTACTTGGGGCACTCAAATTTCTGGACAGAAACTTGGAATTGGATTAAGTTTGCGACTATGAGAAAAACTCATTCGCTCGTTGTGCTGGCGACGTTCGCTATTTTCCTGGGAATGTTGACCGCACTCCCCGTGGCGGCACAGGAGTCCGGGCCCAAACCCGTGGGACAGTTGGTCTTGTTTGCGGACACAGCTGTCTTCGCGAATCCGGCGAGCCCCGATAATTGTACGCTGAGGAATCGGTTCAAGAGAGGCGACTTCGTTGGCTTCCGCCTGTATGCCGTTGACGGGGGAACCAGTAAGCCCGAGGAATCGGCCCAGGTCGTGGTGCACATTACTTCCGGCGGCAAGACGTACGACCTGCCTGCACTGTATCGCGCGGTACCCCATAAGAATGAGCTTGGAAGGGACATGCCAATCCGTCCCGGCATGTGGACCGCAAAGTGGACCGTACCGCAGGACGCCCCGACCGGCATCGTTCATTATTCAGCTACGGCCACCGACAAGTATGGCCGGACGGCGGAATGGACGGCGAAGGGCGGCGAACCGTCCTGGGTAACGATCGTTCAATGACGGAGGAGTTTCTGGTCCGCATTTTGCTCCGTTTCCGTAGCGCGACTCTTCTGCCTTTTGTTTTCTCCGCTTGCTTACTTCTGACCTTTCCCTCCGCACAAGGTGCGAGTCAACAAGCAGCGCCAAAATCCGGTGCCGCTCCCATTCAGAAGCTGGAATTGAAGTACGATAAACCTGTTGTCGGCGCGAAAGTTCAAGTTGCCGCCGAGGGTTTGCCTGCCGGGGAAACCGTGGAACTCAAATGGAGCACGGTGACGGGCGGCTGGGTGATCCAGAATTATTATTATTTTCGCGGGCGAAAATATTCCGAGACGTCTCTATCACTCGGAAAATTTCCCGTAAGCGCGAGTGGCAAACTCGAAGCAACGTTCGCGATTCCCGAAGATTACGGGGGCGTTCATGACGTGATCGCGAGCATCGACGGAAAAGCCGTCGCGCAAAATGGAATTGAAGTCACACAGAGCTTCGAGATGTCACCAGCGTCAGGTCCGGTCGGAACGCCGATTGAATTGCACGTCAAAGGGCTTGGCTGGCGAGCCATGGAAAATACATGGGTCGTCAACTGGGATAATCGTGCGGCCGGATTCGTCAGTGCCGCCGGCACGCGCGGCTCGGCCACTGCGCGCTTTCGTGCCACAGGCCCCGTTGGCGATCATTTCCTGAAGATCTACACGGGATGGCAAGGGCAGAGTTACCTCAACTTTACGCAGGCGCCGAACGCGTACCTGCCGCGTCCCGAATTCAAATTCCGCACGACGCCAGGCCCTTCCTCGACGCCTGTTACCTACGCGGACGAATACCAGCCGTATTCTCTGCCGGGGGCCGAAGTTCACGTTCCAAATGGGAAGCTCAGCATCAGTCCGACCCAAGGGCCGGTTGGCACCAAAGCCATGCTGCGCGGCGAAGGTTTTCCGGCCAACTCGACACTGGACCTTATCTGGCAGACGTACGTCGGAAGCCGCGTAAGCGGCAACGGATTCGGGCCGCAGGAAAATGTGACCGCGAAAGTGAAAGTGGGAAGCGATGGAAAGATCGAGTCCCCTTTGACGATTCCAGAGGACCTGGGCGGGGAACATGGGATCGAACTCCGCGATGGAGAGAAGTCGCTCGGGCGCGCTTACTATGCCATTGAAACGACCATCGTGAGCATGGAACCGTCCTCCGGTCCCGCTGGAACTCCGATCACGATCCATTTGAAGGGTGTGGGCTGGACCGAGTACGACAACATGTTTGCGGCGACGTACGATAACGCATATATGGGATATGCCTGCGGCTTTAATTCGCAGGGCGATGTGACATTCACGTTCAGGGCGGCTGGTGAACCCGGCATCCACCTGATCGATCTTTTTCCGGGTATCTATCAAGGACCGCCCACGGAACCCCAACTGCTCTATCGGATGCCGCAGCTGACCTACGCCGACGATCACCCCGGCAACAAAATTCCCGCGCTGCATTTCAAGTTCAATGTGACTCCGTAGCTCTATTCCGGCGCGAAATCGGGCTATAATCTCCGTCACTCATGGCCCTGACCGCTGGAACGAAACTTGGCCCGTATACAATTCAGTCACCGCTGGGCGCGGGCGGCATGGGGGAAGTGTATCGCGCCAGCGATACGCGTCTCGGACGCGATGTCGCGATCAAAGTTCTTCCAGAATCGTTCGCCAGCGACGCGGATCGCCTTCGCCGGTTCGAGCAGGAGGCGCGGGCGATTGCGGCTCTCAATCACCCAAACATCCTCGCGGTGCATGATATCGGCGCTGAGGACGGCGTCCGCTACATCGTTACGGAGTTGCTCGAAGGGCGGACGCTGCGTGATCAGCTAAATGATGGGCCGCTTCCCGTCCGTAAAGCCCTCGATTACGCGCGGCAGATTTCCGATGGACTCGCTGCGGCTCACAGCCGCGGCATCGTGCACCGCGACCTCAAGCCCGAGAATATCTTCTGCACCAAAGAAGGCCGGGTAAAGATTTTGGATTTCGGTTTGGCGAAGCAGGGCTTGCCGCAGGGCACGCACGCGGACGCTACGATGATCGGCGCGACCACGCCCGATGTTCAAACCGAGCCGGGCATGGTGATGGGCACGGTCGGATATATGTCTCCCGAGCAGGTTCGCGGCGCCCTGACCGATCACCGTTCCGACGTGTTTGCGCTCGGCGCCATTTTGTATGAAATGCTCTCCGGGCGGCGCGCGTTCAAGCGCGACACCTCCGCCGAAACGATGACGGCAATATTGAAAGAGGAACCGCCGGAATTGACTGGGACGAATCAGTCGATTTCTCCCGGGCTGGACCGCATCGTGCACCGCTGCCTGGAAAAGGAGCCGGCGCAGCGGTTCCAGTCCGCCTCCGATCTGGGCTTCGCGCTCGAGTCGCTATCGGGTACAACCATTTCTGCCATCGCTCCCACCAAAGCGCCGCGCGCTTTGACATGGCGCCTCGGCGCAATCGCCGGACTGGTTCTGGCGGCTCTGCTCGCGGGATGGGCTGCTCGTAGCGCGATGAATCCGCCCCGCCGAAATCCCTCCTTCCGTCAAGTCAGCTATCGTCGCGGGACGGTGTATTCCGCCCGGCTGTCATCCGACGGAAAGACGGTAGTGTATAGCGCTGCTTGGGATGGGAAACCGGTGCAGGTATATGTTGCCAGCAGTGAATTTCCTGAATCGCGCCCTCTGGACATCAAGCAAAGTGTCCTGCTTTCCGTCAGCTCGTCCGGCGACCTTGCCATTTTGACGGGCGTCCGCCCGCTCGATCATTTCGAATTTCTAGGCACATTATCCACAATGTCCACAGGTGGCGGCGCGCCTCGAGAACTTCTCAAGGATGTAACCGCTGCCGATTGGGCCCCAAACGGACAGTCGCTCGCCATTGTTCGCCTTGTTTCGGGAAAGTACCGTTTGGAATATCCGGCTGGCAAGTCGCTCTTTGAGACTACGGGATCGATTACCCAGCCGCGGATTTCCCGTGACGGCAATACGGTGGCATTTCTGTACCACCCGGTTGTAGGGGATGACCGCGGAAGCGTGATGATCGTTGACGCCCAGGGGAAGGCCAAAGTTGTATCCGACGGATGGGATGCAGAGCAAGGGGTTGCCTGGTCGGCCGGGGACGACGAGGTTTGGTTCTCCGCCACGAAAACCGGCTCCGATTTAACCTTGCATGCAGTAACGCCATCTGGAAAAGTTCGCGATGTGTTTGCGGGACCAGGGGGAACACGGCTATTCGACATAGCTTCTGACGGTCGATTTCTCGTCTCGCACGATGACGTCAAGTATTCGGTTTCAGCTTCCATCGAAGGCGCGGAGGAGCGCGACCTGTCCTGGCTGGATAATTCCTTTTTTCCGATTCTTTCGAATGACGGAAAACGGATCCTTTTCGACGACGGGGGCGGAGACTCCACTGGGCTCTACACGGTCTGCCTCCGAAACACCGATGGTTCACCCGTAATTCGCTTGGGGGACGGCGCGGTGTTCGATTTTTCTCCCGACGGTGCGTGGGCTTTGGCGCTGGTCGAAAAGACGCCGACAGAAATCGAGTTGCTGCCCACCGGGCCGGGGGAAGCGCGGCGATGGGTAAATTCAAATATCGAGAACTACTCGGGAATGGGGTGGACTCCTGATTCCCAGCACATCATGTTTTCAGGAAACGAGCCAGGCCACAGGTCCCGCTTTTATGAGCAAGATGCCAAGGGTGGCGCGATCCGTCCGATCACTTCCGAGGGCTTCGCCTCGAGACTTCAGCTCCCGATTTCGCCCGATGGCAGGCAATTTGCCGCCTTCGATCAGCAAGCCAGCGCGTGGGATGTGTGCCAGGTCGAGGACGGGAAATGCGCACCTCTCAACGGAAGCGAAGGAGACGACAATCCTCTTCGATGGAGCGCGGATGGCAAGTACATCTATGTGAGCGTCCAGTCTCCGGAATCCGGTCTGTGGCGTATTGAGCTGGCCACCGGACATCGCCAGCTCTGGAAGCGAGTTGTTCCAACCGACCCCGTGGGCGCGTATGAGGTTTATCCGCTCTCCATTACACCCGACGGAAAATCATTTGCCACTCAATATGTCCGGAGCCTGGATCAGCTTTATCTTGTAGAAGGCATGAACTGAAGAAAGAAACTCCCGACACGAGTACCGTTACCGATAGCGGCGTTCCTCCCAAATTCGTGAGACATTGCTCTTATTGCGCAATGCTAGAATGGCGCTGGAAATCTGGCCCTGATGCCCGGTGGGAAAAATGGTCCACCGGGTTGCGTGTTTCAGGGGAGACCCCGAACTCGAGGTGAGCGCATGCCCCTTCGCGAGACCGCGCCGAAATTATCTCCGGAAAAATACGAACAGAACTTTGCGGACATCACGCCGCCGTTGAATGCTCGCCAGGCGGCTATCGAATCCGCGCGGTGTCTTTATTGTTTTGACGCGCCCTGCATTCAAGCGTGCCCCACGCGGATCGATGTGCCCGGCTTTATCAAGCGCATCATGACGGGCAACATGCGCGGTGCGGCGCGCGTAATCCTCGAAGCGAATATTCTGGGCGAAAGTTGCGGGCGAGTATGCCCCACCGAAGTGCTGTGCGAGGGTGCATGCGTGATGGTCGAGAAAGGCGAGAAGGCCATCGAGATCGGCCGGTTGCAGCGATTCGCGGTGGGCCATGTGCTGGACCGCAAGATTCAGTTGTTCCAGGCGGGCAAGGCAAATGGGCGCCGCGTGGCCTGCATTGGCTCGGGCCCTGCATCGCTTGCGTGCGCGGCGCATCTTGCGCGAAAGGGCTACAGCGTGACTGTGTTTGACCGGCGTGAACTTTCCGGCGGATTGAGCACCTACGGCATCGCGGCGTACAAAACGCGCGTCGCCGATTCGCTTGCGCGAAGTGGAAATGGTGAAATCGCTGGGCGTGGAAATTCGCCAGAATATGGAAATCGGACGGGATGTAAGTTTCAACCAGCTCGAAAAAGATTTCGACGCCATTTTTATCGGAGTGGGCCTTGGAGAAACCTGGGCCATGAATATTCCCGGCGAGGACTTGCACGGAGTTTGCGGCGCGCTGGAATTCATCGAGGCTACGAAGTCGCTGCCATTTTCGCACGTTACCATTGGCCGGCGAGTGGCCTGCATCGGCGCGGGGAACACGGCGATCGATGTGGTCACGGCCGCGCGGCGACTCGGCGCGGACCCCGTGTACCTCATCTACCGGCGAAGCGAGCAGGAAATGCCGGCGTTCCGCTATGAATACGATCTGGCGAAGAAAGACGGCGTGAATTTTCTGTGGCAGACGCAGCCGGTGCGCATCCTCGGTTCGGACGGCGTGGTGACCGGACTGGAATGCGTGCGCACGCGCCTCGGCGAGCCCGACGAGCGGGGGAAGCGCTCTCCGGAAACGATACCCAACAGCACATTCACGGTCGATGTGGATATGGTTGTGCGCGCCGTTGGGCAGAAGCAGGCCACGGATTTCTTACGCGCCGTGAAGGGGATCGAAGTTCGCAAGAACGGCACTGTCGTGACAGACGCGTCGCATCGCACTGGCAATACAAAATATTTTGCCGGCGGAGATTGCGTGAACGGCGGCAGAGAAGTGGTGGACGCCGTCGCGGAAGGAATGGCCGCGGGGCGGGGAATTGACGCGTCGCTGGCTGCGGGGCAGGGAGTAGGTAGCAGGTCGTAGGTTGCAGGTGGCAGAGTGTAGGTAGTAGAGCATGCGGAGTTTGGAGATTTAGTTCTTTATGGAAATTCCCGGAATGCTCAGCGAAAGGTTTCCGTTTCTCGATGCGCTCGAGGAAGATTGGGAACCGGTTTCGCGCGTCGCGTTTTTTGGATGGCTGGGCTTCTATGTCTTGTTGCTTGGGAATGCGCTCCTGGGCGGGCACTTGTTTCAATGGTTCGATCTCGTTTTCATTCCGATTCACGAGGGCGGACACCTGCTCTTCCGGCTGTTCGGCGAATGGATCATGGTGGCCGGGGGAACATTCCTCCAGTTGTTTGTTCCTTTCGCGCTGGCGACCTATTTCGCGTTTCAGCGCCAGGTGCTCGGTACGGCCTTTTGCATTTTCTTTTTCTTCGAGCAGTTTCTGCCGATCGCAATCTACATGGCCGACGCGCGCGCTCAGGCTCTCCCGCTGCTAACCGTAGGCGACTCGGAAGACGTCATTCACGATTGGTTCTATTTGTTTTCGCATGCGGGATTGCTGGAGCACGATACTCAAATCGCAACCATTTTCCGCATCTTAGGTTGGCTCGGAATGTTTGCCACGGTCGCATGGTTTTCATATCGCTCCTTGCAGAAGAATTGAATCCACAGATGAACACAGATAAACACTGATGAACAAAGATCTAGAGAGTAAGAATGAAATGGAAAATGCTCCGATCGCGGCAATTTACCCTGAGCAGGAATTGACTGGGAAAATCCTTGAGGGTGCGTTTGCGGTTCACAACACTTTGGGTTGTGGCTTTTTAGAAAAGGTGTACGCGAATGCTCTCCTATTAGATCTTCGAAACATGAACCTTTCCTGTGAACATGAAGTTCCGTTCAAGGTCAGATACAAGAACGTCATAGTCGGAGACTATTGCGCGGATTTGATTGTTGAAGGCCGTGTCCTAGTTGAGTTGAAAGCGTGCGCGAGCCTGGATTCCGTGCACGAAGCGCAAATTCTTAATTATCTGAAAGCGAGCGGTATCCAGGTTGGCTTGCTGCTGAATTTCAGCAAGCCAAAATTACAATACCGAAGATTTGTTCGATAAGAAATGTTAAGGTTTTTATCTGTGTCTATCTGTGTTCATCTGTGGTTCCAATAGGTTTTCGAGAGGTGAGAAATGGCCGACCTGCGCGTAAAATTCTGCGGCATTGAATCGCCTAACCCGTTCTGGCTTGCTTCGGGTCCGCCGACGAACACGGCGGGGCAGGTGATGCGCGCGTTCGACGCGGGATGGGGCGGCGCGGTTTGGAAGACGATTGGCGAGCCGATCGTCAACACATCGTCGCGCTACGGCGCGGTGGATTACAACGGCACGAAAGTGATGGGCTTCACCAACATCGAGCTCATCAGCGACCGGCCCACCGAAGTGAATGTCCGGGAAATCGCGGAAGTGAAGAAGCGCTATGCGAAAAATCTGGTGATCGCGTCGCTGATGGTGGAATCCAAACGCGAGAGCTGGCACGAAATGGTGAAGCGCGTCGAGGACGCGGGCGCCGATGCGCTCGAGCTGAATTTCGGATGCCCTCACGGCATGAGCGAGCGCGGCATGGGTTCGTCCGTGGGGCAAGTTCCCGAATACACGGAGATGATCACGTCCTGGGTGAAGGAAGCGGCGAAAACTCCGGTGATCGTGAAACTCACGCCCAACGTCACGGACATCACGCGCGTCGCGCTGGCCGCGGAAAAGGGAGGCGCCGACGCCGTCAGCCTGATCAACACGCTCAATTCGATTATCGGTGTGGACCTGGAAACATTTTCGCCGAAGCCCAACGTGGGCGGGAAATCCTCGCACGGCGGCTATTGCGGCCCGGCGCTGAAGCCGATCGCATTGCACCTGGTTTCCAGCGTCGCGAAAACGGTGAAGATCCCGATTGTGGGAATTGGAGGCATCGGATACTGGAACGACGCGGCCGAACACATCGCGACTCGGCGCGTCCATCGCGCAAGTGTGCACGGCGGCGATGCATTACGGATTCCGCATCGTCGAAGACATGATCGACGGCCTCTCCGCGTACATGGACGATCACGGTTTCCGCACCATCGAGGATTTTCGCGGCCGCGCCGTGCAGAATGTGAAAGATTGGGGCGACCTGGACCTGAATTACAAGATCATCGCCGACATTCGCCACGACCTGTGTATCGGTTGCCAGCTCTGCTACGTCGCGTGCGAAGACGGCGCGCACCAGTGCATCGAGCCATACACGGTCGCCGGCAACGGCAAGAAAAATCCGAACGGAATGGGCGTGCACGTCCCGCGCATCATCGAAGACGAGTGCGTGGGCTGCAATCTTTGCGCGCTGGTTTGCCCGGTGGACCAGTGCATCACCATGAAGCAGATCGATACAGGCCTGCCCTTTGAGAGCTGGAAGATGCGAGTGAAGAGCCTTCAGTAGGACAGGCTTCCAGCCTGTCGCACTTTTGTGGGGATTGACATTTAAGCCCGACAGGCTGGAAGCCTGTCCTACTTGAGGATCATGGCGATGCGCCGAATCCGCATAGATTACACGGTCTACCCTCCCGACTTTAACCCTGACGGCAGCCCATGTTGGGATTTCCGAACTTTCACTAAAGCTAAGCGCAGGGCGAAGAAGCTCGGCGAAGGAGCACTTGTCTATCGCAATTTTAATGAGATCGACAAGAAGGGCCAGCCTGGCGATTGGTGGGGAGGCAAGTATTACTGGCGGTGGACCGGCGCACGATTCGAAAGACAAATGGAGACGGGCAGGCAAGCCGGTTGAAACTGATTTTCTGGCGTCGACGCTCCCATCCTGAGCGCGATGTGCTTGCTGTTATGTTAAATTTATTCTCGCCATGAAACGCATCGTGGTGGTCGGGGCGGGGTTTGGCGGGCTGGAAGCCGTCACGCGACTCGACGGCATGTTTCGCCGCGATCGGGAAGTCGAAATCCTTCTTCTCAGCGACCAGAATTATCTGCTCTTCACCCCGCTGCTTCCTCAGATCGCGTCGAGTTACACCGATCCGCGCCATATCGTGCAGGCCGTTCGCGAAATCCGCGGCAGGCGCAAATTCAGGTTTCGCAGGGAAGCGGTCCGCGCCGTGGACGCGCCGAACCGGCGCGTGATCGTCGATTCCGGACCGATCGACTACGACGCGCTGATCCTTGCGTCCGGCTCGCGCACCGAATTTTTCAACACTCCCGGGGCGCGCGAGAACAGCTGGGATTACAAATCTCTGCAGCAGGCGGTGGAACTGCGCGAGCGGATCATCGACCTGTGCGAGCACGCGGACCACACCGAGGACGCCGCCGCGCGCCGCTCAATGCTCACGTTTGTCGTGGTCGGCGGCGGCTACACGGGCATCGAACTCGTCACGGAGATGCGCGATTTTCTCTTCGGCTATGCCGCGCGGAAGTATCGCGGGATCGATGCGTCCGAAATTCGCCTGATCGTGCTGGAAGCCGCGCCGGATGTGCTGCGCGGGATCGGACCGAAGCTGGCGGCGCACGCGCGCAAGCGGCTGGATGTGAGCGGGATTGAAGTGCGAACCTCGACTCGCGTGACGCGCGTGTCGGAAGGCTCGGTCGAGATCAATGGAAATGAAAGCCTCGCGGCGGACACAATTATTTGGACGGCGGGAGTGCGCGCATCCGAGCTGATTGAATCGCTTCCCGGGCCGCACGACCGCATTGGCCGCGCCGTCGTGAATGCGCACCTTCAATTGGAAGGCCACCCGGAAGTATTCGTCATCGGCGATTCCGCCGCAGCCGTGAATGCGCAGGAAGCGCCGCGCGTCGCTCCCGTGGCGATCGAGCAAGGGCGCATCGCGGCGCGCAATATCGGACACTTGTGGCGCAGCGAGCCGCTCGAGACGTACGAGTACGCGTCAAAGGGCATGCTCGTTTCTCTCGGCATGAACTACGCCGTCGTCAACATCGCGGGAATCCAAATCAGCGGCTACTTCGCGTGGCTTTTCTGGAACGCCGTTCATTTGTACAAATTGGTGGGTCTGAAAAAACAGTTGCAGGTCGCGGGGGACTGGATGCTCGGTTTGATTTTTCCGCGCGACGCGGCCATCGTGCGTCAGCCGCACAAGTGCAAATTGTGCGGACAGTAGGACAGGCTTCCAGCCTGTCGCACTTTTGCACGGACTGACATCTAAACCCGACAGGCTGGAAGCCTGTCCTACTCGCGCATCAGGGCCCAGTACACTACGAAACTCGCGGCGAATCCGACGAACCAGGCGTAGTCATACAGGATCCGCAACGCTGGCACGACCAGGCCGATGAACGCCACGCCGGCCCCGGCTGCGAGCGCTGCCATCGCCCGCCAATTCACCCCGCTGGAGAATTCGTAAAATCCGCGGCGCTGGTACAAGTCTTCGACCAGAATAATTTTTTTGCGCACCACGAAATAGTCGCAGATCATCACGCCCGCGATCGGTCCGAGAAACCCGGAATATCCCAGCAGCCATCCGAAAACGTAATTGCTGTAGTTTGCGAGTAGTTTCCACGGTTGAAAAATAAGGCCGCCGACCACGCACGTAATCAGCCCTCCCGTCCGAAAACTGATCAGCCGGGGCGAGAGATTCGAGAAATCGTTGGACGGCGAAACCAGATTCGCCGCGACGTTGACGTTCAACGTGGCCAGCAGCAGCGCCACCATCGCGATGACCACCGCAAATGGATTTCCGAGGCGCGCCAGCACCTGCACGGGGTCCCAGATCGCCTGTCCGAAGATAATCACCGTTGCCGAAGTGACGGCAATGCCGATGAAGGAATAAAGCGTCATGGTCGCCGGCAAGGCCAGCGCCTGGCCAAGCACCTGCGCGCGCTGGCTGCGCGCGTAGCGCGTGAAATCCGGAATGTTCAAGGCCACGGTGGCCCAAAATCCCACGACGCTCGGTCAGCGACGGAATGAAGAAGCGGAAAAATTCTCCGAACGTTTGAAACTTGGATGGCGCCGCCAGCATGGTCCCGAAGCCGCCCGCTTTCACAACGGCCCACGCGAGCAGCGCCACGCCGATGAGCAACAAAAAGGGAGCTGTCACGCCTTGCAAAAACCGGAGCGTCCGGATGCCTTTCATGATAACGATGACGTGCAGCAGCCAAAAGCCGCCAAAGCAAATCCATACTCCCGGGGAAAATGTCCGCCACGAGGGAACCAGAGCGGCAATCATCACATTGATGGCCCCGCCGCCTATCCACGCGTTGATGCCGAACCAACCGCACGCCACCAGCGCGCGCAGAACGGCCGGAACATTTGCGCCGAGGACTCCAAACGACGCGCGCGCGAAAACCGGAAAGGGAATTCCATATTTCGCACCCGCATGAGCGTTGAGAAGCATGGGCACGAGGACCACGACGTTTCCCAGGAACACGGTGAAGATGGCCTGCTTCCAGCTCATTCCTCCCGCGATCATCGCGCTCGCCAGCATGTACGTGGGAATGTTGACGCTCATCGCAATCCACAGCGCGGCGTAGTTGTAGGTGCCCCAACTGCGGCGCGCTGCGGGAATCGGTGCTAGGTCCTCATTGTAAAGGGAGCTGGAGCGTATGGTTTCGGCGTCGAGAACGCCGGACTGGATGCCGTCGTGGCTGGGATTCTCCGCGGCGCTCATCGGTCAGTAGATCCCGCGCCGCAGATCGGGCATTTGAGGAATCTCGATATTGATCACGCGGCCTTCGTCGGCAAGTTTCAGCAGAATGCGCGACGCCGAGCCGACATCCTTGATGCTCCAATCCGACGTCGCCACGGGTTTCGCGGGCTTGTCCGTTTCACGCCACAAAAGATCCTCTCCTTTGTGTTCCAGCAGCTCCGGCTTGATTTCATAAACTTCCATGTTGCGAACGTAAATCACCAGGTAGCGCGAGCCGAGCTGCAGCAGCAGCGGATCGAATTTCTTCCCGGCTTGAAAAACATTCCAAAGTTTCGGCGCGCGCGAATCCACTTGCAGTATTGCGTTGGGGATTGACTTCCAGACGATTTTTTCTTTGTCGGCGGCGCGGGAAACAGTCGTCAAGGCGAGACACATCCCCGCGATGACGAAAACACTCTTTGCGCGTTTGAAAATGTGTGCCAACTGCCGCACCTCAGGGCCAGTCGACGCGCAACTGGCGCGACTTCACAACCACGTATTTATTCCTGCGCGCAAATTCCACGAGGTCGACGAGCAATTTCACGTCATTCTCGCAGTACTTGCAAACTTCTTCCTTGCGGCCCTCGCGCCACCACTGCACAACTTCCACGCCGTCTCCCGTTTTCTTGTTTCCCAGTGTCTCCCGCGCGAGATCGTCGAGTTTAATTCGGTGTCCCAGCCGGCGGTGCAAATCCACCAGCAGGTCAAACGATTTGCCGAGCAGATGATTTACCGGCTCATAGGCGCTGAGCACTTCAAAATCGAAGCGGTCGCCGTTGAAGGAGACGATGCGGTCAAACCGGCCGAGTTCGGAAATGAGCGCCTTGGCATCCGCCTCAAACCAGCGCCGGTAACGGTTTTGCGCGTCCCAGGTCACGGCGACGGCGAGGCCGAAGCGCGCGATGCTCGACCAGCCGCCCTCCACCTCATGCGACAGGCGGAGCGTTTCGATGTCAAAAAAGATTTCGCGCGTCGGGTCGGGAAAAAGGCTGGGTGTTGTCGCCATTTCGTTTTGGCAAGCGGGCAATCCAATCGTGCGATGTTGGCCGCTTTAGAACACTGATTGTAGATCAACCGGCCAGCAATATTTAAATTTTATGCGCAGGGCCGCCGAGGCGAATATTGTCGCCACATGGTGGGATGGATTTGGTAGCGCCGGCGCCCGGCCGGCAGTTTTACGATGTTTCGCGGCACAACCCCTGCCGGCGGGGCGCCGGCGCTACCAAACCCCACTCTCTAAAACGAAGCGCGCAACCGCCAATTAAATTATTCAAATCGTGATAAGAAATCAGAACTACGCGGTTTTGTTGCGCAGGCTCTGCAGGAATTCCACGGCGACGCCCCAGGAGCCATCCGGCAGGCGATCGAGGCGAGCCACACGACCGGAATATACCTTGTTGATGCTTCCGGGGCCGGTCCAGTAGGGATAAGTCACCTGCAAAGTCGAACCAAGCTTGTAATTTTCCGGTGTCCTGAAATAGAGGCCGCTGATCGAAACATTTTGCGTGAGCGTAATCTCGTCGCTTGGACTTTTTCCCGCGGTGCAGCGAACGCGAATGGGCAGAGCCAGTTGATTGCGGCCGGATATGCGGCGCTCGCCCTCACGGACCTCAGCGGGCGCGCTTGGATCGGGCGCCTTTGACGCCGGCTGCGATGCGGATTTGCTTGCCAACACCTTCAGGTAGTTCAAGTGATCGGGAATATTCCACGATACATTCGGGCGAATCGCAAGGAGCGCTTCGTTGATGACCTCGTCCACGGTGGAAAATATATCTTCGTCCCAACCGTCAATCTCCAGGGCTGATTTGCGGCAGATGCGCAGTAATTGCAGCAGATCATCAAGCTCGAAGTTTTCTTCCGCCGCCTTGCACGCTTGTTCCCGGATCCATTCGTCCAGCGGCGCGAAATTGCAGCGCAGCATGGCTTCTGCGCAAGCATCATACCAACTCGCCGCTTGCCGGACTCGCTCTTCGTAAGGGAGCAGTGAAAAGAGGCATTGCCCGGCGGCTCCAATCGCGTCCGCAGTTCCGGCGGCGAAACGCTCGCACCGCTGCCGCTGCTGCCGCTCTTGCGTTTTCGTGACTTGAGTTTTTTGGAGCAGCATAACTTTCCTTCACGCCTCTCCCGCCCTGCGCGCCGATGGCTGGGCGCGAGGGCGCTGCCATCGGCAGGGGAGGGCCTGCTAAGCCTTGTCGGTCACAACTCCAACTTCATCCTCGATCGCGCGAACGGATTCGGGAGAAATGTCGATGAACTCGACGCCTACTCCCACTCCTTTGATGCAATAGCGGACCTCGCATCGCGTCTGGACCAGAACGCCGCTTCGCGACAGCCGGAAACGCAATTTCAGGACCGCGCCCTGCGGATAATCCGTGCCCGTGTTGATGAACATGCCGTGAGGGCTGAGATCGGGCGGCCGCACACAAATGTCTTCCTTGAACCCTTCGTAAATCATGGAGAGTTCGCTGAGGTGCGGATGGCGTACATCGCGCCGGACCTCAGTATTCGACTTGTCTTCTTTCCGGTCCACAGCTAATGGACTCCCTCAGGAATCAAATCTTCCTGCCGCGGCCTGTTTGAGGTGTGCTTGGCAGCGCAACGCGTCCCGCAAGAGGGACAAAAATTAAATGTCGGGAGAACGTGGTAGTTGCACTTCGCGCAGGTCGCGTACGCGGCAGCTTCCATGGGTACGACTCGCAGAATTTCTTCCAGTGTGGTCACGCAGGTCAGAACCTTCTCCAACGCGTCTTCCTGCATGAGACGCATTCCGTTGGCCCTCGAAGTGTCGCGTATCTGGTCGATGTTGCCGCTGGTGCGGATAATGGCGCGAACGGCATCATCTACGCGCAGCAATTCGTATATTCCTATTCGGCCCGAGTAGCCAGTCTGGCTGCACTTATCGCACCCAACAGCCGCAGCCATATCGATCGGGGGATTGGACACGCCCAATTGGGCCAGCCGTGCCTGAAATTCCGGAGTGGCGGGCTGGACGGCCCGGCAAGAGCAGAGGATTCGGACAAGGCGCTGCGCCAGGATGCCCGTTACCGACGAGCTAATCAGATAGCCCGGAATCCCCAGGTCGAGCAGGCGGACAATCGCGGAAATGCTGTCATTGGTATGCAGAGTGGAAAGCACCAGATGGCCCGTTTGCGATGCCTTCATGACAATTTCCGCGGTCTCTTTATCGCGAATCTCTCCGACCATGATGATGTTCGGATCCTGGCGGAGAATCGAGCGAAGGCAGCTCACAAAGGTCAAGCCAGCCTTGGTATTGACATGCACCTGGTTGATACCGGGGAGCACATACTCAACGGGGTCTTCGACTGTGACGATATTGACCGAGGACTGGCTCAGTTTGTGAAGCGAAGAGTAGAGAGTCGTGCTCTTGCCCGAGCCCGTCGGTCCTGTCACCAGAATCATGCCTTGAGGCGCGGAAAGAAGCTGCGAAAGCCCCTGCGAAACGTCGGCTGGCATTCCCAAGTCCAAGTAGGAAGTCAGCGGGGCGCTCGTCTCCAGCAACCGGATCACAACCTTCTCTCCGTACTGTGTCGGCAGTGTCGAGACTCGCAGATCGATCTGCTTTCCGCCAATGGAAACCATGAAGCGCCCGTCCTGAGGGGCGCGCCGCTCCGAGATATCCATATCGGAGAGAATCTTGACCCGCGAGATCAGCGAGTTTTGCAGGCTTCGAGGGAGCAATTGATGATCGTGCAACACGCCGTCCACGCGCATGCGCACGACAGTGTCTGAGGCTCGCGGCTCGATGTGAATATCACTGGCTCGCTTGGCCATGGCCACTTGAATCGATTCGGAAACGAGGCGCACCGCCGGAGTTTTCTTATGCCGCAGATCCGCTTGTACTTCCTGAATGGCCTCCTGGGTGGCTTGCCGCGAACTGGTGGAAATGAACTCCACTTCTTCAAATTTTATTCGTTCCGTTCCGCGGACGGTCCCGTAGGAACGCGAGCCCCCACCTTCGCCGGCGTAATGTCTATCGATTGCCTGCTGCAGTTCGCTCCGAAAGGAGAGCCGCGGGGAAATCTCCCAGCCCGTCTTAAAACGCAACTCGTCCAAAGCCGTAAGGTTCTGGGGCGCGGCCATGGCGACAACGAGGCGCAACTGTTGCGTTCGCAGCGGCAGGACGCACAGGCGCTCCGCCATCGAGCGGGGCACCAGCTTCAACGCGTTTGGATCCGGCATCACTGTGGCGCAATCCACGTAAGATATGCTGGACACTTCTTCCAAGGCCGCCCCCAAGTCTTCCTTGGCAATAAGGCCACGCTCCAGCATCAATTCACCGAGGTGAATTACCTTCCCCTGCTGTTCGATAACGACTTTCTGGAGGTCGGCAGGGGAAATCTTGCCGCTGTCGCGCAAAACTTCCCCAAGCTTTTTCCTCTTCATGAAATCCTCACCATGGCTTCAACAAGCCCCAGAGTGGAATTTCGGGGAAGTTGGTGGCCGTTAAATTGCTTCGTTGCAAGAACCTATGCTTACGGTACCAGTGCCGATCCCAATCTGGAACACGCTTGTTAGCGGGATGTGTCAAACAGGAACCTAGCCGCTCAATGAATTGACGGTAAAGTAGTTAACGAGGTCAGGGAGATTCTGTTGGGTTGATTGCCCTTAAGAATTTTCTCACCAGGAACGTACGGGTCCGTGCCCAGGTAAAGGGCTCAGAGGGGGTATGGATTTAGTCTAGCGACGCTGGAATTGAAGTTCACCGAATGACCTGTCGAGAATCCTCACGGCCTCATCCACATCGGCCCTGGCGATATTGAGCATGGGAGAGAGGCGGATAACGTTGTTGTACAGGCCGCCCTTGCCGATGAGCAATCCGTGTGCGCGCGTGCGTTCGAGCAATTGCGTCGTTGCCTCGGGGGCGGGCTCCTTGGTTTCGCGATCCTTCACCAGCTCGAGCGCCAGCATCAGGCCTTTGCCGCGCACGTCGCCGATCACCGGATATTTCCGCTGGAGTTCCTCGAGTTCGGCGCGGAAATAGCTGCCCACCTTTTCGCAGTTTTCAAGAAGCTTTTCCTCTTCGATGAATTCGATGGTTGCTTTTGCCGCCACGGACGTTACGGGATTGCCGCCGAATGTGGAAATTGTCAGGCCTTGAAACGATGCGGCCAATTCCTTCGTGGTGATGGTCGCGCCGATGGGAGCGCCGTTGGCCATTCCTTTCGCGCACGTCATAATGTCCGGCGTCACTTCCCAGTGCTCGATGCCGAACCATTTTTTCCCCGTGCGCCCGAAACCGGTCTGCACTTCATCGGAGATGAACAGGCCTCCGTATTTTTTTACTGCCTTGAAAACGATCTTGAAATATTCCGGCGGTGGCGTGATGAATCCGCCGACTCCTTGAATCGGTTCGGCCATGAAGGCGGCGATATTGCCGCTGGTGCCCGTCTGGATCAAATTCTCAACGTCTTTTGCGCAGGCGACTTCGCAGTCCGGATACTTCAAGCCCAGCGGACAGCGGTAGCAGTAAGGATTGATCGCGTGCGCGATGCCCACGCTGATGATTCCCGATTTGCGCCACGGGGCCTGCGCCGTCACGCTTTTCGTGAGCGACGAGCCGCCGGAATAGGCGTGGCGCAGGGCGACGATGTCAAACGAGCCGGTGGCCATGCGCGCGAGCAGGATCGCGTACTCGTTCGCCTCGGTGCCGGAGCTAGTAAAATAGCTCGACTTCAGCGCGCCCGGCGTAATCGAGGCTACTTTTTCAGCCAGGGCAACGATGGCTTCGTTCGGGTAAAGGGTCGAGAGATGCTGGAAGCGATCGATCTGGGCTTTGACCGGTCCGGTAACTCTGGGATTGGCGTGGCCAACGGAAACCGTCAGGATGCCGCCAAAGAAATCGAGATACTTCTTTCCCTCGACGTCCCAGACGTGCTGCATCGAGGCGTGATCGGCGACGAGCGGTTCCTTGTAGAAATTTGTGACCGCCGGCCAGAGAAATTCCTTGTGCTTGCGAACCACTTCTTCACTGCGCGTCGTCTGCTTGGGCTGCGTCGTCATGGAATCCCTTCTGGAACCACGGATGCACACCGATTAACACGGATAAAGACAAAAACATGGAGAAAAAGGATTTCGTACAATGCCGGTGCCTGATTCGCTCGCCAATACCTGCCCATTTCGTGTCTTTCTCTTTCTCCCTTTCTTTTATCCGTGTTTATCTGTGTGCATCCGTGGTTTCAACTCCGTTCAGTCCGCGGCTTGCGTGCTGCGCGCCGTTTGCGTGCGCGTGATTTCGCCGTAGGTTTCCGGGCGGCGGTCGCGGTAGAACTGCCAGGTGTCGCGCACTTCCTGGATTTCGTCGAGGTTCAGATCGGCCACGAGCAACTCATCCTTGTCGCGGCTGGCTTGCGCGATAAGTTTGCCGCGCGGATTGCAGAAGTAACTCTTGCCGTAAAATTCGCCGATCTGCCAGGGTTTTTCGATGCCCACGCGATTGGAGGCGGCGACGAAGTAGCCGTTCGCGGCGGCGTGCGCCGGCTGTTCGAGCTCCCAAAGATATTCGGAGAGCCCCGCCACAGTCGCGGACGGATTGAACACGATTTCTGCGCCGTTCAGGCCGAGAATTCTAGCGCCTTCGGGGAAGTGTCGATCGTAGCAAATGTACACACCCACCTTGCCGAAGCGCGTCTCGAAGACCGGGTATCCCGCGTTTCCCGGCGTGAAATAAAATTTCTCCCAGAAGCCCGGATGGCAGTGGGGAATATGGTGTTTGCGATATTTTCCGAGATATTTTCCGTCCGCGTCGAAGACAGCCGCGGTGTTGAAATACACGCCGGTCATTTCGACTTCGTAGACGGGGACGATCATTGCCATGCCGTATTTTTTTGCCAGCTTTTGCATGCGCGTCGTGGTCGGGCCGCCGGGCACGGGTTCGGTCAGCTCGTACCACTTCTGCTGCTGCTCCGCGCAGAAGTACGGGCCGTAGAAAAGTTCCTGCAAGCCGAGGATCTGCACCTTGCGTTTTGCCGCGGCGGCAATGAGTTTTTCATGCTTCGCGATCATCTTCTCTTTGATTTGTGGCAAGGAGAATTTCGTGGGAGACCATTCGCAATGCGCCTGAATGAGACCGCAACGCACGATTCGAGCCATGCCGCACCTCCACGGAACTAGAACTGTGAGTTTACTCTGCGGCGGCGTCGCGCGACAAGACCTGCGAGCGATGCCCCCTGGGAACGTCAATCTCCCGATTGGCGCTACGCAAAGCGCCAATCGGGAGATTGGCGTTCCCGGGATTCAACATTTGCGGATTTTCCGAACGTCAAAACGCGATTGCGTTTTGAACGCTGCCGTCGCGGTTCACTTTCCACGGCTGAATGGCGTTGAAGTGTCCGGCGACCGTGTCTGTCGTTTGAAAGAAGTCCGGCCGGATGCGCCAGATTTCGGCGATTTCGGCCACCGTCGGCTGAACCTCGCCCGTATCATCTGTGCAGCGTGATTGAAGGACAGCCTCTTCCCCGTTCCATTCCCACGCAAAGCCGAACCGGGTGTGAGCCTTCGCATAAACCGGGCCCTGCATTTCCGCGGCCTTCCAGTTGCGCCCGCCGTCGACGGACACTTCGATCTTCGTGATGGCTCCGCCACCTGACCACGCCAGGCCCGTGATTTCGTAGAATCCGGGGCCGGAGAGTTTTTGCCCACCCGAAGGGCGAGTGATGAGGGATTTCGGTCCCAGCTGGGATTGGAACCAGCGGGCTTTTCCGTCAATCCTCAAGCTGGGGTATTTTGTGGTTTCTCGCATCGCCATCACAGGCTCGGCGACAACTTTAATTCGCCGGAGCCACTTCACGTTATTGATTCCTTCCCATCCGGGGACGAGAAGGCGCAATGGATAGCCCTGCTCGGGCCGTATGGCCTCGCCGTTTTGGCCGTACGCGATGAACATGTCATCCAGGGCTTTTTCGATCGGGATGCTCTTGGAATGTTTTCCCTTTTCCGCGCCCTCGGCAATGATCCACTTCGCGCCTGCCTGGACGCCCGCTTGCTTCAGGAGCAGAGAAGCAGGAATCCCGGTCCATATGCTGCAACTGGTCAAGCCGTGCGTGTCCTGGGCGTTTGCGTTTGCTCCTCGACGGATTGCGCCGGTCGGGCCGGTCGGAGCGCTGTTGCCGTTGCATTCCACGAAATGCGTTCGCGTCACCGAAGGCAATCGCCTCAGATCCTCGAGCGTGAAAATCAAGGGATGATCCACCATTCCGTGGATCAGCAGATGGTGTTCCTTCGGATCGATGTCCGGAGGTTCATAGCCGTGTGAGACGATGTAATGCAAGGGCGCCGGCGTGAGGATTCCGACAGATTCCTGAAGCGGTGTCCTGAATCCGAAATCTTTATGATAGTCGGGAGGGCTCGTGGGTTGGGGCCAGGTGCCCAGGCTGCCGGCGCGTATTGAGGTCTCGAACCGCGAACGCTCGCCGTAGGCGTGCAGGTCTTTCGGGCGAAGGTCGGTAGCGTCGGCCTCCAGAGTCTCGGCGCCTGCGGGCCGCAATCCTACCGTTGCCAGGCCTGCGAGCACGGCCCCGCTTTTTAGGAATCGCCTCCGACCTTGCTTCTTTTCCATCGCAATTCTCCTCCCAGGTGCCACATCGCCGGACGCGGGGAACTCAAGTAGCACGGGCACTCTTGCCTGTGCGGTTTTGTAAGCCGCAAATGTCGCTACCGTCCAGGCAAGCATCGCGAAAACCGCACAGGCAGAGTGCCTGTGCTACTTAAACCGCATTTAGCTCTTATTCACTTTGCGCGCCCAGAGATCCCAGTCCTTCGGGAATTCCTGATTGCCGGCTTCCGCCAAAACCGCCTCTTCCGGGGCGAGCGTTTCAATTTTCCTGTTGCCGGCCTGGAGATGCATTTCCGCGTTGATCTTCAGGTACACGCTGCGGCCGACGGAATGCATGATGCTGTTTCCCACGGTGACGCCGCCGTGCCCACGCATGAGGGCTCCCGGCTTGTTGCCCAGCGTCTGGGCGAGGGCTTTGCCCTTCGCTGCATCGTTGATCAGCATGTTCGTCATGCCGAAAGATTTGCGAATGTCAAAAGTGGGCAAGCCCGTGCCGATGAAACCGCCCATGTGGTAGACGGGCAGAAGCGGCTCGTTAATCGTTCCCATGATCACCACGGTCGGCGCGTGCGTGTGAACGATGGACTTGACGTCCGGCCGCACCCTGTAAATCTCGGCGTGAATCCAGCGCTCGCTGTAAAGCTTGCGCGTGTCGCCGTTGGCCGGAACGCAATCGTAGTCGAGCTCCACGATGTCGTTCACGGTGACCAGATCGGGAGCCAGCCAGCGCGAAATGAAAAAGTGATTCGGGTTGGCGGGATTGCGCACGCTCACGTGTCCGTAGCCGTCCACCACTCCCTGATCCTGCAGGATGTGATTCGCGGTGACCAGATCCGCCAGCAGCGCATTTTTGTCTTGCTTGTCCTGCGGCACGGCTTCGGGCGGTTCAGGAGCCGGCGCGGAATTGGCTTTCGCTTCTTCCGTCGCGCCCAGCAGCGCGCCTGTCAGCAAGAGACTGGACCCGGACAGAAAACCGCGGCGGCCGAATCCGGCCTTGAGCAGATGATTAAATTCCATTGAAATCTCCTTGGAAATCGATTTGATTGAGTAGCTCGGAACGGAAACCTCCATCGCCACCCGCGGACGGAGCATTTCCAAATCTCGAGCAAATCCCGACCCAGACTCGAAATGATTGGCAACTTATCGGATACACCGATTGCCTCCCTCATGTCAATCACGGAGTAGACTGAGTTTAGCGGGCCGCATAATTTATCGTGCGTGTCCCCAAACAAGCGAAAGTAAGCTATCCTGACGGAGTTTAACTTGGGAAAACATTGAAGCCCGACACAATTTCAGCGTTCTTGCATCGATTCTACCGCGCTGTGCTCCGTGTCGTTCCAAGCTGCATTACGCTGACGCAAGCGGTTGCTCTCAACATGTTTCTGGCGTTTTCCCCCATGATTCTCGTGGTGCTCGGAGCGGTGGCCGGGTCCGGCGCTTTTCGGCAGGCGCTGGAAGGGATCATTGCGCGGCTGCGCATCGTCCTCCCACCGGGGACACTCGGCATCCTCAATAATTTTCTTGGCCGGCATCCTCGACAGTCCTGGGAATGGGTATCGCTGGGCCTCGGCGGAACGCTTTTGGCCGGAACGCAAATGATGAAATTGTTGATGGAGGGGTTTCGACTGGTTTACGGTGACCGGAACCGGCTGGGTGTAGTCACCTTGCATGTGCGTGCATTGCTGCTGCTGACCGCGACCATCCTTCCTTCGATCCTCATCGTGAACCTGGTTGTTTTTGGCAGGCAAGTTCGCAACTCGATGCTGCATACGTCTTCCATGCCCGTGCTGATTCGATTGACCTGGAGCGGCTTGTACATCGTGGTCTCTTTGTTGATTGCCCTGGGCGTGCTTACCGTGATTTACCGCGTGGGACGGCCGGGCCATCAAGGGTTGAAGGCCCATCTGCCCGGCGCGGAAGTGGCCACGGTGTTGTGGTGGACGGTCAGCATTGCTCTGGGATTTTATTTGCGCACGGTGCCCTACAGCCTCATCTACGGCGGCTTGGCTGTCACCATCGGCCTCATACTCTGGATGCAACTTACGGCCACGATTCTGCTGATCGGCGCCGCATACAATGCCGAGTTGCTTGAGGGAATTGAGTAGGACAGCCACTCTTGGTTGTCCTCTTTTGCGCGATGTGATCCGTGAAGGAAAGCGGTAGAGCTGGTGAAGAGGACAGCCAAGAGTGGCTGTCCTACAAAATCGGAGTACACTAGTCGTGCCAGAGTCCGGCCAAGGGAGGCAGCGATGGGCGAAATGCGCGTCGAGTGCTATGCCGGTTATCGAGCCGATGAGCGTCCTCTCCGGTTTACCTTGCGCGGGCACACCTTTGAAATTCTGGAAGTGGAAGACCGCTGGTATTCGCCCGGGGCGATCTATTTTCGTGTCCGCACCGGGGACGGCGATTATTTTGTCCTTCGGCACGATGAACCTCAGGACCTCTGGAGCGTGGATGCGTTCCGTTCGGCCCGGGGACGCTCGGATTTGCCCGAGGCCGGGCAGGTCGGGTTGAGCTGATGAGTAGGGAGCAGCTGACAGGTAGCAGGTGGCAGGGAAAACCTGCAACCTGTCACCTACAACCTGCCACCTCCTTCCCGCAACCCACGGCTGCGTATGGACTTCCGTGCGTCTCCGCATCGCGTACTTTCAGGGCACGGCCCCGATTCAGGCCGCAACTTTTCTCTTTCCATAGGGTTAAACTGGTTGCGTGAGTTGAAAGCCGCAACCCCGCCGCGCCTGCCGCGCGAACTCCCGCTGGGGGAGATCGGAAAATGAAGAAAGTTTCTTCCCGCAAAGCCACCGTACGCACGACTCGACCGGCATCACTTGCCGGAATGAGTTTCATTTTCGTTCTAACTGCTGCCACATTCGCAGCGCCTTTTCTTATTGCCGCAACCGATAAAAACGATGCGAAAGGGAAGACCGCTGAATCTTCAAAAGCTTTGAAGGGGCTGCCCACCGAAGGGCTCAGCGAAGACGAAGCCGTTCTCCAGGCGCTCAATCGTTTGGGCTTTGGACCGCGTCCGGGGGATCTCGAGCGCGTCAAGGAAATGGGCCTGCAAAAATGGGTCGATCAGCAGCTTCATCCGGATTCGATTGATGACTCCGCTCTGGATGCGCGCCTCCAACGGTTCCCCACATTGAAAATGTCTTCCGCAAAACTTCTGGACGAATTTCCCGAGCCACAGCTCGCCGCTCGCCGCGCTGGCATCACCGTGGAGGAATACAGGAAACAGCAGCAGGAACAGATGCGTTCGGCTCTGCAATCGTCCATGCAAAGTGAAACTCAGGCCGAGCCTCAGGGCGGCGGGACTCAGGCCAGCCCACAGAGCGACCTCCAGATGGCCGACGCGCTGCACATGCCCAATTTCGAGGCGATGGACAATGATCTGAACCCAAATCCGCCGAAGGAAAAAGGTCAGGCGAAAGGGCAGGGCGGCATCGGCAATCGCATGATCAACTACGAACAGATTCGCCTGCCGCAGCGCATTGTCGCCGAGCTTTCCATGGCCAAGATGACGCGCGCGGTTTACAGCGAGCGCCAGCTCCAGGAAATGATGGTGGATTTCTGGTACAACCACTTCAACGTTTACGCCGCCAAAGGCGCCGACCGCTGGCTCATCACCGAATATGAACGCGACGCGATCCGCCCGCACGCCATGGGGAAATTCCGCGATCTGCTCGGAGCCACGGCCAAGAGTCCCGCGATGCTGTTTTTCCTGGACAACTGGCTCTCCGCCGATCCTGTCGCGTGGCAGAAGCTGCAGCAGGAGCAGCAGGCGCGGCGCCAGATGCGCGGAGGACCCTTTGGAGGCGGCGGGCCGTTTGGCGGGCCGCGATTTCCTCAGGGAGGGCCTGCGCCGAATGGAAATCCGAACGATCCGGCTGCGAACGCAAAACAAAAACAAGAGCGCGGCCTGAATGAGAATTACGGCCGGGAGCTGATGGAATTGCACACGCTCGGCGTGGATGGCGGATACACTCAGGACGACGTCGTCAACGTCGCGAAAGCGTTTACCGGATGGAGCATCCGGCAGCCGCGGCGCGATCCGGAATTTTTCTTCGAGGAACGCCTCCATGACACGAGCGTGAAGACCGTGCTCGGGCACACCATTCACGAGGGAGGAATGAAAGACGGCGAGGAAGTCCTCGACATTCTGGCGCGCGATCCGCACACCGCGCACCATATTTCGTATGAGCTGGCGCAACGTTTCGTCTCCGATAATCCGCCCCAGGCGCTGGTGGACCGCATGGCGCAAACATTCTTGAAAACCGACGGCGACATCCGCGAAGTGCTGCGCACCATGATTTATTCGCCTGAGTTCTGGTCCAGGGAAGCGTATCGCGCCAAGATCAAGACGCCGTTTGAGCTGGTGGCTTCGGCCACGCGGGCCGTCGGCGCGGAAGTGCAAATTCCGCTGCTGCTGGTGCAGTGGACGAGCCGCATCGGCGAGCCGCTCTACCAGTGCGAGCCTCCGACCGGCTACTCGGACAAGGCCGATGCCTGGGTGAATACCGGAGCATTGCTCAGCCGCATGAATTTTTCGCTGGCGCTCACGTCGAATCGTCTTCGCGGCGCGCAAGTGGATATTGATTCTCTTTTTGGCAGCGACACGGCTGCCAATCCGCATGCCACCCTCGATCGCGCGATGCAATTATTGTTAGGCGGCCAGGCGTCGCAGGAAACGCGCGACACGCTGGAGAAACAGATGGATGATCCTCAGATTTTGCAGGCGACCCTGGACGACAAGGTCAAGCAGGTGAACGCGGCGATGATCGCGGGATTGGTGCTAGGTTCGCCGGAATTTCAACGGCGATAAGTAGCACAGGCACTCTGCCTGTGCGGTTTTGATATCGTACATTGCGCCTCAGATGCGCGAAAGTTGAGAAAACCGCACAGGCAGAGTGCCTGTGCTACTTTTGCGCAATGCAGCCCCGGAAGTGAAGGAGAACGCCTATGAAAGTTTCACGACGGATTTTCCTGAAGAGCGGCGGCGTGGCCATGATCGGCATGAGCACGATTCCTGCCTTCCTGCAGCGCGCGGTGGCGGCGACGCCGATGCCGAACAAGAAAAAACTGATCGTCGTTTTCCAACGCGGCGCTGCCGACGGACTGAACATCGTCGTGCCATTCGGCGAAGAAAACTACTACCGCATTCGCCCGACAATTGCGATTCCGCAGCCGCGTAACGGCGTCGAAGGCACTGCGGTGGACCTAGATGGATTTTTCGGCCTGCATCCGAGCCTCGCGCCGCTAGGGCCTCTGTTTCACAACGGCCAACTCGCCATCGTTCACGCGGCCGGGTCGCCTGACACGACGCGCTCGCATTTCGACGCGCAGGATTTCATGGAGTCCGGCACGCCCGGCGTGAAATCGACGGACGACGGCTGGCTCAATCGCACGGTGAGCGGAATCAGCGAGCAAGACGCTTCTCCATTCCGCGCTGTTGCCATGGGTCCGAATCTTCCACTCACGCTGCGCGGCGCCGCCCCTGCGATTGCTCTCGCCGACGTAAAACAATTTCGCGTAATGAGCCAGTCCACCGCCGTGCAGGGCGGCTTTGAAGCGCTGTACGCGCAGACGGTCGATAAAGTTCTGCGCGGCACGGGCACGGAAACGTTTGAAGCGATTGACATGTTGCGCAAGGCCGACCCTTCGCGCTTCCAGCCGGAGAATGGCGCCGATTATCCGAAGGGCCGCGTCGGCCAGACGCTGCAACAAGTCGCGCAACTTCTCAAGGCCGACATCGGCATGGAAGTCGGCTTCGTCGATACCGGAGGCTGGGACAACCACGTGAACGAAGGCGGCGCGCAAGGGCAGATGTCCAACCTGCTGCGCGACATGGGACAAGGCCTGGCCGCGCTGCACCAGGATTTGGGCGACCGCATGGAGAACATTGTCGTCGTCACCATGTCCGAATTCGGCCGCACCGCGCACGAAAATGGAAACCGCGGCACCGATCACGGCCACGCCAATTGCATGTTCGTGATGGGCGGCCCGGTGAAGGGCGGCAAAGTGTACGGCAAGTGGCCGGGACTCGGTCCGGGTCAGCTGAACGAAGGCCGCGACCTCGCGCTCACCACCGATTTCCGCTCCGTCCTCGGAGAAGTCATCGGCGGACACCTTGGCAGCAGCAATCTGCACTCCGTCTTCCCGGGCTTTGACAATAGCCCGGCGAAATTCCCGCGTTTCCTGAAGGCGTAGTCGCTCCGCTCGAGTGGGAGAACGGCCTGGCGCAATCTGCGCATGGCCGTTTTTGTTTTCCATGCCATAACTTGAAATCGCGAGAATAAATCCTGCCGTGTTTCAGTCCGAATGAAACCGGGCTGTGCCGCACGCCTGGAAAATTGGGTGCCGCACCCTTGCGTCCTTCAAGGGTGCGGGTTTTCTTCATCGCGGGCGCACGTCTATTTCGGACAGACAGATCGTCTGGATAGAATAAATAGACTGCCAATGCCTCATCCGAAAGATTTTCTGCCATGAGAAGAAAATTGGCCGGTGGGTCTGTTCGATAAAGCGAACTCGAATATGGACTCGAAAACCCGCACCCTTGAAATGCACAAGGGTGCGGCACCCAAACATCAGAGCTCGAAAATTTTGGCCCGGGTCACAAGGATGGCTGAGTCAAGAAGCCACTTGACTCCTGCGGGCAATCGAGACACTATTCCCCAATCACTACCCTGTGGTCCGATGAGTAGACAACTCCATCGGCCTGCCCGGAGGTTCCCGGATTCAGGCAATATTTTGGGGACCACTGGGCCGGAGATTCGGCTCCAAGTGTTCGCGTGGTTTGGGTGTTTAGGACACGGACGGGCTCAGTCCGGAAATATTCGCGGCGCAGGGCAGGCAAATTCTTCCAGCTTGGAGACCACAGAATGGCTTCGGCAAGCCAACCAGACCGTTCCGCCACCTCGTCCGGCGATTCTACCGCAGTTGCAAGCGCCGGGGCGGTTTCCAGCGTCCAGCCCTCTGCGTCACCGCTAGCTCCCTGGATCCAACTCGTGGCCGGAGTAATCTGCATGGCCATGATCGCCAACCTTCAGTATGGCTGGACCATCTTCGTCAGTCCGATCGACGCGAAACACCATTGGGGAAAAGCGGCCATCCAGGGGACTTTCACCCTTTTCATACTTCTCGAGACGTGGCTGGTGCCTTTCGAGGCTTATCTTGCGGATCGCTTCGGCCCGCGGCCGCTGGTGATTGTCGGAGGGGTGATGATCGGGTTTTCCTGGGTGCTGTTTTCCTGGGCGAACACTCTCACTGCCCTCTACGTCGGCGGGATGATCGGCGGAGTCGGGACCGGTCTTGTCTACGGGACCTGCATCGGGAATGCGCTGAAATGGTTTCAGGCGCGACGTGGATTGGCTGCTGGTGTGACGGCGGCGGGTTTTGGAGCAGGGGCGGCGCTAACGATCGTGCCCCTGGCGCATATGGTGAAGTCGAGCGGATACGAAGCGACTTTCTTCCGCTTTGGGCTGCTGCAAGGCACGATCGTAATTCTTGCCGCCCTGGCGCTCAAAAAGCCGTCAGGGAAGGCGGCGGCCCGCAAGAAGAATCCCCGCTTGCCCCAGACGCACTTGGACCGCACGCCGCTCCAGACGCTGACGAGCGGGGTCTTCTGGCTCATGTACGTCGATTTCGTGCTGGTGGCGGCGAGCGGCCTGATGGCAACTGCACAGCTGGCGCCAATCGCCACCGGTTTTGGCATTGCCAATACCCCGGTGACCCTGGTGGGAGTCACCGCGACAGCGCTGGTTTTTGCGTTGTCGCTCAACAACCTGATGAACGGTTTGAGCCGCCCGCTCTTCGGGTGGGTATCAGACTGGCTGGGCCGCGAAATGACGATGTTCCTGACCTTCTTGGCCGAAGGCATCGGCATCCTCTACCTGGATCGATTGGGCAACAATCCCGTTTATTTTGTGATCCTCGCCGGGTTGGTCTTCTTCGCCTGGGGCAACATCTTCAGCATTTTCCCGGCGCTCACCTCGGATCAATTCGGCAACAAGTACGCCACCACTAACTACGCGCTGCTCTACACGGCGAAGGGCTGCGCCGCGTTCTTCGTGCCTATCGGGAGCCTCCTCGCCGCCCGGACTGGAAGTTGGCACGTGACGCTGGTGATTGCTGCGCTGGCGAACGTAGTTGCCGCTTTGCTGATGCTGTTCGTGTTGCGTCCCCTGCGCGTGCGCGCCATCCGCCGCGAAGAGACACTCGCCGCGGCGCCTGCCGATTAGTCTGAAGAACGAATGCCTGGAAGGGAAGCCGCCAGAGGCCTCTCAGGTTTTTTGATCGGGGCGCGATTCTGGTAAGATGGGTGTTGCGCCCCTCTTGCATTTCCCATCTACCTGGAGGTTAGGTTCAAATGGCAAGCCCATCGTTTCAGATTCAGATCACAGCGCCGGTTTCCGACGCTCACAAAACCGTGTTGACCGCCGAAGCGGTTGCCTTTCTCCATAAGCTCGCTTCGACATTTGAGCCGCGAAGGCAGGAATGCCTCGCGCAGCGGCGCGAGCGGCAAGCCAGGATCGACCGCGGGGAATTGCCGGATTTCCTCCCCGAAACCGAACACATTCGCAAGGCGGAATGGTCCGTGGCATCCATTCCCGCGGACTTGATGGACCGGCGCGTCGAAATTACCGGACCCGTCGACCGCAAGATGATCATCAACGCGCTCAATTCCGGCGCGAACGTGTTCATGGCCGATTTCGAGGATTCCAATTCGCCGACCTGGGCGAACAACCTGGATGGGCACGTCAATCTGCGCGACGCCGTCAATCGCACGATCACGTACGTCAGTCCGGAAGGGAAGAGCTACAGGCTCAATGAAAAGATTGCCACGCTGCTTCTTCGCCCCCGCGGCTGGCACCTGGATGAGAAGCATTTCCTCGTGGACGGAAAGCCGATCTCAGGCGCTCTGTTCGATTTTGGCCTGTTCTTTTTCCATAATGCCAAGAATCTGATCGCGCACGGAACGGGGCCTTATTTTTATTTGCCGAAGATCGAGAGCCACAAGGAAGCCCGCTTGTGGAACGACGTTTTCAATTTCTCGCAGGACTATGTTGGAATCCCTCGCGGCACGGTTCGCGCCACGGTGCTGATCGAAACGATCCTCGCGGCGTTTGAAATGGACGAAATCATGTACGAGCTGCGCGAGCATTCCTCCGGCCTCAACTGCGGCCGCTGGGATTACATTTTCAGTTTCATCAAGAAATTCGACTTGCGCCCCGACTTCATTCTTCCCAATCGCGCCGAAGTCACCATGACGCAGCCCTTCCTCGCTTCCTACGTCGCGTTGCTGATCCAGCAGTGCCACCGCCGCAACGCTCACGCCATGGGAGGAATGGCGGCGCAGATTCCCATCAAGAACGATCCTGTGGCGAACGAAAACGCGATGGCCAAAGTGCGCGAAGACAAAGTGCGCGAAGTGAAGGCGGGACATGACGGCACCTGGGTCGCGCATCCCGGCTTGGTCTCCGTGGCCAAGGACATTTTTGATGAGTACATGAAGGGGCCGAACCAGATCGACGTGAAGCGCAGCGACGTGCACGTCACCGCCAAGGATCTGCTGGCCATCCCCAAGGGAACCATCACGGCGCAGGGTCTGAGGTGGAACATCGACGTGGGGTTGCAGTACCTCGCTTCGTGGCTGGGCGGAAACGGCTGCGTTCCCATCTACAACCTGATGGAAGATGCCGCCACCGCGGAAATTTCACGCACGCAGGTCTGGCAATGGGTGAAGCACGGCGCCAAGCTCGATACCGGTGAAACGGTGACAGCGCAAATGGCGCGCGACACGATGGCTTCCGTGCTGGAAGGCATGAAAACAAAGATGGGCGAAGAGAAGTTCAACGCCAGCAAGTTTCCAGCAGCGGGAAAAATCCTGGTGGAACTCATGACGAGCCCGGAGTTTCATGAGTTTCTCACGCTGGATGCGTACGCGGTTTTGGCTTAAAGGCGTGTGGATTGATTGAGGTCGTTTTGTGGGTCGCGGCTTCAGCCGCGACAACAAGACTCTCGGCAAAATTGGGCTTTAGCCCCTGGCGATTTAGGTGGCAGTTGCTAATGCCGGGCTGGGGCTAAAGCCCGGCTTCATTATGGTTCTAATGTCGCGGCTGAAGCCGCGACCCACAAGAATCCCGACAAGAATTTCCTGCCTTCACTATTTTAACTGTCTGGCTGATTTGCGCTCTTCTACGGGCAAATGCCCTGGGTGCAGCCACGCTTGTGTTCGTCGGGGATGTCCGCAAATCGCGGGGGAACGAAACCGTTGCGATTGGGCATTTGCACCTTGGGCAACGTCTTCTGATCGAGAACATCATCTTCCTTGATGATTTTGCTCTTGAAAAGAATGAACGCCGTCAGCGCGTACACTTCGTTCGGCGTGAGCGTTCCACTCTGGTCTCGCGGCATCGCGCGGTGGATGAAGTCATACACAGAAGTCGCGTACGGCCAGTAGCCTCCCACCGATCTGACGGGCTTCAGCGTGGTGAGTGTTTCAGTGTCCTCAATTCCTCCTACCACTCGAGGGCCGATCTTGCCGCCTTCTCCATTCGCGCCGTGGCATACGGCGCACTTGGCGGCGAATATCGGGGCACCATCCTTCGCGCTGCCTTGTCCCGGAGGAAGCCCCTTGCCGTCAGGGCCAATGGAAATGTCCAAGGCCTGAATTTCCTCTTTCGTCGGCGTTCTGCCCACATTTGAATAGGATGGCGCCTGCGCCAGCGCCACGTTCGCCACCAGCAGGAAAGTTCCGGCGCTGAGAATTTTAAACAAGCGCATTTTGGACGCTCCCGTCGCGATTTATTTTCCAGGGCTGAATGGCGTTGAAATCGCCGACGACCTGCTGCGTTTTCAGGAGAAAGTCCAGGTTGGCGTTCCAGAGCTTGGCCACTTCAAGGATCGTCGGCTGGACCGTGCCCGTTTCATCCGTGCAGCGGGATTGCAGGACGGCCTCGTTGCCGTCCCAAGTCCACGGTGCGGAGAATCGCGTGTGCGCCTTCCGCGCGACGGGATCATGGAGTTGCGCGTCCTTCCACGTGCGGCCGCCATCGGCAGAGACTTCCACCCGCTTGATGGCGCCTGCGCCGGACCATGCCAGGCCGGTGATCTCATGAAAGCCGGGGCCCGGCATTTTGTATCCGCCGGCGGGCCGCGTGATTACGGATTTTGGTCCGAGTTCGAATTCGAACCAGCGCGATTTCCCGTCGAGTCTCATGCTGGGGTAGCGGCTCGTTTCCATCATGGCCATGTAAGGCTCGTCCACCAGATCGATGCGCCGCAGCCATTTGACGTTGTTGATCCCTTGCCAGCCCGGAACGATCAGGCGCAGAGGAAACCCTTGTTCGGGACGGACAGGCTCGCCGTTTTGCCCGTAGGCTACCAGCGCATCGTCGAAACCCTTTCCTATTGGGATGCTCTTGGAGTGTTTGGGTTCGTCCGCGCCTTCCGCAATCATCCAGGTCGCGCCCTTTTGCACCCCGGCCTCTTTCAGAAGCGTGGACAGCAGGACTCCGGTCCATTGGCTGCAACTCGTGAATCCATGCGTTTCCTGGGGAGTCGCATCCTTCGAAATTCGAGCATCCCCGCCGGGACCTCTCGGGGAGCTGTTGCCGTGGCATTCGACGAAATGAAAGCGGGTGACGAAGGGCAGGCGTTTTATTTCGTCCACGGAAAAAATCAAGGGACGATCGACCATGCCGTGGATCAGCAAATGATGTTCCTTGGGATCGATGTCGGGCGGCTCGAAGCCGTGAGAAATCGTGAAGTGCAGCGACGCAGGCGTGATCATGCCCACCGAATCCTGCAGGGGAGTTCTCAGGCCGAACGCCACCTGTTCGTCTTTTAACCGGCGCTCCGGATTGTTGATGCTGCCGTTCCGGGTATCGGTCACGTAATGAGAGCGCTCGCCGTACAGGTGCAGTTCGTCCACTTTCTCCAGGGCCGGTTCGGCGGCCGCAGTGGGCAGCGCTGCAGCCGATGCACCAACGGCCAATCCGGCCAGCGCCGCACCGTTCTTGAGGAATCCTCTCCGATCGGTTTGCTTCGGGTTCATATAGCCCTCCTATGATATTTATCGGAATGGTATCACATCGCCGCAGGACAGGCTTCAGCCTGTCGGGTTTGATTTGGCAGATAGGTCACACGGCGACAGGCTTAAGCCCGTCCCACTGGATCAAGGACAATGCCCGAGCTTGCACCCCCGCTTTTTCCAGTCGTGGATTTCGTCCGTATTCTGAGGAACGAACCCATCGCGGTTGGGCATTTTAATTTTGGGAAGGGTCGCGGCGTCGATGACGTCATCTTCCTTGATGATGCTATTGCGATACAGGATGAACGCCGTGAGGGAATAGACCTCGTCAACTTTCAGCGAACCCTCTTGAAAGCGCGGCATGGCCCGGCGGATGTAATCGAAGACCGTGGTCGCGAACGGCCAGTAGCTGCCCACCGTCATCTTTGGGTGCAGGGTAGTGAGCGTGTCCTTGCCGCCGACGAGCGCGGGGGCCTGCGCGCTGCCTTCCTCATTTTCACCGTGGCAGGCGGCGCATTTCTGCGCGAACACGATTCCGCCCGTCTTGGCATTTCCGCTGCCGGGCGGCAGTTCCTTCCCATCCGTGCCGATCGCGATGTCCATGGCCTGGACTTCCTGCGCGGTGGGAGTGCGGCCCACGTTTTTGTAGTCGGGCGTTTGCGCTGCCGCGGAGACACAGGCCGCCAGCGGCCACGGCCGGCACGAGCAGCTTAAAATGAAATCGCATTTTGGACGCTCCCGTCGGGATTCACTTTCCAGGGTTGAATCGCATTGAAGTGGCCGGGAATGGTTCCCGTCTTGACGAAAAAGTCGGGCTCGACTTTCCAGAATTTCGCAAGCTCGACCACCGTAGGTTGTCGCTCGCCGACTTCGTCCGTGCAGCGCGACTGCAGAACGGTCTCCTCGCCGTTCCAATCCCAGCCGAATCCGAAGCGCACGTGCGCCTTCGGATACACCGGGCTTTGAACTTCCGCCTCGCGCCACGTCTTGCCGTTGTCGGTGGAAACTTCGATCGATTTGACCGCCCCTCCGCCGGACCACGCCAGGCCGCTGATTTCGTAGAAGCCCGGGCCATTCAATTTTTGTCCGCCTGAGGGGCGCGTGATCACCGTGCGCGGCCCCATCTGGAATTGGAACCAGCGCGACAGTCCGTCAGGATGCAGCTGCGGGTATTTGGTGCTTTCCCACATGCCCATGTAGGGCTCTTCGACCAGCTTGATTTTGCGCAGCCACTTGACGTTGTTGATCCCTTCCCAGCCGGGAACGAGCAGACGAATCGGATAGCCCTGCTGCGGGCGCAGCGCCTCGCCGTTTTGTCCGTAGGCGATAAGCACGTCATCCATGGCCTTTTCGATCGGGATGCTCTTGGTGTGCTTTCCCTTTTCCGAGCCTTCCCCGATGATCCACTTTGCTTCCGGTTTCACTCCCACCTGTTTCAGGAGGATCGAAAGCGGCACGCCGGTCCAGAGGCTGCAGCTCGTGAAGCCGTGCGTATCCTGCGCCGTCGCGTTCGGGGAGACGCGATACTGTCCGGTGGGACCCGCTGGCGCGCCGTTCGCGTTGCACTCGAGAAAATGAGCGCGCGTGACGGAAGGGAAGCGCTTCAGGTCGTCGAGGGAAAAGATCAATGGCTTTTCGACGAGGCCGTGAATCAAGAGATGGTGCTCGGCGGGATCTATATCGGGCGGCTCGTAGCCGTGAGCGATCACGAAGTGCAGCGAGGCGGGAGTGATGTAGCCGACCGAGTCCTGAATCGGATTCCGCCAACCGAAGTCGCGATGATATCCGGCAGGCGCGGGATCGTACAGTCCTGGTGCGCCGAGGCGAGTGGAAGTCTCAAATCGCGAGCGCTGGCCGTAGCCATGCAGGTCCTTTGAGGCTCGCATCAGGATTGCCCGGCGGATTGTCCTCGGCCCTTGCGGCTTGCACCGCTCCGACAGCCAAACCGGCAAGCGCGGCGCCATTTTTCAGAAAGCTCCGGCGGCCGGAATCTTTCGGTTTCATGAGTTTCTCCTCTGGAATGCTTGACCGAGGTTTAACAAAGGCGGCGGGCATTGTCAACGAAATGGTGCAAGAATTCCCGACGATTAAATTAACCAGATACTTAAAAATAAATGGGGCGCCCGTCGATGCGGGCGCCCCATTTTTCCAGCCCTGCGGAGGCGAACTCTTTTCTTAATTCGATTGGCGAATGCGCATCGCGTAGAACGAACGGTAGACGAAGACAAAGGAGACGGCGAAAAATGCAGCCGCGAGGGTGCGCGTCAGCGCGCCGCCGGAGGTGGCCGTGAGTTTCACGGCAAGTTCCACGGCGAGCAGCCCGAAGAGCGTGGTGAACTTGATGACGGGATTGAGCGCGACGGACGAAGTGTCCTTGAACGGATCGCCGACCGTGTCGCCGACGACGGTGGCGTCATGCAGCGGCGTGCCTTTTTGTTTCATTTCCACTTCCACGATTTTCTTGGCGTTGTCCCAGGCGCCGCCGGCGTTGGCCATGAAGATGGCCTGGTACAGGCCGGAGATGGCGATGGACATCAGGTAGCCGATGAAAAAGAAGGGCTCGAGAAAGGAAAAAGCCAGCGTGGCGAAGAAGACGGCGATGAAGATGTTCAGCATGCCCTTCTGCGCGTATTTCGTGCAGATTTCGACGACCTTTTTGCTGTCCTCGACGGAGGCCTTCTCGACGCCTTCGAGCTTGATGTTGGCCTTGATGAACTCGACGGCGCGGTACGCGCCCGTGGTTACGGCCTGCGTGGAAGCGCCGGTGAACCAGTAAATCATGGCGGCGCCGGTGATCAGGCCGAGCACGAAGGGCGCGTGCAGCAGGGAAAGTTTTTCGACGTTTGTCGTGAGCCCGTTGGTCAACGCCATGATGATCGAGAAAATCATCGTGGTCGCGCCCACGACGGCGGTGCCGATCAAGACGGGTTTCGCGGTGGCCTTGAACGTGTTGCCGGCGCCGTCGTTCTCCTCGAGCAGATCCTTGGCGCGCTCAAAATTGACGTCGAAGTTGTAATCCTTCTTCAATTCTTCCTTGATGTTGGGAACCTGCTCGATCAGGGACAATTCGTAAATCGATTGCGCGTTGTCCGTCACCGGTCCGTACGAATCCACCGCGATCGTGACAGGCCCCATTCCCAAAAAGCCGAACGCGACCAGACCGAAGGCAAACACGGGCGCGGCGATCATCAGTCCGCCCAGGCCCAAACGGGCGAAGAGGTAAGCGACGGACATCAGGAAAACCATAGCCATGCCCAAATAATACGCGGAGAAATTTCCGGCCACGAAGCCTGACAGAATGCCGAGAGACGCGCCGCCCTCTTCCGCGGAAATCACTACTTCCTTGACGTGCCGCGATTCGGTGGAGGTAAACGCCTTCACGAGTTCCGGAATCACCGCGCCCGCCAGCGTGCCGCAGGAAATAATGGAAGCCAGCTTCCACCACTGCGTGCTGTCGTTCCCAAGCTTCGGGATGATGGCGGCGGAAATCGCGTACGTCATGGCGATGGAAATGAAGGATGTGAGCCAGACCAGCGTGGTGAGTGGCGCCTCGAAATTCATCTTGTCGGCATTGGCGTAGCGCGCCTTGGCGTAGGCGGCGTTGATGAAGTAAGCCGCCGCACTCGCCACCAGCATGGCAATGCGCATCACGAAAATCCAGACCAGCAACTGGACCTGCACGACCGGATCCTTCACGCCCAGCAAAATAAAGGTGATGAGCGCCACGCCGGTGACGCCGTAAGTCTCGAAACCATCGGCGCTCGGACCAACTGAATCGCCGGCATTGTCTCCCGTGCAATCGGCGATCACGCCCGGATTGCGCGCGTCGTCTTCCTTGATTTTGAACACGATCTTCATCAAGTCCGAACCGATGTCGGCAATTTTGGTGAAAATGCCGCCGGCGATGCGCAGCGCCGCGGCGCCCAGCGATTCACCGATGGCAAACCCGATGAAGCATGGCCCCGCATAACTCGCCAGGAATAAAAAGCAGGATAAAGAGCATCATGATCAATTCCACGCTGATCAGCATCATGCCGATGCTCATGCCGGCTTGCAGCGGAATCTGGTAGATGGGGTACGGCTTGCCGCGCAGCCCGGCAAAGGCCGTACGCGAATTCGCAAAGGTATTTACGCGGATCCCGAACCAGGCCACTCCGTAACTTCCGCCCATTCCCAGAAGGCTGAACAAAAGAATAATCGGGAGCGTGGTGCTGACCGGCTGGAACGGGCGACAGCACTCCAAAGTACAGAACGATGACGACGGCGATGAAGACCCACAGGAAAAGCAAAAACTTGCCCTGCGTGATGAGGTATGTTTTGCAGGTCTCATAAATCAGCTCGGACACCTCACGCATGGCGCGGTGCACCGGCAAGTTTTTCAGATGGCTATAGATGGCCAGTCCAAAAATCAATCCAAAAATGCAAAACAGAATTCCGATCGTCAGCAGCTTGTGTCCGTCCGTCCCAAGAAATGAGACCTGCGAAAGGTCGGGCAGCTTCAGGCTCGCCTCGCCGGCCGGTTTTTCTTGAGCCGAGACAAACGCCGCGCTCAGCAAAGTCAGCAGGGCGCCAGCCGCGCCTGCTTTCGCGAATCGGCTACCAAGCGAGCCAAAGCCCGCGAGCCAGGTACGCATCAGTGATCCTCCGTTGAATTCATGCAATCAGGCCAAAGTCCCATCGTGCTATTTGCTTCCGGCACACCATTTCGCCCTGTAATCTTCGCTCAGGGCGTTCAGGGAATGGCTTACCGGATTTGCTACAGGTTGCCGCTTCAAGATGGGGCGGAAGTGCCTCGCTTCGTCCCGGCCACTCAGCTGCAAACCGGCAATTCTAAAAGCGTACAACACCCATAACCGGTTACCGGGGTGGCACAAAGCTCAGTTTTTATAACATGCAGGGGTATGGGGGTCAAACCGTTTTGCGGGAGATTGCCAGGACTGCAAACCCGGTTCGGAGAGCTTCCCCGGTGAAAAGCCTTATCCAGGCGGGCTGGAAGGGAGGCCGGAGCTCTTGAAATAATTGTGCCGGGGTAACTCTTCCGGCGCGACGACGTTCTCTCCCATTTTAAGCGGCGCAGATGTAGCTCACAATTAAGCAACTTCTCAGATGGTACCGCCCGGGTCCGCGCAGAGAGTGCCAGTCCGGGGTGTCGGGAGGCAGCACTTACCAATGGGAGCGTTGCCGGGAGCGCGCCGCCGGGAGGCACATGGTATGCGCAGGGATTCCACACGATTCAAGGTGGAAATCGCCTTTGGATGTCTGGTCGCCCTCTTGATCGGCGTCAGTTGGATGGGCTTGAGCCGCATGGGGCAGATCAACGCTTCCTCAAATCATCTCTTCGACGAGCGTTCGCAGAAGCTGGATTCCGCGCGCCAGGCATCCTCCTATTTCACTTCCAACTACCGGATCGTGATTCGTCTATTCCTGATGGAGCCGAGGGAGAGGGATAAAACGACAGCCCTCGTGGCGCAATTGAAGGAAAATACCTTGAAGGGTTCCACCGCCTTGAAACAGATCGAAGCAGAACCCTCCACCAGCATGGAAAGAGAACTGATCAACAAAGTTAATGAGGCTGAAGTCCCTGCCTATGAAAGCCTGCAGAAGGCTGTGAATCTGCTGGTCGTTCAGGGCAAGGAGAGCGAAGCGAACAAAATGATCGTGAACGAAACGCTCCCTCTCCTGGACGAGTATCGCGACGCCTGGCGTCCCTACATCGCATACGAGGAAGGTCAGTTGAACCAGGCGAGGGCGCAGACCAAGACGGATTATACGGAGGCCCGGCGGCTTACCCTGACCTTGATCATTCTGGCGATTGGACTGGCCGTTTGCATCGCGGTTTTTGTTACTCGCAGGTTGACCCGCCAAATGGAGGATTGGCAGAGCGCTCAATCTTTCATCCGGAATCTCAACGAACGCCTGGAAAGGAAAGTTGCGGAGCGGACGCAGGATCTGGCTCGCACCGTGGAAACGTTGAAGGAAGAAGTGAATGGACGCAGGGCCCAGGAGACGGATCTTCGCCGGCTGGCGGCGATCGTCGAATTTTCGGATGACGCCATCATCGCCGCTTCCCTGGACGGAATTATTACGGATTGGAACCCCGGCGCCGAGCGCATGCTCGGCTTCTCACGCAGCGAAATCATCGGGTGCCCGCTTTCACTGATCACTCCTGAGGGGCTTTACTACGAGCCGATTGAGAGCCAGTCGAGGATCTTGAAGGGCGAAAGCGTAGTGCGTCTGGAGTCTGTGCGCAAAAGAAAAGATGGAGAACTCGTTCATGTCGCCATTTCGGTTTCCCCTGTCAAGGATCAAACCGGCCGGATTGTGGGCGGTTCCGCCATCATGCGGGACACGACCGAGAGGAAATTGATGGAGGACGTCCAACGGCGCTCGGAGGCGAGTTTTCGGTCTTTTGTCGAGAACGCCCCATTCGGAATTCTAAGAACAACGCCGGAAGGGCGAATCATGCAAGCCAATCCGGCGCTCGTGGAAATGCTCGGCTACGACTCGGAAGAAGAGGTGCTGGGTCTGAAGATGGGTAAGGATGTTTATCTCAATCCCGGCGAGCATAAAGAGGCCACCCGATGGTCGCAGAGTCAGGACTCGGTAAGAGGAATTGAAGTCGAATGGAAGCACAAGAGTGGAAGGCCGTTCACCATCCGCTGTGCCGCGCACGTGGTGAAAGACAGCAACGGGAAAGTGGAATTCCTGGAGGGCTTTGTCGAGGACATTTCGGAGCGGCGAGCTTTGGAGCAGCAGTTGCGTCAAGGGCAAAAGATGGAAGCGATCGGCCGGCTGGCCGGCGGCATCGCCCACGATTTTAATAATCTGCTGGGAGTGATCATCGGGTACGGGGATCTGGTGTTGGAACAGGCCGGCCCGGACAACCCGCTGCATAAACCAGTGGAGCAAATCAGGAAGGCGGCCGAGCGGGCGTCGGTGCTGACGCGTCAGCTACTGGCCTTCAGCCGCCAGCAAGTGCTCGAAATGAAGGTGCTCGATCTCAACGCCGTGGTCGCAGAAATGGGGATGATGCTGCCGCGGTTGCTGGGCGAGGATATTCACCTGGAAATGATCCTGGATCCGAAGTTGGCCCAGGTGAAAGCGGATCAAGGACAGATCGAACAGGTCATCATGAATTTGGCGGTCAACGCGCGTGACGCAATGCCTGGCGGCGGGCGGCTGCTGATCGAGACGAGGAACATGTCTCTCGACGAAGGATTCGCTTACAAGCAACCGGCTATGGTCCCCGGCGAATACGCAGTGATTTTGGTGAAAGATACCGGGATGGGCATGGATGCTCAAACGCAAGCCCACATTTTTGAGCCGTTCTTCACGACCAAGGAACGCGGGAAGGGAACCGGGCTCGGACTTGCAACCGTCTACGGTTTTGTGAAGCAGAGCGGCGGATATGTTTGGGTCAAGAGCGAGCTGGGAGTTGGCACCACGTTCACGATCTATTTGCCACAGGTGCGCGAAGAGGCCCCGCAAAATCGAGTGGGCGCAGAAGCTGCCGCCCCGAGTCGCGGCGCCGGAACAGTTCTCCTGGTGGAAGATGAAGAATCACTGCGCACCTTGACGCGCAGCATCCTCGAGCAGGGCGGGTATACGGTCCTCGAGGCATGTGACGGGAGGGAGGCGGTCGATATCGCGAGGGAGCACAAGGGTCCCATCCAGCTGCTCCTGACGGACATGGTGATGCCCGGAATGAATGGCCGTACCACTGCTGAAAAAGTGAGCCGATTGTATCCGGAGATGGCAGTGGTCTACATGTCCGGGTACACAGGGTTCAGCGCGGAGGAAGCCGCCAGCCTGGACGCGGCCATTATTTCAAAACCTTTCACCCGTGACACACTGCTCCAAAAATTGGGTGAAGCCATGGATCTCGAGAAGAAAGTAAACCGAACCTAGATTTCTTTTCTCACCGGGTCATGTTTCCCGGGAACGCCAATCTCCCGATTGGCGGTTGGCCACACGCCAATCGGGAGATTGGCGTTCCCGGGATTCAAGCGAGTGAAATTGAAAGGGCAGCGAGAAGTTTCCCTTCCGCTGCCCATTTTGCTTTTTCAAGGTTCGGCCGGACACTTACTTTTTCTGTGCGGTGGGCGGGAGCAAGCCGTTCAAGCGCAGGTGCATCGAGAGGCCGGCGTAGTGATCCGCGAAATCAGTGATGACCGCCAGGGCCGCCCCAAGGCGCGTGATCTTTTTGCCGCCGAAAAACGGGACCATTTCCGCCATGTTGGCGTCCGTCATTTTTGAGAATTGCTCTCCGCAATAATCCATGGACGCTTTGAGGCCGGCGACCAATTTTTCTTTCGAGTCGGTGTCGGAGCTTTTCGCGAACGGCGTGGCCGGGGGCGTGAACATCCTCGAGCACACCGCGTTATTTACGTCGCCAATGTGGCCGATCGTTTTTCCGAACGTCATATTTTCCGGAGTCGGGCGGAAACCGTATTTTTCCTCGGGCATGATTTGAGCAGTCGCTACCAGATTCTTTGCATAATCGTCGAACACTGCTCGGACGCTGGTGGCCAGCGGATTCGCCGCGGCATCCTGCGCGTGGGCCAACATGGGCGCCACCAGACAAATTGCTAAAAGGCAGATCAATCGTTTCATTCCTGGATTCTCCTTTGAGATCACTCGGTCAAAGCAGCATACGACGGATGGCAGGCTCATTCAAGCCGTAGGGGCACGACATGTCGTGACCCTACTCAGTCCGGCAGCAACTCCCGCCGCGCTGGAACGGCTACGTGTATTTCACCAATGACATGAATCCGAAATCCATGTGCAATTGCATGTGGCAATGGAAGAGGGACGGCCCGGGATGGTTCGCGACGAAATCAACTTCCGCGTCGCTGAAACGCGGAATGTTGACGATGTCCTTCTTGATGCCCGCCGTGGCTTTTCCGCCGATTTTGACGATCTCGAAATCGTGTCGGTGCAGGTGAAGCGGGTGGGTGTCGCCCGTCTGATTGTGGAAGACCATGCGGTAGCGCTTGCCCTTTTGAACCATCATTGGGTCCGTGTCCGGCCAGGATTTGTCGTTGATCGTCCAGCGATTGTAGTCGACGCGATTGCCGGGAATTTTCTTGAAGATCAGATCGAATGTTCCATCGGGCTCGGGGAGTTTGTCCTGCGTTCCGAAAGGAGTGTAGTCCCACGGCACCTTGGGCGGTTTCACCCAGACCGGCTCGCCTGTTTGCCCCGCATATTCGATGACGATACCCATCCCGTTCATCCGCTCTTCGTCGTTGGTGGAGCCGAGGACCCACACCCCCGGCTGGTTCATTTCCACGACGGCGTCAACGCGTTCCGCGACCCCGAGCATCAGCACTTCCACGGAAGCTTGCGTGGGAACCGGATTGCCGTCCATGGCGATCACTTTGAATTTGTGCCCCGGCAGCGCGAACGAAATGTCATCGGTCGCGCTGGAATTAAGGATGCGCAGCAGCACGCGCTGCCCTTGCTTCACGCGAATGGGATCGCCGTGGCCGAGCGCTTTGTCGTTGATCGAGCCGTTTTTGTACGCGATTTCCCAGCCATTGTTCGCCGGCCCGAGGTGCGCGAGCGAAGGTCCCCAGTGATGCGCGGCCAGGAAAAATTCCTGATCGTAATTTCCCGGCTCGCTCTTCGGTTCCACATAGAAGAAGCCGAACTGGCCGCTGAATTGAGCAATACCCAGATTTCCCTTGGACGGCATGTGCGTGTGATACCAGCGCGTCCCGACGGGTCCGGGAACAAACGTGTATTGGCGGCTGCCGTGTGCCGAGACGACCGGCGTTCCTTCTTCCTCGGAGCCATCCACTTCGGAAGAAACAAATTGTCCGTGCCAGTGGACAAGTTCGGGCATGTCCGTGTCATTGTGCACGTCGACGGTGACGCGCTTTCCTTCGCGAAAGCGCAGGATGGGGCCCGGGACTTTGCCGTTGTACCCGGTGGTTTTGATCACGTTGCCCGGCGCGATTTCAAGACTGACCGGCGCAATGCGCAATGTAAGATCGGGCTTCGCCGGCGGAAGCGCAGCCAGGGAAGAAAATCGCGGCACGGAAACCAACGCCGCGCCTACTGCGCTCACTCCTGTAACGGTCAGGAACTCTCTCCGATTCAGCATGGTCACCCTCGCATTTTCAGAAATGGATCGAGTGGAAATGATTGTGAAGCGCCATAATCCAATCGCCTTGCGGAAGTGTCAAGCAAGAATCATATAAAATCTGGGCGTCACTCACGCGGCGTGCCGCCTTTATGACTCTGATACAATCGAAGCCTTTCCAACTTTCTTTATGGACGTACCGGCGCCCACATTTCATCTGCCTCACTGGCTTCAGGCGATTGTCGCCTCCGCGGGGGGGCTGGGTCTTTTTCTAATCGCGTTTCTCGATTCGTCCGTCCTGACGTTTCCGGTGATTAACGATCTGTTGTTGATCGATCTTTCCGTCCAACATCCCGCGCGAATGCCGTATTACGCGGCGATGGCCACGATTGGCTCGGTCGCAGGGTGCGTCCTGCTTTACTACATTGCGCGAAAGGGCGGGGAGGCGATGTTTCACAAGCAGGCCGGGCCGCGCGCGCACCAGATCCGCGCCTGGGTCAAGCGAAATGGTTTTCTCAGCATTTTGGTGACGGCGCTCTTGCCGCCTCCGACCCCGTTCAAAGTATTTGTGATCGCGGCGGGCGCTTTGGAAATGCCTCTGCAAACATTTGTACTGGGCTTGCTGGCGGCGCGGGGAATTCGTTTTTTTGGCGAAGGATTCCTGGCGATTCGTTACGGCAATCAGGCGATTCCCTTCATCCTGACTCACAAACTTGAAGTTGCGGGGATTACGCTGGGCGTCGTGCTCTGCCTCTACCTTTTGTCACTCCTCGCGTTTCGGCCGCGCCAGTAGGACAGGCTTCAAGCCTGTCGGGTTTGCACTAAAGATCAGAAAAATTCAAAAGCGACAGGCTGAAGCCTGTCCTACTGTGAATCGAATTCAAAATGTTCGCCGACCACCTGGCTCTGCGCGTTGAGGTCTATGACGGCTATGACGCCGCGCCGGCCGGGCAGTTCGGACTCGAAGCGCATGTCGCGCAGGCGCACCTGGAGGCCAGGGCCTGCGGGTTCGACGTTCGCGAGCGGGAATCGCGCGAAATTCAAGAACTCAACGGCTACGGAACTGCTGACCGCACTTTTAATCGTAAGTGATGGCTGCGGCTTGTAGTGCACATCCGCCAATTCAGGATCGAATTCGCGCCCGGGCCTCAGTGGAACTTCCACGTTGAAGAGCGCGTTGTCCGTTTCCACGACTCCGGACCACACGAGTGGATTCGACGGCTTGGGAAAGGCCGCCACCTGCAGCTCCGTTTGCCCCCGATATTCGCGCGAATCGAGTAGCGCAATTGCCCGCTGGTGCAAAAATCCGCGGCCCGCGACGACCAAAGCGACGAACACCAGGCCGAAAATCGCTCCTCGCTGGCGGCCCTGGCGCTTCGGCTTCGATCCAATCTCTTCGAGCACCAGGCGAAACAATTCCGGAGTGAGCAAGCCGACAAGCAAGAAGAAAAGAATCCAGAAGTCCACCGAATCCGCCAGATCCCACGCGTACCACTTCGCACTGAAAGGCCAGAGCAGCTTCACGCCGTAGCCGTTCAGCATGTCGAGCAATAAATGCGCCCCCGCGCCAATCGCGCAAATCGCCAGCGCCTGGTAAATTCCAACTGCGTACTTCGGGTATTTGCGGCCGGTGAGCCAGGCTGCCGCTGCAACCGCGGCAACAATTGCTGCAGTTCCGATCAGCGAATGCGTCGCGGTTCGATGGCCGCTCAAGAATGCGCCTGCCCCGACGAGACGCGTGACCCAGTCCACGTCCGCAATCAGGCCGGAGACGAGCAGCATCGGCGTCGCGGCGCGCGTGATTTTATTCAGCCCGGCGCGCCCGAGGGCGATGGAGGTCAGTGCGTGGGTTACGGGTTCCATGGCGTTTTCATGTGCATTTCTTTAATGTGCCGCGCGATCGTGATCGCGGGGACAAGTAGCACAGGCACTCTGCCTGTGCGGTTTTCTCTACTGTTGCGCATCTGCAGCGCGATGTACGCCGTCAAAACCGCACAGGTCCGCCGCGGCGGATGCCTGTGCTACTTGAATCGTCGCGGGAGATACTACAACGGATCGGGCATCGCGAGGGTGAGAGCGTCGGGCACGATCCGAAACTCGACAGGGAGGCGCCCGGCAGGCTCTCCATCCACTTGAATCTGGACCTGGGACGCGCTGTTCGATGCGCACTGCAGAGAGTTCGTCTTGAAGAAGTGCACGTATCGCGCGCCCCGCAGTTTTCCGGCCCAGATGAGCGGCAGGTAAGCGAGGTACCGCCAGGCGCTGCGCGTGGTGACGAACGCCAGTTCGAACTGCGGTTGCATGAGGTCGGCTTCTGTCGTGATTTTGAACGGCCCGCCGTAATGCTTGGTGCGGCCCACGATGACGAGTGAGGCGTCAATGTCAATCGCGTTGCCCGCCATGGACGTTCGAAACATCGGGAAATCGTAACGCGTCAACTGGCGAAGGCCTTCCTGCCAGTAGGCGAGAATGCCCGCCTTGAGCTTGATTTCCGGACGCACGGCGGAAACCAGCGCACCGTCCGCTCCGGCGCCCGCGACGCTCAGAAAATAGCGCGGCTCGCCGCTCGATTTTTCAGGGATGGCGAGACCGAGGGCAATGCGCCGGTAAGGCGCGTGGACGATGCGTTCGGCGGCGCGCGGCAAGTTCCACGGCAAGCGCAATTCCTTCGCAAGGACATTCGCGGTCCCGGCAGGCAAAACGGCGAGCGGCACCTGGCTTAATGCCAACCCGTTCACCACTTCATTCACCGTGCCGTCGCCTCCGCAGACGATCACGAGTTGACGCGAATCCTCGACGGCGCGGCGCGCCATGGCGGTGGCCTCGCCGGCGGCCGCAGTGTTCTGCAGCTCTGTTTCAATTCCCGCGTTGCGGAAAATGCGGCGAGCCTCTTCCAGTTGCTTCACACGGCGGCCGCCGCCGGCCGTAGGATTGACGATCAACACTGCATCGCGAATTTGCGAAGACACCAGGTCTGCTCCGATCCACTCATAGAGAACCCATCACAGAGAATTCATCAAAGAGATCAAAGATACCGTGGCTGGGCGGAAAGCGTACACCCTGTTTCGAGGCTGGGGCGCGCATTGTATACTGAACCCCGTTTCTTTCGATTCTCCGAGGCCGCATGGCGAAGAACGCGACGCTAGTCAAACAAATCGAGAAACTCCGCGAGGAACTGCGCCGGCACGAGTATCTCTACTACGTGCAGGACGATCCCGAAATTTCCGACGTCAAGTTCGATCGGATGATGAAAGAGCTTAGCGGTCTCGAAGCGCAACAACCGGAACTCGTCACGCCCGATTCGCCGACGCAGCGCGTCGGTGGCGCGCCGCGCAAAGGATTCGAAACGCGCCAGCACTCCCCGGCGATGATGAGCCTCGACAACACGTATTCGACCGAGGAGCTGGAAGATTTCGACCGGCGCGTGCGCGAACTCACCGGCCGCGACCACGTCGACTACGTCACCGAACACAAATTCGACGGCTTGAGCATCTCGCTGGTTTACGAGGACGGCGTGCTAATGCGTGGCGTCACGCGCGGCGACGGCACGACAGGCGAGGAAGTCACTGCCAACGTGCGCACGATCCGCTCGATCCCGCTGCGCGTGGATGCCGCGGAACTCAAGAAGCTGCGCATGCCTTTGAATTTCGAAGTGCGCGGGGAAATCATCATGCCGCTCAGCGCCTTTGAAGCCTTGAATGAAAAGCAGGAGGAAGAAGGCGGAAAGCGCTTTGCGAATCCGCGCAACGCTGCGGCGGGCGCGGTGCGCGTTCTCGATCCTGAAATCACGCGATCCAGGCGCCTTGATTTCTACGCGTACTATTTGCTGGCGGGCGGGCGAATGCCCACGCGGCTTCATTCCGAAGCGCTCGAGGCGCTGCACAAACTCCACTTCAAAGTTTCCCCCGACTGGCGCGTGTGCCATTCGCTCGAGGCGGTGAAAAAATTCATCGATTCCTGGGAAGGCAAGCGCGAGAAATTGCCGTATGAAATCGACGGCATCGTGATCAAGGTGAACGAAATCGCGCAGCAGCAGGAACTCGGTTTCACCGCGAAGGCGCCGCGTTGGGCTGTCGCCTACAAATATCCGGCGCGGCAGGAAACCACGGTGGTGAACGACGTCATTTTTCAAGTGGGCCGCACGGGCACGCTTACGCCGGTCGCCGTGCTCGAGCCGGTGCAGGTCGGCGGCGTGATGGTCAGCCGTTCGACGCTGCACAACATGGATGAAATCGCGCGCCTCGGGCTGCGCATCGGCGACACTGTGATCGTCGAACGCGCCGGCGAAGTGATTCCGCACGTGATTAAAGTGGTGAAGGAAGGGAAGCCGCGCCGCGAAATCGTCGTGCCGGAACGATGCCCCGAGTGCCACAGCCGGATTCACAAGGACCCGGAAGAAGTCGCCTACCGCTGCGTCAATGCCAGCTGCCCGGCCAAGCGCAAAGAATCCCTGATCCACTTTGCAGGGCGCCACGCGATGAACATCGACGGCCTCGGCGAAAAAATTGTCGACCAGCTTGTGGACAAAGGACTGGTGAAAGATTTCGCCGACTTGTACGAATTGAAACTGGATGGCGTGGCCGAACTGGAGCGAATGGCGGAAAAATCGGCGCAAAATTTACTGGATGAAATTGCGGCGAGCAAGAACAACAGCCTGGCGCGCCTGATCTATGCGCTGGGCATGCGTTTCGTCGGCGAACGCACGGGCCAGCTCCTGGCCGAACATTTCGCTTCGCTGCCGAAACTCGCCGAGGCGACCGTGGAAGAACTGGAGGAAGTCCCGGAAGTCGGCCCCAAGGTCGCGCAAAGCATCGCCGATTTTTTCTCCGAACCCGCGAACCGGAAATTAATTCAGCGTCTCAAAGAGGAAGGCCTGAAGATGACGGAAAAACGCGCGGCGCCGGAAGACACGCGCTTCGCGGGGAAGACGTTCGTTTTTACCGGCGCGCTGGCCCGCCGTTCGCGCGATGAGGGCGGCGCGGAGGTGACTCGCCATGGCGGAAAGGTGACCAGCTCGGTCAGCAAGCTCACCGATTATGTCGTGGTCGGCGCCGACCCTGGCTCAAAGTATGACAAGGCGCGCTCGCTCGGCGTCACGATCCTGAACGAAGATGATTTCGATGATTTGCTGGCCGGGCGGCGGAAAGCCGAGGCGGACCGCGCCCCGGCGCAGGATGCCTCGGCGAATTCCAGGGGCAAGGGACGCTCGAAGAAGGCTTCCAGCAATCGTTAAGCAGGCGGGAATTTTTAGTGTCCCGGCATACACATCGTGTAAAGGTTACGCGGTCCGTCCTCTAGGGGCATTCATCCTGCCAAACTGGAAATACTTCCTATTTGTTTGTGGGATTGGGACTTAAAAGTAAAATTTGAATTGTTGGCCAAATGGACGGCTACGTGCGATAGTGATAGAGAGTTTTGGGGGAAAACGGAGAAGTCCTGGCTACGCGTCAAGGCACCCAGAACTGAAAATCGCAGGGGGAGACCTTAAAATGAGTAAGGCAATATTGTCCGCAACAATCACTCTTGCCGTAGGTTCGCTGTTCATCGCCGGTTGCGCGACCAAGAATTACGTCAAGCAAAGCATCACGCCGGTTGACCAGAAGATCGATCAGGTCGACAAGAGTTCGCAGTCACGCGATTCAACGCAGGTCGCCGATATTAACAAGACCAATCAAGTGGTCGATGAAGATGAGAAGAAGCTGTCCGCCACCGATGAAATCGCGAAGACGGCCGACGGTGAGGCCAAGGGCGCGATGGCCAAGACCAACCAGAACACAAAGGATTTGAACGATTTACGCAACGTCGTTGCCAATATCGACGACTACAAACCCGCCGGTCAGACCGTCGTGCACTTCGGCATCGCCAAGGACTCGCTTACGAAGGACGAGAAAGCCAAGCTGGACCAAGTGGCCACGACACTCGGCTCGCAGGCTCGCTATTTCATCACGGTTGAGGGCTTCACGGACCAAACTGGAGACGCGGCCTTCAACGACCGGTTGAGCCGGGCGCGCGCCGATCAAGTGATTTCCTACCTGGTGGGCAGCCACGATGTCCCCGTCTACCGGATCCATATGGTAGGACTCGGGGATCAGAAGCTGATCGACGAAGGCAAGGGGAAGGCAGCGCGCGAAGCCAGCCGCCGCGTCGAGATCACCGTGTACACCGCCAAGCCGCTGTCAGCTTCCACAACCGGGGGCAATTGACGGCGCCGTTTGCTCGGAATGCAGCTTCATCGAAGGAGCGCCGCCATTTCAAGGGTGGCGCTCCTTGTGTTGCGACAATCTGTCTCAATAATTAACAATTAAGGCATAATCTGGGGCGTGACTGACACGTCCTGGCGAGAGCGGCTGACTTCTCTCCTGCGTTCCGTAATTCCTGCGGACCCTTCGCAGCTCGTTTTTCTAGCCGGGATTGTTTTCCTGATCGTAGCTTCGCGCCTTTCGTGGGTGCCTTCAGAGAGAGTTCTTGACTCATATCATCCCGGGGCCACCGACCTTTTCCGATTGCAATTTGACACCAAAATATTCCTTGTCAACTCGACTCTCCTAAGCCTTTTCTCTGGTTTCGCCGGATATTTTGTGTGCTTCCGCCCCGGCGCCAATCCTTCCAGGCGAGTCGTTGTATGGGTCTTGGTTCCGGCTGCTGCTGGAGTCTTCCTTGACATTGGGAGGCTCGTTTATATCACCAGCCTATTCACGTCCGCGCTTAATCACAGCGTTCTCGTCATCCTCCCTAGTCTGTCGCAATTGGAACTATGGATCGCGCCGCCCGGATTTCATTTCGCGTTGGCGGGTACCATTCTAGTTGGGTGGTTCGCGGCTAGAATGCAGCGGGGAGTTGCGAGTTTGCCCCTGACATTACCTGAACCGCCAGCCGAAGACCCTATCGGGCCCGAACGCTGGCACCGAACTCAGCTACTGATTTGGGTCCTCTTGGGTCCACTGCTGTTTGCAGCGACAATTCCGACCGTTGTGATCTTTATGATGCCGTTTGTTTCCTCGCGGCCTTCAACGTACTTAAATACGGATTGGTTTGTGCAAGTGAGCTCGGTGGTCGAATCACTTCTCTATCTCGGCGTCATACGTTGGATTGGAGGAACTGCTTTCGGGAAAACGGTTCGGACTTCACTCAGACTTCCCAGGCTAGCGTATTTCTTGGCTGGTGCAGCAATGCCCGTGACCATCGCAATAATTCTTTCAACCGGGAACTATCTTTTCGATCGCGCAAGTTGGGCGGCGCACGAGTTCGGAAAACAGGTGGCTCCGCTTTTCCACGCATATTTCACGGTTCCGGACCCTTGGCTGTACCTGATGTTTTTCGCGGCGCTCTTTGAAGAAATTGTATTTCGGGGTTTTCTAAGAGAAACTCTGGTTTTGCGATACGGCCTTTTCCGTGGCATCTTTCTAACGGGTATGGTCTGGGCCGCTTACCATTTCCATTTCGATGCAAACTTCAATCGCGCGGATCAGGCAATGCTGCTGCAATTGGGATTTCGGATTGCGGTTTCTGTCGCGCTAAATTCTGTTTTTTGCTGGCTAACCTTGAAATCCGGATCCGTCCTACCGGCGGCAGTTGCCCATGCTATGTACAATGTGCTCGTTGTCGGCGGTTTTGGACTCGAATTCCCGGGCAAACTGGAAGTTCAAATTGCCCTCTGGAGTGTTCTGGCCCTACTGTTGTTTAAGTATTTCCCGATTCAGATATCAACCTTGCGCGACGTAGTCGCTGCTGGAGCGACGCCCGAGCCAGCGACTTGATTTCGGTAATTCGTATTGATTACAAGCTCCACTCACGCCGCCATTGAGTGATTCCGGGTGATATAATCCAAGTGGCGGGCAAGCCGGGTGATCGCTGGGCCGGCCTTCGCAAGAAGGCAGGCCGGGAGGAAAGTCCGGACACCGTGGTCTTCGCGTTTGACGTTGTGGACGAAAGTCTTCGGCGAAAGACGCCTCAGACTAAGGGGCAACGCGCCTGGTAATGCCAGGGGGCCGGCTCTTCGCGCAGTTCGCGCAAGCGAGGCGAGGTTTCGGCTACGGACAGTGCCACAGAAAATAAACCGCCGGTGCAATGCGCCTCGGTGGCCATCTGAAGGAAAACCTTCAGACAGCCTGAAAGCGGCCCGCGCAAGCGGGTTGCGGAAGGTGATAGCGCTTGGCAAGGGTGAAACGGTGGGGTAAGAGCCCACCGCCCCGATGGTAACATCGGGGGCACGGCAAACCCCGCGTGGTGCAAGGCCAAATAGGAGGGGAGAGCTGGCCCAGCTCGTTAGGACCCTCGGGTAGGCTGCTGGAGTCCAGGTGCGAATCTGGACCTAGAGGAATGATCGCCACGACGCGCAGGCGGCAACGTCCACGCGCCGTACAGAATCCGGCTTACAGGCTTGTCCGCCATTTATTACGTTGCATTTGTTTCGGTCGCTCTTCATGGACCGCCTACTTCGCAAGAAAAGCGCAACGCTCCGACACTTTTCAAAACAAATCTGCGAAGCGTGAATCCTCGGTTCGGCGTGGCTGCTAATGCCCGTCCTTATCAGTGAAAGTGATAGCCACGGTTTGCTCTTGCTTTGGCTGGATCACGACGGTCACTTTTTTTGTGCCGTATACTTCGTGCCAGGCCGTGAGCGTGTAGGTTCCCGGCGGCACATTCCGCAATGCAAACTGGCCGCTCTTCCCGGTGACTTGAAAATAGGGATGGCTCAACACGGCCAAATAGAATCGCATCCACGGGTGCATCGTGCACTTGACGGCGACCGGGACCTCTTCTCGCGCGAAACGCCGCACGATCGGCGCAGACCCCGGCAATTGCGTTTCGTTCCAACCTTGCCGGGACTGAGAAATCGCATTGATGTTGTGCGTAACCGAATCGGCGTTCGCTATCTCGACCGGGTCCCCGGTCATCACGGCAATAACGTGCGGAGTATACAAGCACCCTTCTTGACTGACTTTGGCCGGCGTGCTGGCCGGCGGAAAGGAATACGCGCTGAAATCTCCCTGGAGGTAGACCACCACATTCTGGAGTGTGCCGTTGTCGCCGGGCACCACGCTTTCAGTCAATACGGGCGCGGAATGCATCTTGGCGCAATTGGGTACGTCGATCATGTTGATGTTTTTCATTTGCGGCGCCACGCCGTCAAAGCGGATTGCGCCTGTCACCGAGCCCGCAGTGATCGCGTCCACGGGCTTACCGCCGGAGTGGGCCGCGGGCGCATCGTCACCGCGCTCCGCAGTTGACGCCTTGTTCCCGCACCCGGTAACCAAAAACGCCAGAATCACGAGGGTCGCGATGCGAGAAAAAGAAACAAACTTCTTCACGCGATTGGCGTGGTTCACGGTCGACCCCGCCTGGAAACGTAGGTGCGAACCAGTCCTGACTCGTCTTCCATCGACCATACAAGGAACCTCCTCTGTCTCAGGATATCGATCCCTGGGGCTGGAAGGTAACTTGTGACCAGTTCTAAAATTTGCCCTGGTTGCAGCACGGCTGCTTGTTTGAGGACGGCCACAATCGGCATCTTGTCCGGATCAGATTTTTTCTCGTCGATCGACGCCACAATCCCGGCAGCATTGAACCACTCCGGTCGTGGCAAGAAGTAGGAATCGGCGTCGCTGCGTTTCTGTTCGGAAGCCAAAGTCTCTTGCCCAACGGCCGCGCGCAGCTGGTTGACCAGTTCGTGCACGGGCATACGCCCTACGGCGGCCACTTGCTGGAGAGAAGCCACTTTGGCCACGGTCCTTCGCAGAATCGGGTTCTTCAGCTTCTGAAAGGGTGGAGCGAGTCCGATCAAGAGATCCTCAAGCTCCGGGTACTGTTCGAGAAGCGCCGCGACCTTGGTGGACGGCAAGATCGGGAATTCACATTCGAGCTTTTCTTTCCCCGGCATCACGACCTCAAAATTCGAATGATTGTTTTTGGGCCATACCGCTCCCGTTTACCCTGCCCCGCGTCACGTACACGTATCGCTTCCTGATATCAACCCAAATTTGCTTTTGTGAGGCGCATGCTTAGCGATCCATCAGTTGCCGGCTTCCAGCTTAAGTTCTTCGTCCCCGAGCATGATCTTGCCTATCCAAATCGAATTAGTGCCGTCCTTGGTGCGATACCCTGTGATCGTGACATCGTCTCCGGGTTTCAGAGTGTCCTTGCTCCATCCTGTTCGGATCAGATGATTCGGGCTGGTCAATTCGGCCTGCCACTGCTCCGCGCCCTTGTCGCCCGCCACGTCAAAGTAAACTTGGGCATGCGGATTAATGAAATTAAACCGTGTAACCTTTCCCTTGATGGTGACCGTCTTGGAAAGGTCGTATGCCGCCGTGCCGTGATGGGCAAACATCGGCACCGATACAACGAAGAGACTTAGCACAATCGCTAACGCATAAATTGTTCTGCGTTTCATCCCGCACCTCCTCAGAGTGAGTCAACTAGCGCACATGTTCTCGCCCTTGGCGGCGAGGTGCTGTGACATCCGTCACCCACTGGAGTGCCCTTCGTCACATATTTACCGGGCGAATGCGAGCAAGTTGTTGGGCGAGTTGTGCGCCATTGCGGGACCAGGCCGCCTGGGTTGCCATCTGCCTCGGGGCTGTGGTCGGGGCCCCTTGCAGCGGCGCCGACTTGGCGCCGGGCGATGATTTGTTGAGGAATGAGAGGAGAAGACATGCACCTTTACGCACTTTGCCAATGGTTGCAATCCACATCGTGGGCGACGGGAATCCGGGAATCACTCAACTTATATCCAGCCCTGTACACGCTGCACATTTTCGGGTTTGTGATTATGGTCACGGCAACCTCGGTGCTGGACCTGCGCGTGTTGGGCCTGGGGCTGCGCACACGATCCGTGTCAAGTGTTGCGCATCTTGCCTTGCCGTGGGCGCAGGCGGGATTGGCTGGAAATTTGGCAACGGGGTTTCTGGTCTTCGCGGCGCAAGCGGTGGACATGTACACAAACACCGCGTTTCGCTGGAAGATGGCGTTGGTGCTGCTGGCTGGGATGAATATTGTGCTGATCGAGACGGCGATCAAACGGAATGCAGGGAAGTGGGACGAACCCGGAACCGTGCCGCCGTCCTTCGCGAAGTGGAGTGCAGTGATTTCGATTCTGCTCTGGTTTGGGATTGTGGCTATGTCGAGAGTGATCGGATTTACTGGCGCTCGTGAATAGCGGTTGCGAATTTCGCTTCAACGCGAAACGGCTGGGACCCATGACAACACAACTCGCGGGCAAAGTTCATGTGTCGAATCTCGGCTACGTTGACAGGAAAAGGAGAAGATTGAAATGCCTGACATGATCGCGCTGTGTCACTGGTTGGAAAGCACCTACATTGGAAGCACTATCGCGCAATCTTCCTGGATGTTCCCGGCAATTGAGAGCATTCACATGTTTGGGATCGTCACCGTCGTCGGCGCCACCTCTATACTGGACTTGCGCCTGATGGGCGTTTCTCTGAGGAATGATTCCGTATCGAGCATTGTGGGTGGCACGCTGCGATGGGCTTTGTATGGTTTTGCTCTGATGCTTGTCACGGGAACGCTGATGTTCGTGTCCGAGGCGACCAAGTGTTACACCAACACGGGTTTCCGCTGGAAAATGCTGTTGCTGGTGTTCGCCGGCCTGAACGCGCTCGCGTTTCATTTTTCCGCTTACCGCAAAGTGGACCGATGGGAGCGGGGCGCGACTCCGTTCGCGGCCAAGTTCGCCGGCGCTTTCTCGATTCTGCTGTGGTTCGGAATTGTTGCGATGGGCCGCTGGATCGCTTTTTTCTAACGAGGGAGGCGTTTCGCCAGCGATTAAATTCTCATGGCGCGCGGAATTTTCCATGCCAAGTACAAACCGCAGCAGGCCGTCAAGCTGAAGACTTCTAGAAACTAAAGTCCGGGAAGCAGGAATCCGCCGTCCACGACGAGTGTCTGGCCGGTAATGTAGGAACCCTTCTCGGAGGCGAGCAGCAGCGCAAGTTCCGCGACGTCAGATGGCTGCCCGAGGCGCGGAATGGGCTGCTTGCCAAGCAGGGTGTGTCGCTGCGCTTCATCCATCCAGTAATGCTCGCTGAGCGCCGTTTGAATCAGGCCTGGGGCAATGGCGTTCACGCGCACGCCCTTTTGTCCAAGCTCCAGCGCGTAGGACTGCGTCATCATGATAAGCGCGGCCTTCGTCATGCTGTAGAGGAGACTGTAGCGTTGCGGGCGAAGGCCGGCGATCGATGCGATGTTGACGATCGATCCGCTGCCGCGGGCGCACATTCCGGGGGCGATGGCCTTCACCAGCCGGAACGCGCTTTTCATGTTGATCTCGACCATTTTGTCGAATTGCGCTTCGTCGGCTTCCAGGCACGGCCCGAAAGAAATATTCGTCGCAGCGTTGTTCACCAGAACATCGATAGGACCAAATATTCGTTCCGTGATCGCGATCATGCTTGCGATCTGATCCGGACGGCCGACGTGGCAGGCGATGGGCTTCACGGATTGCCCGATTTCGCTGGCGACCTGGTCCAGCGTTTCCTGCTTGCGCCCGCAGATCACCACGCGCGCGCCTTCGCGGGAAAACGCTTCCGCGATGGCGCGGCCGATGCCGCGGCTTGCGCCCGTGACGATCGCAACTTTTCCGTTCAACACGCCCACAATTCCACTCCTCGACGACCCTTTGTGACAACTCCATTCCAAACAGGCCAGCGGCTAAAGCCGCATTGGTGCCGCGCACTTTTTGGCACGGCTGAAGCAGTGCCCTACAAAGATTCGGCGTCGATTTGGCAGCCGGCACAAAGCCGCGGAAAATTATTTCGCCGCCGCGTTGGTTTCCAGCCCTGCTAACCGCATCGCCAGCGCGATGGACCGGGACGGGTCGTAGGCACGGAACATCGCCATTTTCTCGGCTTCGATCGACCCTTCTGCGTGTACCGCAAGGACCGCCTGGTAGCCGCCATAGAGTCGCGTCGTCAAATCGCTGATCAAATTCATGATGGCCATGCGCCGGTCCGCGGGCCACGCGCCGGGCAGATATTTTTCCAGCACAGGCCTGACTTCGGGTGAATTCCAATCCATGCCGCCCGGCCCGGTGACGAGCAGCCCGCCGGCGAGGTCCTGCACGGTTTCAATGGCCTGATGAAACTCGCGCGCGAAAGTCCACTTAGCCATGTTCGTTGTAAACACGTCAGGGCACGCGACGCCGTTTTCCACTTTGCAGCGAAGCGCGGCGAGTTCCGTCAGCCCGCGAACGGTTTCGGCGTATCCGCCGAGCCACGTCAGCTTGTCGCGGACATGTCCCGCGCGATCGATGCCGTTCGCTTTTGCCATCACGATTCCCGCGCCCACCAAGGCGTCCAGCAACGGAAGCTTGTAACTCACCGCCGTGAATCGATGAAATTCGACGAAGGTGAGCGCGGTTGCGCCGGCCAGGTCCGGCCGGTCCACGTAAAACACGCGGTCCCACGGGACAAACACTTTGTCAAAAACCGTCAGAGTCTCCACCATTTTGTGGGTCGTGGAAATGGGGCGCGTGAAGGGGTCGTCCGTCCCATGTAAATAGTCAGAGGCATAAAGACGTAGCCCGGGCGTCGCCACGGGGATCGCAAAGGCCAGCGACCACGGCTCATCCCCCGGCCCCATGGACCGGCTCGGCAGCACGATCACCTCATCCACATACGGAGTGCAAGAGGTGTGAATTTTCGCGCCGCTGACGACAATGCCGTCTGCCCGCTTTTCCACAACGCGAACGTACATGTCGGGATCGCTCTGTTCGGAGGGCCGCTTGCTGCGGTCGCCTTTCACATCGGTTTGCGCGACGGCCATGGCGAGGTCCTTGTCCCGGCAATGGCGGTAAAACGATTCGACGCGCTGCATCCCTCGCGCGTCGCCGCTGCGGCCAAGGACGCGCTTCAGCGCGAACAGCGCGTCCGTTCCAATTTCCTTGATCAGCAGCACCAATGTGGCGCCTTCGGCCGTGCCGGCTTCGATCAGCTTCGAGCGGGAGAGCAGATCCTGCGTGTTGCGGGGTACGCGGTAGTAGGCGGAATATTCATCCGTGCCTTCGCGGTGAACGGCCAGCTCGCGAAACTTGGGATTCTCCGCCATTTCAAAATCGATGGAAGCATGGCGGGCCGCGACGCCCAGCTCGGGATGGTCCACCACGCTCGGCACGCGCTGGCCACGGTAATAAACTTCGCGGGCGTCGCGCAGGCCCGCAAGGAATTGGGCGGCGGTTCGTAGAGCCATTTCAGCGCCTCCAGAAGATGAATGCGGATTCTATCTGATCGTGCTGGCGCGCGCTCTTGATTTTGCACCAGTAGGACAGGCTTCAGCCTGTCGCTTTTGACTTCTGCCAGCGGAACAAGAGTCATACCCGACAGTCCCGCCCAGGCGGGACCATCCTACTTTCCTCCAATCCGCTGGCGCAAAATGTACTTCTGAATTTTGCCCGTTGATGTTTTGGGAAGTTCTTCAAAGAGAATCTCTCGCGGCGCTTTGAAGCGCGCAATCCGCCCGCACACAAATTCGATCAGCTCTTCCTTTGTCGCAGACATCCCCTGCCGCAGGACCACAAATGCCACCGGAATTTCGCCCCACCGTTCATCCGGGCGGCCCACCACGACGGTTTCCAAAACCGCGGGATGCTCGGCCAGCGCTTTTTCAATCTCGACCGAAGCGACGTTCTCTCCGCCCGTGATGATGATGTCCTTGGCGCGGTCGCGCAGTTCGATATATCCGTCCGGAAAACGCACTCCAAGATCGCCGGTGCGGAACCATTCGCCGCACTCGGCGGCGCGCGTGGCCGCGTCGTCGCCGTAGTAGCCGATGGTCACGTTGTTCCCGCGGATCACAATTTCGCCCAGCGTTTCGCCGTCGGACGGAACTTCCTCGCCGCCGGCGTCGATCACGCTGATTTCCCGCGTGACTACATTGCCGACGCCTTGCCGCGCGTTCAATCTTGCCTTTTCGCCTTCGGACTTCGCATTCCACTCCGGCTGCCATTCGTTGATCACCGACGGGCCATACGTTTCCGTCAAACCATACAAATGGGTGACCTGCAAGTTCAGTGCTGCAAGACGCGCAAGCAGAGCAGGAGTAGGAGGCGCGCCTCCCGTGAACGCGTGGACCTCGCGGCTAACTTTCTCGCCCCCGGCCGACGCGGCGGCTTCCGCTATCATCGTCAAGACAGTAGGCGCGGCGCAGAGATGAGTAACGCTGCCGCTACATATCGTCTTCCAAATGGTTGCCGGATCGATCTGGCGCTGGCAAATGTGGACCGCGCCGGCAGCCGTCACCGCCCAGGTGAAGCACCAGCCGTTGCAGTGAAACATGGGAAGCGTCCACAGATAAGCGCTATCCAGCCCAAGTCGCGAGTGAAATGCCATTGCCAGAGACTGCAGGTACGCTCCGCGATGCGTGTACATCACGCCTTTCGGACGGCCCGTACTTCCGCTGGTGTAATTGATCGCCAGCAGAGACATTTCGTCCATCAGAGCGGTTTGGTAAGGCTCTGAAGATTTCAGCAGTTCCTCGTATTCGCTCGATTCCGCGCCGGCAAGAATGAGGCGCACGCCTGTCGAAGAGGAAAGCGCTCGCGCGGCCTCCGCAAATTCGTGCGTGGCAATCAGGATGCGCGCGCCGGAGTTTTCGAGAATATAAGCCAACTCTTGCTGGGCTAGCCGAATATTCATTGGCACCAGCGCGCAGCCCGCCATGGGCACGCCATTGTGCATCTCCAGCATGACGTGGCTGTTGGTGCAGAGCGCCGCAATCCGATCGCCCTGCTGAGCGCCCGCGCCTCGCAGCAGTCCCGCGAGACGATGCGCGCGCTCTCTAAACTCGCGGTACGTAAATCGCCGCTCGCCGTCGATGATGGCTATGCGCTCTGCAAAATTTTGCGCGGCGCGATCGAGGAAGTACGCCGGGTTGAGTGGAGATGTGCCGCTCAGTGGCATTTCCTGCTCCAGTTCAGAGTGAGCTTAAATTAACACTAACCTGCATTTCCCTTCGGGATAATCAAGTAGCACAGGCACTCTGCCTGTGTGGTTTTAATTCTAGCAAGGACGAAACGCCGCAGGCTGAAGCCCGCGCCACTCAAACTAATCACAATCGATAGAGAAAGAAAGCTCCCCAGCGCGGTCAGGACGAATCCATACACGCGTTCGAGTCTGCTGGCCTTCGTGCGAATGGCAATGCGTGCGCCGAGGTACGAGAAACGGAACCGAGCCGAGGGCGACGAGTCCCGTTACGGTCCACGAAATATGTCCGAGGTAGGCGTGAACGACGGTCCCGGGCACTGCCAGTACAGCGGACACGGCGAGCGAACACGCAAAAGATTTCTTGATCGGCTGCCTGAGGAAGCGGGAGTAAGCCGGCGCCAGCAGGAATCCCCCGGCATTCGCCAGAAGTCCTGAAATGATTCCGACTCCCGTCGCGATGAGCACTAGACGGACGCGCCAGTAGGACGGACGAGTTTCCGGAACAGATTGATCAGGCGAAGATCCCCCGGATTTTCTTTCCCTTGGTAAAAACAAAAAAGAAAGGCCGAACCCGAGTACCAGAATCGCGGTGGCGATCAGCAACGGACGCGCACCGGTGAATTTGGTGAAAACAGAACCGAGGATGGTCGCAGGAACTCCTACAGAGATGCTCCACCAAACAATTTGCCAATCCAGCAGGTGGGATTCCCAATATTCCCCGGAAGCTACGAGCGTTCCCGGAATCGTGGCAGGCAGCGGCGAAGCGACGGCGATAAATCCCGGGTATCTGATCAGGCTCAAGAGCGGCGTCGCTATCGCACTTCCTCCTTTTCCAAAAAGACCTCCGAGAAAACCGACGATTATGCCAATGATAAAAGCTCCGAGGTGCTGCAATTTTCCGCCTTTCGCAAACGAAAAAGCCCAGTCGAATGTTTTGCCAGATGGAATCGGGAAAGTCCAGTCGAAGAGCAGGATGGAGTCGGCAGCATTACGGCGCCACGTGCCTGTGGCGATGGACCGACTGGGAGGCGAGGCGGCCAACTCGCGCTTTGGTCTATTGGTGACTCACGCGAGGCGGTCGCGGATGAATTAGTTGTGACTACTTCTTCGGAGTGGAAGTGCTGAACGAAAACTGGCTAATCAGAAGCACGCCCTCATCGCTATCCAGCGGCTTCAATAGAACGACGGCTGGCATTTTGTTGTTAGGGTTAACAATGTCCCTGGCGCGAAAGTAGTAATCGCTTCCTGCTTCGGCGGTGAAATGGAGAGCTGCTTCGTTTCGTTGGGCGCCCAACCCGACAAACCCTTGCCAGTTCGCACAGAGATGGTGTACCCCAGGATCGACCGTAACATAGAAATACGAATTGCTGTGGGTTGCGCCGACCCACGCGCCATCGATCCCAAACCGAGTTGTCGGCCTGGGCCTCGAAAGGAAGTCTGCGTCATCCTGAAGGAAATACACGTGCGCCTTTCCAGCGTCCGGCTGAACCGCCGGATGCGGTTTATTGTCTGTTTTCACGTTAAATTCAACGTTGGCCGCACCGCATCCCGGAACGGATGCGGCGCCTGAGGATTGCGCCTGTCCAAAAGCCGGTGATGCGAACGCGAGCAGGGCCATTGCCATAAGAAGTTTCATCGGTATCCCTCTACAAGATAGACGGGTGGCGCGCGATTTCGTCGCATCCCGTCCTCGCGCTACCTCTGCATGATACCACTCCTTTAGATCAACGTTCAGTTAATGCAGGGTTGCCGGTATCTAGATTGAGTGTGGGAGGCGTTTGTCGAAATCGGCGCTGGATTTAAATCCAATCATCCGAGTGCAGCAGAGCTGCTATCATATGAATGGGGTTCTTGGCGATGAACGTCAAATTGACACCTGAACAAGAAAAGATCATTCAGGAAGAAATGAATTCCGGCCGCTTCCGCTCTATCGACGAAGTCATCAGTGAAGCCCTGCAAGTTCTGCACGGCAAGGGCCAGCCTTCTGCCGCAGCTGGTTCCAATGGCGGGCAGCTCGAAGCTGTGCGCGAAATGCTCGCGTTTGTCGAGAAGAACCGCATTCGGCTCGAGGGTGTATCTGTAAAGGATTTGATTCGCGAGGGCCACCGTCTGTGAGTGAGTTTGTACTGGACGCCTCTCTCGCGCTGCAGTGGTTCCTGGAAGACGAAGCAGACCGGAAATACAGCTTGGGCGTTCTTTCCGGCCTTTCTGAGAATCGCGCGCTTGTTCCCCTCCTGTGGTTTTATGAAGTTGGCAACGGCCTCTTGATGGCGCATCGCCGGAAGCGAATTTCATTCGATCAGATTGAAGCTTTTCTTAGCCGTTTAAAGGCCCTTCCGATTGACACTGCGCCGCAATCTCCACACGAAATTCTCGAATTGCCCACACTTGCGCGAGCGCATGGCCTCACGATCTACGATGCGGCTTACCTCGCCCTTGCGATGAAGTCTAATGCGAACCTCGCGACGACCGACAACGCATTAAGGAAGGCAGCCGCCTCCGCTGGCGTCAAGATCCTCTAATCCCATTAATATCTGCGGATAATTGCCAGCTTCGTCCATATCGCCAGAATAGCTTCAGACTAGCATCTTCAGGGAGACATTCAGGAAGGTTCGATGGGCACAACATCCACGGAGACATCCATCCAATGGCGCTGGCCGCCGATCAGAACGCCTCTGGATGGGCCTACATCGTCGTAATCCCTTCCCCAGGCGAGCGTGATGTGCCCGTCGCTCGGCATCAGCCCGTTCGTGGGGTCGAATTCCACCCAGCCCATGCCCGGCACGAAAACGCCAATCCACGCATGCGACGTATCCGCGCCGGTGAGCCGTTCTTTTCCCGGCGGGGGAGAAGTGACCAAATATCCGCTGACGTATCGCGCCGAAAATCCAAGCGAGCGCAGGCAGCTTATCTGTAGATGAGCGAAGTCCTGGCACACGCCCTGGCGCGAATGAAAAACTTCCTCCACTGGTGTATCGATTTCCGTCGAGCCCGCCAGAAATTTGAACTCGTCGTGGATGCGCTGGGTCAAATCCAGAACGCACGCAAGGAACGGCCGCCCGGCCGAAAAGGAGGAACGGGCGAATTCGGCCAACTCCGCGGACCAGGGCACATGAGGCGATTCGAAAACAAATTCGCGCGCGGCCAAGTATTTCGCGGTCAGGCGCGAGGGTCAGAATCTGCAGGGTTTGCTCCCAGGTCGGTCCCTGGTTGACGTCGCATGGTCCCGAGGGAAGGACTTCCACTTCGCTCTGCGCGGCGATGCGCAGGACGGTGTGCGGCTCCTGCAAGCTGAACCACGTGACATGATTCCCGAAATAATCGAAGCCCTCGCTTTTCACCGTGGGCGACGGCAGCACGAGCAGTTGGTACTGCAAGCAGGTCTGCGTTTCGTGCTCGCGGGGCTTCATGCGAACGACGTTGTGCGACAGGGGAATGGCTTCCTCGTATCCGTATCGAGTGGAGTGGGTGACGCGGTATTTCACGTTTCGCGCTCCTCGCGTATGCCGCTGATTTCCTGCGATACCACGGCGTGCGAAAAATACAATTGCGCAATGGCCTCGGAGAGCTGGCCGATCTGGTCCAGCATGCCGGAAAGCAGTGCGTAAAATTCCTCGCGCTCGCGGCCCGGCGCGACCGAACACAATTCCACAAAATCGGCGAGTTGAATCGAAGTGCGCAGCTTGAGAAGCAGGCGCTGATCGAAGTTGCGATCCGGATGCGAAAGGTCGCGGGGCAGCGCCGCAAGATGCTGGTCGAGCAAGGCAAGCTGGAAGGCGACGGAGCGCGGGTTGGTCTCATCCGCGAGCAAGAGGTCCGCCACGGCATGGGTTTCGAGGTGCGTCATGTATCTGCGGCGATAGGTGAGCGAGCTGTCGCCGATTTCCAGGACCGATTCGAGCAGGACCGGATCCACGCCGGGTTCCACTAGCGAGTCCCGCAAGAATTGCGAAACAAACCAGGCACGCTCGACGCGTCGACCGATGTCCAGAAATCGCCACGCCTGCCCGCGCGTCATCGAATCGGAAGCGAGCCCTGCAAACGCCGCGAGCGTGACAATCTGATTGTCGAGCAACTCGAGCACGCCGGAACCGGGATCCGTGGGAGCGGGCTTGAAAATGAAAACGGCGCGATAAATTTCCTGAAGGATGCGCCAGGCGTCCGTGGAAATCGTGTCGCGCAGAACTCTTGCCAGGCGGTGAAGATTGGCGACGCTGCCGCGCAATCCCTCGCCATTGGCTTTGCCAAGCATCGCGTCGATGAACTCGCGTTCCAGTTCCGCGCCCGTCGAACGGATCGGCTTGCTCCGGCAAGCAGAAGCCAGCACTTGAACGGCGTGCGCGCTGTCAAAGCCGGTTTGATCGATCATGCGCGCAATGGCTCCACGCGCCAGGCGAGCCTGCGCGTCGGTGCGCTCCGCGTAGCGCCCCAGCCAGAAGAGGTCTTCCGCCTGGCGGCTGGGCAAATCGTTGCCGCCGCGGCTGATGGCAATGGGCTGCGTCGTCGATGGCAAAAGCGTTACCGGGGTGACCGGGCCGTCGGACAATATCCAGGTGTCCTTGCTGCGGCCTCCTTTTTGCAGGGAGACGACGAGCGTATCGTTCGATACCGTAATGCGCGAAAGCCCCCCGTTCATCACTGTGTAGGAATCGCCGTACGCACTGAGATACGAGCGGACAACGAACCGCCGCGGCTGAACCTCTTCGCCGATGAGCGCGGGCGTCGTGCAGGACATCACCTGTTTTTGCGCCACGTAGCGCGCAGGGCGCGCCCTGATTTTCTGCTCGAGCGCTGAAAGTTCTTCGCGCGTAAGATTTTGTCCGAAAACGGGGTCTTCTCCCTGCGTCGGATACGCGGACTTGATCACCAGCTCAGACAAGTGCTGCACCACATATTCCAAAATTTCAGGATGGCCGCACCACCAGGTTTCCACCGAAGGCAGTTTCAATTCCTCGCCCAGAAGATACCGGCACACCGCCGGAAGGAAGGGAAGAATTCCGGGCGCCTGCAAAACGCCGCAGCCGATCGCGTTGGCGACAGCCACATTTCCGCGGCGAACGGCCTGCAGCAATCCCGGCACTCCCAGGTAGGAATCCGACAACAGTTCGAGAGGATCGCAGAAATTGTCGTCCACTCTGCGAAGGATCACATCGACGCGCTGCAATCCACCCAGCGTCTTCATGTAAACGATGGTGTCGCGAACGGTCAGATCGTTTCCCTGCACCAGCGCGTAGCCGAGATACCGCGCCAGGAAGGAATGCTCGAAGTACGTTTCATTGTACGGGCCCGGCGTGTACAGGACGATGCGCGGATTTTCGTGATTGGCCGGAGCAAGTTCCGCCAGCGTTTCACGCAATGACACGAAAAATGGCGCGAGGCGCTGCACGTTGCATTGCCGGAAGACAGAGGGCAGCGCGCGGGAGAGCACAATCCGGTTTTCGAGCGTATAGCCCGCGCCCGAGGGCACTTGCGTGCGATCGCTCAGAACTTCGAACTGCCCGACCTCGTTGCGCACCAGGTCCGCCGCGTACAAGTGCAGCCAGCGGCCGCGCGGCAGCCGCATCCCGTGACACGGGCGGAGAAAGCCGGGATTGGCCCACAACAATTCCGGAGGAAGCACGCCGCCAAAAACCGTATCCGCCGGGCCGTACAGGTCCGCCAGCAAGCGGTCCAACAACCGCGCGCGTTGGATCAAACCTTCGCAGACGTTCTCCCAATGGGCGGCCCGGATCAGCAGAGGAATGAAGTCCAGGCTCCAGGGCCTGTCCAGCCCGTTCGGATCGCCGTAGACGTTGTGCGTTACGCCGTTCTGGTGAATCAGCCGCCGCGCCAGCTCGCGCCTGTGCTCGAATTCGCCGGGTTTCAATTCGTCGAGCAGCGAAACAAATTCCCGCCAGTGAGGGCGAAGGGACCTGTCGGGCTGAACCATTTCATCGGAGAATGGTGAATCGATTCCGTAGTTGTCGGCGAAGCTGCGACGCAGAGGGTGGTCCGTTTCGATGCCACCCGGAGTTGTAGGTCTTTGCATAGTGCCTATTAAAAGTACTCTACTTCAATCTGAGATCGAGCGTGAATGGTAATTCCTTTGCGATTTTTTCTTCACCAACGGCCATGGGCCCCGGCGTGTGCCCGAATTTGAAAAATCGCGCGATGCGCCGGCCCTCGGCCGCGTACGCGTTCACCGGGAAGTTGTCGTAGCTCCTGCCGCCGGGATGCGCGACGTGGTAGGTGCATCCGCCGATGGAACGGCCGGACCACGTGTCCACCAGGTCAAACACCAGCGGCACGTGCGTTCCAATTGTGGGATGCAGGCAGTTCGGCGGCTGCCAGGCGCGATAGCGCACGCCCGCGACAAACTGGCCGTTCGTGCCCGTTGGATGCAGAGGCACGCGCCTGCCATTGCAGGTGACCACGTGGCGCGGGTCCACCATCCCGTTGGCGAAGACCTGCAATCTCTCGAGCGAGGAGTCGACATATCGCGCTGTGCCACCCGCGCTAGTTTCTTCGCCGGTCACATGCCAGGGCTCAATGGCCTGCCGGAATTCGAGCTCGATGCCTCTCTGCTCGATGGCGCCGTACAGTGGAAAGCGAAACTCGAAATGCGGATCGAACCAATCCATGCGCAGCGGGTAGCCGGCTTCGTTCAAGTCGGAAACAACATCTTCCAGATCCTGACGCACGAAATAGGGCAGCATGAACCGGTCGTGGACTTCCGTGCGCCAGCGGACAAGCTCGTGGCGATAGGGTCGCTCCCACAAATGCGCGACCAGGGCGCGAAGCAGCAAGTGTTGCGTGAGGCTCATCCTGGAGTGCGGCGGCATTTCAAAGGCGCGCATCTCGAGCAAGCCGAGACGGCCCGAAGCCGTGTCCGGCGAGTAGAGCTTGTCGATGCAGAACTCGGCGCGGTGCGTGCTGCCCGTTGCGTCGACGAGCAAATTTCGGAAGATGCGGTCCACCAGCCACGGCGAAGTGGCGCCAGTGATCCGGAATCTGTTGGAACGCGATTTCCATTTCGTAGACCTGATCGTTGCGCGCTTCGTCGATGCGCGGCGCCTGGCTGGTGGGACCGACAAAAATTCCGCTGAAGAGGTAGGACAAGGCGGGATGGTTGTGCCAGTAGCCGATCAAACTGCGCAGCAACCCGGGATTCCTTAGGATAGGAGAATCGGCCGGTGTCGCCCCGCCGATCAGAATGTGATTCCCGCCGCCGGTGCCTGTGTGCCGCCCGTCGAGCATGAATTTTTCCGTTGCGAGGCGGCTCAGGTGCGCTTCCTCGTACAGCGCCGTGGTGTTCTTCACCAATTCGTCCCAGCTCGCGGACGGGTGCAGATTCACCTCAATCACGCCCGGGTCGGGCGTGACTTTGATGGTGTGGACGCGAGAATCGTGCGGCGGGGCGTACCCTTCGACGAGCACAGGCATTCCCAAATCGGCGGCCGTATCCTCGATCGCCGCGACGAGGCCAAGATAATCCTCGAGGTAGCGTTGCGGCGGCACGAACACGCGCAAGATGCCGTCACGCGTTTCCGCGCACAGCGCCGTTCGAACTGCCCGCGACCCTGATTGGCCTTGCGCCGGGGGCAAATCGAGCACCAGGGATCGCCGGCGCGACTTCTGCCGTGCCGATACCATTTCCAGGATTTGCTCCACGACCTCCTGCGAGGGTTGATACTCGGCGATATCTTCCACATAGCGCTGCCGCCCGGACAGGGCGGCCCGGTCGGGCAATGTGCCTCGAACGGCCATGGGGTCCTGCTCGACGATTTGAGAAATTTCCGACGGGTTTACCCAGGGGATGGAATCGAGCGGCAGGCGGAAGCCCATGGGCGAGTCGCCGGGGATCAAATACATTCGCTCCGGCCGGAAGAACCATGCGCCGGTCACCCAATCGCTGCTGCCGTCGGTATAGTATTCGCGCCGCAAGGGCAGGGCATAGCCGACGACTTGATCCAAACCTCGTTCGAACACGCGAGCAAGCCGCGCGCGATCTTCCGCATTTTCCAGTTTGTTTTCGAATGGATCGACATTGACGGGGAGACGCCGTTCCTTCCAGAGGTAATACCAGGTGTCTTCGTACCCGGGCAGGGCGTGCTCCGGGTTCACGCCCAATCGCTCGGCACAGGCTGAGGATAAACGCGCGCGCGTCGTGGCTGGTCAGCTTGCCTGAAGTATTCTCGTTGGCGATGAGCGCCGGATCGCGCCAGATCGGCTCGCCGTCCTTGCGCCAGTAGAGCCCCAGCGCCCAGCGCGGCAGAGATTCACCGGGATACCATTTGCCCATGCCGTGATGCAGAAATCCGCCGGGAGCGAATCGATCGCGCAAGGCGGCGGATCAGCGTATCCGCCAGTTTGTATTTCGTCGGGCCGACAGCGGCCGTAGTCCACTCCGCGCTATCCATGTCATCGACGGAAACGAAAGTGGGTTCGCCGCCCATGGTCAGGCGCACATCGCGCGCCGTCAGGTCAGCATCCACTTGATGGCCGAGCGATTCGATGGCGGTCCACTGCTCGTCGGTGTAGGGCTTGGTTACGCGCGGATCTTCGTGGATGCGCGTGACGGACATGGAAAACTCGAACGCGTCTTTCGCCCGGCCCCTCCTTTTTTCTGCGTCGGGTTCCGTGGTGACGATGGACTCGTTGTCGTACGAAAAGCTGCCGGAGATCGCTGCCGCGGTCACTGGTTCAGCCGAGCAGGCCAGCGGAATATGTCCTTCTCCGGCAAGCAGTCCCGAGGTTGGATCGAGTCCGACCCAGCCGCCGCCGGGCAAGTAGACTTCGGTCCAGGCGTGCAGGTCGGTGAAATCGCGGTCCGTTCCGGCGGGGCCATCGAGCGATTTGACGTCAGGCTTGAGCTGAATCAGGTAACCGGAAACGAATCTTGCGGCCAGTCCAAGATTTCTTAGCAATTGCACCAGCAGCCAGGCGCTGTCGCGGCACGAGCCGCTTCCGAGCGTCAGCGTTTTTTCGGGACTCTGAATGCCGGGCTCCATGCGGATCAGGTACTTAATGCGTTTCTGGATTCGTTGATTTACATCGACGAGGAAATCATTCGTGCGAATCTTTTCCTTCCGTGATTCTGAAATCAGAGCCTCCAGGCACGGGCCCACGCGGCGTCTTTTGAGATAAGGGCTGAGCTCCCGCTTCACGACCGGGTCGTACTGGAAGGGAATCTCCTCGGCGTATTTTTCCAGGAAGAAATCGAAGGGATTGATGACGGTCATGTCCGCAACAAGGTCGACTTCCACGGAAAATTCCGTAGTTTTGTTGGGAAATACAAGCCTTGCGAGTTGATTGCTGTAAGGATCCTGCTGCCAGTTAATGAAGTGATCGGCCGGGGTGACTTTAAGCGAATAGCTGGGAATCGGCGTGCGGCAGTGCGGCGCCGGGCGCAGGCGCACCACATGCGGAGAGAGCCATACCGGTCTGGTATAGCGATAGAGAGTTTTGTGATTCAGCGCAACCCGGATGCTCATGGAATCTGGTACCGCGGAAATTTGCCATTCCCACGCCCTGTGTTCATTGGATCTGGCGAAACCCGTGCAGGGCAAATTATACAGGAAAGAGTTTGGCACCCGGCCGAAACTCCCTTTCAACTTTTTTATGGGCAGGATATGAAACAGCGTCGTTTAGGGGAACAGTAGGGGCACGGCATGCCGTGCCCCTACCGTCAATTCTCTTATCCGTGTTTATCTGTGTTCATCTGTGGATAAATGCAGCCTACTGCGCTGCGAAGACCAGGAGCGCGTTGCCGGGCATCCCGGCTGTAAAGACGTAGCCGGAGCCGACGAACAGCATGCCGCCGGCGACGGTCGGACCGGCAGCGGCCATCGAGCCGCCCCTGGCCTTGACGTGATTTACTGTTTCGTAATCACGGACCATATTATATTCCCAGAGTAAATGCCCGTCCTCGGTGGAAAAAGCGCGCAACATGCCGTCCCACCCTCCCGAAAAAACGGCCCCGGGAATCGCCGTTAGAGCCGCATTTTCACCCTTCGGACCCGGGCCGGGAGTGGGCGCGACGGGAGTGAACCATTTCTGTTCGCCGGTGTCCATGCGGACCGCGGCCACGCCGCCTGTTCGCAAACCAAAATATGCGTTTTGATCGTCGGCGGCTCCGCCAAATGTAATCATGCCGAGGGCCAGCTTTTGCACGAGTTGCGCCTTCCAGACGACCGTGCCATCGCGGTCAGGATCGTGACCCCATACCATTCCGCTTTTTTGTCCTGCAACCAGAATGCGATGGCCGTTCGGCAAAGTTTTCAAGATGGGGGAGGCGCCGAAATCGTAGTCCGGTCCAATCGTGTCGGGGGGAAGGCAATTTTCCGATTTGATTTCGCCGCCGCAGCCGGAGAGCCACGCATCCTCTTCCGTGTCCTGCACCGACCAGATCACCTTGCCTGTTTTCAGGTCCAGGGCCATGATGGCGTCGGTATTTTTGGAGACGGGTTTGGTGTACGCGTCACCGGTGCCGATGTACAGCGCGTGATTCTTCGCGTCAATTGTTGGCGTATTCCATACCGCGCCGCCATTCGGGCCATATTGCTGCACGCCGTTGGGATTCTTTGTTGTGGGCTTCGGTGGATCCTGAACCGGGTAGGTTTTCCAGATGGTCTTGCCGTTCATGGCATCGAGCGCGACGACGCTGCCTCGAAACGTGCAGCACGGATACACTGTGCTCCACCCGGCGGAGCGTTCCTCCTGCGAAGAGACCGGCACGTACAGGCGATCTTCATACAACATCGGTGCGCCTGTAATCTTGGCTACCGGATGGTCTTCCACCTGCACTTTCCAGATTTCTTTTCCGGTCGCGGCATCCAGCATGTAGACGTTCGCGCGGATGTCTCCAAAGTAGACGCCGAATTTGGCCGCGCCCTTTCCTTTCACGGGCCCAATGCTGATCGCGGTGCGCACGCCCGCGTCCGCCTGATAGGACCAGTAGACGCATCCGGACTCCGCATCGAGGGAATAAACCGCCCCGGTGTCCACGCCGAGGAATACGCGCCCGCCCGCGACCGTGGGCTGGCCGTACATTTCTTCGGCGCCCGGAAAGCCGAAGGCCCACTTCAATTTGAGATTGGGCACCTGGCTGGCGGTCAGCCCGGCTTCTTTCGCGGATTGAAAGCGCGCGTTCGAAACGTCGTTGCCCCAGCCGTTCCACAGGGGCTTCGCCGATAGCGTGCCAATCGGAGAATTACCGGGGCACGGGTTCGGCATGAGCTTGGCGTCGGTGATCTTGCCAATGTCCACACGCCGGCGGCCAAGATAGAAGGCGACTTCGCGCCAGTCGCTGTCCGAGAGGCCCGTGAGGGTTGCGTGCGGAGCTTTTCCGTTCGCGGCGTAGACTTCTTCCGCCGTCTTCTTCCAGAGGGTGAGGACGTCAGGCGCAGCCATTGCATTGCCCGGATTTCCATGGCAACTGGCGCAGTGATCCTCGAAAATTACGGCGCCTTTTGTGGTCTGAGCTTGCGAAGAGACCGACGGCCAGACCATCGCGACCAGGACTGCCGATATCCATGCGAATCGTTTCATCTGAGAAATCCCCCCGACGCGAGCATTTTATTAAGTCTGTGGTTCTGCGTCACAATGGACGCCCTGCCCTTCCCGCACGTTACAACGTGGAAGTGTTCTTGCATCATATGCCTGTCTGCATCCCCGTACAATGCGCTGCGTTGTCCAAAAGCGCGGCTGCACGGCTCCAATCCTGGTTCGCAGGAAGGTGCGCGGGAGGACGGAAACCCGCACCCTTCACAAAAGTCGTGAAGGGTGCGGCACCCGCTGGCGCTTAGATTGTATGTTTCAATTCGACCGGACACGTCCTGTGTCAACGGAAACGAGACGAACTTAACTTGACACGGCAAAATAGCTGCCGTAACGTCTTGCTCACGGGCAGACTTAGCCTGCCAATTCGATAGCCTGTTCCACGCAACCGCTGAAATGAGGACGCCCATGAACCTGATCGACACGGTTCGCTTAGTCCTGAAACAGAAGGGCCAGATTGTCTGGTCTGTTTCGCCGGAGGATTGCGTCTACGACGCGATCGAAATCATGGCGAACAAATATGTGGGAGCCCTGATGGTGGTGTATGAAGGGAAGCTGGTTGGCGTCGTTTCCGAGCGCGATTACGCGCGAAAAGTTATCCTGCAAGGAAAGTTGTCCAAGCAAACCCTGGTCAAGGAAATCATGACGAGTCCCGCGATTTTCGTGACTCCCGAGCACACGGTCGAGGACGCCATGAGAATCATGACGGACAAACACATCCGCCATCTGCCGATTGTTGAAAACGGGGAAGTATTGGGAGTGGTTTCAATCGGAGATATGGTGAAGTGGGTGATTTCCGCTCAGCAGCACACCATATCGCAATTGCACAGCTACATTAACAGCTCGTATCCGGGTTGATCCCTGTGCGTATCGGGATTTTCAATCTTTCAACGAGATTTATGCGCCGCGACCCTTGCTAAATCCGCGGTCGGCATCATTGCCGGGATCCACGTCAAGCTCCATCAAGCGTAGCTGCACGCCCTGCTCCCAGGACGGCTCGGTCTCCACTTCCAGCACTCTTTCCACAGTCACCTGCGCGGACATGGCTACGATCACCTGAGGCGTTTCGCTCTCATGGCCATTTCCTGAAGATTCGGAGACGCCGGCGGGAGGTGCGGGCGCAACTGCCGGAGCTGGGCTTGTCGGCCGCGGGGCTTCACCTGCGATAGGCTTAATCACCTTTACTGGCACGGCGGCGGGCGCCTTCGCCGCAACCGCTGGCGCAGGGCTTGCAGCCTTGTGCGTTTCCTCCACGCCGCTTCCGAGTTTCTCCTTCATCAATTCTTCCGCGCGCGCGAAGAAATCCTCGCGTGAGAATTTTCCCGCATCCAAGTCAGCCAGGATCGAGCGCTGAGCTTTGTACTCTTTGTTTTCGATTCCCGCCTTGCTCTGCAACATGCGCCAGGCCTTGCGGCGCTCCACGCAGAACATCACCAGCTGGCGCGAGAGCGAACGGTACTCGACTTCGCCCTTTGGCCCCTGCACCTTGATGTAGACGCCGAAGTCTGGGATGAAGGAGCGGTGCTCAGGAACCAGATAGCGGCGGTAGACCACATCCTGTTGCGTGACGCGGACCAGCATGTTTTCCAGCGGAATCATCTTAGCCGCGTCATCCGGCTTGATTTTCTTCAGGTGGTTCCGGAAGCGCGCTTCCGTGGCGCACCAGTGAGCCACGGTGTAGCGGTACGGCTCGTTGGTGGCCTTGAACTTGGTTTCGTACCAATCCTTCTCCATCGAAGGGTTGCCCTTCAGGTCGAGCGCTTCCTGGTAGGTTTCGCCAAGGCGCGGGTTGAAAATAAACTCCGGCGCTCCGCGGGAATCGCGCACGCGCTGCGCCTGCGTGAGGGCCATGTCGTCGGCTACGCCATGCTCGGGCTGGCAGGTCGTGAAGCATTGCAGGAAGGCCGTTCCGCGGTACTCGATGCCATCCAGGATGGCCCTGAAAAGCTTGGGGGCATTGGCGATCGAGACTTGCGCGATGAAAGGCGATCCGTGGCCGGCCAGGAAGGTTTCGGCTACCGTCTTCTTCTCGACGTTCTTGCCTTGCGTTGCGGCGCCAAACACGTTCATGTCATTTCCGCCCAGCATCGGCGTCGAATCGGAGTTCTGGCCGCCCGTATTCGAATAGACCTGCGTGTCGAGCATCAGGGCTTTGACGTTCGGGCGGTTCTGGAGGATCACCTTCGAAGTGTTCTGATAGCCGATGTCGCCCATGCCGCCGTCGCCGCCAACCACCCATACTTTCGGGAGTTCCAGAATTTCCTGGTCGGTCATCACGGCGTCGGTGAAATGCGTGAATTCGTAGTACTCGCGCGGGCTGATGACGTTCTCCGTCCGTGTGAGCAGGATATCGGCCAGCCGTTCGGGAACGACGGAGCGGCGACCGTGATCGACGATGAAGCTCTCGCCCAGCAGCCATCCCACGGTGATGCCGTCCTGGAAGAGAGAGTTCATCCAGGGATAGGGGTGCGGGTTGTTCGAGGGCGTTGAGCCATATACCGTATTGCAGCCGGTGTGGGCGGCCATCGCCATCACGGACATGCCGTTGGCAAGGCGGCCATCAATGGCCTGGAGATTCATGTGATTGAAGGCTTCTTGCAGCATCACGGTGGCAATGGCTTGGACGAGGTCGCCGTCGGTGATTTCGCCGTGCGCGGCGATGCGCGCCTTCGTGTCCTTTTCGTCCTCGCCTCCGAGTCCCATCACCAGGTGGGCGATGGTCTGGCGCAATAGTTCGTATTCCTTTAGGTTGCGTGCCTTCAGTTCAGCGAGTTTTTGCACGCCAACTTTTTCGATATCGCTCGCTTTGGCGCGCAGGCGGTTCGCTTTCGCGTGATAGAGCGGGCGCATGTACGCTTCCGTGACGGAAGTGATAGCGCGCAACACGCTCTTCTCGCCGCAACCCGCGCAGGCGCCGTCGCCGGAGACCAGCGCGTCATAATTACGCCGCACCATCAGCAAGTTGCGCAGCGCAGCAGTCTTGGAGTCTTCCGGGTGCGTATCGTTGTAGAGGCCCAAATACTTCTGCGAAGTGTCCGGCAAGAGGTTCAGGAACGCGGTTCCAGTCTCGTGCTCGGCGTTGACGTCCTCGGTTTCCTGCACCATCCGTAGCGCCTGGTGATCGCCGCACGCGGTAACGCACGCAGCGCATCCTTTGCAGAGGTCGGAAACGAAGATGGAGAACACGCCGCCACTGCCCGGAGTCTTCCTTTCCGGCGTGGAAAAGATCGCGTTGACCTTCTGGAAGGCCATCGGAACTTTCTCGATCACGGCGAAGAATTGGCGCTTGGCCTCGTCGGAAAATCCATCGACCTCTTGCGTAACCTTGCGCAGGATCTCGGGGAGGGGAGTCAGGGTTTTGCTGTTGGCAGCATCGCGCATAATCGCACGCGTGCGCTTATCAATCTCCGGCACTGACCGGAACATCTTAGTGCGCTCGCCAGGGTCCGTCACATAGTTCGCGATGGCGGTCCGCAGAACGGTTTCCAAATCCTGAGAGCAATTCGGCAGCGCTGTGTCCGGGCAAACCGAAATGCACTCCATGCATTGCGTGCAATTTTCGGGAATGAACAGGGGTGTTTCGCGCCGCGCGACATATTTGGATGCAGTGTCGCCGCTGCCGGCAGCCATTACACCGACAGAGGCGAGCGGCGAGGACGGCTGGTTGTAGCCATAGTTGGAGCGAAATTCTGAATCGAACATGGCGATGGTCGTGACGGGCGTGCGCGGGCCTTGCCCCGTCGGAACTTCATGAGAACGGCACCCTGAGCCGCAGCCGCCTTCCGCGGAAGTGTTAGAAACCACCGGCAGCAGGGCCTCGCCGCGAAGCGTGGACCGGTCCGGCGCTTCCATCTCCCCGACACGGATTTCACGAACTTTTTCAAAACCCTGCGTCATGACTTCCATGTTGGAGTTCACGACGGCATCGCCGAGACGGCCGAATTTCTTGACGTATTGCTTGTGGACCACGTCGCGGAACTGTTCCGGTGTAATTCGGAATTCCTGCAAAATCGGCGACACCGCAAAGAACGCGCCCAGGAAGGCGTTGCCTTGCATTCTCAGTTGCAGGTCCGCGCGATCAGTCGCATTGCGGGCAATCACGAAGCCGGGCAGCGTGTAGACGCGAATATTCTTGTCGATGATTTGCCGGCGCGCCCACATCGGCAAACGCTCCCAGGCCTTTTCGCCTTCCTCTTCTGATTCCCAGATTAAGGCGCCACCTTCGAGGATTCCATCCAGCGGATTCGTGTGCGTGAAAGCTTTGGGGTCGCAGCAGAGCACAACCGTGACGTGGCGCAGGTCGCAGTTCACGCGAATGCGCTCGGGAGCGGCGACCATGAAGTAGGAAGTCGGCGCGCCCTTCTTTTCCGACCCGTATTTCGGGTTGGCGCTGACGTGGATGATTTCCTTGGGATTGCCCCACTCGTCCACAACTTTGTCGCGATCGTAAAGCAGATCGTTCAAGTCGCCGATGATCGCTCCAAGATTTTTTCCGGTGGTGATCGCGCCCCAGCCGCCGATGGAATGGAATCGCACGGCCACGGCTTTTTCGGGCAAGAGTGATGGCGTCTCATCTGATTTCACTTCGTAGGGATGGTCGACGCCGAGGACAAAAAAGGAGACTCCGTCCGATACGCCTTTGCCGTCCTTGCGCGTCCGCTCTCCCATCGCAAATTCGTAGGCGCCTAGAACGTGCTCCGGCCTGAAATCCCGCGAACCCAAACCGTAGATGCCTGCCAGGAGACGCGGCATTTGATCCGGCGTAACGGCGGGAAGATTCGCTTCCGCAGCATGACCTTGCGTCACGAGGGCTTTGCTGAGCGCCGTCCGGATTTCACGCCCCATGGGGTTGTCTCCCGACATGGGTTCATCGGTGCGCTCGAGAACGATGACGTTGCGCTTGCCAATCAGTGCCTGGACCACGGCGGCTTCCGGGAAGGGCCGGAAAACGTTCAAGTGAATCGAACCGACTTTGGCGTTGCGCCGCTCTCGCAAGTAGTCAACGGCAGCCTCGATATTTTCGGCAGCCGAACCGAGGGACACAAATACTGTGTCCGCATCTTCTGTCTTATATTGAGAGATCAGGCCGTAGTAACGGCCGGTCAAGTCGCCGAAATCCTTGTAGGCTTCCTCCAAAAACTGCAGGATCGGCTCGGTGAAATTGTTGCGGCGCGCCACGACGCCCTGCATGTAATGCTCCTGATTTTGCACCGGCCCGAGGAGCACGGGGTTGGTCAGGTCGATCATCTTCGGCACGCGGCGGCGCTTCGGGCCAAACAGGATGCGCTGGCTTTCGGTCGGACAATCGATCATGTCATCCGGCGCGCCCAGATATTCGCGCATCAGTTCGGATTCGTGTTTGTAAAAGGTGCGCTCCAGGTGGGAGGTGAGAAATCCATCCTGCACATTCATTCCCGGAGTCAGGCTGAGTTCCGTCACGCGCCGCAGAATGAGCGCCTGGTCGGCTGCCTGCTGAGCGTCTTTGCCGAACAGAATGATCCAACCGGTATCGAGAGCGCCGTAGACGTCGTCGTGTCCGCAGTGAACATTCAGGGCGTGCTTGGTGAGGGCGCGAGCCCCGACTTCCAGAACCATGGTCGAGCACTTGCCCGGCGCGTGGTAATACTGCTCCACGCCGTAGACGACTCCCTGGCCGGACGTAAAGTTGACCACCCGCTGGCCGCAGACGGAGTGAGCGATGGCTCCGCCCTGCGCCGCGTGCTCGCCTTCAGCTTCGACCGCGATGGTATTGTGGCCGAAGACATTCAGCTTGCCTTCCGCATAGGCCTGCTGGTACAGCTCGCCGCCCTCGGTGGAGGGGGTGATCGGGTAGAAGATTCCCGCGTCGGTGATGCGAGTTTCCGTATGATAAGAAACGAGTTGGTTTCCGTTGGCTGTTACGCGGATACCGGGGTAACGGGGTTTTTCACGCACGGGCCCTCCATGCCAGAGGTCATGCTGAGCTACCTTGCGGAGAACTTCAGGCACTCAGCAAAGGCCTAGAGCTGTAATCTAGATTCTTATGAGAAGCAAATTATCACTACCGTGAAAACTGCGCAAGCACTTGATTTGGTTAGCATTCAGGTCGGGACAATAGAAATGGGCCAGATGACGATCATCGAACGCCCGCCTGAAGCATAAGTCCGGCCGTTCACCCCCAATCTCGCCGAGTTGCGGCTGGCGTGACGCTCGTCACAATCATGTCAACGCTGGCGGAAACCGGGAGCCCCGGCGACTGATACTGTCCTAATTTGAAAATTTCCGTGTTTTGGAGGGCCGAGTTTCAACTCGGCCAATCATGTTTCGTTTCGTTGCGGGCTTTAGCCCCTGAAGCTTCAGGGGTTGAAACCCCTGATTTGACGATGCCTTTCGTCGGGACTGAAGTCCCGACCTCCTAAAAGTCTTGCCGTGCCAACGGCTTTCAAATTAGGACAATACCCGGCGACTGACCCAGTACCAATTTCGCGCCGTTATAAGGCATAATGCCACCCATCGGTCCAAACTTCGAATTTATTGAATTCGAAGCAGAATATGGAGAGAGCATGAGGTTCCAAACAAGAATCCTGGCGCTTCTTGGGCTTGCGTTTTACCTCGCGGCATCCTGCTATGGGGCGACTGTCTCTGGAACGGTGAAGGGGCCGGATGGCGCGCCGGTCGAGGGCGCGTTTGTTCAGGCGCAGAACACAAAAACGAGGATGAGTTTCTTTGTTCTGTCGGATCACGAAGGGCATTATCGCGTCGAAAAATTGCCTGCGGGGGAATATCGCGTCCAGATCAAGGCGACCGGGTTGCGCGCTGATCCCAAGGGCGGCATCGCCGTCACGGCGGACCAAAGCGTGTCGCTTGATTTTGCGCTTGCGCCCGGCATGGTGCGCTGGAACGAGCTGTCCATCTACCAGGCGAAAAAACTTTGGCCGGAAGAAAATGCAAAACAGCAAATATTCACGAAATGTTTTATCTGTCACGGATTTCAAACGCGTATGGCGTCGGTGAAGCGCGATGCCGACGGCTGGCAGGACCGCGTGCAGTTCATGCGCGACGCCATGCATTTCAGCCTGGGCTACCGGGTGACGGACCAGGATGCCGCGGAGATCGCGACGTATCTGAACAAGCTGTATGGCGAAGATTCGGCATTTGCGAAATCTCCCACCGAATTGCCGGCGTACAAGGAATCCGTACGGCCTTTCTCCAGCGAGGCCATGAACATCGCGTACGTTGAATATGACATGCCCGGGCCGAGCCGCATGCCGTTCAGCGCGGCGCCCGCTAAAGATGGATCCGTTTGGATTCCGAATTTCGGAATTGGAAACAAGATCACACGGCTCAATCCCAAGACGGCAGAAATGCAGGATTTCCCCGTTCCGAACGAAGGGACCGCGGCAGTTCATTCCGCTGTCGCCGCGCCGGACGGTTCCGTCTGGCTCACCGAGCAGGCTTCCGACAAGCTTGGCCGCTGGGATCCAACCACGCAGAAGATTACCGAGTATCAGGACAAGTATGCTGCCGGGATGGAGGGAAGAGAAGACGGCGGCTCGCGGCACACGGTTCGAATCGATTCGAAGGGCATGGTTTGGTCGAGCGGCTACCCGTTGACGCGCTTCGATCCCGAAACCGGGAAATTCAATGACTTCCCGGAAGCGGCGCACACCTACAGTCTGGATTTCGACAAGGATGAAAATGTCTGGTTCACGAATCCGGGCACAGGACAAATTGGCAAAGTGGATGCAAAGACACTGAAGGTGACGCAGTGGACTCCGCCAACCCTCAACACTTACGAACGCAGAATCGTGGTCGACACCGACGGCACGGTCTGGTTCGGCGAATTTCAAAAAGGAAAGATCGGCCACTTCGATCCCAAGACGCAAACTTTCAAGGAATATGATTTGCCCGGCGGACTGGATGCCTTTCCGTACGCGATGGGCATCGGGCTCGATCACAGCATCTGGTATTCCTCTTACTATCTGGATGTGATCGGGCGGCTCGATCCCAAAACCGGCAAGGTGATTGAATATCCATTTCCGCATTCGGAGAACACCATCCGGGAATTCTTCCGCGATTCCGAGGGGCGAATGTGGTACGGTTCGCCCTCGAACAACAAAGTGGGTTACTTTTATCTGACGGGCGCATCTGTGCCGGCAGGGAAGTAAGAGACAGGACACTCAAATGCCGCGCGCAGTCTCGAAGCGCCGCGCTACATTTACTTGTTACGGAGCGGCTGCCAGTTTCTGAACCATCGTTGAGAAATTCACGCTAAAATAGAAACCATTCGGGTGCTATGACCACTCACACGACCAACTCCAAACTGGGCAACGTGGTGCGCGTCTCTAGCGGCAACTTCCTGGAGATGTACGACTTCATGGTGTACGCGTACTACGCGTCGTACATCGCCCACGAAATTTTTCCGTCGAGCAACGCCTACGCCTCCCTGATGATGACGCTCGGAACTTTCGGCGCGGGCTATCTGATGCGCCCGCTCGGCGCCGTCGTTCTCGGTGCGTATGTGGACAAGCACGGCAGGCGCGCCGGGCTCATCCTCACGTTATCTTTAATGGCTGTCGGCACGATGGTGATTGCCCTTACGCCCGCGTACAGAACGATCGGGATCGTCGCTCCTATTGTGGTTGTGATTGGCCGGTTGTTGCAGGGATTTTCGGCCGGAGTTGGAGTGGGCGGCGCGTCGATATACCTTTCGGAGATGGCGACGCCGGGGCATCGCGGGTTTTATTGCGCCTGGCAGTCGGCGAGCCAGCAGATCGCTGTCGTTTTCGCGGCGCTGCTGGGAGTGGCGCTAAGTGTGGTTGTGCCGCCCGAGGGGATGGCTCAGTGGGGTTGGCGTGTGCCGTTTTTCATCGGCTGCCTGATCGTGCCGCTGCTGTTCTGGCTGCGCAAATCGCTGGACGAGACGGAAGCGTTTCTGGCGCAAAAGCGGCATCCGGGAATATCGGAAGTCCTCGCCTCGCTTGTGTCCAACTGGAAAATTGTGGGCATCGGCGTATTGCTTTCCACGATGACGACCGTGAGTTTCTATCTCATCACCGCGTATACGCCGACCTTTGGCATCGAAGTGTTGCGCTTGACCAGCCGGCAAAGCCTGATGGTCACGTTCTGCGTGGGCATGTCGAATTTTTTCTGGTTGCCCGCCGGCGGGGCCCTCTCCGACATATTCGGCAGGCGCCCGTTGCTGATTCTGATTACCGTCGCCGCGATCGTGACCACATATCCCGCAATGCTGTGGCTTGTGAGCGACCCGTCGACCGCCCGTCTGCTGATCGTGGAATTGTGGCTGTCCATGTTCTTCGGCGTGTACAACGGCGCGATGATTCCGCACCTTGCGGAAATCATGCCGCCGGAGATTCGCACCTCCGGCTTTTCCCTGGCGTTTAGTTTGGCGACAGCGATTTTTGGCGGATTTACTCCCTTCGTTTGCACCTACTTGATCCACGAGACTGGAAACCGGGCTATGCCGGCGCTGTGGCTTTCGTTTGCGGCCGTGTGCGGACTCGTCGCAGCGCTCGCCGGCGGCTGGCAGCGGGCCGAATTGACGGGGCTCGAATCCAGCGTTTCCCCGCAATAAACAGACGCCGTCGAACACTTGCAAATTTCAATAGTTCGGATGAGCATAAGGTATAAAAGGGTACCCTTGCGGTAGATCAAGGCGGATTTCCGGGTTCAGAGCTAGGAGGTTTCTGGCTATATGTTACGCAAACGGAATGGCCGCACGTTTCGGGCGCTGCTGGTTTGCGAACTGTTGCCTCGCCGGCGCCTTAAATCCAGAAAATCTCTGCTGAAATTTGTCTCGGTTGTCCTGATCCTGTTTTTCGTTACGTGCGCGTGGGGACAGGACGGTGGAAAGCCCGCCGAACCTGGTGCACCTTCGGTCTTGTACAAGTTGGATATGTCCGGCCAACTCGTCCCGCTCGAATCTCAAGTCATTCACATAAAACGCAAGTACCATGCGTGGGGTTTTTCGGGTGTCACGATGGTCTATCAGGTGGATGGCGAAAAATCCCGAGTGAGATTAAAGGTAGTGGGCAAACCTGTGTTCGTAGTTCGGCTGGTGGGTAAGATTGATCCGCTGGAGACTGTCCAGTTTTACCATTTAGATGAAGTGGATGGTTCGCGAGCCGTTCCAATTGTGGATTTTGATCTCCTGAACCGAATGTCCAACTTCCAGTTGGTCCACGCTACAGTGGACTTCAATGCCGTGAAATATGGGGAATCTTCCTTCAAGCTGATCCCGGTTCCAACGCTCGTGCCGGGAGAGTATTGCCTTGTGGTCAGGGTTGCAACGAAGCCGGAGAATAAGAGTCCAGCATATTGTTTTGGGATCGATGAGGTCTGGAATTAGGATTCCAGGAGTACATATCCCGCAAGTCCGGTAGTTTTCAGGTTTGATGAAGGAATATCAATGAAACTCCGTTTTGCTGCGCCGGCGTTGGCTTTGCTGATCAGTACGGCAGTCTCTGGACAAGAAGGAAAAGTAATTGAGCCACAGTATTCTTCCGTATTCTATTACCTGCGCCCCTCGGGGGAAGCCGTGGGGCTTGAGCGTCAAACTCCGAACCAGACTCCCAAAAGCATCAAGATCCTGATCGTGATTCCGGGCGAGAAATCTCCTGTGCGGCTCAGTGCCGGCGACGAGATGCAGTTTGAAGTACGAGTCGAGGAAGATTTCGATAAAGCAATTGCGACGCTGCAGCTTTTTCACTTTGAAGCGCAGCATGGAAATCGCCAGCTGTTGTTGAAAACTGAAGATCTCCGCAAAAACAAGGCTACGCTGAGGCTTAACGCCGAGAGATACGGCAACTCCTCTTTGAAGGTAGTTCCATCTCAAAAATTGGCGCCTGGAGAATATTGTTTGAGCAGGTCAACGATCGCCCACGGATTCTGCTTCGGCGTGGACGCCGTTGGAAACCAATAATCGCTACCGTGGCCATCGGAGTCACAGGAATCGGTTGCACCTCCTTCTACCGATGAATCTAGCGCCCGCCGGCATGAGCGAACCTAGGAGATTCCGGGCGCACCATTTCCAAGCTTGGAATAGAAGCTTTGCATTCAATTACACGTAGGCGATCCAGCGGCCCGCGGCGACGATACCGAACCACAGCAAAATGGAAATCAGTCCTGCCACGCGGGCGCCGAACGGCGCCACGGGATCGTTGTCCCACTGGTCCACGCTCTGGTAGGTGATCGAGTGGAAGACCAGCACGTTGATCCCGGCGGTCAGGATCAGCAGCATCTTGATCTGGAATCCGGTATTCACGTACATTTTAGTGGCTTCGGAGGAGAACAGGCAGGAGCCCCGTCGTGACTTGAGTGATAAATCCCGCCCAGGCCCAGGGCAAGAATCGGCCTCCCAACCTGGAGACAGACTCGTCGCGGAAAGCCAATCCCATCAGGCGCAGGTCCAGAATGGACGTGGCGCCCACCAGCAGGATGATGCCAAAAATATGCACGGTTTCTATGATCGGAAACAGCCACAAGGATTCCTTGATGGTTGTGCCCACCGTCGTTTGTTCCAGCCACTGACAAATCGCAAAAATAAAGTGCATTTCCCCGGCCCTCATAGTTGATCGAGACCTAATGACGTACGCAAATCACACGCTGGTGTTTCCCTCCGGCAGGTGGGGCGTGATTTTCCCTGTGCCGAAAATTGCTCCTGTTGGACGCGCCATGCATTTGCGCCGTTTCCCCTGCAATCGCCTGGTCCACGCAAGCGGCGCCTTCGCCCGGAAGGGCTTTTAATTCTAGCTTGATTCGTAACGCAAGACCATAAGCCCCCGGCAACAGGTTTTGCAGAGACCGCCCGCATTTTGGGCGGGCAGCCGTTTGCTTCTTGACTCCGATGCGTTGCTGTCGTAGACGTAGTTTCTACTGCCCCTGCGAGGATGGAGGACCACACCGTGACAGCAACCATAAGAATGCGATCTCATTTGCGGAAATTCAGCGCGGTGAAAGTTTCGACGCTTCGGCAAATTGGGATTGTCGCAGTTTTTATTTCACTGGCTTGCGCTTCCATCAGAATCCTGCGCGCCGGGCAACAGCCCGGCGGCGAAAATGCCTCCGGTCCTGCCGCTCACGGCGTCGAACTCACGATTCTGGACAAGACGTGCAAGCCGTGCGAGGACTTCTACCATTATGCCAGCGGCGACTGGCTGGCAAAGAACCCCGTGCCTGCCGCGTACCCGAGTTGGGGGCGCTTCAACGAGCTGGCTGAGAGAAATCGCGAGTTGCTTCACCAGATTCTCGAACAGTCGGCGGCAAATACGCAGGCGTCCACCGGTTCCAATGAACGGAAAATAGGGGATTTTTACGCGAGCTGCATGGACGAGAAGCAAATCAACGCCGCGGGCGCAAGTCCGCTCATCATGGAATTTGTGCGCATCAACGCCGTGCAGAGCGTGCGGGAACTGCAGAGTGAAGTGGCGAGGCTGCAGGGCCTGGGCGTCCGCGCGCTTTTCAATTTTGGCTCGACGCAGGATGCCAAGAATAGTTCCACCGTGATTGGCGGCGCGGACCAGGGCGGCCTCGGGTTGCCCGATCGCGATTACTACACGAAGGCCGACGACAAATCGAAGCAAATCCGCCAGCAATACGAAGAGCACGTCGCCAAAATGCTGGCGCTTGCCGGGGACGATGGCGCCAAGGCCGCCTCGGAAGCGAAAGCCATCGTGGAACTTGAAACCAGGCTGGCCGACGCTTCCATGACTCGCGTCGAGCGGCGCGATCCGGAAAAAATCTATCACAAAATGAATCGCTCCGATCTGCGGGCCCTGACGCCCAACTGGTCCTGGGAAGATTATTTTCAGGAAATCGGCTACACGAACATCGATTCGGTGGATGTAACCGCTCCGAAATTTTTCGAGACCATGAGCCAGGCGCTTCAGGAGACGCCTCTCGATACCTGGAAGACGTATCTCCGCTGGCATCTTGTGAATTCGACCGCGCCGTATTTGTCCGACACCTTCGTGGATGAAGATTTCAATTTCAAGGGCCGCGTCTTACAGGGCACCAAGGAATTGCTGCCGCGCTGGAAACGTTGCGTCTCGGCCACGGACCGCCAGCTCGGCGAGGCGCTCGGGCAGATCTACGTGCAGAAATATTTTCCGCCCGAGGCCAGGGCCCGCGCGCTGGAAATGGTGAATCACCTGATCGAAGCGTTGCATGACGATCTGCAAACGCTGCCGTGGATGGGTCCGGCAACAAGGAAGCAGGCGCTCGCGAAACTGGCAGCGTTCACGCGCAAGATCGGCTATCCGGACAAGTGGCGCGATTATTCCGACTATGCGGTGGATCGCGGCCAGTACGCGCTCAATCAGATGCGTGGCGCGCAATTTGAATTCAAGCGCGACCTCAACAAAATCGGAAAGCCGGTGGACCGCACCGAGTGGGACATGACTCCCCCAACGGTGAATGCCTATTACAATCCGGAAATGAACGAGATTGTTTTTCCCGCGGGGATTCTGCAGCCGCCGTTTTTCGATAGGAATGCCGATGACGCTTCCAATTACGGCGCGATGGGCGCCGTGATCGGCCATGAGATGACCCACGGCTTCGACGATGAAGGCAGGAAATTCGACGCGCAGGGCAACTTGCGCGGTTGGTGGACGCCCGAGGACGAAAAGAATTTCAACGAGCGGGCCGCTTGCGTCGAAAAGCAGTTCGACAACTACGCCGTACAGGACGACATTCATGAAAACGGCAAGCTGGTGCTGGGCGAAAGCATTGCGGACCTCGGCGGGCTGAACCTCGCCTACCGCGCGCTTCAGAAAGCCGAGAAAGGGAAGAAGCCGGCGCTGATCGGCGGCTTCACGGCGGACCAGCGTTTTTTTCTGGCGTTCGCCCAAATCTGGGCGTCCAACGACCGCCCCGAATTCGAGCGCCTGATGGTGAATACGAACCCGCATCCGCTGGGACGCTTCCGCGCCATCGCCCCGCCATCCAATATGCCGGAATTCGCACGCGCGTTTGGTTGCAAGGAAGGCGACGCGATGGCGCGGCCTTCGGCAATTCGATGCCAGATTTGGTAAACATTCGGGCGCGGAGCGTATTTGTTTTCCCTGAGTTTCAAACGGCAACTCGCCCAGCGTGCGCATGGGCCATTTTGGATTGCGCTCTCGATCCGAAACTAAAAACGATGCAGCGGGAGAGTTGGCCGCGTTCTGGTAGGATTCTCTGATGGGAGCCGACGCACATCGTCCAGCCTGGAAAACCCTGCTCGCATTCGCAATTATTTATTTGGTGTGGGGAACCACGTTTCTCGCAATTCGAGTGGGCGTCTCTGAAATTCCGCCGTTTCTCATGGCGGCAGTGCGTTTCTTGATTGCGGGGGGCGTGCTCTACGGTTGGATGATCGCAAAGGGCGAGCCTTCACCAACCGCACGCCAATGGTTGGCAGCATCCTGCATCTCGATCTTCATCTTCGTTTTCGACTACGGATTGTTGTTCTGGGCTGAGCGGCGAGTGCCTTCGGGGGTTGCCGCGGTCATGTTGGCCATGATTCCAGTATTTATGGCGATTTCAGAAATTATTTTCCTGCGCACGCAGAGACTCACCGTCCGATTGACGCTGGCGCTATTGACCGGAATTGCTGGAGTCGCAGTGTTGATGAGCAGCTCGTTAAATCTCAGCGGTGCCCCAATCGACAAGTTGGGCGCCATTGCGCTGATCGTGGCGTCGATGAGCTGGTCGCTCGGTTCGGTGCTCACGCGCAAGCTCACTCTGCCCACTTCGAAAGTCATGAGTTCAGGAGCGCAAATGCTTGCCGGGGGAGTGTTTTTGGCGCTCTCGGCGGCCGCCTTGGGCGAATTTCGCGGCTTCCATCCATCGGCGGTATCGCGCGGAGCGTGGCTCGCGTTGGCGTACTTGATCGTCGCCGGCTCGATCATCGGATTCACGGCGTACGTTTGGCTGATTCATCATGAATCGCCGACAAAAGTCGCGACGTATGCGTACGTGAATCCCGTTGTGGCCGTGCTCGTGGGATATTTCCTCGGCGGCGAAACGCTCGGCCTGCGAACGATTCTGGGGGCATTGTTTGTTTTGACGAGCGTGGTGGTCATCACCAGCACAAGAGCGGAGCGATCGACCGAGAAACTGGCGTTGGGCAATCCCGCGAAAGCTGTGGAATCGTAATTTATTTTTTAGCTTTCTTTTCCGGGAACGGAATAAATTTGTAGCCGAGCCCTCGCACCGTCACGAGGTGCCGTGGATCGGAGGGCTCGTCCTCGATATATTTTCTCAAGCGCACGATGAAATTGTCGATGGCGCGCGTGTCAGTATCCTCCTGCAGGTTCCAAACGTTTTCGAGGATCGCTTTTCGTGAAACGGGGTGTCCAGCGTTTTGGATGAGGTAGCGAAGCAATTCCGATTCCATCAGCGTCAGTTGCACGGTTTCGTTTCCGCTCTTTAAGAGCAGGTTTTGAAAGTCGATCACTTTGTCCCCGAATCGAAACGTGTCCAGTGAATCTGCGCTGCGTGCGGCAACCTTGCCGGGGGGCTGAGTCGCGCCGTGCTCCCAGGTTTTCCGGCGCAGCAGGCTTCCCACGCGCGCGATAAGGATGGAAAGGTTGAACGGCTTGGGCAAATAATCGTCGGCGCCGGATTCAAATCCCTGCAGAACATCTTCGGGGCGGGAGCGTGCAGTGAGCATCAGCAGGGGAATGTAATTCTTGGTTTCGCGCAAGGCGCGTGCCACGGTGAAGCCGTCCTTGCCGGGAAGCATCACGTCGAGCACCAGTGCGTCGAATTCTTGTTTGTGTTTCAAAAGGCGGTCAAGCGCATCCTCCCCATTGCCCACCACATCGACGGAATAGCCTTCCTGTTCCAGATTAAAACGGAGGCCCTCGGCCAGGTGGGCTTCATCTTCTACTACGAGAATCCGGCTCATACGGGATAGGCCCTCGGGAGCCGCAACGTGAACGTGCTTCCGCGCCCCGTGCCTTCGCTTTCGGCGAAAGCGTCGCCGCCATGGCGCCGCGCGATCGAGCGCACGATGAACAGGCCGAGCCCGGTCCCTTTGACGCGGCCGGTGGCGGAACTTGCCACGCGGTAGAATCGCTTGAAAATGCGCTTTAATTCCGGATGAGGAATCCCGACTCCTTTGTCCCGCACGCGCAACAGGATCGTGTCGATGTCCGGAGTCAGCAGGTCGACTTCGATCTCCTTATTGTCGCCGGAATATTTCACGGCATTTTCAACGAGATTGAATACGGCGGTGCGCAATTCCTGGGGATTTCCGCGCAAGTAAATTGTTTCTTCGGCAGAGCCCGCAAATTGTAGAGACCTCGGCAGGCAAGTGATGGCGCAGCCGCGTGAGTTCCACCGTTTCCGCCACGATCGCGGAGAAATCGACTTTCTCCCAATTCTTTTTGCTGCTCGCGTGGCGCGCCTCGCCGGCCTTCAAAATTTGCTCGACTGTGCCCAGAAGGCGGTCCGTATCCTCGAGCATGATGCGGTAGAAATCCTTATGCTGCGCTTCGGTGAGCTGGCGGGTTTGAAGCGTTTCCAGGTACAGGCGGATCGAGGCGATCGGAGTCTTGAGTTCGTGCGTGACCGCGTTGAGAAAGCTATCCTGCTGCTCGTTCTTGTGAATCTCGCGCACCAGAAAAACCGTGTACACCACAATTCCGGCGATGATCAGCCCGAAAAAGATAATGCCGAGGACCAGGGGAACGACTTCCCGCCACTTGAGGACAATCCAGGTGACGTTCAGCGCCACCGCCAGTCCCACCAGGCAGGCGCCCATGGTTACGAAAAACGCGATTTTTTTGGCACGTCTCGTGAAGCGCATCACAGGTTCCTATAGAACCATACTAAACGAGACGCGGGCGAAAAAAAATGGAGGACTGCGTCAGTCGCCCGCGCAAAATGGAAAGCCTAGATTGGCGTTTGTTGGGAAGAGGTTTTAACGTATGTTGTTTCTGAATGATGTTCCAGATTCAGATTTCATCCTTCGTTGTTATCCGGCAAAAGGAGAGATTTTCCTATGAAATTTGTCTGGGTGTTGATTGTGTCCATGTTCGCGGGTCTCGCTCTACCAGCCCGCGCTCGGGCTCAGGACAAGAGGTTCGAGAGCGCAAGCCCGTCGGCGCTTGAGAAGGAACTCTACGAGGTCGAGCTGAAATGGATGAAGGCCGAGCATGACAAAATCATGGACGGCCCGAATAGCATGAACGAGATGTGGATGGACACATTCTTTGATGTCCTCCCAACCGGCGTGGTCGTCGACAAGCACGAAATGATGGACCTGATGAACAAGGCCGATGCACGGCCCGGTACCGGCGCTTTCCCTGACACCTTCAAGGTTCGAGCGATTTACGGAAACGTTGGGCTGGCAACTGACCACACTACGATCAAGGGCGTGGACTCGAACGGCAAGATCGTTAGCGTGAGAGAAATGCGCGTGCTGCGAATGTTCGTGAAGGACAAAGGAAAGTGGAGAGTGGCGGGGGCTGGCCTGGTTGTAATTCCTCCAAAGTAGGCGATTTCGGGAAAGTAGCACAGGCACTCTGCCTGTGCGGGTTTCTCCACTTTCGGTCATTCGCCCACGATCGAGGGTCGCGAAAACCGCACAGGCAAGAGTGCCTGTGCTACTTATTTGCTCAATCTCCCGCCGCTTCTTGCGAAACAGCTTCCGGCTCCGGCGCCGCGAAGACGGCAGGCGATTCGGGGACAGCCGCGGGTTCGATTGCTTTCACTCGGCCCAATTTTGGCAGGGAAATGTCCCAGGCCAAGCCCACCATGCGCAGCGCGCTGATCCCGTACCAGTTTGGGTCGACCTCATACCAGGCCAGGCCGTGGCGAGCTACCTGCGGAAATGCGTGATGATTATTGTGCCAGCCTTCGCCGAACGTGAGGATCGCGACCCAGAAACTGTTTGTCGAGTCGTCGCCGGTCATGAATCGCTGTGATCCCCACATGTGCGTGGCGGAGTTCACGAGCCAAGTGGAGTGGAGCCCGAACACCGTGCGGACAAACATGCCCCACAGCAAGTAAGGCAGGCCGCCGAAAACGAGCAGGAGAACGCCCACGACGACTTCAGGAACCCAATGCCACTCGCTGATCCAGGAATGAAATTTGTCTTTGCGAAGGTCGGGGACATAGGGCAGGAGGGAATCGATCTTATTGTGCATGGCCTTGCCCGTCAGGATCCATCCCATGTGGGCCCAGAATCCGCCGTCGCGAGGCGAGTGCGGGTCGCCTTCTTTATCCGTATTCTGGTGATGCTTGCGATGGGTGGCGACCCAGAAAATCGGTCCGCCTTCAAGAGCGATAGTTCCGCAAGTGGTCAGGAAATATTCAACCCATTTCGGAGTCTTGTAGCCGCGATGCGTGAGCAGCCGGTGATAGCCCATGCCGATCCCGAGGCTTCCTGCAACCCACCATAGCAAGATTGCTACTAAGACAGGTTTCCACGCAAAAAAGAATAATGCCGCTACGGCGCCAATGTGGAACGCGACCATGAAGGAAGTCGTAATCCAATTCACCGGCTGAGAAAATGTCTTGTCGCGATTCCCGTTGATGGCCATGGCCCGGTCCCCTTTGTTTGCGGCCGATTGTTTCTGGTATTTCTTCCCATTGCCGCCTGAATCGAAAGTAGCATGAGGGGGAGAATTGCTTTGTAATACTTGTGTAATTGTTGATTCGAGCGGCCGAAATGACACATGCAGGCGGCGGTAATTTCGCGCGGTGATTCAACATTGATCACGGAAATGCCCGTTCCGTCCGGGCGAACGCGGGACGGAACGGCCTCTACAAAACCCGCTGCCCACAAGGCGGGGACGGTTTTGTAGAGGCCGCCCGTTTTTTTGGCGGGCAGCCGTTTGTTTTGGCGGCGGTGCCTTGACACTCTGCGCCGTCTGGCCTAACGTCTGACAAAACACCGTTCGGATTCAAGTGTGGGGTTAAATTCAAATGTACTCCATGGTCGAAAGGAATCCGCTTTGAAACAAACACTCGCACTCGTTGGGTTGCTTGTCATGTTCATCCTGCCGCAGCTGGCTGGCGCGCCCCCCGCGCAGGCGCAAGCGCAGCCCAAGGGCTGGGTCGCGGCGCAAATTCAGTTTGAGAAAAACTGCTCGAAGTGCCACGGCAATGGCAATTCCCAGGCGCAGGCCGCGTCGCGCGAAGCGCTCATGAAGCTGTCTCCGGAGGCGATCTACGCGTCCATGACGAGCGGTTCCATGAGCGCCCAGGCCAAGGATTTGACCGATGACCAGAAGCGCCTGATCGCCCAGCATCTCGGCGGCCGGCCATTTGGCGTCGCGAGCGCGGGGGAAGCCAAAGCAATGTCCAACCATTGCGCGGCAAATCCACCGCTGAGCGATCCCTCGTCAGGCGCGTATTGGAATGGCTGGAGCAATGACGCCACGAACACGCGCTTCCAGTCCGCGCAAGCCGCGGGCCTGACTGCCGATGAGGTGCCGCGCTTGAAATTGAGGTGGGCCTTCGGAGTCCCCTACGCCACGGAAATGTATAGCCAGCCGACGGTGGTGAGCGGGCGCATTTTCATCGGCGGCGACTCGGGCTACGTGTATTCGCTCGATGCCTCCACTGGATGCGTGTACTGGTCTTTCCTGGCGCAGGCCGGAGTGCGCACAGCTCCAACCATTGGCGCCGTGAAGACGCATGGCGCGGCGAAGTATGCGGTCTATTTCGGCGACCAGCGCTCCAATGAGTATGCGCTCGATGCGGCGACCGGCGAATTGCTGTGGAAGCAGCATGTCGAAGAACATCCGCTCTCGCGAATTTTGGGCGCTCCGAAACTTTACAATGGGAAATTGTACGTGCCCGTTTCCTCCGGCGAAGAGGGCATTTCCTCGAATGGCAGTTATCCGTGCTGCACGTTTCGCGGCAGCGTCGTAGCGCTGGACGCGGAAACGGGGAAGCAAATCTGGAAGACCTATTCCATTCCGGACGTTCCCAAGCCGACCAAGAAAAATTCCAGCGGCACGCAACAGTACGGTCCCGCCGGCGCGGCGATCTGGAATTCGCCGACGATTGACGCCAAGCGCAACGCCCTCTACGTGGGCACAGGAGACGCCTACACCGAACCGGCCGCAAAAACGTCGGACGCGATTCTCGCCCTGGACCTCGATACCGGCAAGATGCTGTGGTCCTTTCAGGACATCAAGAATGATTCGTGGGCGGTGGGCTGCGACGGCAAGCATGTCGTCGGCAACTGCCCGGAGGAACTTGGGCCCGACTACGACTTTTCTGTTTCTCCCATGCTGCGGACATTGGCGAACGGCCGGCAATTCCTGGTGGTGACCGGGAAGAGCGGCTACGTTCTCGCGCTCGATCCGGACAAGAAGGGCGCCGTGTTGTGGAAGACGCCACTCTTTGAAAAGCCGCCGCTCGCTTCGGGACTGATTGTTTTTGGCGGTGCGTCCGACGCGCAAGACGCGTATTTTGCACTGAACCAAGTCGGGGGCATGGCCGCGGTCGATATGGTGACGGGAGAGCGCAAATGGTTTACGCCGCTCGCTCCGGCAGAAATTCCGGGGGAACCGCCGCGCCCCGGACAATCCGCGGCCGTGACGGCGATTCCCGGCGTGGTATTTTCGGGCGGGTGGGACGGCAGGCTGCGCGCGGTCGCCACCGGAAATGGTAGCGTCATCTGGGAATACAACACGGTTCGCGATTACATGACGGTGAACGGCGTGCCGGGCAAAGGCGGATCGATGGGAGCGCCGGGGCCAACCGTCGTGGGCGGCATGCTCTACGTGGGCTCGGGATACGTGGGAGTCAACAACGGCTTGCCCGGCAATGTGTTGCTGGCATTTTCGGCGGAGTAGCATCGAAAAAGGCCGATATTCTTCGGAAACCGTGTAGTCCCAGGCGTACCAGCACGCCACTTGGCAGGAATGGGCTCTGCCAGCCTGTAACCCAATCATAACTTTTATTAGTTATATCATTTATGATAATCTTTGGGCATTCCGGAGTCCGAGTGAGGCTGCCCTATGCGGAGAAGCGGTGTGTCCCTCCCCAGGTTGGTGTTGCTTGCCTGCTGCTCACTTCTTATTCCGCTCGTGGCCTGGCCGCAGACCGCTTCCCCCCAATCCCGCATAGTAGAACGAGTGAACGAGAATGCTCTCGTCACACTTCGCGGAAACACGCACCCGTTAGCCCAGCCACAATTTGACCAGGGCGCTGCCCCGCCCGACCTGCCGATGGCGCGCATGCTGCTCGTCTTAAAGCGAAGCGACGCGCAAGAAGCGGCCTTGGAGCAACTGCTCGACGACCAGCAAGACCGAAACTCACCGAGCTATCACCAGTGGCTTACGCCCGACCAATTCGGGCAGCAGTTTGGGCCGAGCGATCAGGACATGCAAACGATTGCCACATGGCTTCAGTCGCATGGATTCCAGGTGGCACAGATTTCGCGGGGGCGCACGGTGATTGAGTTTACAGGGACTGCCGCCCAGGTACTGGATGCGTTTCACACCGAGATCCACAAGTATTCTGTGAATGGAATGGATCACTGGGCCAACTCCAGCGACCTGCAAATTCCGCAGGCGCTCGCTCCGGTGATCGTGGGTGTCAATTCGCTGCACAATTTTCAAAAGACGCCGGCCTATCGCATCAAGGGGCTCTACTCCAAATCCCGAGCAACAGGGCTAGTTACGCCTTTGCTACCTGGGGTTTCCATCCAGGATCCGGTCGACTGCCCAGGAGCGGGTTATTGCTATTTTGTCGGTCCGTATGATTTTGCAACCATTTACAACGTTCTCCCGCTCTGGAATGCGAGTTCGCCGATTGACGGAACTGGCCAGAACATCGCGATTGTTGGACGGAGCGACATCGTTCTGAATGACGTGCAGGACTACCGCAATCTCTTCGGGCTTCCTCCGAACGATCCCCATTTCATTCTGAACGGCAATGATCCCGGAGTCGTTCCGGGCGATGAGACGGAAGCGGTGTTGGACGTCGAACTATCCGGGGCCGTCGCGAAAGGCGCCACCATCAACCTGGTGATTTCGGCCCCAACAGAATCCACCGACGGAGTTGATCTCTCTGCTGTATATGCTGTTGATAACAACATCGCCCCGGTCATCAACGAAAGCTTTCTGCAATGTGAGCTCTTTCTGGGAGCGGCCGGAAACAGTTTTCAGAATGCCATTCGCGAACAGGCGGCCGCGCAGGGAATTACGTACATCAATGCTTCGGGAGATGAAGGATCGGCCGGCTGCGACTTCTTCAATGGCATGCCACCAGATCCTGCCACGCACGGGCTCATGGTCAACGGTTTGGCCAGTTCTCCCTACGGAGTCGCCGTCGGCGGCACGGATTTTCTGAATTTCGGTCCGGCATACACACTTGCCTCGCTCAACTCTCCCAGTCCCTATTGGAACTTGATCAACGACCCGCTTCAGCCGTCCGCCCTGAGTTATATTCCAGAAAGCACCTGGAACAGCACCTGCACAAATAATATTTTCATCGTGCTCAGTTACGGCAGCACCGCCACGGCCAGTTGCGATAACCCTCATGCATCCAATTGGGTGGAAACCGTCGCCGGCGGGGGAGGAAAGAGTAGTTGCCTCTCGTCAGATCAGATCGATGTACCCAGTTGCACCAGCGGTTACGCGAAGCCCTCCTGGCAGTCTGCCCCGGGCGTTCCAGCCGATGGCGTGCGGGATATTCCGGACGTTTCGCTGTTTGCCAGTTCCGGCTTCACGGGTAGCGCCTATATCATCTGTGAGACCGACCAAAGCGTCGCGCAGGGCGGCTGCGGTCTGTCGGAGGTGAACTATGATTTTGTGGGAATCGGCGGAACGTCAGCCTCGGCCCCGGCCTTTGCCGGAATCATGGCCCTCGTCAACCAGTACACCCAAGCGAAGGGGCAGGGCAATGCCAACTACATCCTCTACAAACTCGCTTCCTCATCATCACAGCGAAGCCTGAACTGCGATTCCAGTTCCGGACCCGCCAGCTCCTGTATTTTCCGGGACATCACCAACGGGACGATTGCCACGCCGTGTGCTTCGGACGGCACCGATTGCCCCGAGGTGAATGGCCAAACCTATGAAGTGCTGCCGGGCTACAACGCCGGCCCAGGGTATGACCTGGCCACAGGTCTCGGTTCGGTGAATGCCTTCAACCTGGTTCACAGTTGGGCAGCACCAGAAGTCTCTACCGCCACAACGCTCTCGTTGAACAGTGGGAAGGCTGTGAACGTTACTCACGGCCAGGCGGTTAGCATCAACATCGCTGTTGCTCCCAGCGGCGCCGCGGGGGATGTTTCGCTGGTGGGTTTGCCCTCAGCTGGATCATCCATTCCCTTGGGTGTATTTACGCTTATGAACGGGGCTGTCAGCGGCTCTACGACATCACTTGTTGGCGGGACTTCCTATCAAGTCACGGCGCATTATGCCGGGGACGGCACCTACGCTCCAAGCGATTCCGATCCCATCACCGTGACTGTCGGCCCCGAACCCAGCGCCACGCTGATAACCATCCCGGTTTTCGATCCCAATTCAGGCAAAGAAACGAGGGATGCCCCCGCGTCGGTGGTTTACGGCTCTCCGTACATCGCGCGAATGGATGTGGGCAACGCCAAGGCGTCGGTGACCTTCCCGATGCAGCCGGTTTGCGCCCCATTCACATGCCCGAGCGGGAACGTCACACTGACCGACTCGGTGAACGGCGGTCCCCAGATGCCCTTCGGGCCAAATGTATTTCCGCTAAACAGCTTGGGCTATACCGAGTACTTGTCCATCCAACTCCCGGGAGGCGCACACCAGCTATCCGCCACATATTCGGGCGACAATAGCTACAGCCCTAGTTCGGGGAGCTACAACCTGACGGTGACGCCCGGTCCTACCCAAATGCCAGCCCCGTCGATTCCATTTACCTCGCAGTTCGTAGGGGCGCAAGTCCCGATCAACTGCACGGTGAGCTCCAGCGTGATCGGAGGCGCCATTCCCAGCGGCACAATCACCTTCTATGATTTGAATACGCCGATCCAGGGAACGGTCGTCTACACCACCTTCGCCGGGAATCCGCCATCGCAATACCCGACCCTGTTGGCCTCCGTGAACACAACTTTTTCAGCTAGCGGAACTCACGCGATCCTTGCCAAGTACAGTGGGGATTCGAACTACGCCGGGAATGTAACTCCGACCACGTTTCTTTCCACGGTGTATCCGGTGACGGTGGCTGAAATCGCCAACGCCACAACAATCAATCTGGGGCAGAGCGCCACCATCACCGCGACGGCGACAAGCAGCGCGAAAAGCCCCGCAATGACCGGTACCTTCCAGTTTTCTGGCAATCCGCCGATTCCCGGGCCGGTGAACACAACGCTCAGCACCGATTCCAACGGCAACCAGGTACTGACGGCGACGGTTACCACGACGCCTCAGAGTTCGGATTTTGTATCCGCCACTTACTCCGGTGACGCTAATTTTGAAACGTCAATCGCCTACATCAACATCCAGGTGGTGATTCCCGATTTTAGTCTGGCCGTTCCGACAACTCCTTTCCTGATCTCTGCTGGTGAACCCGGAACGCTTTCCGTGACAATCACTCCGGCAAGCAATTTGCCGAGCGCTGTTGCGGTTTCCTGTGGCGGAAATCTTCCTGTCGGATACACTTGTGGCATTTCCCCTACGACAGTGAATCTGAACAATGGGGTCAACGGTAGCGCGATGCTCACTTTGACTCCGAGTGCGCAGGGAGCCGGCCCTGCCGCGGTGCGCGCCGCCTCTGGCGGACCCTTCGTGCACTTCCCTGTGAACCTTTCATTTATTGGAATATATGTTCTATGTGGGCTTACCGCCTTCTTCATTTGTGCTGGAATAAGGGGACGGTCCTTGAATTGGCGGATGCGGACATGCCTCGTTCTCTTCGGAGTCGTCAGCGTAGCCCTTGGTTGCGGAGGCGGCTCGTCGGGCGGCACCGGGCAAGGTCCGCCGCCGGTCAGCCCCACATCGACCACAGTGATAACTAGCGCGTCCAAAGTTCCCATGCAGTCCCCGGTGACCTTTACGGCGACCGTGACGGGTGCCGGCGCGCCCACGGGCAGCGTCAACTTCTACGTCAACGGAAGTTCCTATGGGACGGCCAATCTGGTCGGCAACACGGCCGCTCTGACCACGTCGATTGCATCTCCGGGTCTCTACACCGTAACCGCGCAGTATTCCGGCGATCCTTCGAACACGTCTTCCACTTCCGCTGGCCTCAACCAGGCGGTGACCGGCAGTACAGTGTTGAATATTCAGGGTCAAACCAGTACGACCGTGCATTTCTTGAATGTAACGGCTACCCTTCAGTAAAGCGACGAACCGTTGGAAAGATATTTTGACGGCGGGTCTAGTTCCGTCACAGTGGCTAGTGTTCTACGGCCAGAGCTGATTAAGCAGCAGGGCGAGCCTTGCTCCGGCTTGCGCCAGACGCCGGCGCACGATGGGAACTGCCGCGGCTTGGTAGGGCGCGTCCAGGTGTTCCTTTACCTTCAACATGCGCGCAGAAATGTGATTGTCATCCGCGCAGGACGTGATCGGCTGCGGAGCTTCCACTGGGATGCGCACCGGCAATTTGCCATAAACCATCTTCGCTGCTAATTGATAGCTTTCCCAGGCCCATGCGTCGATATCCGCCGAGCCCTTTTCCCAGCGCGCGATCTTCTTTCGGAAAGATTGATCCAGATCGGATGCGACCTGCTCCACAGTTTTTCCCTCTGTGGCTCTGGCGAGGATGTTGGTGTCCCACACGCCGTGCAAGTTCGGAGCGTAGCTTTCCGTTAGCGGATTTCTCAATTGGGGCAGGGCGTCGAAGAACGCCACGGGAACGCAGTTGCCGCCTTGATCGTTATTTGTCGTGGCGTGCAGTGGCTGATGGAGATCACCTACAAAATGGATTAGGAAACGCAATGCGTCTGCTCTTTTCCGAGGGTCAGTTTCCGAGGAACGCAGGACCGCAAGCTGGTCTGAGATGGCGCGCGTGACGCAGCCTTCTTTTGGATCGCAAAATTTCTCGACTTCGCGCCGGGTTGTGCCAAGGGGAATGTCGACGTAATGCCATGGCGCCGTTTCAGGGCGCAATCCGCGCATGTCATCGGGCCACGTGGAGGCGTCGGCCAGGGGATCGGTTGCGCCCGGCTTGCAGAAACGGCTGAGGCTGGGATCGATGGGGCCTTCTGCCAGGATTTTTTTCGCCATTGAAAGCGCGTGCGGGGTGAGATGCTTTTCGGCTAGAAGTGCGACCACCTGATGTCCTTCGCAACCCCAGGCGCGCGCCGGCGCAGGCAAACTCACGACGACGGAAATTAGAAGGCATGCAAAAATTGCGGCGCGAAGGAATTGGACGGGCACAGAAACCCAGCGTAACAGGGAAATAGAAAAAAGAGCCATCGCGCTGCTCGCCATTATTCGTCCTTGTCTACCAACTTAATGGAGGCGGAATTGATGCAGTAGCGCTGGCCCGTCGGGCGCGGGCCGTCGGGAAAGACGTGGCCGAGGTGCGCGTCGCAGCGGCTGCACAACACTTCCTCGCGCGTCATCCCGTGGCTTACGTCACGGTCGATCTCAACTTTCTTTTCATCAACCGGCGCGTAGAAGCTGGGCCATCCGGAACCGGAATGAAATTTCGTTTCCGAGCTGAACAGAGGCTGCCCGCAACAGATGCAGACATACACGCCCGGTTCTTCGGTGTCTTCGTACTCGCCCGTGCCGGGGGGTTCGGTGCCTTTTTGGCGGGCCACATAATACTGCTGGGGCGTCAGAATCTTGCGCCATTCGGCTTCGGTCTTGCGGATTTTTTCGCTCATAGCGGGCCTCTCGCGAACATCTTAACATCGACCGGAATGCGGAAGAAATCGCTTGCCATCGAGCGCGCACAACGGACAGAATCTCACGAACGGAAAGCACAGTCGGGCGCGAACATTCGAGAAAACGGGCAAGAAAACGGGCAAGAAAATGGCTGACAAAATCGGAGTTGCGCGATGAAGCGATTGCCGGGGAAGCTTGTGGAAATTTTGGCAATCCCGGGCATCACCCTCGTCGCGCTGGTGTTTCTCGCGCACGTTTCGCTCGCGCGTCAAACTTCTTCGCAATCCGCGAAAATGCCGCAAGCGATGGAACCGGTCCCGGCCTTGACCCCATTTGTGGAAGAACACGCTCATTTTGATTTTGACAAAAAGGATCCCGACGGGCCGATTCGCTCCGCGCTGGCTGCTCTTGGCCGCGAAAACGCGGCCATGATCTTTTTTCAGATTTCGCTTGACACGTTCGATCACCCGGGCCGCTATGACTCGGAGATTCTCCTCGCCGAGGTCAAGAAGCATCCCGGCAAGCTCGCGATCACGGGCGGCGGCGGATCACTGAACGCCATGATCATGCAATCCGTGGCCACCGGCGATGCGGGGCCGGAAGTTCAGAAAAAATTTAAGGCGCGCGCGGAGGAACTTTTACGCGAAGGCGTTGTCGGCTTCGGCGAAATGACGGCGGAGCATTTCGATGGCTTCACGCCGTACCAGACTGCGCCTCCGGACCATCCGCTCTATCTTCTGCTGGCTGATCTGGCGGCCGAACACGGCGTCCCCATTGATCTTCACATGGAGGCTGTCCCTCAGGATATGGCACTCCCGCCGGACCTCAAGTCTCCGCCGAATGCGCCGCGGTTGCACGCCAACATCGCCGCATTCGAACGTTTCTTGGCGCACAATCCGCGCGCCAAGGTTATCTGGGCGCACCTGGGTTCTGATTTCACAGGATTTCGGACTGTCCAGCTCGACCGCCGCCTGTTGCAGGCGCATCCAAATTTGTACATGGAGATCAAGACCGATCCGGAAGCCCACGGAAGGAACTACCCGCTCGGCAGTGACGGCAAGATCAAGCCGGAATGGCTAAAATTGTTCACCGATTTTCCAGATCGTTTCGTTATCGGAAGCGACCAGCACTATCCGGAACCAAAGGACGCCGACAAGAGGTGGCAGCAGACCATTCTGTTGTTCAACCAGTTGCCTGCGGACATTCGGAAAAAAATCGGCACGGAAAACGTCGCGCACATTTATGGAAATTCTGTGGCGCCCTTTTTGCGCGCCGCAAAGAACTGAATTCTGAAACGAATCGAGGACATGACTCATGAACCGCCGTGATTTATTCAAGACTTCATTAGCCGCCTCGGCGCTGGCGCTGACCAGCCGCCGCGTGGACGCTTCTCCGGCGCCCGTGGCGGAATTTCCGAAAGCGCCGGGACTCACCAAATCCGTGGCTGAATTTATCGTCAATACGAAGTACGAGGACATTCCGGCGGACGTGATCGAGCTGGGCAAGAAATCAATCTTGGACGGCTTCGGTTTGGCGCTCGCGGGATCGGCTTCGGTCATGGGTCCGATTGCGCGGAAATACGCGGAATCTTTCGGAATGGGCGAGATGCGCGCCAGTGTCATCGGCAGTGGAATGAAAGCCCATCCGCGCTTTGCAGCTTTTGTGAACGGAGTGTCCATCCACGCTGACGATTATGACGACACGCAACTCTCCGCGGCCAAAGACCGCATCTATGGCCTCCTGACGCACCCGACCGTCGGCGTTCTTCCTCCCGCGTTTGCCATTTGCGAGTTGGGACACCGCTCCGGCAAGGATTTCATGGTGGCATATCACATGGGCGTGGAGGTCGAGACCAAGATTAACGAAGCCATTTCTCCGCGCCACTACGACGAGGGTTTTCATTCCACCGGAACGTGCGGCACATTCGGCAGCACTGCGGCGTGCGCCAGACTTCGTGGCCTCGACGTGATGCAAACCGTTTACGCCCTGGGAATAGGCGCAACCGAAGGCGGCGGCTTTCGCGACAATTTCGGTTCCATGACCAAACCGTTTCAGGCGGGACACGCCGCGGAAAACGGGACCGTCGCAGCAGATCTGGCAGCGCTCGGATGGACAGCCGCCGTTGATATTCTGGAAGCGCCGCTGGGATTTTTTCAAGCCGAAGGCGGCGGATTCGATCCCGATGCGATCGTCGGCCGCTTGGGAAAGCCGTGGACGCTAGCTTCGCCGGGCGTTTCGATCAAGCCGCACCCGTCCGGTTCGTTGTCGCATCCTGCCATGGGAGAAATGCTGCGCCTGATTCATGAGCACGACATTAAGGCTGCCGACGTCGAAAAAGTGGATGTCGGAGCGAACCACGCCATGCTGACATCACTGCTGCATCATCGCCCGACGACGGGCTTGCAAGGAAAATTCAGCATGGAATTCTGCATGAGCATTCTGCTGCTCGATCGCAAGGCTGGCCTGGTGGAATTTCAGGACAAGGTCGTGCAGCGCCCCGATGTGCAAGAGATGATCAAGCGCGTGAACTTCTACATTGACCCTGTGGCGGAAAACGCCGGGCTCGACAAAATGACCAGCCTCCTGAAAATCACCATGAAGGACGGGAAGGTATATACGGGACGCGCCGAATTCGCCAAAGGCAGCCCGTCAAATCCAATGAGCTATGACGAAGTGGCCGACAAGTTCAGGGGTTGTGCCGAATTTGCGAAGTGGCCTACCGCGAAAGCGGAATCCGTCATTGCTTCCGTGAAATCGCTCGAGAGCCTATCCGATATGAGCAAGCTCGTGCCTGCGTTGACGAGTTGAGCGCCGATCGCTGCGGGCAAGGGACTAGCCACTGGACGCGGGTGTTACGTGGCGCCGGCGTCCCTCCGCCGATTTTTCCTGCAACCATACTGCGCAAACCCGCCGGCCCCTCTTGCATCGGGACGAGCGAGACGCCGGCGCCACTACTTCCAGATTCTCAATTCTTGACGGGAAATTCGGGCTAGACTGTCCGCGCTTGCAACCTGTCCGGTTTGGAAAGGACGCATGGAGTCGATTCCAGAGCGAAATGCGATGCGGGACGCCGATAAAGATTCCGCGGGTGTGTTTGCACGATTGGGAATGGGGCTGGCCGACTGGTCGCAGAAGTGGTTCCCGGACGCATTTGTTTTCGCGCTGGTGGGACTGATCATTGTGTTTGTGGCCGGGGAGTTTGCCGGAGTCGGGACGCGAAACCTGATCAAATACTTCGGGGACGGATTTTGGGGGCTGATTCCGTTCACGATGCAGATGGCGATGATTATCATTGGAGGATTTGTTGTCGCCACGTCGCCCCCAGTGCACAAGTTAATTCAAAAGCTCGCGAAAGTGCCGCGCACCCCCCGAGGAGCCGTCGCTTTCGTGGTCTTCTTTTCGATGATGACGTCGCTGTTGAGCTGGGGGCTCGGCCTGATCTTCGGCGGCATCCTCGTAAGAGAAATTGTGAGAAACGTGCGCGGCATCGACTACCGCGCGATTGGCGCTGCCGCCTTCATAGGGAATGGCAGCGTGTGGGCGCTGGGACTATCTTCTTCCGCCGCGCTGGTGATGGCGACGCCCGCGTCGATTCCTTCCGCGCTGCTCAAGATCAGCGGCGTAATTCCGCTCAGCCTGACGATCTACACCTGGCAGAGCGCCGCCACTGCGGTGATCCTTACCATCTCCTGCGTCACTGTGGCCTATCTATCCACGCCGGCAAGCTCGACGAAAGACGCGGAATCCTTCGGAGTCACCGAAGGTCTCGAAGTCAAGACCCTCGAAGAGCGCAAGACGCCCGCGGAATGGCTGGAATACGCGCCCGCGCTCACGATTGTGGTGGGGGTTCTCGGGCTGGCCTACATCGCGCAGGTTCTTGCCGCGAAAGGTCCCCTCGCCGCACTCGATTTGAATACTTACAATTTTTTGTTTCTGATGGTGGGGCTTTTGCTGCACTGGCGGCCGCGGTCGTTCGTTCGCGCGGTGAATGATTCAGTTCCGGCGACCGCGGGCGTCCTGATCCAGTTTCCGTTTTACGGCGGAATTTTCGGGATCATCACGTACTCCACGCTGGCCGCGAAGCTGGCCCATTTTTTTGTTAGCTTCTCCTCGACGAATTCGTATCCCATCCTGGTGTCGATTTACTCGGCTCTCCTCGGGATGTTCGTGCCCTCCGGCGGCAGCAAATGGATTATCGAAGCGCCGTACGTTTTGCAGGCGGCGAAAGATCTGCACGTAAATCTCGGATGGGTCGTGCAGATTTACAACACGTCGGAGGCATTGCCGAATTTGATCAATCCATTTTGGATGCTGCCTCTTCTGGGCTTGTTGAAAGTGAAGGCGCGAGACTTGATCGGGTATGGGATGCTTTATTTCATGGTGAACTTTGTGCTGGTGCTCTTCTTCATGTGGTTCTTTGCTCGGACGTTTACTTACGTTCCGCCTGTTATTCCGTGATGGCTTTCAGTAGGACGGGCTTCAGCCTGTCGGTTTTGATTTGGCGTGCGGAAAAGCAAACAGGCTGAAGCCTGTCCTACAGCGACATCGAATTCGGGAAGAAATAATAGAAAAGCACGCTGATCAGGATCAGATAGCCGAGCAGAATGAGCGTCCAACCCATATTGTGGCGGATAACCTGGCCTTCGCTGCGCACAAGTTTGCTGGTTGAAACGCCCACGCTGGCGGTTTGTGGCGCGATCGGTTTGCCCACTTCCGAACCGACCGAATTGAAAGAAGGCAAGAGCAGCACCGGAAGATGCAGCAATCTTCCGGTCATCGCCTGCACGGGGCCGAACATCGCGTTCGTGGAAGTGTTGCTGCCGGAAAGAGCGACGCCAATCCACCCGAGAACGGGCGCGAGCACAACGAAGAACAATCCGATTTTGGAGAGCCCGAAGGCCAGCGAGTTGGCCATTCCGGTGAAGACAAACGTGTAGGCCAGCGCAAAAATAAAAAACGCGACGAGCAGCGCGCCCCACATCTGCTTGAACGTGCGCGAAAAAACCTGCCCCAGTTGCCTGCCGGCTGGGCCGCAGGATGGCCAAAATAATCAGCCACGAAGCCAGGGTCGACGTCCCGCCGCCAAGCGGGGCGAAGTTGAAAGTCGAGGAAATGGCGCTATGCGTGACGGAAGAAATCGCCTGGACCGTCAGCTTCGTCAGACTGTATCCGGGGAGATGCGACCACGGCCCTGTCCACCCCACCACGACCAGAATCAGCACCAGGAAGGGCATCCAGGCGTTCAACGCCTGCCGCATGCCTCCCATTTCGCTCAGCGTCCGCTTCCGAAAGATACGCTACAGCAAGTGGCTTGCCGCCGAATCCGCGAATCGTCTTCGGGCGCCAAACTTTCACAAAAATAAACAAGACCCAGAACGAAACCAAAGCCCCGCTCAAATCCGGCAGGTACGGCCCCAGGTAGTGAGCCACCGGCCACTGGCCCAAAATATAGGAAAGCGAGCCGACGATCGCCAGCGGCCACGCTTCGGCTACGCCTTCCCATCCGCTGACCAGATAAATCAGCACCCACGGAGGAAGCAACGCCAGCACCGCCACGACATTGCCGATCGAAGCGGACAACGCGAGCATCGGCAAGCCGGTCACCGCGGCAAGGCCGAGGATGGGCGCGCCCAGCGCCCCGTAGGAGACAGGCGCATTGTTGGCGAGCGCGGCGACGCGAATGGCATCCAGATCCGCGATTCCCAATCCCACGAGAATAGGCACCACCACAGCCCACGGATAGCCGAACCCCACGAGCCCTTCGAGCAGCGCGCCGAAGGCCCACGCCAGCATGATGGTCTGAATTCGAATGTCGGCGGTGGCGTGGTGAATCATCCAGCTTTTGAACCGTTCGAAATCGCCGGTCAGCACCAGGGTGTTGAAAATGATCAGGCCCCAGAAGGTGATCCAGTCAATCACCCAGAAGCCCGTCAGGCCGCCGTACAAATACGACTTGAGGGTACCGGCAAGCGGCGCGTGCCAGACGTAAACGCCGATCGGGAATGGTGATCACGCCGACGAGAATGGAGGCGAGCCAGGCAGTCATGCGCAGCGCCGCGAGCATGAACAGCAGAGCAATCAGCGGGACCAGCGAAACCAACACGCTGAGCCAGACATGTCCTGTGGGGTCGAGGATCTGCTCAAACATTGCGATTGTCCTTTCGCTTGCGACGCGGCGCTTCTGAAGGGCGCGCACTCAGGCGCACCCGGCTGAAAACAAGGTTTATCCTGCCGGAATTTCAAAACGGCTCTGTTCGCTTGAAAAAGTCAGGGCAAAGCAATATCACAACCAGATCACAGGTCAACAGGGAAATTCGTTCATGGATGGGGCGCGTTTTTCATTTGATTTTCACGCTTCATTTGCATGGCGTTGTACGTTTCAACGAATGCATCCAAGTCTTTTTGCAGATTTTCCAGCGACAGCCGGAAAGTTTTCCGGAGAGCAGGAAGAAAAAACTCCTTCAGCAGGAACCGGTAGAACTCCTCGCAAAGAAAATTGTCGGGATGGCTGGGCTCGCCCTTCGGCAGATGTTCGATATGAGAAGTGGCGAGGTAAGTTTCAAACGGATGCACGGGTGGCAAGCCGAAATATTCGCTCGTTTTGCGAGTGTGAATTTCTTTGATCGCAACTCCCCGCCGCTCGAAGAAGGGCACGACACGGCTTTCCAGAATATCGACGGCGTTCATGGCATTTCTTGAGGGGTACACTTTTGCGAAGGCGAGGCCGGAATCGCGATCCACAACAGTTTCGACGTAAATACAGCGGGCTCCCGGAACGTCGCCGACATCCTTGACCGTGCAAAAGAAAAATATTTCCTGGAAAAGTGAGTGTCCCTCATTGAAAGCCACATCTCCCATTTCCTTGTTTTCTTCCAACTCGATCTCTGTCACCCCACTTGGATGAGAAAGAGGGACAGGTCCTTCCTGAAGGTTGTCTGGGCATGCACCGGACTCAGCGTCGGGGTGCCTCAGCAGCCTTTCCGGGCCGTAGGCCCACATGGAACGCGGCCCTGGGGCGCAGGTCCATTTAGCGGCGGGCGATGATGGAATCAATTCATGCAACATGGGTTCGCTCCTTTCCACACAGAAGGCGGGATCTTCTTTGAGGCTAAAGTTTGGAGGAGGCGCCTCCGACACGATTTCCCGCATTCTCACGAGATTTCGCATCTGCCCCCTCCTTGCCAAAGCCGGCCTGACTTCTACGGAGAGCATCGCGCACGGCAGTTTTTAAGAATGTGACATGCCTCACCGCGCAATGTGACACCAATCACATCCAGAGTTCCGGGCTCAGCATATACAAGATATATGAGGAGGTGACTTATGAACGCTGTCGCAGCCAAAGCTCGAATCGCTCTGAAGAATATTCTATTCGCGACGGACTTTTCTCCCAGTGCGGAAGCTGCTTTGCCCTATGCGATTGGCCTGGCGAAACAATACGGCGCCAAAGTGCATGGCTTGCACGTCCGGTTTCCCGCGACGTATCCCATCGTGGGCCCCGAGGCTTTGCCCCAGGTGCTCGAAGCGGCCGAAGAGCAGGCTAAATTTGAAGCGAAGCAGATGCACGAGATGCTGGAAACGGTTCCCCATGAAGTGACCGTCACCGAAGGTGATCTGTGGCCCACGCTCCATGAAATTGTGAATAAGCAGAAGACGGACCTGATCGTCATGGGCACACATGGACGGACTGGCGTCAGCCGCGCGTTGCTCGGATCGGCGGCGGAAGAAATTTTCCGGAAGGCTTCTTGCCCGGTGCTCACGGTGGGGCCGCACGTTTCGCGTAACACGGAGCGCCGCCTGGCGATGAAGGAGATTCTTTATGCGACGGACTTTTCACCTGAGTCCCTTGCCGCGCTGCCATTCGCCGTATCTTTGGCGCAGGAACACCTGTCGAATCTGACGTTGCTGAACGTGACCGGCAAAGCTGAGGTCGGGGAACTGGTGCATGCGGGGCAATACGTGGAGTCCACGATGCGCCGGCTGCAAGCCCTGGTGCCGGCTGGAGCCGATTTTTGGTGTGAACCGAAATGCAGGGTCGAGCAAGGGGCGGAGGCGGAGAAAATCATGGAGGTTGCCATTGCTCTTGGCGCAGACCTGATCGTCCTCGGCGTGCGCGATCCGCGAGGAGGAGTGGGCGCAACAACACATCTGCTGCGGTCGATCGCGCATGATGTGGTTGCAAAGGCCCAGTGCCCGGTTCTGACCGTGCGTGCGTGAACCGCAATCGAGGCGGATATGGTCCCGGCGCCGATCGCAGCGGATGTGCCCAGGGTTGAGGAGCGTTTCAATAAAACAGGCACGAGTAATTCTCCTCAACCCTGGGTCTCTTCTATCGCAAATGCCGATGGCCAATTCCGCCGGGATTTGCTGATTGCCGCCGTTGCGGTAACCGGCATTGCTGCGCACCTTATCTTGCGGTTTGGTTTTGGCAATCAAGGTCTGGCGCAAGCCTTCCCGCTTTACGTTGTCCTCGTTTTCGGCGGCCTGCCTCTTGTTTTCCGCTTGATTCAAAAAAGCCTGGCTCGCGAATTTGGCTCCGACCTATTGGCCGGCATCTCCATCATCGCCTCTGCGCTGATGGGGCAACTCCTTGTCGGGTCGATCGTAGTCCTGATGCTTTCGGGAGGAACGGTACTCGAGGAGTTCGCGACGCGGCGAGCATCCTCCGTATTGGAGGCGTTATCCAAGCGGATGCCGCAGACAGCTCACCGCAAAACGGAACAGGGGATTGTCGACATCAAGGCTGCGGAGATAGCAGTCGGGGACGTGCTCGTCGTGTTTCCTCATGAAATTTGTCCGGTGGACGGTGTGGTCGTGGAAGGCCAGGGAAGGATGAATGAAGCGTATCTTACGGGCGAGCCATTTGAAACGTCGAAAGCAGAGGGCGCCGAAGTGATTTCGGGAGCGATCAACGGCGAATCCGCGCTCGCCGTTCGCGCGACGAAGCTTCCGATCGATTCGCGATATGCGCGCATCATTCGCGTCATGCAGGAAACGCAGGAGCGTCGCCCGAGGCTGCGGCGTCTCGGAGATATGCTGGGCGCGTGGTACACGCCTCTGGCCGTCACAATCGCGATATGCTCGTGGATTGCGAGCGGAGAATCCCAACGGTTTCTAGCAGTTCTGGTGATCGCCACGCCTTGCCCGCTCCTGCTGGCCATTCCGGTCGCGATCATCGGGGCGATTTCGCTCTCGGCCCGGCGAAGCATCATCATCAAAAATCAGGCCGTCCTGGAGCAAGTGGGGAAATGCACGACGCTGATTTTCGACAAGACCGGGACTTTGACGTACGGCCGCCCTGCGCTGACAGAAATACTTTGCGCGGCAGGAGCAAGCAAAAGCGATGTCCTTCGCGCTGCGGCAAGTCTGGAGCGCTATTCCAAGCACCCGCTGGCGCGCGCGATTCTCGATGCCGCCTCACGAGCGAACCTTCCGCTCGATCCAGTCTTGAAAGTGAGTGAGAGCCAGGGTGAAGGGTTGCTCGGCGTTGTTGGCGGAGATCAAGTCTGGATCACGGGACGCAAGAAAGTTGCGGATTCAGGGGCGCCCCTTCCGGAAATTTCTCCCGGCCTCGAATGTGTTGTGTTTCTTGATGGCGAATACGCCGCCACGTTCCGGTTCCGCGATGTGCCGCGCTCGGATGGGCGCAGTTTTGTCGAGCATTTGAGGCCGCTCCATCATGTCAACCGTGTTCTTCTCGTTTCAGGTGACCGCGAATCCGAAGTTCAATATCTCGCAGATCTGATGGGAATCCACGAAATCCATTCGGGGAAGAGTCCGGAAGAAAAAGTTGAAATTGTCCGGCGCGAAACTGCGGCGGCGAGAACGCTGTTCGTCGGTGATGGCATTAACGACGCTCCGGCCATGCAGGCGGCGACCGTGGGAGTCGCGTTTGGGATGAGCAGTGACATCACGGCGGAGGCCGCGGACGCCGTCGTCCTGGATGCATCCCTCGGGAAGGTGGATGAGCTATTGCACATTGGGCGGCGCATGCGCTCGATTGCCCTCATGAGCGCGGTGGGAGGGATGGGTCTAAGCGTGGTTGGAATGGTGGCCGCCGCGCTTGGCTATCTTCCCCCCATCGGGGGCGCGATCGCGCAGGAAATCATTGATTTGGCCGCTGTTCTGAATGCTGTCCGCACCGCTCTGCCGTTCCATCGCATGACGGATTTCTGAGCGTGCATGCGGCGCACTCCTTTCGTATGATTCCTATCGCAACGGATTTGTAAATGCATTTTCCGCGCGGGAAGAGGCATCGCAGTGATGAGCGATTCAGGTGAGCATAGTGGCGAAGCCCGCTCCGCGCTTGACTGCATGTTCTCTCCGAAATCCGTGGCCGTGATCGGCGCGACGGATCGGGAAGGGAGCGTCGGCCGCGTCGTGCTGGAACGCCTGCACATTCCTTCCTATGGCGGCCGTATTTTCCCTGTCAATCCAAACCACACCGACGTGCTCGGCCTTCGCGCTTATCCGAAGATCGGAGACGTCCCGGAAAAAGTTGACCTTGCCGTTATCGTGACGCCGGCAAACACCGTGCCGGGTGTCGTGGGTGAATGCGTGGATGCAGGTGTTCGCGCCGCAGTGGTGATCTCCGCGGGATTCAAGGAACGAGGGCCGGAAGGCGCGGCGCTCGAACTTGAAATTCAAGAACAATTGCGCCGTGGAGCGATGCGGTTCATCGGCCCCAATTGCCTCGGCGTCATGAATCCACACTTGGGATTCAATGCGACGTTTGCGCAAGACATCGCGCGGCCCGGCAACGTCGCGTTTCTGAGCCAGAGCGGGGCGCTGCTGACGGCCATCCTGGATTGGAGTTTGCAGGAGCAGGTCGGTTTCAGCGCGATCGTTTCGACCGGATCGATGCTCGACGTGGGCTGGGGCGACCTGATCGATTATTTTGGAGACGATCCGGCGACCGGAAGCATTCTGCTGTACATGGAGTCGGTCGGCGACGCGCGATCGTTTCTTTCCGCGGCGCGCGAAGTCGCGCTGCGCAAACCCATCATTGTGATCAAAGCGGGGCGCACGCCGGCAGCCTCCAAGGCGGCCAGCTCGCACACCGGAGCGCTGACCGGGAGCGATGAAGTGTTCGACGCGGCCGTGCGACGGTGCGGCGTCCTGCGCGTGTCGAGCGTCTCGGATCTGTTTTACATGGCCGAAGTTCTCAGCAAGCAGCCGCGGCCGCGCGGACCAAAATTGATGATCCTCACCAATGCGGGCGGGCCCGGCGTTATCGCAACCGATCGCCTGCTATCCGTCGGGGGCGAGCTCGCGCCGCTGTCCGACGCGACGATGGATTCTCTCAACACGCTGCTTCCCGCGCACTGGAGCCACGGGAATCCGATCGACATTCTCGGCGACGCCGGGCCGGAGCGCTACTCGAAGGCGCTGGAAATCGCGGCGAAAGATCCGAACAGCGACGGCCTATTGGTGATCCTCGCGCCGCAGGGAATGACGGATCCTGCGCATGTCGCCGAGAGCCTGAAAGCTCATGCCAGCGTTCACGGCAAGCCGGTGCTGGCAAGCTGGATGGGCGGAAAGAGCGTCGCGGAGGGCATCGCAATCTTGAACGCTGCGAATATTCCCACGTTTTCCTATCCGGACACGGCGGCGCGCGCGTTCACCTACATGTGGAAATATACGTACAACCTCCGCGGCCTGTACGAAACTCCCGTTCTGAGCGAAGCGGCGGATTCATTCGGCGAAGCGCAGTCGCAGGCGAAATCCTTTCTCGAAGAGATTCGCGCCAAGGGCCGGACGATTTTGACAGAAGCGGAATCGAAGCGCGTGGTCGCGCTGTATGGAATCACCACCGTTGAAACGCGGTTGGCCTCGAATGAATCTCAGGCAGCCGAGTGCGCCGAAGCCATCGGCTTTCCCGTGGCGCTGAAGCTCAACTCGGAGACGATCACGCACAAATCCGACGTGGGCGGCGTGAAGCTGAATCTTCAAAACAGGGAAGACGTCGCGCGGGCCTATCGCGAGATCGAAAAGTCCGTGCGGGAAAAAGTCGGAGCCGAACATTTTCTTGGCGTGACAGTGCAACCCATGGTGAAGCTCGACGGATACGAACTCATTCTGGGCAGTAGCGTGGACGCTCAATTCGGGCCCGTCATCCTTTTTGGTTCCGGCGGGCAAATGGTGGAAGTGTATCGCGACCGCGCGCTGGCGCTGCCGCCGCTGAATTCCACGCTGGCCGTGCGCTTGATGGAGCAAACGAGAATTTACCGCGCACTGCAAGGCGTCCGGGGCCGCGCAGCAGTCGATATGGCCGCGTTGGAAAACACACTCATCCGCTTCAGCAGGATGGTGGTCGAGCAACGCTGGATTAAGGAAGTGGATATCAATCCATTGGTCGCGACGCCCGAGCGCGTCATGGCTCTCGATGCGCGGATCGTTTTGCAGGACCCGGGCGTTGCGGAGGAACAGCTTCCGCGTTCCGCCATCCGGCCGTACCCGGTGCGTTACGTTGCGCAGTGGCAAGCGAAAAACGGAATGCAAGTGTTGATCCGTCCGATCCGGCCTGAAGACGAGCCCGCGATGGCAAAGTTTCATGAGACGCTTTCGGATCGCAGCGTGTACTTGCGGTTTTTTCACATGGAAAAACTCAGTACCCGTGTCGCGCACACCCGGCTGCTGCGAAAGTGCTTCATCGATTACGACCGGGAAATGGCGCTGGTTGCGGAGCACTCAAATCCGCAAGGCGGAGATGCCGAAATCATTGCCGTAGGCAGGCTGTCACGAGCGCCCGGTACCAGCGAAGCGGAAGTCGCCGTCCTCGTGGCCGATCGGTTTCAGCATGCTGGCCTGGGATCCGAGTTACTCGGACGATTGATCCAGGTCGGGCGCGATGAAAAATTGGAACGGATCACGGCGACCATTCTTCCGGAAAATATGACCATGCGGGCTCTCGCCGCGCGCTACGGATTCAAGGTCGTGAAAAATGCCGACTTGAGCGCGATTCGCATCGCACTTGACTTATAGCCCCACGAATCAGCGCTATTCGGCGTGTTCTTCCCCACATTCGCCTGTGATACGAGTCACATACGAAGAATCTTCCTTCCGCCATATTGAAGGTGAATAGTGAGGAGGCCATCATGCCCACCGCAACATTTCCTTCGGTTCCCGTGCAAAAAAAGTCCACGACGACGATGAGAGCTTTGGTCTTTCGTGGTCCCAATCAAATTGCCATCGAGCAAGTCCCGATCCCCAAGCCCGGCCCGGGCGAGGCGGTCATCCGCGTTACGCTGACGACCATTTGCGGGACGGATTTACACATTCTAAAAGGCGAATACCCCGTGCGGCCCGGCCTGGTGATCGGACACGAGCCCGTAGGGGTCATACACGAACTGGGCGTGGGCGTCACGGGATATGAGGTTGGCGACCGAGTTCTGGTCGGCGCGATCACACCGTGCGGGCAATGCAACTACTGCCTCGGAGGCGACCTCGCGCAATGCGGCGGCCCCATCGGCGGCTGGAAATTTGGCAACACCATCAACGGCGCCCAGGCGGAATATCTTTTGGTTCCCAGCGCCCAGGCAAATCTGGCCAAAATTCCCGATGAACTGACGGATGAGCAGGTCGTGCTTCTGGCGGACATCGCTTCGACCGGCATTTCCGCGGCGGAAAGCGCGAATCTGCAAATCGGCGACACCGTTGCCGTATTCGCTCAGGGTCCCATCGGCCTCTGTGCTACGGCAGGCGCAAAACTGAAGGGCGCGAGCCTGATCATTGCCGTGGAGTCGGATCCTGTTCGAACGCGCATGTCCAAGCGGATGGGCGCCGACATCGTCTTGAACCAAAACGAAGTCGACGTGGTGGCTGAAATCAAGCGCCTGACGGGCGGCAAGGGCGTGGACGTAGCAATTGAGGCCCTCGGGACGCAGGCCACGTTCGAAAACGCACTGCGCGTGATCCGTGCAGGCGGAACGCTTTCGAGCCTCGGCGTGTATTCAGGCAAACTCGCGATTCCCGTCGAGCCATTTGCCGCGGGTTTGGCCAATCAGAAGATCATCACCACGCTTTGCCCGGGCGGAAAAGAACGAATGCGCAGGTTGATCGAACTCGTGCGTCACGGCCGCCTGGATCTGGTTCCATCTGATCACGCACACGTTTTCCCTGGACAAGATCGTGGAGGCCTACAAGCTGTTTGGCGAGCGTTTGGACGGGGTAATCAAAGTTGCGATAAAGCCATAAGCGCCAGAGAACGAAAGTTCTGCGCCTCGGCTGTAGGGGCACGACATGTCGTGCCCCTACAATTGCCACTGGGTTCAAACTACGCCGGCTATTGCCGAGTTCACAGGTAATCCTCATCGGATTCGTAAGAAGAGCAATTTAGAAACTCTTGGACGCGTGGAGCTGCGCCCCGCAAATTCGTTCGGTCTGGTTAGTTTCCAAAATGAAGCGGCAGGCATGTTTCGCTTTTCACGGATCACGAATCACGTGCCACGGATCACGATCAGAGGAAGGCCGGCGGCCGCATTCGCCGTACGATTGGGTTAGGGGGCGGCCGCCGGATGCATCCTTGCCTTTCCCTTTCCTGGGATCGGTCAGGAAGCAGGCAAGTGCATATTGGTTTTCGCTGCGGGCAATTCAGGCCACAGCGGCAGAATCACGACTCCGCGGCCGCGCTCGTAATGAAGCGTGTAGACATTCGAGCACCGTTCGCAGAGCCAGAAATGTCCGATCGGGTGCGAGCCGCTCGCACTTGGACCGAGTTCTCCGGATTCACGCGGAAATCGGAAGAGCCTGCCGCCCGCCAACCACTCAAACGCTGCTGCGCAACTCGGATTCGCGCATTTTGGACGAATATTTAGAACCATGGCATGCCTCCATGCCTTGCGCGGCCAGGATCAAAACTCTTCGGTGCAGGTCGCGCAACCATTTTCCAACCCGCCCTCACCAAAGCTGAGGCCAGGTTTTCCTAGCTCTCCAACTTCAGAATCTCTTTCTGCAACCATTCGCCTAACGCCTCTTCGATTTCCTGTTCCGTCCCCCCGCGATACATCTGAAGCAATGTTTCGCCGTCGGATGAAATGGGAATGTGACGGCACGGAACCTTCTCGCCGCGCTTGTTCGCAGGCACAAATTGCATTAACAAACATTCGGCGCAGGGGGCTCGATTTTCCTTGCTGTCGTAATTCATGCAGGTTGGCGAGTCTTCAAAAATCAGCTGCGCGCGCCAGGGTTCGCGCGGGGAACGGCCGTAGCCTCCCTTTTGCACGTAGTTCAACTCCGCCTTTAGAACTTCGAGGGTATTTCGATCGTCTTGCGGCATCGTCTTACCTCCTTCACTTCATTAATTATTATGAACAGGTGGTTAGTCCAAGAATGTGACCTGGGTCACGGAATCGCGTGATGCGCATCACGGTCAACGGGCGGGGATCTCCCGCATCATGAGCGTGGTGAACCGCGATGGACGATGAACAAACTCCTTCGAGCGGCAGGTTCCATTTCGTGAATCGAGGCAAGGGGCGAACTATGGGAACAGGGATTTCTATGCGCTCTCCATACGGACTGCAGATCGTTGAAAATTGCGTGACTTGTCCGCACAAGCAGTCCCGGCTGTTCTGCAACCTCGCTCCTGCGGCGGTGCAGCGGCTTTCGGAAATCACCGGTTCGGCCACCTACCCGAAAGGCGCCACGCTTTTTGTGGAAGGGCAAGCATCGCGCGGAGTGTTCATTCTCTGCGCCGGGCACGTCAAACTTTCCACCTCTTCCTCCGATGGCCGGACGCTGATTCTTCGCATCTCCGAGCCGGGCGATCTGCTGGGATTGCCGGCCACGATTTCCGGGCGGCCTTATGAAGTGACGGCGGACGTAATCGAGCCCACGCAGGCGAATTTTATCAGCCGCACTGATTTCCTGAATTTCCTGCGCGACCATGGCGAAGCGGCGCTGCGCGTGGCGCAGGAACTCAGCGAAACCTACCAGACGGCGTTTGCCGAAATGCGCACCATCGGCCTTTCCCATTCGGCGCGTGAGAAGCTGGCACGATTTCTTTTGGACTGGAGCGCGCATCACCCGTCCGAAAACGGAGCCATCAAATTCAGCCTCACACTGACGCATGAAGAGATCGCCCAGATGATCGGCGCTTCACGGGAAACCGTGACGCGGCTCTTTGCGGATTTCAAGAAAAGGGATCTCTTGCAAATCAAGGGATCGAGCGTCACGATCAGGAACAAGCGTGGGTTAGAAGAGTTGTTGCAAGAGAGCTAGGCCTGCCCCTTTCTGAGGAAATACCCAATCTGCGTCAGCACTTATTTGTTTCTCACATTTACGCTATGAACTCTATTTCGGTTCATAAGGTGAATTGCAGTCAAAATGTTCAATATTGCACAGTCGCGACCCAGGTCACTCACCTATCCTTTCATATTTGAAATTGATTTCTCTTGGGTAAATGGCCAACCTCCTCGAGTCCGAACTTGTGGCCTGAATCATGTCGAGATATGACGATTGTCACAGAACTTCGGAAAGCTGTTGCCAAGAATAAGTTGTATTGAATTTGAGAATGGGCTTTGTTCAAGGCGCATCAACTGGAGAGGTGAGAGTGAATCGCTCGGAGAGCTTCCTTATGGCGTTGGCCTGCGTTGCCGGGGCGCTATTTACTCCTGCAATCGCAAACGCGCGGCCCGGCCCAGGGTACGAGCAAGCACAGGTTGCGGCGAGCGCAAACTCAGCCTCCAGCCAGAACAAGACGCCTGCAACGCCCGCCGCTGCAGACAGCTCCGATTACGTCGGGACGGATACATGCAAAGCCTGCCACGAGGATATCTACAACAATTACGAGAAAACGCCGCACTGGAAAACATTGAATGACACTCGTGGAGGCCCGTCGAAGCAAGGCTGCGAGGGATGCCATGGCCCGGGAGCGGCGCACGTCGCTGGGGGCGGCGACATAACTAAGATTTTTATCTTCAAAAACCACTCCGCTAAGGAAATTAACGATCGCTGCCTGACCTGCCACGCGTCCGGCACCCAGCAAATGCAGGCCATCAATTCCTTGCATGCGAAGAGCGATGTCAGTTGCATCTCCTGCCATTCGCCGCACCATGCGCAGACCCGCGAATTCCTGCTGGTAAAAGCGCAGCCTGAACTTTGCTACTCCTGCCATCTTCAACAGAAGCCTCAATTCAGCATGCCGTTTCACCACCGCGTGAATGAAGGGCTGGTCCAGTGCAGCGACTGCCACAACCCGCACGGAACTGTTGCCGCAAAGCAGGTGCGGTACTCGGCGGCGCAGGACGCGGTTTGCTACACCTGCCATGCCGATAAGCGAGGCCCGTTCGTGTTTGAGCATGAGCCTGTGAAGGTGGAGGGCTGCCAGTCTTGCCACACCCCGCACGGCTCGCCCAACCCTCATATGCTGAAAATGAGTAACGTGAACCTATTGTGCCTGTCGTGCCATACCACTTCCTTCGCGAATGCGCCGGGCGCCCCTTCTTTCCATAACCAGGCTGCTCAATATCAGGCTTGCACGCTATGTCACGCGCAGATCCATGGTTCCAATGTCGACCACACATTCTTCAAATAGGGGACGCGCGATGAACTTCGGCGATCGACTGAGGGGCAAAGGTAGAAGCGTTGCGGACCAAGAAACAGTTGCGACATTTGCAAGCGAAATTGCGTCTCGATTCTGTTGGCGGGTGATGGTTCTGTGCTTTGTGCTGACAATGTTCTGCGTACGGTCCACAAAGGCGCAGTCTCAGTTGCCAGACCAGACGCTGACGCAAACCGCGGATGAATCGGCGGGAAAAGCCACCGGAAACTACAATATTCAGCAAAGCGTTGAATTTGGCTACCGGGACAGCATGATTGGTGGGAACCTGAACAACTACAATACGTTTGACAACCTCAATTCCGGTTTCCGGCTGTTCGATTACACGGTGGACATGAGCTCTATCGACCACCGGGGGATCCTGTTCGATAGCCTCACGTTCAGCAACTTCGGTTACGGCGGGGATCCCAACGACGTTTCGCGCCTGCGAATCGAAAAGAACAAATGGTACGATTTTCGCGCATTGTACCGGCGCGACAAGAATATCTGGAACTACAACCTCCTCGCGAATCCTCTGAACCCGGCGGTTTTCAATCCGGCGACTCCGATCGTCAATTCTCCGCACGCGCTTGATTTGTCCCGCCGGATGCAGGACTACGATCTGACCCTGTTTCCGCAATCACGGATCCGCTTCCGCTTGGGCTATTCCTACAACGTTAATAGCGGCCCGGCCTTCACCACTATTGAAGGAGGAGAGGAACCGCTTCTGACAGACAACGTGCGCGAAACCACAAACGCGTATCGCGCGGGAGTGGATTACCGTGGCATTTCAAAAACGACGCTGTCCTTCGATGAATCGCTCACCTATTCCAAGGTGGACAACATCGAAACGGACAATAATCTTACGTACCAGCTTTCCAACGGCACTCCCGTGGACCTGGGCCTCGTTTTCAACGGCAGTTCCCCTTGCGCCATTCCGGTAACGAACGCGGCCACCACTCCGCCGACGGTTACCGCCAATTGCAACGGATACCTGTCGTACAGCCAAACACAGAACCCGCGCTCGACGTTCCCGAGCGAACGCTTCAGTTTTCAGTCTACTTACATCAAGAACCTTTCGATGAGCGGCTCGGCGAGTTACAGCAGCGGCAACAACACGGTCAGCGGCTTTAACGAAGCCATCGACGGATGGGCGTCTCGGACGGTCACACGCGGGAGCACGACTGGCGGGCCGGCGGAGGCCAAGCGGATTTCCGCCAACGCGAATTGGTCGGGTGACTACCGTGTGACGGACAAGCTGGATATCGTCGATGAATTCCGGTACGACAACTGGCGCATCCCGTCCATGTGGGCAACGGCTGAGACAAACCTGTTCGCCACGCCGCCCGGCGCCGGCCAGACAGGCTTGTTGCTGCCCATCGCAACGGTGACGCCAGCAAACTTTGCCACGGATTGCCCCGCGCCTCCCTATAACGGTCCGCTTTGCCCGCAGCACAACTCGAGTTCCGGAGCGGATATCACGAATGAAATTGTTTCCCAATTTTTGGGACAGAACATCCGGTCGAATACGATTGAGCTGAAGTACGACATCACGCACAGAATCAGCGCCTACGCCGGTTACATGTACACGGCCCGCACGATCGCCGACTTCAGCGCCACCTTCGACGCGGGTGAAATTTACTTTCCTGGAGGCGCCGGCGGCACGGCGGGGTTTCTCCAGGGTGGCGCCGCGAAGGGCAATTATTACAACGCCGCGCGCGGTGATTGCGCAATACCCGCTGCGGGCAGTACTACATTACCCTCCGCCTGCACGCTGAACGCGGACGGTACGATTCAAGAAGGTTCCCCCGCGAATCTTGTGCCGGAAGCAGGCAACGACACGTCGCGAAACCTATATCAAATTAATGAAAGCGTGGCGCTATTGGGCGCCACGGCGCGACCAACCGACCAGTTGCGGATCACCGCGGACCTGATGTTCGGCTACAATGACAATTCCTTCACGCGCATCAGTCCCCGGCAACTGCAGAGTTACAAGATTCAAGTGCGCTACACTCCCGCCCCCTGGGCGGTCGTAAGCGGCTCCGTCGATATCCACGAAAATCGGGACAACGTATCCATGGTGAATAACGTGGAGCACGGGCGCACCTACGGCTTTGTGACCACCCTTGCTCCGAATCCTAAGCTGTTCGTCGATTTCGGTTTCAATTACATGGACATCTATACGCAGACCTATATTTGTTTCGCGGACACGGGTTCCACGGTCTTCACGGCGCTCTGCTCGATTCCGGGCGCATCCTCCCCTCTGGGAACTCTTTCCTCCTATTCGAGCAACGATTATTACGCGTACGGCGACGTAATGTGGAAACCATACAAACGAGTAACCGCCATGCTCGGATATTCGGGCAGCATCGTGCGCGGCAATACCACCTTTCTCAGTCCGCTCGCGCCCACCGGCACGCTGGATTTTAACTACCTCACGCCGCTCGCGAGCCTGGCGTTTGAGATTTACAAGGGCCTGTCCTACAAGACGGCATGGAACTATTACGGGTACGACGACCACGGCGTTGCAAATCCGGCAGGACTTGCGCCGCTTCCGTCGCAGGATTTCAACGGCAGCAACCTGACGTTTTCGTTTCGATACGCGTTCTAGGTCAATACGAAACAGCGGCGGCATCGCGCGTCACTGTTCGACAAATGAGGAGGCAACTGAAATGAACCATTCAATGCTTCGAGTCAGCCAGAATATATTCCTGGCGATTGTGTTTGCGCTTTTCCTGAGTGCATCTATGCGAGCCGATGATGCGGCGACCATCTTTAAGGCCAAGTGCGCCGGGTGCCACGGGCCGGATGGAAAAGGAGACACGGCCGCCGGAAAAGCGGTCGGGGCGCATGACTTTGCGTCGCCAGACGTGCAGAAAATGTCTGATGCTGACTTAGCCGGGATTATCTCCATGGGAAAAAATAAGATGCCCGCGTATGCGAAGACCCTGAAAGATGCTGACATAAAGGGCCTGGTAGCCTACGTGCGCTCACTCGGCAAATAAAAGTAATCGTTGCGGCAAGGCGTCTTTGCGCTAGATCGCTGCCTCCTCGGCTGGCGGAGGGGGTAGCAGGAGGTTTCGTGACTGGGCTTCTCCTCGGTCAAATTGTCCTCACAATCATACTGGCCTGCATTTTCTTGTTTCGCCCCTCAGTGACGGCTGGGGCCGGCTGGAAGATCGTGGCCTTCATCGGGCTGGGTGTGCTTCCGGCATTATGTATTGTGGGAGGGATGAACACGCACGTAGAGCGTTCCGAAAAGACCAGCTTTTGTATTTCATGCCATGTGATGGTCCCTTTTGGGCGAAGCTTGTATATCGACGACGCCAAGCCCATCCCCGCACAACACTTTCAGAATCACCGAGTGCCGGCGGAAATGGCCTGCATCTCGTGCCACGCCGACTACAACCTCTACGGCCCCCTGTTCGACAAACTGCGCGGCCTGAAGCGCGTTTATTTTCAGTATGTGAGCACGCCGCCTGACCCGGCAAGCATCCGCATTCCGGGCGGATTCAAGAACGCCCAGTGCCTGCACTGCCACCTCGGCGCCCGCAATTTTGAAGGGAATCCGGTGCACTCCGCATTGATGGATTCCCTCAAATCGAATCAGATGTCCTGCCTGACCAGTGGCTGCCACGACACCGCGCACGACATACCAAATCTAGGCAATGACAAATTCTGGAGTCCTGTCCAATGAAGCTCCGTCAATTTGGTGAGCGAAGGCTACTGCAAGTTTCGAGCGCCCTGGTCATCCTGGGTCTGCTCGTCGAAATTGCCTCGCTTCTGTGGTTCCATCCGCTCGCGTTTGTCCTCTTTGCATTCGTTGGCGCCTCTTTGATCGGACTGGGAATTCTGGTCTATCTGGCATCGCTCGTTTTCGGAGTCATCCCACCCGCGGGGAACCGCGGGTGAAATGCGAAGGCGCAGCGGGACCCTTTGTTGTACTGCTTGACATCTAATGGAAAACAGTACAGCATTGGAATGTGATCCGTTCCTTCCGTTGCGCGGATACCGAGCGCCTCTTTCAACGGGAAACCGTGCGACGGTTCAAGGCCATCGAGCGTTCGGCCCTTCGCAAGCTGGATATTCTGGATGCCGCGGTCGATCTTCGAACGCTCTCGAATTTGCCGGGCAACCGACTGGAGCGCCTGAAAGGGAATCGACAAGAGCAATACAGCATTCGAATCAACGATCAGTGGCGCATTTGCTTTGTTTGGCGCTCTGGACACGCCTGCGAAGTCGAGATCGTTGACTACCATTAGGAGGATGGGATGGCTAAAAAACTGAAGCCGGTGCATCCGGGCGAAATTCTGCTCGAAGAGTTCATGAAGCCGCTAGGCCTGAGCATGAACAGGGTGGCGTTGGACCTCCGCGTCCCGGTGACTCGCATCGCCGACATTGTCAACGAACGCCGGGGAATCACTGCCGACACGGCGCTCCGCTTCGCGCGCTACTTTAAGAATACGCCCACGTTCTGGATGAACCTCCAGACACGCTACGACCTGGAAGTCGCAGAAGACAGGATTGCCGCAAAGGTCCAACGCGACGTTCAGCCGCTCGAAACCATTGCTGCTCCGAGGGCTTAAGAGCGAATGACCCGTGGGTAGAGACACGGAGATGATCTTTTGCGGTCCTCGCATCCTCCCGTCGCCAGGATCACCAAAACAATTCCGATTGAGGCAACTCACGCAAGAAAGCGGCAGGCAACCGTCAGAGGTATACGGGAATCCCTATTGGGAGTTACAAGGGTCTGGGCGGCTTACTAACCGGAAATCAAGTGTGGAGAGAATCGATGGAACCCCAGCGATTCATCGGTGCGCGGCTTGGCAGGGCATGTTGGCTGGCGCTTCTGATCAGCTCATTGCTGCTGCCCGCCGGTTCATTGCGCTCGCAAGAACAACAGCCGCCGATCAGTGTCGAGGTCAAAGTCGTCAGCGTGCTGGCGACCGTGCGCGACAAACACGGCCAGATCGTCTCCAACCTGGGTAAGGATGACTTCGCACTGGAGGAAGACGGGCGCCCCCAAACGATCACTTATTTCACCAAGGAAACCGACCTCCCTTTGTCGCTTGGCCTGCTGGTGGACACGAGCGAAAGCCAGCGCCGCGTCCTCGACCAGGAGCGCAATGCCAGCCACAGTTTTATAGATGACATGCTGCGCGAGGATAAAGACAAAGCCTTCGTGATTCATTTCGACCGGGAAGTGGAACTTCTGCAGGATTTGACTTCCTCCCGCCAGAAGCTGGAGAGCTGCACTCGATTTGCTGGGCGCGCCTCAGTTGGTTCGGAACGGGGGAGGAAGCGGGGGAGGGAGCGGAGGAGGTAACGGAGGAGGGGACCCAAATTCGCGTTCGCGTTACGGCGGAGGCGGCACTTTGCTCTATGACGCCGTCTATTTGGCCTCCGACGAGGTCATCAAGAAACAGCCGGGCCGCAAAGCGTTGATCGTGCTCTCCGATGGAGTTGACCACGGCAGCAAGGAAACTCTTGTGGACGCCATCATGACCGCGCAGCGCGCCGACACCATCGTCTATTCGATTTTGTTTGCCGATGAACAACAATTTCAAAATCCCTTTGGTGGCTTTGGAGGTCCGGGAATGGGACGGCACGGCGGTGGCGGCGGGCACAGATACCCTCAGGAAGAACGCCCCGACGGCAAAAAGATTCTCGAACGAATCTCCAAGGAGACCGGCGGCCGCCTGTTTGAAGTCTCCAAGAAGCAGCCCATCGACGAAATTTACAAGAGCATCGAAGAAGAGCTGCGCAACCAGTACAGCCTCGGCTACACGCCGGGACCGGATGTTGCCCCCGGATATCACAAAATCCATCTCGCTACAAAACAGAAAGACATGACGGTGCAGACGAGAGATGGGTATTACTCCGGTCGATAGTGAAGTGCGGCAAAGTTGCGGAGGGGCGCGTGCTTATCTGTGCCGAGTCGATGTTGCCGCATGTGGCGACATGCCACTCAGGTCCAGAGGGTGAGGAAGCTCTATATCGAGGAGATGGTCTTCGCTGCTGATTTTAGCGCGAATCCGATAAACGGCTTCGGTATCGCCCGCATCCCAGTCCGTGGTAGCCAGCGGCTGCGCCGGATGATCGGAAGGATCCCAAAGAAGTTCGTCCGTTTTGTGTTGCACCTTGGCAGGGTCGACTTCAAAAACTTCCCGGTCATGAATCTTGATCAGGAGGAAGCGATTGTTCATTTGGAGGAGCAATGGATCACGCTTCTTGCCTGTCTGATAAACACCCCATTCTTTTACGGGCGCATCGTTCACACGGAACAACGCATCATCGATCATCTTCCAGGGAACGGGCTTGTCTTTGGCGAATATTCCGCCGCCCGAAATGCACACCGCCGTCGTCGCTGCCAGCAAAATTAGGTTTTTGAGTAACCGCCGCATGGACGTGCCGCATCCCCCAAGTTAATCCGCCCTGACCGAACGAAGCTGTCCGTAATAGGGCAGGGAAGAGACCTAGCGCGGTTGCATCTAAGTCACTCAAAACAATGGCGGGGCCGACGAGACTCGAACTCGCGACCTCCTGCGTGACAGGCAGGCGTTCTAACCGACTGAACTACGGCCCCGCTGTGAAGATTCTTGATTGGTGGGCAGTGCGTGATTTGAACACGCGACCTTCCGGGTGCAAAACGCACACCGGCCCTTCCAGATAGTACCACACGATGCTATCTCGTTCATTCTGTTGCAATGCTGTCCGGCGAAGGATTGCGCTTGGTGTCGTCTGGTGCATGGAATCGCGGGTCGTGTGTACAGTGAAACGGACACCGGACTTCGGTGATCGCTCGATCGCAAAAAAGAAAAGCCCCGGCCCGCTTTCTGGTCCGCGCTCTGTATCTACGCATGTAGCCGCGGCGCTCCTCGCGGCTCGGCAATTGCTCTGTTGTAGGGCAATTCTCGCGTACGTCCCTCGAATTTCCGAAGCAATCCGGATTCGATTGCGTAACGATGTAGAATGAAATCCATGCCGAAAAAAGCGATTTCCGCTGGCGCGGTACACGGCGTACCAGCGGATTTACGAAAAGTTCTCATTTCGGACCCGGCCGCGCGGGCAAAATGGGAGGATATTACGCCACTCGCGCGCAATGAGTGGATCTGCTGGGTTATCTCCGTCAAGAAACCGGAAACCCGAAGGCAGCACATTGAGCGCGTACGCACGGAACTTATAGAAGGAATGCGCCGGCCTTGTTGCTGGCCAGGCTGTCCTCACCGCTAAAATAAGTCCGCACTTCTCGAAGCTTCGCGTTCTGGCCAAATCCCGTGAATCGTTTCTCAGATGGGATGAGAAGGCCGGTCTCCGGCGGGATGCGATACGCTCCCAACGATCGACGCGCTCAAGGCGCAACGGAAAGGAGACCGGCTTATGAAAAAGACTAGCACTGTGCAGGCATTAAAGAACGAAATTTTCAAGGGGCAAAAGCTGACGATCGGTCTGGATCTGGGAGATCGCTGGTCGTTCTACTGCGTTATGGATGAAGCAGGCCAAGTCATTTTGGAACAAAAACTGCCGACGACACCGGAAGCGATGAAGCAGACCTTTGGAAAAATACCGCGAAGTCTCATCGCACTGGAGACCGGAACACATTCCCCCTGGGTAAGCCGGCTGCTCACCGAGTTGGGACACGAAGTGATCGTGGCGCACGCACAAAAGGTGCAATGGATCACCAAGAGCAGTCGGAAAGATGATCGGCACGATGCTCGGACACTGGCACGACTGGCGCGAGTCGATCCCGAGTTGTTGGGGCCGGTGCGGCATCGCAGTGTGCAAGCGCAACTGCACCTGACGGTGATCCGAGCGCGGGCGGAACTGGTGAGTGCTCGAACCGCCTTGGTGAACGCAGCACGGGGGTTGGTGAAGTCGTATGGCCAACGACTGCCCAAGTGTGGCACGTATCAGGTGAGCGGGGAGCTGGCCACTGCATTGAGCGCGGAATTGCGGGATGTTCTGGAGCCGCTGCTCCAAGAAATCGAATCGCTGAACGAGCGCATCAAGGAATACGACGAACGGATGGAGAAAATCGCCAAGGAAGTGTACCCGGAAGTGTCCTTGCTGAAGCAGGTGAAGGGCGTGGGAACACAGATCGCTCTGACCTATGTCCTGACGATCGAGGACCCGTATCGGTTTGCGAAGAGTCGCGAGGTCGGCTGTTTTCTGGGATTACGACCTGGCCGCAGGAACTCTGGGGAGAGCGAACCACAGAAGGGCATCAGCAAAGAAGGAGACCGGTATCTGCGCACGATGATGGTGCAGGGAGCGCACTACATTCTGGGACCTTTTGGAGAAGACAGTGATCTGCGGAGATGGGGACTAAAGCTTGCGGAGCGAGGAGGAAAAAATGCCAAGAAGCGAGCCGTGGTGGCCGTGGCTCGAAAGCTGGCGGTACTGCTGCATCGGTTGTGGGTAGGCGGAGAGGTGTACGAACCACTGCGCAATAGTCAGAAAGCGATGCGGGCAGTGGCCTAGAGAGTTGCGATCCGGACAGCCGAGCTCAACCGCCGAGTCCAGGTGACTGCGACTAAGTCCTGGGGCCCGACTCTCACCGAAACGGTGGGAAGAGAGGTCGATTCACAGGTAGCAGCACCTACTGAAACGAGAACACCCAACTGGCACCGAGCGAATATCGCTCACCAAAGAGTGCGGATGGAAGGATGGCGACAGAGGCGGCTTGGCTGAATAGGAACAGACTCACGGAAAGAAAAAAAGAAAGAGAAAGTGTGCCTTGACATCAACCGGCCTTCTCATGGAAGGACTTGGCCGATTGACGTGTTTCGAGCGGGGCCTGCCTTGGCGGCAAATTCATTGTGTCTCAGGCGAGAGAAGGGTAGGATGCCGACAAGAGTGGGCTAATTCCGGTCAGGAGTTCGAAAATGTTCATCCGCGCTCGTGCGTTCTGCTCGGTGGTTGCGGTTTGTGTGCTTCTCGCTGGCGCCCTGTTTGTACAGGCCCAGAATGCCGACACCAAAGACGCGAAGACCCAGGCGTCGTCCTCTGCTTCCGGTTCCACTCCGGATTTTTCCGGCGTGTGGGGCCGCCGCCCGGACCGAAATATCCGGTACGCAGGTTACGGATTCACCGCGGAGGAGCTTCCATTGACCCCGTGGGGTCTCGAGAAGTTCAAAGCCAACAAGCCCTCGTTCGGTCCGCACTCTGTGACGGACACGAACGACCCGGCGTACGACTGCTACCTGCCGGGCTTTCCGCGCATTTACGTTCACCCTACAGTGTTCGAATTCATTCCTACGCCGGGTCGAATGGTCCAACTCTTCGAATACGACGGGTTCGCCCGCCAGATCTGGACGGATGGGCGCCAGCATCCCAAGATCGAGGATGAAAGCGAGCAATTGTATATGGGCGACTCGATCGGCCACTGGGAGGGAGATACGCTCGTCGCTGACACCACTAATTTCAACGATAAGACCTGGATTGACCGGGCGGGCCATCCTCACTCCGATCAGCTGCACGTAATGGAGCGAATCCGGCGCGTGGATCACAATACTTTGCAGATTGATATGACGATTGAAGATCCGAAGGCTTATACGCGTCCGATTGTCACGCAGATGATTTACCAGTTAAGACCGAACTGGCACATCAACGAACACGCTTGCACGGATTTTCCGCGACCCGAGCAGCCGTAGTCTTAACGGCGCAAACAAAATCAACATGGACTCCTACAAGGAGACTTTGATCAAGTATTGCATCGACTTATTGAGACCACCCGGCTTATCGGAATGTGGCTTTTTGCCGTTCGGGGGCGAAATTAACACCGACAGCTTATTCAAGCGAGATAGCGGCCGACTTTTCCACGATCCGCCCGAGTTGTCTGGAAGCGAGCGCGCCGCAAATTTCATTGAAAATATATTGGGATTCTTCTTCGTCGGGTGGCCCCTCCTTCGCGGTCTTTCGAAGGGGCGGAGAGTTTGGATTATTCCTTGTCGGAAGATCTAAATCCATTCTCTGTTCTGCTACAAACTGCAAAACGAGGAGTTCCCCGCGGCGGATCGCCGGGCCCTACCAGTTTGCGGGGATTAGTTCCTTCAGTGCAGCGTCATCCATGGGTTGCAAAGGCTTGAACGTAGTCGTTACATGGTAAGGCGTCTCGGTGGCATTCTGGATCGCTAACGCCAGTTCAGTCACGTGTAAACAGTAGTCGGCCGGCAGCCGAGGCGGACGCTTTTCGGTAACCGCTCGCTCCAGGTCTGCAATCCCTCGGACATAATCCATGTGATACCGGACTTGTCGCTTCTTCAAGCTGGATTTCTTCACCGATGGATAGGCTCTGCGACGGGGGGGTGCCCAATGTTTTATGATCGGGAAATTCTTGGTTATCGGATACCGATCGACCTTAAACTTCAGTTGGGAATATTTATCGAGATACACCGGGGCGGAATAGTTCCAACATTCGTCCACCGACAAGGTGCCTGTGTCTCCTATTATTTTCATCAAGTGGTTGTAAGGGCCCACCAAACTGCACGTCAATCTGGCGACCACTCCTGATTCAAAAGTGACGCACGCAACGGAGAAGTCCGGAGTCGTCACATGCAGAGTCTCTTCAGGCGAAACTGGTTTGTCAGGCCATAAAACAGTCGAAAAACGCGTGATGGTTTTGGCCGGTCCAAAGAAAGCCGTAAACAAACTCAGATAATACCCCGCGTGTTCCATCGTAACGCCCATCTCGAACTCTCCCCGGTAGTCGTAGGGAGCGCCCGACGACGAGCGCCATGTATGCGGCTCCGCCAAATGAAAGGGACCATCTTCAAGTTCTGCATACACCACGCGAACCGTTCCTATCGCATTGTTGCGCAAAGCTCTCCACAGCGTTTGGCCCTGTTCTCCCAGCAGACCACATGGGGCTGAGGAAAAATAGAGACCTTTGGCGGCCGCCAACTCCACTAATTCCTGGGCGTGTGACAATGTCGTCGCCAGAGGCTTTTCGGTATACAAATGCTTCCCGGCTTCCAGACACGCCCTGGACACTTCAAAATGACTGCTCGATTTGGTTAGATTGACGATCATTTCGATGCTGGGGTCGGCCAACAACGCTTCCAATGTCGGGCATTGTTTTACTGAGTGGTAAGCACAGAAAAGTGAAGCACGTTGCTGATCGAGGTCCGTCGCAGCTACCAGCTCCAAATTAGGGTACCGCTTTAGGCCGTCCACATAGTGGTCGGCAGTAAATCCGCATCCTACGAAACCAAGTCGCATCGGTCCCCCAAAATGTCAACGGCGTCTTCAATTTCTAGAGTTATTTTCAAAGCCATACCCGATCTCAGAAATACTAGCGAGGAACAGCGTAAGCTCGCAAGGGAAGAGGGAAGAGGTGTTTCCAGTTTCTGCACGAGCGCCTTCGCCCGCCCGCAGGCCGCCTGCCTTTCAACCTATCCGAGATGACGGTAACAGAAGTCGCCGAAGGATTTCTGAACTGCGGGGGGAGCGTATCGCAGGAGTCGTTTCGCAGCCCCGGAAAGGGCCAGACTGACCGCTTTAGGGGATTCGTCGCCTTGCGCTGCCGTGGAACCCGGAAGACTGACGAAATCGGTCAAGTCCTCCGTAATAGTAGCCCACCGGCTCTTGTAATCAAGCAAACTTGTATTGTCGAGCGACGTACGCCCAAAACTGTAGAATCCGGCGCCACTACTCTTGGCGCGCTGGATCGTTTCCCAGCAGAGAAATTGATTGGTGCCCGGGGGTGCGTTGTCCGCATCGCCGTTATACTCCATGATCCACATGTCCTTGAACTTCAAGGCCATGATTCCCCCGACCGTCTTGCCCTCGTGCACGGCGAGGTACAGTGCGACTTGATCCGGACTCAGGCAGCGATACATCGCCTGAAAGAAAGCAAATGGCATCGGCGGAAGCGAGCGCCTGCGCCGCGTCGCAACCAGCAAGGAATGGAACACGTGCAGGCTTTGGTCATCCTGCCGCTCTTCAACGACGATCCCTGCGCGCCTACCCTTGTCCACCCGCCGGCGCACGCAAGACTTGTCGAAACTGTGGAACAGCGCTTCGGTATTCTGGCCCAGCGGCAAGTAGTTGTGCTTGTATTTCGCGAGGGCCGTTAAGCGAGCAGGCATGCAGTCTGCGCTCAAGCGCCTGGCGCGAATCTCAATCCTCCGGCTCCCTTGTTTCCCGGACGCGTCCTCAATTGCCGGCCACAACAAGTCGAACTCTTCCTTCGTCGAAATCAGCGGATCGCACATCGTTGCAAAAGGCACGCTCACAGTCCGGTCCTTCAATAGCCAACTTTTTACCGTATATACAGGCAACCCAGCCTGGATCTGACCGTCTCCATCCCTCAAGACAAGGAAACGTCCGCGGATGTGATCGAATGCGCTCTCGAGCACCCTTTGCCACGAGGAGGTGTGATAGACGAGTCCCAGCGGATGCCGAGTGACGAAGGCATCCCACTCGTCCTGCTCGTCAGGCGATAACCAGTGTACGGTGCTCATTTTAGAGTGTCTCCAAAGTGCTGCCCATTTCCCCTCAATCCTTTTCTCAGCATCAGCGCTAGCTTATTCCAGCTGTGCGAACGCTTCCCCTAGCGGCTTTCAGGAAGATTTCTCGGCGGTACTGCGCCATCCGCAAAAATGGCTCTTCCAGCCGCTCCAGCGTGGGAAAACGATGCTTCCGTCAACGCTTTCGCTGGCTCTTCATGGTCCAATCCCAAGGTTTCGATGGGTTTTCTTCCCACGAGCCATGCCTTGCCCCTCCGAATTATCCCAAAGAGAACCATCCACCATCCGGAGGCCAGCAGAATGAATGCATCCCGATAGAGCCCGGCACGCAACGCTGTTTTCGTCCAATAAAAGATCAACCCACCGAACCAGGCTGACCTTTCAACCCAATGTTCTCGTCCGCCGGGATACAAGCCGGCTTTCGCCTTTGTCATCAAGACATGGATGCCATCGAGAAAGGGCAATACCTTATTCACCGCATTCGTCGAATGCATCCGGTACCAGACAGTATCTGGCGCAAGCACAAGAATCATCTTCCCCGATTCCGCCAGCTTGGTTAGCAGATCCTGTATGTCCTGATAGAAAATACCCGGCGACCAGCCGCCCGCGGACCAGAACGTGGAACGATCCACGACCAGAGTACTTGTGTTGAAAACGCAGGGCCTGTCCTTGGAAAGGAAGTTGGCATACTCAACGAACTCAATGTTGTTCGGAAGATCAGTCGCCTTCACCTCGGGAACTTTTCCATAACACTTGGCGGACTTGCCAAAAAGAATCTTGGGATTGCGGGCTGATATAAGGCGGGCGTAGACCTCAAGAGTCCCCGGCATCAAGACGTCATCGCCATCCAGGAAAACCAGGTACTCTCCTTTTGCCAGAGACGCACCATGATTTCGCGCCGCAAGGGCGCCGCCATTTACGGGGAGTATCGCCAAAGTGATGGACTCACCAAACGTCTTTAGAACGTCCGCAGTGCCGTCGCGAGAACCATCATCCACTACGATGATTTCCTTGCTCGGATACCGTTGGGACAATGCGGATTCAACGGCCTCCTTTACAAAGCCTTCCTGGTTGTAACAGGCGACCACTACACTAAACATTAATTCAGACAATTCACTATCTCCAGGATTGAAACTTCGTAACTGTCACAAAACACAGCCTGATGCGGGGCAAACAGGTTGATCAACTGGCCGCTCGGCAATGAAGCCCAAATGTGCATGGGGCACCCCCCACAACTACAGGTAGTCGAACAAAAAATGGAGCGGGCGAAGGGAATCGAACCCTTACCTGGGGCTTGGAAAGCCTCAATTCTGCCATTGAACTACGCCCGCACACCGATACTACGGGAGCCCCAACTTCCCAGCAATGAACCATTTAGCTCAATTTTTTTGGTACCCGGGTACTAGAATCACCCTCCGTTTCCCTTAATAATTCTCATCGGACTAAACCCTAAGTCCTTTTTTATCTGCAAGGCACACGAATTGTGATGGCTCCGTCAAAGGCGACTGCCGGTTTTCGGTTGGCTGCGTTGTGGACGTCCCGGATCTAAGGTCGGCGTTTATTCCCGGGAGCTTGCGGCGCTAATTGCGAATTGTTTCTTCCCATCCTGCTTGAGGCACCGGCGACTTGCCCGCCTGGATTCCTTGGGCTCTGAGGTCTGTCTTAGCCGGATCCGGTCCGTCCTGGCGTCGAAGAAACGGAAGGTCCTTTAGTTTCAACCACTGCTTCTCGAATAGGTTCCAGCTCGCCAGACTGGTAGCGATTGTCGCGGCAAAGGCAATGCCATTCACGGCTACAACTGCCAACAATTGATTGTGCAGCCGTTCAGTCAGGCGAACGCTGTGAAGCCCGATCTTGGCAAAGAAAACAATGATTGGCAGGTGGCAAATGTACATGCAATAGCTGTACTTTCCGAAGAACCGCAGAAAGGGCGATCCAAGGAATCGATGCACGGGACTTTCCGGGTGCGAGCAGATTCGCCAGTGCCAGACATCCGCCAAAGAATATTCCCACGAAACTGATTTCGAGAGTGCTCATGAAGAAAGTTGGGGAGGAGCCGGGACCGGTCGTACTTAGCGGATTCAGAACGCGCACTACAACGACTGCACAGAGCGCCGGAAACGTTAGATACCGAGCCCACTTCACGAGTGTCTTCCAATCACGTGGATCCCGCGCGGAAAGGGCCACCAGGGCCCCGATGGCAAGGGAGTCCGCCCGGCAAAAGATCAATGTGTAAGCGGCTGAGGGAAGATGAATCGCATATAAGACAGCCCGCAAAACCAATCCTAATGCCATCAGACCGCCGCAAAGAACCATGAGACGCCGCCTCGCGAGCGTCAGGACCAGGATCGGCCATACCAGGTAGAATTGTTCCTCGACAGCAAGGGACCAAAAATGTTGCAGTGGGAGTGAAACTGCGTTAAATCCTCTTAACCCCTCATACCAATTTAGGAGGTACGTCCAGGCGAACAATTTCGCGGTCGGGCTGTTATAGGTTTCCGAAAACTGCGAGTGATGGAGACGCACCAGGAGGAATGGAATGATCCAGAAAAAGAGGGCCAGGCTGGCATAGTAAAGTGGAAAAATCCGAACCGTTCTGCGGCCATAGAAAACCTGGAAGTAGTGTTGCCTGCCTCGCGAATCATACAGAATCCCCGTAATGAGGAATCCAGAGAGAACAAAAAACAGGTCGACCCCTACCCATCCCATGCCTGCCGCACTTGCGTAAACCCGTTCCCATAGCCTTGTTCCAGTCGCGATTCCAAACACCCAGAAATGGAACACCATGACCAGGAGGATGGCAATGCCTCTTATCCCGTCCAGGACCGGTATCCGCTCGCCAGGAGGCAAATCGGCCTTGAGGGCGGTGAGGGAAGAAGTTGTGGGCACGCTGGTTGAGAGCGACATGACAGACTCCGACATTTGGCTGCCAGCTAAGAGGGGAAAATGCGGGAATTGAATTTCACTTCTCTTGATAACATTCCAGGAGTAAACATGCCGTTCCCCTTACAATTACGGGCGGCTGGTTTAAAAATGGAGCGGGAGAAGGGAATCGAGCCCTTACCCGGGGCTTGGAAAGCCTCAATTCTGCCATTGAGCTGTGCCCGCACTCTAACAGTAAGGGGGGCCGCGGATGTTCCACAATGAATCGATCGGTTGAATGTTCTTAGTACATTAGTACCGCATCGGTATATATATTCCGTGAAGTATTAGCGATAGATTAAATACTTAATTCCAATTGTCCATCCGCGGCGTTCACGAATTGTGACCACATCCATGTTGAATGTGACTGCCAGCTTCAGCCCACGATAAGAGGACTTCACCAAATGAGGCCGCCTTGTGAAGCGGTGATTAGCGGGTGTCGCGGGAATTTAACAACAACCCGTAACTTACCGGTGAGCAACTCCCGTCCGATAATAACCTCCGATCAACCGACGACTCATCTAGGATCGTCGGCTGCCGCTCGCGCTTCGTTCCGTCGTAGAATAGGGAAACAACTTGACTCGAAAAAGCAAATACGATGGTGTTGTAATTGGGTCCGGGCCGAATGGTTTGGCTGCCGCAATCGTTCTTGCTCGCGCCGGGCGATCCGTGCTTGTTATAGAAGCAGAGGAGCAAATCGGCGGTGGCACCCGCTCAGGTGCATTGACACTCCCCGGTTTTACGCACGATGTATGTTCTGCCGTACATCCTATGGCGGCCGCGTCTCCATTCCTGCGGACGTTGCCACTATTCGAACATGGTCTTGAGTGGATTTATCCGCCCTACGCGCTCGCCCATCCTTTTGACGACGGCACTGCTGCAACTTTGGAACACTCCCTCGAGAATACGTGCCAAACGCTTGGCGTGGATGGAAATGGTTATCGCAAGCTTGTTGGTCCACTCGCGGCACAATGGAGTCTTCTGGAGGAAGACATTTTGGGGCCGATTGGCGTTCCGAGGCATCCGCTCGCCATGGCCCGGTTTGGGATGCATGCACTACAGCCTGCGAGTCACTTGGCCAAATCGAGTTTCAAATCGGAATCGGCCAGGGCCCTGTTCGCGGGTCTGGCCGCGCATTCTATTATGCCGCTCGAGTCTTGGGGAACGTCCGCAATAGGCCTCGTTTTAGCGGCGGCAGCGCATGTCAGAGGCTGGCCAATACCGAAAGGGGGCTCGCAACGAATTGCAGACGCACTGGTATCTTATCTGCGTTCCTTAGGTGGAGAGATTCTCGCGGGGGTGCGCGTACGCTCCCTAAAGGACCTGCCGACTGCTGGGATCGTCCTCTGCGACCTCTCGCCGCGTGGACTCCTGCAAATTGCGGGTGAGAGTCTTCCGGCGAGCTATCGTCGCGCTCTTTCAAGATTCCAGCACGGTCCGGGTGTCTTCAAAGTGGATTGGGCGCTGAGAGGCCCGATTCCTTGGATAGCGCCGAATTGCAGGCAGGTGGGGACAGTTCATCTTGGCGGCACGTTGTCCGAAATTTCCCGCTCCGAGCGAGAGCCCTGGAAAAATGAAATTTCCGAACGGCCGTTCGTACTACTCACGCAACCCAGTCTTTTCGATCCGTCGCGCGCGCCAGCGGGTTGCCATACGGCATGGGCCTACTGCCACGTTCCGAGCGGCAGTGAATTCGATATGACGGATCGCATCGAATCACAAGTGGAGCGTTTCGCGCCAGGCTTCCGGGAGTTAATTCTTGGTCGTTCGACAAGATCACCAGCTCTACTGGAGCGCGACAACTCCAATTTGGTCGGGGGAGATATTACGGGGGGAGCAAACTCCTTGCGCCAACTTTTTCTGCGACCCACCCGCCAGCTCTATGCAACACCCGTGAGAGGCCTGTTTCTGTGCTCGGCATCCACGCCTCCCGGCGGCGGTGTACACGGGATGTGCGGCTACCACGCGGCAATGCGAGCCTTGGCGAGTGTCACTCCTTCTACTTCCACTTGATCCGATGGTTCTTTCCGTCGATGCGGTTTGGACGAGTTTTCGATAATCGTGTTTATCACGACTTGGCCAAGCCCCGCTAATCTAAGACATTATCCTCACTTGTGAGTACTATGCGTCCTGTAAGTGATCTTCAAAAATAGGACTTGACTTGCATGCGCACCAACACGATGATCCGGCTACTTGGGGTTGGGCGCGTTGTGCGACCCAAGCGAACAGACACTGTAGGGATATTTCGCAAGGCATCCTACAAATGGGAGGACGATGTGCAAAATCTTTTAAAGCGCTTGTGGCAGGACGAAGAAGGCCAGGACCTTGTGGAATATGCGTTGCTTCTTGTCCTCATCTCTCTCGTTGCTGCGGCGACTATACAGACGCTGGGGGCTTCGATCACCGCTGTGTTCACGAACGCCAATACGTCCCTGACGAGCGTTACGACTTAAAGGCTTGTTCAACCATCACCCTGTTAAAGTCATTCGTAACGTGATATCCCAAAGGGCTCAAAACTACTCTCGCCAAAGTTCTGCTCAGATGTTAGCGTTCGGCATGCATTCAGGTTAATTGAAAATCAACGCTGCCCAGTTTGACAGCAATGCCTGCCACGGCAAGCCAGTTGCCAGCTTCCAGGACTGTTCCCGACTCTGGGACACCCAATATTTCGCTATGTTAAGATTATTTACATGAGCAGCGACTTCCGCACATTTGGTATCGACCATGCCGGTGAAATCGCGCTGTGCGTTATTTTTGTTATTCGGTTAATTTTTAGCAGAAGCAGACTGTTCTATAAATTCGCCACTTTCTTTTTTTTGTTGGGAGCTATGTATGTAGTTGATATGGAACACGTCAACCCGTTTGGAGCAGACTATTTTCACAGTAACATCCTTCCGGGAGCTCTCTTGCTAGTGTATGTTGCATATGCCTTCGCATTGGACCACGATTGATGGCACCACAGTCCCTCTCACCGGGACTTCTAGAATGGCGCAGCGCACGATCATGGGGCCACGCTCGAATCCCCTGCCGTCCACCATCCAAATCAAAAGGGACCTGCAGCGGATTTGAGCAGCGCATCGCTGCGCGTCTGGATCACTTGGCATCCCCATGAGAGGTCAAGCCCTCGCTCAACTCCCGTCCAAGAAAGGGGAGCTGAAGTCAATGATCAGGTGGCGGCAACTGCTGAACGGAGGACGCCCAACTTGCACTGAGCGAAAAATCGCTCCACAAAAGAGTGCGGATTTGAGGGTCTTCCAGAGGCAAGATGGTTTGGCTGATTTCGATTACGCCCACGGCTCTAAGGGGTAAGCTTCACTTTGGTCGATTCGACTAGTTTATTCGTAACTCCGCCATCGGGACCCACAAAAATGAATACGTATGCGTAAGCACCATGGGTCATAACGAGCAGTGTCTCATGGACTGCGCCCTTGGCGAAGTCTTCGCATAGGAACGGGATTCCGCTGATCTGCGCGGAGCTTCTGCCCGGAACGGGCGAAAATCCATTGGCTACGACCACTTGGGTTGACCTTTGGAAATATTTCGCGGTCGTCCGCTGTTCTTCGGGATAGAACGCGAGCGCTTCAGCATAAAAAATTGTCTGACTAAAAACAGACCCAGGGTCGTTCTCGGCTTGAACCGTAATAAATAACGGAGTCTTGCCAGGCGTCCCATTCATTACCGGTTCCTTCAGACGAAGACTCTGGGCGGGCGTGAATTCGAGCCCAATGGAAGGGTTCTTGTATGTGCCATGATCGATTAGACCCTTGGTTGGCAGAACATTCTGAGTTGAAGCGGGCGTTTTTGGCTGGGGTTTCCCGCCCTGCTGTGCCCATAAAAATGGCGTCGTGACTGCTAATGTCATCAATAAGAACAGTGCTTTGAATCCCCACATATTCGTCACGCTATCACGAACCCCATTCATTGGCATTTCGAAATTACCTGCCAAGCTCAGTACCAGTAAACGGTGCCAGCTCAGCAGGTCGATGCAACACCCTTCTAATCTGTTGATGCGATTCTACTTCCACCTGATTCTTAGGAAAAGGCAGGTCCATCGCGCTGTAACCGCCAGAAAAATAATGAATCATCGCAGCGACGCGCATGCAAAACAATCCTCGAGGGATTTGGCTGAGGTTGGCGGCCCGAGCGACCCGAGCAACGCGGTAGGAGATGCTTCTCTATTCGGTGTTTAGCCGGAATTTCCGTTTTGACTTCCCGGGTGACCGATCATGTGCGCCTTCCACTGTCCATATGCAACGCATTACCCGCGTTCTTTTCGGGCATTCAGTTCCACCCGTGCCGAAGGCGAAGTGCTTTAACATCCTGGTCTGACCCTACAATCAAGTTTGCCGGGAAACGGCGGTAAAGCAGCAATTCGGCGTAAATGGTTCTATTTTGGTTCTCGTTGACCGCTAACCCCGCCAGATACTGCAGTCGAAGGTTCTCGTCCCGATTAATTTCGGCGCCATAGAGCCAGGGTTTCAAATCAAACGCTTGGCCAGCATAGGTTCCTAGAATATCAACTGCCGAATTCAATCCGACCTCGCGGAGTGATTGCGCGACGCCTGCGTATTCGGGGCGATCCAGCCGTTGTTGCAATTCGCCCACGTTGATCTGGATCGGATCCTTTTCTCCCAGCAGGATTATGTCGTAGCCTGTGCCATCACGCTCGTTGAACCAGATCGTGCCGTAGGGAAATACATCGAAAAACGTCGCAATCTCGCTTTTCACCGTATCCACATCGGTCTCGTAGAGCGGGACCCACTGCGCAACGATCCCTCCCGGGTTCAGATGCTTCCGTTCCATCTCAAAATACTCTTTCGTATACAGCGTGGCGCTGCCCTTCACCCATGGATGAATAGGGTCGGAGGTGATGATGTCAAATGATTCTGGTGTCGTCAGAATATAGCTTCGCGCATCGTCGTAGATCACTTCGGTGCGTCCGTCATGCAGCACATTGAAATTTTCCTTGCCAAAATAGCGTGTCGTGGTCGGCGGCACCAACGGTTCTATTTCGCATACGATGATCCGTTGCACGTCCGGGTTCACCACGAACGAGCCCGCTGTAACCCCTGCGCCAAATCCCACGACGAGCACCTTGCGCGGCCTCGGGTGGAGCAGCGCCGGCAAGTCGCCAAGCATCCGCTGCATTCGCATGTCATACGGAGCGTTCGACGCCTCTACTTTGCCGCTTACATGGAACTCTCGCGTGCTGTCGAACTGCGAAACGGCAATCGAAGAGTTCATTCCCTCACCCACGTACAAGATCTGCGAATTTCTGTTGAAATTGCTTTGACGGCCAAAGGCGATGACCACCGCTGGAACGCCCGGCACACTGACCGCCAGAAGAGCAACCGCCGCCATCGAGGCTGCGAGCCACCATGCGCCGACCTTCGCACGCCGCGACCAAACGATGGGCGACAGCACACACAACGCGCCCACACCAGAAAGCACGATCAACGCGCTCTCTGCTTGCCGCGTGCCAATTCGAGGAATCAGCAGCATGCTGAAAGCGAGTGCTCCAGCGATTGCGCCGCCTGTGTTGGCCGCATAGACGTTCCCAACCGCCCGTGCCGGGTCACCATCGTCCGATCCCACCGCTGCTAGCGCCAGCGGAAAAGCTGCTCCCCATAGCAGTGTCCCCGGCCACAGGGCCCAAATAACACGCACTAAATCGAGCTGGAAAGTAAACCAGGGGCTGGTGGAAAGACCCGGATCGACCGGCCAATACGGTAGAGACTTGGCTAACATAAATGCGGTCCATGCAATGGCCCCTGTCAGCAGTAACTGGCAACAGCCCAGGGCCGCTTGCGGCCGCACGACGAGCGACAGCAATGATCCCGCGCCGCTGCCGATCGCCAATCCCGCCAGGAACACGGCCAAAATAATGGAAAATGTATACACCGTGCCACCCAACAGCGGTCCCAATAGTCGCGTCCAAAGCACCTCGGCACCCAACGCACAGGCCCCAGACAAAGCAATCGTGACGTACACCGTCCACACCCGCGGGATGGCCACGGCGCACAGTTGCCGGGGACCTTCCAATTCGGGGGCCGGAATTGGAGTTCGCATCGCCAGGCGGAAACTGATTGCCGCTACAGCAATGTTGATCGCTGCGGCAACGTATGTAGCGGTCGCCAGATCGAAAACTCGAAGCAAATAGAACCCCGCCGCGAGGCAGCCGAACACGGCTCCCAGCGTGTTGGCGGCATAAAGGAGGCCAAGCCATGAAGCCCGCCGCGGAGTCGCCCCGACCCACCACGCAATGGCCGGCAGCGACGCGCCCATCAACGTGGTCGGCACTAGCAGACAGATCGCGCACATCGATGCGCGCAGCAGGATGGCAGGCAAGCCGTGGCCTAGGGCACCCAGGTACATTCGACTGACGAACGGCATTCCGATCAGCACTAAAATCCCACAGAATCCAATGCCAAGCTCAATGTCGGCATACACCCGCAAGGGATGAAGGCGACGCATCGCCAGGATGCGAGGCAAAGCCATGCTGCCCAAACACAATCCCCCCATGAAGGTCGCGAGCAACAGACCCAGTGAAACCGCGCTCGACCCAACGACAAATTGAAGCAGTTGATACCAAACGATTTCATAGATCAGCGCGGAACAGCCGCTACCGGCAAATAAGACCAGCAGTAATAGAAGAGCGCGAGAATCTGCCGTTGGCTGGTCATCCCTATTCATTTGGAATCCTGGCAACTGTTCCCGCTCCAAAATCGTTAACCCCACGTATCAACAATGATTGAATGAAGTCACTAATCCCCAACGGACTAACAAAATAGTGTGCTCATCTACTGTTTGGAATGCTGCGCCGATGATAGCCGATTGTGGCCTACTGCGACTCAACGTGCGAGGGAATGTGGCTTTCCGTGTACTCCTGTTCCTGATAAACGGTGTGGGAATCAGCTCGCATCAGGTGCAAAAAGCCACATTCCGAGAAGGCGGCCTCTCAGTCCCGCGCAGGCCAAGGGCAAAGCGGAGGACAAACGCAACGACGTTCGGGCGTTCGGCGCTGTGCTTTATGAACTGCTAACCGGGAAGGCGCCGAACCTCGGCCGACTGCCAAATCATATTAGATAAGTAATGTAATAATATATCAATTACGTCCTTGCCGAAACACCGCAGGCCGGGCTTTGAACGTGGCTTACCTGATCCAAGATTCCTTCGTAGAGTGCTTGCGAGAGAAAGACCTCTGGCAAGAGCACTGCCCGAGTCCCACAGATGCTGGCATGCAGGCCTGTTAATTTGTGGCTCAAAACCGGGTTGGCACAAGGGAGTGAACTACTACCTGAAAACGAGGAAACCGGGAGCTGTTAATGGTCCACCGCTACCCGCGCTGGGTCTATGCTTTCCATCCCTGGGTAGTTTTGCTTCGCGCAATATGGTGCCATTCAACCTTCGTGAGCTCTCCAGTACCACGATGGCGCAAATAGCGGGCGCCCAAATCCTCCGCTCTTCTAATCGCTTCTTCGAGATGATCCACGACTTCTTGGGCGACTACTTCTTTCCGGTTCTCATCAAAGACGCCAGCGAGGTAACTGAAAGAATGGACCTTGGCAAAGAAGCGGAGGTGCTGGCCACCGGATTTCACTTCTGCCCAGTAGCCATCTGGGAGCCCCATTCTTGTACCCGAGCTGCTCATAGCGGGGATTATATGACTTTTCAGGTGGAATGAGAAGGCTAGCTCCCGCCCTGCGAAGCCTGGTTCCATAAAAAGGGGTGTCAAGACAAATCCCCGTCCCACGATGGCAAAGTTCAGAGTAAATGGTCTTGCCGTCCAGCCCCAGTCATGGAAGGAGACGCTGTGAATTTTCTTTTCCCGGAGATTCATCTGTTTGTCTTCAGCGCTTACGAGAGTCTCTGAATCCGTTTGTTAGGCTACGATTTCGAGGATCGGGTTCTCCCGTTGTTCGATTCGGTTTCCGGCCGAGATTGTATGGAAATCGCTCGTTCGAGACCTGTTTGCGATGGTGAACGCAGCACGGGAAGATACAAAGGAGCGAGGTGTCGGCGATAGACTACTTTAAGTTACATTCCTACAGCGTCTCCTGTATCCAGATTGTGGGTTTCATTTGCGGCAGCCTGCACAGAGATCCTGCCAGACCCTTTCCTGTCAACGAGTTAGCCTCCATTCAGGCCCGGCCCTGAAATTGCCTCCAGTATGTGAATTCCTCTGTGGAGGCAGGTGGTGAGCTCTTTGCCCTCTTCTTACTCCGAAGACTCGACGCCCCACAAAGGCATCGGAACATTTATCCGTTTCTTTTCCGTCGAAACCAAGCCCGGCGAGAGAATTCTCTTGCCGCTGTTTCTGGTTAGCTTCGCGGCCCTCTTTATCGAGGTTCTGCTCATTCGGTGGATCGGCACCGAGATTCGTGTGTTCGCGTACTTTCAAAATCTCGCCTTGATCGCGTGCTTTCTCGGATTTGGTCTCGGTTGTTACAGAGCCGGGGAAAAGAAAACTCAACTTTTCGACGCCGCGGCGGTCGCGTGTCTCATCATTTTCGTAGAACTTCCCATCCCCCAATGGAAAACAATTCTTGAAGGAGTGTCATCGGCACTTTCGTATTCGAACGACGCACAACTGTGGTCTGCCCTTGCGATGTTGCATAAGGAATCGCCATTGGTGCCGTTCGTGGGCTCGGTAGTATTCGTGACCGTTTTTGTTTTCCTCGTCGTATCAATCATGATCCCCCTCGGTCAGTGGGTTGGTACTTACATGGACGCCGCGAAGAACCCGGTCAGCGCTTACACATCAAATCTCGCCGGTAGTCTCGCGGGCATCTGGGTTTTCGCAGGCCTTGCAACCCTTCACTTATCTCCGCTGGTTTGGTTCGGAGTCGCCTTTCTTCTTCTGATCTTGATTCGGGAACACTCGAATTGGCCCGCCGTGGCTGGAGTGTTGTTGTTCGCCGCCAGCCTTGTGCTTCTTTACCAGCCGTCTTCGGGCGCGGCAAAAACGTACTGGTCTACCTATCAGAAGTTGCAAGTGAAAGATATCGGCGAGCAGCGATACAACATTCTCGTCAACAATACCGGATACATGACCATCGCAAACCTGACGCGCGAGTTCTTGGATAGCCACCCGGGTGCAAAGCAGGAATATGCATACAGCTCTTACGATGTCCCATTTCGATTTGTCGACCGTCGCGACCGCGTTCTAATCATCGGCGCCGGGGCGGGCAATGATGCTGCTGCCGCGCTGCGAAATGGTGCGGGTGAGATTGACGCCGTGGAAATCGACCCTGTGATTTACGCTCTCGGCAAACAGCTCCACCCGGAACATCCCTATGATTCGCCGCGGGTCCACATAATCTTGAATGATGCACGCACATATCTGCGCCAGGCGAACGTGAAATATGATGTCGTCATCTTCGGCTTACTGGATTCTCATACGCAGTCTTCGAGCTACAGCAACATGCGCCTCGACAACTACGTATACACCGAAGAAGCGTTTCGTGAGGCGAAGGCATTATTGAAGCCGACTGGCATTCTCGTCTTAAAGTTCGAGGTGCGGGATGGTTGGACGTGGATGGGTGAGCGCTTCTACGCTACCCTGGACCATGTTTTTGGCCGCCCCCCTGTTGTATTCGCCGCCCCGCAGATCGCATCGATCGGGACGCTGTCAGCGACGGAGTTCCTGGCTTCAAACGACTCGAACTTTTGGCAGAGGGCCGCAGGGCCGGAACTGTCAGCGTTTGTCGCGGCAAATCCTCCAGCCTTCTCTCTCAGCGCTGCGCCGCCTCCGCCAGCAAAGGACGACTGGCCTTACGTCTATCACCGCGGGCACTCAATCCCCCGCGCATACTTGACGATTTCGGTCATCTTGCTTGTAATGGCGCTGCTCATGACTCGCGGAAAATTTGCAGTAGCGAAAACTTCAACGTGGAACTTTTTCTTTCTGGGGAGCGGATTCCTGCTTTTGGAGACGCAGATGGTCAGCCGCCTGGCCTTATACTTTGGTGCAACCTGGTGGGTGAATTGTATTGCCCTGTCTGCAATCATGATTATGTTGCTGGTTGCGAATTGCTGGGTCGAGTGGCAAAAGCCAGAGCAATTAGCGATGTATTACGTCGGGCTGATTTTCTGCTTGCTCGCGATTTACGTGATCCCCTGGTCAGAATTGCCTTTCGGCTCCCGGGCCGTCGGTACGCTCCTCGCAGCCGCATTCGGTTTCCCCGTCTTTTTTGCAGGCGTCATATTCACGGAATCATTTCGCCGCTGCGAAGACAAGTCGAGCTCTTTTGGAAGCAACATTGTGGGCGCCATTGCCGGTGGGCTTGCCCAAAATATTTCGTTCGTGATTGGCCTAAAGGCTCTTCTCCTGTTGGCCGGGATATTTTATCTTCTCGCTGCGCTATGCGGACAAGAGCGGACGGAATTCGTCCCGCAGGGATCGTTTTCATTCGCAGTTTTGCGCTCGAAGGGTTCCGCACTGAGGCGCTCGGGTCCAACCTTCTGGGGGCGTTGACCGGTGGAATGCTGGAATCGCTTCCGATGTGGACGGGAATCCGTTCGCTGCTGATCATTGCCGGTTTGGTCTGCCTGGCGTCGCGGTGGGCGCTCAGCGCGCAGAATCGGTTTGAGAAACTCGCGCCGCAAGTGGATGCGCCGGACACGGGGCCAGTTGGCTTTCGCTCGCAAAAACCTCGTCCAACAACGCAATTCGATTTAGCGTTGGCCCAAAGGGAATATTCGGCCGCATACCTGGCATCCCATGAATGCTGATTTCAACGGTAGTGTAAACAGCTCGGAAGGAAGCTAGATAAAACATGGCTGAGGTGAATACCCCACAAATTGCCTCCGGCCGAATTCCGCAGCTTGACGGCCTGCGCGGGATAGCAATCGCAATGGTTCTCGTGTACCACTATGCCGGGCGCATGGCCGGCATTCAGCCTCAGTTCCCTTTACTTCTTGCCCTTCCGATAAATTTCGGTTGGTCCGGCGTCGACCTCTTCTTCGTTCTCTCTGGATTCCTGATCGGCGGGATACTGCTCGATGCCCGTCAGTCTCCTAACTATTTCCGAGTGTTCTACCGACGCCGTGTGTGCAGAATCTTTCCGATGTATTTTGCCTTCCTGATTGTATTTCTCTTCGCGGTGCATTTCATGCGATCGCCTGAGGTCCTGCACCTCCTGCATCCGGTAATCCCGTGGCAAGCCATCGTTACATTTACTCAGAATTTCTGGATGGCGTCCCATAACGACACAGGAGCAATCGGTCAGGCTGCGACTTGGTCCCTCGCCGTGGAGGAGCAGTTCTACCTGACGCTCCCCGCCCTCATCTATTTCGTGAAGCCCCGGCGCCTGATATGGGTTTTGGCCGGCGGAATTGTTTTGGCGCCACTGATTCGGCTCGCTATATTCCTTGCGAATCCAGGGCTTGTATACGCGATCATGTTCCTGCTGCCATGCAGAATGGACTCCCTTTTGTTCGGTGTGGCGATCGCGTATTTTCTGCGCCAACCGGGGGCGTGGGAATACCTGCATGCGCATCGACGACAACTGTGGACAGCGATCGAAGCACTCACTTGTTTGTGCGTGTTGTTGATGTTGTTTCGGAGTGAATCTTCGCCGCCGGTGATGCTTGTAGGATTTGACGTGATCGGTCTGTTGTTCTCGGCCATCCTGGTCGCATCCCTGGTGGAAGAGAGGGTTGCAAGGTGCTTGCGGGTAAAATGGCTGATGGCCCTCGGGAACATATCCTACTGCGTCTACCTGATTCACCCGTTGGTTTTGGGCATGACGTACCTTGCGCTGAAACGTTATACGACTTCCTGGGCGATGACGGCAACCCTTGCTCTGATCTTCACAATCGTAATTGCGAAATTATCTTGGGAGTATTTCGAAAAACCGTTGGTGAGATTAGGTCATCGAGAGCATTATCGGCCTGTCTGCATTCCTTCTGTCACGGGTATTGCGCAGAGCAGTTCAGGCCTTGGTGTCACGGCTGGCCAATAATGATTGCGGCTTTCAAGGGTGAGGAGTTGGCTTGATTTTGCTTCCTTACTGATAATCAACTTATCGGGAATTAGCCCCCTCCTTCGGGCGCAAATGCCGATACCTGGAGTGTAGGAAATCAAACCACTTGATAGGCCGATCGTGTGGCAATCCCTATGTTACCTCCATGCCTGCATCGTTTGGCTGACCTTGACGGTGCTGAACCGCCGGACTAATATCATCGCTCAAAGAGCGCGTTCTTCACGGCACCCGGAGCCGCGCATCATTTGTTCAGCCACATGAAAATTGCCTATTTCGATTGCTTCTCCGGAATCAGCGGGGACATGACCCTCGGAGCGCTGGTGGACGCAGGGTGCAACGTTGCGGAAATGGAGGCCCATCTCCGGCGGCTGCCGGTGCCGGGCTGGAAGATTTCTTCCGAGAAGGTTGTCCGGCGGGGATTCAGGGCGACGCAGGTGAAGGTGGAATCTTCCGATCCGCAGCGGCATCGTTCACTTTCCGATATCCTTCAATTGATTGACCGAGCAGGGCTGCCACCCGCTATCTCCGAGAGGGCATCTAACATCTTCCGGCGGCTGGGGGAAGCCGAAGCGCTCGTTCACGGTGTGGCCATTGAAAAGGTGCACTTTCACGAAGTCGGAGCGGTCGACGCAATCGTGGACATTGTGGGCGCGGCGGCCGGTTTCGAGCTGCTGGGCGTTGAGGAGTTTTTCTGCTCGGCGCTGAATGTGGGCGGCGGGCGCGTGGATACTCAACATGGCAACTTGCCGGTGCCGGCTCCCGCCACTGCGGAACTGCTGCGTGGCGCGCCGACGTATTCCAATGGAATTCAGCGCGAGCTGGTGACGCCGACCGGGGCGGCAATTGTTGCCACCATGGCGTCGAAGTTCGGTCCGCAGCCGGAAATGACCGTGGCAGCCATCGGGCTTGGCGCCGGCAGCGCTGAGCTGGCCGAGCAACCGAACGTGCTCCGGCTATTTGTCGGCGAAACTGTGGCGCGGAGGGATGACGCGGCGCTGAAGGATGCGACAAGAAATAGCGCAACGCTGGATGAGGACATCATTGTGCTCGAGGCGAATTTGGATGACATGAGCCCGCAGGTCTACGGCTATTTCGCCGAGCGCGCCCTGGAAGCAGGGGCGCTGGATGTTTTCTCGATCCCCGTGCAAATGAAAAAAAACCGTCCGGGACAACTTGTAACGGTGTTGTGCAAACCGGCGGACCGGGAAAAATTCTCGGACCTGCTTTTCCGCGAAACGACGACACTGGGTGTAAGGCAATCGAACGTCAAGCGGCGCACCCTGCAGCGCGAAACCATCGCCGTGGAGACGTCGCTCGGATCGATCCGTATGAAGATCGCGCGCCTCAACGGCCACATCCTGAACGTAGCGCCCGAGTATGAAGATTGCCAGAAGGTGGCGGCGGAACGAGGCGTTCCTTTGAAGCAGGTGCTTGCCGAAGCCACGTTTCAATTCCAGAAATTGAACGGAGCCATAAAGTAGATGGAGATCGAATTGCCAAGCCAGCGAAGCGGGAATGATCGGATCACCCCGCAGAATCATCCAGGTGAAAAGCAGGAAAAGTTGGCTGCGCGCCTGCGTGAACTTGGCTCTATCGTGGTAGCTTTTTCCGGCGGCGCGGATTCGGCCTACCTGGCCTGGATGGCGCACCAAACACTGGGCGAGCGCGCCCTGGCTGTTACGGCCCTCTCACCCAGCTTTTCAGCATACGACCGGCAGCAAGCGGAAACGTTCGCACGCAAGGAAAGTCTGCAGCATGAATTCGTCGAGACGCATGAATTTGAGAACCCTCTGTACATCGTGAATCATGCGGACCGTTGCTACCATTGCAAGACGGAACTTTTCGGCGTGCTGGCGAAAGTGCGCGCGGCGCGTGGTTTGCGGGCCGTGACGTACGGCGTGAATGCCGATGACTTGAAGGATTTTCGCCCGGGCCATCGTGCCGCATCCGAATTCGGTGTGCTGGCGCCACTGCTGGATGCGGGTTTAACAAAGGCGGAAATCCGCGAGCTGTCGCGGCGTGCCGGCCTGGCGACCTGGGATCGGCCGGCATCGGCGTGCCTGTCGTCACGCGTTCCGTACGGAATGCCGGTGACGGTAGAAAACCTGTCGCGAATTGAACGGGCGGAAAATGCTTTGCGTGAATTCGGCTTCCGTCAAATTCGAGTGCGCTCGCATGGTGAACTCGCCCGAATTGAAATCGCTACGGAGGAACTGCCGCGCGCGCTGCAAGCCGATGTGGCCGAAGCGCTCGCCGAACGCATCCGGGAGACCGGCTTCACTTACGTGACGTTGGATCTGGAAGGATACCGGCAAGGATCGCTGAACGCTGCCTTGCAAAAGAAATAATTCTCCCGCGCCCACCAAAGATGGACAAACAGAACATTCAACGGCTCTTGGAAGATGTGCGGGCAGGCAAGTTGCCCGTCGCGCGGGCCGTCGAACAACTGCGCCACATGCCGTTCGAGGATCTTGGGTTCGCTAAAATCGATCACCACCGCAGCCTGCGCCAGGGTTTTGCCGAGGTAATCTACGCAAAAGGGAAAACTCCCAAGCAAGTCGTAGCGATCGCCCGCGGGATGCTGCGCCCACGATCGACGCATAATCTTCTGCTCACCCGCGCCGATGCGGGCATCTTCCACGCGATCCGGCGTCTCAGCCGCGACGCCGTATTTCATCCACTTTCGGGGGCCATCAGCATTCGCCGCAACCGGGAGATCGTGGGCAAAGGCCTGATCCTTGTGGTTGCGGCAGGCACCAGCGACATTCCCGTGGCAGAGGAAGCCGCCATCACGGCGGAGATTATGGGGAACAGGGTTGAAAGTGTGTACGACGTTGGCGTCGCCGGTTTGCACCGCCTTTTGCACCACCGGGAAAAGATCGCAGCGGCGCGCGTCATCGTCTGCGTCGCGGGATTGGAAGGGGCGCTGCCGAGCGTCGTCGGCGGCCTCGTCGCCGTCCCGGTGATTGCCGTTCCCACCAGCATTGGCTACGGAGCAAGTTTCGGTGGGGTGGCAGCGCTGCTGGCCAACCTAAATAGTTGCGCTTCCAACGTGTGCGTCGTAAATATTGACAACGGATTTGGCGGTGGCTATGTCGCCAGCGTCATTAACAGATTGTAGGATTTCCTTCGTGGTGCCGTGGGTTACCTTTAGGTCGGAGGGCGGGGCTTGGTGGAATCTCGGGGGCTAGTGCTAGATGAGAGCTATTCCGTACAGCCTTGGCATTGCTTCAAATTGTAGCGGCACAAATATAGACAAACAGAATGACTATTACAGTGAGCAGAATGGCGACCCAAGGTAAGAAGCCGAACGATTCACTCTTTGTCTCACTCTTAGTCGCGGACATCCTGATCTTTTCCTCCAACGTTAAGACCTGCGGGCAATTTGGGGACCAAAATCCCAACTAGTAAGGTTGCATGCTTTAAATTTAATCCCCATGGAATCAGCTACATAGTCGCTGCGATCTCGCAACGGAGAGGCGTCAGCAAGTGGCTTGTATCGGAAATAAGCCACTTAAGGCAGATAGATGTCTCCAAATGGAGACAGTTCCACAGTTGCCAGACTACGATCGGGACGTCTGGCACTTATCAGATAGAATCTAACGTCACGCCCAGCCGACCGCTCTAAGCAAGATAGCTCGTCACCTGGCGTGTAACACGATCCGTAACACTCTGCTAAATCAGAATGAATCCCGTAGCTTAAATATGCCCATTTCTCAAATTCACAGCCGCTGCCACTATGGGTGTTTCTCGCTCAGCTGCGCGAATTGGGGCTAATTTACGTCCCCGATTGGCAAAACGGCCGCGCACCCAGTTCCACATCCGGGTTAGATCCTGAGGTTCGATAAAATTCACATAAGTTGCAACGGCCATCCATTCAAAGAGAGGGATGTTCATCGCATATTCGATTCCCATGTGAAGACATAGCCCTGCCACCAGCACCGGGTAGCGGAGTTCCTTGAACCAAATGAGCACCCCCAATGCGAACTCGATTGCCAGTGTTCCCCAGGTGAGCGACTTGATTATGAATAGACTGTTGATGGCCGGGACCGGGAAACGCTGGAAATCTTGCAGGTGCAAGGCGTAGTACACTGCTGTGCCGTTTACCCACAGAATGCCCATCGATTTCCAGTAGAAGGTCGAGAAATAGACGATGGCTATCTGGATCTGAAGCATGCGCTGAGCCCAAGGGCTGGAGAGAGGGACGCTATCGGCGCTTTCTCGTCCTTTCCGGATCCGCAACCAGCGATCGACCGAAAAAGCAGCACCGGTCGGCGCGAACATCAGGAAGAAACCGCACACAAGCATGAGCGTATCGCCGCTGTTTAGGATGAACCCGTTGCGGAATTCGATCGAGCCCAGGCACAGGTAAACGGCGACAGCAGCGAATCGGCTCATGTACCCTACCGTCAGCATCACCGCGCACGCCAGAAACACCCAGAAAAACAGAGTAATGGCAAAATCGGTCTGCGGGATAATTTCGATCAAATTCATGTTAGTTTGGTGGTAAATCTTATGCATCGTCGCCAGACTTGTAATGGCATGAGAGCCGTACCACATGAGCCATTCCGAGTGCAGCATAATCAAGTCTGCAACCACGATCAGCCCGTAAAAAATACGAAACAGGCAAACTGGGGTCGGTGATTGTGGTTTGTGGAAGAACCCGTTCCAAGCTTGGAATAGCCGGCGTAAGGTCATTTCAAATCTCCGGGTTTCACGGAATAGGTGTACAGTACTTTGCGCTTCCAGGGTTCAGGCCGTCCAGAACCGGGGGGCGCTATTACGGAGTTGTAGCTAACAAAAGTGATTTTAACCGGCGGGTTATTCTCCTTCGTGTTATTCAGTCTGGCTATGTAGCGAGCCGCGTCGGGACGTAGCAGGATTCCGAGCTTATCGTTTTGAAGCGCGTCGAGGCTAAATTTGTGCTGGCGCTCCAGGGTGTACCGTTTGATGTACCCGAATTCTTGTGGGCGCGCAAAGTTCCAAATCCCGGTTTGGCCGTCCTGATAGGTGATTTCGATGTCCATACGGAGATTCATTCCTAACGGATTAGGCGCAAACAGGTTCCATCCCTGAGCGAGACCCGACCAAACCATGTAGGGAGCGATCAAGGGTCTCACGCCGGAAACGAGCTGCGAATTCACCGGCAATGCCCAGCTGAGGATTATCGCCAGGTGGAAGATTATAAACGCGTTGATCGCGATGCGTTTCATCGTCATCGGCCTCTGCCGCAGCAGTTCCAAACTTATAGGTCGCGCGGTCTGGCGATTATAGAGCACGTAAGTTGCCAAGCACTTTCATAATAAACATTGTAGAATGTTATAGATGCACGGTGACGATCCTCACGAAAGCCGGCTTTGTTCACGTCCGGTGACTCCTGGGAAGGATTCTGTAACTTGCAAAGTGGGCCGTTATCAGGCCCAAATAGCAACTTTGGCCATACAGAGACTGAAGATTCGCGACCATTTGCCCACTTTAGCGAATATCGAGTCTCCTCTTTCAAGTATGCCCAATTTCCAGAGGAGTTTCAGACCCCCTAGACTTCCACCTTTCGGACGTGAATTTCCATCCGACATAGGAACGGTAATTGCTCCTAACGAGGCGGAGTACCTGAACTTAAGGACCCTTAGGGGCCGAACAACGATTCGAGCCCTGGATTTGGTGCTCGTAGACGATTTAATTTCAGTAGGTTAGCCGGCCCTCGGAGCGAAGGGTCAGAAGAGGGCCGGAGTATATGGAGGGAGAGTGTCTCCGAATGTGCACTTGGAGGCTCTCCCATCGTCACATTGCTGGAATCGAGTATGTGTGCAGTCTGCACATTTTGAATTCATTTCCGGCTGGGATTTGCGGTCTATCTAGTCCGGTCGGGACTGTTTGGCGGACGACAGAGAGGAATGAATGAAACGAAGACGTGAGGCAGGCCAAACGCTGGCGCTAGTGGCTTTCGGCATGCTGACCTTCCTTGCTGCCGCCGGGCTGGCGGTTGACATGGGCTATCTGCGCTATGAAAAGCGGTTGATGCAGGCAGCCGCCGACAGCGCAGCCCTTGCTGCCGCGACGGACGTGAATTTGGGCGCGGCCGCAGCGGATGCTGTGATTGATGCCAATGCCGTTGCCCAGGCGTATGGATTTCCGAACAGCACGGTCACCGTCAACAATCCCGATGGCGCAGTGAACCCTCCGAATGCCGTTCAGGTTGTAATCCAACAGACATTTCCCACATTCTTCATGCCAGCCATGGGAACGAATTCATCAACGATCGCCGTGGCGGGCGTCGCTACCATTGGAATCTCGCAAGGGTGCATGTATGCCCTGCAAGTTGGGGGAACCGGTCTTACCTTGGCGAATCCAGGCATCAGTGATCAATGCACCAAATTGCGGCATTGAGGACAACGGAGCGTTAACCGGAGCAGGAACCCTCACTGCTGCGGCAATTGGCGTCTACGGAGCTAACGGTGGCGCTGCTACCACACAAGCTCCTGTTATGCAGATGGCTCAACCTGCTGCGAATCCGATGGCATATCTGACGCCCCCGACACCTAGCCCGCGTGCTTGCCCGATCCCATGGTGACCGTCCGGCGCAGTACCAGTCTTTCCTGGCACTTATTGTAATGGAATCACCATCACCGGCGGGACCGCAAACTTCGCCTCTGGGCTATACATCATAAACGGGGGCGTAGGGTTGCAAATTAACGGTGCGGGAGCCGCCAATGTCACCGGGGGAGTGACGTTTTACATTACGAATGGGGTTTCTGTCGACTTCGCAAGCAGCGTCAGGGATCATTCAGCTTACGGCGCCAACTGACTGCGGAAGTATCCGCAAACCCAACCTTTCAAAACTTGCCGCCGGGAATTCTCTTTTATCAAGACTCGGCGAACGCCGCGGACGTGAGCGACGACGGATTGGGTGGCAGCGTTGTCCTTAATGGCACGCTCTACTTTCCCAATGCTGCGCTGACTCATTGCTGGTTCCTTAAGTCCGACAAATACTCCAATGGTGGCCCAGAGCATTACAGTGAATGGCACCGGTGCGCTGAACGCCGATACAACTTCGATTCCTGGCGGATCTCCAATGCAGAATGTTTCTTTGGTGCAATGAATATGAAATTAAACCATCAGCTGAAGTGCAACAACCGCAACGCCGACAATCGGTCGTGGATCTCACCCCGAGTCGGGCCTCGATCGCGACAAAAAGGCCAGGCGTTTATCGAGCTGGCCTTGACCCTGCCGATTCTTCTCGCGCTGACGATCGGCATCATTGAAATGGGCCGCTTGGCTTATTACCAAATCGAGGTCATCCAACGCCGCCCGGGCCGGAGCCCAGTTTGGGGCTCAGAGCCTGGGCAATGCACCGAATGTGTCAGCCATAACATCAGCCGCGCAGTTCGACGCGCCAGACATCGCCGGAACCTTGGCAGTGGCTCCAGTCGAGAGTTGCGGGTGCCCTGGTGCGGCGCCCGGCACGCCTGCCAACTGTGGTGCTGCGCAGGGGTGCGCTTATCCCATTGTGTATGTAACGGTTACAACGACATATCCTTTCAGTCCTCTGTTCAATTATCCGGGGATCTCCACCATAATTCCCGGGACGCTGACGGGCGTTGCAGTTATGCCGGTGCAAATCCAATGAACTCCGCTCACGAAGTCGGACATGAAATGGGGGTCGAAAGTAAGCGCGCGCGGGTTCGCGTTCTGGCGCTGGGCCAGCGCCCTCGAAAATCAAGACAGCGCGGCACGGCGCTCCTCGAGTTCGCTTTCACGATCGTCATCGCATTTGTGCTGATATTCGGGATAATCGACTTTGGCCGCGCCTTGTATTCGTACCATTTTGTCTCGAACGCGGCTCGGGAAGCCACGCGCTGGGCAAGTGTAAGGGGTGCACTTTGCAGCAGTTCTGTCACCCCATGCCCCGCTCAGCCTGCCGACATTCAGGCTTACGTCATGGGAATCGTGCCGCTAGGGATTGACAAGGGTCAAATAACTGTCGACCCCCAGCCGGCGAATCCGAATGGCCTCCAAATCTGCGGTACCACTTCTAATTACCCGGGATGCGCCATCCAGGTTAATGTGAGTTACAATTTCAATTTCCTTTTCCCTGTCAGTTTCTATAACTCAGCGCCCGTTTCGTATAACGCTTCTTCTTTCATGATGGGCAGCACATCTCAAATGATCATCTCGCGCTAAGCAAATTCTCGCGACCTGTTCTGATCCTCCTGCAATAGAGCCGGCCACCACATCGCCAATATTGCTGCGGCGCCCACGCCACCAGAACTCAACTGGTGGGCCTTCCATTTCACCACCTATTTTCGTCCTGGCCGACATAGCCCTCCGGACTACATCCGTAATTCTCGATGCCTCAATCTCTTGTCTAGGCGGGTCGTTGGAGTCCCTTAAGCTTACAATTCGTGGTTGTATTCACGCAATTTACTGATTGGCAGAAGGTTGCGCTCTGTAGCTGGTCTTGCGGTTTGATCTCGATGTAAGCTGTAGAGCGATCCCGCCTTGAAGCTCCGCCATCCATCGATGGCCTCCCGGAGGCTTCAGAAAGCATGGCCTCCACCACCCTGCAATCATCTGAGGTTCCAAGACGAAACTCGATGTCCGTCGGGCTGTTCTCTTTCACGCTGTTCATGAGTGCGGCCCTGCTGTTCCTGTTGGAGCCGATGTTCGCGAAGATGACTTTGCCCGTGCTTGGTGGCACGACCGCCGTCTGGGCCACGTGCATGCTCTTTTATCAGGCGATGCTGCTCGCAGGCTACGCGTTCGCGAATGTCGTGACGCGCAGAATGAGTTACCGACAGCAGGCGTTATTGTTCCTGGCTCTCGCATTAGCGCCCTTGTTGATTCTCCCGTTCAGCTTCCCGGCGGGGCGAGTCCCGCCCGGCGATCGGAATCCCATTCCGTGGTTACTGATGATCCTGACGATGGTCGTCGGTCTTCCTTTCTTCGTGATGTCGGCCATCACGCCGACTCTCCAGAAATGGTTTGAAGGCATCGGCCACGAGAGCTCGGCCGATCCATATTTCCTCTATGCGGCAAGCAACGTCGGGAGCATGTTGGGGCTTTTGAGTTATCCAATTCTGATCGAGCCGCATTTTGCTCTCGCCGAGCAAAGCCGCTTGTGGGAGCGCGGCTACGGACTTCTAATTTTTCTCGTCGTCATCTGCGCAGTTACGCTGTGGCGGGCGCCGCAGCGACGGAGTCCCGCTGATCCGCCTCCTGCCCAAGGAGATGCGCGAACCGCGGTCCCCGAGTTCCGCGAGCGCTTGCTCTGGATGGCGCTGGCTTTCGTCCCCTCAAGTCTCATGCTCGGTGTGACAACAGTACTCACCACCGAAGTCCCGCCAATTCCGATGCTGTGGGTTCTACCTCTCGCCGTTTATCTTCTGAGTTTCATTCTTGTGTTCGCAAGAAAGCCGGTCATTTCATATTCCGAGATGGCCAAAAGCATGCCGCTCGTGATTCTGTTGGGCATGATTCCTCTGTTTTTGAAAGAGAGCTGGCCGCTGTATCTGGACATCGCTGTCAATCTGATAACGCTGCTCGTAGTGGCGGTGGCCTGCCACGGCGAACTGGCCAAAAGACGCCCCCCAGCCGAGCACCTCACCGGCTTCTATTTATGGATGGCCCTGGGTGGCGTGCTGGGCGGACTGTTCAATGCTGTAATCGCGCCGATCATTTTCAGTACGGTCGTGGAATTCCCCCTCGCGCTGCTCTGCGCCGCACTTCTCAGGCAAGTTATGGTGCCCGCTGCGGAACGGCGACGCCTCAACTGGCAGGATGTCGCATTTCCTTTCGCAATCGGGGTGCTGGTCATCATCCTTCTTTTTGTCCCCCGCAAATTCGGCGTCGAACCCGGAATCACATACAACCTCATCATCCTTGGCCCTGCCGTGGTGCTGTGCCTCAGCTTCGGGAAACGCCCAATCCGTTTCGCCCTTGGGTTCGCCGCGTTATTGATTGCAGGGGCGAGCTACACAGGCGTTTACCAACATGTTCTCAGCACGCAGCGCAGCTTCTACGGCATTAATCGCGTCGCAATCGATGATACGGGCCAATACCGCGTACTCTTCAGCGGCAAAACGATTCACGGAATACAAAGCCTGGCGCCCGGGCGAAATCGCGAGCCTCTCTCCTATTTCTCGCGATCGGGCCCGATTGGCCAGGTCTTCGAGACCTTCTCCGGTTCTGAGAAGTTGAGGGAAGTTGGTATTGCCGGGCTGGGTGCCGGTACAATCGCCTGCTACGATGCGCCCGGCGAGGAGTTTACTTTCTACGAGATCGATCCGCTGGTCGAGCGAATCGCTCGCGATCCTCGGTATTTCACATTTCTGAGGGATTGCGCACCGCAGGCTCGCGTTGTGCTCGGCGACGCGCGGATTTCATTGAAAAGCACGCCGGAGCACCACTACGGATTGTTTGTCGTGGATGTCTTTGGCGGGGACGCGATTCCCATCCACCTTCTGACACGTGAGGCAGTCCAACTCTATCTTTCGAAGCTGGACGCCCACGGCATCGTCGCCATCCACATTTCAAACCGCTATCTGCATCTCCAGAAAGTAGTCGGCAACTTGGCAAGAGACGCGGGGTTAGTCGCTCTTATACAGGACGACACGACTAAGCCTGGATCCGGCAGGCTTCCCTCGACCTGGGTTGTGATGGCGCGTAGCAGTGACGATCTCGGCGCGCTGACGGCCGATACACGCTGGGTCGCTTTAAAGGGCGATCCGAGAGCGCGGGTGTGGACCGATGATTATTCAAGCGTACTAACTGTTTTCATTTGGGACTGGTCTTCGGTCACGCCGAAATAAAGCACTCGGTAACAATGGGCAGAGTCAGCTGCCGTGCTTGAGATTACTCAAGTTTCGCTCAAGTACTTCGTGGCAACACTCCCGGCGCGAGCCGATCCAAGTCGTCGTAAATTGCTGGGAGCAGAAGAGAGCGAGGTGACTCTTATTGGAGGATGAGAGAGGCAATCTTAATTACGCCTCCCACATTGCGCGTGTAAACGTCACGATGAATTATCACCACCAAGGCGTCCAGGAAAGCCTAGTGGCTGGTAGAGCCAACATGCTCGGGAGTTTCTTTTGGCGGGAACAAAGAGGAAATCTCTATCTGATCTCCTACCTGCGTCCCGGTGCGATAGATCGTGTGCGGGGGCAGTTCCAACACGCTCGAGGCTCTCAAAGAGACTCGGGAAATGCGAAACGGCCGGACGTACTCCTCGACGTGAACGACTTCCTTCTCTTTGCTAAGAAACACCAAATCGATCGGAAACATCATTCCGATCGTGTGCACGCCACGCGAGGGCACGATCCAGAGACCGGTGCCGACCCTGGCCCAGCGTTTTGTTTTTCCGAGCAGCCCCACGAGGCGGCGCACGTAACTGTCCGCCACGACCGCTTCGGTTGCTACGAAGGCCTCGCGAGTCCTATTGTAAACATACACTGTGTTCTGCCGCTGGTTATTTACCACCGGAGCTCTCCGATCCAGCCCGCCGAATGATTTTTGACTCTATTCAAGATTCTACTCCACTGCTTTATTTCGACGCCGCCACAGGATAATGAACAGCACGACGACTGCCATAACACCACAACCAAGTCGAATTACAGTTTCCATTTTTTTCTCCTGTCTTTCGTTAACTTTGTTCGTTCATAACGCTGTGTATGCTCCGCAGCAAAAAGCGGCGGTTCACTTCAGTGTTGGCAATAATGTATGCGCAATCATAAGAACGGCCGGCCCCAAGATCACGACCATCAGAGCTGGGAAAATAAAGAACACCAAAGCGGGTACCATCTTCACGCTGACCTTGGAGCTCATTTCCTCCGCGCGCTGGCGCCGCTTCGTTCGCAACTCATCCGAGTACGTACGGAGTGCTTGCACAAGACTCGTGCCAAAACGGTCGGTCTGAACCAGTATACCCACGAGCGCCTTGATATCATCCAAACCCGTGCGTTGCGCAAGATCCCGCAGTGCGTCTATTCTGACCTTGCCAACTCGCATCTCCAGATTGACTATATTTAATTCGTCGCTCAACTCCGGATGGGCGAGCTCAATTTCCTCAGCCACTTTCAGAAGCGACTGATCCAAGCCCAGGCCGACTTCCACGCAAATCACGAGCAAGTCCATGGCGTCCGGAAGAGCCAATCGAATGAGCTTTTGGCGGTGCTTCACTCGATTCAAAAGCCACAATTCAGGAGCAAACCACCCCGCCAGGCCAGCCAGCAGCGGAATAGCGATTGGATTGATGCTGGAAAGGCCCGTCCAGAAAGTAATGAAAAGCAGCAGTGCGCAACCAAGTATCCTAACACCCCCGATCGCCACAAGGACATTTTTGCCGCGATAGCCGGCTCGAATTAAGAGAACCTGGTCCTGAGAAGCCTTCTTTCCCTTTGGCGGGGGCAGCAATTGCCCGATGGAGACAAAAACATTTTCCGCGCGGTGTACGCCCTTGGCGGATACATTTTCTGCCTGGTCGGAGCCAGCAGGCTGCAGCGTACGCGATAGCCGACGACCAACGTCCACTGTTTCCGGACCGGTCGCATGGACCAGGACCATCAGAATGCAAACGGTTGCCAAAAATATGACTAGAGCCACGAAGAACATTTCGCTGCGTTCCTTTCTAGACCTCGATCGTCACGATCCGCCACAGAATTAATGCGCCGATCAGCTGCATGGTAAAAGCAATCCCGAGGATCATGGGACCATCTGGATCATGAAATAGCACCGATTCATAATCGCCGTTGACGAACATCATCATGGCCAGCATGGCGGCTGGAAGCGCGATGAGGATACCCGCCGTCAGGCGCCCCATAGCCGTCTTTGTTTTAACGTCCCGACGAATGCGGAATCGCTCCCGAATGACGCGCGACAGCTGATCCAAGATCTCGGCAAGATTTCCGCCGCTGTCCTTTTGGACAATCAGTGCGGTGATGAGGAAACGGACGTCGAACAGGGGCACTCGCTCCGCCAGGTGCTCGAGCGTATCCCGCAGGGGTATCCCGTAATTTTGTTCCTCAAACGCGATGGCAAATTCCCCGGCTACCGGTTCGGGAGATTCCTGACCAACCAATTGCATGGCCATTGTGAAGGCATGGCCGGCGCGCACAGCGCGGCCCAGCATATCCAGCGCATCCGGGAAGCGTTCCTCAAACTCGTTGAATCGTCTCCGGCGTTTGTAGGCCACGAAGCCAATAGGTATCGCAGACGCCACAATCCCCAGGGCAGCGGCAATATAGGCGGGGAGATAATGGCCGGCGATGAAATAGGCGACGATCGCGAGTACCACACACAGCAAGAAAATCTTGGCCGGTTTTGTTTTCATGCCAGCCTGAGAGATACATCTCTGCGCCCAGGACGCGCCTGGAGCTTGCGACAGCAATTTATGCAATAACGGAATTGTGCTGAACATTTCATCGCGGACGAGCTTAAGATCCGCCGCGATTCCCGCCCAATTTTCGGCCGCCCGCAAGTGCTCGATTCGTCCACGAACCAATTCTTGAGTGGATTCGCCCGTATACAAGAGCCAAATGAAGAGGACAATCACGACCGAAACGATGAAAGTAATCGTTGAAAGCATCCAAATCATGCCAAACCCCCTTCCGCAGGCCTAGAAGAACAAAGCGATCCTTCGCCCATTCGAGTGCGACGAATCTCCGAAATTGGATCCGTTTTCATCGGTCCTTCCCACGGAACATCGTTGCCGGTAACGTGATTCCTGCTAGAGCGAGTTGCTCCGTGAATTTGGGTCGGATCCCGGTCGGTGCGAACTCTCCTAGAACCTCTCCTGTTTCGGAAATGCCGCGTTTCTTGAAGGCAAAAATCTCCTGCATGGTTATGATTTCTCCCTCCATTCCCGTTATCTCGCTGACGCTGGTCACTTTGCGAGTTCCGTCGCTGAGGCGGGCCACCTGAACGACAACCGAGATCGCTGAAGCGATCTGGTGTCGAACCGCGACGGAGGGAATATTCAAATTGGCCATTGCTACCATGGTGTCCAAGCGAGCCAGGGCGTCACGGGGAGAATTGGCGTGAACGGTCGTAAGAGACCCGTCGTGTCCCGTGTTCATCGCCTGCAACATATCGAGGGCTTCCTCGCCGCGGACCTCGCCAACGACGATGCGGTCCGGACGCATACGCAAGGAGTTCATGACCAGTTGCCGCTGTTGAATTGCACCTTTGCCTTCGATGTTGGGGCGGCGCGTTTCCAATCGTACGACATGGTCTTGATGAAGCTGCAATTCCGCCGCATCCTCGATGGTCACAATTCGTTCGCGATTAGAAATGTAGGAAGACAGCACATTCAGCAGTGTCGTCTTTCCAGCTCCGGTGCCGCCGGAGATGAGAATATTCAGACGCGCCTTGACGCAGCCCTGCAACAATTCCAGCATTGGTTGCGTCAGTGTGTTATTGATGACCAGATCGTCCGCCCCCAACCGTTCGTGTGCAAAACGGCGGATCGAAAGGCATGGGCCGTCCAAGGCCAGCGGCGGAATAATGGCATTCACACGCGACCCGTCGGCCAGGCGGGCATCGACCATAGGCGAAGATTCGTCGATGCGACGGCCAATCGCGGTGACGATGCGGTCGATGATGCCTAGCAAGTGCGCGTCGTCCCTGAACTCGATCCCGGTAAGCTCCAGGAGTCCTCGGCGCTCAATATAGACGCTCTTATAATTATTCACCAGGATGTCGGAAATCGTCGGATCCACCAAAAGCTTTTCGAGCGGGCCCAGTCCGAACACCTCATCCAAAACCTCAAGCGACAGGCGCTCTCGCTCCTGCAGATTCATGGGCGTGGACTCGCCGGCGACGAGGTTCTCCAGAATCTGACCGACTTCGCGTCGGACTTCGTCTCGCTTGAGTTGGTTCAGCCGGTCTAAATCCAATTTCTGGATGAGCCGCCGGTGAATGGCTGCTTTTAGTGCACTGTAATCAGTTCGCGCAGACGGAGTCGGACTAGCTGCCATGTGTATTTACCTCTTGGTAGAAAAAAAGGTGCTCAACGTGCCTCGCTTGAATTCGGGTTGCACTTTTATCCCGGTCAACTGGGAAGCCAGTTGGCGGTAGTGGTTCGTCAGCAAATTGTCGTGATTTTCCATCAATGGCACACCCAGATTGAAGGCGTTGCTGGCCTTGCGAAAATCATTCGGCAAGTGCGTCAGAATGGAATATTTTTTTTCATTCTGAATTGCCTCCAGCGTTTCCTCGTCACCCTTGTGCCACCGGTTGACAATGACCCGGACGCGGTCTGTACTAACTCCAATTCCCACTAGCGCTTGCAAACGACGATCCAGGGTCCATAGCGCCGGTACGTTGGTCTCGGTTACCAGGAGAACCATCCGCGCCGACTGCAAGATGGAACTCCAATCGGAGGAGAACTGGGTACCGAGGTCCATCAACACCGTATCGAATTCGGCCTGGGCGACATTCACGACCCGTTCCAGAGGAGCGACCGGAATGTGCTGCCACTCCTCGGGATGCAAGGAGCCGCCGAGGAGTTCAAGATTTGATTTGTGGTGCGTAAGAAGGCCCGCAAAGAAATGGCTATCGAGCCGTTCCAGGTTGTCCAGGGCGTCGCGAATGCCGAAGCGCGGGCGCAAGTCAAGAAGGAGATGCGCGTTCCCCAGAGGGCGCGCGAAATCCAGCAGCACCGTGCGCTTCTTGGCAAATGTGCAAAGTTGGGCGCCCAGATTTACTGCCACGGTTGTTGTTCCGACGCCGCCCTTGGATCCCATCAGGACGATCAGTTTTTCCGACGCGCGTTTCTGCGGGTGGCCTTCCTGGAAGCGATTCAAGATGTCACGCAACGCCTCAGGCATGATGGGCTTGGCGATAAACTCTTGAACGCCGCAGCGCATTGCATCCATCAGAAGATATTGATCCGGTGGAAAGACCAACGAACACGCGATGACGTGAACGGTGGGCTGCAGTTTGCGGACGTACGCGGCCAGGGCCAAGAACGGTGCCGGATCGCGACCCAAGTCCAGCAAAACAATGTCGGGAATGATTCCAGTAACCTCGGGTGGTTTGTCCACATGGACCGTCCACTGTTGAATGGAGGACAAGAGTCCAACCTGCTGCAAGCTCGCCAGCAATTGGGCGGAGCTTGTAGCGTCACCACTCGCGATAGCTGCAGTTAACATAGGCCGATTGTCTCCATAGAACGGCGTGTCCCTTATTTCGACTTTGGATCCGCTGCCGGCGCAGGCTTATCAGGGCCTAGAAAGGTTCTCGGAAACACCGGCCCTGGGGGCACGGCCCCTGGCGCCAGTGGTTCCACGATTCGTGGTGTCACAAGGATAAGCAATTCGCTCTTGGACTTGTTCAACGAACGGCTTTCAAAGAGCTTTCCAAGAATAGGTATCGCGCTGATTCCGGGAATCTTGTTGAATTGCTCGGTCACTTGATTATCGATTAGCCCGGCAATCGCAAAACTCTGTCCATCTCTCAATTCCATATCCGATTCCGCGCGCCGTGTAGAGAGCGCTGGAACCGTGGTTCCCGAGATCGTAACCGAGTTCGTATAATCCAACGAGCTGACTTCCGGTTTCACGTTGAGATGAATCAGTCCATCAGGCATCACCGTCGGAGTGAAGTTCAAACGGACTCCGAATTCCTTGAACTGAATAGTGATTGGGGCCACCCCGCCCGCGACCGATCCTTGCACAACTGGAACAGGAAATTGGCCGCCTGCCAAAAAGCTTGCTTCTTTTCCCGATTCGGTTAGCAGGTTGGGCTCCGCCAGAATTTGAAGGACGCTGTTGGTTTCCAGCGCCTCGATCATCATGGCCATGTTAATATCGGGCCGGAAGATTGATATATTCAATAGATTATTAATATTGTACTGAGGTGGAGTTGCGCCTGTGGTTGTCCCGTTCGCAGCGGTTGTTGATGGCGTACTGTTTTGAAAGCTCGGCGGGGAAAACTGCCCTGTGGAAACTGACATCGGCATATTGCTGCCGAACTGCCTGATAATGTTAGCCCCCAACTGGCTCGCCGCCGCCCGGTCGACCTCCGCGAATTTCACTTCGAGGAGAACCTCTTTAACAGCCGTCGGTGGATACGTCATCAGGCTTATCACCTTCGGCGTAGAGCCCTTGACGATCTCGAGAATCTCCGCCGCCACGAGCACCGAGGAGATCTTTCCGGAAAGCATGACGACGTCTTTGGAGGTTTCCAGCTGAATCGCCTCGGTGGGGAAGACTTCGTGGATTTTCTCGTTCAAACTGAGAATATCGATGTCCACGGACACTTCGAACGTTTGACTTTGATCCGTTTCATCCCACATCAAAAGCGATACTCCCCCTGGCGCTCTTCCGTTCAAGAGAACCTGGTAGGGGCTTATGATCACGGCTTCGGCAATATTGGGATCGGCGACCGAGACGCGCTTGATCGGAGTGGGGGAAGTGATCACCAGGGACCGACCGACGAGTAAGTGCAACGTGTGCGATGCGGGTCCTTCCGCGGTCGCAACCGTAGGCGCACCTGTCCGCGGGACCTGCGTGCCCTGGTTGACTGCTGCCAGTGCCGCTGCATCCATCCCTTGCGTCCGCGCCCCGACCGCGATGAGGAGCATCAACGCAGCGAGGGAAGCGAGTTGACGGCCAAGAGTCAGATGAGCGGTTCTATTAGTGGCTCTGGGCTGGGTCATTTGAATCTCCAGTGGATTTTTCCGGACTTGCAAAAGTCTTGGTTTCACGCTTGCTGCCCGCGATGAGTTCGACCGCCATTGTTGAAGGCGGAGTAATAACTTTGGGAGCTGCAGGGACATAGTGTCGCTCCACCGGCGGCGCTGCATCCAGTCCATAAATGGAAGCTTGCAGCACAGGAGGTGGATTCACGGCCTCGCTGTCTATGGTGTTTCGCAGGGCCAGCTGGATTCTCCCCGAGTTGCTGGCCATCGTCAGCTTCGCTGCATCCGCGGGTGTTACCAGCAAGGTTATGACGGCGACGTTTTCGGGTCTCCCGTTGCGACTTTCGATTCTCTGATTCGCGGCCAACACCCGCACATTTTCCAGAATTGTCTTGGTAATGTTTCCATTTTCTTTCGTCGATCCCGTGGCTAGCACATCCACCATCGCCCCGGGTGTGACAAATCCCGCAACGGCTACGACATCATTCACAGCCGCCGATAGGGCCCTCATCCCTTCTGGAATGGTGGCTGACAAACCCGCACCCGCGGCTATGGGGGCCAATTTACTTTCGAGGATTGGTTCATTTTCAGCAACCGAAGTGATCAGGGCTCGGTTCAGGCAATCTTGCGGACGTGAGAACATGTTCGCCATCGGCGAGGACGAGGGCCAGGGAATGACCCGCAGATCCTTTTCCGTCAGGCGTGTTCCGAGCGGAAGCGGTCCGGCTGCGACAACTATCTCCTTCATTACGACCACAGGTCTCGGAGCGCTTGCCAGTCTGAACTCATGGACAATAAAAATGGTCAACATGAGTGCTGCGAATACAGCGAATACCAATCCAGTCACCAGTCGTTTTCGATCCATAAATCAAATCTCCTTATGAATCCTAATCACCACTTCCATCGGGTTGCCGCGAAACAAAGAACCGCTGCCAGCGCCGCAGCAACACCAAATGGCAGTTTCATCAAATCCGGATTATCCAACGATATGTCCGGAAGATCTCGCAGGCCGAAGGAAAGAAAGCCTTGTACCAAAACAAACACATTCATGAGAGTTTCTTTTACACGTCCGGCTCGAACGACCATTACTATAGCCATAATTCCTGACAAGAAGATGGCGGTCGCCAGAACCATCAACATCATCACAGGCCCCAGGATAGCTCCGAAGGCGCCCATCAGTTTCCAGTCGCCGGCGCCCATGGCGCGAAGCAGAACCAACGGCAGCAGGCAGGTCAAGGCTAGAACCATCCCTTCGAGAGCCATGTGTACACCGTGCGGGCCAGTTGCAAACCATTGCATGACTATCCCCAGCACCGCCCCAGGCAGGGTGAGCCAATTGGGGATTCGGCGAGTACGGTAGTCTATCCAACCTGCCGTAAGGCCGACCGTAAGTGCCAAGGTCCAGATTTTCGTTATCGGTTCCATCGATCCTTTCGCTATCAAGACCACTCTCAGGACCACATTCAGGGTAGGGACCACCCTACGATGAATTATCTGGTTCCCCGGCGCCGATCCAGCAAACCCACTGGACAAACCCCGGCAGATATCACCTGGTTCTATTCACACTTCGCCAGACCGGCAGCGAAGCTGGGCTCGAAATCAGAATCCCAAAATTGTTCCTGTCGCAGTCTTGCTTGTCGCGGCAGCCGTCTCGGCGTTGGCATCCGCAGTCAACTGAGAAGAGCCAATGCCAACTCCAAAGATGGTGGCTGTGTTGACGCCAAGTTGAGCGGCAATGGCAGCGCCTGCGTCGTCTGCAGCAGCAGCAGCGTCATCAATAGCGACGGCGCCGGTACCAGCAGCAGTTGCGTTAGCCGCAGTGTAAGCGGTGTAGGCAGCCACGGCGGCAGCGTCAGCGGTTCCGTTTGCAACTGCGGCTGCTATTTGCGCTGCATTTGCGGGCCCAGTCGATGTCACCGTGACAGTAAATCTACCCGCGGCAGTGAATGTGTTACGGGTACTAGTGATGTTTCCGATGTCCGCCGTGGCAGCTGCCAGATCCGCAGCAGCCTGAGCCGCGTCTGCCGCTGCCGCTTGCGCAGCCGCGTTAGCCGCCGCAGCGTTGACATTCGCCGCCGCGTTGTCCACAGCCGCATTATTTGCTAGAGACGCAGCAACCGTACCGGTGGCATTTGCGCCCAGGTTCAACTCCACCATCTCGACATTTGCGTCTGTGAAAGCACCTTTGATCGAGGTGGCCAAGGATTTGAGCGAGGCCACCGCGGCCAGCGCGACCATCAGCAAAAGCAACGCGTACTCCACAAGATCCTGGGCGTCCGCGTTCTTCCAGAAGTACTTGATTGCCTTCAGAACATTTTTCATTTTCGCGTTCATAGTTTTGCTCCTTTTCCTCCCTGCGAATGGAAACCTCTACCCTTCCTTGCAGAAAACTTCCCCCTTACAAACCCGCGCCCGGCCTGCACTGAATGGGCCGCCGGAATTGAAGGTCATCCCAGCGGCCTTCAGCGTAGGCGTGGTCACGCGGGTGTCCAACTACATCACCTAGGTCGTAACGCTCGTCAGGGTCGTATTGGCGTTCGTGAACACAGCGTTGATTGAAGTGCCGAGCGTCTTGATTGTCGCGGCCGCAGCCAGGGCGATCAGGACAAGAAGCAACGCGTATTCCACGAGGTCTTGGCCCTGTTCGTCCTGCCAAAGTCGCTTTAAAAGATTTTGCATATTGCTTTTCCTCCATGAGATTTGAATTAAGCAGAAGCTTCCGGCAACTCCCGCCTGCCCTTCTAATGCAGGTCTCTCGCCACTCCTTCACTTTAGCCGTCCTTGAGTTAACTGCTTTGCTTGCATGATGATAGGACGAGCCAGCCTATAGGATTAACTTCTGGTCCAAGGTGCACGCCTGGAAGCGTTACGATTTGATGACGCTCACCACCCCCCCCAAATGTGATTTGGTGACGTTTGGCACCCTTCTGCGTGACTCCCGGCCCCCATAGAGGTAACTGCCGTCACATGCGCAGGACTTAGGGAAGAGGGCTGGAGGCCTTGCTGAGGGGGGCGAGGAATCGCTCTTAACCTCCCCATCGGTCCCATCAGCCGCGAAAGACCGTGGCTACCGCACAAGAGGTGGGTTCTGTGAGGCCGAAAGACCCACCCGCGGACCGCAATACCGATGTAAACCAAGTTTGCCGCCTTCGGAGCTGTGAGGGAGCGTCCACGGCAGCCCAACGCTTAAGCGATGGGCTGTGTTGTGACGTCCCTTTGTGATTTCCAGGAACACGAGGCCGGGACGCCGCCGATAAACGGAGCTCGAACTTCTCCCCGGGATAAACCCCTAATGTGACCCTATTTCAGCGGATACTTCCCGCGCCGCGCTTACAATCGCATCGGGGCGGTCAAAGGGGATCATGTGCCCGGTATCGGCAACCACGACCCACTTGCCCCGGCTTGACAGGCTTGCAAGGCGCACCTCGAAGTCGTTCCATGTACTGTGCAATTCAGCCATGTCTTGCGGAGGCAGCGGTAAATCGAGCATGCTTTTAGCCGCTATCAGGACGATCAGCGGTTTGTCCCCCAGAGTCCCCGCGGCCCTCAGCTCAACCTTCCCCTCATTCAGATTCTCTAGCTCGCTTGCCGCCGCGGCTATGAACCCAGGCTGAATCAGAAAGTACGACCATTCCTGCTGGTCATAGGTCAGAGCTGAGTTGTCGATTCTATCTCTGGCCAGGAAGCGGCTGACGCCAAACCAGTGGAAAGGTAGCGCCCATTTTCGGTCATGCTGGCGGCGTTGGAGCTCGCTTTCAACCAATATCCGGAATGCCGGCGAGAATTTCAGGTCCTCATGCCCGGTATCAGCCAAGACCATTCCCACCACCTCGTTCGGATAGCGTGCGTTGTAGACGCGCACGTTCGTTCCTCCGAAGGAATGTCCGACCAGCACGTACGGAGGTTTCTCGCCGGCGTTTCGCAGCAGCGTATGGAGTTCCTTGACACTTTGCGAGGTCGTTCGCGGCATGGGGCCGGGATCGCTCCAATCGTAGCCGGCGCGGTCATAGGAGCAGACGCGTGTGAACTTGGCAATGTCACGCTGTACGGCACGCCAACTGATCGCGGGCACCCCTAAGCCTGCCTCCAAGACGACAGTCGGAACACCTTGCCCTGTGCAATTGATATTGAGGCTGTAACCGCCTACATCAACCGATTTGCCTTCTTGAGGAAAGCGGCGGGCATCCGCCCTGGCCTGGAGAAATTGGTAGGAAGCTCCCACAACCAACAATAGAGGCGCCACGGCCGCGACCGCAGTGATCGCATAGGAATGGTTGCGCCACCATTGAAGCAGTCCTCTCCCTCGTAGCTTCGCTGTAGAAGAGGGTGAGGCTTTATGGACGCCTTCCCCAAGTAGCGACAATGACGGTGCATGACCGGCTTGCAAGTTAGCTTCTCTGTCCATTTCGCTCCGGCCTATACTCACTGCCTTAACCAACCGGAAATTGGGTTCCACCGTTACCTCAAAGCTGAGCAACGACGCGCGCCTAAATCAGGCCAGTGAACCACCGCCAGCGCACGCGCTGCATGTAGGCTGCGTACTCTGGATCTTTCGCCAGAAACTCCTCTTCGGCAAGGCTCCTCGCCACGAACCAGATGATCCCCAGGGAGTACAGCAAGAGGTTTTGTAAGGAGTACGATGCCATCATCCCGGCGATTATCATCACCAGAGTCGCGGTATAGATCGGGTGGCGCACCCATCGATAGGCGCCGCTATCGACGATCCGGCGTTGAGCGGGTAACATCGCGATATTCCTCCCCAGGCTCAATCGTCCCCAGATATCCATGAAGGCGCCAAACGAATAGAGGGTCAGCAGGATCCAGGATGAAGTTATGAGAGAGCGACCAGGCTGTTCCACACTCAAGATAAACAGACCCCAGTACGAGGCCAGGAAAGCTACGGCCCAGTAATACGGGTTGGTTGAAATTCGCACCGGCAATCTGCGAAAAACCATGGTCCCGATGAGGAGCAGAACCTGGGCAAGGTACACGATCTCCCCGAATTTCATGTGATGCCTGAAGTGCATTGCGATGGGGTAAACGAAAGGCAAGATCGCAAGAATAGCCAACACTTTGTCCACCCAGGGATTCGCCAGCCACTGGATGAGGGGGCGCGGTTCCGCATTCCGCTCAGGCGCGCAAGTCTGTCGGCTCATTTCTATCGACTTCCCGACCGGGGATGGGGCCGAGACTGCCTGAGGCTGCACGAACTCGTCCATTTTTGCTCCTCTGCGAGTGATCTTCGCCGGACAAGCCCCTCAGATCGCTTGCCGATATGTCTGGCCGAACAATCCCGGCACGTTTTCAGGCCCGGAACCCTAAACTGGAATCCTAGTTTCCAGACGGCGCCGGAGCGCGCGAGCGAACAAAAATCGCGGTGAGATCGTCCGAGTAGTCTTGCTTCCAATCCGGGGACGCGGCAAGTAGCGTTGCCAGTGGGCCTTTGCGGTCCGTCAGACAGGATTGAATGCCGTATTTGCCCAGCAGAGGGAGCGTATCCCTCTTCAGGTGGATGATGTCCAGGTAGTCCTGAAAGACCCCGCTGTATTCATACAAGTCCGCCCGGCCATCAATGAACACCTTGTGCTGCGGACCTAGTTGCCAGATCAGGTAACCACCATAGAAGTAATCATTGAACATTCCCGTCGGCTGCGGATGCTGGCGCAGATACTGGACCGCGCCAACCGGGAACTCCTTGGCTACTCTTTCAGCCAGCTTGGTTCGCCCAGGCGCGAATTCCGCCACCGAAACCAGGATGAGCGCGATCATTAGCAGATTCATCGCGTACCGTTCCTTGCTCGGATCGTAGGATGGCACCCACTTGGCCAGGAAGACGGCTAGGATGGGAACGATAATCATGGCAAAGAGCATCACGAACCTGATATGGACGCATGCCGCGTAGACCGCGAACAAAAGCATGGCCATCTCCTGCAGCCTGTACTTCCAGGGAAAGAAGATGTGAGCCAGAAAAAACAGGAGCAACAACGCCAGGAGGTACTTGCCAATTAGCAATCCAAAGGAAAGAGGCTGCCACTCCAGGACATTCGCGACATTCAAGGGCTGAGTCGTCGCCATCAGCACAGGGTAAGCGGCGAGTTCCGTTCCATACGGAGTGACCAGAATCGCCAGGCAACAGAGAAATAAAGTGAACAACAACTGATTACGCTGGCGGCGCGTCCAGGGCTCCGCGACCAAAGCTCCAAACTGAAAACTTACGAGGCCGCTCGCAAAGTAAACGCCGATCGCCGCCAGGCCAAAGACGAAGGTGCCGTGCGTATTCACCCAAATCAGAAACAGAGGCGGAAGAAACCAGAGAGATCTGGAGTGCCCTTGCCGAAAACGGTCCAGGCAGATCAAGGTCACCAGCAGAAAAATATATCCGAAGAGTTGCGGCCGCAGACTGAAAGTGACGGCCGCGACGGGAAGGAGAAGTCCGGTCGCGACGCACGCAGCTTTCCAATTGCCGCAACGAACATAAGCGTAGTAGTACAGGAGCAGGATCAATGATGGCGACCATGGAAAAATAGAGAGCTTCGATTCCCACCAGGCCACCCATCCGCGAAGCAAACCCCATCGCGGCTTCTCCCAACCATTCATAGGCGATCCAATGCACCCCCGGCGCGGTAAACGAATAGGGATCCGAGGTTGGCCAGGTGTGCGTATCCAGAATGTGTTGGCCAACGGCGATGTGCCACCAGGTATCGGGGTCTGGCAAGCGCAGGGGCACGGCCACAAGCACCGAACTAGCGAGGATAAGGCCCATCAATACAGGGAAGGATGCAGCCTTGCGCACTGCCATCCAGATCCGTGAGCTGATTCCGGCTGGGATGGCAGCTGAAGGGCACGTCATGTCCGCTTCTGATTTCGGCGAGGAGGGAGGTAAGGCCACCCCCCCAATCCCATTTGGCATGGCGGTATCGGATTGATTCATTGTCTCCTCAAAGGCACTATTTCGGCTAAGCCCGACGGATCTAACTACTTAAGCGAGGTTCCACATGTCACCAGTGGATGACACGACTGGCGTGTATTGCATTGAAGTAAGAGCAGTTTTAATTCCACTCAGCGATCTCGAGCGGCGGATGAAGATGCCCCTTTTTTCTGATTTCGAGGGTCAGGCTGTGTCCCGTAAATGATTGAAAACATTGAGGACGGCGAACGGGGTTCGCGTGTTGGAAATACTTTCGCCAATCTGTTGTATCTGCCCTATTTGCATATGGCCAAGCAAGGTGGCTGCCCGGGCGATATAGTCAATTTTCTCAGGCAACAAGCCCATGATTCGAACGCAGGTAGCGTCCACCGCCACCGGATCGTCCCCCAGGACCAAGACGCCGCTTGCCTTCGATACGCCCTGAATGGGGCCGTTGCCTTCCATCCCGATAATGCCATCCACGATTGCAAAATCTGGTCGAACGGCGGCATTTATGTCCAGGATGGCGCGGTCAATCCCCGCCCAGTGCAATGCATTTTTGGGCCAGCCATAGCAACTTCCAGGCACCACTCCGAACATGTTCTTGAGGGAGAGTGTGACCCCAGCCCAATGGTGAGTCTTCATCTTCGCAAGAGAAACGAGGAAATCGATGCCACGGACGGTTTTGGGCAAATAAAGTTCACTCAATCGCGATGCGTGGGTCCTTAGGCGGACGAGCTCTACATCGTCCACGTTCAAATCCACGAAAATCCGAGAAAGCGGGCCCAAATACTCCCGCAAGCGGATGGATTCCAGGACAGCTTGTGTGTCACGGTCCAATGCCGGCCCTTCTCCTACGAGAACTTGGGAGGCCCCCAGGCGCAAAAACGTTTCACGCGCCGCGCTTACAACTGCGGGGTGCGTATTTGTCATGCCCAGGGGGTCGAAGCCGACGAAGTTTGGTTTCAACAGGACCGTTTTGCCTTGCACTGGCAGATCAAACTCTCGCAGCGTTTCATGCATAACTGCGGCGATATCGGACTGATAGGTGAGTGAGTTTCTAATGGCGACCCGCGATTTGGGTCTTGAAAACGAAGGGATCAGTGAAGGCGCGGGGCGTGGCATTGATTATCTGTTCCCGTTGGATTTCTGCTTCAACCAGTTCTGGGTGGTGCTTAACGCCAGTGCAGTCCAGGCCACTTCCGGCACATTCCATAGGATTTCATTCTTCTTGTACATTGTTTGCAATGATTCAGCGAGTCCAGCGGAAGGTCGCCCGTATGCGTTCATGGCGACAAGCGTGAGCGCCAGCGACGCCGGGCTTTGAATCGATTTCGCGTAGCCCTCGAGCCAAGAAAGACTTTGCTGAACCTCGGGTCGCTCGGGATGTTCTCTTAATGCAAGCAGTGCCCAGGCGGTTGAACCTACTTGCGGTTCTCCAGGAACGCCGTAAACCATCGGATTGCCGCAATTCCAGCCCCCTCCGGGACACATGCGGTCATACAACATGGTCTCTCCCATGTGAAGCCGGCGCGTTGCAGCGGCCGATAGCAACTCCGCCGGAGTCGCGCGTAAAAGCATAATTGCGTTGGACGTTGGCTCGACCCAGCTTGCCGTTCCCACCGTCCAACTCCAGCCAAAATAAGAAGGATTCTGACCAGCGGGCCCGGCTACTGGCGAAATGCGTCGCATCAGGCGGTGAAACCAAGTCGCTTCGCCAGGCAACTCCTTGGACAACCAGCTCAGTCCGCGTATTGTGCTTTTCGATTTTTCATTGCGACTGAGCAAAGCCAGGCAGACGATTGAAGTAACCCAGCAGCCTTCTCGCAACTCAGGGGAGGAAGGCCAGGAACCATCCGGCAACTGAGCTGCGGCAAGAAACTGAATGGCGCGAGATGCAGCCTCATGATGTGAGGGCGTGGAAGCACATTCCAGCAGGGCGATCAGGGCCCATGCCGTTGGTTCCGCGCGGCTGGTGGCACCCACATGAAAACCCCAACCGCCGTTTTCATTCTGCGCGTTCAGCAAATAGGGTAGACAAATATTATCCAGGAATGCCGAAGACATGTGGTCTTGATGACTCCGGATAACTGTGAACTCAGCGGAGAGTTCCAGTCAAAACGCCGAACCCGGTATCAGGAAACCCGCTGGGGTCCTGGAAGTGTTTCTTCCACGTGGGCGAGAAGATTGTCTTCTTCATATCGGCTAATTTCAAGCTGATTGATGAGCCGATGCAAATATCCCCGCGCCACACCCAAGCTGCGTGCGCTCTCCACCTTGTTCCAACCACACTTGCGCAGCGTGCGAAGAATGAGCCTGCGCTTGAACTGGCGGATTTCCGCTTCATAAGAGCCGTTGGCGTTCACGCCGGGTTCGGCCCCGCTCAAGGCCTCAATTTCACAAGAGTTTCCGCGAACATTCAAGGGCAGATGGGAAATATCCACGGTTTGTCCCTCGGATAGAACGACGGCTCGTTGCACCGCATTTTCGAGCTCCCGGACATTCCCCGGCCAAACGTATTCCTCGAGCGCGACTAATGCCTGGTGCGAAAACCGTTTCGCTCTCTTGTTGAATCGCTGGGCAGCAGAAACGAGGAACAACTGCGCAAGCAGAATGATGTCGTCACGACGCTCGCGCAACGGAGGTATATGCATATGAACGACATTCAACCGGTAGAACAGATCCTCGCGGAATTTGCCCTGCTGCACCATTTCCGGCAGATTTTGATGGGTCGCGCTGATCAGCCGCAAATTCACGCTTACGGTGGAGTTGCCGCCGAGCCTCTCAAAACTTCGCTCCTGCAGGACGCGAAGCAATTTGGGCTGAAGCCCCAACCCCAAGTCGCCAATTTCATCGAGGAACAAACTGGAGTTGTCGGCGCTTTCGACGCGGCCCCGACGCATCGCAAGAGCGCCTGTGAACGCGCCGCGCTCGTGGCCAAACAATTCGTCTTCGATCAGGGTGTCAGGCAAGTTCGCGCAGGAGAAGGCCACCATCGGACGAGAAGCCCGCAGGCTGCTCTGGTGGATGCCGCGGGCGAGCAACTCTTTACCTGTTCCCGTTTCTCCGGTGATCAACACGTTTACGTCGCAAGGGCCGATTTTTCGCGCCAGCGCAAACAATTCCTGCATTGCCGGAGCGCTACCATGCAGGTCATGGAGTCTGTTGGCGCCGGTAACGGAGGACTGCAACCGTTGAATCTCCGTCTCCGCTGCCTGAAACTTGTACGCCCTTCGTAGAATGAGGCGGAGTTCAACCATGTTCGGCGGGTGCGTGATGCTGTCGTAGGCGCCAAGTTCCATAACCTTCAGACCCAGGTCTGAGCTCTCTTCGTTATGAAGCACAACAATCGGGGGATGACCCGGAAGTCCGATCAACTCCTTCATGAACCGCAAACCCTCTTCCTGTGATCCGGAAGGATAGCCGGCCCGAAGGTCAATGAACAGGACGTCACACCAGTCCTTCATCTCGCCGAATTTGGCTACCTGGAATTCGCTGAGGCTGCGTGTGATGAAGCTGCTGCCGAGCACTCCCGAGAGAGCTTGCACCAGACCCGCATCCATCGTAGCGAAACAGACATGAATTTCCTGGTCGAACAAGGGTATCGCCTCCTGTTCTTACTGTGTAACTGTAAGAAGAGGAGCACACGTGATACCAAAACAGCACAACTTCTCTCAATTTTGTGACAGATCTGGTTAAATTTATATATCTCAGTGGCTTAGATTAACGTCAATGTTATAAATTCTTCTAAACCCTATGAGTGGGCTTTGTGCTGTGTTTGAACAACTGGGGAAGTGCTTGGCCTCATTAGTACAAAAAGTTTGCAGTAATGAAGGGACTAGTACTTCAGTATCTAATCAAGCCAGTAGAGGCGCCGTGACTTGACCAAAAACGCTTCACTGAGACTTGCGGGTGGGGCCTGCTTCGGGCGAAATTCCGACAAGAACTTCAAGAGCGACCGGTTTTCCCGCTCGCATTGCCGGCTTAAATTTCCAACGGCTAAACGCGAGACGGGCGGCTTCATCCATCTGAGGCACAACGCCTTGGTAAACTTCAAGAGCGTCGACGGTTCCATCTTCCTTCAAAATCCCCTTGAGCACGATCAGCTTCTGTCCCTTGCCCGGGGGCAAGCTTACACGCTTGAAATCGTACCTGGAATCCAAGTCGAGGTCTGGAGGTATCAACCCTGGTTCAAGTCGAATGACAGTTGATCGTGGATCTACTTCGCCACTAGATAGAGAGTCGGTTTTTTGGCAATACTGCATGGTCCAGCTTGCGCCATCCATTGGCAGGAATATCGTAAAAATTTTGGTGCAGGGCAACGCTCCGTAGACACCTAATCCACCTCCGCCAATCGGTCCGGCGGAGATGACCATGCGATTGCTGGGAAGCCGCGTTCCGAGCATCCCGACGGGAAAGATCATCCGCGCTTCGACATGCGGATCGAGCATCGCAATGCCGGGCGTGCCGTTTCCCGTGCCCCTGATGCTGATCGAACTCGAAAGTCCGTCCTTGCCGCCCCCGCCGCCATCGTGGCCAGGTCCGATCCCGACGCTCTCATCCCCAGCGCGGCCGTCCCCGCCGCTCCCGCCGCCGCCGGCAGCCCCCCCCGGCCGGCCGCCAGGCGCGCCGGAAGTCCCGGCACCTGGAGCAATCGAAAAATCTCCCCACCGATTTCCCGGTGGCACTGCTAGTCCGGACGCCGGGCCCGAAGGATCGATCCCGAGAGCCAGGATCGCCCGGCCGTTACCTGCGACGCCTATTTCAGGTGCCTCAGCGCCGCTTGCGCCATCGACTCCAACGTCCCTTCGAACGGGCCTGGAAAGCCCCACAGGGACCGGCAACTTCGGTTGTGCAGTAGTAGGCTGAAGGGCCGTGGTCAGGGCGTAGTCGGCATTCGATTCCGCCAGCGGAGTCGCCATTTCTGCGGCGAGTTTGGGATTTTCCTGCGTGGGCTTCTTCAGGCTCAAGTCAAGGTTCGGTTTCTTTGGCTGGTCGACGGATCCCAATGCAAGATTGGGCAGAGGCACATCCTTCGCAATCCTGAGATCTGGCGGCGAGTCTGGCTGGATAATAGTCTGATGCGAATTGTCAGGGTGCAGCGGTTTGGAAATGGCCGTCAGATCCCGTTTCGAAACCGTTTTGCCGGGAGCAGGCGCGAGATTCGGATGAATGCCGCTGCCGGGCTTTCCTCCTGGCCCCTTTGGTGCGATACGAGGCAGCCGACTGGGAGCGCGGTGTTGGGGCACGGGGTAGAAAATCACTTCCGGAGGCAGAAACGCCGAACTCAGACGGGGCGCTCTTGCTGGGAGCATCATCGGAATAAAGAATAATCCCAGAATCAGGGCGCAGTGCAGGAACAGGGAATTGGCGATTCCAAGGGCAGGGGGCCGAAACCCAGTCAAACTCGCATCGCGATACAGATGTCTTAAGTTTTTTGATGCGGGAAGCTTGGGTCGACTGCAAAGAGCAACCACCGAGGCCAGACAAGCCTGAATGGCCGATTCACGCCGGACCAGGAACCCAGGAGTCTTCAGCGACTTAACGGGGTCAGACGGCCGGACCGGCATTGCATTCGGCCGATCAAAATCACGTTTCTGGAACAGTCGATAGGCTTGATCCGTTCCATGGTAGCTCACCTTGCGCTCCTTGCTGCGCCCAGCCAAGAAATTCTAGTGATATAGCAACACGGGTAGGCTACAGGGCCGACCCCACAACGTAAGGCATAGCACGTGTCGTACCAAAATTTTTGGATGGCTGCGCCAAGACATTCAGCCTCAGAACAAAGCCATGCTCACGCCGGAGTATCCGTTTGGGTACTCGGGACAGAGCTGTCGCGTGGCGCTTTGGTGACTCAGGCTGGGGCGCCTGCGAGATTCTGTTGAATCGGACCGCGCTTTCAGGCCAGGGCTGCGGGTTGATTCCCACGTTCCAGCCTGAAGTCGGGCACTACAAAGAACGCAAATGCGCCGGCATCTTTCCACGAGGTGGAGATGCCTGTTCGTCTGCTTACTTCGAGGATCGAACGCTTCCGAAGCGCAGAACGATGCCCACCGAAGCCGTCACGTTGGTCTGTGTCAGGTTCAGAAAGCGCGTTACAAGATACTCGCCATCGACGCGAATCAGGGCTTTGCGGTTCAGAGCGAAATCCACGCCGGCGCCGGGAGCCATGGCAAATTTGAATGCCGGTTGTGAAATCCCAAGGTAGCCCGTGCTGCCGTGCATTGCTCCGAACTGCACATGAGCGTATGGGATAATTCGCGAAGACCGGCGATAAGAAAACACCGGCCCGTAAGTGTACGACTGGGCCGAGACGGAATGGACGGTTGAAACTCCGGAAGCGACAATGGCCTCGTTGCCCTGGAACGCATTGAATTCCACGCGGCCGCCGAACCAGTTATTCAGATTCTCCGTCGCGGTGGCGTTGGCGCCGTTCAAATGGAAATGCGATCCATTTAGATTTCCGTCCAGATACGTGTAGCCGCCTGAGAATTCCCAGGACGGCGCGGTTTGCGCGCGCGCCGTAACCGAAAGAAGCAGGATTACCGGGATAAGCCAAATGACTCGTTTCATTTCGTCGTCTCCTCGCGCGCGGTTTCTTTATCCCGTCGCGTTACAAATCCGTAGTTTTCAGCCGGCTTGCCTCAACGCGATTTGTGCCGCGCTGTGGCAAGAAAATTCGATTTGGCCTAGTTTACCGTCAAAGTTATTGTGGCCGGGGCGGCAGTCACCGCGCCCGAGGTTCCTGAGACCACGACTTCAAACGTCCCAGCAGGCGTCCCGGCAGGCGCGCCGGAAACTCCACCCGTGCTGCAGGCCGCGGACGCCAGCATCAACACAATCGCAAATCCAAAAGCCGCCGCGTAGGGGCGTCGCCGCAGGGCAATGACGCCGGGAACCATTAAGAGGGCCATCAGCCAAATGATCCAGGTCACACTGGGATTCCGCCATCCTGCGAATGGATTCATTCTGTTTCCTGGAGCTGGTGGCACGATTGTTCGGACAGCAGTTGTAATGGTCAGCGTAGTTGTCGAATTCGGAGCAACCGGATTTGGCGAAAACGAGCAGCTCGCGTTCGCCGGCAAGCCGCTGCACGTCATCGCGACGGGCTGAGTAAGCGCGACGTTCGCGGTTACCCTGATCGTGAAAGTGGCTGGCTGTCCGGCGGAAACAGTTGCCGCCGGCACCAAAGCAGTAATCGATATCGGTACCGCCGGTGTTCCGGTTCCGGTAGCCAAAATGACTTGAGGACTGCCCGACCCGTTGTCGGCAATCGTAATGGAGCCGATGCTAGCGATTGCGGCGGACGGCGCAAACTCGACCTGAATCACGCAATTGGATCCGGGCTGCAGCGGGGCCCTGGTGCAAGTGTCCGCCTCAAAGAAATCTCCGCTTGGGGTGATGCCTGAAAATGTGAGTGGAGTAGTGCCGCTATTGGTCACGGTCACGTCTTGAAAGCTGCTCACGGTGCCGACGGCTTGGGGTCCGAATGTCAGACTCGAAGCTGACAGAGTGACAGTGGAAGTGTTCCCCGTCAAATTCACCACCTGGGGGGTGCCGGGAGCGCTATCCGTGATTATGAGCGATGCGTTTCGAATCCCCTGAACAGTCGGGGTGAAGGACACGGTAATCGTGCAAGTGGCCCCCACGTCGATCGGTGTAGGGCTGATGGGGCAAGTATTTGTTTCGCTGAAATCACCGGGATTGGTTCCGGAAATGACGATGCTGCTGATGGTTTGCTGACTCTCGCCATTGGTAAGCGTCAATGTTTGCGACTGGCTCGTCGTATTAAGGCTTTGCGCCGGGAAGATCAGACCGGAAGGACTGAGGGAGAAACCGGCAAGAATGCTGACTTTGGCTACGTAGGCATCGCAATTGCCTCCAGGAACGGCCTGGAGCGGATTGGCGAGGGGGAAATCGTCTGAACACGTCTGGCCCGTCGCGTAAGCCGAGTAAGTCGCAGCGCCCAAATCCTGTGACACGGCAATCCCGGTCGCTAGCTCCGCGTTCGTGCCTCCGAGGTAGCTTGAGTACACCAACGTCGTGCCCCCGGGACCAATCTTCGCAACGAAGCTATCGGTATTGCCGCCGCCATACGCCGGCTGAAATACAGCGCCTGCGGTGGGGAAGTCAACGGATGCAGTCGTTCCGGTCACGTAGGCATTGAAAGTAGAATCCACGGCAATTCCCGTGGCTTGGTCGGCATGGGTGCCGCCCAAATAGGTGAAGTAGGTGAGCGCGCCGGTAGTGCTCAATTCGGCTACGAAAGCATCGCCTTCGCCCTTGTAGAGCGGTTGAACGACGCCTGCCGCCGGGGTGAAACCAAATGCCGCAGAATTGGTGAGGCCCGCAACGTAAGCGTTTCCGTTGCTATCGACAGCGATGGCATTGCCCTGGTCCAGCCCGGCGCCGCCGAGGAAAGTGGAGTAAACCAGAGAAGCCGCTCCGGAAGCGTTTGTGTTGACTTTGGCTACGAAGGCGTCGCCTGCTCCGCCATTGGTTGCCTGGAGCGCTCCGGCCGTCGTGGGAAAACTAGCGGAAGATGAGTAGGTTAATCCTGTCACGAAAGCGTCAGCTCCGGTGTCCACGGCGATGCCATAACCGACATCCTCCGTGTCTCCACCGAGATAACTGGAATACAAAACCGATGTTCCGGTAGCGCCGATCTTGGCTACGAAAGCGTTCGAGCTGCCCCCGCCAAAGGTGGCTTGAAAAGCGCCAGGAGTAATCGGAAATGGCGGTGGTGTACCGTTGGTTGTAATCTGCGGCGTGATGTTCGCACCAGTCCGACCGGTTATGTAAGCATTGCCATTGGCGTCCACTGCGATTGCATTCGCGACAACTTGTTCGTACTCACCGAAGAATGTTGAGTAAATAATGCCGGATCCAGCGGGGTTCAATTCCGTTACGAATGCGTTGGAAACAATAAGCCCGCCCGAGTTGAAGCTTGCGCCGCATTTTCCGTCACCCCCGCACTCTACGTTCGCTGAACCAAACGTCACGGGAAAATCCGCAGAGTGGGTATAACCGGTCACATAGGCGTCGCCAAAATCATCGACGGCAATGCCGTTGGCAGCGTCCTGATCGGTTCCGCCAAGAAAGGTAGAGTAGAGCAGCGTCGAACCATCCGCGCTTATTTTGGATACGAATCCATCCGACGGGAAATCCTGTAACACCCCCCGGTTGGTTTGGAGGCCATGAACAGTCGGGAAGTCCGCAGAGAACGTTCCCCCGGCTATGAATGCGGTATTGTCCGGCGCCACGGCGATGGAATTGGAACTGTCAATATTGCTGCCGCCGAGATAAGTGGAGTAGATGAGGATCGGATCGATGACCAGTGGAATGCGAGAATCGTATTCTGCCACCTGGAACGTGACATCGCTTTTATTTTTGAGGACGTAATCGACCGCAACCGTTTTTTTCTCGCCGGCAATTTCCTGGTAAGCGACCGGCTTGCGCATGCGCACTTTGCCGGCGTCCGAATTGACGATGAGTTCGCCGCGCGCGTCGATGCTGACCCGGCGGGCGCCCTGAAAAGCCAGGCGAATGACGGATGGGTCGGCGCCGGGGGCGACGTCAAAATCGTACTCGAGCTGGCCCTGCGAGCCGTAGTAAACCAAGTTCACTCCACGGTAAACATTGGACTCGGAAACCTTACGATATTGCGGTATATTCGTGCGCCATTTCCCCGGATCATTGCCGATAAAGTAATTGCTTTTTCCCGGCAGCTGTTCCAGCGCGGTGAAGCTCGGTGAAGTATTCGCCCCCGCCAGTTTCATCCGCACCACTCCGGGAGTATTGGATGGGCCGCGAAGCTCCAGGACCGCTTCGTTATTTGCCAGGAAGAGCGCATAACCATTCCCGCGGGCCAGAAACTTTGCATCGGAATTGGACGAAGAGCTTGCCGGCTCAAATGCCAACGGCAATTGTCCATAATGTTGGGCCACGTTAATTGCTTTCGGCGATTTGGCCGGCAGGCTGGTTACCGACGTCGTCCGGCGGGCGTTGGCGATCGGGCTCAGGCGCGCACTGTGGGTGCCTGCGAGATTGACGCTGAACGCGAGAAAGGAAGCCAGGCAAAATACCCCGCCACTCGCGATCAACCATTTTGCTTTTCTCAGCTCTCTCATGAAGGATCCTCTCGCCCGGCCTGAAAGACGTTGCGCACTGTGAAGGCGCGTGAGTTCAGTTCTTGTCACTGACGACAAGATTTCTCGCGGTCGCCCCATGGGTGCATGCTGGAGGAAGCATGTCCGCTGCCAATCGAATTCCAGAATTGTTTTCCCGCATTTCGGCTCCAGACCATTGGTTTATAGGGGGTTATCGCTTCGCGGTCCCGGCCGTGAAATGGCGGGGGAACGAAAGCACCCCACCTGTCTCTGGAAGTGCATCCCCGCGCAAGACCATACGTAATCGGACGTTGACTGTTCTACTGGCAGCATTAAGAACGAAATTGGCGGGTCAGACCGTGGGAAAGAAATGCAAAGAATTGCGCATGCCATCAAGAATTGAGGTCCATTATGAAATTAAATTGCGAGACGCCATCGTCCCACGTAACTGGTAGATAACAGGGAAATACAGGGTCTCGCTTCGGCAGCATATTGAACTTAGTGGTTTAGAATTTCCTCTATTTTCGAAGGCGAAGAGAGAGCAGCAGAAAAGGTCGCAGCATTTGCCACCAACCGAAGAAGGGAACAACCTTTGTGTAGGGCACGCCGCCCGCCGGATAAGTCTTGGTCACCGGAACTTCCACGATTCGATAGCCGCATTCCAGGGTTTTCCAGTGAATGTAATATTCCAGTTCGTATCCATCCAGCCAGGATTGATCCAGATTGATTCGGGGGTCGTCCAGAATGCTCAGACGGTAAGCACGAAATCCATTTGTCAGATCAGTACATTTCTTCCCCGTATAGAGCCGGAAGAGAACACTTAAAGCCTTGATCGCGAGATCGCGAAACAACGGCAGGTTCGGGCTGGAACCGCCGGGAAGATACCGGCTTCCCTGAACGTAATCGGCCCGCCCTTCGACAATTGGACGCAAGAGATCGGGAATTTGAGCTGGATCGTCCTTGGCGTTTCCGGCCATCACGACCAATACATCGAACCCATTCTCGCGGGCGTAACGGACAGCGGCCTTGATGCAGGAACCGACTCCCTGGCGATTCTGGGTGATGAAGTGTATGCCGCGCGCCGAAAGTTCGGCCGGACCACTGTCTGATGAGCCATCATTAATGCCCAAAAATTCGTCGACTTGTCCTGCGGACATCTGAGCAATCAGGCGCGGCAATTTTCCTTGTTCGTTGAAGAAGGGGAACATCGCGAGGACGCGGTGGCCCGGATACACGGGAGGCGGCGGATGCGGATGTGTTACCTTTTTCTCGTCCCCACTATACATTGCGACGCCCTTTTGAGCCGCGGTTGCGATCAGTTGCAGACTGCATCTCTATAAAGACCAGGCAGCGATTAGTATGCACGCACTCTTGTAAGCCGAGAGAAAGACCAACGCCCATCTACGCAGATGCAATTCGGCGGCCCATGCATCGAACCCCGCAGGGCACTTATTATGAGGAACTTGCGGCCGAGGCGTGCAAGCTGTGCAAATCTTACGTGCAGCTTTGGTGACAGTTATAGAAGGCGAATGAGAACGACGGGTGACTTGAGGTAATCTACCTTGCACTATGCTTATATCGATTTTGATTGAAGCGGCGCTAGCTTTGGCGGCCATCGTCGTAAGCCTTACCGCCGCAAATCTCGGCTCGCGCTGGTTCGAGCGCGCCGAGACCGCTTTCCGCAACTTGGGGCGAAAGCGAGCGCTTTCGGTTCTGATCGTTGGAATGTCGGCGCTGGCAGCGCGAGCGGCAGTGTTGCCCGTCCTGCCGGTGCCTGTGCCGCATGTGGACGATGAATTCAGCCACTTACTGCTGGCCGATACGCTGCTCCACGGGAGATTGGCGAATCCTACGCCTCCCATGTGGGTGCATTTCGAGACCTTTGAAACAAACATGGTGCCAACCTACGCTTCGGTGTATCCGCCGATGCAAGGAATCTTTCTTGCGACTGGCAAGCTCCTCACGGGACTGCCTTTCGCCGGCGTGATGTTGAGCATGGCGGTGATGTGCGGGGCGATATGCTGGATGCTGCAAGGCTGGATGCCCGCCGAGTGGGCCCTGCTGGGGGGCCTGCTGGCCGTTATGCGATTCGGGGTCTTCGCCTACTGGGCCGATAGCTATTGGGGCGGAGCGCCGGCCGCCATCGGCGGTGCGCTGGCGCTTGGCGCGCTCCCGCGAATCAAGAGCGATTTTCGCCCGCGCGATGCAGTGATCCTGGGAATTGGCATCTCCGTGTTGGCCAACAGTCGGCCGTATGAAGGATTCCTCCTGGCTCTGCTGATCGGCGCGGCGCTCCTGTACTGGCTGTTCGAACAGCGAAGCATCACTCTGCGCCAGGTGTTTGCGCGCATAGTCGTTCCGCTGCTCATCGTCGTTATGATCGTGGGATTAGCAATGGGATATTACTTCTGGCGTGTCACTGGAAATCCTCTGCGCACGCCGTATCAGGTGAATTGGGACACCTATGGAATGATGCCCAAGTTCGTGTGGCAATCGGAAGGGCCGAAGCAGGAAGCAACCCTTCGCCACGATGCCATGAACGATCGGGACTATCACTGGGAGTACTCCACCTATGCCGACATGCGGACGGGCAAAGGCTTGATCACGCAATGGGTAATCAGGCTGGGCCAGGACTGGGTATTCTATCTTGGCCCCATCCTGACACTTCCCTTGTTCGTTGCGATGGCGACGGCTCCGTACGGTTTTGGCTGGAGGCAGCTCGATTCAGACACGCAATTTCTGCGTCGTCTGCATGGCCCTCCTTGTCGCTGGTCTTGCCGTGGAAGTGTTCTCTTTTCCTCACTACGCCGCGCCGATCACCTGTGTCATCCTTGCGTTCGTCCTGATGTCGATGCGCTACGTTCGGTCGCAACAGCATCGCGGCAAACCGTTCGGTTTACTCCTCACACGCGCAATCCCTGTTATGTGTCTTCTAATGCTGGCTCTCCGCGTGGCCGCCGTTCCATTGCATCTCCCGATCTCGATACCGCATCGGGTCCCTCCCTCGAGCTATAACACTACCGGTCGAGAAATCATTCCCAGATACTCGGTCCAAACTAGTTTGGAGAACATGCCGGGTCAGCATCTGGTCATCGTTCACTATCGAATGGGCAGTAGAGAATGGATGGGATGGGTTCATAACGGCGCTGACATCGATGGCTCCAAGATCATCTGGGCGTGGGACATGGGAGCTGAAAAAAATCGCGAGCTTGTGGACTACTTTAGCGGCAGACATGTCTGGCTTGTTAACGCGGGGGATAATCCGGCGCTCCCCGCTCCCTACGTCGATGTGACAGGCCGATAATTTATGAGTGAAGAAGGCCCTGCTTGTATTCCGGGGAAATTGGGGCCGGAGCGTGCAGGTTGCGCGAATCTTGAGTGCAGCTTTGGTGACAGTTATAGAAGCCGAATGAGACGGACGAGCGACTTGAGGTAATTTACCATGCACTATGCTCATACTGATTGAAGCGGCGCTAACCGTGGCGGCCATCGTTGTAAGCCTCACCGCCGCCGATCTCGGCTCGCGCTGGTTCGAGCGCGTCGAAGCCGGTTTCCGCAACGTGGGACGAAGGCGAGCGCTTTCGGTTCTGATCGTTGGAATGTCGGCGCTGGCAGCGCGAGCGGCAGTGTTGCCGGTCCTGCCGGTGCCCGTGCCGCAAGTGGATGATGAATTCAGCCACTTACTGCTGGCCGATACGCTGCTCCACGGGAGATTGGCGAATCCCACGCCTCCCATGTGGGTGCATTTCGAGACCTTTGAAACAAACATGGTGCCAACCTACGCTTCGGTGTATCCGCCGATGCAAGGAATCTTTCTCGCAGCTGGAAGGCTCCTCACGGGACGCCCTTTTGTTGGCGTGATGTTGAGCGTGGCGGTGATGTGCGGAGCGATTTGCTGGATGCTGCAAGGATGGATGCCCGCCGAGTGGGCCTTGCTGGGCGGTCTGCTTGCGGTCATGCGATGGGGAATTTTCACCTACTGGGCCGATGGCTATATGGGCGGGGCGCCAGCTGCAATCGGGGGAGCGCTGGCGCTTGGTGCGCTCCCGCGAATCAAGAGCGATTTTCGCCCGCGCGATGCGGTGATCCTGGGAATTGGCATCTCCGTGTTAGCCAATAGCCGACCATATGAAGGATTTGTCTTTAGCGCACTGATCGGAGTGGCGCTTTTGTACTGGCTCTTCGAGCAGCGAGGCGTGAACGCGCGGAAGGCGTTTGAGCGCGTTGTCGCGCCACTGCTGATCGTCGGTATGATCGCTGGTTTGGCGACAGGGTATTACTTCTGGCGCGTTACTGGAAATCCGTTGCACATACCATATGAGGTAAACTGGGAAACCTATGGCATGATGCCCAAATTTGTGTGGCAGGCGTTGCGGCCTAAACAGGCAATAGCTCTTCGCCATGAGGCTCTAAGCGATTTCTATTACGTTTGGGAATATGCAACCTACGCTTCCACTCGCAGCTTGAAGGGATTGTTAGGAGAATGGTCCATCAGGCTGTACCAAGACTGGATTTTTTATCTCGGACCAATCCTGTCCCTTCCTTTCTTTGCTGCGGTGGCGACTGCGCCGTATGGATTCAAATGGAAGCAACTCAAATCAAACACGCGTTTCCTGATCGTCAGCGCCGCCATTTTTGCGGCCGCGCTTGCGGTGGAATTGTTTTCCTTTCCTCACTATGCTGCGCCGATCGCATCCATCCTCATCGCACTTGTTCTGCTCGCCATGCGCCATCTTCGTCAGCAAGTGTATCGCGGCAAACCGTTCGGGGTATTTCTCACGCGCGCCATTCCGGCGATCTGTCTTCTTATCCTGGCGCTTCGCGCATTTGCCATTCCTCTGCACATTCCAATGGCGCCAAGCTTTATGCCCGCGATTTATTATGCGTCCCGGATGGATATTCCGAGCTATTCAGTCGAGGTTCGGTTGGAAAACACGCCGGGCCAACATCTGGTTATCGTTCACTATTCTCCGGGCAGCAACAACTGGATGGGATGGGTTCATAACGGCGCCGACATCGATGGATCCAAGATCGTATGGGCGTGGGACATGGGAGCTGAAAGAAATCGCGAGCTTTTGCGCTACTTTAGCGGGAGAAGCGTCTGGATCGTTAATGCTGGGGATCATCCGCCGGCGCTTAGTCCTTACGTCGATGAATCTGGCCGATAATTTTTCGCCGAGGTGGTCGGCTTGCGCCCCGGCGGGCTTGGCCACGAATCAACGTACACTGATGGATTTACCGATGGGAGAGCACGAAGCGCTTTTCATGTAGGCGGCCCTTGAGGAGAATTACTTTCGACGTTTATTGCGAATGATCTGGCCGGTCACAGGTTCGCCTACACTCACGAACTTCTTATTAGCGATGTAATTCTGAAACTGCATGGGCAAACCCTGCCCCTCGAATAGGACGGGCGTATTCTGGAGGTGAATATGGAGGTGGGGTACCGCTGCATTTCCGCTATTGCCGCACTTGCCGATTTTTTCACCTGGATGCACCTTGTCGCCCGCCTTCACCCTGATGCTGCCCAGTCTAAAATGAGCCATCAGTGAGTACTCCGAATTGCCATAGTCAAGAATCACGAAGTTGCCAGCAGGAGGGCTGTCAAAAGGTGCATGAATGGGGTTATCAGGAATGCCGTCCATTACTTGAACCACGGTGCCAGCCGCCGGAGCAAGTATGGGGCGTCCGAAACAATAATACTGCTCGAGGCGGGTGCCCTCGCCAGAAAAGATTCGGCCATGCCGAATGGTCGTAAGGTCGGCGGCAAAGCGCTGGTCCACTGAGCTGGCGTGATGATTTTCGGCCACGCTTCGGCCACCACTCAAAACCGACCAATTGCCATTAAATGGCAGGCGGAGCGCCACTTTGTCCTTGTAGTCGAGGAACTGACTTTCCCCAGGGACCGCCGATCGAATGAAGAATCCGGTAACGAGGCCGGAATGATCGAAGGTCCACTGCACAATCATGGGTGGAGTGATCTTCTGGTACGTGACTATGCGCTGATATAAAACCACATCTCCCTGCAGCAGCACGTGTTCGCTGATTACACCGGTTTCCGCACCCTCCTCTCCCTTCATCTGCAGTTGCATTCCAAGGATTCCGCCTGGTTCGCTGAAAACTTTCTTCATTTCCGGGGATAGGTTCATCCAGATCTCGTTCGCTTTGCCGTCGTAGAAAAGATTGGTATAGTCCCGGCCCGCCTGCAGAAAATCAATTTGTGACTGAGCGAATGCCGGAGTGGCCAGGAGCAGAGCGACGAATAGTACGCAGGTCTTCATAATTTTTTCAAAATCATACTGCCGGAGTGGAGTAACAATGTAAAGGTTCGAGAAAAGAATCCATCGAACAGGACTGGCGGGGAGCACTACACATGGTGTTCCGGTCACATTTACACACTCACGATCTATCACAAATGAGCGAGCGGCTTGCTTGTAGCGCTGTCGAAAGATAAAGTTGAGACCGAAACATTTTGGCTTGAAGGGGATCGCGGCGCGAAGGATTTCGGTGTCCAACGACGCTAGGAGTTGCCGCAAGATCGTACCGGCAGCCTCGGGGAATTGAGCAACAAACATGTCTAAATTCCAGCGGCACAAATTGCGCATTACAGGAGTCGTCGTTTTCGTTGCGCTGATCTTCGGGATCTCCGTCCATGGGCAAGACCAGGACCAGGGCACGATTCGCGTGGCCGTGAACCTGGTGTTGATGGACGCGACCGTGAAGACCAAAGACGGCCAGATCATGGCCAATCTGAAAAAGGACGACTTCGAGGTACGCGAAGACGGCGTGGTACAAAAAGTGGAGATCTTTAATCGCGACGAATTGCCGCTGGACGTCGCGCTGGTATTGGATCTGAGCGATTCGATTGGTCCTTTTCTGGCGCCATTGCGTGACGCCTCGACGGTTGCCCTCGCAGCCCTGAAACCCGCGGATGAAGTGTCGCTGTTTACATTTGCGACGGAAGCCGAATTGCGCCTGCCGCTGACGAAAGACAAGAACAAGATCGCCGATCTGATCAACACATTCGAGGCGCGCGGCGCCACGAACATAAATGACGGCATTTTCGTCGCCGCAGAATATCTTCTGAAGACGCCGCCGACGGGGCGCCGGGTGATCATCCTGATCAGCGATGATGTGGGCACGAGCGCAGGCGGGCAGGGAACGAACGACATTGTTACCGAGGCGATTGCCGCGGACGCGGTTTTATACAATTTAAAAATACCCGGATACAACCCGGCTTCCACCATATTTCACGCGGCCATGACTCCTGGCCTCGTGAACATTCACAAAGTGATGGAAGCGACGGGCGGGGAATTATTCGACGTGCAGGACGTGGCGCATCTGGATTCCGTTTTCAGCGCGCTGATTCAGCGACTCAAGACGCGTTATACGCTGGGATATTACACGATGGCCAATGGGGCCGGGGGAAAACCGCACAAGCTGGATGTTCGTCTGGCCTCCTCGTTTGGAAAAAAGGGGCGCGATTACACGATTTTGTCCAAAAACGGCTACTACATTCATTAGGGAACACGGAACACACTCCTCTTATAACCTCACAAATGAAGTGTCGTGGTATCTGGCGTGGCGACCCGCGAATGTCCCATTGTGAACAGACACCGCCGCGTCCCTCCCCTAACATGCGTGGAGCAAACGGAATAGTGAGCTAAGGAGCTACGAATGATGAAACCAGGTACGCAAGATCAAGTGGAAGGCAAGCTGCACGACGTGAAGGGGAAAGTGAAGGAAATAGCAGGAAAGCTAACGAACGATCCCGACCTGGAAGCCGACGGCGAAGCGGAAGAGATCGCCGGAAAAATCCAAAACAAAATCGGACAGGTGAAGAAAGTTCTCGGCAAGTAGCAACGCGGTTCCGCGTAAGTTGGCGACACCCGCGCTGCCGTTTCGGCGCGGCCCCTCGGCCAGAATCCAGGAAACCTAGAAGGAATGGAGGCAAGTCATGAATTTGAGTGCATTGAGCACAACGCAATTGGCTTTGATCGTCGGTCTAGTCGTGATTGTGTTTGCCGGCATCGCCACACTGCTTTACATGAGAAAGCGCCGCACGGCGAGGCTGCGCAATCAGTTTGGCGGCCCTGAATATACGCGCGCCGTACGGGAAGGCGGAAACCAGCGACGCGCGGAAAACAAGCTCGAGCAGCGCGCCGAGCGGGTGGAGAGTTTCCACATCCGGGCGCTTGCTCCGGCCGATCACGCACGGTTCCTGGAATCGTGGCGCAAAGTGCAAGGACGGTTCGTAGACAGTCCCGGAGGGGCGGTGACAGAAGCCGACCAGCTACTGGGTGATGTCATGTCAATGCGCGGTTACCCAGTAAGTGATTTTGAACAGCGTGCCGCGGATATTTCGGTGGACCATCCGCTGGTTATGGAAAATTATCGGGCAGGCCACGGAATCGCTATTCGCCAAACGCTTGGGCAAGCCAGCACCGAGGAATTGCGGCAGGCGATGATCCATTACCGGACTCTCTTTGAGGAACTCGTCGGCGAGCCGGAGATGGCCCGCGCCAAGGCTGCATCCTGAGCCTGGATTTCAAAAAGGAATCAGGGTTGCAATAGCGGGAAGAGAGAATTGGCGCCCCATTGGCCAACCATGTTCGTTGAATGGTTGGCCGGAGTCGATACGTCGCTAAGGTTGGATTGCGCGAAGCATTGGAAATTTCACTGCGGTTGTTTCTTGAATTTTCTGACATCGCATCGAAGGCCGCAGTTGAGGCAAGCAACTCGGTCGTAATTTTTGTGATAGCCGATCTTGGCTCCGCAACAAGGGCTGCGAGTGCCCAGCCAAATCATCAAGGTTGTCCACGGGAACTTCATTCATCCACTGTAGTCCTCTTCGTTGTGAATAGCTCTGTTAATATGTCATTGGGCGTTTATATCTCATCACGATTTCAGTTCTTGGATCTGTGGGCGCATGTTCCGTTCTGGAAAGTGGATTTGGTAGCGGCGGCGTCCCGCCGGCAATCTTTGTACTCGCGTTACTGGACAAAACCGCCGGCGGGACGCCGGCGCTACCAAACAGAAATGAGGCGATGATTAAGCTTTCCGTTCTTGACCAATCCCCTGTGTCCGACGGATTTACTTCGGCGGACGCACTGCACAATACCATCGAGCTGGCCCGCCTGGCCGACAAACTCGGCTACGAGCGGTATTGGATCGCGGAACATCACGCCATCGTCACCCTTGCCAGCCCGGCGCCCGAAATTCTGATCGCCAGGATTGGAGCGGAAACTTCTGGCATTCGCATCGGGTCTGGCGGCGTGCTGCTGCCACATTACAGTCCTCTAAAGGTTGCGGAAACTTTTCGCATGCTCCACGCGTTGTATCCGGGACGTATCGATCTTGGCATCGGGCGCGCGCCCGGTGGGAGCGGCCTCGAGGCTTTCGCTCTGCGACGCGACCGCAGCGACCGCATCCAGAATGATGATTTTGAAGAGCAGTTGGTCGAGCTGCTGGCATTTCTTCATCATGATTTTCCTTCCGACCATCCCTTTACGCGCATCAAGGTTTCGCCGGACATGCCCGGCGCGCCAGAGGTGTGGCTGCTGGGTTCGAGTTCATGGAGTTCAGCGGTTGCTGCAAAATTGGGCCTCCCATATGCGTTTGCCCACTTCATCACGCCAGAGGAAACTCCAATGGCGCTTGAGTTTTATCGCTCGAATTTCCAGCGATCGAAAGATCTGGCCCAGCCGCGGGCAATCGTCGCACTTGGAGTGATCTGCGCCGACACGGAAACAGAAGCGAAGCGCCTGTTCACCAGCACTCAACTGCATATACGGCGCATTCGCTTGCAGGGCAAACGCCTTCCTGTGCCTGCGCCCGAGCAGGCCATCGGGGAGCTCGGAAACTTTGCGTTCGGGGCTGATCCAGTTGTGCGCGGAGCTGGGGAATGGCCGCGGTACGTGGTGGGCGCGCCCGAGCAGGTCCGCGATGAACTAGAGCGCATGGCCAGCAATTTGAAGGTTGAGGAAATGATGATTATTGCCGTCCTGCATGACTACCAGGCCCGCCTGCGTTCGTATCGGCTCATCGCGGAAGCCTTCAACATTCCGTCTCGAGCGCCGAGTGATTCAAGGGAGGTGTCCCAGTAGATGCGGGATCATGCATTGCGAATCGGCTTCGTCATTAAATCGACGAAGAGTTTCTTGAAACGATCGTGGTCGATTTCCTGAAGGACGTTCACCAATCCTGCCGAAGGGGGCGGACCCAGATAGAACTGGCGCGGGTCCACAAAGACGCGCCGGTCTGCCGCACTCACAGATTTTCCGGCGTCGGGAACGGCCTGCCAATTTTTTGGCCAGAACATGGAATCGCCGTAGCGCGGACCGGGCGTCGTGCAAATATCTACATACATCTGTTCGGATTTCGTGAAGACGCCTGGATCGATCACTTGCGCGGCAATCATTTCGTCCGCCATGCGGAAAAAGTGCATGTTGGGATTGCGTCGCAGCGGCTCCACGGCATGCATTTGGAATAGATCGGAGATGGGGCTCTGGGCGCGAGCGGCGATTTCCTCGATCATCCTGCGGCCCGGCGCGATTTCGTCGCCTTCGTGGATCTCTTCGGCGATGTCCACGGTGACGATGCTGCATTTCGGCCACGCGGCGCGCAGAACCTTCCGCGCGGATTCAGGATCGAAAAAGATATTGAAGGCGTTGGTAAAAACGTGGAAGCCGGTTCCCATGATTACAACTTCGTGCACGAGGGGAACGATGTCAGGCGCGAGACCCATCGCCAGGGCCAGATTCGTGAGCGGTCCGCCCGCATAAATGGTCACCTGGCCTGGATTTGCGCGAACGGTTTTGATGATGAAACGCGCGGCGTGGTCCTGCTGAGCCTGCAAATTTGCGAGGCGATCGTAAGGCGGCGGCAGAGGCTTGATCTCGTTCGGGCCGCCATTTGCGTGATTGAACGCGCCCATCCACGGGTCCATGCGATGTCCGCCGTAGAGTTGTTGCCGCAACTGCCATTCTTCCTTGGTGTTGAGCATGGGAAATTCGGCTCCGGCATACACCGGAATTTCCGTGCGCCCCATCATCTCCAACAAGCGCAGCGTGTAGGCCATCTCCTGTTTCATCCACGCGTCGCCGGTCACCAGGGTGATGCCGAGAAGCTCGATGTTGTCGGCTTGCAGCATCATCAGCGTTCCCAGGATGTCGGTGCCGAACGGGCCGGAATTATCTTGGTCATAGATTACTTTTCGTTTCGCGGCGGATTGCGGTGGAGTTAAAGGCGGAGTGGGGGCCGGCATTTCCATCGCTTCTGGATCTGGTGAGATTTGCGACGTGGCAATGGCTGCTCCCACCGTTTTGATGAATTCTCGGCGCGTTGTGCTCATTGGGCCTCGCTTTCGGTGGAACACGCTTCAGGCTGTCTTCTTTTGAGCGTTGCCGGCACTTTGGAAATCTAAACCCGACAGGCTGGAAGCCTGTCCTACTTGATCGGCCGCGTCATCAAATCCGTAAACAGTTCGCGAAAACGCTTCTTGTCGATACCATTCAGCACTTGCACGCGTCCCGCCTTGAGCGATGGATTATTCTGGCCTGCGAGCTCGCCGGCTTCGTCCTTCCAGTTGGCGTCCCAAAAGGAAGTGTCGCCGTAGTGGCCGTCGTTGTGCGTCACGATGTCGATATACATTTCGTCGTAGCCGGTAAAAATGGAAGGATCGATGGCATGCGCGGCCATCATTTCATCGGGCATGCGGAACGAGCGCCTTTGCGGATTGGCGCGCTGCGGCTTTTGTTCGTACTCGCGGAACAGATCGGTAATCGGCGAGTGGGCGCGCTCGACGATGGCATCCACCTTGCCGTCGTCCTGCATGTGGACTTGTTCGGCGAGGTCCGTGGTGACCAGAGTGAATTTCGGCCAAGCCGCGCGAAAGCCGATCTTAGCGGCCTCGGCGTCGAAATAAACATTCACGGAGCTGGTGGAGTGGTGCATGCCGCCGCCCATGAAAATCACTTCCTTTGTGATGGGCACGATGTCCGGCGCAAGCATCACGGCGAGCGCGAGGTTTGTCATCGGCCCGCCGCAATACATCGTCACTTCGTTCGGGTTGGCGCGAATCGTGCGAATGATGAAATCCGCGGCTGGTTCGGGTTGGGCCTTGATCCGGGCGAACCGGTTGTAAGGCGGCGGCAGCGGCGCTAGTTCATCGCGGCCCGGTGCATCTTTCGCGAAACATCCCAGATAACCTTCGTTTCCGAGCGACCTCGACCCGAACATCTGGTAGCGCATCTGCGCTTCAGCTTTTGTGTTGAGCAAAGGATCCTGCGCGCCCATGAAAACTGGAATTTCCGGGCGCCCCATGATTTCCAGCAGGCGCAGCGCGTAGGCGGTCTCCTGCTTGGCCCACATGTCGCAGCTCACGGTACAAATTCCCAGCAGGTCGATATTGTCCGCCTGCAGGAGCATCAACGTTGCGACCGTATCCGTGGACAGCGGCCCGCGGTGGTCCTGGTCGTAAATCAGTTTTTTCTTGCCGCCGGGAGCCGAAGGAGTTTGCGGCGCAAGTGAAAACATGGCGCTATGTGCGAGCAGACCGGATGATGTTTGCATCGTTTCCTTTCTGTTTCGATCCACCGCGCAAACCACCGCGGTCGATCCAAATTCAAAAGCCGTGGCACGGGCCTCGCAATTCTACCCTGCGAATAAAAGATCATGAACGGATGATACCGCTTAAATTTGTTTACACGGAGTTTTGCTGCCGGTTCTCGGCGGCCTGTTCTTCTGCGTGCCAGGAGATAAGGGCGGGGTCCTTGTTGGAGGAGTTATCTTTTCGTGTGAGAAGGGATCAGCTGTGTACGGCAGCTCGAGGGGGTTACGTCTCTGGATCGGCTGTGACTGTAATCTCAACATGAGCGCCTTTTTTGAGTTTCACATCGTCACCATGTTCGTCTATCAACGCATTTTCGATGCGGAGATCTCGATACTGCCGGTCCGCCCCGTCGACGGCAATCTGGGCCTTTTCAGGTTGTGCCGGACGCGGAGGCGATATGATTTTCTCGACCGTTCCGGGCATGGACAGGCTCGGGGGCTCCGGAACCCGCGCGGGATTCAAATTCAGTTCCGCAATTCTTGCGGACCTGGTCATGCGCGGCTTCGCCATTTCCTTGTTCACGCTGGCGCGTATTCCGTTGCCAGATGTTTTCTTAGATTTCTTGCGCAGCATATACCCACCATGACATCGCGACAAAAACGAAGCAGCCCCATTTCGCAAGGCTGCGAGCGGGTGACGTCCCAAACTCTCAAATGGCCCGCGTCACTGTTTCGGGATTCTAAACCTGAGGTTCCTTCTTACAGGCTCTTAACGATCCAGATAACTAAACAGATAACTACCAGAGTGCCGATCAATCCGTATCCAAACATCGTGGTCTCCTGATCTTTGACGAACTCGTCAGATAAACTCGTTGAAGTGCAGCAACGAGTTTCACTCTAGACTGGCTTGTGGGACCCTGTCTGTATAGTTTTGGACAATCAACTCAAAGGCTTTGAGTGCCTGGTTCTTGTCCGATTCCGGGGCAGGAGCGTGGGCTCGTCTAGAATTTGCGTGAGTGTTGGTCGCCCCAGCGCTCGATGACGACTTTTTTATCGGTGTAGAACTCGATGGCGTCGCGTCCTTGCGCGTGCATGTCGCCGAAGAAACTCCCTTTCCATCCGGTGAATGGGAAATAGGCCATCGGCGCGGCTACGCCGATATTGATGCCGATGTTGCCCGCGGGGGCCTCATAACGGAAGCGACGCGCCGCCGATCCACTGGAAGTGAAGAGGGAAGCCTGGTTTCCGTAGGGGCTGCGCTCCAGGAAGGCGATTGCTTCGTCCATGTCTCTTGCGTGGACCAGGCTCAGCACGGGGCCGAAGATTTCGGTATCGGTGAGCTCGCTCGTTGCGGGCACGCCGTCGAGGATGGTTGGCTTCACGAAATTTCCTGACTCGTGTTTTGGAATTTTGGCGTTGCGGCCATCGAGAAGGACCTTCGCGCCTTCTTTTTCGCCGGTGCCAATCAGCGATTCGATTCGTGATTTGCTATGCGCCGTGATCACCGGGCCCATCTGGACGCCTTCTTCGAGCCCGTCACCCACGCGCAAGGACGCGGCAGCTTGAGTGATCGAATCGCGAAAAGTCTTTTGCGCTTCGCCGATCGTGACGGCGACCGAAACAGCCAGGCAGCGCTGTCCGGCGCAACCGAATGCGCTGTCACTTATGATTTGCGTGGCCATCTTCATCTCGGCGTCGGGAAGGACGATGACGTGGTTCTTCGCGCCGCCCTGGCACTGCGCGCGCTTGCCGTTCGCAGCCGCGCGCGCGTACACATATTTCGCGATGGGTGTCGAGCCCACAAAACTGACGGCGCGGACTTTGGGGTGGTCCAGAATCGCGTCGACCACCGCTTTTCCTCCATTTACTAAACTAATAACACCTTTTGGCAAACCGATCCGTTCGAGCAGCTCGAACACGCGCATCATCGTGAGCGGCACGCGTTCGGAGGGTTTCAAAACGAACGTGTTGCCGGTGGCAATGGCGTAGGGCAGAAACCAGAAGGGAATCATCCCCGGGAAATTAAACGGAGTGATCGCGGCCACCACGCCAAGCGGCTGGCGAATCATCATTTCGTCGACGCCGCGGGCGACATCTTCGAGATTGTAGCCCTGCATCATCGTCGGGATTCCGCAGGCCACTTCCACATTTTCAATGGCCCTGCGCAGCTCCGCTTTGCCCTCGGCAAATGTTTTGCCATTTTCCTGCGAGATGATGCGGCCCAGTTCGTCCACGTGATCTTCGAGAAGCATTTTCAGCTTGAAGAGCGGCTGGATGCGGTCTTCCGCGGGCGTGCGCCGCCATTCGCGAAAGGCGGTGGCTGCCGCTTCAACCGCGGCGTCGACCTCGGCCGCGGTTGACAATGGCGTCAGTGCAATGACCTCGCCAGTCGCGGGGTTGATCACCTCTCGCCACTCCGCGGACTTCGATTCGATCCAACTGCCATCGATATAATTCAAGACTTTGGTGTGAGTTGCGGCAACTCCGGTCATAACTGTCCTCAATTCAGGCGCCATCGGCGAAAATGCTTTTCGATGTCCCTTTGCGATTTGAATTCGATTCGTATGAATGCCCATGGAGAAGTTTTCCGTTTCTTTACGCGCTGGCCTTTGCCGCCGAATTGAGAAATCTCTCGATTCGGTCTAAAACCTGCATGGCGGTGAGGCATTGGGCGACACTGGCATTCGGCTCGCGCTTTTCGCGGATCGCGGCAAAAAACTCGCGGTCCTGCAGCTCGATGCCGTTCATCGACACGTCCACCTTGGACACATCGATTTTATTTTCCTCACCATCCAGCAGGTCGTCGTACCGGGCAATGTAAGTGCCGTTGTCGCAGATGTAGCGGAAGAATGTGCCCAGCGGCCCTTTGTTGTTGAAGGAAAGCGAGAGCGTGCAGATCGCTCCCGAGGGCGTCTTCAACACGATGCCCATGTCCATGGCGATTTTCAGCTCCGGATGGATCGGGCCTTGTACGCCGTAACATTCGGAAACCAGCTCGCCGGTTTGATATTGGAAAAGGTCCACGGTGTGGCAGGCGTGGTGCCACAGAAGGTGATCGGTCCAGCTCCTGGGCTTTCCGGCCGCATTCATATTCGTGCGCCTGAAAAAATAAGTCTGCACGTTCATCTGCTGGACTTTCAACTCGCCCGCTTTGATTTTTTTGTGAACGTACTGGTGACTGGGATTGAACCGGCGCGTGTGGCCGCCCATGCAGACGACGCCAGTTTCTTTCTGCACTTTCACGAGTCGCTCGGAATCCGCGAGCGTATCGGCGATGGGGATCTCGATCTGGACGTGCTTTCCTGCGCGCATGCACTGCTCGCCCTGCTTCGCGTGCATTTGGGTGGGAGTCGCGAGGATCATTGCTTCGAGGCCGGGCTGCTTCAGGCTCTCGGCGAGATCGCCCGTCCAGTGAGGGATCTTGAATTTCTTCGCGACCTCTTCCGTGGCGGCTTGATTTCCGCCCGTCAGCGTGATGACTTCGATGCCCGGAATTTTGGCGATGCCCTCCAGATGCTTCTGGCCAAACGCGCCTTGTCCCGCTACGCCCACCTTCATGTTTTTTCTCCCTGACGTTGAGGATTTCCATCACCACATTACCATAATCCGGCAGCGGGACGCCCGGCAGGACGTTTCGCGTCGAGAGGTTGAAGCAGGGGGCAATTCGTGCAACAATCCACGTCATCTTTGGATCGTCATTCGCATCCGTCACAGAGATCAAATGTCCGCCTAAATTGGAGAGCCAAGCCATGAGACGAATTCTTTTGCCCGTCGTCGCCATCGCAATCCTGTTGAGCGTTTCCAGCGCCGCGCGCGCGCAATCGGAGGTTACTCTAATCGCGCCGGGGGGAATTCGCGCTGCGGTCGAAAAGCTCATTCCAGGCTTCGAGAAAAAGACGGGTTACAAGGTTAATGCGACGTTCGGCTCCGGAGGCGGGACCAAGCAGCAAGTCGTGCGCGGCGATGTGTTTGATGTGCCCATCGTGCAGCCGCCCTATCCGGATGTGATCGCCTCGGGCAACGTCGTGGAAAGCACCGCGACGCCGCTTGCTTCCGTTGCTGTGGGCGTCGCCGTGAAGAAGGGCGCGCCCAGGCCTGATATTTCGTCCACCGAAGCGGTTAAGAAAATGCTGCTCTCCGCAAAATCCATTGTTTGCCCCGATGCCGCCACGGGAGCGGCGGCCGGGGTCAGCATCAACGCAATGCTGAAGAGATTGGGTATCGACGATCAGATCGAACCGAAACTCATAAGGCCGAAAGGCACTGGCCCGGGCGGCGCCGGTGGCGGCGCTGTGGTTTCAGCCATGGTGGGCAAGGGCGAGGCGGAAATCGGCATGACGTTTGTCAGCGAGATGGATGATCCCGGAATCGATATCGTGGGCCCGTTGCCGCGGGACGTCTTGCCATGGACGACTTTGGTGGGATTCGTCTCCGCTCACTCGAAAAATCCGGAAGCCGCCAAGGCGCTGTTGAGCTATCTCTCCTCGCCGGAGGCAGTAGCGGTATACAAGTCTGTGGGAATGCAACCGGGGAAGTGAATTGAATTTTGATCCATACTTCTGAGTTAGGTGGTGTATCAAACGGAGGCAGATTCGGTCAGCGGATTGACGACTCGAATCGAACCATAAATCTGCCCATCCGAAAGATCCTCGGAATATAGGATCGCGGCGCCAGAACTTTCCGCTGCGTGAATAATGAGCGCGTCCCAGAATGAGATCTGATAACGAGTCTCAATCGCCAGTGTTTCGATCACCGAGTCTGCCGTATTGACTACAATTTGCCAGTCCATGTAATCCAAAATCAGATTTCGAGTCTCTTCCACAGTCCAAGGTTTTGCGGTCTTTCGGCGCAGACTGACGCACAGTTCCTGAAGAACTTGTGTGCTCAGGACACCGCCACCAGTATTCCAAAGCTTTTCAACTAATGCGCGGGCGCGCTCATGCTTGATTCCTGTAGCGGGCTCGTGTGCATACACTAGAATATTCGTATCCAAGAATACCTTATCGCTCATGGAGCTCGTCTCGGGAGGCGGGACGCACCCAACCATGATCCGTGCAATTGCGGAGGCGTGCCAGGGCGCGACTCTTAGAACGAGCGTAGCTCTTGCGTTGGCGGACCAGTTCCTGAAGTTTTGACGCCAGCAATCCGCTGATGGAACTGCCTTCCTCTGCCGCTATAATTCGTGCTTGGCGTAGGATTTCGGAGTCAAGCTTGAGAGTGATATTGGTCTTCATATCCAGCACGTAAAGGTGTGCTGCACGATTATGCGTGCGAATAATCGGCACTGTCAACAGAAATGTATATCCCATGTTTTATCAGTCAGATGGATGGTATTGTCATGATTTTATCCGTATTAGTTGACGAATGCGGCGGGTCTATCTTTTGCGTACGCATGGCAGGCTAGCAGAAACAGCGCCGACGCGAGATAGCTCAGCGTGAATTCCGGGGCGACCCACCAGCCGAGGCGATTTTCGATACCTTGCGGGGTCAGTTGGTACGCGTGAATCACTCCGACGCAGGACAACGCCGCAGCGACCAGCATCCATGCCGACGCCTTCAGGAAACTGCGCTCGATGATCCACACCAAAGCGGCCGCCCAGATCATCGATACGAGTAAGGCCCCCTGGCCCAACGCGATCATGCCGTAAATCGCCAGTTCGCCGCCAAAGCGCGGGGCAACGGTCATCAAGTCCCCGCCCGTTTTGCGAATGGCCAGATCCACGATTTGCGTTACCCATTGCGCCAACATCGGCACAATTCCAAGCGCGACTGCAACGCAGTGTGCCGCGGGGACTTCCTGAAACGCCTGCCCGACCATCGCCAAACCAAACCAGACCACCGCAAACGCGACGACTTCGAGCGGGACGAAGCGCAACACCGCAGGTACAAGTCCCGTCATGCAGAGCGTGGCGCTCACCACGCCGCCCAATATGGAGTATCCGATTCTTGCGCCGTTGGCTTTGTGCGCGTTGTGGCCGATGTAGAGCGTCGTGGGAAAGGCGCTGCCGAGGGCCGCTCCTACGATCGTGGCCAGGCCATTGACCAGTAGCGAGGGAGTTGTCGGATAGTCGTCGCCGGCGAGCTTGACGCTTTCCAGAATCTGCAGTGAAACGATGGTGTCAAGCAAGCTGAGCGGAAGAAAAATCGAAGCGTAACGCCAACCTTCACCTACCACGAGAATTTGGTAAAGGTTCACCGGCCTGGGAAGATAAATTCCCGGAGGGAGAAGCGGGGGCTGCGGGGGCAGATGGTACAAATGAAATGCTCTGAGAAGTACGACTAGGATGCCGCCCACAACCATGGCCACAAGTCCTGACGGAATGCGCCACGGCAGACGCATGCGCGAAGCGTACGTCGCGAGCAGAATCACCGCCGGGAGGAGCGCCACCGCCGGTATCTGAAAAATTCCGAAAATAAATCCGAGGCAGAGAAAAGCCATTGCAAGACCCGCGAGAGGGCAGAGCAGCGCCGCGAGGGGCGTTGTGCGGCGCAGCCAATCGATGCAGAACGCGCTTGCGGCTTGCACGACGCCGCTCACCAGGCTCGCGAAAATCCCCATGTGCCAGGCCAGGTTCGCGTCATGCGTACGTTCGTAGACAGGCAGCATGATCAGGGAGATGTAGGCAAAAATCGTGGGAGTGTTCACGCCAAAAGGGATTGCGGTGACATCGTTGCGGCCGGAACTTTGCGCCAAGCGGTGGGCCTGCCAGGCATAGAAAAGATTGCCGAAAAGAATCGAAAACGCCACGGCCGGCAAGATGCGGCCAGTGACCAATTGTTGCGGGAGGCCGCACAGAGGCGTGAGACTCGCGATCAGCAGCAGGTCCGGAAAGCCGCTGAAAAACAGACCAAAAAAGCCGTCGAGATCGCCCGCGACAAACCAGCGCGGTCCGGTGCTCGCGTGGGGTTGGATCGCGCTAGGGATGAAGAGGTCCTCGCGTCATGGTCATGAGGTTCCGTACTGCAGGCCCAACTGTTTCAGCCACCTCCGGTAGGCGATGGCAATCTGGTCGGATCGCAGATGAAGTTCGGATTGCAGATCGAGGGGCAGCAATTCAGGGCGCTGGGAATTGACTATGCGGATATCCTGCGCCGTTACTCGATCCTGAAAATGGCGCAATTCTGCTTCGGGGACGTCGTGCGCGTAGTCCATGGCGATCACCACCCACGCCAGGCTGCTCTCGGCATCGATGGGTGTGACTGTGCCCAGAATGGCGAAATGCTGAGTGGGGTGCGATTTCGTCAAACGCGTCGTGAAAGGGCGTTCCACCCAATACGTGTAGTGGACTTTGGCGGAACGGCCCGTGCCGTCGGGGTCGGGCTGCCAGAGCGGAATGTCGCGCGCCACGATCCCTTCCGCCGTGGTTGTAACCGTGTAGTCGCCAATCTCCGCATTTGCAGGGTCTCCAAGCATACCTGCGTGAGCAATGGGCAAGTGCGCCAGATCGAGAATGTTTTCGATAATGCGAGGGCCCTGCGCGTGGAATTCGTATGGCCCTGTCGAAATGAGCCGGAAACCGAGAGCCTCACCCTCGGGGAACGCAGGAATATTCCCAACGGGTTTGCCCAAACACACCCACACCAGGCCGTATTTTTCCTGAACGGCGAAACGGTCTACACACGCGCGCTGCGGAGGCGCCTGCTCCGGATGCGCAGGCATTCGCACGCATTCACCGGCGGAGTTGTACTCCCAGCCATGATACGGGCAGACCACGCACGCGCCTTTTTCCGATGATGAAATCCTGCCGAGCGAAAGTTTCGCTCCGCGGTGAACGCACAAGTCTTTCCATGCGTGAACGCCATCGCTCGTCCGCCACAAAACGAGTTCGTTGCCCAGTACGCGCACAGGTTCCAGTTTGTTTTCCGGCAGGGAAGAAGTCCAGGCAACCGCAAACCATTCGTTCAGGAGGAGAGGGTCATTCAATCCGAGGTCTGGCGGCATCGCGTCGAGGATCCTCTGGGCCTGCGATTGTATCGCATATCGCAATTTTGGTTCGACGGAATTCTGGTAGCACAGGCACTCTTGCCTGTGCGCTTTTATTACGTGTTGCAAAAACCGCACAGCTCCGCCGCGGCGGATGGCTGTGCTACTAGATTGCATTTATGAAAAGCTGGCCGCGGCGGATCACAGCTTTGTTGGCCAGCGACTTTTGTCCAGTGCGTTTCATGCCGTCACTATCCTCGAAATCAAATTTGCCGTCGCGCAATTCAAAGATGCTGACGTCGGCTTCGCTCCCGGGGCGAAGCGTGCCGATTTGCGCGCCGTAGTCAAACACGCGCGCTGGATTTGCCGTGACCATCGCGACAGCTTTATCGAGCGGCACGCCAATCGCCATGAATTTGGACACCATCGTGGGCAGATCAAAGACGCGGCGCTCGATGGAAACTAATGTGAGGTCAGTGCTGATCGTGTCGCAAAGGAAATCCTGTTGCATGCATTTCTCGGCAACGTCGAAGCTGAAATGAGATTGTCCCTGCGCGGGATCAAAAATAACGCCGCGCTCGCGCGCCTCACGCACTTCTGGAATAATTTTTCCGTTCGCGTCCAGAACGCCGTGCGTGTGGCTGTTATAGACGTGCGTGAAGACGTCGCCTTTGCGCAGCAGCTTCAATATGTCCGGCAAGGGAGAGTAGGGGTCGTCGATATGCACCATCAAGGGCAAGCGGGCAATTTCCGCAGCCTGGAGCGCGCGCTTCAGGCCCTCGAGGTCGTTCGCACCCGTGATGACTTTGCTGAGCTGGACTTTGATTCCCACCGCGACGGGCTTGTTGTCCATCGCCATTTTGGCGGTTAATTCAGGATTGAGCCATGACAGGTTGGCAAGGCCGCCGTCATTAATGATGGTTCCGATCGGACTGATGTGAACCAGCGCTACGATCCGGGTCGTCGAGTTGTTGATCACATATTTTCTGAAATTTGGAAAGGTGGCGCTGCCGGCCGACCCTGCATCCAATACGGTCGTGACGCCGCGGCCGAGGCAGGCGCGGTCCGCGTTGACCCCGATGCCCACGGCGTCGTAGCAATGCACATGCATATCGATGAAGCCCGGCGTGACAATTCGATCTTTCGCCGACACGGTTTTGAGCGCGCGGTCCTTGGCTATATTTTTTGAGACTTCCAGAATCTTTCCGCTTTTGATGGCAACGTCGAATGGGCCATTCAGATTCTGCGACGGGTCGATGACCGTACCGCCTTCGATCAGCAGATCGAATTTTTCATCCGCATTTTGCGGTGGGTCCGGTGCTTCCGCGGCGGCGGGCCAAAGCGCGCGCGGCGCAAGCATCCCCGCGCCCCCGGCTAGAACATATTTCGCAAAATCTCGACGGTTCGGCATGGTCATCGCTCCTCAGGCGTTTCGATCCAGGAATCGCGGAAGTCTAGCACATTCGAAGCGTGACTCTTTTCGCATTCCAGCCGGGAGGGTCCTTCCGATTTCAGGAAAACATGGCTATAATAGCCATATGGATGGAGGGCCTCAATGCGCAGCGTAAATGTGGCGACGCTAAAAAATCAGCTCAGCAAATACCTGACCTTCGCGAAGGCCGGCGAGGAGGTGATTATCCGTCACCGCAATCTTCCTGTCGCCAAGCTGGTTCCTTTCTCCGCTGAAGATGCGGATGAACAGGAGCTGCGGCTTTCCGCGGAGGGCAAACTCAAGTTACCCAGTGCTCGCTTAAACCTGAGAGAGTTTCTGAAGATACGCGGCGGCAAAGTAGCCGGACACAAGGCGATTGAGGCGCTTCTGGCCGATCGAGAAGAGGAATGAAGAGAGCGACCGCATTCTGGGATGCCAGCGCGCTTGTTCCGCTTTGCGTGCCCGAAACAGCGACCTCGACAGCCGCGTCGCACCTGAAGAAACTTGCCCCTGTGGTCTGGTGGGGAAGTCCCATCGAAATCCAGAGCGCGATTTGCCGGCTTCACCGCGAGAGGACCCTCACGGACGCAGGCAAGCAAGCGGCCGTCGCGCGCCTTGGGATGCTAGGCAGGACGTGGAGAGAAATATCAGCCGGTGACAAGCTTCGTGAACTGGCTCTCGATCTGCTGAATAATCATCCATTAAAGGCGGCAGACAGTTTCCAGCTCGCAGCTTCTTTGATTTGGTGTGACGAGCGGCCCGCAAGAAGAATCTTCCTTTGTGCGGACCAGAGATTGTCGAGGGCAGCGCGATCCATTGGGTTTGTGGTACTCGAACTGTATGACACGTCGTCACGATCATGAACATTCGCCAAGCGACGACCAGTTATGAAAAATGGGTGGGTTCCTGCATTCCTTTGGATCGCCACGCGCTTTCATTCAAGCACAAGCAGATGACGCTGGCGCTTTTTCCGTTCCTGCGCGCGACGTTCTACCGCTGGGTCCAGATTTGGCGCGAGGTTGCCGGAGAGGCCGCGGTTGCGCCTTCCCTGCTGGGCGTGGGCGATCTGCACCTTGAAAATTTCGGCACCTGGCGGGACGTTGAAGGGCGGCTGATCTGGGGCATCAATGACTTCGACGAAGTGTACACAATGCCCTACAGCATGGATCTCGTGCGCCTCGCCACCAGCGCTCACGCGGCGGCTGTGGAGGAGCATTTAAGCCTTCGCCCGCGGGCCGCGAGCGAGGCGATTCTGGAAGGCTACCGCAACGCGCTGGCCGTGGGCGGGCGGCCATTCGTGCTGGCCGAAAATCACCGGTGGCTGCGCAAGATCGCCCTCAATCGTTTGCGCGATGCCACGGTGTTCTGGCAAAAATTGAAGCGGCTCTCTAAATCGCAGATGCAACTCCCGCGCGATGTCGAGTCGCAACTTCGCAAGCTGCTTCCCGATCATTCCATGCCATGCGAGAAGAAGCAGCGCATGTCCGGCCTGGGAAGCCTGGGACACACGCGCGTTGTACTTCTCGGTCAGTGGCATGGATGTTACGTCGCGCGAGAGGCCAAGGAATTAACTCCTTCGGCGTGCGTTTGGGCGCGCGGCAAGCCCGCGGAAGGGCAACGCACCCGCTACGGAAAGATTCTCGATCGCGCTGTCCGCGTTCCGGACCCGTTCGTGCGCCCCTACGACGGTTGGCTGTTGCGGCGCCTCGCCCCGGACTGCTCGCGGATCGAGCTTGCTTCTCTCCCCGGCAAACGCGACGAGGAACGCCTGCTCTATTCCATGGGCTGGGAGACGGCCAACGTCCATTTCGGCACGCCGCGCGCGATTCCCGCGATCAAGCGCGATCTGGAAAAACGCCCCGCCAACTGGCTGCATAAGGCCGCCAAAGCCATGCTGCGCGCCACCGAGCGTGATTGGCGCGAATGGAAGCGCAAGTAATCGCGACTGGCACGCGGTTTGGATGACACCTGGGAGGCTTAAATTCCATTCGAGTCGCCAGGATACTCCGACCTCAGTCGCTAGGTCGCGGAACCGCGAATCGGGCCAATCTCGATAACCTGGCCGCCTCGAATTGAGGCCAGAGCCAAATTGCACGCGGGAACGAGTGGAAGGAGGTCCGACAAGCGATTTGAATTCGCACGCAATACGAGAACAGAGATTTGCCGCCCGGTCATGTTTTGTTGAAATTTGATGTTCTTGTCGTTTGTCAACAGTACATCCCAGTCGCCATCGGCTATGGAGAGAAGGTCACCATTCTTTTTGTTGGCAATTCCAACATCCTGAACGGTCCTGCAATCGTGACCAGATTGGACGAAGGAATTCTTAAGGCGAGCAGGGAGGCATTCATCGATGAGGATTCTCATGTGACGAAGCGAGCAATGAGAAGCGCTTTCGCCTCTTCAAGGGCCGCAATGGCGCTGTCCCGAGAGACGGCAGGAAAATCGATCAGGAACTCATCAATGGTCTCGCCGCCCTCCAGGTAGTCCAGGAGGGCCTGAAATGGGACGCGCGTACCCCGAAAGACAGGCTCTCCACTAAGGATTTCCGGGTCTCGAACGACGACGCTCTCATTGGCCGGCACCATCAGTATTCTCCTCGACGCATACTCCATTATCGCACCGACGCAAGCATTCGCGCAGAACGATGATCAGAGCTTACCCTGCGCTGTTCCTGGCAGCGGCATGCTGCGCGCGAGGGCGTCGGCGTCTTCAGGAAGGACGAATCCCTGCTGCACGAGCGCATCGACGGCGTGCTTGCGTTTGTCGGAGTAGTCCTGCGCGCTCTTGTAGCGCTCTTCGAGAGAGAGGCGCGGGTCGCCGTTGGCCATGCGCTCCTGCTTCGTCGCGGCGAAGGGAATGTAGGAGCCGGCGAGCCCGCACAATTCACCAGCGGAAAATCCTTCAGCGCGCACATTCCGGCCTGAATACGTCGCGATCGGAACCGCAATCTCTGGAAGGATTATCCCTCCTTGCGGATTGCCATCTGCGTCCATCGGCGGGAAGAAGAGTGGATACGCGGGGCCGGACGCCTCTGGCGGCATGCTTTTCAGATCGATGACTTGAAGTTGGTTGTACAGCGGATTAAACGGGGCGCCGGGGATTGCCGGATAGGATGCCTGCACTTTGGCAAGTGGGAGCAAAGTGTGATTCTTTAAATTTGGAAACGTGGTCGGCGGCGGGGCGACACCTTCGGTGACCCAGCGGTCCAGCGCGACGAGCAAGGCCCGCGCGTAGGGAGAATAATTCAGCGCATTTTGAATCTGCTGGCAGTTGCCGCGCGTGTTCCAGTTCGCGGCCGGATTATGCTCCTGGCCGGACAACATGTAGGCGCGGACGTTTTCGGGAAGTGCGAACGGGCGGCCGCTCGTATCGGTCACGAGGAGCGAGTCGCGTCCCTGCCAGAATTCAGTGTCGGAGTCCAGATGTACGATCCGCGGGCAAGTTTGCGACTTTTCGCACTGCATCAGCATCCCGTCCGTCTTCCCGGTCACAGCATCTTTCGATGTGGCGTAGGTGAATGGAAATTGGTCGCCCCCATATTGATGATCCTCGTGCTGGCGCGAGAACCGGCCCGGCTGAGCGAATTCAAAATTCGTGTACGTCCGACGCGTCGCGGAAAGAAGCGGCAAGGCGCCATCGAACACCATTCGTCCGTTGATATCGGCGTTGAAACCCTGGTAGATGAAATCGTTGATGGCACGGCCCGTTTGCGAAATGCCGAATGTGAGAGCTGCCTTGAAGGGCGTGCCCGCGTCCCGCACGGGGTTGGGCTGGCCAGTGGCGTCCTGATCGGCGTAGCGCAGGAATGAAACGAAATCCCGCGAGGCAGCAAGGCCAATGTCGGCAACCGATTCGTTCGTTGCGGGATAGATCAATTCGTAGAGCGCGCCGCGATCGAATCCGGGCTCTGCCGTGATCTCGACGTGGCGCTCATCGATGAAATGCCAGCTCGTTGCAGGCAGCGGCTTACGCGGGTCGGCTACGTGTTCGCGGACGGTGAGCGTCGTTCCTGTTGAGTCGAGCAGCGCGGGATAGTCGAGCGTTTGCGTAAAAACTGGCCCGGCAGGAACGTCGGTAAACTCCTCCCGGCTCATCCCTGAGACTGGCTTTCCGTTCACCATGGCGACGGGCACGTACGCGCGGAGGAAACCGGGAGCGCCCGGCGCGTCCATCTGCCAGCCGCTCCAGGCAACGGTATAGCCGCGGTTCATCAGGAAACCGTTGCCGGAGTCATTCGCAGCGAATGAATCGCCGCTTTCGTCCAGCCGCAAAATCGTATTCCTGCCGCGGTTGACAAAATCGTAGATCAGCCTGCCATTCCCCTTTTTCGCGTCCACCGGCTTGAGGACCATGAAGTCCACGCTGTATTCGACGTGGCCTTTGGCATTGAGCGGGGCGCGATTCAAATTGACGATGCCCGCGTTGTCTGGCGCCTTCGGATCGAGCTCGCCGTAGGCACTCCCGACCAGAACCTCATATGCTCCAGCGCTGCCGAACGAAGCGCCGCCGTAGGCGATCTGGCGTTTCGCTATCACCAGCCGGGTAATGCCCAGGCCGCCGGCCGGGGCGCTCTGCTGCGCGATCGCTGATCCACCGAGGAACAGCGCAAGTCCTACGCCTAAAACGCGAATGATCTTTTTCATGTGTATGCTCCGTCGCTGACAGTTCACGGCTCACACTTTTACTCCAAATAATCGGCCTGAGCAACCTCCTCCACCCCGGCGCGTTGAGTTGTAATGAGCGATATGCCTTCTTCTCATTATTCGGACCTCAGCCCATCCAGAGGTTTCGGGCAGCCCAGGTTGCGGGCTCAGGGTGCAAGTGTTATCATCTCGTTAAGTTGTTCGCAGCGAACGCGGTGACGGGTCAACCTTTGCCGCGATGAAAACAGGTGACGCGTGCCGGCCTTTTACAAAATCGATAAGGAACGCAGGCTCGTGCTGACCTGCGGGACTGGCGTGATCACCAAGGAAGATATCTGGGGACACATGGAACGGCTGTCGAAAGATCCGGATTTTGATCCAGAGTTTTCCCAGGTGTTGGATTGCACGCAACTCACCAGCATCGACATCGAATCGGAAGACCTGCGCCAATTTGCCCAACGAAATATCTTTTCTCCGGACGCCCGCCGCGCCTTTGTGGTGAGAGACGACGTGACATTCGGACTCGCCAGAATGTTTCAGATCCACCGCGAGCTGAATGGCGAAAAGGGAATCGGCGTGTTTCGCACTTTCGACGAGGCGCTGGATTGGATTTCTGTGAGAAATGCCGCCTTGTAGAACCCATCGCGATTGCCGGGCAAGATTGGAATTGTGATTCCTTCCAGGAAGATATCGTATTAAATAAAAACGTCTGTCTGTTTAGGGATGGACGCGCAGGGATGGGAATGCCGGGACGCAGTGTGTTCTTCATTCTTATAACGAATCCCTGAATTTGCGGTAGAATCTACGGCCTGAAGCTTGCTCGGCCTTGCCGCCGGACATTTTTCTTTCTATTTTCTTTCTATTTGGACGAGTCAATTTTGATCGGCCCGGCCGCCACGCTGCACGGAACAAATTTCCTACCAAGTCGTAGGCCAGCAAAATTAACAACTTGAAATGTTTGATTCGCTGTGGTCTCTGGACTGAGCAATCGGGCAAATTGGCGCAGACGGCGGGGCGACCCATCGCATATCGCCAATGCCAAACATTGAAAGGATAGGGAGAAATCCCGGGAAACTCCGACTGATGCCGATAAAAAAACTACTGGCCCTGAATCGCGGCGAAATCGCGATCCGCATCTTCCGCGCCGCCAACGAATTGAAGATCCGGACGGCCGCGGTTTATTCCGACGAAGATCGCCTCAGCCTGCACCGCTTCAAGGCGGACGAAGCGTATCTCATCGGCGAGGGCAAGGGGCCCGTTCAAGCCTATCTCGACGTCGATGGAATCGTGGCGCTGGCGAAGGAGCGAGGCGTCGACGCCATCCACCCGGGCTATGGTTTCCTCTCGGAAAATCCCGCGCTGCCTCGAGCCTGCGCCGCCGCGGGAATCACATTTGTTGGCCCGAGCGCGGATCTGCTCGACCTGCTGGGAGACAAAACGGCTGCGCGGCGGCTGGCGCAAAAAGCCGGCCTGCCGGTCGTGCCGGGCACGGAGGAGCCGGTCACTCAAAAGGATGACGCGCAAAGCATCGCCGACAAAATCGGCTATCCGCTGATCGTGAAAGCCGCGTTCGGCGGCGGCGGGCGCGGGATGCGCGTCGTGCAGAGCTCTCAACTGCTGCTGTCGGGCCTTCAGGAAGCGCGGGCCGAAGCGGGAGCGTCGTTCGGCAACGACGCGGTTTTTCTGGAGCGCTACATTCGCCGCGCGCGGCACATCGAAGTTCAAATCCTCGCTGATACACACGGGAATATTCTTCATTTGCACGAGCGCGATTGTTCCGTGCAGCGGAGAAACCAGAAAGTAGTGGAAGTCGCCCCCGCGGTGAACCTCGATGCGAAAATTCGCACGGGGCTTGCGAACGCCGCGGTGGCGCTGGCGCGCGAATCGAAATATTACAGCGCCGCGACCGTCGAATTTCTGGTCGATGCGGACACAGGCGAATGGTATTTCATCGAAGTGAATCCGCGCGTGCAGGTCGAGCACACGGTCACCGAAATGGTGACGGGCATCGACATCGTGCAGTCGCAGATTCAAATCGCGCAGGGCTTCGACTTACACGGCCCGGAGATGAATCTCCCGCGGCAGAAAGATATTTCGCTGCACGGATACGCGTTGCAATGCCGCGTCACGACGGAAGACCCCGCCAACGGGTTCCTCCCCGACTACGGAAAAATTCAGACCTACCGCTCGCCGGCAGGTTTCGGCATCCGCCTCGATGGCGCTTCCGCGTACGGCGGCGCCGTCATCACGCCGTTCTATGATTCTTTGCTTGTCAAGGTGACGGCGTGGGGCCGCGTATTTCCGCAAGCCTGCCGCCGGATGGACCGCTCCCTTCGCGAATTCCGCATTCGCGGAGTGAAGACGAACATCCCGTTTCTCGTGAACGTCGTGAATCACGAACGCTTTCAGGCGGGCGGCGTCACGACTTCATTTCTCGCCGAGACGCCGGAGCTTTTCCAATTCGCCCAACTGAAAGATCGCGCGACTCGGCTGCTGCGCTATCTCGGCGAAGTCATCGTGAACGGAAATCCCGAGGTCGCGGACAAACCCAGGCCGCAGACGATTCGCCCCGCCCCGCTGCCCGCCCACATTCCGGGCGACCCGCCGGCGGGTTCGCGCCAGCTACTAGACAGACTCGGCCCCGAAAAATTTGCGGCTTGGACGAAATCGCAGACGCCGCTTTTAATCACGGACACGACGTTCCGCGACGCGCACCAGTCGCTCATGGCCACACGCGTTCGCACGTACGACTTGCTGGCCATATCCAATTTCGTCGCGCACAAATTGCACAACCTGTACAGCCTGGAAATGTGGGGCGGAGCGACGTTCGATGTGTCCATGCGATTTCTGCTCGAAGATCCCTGGGCGCGGCTCCAGCTCCTGAGGGAGGCCATCCCGAATATTTGTTTCCAGATGTTGTTCCGCTCGTCCAACGGCGTGGGGTATTCGGCCTATCCGGACAATGCGGTCGAGGCTTTCATTCTGGAGTCCGCGAAGCAGGGCATCGATATTTTCCGCGTCTTTGACGCGCTGAACTGGCTCCCCAACATGAAGCTTTCCGTCGAAACGATTCGCAACAAGACGGACAAGGTGTGCGAGGCGGCTATCTGCTACACCGGCGACATCCTCGATCCGAAACGCGACAAATATCCTTTGCAGTACTACATCCGCCTGGCAAAAGAACTGGAAAAAATGGGGGCGCACATTCTGTGCATCAAAGACATGGGCGGATTGTGCAAACCCTATGCGGCCGCGCGGCTGTTCTCGGCTTTGCGCGACGAAGTCGGCCTGCCCATTCACTTTCATACGCATGACACCAGCGGCGTGAATGCCGCTTCCATCTTGAAAGCGGCGGAATCCGGCGTGCACGCCGCCGACGCCGCGATCGCTTCGATGAGCGGCACGACCAGCCAGCCCAATCTCAATTCCGTGGTCGCCGCGCTTCAGCACACCGAGCGCGACACAGGACTCGATCTGGAAGCGCTCAATGCCTGCGCCGATTATTGGGAGACGGTGCGGACTTGGTATCGCCCTTTCGACAACGCACCTCCAGCGGGAACGGCGGAAGTTTATCTTCACGAAATGCCCGGCGGGCAGTACACGAATCTCCGCGAGCAGGCCGAATCCATGGGACTTGGCGCGCGGTGGCAGGAAATCGCGCGCACGTACGCGGAATTAAATTTTGCATTCGGCGACATCATCAAAGTCACGCCTTCGAGCAAGGTCGTCGGCGACTGCGCGATTTTCCTGGTCAGCCACGATATGACGGTGAAGGATCTGGAGCGGCTGGGGTCAAATCACAATCTAACTCTGCCCAATTCCGTCGTGGAAATGTTTGCCGGAGCGCTGGGTGAACCCGAGGGCGGCTGGCCGCCGAAACTTCAGGCCGTGATTTTGCGCGGCGCGAAGCCGGCCACCGGAAGGCCTGGTGAACACCTCGCGCCCGTGGATCTGGAAGGGACGAGGGCGGCGGTAGAGAAAAAAGCGGAGCAAACAATTTCTGACGCCGACCTGATGAGTTATCTGATGTACCCGGATGTGTTCCTGAAATTTGCTGCGGCGCGTTCCGCGTATGGAAATCTGGAAGTTTTACCCACGCCGCAATTTTTTTATGGATTGGAGCAGGGCCAGGAAATCGCCGTCGAACTGGAGCCCGGGAAAATCCTGGTTGTGAAACTGCTCTCCGTGAGCGACGCGCGTCCAGATGGAACGCGGACGATCTTCTTCGAGCTCAACGGGCAGCCACGCGAAGTGACGGTCCGCGACCATGCCTTGCGCGCCACCGTGCAGACGCGGCCGAAGGCTGACCCGTCTGTTCCAGGACAAGTTGGTTCGCCAATTCCGGGAGCGATCTCAAGCATCGTTGTGGAGCTTGGGGAGCAGGTGAAAAAGGGCGACCGCCTCCTGGTGCTGGAAGCGATGAAGATGCAATCCACCGTCTATGCGCCAGTGGATGGAAAAGTCGCGAAAAAACTGGCGAATGTCGGCGACAAGGTCGAGGCAAAAGATTTGCTGCTCGTTCTTGAGTAGTTGAGATTCGTGGCGCCGGCGTCCCGCTTGTCCCGATGAAAGAGGGGCCGGCACTTTTCCCTATGGTGGGCCAGAAGATTGCCGGCGAGACGCCGGCGCTACTAAAGGCCTCTTCCGCCGTTCTTGCTGAATCCACCTGGACATGGAATAAGTATTGTGCCGGGAATCCTGCGACAAGGAGCCTTCTCCCATGAAATACGATGCCATCATCATCGGTTCGGGCCAGGCGGGGAATCCTCTGTCTTACCGGCTTGCCGAGATGGGATGGAAGGTCGCGTTGATCGAGAAGGGAAACGTCGGCGGCACGTGCATCAATACGGGGTGCACGCCGACCAAGACGATGGTCCAGCGCGCGCAAATCGCGCACTACGCGCGGAATGCCTCGCGCTGGGGTGTGCGCGCCGAGAACGTTGCTGCCGATCTTCCTGCGATCGTCGCTCAGAAAAATAAAGTTGTCGCCGGCTTTCGCGGCGGTATTCAAAAGAAGATCGGGCTGCATCCGAACATAAAACTTTACCAGGGGCAGGCCCGATTCACCAATGCGCACCAGGTGCAAGTCGGCGAAACCCTTCTCGAATCCGATAAAATTTTCATCAATACGGGTGGCCGCCCGATCATCCCTGAAATTCCGGGCCTTGACCCGGCCGGCGTTCTGACCAATGAAAGCATGATGGAGTTAACGGAGTTACCCGAGCATATGATTGTTCTTGGCGGAGGGTATATCGGACTCGAGTTCGGCCAAATGTTCCGGCGGTTTGGGAGCAGGGTGACCATCATTCACAATCATCCGCAAATCGTTACGCGAGAAGATCCGGAGATCGCCGGCGAACTTCAGAAAATTCTTGAAGGGGAGGGAATTGAATTTCATTTGAACGCGCAGGCCACTCAAGTGGAACAGAAGAAGGGATCGGTCAAAATTATCGTTGCGTCACCTCGCGGACCATCGACGATTTCTGGAACGCACTTGCTGGCCGCTGCCGGGCGCCATCCAAACACGGACGGTCTCGGCCTGGACAAAGCAAGCGTCGAGACCGACAAATTCGGCTTCGTCCGCGTCAATTCGCGGTTGGAAACGAATGTCCCCGGAATTTGGGCGCTTGGCGATGTAAAGGGTGGGCCGGCTTTCACGCATATCTCCTACAACGATTTTCAAATCGTCGACGCCAATGTGACGCAAGGAAAAAATCTCTCGACCGAAAATCGCATCGTACCGTATTGCGTCTTTACCGATCCACAGTTGGGCGGTGTCGGCATGACGGAAAAAGAAGCCCGCGCCGCAGGATACAAACTCAAAATCGGCGCGCTTCCCATGTCACATGTGGCGCGCGCCATTGAACGGGACGAAACGGCCGGGCTGATGAAAGTGATCGTGAACGCCGCGAATGACCGGATCCTGGGAGCGGCCATCCTGGGATGCGAAGGCGGCGAACTGGTTCACGTGCTCTATACTTTGATGCTCGGAAATCTGCCGTACACTCTTTTGAAAGGCGCCGTGTTTATCCATCCGACGCTGACTGAAGGATTCTTCCATTTGCTGGACACTGTGAAACCAGTGGAATGAGCGAGATGCGCAAGGAAACAGCAAACACATATACGCGCATTCGCCGATTGCGCCGCTCGGAATTACCCGCCGGGACGATGCAGCTTGCAAGATATTTGATCGGCAAGACGCTGGTGCACGACTTGCCGCACGTTCGCCTTGCCGGCCGCATCGTCGAAACCGAAGCCTATCCGGTGGGCGATGCGGCAGGGCACGCGTTCACGGGCCTCACGCCAAGCAGGCGCTCGCTGTTTCTTCCATACGGACACGCCTATGTGTACTTCACGTACGGCTCCTGCTTCATGATGAATGTTTCGAGTGAAAAAGCGGGGACGGGCGCGGGAGTCCTGGTGCGGGCAGTTGAACCGCTCGAAGGCATCGGTTTCATGCAGCGGCAACGCGGCACAACTCGTTTGCTCGACCTCGCGCGCGGCCCGGGACGCCTAGCGCAAGCGATGGACATCGACAAACGCTATGATGGAGTGAATTTATGCGCGGGGGGAAATCTGTGGCTTGGGGCCGCGGTTCGGCCAAACGGCCCAATCGGCGCCACGATCAGAATTGGCATCACGCGCGACGTTCATCGCCTGTGCCGTTTCTACGAACGCGGCAGCCCCTTCGTCAGCGGCCCAAAGCGCTTGCGGGAGTGAATCGGAAGGACCGGGATTTGCAACTACTACATTCAGGAAGCGGACCGCACTTCCCAACAGTGTGGATTCTTCACCAAGTGTGGTAAAAGGGCAATCAGACTTGAGGAGGACGCAATGGCAATGCTGGAAGGATGTCCGCACGTCAAGGAAATCAAGAATGTGAAACCAAGCGCAAACGGCTGCGAGGACTGTTTGAAGACAGGAGACTCGTGGGTCCATCTGCGCATGTGCCTCATCTGCGGGCACGTCGGCTGCTGCGATTCCTCCAAGAACAAGCACGCCACCAAGCATTTTCATCGGTCGAAGCATCCCATCGTGCAATCGATCGAGCCGGGCGAGGACTGGCGCTGGTGCTACATAGACGAGATCATGCTGGACTGACAACTACGCAAATCTGGCGAGACTAGCAAAGAGGAGAAAAACGTGCCCGTTGCCAAAACAGTGTTGGATTCCTCGGAATCCTGGCCGGCCCTGCCGTTATCTGCCTGGGCGGATACGTACGCGACGTTGCACATGTGGACCCAAGTTGTGGGGAAGGTGCGCCTCGCCTTGTCCCCGCGCGTCAATCATTGGTGGGAAGTCCCCCTCTACGTCAGTGCCAGGGGTTTGACAACTTCCCCGATTCCTTACTCCAAGGGCGTATTTGAAGTTCAATTTGACTTCATCGATCACAAACTCGAAGTCACCACGTCACGGGGTGAAACGAAAACTCTTCGCCTCGAGCCGCGAACGGTCGCCGATTTTCATGCGGAATTTTTCTCGCTGCTTCAGTCACTCGATATCGCCGTCAAGATTTGGAATATGCCCGTGGAGATTCCGAATCCGATCCGTTTTGACCTGGACCGCGTGCACGGCGCATACGATGCTCATTACGCAAACGCATTCTGGCGGATTCTCGTGAGTGCGGATGCCATCTTCAAGGAATTTCGTTCCCGCTTCATTGGCAAGGCGAGCCCAGTCCAATTCTTTTGGGGGAGTTTTGATCTCGCCGTCACGCGCTTTTCCGGACGCCGCGCCCCGGAACGCCCCGGCGCGGACGCCATGACCCGGGAGGCGTATTCGCACGAAGTCAGCAGCGTGGGTTTTTGGCCCGGCGGCGGCGACATCAAAGGAGCGGCGTTCTATTCGTACGCCGCGCCAACACCTGAGGGATTTGGCGAGCGCCCGGTGCGCCCTGCGGCAGCTTACTACCACAAACAGTTGGGCGAATTTTTGTTGATGTACGACGATGTTCGCGCTTCAGCATCTCCGCGGGAGGACCTGCTCGATTTTTGCCAGAGTACGTATGATGCCGCTGCCGATCTCGGACACTGGGACCGCGCAGCGCTTGAAAAGTCGCCCTCCAAATAGCAGCGGTCGCGGCATTGGCCTGCCCCCGCTCAGAGAAATACCTGCGTTGCTCTGAATCTCATCGCCATGGGACTTCCCGAAGGTATCGCTCAATTTTTACGATATGCTTACAAGGGAGTCATCCCGCCGGGTGCCAAGATAAATGATGGTCCGGCGTGCAACTCACGGACCTCGGCGCTACGTCCAAACCATGATGGCGAGATTCTTGCGGATCATCGGCGCATTGTGTTGCGTGTGGTTCTTCGCTCTGCCTGCCGCAACGCAGCGGAATCGCGGAGAACTGCAAATCGAAGTGCGCGATCAGCAAGGAGCAGTCCTCAGCGCCTCCGGAGAATTGGTCAGCGAAGGCAATCAATTTCATCTGGACTTCACAATTGGCGATGACGGCCGCTACGCCGCGCAGGATCTTGCGTTTGGCGTCTACCGCGTCAGCGTTTCGCACTCGGGATTTGTCCCCGCGGTTCAACTCGTGGAGATTCGCTCCGTGGTCCCCCAGCATTTATCATTGACGCTGGGTTTGAAACCCGTCGAAACCCAGTTGCAAGTCAGCGAAACGGAAACGTTGGTCGATACGACGAGCACCAGCGCAGTGTATACGATCGGGTCGCAATCCATAGGTGAGCAGCTGTCATCGCAGCCCGGGCGCGGCGTGCTCGATGTCGTGGATGCCCAGCCGGGTTGGGTGTATGAGGCCAACGGTGTTTTGCACCCGCGCGGATCGGAGTACGACGTCCAGTTCGTCATGGACGGCCTGCCGATGACCGAAAACCGTTCGCCCGGCTTTGCGCCCCCGATCGATTCGAGCGACGTTGAATCCATGCGCGTGATGACCGCCGGCTTTCCCGCTGAATACGGGAGAAAGCTTGGCGGCGTCGTGGAGGTTTCGTCTCCGAAAAACAATCCAAAGGGGCTGCACGGGGAGTTTGAAGCGGAAGGCGGAAGTTTCGCAACGGCATCCGGGAGTGGCGCTCTCTTCTATTCCAGCGGGGGCAACAGATTTTCGATTACCGGCGATGGCTTTCATTCCGACCGGTACCTCGATCCGCCGGTTCTGCAAAACTACACAAATATTGGAAACGCCGGCGGTTTTTCATCTTCGTACGAGCGCGATTTTTCTAACGGCGACCGCATTTTTCTGACCTTCGGGCAACACGAGGTCCGCTACCAAGTCCCGAACGAGCTCGTCCAGCAGCAAGCAGGGCAGCTCCAGGACTCCACGCAGAAGGAAACTTCCGGCCAAGTTCACTACACACACGCATTTTCGGCGGACATTCTCTTGAGCGTTGCGGGAAGCGTCCGCGATGCCTACGCGCTCCTGAATTCCAACGCGCAATCCACGCCAATCATCGTCTCTCAGGACCGCGGCTATCGCGAAGGATATGTACGTGCGGACCTCGCCGGCCATCACGGCCGGCACGAATGGAAGGTTGGCGTGGATGGAATCTTTAGTCCCGTGAATGAAAACCTGCAGTATGAAATCACGGATCCGTCGCAATTCGATCCTGGAACGGCTCTAACGCTCAATCCTCCTTTTTCAGATCACCGCTGGGACATTGAACCATCCGCTTACGTGCAGGACCAAATTCGTCTCGCCAAATGGAATGTGAGCGCCGGATTGCGGTTTGACCATTACGGTTTTGTGGTGAACGAATCGGCCTGGAGCCCGCGCATCGGCGTATCGCGATTCATTTCTTCGCTCAACCTTCTCGTTCACGCTTCCTACGATCGCGTCTTTCAGACGCCGGCAATGGAAAATCTACTGCTCGCAAGCTCTCCGCAACTGGACTCGGTCAGCAGCCTCGTTGTGAGGCTGCCCGTGCAGCCCGCACGCGCGAATTATTATGAAGTGGGCTTCACCAAATCTTTTGCGGGCAAACTGCGGATCGACGGCAACGTATTCTGGCGTGATTTCCGGAACTATTCGGATGATGACACGCTGCTCGACACAGCGATCAGTTTTCCAATCGCCTTTTCCTCGGCGGAAATTCACGGCGAAGAAATTCAAATTGCCATCCCGCGTTGGGGCCGCTTTTCAGGAGTCCTGAGTTACTCGAATCAGACGGGAATAGGCCAGGGACCCATCACGGGCGGATTATTTCTCGGAGACGAAACAGCAGGCATTTCGGATACCAGCAAGTTCCCGGTTTCCCAGGACCAGAGGAACACCGTGCGCGCGCGCGTACGCTTTCAGGCCATGGAGCGATTATGGTTTGGCACGTCCGCGGAATATGGGAGCGGTCTGCCCGTGGATTTGAACGGCCCTGTCGACCCAAGCCAGATCGCCTTTTTATTGCAACAATATGGCCCTGCCATTCTGAACGAGGTGAATTTCAACGCCGGCCGCGTTCGTGCGAATTTCTCGTTTGACGCAGCTGCCGGCGCCACGCTTTTCCACAAAGAAGGAAAAGACGTCACGTTTGAAATCGAGGGCCACAACCTGACCGACAAGCTGAACGTGATCAATTTCGCCAGCCTGTTCTCGGGTACCGCCGTGGCGCCGCCCGCCAGTGTCAGCGCCCGCCTGAAATTCGGCTTTTAACCCGAGAACGCCAATCTCCCGATTGGCGTCGCAAAAGCCGCCAATCGGGAGATTGGCGTTCCCGGGAGACACGCCCGCCCGCTGGCCCGACGTGGATTTGACACGTAAGCTACCGCGGCATACGATTCTGAACGCCAGATGATTTTCTTTGATCTCATTCAAATGAATCGCTCAAAAACAATTCCCGCAACTTGTTCCTCACGCTGGCGCACAGCCGGCTTGGCTCTAACTCTCGCCTTTATTGCCATCCGCGTTGCGGCCGATACCAATTCCGCTGATCCTAAACGGTACCTGGATGACATCAAGTCTCTTTCCTCTCCCGTTATGGAAGGCCGCGGCGCCGGGACCAAGGGCATCGAGCGCGCCGCGAACTTGATCGAACAGCGCTACGTTTCCCTGGGACTGCAACCGGCGGGTGCCAAATCTTTCTTCCAGCCATTCACCGTAATTACCGGCGCAAAATTGAAGGAAGGAAATCGCCTGGAAGTAGTGGACGGCAAATCGAATCAGGGATTGAAACTGAATCAGGATTTCGTCCCCTTCAGTTTTTCCACTTCCGGTGAGGTTGCCGGGCCTGTCGCATTCGCCGGGTATGGCGCGACCGCACCCGAATTTGGCTATGACGATTACGCGCATCTCGACGTCAAAGACAAAATTGTCGTCATTCTGCGCTACGAGCCGGCGGGATTCGCCGCGAAGAGCGGGAACGCCGGGCTGACTCAGCATTCTCAACTGATCACGAAAGCGATCAACGCGCGGAACCACGGCGCAAAAGCCGTGATCCTGGTCAACGGAAAATTGGGAGATAACGAAGAGGATCAGCTCACGAAATTCGGCAGCGTCAACGGGCCGGAAAACGCCGGCATCGTGATCGTGCAGGTGAAAAACGAGGCTGCGAATGCGTGGTTTGCGGCAGCAGGCGCAGGAAAATCTCTCGCCGAAACTCAAGATCGGATTAATTCGACTTCGACCCCTGTTTCATTTGAGTTTCCAGGCAAGCTGCAGATTTCGCTCGGCGTCAATATCGAGAAGACGCGCGCGACGGTGAACAATGTGCTCGCGTATATTCCTGGCAAGACGGATGAGTACATCATCATCGGCGCGCACTACGATCATCTCGGCTACGGAAACGTCGATTCGCTCGCCCCTTCGCAGATCGGAAAAATTCATCCCGGCGCGGACGACAACGCTTCCGGCACCGCGGGCGTTCTCGAACTCGCGCGCCTGCTGGCTCCCCGGAAAGGCCAGCTCCAGCGCGGCATTCTCTTCGCTGATTTTGCGGGAGAAGAACTCGGCTTGCTAGGTTCCGCGGAGTGGGTGAAGGAACCGACGTTGCCGCTCGACAAAGCCGTTGCCATGATCAATATGGACATGATCGGCCGGATCAAGGACGAAAAAGTTTTTATTGGCGGGACAGGAACAGGCGCGACGTTCAAGGACCTTCTCGACCAAGAGACGAGCAAGTTTCCATTCCATATCGAGTATTCCGCCAGCGGCTACGCGGCGAGCGATCACACTTCGTTTGTCGGAAAGAAAATTCCAGTGCTGTTCTTTTTCTCGGGCTTGCACGCGGATTACCATAAGCCTTCCGACACCTGGGACAAAATCAATGCGCCCGATGCGGCCAAGCTTCTGGATTTTATCGATGACGTGGCGCTGAAAATCGATTCCGCAAACGAGCGCGTCGCTTTCGTCACCGTGAAAGAAGATCAGCCGGGCGGCCAGGCTGCGAGCGGTGGCGGTGGCAGTGGTTACGGACCCTATTTCGGCTCGATCCCGGATTTTGGTCAGGAAGAAAACGGCGTCAAATTTTCCGATGTTCGCCCGGGATCTCCCGCGGCGAAGGCGGGTTTCAAGGCCGGCGACATCCTCGTCCAATTTGGCGACAAGCCAATTCACAATTTGTATGATTTTACCGACGCGCTGCGTCGCAGCAAGGTGGGCGACGTTGTGGATGTGCAAGTGTTGCGCGACGGCAAGCCCGTCAACGCGCCCGTGAAGCTGGAACAACGAAAATGAGCGAACCAAAAGTCATGCCGAAATCGCAGATCGCCCGGCCCGCATTTTTCCTTTTGATGATCACTTCGTCAGCTTCCTTGATGACTTACTCTCAAGTTCCCACTCAAGGAAAAATTGGTTCCGAACCGCTGACAGTTCCTGGCGAGAAACACCTAGGGAACGTGCGCCAGCTCACCTTTGGTGGGACAAATGCCGAAGCGTATTTTTCCGCCGACGACAAATACCTGATCTTCATGCATTCCGGCGAAGGCGTTCCGTGCGATCAGATGTACACCATGCCGGTGGATACTCCGGACGGCAAACCCGCCGTGCCGAAACTCGTGAGCACCGGCAAGGGGCGCACGACGTGCGGCTACTTTTTTCCGAAAGGCGACCGCATCCTGTTTTCCTCGACGCACGCGACCAGCGCCGAATGCCCGCCGCGCCCCGACTATTCCCACGGTTACGTCTGGCCGATTTACAATTCCTACGAAATTTACACCGCGAAGCCTGATGGCAGCGATCTGCGCCCTCTGACGCATTCCCCCAACAGCTACAACGCGGAATCGACGATCAGTCGCGATGGCAAGAAAATTGTCTTCACCTCCACGCGCAACGGCGACCTCGATGTTTACTCGATGAATGTGGACGGCAGCGACGTCCGCCAGCTCACGCACGAGCTCGGATACGACGGCGGCGCTTTCTTTTCCGACGACGGCAAAAAAATCGTCTACCGCTCGGAACAGCCCAAAACCCCGGAACAAATTGCTGACTACAAGGATTTGCTTTCCCGCGGACTGATCCGCCCCGGCAATCTCGAAATCTGGGTGATGGATGCAGATGGCAGCCACAAGCGCCAGGTGACGCACAACGGTGCTGCGAATTTCGCCCCATATTTTTTCCCCGGCGGCAAGCGCATCATCTTTGCCTCGAATGTCGCCAACCAGAAAGACCCCAGCGGCTTCGACCTTTACGCCATCAACGTCGACGGCACCGGCCTCGAACAGATCACCTATCACCCGGACTTCGACGCCTTCCCGATGTTTTCGTCCGACGGCAAGCGCCTCGTCTGGGCGTCCAATCGCAACGGCAAAGCCCCGCACGAGACGAACCTCTTCATCGCCGATTGGATCGAGTGATTTGGCGCGATGATTTTCGTAGGACAGGCTTCCAGCCTGTCGATTTTCTGATGAGTGAAGAAAGCCAAAACCAGACAGGCTGAAGCCCATCCTACTCAGCAGTGCTATACTTTTCTCTGTCCCCCCATCGAAAAGCATCCGATTCGCAAACGTAAAGGAGCACGCCATGTATCGAAGCGATGTTGTCGGCAGCCTGTTGCGCCCTGCCTATCTGAAAAAAGCGCGCGAAGACTTCGCTGCGGGCCGCCTCGCGGACGCGGAATTCAAACGTATCGAAGACCGCGCTGTCGACGAGGCGGTTGCCCTTCAGCTACGGACAGGTATGGACGTGCTGTCCGACGGAGAGATGCGTCGCTATGCGTTCTTCGGTCACCTCGTCGATGCCACCGAAGGGTTCGACAAGTTTGGGGGCTGGTCCATCCCATTTCACGATGAAAAGGGCGAGGAAATCGTGCAGACCAGACCGGTCGTCGTTTCCCGCTTGCGCCGGAAGCGGCATATGTGCGCGGAAGAGTTCACCTATCTGCGCGCGCGCACGGATCATCCCGCCAAGACGACACTGCTCAGCGCGCAACAGGCGGCGGCCTACTACGACGCAAAAAAATCGAGCGGCGCTTATCCCACGGTCGATGCGTTTCTCGCCGACCTCGTCGACCTCCTGCGCGAAGAAGTCGCCGAACTGATCCGCCTCGGCTGCACGTACATCCAAGTGGACTCGCCGCAGTATGCCGCGCTGATCGATTCAAAAATTCGCGAGGGCTACCGCCAGCGGGGAAATGATCCCGACCGCCTGCTCGATCTTTCCATTGAGATGGACAACGCGGTGATTGGCGGCCATCCCGGCGTGGTTTTCGGCCTGCACTTGTGCCGCGGCAACAATCAGAGCAAGTTCTACGCTTCAGGCGATTACGCCCCGATCGCGAAAGTTTTCCGCCAGACCAAATTCCAACGCTTCCTGCTCGAATTCGATGACGAGCGGTCAGGCGGCTTCGAACCACTTTCCGAGGTTCCTTCCGACCGAACCGTCGTGCTGGGCCTCGTCAGCACCAAGAAATCCGCTCTGGAGAGCAAGGACGAGCTCAAGAGCCGCATTCGGGCCGCCGAAAAATTCGTCCCGCTCGACCGGCTCGCTTTGAGCCCGCAGTGCGGGTTTGCCTCGACGATGGAAGGAAATTTACTTTCCGAGGCCGACCAGGAAGCCAAGCTGCGCATCGTGGCGGAAACCGCGCGCGAAGTTTGGGGCGAGGTGCGCTCGTCGGAGGCGTCAAGAGTGAAAGGGAAGACTGCGTAGGACAGGCTTCAAGCCTGTCGCTTTTGATTTTGCCGTACTCCGACAAAGTGCGACAGGCTGGAGCCTGTCCTACTGAGAGCCAATCGCGCGCCCCGGCACAAGATAATTCACAACATGATCGCGCACAGCGTCTTCGAGCGAAGTGATCGGCGAATCGTAGCCGGTCGAACGAAGCTTGCGTATGTCAGCCTGCGTAAAATACTGGTACTTGTCGCGGATCGATGCCGGCATATCAATGTATTCGATGCGCGGCTCGCGCCCCAGTGCCACAAAAACAGCGCGAGCCAGATCATTCCAAGTGCGCGCCTCTCCCGAACCAATATTGAAAATACCGTTTGCCGCGGGATTTGCGGCCAGGTGCAGCGTCATGGCCACGGCATCCTTGACGTAAAGAAAATCGCGCCGCTGCTCGCCGTCCCCGTATTCCTGCCGGTAGCTCTTGAAAAGCTGAATGACGCCGGTCTTAAGCACCTCGGCGTAGCTCTTGCAGACCAGGCTGCGCATGTCCCCTTTATGATTTTCGTTTGGACCGAAGACGTTAAAATATTTCAGTCCGACAATGCGGTCGAGCCATCCCTCCCGCCACGCGTGCAGATCCATCCATTGTTTGGATTGTCCGTAAAGATTCAGCGGCCGCAAGCGCTCCAGTTGGCCTGGATCCGAATCATCCATCCCCGCGCTGCCGTCTCCATAAGTCGCCGCGGAGGAAGCGTAAACAAAGCGCACGCCCGCTCCGAGCGCCCATTCCGCGAGAGTGCGCGAATACCCGTAATTATTTTCGCGCAGATATTTTTCATTAGTTTCTGTAGTGGAAGAGCACGCGCCCAGATGAAAAACGCAGTCGAGCTTCCCCATCGATCCGGACAAAAGCCGCGCCGCCAGTTCCGCAGGTCCAATCATTTCCGTGTAACGCAAACCCGCAAGATTGGCGCTTTTTGTGCGGTCCGCCGGAAAATCAGCAATCAAGATCTGAGAGCAGCCGCGTCGATTGAGCTCCCACACCAGCACGCTGCCAATGAATCCGGCGCCGCCTGTCACAATGACGCGCTTGTTCTTCCAATTTTCCTTTGCCAATACCATAGGAGTTTTCAAGAGTGCCACGACGCAACCTTTGAAGCAATCTGATCCCGCTCGCGACGGAAGAAACCGTTCGCTGCGCCTTGAGCTTTCCCCCTTCGTGAGCTAGAGTAACCGCTTCCAACTTGAGTGTAGGACAGGCTTCAGCCTGTCTGCATTTCGCGAAGTGCCGGGAAAAAACCAGACAGGCTGAAGCCTGTCCTACTAGGGCGGGAGATTCACAGTGCATGGTCACGGGCAGGAACATCTAAAGATATTGTTGCGCAGCAGCGCGATTCAGAAGCGCGTTCGCGAAATAGGATTTCAAATTTCAAAGGACTACAAGGGCCAGCGCGTTCACTTGATCGGCGTTCTCAAGGGCGCTGCCATTTTTCTTTCGGATTTGGTCCGCCAGATTCGCGTCGAAGTGTCGCTCGATTTTATGTCCGTCTCCAGTTACGGACATGGCAGCCAGACTTCCGGCCAAGTGCGCCTCAACAAGGATCTCGATACCAGCATCGAAGGACTCAACGTCATCGTAGTCGAAGACATATTGGATACGGGGCTCACTCTCGGGTACCTGCTGCGCGTCCTGCAGCAGCGCAAGCCAAATTCGCTGAAGATCGCCGCGTTGCTCGACAAGCCGGAGCGGCGCATCAAGAAAGACGTCAAGGCGGACTACATCGGATTTCAGATTCCCAATGAGTTCGTTGTCGGATACGGGCTGGACTACGCGGAGCGCTATCGCAACCTTAAGGACGTTTGCATTCTGTCGCTTCCTCCTTCGTAGCTCGCATTTCTCATCTCTCCTGTTTTCTCCGTGTTCTCTGTGTTAAAGGTTTTGCGCGGCGGACGACAAAGCTTTAACACAGAGGGCGCAGAGAAAACCGGGAGAGGGTCAGGCGGACGATCCGGCGCCACATGAAACCTCTTATCACAGCCGCGGATTTGGAACGTGTCCCGCAAAATGGCGAACTCGCCATAACCGAAGACACGCTCATCACTCTTCTGGCCCGCGAAGAGGCCGAGCGGCGCGGGATCACGTTCCGCATTGCCTCGGCGCGCGAGCGCGAACCCTCTTCCAGCGCCGCATCAGCCGAAAGTTCGCCCGAAAAATCCGCCCGAGTCGTGGCGATCGGCGCCGATCACGGCGGTTTCGAACTCAAGCAACAACTGAAAGAATATCTTCGCGATTGGGGCTACCAGGTTCTCGACCTCGGCACCGACAGCGCGGAAGCCGTGGATTATCCGGACTTCGCCGAGGCGGTCGGCAACGCGGTCGCGCGCGGGGAAGCGTGGCTCGGCATCGTGCTCGACGGCGCGGGCATCGGCAGCTCGATCGCCGCCAACAAGGTGCCCGGAGTGCGCGCAGCGCTATGCTATGATCGCGCCACGGCGCGCAACAGCCGCGAGCACAATGACGCAAATGTGCTGACGCTGGGCGCCAAGCTGATCGCCCCGGAAGCCGCTCGTGAGATTGTCGCTCTGTGGCTTTCGACGCCCTTCGCTGGAGGGCGCCACCAGCGCCGCGTGGACAAGATTCGAGGCATCGAGGAACGGTCCGCCAAGCATTAGAAGCCGCGGCGAAGACCCCGGGTCTGAAGACTCGGGCTACAGCAATTGCGAAACCGAAGGCCGGATGCTGTAGACCGCCTCTTCAGAGGCGGCGGTTTTGCGAGGTCACGCAACAATCTTTAATTTATTTGAATAATTTCGGGCGATTCGAACAGGGCTGAGCGAGTGGATCAGAGCGAATTCGAACAGATGGTCCGTGTGGTCACCGAAGAGGTGGTGCGCTACCTCGGCGCGCCCGCAACGGCGATTGCGCGCAGCGCAGACGGCGACGACGAAATTTGTCCGGATTGCGACCTGAACTGCGCCGAGAAATGCGCCAGAAAAACCCGCGCCGTCGTCGAAGCCGGCGCCGATCGTATTTCCTGCGGCCCCTCAGTCGTTGAATTGGAAGCCGGTTTTGCGGGTCTGATCGATCACACGCTGCTGAAGCCGGAAGCTTCGCGCGAAGATATTCGCAAGCTCTGCCAGGAAGCCGTGCGTTTTGGTTTTGCGTCGGTCTGCATCAATCCCTGGAACGTGCCGCTGGCTGCGGAGTTGGTGCGCGGCACAAAAGTAAAAGTTTGCACCGTGATCGGATTTCCCCTCGGCGCGACGCTTTCCAAAGTAAAAATTAATGAAGCCGAAGAAGCAATTAAGTTGGGCGCGCAGGAAGTCGACATGGTCCTCAACATCGGCGCGCTGAAATCCGGTCAGGATGAGGTTGTGGAATCTGATATTCGCGGTGTCGTGGAAGTGGCGCACCGCGGCGGCGCAATCTGCAAAGTCATTTTTGAAACTTCGCTGCTCACCATCGAGGAAAAGGTGCGCGCCTCGCTCGCGAGCAAGAGGGCTGGCGCGGATTTCGTCAAGACCTCGACCGGTTTCAGCACCGGCGGAGCCACGGCCGAAGATGTCGCCTTGATGCGCGCCGTCGTGGGGACGGACATTGGCGTGAAGGCCTCGGGCGGAGTGCGCACTTTTGATGATTTGAAAAAAATGGTTTGCGCGGGCGCGACGCGAATCGGCGCCAGCGCCAGCGTTAAAATCATGGAGCAAGCCGCAGGGTCGGCGCCGCTCCACGCGGCTGCCTCAGCCTCGCAGGCATCCACTTCCTATTAATGTTTATCGCAGAAATCCGATTTTCCCCGGCCTGGAGACTCGTCCATTCATCGGTTTTTCACAAGGGCATAATCTCTACCTGCTATACTAAATGATTCTTGGAGAGTCGCGCTGCGTCTCCGGAAGTCTGGAGCGCAGTCTACATTCGCTAATTTATGGATCCCGTACAAGTTCCATCGCCGCTCAACGTTCCCACGGAAGTTCTCGCGACGCTGGTCGAAATCGGCGAGGAAATTAATTCCTCGCTCGACCTTGACGAAGTGTTGCGGAAAACCGCGGCGCTCGTGAAGCGCCTGATCGACTACGAGATCTTCAGTGTGTTGCTGCTCGACGAATCGATGCGCCGCCTCTACCACCGCTACACCATCGGGTACGGCGAGGAATCCGGGAAGGACTGGCTAATCCCGATCGGGCAGGGAATCACCGGTACGGCCGCAGCGACAGGCCGCGCGGTGCGCGTGCCGGACGTCCGTGAAGACCCCCGGTACATCAACATCATCGATTCCGTCCGCTCCGAACTCGTCGTTCCGCTCATGGTGAAGGGACAAGCGATCGGTGTGCTCGACATCCAGAGCACGCAAGTCGACTACTTCACTCGCGACCAGCAGAGCGTCTTGACGTTGATGGCCAGCCGTTTGGCCACCGCCATCGAAAACGCGCGGCTCTTTGAGCGCGTCCGCAGCCAGGCAGACACGCTGCTGGTCCTCAACGAAGTGGGCCGCGAGGCGAATTCCATTCTCGCGGTCGAAGAGCTGCTGCGCCGCGCCGCGGAACTCGTCAAGCGCGTCATCGACTATCAGATACTGGGAATCTTGTTGTATGACGAATCGGCGAATTTGTACCGCCATCGCCTGGACATGAAGTACGGCCAGAGCGCGCAGGGAAAACTTCGAGTGACTCCGCACGAAGGAATCGTTGGAGCGGCAATAGCCACGGAACTGCCCGTTCGCGTCCCGGATGTGACCCTCGATTCGCGATACATCATGGTCAATCCGGAAACGCGGTCCGAGCTGGCGATTCCGATGATTCACCAGGGCCGCGTTGTCGGCGTACTCGATCTCGAAAGCCCGCAAGTTAACTACTTCACAGAAGAGCACGTGCAGACGCTTTCGATCCTGGCGGCGCACCTGGCGGTGTCGCTCGAAAACGCGCGGTTGTACGAGAAGCTGGCCAAGGACGAAGCGCGCATGGAGCGCGAGCTCACGGCCGCGCAACGTCTGCAGACCGCCCTTCTGCGGCCGGTGCCCAGCGTCGATTACGGCCTGGACATCACCGCGAGAATTCATTCCGCGCGCGAAGTGTGCGGCGATTTGTACGATTTTCTTTCTTACGGAACGCAACAATTGGGCGTCGCGTTGGGAGACGTCAGCGGGAAGGGAACCGCCGCTGCGCTCTACGGCGCTGTGGCTACAGGAATTCTGCGCAGCCTATCTCCGCAAAAGCTCCAGCCCGCCGAGCTTCTCCGCACGCTCAATCAGCTGGTGTGCGACCGCCGTGTAGAGGGCCGCTATATGACGATTTGCTTCGCCACATGGCAAAAAGCGCGCGGCAAACTTCGGCTCGCAAATGCGGGGCAGACGCAGCCCCTGCTATGGAAAGACGGGCACGTCGAACAGATTAATCTTTCGGGATTTCCAATCGGCATTTTCGACGATGCGACATACGAAGAATGGAGCGCGCGCCTCACTTCTGGAGACATCCTCCTCTTCTTTTCCGATGGTCTGACAGAGGCGGCCAACCGGGAAGGAAAATTCTTCGGTACTGGCCGCATAAAAGATCTTTTGGCCGCCAACGCGAATTTGAATTCGAGCGAATTGGCCGACCGCTTGCTCGCGGAAGTAGAGGAATTCACACAAGGAGGCGCCATCACCGACGATCGCACGCTGGTGGTGATGAAAGTCAAGTGAGCGCCGCGTCTTCCCATTCGCGCGCTGGCCGCTCCGCAGGCGTGGTCGATCCTGCGAGCTATACGTCCGGGATTTTCCTATCGGGATTCGCAACTATATTGTGAAGGTGTGTCCGTCGCGGCGGCCGCGAAGCGATTCGGAACGCCCGCGTATCTTTACAGCCGAGCGAGCATCGAGCAGGCCTATCGCCGCATGGACACTGCGTTCGGCAAGCTCCCGCACACGATTTGCTACGCGGCAAAAGCCAATTCGAATCTGGGCATCTTGCGTGTGTTTGCCGCGCTCGGCAGCGGGTTCGACATCGTTTCGGGCGGAGAACTTTATCGCCTTCGTCGCATCGGTGTGCCGGGAAACCGCATCGTGTTTTCCGGGGTTGGGAAATCCCGCGAAGAAATTCGCGAGGCGCTGCGCGCGAGGATTCTTCTTTTCAATGTGGAGTCGCCCGCGGAACTTGATTTGCTGACATCGGAGGCGTCGCGCCTGCGCGTGCGCGCCCCGGCCTCCATTCGCGTCAATCCGGACGTCAAAGCCGGGGGCCATCCGCACATCGCCACGGGACAGCATCGCCACAAATTTGGAATTGACTGGGAGACCGCGCGCGGTCTTTATCTCGCGCACCGGAATTCACGGTGGATCGACTGGCAGGGAATCAGCGCGCACATTGGATCGCAAATTCTGACGCTGACTCCCCACCGTCGCGCTCTCGCGCGATTGGCTGGATTTGTGCGCGAGCTTGCGCGCGCCGGCATTTCGCTCCGCTATCTCGATTCCGGCGGCGGGCTTGGGATTCGCTACACGTCGGAGCAGCCGCCGGAAAAAGCAGCCTGGGCCGCGGAGCTCGCGCGCGTCGTTCGCCCGCTCGGCTGCCACTTGCTGATCGAGCCGGGGCGATCGCTGATCGGCCCCGCCGGCGTTCTCCTGATGCGCGTTTTGTACACCAAGCAGAATCGCGGCAAAAACTTTGTGATCGTGGATGCCGCGATGAACGATTTCATGCGTCCCGCGCTATACGATGCGACGCATCCCGTCACGCGCGCCCGCCGCGCTCCCGGGCCGCTCGCGCGCGCCGATATCGTTGGCCCCGTCTGTGAATCGGGAGATTGCTTCCTGCAGGATTGGCCGCTCGGAAATGTGGTTCCGGAGGACGTGCTCGTCCTGTGGGGAGCCGGCGCCTATGGCACCGTGCAAACCTCTAATTACAATTCCCGCCCGCGCCCCGCGGAAATTCTCGTCGAGGGAAGCCGTATGCGTCTGATCCGCCGCCGCGAATCCCGCGCAGATCTGGTTCGCGGCGAATGACCAGAAAGAATGGAACCACAGATGCACACAGATAAACACTGATAAAATCTAAAATCCACAACTTACAATTCAAATCTCAAATCTCAAATCTCAAATCTAACGTTCCTGCCTACTTGGGTGTGGGCTGCGTGTAATTTGTTTGCTCTGTTTAATTTACGCTTTTGATTTTATCAGTGTTTATCTGTGTGCATCTGTGGTTGCATTCCGTGGTTTACCGTTCGCCCCATTTCAGCTTGCTGCGCAGGATCTGGTAGTAGGTTTTTTTTGCGGGGCGCACCAATAATAATTTTTCCGCCGCTTTGTGCACGCGGATGCGATCTCCTCGCACGAGTTCAATTCCGACCTGCCCATCGAGCGTCAGGAAAACCGCGTCATCCCCGGCCTTGAAATCCACTTCAATCGTGGCGGAATCGGGAATCACCAACGGCCGGTTCGTGAGCGTGTGAGGGCAGATGGGAGTTACGACGAACGCCTCGACGATCGGGTACACGATGGGCCCGCCGGCTGCCAGGGAATACGCGGTGGACCCGGTCGGCGTCGAGAGAATCAGGCCGTCCGCCTTGTACGTCGTGACGTATTCGCCGTCGACGCGAAGCTCCAGATCCATGATGCGTGCGAGCGCCGCTTTATTGAGCACAGCATCGTTGAGCGCAATCTGCCGCCGCACTACGGCGCCATCGCGGACAATTTCGGCTTCCAGCATCACGCGCTCGCTCACGCGATGCTTTCCACTGAAAATCTCTTCCAGAATTGAATAGATTTCGTCTTGAGAAACCGTCGTAAGAAAACCCAGGCCGCCGAGGTTGACCGCGAGGATGGGAACTTTGCGCACCGCCGCGAGCCGCGCCGCGGACAGCAATGTTCCGTCGCCGCCCAGCACGATCAGCAGGTCCGTGCAGCCGGGGAGTTCCTCGCGCTTGCGCGTCTTTACAGCGAGCGGGCCGAAACAATCGCTCGTCTCGGAATCGCAAGTCACCTCCGCGCCATGGGACTGCAGCCATTCGACGAGAGGCGGAACGACGCGCGCGATGTCCTCGCGCCGTGGGCGTGAAATAATTCCGACGGTCTTGATCATTTTTGTTCTTGGCAAAGCGCGTTCAAAGCGAACTCTACTTTAGCATCTGTCAAGCAGTTCCATTTCCTTGAATTTTGATATCCCCAGTGGCGCACGCTTCAGCCTGTGTGGTTTTGTACTTGCAAGGCCGAACCGCCACAGGCTGAAGGCATGCCACCAAAATCATCTATGAGCTCTTCGCATAAAGGAAAAATTCCTGGTTTCCCTCCGCGCCCGTCAGGCGGCTCGGGTGGACACCTTCCACCTGCAATCCGGCAGCGAGCGCCGCTTGGCGCACGCGCTCGATTGCGCGTTCGTGTAGCGAAGCGTCGCGCACGATGCCGCCGCTACCAACATCTCCGCGGTCGAGTTCAAACTGAGGCTTTACCAGGATCAGGTACTCCGCATTCGGGCCCGCGGCAGTGACCACAGAGGGAAGCACCTTGGCGACGGAAATGAAAGAAACATCCATGGTCACGAGATCGGCTGGCTCGGGAATTTGTTCCGGTCGGAGGTTGCGCGCATTCGCCTTGATTTGCATGACACGAGCGTCTTGCTGCAGACGCCACGCCATCTGCTGCGGCGTCACGTCCACGGCGTATACGCGGCGCGCGCCATGCTGCAGCAGGCAATCCGTGAAGCCTCCGGTAGACGCGCCTACATCGAGACATATTTTCTTATCCACATCGACGCCGAAATCTTCGAGCGCGCCTTCCAGCTTCAGACCTCCCCGGCTGGCATATTTCGCTGAACCTCCACTGACTTCAATGCGCGCGTCCTCGATAATCTGCGCGCCGGCTTTCTCGCTTCGCTCGCCGTTCACGCGGACCTCTCCGGCGAGGATCATAGCCTGCGCCTTCTCGCGCGATTCGGCGAGCCCTCGTTCGACGACCAGCAGGTCGAGCCTCTTTTTTGCGGATTTAGGTTTGGGTGGCACGCAGCCCTGCTGTAACTCGCCTCTTCAGAGGCGAGGGTTTTCGCGCGCATGGGCAGCCGCTCGCATCGGCAGAAACCCCCGCGTCTGAAGACGAGGGCTACAACAAATCCATCTGCTCAACTACGCGCGCCGGTGAACGATCAATTCCGCAAGCTCTCTCAGCCGAGCCGCGCGCGCGCCGTACGGTTCGATCTCCGCCATCGCGCGCGCCTCCAGCTCCTTGGCAAATTGGCGCGACTTCTGCAGGCCATACAGCGACGGGTACGTTGCCTTCTGTTGGGCCGCGTCTTTGCCTGCAGTCTTCCCGAGCGCCGCGGACGATTCTTCCACGTCGAGAATGTCGTCGACCACCTGAAAGGCCCAGCCGATCGTCTCGCCAAATCGTTTCAGCCGCGCCACGTCTTCGTCGTTCGCGCCGCCGCCAATCGCTCCGGAAACGACAGACGCGCGAATTAATGCCGCCGTTTTCGAACGGTGAATGTATTCCAGGTCAGCAGCCTGGATGGCGTGCCCTTCCGCTTCCAGGTCCGCAACCTGGCCGCCAACCATGCCGTTCACCGTGCCCGCCGATGCGGCCACTTGAGAAAGAATGGCCACGCGCCGCGCCGGATCGACAGCAGCATTGGCGAGCGTCTCGAATGCCAGCGTCAGCAGCGCATCGCCCGCGAGGATGGCAGTCGCCTCGCCAAATTTCTTGTGACAAGTGGGCTTGCCGCGCCGCAAATCATCATTGTCGAGCGCCGGAAGATCGTCATGGATGAGCGAGTACGTGTGAATGAATTCCAGGGCGCAGGCGATCGGCAGAACGTGAGTCACGTCGGCGGAAAAAATTCGTGCAGACTCAAGGCACAGAATCGGCCGGACGCGCTTTCCCCCGGCCTGCACGCTGTAGCGCATGGCGCGGTGGATCGAGGGAGGCTGCGCATTTTCGCCGGGCAGCAGCCGGTCGAGCGCGGCGTCCACCGCGGCCCGGTCTTCATCGAAAAATGCGGGAAGGTTCATCAGGTGGAGAGGACTCGGGCGCGCGCTCGCGGCGCAGGCGGTTAGGAATCTTCCTCAGCTTCGGGATTGAAGGCTTCCGCCGCCATCTCGCCGCCGGCTTTCTTGAGCAGGATTTCCACTTTGCCCTCGGCTTGCTCCAGGTATTTCTGGCAGTCGCGCGAGAGTTGCACGCCTTCTTCAAACAGCTTCATGGCTTCGTCGAGCGAAAGATTCGCACTCTCCAGCTTTCCGACGATCTCCTCCAGGCGCGCGAGCGAATATTCAAAATCAGGTTTCTTCGTGCCGTCGGGCTTTTTTGTCGATGCTGGATTCACGGTTGTCATGTTTCACATTCGCCGGTACTGCAGTCCACAAAAATGAGCCGGCAGATTGAGACCACATTCTAATGCACGCGCGAGAACCGAGACAACCGCTTTATGAACTGCAGGCAATTCCGGGCCACCAAACCCGCGCCACCAGGTTGCATGGACGAGTACAGTCCCTTGGGCAGAGGTGCTGTGACTGGTAGAATGAGCCCGCGGGGGACTTTGTTGATTTGATCGGGCTGCGACTCCTCGGACTATTCGCTCTCGTGGCCGTGAACGGATTTTTCGCGGCCGTCGAGTTTTCGCTGGTTGCGGTGCGGCATTCGCGCGTGCGGCAACTGGTGGATGAAGGGCGATTTGGCGCAAAGATCGTTTTGGATTTGATCGGCAAGCTGGACCGCGTCGTTTCCGGCGTTCAAGTGGGGATCACGCTCACCAGCCTGGGGCTTGGCGCGCTCGGAGAATCCACGCTGGCGTCGGTCTTGAGCCCGCTGGTGGCTAACATTCCTGGAAGGCACACGGTAGCGCTGGTTCACGTGGTGTCGCTTGCCGTGGCGTTTCTATTTCTTACGATATTACACGTCGTGCTGGGCGAACTCGTTCCGAAAAGCATGAGTCTGCAACGAGCGGAACGCGTCGCTCTTTTGGTTGCGCCCCCATTCCAGTGGTATCTCGAAGTGTTTCGTCCCGCGATTAACCTGCTCGATGGAGCCAGCCGCTGGGTGCTCAGAGGCCTGGGATTCTCGGGACTCACAAGCCACACGCAGGTTCATTCCGCGGAAGAATTGCAAATTCAGATTCAACAAGCGCGCGAACGCGGCCTGGTCGGAATGGAGGAAGAGAGATTCATTCTCAGCGCGATCGAACTCGACAGAATGCAGGTGCGCGAGTTGATGGTGCCGCGGCCCGACGTGCACTTCGTGGCCGCCGACGCCACGCTGGACGACGTGATGCGCGTCTTCGTCACTACACAGCGATCGCGCTTGCCCGTTTTCGAGGGCGCCGGAGAGCAGGTGCTCGGGTACATTCACATCAAGGATATTGTTTGGGTGCTTCTCGACCGGGAGCGCCGCGCTGAAGAAGGCTGGACCGCAGCCGAGTTCAATGTCCGCAGCCTGCTTCACGAGATTGCCATCGTGCCGGAGAGCAAGCCCGCAAGCGAAATGCTTCTGGAATTGCGCATGAGCCACGGCTGGATGGCTATGGTTGTCGATGAATTCGGAACCATCCTGGGATTGCTCACGCTCGAGGATATTTTGGAACAGCTGGTCGGCGAAATTCACGATGAATTTGACGTCGTCGAAAGGCCTGTCATCGTCGGCCAGGGCGCGGACGCGGCGATGATCTTTGACGCTTCGCTCGGCTTGCGCGATCTCGAATCGCAATACAACATCGTCCTGCCGGAAGATCGCTCCTACGCGACCGTCGGGGGCTTCGTGCTCGCCCGCCTCGGTTTCATTCCGCGCGGCGGAGAGAATCTTGATTTTGATGGATATCGTTTTACCGTTGTGGAAATGGATCGCCGCAGAGTGGCGCGCGTCAAAATCCAGCGAGTGAAGACGCTTGCCGAGCGGGCCGGGTCGGCGCCGGCCGCCGAAGCGAAGCCAGCCGCTGAGCGGGCTGCTGCCGAGAAGGTGCTCAAACCGAAATGATCCGCCATTTCCTTCAGCGTCTCCTATACACGTTGCCCGCTCTCTGGCTAATTCTCACGATGGTATTTTTGATGATCCACATCGTGCCGGGCGATCCGGTATTGCAAATGCTCGGCCAGGATGCGCGCGTCGAAGACCTTGCGCAACTGCGGCACACGCTGGGGCTCGATCAGCCGCTCGGCGTGCAGTACGTGCGATATCTGGAGGGCCTCGCACGCGGCGATTGGGGGCAATCGATGCGCTATGCGGCTCCCGTGCGCCCGATCGTGCTTGCGCGCTTTCCTGCAACGCTCGAGTTGTCGCTCGCCGCGCTGGCCGTATGCCTCGCCGTCGCCATTCCCGCGGGAGTATTCTCCGCGCGGCGCCGGGGAAGCCGGGCGGACCGCGCGACTTCGTTCTTCACATTGCTGGGCCTTTCGGTTCCCAACTTTGCGCTGGGCCCGGTGTTGATCCTGGTTTTTTCCATCGAAATCGGATGGCTGCCTGTCTCCGGACGCGGAGGAATCAGCCACTTGATTTTGCCTGCCGCGACTCTTGGCGCTGCGCTCGCGGCCATCCTCACGCGCATGGTCCGCGGCTCGATGATCGAGGAGCTTTCGAGCGACTACGTGCGCACGGCTCGCGCCAAGGGAATCACGGAAACGTCGGTGCTGTTCCGGCACGCGTTTCCGAACGCGCTGATTCCGGTGATCACGATTGTGGGATTGCAATTTGGTTCGCTGCTCGCGGGGACGATTGTCACGGAAACGATTTTCTCGTGGCCGGGAATCGGGCGCCTCGCCGTGCAAGCGATTTCAGCGCGCGATTATCCGCTCTTGCAGGGCTGCATCCTGATCATCGCCGTATCCTACGTCGCCGTAAACCTGCTCACGGATCTGGTCTACGCCATCGTGGATCCCAGGGTGCGGCTGCAATGATGCCTAACGATTTTGTAGCTCGCCTCTTCAGAGGCGAGGCCTTTTTGCTCAGTCGAGTAACAGCCGCTCGGGTGGACGGCCAACGAAGAGAAATCTCGCGCGAATCAGTAACAATTTCATGAAGCAGTTATCTCCATTTCGCCAATTCCTTCGCACCAGCGGGCTGGGCCGCTGGGGCCTTGCGGTTACGGTATTGCTCATTTTGCTCGCGGTCCTTGCGCCATGGATTGCTCCTGCAAACCCCTCGGCGCAGAGCCTGCCGGATCGATTGCTTTCGCCGAGCGCGCATCACTGGATGGGGACCGATGAATTGGGCCGCGACGTTTTGTCGCGAGCACTGTACGGCGCGCGCGTTTCGCTGCTCGTCGGCGTTTCGGTCGTCGTCGGCGCGGGAATCGTGGGGCTGGCGCTCGGCTCGCTCTCGGGATATTTTGGCGGCGCGTTCGACCGCTTCATCAACATCGTCCTGATCAATTCGTTTCTATCGTTTCCCGGGAATTCTGCTGGCCATCGCGTTTGCGGCGTTTCTGGGGCCGGGATTGGACAAGGTCATCCTGGCGCTGATCATCACGGGATGGGCAGGATACGCGCGCCTGGCGCGCGCCCAGGTGATGAAAGTGCGCGAAATGGAATTCATCCTGGCCGCGCGTTCGCTGGGCGCTTCGCACGCGCGCATCCTGCTGCGGCACCTTGTTGCCGAACACGCTGCAACCCGTCCTGATCCAGGCGACGATCGGAATGGCGGGAGCGATCCTGGCGGAGTCGACGCTGAGTTTCCTGGGCCTGGGCGTCGTCGCGCCCACGCCCAGTTGGGGCGCGATGCTCAACGACGCGCGCAATCATCTGTTTGACGCGCCGCACCTGGTGGTGTTTCCCGCGCTCGGAATCATGGCCGCGGTTCTCGCGTTCAACCTGCTGGGAGACGCCCTGCGCGACTGGCTCGATCCGCGCACCCGCGCGTTCCTGACGACGATGGATTTGCAGCGGTGAAGTTTCCGAAGTAGGACAGGCTTCAAGCCTGTCTGCTTTTGATTTTGCATGGCGTAGATCAAAACCCGACAGGCTTCAAGCCTGTCCTACGTAAGATCGAGCGTAACTTCAGCGCCGCGGTTCACTCCGAGCGTGCGCGCGGCATTGCCGCGGTTCACGGCAATCTCCACGTAGCCGGCCGAGCCGAGCAAAGCAATCGGCTCTCCCGGATTTCCCGAAGCAAACGTTTGCCCGAACTTGAGGACCTGCTTCCCATTCACCGCAAGCTTGATGGCCCCGCCCCCGAGCGCTGCCGATGGGAATATCTTCCGCCGTAAGATTGGTCATCAAGTTTCCGAACGCATCCACTCGCAGGATGACGCCTTTGACGGCCTGCCCGCTGGACTTTGCCTTCGGCATGGTGAACCGCACGAAATCCGTGACGATCTTCTCCGAACGCTTCCGTCTGGAAGGCTTTCGAAAGCCACCCGGCGGTCGGCGCGAAAATGTCCCGCCCGTGAAACGTGGGGCTCACCGGATTCAGGAAATAGTGTTCCGCGGTGATGTGCCGGACGGTGCAGGATTCGCGCTCATAAATCGGCGAGAGCACGCCGTTATCAGGCGCGACGAAGAACTGCTTCTCCCCGCTCACCAGAATGGGGCGGCGTTCCGTTCCCACCCCAGGGTCCACAATGACGACGTGAATCGTGCGCGAAGGGAAAAAGCGGTAGGCGTTCGCAAGTGAAAGCGCTCCGTCGAGAATGTCGCAGGAAACCACGCCGTGATTGAGGTCCACAATCCGCGCGGCTGGATTGATATTCAGAATGACGCCCTTCATCGACCCGACGAGATGGTCGCTCGTGCCAAAATCCGTAGTGAGCGTGATGATGGGATCGGACAAAGACAGTCTCCGTTTAAAGCGCCGCTCGCGAACTGCACAACGCGCGCTCCGTATGTTAATCCAAATGCACCCTCTCGGAGGATCAAGTGTATGCACAGCGTGTCCGAGTGGCTACGCCCAGTGGCACAGGCCTTCAGCCTGTGGGGTTTGGTTGAGCCGATGCGAGACCCCTCGCAAGCAACTCCCACGGGCTGATAGCCTGTGCCACTCAACACCATTGCCTTGACCGCTCTAGTCTCGAACGATATTCTGCCTTCAGGGCCCATACATGAAGCGGATTTACCTCGACCACAACGCGACGACTCCGATCGCCCCCGAAGTTCTGGCGGCGATGCTGCCATACCTCACTGAGGAATTCGGCAACGCCAGCTCGATCCACGCCTACGGCCAAAACGCGCGCGGAGCGGTGGAGCAGGCGCGCTCGTCCGTGGCGTCTCTGGTAGGCGCACGCGCCGCGGATATCATGTTCACCAGCGGCGGCACGGAGTCGAATAACCACGCGATACTCGGCGCCGTGGCAGCAGCCCCCGGCAAAGCCAAGCACGTGATTACCTCCGCGATTGAGCACGTTGCCGTACTCGACGCGTGCAGGGCCTTAGCGAAGGGCGGAATCGATCTCACCGTTCTGCCCGTCGATCGCGAGGGCCTCGTGAATCCCGAAGATGTCCGCCGCGCAATCCGCCCCGAGACCGTCCTGATCACGCTCATGCTCGCGAATAACGAGATTGGAACGATTGAGCCTATCGAAGAAGTCGGCAAAATCGCGGACGAAAGGGGAATCGTTTTTCATACCGATGCCGTGCAGGCCGCCGGAAAAATTCCCATCGACGTAGAGAAGCTGGGCGTAGACCTGCTCTCGATTTCCGCGCACAAATTTTCCGGACCTAAGGGAGTGGGCGCGCTGTACATCCGAAAAGGAACGCAGCTCGCGCCATTGCTGTATGGCGGACACTCGGAGCGTGATCGCCGTCCGGGGACCGAAGATGTCGCCGCCATTGCGGGCATGGGAAAAGCGGCAGAACTCGCGCTGACCGGCATGAGCAAAGAGAGCGAACGCGTGCGCGCCCTGCGGGACCGTTTGGAACAAGGCCTGCTTGCTCGCGTGCCGCATTCCTGGATAAACGGCGCAGGGGCGCCGCGAGTGCCCAACACCGCCAATTTGACGTTTCCATTTATCGAAGGTGAGTCCATGGTCATTGCGCTGGACCTCAAGGGAATCGCGTGCTCCACCGGAGCGGCTTGCTCTTCGGGAGCCCTTGAGCCATCGCACGTGCTGATGGCGCTCGGTCTTGCTCCGGAGGACGCGCGCGCCACGCTTCGGCTGAGCCTGGGTCACCAGACGACCGACGAAGAAGTCGACTTCGCGCTCGAAACGATTCCCCCAGTTATCGAAAGGCTTCGCCAGCTTTCTCCCACGTACAAGAAGCCAGCAATCGCCTGATTTGACGCTATAATACTCAAATGGACCGGAATCCAAATCAGGCTCCGATGACGGCTGTCGCGATGAGCGGCGGCGTGGACAGCTCTGCCGTTGCCGCGATCCTGAAGGAGCGCGGCTTCCCCGTCGTTGGCTTGACGATGCAGCTTTGGAACCAGCGCCGCCTGCCGGAGCTCGACCGGGACGGCGCGCACGGCCAGCGCTGCTGCTCCCTCGATGACGTCTACGACGCCAAGCGCGTGGCGCAGCACCTCGGCATGCCTCACTACGTGGTGAATTACGAGCAGCGATTCGAGGAAACCGTGGTGCAGCCTTTTGTCGAAGAGTATCTCTCGGGCCGCACGCCGGTTCCTTGCACCATGTGCAACAACCATGTGAAGTTCGATCCGCTGCTCGTCACCTCGCGCCAGATCGGCGCCGACCGCCTGGCGACCGGCCATTACGCCCGGATTCGCCGCAATGAAATTACCGGGCGCTATGAATTGCTCCGCGCGGCGGACAGCTCCAAGGACCAGACCTATTTTCTCTTTGGCCTCAAGCAGGAACAAATGTCGCGCACGGATTTTCCTCTTGGCGAGCTCGACAAGACTGCGGTGCGAGAGATCGCCCGCCGCGCCGCGCTTCCTGTAGCGGAAAAACCGGAGAGCCAGGAAATTTGCTTCGTGCCGTCAGGCAACTACGTCAAGTTTATCGCCGCCTACCTGGGCGAACGCGGAGAGTCGTTGTCAGAAGAAGAAGGCGAACTAGTCACAACAAGCGGCGAGGTCATTGGTCGCCACCGCGGCGTGCACAACTACACCGTAGGCCAGCGCAAGGGTTTGGGCATTGCGGCGGGAAAGCCGCTCTACGTGGTGGAGCTGGATCGCGCCGCCAATCGCGTGGTCGTCGGCGATGACTCCGACTTGCGCACGAGTGTCTGTGAATTGCGTGACGTGAATTGGATTTCGTTCGCGGTTCTGGAAACGCCTGTGCGCGCAACGGTAAAAATTCGACATCGCCACGAGCCGGCTGCAGCAACAATCGAGCCCGTCGACGCAGCTTCCGCGCGCGTCATTTTTGACGAGCCTCAGCGCGCCATCACGCCGGGACAAGCCGCAGTCTGCTATTCGGGAGATGTAGTTCTCGGCGGGGGCTGGATTCGGTGCACGTACGACGCGTAGACCTACAACCATGCGACCTGCAATGCCCTGCAACCTAAATAAACATTCCCTCATCCTGCTGTTCAGTAGAGGATTCCCCCGGCTCCAACGGCCCGCGCCTTTGCCGCGCGCTCCGGAAAAAATCAATCCCCGCCTGAACGCCGCGGATCAACGCAGTGGCCCTGACCACAGGCCCCCACACGGTCTGCCGCAGGTGCGTTCCCGCCTCTTCCACTGCTTCCATGGCTCCGGTCAGAACATGGTCGACGTGGATCAACTGCATGCGCAGCCGCTCGAGGGCCTCGCTGAGGATTCGATCGACCTTCTGCGCCTCGCCGCGCGCCAGGCGCGCAATCTCGGAGGCGTCCGCAACGATCCCGGAGATGCGCGGAGAGACATCATCCACCAGGATTTGCACCCGCGAAATAAGTGGCGTCAGCTTGGTATTGAGGTCCGTCACGACCTGCTCGACCCGCGCGGCCGTGCGGCGAAGCTGGATGAACAACGCAATGAGGACGACCGCTTGCACAACAATCGCAAGCGCCGTCACCACCACGAAAAATGGCATCCAGCTTTCCATTCGTTTTCCTCGCCCAGATTACTGAGCCTTGGCTTTTTCCCGCTGATAGGCGTCCCGGCCGGCGTCGACCGCCGCCGAAATGCTTTCCTTCTGCCGCATAGCAGTGGTTTTGCTCCGCTCGAGAATGTCCTCGGCGCGCTCGCGCAGCTCTCGCGCTTTGCGTTGCGCGTATTCGCGGCCCTCATCGGCCTTCGCCGAAAGAAATTCGCGCGTTTCCTCGCCCGATTTCGGCGCAAACAAAATTCCCACCAGCGCCCCGATTCCGAGGCCCACCAGGAAGAAGCTTACTTTTGATCCTGTATTTTCCGACATGGCGTACTCCTTTCCCGTCTCGAAAGTAGCACAGGCCCCCGGCAGAAGCAATCGTGAGGACTACAGGGCACAGTCCCAATTTGAAAGTATTCGCTTTTAGGAGGGCCGAGCTTCAGCTCGGCCATTCACGTCACATTGAATCGCGGGCTTCAGCCCCTGAAACTTCAGGGGTTAAAACCCATTTCAAGCCAATGATTTTCGTCGGGACTGAAGTCCCGACCTCCAAGGCAATAGAGTCGCGCGAACGCCTTTCAAATTAGGACAGTTCCGACTACCGCCCGGTTAGCGCAGCTCCGTTTGTCCCCGCCAGATGCGTGGATATGCGCTCGGCGAGCCCCTTGGGAACGACTTTGGCGATCTGCTCGATGCTGGCGGAGCGCAGTTGCGCGACGCTTCCGAAATTCCGAAGCAATTTTTGAGCCGTGCGCGGGCCGACTCCGGGAATATTTTCCAGGCCCGTCTGTATCGTCCGCTTGGCCCGGCGCTGCCGATGAAAACCCACGGCGAAGCGGTGCGTTTCATCGCGAATCTGCTGGATCAGATGCAGGATCGGCGAGTGGTGCTCCAGCCGGATGGGCTGGTCCTCCTGGCCGAGCACATAAATAATTTCTTCCTGCTTGGCAATGCTCGCGACGGGCTGGTTGATCACTTCGAGCTTTTCGAGCGCCGCCGCGGCCGCGTGCAGTTGCCCGATTCCGCCGTCGATCAGGATCAGTCCCGGAAACGCTTTCTTTTCTTCCTGAAGTCGCCGGTAGCGCCTCTCGACGGTTTCCTTCATGCTCGCGAAATCGTCGTTGCCCCATTCGCCGCGAATGATAAATTTGCGGTAGTCCGATTTCTTCATTCGCCCGTCTTCCCACACGACCATCGACGCCACGGTGTCCGAACCCTGCAAGTGCGAAATATCGAAGCTCTCGATTCGCCGCGGCGGTTCCGGCAGGCTGAGCGCCTGCTCCAGCGCCTCGACGATGGCCTTCGAGCTGGGCTTCAGCACGCGAAAGCGCTGCTCGAAAGAATGCCGCGCGTTTTTCTCCACCAGTTCCAGAAATGCGTGTTTCGCGCCGCGCTGCGGCATCAGAATTTCCACGCGGCTCCTCGGCGGTTCGAGATGCGAGCCTCGTTCGGTGAGAATATCTTCAAGCAGCTCGCGATCCTCGAAGTCCATGGGAACGTGAATGGCGCGCGGCAGATACGCGGCGTCGAGGTAGAGCTGCTTCAAAAGCGATGACAGAAATTCGGCCGGCTCGAATTCCACGAGATCTTCCCAGTAAAAATCGCGCCGGTCCACCACGCGCCCTCCGCGCAGGTGAAAGAGATTCACGGCGACCAGAGGAGGCTCCGCGTGCCACGCGAGCACGTCAATGTCGTCGCCCTGCGCGGCGGCAATCTTTTGGCGTTCTTCGATCTCGGAGAGCGTGCGCAAAAGGTCGCGGTACGCCGCGGCCTGCTCGAAGCGTTCCGTGTCGGAAGCCTCCATCATGCGGGATTCGAGGCTCGCGATCAGGTCGTGGCGGCGGCCCTCGAGAAACAGTTTCGTGTCGCGCGCCGCCTCCGCGTATTTCTCGTCCGTGGTCAAGCCGGGAACGCACGGCCCGTGGCAGCGGCGAATGTAATACTGCAGGCAGGGCCGCGGGTGCGCGCGCGTCAGGTCCACCGTGCAGGAAGGAATGCGAAACGTCTTGTGGATGAAGTGGACGATGCGGTACGCGAGGCTGTGCGGAAAATACGGCCCGAAATAAATCGAGCCGTCCTTGACCAGGCGCCGCGTCACGTACACGCGCGGAAATTTCTCGAACGCGGTGTATCGAATGTACGGATACGTCTTGTCGTCGCGCAACAGCACATTGAATTTCGGCTTATACTGCTTGATCAGACTGTTTTCGAGCGCCAGGGCTTCGCGCTCGTTGTCCACGACGATGTAGTCGAGATCCGCGATTTCCCGCACCAGCGAACCGGTTTTGGCATCCAACCAGCGGGATTCGAGGAAATACGATTTCACCCGATTTCGCAGGGAACTCGACTTGCCCACGTACAAAATATTTCCCAGGGCGTCCTTGAACAGATACACGCCCGGCTCTGCGGGAAGACTGTCGGCTTTTTGTACGAGTTCCATCGCGGGAGTAGAATGGGAAGTGCGGCGATCCGCACTCGGGCAACACCCATGATAGCAAAGTGAATCTTAATCTGCGCACAACATGAAACGCACGGCCTACATCGTTTTCTTCGGACTGTTGTTGCTCGCACGGGCTCGCTCCCTGAGCGCGCAGCAAGTGAATCCGAGAGTTCCGCCGCCTCCGCCTTCGTCTCCGGCCGACACTCCAACTACGCCCCCAGCTGCGCCCACAGCCGCGCCGCCGGCCGCGCCCCCACCCGTGGCCACACAGCCAATCGACCCGACCGTCCCGCCGCCCCCTCCTTCCGAGGATTCGACGCCAGACCCTCCAGCCGCGCCTTCCGGGCCCGTCTTCGACCCGCTTCATGCGCAAAGGAGCCTGGACGTCGGCAAGTTCTATCTGAATAAGGGAGCCTACGACGCGGCGATCGACCGCTTCCTGGAAGCGTCCAACTACCAGCCCACGTTGGCGGCGCCGTGGAGGCTTCTAGGCGAGGCCTACGAAAAGAAGCACGAAAACGCGAAGGCGATTCAAGCCTACAACAAATATCTCCAAATCCTCCCCCACGCAGCAGACGCCGCGAAAATAAAGAAATCCATCTCCGACCTCGAAGAAAAATCCGCGCAAGAATCTCCCAAAAAAGCGGAGCGATAAGCAAATTTCTCAATGGATGAATGGGGATGCCGCTCCGGGAACGCCAATCTCCCTATTGGCGTTCCCGGAGGGCTTCGCGCTATCGTACGCGCTCGAGAAATTTTCGCGCGCGCGCGTAGTGCGCAAATCGCTTTTCCTCGGCCCGAAATTCAGGGGAATGCGCCTGCAACCCGCACGCCGCCGCGCGCAACGGATGCTTCACGTGCAGCATTTCATGATAGAGGATGAATTCGACCGCGTAGGACGGCACTTCCGCGCGGTCCAGCCGCTTGTTCATCACAATCTGATCGAGCGAAGGGTCGTAGCATCCAAACTGGGAGCGCCACGGCCGCGCGCTCCATCCCAGGCGAGGCCTGCGCAGGCGCCCCTCGAAGTATTCGACGTTGAGCGAAGTGAACATGGGATCCAGATCGTGCGCCGAGCCGAGCGGATTGTCCGGGATGCGCCTCGCGCGCTTGCGGCGCACGCGCGCGATGTGCCGCCGCGTCGTGTGCGCCAGCGCGAACTGGCGATACACATTGCGCAACTCGCGCGGCACGCGCCGGCGATACATTTGCCCCAGCAAAATCGCGGCGGCGGCCTCAATCACCGGAATAGGCGCTTCGTGCAAAATGTCGGAAAGGCGCACGTAGGCCACGTCCTGCCGCAAGCGCAGCGTGTGCGAAAGATTGGCGTACGGGTACAACTCGACTTGAAATTGTGGCGGCCGGCCCTGGCATCCCAGGCGCGTGAAGATGCGCTGAAAAATGCGGTCGCCGCCCAGAAGCGCAGCGGAAGCGCGATGATCTTTCCTCAAACTTGACAACTCCCTCACGTCGGTTTGCGCCGCACCGGCGCCGCAGGCGTCTCCTTCGCGGCCTTCTCCACGTCTTTCGACGCGTCCTGCGTGGCCTCGATCGCGTCGTCAAGATTTGACTTATATGTTTCGCGTTCCGGCCCGTTCGCAGCAAGGCCCTGAAGGTAGGGGAGGAATTCCTTGATCCCCAACTGCATCGCTTTTACGCCGTCGCGGATGTCCTGCTGCTTTTCGATTCCAATCTCGATCAAATCGGCGGCGTCGTCGATGCAGCCCGTGTAGCTGCTGATCAGTCCGTTCAGGCGATCGGTCCTCTTCTTGTCCGCCGGGTCGATGTGCGCAAATTCGTACTGCAGTTTCTTGATGCGGTCCGAAGCAAAAGTTGCAAAAAGCAAGATGCGCGGGCCCGTCGCCCCGGCGTCGCGAATCTTGTCGGCCTCCGCTTCGGACAGATACTCCTTTTTTTGAGGCGCAGCGTTGGCCGCGCCCGCGGGCCCGGCGCTCACGATCGAAGCGAGGAATAACATGGCGACCGGCATGGTGTTGGATCGCATGGGGCACCTCAAGGATCTGATTTCGGCGCATTGCGTTCCGGCTTGCGCGGGAAGAGTTTGTCGATCAAGTCGTTCTGATCCGCAAACAAATCGTTGCGAACGGCGCGGAAAAATGGACGCTTGTCCACTTCCAGCGTAAGAATCAGATCGTCAATGCGACGGATCGTTTCGCGAAGGCTGATCTGAAGCTCCTTGAATCCCGACGGTTTTCGTTCCGCGTCGACGCCCATGGCGTTCAGCGCCGCAACCGTGGCGTGAACTTCGTCGCGATATTGTTCGAGGGTCTGAAGGGAAGCGACCTCGTCGTCCGCCCTCAGTTGTCTTTTTGCCAGGTCGACCTGCTCGTCTCCGACTCTTGCCAGCGCGCGCGCTCTCCGGACCGGGTCCGTCTCATTCTGGTATCGCGCCAGGTCCTGAGCCAAATGATCTTGTGCGGCCAGCGGAACGCACAGCGCCAGCGCCGCAATCATCGCGATCCGAATTTTTACCGGAACTGTCATCTTGGAAGGAAGAAAACTGCCTTCATTCGCTTTCACTTTTTCTTGGACTGTCCCAGTTCGCGCTGCAACACGAGGATGCGATGGCGTGCCTGAAAATCCTGATTATCATGCTGTCCGCCGTCCTGATCGAGGAACTTCTGATACGCATCGATCGCTTCCGCTTTACGGGAAAGTTTATCGTAACAGATCGCGCGAACAAACCATGACCCGGGTTTTGGGGTTTCCAGCTTGGCAAGGCGGTCCATCGCTTCGAGCGTCGCCGAATAATTTTCATTCAGATAAAATGCATCGCCCAGATCGCGCAGCACGTCGGCGGATTGCGGATTCTGCGCGTGCGCCTGTTCCAGTATGCGGACAGCCGATGGGTAATCGCGCAACTCGATATCCACGCGGCCAATCCAACCGGCCAGCTCTGAATCCTGCGGCGACAATGAGACGGCCTGTTTCAGCGTGTCTCCGGCCTCTTTCCACTTTTTCTGCTGCATGTAGATTTCGCCGCGCATTTTCAGCGTTTCGCCCTTAGGCGCGGCGCCCGCGTCGGAGCGGTCGAGTTCGACAAGCGCGTCATCGTATCGGCTGAGATTCAAGAGCGCCGAAGCCCGGTCAAAATGCGCGGACCGGTCTCCCGGATTTAACTTCAAATATTCCGCCAGGGCGTCGCTCGCCGGTTCATATTTCTTTTGCGCCAGGAGGGCGCTCGCAAGGCCCAGGCGAGCCGGAGCCGCGTCGCCTCGCGATTCGATCGCCGCGCGAAACTGTGCTTCCGCGCCGGCAGCGTCATTCGAGCGAAGCAGCACGCGCCCCAGCGCGAAGTGAGCTTCGTAATCCTTCGGCGAAAGCGCAAGCGCGGCGCGGTATTGCTCGACGGCCTCTGGAAATTTGCCTGCGTGCTCCAATGAGAAGCCCGCGAGAAATCGTGGGCGGCTTTCCGTGGGTTGCAATTCGGCGGCATGGCGAAATGCTTCGGCCGCTGCGGCTGGATCGCTATCCATCAGCACCAGGCCCAGATTCAGGTGCGCGGCAGCCATCTTCGGATCGAGTGCGACGGCCCGCGCGAACTCTGTCTTCGCATCTGCAGGACGTCTCAATCCCACGTAAGCGTATCCCAATTGAAAATGCGGGTAGGGTTCATCCGGCCGTTGCGCGATGTATTTCTGAAGCGGATCGAGCGCCGCCGCAAAATCCATTTTGTCGATCGCATCGCTCGCCTGCTGAAGCAGAGGCGCGAGCGGGTCTTCCTTTTCTTGTGGGGAAGCAGTGGACGGCGGTTTCGCGGGAGCTTTACGCTGGGTTTGCGCGGCTAGAGGAATTCCAACCGCGGCGAGCCAGGCGGCTGCTAAACCAAAACGAAACCAGCGCGCCGCGAAAGTGTTTCCGAGACGCATGCCGTTCATTTGCTCCGCGCAGCGGCAGGCGTCGCGCCATGATTGTTATTTGCGTGCGAATTCGCAAGCGCCCGCGCAAGAAACTTTCCCGTATACGAATGGGAATTGCGCGCGACCTGTTCGGGCGTTCCGGTAGCGACAACCTTCCCGCCTTGCGCCCCGCCTTCCGGCCCAAGGTCGATGATCCAGTCCGACGATTTAATGATGTCAAGATTGTGCTCAATCACCAGTATCGATGCGCCGCCATCGATCAGCTTGCGGAACGCCGTCAGCAGCTTCTGTATATCGTCGAAATGCAGCCCGGTCGTGGGTTCGTCAAAGATATACAAGACCCCCTCGTTTGCTTGCGTGGTGAGATGCGCTGCGAGCTTTAAGCGTTGCGCCTCGCCGCCCGAAAGCGTCGTCGCGGATTGTCCCAGCCGCAAATAACCGAGACCCACTTCGTCCAGAATCCTCAACTTGGAAGTGATCTTGGGCACCCCCGCGAAAAAAATCAGCGCCTCGCGCACCGTCAGTTGCAGCACTTCGTGCACGTTTTTTTCGCGATAGCGCACTTCCAGGACGCCGCTCTTGAATCGCGTCCCGCGACATTCCTCGCAGATCAGCTCGACGTCCGCCAGGAATTGCATTTCCACGGTGACGATCCCTTCCCCCTGGCATGCTTCGCAGCGGCCCCCGGGAATATTGAAGGAAAAATGCCCGGCCGCATAGCCGCGCTTTTTCGCTTCCGGCGTGGAGGCGAACGCTTCGCGGATGGCGTCAAACGCCTTGAGATACGTGGATGGATTCGATCGCGGCGTGCGCCCGATGGGAGACTGGTCAACCAGCACGACACTTTGCAACTGGTGGTCCCCTTCGATCCGGTCGCACAATTCCTGATACTTTCCGCCGGCGCGTTTCGCTTCGAGCGCTTTATAAATCACGTCATGCACCACCGTTGATTTTCCCGATCCCGATACCCCCGTGATCGCCACCAGCATGTGCAGCGGTATCATCAAATCGATGTTCTGAAGATTGTGCGCGCGCGCCCCGTGGATCCGCAGAAACCTCCCGCTCGGCTTGTGCCGTAGCGTTGGAACGGGAATGCGCAGCTCGCCGGTAAGGTATCGCGCCGTCAGAGATTCGCGACTCTGCAAGAGTTCGCTGCGCGGCCCCGCAAAGAGAATGCTCCCTCCATGTTCCCCCGCGCCCGGCCCCAGATCGATCACATAGTCGGCGGCGGCCATCATGTCCGGATCGTGCTCGACCACGAGGATCGTATTGCCGAGATCGCGCAAATGTTTCAGAATTTCGATCAAGCGGTGCGTGTCGCGCGGATGCAGGCCAATGGATGGCTCGTCAAGAACATACAGCGCGCCGACGAGATGCGACCCGAGCGAAGTCGCCAGTTGAATGCGCTGCGCTTCGCCACCCGAAAGCGTAGAAGAGAGGCGGTCGAGCGACAAATAATCCAGCCCTACTTCGTCAAGGAAAAGCAGCCGCTGGCGAATTTCCTCCAGGATTTTATCGGCGATGGCGGCTTGCTCCGCGCTCAATTCGAGGCTGTCCATGAATTGCCGCGCCTGGGCCACGGTCATGGCGCAAACTTCCGTGATGGATTTTCCGGACACGCGCACCGCGCGCGCCTCAGCGCGCAGGCGCGATCCATTGCAATCGGGACAAAGCGCGTAGCCGCGATAGCGGCTCAGAAATACGCGCACGTGAAGCTTGTACTTCTTGCGTTCGAGCCACTGAAAAAAGCCGTTCACTCCAAAATAGCCGGACTTAGGGTCGCCTTCGATGACTTGATTTTGTTGCGCGGCCGTAAGATTCCGGAAGGGAACATCCATGGGGATGTGGTTGGCCCGCGCAAATTTTTTCAGTTCCAGAACCACCTGGCGGTAACGCGGCTTGGTCCACGGCTGGATCGCGCCATCGTTGAGAGATTTGCCGCGATCGGGAATCACCAGATTGATATCGAAATCGACGGTATTTCCAAATCCCTGGCAGCGTGGGCACGCGCCATACGGATTGTTGAACGAAAATAGTCGCGGCTCAGGCTCCTGATACACCGCGCCGCACTTTTTGCACTCGAAGCGCTCATTGAACACCATCCGCTCTGATGGCTCGCCCTCTGCCTCAGGCACAAATTCCAGGATGGCCTCACCGCGTCCTTCGCGGTAGCAGATCTCGATCGAATCGATGAGCCGCGAGCGCATGTCCGGACCGATGGCCAGCCGGTCGACCACGACGTACACCGGCTGCGAAAAATCAATATCGAGCAGCGTCTCCGGAGAAGAAAATTCGTGCATCCGCCCCGCCTGGTAGAGCCGCTGAAATCCGCGCCGCTGCAATCCGGCCAGCGCCAGCCGGATCGTCTCCGGCGCAGGCTTGGACGGTTTTTTCGCCGCACTTCGTCGCGGCGGCGCAGCGGGTGCAGGCCCGCCCTGCGCGACGGCAGCCGAGAGATCCAGCGTATACAGCACGTAAAATCGCCGCCCCTGCGGCAACGCCAGAACGCGCGCGGCGATTTCGTCCATCGTGTCCTTGCGCACCTCGCTGCCGCACTTCGTGCAAAACGTGCGCCCCGCGCGCGCATACAGCAGCCGCAGATAATCGTAAATTTCGGTAGCCGTCGCCACCGTCGAGCGCGGATTGCGCGTCGAATTTTTCTGCTTGATCGCGATGGCCGGCGCGATTCCGGTAATCTCATCCACATCGGGCTTTTCTATGCGCTCGAGGAACTGGCGCGCATACGCCGAGAGCGATTCGATGTACCGCCGCTGCCCCTCCGCGTAAATCGTGTCAAACGCCAGACTCGATTTTCCCGATCCCGAAACTCCTGTGACGACCGTGATGGCGTTGTGCGGAATATCGAAACTGATGTTCTTGAGGTTGTGCACGCGCGCCCCGAGCACATGAATCGCCTCCTGCTCGGCGGCTTCCGCCGCTGCGCTCGTTGGCAACGGCTCTGCAGCGGTATGTTCTCTGACAGCCACGCGGCTCCCTCCTCAGCGCCTTCAGCGACGCACATCTAAACTAATAATTATACGTCGCTGCGAGGGGCAGGGCAATTGAGTAGGACAGGCTTCCAGCCTGTCGCTTTTGACTTTCCTCCGGCGTGACGAAACCCGACAGCCTGAAGCCCGTCCTACTCACCCACACCCGATTTTGCGTTATTCTATAAAAGAGTGAGGACCGATCCACCGTGCCGTCAGCGTCAAAAACCGCTCCCAACCGTGACGTAATTCACCCGTTCGACCAGAAATATGGCACCGACACGGGCGGCTATCTCGGCCCGGAAGACCTTGTCAAGGGCCGGGAGAATGACGCGCTCAACCACGGCTATTCTGCGATTGCCCAATCAGTGTTTCGCGAAGCCTACCGCCGCTGGCGCGAGACTCTGCCCGCGGTTTCGGGAAGGGTCGAAGCCTACACCTTCGTGGATGTAGGAGCAGGGAAGGGCCGAGCGCTTCTTCTTGCGGCGGAACTGCCATTCCGGAAAGTCATCGGCGTGGAACTCAGCGAGGAATTGTCCCGCATCGCGCAGACGAAACGTCGCGCGTGGAGCCGCGTCGCGCGGCCCAAGGTAAAGATTCGCGTTGTCCAAGGAGACGCCGCGAAATTCCGATGGCCGCGAACGCCGCTGCTGGCCTACTTGTACAATCCGTTCGCGTGCTCGCTCGTCGCGCAGATAGCCGAAAACCTCGCAGCCGCGGCTTCCGCCGGCTCGGGCCTAGTGGACCTGCTCTACGTAAATCCCACTTGCACGGACACGTTGACGAGCCAGGGCCTGTTCACCCGCCTCTGGACCGCGCGAATTCCGATGGACGAAGCCGATCAAAAGGCCGATCCCTACGGCACATCCTCGGACCTCGTTTCCGTCTTTCGCCTCAAGTAGCACAGGCACTCTGCCTGTGCGGTTTTTGGCGATTGCTCCTACATCGTTGGCATAGCGGAAGCCTACAAAACCCGCACAGGTCCGCCGCGGCGGATGCCTGTGCTACTTTTTCCTGCGGTATACTTTTCACCGAGGCAGACCATGGCGCCGTTCGAACGAATCATCTGGATCGTGCTGGACAGCGTGGGAATCGGCGCGCTTCCCGACGCCGCTGACTACGACGACGTCGGCCGCGACACGCTCGGCCACATCGCTAAATCGCGTCCGCTGGCGTTGCCGAATCTTGTGCGCCTCGGTCTCGCCAATATTGCGCCGCTGCGACCACCTGACGCCTTCGGCGCGTCCGGAAGGCTGCTACGGCAAAGGCGCCACGCATTCTCCGGGCAAGGACACGACCACCGGGCACTGGGAGATGGCCGGCATCTGGCTGCCGCAGGCGTTTCCCGTTTACAAGCACGGTTTCCCGCGCGAATTGATCGAGCAGTTCGAACGCGCCATCGGCCGCAAGACGATCGGCAACAAGCCCGCCTCCGGCACGGAAATCATCAAGGAACTGGGCGAGGAACACGTTCGAACGGGTTTCCCGATCGTGTACACCTCGGGCGACAGCGTGTTCCAGATCGCGGCGCACGAAGACGTGATCCCCATCGCCGAGCTGTACCGCATGTGCGAAATTGCCCGCAAAATGCTCGACGGGCCGAACGAAGTGGGCCGCGTGATCGCCCGGCCCTTCACCGGCACGCCGGGAAATTTCCGGCGCACCGAGCGCCGCCACGATTACGCGGTCGAGCCGCCGCGCCCGATGCTGATGGATGTGCTGGTCGAGCGAAAAATTCCGATCTTCGGCATCGGCAAGATTCACGATATCTACAACGGCCGCGGCGTCGATCATTACGTCACCACGAAGAACAACGCGGACGGCATGCAGAAACTGCACGCCACGCTTGGCGGAGCAGAAGACCGGCCTCATCTTCGCCAACCTCGTGGATTTCGACATGCTCTACGGGCACCGCAAGGACGTGGAGGGATTTGCGAAATCGCTCGAAGAATTCGATCGTGCTTCTCGCGCCGCTGCTGCAAGGCCATGGCGCCGCGCGATCTGCTGATGATCACCGCCGATCACGGCTGCGATCCCGATCCCGCATGGCCGACCACCGATCACTCGCGCGAATACGTGCCCATCGTCACCTACAGCCCGGCAGGGAAGCGCGGCGTGAACCTGGGCATCCGCGACACGCTGGCCGACATGGGCCAGACCATCGCCGAAAATTTCGGCGGCACAATCCCGCACGGCAAAAGTTTTCTGCCTCAGATTTCAGAGAATTGAAAGGTGTTTAGGTGGCGCAGGCTTCAGCCTGTGGGGTTTCGACCTTGCAAGGCCCAACCCCCACAGGCTGAAGCCTGCGCCACTTGTGTTGTTGGAAACCCTAATTGCCGGAGGACGGGCGCGCGAGAAGCGTAGTATCCGGTGCGCGTGCGCACCGATAAGTTTTCCCGCGCCGCGCGGTGGCGTCACCTGGACGGACACGGTGCGGAAAGTGCCGTCATGCGCCGCATTGGTCGGATAGTAAGCGAGCGTGTACTGATTGCGAATATCGTGGGCGATCTGCGTGCAGATCGCTTCCGTGTCGTCCGCGGTCTCCGGGAAAAAAGCCAGGCCGCCGGTGGCATTGGCGAGATCGCTGAGCGCGCCCCGCGCTTTCTTCATGGCGCGATGATTGTGCTTGATGTCGTCGTCGCTGAAGACGCCCACGGCGTAAATCACAGCGTCGGAGCGCTGCGCCTGCTCGACCACATTTTCCAGGCTGTGCCGGCTGGCATTGTCCTCGCCGTCGGTCACCACCAGAAGAACTTTTTTGTCGCGCGTGCCTTTCTTCAGGTGATCGAGCGAGCCGATCACGGCGTCGTAAAGCGCCGTGCTGCCACGCGCATCAATGCGCTCGAGGGCCGTTCTCATTTCCACGAGGTCGCTCGTGAAATCGTGCTCGGTGTCCAGGTAATAGTCGTCGTTGAAATTGACGACGAATCCCTCGTCCTGCGGATTGGAAGTCTTGACGAACGTAAGCGCCGCCGCATTCACCTGCGGACGCTTGTCCCTCATGCTGCCGCTATTGTCCACCACCAGTCCGAAACTGACGGGCACATCCTCCTGCTTGAAGACCGAAAGCTTTTGCTCGACTTTGTCTTCCAGCACCCGGAAATTGTCTTCCAACAGTCCCGGCACAAACACGCTGCGGTCATTCAGCACGGAGACGTGCAGGACGACCAGACTGACTTGCGACTTGATCTTGTAGGTGTCCGCCGAAATGTCCTGCGGCGGAGCATTCGGCGCGGGAGGCTGCGTGGACGGCGAAATGGGAGCTTGCTGCTGCTGCGCGGACGCGCCCGTGGCAAAGAGCACACCAAACGCCACCAGAAAAAATGTGATCAGAAAAATGGCCGGGCGCCCGAAGCTACTGGTTCGGCGAATAGTATCCCGTTTTCGCATAAACGTTGAGGGGAGGTAGACCCTTGGGCGGGCGCAGTTTGACTTTAATCTTTCGCCACGCGCCATTGTGTCGTGCGTTGCTCGATTTGTATCCGAGGACATATTGGTTTCGGAGCTCCATTCCGATCTTTGCGGCAATGTCGGGCAGTTCGCCAAGATTTCCAACAGGAAAGACACGGCCTCCGGTCATTTCCGTCATCTCAGATAGCAGCGAGGGCCCTTCCAGTTCTTCAGGCGTTCGGGAACGTATGCCGATCGGATCGAAGATGCCAATCGCGTAGAGCTGGCAGTCGGCTTCTTTCAGATAGTTCTTAACATCGCTTTCGTTGTACCGACTATGATTATCTCCTCCATCCGATATGATGAGCAAGGCCCGTTTGCCGTTGTGTGCACCCCTCATCTGGCTGAGCCCGAGATAGATGGCATCGAGGAGCGCGGTACGCCCTCGCGACGCGGTGAACATCATCCGGTTTTGCAATTCGTCCACGCTGCTGGTGAAGCCGCTGGTCAATTCCGCGCGATCGTTGAAACTTACGAGAAAAAATTGGTCCAGCGGATTCGCTGTGCGCATGAATTGCACAGCGGCCTCGCGGGCCTTCTCGACCTTGTCCGACATGCTGCCGCTCATGTCGAAAACCAGGCCGATCGAGACCGGCACGTCTTCGCTTGACAGTGTGAGGACCTCCTGCTCAATACCGTCTTCAAACACGCGAAAATGTTCTTTTTCGAGCCCGGTGACCAGGCGGTCCAATGGATCCGTGACCGTAAGGTTCACAAGGGTAACGTCGACGTCAACTTTGATCCCTTGTCCTGGCTTGAATTGTGGGCCGGGGGTTTCCTTCGGGGGCTGGACGGGGCCCTGCGTTTGATTGAATGCAGTGGTCGCGATCAGGGCGCACACAACAAGAGCGAAGATGCGGAAGCGTACCCGATTTCGTCCTGCCATCACCGCATTGCCTGCCTTCGCCGGCGCTGCCCGGGCGGTCACGGCCGGTTCCGACGTGCGAACCTTGACGCCATTCTACCATCGGGGCCAGCCCGCGCAAGGCCCAGTCGTTGTTTTGACAATTTATTTACTTAAGGATTCGAATCAAGAGTCTGGATCGATGCACTACGGGCCATGTGCGGGATTGTTCGAACACTGTGATAGGATTTCCAAGTTCCGCCGCCCACCTTAAGAATCGGCGGCCGGAAGAAAAACCTTATGGCCATCGCCGTAATACCCGCACGTTACTCCGCGACCCGCTTGCCGGGAAAACCCCTGGTGTCTCTCGCTGGAAAGCCCATGATCCAGCGCGTGTGGGAGCGAACGCGGCTGGCCAAACGCATTACCCGTGTGATCATCGCCACCGATGATGAACGAATCCTGAAGGCCGCAGCCGCCTTTGGGGCCGAGGCGGTCATGACCCGTTCCGAACACCGCTCCGGCACGGAGCGCGTGGCGGAAGTGGCCGTGCACATTCCCGGCGCCGGGGAAGAGGTTTTTGTAAACGTGCAAGGAGATGAGCCGCTCGTCGAGCCGGAGGCGATTGACACTCTCGTCGAAGCGATTGAGTCCGAGGAGGGCGTTTCGGTCGCCACGCTCATGGTCCCGATCGTGAAGCCGGCCGACATCATGGACCCTAATATCGTGAAGGTGGTTCTCGATTTCGACGGCAACGCGCTCTACTTTTCGCGCGCGCCCATTCCCTGGGTGCGCGACCGCGAAGCTCCGGTGCACGTGCAGCACATGAAGCATCTCGGCCTGTATGCGTTCCGGCGCGCCGCCCTGCTCGATTTTCCGACTCTGCCCGTGGGAGATCTCGAGCGCATCGAGCAGCTCGAACAGCTTCGCTGGATGGAAAACGGCTACAAGATCCGCGTCGCCGAAACGCAGCACGATTCGGTCAGCGTGGATGTTCCGGAAGATGTCGCGCGCGTCGAACAATTACTGAGCAAATCGCGCTCCGTGTGAGCTTGCCGTGAAGTTTCTCTTGGCGCGGGCGCCACGAGAAAACTTCGATCCTCGCTGACTTGATGCGACACATACACGTGATCAGTGTTGGATTGAGATATTAAGGATTAAAATTGCCGGAGAAGTGTTCCGACAGCCAGCTGCCCGGATTGAATTCCCAGCAGGTAGACCTGAGTTGGACTTACGACGTACGCGGCATAATTTGGAGTGCCGGAATTGAGCGTAAGGGTTGCGCGCCCCGCTGATGTGGGAACGGTGTAGGAACCGGTTACGGTTTGCCCTGTAGTCAGCGTCGTTCCACCGGTGTTGATATCCAGACTTCCCGATGTTAACGCTCCAGTGCCGTTTGCGCCGAGCTCGCCCGTGGTGACTTGCAAGGCCGCTCCGGAAATGCCGCTTGTCTCAATGGCATAGTTGCCCACGATGGATCCCAGCGTGAACGGCGCGCTTTCCTGCAGAGTGAAATTTCCATCGCTGGCAATGCCCGAATCGGTTTCCTGAAATATGGCGGTGGTATTGGTTCCCACCGGGCCCACATAAAACACGAACGTATATGTCCGGCTCGTCGTAACGAATGTCATGGTGCCGCGGCCATTCGACGCCACTGTGTAAGTGCCGGCTTTTGTTCCGTTGGGCTGGAACTGCAGGTTGGGGGCGGGCGTCCCATTTACATTTTCATCGAGCACGCCGCTGGAGAGGTTGCCGCTGCCGTCGGCAAGGAAGCTTCCGCCGGTCGCGATCGTTCCTCCCAGTCCCGATCCAGCCAGAAGAAATGCGTAATTCCCGTTGAGGGCGGTGACGTTAAGCTTGGCATTGGGAGCCTGCTGGGAGGTGAACCCCGCGACCTGCAGCACCGTATCAGTGCCGACAAATTTAGCGCCTCCGCGGGTGGACACGTAGAAGTTGAGCGTAAACGTCGGGCCGGCCACGCATGCCGCCGTCACCGTAGCGAGCGACAAGGTGCCGCGCCCGTTCGAGCTGACCGAATACGTTGACAGAGTGGATGGCGCTGGAATGCACCCGGTATTGATCCCCGCGATTTGAAATTGGCTGAGCGTCCCGCCATCGTTCATGTCGATGGAACCTTGCGTAACATTGCCCAGGCCATCGGCGCTGAATTCGCCGATCTGCGAAAGTCCGTTGGATCCGTGCACGCCGGTGAAATCAAAGGCGTAGGTTCCAACCAAAGCCGAGAGCGGCGTTCCTGTGAACGTCGAAGCATCCTGCGCATTCGCCTGCCCCGTCGCCGTTCCGGTCGCGTCGAATCCGATGAACTGCAATTGACCGCCATTCACGATTACAAAATCAAAACTTGCGGGTGTGAGCCCGTCGTTGAATGACAAAGTTCCACGTCCGTCCGCGCTCACGGTATAGGCGCCGGTCGTGGAGATTGGCGTGGTCGTCGCGCCTGAAGTGTTGTTGATATCCTCCAGCACGCTATCCAGATTTCCATTGCCATCCGCAGAAAAGCTGCCGGCCCGGAAAAAGTGGCCCGACGCGTTGCTTCCCGCCATCGAAAAGGCAAACTGCCCCTGCAACGAAGAAGTGGAATAGCCGGAAATAGTGACGGCCAGGGTCGCGGTCGAGCTTGGAGAATCCTGCGCCGCAGCGGTCACGGTGACGGTCTGACCGATGGGCGGCGTGAGCGGCGGGCTGTATACGCCATTGGCATTGATCGTGCCAAGTGTCGCATTCCCACCCCCAACTCCGAGACCCCCAACCGGCCCCACGTACCAAAGAATCGTATTGGTCGTTCCGCCGGTCTCAGTGGCGCTGAAATTCACAGTGTTCGCAGTGCCAGAAGTTACCGTCACGGGAGCGGAAGGGGAAGTGATCGTCACGACCGGAGCAGGCGTGATGGTGACCGTGGAAGTGGCGAACACCTTTGGGTCTTCAAATGAAGCAACGCTTACGTTCACGGTGTTAGGGGTAGGAACCGTCGTGGGAGCATGGTACAACCCGCTGGAATCGATTGTCCCGAGGGTAGGGCTTCCGCCGGCCATACCGTTCACCTGCCAGATGGGGACATTATTCGTGCCTCCCTGAATGGCGTCCTGAAACAACTGGCGTGTTGCGACGTTCACAGAGACTGTGGCGGGTGAAATCGTCACGCTGATATTCGTTACCGGGTCGGTGCAGGTGGATATCGAAGTAGTCGAGGAGCTGGTCGAAGTGGTGGTGGTGCACGTCACAGCCGTGCTTGCGGGCGCCGCTCCGCACGACGTCAGGCCGAAAAAAGCAATGAGCAATACAAAGAATAAGAGGCCATTCACCGCGCCTCTTTCTTCCTCGTTCGAGCTTCCTGACAAATACGGTTCCGTCTTAACCATGATCCCCGAAATGTAAAATTATGACTAATTTCCGGCCGGACGGGCGCCCATGCCTAAAACTGATTGTAAATTGCGCCAATCGCGGTGCCCGCCGGGGCTGCGTCCGTGTCCAGAGCATAAAACAGTGTCGGACTTACCATGTACAAGACTAAATTCCTGGTCGAAGCCGGCGTGGTACTCAGGGGAAGGGCCACTGTCGCTCGATTCGAAACCGTCGGTGTAGGGACATAAGTTCCATTCGTGATCGCAAGCCCCGATTGCGTCGCGCCGAAATCATTGAGATCAAGCGAACCCGCCGTTACATTGCCCTTGCCATCAGATGTGAGTTGCCCGGCAAAATCTTCTCTCTTGCCCGCCGCTGCGGCGGCGTCTGTCCCGCCGAGCCGGAACGAGTAGCTGCCGGTCAAAGTGCTATTCACGAACGGCCCGCCTTGCGACGGATTGAGCAAGCCGTGAGCGATGACGCCAGAGGTTGTTTCCTGGAGTACGCCGAAAGACGGGGAGATGATGTAAAAAACATACGAATGCGTGCCGATTCCCAGAGTGCCTCTACCGCACGAGTCCATGGTGTAGTTGCCGCTGAGCGTGCCAAGCGCCGACGAGACTGTACCGGCGCTATTCTCGTCAATCGATGCTGCGCCGGCCGTGCCGGTCGTGCCGTCGTTTGAGGCGGTGAAGCTGCCCAGGTCCGCGATCACAACTCCTGAAGATTCTCCCGAAGTTTGCAGCACCGTCAAGCCGTTCAGTGCGTTCAGACCCCAGCCGCAAGTGGAACTGGTCTGTTGCTTGTAGGCTTCGCCGAACAGGATCGAATCTGGGGTCGTTATGGGGGAAGCGGGGGAATCGACTTCGATGAATTTCGCGCGGCTGGCCGAAACCGGATAAAAGCTGAAGGTCAGTCCATCGAGGGTTACAACTCCCCGGCCGTTCGAGCTGATCGCATACGAAGAAGCGGCGAGGGTTGTCGGCAAACTGGCCGCCGTCGGATTGATGTCGATCTCGCCGGGCGCCAATGGCGCCACGGCGCTCCCGGCGTCTATGTTGCCGAACCCATCCGCCTTAAATTCTCCTACGGAAGACTCCTCCGTCGCGTTGGTCGAGACACCGGAGAAATTAAACGAGTAGGTGCCTGACAAATTTCCATTGTTTGGAAAAGCCAGCGGGTTCTGCGAAATCATTTCACCGCCCGCGGTTGTAGCTGCGGAATTCGCTGAGGGAGGGCTGAATTCGATCATCTGGGCCTGGCTGGGGGAAATAACCACGATGCTGAAATAGGCGGTGGCGGACGAGCCCATTGGGCAGTCCGAACCCGTGTCCTCGCAGAATTGCATGATACCGCGGCCATCGGGACCGATTGAATAAGATCCCGTGAATTTGCGCGGGGAGGGGGGAACCGTGTTGTTGGCCACGTTGTTGACCGTATTGGGAGATCCGCCTTGATTGGTATCCTCGATGCCGGTGAGGGCTCCGCCGCCCGCCGAAAAAGTGCCCACGCGGGCCCAGAACGCATTCGACGAGTTCGTCAGCCTTCCGCTTGTGGAGAAAACGTATGGCCCGCTTAACACTGCATTTCCAAAGACCACCGTGGCTGCCACGCTATTCGTATCCGTCGCGAGAGCCTGCGAGGTGGCGGTGATGGTGACCGATTGTCCCGGCGGCGGAACCAGCGGCGCGGAATAAATGCCTTGCGAAGAAATACTTCCTAGATTTAACGTTGCACCGGGATTGTTTGTGTTCGTAACGCTCCAGTTCACAGGAACGACCGCACCCGTCGAAGCCGTAGCCGTGCAGTCCAGCTGATTGCCAGAGGAGACGATCGACGCCGGCAGGCCCTGGGCGTCGTCACAGACAACAGAGCTGATGGCCACGGCCTGCTCGAGGGTGACGCTTTCCGTTGTGGTCAAGGTGGATTGCACTTGCGATACTGCGGTGATCGTGACGACGTTGTTTGTCGGCACAACTGCGGGCGCCGTGTACAACCCACCGCTGTCGATCGTCCCATTGCCGGTCCCGCTGACCGACCAATTCACCAGAGTGCTGCTCAAATTCAAGACGGTCGCCGTGCATTGAGATGTCCCCAGCACGGTCACATCCGTGGGGACACAGGAAATGGTGATCGTTGGAGTCACGGCCGTTGAGGACGAACCGCAGGAGCTCAGAATTGCCAATGCCGCAGCCAGCCCGAAAAAGAAAAGAAGACGTTCCCAACGCAACTTGCCACGCCCCAAATGAGAATTTTGCTCCAGCACTAGAACTCCCCCCGCCCGCACGCCGCTGATTTTCCTGAGGAAGATACGCTCCCCTTCATCCCGGCAGGTTCCCTTTGCTGCGTCAGAATGAGCAAGTAGACCCCGCAGCCGTTCGATGGAGCGCGCATCGGATGCACCGATCCGAAGGAACGCTTCCTTGTCCCGCATGAAAATGCTTCACACCAACCGGTGAATTCCCGGCCGCTGAGACTGTGCTTTCCCGCCGCCCCTGAAACCCCGCATCCGCACACCAGCAACCCGACTGGTTGCATGATGTTAAGGAAGCTGGACAGAATCTCATTCCCCGCGAGGCATAGATGCGGCCTCGCATCATTGTGTCGCCTGCAGAAAAGCGGAATGTGAGAATAGACCGTTGCCCCCCGATAAAGTCAAGAGAAATTTGCACTTCCCTGAAATCTCCGGACTCGATCTGCGGCGCCGAAAAAGAATGGGCGCTCCAAAAATGAAAGACGATTCTAAACCATGACGCTGAAGTTGAAAATCCCCCGGGCGAGACGCGAACGGAGGCAATTGTGAAATTCCATTCTCATTTGAGCCGACAGGTTTATCAAATTTTCGCATCGCTTTAACCGCTCGGTAATAACCAGCTTCCAGAGTACCGCCGGTCGCGCCAGCCCTCTCCGTCCCAGAGCGGCGGCAATCCCAGCTTCCCAAAGAGAAAGGTAAGTGACATGTTTAAGAAAGCCGCAGCCCTCGGGCTCTCGTTCGCTCTCTTGGCGGCCCCGATGTTCGCCCACGAAGGCGACGTACCCAAGGGAATTCCTCACCTGGACCACGTTTTCGTGATCATGATGGAGAATCACGGTTACCAGCAGGTCATCAACAATCCAAACGAGCCATACCTGAATAGTCTGATCGCGAACAAGCAAGTCAATCTCGCGACCAACTATTTTGCCGTCGGCCATCCCAGCCTTACCAACTACCTCGAAATCGTCGGCGGATCAAATTTCGGCGTCCGCAGCGACAATCCCCCGGATTGGCATGACGCCACTTGCTCGCCCAATATCGTGACCGGAATCGTGAACGCCGATGATGGCGGGGGCCCGGCACTGGCGCCCGTTCCGTTCGAAACCAACAATATCTGCCCGATCGCGGGAACGGGTATGGACGCCGTAACACCGGCTGTCGACGTCTGGAACGAAGTAACCCTGCCGACGTTTCCGTACCTTGCCGATCTCGACGGCGTGATGTCAGTGCCGGCGGCGTCTACCAAGGGCAAAACAATCGGCGACCAACTCGTGCGCGCCGGCCTGAGCTGGAAGAGCTACCAGGAGGACCTGCCGATCACCGGGGCTGACCTGGTCAACTACAGCAACGGCACAGCCAGCAACTTGACCGACTTCACTTCGCTCGCGCCGCTGACATCGAGCAGCGTTGTGCAGGCGTACGCCGTGAAGCACAATCCGTTCGCTTATTTCAAGAGCGTCCAGGAGGGAACGGAGTTCGGCAATAGTCTGGAGAACATCGTCGGCTTCGACGGCCCGCGTGGCTTGTATTCCGATCTGGGCAGTGGCAATGTTCCGTCCCTGGCTTTCATTGCGCCGAGCCAGTGCAATGACCAGCATGGGCGGGGCAATGGTGACGCGTTCTGTGCGTTTGACCCTGGAATTGGCACCGCGGGGCTCACGAACGGCACGCAGGTTGGCCTGAATCCCGGCTTGATCATGCAAGGCGACACCACGATCGAGCGACTGGTGAAGGCCATCAAGCACTCACCTGTATGGCACGACGGCCGCACAGCCATCGTGATTGTGTGGGATGAGAACGATTACAGCGGCATCGGCACCCCGCCAACCGGCCTGTTCCCGCCGCAGAACCAGAACATTGTCGTCCTCACCGTCGAGACCAACGGCGACGCGGCGGAAGGCGTTCAAAGCGGGACTTATTACAACAGCTACTCGCTACTCAAGTCTCTCGAGTCGGGATTCAGGCTGCCATGCCTGAACCACGCTTGCGATGGCACCGTCAAAGTGATGCGTGACTTGTTTGGCCACGATCGCGATTAATCTGGCGGCGGTAGGGGCACGGCATGTCGTGCCCCTACTCTGAGGCCTTTTCGGCTGCACATTGACAGCAACGCGTCTTCCCCGTAGAATGCGTTGTACGCCAACATCTTTCTGGAGGATTGAACCCAGTTCCGCGTTTCCGATTTTTTAAGCGGCTGGAACTGAGCGGATGGCGCCGAAGTATATTTTTGTTACCGGTGGTGTTGTATCCTCCCTGGGCAAGGGTGTAGCAGCGGCGTCGATTGGCTGCCTTCTCGAGAGCCGCGGCCTCAAAGTCACTCTCCAAAAATGTGATCCTTATCTGAATGTGGATCCGGGCACGATGAGCCCGTATCAACACGGCGAAGTGTACGTCACCGACGACGGCGCCGAAACCGATCTCGACCTCGGCCACTACGAGCGCTTCACTCATGCCAAACTTACACGCGAGAATAACTGGACGACCGGCAGAATCTACGAATCCATCCTGACGAAGGAGCGGCGCGGAGATTACCTGGGAAAAACGGTGCAGGTGATCCCGCACGTTACCGACGAGATCAAAGCGGCGTTCCGGAAAATTGCGGTCGATACCGACGTTGTGATTATCGAGATCGGCGGGACTGTCGGAGACATCGAATCGCTGCCGTTTCTCGAAGCGGTGCGGCAGATGCGCCTGGAGCTTGGGCCGGAAAATTTTGTGCACGTGCACGTGACGCTCGTACCTTTTATCCCAACCGCAGGTGAATTGAAAACCAAGCCGACGCAGCATTCGGTGAAGGAATTGCTTTCCATCGGAATTCAGCCCGACCTGCTGCTATGCCGCAGCGACCGCACTGTGCCGCAGGAATTGAAAAAGAAAATCGCGTTGTTCTGCAATGTGCCCGAAGCGCGCGTGATTTCCATGCCGGACATGGACACGATTTATGCCGTCCCGGTAGCGCTGGCGGACGAAGGACTGGACGACCAGATTCTTCAGCAGTTGCATCTCGAAGCGCGGGAACGCGATCTGAGCGCGTGGTTCGAGTTGCTGGACCGCATTCGCAAGCCGCAGGGCCAGGTGCGTATTGCTGTGGTGGGCAAGTACGTGCAGCTCGAAGACGCTTACAAAAGTTTGCGCGAAGCCTTGATACACGGCGGGCTCGCGCACAAGGACCGCACCATCATCGAGTGGGTCGAAGCCGAGGAGCTTGATTCGCGCGAGACGGCGGCGCTGCGCTTGCGGCACGCCGACGGAATCCTGATCCCCGGCGGATTTGGCAAGCGCGGCATCCAGGGAATGATCTACGCCATCGAGTACGCCCGCACGCACAAAGTTCCGTTTTTTGGGATTTGCCTCGGGATGCAGTGCGCGACGATCGAGTACGCGCGCGACGTTGTAGGGCTTGCCGGCGCGGACAGCACCGAATTCGATCCGCAAACTCCTCACCGCGTGATTTACAAACTGCGCGAACTGCTGGGCGTGGACGAAATGGGCGGCACGATGCGCCTCGGCGCGTGGCCTTGCAAAATCGAAAAAGATTCAACGGCGTTTCGCGCTTATGGAACTACCGAGATCAGCGAACGCCACCGGCACCGCTACGAATTTAATTGTGAATACGAAAAAACTTTGACAGACGCCGGATTCCGCATCACCGGCCGCTCGCCTGACGGCAAGTACGTGGAAATTATCGAGGCCCCGGACCATCCCTGGTTTCTCGCCTGCCAGTTCCATCCGGAATTCAAATCGACGCCACTCGTGCCGCATCCTCTCTTCTACGCATTCCTGGGCGCGGCCCACGCGCATCAGCATGGCGGCAGCGGCGCGAGTTCTGGAAATTCAGCCGCGATTTCCATGTCTGCTAAAACTTCGCCATCCAATTAGTTTTTAGTGGCGCAGACTTCAGCCTGTGGGGGTTCGTCCTTGCAAGGGCTAAACCCCACAGGCTGAAGCCTGCGCCACTAAACCGCTGCTGGCGCACGCGCAGGCAACTGCGGACGGCGCTTGTGCCATTCCGTTGCTTGCTCGTACGCGTGGGCGAGCTGGAAGACGACGGATTCGCCTCCATGCGGGCCGACGATCTGCAAGCCGATCGGGAGGCCCTGGCTTGTGAAACCGCACGGTAGGGAAATGGCAGGCCAGCCGTTGACGTCGAACGGCGAAGTGTTGCGCACCTCTGGCAAAATATCATCTGCATGCGGATCCGAAATCGCAGCCGGCGGAATGGGAATCGTCGGCGTCACCAGCACGTCCACCGAGTCAAGCCATTTTGCGGCCGTTCGGCGAACTTGCGCGAGGTCGCGACGGCCTTGAATGTAAGCGGGAGTAGTGACGTTGGCGCCCGCCTGAATTCGTTTCAGTGTGAGCGGCTGGTAAAGCTCCGGAGTTTTGGTGACGTATTCGCGGTGGTACGCGTAGGCCTCGGCGGCTCTCACTACGTCTCTTAAAGTTTCCATGTTATTCGCCGGGAGAGCGACATCACGAATCCCGGCTGTAAGTTTCGTCAAAACGGATAAGGCCTCTTTCATTGCGGCGTCAATTTCCGGATCGAGGTCCGCGAAAAAGAATTCGCGGGGCGCGCCGATTCGCACGGAAGAAACTTTCGTCCCGATCGCTTGCGAATAATCGGGGATATTCATCTGCTCGCTCGTCGTTTCCTTCTCGTCATATCCTGCGATCACTTGAAGCAAGAAGAGCCGTGTCCGCCACGGTGCGGGCCATCGGCCCGACGTGATCGAGCGACCAGGAAAGAGGGATCACGCCGCGTATGCTCACGAGTCCGTATGTGGGTTTAAGGCCTACGATGCCGCAAATAGATGCTGGAAGACGTACAGAGCCGGCCGTGTCCGATCCGAGGGCTCCGTAGCACAGATCGGCTGCCAGGGCCGCTGCCGAGCCGCCCGAGGAGCCGCCGGAGATGTGGCTCAGCTCCCAGGGATTGTGCACGGCTCCGAAGTAACTGACGATGGAGGTGCCGCCGAATGCGAATTCGTGCATGTTGGTTTTGCCGAGGAGCACCGCGCCGGCAGCCTTCAGCCTGCGCACGACTTCGGCATCTTCCGTTGGAATGCGATCCTTAAATACGCCGCTGCCAGCAGTCGTCTTCACGCCGGCCGTATCGAACAAATCTTTCAGAGCAATCGGGACGCCGTGAAGCGGGCCGCGCCATTTTCCGCGCATCACCTCGGCTTCGGCTTCGCGCGACTGTTCCATGGCAGATTCTGCCGTGATTGTGATGAAAGCATTCAGTGCAGGATTAAACTGGCTAATCCGCGCGAGGCACGCCGTGGTCAGTTCCACGGGCGAAACTTTTTTCTTGCGGATCAGATCGGCTGCTTCGCGAATGGTCAATTTTGCGAGGTCGTTACTTTGATTGCCGCTCACTGGATTTGTCCTTTGGGGATTCAGACCTGCTTCCGCTGCCGCGGGAACTTTCGCAAGAGAAATAGCGGCTCCTGCAAGAGTGGCTTTGAGAAAAGACCTTCGCGATAAATCATCGGAAGGAATGGTCATTTGTGGCGGAATGTATCACACAACCTGTTGGCGAGTACACGGCAACCACCGGCCGGGAATTCCAGTTGCCGGTGGCGCATCTGCCCGGGAACGCCAATCTCCCGATTGGCGATTTTCGTCACGCCAATCGGGAGATTGGCGTTCCCGGGCTTTCCGTTGCAAAACTTGGCTGTCCCGCATACGCTATGATCCGCTTCGATATTTAGCGAGAACCTTGAATGCAAATCGCGCGGGAAATTTCGATTGGAAGCGTCCGCATCGGCGGCAACCAGCCGCTTGTGTTGATTGCCGGCCCCTGCGTGATTGAGAGCGAAGGCCACGCGCTGTTGATGGCCGAGCGGCTCGCGGAAATCGCCGCTAACGCGAAGGTGCCTCTTGTGTTCAAGGCCTCCTATGACAAGGCCAATCGTTCTTCCGAGCAATCGTATCGCGGGCCCGGGCTTGCCGAGGGTCTACGCATATTGGAAAAAATTAAAGAGCGCTTCGGTATACCGATTCTGACGGACATTCATGAAGCATCTCAGGCCGGCCCCGTAGCCAAAGTCGCCGACGTCCTGCAGATTCCCGCGTTTCTTTCGCGGCAGACGGACTTGCTGGTTGCCGCAGGAAAAACGGGCCGCGTGGTGAACCTGAAAAAGGGACAATTCCTTTCGCCGTGGGAAATGGCCAACGCCGTGGAGAAAGTAGCGAAGACCGGCAATGAAAATATTTTTCTCACCGAACGCGGGGCTTCCTTCGGCTACCAGAATCTGATTGTCGACATGCGCTCCTTTCCGATCATGCGAAAGACGGGATGTCCCGTGGTCTTTGATGTGACGCATTCGGTGCAGCTACCCGGCGGAGCAGGGAAGTCCAGCGGTGGACAGCCCGAATTTATCGAGCCGCTCGCCCGCGCTGGCGCTGCCGTGGGCGTGGACGGCATTTTCTTGGAAGTGCACGAAAATCCAGGAAAGGCTCTGTCGGATGGAACCAATGCTTTGCCGCTCGCGGAATTGCCCGCGCTGCTCGGAAAACTCAAACAGATTGCCGCGCTGGTTCGCGGCTGGAGCGTGCAGTGAGTCTGGACACTGCGAAACGCGTCCTGCGCATCGAGGCCGAAGCGCTCACCGAGCTTCTGCAGAGGCTCGACGCGAGTTTCGAGCGGGCCGTGGAACTTTTGCTGGCCTGCAAAGGCCGTGTGGTCGTCATCGGCATGGGCAAGTCGGGATTGATCGGCCGGAAAATCGCCGCGACGTTTTCGAGCACAGGCACGCCTTCGGTTTTCCTGCATCCGGCGGAAGCGGTTCACGGCGATCTGGGGATGTTGATGCGCGAGGACGTGGTGCTGGCGGTGAGCTACGGCGGGCGAGACCGAGGAAATCGCGGCGCTGCTCGAAACGATCAAGCGGCTGGGGCTGCGCATGATCACGCTCACCGGCCATCCGAAGTCCACGATCGGAGCGGCAAGCGATGTAACGCTGGACGTTAGCGTCAAGGAAGAGGCGTGCTCGCTCAATCTCGCGCCGACGGCCTCGACGACGGCGGCCATGGCCATGGGCGATGCGCTGGCCGTTTCGCTGCTCGACCGCCGCGGATTCAGCCCCGGCGATTTCGCCGCGTTGCATCCGGGCGGGCGCCTGGGCAAGAAACTTTTGCGTGTCGAAAATCTGATGCACTCGGGAGACGCCATGCCGCGCGTCTCAGCCACCGCGAAAATGCCGGACGTCATCTACGAAATCAGCAAGAAGGGATTGGGCATGACGACGGTGGTTGACGGCGAGGGGCGCCTGGCGGGAATCCTGACCGACGGCGACTTGCGGCGTTTGATGCAACAGCGCGGCAAAGAGACCATGGACCTCGTGGTCGGTGACTGCATGAACAAGACGCCGAAAACGCTCGCGCCGGGCGAACTCGCCGGCAGCGCCCTGCGCATCATGGAAGAGCGGCACATCACCTCGCTCGTCGTGGCCGACGCCGCGCGAAAGCCGCTCGGCGTGATTCACTTGCACGATCTCTGGACGCTCGAACTTTTCTAGCGTCTCCGGTTTTCTCCTCTTTTCTCAGTGTTCTCTGTGTTAAAGGTTTTGCAGTAACGCCGGAAAGGCTTTAACACAGAGGACGCAGAGAAAACCGAGGGCACGGAGAGTTATGAGGACCGCTCAAAAATTGGCGGGAAACTAATTTCGATGGCAAAAAAGCGGACGAGCACTAAATCGAAGCTGTCTCTCATCGCGCGCGCGAAAAAGATTCGCGTACTGCTGATGGACGTGGACGGCGTGCTGACCGATGGCCGCATCTGGCTGCTCTCGCGCCGCGACGGCACGGCCAGTGAAATCAAGGGATTCAGCGCATATGACGGCGCGGGTTTGAAGCTCGCGCGCGCCGCCGGACTTCGCACGGGACTCATTACCGGCAGGGAATCCAGCGCCGTCACGCAGCGCGCCAGAGAATGCGAAATCGAGTTTGTGTACCAGCACCGCGCCACAAAACTCGGCGCGTTCGAAGAAATTTTGCAGGCGACGGGCGCAGACGCAAGCGAAGTTGCCTACGTGGGCGACGATCTCCCGGACCTTTCCGTACTGCAACGCGTGGGCCTCGCTGTCGCCGTCGCCAACGCCGCGCCGGAAGTGAAGCGAGCCGCGCATTTCGTGACTTCCCGCTCGGGTGGCGAGGGCGCGGTTCGCGAAGTGATCGAGCTGATCGTCAAGGCGCAAGAGGAAGTGGGCTGCTGCATCGCAAGACGCCAAGGCGTAAAATCATTTTTTAAAGCGAATACGCATATTTCCGCTCAGCGCTCACTGCATTTTATTTTGTCATTCCGAGCGAAGCGAGGAATCTCTCCTTGGTTTAAGCCCAGCAAAAGAAAGAGAGATTCTTCGCTTCGCTCAGAATGACAAAAAGGTGGAGCACTTTCTTCGCAACCTGAATAGCCCGCGAGTACAGCTGTCCGCGTTGCGCTGCCAAGGACAGGTGGAAAGTCCGGCGAAACAAACGGCTGCGGCCCTTATGTTTTAAAACAGTACTTTCGTACCACGACTTCAGTCCCAATCCACCGCAACTCTCTTCCCGCTTCCGTGTTTGATCTGGTGCTAGCCGGAATTTTGCACGGTATTCGGGGCCCGGCGCAATCCTATCTGGCAATGGTCTAAACATACGAGTGGAGACCTCCGAGTCTTCGCAGGAGACGAAAAATGAATTCCAGATTATCCCGTATTTTCCTGGGGTCAGTGTTGGCGGCAATGCCTCTCTTCTCAGTCGCTTGCGGTTCCAGTTCCGGCGCCAATCTGGGCTCGAACGGAGGAGGAACGCAGGATGGCAGCGTGAACATGATGGTGAGCGATGCCTCTACGGAAGACTGGGCCACGATTGGCATAAAGATTCTGAGCATTTCACTTGTCCCCCAAGGCGGGGGCAGTCCCGTCAATGTCTACACGGCGCCCAGTCCCGTGCCTACAACCAATTTGGTTCAGCTCGATCAACTCAGTGATCTCCTCGGAACAGTATCAGCGCCGGCCGGCACGTATACCGGCGCGATTCTCACAGTCAGCGCAAATTCTGGAGACGTCACGTTGGTTGTGGCCGCGGATCCGGAAGCCGGATTTGCGGGTACGGCGGGCGCAACCATTCCTTCCAACCAGATTCAGATTCAGGGCAAGTCCGGCAGCGCCGGGAGCTTTACCGTCCCGGTTAAGATTAATTTTGTTTCTCCATTGGTAGTGGCAGCGAATCAAACGAGTTTCGTGGACGTGGAATTCGATCTTGCCCACCCGGCGTTTTTGGTGGGGCATGTCCCTCCGGCTGCGGGAGGACAAACGATCTGGGCCGTGAACTTCAATAAAGGCCCGGTGCGCCATCATCCCATCTGGGACGTCACGCGCCTGGTGCTTCGCCACACCTATGGCACCGTGACCAGCGTTTCCATGGATAACAGCTCGATCATGATCACCAAGGATTTTCCGATTGAGCCACCGACGAATCCGGAATTCGCCATCGCTTCGTCCCGATCACTTACGATTCTGGCGGATGCAGCGAACGGGACACTGTTCTATGACGTGGACGCGAAGACGGTCGTCACGATCAAGGACTTCAGCACTGTGTCGAGTACGCTGCCGGGAAGGTACGTGCGAATCGCGGCGCGGTATCAATCCGACGGGTCGCTCGTCGCCGTGCGCATCTGGGCCGCCAACGCCTTCAACAGCGTTTATCTGAGCCCTGAGGGCCACGTGCTCCATGTGAATACGACGACGGATGTGATCACGGTTGAAAACGAACTGGGCCAGCCCGTTAACCTGATCGTCGACGCCAACACGGAGTTCTATTTCCGGACCCCGTGGAATGCCGTTGCAGACTCCACGCCCATCGGACAGGGAACTGGTTTCCTGACGTCGAAGAACCTGGTCCGCGGATTCAAGATCCACGCCAGCGTGGACCCGACAGTGGTTCCGCCGGACCCCACGCTCGGTCCGTTCACGGTAGAGACCGTCGACATTGAAATCGCCCGGTACGACGGCAGCATTTCCGCCGTAAACGCCAACAACTTCACGTACACTCGCAAATTCAACACATCCTCTGATAACTACACATTCTCGCTGCCCTATATTTCCAGTAACACGCCGAATGGAACCGATCCCTCCACCGGCGCCGCGATCATGGGGTACAAGTGGTGGAACTTCACTTTCCCGACCCTTCTAAATGACGGCTCCGGCGCGATCCTGTCATTTGAAAATGCCACGAATGGCACGGTGAACTTCGGCGGCTCCGCGGGAGCATATCCGGTCTGGGGCGAAAGCTATGCCACATGGAACGATCCCATCCTGGCGAATGCCTGGGCTGTGCCGTGGACCGTGCTGATTCCCACCACGGTGCCGCTGGGGACCGCGCAAACGTCTTACTCCAACGGAACTTTCATGATGTCCGAGCCGCTTGGTAACATGAACGTGGCCGTGGACCTGAGCACCACTTCAGGTTCGGGGACGCTGGTGTACCAGGTGGATCGAACGAACGGCATCGTGACGGTCAGCGCTGTCGACATTACAACCAGCGCCGGCCAACAGACAATCACAACCAATCTCGTGCAGGGGACTCCCGTGAAGGTCTACGGTATCCCTCAGGCCAATGACACACTCAAAGCGTATGTGGTCCTGTATTACACGGGAAGTATGCCGACTCCGACGGCGGTCGATTAAGCGTCCGGACTTTTCAGGATGTCTTGATCGGAATGGATCGACTCAGTTGGATAATGGGACGCCAGTCAAGGCGTCCCATTATTTTTTTCACGCTTAAGCGTAGGCGAGCACTACAGCTCCTGTAAAAATGAGGACGCCTCCCACCCAGTGGTGCCAGGTCACTTTCTCGTGGAGAAAAATTGCGGCCAGCACGATGGCCACGACGACGCTGAGTTTGTCCACCGGGGCGACTTGCGAGGCTTCGCCCAGTTGCAAGGCGCGGAAATAGCACAGCCAGGAGAGGCCGGTGGCGATTCCCGACAGAATCAGAAAAATCCAGGTGCGCTTGCCAATCGCTGAAAACGATTCGTTTTTGGTCGCCAGCGCGACCGCCCAGGCAAAGATCAGAATGACCACGGTGCGGATCGCCGTGGCCATGTTCGAGTCAATTTGCTGGACGCCGACCTTGGCGAGCACGGCGGTCAAGCCCGCGAAAAATGCGGAGAGTAACGCCCATAGGAACCAGTTCATGCTTTCTCCTTCAGTGTTGCGGGTGGGACACGCTTCAGCCTGTCTGGTTTTTGATTCTCGGTGCGGCGCGGAAAGGCAGACAGGTTGAAGCCTGTCCTACTTAACGCAAGCCCGGAATATTCACGCGAATTTTGTACACGCCGGTGCGGGCCGCGACGTAGAGCGTCTTGTTGTCGTGGTCTCCGAAGCAGACATTGGCTACGAATTCCGGCGTCAAGATAGTCCCCAGATGCTTGCCCTCCGGCGACATGATCCAGATTCCGCGCGGGCCGGACTCCCAAACGTTTCCCTTGGTGTCCACCTTCATGCCGTCCGTGATGCCGCCGGCTTTGTCCGAACTCATATCGATGAACATCTGGCTGTTGGTGAGCGTGTCGTCGGGCTGCACGTCATAGCGGCGGACGTATTTGTTCTGGCTTCCATTTGCGTACAAATATTTTTCGTCCGGCGAAAACGCCAGGCCGTTCGGCGTGGCAATATCCTTGATCGCCAGCGTGACTTTGCCGTCTTTCCACATGAAAATTCCCGCGAAATCCAATTCCTTGCCCGGGATCCTGCTCCCTGCCACGCAGCCCGCCGAAACCATCGGTGAAATAAATCGCTCCGTCCTTCTTGACCACGAGGTCGTTCGTTCCGCCAAAGCGCTTGCCTTCGTAGCGATCGGCCAGGATGGTGCGCTTGCCGCCCTTTTCGATCCGGTCGATCGAACGGCCCGTCCACGTGGCGATCAGCAATCTACCCTGGCGATCCAGCGCCAGGCCGTTCGATCCGATCATGAAGAAAATATCTTTTCGATTGGGATCCGGCTGCGGCATGCCGACACGCCAGATGTCGTATCCGGTGTATCCGCTGTGATCGAGGTAGAGGGAAACTTTTCCGTCCGGGGTTAGTTTATAAATCACGTTCGCATACATATCGCTCAGGAGCAGGTAGCCGCTGTTTCCCTGGTCGACCCACACGATTCCTTCTGTAAATCCGAAATCGTTTTTCACGAGTTCCAGTTTGGCGTCGGGAGAAATGAGAGCGTCGAGTGAGGGATCCAGCTTGACGACCGGTTTGTCGACGGGCGTCTGCGCTTGCACCGAGCCGGACGCGAACCAAGCGAGGAGCAAAGCAAGCGGCAATGATTTTTTCATGTTTTCCTCAATCGCGCGGAAATGCAACACATGACATTGTGCGGTGCGAATTCTTTAGCTTGCGCATGGAGGGAAGTCAAGTGGTTTTGGGCGCGGCACAAAAGTAGCACAGGCACTCTTGCCTGTGCGGGTTTTGCGATCGTTGATCGTGCGTGGATGTGTGAAAGTATAGAAAACCGCACAGGCCACCGAGTGCCTGTGCTACTAAAACCCTGAAACGCGGATGACGATCGTCATCTGCGTGGGAGTCTTCGATTTTCGGAGGATGTACCAGCAGGGTGTGTACCCGTAGTGAGGGAACAGGGAGTGAATGCACGGATCCGATTCCATGGGCGATTGTGCGTCCAGCGCGTATTCCACTTTGTTGCCCTTCTCCGGAATCGCGAGGATGTGGGGATAGGTCACCACATCGAATGGGTCGCCCGGTTTCTGCGCGCTCATCCGGTGGCGAACCGAAGCAAAGTCATAACCGTAGGCAACGGCGAGCAGAGTCAGCAGCGCGTAGAGGAATCGAGTGAAGTGTGTGCGCATAGGATCGGCTCACCAAGTATAGTCGCACATTTTTGTGGAAGAGCAGTTGGGTGCGAAATAAAATGCAAGAGCCCCGCGACGATTCGTCGCGGGGCTCTTGACTCACCATCGGGAAGGACCCGATGGAATGTGCACCTATCCTGATTACTCGGCGAGGAAAAGTGTTGACCCTTGCCGGTTCACCAGAAGCAGCGGATTGTTGCCGGCCTTGTGCATCGCTTCCTCGAATTGCGCGACATTCCTGACCGGTTGATGATTGACTTCCTGAATGACGTCGCCGCGCCGCAGACCCGCCGACGCCAGCTGGCTCGCCGGGTCGATGTCCGTGACGACCACGCCGGTGGTTGCCGCGGGCAATCCCAACTGTCTCGCCGATTGCGCGTCGAGGTTTTCCACGGTGACTCCGTCGAGCGCCTTGTCGGACGAGCCCTCTTCGGTTTTGGCCTGTTCCTTGTCGGATGGCAGGTCGCCAAGCTTGACGTTTACATCCATTGGATTGCCGTTGCGCAAAAGTTTCAGTTTTGCGGTCGCGGCAGGATCCATCAGCGAGATGGTCATCCGCAATTCGCGGCTGTCTTCCATCGGTTTTCCATTGACTTCCAGAATCACGTCGCCTCTCTGGACGCCGCTTTTCTGCGCAGGGCCGTTCGGGCTTACGTCACCCACAAGAACGCCCTTCATGTCTTTCAAGTTCATGGCCTTGGAAATTCCCGGTGTAACATCCTGCACCATGATGCCGAGGTAGGCGCGGTTGACCTTGCCGTGATCGAGAATTTGATCCATCACGCTGCGCGCGAGATTAACTGGAATTGCAAATCCGATTCCCTCATTGCCGCCTGATCCGTGCGAAAGGATGGCGGTGTTGATTCCGACCAGTTCGCCGCGATCGTTGACCAGCGCGCCGCCGGAATTGCCCGGATTGATCGGCGCATCGGTCTGGATAAAGTCTTCGTAGTCTTCAATGCCCAGGTTTCCGCGGTTCATGGCGCTGATGATTCCCATGGTGACGGTCTGGCCTACGCCGAATGGATCTCCGACTGCCAGAGCATAGTCGCCCACTTGCACCTTGGAGGAATCACCGATGGTAATGGCGGGGAATCCGCTTCCTTCGACCTTCAACACGGCGATGTCCGTCTTGGGATCGGTGCCCACAACCTTAGCCTTAAGCTGGCGCTTGTCGGAGAGCGTTACACGAACGTCTGTGGCGCCTTCGACAACGTGGTTGTTGGTCAGGATGTAGCCGTCCGGGCTGACGATTACGCCTGAGCCGAGGCTGTCTTCGCGCTGGTCGCGCTGGCGCGGCGCGCGGTTTTCAGAATTGGGGCCAAACTGTCGATCGGGGCCGGGCTGTTGTCCAAAGAACTGCTGAAAAAACGGAGGCATTCCATCTGGCATATCAAATTGTTGCTGTGCGGATGCTTTGACCATCTTGGACGTGGAAATATTCACGACGTCCGGCAATACCGATTTCACGACGGGAGCAAAGCCGGTTTTGCTGGGTCCTTCGGCCGGGTCGGCCAGTTTCATGGAAATATGCACGCCGGGCGTAAAAAATTTCTGGCTGGCGCGGGCCACGCCCCATCCTGCCATTCCGAGCAAGATGATCATTGCGCCGGCAAGGAATTTCGATTTCCCCGTAAACCTCTGAAAATTCATGGTTTCTCCTTGTCTCTACACTCAAATCTCAAATCTCAAATTTTAAATCTCAAATTCCTGGCTCAATCTTGCCAGTCTGTGCTCCCTCTATAAGACGGACGGCAGGGCAGGGGGTTAGCCTGCATCATTTGTGGACTTTCTGAGGGGATGTGTTATGCCGGGCGCAGCCAGTAGGGTTTAGTATTTCCAAGGGCTAACCCCCACAGGCTGCCCTTCGTGATTCTCAGGGTAAAAAGCCTGCGCTACTTAGAGGGCGCGGCCGGCTGCCGCGCCGGAGGCCCAGGCCCACTGGAAATTGAATCCGCCGAGGTGCCCTGTGACATCGACCACTTCGCCGATGAAAAATAATCCTGGCACGCGCCGACTTTCCATCGTTTTGCTCGATAATTCTTCGGTGTCCACGCCTCCTGCGGTGACTTCGGCTTTTTCGTAGCCTTCCGTGCCTGCGGGCTCGACGACCCATTCGTGTACTTGACGTTCCAGCTTTTCCAGCGCCAGGTTGGTCCATGCGGTCGGCGCATGCAAATCGAGCCAGCGTGTAGCGAAGCGCTTCGGGAGAATTTCATGAAGAGCGGACCGCGCGGCGGCCAGATTTCTTTCTTTCGCTTCGCGAATGGCTAGAGTGACGTTGCGGCCGGGCGCCAGGTCGATTCGGATCGAAGAATTCTCCCGCCAATACGTGGAAATCTGCAGGATTGCCGGTCCGCTCAATCCCCGGTGTGTGATCAACATTTTCTCCCGGAACGACGAGTGGTCCGTGGAAACCTCGACTTCCGCGGAGACCCCCGCCAAATCGCAATAGTGCGCGCGATCGTTTGCCCCGAGCACCAGAGGCACAAGCGCGGGCCGGGTTTCGCGGATCTTCAGCCCGAATTGGCGGGCGATGTCATACCCCTGCGAGGTCGCTCCAAGTTTTGGTATCGAAAGCCCGCCCGTCGCGACGACCAGGACTGGCGCATGAAATTCGTCGGATTTCGTGCCAACGATGAATCCGTCGGCGCGCCGAATCTCATGAATTTCGCTCTTCAAAATAATTTGTACTCCTGCGGCCCGGCACTCGGCTTCCAGCATTTCCAGAATATCCTCGGCGGAGCGGTCGCAGAAAAGCTGGCCGAGCGTCTTCTCGTGATACGGAATGTGGTGCTTTTCCACCAGCGCGATGAAATCGGCAGGTCCGTAGCGCGCCAAAGCCGATTTCGCGAAGTGGGGGTTCCCGGAATGGAAGTTCTCCGGCCGGCAATAAAGGTTGGTGAAATTGCAGCGGCCTCCGCCGGAGATAAGGATCTTCTTGCCGGCGCGATTGGACCTTTCCAGGACTGCCACGCGCCGGCCGCGTTTGCCCGCCTCGATCGCGCACATCAGCCCGGCAGCTCCCGCGCCCAAAATGACCGCGTCAAATTTGTGGACCATAGATTGGAAGGCTAATCTGGCCAAGCCCGCTGCCAAACGATTATTGCATTCTTTGGTTGGCGTTGGACTGGGAGTCGCAATCGGAACGCAAGTTTTTGGATTCCAAGCATTTGCTATATCGCGGATAGATTTTGTCGATTGGACTTTCGCAGGGGCGGGAGTGAGAGTAGACACTAAATAATTGTGGCCTGAATGCCTGTGAACTAAGGGGACCCTGATGGCGCAACCGAGTGCAGGATCGCAGCGGAACGAAGAGGAGCTTCCAGCCGCAGCACCCGCCTCAGATCCAAGACACTCCAGCTTCGTGCTGACGCTGGAAGAAATCGGGAATCTCGCCGCGGAGGGTGGCAAACCCGCGGAAACCCTGATGAACGTGGTCGCTCTGATCGCCAAACGTTTCAAAACGGAAGTCTGCTCCGCCTATCTGCTCGAACCGGATCGCACGAATCTTATACTTGCCGCGACGGTTGGCCTGCGCCCCCAATGCGTCGGCACGTTGCGCATGGCATTGCACGAAGGGCTCGCGGGCCTGGTTGCCGAACAGGTGCAACCGGTCGCCGTCGAGCAGGTCAAGAATCATCCCCGCTTCAAATATTTCAGCGAGGCGGGCGAGGAGGCTTACCAGTCTTTCCTTGGCGTGCCGCTGATCGATGGCGGCGTCCTGCAGGGCGTCCTGGTCGTGCAAACGATCGATGCGCGCGTTTTTGACGACCACGAAATCAAGATGCTCTCCGAGGCAGCCACGCAGCTCGCTCCGGTGGTGAGCGAAGCGCGCACGCTGGACCGCTTTGTCGCTCCCTTGCAGGAGCGCCTGTGGTCCCTGGCTCGCAACCTGTGGTGGAGCTGGGATAATGATTCCACGAGCCTGTTCCACGATCTGGACCCGCTGCGCTGGAGGCAGCTCAATCACAATCCGATCGCCCTGCTTTCCGAAATCCCGCTCGCGGCGGTGGAGCGCCGCGCGCAGGAGCTCGTTCTGCACAGCCGCGTCAATTACGCCTTTCGCCGCAAGCGCGAGTATCTCGATGCGGACCACACCTGGGGCGCGCGGCACGCCGGCATTTTGCGGCCGCGCCCGGTTGCCTATTTCTCCGCCGAATTCGGCCTGCACGAATCACTTCCCGTCTATTCCGGCGGCCTCGGAGTCCTTGCCGGGGACCACATCAAGAGCGCATCCGACCTGGGAATTCCGCTGGTGGGCATTGGCTTGTTTTACGGGCAGGGTTATTTCCGGCAACGTTTGGACAAGAATGGCTGGCAACAGGAAGAGTACCTGCAGACAGACGTCAGCCACATGCCCATGGAGCCGGCCATCGGGACCAAGGGCGAGCCCGTCACCGTGCAAATCGAGACGCGGAGTGGCTCGATCCGCGCCAAAGTCTGGCGACTTAAAGTAGGGCGCTGCGCCTTGCTTCTGCTCGATTCGAATGTCGAAGGAAATGCCCCTGAAGATCGGGAACTAACGGCGCGTCTCTATGGAGGCGATGACCGCTTCCGAATTCGCCAGGAATTGCTGCTGGGCGTGGGAGGTTTCCGCGCACTGAAAGCGATGGGCATCACGCCAAGCGTTCTGCACCTGAACGAAGGGCACAGCGGGTTTGCCGTACTCGAAGCGATTCGAAGCCGCATGGAGGAGGAAGGGCTGGATTTTAACCGCGCGGTTCCGCGCGTATCCCGCGAAGTGGTTTTTACAACCCACACGCCGGTACCCGCCGGACATGACCGGTTCGAGGCGGGCCTGATCGAGGAGCATTTGGGTCCGCTCCGGGATGCGATGGGTCTATCCCACGAGTGGCTGATGTCGCTGGGGCGCGAGAATACAAACAACGCCTATGAAAGCTTCTGCATGACGGTGCTGGGTCTGAAACTTTCGCGGCGTGCCAATGCGGTTTCGGCGCTGCATGGGGAAGTGTCTCGGGCGATGTGGACATCGCTGTATCCGGGAAGGCCGGAAGAGGCAGTACCGATACGTCATATAACCAATGGTGTACACGTCCCCACGTGGCTCGCGCCGCAGATGTTCCGCCTCTACGACCGCCACCTCGGGACCGGCTGGGCAGAACATAGCGGCGAGCCGCAGATCTGGGAAGGCATCGAAAGCGTCGATGACGCGGAGCTCTGGGAAACGCACCTCAGCTTGAAAACCCGCCTGATTGAATTTGCCCGCATGCGCGCGGTGGAGCAGGCCGAACGCCGCGGCGAATCGGCGAAGACTTTGCAGAGTTTCGGCAAAGTGTTGAGTCCTGACGCGCTGACCATCGGGTTTGCCCGCCGGTTCGCCACGTACAAGAGAGCAAATCTGATTCTGGCAGACATGGAAATGCTGGCCTCGATGGTGAACGATCCCAAGCGTCCCGTGCAGTTCGTTTTTGCCGGGAAAGCGCATCCGCACGACACGCCCGGCAAGCAGGTGCTGCAGCAGATCGCGGAGCTGATGCGCAACAAGCGCTTTGCGAATAAATTCGTCTTCATAGAGGATTACGACATCAACGTGGGCCGGCTTCTCGTGCAGGGCGTGGATGTGTGGCTGAACAATCCGCGCAGGCCGCTCGAAGCCTCAGGCACCAGCGGCCAGAAAGTTGTCTTGAACGGCGGCCTCAACCTTTCCGTTCTGGACGGCTGGTGGGCGGAAGCGTACGACGGCTTGAACGGCTTCGCGATCGGGACCGGGCGGACGCACACGAACATGGACACGCACGATCGAAGCGATGGGGAGAATCTGTATCGCGCCCTTCGCGAGGAAGTCATCCCTCTTTTTTATCAGCGCGATCGCGACGGCTTGCCGCGCGGATGGATCAAGCGCATGAAGCGGACCATCCGCACCCTCGGTTGGAGATTCAACGCCAACCGCATGGTGATGGATTACACGCTTAAGTGTTACATCCCGGCCGCAGGCGGCGCGTCGAGCGATATGCGATCCGCGGGCTAGTAGGACACGCTTCAGCCTGTCGGTTTTGACTTTGCGCCCCGTCTCCGAGAAGTAAAATAATTCCGATTCCCGCCGTCAAAGCCCCGTTCTGAAACACGATCGCCCTGGTTCGGAGAAAAAGAAACATACCTCCTCGTCCTAATCCCGACTGATCCTTCCTGAAACAGTAAGAATTTTCCAATGTCGTTTAATCTTGCGCCGCTCTTCGCACCGCCCTAGATTTGCAGATTGCTCGCTTCGCCAGGGAACGCTGGCACAACGCGATTTCGCGAGCCCTCTTCACCTTGACGGCACTTCAAAATTCTGAGGCCATAATCCAATGATGCCGCACGAACGTCGTCTCAGCGTACGCAAAGCTCCGGAACATTTCGCCTACCTCAGCCTTCCGTCTAATAACGGCGGCGTTGTGCTGGATGTTTCCGAGGGGGGCTTGTGCTTTCAGTCGATCGCTCCGGTGAAAGCGGATGGGCCGATCCATTTCCGGTTTGCGATCGATTCGGCCACCAGGATAAAAGCGGTCGGCGAGTTGGCATGGATCGACAAAACGGGAAAAACCGGCGGCTTGCGATTCACGCAATTGCCTGACGAGGTTCGCGAACAAATCCGCATATGGTCCGGTCAAGTGAATGCGGGGGCGAATGCGCGGACGAAAACGAGCGCGAACGCGAGGGTCCTCGATGTTCCGGTTACCGGGCCAGCGATCGAAGCAATCATCGCGCCCAGCAGAAAAGCCGGCTCGGCCACGCATCCTCTCCTTTACAATTTGAGGCCTCCTGTCTACAGCGCGCCATTTTACAAACTCTCCATGTTCCCGCTGGAGCCGGCTGCCAAAGCAGGGGAATTGGCCTTAGCTACGCCGCGATCCGTTCCATTGCCGGACGCAATGCTTGAGCTGATGCGTGTCTGGCCCATTCATACAAAAGCTCTGGCAAAAACGAGAGTGAAAGCGAGCGTCCACGATGTTTCGGTCGCTGAATCAGCGATCGGTGTCGATGACGCGCCCGACAGCAAAGTCGATTGGACGCCCGTCGTGTCGACCGGACATCCGCTCCTTTACAATTTAAAACCTCCTGTCTACAGCGCGCCATCGTATGAACTCTCGATGTTTCCGCTGAATCTGGATTCCGAAGTAGCGGCAACCTCAGCAGTGGCAACTCCTGTTGCAGTGCCACCACCCTTTGCCATCCGTCATCCCATCGCCGCAGTGGGGCTGACCATTGCTTTGGCGTTTGCCGTCTCGATTGGAATCTTTGCGTATGCGTCCACGAGCCGGGCAGGCCAATCGCTCTTTAATAGGGGAGAAAAAATTTGGGGCGGATTTTCCTCGCAACCGGTTTCGGGAGACCCTGCGCCGCCGGTCAGTTCCGCCCCGGGCTCTTCAACGTTATACCATCCGTGATTCGCGAAATCCGCGAGCGAAGATGATCCTCCACCTGTCCGAATCTGAAAAAACTTGTCACTAGAACCGCATGTCTGGGCGCGCCTAAGATTGAGCCTTACGCCTGATTATTTCTAAAAAGCGCCGGTCCTGATATGATGGCGCTCATCATTCGACTTTCAAATGCTTAAGCAGGAAACCGGTGGGAGGTGCTTTTTGAAAAGGAAATTGCTCGTTGCGCTGGCTGCGGTGGCGAGCCTCGCGATGTTCGCCGGCGCCGCGATGGCGCACCATGGCGTAGCCGGATATGACATGACCAAAACAATTACTCTGCACGGAACGGTGACCAAGTACGATTGGAGCAATCCGCACGTGGTCGTCTATCTGGATGCCAAGAATGAAGGCGGGGAATTGCAGCACTGGACGATCGAGTTCGCCGCCCCGGTTCATATGGTGCGCGCGGGATGGAGCAAGAATTCAATGAAGACCGGAGACGACATCATCATCGAAACTCACCCATCGCGAAATGGCGCGCCCGTCGGAATTACCAGCACGATTACGTTCATTCTCAAGACTGTCGTCAACGGCCAGGCCCTACCCGGCAGGTCCGAGTAAGTTGGCCAGTATCCAGGGAGGGATTTGAAGATGCGAATTCGGATAGCAGTTTTGATTGCTGCGATAGCCGGAGCACTGGCGTTCTCTTCCAGCGTGCCGGCGCAGACCGCCCCTGGATCGGTCGAAGCAAAGCCCCGACAGCCGGGCTTGATGTCCGGTGGCATACCGGACCTCTCCGGCACTTTTGACGCAGACTTTAAAGGCCCCGAAGGTACAAGAGTGAATACATGGGACTCCTCGGACCCATTCGCCAAACATCCCGAGCAGGCTCCCATGACGCCCTGGGCGGCGGAGAAATTTAAGGACGTGAGACCTCCCTTCGGGGCGCTTCAAACGTTCAACAATACAAATGATCCGGTTCAAAGGTATTGCGATCCGCCGGGCGTGCCCCGCATTTATATGTATCCCTGGGAATTGAAATTCATTCAAACGCCCAAGGCGGTCTACATCCTGTACGAGTACACCAAGGTCTGGCGGGAAATCGACCTGGATCGCGAGCACCCCAAAGATCCGGATAATTCCTGGATGGGCGATTCGATCGGAAAGTACGAGGGAGACACTTTCGTTATCGACACGATTGGCTTCAACGACAAGACCTGGCTGGATCAAACGGGGCATCCGCACAGCGACGCACTCCACGTGATCGAGCGCTTCCGCAGGCTGGACCACGACCGGCTGGAACTTTCCGTCACGATCGAAGATACAAAGGCTTATACGAAACCCATGTCGAATACGAAAGTGTTCAGGCTGACTAATGCGCCCATGGGAGAAACCCTCTGCGCCTATTCCGAAATGAAAGAGTTTCAGGAAAAAGTCGTGGACAAGACGCAAACGCCGCCCGGCAAGTAGGCCTAACGTTGCGCAGTTGGGCTGATCGTAAGTCACCGCTATTCATCTTGCTACTCAACTTGCTGACGGAATTCCCCGCATTGTCATTCTGAGCGAAGCGAGGAACCTCTCTTTGTTTTACGCCGAAGGGAAGAGAGATTCCTCGCTTCGCTCGGAATGACAGTTTTTTATTCTCCTGCAAATTCTAATTAGCTTGTGATCCCCGTCACGCGCAAAGGTTCCCTCCGTCACATCGCCCTCCGACGCAAGGTGACAAGCTGTTTTTGGTTAAAGAAAGCAGCAAAAGGAGGGCGTCATGGTCAGACAAGACTTTCTCTTCATGGCGATGCTCATGTTGTGCCTCATTTTCTTCACGCATTGGGGAGGCACACACCACTTCCGGCATTGAGACGCGGAGCGCATTTGCTTTAGCGCGGACAGTATTCTTGCGTGGGACGAAGCGATCGGCAAAGGGGGGAAGGCAATGCAATCGCGCACAGGTCTAATTTTGAAATTCGCGCTGGGTGTATTCTTGCTCTCCTGCGGACTGGCCGCGGCACAAACCAAGCCTGCGCCGCAGAAACAGTACGAAGAGTTGATTTATTCCGTGAGAGGTCCGGACCTCTACCGCGCGCATTGCGCGGCCTGCCACGGGTCGGGCGGGAAAGGAAACGGCCCAGCCGCGGCCTCTTTGAAGACCAAGCCTGCCGACCTGACGCTCCTCGCCAGGAACAACGGAGGGCAATTCCCCACGCAACGAATCCGAAAGTTCATTTCCGGCGACGAGCCTACCTTGCTTGCCCATGGCTCCCGCGAGATGCCCGTGTGGGGCCCGATCTTTCACCAGATCGAAGAGGACCAGGATTTCGGCAACGTCCGCTTGCGGAACTTGATCGAATATTTAGAAACCATTCAACAGAAGTAGTCACTTGCCGGATCTGCGCCTTTCCTGGCGAAATCTCAGGATGTTGCTCTTCTAGCGCATAAATAATTCGGACGTCCTTATTCAGATTACAATAAAGGAATGGAGCGAAAGATTTTCTGGACCGTTTTCTCAGTGCTGGGCCTGGTGGCTGATTTTGCGATGCCATCCTTCTGGTGGGCGCTCCTAGCGACCGTCCCTCTTGCCTGGATAAGCTGGTGGGTCGCCTATCGCAGCAACTGGTTTTCGTAGCACGGGCTTTTTACCTTGAGAATTATGAAGGGCAGTCTCCGAGGTTTTGTACTTGCAAGGCCGAACCCCACAGACTGCTTTTCGTAATACTCAGGGCAAAAAGCTCGCGTAACTGATTTTGCGCCCCTCGGGCCTTCACGCTACACTGCTTGCAGGAGAAAACCGAGTCATTTGCCTCCGATCATCGCTGCACAAGGACTTTCCAAGAGATACGGCGCCGAACCGCTTTTCCAGAATATTTCGTTCACAGTTTCCGAAGGCGAGCGGATTGGCCTGATTGGCCCGAACGGTTCGGGCAAATCGACTCTGCTCGAAATTCTGTATGGCCGCGTCGTGCCGGATACCGGAGAAGTGGCGATTCGCAAGCGCACGCGTCTCGCCAGCGTCGCGCAAAATTCGGAGTTTCCGCCAGAAGCGACGATCCGGTCCGTAATCGCAGGCGCACTCGATCGCGCGGAAGTGCCGCAGAAAGAGCGGGCGTCACGCATCGCCGAACCGCTTGGCCGCGCTGGTTTTACGGACATGGATACGCCCACGGCGGCGCTGTCCGGAGGCTGGCGCAAGCGGCTGGCGATTGTCGAAGGCCTCGTGCAAGCGCCGGATGTTCTGCTGCTCGACGAGCCGACCAATCACCTGGACCTTGCCGGAATTCAATGGCTCGAAACGCTGCTGCAAAATGCGCCGTTCGCGTGTGTGGTAGTCAGCCACGACCGCTACTTTCTTGAAAACGTCGCCACCGCGGTGGTCGAACTCGCTCGCTCTTACGAGAACGGTTTTCTGCGCGTCAGCGGAAACTACAGCACGTTTCTGGAAGCGAAAGAGATCTATCTTCACGCGCAGCGCAAGCGGCAGGAAGCGCTCGAAAACCTGGTGCACACGGAAATCGAGTGGCTGCGCCGCGGGCCCAAGGCCAGAACCACGAAATCGAAGGCGCGCATCGATACTGCGCAAGAATTAATCGGCGAATTGGCCGACCTCAACGCCAGAACGCGCACGACCTCAGCCAAAATTGATTTTTCCGCGACGGACCGCAAAAGCAAACGCTTGATCGCGCTGGACGACGTGACGTACGACATTGGTGGCCGGACACTATTTGCTGGAATTCATTTCACTGTTACGTCACGAATGCGAGTGGGGCTCGTAGGGCCGAACGGCAGCGGGAAGACCACCCTGCTTCGCCTTCTGCGCGGCGACATCCAGCCCACGCGCGGAGAAATTCGCCGCGCCGATTCGTTGCGCGTCGTGTACTTCGATCAGAATCGCGAACTCGACCCGGACATCAGTTTGCGGCGTGCGCTCGCGCCGGACAGCGATTCGGTCATCTATCAGGACCGCGTGATTCACGTTGCGGCCTGGGCCGCGAAATTTCTCTTCGATCCTGAACATCTGAGCCAGCCCGTCGGCAAACTCTCCGGCGGCGAGCGAGCGCGCGTCCTGATCGCGCAGCTCATGCTGCAGCCGGCTGACGTATTGCTGCTCGACGAGCCGACCAACGATCTCGACATTCCCACGCTGGAAATTCTGGAAGAAAGTCTTCTCGAGTATCGCGGCGCGCTGGTGCTCGTCACGCACGACCGCTTCATGCTCGATCGCGTCTCGACGATCGTGCTGGGTCTCGATGGCCTGGGCGGCGCGGAGCGCTTTGCCGATTACTCGCAGTGGGATGTCTGGCAACGCGCGCGACAAAAGGGAACCACGAATTTGTCGAGTGGGACCAGGCGTTCGCCAGCGGTTGGAGAGGCGCAGCCCGCGACCCCGAAGAAGAAGCTTTCCTATCTGGAAGTTCGCGAACTGGAAACGATCGAAGCGCGCATCGCCGAGGCAGACAAAAATCTCGAGGCCAGGCGCGCCGCCCTGGAAGATCCGGCTGTCACTGGCGATCCTCCCCGCCTGAAGGCGGCCTGCATCGAAATGGATGAGGCGCAGAATGGCTTGGATCGTCTGTACGCACGGTGGGCCGAACTCGATAAGCAGAAGGGCGGCACATGAAAGAGCCGCCGTTGTAAATCGGCTTTAGGTTGTGCAGCGCCCGTCCGCCGCTGCGGACGAGCATCGGCTTCCATTCCGGATGCCCGCATGAAGGCGGGCGCTACAAAAGCAATGAAGAACGATTTATCGTACTCTGATGCCAGGGAGCAGCCATGCAGAAACAGCAAAAAAATATCCTGGTCATCGACGTGGGCGGAACGCACGTAAAAGCGCTCGCCACCGGGCAAAAGGAGCCGGTAAAGATTGATTCCGGGCCGAAGATGACAGCGAAAAAAATGGTGAAGCAAGTTCGAGAAGCGACCAAGGATTGGAACTATTCCGTTGTTTCGATGGGATATCCCGGCCCGGTGGTCCACGGACATCCGTTGAGTGAGCCGCACAATCTCGGTGGCGGCTGGGTCGGATTCGATTTTCGGAAAGCGTTCGGGTGCCCTGTGAAGATCGAGAATGACGCCGCGATGCAGGCGCTCGGCATCTATCGAGGGGGACGCATGCTTTTCCTGGGTCTGGGCACAGGCCTGGGTTCCGCCATGATCGTTGACGGCATCCTCGAGCCGATGGAGGTCGCCCATCTTCCGTATAAGAGAGGGCGAACTTACGAAGACTACCTCGGCATCCGTGGATTGAAACGCCTGGGGAAGAAGAAGTGGCGTCGCCATGTGGCGCGTGTTGCGGAGCAACTTAAAAATGCGCTCGAAGCGGATTACGTCGTTCTCGGCGGCGGAAATGCAAAGCTGCTAAAAACATTGCCGCCGGGCTGCCGTTTAGGCGATAACGCAACCGCATTCACGGGTGGATTCCGCCTTTGGGACGAGCCGGAAGAAAAAGCAAAGTGGAGTCGATCGCGCGAGCCGGAAGCGATCACCAAGCCCGCCTAAACTTGTTCCCGTTTTGACCGATGATTCCTTTATTGCGGAAGGCTCGCCGCGGCGGGCCCGCACCCGTCGGAGCCATCGTATGCCCGAACTTGACGACCCGGAAATCTATCAAATTGTCCTCGATAATCTGCAAACGGGTGTTTACATCGTCGACCGCGACCGGCGAATCCGCTTCTGGAACGAAGGCGCGGAGCAGATTACCGGGTATCTGCGCCAGGACGTCGTCGGCCGCCTTCTGCGCGACCACTTGCTAACCTCTGAAGGCGATGCCGAGCTCCTCGAATCGAAAACGGACGACCCCATCAACCTCGCTTTTCGCGATGGAAAACCCTCGACCGTGGACGTGTCTATCCTCCACAAGGATGGATACCGCGTTCCCATCGTTCTTCGAACCAACCCGATTCGGAACACCCACGGCGCGGTCATCGGAGCCGCCGAGAGTTTTGAAAAGAATCGTTCGGCCTCGGATTGGACTCGCAGGCAACCGGGATTTGCGGATTTTGGCTGCCTGGACGCGGTGACCGGCGTTGCGGCGCAAAGTTTCATGGAGACGCAGCTTCGCGAGAATCTGACTGCCTTCGCCGAACACAATATTCCCTTCGGGATTCTTCTCGTCCGAATCGATCACATGGATCAGTTCCGCGCGAGCCGCGGTCCAGGCGTAGTGTCGACAATTTTGCGCGTCATTGCGCAGTCGGTGGAGAATTGTGTGCGCCCGTCCGATCTTGTCGGGTGCTGGGGCGAGGATCAATTTCTCGCAATTCTATTGGAGTGCAAGGAATCCCAGGTGGCTTTCGTTGGAGAGCGAGTCAGAAAGATGATCGGCCGGTCGGAGATCGAGTGGTGGGGCGACAAGTTTTCCGTCACGAGTCCGGTGGGTGGGGCCGGCTGCCGCCCCGGGGACAAGTCTGAAGAGCTTGTTGCGCGAGCGGTAGCCTCCCTGAAGGAAAGCATAGGGAAGGGCGGGAATTGCGTCACGGTCCTCTCCTGACAGGTCAGCAACGATCCGGAGGTTCGGACATCGATGTTTTCTATTATTGGAATCGTGGTGGTCTTTGGCGCTGTGGTTGCCGGCTACTTGATGGAGCACGGCAATTTGAGGGTTCTGCTGCAGCCCTCGGAATTGATCATCATTCTGGGCGCTGCGATCGGAACCGTCCTGGTTGCCAACCCCCTTCACATCTTGACGAAAATCGGCGGCGGAATCGGCGGAGCGTTCGGGGGCTCGCCTTTCAATAAACAAAGATACACCGATGATGCCATCGAAAAACATGGAGTGCACGGGAGAACGGTGCGCGTTTTTCAGAAGCCATTCACGCATGAAAGCCTTGCGCAGAATGTTCGCGAAGCCTTGGGGCCAGTGGCGCAGGCTTCAGCCTGTGGGGGTTCGGCCTTGCAAGGACCAAAACCCACAGGCTGAAGCCTGCGCCACTAAAACCGCCTCAGGGAAGCGCACATCTCCGCACACTCGTGGTTGACTTCCTGCCTTGCTGCTCTTGTAATGGATAACGCGAAACTATGAATTCCCCTTGCAGAATCTGTTCGTGAGCGACGCCGGGACAGCGGTTGCCAGCCGCTTCGCTTCGAAGCGCTCGTCGTTTCTCGTCGCGTCCGGAATTTTCCTGAGCCGCATCGCGGGACTTATTCGCGATCGCGTATTTGCGCATTACTTCGGGAATTCCGACGCCGCGGACGCGTTTAAGGCGGCCTTCCGAATTCCCAACGCGCTGCAAAATTTGTTTGGCGAAGGAGTTCTCTCCGCCTCTTTTATTCCCGTCTACGCCGCGCTGCTCGCGCGCGATGAGGATGAGGAAGCTCGGCGCACGGCCGGGGCCGTTGCGGCCTTGCTCGCGCTCAGCACTTCCATTCTCGTCCTGTTCGGCGTTCTGGCGACGCCCTACCTGATTGACGCGATCGCGCCGGGATTCAGCGGGGAAAAACGCGAACTGACGATTCGGATTGTGCGCATCCTGTTTCCCGGCGCGGGGCTTTTTGTTTTTTCCGCATGGTGCCTCGGAATCCTGAACAGCCACCGGCGATTTTTCCTTTCTTACACAGCGCCGGTGATTTGGAACGCGGCGATGATCGCCACGCTTTGGGGATTCGGCGCGCGATACGCGCAGTTTCCGCTCGCCATTGTTCTGTCGTGGGGATCTGTCGTCGGCGCGGCGCTGATGGTGGCGATCCAATTGCCCGTCGTGCTGGGCCTGCTGAAGGGCTTGCACCTATCGTTTGCTTTTCATCTCGAAAATGTCCGGACCGTCGTGCGCAATTTCTTTCCTGTGTTTATCAGCAGGGGAGTGGTGCAGATCAGCGCCTACGTGGACGCGCTGCTCGCCAGCTTGCTGCCTACAGGCGCAGTTGCCGCGCTGGCTTACGCGCAGACGCTGTACACGCTGCCGGTGAGCCTGTTCGGGATGTCGGTGTCGGCGGCGGAGCTTCCGGCCATGTCGGGCGCGGTGGGCGCGGAGTCCGAAGTCGCCGAAGTGCTGCGCAAGCGCCTCAATGCGGGGCTGCGACAAATCGCATTTTTCGTGATTCCGTCGGTCGCGGCCTTTCTCGTGCTGGGCGACGTGATCGTGGCCGCGATCTACCAGTCCGGCCGCTTTACTCACGCGGATGCAAATTACGTCTGGGGAATCCTGGCGGGATCGACGGTTGGACTGCTGGCCTCCACGCTCGGGCGGCTCTATTCTTCAACTTACTATGCACTGAAAGATACGCGGACGCCGCTGAACTTCGCCATCATACGCGTGGTCTTGACGACGGTGCTCGGATATCTCTCGGCGATACCACTGCCGCACGCATTGGGAATTGATTCGCGGTGGGGCGTCGCCGGACTCACGATTTCCGCGGGCATTTCCTCGTGGATCGAATTCACGCTGCTGCGTCGCACATTGAACCGGAGAATTGGCGCAACGGGATTGTCTCGCGTGTATCTTGCGAAGGGTTGGTGTGCCGCGCTGGTGGCCGCGGGGATTGGCCGCGCGCTGTTACTCGCGGTCGGCCATCGTAATCCGATCCTCGTCGCGATCGTGGTCCTCGGTCCGTACGGCATCGCCTATTTTGCCGGGGCCGCGGCGCTTGGTCTTCCCGAAGTTCGCGCCATTTTTGGAATGTTTTCCCGGATGCGTGATCGTTCCTAAGTCGTCCCTTTCACGAGTAGGGGCACGACATGTCGTGCCCCTACTCGGAAATTACCTGGCAGATTTCTCTTGAGCAGCGGGCGTTTCCGTCGGCTTTCGCGCGGGGGAATCCGGCGGGGCGGCTCGCAGATATTGCGCGGGCCAGCTCATTTTTTGTTTCAATTCGCGCGCGGCTCGCAGAGGCCAGTAAGGATCGCGCAGGAATTCGCGCGCCATGCAAACCAGGTCCGCCTGATTTTTGGCGACGATATCCTCGACCTGCTCCTTGGTCTCGATCAATCCGACGGCGGCGGTCAGAATGTCCGCGTCGCGGCGAATGCGTTCGGCGAACGGAACTTGAAAGCCGGGGCCGGCAATAATTTTCTGATCGACGGCGAGTCCCGCGGAGGAGCAATCCACCAGATCCACGCCCAGAGGCTTGAGCTGCTTCGCCAATTCCACGGCCTGGTCCAGGTCCCAGCCGCCTTCCTTCCAATCTGTTGCCGAGATTCGAATGAAAAGCGGAAGATTTTCCGGCCACACCTTGCGGACCGCGGTAACGATTTCCCGGCCAATCCGGGTGCGGTTTTCGAACGATCCGCCATACTCATCCGTCCGGAAATTGCTGAGCGGGGAATAGAATTCGTGGGCCAGGTAGCCGTGCGCGGAATGAATCTCCAAAACTTGGAAGCCGGCTTCCAGTGCGCGGCGCGCGGCCTGCGCAAACGCGTCCACGACGCTTCGAATCTCTTCTTTTGTCATGGCCCGGGGCATGGGATAGGTTTCCGAGAAAGCGACCGCGCTCGGCGCCACAGGCACCCAGCCGCCATCGGCCACAGATACTTTGCTGGAACCCTGCCAGGGGATCTGCGTGCTGGCTTTGCGTCCCGCATGGGCAATCTGCATGCCGGGGACAGTTCCCTGGGTCTTGAGGAATCGAACGATGCGGGCGAGAAATTCGACGTGCTCGTCCTTATAAATCCCGAGGTCCTCGGAGGTGATGCGGCCTTCGGCAGTGACGGCGGTTGCTTCCGAGAAGACCAGGCCGGCGCCGCCGGTCGCGCGGCTGCCCAGGTGCACCAGGTGCCAGTCGTTCGCGAATCCATCCTGGCTGGAATATTGGCACATCGGGGAAACGACAATGCGATTTTGCAGCGTGATTCCGCGAATCGATAGGGGATCAAATAAATGGGCCATGTTCTCCTCTTGAGATTTTCGGTATCGTACGAACCGCTTGGCACTCGGGTGTATTTAACCTGTATGGCAACTCGCGATATTGGATGCTCTTCAAGCCCGGTCCGGTGCAGCCGGATATTGTACAGTCTGCAAGCGCGTGGCGCCTGAATTATGTGCGCCACGTCACATCCGCGTTTAAATTCGTCACAATGGGACAGGATGAAAACGGGGACTTTTGTTCGCCGCTGGCGAAGCTGTTTGAATATCGACACAAAGTTCCGGCGCGCGAGGTGGAGATGCGAGGCAATCAATGACACAGGCTTCAGCCTTTGCGGCTACTCAATTCCCAACAGGCCAGCGGCTAAAGCCGTTTTAATTCTGCAAACTTTACGGCACGGCTGAAGCCGTGCCCTACAAACAATTGGCAATTGCCCCACAGGCTGAAGCCTGCGCCACCTGACTTACTTCAATCGGTTTCCTGCGTGACGATGTGCACGTCCGCTGCGGGGGCGTCGCGCAGGAAGCGGTGGATGGCGGTCATGTACAAATACTTCCTCCATCCCTCGACGGCGGAGCGGCCGAAAATTACCTGCGTGACATGTTTTTCGCGGACGAACGCCGCCGTGGCGGAAGACACGTCCTTGCCTGTCAATTTCACGACCTTCGCGCCGAGGCTTTCCGAAAATTGAATGTTGGCGTTGAGCGAATTTTTGTCCTGGTCAGAAGTGTCGTGACCAATGTCAACATAGATGGCGTACAGCTCGGCGTCCATGCGGCGCGCCATGCGGGAGGCGCGCGCGATCAAATATTGCGCTCGGGGATTCGAGCTGAAGCACACCGCAATCCGTTCGCGCACCGGCCACGGATCCTGGATGTCCTTCTGCTCCATGTAGGTTTCCAGGCTGCGGTCCACCTGTTCCGCCACCTGGCGCAGGGCGAGCTCACGAAGGGCGATGAGATTTCCTCTGCGGAAAAAATTTTTCAGCGCCTGATCCACTTTTTCGGTGTGATAAACTTCGCCGCGCTTCATGCGGTTCTGCAGAGCTTCCGGCGTCAAATCGACCATCACGATTTCATTGGCGTGTTCCAATACCCAATCCGGCACCGTTTCGCGAATCTTGATTCCGGTGATGGCGCCCACGGTGGGAGCGATGCTTTCGAGGTGTTGCACATTGACGGTCGAGAGGACTTCCATTTTCGCTTCGACGAGGTCCAACACGTCTTCATACCGCTTGCGGTGTTTGCTTCCCGGAATATTGGTGTGCGCCAACTCGTCGACAAGGACCACGCGGGGATTTCTGGCCTTGATGGCCTCGGGGTCCATCTCTTCAAAAATCGTTCCCTTGTATTCGATTTTTCGCCGGGGGACTTGTTCGAGCTGTGAGGCGAGCTCGGCGATACCCTTTCTTCCGTGAGTCTCAACGAAGCCGATGACTACGTCCTCTCCGCGGCTTCGCCGACGGATGGCTTCGCTTAACATGCTGAAAGTCTTGCCTACGCCCGGGGCATAGCCCAGGAAGAGCTTCAGAATCCCCTCAGTCCGTTCTTTGGGGGAGATTTCCTCGAGCCACTGGTCCGGTGTCTTTGTCACGCTAGATATTCTCGTTCATTCTACCCAAGAAATGCTAGGCTAGAATCGGCCCGTGAGCAAAAATCTGCCCACCACCCTCGCCCGATATGCCGCCGCGCTGGCTGCGGTCCTGGCCATTACTTATTTCTACCAGCACGAGCGCCGGTTCAACGCAACCACCGTGGCGTTCACGTATTTGCTTGCCATCCTCGGCGTTTCCGCCCTGTGGGGACTTGGCGTTTCCGTGTTCATGTCCGTGGCAGCGACGCTAACCTATAATTACTTTTTCTTGCCGCCCGTCGGCACGTTTACCATCGCAGACCCTCAAAACTGGGTCGCGCTTTTCACTTTTCTGGCCACTTCGATTCTAGCGAGCGATCTTTCTTCGCGGGCGCGCAACCAGGCCGCGGAAGCGAACCGCCGGCGCCATGAGGTGGAGCGTCTCTACAAATTCAGCCAGCGCCTGCTGAGTGCGGGAAATCCCATCGAATTGTTGAACGCCATTCCCCGCCAGATCGTCGAGTCCTTTGAGGTGGGGGCAGCCGCGCTGTTTCTTTCGGACAAGCAGAAAGTATACCGGTCAGGAATGAACCTGCCGCAGCTGGATGCGGCTTTTTTGAAAGCCGTGGTCGCGCGTGAAGAGCTGCAGATCGATGCCGAGCACAGTGTATGCTTTGCTCCGTTGCGGCTGGGCTCGCGGATTCTTGGGAGTATGGGCATTTCGGGCCCCGTCCTTTCGCGGGAGTCACTGGAGGCCATGGGCACGCTAATCGCGGTGGCTATCGAGCGGGCGCACGCCATCGAAATGGTGGGGAAGACGGAGGCGGCACGCGAGGGCGAACGGCTGAAGTCGGCCCTGCTTGACGCGATTACGCACGATTTTCGCACGCCACTCACGTCCATGAAGGCTTCGGTCACCACGCTGCTTTCCCCGGCCAAGCTGGACGGAGGCCAGAGGGACGAACTGCTCCACATCATCGATGAAGAGTGTGACCGGCTGAACCGCCTCGTCGGGGAAGCTGCGGAGATGGCGCGGCTGGAGGCTGGGGAAGTCAAACTTCAGCTCGAATCCGTTCGCGCGGACGAATTGATTGCCGGCGCGCTCGATGTGTGCAAGGGTGTACTTGGGACGCGGCCGATCCGCATTGAATTGAAAAATCCGGACCTGCGGGTGCGCGCGGACGTGGCGCGCGCAAAAGAAGTGCTCGTCCATTTGATCCAGAATGCGAATTTATATTCCGCTCCCGACCATCCCATTACAATCAGCGCGGAAGAAAAAGATGAATTCGTGCAGTTCAGCGTGGCCGACCAGGGGCCGGGAATCGGCGACGCGGAACTCGGCCTGATTTTCGACAAATTTTACCGCGGCACCGACCAGCGCTACCGCGTGCAGGGCACGGGTATGGGCCTGCCGATCGCAAAAGCGATCGTCGAGGCGCATGGAGGAACAATCGGGGTGATCAGCCAGGTGGAACACGGGTCTGTATTTTCCTTTAGCTTGCCGATCCTCAGGGGGACGACGGAACAATAATGAGCACACCCACGATACTGGTTGTGGATGACGAACCGCAGATTCGCCGCGTGATGCGCACAACGCTGTCAAGCAACGGCTATACCGTGCTGGAAGCGCGCAGCGGGGATGAAGCGCTCGAGACCATGCGGAAGGAGCGGCCCGAGCTGGTCCTGCTGGACGTCAATATGCCCGGCAAAAGCGGCCTCGACACTTGCCGGGAAATTCGCGATCAATCCGACGTCGCCATCATCATGTTGACTGTGAGGAATACGGAGCACGACAAGGTGCTCGCACTGGACGCCGGGGCAGACGACTACGTCGTGAAGCCTTTCGGCATGGAAGAGCTGCTGGCGCGCATTCGCGCGGCCCTGCGGCGCACCTCTTCGGCGGAACCTGTCCCCACGTACGTTTCGAACGATCTGGAGATTGATTTCGAACGGAGAAAATTGCTGGTCCAGGGCCGCCCGGTGCGGCTGACGCCGAAGGAATTTGAGCTTCTTCGACACCTGGTGGCAAGCCAGGGCAAGCCGCTGGAGCACAGGCGCCTCTTGCAGGCGGTGTGGGGGCCGGACTACGGCGACGAGACCGAATACTTGCGAGTGTTCATCAACCAGTTGCGGAAGAAGATCGAGCCGGACCCTGCGCATCCCAAGTACATCCATACGGATCCGTGGGTGGGATACCGGTTTGAGCCTGTCGGTCCCGCTTCGAGTAAACCGAAGAAAGGCAAGTAGGACGGGCTTCAGCCTGTCGGGTTTTGATTATTGTGGGCTGGCAGAAGTCAAAGGGAGACAGGCTGAAGCCCGTCCTACTTGTGCATTGGATGCGTCGTATCTAAATCCAAATTCAATTCCAGCACGTTGACGCGGGGCTCGCCGAGGAATCCTAGCTGGCGACCTTCGGTGTGGTTGGCGACGAGTGCGCTGACGTCGGCTTCGCTCATGTTGCGCTCGTGGGCGACGCGCGGGACCTGGAAGGCCGCGGCATCCGGTGAAATGTGCGGGTCAAGACCTGAACCGGACGTGGTGACGAGGTCCATCGGGACCAGCGCGTTTGGATTTTCTGCCTGCGCCTTTTGGACATCGCCGGTCATTCGGTCGATCAGCATCTTATTCGTGGGCCCGAGATTCGAGCCGCCTGAGTTGCCGGCGTCGTAACCGTTGCCTGCCGCGGAGGGACGCGATCGAAAATATCCGGGCGAGGAAAACGGCTGGCCGATGAGATGCGAGCCGACGATTTTTCCGTTCAATGTAATGAGATCGCCGTTGGCTTGCCGGGGGAAGAGAATTTGCGCGAGCCCCGTCACCACGAAGGGGTAGACGATGCCGAGCAGCAGCGTCGTCACGACGGTCATCCAGATCGAAGTCATGAAATGCTTTTTCATCGCAGTGTCCTCAAAACAAATTCTCTTTCTCAGGCCCAATGCAGGGTGGTAATGACCACATCGATAAACTTGATGCCGATGAAAGGTGCGATGATCCCCCCTACGCCGTAGACCAGCAGATTCCATCGCAGCAACGCCGAAGCACCCATGGGGCGATACTGCACGCCGCGCAGCGCAAGCGGCACCAGGGCGACGATAATCAGCGCGTTGAAAATCACGGCGGACAAGATCGCCGATTGCGGCGTCTTCAGATGCATGATGTTGAGCGCCTCGAGCACAGGGAAAGCTCCCGCAAACATTGCAGGAATGATGGCGAAGTATTTGGCCACGTCATTGGCTACTGAAAATGTGGTCAGCGCGCCGCGAGTGATCAACATCTGCTTGCCGATTTCCACCACTTCGATCAGCTTGGTCGGATTGGAATCGAGATCGACCATGTTGCCTGCTTCCTTGGCCGCCTGCGTGCCCGCGTTCATGGCAAGACCAACGTCCGCTTGCGCAAGCGCGGGCGCGTCGTTGGTGCCGTCACCCGTCATGGCAACGAGTTTGCCCTTGGCCTGCTCTTTGCGGATCAGAGCCAGCTTGTCTTCGGGCTTGGCCTCGGCTAGAAAATCGTCGACGCCGGCTTCCTGAGCAATGGCCGCCGCGGTGAGGCGGTTGTCACCCGTGATCATTACGGTGCGGATTCCCATGGCGCGAAGGTGATCGAAGCGTTCGCGCATGCCGCCTTTGACGATGTCCTTGAGACGCACGGTGCCCATGACCCGGCCGCTAACAGCGACCAGCAGCGGCGTCGCGCCGGAGCTGGCAACAAGCTGCACCGTATCATCGACTTCCGTTGGAACTGCGCCGCCGTGTTCGATGACATACTTTTTGATTGAATCGGGCGCGCCCTTGCGGATTGCGCGGCCGTCAAAATCGACGCCGGACATGCGCGTTTGCGCGGTGAAGGGAATGAAAGTCGCTTCGAGGGAGGACAGAGGCCGCCCGCGCAGTCCGTACTTCTCTTTTGCCAGGACGACGATGGAGCGCCCCTCGGGAGTTTCGTCGGCGAGCGAGGCAAGCTGCGCCGCGTCGGCCAGTTCCGCGTCGGTCACGCCGGGGGCGGTAATCAATTCCGTCGCTTGCCGGTTGCCGAGTGTGATCGTTCCGGTTTTGTCGAGCAGCAGCGTGTCCACATCGCCCGCGGCCTCCACGGCGCGGCCGGACATGGCCATTACGTTGCGCTGAATGACGCGGTCAATTCCTGCGATGCCGATGGCGGAAAGCAAACCGCCGATGGTCGTTGGAATCAGGCACACCAGCAGGGACCAGAGCACGAAGGCGCTTTGCGGGGCGCCCGAATAGATGGCCATGGGCTGCAGCGTCGCCACGGCGAGCAGGAAGATAATCGTGAGCCCTGACAATAGAATGTTCAACGCGATTTCGTTCGGCGTCTTCTGTCGCGAAGCTCCCTCAACCATCTTGATCATGCGGTCGAGGAAGGTCTCGCCGGGATTGGAAGTGATGCGGACTTTGATTTCATCGGAAAGCACGCGCGTGCCGCCCGTCACGGCCGAGCGATCGCCGCCGGATTCGCGAATAACAGGGGCGGATTCACCTGTGATGGCGGATTCATCGACCGAGGCTACGCCTTCGATGACTTCGCCGTCTCCCGGAATGAATTGCCCTGCGATGACGAGGACCACGTCTCCGGCGCGAAGTTTGGAACCGGACATTTCCACTGTGCAGCCATCGGGCTTCAATTTATAGGCGATGGTTTCCGTACGCGCTTTGCGCAGCGTGTCCGCCTGTGCCTTGCCGCGCCCCTCGGCCATGGCTTCAGCGAAATTGGCGAACAGCACCGTGAACCACAGCCAGATCGTTATTTGAAACTCAAATCCAAACCCCTGCGTGTGGTGCAGTGCGTGGTTCACAAGCTCCACGGTAAGCAGCGCAGCGCCAATCTCGACGACGAACATCACGGGGTTCTTCATCAGCGTTCGCGGGTTCAGCTTTACGAAGGAATCCCACGTTGCCCGGCGGGCAATTGCGCCGTCCCAGATCGACCTGCTCTTTCTCGCTTGGGCTGTCATGTCTTCTTATTTTCCTTAGAAAGTCTTTCCCGCGTACATCAGCAGGTGCTCGAGGATCGGGCCCAGGCTGAGCGCCGGGAAAAAAGTGAGCGCGCCAACGATCAAAATCACGGAGATCAACAGGCCGGTGAACAGCGGCGTGGTAACCGGGAAGGTGCCGGAGGACTCCGGGACATGTTTCTTGCGGACCAGGCTGCCGGCAATCGCCAGGACCGGGATCACCATGAAGAATCGTCCGAACAGCATGGTCGTCGCGAGCGTCGAGTTGTACCAAAGAGTGTTGGCGTTGAGGCCGCCGAAGGCCGATCCGTTGTTCGCGCCGGCTTCCGCATAGGCATAAAAGATTTCTGACAGGCCATGTGGCCCCGCGTTCGCAAGGCTTGACACGCCGAATTTCGATACCAGGGAGATTGCGGTATATCCAAGCACAAACAAGGGATAGATCAGGACGGTAAGCATCGCCATCTTCACATCGAATGCTTCGATCTTTTTGCCGAGGTATTCGGGAGTGCGTCCCACCATCAACCCCGCGATGAAAACGGAAAGTATGATAAACACAATAATTCCGTAGAGGCCGGACCCGACGCCTCCGAACACAACCTCGCCGAGAAGTATATCGATCAGAGGAATCATTCCGCCAAGGGGCGTGAAGGAATCGTGCATCGAGTTGACCGCTCCGCAGCTCGTGTCGGTTGTCACCACGGCCCACAGCGCCGAGTTGGCAATTCCGAAGCGGACTTCCTTGCCCTCCATGTTTCCCGCTGGCTGCAAATGGTTCGCCGAGGTTTGAACCAACGGGTTGCCCCGCGCCTCGGCCGAGTATGCCGCTGTGATTCCCACCAGAAACAAAATCGCCATCGCGCACCACACCGCCCAACCGTGGCGCGGCGAACCCGTCATCTGCCCGAGCGTGTATGTCAGCGCTGATCCGATTGCGAAAATCAACACCAGCTCGAAGAAATTTGTGAGAGGCGTGGGATTTTCATAGGGATGAGCACTGTTGGCGTTGAAAAAACCGCCTCCGTTGGTTCCCAGCTCTTTGATCATTTCCTGAGAGGCAGTGGGGCCGAGCGCGATCGTTTGCTCCTTGATGATTTGTGTTGTGGTCTTTCCGGCGGAGTCGGTAGTCTGCACGGTTTGCGGATCCACGAGCTCGGCGGTCGCGTAGGGCTTGAAGTTTTGCGGCACGCCCTGCCAGACCAGGAAGAGCGCGCCAAGCACGCAGCCGGGCATCAAAACCCAGAAGGTAGCGCGCGTCATATCCACCCAGAAGTTGCCGAGTGTGTCCTGTTCGCGCCGCGAAATGCCGCGGACGATGGCGATGGCCAGAGCGATTCCTACGGCCGCGGAAATAAAATTGTGGTACGCGAGGCCGGCCATCTGCGTCAGGTATGACATGGTCGTTTCCGGGGTGTAGGCCTGCCAGTTGGTGTTGGTTGTAAAAGAGGCGGCCGTGTTGAAGGCTAGGTCCGGAGCGACGCCCGGGAGATTCTGCGGATTCAGGAATTTTATGTGGCCTTGCAGGCGCTGGAGAACGTAAAGAACAAACATCGTAATGCCGCTGAAAGTCAGCATCGCGCCGGCGTATTCTGTCCAGCGCATCTCTTTGGTTTCGTCGACGCCTGTCAGCCGGTACACCAGTTTCTCGATCGGGCGCATGACCGGGTCGAGAAAAGTTTTCTCCCGGTTGAATACGCGAGTCATAAACGAGCCCAGCGGCTTCGTAAGCGCCAGCACTACCAACAGAAAAAGCAGGATTTGGAACCAGCCGTTGTTTGTCATGGTCAGAACTTTTCCGGACGCAGCATCGCGTACACAAGATAGATCAGCAGGCCTACACAGACCGCCAGCGACACGACCGTATCGAGCATTTTCCTTACCTCAATCCATCGCAGAATTTCACGTACAGAACTGACAACCCAAAAAATACCAGCGTCGAGATCGTAAAAATTGTGTCAAACATCGCTATCCTTCCTTCTTCACATCCCGGGCATCATAATTCGTTGCCCGGGTCCGTGCTTCGCTCACCTTGTGGAAATCCCTCGAACAGAAGCTTCAGGCGCCTCTTATGAGGCCACCCTGCGCGCCGGTTTGTCACTATATCGGTCTCGCGCCCGAAACGGTATCACGGAGAGGCCGCCCTGGGCAGAGTGAGAAATCGGGTGAGTCACGACGACCACGTTAGCCCAGTCCCGCCACGCATATTCCGCCGCGTACTTTCGGGCACTGTTGTTTGGCCTGTGCCCCTCTTTCCAGAAGTTTGCCAGCACGTAGAGCAAGAAAACGACGCCCATGCCATTGAGCAGAAGGAAAATTGTCATGGCCATTGGACCCCCTTCCGGCGCCTCGTGAGTACCTCATGAATCTGGCATCCTTTCCGTCTCCTGCCTGGAGAGCCCCTATGAGCATTTACGCCCAAGCAGTTACGTTTCGATCCAGTGGTGCCTTTTCGAGGCAGATCACGCTGTGCGCCTTATCACCCTTGATCACGTTGTAGGTCACCCTTTCCGTTCCTGCCTTACAGGGAAATGATGCGTCTTCCCAAGTTAGGAAGTCGTGGACAGCTCATAAGGATTCTGTAAGACGGCTAACGGCCCGGTTAAGCCCTCTTGTTCCAGCGAGCTGGGGCCTCTACAATGGAAATCTCTTGTTTATGTCTCTCAACCGTCCGAGGCACCGATCAGGACACATCGCGGTATTTTTGTTTCTGGCGCTTTCCCTTTCGGCCAGCGCGCGCTCGCAGGAGCGTGCGGACTGCCGAGCATTCCACAGCGCCCTTCTTCAATCCTCTGTGCGCTATTGCGTTTATCTGCCGGCCAGTTATTCGGCTGCGGATGCGAAGACGAGAAAATATCCGGTGTTGTACCTGCTGCACGGGCTCGGTGGGAATGAAAGGACGGCTGCTTTGGATGGGGAGTGGAACGCGCTGCAGGATTTGCGGCGCGATCACATGGCGGGCGATTTCCTGGTGGTGGCGCCGGACGGGTGGGATACGTTTTACATCAACTCACGGGACGGGAAGACGCCGTACAGTGATTTCTTCGTGCGCGAATTTGTGCCGTTCGTGGAGCGGACTTACCGGGTTCGGAGCGAGCGCGCCACGCGCGGGATCACCGGCTTTTCGATGGGCGGATATGGAGCGCTGCGAATGGCGTTTGCGCACCCGGAGCTGTTTGGTTCGGTGAGCGCGCATAGCGGGGCCCTGGTGCGGGAGCCGCCGCAGGGCGTGAGCGCCGGCGCGTCGTCCGGGAATCTGGCCGCGCAACTGCTTGCCAACGTGTTCGGCAATCCGATTGACCGGAAATTCTGGGATCTGAACAGCCCGTACATGCTGGCGCGGCAAAACGCGGCCGCGCTTTTGAAAATGAAGATTTACTTCGATTGCGGGACGGAAGACTCGTACGGTTTTTACCGCGGCGCGAGCGAACTGCACGAGACGCTCGATTCCCTCAAGATTCCACACGAGTTCCACCTCTACCCTGGAGGGCACAGCGTTTCCTATCTGCTGGCCCATCGCGATGCTTCGTTTGAATTTCACTGGCACGAATTCAGTTCGGCGAAATGAAGCGAGAGGAAGTACGAGTTTGGTTAGAGCGCCTCTCGGGTCCGGCAAGGTGTCCATTTGTCATGTTTAATGACTTTTTATATTGTTAATTGGGATAGCGGTAGAGTAGAATGTCCCTCACGCGGTGAAGTCCTCCCCCTCCAGGAAACCGCGCAGCAGCCGTTGGCAGTATGAGTTTGGGCATCCCCCTTTCCGGTTGAAGCGCGAAGCCTCGGTCGTTCCGGCCACTCGGATATCTCCCGCGTTCGCTACGGGCGTGCGTTTCCAGCCCCGCTGACGATTGAATGGGAGGCGCCCGTGCGCACAATCCTGGCAGCCACAATCTTCGCCTTTATTTTTGCGGCATTTTGCTCGCCGATCGCGGCGCAAACCACTCAGCCCATCTTTCTGTTTTCGCTGGAAAACAAAGGGGTGCCGACCGGGACGATTCACGTTTACAGCGTGAACTCTTCGACCGGCGCGATCAGCGAAGTTCCCGGCTCGCCCTTTAATGCCGGACTGTCTCCGCTACAACTTGTTGTCGATCCCACCGGAAGATTTGTCTACGTGGCGAACGAACAGTCCGAGGATATTACGGGATTTTCAGTCGACCCCGTCAGTGGCGCACTCACGGAGTTATCCGGAGCGCCGTATCCGATCGGAACTCCGCCCAACACGTCCGCGCCTATCGTTTCCGCCGTTGACCCGACCGGCCGGTTTCTGTATGTCTTCGCGACCAGCGTAGTCAACGGCGCGCTGGAGGAATTTCTTTACGAATACTCGATTGACAGTGTTACGGGGGTCTTGACTGCGGCGAGCTCTTCCCCTACGCCTTGGGTCACAGGGCCGGGGATCCTCACGGTTTCGATTGCGTTTAATCCGGCAGGGAATTACGCATATTTGGGTCAAGTCGCAGCCGGCAATGTGAGGGCGCCGGCCTTGATTTGTTCCATCGATTTTGGCAGCGGAACGCTCGCTCCCGTCGGGTCGGTCCAGCCCGATACTACTGGGGAAGCAAGCCAGATTGCCTTATCCCCGAGCGGCAGTTTTCTGTTTTCGATTGATACTCCCTCGAGTCAGGCTGATGTTTTTACTGTCAGTTCAGCGGGCGTGTCACTCACCGAAATTTCAGGATCACCTTACACTGTACCGATCTTTCCTTCCTCCTTAGCGGTGCACCCATCGGGGAACTTCCTATTTGTTGCGAGTGAGAATCATTTTTTTCAGAGCGGCAATGCTCCAAGCAAGTATGACGGAAGCATCTCTGCTTTTGCCATCGAACCCGGGACTGGGGCGCTCGCGCAGGTTCCCGGCTCGCCATTTCCGGATGGGATTAATCCCACGTCCATGGTTGTGGACCCCACGGGCAATTTTGCCTATTCGACGTCTACTGCGTATACGTCCGCAACGACCAGTTCCGCGCAAATCCTGGGTTTCTCCATCAACGCTTCTTCTGGAGCGCTCACTCGATTGCCCTGGTCACCATGGACGGATTCGGCGGAAAGCGCCGCGGGCGGATTGGCGATCTCCTATGGCGCGACGATTTTGCTGAATCCTACGCCCATGATTTCTTCGCTTTCGCCGCCTTCGACGACTGCGACTGACACGGCTTTCACCTTGCAGGTCAACGGGGCGAATTTCGTGCCCGGCGCCACGGTGTATTTTGGAGGGCAGGCGCGAATCACGACGTTTGTGAATTCAGGGCAACTGAATGCCAGCATCCTCGCCAGCGATGTCGACAACGACGGGACGGCCGTGGTCTTTGTGTTCAATCCGCTCCCCGGTGGCGGGGCTTCCACTTCCGTCGAATTCCCTGTGGCTGCTCTTGCCCCAGCCATTTCATTTATCAATCCTTCGAGCGTTGCGGCTGGAGGGAGCGCCTTCGCTTTGTTCGTGAACGGTTCCAACTTCGTGACCGATTCGGTCGTTAATTTTAATGGCACTCCCCTGGGAACGTCGTTTGACGGTCCGGCATTGATCACGGCGGAGATTTCGAACGCTCAAATCGCGGCCCAGGGGACAGCCAGTATCACGGTAACGACCCCTTCGAACGGCGTCCCCGGCGGTGGGACTTCCAACGCGATTACGCTGACGATTGGGCCGCCTGTCACACAGCCCGTGGTGACGAGCATTTCACCAACGAGCGCGACAGCGGGCGGGCCGGCGTTCACCCTCACTTTGAATGGCAGCGGCTTTGTGCTGGGTTCGCAGGTCAGCTTCAACCTGAATAATGTGTCCACGACGTTTGTGAACACAACGCAACTGACAGCTTCGATTCCGGCGAGCGCGATTGCCATTGCGGGGAACCCTTACGTGATTGTGACGAACCCGGACGGGTTCACTTCTGTGCAGATGACGTTTACGGTCAACAATCCGCAGCCGGGAGGAGCTCGGTAACCCCGCCAAGTCTGCCTGCGGGCAGCAACGCGTTCACATTGAATATCACCGGCACAGGATTTACGCCAGGTTCCGTCGTGTTTGTGAACGGCGGTTCGCGCGCGACGATTTACTTGAGTTCCACTCTTCTGCAGGTCACTTTAATGCCCAGCGATCTCGCGCAAAGTGGAACGCTGAATATCACCGTCGTGAACCCGCCCCCCGGCGGCGGCACCACGGCCGCGATCAGTTTCGTCGTTGCGGACTATAAATGTGAGCGCCATCTCTTCAAGCCAGTCCCTCACCGCCCGGCCAACCGGCGAACTTCGCCTTGACGCTTTCGCCCTTAGCGGCACGTCTGAAAGCCGCGTAACATTTTCCACCTCCGGGCTTCCTCCGGAGGCGAGCGCCTCCTTTGTGCCATCGAGCTCCGATCACCCGGAAGCGCTACGCCGCAAACTGTGACGCTGTCTACCGTCACGACGACTCCGCAGTCATCCGGCGTCCATCTTCGAATTTTTCCGCAGGTGCGTGGCCGCGCGAAGCATGTCGTTGGTGCAGCTTGGCAGGCATAGGATTTGCCCTAGTGGGACTTTCGCTCTGGACTTGTGGCATGGCCGAGCGCAGCGCTCTCGCTCCGACTATTCCTGGTCATGTTCTTGATCGCAATCGCGTGGGACTTGTCGCTTGTGGGGCAGTGGAGATGGACAATCGTCCCCGCGCAGTTCAATCCCGGCGCTACTCCGGCGGGGACCTACACGATCACCGTTAACGCAACTTCCGGTGGAATCAGCGATCACCTCCGCACGGTCACGCTTAAGGTTATGTGATAATTCCAGATGTGTTTCCTCTCGGGCCAAAGGATTCCACAAGGATTTGGGCGGGATTGTCGGTCTTGCTGGATCCGTCCTGTGTCAAAGATTTGCGCCCGCCTCGTGCTGTGCGGGGCGGTCCTGGCCGCCGCGCTAGCCGGGAGCGCCGCAGTGCGCGCGCAGGAGGCGCCGACAAATCCTCCTCCGCCGGCCGCGCCGGAGACGCCTCCAATTCCATCTCCGCCGGCCGCGCCGGTAGACTTGCCCGGGCAGGTCGTGCTGAGCAGTTCTGGCCAGTGCGTCCAGCCGCCGCCGATGGTTGAATTGCAGGATTACGATGGGCCGTTTCACAAGCTCATCGGCACGTTCACACAAAAACTCGACCGCCAGTCGGTTCACGACCCCCATTACAGGCAAGGGTTCGTCCTTTGCTCGCTCGGAATCAAAGACAAATTCTATTTGTTCCTTCGCGATTCCGTCGATCCCGAAACGTTCCTGGCTGCGGGGTTCGACGCGGGTATTTCACAGGCGGAGAATCAGGATCCAACATTTGGGCAGGGCGGGAAGGGCTATGCCATACGATTGGGCGCGAGTTATACCGATCAAGTTCAATTCCGATTTTTCAAGGAATTTGCGTATACCACTATTTTTTCAGAAGATCCGCGGTACTACCGGATGGGGCAGGGTCCGGCAGGGCGGCGCCTTATGCACGCAGTGACGCACGCGATTATTGCGTACGATGACCACGGAAAACCGATCTTTAACTATTCGGAATGGCTGGGAGAAATCAGCGGAACATCGATCAGCAATCTCTATCATCCCGGAACGCGGCGCGGCTTTGTGCCCGCGGCCCAAAACATTTCTATCGATGTGGCGTTGGACATTGGATATGACGAGCTGCGGGAATTTTGGCCGGAGATTGCAAGGAAACTACGGCTTCCTTTCCGCGATCAGAACGAGCCGCCGCTGAATGCGTTGCCTGCGGGGAGATGATTTTTGCGCGAGAGGCCGAATTAATTATAGGAGTTCGCAGGGTTTTTGTGGCGCCGGCGTCCCGCCGGCGATTTTCCTGATGGGCGCGCAACGCAAAAACGCCGGCCCCTCTTGCGTCGGAACAAGCGAGACGCCGCGCTACAAATTCAAGCTAACTTGCCGACGTGAGCTTCAAGGAGGCTCCAGGCGCGCTCTCCAATAGTTTCCTTCCAGTGCGCATAATAAGACGCCAGACGGGGGCGGAACGAGGAAGTGTCCGCTTCGTTGAAGGTCATGCCCTGCGTGGCCAGCTTGGTGCGAAGTTCGGTGTTGAGGGCGTTCAATTCTTCGCGCTGCAGGCGGACGAATTTGACGGTGTTGCGCTCGATGACCGCCTGCACGTCGGAAGGGAAGCGCTGCCACAGTTTCCAGTTCGCGAGCAGATTGAATCCAGACCAGCCGTGATTGGTCATGCTCACATACTTTTGGACTTCGTAAAGTTTTAACAATTCGGCGACGGCCAGCGGGTTGGTCTGTGCCTCGGCCGCGCCGCTTTTCAACGTCTCATACAGCTTGTTGAAATTGGCAACGACGGGCGAAGCGCCCATGGCTTTCCAGGCCTCCACGTAGATGGGGGCGTCGGGAGTGCGAATCTTCAGGCCCTGCAAATCCTCCACGGTGCGAATCGGGTGGGTCGAGCAGGTAATCTGGTGGAATCCGTTGTCGAAGCAGCCTTTTGGAACGGCGTAGATGCCTTTGGTTTTCATCTCCTCGCGCAAATAATCGCCCAGATCACCGTCCAGTGAGTCGAATACCTGAGCAGGAGTGTGGAAGGCGAATAGAACCCCTTGTACGTTCGACGCGGGAACGAGATTTCCGATGGAGCCGCCATTCAACGTGAAGAAATCCAATTCGCCGGTGACCACCATGTTAAGCGCGGCGGGGTCTCCTCCGGCGAGCTTGTTGTTGTCCGGAAACGTCTGGACCTGGACGCGGCCGTTAGTTTCGGTTTTTACGGCAGCCCACATTTGCGTAAGCCACTTATCCAGCGGGCTATCGGCCGGCTGATTGTGGAACTGGCGCAATTCAAATTCCGCGGCGCGTGCGCGGCGGGTGACGAGGAGCGTTCCGCCGGCGGCCATCAGGCTGCGAGTGAAGTTTCTGCGAGAGATTTTGTGTGGCATCACTTTCTCCTGGCTGCGGTGGGCCGCTCATCCTGGAACGTGTGTGGAGACTCGATATCGAGCGGGCCAGCGGCTAAAGCCGAACTGATTCTGCATCCTTAACGGCACGGCTGAAGCCGTGCCCTACAAAGATTGTCCGAGTCCAAATAGCATCGTTTAGCTCTACAAAGATTCTCTCGTTAGCCGCACGCTTTCCAGACTAACCCATCTGGCTCAGCGATCGCCCGAAATAGAAGCTGCGCGCGGTTTGATCGTCCCAACCGACATTGCAGTGCGGGATCGACCATTTCATGACTTTCGTGGGCTCGGTTACCGGCTTGCCCAGTGCGGGGCAGGACAGGCAGTAGGATCCTGCGTGCGTCCCGATCCAGATCAGGTTGCGATCGAATTCCACGAAAACATTTTCCGTCGTGCCGCGCCACCAGGAATCATAGTTATTGATTTCGCCTTCGAGAGGTGGCACAAACCACGCAACCTCTTTTGGCTCGGTTGGGTTGGAAATATCGAAAACGCGGACACCGGCGTTGAACCAGGCGATCACAATGATTGCGGGATTGGAAGTGCCGGGCGCGAGCCAGCACTGCGTGTTGTGCGAACCAAAGCGTCCGCGCGCGAAGCAGAAATCCGTGTAGGGAGCGTCGGGAGGCGCCGCGGGGCGCGGGAAGAAGCCGATGATTTTTGGATTCTTGGGATCTTTCACGTCCATCATGTAAGGCGTGTGGTAATTTTCGCGGCAGTCGGCTTCGAGCGCCTCGTGCACGGCGACAACTTTGTTCAGAAGCCGGGGATGGGCTCCGTCCGCGATGACTGGATAGCACGTGTGGAACGGAATTGTTCCGTAGGTGTCGAATTCATATTGCATGTGGCCATAGGGTTTGGGGTGTTTTATGTCGGACAAATCCATGGCGTAAAACCCGAATGCGCCAAAGCCGCCGTAGCCGATGGTGCCGCCGTCTTCGACGCGCTTGGGCACGGTGATCGCGCCGTGATTTCCGGTCCACGAGGTGTGGTCTCCGGCGAAGCGATATTTTTTGTATTCTTCTTCCTCGCCTAATTTCTGTCCAGGGACCCACCACCTGGAAACTTCCTGCACGTTCGCGGGATCGGACATGTCCACGATCATGAGGGCATTGCTGTAGGGGCGCTGGTGATTCTCGAGTCGCAGCGTTTCGTCCCACCCGCAATCGAGATAGGCGTACTTTCCGCCGTCATAAAAATTGTGGTGCGTGCCGTTGCCTTTCTCTCCGGTGTTGTATTCCTGCAGCATATTCGGTTTGGTGGGATCGGTGATGTCATAGTTACGGATTCCGCGGAGGCCTTTGTAGGCGAGGACTTTGTCGCGCAATTCCTTGTCATACTGGCCGTGCGGATATTGAATGTCCGCGCTGGTAAGGGGCTGCGCAGCGGTGCACATCATGATCCATTTCTTGAGCTTGGTGTTGTAGACAACCGCGCCGCCGCCTTGAATCACGCGCTTCTTATTCAGCATGACCGGATTCTTGGCCTCGCTGACGTCGACAAAGTCTCCGCCGGCCGGCAAGAGCCGTTGCTTGCCCTTGGCCCACATGGCCATAAGCGGCTCGCCACCGCTAATGCTGGCGCCGGGCATGTGGGAGACGATTTCCATGTTGTGGATGTACTGCTTCTTGTCGAGAAACGTCAGCGAACCGAGAGGAAGGGGAATTTCCGGAGGCAGATTGGAAGTATAAAGTCCCTGCACCTGCGCGCGTGAATTCGCCGTGCCCACAAATCCGGCGGCAGCCGCGCCCACCGCCGCGCCTACTGCGCTTTTGAGAAGCGATCTCCGGGTGAATCCTTTTCCCATTCCTGCGAGTCGTTCAGTGTCGTTCTTTGGCGTGATGGAAGGCTTACGAGTTTTCGACATGGCTCTCCTTTGTCCGCTGCTGGTCCTTGTCAAACACAACCAAATGTTTTTACGACACTGGCGCCGAAATCATTGCACCCAAATGGGCCCGCATGCCGCGCATCATACTCCAATATTCTGCCGGCGAGGCATCTGAAAAGCCGAAGGCTGGGCTGGCAGCTGCAAATCGCGGCCGGCCCAGCCTTTTCCTATTTCCGGTTACTACTTCCAGGCCTGATAGACCGGCTTGGCAAGCAGGAAGGCTGGATTGGCACCCGCTCTCGGCGTAAACTTCTGTATGCGTCCAGAGTCCACTTCAGCGACGTACAGATTGCCGTCCTGATCCACGCACAATCCGTGCACGCCCCAGAGGTAGCCGGGATAATCGTGCGGCAGCGAGCCTAGTTATAAGGTTTCCGAGTAAATGAAAAGACATTCGTGGAGGGGCGCGGGTTTCGTATGTGCCATTTCCGAACCGCGCCGCGCTCGGTGCGTCACTGCAATTGCCGCCAAGCGATTCAACCTGTCGTACAATATCCGCCTCTGGGTGGAGCAGCGGTCCAGCCAGTCTGTGGGATGGCGCTCCATTCCGCGCCACCGCCAAGGAGCCAGGATGAGCGTAACCAGTGCGAGTGCTTCCATTCCTAATGCCGCTACGCCGATGGAGATGCTGTGCATCAACACGATCCGCACACTTTCCATGGACGCTGTGCAGGCTGCTGTTTCCGGGCATCCCGGCACGCCCATGGCTATGGCGCCGCTGGCCTACTGCCTGTGGCAGGAATTTCTGCGGTACGATCCGAGCGATCCGCTTTGGCCCAATCGCGATCGCTTCGTTCTCTCCGCAGGGCACGCTTCCATGCTGCTGTATTCGGTGTTGCATCTGGCGGGAGTCAAAGAGGCCGGAAAGAACCTGGAAATTCTCGATGGTCTCGCCGTGCGTCTAGAGGACATCAAGAATTTCCGGCAACTGGGAAGCCGCTGCCCCGGCCATCCGGAATCGCATCTGACGACGGGCGTCGAGACGACGACGGGTCCGCTCGGCCAGGGCTACGCGAACAGCGTGGGGATGGCGCTTGCGGGGAGATGGCTCGCATCACGATATAATCAGCCGGGGTTTGAAGACCTCTACAATTTCAACGTGTATGCGCTGGGCGGCGATGGATGCATGATGGAGGGAGTTTCCAGCGAAGCTGCTTCGCTCGCCGGGCACCTCAAGCTTTCCAATCTCTGCTGGATCTATGACAGCAACCGGATCACGATCGAGGGCGGCACGCCGCTCGCGTTTACCGAAGACGTGGCCGCGCGATTCGCTGCCTACGGCTGGAATGTCGCGCACGTCACGGACGCGAACGATCTGAACATGATTCGCGCCGGCTTCCGCACGTTCCTCGGAACGAACGACCGGCCGACCCTCATCATCGTGAACAGCCACATCGGCTGGGGCTCGCCGCACAAGCAGGACAGCAACGCCGCGCATGGCGAGGCGCTCGGCGAAGAGGAAGTCAAGCTGACCAAGCGCGCTTACGGCTGGCCGGAGGACGCGAAATTCCTGATTCCCGACGGCGTGTACGAACATTTCCAGAAGGGAATCGGCGTTCGAGGAAAAACAGACCGCGATCGTTGGACCGCGCGATTCGGCGAGTACCGCGCCTCGTATCCCGCATTGAGCGATGAAATTTCGCGCATGGAGCACCGGCAGCTTCCGAATGGGTGGGACAAGGAGTTGCCGTCCTTCGCCGCCGATGCGAAGGGGCTCGCCACGCGCGACTCCTCCGCCAAAGTTGAAAACGCGATTGCAAAAAATGTTCCGTGGATGATCGGCGGTTCGGCCGATCTCGCGCCTTCGACCAAGACTTTGCTTACCTTTGAATCGGCCAGCGGATTTCAGCCGGGCAACTATGAGTTCCGGAATTTGCATTTCGGCATACGCGAGCACGCCATGGCCGCGATGATCAACGGGATGAGCCTGACCAAGGTGCGCCCGTTCGGCGCCACGTTTTTCGTGTTCACGGACTACATGCGCGGCGGCTTGCGGCTGAGCGCGATCATGGGAATTCCGGTGATCTATATTCTGACGCACGATTCGATTGGCTTGGGCGAAGATGGGCCGACGCACGAGCCGATCGAGCACCTGGCCATCGCGCGCGCCACGCCCGGGCTGATCACGTTGCGCCCGGCGGACGCGAATGAAGTGGTCGAAGCGTGGAAGGTGGTCATGCAGCTTCAGCACGAGCCTGCGCTCCTGGTTTTGACGCGCCAGGCGGTGCCCACTTTCGATCGCGCGCGATTCGCTCCCGCCGCGGGGCTCGCGCGCGGCGCGTACGTACTTGCCGAGAATGCCGGAGAGCGGCCCGACGTGCTTTTGCTGGCTACGGGCAGCGAAGTTTCACTGTGCGTCGAGGCGTTTGAACAGCTTACGAAAGAAGGAATCCAGGCGCGCGTCGTCAGCATGCCGTCGTGGGAATTGTTTGAGAGGCAGGATCAGGCTTATCGCGATTCCGTACTGCCGCCGGCGGTGAAGGCGCGCGTCTCCGTGGAAATGGCTGCCACGTTTGGCTGGGAGCGGTACGTGGGCATTTCGGGGCACAGCATCGGGATGCACAGTTTCGGCGCTTCCGCGCCGATCAAGGCGCTGCTGAAATATTTTGGCTTTACTGTCGAGAAAGTTGTAGCCGCGGCGAAGGAACAGATTCAGTTAGCGAAGCGCTAAGTGGGACGGGCTTCAGCCTGTCTGGTTTTGATGCGTACAGAAAATCAAAACCTGACAGGCTGAAGCCTGTCCTACCAGATTCCGGAGACCTCATGGACGCTGCCGAACTTTGGAAACGTTACCGCCAATATTTTTGCCGCGTGGATTCGCTGGACCTCTCACTCGACATCAGCCGGATGCATTTCGACGAAGCGTTTCTTGCTTCGATGGAACCCGCCATGCAAAAGGCGTTTAAAGACATGGACGCGCTGGAAAGCGGCGCGATCGCCAATCCCGATGAAAAACGAATGGTGGGGCACTACTGGCTGCGCGCGCCGCAGCTCGCGCCCACGAAAGAGATCGCGCTGGAAATCACGGGCACTGTGGAGTCCATTCAAAAATTTGCGGCAGGAGTGCACGAGGGAAAAATCAAGCCGCCCAGGGCGGAGCGATTCACGCAGGTGCTGGCGATCGGCATTGGCGGCTCGGCGCTCGGCCCGATGTTCGTCGGCGATGCGCTCGGAGGGCCTTCGACGGACCTCGTGAAGATGCACTTCATCGACAACACCGATCCCGACGGGATCGCGCGCATGATCGAAACGGTCAAGGATTCGCTTCCGGAGACGCTGGTCATTGTGACCAGCAAGAGCGGCGGGACTCCGGACACGCGCAACGGCATGGTGGTCGTTGCGGAGGCCTATCGCCACGCGCACCTGGATTTCGCGCGCCACGCTGTCGCGGTCACGATGGCCGGATCGCACCTGGACAAGCAGGCGGTTTCGGAAGGCTGGCTCGCGCGCATTCCCATGTTCGATTGGGTCGGCGGCCGGACGAGCGAGCTTTCGGCGGTGGGCCTGCTTCCCGCGGCGTTGCAGGGAATCGACATTGTGCGCATGCTCGCCGGAGCGGCGGCGTGCGACGTGGCCACGCGCGTTCACGAAACGCGCCGCAATCCCGCCGCGCTGATGGCGTTGATGTGGTACGTGGCGACGGACGGGAAGGGAAAGAAGGATCTCGTCGTCCTTCCGTACAAGGATCGGCTGCTTCTCTTCAGCCGCTACTTGCAGCAACTGGTGATGGAATCGCTCGGCAAGCAGCTCGATCTCGACGGCCGGCGCGTCGAGCAGGGAATCGCGGTGTACGGAAATAAAGGATCCACGGACCAGCACGCCTTCGTGCAGCAATTGCGCGACGGCGTGAACAATTTCTTTGTCACGTTCGTGCGCGTCCTCGAGTCCGGCGGCTCGCCCGTGGAAGTCGAGCCCGGCGTGACGGCGGGAGATTACCTGCACGGTTTTCTGGTCGGCACGCGGGAAGCGCTGTACGGAAACGATCGCCAGTCCATGACGATCACGATTCGCCGCGTCGATGCGCGCACGATTGGCGCGCTGATCGCCTTGTTCGAGAGCGCGGTCGGCCTCTACGCCTCGCTCATTCACATTAATGCGTACAACCAGCCGGGCGTCGAATCAGGGAAGAAAGCCGCGGCGGGTGTGCTCAGCCTGCAGGCCAAAGCGCGCGCGGCGCTTTCAAATACTCCACAGACGGCGAGCCAGATTGCCGCCGCCATCGGAGCGCCGGAATCCGCGGAAAGCGTCTACCTCACTCTCGAGAACCTTGCCGCAGATGGACGCGCGAAAATCGCGCCGGCCGCCGATCCCGGCGACGCGACGTTTGTGCGCGGCTGAACCAATTTCAGGGAATCTCGCTCCTTTTGCCTATAGTGATATAATGAAAGCAACAAGAGGCGAACCATGAGCGGATCCACGGAGAAAGTGAAAAATCACGCCGAACGAATCATTCGCGATCCCAGTATTTGCGGCGGAGAACCAGTTTTCCGCGGAACACGCGTGACCCTGCGAACAGTTCTTGCAAGCCTGGCGGAAGGCGACAACCCCGAAGAGATCCTCGCCGAATTTCCAAGCCTTAAAGACGAAGACATTCGTGCGGCCATTGCCTTCGCGGCTGCCTCAGCGGAAGAGGATTTGCCCGTCCACGCCGTTCCTCGGATTCGATGAATCTCAAGCTGGATGAGAATCTTCCCCTCCGGCTCAAAGCCATTCTGGAGGGTCTAGGCCACGACGTCCATTCGGTCCAACAAGAAAACCTGACCGGAGCCCTGGACCTGCGGATCTGGAACTCCGCTCAGAAGGAATCCAGATTGTTCGTTACACAGGACATGGATTTTTCTGATTTGAGAAAGTTCATGCCCGGGACGCATTGCGGCATTTTGCTTGTCCGGCTTCACACGCCTTCGTGGAAACGATTAGCGAAGCGGATCGTTGAGATCTTTGAAACTGAGGACGTAAGTGGCTGGTCCGGTTGTTTTGTGGTGGTGACCGAGGCTAAGGTTCGAGTCGTGAGACCACGGAAAGACTGACTGCGATGCCCAACAAATTTACGAACTGACGTGCGAGACCTCTCTCGCACCACCGCCCTTTTCCTGATTGCCGAGGCCGAAGGCCTGGTGCAGCGCCTTCACGGCTTTTTCCATTCCGCCCGATTCCACGAGGAAAGAAATATTGTATTCAGAGGAACCTTGCGCGATGGCGATGATGTTGATCGCCTCCTTGCCAAGCGTGCTGAAGACGCGGCCGGCGATGCCCGGCGTTCCGGCCATGTTCTCGCCGACGGCCGCGACGATGGCCACGTTGCGGTTCACTTTGATGTGGTCGAGGTCGTGCTGGTGCACGTCTTCGTACAACGCGTCGCGCAGCGCTTTTTCGGTGCGCGCAGCATCGGCGGCCTGCACGACGAAGCAGATGCTGTCCTGCGAGGAGGACTGCGAAATCATCACGATGTTCGCGTGCACCGACGCGCTCGCCGTGAAAATGCGCGCGGCGATGTCCGGCACGCCGATGATGCCGGGACCGGCGATGGCAATCATGGCGACGTCGCGGGTGGCCGTGACGGCCTTTACTCCTTGCGGCGCGGGACGCACGGTGTGCGTGATTTTGGTTCCGGCCAGCTCCGGATGAAAACTGTCGCGAATCCACACGGGGATGGCGCTTTCGATCACCGGGCGCAGCGTCATCGGATGCAGCACCTTCGCGCCGAAGAAAGCGAGTTCGCCCGCTTCGGTGTAGGAAACTTCGTCGAGCGTGGCCGCGTCGGGGACCATGCGCGGGTCCGCGGTCAAGACGCCGTTCACGTCCGTCCAGATGATGACTTCGCTCGCGTCGAGCGCCGCGCCCAAAATTGTCGCGGAATAATCCGACCCGCCGCGGCCGAGCGTTGTGGGAATTCCTTTCGCCGTCGCCGCGATGTAGCCGGTGACGACGGGAATTCCGCCGGCTTCGAGCAAGGGAAACAGAGCCGCCTGCGTTTTCTTTCGTGTGGGATCGGCGAGCGGCCGCGCGCCGCCGTAAACTTCGTCGGTGACGATCAAATCGGTCGCGTCAAAGGCCACGCCGTGGAGTCCCATTTCGCGCAACACGGCGGCTGCCATTCTCGCGGTGAGGCGTTCGCCTGTGCCGGCAATCACATCGAGGGCGCGAGGCGAGAGTTCGCCGAGCAATGCGCAGCCGCGGCAATAATTTGCGGCGCGTTCGATCAGCGCGTCGATTTCGGAGAATAGTTGCCGCCGGTTCTCGATATCGGAAATCAAAATGCCGATGGCTTCGTGATGTTTTTCCTGCAGCGCTCTGGTCAGCGCTTCGGCTGCGGCTTCGTCGCCGGTCGCCGCTTTTCCAGCCGCGGCAATCAGGGTGTTGGTCACGCTGGACATCGCGGAAACGACCACGACGACCGCGCGCTCTTTCGACGCTTCCGCCGCGATGGCCGCCGCGCTGCGGATCCTGCCGGCGTCACCAACCGATGTGCCGCCGAATTTCATCACCTGGATCGGACGGCGGCTCATCGCACCCTCGCTTCGGCAGGGGCCCGATTTTCGCGCGCGGATTTTGCACGGAGCAGTCCGCGCGCGCAAAGCAATTCCGCGTTCAAAATGGCCGCGCCGGCCGCGCCGCGAATCGTGTTGTGTCCGAGAACGACGAAGCGGTAATCGAAAACGCTGTCCGGGAAGAGCCGCCCGACAGTGACGCTCATGCCGCCGCCCGCGTCGCGGTCCATGCGCGGCTGCGGCCGGTCTTTTTCATCGCGCACGAGGACGGGATGTTTAGGCGCGGTGTGCAAATTAAGTTTTTGGGGAACCGAGGTGTACGAGGCGAGGGCCGCGCGCACTTCTTCGATCGAGACGCGCTTGGCGAGCTTTACGCGCACGGCCACCATGTGGCCGTCAGCCACATTCACGCGATGGCATTGCGCGCTCACGGGAAACGGAGCGTTCTCGAATGAATTGTTTCCGAGGCGGCCAAGAATTTTTCGAGTCTCGCTTTCCATTTTCGGTTCTTCGCCGTCAATGAAGGGAAGCACATTGTCCACGACGTCAAGCGACGGCACGCCGGGATAGCCCGCGCCGGAGACCGCTTGCAGCGTGGTGGCGATCACGGCTTCGATGCCGAATTTCGCGTGCAGCGGCGCGAGGGCCAGCGCCATGATGATCGTCGAGCAATTCGGATTCGTGACAATGTAGCCTGTCGAGAAGCCGCGTTCGCTTTTCTGGCGGTCCAGCACATTTAAATGGTCAGAATTGATTTCGGGAATCAGAAGGGGAACATCCTCGTCCATGCGAAACGAGGACGCGTTGCTGATGACTGGATAACCCGCGCGGGCAAAAGCTTCTTCCGAGGATGCGCGCGACATCAGAGGGCAAACTCGAGACGACCACATCGCAATCCAGCGGCGGCTGCGGGGGCTGCACGACCATCGATTTCACGAGGGCCGGCATGTCGCCCACCAGCCGCCAGGTACAGGCCTCGCCGTACGATTTTCCCTGCGACCGGTCCGACGCCGCGAGCGCGGTAATCTCAAATTCCGGATGATGCTCGAGCATCTGGACAAAACGTTGGCCGACCATCCCGGTCGCGCCCAGAATTCCGACTCGTACTTTCTTATTCGACACCGCTCCTCCCGTGGAGACCATGGTATGGATGCTGCAGAGCAAGCTGCAAAATTTCTTCATCGAGCTTGCTTGAAAATGTATTGTCGCGCCCATCTGCATTTGCCGGGACGCCCGCGACGATTCCTACGACCAGCAGCGACGGCGATGCCGCTGCCGGGCACTCCGGCAATCGCGCGACGGTGGTGCGCGTGATCGTTTCTTCCTCCGTGGTGGCGCGCGAGATCACGACGCATGGAATCTCCGCGCCGATTCCCGCCGCCTGCAATTCCGCCGCGAGCGCGGCGTAGCGATTGCCCGGCATATAGATGACGTAAGTTGTGTCCGCGGCCACGTCCCGCTCGTTGGTCAGTCCCGTGCCGCTTTCGCGATGCGCCGTGACGAACACGACGCGCGAAGAGTAACGGCGATCCGTGAGCGAAATTTGGGCCGCCGCCGCCGCGCCAAGCGCCGCGGTGACTCCCGGAATCACCTCGAACTCGATCCGTGCCTGACGCAGCGCTTCCATTTCCTCGCCTGCGCGGCCGAAGAGCAGAGGATCGCCGCTCTTGAGCCGGGCGACAATTTTTCCTTCGCGCGCCAATTGCACCATCAGCGCGTTGATCTCGGTTTGCGAAATTCCTTTTGCGCCGCAACGCTTTCCGACGTTTACCACCTGCGCCGTTGGCGGAAGGACGCGCAAAAGTTCCTGCGGCACGAGATCGTCGTGCAGGACAACGTTCGCGGACTGCAGGATGCGCCAGGCTTTGCGCGTCAACAGTTCTGGATCGCCCGGCCCCGCGCCTACGAGATAAACTTTTTCCGGCATTTCGACCGTTTTCTCCATCCGTTGGACAGGTCCAGCGAACTGGACTAGTGCCCGCAAAAACCTATCTGGAGTAGTGCCCGTAAGACCAATAATTTCGTCATTCTGAGCGAAGCGAAGAATCTCTCTGTGCTTCGGTCAAAACGCAAGAGAGATTCTTCGCTTCGCTCAGAATGACAAAAACATTTGAGTGCGCACACCATCTAATGCCCCTTCGGGTCCAGGCTCGCGTATTGATGAAGCAAACGCTTGCGCTGCTCCGGCGGCATCGGAATGCTCTGCAATTCCTCGCGTGTGCGGCCGAGCTGCGCGACCCACTCTTCCCACTCCGGACCAAATTGCTGTTCGAGTTCCTTGCGCAAACGCTGCGCGAGCGCGGGGCTCAGGCCGCCGGTGGAAATCGCGATTTGCAATTCACCGCGGCGCACCACGGCGGGGAAGTAGAAATCGCAGCGTTCCGGCTCGTCCACTGCGTTGCAAAGCACGCCCCTGCTTCGGGCCTCCGCGTAAATTTCATCGTGCAGCGCGGGCGATCCCGTCGCTGCAATCACCAGGAACATGCCCGCAATATCTGCTGGTGTGTATTCGCGCGCTTCCCACTCGATGCGGCCTTCGCGCGCCCACTCGCGCACGCGCGGCGTGGCTTTCGGCGCCACCACGCGCACCGCAGCCTCTGTCGCGAGGAGGCTCTCGATCTTGGCCTCGCCCACGGAGCCGGCGCCGACCACGAGAACGCGGCGGCCTTCGAGCTTCACGAACATGGGAAACAGACTCATTGTCATCCCTGGCACAACTCTTATCTCAAATTTCAAATCTCAAATTTGAAATCTCAAATTTCAGATTTCAACCGCAACCTGCAACCTGCAACCTGCAACCTGCAACCTGCAACCTGCAACCTGCAACCTCCTCCCCTACTCCGGCGCGTGCAGGCCGCATTCTTTTTTCGCGAAGCCGGACCAGCGTCCCGCGCGCGGATCTTCTCCGGGCTGCACCTGGCGCGTGCACTGCACGCAGCCGATGCTCGGGATAATTCTGCTCGTGCAGCGGGTTGTAGGGCACGTCGTGATCGCGAACGTACTGCCAGACGTTTTCCCAGGTCCAGTCGGCCAGCGGATTGCATTTCACGAGGCCGAAGGATTTGTCCCACTCGATTTTTTTCGCGTTGGCGCGCGTGGGCGCCTGATCGCGGCGGATTCCTGTCACCCAGGCGGAGAGGCCCGCCAGTTTCTCCTTGAGCGGCTCGACTTTGCGCAGCGAGCAGCACTGGTTCGGATCGATGGTCCAAAGTTTCGGCGCGAATTTTGCGGCCTGCTGTTCCGGCGTGTAGAGCGATTTGACGCGCTCGACGCGGATGCCGTATTTCTGCTCGATCTTGTCGATCAGCTCATAGGTTTCGGCGAAGAGAAAATCGGTGTCCAGCGTGAACACGCGAATGTCCGGGCGCACGCGGGCTGCGATGTCGATGAGCGCAACGTCCTCCGCGCCGAAGCTCGAGGCGATGGCGGCGTGCGGATGAAACTCCGCGAAGCCCCAGCGCGCGACCTCTTCGGCGCTCCAGCTTTCTGCGTCGGCCTGCACGGCGTCGATTTTTTCCTGTGCCGCGGTGCTCATCGTTTCCTCGTCCAGATTTCTTCTTCCGGCCTTCCCCGGAATTTCCGCCCATAAACAAAAACGCCCGCGAGCTTTTGGCTTCGCGGGCCGCGTCTAAGAGCTGGAAGGATTTCTTACTGCGCTTGCGTATCCTTGGCTCCCAAGGGGGTCCGCGCCGCCCGGCAACGCGTGGGCGTGCGCTTGGTAATCGTAATTCCCTTGAGAATGGATGTCATCATTGCCATTACAGCTTAAATCAGCCACCGAATTTGTCAAGCCAAAGTTCCGAGGCGAATTGCCTGCCGAATCGCACCGCGGCGCATCTGCTTCATCCGCAAGCATCTGACGGCGCTCCACCGGCGATCGAAGGGACCACCAGGACGCGGTCGCCCTCCTGAAATTTGTAGTTGTTGCCGCCGAGAAAGCGGATGTCTTCCTCGTTGACGTAAATGTTCACGAAGCGGCGGACCTGGCCGGTGTCGTCACGCAAATGTTTGCTGATCGCGGGAAATCGCTGCTCGATTTCGCCGAGCAGGTCCGGCAGTGTTTCGGAACTGCATTCGATCGTTTGCACGCCGTCGGTGAACCGCCGCAGCGCTGAGGGAATTTCGACTGTGATTTTCATCTCGATATGTTTTTCTTTCGGAAAAAGTAGCACAGGCACTCTTGCCTGTGCGGGGTTCTAGATTGTCGCTCGTCTACTATTTTCACTTTCGCGCGACAGTCACTTTCGCGCATCAACTGCTCTCTGGCATCAACTACTTTCTCGCATCAACCATTCTCTCGCATCCACAATCCTCAAAACCGCACAGACATATGTGCCTGTGCTACTTAAAACTACTTCCCGGCGACGGCGGCCATGCGGTCGTTGATGAAGGATTCAAAGACCGTGAGGCGCGGCTCGATCGCGGGGGTGAGCGTGTACTCCTGCGAAATCGCGTCAATGGTTTTGAGGCCGTTGCCGGTAATGCAGGCGACGGTCGTCTCGCTGGGATTGATGTATCCCTGCTGGAGCAATTTTTGAGTGACGCCGGTGGTCACGCCGCCGGCCGTCTCCGTGAAAATTCCTTCCGTTTCGGCGAGCAGCTGAATGCCTTTGACGATTTCGGGATCGGAGATGTCTTCCGCCCAGCCGCCGCTATCGCGAATCGCGCGCGCGGCGTAAAAGCCGTCGGCGGGATTTCCAATGGCGAGCGAGCGCGCGATCGTCGCCGGCTTTTGCGGCTCGAAATATTCGAGCTTGCGTTTGACAGCGTCAGAAATCGGCGAGCAGCCGGTGGCCTGCGCGCCGAAAAATTTCACTTTCTTTTCTTCAACAAGGCCCAGCGCGATGAGTTCGTTGAACGACTTGCGGATCTTGGTGATCAGCGAGCCGCCCGCCATCGGGCACACGATGTTGTCCGGCAAGCGCCAGCCAAGCTGCTCGGCGATTTCGTAGCCCACGGTCTTCGAGCCTTCGGCGTAATAGGGCCGCAGATTCACATTCACAAATCCCCAGCGAAATTTCTCGGCGATCTGCGAGCACAGCCGGTTCACCTGGTCGTAGTTGCCCGCGATGCGCACCAGCTTCGCTCCGAAGACCTGCGTCCCGGTTACTTTAGCGGGCTCGAGGTCGGCCGGAATAAAAATCCACGCGTCGAAGCCTTCGCGCGCGGCCTGCGCGGCCACGGCGTTGGCGAGGTTGCCGGTAGAAGAGCAGCTCACCACCTGGAAGCCGAATCGCCGCGCCGCAGCGAGCGCGGTCGCCACTACGCGGTCCTTGAAAGAGAGAGTGGGGAAGCACACCGCGTCATTTTTCAGGTAGAGATTGGTCGTGCCGAGCAATTTGCCCAGGCGGCGCGCCTGCACCAGCGGCGTGAAGCCTGCCGGGACCGTGCCTTGATAATCTTCGGGGAGCGGAAGCAGTGCGCTGTAGCGCCAGAGATTGGTGGGGCCGGCTTCGATATTTTTGCGGGTAAAGAGGGGGCGAATGGCGTCCAGATCGTAGACCACTTCAAGTGGCGAGAGGCACTCGTCGCAGAACGAGCGCGCCTGATTGCCCCAGAGCTTGCCGCATTCACGGCATTTCAACTGATAGTGCTCGGCCATATGGCCTCCTGCGTTCAGCCCGCAAAAGATGAGATGGCGCAGCGGGCGAATCGGATTACATCTTGGCTGGTGAACTGCCGCAGGTTGGCGGCGCTAGAGGGGTTTCCTAAAAAACAAAACCCTCCGCGCCAAAGAGGGGGAGGGCTCAAAAACTCTGTCTGAGTGCTCGTCCGACTCTTTAGCAGTTTTTTACGTGGAGCAAGTTGCCTTAAATCGCCACGTGTCCAGCGAAGAAAGTATAAGAACTAACCGCAGCGATGTCAAGGCGTTTTTGCCGGAAGGCTTTGGCCTTGCTAGAGATAGAGGTTTCAGGTACTCTTTTGGAGTGAGGGTCCCAAGCCATCCTAGGGGAATTTGCGTTCGTTGTTGTTGTCGCGTCGCTTTGGGATAGTTCCTTCGGGGGTGCGCAAGATACTCAATCTAAAGCAGGATACGCTATTTTGCAGACCGCAACCCACCGCCGAAGGACTTGGCAGGTGGGTTCATTGTTTTAAGACAGAAGCGGACGCTTCGAAACACCCGGTGGGAATCGACGGCGATGGCTGAGACATCCAAGGAAGCTGTGGACACGACTACGACAAATGGCGGCGGGGAGCGGGCTGCGCTTCTGACGCCGCAAAAGATCAACTACCTAAGGGCGCTGGAGGCGGAGAGCATTCACATCCTCCGCGAGGCGGCGGCGGAGTTTGCGCGGCCGGTGATGCTGTATTCGATTGGGAAAGATTCGTCGGTGATGCTGCGGCTCGCGCAGAAGGCTTTTTATCCTGGGAAAATTCCGTTTCCCCTGCTGCACATTGACACCAGCTACAAATTTCCGGAGATGGTTGAATTTCGCGATCGCTACGCTCGGGAGATTGGCGCGGAGTTGATCGTGCACAAGAACCAGGAGGCGCTGGACGCGGGCGCGAACCCGTTTGCGCTGGGGACGCAGAAATGCTGCGGCCTGCTGAAAACGAAATCGCTGCTCGATGCGCTGGCCGAGGGGGACTTCACGGCTGCGTTTGGCGGCGCGCGGCGCGACGAGGAAAAATCGCGCGCCAAGGAACGCGTCTATTCCTTCCGCGATTCCTTCGGACAGTGGGACCCCAAAAATCAGCGGCCCGAGCTGTGGAACATATTCAATTCGCGCATCAACAAGGGCGAAAGCATTCGCGTGTTTCCGCTGTCCAACTGGACCGAAGCGGACGTGTGGTTCTACATCTACTTCGAAAAAATTCCGATCGTTCCGCTTTATTTTGCGAAGGAGCACGACGTGGTGATTCGCGGCGGCTCGATCGTCGTGGCTTACGACAAGTGGGACCTCCTGCCCGGCGAGAAGACGCAGCGCATGGTGGTGCGGATGCGTTCGCTCGGATGCGTGCCGTGCACGGGCGCGATTCGCTCGACGGCCGATACGCTGCCGAAAATAATTGAGGAGATGATTTCGTTCCGCCGCTCGGAGCGCGAAAACCGCGTCATCGACCACGACGAGGAAGGCTCGATGGAAATCAAGAAGCGCGAGGGCTACTTCTGATGAGCCTCGCCGCGAACCAGGAAGCCTGGGGCTTCGAGTCCTTCATGCAGCGGAACCTGGAGAAGGACTTGCTGCGCTTCACGACGGCGGGCAGCGTGGACGACGGCAAATCGACGCTCATTGGCAGGCTGCTGCACGATTCCAAATCCGTATTTGAAGATCAGATGGCCGCGGTAAAAAAGAGCCGTATCAATCGCTCGACGGGCGCGGTCGATTTTTCGCTGCTCACCGACGGGCTACGCGCCGAGCGCGAACAGGGCATCACCATCGACGTCGCTTACCGCTATTTTGAAACGCCGCTGCGGAAATTCATCATCGCGGACACGCCGGGGCACGAGCAGTACACGCGCAACATGGCCACCGGCGCATCGACCGCGAATCTCGCGGTGATTCTGATCGACTCGACGAAGGGCGTTCTGGCGCAGACGCGGCGGCACACCTACATCGCCTCGCTGCTTGGAATCCCGAACGTGCTCGTGGCGATCAACAAGATGGACCTCGTAGATTACAGCGAGGAAGTTTTTCTCAAGGCTGCAAAAAGATTTTGACGCACTCGCAAAGCAGCTCGCCGTTCCGCACGTCGTCACGATTCCGATCAGCGCGCTCGCGGGCGATAACGTGGTCGAGCGCGGCGCGCACATGCCCTGGTATCACGGACCGACGTTTCTCGAACATCTCGAAACCGTGCCCATTCGCATGGAAACGCCCTCGGACGCCGTGCGGTTTCCCGTGCAATATGTGATTCGCCCGGACGCCAGCTTTCGCGGCTTCGCTGGCCCGGTAGCCAGCGGAGTGATGCGTCCCGGCGATCCGGTGGTCTCTCTTCCATCGGAACAGAAGAGCCGCGTGAAATCGATTGTCACGTTTGACGGCAACGCGCCCGAGGCGTTTCCGCCGATGTCGGTGACCGTGACGCTCGAGGACGAAATTGATTTGAGCCGCGGCGACATGCTCGTTTCGCCCGCGCACCCGCCGCGCGTGTCGCGCCATTTCGACGCCATGGTGGTGTGGTTTAACGCCGAGCCCACTGAACCGGGAAAAAGTTACTTGCTGAAGCACACTTCGCGCACGGTCCGCGCCAAGGCGCTCCAATTTCGCTACCGCGTGAACGTCAACACTCTGGAGCAGGAGCCGGTGGGCACCCTGCAGATGAATGACATCGCCTACGTGGAATTTGAAACCGTCAGCCCGCTTTTTTTCGATCCTTACACGCAGAACCGCATCACCGGCAGTTTCATCCTGATCGATCCGATCTCGAACGCGACTCTTGCTGCCGGAATGATTCGCGCCGACCTTGCGGACCAAACCGTCGCCGATGTGTCCACGAAGGAATTTGCGCCCGTGAGTGCCAGCGAGCGCTACAAACGCCACGGTCACAACCCCGCGCTGATTGTGGTGGAAAGCAACCCCGCTCTCGCCGCGCGCCTCGAACGCGCCCTGTTCGACGATCATTTCGAGGTTTTTCACGTGAGCGGCGACGCTCTGCCGGTTTCTCTCCTGGAAAGCCAGTACGCCGCGTTAGAATCCGCGGGCCTCGTGGTGATCTATTCCTGCGCCGCTCTGCCTCCGGAAGCGAAGCGCAAATTGGGCGCGCTGGCGGCCGACCGCTATTTCGACCTCTCCGCTTTGCAGCTTCCCGTTGAGGAAGTCGAGGCTGTGCGGAGAGTACTCGCTCTACTTCAACCGCTTCGTGGCGTTGCGGACGCCGGCAATCAAGGCAAAATCAGTTGAGCCGCTCCTAGTTTATTTCCCGCTCGCGAGACGCAGTGTTGCTCCGCCCTTCCGGCACACGTATACTTCCTCGCGTTCCATTTGCGGCGGAGAGGGCTTTTTTTGGCGCGATAGCATGGCATACGACAGCGCGGAAAAAATTCAGGAAAGAATTAAGGGGATAACCTGGGCGCATCCCATCGACCTGGGGCACGGCGTCGTGCAGGGCGAGTGGCACATACGCCGCCGGTTTGAGAGGCGTCTCAAGCTGATGCAGATCCCCGAGAATTTGAAGGGCTGGACGGTTCTGGATATCGGAGCGTGGGACGGCTACTTCTCGTTTGAATGCGAGAGGCGCGGCGCCGACCGCGTCCTGGCGATTGACACCTATGCCTGGGACACTCCGCACGGCAAGGACGGTTTTCTGGCGGCCAGGGAAATCCTCGGATCGAAGGTGGAAGACAGGAGAATGGACGTTGAACACGTTTCCCCGGAGGAAATTGGAAAATTCGATCTGGTCCTGTTTTTCGGAGTGTCTGTATCACTTGCGAAGCCCTATTCTGGGACTCGAAAAAATTGCCAGCGTCACCAACAAGCTGCTGATCTGCGAAACGCACGTTCTGCTTCCGTTCATTCATGAACGGCACGCGCTCATCCCCTTTTTCCCGGGGGACGAAGAGACGCGCGGGATACCGTATGACCTGTGCGCCATTCCTACTTTGAAGTGCCTCAAGGACATGCTTCTGGCGGCGGGGTTTAAAGACCTGGACGTGAAGTACACGCCTTCGTTCCGGTACTGGAAGAAATTCGTGGCGTTAGTCAAAAATATGCCGCAGTCGGGGCGGGGAATTGTACACGCGAAGCTTTGATGTGAGGCCGAAGTCCGCACCTCCGGCCGGTGTCTTTCAACGGCCCAAATTGCAGTGCAATTGTCGCGTCATGGGAAAATCAAGAAACAGGCCCTTCCTTCCGAACTAATTCCAAATTCGAAATTTGCGTGCTGACTTAGTTTGAACGCGAGGATGCCCGTTCCGTCCCGGAATGCGCGGGACGGAACGGCCGCTACAAAACCATCCTGCCTCGACGGGTGTGGGTGTTGTAGCGGCCGTCCGCTTTTTGGGCGGGCAGCCGGTTATTCCACCCAGGACCAAACTAAGTCACTACCGAAATTTGACCGCTTGCGCGGCGGAGTGATATCTTGGGGACGTCCTGGTAGAGGTGCGGAAGCAATGAGTAGCCGGGCCGATGTTCCGAGGAGCTTCGGAGGCCCGAGCGAAAGGTGCAGCAGAAATTTCCGCCGAAGTCGCCGAAGGCAGTCCCGCCGAGGCGGCTGGGGGGCTTGGCTAACACCGGCCCACTGTCATCCCGCGGATTGGGATGGAGCGCTATCGAGGAGCAAGGCGCCCTGTGTTCTGCTGCGTCCTGCTTCTTTCCCTGCGCGCCATTCCTTCCTGAGGATTACAATCGGTTTTAGTAGGACGGGCTTCAGCCTGTCTGGTTTCAATATTTCGAGAGTGCAATGGACGGAGACTATTTGCCGTCCGGGTCTTGCAAGAGAAAAAGGCAGACAGGCTGAAGCCCGTCCTACTTACCATGCACCCATTTGAAATGACGCGCGAGCTGGTCGACCTGGAGTCGATCACGGAGAACGAGAAGCAGGTGGGCGAATACCTGCTGCATTATCTCTCCGGCCTGGCGGCAGGTTCCGACGGCAAAGCGGAAGCCATGACGGTGACGCCGGAACGCTTCAACGTGTACGCCGAATGGGGCGCTCCCGTCGTCGTGCTTTCGACGCACATGGACACGGTGCCGCCGTTCATCGCGTCGAGCGAAGACGAGGAACACATTTACGGCCGCGGCGCATGCGATGCCAAGGGAATCATCGCGGCGATGATTGCCGCCGCGGAAAGGCTGATTGAAAGCGGCACGCGTAATTTCGGCCTGCTTTTTGTCGTGGGAGAAGAGCGGAACAGTGCGGGAGCGGAAGTTGCTTCGCGCTCGCCGCGCGGCGCGCGTTACCTGATCAACGGCGAGCCGACGGAGAGCAAAGTTGCGCTGGGATCGAAAGGAATTTTGCGCTACGAAATCGTGGCCGCGGGTAAAATGGCGCATTCGGCGTATCCGGAACTCGGCGAATCCGCCATCGAGAAACTTCTCGATGCGCTGGAAGCGATTCGGCGAATGAAGCTGCCCGAGGATCCCGTGCTGGGGAAAACGACTGTGAATATCGGCACGATTTCCGGAGGCCGCGCGCCCAATATCATTCCCGACGCCGCGAAGGCGGAACTTGCTATCCGCCTGGTGAGCGACGGGCGCAAGATCGATCAGGCGCTGCGCGCTGCTGTTGGAGGCCGCGCGGAGGTAAGAGAAATCCTGACGCTTCCAGCAATGCATTTTTCCGCGCTGGACGGATTCCCGACATCCGTGGTTGCATTCACCACCGATATCCCCGTGCTGGCGCCGGCGTGGGGCGAGCCATTTCTGTTCGGGCCGGGAAGCATTCACGTGGCGCATACGACGGAAGAAAAAATTTCGAAGCGCGAGTTGCTCGCCGCCGTCGATACGTACGCGCAGATGACTCGGATGCTATTGAGCCGGGCGGAAGCTCACCATGCCTAAGAACCTTGCCATCGTCGGATACGGAAAAATGGGCAGGCTGATCGAGCAGCTCGCTCCCGACGCGGGATTTTCCGTGGGCTTGAAGCTGGACATCGACACCAACGTGAACCAGGCGGGCATCACGCCCGAGAATTTTCGCGGCGTGGACGTGGCCATCGAGTTTTCGACGCCGCACACGGCGGTGGCGAATCTCGAGCGGCTCTGCGCCATCGGCGTTCCGACCATCGTGGGCACGACGGGATGGTACGGCGAGCTGGATCGCGTGCGAGGTTTTGTCGACCAATGCGGCGTGGGCGTGGTGTATAGCCCGAACTATTCGATTGGCGTAAATGTTTTTCGCCGCGTGGTCGCCGAGACCGCGCGCCTGCTCGCGAATCAGCCGGAATACGGCGCCTGGGCGTGGGAAGTGCATCACACGTCGAAGAAAGATGCGCCTTCGGGAACGCTGCTCCAATTGATCGAAGAGATGAAGCGCGCGGGGTACACGCGGCGGATCGACGCGAGCTCGAACCGCGCGGGAGCGAATCCGGGGACGCACGAAATCGGATTTGACTCCGCGGCGGACACCATCACACTGCGGCACACGGCGCGCAGCCGCGAAGGATTCGCGCGCGGGGCGCTGAAGGCCGCGCAGTGGGTGATCGGCAAGCGCGGGCTGCACGAATTCGGAGAAGTGATTTTTGCGGACGACGCGAAAGCGATGCGCCGCCCGGCAATCAATAAGAGGTGGCAACCATGTTTCGAGGATTTGTGGGCTGCGGCACGGCGCTGGTCACTCCGTTTCGGAAGGACCTTTCACTCGACGAAGATGCTATGCGGCGCCTGGTGCGCCGGCAGATTGCCGGCGGAATCAACTTTCTCGTGCCTTGCGGCACGACGGGCGAAAGCCCCACGCTGTCCCACGAAGAGCACCTGCGCGTCGTGGCGATCACGCTCGAAGAGGCCAAGGGAAAGGTGCCCGTGCTCGCTGGCGCGGGCGGCTACGATACGCGTACCGTGATTGAAATGGCGCGCGAATGCGAGCGCATGGGCGCGGAAGGAATTCTGTCCGTCACGCCGTATTACAACAAGCCCACGCAGGAAGGCCTCTACCACCATTTCAAGGCCATCGCGTCGGCGATTTCGCTTCCCGTTATTCTGTACAACGTGCCGCCGCGCACGAACGTCAACATCGATCCGGCAACCGTTCGCCGCCTCGCCGAAATCGAGAACATCATCGGCGTGAAGGAAGCTTCCGGAAATATTGCTCAGATGACGCAGGTGATCCAGCAGGTTCCGGAGGAATTCCTGGTGCTCTCGGGCGATGATGCTTTGACGCTGCCGCTCGTGGCCATGGGCGGGCGCGGAATTATCTCCGTGGCGTCGAACGAAATTCCCGCGGAAATGACGCGCCTGGCGCAGTTGTGCCTGGCGGGGAACTTCGCCGAGGCGCGCGCCATGCAGCGCAAATGGCTGCCGCTCCTGGAAGTAAATTTTATCGAGACGAATCCGACGCCCGTGAAGGCGGCCATGGCGGAGATGGGCTTGCTCGAACCCGTGTTCCGCCTGCCGCTGGTGCCGCCGCGCACGGAAAATCTCGCGAAGATTCGCACCGTGCTGGAATCGCTCGCGCTTCTCGAAAGGGTCCACGTTGCCAACCGCAGCTGACAAGCTCGAAAAACAAATCGAAGCGTTGTTTGACGCGAAGCCCGCGCGCTACACCGAAGAAGACCAGCAGCTATTCCGCGCGTTCAAGGAAGAGTTGAACGCGGGCCGGATTCGCTCCGCCGAGCCCGACGCTTCGCAGCCGAGCGGCTGGCGGACCAACGCGTGGGTGAAAAAGGGAATCCTTGTAGGCTTCCGCATGGGAACGATCGTGGATATGTCGGTCGATTCCGCGAAGCAGCCGTTCTTTGACAAGGACACTTACCCGGTGCGGCATTTTTCGACTGGCGATGGCGTGCGCATCGTGCCCGGAGGATCGAGCATCCGCGACGGCTGCTACATCGGGCGCGACGTCGTGTGCATGCCGCCGATGTTCGTCAATGCGGGCGCGTACGTCGGCGACGGCACGATGATCGATTCGCACGCGCTGGTCGGGAGTTGCGCGCAGATCGGGCGCAATTGCCACATCTCGGCGGCCTCGCAGATCGGCGGCGTCCTCGAACCGGTGGGCGCGCTGCCGGTGATCATCGAAGACGAGGTGCTGGTCGGCGGGAATTGCGGCGTCTACGAAGGAACGATCGTGAAGCGCCGCGCCGTGCTCGGCACGGGAACGATTCTGAATCGCTCGACGCCGGTGTATGACATCGTGCGCGGCAAAGTGTACGCGGCAACCGACACCGAGCCGCTGATTGTGCCCGAGGAAGCCGTGGTGGTCGCCGGTTCGCGCTCCATTTCACGCGGCGTGGGCAAGGACTGGGGCATTTCGCTTTACACTCCAGTGATCGTCAAATATCGCGACTCCAAGACCGACGCCAAAATTCAACTCGAAGATTTACTGCGCTAGCCTGCAGTTCCGTAGCGCCGCCACTACTTGGTCGCTAGAATTACTGTTGACGGTGGCGGCACCGGAACGGTCGTCACTTTGCCGAAGCCGGCAGCTTTCAGCCAGGCGCGGTATTCGCGTAAAGTGAACACGGCGCCTTCCTCGGTTTGCAGAAGCATATTTAATCCAAACAGCATCGGCATCGCAGGCCCCGTGCGGGAATCGTTCGGGACATATTCTCCGATGAGCAGTTTCCCGCCGGGCCGCAGCGCCATGTAGGATTTCCGCAGCAACTCCTTCCCATGCTTTTCTCCTTCCGAGTGGATAATGTGGCCGAGGATCACCAAGTCATACGCATCGCGCCCAAAGTCCGCCTGGCGCAGGTCGCCCTCGAGATAATCGTATCGGTTGGCGACGCCAAATTTTTCGGCGAACTCCCGCGCGATCGGCGTCATCTCAGGAAAATCCGCGCTCGTGACGCGCGCCTGCGGAATGGCCTTGGCAAACGCCAGCGACCATGCGCCCGAACCGGCGGCTACGTCCAGAATTTTATGGATTTTGCGGCGTTCCCTCTCCGGAAATTGCGAGACAGCCACGGTTGACGCGGCATAATTCCCGGGGAAAATGCTCCCCACCAGTTTCGGAAAAAACTCTTTGCCCTTCTCCGCAACGTTCACAGTCTCTGCGGGGCGGCCGCTCCTCACCGCTTCCGTCAGGTTCTTCCAGTTGTCCCATGTAAGCGATAGCGCGTAAGCGATTGCGCCCACATAATCCTTTCCGCCGGGCAGGAGAAAGGCGGCTGAAACCGGCTGAAGACCGTAGCGGCTGCCGGTCTTTCGCAAATAGCCGATCGCTGTAAGAGCATCGAGCAGCGAAGACATGCCGCGCGGTGAAGCTCCCGCCGCTTTGGCAATTTCCTTCACGGTCCGCTTTCCGGCTGCAATGTGACTGAAGACGCTCAACTCGACCCCGGCGACCAGCGATCGAGCTCTCCATGCGCCCGTGAGATCTTCCATGAGCATGGCCGGCGATTGTATTTTCTTTTTCGTTTTACGAGGCATGAGTGCCGTCTCCTGATGAATAGAATACTTTGCTTTTCTTCGAGAAGCCGTAATCAGACTATGTGCGCCGATCTGTTCTCGTCAATGGAAATGCTGCCCGCCAACCGAAAAGTCCGGCCCTTGACGTGGTAACTCTTGAATCAACGCGCGAGAAGTCGTTCCCCTTTGGCGAAAGGGAAAATCTAGGGGAAATGCCGCTAAACTCTGATATAGTTGTTGTGTTTTACATGGGAGTCGGGGGTTTTTCTTCACCTTCCGGGGCGTTGAGATTGTTAACCCCTCGTGACCTCATCCGGTCCTCACCATCGCCGCCAAGCGATCTGAATCCGGCCATTGACGCCGCGCGCTCTGCAGATTCCCACTCTTGGAAAGAGAGAAAATCATGAAGAATGTGTTTGTCGGGAACATGAATTTTCAAACGACGGAAGCGGAGCTGCGCGCTCTCTTTGAACCGTTCGGACAGGTCACTCGCGTTCACATCGCTATGGACCGGGAAACGGGTCGCGCACGCGGATTCGCGTTCGTCGAGATGCCCAACGATGCGGAAGCCGCCAAGGCCATGTCAGGCCTCGACGGCAAAGAAGTCGGCGGGCGAGCATTGAAGGTCAATGAAGCGCGTCCCAAGGCCGCATCCGGTGGCGGTGGTGGCCCGCGGGGCAGCGGCGGGAGCGGAGGCGGTGGCGGCTTTGATCGCGACCGTGACCGCGATCGCAACCGCGGCGGCAGCGGAGGCCGGGGCGGAAATTCCCGCCAGGGTGGCCGGTTCTCGACCGAGGATTATCGCGACAGCCCCCGACAGCCTCGCGAACCTCGCTGGTAACACGCGACACGTTCTTTAACAACTCAGGCCGTCCGCACGCGCTTCCACACAAGGAGATTAGTATGGCTACGTCGAAATCCACGTTTCAGAAGCGCCAAAAAGAAATGAAAAGGCAGGAGAAACAGCGCATGAAGGCGGAACGCCGCGCGCAGAAAAAGCTGGTTGGCCGTCCAGACGCCGACTTTCCGATGGAACCCCTCACCGGCCCCATCGTGGATCCCGATCTCGTTTTTCCGGAATCGGACGACGAGGGCTAATCGGGCTGGGATTTTCGTGGCGCCGGCGTCCCGCTTGTCCCGATGAAAGAGGGGCCGGCGATTTTTCTGATTTCCATTGCGCCGCAAAAACACTAGCATCTCTTTCATCGGAACAAGCGAGACGCCGGCGCTACGAGTTGCTCAGAAATGGCTGGATTCGCTGTTCGAGCCTCCAGAACCCGCCGGCCCAGAAGAGATTTTCCCCCACGCCGTCCGCTTCCAATTTTCCACGAAACGGTGTCCAACGCCCCAGGAGGGAAGCGGCATCAGCAAGCGCAATGAAAGGCCATTCAAATAGGGTTCGTACATTTCGCGCAATTCGTTGAGCTTCTTGTCGCCTGATTCGCCGCACTTGCTGGACGCGCGGCATTCCACGAGAAGGTTTCGGACTTGCTCGACATCTTTCGGAGGAAGCCGGTCCTGCGCAGGCTTCGACGCAGGGACCCTTAAAACCTCCGCCAGGTCCACGACGGCGTGGCGCGCAATCGCGAAGGTCAATTTCGATTGCCATTTGGCCGTGCCCTCGCCGTAGGCGATGAGCAGCGCGCACGTATCGAGCACCGCGGCAAACGCGGCGAGCCACGACTGGTTGTCATGCTGCGAACGGAAATAGCAGAGCACCGGATACGACAGGTGGCTTTCCATGAGTTGCGCGGCCCATATTTCCCAATCGCGCAGATACGGAGTCAGCACTTCGTTGTCCTCGAAATGCGCATGCCTGCGCAAGAGCTCGGCGGCGGTGGGCGGCGATCCCGCGCGCGCATCAAGAAGTGAAATGTTCAACTCACGCTGGGAGAACGCGCCGTAAAGCGTCGGCAGGTACGAAATCATCAGGCCCAGAAAGCCGAAGCCCATCCCGCCCTCCGTGACGGTGATCGCCTTCGCCAGAGTAGTTCGGGGCGTCACATCGCCCAATCCCAAAGTAAAAAATGTCGTTCCGCTCAAATAGAAATCGGTCCGGAACGTGGGCGTTTCTCCCGGAGCGTTGATTGCCGAACCGGCAGCCCACTGCAGCATCGCGAATGCGAGCACGAGCAAAATCGCCCAGGTGACGAACAATCCCAGAAGCGATAGAGGGCCGTAATAGCTGAGTTGCGCGTCGCGCAGCTTTTTCGAGCGGATCAAACGATTGGCAGCGGCCCAACCTGTCCAGGTGACCCGGTAGAAAATTCGTACCAGGCGGAAGGGGCGCGTCACGCGGCGGGGCAGAATGATGGTTTCAAACGCTTCCCACAGCGTGGCGAAGAGAATGATGAAGCCCGCGATGGCGATCAAAAGTTTCATCTGCGCTCCGTCGTCTCACAACACAATATCAGGTGTTGGCCGCGAGCAGAAATTCCTGAAGCTCGGAAAAGCGGTTGGGAAAGGGAACGGATTTCTTCGGCCGGTCCAGAAACGCCGCCAGGCGTTCGGGCATCTCCGGGCGGACGCCGGTGGCGCGAGCGACGGTTTCTGCGAATTTGGCGGGGTGCGCCGTGGCGAGGACGATTCCCCGCGTCGCGGGCTGATTCTGCTTCGCAAAGCTCTGCCAGCCCAGCACGCCAACGGCGGTGTGAGGGTCGAGCACGTAGCCGTGGCGCTCGTTCACATCGTGCATGACGCGCAAAGTTTCCTCATCGCTGAAGCTGCATCCCCAGATGTCGCGGCGAATGGCTTGAAGATCGTTGTCGTAGAGATCGACGATGCGCGCGAAGTTGCTCGGATTTCCCGACGTCCATGGCATTGGAAATCGTGTGGCGCGAGGCGCGCGGAATCAGCTTGCCGCTGCGCAGAAATTCCGGCACCACGTCGTTGGCGTTGGTCGCCGCGATGAATTGCGCGACGCCCAGGCCGATGCGCTTGGCCAGCAGCCCGCCGGTCAAATTGCCAAAATTTCCGCTGGGAACTGAAAACACGGGAAGGGAATCCGACGGCCCGAGTTGCGCGACGGCCGCGAAGTAATAAAAACTTTGCGGAATCAGCCGCGCAATGTTGATGGAATTCGCCGACGTGACCGCGATCTTTTCGGCGATGAGGGGATCGACCAGCGCTTGCTTCGCCAGGCGCTGGCAATCGTCGAATGAGCCGGAAACTTCGAGCGCGGTAATATTCTGCCCGAGCGTGGTGAGCTGCTTTTCCTGCGCATCACTGACGCGCCCGGCGGGATACAGGATCACGACCCGGATGCCGGAGACTCCGAGAAACGCATGCGCCACCGCGCTGCCCGTGTCGCCCGAAGTTGCCACGATCACGGTGAGCTGCTTGCCCGATTCCTGAACAAAATATCCCATCAGCCGGGCCATGAATCGCGCGCCAAAATCCTTGAATGCCAGCGTCGGCCCGTGGAACAGTTCCAGAATGTGCAGGTGTTCACTGAGCGTGACGAGCGGCACGGGAAAATTAAACGCCTCCGTCACGATCTCCTTCAGAATGTGCGGAGGAATTTCGTCGCCGGCGAAGAGCGCGCCTACTTCCTGCGCGATTTCGGGAAACGTGAGCGACGGCAGGCGTTCCAGAAAATCCTTCTCCAAATGCGGGATGTCGACGGGCAAATACAGACCGCCGTCGGGCGCCGATCCGCGAAGGACGGCGTCGCGCAAGGAAACTTCCGGACTGCGATGGAGAGTGCTTCGGTATTTCATCACGCGGGCCGCGCCTGCCCTCCGAGGATCTCGAGGAAACCGCGCGCGTCGAGATTTGTGTTTCGCAAGTGCTCCATGGAAACGGTGTGGTGCGCGTAACGCTCGTAGAGTTTCTTTCGCTGCGCGATCAATGCTGGATAGCACCGCGCGATCGCGGCCTGCGAGGATTCCCCGGGGCGCTGGACAAACTGATCGCCCCACAGGACGGGCTTCGGGTCGGACAAATACCGCGCGATCAGAAGTTCCTCTTCCGCGGGAGAAGCCGCGAGGTAGACCACCGTGGTGAGACTCTGCATTCGGCGGCAAATATTCTCGCCCGTGTACGCGACGCTGCCCGTGGTGTCCAAAATGGTCCCTTCCTCGCCCGATGCCTGAATTTCATCCAGCGCTTCAGCCATGGATTTTATTTCGCACTCCAGATATTTTTTCTCGCGCTCGCGATAAGCCGGATCGTCCGGCCAGCCCATCCAGGCCGCGACTCCGCCAATGCCGCGATACCCGCCGGCGGCAAGCTCGGGCGCAAGTTTTTCCTCGATCCGGTCGTCAATGCTGATGACGCGAAATCCGGCCCCAGCCAGCTTTTGCGCCCAGTGCGATTTTCCGGCGCCGGACATTCCGATAAGGGATAGCTTGATCACACGCCCTCAGACGCATTTATAGTTGTCAGGAAGATCAGCTCGGCTGCAGCCGCATTCCGCCGGACGCGACCTGACTCCTCATCAAGGAGGAAAGCTTGATTTTTATCCTGGAGACTGCCCAAAGAGGATAGCGTCCCCCGATGCGTCCCGCAAGTCCCGGAAGATCGTGAATCGTGCATTACATTCTCGTCAATTGCGGCATCCACAGAGGCTTGCCAGCTACACTGAGTTTGAGACAAGAGCCAGCGAATCATGAATCACGTCGTACACGAAATTGAGTTGGTCGGGCGTGATGACGTATGGAGGCAGGATGTAGACGACGTTGCCGAGCGGACGAAGGAGCACGCCTCTGCTTAGGAAATATTGGTACAGGCGCGGGCGCAGCGAGGACAAATACCCCGCGTCGGGCACTTTCAATTCGATAGCCGCGACAGTGCCAATACGGCGGACATCTGCAACATGGGGATGCGCAGCGAATGTGGGAAGGCGAGCCGCATGCACTTTCTCAATCGCGGCGATCCGCTCGAAGACCGGCTCGCTCTCGAAAATCTGCAGCGAGGCATTGGCCGCGGCGCAGGCGATTGGGTTTGCCGTGTAGGAGTGCCCGTGGAAGAACGAGCGTGAGCGCTCCCCGCCAGTGAATGCGTCATGTATTCGATCGGTGGCGAACGTGGCGGCCAGCGGCAGAAATCCGCCGGTCAGGCCTTTGGCGACGCACATCAGGTCAGGAACGACCGCGGCTCGTTCGCAGGCAAACATGCGGCCCGTTCGCCCGAAGCCGGTGAGGACTTCATCCGCAATCAGCAGCACATCGTGAGCAGCGGTGAGGCGGCGGACTCCGGAAAGAAATTCTTCGGGATGAACGATCATCCCGCCCGCGCCTTGAAGCAGCGGCTCGACAATCACGGCGGCGATTTCATCGCCCTGTTCGGAAAGCATGCGCTCGAGCTTGTTGAGGCATTCGATCTGGCAGGTCGCACGCGTAAGGCCAACGGGGCAGTGCGCGCAGTAGGCCGAATGAGTGCGCAGGACAGGAATTCGCAAGGAGTCGAATGCCGAGGTGAATGGGGAATCGTCGCTTACCGACATCGCGCCCACCGTATCGCCGTGATAGGCATTTTCGAGCGCCACGATTTTTTGTTTCTGAGGGCGTCCGCAATTCTTCCAGTATTGCACAGCCAGCTTCAGCGCGACTTCTACCGCGGTCGAGCCGTCATCCGAGAAGAAAACATGGCGCAGCGGCGGCGGAACAATCTTGCCCAGGCGCGCCGCAAGTTCTTCTGCGGGCTCGTGCGAAAATCCGGCGAAGACGACGTGTTCGAGCCGCGCGGCTTGCTCGGCAACGGCCTGCGCGATCGCCGGATGCGAGTGGCCGTGAATGTTGACCCACCACGACGAAATTGCGTCCAGAATCTGGCGCCCGTCCTGCGTTTCGAGAAACACGCCTTTGGCGCTGCGAATCGAAAGAGGCGGCGGGTCCACGCCTTCCTGCGTGAATGGATGCCAGAGATGGAGATCGGATGCGCTCATAATTTAGTGGAATGCGTGATGATCGAAATATTTTTCATAGACGTCAAGCAAGCGACACGCGATTAATTTTCTTGAGCATCGGGATATGTCCAATGACGCGCACGTTGCCGTAGTGCTCGATCGCGCGGCGATTCTCGATGTTCTCGTCGCCGATAAGGGCCACTCCGCAAATGGCAAGGCGCGCTTCACGCAAGGCGGCGAGCGTCAGCAGCGTGTGATTGATCGTACCGAGCGCCGTGCGTGCGGCGACAATAACCGGGAATGCGATCTGGCGCATGAGGTCACGCATCAAGTCGCGCTCGTTGAGTGGCACCATCACTCCGCCCGCGCCCTCGACGATCCATTTCCGGCCCGCCGGGGCTGAAGGGAATTCAAACGAATCGAGGAGAGATGTGAACCCCCGCCTCGCGCGACGCCAGATGCGGCGAAACCGGTGGATCAAACCGATAGCGTTCCAATGGGAGGCGGTCCTCTGTGGCTTCCGCCCATGCGCGCACCGATTCGCGATCGGTGCCTTCGCTCGCCCCTGTCTGCACTGGTTTCCAGTACACGGCGTCCAACGCGGCGACGAGGAGTGCGGAGAGAACGGTTTTTCCCACGTTCGTGTCCGTGCCGGTCACGAAATATCCAGTCATCGGGAAACGGAAGCCGTCCGCGCGATAGAAAATTCGCTGCGGGCTTGAACGATTGCGGCGACAAGTTCGGTCAGAATATCTTGCGAAAGTCTCGCGGTAAGAGACAAGCGCAGACGCGCAGTCCCCGCAGGCACCGTGGGCGGGCGAATCGCGCGAACACCGAATCCTCTTGCTCTGAGGTATTCGGCAAAATGTATGGCGGCATCATTCGATCCCAGTAGCACGGGCACGATTTGCGAATCGCTGCTTCCGGTGTCAAAGCCATTTGTCAGCAATTCGTTCCTTAGGAAAACACTCAATTCCATCAAACGAGCGCGTTCGGATTCCATTTCCTTGGCGAGGCTCATTCCCGCTGCAACCTGCGAAGCGAAATACGGCGGCAAGCCTGTGTTGAAAATGAAAGTGCGCGCGCGATTGATCAAAAAGCGGCGAAGATTGTCCGAACCGCAGACAAATGCGCCGGCTGCCGCGAGCGCTTTGCCGCAAGTATGCACGGTCGCAAGCACACGCGCGGAAAGCCCCGCCTCCGCCACGCAGCCGCTGCCGCGCGGCCCGCGCACGCCGGTTGCGTGCGCCTCATCAACGATCAGTTCCGCAGAGTAACGGTCGGCGAGCCCGGCAAGATCGGCGAGCGGCGCGCGGTCGCCCTCCATGCTGAAAATGCTCTCGACGACGATCACACGCGCCCCGACAACAGACGCATGACGGCGGAGCTCTTCTTCCAGAACGTTCAACTCGAGATGCGGAAAAATGACGCGGCGGCATTTCGCCAGGCGTATTCCGTCAATCAGGCTGGCGTGATTGGCGCTGTCCGAGAATACGACGTCCTCGGGCCGCAGCAGGGCGGTCAGCAGTCCTACGTTCGCCGCGTAGCCTGAGGTGAAGTACAACGCCGCTTCCGCGCCGACCCATCGCGCAAAATCATGCTCGAGGACAGTCCACACTTCCTCATGGCCGGACAACAAGCGAGAGCCGGTGGAAGCGATGCGCGAGGCGGAGTTCACACCTTGCAAGATGGATTGCTTCATCCGTGGATCGGTGGCGAGGCCTAAGTAATCGTTGGAGCTGAGATCGACGCCCTGAACCATTTCCAGATGGCGCAGTTCGGCGCGAGATTCGAGATCGGAAAGCTCGGCGAGAATGCGCTGGTTCATGTCCACGGTAATATTCTCACCGCAGCGGCAGCGGTTCCAGCCCAAGGGAATGGAGCATCGCCGCGTCGTCTTCGGGTTCGGGATTTGGCGTGGTCAGCAATTTTTCGCCGATGAAGAGCGAATTGGCGCCGGCCACAAAACACAGCGCGACAGCCTCGCGTGAAAGCGCTTTGCGCCCCGCGCTGAGCCGGACCATCGATGCCGGCATCAGAATCCGCGCGGTCGCGATGGTGCGCACAAAGACGAGCGGATCAAGCGCGTCCAGGTGTTCCAGGGGAGTCCCGGCGACGCGCACCAGTGCGTTGATCGGAACGCTTTCCGGATGGGGATCAAGCGTGGAAAGCTGGTGCAGCAAGCCGATGCGGTCGCCTTCCGATTCGCCGAGGCCGATGATGCCTCCGCAGCAAACGGTCACTCCCGCCTTTCGCACCGAGGCGAGCGTGCGGAGGCGATCGTCGTAATTTCGCGTCGTGATGATCTGCCCATAAAATTCCGGTGACGTATCAAGGTTGTGATTGTAAGCAGTCAGGCCGGCTTCGGCCAGGCGTCCCGCCTGCGAATCATCGAGCATGCCGAGTGAGCAGCAAACTTCCATGCCGAGCTTCGCCACGCGCCGCACCATTTCCAGAATATTTTCAAAATCCTCGCCATCCTGCACTTGGCGCCACGCCGCGCCCATGCAGAAACGCGTTGCGCCCTTCGCCGCGGGCGCGCTCGGCAAACTCGACGACCTCGTCAACGGGAAGCAAGCCGCCGCGCGAAACTTCCGTCGAGTAATGCGCGCTTTGCGGGCAATACGCGCAATCTTCCGGGCAGCCGCCGGTTTTCACGGAAAGCAAGCGACAGAACTGCACCCGCGCGGGATCGTGGAATTCACGGTGCGCCTGCTGGGCCGAAAAAAGTAAATCAGGCAGCGGTTGGCGGTAGATGTGCCGAATTTCTTCACGCGTCCAGTCATGACGCACAGCCGTCCTGGCTGCCGAAACGCCTGCATCGTTTTGCGACAAGAGTGCTCCTCCAGGGCGAAGGCCGCCGTAAGCAGGCATGTGCAACGATAACTGCACAAACCGCTTCGTACGGGCCCGCCCGACCGGCAGCGTGCCGCCGGGAAAAGCATTCTAACGCACATTCGACGTGAATATCGACCTCGCGAAGGCCATCGAGGATTCGGATTGTTTCCATCAGAAAGAGAAATCGCGTGACTGGTGATTGGTGACTGGTGATTTCAGAACTTTCAGCTTTCTTCTCTGTACTCTCTATGCTCCGACCTCAGTGAACTCTGTGTTCCGGCTTTACATTCGGCGCGAAAATGCAGAGAGGCAGGGAGAATCACGCGGCTAAACAGGTTTCGGAAGGGTTAAAGGCTGGCTTGTTCCTTGCGATTCGTCTTCTTGGAGCCGGGGTTCAAAGCCGGGGAAGAAGATTCATTAGCAGTCGAGTTCTTTTTGTGACAGGAGATTGCCCACCAGCGGCTTTGGTATTGCGGCAGTTCGCACATCTTCGTGCAATGTTTCATGCCAGACTCGTACGCGCAATGGCAGTAGCACAGCGGCGTTGCGGGCCCCGAAAGCAGCGTCGGGGACTGATTGGCTAGAGCAGCGGCCGAAGCTGTTACCAGCAGAATCGCTGTGCGAATCGCTAACCAGAATCGACTTGCATTGGTTTTCATTCCCCCATTCTGGAATGAGCATTAGGGAAGGCCGATAGCGCAAAGGATGTGAAATCATTAGTAATCAGGGCAGGACCGTACTGGCGAACGGTACCAGTACAAAAAGGCCAACTACATGCATTAATTAGGCTTATGAATTAGGACGCTCCAATCTGAATTGGGGCTCGGGAATTGGGCGGCTTAGGTTTCGGAAATAGAAGAGCAACTCGGATGAACTAAAGACGCAGCAAACACCATCACGCAAGCGTTGTCGTGGCCTCGGCTAAATCGGCGAGCTCCAGGCGCAGGTTTCCCGCATTCGTAGCGTAGCTAAGTGCAAACTCGAGATCGAGGATTCCGGTGCGGACCAAGCGTTCGAGCTCACCGTCGAAGCATTGCATTCCTTCGGTCGAGCCGTCTCGCATCGCGTCCAGCAGTGATTTGCCTTCCGTTTCGCCCTTTTCCACGTATTCGCGCGTGCGCATGGTCGATTTCAAAATTTCAATGGCTGCGATCCGGCCCGTCCCATCCTTTTTCGGGATCAGGCGCTGCGAAACTATGAAGCGAAATACTCTTGCCAGCCGTGAGCGCATCGCCTGTTGATCGGAAAGGGGAAATACGCCGATGATCCGCTCGATCGTTTTTGACGCGTCCACTGTATGCAGCGTGGAGAAGACCAGATGGCCCGTTTCCGCTGCCTCCAGCCCGATCTCAATGGTTTCCTTATCGCGCATTTCTCCGACAAGAATCACTTTGGGAGCCTGGCGCAGGGCTGCTCGTAGAGCCAAGGCGAAGCTAGGCGTGTCGCTGTGTAGTTCGCGCTGATGAATCGTGGATTTTTTATGGACGTGCAGAAACTCGATAGGGTCTTCTATCGTGAGGATATGGTATGCCTTATCCTCATTAATTTTGTTCAAGATAGCGGCCAGAGTCGATGATTTCCCGGACCCAGTGGGGCCCGTCACAAGTACAATGCCATTTCGCAATTCCGCGATTTCCCCCAATTGCACCGGCAAGTTGAGCGATTCAAAATCGGGCGTTGTCATTGGGATAACGCGCATAACAATCGCATACGAACCTCGCTGACGGAAGATGTTGACCCGAAAACGAGCAATTCCCGGCAAACTATAGGAGAGGTCGGTGGATCCTTCTTTTTCCAGCTTCCCGGCCACAAGCTCATTCTTACCTATCAGATCGATGGCTATCCGGCGCGTGGCATCCGGGAGCAGCTTGCCCACCCCGGCGATGTTCACCTCCCTAAGTTGCCCATTTAGTTCAACTTGAGGGGTGCGGCCGGGTGAGAAGATCAAATCGCTGACCTGCTTGGAAACCTGGAGCATGGTAGCAACAATCGAAGCAGTAGAAACCCTAGCCGATGGGGCGTCGGCTGAAGTCGCATTCTGGCTGACAACAGGGGGCTGCGGCGGGACTGAAGACGAATCCATGGGAGGCTCCCAACAGGCTGAGTTATGTATATGTCTTTATTCTATAGCGACTTGCGCGCCATGCCTGGGTGCTACGTCGGCTAGTGGGGGGAGCGAGGGCGGGAAAACGCTCTCAGTTCCTTTTCGATCACTCGAACCACTTCAGCCCCGAGGCCTACGAACTCCACCCCAATCCCTATACCAGGGAGGCAATAGCGTACTTCGCCACGAGTGTGGACTTCGACCTTGGATTGCGTCAAGCGGAATCGGAGATTTACGATGGCTCCTTCCGGAAAATGTGTCGAAGTGTTTACGAACATCCCATGAGGGCTGAGGTCGGGAGGGCGAATTGGGATCTCACGTCCTTCGCCTTCATAGCTCATATGGAGTTCGCCCAAATGTTGAATTCGCGGTTCGCGACGGGCATCTACGGACGGATTTTCATTTCGTGCGAGTTTCTTCAAGATAGCACCCTTTCCGCAACATCGAGCGATGACCCTGCTGGAGAATCCGATTCGGCGGGCCCACGACGAGTTCCACAATACGGGCAGAACCGGTACGCATTGGAAAGCTCATGTCCGCACCGTTCACATCCGGAGTTAGCCAATAATTCTATGGGAACGACGCGAACAATCTCTTCCAGCGTGGTCACACCGGCCTGTAGCTTAAGCATTGCGTCTTCCTGCATCCGGCGCATCCCACCGGCGCGAGCCGCGGATCGGACGAGATCGGGTTTATAAGCGCCGCGCAGGATGGAGCGGATCGAATCATCGATCACTAGCAATTCATAAATTCCCACTCGGCCCTTGTATCCGGTTTGGTCGCAAATGCTACAGCCCTTCGGCCATGCGATGCTGTCCATTGGCAGGCTCCAGCCCGCGGCCGCGAGGCGCTCCGCGTATTCAGGCGTGACCTTCTTATAGGTGTGGCAGACGCAGAGTTTTCGCAGCAGCCGCTGGGCCAGAATTCCGGTGACTGAGGAAGCGATCAAGTATTCGGGAATCCCGAGATCGAGTAAGCGGGCGACGGCGGAAATGCTGTCGTTGGTATGCAAAGTGGAAAGGACCAGGTGCCCAGTTTGCGCTGCTTTCATGGCGATTTCGGCGGTTTCAAGATCGCGGATTTCCCCGATCATGATGACGTTGGGATCCTGGCGCAGGATCGAGCGAAGGCAACTTGCAAAGGTCAGGCCAGCGCGCGAATTTACGTGCACCTGGTTGACTCCAGGAAGCGCGTATTCGATGGGATCTTCAACGGTAACGATATTCACGGCTGGCTTGCGCAATAAATTTAGAGCGGAATAAAGCGTCGTGCTCTTGCCGGAGCCCGTCGGACCCGTCACCAGCAACATTCCCTGCGGAAGCGCTATCATTTTCATCAGCTGATCGGCCACGTCAGGGGGAAATCCCAGATCTGTAAAACTCAATATCGGAGCGGAGGCGTCGAGCAGCCGCATGACGATTTTCTCTCCGTATTGTGTCGGCAGCGACGACACACGCATGTCCACCCTGTGCTGGCCAAACGCGACCATGAAACGCCCATCCTGCGGGGCGCGCCGCTCTCCGATGTCCATGTCGGAAAGTATCTTAATTCGGGACACCAACGAGTTCTGAATGTTCCTTGGCACGCTTTCCAGTTCGCGCAGGACTCCGTCCACGCGGATCCGCACAACGGTTGCCGTGGCTTGTGGCTCAATATGGATGTCACTGGCCTGCTTGTTGATCGCTTTTTGTATGATTTCCGATACCATGCGGACGGCCGGAGTCTTCTTCTGGTTGAGTTCCGCCTGTATTTCCTGGATGGCGTCGCGATTGGCCTGACGGGTGCTGGTCGAAATAAACTCCATTTCTGTCCCGGCTTCCGTAGTGGCATCATCGGCCGCCTGCCTCGCGGGTGCGGTACTATCGAAGTGATCATAATTCCGGTAAATCGCGGCAAGAATCTCGGCGCGAAATCCAAACCGCGGGGATATGTCTTTGCCGCTCGAGAATCGAAGTTCATCGATCGTGGTTACGTTCTGCGGTTCCGCCATGGCAACGACCATTCGCGCCCGGTCCAGATGGACAGGAAGAATATCCAGACGAATTGCCATGGATTTAGGAATCGATTGCAGGACTGCCGGATCGCATTGAATTGTCGTGCAATCCAGATACGGTACGTGGGAAACCTCTTCCAGAGCTTTCACCAAGGAACGCTTGTCGACGAGGCCGCGCTCCAGGATCAGCTCGCCCAGGCGAACCATCTTGCCTTCCTGCTCCTTGAATAATTTCTGAAGGTCTGCCGCCGAGATGTGCCCGCGGTCCTCCAGAATTTCCCCAAGCCTTTTACGCTTCATGCGCACTTCCTCGAAGGAAAATGGGGCACGCGAAGTTCCAAATCACAAGCGATAAGTGCCACTAAGTCCTACGCGTTGAGCGGGGAATACGAAGCATCTAAGGAAGCTCCAATTCGCCTAGTTTCAAAAAGGGATTAATGCCGCACTTGTCCGGTTTTGACACAACAGGTGACAGAAATGGGGGCATCTATCGGACGCGAAATCCAGGCCAATTGGGGGCCGAAGCCAATCGAGATGATGATTTCAAGTTTGGACGTTCCATAGATTAAATTGGCGAGGAATTTGTCGGAGGCAAATGAGTGATTCCCGAGGTGGGAGGGTGCTCTCCCGAAACAGGATTTGCGCCACGGACGAGCGCCTAAAAAAGCAGATGGCTCAACGGGAACGCCAACAAAAATAAGGGGATGTTGCGGACGGGTATGGACAATGAATTGGCCTGCCGCGTGCATTAGCAGGGAATCGTGGACGCATTCCGATAGACGGCTTTCACAAGTCTGCGAGCGAGGGGGAAGGGGCTTGCTCAAAGACAAGTGCTGGTCGTTCCCACCTGCCTCTGAGAGGGAAGCTAGGATGGATGACCCCACGCCCCGGTCAAAAAAAGGCCGGGAACGGAACGCGTCTTAGGGGGCTCTTGTTCCCAAGCAAGGGCCCCCATCTTTTTTTGATCTTACTGTTCTTTTTATCCTACTGTTCGGCCGCGCGCTTCACTCGGATTGCTCACTACATAAGCAGGACCTGCACACGCCTAGATCTGCGATACCGTTCCCACTGGTTCCACGCGCCGCACCACCGGGATATTGGCCTGCCTGAGTATGTGCTCGACCTCCGTCTCTTTCAGCCGCGAAGCGTCATACTCAAACGACAACCGGTTTGTCTTTTCGTCCACGCGAAAACGGCGCAGTCCATAGGTGTTGGCGAAGCTGCCTAGCGCGCGCAGTTGATCGGGCTGCAGAGACGATTGCAGCTCGTAGGTGATCTCCATGAGTGTCATGACCGCATTATAGCAGCAGGGCGAACCCGGGAACGCCAATCTCCCGATTGGCGCTCTGAGTTGCACCATTCCGCCAGATTGACATAGGGGGAGGGGGTATAGTACAAATGACTGGGGTAGGGAAGCCCGGGGAGATTTTATGTCAGCGAGAAATAAGCCAATCCTTCGGCATGCGGCAACGTGCGGTTGCGGCGCTCATGAGAAAAGCCGGAAAGCGCTGGCGGTCGATCCGGAAATCAAATCGTCGAACTTGAAGCGTTTGCGCCGGATTGAAGGACAGGTGCGCGGTTTGCAGCGCCTGGTGGAAGAGGATCGATATTGCGCAGATATACTCGTGCAGATTTCTTCCGCACAGGAAGCTCTGCGATCCGTGGGCCGCGCGCTGATGAAGAATCACCTGCGCCATTGCGCGTCAGAGGCGATACGGGACACGGCTCCCGGCCGCGCGGAGGCGATGTACGAAGAGTTGTTGAACTTGATGGATCTGCATTCGAGATAGGGAAATTATGGACACGCAAAATACACCAGCCGTCGCCACGGAAAAAGATCCCGTCTGCGGAATGAATGTGGACCCTTCGCGTGCGAAAGCCACGCACGAACACGCAGGGAAGATGTTCTACTTTTGTTGCGCGGGCTGCAAAGAGAAGTTCAGCGCGGAGCCTGCAAAGTATCTGATGCCGAGAACCCTGGTCGGAATCGCTTCCATGTCCGCGCACCCTGTCCAGATCGCGCCTGCCGTGGTGCACGGAGCTTCACAGCCAGCGATGAAAATTGCGACGACGCCCCCCGTTGCCCCTAAACCTGCCTCGAACGAATACACGTGCCCGATGGATCCCGAGGTGCGCCAGCAAGGGCCGGGCGATTGCCCGAAGTGCGGGATGGCGCTGGAACCTGTCGTTGCTGCTCTTCCCGCAACAAAGACGGAATACACCTGTCCGATGCATCCGGAAATCGTTCGAGACAAACCTGGATCCTGCCCGATTTGTGGAATGGCTCTGGAGCCGAGAACGGTGAGTGTGGAGGAGGAGCAAAATCCTGAACTTGCCGTGATGACGCGAAGATTCTGGGTCTCCGTGGCGCTCACGATTCCGATTCTGGTCGTGGCCATGGCGGATTTTGTGCCCGGGCTTCCGGCGCTCATGCGGTCAGCTTCGCCAAGGGCTTGGCAGTGGTTGGAATTTATCCTCGCGACTCCGGTGGTTTTGTGGGGCGGCTGGCCATTTTTTGTCCGTGGTGCGCGATCGCTCGTCACGCGCAATTTGAATATGTTTACGCTGATCGGTTTGGGAACCGGCGTGGCGTATGGATTCAGCGTTGTTGGCGTGCTTTTTCCCGGAATTTTCCCAGCCTCCTTTCGAGGAGAAGGCGGCGAAGTCGCCGTGTATTTTGAAGCGGCCGCGTCTATCACGACGCTGGTGCTCCTCGGGCAAGTAATGGAGTTGCGAGCGAGAAGCCGGACAGGCGCGGCGATCAAAGCGCTGCTCGGCCTTGCGCCGAAAACGGCGCGGCTGATTCGCGAAGATGGATCGGAACTCGACGTGCCCCTCGATCAAGTGAAACCCGGCGACCGGCTGCGCGTGCGCCCCGGCGAGAAAATTCCGGTGGATGGCGTCGTTCTGGAAGGCGCGAGCAGCGTCGATGAATCGATGATCAGCGGCGAGCCGATCCCCGTGGAAAAATTCAAAGGAGCGCGCGTCACCGGCGCGACCGTGAACGGTACGGGTTCTCTGGTAATGCGCGCGGAGCGGGTCGGATCGGAAACGCTGCTGGCGCAGATCGTGCGAATGGTGGGCGAAGCGCAACGCAGCCGCGCGCCGATTCAGAAGCTTGCCGATGTTGTCGCGGGATATTTCGTTCCAATCGTCGTAGGGATTTCTGTCCTCACGTTCGTGATTTGGGCGCGGTGGGGGCCGCCTCCACGCCTGGCGCATGCCTTGGTCAACGCGGTCGCGGTGCTGATTATTGCGTGCCCCTGCGCGCTGGGCCTGGCCACGCCGATGTCGATCATGGTGGCGATGGGGAGGGGCGCGTCGCTCGGCGTGCTGTTCAAAAATGCCGAGGCTATCGAACTGCTGCGCAAAGTGGACACGCTGGTGGTGGACAAGACAGGCACGCTCACTGAAGGCAAGCCGAAGCTCGTTTCGGTCGAGCCCGTCGCGGGGTTTGACGCCAGCGAATTGCTGCGCCTTGCGGCAACGCTCGAGCGCGGCAGCGAACATCCGCTGGCCGCGGCGATCGTCAAGGGCGCGGAGGATCGCGGCGTCTCTCTCTCGGGCTCCGGCTCGGTCGAAGCGTTTGAGTCGCTCACGGGCCTGGGCGTTCGCGGCCGCGTCGATGGCCGCGCGGTCGCGCTCGGAAATCAGAAGCTGCTCGAGGAACTGCACGCCGATGCCGGAACGCTTTCCGCGAGAGCAGAGGCCTTGCGCGCGGACGGCCAGACCGTCATGTTCGTGCTTGTGGACGCGAAAATTGCGGGACTCGTCGCTGTCGCCGATCCCATCAAGGAGACCACTCCCGAAGCGATTCGCCAGTTACATGCGGACGGCATCCGCATCGTGATGCTGACGGGCGATAGCCGCACGACGGCCGAGGCGGTCGCGAGAAAACTCCAGATTGACGAAGTCGTGGCAGAAGTTTTGCCGCAGGGAAAGGCCGGCGTTGTGAAGCGGCTGCAAGGGGAAGGCCGCTTCGTTGCAATGGCCGGCGACGGAATCAATGACGCGCCGGCGCTCGCGCAAGCGCAAGTCGGAATTGCCATGGGCACAGGCACGGACGTCGCGATGGAAAGCGCCGGAGTCACGCTGATCAAGGGCGATCTGCGCGGCATCGTGCGCGCCCGCGCCCTGAGCCGCGCCACGATGAGCAACATCAAGCAGAATTTATTTTTCGCGTTTGTTTACAATTCTTTTGGCGTGCCGATTGCGGCGGGAATCCTCTATCCGTTTTTTGGCCTTCTACTCAGTCCGATGATTGCGGCTGCCGCGATGAGCTTTAGTTCAGTGTCGGTCATTACCAACGCACTGCGACTGCGTAGGGTCAATCTTCCTGCATAATTTCATTTTTGGATATGAAAGCCCCGCCGTCGCAAGAACTACAAGAACGCGCCTAGAGGCGGGAGCATTGCATACGGACGTGGGTAGGTGTACGTTATCGGCCAGCCGGAAAGTGGAAATGGAAATTCCAATTCAAATCGAAGCAACGTTCCATTTGAGGAGAATATTGGAATGAGAAATCGCGCGACCACGATTTCGACGCTATCGCTCTTGACCGCCTTTGGATTCTCGGTTTGCCTGCTTGCTCAAAATGCCATGCCGCCGAAACCGGCTAATACATCGGTTGCTGCACCGGCGCGAAATTTTAGCGGAGTCTGGGAAGGGCAAATGAGCAATGGCTTGACCGCAAGAGGAGCCGAGGCGCCACTTACAGCTTGGGGACAGGCGCAAATGAACGCCAACAAGCCCGCGCATGGCGCGGACCAATCGACGGCCTCCACCGATCCGGTCGATCAATGTTTTCCTCCAGGCGTGCCGAGGCTTTACTACCATCCGTTCCCTATGGAAATCATGCAAATCCCCGGGCGGGTCGTAATGATTTTTGAGTACGACCATTTCGTTCGCTACATCTATACAGACGGCAGGCAGCATCCCGGAGAAGATCTTTCCTCCACTTGGATGGGAGACGCAATTGGCCATTGGGATGGAGATACTTTAGTTGTGGATACGGTTGGCTTCAATGACAAGACGTGGCTAGATCGCCTGGGCCACCCGCATTCCGAAGCCCTGCACCTTGTGGAACGCATTCACCGGGACCATGACAACTTGATTGATGACATCACGATCGATGACCCGAAGGCATATACCAAGCCTTGGACCGCGCAGCGCACGTTCCAACTGAAGCCGAAATGGCAGCTCGCGGAGTACGTCTGCGAAGATACGTTTTTGAATTTCAGCGACTTCCAAAAGAAAACATTGGGCAAGTAAATTGAGCCCTGTAAAATTGTAAGCTCAAACGGTTCAATTTGTGGAGGCCTTTGCCATGAGTAAAAAATGGGTCGTTTTGCTGGTGACTGTCATCGGGTTGCTTATTATTGCCCCCGCCCACGCACATCATGGGACCGCAGCCTACGAGACGTCAAAGATCGTGACGGTAACAGGCGCGGTCACTGCCTATAATTTCGTGAATCCGCACGTAATGATCGCTGTGGACGTCAAGAATGACTCGGGAAATATCGAAAACTGGGAAGGCGAGATGACCAGCCCCAATCATTTGGCCAGGGCCGGCTGGACCAAGAATACAATCAAGCTTGGAGACCAGATCACGTTGACAGGCGCCGTGGCAAAGAGTGGCGCCAACACGATGGTCATCCGAAAAGTGCTAAAGGACGGCCAAGAAATCCAGCTCGCAGAATAACTTCGCAAGCCGGGTGCGCCAACCATTAAGCGTTAGCCTGTGTGTGAGTTAGCCCTCTCAACCCAACAGGCTGATGGTTCGCGGAGTTCACCACAAGAGCGTGTTCCACTTACATCGCAACGACGAACGTGTTGCGCTTGATGAGCGACTGCATTTGATCGTCGGTGAGGGAAAGCTTTACGTCGAGGCGGTCTCCCGCGGGGGTAACCGAAGCGCTGTCGAGAAGCGCGCCGAGGTCGGGGTTCGTGTTTCCAATCTGATATTTGCGGTACATGAGGCCGGCGGTGAGGAGCGCGGCAAATGTGTTGGCGTCATCGGTGGAACCGCAGACGGCTTCGAATTTCGCATCGACGCCGCTGCTTCCCTTGATGCTGATCGTCATGGCCTTCAATTTTGAAGTGAGCTGCGAGGCGGCCGGGAACTGAGAGGTCTCCGGCACAAGCTGCTGCATGGCGAGGCGCGTGTACGCCGGATTCAGCACGGCCCAGACGGTCCCGCTGCCGTTGGCCTGATCGACCAGAGCGGAAAAGTCCGTATTGGCATAGAGGCCCTGGGCTTCGCCGTATCGCACGCCAATCATCTTTTCAAGCTGCTGGCGCTGGCCAAAGGCCGCGGTATTGGAATCGATGAAAAAGAAGAAGAGATCGTTTGGTCCGCTGCCGCCGCCGAACGCAAACAGCGAAAACGTGCGCACTTTCACGATGGGCAGCTTCTTGGAAGTGAAATAGGCTTCTGCGGAAGAGGGATTAAATTGTCCGAGCGCGACGCCCACGATCTGGTCCGTGGTCGGGACGGAACCGCCGCCGGTATCGGCCGATGATTTACTGGGCACGAGCGCCCAGGCGAGCTCCGTCACCTGGGTATTCGGATCGATCCCTGCCGAAGAGAGGAACGTCTCGAACTCGCGAAATTTTGGCGGAAGCATCTGTTCCTTGAGTTGCGTGAACCAAGGAAATGCGCGCGCCTCCTTCAAGTCAGCATACGCGAGCTCGCCGGATTCTTTGGGGAACATGCTGAGAATGTCGGATCCGAGGCTGCCCGCGCGGGCAGTCCCTGGAAGCACGGATAAAATTGCGATAAGAGTAACGATCCAAATATATTTTCCAGTGTTCATTTTCTTCCTCCAGCCAAGTACGCAAAGGTTCGATTCGAGGATCGATTCCGAAGGGGAATCATCTTCCAGTGGTTACCGGCTTCCCTGTCAATTTTGCTTCAATTTCAGCCGTAGCGGACTTTATTCTTGCAACCGTGCCTGCATCCCGTAACGAGGGGAGAAGCGCCTCTGCGCTTTCCAAAGCGCCGCGAGCGGCGGCCATCGCCGCTTGTTTGACCGCAAGCCAGTCTAGCAACATAGACGGCGCGACCATGGCTTCGAGTTGCACCAAGCGCTCATGAATATCGGCCGCAGCGGCGGCCGCTTCCAGATGGGACGTGGCGGCGCGCTCGGGTCCGCGTTCGCTGGCGATTGGGGAGCCGGGCGGCGCCATCTGTGGTGGGTCCAAAGCGCGCCCCGAAAATTCTTGAACGGCTTCTCGCAAAGTATCCACCAGCGGCTGAAGCGCCGCCGGTCCTGCCGGAGAGCCTGGCGGCGGTGGCAGAATACCCGCCACGGCGGCCAGGCGGTTCTCAAGAACTTGCGCAGGCGAAAAATTTTCGAGCAGAAGGTAATCTTCGGTCGAAAGGTCGATGGCCTTGCGCGGAACGAGGCCAATGATTTCGCTTCCCACCACGACGCAGCCGCGCCGTTCGGCTTCACGCTTGACCGTTTCAAAGACTCGGTGCATGGGGGTATGCTCGAAATCGGTCAGGTTGATCGAAACTTGCGTCAGGCCGCGCGTCTTCATTTCCACGCCAATCGCTTTGACGTGTTGCAGCCCACCGCTCGATGAGCGAATTGCGCGGGCGATATCTTTGGCGACCGAAACATCGACCGTATTCAGATAGATATTATAGGCAATTAAAATCTTTCGGGCGCCCACTGCGGTTACGCCAGCCGTTGCGTGAAGGCGAGGCTCGCCAATGTCGGGCGAACGGTCGGGGTCGCGCAGGACTTCTTCGCGAAGGCCTTCAAATTGTCCTTTGCGGACATTTTCTAAATTCACACGCTCAGGACGCGTGGCCGCGGCCTCATAAAAATAAACCGGGATGCGGTACCGATCCCAGAGGTCCTGACCAACGTGCCGGGCCAGAGTGACACAGTCCTTCATAGAAACGCCTTCGAGGGGAACGAACGGGATCACGTCGGTTGCGCCGATGCGGGGATGCACTCCGGATTGGCGCGTCATGTCGATAAGTTCGGCAGCCTTGCCCGCTGCGCGAATTGCGGCTTCGGCAACGGCTTCCGGCTCGCCGGCCATCGTAATCACCGAGCGATTGTGATCGGGGTCGCTGGTGCGGTCGAGGACCCACGCGCCTGAGACGCCGCGAATGGCGTCCACGATGGCGTTGACCTTTGCCAGGTCGCGCCCTTCGGAAAAATTTGGCACACATTCGATCAGGCGGTTCATGAGGCCCCGGGGATTTGCGCAGGATCGATTTATGACGAAGTGGCTGTAACCTTGCGCGCGATCCGGCCTTTCCATAGCAGATAACACATCGATCATACGGGATTTTCCGCTGAGCTCCCAAATGGAAGATCGCCAACACAACCTACTTGCCAACTGGCTGCGGCGGCGGAGCCGCGTGACGAAGTTTCATTGCGCGCACGGAGATTCGTGCGGTAATGTTCTGGTTCGCCATGCCCTACGCGACACTCACCGAAAAGCTGCTGAACGCGGTCGACCGGTTCCCCAATGACCGGGCGTTGTCGCTGCGGATCGATGGCCGCTGGGAACCCACGTCGTCGGCGGAATTTTTGCGGCGCATTGCCGGGCTTTCCAACGCGCTCGAGCAGCTGGGAGTCAAGCCGGGCGATCGCGTTGGGCTGTTCGCGCCCAACCGGCCGGAATGGCACATCGCGGATTTCGCCATCCTCGGTCTCGGCGCGGCCGATGTGCCCATTTATTTCAACGAATCCCCGGATCGGATTGTTTACATCCTGAATCATTCGGGCGTTGAGGTCGTCATTGCGGCAGGAGAGATGCAATCGCGGCGTTTGCTGGAGTGCCGCAGCCGCCTCACGTCGGCGAAGCACATCATCTGCGCCGCTGCGCCGCCTGATCTCGGTGAAGACATTCTCCGCTTCGAAACGCTGGTGGCCGCGACTGGCGACGCGGCGATTGCTGAATACCGGTTGCGAGCTGCGCGCGTGGCCTCCGACCAGCTTGCCACCATCATCTACACTTCCGGCACGACGGGCGAGCCGAAGGGAGTGATGCTCACGCACAATAATCTGAGCTCGAATGAAGAAACTTCCGTCGAGCCCTATCGAATGACGCCGGCCGACCAGGCGGTAAGTTTTCTGCCGCTCTCGCACGTGTACGAGCGGGTTACTGCATACGCATACATGTTTCACGGGGTTCCAATTGCCTACGTCGAGCGCATGGATGATTTGCCGCAGGCCCTGCTGGAGGTTCATCCCACGCTGGCCGCTGCGGTTCCGCGCGTTTTTGAAAAGCTCTACGCCAACATTCTGCAAAAGGGTCACGCATCGACGGGATCGAAGCGCCGGATTTTCGACTGGGCTGTGCGCGTGGCCCGGGAATCGGTGCGCTGGAAAGCTTACGGCGAAGAGGCTCCGTCCTGGCTGCACCTGCGCTGGAAAATTGCGGACCGCGTTGTCTATTCAAAAATCCGCGAAGGGATTGGTGGCCGTTTCCGCGCTTTCATTTCCGGAGGGGGGCCGCTTGCCCGAGAACTCGCTGAATTTTTCTGGGCCGTGGGCGTGCCTGTCTATCAGGGATACGGCTTGACGGAGACTTCTCCGGTCGTGAGCGCGAATTATCCGGGCGCCAACAAAGTCGGCACCGTGGGGCAGCCGATTGAGCATGTGGGAGTGCGCATCGCGGAAGACGGCGAGATTCTTGTGCAAGGGCCGTGTGTGATGAAGGGCTATTACTTGAAGCCTGAAGATACACGAGCCGTGATTTCGCCCGAGGGCTGGCTGGCGACCGGCGACATTGGACGCCTGGATGAAGACGGCTATCTCTACGTGACCGACCGCAAGAAGGATCTGTTCAAGACCGCGGCGGGAAAATTTGTCGCGCCGCAGCCGATTGAGAATCTGCTGAAGGTGAGCCCGTTGATCCTGAATGCCGTTTTGGTTGGTGACAAATACAAATTCATCTCTGCTTTGATCGTTCCGAATTTTCCGAATGTTGAGGCCGCGGCACGCGCGCAGGGGCGGACGTTTGCTTCGCAGGAACAACTCGCCGCCGATCCATGGGTTCACGAACTGATTGGCAGGGAAGTGGCGCAGGTGAACTCGAAACTTGCGCAGTACGAGACGATCAAAAAATTTGCGCTGCTCGATCATGATTTCACCTTTGATGGGGGGCAGCTTACTTACACGCTGAAGCTCAAGCGGCGCGTGATTGCCGAGCGCTACGCGCAGACGATTGAAGGCCTCTATGCGGAGACGCCGCAAGGCCATCCGTAGCACAGGCACTCTTGCCTGTGCGGGTTTCACTCTCGTGGCCGGGTCGCATGCCCTGTGAGCGCGGCTCACAAAATCGCACAGCCAAGAGTGGCTGTGCTACTTTCGCGCATCGAGTTACAATAAGCCGAGGAGACGGAAGATGACCGATGAACTGGTGATCGCAGGGCGCGCGTTTCGTTCGCGCCTGATTGTCGGCACGGGGAAATACCGCAGCCTGCAGGAGATGACTCGCGCGCACGCGGCTTCCGGCGCGGACATGGTAACGGTCGCGGTGCGGCGCGTGAATCTCACCGATCGCACGAAGGAATCGCTGCTCGACTACATCGACCGCGAAAAGATTTTCATTCTGCCGAACACGGCCGGTTGTTACTCAGCGGACGAGGCCGTTCGGACGGCGCGCCTCGGCCGGGAAGTGGGCCTGTCAAACTGGGTGAAGCTGGAAGTGATTGGCGACCAGCAGACGTTGTTCCCTGATACGGAGGAACTCGTTCGTGCCACGCAGATCCTGGTGAAAGAGGGATTTGTGGTTCTGCCGTATACGAACGATGATCTGGTCGTCGCGCGGAAACTGATTGATGCGGGCGCCGCGGCAGTGATGCCGCTCGGCGCGCCGATTGGCTCCGGTATGGGGATTCAGAACCACGCGAACCTGCGCATCCTGCGCGAGCGAATCACTGAAGTACCGATGATCGTGGACGCGGGCGTCGGCACGGCATCGGACGCCGCTGTTGCCATGGAACTAGGCGCGGACGGCGTCCTGATGAATACAGCGATCGCCGAGGCGCAAGACGCGGTCGTTATGGCTGAAGCGATGCGCGAAGCTGTGTCCGCGGGCCGCAAAGCGTTTCTCGCCGGGCGCATGCCGAAAAAGCTATACGCTTCGGCTTCAAGTCCGCTTTCGGGAGTAGTAAGGTAGCGCCGGCGTCTCGCCGGCGATTTGTGCACAACTTCGATTCCACGCTAAACGCCGCCGGGACGGCGGCGCTACAAAACCTTTTACAACGTACGAAATGCCAGATGCCAAATCGTGTCCACTAGTGCGTGCACAATGGCGGAAGTGAAAATGCTGTTCGTCTTGCGCCACGTGCGGCCGTAAAAAATTCCCGCAATCGTCGCGAGGATCGCGTAACGCCAGTTTGGAAAGACGCCGTTGTTGGTGATGTGCGCGAGGCCGAACACGACGGAGGCGGTGATCCAGCCGCCCGTTTCACTTGAAAGTGTGCGAGAGAGAGAATTTTGCAGCAAGCCGCGAAACAATAATTCTTCAGGCCACGCCGTCAACAGGAAAATGGAAATCGCATCGGCGGGCAGAGATTTCCAATGCGCCTGCGCGGGATCGAAACGGATGAAGTGCAGGGCCGTCCCCAGCGGGATCACAATAATGGCGAGCAATCCGAAGTGAAGCAGGATTGAAAGCACCGCATCGCGCCCCCAGACGATGTTGTAGCCGACGCCGTCGAATTGGCGCACGAAGAGGAATGTGCCGAGCGCGACGCTGATCGCGAGGAGCATCGTGGCCATGTAACCGATGGTCGGTCCGCCGTAAGGCCAAAGGACATTGAGCAATCGCATCTTCAAAGGAAGAAAAATCGCGAGCATCGCTAGATAGTCCTGCCACGTGCCGGGCTTTCGCCGACCCTGCGGAAATCGCGAGGAGGCCGGGCGCCAATGTGTAGGCGGCGGCAAACGCGGCACGCCACCATGTGAAATTATTTGTTCCCGCCAGATAAATCAGGTATGCAAGAAGTGGTATGGTGGCAATCAACACGCCGCGGTGTGAGCCGGCGCGGCGCGCGAAACGTTCGCCCAGATTTCCGGCGGCCAACGACAATTGAATCGCAAGAAAGAAAGCGAGCACGCAAAAAGTGACGGCGTAAGCGCGCCCGGTGTATCCATGCCATGCGCCGTACACGGCCGCTGCAGCGACGGCCGCGGCCCACAAGCCGAGCGCGGTCCAAATGGATAGCTGGCGTTCGATGGACATGGCACGATAGTGTATCGCACTCGCTAAAAACACCGATGGCCGAGAAGACCACAAAGCGAATCGCATACATCGACTGGCTGAGGGGCCTCGCGTGCGTAGTAATGTTTCAGACGCACTGCTTCGATTCCTGGCTCGGCGGCGCCGCTCGTGACACCGGATTTTTCAAGTTGTCCCAGCTTGGCGGCACTCTACCGGCCCCCTTGTTCCTTTTCCTTGCCGGGATCTCCTTTGCGCTGGTCACCGACAAACTTCGCCAGAAAGGAGTGTCGGCCGACGAAATCGCCCGGACGACAATTCTGCGCGGCGGAGAAATATTTCTTCTGGGCCTGCTCTTCCGTCTACAGGAATTTATTCTTGGCCAGCCCTGGGCGCCGTGGACGGACCTGCTGCGCGTGGACGTGCTGAACGTGATCGGCGTATCTCTCATGATGATGGGCGTAGCTTGCCGGATCGCTGCGGCCGGAGGCGCTGCCAACCCGCAGCAGTTGCGGCGAGCGACGATCGTGACAGCGATCGTTTGCGCCGCAGCGATCGCGGTTTTTACTCCCCCGCTGTGGAGTACCTGGCGTCCGCACTCGCTCGCGTGGTGGCTCGAGTCCTATATCAACGGGGTCCATACATTTGGAAAGCCGCAACCCTGGCTGTTTCCCATTTTTCCGTGGGCCGCATTCGCGTTTGTGGGATTGGCGGCGGGCTCGCTTTTATTGTCAGAGTGGGCGCGAAAAAACGAAGCGCTTGCGCTGGCCTCGGCCGGAGCGAGCGGAGTTGCGCTTATCGCATTGGGATTGTGGCTGGACGCTCGTCCCATGCGGCTTTACGGCGAATACGATTTTTGGCACACCAGCCCGAATTTCTTTTTGGTTCGCGCCGGAGTCGTCCTGATCGTTCTCTTTCTGGGTTACGCATGGTGCCGCTGGGGAGCGGGGGAGTGGGGCTTTAGCCCGCTGATCGAAATGGGCAAGTGCTCGCTGCTGGTTTATTGGGTCCACCTCGAATTCGTTTACGGCGGGCTTTCCATAGTGCCCAAACATGCCGTGGGCATTCGGACGGCAACACTCGGGTTGATTGAAATTTTTGTGGCGATGACTTTGCTGGCCATGGCTCGCAACCGGTTTCCCAGATGGAAGCCGCAGATGTTGGCTCTGTTTCGGGGCGCGGCTCGCACTTGAAGCCCAAGTAGCACAGACTTCAGTCCTGCGGGTTTCTCCTTTAAGAATTCGAGTAGTGAAGGCCAAAAACCGCACGGGCTGAAGCATGCGCTACTTAGAGGCCGGCTTAGCAGGGTCGGGGAGCTTAAATATCATTTCGCCGGGACGCGCGAGGCCCATTTCTTCGCGGGCGATGCGTTCGATAGATTTGGGATCGGTCTTTAGCGAGTTGACCTGCTCGGCCAAGGACTTATTTTCCTCGTTCATCTTGCCGATTTGCTCGCGAATTTGTTCAATTTCTTTCTGTGTGCGGCGCATGGCAATGAAGCCGTGCTGGCCGAAAACGTCGTGCACCAGCAGGGCAAACAGCGCGAGCCCCAGAATTTGCCGCGTGTTCTTCCGCAAATATGCGGCAGCTTCGCTCGAAGAAATTTTACGAATTTGTTTCAGCCTGATCATGCGTTTGCTTCCTGCGCCGAGTCCATCACCCAGGCCTGCGTTTCGCTCGCGATTTTCAATGACTCCTTGAGCGTCGCGGCCTCGGTGTAAACGCGCATCAGCGGCTCCGTGCCGGAAAGCCGCAGCAGGACCCACGATCCGTCCTCGAATTCCATTTTCAGTCCATCCGTGCGATCGAGGCTCTTGACGCGCCTTCCGAGAAACGTCGAGAAGTCCTCCTTCAATCGGTTCACCGCCTTCAATTTTACATCCTCCGGCAAGTGTAGATTTGCGCGCTGCGGCCAGAATTCGCGGCCTACTTTCTTAAAGAGCGCGCGCAACTGCGCCGCCAGCGAAGCGCGCCGGACCGCGACCATCTCCGCGACGAGCAGGCAGGCCAGAATGCCGTCCTTTTCGGGAACGTGGCCGCGGATCGTCATCCCCGCGCTTTCTTCTCCGCCTATCGCGATCTTGTCCTGCTGGATCAGTTCGCCGATGTATTTGAATCCGACCGGAGTCTGAAACACCGTCGTGCCGTGATAGCGCGCGACCGCGTCCATCAGGTGTGAAGTGGCCACGCTGCGCGCCGCGGGCATTTTCCATCCGCGCGTTTCGACGAGGTAATCGTAAACGCAGGCCGAGGATGTGATTCGGCTGCATCCACGTCCCGTCGGAATCGAGGATGCCGAAGCGGTCGGCGTCGCCGTCGGTCGCAAGTCCTACCGCCGCTTTTTTCGCCAGCACGGCATCGCGCAAAGGCCGCAGATTTTCTTCGGAGACGTCCGGTCCGGAGCCCTCGAAGAGCACGTCCCGATCCGTGCGCAGGGCCTGCACATCGATGCCGTGCGCCGTGAGCGCTTTGTCCAGGTATCCGGCGCCGCATCCGTGCAGCGCGTCGGTCACGATGCTCAATTTCGCTTCGCCGATCGCTTTGAAATTCACGAGCTGCGCGAGACGCGCGAGATACGTATCTCGCGGATCGATTTTCTCAAATGGCTTGTCGTTTGGCTTGGCTGGGGCTCGTTCGCCGAGTTTCGCGGCACGCGCCTCGATATCGTGAGTGACTTCGGGAAGCGCCGGTCCGCCGTCGGGGCCGGTGAATTTCAGACCTTGGTACTCGGCCGGGTTGTGGCTGGCAGTAAAATTGATGGCTCCATCCACTTTGCGCCGCAGGATTTCGTGGGCGATCACCGGCGTCGGCGTGGGTCCGTCGCACAGCAGCGCGCGGATTCCGTACTCGCGAAGAATTTCCGCGGCCGTGCGTGTGAATTCCTCGGCAAAGAATCGCGTGTCATGGCCGATAATCAATGTCGCTTTTGATTTCCGGCTTCGCACGTGTTCCGCGATCGCTGCAGTAGCCAGACGAACGTTCGCGAAAGTAAAATCCTCCGCGATAACCGCGCGCCAGCCCGAAGTTCCAAATTTTATTGTCGCCGTCATTTCGCGAGTAAAATGTTTCCGCCCTCGGGCAGGTATTGTAGCTTGCCATGCAAGAATGAAACACCAGGGAAATGCCGCGAGCGAGAAAGAGTAACGGGGCGGGAGGATTCATTGACCGATAAATATCTGGTTCTGGTGACATGCGCGAGCGTCGCGGAAGCGAAGCGCATCGCGCGAGCCGTCGTCGAACAGCGCCTGGCCGCTTGCGTGAACATTCTTCCCGGCGCGGTCACTTCCATTTATCGCTGGAAGGGGAAGGTGGAGTCCGCGCGGGAACGGCTGCTGCTCATCAAGACTTCGCGAAAGCGCCTGGCGAAGCTGCAAGCCACGGTCGAGCAGCTTCATTCCTACGAAGTGCCCGAATTCATCGCGCTGCCAATTGCCGCGGGATCGCGCGGATATCTCGGGTGGCTGGACGACAGTTTGTGACTTTAAGTAGCACAGCCACTCCTGGCTGTGCGGGTTTGTAGGCGTACGCGAAGAGCGGCGTTCTGATGACGATCGAGAGATCCGCACAGCAGGAGTGGCTGTGCTACTAAATCCTCCGCAGGGCCTGATCGAGATCGTTGATCAAATCTTCCACGTCTTCAATCCCGACGGAAATGCGAATCAGCCCGTCGGTAATGCCGATCCGCTGGCGCACGTCCGGAGGGACCGAGGCGTGCGTCATGGTTGCCGGATGCGAGATGAGCGTTTCCACTCCTCCCAGGCTTTCCGCCAGCGAGCAAAGCTTCAAGTGATTAAGTACGGTGCGCGCATTTTCCAGTGTAACGACGTCGAAAGAAATCATGGCGCCGAATCCGCGCTGCTGGCGCACCGCTATGTCGTGCTGCGGATGCGAAGGCAGCCCGGGGTAGAAAACGTGCTTCACACGGGGATGGTCTTCCAGGAACCGCGCAACGGCCCGGCCATTGGCGTCGTGCTGCTTCATGCGCACGGCCAGCGTCTTGATTCCGCGGGACACCAGAAAGCAATCCATCGGAGCGAGTCCCGCCCCGGTGGAGCGCTGGAGGAAGTAGATTTTTTCTGCGTCGGCGGGGCGCGTCAAAATGACGGAGCCGCCCACGGCATCGCTGTGCCCGTTCAGGTATTTCGTCATCGAGTGGACGACGATCTGAGCTCCGAGTGCGATCGGCGATTGCAGGTAAGGACTGAGAAATGTGTTATCGACGACGAGGGCGGCGTTGCGCGCCGAGGCAATCCCGGCAATCGCCGCAATGTCGGTGACGCTCATCGTGGGATTCGTGGGCGTCTCGACGTAAATCATTTTGGTGTTGGGCTTGATCGCTTGCTCGACGCGCTCCGTCGAGGAGGTGTCCACGAAACTGAATTCCAGCCCCCATTGCACCAGGAACTGCGTCGTGAGGCGGATCACGCCTCCGTAGACCGCCTCGGAAATGATGGCGTGGTCGCCTGGCCTTAAGAGACGAAAGACGGAGTCAATGCCGGCCATGCCAGACGTAAATACGAACGCCGCGCTGCCGCCTTCCAGCTTTGCCATGGTGCGCTCAAGGGCCCGCCGATTCGGGTGCGCGGTCCTCGCATAGTCGTAACCCTTGTTTTTTCCGAGTTCTTCCGCGACGTAGGTTGAAGTCTGATAGATGGGCGCGACGATCGCGCCGGTCGCCGGATCGGGCTCCTGCCCCACATGTATGGCATCGGTTGCGAATCCCATGAAAAAATTCTCCTTACTGTTGGCCGTGGCGGCTTTTTGTTGGCCGGAGTTTCTTCGTCCAGAGCGAACGTCGGCGGGTCTTCAGCCGAGGGTGCTGACGCTCGAGGGTTGCGCTAAATGTTGCGCGGATCGAAAGTAGCTCAGGAGCGCGGCTGAGTCAATGCGACGGGCTTGCGACAGGCTTGCGCAAACCTGGAAAAGGGGCAAGAATGTGGCATTCAATGCTTGCGTTAGCTCCAAATGCCGGAGGCCTGCGGTGAACAATGCGTCGAGTTTCGTGAAGACCTCGCTGCGCATCGTTCCGTTCCTGATTCTGTTTATCGCGATGGCGGCCAGCGGCCAGGATAAAGGTGCGGACCCGAATGCGAAGGCGGACCCCAGCTCGAAGGACGTGCGACTGACCATCGTCGTCACCGGGGGAGAGGATAAGAAGCCCATAGACAGCGCAAGCGTCTACGTCCGGTACGTCGAGGAGCACAAGCACGGCAAGGACAAGAAGATCGAGATGAATTTGAAGACCAACCAGTCGGGGATATGCCATGTGCCGGTGATTCCGCCCGGGAAATTCGTGGTTCAGGTGATTGCCGACGGTTGGAAGACTTACGGCGAGTATTACGACATCAACCAGACAGAGCAGACGATCAATATAACGCTCGTGCGCCCTCCCAAGTGGTATTGAAGCAGGAATCCTGCCGGGTTCTCGTCCCTCTCTGTGCCTCGACTAAAATAAATTTTCTCGGTTCGACATACCCTTCCCCAAGAATTATTTTTAATATTTTTGTCGCACATGACTTTTTGGAAAAAATGCTTCATCTTTGTGCAAACAGCACCAAGCGCCGTGTTTCTCGCGGGCTACGAGCAACGGATTCGCCTTTTCCACACACTTTTCAACAAAACTGTTGAAAACTTCCGGCGTGCAAATCGTGCCGCATTGCTTTGATTAAGCCTTCACGCGGTGTTAGATTAACAGCCCGGGGAGCGTCGCGCGGAATCGGGCGGATGGACGAAAAACCATACAAAGGATTTGTGATCTGGCATCTGCTGTGGAGCAACCTCGGCGTGCGCCCGTTGCGCTCCGCGCTGAGTGTCCTGGCGCTGGCTCTCCAAGTATTCCTCGTCCTTCTGATTGCGGGCCTCACGTCAGGCGCGCTGGCCGACTGGCGCACGCGCGCCGAAGGAGTTGGCGCCGACATCCTCGTGCAGCCTCCCAACTCGTCCATTTTCTTTGCGTTTTCGAGCGCCGTCATGCCCGAATCCCTGGCGGAAAAGATTGCCGCCTTGCCGGCAGTCGACGAAGTGGCGCCGGTGCTCATCGTCGTCGATCAGAAAAACCTGGGCGTGGTCTACGGCATTGATTACGACAGGTTTGCCGGCCTCAGCAACGGCTTCAAGTTTATTTCCGGCAAGCCGTTTCCAGCAGCCGGATCAGGCCATCGCCGACGATCTCGCCGCGCAGTCGCGTAAACTGCGCGTGGGCCAGCGGGCGATTCTTCTGGGCCATGAGTTCACGATTTCCGGCGTCGTCGTACACGGCAAAGGGGCGCGCTTCTTCATTCCAATCAAGACGGCGCAGGACATTGCGGGCGCCGATGGCCGCGTCTCGATGTTTTATGTGCGCAGCAAGGGCGATACCGAAGGCGCGCGTAGCCAGATCGTCAAGTTGCTTCCCACGTACAAGATTCGTTCCATGGCGGAGTACAGCACGCTGATGAGTTCCTCCAACCTGCCGGAGCTGAAACCCTTTATCCGTTCTTTTGTCTTGCTCGGCGTGGCCATCAGTTTTTTGGTCGTGCTGCTGACGATGCACACCATGGTGTTTGAGCGCACGCGTGATATCGGCGTCCTCAGGGCGCTGGGATCCTCGCGCCTGGAAGTTTGCTTGATGATTCTGGGTGAGACTCTGGTGATGGTCGGGCTGGGCGTGGCCTGCGGATTGCTCTGCACGTACAGCGTGGTCGCGATTTTGCACAGGACTTCGCCAACCCTCCAGATCGTCATCGAGGGCGGATGGATTGTCCGCGCGATCCTGCTGACGATTGCCGGCGCGATTGCCGGCGCGACGTATCCTGCCCTGCGCGCGGCGCGAAACGATCCTGTCGACGCTCTCGCCTACGAGTGATCTGGGTCTCCAATCCTCCCCGAAGCAATTCTCCTCTTTTGCACATATGCACAACTCACACCGCAAATTTAATTGCGCCTCTTCGATTAATTCTGATACAACGACATTCAGGGCCGCTTGTCGCAAACTTTTGAAAATGGAGATTCATCTCTACACGGAGCCCGGTTGTGGTGCGTGTACCGAGGCGAAGAGCTTCCTGACCTCGCGCGGGATCTCCTTTGAGGAACGGGACGTCCGCGCCAATCCGGAATATCTGCGTATTCTTACGGACGAACTCGACAGTTGCACCTTGCCGACTCTCGTGGCAGGCGATACGATCATTGCCGGCTTTGACCGGGAGGAATACCAGCGCCTTCCCGCGATCTCCAAATTGAAACACCATCGTTGAATTGCCGATCGCGAATCGTGCAAGCCCGCCGGATGCGGATCCGGCTCTTAGAAAAATTTCGGAGGAGGCGAATGCCCATGAAGCTGAAACAAATGATTGTCATGCTCGCGCTGGTCGCATTGGCTCTGCCAGTTGCTTCGCAAATGGGATTGGGCCCGCAAGTGCCAACTTTGAGTGGAGTGTGGCATCCGGTCGTGGGATCCGGCGCGGGTTATGAACGGACCATGTCAGCAAATGGAAGCAAGATGCAGCTGGAAATCACCGTCGTTGGAAAAGAGGATGTGGCGGGCAAGACGGCCTACTGGATGGAAATTGCGATGAACGATCCGAGGATGGGCGGCGAGATGCTTATGAAGTCGCTCCAGACTGTAGGGGACAATGGCGTGGCCTCCTCGAGGATGATCATGCAGATGCCAGGTCAGCAGCCGATGGAAATGGATTCGAACACGAACATGCCGGGCCGCAATATGCGGCAATCTACGCCCGCGGATGCTCACGACAAGATGGAAGTGGTGGGAACCGAATCGGTGACCGTCCCGGCCGGCACATTCTCCTGCGAGCACCTTCGCGAAAAAGACGGCTCGAGTGACGTTTGGATTTCGAACAAAGTTTCGCCCTGGAGTCTTGTGAAATACCAGGACAGTAAGTCCACCATGGTGTTGACCAAGGTGATCACAGACGCAAAGGACCGCATTACCGGCACGCCAACGAAGTTCGATCCGATGCAGATCATGCGCAATCGCATGGGGCAACAAGGCCAGCAACCCCAGTAGTCATGGGTCGATCGGGCGCGATCAGTTCAGCCTCACTGGAAAAAATCTGAAGGAGAGCTGATGCCCCCTCCCGTCAACAAATTTTATTCCGCCCGGATACTCGAGCGGCGCGATATCTCCAATGATCTATGGGCGCTGCGTGTGGATCCCGGCGGGGATTTCACGTACCGATCGGGCCAGTATGCGACCTTGGGAGTCGTTACCCCCGAAAAGCATCACGAGCGCCCCTACTCAATTGTTTCCGCCCCCCACGAAAAATTTCTGGAGTTTTTCTTCGAGTTGGTTCCCCACGGCCAGGTAACGCCGCGGCTTCACGCCTTCCGCGTGGGCGACGAAATCACATTGCGAAAAACTGCCAAAGGAAATTTCACGCTCGACCTTTCCGGTGAGCGCGTGAACCATCTTCTGATCGCCACGGTCACGGGTGTCGCACCCTTTGTCAGCTACGTGCGTTCCCTCTACCACGACTGGAAGAACGCAAAATTCAGCGGGGAGCACAAACTTTTCATCCTTGAAGGCGCCAGCCGCTCTTGGGAGTTGGGCTATTCCGACGAAATTGAGAGCGTGGCCCGCGAGGTTCCCTGGTTGACCTACGGTGCCACCGTCAGCCGCCCATGGGAGGATCAGGGATGGAAGGGCGAAGCAGGCCGCGTGGATGACGTGATCCGCAAGTATTCCGATCAGTGGAATCTAACGCCTGCGGATACCAAGGTCTATCTGTGCGGCCACCCGAATATGATTGAGAATGCGAGAGGCATTGTGAGGCGCCGCGGTTGGGAAGAGAACGCCATCCAGGCGGAAGCGTATTTCGTTCCTCCACGACAGGATTACTCGGAATAGCCAGAAGACCGGCCGAGAGCCGTAGTCAATCGTTGATACGCGTGCTGCGGATTACCAGCGTTCGTGCTTGAAGTAAATGACTCCGAGGGCCGGCATGCGAATATGGATGGAAAATGGGTAGTTATTCCAGGGAACCGCTTCGGCGTGCACCCCGCCCAGATTGCCCACATTGGTCCCGCCGTATTTCTCCGCGTCCGTATTCATGATTTCGCGGTAGAACCCCGGCTCGGGCACGCCCACGCGGTAGGTATCTCGCTGGACCGGAGTAAAATTCGCGACCACGACGATGAAGTCGCCCTGATCCTTCGCCCGCCGCAAAAACGACAGGACGCTGGAATCCGCGTCATTACAATCAATCCATTCAAATCCGTGCCAGTCAAAATCCACCTGGTGAAGAGCAGGCTCATTCCGGTAGATTGCGTTCAGGTCCGCCGTGAGGGTCTGTAGGCCGCGGTGAGAATCATATTCAAGCAAGTGCCATTCGAGGCTGGTCTCCGAGTTCCATTCTCCTCTTTGGCCGAATTCACCGCCCATAAACATCAGTTTCTTGCCGGGATGCGCCATCAGATACCCGAAAAACAGGCGCATGTTCGCAAACTGCTGCCACAAGTCGCCGGGCATTTTATTGATCAGAGAAGCCTTGCCGTGAACGACCTCATCATGGGAGAGCGGGAGCACAAAATTTTCTGTGAATGCGTACAGCATCGAGAACGTCATCCGGTTGTGATGATATTTCCGGTAGATCGGGTCCACCGCGAAATAACTCAGCGTGTCGTTCATCCATCCCATATTCCATTTCAAGCTGAAGCCCAGTCCTCCCAGGTATGTGGGTCGCGAAACCATCGGCCAGGAAGTGGATTCTTCCGCGATTGTCAGCACGCCGGGGTGGCGCGCGTACACGACTTCGTTCAATCGCTTGATAAAGGCGATGGCGGCGAGATTCTCGCGCCCGCCAAATTCATTTGGAATCCACTCGCCTTCGCGCCGTGAATAGTCGAGATACAACATGGAAGCGACCGCGTCCACGCGCAAGCCGTCGATATGGTATTTGTCGATCCAGAAAAGGGCGTTTGAAATCAGGAAATTCTGAACTTCGTTGCGCCCGTAATTGAAAACCAGAGTTCCCCAGTCGGGATGGCGGCCCTGGCGCGGGTCCGCGTGTTCGTACAAGTGGGTGCCATCAAATTCACCGAGCCCGTGGCCATCGCTCGGAAAGTGGGCCGGGGTCCAATCCAGGAAGACGCCGATCCCTGCCTGGTGAAACCGGTCGACAAACGTCATGAAGTCATCAGGCGATCCGAACCGGCTGGTCGCGGCAAAATATCCGAGCGTCTGGTATCCCCACGAGCCGTCGAACGGATGCTCCATCACCGGCATGAGTTCGATATGCGTATAGCCCATCCGCTTCAAATAAGGGATGAGCTGGTCGGCCAGCTCGGCGTAACTTAACCAGCGCCCGCCATCCTCGATCACGCGCCGCCAGGAACCGAGATGCACTTCGTAGACAGAGATGGGCGAGGACAACCAATCATTCCTCGATCGCCAGTCGATCCAGCCCGAATCGTTCCAAATGTGATGATCCAGCCGCGCGACGATCGAACCGGTATTAGGCCGAAGTTCCGAGCGGAATCCGTAAGGATCGCTCTTCAAAAGAGGATGTCCCCCGGACATCGGCCGGATTTCGTACTTGTATACAGAGCCCTCTGCGAGTCCCGGCACAAATAATTCCCAGACTCCCGACGGTCCGCGGTTCCGCATCGGGCTCACGCGTCCGTCCCACTGATTGAAATCTCCCACAACACTCACGCGCATCGCGTTGGGAGCCCAGACTCCAAACTGCACTCCCGCCACGCCATCGACCACCACGGGGTGCGCGCCCATTTTTTCGTATTTCTGGTAATGCGTCCCCTCGCCCATCAGATACAAATCAAAATCGGAAAGCAGCGGAGGGAACGCGTAAGTGTCATGGACTTCTCGCGACGGTTGCCCCTCCTCCATGACCCTCCACCGGTAGCTGTCCGCTGAAATCGGCAGGTGCGGGAAGAGCGGCAAGGCGGCCTCGAACAATCCTTCAGGTCTAATGCGCCTGGCGGGAATTGCGTCGGCGCGCTCTTTCATAACGAGGAAAACCTGTGTCGCTCGAGGGAAAAAACACCGCGCCACAAGGCGCTTCTCTTCGCCTTCCTCGACGATATGCGGCCCGAGCAAGCGAAATGGATCGCGACTTTCCGCACTCAGTAAAAGCGCGATATCGCGTTCGAGTTCGTTCACCGGTTCGGTTTCGGCCGGAAGCTCTCCAGAGGATGGCTTTACTACGCTCAACCTGTTCTCCCCCAAGTCAGGATCAGATCCCGTGCTGCCAGCATTCTATCAGGGTACTACCCTGGCGGAGGGAATCATTGGTGACCAAGGCCCATTTGTGAAGGGTCTTCCCCGGCGTTCAAGACAGCTGAAATGTGAGAAAAAAGCTTCCTTTCATGAGCATTGTTAGAAACTGTTGTTCACACAATTTTCGACCCTTAAGTCGCATGGGTAACTAACTCATTTAGAATCAGTTGGTTAATTGGTTACCTTTATGGCACATCGCTTGCACTGTTTCTTAGAGAATGCGCTCCTGATTGCTCGCCGCAGACCTTCCGGATCGCGCCAGTTAAGGACCCGGAGTCCACTATGAGAAATCATAACCGATTGCCCTATAGCATAGCTAAAGTTCTCATCATTGGCGCTTTGGGCCTGCTCTTCAGCGGCACTCCGGTCCATGCGCAATCCTACCTCTCTGGAACCTATAATTGCGTGAGCCTTGAAATCGCCGGGAAGACGCACCGTTGCAAGGCTCCTTCCCTGGAAATGAATTCGGATGGCAGCTACCAAATCCTTGCCGAGCGCGGCACGTACGAAATTTTGCGTGGACACTGGCTGATCCTTTCGGCCGCCAAAAATCACGAAAGGGCCCGACTGGACGGCAGCAGAGAGATTATTTTCGAGTTCGTTACCGGCGGCGTAAAAAGCAAGATCACCTATCGCCGGAAATATCAGCGACCTCCAGCGTGGGTTTCTGGCTAGTGTTTTGCTTTCGGAAAATTTCTGCCTGCCGCGTTTGACAATGGGCTCCGGCCACCCGTCTGCGTGTCACCGCCCGACACACAAAACGAGCGATTGTTCGCCGCCGGAACAGTTCCGAGATTCTCCCACCACTCACCCTATTTGAAACATCTCTAATCGGCTCTCCTCAATAGGTTTATCCAGATCTGCTCTGGCTCTTGTTTCAGCCCATTGGCATCCCACTTGCCTTAATCCAGTGCGTGTGGACCACGAAGCAACCGTGAATCGTTGAACCAAACAAGAAGAACCAGGGGGGAACATGTCAGTGACAATGTTACAGAATGTGGAAGTGGGAGAAACAGCAGAACAGAGATTGTGGCGCGCGGTGATCGCCACGACCGTGGAGGAGTGGGTCAGCGGCCCGCTTCGACAAAAGCGTGAAGCGGAACAGTTCTTGTTTACGGACAATAAAGATTATCAAACGGTTTGTTATTCGGCGGGAATCGACCCTGAGCATCTGCGGACCCGCCTGAACAAAATCCGCTTGCGGGACGTCGCCGAAGCGCAGGCACGCGCCTCGCGAAATTAGTTTCGCCGTTGCTGTAATTGCGTGGCTCGTTTGACGAACCACTCCGCTTCCGCTATCATGCCTTCGCGGGGTGGAGCAGTCTGGTAGCTCGTCGGGCTCATAACCCGAAGGTCGTTGGTTCAAATCCAACCCCCGCAACCAATTCTTGAAACCGAAGGCCGGGTCCAGACACCCGGCCTTTTTCTTTTCCCCCAAGTCAATTTAGGGGACGATGGAAACGACGTCGGCCGGTCGAATTGAAAGCACTACCCGTGTTCCGCAAGGATGGGGCGGGAATTTAAGTGATTCCACATGGGCCGACCAAGCCACGGCCGTTCCCAGCCCACGTGGACGTTTCTCCTGTGAGGGTGGTAAGCTGTCGCTCCGCGGATTCACGCGTGAGTCAGGCGGGAGCTCGCGAGACCGAAGTTTTTCAGCCCCGACAGGAACGTAACCGATGGCGTCCGATCCAACGAGCGCTCAGCCCATTGCAGCTGCCGACACAGCCGTGTCGCAGCCAGTCTCCCTGCCACTTACCCGGGCCGCCATTTTTCTCGTTGTCACCATCAAGCCTTCCGACGAAGATCGCGCCGCTGTTCTTTCTCTCTGCGCCGATCTATCTGCGCTTTTGCGCTCTGTCGGTTTTCGTGACCTCGACGCCGCTCTCTCCTGCATCATGGGCTTCGGTTCCGGCGCCTGGGATCGCCTATTCGGCTCGCCGCGTCCCGCGGAGCTGCATCCCTTCCGCGAGATTCGCTCCGGCGCGCGTCACGCGGTTTCGACGCCCGGCGACTTGCTCTTCCACATCCGATCCAAGCGCACGGATCTCTGCTTTGAACTCGCGATGCAAATCATGGCGCGCCTCGGAGGCGCCGTTTCCACGGCCGACGAAGTCCACGGTTTCCGCTATGTAGACAATCGCGATCTCCTCGGCTTCGTGGACGGCACCGAAAATCCCAGTGGCGGTGCGGCCGCAGACGCCGTCTTCATTCGCGAAGAAGATTCGGCCTTCGCAGGCGGGAGCTACGTCATCGTCCAAAAATATCTTCACAATCTCGACCAGTGGAACAAGCTGCCCACAGAAGTCCAGGAAAGAATCATCGGCCGCACGAAGGTCTCCGACATCGAACTGGACGATTCCGTTAGGCCCGCTTCCGCGCACAACGCGCTCACCGTCATCGAAGAGAATGGCAAAGAAATCAAAATTCTTCGGGATAACATGCCCTTCGGCCGCCCCGGCCACGGTGAGTTCGGCACGTACTTTATCGGCTACAGCCGATCGCCTCGCACTGTCGAGCAGATGCTTGAAAATATGTTCATCGGACGGCCTCCCGGCAATTACGATCGCATCCTCGACTTCAGCACCGCCGTTACTGGCAATCTTTTTTTCATCCCGACGGCCTCGTTCCTCGACAGTGTCAGTCCGGATCAGTCTGCGTCCGCCGGATCCTCCGACGCGCAGGCGCCCGTAACGGCCTATGCGCCAGTCGAATCTTCTGGCCCTAACGTGCCATCAAAAGATGGTTCGCTCGGCATCGGTTCCTTGAAAGGAGAAAATTCCCATGAATAACTTGCATCGCGAGCTGGCTCCGATTTCTGATGCCGCGTGGGCTCAAATCGAGGAAGAAATTTCGCGGACGTTCAAGCGCAATCTCGCAGGCCGCCGCGTTGTGGACGTTCACGGGCCGGCGGGTTCCGCTCTCTCCGCCGTCGGCACAGGCCACCTGCGCGCGATCGCAACTCCCGGAGAAGGCGTGATCTCCCGCCAGCGCGAAGCCAAAGCGCTCGTCGAGCTGCGTATCCCATTCGATCTTGAGCGCCAGATGATTGACGACGTGGAACGCGGCGCCAATGACTCCGACTGGCAGCCCGGCAAAGACGCCGCGCGCAAGCTCGCTTTCGCCGAAGACCGCGCGATTTTCGAAGGCTACGCCGCCGGCGGAATCGTTGGCGTCCGCCAGGGCACTAGCAATCCGCAAAAATCTCTCCCCACCGATGTCCGCAAGTATCCGGAAGCCTTTGCGGAGGCCCTAAGTCAATTGCGTCTGGTGGGCGTCAACGGCCCCTATTCCATCCTGCTCAGCGCCGACGCTTACACCGAGCTTGCCGAAACCAGCGATTACGGCTATCCGGTCCTCGAACACATCAAGCGTCTCGTCGAAGACAAAATCATTTGGGCGCCCGCCATTGACGGAGCCTTCGTCATCACAACCCGCGGCGGCGACCTCGATCTTCACATTGGCCAGGACGCCTCCATCGGCTATTTGAGCCACACCGACGCGCACGTCCGCCTGTACTTGCAGGAGACCTTCACCTTTCTCTATCTCACCTCCGAATCCTGTGTCGCCCTCGCGCCTTCTTCCAAGCCAGGTTCATCCGGTCGCGCGCGGAAGGGCCGATCATGAACAAGGCGAGTCGCTATTTGGGAATTTCGTGTTCCCATCGACGAACGTTCGGTGCAATATGAAGCTCGGTACGTCAGAGCTTAATTGAGAGTGCTACGATCATTAGATTCGGTACGTTGCAGGCCCCCGCAACCAATTCTCGAAATCGAAGGCCGGCACGTTCGCGGCATTTCTGCAGGCAAATCGTGCTGCCGCCGAATCGGCGGGCGCCACGCATCCAAAGAGTGAATCCACGCGCTGAACCCAAGAGGGCGCAGGCTCCGTCAAATCCGTCACTTCCGGGATATTTTTGCTTGGCCACTTGTGCACCCTCGCCATTAATCGTACGTTTATCATGGATTCCGTGCTCTTGCCCGCAGGATTCCCTCGAAGATCGAGGCTTTAACGCATTATCTATGAATGAATGGCTCATGGCTTTCTGCGCAAACGCGGCGAGACCAATACAATCCTTGCCTTTCGCGTTAGAATTAGCGTCGCCCACCGATGGCGGATGCGGCTTCTAGAGTTCCGTCCAGTTCGGAGAGATGGCGTCGGAGCCAAACTGAGAACGCAGGCCATGGGCCTCGCTTAAGAGGAGGTGACTCTTGAAAAGCAAATTCTTACTGTCCGTCGCTCTGGTTGTTGGTGCCTTGATCTTTTCGCTACCCCTGTTCGCACACCACGGCAATGCGGCGTATGAAATGGACAAGAGCGTTACGATCAAGGGGACCGTTACACAATATGTTTGGGCCAATCCCCATTGCATACTTCTGTTCAATGTAACGGATGACCACGGCCAAGTGGTGTTGTGGAGTGCGGAGACTGAAAATCCATCCTCCATGGTTCACTATGGCTGGACCAAAGACTCCATGAAGCCCGGGGATCAGGTTACGGTCACTGTCCTGCCAGCCAAGAATGGCAAGCCTATCGGGCGCATCGTAGAAGTCGTGCTCCCCAATGGCCAAAAGTTGGCCGGGCGCGGACTCCAGGGCCCCACTAAATCAGAGGATTACCCCAAACAGTGAGGAGTCGCGCAGGCCAATCAAATCTGATTGTGCCAGGGCGCCATTCTACTGATATTGAATCCCAGCACGGGATTTCGACTCTGGAAGGAGTCTCCAATATGCGAAAGCGCGTTGTCGGCCTGACGGCTGTTTTGGCCATGTTGATTATCCCGCCCCTGGCGCGCCCTCAAACGGCGCCGTCAAAATCTGGAGCCGAAAGCAATCAGAAGGCAGTCCCCGCAGCCCCCGTAGATGCCGACGATTGGGGACACCCCGTAACCCCGCCCAGTACGGGCAAAAAAGCAGCCCCGGCTCCACGGCATGACATTTCCGGAATATGGGACCCGGGTATCGACCCCATCAAAGTACTCGGCGTACTCGGCGCGAGTGCAATGCCGGAAGACGGCAAGCCGGAACACCAGTTGCCCTACACTCCTTTGGGGAGGGAAATGTTGAGCCTCACCAAGCCAACCAGCGGAGACAGGAGCGTTCTCCCTGCGGAGACAAATGATCCAGTCGTCTTCTGCGATCCACAGGGGATGCCGCGCGAAGACCTCTACGAACTCAGAACGACTCAGATCCTTCAAACGCCCGAGAGCGTATACCTCCTCTACCAATTCGGCAAAATCTGGCGCGTCGTTTGGACAGACGGACGAGCTCTCCCCAAAGATCCCGAGCCCAGGTGGTTCGGTTACTCAGTGGGTAAATGGCTTGATGATTATACATTCGTCGTGCAGACCACGGGGATCGATGAAAGAACATGGGTGGATCGGGCAGGCCGTCCGCATAGCGGCGATGCGCGCGTTGAGGAGCGATTCCACCGCGTGGACCACGACCATCTGGAGCTGACGGTCACGATTGACGATCCGAAGATGTATACCAAACCTTGGGTCGCGCGCGACAAGCTACGCTTCGAGTTGCAGTCCAGCCATTACGATGTCAGGGAAATGCTTTGTTCGCCAAAAGATCTCGCCGATTACAACAAATTGATCGGAGATCCGGTCAGCACCAAGGATAACAAGTAGCGCCGGGAGCGCAAGCGCATGGAAGGGATCGTTGGTTTAATTCTCTCCAATCAAATTCTGGCGATTCGCAAGGGCTTCTGATTTCGCATTCAGAAGCCCATTTTCTTGAATTGCACTCGTTCTGTCCCATATAGGGACGAGGTCATCTTCCTTCAAAGCTCACCTGAGACGTTCGGCTCGAAACACATCATTTAGATACTGCGTACGGTTTGTTTACGCGCTCTTTATCTACGAAGGGCTACTCTATTTCTGTGGACTGGCTCCAGGGGTTTTGGGCGCCTTTCTGAAAAGAGGTAGATCAATGAGCATGGGGCATATTCTTGTGGTGGATGACGAACCGCAGATTCGCCGCGTGATGCGCACAACGCTCGTCGCGCAGGGCTATGAAGTTTCAGACGCGCGTACAGGGAATGACGCGTTAGACCTGCTCCGATCCGAAAAGTACGATCTGGTCCTTCTGGATGTCAATATGCCTGGCATTTCCGGCGTGCAAACGTGCCGTGAGATTCGCCTGGGGTCCGACCTCCCCATTATCATGATCACGGTGCGCGGAGCGGAAAGAGATAAGGTCCAGGCGCTCGACGCGGGCGCCGACGGTTATTTGACCAAGCCGTTCAGCGTGTCCGAATTGCTGGCGCGCATTCGCGCCGTCCTCAGGCGGACGAGCTTCCCCGCGGGAATGGATGAGAAACAATTGAAATTAGGTGATATCGAAATTGACTTTGAAGCGCGGAGAATCAATGCGGAAGGCAAGCAAATCCGCCTGACTACAAAAGAATTCGACTTACTCTTTTATCTCGCCGCGCATGCGAACAAAACGATGACGCACCGCCAGCTACTGCAGGAGGTCTGGGGCCCCGACTACGGAGGCGAACAGGAATATCTGCGTGTGTTCGTCAACCGTTTGCGAAAAAAGATCGAAGCGTCTCCGAGTTCCCCCAAGTATTTGTTGACAGAACCTTGGGTGGGCTACCGTTTGGAATTGCCGGATTTGCAATGAACCAGCGCAAGTGATTTAAAGTTGGGCAAAAACAGTAATGAGCAGAAACGGCATCACGGTGCAACGTTCGCAATATTCTCCATTGGCAAGCTGAAGGTGAAGACCGACCCGCGCCCCACTTCGCTGGAGACTCCAATGGTTCCTCCATGTGTTTCCACAATCGCCTTCGCGACCGCAAGGCCCATCCCCGTTCCGGGGACGCGGTGCCGCTGGTTTTTGCCTCGATAGAACTTGGTAAAAATCTGATCCATTTCTGATTTCTCTATTCCCGGCCCCACGTCCGCTACATGAAACACGATATAGCCATCCTTTTTCTCTGTGCTGATCGTGATCGGCTCTCCGGGAGAAGAGTACAGGTCCGCATTTCGGATGAGATGCCCGAGGACCTTTCTCGCCCAAAATAAGTCGCAATAGACATGCGCGTCCTGCTGTTGCACTTCGGTCCGGACCGGCCGCGAGTTCTGCACGCTATCGCAATCTTCCAGCGCCGCTGTGATCAATTCGCTCACGAAATGCGGCGCCGGGTTAAGCTTGGCCTCACCGGCGTCCAGCTGAGCCATTTCGATCGCCTGGCCAATCACTCGATTGATGCGATCGCACTCCTCGTCAATGACAACCAGAAGTTCTCCTCGCTGTCGCTTGTTGAATTCCAGATCTTCAAGAAGGCTGGTGGCCGCCGCCTTGATCGACGTGAGCGGAGTCTTGAAATCGTGCGCGATGGCGTCCAACAAGACCGACTTGAGCCGCTCGCTTTCTCTTGCTGCTTCAGTTTTTCCCAAAAGCTCAATCGCATGCATCCGGTCAATCGCAGCCGCGATCAGTGTGGCAACCGCTTCGATTGTTTCCCTCGATACGATCGAACCCGAAACGGCAAAGCTGCCGATGGTCTGCGCGCCGAGCCGGACCGGGCAGAAAGTATGCCCCTGCGAGACGTCTGATTCGAGGTTGCCGCGGGGCTGGACTGCTTTCAACCGTGCGGCGTCGATTTCCGGCACGTCGATTCCCGAGCGATAGATGGTCTCCTTCCCCACAAGATTCAGCGCCGCAGAGCGAGCATGAAACAACTCCACGATTTGCGAAGGAATTTCGTTCAACAAATCTTCCGGGTTGCGCGCGCGCAAAAGGCGCTGGCTGAACTCGTACAGCTGGCTTATTTCATTGCGCTGCCGTTTAGCCTCCTCCGCCTGGCGGCGCGCCCGCGCGGACAGCTCGCTCCCAATTACCGCGGTAACTAGAAACGAGAAGAGAGTCACCCAATCTTCCGGATCATTGATATTGAAGGTCCCGATAGGCGGCAAGAAGAAGTAATCGACGCACAGCATGGCAGCCACGGACATAACGACGGAGACTCCGAGTCCCCACACCGCGGAAGCAACGAGAACGGCAAGGAGAAACGTCAGGATGACCGTCGTCGTTTCAACCAACAGTATTTGCCGATAATAGATCACCGTAATCAGACATGACTGCTGCGAGTCCCGCGACATAACCAACGATCTGAAAGCGTAGATTCTTCCACACGACTGCATTCTAGCTCAGGCTTTTACAGGCGAAACAAATTTAAGGGGTTGAAAGGTCGTCAATTTTGTTTACATCATCTAGATTGTTCATTTATGCCTCGTTTACCCCGTCATTGAAACACTTCTGCAAGCACGCCATGTATTGCCGAGGAGCGAGGCTTGGAGGAACCGCTGTACGGCTTCATCAGTGGTTCCTCCCTTTGCTCATGCCCAATTTATCCGGAGTTAGCCTGAGTTGTCTGCCTCTGCACCGCCGGTAATTGATCTGGCGAAATACAGGCGCAAAATGAAAGTCATATTCGCCGGCCAACAATTCAAGCCAAGCATAAACCTATCTCCCTTGTTAGCCCTTTCTGAGTCTTGAAAGGGGCTTCAGGATGAATTCACCTCGCTGGCTAGCATAGATAATTTCTTTCCATTGCATATATGCCCGTTAACTTCACCCGTATGGTTTGTTTATGTGTTGTTAATTCCTTACGTCCTATCCTAGAGGCGTAATCGTTCAGGTACGGTGCAACGAATTGTTTATATCGTAGGTAATACAAGCGGGAATGTGAGCGAGCGGTTCCGCCTATTTCCCGGGCCCGTAGATTTGGAAAGTGAATACAAACGAGGTTGTCTCTGAGCGCTGACGCAGAGAAAAGTTGGCGAACTGAGGCGGAGGTAAAGTGGCTTCAACTCTCCCCTATACGCGCTTCGTTCCGAGAATGGGAATGAAACCAAATGAAGGCCGCGTCTTAGTAGTTGATGACGACCCGCAGATTCGTCGCGTGATGCGGACGACGCTGGAAGCGAAGGGCTATGAGGTCGACGAAGCCGGGTCGGGCGAACAAGCTCTGGAGCTCAACCGTTCCGAAAAGTACGATTTGATAATTCTTGATATTAACCTCCCCGGAAAAACTGGCGTGGAGACTTGCCGGGAAATCCACACCATGTCCTCTTCGCCCGTCATCATGCTTACGGTCCGTGACGCCGGTGAGGACAAGATCGAAGCCCTCGACGCGGGGGCTTGCGATTACGTAACCAAGCCGTTTGCCATGGGAGAGCTCCTGGCCCGTATTCGAGCTGTGTTGAGGAGGACGCCGTCCCTTGCAATCTCCGGAGTGACCCACCTGAAATTGGACGATGTCGAGATCAATTTTGAATCGCGACGAGTCATCGTCGCCGGGAAGCCGATGCGGCTGACTTCGAAAGAATTCGATCTTCTCCTCTATCTCGCGACTCACCGCAACAGGACGATCCCTCACAGGGAACTGCTGCGCGAGGTATGGGGTTCCGAGCATGTGGAAGAAAGAAAGTATCTGCGCGTCTTCGTTAATCGGTTGAGAAAAAAGATCGAGGCTTCGCCACGCGAGCCGAAATTCTTGTTGACCGAACCATTTGTGGGGTACCGTCTGCAAACGCCCGAGTAATTTCTTTCGATTGCGTCTACGCTGTTTACCCGGCTCGTTCTGTCATCTCTTCCGATTCTGTCCTGCAGTGCTTCTTGCCTTCGGTTCAACTGCTCCAGATATTCAGCGCCGTACACAAATGCTTCTAGAAACCAACCACGGTTGTCCCCCATTCCCAGATCTGACCGGTTCGTGGATACAGCAAACCTTGTGTCGGAGGGGTATTCACCGGCATCTGCCATCCCAAATTGCGAAATGAAACTGCGTAAGTGGGGAGGAGATCTCCCGTCTGGCTGTTTATTGCCGTTTACCTGACTGGCGCAGATCGTTTATGCATTCCTTACCATCACAAACTTAATCTTGATTCATGAACGTCAAGAATGAACTGGACACTCAACCGTTTCCACCGCATGGAAACTCGATGCGGAAGAGGGTGCGGACCTTCACAAAATGCAGGCAGGACGCGGCGAAATGCGCTTCCGTGGAAATCGGGGCGAAAGGTTTTATTTCACTAGATATCAATTTGTTTATGTCTGGCAATCAAAGTTTCAATCAATTCCTTTATGCGCCGTTGACGCGCGACCCCCTAGGTTGCAGACCAGCAGTTTACTTTACGAGGAAGGTGTATATGAAACGAAGACCGATTTTGAGGTGGATATTATCGGCCGGGGTGGCAGTTCAGCTGGCACTGCTTTGGTGCAGCTTCCCATTGCATGCGCAATCAGGAGTGTCTCCATCCGGAACGCCTCCGGGAATGGAGGATGAGTCGCCACTCGATCCGATGAATCACGCACGAAGCGCTTTCGATGACAGGACGCCGAAGCCGGAACCGCATGTCCTCACAGCGGACCATGCTCCCGGCGACGTCAAGGGGGTCACGCGGTACCCGAGTGGGTTACCGATGGCGGGCGCACAGGTTGTCATACTCAATGCAGATGTGGACGTAGAGCGCTCCACCGTCAGCGCCGCAGACGGCAGTTACACTTTTAAGAAACTCAAACCGGGCCATTATCAATTGAGCGCAAAAATCGACGGGTACGTCTCGCCAGGGGTTATGGGCGTCGACGTTATTCCGGGACAGAGCGTTAGTTCTGATATCTCGCTTAGATCGACCCGGAGCGCGTCCTTACTCAGATCCTCCGGAAGCGGGTACCGAACCTACAGTGGAGAGTACCGCGCCGAGCCGGCCAGCCTGCGCGTGGCAGACCCTCAACCAACGGGTGAATCAACCGCGGCAGGAACTGTTGACACTACAGAGGCGACAACCGCTGCGGCCGCCACCGATCCACCGAAGACTGCCGAAGCCCTCCCCAGCCAGCCCATCCCCGCTGCAGTTGCGGACGAACTGGCCGCCATGCGAAGGCGCATCGACGAACTCGAGGCGGAACTAAAGGGTCGTGCCGACGACGGACCAACCTGCAGCGGAAACGCCGGCAGTGGCTGCTGCACCACAAGACGCTGCCGCAGCACAGGCTCCTGCAACTCCTAAACCAGGCCCGGGACAATATCTTGCAACGGGCGGCACATCTACCTACTTCAAGGGCGACACTGACATTCCGGACCACCCGGCAGGTTTTGATCCGTTCTCCTACGCGGACTGGACGTGGATGAACGCCAACGGCCGCCAGCACGACAGCCCGTGGTCCACAAAATATTTCACCCCTGAATTCAGGGCTGACGTCAACTACATGGACGATTTCAACCATCCGAGAGACGACACGATGGGTGGCTCGACCGAGAGTTTCCGAGTCAATGAATGGCAATTGGAACAGTTGAGCCTCGGCGGCGACATTCGCATCGGCCACGTTCGTGGAAGAATTCTGACCATGTTCGGATTGTTTTCCACCACGACGCCGCGCAATGACCCCAGCGTCATTAAGGGTCAATGGGACCTCTCCAACGCCTACCGGTACATTTCGGAAGGATGGGGCGGGTACCACTTTCGACGTAGATCATGGGCTGAACATCGACGCGGGAATCTTCGTGTCGTACATCGGCCTGTTCAGTTACTACAACTTTGACAACTGGACCTATCAACCTTCCTACGTTTCCTCCAACACGCCATGGTTCTTCAACGGCTTGCGCATCCAGTATTTTCCCACTGCCAAGCTGAAGATCGAACCCTGGATCATCAATGGATGGCAATCCTATGCCAGAGCCAACAGTAAACCTGGACTCGGAGGCCAAATCCTGTGGCGCCCGAAGCCGTGGTTTTCCGTCGGTGTTCAACAACTACGGCATGGGCACGGATGACGTGGGAGCTCCACTGCGCTCCCGTATCCACACCGACGACAGCTTTGAGCTCAGAGAGTACAACCAGCCGGATAAATTCCTGGACATGATGGCCATGTCATTCACGGGCGATCTTGGATGCGAATACGGCGGAGGCCTCGATTGCTTCAACGACAAGAACGGCGAACACGAAGCAGGCCTTCCTCGGATGGATGGCCTACCAGCGCTTCCAGTTTGCGCATGACCATTACGGTATAACCCTCGGCGGCGGCCAGTTGAACAACCCCGGCCGTTACCTCACACTGCTGCCACCGATCAACGGAGCGGGCGCGATTACCGGCTCTCCTTATTTCACGGGGAACCCCGGTGACAAATATCACGCCTACGACGCCACTGCCACATTCGACTACATGCCCTCGCAATGGTTGACCTTCCGTAGCGGAAATGGGCTATCGCCACTCGGACGTGCCGTATTGGTCCGGCCGAAATGGGATCACGCCTCCCGGCGGAAATACAGGATCGCCCGCCCTCTACGTCTGTACCAATGGGACATCGTCGGTGGCTGATACTGTTTTCACACCTTCAGGCGCAGGCTTCTACCAAAGCTCATCGGTTACTCCATTGGGCGACAACGGCAACATACAAGGCAGCGGTGGGCCCGTCGATCAGTCTTGCTCCGGAAATCTACCGGGTAACACTGCTCCCTCACTTAACCTGGGCCCCAGCTGGCACGCGTGGGCACCGGACCTTCGTCACAGTCAGATCGTGGCTACATTCGCGATCATGACGAGGTTCTAGTGCAACCAACCGTGGCCTTACGGAGGATCGAAATGATGCAATGCGACGCAGGGCCAGAGAGCAACCAACTTACGGCGCTCGGGAACAGGATGTGCGGTTTTCTTGCAGACGATTCTCGGGGAGTTGAGGCCGCTGTTGCGGCCTCAACTCACGCCGGCCACGAAGAGGCAGAGGAAGAAAGGTCCAAGAGTCATCATAACAAGTTGCACAAGCGCAATTTGCGAAAAGAAATCACGCTGCAATCCGGTCTAGTCGACCAGTTGAAATTTGAATTTACAAGAAACAAAAATTCTATGAATGTTTTTACGATTCGCTTACGACGTGTTTATCGAGATTGAACTAACAAGGAGCTTATGAGCCTCGCACTCCTCTTCGGAGCCATTGCCGCAACGCGTTGGATGTGGTGCGCGGCGAATTGTCTGTTGGGTGCCCTGCTGCGCCGGCCGGGAATCGGCGAACAGCAGTTTCGAGGGGCGCGTCAAGTTCAATGATGCGTATAGCACAATCACGACTCGCGTGCCGCTGGACTCGTTGGCTGGCAAGCCTGGTCATGATTCTAGGCTTGTCCGCCGCCTTGGATCGCGCGCCGGTGTCGAGCCGCGGTTCGGCGCACGCGCAAGCAACCGCAAACGGTGTGGTTCCCGGAGCGCTCGCAACTTCCGTGCCAGGCAATCACTTCGAGATCAGAAATTACTTCATGGATTTTGACGGCGATCACAGTCTGGATGTAGCGACCGTCATCGAGCAGTCGTCTGCCGGCTACACCAAATACACCGTTCAATTGCATCTCGCCTCCGGCGCCGAGCAGTCCGTGGTGGTAGCGGCTCCGCCCGGGGGACTTCAGATCGAGATGCACGACATGACGGGAGACAAAATTCCCAACGACGTGGTCCTGAGACCGGCGCTGGTTCAATGGCTTCCGACGGTCCTCGTCAATAACGGCCACGAACACTTCGACGTCGCCGTATCGGGAACAGATCCGAGTTCCTTTTCATCGAACGAGGATCTGGGCTCGCGGAGACAGGATTCTCAGTCGTTCGCCTTATTAACGTCGTCGGGCTTCAAAGCAGTCCACTTTCCAAATAGCAGAAGGCCGTTTGATCCGCAGCTGCGGGAATGCCTTTTTTCTTCTTTCACTCAAACGGTTTCAAATCGTTTGGGTCACTCATCCAGTCCGGGAAGATCCCCACCCCTTCTGACATCGATTTAGCGCACGAAATGAATGTGTGCGCCAGACACGCGTGTGCGGTAGGCGTGAAGTTTCTCGCCGCCAAGGATACTTGTGCGCCGATTTATGAAAAGGGACTGAAAGTTTGAAGTGGAGGATCAGACGTTATGTTGATGAAAACAAAAAGTGTGGAGCTCGGACTCCTCGCCATCTCCATGGCGTCCCTGCTGGCACTTGGCGGCTGCGGAAAAGGGCAAGGAGATGTTGCGGCGCAAGAAGCGCCGCCGCCCGCGCAAATTATTCCGGGTGTGGACGTCACCCTTTTCGCGGTGGATCATCCGGAGCAGTATCCGATCGTGACGGCTACTCGATATGAGGCCCCGTCGCAATTAATCACCACTGGCGTAGTGCTTCCGGACATATCGCGAAGTGTGCCCGTGATAACACTGGCCTCCGGCCGCGTCGTCGATATCCGCGCGCGCCTTGGCGACACCGTCCAAAAAGACCAGGTCCTGCTACGCGTGCGCAGCGATGACGTGGCGGGAGGATTCGACGCCTACCGCAAGGCCGTCTCCGACGAGCTCCTTGCGCGGAAGCAGCTGGAACGAACCAAGGACCTGTACGAACACGGCGCCATGGCGCAGCAAGACCTCGAGGTCGCGCAAGACACCGAAGATGACGCCAAGACCACTCTCGATACCGCAACCGAGCATCTTCGTCTTCTCGGCAACGATCCCGACAAGCCCAACGGCATCGTGGACATCGTTGCGCCCGTCTCGGGAGTAATCACCGATCAGGAAGTGACAATCGCGGCGAGCGTGCAGGCCTACTCTTCGCCGAACCCGTTCACGATCTCGGATCTGACCGCGATATGGGTTGTTTGCGACGTCTACGAAAACGACATGGCCAATGTGCGTCTCGGTGAAACCGCCGACATCAAGCTGAACGCATATCCAGACAGGATGATCAAAGGCAAGGTAAGCAACATCGGAGCGATCCTCGATCCGAATATTCGCACGGCCAAAGTTCGCCTGGAGGTGCCCAATCCGGAGCAATTCATGCGCCCTGGAATGTTCGCCACGGCGACTTTCTACAGCATCGACAAGAAAACATACACATCCGTCCCATCATCCGCGATTCTGCATCTGCACGACCGCGACTGGGTCTTCATTCCCACGCAAGGGAAGTTCCGCCGGACCGAAGTGACCAGCGGCGCGCAGTTGCAGAACAATATGCAGGAGATTTTGAGCGGCCTGCAGCCGGGACAACAGGTCGTGTCCAATGCGGGCACGATCCAAAATGCGATTGACAATGAGTAACGCGGGGCTCGGAGGCCTGAGGAAAAGACGATGATTCGCAAACTCGTAGATTTCGCGCTCAACAACCGGTTCGTGGTGATCACCACTACGCTACTCTGTCCTCTTCGCTGGAGCGCTCGCCTTCCACGACATGCCCGTCGAGGCCTATCCGGATATCGCGGACAATTATGTGACGATCATCTCGCAATGGCCCGGACGTTCCGCCGAGGAGGTCGAACAGCAAGTCAGCATTCCCATCGAAATTCAGATGGGCGGACTTGCGCACCTCGCGATTATGCGATCCGAGTCACTTTTTGGCCTCTCGTTCATGACGCTCGTTTTTGACGACGCTTCCATCAACGACTGGAACCGCGCAAAGGTGCTCGAAAGGCTCACCCTCGTCAGCATGCCTCCCGGTGTTCAGCCTCAAATCGGAACGGATTGGAGCCTGACGGGTCAGATTTATTGGTACACGATTCGGAGCACAAATCCCAGTTATGACCTGATGGACCAAAGGTCCATTGAAGACTGGGTCCTGTATAAGCAATTCAAGACTGTCCCAAATGTCGTGGACGTAAGCGACTTCGGAGGCACGGCGCGCGAATACCAGGTGCGTGTCGACCCAACCAAGCTCATATCCTACGGATTAAGCATCGCGCCAAGTGGAACAGCAGCTGGAAATCAACAACGTCAACGCCGGCGGCAGCTTTGTCGAGATTGGCTTGCAACAGATGAACGTCCGCGCCCTCGGGCTCTACCGCACCTTGCAGGATATCGAAAATACCGTCTTGACGACAAAAAACGGGACGGCGATTCGCGTTAAGGATATCGGTGTCGTCGAGATGGGTCCCAGAATTCGATTGGGACACATGGCCAGAGCGACCCATCGTCCGGATGGCGTGATCGTTGATGAACCCGACGTCATTCAGGGCAGCGTGCTGATGCTGAAAGGCGCGGAGGAAGGGCCCACGCTCGAGGGGATTCACAAAAAGGTGGACGAGCTGAATAACCGCATATCTGCCCGAAGGCGTAAAGATCGTTCCCATGCTGGATCGCAGTGACCTGCTGCATTTCACCTTGCACACGGTGCTGCACAATCTCGGCGAGGGAATGATTCTTGTTACCATCATCCTCCTTCTGTTCCTGGGCAACATTCGCGCCGCCTTGATCGTTGCGTTGACGATTCCATTTTCCCTGATGTTCGCTTCGATCTGGCTCGATTTGAGCAAGATTCCCGCCAATCTTCTTTCGCTGGGCGCACTCGATTTCGGAATGATGGTGGACGGTGCCGTGGTGATGGTCGAAAACATCGTCCGCCACCTGGGCCACCGCCACAACGGTCAGGGGCTACCGGCGGAAGCGAGGCCCATCCCGGACGTATCACCGTGATCATCAAATCCGTTCCGGAAGCTATCCGCGAGGCCTGCCACGAAGTCCAACGGCCCGTGTTCTACGCCATCGCCATCATCATCACCGCCTACATGCCGATCTTCACGCTGCAACGCGTGGAAGGCAGGTTATTCAAGCCGATGGCCTGGACCGTAGCGTTCGCCCTTCTCGGCGCCATGACCTACGCGATCCTTGTCGCACCGGTTTTGAGCAGTTGGTTGTTCAGCAAAGGAGTCAAGGAATGGCACAACCCGGTCATTAGTTCGCTGACGAAGTGGTATCGCGGCGCGGTCCGGCAGGCCATTGAGTCATCGCTGGGTAACTATCGGCGTCGGACTGTGCCGCGTTCGTGGTGGCGATGTACCTCACGTTCAGCGGAATAATCGGCGCCGAGTTCTTGCCGCATCTGAATGAAGGCGCGATTTGGGCCCGCGGTGCGATGGCGAACAGCACAAGCCTCACGGAAGGGGAGCGCTTCGCCACCCAATCTCGTCACATCTTCGCATCGTTTCCCGAAGTCACCACGGTCGTCTCGCAAGCCGGAGCGCCCGACGACGGAACCGACACGGGAGGATTCGGCAATACGGAGTATTTCGTGGACTTGAAGCCCAAGGAGGAATGGCGGCCCGTTTTTCATCAGGATAAAGATGAACTGATTGCCGCGATGAATCGCGAGCTTGACAAATATCCGGGGGCTTTCTGGAATTTCTCCCAGCCCATTGAAGACAACGTGGATGAGACGCTGACGGGCACGAAGGGCGGACTTGCAGCCAAACTTTACGGCCCGGATTTGGACGTCCTCGAGCAAAAAGGTGAAGAGATCAAGGAAGTGATGTCCCAGATTCCGGGAATCCACGATCTGGGACTTCAACGCGACACGGGCGAACCGAACCTCAATGTCACCGTCGATCGTCAAGCGGCAGCGCGGTTTGGCATCAATGTGGCGGATATCCAGGACGCCATCCAAACGGCCGTCGGCGGTTTTCCCATCGGCCAAGTCCTGCAGGGAGAGGCCGTCTACAACCTGACCGTGCGTTATCAGAAACCTTATCGTGACACGAAAGAGGCGATTCAGGATATTCGCATTCTTTCCCCTTCGGGCGAGCGTGTGTCCCTGGCGCAAGTGGCTAAAGTGCAGGTCAAAGACGGCGCCTATGACATCTACCGCGAAGACGGTTCACGATATGTCGCCATCCGTTTCGAAGTGCGTGACCGCGATCTGGGTTCCACCGTCCAGGAAGCCATAGACAAGATCAACCAGAAGGTGAAGTTGCCGCGAGGCTACGTGCTGAAGTGGGCGGGAGAATACGAAAGCGAGAAGCGAGCCGAAGCCAGATTGCTGGTGATCATTCCGATCACCATCCTGGTCATCTTCATCATTCTCTACACCATGTTTAACTCGGCCAAATGGGCCGTCCTCATTCTGGTCACGGTGGCTATGACAAGCATCGGCGGGCTGCTGGCTCTGGTCGTTACGGGAACGTTTTTCAGCGTGGCCTCGGACGTCGGTTTTCTGGCGCTGTTCGGCGTTTCGGTGCAGACGGGCGTCATTATGCTCGAATACATTAACCAGCTCCGCGCTCGCGGGTTCACGGTCGTGGATGCCGCGGTTGAAGGCGCGGTCCTGCGTTTGCGTCCCATCATGATCACCATGCTCGTGGCGACATTCGGGCTTTTGCCGGCGGCGTTTTCCCATGCCATCGGGTCCGATTCGCAGCGGCCGTTCGCAATCGTAATCGTCGGTGGGTTGGTCGCCGATCTGGCCATGAGTATTTTCATCCTGCCCACGCTCTATGTTTGGTTCGCGAGCGATGGCGACGTGTTGCCGGAACCGGAGGCGAACTTTGAAGTCTAATCGAATAACTCATAACTTTTGGAAAGATTGGGCCGGCCTCGCCGCTTGCACCGTAATCTGCTTCATTCTCACCGCGCACCCGGCATTCGGCCAGGCTCCCACCGGGCCCGTGAGGATCACCCTTGACGAAGCCATTCAGATGGCGCTTCAACATAACCACAACATGATCGCCGCTCGAACGGCGATCGACCAGAGCTTGGCACAGGAAGTGACAGCCAATTTCCGCCCCAATCCCACCCTCGTCGGCGACTGGGAATATCTGCCGTTTTTTTCGCCAAGCAACTTGACCGGCAATTACCTTTCCACCCAAACGCGAAATCGATGCCGGCGTCAGCTACCTCATCGAGCGCGGCCACAAACGCCAGGCCCGCTATCAGGCGGCGAAAGACGTGACGGCCCAGACGCGCTCGCTGGTCGCGGATAACGAACGCGGGCTGACGTCTCAAGTGGCCACGCTTTTCGTCAATGTCCAGCTTGCGGAATCGACGATCGATCTCGCTCAGCAGGACTTGAAGAGCTTTCAACAGACCGTTGATATCAGCGAATATCAATTCAAAGCCGGCGGAATCAGCGAGAACGATTACCTGATGATTGAAGTCCAGATGCTGCAATTCGAGACCGATTTGGAATCAGCGCAACTCGCGCGCGCTCAAGGGCTGTCGGACCTTCGGCAACAGCTGGGGTATGAGTCCGTGGCCGCCGATTATGACGTTGTGGACGCTTTCGATTACCTGCCGATGAAGGGCAACCTCGAAGATTTGCAAATGCAAGCCCTGCAGAACCGGCCCGACCTGCGCGCTGCCGTGCAAGGCGTTACCGCGGCAAATAGCGGATATGTGCTGGCCAAAGCGGATGGAAAACCGGACGTAACCGTTCAGGCAAACTACACCCGCAACGGCGGGCTCAACGACATGAGTTTTTTTGCGAGCATTCCCCTGCCAATCTTCAACCGCAACCAGGGCGAAATCGCGCGGACGCGTTCGGTCATCACGCAAATGCAAGAACAGCAAGCGTTCACTAACGGCCAGGTATTGACCGACGTGAAAGACGCCTACGAAGGCCTCAAATCCAACGAGCAAGATAGTCATGATGTACCGGGACAAGTACCGGGACATCGCGAAGAAGTCCCGGGACATCGCCGATTACGCCTATCACCGCGGCGGCATCGCTTTGCTCGATTTCCTCGATGCGGAACGCAGCTATCGCGCCGCGGAACTCGGCTATCGCCAGACGCTCGCTGCGTACCTGCTTGCGCTCGAGCAGCTTCGCGAAGCCGTGGGCGTCAGGAACTTGCCGTGATTCGATCCACAGCTATCTCAGGACAAGAAAATTGTCAGGCCATGCAAATGTTCGGTTTCTATTGCGAGGCGAAATGGCTCACGCGACGCCGGCACTGAGGAGCGAAATTAATGACTAAACAAGAAGTTCGCGCCTGGATCGAGGAGACCGGCGTCATTGCCGCGGTTCGCGAGCGCTCAACAGAAAATGCCCTGTTTGCCGCCGAAACCGTCGCTCAGAGTGGAATCCCTGTTGTGGAGATCGCGCTTACAGTTCCTCAAGCCACAATGGTGATCTCGCATTTGGCCAAGGGCGTTCCCGGCATTGTCGTGGGAGCAGGCAGCGTGACCAATCCAGAGGCTGCACGCCAGTGCCTTGACGCGGGAGCGCAGTTCTTGACCAGCGATGGATTCCATCCTGCGGTCGTCGAGTTCGGGGCGAAACAGAACGTAGTCGTGATTCCAGGAGCGCTGACGCCTACCGAGGTCATCAGCGCTTGGGAGACGAATGCAGATTTCGTCAAAGTCGTACCCTGCGCCCAGCTCGGCGGCGCTGCTTACATTGGATCCCTTCATGCGATGTTCCCCCACATTCCACTCATCGCTTCAGGGGGCGTGGATCAGCAGAGCGCCTCCAAACTGGTCATCGCCGGAGCGATCGCACTCGGCATTGGCCGTGAACTGATCCCCAGGGAAGCCATTCGGTTTCACCAGTCCGCTCGGATTGGTGAGTTGGCACGCCGATTCCTGGACTTTGTGAAGAGTGGCAAGGCTCACGTGGCGGCGTATACGAGAAGATCTTCGCAGGCGGATTGAATGCTTCCACCGCAAAGCGGCTTGCGTCCGGAGCCGCCGGTGGCAAAATCTACTGATAACATCGATCGTCAAGAACGAGATCTTGCGGTCCAAGGATTTTGAAAATCTTGGCGGCATGGCTGCATGGGGCCAGGGTTGGGGGAACGTCAGCGCAGAATGCAGACGTACTCCAATTCAGCTTTGTCAGCCGGAGCAAATCTGTTGCTACTTCCCGGAATGTTAACGAGCCCCAGTTTTCCGTAATCTCAAATGGTTGGGGCCTTTGGTTCCCCGGGTAGCACCGCAGAAATGGTGTATATCCCGTGACATAAATCAGGCCGAGCTTTTCCCCGAATGGAATCGCTGCGCCTCGATAAATTGGCTTGCGGCCCGGCCGGAGAAAGAACGTCCCGCTTCCGCTGACGGTAACCAGCGCGTGCTGTTCAGTTCCGCGCAGCGAATCCTCATAACCCAAGCGCTCCGCCTCGCTGTACGGAGAAGTTTTGTGAACGACAACCTTGCGGGGCGGACGGCCAACGCTTTTCTCGTAGGTTTTCAAGACGCGTGACATCAGCTTGGCCGCTTGGTCCCTGTCGAGATGCGGCGCTTCACTTTTTTCTTTGGCAGGGCTCCACTCGATCGCGTCCCCCTGCAGGACGTAACCTTGCCCAAGATCAGTGACCACGTGCGCGAAGCTTGTCCACACATCGGAAGAGTTGTTTTCCGGCTCGCGATAAAATGAAACTCCCACGAAGCATGAGTCTCCCGCCGCATCGGCCAGGCGCCAGGGGGTGAGACCTGCTTTATATAAGAGCCTTACAGATAAATTCCAGGCCTGCGTGGCTTTGTCTACTTCCGCTCCTTCGACTTCCGGCCATTCGTCATCGCAGACAATTTCCGTTGGCAGCGATTGCGCGCAAGCCGCATTCAAAAGGAAACGTTCCACTCGCGCAGGCGCGGCGCAGATCACTACATTCGGCGGAAATTCGAGGTGGCTCATCGCGCGAACCTGCGCCCCATAAAGCTCTCGGAGCATTCCGTATTTTGCGATCGAATGGTCGCAATCCGCGGCGAGCCGCACCATTTGCGGGTTGATGGGCCGGTGCCATGAGGTCTGCGTTATGACGTCCACTGAAAACGGTTTGCCGGAATTCAAACCAGGAAAGGAAGGGTAGAGAATGCTATCGAGGTTTGGATCCTGTTCCACGGGCCTGGAAATCTCTTGCAACAGTGATAGCGTCTTTTCAACCGCCTCGCCGGTCCCGACGATTCCCACGCGCAGCTGCCCGCTCGTTGCCCCGCTGGAATTGCTGTAAGGTCCGTAGGCCGCCAGCCCGGTTTTTGGATCAACGCACCTCTGCTTTTCTCCAAAAATTAGTTCCGGCTCTTTTAGCTGTATGCAATCAAAACGGTTCGTCGAGCGCGACAAATGAATTTCGAGCGGAGGCGAGCTGAGCACGCGCCTGGCGGTATTGGCTCCAGGGGCTTCAGCGGGTTCCGGAAGATATTTCTTCCTCATGTCTGGCGCAGTTCTACGGTTCGATCGGGGCGAGCTCAGGGATCAATTCGGTGTGGTCGATGTTCGCGAGCGCCAAGCTGTCAAAGCCCATTCGATCGTTCGAGAGTTTAGATCGGATGGAGCCCGAAGCAGGAGTGAGCCTGACGCGAATCGGATTCGTGCTGGCATCGATGCGCAGTTCCCGGTGACCTTTCGCGAATACGGCTGACCAGAAACGCAACGTCCGCAAAACGTGCGCGTTGCTACCCTGATTTTGCGGACCAGTGTTCAACGGTCCCACAGGTTGTGTTGTTGAGGGCGTTTTCCCGTCTAATTCAGTTAGAAACCAAGCCGGCTCCAACCGCAGGAATAGTCCTCCGAAGAGGTGAACAAAACTTGCACGGATGGCTTCGTGCTTCCAGCCGCATTGGAATTCCGCCATCCCGTGGCCCTCGATTTGATTCCACTTCGTATGGGGGGCAGTCACTTCGCGCTCAATTGTTTTTCCGCCGATTTCCCACCATAGTTTCTTCGGCTTGGAACGCGTGAAATAGAAGAGGCCCTGTCCTTCATCGAAACGCATGCCGCGCTTCCATGCATGATAGCGAAGCAAATGATTCAGGAGTTCGATGGCCCAAGGCGCGCGTTCAGGGTCTGTGAGCCACCCGCTGAAGAGTTCCCGCGAGCACTGGCTGTCCTCTTTCAGCGCGGGCCCGAACACTGAAGTGTCCGTGATCGGCGCGACCGCATAAATTCTTGAGCCCTTCAGCAAGAAGGGAAGCGGGCCGGGGCCGCCGCAGGCATCTATGATTTCAGGCTCCGTCTGAAACCGCGTTTCAGCGGAGAAAATATCTTTTGGAATTTCGACCGCCGGAAAAAGGTTGGAGATAATTCGCTCGGTGACATTCGTTGCGCCTGCGAAGAGCGGCCTCGTCTTCCAGGTGGCTTCCATGCGCTCTCGCGGTTCTGTCCCTATCGCCGGCCATGAATTTCTCTCGGGAGAAGAAGGATCTTCGCGCAGCAGCGTCAAGAGATCGCCGGCGCTCTCTTCAAAAAGATCACTGTCCCGGAAATCAATCCATTCCTGCAGCCGCAGGAGCGGCGGCATGGTCACATTTTCTTTAAGTATTGCGACGATGCGGCCTTTAGCCAGACCCAAGTCCGAAAGAACTGAAATCAATTTTTCCAGTTCGGGCCAATCTTCCTGCAACATCTGCATGGATACCACCACACCGAAAAAGCGGCTGTTGCGTAAGCACTTCTCCGCCTCTACAAGAATGTTCGTGCCGCTTGAGAAATTCCAACTGGCCAGCAGGGTAGACAAATGGCGATTTCCTGATCGCTCGCCGCGAATGCGTTCAGCAAGTTTCCTGGCCCAAGCCACGTCAATCCCGTTGTGGTAGAGAACAAGATCTGTTGCTGGCGCCGCGATATTTTGCCGGTCCAGAACTTGCACCGATTTTCGCTCTGGCATCGGGCTGTTTTTTGAACGCAACGCGGGAAGGGATCCAAGGACGGGCGTTTGAGCTGGAAGCGTTCTCGTCTTACTCGCCATACCCAAGTGTAGAAAGCGTACTGTCAACAAGTCGTAAGGAAACTCTTATCAATTCGTTTATGGCTCTGCAAAAACAGCGGGAAAATAGTCGTGCGCCTCGCTCAGAGTTGCCGAATGAATTGGCTACTTCGTCTAAGTAGTGCATTGTCAGCTCGTTAGAGATGCCTCTCATCTTCTTCATGGCTCGCAAGCATCTGTATTCCTGATAGGCAGGATATAAACATAAAATAAATTGCATGCCATTATGGGGGGTGTATCCTTGTCTTGTACTCGTCACATACCAAAGGTGGTTGCGAAGTTCGGCGAGTGCGGAAAGAGGGATCAATGAATCGTAAACAAGTCCGCACAATCATCGAAGAAATTGGCATCATTCCTTCCGTGCGCGTCTCTTCCGCAGAGGACGCTCTCTTCGCAGCAGAAAGCGTCTCGCAAGGAGGAATTCCAATCGCCGAGATCGCCATGACGGTACCCGGAGCCATTCAGGTGATTTCCCACCTCGCGAAAAATGCCCCGGAAATGATCGTAGGAGCGGGAAGCGTCCTGGATGCAGAAACAGCGCGCCGGTGCATCGACGCTGGGGCAAGATTCCTGACCACGGATGGCCTCATTCAGGAAATCGTGGAATTCGCCGCGATGGAAGACGTCGTTGTTTTTCCCGGAGCGTTAACTCCGACCGAAGTGATTGCGGCTTGGAAAGCCGGTTCGGACTTTGTGAAAGTAGTGCCATGCGCGGCGGTTGGCGGCGAAAACTACATCAAAGCCCTGAAGACTCCGCTGGCGCAGGTTCCAATGATTGCCGCCGGCGGCGTGAACCAGCAGACCGCGACCGGATATATTTTAGCTGGAGCCATTGCGCTTGGCATCGGCCACGCTCTGCTCCCTTGGGAAGCTGTCACGCTTCGCCAATCGAATCGCATTCGCGAATTGGCCCGCAGGTTCCTGAATTGCGTAGAGACCGGCCGCGTGGAAACCGGAACGAAAGTCAGCCAAGTCGTCGTGAATCGCGCCCCTGCTTTTGCCTTGAAGGAAGCGTAAAGCGCATTCTTTGACGTGAGTTGTTGTCATTACAGCGCCAGCCCCTGGATAAGTTGAAATCGGTTAGTCAGGATGAGGGCTGGCGTGTTCAGAGAATTCCCAGTAATTGAGTCCTCGGGCCCTTTCCGCTAAATGCGGGATGGGCCCTTCCTATTTCTGCTACATCGCGCAACCTCGATTTCTCTCGCTTGCAACAGAAAATTTTCTTCTTCCCACATCCAAATTCCCGATCTTCACGTACCTAGGTGCTACGGGGGGAGCCTAAGGTTTTTCTGGCAGGTTCAGACCTGCGATGGTCACCCCTCTCCAATTCTCAGAAGGAGATGAAGATGAGGTGCATGAAGAAGATCAGAATTTCCCTTGTTGCTTTAGCCCTGGGCTTCGTAGCGATCGCCGCCGTAACAATCCGGCTCGTAGGCCCGCCGGGCATCAAGGCCTCCAGCCACCGCGAAGCGCCCATTACGGCTCTCGACCCAACGGCCGACATTACCGATGTTTGGGCTTTTCGCAGTTACGACGTGTACGGCCACGATACAAAAACCCCGAGTATCACGATGATCATGGCAGTGAATCCATTCGAGGAACCGGCGAACGGCCCCAACTGGTTTCCCTTCGATCCTAAAATCCTCTACGAGATACACGTTGATAATGACCAGGACGGCCGGGATGACATCGTGTTTCAAATCCGGTTCTCAACGCAGTACCAGTTGCCGACCGTTCCCACCGCCTTGGCAGGATTCAACTCCGCGACCGGCGGCACGGCTCCGGGAGTTCCTCCGCAAATCACCGACTTCAACAGCCCTGGCCTGAACTTGCGACAGACCTACACCGTCACCATGGTCAAGCACGGTGTGGCCACTCCCATCATGAATAGCGATGGGTCGCCGTTTTACGCCGTTCCCGCAAACGCCGGTCCGCGCACCATCAATTATGCCGACCTATATGCCGCGGGCACCTACACCAACACCAATAAGGGCATTTCGGTTTTTTCCGGCACCGTGGACGATCCATTCTTTATCGACCTGGGCGCAACTTTTGACACCGTAAACCTCCGGCTTCTCGAGGGAGGAGCACCGGGTGGCACGGGTGTCCCCGGCGTTCTCTCATCCACTGAAGACGCTGCCAACCAAAACTTCGCCTCGGATACCGTTTCCGGATATGCGGTCGACGCAATCGCCATCCAGGTGCCGATCGAAATGCTGACCAGCACCGGAAGGGTTGAGCCTGCCACATCTCCCAACGCAACGATCGGAATCTGGGCGTCGACTTCCCGGCCACAGGAAACAATACGCCGCGCCGCCTACTCGGAGGCCTCGCATAAAATCTGGGGCGCGACTTCGCAGCCACAGGTAACGATGCGCAATGCGGCCTTCACGGAATCCTCACTCGAACCGGAGTCGCAACACTTCAGCCAGGTGCAGAGGCTGGGAAACCCGCTCATCAATGAGCTCGTCATCGGGATCGGCACGAAGGACTACTGGAGCATGTCCAAGCCCGTAAACGATGCCCAGTTCGCGCACTTCGACCTGGATCCGCTCTTCGTCTCGATTGTCGATTCCCTCTATTCCGTCCTTGCTCCCGGAGCGCTCAATTCTCCACCAGCTCCGCGCACGGACCTGCTTCCGTTGGTGCAGTATCTGCCTCCAATCGCCGCGCCGGGTACAACTGCCGGACCGGTCGCAGACTTGCTCCGACTAAACACGGGCGTGGCCCCCACGGATCCCAGTAAAGCCAGCCGTCTAGGCTTGCTTGCCGGCGACGGCGCCGGTTTCCCGAATGGCAGGCGCCTGGCAGACGACGTGGTGGACATCACACTGCGCGTCGCCGTAGGAGGCGTCCTGGCAGGGAACAAGTGCGGTTCCACGCACACCACCAGTTGCAACGTTTTTCCGAATAACGTTCTGGGTGATGGTGTGAACGTGAACGACGTGGACACCGATATCGCCACGGACGGCGTGACCAATCTGGTCGAGCCCAACACTCACTTCCACACCTCTTTCCCCTATGTCGATTACTGCCCAAGCGGGCGCAACCGACGCCACATCGATCCCGGCGAGCCTGGCTGTACCGCCGGCACAGGGCCTGCCTGCCCAGTTCAGTAAATTCAAACTGCCCCTGGGGCTAGCCACATTTGTGGAAAGCCCCAGGGGCGGTCAACCTTCAAAACCTACGGGAGATTAAAATGAAGACTCTAATCCTTGCTCTGTTGCTGGCAATCTCTTCTTCGGGTGCTGCTGCCGCCGGCGAAGGTAGTTCGCCCTCCCCGGCCGAACTTCGCATCGCGGGCGCTCAGAAAGTACTCGAAAAGCAACCGAACCGCTATCAGGCTGATAACGACCTGGCACTGGCTTTCATTCGCCGCGCAAGGGAGACCGGAGACAACTCGTACTACGAGCAGGCTCGGCAAGCCATTGCCAGCTCACTCCGGATCGAGCCGGAAAATTTTGAGGCGGAGCAGGCGCGGGTCGATCTTCTGCTGGCCGAACACAATTACCGCCCCGCGCTGGAACAGGCTCGTGCACTGAATCACCGAATGCCCGACGCAGTGTTGGTCTGGGGATATATGGCAGAAACCGAGGCAGCGCTCGGGGATTACAAGCAAGCGGAAGAAGACGCGCAGTGGATGATGAACCTTCGCCCCGGCAACCTTCCAGCGTATCTTACCGGCGCAGATCTGCGGCAGGATTGGGGCGACATTGACGGCGCTGAAGAATATTTCAGCAAGGCGCTTCAGCAAACTCCTCCCTTCGAAACCGAGGAAACTGCTTGGATCTTGACGAGGATGGCAAGGCTCCTGCGGCAGTCTGGGCGCCTCGATACGGCGGAAGCGCTACTACAGAAATCGCTGAAGACTTTTCCCGATTACTACCTTTCTCTCGAAGAATTGGCCGAAGTCCGCGTGGCCCAACAACGTTACCCCGAGGCAGTTGAGTTGATGGAGAAACGCAATCAAAAGTTTCCAAGCCCTTCGAGCCAACTGCTTGAAGCGCGGGTTTACGAGCGCGCCGGGAGGCAGGCCGATGCGGCCAAAATGTACGCGGAATTTGAGCGGGAGGCGCGCGCGCAAATTGGCCTCTCAAACAATGACAACCTGGAATTGATCAATTACTACGCCGAGCACGCCCACAAGCCTCAGGAAGCGCTTCGCATTGCCCGCCTTGAAATAGAGAATCGCCACGACGCCTGGACCCTTGACGCTTACGCTTGGGCGCTCTATGCGAACGGTCAATTCGCCGAGGCGGGCCAGCAGATTGAGAAGGCGCTCGCAATCGGGACGCGTGACGCGGCGATTTATTACCACGCGGGAGTAATCGAGGCCGCCCTCGGGAAACGGGCCGAGGCCAGCCATTATTTGCAGGAGTCTCTCGAACTCAACCCGACGTCGGAAGTGTCGGAGGCCGCACGCCGCGAGGCCACTCAATTCACAGTGAGCCAGAAATGGGAATAATCGTAAGCCGTAACGGCGGGAGGAGAGCGCGGCCCCTCCAAATCCGTGCTGTGAAATACGGGTTGATGCTGGCCCTCGTTCTCGTGGCCGCGTGCGGCAGCGCCTCTGCGCAAACGACTACCGACTCCGCCATCCGTTCGATACAAATACACCTCAAGATGTATCCGCAGGATTTCAAATCGTACGACGCATTGGGTGCGAGCTACATCCAGAAGGGACGGGAAACGGCTGACGCAACCTATTTCGAATTGGCAAAGGAGGCCTTGGACAAATCTCTCGATCTGGTTTCGAACGGCCCTGCTGCGGCCTCGGCCAAGACTCATATGGCTGAAGTGGCAATGTCCGAACATCAATTCGAAGAGGCTCTTTCCTGGGCGCAGGAGGCGCTGGCTCTTGGCTCCGGCGACCCCTCACCCTGGGCGATCGTCGGCGATGCCCTGACTGATATGGGTGAGTATGAGCGCGCGGAGGACGCCTACGCGAGATTGCGAGATTCGCTTCACCCGGAGGATGAATCCAACGGGCTTGCCTACGAACGAAACAGCCGCATGGCCTATTTGCGCTTTCTCAAGGGCGATGCCCCTGGCGCGATCCAGTTGATGCGTGCGGCAATCGCGGTCTCCATGACCTTGCATCTGCCCGCGGAAAATATAGCCTGGAGCCAATACCAGCTTGGCGAGATCTGTTTCAAGAGTGGAGATCTCATCGGTGCAGAGCAAGCTTATGAGGCTGGGCTGGCCATTGATCCAAATTCTTACCGCAACCTGGCCGGTTTGGGTGAAGTCCGAACGGCGCAGAAAAGTTATCCGGAAGCGATTGCACTGTATCAGAAGGCGATCGCGGTGGTGCCGTACCCGGCTTTCGCCGCAGCTCTCTACGATCTCGACGTTCAATTGGGCCGTACTGAAGATGCACACAAACAACTTGAGCTTCTCGAATTCATCGGCACACTCAATCCTCTCAACGAGAGGCTGTTCTACCGCGAACTCGCGCTTTTCTATGCCGATCACAACCTCAAGCTGAAAGAGTCCGTGGACTTGGCGAAGAAGGAGCTGGAGGTTCGGCACGATATTTACACGTGGGACATTCTGGCGTGGGTACTTTTCAAGAATGGGCGCGTCCCTGAGGCTGCCGAGGCTGATAGACAAGGCCCTGGCCCTCGGCACGCGAGATGCTCTATTAGATTTTCATGCCGGAATGATCGAGTTGCAACTCGGACGATCTGAGCGCGCGCAGACACTGTTCGGGCAAGCCCTGTCATTGAACCCTAACTTCCACTTGGTGTACGCCGGACAGGCGCGAGAGAGGCTGCGGCAACTCGCACATTCCGACGCGAGCACAGGGGAAGTGAGCTCTTCGACCGGGTCAGGCTCGAAGCTGGGAGGGTCGTTCGAATGAGTCTCGAAAGCGGGCAAAGGAAGGCGCGACGCAAAATGCTCCCAGGGCTGCTCCTGCTTCTTGCCGGGATCGTGGTTATTACGCCCCGAGTTGTCCTCGCGCATCCCATGGGTAATTTCAGCATCAGCCATTACGCCGCAATACACATTGAGCGAGATAACGTCGAGCTGAACTATTTCGTCGACATGGCGGAAATTCCGACTTACCAGGAAATTCAGAGGAGCGGGATCGTCGCTCAGGAGGGAGACGCTTCTCTCGCCCGATATCTCGCCGAGGAGTCAGCGGCGTTGAGTGGCGGACTCTTCGTGGAAATCGACGGCAAGCAGGTTGAGCTTCGCGAGGTCGATCACAGCGTGCTCTTCACACCCGGGGCAGGCGGCCTGCCAACAATGAAGCTGGGCTTTGTTTATCGAGCGCCAATCGAAACGATCTCATCGGACGCTGCACATCGCGTTCACTATCTGGACAAAAACTTCGCAGGCCATTCCGGTTGGAAAGAAATCGTCGTTACTCACGATGACGGCGTTTCCCTAATCAGCAGCTCGGCGCTGGCCACGGATCGCAGCGCTCAGCTATCAAATTATCCTACGGACTTGTTGAACAGCCCGCCGCAGGATCTGGAAGCGTCCGCTGCATTTTCGCTGCCGCTGCCGGTACCCGCGCCAGTGGCTGCATCGAAGCCAATTGCAATTCCTGCGATGGTATCGGCGGCCATTTCTTCCCGTCGATCCGAGTTGGCCTCAACTGAAAAAAACGGGTTTGCTTCTCGACCGGAAGGCGTCGCAGAGAACGGACGCAACGCGGAAAATCGGAATGTGCCGCCCAACTCAACGATCCAACTGCAAGCAAACAAACAGCTGACGCCGAGAAACAGGTTCACCGAACTCGTGTCGGCGAGCAACATGAGCTTCTGGTTTCTTTTCACTGCGGCGATCATCGCTGCAGGGCTCGGTGCTCTGCACGCCTTGGAGCCGGGTCACGGCAAAACGATTGTCGCGGCTTATCTCGTGGGGTCGCGAGGCACACCACGTCATGCAGTTCTGCTCGGCTTGATTGTCACGGCAGCGCACACAGCAGGCGTGTATCTGCTCGGCGTGATCACTCTCTACGCATCTCGATGGATCGTCCCCGAACAATTATATCCGTGGCTCGGGATCTTCTCAGGGCTGATGATTGCGGGACTGGCCTCGTATCTGTTTCTGCGTGCCTGGACGGGCGAAGCCGCAGATCACAGCCACGAGCCTGGCCAATCACACAGTCACTGGTTCGCCTCGCTTGTTAAACCTCGCGTGGTGGAAGCGATGTCTGCCGCGGGATCCGCGAACGAGGCGCAGACGGCAGAAACTCGCGCATCAAACATTCCGTTGCGGCAACTCCTCACGCTAGGTATTACCGGAGGCATGGTGCCTTGCCCCGCCGCTCTAGTAGTTCTCTTGAGCGCTCTCTCACTACATCGCGTCGGGTTGGGGCTGTTTTTGATTGTCGCCTTCAGCCTGGGCCTCGCTGCGGTTCTGATCGTGATTGGCCTGCTGATGGTTTACGCGCGGCAATTCATGGCCCGATGGAAAGGAGACGGCCTGTTCGCCAAGCGTTGGCTTCCGGTCGTTTCCTCCGGGACTATGCTGGTTCTGGGCTTGGGGATCGCCGCGCAGTCTCTGCGAAGCACTGGCATTGGCGCTGGCTTTCTAGCACGGGGACATGTTGTTTCGTTTCTCGGCATCGTGCTGCTGGGCCTCTTCCTGGGCATGAGGCACTCGACCGATCCCGACCACGTTGTAGCTGTCTCGACCATCGTGAGCCGCGAGCGGTCCGTCCGCCACGCGGCGCTCATCGGAGTGCTCTGGGGCATTGGCCACACGCTGACAATTTCTGTGGTTGGATCGGCAATCATTCTTTTCGGACTGGTCATTCCGCCGCGGATCGGCCTTTCGATGGAATTCTCAGTCGCCCTCATGCTAATTCTGTTGGGCGTCCTGAATCTCACGGGAGTTCTTCGCTGGCTGACGGAGAAATTCACGCCGGCGAGGCAGTTCACGGAAAAATCCGCAGTTCCTCGTAAAGCAAACGAGGGAGCCGGCAGCTCTGTTCATCGCGCGATCAGCCGATTTGGTCTGTACCAGCTTCTCCGTCCGCTAGTTGTCGGACTTGTTCATGGGCTGGCCGGGTCCGCAGCAGTCGCGTTGCTTGTGCTCTCGACGATTCGCAGCCCGCTCTGGGCTATTGCGTATCTGGTTGTTTTCGGCGTTGGAACGATCGCGGGAATGATGCTGATGACTACGGCGATTGCGCTACCGATCGCTTACACCGGCAGTCGCTTCACGCGGGCAGGGAACTATCTTGGAATTTTCTCAGGAGTCGTGAGCACTGCATTCGGGATGTTCCTGGTCTACCAGATCGGATTAGTGGATGGCTTATTCAGGGCGCAGGCGCATTGGATTCCGCGGTGACGTCGAGCCAATTCAAATCATCGATTCAATGCGCCGATCGGGTATGAACCATATCATTGCAATGGCGACGTACAGAACAATCGCAATCCACGGGCGCACGAAGGCCAGCGGAATCGCCACCACGTAAATTAATAGAGACACTTTTCCCTTTCGGTCACCGCCGACGGCGCGAGCCAGCTTTGAACTTGGGCCGTTGCATTTTATGATCGCTTGTTCGAGCAGAATGTAGGCGATTGCGCACATAACCAACACGACGCCGTAGGCCGCTGTGGGCGAGGGTGCAAAATGCGTATCATCCATCCAGCGGATCGCGAATGGCACGAGCGACATCCAGAAGAGCAAAAACAAATTGGCCCACAAAACCATGCCGTTGATCCGCTCGGTGGCGTGGAGCATGTGGTGGTGGTTATTCCAAAAAATCCCGACATTGGTAAAGCTGAGCGCATAGGCGAAAAATACCGGCCGGCCGGACCTGAGCGCTGCAAAGTCGGCGCCCTGCGGCACTTTCATCTCCAACACCATGATGGTGATGATCACGGCGATCACACTCCATCTGTGAACGCTTCGAGCCGTTGCTTGCTCACTTTCGTCCTCTATCTTTCAGATTTTGCCTCTGGAAGAGGCGCATGGTAATAAACCTTTTCGATGGCAGCCAATCTAGGGACACTTGATCTGAGCCTTCGGGGCGGTTGCGTTCTTGAAACATGCCTGGTCAAAATAAACCTGCTTCCCCGACTGCTGGTACATCAGGATGGTTTTCTTGCCGTTCGCGGCGCCATCTGAAACAGAAGTCCGGCGCTCGAACGAAACCGATGGCGGGCCGCCTGCCAGGGCCTCTCGCAGAACGCGTCCTTTCAGTTCGCCCTTGCTGGCGAGATCAAACCCGAGAACTTGCGCGAACGTGGGCGTGATGTCCGCGTTGCTAATCGGGGCTCGATCAACGAACTGCTTCTTGAAGTCCGGTCCGATCGCCGCCATGAAGTTGAACGTATTCCCTCGTCCGAAACTACCGTGCATTCCCTGGCCATGTTGCAACACATAATCTGCGATCTCCACTTCACTCATGATCGGTTCTTTGGGGTCAGTGGAAAAGGTCTTAAAAGTGACGGCAATCGTCGGTGTCGGGGTTAGCGAAGAGCCGACCAGGCGAATGGAACTGGAGGGCAACGCCCCCGGGACATTTTTGTACTCGTCATCCACGAAAAGTCCGCCCACATAGTCCTGCTGAGCAAGAAACGCGACGATCCTCTTCACCAGGTCCGGATCGTGAGTCGGTAAATAGATCAGATCTGACCCGCCATTGGCAGCGACGACGACCTTCGCGTCCGTTTCTTTCGCAATCCGGCCCGTCCCGCCGATCAATCCGTTGCCTCCAACCGGGTGCTGGCGCACATTTGGAAGTTGCTGGGAAATGGTCGGATCCACTTTCTCAAATACTTTCGCCCCATCTGGACCGTCGATCTGACTGTCTGGATCGAAAAGCGGAAGCCCCAGTTCGTGTGCAAGATCGATGGAAACAAAACCCACTGGCAGAAATCCGGTGTTGACCTCTTGCTGGCCCTGGGCGTCCTTGTAAATCCACTTCGCCGCATAGCTCGCCGTCACGTGGCCTGCGGCGTCGATATCATGCTTGCTGATCGTCGCAAAACCGTGGTCGGCGGTCAAAAAAATATCCGTGTTCGCGGACAGCTGGGGATCGCTGTTGATGTAGTCCAGGATTTGCTTCAGGTTGTTGTCGGCATTTTTCAGCGCAGCCTTGGAAGTCGGCCCGTTGATACCGGGGACGAGCTTGTTCAAACTGTCGCCTTGAAAATGCTGCGTGCCGTCCGGATCGCGCGACCAGTAGAGCAGCGCGAACGGCTTTCCATTTTTAATGAACATCGGCAAAATCACTTTGCTCGTCGCGTCCGCAAAATAAGCCTGCTGAACGGTATTGGGATCTTTCGTTCCAGGCGTCGTGTTGTTTCCCGTAGGTTGGTTGCGGGCAGGAGCAGTTGTGGGGAGTCCCGCGCTTACAAGAGCAGAAGAAACTTCGGGCGCAAGTGGCACCCCGTCGGGAGTGCCTGTTCCGTCATCGATAATGATCGTCTGGGGTATTGCGAATCCCCCGTTTACCGGATTCAACTGGCTAACATCCTGAATCGCGGCGGGCCCCATTTTGCCCACGATAGCCGTGCTGAACCCATGCCTGCGCGCCGAGGCGAGCAAGGTTTCCTCGTTCAGATAGTTGCCATTGAATTGAGCGTCCAGATCTCCAAGGACTCGATTATTTTCGACGTAAGGCGCGTAGCTTCCGGGCGGCCGTCCGAAATTGCCATCCAGGAATACCGGATGCCCGATATAAATCTGATTGCTGTAATCGCCGGTGTCGCCGAGGTAGTGGCCCGTGGCGATCGCGGAAGCATTGGCCGTAGTAAAAGTCGGAAAAAGCGAGTGGCTGTTTGCGAAGCTGACTCCATGATTGCGAATCCAAAACATTGTCGGCGAATCCACCGCATTGACGGACCCTGCCCGCAATCCATCAAAAACGAAAATCACGATGTTGCGGGGTCGAATGCCGACAGACTTCTCCTGCCCCGAGAGGAAAGCGGACCGAACGGGCCAGAATGCCAGAGCCACCGCAAACCAAACCAATCTT
>CAWDPI010000012.1:0-453334 GCA_963804145.1 uncultured Acidobacteriota bacterium | reverse complement strand
GCCAACCGCGCCGCCGCGATCATTCCCCATCCCACCGCTTCGCCGGTGGATGCATTTGATAGCGGGTGACGCTTTCGAGGGCGTGCGCGAATGTGTGCCCGAAATTCAGAATTTCGCGCAGCCCCGATTCGCGCTCGTCCTCGGAAACGACGCGCGCTTTTTCGCGATGGAGCGCTCGATCGCATAACTGAGAGCGGCGCGCTCCCGGCGCAATACTCTTTTTCCAGTTTTCCCTCGAGAAAGCGGAAAAGTGTGGCGTCGCCGATTACTCCGTACTTGATGATTTCGTAGATTCCCGACCGGAATTCGCGCGGCGGCAGGCTGCTGAGAAATGCCGGATCGGCCAGCACACCCTTTGGGGGATAAAACGCGCCAACGAGATTCTTCCCTTCTGGAAGATTTACGCCTGTCTTTCCGCCGATCGCGCTGTCGACCTGCGCCACGACGGTTGTAGGAACATGGATCACGCCGATTCCGCGCGCGTAGCTCGCCGCGACGAACCCGGCCACGTCGCCGACCACTCCTCCCCCCACGGCAACGAGGAGCGCGCGCCGGTCTGCGCCCGCGCGAACAAGATCGCGGCAAGCCTTCTGACCGTGGAAGAGTTTCGCGGTTTCGCCGTCATCGATCAATATCGTGGCGCGGTACGCGCAAGCAGCCGCTCCACGCGCGCGCCCCAGGTCCGCCACACGCGCGGCGACGAAATCAGGAAAACCGCCCCGTCCTGCGCGATGCGGGATACCACGCGCGGCAATTCACCCGCCACGCGCCCCGGCCGCTTAGCACGTCGTATTTTCCGTTCTCCGCCCGAACTGAAATTTTCTTCATGCGCTTTCTTCGCCGGCGTTTCCCGGCGGCTTCTGCTTCAGCCAGCAAAAAATGTAACACAGATGGCGGACCGCCAAGCGGGACAAAGACAATTCTGGCACAGGTTTTAGTGGCGCAGGCTTCAGCCTGTGGGTCTTAGGCATTGCAAGGACTAACCCCCACAGGCTGAAGCCTGCGCAGCCAGAACACTCCGCTCGCGGCTTTTCATCGGGCTGCGTGATAGCGTAAAGTGTGCTGGCATTATTTTCGGGCTCATGGGGAGGATTCGGAACACGTGAAAATCATACGCCTGGGACACAACGGACCTGATGTCTCGCAAGTGGGGCTCGGCTGCATGGCCATGTCCGACATTTACGGACCCTCGGACGAGTCCGAGAGCATCGCGACCATCCATGCCGCCATCGATGCCGGAATCAATCTGCTCGATACCGGAGACTTCTACGGCATGGGCCACAACGAGATGCTGATCCGCCGGGCCATCGAAGGCCGCCGCAAAGACGTTTTTCTCTGCGTAAAATTCGGCGCCATGCGCGGACCCGACGGCGCCTTCACCGGCAACGATATGCGCCCGGTGGCCGTAAAGAATTTCATTACCTACAGCCTGCGCCGACTGGGGACGGACTACATCGATCTCTACCAGCCGTGCCGAGTCGATGCGCGCACGCCCTATGAAGACACCATCGGCGCAATCTCCGATCTCGTGAAAGCTGGCTACGTGCGCCACATTGGAGTCTCGGAAGCATCCGCAGCTTCCATTCGAAGAGCCCACGCGCGCATCCAATCGCCGCGCTCCAGATCGAGTATTCCCTGGTGAGCCGCGGCATCGAAAGTGAGATTCTGCCCGCAGTCGCGAACTGGGGATCAGCGTGACGGCGTACGGGGTAATGTCCCGCGGATTGCTGACGGGATCGCCGGTCACTTCGCCGAAGGATTTGCGCAGGCACTTTCCGCGTTTTCAGGGAGAAAATCTCGAGAAGAACCGAACGTCGTCAGCGCCCTAGGCGCGCATCGCCAAAAGCAAGAACGCGACACGCTTCTCAAATCGCCATTGCGTGGGTGATGTCCCGGGAGCGGATATCATTCCGCTCATCGGCGCGCGCACGCGCAAGCAGCTGGCTGAATCACTTCAGGCGCTGGAACTGAAACTGACGAGCGAAGACCTCGCCCGGATCGAAGCGCGCATTCCCCGCGGACGCCGTCGCCGGATCTCGATACGGCGAAGAGCAAATGCGCTGGCTCGACAGCGAGAAATCTTCAACGTAGCCAAGCTTGATCGGTTAGCGCATCTCAACACTTGGACGAAAGGGTTCGCATGAGAACTTGTCGGGCCTGTGGGAACCGTGCTCTGGCTCGCCGCCTCGTCTTGGACCGCTGCGGTCGCCATCATCGCGCAGTCGATTGGCTTTCACTCCACCGCCGGGATGTGGGCGGGGGTGTTTGGGTTTCCGGGGGTCGTGGTCGCCAGTTGGGTGCGGTCCCACCTTGGCCGCAACCCAACAACTATATGGGCTACTCCGTCATGTTTCTTGTGAATTGGATTTTTTATTGCAGCGTGATAAAGGGACTGGTATCAATGAAACCATGGATCCGCGAAGGATTCTGTAGCCCGCCTCTTCAGAGGGGGCCTTCTGCCGCGTTCAAGAATCCCCTATCAAATAGACCCCAGAAGCCTCTCCCACCGAACCCTCTTCTCCAGTTCCGGAAGCGATTCGATCAGCACGTGTCCGGTAATGGCAAGCGTGCGCGGGTCAATCTTGTCGAGGGTGTCCTGCGGGGTATGCCAGTAGGAAACATCCAAATCAATAATATCCGTTGCCGCGACATCTCTCGACTCAAGAATGATTGGTGGTCATCTTCAATGGTCGCTCTCATTGACGAACACGCGCCCGTACCCGAGCGCGCCGCCGTGGACCACAGGATATCGGTGAGCCAGGGAGTGGAACTGCCTCACGCTTGAAAACCGGTTTGGTCGGGCCAACCATGTCGACCAGAATCATGGCCTTCACGCGCCGCAGGTCTCCCGAAAGCGCCAGGCTGCGCGGCCATTTCGCGGCTCCCATACGTATTGTCGGGATCAGCCCAGTTCAGATTGAAAGCTTCCTCGCCATCGAAAAATGCCAGCCAGATCGGTTCGGCGTTCTTCCGCGCGCACAGCAGGCGCGCCAGTTCCAGCAGGACGCCCGTGCTGGACCCGCCGTCATCGGCGCCGACAAAATTGGCGATCCGTTTGGTGTCGTAGTGTGATGCGTACAGGATGATATTGGGATTCGCGGAAGGAATTTTCACAACGATGTTCTTCATGGCCACATCGCCCACCGGCGTGGAGGGAGCGTGAAAATCCTCTTCCTCCACGGGACACCCGAAGCTCTTGAGTTGGTCGATGATATAGGCCTGCGCGCGATGAATCGCGTTCGATCCCGGCCGAATGTGGCCCAATGGCGACAAGTTGCTCGACGTGCTTGTAGGCGCGCGGCCCGTCAAAACCGCCCGTGGTTTCCGCCGCGGCGCAGGGGGAAAGCTCGCCGCCTGCGGGGATGCGCCACTCTCGCGTCCCCGCCGACGAAGCAAGAATGTCCGCATGCGGCCAGGGAAACGACGCGAGCCGCAAGAAACGCCACCCCCAATCCTGTTCCGCGGAATTGCGTGCTCACCTATCTTGCTCCTTCGCGGGCGATGGCAGCTTGCTTCGCCTTATTCCGCACCACCAGCGCCGCGACGCCGATCCCCACAAAATATAATCCAATCATGGGCGCCATGAACACCAGCATGGTCATGGCATCGGGCGTGGGAGTCACGATTGCGGCGATCACCGCGATGACCAGGATGGCGTACCGCAAATTCTTCCAGAGAAATTTAGGCGTGACAATATTGAACAGCGCCAGAAAAAAAATCAAAACGGGCAGCTCGAAGATCAAGCCCAGCCCCAAAACACGATCAGGATGAAATCAAAATATTCATTGATGCTGATTAGCGGCTTGAACGGACCCTGAAACCCGATCAGAAAATTCAAGATGTACGGCAGCATCACGTAATAGCCGAATGAGATTCCGGCAAGAAACAAGAAAAACGAGGAAAAGACAAACGTCGAGACACGGCCCGCTCGTTCTTATAGAGCCCGGGCGCGATAAACAGCCATACCTGGTAAAGCACAATGGGCGCGGCGAGAACGACGCCGATATAAATCCCCATGGTGATCACCATATTGAGGTAACCGGTCGGGCTGGTATAAATCAGCTTGTCTTCCAGATTCATCTTGCGCAGAGCTTCTGCATGGGCCGGACGATAAATCCGATGACTTTTTGGGAGACGCTGACACCAACCATCGCGCCAATGGCGATGGCCATCGCGGAGTTGATCAGACGCTTTCGCAGATCGACCAGGTGGTCGAAAAACGACATCTTGCCGCCCGCTTCTTTCTCGGGCTCCGATGTAGCTGCGTCAGACGGCGGTGTGGTCATCAGAGGGTTTCTCTTGAGGAACGCTTACCGCTTGCGGCGGGACCGCTTCTTCCGGGGCAGGTTCAGCCTGGGGCGAGGTTCGCGGGCTCTCGCCTGGACGATCGCCGCAGGAGACTCCCTCGGCATCACGAATCCGGCGGGACGGGCGGGCATGGAACGGAAGCTTCGCAGCGTTGGCCGCCGCCGCAATTTCTTCGTCGCGGATGCGAGTCTGGCGGTCGAGTTCGCGCACTTCGTCTTCCAGCGCGTAGCGAAAATCGCTGGTCATCTTGCGAAATTCCGCCGTGGCCTTGCCCAGCATGCGTGCCAACTCCGGCAGCTTCTGAGGGCCGAAGATGACCAGGGCCACGACGAAAAGAACGACCAGATGGGGCAGGCTCAACATTGCCGGTAACACGCGCCTTTTCTGTTCGAAAGCAGAAAATTCAGGTGGCCGGGAGTCAGCTCGCCGGGCTTCAGGCTGAAACAAGATCAGGCCGCCCTCGCTTATACACATGTGGAATCATAGTGGACACTGGGTGGGGTGTCAATTCGGGTCTATGCTATACTATCAATGGGCCACTGGCCGTACCGGACGAAAGCGAGGTCGAAATGAAGGGTGAGAGGCGTGGAGCGGTACTCGTAATCGGTGTGTTGGTTGTTTCCGCCGTCCTTGGAGGTATTTACGGTCCTTCAGTTCGCGCGACCCCCTCGGATGTAAACAATCTGCAGGACTCGGTGAAATCCTTCACGCGCGTGCTTTCCGTTGTCGAAAAAAATTACGCGACCCCGGTGGACACCGATCATGCGCTTTATTCCGGCGCGATCCCGGGCATGCTGCGCGTGCTCGACCCGCACTCCAGCTTTTTTGATCCTCGTGCGTACGCCAGCCTTCGAGAAGACCAGCGCGGACGCTATTACGGCGTCGGCATGACGATTGTGCCGCGCGACAACTTTACCTACGTCTCTGGCGCCCATGCCTGGCGCGCCGGCGTTTCGCGCGGGCATTCGCCCCGGCGACGTGATCATGACCGTGGACGGCAAATCCGCCGAAGGACTGAGCAGTTCGGAAGTCGCCGACATGCTGAAAGGTCCCAAGGGCACCATCGTTCACATCGATGAAGCGCGTCGGCTATGACGACGCGCTGAGCTTCACCGTCACGCGCGACGAAATTCCCAAGCATTCCGTGGACATCGCCTTTCAAGTCAAGCCCGGCATCGGATACATCAAGCTTTCCGGCTTCAACGAAACCACCGATACCGAACTCTCCGCGGCGCTGAAACATTTGGATGCAACCAACCTGGATGGCCTGGTGCTTGACCTGCGCGGAAATCCGGGCGGCCTGCTGAACGAAGCCGTGGCTGTTTCCGACATGTTCCTGGACAAGAACCAGCTGATCGTGTCGCATCACGGACGCGCATCGCAGGAGCGCCGTTACTACGCCGTGCGCGGCAATCGCGGCGTCACCGTGCCGCTGGTGGTGATCGTCAATGGCGGCTCCGCCTCGGCTTCGGAAATCGTTACCGGCGCGATTCAGGACCATGACCGCGGCCTGGTGGTCGGCGAACAGAGTTTCGGAAAAGGCCTGGTTCAGACCGTTTCCGGCCTCAGCGAAAACACAGGATTGGCGCTGACGACTGCCCGCTATTACACGCCCAGCGGCCGCCTGATCCAGCGCGATTACAAAGACACTTCGCTCTACGACTATCTCTACAATCACAAGAACCCCGCTCCCACCGAAGTCAAGCTGACCGACAGCGGACGCCAGGTCACCGGCGGCGGAGGAATCACTCCCGATGTGCCCGTTGCGCCAACCAAGCTGACCCGTTCCAGGAAATGCTCCTGCGGCGCGAAGTCTTCTTCGGGTATCAGGGTGGCGTCGGCGGATTCACCACTTATTTCCTCGGACCGAAGCCTGAAATCACCAAGGAATTCGTGGCCGACGATGAGGTGATGAAGAAATTCACGCCTACCTCGACAAGGAAAAGATCACGTACACCGAGGACGATATCGCTCAAAATCTTTCCTGGATCAAGCGCGAAATCAGGAAAGAAGCGTTCATCTCCGTCTTCGGCCTGACCGAAGGCTACAAAGTCGATCTCGAAGACGACGCGCAGCTTGCAGAAGGCCGTCGAGTCCCTGCCCCAGGCGAGAGCGCTGTACGAGAACGCGCGGAAGATCATCGCGCAACGCGGCGCAGGATCCGGAGCACAACAGCAATAATTTCCATGCTGATTCACATTCTGCAATTTCAGGTTCAGCAGTGTTTGGAATCCTCGCCGAGCCCTGCTAAAATCGCACCAGTTCGTGGGCGGCTAGCTCAGCTGGGAGAGCGCATCGTTCGCAACGATGAGGCCGGGGGTTCGAATCCCCTGCCGTCCACCAATTTTCCTGATAATTTAACCAGAATCTACCTGCCGTGAAGGACCGTCGGAAAGGTCCTGCGCGACAGCGATTTGGACGCGGTGTGAATCGATCACTCGCGCTGACTCCAGCCGTGAGGCGTAAGTCAAAGCCCCCCAGCCCTCCAAAAGGCGGAAGCTCGGGCACCCCGTCCAGCCACAAAGCGTCGCAGGGCATTTGTGACAGACTGCGGGTGATCTGGGCCATTTGTCAGGTCGAAGGCGCAGCAAGCATCCTCCTCAACCTCCAGTGAATGGAACATAATTTTGCGTAAATGTGCCCAACGCTGTCCCCAATTGCGCAAAATATTGCACGCCGCCGCTGCTGAATTACGCATAAGGTACTTATCCGTAATGAACTTTTAAAAGGCGGCGATGGAATTCGGCATGCCTCCCATTTAGATACATTAAGTGGAGAAATCAAGCGCGACAAGTCCCCTCAACGGTTCCCTTGGCATGGCTTGGCTGTACACGCCCTTAACGGTGCGGTCCACAGTACGCAGAAAGGAAACGAAGATGGGTGACGTAATCAAACCGGGACGCCGCGCTGGGATTCAGCCCTTGTGTCCGATTCACCTTAAGGAAATGTCTGGGCCCATTGACGAAACGATGGACTTTTATTCGTGCCCACAACGCGGCTGTCAATTGCACTGGCGGGCTTCATTTGATTACTTCAGGTTTTACCAAGAAAAACCATTCCGCACATTTCAGCAACTGCAAGAAGAGGTGCTTTGCTCCAAGGCGGGGCACGGCCACAAGTTTATTGCCGGGAGAAGTGGGAACAAGGCTCTATGGGAATGCTCCGTCGAAGGCTGCTCAGAAACTGAAGAAAAGCCCCTACCGCCGAGAGGCATTTGGGAAATACCGAAGGAACAGAGGCGATCCGTTGTGAACGAAGTCTCTTCGGAAAGACCGCTATCCACGTATGATCGCGCGGCTACGAATGAAGCCCCACTGACGAAAAAAAGACCGGGTTGGGTGTGGGCCATCTGCATCTTCTACTCAATATCCTTCGTCGTGCTTTGCCTGTTAATGTACCTGATTTTCTCAGGGGCGGTCCCAATGACTCCGCAATTAAAGGCGGCATTGGCGAGGTTGAGCGCGTTCGACTATGTCGTCATCATAGTCCAACCGCTCCTCTCGATCTCCGCTGCCGTGGCTCTTTTTCTGCTCCGGAGACAGGCGACCTTTCTCTTTTGGTCATCGCTTGCGGTCGCGGTCGCTGCGGACGTGTGGCAATTCGCTCTGGGGAGTGGGATGACTGCGTTTAATTCGAGGCCGGGCGCAAGCAGCGGGGCATTTTTTGGATTTGGCATCCAATTGGCGGTGTGCTTCTACGCCGAGAGTCTAAGAATTCAAGGTACGCTCAGATAGTTTTGTGAATGAGTTATAAGAACGCGGCCTCGTCAAAAGTGGCCCACTGGGCAAAAGACATGCGGTTATTTTATCGCCCGGTGATTCTTAACTTTGTCGCGACGTTGGAATCTAAATGATACTGCCTAGACATACTCAGTTGGAATTGGTTCTTGGTTACATCGCATTGTTCTGGGTGGGGTTTTCCCTATGGAAGCCAAAGTGGCTCAAAAATGAGACGCCGTCGGAAGAGAGCTGGGTTGGAGGCATTTATTACAATCCAACTGACCCGGCACTATGGGTGCGATCCCGAAATCCAAATCGCGGTCGCTACACGTTGAATTATGGAAATCCAAGCTCTTGGCTTGTGCTGGCATTTTTCTTCATAGTTTTTCTTGGACCTCTTATTCTTGTTGCCTTCCTGGGGGACCGTATCGGCTTCTCCTGAAAATGCCATCTTTTTGCAACGCGGCTTTTGCCCTTGGCCGCAGCTAAGACATTTTCAGCACAATGAAGGGCCGTATACTCGTCCGAGGACACCTCGTCCGAGTGGTTACTACTGGACCCCAAGGTAGCCACAACGCTCCGCGGTGCACTTCCACCTGGACCAAGTCACCCGTTTCCAAGTCGCCGTAATAGTCACCGTGGATTCAAACGTCTTCTTGATCTCGCCCCTGACGCCATGAAGGGCTCACCACGATGTGAAAGGAGTTGTCGCTGTGTCGGCCGACCACGACCGACGATACGTTCGAACCACACGGGTCTCGGCTTGCACCTGGAGGATGATGATCCAGTGCTCCGTTTAGAACTACGAAGGCGAAGAATAGGAAGAGGACTAGGCTCGCGATTGCGAGCACTCTCCTTACGAGCCCGAGATGTAGGGCTTGATCTGCAACCCAAGAAAGCTATAGCACGTCGCCACACGACCCAAACAGAGCGAGGGCAGCCCAGCATTACGTGTCTTCGTCAAGCGGAGTATAGAGGCCGAATCGCCACCGAGACTCCGAACAAGCCAGCGATTAGCAATACCGCATACTTCTTTAAGGACCTGTCAACATCCACTTTTAAATTTGTCGAATCTTGCGGGGGGGTCCGGCACAAGGGGACATGACTCGGCGTCGAAGGTCTGTCCACATTTGGAGCAATGCTGCACAGTGATCTCCCGGGGAAATAACTCTAATTTGAGTTTACACGCGTGATAAGCCTAGGAGACAATCCAGGTCCGCATAAGTGCCCTAAGATAAATCTATGGGATCATGAATTCCTTTCACAACACGGGAGCAGTAACCATAATGCCTAAGAGTGCGCTAACCGAAGAAATTTGCCCCTGCCGTCCACTAATTTTCTGGGGCATACTGTGAATTGCGCGGCCCGAAAATGCGCTTCTGTTCTGGCCTCGCTTCCGAATGAGAAAACCCTCCGATTCCTCACTGGCTCTGCGCGTCTTTTGCGTGATTTCCTTTGGCGGTGCTGTCCCTCTTGGCCGGGTGCGGAAACCTGCGCAGCTTGTATTCCCACGTCCGGGCGGAATCAACAAACCGGCAAAAGGTAACCATCATCTGGGGCAGGAAGCTGCGTCAATGGTATGGTCGCGCCTTTGCGGCATCTGACCACCGGCATAAGGTCATCATCACCTGGACCGCAAGCAATTCCATCGTGGCGGGGTACAACGTATACCGGGTATCCCCTTCCGGTGACGCCGTCAAACTGTCAACTGGAATTGTTTCCGAAACGAGTTACGTCGATACGAATGTCGAGCCGGGTAAAGCGTATTCCTACTACGTCAAGTCCGTCGATTTCAGGGGGAAAGAAAGCGCTCCGTCCGAAAAGATCACCGTCACGGTCCCCGCGGCTACAGGCTCTGCCGCCAGGCAATGATTCTCTCCCCCGTTCCAAGCGTGCCGCGAAAACACACCTGTACTTCGCAATTCTGGCCTGTGGGAGCAAGGACACGGTAAACTAACCAGATGCCAGTCCGCCTGATCGCACTCGATATTGACGGCACGCTGCTGGACGAGCATTCGCGCTTGCCCGCGATCAATCGCGACGCGGTTGCCGAAGCCGCCGCCCGCGGAATTGAAATCGCTCTCGTGACGGGGCGGCGCTACGACTTCGCCACGCCGATCGCGCAGCAGTTCCCTTGCCCGCTGACCATGATCGTCAACAACGGCGCCCTGGTAAAGTCCAGCGCCGGCGAAACGCAGCTCGTTCACCTGCTCCCGCGCGGCATCGCGGCGCGCGTGCTCGAAGCGGCTGCCGCGTATCACGATCTGGCCTCCGTGTGCTTCAACCGGCCGCGCGAAAACCAGGTGATTTACGAACACATTGATTGGGAAGACCCGTTGCGGCGGGGATATTTCGAGCGGAACCGCGAGTATCTGGGGGAGATGTCTCCCCTGCGGGATTGCCTGACGGAGGATCCCATCCAGGTGATGTTCACTGGCTATGCGGAGCAGGCGCGCGAAGTGGAAACCTTTCTCACCGAGCTGCCGTTTGCGCCGGAGTATTCGCTGGCCATGACGGTCTATGACAAGCGCGATTTTGGCCTGGTGGACGTCATCAAGGCGGGATGCTCGAAGGGCGCGACGCTGGCCGAGTGGGTGCGGCGGCGCGGCTGGTCGCGCGACGACGTCATGGCCATAGGAGACAACCTCAACGACATGGAAATGCTCCAATTTGCCGGGCTGCCCGTGGTGATGGGAAACAGCGTGCCGGAGTTGAAATCCCTGGGATGGCGTGAGACATTGAGCAACGATCAGGGCGGCGTGGCCGCGGCCATCGAATTGTATGCGTATGGAGATGCGTGAAGTGAAGCGATTCCCTCTTTGCGGAAAATGGCTTGCGGGCGCGATCGTGGCGCTCGCCGCTCTCGCTCCGTGCGCGCGCGCCGATTATGTGGTGCTGCAATCCGGCGAGCGTATCCATGTGACCGGATACGAACGCGCGGGCGATACGCTGCACCTGACGATGGCCGGCGGCACGCTCGAGATTCCCGCGGACACGGTGGTGCAAATCGATCCGGAGGACACCTTCCTGCCGGTGAAAGTGAAATTGCTCGATGTGCCCTTTGCGAATTTCATTTCCGAATCGGCGCACGCGCACGGCGTGGCTCCCGAACTCGTGGCCAGCGTGATTGCCGTCGAATCCAATTTCAATCCGAACGCGGTGTCCTGGCGGTCCGCGCGCGGCCTGATGCAATTGATGCCGGAAACGGCGGCGCGATTCGGCGTGACGCGGGTGTTCGATCCCCAGCAGAACATCGAGGCGGGCACGAAATACCTGAAGGAATTACTGATTCGTTATCATTACGACCTTGCACTCACCCTGGCCGCTTACAACGCCGGCCCCGACCGCGTCGGCCAGTACCGCTCCGTCCCTCCCTACCGCGAAACGCGCGACTACGTCCGCCGCGTCACCGAAAAATTCCAGAAGACCTATCGCGCCTCAAACCACGCCGGCGATCTCCAGTAGCTCTTAAGTAGGACAGGCTTCAGCCTGTTTGCTTTTGACTTTCCCAAGCTTCACGAAGAATCAACGCGCTGAACAATCTGTGGAAAATGCAGTTACTTTGTCATTCTGAGCGAAGCGAAGAATCTCTCCTTCTTCCGTTTGGCATAAACCAAGGAGAGATTCTTCGCTTCGCTCAGAATGACAAAACGGAGGGTCACTTTTTACGCAGCGTGTAAAGCACGTTCTATTGAGACGGAGGCGTCATATTCACGACGGGAGGCTGCTGGTTCTGCTGCGGCGGCTGTTGCCCGTCGGGACCATTCGGGTTGTTTCCGTTTGGATTGTTTCCGTTCGGATTGGTCCCGTTTGAATTGGCTCCGTTCGGGTTCGCCCCGTTCGGAGCAGCCGTGGGATTCGCGTTCGGGTTCACAGGCGCTTGCCCCGGCACTGCAATCTGCCCCGTGGGGTTCCAGATGAATTCCCACTGCTGGTAGGTGTCGCCTCCCAAATAAACCCGTATGGAATTCTGTTTAATCTTGCTCCCCACGCCGATGATGTTCCCGCCCAGGACAGTTCCGCCAAGCGGCTGTGGCTGCGATTCCAAAGGGTTCGCAGTCGCGGCAGCGCCCGTTTGCTGGCCTGCGCCCAGCTGACCCGCGCCGGGAACGCCGGGAGTCTGGCCTGCCCCAGTTGCCGCCCCCGGCGGCGAAAGAGGTTGCAATCCGCCACCGAGGGGCGATAGCGCGCCGAACCCGGGCGTAGAAAGCGCAGTCTGCAGCAAGCTGGTCTGGCGAAGGCTTCCAATCAGCTGGCCATTCGGTCCAACGTAGATGAATCGCCAGGAGCCGTCATCCTTGTTCATCGGATCGGTGTAGGCCTGGCGAAGAAACCGCACGCCATTGGTCTGCTTGGTGAGGTCCTCAATCTTGGTGGGATACTTCCCAAATTTCCGGTAATACATGCCGATCGCTCGCTCGTACTGCTCTCCGCGCCATACCATTTCCGTTTCTTTTTCGCGGCGGCCTTGCGTGAGCAGGTTCGGAGTGGCGGCAGCGGCCAGAATGAGCATGGTCGCCACCATAAAAACCACCATCAGCAGCGTGTATCCCGCCTCTTTGCGACGGCGCGTTGTGGGATTAGCGGGCGTCATCGAACTTACCCCGTGGGACTGGGCTCCTCCAGAGTCAGCGTGGCGCGGCGGCCGGACGAAACTTCTTCCACATCTGCAGTAGTATTCGTAAGGCGAACGACGCGGAACCGCCCCATGAAGGTGTCCCCTTCTCCCGCAATGATGACGTCCTCGTTGTTAGGCGTCGAAAAGAACGCGCGCCGGTGGCTGCCGCCAAAATCGCTGACATAGCCGAAGTATTTGGCGTCCACCGTCAAGGGAGGTGGCCCCGGAGGCGGACCGGGAATCACAACCTGCTGCTTGGAAGGCGGAGGCGCTGGCGGCGGAGGCGGAGTCTCGCTGAAAATGCTGCGGTGGACGCCTTTGTATTCGAGAGCCAGGAAACGTTTCAGAATATCCAGCCGCAGCGCCGGATTATCCACGCCGAGCGGCGTGAATCGCGCATCCATCGAAACCGTCGGCGGAGCGTCCTCTGTCGGAGGAATATCTGGTCCGGTAAAAATTGAATACAACGCCGGCAAGTACCACCAGCAGCACTGTGAGAACGATGAATTTGATCCGCTGTGTCATGTGGTCCGGAAATACGTCCTCAGCTGCACGTTCAAGCGAAGCTTGCCCGCGCTGCTGGAGGCCAGAGCGAGGCTGTCAAGAACGTAAAAATTGTCGGAATGTTCCAGTTTATTCAGGAATTGAACCAGGCTGTCATAGTCTCCCTCGACCGCCGTGGAGATATCCACCTGCACCAGGCCGCGCGCGTCGGGCATATGCTGGTGAAAGGAAATCGAGTCCGACCGCAGTCCCGCCGAACGCGACAAATCTCCCAGGTCTTCGCTGATTGCGGAATACCCCGCCCCCGCGGGATGAAAATGCGTCGTGAAAAATTCATCCCACTGTTTCTCGTCAGCGGGCAATTCGGTCCTGAATCTTTCCAGGCGCGTATTGTCCGCGCGGTATTGTTTCTCCAGCATTGCCAGCCGGTTCAATTCGCCGGGTTGGACGTGGGGCGAACTGTCAATCCTCCAGCGCACGCCGATCAAGACGATGTCCACGAGCAGGATCACGCCCAGAACCCAGCGAATCATTCTGTTGCGATGTAGGATGACCGGTTTCATTTCAAATCACCGAATACTGCGCCTGAAGCGTGAGCATGACACGATCGGCTTGCTCCGCCCTGAGCGGACGGTTTTCGCTCAGCAACTCGATATGCGAAAATTCCGGCGAGCCCTCGAGCGCCTTCAGGAATTTCAATTTACTTTCGTCGCTTGCCGCGCCTATCAGCACGGTGAGTTGCACGTTGTCGCCCGACAGCTTGGGCTCGATGCTGACGACGCGCACGCCCTCGGGCAGAATCCGTTCGAGGTCCATGAAAATCTTGATCCAGGGGAATGCCCTTTGCTGGATGAGCGCGTTCAGATAGGCGGCGCGCTGCCGACGAGCGACGGTTTGCGGATTCTCAAAAAATGTAGACAGCCCCTGGCGTTGCTGCTGGAGCCTGCCGATTTGAAGCTCGAGGGCATCCTCTTGCGCGCGAAGCGCTTTGTCTCTTCGCCAGTCCGAGTAGGTGCGATAGGAAAGAAAGAGCAGAGCCACGACGGCAATCGTGCCGACGACCGAGGCGCCCAGCGTGAAGCGCCGGTTGCTCTCCAGCGGAGATGTGGAAAGATTGAGACGTACCTTCATTTCGTGCGGGTGCGCCTTCCTTTTCCGCGGGCGCTCATGCGCCGCGATTCAGCGTCCAGCCGACCAACGCTTCCAGCCCGCGCTCCACCAGCGGCTGGTCATCGGAGCGGATCATTCCTTCGTTCTCCGCAGCCGTCAGCACCGATTGCACCGGGCACTTCAATTCGCGCTCGAAGGGTTCCCGAAATTCCGGCATCCGGTCGTACAATCCCGCCAGACGCACCTGGGAAATCCCCTCGCTCCAGGAATCCTGATAATAAGCGGCGAGCGGATAAATTTCATCCAGCAGCGCCTGCGGGGTCACGTGCCGCGCGTCGGCGGGCAGTGTGATGCAGCGGTATCCGCAGAGCATGCCTTCGCGCACGATCGCAGTCGTCAGCGTTGTGCCCGCAACGCGGGCCAGGAGAGAAGGCCGCGTGTCGGGTAACAGCGGCACGACCGCCAGCGTCGAACTCATCACCACGCCCGGCGACATTCCCATCGACTCTACCAGGGATTCGTATTCGCGAACAATGCGCAGCCGCGCCAATCCCGTGACGATATCCACTCCATCGTCGCGAGGAGACTGGCGCATGTAGGAAATCACCGTTTCTTCGGCCTCAAAGGGAACGCTTTTCTTGAGGCGCCACCGCAGGATCGGAATGGCTTCTTCCGGCTTCCTCGGAAATACGTCGAAGTGCAACACGAAGACGCGAATCACCGAGTCCGGCAGCAGCAGCGCGACGTCTTCGTTCCTGGCGCGCAGGCGTGTGAAGACGCGCCCCACCGCGGCGCGCACCTCCGCGGCATCGACCAGATTCGCTTCCACCGGCGTCGGCAAAATTGCGCCCGGCGGCAATGGTTCGACCGCATAGCCGTCGAGACCCGTTCCCGTGCGCGTCCATCGCGCCGCCGCCACGTAATCCGCGGCGATCTCGCAGGCCACCAGCGGGTGAGGAATGGAGTCGAGCCAGCGCGCCATTCGGCGCACGAATCCGCTCTGGTAAATTCCCTGCCGGATGCTGTCGGCGCTACTCAATGAACGTCACCTTGTTGATTTCCTTGAGCGTCGTGACGCCTTCGCGCACTTTCGCCAGCGCCGAGTCCCGCAGAAACGTCATGCCTTCCTCGCCGGCCGCCCGCTTGATCTCCGACGTTGGACGCCGGTCGATGATCATCTCGCGAATGTGGTCGGACAAGTCCAGCAGCTCGGAAATGGCGCTGCGTCCGCGGAATCCCGTGCCCGAGCATTCCAGGCATCCGGCGCCTTCGACAAACTGAACTGGGCCCCACTCCGCCGGATCGAGGCCTGAAGCGCGCAGCACTTCCGGGGAATAGCGTACGGCCTTCTTGCAATGCACGCAAACCACGCGCACGAGGCGCTGCGCCAGAATGCAATTCAGCGCCGAAACGAAATTGTACGGCTCGACGCCCATGTTGATGAAGCGGCCGATTACGTCCGTCACGTTATTCGCGTGCACGGTGGTGAACACCAGATGCCCCGTGAGCGCGGACTGGATGGCGATTTGCGCCGTTTCGTTATCGCGAATTTCTCCGACCATGATCTTGTCCGGGTCGTGCCGCAAGATCGACCGCAATCCGCGGGCAAACGTCAGTCCCTTCTTTTCGTTGACGGGAATCTGCGTGATTCCCCGGACCTGGTATTCCACCGGATCTTCAATCGTGATGATTTTATCTTCGTCGGTTTTAATTTCGTTGATGGCGGCGTACAGCGTCGTCGTTTTTCCCGATCCGGTCGGGCCGGTCACCAGCACCATTCCGTAGGGCTCGCGGATGTAGCGGCGAAATTTCCACATTTCCTCGGCGGAAAATCCCACCACGTCCAGGCTGAGGTTTTGAAATTTCTCGGAGAGCGTTTCCTTATCCAGGACGCGAAGGACCGCGTCTTCTCCGTGGATGGACGGCATAATGGAAACACGGAAATCGACGAAGCGGCCCTTGTAGCGGACCCGGAAGCGCCCATCCTGCGGCACGCGGCGCTCGGCGATGTCCAGTTCGCTCATGACCTTGATGCGCGAAATGATCGTGGAAAGCCAGTCCTTGGAAATCGGCGCCATGGCATGTACCAGGACTCCGTCAATCCGGTACTTGACGGCAACTTCGATGTCCCGGGCCTCGATGTGAATGTCCGAGGCGCGCCGTTCGAGCGCCGTGAAGATTACGGTATCCACCAGGCGAACCACCGGGCTGACGGCGGAATCCTGCTGCGTCAGGCTGTCGGCGGAGATATTCGAATCGGTTTCCTCATCTTCTTCGACCACCGTCAGCGTGAAGGCCTCGGTGGCCTGGTCCAGAACCCGCTGGGACTGTTCGGTGCGCTTCAGGAGGTCGCTGATTTGGGTGGGCGTGGCGACCTTCAAGATCAGCTTCTTGCCCAACAAGAGCGGGAGTTCGTCGCTGAGCAGGACCTGGCTAGGATCGGCCACTGCGATCACCAGAGCGCCCCCCTGGGCCTCCATCGGCACGAAGTTGAACCGGAACATCAATTCGGCAGGAATGCTGCGAAACAGCTCCGGATCGATTCTTTGTTCGAACAAGTCGACGAACCCGCAGCGGTACCTCTCCGCCAGGCGCCGCGATTTTTCGCGCTCGCCCTGCGGATCCGATGCTGTCGCTAATGTTTGGTCGGTTGTGCTCATGACTGTCTATCCCTACCCCTGGCCGCCGCCCACGGACAACGAGAACATCGGCAAGTACAGCGCGACCAGGATAAAAGCAATCAATATGGCCATAAAAATCAGGATGGCAGGCTCGATGAGGGCCACCAGATTCGCCAGATGCGTATTCACATCGTCCTCATAAAATTCCGCGACGCTGGCGAGCATGGGCGAAAGCGAACCGCTGGCTTCCCCTACTTCAATCATCTCCAATGCCAGATCAGGCACCAACCCGGTGGAAGAGAGGCTATTGTGGAGCGACTGCCCTTCCCGGACGAGCTGCGATCCTTGCATGATCGCGCCTGAAACCAGGCGGCTGTGAATCGCTCCGCCGGCCGTTTCCATGGCCTGCACCAGAGGCGTGCCTCCTGCGAGCAGGGTCGAGAGCGTGCGGCAAAATTGTGCGAACTGAAATTTCGTAATCGTCTCTCCGATGAGAGGCAGGCGCATCCGGATCCGCTCCACGGACAATCCTCCCTCGTCGGATTGGGACCATGCGAACACAGCCGCCACGATGAGGACGAGCAAGGCAACGGCGGACAACAGGTACGGCCGGTAGGTAACCGTGATCGCGATCAGGATGCGAGTCGCCTGGGGCAAAGTGACATTCAGGTCAGCGTACAGACCGGCAAACTTTGGAATCACCGAGCTGACCAGATAGGTGACGATGCCCGTCGCGGCGGTAACCAGAATTATCGGGTAAATCAGCGTGGAGATCAGCTTTTTTCGGAATCCTGTCGTGACCCTCTGATATGTAATGTAATACTCGAGCACTCCGGACAGGTTGCCGCTTTTCTCCCCTGCGAGAATCGAAACCGTGTAAACCTTCGGGAATACACCCTGTTGTTCCAGCGCCTCTGAAAGCGGAGTGCCCTCACGGACCAGGCGGCGAACTTCGCCGAGAACCGGACGAAGCCGCTCGGCCGCGGCGCGCTCAGACAGCAGGTCCAGCGCCCGCAGGATCGGAATTCCAGCCTTGATCAGCGTATTGAGTTGCTGGTTAAAGACGAGGAAGTCATTCCCATCGACCGATTTCTGGCGCCGCCGGCCAAACAACTGGCCCAGCACTCCGGCTCGCGGCCGGACATTGTAGACAAACAGGCCGCGGTCGGACAGTTTTTGGCGAGCCTCCGCGATCGACTCCGCGGGCTCCACGTGCGAGAAGACTTTTCCGCTGCCGTCGGCTACCTTACAGAGGAACTCAGCCATGACGAGAGTGTACCTCAACCCCTATAGATGCAGAAAGCTGGCCCCACGTTTGCGTGCGCTGGGCGATAACTCCACGCTCTGGCCTGCCCTCCAATATACCCGCCACCCGCCCGGAAATACATTTCTCATTTGTGAGCACGATGTAAATTCCCGGTCAACAGGACAAAACAGAACACGGCTCTTGCCTTCCGGGTGTCTCTTTTACTACAATTCTATTCCTGTCCCCATATACGTAACCGAGCCGGGTGTGACGAATTATGGTTCTGCCGTACGGTTTGCCCTTGCCTTGCGGCGTTTCAGGAGACCGTCCCTTGCCGGCTGTGGGTCTTTCCGAGGCGTCTTTTCGATCTAGTGGCGTGTGAGATTCTGTAATTGAGCCCCCACGCACGAGCTGGAGACGAAACTCTCCGGTTCGATTACGCGGCGTCCCAGGCTGATTCTCATCCCAGTGAGCCGGTCGGGACGCCGCTTCATTTTCTAAAGCGTGATTTCTGTTGCCCATCGCCCCGCAATCCACTCCTCTTTGAGCCGTTGCCGCGAAGATCGCTAGGCCTGTTCCGGACGGATATCGCGGGAGGGACCGCCCGAATCCAATCGCGCAGCCCGGAACATGGCGGCGATTAAACACAGGGTTCCCCAGACAACACAACCGGTTGCCACAAACACATCGGAAAACAATTTCCCGCAAAAACCCCGCGCCGTCAGGGTACTGAGCACGAAGAATGCCGCCATCCACGCATCAAAGGATGAGTCCTCGCGTTTCAGGCCAAACTGCAAATACATCGCGTAAATCACTGCCGGCAGGAGAAAAACGAAGTAATTCTGCTGTGCCGTGGGAAAGAGCAGCGGGATTGCGGCGAACACGACCGCGGTTCCGCCTCCGTTCAGGACAAGGTCCGAAGAGTTTCGATATCGGAACCAGTAGAAAACAATCAGAGCCACAATCGCAAAGCGAAATACCCAGTCCGCGGCATAAATGAAGCTCAAGGGCGCATGGGTGATCGTCAGGCTGTAGAAGCGACCGCCATGCTCGAACGCGGCCACTGGAGTGAACAAGCGGTACAGGACGCCGCGAATCGAGTAGTTGAAACCGAGTCCCAATGTGGAGTCGCGTTTGGCGTTATCGAGGACATAATCGTTAAACCAGGTGGAGAGCAACGACGCATTTGTTTTCCATCCCACGAGCAATGCCGGAGACACCAGGCCAGCCGCCAACCCGATCCCGACGCCCGCCAGCGCCTTGATCTGCTTTTCCAGAACGAGCCAAATTAGGAAGGGTCCTGGAAGCACTTTAAGAGCTATGGAAATTCCGATTACGGCCCCGCCGAGTACAGTCCTCCAACTCTCCCGTTTGATCAGCCGAATCCCCAGCACCAGCAGCGCCACCTCCAGGATGTTGGTTTGTCCCCGGTCCATATGCTGAAGGATGAACCGGCCTGTCAGCAACAATGAGAAAAAGCCGATGGCCCAGCGGGTTTTGGCGGGAAGCGTCGAAAAACGCGCGCCCGAAAAGAGTTCGCAAGCGGCGGGAACAATCCAGGCAATGAGCACCACGTTCAGCACCGTCCAAAGAACGATGGAGAGATTCTCAGGAATGTGCGTCAGCGGGATGAAAAGCAGCGCCAGCAGGGGCGGATAAATGTAGAACAAACCGCCATTCTCCACCGGCGTGGCGTATATATTCTGGCCAGAGGCCATCAGGCGGGCCGCATGGAGATAGACTCCAAAATCGCCGTAGGAAAACGGGTGACGGATCATTCTTGACGAAGAAACGCAAATCACAACCACTGCCAGAATGACAACGATGACCCGAAATAGCGTCAGACGGTCTTCCACTCTGGCGAATAATTTGTCCGCAATTTGTGAAATCATCGTGAGCCTGTCCGCCGTATTGTAACCCGTGTGATCGTTGGTGGAGTTCAGATTGGAAATGCGGATTAAATAGCGAGCGGGTTTGGGAGGAAACGGAGACGACGATGCCGCAGAGGAAGCGCCGTCAGAGCTGCCCGGGCTTTGTCGCGGGAGCCGTGGACGTCGATAATGCCGCGCGGCAGCGGGACATTTGCCCCTGCGTAAGCGCGTTGCCCGGATCGAGAGCCAACGCGGCCTCGAACTGTTGATCTGCGTCCGTGCAATCGCCATTTAACGCCAGCACGATCCCGTAAGTTGTACGGTAGGTCGCCGAGTACGGGTTCAGGCTTACGGCGTGACGAAGACTTTCTTGCGCTTCCTTCAGGCGGCGCTCCCGCAATTGGACCTGCCCCAAAAACACGTACGTGTCCGCCAGATCGGGAGAGAGTGACTCAGCCCGCAGCATGAGCGTTTCCGCCTTCGGATAGTCATGCCTGGTGTAATACAGGCGTCCCAGATTTAGCGGAAAATGAAAATCGGAAGGGTTATTTTGATAACCAGTTTCCAGAAGTTTCTGGGCGCCATTCAAGTCCCCGCGGCTCATCAATTCCAGACCGAGATTATTCAAAACATGTGCATTGGAAGGAGCAATCTGCTGGGCCCTCGAAAACAGCGCGAAATCGCTCCTCCAGAAATTGACCTGCCAGCCCGAAAGGGACGCGAGGAGGATCGTGAGAGCCAGCCCGGCCGCGACAACGTGCGTGGGCTGTCCAAAAACGCCGAGCCGCGTTTTTGCGGCACGCGTGATGAGCAGCGCGATGAGGAGCGCTGCTCCAATGCTGGGAACATAGAAATAGCGGTCATGAACCAGCTCGTCCGGCCTGAAAACAAAAGTATCCAGTGCCGGCAACAGTGGAATCACAATCCAGGCGACGGCGCAATCCACTGCCTTCGATCCCAGGCGATTTCGCAAAAACCAGACAGCCGCTCCTAACGCAAGGAGAATCACTGCGGGAAGGAGGACATGCCCAAGATTCAATTTCGGCTGGTAGTAAAGATCGTAATATTCGGAAAGTCGAAATGGGAAAAACCAGTTCCTGAGGTAGAAAAGCAGGATCGATGGCAGCGTGAAGAGCCACGACACGACAGACACATGACCATTGGAATGGCCGAGGCCGGACAAAATTTTGTAACGCGCGACAAGATACACAAGCGCGATGGGAAGAAACGGAATGGCGGGTTTGAATGCGTTCCTGAAGCGGTCCGCGTCCCCCGGGCGGCTTTCGTTTTCAGCCGGGCCGGCCGCGATCCAGGCGTACGCGAACACCAGGGCCGGCAAAACGATTGCCGTCTCCTTACTGAGAAGGGCGAGCGCATAGAGCGCGCACGAAAGCGACATCCAAATAGTCTTCGACCCTTCCAACGATTTCAGATACGCAAAAAAAGCCAGCAGGAACAGGACCGCAAAAAGAGATTCGGTCGTTCCGGAGACCCATGCGACCACTTCGTGATGGATGGGATGCACGCCGAAAATCAGCGCCGCCAGCCACGCCGTCGTGAATTGCCCGGTCATTTTTCTCACCACCAGATACACAAGCCAGGTAACCAGGACGTGCATGCCGATGGCGAACAGATGCCATCCGAGGGGGCGGCCCGCGAAGAGCGCGTAATTTGCCCGCAGCATCAGAAGGAAGAGCGGACGGTAGTAATTCCCGGGGGACGCGGGCGACATCTGCTTCCAGACCGAACTGACGAAATACTGCGGCACGTAATGCCACGCCTTCAGAAAAGGGTTATTCACGATCTGGGGAAAATCATCGTAGACGAAATCGAACCGGACGGACCCCACGTACGTGACCGCCGTGATGAGAAGGAGGATCCTGACGATATACTTCTCGCGCAGCGATGTTACCCTGGATTCAGCTATCGTAGCAGTTAATTCCGTGGGCATATTCACCATTCGCAGACTACTACTAAAAGTTCTAGCATCGGGGTCAGAGGCGTGGTGCAGAATGCGCGAGGGGGACGGTCAAACAGTTAGTACCGCTTGGGAGCGCGGGGCGAGCCTTAGCTGGGAGGCCCGGACAGCGCTGCGCCGTCCACAATGGCGACGCCAGACGGCACTTGAAATCGAAATAAATCGCCGGCCAGAGGGATGTCCGTCTGCCAGTTTCCAAAGCGATATTCCAGCTCGATCCCGGCCGGCTGCCGAATCTCGATGCGGGCGAGTTCGCCGCTGGAAGTGTTTACTTCCAGAAAAACTTCCGTGTAATCATTCCCATCGGAAACTTTCTCTTCTTCCTTGGGCAGACAGCGAAGAACCGCGTGACCGGCGGGGGTTCCACTTTGGGTGACCAGATCGATCCGGCTGCACAGGCGCGAAAGATCCGCCTTTCCAGTCAACAACGCGAGAGGCGTGCGCCAGTCGGAACTTTCCTTGACCGGGGCTTTGGTCACCGTGTGGTCATAAGGAACGTAAAACCAGGTGGTTTTTCCATCGACGAGGAAGAGCTTTTTTTCAGGCGAGTCATACTCCCAGCGCATTAGTCCCGGACGGCGAAAGTACACTTGGCCGGACTCGATCCGTGCTTGTCTTTGCCCCTCGCTGTAGCGCTCCAGGAAAACCGCTTGCAGTGTCCGCGGACGGCGGTAATGATCCTCGAGCAGGCGGGCAAAAGATTTTGCGGAATCGGGCGCTTGTTGCGAAGACAATTCGGATGGCCTCGCAAGGGCAAAGGCAGCGCTCGCTAAAGCCAGCGCGGCAATTCCTAGCCTCGTTGGGTGAGTCACAAATGAATTATAGCAGGAAGCTGCGGTGACGCTGGGCGCACGGAGCTTGGCTATGCGGAAAGGTCGCGATTTTGATCAGATGGGGGGATCGCTAGGCCCTGCGGGGACGGAAACGTTCGATCGAATCACGCAGGTCTGGTCGGTATAAAAATGCCGCTGTCCTGTGCTTGCCGATTGCGGATCGGCGGTCAGCGAATACGTGGCTGTGTGGCCGTACGTGTCCGTGGTCAGCGGCGTGTATTGAATGATGTATCCGCTTTTAAGCCCGCTCGCCAGGGCTTCGTCAATCAATCCCGCGTTGTTCTGGTCCGGGTTGATGCCGGTGCCGGACAGTTGCAGCATGGTGGTCGAGAAATTGATGCCGTACGTCGTGGAGTAGACCAGTTCGGCGGTGGCAATGTTGCGCATGCTCTGGGCCGCGGAAGCCTCATTCGCGCGCATTTTGGATTGAATGTAATTCGGGATGGCTATGGCAGCGATGATCAAGATCACGGCGACGACAACCAACAGTTCGATGAGGGAGAACCCCGCCTCCCGCTGGCCGGGTCGTTTGGATCCCTTGATCGATTTTAGCCGCCTCATTCCCTGACTCTCCTACCTACATCTCCTCCATACAAATCCGTTCCGAGCGTACGATCCTTAGAGCAACTTAGATTAGAATGGGGGAAAAGGGCGTTGGCCCTCTTCCCCCAAACGAGCCCCTTCGAGAGACTTTTAGCCGATTGGAGTGGTATCGGCGGCTCCGATGGACGGGACGGAGCCATCCGAGGTCTGGTAAATCACACCGCTCTGGTCGGTGAGGAAATACCGCTGACCTGTCGAGCTGGACTGGGGAGAAGCAAGAATTGAGTACTGTGTGACGGGCGTAGCTGCGACCGGAGTGTAGCTGAAATTGTATCCGCTCTTTGTGGGAGCGGCGGCGCCGAGCAGGCTATCAACCAGGTCTGCCGAAGCGGAGCTGGGTGCCGTGCCAGCAGCGACCGGCCCAAGTTGCGCCAGGTTCGTCACGGGATCAGTGGCATACGTGGTCTGGTAGGCCACGATGGAGGTGTTATAGGTTCGGAGCGAAGCAACGGCCGACGCTTCATTGGCCGCCATCTTGGAACGAAGCAAGTTCGGAATTGCAATAGCCGCGATGATCAAAATGATCGCGACGACGATCAACAACTCAATCAACGAAAAACCCTTCTGTTTATTGCGCATGCACGGGGCTCCTTTTAAGATTTGACTTGAAACATCTCGGAGGGCTCCGACTTACCTCCAGTCCCGAAATGGAGCATCAGGATTGCCAAGGTTGAGCCGGAAGGTGCAGATTTGGGCACAAACTCGATAAGCCCTTTCCAGTCAACACTTACGAGGTCTGAGTGGCCATGATCGTGACAAGGTTGGTTGAGGAGCTCCGTGGAATGACGGGTTTTGCGCCACAATTTGTCATTTTGTTTTGGCAGAAAATGGCGTCCCATTTGAACCATATACAGATTTGCTTGAGGACGAGTTTTCAGGTTACACGGCGGCTACACGTCAGATGGCAATTCCACAAGTTCGCAGAGTTACCTCTAGATGGGTGGATCGCTCGGCCCTGCCGGAAACGAAATGTTGGATCGAATCACGCAGGTCTGGTCGGTATAAAAATGGCGCTGTCCCGTGGTCGCCGATTGCGGATCGGCGTTCAACGAATAGGTGGCCGTGTGACCGTGCATGTCTGTTGTGAGTGGCCTGTATTGGATGATGTACCCGCTTTTAAGCCCGCTCGCCAGGGCTTTGTCAATCAATCCCGCGTTGTTCTGGTCCGGATTGATGCCGGTGCCGGACAGTTGCAGCATGGTGGTCGAGAAATTGATGCCGTACGTCGAGGAGTAGACCAGTTCGGCGGTGGCAATGTTGCGCATGCTCTGGGCTGCAGAGGCCTCGTTGGCGCGCATTTTGGATTGAATGTAATTGGGGATGGCGATGGACGCGATAATCAAGATCACGGCTGCCACGACCAACAATTCGATGAGGGAAAAGCCTGCTTCCGGGCAGCCGGCTTGTGGAAGTCGCTTCATCGATTTTTGGCCACTCATAACCTGAATCTCCCGAACGAATCTGTTGCGTAGCATCTAATCCCGTGTCGAGCAAACTATCCGCCGGCTCGTTAAGCAAGATGGGGGAGAAGGGTGTTAACCCTTCTCCCCCATGCGAGCCACTTCGAAGGACAATTAACCGATTGGAGTGGTATCGGCGGCTCCGATGGACGGGACGGAGCCATCCGAGGTCTGGTAAATCACACCGCTCTGGTCGGTGAGAAAATACCGCTGACCTGTCGAGCTGGACTGGGGAGAAGCAAGAATTGAGTACTGTGTGACGGGCGTAGCGGCCACCGGCGTGTAGCTGAAATTGTATCCGCTTTTTGCCGGAGCGGCGGCGCCGAGCAGGCTATCAACCAGGTCTGCCGAAGCGGAGCTGGGTGACGTGCCAGCAGCAACCGGCCCAAGTTGCGCCAGGTTCGTGACAGGCATGGTCGCGTACGTGGTCTGGTAGGCCACGATGGAGGTGTTATAGGTTCGGAGCGAAGCAACGGCCGAGGCTTCATTGGCCGCCATCTTGGAACGAAGCAAATTCGGGATCGCAATAGCCGCGATGATCAAAATGATCGCGACGACGATCAACAACTCAATCAACGAAAAACCTTTCTGTCTGTTACGCATGCACGATGCTCCTTTTAAACTTTAGAATCTGAATCGTCAGTGAGGTCCGCAAGGGACCTCATCGCAATTTTGAGCATCATTTGTGCCAAAATCAAAATGAGAGGTGCGAATTTGGACACAGAAATACAACCATAATAATTCCAATAAGATGCATGATTCGCCAGGTGATCTTTCCGGGCCTGAAGTTGAGGTCCGATCGCCTAGAGGCAAGATTTTTGACAAAATTTGTCAGCTGGCCAGGTCAGAAAATGGCGTTCCATTTGAAGCACATACAAATTTGCCCGGGGAATAGCTTTCAGGTGGCTCGGCGGTTGCAGGCCAGATCGCAGTTTAAAAAGATCGAAGAGCTATCTAGAGTGGGGGATCGCTAGGCCCTGCGGGGACGGAAACGTTCGATCGAATCACGCAGGTCTGGTCGGTATAAAAATGCCGCTGTCCTGTGCTTGCCGATTGCGGATCGGCGGTCAGCGAATACGTGGCTGTGTGGCCGTACGTGTCCGTGGTCAGCGGCGTGTATTGAATGATGTATCCGCTTTTAAGCCCGCTCGCCAGGGCTTCGTCAATCAATCCCGCGTTGTTCTGGTCCGGGTTGATGCCGGTGCCGGACAGTTGCAGCATGGTGGTCGAGAAATTGATGCCGTACGTCGTGGAGTAGACCAGTTCGGCGGTGGCAATGTTGCGCATGCTCTGGGCCGCGGAAGCCTCGTTGGCGCGCATTTTGGATTGAATGTAATTCGGGATGGCTATAGCAGCGATGATCAAGATCACGGCGACGACAACCAACAGTTCGATGAGGGAGAACCCCGCCTCCCGGCGGCCGGTTCGTTGAGGCCCCTTCTTCGATTTTAGCTGTCTCATGACCCTAATCTCCCGGGTGAATCTGTTGCGTGGTGCTCAATCCCATGTCGAGCCAACTATGCGCCGGCCCTTTAATAAAAATGGGGGAGAAGGGCGTGAGCCACTCTCCCCCAAGCGAACCACTGCGAAGGGCAATTACCCGATTGGAGTGGTATCGGCAGCTCCGACGGATGGAACTGAGCCGTCCGAGGTCTGGTAAATCACACCACTCTGGTTGGTGAGAAAATACCGCTGACCTGTCGAGCTGGATTGGGGCTGGGCAAGAATCGTGTACTGTGTGACGGGCGTAGCGGCCACCGGAGTGTAGCTGAAGGTGTATCCGCTCTTTATTGGGGCAGTGGCGCCGAGCAAGCTATCAACCAGGTCTGCCGAAGCGGAACTGGGTGCCGTGCCAGCAGCGACCGGCCCAAGTTGCGCCAGGTTCGTAACCGGATCGGTGGCGTACGTGGTCTGGTAAGCCACGATGGAGGTGTTATAGGTTCGGAGCGAAGCAACGGCAGACGCTTCATTGGCCGCCATCTTGGAACGCAGCAAGTTCGGGATCGCAATAGCCGCAATGATCAAAATGATCGCGACGACGATCAACAACTCAATCAACGAAAAACCCTTCTGTTTATTGCGCATGCACGGTGCTCCTTTTAGTTTTTGACTTAAGATCTCTTTTGAGAGGGCTGTGGGGCTCATCCTCGCCCAGTAAAGGAGCACTCCCCGTGCCAAAGTTGCGAGGTGAGGTTCTGACTTGGACACAAGCCCTGTAAATCTATACAGGTCCATAGATACGTGGAATAAGTTTAAATTTCCTTATCACTTACGGACGGGGGCGAGAAGGAAAAGCAAAGTTTGTGACATAATTTGTCATCGTTTCAGGCCAGAAAATGGCGTTGGGCCATGAATCATTTGGGAAATTGCTCTAAAGGCAACGATCAGGCTATTCGGTGCAATCCGTGCTGTGTGCGCGGATTCAACACAAATCTGGCGTTGTAAAGCAATCGGCCAGCGCTCTGCCGCTAACTGCAACGACAATCAGTATCTTAAAAGGATCTCGCACCGATTGCACGTGGAGCGACAAATTCGTAGACTTAATTTCTCGACCAAACGGTAATTCGCCGACCTTACGCGAAGGAAGATGTCTGACTATGAAGTCCAATTTGAAGCGAATCCTGAGTTCAACGGTCTTCATCACATGCTTCGCGTTTGCCGTGCGAATGCTGCTTTGCTACATCGCCTCGCGAATTTCTCCCAACCCGGTGCGAACGAACCTTCCGTATGGAGTTGAACTGGGGCGCGTGGCAAGGGCTATCGCGGCGGGAGAAGGCTTTTCGTCACCCATACGCGAACTGGACACGGGACCGACAGCCTGGTTCACCCCGATCTATCCCTACCTTGTGGGCGGAATCTTCAAGGTATGGGGAATCTACAGTGACATGTCCCACATCGTCATCCAAACGCTGAACTGCGCTCTCGCCGCCCTGACGGTTATTCCAATCTACGGCATCACCAAGAGAACTTTCGGGCAAGGCGCGGCGGTCGGCGCGGCCTGGGCCTGGGTTTTTCTACCCACCGCTTTGTACTACCCCACGATGTGGGTATGGGATACAACGCTGACGGCGTTCCTTTTTTCACTGATCTTCTGGGCGACCCTGGCCATGCCGGAGAGACGCGACTTGCCTGCCTGGACGGGTTACGGCGCGTTGTGGGCGTTCGGGGTTCTTGTGAATCCCTCGATCCTTTCCCTAATGCCCTTCTTCCTGGGATGGCTGGTCTGGGAAGCGCGGAAAGTCGCTTCGCCCTGGGTCAAGCCCATCGCGGCGGCACTTCTGGTATTCACGATTGCGCTGGTCCCGTGGACCATCCGAAATTATCGAGTCTTTGGCAAGTTCATCGTGCTGCGTTCCAATTTTGGGCTGGAGTTGTGGCTCGGAAACAATCCGGATGTCACCGATACCAGCGCGGAATGGCAGCACCCGAATACCAATGTAGCGGAGGGCGAAAAGTACAAGCGCATGGGAGAGATCGCCTACATGGCGGAGAAGGAACACGAAGCCATTGCCTATATGCGAACTCATCCATCCGAAACGCTCAACTTCATGTTTCACCGGTTTGTGTCGCACTGGCTGGCCTTCAGCGACAGTCCCGCGGATGTTTGGGAGAATGGCACCGTCTATAGCAGATCGTTCCTCATCTTGAACAGCCTGCTGTCCGTGTTATGCCTGCTCGGCGCGCTGTACGCCCACCGCTCGGGCGATCCGGAAGCGTTCCTGTACGCCATGGTTCTGCTGGTTTTTCCTCTGGTTTTTTATTTGACTCATGCGTCGATGAGGTATCGCTTTCCAATCGATCCAATTATGCTGATTCTTGCGGTGAGCGCGGTGGCACATCTGATATCGGCGGCGAGAAGCCGGAATCCGAATGTGAAGAAGGCGGCCGCGACAGTGTCAATGCCTTCGGCGCTGTGAGTAGCAACTCCGTTTAGTCCTGGATGGAACGAAAGACTGCCCGCTCCAAAAGCGGGCGGCCTCTACTAAACCCTTCCCTGCTCGTTAGCGGATGTTGTATTTTTTGGAATAATGCCGGAAGGAACGGTAGCTCATCTTGAGCAATTCCGCCGCGCGGGTTCCTACGCCTTCGGTGGAATCGAGCGCCGCTAAAATATAGCTTTTTTCCAGGTCCTGCACATGCCTCTCGAGGTCGATTCCACCGTCCGGAATGAGGGCATGGCCGTTTCCGTTTTCCGCAGGCAGTGGAATTTCCGGCTGTCCCTGGCGACTGATCTTGTCCGGAAGCACGGCGACAGAAATCATCTTTCCTGTTTCCAGCGCAACGGAACGCTCCATGGTGTTCTCCAGCTCGCGGACATTTCCAGGCCAGTCGTAGGATTCCAGCAAGCTCATAGCTTCGGGAGAAACGCCTTCAATCAACTTTTCCATGGACTTGCGGAAACGTTCGAGAAAGGCGCGCGCGAGGAGTGGAATATCGTCCCGGCGCTCGCGCAAGGGCGGCAAGAGGATGGGAATGACGCTCAAACGATAGAACAAGTCTTCGCGGAACTCTCCCGCGGCGATGGCTTTGTCCAGGTCTTTATTCGTAGCGGCGATCACACGTACATCAATTTCCGTTTCTTCGTTGGAACCGACCGGCCGGACCTTGCCCTCCTGAAGCACGCGGAACAGCTTCACCTGCATCGGCAGGCTCATATTCCCGATTTCGTCGAGGAAGAGCGTGCCGCCGTGCGCCCCTCGGAACAATCCCTGGCGGTTTTCGTTTGCGCCAGTGAAAGCACCCTTGACGTAACCGAAGAGTTCGGACTCCAGAAGTGTTTCTGGAAAGGCTCCGCAATTGATGGTGATGAAGGGTTCCTTGCTGCGGGCGCTGTTTTCATGAATCGCGCGCGCGACGAGTTCCTTGCCCGTGCCGGTCTCGCCGGTGATCAGGACGCGGCTGGTTTGCGGGGCAACGGTCATGATCATGTCAAAGATGGCGCGCATCTTTGAGCTGTGGCCGATGATGTTGTCCTGGCCGGTGAGACGCCGCAATTCCCGCCGCAGGTAGCCGGCTTCATTCTTGAGGCGCAGGGTTTCATCCACCTGGCGCACGGCGCGGCGCAGCTGGTCGACGAGGTCATGGTCCTTGATCACATAGCGGTCGGCTCCGGAATTGATCGCGGCGATCGCGGTTTCCAGCGTGGGCACACCCGTAATGAGCAGGAAATAACTCGACGGCGATATTTCCTTGCAGAATTGGAGGATCTCCACGCCGGTGGCGTCAGGCATGCGGATGTCGGAAATCACGATATCGAAAATCTGTGATTCGAGCTTGCGGCGCGCGGACTCGCCGTTGGATGCCACTTCGACGCGATGTCCTTCTTTGCGAAAGGTGATTTCCAGCAATTCGCAAATGGAGCGCTCGTCATCGACGACCAGGATATGAGCCATAGGACTGCTTCTTTCCGGAGCCGGTGCGTCAGGCGACGCGCGGCAAATCCACAGTAAATTCCGCTCCCTTGTCTTTTTCCGAAAACACGCTGACGCGTCCGCTGTGGGCCTGCACGATTTGATACACGATGGCGAGGCCCAGGCCGGTGCCGCCCACAAAATTGGATTGCAAAGGCTCGAATATTTTTGCTCGCTGTCTCGGATCGAGCCCCATGCCCGTGTCGCGGAAGCGGATGCGGACCCAGAATGGGGCGGCTTCCAGTGATACCGTCAGAATTCCCCCGCCCGGCATGGCTCGCAGGGCGTTGTCAGACAAATTCCAAAACACCTGCTTGATGCGGTTGCGGTCGACCCGGACGCGGACCTCGGTTCCCGTGAAAGCCCGCTCGATGCGGTACTTTCCGTCCACCAGGGGGTTGCGTTCCAGGAGCGTCAGGGTTTCGTCCAAAAGGTTGGAGACATCTTCTTCTGAAAATTCGTAGGTCTTTTCGCGGGAGTAGTTCAGGAATTCGGTGATGATTTTGTTCAAGCGCTCCGATTCCCTGCTCACGATCCCCACCAGATGTTTTTCGTCCTCTTCGAGGGGCACCAGGTGGCCCAATTCCTTGACGGCGCCCGCCATCGCAGTCAAGGGCTGGCGGATTTCGTGCGCGATGGCCGAGGAGAGACGCCCCAGCGCCGCCATGCGTTCTTTAGTGGCGACTTCCTGTTCGAGGCGCTTCAGGTCCGTGAGGTCCTGGAAATTGAATACGTAGCCTGTGGTTCGGCGCTCCCCGGTCCGAAGCGGGGAGACCGAAATGCCGATGAAACGCTGCTGGCCATCGGGCGTCACGAAATCCACCTCACGCCGCTGCGGGAGCTTGCCGTCTTCGGTCATATCGCCCGGAAGCCAGAAGGAGGGCCATACATCCTGCATCGGCGATCCCTTCACCTTGCGAAATTTGCTTCCCGTAATTTCTTCTCCGGTGCGGTTCAGCAGGAGAATGCGCCCGTCCGTGTCCGTCGTGAGCAGCCCGCCGCGCATGGACTGGATGATGTCCTCGTTGAAGGCCTGCAGGTCCTGCAGTTCCCCGCGCTTGACTTCGAGTTCCGCGCTGTGCCGGCGCAAAGTTTGCGCCAGAAGGCTGGAGAGATAGGCCACGGCCAGGAAATAAAATAAATTGCTGAAGATCCAGGTCTGCAACTGGCGGCTGCTGGGCACGGCAATCTGCATGCGCGGCAGGACGTTGTAATAGATGAGCTCGGCCAGTCCGCCGATCAAAATGAAGCTGAACCCGGCCACGATGAACGTGGCCTTGCGCGAGAATAGAATGCTGGCGACGATGATGGCGAGCGGGTAGAGCCAGAGGAAGTAGCTGTCCTGCACCCCGGTGAGATAAATCACGCAAGTCACAACGAGGAGGTCGAAAAATAACTGCACACCGGCGTGCCACGAGGCCACAGGCATCCAGCGCATCAGGACGGTGTAGACGATCGCCAGCGTGTACCAGAGAATCATCAAGGGGATGAAATAACGAGTGGAAACTTCAAGCTGGCTGGTCTTGCCGAGCACGATGACCAGGGCAAGCAGAAGTGTAATCAGGAAATAGCGGACGCGGGAAAGCCAGCTCAGCCAGGCAGCGACATTTTGTGTCAGTTCCATTTGAGACGAGCTTGTCAGCCGGCACCCTTTCCACGTTTGAAAATTTCCGTCAGACTCGAGCCGGGGAGAGTTTCAGGGTGGTCCGTCGGGACCACCCTGCAAATCTTTGAAGCGGCTGAACCGATCTTCAGTCGGCCCCTAATGGGCCTTGCTGAGTTGTCCGATCAGCGAGAACAGCGGCAAATACATGGAGATCACGATGCCGCCCACCACGACGCCCAGAAAGACGATCATCATGGGTTCCAAAGCCGCCAACAGGTCTTTCACCGCTGCGTCGACCTCGTCCTCATAGAAGTCGGCGATTTTTTGCAGCATGGCATCCATCGCGCCGGTCTGCTCTCCGACGCCGATCATCTGCGTCACCATGCCCGGGAACACATTGGTTTCCTTGAGGGGATCGGCCAGGTTGCGGCCCGCTTCCAGGCCTTTGCGAACCTGCATGAGCGATTTCTCGATGAGCGCGTTTCCGGCCGTTCGGGCGGTGATTTCCAATCCTTCGAGGATGGGTACGCCGCTGGAAATGAGCGTGCCAAGCGTCCGGGTGAAGCGCGCCACGGCGATCTTCCTGAGCAGGATTCCAACCAGTGGCAATTTAAGCAGAATCGTATCGATGGCCATGCGTCCGGCCGGAGTTTTGTACCACACCTTTAATCCGACGATGGCCGCGACAACGCCCATGGCAATCAGAAGACCGAAGATGCTGCCGACAAAATTGCTGAGCCCGATCACGATTCGGGTGGGCAGCGGGAGGTCAACGCCCAGTCCCAGGAACAGAGTCGCGAAAATCGGCACCACCTTCCACAACAACAGGACGATGACTCCTGCGGCAACCGACAAAACAGCAACGGGGTAAACGAGCGCGGACTTCACGGCGCGCTTCAATTTGACGTTTTTTTCGATGTACGAAGAAAGGCGCTGCAGAATGGTGTCGAGAATACCGCCCGTCTCGCCGGCTTCAACGAGGTTCACGTACAGGGCGTCAAAGACCTTTTCATGCTGGCGCATGGCCGCCGACAGAGTCGATCCGCCCTCGACTGAGCCTCGCGTCGCGGTCAACACATTTTGAAAGACCTTGTTTTCCTGCTGCCCGGCGAGAATCTCCAGGCACTGTACCAGGGGCAAACCAGCGTCGATCATCACGGAGAATTGGCGGGTGAAAACGGCCAATTCCTTGGAATCAACGCCCCCGCCAAACGTCGGCAGGTTAAACTCCTTGCCCTTCTCCGACATCTTGGTGACGTTGATCTGCTGGCGTTTGAGAGTATTGACGAGCTCCGACTTGTTCGCGGCCGCCAATTCGCCGCTCACAGTGGCCCCGCCACGATTGGTACCTCGATACGTGAAAACCGGCATCGTGCTCTCCTCCTCAACTTCGTACTGCCCCGACCCTCACGAGTCAAATCGGGGACGTCAGCTAAAAGATTCCTGCGGCGCATCCGCCGCGGCGGACCCGCACTCTAATGAGGCGGGCTGCAAGTACAGCCCGCACCCGTATCAGCGCTTAACCGGGACAGGCGTTCGCGAAGTGGGCGATGTCACTCCCCGATTAATCATATCCTGTAGCTCCTCGGGATTCGACGACCGAGAAAGGGCGATTTCCAAAGTGATTAACTTCGCATAATAGGCGTTGGCCAGGCCCTGGTTGAATGTCTGCATTCCGGAAGTGCCGGTTCCGGTCTGCATGGCCGAGTAAATTTGGTGAATTTTGTCTTCGCGGATCAGATTGCGGATCGCGGGATTAGGGATGAGCACTTCGAGCACCATGGCCCGGCCGCGGCCGTCCACGCGCGGCAGAAGCGCCTGGCAAAGAACCCCTTCGAGCACCATGGAAAGCTGGGCGCGGATTTGCGGCTGCTGGTAGGACGGGAAGACGTCCACGATACGGTTGATGGTGGAAATCGCGGAATTGGTATGCAGGGTTGCGAAAGTCAAGTGGCCCGTTTCGGCGATGCGCAGGGCGGATTCAATGGTTTCGAGGTCGCGCATTTCTCCGATGAGCACGACGTCGGGGTCTTCGCGAAGGGCCGCGCGCAGCGAATTGGCGAAGGAATGCGTGTCCGAATGGACTTCGCGCTGATTCACCAGGCAGCGTTTGTGGTTGTGAAGAAATTCGATGGGGTCCTCGATCGTCATCATGTGCTCGTCGTGCTCGCTGTTGATTTTATCGAGCATGGCGGCGAGCGTCGTGGACTTGCCCGATCCGGTCGGGCCGGTGACCAGCACCAGGCCGCGGGGCTTGTCGCACAAAGTTTTCACAATGGCAGGCAGACCGAGCGCGTCGAAATTCTTGATTTCCCAGGGAATGGTCCGGAACACGGCTCCCACGGCGCCGCGCTGTTGAAACACGTTGCCGCGAAAGCGAGCCAGGTTTTTCAGTCCGAAGGAGAAGTCCAGTTCCAGGTTTTCCTCAAACCTGTGCTTCTGCGCGTCGGTCAAAACGCTATAGGCTAGCGCCTTGGTGTCCGCCGCGGTCAACGGCGCCATGTCCATGGGCTTCAGTTTTCCATGGACGCGGACCCTGGGCGCGCTGTTGGTGGTGATATGCAAATCGCTGCCGCCCAGCTCAATCATGTTCTTTAGCAATTCACTCAGTGTGATTCCTGACATCGGTGTGCCTTTCCTACAACACGGTTTCCCGAACAACTTCCTCGATGGTCGTCATCCCGAGCGCAACCTTGGTGAGGCCGCTGCGGCGCAGGGTGAGCATCCCGTTATCCACGGCTTTTTTCTTCAATTCCAGCGCGGACGCGCCGACCAAAATCAATTCGCGCAGCTCGTCGTTGATCTCCATGACTTCGTAGAGGCCCACGCGTCCCTTGTATCCGGTCTTGTTGCAGATTCCGCAGCCCTTGCCGATGAAGATCTCCGTCGTCGCGAGCTCCTCTTGCGCGTATCCGGCGTCCAGCATGGCCTGATCGGGAACCTTCAATACTTGCTTGCAGTTCGCGCAAATTCTTCGGACCAGCCGCTGTGCGCAAATCAGGTTGACCGATGTGGCCACCAGGAACGGTTCGATACCCATATTCATTAATCGGCTGATCGTCGATGGAGCATCATTCGTATGCAGCGTGGAAAGCACCAGGTGTCCGGTGAGCGCTGCCTTGACGGCGATTTCCGCCGTTTCAAAGTCGCGGATTTCGCCGACCAGAATGATGTTGGGATCCTGCCGAAGGAACGCGCGCAACGCGGCCGCGAAATTCAGCCCAATTTGGTCCTTCATCTGGACCTGGTTGATGCCCGCCAACTGGAATTCGACCGGGTCTTCGGCGGTCATGATGTTGGTTTCAGGGGTATTCAGGGTGGCGATGGACGAATATAAAGTGTTGGTCTTGCCGGAACCCGTGGGGCCGGTCACCAGGACCATTCCGTAGGGGCGAAGTATGGCGTTCTTAAATTTGGCAAGGGACTCGGGCTCGAAGCCGAGCTTGGTCATGTCCAGTCGCAGATTCTCTTTGTCCAGCAACCGCATGACGATCTTTTCGCCGTACAGGGCCGGGATGGTGGAAACGCGGAAGTCGAGGTCCTTGATCTTGCCGTCCTTGCGGTACTTGATCATGATGCGGCCGTCTTGCGGCAGCCGCTTTTCGCTGATGTCCAGTTTGGCCATGATCTTGATGCGGCTGATGATCGCGTCGCGGAGCTTCATCGGCGGGGTCATAACTGCTTGCAGAATTCCGTCAATCCGAAACCGCACGCGGACTTCTTTTTCGTATGGCTCGATGTGGATGTCGCTCGCGCCGCGCTTGACCGCGTCGGTCAGGATCAAGTTGACCAGCTTGATGATGGGAGCTTCCTCGGCCATGCGTTCCAGTTCGGCGAGGTTCATCTCCTGCTCTTCGGAGGCGAGTTCCAGGTCCGCGCCTTCCTCGCCGGTGAGGTCCTTCATCACCTTGGAAAGCTCTTCTTCGCTGTGCGCCTCGCCGTAGAACTTGGAAATAGCTTCTGCAATCGCGGTCTCGGAGGCCACCACCGGTTCGACGTTGAAACCGGTCATGAACTTAATGTCGTCCATGGCGAAGACGTTGGTCGGATCAGTCATCGCAATGGTCAGCGTCGAGCCGACGCGAGAGAGAGGAACGATCTGGTAGCGGACGGCAGTGTCCTGAGGGATCAGCTTAATGACGGCGGCGTCGACCTCGTAATACTTCAGGTTGATGGAGGGAACGCCGTACTGGCGGGAAAGCACACCCGTAATCTCATCGTCACTGATGAAGCCGAGCTTCATCAGACACGTCCCCAACCTTGCTCCGCTCGCCTTCTGGTGTTCCAAGGCCTGCTTGAGTTGGTCGGACGTGATCAAGTTTTCCTTGATCAGTATTTCGCCAAGCCGGGACGACATCGACAGAGGACTCCCCGGGGCAAGCACACCCCCGGTAAGATTAAATTAGCAGATGGGGGAGAGGGGCTATTGCTCCATTTTCGGCAGTCGTACTGAAACGGGCACTATGAGGGCACCTGTACTTTGGTACAGGCAAGTTGGTGTCATCCGCAAGAGCTTGTCTTGACTGGAGGTACGGCGCCCGTTATCTTCCGAAGGAATGGGCGAAGCAATGGGCAAAGCATTGGTAAAAGTACTGAACAAGCCTGCAAAAGCGTATGTGCCAGGAAGAGACAGCGGCAGGGGTAGGCGCCTGCCGCGGGGCGTTACCAATATGGCCCATGTGACTCCCCCCTCCGGCGAACTAATGCGTTACTATGAAGCGATGTCCGGCGCGCTTGGTCCGATGCGCTGGTGGCCGGCGCAAACGCCATTTGAAGTGATTGTGGGGGCGATCCTGACCCAAAGCACCGCATGGGGAAACGTCGAACGCGCCATCGCCAATCTTCGCGCGGCGCGGATGCTTACACCTTCGGCGATGTTGCGAGTGCGAACTGCTCGGCTGGCTGCGCTGGTGCGGCCGTCCGGCTACTTCCGGCAAAAGGCGAAAAAATTGAAGGCCTTTGTTCGATTTCTCCATGGCGGGTACGGAGGATCGCTGAAACGCATGTTTGGGACACCCACTTTGGAACTGCGCGAAAAACTTCTCTCCGTGCATGGCATCGGTCCTGAAACCGCCGACTCCATCCTGCTATATGCCGGGAACCATCCAGTGTTCGTCGTGGACGCTTATACGCACAGGATTTTCGGGCGGCACGGGATTACCGGCGGAAAGCCGGACTATGAAAGTGTGCGCGCCTTTGTGGAGACTTCGCTTCCGCGGGAGCCAGAATTATTTAACGAATTACATGCACTTATTGTGAATACGGGAAAGAACTGGTGCCGGAAGAGCGCGCCGCGCTGCGAGGGGTGCCCGCTGCGGGCGTTTCTGCCGGCAGACTCTCCGCTGTCCCTGCTCACGGCGATCGCGCCGGACGCGGCTTCGCTCTCCGGGAGCGTGGCGTGAGCACAAGCCGCAAATCGCAGCTCCTTCTTGCCGTTGGCGGAGTGACCATCGTCCTCCTGCTCGCGGCGGTCTTTACGTTTGGCTCGCTGACGCTGCCTCTCCAACTCCGCACGCTGGACCAGACGGTTCTGTACGCCCTCTCCATGTTCATCGTAGCGGCGCTGGTCGTTTTCGGCGCCGTTCTGACTCGCAGCGTGGTGCGCCTGTGGGCGGAGAGGCGCGCGCATCAGCCCGGCTCCCGTTTCAAGACAAAAATGGTTCTGGGAGCGATCGCAGTTTCCTTCCTGCCCGTGGTCTTCCTGTTCTTCGTGAGTTACGCATTATTGAACCGTACGCTCGTGCTCTGGTTCCCTCGCCCCCTCGAGCTGGCGACCCAATACAGCCGCGATCTGATCGACAAAATGAACGCCGACGACGCCGCGCAAATGGCCGGGATCGCCAAGGAGGTGGCCGGGACCACAGTGGATAATTCGGCGCGCGATACGATTCATGCGTTTGATCAGGCCTTTGCGCGAGGGGCGGACCTGGCCTGGGAAGTGGACGAGAACGGCCAGGCCATCGCTGTCGCTGCAAACTCAAGTTTCCGAATCAAACCGCCCGATGCGGGTTCCGGCGCGAATTCGCGCCCCGAACTGCCGTCCTTGGTCAGCCAGGTGCCGGGCGGCGTCGAGCTTTGGCAATACGCGGGAAAGTATTTCCTCGCGGGCCGCGCCAAGGCGGGAAATATCTATTTTTTCGCCGGACGAAACGTTCCTGACGATTATCCGAACCGCATTCGCGATATCAACGCACAAACAACGACGTACGAAAAGCAGCGGCAGAACCTGCGCACCTACAAATCACAGCTGCTCCTGACGCTGGGACTGTTCACGATTCTCCTGATGTTCTCGGCCATGTGGTTTGCGCTATTTCTCTCCAAGCAGGTTACCGTCCCGATTCAGGCGCTGGCGGAAGCGACGCAGGAAATCATCGCTGGAAATTTTGAAACACGCGTCAACGTTCAGGCGCAGGATGAATTGGAAACGCTGGTCCGCTCGTTCAACCGCATGACCGAACAGCTGGGCGACAGCCGGCGCCAGATCGATATCTTTACGCAGAACCTGCAACAGGCGGTGCAAGAGCTGGAGCGGCGCCGCACGCTGATGGAAACGATCCTCGAAAATATTCCGACGGGCGTTATTTCCGTCGACGAAACGGAAACGATCCGGCGCGTCAATCCGGCCGCGGTGCGCATGTTTGGCGAGGGCTCCCGGCAGGCGATGAGCTTCGTGCAGCTATTGGGGGAAGAAGCGGCCCGTGCCGTTCACGTCCTGATGCGGCGCTCTCTGCGCCTCGGGACGGCAACTCAGGAGTTGGAATTTTCCGCGGCGGGTCGGCTGCTGCGCGCGGCGGTGACGGTGAGCTCGCTGGGGCCGCGCCGGTCCAATCGCGGCTACGTCGTGGTGGTGGATGATCTGACCGATTTGCTGCGGGCGCAGAAAGCGGCGGCCTGGCAGGAAGTGGCGCAGCGCATCGCTCACGAAATCAAGAATCCGCTCACGCCGATTCAGCTTTCTTCGCAGCGATTGTCCCGCTACCTGGAGCGGCATCGCGAAGCCCCTCGAAAAATGAACCGCCGGAACTGGTGCGGCTGGTGGGCGAGTGTTCGAGCCTGATCGAGCGCGAGGTGCGAGTGCTCGAATCGCTGGTCGGAGAATTCTCGCAATTCGCGCGCTTCCCTACCGCGAAGCTCTCGCCCGCTTCGCCGAATGAAATTGTGAATGGTGCGCTATCGGTGTTTGACGGCCGGCTCGAGGGAATCCGAGTGCGCAAGGATCTGGCGCCCGATCTGCCGGTCATACGCGCCGACGGCGAACTGCTGCGGCGCGTGCTTGTCAACCTGATCGACAATGCCGCGGAATCGATGGAAGGCTCGGCGGTGAAGGAAATGCTCCTGTGCACGCGATTCAACAGCGATCGTGAAATCGTTGAAATTATTGTCGCTGACAGCGGCCACGGAATTTCGCCGGAGGACAAGGACCGCCTCTTTCTGCCTCACTTCTCGACCAAGGACCGCGGCACGGGACTCGGCCTCGCCATCGCCAGCCGCATCATGGCCGAGCACCACGGCTCCATCCGGGTCGAGGACAATTTGCCGACCGGCGCGAAATTTATTCTTCAGCTTCCCATGGCGGAAGTCCCGTCGGCCCCGATGTCCCCGCGCATCGGTTAACTCCCTACTTTCATGGCCAATCCCATTCTCATCGTGGACGACGAGCAAGGAATACGGGAAGCGCTTTCATCCATCCTGGCGGACGAAGGATACGAATCCCTCGCCGTATCCTCCGGCGAAGAATGTCTCGGGGTGCTCGAGGAGCGCTCGATCGATCTTGTGCTGCTGGATGTGTGGCTCGACGGGATCGACGGCCTGGAGACTCTCGAGCGCATACGCAAGAACGGCGTGGACTCGATGGTGGTCATGATTTCCGGGCACGCCAGCATCGAAACCGCCGTGCGCGCCACGAAGCTGGGCGCATTTGATTTCATCGAGAAGCCGCTCTCTTTGGAAAAAGTCATCCTCGTCATCAAGAATGCGCTCGAAGTCCACCGTCTCGCGCTGGAAAACCGGCAGCTGCGGGAGGAGATCGGAGGCCGCACGCAATTGCAGGGAGATACCGTTCCGATGCGTGCGTTGCGCCAACAGATTGCGTTGACTGCGCCGACGAACGGGCGCGTGCTGATCTACGGCGAAAGCGGAACGGGAAAGGAACTCGTCGCGAGGGCTTTGCACGTGGCGAGTCTGCGCGGCGACCGGGCATTTGTGGAAGTGAATTGCGCAGCGATTCCGGAGGAACTCATCGAATCCGAGCTGTTCGGGCACGTGAAAGGCAGCTTCACCGGCGCAACCGAAAACAAAGTGGGAAAATTTGAGAAGGCCGATGGAGGAACGCTTTTTCTCGACGAAGTCGCGGATATGAGCTTGCGCACGCAGGCCAAAGTGCTGCGCGTGCTGGAGGAGCAACGCCTCGAGCCCGTGGGCTCCAATCAAACGGTGAGCGTCGATGTGCGCGTGATTGCCGCAACCAACAAAACGTTGGAAGACGAGATCGCGCACGGCCGGTTTCGTGAAGACCTGTTCTACCGGCTCAACGTGATTCCCTTCACCCTGCCGCCGCTGCGCGAGCGCATCGAGGATGTTCCGATCCTGGCTCGCTATTTCATGTTGGAATTCGCCGCCGCGTACGGCCGCAAGCCGAAGGAGCTGAGCGAAGCGGCCCTCAGCGTCATGGCGCGTTATCTTTGGCCGGGAAATGTGCGCGAATTGCGCAACCTGATCGAGCGCCTGATGATCGTGGTCCCGCAGGACAAGATCGAGCCGCTGCATCTCCCGCCGGAACTGTTTCGGGCCAGTTCGCGCATGGCGCAGCAGCCGAACGCGACGCTGCACGAAGCGCGCAGCGCGTATGAGCGGGAATTTATTTTGCGCAAGCTCGAAGAAAACCAGTGGCACATGACGCGCACGGCCGAAGCGCTGGGGCTCGAGCGCAGCCACCTGTACCGCCGCATGCGCGCGCTCGGGATAAAGACAGAAGAGTAGGACAGGCTTCCAGCCTGTCGCTTTTCTTCCCGGCGGCGATCACAAAACCCGACAGGCTGGAAGCCTGTCCTACATATGTTCGAGCTGCCAGTGCCAGTCTAGCTGGCGGACGATCTGCGGGTTTTCTCGCCAGTCCTTTAGAACTTTGACGTAAAGCTCGAGGAAAATCTTCGTGCCCAGGATGGTCTCCAGTTCTTTGCGCGCGGAGGTGCCGATTTTCTTGAGAGTGCCGCCGCCGCTGCCGATCAGGATTCCTTTTTGTCCTTCGCGGTCAACATAGATTGTGGCGCGGATGCGGACCAACTTGTCGGTTTCTTCAAATGCATCGCAGATGACAGCGACGGCGTGAGGGACTTCTTGCGTCGTCGCCTCCATTGCCTTTTCGCGCACAATTTCAGCCGCGAGGAAACGTTCCGGCTGGTCCGTATATTGATCGACAGGAAATTGCGGAGCGCCCACGGGAAGATATTCGATAACTTTTTCGAGCAGCGCGGTCGACTCCATCGCCCTTCAGCGCGGAAATCGGAATGATCTCGTCGAATGTTCCCATTTTCGCGAGCGTCTCGATCAGCGGGAGCAACTCGGCTTTTGGAATGCGGTCGATTTTATTCAGCAACAGGAAACGCTTGCCGTCGAAACGCTGTACGCGCTCGACGGCGCGGCGGTCTCCCTGTCCGAACTCTTCGCTGGCATCGAGCAGCAGCGCCACGATGTCGACTGCATCGATCGCGGCGTCCACTTCGCCCATCATTTGTTTGCCGAGCGCAGATTCCGGCCGGTGCATTCCGGGCGTGTCGATTAAAACGACCTGCGCGTTCTCGCGATTCACAATGCCCTGAATGCGGTTGCGCGTGGTCTGCGGCCGCGGCGTTACAATCGCCACTTTTTCTCCGACCAGGCGATTGACGAGCGTCGATTTTCCGGCATTCGGCCGGCCCACTACCGCGACATATCCTGATTTGAATTCTTGCGCCATGCTCGAATGATACCCTGCGGCGGGCGGAAGGATTGCGTTTTTGTAGGACAGCCACTCTTGGCTGTCCTCGTGCAGTCTGGGCGAGGTGAAAGAGGACAGCCAAGAGTGGCTGTCCTACAAGAACGCATGTCCGGGGCCTCACTATGGCATGTTACACTTTCCCGGGTTGGCACCTTTCGCGAGAATATTCGCCCTTAAATTACGTCTTAACTGCCGGAGATACTGAGATGCCCGCTACGCCTCACACGGAACACCACTTCACGGCGCCGGAATCGGTTCGCGACGTCGTCATTGGGATGTCGGACGGGCTGACGGTGCCGTTTGCGCTTGCGGCGGGAATTACGGGGGCTATCGCTTCCAATCCACATGCTTCGACGCTTGTGGTTACGGCGGGATTTGCGGAAATTGCCGCGGGATCGATTGCCATGGGGCTAGGCGGTTATCTTGCGGCGAAGACGGACCAGGAACATTACGCTTCGGAGCGCGAGCGGGAAGTTCGCGAAATTGTGGAGTTGCGTGACGTGGAAATCGAAGAGGTCGCCAAAGTTTTTCGCGATTACGGGCTGAGCGAAGCGGAAATGGCTCCCGTTGTGAAGGCCATCACCGGGAACGATAAGGCCTGGGTGGATTTCATGATGCGCTTCGAGCTGGGCCTGGAAGAACCGCAGCCGAAACGCGCGCGCATCAGCGCGCTGACCATCGCGGTGTCTTACGTTGTGGGCGGATTGATTCCGCTCGCGCCGTACATCTTGCTCTCCGACGTGCAACGGGGACTTTATTTTTCTGTGGGCGTGACGCTGCTGGCGCTGGCAGTTTTCGGGTGGGTGAAAGGGACCTTTACGGGGATCAGCCCGTTCAAGGGGGCGCTGCAGACGGTGGTGATCGGCGGCCTCGCGGCTACGGCGGCGTTTTTGATTGCGAAGCTCATCAGTTAGGGAGCCACAGTAGGACAGGCTTCAGCCCGTCGCCTTTGACTTTCAAATTTAATGGCAGGGCGTTCGGAAAAGCAGACAGGCTTAAGTCCGTCCTACTCAGTTGGCGGCGACGGATGCGGGAATGCGCCGACCCCGCAGCCGCAGCACCTTACGTTGATTCGCTTCCAGAATCTCGAAGCGCAGCCCGCCGTAATCGAGATGTTCCCCCGCGGCGGGCACATGCCCCGCGATGTGATTGAGCAAACCACCAATGGTTGTCGCGGATTCCTCTCCGCTGACATCCCATTCCACACCGAATAGTTCCTGCACTTTTTCGACGGACACGCTTCCGCGCAGGATCATGCTTCCGTCCGGCTCGCGCACTGCGTCGGGAGCCGGCACGCGATCGTCCTCTCCAATCTCGCCGATAATTTCTTCCACCAGGTCCTCGACCGTCACGATGCCGGCGACGGAACCGTGTTCATCCACGACGATGGCCATTTGCTGGTTTCGCCGCTGCATTTCCTTCAGAAGATCGGAGCCGTGCTTGGTTTCCGGGACGAAGAAGGCCGGGCGAGCGAGTTCCCGCACGGTCCGCGTGGCAGCTTCGCTTTCGGGAATCTGAAGCAGGTCGCGGGCAAACGCGACGCCGGTGATGTCGTCGAGCGAATCTTCGTACACGGGGATGCGCGAAAACTTGGTGTTGATCAGAACTTTGCGAAGTTCGGCGACGGTGGCATTGGCGGGGATCGCGATCACCTCGGGGCGCGGCGTCATGAATTCCAGGACGCGCTTGTCGCTGAACTCGACGACTTGCTCGATCATGTGCGCTTCGCCCGGATCGAGAATCCCTTCCTGCTCCGCGGCGTCGACGAGCGCTTCGATTCCCTCTTCCTGCGTGCCCGAGCCGTCGGCGTGCGGGTCGTCGGATATGCGCGCGAGAGAAGCGGCAAGCTCCTGCAGGACGCGGAACGGCCAGACAATCCACAGAAACGCGCGGATGACGAGAGCCAGGCGGACGAGCCAGCGTCCCTTTGTGCGCGCGAGTAGAAAGTCGGGAATAAACTGCGAGAGCAAAAGGACTTCGACGAGCACATAGACGAGGGCCTGCAGGAGCGCGTCCCACGTGCCCGGGACGAAAACGATCACGCCGCGCGCGGTCTCCGCCGTGACCAGCACTAGCCAGAGATTCGCGAGCAGGCGAAATGCCGTGGTCGCCCGCGTACGCTCCAGGGCAAAGTGGGGTTCGATGTCCGCTTCGAAAATTTCGAGATGCTCGCGGACGCGGCCTTTGTTCACGCGGCCAAGTTCGCGGTAAATCCGGTCGAGATACGAAAAAATGACGAGACCCACGCCGAGGGCCGCGACTCCGAGCACGTAGAGAAACGTCATCATTTTCCAGCGGCTCCAGACCTTCCCGCAACTCCCAACCGTTTTCGCAGGCGGCGCTCAAGACGGTCCATTTCTCCGTGGTCGGTTTCGTGGTCGAAACCTGCGAGGTGAATCATGCCGTGAAGAATCAGGATTCGCATTTCGACGGGAAAGGAGCGCGAGAAGCGGCGCGCATTGCGGCGCGCGGTTTCAGGAGAGATGGCGATGTCGCCGATATATTTAGCGCCTTGCGTACGGCGTGCGCCGTTGGCGGGAAAGGAAAGCACATCCGTGGGCCCGTGCGTTTTGCGAAACGTTTCGTTGAAGCGCGCCATGGTATCGTCGCTGATCAGTTGGATGGTCACGGATTCGGGAGCGAACCCAAGCTCGCGGCGGACGCGTTCGTAGAACTGCTGCAAGGGTTGAATGGCCACAGGCACGCGGCGCTGGCGGTTGACGATCATGGGAAGCTGGGCGTTCAATTCGGAGGTTCGGACTTGCCGTTGTCCGGAGGAGCGTTTCGCCGAGCCTCGCCTGCTCCAAACTCTTCGTAGGCCTTGATGATCTGCTGCACCAAGTTGTGGCGAACGACGTCGCGTTCGTCGAACTTGATGAAGGCGATGCCTTCGATGCGGCCGCACACTTCCAGCGCCTCGACCAGGCCGGACTTTCTGCCCGCAGGCAAATCAATCTGCGTGACGTCGCCGGTGATCACGGCCTTGGAATTGAATCCGAGGCGCGTCAGAAACATTTTCATCTGCTCGCTCGTAGTGTTTTGCGCTTCGTCCAGAATGACGAACGAATCGTTCAGCGTGCGGCCACGCATGAACGCCAGCGGCGCCACTTCCACGATTCCCTTCTCGAGGAATCGCTCCAATTTGTCGGCATCGAGCATGTCGTACAGCGCGTCGTACAGCGGCCGCATGTACGGATCGATCTTTTGCTGCAGCGTGCCGGGGAGAAATCCGAGCCGCTCGCCCGCTTCGACGGCGGGACGCGCCAGAATGATTCGGTCCACCTGCTTGGTGAGCAGCGCGGAAACCGCCATGGCCACGGCCAGATACGTCTTCCCCGTGCCGCCCGGGCCAACGGCGAACATCATGTCGTGCTTCTCAATCGACTCCATGTACATCCGCTGATTCGAACTCTTGGGCGTGACGTTTTTCTTGCCGAAAATGCGCGGGCGCGCCGGCGCGCCGGGTTCGAGGACCTGCCGCAGCGTGGTCTTGGGATCCTGCGTGGCCACCCGGATCATGGCTTTCACGTCGCCATTGCTCATGCGGCGGCCCTCCTGGACCAGTTGGTTGTATTCCGTGACGATTCGGACGGCTCGATCGACCTGAGTGGCTTCGCCTTCGATGGCGAGGTGGCGGTCATCCTGCAATTCAGTGGTGACGCGCAGCGCGGATTCCAGCAGTTTGACGTTTTCGTCCAGAGTGCCGAACAGGGATTCTATCCCGCCTGCAATTTGTACGGTGCGTCGCATGGAAGATTCGGCTGGTCAGGATGAAGAGTGCCGCCAACCGATGAGGTCAACACCTCCGCCCTCGCAAGAGGGCACATGAAAGCGTACTTGAAAGGCGCAGAGGGGTCAAGGATATGCACAAGACATTGCACACCAATAAGTTAGCAGGGGCTTCGGTCCGGACTGAAAATTTCCGAGGCCGGATCAGTGATCGCCTGTGGGAATAACGAGCGCATCCACCTCGCTCGTGGAAACCTCAATTCCCGTTCCCGACGATTGCACGTCTCCGCCCACGAGGATCAAGCGGTTGCCGATCACGCCACCGGCAAGCCCATGCCTGCTCGACGGCCATGGGCGGCATGATGGACCAGGTGTTGCTGGCCGGGTCGTAGGCTTCCACGGACCGGAACGTAGCCATCATGTGCGGGTCCTGGAATTCACCGCCGGCCACATAGATACGCCCGTTGATCACGCCATATCCCAGTGCGCTGCGCGTGGTGGGCATGCGGGCGCGCGTGGCGCTCCATTTGTCGGTAGCCGGATCGTATTCCTCGACCACGGAAGTATCAGAGGCCAAGCCGATAAACGCCGCCCCCACACGGCCGCCGATCACGTAAATTTTTCCGTTCACCGCGCCGATGGCCGCGTGGTTGCGCGGAGTGGGCATGGGAGTTCTCTCGCGCCACGTGTTCGACTCGGGATCGTATTCCTCAACAGTCCCGAGGCAGATTTGGGGCGTTGTTTGACTCACGGCGATATCCGTGGATCCTGGAGGAAGCGTTACACCACCGATTACGTAGATTTTGTTACCCACCGCAGCCGCGACCGGCGAGCCGCGCTTGATGGGCATCGGCGCAAGAGCTTTCCAGGTATCTGCGGCCGGATCGTATTCCCAGGCGTTGTTGATCGGCACCCACGCCGCGGGACCCGACGTTGGGTACACGAATCCGCCGAACGCGTAAATCTTTCCGTTATATTCCGTGAATGCCACGTGATGCGACGGAAGCGCCATGGGCTTTTTCTTGGTCCAATGATCGGTGGCGGGATCGTATTCGTAGACCAATCCTTTCGGGTGCCAAACTGGAATAAAGCCGGCGAAGACATACATCTTCCCTCCGGCCGCCGCGCCCAGGATTTCCTCGGCCGGCTCGGGGAACGGCGCGAGCTTTTCCCATTTGGCCTGCGCAAAAGCGGAAGGCGCGGCCGCGCTGAAAGAAGCCATCGCTACAGCCAATTGCAATCCTGTAAGAACAATTTTTTTGAACGTCATGATCGACCCCTCATCCTCGGATGCGCCGTACTATACAACGGACGGGCGCGGACTGCATCTCCCCGGTCTCTTTTTTTGCGAAGCTCGGCCGCCCCCGCGCCTGCACGTTCGTTGACAAAGGGTTGCGCGTCCGTTAGTGTATTTTCATCGCAATTAACGCAAAGAGGAGAATGGAATGGCGCAGGGCGCACCCACAAAAGTAAAGAAGCGTAAGAAATCGGTAATCAAGCGGGCCAAGCAGGCGCGCATGCGCGCGGAAATTAACCGCGCGAACACCACTCGCGTGCGAACGATCATGAAGAAGCTGCGCACGGCGATTGCCGCGAAGGATACGGCGTCCGCAGGGACTCTGCTCCATCCGACGCTATCCGCGATTGACCGCGCGATCAGCAAAGGCGTGCTCGAGGAGAATACGGGGAACCGCTATAAATCGCGGTTGAGCGTAGCGGTAAATGGCCTGAGTGCTGCCGCGAAAGCGTAAGCAACCGAATCGTATTTAATGACGCGCCCGGGAAGGATTTCCGGGCGCTTCTTTTTGTGGGGTGGTTCCAGTAGGACAGGCTTCAGCCTGTCGGGTTTAAGGCGTACGTTAATTTGACGGAAACCAGACAGGCTGAAGCCTGTCCCACTTTAAGAAGCGAGCTGCGTTACGAGAAATTCCATCACGGCGCGCTGATTTGTTCCGCCGGATTTCAGGCGGCTGTCCGCTTCGTACAGAGCGGCGAGACCGCTTGTGAGCTGCGACTTCGGAAATTTTCGAGATTGCCGTATCGCCCGCTCCGCCGCATCCCCCCGCATTTTGAGGCGGCTCCTTGCCTGCCATTCCGGCGCGCCCGCCGGCACTTCCTGCGCTTCTAGAAGTTTCCGGTACGTCCAGGCCAGCGCGCCCAGCAAAGCCGGCGCGGGTTCGCCTTCGCGCAGCAACCTGTCGAGAAATTCCAGGGCCTGCGCCGGCTGCCGCTCTGCCAGCATTTCCGCGAGATCCCAGACCTCATACTTTCGGGCAGAGATCACCAGGAGCTCCACGTCCGCTCGCGTGATCTTTCGCCGGTCGCCCACATAGGCGGAGAGTTTCTCGAGTTCCGTGTGAATTGCCGCCAGATCACCATTGAGAATGTCACAGAGCTCTTCGGCCGCGTCTTGGTCCAGCGTCGCTCCCAATTCCCTGGCCATTTCGAGAGACAAAGGCAACGCGAGACGCGCACGGTCCGCCGGCTCGGTCGAAAGCTCCACGGAAACCGTCACCGTCTTTTCCGCAAACATTTTGGCGAGGCGCATCCGCTGATCGAGCACTGTCGGCCTCGAAAACGAGAATGGTGAACGGAGCAGGATTGTTAAAATATTCGGAAATTTCTTTCACGAGCGCATCCCGCGAATCATCTCCGAGGCGCTCCCAGGCTTCCACCTCGCTGACGAAAATCACTTGCAGTGGCGCGAGCATGGGCATGGTCTGCGCCTGCCCCAGGATCGACGGAAACGTCATCCTCATCGGCGGAAAATTTCCGAACGCCCCAATCGCGCGTCCCCTCGGCCACGTAGGCATCGACGAGTTTCTTGCGGCACAGGTCGCGCAGATAGCTATCGCTTCCGACGAGGAGAATCCCGGGAATGGGCTTCCCTTTTGCGAGGCGCGCCAGGAGTTCATGCGGCGAGAGAGAAGCCATCAGAAATTCTCCAGAACATCGGAAACGAGGCGCGAAGCGAAATCGCGCGACATCCGCTCGAGCGCGGGGCCCTGCTCGTCAAAGAATTTTGCCGGGTCGGTGGAGATTTCGTAGGGCTCGCGGAAAAGGTAGTTGTCGTTCTTGTAGAGCGCCCGTTTCGTTTCCCGCTCTTCGAGCAACACTTTCATATGAACGGAAACGAGCATGGTGGTGGCGCGCGCAGTCGTCGTGTTCACCGTGGGAACGGTTGTGGAGTTGGGCGTCGTGGTGGGCGTCGTGTCGAATACCGCGGGAATGGCCTCGAAACTCGTGATTTCGCCGTGCAGAACCGCGTCGGCGGATGCTTCGGAAGAGACGATGCGGTACTTCGTGCGGGCAATGAATTCGTGCACGACGGCCTCCGTCATGGTCTGCTCGATGCGGTAACGGGCCGTGTCGTTTTTCAGCGCGGGAACCGCGATGACTTTCAGGCCGGGAGGGAGCAGGGACGCCCTGCCGCCAACGTGATAGCCGCACGCGGTCAGGATTGCGGCCACAGAGACACAGAGGCACAGAGGAACGATTTGAAATCTGAGATTCGAAATCTGAGGTCTAAAATCTGCAATTTGAAATCTGAGAATTGAAATTTGAGATTTCGTGAAATTTGAGATTTTAAATTTCAAATGAAAACTCTTTCGCGGCGCCGAAGCGCGCCTCCGTCGCGCATTCGTGTTTTTCCCTCGCGCGTTGATTGGGTCCCTCGGTTGCACGACGTTTAGCCCCTTCGACAGTCCCGGGATTGCGCAGATCGGCTGCCCTGGCAACTCGCTTCCACTCTCGTTTTACGAGGCGAGCAGCTTTTCCGCGATGGCTACGGCGGTTGCCGAAGGAACCCGCAAATTGTCTGCCGCGCCCCACAGCCAGACACCGGTTTCGATGCCGGGGTCGCGCTCCGGTTGCCTCAGCACCGGCCGCGTCTCTCCGACGACATTCACATTTGCGGGCGGCTCATCCTTCGCTCGCGCCACCTTTAGCCCTGCGCCCCGCAGGCGGGCCGACAGATCCTCAAGGTCGGGCGCGGCCTTGAATTCCGCGTAAGCCGTAAATGCGTGCGAATAAAAGACCGGCGCCTGGACCAGCATGATGGCAGGCACCGGGGCGCGGCCCGCGAGATACCTTTGAGATTCAGCTGCAATTTTCGCGCGCGCATCCGCCAGCTTTATACCGCTTTCCGGGCCGTAGCTGGAAAGCATATTAAACCCAACTTGCGCGTCGAACACGGTTTGCGATACAGGTTGCAGTGACAACAGCTTCACCACCTGGCTTTCCAGTTCCTCGACCGCTTCCGGGCCATACTCTGAGACGGGCTGAAGAACCGTCATGACGAGGCGCTCGAGCCCGGCAGGCGCAAGGGCCGCGGAAATGGAGATCGCTACATCGGCAGGAGCCGAGGGAACTGAATACATGCTCTGCAGCTTTCCGGACGTGACGGTTTCCACCGGCGAGGCGAGCACCGCATCCAGCGTGGGGATCCAGAGCCTGGCATTTATGTCCGCCGCGAGCCCTCCGCTCAGGTCGATCACCACCGCCCCGGCGCGGCCGGCTTCCGCGGCGTGCCGCTTCGCGAATTGCGGCGATCCGGTAAAAAACGCGAACCGCACGCGTTCGAAACTGTCTTGCGTCACCGTTTCAATGATGGCCGGTTCCCCGCCGGCTTCGGTCAGCGTTCCGGCGACGAACTCCTCATCAACGAGACGAATATCGCTCGCGGGAAAATTCGACTCTTCCAGCCACAGATTCAGTTCCTTGCCGAGCAGAGAAGACGCCCCCGCGATGGCCACTCGAACCGCTACTTTGGGGGAACTCATGTCTTGGCGGGATGCGAGACCAGGTAATGGCGGAGCACGCGGAACAGATGAAGTGTTACTCCCGACGCGACGAAGACACTTGCGATCACCATCAGCACCACTTCCGAATACGCCACGATCAGCCACACCAGCAGGGCGATCACGATGACAAAAATCGACCTCTGGCGCGCCAACATGGGGATGTCCTTGAAGCTCCGATAGCGCACCCTGCTCGACATCAGGGCCGCATCCGCGATGACCACCACCATCCAGAAGACCGACCAGCGGTAGTCCAGAATCGGCGTTTTAATCGCATGCACGGTGGCAGCAATCAGCCCCGCCGCGGCAGGGCAGGGCAGGCCGACGAAATATTTTGACCCTGAGCCGGGCGCCATTCCCTGGATGTTGAACCGGGCGAGGCGCCATGCGCAGCAAATCACAAAGACTAGCGCAACCCACCAGCCGATCTCATGCAAGCGGCGGATGTCCAGGCGTTCTGTCTCAGCAATGCCGCGCACCCCCCAGGTGAAAGCCAGCGCGGCAGGTGCGATTCCAAAGCTGACCATGTCGGCCAGGGAGTCAAACTGTTTGCCGAATTCGCTGCTCGTGTGGGTGGCTCGGGCCACAAAACCGTCGAAGGAATCGAACAGGATCGCCAGGCCGATGGCCTTTGCCGCATTGTCCAAATCCGTGCCGCCGCCCTTGAGCGTGGCCATCACGGCGTAGAAGCCGCAAAGCAAATTGGCCACGGTCAACATACTGGGCAACAGATAAACGCCGCGGCGAAGCTTAAGATTGGCTCGGCGGGCGCCGGGAAACCCGAGTTCGTGCTGTTCGAAGTCGCTCATTTCCATCGCGCCAGGACGCTTCTGCCCCCCGCCACATGCTGGCCGGGCCGAACCAGAATATCGACGCCCTCGGGAAGCCAAATATCCGTGCGAGAACCAAAGCGTATCATACCTACGCGCTCGCCCCGCATCACGGAATCGCCAACCGCTTTCCAGCAGACAATACGGCGGGCGACCCATCCGGCGATCTGCGTGAAGACCACTTCCCCGTGTTCGCTCTGGATGTGGAAGGCATTCTGCTCGTTTTCCGCCGATGCCCGTCCGCGCATGGCCGCGTAGAATTTCCCCTTGCGATAGACGATGGCTGTGATGCGACCCGCCACCGGCGAGCGGTTGACATGCACATCGAAGATCGAGAGAAACACGCTGATGCGGCGGCCGGGCTTCGCGTCGCGCGATTCCTCCACAATTTCCATGATGCGCCCGTCGGCGGGAGAAACGATCGTCTCCGGATCGGCCGGCGGCGTCCTTTTGGGATTGCGAAAAAAGAACAGCACAAAAAGGCCGAGGAAGATCAGCACGCCGCCAAGCCAATTCCAGTGCAATCCCGCTGCGAAAGCGCCGGCGAGCAGAGGGCCTGCGGCAAACTTGTAGCCGTCTTTTATCATGCGCGTCCTTGTCAGGAGGAAAGGCGGAGACACTCCCGATGAGTCCACATGATTCTATCTCAATTGGGCGTTGCTTCGGAGAGTTAGCGCGGCGCGGGATGCTGCAGGCGCTGCGCGATGTGGCGTTCCATCGCGTCCTTGACTCGCAATTTTAATTTTTTGAGGGTGGCTTCTTGCTGAAGGTCTTCCAGATTCAGGTAGGAGGATTGCGTAAGCTGTCTTAACTTGTCTTCGTATTCCGAGTGCAACTGCGCTAGCTTTTGGAACTCATGGTCATATGTCAGAAGTTGCTCGCGTATCTCCTGAGTCAAGGTCGGCATGGCTTGCCTCCTGAGCAATCCGAATTGTGAATGGAGTGTTACATATCGGGTTGAAACTAGCACAATGCAAAGCGCCCGCCAAGTATAAATCAACAAAAATTATTAGTTCCGTTCATTAATGTGCAAAACCAGCAGGACCGCATCTTCGGGTGGATTGCGATAATAATTTGGCCGGCGCCCGCAAACGCGGAACCCCAATCGCTCGTAAAAGGCGATTCCGCCCTGGTTGGAAGCGCGCACATCCAGATAGGCTTGCCCCGCACCTGCCGTTCGGGCGTGGGCCAGCGCGGCGCCCACCAACTTTGTCGCAACTCCCCGCCGCCTCCATGCCTTCCCGACGGCCAGATTCAATATCTCGAATTCATCAGCGGCAACCCGGCCGATCAGGATTCCCGCGATGCTGCCATGCAGTTCCGCCGCCCAAGCGATGCCATTGGAAACCGATTCCAATAGGCTCTCACTCGACCACTTCGATGCTTCCGGGACTTTCCTCCAGGATGGAAAGCGCGGCGGAAATGTCTGACGCGGACATTCGCCGGACCGTGACGGCCAGGAAGTCCCCGACTTTCTCACCCGGAGCGTGCATTACCGATCCTTCCAGGCCGCTTCGGCGTCTGAACGCCGCACGTAATTTGCATCGAGGCTGATTGCATCGGTCAAGTCGCCGCGCTTGGCTCGTTCAAATCCTAGTCGCCCGATCGCGGGCGCCAGAGCTGCGGAAACTTGAATGACGTTCGCGCCGGGCAGAACTTCCTCGATCCGGGCGGAAGGAAGCATCTCCGGCGTGGGCGAGACCAGCTGAACCCGTTGCGGCAACTTTCCCTTCACCAATTCCAGAAACTCATCCACCGAAAGGATGGACTCGTCGCTGGCGAGTTCGAGGCTCATGTCGTCGCCGGAGATTCTTCGATAAATTGCCCCGAAGATTTGTCCGCGGCGCGCATCCAGGAATGGCGCGATGAATTGGGCGTTGGACGCGCCGGGAGCCTTATCCATCAGAGATTCGGCGGCTATGGCTTCCAATCCACTGATAGCAGCGATGGGTTTTCCGTGCACCTCCGCCCAGGCTTTCACCGCCGTCAAGCCGACACGCAGCCCGGTGAAGGAGCCCGGGCCGGCCGCAACGGCGAATACGTCGATTTGGCTCAGGCGGAAGTTTGCCCTGGTTTGCAGCAGGGCTATATCGCGAAAAAGACGCGTTGAATATGGGGTTTCTTCGAACCCGGAAATCTCCTCCAGGACCTGAGAATCGCGCAGTAGGGCGGCGCTGCCCATCCGAGTGCTTGTATCTACGGCAAGAATCAGCATTTAGCCATTCTAGCGCAAGGAAGGTTGTCACCGACGGGAAGAAGCAGATGGTCCGGAATGCGCGTGAGTACTATGTAAAAATCGCGTAAAATCGCATGTGCAATTCAAGGACCAATCTCAAATCAAAATATCGCATAACTTGCTGATTCTAGGAGAAATATCTTGACTTCATCCTACCCTTGGGCCAGTATTCTTGTAGCTTACCTCTAGGGGGCTTCCGACCATGGATTACAAGATAGGGGACAAGGTTGTCTATCCCAACCACGGCGTTGGTATGATCGAGCAAATTAATTTCGGGGTACTGAACGGACGCACGGAAAAGTATTTTATGGTGAAGATTCTAGCGAGCGGGCTCAAAGTCATGGTTCCCGCAACCAACGCCGAGTCGGTTGGATTGCGGCACGTGATTCGAAACGGAGAAACGCTTAAGGTTCTGAGTTTTCTGGAAAAGGGCAAGCCGAATTCGCACCACGATTGGAAACATCGATTCAAAGAGAATTCGGAGCGGATGCGAACCGGGGAACTGATAGAAGTAGCAGCCGTACTGAAGAGCCTAGTATCACTGAGCCGCACCAAGCCGCTCTCCTTCCGCGAAAAGAAAATGCTGGAACGGGCCAAATTCCTCCTCGTCAGCGAACTCGCCACCGCCAGAAACACTTCAGCCGAAAACATGGAAGACGCTCTGGTCAAGTCCCTGGCAAAAGCGCGCTTGCAGATGCCTTTGCCGATCGAGAAGCCTGAGGGCGTTGAATTCTAATTGAGATTCTGATTTCCCGAGCTTGAGAAAAGCCCCAATGGCCATCATGCCTTGGGGCTTTTCGTTTTCTCCGCTCTTTTTTCGGCTGATTCTGCACTTTTCCCCATCCGCCGCCGCCCGGTGTTTCAATCCGGATCATCGCTCCTGCCGGACGCGAAATGTGCATTTTGAAGCAAGGCGTCGCGCCTTTCCTTTGATGACGATTTCATTTTTTCCGGGACTGCCGGGCGAGCCGCCCATCAGACCATACGGGCGGAGTTTCCTGCGGTCCGATAAAATTCCGACCTGAACGTCGGCGAGCATTTCGATTTCGCGGATGAGGCCTTCGCCGCCGGGAAATTTTCCGCGGCCGCCGGAATCTTTTCGCAGCGCGTAGCGGTGGACGCGGACCGGATAAACATGCTCGAGCACTTCGGTGGGCGTATTGAGCGTGTTGGTCATGTGACTGTGCGCGCCGTTATTTCCCGCGGTGGCCTGGGCCTCCGCCTGTTCCTCCGGCGATGGTTTCGTAATAGGCGAAAGGTTCGCCGCCGTGGCGCGGGTCGCTTCCTCCAAACGTCAGATTGTTCATCGTGCCCTGGCTCGCTGCGGGAATCCGCGAGGGGATGGCGCGCGCGAGGGCTCTGAGGAGCGTGTCCACGATGCGTTGCGAGGTTTCCACGTTTCCGCCGGCCACCGCTGCGGGCGGCGAGCGCGTTGACGATCGTGCCGGCGGGAGCGATCACGCGAATCGTTCGCATCAGGCCGGACGTGGCCGGGACCTGCTCGTCGAGCAGGCATCTGAAAACGTAGAAGACGGCGGACTCCGTGATGGCCGCGACGGCGTTGACGCTGCCGGCGCATTGCGGCGCGCTTCCCGTGAAATCGACTTCCGCATCTTTTCCCGCGAATGCGGATCGTCACGGCGATGCGCTGCGGGGCGTCTGTGACGCCGTCGTCGTCCAGGAAATCTTCGGCGCGGTAAATTCCGTTTGGGATCGCTCGCGATCGTTGCGGCCATCATTCTGGCCGAGTAGTCGAGGAGATGGCGGCCGTAAGCGATCACTTCCCTGCTCCCGTATTTCGCGACGAGCGCCATCAGGCGGCGCTCGCCGATGCGGCACGCGGCGATCTGCGCGGTCAGATCGCCTTCGCGTTCGCGAGGAGTGCGCACGTTGGCGAGAAGAATCGCCAGGACGTCGCGCACGATGCGGCCGCTTTCCATGATTTTTACGGGCGGGATGCGCAACCCTTCTTCATAAATTTCGCGAGAGAGGCTCATGGAGCCGGCGTGCGCGCCTCCGATATCGGCGTGGTGCGCGCGATTGGCGATGTAGAACAGCGGCCGAGACGAACGCGGCGCGAAGACGGGCATCACCATCGTCAGGTCGGGCAGGTGCGTGCCCCCGGCGTAGGGGTCGTTCAGCAAGGCGACGTCTCCGGGGCCGAGCTCGAATGCGCGCAGCGCGGCCTGGACCGACATGGGCATCGAGCCGAGATGGACGGGCATGTGGTCGCCCATGGCAAGGACATCTCCCGCGGCGTTGAAAACGGCGCAGGAATAGTCGCGGCGCTCCTTGATGTTGGGAGAAAACGCGGAACGGCGGAGCGCGGCGCCCATTTCTTCCGCGACCGAGTGGAAGAGATTTTTGAAAATTTCGAGGCGTATGGGATCCACTCTCATCGGCGCGGCTCCAGGATGAGGTTTCCGTTTCGATCGACGCGGGCGGACCAGCCGGGAGGAATCAGCGACGTCGCGCTGTATTCCGTCACGATGGCTGGGCCGACGATGCGATTTCCTGCGCGCAGACAGGGAGCGGTCGTAAATCACCGTCATTTTACGGCGTCCGTGGAATAGCACCGGGGAGTTGGAAACAATTGCTCGCGCTGCGCTCGGGCCGCCGGGCGTCAATTTCGGCAAACTGGGTTTCGGCGTGCGGCCAGTGAAGCGCGCGCGAATGTTCACCACCTCGCACGCGCGAGTGCGGTCGAAATATCCGTAGCGCTTTTCGTGGGCGCGATGGAAGGCAGAGATGAAATTTCCGGCGAATGGAACGTTCAATTCGTAGGATTGCCCAGCGTAGCGCATGTCGAGAGAACGGTGGATTTGAACGGCGCCGTTGGAAAATCCCTCGGCGCGCATTTGTTTGCGGCCTTCCTGTTCCAATGCGGCGAATGCTCGCTGAAGTTTCTGCTTTCGCGTCCGTGGCGCTTTCAATTTCGAGCCGCACCGTGCGCGACAAGTCCTTGGTCACATCGGCGCGCAGAATGCCCAGCGCGGAAAGCGCTCCCGGAAAACATGGAACAAGCACGCGCGGAATTTCGAGCGCCTCCGCCAGCTCACAGGCGTGCAACGCGCCTGCGCCGCCAAACGCGACGAGCGTGTAATCGCGCGGATCGTGCCCGCGTTCCACCGAGATGACGCGAATGGCTTTCTCCATGACGGCGTTGGCCACGTCCACGATGCCCTGCGCGAACGCTTCAGCTGAGGGCATCGGGCCCTCGCCCGCGGGCCATGTAATGCCGCGCGCGAGCAAGGTCGAGCTTGAACTGCACCGCCCAGAAGTCCGGACTCCGGAATGCGGCCGAGGATGAGATTCGCGTCCGTCACCGTTGGTTTTTCGCCACGCCCGTAAGCAAATCGGGCCGGGCTCGGCTCCGGCGCTTTCCGGGCCCGACGCGCAACGCTCCTGCACGGTCGAATCGCGCGATGGAGCCGCCACCGGCGCCCACCGTGTGAATGTCCAGCATGGGCACCGCGACAGGCATTCCCGACACGACGCTTTCGGACGTGGTCGCGAGTGTTTCGCCGCTTCCACTGTCCATGAGGGCCACGTCGGTGGACGTGCCTCCCATATCAAACGTGATGATGCGTTCGAATCCGGCAGCTTCGGCGACGTATTGCGCGCCGAGAACGCCTCCTGCGGGGCCGGACAGAATCGTTCGAACGGGCTCGCCGGCGGCTGCTCCGGCCGAGAGAATGCCGCCGTTCGACTGCATGATGCGAACTCGTGAAACTCCGTTCCCGGTCTTTGCGCGCTTTCGAACCGAAAGGCGCGCGTGCGCGATTGCGCCGCGGCGATGCTCTCGATTTCCGAGAGGTAACCGCTCATCACCGGGACGAGATACGCGTTGACGACGGTCGTGGAGGTTCGCTCGAATTCGCGATACTCGGGAAGGATTTCGTGCGAAACGGAAACAGGGAGTCCTGTGGCGGCCAGGGCTCGCGCCAACAATTTTCTCGTGGGACGGATTCACGAAGGAGAAGAGCAGGCAAATAGCGACGGAGTCTGCTCCGCTGCGGACTACTGCGCGCGTGATCTGAGTGATTTCTGCGCCTGAAGGCGCAAGCAGAACACGGCCATTGGAATCCAGTCTTTCGCGCAGCCCAAGGCGTCGCGCTTGCGGAACGAGCGGCTCCGCCTTCTCGAACAGCAGGTTGTAAAGTTGCGGGCGCGCTTGGCGTCCAATTTCGAGGACGTCCTCGAAGCCCGCGGTCGTCACGAGTGTGACGCGGCCGCCTTTTCTCTGAAGGAGGGCGTTCGTGCCTACCGTCGTGCCGCAAACGAGTTCGAGGCCGGACAAATTCGATCGGTTGCGGCAAGGATTCTTTCCAGCGCATGGGCGATTGCATCGGAAGGTTTGCGCGGCGTGGAAGGGAACTTTTAGAATTTCAAGGCGTCCGCCGCGAAGATAAACGCAGTCGGTAAATGTGCCGCCAGTATCAAACGCGATGCGCATGAAAGCGGGGATTGTATCGCAAGAGTGGTGGCACAGGTAGGACGGGCTTCAGCCTGTCTGGTTTTGACTTTCGTTGGATCCGAAAGGCAGACAGGCTTGAAGCCTGTCATACGACGTCTCATTTCGCTTGCGCGGCCGTGCGCCTCCGCACTTCGTCGGAGAAATTATCGAGGAAGATCACGTCGTTCTGCGCCTTCTGTCCTTCCGCCGTCTCGACCGGCATTAACGCGGCGATGCGCTTGCCGTCCGGCGCAAGATCGTAGGTGGCGGTGCCGACAATCCCGAAGTTCGCCAGCTGTTTGTCGGACCATACGTGCGGCTTATCCGGGACAAATGAATCCGCCGTCGCGGAGTACGTGGCCACCATAATCCGGTTGTCGACGTTTCGGAAGAACAGTTCATGCCCGTTGCTCGACCACAACGGGTACGCGCCTCCCGCGTTCGAGATCTGCCACTTTCCGCCCTTGTCCGGAAACGCCCGCACATACACCTCATATGCCCCCGACTCGTTGGAAGAATAGGCCAGCCAGCGGCCGTCGGGAGAAAAGGCCGGGTTGCGCTCGTCCGCTGGAGTTTGCAGGAAACTCTCGGGTTTTCCGGCACGCAGACCGGTGCCGTCGCTTTCGATGGGCACTGTCCAGATGTCGTACGCGGTAACCGGATTCACTTCGTTGTATACCAGCCGCTTTCCATCTGGCGTGAAAGAGAACGGAACCAGTACATCCTTGCCCTGGATCAACGGTTGAGCTTTGCTCGCCCCGTCAGAGCGGACCGACCATACGCCGCCTCCAGGCCCAAGGAATGCGACGTATCGGCCGTCAGGGCTCCATACCGGCGCGATGTTGGTGCCACTGCCGAACGTGAGACGCGTCATGGTATCGCGCCGGGCTTCGTACACCCAGATATCCGACGCGTCGTCCAACGCCAGCCTCTGGCCATCCGGCGACACGCGCGGCCGCTGATAGCCGCCCGGTTTCGCCAGCAGCGGCTGCGTCTTGCCGGCGGCATCCAGCCACTGCACGGTGACCAGATTACCTTGCATTGCTCCGCCGCTGCGGTACACCAACGTTCCGTTTCGCGAAAAATCGAATTGTGCGGAGCCGTTTGAAGTGCTGTAGGCAACCTCCTGCAGCACCGGCGATGGCGTGCCGAGCACTTCCAGTTTTTCGGGATCGAAAGGCACGGCAAACAACGTTCCTTTGTTGATGTAAACCAGGTGACCAATCCCATTTGACGCAGGCAGATACCTGCCGAAAGTGCCCCCGCGTTGGAGCGTTTTCCGCTGGTTATTCGCCAAAGACATGACTTCGATGTTGGCTCCATCGAATGCAGCGCCTGATGTGTTGGAGGTGAACAGCACCGCCTTGCCACCTGGCAGAATCTGCGGCCAGCGTTGTGTGGTATCTCCTTGCGCCAGTTGCGTCAAGGGCATGGGCGCTCCCCCAGCGGCGGGAATACGCGACAGAACGCCACCTGAGCCAGAAAGCACGGCGATGATGTTGCCATCCTCGCCCCAACTGCCGCCTTCAGCAGTGGCCGTGTCGCACAAGGCGATTGCCGAACCGCCATCCACCGAAATCTTTTGCAGCTTTCCTGTTGCGAAGAAAGCGACCCACTGCCCGTCCGGAGAGAAAAAAGGAGCATATGCCCCCTGCGTTCCTGATAGCTCAGTGGCGTTGGGCTGGTCGAGCCGCCGGGTAAAGAGCCGCCCTTGCGACACGTACACGAGCCGCGAGCCGTCAGGCGAAAGGATCGTGTCGGCTCCCCGCGCGGAGCCAAGCGATACGTCGAGCCCGAGGTCGACGTCCAGCCGCACCAGTGGTCGCTCGACGGGGCGCGTCGCCCGCCACCAACCCCACGTCGTAAAGCCAAACAATACTGCCAGTATTGCGGCCACCGCGCCGACCGCTAACAACCACTTGCTCGAGGAAGCCGGAGCAGCTTGCATTGCACCGGAATCTTTCGGCGCCGCAATCGCGTCCTCAATCTCGATCCGAATCGTCGCCGCATCCGGGGTCCGCTGACGCCTGTCTTTCCGCAGGCAGCGTTGCAGCAGAACGCGAATGGAGGGAGAAATGTTCGCAGGCAGCGCGTCGAATGCGGGTTCCGTCTTTACCACGGATGCGAGAATGTCTCCGACATCCTCGCCGTGGAATGCGGGTTTTCCTGTCAGCAACTCGTAAAGCACTGCGCCGAATGCCCAAATGTCGGTGCGCTTGTCCACCGCTTTGCCCTTGGCCTGCTCGGGACTCATGTACGCAGCCGTACCGAGAATCACTCCCTGCATCGTCGCGGCCATGCTCAGCGTCGGTGAGTTGCCCATGTCTTCCGTTGATGTGTCGCCCGCGAACGCTTTCGCCAAACCGAAATCCAACACTTTTACTTTTCCCTCGGGCGTCACTTTTACGTTGGCGGGTTTCAGGTCGCGGTGAATGATCCCCTTTTCGTGCGCGGCTTCGAGCGCTTCGGCAATCTGCTTCGCAATGGCGAGAGCTTCTTCGATCGGAATTGCGCCGTCGCGCTTCACGCGTTCTTGCAGCGTCTCGCCCGAGACCAACTCCATGACGAGATAGCTCGTGCCGCCGGATTGTTCCAGGCCGTAGATCGTGGCGATGTTGGGATGATTGAGCGCAGCGAGCATTTTCGCTTCGCGCTGAAAACGGGACGAGCCGCTCGGCATCATGCGCAACCGCTTCCGGCAAAACTTTGATAGCCACGTCGCGCTCGAGTTTGGTGTCGTGCGCCTGATACACCTCTCCCATGCCGCCCGCGCCAATCTTAGCAGGTGACTTCGTACGATCCCAGCTTGGTGCCGGCGTTCAGCAAGAGATCCCTCTCTTCGCTCGGGATTTCGGCTGGCGGCTCGGACGCCGCCAAAGCGCCTCAACTTCACCCATCCCGCCCGCGCCAATCTGCGAGACGACTTCGTAGGAGCCGAGACGTGTGCCGGCCGCGATCGTCATTTCTTCAGCCCTGCAGTCCAATTGACGAGAACTGTAATAGGCGCGGAGGTCGTCTGCTCTGGAAGCGTGTTAATCAGAAAGCGCTGGCCATCCGCGGATACGTCGTACGGGTACTGGTAATTCGGGGATGCCGCGCGGGTCTGGAATAGCGGCTTCACGGCACCAACCTCCAAGCTCGAACCTATGCTGTTCACGGTTGCCGCCATCAGCTTGTTGTCAGGGTCGAGATAGAAGATTTCTGTGCCGTCTCGCCGCCATCGAGCAGACTTGCCGCCAGCAGTGGAGATCTGCCACTTTCCACCAGGCCCCGGGAAGGATGCAACATAGACTTCGTATCGACCAGATTCGTTCGAGTAGTATGCCACCCACCGGCCGTCGGGAGAGAAATGACCCGCGATCTCATTGAATTGCGTGTTCAGGAACGGGACCGGCTTTCGATCTCCGGAAAGCGGCAAGACAAACAGATCGGCTCCGGTCCGAGGACTGCTAACGCCAGTAAAATACAGAATGGATCGGCCGTCCGGAGACCAACTCGTGGGATATTTGTTCCCCACAGTATCCTCTAACAACAGTTGCTCGGTCCCTGCCCCGCTGGACGCCTTTTGATAAAGATCCAAATACTCCTTACGTTTTGAGCCAAAAATTAACGATTTTCCATCGGGTGACCAGATCACGCCCTGTTCGTCTTCCCCATCGAATGTAAAACGCGTTCGAAGACCCCGAGCCACGTCGTAAAGCCAGATGTCCCGCCCTTTTCCCGCTGGACCTTGAATGCTGACCGAAGCTCGCTTGCCATCCGGAGAAAGCTCCAGGTCAGCATACGCAGCCGAGTCTCCCACTACGCCAATCTGCTTGCCGGTGCGGTCAAACCATACGAGTTGAGAGCCGCCCCCAGTTCCCGTTTCGTAGACCAATACGCCGTTCTCTGACGTTGAGAAGACACCGTACGGGTTAGTGCCTTGAACCTGAATCTGCTCGGCAATAGGAAACGCCTCACCCGTCAGTTCGAGGCGACGCGTGTCAAATGGCTGCGCCATCAGAGTTGCCTCGCGCAGGAAGAGTAAATGGCCCTGACTGTAGAGGACGTTTGTGGAATCGGCGCTTAACAACAACTTCCGCTCGGCGGAATCGAGTGAGGCCAAGTAAGTGGACCCTCCCGCCGGACTTGGGTTTACGTGGTACAAGAAGTGCCGACCGTCAGGTAGGAAGATAGGCTGCCAGTGGGCGCTCTCACGTTGGCCGAGAACAGTGGCGGCGGTGGGAACACCGCCGGAAGCAGATACTTTCTGAAGCGCCGACCTGGTTGTCGGCGCAAATACGATCACTCCATCTCGATTCCATGTCCCGCCGGCGGGAGGACCTGGCGCGTCGCACAATGCAATGGGCGGGCCACCCGAGACCTCAATCTTCTTGAGCTTTCCGTCCGCAAAGAAACCGATAAACCGGCTGTCCGGCGACCAGAAAGGATCCAAGGCCCCCTGGGTTCCTGCCAGAGGCTGCGGGGTGAGAGAATCGAGCGGGCGAACCCACAGCAGATATTTGCCGTCAGCGTTCCTGGCAAGCGAAAACGATCCGACGACCGTCTGGCGAAACCGACAAGGGAGCTGATACCCCCGAAGCCGAGGCACCTGGCCCCGCCAAGGTCCACGTCTCCGGAAGGGGAACGAAGAATCGCATCGCTTCGGGCGACTTCGGCTCGCGCAAAAGGAAGGCAATAGCGAATGCGCTGGCGATCAATGCAAATGCAGCCGCTGCTCCCCAGGCAATCCGCTCGCGCCAGTTCCTCGTAGCGTGGCCCATCGTCACTTCGAGAGCGGTTGAAGGTGCAGCGACCGCCTCATGAATTTCGATCTGGGCGTCACCGGCATCGCGCAAACGTAACCGCTTGTCCTTTTGTAAACAGCGGCGAAGCAGATCACGAATTTTCGTGGGAGTAGAAGGCGGCAACGCAGTCCAATCCGGTTCGGCTCTGACCACCGCAGCCAGAATGTCGGTGACATCCTCGCCATGAAACGCTTGCTTGCCCGTGAGCAATTCGTAGAGCACGCAACCAAAGGCCCAGATGTCGGTCCGTTTGTCGACCGCCCTGCCGCGCGCCTGCTCCGGACTCATGTAGGCTGCGGTGCCGAGAATTACGCCTTGCATGGTGGCGGCTTGACTCAACGTCGGCGAATTGCCGATGTCCACGCTCGACGGGTCGCCCTCAAACGCTTTCGCCAAACCGAAATCCAACACTTTTACTTTGCCTTCGGGCGTCACCTTCACATTGGCGGGTTTCAGGTCGCGGTGAATGATGCCTTTTTCGTGCGCGGCTTCGAGCGCCTCGGCGATCTGCTTCGCGATGGCCAGAGCTTCTTCGATTGGAACTGGCGCCGTCGCGCTTCACGCGCTCTTGCAGCGTCTCGCCTGGGACCAACTCCATGACTAAATACTGCACGCCGTCGGAATGTTCCAGGCCGTAGATCGTGGCGATGTTGGGATGATTCAGCGCCGCCAGCATTTTCGCTTCGCGCTGAAAACGGGAGAGCCGTTCGGCATCATGCGCGAACGCTTCGGGCAAAACTTTGATGGCCACATCGCGCGCGAGCTTGGTGTCGTGCGCTTGATACACCTCTCCCATGCCGCCTGCGCCAATGGCGGCGGTGACCTCGTACGATCCCAGCTTGGTGCCGGCGTTCAGCAAGAGATCCCTCTCTTCGCTCGGGATTTCGGCTGGCGGCTCGGACGCCGCCAAAGCGCCCCAACTTCACCCATCCCGCCTGCACAAATCTGCGAGACGACTTCGTAGGAACCGAATTTTGTGCCAGAGGGAATCACTAAAGAGTTTCCTCCAACCGGGAGTGGCGAGAGTATACACCGCGAGGCCATTCTCAGGAATAAACACAGACGATGCGAGGCGCATGAAACGGGCATCGCCTATCAGGTTGCATGATCCCAGTTGAGAGTTAAGAGTTGAGTGAGTTTCCGAAAAAGGACGCTTCCCTGGCGGCTTTGTAGCGCCCGCCTTCAGGCGGGCATTTTCGATTTAAGGGAGTGCCCGCCTGAAGGCGGGCGCTACATGAACCAAAACGAGTCGCATTTCTTCTCAAAACTTCTTACCAAATCTGCACACGGTTGGGCGGAGCGAGGTAGAGCTTCTCTCCGGGTTGAAGATCGAAGGCCGAATACCAGGCATCGATGTTGCGAGCCGTATCAGCGCGAAATTGCGCGGGGGAGTGTGGGTCCGTCATCACTTGCTGGCGGAGCGCGGCTTCGCGATCTTTTCTTCCCCAGTTCTGGCCGAAGGCAATGAAAAATTGCTGGTCGCCTGAGAAGCCGTCCTGAGCGGGGGCGGGCTTGCCCGCGAGCGAAGCGCGGTAGCCGTCGTAGGCAGCGGAGAGGCCTGCGACGTCCGCGATGTTTTCGCCGAGAGTCTGTTTGCCGTTCACGGAAATATCGGGGAGAGGTTTGTAGGTGTCATATTGCGCGGCGAGTCTCGCGGTGGCCGCGTTGAAATGCGCGAGGTCCTCAGGCTTCCACCAATTGCGCACGCGGCCTTTGGAGTCAAACGCGCTGCCTTCCGAGTCAAACGTGTGGCTGATTTCGTGACCGATGACGCTGCCGATTGCGCCGTAGTTGGCCGCGGCAGGAGCCTGCGGATCAAAGAACGGCGGTTGGAGAATGGCGGCGGGAAAATTCAGCCCGTTGTGCAACGGGAGATTGACGGCGTTCACCGTCTGCGGCGTCATGCACCACTCCTTGCGATCGACCGGTTGGCCGAGGCGCGCGACATCGCGGTGGTAATCAGCCAGGCCGCTGCGCCAGAGGTTGCCGAAGACGTCGTCCGCTTTGACTTCATAAGCGGAGTAGTCGCGCCATGTTTCCGGATATCCGATCCCCACATACAGTGTGGTGAGTTTGGCCTGGGCTTCCGCTTTGGTTGCCGGATCCATCCAGGGCAGCGCGTCGATACGCTTTCGGAAAGCGGAGATAATGTTCGCAACCATCGCCTGGGCTTCAGCTTTTGCCTCCGGCGGGAAGTAGCGCTGCGCGTAGATTTGGCCGACAGCGTCGCCGAGCAGCTTGTTGACTAGAGCGACGCCGCGTTGCCAGCGCGGGCGCTGTTCCGGCGTGCCGGAGAGTATTTTGCCGACGAAGGCGAAGCGTTCGTCGGCGAACGCCTTGGGCAGCACGTCGGCGTAGGCTTCAATCAAGTGGTACGCCAGCCAGTCTTTCCACGTGTCCAGCGAAGCGGATGCGACCAGGGCCGACTCGCCGGTGAAGGCAGTCGGCTGCCAGACGATAAAGCTCGGCTGCTTGCTCAGGCCGGCGGCGCGGAAATACTCCGCCCAATCGAGGCCGGGGGCCTTGGCTGCAAAATCGTTTTGCAACCAAGTGTTATCGGCTTTGTAGATATCTTCGTTGTCTGCGAGGCTCGTATGTTTTTCCGCGATGCTGTGCTCCAACTCGACGATGCGTTCGGCGCGCGCGTCCGTGTCATTGAATCCCGCCAGCTTAAGCATGGTTGAGATATGGGCGCGATATTTCGTGCGGATGTCGCGCATGCGATCGGTGTCTGCGAGGTAGTACTCGCGGTCGGGCAATTGCAGGCCGCCCTGTAAGAGATAAGGGGCGTAGTGCTCCGAATCGTGGAAACCGGGCGCGACCCACAGACCGAAGAGGTTGGGTGTGTGATAGTTCGTGTTGTTCAGCGCGTCGACGTCAGAGCGCAGGCTCTCACCCAGAGCACGCGCCAGTTCGCGCTTGTTGTGGATAGCGGCGATGGCTTTGAGGTGGGAGCGGAGCGGGGCGAGGCCTTTGGTTTCGATGGCGGCTTCGTCCGTGTAAGAGTTGTAGAGGTCGGCAATCTTGCGGGTGTTAGAACCGGCGGGAGCGTCGGCTTTGGCTGCTTCTTCAATCAAACCTGCAGTGCGCTTATTGCTCAAGTCAGCGAGAGCAGCGAAGACGCCAATGTTGGACCGGTCGGGCGGAATTTCGGTGCGGGCAATCCAGCCGCCGTTGGCATATCGGAAAAAATCGTCGCCGGGCTTGACGGAGGTGTCCATGTTAGCCACAACGATGCCGTGAGTATCTGGTTTGGGCGCGTCGATGGGCGCGTTCTGCGCCTGAGCAGCAAGCAGCGGGAGAGCGAGCAGAGCGCAGATTAGAGCGTGCGCCCTGGAAAATTGCGAGGACCTAAAAGTGAGACTCATGCGAAGCGCTCCTGATGGCCGGTTTGGTTTAAGCGAGCAACCAACCGGGAAAAGACGGCAGCCAGCCAGAAATTGTATCGCAAGTTTAGAGTTCACGGTTCAGAGCCGGCGGCGCTGTCCTTTCAGAATCCCAATCATCGGGATGTAGGAGTCATGGTACTGCGATTCCCCCGGCCGTTGGTACAGGTTGTAAATTCGTTGCGTGCAGCGCAACGGAAGCGTAGGATGCGCGTTTCAGAGATCATAATTAGTAATCGTGTTGTTTCCAGGGGTGAGCCATGCGACAAAAATTCAACTTAGGATTGGTTGTGCTGACTGTTCTCGTCGTTCTTGCGGCAATGTCTCTCGCGTTCCCCGTTCAAGCTCAAGTCAATAATGCACGTGCGGTCATCACGCAGGGAGTTGATGAAGGCAACCTCGTCACGCTGCGCGGAAGCACTCGTCCAGAAGCGACGGCGGCCAACGATCGCGGCGTGCTGGCGAACGATTTCCCGATGGAACACATGCTTCTGCAATTGCAGCGTTCGCCCGAGCAGGAACAGGCGCTGCGGCTGTTCATCGATGAACTCCAGACGCCCGGCTCAGCGAACTATCACAAGTGGCTCACGGCGCAGGAATTTGGCGCACGGTTCGGCGTGGCGCAGCAGGATCTTGACATGATCGCGCGCTGGCTCACGGGACACGGCTTGCAAGTCAATCTCATCTATCCGAGCCGCATGATGATCGACTTCTCCGGCACCGCGGGGCAGGTGCGCGAAGCGTTTCGCACCGAGATTCACGCGCTCGAAGTGAACGGCGTGAGGCACATTGCCAACATGAGCGACCCGCAGATTCCCGCCGCGCTCGCACCGGCGGTGGTCGGTGTAGTTTCCCTCCACGACTTTATGCCGCACGCGCTTTATCGGATGAAACCGGCATACACGTTTACGTCTAGTGGCGCCACCTATCAGGCGGTTGTGCCGGCGGATGTTGCGACGATTTACAACCTGAACCCGCTCTTCAATGGCGGAACATCCGGGCAGGGACAAACCGTTGTCGTGATCGAAGACACGAATGTGTATTCCACCGCAGACTGGACAACGTTCCGCTCAACCTTCGGACTTTCCAGCTACACGGCGGGCTCCTTTTCGCAGGGGCATCCGGCGCCTCCCACCGGCACGAATAACTGCGGCAATCCCGGCGTGAATGGCGATGACATTGAAGCGATACTGGACGCCGAGTATGCCAGCGCCTCGGCGCCGAGCGCGACTATCGAGTTGGCTTCCTGCTCCGATACGGCGACCACCTTTGGCGGCTTGATCGCACTGCAGAATTTGATCAGTGAAAGCAGCACGCCTCCGGCAATCGTCAGCATCAGCTACGGCGAATGCGAAGCGGAAAACGGCGCTACCGCGAATGCGTCGTACTTTTCGACGTATCAACAAGCCGTGGCCGAAGGCGTTTCCGTATTTGTTTCCTCGGGAGACGAAGGCGCCGCGAGTTGTGATGCGGATCTTTCCAATGCCACGCACGGCATCGGCGTCAGCGGATTTTCCTCGACTCCTTACAACGTGTCTGTAGGCGGCACCGATTACGGAGACACGTATGCAGGGACGAACAGCGCCTACTGGAATTCGACGAACACTTCCACAGACGGCTCCGCGAAGTCCTACATTCCAGAGATTCCGTGGAATGATTCGTGCGCCGGCGAATTGCTTGCTACGTACCTTGGCATATCCACGACATATGGCTCAGGCGGCTTTTGTAACAGCAGCACGGCAAACACGTACGGATTGCACACCACCGCGTCCGGCAGCGGCGGCCCGAGCGGTTGCGCCACTGGTAGCCCCTCGACGAACGGCGTAGTGAGCGGAAGCTGCGCAGGATACGCCAAGCCTTCCTGGCAATCGATTGTGGGAAATCCCGCCGATGGCGTGCGCGACATTCCGGACGTCTCCTTGTTTGCCGCAAACGGAATCTGGGGCCACTACTACGTTTTCTGCGACTCCGACCCGGCCAATGGCGGCACGCCTTGCACGGGCGCGCCGAGCGGATGGTCCGGTGCGGGCGGAACGTCGTTTGCTTCCCCGATCTGGGCCGGGTTCCAGGCCTTGATTAATCAAAAAACCGGCGAGCGCCAGGGCAATCCGAATCCGACTTACTACAGCCTGGCTGCGACCGAATACGGAGCGAGCGGAAGCAGTTCGTGCAATTCGGCGCTTGGCAATGAAGTCGCCAGCTCGTGCATTTTCTACGACGTCACCCAGGGCGATATGGACGTCAACTGCACGGGATCGAATAACTGTTACCGTCCATCAGGCACGTACGGCGTGCTCTCTATTTCGGATAGTTCTGATTCAACGGCGTACGGGACGAGAACTGGCTGGGACTTTGCAACCGGTATCGGTACGGTAAATGTCACGAACCTGGTGAACAACTGGCCGGTGTCTACCACTCCAAACTTCAGCTTATCTGCTTCGCCAGGTAGCGTGACGGTTGTACAAGGGGGAGCGGGAGGCACGAGCACAATTACGATCAATCCCACCAACAGTTTCAGTGGAAGCGTTACGCTCTCGGCAAGCGGCTTGCCGTCGGGCGTGACTGCGGGGTTCGCAACAAATCCGGCGACGACCACGAGCGTTCTGACACTGACGGCCAGCAGCACGGCTACTACGGGGACTGTCAAGATAACGATCACGGGTATTTCCGGCAGCTTGACGCAGACAACAACCGTGTCGTTGACCGTTAATGCGGCGGTTACACCGAACTTCAGCCTGTCTGCTTCACCGGCGAGCGTGACGATCACTCAAGGGGGACCGGGCGGCACGAGCACCATCACGATCAATCCGACCAACGGCTTCAACAGCAGCGTGACGCTCGCTGCATCCGGGTTGCCGACGGGCGTGACGGCAACGTTTGGAACGAATCCGACGACGAGCACGAGCCTTCTGACGCTGACGGCCAGCGGCACGGCCACTACGGGAACCGTCACGGTGACCATTACGGGCACTTCGGGCAGTCTGAAGCAAACAACAACGGTCGGCCTGACTGTGAATGCGGCGGCGGCGGCGAACTTCACGCTCTCGGCTTCACCCACGAGCCTCACCATCACTCGCAACTCTCACGGAACGAGCACGATCACGGTTAATCCGACCAACGGTTTCACCGGAAGCGTGACGCTTTCTGCAACCGGGCTGCCAACAGGCGTGACCGCAGCGTTCGCAACGAATCCGACGACGAAGACCAGCGTTCTCACGCTGACTGCGAGCAGCAGCGCCAGGACTGGAACTGTCACGATCACCATACATGGTGCGTCGGGCAGCTTGAGCCACACGACTACGATCAGCCTCAGGGTACGCGTCTGATCTTGGACAATTGCGATTATTTGGTGCTGAGCCAAGCTGGACGGGCAACCCGGCTAAGCGGGAGGTCGGCTCAATTCGGCAGCAGCCCGTAAACTTCCAGTTCTCCGAGCACCGTCGAATTATTGCCTCGAGTTCCGAGATACACTTTCCCGTTGGCAACGGTGGGGACGGTAAATTTCACCGCGTCACCCGCCTGATCGCGGCTCCCCGCCGCCTGGGAACTGTTCCACAATTCCGTCGCGAGGTTCGTGGCGTTATAGGCGTGCAGGACCGCCGGGCCGCATCCGGGCGATTGTGGCGTGCAATATTGGCTGTTGTCTGACGCCCAGATAATGCCCTGGCTTGCACCATTTGAGGAGAGCGAAGGTGTTGCTCCGGGGAATCCGAACGCCGCCGAAGTTTGCGACGCCGCCGAACCGCCGAACATTCCCGTCGTGGTATTGAATGCGTATTGCTTGAGCGCGCCGATGGGCGCGACGTACAAGTTGTTTTCCCAGAAAACGGGCGTCGCGAAAATGTTGTTCCCCGTGTTAATGGTTTGGACCACCTGGTTCGTGCCGTTGAATTTCCCCATCTTGTCGCGGTTCACCAGAAATAGATTGCCTTCCTTGCCTCCGCCAATCACCAGGTGAGGGAGAGGCCCGCTGGACGGGTCAATCAGGATCGTTGCGGCCCCGGACCCGAAATCCGTATCATTGGCGTCGAGGGTGGCTTCATCGGCCGGAGTGAAATAGTCGGCGACACTCAAACCGCCCGCGGTGCTCATTTTCATCAGGCTGTCACCATAATTTGTGCCGCCGGTATTGGCGTTAAACGTCCCATTCCCGGTAATAAAATAGAGATACCCTGAAGAATCAACAGCAGGGGCCCCTCCTCCCATCCACACGCCGCCGCGGGAATAGGTCACGGTTCCAACGCTGTCCGGAGTCGAGTTAAACAACGCGTTTGTTACCGGCGCGAGGTTCGAGGCGCTGAAACCGATCACCCATCCGTGATAGGGATCCTTATCCTCATGGGAGGCCCAGCTGACATAAACCACGCCGTTGTAAAGAGCTAAACCCGAGCGGGCATTTTCATTTTTGGGGTCGAAGGCGAGCTGTCCATTCACCGAGCCGTCGCCCGTTCCCGCCACCGAGATGGCATTACTGATGTTTTGGGGGGGAGTGACCTTTTCATTCCCGGTGAACAAGTCCAGGGCGTGCAAGCGCTGAAAAAATTGAGAGCTGGCGTTTACGGACTTGCTGACGACATAGATTGTATGTGTGCTGGGATCGATGACCGGAGTGCCGGTGACACCCACTTCCGGGCTGATGTCGCCATAACCGCTGCCGATCAGGCTGGAGGGTACGCTTGTTTCACCCGTAGTTCCGCCGTGTGCGGAATCCAGGAGATTCACGTGCCACAGGGTTACGCAGGGGCTGGCGTCGGCGTCGAACGCGTAGACGCTATCGTGCTGCGTGGCGACTACAATCACGTTATGAAGCGCGCTGTTAATCATCACGAGGGGCATCCACAGGGGCTGCGTGTAGGTGGCGCCGTCGGTCTGGCAGGAGAAGAGTTTGCCGAAGGTCGCTGTGGTGACAAGCGAGGTCGTCAAAGCGTACTCGCTGGTGTTTGCCCCGTCTCGCAGGAGGTCATTGTGATACGTCGTGACCCCGGCCAAATTGGTCACGCCGATGGGTGCGGAGGCGCTCGCTCCGGGAGATGCAACGCTGGTTGCAGTGAGCGTGTAGTTTCCTGCGGCGGAAGGCGCGGCGTAAGTTGCCGATGTTTTCGTTACGTTCGTGAACGTGCCACAGGTGGATCCTGAGCAAGCACTGCCGGAAGCCGACCAGGTGACACCGGCGCTGCCAACGTCATTCGTTACGGTGGCCGTAACCGCAAGGGTCTGTCCAACAGCGAGCCCGCCTCGCTTTGGGGAAATTGTGACGCTCACCGCGGCTGTGGTCGATGTGACAGTGATCGTCGCGCTAGCCGACTTGCTGGTATCCAGAACGGAAGTTGCGGTCAGCGTCACGGCTGGATTTGCTGGGAGTGATGCCGGAGCTGTGTACGTCACCGATGTCGTAGTTTGCGCGGAGAGCGCGCCGCAGGCGCTCGTACAGGCCTTGCCAGCCTGAGTTAAAGCCCACGTGACGCCCTTCTTCGCGGGATCGTTTGCCACCGTAGCCGTAAATGGATGGGCTGCGGAAACGTTCACCAAGGCGCTCGTTGGCGAGATGCTGACGGACGCGGGCGCGGTCACGGTGATTGTCGCCGCCGCTTTCTTTGAGGTGTTGGACACTGAAGTGGCCGTTAGCGTGACCTTCGCCGGATTCGGGACCGTGCTCGGCGCGTGGTACGTAATGGCCACTCCCGACGCGCTCGAGCTTGCGGACAGCGTTCCGCAGGCGCTCCCGGTGCACCCGCTGCCGGTGAGTGTCCACTTCACTCCGCGATTTTTCGAATCTCCGCGAACTGTGGCCGTGACTTTTTGCGTCCCAATGTTTGCTTGAACATTTGCGCTGGTCGGGGAGACGCTGACAGTGATTCGTGACTGCGCGACGCTTTCCGGCGCACCGGGAAAAGCGCAGAGTCCCAGAATCAGCAAAGAGATGGCCGCGGATATTCGTGCCGGAATTCGGTTTGGTTGGGCGAACATGAACTGTCCTTTGGGCAAGATGTTCAAAGGCTCGATTCGGAATTTCTAATGGAAATCGGCTTGAGTTCTATATTCCAATCGAGTTGCATTCGCAAGCTCAAATGAAGTTCTGTGATTACCAGTACCATCCATTCGCGGGCAGATGGCAATCATTGCGCCCTTCTGAAAGTGCCAAAGCGAAACCAAGCCCATTTTTTATTGGACGTCCGCAGATCCGACGGCGTGCCCGCCTTCATTAACTCCGATTTTTCTTCGGGAATTACCCGGATTCCATTTATCTCCAGATGACGAGTTGGATTCTCGAAGGCCGACGTAAAATATATGATGAAGAGGCGGAGCGGCTAAGTGAGGCGGAGATTCGGTTCCGCGTTCAAATCGGGCGCGGCCAAATCTCCTGCAAGCAAGTGGGGATACGCGGCTGCGGCGATCATGGCGGCGTTGTCTGTGGAAAGAGCTCGGCTGGGGAAAAAAACTGTGACGCCCATGGCGGCCGCTTTGGATACGAAGCGATCCCGCAATTCGGAGTTGGCGGCTACGCCTCCGGAAACTAAAACTGTTCGGGCGCCCGTTTCCGCTGCGGCTTCAAGCGTCCGCGTCACAAGATCGCGGACGACTGCGGATTGGAATTTGGAAATGAGCGACAACGTTCGGGGGCTGCAAAGCGGCAGCAGATCGGCGGCTTTCCGGCGGCCCTCCTGAAGGGCTTTCTGGCGGGCTTCGATTTCACCGGTAAATTCCGGATGCGCGCGGACGTAATAGAGCGCTGCTGTCTTGATTCCGCTGAAACTGAAGTCGTAGGGATTGCCTTTTATCTTCACGGGAGCAAAATTCAAGCCATCTTTTTCGTGGAAATTCGCGCCGGATGCGGCGACCTTTGAAGCGATTTGGTCGATGATCGGGCCGCCGGGATAGCCGAGCGCGAGGAGCCTGGCGACTTTGTCATAGGCCTCGCCTGCAGCGTCGTCGCGCGTCCCGCCGAGACGCCGGTACTGAAATCCGCGCGTCGCGGCGTCGCCATTCCCTGCCGCGGACTGCACGTGGTAAAGCAGCGTGTGCCCGCCGGAGACGATCAGGCAAACGGCCGGCAATGCCGGAGCTTTCCCGCCAAGATGCGCTTCGAGAAACACGGCGTGAACGTGTCCTTCCAGGTGGTTGACGGACACCAGCGGCTTGCCGAGTTCCGCGGCCAGGACTTTCCCGTACGTTACTCCCACTAAAAGCGAACCGACGAGGCCGGGACCCTGCGTCACACCAACTGCGTCGATGTCTTCAAAATTGAGGCCTGCTTGCAGGAGCGCTTCGCGGACGACGGGAACGATTTGGCGCAAGTGTTCGCGCGAAGCGAGTTCGGGAACGACGCCGCCGTACTTGCGGTGAACGTCGAGCTGCGAGGAGACCACGCTCGACAAAATCTCGCGTCCATCTACCACGACGGCCGCCGCGGTCTCGTCACACGAAGATTCGATTCCAAGGATGCGCATTGGCACGATCCGTTTCCCGCCTCAGGAAAAGTTCATGTTAGCACAGTCGCGGAAGCAGCCCACGCGAAGGGGCACATCGACGGCCGACCGAATTTGAAAGTCAATCGCGTAGCGCGGTTCCTAGTAGGTCGGGACTTCAGTCCCGACGAAATGCGTCGTCTAAACTTGGGGTTTTAACCCCTGAAGCTTCAGGGGTTAAAGCCCGCAACGAACTGCAACCTGGATGGCCGAGCTGAAAGCTCGGCCATCCAATTCATTGATGTATTCAAATCAGAAAAGCCCTGACAAATCGGCCATTCGCTTCATTCACCTCGTTGAGCCGGGATGGACAGGGTAACGAATAAGGGGCCTGAAAATTAATTGTCATTTTTTGTGCCGTTAGAGTGATACACTGCTCACGTTTTCCACACATCCTTCCGCCGCGCCCGCAAGGGCGTCGGTTCTTGCGCTTGCACAACGAAATGAAAGACGAACGCCGGTAATTGTCGGAGCCCGCCCGGCCGGCCATTCGTCAGAGAAGATTAAAACGATGAAAATCCTGCTCTATAGCCCCGACAACGGTGTTACGAAAAACTTCATGCCCCATCTATGGATGTTCCTGCTTCAGGCGCTCACGCCGCCAGGACATGAAGTGGTGCTGATCGACGGGAACGCGCAGCCGATCGACGAGGCGGGCATCGCGCGGTACGTCCGCGAAAATAATATCGGGCTGGTCGGCATCGGCTGCATGACGCGCATGATCGCGAAGGCCTATCGCATGGCCGACGCCGTGCGCGCGGCCGGTGTGCCGGTGGTGATGGGCGGGCCGCACGTCACGGAAATGCCCGACGAAGCGCTGGGCAAGAAATCAGGGAAACGCCATGCCGATGCCGTCGCTCTGGGCGAGGCCGATGAAACCTGGCCGAAGATCGTGGCGGATGCGGCGCGTGGACAGCTCAAAGAGACTTATGCGCCCGTAGATGAATTTGGACAGGAGCGCAAACCGAGTTTGCAGGATTATCCTGCAATTCCGTGGAATTCACTCGACCTGAGCCAGTTCAATGTTGTTCCCAAGTTCCTTGGCCCGATGCTCAAGCGTTTCCGCGACGGTTGGGGAACATTCCGCATTATTCCCGTGGAGTCCGGGCGCGGATGCCCGTACGGATGCGAATTTTGCACGGTCACCGGTTTTTTTGGAGACTCGATACGGTTTCGCAGCAACAAAAGCGTTGTGGATGAATTGCTGCTGCTCAAGGCGCGGGCGAAAAGCGAGGGCGGCCAGATCGCCGTTTTCTTTATTGACGATAATTTCGCCATCAACCCCAAGCGGACGAAATCCCTTTTACGAGACATCATCGCCGCGGGCGCCCAGGTCCACTGGGTCGCCCAAATCAGCGCCAATCTTTTGCGCGACGAGGAGCTTGTGGAGCTCATCGCCGCCGCCGGCGGAAAGTGGATTTTCATCGGCATGGAGTCGATCGACCCAACCAACCTCGCCGATGTAAACAAAGGGTTCAACAAGCCGGGCGAATATGCAGCCGTATTGCAAAGGCTGGCCGACCGCAACGTCTTCGCCATCACGTCCTTCATGTTCGGCATGGACAACGATACGGTGGGTGTGGCGGAGCGGACGCTTCAGCAGATTCGCACCTGGCCTGCGGGACTGCCAATCTTTGGATTGATCACGCCGCTGCCATCCACGCCGCTCTACGCGAGGCTGGAGGCGGCGGGCCGCCTGACGCGGCCAAAACACTGGGAAGAATTCATACCCTTTGCGATGGCGCACACGCCGCTGAAAATGAGCATTGAGGAGGCGCACGCCGAGGTGAAGTACGGGTGGGCGCAGGCATACAGCCCGGAGGCAATCGGGCAGGCGGTGCGATCGTTCAGCCATAAGCCGGTGGCATATCGAATCAATATCCTCGTTTCGCGCCTGTGTTTCCGCGGGATTTATTTCCCGCAGATGGGGCCCATGGCCTGGCTGAAGGTGCTCCATGAAAACGCCCAGACCATTGGCGACATCGTGAAAGAATGTTTTCGCGAAAAGTTCAGCGGACTGTGTAAACAGCCCGCGCGCTCTGAGGCCGTGAGCACTACGGGCGATTGAAACGGCCTTGGTCTGCGGAATTCATTAACCCGTGCGCTCGCCTGGGCGCATAAGCGAATGACTCTCCGTTTCAGGTCCTCACCGTAAGAACCCAGACATCGCAAGAGATTAGACATTAGGAACTACTAGGGCAAACGATGGATTGACACTGCCCGCAAGCGGCACGTAATGTGGCTGCAGGATCAAAAACCTATGGCCGAGATGCCAAAACGCGTACGAAAAGCAGTTCTTCCCGCCGCAGGGCTGGGCACCAGATTCCTGCCTGCGACCAAAGCGCAGCCGAAGGAAATGCTGCCTGTGGTCGACAAACCGCTCATCCAATATGTGGTCGAAGAGTGCATCGCCTCCGGAATTGACAACATCATTGTGGTCACTGGCAGAGGAAAAAACGCGATTGAAGATCACTTCGATTCCTCGCCCGAACTCGAAGGCTTTCTGGAAGAAAAAGGCAAATCCGGTCTGGCGAAATTGGTGCGCGACATCGGCAACATGGTGCACTTCAGCTACACGCGGCAGAAGGAACCGCTCGGGCTGGGACACGCAGTGCTCGTAGCAAAAGAGCTCGTCGGCGACGAACCGTTCGCCGTATTGCTTGGCGACGTGATTATTCCGGGACCAAATCCTGCGACGAAGCAACTGATCGAAGTATATGAGAGCACGGGAAAAGGCGTCATCGCCGTGGAAGAGGTGCCCCGCGAACGGACGGGCCTCTACGGCATTGTTGACGTGGAACAGAACAACGGCGCAGGCGAGAACAAACGCATCTTGAAAATACGCGACCTCGTCGAGAAGCCGAGTCCCGCGGAGGCGCCTTCGACCCTGGCCGTAACCGGGCGATATCTGCTACCTCCCGAGATTTTTGATTGCCTCGAGCGCACCAAGCCGGGACGCGGGGGGGAGATTCAGCTCACGGACGCGCTTCGCCTGCTGGCGCAGGAGAAGGGGTTGCTAGCGTATGTCTACGAGGGGAAATCGTACGACGCGGGAGACAAGCTGGGCTTCTTGAAAGCGACCGTTGAAATTGGCCTCGAAAACCAGGAATTCGGCAAGGATTTTCGCGAGTACTTGCGGACACTCAAGCTCTAGTGGCGCAGGCTTCAGCCTGTGGGTTTTGGTCCTTGCGAGAATGAAACCCCACAGGCTGAAGCCTGCGCCACCGGGATTTACTTCTCTTTCGTTGTGCTTCCAGATTTTTTCTGATCTTTTGCTGAAGAAGCGGGTTTGGAATCTGACTTTTCCGATTTTTCTGTTTTCTCGGACTTTTCGGTTTTCTCCGACTTTTCACTCTTCTCTGAGTTGCCCGAATCGCCCCCGGAGGTTTTCCGCCCGTAGTCGTTGACGTACCAGCCGGAACCCTTGAACTGGATCGAGGGCGCCGTGATTACGGACTCCACTTTGCCGCCGCAGTGTGGGCATTTCTTCAGGTGCGGCCCGTTCATTTTTTCTATCTTATCGGTGTGGCGATCGCACTTGAGGCAGCGGTATTCGTAAAGCGGCAATTCCGGTCTCCTTCAGACTCCAAAATGGAATTCAATATCTTAACACGTTGCGTGGCGTGGAGCGCTGCCCCCTCTCGAGCTGAGGCGAGCTAGGTTAATTTCATACTGGCGGACCGCCTGTGTCGCCCCTGCCGGGGCTTGTTTGTCATGGTCTGTGTGCGTTCCCACAGCTTCCGCTGTGGTCTACGATCTGGCGTCCCTCCGGGACTCCTGAAGGCATGAAATTTGGACACTTCCTTCGGTTTCCGCCGAGATTGCAACCTCGCGGGCTGAGCGCCGCGGGCGCGTGTTAGACTCACTTCGTTGAGGAACGCATGATGACGGATGTGCAGGACAATTCGCCGACGGGCTGCCTCTATCTGGTGGCGACGCCGATTGGCAACCTCGAGGATATTACGCTGCGGGCGCTGCGCGTGCTGAAGGAAGCGGACCTGATTGCGTGCGAGGATACGCGGCAGACGCAGAAATTATTGCAACACTACGCGATTCACAAGGAAATGGTCAGCTATCACGAGCACAATGAGCTGACGCGCGCGCCGGAACTGGTGATTCAACTCGAGGAAGGTGCGCAGGTCGCGCTGGTGAGCGACGCGGGCACTCCCGTCGTGTCCGATCCCGGGCACCGGCTGGTGGTGCTGTGCCTGCGGCATCACATCCCAGTCGTTCCGATTCCGGGGCCGTCGGCGTTTGTGGCTGCGCTGGCGGCATCGGGGCTGCCCACGGAGGAATTTCTGTTTGTGGGATTCCTGCCGTCACGCGCAGGCGCGCGCAGGAAGAAGCTTGACGCGTTGAAGTCCGAGCCGCGTGCGCTCGTGCTCTACGAGGCGCCGCACCGGCTGGCGGAAACGCTTTCGGACGCGGCGGACATTCTCGGATCGCGCCCCGCCGTCGTGGCGCGGGAAGTCACCAAGATTCACGAGGAATTTCTGCGCGGCTCGCTCGCCGAACTTCGAGACGCGGCGCGCAAGCGGGCCCCACGGGGGGAAATCACGCTGATGATCGGGCCGGCGGTTGAAGGAGAGCTGCAGGAGGTTCCCGCGGTGTCACTCAAGCAACGCGTCGAGCAACTCGAAGCGGAGGCGGGCCTGGATCGCAAGGCGGCGCTTAAGCGCGCTGCGCGAGAACGCGGGTTGGGCAAGCGCGAAGCGTATAAGCAGCTTTTGCTGGAGCGGTGAATTGTGTAGGACGGGCTTCAGCCTGTGTGCTTTTTCGAGCCGTCGAAAATCAAAACCAGACAGGCTGAAGCCTGTCCTACTACGTCGACTCCGAAACGAACATGCGGTGGAAACGCGGGCCGGTGAATTCGACGCCCACGATCGTTTCGTGTTCGTCCCTTCCCGGCTTCACGTGGACGATGCGGCCTTGCGTGGCAAATTCCGTATCTTCGCTGGCCGCCGTAGGGACGACGGGAATTTTGATTTCCAATTGGCTTCCGAGATCGAGCGGATAACGCGTAGCAAACGCGGCGCCGCCGCGGCAGAAGTTTTCGCTGGAAGTATGCTCCTCGAAGGACAATCCGGTGCGGTCCGTGCCGCGAACCACGATCGGGAGATGAACCGGGACTCTGCGTTCCCGTCGGCGCTCGAGAGCTGGGGTCGAAGCGCTGGCTGCGGTCATCCATTACCTCCTCAGGTCACCGTCTGGGCAAAAAATCCATCCACTCGATCGAGAATTTCAGCGGTCGTGCGGGCTGTATGCACGTTCCTGCGCAGGTCGCCGCCATTGCGCACGCCGTGCGTGAAGTAGCAGGCGAACTGCTTCATCTTGCCGATCGCATCGGGCCATTCCGTATCCACGAGATTGCGGAAATACGAGGAAAGCAATTGGTAGCGGTCCCACTCGCTCGGTTCGCTATAAGATCCCGTTTCCGCAAACTGCGCGATCTGGCGGAAAATCCAGGGATTGTTGGACGCGGCGCGGCCGATCATCACCGCGTCGCAACCGGTTTCGCGAGCATGCGCATGGCGTCCTCGGGCGAATTGATATCGCCGTTTCCGATCACCGGCATGCGCACGGCCTGCTTCACATCGCGGATGACGTTCCAATCGGCGCGCCCGGCGTAGCCCTGCGCGCGCGTGCGCGGATGAACGGCAATGCCTTCGACGCCGATCTGCTCAGCCAGGCGCGCCACTTCCACGGCGACGATATTGTTCTCATCCCATCCGGCGCGAATCTTGATGGTCATCGGAATACGCACGGCGGAACGCACCGCGCGCAGGACTTGCTCGAGAGCCTTCAAATCGCGCAGCAGACCCGAGCCGCCGCACTTGACCACTTTTTTCGCCGGGCAGCCGAGGTTGACGTCCACGATGTCGAAGCCCAGCTGCTCGACCATCCCGGCGGCGCGGGCCATCACATCCGGATCGGCGCCGAACAACTGGCCCGTGATGGGATGCTCGTCCGGCTCGAAAAAGAGATAGCGCGAGGTGCGCGCGGAGTTGCGCGTGATGCATTCGGCGCTGGTGAATTCGGTCATGATCAGGCCGCAGCCGCCGAGGCTGCGAATCATGCGGCGAAAGACGGTGTCGGTCACTCCGGCCATGGGCGCGAGAACCGTGCCTGGGGAAATGCGCTTGTCGCGAATTGAAAAGGGCGCGGGAAACATTTTCTTTAGAGTAATCTCTCGTCGAGATTCTGAGTTTGTGATTCTGCAACAGGTGTGCCGGGCGCGTCAACGGCAGCGGGCGCGGGAGGAATAAACTCCCGGGCCGTGCCGCCCTTGCCGGAAAGATGCGCGGCGAGAGCTTCCGGCGATCCGTCAAAAAATCCCTCCACGATTTTCTCCACCGCTTTCAAGCGAGCCTCGTCGGCGCTCAGCCTGGCCTCGTAGCGGAAGGCCCGGCCCACTTTGCGGCGGGTGACGATCCCCTTCTGCGCCAGGCGATCCATGATCGTCAGGACGGTCGTGTACGCGCGAGGGCGCGATGCGGACAGCGCGCGATGAATGTCGCGTACGGTTCCTTCGCCCATCGGCCAGAGAACGCTCAGGCATTCCAGTTCGAGCGGGGCGAGATCGAGAATCGAATGTCGCGGGCCTGCGGCTCGCGATGGGCCGGTACGTTCCATATCGTTATTCTTTTCCATCTGAAGGGTTCCCGCCTCCGGCCGCAGCCTGCAGCTGCAGAGGTTTTTTCCGTGGGCGCGCCCGAACCGGCAAGGAAACGATCGGAGCGCAGCAGGCGGCGTTCGAGAGCCCCGCTGAACGCCGTCCAATTCCCTTCTCCCTGATCGGACTCGAGCGCGGAACGGATCGCACCCATCTTGGAATCGAGGTCGTCCAGATAATGCAGCATCAGGGCCTCGCGAAACATGGGGAGCTTCGGCGAACCGAATTCGTATTGCCCGTGATGAGAGATCAGCATGTGCTGCAACAGGGTCTTCAACGCCGGCGGAAATCCCTCGATCGCGTCCATTTTTTTCGAGACCAGTTCGTATTCGATCAGAATGTGACCGAGAAGCTGGCCTTCGTCGGTGTAACCCAGCGAACGCTCGTAGCTGAGCTCCTGCAATTTGCCGATATCGTGAAGAACGGCGCCGGAGAGCAGCAGGTCCGCGTCCGCTTCGGGATAATGAGTGAGGACCACGCGGCAAAGATCGCACAGGCTGAGGACGTGCTCGAGCAGCCCGCCATAATAGGCGTGGTGCATGACTTTGGCCGCGGGCGCGCGCTTCAGTCGCGGGACGATTTCGGGGTCCTGCACGATGCTGTCGAGAAGTTGCCGCAGCCAGGGATTGCCCACCGAAGCGACGACTTCGAGCAGCTTCGCGTACAACTCGTCCACGTTTTCCTTGGTGTGCGCGAAGAAATCCGCGGGGTCGACTTCACTTTCCTCGGCGCGGCGAATTTTCTCGATGGCCAGCTGCAATTTGTTGCGGTAATTTTCGACGCGCGCCTGCACCTTCACAAAATCGTCGCGCTCAAACGAGGCGGCCATGCGGTCAAAACCTTCCCACATGCGCGCCTCGACTCGTCCCGTGGCGTCGCCAAACTCCAGGCGCAGGTAGGCTTTGCCTTCGCGCGTGGCGCGAATTTCCTTATCACAGACAAGAAAGTGAGAGGTAACGGTCTGGCCGTCCTGGAGGCTGGAGACAAAGCTCTGTTTCATGTGCCCGATTTCTTCTTTGGAAAAATGCCCCATTTTTTGCCGGACTTGCTTTTGGAATCGTCCTTGTCGGGCGTCGCGGCGACTTCCTCGATCGGTTCGGATTTCACGGCCGCCGTATCGGTATACCCCGGCTTGATCTGGAGGTAGCTGTCTTCGCGGAGCGTCTCCAGGTAAGTGCGCAAGCCCGGCTCCATTTTTGCTTCGTAAAGTTTATTGCTGATTTCGGGTTCGACTTTGTCGAGTGGCTGCTCGCCCGCGTGGTAACGCTCCTGGACCTGCAGGATCTCAAATCCTGTCTTCGTCTCGATGACATCGGTCATCTGGTTGCGATTGAGGGCGAATACTTTGTCCGCGATTTTGGGATCGAGCTGCGATCGCTCGAAGGTGCCAAGTTCGCCATCTTGCTGAGCCGTGGGACTGTCCGAATACTGCTTGGCCATCGCTCCAAAATCATCGCCGTTATTCAGAACGCGATCGCGCAGATTGTCGGCCTTCTTGCGCAAGACGGGAATGTCGGCTTCCGGCTTGCCTTCCGTCGAAACAAAAATTTCGCGGAGGACAACCGTTTCCGGGCGGACAAACTCGCTCTTGTGATCGTTGTAATATTTGACGACGTCTTCGTGGCTGACGATGATTTTCGAGCCAACTTCCTTGCGAATCAGTTCCTGCGTCAGCAACTGGTCCCGAATCTGGCTCTTGAAGTCCTCGAAATCCTGGCCGCTCTTGGTGACTTCCGCCTCCAGCGCTTCCATGGTGGGCAATTTATTTTGCGTGCGAATCGCATCCAGCCGCTTGATGACGTCGGCGTCGACGTTGATGCCATCATCCTTGGCGCGCTGCACCAGCAAGGATTGATCGATCAAATCGCGAAGCACGTTTTTATCCTTGGCCGCGACTTGCGCGTGAACCTGATCCGGGGTGCAGGTCGGGCATTCGTCGCGTACTTCCCCTTCGAGAGAGGCCCGCGCGTGTTCCAGGTCTTCCCGCGTGATGATGTCGTTGTTCACGCGCGCGACGATTTCCTCGACCACGACGCTCTTCGTCTGGGCGCACACGGAAACGCCCACGCCCGCGAAAATTAGAGGAAAAATCAGCCACTTGCTTGGTTTCATAGGGAATGCCCGTTTCCAGTTTATCGCTTCGATTCCAGAGGAAGCAACACGTTTCTGACGCTTTCGGCGATGCGCCCGCGCCGCTCGAGGCGCATCCACAGCGTGCCGCTCGGGTCCAGCCGCAATCCTTCCTTCTGCGAACGGATCAATCCCACGAGATTCTCCGGCGACAACGGCGTCTCCGGATGAAATTTGATGGCCACTTCGTTGGCCCGCCTCTCGATCGAGGAGACCAGCAGTCCTTCGGCCAGCCCTTTCAGCAGCGCATAATCGAGCAGATTGCCCACTGCGGGCGGAGGAGCGCCGAAGCGGTCGGCGAGTTCGTTGTTGACCTCTTCCCTTTCGGCTTCTCTCGTGATGCCGGCAATGCGTTTGTACGTCCTCAAACGCAGATTCTCGTTGGGGATGTACTCCTGTGGGATGCGGATATCGAGCCCGAGGTTGATCGTGGCGCGCATTTCCGGCTTGACCTCTTCGCCCTTCAGCGCAGCCACCGCCCGCTCCATCATCTGGCAGTACAAATCGAAGCCGATGGCGTTGATATGTCCGTGCTGCTGGCCGCCCAGCAGGTTTCCTGCGCCGCGCAGTTCGAGATCGAGCGCGGCGACGCGGAACCCCGCGCCGAGCGCGCTGAACTCCTTGAGAGCAGCGAGCCTTCGCGTCGCCAGCGGCGTGAGCGAGACGTCTTCGGGAACCAGCAAGTACGCGTACGCGCGCTGGTTCGAGCGTCCCACGCGCCCGCGGAGCTGATACAACTCGGAAAGGCCGAAGCGGTCGGCGCGATTGATGAGAATCGTGTTGGCGCGCGGAATATCGAGGCCGTTTTCGACAATCGTGGTGGAGACCAGAACGTCGGCCTCGCCGCGCACGAATTTGAACATCACGGATTCGAGTTCCTTCTCATTCATCTGGCCGTGTCCGACCACCACGCGCGCTTTCGGAACCAGCTTGTTCACAAGATCGGCGAGCGAATAAATCGTTTCCACGCGGTTGTGCACGAGAAACACCTGGCCGTGGCGGGCCAGTTCCTCTTCGATGGCGCGGCGAACGAGCGATTCGGAAAACGGCGCGACCACGGTCTGAATGGCCAGGCGGTCTTTCGGCGGCGTTTCGATCACGCTCATGTCGCGCAGACCGACCAGCGACATGTTCAGCGTGCGCGGGATGGGCGTCGCCGAAAGCGTCAAGACATCGACGTTGTGCTTCAGTTCTTTCAGGCGCTCCTTGTGCGCGACGCCGAAGCGCTGTTCTTCATCCACGATCAGCAGGCCGAGGTCGTGAAATTTGACGTCCCGGGAAAGCAGCCGGTGCGTGCCGATGACGATATCCAGTTGGCCCGTTTCCACGCCCGCGAGAACGTTCTTCTGCTCGCGCGTGGTGCGAAACCGGCTGAGCATGTCCACTTTCACCGGGAACGCGGCGAAGCGCCGGCGGAACGTTTCAAAATGCTGGAACGCGAGCACCGTGGTCGGAGCGAGCACGGCAACTTGCTTGGAGTCGGTGACGGCCTTGAACGCCGCGCGCATGGCCACTTCCGTTTTGCCGTAGCCCACATCGCCGCAGAGCAGGCGGTCCATGGGCTGCGGGCGCTCCATGTCGCGCTTCACGTCGGCGATGGCGATGGCCTGGTCCGGCGTTTCTTCAAACTCGAAGGCGTCTTCAAATTCGCGCTGGAACGCGCCGTCCGGCGAAAATGCGAAGCCCTCTCCGGCTTTCCGCTCGGCGTAGAGTTTCAATAATTTGTCGGCCATGTCCTCGACCGACTTCCGCACGCGCGCCTTTCGCGCCGTCCAGGTGGTGCCGCCCAGTTTGTCGAGGACGGGCTTTGCGCCTTCGACGGCGCGGTAGCTCTGCACCAGGTCGAGGCGCTCGAGCGGCACGTAGAGGCGCGCATCGTCCGCATAGCGCAGGCGCATAAATTCGCCGCGCGCGCCGCCATTTTCGATCTGGTGCAATCCCTCAAACTGGCCGATGCCGTGATCGACGTGAACGACGTAATCGCCGGGCTTCAGCTCCGAAAAATCGCTGAAGAAACTGGCCGTCTTGGGGCGGCGCGTGGCCGCGCCCGGCGGCATCGTTTCAAACAGGTCTCCGGTTCCGAAGATCGCCACGCGCGCGTCGAGAAAGACGACGCCATCCGTGAACGGAGCGCGGCACAAAACCATCGCGGGAACGCTGCCGGCTGAAGAGTCTTCGGCGAGGCGCGCGCTCGTGGCGCTCTCTTCCATGTCGCCGAGACGGTAAGGAACTTCGTATTCATGGCAGAGATCGGCGTAGCGTTCGAGTTCGCCCAAGCTTTCCGCGGCCAGCAGGACGTGCTCGCCTGCGGCGATGCGCTCGCGCGCTTCGGCCATAAATGCGGGCACGTTGCCGTGAAAGCGCGATGTCGGTTGCGTTTGAATCGTGTGCGTTTCGGAGTCCTCGCGCGTCAGTGCAAGGTGTTCAAGTTCCAAACGAGGATGGCGCGAAAGCTGCGCGTCCCATTCGTCGGTGAAGTAATACGAGGACATGACTTCCAGCGAATCGCTTCCTGTCGATTCCAGGCTCTCCGCCGCGCTTTCCAGAAATGCGCGGGAAGCTTCTGCGATCGCTCCCGGCTCGTCCAGAAGGATGACTGTGTCTTCGCGCAAATCGAACAAGGAATGCGCTCGCGAAATTTTCTCCGCGCCGGATGAATCTCCGTATGCTCCTGCAAAACCGTTCGCGGGCCGCTCGACGAGCGGAGGAAGCGTCACGTGTTCGATGGGCCGGACGGAACGCTGCGTGTTGGGATCGAATTCGCGCAGAGATTCGACGGAATCTCCGAAGAGTTCGAGGCGCACGGGCCGCTCGGCTTCCGCGGGGAAAATGTCGACGATGCCTCCGCGAACCGTGAATTGGCCGGGCATCTCCACCATATCGTGTGATTCGTATCCTACGCGGCGGAGGTGCGCGACCAGATCGTCAAGCGAAACGGATTCGTCGCGAGCGAGCGTGCGTGCCTGTTCCGCATAGTAAGCCGCGTCGGCGAGACGCATGCGCGCCGCGGCCACCGGCGCAACCACGATGCGCGCCTGGCCAGTGGCGAATCGCCACAAAGTCACGGCGCGGTTTTCGAGAATTTCCGCGTGCGGGGCTGCATCCTGCCAGGGTAGGACATCCATGGCCGGCAAAACGGTCACCTGGGTGGCTTCCTGGCCTGCGAGCGCAGTGTAGAAAAATTGCATCGACGCGGCGAAAACTTCCGCGCGCGCGCCGGATTCGACGAGGACAACGATGGGCCGGCGCAATTCTGTTGCAACGATAGCCGCGAGCAGGGCTTTCGCTGTCTCCGTCAGTCCCGCGAGCCGCTCCCGCGAATTTCCCTGGCGGAGCGAAGCGATCGCGGACTCCAGCGCGGGATGCCGGCTCACCGAAGCCAGAGTTTCCGAAACCGATGACAGAATCATGATTTGTTGTTGGCGTCTCGCGAAGCAGCCGGAACGCCGGCGGCGGCATTGCGTATTCGTTGCAGAATATTCGTCGTCGAATATCCCGGCGCAAGTGGAATGGAAACCACGCATCCGCCGGAGGCTTCGACTTCATCGCGCCCGGCGACCTGGTCCGGCGCCCAATCCGCGCCCTTGACGAGGACGCTCGGAAGTACGCGGGCAATCAATTCGCGCGGCGTCGGCTCATCGAAAATCGTCACGTAATCCACCGAGGCCAGCGCCGCGAGAACTTCGGCGCGGTCCTGCTGGGGGACGAGAGGGCGTTCCTGTCCCTTGTTGCCGCGAACGCTGCGGTCGCTGTTGATCGCCACCACCAGAACGTCGCCCAGGGCGCGCGCCTCGGCCAGGCAACGCACGTGGCCGGGATGCAGCAAATCGAAGCAGCCGTTGGTGAACACAACGCGGCGCCCACCGCGCTTTTCACGCGCCGCCACCTGAACCAGTTCTTCTTGCGAAATAATTTTCCCCATGGGAAATGCGGCCCTCACGAAACTCATGAGCGGCACTCTGCAATAGACATCTCTTTCATACTACCACGCGAATCGGGTCGCATTACTCAGCCGCGTGGATATGCGAGCGGCCGGGATGACTGTATACTGGCTGCCGCATTTGCGGACACACCGACTTCCCGTCTGAAATCTCTGCGCACCTGGAGGCAACAACATGAACAGGCAGAATTTGATATTTCGTTCCGCTCTGCTGGCCGGGATAATTGTACTCATGGCACAGTTCGCGGCCGCGCAGGCGGAGCGCACATCCAAAGAACCCGTGAAGTTGCAATTTCTGAACCCCAAGGGTCTGAGCAAGCCGTCGGGATACACGCAGGTGGTAGTCGCCCAAACGGGTAAGCTGGTCTATGTGTCCGGGCAGGTGCCATTGAATGCCAGCGGCGAAGTCGTAGGCAAGGGCGATCTGCGCGCGCAGGTCACCCAGGTGATGGAGAACCTGAAGACCGCTCTGGCAGCCGCGGGAGCGACAATGAATGATGTGATCAAGGCTAATTATTATGTCGTAAATCTGAAGCCGGAACAGGTTCCGATCATTCGCGAAGTCCGCAACAAGTATTTTTCAGCGGAGCACCCGCCGGCCGGCACGCTCGTTGGCGTAACGGCGCTGGTCCAGGAGGGGTATATGATTGAGATTGAGGTGGAGGCGGTTGTGAAGTAAGCGACAGCAATCGTTGTTGACCCACATTTTTTGGTCTTTGGGATTTTCAGGTAAGTGCCGAAAAGGCTATGCGGTCGAGAACTTGGCTGAAAGGTTGAAAACTGAAACGGTCAGATATAAATTATCGGCCGCACGGGAATACAAAATGGGTATTGCGGCCTGGATGAGAACATGAAAAAGTCGGGCGCGAGCCAGGTTCAGCCGGCATCGGAGCTCATCTCGAAAAGAATCGCCGAACTCGGGGACTGGCGCGGGAAGACCCTCAGCAGAATGCGCAAGCTCATCAAGGAAGCAGACCCGGACGTCGTCGAGGAGTGGAAGTGGATGGGTACTCCGGTCTGGTCGCACGACGGCATTATCTGCACGGGCGAATCCTACAAGAATGTCGTGAAGCTTACCTTCGCCAAGGGCGCGTCTCTGAAGGATCCGGCACGTCTGTTCAACTCGAGTCTCGACGGAAACGCACGCCGCGCGATCGACATCCACGAGGGAGAAGAAGTTGACGAGTCCGCGTTCAAGGCGCTTGTTTTACGAGCGGTCGCCCTCAACAGTTTCGGCAAGTCGAAGCATTCTAAGAAAGCGAAGGCCTAAAGGCAGCGCCCGATGCCTGAGCACACAGCTGTGAATGTTCTTACGCTTGAAGTTGGAACTGCCGGCGACGCCGCCGTGGTGCACTGCCGCGGGAAGTTGGTGGCGGGCGTGAACAATTCCCTTTACGCCAAGGTCAGCGAACTAATTCCACACCGCAAACGAATCGTGCTGGACTTGACGGACCTCACCTTCATGGACAGCATGGGGCTCGGCACGTTGGTTCGCCTGTACGTGGCGGCTCGGTCGGCGGGCTGCAATTTAGAACTCGTCAACCTCGGCAAACGGATTCGGGAGCTTCTTGGGATTGCCAATCTTTTGTCGGTTTTCACAATCATCGGTGAAAATAACATCAGGTTTCACTAATGGGCGGCCTGCCGTGGTACACGCAGGCTGAGGGTGTGTGGCGCAGGCTTCAGCCTGTGGGGTTTAGTTCTTGCAAGGACTAACCCCCACAGGCTGAAGCCTGCGCCACTGGTTTCTTCAGTTTATTTGTGACGGCGATCGTTCTTCTCGTCGGAATGACCGTTGGCGTCCAGCCACTTCAGCAGAGATCGAACGCTGCCATGCGCTAACGCGATGCTGGAGTCTGCTGCCCCGTAATATAGATTGATGGTGTCTCCGTCCGGTGCAATCGTATATCCGCAAGGAAATACCACGTCCTGAACGTCGCCCTGATGTTCGTATTCGGTTTCGGGCGCGAAGATCCATGAATCCCCACGAATCAGGCACTTTTCCGGCGCCTCCAGATCAAAAAGAGCGAGCCCCAGCCGATAGATGGAACTCGAAGGCGTCCTCCGGAACCCCGTGATAGATCATCAGCCAGCCTCGCGGCGTCTCGATCGGCGGAGGGGACATGCCGATCCTGTTTGCGTCCCACCAGGCTCCGCGACGCGCCTCCAACATGAGTCTGTGATTCCCCCAATGAGTCAGATCCGGAGAAGAGGAGATCCAGATGTGCGCGCCGAGAGCCGTCATGGGCCGATGGATCAGCGTCCAAAACCCGTTGATCTTACGCGGCAGGAGCGCCGCATCCTTATCGTCGGGCGACATGATCACGCCAAACCGCTCGAAGCTGCGGAAATCTTTCGTCATAGCAAGCGACACGCCAGGACCGCCGCGCGAATAGGACGTAAATGTCACAGCATACTGTTCGAGTTCCGGAACATAGGTAATGCGGGGATCCTCGATGCCCCACAATTCTTCTGGGTGATCCGGGCTGGATATCAATGTCGGTTCACGATCGATCTGCCATCCATCCACGCCATTCAGAGACCGTGCGGCGCACAAGTGAGAAAGGCCTCGGCGGTCTTCCACGCGGCACAGCAGAAGCGTCGACCCATCCGGCAGCAGTGTCGCGCCCGGATTGAAAACGCTGTTCATGGAATAGGGCCAATCTTTTCCTGTCAAAATGGGATTGCCAGGATGCCGGTGAAACAAGACCTCGTATTTATTTGCCGCTGCTTTGTCGGAAGATTTCACAGCTAAAATGCTCATTGCGATTTTTTCTCCAGGCCATCTGTTTCTTCCAAGCGCCGCATTTCAAGCAAGGCCATCAGGAAGGAAATCGTCGACTCCGCCCCCTGGTTCTCATTGGCTCGATCCGGATGCAATCCATCCCGGCAACCGCCGGTGCTGGGGTCGTAGAGGGCCACTTGCAGGTCATTGTCGCCCAGGAACCAATTGAATGCGGTCCACGCTTCTTTGCGCCAGCGGCTTTCTCCGGACACGCCATAAGCTTGCAAGCATGCCGAAACGGCCGCACAGGCTTCGACGGGTTGCTGGTCGAAACGCGCCTTCTCGGTATTCCTGGAATAAAATCCTTGCGACCCAATGGGGACGAAGTGACCTTTCTCTTCGCTCCGTTGAATCGTTACCAGCCAATCCAGGCCTTCAAGCCCGGCTGCTGTCATTTCAGCGTTTCCGCTGCGGGCTCCTGATCGCAGGAGAGCTTGCGGCAATCTGGCGTTGGAGTAGGACAGGCTGTTCTCAAACCACTCCCATCCCGCGGAATGGTGCACGCGGTACGAATCGAGCAGACGATTGGCGAGGACGTCCGCCGCGCTCAACGCAGCTCGATCCCCCGGAAACGAGTCGAGATATTCGTGCAATCCCAATAGCGCGAAGGCGCAGGCGCGTGGACTCTTGAAGTTCTCAGCCGCCGGCACGGCCAGTTCGAATAGCCGCCCCGCAGCCCCGCGCAGCCCTTTGTCCTTGGACCTGCCTAATACAGTTCCCAATCCCCACAAGGCGCGGCCGTGGCTGTCTTCCGACCCCTCCGGCTCCTGCCACTGGCGCTCGTAGCTCAAACTATTCCTGAATCGCCTCGTGGCAGGATCGAAGGCCAGCCAGAGGAAGGCCAGGTAGCGCGAAGCCAGCTCGGCTGACGCGGCCGGCGGAACGATTACGAGTTTTTCCAGGAGAACGGATACGATAAGTGCGCGCGCGTTGTCATCAGTGGTGTAACCCTCGGGATAGTTCGGAACGACAAAAACGGCATGCTCGACGATTCCCGTCGCGTCCGTCATCCGATGAAGGTGATCCAGCTTGACTGCCGGGAGCCTGTCCAGGATTTTTTCCGTGTTCTGGGCGGAAAACGTGGCGCGCGGATTCCGCAGGCGCTCGTTGTAGACACGTTCGAAACTTTTCATATATTCCTGCGCGACCCGGTTCCACACCATGCTCCTCGAATGCAGGTAGGCGCGCTTGCGCATGGCGTGGCGCCCCGTCTCGTCGCGCAAAAGGTCCAGGGTCCGGTCCGCAATGGCTTTCGGATCATCGAAAGGAACAAGGACGCCCCGATCATCGGCAAGCAGCTCGATCGCGTGCAGGTACGGGGTGGAAATAATTGCCTTGCCCGCGCTCAGCGCGCGAGCCAGCGTTCCGGATACGACTTGTTCCTTGTGCTTGTAAGGAGTGATGTAGATGTCCGCGGAACCGATCAACTCGACCAGTTCCTGCGGGCTGACGAACTTGTTGTGAAAAATGACATTCGCTGCAACCCCCAGATCCTGCGCCATCGCCTGCAAGTATAGCCTGTATCGATCGCCCTCATGGCGCCGGATGTGGGGATGAGTAACCCCCGCGACCATGTACACGACGTTGCTGTTCTCCGACAAGATGCGCGGCAACGCTTGAATCACGTTTTCGATGCCTTTGTTCGGAGACAGCAAGCCGAACGTGAGCATGACGATTTTTCCTTCCGTGCCGAAGCAATCCTTGTAAAAGTTTGGATCGATGAACGGAACGTCGGGAATCCCGTGCGGGATTAAGTCGATTTTGTGGTCCGGTACGTGGAAGACATCCTGGAGGATCTCAGCGGAGTTCTGGCTCATCACAATCATGCGGTCCGACATACTCGCGATTTCGTCCATCACCATGCGTTGATCGGCATTTGGCTCGCGCAAAACCGTATGCAGAGTGGTCACGATGGGCATGTGAAGCCGGCGCAACAGTTCCAGAATGTGGCCGCCGGCCGCTCCGCCGAAAATTCCGTACTCGTGCTGCAGGCATACCAGATCAATGTTGCTGAAATTCAGAAAATCCGCGGCCTGCCGGTAAGAGGATAGATCGCCCTCGGACAGCTCGAACCGCACTCGCTCGGGATACCGATACCCCTCTTCCGTGTCGTTCACCGGCAGCGCCAAAAGTTCTGTCGCGCCAAATTCCGCGCCGATCGCGTCACACAGGTCGCTGGTAAAAGTCGCGATCCCGCATTGCCTGGGCAAGTGGTTCCCCAGAATGGCAACTCTGCTCGGCAGCACCGTACGAATATTGGAAGGCAGGCGCGTTTCCGGGTTGCCCTCAACGACCAGGGAACCTAGATGGCCACTCGCACCATTGCGCTTGTCGCTGAGAGGGGTCCGGAGTTGCGTTGGGGGCGTTATCTCTAACAAAGACATCCGATTGTCTACCTTTCGGCCACGCCAGTGAGGTTCAGCCAGTATCAGGGGGGATCTGATACATGTGTTGTCTTCCAGCGCGGGTGTGGGAATTGCGATCACGCCCACCGCAAGTCTTAGTGTAGCAACTGTGCCGATTTAAAACTGTCTCCTATTGCACAGTAATCTGCATCGAAATCAGGTATGATGACGCGGGAAGCTACACCATAGGCCGTCCGGCGATTGCTACATTACCTGCCGACCTTTCTCCTCAAAACGTCCGTCGCGGCAGAGTATCGGAATTTTCAAAATACATAGTTGACGTCGAACTGAAGCCGCTTGAGCGTGTCAATGGGCGGATTCGAGTCACCGAAATTCAGCGGCCGGCCGAACAGCCCGATGAAATCGAGGATCACGTTGCTTCGGATCGTATAGAACACGCTGAAGCGGTGCTCGGTGACGTTGCTCCCCTGATACATCTGGTTGTAATTGAGATTGGATAGAACCGCCTCCCGCTCGATAAACATGCGCGTGTAGCCAAACTGCAGATCATGCTTCTGGAGGATCCGGCCGACTTCCGCTTCCGCCCAGTAGCCGCGCCGCTGGCGCGGGTCGCAGGAAAAATTCGTAGATGCGAGTGAACTCGGTCGTGGCCGTGTTTGCGGGCAGCGGCAGAATATTCCCCACATTCGCGCAGGCCCTCGTGTTTTGCACGTAGTCGCCGATGATCGCGACCGGCCAGCGCTCGGAAGGAGTTTTGACGTCGAAGCGCGCGATGGAATCGAACAGGTCGAACTTCGAGGCAAACTGCGCGTTGGAAATCGATGTAACTCCCGTGGGCTCGGCTACGCCGTTGACTGTTACCACTGAAGTCGCCGTCGTTGTAATGACGGAATTTTGCACTGCGCCACCACCTCCGGCAAGCGGCAGCAGCCCTATCAGCGGTGTCGCCGGATTCTTGGAGCTCGCCTTGGCCAACGCCAGCGCCATGGGATCGGCATTGTGAAAGTTGTAGAAGCCGGTGTACGCGGTTAGCTCCAGCCAGTTGGCGAGTCGCCACTCGGTTTGAAACTGGCCGCCGTAGACGGCCGTCTGCATAAGGCTTTTGTTTTCCAGGGAAATGCCGGCGACCTGGGAGAATGGCAATTCGAAGCCGACGAAGGCGACTCGCTTGAGGACCGGCGTGGACTTCAGTTCGAAATTCAGCGTTTGCGCCAAACCCCTCGGGATTCAGATCCTTATCCCAGGTTAGTTCAGTGTTGTACCACGGATAGGTGAACTTGCCGGCCACCAGGCTGAGCGGCTTGAAATCGCTGGGATGGTAGTCGATGAAGACTCGGTCCAGGGCAATTGGTTTGCGCGCGTAGAATCCTGTAAGAGTCTGGTTCGTGGAAGTGGGATCGTTGATGTTGCCTGAAGCTAGAGTGAATCCTCCTGAAAGGTCGTCGCTGAGTTGCACATCGACGTTGAAGCGCAGCCGGTAGTTTTGCAAATTCTGGTCCAGGGACCGGTCGCTCGGGCCGCCATAGAAAGCATCCTCGCGCAGGCGGAAGTCTCCGCTGAACGAAAGGGGGCCGAGCTTTTTCATCCTTTGCTCCAGGTCGCCTAACCGCCTGTCCACATTGCCTTGCGCCGGCGCAGCTTGTCCTTGAGCGACTGGGATGGCCGCGAGTTCTCCAGGCGCGGCGTCAGAGGCCGATGCCGAACTCGTGGTTGGCGTAGAGGGCGTTGCCGAAGCAAGTAGAATCTCGCTTGCGCCCGGCGGTGCTTGCAGTTCTGCCTCTAGCTTGACGATTCGATCCAGTTCGTCGCGAACGGCCGCGCGCTCGGATTCGAGTTCCTGGGATTGTTTCGCGATCCTCTCCGACTGCCCTTCCACGGTTTCCTTCAACTGCTGCAGTTCAAGGAGCAGTGGCGCAAGGGGCGCCGCGGTCGACGCATTCGGCTGACTTGCTGCTGGCGCTGAAACATCGCTGGCAGGACGCGACCCGGTTGCACTGCTCGCCGGCAACGCTGTTTCTCCTTCCCCCGCGCGCGCGCTCGCAGAAGATATAATTAGGGCCAGAACAATAAAAACATTTACGGCGATTCGCTTTGGACTGCTGCCTCTGAACATGAACATCTCCTTTTAGTTTTGGCGAGCCGAAAAACAAAAAACCCACCTGCCAAATGTTTTTTGGCGGCGGGTCTCAGAAGTGCCGGGTTATGATTCCAGGATTTAGGTCTTCATCCTCCCCGCACCAGCAGGCACACACGCGCAGACTTCGCAACATGGACAACAGCTTGGAGTGCCCTGGCGGCGCGGTTTCATCGCAGGCAGGATATGCGAGCCAGCCATGAAATACAAGAAACTCTTCCGATCCGGGGTGGTTCACTTTCTTAGGAAATGGTGTTTCTCGCCTTCGCCGCTCGACCCGCGCGATCTTGCCGAACCCTGCTACTGTGTCAGTTTGTTTTCCTGGGAGCGAGTGAGATATAAGATTTGGGTGAGGAAGAGGCCCAATCTGGAAATCCGGACTCGGGCATTCGGGCGCGATCCGTTTCAATTCACCGGCCGCGCCGGCGCAATCAACCCGATGCGTAAAGGAAACCAAGAAATGAAAACTGGGAGCATGCAAATCGTTCCACATGCGGCGAGCACCCGAGGAGGCCTTGTCCGGGGTCCGCAGTGGCGCCGCGGCCTGCTCGTCGTTGGCATTGTGCTGGCTCTCACCGCAGTTGCAGCGCCTGCATTCAGCGGGCAGTCTGCCGGTCCACAGAATCCTGGAGACAACACGATCCCCGACGTCAAGTGCGTCATCGGCCTTGAGGACATCAAGCCTGGCGCCAAGGGCACGCTGGCTTCGTCGCCCAAGGGTCTGGAATTTACGAGCGGGAAGAAGCGGGCCGAAATCGCCACCCCGTCCATCCAGGACGTATTTACAGGACGGGAGAGCAGGCAGGACGTCAGCGGGATGGGAGGCACGCTGGTCGAAGCGGCCATCCCGTACGGAGGCGGGCGGTTCGTGAGTCTGTTCTCGCACAAGGTGGATGTTCTGGCCGTAGAATACTTGGACTCGAATGGTGGCTTTCACGGAGCCATCTTCGTGCTTTCCGCAGGCAAAGCGACGGCGTTCAAGAATCTACTCATTGCGCGGGGCGCGAAGGTCTCCATGCACGTGGGAGCCCCGGAACCGACGGAGCAGAAACGATGAAGCCCGTGAGCCGAAATCTACTTCTGTTCATTTTCTCGCTCGCCATAGGCTGCGTCCCCCTCTTGTTGGCCGCTCGTGTCTTGGCAGAACCCATCCCGGCTGGACAGCCCGACCCTGCTCCACAGCAGGCGCAGAAGTTGACTGCCTCCGCCATTCAACTGGTACGGATTGTACCGGTGGAAGACTTGCTGATCCCCGAGGATACACGCGTCTCGATGTATGAAAACGTGATGATCCAGTTGAGCAAGACGAAGAAGTTCAAGCACGTTTATCGGGACGGCGACCGCACCGCGGCCAAGGTGCCCGATCTCGTTCTCCTGCACTTATTCCCCGAAGCGTTCAAGAGAGGGAGCCAGAAAGAGCGGGAAGTTATCACCGTCGCCGGAGCCACTTCCATCAAGGTGGACGTTCAATTTACTTCGCGAGATGGCAAGGTGCTGCTCGAGAGGGATGTCGAAGGCAAGGTGCGTTTCTACGGCGAAAACCTTCGCGCCACCTACGACCTCGCCAAGAAGGTCGCCGCCCTGGTCAACAAATCCTTCTGAATTTACAGCAATCGACGCGAAAGAACTCATCGTTCCTATACGTTGGCCGGGCCCTGTGACGGCGGGCTGCTATGCGTCGATTTTGCTTGCATTTGTGACTTAGCTCACAGATGCTCACCCTGTTTCGGGGTATGGTCTGCTTCAAATTTGGGTGCGTGCGGACAAAGTCCCGCCGATTTTGTTCTTACGCAGGAACGGCTCAAGACGCGAACGGATTGCAGGATTTGCGCAGATGGAATGCGCGCGGATGTCACGCGCTCAACCGGGAGGCACAACGATGTGGGAAGCACTGGAACAAACAGGATGGGTGAAGACCTTCGGCAGCACCGGATGGATGTATGCGAGCGTTTCCGTCATTCACTACCTGACTATGTTTTGGTTTATCGGGTCGATGGCGGTGGTGGACTTGCGAGTCATGGGAATCGCGGCGCGCAAACGGGGTCTCTCGGAACTTGCCGACCAGCTCTATCCCTGGGCCTGGACGGGCATGGCCCTGGCCATCATTTCGGGATTTTTCATGTTTGCGACGGCCGCGGGCGATTGGGCGCCCGATCCGATATTTCACTACAAGTTGGGGATGATCATAATTTCGATCGCGTTCGCGTTCGTGGTGCAACGCAACGTGCCGAAGTGGGCTGCGGCGCCGGAAATACCGACTGCGGCAAAAGTCATCGCCGGAATCGCATTGTTGCTGTGGATTGTGACCATTCTGAGCGCGTCGGAAATCCCCGCGATGGAAGGCCTGGGATAGGGATGCGCGTGCCGGTGCAGCGGCCCAATAGAAAGTTACGACTCCGAAACAAGAGAGGACGCCCAATATGTTTGGATTGCTGATGAGTTTCGCGAAATGGCTCGAGGGAACTCCCTGGGGAACAGGTGTCCGCACCTCGCTCTGGGCGTATCCATTCACACAGCTGATTCATTTCACCGGTCTGTCCATTTGGCTGGGGACAAACCTGGCGCTGGACCTGCGCCTCCTTGGCGTGGGGAAACGCCGGGAAACGGCCGCGCAGCTCCGGGACGATCTGTTCGCCTGGAATTGGATCGGCTTTTGCATTGTCGTGCTCGGCGGTTTTCTCCTGTTTTCCTCAACCGCGTCGACGTTTCTGGTCAACATCGCCTTCGAATGGAAGCTGGGCTTTTTCGTTCCGGTGGCATTGCTCTGGCACATCATCGTGCAATGGAAGGCGCGCGACTGGGGAGCGACGCAGGATACTCCGGCGATTGCAAAATTTTCGGGACTGGCGGAAATTTTGCTTTGGATTTGCGTGATCACCGCGGCCGTCGAAATTCCGAACCACTAGCCGCAGCGATAGACGGGGATTGGTTAACGGATTGTCCGTACCAAGTACGCGCCACGCTCCTGTTTCACCAATATTTTCTGTTATACTCGCGGCGAGGTTCCGAGCTGCGGGAATCGTTCCCTCGCACATTTGAGCCTTTCTTTTCCAGCGCCGGGTTCCGCGCCAGGCTCTGCCCTTTTCTTTGAGGCGTCTGCATGCGTGATATCGCGATCGTGGGTGGAGGACCGGCCGGCGCCATGTGCGGGGAGCGGCTGGCTCGGTCCGGTTACAACGTCACGATTTACGATGAGCACCTGGCCTGGGAAAAACCGTGCGGGGGCGGGCTCACGCACAAAGCCATTCAGGCATATCCCTTCCTGCTGAACGGTCCCTATCCGAAAAAACTGATTCGCACGATTGAACTGATTTCCAGCAAGGGAAATCGCGCGCTGCTGGCGCTCGATCAACCGATTGTCATTTATGCGAGAGCGGTGCTGAACGGGCTTCTTCTGGAACGCGCCGAAGCGGCCGGGTGCCGTGTCGTCCGGTCTCGCGTGAGCCAATTGGAAACGTCTGAGGAACGCGCCACATTGGGGATCGGCGAGTCTCGCGTGGAAGCGGACTTTGTGGTCGTCGCTGCGGGCGCGCGCAATTCCCTGCTCCCGGGCACGCGGGCGCTCTCGCGCAACGATCTGGAAATGACGCTCGGTTATTTTGTCCCCGCGCAGGCCGAAGGAATTTGCGTGAAATTTCTTCCGCATTTCGAGGGCTACCTGTGGTCCTTCCCCCGCTGCGATCATCTCTCCGTTGGAATTTGCGGAAGCATGGCGAAACACACCAGCCAGGAATTGCGCCGCCACCTGCATGCCTTCATGGAAACGGAAAACATCCCGCGCGAGGGCGCGCGATTCTACAGCCACGTCCTGCCGTCTCCGCAGAAGCAAACGCTTTCGTCGCGCAGGGTAGTGGGACGAAACTGGGCGCTCGTGGGCGATGCCGCCGCCTGGGTCGATCCCATCACCGGCGAGGGGCTTTACTACGCGCTGCGCTCGGGCGAATTGTTGGCGGAATCCCTGATCGCGCACAATCCCGCGGAATATCCCGCGCGGATTCGCAAGGCATTTTCCACTGACCTTGAATTTGCGACCCGAATCGCGCGGCGCTTCTACCGCGGGCGTTTCCTCGGAGGAGCGGTGGCAACGCGCATGATTCAGTTCATTGAGCGCAGCCCTACTTTTCGCGCGCTGATGGCGGACGTGTTCGCCGGCTCGCAAAAATATTGCAGCCTGAAACAGCGCTTGTGGGCGCAATGCGGCACGACGCTCGCCGAAGTCGTGGGAAGTCTTTTGAAAGGCCAGCCGTCCCTCGCGAAAAATCCATCCGCCGCAGGGTCTGAGAACCTGCAATGACCCGGAGTCATCCGGCAAAAATTAAGCTGGGCCTCGAAGGCCGCTGCGAAAAAGTTGTGCCGCACGAATGGACCCTCGCACATATTGACGCAAACTTGCCCGCCGTTTTTTCCACTCCAGCCATGATCGGGCTGATGGAGATGGCCAGCACGCGCGCTGTGCGGCCAGCGTTGCCGGCGGGATCCATCACCGTTGGAGTGCGCATTGAGGTGGATCACGTCAAGGCCGTGCCTGCCGGAGCCAACGTGATGGTCGTCTCCAGGCTCGTGGAAATTAATGGGCGGCGCCTGATTTTCGAAGCCGAGGCCCGGAGCGGGGCCGAGGTGATCGGCCGCGGACGCATATTCCACACTATCGTTGAGCACGCTCGATTCGCCGCCACCGCCGCAGGAAAGTCCGCATCGCGCTGACCGCGCAAAGATAACCTGCAGAATTCTCTCGCCCATAATCTAGTCAAAGGAGCAAGCTCATTCCTGAATCGTTTTGGAGAGCCTCCTCTTCCTTCTGCTATCTCGGGCGTTTTGCCGCGCCAACGGCGCGGAGGATACCAGCCCGGGGCAACGCCCCGGGTATCGCGCCTCGGGAATATCGGCCGCCCTGAAAGGGCGGAGGGGATTTCCCTGCGCCCCTTCAGGGCGCACCAGAACCTATGGAATTTGGAACCCAGGGCGTTGCCCTGGGCTAGCATGCTCCGGCGCTTTCAGCGCCGAAACATGTGGATTTGGTTGAGACCTGGAAGGCTTACCCTATAAATTCTAAAATTTCTGGTTTTCCCGTGTAATTGTGAGATGACTTCTAGTACGCCGCGCGGCGCGGTGCGACTTTGCGCTGGGGTGGCGGGATGACGGTGGCCATCTTGCGGATCATGGCCAGGACCAGGCGTTTGTCGCCGTCGGAGAGCGTAGTGCTGTATTTTTTAATTTCTGAGAGGAAGCGGATTTCGTCTTCGGAAAGTTCGCCCAGCATTTTCTGAGTGTCGCGGTCGCGCGGCGTTTCCGCTCCGGGAAAGAAGTCGGCCAGCGCGATTTCCATGGCTTCCGCAATTTTGGCGAGGGTTTCGAGAGACGGCACGGTGTGGCCATTTTCGACGCGGGAAAGATAGCAGCGCAGCAAACCGGTTCGCCGCTCGATATCGCCCTGAGAAAGGCCCCGTTGTCCCCGATAACTACGAATGACTTCGCCGATATTTACTTTTGGTTTCTCTTTTGGCACGGGCTCCACACCTTCTTGACCCGGCGGTATCTTACGCAGTGCAGCAACAGGGCGCAAGAGGTTTCTTTGTTTTGTGTCATTTGCGAGTACGAATTCGTGACTGGTGGCCGGTGACTGGTGATTGGTGGAAAGCCTGATGGAGGCGAGTCCCGGCGTTTAAGGAGTTTTGCGATTCTCAAATCTGAAATCTCAAATTTCACATCACAAACCATAGGCGACGAACGACAAACCGCGTGTTCCAGATCACCAAGCACGATTCACGAATCATGGTTCCACGGACCGTTTGACTCTCAGGTAATTCTTGATAGAGTACACCCACTTTGTGCGCCACCCGGCGCCAGGAGGCACTATGGCTGCGCTTGACCTCCGGCCACTCAGCCTTGGTGAATTGCTGGACCGCACATTTTTTCTGTACCGGCGGCATTTTCTGCTGTTCGTTGGCATCGCCGCGATTCCCTATTCCGTCTTTTTCGTGATTAACCTGGCGACCGCCCTGCTTCCCTTGGCGGCTCGATCCGCCTCCGCCGGCCGCATGCAACCTGCTGGGATCGCCGCTGCAGCAATTGGTGGGGGTCTTTTCGCGCTCGTCGCGGCCATTGTGGGAGGCATCGCTTTTCTTTTTTCCGTTGGCGCGACGGTTTATGCGGTTTCCGAGATTTACACGGGACGCCAGACCACCATTCGCGAGTCTCTCGCCCGCGTTCGCGGCCAGGCCGGGACCATATTTGGCGTTCTGTTTTTGAGCGGGCTCATCCTGGTTGCCGGTTTCATCGCGCTGATCATCCCCGGAATCTATTTGATGTGCCGGATCTGCGTGGCCACTCCTGCCGCGCTGCTCGAAAACATCGGCCCTTCCGATTCGATCCGGCGCAGTTTTGATCTTACCCGGGATTTTGCCGGCCGCGCGTTCATGATCTACCTGCTTTATTTTGCGATGGTCTGGGGCATCGTGGCTGTGTTTCAATTCCCGTTCGTAATGCTCATGGTGATCAACGCCAAGCAAATGCAGCTTATGATTCTCTGGACGGTCCTCATGCAGGTGGGAAACTTCATCGGGAGCGTCCTGGTTGCGCCGGTCAGCACGATCGGCTTCGCCTTGTTCTATTACGATCTGCGCGTTCGCAAGGAAGCCTTCGATCTGCAAATGATGATGCAAGCGATTGGCGCCGATCCCATGCCTCCGCCGATTACGGGCGGCGTGCCCTCGGTGTTTGGAAGAGATGCGTCCTGAACGGTTCGATTCGGTCAATTCCCTTTCAACGAGGGCCCTTCAGGTCCTCTGCGCACTTTTGCTTGCGCTCATCCTAATTCAGCCTACAGCTGCGCGGGCCTCGGAAACTGCGCCGCAACCTTCGGCGGGGCCAGTCTATGATTCACAATCCTTTATCGAAGAGCTGGGCCGGCAAAAGGCGAAACTGGAAATCGCCGGCAAGTCCACGGAAACATTGCGAGAGTATCGCGAATCCCTTCCACAAGCGTGGGCCGTGGAAGCCGACGGCCGCCGCTACGATGTGCCGACCGATCTTCTCGTCTCGCGATTAGTCGAAGCGGAAAGGCAGCCTGAACTTCGCGGACAACAAGTGAATCAGGCGAGGGAATATCTCGATGCACTGGCCGCGGAAGCCTCCTCCCTTTCCGGTCAGCCGCCCCCTGGCACGGATTCCGCCCGGGAGAAACTGAACGCTATTTTGGCCCGCTCTGAATATGCGCACGCACGGCAGCAATCCTGGTGGGACAAACTTCGCGCACGCATCAACGAAATACTTTTGAACGCGTTTTCCCGCCTTCTTCACGGGGTCGGCGGTCAGGACACTCTCGGGTACATTTTGCTGTGGATCGGCGTTTGCGCGGCGGCCATCCTCATTGCCTACTGGATTTTCCGCCGCTGGTTTCGCACGGCCAGAGGAGTGGAAATGGCCTTGCAGGCTGCGGCCGTCCCCGCGCGGTCCTGGCAGGAGTGGATCTTCGCCGCGCGCGGAGCGGCCGAGCGCGGCGACTACCGCATGGCCATTCATTGCGCCTACTGGGCGGGCGTCGCGCGGCTTCAGGACATTGGCGCGCTGGCCCCGGATCGCGCCAAGACGCCGCGCGAATACCTTCGCGCGCTCGCCAAGTCGAAGCTCATCCTGCCGGAAACACTTGCGACGAGTCAGCAAGCGCTCTCCCTGCTCACGTCGCGGCTGGAAAAAATCTGGTACGGCTATCACATCGCGACGGAGGCGGACTTTCGCGACTCCCTCACCCAACTGGAGACTCTGGGATGCCATCTACCCTAGATCCGGGCGACCGCAAACTCCTGCTCATCGCTGGAGCGATTCTGCTTGTATTGATTGTCGTCACGGTTGTATTTGCCCCGACTCCGGACGAAGCGGAAGACCAGGGAGTTCCGACGACGTATTCGACGTCGACCGGTGGCGCACAAGCCGCCTACTTGCTTCTCCGTCAGCTGGGGTACCAGTCAGAGCGATGGGAAAAACTGCCGTCGGAACTGCCGCCGGATCCCGATGGCAAGATCCTCATTCTCGCGGATCCCAACAACTATCCTGAAAAGGATGAACAGAATGCACTGCTGAGTTTTGTGCGTTCCGGCGGATGGGTGCTTTACGCTGGGAATTTTCCCTATCTTTTCGTGGGTGTCGGCGACGTCACGCCAATCATTGACACGACTCTTGGCCGTGCCGAACGCAGCTTTCCTGCAATCGCTCCAAGCCCTTTCACTCGCGATGCGCCGAAAATTACGATGATTGCAACTAGCAAGTGGGATGTTTGGGAAGGTCCTCACGTTCCCCTTTACGGCAACGCAGGCGAAGCAATCGTTGTGACCTGGAAACTCGGTCGAGGCCGTATTCTTTGGTGGGCCGCGCCGACGCCGATTACCAACTCCGGAATTACTCGTGAGGGGAACCTGCCGTTTTTTCTTGACGCTATTCAGGCGGTGCGGCCCGGAGCGAGTCCCGGCGAGATCACTGTGTTGTGGGACGAATATTTTCATGGCTATCGCGGATCTCTGTGGGACTATTTCAAGGTGACGCCTGTGCCGTGGGCGATTTTTCAACTGGCCCTTGTAGCTGCTTTCGTTTTGCTGGCGTTTGGTCGGAGGAGCGGCCCGCTTTACGCGCCGGCCACTGTGTCGCGGCTTTCGCCACTCGAATTTGTCGACACGCTCGGTGATTTGTATCGCCGCGCGAACGCAGGCTCCGCGGCGGTTCGCGTGGCCTACCAGCGATTCCGCACGCCATTGCTTCGCCGGCTTGCGCTTCCGCCCACGATTTCCAACACGCAGCTGGACGCCGCGGTCCGCGAGCGGCTGGGGTGGAAGCAGCCCGGACTCATGGACACTTTACAACGGGCCGAAAAAGCCGCGCACGAACGGGACATCCCCGGCTCGGAGGCGCTGAAGATTGTGCAGGCGCTCGAACACTACGAAGTGTTGTTTGGGCTTAAGAAGCGACCTAATGAGGAGAAACGCTAAGTGGAAAATCTCGCACGCCTCACGACGCATATTCGCACCGAGCTGTCGAAGGTCATCATCGGCCAGCAGGAAACTGTCGATCAACTTTTGATCGTCCTCGCCTGCGGCGGCCACGCCCTGCTCGAAGGCGTGCCTGGCCTGGCAAAAACTCTCACGGTCAAAACGCTTGCGCGAATTTGCGCCCTCGGGTTTCAGCGCATCCAGTGCACGGCGGATTTGATGCCGGCCGACGTGATTGGAACGAACGTGTTCAACCTCGCCACCAGCGCGTTCACGCTGCATCGCGGGCCCATCTTCACCGATTTGCTGCTCGTCGACGAAATCAACCGCACGACGGCGCGCACGCAGGCCGCGCTGCTCGAAGCGATGGAAGAGCGGCAAGCTACGATTGACGGCGTTCGCTATTCTCTAGGGCCGCACTTCACCGTGTTTGCGACGCAAAATCCGGTGGAGTTCGAGGGAACGTATCCACTGCCTGAAGCTCAACTTGACCGGTTCCTCTTGAAAATCCGGATCGACTACCCGAGCGCGGAAGAGGAAAGCGCAATTCTGAAACGCTTTGAATCCCTCACCGATGCGCATTTGATCGAACAGGTGCCGCTCGAACCCATCGATCCGGCTCTGTTGACCGCCGCGCGAGCCGAGATTGCGCAGGTGCGCGTCGAGCCGGCGCTCTATCAATACATCGTTTCGGTGATTCGCCGGACGCGCGACTGGCCTGCGCTGTCGCTTGGCGCTAGCCCGCGCGCAGCGATCGGCCTTTTCTTTGTTGCGCGCGCGCTTGCCGGAATGGAAGGCCGCGAATTCTTGTTACCTGACGACGTTAAGGCCGCAGCGCCCGCCGTCCTGCGCCATCGGCTCATGTTGAAACCGGAAGCTGACCTCGAGGGCCTCACTGCGGATTCTGTGATTGCGGAAATTCTTTCGGCTGTCGAGGTGCCGAAGTGAATTCAGCGCGGACATTCATTCCTGCCGTCGCGTCCGCGCGGGCGCATTCGACGGGGCGATTCAGGATCGGCTTTGGCACGCGATTCTTTATCGCGTTGCTGATTGGAATCGTCTGGGTTGTGCCGGCTGCGTGGTCTCCCCGGCTGATCGCGGGAATGTTTATCTGGGATGGTCTGTTTCTGCTTCTCTGGCTCCAGGATTTGCTTCGCCTTCCAAAGCCGGGAGAGCTCGAACTGCAACGCGTCTGGCATTCCCCTCCCTCGCTCGGAGTGCGCTCTAAAGTTTCGGTCGAATTGCACAACTTCGGCCGGCGCCCCGTATTCGCGCGCGTGACGGACGAGACATCGCGCGCGCTGCGCCGCGAGCCTCCGGCGGTCGAACTTGCGGCGCCGGCCGGCGGAACGGCAAGCGCGGAATACGAAATTTTTCCGGCGCAGCGCGGCGACCTGTCCGTCGGACATTTTTTTGTGCGCTACCAAAGCGCCTTGCGGCTGGCCGAGCGCTGGGCCGTGGCGGAAACTTCGGCGAGCGTGCGCGTTCTCCCCAATCTCGAACAGGCCAAGCAGCAGACGCTGTATCTCATCCGCGCGCGCCAGGTATCGATGGAGCGGCGGCGCAGGCGGTTGCGCGGACTCGGCCGCGAGTTTGAAAGCCTTCGCGAATACCGGACGGGCGACGAATTCCGCAATATCAGCTGGACGGCTACCGCTAGGCGTTCAAAGCTCATCACGCGCGTGTTTCAGGTGGAGCGCAGCCAGACGGTGTGGATCGTGCTCGATGCGGGGCGCCTTTTGCGCGAGCAGATCGTGAGTGGCGGATCGTCGCTGCGATTATCGAAACTGGACTACGCCGTGGACGCCGCGCTCGCGCTCGCGCAGGTCGCCATGCACTCCGGAGATCGCGTGGGATTGCTCGCCTACGGCCGGGAGATTCAGCAGAATCAGAATGCCGGGCGCGGCGCGGTTCATCTGCACTCGCTCGTCGAGTCTCTTGCGCTCGTGCACTCCGAGCCCTACGAAGCCGATCACGGCCGCGCGGCCCACGCGCTGCTCACCGAACAACACCGCCGCAGCCTGATCGTGTGGATCACCGATCTCGCCGAAACCGCGGGCACGCCGGACGTGGTGGAATACGCTCTGCAGATGACGCGGCGGCACCTGGTGTTATTTGCGGCGGTAGGCCAGCCTGACTTGAACGAACGTGTCGCGCGGCGTCCTGAATCGGAAGAAGAGATGTTCCGCTACATCGCGGCGATCGAAATCGTGCAGCGGCGCGAGCTATTGTTGCGGCGGCTCAGGCAACAGGGCGTGCTCGCGATGGAACTGATGCCGGGCGCGCTGGCCGTCTCGCTCGTCAACCAGTATCTCGATATTAAGGACCGCAGCCTCATTTGATCAGGCGGGGGCGGAGAGTGCCGGTCATTCGTGATTTGTGAACCGCGAACTGCAATTTCAGATTTCAAATTTGAAATTCTTAGTTCGTGAAAGACATTGGCGCGCCCCTAATTTTCCTGGACCGCCGGTTTTCCGCTTCCACTGGACAAGTACAAGACCAGCGCCGTGAACAGGGCCGCGGACAGAAGGAACTTCAGCGGCGTCGGGATTTTTACCGGCGAAATAAACGCCTCAATCACCCCGGCCACCACCAAAAGCGGAATTGTTCCCAGAAAAAGCTTGGCTCCCCGGTTGCCCGCCAGCCGCAAGGAATCCTTTCGCGGCATCATTCCCGGAAACAACAGGCCGCGCGCGATTTCGAGGCCCGCTCCCGCAGCGATGAAGATGGCCGGCAGCTCCAGCGCTCCGTGCGCCGCGACGAAATCCCAAAGCTGCAGCGCCATGCCTGCGCGGGCGGTGGCAACCGCGAGCACTCCCATCAGCAGACCATTCGTAATCAGCAGCCCGAGAGTACCAAGCCCTGCCGTGATTCCGGCAGCGAACATGGTGAACCCTACCATGATGTTGTTGGTCATGATTCCCGATGCCGCCATGGGCTTAACGGCCAGGATGGAGTGGGTCCACATCTCGCGTTTCTCGATCGATTCGATCATGTCGGGTCCGAGAATCTGGTGCGCGAAACCCGGATCGCGAAGCGTCACCACCGCGCCCGCGATTCCGCCCGCGGCAAAAACGAGGGCTGACAAAAGCACGAGCGGAAACGTCTCCCGAAAAATCCGCGGGTACGTGTCCACGTAAAAGCGGACGATACCGTCCCACTTCGGGCTCCTGCCCATGTAAATCAGATTGTGCGCGCGCGCCAGAAGCTGGTTGAGGTAGGACGTGAACGGACGGCTCGTGATATCCTCGCGCACCGTCGCAAGGTCGGAGGCCGTTTGGCGGTACAATAGGCCCAGTTCCTGCAATTCGTCATGGTCGAGGGCTGCCACGCCGCCCCGCCCCGAGCGGTCCACGAGCTGCTCGAGGCGCTGCCAGTGCGGTTTACGTTTCGCCAGCCATCGAGTGGAAATCATCTATGTCCTCGAGTCCATCAGATCCAGCCGCGTACGATCCCGCCGCCGGCGAAAAGCTTATCATTGAAACGCCGGAACAGACGTCGATTGAATTCCCACTTGCGGGTATTGGAAGCCGCTTCCTCGCCGTTCTGATCGACACGCTGATTCAGACCGCAGTAGCTGTTGTCCTGGGATTGATGTTCTTCGGCCTCAGTTTTGTTTTTGCAGGAGATGCCCGCAGCCTCCCGTCGTCCGCCGGACTTTGGATCGCTGCCATTCTCATCTTCGCTATATTTCTTTTGATATACGGTTATTTCATCATATTCGAATCCGTCTGGAACGGGCAGACTCCAGGCAAACGCCTCACGCATCTTCGAGTGATCAAAGATTCCGGCCAGCCCATCACGGCAATTGACGCGGTTGGACGCAATCTACTCCGCATTGTTGATCAGCTGCCCTTCGCCTATGGAATCGGCGTGCTGTGCGCGTGGATCAGCCCGCAAAGCAAGCGGCTCGGCGATTACGTTGCGGGGACCGTGGTAGTTCACGAGAAGCCGTTCGAAACCGTCGCGCCACAGTGGAACGCTCCCGCCCAGGCGGCCACGCACCAGTATGGAGCAAACCGGCTCACGCCTGAAGAGTTTGCGCTCGTGGAGACGTTTCTCAGCCGGCGCAGCGCTCTGGACGCGGGCGTACGCTATGACACGGCTGCTGGCATAGTACGACGTATCGAATCGAAGCTTACGCTGCCTCCGGAAGGAAAGCCTATCGCCGAAAAACTCCTGGAAGAACTCTCGCACGAACGGCGTGCGACAGCCGGATACCGCTGAGGCCACAGGCAAATGGCAACCCCTGATTTTCGCCGCGCTCAAATCCGCGAACCAGTGATGCGCCGCATTCCTGAAGGATGGTTCACGATGGGCTGTGATGTGGGCCGCGATGACGAAAAGCCCGCGCATCGCGTGTGGGTCGATGCGTTTGAACTCGCCGCGTTCCAGACGACGAACGCGGAGTACGCTCGCTTTTTGGAAGACGAGCGCCATCCGCCGCCCTTACTCTGGACTGATCCGACCTTTGCAAATCCCGCGCAGCCCGTCGTCGCGGTGTCCTGGGTAGACGCCGTCGCATATTGTGATTGGCTGAGCCGCGCGCTTGGCAAGCACTACCGGCTCCCCACCGAAGCCGAATGGGAGCGCGCCGCGCGTGGCGGCGTGGAGGGTGAAGATTTTCCCTGGGGCAACTGCGCGCCTGAAGAGCTTCCCGATTACGCGAGCCGCTGGAAATCAGCCCCCGAGCCAGTTGGATTGTATGCGCCGAATCCGTATGGCCTCTACAATCTTGGCGACAACGTGCACGAATGGTGCGCCGATTGGTACGACGCGGGCTACTATGCCGTTTCGCCCGAGCGGAATCCGCAAGGGCCGCCTTCCAGCAATCGCCGCGCTTCGCGAGGCGGCTCGTGGCGCCATCACATCAAGGTGACGCGGACGGCGGCGCGCTCCAGCATTCCTCCGGAATTCAAATATGCCGACTACGGTTTTCGAGTAGCTGCAGGCGGCGATTTCCCCTTGGAGCCGTGACTGCGCCTGTGCCATCATGAAAGTGCCATCTTAAACAAAAACATTCCTTTGGGAGGAATTCTGGAATGAAACTGAATGGAATCTTTCCGGCGATCACAACGCCGTTTGACGGTGAAGGCGCCATCGCTGTTGACCGCCTGCGCGAGAATATCGCCCGTTACAACCGCCTTCCGCTGTCGGGCTATGTGGCGGTCGGCTCTACGGGCGAGTCCGTATTGCTGACGCGCGCGGAAGTCGAGCAGATATTTTCCACAGTCCGCGAAGCTGCGGCGCCTGGACGCATCCTGGTTGCCGGCGTTGGATCCGAGTCGACTCCGGAGACGATCTCGCGAAGCAAGGCCGCGGCCAATCTCGGTTTCGATTTCGTGCTGGTCAAGACGCCCAGCTTCTACAAATCGGCGCTCACAGCAGATGCCCTCGTCGAACACTACCGGCGCGTGGCCGACGCGTCCAAGCTTCCCGTGGTGCTTTACTCTATTCCCCAATTCACCGGCGTGGCGCTCGAGCCAGATCTCGTCGCGCGGCTCGCCGAACATCCGAATATTATCGGGATCAAAGAGAGTTCCGGAAACGTGCAGCGAGTCGGCGAAATCATCGCGGCCGCTCCTGAAGCATTCCAGACCGTGGTCGGGTCGGCGGACACGCTCTACGCTTCCTTGATGCTGGGCGCAGTGGGCGGAGTCCTGGCGCTCGCGGATTGTTTGCCGGAGCTGTGCATCGAACTATATCAAGCCGTCGCCGCGAATCAGAACTCGAAGGCCCAGGATCTGAACCGGCGCATTTTGCCCGCGTCCAAAAAACTCGTGAGGCAGTTGGGCATCGCCGGCGTGAAATACGCCATGGATTACCGCGGCTACTACGGCGGGCCGGTTCGCGGGCCGCTGCTGCCCGTAACCGCCGCGCAAAAACGCGAAGTGGAAGCGGTGGTCAATTCGCTGGTGGCAACCGCAGCCGCCGATTAAGTCACGTATCCGATGCATTGGGCAGCGTCCTGATTTGAAAGGTTTCGCGTTTAGGAGGGCCGAGCTTCAGCTCGGCCATTCAGGTCGCGTTTTGTTGCGGGCTTTAGCCCCTGAAGCTTCAGGGGTTAAAACCCCTGATTAGACGATGCCTTTCGTCGGGACTGAAGTCCCGACCTCCTATGAACCGCGCCGTGCCAACGGCCTCTAAATCGGGGCAATCCCGCGCATCGCCGATAGCCGTGGCCTTCTCACGGACCCTACACGGAGCGAAACGGAAAGGACCGCATCCTTGACGGCCCCGGCCGATCCTTCGACTCCATCCTCCCTGCAAGCCAGGACCATGCGCCAGATCACCTGGCGTCTCTTGCCGTTTTTGATGGTCTGCTACTTCGTTTCCTTCGTCGACCGCGTAAACGTCGGCTTTGCCGCGCTCCAGATGGTCAAGGACCTCCACATGTCGCCCAAGGTGTTCGGCTTCGGCGGAGGAATTTTTTTCGTTTCCTATTTTCTGTTTGAAGTTCCCAGCAACCTGCTGCTCGAGAAGATCGGGGCGCGAATCTGGATTGCCCGGATCATGATTACGTGGGGCTTTCTTGCGGCGGGCACCGCATTCGTCGTGGGGCCGCGTTCGTTTTACACCATGCGGCTGCTGCTCGGCGTCGCCGAGGCGGGTTTTTTCCCCGGTGTAATCCTCTACATCACCTACTGGTTTCCGAGAGAATACCGGGCTCGAATCGTGGGATTGTTTACGGTCGCAATTCCTGTTTCCAGTTTCTTGGGTTCGCCGATATCCGCCGCGCTGCTCGGCGTGGATGGATGGCTCGGACTTCGAGGCTGGCAATGGATGTTCGTGATGGAAGGCGCCCCGGCAGTGCTTCTGGGATTGTTCTGCCTCTTCGTCCTGAGCGATAAGCCTTCCAGCGCGCGATGGCTCGACGTCGAACAAAAATCGTGGCTACTCGGCAAGCTGCAGTCAGAAGACGGCGACCACAAACGCGTGGGCAGGATCGGCTTGTGGAAAGTTCTGTGGAACAAATACGTTCTGGTTTTGAGCGTGACGCTCGCGGGAAGCACAGCCGTCAGCAGCGGCATTCAAATCTGGCAGCCGCAGATCATCAAATCGTACGGCCTCACCAATATGCAGACCGGCCTGCTCAGTTCCGTGCCGTTCGCGCTGGCGTCCGTGATCATGGTCCTGTGGGGGAAGCGGTCGGATCAGACCGGTGAGCGCGTGTGGCACACGGCGCTCCCGCTGATGGTCACTGCCGTCAGCCTGGCGTCAGCGCTGGTGTTTAACTCGCTGCTTTCCATCATCATCATCCTGTGCCTGGCTGTCATCGGAATCTATGCAGGCAAAGGTCCGGTGTGGGCTCTTTCGGCCGAATGGCTCTCCGCAGGAACAGCGGCCGCAGGGCTGGCCCAGATGAACGCGATCAGCAACCTCGCTGGATTCGGCACGACGTACGTGGTTGGGTATATCAAGCAGGCCACCGGAAGTTATCCGCTGGCAATTCTGCCGCTCGCGGGGCTGTCCGCCGCCGGAGCGCTCGCGGTGCTTTTGATTGCGCGCGACCGGTCGGCGGGCGGCGTGGTCGAACTCAAGGAGACCGCGCTAAGCAAGTAAGTAGCACAGCCATCCGCCGCGGCGGATGGCTGTGCTACTAAAATCGGCGAAACTATTTCGAGGCCGCCGGCTGGTCCGGCATCGGCGAACTTTGCGCCAGCACAACCTTCCAGTTTCCGTTCTGCTTGGCGAAGACTCGAAGGAACCTGTACTCTCCCCCGAACGGTTTCCCCTTATCCGTGCCGTCGACGGTCACGTGTTCGGTCAAGATGGCCACATCCCCGTTGGCATAAAATTGCACGTGAGTTTCGCGAGCGTTGAGCACCTTCAGCGTGCGGTCGGGCCTCTTTAAATTTTCAAGCTGACCCGCCTTGTCGAGCAATTTCCCCTGCGGATTGAGCGCGAAAAAATCATCCGCCAATATTTTATCCAGAAACGCCATGTCCCGATTCTCTTCCGCTTCGATATAGCGGTCTCGGAACGCGACGACTTCCTGAACGGCCTTGTCATTCTTGGCCGCCGGGGTCTGGCCCTGAGCGAACATGGGCATAGCCAAAACCGCTGCAATGACCGCGATGCGAGTAATTTTCATGACACAACCTCTTTCCTGCGGGCTGTCCGTCGCGGCGGACCCGCACCCGTCCTCTGAATTTTTCCACCTTGTCGCGAACGGATCTACCAAAGGATTTTCAATTCATCAATGAGACGTTGGAAAAAAGATGGTGCCCGAGAATGGAGTCGAACCATCACGGCCTTGCGGCCACTGGATTTTGAGTCCAGCGCGTCTGCCAGTTCCGCCACTCGGGCACGGTCACAGAATAACATATCAAGCCGCGCGCCAAAGCCTTGCTCGACGGGCGATCCCCCACGAAGGTGCCCGCAATGGAAGATTATGAACCTTCGGGCGTTGAACCTGAGTGGCTCGAAACGCTACAAGGTCGCAAGCGGGCGTCTGATATTTTTCGCCCAAATACGGAGTATAGATTCCACGGATTGCGCGAGCGGGCGAGGAAAGTTCTTTGGCGCTCTTATAAGGGCCACATTCCGAGATGGGATTGAGTGGGCTCTAACGATACGGGGACGGAAGAAAGTGGTTTTGCGCCTCCCTAAAGAATGAATAACTTAGTGGCATCTTTTTCAGGAGAAAGGTACATACAAGAACGCGTTCCGGCCGTTCGACGCTATGGTTGATACAGGGATACGCGGTCTCGCCCATCCCGTTTCGCGCAGGACAATGCCTCGTAGGAAGCTCTAAAAACATCGCCCATCGAATTCCCGTGGTCGGGAAAAAGAGCCACGCCTATCGAGACGCTGACGGTTCCCAGGAGCTGGCCAGCATGCTCGACAGTCAGCTGTTTCACCTGCTGCCGCAGGATCTCGGCCTGTCGGAGAGCGTCGGCTAAATTGGAATCGGCGAAGGCAAGAACGAAATCCCTTCCACCGTAGCGACAGGCTATATCCTGGCGTCGCGTGTTCTTTTTCAAGAGGTCTCCGACTGTACAAAGCAGACTGTCCCCGGCCTCGTGGCCGAACGTATCGTTGAAGCGCTTGAAGTGGTCAAGGTCCATCATGACGATCGCAACGGAGGTTTTGTTGCGATTCGCCCGGCTGAACTCTCGCTCCAACGATTCCTCCATGTAGCGGCGATTGAAGAGTCCAGTCAGCGGATCGCATATCGACTGATTTTTAAGACTCACTTTCAATTTTAGATTCCCGAGCGCCAGGGCTACGTGTTCGGCCAGCACCGCCGCCAGCCGACGTTCCGCCTCTCCCGAGGATCGAATCGGGCTCTCCTGATCTTCCTGGCTGCCTCGCATTTGCAAACTCACGATTCCAAGCGCTTCCCCTTGAGCCATGAAGGGAACACAAAGAGACTCTGTTACTTTGGTCAGATCAATGTGGCGGCAAGCCGATCCCTCATCCCCGAGCCGGAACGATTGCGGCTGGCCTCGACGCAATGCCCAGCAATCGTCTGGGGCAAAAACACGTTCTCCTTCACTGGCCTCCCCCCAATTGGCAACGGTCTCCACCATGGTTCTGGAAGCGCTCGGTACGCAAAGCGCGCCCGACCATTTTGGAAATAATTTTTCCGCCACATTACTGATCTCGGCATAAGCCTCATTGACATCCTTACACGACTGGAGCCGGCTTGCCATTTCGCTTAGGAGATTAATTTCCCTCATGCGCTGTTGCAATTCCTGCACTTTCTCAGCTAATTCCTGGTTAGCATTCCTGAGCTGCTCCGCCTCTGACTTTCCAGACGCATCCGCATCAGAGCCTGCTAGCTGAGACAGATCGTCAAGCCCTCGGCGCACGAAGTTCGCCCCGTGCTTTACCAGACCCCGAGACACACTCGGGACAATCTCGCCCTTATCGTTGTGATCGGTCATTTGCTTCTGCTCGCAGCCAAACCTGCCAAACGGATTGAACCCACTCCCTGACACTTAAATATATCCATTTTGATACGCGCCCAGTAAAAACAGTTTCATGCGCTCATCTGAAGAGTACAATTCAGCCATCGTTGCCAATTCTGAATACTGACGGCACCTGCATGGCCACGGATCCCCTACTCGGAAGACGACCGGAAGACGATGAACTCGTCAGGAAGAAAGACGAATTGTCCCGGCTCCAATCCTTGCTAGCTGATAGAGAACTATTCTTGACAGCCTTGCGCTCTGAACTCTCCGCCTTTGAGCAAACCTATATGAGAACAGTTGGGAAACGCTATGCGGAACTCGACGAAATCGAGGCCATGATTGCGGAGCATGCTGCGCGCATGCAACCACAGGACATGAACGCCGGGAACGCCGCGACGCAAGCTCGTTCGCAAGCTCAGGCTTCACGGGCCGTTTTTGATGAAAGTTTGGCGGCCGAGAATGTAAGCTCCAAATCAACGCAGTCTCAGACTCTCAAAAACTTGTACCGTGAGGTTGCCAAGCGAATCCACCCAGACCTATCGATCGACAGCACAGATCGCCTGCAAAGAGAGCGCCTGATGACCGCGGCAAACCGAGCATATGAAGAGGGCGACGAAGCGCGACTTCGGGCAATCCTAGAGGAGTACGAAAGCAGCCCCGATTCCGTTAGGGGTGAAGGAGCAGGGGCGGAGCTGGTTCGGGTGATTCGCAAGATTGCTCAGGTCGAGAGACGGCTCGTGGAAATCGACAAGGAAGTCCTGATACTTGAGCAATGCGACCACTTCAAACTCAAGGCTAAGACTGACGAGGCTGCGGCTCGAGGTCGAGACCTGTTGCAGGAAATGGCCGCGACTTTGGATTCACAGATTGCTATCGCCCGAGAACGACTGCAAAGCTTCTCCGAAAGTTAGGACGATTCGTGGAAGAGGAAAACGCCAAGGGCAGACTAGCAGGAATCCTACCTACCGACTCCGAGGGTATCGCGAAGAGTGTTACATCTCTAATAGGTCGTGGGTGCGCGACGATGTGAATGGTCTGTTTGGATTTTGAGTCTGCCGCGTCTGCCGTTCCGCCACTATTGCGTGTTTTAGATTCTACACGACGCAAGCCGCGCGCCAAAGCCTTGCTCGACGGGCGATCCATGTCTACACTGAAATTCAGGCGAAGAGGCCGCACTGCCCATACTGTGATCCTTCGCGCGACGCAAATGTCCACTGTCCCCAAAGACGCATCGGCTGCAAATACGGAAACGGTATCCGCCGTCGTACCGGTCCAAATCGTGCCGGGACCTCCCGCCCACTGGCGGCTCGGCTTCTGGAGCCTGATCGTCACACAATTTCAGGGCGCCTTCAACGACAATGGGTTGAAGTTCCTCGTGATTTACCTGATTGTCGAACGGAATTTTCCTTCCGATGTGCGCGATGGCTTCATCCTGCTCGTGGGCGCGCTGTTCGCCATTCCATTCATTTTGTTTTCGCTTGCGGGCGGATATTTTGCCGACCGCTACAGCAAGCGGACCGTCACAATCGGCACAAAACTTTTTGAGATTGGCGTCGGACTTTTTGCCATCGCAGCATTCGCGGCCGGAAATCTGCCGATGGAGGCCGCCGCCGTATTTCTGATCAGCACGCAGGGGGCGCTCTTCGGCCCGTCGAAGTATGGCCTCTTGCCCGAGCTGCTCCCCGAAAACAAGCTCTCCTGGGGAAACGGCGTCATCGAGCTCGGCACATTCCTCGCATCGATTACCGCGGTGATGTTCGCGGGATTTCTGGCCGACGCGCTTCGAGGCCGCCACGTTTGGTCCGGCGTAATTTTTCTTGGACTCACGATGATCGGCTTGATCACCAGCATGGGCATTTCGCGCGTGCCTGCCGCCGACCCTGCGCGGAAATTTCGAGCCAATCCGTTCGCCGATCTCGGCGGGCAGCTGCGCGTCATTGCGGCGGATCGTGTTCTTGAATGGGCTGTTATCGGCAATACCTATTTGTGGTTTCTGGCCGCACTGTTGCAATTCGTGATCGTCGTGTATGGACACGACGTTCTGCGCGTGGATGAAACGCAGATCAGTTATTTACAAGCCGCGGTGGGAATCGGCATCGGGATGGGCAGCCTCGCGGCAGGTTATCTTTCGCGCGGAAAGATAGAGCACCGCCTGGTTCCTCTTGGCGGCATCGGAATGACGGTGTTCGGTTTCCTGGTTTCGATGCGCGGCCTGAGCATTTGGCCGGTGCGAGTCGATCTTTGTTTGCTCGGATTTTTCGGCGGCTTTTACGCTGTGCCTCTCAATGCGCTGATCCAGCACCGGCCCAAGCGAGAGGAAAAGGGCGGCGTGATCGCGGCAGCCAATCTGCTCTCCTTCGTTGGCGTGTTTCTCGCCGCAGGGCTTTATTTCGTGCTTTCCTCGTGGGCCCATTTGCATCCAGGAAATATTTTTCTCGCGGGAGCCTTCATGACCCTCGCCGCCACGTTCTACGCGATTTTCCTTATGCCGGATTTCCGGTAACCTCTCGCGCTGCGCATACTGACGAAATCGCAACTCACGACAATGGGGCGCCATACCGCGAAAAATCCCCGGGTCTGAAGACCCGGGCTACAGCACAGGCCCGGCGGATGCGAACTGCTGTTGCCCGCCTCTTCAGAGGCGGAGGTTCGTTCTAACCGTGAAAAATCCGATCTAAAAAACGGAGAACTTCACGTGCAGGAATTTTTTCGGATCCCTGCGAAAATCTCCCATCAGCAGCCGCATGTCCCCGGCAAGCCCCGCAAAGTTGTCGTAGAATTTCGGGTCGTCAAAAAATTTGCCGATGGTGTTTTGGTTGGAATTGAGTTTTGCCGTCGCGCTGGAAAGATTTTCCCCGGCCTGCTTGTACTGCGCGAACAATGAGTCGTCCGTGGCGAGCTTGCCGAGAGTTCCTTTGCCGCCCCGCACATCGGCAAAAAACGCGTTGCTGTTGTCGATCAACCTTTTCGCGCTTTCGTGGATGCCCGGGTCATAGACGAGCTTGCCGAGCGTGCCCTGCTGGTTCTGAACGGCTTCGAGCACGTTGTCGACGCGTCCCGCGACGGAGTTCACGCGATTGTACATTTCGTCGTCCGTAACGAGTTTCCCGAGCGTTCCCTTTCCCGCCTGGACGTCGGACATCATGTGGTCGAGGTTCTCCGAGTGTATTGTTGAGATGATTGTAGGCGGCCTCGTCGACCATGAACTTGCCGAGCGAGCCGCGCCCGTTGCGCACATCGGTCAGCACGGCGCTGGCCTGTTTCGTGATGGCGCTCGAGATCATCCATCAGGTCCGCGCTTCGCTCGACGACTTCCTTCAGGGCCTTCTCTTCCCTGCCGGGTATTTCCTCGTCGTTCTGCAGGACGCGCCCCACGTATCCGCGGTCGATGTCCACGTAGCGGTTGCCGAGCAGTCCCTCGGTAATGAGTCCCGCCGAAGAATCCGAGCGGATATACGAAGCAAAAGTCTTCTGGATGCGCAAATCAACCTCAATGTTCCGGTCCTTCGATGTCGGCTCGCCCGGCTTCGGGACGGCAATCGAAATCTGCTCCACGTTGCCGACCTCGACGCCGTCAACGCGGACGGGCGCGCCGATGGTCAGTCCGTCCACTTCAGGCAGAAACGCGCGCAGCCGGTACTTCGGTCCCCAACCGCCGCCGCCCGTCACATAGAAAATGACCACGGCCAGCAAAACGGCTCCAGCGAGGACAAACAATCCAACTCGGAGCTCGGTCCACGTCAACTGTTTGTGTTGCGCCATCGGTGTTCCTCCTCAACGAATCCCGTACAGCATCCTCCAAGTTACAACAAAAACCGGCGTAAATACGCGTCGCGAGTGTCCGCAAGTTCCGGCGGGCTCCCCTCGAAATAAACTTTCCCTTCGCGAAGCACGACAAAAGTGGTCGCCGCGCCGGAGGAGCGCGAGCCTCCATTGCGCGAAACGGGCACGACCCGGCCGGACTTGCCGTCGAACTGGTAACTCGCTAGGCCGAAGGCGTCCTGCAAGCGGTGCGTGGCGAGCAGCGATGTGACGCCTTGCGTGTCGCGCAGGCGCAGAATCAGATTGATGATCGTCTGCGAAGTCACCGGATCGAGACCCGCCGTTGGGGAATCATAAAGGACTACATGGGGCCGCGACACCAGAGCGCGCGCGATCGAGACGCGCCGCCGCATGCCGCCCGAAAGTTCAGCGGGCAATTTGTCCAGAGTGTCTTCCATCTCCACGAATCGCAGGGATTCGCGCACACGCGGCTCGATCTCTTCCTCCGGCACGTGTTCTTCGCGTAGGGAGTACGCCACGTTTTCAGCGACCGTCAGAGAGTCAAACAGCGCGCCTTCCTGAAACACGAATCCGATGTTTCTTCGGAACGCGAGCAGTTCTTTTTCCGACATGCGGCCAAGATCCTGGCCCAGCATTTGCACCGTTCCCGAATCCGGCTGGATCAAGCCCGCGGCCAATTTCAGGATAAGCGTTTTTCCGGATCCGCTTTCTCCGATCAGGATTTTAGTTTCACGGGGAGCCACGGAAAACGAAAGGCCGTTGAGCACGATGCCTTTGTCGAAACCAATGCTGACGTCTTCGAGGGAGAGAACAGGTTCGCTGTCTGAGGTCGCGCTCATTCTGAAAGAATGCGCCTACGCCGTCGTGGCACCGGCCGCGCATTCATCCCAGTGATTATAGATGGAAACGTCCGCCGTGCGGCGACGATTGCTATTTCGGCTGGAGGAAGTGCCCTGCAAGGTACAGCATCAACTTCGTCAGGAAAAAGTTGGTGACCAGGATGACCACGGAAGCGGTAACCACAGCTTGCGTGGTCGCTCGACCCACTCCTTGCGTCCCGCCCTTTACCCTTAATCCCTGATAGCATCCCACCGTCGCGATGATAAAGCCGAAGACGATCGGCTTGGTGAGCCCCTGCATCAGGTCTGAAAACTCAAGAATATCAATCGCTCGCGTCCAGAAGGTGACCGCATTCAACCGCAGTGTGAAAGCAGACACCAGATATCCGCCGATCAGCCCCATGAAATCCGCCATCGCGGTGAGCAGGGGCAGCATCAGAACGGTCGCCACCATGCGCGGCGTCACCAGTTTGCGGATCGGGTCGGTGCCCATCGCGCGCATGGCGTCCACTTGCTCGGTCACAATCATCGATCCCAATTCCGACGCCATTCCCGATGCATTGCGCCCCGCCACCAGCAATCCGGTAATCGAGGGCCCGAGTTCGCGGACCAGCGCCAGCGACACCACGTCCGCCGTCAGCGCCGTCTGTCCAAACCTCTCGAATTGCGCGGCCGTTTGCAGAACCATGACCGCGCCGATGAAAAAGCCGGTCAGCAAGACAATCGGCAGCGATCCAACGCCGATGATGTCCATCTGGTCCAGCACGTCGGAAACGTAGTAAGGGGGACTAAAAAGGTTGGTGACTGACCGGGCCGACAGAAGCGAGTATTCCTGCACGTGCAGGATCCACCGCTTCGCTCCTTCCGTAAGAGCCCCGGTCACCGAAATGGTATCGGGCTCAAGGAGTTTGGGGTCGGTCGTCGCCATCGGTCGCCGTCGGGTGTCCCTCGAGCGCAGGTGAGTTCCAGAACAGCGTACTGTTCGCAGCCGGGGACGTCAAGCAACGTAAATGAATCACGGACGCGATATGCGAGGAGTAGGTTGCAGGTGGCAGGTGTTAGGGTGAAACCTAAAACCTGCAATCTGTCACCTGCAACCTGCCGAAGCGCCTTTCACCGCTTTACGCGCCGTGCCGGGTCCGATAGAATGTCGAGCCTTCCATGTTTCGCTTCGTCACTGCGGGGGAATCGCACGGTCAGGCGCTGATTGCGTGGATCAGCGGCCTGCCCGCGGGTGTGCCCATCGACTTTGAATTCGTGCAGCGGGAACTGCACCGGCGGCAGCTGGGCTATGGCCGCGGCGGGCGCCAGAAAATCGAAAAGGACCGCGTCGAATTCCTGGCCGGCGTGCGGCACGGGCAAACGATCGGCGCGCCCATCGCTCTGCGCATCGAGAATCGCGACTGGGCCAACTGGGAAAAGGCGCTCCCCGTTGAAAATTTTCCGGACTCCGAAAGCGCCGAGCGCCGTTTGACGGCGCCTCGCCCGGGCCACGCGGACCTGGCCGGCTCCATGAAATTCAATCTCCATGATGCGCGGTACATTTTGGAACGCGCGTCGGCGCGGGAGACCGCCGCGCGCGTGGCCGCGGGCAGCATCGCCAAGCTGCTGCTCCGCCAGTTTGAATGCGAAGTGCTGAGCCATGTGATCGCCGTTGGCAAGGCGCGTCTTTCGCGCGCCGCTTCCTGGAGCGAAATTCAGGCGGTCTGCGCCAACCTGGATTCTCCCCTGCGCTGCGTCGATGCCGAGACCGAAGCCCTGATGAAAGGCGAGGTGGACGTTGTACACCGCGCCGGGAATACGGTGGGAGGCATTTTCGAAGTGGTGGCGCACAACGTTGTCACCGGCCTCGGCTCTCACGCGCAGTGGGACGAAAAACTCGATGCGCGGCTGGCGCAGGCGGTGATGTCGATCCAAGCGGTGAAGGGCGTCGAGATCGGCGCGGGAATTGCGGCGGCCACTTCCTACGGCTCCGAAGTGATGGACGAGATCGGATACGATGCCGCCGCAAAAAAATTCACGCGCCCGTCGAACCGCGCCGGCGGGCTCGAGGGCGGCATCACCAACGGCCAGGACGTCATCGTGCGCGGGTACCTGAAGCCGATTTCCACGCTGCGAACCCCGCTCAGCACCGTGGACATGGTGACCAAGCAGCCCATTTCCGCCGCGTACGAGCGCTCCGATGTGTGCGTCGTCCCCGCCGGCGGAGTCGCCGGCGAAGCCATGGTTTCGATCGTGCTCGCGCAAGCCATGGTAGAGAAATTCGGCGGCGACTCGCTGGGCGAGACGCGCCGCAACTTCGACGGCTACATGCGCCAACTGAAGGAATTTTGAAGCCACAGATAAACACAGATGAACACAGATAGGAAATTCATTCTTAATCTTTCTTTTTTATCAGTGTTTATCTGTGTTCATCTGTGGATTCCATGAATCGAGTGAACTGCTGAGATGATTTTCCCGATCACAAAATACGGGGCCGCTGTGCTGGAATCGCCGACCAAACCAGTGGACAAATTTGACGACGACCTCGCCAAGCTTTGCGAGGACATGTTCGAGTCCATGTATGTAGCGCAGGGCGTGGGGCTCGCGGCGACGCAGATCGGACTATCGAAACGGCTGGCCGTGATTGACGTGAGCGTGGGGAAAAATCCCGAAGCGCGGCTGGTGCTTGCCAATCCCGAGATCATCCATGTGGAAGGAGACCAGCGCGAAGAGGAAGGATGCCTCTCGATTCCCGGGTTCCGCGGAAATGTGCTGCGCCCGGCATATGTGACCGTGCGCGCGCAAAACTTGAAGGGCGAAGTTTATGAGATGCGCGGCGAGGGGCTGCTGGCCCGCGCCTTTTGCCACGAGATCGACCATCTCGACGGCATCCTCTTTCTTCAGCACCTCAGCATGCTCAAACGAGACCTGATCAAGCGCCGGATCCGCAAATTGCGGAAGACCGGCGAATGGTAATTTCCCGTCACTGCGATGACTGCTTTGCGCATCGTTTTTTGTGGCACGCCGGAATTTGCAGTGCCCTCTCTCCGCCGGCTCGCGGAGCGTCCGGAATTTTCGATCGAAGCCGTCATCACCCAACCCGACCGCCCCCGCGGACGCGGCCAGCACGTCAGCAGCTCGCCTGTAAAGGAAGCCGCTCTCGAACTTGGGCTCCACGTCTATCAACCCGAAACGATAAAGTCTGAATCCGCGCAAGAGTTTTTGAAACGCATTGCCCCCGATGCCGTCGTGATTATTGCCTACGGGCAGATTATTCCCGCGCGGCTCTTAACGATTCCCCGCCTTGGTTGGATTAATCTGCACGCGTCGCTGCTCCCGCGTTATCGGGGAGCCGCGCCAATCCACTGGGCCATCGCCAATGGCGAAACCATCACCGGACTCACCACCATGCAAATCGACGCGGGAATGGATACGGGCCCAACGCTACTGCGCCGCGAGGTCGAGATCGGGCCCGACGAAACCGCGCCCGAGCTTGCCACGCGCATGAGCGCCATCGGCGCGGACCTGATCGCCGACTCGCTCCTGCAATTTGACCGCGGAGAAATTTCGCCAACGCCGCAGGAAGACAAAAGCGTCTCATACGCGCCTATTTTGAAAAAAGAAGATGGACGAATCGACTGGACGCGACCCGCGCAGCAAATTTACAACCGCATGCGCGGATTCACACCCTGGCCGGGCACATATACCACGTTCCGAGGGCAAACTTGCCGGCTGTGGGGCCGTCCGGCAGCGCCCAGCACTGAGTGGGCCACCTTGGCAATCGGCGAAATTATTCATAGAACGGCGGATCTATATGTCGTCTGCGGAGAAGGGACTTGCCTGCAGCTGGAATCCGTACAAATCGAAGGGCGCAAAAAGATTTCCGCGCGCCAATTTGCGAACGGCGCGCGTCTGGCCGCTGACGAAGGGTTTGACTAAATTAAATCGCATTCACTCCAGTTTTCGCTCGCGCTTCCGCTCGTCCATTACCGCTTTCAACAAGGCCGAGCACTTCAAGGACCCTCGGAGATTCCTGATGTGCCTGTGAGTAATCGGCTTAGGCACTATGACGTCTCCCTCTTGGTAAACAAAGGCGCGCGTGCCCTGTTCGATATCCAACTCCTTCCGTAGCCAACGCGGGATTACAACCTGCCCTTTACCGGTGAAGCGAACAGTGTCCGTCCTCGGAGTTGTCTTCATAATCTGATCATAGCCATGTGGCAATCGATCGTCCGCATTTATTGACGCGCAGAAGGTAACAACGTTTCGCTCCTGGAGGGTGTGGCCCAGATTCCGATAAGGACATTTCACAGATGGGATGAGAAGGCCGATCTCCGGCGGGATGCGATACGCTCCCAATGGTCGACGCGCTCAAAGCGCAACGAAAAGGAGACCGGCTTATGAAGCAGACTAGCACTGTGCAGGTATTGAAGAGCAAACTTTTCAAGGAGCAGAAGCTGACGATCGGTTTGGATCTGTGAGATTGCTGGTCGTTCTATTGTGTTTTGGATGAAGCGGGCCAAATCATTTTGGAACAAAGCTAGCGACGACACCGGAAGCGATGAAGCAAACCTTTGGAAAGATACCGCGAAGTCTCATCGCCCTGGAGACCGGAACCCATTCCCCATGGATCAGCCGGGTGCTCACCGAGTTGGGACACGAAGTGATCGTGGCGCACGCCCAAAAAGTGCAATTGATTACCAAGAGCAATCGAAAAGATGATCGGCACGATGCTCGAACACTGGCACGGCTAGTGCGAATTGATCCGGAGTTGTTGGGGCCGGTACGGCATCGCAGCGCGAAAGCACAAATTCATCTGACGGTGATTCGGGCGCGGGCGGAACTGGTCAGTGCTCGAACGGCCTTGGTGAACGCCGCACGAGGGCTCGTGAAGTCTTACGGCCAACGACTGCCCAAGTGTGGGACGTATCAGGTGAACGAGAAGCTGGCCGAAGGATTGAGCGCGGAGTTGCGCGAGGTTCTGGTGCCGCTGTTTAAAGAAATCGAATCGCTGAACGAGCGCGTCAAGGAGTACGACCAGCGGATGGAGAACATCGCCAAGCAAGCGTACCCGGAAGTGTCCTTGCTGAAGCAGGTGAAGGGCGTGGGAACACAGATCGCTCTGACGTATGTGCTGACGATCGAGGACCCCTATCGGTTTCCGAAGAGCCGCGAGGTTGGCTGTTTTCTGGGGTTACGACCTGGTCGCAGGAACTCTGGGAAGAGCGAACCACAAAAGGGCATCAGCAAAGAAACGATGCCAAAGTCCTGGTCGGTTGTCACCGGCGGCTCGCCTGGCAAGTAGGTGAATTCACCCGGAGCAGCCGGCCCACCCCCACCGCACCGAATCGAAGATCGCTCACCAACAGAGTGCGGAGGGGATGGCGACAGGGGCGGTGGCAATGGGAACAGGTTCACGAAAGAGAAGGAAAGTGTGCCGCCAGTCACAACCGGCCTCCTCATAAGCCCTATTCTGCCCGGCTTGCGGTTTGTCCGGATCCGGAACCTGACCGCCAGCAAACGGCAGGCTGGTCGGTACGTCCGGGTGGCAACTTCCCAGAAGCAGAGCTATTACTCAAAACCAAACTTTTCGAGAGGCTGGGAATAAACTTCAAATTCACTTCTTACGAAACCAAGCATCGTGCCTGAGTCAGTTGACCGTGAGGGTCACATTGGTTGAATGGATCAGCGGGCCCGCCGCTCCAGTGACGGTAATTGTGTAGGTCTGTGGCTGGGTGCTGACGGGAGTGCTTCCCCCTGCACAGCCGACCAGACAGGCGGAAGCTGCGAGGCAGAGGAGCATTAGCAACATAGGCGCCGCCAGTCTTTTCAGCCGCGTTCCGTATTTGCGGAGATTGCCCACCAGTGGCAGTAGCAGAAAGGCCAGTGAAAGCTGGGCAGTGAGATAAGCGCCACGCTGTCGGTGCGCACTCACGAAGGCAGTCGCGTTGCCGGGAGTCCTGACAGTTAGGTTTACCGAAGTAAAGCCAGCGCCGCCGGAAATGGTCGCGGTTGAGAAACTGTAGGTTACGCCGGCAGGGCCGCCCGATGCTGAAAGTGTGATCGCCGCCGGGAAGCTGGTCGCTGGTGCGACGGGGCTGAAAGTGAAGGTATAGGTCGCAGAGCCGCCGGAGCTGATCGTGGCTGCGATTGTCGGCCCGGCATTGATGCTGAAGTCATCCACCATTTGAGTGACTGTTGCACTAACAGCAGCAAAGTCGTTTGTATCGCCGCCGTAACTGGCGGTGAGCGCGTGCGAACCAACAGCCAGGGAACCAACCGTCAGAGTTGACTGTCCTGATGAATTCAAAGCGACGGTACCGATCGATGCTGTGCCATCGAGAAAGGTTACGGCGCCGGTGGGAGTTCCGCTCGCCGCTGCGACCGTCGCGGTCAGCGTGACGTCGTTCTGCGCATAGACCGGACTTGCGCTCGAGGCCAGGGTGACCGTGGGACTCTGTTTGACCTGATACTCCCAGAGATCGTTGAGCAACCCGAGATTATCGTCGGCATCCAACCCGTCTCCGCCAAAAATCCATAGGCTCCCATCCTTGCCGGTCCAACTGGTGCCCTCGCGGCTACCAGGAACGTTGCCGGCTGCCGGAACTCCCAAAGTTCCGTAAACTCCGCGCACCCCATCGACGATACAATTCCCCAGGTTATCGTCTACCGCGCAGACGGCTGTGTTCGAGCCGCCTATCCAGGCCCACTCCGTCATCTGAGGATTGAATTCCCAAAAATCATTTAGAAAATTGTCAATCCCAGCGGCATTATTGTCGCCCCCAAAAAGCAGGAGGTTGCCTCTGCCGTCGACGGCACCGACCGCTCCATTCCTGCCGCCGGGCACATTTCCAGCCGCGTACTGGCCGAGGGTTCCGTAGACCGCTGACGGCGCGCATTCCAGATTGGGTTCATAACAGTTGCTGTTTCCAATCACGCTGCTTCCGCTGATCCACGTCCATTCGTTGGTGGAAGGGGCAAATTTCCAGAGATCGTTCAGATAGCCGCGGGGACCGACGGAATCGAACCCGCTGCCCCCAAAGAGCCAGAGGTTGCCGCTGCTGTCAGCCCAGGTGGTGGCATACCATCGGCCGCCTGGCACGTTGTTGGAAGAGGCGATTCCGACGGTACCGTAAATCCCTGGTTCGCCGGCATTCCCGGTACCTCTTGAGATATTGCTGCCGCTGATCCAGGTCCACGCCTTGGTCGCGGGGTTGAACTCCCATAAATCATTCAGCAAACCCTGGACGCCGGTTGAATCGCAACCGCCGCCGCCAAATAGCCAGAAGTTGCCATGGATGTCTGTCCAACTCATCGCCAATATTCGGCCACCGGGGACGTTGTCAACGGCGGCAACTCCCAGCGTGCCGTAGACACCTGGCTGGCAGCTGTCATTCGCGTTCGGTAACGTGCTGCTGCCACCCATCCAGGTCCACTGTTTGGTTTTGGGATTGAACTCCCAAAGGTCATTGAGATTGCCAAACGTTTCGGTGGCGTCGTAACCCCATCCCCCAAAGAGCCAAAGGTTTCCGCTGCTATCGGTCCATCCAACGGCATTCTCCCGGCTTCCTGGGACGTTGCCTTCGGCCGGAACCCCTAAACTTCCATACACTCCGGCTGCCGTTAGGTCATAACCACTCATCCACACCCACTCGTTGGTGGCGGGAACGAACTCCCAGAGGTCATTGAAATGAATGGACGAATTCCCCCCACTGGAGGCTGCGCTGCCCCCAAAGAGCCAAAGATTACCGCTGCTGTCCGTCCAACTGACAGGGGCAACCCGCGCAGGCGGGACATTACCAGGAGCAGGAACCCCCAGAACGCCGTAGACCCCATTTAGGTTGTTATATGAGCTGCTGCCGCTAATCCAGGCCCATTCTCCGGACTGCGCCTGGGCTGCCGGGGTGATGACGAGGATAAGCAACACCATCCAAGCTGCGGCCAGATAGCGTGCGAACCGCGGCGCTAGGGCCGCCGTCCACGCAATCCGGCCATCATGATGGCAATTGGCAATAGGACCACAAAGGAACCCAGAAACGGGATGTAGTCTCATAAAGCTCCATCGGAATATGCTCATATTACCACACCGCTTCCGCATAGCGGCAGAGTAACGGTAATTAGGGAGCAATCATTGTGGGCGGAAAACGGGTTTGATGAAAGCTTTCCGTGATGACGTTATAATTCATCGCCCCGCCAGTGAATACAGACGTTTCCCTGAAACCGCGTTCTGGGAACGCAGTAGCCGAGGTTCCGTATGGATAGTCGGCAATCCAGGAGTAATCCCAGGAGCTCGCATCACGTCACAACTCGGGCCAGCGCCTGTAAAGTCGTCTTCTCGGAAACTGGCCTGCTACCCTCCGGTATCGTCATTTCCCTTCCTCGGCATAGTGTGGTTCCATGTTTGCCCATGCCGGTTTCACAAGCGCGAACGATTGCATTCGATGTGTTGCTGCGCGTCGCGAAACAAGATGCGTACGCGGATGACGTGCTGCGCGCCGAGTTGGACACGACATTGAAGACCGAAGATGCCGGCCTGGCTACCGAACTTGTGCTTGGCGTTTTGCGCTGGCAAAGACTCCTCGATTTCATTATTGATCGCAATTTGAAAAAGCCGGCGAGTATGGCCGACGTCGAGGTTCGGATCGCACTGCGATTGGGCGTGTACCAACTATTATTTCTCGACCGCGTTCCGGCGCGCGCCGCTGTCCACGAATCGGTGGAACTGGTCAAGCGGGCCAGGAAACGTTCTGCAGCTACTTTGGTGAATGCCATCCTGCGCAAAACGGCCAAGGAATCCTCACCCGGAAATTCGCCCGCCGAAGCCGTTGCGCGGCTCTTTCCCGCCGATCTCCCTTTTGCAGACCGGATCGGAATTCAATATTCGCATCCCACCTGGATGGTTGAGCGCTGGCTTCGAATCTATGGAGAAGAGCGGACGCGCAACCTGGTCGAGGCAAACAATCGCGTCCCTGCTCTTTCAGGGTGTGTGCTTGATCCGCAACGGCGCGAAGAGGCGATGGCGTCGTTCGAACGGGCTGGATGCCGCATCCAGCCGGGACGATTGTTGCGCGATGCTTTGGTGTTCGAAGGAGGAAACCCCACGGCGAGCGAAGCGGTGCGCAGCGGTTGGGTAGCCATCCAGGATGAGGCTTCCCAGGCCGTAGCGTGCCTTGTGGCGGCCGATCCCGGCAATTCTGTACTCGACCTATGCGCTGCGCCGGGCGGCAAGACCTTGCTCCTCGCGCGAGCGGTTGGAGCGCAAGGCCACGTCGTCGCGGCGGATCTCCACGAGCATCGCGCGCGCGCCATGCGAGAGCGATTCGAACGCGCCGGCGTTCGAAATGTGGAGACTCTCGCCCTGGACGGAGCGCTGCCGCTTCCATTCGAACGCGCGTTCGAACGCATTCTGGTCGATGTTCCCTGCTCCGGCACGGGCACGCTCGCACGGCATCCGGAAATTCGATGGAAGCTCCGCGCGGAAGATCTCCGCGATCTGCATGACCGCCAGGCGCGCTTGCTTCAAAATGCTCTCCCCCATCTGGCGCCCGGCGGACGGCTGGTGTACTCCACGTGTTCGCTCGAGCCAGAAGAAAATGAATTTGTCGTCCGCGAAGTACTGGGCGACGCTTTCCAACTCGCTGATCCTCGGAGCGCCATCGAGAGCTACTTGCAAAAGTCCGTGCAAATACAGAGCGTCGTTAGCACCGACGGCTTCTTTCGGACTTTTCCGCCTGAGCAGGGGACGGATGGGTTCTTCGCGGCGGTCATCGAACGGCGAAATTCAAAGGCTTAACACGGAGAACACTGAGGGAGAAGCACAGAGGACACGGAGAAATGGATTCAAAATTTGTGGTCAGTTCCTGTTGGCGTATAGCATTCCCAGGTTTTCTCTGTAGCGCTCTCTGCTCTCCCCTCTGTGTTCTCTGTGTTGAAACGGTTTTCTTCCGCCGCGCTGGAAGCTGTGCGTGGCGCATGCTAAATTGATCGCGGTGAATCGATGAGTCTTCGCGAGCGAATCGAATGGGTATTTCGCATGGGGCTGCTGGTTTTTATCCTGGCAGCGGCGGCGTTTCTGAGCGCCGTGACGGCGATGCGTTTCGCAATTCAGGGCCGCGAAGTGACCATGCCCAATCTGGTCGGCAAAAGTTCGGCTGAAGCGCTTGGCATCCTGCAGGGACTCGGGCTGCAATTGAAAGTCGTCGATCGCGTGTATAGCGATCTGCCGGCCAATGCCGTTGCCCGGCAGAGTCCCCCGGAAGGCGAGCGGATGAAAGTTTCGCAGAACGCGCACGTTGTCCTCAGCCTGGGCCCGCAAAATGTGACCACTCCGTCGCTGATGGGAGAATCCCTTCGTGTAGCCCGCATCCAGTTGCTGCAGGTAGGCCTGCAACTGGGCGAAGTGACTGCATTCGCCGCTCCGGCCGCATTGTCCGACACCATTTTGCAGCAGACGCCGCCGCCAGGAACGAAGGCGGCAAGCCCGCGAGTCGATTTGCTTGTTGCGCAAGGACAGGCGCAGGCTTCTTACATCATGCCATGGCTCGTTGGCATGCCCCTGCCGGACGCGGACCGGCTGCTATCTTCCGCCGGGATCAAACTATCGAAGACCACGTTTGTTTCCTCGCCGCAGTGGCCAAAGGGCGTTGTCACGGAGCAGACGCCTGAGCCGGGTTCCAAGATAACGAACGAATCACCCATCGAGATGATTGTGGCGCAGTAGGAATTCCAACGATCGCGCAGGACGATTTTTCATATCTGATACTCCCACGGTGCAAGCAAAAGCGCGAATCTGGTAAGATGGCGGCGGAGAAATTGTGACCTATCCCGTCGAAATTGCCCCGTCCATCCTCGCCGCGGACTTTTCCTGCCTTGGCGACGGGATTCGCGCGGTGGAACGCGGCGGCGCGGCGATGCTGCATGTCGATGTAATGGACGGGCATTTCGTGCCGAATATCTCCATCGGCGTACCCGTAGTAAGTTCGTTGCGCAAGGCAACCCGCCTGCCCCTGGACGTGCATCTGATGATCCAGAATCCGGAGCTGTATATCCAGGCATTTGCCGAGGCGGGCGCCGACATGATTTCCGTTCACGAGGAAGCCACACCGCATCTGGATCGGGCGCTGGCGATGATTCGAGAGCACGGATGCCAGCCCGGCGCCGTGATCAACCCGGCGACGCCCGTATCCGTGCTTTCCGAAATTTTCGGGAAAGTGGACCATATTCTGGTGATGTCGGTAAATCCGGGATTCGGCGGGCAAAAATTTATTCCAGGGGCTCTCGGAAAGATTCGCGAGCTAAAACGAATTCGAGAGAGCTATAATCATTCCTTCCGGATCGAAGTGGACGGGGGAGTCGGTCCGGAAAACGTGGCCGATCTAGTTCGAGCCGGCGCCGAAATTCTGGTCGCCGGTACCTCCATATTCCATACCCCCGACGCTGCGGAGGCCGTGCGCGCGATGAAGCAAATGGCCGATGGGGCGCTGGCACAAAAAGTTTAAGGCTCGGGCGGGATTTCGCTGCGGCGGTGAGCCCGCCGAAAAAGGATCAAAGTTGAAACCAGGCCGAACCATATGTCTCATGGCGCTCGCAGCGACGTTCCTCGCCGGGTGTTTGGGCAAGAAGAATGCGGCTCCCGCCGCCGGAACTTCCGCTGAACCCGACAAAGTCCTTTACGCCAAGGCCACCAACGACATGAAGCACGGCCGTTACTCCATCGGCCGCCTTTCCTTGCAAACCCTGATCAACACCTACCCGGACAGTGAATACCTGGCCAAGGCGAAACTGGAGATCGGAGATTCCTACTACAAGGAAGGCGGAACCGCGGGCCTGAAGCAATCCATCGTCGAATACAAAGACTTCATTACGTTCTTTCCCTTCCTCGATGAATCGGCTTACGCCCAGATGCAGATCGCCATGGCGCACTACCGCCAAATGGAGAAGCCGGACCGCGATCACGCCGAAGCCGTGCAGGCGGAAGCGGAATTCCAGACGTTCCTGGAAAAATATCCCAACAGCCCTCTCGTTCCACAGGCCGAGCAACACCTCCGCGACGTCCAGGAAGTTTTGGCGGAAGGCAATTTCAGAGTTGCCGCCTTTTATTACAGGCGCACCGCGTACCGCGCTGCGGGCGCTCGCCTGATCGAATTGACGAATCGCTATCCGCTTTACAGCCAGGCGGATCAAGCCAACTGGATGCTGGGGCAGATCTATGAAAAGGGCGAGCACAATGACATCGCCGCGCGGTATTACAGCAGGATCGTAAAAGATTATCCGCTTTCTCCTCTCGCCGGCGATGCCAAAAACAAGCTCGTCAAATTTGGTGTGCCCGTTCCTCCCGCTGATCCCACTGCCGTCGCGCGCATGCAAAAGGAACAATCGGCTGACCGTCCGGGAAGAATAAAGCGAACCATGAGTGTCCTGAAGACGACTCCGGACGTCTCAACGGCCGCTCGCAGCGGCCCCCCGACCATGACGCCCGCCAGCGAATCCGGCGATGAGACGATTGGATTCAGTCTGCAGCCAAATGCAAATCAGGCTAAAACCTCCGGCATTGGAAGCACAGCGACAGTTGAGACGATCACGCCGGGAAGTCCGAATGCCCTTCCTTCGTCGCCTGCAACGGATGCGGCCCCTGCGGCTTCAGACACCCCTGCCGCAACCACGGACGCAACTCAACCCGCTACCACCGACGCCACGACGGATTCGAGTACCACGCAGCCCGCCAGCTCAACAACTCCCGCGGCGGCGGACAGTACCACCCAACCGGCAACCACCCCCGCAGCGCCCGCCGATACGAGCCAGGAATCCACCAGCAAGAAGAAGAGCGGTCTCCGCAAACTCATTCCCTTCTAGCTGTTTCCCGCGGATTCGCCTGTAAGTCTTTTCCTGACCGTCCCCCAGAATGGCGACTAGTTCATTCGGACACACGCCTGTCGGGTCTTTATTGACTCACTTGGATCATGATGTTACCAATGGACTATGCCCTTTTGTGCCTTTGCGCAAAACGGGACATTCGCGCCCGCGGTAATCGGGAGGACGGCCCGTGGCAAAGATCCTGGTAGCCGACGATAATAGCAACGTCCAGAAGACGGTAGCCCTCGCTTTGGCTGAACTGGGCGTTGAGGTTGTTGCGGTAAACAACGGCGACGCTGCCGTTCGGAAACTCGCCGATATTGCGCCCGACCTCGTCCTGGCCGACATTTTCATGCCCGTGCGAAATGGGTATGAAGTCTGTGAATACATCAAGAAGGACGCGCGCTTTTCGCACGTTCCCGTTGTGCTGCTGGTGGGAGCGTTTGATCCTCTGGATGAACCCGAAGCGCAGCGCGTCGGCGCCGATGGAATTCTAAAGAAGCCATTCGTTCCCCCGGACCCTCTGATTGCGATGGTGAAAACGCTGCTCGATCGCACACTTGGCGACCGGTTGGTGGCCGTGGCGATTTCTAAGCCCGCGGTTTCCATGCAGAGCAAGGCCGGCGGCGGTGTCGCAACCGCGGAGGTACATCCCGCACCGGCGGCAACACCGGAAGAATTGCCCGAACAGGAATTTCCGCCGCCCATGGATCGCTTGTCCTTTGGCGAGGGTGAACGCCCGATGGCGTTTGGGCAGCTCCTGGAACCGCCTGTGCAGGAATCCGCAGCGGCCGGGACAGGAGCGATCGAGCCGGTTGACGACGAACAAATTCTGACGAGTTCCCGCGATTCATCCCTGGGCGATCCGATTTTTTGGAAATCGGAAGAGCCCGCGCCGAAGACCGAAGAGGAAGATTCGGAGGCGGAGGGAGAGATTTCATCGGCGATTTCCACGCGCGGGTGGAATCTGGGCGAAGATGCCCTTTCGCGCAGCGCGGAAGTGGAACTCCCGAAGGCGATTGAGCCGATCGAGCCGATGGAGCCTTTTGAGCTGGTGCGGGAAGAAGCAGAGGTAGACCAGACTTCCACGATCGTGGGGTCAACGTCCCTGATCGCGCAGGATGCGGCCTCGCAAGCTTCACTGACCGTCGAAGCTGCCAAGCCGGCAGACCTCGCCGCCAATCCGATTGAATGGATGGCTTCGGTACCTCCTGCTCCGATTGACGAAACCCCAGAGACGGCTCCGGCATGGGGCTCGGAAGTTTTAGAGACTGCTGATAAGCAAGATTCAGACGAAGCGGCTAGTTCAAAATCTGCTCCCGAACTAATCATGGCGGAATCCTCCACACCGTCCATGGCTCCGGTTTCTTTTTTGGCTCCGGCCCCAACGGTACCATCGGCGCATCCGCCAGCGGCGCCGCCCGCTCAGCCGCAGGAAAAAATCGCCGCACAAGCTCCGGACCCTCTCAAAACGCAGCCTTCTCTGAACTCTTCGGCGCAAAGCGCCGAGGACACGGCGCGTTCGATTCCGAAGGGAGATTGGGCCGATTTGGCCGCAAGCCTGCAGCCCAAATCCGCCGAACCTGTTGCAGAAAAACCCAGGCCCTCGGCAGTTCCTGTGGCGCCGCCGCCCGCCGTGCCTGCCTCGTTCGCTGCACCCGCGCCTGCTTCTGCCTCGCAACAGAAACCCGCGGGGACAGAGGGAAATGCTCAACCGGCATCGGCCAATTCCTCTGCGCTTGAAGCGCCAGACGCGGCATTGGTCGAGGCTGTCGTACAGCGCGTACTGGACAAGATGCGCCCGCAAGTCGTGGATATCATTACCAAGGAATTTTTGCGCCCGGTTGTACAGGCGCTCGTCCATCGGGAAATCCAGAAGCGTTAGAAACGCAGTCCCTTCGCTGCTCCCTCACGAAATAAAATAAATTGTTCAGCATTGTGCGCCAGGAAGACGCATTTGACCGTCCGCGCGAGCGTCCGTATAGTAATCCTCTTGACCGCAGGGCTGGAGAACATGCCGAGAGAAATTCCAAAAGCTTACGAGCCGCAGCTGATCGAGCGGCACTGGGCGAAGAAATGGGCCGACGAAAACCTGTTTCGCGCCGACGTGAACGCGCCGGGGCCGGTGTTTTCCATCGTCATCCCGCCGCCGAACGTGACCGGGTCGCTGCACATCGGCCACATGCTCGACCACACCGAGATCGATATCCTTACGCGCTGGCGGCGGATGCAGGGTTACAACACGCTGTACCTGCCCGGGACCGACCACGCAGGGATCTCGACGCAGCGCGTGGTGGTGCGCCAGCTTGCCGCTCAGGGGATCAATTACCGCGATTTGGGCCGCGAAGCGTTTGAACGAAAAGTCTGGGAATGGAAGGCTGAATCCGGCGGCACGATTACGCGGCAAATGGTGCAGCTTGGCGAAAGCTGCGACTGGACGCGCGAGCGGTTCACACTTTCGCCGGAGCTGTCGCGCGCCGTTACGGAAGTCTTCGTGCGCCTCTACGAAGACGGACTGATCTATCGCGGCCACTACATTGTGAACTGGTGCCCGCAATGCCGCACAGCGATCAGCGATCTCGAAACCGTTCACGAAGAGCGGCAGGGCCACCTCTGGCACATTCGCTACCCGATTGTGGGGACGAAGGAACACGTCGTCGTGGCCACCACTCGGCCTGAAACCATGCTGGGAGATACGGCCGTGGCCGTCCATCCGAGCGATCCGCGCTACCAGCATTTGATCGGCAAGATGGTTTTGCTGCCGCTGATGAACCGCGAAATTCCCATCGTGGACGATTTTATGGTGGACCGCGACTTCGGGACAGGCGCGGTGAAAGTCACTCCGGCGCACGATCCGAACGATTTTGAAATCGGGCGCCGCCACAATCTTGCCCGAAATCGACGTGATGACCGACGACGCGAAGATGAGCGCGGCGGCGGGGAAATATGCCGGCCTCGACCGGTTCGAGGCGCGGAAGCGCGTGGTTGCCGATCTCGAAGCGGCGGGCTTGCTCGAAAAAGTTGCCGACCACACACATGCGGTGGGAACGTGCGACCGCTGCGGGACGATCATCGAGCCGCGCGCTTCGACGCAGTGGTTTGTGAAAATGAAGCCGCTGGCCGAGCCCGCGATTGCGGCCGTGGAGCGCGGCGACGTCGAGCTCATGCCGGACAATCGCCGCACCGAATATTTCGAGTGGATGCGCAACATTCGCGACTGGTGCATCTCCCGGCAACTGTGGTGGGGGCACCGGATTCCTGCGTGGCATTGCGGCGGGTGCAAGGAAATTATCGTCGCGCGAGAGGCGCCGACAAAATGCCCGAAGTGCGGTTCGGGAAAACTGACGCAAGATCCCGACGTGCTCGAAACGTGGTTCAGTTCGGCGCTCTGGCCGTTCTCGACGATGGGCTGGCCGGACGACACGCCCGACTACCGGAAATACTACCCAACGACTTTGCTCGTCACCGCTTACGACATTCTTTTCTTCTGGGTCGCGCGGATGATCATGATGGGCCTGAAATTTACCGGACAGGTTCCGTTTCGACAGGTGTGGATGCATTCCATCGTGCGCAACGCCGAAGGCCAGAAGATGTCGAAATCGAAAGGCACGGGGATCGACCCCGTCGAGATGAACGAGAAGTACGGGACCGATGCGATGCGCTTCACGCTGGCGATCATGGCCGCGCCCGGGACTGACATTGTGCTGACCGAAGATCGCATCCTGAGCTACCGCGCGTTCGCCAACAAAATCTGGAACGCCGCGCGATTCGTGTTCATGAATCTGGACAAGTATGAGACCGCGGGCGGCGAAACGCTTGAGGCGCTGGCGTCTCCTGAGGTGCGCGCAGCCGCGCCTTATGCCGCCGGCGGCGAAGTGGCGCTGATTGACCGCTGGATTTTTTCGCGCCTCGCCGGCGCGACGGCGCAGGTGAACGATGCTCTCACACATTTCCGTTTTCATGAGGCGGCGCACGTCGTTTATCACTTTTTTTGGGGAGACTTCTGCGACTGGTACATCGAATGGGTGAAACCTGAATTGCTTTCGCCGGACCGATCGAAATCGGCGGCTACCTGGAAGAATCTATTCGCGGCGTTCGAGAGCGCGTTGCGGCTGCTGCACCCGTTCATGCCATTTCTTACCGAAGAATTGTGGCACCAGTTGCCGCAGCGGGAAGGCGCGCGCTCGATTGCGCTTGACCGGTTCCCGGAACCACACGCCGAGCGAATCGATGCTGGATCCGAAGAGAATGTGGCTTTGCTGCAGGAGATCATCTCCTCGGCGCGGAACATTCGCGCGGAAATGAAGCTCGATCATAAAGCGAAACTCGCCGCTCAACTGGGCGCGGCGACGCCTGCTGTTCAGTCCGTCGTCGAACGCAGCCTCGAAACGATCTTGCGGCTTACCAACATCTCTTCCCTTTCATTCGCCAAGCCGCCATTCGATTCGACGAAAGGCGTCGTGCGGTCAACGAAAGATTTTGAGTTATTCATTCCGTACGAAGCTACGTTCGATGTTCGGGCGGAGCTTTCGCGTTTGCGAAAGGAACAGGATCGCCTCACAAAAGACATTGCGTCAAAGCAGGCGCGCCTGGAGGATGAAACATTTCGCAGCCGCGCACCAGAGCACATCGTCAAGGGACTGGAATCGACGCTCACCGAGCGCCTCGCCGAGTTGGAAAAAACAAAAGAGCGCATCGCACCGCTGGAAAGGCTTTAGTAGCACAGGCACTTTTGCCTGTGCGGGTTTTGCGATCGCAGGTTAAACGGGTAGTGTGAGTGCGGCCTACAAAACCGCACAGGCAAGAGTGCCTGTGCTACTCGAACGCATAAAACTTTCATGGCGCAAACGACTCTCCCGGGCACGACGGATCGGCGCATTGACGCGCTGCTCGCGTTGCTTTCCGACAACACGATGATCGTCATCAGCGGCGCGAAAATCGCCCGCGAGATCGGCGTGACGCGCGGCACGGTCTGGCGCTGGATCGAAAAGCTGCGCGCGCTGGGTGTCCGCGTGAAGGGTCATACAGGTACCGGATATCAGATCGAAAAGGTGCCCGATATCCTGGCGCCGAAGCTGCTGCACCGCCGCCTGCATCCGGGGCCGCTCGGAAAGCGCATCTATCACTTTTTTAAAATTGACTCGACCAACTCCGTCGCGATGACGCTGGGCGAGCGCGGGGAACCGCACGGCACCGTCGTGATCGCGGAGGAGCAGACGGCGGGGCGCGGCCGCGCCGGACACACGTGGCACTCCGAAAAGACGAATGGCATCTACATGACCGTGCTGCTGCGGCCGCCGATTTCGCCGCAGCAAGCTCCACTCATCACTCTTGTTGCCGGACTCGCCGTTCGCGAAGCCGTCCTGGAGCAGACCGGCCTCGCGCCCGACCTGCGCTGGCCGAACGATGTGCTCTTCGGCCGAAAGAAATTCTGCGGCATCCTGACGGAAATGAATGCAGAGCAGGACCAAATCCATTTCGTGGCCGTGGGAATAGGCATCAACGTAAACCACGAACGCGTTCCCGAAGATTTGTCCGAGATTGCCACATCGCTGCGTATCGAGACCAGGCACGCGCAATCCCGCGTCGAAATTGTCGCGCGGTTGCTGCGGCACCTCGACTCCTACTACAATCGCTTTGTAACGGAAGGGCCGGAAACGATCGTCGCGCGCTTTTCCGAAGTTTCCAGCTATGCTCGCGGAAAGCGCGTGCGCATCGAAGCCCCGTCTGAAACCTACACCGGCACGACGGAAGGGCTCGAACCCTCTGGCCTTTTGCGCGTGAGGCGCGACGACGGGCGGATCTTGCCCGTGATTGCGGGAACACTTTCCGAGGCGGACTGATGCTGCTGACGCTGGATGTCGGAAACACGAACACGGTCCTCGGATTTTTCCGCGGCACGGAACTCGTGGCGCACTGGCGGCTCACGACCGCGCGCGATCAGACCGTCGATGAGTACGGCATCCTCACAAGAGAACTTTTTACTTTGGCGGGAATCGACCCGTCGTCGGTCACCGGCGTGATTATCAGTTCGGTTGTGCCGCCGCTCAATTCCACGCTCGAGGAAATGTCCGAACGGTATTTTCGCGTGAAGGCCCTGTTCATCGAGCCGGGCGTGAAGACCGGCATGCCCGTGTTGTACGACAACCCGCAGGAAGTGGGCGCGGACCGGATCGTAAACGCCGTGGCGGCGTTCACAAAATACGGCGGCCCGTGCATTGTCGTTGATTTCGGCACGGCGATTAATTTTGATGTGGTCTCCGCGCGCGGCGAGTACATGGGCGGAGTGCTCGCTCCCGGTATCGGCATCTCGGCCGAAGCGCTTTTTTCGCGCGCCGCGCGTTTGTTCCGCGTCGAGATCAAGGATCCCGGAAAAATCATCGGCACGAACACGATGCAGTCGCTGCAGTCCGGCTTGTACTACGGATACGCGGATATGGTGGACGGAATCGTCACGCGCATCAAGAGCGTGATCGGAGAAGAGGCGCGCGTGATTGCGACCGGAGGACAAGCGCCCCTGATCGCGCGGGCTTCGCGGCACATCGAAATCATCGACGAATTTCTCACGCTCGAAGGGCTGCGCATCGTGTGGGAGCGAAATCAAACAGCGAAGCGCACTTCCGCCGGAGGAGCCGAAAAAGCACCCGTTTCCCTTTCCGCCGCGAAGGAAAGAAAAACCCAATCTTGAAATCCCGCGAAGCAATGGCCGAGCTGAACTACTTCAATTATTTCACCGAAATCGAGGAATATTTCTGGCAGAAGCGCGGCGCGCATCTGCTGGTTTCGCCGCTGGACTGGGCCATTGTCGAGACCTGGCAGAAAGCGGGCATTCCGCTCTCGGCTGTGCTGAAAGGAATCGATCGCGCCTTTGAAAGCTATTCGCGGTCGCGTCGCGCCGCGGGCGGGCGGCAGTTGAAGAGCCTGTCCTACTGCGTCGATGCTGTGCTCGAAGCCGCGGAAGAAGAAAAGGAAACCGCGGCAGGCACGGGCCCCGTCGCGACGACAGCTGAAAAAAGAGGAAGAAACTTTTTCGCGCGAAGTGTTGCGCGCATTTTTCAACAGAAATGCCGAACGTCTGTTGGCAGCAGCCGCGGCGGTGCGAGCGGCGCAACCGGAACTCGCTTCTCGCATCGAAGAGACTCGCGCGCGCCTTGCGGATTTGTCGCCGCTCGTGGAATCTCCGGGCGCGCTGGACCTTGAGGACCTGGAACGGCGCCTGACCGTCATCGAAGAAAAGCTCACCGCCGCGCTGACCGCTGGCGCGCCGGAGGAATTTCTCCTCGAACTTCGCCGCGACATGGACCATCAGCTTGCGCCCTACCGTCGAAAGATGAACTCCGCGCAGCTCGCGCAACTCGAGCGGCAATACATGCAGAAACGTCTCTGGGAGCGCTATAATCTTCCTCGCCTGAGTTTGTTCTACCTGACCTGAGGCCCCCGGCCGAGGATCACACCCCCCGCAACGGAAAGCGACCCGAATGGAAGTCCGAATAGAAAAACTGGTGTATGGCGGCGACGGTCTGGCGCATCACGACGGCCACACGGTGTTTGTCCCGCTGGTACTCCCGGGAGAGCTCGTTGAAATTGAATCTTCCGCGCGCAAGAAGAAATTCATTCGCGGGCGTCTGGAACGCGTCGTGGAACCATCGGTGGATCGCGTGCCCGCGCCGTGCCCGCATTTTGGACGCTGCGGCGGCTGCCAGTACCAGCACATGCCGTATGAGGCGCAGTTGCGATACAAGGCGGAAATTCTTCGCGAAACGCTTGGGCGCATCGGGCGCATCCAGTGGACGGGCGCGATCGAGACGCAAGCATCACCGCCGTTTGGATACCGCAATCGAGCGCAATGGAAACTGCGCCCGAATCAGGAAGGCGCAACGGGAAGCGCAGGGATCGGCTATTTCGAGATGGGCAGCACGAAGCTTTGCGCTGTGTCGGAATGCACGATACTTTCGCCGCGGCTCGCTGACACTTTTTCACGGCTGCGCGAGATGGTCTCGCATGGCAAAGTCCTCTCGGCCATCGATGAAATCGAAGCCTTCGCCGATTCGAGTGACGAAAAGATTCTTCTGAATCTTTCCGCCGAACGCTTTGCTGACTCTCCCGAATCCGTTGCTGCCGCCCTGCGCGAATCCATACCGAATGTCGAATCAATTCTGATCCAGGACCGGCGCGCCGATACATTTCACCTGGCCGGGCCTGGATATCTGACGTACGCAGTCGGCGGCGCTCCCTACCGCGTCGGCCATCTTTCCTTTTTTCAGGTGAATCGTTTTCTGGTTGACCCGCTGGTCGATGCCGTGATCGGCAAAACGCGCGGGCGGCTGGCGCTCGATTTATTTGCGGGCGTGGGATTGTTCACCGTGGCGCTGACGAAACAGTTCGAGCGCGTGATCGGCGTGGAATCGAATCTGGCCGCCGCAAAGGACCTCGAGACCAATTTGAAAGAGAGCGGCGGCTCGTCGCCCTCTTCACGCAACATCACGGTGGAGGGATTTCTTTCCCGCTGGCATGAGACGCCTGATTTGGTTGTCGTCGATCCGCCGCGAGCTGGCGTGGAAACGGAAGCGCTTGCTCACCTCAAGAAACTCGCTCCCGCGCGCATCCACTACGTTTCCTGCGACCCTGCCACCCTGGCGCGCGACCTAACACAACTGGTGGGCACGAATGGTGCCACTGGTTCCGGCCCGTACGAGATCGAGAGCATTAATTTGTTTGACATTTTCCCACAAACCTATCATATGGAGGTGTTGGTGCGGCTCAGACGGCGCGCATGAAGCTGCCTTCCCTCTTTCCCGTTTGCCTTTTTGCGGGAGGAATTCTCCTCTCGATCGAACTGAAGAAATTTGCCCTGCTGAACCCTCGAATAATTATTTTCGCGGCGCTCCTGTTTCTACTAATCGGATACATCGCACTCCGTCGGAATTGGATTCTCGCCGCCGCGCTGTTCGCCGCGGGCGCGTGGCTATCGCTTGGCATGGCCGCTTCAAATCTGGAACGTGCGTCCGTCCCCCCCAATCTTGCCAGCACTCTGATCGAATCCGGGAAGCTGGATGCAAGTACAGCGTTGCGCTGGCGGGGACGCCTGCGCAGCGATCCGCTGCCACTGCCCTGGGGCACGCGTTATGAAATCAATCTGGATGAAGTTGAAACTTCAGCCGGGGTTACGCCCGTCGCTGGCGGACTGCGGTTAACGTACTACACCTCGGAATCGGCAAGCGCAGTTCCACCTCCGGCGCGCGCCGGGGACCACATCGAAGCGCTAGTCCGGGCGCGTCCTGTGAACAACTACGGCGATCCCGGCAGCTTTGATTTTCGCGGCTATCTCGCTCGCCAGAATATTCAACTACAGGGCTCGCTGCGAAACGGCCAGCTTCTTACGATCGTGGACCATCCTCGATTAACCCTCTCGGACCGGTTTGCCCGCGTGCGCGGTCGCTTTCTCAGTTCGCTCAACGATCTGTTCGCATCCCGGCCAGAGGAAGGGGCACTTGCTCGCGCCATGCTCCTCGGCGACCGGAGTTTTGTGGAGCGCGATCGCGTGGTTGATTTTCAAAAAACGGGCGTCTACCACGTTCTTGTGCTCGCCGGACTTCACGTCGGCGCTCTCGCCGCGTTTTTTCTTTGGGCAGGGCGCCGCCTGCGCCTCGGGCTGCTCCCGCGAATTCTTCTGACGCTTCTTGCGCTCGCGGCCTACGCGTCCATTGTCGAGGACCGCCCGCCGATCCTGCGCGCCGTTCTGATGGCCACAGTTTTTTTGTCCGCGAAATTTATTTATCGGCGCATGGACTTGCTCAATGTTGCGGCCGTTTCCGCGCTGGTGCTCCTCGCCGCGCGGCCATCGGAAATCACGGACGCGAGTTTTCTTTTGTCATTTTCCGCGATCGCCACAATCGGAGCGATCGCGGTTCCCTGCATCGCGCGCTCCAGCGAACCTTACAGGCGTGCGCTCGATCATCTATCGGATGTAACGCGTGACGTGTCCCACGCGCCGCGCGTGATTCAATTCCGGATTGAAATGCGCGCCGCGGCTGCCTGGATTTCCGCGCGCCTCCCTCGCTTTGCAGCGCCCCACGGATCCGGATTGCTCGCGCAACCCATTCGTGCCGTTCTCTTCTTCTGGGAGATCATTTTTATTTCCGCCATCCTTCAACTCGGGATGCTCCCTCCGCTCGCCTACTATTTTCATCGCGTCACGCTCGCTGGTCCTTTTGCTAACGTTCCCGCGTTATTGCTGACTGGATTAGCTGTTCCCCTTGGATTCCTTACGCTCGCTGCTTCGCTCGTATCTCACCCGCTTGCGGCGTTGCTCGCAAAAGTTCTGGGGCTCATTCTCGCAATGCTCGACGCAGCAGTGCGATGGTTCGCGGGCTGGCACGGGGCAAGTTACCGAATTCCCGGGCCGTCCATTGCGCTCATGGCAGTGTTCGTCGGGCTCGCGGCCGTCCTGTCATTGACCATTCGTACGCGTTGGAAATTCCTGTGGCCATCGACCGCCACGATCGCGTTGCTGGCCACGGCTTTTATCATCGCGACGCATCCATTTGCGCCACATTTCACTCCTCAGCGGTTGGAATTGACGGTGCTCGACGTGGGCCAGGGAGACAGTCTTTTTCTTTCCTTCCCGAGTGGGCGCACCATGCTCGTCGATGGGGGCGGCGAACTCGGAAATTTCCATTCAGGCGGCATGCGCTCCGGCATTGACGTTGGCGAGGATGTCGTGTCGCCGTATTTGTGGTCGCGCGGCCTGAAGAAAATTGACGTTGTCGCACTCACGCACGCACACGAGGATCACCTTGGAGGGCTGCCGGCTATTTTTGAAAATTTCCGCGTCGGCGAATTCTGGGTGGGCCGCGATATTCAAAGCGCCGCCTACCGCCAAGTCCTTGCAGCCGCGCGAGCGCACGGTGTGCTGATCCGCCATTTGAAGCAGGGCGATACTTTCTCCGAGGATGGCGTGTCGGGAAGCGTCCTTTGGCCGGACGATCTTTCCGAAGGCCAGTCGGCGAAGAATGATGATTCCCTTGTGATGCGTTTGACGGATGTCGATGAAACCTTGCTGCTGGCGGGAGACATCGAGCGGCCATCGGAACGCAGAATTCTTGCGGAGGCGCAACCCGTGGGAGTGAATTTCCTGAAAGTCGCGCATCACGGCAGCAAGACTTCCACGACGGACCCGTTTCTATCCGCGGCGCACCCGGCCTTCGCGGCGATTTCCGTGGGGAGGGACAACAGCTTCGGCCATCCTTCGCCCGAAGTGACCGAGCGGTTGGAGGCTGCAGGAGTGCGCGTCTATCGCACGGATCGCGACGGGGCTATCACCGCGAGTACGGATGGAAAAACTCTGAGCGTGATGACCTTCAAGTAGGACAGGCTTCCAGCCTGTCGGATTTTTCGTATCCGCACCGGGCACAAAAGCGACAGGCTGGAAGCCTGTCCTATAGAATCATCCTGATCCACAAGATCGCCATCGCCACCACAAGGCCGATGGCCGCTTCATATTCGCGATTCTGACGATACAGCGGCCAGGAAAACCGTTCCGTCGATCCCATTGCGGGGGAAAGCCGCGGCCAGAACGCGGGGACTTGCGAAGTGTATTCCACGAATGCAGCGCCATATTGCCTCTCAAGCTCGCCCTGCTCTCGCCGGATTACAGCAGGATAAAAAATCGCGAGGTAAGCAGCCAGCAACAGCGCGGAAATCCATGAGTGGCTGGCCACAGAAAACCCCGCGGCCAGAAGGACGCTTCCCAAATACAGAGGGTTGCGAGTGAACGCGTAGGGCCCCGAAATCGCCAGTTGCTTGTGTTTGCGAAGATGTCCCGCAGCATAGCCGCGAACGAGCAGCCCGCAAATCGCGACGCCCGCTCCGCAGAGCAGCCATTTCATTTGCGGCCTGGCAAACCAGAACGCCGCGATGCCAACTGGGTATCCCACGCGGACACGCCACCGGATCCAAAAATTTGTCGTGGAGGCGGTCAATGAGCAGCCTTCAAATGCGCATCGATCGCGGCCAGCACATCCTCGACCGTGATTCGCAGCATCGCCGCCGAGTAGTTCGATCGCCGCTTGTAGCTGATCTCCTCGGGCCGCGCCCTGTCCACGATCACCGCTCCCGGCACAAACGGGCCGTTGCGCGCAGGATCGGTGGGACCAAACAAACCGATGACGTGAGTGCCAAGGGCCGCCGCCAGGTGCAGCGGGCCAGAATCCGCCGCTACGACGCAACGCGCGTGCGCCAGGAGTCCCATCAATTCCTCTATCGTCGTCGCAATAACCGCAGGATGCGCAGGAGCTGCCGCGCGCACCACTTCTTCCGCGAGGGATTTTTCACCCGGACCATGAATCACGAGCACGCGCATATCATTTTGCTTTTCAAACTCGCGGCAGAATTCGCCATACCGCTCCGGCGGCCAGCATTTCGCGCGCCAGCTTCCGCCCGGCCCCACCACGATGTACTCTCCGTTAATTCCCAGATCGTGCAAGCGCGCGCGAATCGATGCCGCGCCACCGGCCGGGACGCGCAGCGGATACTCCGGCTTCGCCGGGCGCGACGCTCCGGCCTGCTCCGCCAAGGAATAATTCAACTCCGCAACGTGGCGGCCGATGGGAATCACGCGCTCGGTATAAAACATGGCCGCGCCCTCTTCGCGCGCCCAGCCGCGATCGAAACCGATGCGGCGCCCGGCGCCGGAAAGACCTGCAAGTATGGATGACTTGTAGAGACCCTGAAAATCGATCGCGCACGTGTACCGGTTCTCGCGCAGGCGCTCAACGCACTCGACCGCGCCCCACACCGAGCGGCGGTCAAACGGAATCACATCATTGATCGCCGGACTTCCCTCCAGCACCGGCGCCCACTTCCGTTCGACGACCCAATCGATTTTCGCGCCCGGATGCGCCGCCCGGAGCGCGGCAACCGCCGGAACCGTGTGCAGAATGTCGCCGAGCGCGGTCAGCCGCACGACCAGGAAACGCTCCTCGCCCTTATTCATCGCGACGCGCCACACCGCCGCCATCTGAAGAATATGCCGCACCGCGTCCCTTAGATTCTCAGCCACGGCATCGGGCTGCCTGGGCCAGGTGCCGCGATGCAATTCATATTCGCCGCGGCCGTAGCCGGTCATCACCAGGATTCCGCGCGCCCCGGCTGCGTGGGCCATCTCGAGATCCGCGTAACGGTCGCCCACCACCCACGAGGCGGCCAGATCCAGCGCGTGTTCGCGGGCCGCCTGCTCGAGCATACCCGGATTCGGTTTGCGGCATTCGCAGGCGTCTTCCGATTTGTGCGGGCAGAAGTAGATCGCGTCGATCCACGCTCCGCCGGCCGCCAGCTCCGCAACCATCTTCTTGTGGACTTCGTGCACCAGCGATTCCGGGAAAATGTTTCGCGCAATTCCGGACTGGTTCGTGATGACGATCACCGGAATTTCCGCCTCGATTCAACTGGCGGATCGCTTCGGCGGCATACGGAAAAATCTGAAAGCGGTCGATGTGATTGACGTAGCCCATTTCCTCGCTGATCGTGCCGTCGCGGTCCAGAAACACCGCGCGGCGCAGCGGTTGCGTCTCAGACATTCTCGGCGCCCCGGACAAAGAGATTCTTCGGCGAGTTCTTGAGTTGCATCGCGGCCGCGAACACGGAATCCACCGAAATGCGCGTCATGCAACGGTGATCCACCGGACACGTCCGCAGAAAACAAGGACTGCAGGAAACGGCTTCGCGAATCAACGTGAATTGTTCCGTCACGGGAGCAGTGCCCTCCGGATCGGTCGAACCAAAAATTCCGATGACCGGAAGGCCCGCCGCGGCGGCCACATGCATGGCTCCGGAATCGTTGCCGATAAATATCGAGCAGGAGGCAAACAGCGCCGCCAGATCGCGCATGGATGTCTCCCCGACCAGAGAAATGGCTTGCGACTTCATGTTCGAGCAAATGCGAGCGGCAATTTCTTTTTCTCCCGGCGTGCCAAAAAATATCACATCGGCGCCACATTCCGAAATCAGGCGATCCGCAAGGAAGCGCAAAACGCTCCGGCGGCCAGCACTTGGCCGCGCCGTAGGAAGCGCCGGGGGCAATCGCGCAGCGCCATGCGTTTTCTCTTGCGCCCGCGCTCCGCAGCGCAGATTCCGCCGCCGCGCGCGCCGCTTCGGTGACGCACAAGCGAATCGGCGGGATGGTCGGCGCGGCCTCGATCCATCCCGCGCGGCGCAACAATTCGAGATAGTAATGCGATTCGTGCTTGGGGATCTCGCCTTCCCGCGGCACCCGGATCGCTTTCGTAAGCAGCGGACCGCGCGCGTCCCGCGCGTATCCGATGCGCTCGGGAATGCCCGCGCGCCACGCCAGCCACGCGGCTTCAAAAGCATTTTGCAGGAGCACGGCGGCGTCAAACTTTTCTTTTCGCAACTCCGCGACGAGCTCTTCGCGGCCCAGCCATCCTCGGTGGTTTCCGCGAAAGTCATACGGAATGATTCGGTCCGCAAACGGTTGTCCGAAAAATAAATCCGCAACAGCAGGCCGCGCCAGTACGCTAATTTCGTCTCCTGCGCGTGCGCGGCGTATCATTTCCAAAGCCGGGATCGCCATCACCGCATCGCCCACCCAGTTCGGAGCGCGCACGAGAATTTTCATCGCGCTTCGCCCGCTTTCCTGCGCCCCTCCACATCCGCAACCGCGCTCCAAAAATTATCGGTCATTGCAAATGAAATCCGGCAGCAATACGCAGGCAGCGCGGTGAACTGGACATTCCGAAGATTCCACACATCTTTTTCCGTGCACAGCAGCGCATCGGCGCCGCAATTTGCCGCAGCCTGTTCCAGTTCCGCCGCTTCCCGCGCCGTGTAGACGTGATGATCCGCAAAGCTGCGCTGCTCGACCGCCTGAAATCCCCAGTTGCGCAAATCCTCGAAAAATGCCGCGGGATTCCCGATTCCGCAAAACGCCAGAAATCGCGCCTTCTGCCAATCCTGCGGCGGCAGCGCCACGTCAAGCCTCGGAACGCGCAGCACGCTTTCGAGTCGCGTGGAGGCGTAGAAGATCGGGCTGCTTGTGTGCCGGCGTATGATCGCTTCGATGGCGGGCGAAGGCGCCTGCACGCTGCGCGTGATGACCACGATGTCCGCGCGCCGCAACGCCGAGAGCGGCTCGCGCAAACGGCCCGCGGGCAGCACCATGCCGTCGCCAAACGGATCCGTTGCGTCCACGAGCACGATGTCGGCATCGCGCGACAATTTCAGATGCTGAAAACCGTCGTCCAGCACGAACCAATCGATTCCATGCCGCGCGAGGACCATGCCGTTCTTGTACCGATCCGCCCCGACGCCGAGCTGAACTTTTCCCGCGAGCCGCTCGCGCAGGAGCGCAACCTCATCGCTCTGCGGAACCCCGCCCGCACCGGCATCCGTGGTCCCTCGATAGCCGCGCGTCAGAATCGCCGCATGCTTCCCTTCTTCGGCGAGCCGCTCCGCAATCGCCAGCACCATCGGCGTCTTGCCAGTGCCGCCCACCGTCAGATTTCCCACGCTGATCACCGTTCCCGGCAATTTGCGTTTTCGGAAAATGCCGCGCGCGTAGCACCAAGCTTTCGCGCGCGCGATCATCGAATAAAGAAGCGACACCGGCCACAGCAGGCGAAGCCATCCAGAGGAGCGCTTCACCTTCCGCCCCGATCTGTGCCAGTCACTCGCTCGATGTGCTCCAGAACGCGCTCCGTCGCGCCGCGATTGCGGTCCACCAACTCGCGCGCGCAATTGCCCATGCGGGCCGCGCGCTCCGGGTCCCGCAACACGCCTCGCCACGCAGCGCCAAGATCTTCCGAACTCTTCACCTGAATCGCAGCGCCAGCCGCGAGAAATTTCCCCGACATTTCCCGGAAATTTTCCATCGAGGGGCCGTAGATCGGGACTTTGCTGAACGCAGCCGGCTCAAGAATATTATGCCCGCCGCCGGGAACCAGCGAGCCGCCCACGAACACGGCGTCGGCGAGACGATACAGTCCGGCAAGTTCGCCAATGCTGTCGAGCAGAAATACATTCCCGGGTTCAGCAAGCGAGGCGCTTCCGGCTCCGTTGAGCGTGATGTCGCGCCGGCGCAACAATTTTCGCCCCGACTCGGCGACGATCGCCGCCGCATTGTCGAATTGCTCCGGCTTGCGCGGCGCAAGAATCAAGAGCGCGCGCGGAAATTCGCGCTCGACATCCGCAAATGCCCGCAACACCGGAACCTCTTCATCAGCCAGCACGCTCCCGGCAACGACGACCGGACGGTGATTGCTCTTGGCCAGTTCGGCCTCAAGCCATGCAGAAAGAGGGCTTTCTCCCGGCTCGGCAAGATCGTATTTGAGATTGCCGGTGACGAGGACTCGCTCGCCGGGCGCGCCCAGAGCAATCAAACGCGTCGCGTCGGCTTCGCTTTGCATCAGAAAAAGTGTCGCGTCGCTCAAAACTTTTTTCAGAAATCCAGCAAGCGCTCCGGCGGAATACGCGAGCGCTTGTCCATACCCGCGGAACGAGCGCTCCGACAGCCGCCCGTTCACGAAAATAACCGGCACTCCCGCGCGGCGGCATTCGCGCAGAAAATTGGGCCAGATCTCCGTCTCCACGATGATCACCGCCCCGGCGCCGCTGGCCGCGAGAGCTCGCCGGACAGGACCGCGCCAATCCAGGGGAAAATAGAAGACAGCGTCCGCAAACGGCATCCGCTCGCGCGCGAGCTTCTGGCCGGTGACGGTGGTGGTGGAAACGACCAGCCGGCGCAGCGGAAACCTTTTCTTCAGCTGCTGTGCAAGTGGAAGCACGGCAAGAACTTCGCCGACGGATACCGCATGAATCCAGATCGATTTTTCCTGCGTCCCAGGAGATCCCGAGCGCGCAGCTCAGGCGGAAATCTCCATCCGAGACGTTCCGGAATATTGCTGAGATATTTGCCCTGGATCAGCCCGCGGATCAGGAAATACGGCGAGAGCAGGAGCATCCCCGCGGCCGTCAGCAGACTATAGAGCGCATACATCCCAAGAGGCTCTCGGCGAGCCGTCTCCTGTCCGGGAAAAATCGAGAACTATCCCTCTCCCGACCGCAAACCGGATATTATAGGCGCACCGCTGGCATTGGCATACCAATAGTGGAGTGAACCTTTCACCGGGAAGGTGCATCATAGCCAACCAGATCATGCTCCGCGCGATCCTTACCATCGTGATGCTCATCCCTCTTGGAGCGTTGGCCCAGAGTGCGCCTCCGGCTCCGGACCCGATGTCGCTGCAAACGCGCGATGCGCATCAGGACTTGACCATCGTCGCCGATCCGTTTCTCAAAGCCGACCGCTACAAAAAGGAAATCTTCGGCAAGAATTCTCCCTACGCCGCGGGCATCGTCGCCATCGATGTTTATTTCAAGAACGACAACAACGTGCCGATTCGCATTAACCCGGAAACCATCCAACTGGTTACTTCTGTGCCCGGCCAGGACCGCCAGCGTTTGGGCATTCTTTCCCCCGAAGACGTCGCCGATCGCACGCTCCTGACGGCTAACTCCAATATTCGCGCGCACCGCCAGTTCCCATTCCCCGGCACCGGATCCGGTTCGGGCCACAGCAAGGATTGGGTTGAGATGACCACCACGCTCCACTCCGTTGCCCTCGGCACCGATGTTCTGCCGCCCCATGCCACCACTCACGGCTTCCTCTTCTTCGATCTGAATCATGACTTCGGCGCGATCCACTACACACACCTCTACATCCCCGATCTCGATTTCATGACAGACAAAAAAGCCCTTTTCTTTTTTGAGATCGATCTGGCCGAGGCTCCGTCGCGGTAACCGGCCAGGCTGGCTCGCGGACGAAACAGGTAGCGCCGGCATCTTGCTTGCCCCGATCGAAGAGGGGCCGGCATTCTCAGGCTCCTTGGAAATTGAAAAATTGCCGGCGGGACGCCGGCGCTACAAAACCGTCGCTTCGCGGCGCTTTTCCGCCTGACAAAAAGAGTTACTACCTGCGCGAAGGCGAATTTGCCGAACGCGACCTCGTCGGATAGAATGTTATTTCCCAAACGGGCCCGCCTCCCAACATGACACTCCTTGACGAACTAAATTCCGGGCAGCAGGAAGCCGCCACCACTATTGATGGTCCCGTCCTGATTCTCGCCGGGGCCGGCACCGGCAAAACGCGCGCCATTACCTACCGGATCGCGCACCTGATCGAGCAGGGCGTGCCCGGCAGCGCGATTCTCGCCGTCACCTTCACCAATAAAGCCGCCGCGCAAATGAAAGAGCGCGTCCGCGATCTGCTCATCCGCCAGGGCAAGGCGTTCGACGAACCGTGGATCGGAACATTTCACGCGTTTTCCGCATGGCTCTTGCGGCGCGAAGCGAAACGCCTCGGACTGCCTCGCGATTTCAAAATTTTTGACGCCGACGACCAGATTGCGACCGTGAAACTTGCGCTCGAACATTTGAACATCAAGGATCCCGGCGAGAAAATCCGCGGCCTTTTGGAACGCATCAGCTTTGCGAAAAATCATGCGCAGACGCCCGCGCAGATCGCCACCGAAGCCGCCAAGCACAACGACCCGCTCGGAATTACCGCCTCAAAAGTGTACGCGGAGTACGAAAATATTCTGCGCAAGGCGGGCGCTCTCGATTTTGACGATCTCCTCCTGCGCGCCGTTCAGGTGCTCCGGGAATTTCCCGAAGCGCGCTCGGCCTGGCAGTCGCGCTTCCGCTACATTCACGTCGACGAATATCAGGATACAAACCGCGTGCAGTACGATCTTGTTGCGGCTGCTGGTGAACGAGTCGCGCAACCTGTGCGTCGTTGGCGATGAGGATCAATCCATCTACCGCTGGCGCGGCGCTGACATCGGAAACATTCTCCGCTTTGACGAGGATTACCCCGGCGCGCGCGTCGTTCGCCTCGAGGAAAATTACCGCTCGACGCAAAAAATTCTCGACGCCGCCGCCGGAGTCGTTTCAAACAATCGCCGGCGCCTCGGCAAGAATCTTAAGGCCACGCGTTCTACAGGAAACAATTTGGCTTTTTTTGAAGGGCGCGACTCGAAAGCGGAGGCCGAGTACATTGCCGACGCCATCCGCATCCTTCAAGGCGAAGACCCGGCCGTCCACGTGGCCGTTCTCTATCGCACGAACGCGCAGTCGCGCTCGTTTGAAGAGGCCATGCGCGCGCGCGGAATGCGCTACCGCATGTTGGGCGGCTTCTCGTTTTATCAGCGTGCCGAGGTGAAAGATGCGCTCGCCTACGCGCGCCTGGCAATTTTTCCGGACGACGACATCGCTTTACTCCGCGTGATCAATACGCCACCGCGCGGCATCGGAAAAACTTCCATCGATTCCCTTTCCGCCGTGGCGCGGCAACACGATATTTCCCTGTGGGCGGCCATCGGCAAGATGCTCGATCCCTCGGCATCGGGCCGCTCCCTCGCGCCGCTCAGGGATTTCCACACCTTAATTGAAAGCTTGCAGCAGGAAATTGCCTCGTCGTCGCCCGCCGATTTCCTGCAGTCCATCCTGGCGCGCAGCGGATATCTGGACATGCTCGCGCAGCGCGACTCCAGCGAAGACACCGCGCGCGCCGACAACCTGCGCGAACTCGTGAACGCCATGGCCGAAGGCGCCGAGCGCGGCGAAACGCTTACCGATTTTCTCGACCATGCCGCCCTCGTCAGCGATGCCGACAATTTTGACGAAGACGCGCAGGTCACGCTCATGACTCTGCATAGCGCCAAAGGCCTCGAATTCGATCACGTTTTCCTGACCGGCATGGAGGAAGGTATCTTCCCCCACAGCCGCTCGCAAAACGACAATGAAGAGCTCGAGGAAGAGCGCCGCCTGTGCTACGTGGGAATGACGCGCGCCAAGCAAACGCTGACGCTGACGCGCGCCGTGTATCGCCGCATGTACGGCTCCGAGCGCCTCTCGGGCTCCATGCCGTCCCGCTTTCTCCAGGAAATTCCTGCGGAACTGATCGATACCGCCGCCGGTTCGCTCGCCGAGGCCGGCGAGACGCGCCGCTACGAGCCCGACCCCGAGTACTCCTACAGCGAGGAAGAATTTTCACGCCGCGTGAAACGCATCGCTTCCCCTTCGCGCACAACGAGCGAGGTGGCCAGCCGCCCGCGTTCAAGCGCCTCCCCGCGCCTCGGCAAGCAAAATGCGAACCCGCTGATCGGCCAGCGCGTGCGCCATGCCACATACGGCACCGGGACCATCATCGCCGTGGAAGGCGAAGAGCCGGAACGCAAGTTCACCGTACGATTTTCCGATCACGGCACGAAAAAATTAATGGAGTTGTACGCAAATCTGAGTTGGGCGTAATTTTAGCTGTTACTTCTTCAGGAAGCTCCGCGTCGGTATTTTCCCAATTCCGGCCCGCACCCGACAAACAAAATTGAGGTTACCGTTTTGGAAGTCCGCCCCGAGGGTCGGTCAACCCGCGACTAATGAGCGGAGCCTTTAGCCTCTCGCGGACAACCTGGTTTTAGTTCATGGAGCGCCCGCCTTGAGGCGGGCATCTGCGTGATTCCAGAGTGCCCCCCGAAGATGGACGCGACAAAAACTGCCCGCTTTCAAGCTCCGTAACAGTCTCTGCAGCCACACCCTCATGAACGGCGGAAGGTAAGAAAGACGCAAGAAACGGGCGTGATTGGAACTATTTGCAGTCTCCTGCTCCGAGGAAGCACGGCGTCGGAGCGGTCTTCAAGACGCCACAACCAGCCCAAGATTAAGTCTAGCATTTTCCCTGTGACTAGCCGTCACTCACAGAACACATTCCGTCAACAAAGGCGAATCTCATCGCGGCCTTGGCCCATTCATTGCACATAAGAATCCGCGCCACCTGCTTAAAGGTCAGGGGCGATCGAGGGAGCTAATGAAAAATCAGTGGTTCTGTGTTAGCTGCGTATCGCAAATTGAGCTGGACACCCACGGTCGGTGCAGCACCTGCGGTTCGGATGCGGTGGAACGGGCGCCGCAAGCCGCCATTCAAGTGATGCAACAAGAACGTAGCACTGGCCGGCCTCTGGGTCGTAGCGGGCCAATAGCATCGACGCGATAGGTTTTCCTCCAGTGGCCCAGTTGAACGTGTGAGGATGCGAGGGTTTCTTCCTCACGATAGGACTCGGGACCATACATTCCGATAAGACGTTTATCCGGCGCCCCCGGAGTGCGCGGAAGCGTCACTCTGCAATTATTTTAGGTCAATAGATTTCTGATCAAAGTTGCTGGTTAGTGCGTTGGTTACGGCCATGCCTTTAGAATGGATGAGGGCGGATAGCTGGCATTCAAACGCTACGGTGTCGAAGGACCCGTCCGCCTGAGACATGAGCCAGCTTTCCGGCGGGCAGAGATCCAGCCATCTCCAGCCCGGCAAATCGTCAGCTGACGTGCTCCTGGTCTCACTAATCTTGATGCCGTCGGAGATGAGGCCTGCGCAATAGCTGAAGCAACTCTTGGCCGTGATCAGAACGTCGGCCTCGATCAACTCGTGCATTGCGCGGAACGCGTCAATATCGAGCACCGATTCGGCAACTGGGCGGGAGAGGTCCGTAATACCGTTGCTACCATCCAAATAGCGGCCGACTCTATACTTCGATAATCCAAGCTCGGGAATGTCGGCCCAGTCAGCAGCGTTACCTTCCGAATAGACGCTGATCTTGTGCCGGATGCTGTGAGAATCGAGAACGCCCCTTACCAGCTTGATTGTGCGCAAAATTGAGCCTGTGCTCGTAAAAAGATCATCATTGGGGGAAACGTCGTATCCACGTCGCATGTGTACGGCGACTGTCACTTCCACAGTCTCGCGGGGCGACTTATTCAGGTAGTATTTGCGCCTGAACTCGGGAATCATGGCTTTGAAACGATAGGCCAGCTCATCGCCACGGCTGCGCCATCCGAAGCATCGATCCAGGTCGTTAAAGTTATAACTAAAGTTAACAGCATCAAGCCTGTGAACGTCGCAAACGGCTTCGCCCGCACCAAGATTGAAGAGCGCTTCCCAGGCTTCGACCCATTCTTCCATGGGCCGGTCGGTATGTTGAATTATGGTGAACGGACTGTGCGCGTAGATAAGGCCGAATGCGCGGGCAAAATTGATCGCGTTCATGACCATGAGAGCCTGTGAGCCGGCCCCTTCACCTCTAAGTCCCGTACAGGTGATTTTGCGTATCGTCCGAAGCCCGGTCAGATGCAGGACATATTGCCTCAAAAACAGGCCGCTTTCATCGAAGGTGATTTCGCGGCCTGTGAGAACCTTAATGCAGTTTTTTAACCAGCGCCACGCGTATCTCCTGCCTGCAGCGAGCAGGAACCGGAACACAAGGTAGCGGTCGCGAACGGCGTGTTGTTCTAAATCCAAGTTTACGTCTTGGCTTTTGACTTCCCGAGTGGTCTGCATGTTCGTCTTCAGTCAGAATTTCCGAATCGCACCATTCGTTTGTGCATCGCACGCTTCTCACGCCCTCGACTCGATGAATTTGCCGGCCTAGCAGGCGCCAGGAGGCGGCCTGGTTCGGACAACCCGTTCTGGGTTCTCAGCTGCAGCCTATAAGCGTTGTTCCCGCATCCTGTGAAGTCCCTCTTATCGGAATTTCGCCCACTGCTCGCAGCAAGTTTCCGAGAACTGTCGAGGTTAATCTCGCCGAAGGTCGGGGAAGTCCTCCGCAGTATTATTACTTGTCTGAGACAGCCACCCGGGCGGCGCTGCGCCGCGATGCCCACTTGAGCGCGCGATATACCGGATAGCTCGCGGCAAGCACGAGGAACGTCAGCGGCGTGTTCTCACGATCGCTCGCGAGCGCTCCCACCAGGAATACGATCGACGCCGCAAGAGCCAGCGCCGTCGTCCACGGATAGCCATAGGCGCGATGTGGCCGAGTGCTCGCGGGCATGCGCTTCCGCAGCACGAAAAGCGACACGAACGACAGCGCGTAATCGGCCACGAAAAAAGACGCGAGTATCGCCGCCACACGCTCGAAGCTGAACATCGCAAAGCAGAGGCCCACCGCGGTGGAAAGCCACAGCGAGGGCGCCGGTATCCCGCCTTTGTTCACGCGCGCAAAGAGCGAAAAGAAAAGCCCGTCGCGGCTCATGGCATACAGCGCTCGCGAAGTCGCCATTTCCATCGCGTTGACGCTGCTCAAGAGGCCCACCGCGACCACGACGCGAATGAAATTGTCGCCCGCCGATCCCAGCACGCGGCGCGCGGCAATGCCCATCGCAAAATCGCTGCCGGCAAACTCGCGAACCGACACCAGGTGCACGACGGCTGCGTTCACCAAAAAATAGATTGCCAGAACGGAAATTACGGTCCCGAAAATCGCGCGCGGAATGTCCCGCCCGGGATTGTGAACTTCCCCGCCGAAATACACAACGCCGTACCACCCGTCATAGGTGTAGATCACCGCCTGCAGCGCGACGATGAACGATACAAACAGCGGCCAGCCCACCGGCACCGCGGCGCTCGTTGCCACGGCCGTCACCGGCGTCGCACTGTGAAAAAAGCAAACCGCGACCACCGCCAGAAACAACACCGCCTTCAAAATCGTGGTCAGATCTTGCACGCCGCTGCCCACCTTCATGCTTTTCCATTGCAGCAGCGCAAACACCAAGATCACCCCGGCGGAAAGCGCCCGAACATGGCCGTGCGCTGCCGGGAACATATCGCTGGTGTATTCGCCGAAGACGATCGAGACGGCCGCGAAGCTCCCGGCAGTTGAAATCCAGTCGCTCCAGCCGACGATGAATCCCGCGTAGTCGCCCAGCGCGGCCCGCGCGAAATTGTATTGCCCGCCGCTTTGAGGCAACAGCGCGCCCAGCTCGGCGAACTGCAGCGCTCCGAGCGACATGTAGATTCCGCCCGCGGCCCACGCGGCAAAGTACAGCCAGGTCGAGGGCAAGAGCGCCGCGATCTCGCCCGGGGTGCGCACGATCCCGGCGCCAATCGTGTTGCCGATGGCCACGGCAATTCCGAAACCCACGCCCAGCGTAGTGATCAGCCGGCCGCGCCCGGTAGGTCGTGCGTCAACAGAAGTGGATTGTGTCGCCAAGGGAAACTCGCCGCCGTCCGTTCCCTACAGGAGTGAAAACAAAAACCATCATAGCCGAGCAAACTCGCGGCGCAAGCAGAAGTTGCCAAAAGCGTTCCGTGGTGGCCGGGTTCCCGATTGTGAATTGGACGCGTTTCTTCGTTTGGTTGGCTATCGGTCTTGTGATCTACTTTTCGTGCAGCCACAAGAGCAAAACACTACGCGCCTTACTGGGAGCCCTCTAAGAATGAACTCATCGATTTCCGAAGCCGCCTTCACCGCGCTCCCCAAAGCCGAATTGCACGTCCATCTTGAGGGTTCCATCGCGCCGTCCACTGTGGTGGAATTGGCCGCGCGCCACGGCGTCATTCTTACGCTCGAAGAGACCGCCCCGCGTTACGCCCCTGGCAACTTCGACCAATTCATCGAAAATTTCATCTGGATCACATCGTTCTTGCGAGGCCCCGAAGATTACGCCCTGATCGCGCGGCACTTCGCCGAATCCCTGCGGCGTCAAAACGTCCTTTACGCCGAAGTCACGCTTTCCATCGGCGTAATGTTTCGCCGCAATCAGGATCCAGCCGCCAATTTTGCCGCGCTGCGCGATGCCGCAGCCGAGGTTCCTGGCGTCCAGCTGAAATATATTTTCGACGCCGTCCGCCAGTGGGGCGCCGCTCCGGCGATGGAAGTCGCGCGCATCGCCGTCGAACTGCGCTCGCCCGACATCATTGCCTATGGCGTCGGCGGAGATGAGCTGGGACTCCCCACGATCGATTTGCGCCCCGTCTATGAATTCGTGGCCGCCCAGGGCATGCACCGGCTGATCCACGCCGGGGAAATCGGCGGACCGGAAATCGTTCGCGAGGCCGTGGAACTGCTCGGCGCAGAGCGCATCGGCCACGGCATCGGCGTAATGCGCGACGAGCGCACCATGGATTTCATCGCTGCGCGAAATATTCCCCTCGAAGTCTGCCCGACGAGCAATCTTCGCACCGGCGCACTTGCCCGGCAGATCGGCCGCCCCACGGCCCGATACGACCAGCATCCGCTCCCGTCATTTTTCCGGCGTGGCCTTCCCGTAACGCTTTCGAGCGACGATCCAGCCATGTTTGAAACGACCGTGAGCGATGAATATCGCCACGCGCACCGCATGGGCCTCACTCCGAGCGAACTCGTGACTCTCGCCGAGGCCAGCTTCCTCCACTCCTTCCTGGGTCCCGACGAAAAGCGCGCCATGCTCGACAAATTTCACTCCGGCGTTGCGGCGCTGGGCTTGGTATAATGCCGCCCATGAAAGCACATGTGTGGGTCATGCCCAAGCGCACGGTCCTCGATCCGCAAGGCCAGGCAATTCAGCATGCCCTTTCTTCTCTGGGATTTAGCGAGGTTCGCGACGTCCGCCAGGGCAAATTTTTCGTCCTCGATTTGAACGGCGTGGCCCGTGAAGCCGCCGAAAAACAGGTCGAGCGCATGGCCAGGGAAATCCTGGCCAATCCAGTCATTGAAGAATTCCGTTACGAAATCGTGGAATAATCTTATGTTTCCGCAGCCGTAGGGGCACGACATGTCGTGCCCCTACGGCTAAGTTAGCTTCAGGAAACACGGAGCCTTACTCACCCAAATCCGCATTTCTCTTGTGTTACTCTTTTTTGTGCGGGCCTCCATGTCTGTAGCCTAGCTAGTAGTCCGGAGATGAACCTGTGTGTGGAATCGTCGGATACATCGGTCCTAAAAAAGTTGTCCCTCTGATCCTGGATGGTCTGCGGCGCCTCGAATATCGAGGCTATGACTCCGCCGGCATCGCCGTGGTCGGATCGGACGGCAAGGTGCACATTCGCCGCGCTCCCGGCAAGCTGCACAATCTGGAAGAAGCGATTCGCCAATCCCCGATCGAGGGCGCCTACGGCATCGGACACACGCGCTGGGCCACGCATGGCCGACCGACCGAGGAAAACGCCCACCCCCACCGCGACTGCACGGGAAACATCGTCGTCGTCCATAACGGAATCGTCGAGAATTACGTCGAACTGAAGCGCCAGCTCGAAAAAGAGGGACACAAGTTCGTCACCGAAACCGACACCGAAATCATTGCCCACCTCGTCGAGAGGTACATGAAAGAAGGGGGCCCGCTCGAGGACGCCGTGCGAAAAACCGTGCGCCAGCTCTCGGGCGTGTATTCGCTGGCGATTCTTTCCGCCTCTGACCCGAATAAAATTGTCGCCGCGCGCACCGGCCCGCCATCCGTGATCGGCCTCGGACAGAACGAGTATTTCGTCGCGTCCGACATTCCCGCGATCCTCGCGCACACGCGCGACATGTTTTTCCTGGCCGACGGCGACATTGCCGTGCTCACTCCGCAAGGCGTCCGCGTCATGGACCTCGACGGCAATACCATCCAGCGCGCCGTGCAGCACATCACCTGGGACCCCATCATGGCCGAAAAGGGCGGCTACAAGCATTTCATGCAGAAGGAAATCTTCGAGCAGCCCCGCGCTGTTCGGGACACGCTGCTCGCCAGCGTGGCGCTCGATTCCGGCAAGGTCTTCCTCGACAAAATGGACATTGCCGAGCAGGAGTTCCGCGAGTTCAACAAGGTCAAGATCGTAGCCTGCGGCACCAGCTGGCACGCCGGGCAGACCGGCAAATTCATGATCGAGAAGCTCGCGAAAATTCCCGTCGAAGTGGACTACGGCAGCGAGTTCCGCTATCGCGACCCGATTATCGATTCAAAAACACTCACGATTTGCATCAGCCAGTCCGGCGAAACCGCGGACACTCTGGCCGCGCAGCGCGAAGCCAAGCAGAAGGGCTCCAAGACGCTGGCCATTTGCAATGTGTATGGTTCGATGATCACACGCGAGGCCGCGGGAACGATTCTGACGCACGCGGGGCCGGAAATCGGCGTGGCTTCCACGAAAGCCTTTACCGGCCAACTCACCGCGCTGGTGCTGCTGGCAATGTATCTCGGCCAGGTGCGCGGCACGCTCACCGAAGATTGCGAGAAGCGCCTCCTTCAGGAAGTGATGCGCGTCCCGCACAAAATGGAAACCGTTCTGCAAGGCGACGAATCGGGAATCTACGAAGCCCTGGCCCGCACGTTTTTCCGTCACACCAATTTCCTGTATCTCGGCCGCGGCATCCACTTCCCCATCGCCCTCGAGGGCGCGCTGAAGCTCAAGGAAATTTCCTACATTCACGCCGAGGGTTATCCGGCCGGAGAAATGAAGCACGGGCCGAACGCGCTCATTGACGAAAATCTTCCCGTCGTGATGCTCGCGACGCGCGACGAAAACGATCCCGAAGCCATGACGCGCTACGAAAAGAGCGTCTCGAATATCAAGGAAGTAAAAGCCCGCGACGGCATCGTCATCTCCGTCGTCTCGGAAAACGATCACTCTGGCGCGCGAAGCGTCCGACTACGTGATCGTCGTGCCGCCCACGATGGAAATGTTCGCCCCCTTGCTCGAAGTGATTCCCTTGCAGTTGCTCGCCTACCACATCGCCGTCCGCCGCGGCTGCGACGTGGACCAGCCGCGCAACCTGGCCAAATCCGTTACGGTCGAGTAGCACAGGCATCCGCCGCGGCGGATGCCTGTGCTACTTTTCCATTTCTACGTAGCATCGCCAATCGCGTAGTATATTGCTTTAGTGAGACGCATTCTTCCTGCATTCGTAGCCGTCTATATTATTTCCTTCGCGGCTCTCGTGGTGCGCGCGCAAGCGCCCGCTGCGACACCACCCCAAGCTCCACCATTGCCTCCATCAAAATCACCGGAGCCCAAAAATTCCCGGCCGATCAAATCATCGCTGCCAGCGGCCTGAAGCCGGGCGACGTTGTCACCGCATCGCAAATCCAGGACGCCACAAACCGCCTCGCCGCCCTGGGAACTTTTTCCGCGGTCAACTTCCGCTACACCTCGAAAGGCGAAGCGATCAACCTGGAATTCCAGATTCAGGAAGCGCCCACCTATCCGATTTCGTTCGACAATTTTATTTGGTTCACCAGCGCCGAGATCGGAGAGGCCATCCGAAAGCAGGTCGGCCTGTTTACGGGCGAAGCGCCGGGCGACGGGACGATGATCGATGCAATGACCGCCGTAATCGAAGACCTGCTCGCCTCGAAACAAATCAAGGGAAGCGTTACGCATCAGCTTGTTTCCTCGGCCGCGGGTGACGGCATGGAGATGCAGTTTCGGATCGAAGGCGTCCCGCTCCGGGTTCAATCGCTTCAATTCGGGGATCCCGTCGCCACGAATTCCGAGCGCCTCAAGGACCGCGTCCCCGACATCAAAGGCCAGCCCTATTCTCTTTTTGCCGTCGAAATTTTCGACAACGAACAAGTACGTCCGCTCTACGCCGCCAAGGGTTTTCTCCGCGTGCAGATCGGCCCTCCGCAAACGCGCCCGATTCCCGACGTGAATGATCCCAAGGAAACCGCGGTGGAAGTGACGATTCCCATCAATCCCGGCCCGGTCTATTCGTGGAAGGGCGTTTCGTGGCAGGGAAACCTGGCCGTGCAATCCACAAATCTTGACGCAGCCGTCGAGCTGAAGCCCGGCGACGTTGCGGATGGCATGAAGATCGAAGAGCTGTGGCAGAAAATTGAATCCTACTATGGCAAGCTCGGCTACCTCGACATGAAGCTCAATGCCGAACCTCAATTCGATGATGCTGCGCACCAGATTTCCTATCGCGCCGGCATTTCCGAAGGCCTGCAATATCGCATGGGCGATATGATCGTCACCGGATTGTCCGTGGAAGCCGAAAAACGGCTGCGCCAGGCGTGGCAGCTTGCCCCCGGCCAGATTTTTGACGACGGCTACTACGAAGGACACATGAAGTTATTATCGAAGCCCAACCGGGACATCTTTGGAGATTTGCCCGTTCACTACAACGAGTTCGGCCATTTGCTGCGGCCCGATACAACCCGCCACACGGTGGACGTGCTGCTGGACTTCAAGTAGGGTTCCGCGAAGTCCCGCAAGGTTTTTTCCAATCATGCGCCTTGATTTGGAGTTACAATCGCCGCCTATGCGATGGCGAATGCCTTTCTTCCTGTGTCTCGTGGCAATAATTATGACTGGAGCGGCCTGGGCGCAGCAAACCGCGCCGCCGTCCACCGCGCCTCCGGCAAAAGCCCCCGCGAAGAAACCGCCCGCAGCATCGCAATCGCCCTCGACGCCAAAGAGCGACGCCGCTGCGCCGCCTCAGGACGCCCCTCTCGACCCCGACGCCGAGTTGCAGGTTCTCGTGCGCCAGGCCGGGAATGACAGCGCCGCGCTCGTCCAGAGCCTGGAAGCTTACCTCGTCAAGTATCCCGATTCGCCGAGGCGCGGCGCGATCTACCGCGCGCTTCTCGAATCGGAAATGAATCTTCACAACCAGAAGGCCGCGCTCGATTACGCGGAGAAGGTCATCGCCATCCAGCCTGAAGACAGCCAGTCGATGTACCTTGCCGTGACGCTACTTGAAAAAATGACTGACGAATCGAGCCTGCTCCGCGCCGTCGATTACGATACGCGCCTGATCGACCGCGTCTCCAAAGCCGATCCGGAATCGCGTCCCCAACAGATGACGCTCGAAGACTGGCAGGCAGGCCGAAACAAATTCCTTGTGGACCTGTACGTATTGCGCGGCAGGGTGCAGCACCACCTGCACAAGAATGACGACGCCGTGAAAGACCTAACGGCTGGGTTGCGCCTGCTGCCGAACGCCGAGGCCGCGCTGACCCTCGGTGAAATCGCGGAAGAAAATAAGCACTCGGACGAAGCCATCCGTCAATATGCCACTGCCTTTATCCTGTCCGTCCAGGAGCAGCCGGATGCGAACGGCCCTTCGATGGATCTCGAATCGCTGCGCCTGCGCATGGGCAATCTCTGGAGATTTACGCACGATTCGAATGCGGGCCTGGGCGACATTTTATTGTCGGCCTACGATCGTAGCCGCGACCAAGCCAAGGCAGACAAGCCCGACGCGCCGGTTTACAACAAAGACGTGACCGATCCCCTGCAATTCAGTTTGCGGCACGTCGATGGCAGCGCTCCCACCAAGCTGGCCGAATCGCGCGGAAAAGTCGTCGTCCTCAACTTCTGGACCACCTGGTGCGCATACTGCAACCAAATGGAATCGATGATGGCCGACGTTCGAACAAAATTCTCAGGACGGGATGATGTCGTCTTCCTGGCGGTAAACGCCGACGAGGAAGAACCCCTGGTCGCGCCCTACCTCCAGGACCAAAAGCCCGGCGGCACTTTAGTCTTTTCCGATGGGGTGAACCAAGCATTCCATGTGGAATCGATTCCGACCATCCTGGTGCTCGACAAGGCCGGCAAAATCGCCTACCGCGCGCAAGGCTACGCTCCCGACGGCTTCGCCGATCTCGCCTCTGCCGCGATTACCAAGGCATCCGCAGTAACAGCTCCCTAGCAAATTCTTCATCTTCATTCGTGCTTGTACGATGTTGGCAAGACAGTGGCGCAGGCTTCAGCCTGTGGGGGTTAGTCCTTGCAATGACCAAAACCCACAGGCTGAAGCCTGCGCCACCAAACCCATCCTAAATTTCGAATTTGATTATTTGTTTTCAGCGGAAGACTGCTGCAACACGACGTCGCGCGCGGCGAGGATCGTGTTGACATGAATTCGAACGGTGTCCGCAACGCGCCGCGCATATCCGCCCGCTAGCGTCGACGCCACGGGGATCCCCCTGCGCCGCGCATGTTCGAAGACCAGCCGGTCGCGCTTCTGCAATCCTTCGATCGTCAGCGCCAGTCCACCGAGCTGATCTTCGCGGTAAGGGTCCGCGCCGCCGACGTAGAAAATCAGGTCCGGCGTCATTTTCTTGAGCGCATGGAGCAAGCCCTCTTCCAGGGCGTCAAGGTATTCGTGGTCGCGCGTGCCGTCCTCAAGACCAATGTCCTCATCCGAGGGCGGCTTCGGCTCCGGGTAATTGTTTTCCTGGTGGATGGAGAGCGTGAAAACGGTCGGATCGTTTGCAAAAATCGCCGCGGTGCCGTTGCCGTGGTGGACGTCCGTGTCCACGGTCATTGCCGTTCGAATTTTCCCTGCCGCCTGAAGGGACCGGATCGCGACGCCCACGTCATGGATCATGCAGAAGCCCTCGCCATGCCCGGGATAGGCGTGGTGGAAGCCTCCGCTGAGGTTGGCGGCGAATCCATCTTCGAGCGCTTTGCGCGCGGCCAGGGTCGATCCTCCCGCAGCCAGCCAAAATCCCGTTCGGGTGGCCTCCGAGAGCGGAATTTCCAGTTTCATGCGTTCGCTGAGAGTGAGGGAATCCGTTTGCAGCTTGTTCACGTAGGCAGGAGTATGCACACGCAAAATGTCCTCGTCCGGCGCGGGTTCCGGCTGGAGAAAATCGCCGGCGTCCGCGATTCCTTCGGCGAGCAGCGCGTCATGGATCAGCCTGAATTTTTCCGACGGGAAAACGTGAGGTCCGAGGTCCAAATCGTACTGCGGGTGATAAATGACCTTAAACGGCAGCATAAGAGAAATTAGAACGGGGGGCGACGGTCAATTGTCGCGGTCGAGAATGAAATCTGGAACCGTCCGCAGTGCGCGCCCGAAATCGGATGTCCCATTCCCGTTGAGGCAGGCTTTGGCTCGCGCGGCAAAATCGAGCGCCGCAGCTCGCGTGCGGTCGAGCGCCCCTGATTCGTGCACCAGCGCCGTGATCTGCTCCGGGCGAACGCTATCAAACCCTTTTTCTTCGAGCACAGTCCGCACCAGGCGTTTTCCCGCAGCGCCGTCGCTTTCGAGCGCGTAAATCAACGGCAGCGTGACCTTACCTTCCTTCAAGTCGCTCAGTACCGGCTTGCCCAACTTTTCTGGAGAGGCCGTGAAATCCAGGACGTCATCGACAAGCTGGAATGCAAGCCCCGCGAAGTGTCCGTAATCGGCGAGCGCCTGTTCGCCCGCGTCGTCCAGATTGCCGAGCACCGCGCCCAGCCGGGCGCACCCGGCAAACAAGCAGGCCGTCTTGCGCGCCGCGAGTTCCACGGCATCCTGCTCGGTCAAATCCATGCGTCCGAGCTTGGCCAGTTGGAGCAACTCGCCTTCCACCATGTTTTGCGTGAGCTCGATCAAAACGTCGAGGATCTTGAAGTTGCGTTCCGCGAGCGCCATCTGAAACGACTGCATGTACAACCAGTCGCCCGCAAGCACGCTCCGGTGATTGCCCCACCGGGAATTCGCCGAGGGCCGTCCGCGGCGCGTGTTGGCGCCGTCAATCACGTCATCGTGGATCAGCGTGGCGCTATGGATCAGTTCGACGACGGCGCCCAGCCGGATTGCGCTCTCTCCCCGGTATCCCGCGTATCCCGCCGAAAGAAGCAGCAGGGCCGGGCGCAGCCTCTTGCCCCCGCCTCCCAGCAAGTAGCGCGAGATTTCCGCCACCGGCTCGATCGCCGTGCCGTTCTGGAGCGCAAGCTCCTGCTCGACCTTGACCAGGTCGTCGCGAACGAGATCGAAAATTTCCTTCGCCGTCAGAAGTGAGATGGCACCCCTCCAGGGACTGCCCCAGTGCGATTTCCGGTATGATCCAGACCAAAGAACCGCCGAAAGTTTGCAGAGGTCATTTCGGCCACCTGGTTCGCTGGCAAGTCTCTCACATTCCCGATGGTCTGCGCCACTTCCGCGACATAGGCCGGCTCGTTTCTCCTCCCGCGGTGGGTTTGAGGGGCCAGGAAGGGCGAATCGGTTTCCACGAGCAATTGGTCGAGGGGGATCTCACGCGCCACGTCCCTCAAATTCTGCGCCTTCGGATACGTCACATTTCCCGCGAAGGAGATCAGGAAACCCATCTCCATGCCGCGCCGCGCCTCCTCCAGCGTTCCGGTGAAGCAATGGAAAATTCCACCCAGGCCGGAACTTCGCCAGTCTTCCTCCAGGATTTTCAGGCAATCCGGCCAAGCCTCCCGGCAATGGATGATCACGGGTTTGCTCGCTCCGCGCGCCTGGCCGAGCTGATGGCGAAAGACGTTCGTCTGCACATCGCGCGGCGAATGATCGTAATGAAAGTCGAGGCCGATTTCTCCCCAGGCGATCACGCGCGGGTTCCGCGCCAGTCGTTCCAACTCCGCGTAGTGCGCGTCCGTCGCATGGCGCGCCTCGTGCGGATGAATCCCTGCCGCGGCGTAGATCCAATCGTGCGCCTCGGCGAAAGGAACGGCCGCTCCCAGCTTTTCGATTTCCGGCCCGTTGCCGATCGCCAGCAGCGTGCCGACTCCCGCCGCCCGCGCGCGATCGAGCATGGCATCGCGATCCGCGTCATAGTCGGAGACATCAACATGCGCGTGCGAATCGATCAGGTTCATCATTCCAGTAGGACAGGCTTCAAGCCTGTCGGTTTTGACTTCTGTAGCCGGACGCAATTCGTCCGTCTTGGCGCAAAATTCAAAAGCAAACAGGCTTGAAGCCTGTTCTACTTCAACCTCGCCCCCACAGGCACATCTTCCAGAAATCCGGCCAGCACGGGCGCGCCATCCGGCAACGAAGCCGCGACAATCATGCCATTCGATTCGACCCCGCGCAGTTTTCGTGGCGCCAAATTCGTCACCACCACCACTTTGCGCCCCACGAGTTCCTCCGGCTTGTACGCCAGCGCCAGCCCCGCGACAATCTGGCGCACTTCATCGCCGATATCGACCTGCAGCTGCAACAACCGGTCCGCTCCGGCCACGCGCTCGGCGGTCTTCACCTGCCCGACGCGCATCTCCACTTTGGCGAAATCCTCGATCCCAATCTTCGCTGCAGCTGCAACCGCGGGAGCCGCGGCAGCGCCGGGCCCTGCAGGAGTGCTTGCCGCAGCGGCAGCCGGGATCTCCGGGGCTTTATTCTGTTCTTGCTCCATGGCTTCTATCCTCGCAATCGTTTCGGATTTATCAACGCGCGGGAAAATTCCTTCCGGCTTCCCCGTTTTGGTTCCGGGCTTGAGCTGTCCCCAGGAGAAACTGTCCAATTGGACACCGCTCAACGGTTCCGTCTGTCCCAATTGACTCCATATTTTTTGCGTCGCTTGCGGCAGCACGGGATGCGCCAGCGCCGTCGCGATCCGCAGGCCCTCCGCAGCCGTGTAGAGCACCGTCGCCAGGTGCTCTCGATCCTCCGGCTTTTCGGCCAGCGCCCACGGTTTTTCGACAGTGATGTATTTGTCGACCATGCCGACGATCTCCCAGATCGACTCCAGCGCCAGCGAAAAACTGAAGCGGTCGTACAAATGCATCACCTTCGTCAGCGCTTCGTTGGCAAATTCCGCAGTGCTCGGGCGCGTCCGTTTCCCCGCCCTGCTTCGGCGCGGGCTTTGGAATTTCGCCGCCGAAGTAGCGCTCGATCATCGTGAGCGTGCGGCTGGCCAGATTGCCGAGTCCGTTTGCCAGATCGCTGTTGTAACGCGTGACCAGCGCATCGTAAGAAAAGCTGCCGTCCTGTCCGAACACGATCTCGCGCAACAGGTAGTAGCGCAGCGGCTCGATGCCCATCACGCTGACGATGGGGCGCGGCCTCACAACATTTCCGCGCGACTTGCTCATCTTCTCGCTGTCAAACAGCAGCCACCCGTGCGCCCAGATTTGCGCGGGCAGAGGCAAATCCGCGGCCATCAGAAACGCGGGCCAGTACACGGCGTGAAAGCGAATAATTTCCTTGCCGACAAGGTGCAAATCCGCAGGCCACAGGCCGCGCTGGTCGTAATTCGGGCCTCCCACGGCGCTCAGATAACCGATCAGCGCGTCAAACCAAACGTAAAAGACGTGCGGCGCTTCGCCGGGCACGGGAATTCCCCACCGGATCGTAGTCCGCGTAATCGAAAGATTTCTCAGGCCGCCGTTCACGAAGCTCAGAACTTCGTTCCGGCGGCTCTCCGGCTGAATAAAATCGGGATTGGCTGCGTAGAAATCGAGGAGCTTTTGCTGAAACTCGGAGAGTTTGAAGAAATAGTTTTCTTCGGTGACGGTTTCCGTGGGGCGTCCGCAATCGGGGCAAGCGTCTCCCGGCCCGGCGTCCACCACGTAGGCGTTGTCATGCACGCAGTATTGCCCCGTATAGTGGCCCTTTACGATGAACCCGTTGTCGCGACAGCGCTTGAACAGCCATTGCACGGTGCGGTGGTGCTTTTCGTCCGTGGTGCGAATGAATTCGTCGCCCGGAATTCCCAGTTCGTCCCAGAGCCGCTTCCATTGCACAGATATTTCCGTGGAAAATTCCTGGGGAGACTTCCCCGCCTTTTGCGCCGACCGCTCGACGTTGACGCCGTGCTCGTCCGCGCCCGTGGTCATGAACACGTCGAATCCCCTCATGCGCTTGTAACGCCGGATCACATCCGCAACGATCGTCGAGTAGGTGTGTCCGATGTGAGGAAGGCCGTTGGTGTAGTAGAGAGGAGTCGTCAGATAGTACTTTGGCTTGGCTCGGGGAGTGCTCATTCGCCCTTTCCGTCTGGAATACCGGCTACGTCCTATATCGGCAGGCCACGCTGCGGCGCCGGCAGCCCCCTCGCTGGAGGCGCGAAAGCGATAGTAAGCGCGCCATCCGATGCTGTCAAATCAGTGCACCGGACTGTGAGGATTCATTCTGTGGCATCCCAGACAAGCAAAACGGAAAAGGGCACGCCAGGCTCGGCGCGCCCTCCAGTTGTTCCGAAAAGAGAGTATGGAGATACGGCCTAGGGTTGCGGTGCCGCCTGATCGTTTCCGCCTCTGGGGCCTCCACTGTACCCGTGCCCAAATTTCTTATTCTGCACGAGCGTCGGCGCCGGGCTCAGACCGAACGGCGGCGAAAATAAGGAAGAACTCGGCGACCCATTGTAGGCGCTCAATTGATAAGTTCTCGTGCCAAATCGTGGATCACTGTGGTCCTCTTCGATTACGAGCTTCAGCTCGGGGCAATAGATGCGGTGCGTTGTGATAGTGGCGGAGGTTGACCCGCTCGAAAGCTGAATCTGAATATTGTGCGAAGTTGACGTCGTCTCGGCGTCATTGCACGGATAGCCGGAACTATCATCGGGGCCCACCACAGGCGTGGGACGATTCCCTCGTTGGGGTCCATTTCCCGGTCCCTTGCCCTGCCAGCCCCCTTGTGCGTTGCGCTGATGAATCGGAAACTGCTCATACGTCCCCTTAGTTACGTTCACAATGTAATCCATCATCGCCGAGAGGTTCTTGACGTGGATGAATTCCACAGCGCCACTTTGAGACGCCCAGGGCCCCATCCCGGACAAGCTCACCTCGCGGTACGTGTCACCGTTGGCGTCGCCTGCAATCATTCCAGTTGTCGTGTTCGGAATCGTGTTTGTGACGCCGCCCACAAGCACAGGGACCATGCTCTTAATCGTGAATGTGAATTGATACGGGAGACAAGGCTTGGACGAAGTGGGAACGCAACCACGCTGGCCCCCAATCAGGCCAGCGGGGCCGCCCGGTCCTCCATCGCGAGCCCCGAAACCCCCTCGCCTCGGCGGGCCTTGGGCACCCGCCACCTGAGCCACCGCAAATATAACCACCCCCACCAAAGCTACAACCAGTGCATGCTTTCTCACTTTCGTGGCCCTCCCTCGCTTGATACGCATCCCCAAAGCTGAAATAACGCCGCAAAGAAAAATAATTCCAATAAAGCGGCCCCGCCTACGGAACCAATTTCACCGCGCGCGGCCATCCATCCTCACCCACAAGCACATCGGCCAGAATCAAATCCTCGTCCGGAGTTTCCGCGATCGGGTAACCCAATTCCGACAGTGAAGCCCGCGTCAACTGTACGCGCACAACCATGCCCGGATCGTCCGCTGCAATCCCCGCGGTAAACGGCACCGGCACGAAATCCGACGCCACGAACGCCTCACTGGTAGAGGTGTCTGGAATTTCTACTTCAGCGTCTTGCGCCGATTCATCCTGCACCGGAGACGCGATCACTTTCGCATCCAGCCGTTCCCTCGACTGCGACGAAACACCTTTCTTGGGCGAAGTCTGGGTCTGGCCCTTCGGCCGGCCGACAACTGTCCACAGAAAAATCAGCAGCACTGCGGCTGCGGCTCCGACACTGGCCCACTCCAGCATGCGCCGCCAGGATGCCTGCCGGTGATGGCTCCGAAATGCCGCCAGCAACGACGCCTCCACGTGACCGGGTGTCTGCTCGCCACGCACGGTATTGCCCATCAATTCCGAAGCGTCCGCGAGAGCCGCGGCGTCCAACATCCGCTCCGAACAAAGCTCACAGTGAGCGGCGTGTTCCAATGCCGCCTCACGCACGTTCACGTCCAGAAGTTCCATGCGCACAAATCCGTGGACCACTTCATCGAATTCCCTGCACGTCATTTCCTTCATGCCTTCCCTCCCGGGCGCGCCCAGTTCGCCCTAGCCCCAATGCGTGCCGGACGGAGCTTGTCCAGCAAAATTGAACGCGCTCGATTGAGCCTCGACCTCACGGTCCCTACCGGACAATCCAGCAATGTCGCCGCTTCGCTGTAGCTTTTTCCTTCGAGGTCGCACAACATCACCGGTTCGCGATAATGGTCGGGAAGCGTCTGTATCGCTTCGCGCAGTAACTCCGCGATTTGAGCGCGCTCCAAACCCTCCAGAATCATGTCCGCCTGGCCGGGCCTCGCGGAAGAGTGGCCATTCCCATTGGAATGTCCCAAATCATTACTTCCCCCGGCCGAAAGCCCCTTGCCCATGTCGTCGGATAAAGGCACGTACCGGCCCTCTTTTTCATGCAGTTTTCGCAAGTGATTTCGCGCGATGCCATAGAGGAATGCGGCGGGAGTGCCCTTCTCTTCGTCATATTTGCCGGTATGGCGGATCAGCGTCAAAAATGTGTCCTGAACGATGTCCGCAGCCGATTGTGGGCTTCCACTCATATGCACCGCGTACCTGTAGAGTCCACCCTGATGGCGGCGGTAGAACTCTAAGAAAGCGTCGTCGTCTCCTGCTGCGAGACGCCTCAAAAGTTCGATATCGCGTGTTTCGACTGGCTCTGCCATCTACCCCGGCTGGATGTCTCTCCCGCGTTTACACTAAGAATTACTCTACCTGGCAGGAGGAGTTCCACTTTCTTGGCCTGATTGCCATCATAGTTCGCTATGCAAACAATCAGCTTAGTATATTCTTATCCTTCGCTCGGTGCTCTGCTTTGCAGCCCTGAAGCAGCGTTTACGCAATTTGACAATGGAAGTGCCTGTCCGCCGAGCCGGACGGCCTCATTGGTGGTCGGTTTTGTAGAGGTCGCCCGTCTTGTGGGCGGGCAGCATTTTGTTTCATCCTGACCCAATCTGATTCACTTTCATCCAAGCACACCGCTGGAAACGGCTGAGCGCTGCTGTTAAGATGCCTCCAGGCGATGAAACGCTGTCACGAAACTAACCGTCACGCAACACGATCGTTACTGCGGAGGCGAAACTCCATGCAACGCAAAATTCTACGCAACATTCCGGCTGTGCTGGGGATCACACTCCTTGCGGCGGGCCTGACTTTCATGACCGCCACGCGCGCGCAAAACTCGAGTGGCGCCGCGCAAACCCTGCGAGGCGAGGGTTCTTTCAACGACTGGTCGAATGAGCGCCCGGGCAACCGGTATCTCATCAAGGCATCCGATTTGCCGAAGCCGTACGCCACGGACTCCTCGCCCAATCAATCCAAACTCGTTCCGCGCCCCGCGGACGCCTGGCCGAAGGTGCCCGACGGTTTCAAGGTTGACCAGGCCCTCACAGGGCTGGATGAACCGCGAACGATTATCGCGGCGCCGAATGGCGATCTGTTCCTCGCGGAAAGCAATCCTGGCCGTATCCGCGTGCTGCGCGGGTTTGGCGGTGACGGCAAGGTCGTCACAAACGAAGTATTTGCCGCGGGCCTCACGATGCCTTATGGAATCGCGTTTTATCCTCCGGGGCCGAATCCGCAGTACGTCTATATAGGAAACACGAATTCCATCGTCCGCTTCCCTTACAAGAATGGCGACTTGAAAGCCAGCGGGCCGGCGCAAGTGGTTGTAGCGAGAATTCCGGGTGGCGGACAATTCGGCGGCGGGCACTGGACGCGCAGTCTGGTGTTTTCGAACGACGGCAAGAAGCTCTATGTCGGCGTCGGCTCCCAGGCGAACGTTGCCGATGGCGAAGCGGAAACCAATCGCGCAGATGTACTCGAATTTAATCCCGATGGAACCGGGCAACGAATCTACGCAGCCGGCGTTCGAAATGCCTCCGGCCTGGCCATGCATCCTCAAACGGGCCAGCTGTGGGTTGCGGTCAATGAACGCGACGCGCTGGGCGACGATCTCGTGCCCGACTACGTCACGCACATCCAGGAAAGCGGATTTTATGGCTGGCCCTGGTATTACACGGGACCCAATCAGGATCCGCGATTTGCCGGCAAACATCCCGAGCTGAAAGAGAAAGTCATCGTTCCGGATGTTTTGCTGCAATCCCACTCCGCTCCGTTGACGCTGGCATTTTATGAAGGCAAGCAATTCCCTGCTGAATACCGCGGCGACCTGTTTGTCACTTCCCACGGTTCCTGGAACCGCGCGCATCGCACGGGATACAAAGTGATGCGCGTTTTTACGCCGAACGGGAAGGCCACAGGCGAGTACGAAGATTTCGTCACGGGGTTCGTTGTGGACGACGCACATGTTTGGGGACGTCCGGTCGGCGTGACCGTGGCGGGCGACGGCGCGCTGGTGTTCACCGATGACGGGTCCAACAGCGTCTGGCGCGTGACCTACACCGGAAAGCGTACCGGGGATTGATCCAGAGTAGGACAGGCTTCCAGCCTGTCAGCCTTTGATTTTTGTGACAAGAAGAACGACACGCCCCCAGCCACAAAATTCAAAAGCAGACAGGCTGCAAGCCTGTCCTACTTTCCATCTTCACCTTTCTCTTCTCAGATGGGAGCCACTTGGTACAAGTTCTCGTAGCCCGCGTTCGCGCCGCACTCGCGGCGCATATCCGACAGCACTACCAGCAGGACGTACCCATCGTCACGGAGAAGCCTCCCCGCATCGAGATGGGCGAAGCCGCCACGCCCGTTTGCTTTGAGCTGGCCAAGCGTCTGAAGCGCGCGCCGCGGCAGATCGCGCAGGAAATCGCCGCGCAGCTTCCGCCCATCGATGGAGTCGAGCGCGTGGAAATTGCCGGCGGCGGCTACGTGAATTTTTATTTTTCGCGCGCCGCATTTCTTGCCGCCTCGCTGAAAGAAGCAGACACGCGGCGGGCCGGCGCCGCGCCCGATGCGCCGAAATGCATCGTGGAACACACCAACATCAATCCGAACAAAGCCGCGCACATCGGCCACCTGCGGAACGCCGTGCTGGGCGATACGTTTGTGCGCCTGCTGCGCCGCGCCGGGCAGCGCGTGGAAGTGCAAAACTACATCGACAACACCGGCGTCCAGGTTGCGGACGTAGTCATCGGATTCCTGCACATCGCTAAAAAAACTCCCGCGGAAGTTCGCGCCCTGGCCGCGGAGCCGAAATTTGATTACTACTGCTGGGACCTGTACGCGAGCGTCACGCATTTTTTTGAAGAAGACAAAACGAGGATGGCGCTGCGCGGCGAAATGTTGAAATCGATCGAACTAGGAGCGGGTGAAGCCGCGGAAATGGCGGATATCGTCGCGCCCGCCATCGTGCGCTGCCACTTGCAAACGATGGAGCGGCTGGGAATCGAGTACGACCTGCTGCCCCGCGAGAGCGAAATTTTGCACTTGAAATTCTGGGATGCCGCGTTCGAGCTGCTGAAACAGCGCAACGCGATCCATCTCGCCGAATCAGGAAAAAATGCCGGATGCTGGGTGATGCGCATGAACGACAGCGCGGACGCCGCCGACGCGACTGCCGAAGACGACGACGCAAAAATAATCGTGCGCTCGAATGGAACCGTCACGTACGTCGGCAAGGACATCGCCTATCAGCTCTGGAAATTTGGATTGCTCGGGCGCGATTTTCTGTACGACATGTTTTACACCTATCCCGCCGGCCACATGCTGTGGATCAGCACTGACGTGGGAGGAAACTCCTCCGCGCCCGCATTTGGCCGCGCCGCAATCGTGTACAACGTGATCGACGCGCGCCAGGCCTACCTGCAAAACGTCGTGACCGCGGGCCTGCGCGCGCTCGGCTACGAAGAACAGGCCAGCCGCTCGGTTCATTTTTCCTACGAAATTGTGGCGCTCACCCCGCGCTGTGCCTCTGAACTCGGCTACACGCTCAGCGAGGAAGACGCCAAGAAGCCGTACGTCGAAGTCAGCGGCCGCAAAGGACTCGGCGTAAAAGCTGACGACCTGCTCGACCGCCTCGAAGCCGCCGCGCGCGCCGAAGTCGACGAGCGCCACCCGGACACGCCCGACGTGGAGCGCGCCGCCATCGCGCACGCCATCGCCATCGGCGCGCTGCGCTATTTCCTTTTAAAATTCACGCGCACCGCCACCATCGCCTTTGACTTCAAAGACGCCCTCAGCTTCGAAGGCGAAACCGGCCCCTACTGCCAGTACGCCGTCGTCCGTGCGCGAAATATTTTCCGCAAGCTGCGCGACGAGCAGCCCGATTTTGACGTGTCTTCGCTGGAGCGTGTGGACGCGAGCGCAGCGGCAGAATTCTTCGCCGGCGCCGACGGAAACGCGTTCTGGGAACTCGCGTTCCTCGCCGCATCGCTTGACACGCAAATCGATGCGGCCGTAGGCGCGCAAGAGCCTGCCTTCGTCGCCAAGTACGCGTTCCAGCTCGCGCAGGCCTTCAATCTTTTCTATCACCATCACCACATCCTCACGGAAAGCAACGCAGCCAAGAAGAAATTCCTCTTGCAACTGAGCCGCCTCGTCGAAGTTCAGCTCGTCGCCGCACTGGAGATTTTAGGAATTGAATCCCCCGAAAAGATGTAGCGATCTGCCGCCCATCTTGAATCATGCTATGACTCTGTAGTAGTATGACACAGTGCTAGAGTTCATCGAGTTTCCGGCATTCACGAAACGCTTGATGGCTCTCGCGAAAGAGCACGCAGATGACGTCCTGCTGGGAATGCAGAGCGACTTGTTGGCAAACCCTGAGCGTGGAAGAGTTGTGGAGGGTACCGCGGGTGTTCGCAAGGCTCGCGCCGCCGATCCCGCAAGAGGAAAAGGAAAACGAGGCGGGTTCCGCTATTTGTACTACTACATCGAGCAAGACGGACAAATTTACCTGCTTATGATTTTTAGCAAAGATGAGCAGGACGACCTGACGAAGGATCAGAAAAAGACGCTGGCGAAACTGATCCAAGAATTGAGAGAGACGAAATGAACGCAGACCTGTTTAAAGACATGATAGCGGGGTTTGCCGAAGCGAAGAAGTACAGAGCGAGGCGGAAAGCCAAGTTGCGCGTATCTCGCTTTGCTTTCGAGCCCGTTAAGATGAAGCCCGCGCAAATTCGCCGGATTAGAATCCTCTTGCAGCTGAGCCAACCGGAGTTCGCCGACTTTCTTTGCACCAGCGTTGGCACCATTCGGAGTTGGGAGCAAGGGAATCGGACCCCGAACCGATCCGCGTTGCGCCTATTAGTGATCGCCAAGGAGCGGCCGGCATTGCTCTTGCGAAGACGCGCCTGAGGGGAGAAGCGAAATCCTCCGCCCCTTCGAAAACCGCGAAGGATCGTTCACCCGGAAGTTCTAACCCTCTTCAAAGGCTGTGCCACCCACCCATTTGAAATGTTGCGCTCCAATCAAATATTCTTTAGCGCTCCTTCGCTTGACAAATCATGTACACCGCGAGCATTGTCGGGCCAACGTAAGTACAAGCGGTTCACATAATCTGGGGGGAATCCATGCACCTGTCACTTCGGACCGCCATCGTCGCGATGGCGATTATGGCTCTTTTGGCTAGCTCTGCTGAGGCCCGCATCGTGCGCATTCAGATTACCAAGACTGAACCCGCATTCGGCGGCATGAGCTTTGGTACCGTCGGCGCCTATGAGCGGCTGACCGGCAAGGCTTATGGCGAAGTCGATCCGAAGGCGCCAGGAAACGCGCTCATCCAGGACATCCAGTTAGCTCCGAAGAATGCCCGCGGCATGGTCGAGTACGTCACGGACATCGACATCTTGCGGCCCGTCAATCGGTCCAAATCGAATGGCATCCTGTTTTTCAATATCGTCAATCGCGGCAATAAAGGCGGGCTGCCACTTTTTAACGCCAACGTTCCCGGTGGCGGTGCCGACGTCAACAATCTGGTGAATCCCGGCGATGGGTTTCTACAACGCAGCGGCTACACGATGATCTGGTTCGCCTGGCAACCGGACGTCCTGCCCGGCGGCGGACGCATGACCATGTCCGTTCCAGTGGCCCACAATTCCGACGGATCGGCGATCACCGGAATCGTGAGGAGCGAATTGCTTTCACGAACTCCTACCGACACGCTGACCCTGTCCAGTGGCTGGTTCAATGCGGGCTCCGCCGCCTATCCCGCGGTGAGCACCGACAACCGCGCCCCGCTTGCCGATGGATTCCTTCCCACCCTGACGGTTCGCCGCCGGCAACAGGATCCGCGCACACCCATTCCGAACACAGAGTGGTCGTTTGGCACCTGCGGACAAAATGGCGCACCGCCGACGCCAAGCGCCACGCAGATCTGCTATCCGGCAGGATTCAAGCCGGGCCATCTCTATGAGCTCACCTATCGCGCAAAGGATCCGCTGATCCTGGGCCTCGGCTTCGCCGCGACCAGAGATCTGGGCACTTTCCTGAAGTCTGCCGGCAAGGACGACGATGGAACAGCTAATCCAGTTCTAATCCCGAATGCACGTACGATTGTGATGGGACAATCGCAAAGCGGGCGATTCATCCGCACGTTCCTCAACTTGGGATTTAATCAGGGCGAGGATGGCAAGATCGTTTTCGACGGCGCGTTTCCGGAAATCGGGGGTGGACTGCTGCCGCTCAACGTCCGCTGGGGCCAACCCGGCCGGGGCGCGGGGAACGCGGAAGTAGATAATCATAGCCCCGGCGCCGAGTTTCCCTTCACTTACGGGCCGGAGACCGATCCATTACAGGACGCACGGGCGGCATTCTCGATCGCTGCACCGCCACGCACACCTGCCCGAAGATCGTCCACGCGGCGACCTCGCTGGAGATGTGGGAACTTCGCCAGTCGCTTGGCTTCACCGACCCACTCGGCATGAAGGATTTGCCGGATCCGCCGAATGTCCGGACCTATTTGATGGTTTCCACTCAGCATGCGCCCGCGGCGCTGCCCCTGCCGACGGAGGCGCCCTTCGGCGTCTGCCAGCAACAGCCAAACCCGAACCCGCACACGTGGACGGTGCGAGCGCTTCTCGTAGCGTTGACTGCGTGGATCACAACCGGCACCGAACCGCCGCCGAGCGACCGGCCGACCATCGCAGCCGGAAACCTTGTCGCTGCGGACCAGGTGCATTTTCCGGTTATCCCCGCCAACAAATATGGCGGCGTGAGTCGTCCCGCAGTGAAATTTTTGGCGCTCAACAATCCTCTTCACGTGCTCGATTTCGGCGAGGGCTACAAGTCCGCGGACGCCAGCGGAATCCTTGATGGGGATCTGCCGAAGGTCGGAACGGCGCGCTACGGCACGCTCGTCCCTCAAGTGGATGAAGACGGCAATGATCTTGGCGGAATCCGCGATGTGTACATCCAGGTTCCAATCGGCACCTATACGGGATGGAATCTCTTCAACAACAGATCTTACGAAGATGGTTTCTGCACACTGACCGGGAGTTTCATTCCGTTTGCATCCACGATGCAGGAACGGCTCGCAACCGGGGACCCGCGAAAGTCTCTCGAAGAACGTTATCCGAACAAGGACGCGTACGTCGCCGCGATCAAGATTGCCGCCGAAAATCTCGTGAAGCAGCGTCTCCTGCTGCCCGAGGACGCCGCCACGCTAATCAAGCAGGCGGAGGACAACGGCATCCGGCAAGGCCCTTAGCGGCGCTTGAGCGCCTCGAGTTCATCGAGCGTGCGCGGCCAGTCCGATCGCAATAGGCGGGACAAGCTGCGATCCGCGAGAAGCTTTCCGCCGGTCTGGCAGCGGGCACAATAGTTCGTTTCATTGTCAGCGTAGCGAATCCGCTGAATTTTTTCTCCGCACCTCGGGCACGGCTCTCCATAGCGTCCGTGAACCGCCATACCCTTGCGAAATGCCGTCACCTTTTCGGGAAAGGCTTTCTCCGCCTCGGCGCGCAGCCGGTCGATCCAGAGCGTCAGTGTCTCGCGCGTCGCAGCGAACAGCCTTTCCCATTCGTGCGGCTCCAGCTTGTGCGTGAGAGTGATCGGCGAAAGTTGCGCTGCGTGCAGGATCTCGTCCGAATACGCGTTGCCGATGCCGCTCACCAGGCGCGGATCGGTGAGGGCTCTCTTGAGCGTGCGGTTTTCGGCCGTAAGCGCGTCGCGAAACGAGCTGAGATCGCTCGCGAAGATTTCGATCCCTCCCGGATCGATCGAACGCAAACCATCCTCGCCGGAGAGGACATGCAACGATGCGCGGCGCTTCGTCCCTGCTTCGGTCAGGACGAGAGAGCCGCTGGGAAAATCGAAGGCAGCCAGATTCTGGCGCCCCGACAGCTTTGCATTTGGCGTCCGCCAGTGCAAACGGCCTGCGATCATCAGGTGCAGCACCAGCCAGAGATCGCCTTCCACGCCAATCGCGATTCGCTTGCCGATTCGCCGCACTTCGCGCACAGCTGCGGCCCTCGACGCTCGTCAATCGGCGGTTGTACGGTCCGAAGCAGAAAAGCGCTCGCCAGCCGCACCCGCTCGATCGGCTGGCCGATGATGCGTGGTTCAAGCGCAGTGATGTAGGCGGCGATATCCGGCAGTTCCGGCATGCGTATCAGCTTGCACGGCGCACCCGCGTTTTTGCAACTTCGTTCTTTCCATGGAGAGAAGCGCAATTTGCAAAAAAACATTGAAGACGACGGCTCGCCTGAAGCATGATGCGCTGACAAAGACGGACCCACATCATATTTAGCAGTGCGTCCTCGGCCCAATGCCGAGACGCAATCGAATCGCTTTGAGTTTGCCGATGCGTAGAGTTCGCTGTCGATAAAGGAACTACTGGAGGTTGCCCATGAAAGGCAAGCTGCTCGTTCTAGTTTTGCTCCTGTCGGCGATTCCGTTGTTCGCGCACCATGGAGGAACATCGTTATACGACATCACGAAACAGATCACTGTAAATGCGACTGTGACCGAGTACACATGGACCAATCCTCACGTGGAGATCGGTTTGGACGCCAAAGATGACAAAGGAAAAGTGAAGCATTGGCTGCTGGAGGCCAGCTCGCCGCCGGTCATGGTGAGCCGTGGCTGGAACCGAAAGAGCCTCCAGGTTGGGGACGCCGTCAAGGTAACGTTCAATCCTTCCCAGAAGGGCACGGACGTCGGGCGCCTCATCAAGGTGATCAAGCCCAACGGCGAAGAGCTCGGTCGTGCTTTGGCGCAGTGAGGAGCGCATGAAAATGCGAAATCGATCCTGTTGGTCAGTTCTATGGCTCGTCGGAATACTTGGGTCGATCTCCGGGTGTTCCGCGAAGACTGCTGGAAAGCCAATTTCCCAGGCGCCCGATTTATCCGGCATTTGGCAGGGCGTAGCCATTCAGTCCCTGAGTCCTTCCGACCCGATGGCCAAAAAGCCCGGAGCCGAGGGCGATATACCGTACACGCCCTGGGCATTGGAGCGGTTGAAGGCCGCGCGGCCGGTCTACGGACCGAATGCCAGCTTGGAAAAGACCACGGATCCGGCGTTAAAATATGCGGATCCTGACGGCTATCCGCGCGCCTCGATTCATCCCATGAGATTCAAAATTGTGCAAACCCCGGAGACCGTTTATCAACTCTGGGAATACAACAAGTCCTGGCGCCAGATTGCCCTCAACAAGCCGCATTCGGAGGTTCCGGACCTCACGTGGTTTGGAGAGTCCGTCGGCAAGTGGGAGGGCGACACACTGGTGGTGGATTCGGTGGGTTTCAATGATTCCACGTGGCTCGATCCCATCGGCCACCCGCATACGGAAGATCTCCACATCGTGGAGCACATCCGGCGAGTCGATCCGCAGACATTGGTTTTCAAATTTACGTTTGATGACCCGAAGGCTTACACGAAACCCTGGGATGCACAGCTGACATTCAAGTTGGTAAACGATGGCATCATGACCGAGACCATCTACACCATCTCGGATGAACTGAGTTTTCGGCAGCGCTTCCTGGGCGAAAAGCCTCCTATACCAATCCGGCAGATTCACTGACTCAAGTTGCAGCAGGCTCGAACCTACTCAGCTCGAGGCGACCTTTCCAGCGCCTGCGGACGAGTGCGTCGCGAATCGGTGGAGAGCCTTGGCCAGCTCGTTCGTCCTTGACAAGTGGGGCGTGTGATCTGCGTCGAGCTCAATGACGTCGGCGCAAACATTTTCGCCGATCATCCGCCGCTGAAGCGGCGGCGGGATAGCGCGATCCCGAGTGCACAACACGTAATACCGCTTGATCCTGTCGAGGGCCCCGGGCGGGATGGACACTGCCGTGGCGAACGGCGCGACCGGTTGCGGGCGCTGACGCGCGATTGCCCACGCCGCGATGTCATCCGAGCAGCACCCATACAGCGCGTGCTGCGAAGCGGCGGCCGGCATGACGCCGACGGGAGGCTCTCCTTCGATGACAATATTGGCCTGGACCTGATCGCCGGCTCCCTCCGGAAGCTTCGTCAAGTCTAGAAGACTCTGCCCATCCTTTGGCAAGAACGCCGCCACATAGACGAGCGCCGCAACACGGCCGGAACAGCGTGCCGCTCCTTGTGTGATGATGATGCCGCCCATGCTGTGACCGACTACGACGGCCGGTTCGGAATTGGCGGCCAGCACATCACACAGACGGGCTGCACAGGCATCCAAGCCAGCCTCGCTCACAGGCGTGTGGTCGTCTCCCAGCCCCGGCAGGTCGAACGCTTCCACTGAATGCCCAGCTGCTTTCAGACGGTCCATCAGCGGCCCCCAGATCCATGCGCCAGAGAACGCACCATGCACGAGGACAAATCTCGCCATTCGATCTCCATTCTGTTGGCAGGCCCGATGCTGACAACACGTCAGTGAGGTCGTAAGTTTAGCCGAAACCGGGGCGGGTGTTCCCTCCTTGTCCGCCGCTGCGGACAAGGAGGGGTATATTCGAGTTTGAATTCTCGCTCACCTCAACGCTTGGCGTCATTTCAGGAATCTAAAACCCCACCCTTTCAAAGTCACAAAGGGTGGGGCACCCGGCCACTGCTCACCCTCGCCGCGCTTGCGCCACCATTTCGATCAAAACGCTTCTCGCCTCCGCCGCGCTGCCCACTTCCCGCGAGAACGCAATGCGCGCGCTGCGCGGACCTTCTGCGGTTTTCAATCGCAGATGAAAGCCGAGGCGGTCGACCGAAGTCATCGACGCTTCTTGAGCGTCAATCCCTGCAAATGTCCGGGCAAGAAGCTTGAGCGCATCCGCATGGTCCGCGTTCATGTGCTCGATAATGTCGGTTGCAACGTCAGCCAGCGGGTCCGGTTGCCCGTGATCATACTCCGAAGCGGAAACCCAGCCCATTACGCCGAAACCGCCCACATAATAAACATCCATCACTTCCATGCGATAAAAGGAAAAGTCTTCAAAGTCCACCCAGTTTTTGCTGTTGGCATAACGCGCCAGGTAAACTTTCCGCGTTTCGGCCACGTCAGGCTCAGGTATCGGCAGAACATTTCCTACTAATGTAACTCTGGACGCCCCGAGCGGATCGCCGCTGGCGTCAGGCTGAGTCACTAACAGGCTGGCGCGCGGGTCCGCCTGCAGATTTTGAGTGTGCATGGCCATCGTGCTGATGAGGAAGACGGGACGCCCTTTTTCGTCCAGCGCATAGGGCATGACGGATCCGAAAGGAAATCCCGGCTGTTTGCGTGAAAGCGTCGAAAGACTGCCAATTCGAGCAAGGTACAACAAGGTGCGCGCATGGTCGCCAAATGTAGTCTCGGGGACAGCAGGCTGATTGCTCGCTGCGCCTGAGCCCGCGTGTTTCCCCGTCGGTACTGAAGACATTTCTATTCTCTCTCTATCGCTGGGTTATTTTCGATATCGGGCCAACTTCCACCACTGACTTCCGAGGACGTGCCCACGCTCGGCCGGACATGTGGTCCACATGCCCACTTAAGCGATTATGCCCGAGCGACGACGTATTCGAAAGCTACCGATTAACTTCCGAGGTGCCGAAAATTCGGGATTGAGAACTCGGCGACTCGAATCGGCTCGCTGAGTACGCCCACTTTTATGGGCATACCTCTGATGCAGGAAGGGAGGATACGAATGAGAGATAGATCTGCCAATCATGCCAGATTCACTTCGTTCCGTTCGGCACACGGCAAGCGGTGCTTCGATCTCGTCACTTGCTGGCGGGCAGGTTTGCCTGCCAATTGAGGACTATCGTCATCGGTGGCGCTTCCGTCTCTCCGGCCGGTGCCAGGACGAGGAAACGCTGGCCGTCCGGGGCCGTGTCGTAGGAATATAGATCCGGGGTCGGGCTCGGGGGGACTGTGAAGAGTCCATTCGGAGCACTGAAATCCAGCGCACCGGGTCCAACCCGGACGGTCACCGACATAAGCCTGCGGTCGGGCGCAAGGTAGAAGAGCTCTTTGCCGTCTCTCCGCCAGCGAACAAAGTCTCCTCCTTTGTTGGAAACCTGCATCTTGAATCCACCGCCCGAAAAACCCTTCACGTAGATTTCATTCCGGCCGGATTCATCCGAGGTATAGGCAATCCATCGTCCGTCCGGTGAAAACTTGCCCCGCCCTTCGGTGAACGGCGTCGTTAGGAACGGGACTGACTTCCGATCGGCCAAGAGTAACAGCCAAAGGCCGGGCTGCGTCTTCGAAGCGACGTCGTTTGAATTCATCACGTACAGCAAAAACTTGCCATCCGAGGACCAATCCTCCGGAAGCTGGCCGTCGTGGGATTCAGCCAAGCGCTCTTCGGCGCCGCTCCCATTCGCGTTTTGTAAGAACAGATTAGGTGGTGAACCTTGCTCGTACACAATCTGCTGACTGTCGGGAGACCAGATGGGGCCGTATGGAGTTCCGCCGTTGAACGTCACCCGCGTTGCGATGCCGCGTGCGATGTCGATTTGCCAGACATCGCCGCCCAAGGCGCCTGTAGCACGCAGCGCGACGCGCTTGCCGTCCGGCGAAATCGCCAAACTGCCATATTGGCCCGGCTGACCGAGCATGCCCAGCGACTTGCCATCCCGGCCGTACCAGGTCAGCTGATACTGTCTGGTTTCCTGTGCTCCGTAAAAGAGCGTGCCATCGTTAGAGATCGACACCTCGCCTCGCCCGACGCCGCTGAGCCCCGAGAAGCCCACGGATTCAGCCACGATAAACGGTTCGCCCCGAAGCTGCCCCCGCCTCGCGTCAAATGTCTGCGCCATCAACACGCCGTCACGCACCCAGAACAAATGGCCCGATTGTTTGTCCTGGTCCGGCGCGTACACGGCATTCGTCGCCGAGATCAGCAGCCGTGTTTTTTCCTTGGGATGATCCAAAGATCCGATGGAGACGTTATTCTCACCCCCGCTCCCGCTTCCCCGTACGAAATAGATGAACTGCTTTCCGTCCGGAAGAAACTGTGGCCAGCGGTGGGAATTTTCACGCCGTCCGCTGTCCAAGATTGTCAGCTGCACGGGAGTCCCACCCGTGGACGAGACCCGTAACAGTGGACCGTCATTCACCGAATTGAACACGATGGTCCCTTCGGCATTCCATGTGCCTCCCCGCCCGGGATTCGCATCGCAGATTATCGTGGGCAAGCCGCCTGCAACATCGATGCGCTTGAGCTTGCCTGCTGCGAAGAACCCAACCGAACGGCTGTCTGGAGACCAGAAGGGCATTGCCGCTCCGTCTGTGCCCTGCAAGTCGCGAGCGACCGACGAATCAAGCGGCCGGATCCAAAGTTTGTCTCCGCCCGCGGATCCAGCCACAAAGGCCAGGAGGCGGCCGTCGGGAGAAATCGCTGAGCCGTTACGAAATTCTGCCCCGGCCGGAGCGTTGACCTGGAGCCGCACCGTACGAAACTCGCCTGCCGGCTGCCGAAAATGCGTGATGGTCCAGCCGAACCCTAATCCAAAGGCCGTCACGATCGATATAGCCGCCACTGCCCACGCGAGGCGCTCGCGGTTGTGTCCTTTGGGCGCTGGGGTTGCAGGAACGCCAGATTGTGACCCTCCCTCGGCAATCCACTTCAACTCACTGCGCAGATCGACCGCTGTCTGCCAACGTTCGTCGGGGTCCTTGGCGAGACATTTTATTACCACACGGTCGAGCGCGGGTGGGGTCATCGGTTGAAGTGAACGCATCGGCGGTGGGTCATGTTCAAGAATCTTGGCGATCAGGCTGGCTTGCGTCTTTCCCTCAAACGCTTTCTTCCTCGTCGCCATCTCGTACACCAACGCACCAAACGCAAAAATGTCCGTCCGCCCGTCTATCTCGTCTTGTTTGCCCTCCACCTGCTCCGGGGCCATGTATTGCAGCGTGCCCAGTAGCGTGCCTTCAATGGTGGGGTTCATCGATAGTGTCGACATCTGCGATTCCGGCACCGTCGCCGGGGCCGCTGCCAGCTTCAGCTTGGCCAAGCCGAAGTCCAGCAGCTTCGCTCCAGACTTCGTCAGCATGACGTTGCCCGGCTTGATGTCACGGTGCGTGACGCCCTTGCGGTGGGCCTTGTCCAAAGCATCTGAAATTTCGATGGCGTATTGCAGCACCTGCTCCAGCGGTAAGGGACACTTAAGCAGTCGCGCGGCCAACGTCTCGCCTTCCAAATACTCCATCACGAGGAAGTCAGTGCCGTCCTGATGTCCCACATCGTAGAGCGTGCAGATGTGCGGATGATTCAGGCTGGCGATGGTGCGGGCTTCTCGTTCAAATCGCTCGCGCAGTTCTGGCTTATCAGCCAGATGTGCAGGCAATACTTTGATGGCAACGATGCGATCGAGGCGCGTGTCACGGGCCTTGTAGACTTCGCCCATGCCGCCCGCACCAATCAGCGAGGCGACCTCATAGGGCCCTAGGCGTGTGCCGTTGGGGACGGACATAAAACTCCGAGTGTCGGCAGAGTATAACGCCGTCTCGCCGATATTGGGGAGAGTCCGAGACAACGGCGAGCACCAAGTCTCGGATGACGGCGTATGTGGGAACTGGCCTACCGCGCGTTTGTGTCGCTATTTCGCGGAAGAGCCGTTCGGGCCGAATTTCATTGCCAGATCGACGAGCGAGCGCACGACCACGCCTGTTGCGCCCTTCGCGTTCCACGGCTTTACGTCGTCCTGCCAGGCGGTGCCTGCGATGTCGAGATGAATCCACGGGGTGTCGCCGGTGAATTCTTTCAGGAACATGGCCGCGACGATTGCGCCGCCGCCTTTGCCGCTGCCGACGTTTTGAATGTCGGCGATGCCGCTTTTGATCAATTCACGGTAGTCGTCGTCAACCGGCAACGGCCACATTTTTTCACCCGCCGCTTTGCCGCTGGCGATGAGCTGGTCAGTGAACGCCTGGTCGGAGCCGAACACTCCGATATTTATGTTTCCGAGAGCGACCACAACCGCGCCGGTAAGCGTTGCGGCGTCGATCAGATGCGTGCAGCCAAGCTGCTTGGCGTACGCGATGCCGTCGGCCAAAACCAGGCGGCCCTCGGCGTCGGTGTTGATCACTTCAATGGATTTTCCGGCCATGGAAATTTGCACGTCGCCGGGCTTCTGTGCCCGGCCGCCGGGCATGTTTTCGCTGGAGGGGATGACGGCGATTACTTTGCACGACGGCTTCAGCGTGGCGATCGCGCGCATTGCGCCGATCATGGCGGCGCCCCCGCACATGTCGTATTTCATTTTCTCCATGTCGTTCGCGGGCTTGATGGAAATTCCGCCGGTGTCAAACGTGATGGCTTTCCCGACGAGGCCCAACACCGGCGCGCCTGGAATCACTTTATCTGGATTGTACGTAATGATAATCATGCGAGGAGGCTCGACGCTTCCCTGCGCCACCGACAGCAGCGCGCCCATCTTCAATTCCGCGATCCTCTTCTCATCCAGGACCTCGACGGCGAGGCCCGCCCCTCGCGCCATCTCAGAGGCGCGGTCGGCCAGCATGCGCGGAGTCATCCGGTTGGACGGCTCGTTGCCCAACTCGCGCGCAAAATTTTGCGACTCCGCGATGACGCGCCCGCGCGCGAGACCCAGATCCGCTTCAGCCCGCGAGGATTCTTCCCACCCGGCGATCGCGGCAGATGTGATTTCGTTCCCCGGCTTTTTGTCCGTCTTGTATTTGTCGGAATCAAAATTCGCCAGGATCATTCCCTCAACGATAGCCTGTGCCGCCGCAGCCGTGCGATCGTTCTCGCGCGCCAGAAAGGTCACACTCTTCACCTGCCGCGACTTCAGGGTTCGCACCGCTGACCCGGCAAGCCTGCGAAGCTCGGCCGTGCCGAATTTGTCCTTCTTCCCTGCGCCCATGACGAGCAGCCGCTGAGCGGCCAGCCCTTGCGGGTAATACAGCAGGGTCGTTTCCAGCATTTTGCCGGTCAGCTCACCCGATGCAGCCAGTTTCGTCAGCGCACCTCCAGCGGCCTCATCGAGGCGGGCGAGAACGCCCTCGACAGGCTTTTCCTGTTCGAACGCGTAGGTCACGAGCGCGTCCGCCTCCAATTTGGCAAGCGTGCGGGTATCCACCGTGATTTCCATAAGTGCCTTTCTGTGAATGAGATGGCGCCACCCTCGAAGGGGCTGCGCAAAAAATTCAATTTCCTGCAATCAATCCGTAACTTGATTCCGGTCCATTGTTCCGTGCCCGCTCGCTCAACGATGACGAAACTGACGCATAGCCTCGCCGACTTCCCTCTTGGCCTCTTTATCGCGTTCCGTCTGGCGGCGGTCCCACTTCTTCTTGCCCTGGGCCAGCGCCAATTCGCACTTGGCGATGCCCTCGCGAAAATAAATCCGCAGGGGCACAAGCGTCAGGCCCTTGGCATCCAGTTTTCGTTCCAATTTGTCGATTTGTTCCTTCCGGAGGAGCAGTTTCCTCGTTCTGAGTGGTCCGTGGTTGTATGGCCCTCCAGGAAGATACTCGCCAATGTGGAAATTCACGAGCCAAACCTCGCCGCGGCGGATTACGCCGTAGGCGTCACGCAAGTTCGCCTTGCTCTCGCGAAGGGATTTCACTTCGGTGCCAAGCAACACCATGCCCGCTTCCAGCTTCTCAAGAAGGTGATAATTGTACGAAGCGGCGCGATTTTGAGCCACGACCAACTCAGCCTGTTTTTCCTGTTTTTTGGACGGTTTAGCCACGGGACGCTATCTTAGCTGCGCGCACTTGCCAGAAGCAAGTTCGCACCTTGTTCGAGTATTGTGCCAGTGCTAGACTGACTCGATGAAAATGCCCCCATTGGAGCGCGGATGAATTTCCGGAAAGTGTGTGGATTGGTCCTGACGCTGGCAGCCGTGCTCCTGACGGGGTGCCCCAAGGCGAGCCAGGAAAAAAATGCAGGCGATAAAGCGGAAAGTCTGAAGGATTACGATACCGCCCTCGATTATTACAATAAAGCGCTGCAAGCCTCGCCGAACAACACCGAATACAAACTGAAGGCGGCACGGGCGCGTTTTGAAGCCGCCCAATGGCACGTCGATCAGGGCCGCCGTTTTCGGGAAACGTCCAGCCTGGAGCTGGCGCTTGCGGAGTTCCGCAAGGCGCAGATGATCGATCCGTCCAGCGCCGTGGCACAGCAAGAGGTAAAAGCCACGATGGATTTGATCAACGCCAAGAACGGCGTCACACAAAACGCGTCTCCGTCCGGCACGACTTCGGAAGAACCGAAACTCATGGCGGGGCCGCCGCAGGTCATGCCCCTTTCGCGCGCCCCAATCAACATGAAGGCCACCAATGACTCGAAGGCGGTTTTCGAGGCGATTGGGAAGCTGGCCGGACTGACCGTCATCTTCGACCCGGACTTGACCTCAAGGCGAATCTCCGTCGAGTTGACCAACGTGACGCTCGAACAGGCTCTGAACATCACCTCGTTGGAGAGCAAAGCCTTCTGGCGTCCGGTGACGTCTAATATTATTTTTGTGATTCCCGACCAGCCGCAAAAGCGCAAGGACTACGAAGAGGAAGTGGTCAAGACATTTTATCTGCGCAACACCGTCCTGCCGCAGGAACTCACCGAAATCGTGACCAGCATCCGGCAACTGCTCGATTTGCGCCGCGTGCAGCAGATCAATGCGCAGAACGCCATCGTGATTCGCGATACGCCGGACCGCGTATTGCTCGCAGGAAAAATTATCGACGACATCGACAAGGCCAAGCCGGAAGTTGTGATTCAAGTTGCGGTGATGGAAGCGCGCCGCGACCGCATGCGCAATGTGGGAATCACGCCACCGACGAGCGCCTCGGCGTCCTTTGCCAACCCCCTCACGACCGGTTCGACAACCTCCACAACCGGCAGCACTACCAATTCCGCCGCGGCCACGATCAGTCAATTGGTGACCAATCCAAATATTTTCAGCCAGGGTTACAGCGTAACCATGCCAAGCGCGAGCGCCAATTTCCTGATGACGGACACTTCGACGCAAATTCTCGACGATCCTGAAATTCGCGTCGTGGATGGACAAACCGCCAAACTTCGCATCGGCGACCGCATTCCCGTGGCGACCGGAAGTTTTCAGGCCGGGATCGGAGTCGGCTCGACCGGGACCGGAGCCGGAGTCGTCAATCCCCTGGTGAACACGCAGTTTCAATATCTGGATGTCGGCGTGAACGTGGATGTCACGCCGCGCATTCACCCGGACCACGAAATCAGCATGAAGGTGAATATCGTGGTTTCGTCGCAGACCGGTTCGACCAACATCGGCGGGATCAACCAGCCGATCATCAGCCAGCGCAGCATCGAGCATGACATTCGACTGAAAGACGGCGAAGTCAATGTCCTTGGCGGACTGATCGAGCAGACGGATACCGATACGTATAGCGGCATACCCGGGTTGTCAAAAATTCCCGGCTTCCATTATTTGTTCGGGGCCGACACGCTCGATCACGAAAAGGACGAAATCTTAATCGTCCTGATTCCGCACATCGTGCGATTGCCTTCGATCTCAGCCGAAAACTTGCGCAGCATCGCGTCCGGTACGGACACGAACGCCGAAGTGCGGCTCGAAGATGCGGTGCTCTTGCCTGAAGCTCCGAAACCGCAAGCTGCTGCTCCGCAAGCGGCTCCGACACCCGCAGCTGCAGTTGCTCCCGCGCCCGCGAACGCATCCGCTTCGCAAAATGCGACGTTGCGCTTTGAGCCCGGAACAGCTGCGCTGAAACCCGGCGAGACCACCACCATTGGCGTCGCCGTTCAAAACGTTCAGGACCTTTATTCCATCCCGATGCTCTTGCAGTTCAACCCGGCCGTGATTTCCATCGAAGACGTTCGCCAGGGCGGATTCCTCTCGGGCGGGACGCAGGAAGTCGCCATCGTGGAACGCGTGGATAAGGAGCGCGGGCAGGCCATTATCTCGGCAACGCGCATGCCGAATACGCCCGGAGTGAGCGGATCGGGCACGCTTGTGGGGATCGTCGTCAAGGGCCTCGCTCCAGGCAACTCGCAGCTTTCGATCGTGCAGGTAAACGCAAAAGACTCCCAGCAGCGGCCGATCCAGGTGGTCACCAGCGAAGCCACCGTTCGAGTCCAATAAATCAGGGAGCCAGTTCACATGCGTCGACAGAAATCATTCCCGGGCGCCCGAAGGAGCAGGACTTCGGGACTGAGCATGATCGAACTCATCGCCACAATCGGGATCCTGTTGGTCCTTTCCTCGGCCGCGATTCCCATGTTTCAGATGACCATCCAGCACCGGAAAGAATCGGAATTGCGCTACGATTTGCGAGAGATGCGAAATGCGATCGATCGCTACAAGGATGACGCCGACAAGAATTTAATCCGCACGGAAGTCGGCAGCCAGAACTATCCCCCTGATCTGCAGACCCTGGTCGATGGCGTGACCATAAGCAGCGCCGGGGGCGGAGCGGGCGGAATCAGCGCTTCGGCGCTGGCCGGAGCGAGTAATACGTCGCAGTTTGGGTCCGCCGGAACGCCGCAACTGGGTCCTGGAGGGGCGGGCGGCGCATCGCAATTTGGCGCAGGAGCGGCGAACGGCATTCCGTCTCTTGGATCAACCGGCGCTGCGGGCCTGGGGATGTCGGACACGCCCAGCAAGGTGCGTTACCTCAGGAAAATTCCGGTGGACCCTATGACCGGCAAACCCGATTGGGGTTTGCGCGCCGTGCAGGACGACCCGGATTCCACCAGCTGGGGGGAAGCAACGTCTTCGACGTGTATTCTCAATCCCAGTCGACGGCGACCGATGGGACAAAATATTCCGATTGGTAACGCACGGATGAACTCCTACCACATCACGGCTTTCAGTTTCCGAAACTCGCGGCGCCAGAGCACGTCTGCGCGGCGCCGCTTGTGTGCGGCCGGATTTTCTTTGCTCGAATTGATGATCGTCCTTACGATCATTTCGATCCTGGCGGCCATCGCTATCGGGCGCTACGACCGATCCGTACAGAGATCGAAAGAAGCTGTCCTGAAGCAGGACCTGTTCGTCATGCGCAATGCGATTCAGCAGTACACGCTCGACAAAGAGGCTGGACCGTCTTCGCTCGACGATCTCGTCCAGGGGAAATATCTATCCGGAATCCCAACCGATCCCATTACGCGGAACAAGGATTGGCACACGGAATCCGAACCGGTTCTGCTCGATCCGCAGCAGACCACGCCAGGCATTACCGACGTCCACTCCAGTTCCGACCAGGTCTCGCCTTTCGAAAATACTCCCTACAATACTTGGTGAACACAAGTAGGACAGGCTTCCAGCCTGTCGGGTTTTGGTTTTGGTTTTGGTTTTGGTTTTGGTTTTGATCTTGCTATTGCTTTCACAAAAACCAGACAGGCTGGAAGCCTGTCCTACAAATTCCAATCCGGAAGTGATTTCCTGCCGCACAGGGCTTCGGCGGCCCAGCGTCCCAGGTAAACCGATTGCGCTACACCGTGGCCGCTGAAAGCTCCGAGCACGACGGTATTTGGACTTCGAGGATGCTGCGCAAAAACCGGGCGCCACTCGTTCGCGATCAAGATCGGGCCGCCCCACTCGTTCGTGAACCGCACATTTTGCAACACGGGATGCAGCGCGCGGACGCGAGATTCGAGCCGCGCGATGAGTTCAGCCGATTTCCCTCTCTCAATATCCAAATCCATAAGTTCGCGCCAATCATTCATGTGGACCAGCCCGCCGCCGAAGACGACGCCGCCCGTGCGCAAGATTCTCCCCCAGAGATACGGAAAATCGATTGGATAGAACGGCTTTCCAGACGCCAGTCCCAAACTTTTCAGTTGGCCGGCGCCCAGAGGTTCCGTCGCCACGGCAAGCGTGAATTTCGTCTGCCCGCTCCGAGCCAGATCGCTCAGTTCGAGAGACATTCCATTTGTCGCCAGAAGCACTTTGCCCGCGCGAAGCTGCCCGCCGGGAAAACGCAAGCGCACCGGATCCGCAAATTCAATTTCCTCGACGGGCGTGTTCTCAAAAATTTGCGCTCCGCTTTTTTCCGCCGCGCGCGCCAGGCCGCTCACCATTTTTCCCGGATCGATCATTCCGCCGGGCACTTGATTCACCGCGCGAACCGTTCCGGAATCCGACCAGGTAATCGGCGAATCGGGCAGGCCGCCGCTTCGGCCTATTTCGTAAACTCCAGGAAGCGCGAGATCGCAATCGACCTCGAGCTCCTTCAGGATGGCGGAGAATCCCGCCAGCACATCTCCCAGGCCGGGCAGATCGCCGGCAGCCGTCTCCGCCAGCACCATTCCGCCCGTGTGTCCGCTCGAACCTGCTCCAATCGAGGCGGATTCGAATACAACCACGGTCTTTCCCGGCGCGAACCGACGTAGCCATGCCGCGGCGGAAAGTCCTGAAAATCCGCCGCCCACGACGGCGAAGTCAGCCTCGGCGGGAATTGACGCCGGAGCAGGTTGAAAATCGATAGTCCACGGAGATTGGCCCCAGCGCGGATGGGAAACGGCTCGCGTCATGCGATGTCTCCTGGCAATTTTTCTCCGATGCAGTCACCCGGGGGGTCGGCAAACCTCACTCGCCGAGGCCGAGCGCGAGGCCGGTGAATCGCCGCTGGAAGCCATCAAAATGTCCAAACAGAGGAGAGGCGATGTTGCTGAAAACGTCATGAGGATTCTGGCGATTGGTGACGTCGAGCGAATAGACCCCGATGCGGATTTTCCGCACTTTGCCTTTAGGGCGTTCCTTGAATGGAATGCGGATCGGAAAGTCCCGGTATACTTTTACGTCGAGAGAAAAATAGGTCGGAAAGCGGAGGCTATTCGGGACACCCACGTAGTTCTGCAAAACGTCAACATTTGAGTAAGCAAAGCCGGAGTGCATGTCTGCGACAGGGCTGAACACCAGGCTCCAAAACGGAAGGTGCACATAGCCCCAGGCCAGCAGGCGGTTGGGAATGTCGGACGGCTGAACGCCGTAAACATTGGGACGGATCACGGGAATCTGGAACGGTATGAATGTATCCGAGAGCGTATTGAGGTCGCCGCGCGCGCGGCTCCAGGAATACGACACGTTGGCTTCGGCGCGTTCGCTCGGGCTGTAACGAGCGGTGGCTTGCGCCTGGCGATAGTGCGCGGATCCGGTATTCTCGAGCGCCAAAAATCCATTCGTTCCGCCCGGAGTCGAAGGCAGGATCGGATTCACCAGGAAAAGATCAGCCGTGTGAGTTTCATAGTAGCCGACGCGAAGGGTGACATTCTTGCGGATGGCAGTTTCGCTCTCCACGTTCCAGGTGAAAGTCCGGGGACTGTTGCCTAAATTTTCCGGACTGGTGGCATTCTCGAGAGATCCGCCGGGAAGATAGACGTTCTGCAAAGTAATGGAAGGACCCGTTGGAAAGGTAAGCACGCGAGTTTGATTGTCGGCAAAGTCCTGGGCGAGCAATGGAACATGGCTGTAAATCAGGCCCGCGCCTGCGCGGACAACCGTCTTCAAACTCGAAACGGAATATGCCAGGCCCGCGCGAGGCGCAAAAGCAGCGTCCAGGCCGATGGTTTGCGAGCTCAAGCGTCCGCCGAGTGTGAGAGAAAGACTTTTCGTCACCGTCCAGTGGTCCTCGACATATTCGGAAACCTCGGTGTCCGATCCTTGCAGGGCGCCCGATCCCGTAAAAGTGATCTGCTCGGCGGGCGTGCATAAGTCGGCCTGGAGTCCGGCAAGCGTGCAACCTTCCGGCAGAAGGCTGATCGGCTGGGAAACGCTGCTCCCGGTAAAGGTGCGATAAAGGAAATCGACTCCGAACCGAATATCGTGATGGCCAAGCCACGATTTTGAAGGGAGCTGCAGAACAGGGAGGGCTTCAAACTGGTCCGCATTGCGGGACGATTTATCGAAATAATTGCCGCCCCAGCCCTCGGGATTAATCGTCAATTGCGACGTGCCTTGTCCGTAGGCATCGGTAAAGAAATTGGTGTAGCGGACAACCGTCGTCAACACCATTCCAGAGGTGAATTGGTAGGCGTCGGTAAATCCAATGGACCCTCCGCGGCGGCGGAAATTTACGGAAGCGGACTGCGGAATCAGTGAATCGATATTCGCGTAGAGATTGGTGGATTGAAACAGATTCAGATTGAAATTGATCAAGTGCTTCGGCGAGAGGATCCACTGCAAATTCGTAAAAGAGTCGAACGCAAAGAGATCCGTCTCGTTGAAAGGCCAGGTCAATCCGTGGATCGGGTCTTTGCGAAATTCGTAGGTGACATATTGCGAGAAATTGAGTTTGTCCTTCACCAACGGCCCGCCCACCTCGAAACGCGGCGTCATGTTTGCGATGCCGACCAGATGATCATTTTTCCCGCGGAAAGACGGAAGGAAATCGAGAAATTTGTAATTCCACAAAGGCGAAGGAGGCCGGATATCGATCCGCGTCAATCCCGCGGAAAACCCGCCGTATGCAACGCTGTCCGGCGTATTGAACACGTGGATGGACTGAATGGCGTCGACCGGCACGGGAATCGCGAAACTTCCCGCCACAGGGTCGACATTCTCCGCCGAGTCCACCAGCAACATGCCCTGGCTCTCCGCCTGCCCGTTGAAATTCAATCTTCCTTCTTGCGTCTTGATGACGCTGGGGCTTACGGAAAGCGCCTCGGTAAATTTACTGGTTTTAAGCGGCAGGGTTTCAAGCTGTTGTTCTGTGACTGTCGCGGTCGCGCTTACGCTCTCTGTCGCGATCTCGGTGGCTTCGCCTTTGACCTCGACATTTTCCTCGACCAAATTCAACTGCAAGCCGGCGTCCTGAACGGCATCCTGACCGGCAACAAGGTCCACCGTCGCCGACCACGGCTTGAAGCCTTCCACAGTTATTTCCAGCTTGTAACTTCCCGGCATCAAACGTGTGAATTCGAAACGTCCTTCCGCGTCCGATACCTCTTCCTGCGAGGTGACGGCAGGCGCCGGCCCGGTCAGTTTCACGGAAATCGCCGAAAGATTATTGCTCACACCCTGGCTGGACGCGACGCTCACCCGGCCCGAGATGGATGCGGTTGCGGCCTGGGGACTCGGATCCCCCGCGCGTGCGAATCCGGGAACTGCGCAAACCAATGCGGAGAGTAACAAGGCCACAAGGGCAACGCATTGAGCTAATTTTGCCTTGCTTCGCAGGATGTTCAACAACACTCCCCCTGACCTCTTGCTGGCGACGCCCCGTTTACTGTTCCCGTGTTAGATGGAATTGCCCGGCGGATGGTACATATTGAGGGCGATGCAGGCTTGACTGCATGCGCGCCACCCCCCGGTTGGCCGCAAATATCAGAAATGAATAGATTTAATCTGATGCGTCTCGCGGACATTTGCTATCATCGCTCGTTTTGACTCCCTGGCCAAACATAAGGTTGTATGCGCTTTTGCAAAGGGTTACCCGTCAAAAGGCTCGCCAAGCCGCGGGCCGCTGCGTTGACACTCCGCGCCGGGCTTGATATGTTTCCACCTCAATTAAACAAGTATCGGATGCACGGATTTTCTTGACGATTCTTGTTGTTGGCCAGCACTTTCCGTTGTGCAAATTCAAGAAAGAAGGAATTCATGAAAATCGATATCTTCTGCCATATTGTTCCGCAAAATTACTACGACCGCATGATGAAGTTGCCCGAAACCGGGACAACGATCAAGAAGCGGACTGCCAACATTCCGGCCATGGTGAACCTCGATGTCCGTTTCCGCATGATGGACCGCTTCGCCGATTACTGCCAGGTCGTGAGCATGGCCGCGCCTCCGATCGAAGCCATGGGGGACGCAAAACTTTCGCCGGAGCTGGCACAGGTGGCTAACGACGGCCTGGCTGAATTGGTCGTGAAGCATCCCGACCGCTTCCCGGGATTCGTGGGCGCGCTGCCGATGAATAATCCGGCAGCCGCGGTGGAGGAAATCGATCGCGCAGTCCTGAAATTGGGAGCCGTAGGATTCCAATTCTATTCCAACGTGAATGGCCGCCCTCTCGATGATCCGGATTTCCTGCCGATCTTCGAGAAGATTGCGGAACGCAACGTGCCCATCTGGCTGCACCCGAGCAGGTCTTCCAATTTTGCCGACTACGTGACGGAAAAGAAATCAAAGTTCGAACTCTGGTGGGTATTTGGATGGCCGTATGAAACTTCGGTGGCCATGGGCCGCATTCTGTTCGCAGGGTATTTTGACCGCTTCCCCGAACTCAAGATCATCTCGCACCACCTCGGCGCCATGATTCCCTACTTTTCGGGACGAACTGGCGCGGGGCTCGACCAGTTAGGTGCTCGAACCGAAGAGGAAGATCTGGCCATGGTTGGCCGGAAACTCAAGAAGCGGCCGCAGGAATATTTCAAAATGTTTTACGCGGATACGGCGACGTTTGGTTCGCTCCCGGCATTGCGGTGCGGATTGGAATTTTTTGGCGCGGATCAAGTTCTCTTTGCGTCGGATTCACCATTCGATCCGGAGAAGGGGCCGGGATATATTCGCGAGACGATTCGCTGCGTCGAGGGCGTCGAGATGTCGGCCTCGGATCGCCATAAAATCTACGAGGGCAACGCGCGGAAATTAATGCGCCTGAAACTGGCGTGATATCGGGCTTCCCTCTGAAGTGAGGGCTACCTGTGGCGCAGGCTTCAGCCTGTGGGGGTTGGTCGGAGCGTGGTCGAGCTTGCTGCAACAAAAATCCACAGGCTGAAGCCTGCGCCACTGAAACCAAACAATAATCTCGGATTCTCCCAAACCTGGTGAGAGGTCCGAAGCTATTCGGTAATTAGCTTCTCGGGCGGCTCGGGCAGCCAGAAGCTTCCGATGAAACCGGCGGCGTAGGCGAGGAAGCCGACGATTCCCGCTGCGTAGCCGAGTTGCCGCGTGGCCGTGCCTCCCGGCATATACGTCACGAGGCTAGTCGTGATCAGAGCGGCGGATGTTCCCAGCATCCGCCCACCCACATTTGCGGCAAAACTTTCGCCGGTGCCACGCAAATGCGTCGGATATAGCGTCGGCAAATAATTTCCCCAAAAACTGAATTGCGCGACGGACACGGTACCAAGGAAGAAAATTCCCCAGCGCGACATTGCGGTGTCAAATACCGAGGGCAGCAACACAACGAGTGGAATCAGAATCAATCCCGGAATTTGAAAAATGTGCAGCAGGCGCTTCCGGCTAAGAATAAAAACGGCCAGAATCGCCATCAGGACGCGCCCAACCAGACTTCCGACTTCCTGATACCCCTGCAAAAGGCTCACTATTTTCTGCTGGTCCAGGTGGGCCAGTTCTCTTACTCCCGGCGTACCAGGAATAATTCGCGCAAAATGCTGCAACATGCCGAAGGAAGCCGCGTAGGCGCAAGCCATCATGAAGCAGCTCAACAGAGCCGTTTTGCGAAATTCAGGGTGAAATAATTCCAAAATACTGGGGCGCTGGAGCGTGCCTTCTTCCCTTTTCTTCTGCCAGATGGGCGACTCAGGCAGGAACGGACGAACGATGAGAAGCGGAAGTCCTGGAAGTATTCCCCACAAGATCGTATAGCGCCACGCTTCATGGCCGCCGTGTATTGCGGGAAGCAACGGGCCGATCGACAAGCTCAGGTAACTCGCGCCGCTCATCAGGATCCCGCCCGTGGAAGCAAAAATCTGAGTGAAGCCAAGAATCGTTTCTCTTTGATTTCTTTCCGGAAAAAGTTCGGCCAGCCACGCAGTCGCCGCGACGAATTCGACCGAAACTCCGACAAATGTGATGCAGCGATAAATCAGCAATTGCGGAGCGGAGGAGGAATACGCCGTAGCCAGCGTGGAAGAACAAGACAGCAGAATGCTCCAGAACAAGACGCGGCGGCGGCCGAACCGGTCGATCAGGTATCCGCCCAGCAAGCCGAATATTCCGCCGGCAATGGCGGGAATGTAGAACATCCATCCGATCCAGTGATTAAACTCGGCGCTTCCGGGCTTGACCGTGAGGAATTCGGTCAAGGCCGGTTGCACGGTGAGCGTGAGGGCCAATAATTCGTAGGTGTCAAAAGCGAAACCAAAGCAAGCCACGCCGCAGATGACCCAGTCGAGGGGGGTGAGACGTCGAGCCTTGGTTTCCGCCGTGGACAAAATTGCCTTCTTTCCGCGAAACACACAGTAATTGACTCAGGCAAGTTTACAAAGCGAAAGAGAAACGGCCGCGGGAACGTAACAGACATCCAAGTTGACTGTCAAATCTCGCTCCTTCCCCGCCGCGGACGTACAACCTGCTTCCAAGGGAAAGAGTTAAACTTGGATTGCTTGCGTGTTAATCTTGGAAAGGCAACCCTTGCGGCTGTGGGAAGCTCCTATACGGCAGGATAGAAGATTTTCACCACACAGGGCACAGAGAAAATCCTGGGGAGAGAACGTCATGGCGGACATTCAACCTCAAAGCGCTGCAATCCAACGGCGAACAGCGGCTATTCTTTTTTTGGCGTGTTTGGCGGCTGTTTGTGCATACCTCCCGCTCACTGCGGGGCAACAGGGGGCTGTGGCTCAGCCTCCGGCCTCCGCCGCTGGGGCGGCGCAAAATGGTGCGCTGGGGCCGCCGACGATGCCGGTCGATGAAATCGTCCAGAAATTTGCGGCGCGCGAAGCGGAATTCAAGACCGAGCGCGACAACTTCACCTACACGCAAACCTTCACGATCCAGACGCTCGATTACAGCGGACGGCCCGATGGCGAATACACCATGACCAGCGACATCGTGTTCACCCCCTCGGGAAAGCGCTTCGAGAAAGTAACCTACGCCCCCGCGCCCTCGCTTGACAGGATTTCCCTTTCGCAGCAGGACCTCGACGATCTCGAGCATGTGCAGCCGTTTGTCCTGACCACAAACGAATTGCCAAAGTACAACGTCAAGTATGTAGACCACGTGCAGCTCGATGAACTCACGGCCTACGTGTTCGACGTGGCGCCGAAAACGATCGAGAAAAATCAAAGATATTTTCAGGGACGCGTCTGGGTGGAAGACAAAGATCTCGATATCGTGAAGACGGATGGCAAGGCAGTCCCGGATATCCGCAAGGGCGGGCAAGAAAACGTATTTCCGCGGTTCGAGACCTTCCGTGAAAACATCGAAGGGCACTACTGGTTTCCTACCTACACCCGCTCCAACGACATCCTGCATTTTAGCAACGAGACCGTTCCGATCCGCATGGTCGTGAAGTACGAGAATTACAAGCGATTCGGCGTGACAATCAAGATCGGCGCGGCTAAGGAGACGCAGGCGCCTCCACCGGACCAGAAGAAGTAATCCCGCGACGCGCCGGGTGCCGCACCCTTGCGTCTTTTGCAAGGGTGCGGGTTTTCGGATCGTTTATCGATACTTCCAGGTAGGGGTTGAATTTAAACCCGCACCCTTTGAAAAGCACAAAGGGTGCGGCACCCGAGAAATTCTACTGCACTCAAACTTTCATCACACACAAGCTTCTACTTTTTCTGGAGCAAATTCCGAAATCTGTTGAGCTGCCTCTACGCGTAGCGGAACAGCGCTTTGAAACCGTAATCCATGTGCTGCTGAATGTGGCAGTGAAACAGGGTCAGTCCCGGCTGATCCGCGACCATGTCGACAGTAGCGCGCCCGTAACCGGGAACGATCACGGTATCTTTCATCACGCCCGCGCTGGCCTTGCCGTTGATCTCGACGATCTCGAACGAATGCCGGTGCATGTGCAGCGGATGATCGTCCTCGCTGCGATTGCGAAACACCAGCCGGTACCGGCCGCCCTGCTTCAGCACAAATTCCTGATCGTGCGGGTATTCCTTCCCGTTGACGGTCCAACTGTTGAATAGCCCCGCGCCGCTCGGAACTTTCTGAAAAATCATATCGATGGTAGCGTCCGGCGCGGGCTGCGTTCCCGCGCGTCCAAAAATCGTGTAGTCCCAAAACGATTTCTTGGGCGCAACCCATTGCGGCTGCTTGTGCTGATTCGCGTACTCGAACAGGACGCCCATGCCGCCATTCCGCGCATCATCCGTATCTGTGCCGAGAATCCAGACTCCCGGCTGATTCATCTCGATGATGGCGTCCACGCGCTCGCCTGGTCCGATGTAGATCACGTCCACGGATTGCGGCGTGGGAACCGGATTGCCGTCCATCGCGATAATCTGAAATTTGTGACCGGGCAGGGCGATGCTGCGGTTCATGCTCGCGCTGGCGTTCAGCAAGTGCATGAGTATTTTTTGGCCGGGCTGGACGCGAATCGGTTCGCCCGCTCCCATGGATTTGTCGTTGATGGAAAACATCTGGTAACCCACTTCGAGGCCGGGAGTGCTCGTGTCGAGCGTCTTGGGCCGTTCGGGTTGCGGGCCAGCATTGCTTGCGTCATCGTCGTCTTCCGCTTCGGGATTGAAAAAAGGCTCCCATTCCCGGAGCGCGAGGAAGATTTCCTGATCGTAATTTCCCGGGTTGTTCGCGGACTCGATCATGAGAAAGCCGAACTGGCCTGTGTAAGCCCCGCGGTGCAGGTCCGACCCGGCCATCGTATGCGTGTGATACCAGCGCGTCCCTGCCGGGCGCGGCGTAAATTGATAGCGGATGCGGCCGTGCGGCGGGACCATGGGAGTGTGCTCTTCCTCCACGCCATCCACGTCAGCTGGTATGAATAGGCCGTGCCAATGAACGAGTTCGGGGACGTCGGTTTCATTGATGACGTCGACTGTGACCGGCTTCCCTTCCTTCATGCGAAGCACGGGGCCCGGAGAAGTTCCGTTGTAGCCAATGGTGCTGATGATGCGGGTAGGCGCGAGTTCGACTGTAACGGGCGCAATCCGCAGTGTGAAATCCGCTTTGGAAGTTTCTTGCGCGCCTGCGGCTGATTGCATGCCAGTCATGCCGGGCTGCGCCTGAGACATCAGCAGCCTCGCGGCACCCAATTCAATGGCGGCAACCCCACCGAATTTTATGAATTCCCTTCGGTCCACAGTCTCCCCCTGCCAGCTTCCCGTTAGCGCAGCGAATCTCGCCGCGCCGCAACGCCGAAAGAGAAATCCTCTCACGGCGGGATGGCTGGTTCAAGGCAATCTCATAATAAAACTCGGGCAATTCAAGGAAATTTCCATCGGGAGATGGGGAGCATCAGCTTGATAAAAAAGTACCTGTCCCTGCGTACCAGAGGACCTTAGGACTATGCACCTATTGGAATGTCCGGCTTTCCTTGCGAAAATATCGCGTTCGAGTCTCCGCAGACCGAATGGCACTGGGATCACCAGGATGCGACTGATGAGCCGAATCTATGACGCGATCAAGAGCGCACGAGAATCGCGAGCCAGCAAAGGGCTCGACTCCGCGGACTTCCTCGGTCAAATGGAGTTGCCGGAGCGCCGCGTGACTCCCCGGGTGGATCTGGACATCGACTTGACGGTCTATGGCCGCTCCGCAAGCGAAGTAGCTTTTTATGAGCAGGCAAGGGCGATCAGTGGCAATGCAAACGGCGGGGTGTTCTTACTCGCGGTTCCTGTAGTGGAAGGGCAAGACTTGCTGCTGATTAACAACAGCACTTCAGAAGAGCAGATCAGCAACATTGTGAGCGTCCGCGTTCAGGACATTCAGACCTGCGAAGTATCCGTGAGCTTCCCGCTGCCGAATGCGGGCTTCTGGAAATCTTCCCGGCCAGCCCAAAGCACGTAACCGCAGTATTTCATCCGCTCCAGCCGGCCATCAAAAAAGCTTGCGCTTTTCCACCCTGCCCTTTTTCGATTGTTCCTTCATCACGTAGAGAGCCCGATCCGCAAACTCAAGCAACTCTTGAACCGTGCCGCCGCATTTCGGGAACGTGGCTATCCCGATGCTTATGCTGAGTTGCGGAACTTCCTCATCCGCCAGCAAACAATTTCGTATGCGCTCGACCACTTGCTCCGCGGCGGTGACGTTCGTTTCCGGCAGCACCAGCGCGAATTCGTCGCCGCCGTAACGCGCCGCCGTGTCAATCGACCGGGAATTCAGCCGGAGAATCGTGGCGACGCGGCTGAGCGCGCGGCTGCCGATGACGTGTCCGTAGCGATCGTTGATCTTCTTGAGGCCGTCGAGGTCCATGAGCAGGAGAGAAAAAGCCCTGTTGGTCCGCCCGGAACGTTCGAGTTCGCTTTGCAGAATGTCCACCAGGTGCCGGTAGTTCGCGAGGCCCGTGAGGCTGTCGCTGATGGCCAGGGTACGCACCTGGCGGAAGAGCCGCGCGTTGTCCAGCAAGGTGGCGCCCAGCAGAACGATATAGCTGATGGCGTTGACGAGTTCCGCGACGCCGGCGGAGGCGTCCAGCAAGCGCGCGGATTGGGACGCAATCAAGTGGCTGATGACATTGAGTCCCGCCACCCAGACGAGGGCCGTGTCAAAGGCAAAACCGTCGCTTTCCTTGACGCTATTCAGGACCACGGCGGCGATCAGGAACACGACCGCGGGGAGCAATTCCCAGACCCGCGGGGTGGGACTGTGGGCGCGGATCAGGGGCGTGCTTGGAAAAATCAGAAAGGCGGCCGCTACCATGCACGTAGCACTGACTACAATGGAGGATAGCGCGATGACATTTTTCCCAGGGTCGCGCGGCCAGGGCAGCCATTTGTTAATGACGCAGGCGACCAGCAGAAGTATTCCGAGAAGCATCTGCCCGATCATCCAGGAAAACGGAACCCGGGTTTGCTCCACGTGTTTCAGGAAATGATCGTAGAATTCAAAAATGGCGCCCAGGTGGATGATGCCGGTCACTCCGAATGTCAACCCCAGAAGAAGCGAAACGCGGTTTCCCGTGCCGTAATATCGGACCAAGAACGCTGGCGGCGATCGTAAAACTGAGCATGGCCGAAATAATTTCGGCGCTTGACCAGGCCAGCGGGTTTAGTTCGATATTGAGCTGCCGCAGGAAGTGGCCCAGGACGACGGCGAAGGTGCAAGCCACGACCGCGAGCCACCAGGGGCGCTCCACTTGCCGGAGTGTTTTAAGTCTTTCGCGCACAGCCATATCTATTTAGATGCTCCCAAAACCATTTTGAGACACCTTGTTGTGCGAATGATCACGTCCTTTAGGTCAGAATTGGGACAGGCGTGTTTTACCTGTTCTTTTTGCCAGTTTTCCGTTCGCTCTCGGGAAGCTGCTCGCAGCGGACCAGGGCGAGCGGGTCGAACGCGTCGTGCAGGAGCTCCCGATATTTGCGGCGGTCGTATCCGAACCAGCCGTCCCAGAGCGCGTAAGCGCGCACTCGGTCGTTGGGCACGCGATTGCCGCTGTCGGTGATGATGTACTCGACGGTTTGGCCGGGGCGCAGGCGCACGCCGCTGCCGAAAAGTTGCTGCGCGGCGATGGCGGTCTGATTGGCTTTCTGGTATTCGCGAGGCTCGCGCGTGAGGCGTTTACTTATGATTAAATCCTCGATCGCGACGCTGCCGTCGGCCACGGATTCCTCCGAGCGGCGCAGGATTTCGCGGGCCTCTTCGAGCTTGGCCAGGTAGCCGGTGAAGTCGTGCGCCTCGGCGAGAATTTCCAGCGTTTCCTGCTGCATGCGCGCCACGAGCGGCGGCGTGTCATGCCGGCGCAATTCGAGGCCGCGGACTTTGAGCGCGCCGTCTTCGGCGACGGCGAAAAAGCGGTTGGGCACGGGCACGTCTTCAAATTGCCGCGACGGCAGAAACACCACGTAGCGGTAGATGGCCTCGATCGCCAGGGGGAGCTGCGTGCGCGCTTCGATTTCCGCGTTGAGCGCTTCATAGTCGTCGCGCGTCGCGCCGGCTTTTTGCACGTACAGCGAATCGACAAGCGCGTGCAGGATTTCGTAGCCGCGATCCTCGGCAATTTCCTTGGCCACCAGCAGCGTTTCCCGCGCGACGGCGTTGATCGCTTCGTGCGCTTCGATTTTTCCGAAGCGCGCGTTTTTGTAGCCGGTGTAGCCGAAGCAGCAAACGAGTAGCCACTTGAGCGCGTCGCGCTGGAGTTTGTAGCACTGCGCTTGTTGTCCAGTCGATTCGCGATAGCGTTTCTTCAATTCGCCGCGCTTGGCGATTAGCCGCTCGACGACGCGGCTGGTGATGCCGCGCCGCTTCTGGCAGACGCGGTAGCCCAGCTCGGGCACGCGCGGCGCGTCGGGGCAGCACGGGCAATTGACCGTCTCGGGCGAAATGTTGAACCGGGCCATGATGCTGGGATACTCGCTGACGAAATCGAGTTCGGCAACGTTGGCGTGAAAGCCGGTTTTCGGCGTGAAGACCAGGCCACCGCGGTCGGCGATGAGCAATTCGTCGGGCGGCTTGGGATCTTCGGGCTCGGCTTTTTGTTCGGGGATGAGCACGCCGTCGCGCCAGGCCAGTTCCATCTGCATGTAGGAGATGCCGGTGCCGGTCGAAGTGCGCGAGCAATACTGCACGGGCAGCTTGGTGATGCGCGCGAGTTCCCAGAGTCCGGAGAGATCGCACTTGTCGGCGATGAAGGAATTCTGCGTGTCCACGTGCAGGCGGCCAAAGAGCGTGGTCGCGCTGTTTTTGAACAGGATGCGGCCGTAGCTCATGTAGCTGCGCGCGCGGCTCTCGTGTATTTCGGCGGAGGGATCGCGGTTGAGCGTGAGCGGCAGGCGCAGCTTCGCGGCCTGTTCGCGCAGGCGAGGCAGGATGGTGGCGTCGCCCCAATCGCTCAGGATCAGGTCAGGATCGTGCCGCGCGAGCAGATGCTGGAAGGCAACGGCGGCGGGCTCGCCCGCTTCGTCGAGTTCGAACTGGCGCCCGTCCACCTCGATTTCGAGAGCAGTCTGCACGCCATGCCGGGGATCGATACCCTTCAAGCCGCCCAGACGCACGCGCAGGATTTCGAGCGGCGGCGGCTCGTAGTCGATCGCCCATTCGGTGTCGCGGCATTCGAGCGCGAGGACGCGGCCCTCGCCATCGGCCTCGACTTCGACGCGCGCCAGCGGAAACACGCCGCGCTGCCAGCAGTACAGCGAGGCGAGCATCAAGTCGCTGTTGTAAAGCCGCAGCGCGGAATCGAATTGGCGCACCCAGCGCGTCCACGAAGTAAATTCATTGGGATGCGCGACCTCGATCTCCAGCACGGGGCGCATGCGCTGCTCCCACAAATCCATGCGCTCGCTCGCGCGGCAGGCCAGCGCGTGCGGCTGCCGCGCGGCTGCCGCGCTCAGGCGGCGCAGCACCGCATCCGGCCCTGACACGTAAAACGTCGGCGCGAACCGGTCAATCAGCCGGTGGCGCGTCTGGTTCAGGTCGATCAGCCACAGCGTCATCCCGTGCGGGCTCGGGTAGAGATCGAAGAGATATCCGTCCACAATTTGCCTTCGTTTTTGCATTCGTTCCACTCAAAGTCCCGGAGGGACGGAACTTCGTAGGGTACATCGCGCGATTGTTTGTAGCCCCGGAGGGGCGGCACAGGTTGGACCCTGTGTCGCCCCTCCGGGGCTTAGCCTTTCCTCTCGCGCCGAACCCACCGTTGAAACAGTGGGCTACGTTGTTTCGTCCCTAACGGGACTGGCTTGCAGAGCCGGGATTCCGCGCAGCCGGATCGACCTGGAAGAAAACGGATGTAGCCACTCAAGTTGACCTTGGTTGCAGCTTCGTCGTGCTGTTTCGATGGTTTCATCCGGTTGCGTCGTCCTCAACTTCCGGGGGCTCCGGATCGGGCTGCTGCTGGGACAGGAGAAGAGGTTTCGGCGCATCGAATTGCTCTGGACAATTTTCCGGCGGGCTCCAAGTAGAGCCCGCACCCGTTCCCGGCGGGCTCCACGCCCCGGTTCGGACCGGGGCATTCAGCGCAAGAGTAGAGCCCGCACCCGCTTCCGGCAGCATGGCGGCCCCGGCCTGCCGGGGCGCGGCGCGCTCGAGCGCGTCCAGCCGCTTTTCCTGATCGAGCGCGATGGAGAGCAGGATGGCTTCCATCGGGTTGTCGCTGGCCTGATACGTGGCTGCCTGCGTGTAGGAACGCACGCGGCGAAACAGGCGGTCGAAATATTCCTGATCCTCGCGGCGCAGCGCGCGGCGGAATTTCGCCCAGCGCGCAATCGCGTCGTCGACCAGTTGCCGGAATGTGGGAACCGTGCGGCCCATGAGAGTCCGTGATTCGCTTGCCCCGAGGTCGCCGCGGCGACCGAGGGGTGATTCGTGTAAACCCTTCTCCGTGTCCTCGTTTTTCTCTGTGTTCTCTGTGTTAAATGTTTTTTTCCTCGTTTACAGAAATAGAAAAAACTTTCACCACAGAGAGAACAGAAAAAACTGAAGGCAGCATTACAGAGCTTTGTGGGTCGTGGCTTTAGCCACGACATTCAGAGTCCTTTACACACAGGGCTTTAGCCCCTGAAGCCCTGTCACCTGCAACCTGTCACCTGCCCCCTGCAACCTCTTCCCGCCCTCTTCCCCGATCAAACGCAGCTTGCCGTCTTCTCCGTCGAGAGCGAATCGCCACAGCTCGGTCGCCTGCGCCGTAAGCTGCGTGAACATCGCGCGGCGCGGCCCCTGAAACGACGTCGCGTCGGAAAACACCGCGACGCCCAGCGGCAACGGAGCAAGCGCTCGCAGCGCGTCCAGCGCGTGGCGGAACGCCACAGCAGCGTCGCGATCGCGCACATCCTCGTCGAAGTACAGGTCCGGCAACGCCGTCACAATCAGTGCGTCGGCGGCAAATTTTTCGAGGAAGCGCGGCACGCGCACCAGCAGCTCGGTCAACTGAAAGCAAGTGAACGCCCGCGCCACGCGAATTCGCCGGTTGAATTCCGCCGCGGCGATTCCCCGCTGCCGCGCCAGGCGCGCAATCAGCAACGGGTCAAACCGGTTCGCGCCGTCCAGGCACAGCACCTGTTTGCCTTCGGCCAAGAGGCGCGGCAAAAAATAGTGGAACAGCCGCGGCGTCTCCGGCCGCCCATAAAACACCGCCAGCCCAGCCGGAGGCAGCGCCCAGGGCCTTCGCGGTGGCGACGGTGCCACCGGCGCGGCCAGTGCAACGGAAATAGGGTCTGCAGCCATAGCGCGTTCCGGGGGACCGGGGATGAGTTGCAGTATAGGCGAATAAAAAGCGAAAGTACAGCAAACTGCACGATTATATACTTGACAAAAATTCCCGTAACTCGTTTAGATTCAATCCTACAGGTCTGAAAGGGCGGTGAAAATAAGTTTTTGAGATTTTTTTGGAGCGGGTGTAATCATCACCCGCCCTTAACGCGAAGTTTGGACCCCACGGCAACGATTCGTCAGTAGGTCAAAGCATTGTTTAGGTGCCGACTTTTCCAACGCTCCAAGGTAATAACCTCGAAACGAGGGGATGCGTGGTTCCTAGGATAAGGCTTACCACGGTAGGACAGCCAGTTTCTCTTACGTTGTCAGAGTTGTCAGCGTCCTGTGGCTGTCCGCACTACTGACCCCAGGACGTATCAAAAGTTTGGTCAATGTGGGACCTCCCTCCGACCGTTTCCGGTTCGTCTCGCAGTCTATATCGTATCGAAGTCATCTAAAAGGAAATTAAGTACAGATGCTATACGTGTGTGAAAAGAGGCTTAAAAAGAAAAATGCGACATAATCAGGAAAACAGAATCTACGAAGTAGCTAACAAATTAGTGGAAGTTCTCAAGGACGAAAGTTCTTTGACGGCAATCGACGCTTTTTCTTTGGCGAGGATTTTGCTTCGCCATCGGTCTCAAGGCGATGCGCTTCCCAGCCAAGCAATATGCTCCGAATCTGCTCCAGTTCCGCGTTGATTTCTTTCAAGGTAAGAAGCATTTCTTGTTCTTGTCCTTCCGTCATATCGTCTCCTCTCACCACCAGTATGCTTGGTACTCACCTATCCATAAAACTATGAAAAGCAGCGCCGCAAGACCGTAGATAATCCAGGCCGCTATCCCAGTTTGTGTTACCCCGATGGCGACGATTAACAAACCAACCGCAAAAACGAGAAGTTTGAGAAGATTCTCCAAGACGATCTCCATTGCCAATGTTATCCTATGCCCAACTAATAAGGCGTGTACATAGGTTTAATAGAGGCATACCTACCGTGGCAGTTTTTGACACGTATATAGACGAGAGTAAAGATACGGCCGACAAAATGTTTATAGTCGGCGGATTTGTTGGTGTGCACGAAGCATGGGAATCTTTGGAACCATTGTGGATTGATGCTTTGCCAGAGTACCTGAGATATTTTCACGCTACGGAGTGTTTTAGCGGGAGCGAACAATTCTCTGGAATCGATACAAAAGAAAGAACTGTATTGCTCCCCTCTAAAACTGGACACCTTCTTTAGGTAGAATCAGGGCCTCCAAAACAGGAGGCACCATGGGTAGGAAACCACGCGTAGATCGATCCCCGGAAGAGAAATGGCAAATCGTGCAGGAAGGCATCAAGAGCGGGAACGTCTCGGAGACGTGTCGGCGTCATGGGATCGCTCCGAATCTGTTCTACCGCTGGAAGGATGAAGCGGAACAGGGAGCAAAGGCAGCGCTTGGGGGGAGAAGCGCTGCCGCGGCGGAAACCGAGAAAGACCATCGCATCCGGCAGTTGGAACGAACGCTAGGACGAAAGGCGCTGGAGATCGAAATCCTAAAAAACGTCGTGGGGGAGTGAGCTGTGGCGCGGTTCACTCCCAGGCGCGAGAGATGGTGACGCAGGGTTACACAGCCACGTTGGTAGCGGCGACCTTGGCCATTAGCCGGTCGAGTTTGTATTACCGGAAGAAGCCACGAGGCAGCCGAGCCGACCGAACTTACGATGAACAGATCGTCGTGGCGTGCGGAGAGAAACTGGCCTACGGCTACCGGCGCGTGGCCTGGTGGCTGCAGCGGAAGAAAGGGCTGTCCGTGAATCGCAAGCGAGTGTTACGGGTGATGCGTGAACGTGGGTTGCTGGTGCGCTCGCGTCGTCTGCGAGCACGACGCAAGAAAGAGTGGGGCCGCGTGGAAGCCGCTGAACCGAATCAGATCTGGCAGTCGGACATGACGAAGATCTGGGCGGGGCCTTTAGTGGGCTGGGCGTATCTGGTGAGCGTGATCGACTGCTGTACGCGGGAGATCGTGGGATGGAATCTCTCGCATCGCTGCCGGACCGAAGACGCACTCCGAGCGGTGGAGCAGTCCGTGCTGGAACGGCTGCCCGAGGGCAGCCGCGAGGCCAGCGTGACTCTGACCACCGACAACGGCACACAGTTCACTTCGACCAGATTCATCGAGACCTTAAATCGGCTGGGCATCACTCATCGGCGCACGGCCTATCATCACCCGGAGGGCAACAGCTACATCGAACGATTCCATCGCAGCCTGAAGGAAGAAGAAGTATGGACGGCGGAATATCGCAACGTGCAAGAAGCGCGGGAGTCGATCGGTCGCTGGATACGGGAGTACAATCACGACCGTCCGCATCATGGGATAGGAAATCGTACCCCTCACGAAGCCTTTTTGCGTTTCGTAGCTGTACTAAAAAACGAGGCCCTGACTGTCTAAATTAGCAGGGAGCAATACAGACCAGCTAAGATAACACTCCTACAAGTGGCCGATCTCGGTGCATTCTTAATCCTCGGGGGTCAGTGCAAAACCGGCCATGCGGGGTCACTTCAAAACCGGCCATATGAGATGGCTCGGGACGTGATCCTTTTTAACCCGCTTTCTCCTGATCCGGCAAGCCTGTTTTGGTTCTCCAACTCCGCGGCCCACATTTGAGGATATGGCCGTGATGGAGGAGGCGGTCGAGCATAGCGGTGACGGCCGCGCTGTCGCCGAGCAGTTTTCCCCAGTCCTCGACCGGTCTGTTCGACGTCACCAATGTGCTCGCGCGTTCGTAACGGCGCATCACGATCTCCAGCAACTCTTCTGCCGCTGTGGGCCCTAGCTTACGCATTCCCAAATCATCGATGATCAGCAGGGGTACGGTGGCCAGCAGTTCCATGTGCTCTTTGCGTTTTCCATCGAGGGCCGCTTCGGCGATTTCCTCGAGCAGGATGTGCGCCTCACGGTAGATCACCCGATAGCCCTGGCCGATGACCGCTTGCCCGATGGCCTGGGCCGAGTGAGCTTTCCCGGTGCCGGGTGGACCTAGGAAAAGTGCGTCTTCGCGACGAGCGATGAACGCGGCCGTCGTCAGATCGAAGACCAGGCTCCGATTCATCTTCTTGTTGAAGTTGAAATCGAAGTTGTCGAGCGTCACCTGCGGATCGCGAAATTGCGCTTGCTTCCGGCGCCGTTCCAGCAGTCGGTCGCCGCGACGAGTCAGCTCATCGGCTACCAGACAGGAAAGGAAGTCGATGGGGGCCATCGGTTCCGCTTGGGCTTGCTGCAGGCGCGTCTCCAGCACCGCAGCGATGCCGCCGAGACGCAGTTGCCGTAAGGAACGATTCAACTCGATCAGATTCATTCTGGTTGCTCCTTGATTTTGAGATTGATGAAATCGCGATACTCGGTGAGCTCGCGAGTTGGGATCGATCTGGCGCAAAAACATTTGCGGGTGTGGGCGGCGCTCCAGATAACGGCGCACGAAGCGATATTCATACACGCCGATGTCGAGAGCGGTGGCGCAGGCGTCTTCGACCGCCGCCGCCCCGTATTTTTTGATCAGGGAATGCATTCCCAGGATGCGGCGGATGCCGGTCTCTGCTTGCCGCTGATAGATCAACTGGCAGAGCTTGCCGATCTGCGTTCCGGCGTGTTCGGCGCGCCGCAAGAGTTGCGCCGTGCTCAGCGGCATCTTCTTTGGGTGGTCTTCTGCTTGGATGCGATATCCGCCCCGTTTCTGACGCAAGTGTTCGCGAAGCAGTTGGTTGGTGCTGGGATGCAGGATGCGCACGTGCAGCGCATCCCATTGCACTTTGACACTTCGTCCGATCCATCCTGGCGGCAAGCCGTAATCAGCCCGCCTCCACCTCCACGCAACCGTCCAGATGAACGACACGTTCTCCGTATTGGTAATAGCGGAAGGGTTCGAGCGGTAATGGCGGCAGGTGCGGCTTTTCTTCGGCGAACATGGCTGCGACTTGCCGTTTCGTCGTGCCATGGATGCGCGTGTCAGCCCAGCGCTCTTCCCAACGGTCCAGATACGCCTGCGCTTGTTCCAGGCTCTCGAAGCGCATCCCTTTAAGGGGCGTTTTCTGCGTGTGGCCGATCCCCGATTCCACTTTTCCTTTGCGATCTGGATCTTGGATCCGGCAAGGCAGCGCCACCACACCGTAGTGCGCGAGGACATCTCGAAACAGTGGATTGACGGTGGGTTCGTAGATGTCGGGAACCAGCACCCCTTCTTCAAGTTGTCGAGAACCACTACTCTCGGACAACCACCTAAGCGGCGCAACGCCTTCTCATGCAGTTCGGCCCAGATGCGCGAACTCGAACGCCACGTTAGCAAGCGTACGGATTTGCGGCTGTAGCCGAGCGTCAACACGAATAGCCGCGTGCGACGATACTTGCCACTCTGCGGTTCGCGCACCAGCGGACCGCTGCCGTAGTCGACTTGAGCTTCTTCTCCGACGGCCGTGAGGATAATGCCCGCCGCTTCTGGACGTTGTGGTCCTCGAAGCGTGCGCACGAAGCGCTTCACCGCCTGATAGCCGCCTGCAAAACCGTGGTCCGACACTAGGTCTTGCCAGATCGCCTTGCCATTACGTCCACGGGCAAGGCCCTGCTCGATCAACTCCCGGTACGCTTCACAGACACTTGCTGATGGAGGAGAAGGGGCACTCGGGGCGCCCTGTTTTTCTGAAAAAGGCGCTATAAGGTCGGGGGTCACCGTGGCCGGTTTTGCTTCAGAGTCGGGGTCACTTGTATGGCCGGTTTTGCCGGCGCTCGGCGCCCCCACCCAGGTAGGCACACCACCACCCCGGCTGACTTTAGGTACGCACTTGCTGTCTCTCTACGGACGCCAGTGGCTTGCTCGATGCGCCGTAAGGGCCATCCGAGCTTCCCCAGTGCGATGACTTGTTGTTTTTTCTCTTCGCTCAAGACATTGCTCATGCCGAAGGAGCCTATAAGGGCTCCTCTCGGAGTCAATGTCCCGGGCCTTACTATGGCCGGTTTTCAGCTGACCCTACATGGCCGGATTTGGGTGATCCCTGAGGTTCTTAATCGCAAAGAAATTGGGCAATTCTAGGCAGGGGGTAATACCCTGGCAGCCTTTTTATGATAGGTTAGAGAAAGCCAATAAAATCCTTAAAGCTACGGAAGTCACGGACAACGAATTGGAAGTTTTCTATCGGCCAGCACTCTCAAGCCCGAGCTTCAGGCGGTTAGCTTCTCAAAAGTGAGCGTAGGGGTTGTAATCATGTGTTTCAGCGTATCCAAGAACAAGTTCTTATCTTGCCGTCGATTGAACCTGAACTCCATCTCCTCAAGGTACGCGGCCAGATGTTTCCCGCTTAAATGATGCCAAGTTCCGACGATACCTCGCTTGAATAGCGAGAACGCGTTTTCAATCGTATTGGTGTGTGCGTCTCCCGCTACATAAACCTTGTGACGATGCGTAACGGTCTGGTGTTTGCTTCCGTGAATGCCCGCGCGAATCATGGCCTTTGGATAGCTTGGTGAATCATCGGTCATAACGTAATCCACGTCTGTGCTGATATTCGCTTTTATATACTTGGAAAGTGTTTTAGCCTTAGTATTGGGCACATGAAAGAATCGAAGATCGCCGTTACGCTTGCGGATACCAACAACGATCTGTTTGTTCCCGCCGCGTCCGATATTCGGCCCGTGCTCGACGCCGCCAACAAACATTTCGTCCATTTCTACCGTGCCATCAAGCAATGGTTTGTCCGCTTCTTTCATGGCCGCTCGGATGCGATGGCAGAGATACCACGCGGTTTTATAGCTCACTCCGATAGTCCGCTGGACCTGGCAGGCAGATATGCCTTTCTTGGCTTCGCAGAGCAGCAAGGTAGCCATGAACCATTTCGTTAGCGGCAGGTGCGAGTCATTAAAGATTGTGCCGACGGTAACTGAGAATTGATAATCACAGGATTTGCAGTAGAATAGTTCTTTGCCCGTTTCAAGATCGACGGCGGCTTGTTCGCAACGCGGACAAGTAGCGCCATTCGGCCAGCGCAAGCGGCGCAACAATTCGCGGCAACGATCTTCGGTTGAGAACTTGCTAGATACGTCGGCTAGATTCATATAGACCTCACACATGGATAAAAAGCAACGCGAAGAACTTCGGAAGATACCAACTGACAAGCTACTTCGTTCGATTGAGAACGATCTGCGACAAGCAATTCAGAAGCAAACCCGCAATCGCGGTTGCCGCCCGTAAAACCAAGAAAGCCTAGATTTATTCAAGAGATTCATGCCTACCTCGGAGGAACAAGCTAGATTTACTGCCTTGCGTTCTTCTGACTCGAAGTCATTCTTCAACTTGCCGATCTGTCACGGTCTGAACGTAAGAAACTTTGCGAAGAAGCTGCTCCAAGGTTTATCGTACGTATCTTGAATCGTAGAGTCTGGTAGACGACAAGCCCTCCTGAAGTCACAAACCGCTAGAGCTTCGGTCGGCTTCGGGTTGATTCTCTGCTGCCACCAGTGCTTTCATACGCAATTAAGTCCGAATCAATCTCTTTTATCGCGTCAACGACCGAGGTAAACATTCGCGAGACTTTCAATGTCCTCTGTATTTGTCATAGCGTCTCCCATGCCAGAAGTGTATCGAACAGGCGAACTTTTGTCAAGTATATAATCGTGGCAAACTGAAATAGCGTGGATGGCCAGTTTCCGAGAATCCGGTTTCACAGGCGTTGGCCGACAAGAACTGCTGTACCCAGCGGCCTTGCCAGACGGAGGCGGTAGGATGATCCTTTACTCATGTTGGAGCATTCAATAGACCTCCCGTGCCCGCCCCGATATAGTGATCAAATGCGTGGATTCGCCCTCCTCCTCTTGCTCACAACTCCGCTAGCCACCCAGACGCCGCTCCACCGGCAAATCGCCGAGATCGCGAAAGACGCGAAGGGCACCGTCTACGTCGCATGCTCACTCCCCGGTACTAAGCTCGATTGCAACCTCAACGAGCACGGCCATCCGCCCATGCAGTCCACATTCAAATTTCCTCTCGCCATGGCCGTCCTGCACCAGATTGAGCTCGGCAAGCTCCAGCTCGACCAGCCCATCCGTTTCCTCAAGACGGACCGTTCCGTCACCTACAGCCCCTTGCAGGATGAGTTCCCCGAAGCCGACGTCGACGTTCCTCTTCGCAAGCTGATCAAGCTTTCGGTCGAAACCTCCGACAACTCCGCAACAGATATCGAGCTCCGACTGATCGGCGGCCCAACTGTTCTACAGCAGTATCTCGACTCCCTCGGCTCCACTGCCATTCATCAGCAGGACAGCGAACGCACCCTCCACGGTGACCAGAAGTTGCAATACCGCGACTACGCAGAACCCACCGCCATGGTCGCTCTACTCCGCCTGTTCGCCGACCATTCGCCGCTCGACACCGAGCATACCGCAATGCTCAACACGTGGATGCTCGAAGCCACCAGTGGTCCCAAGCGCATCAAGGGGCTGCTCCCCACCGGCACGCCTGTCGCCCACAAGACCGGCTCTTCCGGCGAAGAGTTCGGCATGATTCCCGCCACCAACGACATTGGCCTGATCACTCTTCCCGGCGGACGGCGTCTGGCCGTCGCCATCTTCGTTACTGACGCGCACGCTGATCAGGCAACCTGCGAGGCAGTAATTGCTCGCATTGCCCAGGCCATCTATGGCAGCGCCGTCGCGAAAATACGCTGAAAGCTGGAACCGAGCCCTTCATCGTGGATTAGCCATTTTCGTTGTGTTTACGCCTGCTGTGCTCAACTGGGACCGGGCCGTGAGAAGAGAGCAACAACGAACAGAGCTGCAAAGCTCAGAAGCAACACCCTACATCCTGAGAAGTCGTGCTTCTCGTAAACTGGCCCAATCTTCGAATAACTTACCGCTAGGTCGGGAACAGTAGCGGCTCGACGGGAGGCTCGGAACCGCGGAGGACTACAGCGAGGTGGGTTACGCCGCTTTGTAGGTGGGCGCGGAAGGGTTCTTGACCAGCTTGCCTGCTACGAGCGCGAACAGGCCGAGGACCACGCCTGAGATTAGGCCAAACACCGGCCCGGTAAGAGCCATGATCAGCCGGGGAGAAGCGGGGAGAGGCATGGATTGCATCATCGCCGCCTCCTGGGCATGGCGGGCGATGTAGGTGTCGAACAGCAAAACGTGCGCGGCGGTGATCCAGACGGAGTTCGCCAATCCGAGCAGGAGGCCGTGCAGGAAATGCTTGCCGGGGCTGCGCTTGGCGATTGCGTAGGCGGAGATCAGGAAAATCACGAGCCAGAATGCCGGCTCGATCTTTGAGGGAATCAGGTACACGGTGGCGATGCCCATCGCCAGCCCAAACAACGAAAGCTGAAAAATCAATTTCCAGTTCATATGAGCAATCTCCGTTCGCAGGGGTTGGGACGAGAGTCTATCTCAGAGTATTCGGAAAGTCATTCAGATCAACTCGCAGTACCGTGAACTCACTTTATTGAAAGCTGTTTCATTCGTCCGGCGGAATCCCTCTAAGTGGGAAACAGCAGTGGCTCGGCGGGCGGCTCGTTGGCGATGCGGTCGAGTTCGGGGTAGCGCTGGCGGAGCGGCTCGGGGACTTTTACTTTTGCGCGGGTGAGCAGGTGGACGAGCTGCAGCGCGTTCACGATGGCTTTGCCCTCGAAATGATTGTTGGTGATGACGAAGGTGGAGTCGCCGGTCTCGGACACGTGCTGGATGCGCGCGGCCCAGGGTTCGAGTTCCTGCTCGGTGTAGAGGTAGTTGTAGCGCTCCGAGGGCGGCGTGGCGGGATCGTCGCTGAACCAGGTGTCGTAGCGGCGGCCGTGCAGTCGGACATAGGCGACGCGCGAAGTGGCACGTTCGCTCGGCTTCATCGAGTGGCCGATCACCGGCTGGTCGATATTGCAGAAGCCGACGCCGCGTTCGTGCAGCATTGCGTAAAAGGCCTTGTCGTTCCACGTGGCGTGGCGCACTTCCACCACCAGCGGGTAATCGGAAAATTGTTTCAGCAGTTTGCCGAGGTACGCGATGTTTTCCTCCGTCCGGTGGAACGAGAACGGAAACTGGAGCAGCACGGCGCCCAGTTTTCCGGCATCGCGCAGCACATCGAATCCCGCGCGAACGGCGCGCTCCTCTTCCGCTCCCGCGCCCGTATCGTGCGTGAATCTCTGCCACAGCTTGGCGGTAAACACGAACCGCGGATTGGCCGAGACGAGTTCCATCCAATGCCGGCAATGCTCGGGCCGCAACGGCTGGTAGAACGACGTATTGATCTCGATCGTGTCGAAAAACTCGGAAAGATACGCGGCCTCGTGAAAGCCGGCCGGTTTTCGCGCCGGGTACACGATGCCCGCCCAGTCCGCATACGACCAGCCGGCGGGGCCAACACGGATTGTGCCCGCGCCGTCCTTCGGAATTTTTCGAGATCCGGCCATCAAAGTTGAAAGTTGCTCCCTCTCTATTAGAGTGATGCTACTCTGGAAGCAGCGCAAAAGGGCTAGAGAAAATGCCCTGGCTGCCGTTCTTTCGGGCTCGCATATGGGGTTACCCATGCGAACCGGGGCTTGGATTGTCTTCCACCGCGGCGCGCGTTAAGAGTACTTTATTTCGGACTGCCCATCTCCAGCCGGGCCGCAAAACAAAAAAATGAGCCGAATTTTTGAAGCGTTGAAACAGGCGCAATTGGTTCGCGCCGGCAAAGAGCCGCCGAAACCGCCGGCGGAGGACGCGGTTGAGACTCCCGACCGGCGCAGAAGCCGCCGGTGGGCGCTCGACGTAGCCGTATACGTGTACGGCCACGGGCCGGGGAAAGAACCCTTCCACGAAGAAGCTCACACGCTGACGGTGAATGCGAATGGCGCCCTGCTGCTGCTGAGCGTTCCGGTGGAGAAGGGACAGAAGTTATTGCTCACCAATCAACTGACGCAGCGAGAACAGGACTGCCTTGTTGTTTTCCTGGGCACCCAGCACAGCCGCACCGTGGAGACGGGCGTCGCGTTTCCGGAAACGAATCCCGATTTCTGGCAATTGCACCCGCCGCCCGGAGATAAGCCCGCAGCCTGACAGGGCGTGATTTGAAATGATGCGATCTCATAAATCCCTACTCTTAGTTTGCTCCGCTTGAGTGCACGGCCACGAGGTCGCGCCAACGGCGCGGAGGTAACTAGCCCGGGGCAACGCCCCGGGTTTCGTGCGCTCAACATTTTTTCCGCCCTGAAAGGGCGGAGGGCGGCCCCTGCGCCCCTTCAGGGCGCGCCGTAATTGATAGATTCCCGGAACCCAGGGCGTTTCCCTGGGCTAGCATGCGCCGGCGCTTTCAGCGCCGGAAAACGTCGATTTATTCGGTTGAACCTTGAGAGGCTCATCTCGTAAATCCCTCTATTTCCGCTGCACCGGGAATTTACGAAATATCTTCATTTCAGATTTGAAATTTAAGATTTTACATACTCGAGTCCGCATTCGACGGAACGGTTTGAGAGGGCAGTTCTGACGCTTCATATCCTAATCGTTACGATTGAAGGGTTAGATTTAGATTTCAAATTTCAAATGTGAGATTTGAAATTTCAGATTTGAAATTGCGGAGACGGAATCTAGCCTGCGCGATCAGGAAGAATTCTTCCCCATTAAGACAGCTTCCCCGTATAGAGCGCCATCCCGACGGCGGCGTTCATTTTGATGCGGGCGAGGGCGCGGATTTCTTCGCGACTGCGGATCCCTCCCGCGGCGGTGATGGGACGGCGCGTTGCGCGGCGCAGGGCGCGGAACCATTCGAGATTCGTGCCGCGCATCGTCCCTTCCGCGTCCACGTAGGTGCACAAAAATTCCGAGGCATATTTTTCGAGTTCCGGGATGACTTCGTCGGGGCGCAAGCGCAGCTTGTCCTGCCAGCCGCGCACCAGAATTTTCCCGCCCTCGGTGTCCAGCGCGATCATCACGCGCCGCCGCCCGATCTTGTGAGCCAAACGACGGAGAAAATCGCCGTTCACGCGCCCGTCTTTGAATGCGGCGCTGCCGACGATAATTTTTTCCGCGCCCCAGCCGGCAATGCGCACGGCTTGCGCGACCGTGCGGATTCCGCCGCCCACGCGCACGCGCATCTTGCGCTTTTTCGCGGCGGCGCACAGCCCGCGCACGAGCCTGGCGTTACTTCCCTTTCGCATCGCGGCGTCGAGATCGATGACGTGGATCAGCGGATAGCCGCCGAAGCGGTCAAGCAAGCCGAAAACGTCATCCACCGCGAGTTTGCGCTCGCGGCCGTGGACAAGTTGCACGGCGCGTCCGTCCTGCAGATCGATGCAAGGAATCATCATATTCAGTTTTTCAAAACCTCATTTCGCAAGGCACGTTTCAAAAGGACAGTGCCAGAAAAGCTTGCGGAAAGAATTTAGTAGCACAGGCACTCTGCCTGTGCGGGTTTCGTAAATCGTACACACAAACGCCCAGACGCAACTACAATCTCGAAAACCGCACAGGCAGAGTGCCTGTGCTACTTCTCACTCGGACGACTAGCCTGTCTGGCGAACCGACACGCCTTGTTCGCCGAGATAGCGTTTGAGTGCGCCGAGCCCCTGGATGCTGTCGTGAAAAATCGACGCGGCCAGCGCGGCGTCCGCGCGGCCCTCACGAAACACTTCGAGAAAAGTTTCCGGAGTGTCCGCGCCGCCTGAAGCGATCACCGGAACCGAAACCGCGCGCGAAATCGCGGCCGTGAGCGGGCAGTCAAATCCGGAACGCGTGCCGTCCTTGTCCATCGAAGTGATCAGGATTTCTCCGGCGCCGCAATCGACTCCCTGGCGCGCCCACGCTACGGCATCTATTCCGGTCGGCACGCTGCCGCCGCGAACAAACGCCTCCCAGCGATCGCCGACGCGCTTGGCGTCAATCGCCAGGACGACCGCCTGCGAACCGAATTCCGCGGCGAGCGCCGTCAGCAAGCGGCGGATTGCGGATCGCCGCGGTGTTCACCGTGAGCTTATCGGCGCCCGCGCGAAGAATCGCGCGGCCCTCGTCGACATTCGCGACGCCGCCGCCCGCCGTCAGCGGAATTGCCAGTTCGGCAGCGACGCGGCGAATCGTTTCGAGAAACGTGGGACGGTGGTCGCGCGACGCGGCGATGTCGAGGACGACTAGTTCGTCAGCGCCTTCGATGTTGTAGCGCGCCGCAAGCGCGGCCGGATCTCCGGCGTCGCGCAAATTCACAAAGTTCACGCCCTTGACGACGCGCTCGCCGTCCGTATCGAGGCACGGGATGATGCGGTGCGCGAGACTCATCCCTTGGCGCCCGCCTGCCGCACGAAATTGGAAAGCACTTGCGCCCCGACCGGGCCGGATTTTTCAGGATGAAATTGTGTCGCGAAAATGTTTCCCTGCTCGAGCACGGCGACGAACGATGCGCAGTGATCGCAGAAGGCGACGCCCGCTTCACCCGCATCGAGAGCGGCGTAGGAATGCGCGAAATAAAAATACGCGTCTTGCGGAACGCCTTCGAGTAATTTGCTGGGACGCACGCGGCGCAACTGGTTCCATCCCATGTGCGGAAGGCGATCCATGGGCGGCAGCGCGGAAACCTTCTGCGGAAACAACGCGAGGCCTGTGTCGCCGGGGGCTTCGTCGCTGGTCGCGAACATGGCCTGCAGGCCGAGACAAATCCCAAGCAGCGGCGTCCCGCGCGAAACTGCTTCGCGCAACGGCGCAACCAGCGAACGCTCGCCGAGCGAGCGCATGAGCGCGCCGAAATGGCCGACGCCGGGAAGAATCAAAGCATCGCACCCCGCGAGGGCGTCCGGCGTAGATGCGCGGCGCGATTCGACGCCGAGGTGCGAAAGTGCGCGCTCGACCGAAGGAAGATTACCCGCCCCATATTCCACGAGTGCGATATTCATAAGAGTCCTTTCGTGCTCGGCAACACGCGCTTCAATTGTGGATCGCGCGTGGCCGCAAAACGCAGCGCTCTCGCGAACGCTTTAAAAATCGCCTCGACCTGATGGTGCGACGACCGGCCGTACAGAAGGCGCAGGTGAACGTTCGCCCCAGCGGCTTGCGCGAAACCGCCAAAGAAATCCTCGAGCAATTCCGTTTGCATGCCACCGACATGCTTCGCCGAAAATTTCCATTTGCAGACCAGGTGCGGGCGTCCGCTGAAGTCGATGGCTGCGGCCGCGAGCGTTTCGTCCATGGGCATCAGGAAATATCCGGCGCGCAAAATGCCGCGCTTCGAGCCGAGCGCCTTGCGCACCGCTTCGCCGAGCACGATGCCCGTGTCCTCGACGGTGTGGTGCTGATCGACTTCGAGATCGCCGCGCGCGGTGAGTTCCAGATCCATGGCGCCGTGCCGCGCCACGAGTGTCAGCATGTGATCGAGAAACGGAATCCCGGTGGAAATTTTCGCGCGGCCCTGGCCGTCGAGATTCAGGCGCACGCGAATGTCCGTTTCGGTGGTGGTGCGGCGCAGATTTGCTTTTCTCATGCCCACAATTTCTCCAGATCGCGAACGCTGTGCAGAATTTCGAGCGCGCCCAATTCGCGCAGGCGCTTTGCTCGCGCAATGTGCGCCTCACTGCCATGCGGGAGAACGCCGAGGAACGGCACGCGCGCGCGCTTGGCGGAGAGCGCGTCGTCAATATTGTCGCCGAGGTAGAGCGCCTCGCGCCTCGGCGTGCCATCGAGCAGCAGGCGCAAGCCTTCCGGGTCCGGCTTCCCTTTTTTCACGTCGTCCATGGTGACCGACCGGCGAAAAATTTCGTTCGCGTCGGTGCCCTCCAGCGTGTGGCGCAACTCCTGGCGCGTGCGGCCGGTGAAGAGCGCAAGCTCGGCGCGGCGCGACCAGCGTTCCAGCCGCTTGTGCGTGACGAGCCAGCGTTCTTTCGCCACGTTTCCGGGCCGCGACTTCGTGCCCCAATAGAATTTCTGGAAGCGCGCTTTCACCTCTTCGTAGGGAACCGCCGGTCCGAGCGACGCGATCCAATCCGTCGTCAATCGCCAGTCATCGTTGTAGCCGGAGCGATTCTTCCACTGGTGAATTTCGGCGTAGCTGACTCGCTGTTCCGTAAAAAAATGCACCGTGTCGACGATCGACTTGTGGAACGATCCGTGCACGTCCACCAGAACTCCGTCCACATCAAAAATAATAAGTTTTGGCGCGAGCTTCACAGGATCCTCTCCATGGCCCGAAGCACTTTGCGCGTGTCCGCGCGCGTCCCGGCGCTGATGCGCACGAATCCCTCGCGCGGAAAATCTCTCCGTCCGCGCACGAGGATTCCTTTGCGCTCGAGGGCGCGCACAAGGCGACGCGCGACGGGACCGAAATCCGCAAGCACGAAATTCGCGCTGCTCGGATAGATCCGCGCGCCCAGGCGTACGAGGCCTTTCTCGAGCATGGCGCGGCTTTGTAAAACTTCGCGCGTGTAATTGCGCAGAAAACGCGGGTCGCGAATCGCCGCCTCCGCCGCGACGAGCGCAGCCGAATTCACGGGATACGGCGTGCTTGCGCGGCGCATCGCCGACAGCATTTCGGGCTTGCCGAACAAGCAGCCGATCCGCAATGCCGCAAGCCCCGCGGACTTTGAAAACGTGCGCGCCACCAGCAGATTGGGATACCGGCGAATCCACGAAAGAATCGTGAGCCCGGAAAAATCAAAATAAGCTTCATCGACCAGCACCAGCGTCCGCGAAGCGGCACGCAAAATCCGGCGCAATTCTTCGCGTGGCACCAAAGTGCCGGTGGGATTGTTCGGATTTGCGATATAGAGAACGCGCGGGCAGCGATTCGCAGGTTGCCGCAGAGCGCGAATGACGGCGTCCACTGGAAATCGCATCTCTTCGTCATAGCGCAACGCGACAACGCGCGCGCCCGCGAGCTCAGCAAAGAAACGGTACATATCGAATGTAGGCTCGACGACCAGAACCGAATCGCCATCCTCGATGAACGTGTCCGCAATCAAATGCAAAGCATCGTCAATGCCGTTCGTCAGGTGCATTTCCGCAGGCCGCACGCGGAAGAAGCGAGCCAGGCGCTTGGTCGTCTCCTGATATTCGGGATAAATGGCCATCTCTTTCGCCGTCATGCGCGAGAGCGCGCGCAAGACCGCGGGAGAACAGCCCACCGTATTCTCATTGAAGTCGAGGCGAAGTTTCCCGGCGCGCCCTTCCTCGGGAGCGTTATACGGCGCGAGGCCCAGGACAGCCTTGCGAATTGGAATCGCCGTTCGCTTGGCGCGTTTCATCCGCGCACCTCGACGGCGCGGGCGTGCGCCTCCAGCCCTTCCGCGCGGGCCATGGCCGTGACGACCGGCGCCAACCGCCTCAATCCAGCACGCGAAATTTCCTGCGTGCTCGAACATTTCACGAAGTCCGAGACGCTCAACCCGCCGCGCGCACGCGCCCACCCCGAAGTCGGCAGCACGTGATTTGTGCCGCTGGCGTAGTCGCCAATGGGCTGCGCGCTCCATGGCCCAAGAAACACGCTTCCGGCTTCGGACAGTTTTTCAATCAATGTCTTGTTCGCGGAAGGAATGCTCAAGTGTTCCGGGGCCACGCGATTCGCAAATCGAATCGCCGCGTCGAGCGAAGGCGCAACCAAGATGGCGCTCGCGAGCTGGAGCGACTTCCACGCTGGATTCGTGTTCGGCAAATCGCGAAGTTGTTTTTCCACTTCGGCGGCGACTGCTTTCGCGAGCCGCGGCGATGGAGTGACGAGCAACGCGACGGCGTCGGGATCATGCTCGGCCTGCGCAAGGATATCCGCGGCGATGTAGCGCGGCGTTCCTCCTGTGGCCAGAATCAGCACTTCCGTTGGGCCCGCGGGCATGTCAATCGCGCAGTCATTGGAAACGATGCGCTTCGCTGCGGTGACGTAGCGATTTCCGGGGCCGCAAATTTTGTCCACGCGCGGAATCGATTGCGTGCCATAGGCAAACGCGCCGATCGCCTGCGCTCCGCCCATGCGTGCGATTTCCGTCACGCCAAGAATTTCAGCGGCCGCGAGCAACGCGGGACTCGGTTTCGGACACGCCACAACGATGCGCTTCACGCCGGCCACTTGCGCCGGGATCGCGGTCATCAACAGCGTTGAGAAGAGCGAAAAGCGCCCGCCGGGGATGTAGCACCCGATGGTTCCGAGCGGCGTGACTCGCTGGCCGACGCGCACGCCCGGCTCGACCGTGATGGTCCAAGAGCGAGGACGTTGCGCTTCGGCGACGCGGCGAATATTTCGCGCGGCGTGCTCGATGGCGCGCAGCAGATCTGCGCGGCACATCGCGGCGCGCAGCGCGCATTTCCGCGCGGCTGATCCACAGCGACTTCCGCGTGAGGTGAAGCCCGTCCAGACGCAGCGCCCAGCGAAACAACGCGGCGTCGCCATTCTTGCGGACGTCGGCGAGAATACGCGAGGCGATTCGCTCGGCAGCCGCGTCATGCGAGCTGCGCCGCGCGAAGAATTTCGCGGCGACCGCCTCCGTTAGTTTGACTATGCGCATTTGGCTCTGAACTCTCTTCACAGCACGATCTTGTTCAGCGGATATTCGACAATCCCCTGCGCCCCCGCCGCTTTCAAGCGCGGAATGATCGAGCGCACCACGTCTTCGTCAATGATCGTATTCACCGCGATCCACTCCGGATCGCTCAACGTGGACACCGTCGGATTCTTCAGCGCGGGCAGCACCGCGAGCACCGCGGCGAGATGCGCCTTGCGCACATTCAGCATGATGCCGACTTTCGTATACGCCGCGATGGCGCCGGAAAGCAGTAAAAATAAATTGGAAATCTTTTCGGACTTCCAGGAGTCGGCCTTGGCCGCATGATTCGCGATGAACACGGTGCGCGATTCGAGAATAGTATCCACAATCCGCAAGTGATTCGCGCGCAGCGACGATCCAGTTTCCGTGACTTCGACGATGGCGTCGGCAAGCTGCGGCACCTTCACTTCAGTCGCGCCCCAGGAAAACTCCACGCGCGCTTCCACTTGATTGCGCGCAAGATATTGCTTCGTGAGATTCACGACTTCCGTGGCGATCACTTTCCCCGCGAGGTCTTTCACCGATTGCACCGGCCCGTCCTCCGGCACCGCGAGAACCCAGCGCACCGGCGAGAGGCTTTGTTTCGAGTACATCAGCTCCCCGATCTCCGCGACTTTCGAGCCCGTCTCAAACACCCAATCGCGTCCGGTGATCCCCGCATCGAGCGCGCCGGTTTCCACGTAGCGCGCCATCTCCTGCGCGCGAACGAGCATGCAGTTGATTTCCGGATCATCGATGCCCGGAAAATAGCTGCGCGAGTTGATCGAGATCCGCCATCCAGCCTTTCCAAAGAGCTGGATCGTCGCGTCCTGCAGGCTGCCTTTCGGAATTCCCAGGCGAAGTACGCTCATCAGCGCGCATCCTTTCCGTAAACCGCGTTCGGATCGAACGTGCGTTCGGCGACCAGCTTGGCCTCGCCGTCAGGAGAAAGCTGCCGGAAAAAACACGACCGGTAGCCTTCGTGGCAAACGCCTGGCCCGAGCGCATCCACGCGAATCAGCAACGCGTCCACATCGCAGTCCACGCGAATCTCGCGCACTCGCAGCACGTGGCCGCTCTGCTCGCCCTTGCGCCAAAGTTTGTTGCGCGACCGGCTGAAAAATGTGACTTCCCCGCTCGCCTGCGTCGCGGCATACGCTTCCGCGTTCATGAAGCCCAGCATGAGGACTTCGCCCGAGCCCGCATCCTGAATCACCGCGGGAACCAAACCGTCAAGTTTTTTGAAATCCAGGTCCATCGTTTCCCCCAACTCCTCACAGACGTCGCCACAAAACAAAAAACCCGCTGGCGCTTACCGCGCCAGCGGGCCGATGAGTGCGAATTTCGATGCGCTACTCAAGCCTCCGCGGACACGGCAGTACGCCGTGATGGTGATGATATCCGTGGTGTCTCGCGGAGAAATTCATAGCCAAAAGAATATACAAGAGCAAGCGGTTTGCGTCAAGAGAAGTGATCGCCATGGAGTGGGTCAGTTTAAAATATTTCGACCTTGAACCCCCTCCAGCTGCATGTCACAACCTCCGCAAGTTTATTCGCCCAACGAGACCGGTCGAATGGCGGATGGGATATCGGCAAAGCTAGCGACTAACCAATCCGGTGATTCCACGGAGAGACTCTCGCGAGGGAAAGTGGTGGCCAAAGCGAGGCACTTCGCGCCGGCAGCTTTTGGCTGAGCGTATGCCCGAGACAGAATCTTCGATCACAAGACAGGTAGTGGCCGAAACCCCAAGCCGTGCTGCGGCTTTCAGATACGGCTCGGGATCGGGTTTGCCGTTCGCCACGTCTGCCGCTGTTATCACAATATCGAAGATCCCTTCTAATCCAGCCCGCGAGAGGGATAAGCGCGCGTTCTCCGGAGTTGCGCTGGTTGCGACCGCCATCGGCACACCGCTTCTCTGTAGCGCATGAACAAATTCGGCCGCTCCCGGCACCGCCGGCACCGATTCTTTCTCAAGCAACCGGTTGAAATACGTTTCCCGTTCCGCTGCGATCGCGGCAACCTGATGATCGGTTAGGTTTGATCCGAGCCAAAGGCGGATCGTCTCATCGGCACGGCGCCCATTCGTGGCCAGTATCTGTTCCCGCGAAGGAACGAAACCCCCTGGCTCGCGCGAACTCGTCCCAGACCCGGTAGTGAAGATCGTTTGCATCGATCAGAACGCCATCTAAATCGAAAAGTACGGCTGTGAATGGGAAAGGCTTCGGCATTCCAGAGATTTGACTTGCAGGATGTTGGTCCTGGTGTGTCTCAAAATCACGAGAAAGTTTGCCTGCATCCGTTGGATCGGGGCGAAATCGCAGGCCGCAGATCGAGCAGGCATACTCGCCGGTCCAGACGCTCTTGCCTTCCCGATTTGTCATTACCGCCCGAAGGCAAACTTTTTGCGCTGGCATGCCGAAAGCCTGCACCGATTCCCGCAGGTTCACCCGCCTGGACTGAAAATTCAAACTGAATCACAACTGGTCGGCTCGATCAGCTCACGCGCGACATCGCAACATTCCGGCTGCGAGCTGTGCTCCCCGCGCCGTAAAGCACGATTTCAGCAGGCTCAGTGCATCAACATTCCGGTCACGGCAACCCCCAGCCCCGCAACTCCGGAGATAATTCCCAAAAACCAAAAGATACGCTTGCGCGATAGCAGCGCGAGCGAGGAAATCACCAGCGCTATTTCGAGAAACACTTCGCCCATATCGAATCGGTCCGCTTTGCGTTGCGCGCGCGCCGATTCGCCCTCGAAGTCCTTGGCCTGCTCCTCGATTTCCGCCTGCTCTTTGGTGTAGCGCTCCACTTGAGCCTTATATTTTTCCTGGACTTTTCCGGCCTGCTCCTTGTCCTTGAAATCAACGAGCGGAAGCAGGTCCAGACCCATATCGTAATTGTGGAGGCGAATATTTTTCGCCTGGTAATACGCCCACTGGTCGGTCGCGCGGTTCTGCATCAGAAGTTCCTCGGTGTGCGACCGGTGCCCTAGCAGGGAAACGACGGCCACGCATACGGCGAGGATGGCCATCGTGACGGAAATGGGGGCCAGCTCCGCGTTCTCGCGCCCGTGTTCCGCGTTCTCGTGAAGCTCGCTCAGTTCGTCCGGCATAAAATCTCCTTCGCTCTTCTTCGTTGAGTTGGGAATCGCAGTGCTGATCGTGAATAGCCGATTGTTACCCGGCTACGGCAGCCAGGCTTTCGCGAACAGCGACCAGCGTACGGTCGATATCCGCATCCGTGTGGGCCGATGAAACAAATAATGCTTCAAACTGGGAAGGCGCGAGAAAAACACCGCGGTCAAGCATTCCGCGGAAGAATTCGGCAAAGCGACGCGTATCGCATTTCTTCGCGGCGGCATAATCGGTTACAGGCTCGCGCGAAAAGAATAGCGTAAGCAGCGAACCCGCGCGAACCGCCGTTGCCGCAGCGCCTGTTTCTCGCACCGCCGCAGCGATGCCGTCTCCCAGGCGCTTCGCTCGCGCCTCGAGCGATTCGTAAAACCCCGGCTCGGCCAGCAAATCAAGCGAAGCGATTCCCGCGCTCATCGCCAGCGGGTTGCCGGACAGCGTCCCCGCCTGGTAGACCGGCCCGAGCGGCGCAACGCGGTCCATCAAATCGCGGCGCCCTCCGTACGCGGCCACCGGCAATCCTCCGCCAATGATTTTCCCGAGCGTCGTCAGGTCGGGAGTAATTCCAAACAAAGTCTGCGCGCCGCCGTAGCACAGGCGAAAGCCGGTGATCACTTCATCGAAAATCAGCAACGCACCGTGCCGCGAGGAGAGATCGCGCAGGGCCTGCAGAAATCCGGGCTTCGGCGGAACGACGCCCATATTCGCAGCGATTGGTTCGACGATCACTGCGGCAATTTTGTCGCGGTGCAAATCAAACAGTTTTTCCACCGCCGCTGCGTCGTTGTAGGGCGCATTAAGCGTCAATTCGGCCAGTGCCTGCGGCACTCCGGGACACGCCGCGATTCCGAGCGTCGCGAGGCCTGAACCCGCTTCGGAAAGAAAGCTGTCCGAGTGGCCGTGATAGCACCCCTCGAATTTGACGATCAGGTCGCGGCCCGTGGCCGCGCGCGCGAGTCGCACGGCGCTCATGGTCGCCTCTGTGCCCGAACTTACGAAGCGCACTTTTTCGCAGGAAGGAAGCGCTTTTCGGATGCGCAACGCGAGTTCGACTTCGAGTTCGGTCGGCATGCCGTAACTCGTGCCGCGGCGCGCCTGCTCGGCAATGGCCTGAACGACTTTCGGATGCGCGTGGCCCAGAATCAGCGCACCCCACGAGCAAACGTAATCGATGTATTCGTTCCCGTCAGCGTCCCACAGGCGCGCGCCCGCCGCGCGCTCGACGACGATGGGTTCGCCGCCCACGGCGCGAAACGCGCGCACGGGGCTGTTCACGCCGCCAACGAGCACGTCCGTCGCGCGCCGAAATATTTCCTCGGAGCGAGGCCGCTACATTTTGACAAGTTTAGGTGAGCTCATCTTTTCAGTAGCACAGGCACTCTGCCTGTGCGGTTTTCGTGACGGCCAATAAAAGTGCACCGCGAAGAGTGGCTGTGCCACACCGTCCCGAACCTGCATTTCCACAGGATTTAAGGACGTTAAATACCCGACACCATGCCGCGATCTCTCCTGCGCTTTGCGCCTAGCAGTTCTTCAGCCATCGCGCCGCGTCTTTCGCGTGATACGTGAGCACAATGCTCGCGCCCGCGCGATGAATGCCCGTCAAAATTTCCAGCGCGATTCGCTTTTCTTCGATCCACCCGTTCGCGGCAGCCGCCTTCACCATCGCATATTCACCGCTCACGTTATATGCGCCGACAGGAATGCTGAATGTCTCGCGCACCCGTTGAATGATGTCGAGATACGCCAGCGCCGGCTTCACCATAACCATGTCGGCGCCCTCGGCCAGGTCCAGTTCCACTTCGCGCAGCGCCTCGCGCGCGTTGGCCGGGTCCATCTGGTAGCCGCGCCGGTCGCCGAATTGCGGCGCGGACTCCGCCGCCTCGCGGAACGGCCCGTAAAAGCCGGAACAATATTTCGCCGCGTAGCTCATGATGGCGACATCCTGAAATCCCGCGCCATCCAGCGCTTTCCGAATCGCGCCCACGCGCCCGTCCATCATGTCCGAAGGCGCAATGATATCCGCGCCCGCGCGGGCATGCGAGAGCGATTCCGCCGCGAGCAATTCCAGCGTCGGGTCGTTCTTCACTTCCCCGTTTTCAACGACGCCGCAATGTCCGTGGTCCGTGTATTCGCACAGGCATACGTCCGTCATCACCAGCAAATTCAGATTCGCGTGGCGAACCGCCTCGATCGCGCGCTGCACGACGCCATCCGCCGCGTAGGCTTCCGTGCCGAGCGCATCTTTTTTTTCAGGGATCCCGAACAAAATAATTCCCGGAATTCCAAGCTGCTCCACTTCGCGGCATTCCTCGAGAAAAGTGTCCACGGACTGTTGCGCCACGCCCGGCATCGAGGCGATCGGGTTCCGCACACCCTTGCCCGGGCACACAAACATAGGGTAGATAAACCCGTGCGCCGACAGACGCGTTTCGCGCGCCAGCGAGCGAATCGCTTCGCTGCGCCTCAGCCGGCGCGGTCTGGTTACCGGAAAACTCATACGGCCCTCGCTTTTGAATCTGCGCTCGGTAAAAAATAATTTGCAATTGCCGCCGCCATCGATTCCGAAGTCGCAAGCGGCGCTTCGATGGCGACAGGTAAGCCGGCGCTACGTAAAGCCGCGACCGTTACCGGACCCACCGCGGCGACTGCTGCTTTTGCTCCCAATCGTGAAACCACTTCCTCGCCCAGTTCCGCGCGCATATTTTCAATCGCGGACGGGCTGAAGAAGGAAATCACGTCCACCTGGGCTTCGCGAATCGCACGCATCACTTCGGGTTCGATCGCGCCCAAGCCTCCCGTATGATACGCCACGATTTCCGTGACGTCCGCGCCGGCAGCCCTCAGCGCATCCGGCAGATCGTGCCGGGCACGCTCGCTCCGCGGCAACAGAATTTTCTTTCCGGCAAGCGACGCGGAAAGCTCGCGTGCCAGCGCCACCCCCAGAAATTCCTGCGCCACGTGATCGACTGAAAACCCTTCTGCTGCTACAGCGCTGGCGGTTGCCGGCCCGACAGCCGCGCAGAGATAGTTTCCTTCCTGGCTCGGCTCCACTCCCAGCTTGCGGCAACGGCCCGCAAAAAATCGTACTGCATTTGCGCTGGTGAACAAAATCCAATCGAACTCACCGAGAGAACGGATCGCCCGGTCCAGCTCGGCCGTATCGGAGGGTTCGGAAAAACTGACGGCTGGAAACAGCAGCACAATCGCGCCCATGTTTTCAAGGCGCGCCATCAGGCCGCGAGCCTGCTCGATGGCGCGCGTGACCACGATGCGCTTCCCTTCGAGTGGCCTCGGCGTGCTCATGCGCGCGTCCCGCGGCTTTCGCGCTCCAGCAATGCTGCCGCACCGCCATCCCGCAATTTTTGCGCGATTCGCTTGCCAATCGCTTCGGCCTCTTCGGGCGATCCCGAATCTTTCTCCCACATGCGCTGCTTCCCGTCCGGCGAAAGCACGGCGACGTCGAGCGCGAGTTTTCCGTTTTCGACGCGCCCCCATGCGCCGATCGGCACCTGGCAACCGCCTCCGAGACCCGCGAGCGCGGAGCGTTCGGCAGTCACCGCGCTGCGTGTTTCCGCATCTTCCAGCGCCGTCAAGACGCGCAGTGTCTCCGCGTCTCCCGTGCGAGCCTCGATCCCGATCGCGCCCTGTCCCGCCGCAGGCAGGCTCACATCGTGCGGCAGAACTTCGCTGATGTTTCCGCTCAGGCCCAGGCGGTCGAGCCCCGCCTTGGCGAGCACAATCGCGTCGTAATCTCCGCGCTTCAGCTTCTCGATTCGCGTGTCCACATTTCCGCGAAGTTCGAGCAGCCGCAAATCGCGCCGCGCGTAGAGCAACTGTGACTGGCGCCGCAAGCTGCTCGTGCCCACTCGCGCGCCTTGCGGCAGCGACGCCAGCGTCGCCCCGCTCGAAGAAAGCAGCGCGTCGCGCACGTCTTCCCGCTTGCCAATCGCGGCGATCGTCAAACCTGCGGGCATTTCCGTCGGCACGTCCTTCATGCTGTGAACGGCCAGATCGATGCGCCCCTCCAGCAAGGCGTCTTCGAGTTCCTTGATGAAAATTCCTTTGGTCCCGATCTGGCTGAAGCTCGTTTGCTGAAATTTATCGCCGGAAGTCTTGATGATCACGATCTCCGGCTCTATGCCCGTAGCCTCGCGCAGCGCCCGCGCGATGCTCCTCGCCTGCCACAGAGCGAGCGCGCTGCCCCTCGTGCCGATTCGCAGCGCCTTCAAGGCTTCTCCCGGTCGAGCCGGAACAAATCGCGAATCGCTTCAAAGTTTTGAAGTTTCCTGCGCAATTCCGGAATGCCGCGCATGCGTTCGGCGGGAGTGAGAACCACGCGATCGAGAAATTCCCGCAGCATGGCGGCGACCTGCGCGCGGTCCTCTTCTGAAAGATTAGCCATCGACGCGAGGCGCTCCTGCACGAAGGCCTCATGCTCGGCCGCCAGCTTGTTCCGCAGATCGCCGAGCACCGCGCCCGCGGCCACTCCCGCCTGCCAGTGCAGAAATTTTTCAACCTGCTCGTCGATAATCGTTTCGGCGCGCGGAATTTCCGCCACGCGGGCTTTCTTGTTTTGCTCGACGATTTCGGTCAGGTCATCGATGTTGTACAGATACGTGTTGTAGATATCACCCACGTCCGAGGCGATGTTGCGCGGGACTCCGAGATCAATCAGCAGCAGCGCCCGATTTCCGCGCGCCGCCATGGCCCGCTCGATCATCGCGCGCGTCAAAATCGGCTCGCTCGCCGAAACCGAAGTCACGATCAGATCCGGCCAATCGAGCGCCGCGGCCAGGTTTTCCCACGGGACCACTTCCCCGCCAAATCGCGCCGCGAGATCCACCGCGTGCTCCGGCGTGCGATTCAAAACACGCAACTGCTTGACGCCGCGGTCGCAAAGGTGCCGCACCACCTGTTCGCTCGTCGCGCCCGCTCCGACGATCAGCGCGCGATGATTGTTCAGCTTGCCGAAAATGCGCTCGGCAAGCTTTACGCCCGAAAACGCCACCGAAACGGGCCGCGCGCCAAGTTCCGTTTCGTTGCGTACGCGCTTGCCGACTTCGAGAGCGGCCTGGAACATGCGGTTAAGAACAGGGCCCGTCTCGCCGCGGTCCAGCGCGATCTGGTAAGCGTCGCGCACCTGGCCCAGAATTTCCGCTTCGCCGAGCAGCATGGAATCAAGTCCCGCCGCAACGCGGAACAGATGCCGCACGGCGTGGCTATCCCGATGGCGATACAGCGAGCCGTCCAATTCGCTGAGGGAAAGTTGGTGAAAGGACGCCACGAACAATTCCACCGCGCCCGCGCTGTCCGTCGCGTCTTCGCGCGGCACGCCGTACAGTTCGCTGCGGTTGCACGTCGACAGCACCAGCGATTCCTCGAGAATGCCGCGCGAACGCAATTGTTCGGCGGCCTCGCGCGCCTGCTCGGGCGTGAAGGCGACGCGCTCCCGCAGATCGACCGAGGCCGTGCGGTGATTCAGTCCGATGAGAACAATTTCCATTTGCGAAACGCTCGACCAATTCCCCTGATTCCCTGCTCGCGCACCCGCTCAGAAATATCGGTGAAAATGGGATAGATACCGGTTCACGATACTGTAACTGAAAATCACAAACATGAAATTGAATATGCAAAGCGCGGAAGCGCGCGCCCCGCGCCACGCCGCCGTTCGCGACAAAAATGTGTAGCCGACATAAATCAAAAAAATCAAGACCGTGACGATCACCTTTGGATCGCCATCCCAATACTGCCCCTGCAGCCGGTGCGCCCAGATTAATCCCGCCGTCATCCCCGCGGCGAGCGAAGCGCAGCCAATCAGCACGCTGCTCCGCGTCATGCGCTCAAGCACATCAAGCGCCGGAAACCGCCATCCCACCACGCCCAGTTTGTGGTCGCGCAGCCGCCGGTTCTGCACCAGAAAAATAATGCTCAGCACAAACGAAATCGCGAACGCAGAATACGCCAGAATGTTCAGCGTGACGTGAAAGGCGAAGAGCGGCCCCTGCGCCGGTGGGGCGTTGACCGGTCGCGCCGCCGGCAGGTGCGCAAGCAGGAACACAGCCAGCACGATCGGCAATACAAATGGCCCGACCGCGCGGCGACGGTGAATCGCCTCAAGGCAAAGGTAGGTAGCGGCGAGCAGCCAGGCAAACAGCGAAAGCGAACCGAAAAGATCGTCGTAAGGAACGGCGTGAATCATTCGCGAGCGTGCCAGCAGCGCCAGGTAGTGAAGGCCCAGCCCCACCACCAAAAACGAAGTCGCGCCAATCCCCGCCACACGCGAGGGCTCGCGCAAATTCCAGATGTACAGCGCAAGGCTCGCCGCGTAAAAAAGAAGCGTCGCGATTACGTACGGACTTGTCATCGTGTGCAAGCATCCGCGGGGAGGGTTGTCCCTACTCAGCCCGCCGCAAATGTCCATTGCCTCAACATTATAGCCAATTCCAAGCATGAAAGCACGAATACGCGGCGGGACCGGTGGCATGCTAGTTTCCGATAGGGCGTCTCGCCGAGACTCGCTCTTGAGACAAATTCGTTGTATCAAGAACAGGGGAAGCGTACGATGCGGCAGAAAGTGGCGCGCAAGACTCGATCGGCAAAAACGCCTCAGGCTTCGATAAATCCAAGGAGAACACGATGTTAAACATGCGAACTCTTTTGCGCGGTGCAGCCGCAGCAGCCGTAGCGATCATCATTGCGTTTGGCGCATCGTCCATGGCCAACGATATCCTCGACGATTGGGCCACAGCGAAAGCGCCGCCACCGCCCGAGGTCAAACCGGTCAAGCTCGAAGCTTCGACGACGGCCCTGCTCATTCTGGACATGATGAAAACCAACTGCGGCGCGCGCCCGCGCTGCGTCGCCACGGTTCCTGCTATCAAGAAGCTGCACGACGCTGCGCGCGCCGCGGGCGTCATGGTGTGGTACAGCTTTGTCGGAAGCAACGGCAACGCCACCACGGCCGATCAGATCGATCCAGGATTTACGGCGAAAGACGGCGAATGGGCTGCGCCAGAACGGGCCGGATAAATTTATCGGTTCCAATCTGGAAGAGAAACTGAAAGCGGCCGGCATCAAGACGGTCATCGTCTGCGGCACTTCGTTTCAAGGCGTCGGGATTGGCACTGGCGGAGGCGCGGCGCAACGCGGCTACAAGGTGATCATCCCGATCGATTGCCTGTCGTCAGAAGACACCTACATGGAGCAATACGCGGCGTTCCATCTTTTCAAGGGCGGACCGGCCGGCGTCACCAGCGCAGTGACCATGACGCGCACCACGATGGTGAAATTCTGATTCGCGTTTACTTCCAATCGCTTGTTCTGATTTGTAAAAGCCTGGAAGGAATAGACTCTCGGATTTCGTTCAGACGCGAGCTGTAGCGGTGACTGGAGTCAGATTCACCCCGGGAGTCCGTTGTCTCGGCGAGAAATGGGCCGAGGCGCGGTCAAGATTTTCCCGGAGGATCATCAGCGTAAGGAAGGTAGTGAGAACACGCTTTTTAATTTCATCCGATAACCGCGCGCTTCCGGTGCCAACAAGGGCCAGCTTGACAGCTGCGGCTGCCACATAGCTTTCCACCTCGGCTCGCCGGGCAGCGTTTGACGCGCCCGCAGCCGTCTCTCGTCGCATTTCGGCACAGGCGCTTTCCGCATTCGCGAGGAAGTGCGGAACGCAGACCCCCTCCATCTCTAGCTCTGCGGGAACCAGGGTCCCGCAGCCGGGGAAGCGACACTGTTTAAAGCAATTATCCATTTTCGTTCCTTAGCTCTCCCAAAGCAGGATTACTACCAAACTTCCCTCCGCTTACACGGTCGGCCGTCATACTAACTCTAATATTTGCAGTATGTTACCAGATTGGTTAAAACAGATTGTACTCATTTAGGCAAATCCGTCCATTTTCTTGCCACATTTAGGCAAATGTTTTCTCTTTGCTATTAGCTTATCCGATGAATCTTGCCGGCTAGCCGTGACCTATCTAGGCAAAATCCATCCGGCTGGCCAGTTTGAGGGAAGTTAGTCGCGCCGTCGTAAGCTAATAACGGGATGATTCGCGCCATTTCATTCCGGCATGGCCCGGCGAAGTTCCTCTCGGATTGACTGCAGCCCCAAAAGCCAGGCGACCATGCAGGCAACGCTCAGTTTTGCTATCATGATGGCGAAGCCCGACACTAATGACCCAATCGCCTGAATCCGTGAACCGGAAAGCCCTCTTCCTGCGCGCCTGCCGGTGCGAGCCAGTCGAGCGTGTGCCGGTGTGGATCATGCGCCAGGCCGGGCGCTACCTGCCGGAATACCGCGCCATCCGCGAAAGGCACAATTTTCTCGAAGTCTGCAAGACGCCGGAGCTGGCCATCGAAGTTTCGCTCCAGCCCTATCGCATCCTGGGCGTGGACGCTGTCATCGTCTTCTCTGACATCCTGATTCCCGCCGGCGCAATGGGTTTGCCATTCGAGCTTTCGGACAAGGGACCTGTGATCGAGTCTCCCCTTCGAACGGCCGCGCAAATCCGCCAACTTTCATCCTTTGATCCTGAGCGGGAAACCGGCTTTCTGATGGACGCGATTCGCGGCCTCGTTCGCGAGCTGGGACCAGATGTGCCGGTCCTTGGTTTTGCGGCGGCGCCATGGACGCTGGCTTGTTACATGATCGAAGGCCACGGCAAGGACGGTTTTCCCGCCGCCAAGACGATGCTGTATTCCGATCCCGAACTGTTTCGAAATTTGCTCGAACGCATCGCGCGCGCCACGGCCGGCTATCTTCGAGCGCAAATCGCGGCGGGCGCAACCGCAGTCCAACTGTTCGATACGTGGGTGGGTGAGCTGACGCTCGATCAATATCGCGAATTCGCGCTGCCCGCAACGCAGCTTCTGATCGAAGAAATTGGCGCAGGCGATACACCGGTGATTCTCTACACCAAGGCGTCCAGCCACCTGCTGGCCGCCGCGGCCGAATCGGGAGCAAATGTCCTGAGCGTCGATTGGCGCGTGGATCTCGCAACCGTGCGCGAGCAAGTCGGGCCGCGCATCGCGCTGCAAGGCAACGTGGACCCGTGCCTGCTGCTTGGTCCGGAAGCGGGCGTGCGGCAAGCGGCTCGTGATGCCGTCGAGAGCACGGGCGGCATCGGCCATATACTGAATCTTGGCCACGGCATTCTGCAGCAGACGCCAGTGGAAAATGCGCGCGCCTTTGTCCAAGCGGGCCAGGCCGCCGCCGTCATCGACAAAGTACGAGTGGAAGGGGCGCGCTAGGACCCCGCCGAATATATGAGCGATTCAAGCCTCCATCTGCAGCTCAATCGGGAACGCTTTGAAATCTCCGAAGCGTTCCTCGAAAAATATAATCGGCCGGGGCCGCGCTACACGAGCTATCCCACGGCGCCCGTCTGGCAGGATAATTTCGGCCCCGACGACCTCGAGCAGTTTTACGCGACGGCCAATGCGGCGCGCACTCCCGTGTCGCTCTACATGCATCTTCCCTTCTGCGAAAGCCTGTGCTTGTTCTGCGCCTGCAACGTCGTCATCACCAAGGATCACGGTGTCGCGCCGCCGTACATCGAAATTCTCGAGCGCGAAATCGCACGCGTCAGCGGGTCCGTGTCCCGCGAGAGGCCCGTGGTGCAATTTCACTGGGGCGGCGGCACACCAACCTACCTGACGCCGGAACAAATGGAGGGCCTCTTCCGTTTCACTGCCGAGCGTTTTACATTCGCGCCGGACGCGGAAATCGGCATCGAGATCGATCCGCGCGTGACGACATTCGCGCACCTGGAAACCCTGCGCCGGCTTGGCTTCAATCGCCTGAGCATGGGCATTCAGGATTTCCATCCCGAAGTGCAGGAAGCGATTCACCGCATCCAGCCGCTGGAAATGACGCGCGGCCTGATCGAAGAGGCGCGCCGCCTCGGCTTCGATAGCATCAACGTCGACCTGATCTACGGCCTGCCTCTGCAAACCGCCGAGCGCTTTGCGCACACTGTCGAACAAGTTGTCGCGCTCTCCCCGGACCGCGTCGCGATGTTCAGCTACGCGCATGTTCCCTGGCTGCGCAAGCAGCAGGGCGCGCTCGCCACGCGTCTCCCGGAAGGCATGGAAAAATTCCGCATCTTCCGCGCCGGCCTGGAACGTTTTCTCGACGCCGGATACCAGTACATCGGCATGGACCACTTCGCGCGGCCCAACGACGAACTGGCCGTGGCGCAGCGCGAGCGCACGCTGCACCGCAATTTCCAGGGCTACACGACGAAGGCCGGCGCCGATCTGTACGGCATGGGCGTCAGCGCGATCAGCAGCGTCGGCGCGTGCTACGCGCAGAACGATCGCGACGTCGCGCCGTACCGCCAGCGCATCGAGCGCCGCGGCCTCGCCACCATGCGCGGCTACCGCCTCACCGAGGACGATTTGCTCCGCCGCACCGTCATCAGCCGCATCTTGTGCCACGGCGTGCTCCACAAAAACGAAATCGAACGGGAATTCGGCATCCACTTTGACGAGACCTTCGCCCCGGAAATCGAGCGCCTCGCTCCGTTTGTATCCGACGGATTGCTCGAACTCGAAGACGGCGTCCTGCGCACGACGCTTCTGGGACGCATCTTTATTCGCAATATCGCCATGGTCTTTGATCCGTATCTCGAAAAACAGAAGCTCGAAAGCCGCCAGCTTTTTTCAAAAACGCTCTGAGCGACCGATCGAGGTCTCGTGTCCATCCCCGCGCCGACTGCGTATCCTGTAATTGTGATTGGCGGAGGAATTTCCGGCCTGGCGTGCGCGTATCGCCTGCAGCAGGCGGGAATCCCGGTGCGCGCGCTGGAGGCAGGGAGCCGCCCCGGCGGCGTCATTGCAACGGAAGCAACGGACGGATTCCGCTTCGAGCTCGGCCCGCAGAGCTTTCTCTCCACTGAGCCATTGCTCGGGCTCATCGACGCGCTCGGTCTCCGAGGACAGCTTCTGCACGCCAATCCGAGCGCGCCGCGTTACATTCTCGTAGGCGGCCGTTTAGTACCGGCGCCGCTCGCTCCGCCTTCGCTGCTGACCACTTCCCTGTTTTCGGCCGGCACGAAATGGCGGCTCGCTCACCGAAATCCTGCGCCACTCCAAGCCACCGGAAAACGATGAATCCATCGCCGCATTTGTTCGCCGCAAATTCGGAGATCAGTTGCTCAACCGCTTTGTCGCACCTTTCGTCTCCGGCGTGTATGCCGGCGATCCGGAACGGCTGAGCCTGCGCGCATCGTTTCCGAAGATTCACGAACTCGAAACGCAGTATGGCAGCGTCCTGCGCGGCGCCATGAAATCGCGCCCGGCAAAAGGCGCGCCACGCGGAGGGCTCTGCTCGTTTCGCGATGGCATGGAAACATTGCCGCGAGCGATCGCCGCGCGCCTGGGCGACTCGCTGTTGCTCGAAACCAGCGTTGCGAGCTTGCGCCACGGCAAGGCCAATGGAAAGCCGTGGTTTGAAGTCGATATTATTCGCCGCAATCATCGCGAAACGCTGGCGGCCAGCGCGGTTGTCATCGCTACGCCCACCGATGCCGCGTCGCAAATTCTGCTGGGCCTTTCCGATAAATTTGCGCCGCTATTTTCGCGAATCGAATACGCCCCGGTCGCGGTCGTGTCCACATGCTATCGCCGCGAGCAAATCCAGAAGCCGCCTGACGGATTCGGCTTCCTGGTCCCCCGTGCGGAAGGTCTGCGCGTTCTCGGCACGGTGTTCAGCTCCGCGCTTTTTGCCGGGCGCGCGCCGGAAGGAATGGATTGCTTCACCAGCTTCGCAGGCGGCGCCACCGATCCAAAGTTTTGCGAATTGAGCGAAGAAGAAATCACGGAAACCATTTGCGCCGAAGTCGCGCGCGTCCTCGGCATCACGGGAAAGCCTGTGGCGACGAACGTTCATCGCTACGCGCGCGCCTTGCCGCAATACAATCTCGGCCACTCCCAAATCGTGAAATCGCTAGAAGCGCTCGCTGCGTCAATGCCCGGATTGTTTCTTACCGGAAATTATTTGTCCGGCCCATCCATCGGGGCCTGCGTCGAGCAGGCCGATCGCACCGCGGAAGAAGTTCGTATCTACCTAGCGTCAATCGGAGTCGCGGGCGTAGGAGCCGTGGCGCACGCATAGTAGGACAGGCTTCCAGCCTGTCTGCTTTTGATTTTTGCCGCGCCGCCAATAAGCAGACAGGCTGGAAGCCTGTCCCACTTAACGGTAAGATACCTGCGATTTCGCTTTACCGGCCCCAAGTCATCCAATCGCCCCGTTTCTCCGTATTTACAGAGGAACGGAAAAGGAACGGAATTTTGCTGCTTGCAGTCGTCCAACCCTGGCCCGAGGGCAAACAGCCGACCGATGCTGTCCTGATGGAACGCATTCTGCAACACGACTCCAGCGCTCTCGAGGCTCTTTACGACCGCTACGGCAGGCCGGTCTATTCCCTCGTTCTGCGCATCGCCCAGCAACCCGCGTCGGCCGAAGAAATCGTGCAGGACGTTTTTCTGCAGCTCTGGCGCAGCGCGGACCGGTTTCAAATTTCGCGCGGACCTCTCGAGCCGTGGCTCTTCACCATGGCCCGCAACCGCGCGCTCGATTTTCTGCGCCTGAAACGCGAAAAGCAGCGCCGCCGCGAAGACTCGGATTCCGATATTCTTCCTTCCGCCGTCGTGCGTCCCGATCCCGAAGGAGACATCGATCAATCCAGGCGCGCGGAAAAAATTCGCGCGCTCATGACTTCTCTTCCGGAGACGCAGCGCCGCGCGATCGAGCTGGCTTTCTTCGAGGGCATGTCGCACAGCGAAATTGCCGCGGCCACGGGCGAAGCGCTCGGCACGGTGAAAAGCTGGATTCGCGGCGGGCTGCTGCGGCTTCGGGAATCGCTTGGGGAGGCGAGCTCTTGATGAATTGCGAACAACTCGCTGCGCTCTATGAAGAGTACGCACTCGGCGTACTGGAGGGAGAAGAGCGCGCGGAACTGGAAGCGCACCTCGCGCGCACAGGCGACAAGTGCATCGCAGGAGTCGCTCAGGCGCGCTGGGTCGTCGCCCAACTTGCGCTCGCTGCGCCCGACGCGCAACCCCCCGCAGCGTTGCGAGGCAAAATTATGGACGCGGTCAAGCCGCCCGCAGACGCATCGCGCGCCGTCGTGCCACTCGAAAGGCCAAAAACTTCCGAGCCGAGAGCAATGTTCCCCGCGTGGGCCTGGCTTGCCGCGGCGGCGCTCGCGCTCATCACGGCCTACACGATCCGCCAGATGAACAATCAAAACGATCAGCTGGCGCAACTGCGCAAGCAAATGAAGCTCGCAACAATGCAGAATCAGGCGCTCCAGAGCCAACTGGACATGGACCGCATGGTCGCCATGGTCATGATTTCGCCCGATTCCGTGCCGCTCAAACTCATGCCGAAAGACAAAAATATGCCGATGGTTCGCGTCTACTTGCATCCGCACATGGGCGCGGCCATCACGGCGGATCAGATGCCCTCGATGCCTTCGGCGCGTACGCTGCAGCTTTGGGCCGTGCCGAAAACAGGAAAGCCGGTCAGCCTTGCAATTTTCCATCCCGATACAGCCGGCCAGATCGCGCTCGTGGCTCCGGTGACCATGCCCATGAACGAAATTGCCGCGCTCGCCGTCACCGACGAGCCTGCCGGCGGCAGCCCGCAGCCCACCACGCCAATCGCCTGGATGGCGCAAATGAATTAGCCCCGCCCCTTCTTCCTCCGTGCCCCTCCGCGCCCCTCTGTGTTCTCTGTGTTAAAGGTTTTATTTTTTGCGAATCGCGCGAAAATTCAAAGGCGTTTAACACAGAGAACACAGAGGAGCACAGAGAAAGGCGGGAGAAGAACACGACGCTAACGATCCATAATTACTTCTTTTTGCGCGCCTTAAGTCGTAGGTTGCGCCGCTCGCCCGCTTCCCGGTAACGCCGCCGCTCTTCGCTAGTCTTCACAATCAACGGCGGCACAGGCACCGGCCTGCCAACCGCATCGAGAGCCACAAACGTAAGAAACGCGGTCGTGGTACGTTTGCGCTCCCCCGCCGCGGAATCTTCCGAGAAGACATCGACGCCCACTTCCACCGACGTGTGAAACGCGCGATTGACCTGCGCCTCAAGAACGATCAAATCTCCCACCCGCACGGGATTTAAAAAATCCAGATGATCCACCGACGCCGTAACCACCTGGCGACGGCAGTGCCGGTACGCCGCAATCGCTCCCGCAATGTCGATCAGGTGCATCACTCGCCCGCCCAAAATATTCCCAAGCACGTTCGAGTCCTGCGGAAGCACCAGCTCCGTCATTTCAGTGCGCGATGCGCTGACCGGACGGCCCGGCAATCTCCCTTCAGGTGCGGCTTTCAATTTCCCAGTGGATCGTTTCATCTTCAGCCTAAGCCCTCGCGGAAATTTGGTGTTGCGCGCCGAAGTGAATATACTATGCGCATGACCTTGACCCAACCACAGAAGCAAACGCGCCGCCAGATCCTCGAAAATTTCGTCGCCGCCAAGCCCACCGATGCGTTCGCCCGCTACGGTCTGGCCATGGAATGCGCCAATTCCGGCGACGCCGCCGCTGCCGACGAACATTTCAAAGCGCTCCTCGCCTCACATGCCGAATACGTTGCCGGATATTTCCAGTACGGCCAGTTCCTGGCCAAATCCGGCCGCACCGAAGAGGCCCGGTCCACGCTCAGCCGCCGGCATCGCCACAGCCCACCGCACAGGCGACGAACACGCCCGCTCCGAAATGGAAGCAGCGTTAGCCGAATTGCCCTAAGTAGCACAGGCACCCTGCCTGTGCGGTTTTCGCCACCGCAGCAAAACCGATCAGCCCAAGATACGATCCACCAACCCACACAGCCAGTACCTGTCCTATAAAACCCGTCCCAAAACGCAGCCCCAAGCCCCCTAACCCCCTACATTCCCTCCACTTAATTCGCTCGTTACTAGCCAGCATCACGCCGTCCCACCGCCCTTGCCCGCCTCTCCTCCCAGTGCTACGTTCGATGATGCGCTTCTCTTCACGGAGACAGGTAAAGCCATGGCCCTGAGCATCGATGATCTTCTGCGCCGCGCCGTTGAAACCAAAGCGTCCGACCTTCACCTAAAAGTAGGCAACCATCCCTGCCTGCGCATTGACGGCGCGCTCACGCCGCTTACCGATGTTCCGCGCGTCACTCCAGAAGAAATGCTGTCCATGGCGTTCAGCATGATGACCAACCGCCAGAAGCAAAAATTCAAGGAGACAGCGGAACTCGACATGGCCTACGGCGTCGCGGGCCTGGGCCGCTTCCGCGTCAACGTTTTTCAACAGCGCGGCAACGTCGGCATGGTGCTCCGCGTCATTCCCACCAAAATTCGCACCGTCGAGGAACTCAATCTCCCGCGCGTCATCGAAAGCATCTGCGAAGAGCAGCGCGGCCTCGTCCTAGTGACCGGCACCACCGGCTCGGGCAAATCCACAACGCTCGCGGCGATGATCGACCGCATCAACACGACCAGGGCCGATCACGTCATTACCATCGAAGACCCCATCGAATTCCTACATCGCGACAAGAAAAGTTTCATCAACCAGCGCGAAGTGGAAGTGGACACCGCGAACTTTTCTACCGCCCTGCGCGCCGGCCTTCGCCAGGACCCGGATGTCATCCTCGTCGGCGAAATGCGCGACCTCGAAACCATCGCCACGGCCTTGCTGGCCGCAGAAACGGGCCACCTGGTGTTCTCGACCTTGCACACGCTCGACGCGACCGAAACGATTCAACGCATCATCGCGGTCTTCCCTCCTCCCGAGCAAAAACAGATTCGCCTGCAAATGGCCGCCACGCTCAAGGCCGTCGTCAGCCAGCGCCTGGTGCAATGCGCCAATCAGAGTGGCCGCGTTCCCGCAGTGGAAGTGATGATCGCAACCGCATACATTCGCGATTGCATCATCAATCCCGACAAGACGCGCCTGATCCATGACGCCATCGCCGCCGGCACCAGCCAGTACGGCATGCAGACGTTCGACCAATCCATCTTCGATCTCTATTCGCGCAACCTCATCACCTACGAAGAAGCTTTACTCCGCGCGTCCAACCCCGACGACTTCAAGCTGCGCGTCCAGGGTATCCGCTCCGCCTCCGACTCCGCCCGCGAGGAAATGGAACAAAGCATGACCGAGTTCGAGCGCCTCGGAAAACGGTAGCGGCAGGTCGTAGGTCGTAGGTTGCAGGTCGTAGGTTGTAGGTTGTAGGTTGAATTCTGCATCCTTCACTTCCTGCACCTCCTTTTCTTCCCTGCCTCCCCCCTGCTCCCTGCCCCCTGCCCCCTGCTACCTGCCCCCTCCCTCCCTGCCTCCTTGCTTCCTTGCCTCCCTGCCTCTATCCTTCTCCCATGCGTTTCTCTGCACGAAAACTTTCCTCCGAGACCGATCTCTACACGGCCGCCATCAACGGCTTGGCGCGCCGCGCCTATTCAGTGTACGAGATGCGAACCTATCTGGAGCGCCGCGCGGAAGACAAAGACGTGGTCAAAGGAATTCTGGACCGCCTGAAGAAGCTGGACTATTTGGACGACGCGCGTTACGCACGCCAGTTTGTCCGCCTGCACACCGAACTGCGCAAGCAGGGACCATTCCGCATCGCGCGCGATCTCCGCGCCCGCGGCGTGCCCGACCGCCACATCGAAGCAGCACTTGCCGAACGCTCCGCCGAATCGAACGAGGGCGCCCTCGTGCGCGAGCGCCTGGAGCGCCGCATCAAGTCGCTGCGCGGCCCGCTGGACGAACGCCGCGTAGCCTCGCTCTACCGCAGCCTCCTCCGCGCCGGCTTTTCCGCCGACACCATCCGCCGCGAATTAACCGCGTTGGCCAAGCGCCCCATGGAGGAACTCCCAGAAAATCCCGGCGAAGAAACGTAACGTGAATTTTTCACGGCCGCGAAATTTTTGTGGGGCACGGCTTCAGCCGTGCCATAAATTGTGAGGAAAAAATACGGCTTTGGCCGCTGACCTGTCGCCCTTCCACTTGTCCCGCACACGCAAACCAAAGAAGCAAAACAGGATGACGAAAAGTGTTTTGTTTTGTCATTCTGAGCGAAGCGAAGAATCTCTCCTTCTTTTCTTTCGCTCGAACCCAGGAGAGATCCCTCGCTTCGCTCGGAATGAAAAAGCATGGGGCACTTTTCCGCCGCCTCATCAGCCTGTCGCACTTATAACTGCAACGCGAACCGAAACCCAACAGGCTGAAGCCTGTCCTACATGGGCCGCCACTTCATCTCCACGCGAATGAGGCACATCATTCTTCACCGGCAGCGCCAGCAGCGTAGGCGGATCGATCTTAAAATCCGCCAGCGTCAACGGAATGGTTCCCGTGATCAGCGTATCGCTTCCCTTGGTCACATGCTGAAACGCAATCTGCTTGTACTGCACGGTCTGCCCCGCGAATTGAATTTCCAAATCCGCCGCAATCGTAGCCAGCGAAGAAGCGGTTTCGGGCAAATGCGTGCGCACCGTGATCAAGGGAAATTGTCCGCCGCGCACCACTTGAAGCATGTGCAGATCGCGGTTGCTGTCGCCCGAATCAAACGACTTGACGGGAACCGCAATCAGGAAATCGCACTGTCCGTCATGGCAAACGCCCTTCCCTTTCGCCGCACGGCTTACACCCTCGGTTTGCTTCAACGGGTGAGAGACGTGATAGGTGAGCGTCGATTCCTCGAGTATCCACTGGCTGTCCGCAAGAACGAGCCGGGGAAACGTCAGAAGCACTAGCGCCAAAATGAATTTCTTGTCCACAATCCATCCTTGAAATTTGCCTTAAAATTTAAATGACACGGATATGATCGCCGCGCCGTAAGCCGCCGCCGTCACGATCGCCACCGCCCCGTGCGCGCTCGCGATCCCATGCACTTTTTCCCCTTTGCTTTTTTGATCGAACGCAATCGCGCCGAGAATCGGCGTCAGAATCATGCCCGGCCCGTGAATCCAGGCGAGGGCTCTATGCACTCGAATCTGGCCGCGCCTTTGCGTACCCGGAATTCCCGGCGCGCGAATCGCGAAGTACGCACTCATGAAATACAAATCCCCCGTCGCCGAGCCCAGCGCCAGATGCGTCCAGCGGTCGGCGGTGCTGGTGCTTCTGCCGCCGGCGCCGAACGAAGTAGCGACGGACGCGATCAAGGGAACGGCCGCGATCAGCCCGAAACGCTGGTGCAACTTCAGCATGTGCGAGCGCTTATCGAGCCGCGCCTGATCCGCTGCCGTGCCCTGCGCCTGCTCGGAAGAAATGCCGAGATCCTGAAGTGATAGCACTCCGGCCAACGTCACGTCGGCGGTTTTGGCGGCGCCTGCGGCGATCGTCACCTTCACTGTGTTCGTGCTGTACCCTTCCGCCGACACAGCAAGCTCGTAATCTCCCGGCATCAGGTTGGGCACGTTGTAGTGGCCGGAAGGATCGGTTTGCGTCTCAGTGGATTGGCCAGTGGCTAAATTCTTAAGGGAAACCTTGGCGTTTGGAACGCTAGCGCCGGTTGCGCTGGTGATTGCGCCCGAAAGCGAAGAGGCAGACTCCTGCGCGCGAATTGGAATGGAAAAGCAGAAAAACAAAATGAAAATGCTGAACGCGACGCCGCCTTTCGCGCCTTTTGGGTTCATGTCAACCCCCTCCGAATGGTGCAGTCCCAAATTCTGCGCGTAAAGATGCGCCAGATTATTACAGGGATGCCCGGGGATGCGAAAACGTTTCGCCTGCGATGAACGGGACGGTGACGCCGACGATTGTCTTGTATGGGCAGGTTCCTATTCGACTAGAGCTCACATTCCATGAATCGTTGTTAGGTAGGTTCCTTCTCGTCTGGAGGTCGCATTCTGTAACTTGTACTAAGGCAGCTCGCACCTTTTCAAAATAGCGCCCGCTTGGCCGCGCCAACGGCGCGGAGGAAGCCAGCCCGGGGCAACGCCCCGGGTCACGATCCGACATGGCAACTTCCGCCCTGTAAGGGCGGAGGATCCCTTCGCCCTTTCAGGGCGCAACAATATCACAAAGCTCTGAGACTCAGGCCCTTGCATTTGTGAAATGGTTTTCAGGAAGGAGATACTTCAAGGTCGCCGCCGCGTCCCGAAACGCCAGGGCGATTGGGAAATAATGCTTAATCGCTTCTTTTCACCGAAGAATTAGGCGACGTGCATACTTTGCGTGTGCCAGCCCTTGAGACACACGCGCGTCGATCGCTTCTCCACGGTCAACATGATTTTGTCTTCGCGCGCCAGCCAGCCGATCGCCCAATCAAACAGCGGAGATTCCGCATTCAATTCTTTCTTCAGCTTGGTCAGCGTCATTTCTCCGTTTGCTTCCAGCGTGTGCCAGATCGTCCCTGCCATCGTGCCAATCTCTTCACTCTTTTCACTCATTGGGATGATCCCCTCCTTTCCAGATTCCGGGTTTCAAGCACCTCAATCGCGCTCAGCGTTGTGGAAGTCAATTCGCTGTTCTGCTTCCTCTGCCGCGCCCTGGACCTGCTGAGCCGCCGCGGCAAAGCGGGCTTGGGCGCAAGTTCCGCCTGCAGGACGTAGTAGCACGGCCGCGCGCCGGCCAGTGTTTCCAGCCGTTCCATCAGCAACACTCCTTCGCCTTTTTGATATTCGATGGTGTAGTTTTCGCAGCAGCGCCCGCAGAGCCAGTAGTGCTTCACGGCGTGCCAGTGGGAGGGTTGTTTCTCTTGCTGTGGAGTTTGTTGAAAGCGATACAGACGCCCTTGCCCGTAGTCAAAATCAGACGAGCAATCCGGGTGGGCGCATTTCAGATACATAAGATATAGATTCGCCGCCTTCAAGAAAGATTCGCGCAAATCGGGCGAAAAAGCAACATACGGGCGAGCGCAAGAACGGTCAAACTCAATTAATGGATTCAACGCATCCGTGCATCCTTGTCAACCAGATGCACATTTACGTAATGCATCGGTTCGAATTTCTAATACGGCGAAAAGCTGCCCGCCCAAAAGGCGGGCGGCCGCTACAAAACCGACGGCGAGTTCGTGTGACGGTTTTGTAGAGGCCTCTCCGTCCCGTTCACGGTGAACGTTCACGGTGAACCGCGCTCTTCGGGACGGAGGGGGCACGCTTCACTTGCCCGTGCGTTGCGAGCGTGTATTCCGTCTGCCATAATGATTTTCCGGGGTTCATTCATCCTCCCCAATTACTGAGGGCACTTTGCTGAGCGGCAACGAAATCCGCAGCACGTTCTTGAAATTTTTCGCCGACCGCGGCCATCGCGTCGTGCGCAGCTCGTCGCTCGTCCCGACAAACGACCCCACACTGCTCTTCACCAACGCCGGAATGAACCAGTTCAAGGACGTTTTCCTTGGCCTCGAACAACGCGACTACACACGCGCAACGTCTTCGCAGAAATGCGTCCGCGCCGGCGGCAAGCACAACGACCTCGAAAACGTCGGCTTCACCAACCGCCATCACACCTTCTTCGAGATGCTGGGAAACTTTTCCTTCGGCGATTATTTCAAGAAAGACGCCGTCGCCTACGCCTGGGAATTGATCACCTCGCCGAAATGGTTTGGAATCCCCATCGATAAGCTGACGTTCACAGTGTTTGGCGGCGCAGAGGTCGCGCCCGGAAAAATTCTAGGCGTCGATCAGGAAGCCCTCGATCTGTGGGTGAACGTAGGCGCGCCGCGTAATAAGGTAGTTCCCGTCCCCGGCTTAAAAGAAAATTTCTGGGCCATGGGAGACACCGGCCCCTGCGGTCCCTGCAGCGAAATTTTCTATGATATGGGCCCTGCAGCGTCCGATCAAGGCCACACCGATTGCAAATTCGGCTGCGATTGCGGCCGCTACGTCGAAATCTGGAACCTGGTCTTCATGCAGTTCAACCGCGATGCTTCAGGCAAAGTCGAGCCGCTGCCAAAGCCCTCGATCGACACCGGCGCGGGCCTCGAACGCCTCGCCGCCGTCCTGCAGAAAAAGGTTTCCAATTACGAGACCGATCTCTTTACGCCTCTTATTAACGCCGCGGAGGAACGCCTCGGCTGGACAATGGAGGCCCAACCAGAATTCGCTTCGTCTTTCCGAATCATCGCGGACCACTCGCGCTCCGCAACATTTCTAATCTCGGACGGCGTCGTTCCTTCAAACGAAGGCCGGGGGTATGTTTTACGAAAAATAATTCGCCGCGCGCTGCGACACTCGCGCATTCTCGGCGCCCCTGCGCCGTTCCTCTCATACATGTCAAACACCGTACGCACACTCATGGCCGGAGCGTATCCGGAACTCCTGGAGACGGCAGGACGCGTTAACCAGATCCTCGATGAAGAAGAAACCCGTTTCAGTCGAACGGTCAACATCGGTCTTAAGAAACTCGAAGAAGATATAAACGAGATACGCGGAACAGATGTCTTGGAACACATCGCGACGCAGCACCTCCTTGGCGCGGGTCTTCCGCCCCGCGAATTTCCCGGCGAAAAAGCCTTTAAGCTCTACGATACCTATGGTCTGCCCCGCGACTTCATTGAAGACGTCTGCCATGACGCTGGCTTCAAGGTTGATTGGACCTCGTTCGAGAAGGCAATGCAAGATCAGCGGACCCGTGCACGCGCATCGTGGAAGGGCGGGCACAAGGACGTCGCGAATCCGGTGTACTCGAAACTTGCGGAAAGGTATCGCACGGAGCCTGATTTTTATTTCGAGACGAGCGCGAAAAATCGCCGCATCGAAGCCATCGTCACAAAGGACGGCGCGGTAAACGAACTCCCAGCCGGCGCGGAAGGCGAAATTGTCCTGGATCGCACGGTCTTCTACTCCGAATCCGGCGGACAAGTTTCCGACATCGGCACGCTCTGGAACAACGAGCACACCATCCCGGTCGCCGAAGTGCGCGGCGCATACTATCCAGTCTCCGGCTTGATCGCGCATCGCGTCGTCGCAAGAGAAAAACTCGCCGTAGGCGATCTCGTCGCGTGCGATGCCGACGGCGCGCGCCGCGAACACATCAAGCGCAACCACACTGGGACGCACCTGATGCACGCCGCGCTTCGCAACATTCTCGGCACGCACGTCAAGCAAGCCGGCTCGCTCGTCGAGCCCTCGCGCCTGCGCTTCGATTTTTCGCATTTCGCCGCAATCGATCCCGCCGAACTTGCGCGACATCGAGCAGCAAGTGAACGACGAAATTTTGCTCAACAACGAAATCGAGACCAACATCACCACGCTGGACGATGCCCTCGCATCCGGAGCGCTCGCCTTTTTCGGCGATCGCTACCCCGAACAAAACGTCCGCGTGGTCACCATTCCCGACGCGTCAGCCCCCCGCGGCTTCTACAGCAAGGAACTCTGCGGCGGCACGCACGTGAAACGCACCGGCGACATCGGCATCTTCAAAATCGTCATCGAACAATCCGCCGCCGCCGGAGTCCGCCGCATCGAAGCCATCACCGGCGCAGCCGCCCTCGCCGACTACCAGCGCGCCCAGCAACTCCTGCGCGAAATTTCCGCTCGCATGGGCGTCAACGAAGAAAATCTAGCCGCGGCCATCGAGCGCACCGAGCAAACACAAAAACAGCTCGAAAAGCAGCTCGAATCCATGAAACGCAAAGGCGCCCTCTCCAAACTGGACGAATTGGCCTCCCAGGCCCGAACGATCAAAGGCGTCAAGGTCATCTCCGCCGAACTCGAAGGCGTGGACCGCGAAGCCATGCGCCAGCTCGTAGACAGCCTGCGCCAGAAGCTCGGCTCCGGGGTCGTCGTCCTGGGGACCGTCGAGGACGGCAAAGTGGCCCTCCTGGCCGGCATCACCAAAGACCTCACCTCTAAGTTACACGCAGGAAAGGTGATACAGGCGATCGCCAAGGAAGTGGGCGGCTCCGGCGGCGGCAGGCCTGACCTGGCCGAGGCTGGCGGAAAAGACACATCTGCCCTAAAAAGTGCTCTAGACCACGTATACCCCCTTATCGACCAATTGCTATAATTGCTTAGTGGTGCCAGGAACGTCCAGGGCGACCCGCCGTGGCGGGCTTTCCTTGTCGCGGTGACTGGTCTGTCTCATAACAGGAAGCAGAATCGCACTGCCTTCTCAGAACTGAACACTATGCGCTCCCTCTCCAGTTCGGTGGCCATCTTTTTGGGAATGCTGGTCTTATGGGCTGTTCCTGCCCGTGGCCAGATCGTTTCCTACAAGGATGCCGACGGCAAACGGGTCTTCATCAATTCGACCCCGGCGGGCTACTCGGTCCGCCCCGTGAAAATCACCGTGCCGAAAGGTTTCACCCTCCTGGGGAACGCATCGCGTACAACCCAAAGCTCCTCCGCAGAGTCTTCCGAGATGTCTGCCGCGGAGCAAACGAATCGCGCGAAGATCGAAGAGATGATTCGCGAAGTTTCAGCTCGCTACCGCGTGGATCCGGCTCTCGTCAGGGCCGTGATCCAGACGGAATCGAACTGGAATACGAGCGCCGTTTCCCGCAAGGGCGCGCTTGGGTTGATGCAACTGGTTCCGGGAACCGCGCAGCAGTTGGGCGTGAACAACGCGTTTGACCCCAAGCAGAATCTTGACGGCGGAGTTCGCTATCTTCACACGCTTCTGGAGCGTTATAATGGCGACCTCGACAAAGCCCTGGCCGCATACAATGCGGGCCCGGGCGCCGTGGATCGCGCCGGGGGCATTCCGCGCTATCGAGAGACGCGTGAATACGTTCACAAAGTTACCGATTCTTACTTCCGTCCCGGATCCGATCGCATGCCTCGTGCGTTTGATGAGCAGCGTCCCATCTACCGCACAGTGCAAGCAGACGGACGGGTCGTTTTTACGAACGAATGAGGCAGACGTTGCGGCATGAAGCCGCTACAATCCGACCAATCCTGCGCGCCTTTTTCGCGACCGTGCTGGTTTTGTCGCTTTTTCCTCTCGCTGGCCGCGCCGATGAAAGCATTTCCTCCCGCCGCGATGCAGCCAAAGCACAATTTGAACGCGCGGAAAAAGCCCGCGAGGCGCTCGAAGCGCGCCCGGAGAACGTGCGCACGCTCAAGGATTACACCACCCTGGTCATCGAGTATCAGCGCGTATACCTGATCACTTCCCACGCCGCGGACGTCACCGCCTCGCTCAATCATGTGGCCGAACTATTCCGCACCATGGGCGATCTTTTCGACGCAAGATATTATCAGCGCTCCATCGATGCCTTCCAATTTCTGCTGCGCGATTATCCGGTGAGCAAATATCGCGAGGACGCGCTGCTAGCCATCGCGCACATCGAGCAGGACGACCTGCACGATCCTGCCCTCGCGCAGAAAACCTACGAGCAGTTTTTGTCGCTGCACCCGCGCTCGTCCCATGCGAACGAAGTGCGCGCCATTCTGGCTAACTTGTCTGCCCAAAGCGCCCCGCCAAAATCGCCTGCGCAACAGACCCCCGTCGCCAAGGATCGCCCGGGCCAGTTGGCCCCCAAAACGATTTCCGCGGACAAAAATCCGCCGACGACAGACACCAAGCCAGGGGCGTCCGGAGAAAATTTCGCCGCGGATGACTCCGGCCCGCAGGTCTCCCGGATCCGCACCTGGAACGCCGATACCTACACCCGCATCGTGATCGATGTGGGAGCGAAAGTGAAATATCAGGCGGCGCGCATCTCGGGGCCCGACCGGATTTATTTTGACATCGAAGGCGCAAAGCTCACACCCGCGCTGCTCCACAAGCCGATCGACCTCGACGGCGCCGGATTCCTGAAAACCGTTCGCGTCGCGCGAAATCAATCCGGTGTCGTGCGCGTGGTTCTGGAAGTGAACCGCGCCACGGACTACTCCGTGTTTTTGCTGCCCGATCCGTACCGCCTAGTCGTGGATGTCTACGGCACATCGGCTGCAGCCGAAGCGGCCGCGCGCAATACCGTTCCTCCTCCCGGGCCCACGACAACGGATTTGCTCGCAGCGAAACCCGAGAAGGCCGCCACCGAAACCTCGGCCCAGACTTCGTCTGTTGCGCCTGAAAAAATTGCAACGAAATCCGCAACAACTCCGCCGCCTTCCGCCGCCGTGGCTGAACAGGAACCGGCGCCAAGAAAACCAGCGAGCAATCCAGGCAAGGGCTCACTGAAATCCGCCGCGTCGGCTTCCGCCAAACCAAAGACAGCGCAGGACGACGGAAGCAATGACTCCACGGTGCTCGCCGCGGCAGCCCCTGCACCGTCTGCGGACACGGAGCTTTTGCCGCTTCCCGCTCATCCCGCGCCGCCGAAAAAATCCAATCGCGCAGCAAAATCGGCTCACGATCAGGCCGAAGAAATGGGGCCGCCTCCTACTCCAGAGTTGACGCGCGACGGCCAGCATTCCTTGACTCGCGCGCTGGGACTCAAGATCGGCCGCATCGTGATCGATGCAGGGCACGGCGGCCACGACACCGGCACGATCGGGCCTACCGGCCTGATGGAAAAAGACTTGTGCCTCGATGTGGCCCTGCGGCTGGGAAAGATCATTCAACAGCGTCTCCCCAGCGCCGGGGTGGTGTTCACGCGCGAGGATGACACCTTCATCCCGCTCGAACGCCGCACCGAAATCGCCAACGAGGCCAAGGCTGACCTCTTTATTTCCGTCCATGCCAATTCCAGCCAGGACCGCCAGGCGCGCGGCATCGAAACCTATTACTTGAACTTCACCGGATCGAGCGATGCCATGGAAGTCGCTTCCCGCGAAAACGCGTTGTCCGCAAACGGCGTTCACGATTTGCAGGACATCGTCACCAAAATCGCGCGCAGCGAAAAAATCGAGGAGTCCCGCGACCTCGCCACCATGATTCAGGATTCCCTCTCCAAGCGCATGGAGAACCTCAACCGGGGCGAGCGCAACCGCGGCGTGCGCAAGGCCCCCTTCGTCGTTTTGATTGGCGCGGACATGCCCTCCGTGCTGGCTGAGATTTCGTTCCTTTCCAACCCCAGTGACGAAAAGTGGCTCAAGAATCCCGACAACCGCCAGCGCGTCGCCGACGGCCTCTACCGCGGCATCGAAAGCTACCTACAAAGCACCAACAGCCTGACTTCCAATCAAGCCCACTCCGCCGCTGAAAATTTTGCGGGAAAAGTGGCGCGATCCGGGAACTCGCAGTAAACTTCTAGCGTCTAATTCAGAGGGACATGCGCCGACTCTTTCGGATTTTCCCAGGGATATTGTGCCTTCTCTTTGCGGCCCTTCCGGCTGCAGCCCAGGGCGTTTTGCCGTCCGCCTTCGCGGGTTGGACCGCCTCAGCCCCTTCGACCATCACTCCGCCCACTGGGCTTGACTCCCTTCTCGGACCGGATACGCCGGCTTTCCGCGAATACATCGTGAAATCGCTCGAGCAGCGCTCCTACACGCAGGGAACCGAGACCGCATCGGTCACGCTCTACCGCCTGCGCGACCCGAGTTCCGCCTACGGTGCTTACACGTTTTTGCGAAACGAAACGCTCTCTGCCGCCGATCTGGGCTCCTTTGCCAGCGCGTCACATGACCGGGCGCTCATCGTCGTCGGGGAAATGCTGCTCGATGTATCGGTCCCGCCGAAGCAGGCGCGTCCTCCGGACGCTGACCTGAAGCAGCTCGCCACCTTGCTGGACAAAAAGGCGGATCACACGCCGTACCCATTCGTTGGCGAGCATCTTCCCGAAAAGGGACGCGTGCCCGATTCGGAACGCTACGTCATCGGTCCCCTCAGCCTGGCGCATTTCGTTCCCCTCGGCACAGATGACTGGATGGGCTACGACCACAGCGCGGAAACCATCCTCGCCACTTACAAGGTGGCCGGAAAGGATGAGACGCTGCTGATCACTTCCTATCCGACGCAGCAAATCGCCGCGGCCAAATTCGCGGGCATGTTGCGCCGTTTCGTCTTCGATCCGCCCGGTGGAGTGCAGCCGGGGCAGAACGTGCTCTTCGGCAAGCGCGTCAGTTCCTTCATTGCGGTAGTGGCAGGAGCTCCTTCCAGGCAAGCCGCGAACAAGATCCTCGACCAGGTCGGCTATGAGAGCAATGTGACCTGGAATGAGCCGAAGCAGACGCTGACCGAGCCAAGCATCAACAACATGATCGTGGAAGCGTTTGTGGGAACCGGAGCGATCATGGTTTTCGCCGTCGCCGCGGGAATCGGCTTCGGCGGAATTCGCATATTGGTAAAAATTTTCCTTCCAAACAAGATTTTCGATCGTGAAAAGCAGATCGAAATTCTGCAACTGGGGATCTCCAGCAAGCCGATCAAGGCAAAGGACTTCTACTAATAATCGCAAGAACCTGTTGAAAACTCAGTGGAATATCTCATCCCTTACTCGAAGTAAACTGCCCAGCGCATTGATTATAAGCCACTTATAATCATTTAGATTCAGCCATTTCTCCGCTTGACAATCTTATTTCCCCTCCTCTAGACTTCCCGCGAGGACAAAGAGTTCTGGTGCCTTCCGCGCATAGGCACGGAACTATTCTCCCCTCTGGAAAGCCCGTCCGCACAAACGGACGGGTTTTCTGTTTCTCGACTGACTCCCGCTCAATTTAATTCTTCATGTCTTGAGGGTTTCTCTGTGTCCTCTGTGGTGAAGGTTTTAGTACTCCGCCAGAATCAAGACGGAAAAAACTTTCAACACAGAGGACACAGAGAAGACAAGAGTTACGGGTGAGTCGGTGGAGCGGTCGAAGACCAGGAATCGGGCGCGGGGGTCCAGGAACGTGTGCGATAGTCGGTCGTCGTGAACGCAATCAGAAGCGCGAGCCAGAAAAAACCCGCGACCAGGATGATCCGCACCAGCCCGCTGCTGTGCCGCACTCCCATGAAGAACAAAATCACCAGGAGCATTTTCGAAAACGCAATGGCCAGCGCCGCCACCGTGTTGAACGGCCCGAGATCGATGAAGGCCACTCCGGTGGTCAAAATCGTCAGCCCGATCAGGCCGAGAAAAACCAGCACGTACGTTTTTTGCGGAACAATCGGCTGTGACATTAGTAGCGCCCGCCTATCAGGTAAAGCAACGGAAACAGGAAAATCCAGACAATATCGACGAAGTGCCAGTACAGGCCCACGACCTCGACCGGCGCGAAATAGTGGGGCGTGAAGCTTCCCTTTCGCGCCCGAAGGGCCAGCCAGAGCAACAGCCCCATGCCGATGATCATGTGCAGGGCGTGCAGCCCGGTCATCGCGAAATAGAAAAAGAAATAAATCTGGGCATGCTCGAGGCCGCCGGGAGCGAGACGCGCCAGCGTTTGTCCCTCCGGCGCCCAGTCCAGGCTGGGAACCACGTGCTCCACGAATTTTTGGTTGTACTCAACCCCTTTGACGCCCAGGAAGATTCCGCCAAGGATCATCGTGGCGACGAGGAACAGGACGAGGGCGCGGCGATTGCCGGTTTGCGCGGACCGCACCGAGAGCGCCATGGTGAGACTGCTGCCCAGCAGGACGATGGTATTCGCGGCGCCAAGCCGAATGTCCAGAATGTGGCTGCCGCCCTGAAACGCGGCGAAATAGAGCCAGCGATAAATGGCGTAGGCGGCAAACAGCCCGCCAAAGAACATGATTTCCGTCACCAGGAAAATCCAGATGCCCAGGGCATCGGCGTCCTGCTGCTGTTCCAGATCCTGAAACTGGTGCGCCAGACCTGTGTTCTGCGCGTGTACTTCGGCGTCAGTCACCAGCGGCCTCCTCCGGCGCGTAAGCGTACGCTTCCTCGGTCACCACGGGAATTTCCTTGAAATTTTCCGTCGGCGGCGGAGATGACGTCTTCCATTCCAGCCCCGTGGCGCCCCACGGGTTGGGTTCCGCGATCGGGCCGTAGCGCATCGACCAGATCAGGTAAACCAGCGGAATCAAATAGCCCACGCCCAGAACCGTGGCGCCCGCCGAGGACATCACGTTCAACACCTGGAATTCCGCCGGATAGAACGCGTACCGGCGCGGCATGCCCAGATAGCCGAGAATGAATTGCGGGAAAAACGTCAGGTTGAATCCGACGAAAATAATCACCGCGGCAAGCGCGCCCACATATCGGGATATTTTCTGCCGGAAATTTTCGGCCACCAGAAATGGATCCCGCCGAGATATCCCATCACCGCGCCGCCCACCATGATGTAGTGGAAGTGTGCCACGATGAAATAAGTTCCGTTGAGGTGCACGTCGGTAGCGAGCGAAGCCAGAAACAACCCCGTCAACCCGCCCATGGTAAACAGGCCGATGAATCCCATCGCGTACAGCATCGGCGCTTCGTAGGAAATCGATCCCTTGTACAAGGTGGAAGTCCAGTTGAACACTTTGATGGCCGACGGAATGGCCACCAGGAAACTCAGCAACGAAAAAATCAGCCCAGCGTAAACCGATTGCCCGGTGACGAACATGTGGTGTCCCCACACCAGAAAGCCGAGGACGGCAATGGCCACGCTCGAAAACGCGACGATCTTGTAACCGAAAATGCGTTTCCGCGCAAAGCAGGCGATGATCTCGCTGACCACTCCCATCGCCGGCAAAATCATGATGTAAACAGCCGGATGCGAATAGAACCAGAACAGATGCTGGAACAAAAGTGGATCGCCGCCGAGCGCCGGGCTGAAAATCCCCACGTGAAACAGATGCTCGAGCGCCAGCAGAAAAATGGTGATCGCCAGCACCGGCGTGCCCAGCACCATGATGATGCTGGTGGCATACATGGCCCACAAAAAGAGCGGCATGCGGAACCAAGTCAGGCCCGGAGCGCGCATCTTGTGAATCGTTACAATGAAGTTCAGCCCCGTCAGGATCGAAGAAAACCCGGTGATGAACACGCCGATCGCAACGGCCGTGACCTGCGTATTCGAGTACGTGCTGCTGTACGGCGTGTAGAACGTCCAGCCGGTATCCACGCCCCCGGCGATCGCCGAATAAAGCGTGAACAGTCCGCCCACGATGTAGATGTACCAGCTCAGCAGATTCAGCCTCGGAAACGCGAGGTCGCGCGCCCCCACCATCAAAGGCACCAGAAAATTTCCGAGGACCGCCGGAATCGACGGAATCAGGAAAAAGAAAATCATCACGATGCCGTGCAGCGTGAATAGCTTGTTGTAAGTCTCCGGCTGCACCAGCGCGCCCTCCGGCTCGACCAGGTGAATGCGCATCAGCACGGCGAACGATCCGCCAATGATGAAGAAGAATGTGATCGAAACCAGGTACAACAACGCAATGCGCTTGTGGTCCAGCGTAAACAGCCAGGACTTCCAGCCGTAGTCCGCGTTCAGATAATTTCGCTGCGCGTGCACGCGTGGTTCCAGCGTGGCCGTACTCATTGCTTCCCCGCTTCCTTTGGCGCCGGCGTCGCCTTGCCCAGCGCGCGAATATAAGCGATCAAATTGTTCAGCTGCTCTTCGGTGAGTTGTCCCTGAAACGACGGCATGATCGGATGGTAGCCAAAAACGGTTGTCGCTTTCGGCGTCAGGAGGTGCTGTCGCACATAGGCATCGTCCGCCGTAATCGTCTGCCCAGTCGTCAGCTTGACCGGTTGCCCGTAAACACCGAGCAGCGATGGGCCGAGGCCAGTTCCGTCGGCCACGTGGCACGTGGGACAGCCGCTCGCCTGAAATACTTTCGCTCCCGCCTGCTCCATCGATTCGCCTGGCGCACCACCCGCAAGCCAGCGCTCATACTCGCCGGGCTGCTGGACGATGATCGAGCCGATCATCCCCGCATGGAACGCGCCGCAGTACTGCGCGCAAAACAGGTGAAACGTTCCCACCTTGGTGGCCGAAAACCAAAGAGAAGTGTAGCGCCCGGGCAACACATCCTTCTTCACCCGGAACGCGGGAACGAAAAAATCGTGGATCACGTCCTCCGAAGTCATCGTCAGCTTCACCGGACGCCCCAGCGGCACGTGCAGTTCGTTGATCTCGCGCTGCCCTTCGGGATGCTCGACCTTCCACATCCACTGCTTGCCGGTGACGAAAATTTCCATCGCCCCCTTCGGCGCCTCCGAATTCCGGAAATACAACAGGGAACTCCAAACGAAAATCACCGCGACGATCACCGTGGGAATCGCCGTCCAAAGCACCTCCAGCGGAAACGATCCTTCAATCGCCTTCGGACGCTCGTCCGGCGACCGCCGCCGGTACTTGATCATGAAATAAAAAATGATCGAGAAAATCACCGCCGTGAAAAACAGCGTGACCGCCGTCAGAAAATAGTACAGATCGTCCACCGACCTAGCGATCGACGAAGCCTGCTCCGGCTGAAATGGAAGCCCCTGCATCAAGCTCGTATCCTCACTTCACTCATCCTCAACGCACCTTGGCGCCGGCCGCCGGGGAACGCCTAACAGCCCGTTTGCGCTCGCGCAGAAACATCAAGGTCATGAAAATTCCCAGGACCAGCACGGTCAAACCGCCCGCCGCGCGCAGGACGTTCATCACGACCACGCCGTATTTCCCCGTCATGGGATCGTACTGGTAGCAATACAAGAGCGCATGATCGGTCAAAGTTCCGATCTTGCCTTCCGACGCCTCGACCAGTCCGAGGCGCACGTCGCGCGCCGGATATTGCACGCCGTAAAAATAGCGATCGATGCGCCCGTCCGGCGTGAGAACCAGAATGGCGGCGGCATGCGCGTACTGCCGAATCGCAGAATCGTATGCATATCGAAAGCCGACGGCATTCGTCAGAGCGTCAATCGATTGCTGCTCGCCCGTCAGGAAGTGCCAGTGTTCCGCCGCCTCCGGCCGCCCGTATTGCCCGATGTAAACGTCACGCTTCGCCTTGGCCAGCACAGGAGTATCTTTCGGCTCGAAGCTCACAGTCACCGCATCGAAATCCTTCCCGAGGTCGAGCGAGATCGCTTTCATCGTCCGCAATTCCCCGTTCAGAACCTCTGTGCAGAGCGCCGGGCAATCGAAATAAACGAGAGAAAGCACGATCGGCTTCTTCCCGAAGAAGTCGCCGATCCGCACGGACTTTCCCGTCTCGTCTCGAAACACAAGGTCCGGCGGAATCTGCGCGTTCAGATTTTGCGTGATCCCCACTTTGCTCAAGATCGCAGGCGTGGTGATCTGCTGCGCGCTCGTGGAAAACGCGGCAATCGCGCCGAAAGCCGCGAGCATCGCGGAATAAAATCTGCAACTCATGGCTTCTTCGTCCCTTCCGTCGCCGGCTTCTTTGCATCAGCGGCCGGCGCTTGCGGCGCGGGCGCGCCTTGCACCGGCAAACCCTTTTTCACCAGCAGCTCCATGGCTTGTTCGATGGGCACGCGCACGGTCCCCGCGGTGCGATTCTCCCACGCGTACGTTTCGAGGGCCTGCTCCTGCTCTTCGCGGAATTTCAGCCAGTCCTCGCGAGGATTCACTTGCAACTGCGGCCCCAGCGGCAATTGCCGCGTATCCGCAAACGGAGAATCGGAAGCCGCCTGATTCACGTCATGCGCCGAAAAATAGCGGAACATTCCCCAGCACACCAAAGCTGCGACGATGAGCACAATGCCCAATCCCACCAGAAACTTAAACACCCCGCCCGCATTCGCATCGCGCGTTTCGTATCCGGCGTGGTTCGCGGAAGCGTTGTGCGGTTTATCCATGTTCCACCGCCTGCGCGGCAATTTCTTCCATGCGCGGATCGTGCACCGGCAAAATCGGCATGCGCTGCAACTGCCAGAGGAAGTACGCGAACCAGATCGCTCCCATGCCCAGCGGCAGCACCACGTCCATCCACGTGAGCCGCACCTTTCCTCCGCCGAACGCCGGCAAAACCATCCAGTACATATCCACCAGCCGCATCACAAGAACCAGCAAAGCCACGATCAACAGCGATCCTGCTCTCCTCTTCACATCCCGGAACAGCAGCAGAAATAACGGAAAGAAAAAACTCAACACCACCAAAAACAATCCCACACTCCCCCAAATCCCTTCCATCCTGCGGATGTACCAGGGAATTTCTTCCGATAGATTTCCGCCCCAGATAATCAGAAACTGCGAAAATTCCAAATACGCCCAGAGCATCACAAACGTCAGCAGAAAGCTGCCCAGGTCCTGGAATTGCGACGGCCTCACGACATCGGAAAGCGGTTTCCGGCCGGAAAGCCAGACCAGCATGGCGATGGAAAACGCCAGGGCCGTCAGCGCCTGCGACACCATGAAGAGCAATCCATAAATCGTGGAGTACCACTGAGGCTCGAGCGACATCACCCAGTCAATGGTCGCAAACGTCATGGTAAATCCATACATCACGAGTCCGATGCCGCTCAATCCTTCCATGCGCATCCACAGCGCAAGCCCCGCCCCGCCGGCGTCCTCTTGCCTCGACCATTTATTCAGAAAATGCGCCAGCGTGAACCAGACCGCGAAATAAAAAACCATGCGCACAATAAAAAATTGGGGGTTGAGATAGCCAAGTTTCGCCAGGATGACCGGATCGGTCTGGCCCGGGCGGGACCAACTGTAAAGCGTTTTCATTCCCGCGAGGACCGGCAGCGCCGCAACGGCCATCAGTGGAAGCGTGCGCGTGCCCGCCTCCAGAATTCGCCGGATGACCAGCGCCCACCTCCCTCCCGTCAGGTGTTGCATCATCAGGAGCGCCAGCGACCCCAGCGTGATGCCGATCCAGAACAAATACGCAATGAGGTACGCGCGGAAAAAGTCCGCCTGGTTCGCAAATCCCGCCACAAGACAAATCGCCAGCAACACGGCGCCTGCTATAACCAGCCGCGTCGGCAGTCCTTCAATCTTCAGCGTTGTTTCTCCGGTCTCGTTCATTTCGATTGGCCCGTCAATTTTGCGCGCTCCGCGTCCGGCACATCGTCGATCGGCACTTGCCGGCTGAGTTGCAGCGCACGAATGTAAGCGATGATGGCCCAGCGGTCGCGCGGCGGCACGCGATAGCCGTACGGGTACATCACGCCAAACCCGTTCGTGATCACGTCAAAATAATGCCCTACAGGCGCCGAGCGCAAGCGGTCCTCGTGAAACGAAGGCGGGTGGCGGAAGCCGCGCTGCACGATCATCCCGTCGCCGTCGCCCGCGAATCCGTGGCACGGCGAACAGAAAATGTTGTACCGCTCGCGGCCGCGTTCCACAATTTCCTGCGTCACGGGATACGGAAACACTTCCGCCGGCTGGCCATTCACTTTCCCGGTGTACAGCAATTCCTGCGGCCCCAGCGTCAATTCCCCGCGAGGCACCGTCCCCGCAACGGGCAAGCGCGCGGATTGGCCGTCGCCAAAAAAGTCGGTCGGATCGTACGGGTTGTAGCGCGGCTGCACGTGCATATCGAGGCGGCATCCGGCGCACACAAATAGCAGCCCCAGAGCGGCCAGCATCCATCCGCCCGCGTGCGGTTTCCGTGGGCGCGCGCTAGGGATCAATGTCGGTCACCTCGCGCGGATTGAGCGCCAGCATAAATTTGCGCGTCTCTGCCACGTCAAACTTCGGATCGCGCGCCTTGATGCAAAGAAAAAACCGGTCGCGCGATGCCAGCGCGAATCGCGGCACGTTGAACACCGGATGATAGGGCGTGGGCAGCCCGTTCATCGCCAGCATGCCGAATACGGCGGCGCCAGCGGCGAACAAGATGGTCATTTCAAACGTGATGGGAATAAACATGGGCCAGCTATTCATCGGCCTGCCGCCAACGTTGATTGGATAACTGACAGCCGCGGCGTAATACTGCAAGTAAAATCCCGCGCAGCCTCCGACGATGCCCGCAATCAGGACCACGAGAGGCAGCCGCGTGCGGTGAAACCCGAGGGCATCCGCGAGCCCCTCAATCGGGAACGGCGCAAACGCGTCGATGCGGCGATATCCGGCTTCGTGCGTGTGGCGGGCCGCCTCCAGCAATTGCTCGGGAGTGGAGAACTCCGCCATCAATCCGTAGATGGTTTCCTGTTGCTTCATCGAACCTTTGCCGCACGCAAAAAATAAAATCCTTTGGAGCGCATCAGTTGACCGCCTTCTTCTCTTCCTCGCTCGCCACCAGCGTCCGCATTTCGAAAATCGAAATCAGCGGCAAGAACCGGAGAAAGAGGAAAACCAGGAACAGGAAGAGTCCGATCGTCCCGAAAAACGTGAAAATGTCCCACCGCGTCGGGTAGTACATCCCCCAGGCCGACGGCAAGAAATCGCGGTGCAGGCTGGTCACCACGATGACGAACCGCTCGAGCCACATTCCCAGATTCACGACCATGGCGATGGCGAACAGCGCCCCCACTTTCGCACGCACTTTTCGGAACCACAAGAATTGCGGTGTCACGATGTTGCAGGCGATCAGCAGCCAGTAGATCACCGCGTAGGGCCCGGTCATGCGGTTCAAAATCATGAACCGTTCGTATTCATTTCCGCTGTAGAACGCGGAGAACGCTTCCATCATGTAGCCGTAGCCGACGATCAGCCCGGTGGCGAGCATCACCTTGCCCATGTTGTCGAGATGCCGCATGGTGATGAAATCTTCCAGTCGAAACAATTTCCGGATGGGGATCGAAAGCGTGAGCACCATCGCGAACCCCGCGTAAATTGCGCCCGCAACGAAATACGGCGGAAAAATCGTGGAGTGCCACCCGGGCACGATGGCAATGGCAAAATCAAAGCTCACGATCGTGTGCACCGAGAGAACCAGCGGCGTCGCGAGGCCGGCCAGCAGCAACGAGGCCGTTTCGTGCCGCTACCAGTGAACCGCCGAGCCGCGCCAGCCCATCGCCAACAATCCGTAAATCAATTTCGCCGCGCGATTTTTCGCGCGATCTCGCAGCGTCGCGAGGTCCGGAATCAGCCCGATGAACCAGAACAGCAGCGACACCGTCGCGTAAGTCGAAACCGCAAACGCGTCCCACACCAGCGGGCTGCGGAAATTCGGCCACATCTTCATCGTATCGGGATACGGAAACAGCCAGTAACCGAGCCACGGGCGGCCCATGTGGATCAGTGGAAATATGCCCGCGCAGGAAACGGCAAAGAGCGTCATCGCCTCGGCAAACCGGTTGATGGATGTGCGCCACTGCTGCCGCAAGAGAAGCAGGATCGCGGAAATCAGCGTCCCGGCGTGGCCGATTCCGATCCACCAGACGAAATTGATGATCGCAAAGCCCCATGCGACCGGGATCTGAATGCCCCAGATGCCCACGCCCGCGACCAGGAGATAGGTAACCGACACCATGAGCAGCATGACCAAGGCGAAAGAGACGAGAAAACCGATGATCCACCACTTCGGCGTCCGCCGCGCCAGCACGATCGCGCTGATCTTGTCCGTGACCGACGCGTAGTCGTATCCCGGACCCAGAATCGGCGCGTTCGCGAATTCTGCCGCCGCCAGTTTGTCGCTTGGGCTATCTGCCATGGTTCATTCCGCTCTAGACCCCTGCCGTCTTTTCGATTTCCGGATTCGGGTTGCGCAACTTCGCCAGATACGTTGTCCTTGGACGCGTGTTCAGTTCCTCGAGCAATTTGTAATTCCGGTTCTTCGCCTTCAACTTGGAAACGCGGCTGTTCGGATCGTTGATGTTTCCAAACACGATGGCTTCCGACGGGCACGACTGCTGGCAGGCGGTCACGATTTCGCCGTCGCGAATCGGGCGATCCTGCTTTTCGGCTTCGATTTTTACCGCGTTGATTCGCTGCACGCAGTAGGAGCATTTTTCCATCACGCCGCGGCTGCGCACGGTCACGTTGGGATTGCGCATTCCGAACAGGCTGGGCGTATCCCAATCCGAATAAAGGTAAAAGTTGAACCGGCGGACTTTGTACGGGCAATTGTTCGAGCAGTAGCGCGTGCCCACGCAGCGGTTGTAAACCATTTCGTTCAAGCCTTCGGGACTGTGGACCGTCGCAGCCACCGGGCAGACCACTTCGCAGGGCGCATTTTCGCAGTGCATGCAAAGCACGGGCTCGTGATACGTCGCGGGATTGTCCACGTCGCCTTCGTAATAGCGATCGATCCGGATCCAGTGCATCTGGCGCCCGATCATCACTTCTTTCTTGCCGACGACGGCGATATTGTTTTCCGCCTGGCACGCCACCACGCAGGCGCCGCAGCCCGTGCAGGCATTCAGATCAATCGCCATGCCCCACTGGTAGCCCTCATATTTCACTTCGGGATAAAGCGAGAGAGGATTCTCCTCCGCGTCGGCTTGCGCAAATTTCGGATTTTTTTGGTATTCGTCGAGCGTCGCGATGCGGATCGGTTCCCGCCCTTCCATTGTGCTCTGCGTCTGCGTTGTAGCCAGCGCCCATCGGTCGCCCGTTCTGCGAACCTCCAGCCCCGTCCCGATCCACGGCGTGGCGAGAGGGCGAATCCAGCCCGCGTCAAATCCCGTGCCCGTCCCGACGCGACCGGAGCGCGTGCGACCATAGCCGAGATACACCGTGAAACTTTCATCCGCATGCCCAGGCATCAGCCATGCGGGAGCAACGATCGTTCGCCCCTCGTACTTTAATTCAACGGCTTCCTCGTTCTTGATTCCCAGGCGCTCGGCCGTTTTCGCGCTCAGCATGGCAACGGAATCCCAAGTGAGCATCGTCAGCGGCTTGGGCAATTCCTGCAGCCAGCCATTGTTTGCAAACCGGCCGTCCCAGATAGTGTGGTCTGGGCGGAAGACGATTTCGAGGCGCTGCGCGGCTGCGGCCGGAGGTTCCGCGCCAATCCCTGGCTTCAGCGAAACTTGCTTGGGCGGAAACGCCGTGTCGGCGACAACTCCATCGCGCAGCGTCTTCTCCCATAACACGTCGAATCGGTCCACATTCGCGCGCTGCGCCTGCCAATAGTCATGCACGAAATCGTGACTCGGCTTTGAAGCTTGCGCGTTGAGCACAGCCAGAAAGTCGACTTCGGATTTTCCGCCATAGAGGGGAGCAATCAGTGGCTGAATCACGGAAGCCGTGCCGTCGTATCCGCGCGCGTCGCCCCACGATTCGAGTTCATGGGCTTGCGGAATATGCCAGTGGCAAAGCGCGGACGTTTCGTCCTCAAAGAGTCCGAGACGCGCGCTGAACGCCACCTTCGGCAGAATTTCCTTGAAGCCCAGATCGGCCGGCGCGTCATACACAGGATTGCTGCCCAATATCAGCAAAGTGGTGACGCTTCCCGCGCGAATATCCGCCGCCAACTGGCCGATGGAATCCCATTGGTTTACGGGCGAAACCTCGATCGGATCCGTAAAATAAACAGTCTTGCCGAAATTCCCCAGCGCTTGATTCATGGAATGCGCGAGCGCGTGAACGATGGGCGGCTGCTGATCACCTGCGACGATCAAGGTCGCCCCGGGATGTTGCTTGAGGTCGCGGCCCAGAGCTGGAATCCATCCGGCCGGAACATTCGGAGGGGCCACTGGCCCTGCAACGGCGCTCACGCCAAGTTCACGAGCGAGTGCGCGCGCAAAGCCTTCGATGTCCGATGCTCTCATTCGCAAACGATGGTCGGCCATCGCACCGGTGCTCGTCGGCGTGCACTCGACGGCGTACAGGCGATTCATTTTCGATTCGGTGCCCTCGACGCGCCGCTTCCTCGCGAAATCGCGCGCGTACCGGACGCAGCCGGGCCCGCTGGTCAATAAATCCGAATCGAGCGTGACAATCACATCCGCCTGATCCACGCGATAAACCGTACTCACGTATTCCCCGAACGCCAGCTTCGCGCCTTCGCGCACATTGTCGCGCGTCACCGATTCGTACTGCACCCACTTCGCCGACGGGTACGCCTTCAAGAACGTATTGACCTGGTCCCCGAGCGTCGGAGAAGTGATCGTCGGCGTCAGCAGCCTCACGCCCGACCCGCTGTTTCCCTTTTCCGCTCCGAGCGCGGTGGACAATTCATCCTGAAACTCCGCCCAGCTCCCAATCCGCCCATCGTGAATTTCCGCCTGCGAGCGGTCCGGATCGTACAGCCCCAAAATCGAAGCCTGCGAAAACGCGTCCGTCGCGCCCAGGCTGCCCGGGTGATCGGGGTTCCCCTCGATTTTCGTGGGCCGCGCCATGTTGCTCTCGACAAGAACGCCGGTAGCCACGCCGCCGAGCGTCACCGCCGTCGCATAAAAGAGCGCCTTGCCGGGAATGATTTCCTCCGGCTGCCGCACGTAAGGAACAATTTTTTGCGTGGGAAGTTTCGTGCAACCGGATAGCCCGGCAAACGCCGCGGAAGCCGCCATCACCTTCAGCAGATCCCGCCGGTCGATTTTCGCCTCAGGATCGTTCGCCCCGTGCGGAAACTCATTTTCCTTGTGGTTCCTGAATTCCGGCGTATCCGCAAGTTCATCCAGCCCGCGCCAGAATCGAGGCGTCTCTCCGCCACTCGCGGCCTTGCGCAATGCGGAAATATCCACATCAGGCGGGCCGCCGCTTTTTCGATCGATGTCCATGAATTCCCTGGCCCCTTATTTTTTCCAGGGGCTATCCGCTATCTTTCCCCGCGGGCTATCCGACGCGGTGTCCGCAGACTGCTGAAATAGCGCCCCAACCTTTTGTCATTCCGAGACAAGCAAACTGCCCCGACTTTTGTCATTCTGAGCGAAGCGAAGAATCTCTCTTTCTTTTCTCGAAATTAAACCAAGAGAGATTCCTCGCTTCGCTCAGAATGACAAAATAAACTACCTTTTCTGCGGGCTATACACCCCGCGCCCACTAGCGGTGGCACGTCGTGCAGTTCGTGAGCTTCTGCACTTTATATTCCTTCATCAGCCGGTTGCCCAAAGCCTCCTGGTCCGAAGGAGGCTGGTAAAACGCATTAAAAACCTCGGATCGAGGGCGCAGATATTTTTCCGGCGCGTTGTGGCACTCCAGACACCAGCGCATGTAAAGACTCTGCTCGCGCCAGGTAATATTCATTTCCGCCACAGGCCCGTGGCAGGTCGTGCAGCCAACGCCCTTCGCCACGTGAATGCTGTGATTGAAATAAACGAAATCCGGCAACGCATTGACGCGCGTCCAGGAAATCGGCGTGGAATCCCGGTAGCTCGCCCGCACCGGCTCGAGCAGCGCCGCGCCAGTCCAGATTTGCGAATGGCACGCCATGCAGGTTTGCGTCGGCGGCATCCCCGCCGAGGAAGACACTTCTACCGAGCTATGGCAATAGCGGCAATCGAGACCAAGTTCGCCCACGTGATGCTTGTGGCTGAACGGCACGGGCTGCGGCCGCGCATTGTGCACTTCGGTGATATAGGAAGTTTGATTCACCACGTTTACGGCGTACCCGAGGACAGCAATCACGATGACCGCGCCGTAAATGCTGACGCGAGAGATGGTGTTGGTGCTGCGATGAAAGATCTGTGCCATACGTGCCGCCCTCGGGGGGACACTCCGAGGTGTACAGTCTGGACGGTCTCAGCGCCTCTCTGCCGGCTGCAAATCCAGCCTTAATGCGAATGCGGGAAACAGCGACCTCGACCAGTGAAGGGAGAAACAATCCGGCGGCGCTGCATTTACTATTCTGATATTCCGCCGGACTGCATTACGCGTGCCTTTAAAATTTCAATTATGATTTATTCCGATCGCGTGCCGCCCGCGCGAAACACTATAGCAGCAACACAAAAATAATTTCAATCGTTCTATATTTTTTCCCTGCTTATAAGACACACAACTCATTGTGACGCCGGTCACATACTCCGTGCGTCCCCCGCCCACTTTTGGTTCACGGTTCATGCGCTCCCTGCCTGTCACCTCATTTGGAAGGCCCCGGACAGCTCTCGCTCAGGGAGAGCTTGTAAGTCACGCCACTTACGCCAATTCAGCGTATAACGGATGTAACGGGCCGTGGGAACCGGGCATCCAATTATGTACCGACTCCGGAAATGCAGTCAGTTGGAGCTCCGCTCGCGAATTCATTCGCGGTAAGATTCTTGGCAGGTTTGAGGGCACACGCATGTGGATCGTTCGGATAGCGCTCAGGCGGCCTTACACGTTCATCGTCGCCGCGCTCGTCATCGTGCTGATGACCCCGATTGTATTGCAACGCACGCCCACCGACGTTTTTCCCAACATCGACATCCCGGTGGTGAGCGTCTGCTGGAACTACTCCGGATTGTCCCCGCAATTGATGGAAGACCGCATCGTCTCACCCTACGAGCGCTTCATGACCACGGTGGTGGACAACATCGAGCACACCGAATCACAGACCGTGGCGGGCCGCTCGATTATCAAGGTTTTCTTCCATCCCGGAGCGGATGTTCACGTGGCGGTCACGCAGATCACCGCCATCTCCCAAACCATGATCCGCCAGTTGCCTCCCGGCATTTCCCCTCCGCTCATCATCACGTATTCGGCCTCCAGCGTACCCGTCCTGCAATTGGGCATGAGGGGCCAGGGCCTTTCCGAGCAGCAGCTTTTCGATTTCGGAGCAAACCTGGTCCGCAATCAACTGGCGACGGTGGCCGGCGCGGCCATTCCGTGGCCTTTTGGCGGAAAACAACGCCAGGTTTCCGTGAACGTGGACATCCCGGCGCTGCAGGCGAAAGGGTTGTCGCCCACCGACGTGATCAACGCTGTCACCACGCAGAATCTGGTATTGCCTTCCGGCACAGCCAAGATGGGCTCGACCGAGTTCAACGTGGAAATGAACGGCTCACCCGACACAATTGCCGCGCTGAACAATTTGCCGATCAAGACGGTGAACGGCGCGACCATCTATGTAAAAGACGTCGCTTACGTGAGCGACGGTTATTCGCCCCAGGTCAACATCGCGCGCATGGATGGACAACGCGGCGTGATTCTGGCCATCTACAAAACGGGTGACACCTCGACCCTCGACGTCGTGTCGCAAGTCTACGCCAAGCTGCCGATCATCAAGAACCTCGTCCCGCCCCAAACGGTGATCACTCCCCTGTTCGATCAATCGATTTTCGTGAGAGCGGCCATTCAGGGAGTGGTCCGCGAAGGAGTGGTCGCCGCCAGCCTGACCGCGTTGATGATTCTTCTTTTCCTGGGAAGCTGGCGCAGCACTCTGATCATCGCCATTTCGATCCCGCTTTCGATTCTGGTCTCCATCACGGTTTTAAGCGCGCTCCACGAAACGATCAATCTCATGACGCTCGGCGGCCTCGCGCTCGCCGTCGGCATCCTGGTGGATGACGCCACGGTGGAAATCGAAAACATCAATCGAAATCTTGCCCAGGGAAAGCAGATCATTCAGGCGATCCTGGACGGCGCGCAGCAAATCGCCGTGCCCGCATTCGTCTCCACGCTTTCAATCTGCATCGTGTTCGTGCCCATGTTTTTCCTGACCGGCGTCGCGAAGTTCCTGTTCGTGCCCCTGGCCGAAGCGGTGGTCTTCGCCATGCTCGCGTCCTACCTGCTGTCGCGGACTCTGGTGCCGACGATGGCCATGTACCTCCTCAAAGAACATCACGGCGAGGAACACGCCACAGGTAACGATATTTTCTCGCGCGCGCAGCGCGGATTCACGCGCGGCTTCGACCGCATGCGCGCCGGTTATCGGTCTTCGTTGTCCTTCTGCCTGGAGCGCGCCTGGCTTTTTGTGATTTTGTTTCTGGTCTTCTGCCTGGCTTCCATGTCGCTGATTCCATTCCTGGGCCGCGACTTCTTTCCCTCCGTGGACGCGGGTCTGATTCGTTTGCACATGCGCGCCCGCGCCGGCCAGCGCGTCGAGGAAACCGCCCGCGAAGCCGACGGCGTCGACGGCCTGATCCGCCGCGTCATTCCCCCCGAAGCCCTTGGCGCCGTCCTCGACAACATCGGCTTGTACAACAGCACCGTGAATACGGCCTACAGCAATTCCGGCGTGATTGGCGAATCGGACGCCGAAATCCTCATCGGCCTCAAGCCCGAACGCAAGCTTCCCACGCGGGTCTACATCGACGAATTGCGCCAGCGACTCGCGCAAGAGTTCCCAGGCACGCAATTCTTTTTTCAGCCGGCGGACATGATCGGCCAGATTCTGAATTTCGGCGTCCCGGCTCCAGTCGATATCCAGCTCATTGGGCCGAATCAAAATGCCAACTATCTCTTGGCCGAGCAAATTACGAACCGCATCCAGCACATCCCCGGCGCGGTGGACGTTCACGTCCAGCAGTTGCGTTCTTACCCCGCGATTTTCCTGAACCTGGACCGTACCCGCGTGCAGTCGGTGGGCCTCAGCCCGCAAGACGTGGCCAATAGCGTTCTGCTTTCGCTGAGCTCCAGCTCCACGGTCTCTCCGTCGTTCTGGGTCAACCCCGCCAGCGGTTACGAATACAACGTCGCCGTGCAGGTGCCGCAGTACAAGATTGACTCCATGCAAACGCTCGATAACATTCCAATTTCCTCGGCATCCACTCTGACTCCGCAAATTCTCGGGAACATGGCGGGCGTGAGCGTGAGCACCGAGCCGGCCCTGATCAGCGAGTACGATAACCAGCCGATGATAGACGTCTATGCATCGGTGGAGGGGCGCGATCTGGGCGGCGTCGATACGGATATACAAAAAGTCCTGGCGGAATTTCAGAGCAAGCTCCCGCGCGGCACGCAGCTCGTCACCCGCGGCCAGGTAGCCACCATGACCTCATCCTTCGCCGGGCTCACCGCCGGTGTGGGCGTCGCCATCGTCCTTGTTTATCTTTTGATCGTCGTGAATTTCCAATCGTGGATCGATCCGTTTATTATCATTACGGCGCTGCCCGGGGCGCTGGCCGGCATCATTTGGATTTTATTGCTCACGCATACCACGCTGAATGTGCCGTCCTTGACCGGCATGATCATGTGCATGGGCGTGGCCACGGCCAATAGCATCCTGATGGTGTCCTTCGCGCGCGAACGCCTGAACGAAGGATTGAGTGCGACTCAATCAGCGGTTCAGGCCGGATATGTCCGCATTCGCCCCGTGCTGATGACCGCTTTTGCCATGATCATCGGCATGGTCCCTCTGTCGCTCGGGCTCGGAGAAGGCGGTGAGCAAAACGCTCCGCTGGGCCGTGCCGTGATCGGCGGGCTGGTCGTTGCTACGTTCGCGACTTTGTATTTCGTGCCGTGTGTATTTTCTTTGGTTCACAAGCGGGGCCGTCCGGCCGATCGCATCGGTGCGGCGGAACTCGGGATTGAGTAGCGGAACGATGAATTCGGGGAGCAAATAGGGAATGTCTCAAGACCCAGTCGGATTGCAAGACGCGCCAAAATATATGGAGGATCCCGGAGGGCCCCGGAGAGGACCAGGAGCTTTGCTCCGCTGGTTTCTCATTCTCTTTTTTATTTTTCTGGTGCTGGGAATCTACGCGGTCTCGCAACGCGTGTCCGAACACAAAGCGCTCGCGCAGCAGACCGAACAGATGGCGGTTCCGTACGTCTCGGTGATCCACGGTACGCCCATCGATGCCGATTCCGAAATGGTCCTTCCGGGGACTCTCAAGCCCAATGTCGAATCTCCCCTCTATGCGCGCACCAACGGCTACCTCAAGAAGTGGTACAAAGATATCGGCAGCCACGTCGAGAAGGGCGAAATCCTGGCTGAGATTGACACGCCCGAAATTGACCAGCAGCTTGCCCAGGCCCGCGCCGATCTGGTCACCGCTCAGGCCAATCTCAGTTTGTCCACTCTGACGGCCACGCGCTACCAGGACTTGATCAAGTCCGATTCCGTTTCCCGCCAGGATCTCGACAACGCCAACGGCGACCTCGCCGCCAGAAAGGCGATGGCGCAATCGGCCGACGCCAACGTGAAACGCCTGGAAGAGATGGAATCCTTCAAGCGTGTCTACGCTCCCTTTACGGGAATCATCACGCAGCGCAATGTCGACCCCGGCACGCTCATCAATGCGGGAAATGGCGGCACCGCCACCAAGGAAATGTTCGATCTGGCGCAGATCGATCCGATGCGCGTCTATGTCTCTGTGCCGCAGTCGTACTCGCAATCCATCCATCTAGGCCTGAAGGCCTGCCTCTCATTGACCGAGCTGGCGCAACGGAATTTCTGCGGACAGGTCGTGCGCACCGCCAACTCCATTGATCCCAACACACGCACTCTCCTCACCGAAGTGGATGTCCCCAACCCTTCCGGAACTCTCTTGCCGGGCTCATACGCGGAAGTGCATTTTGACGTCAAGGTCACCGGCCAGCGCCTTTCCCTGCCGGTGAACGCTCTGCTGTTCCGCCCGGATGGAACCATGGCCGCCGTGGTTGGGCCCGATAACCGGATCAATCTGAAAAAACTCACCATTGGGCGGGATTTTGGCAATGACTTGGAAGTCCTCCAGGGGATCGATCCTACCGATCGCATCGTCGTCAACCCGCCGGACGCGCTGGAGCAAGGCGAACACGTCAATCTCGCCCCGCAAGATGCCCCTGGGACCGGAAACCGTCCCGCTGCCCTTCTCTCCAAACCCTGAGGCCCCGAAGCGGTCTTTTCACAGGAACTTATCTCAATAAATGAGCTTCGTAGGTCGCGGCTTCACAGGCTGCGGAAAAAAGGCCCCACTCCTTTTGTCATTCTGAGCGAAGCGAAGAATCTCTCCTTGTTTCTTTTCTTATACTTAAATCGAAGAGGGATTCTTCGCTTCGCTCAGAATGACAGAACAAGGCCTTTTTTCCGCAGCCTGTTTAGTCCCTGACGGCTCCTAAAGTTTTGAAACCCGCCATATAAGAGATATCTCCCGTAAGAAATTCGAAAATTTTCCTTCTCTTCGCCTTGACTACAACTTTGCACGCGTGTAATTTATTTTTGCCGCGCTGTAAACTACACCTCAGTAGTCCCTCTCCCGGCGCGACGTGGGAGGGTTGCATGTCAAGCAGGCCACAGCTTTCACCTGTAGTCGATTACGAGCCCCGTCTGTTCGAAACAAATTCCTCACTCGCTTCGCGCACACAAAGCGCACCCGCCGTCTCCTGTCCGAGCGTCTTGCTCGTCGGCCGGAACGGTTCCTGGGGAACCTTGGTGCTAAAGTCCCTTACAAAATTTGAAAGCGATTTGTCTTTCGTCGCGCCGCAACTCGTCACCTCGGAATACGTGAAAAAAGGCGCATACAATCTTATCCTTCTAGATTCCACAGTATCTCCGGAACAACGAAGGCAACTAGCATCCGAGCTCCAAGGATGGAACGTCTCCATTTTTTACACATTCCCCGTCGAAAACGGCTGCTGGTGGCTCCCCACCCTGCGCCACGGCCAGGATTGCCACGGCACCCCCGCATTCCGCAGAACCGAGTTCCCCTCAGAATTGGAGCGCATATTGCGCTCCGAGTAGGACAGGCTTAAAGCCTGTCGCCTTTGTGGAAGCGCTAGTATCCGAAACCCGACAGGCTAGAAGCCTGTCCTACTCACTGCAAATTCGCCTCACCCAAAATGCACCGCGCCGTATCCCGCGCAATCAACAATTCCTCATCAGTAGGAATGACGTAAGCCGCCAGGCGCGAATCCTCGCGCGTAATCGCGCCCTCGACGCCAATCGTTTTCTGGTTCCTCTCACCGTCCAGCGACAACCCCGCCCATTCCAGCCCTTCGCAAATTCCCGCCCGCACCACCGCCGAATTCTCGCCGATCCCGCCCGTGAACACGATGGCGTCCGCTCCGCCCATGGCCGCGAGAAATGCGCCGATATACTTTCTCGCCCGGTAGCAAAAAATATCGATGGCCAGTTTAGCGCGGCGGTCGTCATGCTCCCGCGCTTCATCCTGCAGACCCCGCATATCGTGCGTGAGCCCGGAAATTCCCAGGAGGCCTGACTGCTTGTTCAGCATGGTCTCCACTTCGTGAATGGACAAACCTTCCTTTGCGGCGATGAATCCCAGAATGGCAGGATCGACATCGCCCGATCGCGTCCCCATCACCAATCCCTCAAGCGGCGTCATGCCCATGGATGTGTCGACGGAGCGCCCGCCGCGGATGGCCGCCGCGGAACAACCGTTTCCGAGGTGCAGGCTGACGATGTTGGTTTGCTCGCGCGCCAGATTGCGAATCGTGCGATAGCGATAAGCCATGTACCGGTGGGATATGCCGTGAAAGCCGTAGCGCCGAATCCGGTAGCGCAGGTAGAGATGGTACGGAATGGCGTACAAATACGAGCGCTCGGCCAGCGAGTGATGAAACGCCGTATCGAATACCGCGACCTGCGGAATCTGCGGCCCCAGCAATTCGCGCATCGCCCGAATCCCCCGAAGATTCGTGGGATTGTGCAAGGGAGCAAGGTCGATGCAATTCTCGATTCCCTTCATCACTTCATCCGTGATCAAAACCGAATCCGTAAAAAATTCGCCGCCATGCACCACGCGATGTCCCACCGCGTGAATGTCCGCGATGCTCTGGATTTCCGAAACGCCGGAATCCGGCGAAGCGGCCCAGCGAATAATGAAGTCGAGCGCCCCCGAAATGTCCTTCAAAGACGCGGTGAGTTTCTGCTTGGGTCCATCGCCCTTCTGCACGGTGACCACCGCTTCCGCTCCGATGCGCTCGACTTCGCCGCGCAGCAGCCGAACATCCTTATCCTCGCGGATCCGTTCAAGATCGGTAGCGATGATTTGAAACTTCAGGCTGGAGCTTCCGGCATTGAGAACGAGAATGTTCATTAAACCTTTTCCGGGCGTTCCGTGGCGCACGCTTCAGCCTGTGGCATTTCGGCCAAGCAAGGATTAAACCCCACAAACTGAAGTCTGCGCTACAAAAAGCTAATACGGCCACTTCCAATTCTTAATTTCCGGCATGTCATCGCCTACTTCCATGATGTATTCCTTGTGAGCGATCAATTTGTCGCGCAGCAACTGCTTGAAGTGCGCGCCGACGCGCTGCAGCCGCGGCACGCGGTCCACCACGTCCCCGGCCAGGTGGAAGCGATCCAAATCGTTCAGCACAGTCATGTCGAACGGCGTGGTCGTCGTTCCCTCTTCCTTGTAGCCGCGCACGTGAAGATTGTCGTGATTCTTGCGGCGATAGGTGAGCCGGTGGACGAGCCACGGATATCCGTGAAACGCAAAAATAATCGGCTTGTCGACCGTGAACATCGAATCGAACTCCGTATCCGGCAGGCCGTGCGGATGTTCGCTCGCAGGCTGCAGCGTCATCAGGTCCACCACATTGACGAAGCGAATGCGCAAGTCCGGAAAATGCTGCCGCAGCAAATCCACCGCCGCCAGCGCTTCGAGCGTGGGAATATCTCCGGCGCAGGCCATCACCACGTCCGGCTCCGCTCCCTGGTCGTTGCTCGCCCAGTCCCAGATGCCGATTCCGGCCGTGCAGTGCTGGATCGCGGACGCCATGTTCAGATATTGCAGGGCCGGCTGCTTTCCGGCCACGATCACATTCACATAGTGCCGGCTGCGCAAACAATGATCCGCGACGGAGAGAAGCGTGTTGGTATCGGGTGGCAGGTAGATGCGCACCACGTCGGATTTTTTATTCGCGACAAGATCGATGAATCCCGGATCCTGGTGAGTAAATCCGTTGTGGTCCTGCCGCCACACGTGCGACGTCAGCAAATAATTGAGAGAAGCAATCGGCCGCCGCCACGGAATTCCAAGCGTGACCTTCAGCCACTTGGCATGCTGGTTGAACATGGAATCCACAATGTGGATGAACGCCTCATAGCACGAAAAAAATCCGTGCCGTCCCCGTGAGCAGGTATCCCTCCAGCCAGCCCTGGCACATATGTTCGCTGAGCACTTCCACTACCCGGCCTTCGGTGGAAAGATTTTCGTCCGTGGGCAGCAGCGGCTCCATCAAAATTTTATCGGTCGCTTCGTAGATCGCTTCCAGCCGGTTTGAAGCGGTTTCGTCCGGGCCGAACACGCGAAAGTTTTTCGCGTCTTTGTTCAATCGCATCACGTCGCGCAGAAATTTTCCAAGTTCTCTCGTCGCTTCCGCATTCGCGGTTCCCGGCTTGACCACTTGCATCGCGTAATCGCGAAAGTCCGGCATCACCAGATCTTTCAGCAGCAGGCCGCCATTGGCATGCGGATTCGCGCCCATTCTTCTTTCGCCTTTGGGCGCAAGCTCGGCCAGTTCCGGAATCAGTTTTCCGGTGTGATCGAAAAGTTCCTCCGCGCGGTAGCTCTTCATCCATTCTTCGAGCTGCCGCAGATGTTCGGGCTTCGTGGCGAGTTCGGCAAGCGGCACCTGGTGCGCGCGCCACGTGCCCTCCACCGGTTTTCCATCCACCACGCGCGGCCCCGTCCAGCCCTTGGGCGTGCGCAGAATAATCATCGGCCACACGGGGCGTTCCGTAACTCCCTGCAGCCTGGCCTTGTGCTGAATGGAACGGATTTCCGCGATCACGGTGTCGAGCGTCCCGGCCATCAGCTGGTGCATCACGTCGGGCTCGTGGCCTTCCACGAAATACGGATCGTATCCGTAGCCCGCGAAAAGTTGCACAAGTTCGCCGTCGGACATCCGGCCCAGCACGGTCGGGTTCGCGATCTTGTAGCCGTTCAAATGCAGAATGGGCAGAACGGCGCCGTCGCGCGCGGGATTCAGAAATTTGTTGCAATGCCAACTTGCCGCGAGCGCTCCCGTTTCCGCTTCCCCGTCTCCCACAACGCAGCAGACCAGCAATTCAGGATTATCAAACGCAGCGCCGTTGGCGTGAGCGATCGAGTAGCCCAGCTCTCCGCCCTCGTGAATCGAGCCGGGAGTTTCCGGAGCCACGTGGCTCGGAATTCCGCCGGGAAAAGAAAATTGCTTGAAGAGGCGCTGCATGCCCTCTTCCGATTGCTGGATGTTGGGATAGAACTCGCTGTACGTGCCTTCGAGATACGTGTTCGCCACGAGGCCCGGTCCGCCGTGGCCGGGGCCGGCGATATAGATGGCGTCTAAATCAAGTTTTTTGATCACCCGGTTCATGTGCACGTAGATGAAATTCAAACCGGGAGTCGTGCCCCAGTGGCCGAGCAGGCGCGGCTTGATGTGCTCGATCTTCAGCGGCTCGCGCAAGAGCGGATTCGCAAGCAGGTAGATCTGGCCGACGGAAAGATAGTTCGCAGCGCGCCAGTACGCGTCCATCCTGGCGCGCTCCTCGTTTGAGAGCGGATTTTCGGAAGTAAAAACTTTTACAGCGCCCGGTGTATGTGTGACGGCCATTTGATTCTCCTTATCTAAGCCCCCATGTGAGCTTATGCACTGAAAGTTACAGAGTGATGAAATGCTTCGACATGGAAGCCAGCTTGGCCGGGAGGCCGCTGGGAATTAGCGGGCTTACGATTCCGCAAAAAGCAACGGTGCCTGCGCCCATTGGATCAGGACTGCGAGGGAATAATTTCGTTTTCCCCGATTGATTCTACACTTAAACGAGAAAAAATCGGTTTTAACTTTTCCGCGGAAAATCGCGATTTTCCCTTTAAAACGATATACTCTGCCCAGAGTACTCTGTGCAGAGTATATGGGCGCCGTTTTTGAATCAGAAAATCAGCTTTAACCCCAATTGAATCGCGCGGTTACCGCCCGATCCAAGCACGGGATTGCCCCCCGCCTGATCCGGCGTCGCGCACCCACAACCGAAGTTGGAGGTCGAGGAAGGATCGCCTTCGGCGCCGATACCGAATCCGTTCGACGCGCCGTAAGGATTCGCAAAGTTGGGATGGTTAAAAATATTGAAGAACTCGGCCCGGAACTGGGCGGTGAGCCGTTCCTGGAATTTGAACGATTTGGTTACAGACAAATCCACATTGCGGATGCCCGAGTCGCGCCAGAGATTGCGGGCGGAAGTGCCGAAGGTTCCGAGGGCAGGAGGAATCAGGACCGAGGTGCCCTGGAAATAACAACCAAACGTATCGAGCGAGGCTACTGTCGCGGCGCTAACTGCGTTCGCGGCTTTGAAACAGGCATTCGCTGCAGTAGTGATCTGTGAGTTGGTCAGCGTCACTGAATTATTCACTGGGAGGAGTTGGCTGCACGTAATCGTGGCTGGGGTGCTGAAATCTGTGACGACTAATCCGCCCACCCCAGTGCAATATGGAATGGAGGAGTTACCGGATTTGAAATCACCGGGATTTCCGAAAAAATCCCAGCGGTCGGTATTTTCGTTGGTCCCGGAGATATTGTTGGACTGATCATTCCCGTACCAGGGCTGGCCGGACTGAATGGTTATAACGGAATTAAGCTCCCAACCTTGCAGAAGTTGTCCCGGCGCCTTTTTCCCCGGAATCGCGTAGGTGACCGAAAGCGTGAAGCGATGTTTTATGTCGAAGTCGCTGCTCGCATACTCGAGCGCCGGATTGGTGCTGTCCTGCGGCAGGAATTGGCCGATGTTGTAGGAATCATCGTCGAGGGAATGAGAGTAGGTGTAGGAAGCTAAGAACGAGAGCCCATGCGAAGTCCGCTGTTGCAAGGTGGCCTGCAGGCCGTTGTAGTTGGAATCATAGAGGTTGGAGAGAACCAGTATGGATCCCAGGTACGGGAACTTGCTGTTGAACGGCAGGGCGTCTTGTACCAGGCCGGATCGACGTCGTTGCCGGTGCATCCGATGGGGTTGCCTTGATAAGTCGGGGTACTCGGAGAAGTGAGGATGTTGGCGGCGCACCAGCAATCTCGCTGAGCGGCGTCCCGCCCAATAAACCGCGCCCGGCATACGCCGCGCCCACCGGCGGCTGATTAATGTCTCGGATGCCGTTCAGCTTCGTGCCATGGTTACCCACGTAAGCGATGTCCATGGAGAGATTGTTCGTGAGGGCGTGCTGGATGCCCAATGTCCAGGTGGTGACGTAGGGAGTGCGGAGGTTGTGGTCAACCACCGCGAGGGAGCAGGGCGAAGTCCGCCGGGGTTTGGGTTCAAGACTGCCGTCGAGGCTCAGGCCATCGCCGCACTCCACGGAGTTGGCTCCGTGAAAGATGGGCATGGTGGAACTGTTATTCTGCCAGTTCGATGTGCGAGTCGGCCCGAGCCGCCGGAATCGCGACGTTGGCGACGGCGATCGTGCCAGTGCCTGGTGTCGTGACCGGGGTTCCATAGGTGGGGCTAGACACGGTCATGCAAGACGCGGGGCATGTGATAATGGCGGCTCCCGTCGGAACTGTTGCGACGCCGCCAGTGACGTTCACGGCGTTTCCAGCCACGCCGGTAAAGGTTTGCATCGGCAGCAACGTATTGAAAATGACGCCGCCCCCGGCGCGGATTACGGTCGTTCCCTTGCCCGTAAGATCCCAGGCCAGGCCCAACCGCGGAGCGAAGTTTTTGTGGTCCGGGTTATAGAGAGACTTGATCTGTTGGCCGACCTGCACCATGCCCTGGGTTGGGATCGAAGCCGCCCAGGAGGTTGTGCGCTTCCGACATGGGCGAGGCATAGTCGTAGCGCAATCCGAGATTGACCGTCACTCTCGGAAGAATGCGCCAATCGTCTTGAATCGAAAAAGCATAGGCCCACTGGCTCAACTCCCGCGCCGGGCTTCCCGATTGAATCGTGGCCAACGTTGGATCCCCGGCCATAAAGTTTTCGAGCGCACTGCCTCCCCTGAAATTGATCGCGCCTTTGGCCGCGCCGAACTGAGACGGGTCGGCAAGGTTGCGGCGGAAGTCGCCGCCAAATTTGAAAGCGTGATTGCCGTGCAGATACGAAACGTAGTCCACAAACTGGTAGACGGTGTCAGGCCCAAACCTGTACGGCCAGCCGGGACTGCCGCCAAGTGAAGTAAAACCCGAAAGCCGAATCGCCGGCAACGAGCCCGTTTCCGTTACGCCGGTGAAGATGCCGTAGTTTGACGCCGGCACGTTGGAATCGACCTGCTGACTCATTCTGTTCATGCGCACAAAACCGAAGCGAGCCGAATTTACCCATTGCGAATTCGGGACGTAGGTCCAGCTTGCTCCCACCACAAGAGGTTTATTAAATTGCACAGACAGCCACTGTGGCTCGAGGTAGACGACGTCCTCGGCAGTGATCAGACCCGCGCTTTGAAAATACATTCCATTCAGTGTGTTGTGGTCATTGATGTGGTAGTCGATTTTCATCACGCCGTTATCGGATCGGAATGTGCTCGGAAAACCCTGAGAAATGCTGCGCGAGGTTCCATCGTTGGTCGGGTATAAGCCTCCCGTGCATTTGTACGTACCGTTTGTCCAGGAGGGAGAACCTATCGCCGGCAGTGGAGTTGGACAGCCGCTAAGAGTCAGGCTGAGCTGGCTTATGCCACTTCCGACCGTCGCTCCCCCGGCTACCAGATCGTCGAGAGCATCCACAAAGCTACTGGTGCAATCGCCCGTGAGGATCGTGTTGCAACCGTTGGCTGGGGCGACTTGAGGTTGAGAAACACCTTCGGGGACGGACGCCGTGAACAAATTTCCTACGCTGTAGCTTTCCGCCTCGTAGCCGAGGAAAAAGAAGAGTTTGTCTTTCTTGATGGGCCCGCCGACCGTTGCGCCATACTGTTCCAGGGCCACAGCTCTCTGGGGAAGCGACGTATCGTCGAAGAAATTCCGCGCGTCCAGCGCGCTGTCGCGTCCGAATGCGTAGGCCGTGCCATGAATGTTGTTGGTTCCGGACTTGATACCGACATTGACGACGGCGCCGGGCTTTCCGCCGTATTCGGCCTTCGGATTTTCTTCGATGTTCACTTCCTGGATGGCGTCGATGGGCATGATCGTGGCGGCATCGCCAGCCACGCCGGGACCATTAATTATGGTGAGGCCTTGCAAAGGATTGTCGTTGGTCAAACCGTCGAGGATGAATTGATTCTCCTCGGGGCGGCTGCCATTGGTGCTCATGGTCCAGCCACCGCCGCCGGGATAGATCATCATGCCCGGGCGCAAGGTGAGGAGGTTTTGATAACTGCGGCCCATCATGGGGAGCTCGTTGATGGTCTCGTTGTTGAGAGTGCCGCCGAGGGTGGCGTTGGTGGTTTCGATGAGCGGAAGCTCTTCGGTGACGGTGATCGTCTGTGTCTGTTCGCCGGGCTCGAGTGACAAATCGACGCGAATGTCCTGGCCCACTTCGAGTGCGATCTTTTGGCGCTCGACGGTTTTGAAACCCTTGTCCTCGGCGCGGACTGTGTAGGCGCCGGGAAGCAGGCTGGGCGCGAGATATTCTCCCGCTTGATCGGTGGTCAAGGTTCGCGTGATGCCGCGCTGCACATCCAAAACGGTTACGGTTGCGCCGGAAATTACGCCACCGCTCTGGTCCGTGACGGAGCCAAGAATGCGGCCGACGTTGCCTTGCGAGAATGCCGGGACACACACCAGTAGCGCGCACACGGCTGCCGCCGATACACGAACACACTCACTCATTTTCAAGCGGAAGAATTTCATGCCCACCCCCCATTTCAAACCACGGTCCGTTTGGACTACCTCTATTCCAATTGCCTGAGCCTGAACGGGTTCAGGATTCGACACGCACCACCCACGTGCGGGTATGGACTGCGTATATCACCGCGTAATTCGAAGCGTCAAGTTTAATTCCTCTAATTCGGTGGTGGTGTAGCGTGGATTGAGAACGCGAGGGAGTGACACGATACATTCAGAATCAGGAAGTGCGCCACCGGAAGATCGGTTTCGAGGAGGAGTTCCGCGCGCTTTTGACGAAGCATCGCGTGGAATACGATCCGAAATATATATTTGGTTAATCTTCTGCCGCCCCTCCGGGGCTTTCGGTTCGTGGCGGGAACGGTTCCCACAGCTTCCGCTGTGGGCTACGGGCTGTCGTCCCTCCGGGACTTCGAGCGGGACCAGAACGAGAGCGAAGGAACACTAAAAAGGAACACTAAAATTGAACCGGGATACGGTTATGTGTATAGTTGAAAATGAACTTCAACCCTGAGTCCTGCGCGTCATCGTTGTGCAAGGAGAGTCCATGAGATTCACTGGCAAGCTTGCGGCTTTTGTGAGTGCTGCGATCCTTTTTTCATCGTCCGCTTTTGCGGCGACGGTCACGGGCACGGTGAAGGGGCCGGACGGGGCGCCGTTTGAAGGGGCGTTTGTGCTGGCGGTGAATGCCAAGACGAAAGTCAGCGTGAGCGTGCTTTCCGACAAGCTGGGGCGCTACCGGGTGGAGAACTCTGCCGGCGGGAGAGTATCAGGTGCGCGTGCGGGCCGTCGGCTACATGCGGATTCCCGCAGCGGGGTGAACCTCGCCGGCGGATCAAAACGCGTCGTTTGAATTTGCGCTGAAAACTGGGACGGTGCGCTGGAGCGATTTGAATTTGTATCAGGGCAAGCAGCTGATGCCGGAAGCAAAGGGGAAAGACGTTCTCTCGACCAACTGTTTTATCTGCCACGGATTTCAGACGCGGATGGCCGCGGTTCGGCGGGACGAAGACGGGTGGCGCGACCGCGTGAAGTACATGCGCGACGCCATGGCGTTTCAATTGTCCGAGCGATTTACCGATGAGAAAGCAGACGAGGTAATTTCCTACTTGAATACCGTGTGGGGCACGGACTCGACCGTGCCGCGCAGCCCGGCGGAATTGCCGGCGTACAAGGATACGGTGCGGCCGTTCGCGGATGAGGCCATGAACATCGTCTACGTCGAGTACGACGTGTCCGGTTCCAAAGGACTGCCGTGGAGCGCCGCGCCGGACAAAGACGGAAATTTGTGGATCCCTTTTTACGGAAGAGGAAACGAAGTCGCGAGGCTGAATCCGAAGACCGCCGAAGTCACGCGGTTCCCGCTGCCGTTTGACGAGACGGCCGGCGTGCATTCGGCCGTGCCGGGGCCGGACGGGATGGTTTATTTCACCGAGTTCGCGCTGGACAAGCTGGCGAAGCTGGACCCACGCACGGGAAAGATTACGGAATTTCCGGACTCCGTGGTGGTGCCGGGAGAGCGGGCGGACAAACATACGGTGCGCGTGGATGCCAAGGGAAATTTGTGGTCCTCGGGCAGCCCGGTGAGCAAATTCGATCCGGAGACGGGGAAATACACGCACTTCATGGATGCGCCGTCGTCGTACGGAATCAATTTCGATAAAGACGGCAACATTTGGTTTTGCGTGCTGAAGAAGGACGGGAAAATCGGCAGGATCGACGCGAAGACTGAGAAGTTGACGCAGTGGTCTCCGCCGACGCAGGGCACGCCGCAACGGCTGGCGATCGATAACGACGGAATCGTGTGGTTCGGAGAGCGCACGGGAAACAAGATCGGGCGGTTCGATCCGAAGACGGAGACGTTTAAGGAGTACCCGCTGCCTGGGCCGGCTGCGACGCCGTATGCGCTGATTGTCGGGAAGGATAATGGGATCTGGTACGCCTCTACGGATCAGGATCTGATTGGACGCTTGGATCCGAGCACCGGGAAAGTGATTGAGTATCCGTTCCCGCATTCCGAAGCTATGATGCGCGAATTTTTCCTGGACGCTCAGGGGCACATCTGGTTTGCAACGCCGACGAATAACAGGGTGGGTTATTTCTACCTTGCCAATGCGAATGAGCGGGCTAGCAAGTGAAGAGTTGAGGTGGGTTAGTCGCGGTGCGGGCAAATTTTTTTAGATTTCGTTCTATGCAAAAAAGTGCCGGCGGGACGCCGGCGCTACAAAGGCTTGGCCGGCAGAACTATTTGAGTAGGGGCGGGGCGTCACCGGCGGGCTTTCGGACTTCTTCGTCGTAGGTTTTTGTTTCTTCCACCACGCAGAACCATTCTCCAAATTCCCAGGACGGTTCCAATTTGTGAAGTTTCGGGGGACTGACCCAGGTCTTCGTGTAGGCCTTCGGGTCATCTATGGTGATGGCCATCTCCAGGGTGTCATGATTTAAACGGCGATAGCGCTCGGTGAGGTGCATTTGTTCGCTGCGGGGATCGCCATAGGGATCGGCCCAGATTCTGTCGTTGAAACCGATTGTTTCGACGACGAATGTGTCCCCTTCCCACTTGCCAACGGAGTACCCCATCCAACTGGGGTCGGGATCCGTGGGGAGCGGGCGGCCGTCGGTCCAGATGGTGCGCCACATGTGGTACTCCTCGAAAAACATCAGGAGCCTGCCGGGAATTTGGACGATCTCAAATGGGTTGGGAAGAGTGAGAAGGCGCGGAGGGCCTGTGGGATCACAGCGCAGGACCGGGTCGTTTTCCTTTCCCGGAACGGCCCTGGGTCCTATCAACGGATAGGAGGCGTCGAACCTGGCTTGTCCCCATGCGGTGAGGGGCGGGCGAAATTTTTCGTTGACGGCGTCCATGCCGAGGGTTCCTGGAACATTGTCGCGCGGGTACTGCATCCAAATTCCGGAGAGGTCATGAGAGAGGGCGGGAGACGCGACGGACTGCGCGTCCGCGGACTTTGCCGCTCCAGATTGCTGCGCGGACTGGGCAGACGCGATCGAGGAGAAGGCAATTAACAATCCGAGGAAGGCAATCGAACACACGACCCTGCCGGCGATGGCTCCCGGCGGCAGACGCGAGGGGGCGTTTGCAGAGAGATCGAACGTATGTTTGCAAATAAAGTGAGTTCGATTCCTCAATCTTATTTCCCCTCCCTTCCTCATGACCTGAAGCGCGGGACCAATTTGAGCGCGTTCTCCCGCTGGATATTTCGGAGATCCCCGGGGGTTATGTCGAATTTGTTCATGGCCGTTACGATTGTTTCAACCGTCCAAAATGGACAATCGGACCCGAACAAAATATGTTCCTTGGGAATCACGTTGAACAGGGCCAGCATGCCGGTCGGATTGGCCGCGACGCTGGCGATATCGTAGTAGAGTTTTTGCAATTCATGGTCGAATCCGTTGGGTATCATCGCGGCGCGATCTTCAGGACTCAAGCGGCGGCCGGAAAGCCGTGAAAGCAGCATCATGATCGTTCCGCCACCGTGTGAAAAAATGAAGCGAACGTTCGGACAGCGCATGAGCGTCCCGCTGTAAACAAGATCCGAGATGGCGCGCGCGGTATCCGTGGGAAATTCGATGATGGTGTTATTCATGCGGTGAACGGGATCCGCGCAGCAAGACACCGTGGGATGGACGAACACAACGGCCTTCCGGCGATTGAGTTCGTCCATGACAGGCGCGAAATTGGAATGGCCGAGCAATTTCCCATTGTCGTAGCTCGTCAGAAGGCCAACTCCATCCAGCTTCAAAACATCAAATAGGTATTCTATTTCTCGAAGGCTGCCGTCCGTATCCGGCAATGGAATCGAGCCCCACATTCCAAATCGTCCCGGATAGTCCTTGACCATTTGCGCGCCGTATTCATTCACGGCCCGCGCATTCTTGCGGCCCTCTTGATTATTTCCGAACCACACGCCGGGGCTGGAAATCGAGACAATGGCGGTCGCGACGCCATTCTGATCCATTTGGTTGAGCGAGAAACGAGGCGTCCAATTCGTGTAGAGTGAACTCGGGACATCCGCCGCGTCGTCCACAATTCGCTTCAGGTTGTTGGCGGTATGCTTGGGTGGATAAATGTGGTGGTGAGTGTCGATGATGCGGGGGCCGGCGGCCATCGTTTGCGCGAAGGAGCGGGGAGAGGCGGCCAAACCCGCGCCTGCGGCGGACAACAGGGCGAGAACTTTGCGGCGCGAATAAGGCTGTTCACCGAGGCGAGGATCGAGAATTCGTTTTTCGGGGAAAGTGGTTTCCGGTTTCAAGAGTATTCCTTTCGGGATCGCGGCGCTTGCCGTTGGCTGTGGCGCGCAATTCTACAACTTCCGGCAAAAAGTTCAGGTGGACCGTACGTCCGAGGGGTTTGCTTGTCAAGACGGTTTTTGCGACGCTTTGAAAGTTGGTTTATCTTTTGGGGATCGTTTGGGGTTCGTTAGGGGGACGGGAACGCCATTCTCCTGGGTGACGTTTTGGAAAACGCCAATCGGGAGATTGGCGTTCCCGGGGGGCTACCCTTCGGGGCTGCGCCAATTGTGGTTCGATTTCTTTCGACGGGGCTGCCGGATACTTAGCCGGCTGCTTCCGCGGACGACTTTGCGTGGACTTCCGTTGATGTGCCGGTGGACCTGGCCTTGATTTCGAGGCCGTTCTTGTTCATGTCGAACCTCTGCTTGCGGTCCAGGCTCTTGACGAACTCGCGCGTGGCTTTGGCGACGCCTCCGGGAAGATTCGACGCCTCCACCTTCACCGTCGCTTCCGCTGTTTCCTCATTTCGATCGCGATAGCTGAAATGCACCTCAAACGTTTTCATGCTTCTTACCTCCCTTTTTTGAAGTTTAATAAAATGAAAGTGTTTCGCGCATTCTGAAACACGTGCGGGTTTTTATGGCGCCTGAGCATTCAGCTCTGGCGGCGCTTTCGACTGGAAGATTTCTTTTTTGACTTCTTTGGTTTCCTGGCCTGAAGCTGCGCCTGGAGCGAGTCGTTCTCTTTGATCAACGCGTCGCGGGCAGCTGTGACAGTTTCGAGATTATTTCCCAATTCGCCGTTCTGCTTCTGGAGGTCCGCCACCTGGGCTTTTAATTGTTCGTTCTCCTGCAGGGTCTTCGTATCCTTGCATGCGCTTAAACATAAACTCAGCACCACAGCCACAACAAGGCTCGCCAAAGTGCTCTTGCGCGTCATGCGCCATCCTTCCATCGCTAGAATTTGAACTGCAACCGGAGCAACTGGTAGCGGGTGAGGTGGGAAGACTCCGCCGACGACTTAAAGAGCGTACTGGAGTTTGATGGGTTGTGCAAGGCTGATCAACGTTTTTCTCGTGAACTGCGATTCGTGGAGTACCAGGAGTCTGCAGTACTGCGAACGGGCTCTGAGAACAAAACGGCTGACTGTTCCCTTTTGCACAGTACCTCGACCCGACTTCCAGTAGGGTAGAGACGGCGTTACAGTGACCTTGATGCGGCGGCTCGTACACGCGAACATGAAAGCACAGAAATACAAGAACGGCTCGTTCGACACGCAAACGTTTCTCGATACCGCGGGGGTGGCGAGAAAAGTTGTGGAATTTCGGAGGTCCCAGTCGATCTTTTCTCAAGGGGACGCCGCGACCAGCGTCATGTATATACAGAAGGGCGGCGTAAAATTTTCGGTTGTGAATGAGTCGGGGCGGGAAATTGTGGTGGCGATGTTTGGTCCGACCGACTTTTTTGGCGAGGGCTGCATGGCGGGGCAGTCGATCCGGATGGGCACGGCGAGCGCGATCACTCCATCGACGATTCTGGTGATCGCCAAGAGCGAGATGCTGCGCGTGCTGCACGACGAGCACAAGCTATCCGACCATTTTATCGGGTACATGCTGGCGCACAATATTCGCGTGGAAGAAGATCTGGTCGATCAACTCTTCAATTCGAGCGAGAAGCGGCTGGCGCGCGCGCTGCTCTTGCTCGCTCGCTACGGGAAGCGAGAGCATCCGAACAGATTGCTCCCAAACGTTTCCCAGGAAACGCTTGCGAAAATGATCGGGACCACGCGTTCGCGCGTGAATTTTTTCATGAACAAATTCAGGAAACTCGGTTTCATCGAGTACAACGGCAGGATCAAAGTCAATAATTCCCTGTTGACGATTGTTTTGCACGATTGAGAACCCGGGCTTTCGCGACGACGGTTGCATCCAGGGATTCACCAGAAAGGCTCCGTACACCATGTTGCTTTATCTCGCGGGGATTCTGATTGTCCTTTGGGTGGTTGGATTTATCGCGTACCGGGTGGCGAGCTCTTTCATTCACCTTCTGCTCATCATCGGTGTGGTTCTCCTGGCCCTCCATTTCCTCAGAAGGTGATACGGAAAGGAAATAACATGTCATTCGGACTCTACGCGATTGGATTTGCGATTCTCATCGGCGGGCTGATTTATGGCGCGGTGCTGGTTCATATTCCCGGGCACTGGATTGCCGTGGGCACGATCGTACTGGTGGGATTTGGGATCCTAAAGGGCGTCAAAGCCACTCGTCAAAGAGATCCGGCGGCTTAGCTGCGGCTTCGGAATTTAACTAGAAGCCATCTCAGAAATGACATTCCCTCCGATCTCGATGGGGCGTCAGGGGCTAAAGCCTTTTTTTCACCTCCCTGAATGTCGCGGCTGAAGTGGCTGCGGAAAAAGGTCCTTGTTCTGTCATTCTGAGCGAAGCGAAGAATCCCTCTTCGATTTAAGTATAAGAAAAGAAACAAGGAGAGATTCTTCGCTTCGCTCAGAATGACAGAGTTTTGAGTTTCTCCGCAGCCTGTGAAGGCGCGACCCACAAAGACGATTTATGAAATAACTTCCAGCTGTTTACGCCTCAAGGGCGGACGGCAGCTTCAGATTCGTTTGTCTTCTGCGGCGTTTTCGCGAGGACTTTCCAACTGCTACATGACGAATGAGACGTAGATGAGTTGACCGTATCGTTCAATCCACAAAACCGCCGCGTCACCTGCCGCCAGCTTTGCCAAGCCTTCGCGCAAATCGGCCATGCTGGTAACGGTGGTGCCGTTCAAGCCGTGGATCACGTCGCCGGTTTGCAGAGGAACCTCGCCTGTGCCGTTCCCTAAAGTTTTGGCGGCGACAATAATGCCGCTGGGAATCCTCAGGTCTGGCAATGAGTGGGCCAAATCAGGATTGAGTTCAACTCCAAGAATGCCGAGATGCGATACGAGATTTTTTATCGGGTCGACCGAATCCACGAGACTGTCCACCTGGTGGGGCCGCTCGGCGAGAGAAACGTCCAAATCCAGGCGGGCTGAGCCGCGAAGGACTTCGAGTTTGGCGTGTTCGCCGCTGCCGTGCATATACAGGCTCTGGCTGAACAGGGGAAGACTTCCAGTTCGCGCGCCGTCTACGCGGACAATGATGTCTTGAATTCGCAAGCCGGCGCGATCGGCAGGTCCGCCGGGAACTACATCGGAAACAATCACGCCGAAATCTCGCGGGAGGTGCAGTCCGGCGGCCAATTCCGGCGTGATGGTTTGAAGGATGGCGCCGATTTCGGGTTCGTGAATATGGCCATACTTTACGAGCTGCGGATAGGCGAAGGCCACGACGCCCGCGGGAATCGCGAAACCTAATCCCTGATTGCCGCCGGAGCTGGACAGGATGAAAGTGTTGATTCCGACGAGCTCGCCATCGGCGTCCACCAGTGGGCCGCCGCTGTTGCCCGGATTGATGGGCGTGTCTGTTTGAACGTAGACCAGGGGGCTATCGGGGTCGGGTTGACGCGCGACCGCGCTGACCACGCCCATAGTCACGCTGTTGCGCAGGCCTTCGGGACTTCCGAATGCAAAAACCATTTCGCCTTGCTTTGGCAGGACGGCCTTGCGGATCGGGATCGCGGGCAATTTGTGGGCTTCGATCTTGATGACGGCGAGATCGATCTGCCGGGCGACGCCGACAATGCGCGCGTCAAAAGTCTGGTCCCGGTTTGCCGGAGCGGAGTCAGGCGCATTCTGGGCTGCGGGAAGGGGAGGCACGATGACTTCGATCTTCTCGGCGCCTTTCACGACGTGTGCGTTGGTCACGATGTAGCCTTCGGGATCCACGATCACACCGGAGCCAATCGTTCGCTGTTTGCCGACCACTACGCTCATCTGGCCCTGGCCCGTATCTTCGGTGGAGCTGTATCCCGAAACAAGGATTTGAACGACCGTTGGCGAGACGCGCTGAACCAGGGCTTCGACGGAATCGTTTAATTGGTGCAAGGCGTCCGGAGCATGGGCGGGCTGCGGAGTTTGTCCCTTGGCTCGCGGCGCGAAAAGCAAAGCCGCAACGATCGGCAGCGACAGAATCCACGCGCCGGCGGCTGGACGTTTCCTGCGATGTGTTTTGGGGGTGATCATGGTGTCTTCCAGTTAGACGCTATACGGGTGTTTCTGGATTCGGGCATTTCGCTGAAGAGTCGCGAGATTTATGGCTTGTTAACCTGCCGCAATTTCTTTTCTGCCGGCGCGCCCTGTGGAAAAATGCCATTTCTGCATCGTGTCGCATTCATGTACTTTTCAGGTTCTTCTGGTATGCTCTTGCCAATGTAATCTGCTGAAGTCGGAGAATCAAACATGTTTGCTGATCAGACGGCCAGGATCAATCGAGGATGATGGAACTGGCACTCAACCTCGTGTGGGCGATCATTGCCGCCGCAAGTTACATTCTTCTTTTCCGCCGCTTCGCCATTGGTGTTGCGGGGAATGCGAGCGGCGCGAGTCGCGCCCAGTGCACGATCGCGCTGACGTGTTTTCTCGCGATTCTCTTCCCGGTAATTTCCCTGACAGATGATTTGCATGAAATGCAGGCAACAGCGGAAGAGGCATCCACTTCGGGCCTTGTTATGAAGAGGTGCGTTGCGGGCCATTCGTCCACGCGGGCGCAGACTTTACATTCAGTCCTTTTCATTTTCGAGCCGTTTACGGCGAATGGACGCTGGTCCGTTTTAGGAGTCGTGGCGGCCGAGCAGATTCAAGGCTCGTCCTCAGGCCTGCATCTGTCCGCGCGCGGCCGCGCGCCGCCTTCTTTCGGCATTCGCCAAATCAGTTAGCGGGCCCTCAAAGCACATTTTCCCGGGACAGGTTCGGAAGCGCCTCTTGTTGAAGCGGAAGCGCATTTATTTGGGACCAACCAAAGGCGCCAGCCGTAAGAAATCCGGGCCAAATTGTTGGGACCTGTCGAGAGAGCAGCTGTGCGCAGCATGCGTAGGTTTCCCAAACCACGGCAATAGCCGTACGAGGAACGAATATGGCCGATTTTCGCGCTAGCTTACGTCGAGCGCTTGCGGTGTGTCTTGCGATCGCCGCCGCATTGAGCGGGCTATACAGTCTTGCGCTGTTGGTAACGGCGTTAAAGGGGACCAGCTCCCCGAGCAGTATTCTTCTGGGCGGCTTCGGATTTATCCTGCTGATCCTCTCAGTGGCTCTTTTTGTTTTCGCCATCCGGCAATGGACGCCGGGCAAACCCGACCAGGGCAGTTAGAAGAGAGCAGGCTTTGCTGATTGGTCATCGTTAAACAAATGGGATACATGGCAGTAAACGGCAGCGCTAGAATTAGAGCAGCGCCATGCCCTTTTATTCCTTCCATCTCAGTGTGCCAGCGCAGCCGGACGTTGTGGCCGAGCGAATTCGCCGCGTGGTAAGTCCTGCCCCCACCTTTTGGGGAACTCTGGCAACCTCCTGGAAACGACCGCAATCTTCGGGGTCTCCATTCCTGGGTTCGGTTGAGAACCTTTCGTTCAAAATCCGCCGGAACATCCATTACCGCAATTCGTTCCTCCCATTAATTCAGGGAAAGATCATCCCCACGCCGACGGGATCGCGCCTGGATGTGTTCATGTACATGCAACCCTTTTCTTTGATTTTCATGCTGATCTGGTTCGGGTTTCTGGTGAACCTTGAATCGGGGGTAGTCAATGCGAACATTGCACGGTCTTTCATTCCTCTGGGAATGATCGTTTTTGGCCTGGTGATGAGCCTAGGCGGGTTCTTTTTTGAAGCGATGAAGGTGATGCCTCTTCTTTCAGAGGCAGTGTTCAATTCCGCGATCACTTCAGTGCCGGCTCCCGATACTGAATCACAGTTGCGGGCGCAGACGGCTCTTCCCAACGCAGAACTCTCAGGCAATCGAGTTGGCCCGGCGATCGCCGCCGTGGCGGTTCTCGCGGGACTTGCCTTGTTCTATCTGAATGACCATCGAATTCGCGCGAATCCTGCGTTCGCGACGGCGATGAAATCGCTCTCCAACTCGGCAGCGGTCAAGGCGGCGATTGGGGCGCCAATAAAAGCAGGGCTGGTGGTCCGGGGAGTCGTTCAGGATTCTACCGCGGCGGGATATGCAATTCTGGCGGTGCCCGTGATTGGGCCGGCTGGCAAAGGGACTCTCTATGTGGTGGCCAATCGGGTTGGCAGCGATTGGGATATGGAACGCGAGGTGCTGCAACTTGGGGCCGGGCCGAGAAGAATCGATCTAACACCACCCACGCAGCAAGAACATTTTCACTACCCGGCGACGGGCCACGTCTATCTATTGCCGCTGGACGCTGCTTCCTCATCCGACCTCAAGGACCTTCCGGCTTACTATAAAGTGCGACTCGGCTTGGATGTGTCCTTGCTCCCCACGCAAGAGCTGGCGCCAGACACCCTGGACCAGAATCGAAAACAAGTGATCGCCGAGAAAGCTCTTCTATCCATGGCAAAGAATCAGCCGGAAATGGCCGAGGACATGGATTCCGTGCTAATCGGAGTGACCAGCCAGGACATGAACTTCCAGTCCCTGAATTTGAGATATGCGAACAATTTTCGAAGTGGCCGCTTCAGCATCATCTCCACAGCACGATTGCACGCAATGCCGTGGTACGCGGGCGACAATCCTGAGGTGTTTGCCGTTCGAACGCGCAAGATGGTGACCAGGAGTCTGGCCTTGCTGCACTATCCGGTGAACGTAAGCTCGGACGTTACAAGTGCGGTGACCAGCAATGTCTACACGGTTTCGGACATAGATGAGATGGGAGAGTCGCTCGGCGGGCAGGGCGGCAATGCCCCTTCAGAAGCTTCGGAAGCTCCATGTGTGGCTATCCTCCAAAGCCCAAATGGGAAGCAAGGCTGGCGGCTGGGTTGCATCAACGACGCGCAAGGGGACAGCCGATTCGAAAGATTCGAAAACTATACAGGCGTCCCGCTGTTCGTCATGGCGCATGCGGATTTTTCGTTCCAAGAGGAACCGCCCTTTCGATTCATTCGCAAGTATCGCCCGAAGGACAATCGTTCTCGCTCTTTTGGAATTGGGGCAATGACCTCTTTCGATAGTTATCTCGTGGGGGATTCGCAGACATTCGCCTGGATCGAGCTGATCCTGGCCGACGGAAAAAGAGTTCATTACGCCAGAACTTCGATGGGCTCGGGCTACGCGAGTGCCGAATTCCGCGCGCGCAACTCGCTTGGCGACCCGTTCAGCCGTTCGACTTTGGCATGGGTCGATAATGGCTGGGACCTGGTAACCATGGACGGCTGGACCTACAGGTTTCCGGCCAGCGGGCCGGACAGGACCTGGCAGCAGGGCGCACTGACCGGCCTTCGGTCGGCCTCCGGTGAGACGTTTTCGATTCGGCGGAACATTGCGAGCGACCTGCAGGAGGTGCGCGCGCCGAACGGGGAAACGATCGAATTCACGAACGATGCGATGCACCGGATCACCTCCGGAACGGAATCCTCCGGGCATGCAATTCAGTATGAGTATGACAAGGCGGGAAGGCTCGTGCATGTGCATGACTCCCAGAACGGCGAGGAGTTCTACGAGTATGACTCTATGAATCGCCTCACCACGGTCCGAAACGCGCAACATCGACCGCTGCTCGTGAATGAATACGGGGATATGGGGGAAATTCGATCGCAGACGCTGGCGGACGGCGAGAAGCTGCTGTACGAAAGCGGCTACGACGAAAACCAAAAGCTGGCCTCTCTAAAGCTCACCCTCCCGAATGGCTATACGATCCTGTGGCAACGAACCCGCGACGGCTTCATCCGATACCTGCCGAAGCCTTCTACGGATGGTAGTGCAGGACTGGGCCGCTAGATCGGAACAAAGGTGACTCAGCGACATAGGGCTATGCTCGGATAAAAGTGAATCACTGGAGGATGTTCATGAAGCGCTTTTTGGTTGCGGCAATTCTATGTGTTTCGTTTGCTTACAGTGGCTTGGCACAAGATACGGGCGCTAACGCTCCGGCCTCAAAAGAGGATGTGGAGAGGTATCTTCAAGCCGTACATTCGCACGATATGATGCAAAAAATAATGGAGACCATGGCGAAATCCATGCAGCAGATGACCCACGAACGGTATTTGAAGGATAAAGACAAGCTTCCCCCGGATTTTGAAGCGCGAACGAACAAGATGATGAACGACATGATGAAGGACATGCCTTTTGACGAGATGATGCAGGCCATGGTGCCTACGTACCAGAAGCATTTCACGAAGGGCGATATTGACGCGCTGGTCGCTTTTTATACATCGCCGACAGGACAAAAATTATTGCGAGAAACGCCGGCCATCACCGGAGAAGCCATGACGGCAATGATGCCGATCCTGCGCCAACATATGGACGCGATGAGCCGGCGCCTGCAGCAGCAGACGGACGAAATGATGAAGAAGCCGTAGAAGACGCCCGCCTTTGGGCGGCGCCATTTACGTGGGTGGAAGAATCCGAGGTGATGCATGCGTTTGAATTGTGGGGACAGCGAAAAGCTGCCCGCCCTAAAGACGGGCGGCCTCTACAAAACCTACGCGCTGCTTGATATTTCCCGGGCGCTGGCGCGTAGAATAGGCAGGAGAAGGAAAAGGCCATGAACACTCGAAAGAATTTTCTTATCGCTCTTGTCGTTATGTTGTCTCTCGGGCTTGCGGGGGGTGCGACGAATCTCGTTGCGCGGCAGACGGGGCAGCAGAATGCGCAGCAGCAAAAACCCGGCGACGCTTCCGGGCAGAATCAGAATATGCCGGGGATGGATAGCAGCATGCCCGGAATGGACATGGATCACGGCATACCCGGGATGAAGATGGGGCAAGGCGCGGACGAAAAAGATCAGCAGGCCGAGCACGGCGCCATGGACGCGATGAGCCACATGCACCATCACCAGATGGGGCCGCACATGTACATGACCAAGCTGCGCACGGCGACGCCGCAGGATTGGGCCAAGGCAGACGAGATTGCCGGGGAGTTGCGGGAGTCTATCGAGAAATACAAGGACTATCACGCCGCGCTCGCCGACGGGTTCCGCATTTTCATGCCGAATGTTCCGCAGGCCGAATATCACTTTACGAATTATTACAACGGATTCCTCGAGTCGTTCAGCTTCGATCCCACGCGGCCCACTTCCCTGCTCTACAAGAAAACGAAAACCGGATACGACCTGATTGGGGCGATGTACACCATGCCCAAGCGCGTGACGGAGGAGCAATTGAACGAGCGCGTCCCGCTTAGCGTCGCGCAGTGGCACCTGCACACGAACCTGTGCATGGCTCCGAAGGGAGAGCGCGGCCACGCCGACCTCAGCAAGTTCGGACTGCAAGGGTCGATCCTCACCAAGGAAGCCTGCACCGAGTCGGGGGGCACGTTCTTTCCGGTGATTTTTGGGTGGATGGTGCATGTGTATCCGTTCGAGGATTCGCGCGAAAAAATCTGGGGGCAGTAGAGTTTCGGTGTGAGCACTATTTCGCACGGGCCAGCGGCTAAAGTGGCCGCGGAAAAAAGGCCTTGTTCTGTCATTCTGAGCGAAGCGAAGAATCCCTCTTCGATTTGAGTATAAGAAAAGAAACATGGAGAGATTCTTCGCTTCGCTCAGAATGACAGAGTTTTGAGTTTTTCCGCAGCCTGTAAAGTCAGTCTGAGGGACAAACCTGTGGCGTTTCCGATGGGCGCATTAGAGCGCATTCCTATTGAAGTCCTTTGAAATTTTGCCGATATAACCATCAATGAGTGGTCTGATCAGGCTAAGGGTGGAGCCCAGGGCCGCCATCATGGCAAAAGCCGAAGTGGTCTGGGAAGATCAACCCGGAGCATGGCGAGGTGCAATGGCAAGGATCGAGGACACTTCGCACTCTGGGGCCTGTATTCGAGTCTCCGTACCAATTAGCGTTGGTGCAAAGCTGAGAATCAAGTGGCAAAGGGAAGAATTCTCAGGGACTGCCATGTATTGCAGGCGCGACGGAGGAGATTTCGTCCTAGGCATCCTGCGAGAGCAATCAGAACGCGAGGCGCAAACCATGGAGTTATCTCACCATGCGACAGCCGGACTCGCAACGGCCTTGTCCGCAAATAGCCTGGACGCACCAGCGCGACAAGAAACGAACGTCCGCGAATTGACTGAATCCAGTCCAGAGACGGGCCCTGCGCCAATTCGAGCCAGGGGCGCCGCTTCACCAGTGGCCGCAGAAGCAGCCCCAAAAGCGGCGAATGAGGGCGAGGCGCCGAAGAAAAACACGCTTGCGGGCGATCCCAGCCGCAAGCTCTCACCAGAGCCAGAAACAACCCGTCGAAATGAACGCCATGCGCGGGAGCCTTCACGAGTTCAAGAGAGGACTACCGTGTTCAATAAATTGCTGAATCTCGGTTCCGGCCACCAAAATCAGAATGGCTCTAATGGAAACAGCGACAATACGAAAGCGCAAGTTAATATTACCGCTGCCAAAGCAACTCGAGAGAATCAAACGAGCACGAACGCCAAAGCCATGGACTCTCCGCCCCGCCAGGGGAGTCTGCTATCGTTGCAGGATATTTATCTCGCGGTTGGGATTATGAATTCGCGGCTCGGCTACAACTTCGATACCGTGTCGGCAATGCTGGACAGCGACCATATGCGAGGAATGACGAGCGAAGTCAAGAAGGCTTCCGTGCTGATGGCGCTGGAAGCCGCGGGGATTCCGGTGAACGAACTGCTGCAGGACGGCGGGAAACGCCTGGATGCCCTGAATGCCTATGAAGCGGGCGAACGCAAACGTTTCGAGGAATACGAAGCGCGGAAGTCTCAGGAAAGCGCCCAGATTCAGTTGGAGATTGAGGGCATGACCGCGCATTGCGTCGACCGCATCAAGCATAACGTGGGCGAGGTGACGCAAGCCAGGGATGCGTTTGTCAATTGGCAGACGACGAAGGAAAAGGAAACGCAGCGGATATCGGATGCGCTGGCGCTGTTTGCGAAAGCGGCTGCGGTGGCGGAAAAGGCGAGTGATCTGAAAACGGGGGTGCTGGCGGCGGGGGAAGTTTCGAAGGGGTGAAGGGCGCTGGTTGCGGGGAAATCGCTGCGGCGGGAATGGGGGCTTTGCCGAGATTGTTGCGCTGTCGCTTGCGTTAAGCTTTCAAAACCGCACAGGTCCGCCGCGGCGGATGCCTGTGCTACTTTTTTTCCTCATTCATCTTCTACTCATCTAGTTGTCACCAAACTTTTACATTGTGTGGGTATAATGGGGGCCCGGGAGACTCTTGTGACTTCGCGCCCTTTATCAGCGGTTGAGCAGTCGCCCGCCAATCCTTTGCAAATCACTGAGGAGCCCTCGCTGCGGCTGGAGCCCTCCCGGTCATACCCGGGGGCGCTGATCGTCGTGGAAGGCATAGATGGCTCCGGGAAAAGCACGCAACTTTACCTGCTGAAACGCTGGCTGGAAATCGGCGGGTATCGGCTGCATTTCACGGAGTGGAACTCCTCGCCGCTGGTGAAATCCGCCACGCGCCGCGGAAAGCAGCGGCGGCTTCTGACGCCCACGACGTTTTCGCTGCTGCACGCCGCGGATTTTGCCGACCGCTGCGAGCGGCAGATCCTGCCGCTGCTTCATGGCGGGTACCTGGTGCTTGCGGACCGCTACATCTATACGGCGTTTGCGCGCGACGTGGCGCGAAATTGTTCGCCGCGCTGGCTGCGGAATCTTTACCGGTTCGCACCGGTTCCGGATATTACGTTTTACTTTCGAGCGCCGCTGGACGTGGCCGTCAACCGCATCATGAGCGGCCGCCCGAAACTGAAGTATTACGAAGCCGGCATGGACTTGAACCTTTCTCTCGACCGCGCGGAAAGTTTCCGAATTTTTCAGGGACGCATCCTGGCGCAATACGACGAGATGATTGAGTCCGACAAATTCGTGGTGATGGATGGAACGCTTCCCGTGAACAAGCTGCAAAAGCAGATGCGCCAGATCGTGAAATCGCGCATCGATCTGTCGCGATTCGCACCCAAGAAGTCCGCGCGGAGGGCGTTGTGAAATCCGCCAAGACGAGCCGTAAGAATGGCCACCTGAAAAAGGGGCTGCTGCCTTCGGGCGCTGCTCCGCGCAATTATGGGTTGCCTCTTCCCGGCGTGAACGACGAGGAATTCGGCGGCTCGCTGATCGTGATCGAAGGCATGGACGGATCGGGCCGCTCGACGCAGATTTCCCTGCTGACGGAATGGCTGGAATCCGAAGGCTTCGCGGTGGAGACGATGGGGCTGCGCCGCTCGGGACTGGTGGCGAAAGATATCGACGCGCTGCTGGCCGAAAATACGATCACCCGGATGACGCTCACGCTGATGTATGCGACGGATTTCTACGACCAGCTCGAGCACCGCATCATCCCGGCGCTGCGCTCCGATTTTGTGGTCCTGGCGGACCGCTACTTTTATACTTTGATCGCCCGCGCGGTGGCCCGCGGCATCGAGCGCGACTATCTGCACGGCTTGTACGAAATGGCTCTGCGTCCCGATCTCACGTTCTGGCTGAACGTGCGCCCGGAAGTGGCCTTCGAGCGCGAGTTTCGCAAATCGCACGCGATCAGCTACTGGGAGTCCGGGCGGGACATGTCGCTTTCTGACGATTTGTTTCAGTCCTTCATCCTGTATCAGGCCAAGATCAAAAAGGAATTTGAAGCGCTTGCCGAGAGCCACGGCTTTCTGGCGATGGACGGCGAGGCAAGCGTCGTCTCCGTCAATACAGATTTGCGGAAACGCATTGCCGCTCATCTTGGCATCACACGCACGCACTACCGGCCATCCGCGGCTCTGGCCCCCCTGTGGCGCTGAGACTTCGCAAACCCATTCACCTGGCGGCGATCGACGCCGGATCGAACGCGTTCCGGCTGATGATCGCGCGCGTCCGCTCCAACGACGACTGGGAAATTGTGGAATCGGTTCGCGCGCCGGTGCGCCTCGGCCACTCGGTGTTTACGTCCGGGGAATTTGACCGCAAAACTTTGCGCGACGCCACCGCCGCGTTCCGCGAATTCCGCAGCATCATGGATGCGCGCGGCGTCACCGCGTATCGCGCGGTGGCGACCAGCGCGGCGCGCGAGGCCCGCAATCGCCACGTTTTGATCGAGCGCATTCGCCACACGGCCAAGATCGATCTCGAAGTCATCTCCGGCGATGAAGAAGCGCGGCTCGTGCGCGTCGCGGTCACGCGCGCGCTGCGCGATTTCGATCCGCCACGCTTCATCCTCGACCTGGGCGGCGGCAGCCTGGAGCTGAATGAATTGCGTCGCGGCGTGCTGCAGGAAAGCATCGGGCTGCCGCTCGGGACGGTGCGGTTGATGGAGGCGTTCCGCGCGCAGGGCGTGATTCACGAACACACGGCGAACGAAATTCGCATGCACGTTTTGTCCGTGCTGCAGAGCGCGCTGCCCTGCCGCCCGCGACCCAATGGGACAAATGCCGTCGCTTGCGGGGGCAACGCGGAAACTCTCGCGGCGCTGGCTTCGGGGCCCAGAGTGGGCAGCTTCACTACGCTGAATTCGCGATTGCTGCGCGACCGGCTCTGGCACATTCTGCAGCTGGATGTGGAAGAACGAATGAAAGCGTTTTCGGTGCGGCGGGACCGCGCCGAGGTGATGGGCGTTGCGGCGATTGTCCTGGTGACCGTGGCGTGGTGGTTGCGGCTGCGCCAGATGATCACGCCGCGCGTGGGCGTGCGCGAAGGCTTGCTGCAGGAACTCGCCGCCGCTCAGATGGGACCGGCGGCGCCCACCGAGGAGCAGCGGAACCGTGCGCAAATCATGATGGCGGGCGCAGAGTCTTTTGCCTGCCGCGTGCGCTGCGATCTGAAACATGCGGAGCAGGTTCACGTGCTGGCGTTGCAACTGTTTGACCAGCTCTGGCCGTATCACCACTTTGATTTTGAAGCGCGAACTGTTCTTGCATCCGCCGCGATGCTCCACGATTGCGGCGTGCTCATCAACCGCAAAGCGCACCACCGTCACGGCGAATATCTTATCCGCAACGCGAAAATTCCGGGCTTGCGCGGGTGGGCGAAAAATATGACGGCCTGCCTCGTGCGCTATCACAACAGGAAATCAGAGCCCAGCGCGGCGCACAACGTGTTCGCCACGCTCAACCGCGAACAACGAAAGAAAGCGCGACTGCTGGCGGGAATGCTGCGGCTGGCCGAGCGCCTGGAAAGCGATCACCGGCAGGCCATCGCCAGACTCACCGTCGAGGGCGGGCCGCGCGACGTTCGCATTCACGTGGAGATGCGCGACGCTTCGCGGCTGAATCTTGCCGGCATCGAAAGAAAAGCGCGGCTTCTCGAACGGGAGCTGAATCTGAGGTTGTCGTTTCAGCGGGTCCTGGTGGTTGAGAAGCAGAGGGTCGCGTAATGATGCATCTCTACTTGATCCGCCACGGCATCGCGGTGGACCGCGAAGATCCGAATTGTCCGCCCGACACCGAGCGTCCTCTTACTCCCAAAGGAATGAAACGCTCTCACGCTGCGGCGCTTGGCTTGCGCGCTCTGGACGTGAAGCCGAATGCGGTGCTGACCAGTCCGTGGCTGCGGGCCGTGCAGACCGCCGAAATCTTTTGCGAAACCCTCGGCTATTCGTCCAAGAAAATTATTCGCACGGACGCTTTGAAGGGCACCAGCGCTCCGTCGGAGTTGCTGCGTGAACTGCAATCGATGAAGGCGAGGGTCGTGCTTTGCTTCGGGCATGAGCCGCATTTGCACCTGGTGATCGGGCATGTGCTGCATACCAACGCGAAAATAACGGAGCTGAAGAAAGCAGGGCTGGCGCTTTTGGAATTGGAGCGCGTTTCGCCGGCTCAGGGGCGGTTGCTTGCTCTCTATCCTGCTAGCACGCTGCGCATTCTGGCTAAATAATGGAAGAGGCGCTTTTGTAGCACAGGCACTCTTGCCTGTGCGCTTTGCGAGCGTTGACGGTGTGGAGATTGTCGAAAGTGTGGGAATTTTTGAAAGTGTAGAAAACCGCACAGGCAGAGTGCCTGTGCTACACGGACACTCAACCAATCTTGGACCAGCGGTGGCAGGTGCGGAGGTGGTCGTTTACCATGCCGGTGGCTTGCATGAAGGCGTAGCAGATGGTTGAGCCGACGAAGCGGAAGCCGCGCTTTTTCAAATCTTTGCTCATGGCGTCGGATTCGGCGGTGCTCGCGGGGACATCTTTCGGGCCGCGCCGCGTGTGTTGCAGCGGTTTGCCGCCGGTGAATTGCCAGATGTAGGCGTCGAAGCTGCCGAATTCGCGCTGCACTTCGAGAAACGCCTGTGCGTTGGAAATGGTGGAAGAGATTTTCAGGCGATTTCTTATGATGCCGGGGTCGGCCAGCAGCGCGCGGGATTTTTTGGCGTCGTACCGCGCGATTTTGGAAGCATCAAAGGCGTCGAACGCCTCGCGGTAACGCTCGCGCTTCCGCAGGACCGTTTCCCAACTGAGTCCCGCTTGCGCGCCCTCGAGGATCAGAAATTCGAAGAGACGGCGGTCGTCGTGAACGGGCACGCCCCACTCTTCATCATGGTAGCGGGCCATGACGTCACTCTGCGCCCAATGGCACCTGCGCCGGGATCGCTGCGGCTTCCCGGCGCGCTGTTCGATCTGGCATGGTGAGCTTACGCGAGGTGGCGCTGAACGGCTTTCTCGATCTGGTCGCGAGGGACCGCGCCGACGACTTGCTCGGCGACCTGCCCGCCCTTGAAGATGAGCAGGGTGGGGATGCCACGGATGTTGAACTGGCCAGCGGAGTTGGTGTTTTCGTCGACGTTTAATTTCACGACTTTAATTTTTCCCGCGTAGGCGGTGGCAACCTCGGCCACCGTCGGAGCCAGCATCAGGCAGGGCCTGCACCACTCCGCCCAGAAATCGACCATCACGGGCTGAGTCTTGCTGGCCTCGATGACTTCCGCCTGAAACGTGCTGTCCGTTACATTGCTTACATTATCTGCCATGTGAACCCTTTCCTATGGGAACTACGGGCGACATCTTAACCGATTTCGTCCGTCCTTGATTAGATGAAGTTACAGCTTTTTGGTTTCTGGATTTCCAGGCCGCCTCGTATAGCTTCGCATACTCGGCTGCGGAGACTTGCCAGGAGAAATCCTTGGCCATGCCGCTCAACTGGATGCGGCGCCAGACCGCCGGTTCATTCCGGAAGACAGAAAGAGCCTGCTGGATCGCTGCGAGCAGCGATGGTCCATCATACGCCTGAAACTTGAACCCCGTGCCGTGCCCTGTTCCAGGATCGAACTCCTCAATCGTGTCGTCCAGTCCACCGGTGGCCCGCACCACGGGGACCGTGCCGTATTTCAAACTGTAGATCTGATTCAGGCCGCAGGGTTCATAGTGCGAAGGCATCAGGAAAATATCCGCGCCGGCTTCGACCTTGTGCGCAAGGATGTTGTCATACGCCACTTTCACGCTGAATTTTGCGGGATAAGCTTTGGCCAGTTCGCGGAAGAGTTTTTCGTATTTCGCTTCTCCCGCACCGAGCGCGGCAATCGCCAGGTCCTCTTCCAGCAAAGCGGGCGCAATTTGTTCGATCAGGTCAAACCCTTTTTGACCGGCGAAACGCGAGACGATGCCGATCACAGGCTTGTTCACCGCTTCCGAGGGAAAGCCGAACGCTTCGAGCAGGTTTTTTTTGCACGCGAGCTTGCCGGACAGGTCTTTCGGCGAATAGCGCGCGGCGATGACTTTGTCGCGCTCCGGACTCCACGCCGCGTAGTCCACGCCGTTCAGGATTCCGGTGAGGCGATCGGCGCGATCCCGAATCACGCCATCGAGACCCTGGCCGTACTCCACTGTTTTTATTTCTTCGGCGTATTTCGGGCTCACCGTCGTCAGGAAGTCGGAAAAAATCAGCGCGCCCTTCAGGAAATTGACTCGCCCGTAGAACTCCATCGCGTCGATTCCGAACAAGCTTTCCGGCAAGCCGATTTTTTTCATGGTGTCGCGCGGAAACGCGCCGTGATAGCCCATGTTGTGGATCGTGAAGACAACAGGCAATTCGCGCAGCGCGTTATCTTTCGCATAGCGCGTTCGCAACAGCACGGGAACCAGGCCCGCTTGCCAGTCGTGGCAGTGGATCACGTCGGGCATCCAAACCTGCTTGCAGAATTCGATGGCCGCTCCACACAGTTCCGCATAGCGTTCGGCGTTGTCCGGGTAATCCTTCCCTGCCACGCCGTACGGTTGTTCGCGATCGAAGTATTCCGGATCATCTACAAAGTAGCTGGAAACACCGTGCCGCGCTCCACCCTCGACGATGGCTGGAAAGCGCAGGCCATCCCCCATCGGAATGGTCAGGCTTGGCACGGTGACCGCGGTCGCGCGCGTGTTGCGGTACCGCGGCAATAGCACGGTCACTTCGTGGCCGAGCGCGGCCAGCGATTTGGGCAGCGCTTCGATCACGTCCGCCAAGCCGCCCGTCTTTGAAAATGGGAGCCCTTCCGATGCGACAAAGAGTATTTTCATAACGAATTCGAGGCTTCCAACGTACTGAAACCCTTCACAGCCGTCAAGGATCATGCTGGATCACGAGTGGGTGGCGAGGCTTTGACGACGCCGCATGTGCAGTGATACGGTGCTTTTGAATTGGTTTCCTATGTGTCGGAATTTCCAACCGGGAGAACTGAAATGAGATATGCCTTGGCGCTATTCCTTGCACTTTCAATCGCTCCGGCCTCCGGGGCGCAGTCCCAGCCGTGGACCAGCCAGCAGGCGCCCATGACCCGTATGTCCGGACTCTTAAGACTGGTCGAAACCATTCCCGTGCCGACCGAAGGCTACATGGACCGTATGGCCGCGGACGTGAAGGGGCAGCGCTTGTTCATCTGCGGCGAGGCTGCCAAGAGCCTCCTCGTCGTGGACCTGCGCGCCGGCAAGGTCATCCACGAAACCAAGGGCCTGGCCGAGATGCCCAAGAAGGCGTTCTATCTTCCGGACAGTAACGAAATTTGGCTGACATTGACCAACAGCACTGTCGTAGCGATCAGTGGCGTCACTTACGAGGTGACCAAGACCGTCGAATTATCCGCGTACGGCGATCCAAATCGGGGCGCGGACAATGCCGCATATGACCCTGCGAGACATCTGCTCTACGCCGGAGTCGAGTCGTTTGTCTCTGAAAATAACGTCGAGATCGGGGGAGGCGGAGCCCATGTTGCGGAGAATGCTTCCATCGAAATCGTCGATACTCGCACCGCAAAGTTAGTCGGAAGCATCAAGCTGCCGGGCGGCGATCCGTCCGGCATTGCTCTGGAGCCTTCCGGCAAGCGGATGTTTGTGGCCATGGGTGATGTGATCGGCGGGGAGAGCCACACGGAGGTGATCGACCTGGAAAAGCGCGCGGTCGTGGCTGAATGGCCCATCACCGGAGGCCCTGTGCCACACGCAGCTGCCGTCGACGAGGCGCATCACCGGCTCTTCGTCGGCAGCCGGATGATCCAGCACGAAGGACAACTTGGCGGCGGGCACCAGCATGAACCCGGGAAACTGGTGGTCATGAATACGGAAACAGGAAAGGTAGTTCAGACCCTCGACAGCGTGGGCGGCGCCGACAATGTGGATTTTGACGCAGAAACGGGGCGCATTTACTTCACGGGAACGACGGGAACGGTTGCGGTCTTCAAAGAGGTGGGTCCCGACCGCATCGAGCTGCTGGGAAAAGTTCCGACAGGTGCGGTAGCAAAAAGCGGGCTGTGGGTACCGGAGGAAAAGCGGTTTTATTCGGCCGTTCCGAAACACTACGTGCTCACGCCGCCGCGCGCGACTCGCGATATCCATGGTGATTTGCGCAAGGAATTGGCAGCAGTGGAAGGCGGGGGACAAGGAAAAAGCCTCCCCATTCTCTCCAATCTGATTGTCGAGGAAGCTCATGTGATGGTCTTCGAATACTCGGAATGAGGATGGTCATATGCATTTCCACTCGCGTCCTGCGTGGCGCGGCCGGAAAAAATCTGAATGCGGTTGAGAAACGATCCGCAGTAAAATCGGTGTCGCGGCGTCTCATCCGGGTTCGAAGGAATCTTCGATTACTGACCGGAGGGTTTCGAGATAAATCGCATTGGAGGTCAGCACAATGTCCAACGTTAAACCAATTCCCGACGGGTATCACAACGTCACTCCGTATCTCTATGTCAGAGGTGCGGCCGGGGCGATCGATTTCTACAAGAGCGTTTTCGCAGCGACGGAAATCGTGCGCATGGCGGGGCCTGACGGCAGGGTCATGCACGCGGAGCTGAAAATCGGCGATTCGATCGTCATGCTGGCCGACGAGAATCCGCAATGGGCATTATGAGCCCGCAAACGGTGGGAGGGTTCTCCTCGGGGTTGCACGTGTATGTGGAAGATGTCGACGCTGTGGTCCAGAAAATGATGGATAGCGGAGCCAAGGTGCTCCGGCCAATCAAAAATCAATTTTACGGCGATCGCTCGGCGTCGCTGCTCGATCCGTTCGGGCACATGTGGTCCGTTGCGACTCATGTGGAAGATGTTTCGCCCGAGGAAATGAAGAAGCGGATGACGGCGGCGATGAGTCAGACGGCGGGTTCGTAGGCGCAGCCTCGTAACGAAAGCTCGTCATGCCGGTGGCGGATATTTTTTCGCACGACCAGTCCCGTAGGGACGGCACATCGTAGCCCACCGTTTCAACGGTGGGTGTCCCAGGAAGTAAAATCCGAGCCCCGGAGGGGCGGCACAAGGCTAACCCCGTGCCGCCCCTCCGGGGCTTAATTTTCTTCATACGCACGTTCCCACCGTTAACACAGTGGGCTACGTTCTTTCGTCCCTAACGGGACTGGACTATCAAAAAAAACGGCCTTTTTCTCGGGGTCAGATGGAAAGCAAGAACAGATTCTCCGGGCTGTCAATGCGCGGTCCGCTTGGTACACTTGCCTGCCATGTCACCTGAGAAGCTGGGGCAACATTTCCTTACTGATGCGGGCTGGCAGGAGCGGATCGCGGGCGCGGTTCGCATCGATGATGGTGTGTGGGTGGAAATCGGCGCGGGACATGGGGAAATGACGACGCGCCTGGCGAAACGGGCGAGCAAAGTGATCGCCATTGAACTCGATGCGCGGCTTGCCAGACGCTTGCGCGAAGTCACAGCATCTTGCAAGAACGTGGAAGTTGTCGAGAGCGATGTGATGGCTGTCGATTTTGAAAAATTGACGGGCGGCGATCGTTTTTCCGTTTACGGAAATTTGCCTTACTACATTACGTCGCCCATTTTGCACCGCCTCTTCGAGCACGCAGAGCGCATTGCGGCCATTCATATCGTGATTCAGTTTGAGGTTGCGATAAGAATTGTGGCGCAGCCGGGCAGGCGCGATTACGGGTATCTCTCCGTGGTTTCGCAGTGGTTCGGCCGGCCGGAGATCACGTTCCGGATTCCTCCGAGTGCGTTCCGGCCGCCGCCGAAAGTGGCATCCGCGCTTGTGAGTTTCGGGATGCCGGGAGCGCGGGTGAAACATTCCGTCGAGGATGAAAATGCGTTTCTTGATTTCGTGAAGGAATGTTTCGCGCAAAAGAGGAAGACGTTGCGCAACAATCTGCGGGGGCGGCTGGGGGCGCGCGCCGAGAATGTTTTGCGGGAAGCGGGTCTATTGACAAATGTCCGCGCGGAACAGCTTACGATCTCCGAGTTCGCGGCGCTGTTCCAATTGACGCGGTGACTAACGCATATCTGGCGCTCTGGCTTCTTTGTGTCCCCCGTGCTAAGGGCTTTCGAGCCCACCGGAAAAACCTTTAGTACAGAGGACACTGAGAAGACCGAGAACACGGAGAATTCCGGAAGGGTGTGACGCGTTCAACCAAGCTGATCGTGTAATACCTTGAAGAGGCAGTCGGGAAAATCTGTGATGATTCCATCCACGCCGGTTACGATCAGACGGCGCATTTGTTCGGTCTCGTTAATCGTCCAGGCCGCTACCTGCAAGCCGGCATGATGGGCCTTCTCTACAACGTCAGGAGTGATGAGGTCGCCGCGAGCGACGAGCTGCCGGGCACCCGCGCGAACCGTGCGCTCGACCAGATCGCTGGACGGGTGCTCGCACAAGAGTCCGGTCATCATGGTGCTATCGAGGCGGTGAACCGAATCGAGCGTGGCGGGGTCAAACGACAGAATCACGACGCGCGCGGAGGCGTTCTGGTCGCGCAATTCCGCGACCACGGCATGCTCAATTCCCCACGACGGGCCGGATTTAATTTCCAGATAAAAAATAACGTCATGCTCTTTTGCGAAGTCGAGTATTTCCTTGAGCGTGGGCACGCGTTCCCCGGAGAACGGCCCTGCGCCGCGGTCACCGAACCACGCGCCGGCATCGAGGGCGCGGATTTGTTCGAGCGTCTGCAGATGCACCTGGCCTTTGCCGTTCGTTGTGCGGTCCAACGTGAAGTCATGGATGGCAATGACTTGAGCGTCCCGCGAAAGCTGCAGATCGGTTTCAATGAAGCGCGCGCCCAGTTCCACGGCGCGGCGAAACGCCGCCATCGTATTTTCGGGCGCGTGTCCGGAGGCTCCGCGATGCGCGATCGTCCAGATAGCCTTGGTTCCCATTTCTTCTTCACCGTTGGCAGGACGCCAATGCTCCGACACCCTGCGCCATCGTACCAGAATTGCGCGGCGCGGCTCGAAAGGTTCGTTGTGCGTTGTGCCCAGGATGCCTTTTGGGGCAACCCCGCATCTAAGTGAGTGTAGGGTTGTAAGGAACGCGGGCCCGACGTGGCCTCGGAAAGGAGAACGATCATGACAACTCGTGCAAGTCTTCTAAGATTTTTATTTGCAATGATTTTGGCGGGGGCGATGAGCCTTACCTTGGGCGTTTCCGGCGCGACCGCCGGCACATCGACCAATCCCAATGTTTCAGCGATCGCCAACCAGGTGCAACACAATCTCGCCATGCTTCCCTGGTATGGGGTGTTCGACCACCTGGAATATCAGGTGAACGGCACACAAGTGATTTTGAGCGGCCAGGTGATCAGCGAGCACGCTACCACGAAGGACGACGCCGGAAAATTTGTAAAATCGATTCCCGGAGTCACCAGCGTGGTCAACAACATCGAGGTGCTGCCGCCATCCAGGTTCGACGATCAGATTCGCCGCGCTGAATTTCGCGCCGTGTTTTCTCACGCGGACCTGGGACGGTACACGATGGGCGCCATCCCGCAAGTCCATATCATCGTGAAGAATGGGCACGTAACTCTTGAAGGCGTGGTGATGAACCAGATGGACAAGAACGTCGCGGGAATCGTTGCGAATGGTGTCCCCGGCGTTTTCTCGGTGGAGAATAACCTTCAGATCGGCTAGCTTTGCTGTCCCTCTCGCTTGATCGGGTGGGCCCGGATTTTTCCGGGCCCACGCCGTCTGAGTCTTCGACCCCTGCGAATATCTTTGTAGGTTTCGGTGCGGCTCACCATTTGGTGATCGCGAAGGTTTGTCCTACTCGTGATGATCTTTCGAGCCCTGGATGGTGGTCTTCATAATCATTTGTGTGTACGGGTCGAAAGTGGCCATGGTCCAGTAGAAGATTGAAGTCCCATCTTCATCGCCCGTGGTGAGCGGAGAAATAAAATACGGCGCGTAATTGCCGCCCGCGGCGGTCTGTCCGCCGGGATTCGGGCAAGCGCCGGTCGAATCGCTATAGATGAACACGCAAATTCCGTGGTCGCGCGTGGCGTTGAAAATAGTTTGCGGCGCGCTCCACGGGCCCCAGGGCTGTTGCGCGGTGCGCAAGTAGATACCGCGGAGGTTCAGAGGCGTTTCGTCGGAGCAATCGTAGAGCATTACCCAGCGCTGGACGTACGCGTTCCACTCCACGCCTTTGTGGGCCATGCAATTTGTCAGCGTGAAGCTCGAGCCGTCGTAATCCCGGAAAAGCGGGACCGCGTCCGCCTCGGACTGCGAAAAAAGCGGCCATCCTCCGCGGTCAAATCCTGAAAAATATTCCATCTCTCCCGGCTGATCCATGAGGAAAGCTTTCTTGCGGGCCAGGTACGGGACGCTCTGGCGAAATTGCAACCCGCCTTCGCTTCCCCAAATATAGACATAGCCGTCAAACCCCTGGGCGATGGCCGTGTAGATGAATTTAGCGTTGTAAGGCGGCACACTCGCGAGATGCGAAGTGGAGAGATCATACAGATAGCGCCAGGTACTCCCGTTGTCGTCGGATACTCCGACGACGCTGCGCGTTGGGCCGGCGCCAAGATTCTGAACACCGTTCAGCGGAGGCGGGCTCGCATAGGGAGGATTGGCGTAGATATTGTCCGTGCCGAAGATCACATACATCCTGCCGCCCTCGCTGATTCCCGAGATCGGCATTTCGTTGGTGCGAAGCGTGATCGGCGCAACCTTCGGGCTTCTGTACGCTCCGATGGAATCCGTGAAGAAGTCCAGCTTCGGGCAGGTGGTGAGGTCGCGGAGGGAGGTGAAGCCGATAGCATCATCGTAATTCGGGTCACGGGGCGGATCGCTTCTCCCGTTGGGATAACCGTTAAAAGTTGCGGTCGGTTGCGCGTCGCCGAAGAGGAAGAAGAGCGTTCCGTTGTGCTCGAACGAATAGCCGAGATCGGCGCCGGCGAGTCCGTAGCGCGTTTCCGTCTGGCTCGCCGTGGGAGTGTTGAACTCGTGGTCCGTCTGGCCGGTCACCTGACAGATCTTTTGCGTGGACCCGGCTACATAGGTGATAGCACCGCTATGGTCCGAATCGCCGCCGCCCCATTGCGCATTCACGCTGAGGGGACCGAGACCGATTACCGCGAGAACCGTGACCACTGCCCGCCAATTCAGTTTCATCTGAATTCTCCGATTTGATGCAATCTGGTCATCGCCCTCTCCAACACCGCGGCGCATGAGAAGTGGCAAGAATTCAAAAAATAATCCATCAGGTACCGTGGAGGAAATATATCGGAAGCGGCTGCTTCCCGGCAATCGTCCTGAAGAACTATACGTACCAGTATTAGATCTTCCAGCGCAGGCGGGAGCTACTTCTTCGAGCGGTCTTTCAGCAGGCCCTTCAACTCGGACATAAATTCCTTCACGTCCTTGAAATCCAGATAGACGGAGGCGAAGCGGACGTAGGCGACTTTGTCGAGCCTCTTGATTCGATTCATCAGTAGCTCGCCGACCTCGCTGGTTTTGCGCTCGCGCTCGGGCGCTTCGTGGACGAAGCGCTCGACTTCGTCCACCAGGGCCTCGAGCTTTGCCGTGGCCACGGGACGCTTCTCGCACGATTTCAGGAGGCCTTGCAGAATTTTCTGGCGGTCGAAGCGCTCGCGGCGGCCATCTTTTTTGATCACCATGTATGGAATTTCGTCGATGCGCTCGTAGGTTGTGTAGCGCCGGCCGCACTTCAGGCATTCGCGGCGGCGGCGGATCAGATCGCCGGCGCGGCCCTCGCGTGAGTCAATGACCTTGTCTTCCATGACCGAACAAAATGGGCACTTCACGGCGCCGAATCTCCTCGCAACTTTCCCTTCACCGCGGCCGTTGCTTTAATGCCATTTGCGCCCGGCACGGTGATGTGCTTGCCGGCCTCTTCCGCCTCGGCTTCGGCGCGCGCCAGCTTGCGCAATTCGCCAAAGGACATTCCCTCGTGGATCAGCAAAGGAACTCCTACCAGCGTGCATCCGGCAAAGGTGACGATCCACAGAACGGCTGCGATGGCGATGGCGGGTTCTTGCTCAACACCGAAAATCGACGTGAGAGCAACGATGCTGGCGATTTGTGCGCCGCCGCCGATGCCCGGGAGTTGCAGCACCGAGCCCACAAGAGTGACCGCGAGCAACAGCATGGCTCCCCAAAAATTCATGTCCGAGTGCACAAACGCGCTGGAGAACGCCTGAGAAACCCACATGTAGATCACCACGACGAGCACCCAGTGCGCGGCGGTATAGCCAATCGCCGCCCACAAATCGGACATGGTCCGAATGGCCTGCAGTCCTTCGCTGATGCCCGAAATGGCGGACGCGAAACGCATTCTGAAACCACCGCTGCCGCGCCAGCGCTCCAGCCCGCGGTCGACCGCCGCCGCGCCGTGAACGCGGTAGTAAACCAGGACCGCGGTAAGACCAATCAACCCGGCGAGCAGCAACCATGCTCCATGCCGGGCGCTTCCTACCCAATCCATGTCCGCCCCTGCGTCGGAGAGCCGGTTCGGAAATACAAGCAGGCTAAGGCAAGCCAGCGCCGCGGCCGCGGCGAAGTCGCAGTACCGTTCCAAAAAGTAGATGCCGAACATGCTGGAGACGGGCAGGCGAGCCTTGCGCGCCAGCAGCAGCGGCCGGACAGGTTCCCCGGCGCGCCCAAGAATAAAAATGGCGGCGAAGCCCTCCAGCGTGCCGCGAAACGTGTTCAAGAAAGACGTTGGGCCCAGATAGTGGCAGAAGCGTTGCCAGCGGACAGCGCGGATCGCGTAGCATCCATACAGTGCGACGAACGAAATCAAAAGCAGCCAAATGTTCGCCTGGCCGACGGTGTCTATGAATTTTCTCCAGGTGAAGTCGGCCAGATGAATCTTATGGCGGGACTGATAGGCGAGCGCCACCACGCCCGCCAAAATGAGCAACGCGATTAGTATCCGACGAAGTCTGGGAAGCATTCGCAGGCGAGGTTAACCGCTGCGGCAACGGAGTGTCAAGAAAGGACCTGCATACGCGTTCTAAAAAATTCGTATGTCCTTTAATGCCAGATGAATACAGTGTTACAAATGTTTCACAGTGGCGCGGGGCAGCGTAGCGATTCCTAGAAGTGATCTCATAAATCCCTGCTCTTAATTTGCTCCGCTTGAGTACTCGGCCATGTGGCCGCGCCAACGGCGCGGAGGTAACTAGCCCGGGGCAACGCCCCGGGTTTCGTGCGCTCAACATATTTTCCGCCCTGAAAGGGCGGAGGGCGGACCCTTCGCCCCTTCAGGGCGCAACGCGATACATAGACTCCCGAAACCCAGGGCGTTGCCCTGGGCTAGCATGCGCCGGAGCATTCAGCGCCGGAAAACGTGGATTTATTTGGTTGAACCTTGAAAGGCTCATCTCGTAAATCCCTCAATTTCCACTGCACCGGGAATTTAAGAGATATCTTCTGGCCAGCTATCGCTCGACTAGTCGATCCAGCGTGGCGAAAAATTCCGGGTAGGAGACTGCGGCGCATTCGGCGTCGCGAATCACGGTTTCGCCTTCGGCTCCCAGGGCCGCGATGGCGAACGCCATGGCCATGCGATGATCGCCATGCGGCTCGATTTCGGCGCCGTGCAAGCGGCCTGCGGAGCGGCCTGCCACGCGCAAACCGTCGGGTAGCTCCTCTACTTTCGCGCCCATTCGGCGGAGGTTCTCCGCCAGGACCGCGATGCGATCGCTTTCCTTTACGCGCAGCTCGGCTGCGTTGCGGATTTCGATTCCCTGCTCGGTGTACGGACCGAGCACGGCGATCGCCGGAAGCTCGTCGATCAACTGGGCGATGGCGTCGCCTTCGATCGAGCCACCCTTCAACGGTTCATGGTGGACGGAAACGTCGCCCACAAGCTCGCCGTGTTCGCTGCGAATCGATACGAGGCTGACCGGCGCTCCCATCGAACCCAAAACATCGAGAACGGCGGAACGCGTGGGGTTCAGGCCGACGTTATGAACCACGATGTTTGATTCCGGAAGCACCATCGCGGCCACCAGGAAAAAGACGGCAGAGGAAAGATCGCCGGGAACCGCGAGCGCGCACCCTTTCAGGCGCGGGCGCCCGTGGATGCGTATTGTGCGGCCCACGTGCTCGAGGCGCGCGCCAAATTCGGCGAGAGCCAGTTCTGTGTGGTCGCGCGTGCGGACGGGTTCGGTCACGGACGTCGCGCCCTCCGCGAACAACCCTGCGAGAAGGACCGCGGACTTCACCTGCGCGCTCGGCACGGGCAGCGCGTACTCGATGGGAGTGAGGCGCGTGCCTTCGATCTTCAGCGGGGCAAAGCCTCCTTCACGCGCATGAATCTTGGCGCCCATTTGCGTGAGCGGGTCCATCACGCGGCGCATCGGACGCTGGCGCAAGGAAGCGTCGCCGTCGATGGTCGAGCGGAATTCCTGTCCGGCCAGAATTCCGGCGAGCATGCGCATCGTCGTGCCCGAATTTCCAGCGTCCAGCGTCGCGCGGGGTCTACGAAGTCCCTCGAGGCCGAGGCCGGCGATGCGGACGCGGTCGCCTTCGGTATCGATCTTCACGCCGAGGCGCGAGAAACAATCCAGCGTGCTGCGGCAATCCGCCGCAGCGGAGAAGTGCGTGATTTCGCTCGCGCCCTCGGCGAGCGAGGCGAGCATGGCGTAGCGATGAGAAATGGATTTGTCGCCCGGAACTTCGAGCGACCCGCTGATCGTGCGGGCAGGTCGGATGATTTGTTTGGACACACGAGAATTCTAGCACGCGTATTGCTTCGGGGTTGTGTAGCGCCAGCCTTCAGGCGGGCAACTGACCGAACCAAAAATGCCCGCCTAAAGCTGGGCGCTACATAAATCCGAGTCACGCGGACGCGGAACGGGAGTATGATTTGCCGAAGCCATTTCCTGAGGAGGCACATACATGAAGCATTTTGTTGGATTGGTATTGGCCGCGCTACTCGCAATTGCGCCGGCATTCGCGCAAGCGCCAAAGGGTTGGAAGTTGCATTCGGACCACAGCGCGGAAGCGTCCGACCCGGATGCGCCGGGCACCAACAAGTTCACGGTCAGCGGGTCGGGCTTTCACGCCATCAACCCTATGGCGGCGATCTACTGGAACCCGGCGAACACGGCCACCGGGGACTACACGCTCAAGGGCACATTCAAACTGATTAAATCCACGGGCTACGACGAATATTACGGGCTGATCTTTGGCGGAAGCGGCCTGGAAGGCGCGACGCAAAGCTACCTGTACTTTATGGTGACGGATGACGGGACGTACCTCATCAAGCGGCGCGATGGTTCGTCGACGCAGGGAGTGTCGCCCAAAACGCCGAGCCCCGCGGTGAAAAAACCCGACGCGGGCGGGACGGCCACGAACGCTTTGGAAGTGCGCGTGAAGGGCGACAAGATCGACTTTGTCATCAACGGTACAGTCGTCACGTCGCTGCCAAAAACCGGAGGCGCCGCGAAGACGGACGGCATCTACGGGATCCGGATCAACCACCAGCTCGACGTGCAGATCGATGGATTCGGCATGTCGAAGATGTGATTTTAGTAGGACAGCCACTCCTGGCTGTCCGCTACTGCGCTGCTGAGGCGCAACTGGACAGCTGAAAAGACAACCAAGAGGACAGCCAGGAGTGGCTGTCCTACAAATATCCGCCCCGATTTGACACGCTTCCATCGCTGTGTTCTAAATTAGCCATGGCATCGGATCACGAGACTCAGGCGAAGGAGCGCTTCCAGGAGGCGTTTGCCGCGCAGATGGAAGGCGATTATGAACGCGCCGTGGAACTTTATCGCGGATCTTTGGAGCTGCATCCGACGGCCGAGGCGCACACGTTTCTTGGCTGGACGTATCACTTCCAGGGAAAAATTGAAGAAGCCATCGCGGAATGCAGGCGCGCCATCGAGATCGATCCTGACTTCGGCAATCCGTACAACGACATCGGCTCCTATCTGATCGAACTCAACCGCTTTGACGAAGCTATTCCGTGGCTCGAACAGGCCATGATCGCGAGGCGCTACGAACCGCGGCACTTTCCTTACTTCAATCTTGGACGCGTCTATCTCGCCAAAGGCATGATCAACCGCGCGCGCGAACTTTTTCAGAAGTCGCTGGCTATCGAGCCGCGCTACACGCTCGCGCGGCAGGCCCTCGAAAGTGTTCGCCGCATGGTGAATTAGCGGCTTCCCTGCTGTACACTACGCCTCGCTATACAGCCACGATTCGGAAAGGCACGAAGAAAATGAACGTGATTCTTGCGGCTCTGCTTTTTCTTCAGGCGATACAGACGAGCCCCTTGCTCGATAATGATTTCGTTCGCGTGTTCAAAAATAGCGCGCCGTGCGCGGCGGGTGCGGCTTCCTGCGAAGAGCGCGTTGTGGTGGCTCTCGGTTCCGTCGAGGTGAACGGCCAAAAAATGGAGCGCGGCGAAGTGAAAGTATTCAAGGCGGGCGAACGCTACTCTCCACCGAAATCCGGAGACTTTCTCGAGGTGGCGATTAAACCGGCGCATCCCAAAGTGACGCCTCCGGGTCCTGGGACGCCTCCACCGCCGGGCAACAAAATTTTGTACGATGGAAAAGATTTCACCGTGTTTGCGGAAAAGATGCAGCCCGGCGAATATGCCGCGCCTCACAGCCACAACCAGCGCCTGGCGATTTTCCTGAATGACACGATGGTGCAACAGTGGACGGACGGGAAAGAGGAAACCCGCGAATTGATTCCCGACGTTGTGACCTGGAGGCCGGCCGTCGTTCACGCTTCCAAGGACGTAGGAAAACTTCCGATCAGCAACCTGTTGATCGAATTCAAACCTTAAGGCCCGCTCCCGATGAAACGCAGCTCAAATCGAATATTGACCACGCATGTTGGCAGCCTGATCCGTCCGCCTCGGCTTCTGGAACTTGTGCGTGCGCGGGAGACCGGCGATGCCGCCGCTGTGCGCGCTTACGAGCAATGCCTGAAAGAATCCGTCGCCGAAGTCGTGCGCCGGCAAGTTCAGGCGGGCATCGACATCGTCAACGACGGCGAATTCGGCAAGTCCACCAGTTGGGCTCTGTACGCTCTAAAACGCGTGAGTGGGTTCGAGATGCGCCCGGTCAAGCCGGGGGCGAATCCGTTTGCCCGGGGCGCGGACAGGGAGCGCTTCAAGGAGTTTTACGCAGAGCTGGAAAGCGGAAACGATCGCACGTGGTCGAATGTGACGCAGCAAGAGGCGGTGTGCGTTGCCCCTGTGAAATATACTGGTCTCGGCGAACTTCAGCATGACCTCGACAATTTGAAAGCGGCGCTGCAAGGCGTGCAAGTTGCGGAAGCATTCCTGCCCGTGGCTGCTCCGTCGAGCGCCATCCCGGACCGGAAGAACGAATACTACCGAAACGATGAAGAACTGGTGATCGCTCTGGCCGAGGCGCTGCGGACGGAATACCGCGCCATCGTTGACGCCGGATTCCTGTTGCAAGTCGACGATGCCCGCGCCGCCGTGACGTACGACAGGATGGTGCCCCCCGCGAGCTTCGATGACTACTATCGCTGGGTGGCGCGCCACGTCGAGGTCCTGAATCATGCGCTGGAGGGAATCCCGGAAGATCGCGTGCGCTACCACGTCTGCTGGGGAAGCTGGCCGGGACCGCATACGACAGATGTTCCGCTGAGAAAAATCGTCGACCTTATTCTCAAGGTCCGCGCGGGCGCCTACCTCATCGAGGCTGCCAACCCCCGCCACGAGCACGAATGGCGCGTCTGGAAGGACGTGAAGCTGCCCGAGGGAAAAATCCTGGCACCCGGGGTCGTCAGCCACGGCACGAACGTCGTGGAGCATCCGGAACTTGTGGCCGAACGCATCCTGCGCTTTTCAGGCGTCGTTGGCCGCGAGAATGTAATCGCCAGCACTGATTGCGGCTTCGCACAGGAACAATTCAACCGGCGCGTGCATCCCTCGATTATGTGGGCGAAGCTGGAGGCCATGGCCGAGGGCGCGCGGATTGCCAGCGAAGAACTTTGGGGGCGCGCCAAAGTCGAGCATGGCCAAGCTTCGCAATAACAAACGCTGCACTCATCGCGATTCTGCGAGGAAATTCTTTTCACATGCTCTTCCCGGCCCGTCCGCGATCACTTTGGGTGTCAACGCATCGAATGATCCCCACATGGAAACCCAGTCGTGAGGGTTCCCTCCGCACTAACCGTTCATCGTGAACGTGACTTGAATCGTGGTATCGACTTCAACTGGATCGCCGTTCAGTTGCGTGGGTTTATACCGCCATTGTTTCACAGCCTCCAAGGCCGACTGCACCAGGAGTGGATGCCCCGAAATGACTTCGAGTTGTGCAACCCTTCCCTCCTTATCGATAATTGCGTGCAGAACAACCGTGCCTTGAATACGGGCCTGCCGCGCCAAGGACGGATAAGCCGGGTGAGTCTGCGCGACGATTGAGGCAGCCGTCACCGCTCCGCCCTGCTTGATGCGAACGGGAGCGGGAGCCTTCGGAGGCGGCACAACAGGTCCGTCTCCAGCCATAAGCCCCTGTCCTGGAATGCCGCCGAACACGCCGCTCTGATTTGTATTGTTGATGACGTCGGGCGGAAGTTCGGCCTCCTTAAACACGGCCACGTCTTTCGGGATGGCACGCGGTTGCATCAACTTTCCCGACTGAATCAATCGGGCAACGGGCTTGATGACTTCCTTCACGGGTGGGGGCGGCGGAGGCGGAGGCGGCGGCGGTGCGATGAGTAAGGTCGCAAGCATCGCTTTGGGAAGCGCCTGGGTATAGATCAACGGGATCACAATCAGGACTGATAGGGCCGAGATCTGAATGATTGCAGAAAGTATCACCGACCAGCCCGTGTTGGTCTTTTTCCTTTGTGATGAAGATTCGATTAATTCATTGAACATGGATTATTTCTCCTGTGTCCGAATTTACTTAACGATTCTCCTTCGTGTTCGCACTATCCTGGCCTTGCGAACGTAACGGGAAGGAATGCGAGCTGCCGCATCTTCATCGCCCCCTTCAAGCAGGGATCGGTGCAAAATCCATGCCAGCAGAGAAACTAATTGTTAAGTGGCGGCGGCTCATGCAGATATGTACTGACTTTCAGCGCATCCCAATGGAGTACTAGCACTGGTAATTTTGTCGGCCCAAGCGTCTTTTTTTGCAACAGTCTCGATCAAACGAATTCGAGCGGCTGTGATCTTGTAGAGCGGGGATGGAGTGTTATTTGCTTTGCGGCCACTGAAAATTCGCTGTGGCCACCGAGACGAAATTTACTTGCTGGCGACTTCGGACAAATATCCTCGGTAATTTGGCGGCTAAGCTTACTGATGCCGACATGCTTGGAGATAATTTGGAGCCGAAGTCCGGACTTGAACCGGAGACCTGTCGATTACGAATCGACTGCTCTACCAACTGAGCTACTTCGGCCCTAGGTTGCGTTGAAATTCACTTTACCATTGGGCGGAAATTAGTTCAAACCTCGGCTGAGGCGTGAGCCGCAAAAATGTCAAATTCGCGCCGCCCCCGGACTCTGGAATTGGGGAGATATTACTGATAAAATACTGCTTGTCCCAGATATGGAACGCGTTGGCCGGCGTTGGTCTGGAAGTGTATAGACCTTTGGGAATAACGCTATGATCCACTATGAAATCCTGGGCGTCTCTCCGACAGCGTCCGCGAATGAGATCCGCAGGGCGCACCGAAAGCTTGCCAAGAAGTACCATCCTGACAGGCTGAGGAATGCTCCAGTTGCAGAGGTTTTGCGGGCCGCGGATAAATTCAGGGAAATTCAAGAAGCATATGAAACCCTGACCCGGCACCGCGCCGAATACGACGAGAAACTGCGCGCCGCAGCCGCCCCTCAACCGCCGACTCCACATCCACAGACGGACACCGGGACGACTCATGCTCCATTTCCGGACCCGCATCCCGCACCAAATCCGTCTGCGAGTCGAAGAAGAGGCGCATGGCACACACTGGGAAGAGCCATCCCCTCAGGCGGAGAATTGTTGGCCCTCGGATACTTCCTCTTCATCCTTTTTCGTGTGCTAGCCCTCAGATCAGGGCCAAATTACGCGTGGTCCAGCTACCCTCCGTCGGCATGGTACCGGATCGAACAGTTCGAGGGAATTATTCGCAATCAGTCTGCAAACGTTTCCGGCGACTTCCGAGCCACCCTCCTCGAGGAAGATCGGGATATATCGGGTTGTATGGCCGTGGAACAGCCACTTTCGGGAAGCGGCCGTCTGAGCGGCCGCTATGAAGGCGATAGTTTTGAATATGCCGTGAGTAGCGCGGCCGGAAGGGCCACCTTCACTGGCAAACGAAACTCCGACAAAATGGAAGGCACGTACCTATTCAAACCAAAGAAAGGCCCAGCGGAATCCGGAACGTTTACTCTATGGAAAGTCGATAAGGACTCGGTAGGGGATGACCTCTCCTACGAGCATTGCCCATCCGACACAGAGGTTCACCAAAAGTAGTCTGTACGCGGGAAATAGTTCAAACGCCGGTGGTGGAATGGAAACGGCCGCCGGTCAGCGCGGCAACAATCTGCTTGCCGTGGAAGCGGCCATTTTCGATGAAAATTTCGCTGGTGTGATTTCCGCCGATCACGACTCCGGCGACGTAAATTCCGGGGACATTGCTCTCGTGCGTCAGCGGGTCCATGGTGGGCTTGTTGGTTTGGGGATCGAGCGAGATTCCCAGGGACTTCAAGAACTCGAAGTCGGGATGGTATCCGGTCAGCGCGAACACCTGGTCCGCGGGCAATGATGTTTCGCCGGAGTGATTGGAGACCACGACGCGGCCCTGTTCGATGCGCTTCACACTTGTGTCAAAAAGTGCGTGGACCTGCCCGGCCTTGATGCGGTTCTCGATGTCCGGGCGGACCCAATACTTGATCGTCGAGCCAAGTTCCGCGCGGCGGTGAACCAGGGTGACATTCGCGCCGTTGCGGTAAAGATCGAGCGCAGCTTCCGCGGCGGAATTTTTTCCGCCGATCACTACCACATTCAGGCGCCAGAACGGGTGCGGCTCCGTGTAGTAGTGCGAGACGTGCGGCAAATCTTCGCCCGGAATTCCCATGCGATTCGGAAGGTCGTAGTAGCCGGTGGCGACCGCAATTTTTTTCGCGGCGAATTGCGCCGGTATTCCCTGCTCGTCCCGCGTGTGAACGCTGAATTTTCCGTCCGCGCCTTCGACGCGTTCCACGCGATAGCCGAGGCGCAAGTCCAGATCGTAGTGCTCGGCGCACTTGCGATAATATTTGAGTGCCTCGCTGCGAGTGGGTTTCTCCGCGGCGCTCGTGAGCGGGAGATCGCCGATTTCCAGAAGTTCCGGCGTCGTGAAAAACACCATGTTGACGGGGTAATGGTAGATAGAATTGCAAAGGCAACCTTTGTCGATTACCAGGGGGCGCATTCCTGCGCGCTTGGCTTCGATCGCGCAGGCCAGTCCGGTGGGCCCGGCTCCAATGCAAATCAGGTCGTATGTGCTCATAGGGAAAGTTTGCCCCGGGAAGATTTGTTTTGCAACCGCGCCGGCGGACGGGTTTTGGAAGGTGGACTGGAATTGTTTTATGTGGCTCGAAGTCCCGGAGGGACGTTACAACAAAGCCCACCGTTTAAACCGTGGGTTACGCGTCGCAACAATTCATAGCCCCGAAGAGGCGGCACATGGTGGCCCTGTTGTGCCGCCCCTCCGGGGCTTCTCCGCCCTCCTTTACGTGTCCGGTCGGGGACATGTCTGACACTTTAGACCGGGCACATTCCTGACACTTTTGGCACCTTTGCTTCGAGGGGATGGGGTGCAGGGGAAGGGGAGACTTCCCCTTCCCCTGCATTCACCTGACAGGAAACCGCGCGCAACGGCAAGATTGTCCGCCGCTGGCTGTCAAAGCGCGCAATCGGAAACTCGGCAAAGTACACCGTGTAGATCCGATCATCCACCGGCAGCAACCCAATGGGTTCTCCGATCAGAGTCTCGCTGAGAAACACGTCTTGTTCCTTCCAGGAAAAACTGCCTCGCCGCCTCACACGCCGCACCCGCATGGCGCTGCCGTATTCCGGCTCGCGCACCCGCGCCGGATACGTTCGCGGCGAAGGCCGGTACACCGCGCTCGGCGTTTGCATCCCCAACGCTTCGTGCGGACGCTCTTCGTTGTACTCGCGGCGAAAACGGTGGAAGGCTCGCTGCTGCGCACGCGGGTTGGCCTCCGGGGGAGAGGCCGTCTCTTGATCCAACGTGCGATGCATCCGTTCGTGCCTCCCGTTTTGCTCGGGATGCCCAGCCGCGATGCGTTCCGGCACAATCCCCAATTTCATCCACCACACCGCCAGACGCGACAGCCCCGCCACGGCTCGCGAGGCGAACGGCGCGCCGTTGTCGGTCCGCATGGCTTGCGGCAGGCCGTATTCGCGAAACGCCGCCTCGAAAACCGCCTGCACGTGCTCGCCATCGGTCTTGGACACCTGCTGACAACGCAGCAAGTACCGGGTGTGCGCGTCCGTGATCGTCAACGGATCCACGCGCTGGCCGTCACCGGTCCGAAACCAGCCTTTGAAATCGGCGCACCAAATCCGGTTGGGCGCATCGGCCAACGCAAACGGCTCCGTGTAGGGCGGCGCGCGACGCCGTTTCTTCCGCGCAATCACCAGTCCTTCCCGCGCCAGCAGCGCACCGATCGTGCTCGCCGCCGGCCAGGGCGTCTGCGGAGCTTCCCGCTCCAATACGCGTTTCAGTTTGCGCGGACCCCAGCGCATGTGCGCTCGCCGCAGCTCCAGCACCGCCTCCTCGATCTGCTCCGGCGTCTGATTCGGGTGACGCTCGGGCGCCCGGCCTCGGTCCTGCAGCGCCTCCAGCCCTCCTTGCTGGTACCGCCGCAGCCAATAGTAACCGGTCTCCCGCGCGATGTCGTAGATCTCACACAAGTCGGTCATCGTGTACAGCCCGCGTTCATGCTCCAATACAAACCGCGTTCGTTCGTCCATCACACTGCTCGCTTTCCAGGGCATCTTTCACTTCTACACGCCCTGTCAACTTACAGTGTCAGGAATCTCCCCGGTTTGTTCTGTCAGGCATGTCCCCGGTCCGTACCTACGCCTACCCACCGCTTACGCGGTGGGCTACGTTCTTTCGTCCCTACCGGGACTGGTCAAGTGGACTACGTTCTTTCGTCTCTGACGGGACTCGTCAAAGTGTAAGGAGCGGTTCTTCGTTCTTTGGGGCAGCGCTGAATCAGGGCAGCAGCTACTTGGCGGATGCGGGGTGAGGAGTTGTGTGGCCTCCGAAGAGGCGCGCCTCTTTGCGGCCCTTGATTCGCAATTGCAGGCGGTCCATATACAAATAGATCACCGGGGTCGTATATAGGGTAAGCATCTGGCTCACCATCAGGCCGCCTACGATGCTGATTCCGAGGGGGCGGCGCAATTCCGAACCGGTGCCGGTCATCAGCGCCAGCGGCAGACCTCCAAAAAGTGCCGCCACAGTGGTCATCATGATCGGGCGGAATCTCAGCAGGCACGCCTGGTAAATCGATTCCTCGGGCGTCTTCCCGGTCCGTTCGGTTTCAATCGCGAAATCAATCATCATGATGGCGTTCTTTTTCACGATTCCGATCAAGAGAATAATTCCAATCAGCGCGATCACGGATAATTCCGTGTGGAATGCCAGCAGCGCCAAAAGAGCTCCCACTCCGGCCGAGGGCAGCGTCGAAAGAATCGTGACCGGGTGGATGTAGCTTTCGTAGAGCATGCCCAGCACGATGTAGACAGCGACGAGCGCGGCTAGAATGAGCCACGGCTGGCTCTCCAGCGAAGACTGAAATGCGCGCGCATTTCCCTGGAACGTAGGATGAATATCGGCGGGAACTCCCATCCGCAAAACGGCCGCTTCGATCTTGGTCACGGCGTCGCCCAGAGCGACTCCCTCACCCAGATTGAACGAGATCGTGACCGCGGGAAATTGGCCCTGGTGATTGACGGCGAGGGCCGTATTCTTCGTCTCGTAGTGAGTAAATGCGCTGAGGGGCACGAGGTCCCCTTTCGCCGATTTCACGTACAGGCCGCGGATCCCGTCGGTGCTGTCGCGGAAGGCCGAATCGACCTCCATCACAACGTGATACTGGTTTAATTCCGTGAAAATTGTGGAGACCTGCCGCTGGCCGAAGGCGTCGTAGAGCGTATTGTCGATTGCCAGCGGCGAAATTCCGAGTCGCGACGCCGTGTCACGGTCAATCACCAAAGACGCTTGCAAGCCGCGTGTCTGTTGATCGCTGGCAATGTCTCGCAATTCGGGCATCTCATTCATGGCCGCCTCTACGCGAGGCGCCCATTGCAGCAAGTCATCGAGATTTTCACTGGAGAGAGTGTACTGATATTGCGAACCGGCTAACCGCCCTCCTACCGTGATGTCCTGATTCGCTTGGAGGAATAAAGTGGCCCCGGGAACCGTCGCCAGCCTAGGCCGCAGGCGATCGATTACTTCATACACGGACGCCTTACGCTCATCGACCGGTTTTAATTCAATCTCCAGTCGGCCTGTGTTTTCAGCGCCGCCGCCGGTGTCCGCGGCCAAACTCCTCACGGCCGGGTCGCTCATGACGATGTCGATAAACTGTTTTAATTTGTCCTGCATCATCGGGAAGGAAGTATCCTGCGCCCCGAGGATGCTTCCCGTCATAAGGCCTGTATCCTGCTGCGGAAAAAAACCTTTGGGAATGACGATGTACAAATACACGCTGAGGCAGATGGTGGCGCCCGTGAGGACCAGCATGAACGGCTGGTGGCGCAGAACCCAGCGCAGGCCGGCCGTATACGTCTCCAGGCTCCATTGAAACAGGCGTTCAATCGCCAGGTATGCCCTTCCGTGTTTTTTCCCCTTTTCCGATTTCAGGAATTGAGCGCACATCATCGGCGTGGTGGTCAGCGAAACGCAAAGGGACACAACGATCGCCACGCTCAAGGTGACTGAAAATTCTCGGAACAGCCTTCCCACAATCCCGCCCATCAAGAGCAGCGGAATGAAGACTGCGATCAGCGAAGTGCTCATGGACAAAACCGTAAATCCGATCTCGCGTGATCCCTTCATGGCCGCTACGAGCGGCGTATCGCCCGCTTCCAGATAGCGCGTGATGTTTTCGATGACGACAATCGCTAGCTCTTGCGGATGCGGGGTGAGGAGTTGTGTGGCCTCCGAAGAGGCGCGCCTCTTTGCGGCCCTTGATCCGCAATTGCAGACGATCCATGTACAAGTAAATTACCGGAGTCGTGTAAAGCGTAAGCATTTGACTCACCATCAAGCCGCCTACGATGCTGATCCCGAGAGGACGCCGCAATTCCGAACCGGTGCCGGTCGTCAGCGCCAGCGGCAGTCCTCCAAAAAGCGCCGCCACTGTCGTCATCATGATCGGACGGAATCTCAGCAGGCAGGCCTGATAAATCGATTCCTCGGGCGTCTTCCCTGTTCGCTCGGTTTCGATCGCGAAATCGATCATCATGATGGCGTTCTTTTTCACGATGCCGATCAGCAGAATGATTCCGATCAGCGCGATCACGGATAATTCCGTGTGGAACGCCAGCAGCGCCAAAAGAGCTCCCACTCCGGCCGAAGGGCAGCGTTGAAAGAATCGTGACCGGGTGGACGTAGCTTTCGTAGAGCATGCCCAGCACGATGTAGACAGCGACGAGCGCGGCTAGAATGAGCCACGGCTGGGTCGCCAGCGAAGACTGAAATGCGCGCGCATTTCCCTGGAACGTAGGATGAATATCGGCGGGAACTCCCATCCGCAAAACTGCCGCTTCGATCTTGGTCACGGCGTCGCCCAGAGCGACTCCCTCTCCCAGATTGAACGAGATCGTGACCGCGGGAAATTGGCCCTGGTGATTGACGGCGAGGGCGGTATTCTTCGTCTCGTAGTGTGTGAAGGCGCTGAGGGGCACCTGGTCCCCTTTCGCCGATTTCACGTACAGGCCGCGGATCCCGTCGGTGCTGTCTCGGAAGGCCGAATCGACCTCCATCACGACGTGATACTGGTTTAATTCCGTGAAAATCGTGGAGACCTGCCGCTGGCCGAACGCGTCGTAGAGCGTGTTGTCGATTGCCAGCGGCGAAATTCCGAGGCGCGACGCCGTGTCACGGTCAATCACCAAGACGCTTGCAAGCCGCGTGTCTGTTGATCGCTGGCAATGTCCCGCAATTCGGGCATCTCATTCATGGCCGCCTCTACGCGAGGCGCCCATTGCAGCAAGTCATCGAGATTTTCACTGGAGAGCGTGTACTGATATTGCGAACCGGCTAACCGCCCTCCTACCGTGATGTCCTGATTCGCTTGCAGGAATAAAGTGGCCCCGGGAACCGCCGCAAGCCTGGGCCGCAGGCGATCGATTACTTCATACACGGACGCCTTACGTTCGTCGACCGGTTTTAATTCGATCTCCAGACGGCCTGTGTTTTCAGCGCCGCCGCCGGTGTCCGCGGCCAAACTCTTCACGGCCGGGTCGCTCATGACGATGTCGATAAATTGTTTTAATTTGTCCTGCATCATCGGGAAGGAAGTATCCTGCGCCCCGAGGATGCTTCCCGTCATCAGCCCGTATCCTGCTGCGGGAAAAAACCTTTGGGAATGACGATGTACAAATACACGCTGAGGCAGATGGTGGCGCCCGTGAGGACCAGCATGAACGGCTGGTGGCGCAGAACCCAGCGCAGGCCGGCCGTATACGTCTCCAGGCTCCATTGAAACACGCGTTCGATCGCCAGGTATGCCCTTCCGTGTTTTTTCCCCTTTTCCGATTTCAGGAATTGAGCGCACATCATCGGCGTGGTGGTCAGCGAAACGCAAAGCGACACAACGATCGCCACGCTCAAGGTGACTGAAAATTCGCGGAACAGCCTTCCCACAATCCCGCCCATCAAGAGCAGCGGAATGAAGACCGCGATCAGCGAAGTGCTCATGGACAAAACCGTAAATCCGATCTCGCGGGAACCCTTCATGGCCGCTACGAGCGGCGTATCACCCGCTTCCAGATAGCGCGTGATGTTCTCGATCACGACAATCGCATCGTCGACCACGAAACCGGTGCAGATCGCCAGCGCCATGAGAGAAAGATTGTCGAGATTGTAGTGCAGCAGGTACATCACACCGAAGGTTCCGACGATGGATAAAGGCACGGCAATGCTCGGAATGATCGTGGCCCAGGCGTTGCGCAAGAAAAGAAAAATAACCATGACCACGAGCGCGACCGTCAAGAGCAGCGTGAATTCGATGTCCTTGACGGACGCGCGAATGGTCGTCGTGCGATTGAAATTCGTGTCCAGCTTGACTGTAGGAGGAATGGAAGCACTCAATTCCGGGAGTAACGCTTTTATGCGGTCTACAGTCTCAATAATGTTGGCGCCGGGTTGCCGTCCAACGCCCATCAACACGGCAGTTTTTCCGTCCGAGTATCCGGAGTTGCGGAGATCTTCGATTCCCTCGCTCACCTTGGCAATATCTTTGATGCGAACCGGAGCCCCGTTTCGATAGGCGACAATCAGCGGCGAGTACTGGTCCGGCTTAAGAAGTTGATCGGAGTCATTCACGACCCAGCGGCTGGATTGATTCTCCAACATCCCCTTGGGAGAGTTGGCGTTGGCTGCCGCGAGCGCGGCGTTCACTTGCTCCAGACCAATCCCGTAATGTGCCAGCGCATTCGGATTCAGATCGATGCGAACCGCGGGTTTCGCTCCGCCGGAGATGCGCACCAGGCCTACGCCATCGACCTGAGATATTTTTTGCGCCAGAAAAGAATCGCATAAATCGTAGAGGGCGCCCCTGGTCACCGTGTCCGAGGAAACAGCCAAATCCAGGATGTCCGTTTCGGCCGGATTAATTTTGCGGTACGTTGGGAGGCTGGGCAGTCCGATAGGCAATTGTCCCGCCGCGGCATTGATGGCCGCCTGGACGTCGCGGGACGCTGCGTTGATGTCCCGATCGAGGTCGAACTGAAGAACGATTCCCGTAGCCGCAAGCTGGCTCGAGGACGTCATCTGCGTGATGCCGGCGACGCGCCCGAATTGCCGCTCCAGCGGCGTGGCCACCGAGGAGGCCATGGTCTCCGGACTCGCCCCCGGCAAATTTGCGCGGACGTAGATGGTCGGGAAATCTACGTGAGGCAATGCGGACACGGGCAGAAAATAAAAAGCCACCCCACCCGCAAGCAGAATTGCGACGCTCAATAATGAAGTGGCAACAGGCCGTCGTATGAAAGGCGCCGAGATATGCATCTTAATTTCTTCAGGCCGTTCGTCCGGCTATTTACCTTGCGACAACAGTCGTCCCGCCCTGAAAACACTAGTACTAAGACTAATCGAAGATGCTGAAAGTTGCATGAAAGTGTTGTCACCTTCGCACACGTTTCGATCCGCCGCGCGCCAAAATCCCGCGGGATGCGGCTTCGCGGGAGTTAGCCCAATTACGTCGCCGCGGTCATCCCATCTGGGCCCTGCCCCGCAAAAATTCAACCTGTGGAGAGATCCTATACTCAAGTTGCCGAAGCCTGGAGTCCGAAAGCTTCACCGATCACGTCCGTATATTTCAGTCCGCCACCGGTATTGAACAATACGACGCGGTCCTTGGCACTGAGGAACCCCGTGGCGAGCAGGTGATCGTATGCGGCAGTTGCAGTGGCTCCTTCAGGCGAAAGAAATACGCCTTCATTTTTGCCCCAGTCCTTGAGCGACGCGAGAATCTGCTCGTCGGTGAGAGCCAGCGCCACGCCGCCGGACTCCCGAAGGATTTCGAGCATGATGGAATCCCCGTAGGGTTTCGGCACGCGAAGGCCGGCTGCAAACGTGGCGGCGTTCTGCCACATCTGGCTGACGGTCGCGCCCTGCTCAAACGCGCGCACGACCGGCGCGCATCCGGACGACTGCACCGCGATCATGCGAGGCCGTTTCCCGGGGCGCACCCAGCCAAGTTCTTCCAGCTCCATGAAGGCTTTCCACATTCCAATCAGTCCGACTCCGCCGCCCGTCGGATAAAAAACCGCATCGGGATACTCCCATCCAAGCTGCTCGACGAGTTCATAACCCATGGTCTTCTTGCCTTCGACGCGGAAGGGCTCTTTGAGTGTGGAGATGTCGAACCAGCCCTCTTTCTCCTTTCGTTCCGCCACCATGCGACCGCAGTCGGAGATGAGTCCGTCGACGAGCGTCACTTTTGCGCCGTAAACTGTCGCCTCGACCAGATTGGCAAGGGGCACGTCTTTCGGCATGAAGATATGCGCCTCGATGCCCGCGGCGGCGGCATAAGCTGCCAGAGCGCCTGCGGCATTCCCAGCCGATGGCACGGCCAGTTTCTTCAGGCCGTAATGGCGCGCCATGGTGACGGCCATGGCGAGTCCGCGCGCCTTAAATGTGGAGGTCGGGTTGGCGCCCTCCTCTTTCAGAAAGACATTCGGGAAGCGGCGGCTTTGGAGCATCGGTGTCCAACCCTCGCCAAGCGTGACGGGCTTGGCATCTGGCAGGACCAGACTGTAGCGCCACATCCCCGCCCAGGGCACCGAGGATGCATACTGCGCGATTTTGTCGCGCGCTGCGGTGCCGCGCAGGGGACGCAAATCGTACCGGACATACAGCGAACCGGAACAATGCGGGCACAACGTCTGCGGAGTTTGCGCGGAAACAGTTTTTCGGCAACGCGAGCACTCTAGATTCAAGATAGGTGGCATGCGCGAAAGATACCAGAGAGCACGGACATCAAACAACCTTCCGAAGAGAAGAGAAGTGACCACCGAAAGAATCCCTGAGGTACTATCTGGGCTCGCAGGAACGCCGTTTCAAATCGTCCTGGGGTAAATTCCGCCGGGACTAAGATTGCCCTCATGGCGCCTGACACGACAAAAACATCAAGCCGGAAATCCAAGCCCGGCGCGTACTTCGGTATTCCCCTGCCGGTTTGGGTGATTGTGTTCCTGGCCGGCGGACTGCTGATCGGCGTGCGATTCTCCGGGAATCATGTGGCTGCTGTGATCTATACGAGCGGCACGTATTTCCCCAAGGCCGTAGTGACGTTTGCCACGCTGATCATTTTTGCGCTGCTTTCCGGAGCCACGGCCAAGCTGGTGCTGTACAACCGACAAGGCGCCGGGCGCCTGTTCGGCTCCATCCTAGCTGCCTACATTGTCCTGGGATTTGCGTCTCTGGTTTACGTCACGATGTGGATCCCGATCCTCACCAAACTGCCGCTTGCCGCTCCTGGCGCGCCAATTCTGCGGGCCAGCCAATGGCTTCAGCAAGTGGGACAATCCTTCTCCACGCTTCTGTCAGAGCAGCCACTCATTCAAGCGCTGGTCATCGCCGTAATCATCGGCTACACGGCAGCCGTCATTCCGGGTATGCGTTCCGTGGCGCGCGGTCTGATTCTTGGCAGCCAGGCCACGCTCTGGTTGTTCCAGAGACTTCTCTGGTACTACCCGGTGATGATCAGGCAGTCTGGCCATCGGCATCCCCATGAAGTTCGGCGTGAAGGGCATGGCCGCGTACGGCCAGACGACGCTTTGGGTGGGAATCGTAACGGTGAGTTGGTCCGTCATCCTGGCCGTTTTCGTGAAGTTGACGTCGAAGCGGTCGTGGAAGCAGATCGCGTCGTATTACGCGTCGGTGTGGCCTACAGGATTCGGCACGGGAGGATCGTACGAAACGCTGGCGATGAATCTTGTTTCGGCCGAATCCGATCTGGGTTTGCCTCGCGAGATGGCGGAAGTTTCCATCGTTTTTGGCACAGTGATGAACAAAAGCTGCGCCACCATTTCGGTGATGCTCGTTACGATCTCCGTGGCCCGGCTGCTCAATTTCCCGATTTCACTGGTAGAAATCCTGACGCTGATTCCGCCGGTGCTCGTTCTGGGCCTGGAATCTCCCGGCATCCCGGGAGGCGCGGCATTTTTTATGTCGCCGATTGTAGCGGTGCTGCTGCACGCGCGGGACGTTGATACATTCGTCGCGACGTTTGTGACCATGTACACCGGACTGATTCCAATGTTCTCTACTGCGGGCAACACTACCAACAACGGCCTTGTGGGCGCGTTGCTGAACGATCGCTTTTACCATGATCTGGGGGCACCAGATCGAGCTTCGCCCAAAATTCAAAACACATCAGAGTCGTTCACGAATCAAAGCGGGCCGGTGGGCATTTCCAGGATGGCCGGGTGGATTCTGATGGCGCTGGGCGCATGGATGATCGTCTCGCCTCAGGCGCTGTTGGGTCTCGACCAGCTGAAGTGGATGTACCGTTACGCGTTTCCGGGTGAAGTCGTGCTGGGCGCGATGGTGATGACCGCTTCTCTCTATTTAATGACCCCCGTTGTAAGCGCCGATCCGCTTGAAGCAGTTGCGGAGAAAAGTGCGCCACGATCAGAGTCTTCCACTACATCCAAGAACAGATCTTAGGCGAACCGGCGTCGTCGGCAGTAGTGGCTCAGTTTGAAGTGAAACTTGAAATGAAACGTGCCCTTCCGTCCCGAAGAACACGGGACAGAGGCCTCTAAAACCGCTTGCCGCTCCGGCTAGACCGCCTTTTGGGCGGGCAGCTTTTCGTTGGATCCGCCATTCAAGTTGATTCGCTACCCGGCGGGAAGCGCGATTGATTCCCATAGACGGCACGCGTATCATGGAAGATTAATGCACCTGAATCGAACAGGCCGCCCGGCTCGCCTCTTCCCTGCTTGCAAGCGCATCCTGCTTGCCGCGCTCTTTGTGTCCTTGCTCGCGCCCGCTCTGTTTGCCGCCGACCCGGAAATTTTCCCGCTCTCGCAGGTCCAGCCGGGAATGAAGGGCGAGGCGTACACGATTTTTGCCGGGGATCAGATTGAAAAATTCGATCTGGTCGTAATCGGCGTGATGCCGAATTTCCTGGCGCCGAGGGAATCGATCATCCTCGTGCAACTCGTGGGCCCGAAAGTGGAGCATACCGGCGTGGTCGCGGGCATGAGCGGCAGCCCGGTCTATATCGACGGGAAACTTGCCGGGGCGCTGTCCCTCAAGCTCGGCGTGTTCTCCAAGGAACCGTTGGCGGGAGTCACGCCGATTGAAAACATTTTGAGTCTGCCGAAAGGACAGCCCGGCGCGATGCGCGCTGGGGCGAATCCAGACGCGGCGGCGACCTTCCCAACAAACAGAGGCGCGACTTGAGATTCCCTCGGATTGGGCGTCGCGCGCGGGCGTCTCCGGCGGAAGTTTTCTGACGCCGATTGCTTCCCCGCTGGTATTTTCGGGCTTCAGCGCCGCGGCCATCCGGCAATTCGAGAACGAGTTTGCCGGGTATGGCATGGCGGCAGCGCAAGGCGGCAGCGTGGACGCGCGGCCTGACGACGCAAACATTCGCCCGGGAGACATGGTGACGGCCGTGCTTCTCGAAGGAGATATGTCACTGGGAGCGTCGTGCACCGTCACGGCGATCGTGGACGGACGCGTCTATGTGTGCGGGCATCCACTGTTTGGATTCGGCTCGGTTCAAATGCCCATGGCCCGGGCGCGCGTGCTGACTACGCTCAGCTCTGACCTGGAATCGACGAAAATTGTAAACGTCGGCGGAACGATCGGATCGTTCAGCCAGGACCGCGTCACTGCTGTCATAGGCGGTTTGGGCGCCGCGCCGAAATTGATCCCCATCGACATGACTGTGGCGACGCCGGACGGGGACAAGCATCTTTCCTTCCGCATGATGTCGAATCCCAAGCTCACGCCGATTCTGATGGGCATTGCGGCGCTGAACGGCCTGACCCAGAGCAGCGTCTATGGCGAAGGAACCACGCTGCACTTGACGGGAGGAATCGACATCGCCGGGCACTCCAGCGTGACGCTCGACAATCTTTTTCCGCCGATCGATTCCTTCATACCGGACGGGTTGCCGGTCTCGAGCGCGGTGCAAAATATTTTTCAAAGAATTTTTTCAAACCAGTATGAAACGGCGAACATCGAGCGCGTGACGCTGCGCATGGAGTCCTTGCCGGAGCGCCGGCAGGCGACGATCGAGGGCGCGTGGCTGGATAAATCCGAAGCGGAGCCGGGCGACACGGTGACCGTGCGCGTGCAATTGCGGCCGTATCGCGGCTCGCCAGTGATCCGCGATGTGCGCATCGCCATTCCGCCGCAGGCCGTGCGCGGCACGTCCATGCAGATTCTGGCCAGCGATTCGGCCACCTTGAACCGCATGAGCATCGTGTCCGGTTCGCAGACGCGCCTGGACAACCTGGAGCAACTCATCTCGGTGTTGAACCGGGAGCGGAGAAACAACCGGCTGTACGTGACGCTGCTCGGATCTGCGCCGACCATGGTGGTGCAGGACAAAGTGATGCCGAACGTGCCCGCGTCCCAGATCAATCTTCTCGACCAGCGCGGCGGCCCGGCGAGCTCTCAGGTCATTCGGGAATCGGCTGCGGGAGAATGGTCTCTGCCGCTGGATCAGATCGTTCAGGGATCCACAACCATTACGATTCAAATCAAGTAAGCGGCAGGCTGGCGCGCGTCGCCCGCTCCTCTGAGGAGTCTTATGCGCAATGCATTTTCAAATGCCCGCGATCCGCGCGGCACAGGATCCGCCGCCCTTGCTGACCCGTGGCATGTTGCTGCTTCTAGCCGCAGCCCTGCTCGCTGTTGCCGCGCCGGCGCTTGCCGAACACACGCGCTGGTGGCGGCAAACCACCTTTGAAGAGTTTGACAAGGGAACGGCGAAAGGCGTCGCGCTGCGCAGCGACGGCAAGATGTTTCTCGCTCCGCGGTTCGCCGAATTTGCGGACGCCAATCTCGCCTATCTCCTGCAGATCCGGGCCGACTCCAAGGGAAACCTGTACGCGGCGGGCGGATCGAATGCGAAAGTGCTGCGAATTGATGCAAGCGGCAAATCGACAAGCGTGTTTGAATCCTCTGAACTCGCGGCCCAGGCGCTGGCCGTCGATGCCGCCGGGAACCTGTTCGTCGGCACGTCCCCCGACGGAAAAGTCTACAAAGTGACGCCCGCCGGACAATCCTCTGTCTTCTTCGACCCGAAGACGAAATACATCTGGGACCTGGCCGTGGACAAAGACGGAACGCTATACGTCGCAACCGGAGACACTGGTAAGATTTTTTCCGTCGCGCCGGACGGCAAAGGACAGGTCTTTTACTCCAGCGAAGAAACTCATATTCGTTCGCTGGCATTCGATGCGAACTCAAACGTGCTGGCGGGGACCGAGCCGAGCGGGCGAGTTCTGCGCATCCCCAAAGCCGCCGCGAACCGCCGCGCCTTTGTCCTCTACGAAACTTCGAAAAAGGAAATCACGACGCTCCTCGAGGCCGCGAACGGAGATCTGTACGTCGCCGCGGTAGGAGAAAAAACGACGTCTTCGGTTGCACCGTCACGCCCCATCACGACGGACAACAGCACCGTGACGTCGAATTTTGTGATTTCTCTTGGGCCTGGAGCAAATCAGACGGGGGCCCCTGCGCAAGCGCAGCCCATCCCTTTTACGCCGCTCTTCACCGTCAATTCGAGTTCGGTGTATCGAATCGCCGCGGATGGTTCCCCCGAAGAATTGTGGAGCGCGCGGGATGACGTTGTTTACTCTATGGGACTATTACCTGGCGGGAAACTACTGCTCGGTACGGGGAATGACGGCGCGGTTCTGGAGCTCGAAGGCAATCATGTTTTCTCGAAGCTCGTGAAAGCCACCTCGCGTCAGGTCACCTCGATCGCCACCGGCCCCGGCGGAAAACTGTTTCTCGCCGCGGCCAATCCGGGAAAGGTTTTCACGCTGGGCCCCGAAAACGAATCCGAAGGCACCTACGAATCGCAGCCGTTTGACGCTCACATATTTTCGCGCTGGGGCCGAACAGTGTGGTGGGGCGAAAATATCGGAGCCGCGAATAACGCGGGCGCCCCGCGCGTCTCGATCTACGCGCGTTCGGGCAACACCTCCGACCCCGATTCCAATTGGAGTGACTGGTCGGGCCCCTATGCAAACCCTTCCGGAGAGAAGCTCGATTGCCCCTCCGCGCGCTTTGTGCAGTGGAAAGCGATCCTGCGCGGCGCCGCCGGAAGCCCGGCCCCCGCGATTGACTGGTTCAGCATCGCGTATTTGCCCAAAAATATTGCGCCTGAAGTGACCGCGATCGCGTTGCAGGATCCCGGCGTGCGCATCCAGGGAATTTCTCTGCCAACGGCAGGCTCAGGACCGCAAACTCCCGCGCAGATTCGCATGCCGCAGCCGCAGCCGTCCGCATCTTCGGCCAATTCTGCTTTCAGCGTTACCACGATTTCAAACCTCGGAGGGTCGTCGGGCCCCGCGCATTTCGATCCTGTCCCTCAGGGTTTCACGCAAAAAGGTTACGAATCTGTTTTGTGGACCGCTGACGACGCGAACGACGACCAGTTGGAATTCGCCATTTATTTTCGCGGCGAAAACGAAACCTCGTGGAAGCTGCTGAAGGACAAGCTGGACACGCGGTTTTATTCGTGGGACACAACCTCGATGCCAGACGGCGCCTACTACCTGAAGATCGTAGCCAACGACGCTCCGTCCAACCCCGAGGGGGAAGGGCTTTCTTCCGAGCGCGAATCCGACCGCTTCGTCGTGGACAACACGCCGCCGTCAATCGGACAGCTCACGGCCGATTCCGTGAGCGCCGGCGTGCGCGTCCGGTTTCAAGCCAGCGCCGCGGTGAGCTTTATCGCGCGCGCGCAGTACAGTCTGGATGCGGGGGATTGGACGCTGGTGTTCCCGGCGGGAGGGCTGAGCGACGCGCCACGCGAGAATTACGATTTTCAGCTGCAGAAAGTTTCGCCTGGCGAGCACACGGTCACCATTCGCGTTTACGACCAGTTTGAAAACGTTTCGAGCGCCAAGGCCACAGTGCGAATTTCCTCCAGCGGAAATTGAACGTGGTCTTGTAGCGCCGGCGAGACGCCGGCGCTACGAAAACCTATTCCGCAAAACTAGCCGTTGCACTTTCTCCTGGTCACTCCGCGTTGGAAGATGTCCTAGCTTGCCCAGCGGTCCCGCAGCGCTGCCTTGGCCTCGTACCGTTCGATGTGCAGCCCGATCCCCTGCATGCCTCCCGGCGCGGCACTCGGCGTTACGCGAACCACGCGCGCCATGCACTTCACGTCGCTCGACACCTTTCCAGCCAGTTCTTGCGGCATGCGGAGCGACACTTCCACGGGCGTCCCCACCTTCAAAGGAACGTCGGTCAGAAAATACATGCCGCGCTGCGATATGTTTTCTGACTGCGCCGTTTGCTCCGTCGATCCCGGATTGTTGAGCGCCCGGAATCTCAAGGGCACGCTGATATTCATCCGCGTATCAATACGTCGTTCAATTGAGCTCATGGTTTCCTCCCCGCTCGCTGGATTGGATGCGCGCGGTTTTCAATTTAAGAAGGGGGTGAAATCGATTCTAGCGTGCGGCGAAGCGGAAGCAAGACAAATGCGCATCTTTGGCGAGACATGGACCATGCCGGGACAACTTGTGCCATAATGCGTCTTTCCTAAGGGCTTTCTCATTGAGCGCATCCGACACTCCTGCTTTCGCGGGCCCCAGCCTCCAGGCGATTCAGGAGGCGCACCGCCGCATCGCTCCGCATATCGAAGAAACGCAGGTGATGATTTCCTACCCGCTCGACGAGCTTGCCGGCGCGCTCCTGTATTTCAAGTGCGAAAACTTGCAGTTGTCCGGTTCATTCAAAATTCGCGGCGCGACGAACGCGGTTTTTTCGCTGAGCGAAGCCGAGGCGGCGCGAGGCGTGGTCACGCACTCGTCGGGGAATCATGGCGCGGCGCTGGCGCTGGCGGCGCAAATGCGCGGCATACGCGCCTGGGTGGTGATGCCCCGCAACGCTCCGCAAGTGAAAGTCCGCGCCGTCGAAGCCTACGGCGCGGACATTTCGTTTTGCGAGCCGACGCTTGCGGCGCGCGAAGCCGCCGCCGCGGAATTGCTGCGCTCCACAGGCGGAACGCTGGTTCATCCCTACGATGATGACCGCGTGATCGCGGGACAAGGAACCGCGGCGCTCGAATTTCTGGAGGAAATACCCGACCTGGACGTCATATGCGCGCCCGTTTCGGGCGGAGGATTGCTTTCCGGCACGGCCATCGCGGCGAAATCCCTGCGCCCGGAAATTGTGGTGATCGGCTGCGAGCCCGCAAACGCCGATGACGCGGCGCGCTCATTCGCTTCAGGCAAACTCGAAGCCGGGTCGGAGAAGTTCACCATCGCCGACGGCTTGCGGGCGACTCTATCACCGCGCACGTTGGCGATTTTGCGCGAGCGGGTCGACCGCATCCAGTTAGTTACCGAAGAGGAAATGATTCACGCGATGCACCTGATCACCGAGCACCTGCGCAGCACGGTCGAACCGTCCGGCGCCGTCGCCGCCTCCCCCGCCCTTCACCGCCAGATTGAAGGCGAAGACCTGCGCATCGGAATCATCCTTTCGGGGGGAAATCTGGACCCGGACGTCCTTCCAGGCCAGTAGTCGGAAAATAATAACTGGTGACTGGTGAAGAGGGTTGTGCCAGCAGCAGTCCTATGCCTCGCCGTTCCCGCCAGTATAGTTACACTTCATGGAGATTCGGAACTACGTAACAGTAAGCGTGATTGAGGTCGATACCGACCCGGATCCTATCACCGTAATCGTGTATGTGCCTGCGGGAGTGCCATTCGGGTTGGTAGTCACTCCTCCGCCGCCGCTGCTTCCGCTTGAACCGCAACCCGCTCCGAAGAACAGCAACAAGAGAGCCAACGTGCCGAGTGGAACCAATGCCAAGACGCGTCGTCTGCGCACTACCCAGAGGGTGAAGAGCGAAATTCCAAGGACAGCTAGAATTCCTGGTCCTGGATGGATGCGGAGGCGCATGTTCGATGTTGGCAGCGGGATACTTGCAGTGCGCAAAGTCGTCGTGATGACCAAGGGAGCGGTCGAGCCGGCAGCAACATTCACGGGTGCACATGCGGCTCCCGTTGGCAACCCCGTGCATGTCAGGGAGTATGGAGTGCTCCCAAGGTCCGTAATCGTAAAAGTTGCAGGCGACCCCGCTGAGACCGTCCGCGAGGAAGGCGTGGCGCTAATGGCGGAGAGGCTCCCATAAAAGACGTTGAGAACGGTTTTGCCACCGAGCAGATCGGGGCCCGTGTCCGGCGGCCCAAATGGCGCGACCATGATGTAATAATTCGTGCCTGCCGCCGCAGAAAACGAGAGCATGGACTGTGTGTATTGACCACTGGAAACATCATCATTGCACGCCACATTGGTGAGGTTGCCGGGCGTACCGGTCCACACAGAGAGGGTCGTGTCATAAACACTGCCAATTGTCGAGACGATGATCGATTGGTTCGTTGCGGATGTGAGCGACCACCATACGGTCTTTGTGCGCGGATTTGTGCTCCTCAAGGCGCAAGGAGGGGTGGGATCGGTCAACTCCGTGGTCGCCGCAGAATTATCGACGGTGCTCGTGGAATTGATCGTGGTGATCGGGAGCGCGTTTGCAATATTGTCGTTGACCGGGGGGATGCCCGTCACACTAAATGGCTGCGCTGCCGACGTAGCCAGCGAATCCCCTGCCTTGGCTGCATCATCAGTGACAGTAACGGAGGCGGTTGTGCCATAAGCGACAAGGTTTTGCGAAATCGTAGCTTTGATTGACGTGGCCGTCCCGCCTGGTTGCATCGTCACGCCGGAGGTCGAGCCGTTCCAGAGTATCTGAGCGTTTGTGGCAAAGTTACTTCCCGTTGCGGTCAGCGTAAAGTCGCCCGAGCCTGCTGTGGCGGACGTGGGACTAATCGAGCTTAATGTGGGCGTCGACCCCGCCCCAGTGTTGATGCTTGACCATGCGTTGACCAGATTTGTGCCGTCAATCGAGCCGAGCCCTGTTGCCTGGTCGTAGCCTATTCCCGCAAAGAAGCCGGTATACGTAGCGGTCGTACAATCCTGCGTCCCCACAACACAAGTGCTTGTGTTGTCTCCGAACGTTATGTCGTGAAATGAGGCCGGCGAACTTGCCGCCAAAGGATAGAGAATATAGTTGATATTTCCCTGCCCAGTGGATGCAGTCTTCTGATTGATCAGGGCCACAATCCCGGCAAATGTTGGAGCGCCGAACGATGTGCCTCCATATGCCTGAATACTGTTGTCAGAGTATCGAAATGTGCCGTTGAGGCAGTTTGACGTGAATGAGGAGGAACCGCTAGGCATAAACTGAAGGCAAACCAGGTACGGATCATGCTCCGGTGACGCGTTCAACGAAATGTCGGGAACATCCCGGGCGCCATCACTTGGAACGCCAGTCCCTGTCTGCCACGTCGGCTTCCCGAATACTAAACTCGCGCCCCCGCCCCCCGCAAAGAGCCCGTTTGTGGAGGAGCTATCGTTCCAGACCTTTTCGGGAATATAAGACAATGCGGAGGTTAGGACGTCGTTGCCGTTCGCCGGCAGCCAATAAGTGCCGTTCCCTTCGTTGAATTCGGTGCCCCCAGCTCCAGTCACGTACGGCATGCTGGCCGGAAAATCGACGCTAAGCCCCAGGATCGCGGGATAATTGCCGAGTGACCCGTCGCAATCGGTTGCGCCGCCGTCTCCTGCGGAAGAAACGATCGTAATGCCCTGGGAATTCGCCTGTTGTGCCACAGCAACCAGGCCTTCAATCTCTGAAGGCGGATTTAGAGCTTCACAGCTGCCATAACTGATGCTGATTATTGGCGCGAAATTTTGACTGACGGCGTATTGAAGGGCGTCACCGACACCGTTACCCGAATACACGAATCGGATAGTCGCATTTTTCGCCACCGCACCAGCCCATTCGATATCGATACTGGACTCCTGCTCGTCACCCGTGCTGTTCACGACGCCCGGATCGGTCGACGTCGGGACGAGAGTCAATATGGGCACATTCGCGGGCAACCCTGCGGCCGTCCGAAAAGCCGCGATATCGGGCAGCACGATGTTGGATTGCCCCACGATCACGATCGTTTGCCCCGTACCATCAATGGCCGGGCTGGCGCTGTACAGCGGGTTCAAGTCGTAAATCACCGCAAAATCTCCGGGCGCCACAAAGTGGCTGCCCGAAATGCTGGACGTAAAATTCGGCTGCGGAACGCCGCTCAGTGGACTCTTCCGAATGGGACGGGGCTTCATTTGATAATTATTGAGCGCCCGGAAACCAGTGACGACGGCGGCCAACGCGGCCGGCAGAGAAGGCTCGCCCGAATTCGCGTAAAACTTCCTATCGCCGGTCGCGTAATTGTGCATTTCTACGTGGAAAGCGGATTCCACCTGCGCAGCCGTGCCATCAAATACAATGAAATTCCTGCTTTCCGGCGTTTCCACCACGACGAGCCCGTGCGCCTGCAACCACGCCGATACTTTCTGCAAATCGGGTGACGCGATTCCAAATCGCTCGCCGTATTGCGCAGTGGTCAACCATTGATGGAAACTCGGCGATGTGGGGTTTTGCTGAGCGGCCAGGAGCGCGTCGAGATCGGCTTTCTGCGCCGCCGTCGGTTGAAACAGCATCGTGATGCGCTCCATTTTCAGTGAAGGGTCGACCCTCCCCTGGTCATATTGCGGGCGGGCCAGGGGGTGCGTGTTGCCTCGAAGAATTGTCAGATTGCTCTCGTTGATTTGCGCCGCGATTCGGGCGGGGACGGGATTGTTTTGCGCCAGAGCGGCGGGTGGCGCGGCAAGCACCAGCGCACCAATCAGCGCCACCGCTCCGCAGAATTCCGCAAGACCGCGGCAAAATTCGCGGATCGCTCGCGGAATGAAGTTTTCACGGGGCGCTCGCCCACGGACGTGCACACTTTCACCGAATGAGATATTCACATTCCCCTCTGGACAAGCTTGGATGAAGGCAGACCAAAACCCCACAGACCCAATGTCAAAAAGGTATTCAGCGCTACAAGATGACGATTACGCACCCAATTCAATTCCCTTTGATGCAGGACTTGGTTCCTGGTTTTCCCGTAGATTTGCCGGCGTGTGATTCCGGGCCCCCTGCACTGGAAGGCTGTCCTCTTCTCTAGGCATTGCCATGGGATTAAATCCAAGTTATTGGCCTGTTGGTTAACTACTGGACAAGCGAAGACCTTGATTCCGGGCGGGCGGGTGTTGAACGGCGAATGAAATTGCCTTGAAACGCGCATGAAAGCACGACCCAGGGAAGTCGCCGCTATTGGTTTTCAGGCGCCTTCCAATTCGTTGGAGGGAAAGTGATCTGCCAGAAGTTGGACGACGACGTCGTGAACTCCAATGGAATCAAGTATCCCTCGGAGCTCTCGCGGGGAGCGCGCGTGACGCGGCAGCCAATCGTTGCTTCCGTGCGGCCATTCTCGATTTCCAGCCTAGTATCGGCCTCCACCTGGCGCGGGGACATGACCAGCGCGCCATGAATGTTCACCTCGACCGTGTGGGCGGCAATCCGCAGGGTCTGGCTGCCTTCCTTCACCAACAGCGTGACCGGCACGCGAATCATGACGCGCTGGCTCCGGCGGCGCTCTTCGCCCGCCACCAATGCGGCCCCTCGATTCTGCTGTTCTTTCGTTGGTATCAAAGGTCAAGCTCCCAGAAACCCATGGTAGGGTTAATTAGTTCAATTCCCAGTTCCCAGCCTTCGGTTCGTTCCAGCCCGCGCCACACGATCACGGCTGGATTCGTCTGTTTGCTTACCATATTCGTTAACTGGATTGTCTGCTTCACTTCGAGGTTCATGGGCAGGACCACCATGCATCCGTACGGCCCCACCACGCGCGTTTGCGCTTCTTTCCGAAGCACTTGCCCGCCCGAATTCCATTCCACAGCAATGGGAACGCGGGAATTGACTCGCACACCCCGGCGCTTTTCTCGGCCGGTCAGTGGAGCAGCTTTTGCATTTGCAACCGGGTGGATAGACCTGCCCGGAATACTCGGGGCACGCTTGGCCCGAAAGTCAGTCATTCCAGGACCCCTCTGTGATTGGCAAGAAATGCCCCTCGGCTCGTTTGAGAAGTGACATCCCCGCCTGCAAGAATGCTAGGCGACGGGTCCGGAAGCGTCAATGGTACGCAGGGACAGGGCGAAAAGACTGTGAGGACAGGTAGTTTACTGTGGGAATTCAATTGCAGCCGGGTAGGGCTGTTTCTTAGTGGCACGCGCTCCAGAGTTTGTGTGGCTGGTCGATTTCCAACAGGCCAGCGGCTAAAGCCGTATTGATTCTGCAAAGCTTACGGCACGGCTGAAGCCGTGCCCTACAAAGAATTGGCACTTGCCACACGACTCTAAAGCCTGCGTGCTTTATCCTCTTGCGAACATCAAATTTCACGGGCTGGCCTTCGGGATCCTCAGGGTAAAAAGCCTGTGCTACTGGCGACGAATGATGGATACTGATCATCGCGCCAAGGGCCGCCGGGCAGGAAGGCAGGCTAAAGATATGAAAGTGCTGATCTTTGGAGCAACGGGCATGGTCGGCCAGGGCGTCCTTCGGGAATGCCTGCTCGACGCCGACGTGGTGGCGGTGCAGACGGTTGGGCGGTCAGCATCTGGCGTGCATAATCTGAAGCTGCGCGATGTGGTACAGCCTGATCTGTTTGACTACTCCAACACCGAAGCGGAACTGAAAGGCTTCGACGCCTGCTTTTTCTGCCTGGGAGTGTCGTCGGCGGGCATGTCCGAACCGCAATACGAAAAGCTGACGTACACCCTCACCTTGGCGGCGGCTGAAACGCTTTCGCGGCTCAATCCAGCGATGACGTTCGTTTATGTATCGGGGGCCGGGACGGACAGCTCGGAAAAGGGGCGCGTCATGTGGGCACGGGTCAAGGGCAAGACCGAAAACGCCATCCTGCGCCTGCCCTTCAAAGCGGCTTACATGTTTCGGCCGGGGATCATTCAGCCGCTCAACGGGGCACGCTCCAAAACGACCGCGTATCGCATCGGGTACGCATTGACCAGGCCCGTCCTTCCCCTGCTCCGCCTGCTGTTTCCACGCTATATATTAACCACAGAAGAAATAGGCCGGGCCATGATCGAGGTGGCCAGACATGGCGCCCCGAAAAAAGTTTTGGAGATCGGGGACATTGCAGAGTGCGCACGATCACCAGTCTCCGGTAAATAAGAACTCAATTTGGGTGTGGACATGGGTAGTCTGGTCGGGTCATGTCGAATTGTAAATTCAGGGTGGGTGGATCGGAAACATGAAACATATTGGCATCGTCGGGTGCAGCTTCGAAGGCGCGGCGCTTTGTTACCGCACGATCTGCCTTGAAGCGGAAGCGTTCCTGGGTAAGCATGCGCATCCGGAGATCACTCTGCACACCATTGCGCTCGCGGAGTACGTCCCGCACATCACCACTGGCAACTGGAACGGTGTCGCTGCTCTGATGCTGCGTTCCGCCCAGGCGCTTCATCGTGCCGGAGCCGACTTTCTCATCTGCCCTGATAACACGATTCATCAGGCCCTGACTGATGTGCTGCCCAGTTCACCGCTGCCGTGGCTTCACATCGCGGATGAGGTAGGCAAGGAAGCGAAGAAGCGAGGCTTCCGCCACCTGGGGTTGACGGGCACGAAGTTTCTGGTCCGTGGCCCTGTATATCCGGAAAAGCTTGACGCTATGGGTATCCGCTATTCGAAACCGATAGAGGCTCAACAGGAACGCATTAACCATATTATTTTTGATGAACTGGTCCGGGGGGAGCAAAAACCGGAATCATTGCTCTACTTCCAGCAGGTGATTAGGGATTTAAAGAGCCGTGGCTGCGATGCGGTTGTGCTCGGCTGCACCGAGATTCCGCTGCTCGTCAACGATGAGAATTCTCCGTTGCCAACGCTCGATTCCACGCGGCTTCTGGCGCGGGCCGCTCTTCGCCATTCGCTCGACTGATTCGCCCAATATCAGAGCGATCCGGCAACTGTGCTAATCTTCCACACCGCGGAGGAATGATGAACCTGGACTTGCTGGCGATTGCGGCGCATCCGGACGACGTCGAGCTGACTTGCGGCGGCACTCTCCTGAAGGCCGCGGAGCAGGGCTACAAAACCGGCATCCTGGACCTGACTGCCGGCGAGATGGGAACGCGTGGAACGCCGGAAACGCGCCTAAAGGAATCTGCGAAGGCTGCTCGAATTCTGCGCGTCGCGCACCGCGAAAATTTGCGGCTGCCGGATGCGCATCTCGAAGTGACGAAGGAAACGAAGCTGGCAGTCGCGAAGCGGATCCGCGCGCTCCGGCCTCACACCGTGATTCTTCCCTACTGGGAGGGCAGGCACCCGGACCATTACACTGCAGCGCGGCTCGGTTACGAAGGCTGCTTTCTTGCCGGGCTGAAGCAATTGCCGATCGAAGGCGAAGCGTTTCGCCCGTTCAAGATCCTGTATTCAACGATCTATTTTCGCGAAGTCCGTCCCACCTTCGTCGTGGATATTTCACGCTACTTCGACCGGCGGTATCGGGCCATTCTGGCGTATCACTCGCAGTTCAGCCCAAAGGCGAAGGATAAGAAGTCAAAAGTGGATATTCCCCTGGACCGGCTGCACCACGAGGTCAACCTGATCGCCCGGTACTACGGGCAAATGGCCGGGGTTGAATACGCTGAACCGTTTCTAGTGAAGGAAGTGATGCAGGTGGAAGACGTGGTCAAACTGCCTGTGCGTTCGATCTAGGGGAACTGATTGGCTCAAAGCCATCTCGTAAACGGCCGGTCTGCAGACTTGAAGAGCCGTCAGGGGCTAAAGCCCATGATTTTCACATCTCTGAATGTCGCGGCTGAAGCCGCGACCCACAAAGCTCATTTATGAGATAAGTTCTAGTGGCCTTCGCCATCCTGGGCCATCGAGTAGCCGGGCAAAGTCTGGATATCGCCCCGGCGTTCCACTCGAACCCGGACCATTGACTCGGTGGCCGCGCCCGTGGGCCGCAGGACGGCAATCGTACACAGGGCCTCGTTGTAGAGCTTGGTCACAAGGAACGTTTCTTCGGATCCGACTTTCTTCCAGACCTGTCCAATCCGGATGTGCTGGTCCACGATGGGCATACTACGAGGTTAGTGAGAAGTCCGGCAAGTGTCAATCAGTAGCCTCGCCAGGCTTTCCAGGGCAGCCTGGAAAACCTATTCGCGGTGAAGTACATCTGACGGAAAAGAGAGTATGCTTCCAGTGTCGGCGTGTGTTGTATACTGTATCGGCGGGAGCCTTCAGGAGGAGCCATGAGACGCCTCTGCAACGCAATTTTCGGGGTTTTTATTGTGACGCTGTTAGCCGCACCGGCCGGGTTCGCGGCGCAACAGCAGTCCCAAACCCAGTCCCAGCAACAACCCCAGGCGCAGCCCCAGCAGCAGCCCGCCGCCACGGACGCAAGCCAGCAACCCCAAACGCAGGACCAAACCGCCACCTCTGACGAAGACGACACCGTAAAGGGCGTCAAGCCCGGCTCCGAAAAAGACGTCAATTCCATCGGCAACCGCGGCGTCGGCAAGGGCGTGAACTTGTATTCCCTGCAGCGCGAGATCGCGCTCGGGAAGCAGGCGGCCATGGAAGTCGAAAAAACCGCCAAGATGATCAATGATCCCGTGGTCACCGAATACGTGAATCGCGTGGGGCAAAACCTGGTGCGGAATTCCGACGCCAAGGTGCCCTTCACGATCAAGGTGATCGACTCGGATGAGATTAACGCGTTTGCCCTCCCCGGCGGATTTTTCTATGTGAACAGCGGCCTGATTTTGCGCGCCGATGAAGAAGCCGAACTCGCGGGCGTGATGGGGCATGAAATCGCGCACGTCGCCGCGCGGCATGGAACCAAGACGGCAACCAAGGGCGAAATCATGCAATTGGCCACCATCCCGTTGATCCTGCTCGGGCCGGGAGGCTGGGCCGGGTACGGCCTTTACGAGGGTTTGAACCTGGCCATTCCGATGAGCTACCTGAAATTTACGCGCGACGCCGAACGCGAAGCGGACTACCTCGGCCTGCAGTACATGTACAAATCCGGATACGATCCGAACGCTTTCGTGAGCTTCTTTGAAAAAATCGAAGCCGAGGAACGGCGGCATCCCGGAAGCATCCCCAAGGTTTTCTCCACGCATCCGCCGACTCCGGACCGCGTGCAAAAAGCGCAGGAAGAAATCGCCACGATTCTTCCGGCGCGCGATGAATACGTCGTTACCACGTCGGAGTTCGATCTGGTCAAGGCTCGGCTGCACAGAATCGAAAACAAGAACAAGCTGGACGACAAGAAGTCCTCCGGCGACAAGCCCACTTTGCGCACGCGCACCGAACAGCAGCCGCCTGCGAGCACGACCGGCTCACAGCAGCCGCAGTCCGGCGGCTCAGGCGATGATTCCGATCCGGACCGGCCGGTGCTCAAGAAGCGCACCGACGACGGCTCTAATCCAAATTGAATTTTTTGATTGAATTTAGTTGGTGGCGCTGACTTCAGGCTTCGGGTTTTTAGTCTTTGCAAGGACGAAACCCCGCAGGCTGAAGCCTGCGCCACTGGTTGTTGTTACGACGAACTTGGCTGGTGGACAATCCCCATGCGACGCATCTCTTCCGCATAGTACTTGCGGTAGAGCAGCTCCCATTCTTCGCTTCCTTCCAGAATTTCTTTTTTCTGCGAGCTGATTTTCTTTCGGACTTCGGCGTCCATTACTTCTTCTTCCTTCAATAAATCCTGGATGATCTGCAGGACCTTCTGGCGGATGGTGTCGCGGTCTTCGACGAATTCGACATCGTTCTCGGCGACTAAAAGATCGGTGATCACGTGGGAAAGACGAATGGATTTTTCACGGGTGAGTCGCATCAGTGGGTTATCGAACTTCCCTTTCCTTGTGCTTCAACGCAGGATCAGCTTTCCTTGCCGCGCCAGTTCGCCTTTCACTTTCTTGAACATTTCCTGGTACTCGACGCCGGTCCGGCGCATTTCATCCGCATGCTTTGTGAGAATTTCGCGGACTTTTTCGTTCAGGCGGTCCTCGACGCTGATCTCGTCCTGCATCGCAGCACGCACGCGCTGGGCAAGGGCAGCCGCCGAGGGGGCTTCAATCATTTTGGCCGCGAGCAGGCGCTTCACCACTTCGCCGGCCATGTATCCAACGTAATCGCGCGAGAGAAGCATCGTTTATGACCCCTGAAGAAATCGGAAAAGCAGTTTACTGTCCCGCGCGAAGGAGTGTCAAGGAAGGTTCCTGCGAGGGGTATGAATCACCGTAAAGGCGAAACACGGCCCCTGCGCCACAATCGCAACCCCAATATGTCCAATGATTTGCCTGCGTTGCCGCCGCCGGGCGCGGACTATCCTCGACGAACGAGTTGGACTATATTGGACGGCCCAATGCTCTCCCGAATAATTCCGTCCAGCGGCGAAGCGCTGCCCGTCATTGGCTTAGGTACGTACAAAGGGTTCGACGTCGGCTCCGGCGGCAAAGATCGCGCAGCGCTCGGCGGCGTGCTCAGCACACTTTTTTCGTTCGGAGGGTCGGTCCTGGATAGCTCTCCCATGTATGGACGCGCCGAGGGAGTGGCGGGCGACCTGCTGGCCGCCCAAGGTGGGCGCGAAAAGGCGTTCGTCGCCACCAAGGTGTGGACGCAAGGGCGCGGCGCAGGCATCGATCAGATGAACCGCTCGATGAAATTATTGCAATGCGAGCGAATCGATCTCATGCAGATCCACAACCTGGTTGGATTGGCGCACGCATCTTGCGACGCTTCGCGCGTGGAAAGAGGAAGGGCGCATCCGGTATCTCGGCATCACGCATTATTCTTCGAGCGCCTACGGGGAGATGGAAAAAATCATGCGGGCCGAGGCGCTCGACTTCGTGCAGCTCAATTACTCGCTCGACGATCGCGAGGCGGAGCAGCGTCTCTTGCCTCTCGCAGCGGAACGCGGTATGGCGGTCCTGGTCAATCTGCCATTTGGACAGGGGCGCTTGCTCAGGAGCTTTCGCGGGAAACCTGTTCCCGCCTGGATGAAGGAAGCCGGCTGCGAGACCTGGTCCCAGGTCTTGCTGAAATTCACGCTCGCTCACAAGGCTGTGACTTGCGTTATTCCTGGGACCGCAAACCCGGCTCACATGGCGGAAAATTGCCGCGCGGGGGATGGGGCTATGTTGGAGGAATCGCTTGTCAGGAAGTTGATTGGGTTCTGCATGTAGGACGGGCTTCAGCCTGTCTGCTTTTGACTTTCGTTGCGTCGGCAAAAGTCAAACCCAGACAGGCTGAAGCCCGTCCTACTACGAGGCAATCTTCAGTAGCTTGCTCATGGTGCCGCCCAGAATCGCGATGCGCTCGGCGTCGCTCAGGCCGGGCTGCGACATTACGTCATCCACCGGAGTGTATGCCCATGGAAAAGGGTAGTCCGTGCCCAAAGCGATTTGGCCGGCGCCGACCACGGCGATCAAGTGCCGCATCGCTTCCGGATTGAAGACGATGGTGTCGACATAAATTTGTTTCAGATATTCCGATGGCTGCTTCAGGAGCTTTTTTGTGCATTGCTGCGGGAATACTCGGCATCCCTGATCGATTCGGCCGTCGTAGCTGGGAAGAAAACCTCCGCCATGCGCGGCGCAAATTTTCAAGTTTGGAAATTTGTCGAGCGTTCCCTCCATGATCAGATGAGAAAGACAGATCGTGGTTTCCAGCGGGTTACCGATGACATTGCTCAGGACCCCGTTTCCTTGCACGCGATTCTTGATGCCTGTTGCGTTCTGGCTATCCTGCGGATGAATAAAAATCAGCGCCTGCAGTTCCTCGGCTTTGGCCCAGAAAGGATCGAACTCCGGCGAGGAAAGCTCCTTGCCCTCGCAACTTCCGCCGATGGCCGCGCCGCGCAATCCGTATTTTTTCATGCCCACTTCGAGTTGCTGCGCGGCCAGTTCAGGAAACTGCAAGGCCACCGAAGCGAACGCGACGAAGCGGTCCGGGTGCGCCGCGCACATTTCCGAAAGTTTTTGATTTTGCAGGTCGATCAGCTTGATCACCAGATCCCGGTCCGCCGAATACCAGAAAGCGTTGATGCTGACGGCCTGAACGTCGATTCCCATTTCGTCCATGATCTGAATGCGCGCGGGAGTCAGTCCGGCGTCGTCGTAGCCGCCGAGCGCGATTCCGGCGCCGAGACGCCTTTCGATTTTTGTGCCCTTGAGCAGGTCCGTGGCTTCGGGCACGCTCACGTGGCAGTGAACGTCCACGGTTTTCACGCGGCGCTTGCCGACCATGACGGGCTTGTGCTTCTTGCCGCTTCCAACCTGCGCGGGGCGTCCCGCGGCCATCGCATCGCAGAGTTCGCAGCCGACAAAAACGACGCCGGCGGATGCGCCCACAACGCTCTTGATGAAATCCCTGCGATTCGGCATCGTTTCTCCTTTAGCTGACGGACTGCGCGTGCGGTTTTCTCTGCATTTCTCGGTGTCCTCTGTGTTAAGGCTGTCAAAAACTTAACACAGAGGACACTGAGGAAGGCGGAGTTCCACAGAGTTCGCTGGTGACGAGGCAGTTCTGGTCCGAAGTCTATCGGCACTCACACGCCATGTCGACAACAAATTCGGCTATCCGTTTGACTGGAACGTTGGCGCAATCGCGATTAAACTGTTGGGCGTTGCGCGCGCGACTCCGTTTTTTCATGCTCGATTGAGAGGTGCCATCATGGGCTTGCCGACACGTCCGCTGGGTTCGAGCGGTTTCCAAATTACGACCGTGGGCTTTGGTTCGTGGGCCATTGGCGGAGGCGGATGGGCCTTCGGCTGGGGGCCGCAGGACGACGCCGAATCCATCGCGACGATGCGCCATGCTGTGGAACTGGGCGTCAACTGGATTGATACGGCGGCCGTCTACGGATTAGGGCATTCAGAGGAAGTTGTCGGAAAATTGCTGCGAGAATTGCCGGCGTCGGAGCGTCCTCTGATCTTCACAAAGTGCGGGCTCACCTGGGACGCCAACAATCCCATGGAGGCGGCCAAACGCGTTCTTAAACCGGAAACCATCCGGCAGGAATGTGAAGCATCGCTTCGGCGGCTCGGCGTCGAGCGCATCGATCTTTACCAATTTCACTGGCCGGACGAGACCGGGACGCCCGTGGAAGATTCCTGGGGCGCTATGGTGAAACTGATCGAGGAAGGAAAAATTCGCGCGGCAGGCGTATCGAATTTCAATGTGGATTTGCTGGAGCGGTGCGAGGCGGTACGCCACGTCGATTCACTGCAGCCAATCTTCTCGTTGATCAGCCGCAAGACTGCGGACAAATTGCTTCCCTGGTGCAAGAACCAGAATACCGGCGTGATATGTTACAGCCCGATGCAATCTGGAATTCTGACCGACGGATTCGGAGCCGAGCGCGTCGCGAAAATGGCGAGCGACGACTGGCGGCGCCGCGGCCCCGAATTTCAGGAACCCAACCTCAGCCGCAATCTCGCGTTGCGCGACGCGCTGCGGCCCATCGCGGCGCGGCATGGGACGTCTGTCTCGTCGGTCGCAATTGCCTGGACGCTTTCCTGGCCGGGCCTCAGCGGTGCGATCGTTGGCGCGCGCACTCCCGCGCAAGTCGACGGCTGGATTCAAGCGGCGACTTTGCAACTGACGCAGGAAGACCTTGCGGAGATTGCCGCTGCCATCGGTAAAACGCAGGCGGGCGCTGGCCCGTCACAGCCGCCAAAATCCGCCGCGTCCATGGGTGGAAGCGCGGACTAGCTAATATGTCCTAGCTCACCGTTTCAAGCCTTGCTCGCTTTTCGCAACTGCCAGAAAAACAACAGCATCCCTGCGCTCAAATACACGAGGTAAATGTAGGGGAGCTTTCCGTACGGCCCTTCGGGCACGGGATAAAGATTTCCGACGAGTGCGGAGAGCATGGCGATGAAGGCGAGCCACGGAATGATTTGCGCGCCGGGATGATAAGCGCCGTGGTCGCGCAAGTATCGCGGCAGAGCGACGCAGACCAATGCATAGGTCACGATGAAACCGTACGTGGCGAGGGAACCCATCCAGCCGTAGACATCGAGGCCGCTCGATCCGTAATGGGCCAGCACGGCAACCGGCAAAACCGCGGCCAGCGCCGTGGCGAGGATGGCGAAGGTGGGCGTCTCGTTACGCGCGTGCGTCGTGCGAAATGTGTCGTGCGCGAGGCCGTTGTGCGCCATGAGCAGCAAGACGCGCGCAGCGGCAGTGATGCAGCCGAGCGTGCCGGCAAACAAACTCACCGCGGCGCCGACGTCGATTAAGATTCCAAGCGCCGGAACGTGCGCGACATTTGCCAACACTTGCATGGGCGCCTGGCTCGCGCCGAGATCCTGCCCGGCCACGTGGAAGCCCAGCACTTCCGAATAGGCCGAGACGGTAAAAAATAATCCCGCGATCACCGCGCTCTCAATCACCACGCGAGGAATGGTCTTCAGCGGGTTGCGCGCCTCTACTCCTAACGTGGTGGCGCTCTCGAAGCCGACGAAACTGAATAGCGCCAGGACCAGTCCGAGCCTCAGGCCGCCGCCGGTCATGGCGGTTAAATGCAGTTGGCCGGGATCGACGTGAAGCCCGTGCCGCACGAGCACGAGCAACACAACCACAACAATCACGAGCAAGGAAATCGCTTCGATCCACAGCATCAAACGCGCGGAGATTTTTATGTCGCGCCAGGCAATCCACGCGGAGACTCCGGTAACGATCAGCGCCAGCGCCGCCCCGGAAAATCCGTGTCCCATGAAATCGACGAAGAGAATATTTGCGTAGTGATAGAAGCCACCGATGACGCTCGACCCTGTGGCTACGTAGGCAAGCAAGAGACTCCACGCGGCGACGGCGCCCAGCCAGGGCGGGAGAATCATGGCCGCGTACGTGTAGAGCGAGCCGGGCGACGCGGAATATTTTGCAAATCGGCTGATGCACCACGCCACCAGCAGAATCGCTACCATCGCCAGAATGTATGCAAGCCAGGTGCCGTTTCCGGCAAGCGCGGCCACCAGCGGAATTGTGGCCGCCGGAGTGGACGTGGGCGCAATCGTCGAGACCGACTGCGCGAGCGTTTCCATCGGAGAGAGCGCCTCGCCGCGCAATCCATACTCCCCAACTTTTATTTGAACTGATCCCGTTTGCTCGGCGGATGTAGGGTCACTCATTATGGTCGCGCTCAGCGCGGCTGAGCTTGGCGTACCATACCTGCCCCGTGCGATTGGCGCAAGGTTTGACGGCGGGCAGGACTAACCTAATTTGAAAAACGCCGCGATAGCTCTGGCATTAAGGAGGTCGGGGCTTCAGCCCCGACGTTCAGGCTTGCGCATTCGTGGGCTTTAGCCCCTGAAACTTCAGGGCCTAAAGGCCCCGTTCGCGCGTCGCTTGTTGTCCGACCTGAAGGTCGGACCTCCAAACTGCGGCTTCAAATTCGATTGTGGGAAAGAGTCTGAAATCAGGGACGTCCAGCAACACAGGCGCATTTGAAAAACAAATGGGCAGCTCCCGCATCTTCAATTCGTTAATTGCGACGGAAAAAGATACCCTGTTCGTCTGAGGTTCTCCGTTGACGGAGCGGGCTGCTCCGTCCTATAGTGGCGCACTTTTCAAAGGGGCACGTTTTGCTCGAGCGAATTTTTCACCTCACGGAAAACAAAACCACGGTTCGCCGCGAACTTCTTGGCGGACTGACCACCTTCATGGCCATGGCCTACGTGGTGGTGGTGAACCCGCGCATCCTCGGTGAAGCGGGGATGCCGGTGGAGGGCGTGCTCTTTGCGACGTGCGTTTCGGCGGCGCTCGCGACGCTGGTGATGGGCCTGTGGGCAAATTATCCGATTGCGCTCGCTCCGGGCATGTCGCTGAACGCGTACTTCACTTATTCGATTGTTCTTGGCCGGGGCGTGCCGTGGCAAACGGCGCTCGGCGTGGTGTTCTTGTCCGGCACGCTATTTCTGATCTTGACGCTCACCAACATTCGCGAACACATCGTCAACGACATTCCCGATTGCCTGAAGCACGGTACTGCCGCCGGTATCGGCTTTTTTATTGCTTTCGTCGGGCTTCGCAACGCCAAGATCATTGTGGCCAGCACGGCCACATTCGTCGGGCTGGGGAAATCTTCCGATCCCCAGGTCCGCCTCGCCGCGTTCGGACTGATTCTGATCGCCATTCTGATGTCGCGCAAAGTCGGCGGCGCGATTCTGATCGGCATTGTGGTCATTGCGATTGCAGGGATTCCTCTGGGAATCACGAGCGTACCTTCGCACGTATTTTCCTGGCCTCATCCGGGAGGCACATTCCTGAAGCTTGATTTTCGCTCAGCCTTTAAATTGGGACTCGGCGATCTGGTCTTTGTATTTTTCTTTGTGGATCTTTTTGACAACGTGGGAACGCTGGTCGGCGTCTGCGAACAGGGTGGATTTCTGCGCAACGGAAAATTCCCGCGAGCCAGCCGCGCCCTGCTGGCCGACGCCTTCGGCACCATGGCGGGAGCGCTGACCGGAACATCCACGGTCACGAGTTACATCGAAAGCGCCGCAGGAGTCGCCGCGGGCGCGCGAACGGGACTTGGAAACCTCCTGATTGCAGGGCTTTTTATTGTTGCGATTTTCTGCGCGCCGCTCGTCGCCGCCGTTCCTACCTATGCAACCGCTCCGGCGCTGATTCTGGTGGGCGCGCTCATGTGCGCCTCGCTCGCCAAAATCGACTGGAACGATTTTACAGAAGCGTTCCCCGCATTTATCACGTCCATCGCGACGCCGCTCACTTTCAGTATCGCCACCGGATTGAGCCTGGGCCTGCTATCGTTCACGTTCATCAAGATTGGCACCGGCAAAATTAAGCAGATCAGTCCCCTCATCTGGGTCCTCTCCGCGCTCTTTTTGTTGCGTTTCGTGTTTCTGGGCGCGGAGTAGCCATCTTCCGCAATCCTTCCCCGCCGGCGGATCGAGCAACGGATCATACGGGACTTCTCGCGCGACGCGGATGGAAGATGTTCAGGCGAATAGCAGGCAACTAAAGATATACTATTCTCCATCTATTTCAGCGGGCGTGTATCCGGGCGAGGTCCGGCCGGCAACATGCGTGGCGTCCGAATTCCGGCGCGCCTCCGGAAACACGCAGGTCGAGGAAAACTTGTTTAAGAGAAACACCCCAATTGCCGCAATTTGTGGCCTCTCGTTCGCGATGGCGATCGGTTCTGGCCGTTTGATGGCGCAAGCGCCGCCGGGACCTCTTCCCGTGCCACCCCAGACAGATGTTCCCAGGCCTCGTCCTGTAGCCAAACCCAAACCGCCGGAGATTCCGCCGAGGACGAGCCTCGAGGGCCTGTGGAAGTTTAATCATGATGAGAGTGATGATACCCAAAGGAAGATTCAAGACTCGCGCGGTACGAGAGCCAATTCCGGTGGCGGGCCCAATGGCGGAGGTTACCCGGGAGGCGGTTATCCCGGCGGAGGGTATCCGCCTGGAGTAGGTTACCCGGGCGGTGGTTATCCTAGAGGAGGCGGGCGGCCCGATGGAGGAAACGGACGGGATACGGAGACGGACGAAAGGTTGGAGGAGTTGATTCGCCCTCCGAATGCATGGACTTTCTCCCTCCATAACCCTGAAATAGATTTGACGGACGATCATTACCGCAAGCTGGCTTTCTTTACCGACGGGCGGCAATTACAGAAACAGAAAGACGACAGCTATCAGGAAATTGCTGCGCACTGGGATGGAAAGCTGCTTGTCACGGATGAAAAGACTCCTCAGGGCGCAAAGATGAGCCGGACGTTTGAATTGTCCGCGGACGGGCGGCAATTTTTTGAAACCGTGCACGTTGACCGGGGTAAATCCAAAGGGCAGCTGGTTATACGTTATGTATTTGACGTTGCCAGCTCAAGTTCGCAGGCTGATCACGAATCTGATCCGAACCAGCCGGTGCTGAAGAGGCATGCGGACCCGAGCGATACCACCTCAAACCCACAGGGTGCGCCGCCCAGCCAGGGACCCGATCCAGATCAGCCTGTGCTGCGAAAGCGGACGGACGATAGCAGCAGCCCACCGCAATGAAATTGCAAGTGCCTCTGGAATTGATAAAGAGATCAAAAACATGCGCCACGCAATAACGCATCGCGACGAATCCCAAATCGATTAAAGAGCCATCCCAGATTTAGCTGGCCTTCCCGTTCCAAGTTATGGAACGCAATTTCATATTGACACGGGCACGCTTTTAATTAGAATGCGCCCAAGGTCAAGGGGAAGCGCTCGATCTCTGCTCTCTAAATACGGGGTCAGAGTCCGGCGCCGGGGAGGGTGAAATGCCTGCTACTGCCACAATACTTCAACGCCATGCTGTACGAAGGCCCGAGAGAGACGGCGGTTCCAGTAAATCGCTGCAGAAGGCCCTGCGCATCCTGGTGTACATGGGAGAACAGGCGCCGGAAGCGGGGGTGACCCAACTGGCATCGGAATTGGGATTGACGAAAGCGACCGTGCACCGGCTGTTGAAGGCCATGGAGAGATTCGAGCTGATCGAAAGAAACGCGGAGAGCGAACGGTACCGCCTTGGACTGAAGCTTTACCAATTAGGAAACAAGGCGGTGGAATCGCGGACGCTGAGAAGCGAAGCGCGCCGCCTGCTGATGGAGATGTCGCGAAGGTCGCGGGAATCGGTGAGCCTGGCCGTGCCGACCCCGGGCGGAGTCACGTGCCTGGACCGCGTGGATTCGCCGCACACTCTCATCAAGGTGTGCACGCCGGTCGGCGCGGTGTTTCCTCCCCACTGCACAGCGGCGGGCAAGGCCATCCTCGCGTACATGACGGATGATGAAGTCTACGACATCGTCAAGAAGAACCAGAACCGGCGATACACGCAGTTCACGATCACCCAATTCTCAGACCTGAAAGAAAACCTGCGGCTGATCCGCCAGCGAGGCTATGCCGTGGACCATCAGGAACTGGAGCGCGGCCTGAGCGGCGTGGCTGCGCCCGTTCTGAGCGTGCACGAACGGGTCATCGCGGCCGTGGGGATTGCAGGACCCACTCTGCGTTTTCGTGGAAAAGAACTGGAGCAAAAAGTCAGTCTGGTGACCGAGATTGCCGCAAGGCTGGCCATGGGGCTTGTCCGGATGGAGGAAAATCTGGCAAGCGTCGCCTTTGAAAAATCACCGGAAACGAATGCACTGAGAGCGTCCCGAGAGGAGTACAAGCATGTCCGCACCGTTTAGAGCGGATCACATCGGCAGTTTTCTGCGGCCGCAGGAGCTGCTCGACGCAAGGAAAAGCGCCAGTCCGGAGCAATTGCGGCAGCTCGAGGATCAACACATCCTGCGCGTGCTGGCCAAACAGAAAGAGCTCGGATTTAAAGTTGCCACGGATGGCGAGCTCCGGCGGCGAAATTTCATGAGTGATTTCACGGACGCGGTCGAGGGATTCGATTTGTCGGCCGGGCTGGGCCGGACCTGGAAAGCCGGGGAGGCGGCCGCCCCCGCCGTCGCGCGCGTGACGGGAATCGTCACCTCCAAGCTGCGTCAGGTGCGCCCGCTAACGGGCCACGAGTTGCCTTTCTTGAAAGCCCATAGCCCTCTACCGATCAAGATGACTCTGCCGAGCGCCACGCAATTTCCGGCGATTTCTTTCCAGGCTGGCGTCACGGACAAAGTCTACAAAGACCATTCGGCGCTGCTGTGGGACATTGTGGAGATCATGAAGAGCGACCTCCGCAAGCTTTCTTTCGATGGCGTGAAATATATTCAGATCGACGCTCCGCGCTACAGCTACTACATGGATCCCAAATGGCGCGAATGGATCAAGACGGAATTGAAAGTCGATCCGGAAGCGTCGCTCGATGAAGCCGTGCGCGCGGACAACGCATGCTTCCAGGCAGCGCGCAGAGACGGCGTGACGCTTGGCATTCACTTGTGCCGGGGGAACAATCGCAGCCACTGGTACGCCGAGGGCGGTTACGACGCGATTGCGGAAAAATTGTTCGGGACATTGGCGGCTGACTGTTTCCTGCTGGAATACGATGACGAACGCTCCGGCACATTTGAGCCTCTCCGGTTTGTCCCCAAGGGCAAAACAGTTGTTCTGGGGCTCATCAGCTCAAAGCTGCCGCGTATGGAAGACGCCGACGTGCTTGCCAAGCGAATCGAGGAAGCGTCAAAGTACGTTCCCATGGAAAATCTGGCGCTGAGTCCGCAATGCGGATTCGCATCGACGGCAGAGGGGAACCTGCTGACCGAAGATCAGCAGTGGTCCAAACTGAAACTTGTCGTGGACACGGCGAGGCGCGTTTGGGGCTGATTCGCTTGGCCCGCCCTATTTTCTGCTATCTGTAAGTGCAAGTGAAAGAGTCTCACGCGGCCTACGCAAGGACCTCTACGGAGGAGCTCATGGCCAACATGACATCAGGCGCGGCGGTTCACAAACAGCTTCATTCCGTCTCCGCAATAAATGAGGCGGCGCCCGCTTCCCTGCCCGCTTCTGAACCTGCGCCGCTTCCCGCTGCGCAGCTGGATCAATTCAGCGGCGATCCTAATTTCATGACATCACTGGCGCGCGGGCTGGCTGTGATTCAGGCATTCTCGCAGCAGAGCCTCCATCTATCGATCACGCAATTGAGCAAGCGGACGGGATTGTCGCGCGCGTCGGTGCGCCGGTGCCTGCACACGCTTTCCAAGTTGGGATTTGCGGGTTCTGACGATGGACGGACTTTTTATCTCCTTCCTCGCGTGCTTGCGCTGGGCCACTCCTATTTGTCTTCCGTGCCGTTGGCCACAGCGGCGCAACCAGTGCTGGAACGCCTCAGCCAGATCCTGGACGAATCCAGCTCGATTGCGGTGCTGGACGGGATTGACATCGTTTATGTGGCGCGGGCCAACGTGAACCGCATCATGGCCATCGATCTGTGGGTGGGGACACGGTTGCCGGCGTTCTGTACTTCCATTGGACGCGTGCTGCTTGCGAATCTTCCGCCGGAAGGGATGGAATCGTTGCTGTCGCGCATCGAGTTTATCCGCTTCACGGATCGCACGCTGACTTCCGTGGAACAGCTGCGCCAGGTGCCTGCATTCGGTGCGGCGAGACGGGTTTGCAATCGTGGATCAGGAGTTGGAAGTGGGATTGCGTTCGATGGCGGTTCCTGTGCAAAACAACCTGGGCCGCGTGGTTGCCGCGATAAATGTGGGAGCTCACGCGCACCGCGTCTCCCTGCAAGACATGCAGACGCGATTCCTCCCGTACCTTCGGGCTGCCGCACAGGAACTTTGCCTGCTGCTGGGATAGACGCATGGGCGTTTGCCGGACGCCTGCAACAATGTGGGCTATTTCGTCCTAGAGGGATTCCCCGCAGAAGGAGGAGAAGGCTTTATCTTGACCACACTGAGGGTGCCGAAGACCGGCGGATTGCCCACGACAAAGGTGATCGTTGTCCGTTGGCTCAAGCGAGAAGGCGAAGTGGTGAAACGCGGGGAGGCCGTCGTCGAATTGGAAACGGAAAAAGTGAATTATGAATTGGACTCTCCGGTCGAAGGAATTCTGCTGAAAATTATTACCAAGGAAGGCGCCGAAGTGCCGGTGGGCGACGCGGTTTGCGAGATCGGACAAGCGGGTGACGCAATTCCTCAGCACTGAGGCGAGAAAGGGCCGGCCATGAAACCATCGGAACAACTTGGAAAAGAGCGGCTGATTTGGATGTGGACGCAGATGGTGCGCATCCGTGAGTTTGAGGAGCGCGTCAAGAGCACGTTCGTCGAGCATCCCGGCGTGATTCGCGGGCACACGCATCTTGGCGATGGAGCCGAAGCTTCGATTGTCGGCTCGCTGGCCACCAGAAGCGACGGGGATCCGGTGATGCCGAGTTACCGGTGCCATGGTTATCCGATTGTGCTCGGAACGCCCACAGAAAAAATTATGGCGGAATTGTACGGGCGAAGAGACGGCATCTGCGGAGGCTTTGGAGGATCCATGCATCTGGCGGATCCCGCTCATGATTTTCCCGGAGCCACCGGGATCATTGGCGCCGGCATCGCCCATGCCGCCGGCGTGGCTTTGACGGCCCAGGTGAAGAAAACAGGACAGGTGGTGTACAGCTTCTTCGGGGACGGAGCATCGAAACAAGGGGCGTTTCACGAATCCCTCAACATCGCGGCGGTGTGGAAGCTGCCGGTCGTCTACATTCTGGAAAACAACGAATACCAGGCCTACACGCACGTGAGTCTCGAGGACGCCAACCAGGTGGCCGGTGAACCTCTTTCAAAAAAAGCCCAGGCCTACAGCATCCCCGGCGTGACGGTGGACGGCACTGACCCGCTCGCTGTGTACGACGAAGTCAAGAAGGCGTCCGAGCGCGCGAGAGCGGGCCAGGGGCCCAGCTTGATCGAGTCCAAGTTCTACCGTTTGAGCGCACACGGAAACGCGATCACTGTGCCGCCCGTGCCGACACAATTCCCGAAAGCACGAGGCCATCGAAGTTTACGGGAGAAAAGCGGAATACGAAGCCGCGAAAGCCAATGATCCCATTCCGAAATTTCGCGCGAAATTGATCGCCGGCGGCGTGTTGACGGAAGCGGGCGCTGCGGGAATCGAAGAAAAGGTTCGCGCGGAAATGGATGAAGCGGTGCGTTTTGGACTGGCCAGCCCGCAGCCGTCGCCGCAAGATGCGCTCAAATACGTTTACGCGTAGGGGGAACGAGCCATGGCAAAGGAAATGATGTACGCCGAAGCGATTGCCACCGCGATCATCGAAGAGATGCAGCGCGATCCGAACGTCATCTTCTACGGACAAAATATGGGAATGACCGAGCGCGATCCCATGCTGAAAATGTTCGGAAAAGACCGCATCCGGATTACGCCGATTTCGGAAACCGCGGAGCTGGGCATGGCCATCGGCGCGGCGATGACGGGCTTGCGGCCGATCGTCGAATTGTGGATGAGTGAATTCATGCTCGTGGCTTTCGATCAGGTGATCAACGAAGCGCCGCGCCTGCGCTACATGTCCGGAGGCCGCATCAAGGTTCCGGTTGTTTTCAAGGCGGGATACGGATTCGCCGCCGGATGGGCCGGGCAACATTCCAATTGCATGTACCACACGGTTATGGGGACGCCCGGCTTGAAGGTAGCACTGCCTTCGACGCCGGCGGATGCCAAAGGACTGATGAAGGCCGCGATTCGCGATGATAATCCCGTGATTTTTCTGCAGCATTTCCTGCTGACGCTGGAAAAGGGAGAAGTGCCGGAGGGAGATGAAGTGATCCCATTCGGCGTAGCGGATGTGAAGCGCCCCGGAACGGATCTGACGATTGTAGCGACCGGTTGGATGGTGCAGAAATCGCTGGCTGCGGCGGAACGTTTGGCGAAAGAAGGGATCAGCGCCGAAGTGATCGATCCGCGCACGCTGGCTCCGCTCGATGTCGGGACAATCGTTGAATCTGTAAAGAAAACCGGGCGGCTGGTGCTCGTGGATCAGGCACCGCGTCACGCGTCTGCGGCGATCACGATTGCCGGCGAATTGCCGAGCACGCTTTCCAGTACTTGAAAGCGCCGGTGCGGCTCGTGACGGCCGCGGACACGTCCGGTACCCTTCAGCGAGCCGCTGGAAAATTACGTTCTGCCAAATGAGGACAAGATTGTCCAGGCGGCCAAATCCGTGCTGGCCAAACGCAGCGCGATTGCCTGACGGACGTTTCGGAATACAGCTGGCCACTCCATGACGAAAGACGCCGAGTTACTCGCCTCCTACTGGACGATTGCGGGCGGAGCGCTTCCGCACACGGACCGGGAATACAGTCCCTTCGACTTTAAGGACCGCGTAGAGGCCGCTGCGAAAGCCGGGTTCAAAGGTGTGGGAATCTGGCACGCTGATCTGGACCATATTCTTGAGAGTCGAAGCTTGACTGAGATGAAGCAGATCCTCGACGACAATGGGATTAAGCATGTCGAATTGGAATTCCTGAGCGATTGGTTTCTGGACGGCGAGAGAAAGATACAGTCCGATATTCAGAAACGCAAACTGCTCGGGGCAGCCGAAGCGCTCGGAGCGCACCACATCAAGGTCGGCGATTTCTATCATGAAAAGTATTCCATGCCCCAAGTCATCGAAGCCTTCGCAGCCTTGTGCTCTGATGCGGCCGAGCATGGAACGAAAATCGGTTTTGAACTGATGCCGTTTGCCATGATCGATACGCTGAAGGATTGCTTGACCATGATCGAAGGCGCGGCCGTGGCAAACGGCGGGATTGTTTTCGACTTGTGGCATCTGGCGAAGATGCGCGTCCCGTGGGTTGACGTGCAGCAAGTGCCCGTGAAATGGATCGTCGGCGTTGAATTGAACGACGGCACGTTTGTTGCGCCATGGAGCCTGCACGAAGACACCATAAACCACCGCAGATTCTGCGGCGAGGGCGAATTTGACGTGAAGGGTTTCGTGGAGTCCATCCGGAAAACGGGCTATGCAGGACCCTGGGGAATCGAAGTCCTGTCCGAAGAACTTCGCCGGATGCCGCTGCAGGAGGCGACCGCGCGCGCATTCAAGACTACGATGGATCACCTGCGGTCCTGAGGCGGTCCGATTTCGGGCGATTATCGGCACGTCGTAGCGCCTATTTCTTCCCTCCATCCACTTGTGAGCCTTAGTATGTGCCTCAAATTGCGGCCAGGATTTCCCGGAGTCGCGACGATTCGACCCGGCCCTGGCATTTGACGGATCAGTTCGCCTGAACGGAGGAAACCGGAATGTGCGCAAACAAACCTGTGGTGGTCTACGGAGCGAGTGGCTTTTCCGGGAGGCTGGTCGTGGAATACTTGCGCGAATACAACGTTCCTTTTATTGCGGCGGGACGAAATCGCGCGAGGATTGAAGAAGTTATGAAGCACGTCCCGGGAATTGAGACCGCGCAGTATGAAATCGCGGAAGTTGGAAATTCCGTTGAGGAACTGGCGAAACTTTTTGCCGGCGCCAAGGTTGTCTGCAACACCGTGGGCCCGTTCATTTACAGCGGCCCGCTGGTGATTGAAGCTTCACTGAAGGCTGGGTGCCATTATCTTGACATCAGCGGCGAACAGGAGTGGATTAGGCAAGTGGCAACAAAATGGAGCGGGCCGTTCGCCGAGCGCGGGCTGCTCGCCGCGCCGGCGACCGCGTTCATGTCGGCGCCGAGCGACGCGGCCGCGCGACTGTGCATCGAGAATAAGGGAATCGACACGCTTGAAACGCTGACGATGTTCCGAGGCATGCCGACTTTCGGTTCGACGCAAACCATTTTCGCGGTGCTGCAAACGGAGGCTAACTACCTGGAGCAAAATCAATACAAACGATGGCCGCCGGCGATGTCCATGGATGTAGTCGTGCCGGGAAATATCCAGACGCAGCTTGCGCTTGCCTGGGGCGGGTTTCCTCAGCCCGTGTGGTTCAAGGATCATCCGCAAGTGGCGAATGTGAAATCCATTGGAGGGCTGCTGGACCGCCAAATCATGGAAAGCGTTGCGGCCACCGAGAAGCTTTATCAGGAGAAGATTGCTCCACTGCCCAAGCAGGAACGCGAGCGCAAGCTCGCCGAGATGGCGAATTCCGTGCAAGCGGGGACACCGCCGCGGGAAAACTCGCGCGAAAATCGGACTATCGATGTAGTCGTTGCGCGCGGATCAACTGACTTCGCGCAATGCGTTTTGTTTGGCACATGTTGCTACAAGCAGACAGGACTTCTGCAAGCCTTCGCGGCGCAAAATTTGGTCCGCACGGCTCCCCGCCAAGTCGGATTTGCATCGGCTGCCGGCGCGTTCGGCCCTCGCGAGGTTCTGGGAGTCCTGGAAAACCACGGACTTTCCAAAATGAAAATGTTCTAATGCCGGTGAAGCATCATGCGAGCAATCGACTATTTTGACAAAGCGGCTGAGGCTTACCCCGACCGGATTGCGCTGGTCGACGGAAGCACGCGCCTCACCTATCGGGAATTGCAAACCGCCAGCGAACGCGTGGCTCGCGCCATGTGGGCTGGCGGCTTGGGCGACGAAGAGCGTGCAGCCATCTTTTCTCCCAACGATGCGCGCGTGCTGGTGTGCATGCTCGGCATACTGCGCGCCGGAGGCACGTGGGTCCCCATCAATTATCGCAACGCCGTAGACGCCAACGCTGATTTCATGAACTACGTCGAAACCCGCTGGCTTTTCTACGACAGCAGCTTCGCCGACCAGGTCAAAGAACTTAAGTCACGACTCCCGGCATTGCGTCATCTCGTTTGCATCGATTCCGAACATCTTGGCGACCCCTCGCTCGCGCAGTTCATCGAGCAACCGGCTCAAAGCACACCACCGGATTGGGCCGATCCGCGGGGGAATCCCAACCGACTGGTCGGTGTCGTGGCGACCGGCGGCACCACCGGGCCAGCGAAAGGGGTTCGAGTTACGAACGATTCCTGGGGTGCCTTCCTGGAAATGGCCGCCCACTACTGGCAGAGCGCAGACGGACCTCCCGTGTGCCTCACCACTGCCCCGCTTTCTCATGCGGCAGCACCGGTCGCGTTCGCTATGTTCGGTCTGGGAGCCACCAATGTGGTCTTGCCGCGATTCGATGCAGGAGCGGTCCTCCACAGCATCGAAGCTCACCGCGTGACTCACATCTTCCTCCCGCCCACCGCGTTTTATGCTTTGCTTGCCCACCCCGACGTGCGGAGGTGCGATCATTCCAGCCTGCGGTTGCTTTTGCTGGCTGCTTCGCCGGTATCGCCCGATCGCTTTAAAGAGGGAGTCGAAATCTTTGGCCCCTGTATGTGCCAGTGCTACGGCCAGACAGAAGTTCCCATGTTGATGACCTGGCTGGACCGAGAAACGGTGGCCGCCGCCGCTGCCGGCGATCACCCGGAGCGCTTGAAAAGCTGCGGCAAAGCCACGTTCGGTGTGCGTCTCGCAATCATGGATGATGAGGGAAAGCTCCTGCCGCCCAACCAACCCGGAGAAATTGTTGCTCGCGGAGCTCTGGTTACCCCCGGCTACCACAACCTGCCTGAGGCGACGGCTGAAGTTCGCAGATTTGGTTGGCACCATACCGGTGATGTCGGATATCGCGATGAAGACGGTTACTTCTACATCGTGGATCGAAAGAAGGACATGATCATCTCAGGTGGTTTCAATGTGTTCTCCGGCGAAGTGGAAGCAGCCATCATGGCCTTCCCCAAGTTTACGAGTGCGCGGTGATTGGCGTCCCGCATGAAACATGGGGCGAAGCTGTGAAGGCTCTCATCGTTCGTCCGCCAAGGCGAGTCGTTAACGGAGGAGGAGTAATCGCGCACTGCAAGAAGAAGCTAGGAGGGCGTAAAAACTCCAAGTCCGTGGAATTCCGCGCCGAAATTCCGAAGACGGCCGCCGGGAAAACCGATCGCAAGAAGCTCCGAGCTCCCTATTGGCAAGGAACCGAGCGCGCGGTGCACTGAGCGTCGCCCGCGAACGCGAAGTCAATAATTGTTGCTACGGCAAAGCCGTGTCACAGTAGGGGCACGACATGTCGTGCCCTTACTCGCGAGGCTCGGGATTATCGGCCAAAACTTTGATGGGCTCGGAAGATCACATAGGCGCGAATCGCGTCGGCATCTTGGCGCGACAGTTCTTTCGAAAAACTGACCATGCCGGACGAGCTGAGCGCACCGTCAATGACAATGCTGAACCATTGCTCGTTGGCCAGAGCGCCGGAATAACGTAAATCGGGCAAGACGCCTCCGCTGACCGCGACATCGCCATGACAAGCGCCGCAATACTGTTGGTATAACGCTTCACCCTTCTTGACCGTAGCGGGGCTCGCGGTTGCAGGTGGAAGTGCGAAGACCTGTGCCTTCATCTCCGGCGCCGGCGGCAAGCTGGCCTTTCCTCCCAGCTTGAACGCCAGCATGCGCGGAACGTTATTCAGGCGCGGAGATTGCAGGGCGACTTCTCCGGCGGCGAGAGGCAACACGCCGCCCCAGCCGGCGAGAACGGCAATGTATTGTTCGCCGTTCACAGTGTACGAGATAGGTCCGGCAGTAATCCCGCTCTGCGTCGAAGCGGACCAGATTTTTTCGCCGGTGTTCGCGCGGAATGCTTCGAATTGGCCGTAGCCGGTGCCTTCGAAAACCAGGTTGCCGGCTGTGGAAAGCGCTCCGCCATTCCAGGGCCCCGGCCGCTCGGCTCGCCAAACTTCTTTTTGCGTGACGGGATCCCACGCCGTCAGATGGCCTTTGATGCTTCCAAGAATTGCTTTCTTGATGTTTGGTTCCTGCGGCATGCCCGCGGCGACTGCATCGGTCCCAGTGTTCATGCCGAACGCACTGTGGCTGAAATGCTCCGCCGATTTGTAAACAAACCCGGACTCCAGCACGGGGAAATAAACCAGCCCCGTGTCCGGACTGTACGAAGCGGGTTGCCAGGTATGCGCTCCGCCGGGGCCGGGCGAAACTATGGATGGCTTGTTGCTCGTCTCATATTGCGCTGCAGGCGATTCAACAGGTCTGCCGGTTTGCATGTCGATGCCGGTGGCCCAGGTCACCGGGACGAAAGGCTTCGCGGACAAAAGTTTTCCTGTGGCGCGGTCGAGCACGTAGAAGAAACCGTTTTTCGGCGCGTGCAGCAGAGCCTGGCGAAGCTGTCCATCCATTCGCAAATCCGCAAGAATAATCTGCTCGTCGGAGTCAAAGTCCCATTCGTCGCCGGGACTTTCCTGATAGTGCCAGACGTATTCGCCAGTATCAGGGCGGAGGGCGACGATCGAAGACGCAAACAGATTATCTCCGGCATGTGCGTTCCGAATTTTCCGCGCCCAGGGATCGGCGTTTCCTGTGCCGATGTACAACAAGTCGAGCTGCGGGTCGTAGGCCATGGAATCCCAGACCGTGCCTCCACCGCCGTTTTTCCACCACTCGCCGCTCCAGGTTTTAGCCGCCTTTTCCAGGACGGGGCTTTCGAACGGCTTCGAAGGATCGCCCGGCACGGTGTAGAAGCGCCAGGCCAGCTTTCCTGTCTCCGCGTCATAGGCGGAAACGTAGCCGCGGACGCCCATTTCCGCGCCGCCGTTCCCGATGATCACCTTCCCTTTCACCACGCGAGGCGCGCCGGTAATCGTGTAACGCACTTTAGGGTCGATGGTCAGAGTTTCCCAGACAGGTTTTCCTGTGGCGGCGTCGAGAGCGATCAGTCTTCCGTCCAGCGTGCCGACAAATACTTTTCCTTTCCAGGCGGCCACGCCGCGATTCACGACGTCGCAGCACGCGTTTACCGCCCATTCGGGCGGGACTTTTGGATCGTACTCCCAGCGGCGCGCGCCGGACGCGGCGTCGACGGAAACCACTTTGCTCCAGGCCGTGGTGAAATACATCACGCCGTCCACAACCAATGGCGTAGCTTCCTGCCCGCGCCGCGTTTCCAGATCGTAATGCCAAGCGAGCGAAAGCTGATTCACGTTTCCATCGGTGATTTGCTTGAGCGGGCTGAAGCGCTGCTCACTGTACGTGCGTCCGGACGTCATCCAGTTTCCCGGCTCCTCGTCGGCGTGAATGATTCTTGCGCTGTCGACTTCCGTAGATTTTCCGGTAGCTTGCGGACTTGTTTGCGATGTCTGTGAAGTATGTGGCGTACCGCATCCAAGGCAAGCAACGATGACCGCGCATAAAATTGTTCGTAGAAACGAGGATCTCATGCGTTCTCCGTTGCTGCGCTTCGGCCTGTCCGTGGTTCTTCGCATTGGCATTCTTCACCCTGAATCGCAAACTTGTCGCGGCACACGCGCAAAAGAATTTGTTGCTTTCCTATCGTCTCGGACCTTCCATGTCAAGTGCTCACGGAAAAATGGTTATATTTTCTCAGCAAGTTCTCGACGATAATCGGCCACGCGCCGGCGCCTGCCTCGGACTCGCTCGCTTAGTCGCGATATAATTTTTCACTGGTTTCGGATGCTTTGCTCTCTTGCCTTTGCTGGTGTTCCGGGTAAAGTTAAGTCGCCATGGACTGAAATGACCCAAATGCCATCGCTGACTAAAAGACCGGTGCGCCCTGTCCGCGTCGCCTCTTTGCAGGTGACCGTAGATCGCCGTGAAAACGGCGTGATCTACGTGCGTTCACCCGAGCCGCTTGGAGAGTATCCCGCGCGCGTCACCGATCGCCTGGAATTTTGGGCGGCCCAAGCGCCTGGCCGAATCTTTCTCGCCGAGCGCGCGCCGGACCGCAAATGGCGCACTGTGACATACGCTGAGGCTCTCGCGCGCGTGCGCAGGCTTGCCCGTGGACTGCTCGATCGGGGCCTTTCGGCCAGCAGGCCGTTGATGATTCTTTCAGGGAACAGTCTCGAGCATGGACTTCTGGCTCTCGCGGCAATGTATGCCGGCATTCCGTATGCGCCAATTGCTCCCGCGTATTCGCTGGCCGTGAAGGAATTTACAGCGCTCTCTTACGTCTGCGAGAACTTTGGCCCGGCCATGGTGTTCGCGGACGAAGGCGCGCGATTTGCGCCCGCGCTGAAGGCAGTCACGCGGGGTAACACAGAAATCGTTTTCCATACCTCTCGTCCGGATGGAATGCGCTCCATCTCCCTCGAGGAATTGGAAACCGCAGAGCCATCTCCGGCAGTAGAAGAAGCAAACCGGCGGACGGGCCCCGACACCATCGCGAAAATTCTGTACACTTCCGGTTCCACGGGCCTGCCCAAAGGCGTGATTACCACTCACCGCATGCTTTGCTCGAATCAGGAGATGCTCCGGCAGATGATGCCGGCCCTCTCGGACGAGCCGCCGGTGCTGTGCGATTGGCTGCCCTGGAATCACACGTTCGGGGGCAGCCATAATTTTGGGATTGCTTTATACAATGGCGGCTCCCTGTACATTGACGCAGGCAAACCTACGCCCGAATTGTTTGGAGAAACGCTGCGCAACCTCCGGGAGATCGCGCCAACCGCATATTTCAACGTGCCCAAGGGCTACGAGATGCTCGTCGCGCATCTGCGAGCCGACCCTGCTCTGCGCAAAACTTTCTTCAGCCGATTAAATCTCCTTTTTTTCGCCGCAGCGGGACTCAGTCAGCACATCTGGGATGCGCTTCAGGATCTCGCGTTTGAAACTTGCGGCGAAGAAATTCTCGTCGTCACCGGTTTGGGCGCGACGGAAAGCGCTCCCTATGCGCTCTCGACGGGAATTGAAGGCGCGGCATCGGGCAGCCTCGGATTGCCTGTACCGGGCGTCGAGCTGAAGCTGGTTCCCGTGGAAGAAAAAATCGAGGCGCGATTGCGCGGACCTTCCATCACTCCCGGCTTTTGGCGTCGCCCGGAATTGACGGCAGCGGCCTTTGATGAAGAGAATTACTACCGGCTCGGTGACGCGATCAAGTTTGCCGATCCGCTGGATCCTTTGAAGGGGTTTCTCTTCGATGGGCGATTGAACGAGGATTTCAAAAATTCGACGGGCACGTGGGTGAGGGTCGGCCCGCTGCGGATGCGCCTGCTCGCTCATTTTGGCAATCTTGTCCAGGATGCAGTTATCGCCGGACCTGACCGGGAATTTACGAGCGCGTTGTTTTTCCCAGCTTTGGAAACATGCCGGAAGCTTTGCGCGGGAATATCGCCGAACGCCGCGGCGTCTGAAGTTTTTGCGCGCCCCGAAGTTCGCGCGGCATTTCAAGAGCGGCTCGATTCGTTTGCTTTGGCGAGCACCGGGAGCACGACTCGCATTGAACGCGCGATCCTGCTGGACACGCCGCCTTCGATCGAGGTGCAGGAAATTACGGACAAAGGTTCCATCAATCAAAAAGCGGTGCTCAAAAATCGGGCCGCGCTCGTCGAAGATCTGTATCGCGAACCCGTTCCAGCTCATGTTCTCTCGCTCACGAAGGAGCCTCGATGAGTTCTTCTCCGCAAATAAAAGTCGAATCGCTCGTGGCCTTTGACGTCCACGTCCATCTGGAATCCACCGACGATGGCACAGCGACTGACGCCGCGGCCAAAAAATACTTTGGTGACAGCGGCGCCGCGCGCGATGCCGCGGGGCTCGCCGATTATTACCGTTCGAGAAAAATTGCTTTCGTAATTTTCGCAGTGGACGAACGACTCACAGGAAGGACGCGCGTCACGAACGAGGAAGTCGTGCAGTTCGCCGAGCGGAATTCCGATGTCGCGATTCCCTTTGCGAGCATTGACCCAAACCGCGGGGCCGAGGGCGTGCGCGAAGCGAAGCGCCTGGTTTCCGAAGGGAAAGTACGCGGCCTGAAATTGCACCCGCCAATCCAGAGATTTGTCCCCAATGATTCGCTCGCATACCCCCTGTACGAAGTCTTCGCCGAAGCCAAGCTGCCGGTGATTTTTCACACGGGACACAGCGGGATCGGAACGGGGATGCCGGGCGGAGGCGGCGTGCGCCTGAAGTACGGGCACCCTCTGCCCATTGATGACGTGGCCGTTGATTTTCCGTCAATGCCCATCATCATGGCTCACCCTTCGTTTCCCTGGCAGGACGTAGCGATTTCGATCTGCTTGCACAAGCCCAATGTTTACATCGACCTCTCCGGCTGGTCGCCGAAGTATTTCTCGCCCACGCTCATTCAGTACGCCAATACTTTGCTGAAGAACAAGGTGCTCTTCGGCTCTGACTACCCCTTAATTACGCCCGACCGTTGGATGGCTGACTTCGAGAAGATAGCCATACGCGATGAAGTGCGGCCCCTGATCCTCAAAGAAAATGCGCTCAAGTTGTTTGGATTGAAAGCTTAAGAAATCCTCGCCAGCTTTCCTTCCAAGACGCTATGACCTTCCAAGAACCTCGCCCCGATTTGATTTGGAATCGCGTCTCTTGGCCGTTAATCGCACAGCCTGTTCGCCTAACACCTTGACAAAGCTTGATGCTGGCGTTAAACGTGCGCCAGCGAGTTCATATTAACCGACATAGCGTATTGGGAGTCCCAATCGAAGAGGGGCCATTTCTGGTTGAAAGGAGTGTCCTATGAGGGCACGCACGACCGTTGTGACTCTGGTGATTTTTGCTCTTCTGTTTGCCGGCGCCTATCCGGCCTTTGCGCAACTGGGAGCCTCGAGCGCCCAGTTGAACGGCATGGTGACCGATGAAAGCGGCGGCAGAGTGGCGAACGCGAATATCACTCTTCGCGAGATGGACACCAATCTGACTTACACCGCCACCTCCACCGACACCGGCTCCTACGTGTTGCCGAATATTCCGCCGGGTCGCTACGAGCTCAAGGCCTCCTACACGGGCTTCGCAAATTTAACGCAGACCGGCATCGTTCTCACCGTAGGCCAGACGGCCACGATCAACCTCACCCTGCCCGTCGCTTCCCGGGGAGAGCAGATCGTCGTCAATACCGAAGCCCCCGTGATTGAGCCGACGAAGACCGAGATCAGCCAGGTGATCGACACAGAACAAATCAAGAGCCTGCCCATCAGCGGCCGCCTGTTCACTGATTTCGCTTTGCTGACGCCCGGCGTGGCGACGAGCCGCACCAGCCTGGGGACCACCTTCACCGATTTTGAGACGACCCAAATTTCTTTCGGCGGCATGCGCTCCTTCAGCAATGAGATCACGGTGGACGGCGCGGACTTCGTAAACGACCTTACCGGCGTGCAGCGCTCCACTCCTCCTCAGGAATCCGTGGACGAATTTCGCGTGGTGAACAATAGTTTCGGCGCGGAATACGGCAGGGCGCTGGGCGGGATCGTGAACGTGGTGACCAAGTCCGGCACCAATGACCTGCACGGTTCGGTCTACGAATTTTTTCAAAACAGCGCGACCGACGCGCGCTCGCTCCTCCAGCCCGCGGCAACCGCGACAACCCCGGCCCTGCCTCATGAATTGCGGCAAAACCAGTTTGGGGCAACCCTGGGCGGCCCTATCAAGAAAGACAAAACATTTATCTTTGCGAATTACGAGGGCAAGCGGCGCGCGGAATCTCCGACGTACGCGCCCGACCTTGTCAATAACATCGCCAATATTGATCTGGCTAAGTCCTACCTGGGGCTCGCCCCGGAAGGCGGCGCAGCGGGCTTTGCCGGGCTCCAAAGCGTCTTGAGAACATCGAACAACGATTACGGTTTTGTGCGGCTGGACCACCAGATAAGCACCAACAACCACCTGGCGCTGCGTTACCTGGTGGAGGACTCCCGCAATACAGGTGAGCTGATCGGCGCCACCGAGGATGGCGGCGGCATCGGCGTTCCCAGCGGCGGCAGGAATCTGTACATCCGGGATCAATCCCTCGTGGGGACGCTGAATTCGGTGCTGAGTCCCAATTGGATTAATTCATTTCTTGCACAGTATGCAAGGCGCCATTACAACTTTCCCGGGTCCACGGGCCAGCCCGACCTGAGCGTGGTGAATGACCTGGAGTTCGGACACAATTTCGGGACCTTCGACGCGGAATACGAAAGCCGCGCCGAGGCTTCCGATTCGCTCTCCTGGGTGAAAGGCAATCACGTCATCAAGTTCGGATTTGACGGGAACTATATCTGGGACGCCAACAACTATCCCGGGTTTGAGCCCGAGCGCATTTTGTTACCGGACCTGGGATGCCTGTACGCGTTTGCCGACACGGTGGCAGCCTTCACCAGCCCCACTAGCACTTACGGAACGATTAACGCTTCGAGTTGCCCACTGTCGCCCCAGGCCGATGGCGTGGCGTTCTTGTATTGGGGCGTCACTCTGCCGAGAAGCGGTTTCGTAAATGGCTACCAACCGCCGGCGGCCACCGGCGCGGGATTCGGCGGCGGGTGGCCGAATGCCTTTCCGACGAACATGTATTCGAACTTCGCCTACAAGCTGAACCATGGCTACTGGGGCGCTTTCGCGCAGGATCAGTGGCGCATTAATTCCAAGCTGGCATTTAATTACGGCGTGCGCTGGGATGTGGAAACTGGCCTTGGAAATGTTGTCAACCCGGATTACCGGGCCTTTCAACCACGAGTCGGAATTGCGTACTCTCCGGATGCCAAGACCGTGATTCGCGCCGGGTTCGGGATGTTTTATGACCGCAACAACATGACTTTCTTCTTCGTCACCGGAAACCAGAAAGCTCTTCCCGGTTACCTCTGTTCTCCGGCAAGCGCGGACCCGGGTTGCGGCCCCTCCGGACTCACGCCCATAAATGCTCCTCAGATTCAGAAAAATGCGGCCAGCGGTGGTTGGCAACTTAACGCGCAGCCAGGCTTCCCTGGTACTCCGGCGCTGCCATGTCCACCGCTGCCTGCTTCGTTTTGTGCGGGCCAGCCGGATGGAACCCTTAACGTCGCTGCTCTAACTGCCATTGGGATACTTGCAGGCCAACCTTATCCAGCTGTGAGCCTCACAGGGCCCTGCTTTCTCGTGAATGGAGCACCGACAGGGGCGTGCGGTGTAGGTATCGGCGGTATTCAGAAAAACGGCGGGCTTCCCTACGCGGAACAGGCGAGCTTGCAAATCGATCGCCAGATTGGAAAAGGTCTGAGCATCGATGTTGGGTACCTCTTCGTAGGGGCGCATAAGCTGGTGCGAGGGAACAATATCAATGTTCCCTGCCCTCTCGGCACGGACAAACCCGGCAACCCCTCGGACGCGCAAGGGTGGCTCGATCCCTCCGGTTCCCTCACACCCTGCCAAGGGACACCGGCGCTCGGACCGTTCGGTCTGGGTCCCTTTTTTGCCACCCTGGCGAACCCCAGCGGACTTGAATTTGGGGTCCCCAGCGCGGGCAATCCCGCTCCAACGATTAGCGCCGGCCTTCTGGACTACAACAATAACGTCGTCAACACCGCCTACAACGGCCTGACGGTCACGGCGATGGAACGGTGGGGCAAGTATCTGAATTTGACGGCTAACTATACATGGTCGCATACGTTTGATGATGGCAACTTCACCACCTTCATCAACTTGCCCCCGAACCAGTTCGACTACTCAGCCGAACGCGCCAACTCAAACCAGGATATGCGCAACCGTTTCGTAACGAACTTCAGCATCACGCCGCCGCAATCCAGCTTTCTCCGCAAGTTCGAGTTCAGCAGCATCATCACCTTGGAATCCGGCAGGCCCTTCACATTGTTTCCGGGAGAAAATGTTTTTGGAGACGTGGCTGGCTTGAGCACGGACCGCGTGGGCGGCGCTCCCATTGTGGGGTCTTGCACGAGCGTGTCGAACTGCAACACGACGGTCGGAAGGAACACCTACACTGGCGACCCGTTGTACACCTGGGACCTGCGTGTGTCGCGCTACTTCCAGGTTAGGGAGAAACTGAGAGTCGATCTGGCATTTGACGCGTTTAATGCGCTTAACCGGCCTAATATTGACGAAGTGACTTCCGTCTACGGTTCGCCAGTCTTCTGCGGCGCCACACCAGTGATACCGACCCACTACAACGACGCCACCACGCTGGCTATTCAGCAGGGAGCGGCATCGGTGTCCTGTGCTACACAGGCGGCTGTGGGGAACCCGGGAGCCTGGATTGCGGCCGGAGTCTTACCCGTCTCGATCCCAAACAGCCCGAATCCAACTTTCGGGACGCCGAGAACAATGTTCAACCCGAGGCAGCTCCAGTTCTCGGCAAAATTCTCGTTCTAGAGAACACCGCAACCGAGAGAGTGGCAATCCTGCGCGGGGCCATTTCAAGGCCCCGCGCAATTTTTTTCATTTGGATGCGATCGATCGGCGCTTCTTTTTTCACACTCATTTTTCTGTTTTGTGGCGCGCGCCTTCAGGCGGGCACTTTGAAAGCACGCGGATGCCCACCTGAAGGTGGGCGCTACATGAACCAAAACCAGTTTTCTTATTGCTTGAGGTGCAGAGGCGAGTTGCGCTAACGTGCCCGCTAGCGGCGGCGCGATCGAAGCTAAATATATTTTTCCGCGAAGTGGTCATCAGGTTTGAGAGTGGCCGCGAAAATAAATTGTGCGGCCGATTTTTATGCGGAGGCGGATCATGAGTGAAAATACGAGCTCCAAGTTTTCTGGAGGATTGTCGCGCAGAGATTTACTTCTGGGCGCGTCGTCCGGGGTGGCGGTCTCGCTGGCGGGAGCAACACTACCAGCCTGGAGTGAATCGCCGCAGGGCGGCACAGCTGCCAATCCGGCGGCGCCGAAACGCTCCGTCTCTCCTGCATCCATGCCAAAGGCGTGGTCTGCCGAAGAATTCCGGCGCCGCTGGCAGAGCGTGCGCCAGGGAATGAAGGAAAACCATTTCGACTGCCTGATCGTGCCGCAACACAACACTCAGGCCATGATTCACGACCGGCAAGATGGCGATGCGGACGTCCAATATCTCACCGGCATTCCGGCTGGATGGGTCATCGTCCCATTGGAAGGCAAGATCACCGCGATTTCCAGCCGCGTCGGATCCTTGCTCGCGGAAAAGCGCCCCATACCCGGCCTCGTGATGACCACCATGTTCGCGGACAACGCTCCGGACATCGAAGTCCGCTATTCGGATGAAGAGGGACTATGGTCGCCATCCATCATCGATTGCCTGAAGGAACGGAAGATGGATCAGGCGCGCATCGGCGTCGGAGCGCTCGCGAACCTCTTTCGCAACACGGAAGGCTCCGTCACCTATACGACGTATGACCGCGTGCGAAAAGCATTTCCGCAAGCGCAATTCGAGTCCGCCGCGGACATCCTCTGGCGCGTGAAACTCGTGCACAGCGCCGAGGAGATCGCGGTGCTCGAAAAAGCCACCGAAGTCAGCGAGGCAGGCGTACAGGCGATGATCGAGACCGCGCGCCCCGGCGCCATTCACCGCGACGTGTGGCTCAAAATGTACAGCACCATGGTCCAGGCATCCGGCGAGCGCCCCTGGCGGTTGAGCATCAGCACGCGCGGATCAGGGAATGCGAGTTTCGGGTTTCCTCTGGAGGATGTTTTCAGCGCTGGACAGATTCTCGGGCAGGAGTGTTCGGGGTCGGTTCTCGGATATGGCTCTCAGGTGAATCATTCGGTTTTGCTGGGCTCGCCTGCCCCGGCGGATTGGAGCAGCGGCGGGCCAATATTGCCTCGATCTCTTTCAAACTCTTTTGGACCGAGTTGCTCCGGGAAAAAGTGTCAAGGAATTCTGCGACTTCTGCGGCGAGAAATTGAAGGCTCGCGGCGTCGCGCGGCCTGGAGGCGTCCTGATCCATTCCGGCGGGCTGGCCGATCTGCCGCGTTGCGGCCCCGGCCGCATGGAGGGCGGAGACGATCTGGTGTTCCAGGCCGGCATGGTGTTTGACCTGAAGCCAAGCGTGCCAATCAAGCAAACGCCGACACCTGCCGAATTCGGCGACTCGATCGTAGTGACGGAGAAGGGCGCGCGGCGGCTCGGCAAGCGGAAGATGGAATTGGTTACGCTGGGAGCGTAGTCACAGCCCAAGAAGATTTCGCGTTAAATTATTTCGCGTTGCCAAGAAGCGTATCGAGGTCGGCGCCAACCTGAGTGTTGCTGCGGTCGATCTCGACAGCTCCGCTAAAATACGCGCCTTCCTCGATGACGATGCGGGCAGTGCTGAGATCTCCCGACACGCTGGAACCCTTCTTTATTTCGAGCCTGTCCCGCGCGTTGATATTTCCCTTCACTTCGCCCGCGACAATGACTTCGCGTGCGGTGATATCACCATCGACGTGCGAACTTGGCCCCACCGTGAGACGAAAACCGCCCAGTGAAATTGTCCCCTCAAGTTTGCAATCCAGCTTCAGGTCCTCGTTACCTGTGATTTCTCCCTTAATCTGGAGGCCCGCTCCGAGATAACCTGTTGTGCGCGCGGGCGCCGCTGGCGGATTGATAGCCGGACTTGCTGGCGAGTCAGGTTGCGCGTCCTTATTTGTCCACATGGTGCCTCCAAATACGCCCAATGCAAGATGGGCTGCCTGAAATCAATGTAGATGTAGCTTAGGGGGATCACCCGAACCGGAGCAAGGACTTGATTCCTTTCGGTTGCCAGTACCACAACTTGGATTGCCATCGGAAAAAACTGCCCGCCCAAAAAACGGGCGGCCTCTACAAAACCAAATGCGAAAAGCGGTTTTGTAGAGGACTCTCCGTCCCATGCACTTCGGGACGGAGAGGGCACGCTTCCACGCTCGCGAACCACGCTCGCGTAATGCGCATTTTCATGAATGCGCAGAGCGCGGCCAAGGGGCGGGCTAGTACCCGTCAAAAATAATTTTAAAAATTACTTGACAAGCAAAACGATTGGGTGTGGAGTGCGCACATTCGGCCAAGTCATCGGACCATCGGGTTATTGAGGTTTGCCGATGCTTCATGCCAAAGCGGAATTCGAAGCTGTCCCTAGAACCAAACTCTACCAGAAGGTGGTAAAGCAGGTTCAAGACGTCATTCGTGACGGTCTGCTTCGCCCCGGCGACAAACTCCCCCCTGAACGCGAACTGGCGGAAATGTTGCACGTCAGCCGTGGTTCGCTTCGCGAAGCAATCCTCGCTCTCGAATCCATGGGTTTGGTCGAGCCGCGCCATGGGGAAGGCACGGTCGTCCGCGACCTCTCCGCCGCTCCCCTGGTGAATCAACTCTCGGTCATGCTGGTGCAAAAGAAAGCGCTCGTGGGCGAATTGCTGGAATTTCGGCTGATGATCGAGCCCACACTCGCCGCGCGCGCAGCAGCCAACGCAACCGAAGAAGAAATTGCCAGCCTCGAGGAGATATTGACCCGCCAGAAGGCAAAGATAGACCAGGGCGAACTGGCAATCGAAGAGGATTCAAAGTTCCACTACGCAATCGCTCAAGCTGCCAGAAACAGCGTGGTCCTCAGGGTCCTCGATGTTTTCATGGATTACTTGCGAGACAGCCGGCAGCTATCGCTTCAGGTGGAAGGCCGCCCGCAAAAATCACTGAACAGCCACCGGCGGATCCTGAATGCGATCGCGCGAAAGAATCCGGCCGAGGCCGAAGCGGCCATGCGCAGGCACATAACGACGATTGAAGGACTGGTATTGAAAAAGATGTAACGAAAAAGGAGGCACACCATGGGCCGGCTATTCGCAGTTGAGATCGTCTATCGCGGAATTTTTCAGAAGACACTCGCCAAGAACATCAGCCGCGCCATTGTGCTGGCGGCGCATGAGGAAGGAAAGCCGGGCATCTCCTTTGGCCGCTACGGCGACAGCCCGGAGCGCAACGGGATTCCCGCGAAAGCATTTGCGATTGTCGCCACAGACAACCTCACGCTCGAAGAGGGCATGGCGAAGTACGAGCCGAAAGAAGTGGATATCACGATCGCCGTGGACGACACGCTGTGCAAGGGCGTCGAGTCCTGGGCCTGGTACGGCCTGCAGCCCATCAATCGTTTGCTGAAGCCGGACAGCGCGCTGATCGTCACCTCGCGCGAGGAGCCGGAAACCCTCATCGCCATGTGCCACCGCAAGGAATATCCCTACAGGATGGCGATCGTGAAAGGGATCCCGAGTTTTTCGGGTCTGTGGGTTTACAAGGACGACCACACCGACGCGCGCATTCTGGGCGCCATCGCCAAGCTCCTGCCGGAATTGTTCAGCCTGCAGTCCGTGCAAAAAGTCATCATGAAGGACACCGGCGGTGAATTGAAGGCCGTCTCCGCCGCCCGTTCCTACGAGCGGATTTCGACGGTAACTGTCCCGCCAACTGCGGGCAATCCCGAAGTGCCGTACAAATTCGAAATGCCGAACTGGCACGAGATGCGCGACGGAATTACCATCCCGAATATCGCGCCGGGACATACCATGACGGACCCGCAGAATCAGGCGGTCGGCGGATTCCAGCCGGCGCGCAATCCCACGTTCAAGAAATTCACCACGCGGACGATGCGGCCGATCCTGAACTTCGACACCTGCATCAAGTGCACGCTCTGCTGGCTGCAATGCCCCGATTCCTGTTTTGACGTTACGCCCGAGGGTTTCTACGACGCCAACATGGAGGCGTGCTGCGGCTGCGGCGTGTGCGAGGCCGTTTGCCCGGTGAAGGATTGCGTGACGATGGTGAACGAAGTCGAGTTCCACGACAACGCCAGCCAGTGGGAGATGTGGCGCAAGGACAAGGAAGGCTACATTTCATTACTGAACAGTAAAATCGAGAACAAGCCCGAACGCTCGCACGGGTTCCGTTACCGCGGCCAGTATCAGGAGCAGATCGCCGAAATGGCGAAGGCTGCCACGCCGGCCGCAGACTAAAGGATTCGGCAGGGACCGGTGATGGAAGCGGCGTCAAGATGATTTGAAGTATTGAGAGATTCTTTTTACGAAGAATTTTGAATCAGGGAAGGAGCCAACATGGCAGCCCCATCTGTGACCATCGAAAAAGGAAAAGGGCCGGAGGAAGTCGCTCTAATCACCGGAAGCGAAGCGATTGCGGTGGCCTGCAAGCTGGCCGACGTGGACGTGATTACGGGCTACCCGATTCGCCCGTACGACACCGTCATCCAGTACATCGCCAAACTCATCGCCGACGGAGACCTCGACTGCGAATACATCGTGGCGGAGAGCGAACACTCGCAATTCGAAATCGTGAAGCACGCCTCGGTGGTTGGGGCGCGCGTGTTCTGCGGCAGCAGCGGCGTGGGCTGGATGTACGCGTTCGAAGCCCTCACCGTCACGCCTGCGCTGCGCGTTCCGATGGTCGCCATGGTGGGCAACCGCGCGCTCGACGACCCTGGCGCTTTCGGCGTGGAACACAACGACGCACTGGCCGTGCGCGATCTCGGATGGCAGCTGGTCTGGGTGGACAGCGCTCAGGAAGCGCTGGACACAGCCCTCATCGCCTATCGTGTTGCGGAAGACCGGCGCGTTTTCTTGCCCTGCGCCATCAGTTGCGACGGCGCTTTCCTGACGCACTCCCAGGGCCTGGTGAAAATTCCGTCGCAGGAAAAGGTCAACGCGTTCCTGCCGAGGTATGACCGCGGCGATCTTCTGCTTCACCCGGACAATCCCATCACGATTGCGCCGCAGGCCAATGAAGACTGGCTCATGGAAATCCGCCGCCAGACTGCTGCCGCCATGGAGCGCTCCGCGGGGGTGATCCGCGAGGCTTATAAAGACTTCGAGAGGATCTTCGGCCGCAGCTACGGCAACCCATTCTTCGAGGAATATGAAACGGAAGATGCAGATGTGGTCCTGCTCGGTATGGGAACGCTGTCCACGCCGGTCAAGGTCGCCATCCGCAAAATGCGGCAGGAAGGCAAGAAGGTCGGATTCGTGCGCATGCGATGGTTCCGTCCGTTTGCCGCGGAGGAATTGGCCAAGTGTCTGGAGCGGTTCAAAGGTGTGGGAGTGATCGACCGCGACTTCTCTCTCGGCTCGCCCTTCCACAGCGGAGTGCTCGCCACGGAAGTGCGGGCGGCGATGAACAGCAGCACAAAACATCCGCCGGTCATCGGCTTCATCTGCGGCCTCGGCGGGCGCGAAGTTTTGCTGCAGGACGTCGAGAAAATGACGGGAATCGTGTACGAAGCGGCGGCGGGAAAAACACAGCCGCTAACGCAGTGGATCGGAGTTCGCGAATAAAGGATTTCTTGCGCGTGCCGCCACGGGCGGCGAGGAGGTCATAGCCATGGCAACTTTCGATGTCACTCTCCCCAAGCTGGATCCCATCAAGGGTCAGAAAAACATTCCGCTCGAAGAGTTCTTCACTTCAGGGCACAGGACCTGCCAGGGATGCGAATCCGCCCTGGTGATGAAGATGATGGCCAAGGCGGCAGGTCCCCGGACGATTGTGCTGGGAAGCACGGGCTGCATGTACGTCGCGAACACGACGTACTACAGCACGTCCTGGGTGATCCCCTGGATGCACACGCAGCTGGGCAGCAGCGGCTCAGCGGCGCTGGGCACGGCCGCGGCGCTGAAATCGCTGATGCGCAAAGGCAAGATGAAGAAGGAGCCGATCAATGTCATCGCGTTCTGCGGCGACGGCGGCGGCGCCGACATGGGTCTGTCGGCGATTTCGGCGACGCTCACGCATCCGGACTACAACTGCCTGATTCTGATGTACGACAACGAGTCCTACGCGAACACGGACATTCAGTTGTCCGGCAGCACGCCCTACGGCGCGAACACCACGTTCAGCCCTCCGGGCAAAGTAAAGCGGATCATTCATCACCGCTGGAAAAAGAACATGGCGGGGATGCTGGCGGCCGGCCATCCTGAGTGCAAGTACGTTTCGACCGTGTGCATGTCGTACGGCTTGCAGGCGATGAACAGCGTGCGCAAAGCTCTCTCGATTGGCGGGCCAACGTTTATCCATTCGCTCGATCCCTGCCCCAAGGGCTGGGACTACGACCCGATCCAATCGCACGAGCTGGGCGAGCTTGCGGTCACCACCGGCATATGGCCGTTGTACGAAATCGAGAACGGAGTGCTCCGACTCGTCGGCAAGACGAAGGAGATTGCTGCCGGGCGCTTCAAGAGAGGCCCTGTTAAAGATTATTTGCTAAGGCAAGGCCGCTTTGCCCACTTCGTGGAAGAAGATTTCGAGTATTTCCAGAAGAAAATTGACGAAATGTGGGAGAGGTGGCTGATTCCGGGAGTGATTCCCTTCCGTCGAGAGATCGAGAATTCAGCTCCGTGATTTAACTGGCCGATTTGCCGAGGATTGTTGGAAATTTGCGCGATTGTTTCGAGGAGCCGTTCGGCTGCCTGCTTCCAGAGTCGGCTATCCTGCCGAATTTATTTCTTCAGTGTGCAGTTGAAAACTGTTTCTACGCCTCTTTGCTTTGCTTCATTATCGGCAGGGGCCGAAGACTGGCAACGGCCTTCAGCATGTTGTAGCAGAACGGCGCGCCCAGGCAGAGCAATACCAAGGCAAGTAGCATGCCGGGAAGCTCGTGCTCTGTTGGCTCCCAACCCGGCCAGACTTCAGGAAGCACTCGAAACTGGGAGCGTGCGAGTTCGCGTTGAATCGAAGCGGAATGATCGATCAGCTTATCGCCATCACCCACTAATTCGGCGTTGACCTCTTGTTCATAGACAGCGACTAAATTTTCAAGCGCGGGATCTCCATCAAGAGTCGCGCGGAGCCACAACACCGCGTCTTCCCTGCTCGCAAACCCCGGCCTCGCTTCCAACGCCTTAGCGGCTTTAGCTTTCCCGTCGATAATTGCTTTGTCTTCTCCAGGCACGGACGCGGATTTTTCTGGCGCTTTTGTCACCGTCTTTGATTTTGCTGAAGCCGCAAACTTATTCACTCGCGCTTTCGCAGAAGCATCTGGCGCGGCTTGGCCGCTTTCCACCGTTGCCGATGTGACGCTCGCCGATACCAGACCATCGTTGGCCGTCGCTGAACCAGCATTGGCCAGCGGCTTGGAGCCGTCCGGGGAAGCCGCAGCACTGCTGTGCGATGCACTATGCGGCTTTGGTTTTGCTTGCTCCGCAACAGCAGGAGTGGACGCCAGAACAGCGGCCATCGCGCTACGGTAAACGTCCGGCACAGCCGATCGCGCACCATCTCTTATTCCTTGTAAACCAGCTCCCTCTTTTCCTCGCGGAAGTTGTTCCGCTTGCTTGATGAGGGCGTCGGCGCTGCCGGCCAATTGCGCTCGCACCTGCGCGTCGGAAGAAAGCATTTGAAATAAACGGATCGCGTCCAGATGCGCTCCGAAAACGAGAATAAGAGAGAGAATCACCGTAATCACACGCGCTTGCAGGGTGAGCCGTTGAGACGCACGGTCCATCGCGTGATCGAACCACATTGCCAAGCCTTCCAGCCGCAAATCCTCGTGTCCGGAAACTTGCGCTACCGTCTTTTCCACGGCGACGGCTACGCCACCGCCATCGTCATCTGGCGAGTCCTCAAAGATCCTCTCCATTTGCTGCGCAGACACCTGGTTCGCTCTGGGGCGCGGGCGGCTCCGCCGTTCGCCGGCGATGACCAGCATGGCGCGCTGGGCGGGGTCGGGTAAAGTGCCTCCCGCCGGAGCGGACAGTTTGTCCAACATGGAGACGAGCTCATCGAGCCGAATGGATGTCGCCAGCCGCCAACGGCTGAGCAGGCCGCCAAAGACAGCTCCAAGGATTGCTCCGCTCGTCCAGGGATGTTCACACAGATTGAGCAAGGGGATATAGCTGGCGAGAACGCTCGAATACTGGCAGAAATCCAGGGAGGACAGATGTCTGATTAAGAGCAGCGCACCGGGGCAGAGAAAAAATCCGCTGAGCGCGCCCAACAGCCAGGGTTGCAGCGGGATCCCGCTGCCGGCCCAACGCAACTTCCCTGCCGCGTCCGCGGGCACGAATGGAAGTTCGTCCATCCGGATGCCCAGGCGAGAAAACACCGATCCGGAAATCAATGGCTGGCGCAGAACTCTGCGCGCGATTACTTTGGCATAGCGTTTTGCATCCCGATCATTGCTCGTGGTTTCAAACAGATCCGCGAGGCTCCGGCGCAGGTTGGAGCCGCGCAAGCCGAGCAAGCTGATCGCGAGTTGCGTGCCCGCGGTAATCACCAGGCTCGCAACGAGCATCACTGCCAAAAACGCAATTACGGTATCAACGTGTTGGAATGTCATGGCATGTTCTTCGGCTGGTTCTTAAAAGTTTAGGGCATGGCGAAGAGGGTGCGCAGAGGAAAATCCCATAGGGGTATCCTTTTGGTTAAGGCCGGAAGTGCGTAGAGCTTGGCTTATCCGCGCCAGGCAATCTGGCTGTGTTGAGCAAAAGCTGCTAGGATGCGGCTATCAGGTCACACCAAAGCTGGGATCGCCCGTTTTGGGTGCGGCGGGGCTCCGCCGGAGTCAGGAGAAATATGAAGACATTCGCTCACAGGATGTTCTGGGCCTTTTTAATCGTTTTGTGCGCTACAGCCCATGTAGCGGCCTCCACCGTCGCAATTAAAGGCGTCGTGACAGATAGTTCCGGCAAACCTGTGCGCGGGGCGGTGGTCAGCGCCAAGTCGGGTATAAAAACAATCAGCCGCTTCTCACAAAAGGACGGCAAATACGAGATTGCGGTTGCCGCGGGAACCTATAACGTCACTGCCGAGGCATACGGCTTCGACGTAAAGAGAATCTCGGTGGACACGGCAAAGGCGGGAGAGACGAACTTCACTTTGGCGCCGGCAAATCTCAGCCTGGGCCGCCTCACGGGTTCAGAATTGGAAAGTCTTTTGCCTGATACTCAGGAGACGAGACTCCTGAAGTCGCATTGCATTGAATGTCACAGCTTGCCGACCATCATCCACAAACGCGGTCAGACCGCCGCCGAGTGGAAAGAATTCCTACCCAACATGACTTACGGGGCTACCGACGAGCCCTTTGCAAACGCGGAGCCGCAGGAGCTCGATGCGCTTGGCGCGGCCCTGGAAAAATACTTTGGACCCAGCTCGCCTTTTTTTGGTCCGGATGCGAATGCCGCGGAACTAAAATCCCAGGTGAAGCATGTTGAGCCTTCCGATGAAGCACTGCGCGCAACTCTGATTGAATATGACGTGCCCACGAAGATCTCCCGCCCGCACAGCATAGAAATTGACTCGAGAACGAATGTCGCCTGGTTTGGCGAGGAATCTTTTTTCGGCAATAAGGCGACGCGATTCAACATGGAGACGGAAAGCTTCCAGGAATATCCGCTGCTGACCGAAAAGGCGCGCCCCCACACGGGAGCGGTGGCGAGCGATGGACGCTACTGGGTGGCGCTGGCGCACACCAATGACCCCGCCAAGCTGGCTTCGGTCGATCCCGAGACCGGCGAGGTGAAACAGTATACCTGGCCGGAAAAGACGGCCGCCGCCCACACTTTGACTCTCGATCATTCGGGAAATATCTGGTTCTCCGGAGGGACTTCCGGAGATTTGTGGAGCTTTGACGTGAAAAAACAGCAGTTCTCTTCTCATCCATATTCCGTCCCGGCGGCTTATCCGAAAGGCACGATGCAGGATTGGGGAGAGATTCCGGGCGAATCGCATCCCGCCCAGGGCAGGTCGTATGACGTCACCGTCGACAACGAGGGGATGATCTGGTTCAGTGAAATTGCCCTGGGGACACTCGTCAAACTGAATCCTGCCACAGGCGAAACCAAGGATATCCACCCCCAGGGAACGGTCAGCATTCGGGGGATTACGGTCGATCCGGCGGACAATCTTTGGTTCGGCGATTTCCTCGGGCATCGATTCGGCAAATTGAATGTGAAGACGGGAGAGGTGAAATTTTACAAGCCGCCCACGCCGAACGCGACCGTTTATGGAGTCACCTACAATCAAGTCGATGGAAACGTTTGGTTTGCGGATATGAGTGGGAATCACGTCACTCGTTTCGATCCGAAGACAGAACAGTTCACGGAGTATCTGATTCCGCAGCGGCCGGACCGATCCTACGAACGCTTCATCGGGGCGGACGTCAAAGGTAGAGTTTGGTTTACGGAATACTTTGGCGATCGGATTGGCTTTGTCGATCCTACCGGAGAGAGCAGCGGTTCGCAGATTACTTCCAAGCGGGCTTCCGCACAGTAGAGATTGCGTACCGAAAGAATTCTTAAGCGCTGTGGAAGTGTGACCGCTGTGATGTGGCGATGAGTTACGCGACGTTCGAGTTCAAGTTCGCGTCGGAAGCAGCTTGCGCGCGAATCATCCAAAGGCTCTCACGCACGGACGTCGGATTTAATCCGGCAGAACGGCAAACGAACGGAAAATCCTCTTCATCCTCAAACAGGAAGAATTCGGCTTTGTCCCTGTGCTGCGCAGTACCGCGCACCCAATCCGCGATCGCGCTGTCAATGACAGCCATCCAGAGCTTTTCATTCGCGTTTCCCTGATTCTGAAAAACAAGGCCGCCCAAAATTACCTCCTCCTAAGTTCCTCACCCTTCTGCCTCAATATTCGCAATCAAAGACGATGAGCTCAATAGTTCGGAGGAGCTATTGTTGCAAGTACGGCGGGCCTAGTACTGTCGGGACACGGCGCAAAGAGTTGGCGCCGCTTATGTTAGGCGGGAGAGCCGCTTACGCGCCTAGGCTTAAACGCGACAATCAGTGCTGTACTGGCGTCATTTGGCGGAAACCGGGGCCAATTGAAAAGAAGATTTCGTTTTGAATTTCCGGTCGGCCGAGGAGATATATCAGACTTCGTGAGTATGCAACATCCCAGCCCGCGGTTTGGAGTTCGGCAATTCTCCGGGGGCTGCTGCAAATTCCCAAGACTGACGATTAGCCCTTATCAGACCAGATAGCAAGGCAGTTCATCCTATTCCTGAAGGCTCTAGACCAGCGCTCCTGCTGAAAAACATCCATTCGCGGATTGCTAAAGGGTTATACTCTGCGAATTCTTGAGTCGGCGGGAGCCCATGGCGATCCTCCCAGGCAGACGTCTAGGGCCATACGAAATCCTCTCCGCCATCGGTGCGGGCGGAATGGGAGAGGTGTATCGCGCCCGGGACACACGCCTCGATCGCGTCGTCGCCATCAAGGTTCTCCCCGCCCACCTTGCCGACCGCGCCGATTTGCGCGAGCGCTTCGACCGCGAAGCAAAGACCATCGCCAGCCTGAATCATCCACACATCTGCACGCTCTACGACACCGGCCATCAAGATGGAACTGATTTTCTGGTGATGGAGTATCTGGAGGGCGAGACGCTCGCGCAACGTTTGCAAAAGGGTCCACTGCCGACGGAACAGGTGTTGCAATTTGCAATCGAGATTTCCGACGCGCTGGACAAAGCCCATCGCAAAGGCGTCACGCATCGCGATCTGAAACCCGGCAACATCATGCTCACCAAGTCGGGAACGAAGCTGCTGGACTTTCGGCTTGGCAAAACTGAAGCAGGAAGCCGCTCCGACCAACATACAGCTTTCCGACCTCCCCACCGCGAAGGATCCGCTGACGGCACAGGGAACACTCTTAGGCACGTTGCAATACATGGCCCCGGAGCAGCTCGAAAGCAAGGAAGTGGACGCGCGCACGGATATTTTCGCGTTCGGCGCAGTGGTTTACGAAATGGCCACGGGCAAGCGGGCTTTCGAAGGAAAAACCCAGGCCAGTGTGATCGGAGCCATCATGTCTTCCGATCCTCCGCCGATCTCTTCCCTCCAGCCCATGACGCCTCCGGCGCTCGACCGCGTGGTGAAGAAATGCCTCGCCAAGGACCCGGACGATAGATGGCAGGCCGCCAGGGATCTCTGCGACGAATTGAAGTGGATCGCCGGAGGCAGTTCGCAGGCGGCGTCTGCGCCTGCCGTTCCAGGCAAAAGGAATCGGGATGTTCGGGCGGCGGGCGCTAATTTTTGGTCTGGGCGCCTTGCTGCTTGGCGCAGCGATTGCGAGCCTGGCCGTCTGGAATTTGAAGCCGTCTCCGCCGCAGCGGGTCACCCGCACGGTAATCAATCTGCCTCCGGGCCAGCAATTGCCAGTTTTCGAGAGGGGCCCTGTCGTGGCCCTCTCTCCCGATGGCGCTAATCTCGCGTATGTCGCCATTCAGGGCGACATGCAGCAGCTTTATCTGCGGGCGATGGATAGCCTGGAGGCTCGGCCTATGTCCTGGTACGGAAGGAGCGGTCGAACCGTTTTTCTCCCCCGACGGGCAGTGGCTGGGGTTTTTCGCGGGTGGAAAGCTGAAGAAAATCTCAGTGAGCGGAGGGGCGGCGCTGACGCTAAGCGATGCGGTGCAGCCTCGCGGCGCTAGCTGGGGTAATCACGGCACAATTATCTTCGCACCGACAGGAGCTTCAGCTCTCCAGCAGATACCAGATGCGGGTGGCGCACCGCAGCCGCTGACTCCTTTCGTTAAAGGAGACGTCGCTCAACACTGGCCAGATTTCTTGCCGAGTGGCAAGGCGGTGATTTTTGCCACTGGGAACGGCTTCGCGCAGATTGCTGTGCACTCGATGGAAACGGGCGAAAGACGGAACCTGGCCACCGGGGTGTTTCCTCGCTACGCGCCATCGGGGCATTTGCTATACGTCCAAGCAGGAACCCTTATGGCCGTGCCGTTCGATGCCCAGCGGCTAACCACCAGTGGCACGGCGATCCCTGTGGTGGAGGGCGTCCTGCAAACTGCGTCCAACGGGAGTAGCTCAGTACAGCATTTCAGCCACTGGTTCGCTGGTCTATATTTCAGGGGGCCTTCGACCGGACCAGCGCAGGCTCGTTTGGGTCAATCGAAGCGGCACAGAGGTTCCCTTGGCTGCCCCCGCGCAGACCTACGAAGCGCCACGGGTGTCCCCCGACGGGCGACGCATAGCTGTAACGATCCAGGGTCCGGAGACTCAAATCTATCTCTACGATCTCTCCCGGGAGGCATTGTCGCGGTTGACGTTTGAGGGGAAGCTGAATGCTGACCCAACTTGGACACCGGACGGTAAGCGGATAGCGTTTTACTCAAACAAGGAAGGGCCAACCAACCTTTTCTGGCAACTGGCCGACGGCAGTGGAGGCTTGGAGCGGCTGACGACCAGCGAGTACTTCCACAACCCGAACTCCTGGTCCCCGGATGGACAACTACTCGCCTTCCATGAAGTCAATCCCACGACGCAACGGGATATCTGGGTTCTGCGGCTCAAAGACCGCAAGGCTGAGCCGTTCCTTCGAACACCGGCCGACGAGAGTGCACCCCGTTTTTCTCCTGACGGGCACTGGCTGACCTATGTCTCAAATGAATCGGGCCGCTTTGAGATTTACGTGCAACCCTATCCTGGACCGGGCGGAAAGTGGCAGATTTCCACCAATGGGGGCACGGAACCGGTCTGGAATCCGAACGGGCATGAACTGTTCTACCGCAACGGCGACAAGATGATGGCCGTGGACATTTCATTGCAGCCGGGCTTTTCCGCGGGCAAGCCAAGAATGCTTTTTGAGGGGAGCTACTTGCCGTCCACTGTTGCGCAGCCCAACTACGATATATCTCCCGATGGCCAGCGGTTCCTGATGGTCAAGCCCGCTGAGCAGGCGCAGGCGGCGCCAACGCAAATCAATCGTCGTGCAGAACTGGTTTGAAGAGTTGAAGCAGAAAGTTCCTACGGGAGAAGAATTGAGGAATGCCGATCGATGAGGCGGGGATTAATTTTGTGCTGAAACCCACTCTGGGATTTCGCATTCGAGGAGGTGACGTCGTGCTTGCTAACAACCGGTTGGGCAGTTCGGCGGGTCTCGCATTTTTCGTTGCTTTAGTGGCACTGTGTGCTTGCAGCGTTTCGCCAGCAATCGCCGCGCCCTGTGAGAGCCTGGCTTCTCTTTCGCTGCCGCATGTGAAGATTACGTTGGCGGAGAGCGTCGCTCCGGGGGCGTTCACGCCGCCGGGTGCGGGAGGGATTGACTCGGCGGGCGCGCCTGCTGGTGCTGCGTTCGCCCGTTTGCCGGCGTTCTGCCGCGTGGCGGCGACGCTGACGCCATCGAGCGACTCCGACATCAAGATCGAAGTATGGCTGCCGGCGTCCGGATGGAACGGCAAGTTCCAGGCGGTGGGCAATGGCGGCTGGGCCGGGTTCATCAGTTACAACGCGCTCGCGCTTGCAGTCGCCGGCGGCTACGCCACAGTCAGCACGGACACCGGGCACACGGGCAACACGGGAACCTTTGCCTACCAGCATCCCGAGAAGATGATCGACTTTGCGTACCGCTCGGAGCATGAGATGACCGTCGCGGCCAAAGCGATCCTCGCGGACTTTTACGGGCGCGGCGCCGAGCTTTCCTACTGGAATGGATGCTCGACGGGAGGCCGCCAGGCGCTTGCCGAAGCGCAGCGATATCCCGCGGACTTCAACGGCATCATTGCCGGCGCGCCCGCGAATAATCGCATCCACCTTTATGCCTGGTCGATTTCGTTGGCGCAGACCGTTCACAAGGAAGACGCGAACTACATTCCGCCGAGCAAGTACGCGATGATCCACAAGGCCGCGCTGGACGCTTGCGACGCACTCGATGGGCTGAAGGACGGATTGATCGGCGACCCTACACGCTGCCATTTCGATCCGAAAACGCTGGAGTGCAAGAGTGGCGACGCTCCTTCGTGTTTGACCGCGGCCCAAGTGGAAACCGCGCGGAGAATTTACTCTCCGGTAAATAACCCGCGCACGGGGCAGGAAATCTATCCGGGATTGCTACCCGGCAGCGAAATGGGCTGGGCCATTCATGCGGGCCCGGAAGCGCTCTCGTATGCCACCGACGGTTTCAAGTACGTTACATTCAAGAATCCGGCGTGGGACTACCGGACTTTCAATCTGGATCGCGACGTTGCACTGGCCGAAAACGTGGACGACGGCATCACCAGCGTCATGGATCCAAATCTGAAGGATTTCATGGGCCGCGGCGGAAAGCTGCTGATGTATCACGGATGGAGCGACCCGAATGTCTCGCCTCTCAACACGGTCCACTATTACCAAAGTGTTTTGAAAACGATGGGCGGGGCGGCGGATGATTCGATCCGTCTTTTCATGTTTCCAGGGATGGGACATTGCGGCGGCGGAGATGGACCCAACAGCTTTGATGCGATGAGCGCGCTCGCTCAGTGGGTTGAGAAGGGACAGGCGCCGGGGCAGGTCGTGGCGTCTCACCGTTCCGGTGGCGCCGTGGACCGCACGCGCCCCATCTGCGCGTACCCGAAGAGCCGCCGTCTATAAGGGCACCGGGAGCATTGATGACGCGGCGAACTTTGTGTGCCAGGCGCCCTAGCCGGAACGCCGGAAGTGCTTGACGTGAGTTGATGACGTGAACGAAGCCATTCAAGCATGATCTGCCAAACCATCTAGCACTTTGGAGAGGATTGACGATGAGCATCCCATCCGCGCACCGTGGATTCCGGCTATGCCTTCTCGCGGTCGCAGCTTTCAGTTTGCTCGTAGGGGCGCTTGGACAAACTCAAGCAAATCTTGATGGCAAGCCGGCTAGAAAAACATCGGGAACGGACAAAGTGGTGCTGTACGCGGCTGTCGGATCTGAACTCACGCAATATGACATGGATGTCGAAGGTGCGGCTCTCGTCAAGCGAAATTCGATTACGCTTCCCGCAAATGTGCAGGAAGCTGCGCTTCACCCTTCGAAGCGGTACATCTATATTGCCTGGAGCAATGGCGGGCCGAGCAATATTCCTCAAGGCAGCGCTGCGCCAAGCGGCAGCCAACATGGTCTGAGCGCGTTTCGGATCGATCCTGCATCGGGGGCCTTGCTTCCCCACGGCCAGCCAGCACCGTTGCCATCAAGGCCGATTCATGTCACTACGGACATCAGTGGCACACATATCCTCGCCGCGTACAACGATCCTAGCGGCTTGACGGTTCATCGGATCGAGGCGGACGGGACCATTGGTTCGCAAGTAAAACAACCGCAACCGCTGGATGTGGGAATTTACGGGCATCAGGTGCGCGTCGAGCCCTCGAACGACATGGTGATACTCGTGACTCGCGGCAACGGACCGACTCCCAGCAAGCCAGAGGACCCGGGCGCGCTGAAACTTTTCAGCTACAAAGATGGATTGCTTGCGAATCGGATGTCGATTGCTCCGGGCGGGGGTTTCAATTTTCAAGTTCGGCATCTGGATTTTCATCCTTCCCGGCCATGGGTGTTAGTTTCGCTGGAACGGCAAAATAAGCTGGACGTTTTCGAGAAACGGCCGGACGGGACACTAAGCGCGAATCCTATTGTATTCCAAGGATACGCTGGCTGATCCTGGCAACGTTCGGCCGGGACAGGCTTTGGGCACAATCCACATGCATCCGAACGGCAGGTTCGTGTACCTGGCCAACCGGGCGAGTGGCACCGTAGATTTCGAGGGAAAGCCCGTCTTCGTAGGCGGCGAGAACAGCATCGCAGTGTTCGCGATCAACCAGGACACCGGCGAGCCGACGCTGATCCAGAATGTTGACACGCGGGGAATTCATGTGCGCACGTTTGCGCTCGACCCGAGCGGCAGGATTCTCGTTGCAGGCAACATGATGCAAATGGCCGTGCGTGGCAAGGACGGCGTGAAAACAGTTCCGGCCAGCTTAGCGGTATTCCGCGTGCAAAGTGATGGCAAACTCGAATTCGCGCGCAAATACGATCTCAATGTTGGCAGCCGCAACATGTTCTGGATGGGAATTGCCCCCTTACCGTGATGCGGCGCTGGCCGGCTTTCTTAGATTAATTTGCCCTGCCCGATCGCCGTGAAACCCACGGGGAGAAGTGCTGCGACGATCGAATCAAACAACGCCACCGCCTCCAGTAAATAAATCTGCTCCCTGCGCCCGTTTTTTCACTACAATCACATGTCCCGTAAAAAAGATTCGAGGAATGTTTTGGATTCATTTGGAAAACTTCTGCGAACGAGATTGGAAGAGCGGAGGGGCCTCCTCGTTCCCGGCGCCGCCGACGCGCTATCCGCTCGGGTGATCGCCAGTCTGGGCTTCGAGGCAATCTACGTCACAGGCGCGGGCGTGACGAATGCCTTGCTTGGAATGCCCGACCTCGGATTCATCAGCTTGCCCGAGCTTGCCCAGCAGACCTCGGCCATCCGCGACGCCGTCGAACTTCCCATCATCGTCGATGCGGACACCGGCTTTGGCAATGCTCTTAATGTTCGCCACACGGTTCAGGTATTGGAGCGTGCAGGGGCGAACGCCATTCAAATCGAAGATCAAGTTTTCCCGAAGCGCTGCGGGCATTTCAGCGGCAAACAGGTGATCGCGGCGGAAGAAATGATGGCGAAGATAAGATCCGCTGTGGACGCTCGGAAGAGCCAGGATTTTCTGATTATTGCGCGCACCGACGCTCGCGCCGAGCACGGCTTTCAGGCCGCCATCGACCGTGCGGCGAAATGGATCGAGGCCGGCGCGGACTTGACGTTTGTTGAAGCGCCGGAGAGCCTTGAAGAAATGAAACGCATCCCCGCTCTCTTGCGCGTGCCCCAAATTATCAATATGGTGCCCGGCGGGAAAACGCCGATCGTGGATGCGGCGGCGCTCGCCTCGATGGGCTTCGCTTTGGTGCTGTACGCAAATGCCGCATTGCAGGGAGCGATTACGGGAATGCAGGCCGCGCTGTCGGAATTGAAAGCGCGCGGTTTTCTGGACGAAGAGCAACGGCAAAATCGCAAGCTTCGCGGAACGGCAACGACTGGTGCAAAAGCCGTTCTTCGATGAATTGGAACGGAAAGTATTCGAACAAGTGAAAATGCAAGTTCCGTCCCAAAAGACGGGACGGAACGGCCGCTACATAACCGTCCGTCCTTGTTACGTGTGGAAGTTTTAGAGGCCGTCCGCATTATGGACGGGAAGTTGTTAGGATTGTTGCTCTCCCGAAAATGCTTTCGTTGTCTTATTCAAGGACTCCTATGCAATGGCACCACGTGAGGGTGCACGCCTCGGCGGAGAAACTTCCGAGGGAAGAACAGCTCGCCTGGAAAATCGCCGAAGTAGCAGCTGATCGCGTGGGCGTCGAGACGGACGTGGCGGAGATGATCGCAAACCGCGTCATCGACAACGCTGCTGTCGCGATTGCCGCGATCAATCGGCGTCCCGTGGTTTCCGCGCGCGCCATGGCGCTTGCACACCCGCGCAAGATTGGCGCAGCGATTTTGGGCGTCGAGTCCGAGCAGACTTTTTCTCCTGAGTGGGCTGCCTGGGCCAACGGCACAGCGGTGCGCGAGTTGGACATGCACGACACGTTCCTCGCCGCCGATTTCGGCCATCCCGGCGACAATATTCCGCCGATCCTCGCTGTTGCGCAGGCCGCGGGAAAATCGGGCAAAGAATTGATTCGCGGAATTGCCACCGCGTATGAAATCCAGATAGATCTGATCCGCTCCATCTGCCTTCACGAACACCATATCGATCACATCGCACATCTGTGCCCGGCGCAGTCTGCAGGGATTGGAACGCTGCTCGATCTTCCGGTGGAAATCATCTACCAGGCGATTCAGCAAGCCGTGCATGTGAGTTTCACCACGCGACAGTCACGCAAAGGCGAGATCAGCAGTTGGAAAGCATTCGCGCCCGCTCATGCCGGCAAGCTCGCCATCGAAGCAGTCGATCGAGCCATGCGCGGGGAGAATTCTCCAAGCCCCATCTACGAAGGCGAAGAAAGCGTCATCGCGACGATGCTGGGCGGCGCGAAATCCGAATATTCGGTTCCGTTACCGGCGGCAGGCGAACCCAAGCGCGCCATCCTCGACAGCTACACGAAAGAACATAGCGCCGAATACCAGGCGCAGGCATGGATCGATGTGGCGTTCCGCATGCGTACGAAAATTGCCGACCTCAACCAAATCGAAAAAGTCATCCTTCACACCAGCCACCACACGCACCAGGTGATCGGCACCGGATCGAATGATCCTCAGAAAATGGATCCGCAGGCGAGCCGTGAAACGCTGGATCATTCGGTCATGTACATTTTCGCCGTCGCGCTGGAAGATGGCCGATGGCATCACGTTGAGAGCTACGCCCCGGAACGCGCCGGCCGGGCGAGCACGGTGCGCCTGTGGCACAGCATCGAAACGCGAGAGGACCCTGAATGGACGCGGCGGTATCACTCCAGCGACCCTGCAGATAAAGCGTTCGGTGGCAGAGCCGAAGTTTTTCTTCGCAACGGCGCGCGCATCACTGACGAAATTCGCGTCGCCAACGCGCATCCTTTGGGCGCAAAACCATTCGGAAGAGAGGATTACCGGCGCAAGTTTCAATCGCTGACCGACGGCATACTGTCTCCCCAGGAGTCACGAAGATTTCTTGATGTAGTTCAGGATTTGGCCGGGCTGCGCCCTGGAGAACTTCGCAGGCTCAATCTGGCCGTCCCGCAAGGAAAGCTGATTCGAGGCGCACCGGGCCTGTTCTGAATCAGAATGTTCCGGCAATGAGCAGTGAAAGCGGAGACAAACGCCAAGTGAAGCATCACGGAAAGCGGGCATGACCGCAACGGAACGACCGACGGCAAGTCAGGCGGCAGCCGCGATCAGCGCGCGGCTGGACCGTCTTCCCGCGACGCGATATATCTGGCAGCTCGTCCTGCTCCTCTCGCTCGGCGGCTGCTTTGAATTCTACGATCTTTTTCTGACGGCCTACATCGGACCGGGACTCGTCCGCAGCGGACTATTTTCTGGCGCGTCGGTCTCGTTCTTTGGCTTTAGCGGGCTGGCGAGTTTTGTCTCCGCAACATTTGCCGGGCTCTTCGTGGGAACGCTCGTGTTTGGGTTCGCGGCTGACAAGTTCGGGCGGCGGCTGATTTTTACTTCCTCTTTGCTGTGGTACGCAATCGCGACAGCCGTGATGGCTTTTCAAACGAGCGCCGCCGAAATTATCCTGTGGCGGATGATCGCGGGGATTGGCATCGGCGTTGAGCTCGTGACCATCGATACCTACATTGTCGAGCTGATGCCCAAGGAGCTGCGCGGGCGCGCCTTTGCGGTGAATGAAGTGATTCAGTTTGCCGCCGTGCCGGTGGTCGCGCTGGTTGCGTGGCGTCTCGTGCCTCTTCAGCCTTTGGGATTCGACGGCTGGCGCTGGGTGGTGCTTCTCGGATCGGTTGGCGCGATATTTGTCTGGTTCATTCGCCAACGCATTCCGGAAAGCCCGCGCTGGTTGATCGCCAAAGGCAAGCTAGATCAAGCTGAACGCATAACGAGCGAGATGGAGCGGCGCGTCACACAAGAGACGGGAGCTCCTCTCCCGCCGCCGAAGATTGAAACGACGGTGGAACAACGCGGCAGCTTTCTTGAAATTTTCGGACCGGCCTACGCTCCGCGCACGTTCATGCTGATGGTCTTCCACTTTTTTCAAACCATCGGCTACTACGGATTCGCCTCGTGGGTGCCCACTCTGCTGATTGCCAACGGCATTGGCATCACTTCGAGCCTGCAATTTTCATTCATCATTGCGATCTCCTCTCCATTCGGCCCTCTCCTGGCGACGAGCGTCGCGGATAAATTTGAAAGGAAATGGCAAATCGTCGTCACCTCAATTTTGATCGCCGGATTCGGCTTGCTCTTTGCCCGCCAGCGTAATCCACTTTGGCTGATTGTGTTCGGTGTGATGTTGACCTGCGCGAACAACTGGATGTCTGTTAGCTTTCACACCTACCAGGCTGAACTTTTTCCAACGCGAATTCGCGCCCGAGCCGTGGGCTTTGTCTATTCCTGGAGCCGACTGAGCGCTGTCTTTACCAGCCTGATGATCGGCTTCTTCCTGCGCGACTTCGGAGTCGGTGGAGTTTTCACCTTCATTGGAGCGTCCATGCTCGTGGTGGTTCTCTCGATCGGGATTTTCGGACCGCGCACGCGCAACCTGGCGCTTGAGGTGATTTCGCACTAGCGAAGAGAAACGATCATTCCTCCCACTTCCAGTTGGCGTACTGTTCTCGCAAAACAGTTTTTTTGAACTTGCCCACCGAGGTGCGAGGAATCTCGTCGAGGAAAACGAAAGCATCCGGGAGTTGCCATTTGGCAAAGGATTGAGCCAGGAAGGCGCGCAATTCTTCCGGCGTGGCCTGCGCGCCGTCCTTCAGTACCACCGCGGCAAGGGGACGCTCCTGCCACTTTGGATGAGGGATGGCCACGACGGCCGCTTCCTTGACGGCCGGGTGACCCATCAAATTATTTTCGATGTCCACGGAGCTGATCCACTCGCCACCGGATTTGACCATGTCTTTCGCGCGGTCGACAATTTTTAGGAAACCTTCTTCATCCATTGTGGCCATGTCCCCGGTCTTGAACCAACCATCTTCAGTCCAGCGATGCCATTGATCGGGCGCGCCATAGTAACTTCCCGCTACCCAAGGGCCGCGCACCTCAAGCTCCCCCGCCGTGTTGCCGTCCCAGGGAGCCTCGACATCGCTCCCATCGGGACCGCCCGGATGCATCACACGCAACTCGACGAAGGGCGCCGGCCAGCCTTGTTTCGTGCGGATTTCGTATTGAACGTCCTCCGTCCATTCGCGCATGTGCGTTTTGAGTTTCCCTAATGTTGCGAGCGGCGTAGTTTCTGTCATCCCCCACAAATGAAGGATGTGAATTCCGTATTTGTCCAACCCACGCATGAGCCGCTCCGGCGGCGCCGAGCCGCCGCAAACGATACGAACGGGCCACGAGAAATTCCAGCGGCCGGGATTCTTTTCGAGCGCGTCGAGGACGGCGAGCCAGACGGTGGGCACACCGCACGATGCCGTGACATGTTCCTGGCACATCAAATCGAGGACACTTTCTGCATCCAGATTGGGCCCGGGCAGGATCAGCCGGGCGCCGGCCATCGTGCACGAGTAAGGCACGCCCCAGCCATTGGCGTGAAACATCGGCGCCACCGGGAGAACCGAATCGTGGTGACTGATAGCGAACGCATCCACTCCGATCTCCGCGAAAGAGTGCAGAACGAGCGCGCGGTGTGAGTAGATGACCCCCTTGGAATTGCCCGTCGTGCCCGACGTGTAACACATGACCGCACCGTCGTTTTCGTCCATTGCGGGATACTGAAAATTGTCGCCGGCGCCGGCCAGCAACTCTTCATAGTTCAGGACGCCTTCCGGCATGCTGCAGCCGCCATACGGCACCACAATAATTTTCTCAAAGAGAACGCTTGCCCGAAACTTCTCAAAAATCGGAAGGAGAACATCATCGATAATGAGGAACCTGTCGGCCGCGTGCTTTGCGATTTCCGCGATCTCATGCGGATGCAATCGCAAGTTGAGCGTATGAAGGATGCCGCCGGCACACGGCACGCCAAAGAAGGCTTCGAGGTGGCCCGAGTGATTCCACATCATCGAAGCGACGCGATCTCCGGGTTGAAGACCCAGTTTAGTGAGTGCGTCGGCGAGGCGCCTCGCGCGGCGGTACATCTCTCCGTAGCAAGTGCGCGCGACGGAACGGTCCGGCCGGCGGGAAACAATTTCGACGCGAGCAAACAGTTTGCCCGCACGCTCGAGTATCACGGGGAGCGTCAGGGGCGACTCCATCATCGTGCCACGCATGTTCCCTCGCTTTTGGGAGACAGATTGCTGGCATCCTACCATCAATCCGGGCTGCGGCGGGGCTGGACGCAAGAGAAGGAGATAGCGAATCTTTGAAGAAGCGCGCGTGACGTTGTGACAGGCATCCGCCCAAACAGGGCCCGCTTGAAGTTTGGACTTGCGCGAGTCGCGGGACAAACAATCGAGGTCAGTCCGCTACTTCGCAGCGGCAGACTTGGAAGAATCAGAAACTCCGGCGGCGTTCGCCGGATTGATCTTGCTCATCTGAAACGTAGCTTTGAAATCGAGGTTTTGATTCAGCCGCGCCTCGAACACCAACTCCTGCGGGTTATCGCCGAGTAGCGGACCTCTGATGCTTTGCGTGTCGAAGGCCACTTTCCACACCCCCGCGTATCCTCCGATGAACTCCAGTTTACGCGCGGGGACAATGGCTTTGGTATTGTTGGCCGTGAGGCTGGCGTCGAAGGGCCGCATGATGCGTTCCCCTTCATTCGCGCCAATCAGGTGGCCGGAGCCCACTTTGCCGCCGATTGACACCAGAATAAAATACTGGTCGCCGGCCTGGCTGAGCAGCAGGCTGCAGAGCTTGGTTGCCTGGCCGGCGTTGAGATTGCGGTCCAGCATTTCCAGCCGAGTGAAGGCGCGCGCGAATTGCGGATCGGCCCAGTAAACATCGAGCCCCGCGTACTGGCGTTTGAACCATCCCATCATGCTGCCGACGAGGCCGACCTTCCCTTCGTGGTCATCGACGATTTTCTGCGCGTCCTCCTTTGTCCACGTAAGAAACGCTTCGTCAGGCAGGCGTGCGGGCGGCAGTGTGTCCAAATAATCGGCCAGCGCCAGCTTCTCTTCCTTGCGGTCGACTCCGAAGTCGTAGACATCGAGGATGTCGATGTTCGACGCGGACTTGCTACCGGTGTTCCCCTCGACGAAACCGAACTCGCCGGATGGCAGATCTTCGCGCGGAGAAATGCGGTAAAGGTCCCGCACGCTGGTGGGACCAATATCCACGGGGACTTCATCCTGGTTCTGTTCCGTGCTGAACATGATGGAAGCATTCGCCAGCGTGCGCTGATCGAAATTCTGCCCGGTAATCTTGCACTGCAAAAGCTTGAACTTGCTGACGTCGCGGCTGGGAGGAAAGTAGGCGTAGAAAATTGGGCGGCGCACCTCGAAGCGGCTGGTGGCATGCGCGCCGGGGATATTGATGTCGACTTTCTGCCGGACGAAAGGAATGGCGCTCTTGAGGAGAGAGCGGAATTTGCTGATCTGCATCTTGGTCTCGATGCGGCCCAAAGGCTGGAGTTTGCCGGCGGCATCGATATACATCCCGTAGTTCGGAGGCGCCTGGGAGACGACTGCAGGCGCGGGTTCATTCGCCGTCCGCGCCGCAGTGCCGGCGCCGGTGGCGACGGCTTCTCCTTTCGCGTTTGAGGGGCTTTCGCCGGGACGCAATGCCGGGCGAGTGGGTTTTGCCGGCGCGGGTTCCGCGCTCTTTGCGGCATCGGCCGAACCAACCATCACCGAAATCAACTGATCGCTGACGCCGGCTTGCTTAAGAGCGACGAGTCCCTGCGTCGAAGTATCAAACCGCGTCTTCGACTGCTTTATTTTCGTGATGATCACGTCATCGGAGATTTTCGCTTTAACCAGCTGGATGACGTCACGATTGGTCATCGCCGCCGGCGCGGCAGGTTTGGGCGCCGCCTGGGGAGTGGACGGTTTAGGCGCGGCGGACTGCTGCGTGGCACTCGGCGCGGAGGATTGTTGGCCCGCAGCGGTCTGGGAAAGCGCCGCTCCAGCCAAAGCCGCCAGCAAGGCTGCAAAGAAAACGTTCCTCATGGCTCCTTGCCTCGAGGTGTTCGCCGCGAAGGAATCGAAAGTCTGAGTCGTTTGTTTCTGTGAATACCCAGCGGAGTATCTGATGTACGCAATGGAATGTCAATCATGCGGCGTGTGGCCTGATGCGTCTCTCGCAGCTGACGCGAGACACCCGAACTCACAACCTCTCGCCAAAATTCACACAAATCAACGCTCGATGAAATCCATGGCCGAACCTGCGAAGAAATTAATGTTTGAGGGACCGAGTGAATCACGCTGTGGTGATAAATCCTAGAACGACATGGTTGGAGTAACTTGCGAGGAGTCTACTTTTTCGATCCAGAACGGTCGGGTACCACATAAAATTCCGGCTTCGCGCGCGCCAGGATGTGGATCGCGACGCCCAACTTCCCTTCCGGCAGATGATCAATCCTCACGATCTGGCCTGTTTCTTCCAGGTTTGTGAGGTCGCCAGGTTGAAAGTTGCGAACTACGCGCACCTTCCAGTTGTGGAAGTATTGCTCAAGGTAGTGTCTGGCAGTGGTCTCAAAATACAGTCCTTCTCGGGACACATTTACAGTCTTGCTGACCTCCTCAGGCAAAGTTGGTTCGAAGCATCGGATCCGGACGGGTAAGGACAGCATGGCCCTTGGTGCGTGGCGGCGATTCGTGGTCGGGGCACCCATGTATTTGATTCCTCTATTCGAACACGCGGCGACAAGATCGTCGAATGAATTCGTCGCGCGCCTTCCCTACCCATTCTGAATTTCTGCCGAGCGCATTTTCTTCACTGTGGGAATCGTCTGGCAAACACCGGTTAACTCCCGGCGGCTCGACATTCCGGGCCAGCTCCAAGGTTCAGACATTGTAGTTCGCGGGAGGAAGTCTAACTCAGCGAGGGCTGCGAGCGCTAGAGCATGCAGGATTCTTTGCGTGGGGGTAAATAGTGAGGGTCAATTTAGCTTGGAATGAGACCGCACTTTGCCGGCGGCCGGGAAGACCTGCCAAAATTCGGCATGGGGAGTGGGGAACGCCACAGCCACCTCGATCGACTCCGTATCACGGGTACGGACATCCATGATCTGGCATACCTGCTGCCTCTGTGTCGCGTCGTTAAAGAGCAACAGCTTTTGACCTTTCGACACGGGTACTTTCAATATCAGGAGGGCGCCGTGCACGCTCACGTCGATTGTTCGTGCATCGTCGTAGAACGGCTTTTCGTTGAGGCTTTTCCCATACACGCGTATAAGCGCTTCGAACGGCCGACGCGTGCTGCGCCGCCGATTGCGCATGCGGGCCGTAGCTCCAACCGCTCCTGTCGTACACGGGCCGTCCTGGTGAGGACGCTCCACTCTTCGCTGCGCGTTGGAACCCTCGCTCATCATGAAATTTTCCGGACGGCAGCGATTCCAATTGGGTTCATCGTGATGTAGCGCAACCGGTTCAAGCATGGTTTTCATTGGTTCTCCTCGGCGCGAGCAATTCATCGAAGCACGCCAGATAAGATAGCAAACCAAGTGCCACGAAGTTCCACTGCGGCACATTTGCGGCACAATTCCCATAGGTACTTGGAAAATAAGGAGTTAGAAGAGATTCCACGAGGTTGAAAGCCCATAGGAGCCTGGGAAATTAGACCGCAGCCGTCCTGTGAGTGTAGCCCTCGCTTACAGCATATCCGCCATACGGACAGCGTCTCATCCTGGTCGATCGACTTTCCAGCATCACTCGAACTCCAGGAATGGAGTCGAGCCTGTGACCCTCGAGCTGAGCAGAATTCACACCTGGACCTTTATAAGGATCTGTGTTTGAAAACGTGCATGGATCTCTGCTTTTTGCTGACTGTAGTCCACGCGTACAATCGATCTGCCTACTGAACAGTTCCGCTTGCTCGCCATTTTCTACCTATCGCAACTCACTGATTCCAGGGATCTTCCCAGACTGGCCAAAGGCAAGCCGCGTGCATTGTAAACGGCAGAGATTCGTTTTGAAGGATTTGAAGAAGCAAGGCGAGGGATGGTCATGATCGAACAGAACAATAGCAGGGTTGAAAGTTCCACAGACGCCGATTCTCACGAACGCCGTAGACATGCGCGATATCCATTCACCGCGACGGTCGAAACCGTGGAATCCAAATCGCAAACCCGAATCCAGGGACGCACGAGCGATCTGAGCCGAGGGGGCTGTTATGTGGATGCCAACAGTTCCTTCCCCGCAGGTTCACTGGTGAAGATGCGCCTTACGAAAGAAATGCGCACCTTCGAAGCCCAGGCAGAGGTCGTCTACTCACTGGCTGGTATGGGCATGGGCCTGAAGTTCGTGGATACCAATCCCGGGCAGTTTGAGACTGTGGAGAAATGGATGGCAGAGCTGAGCGGGGAGATGCTGCCGCAGCCCGTGTCAACGCGGCCATCCGATTCGTCTTCCGCCCAACAAAAGCCGGGCAACGAAGAATATCTCGTTCTGAACGAGCTTGTAATGGAACTTAAGAGACAAGGTGTTTTGTCCAACGAAAAGTGCGACGCATTGCTTCAGAAGCTGGATCGCACAGGACGCGGGCAATCTAATTCGGGCCTTGCCTGATTCCGGGCCCAGTAACCTGTTTTTCGATATGGCTGGGATCGTTTCACAGTTCGTATAGGTCCCGTGCCGGAACGATATCAAAGGGAGCTAATTTCATGTTCATCGAAACTGAAAAAATGGAATTGCCGTCACTCCGGAGAAGTCAGCGTGTTCTCGCGAGAATCGCGTTGGTTGTCTCGGGGAAAATCAACGACGAAGCGGCGTTCGAAGAAGAAACCTTCACCATCGCCATCTGCGCCGAAGGCGGACTCCTCAAATTGCGGAAATCGCTTAAAAAGGGTCAACGCCTCAGCCTATTCCAGGCAAAGACCGGGCAACAGGAGTTTTGCACAGTGTCCCAGGTTGAGCCGATTGAGGACGGATTCTCCTCCGTGAGAGTCCATTTCCTGGAGCCCAATCCAGAATTTTGGCACATTACGTTTCCACCTGAAGGCTGGACACCGCGTCACCCCGATTCAAAGTTTAACCGACGGCCGCACGAGCAAAATCCGGTGGCAGTGGGTGCGTGAAGGTCGGCAATTGTCATCGGCGTTCTGAACACACCAAGCATTTCAAATGGTCAGCAGGGAGCGGAGCATTACGTCGCTCCAGAGGACGAGTACGTGTGAGGAGGTTAGAGTCAGGTGATCGCTGCAATCCTATTCTGCATTTCAATGGTCGCGCTCGGCCAATTTGCCCTTTACTACTGGCGCGGGAGTATTGCGAACACCGCCGCCAAGCAAATTTCCGATCGCGTGCGGGTTGCAGCAGGCATCCAGACGGCCTCGGTCAGTTCGCGCGACTTCCGAGCGATTTTGACGGTGTACGATTTGACGCCTGATTTAAAGGGTGCCGGCCGCAAATGCCGCGCAATTCGGGCCTACTACTTCTCCGTTGAGAAGATCGGCCGTCTGATTCCTCCAGCCGCCAACTGGGCGGACACCGAGATGGCTATGTGCACGCGTTACGTGGCGGCCCTTTTAGATCAGCGCCTCGATCGCAACACGGACTCTGCAAGCCAGCTGCGTGGGATGTAGCGCAACCTTTTCGGCCAGGCATCACTTCAATTCATCAAGAGCGCGAAGCCTCTCCTGCTATCACACTCCTCCAAGAAAAGAAGTATGAGTGGGAACAGCCACGTCGAATCCTTTCCACTTAGTTTATTCACGGTCGCTTATCGTATAGGAAACCACTATGCGGTCATGGATTGCAGGTGCGTCACCAATCGACGATGATTCAGGATTGAAGGGAGAGTCGAGCGTTGGCGGCGCAAAAAGATAACCTCTGGTATAAGGATGCCGTTATTTACCAGCTGCACGTGCGCACCTTCTGCGATAGCAACGCGGACGGCGTTGGCGACTTCGCAGGCCTGACTCAGCGGCTCGACTATCTGCAAGACCTCGGGATTACCGCGATCTGGCTTCTTCCTTTCTTTCCTTCCCCTTTACGGGACGACGGTTACGACATCTCTGATTACACTTCGGTTCATTCTAGCTACGGTTCGCTCGAGGATTTCAAGGCGTTCCTGCTAGCGGCTCATAAGCGGGGGATGCGAATCATTATCGAAATGGTTCTGAATCATACTTCGGACCAGCACCCCTGGTTTAAAGAATCGCGCAGCTCGCGCGAAAACCCCAAACGGGACTGGTACGTATGGAGTCAGACGGACATTCGCTATCAGGGCGTGGGCATCATTTTTGTAGACACAGAGACATCCAATTGGGCCTGGGATCCTGTTTCCAAGTCCTATTACTGGCACCGATTTTTCAGCCATCAACCGGATCTGAATTTCGACAATCCAGCGGTTCTTGAAGCCCTATGGGAAGTCATGTGCTTTTGGCTGGATCTGGGCATCGATGGGTTCCGGTTTGACGCGGTTCCCTACCTCGTGGAGCGCGAGGGAACTCCGTGTGAAAATCTGCCCGAGACACACGCCATCATCCGCAACCTTCGCAAACGCCTGGATCTGGCCTATCCGGGAAAGATGCTCCTGGCAGAGGCCAACAACTGGCCTGCGAACGTTCGCGCTTATTTTGGGGATGGAGACGAATTCCACACGGCCTTTCATTTCCCTCTGATGCCGAGGATGTTCATGTCGGTAAAGCTGGAAGATCGCAAGCCGATTATCGACATTTTTGAGCAGACGCCGGAAATACCTGACAACTGCCAATGGTGCATCTTCCTTCGCAACCATGACGAGCTCACACTTGAAATGGTAACGGATATCGAGCGCGACTACATGTACGACGAGTATGCGAATGATAAGACGATGCGCATCAATCGAGGAATACGCAGGCGCCTGGCTCCGATGATGGACAACGACAGACGGCGGATCGAATTGCTGAATGGACTGCTGATGTCCATGCCGGGAACGCCTATTGTGTATTACGGAGACGAAATCGGCATGGGGGACAATATCTACCTTGGCGACCGCAACGGGGTTCGCACCCCCATGCAGTGGAATGGCGATGTGAACGCGGGATTCTCGTCCGCAGATCCGGAACGCTTGTATTCTCCGGTAATTTCAAACGCCGTGTACGGCTATCAAGCGATTAATGTCGAATCGCAAATGAGATCGGAGCACTCAATTCTCCGTTGGATGAAGTCGTTGATTAAGTTGCGAAATTCATTCCAGGTATTTGGCCGTGGATCGATTCAGTTTTTGAAACCCGCGAACCACCGGGTTCTTGCGTACGTGCGCCAATTCGACGGGCAAACAGTGCTCATTGTGAACAATCTTTCAAGTTCCGCGCAAGCTGTGGAACTGGATGTGCGAAGCTTTAAGGGTTATATACCTATTGAGATGTTTGGGAGAAACCTGTTTCCCCGGTTTGGGGATGCGCCCTACTTGCTCACGCTGGGGCCCTACCAGTTTTTTTGGTTTCAGCTTCGCCGGATTTGATCGAGCGGCGAACGGCGCCCTCACGCCTCCGGATCTTTCAAGATACTCTGGGTTGAAAGCGAGATTACAAACGCCTTGGCTGAAGATACGATACTTGCGGACGATTTAATTCGTCAGCTGATAAGCGTAGGTGAAGTGGATCTTCTTGTTGGTGTCTCTTCGCACGGCAATGCAACCGGAACCTGTCACGCTTTTCACGCAATTGAACAATGTTTTCTTCAACATTTTCCGAGGCAACGAGCGGTCATCGTCAATGTGTGCGGAGGAAGCAATGACGAGTGTGATGCCTCAGGGCCCGGCCTTGGTGGCGACTTGGCAGAAAAGAACGTGGCCTTCGCCAATTCACTTCGCACGGTCCACCGGGTAACCGCGGACTTTCCTGTCCCGCCTTCTCCAGGACTAGCTCTGCGCACAGTTCTGACGGCTGCGGACTTGTTGCGTGCGCGAGCTTGTGCCATGGTTTCGCCCGGAACAACCAATCTAACGCCAAACCGGATAGCCAATCTGCTGACGCCTGTATTCCGCGAAAAGTTCGATTTTGTCGCACCCCTTTACACACGCCAAAAGTTTCAAGGATTGCTGGCACGAAATTTGCTCTATCCGATGAGCCGTGCACTCTTTTGCTGTGGAATCCGCGAACTCTACTCGGATGAATGGGGATTTTCCGGTCGTCTGGGCACTGCCTGCCTCAATCAGGATGTGTGGCACGAAGAGTCCATTCGGGCAAGGCCGGAAGCATGGATGGCCATCTCCGCAATTTCATCTGATTTTCGCTGCTGCCAGTCATTTCTCGGTCAGAAACTACAATCCGCGACGGGGCCCGTGCCGGACATTGTAGAAGTCTTTCGGCAAACAGTGGGGAATCTGTTCTGGTGCATGGAATCCCGGCAATCAACCTGGTTGGATTGCAAGAGATCAGAACCGGTGCAGACGTTTGGGCCAGGGCAGGAACTCACTTCGGAGCAGACTGACTTGGACCCGCACAGGATCATTGAAATGTTCCGGAACGGTGTGGCGGAATTGGGGCCGATTTTAAGCTCGATCCTGGATCCCGAAACCCACGCTGAAATTAACAGTATCGTTGCGTGTGAGGAGAGCACATTCAGGTTTCGACCCGACCTCTGGGTTAGAACGCTGTATGACTTTGCCGCTTCCTACCACCATGCCGTCATTAGTCGCGAGCACTTAGTTCAGGCGTTGGTGCCCCTCTATCGAGGTATGACCTATTCCTATCTCATGGAGCATTCTGACTCCACGGCCGCTGAGATGGAGGCGGTGAATGAAAGGCTCTGCGTCGAATTCGAGCGCCAAAAACCATATCTGATGGAAAAGTGGAAAGCAAAGATTGAGGTGAATTCATGAGACAAACGATCCTACTGGGCTTGGAGCAGGCCTACGGCAATTTAGTCCACATGGTCGCTGACTTTCTTCCTCGTTTCCTGGTGATGCTAATCATCATCGTGCTCGGGCTTCTTGTAGCTTTCGTGCTCAAGTACATTTTGCGGGTCGTCCTGAACCTGACGAAACTCGATCAAGTTTCCGAGGAGGCGGGGGCTTCGCACATTCTTCGGATCGCGCATCTTCCATCGATGACCGCGCTGATCAGCCGCTCCATCTTTTGGCTGACGTGGTTTGGCTTCATTTTGATCGGACTCAGCGTCCTCGGCGTTGCCAGTCTCCAGGAGCAAATTTCGCGGCTATTTCAGTTCCTGCCCGAAGTGTTCGTCGGGATCTTGATATTGTTCCTGGGCCTGGTGACGGCGAACTTTTTGTCGCGGACTGTGCTTCTTGCCGCGGTCAATGCGGGGCACAGTTCAGCAAGAATCCTTAGCTGGTCGATCCGTTTTCTGATCTGGATTCTGACAATTTCGATGACGTTGGAAGAGCTAGGCGTGGCCAGGCAGACCGTGATCTCGGCCTTTTCAATCATTTTTGGGGCCCTGATGTTCGGGTTGGCGATTGCCTTCGGGTTAGGCGGCCAGGATCTGGCTCGGAAGGCGTTGGAAAAATATTTGGGGGATACAAAGAAGGAAAGCGACAAAGAACCGCAACCGCTTTGACCATACTGTCTGCTTCCTACGAAAAGCCGATCCAGCGTCCGCCGATACCCACGCCCGACCACAACAGTATCGAAACGAGGGCCACAACTTTGCTCCAGACAGGCCTCAAGCGCGTCTCGCCTGCCATGATCACTTTGCGTTGAATCGTAAACGTAAAGAGGATAGCCAGAAAGAGCGATGACATCTTGAACCAGAAAGCCTCATGGTAATAACACTTTATCGCTTCGGACAGGAACAGCAGTCCACCCGTGATCAGCATCAGTAGAAGGCTGCCCATCAGCCAGGGTTGTGCATCGCGCGCAAGCTGCGCAGTAGACTGCCGCCGCAATCCAAGACCCAACAGGCGCAGATCGACGACCAGCACCGCTCCCCCGATCACTCCAAGGCCGAGGAGGTGGATCGCCTCGATCACCGGGAACAACCAGGACGATCGTCTGATGGTGTCGCCGATTCCCGACTGTTCGCACCACTGGAAGAAACCGAGGAGCGACATCAGTGCTGCTCCGATTGGCTGGGCACGCAGCTGGTGAGGAAATTGACAATCGGGCGTTGCGGCTGGCGATCGCAGTCGAACCAGTTGTAGGCAATCATTCTTCCCGAAAGGACGATGCAGATCCACAGGACGAGAGAAAGAGCGCCGGCAACTCTGGCCGCACGCGGCGGCGCGCTCGCCACATCCCACGCGGCGACGCCGCGATAAACGCCCGAGTGAAAAATCCAGACGTTGAGGCCGGCCAGCAGCAGCATAGCCATTTTGGCTCGGAAGAAAATATTCTGATAAGACCGTCACGGGGATCGCGGTAAAAAGGAGCGTTCCGCTAATCACCATAACGACGAAGCCCACTACGGTCCACGGCAGCAGGCGCCTCGCAACTTCCGATACCGGCACGCTGCGCATCGTCCAGCCAAGCAGCCGCAGGTCAAACATGACCGCCAGGCCGAAGAAGAGACACAGCGTCCATACGTGAACCGATTCGATCAGGTCATACGCATAGCGCGATTCGTGGAGACCGACGCTCCACGAGGAATCCCCCAGGCGGTTGAAGAAAGCAAGAAGAGAGGCCCCGATTCCCTGGCCGGCGGGAGCCTGCAGTGACGCCGCTGAAAACGCGTGAGTCTCCAGCCCGCCGCTCCCCCAGGCCGGCGCCGCCGTGCGCGCGGTCGCCAGATAGCAGAGGGCGAGGGCCAAACAACATAAGGACGCTAGCAATCGAAGTTGCACTTGGAACTCATGTATTTCTCTGTAATCTCGAGCTCTCGTGCCGCAATTTCCAAGCAATCCGGCAAAGCGAACGTAAAAGTATGGAGCTGAATAAGATCATCCCCGCACGCGTGAGATGGAGCGCAGCCCCGGCTATTTTTTCTGGTCAGGCGTCAACTCGTAGGGAGCGCCGGTTCCGGACGAGCCGAGAAACAACTTGCGCCCGTCAGGGAAGGTAAGATCCCTGCCGTTGGCGCGATGCGATCCGTCTTTCGCCTGGTAGCCATCGACCACGACCTCGGTGCCAGGCAGCAAGGACTCCTTGGTGAAGCCGCGCCGGAAAAGCACATTCGGCGTGCCCGCTTCGATCGCCCAGTTTTCCACCGTGCCGTCGGGCTTCTTCACATCGACGTGCAACCAGGTGTGGGGATTGACCCATTCCATTTTCGTGATCGTCCCCTTGAAACTTACCGGTTTATTGGCGTCGAACTCCGCCGCAAATGCGTGGTGCGCCGAAACGCGCGCGGTTCCTGCGCATATTGCGAGACCCGCGATGATGACTGTTCCAAGCTTCATTCGCATCGACTCCAGCCTCCTGCCGCGTGTAGAACCATGATGGACCCCGGAGCCCGCGGCGGCTCGACGATCCCGACTTGGGATAAGTAGCGCCCGCATATTACTTGCCGCTATACCAATCATAAAAGCTGTCGCCCGCCGGAACCTTGCGAGTGATATCGATCGCCATGGTTTCGCCTTCCCAGTGCTTCACCAATGGCTGCTTGCGAAGACCTCCGTACATGAACTCCTCGACGAATTCGTTGCAGCGAAACTCGAGAAGCTGCATATTCGGTTCCACGCGGCGATAGAGCGGCATGGCGATCCGCCACGGCCGCGTAAAGACCTTGGGATCTTCGATCGTCACTTCGTATTGAATAATGTCAGGCGACATCAACGTGAAGCGCTCGACCAGGTGCAGCGCGTCGCTATGGAAATTCCCGGCGCGATCGAACCAGCTCCGGTCGTTGAAATTCGTCACGTCCACGACGAGCGTGTCTCCCTCCCAGTGTCCGACGGAGTGGCCCATCCAGGTATCGTCCGGCGGCCCTGCGACTTTGTCCAAATGGATCGTGCGCGCGGTATTCGAGAATTCGTAAGCCATGTGAATCTTGTCCGTGCTCTGCGTGATCTGAAAAGGATACGGCATGTACATCGCGCGCGGAATGCCCGGCAGATAACACTTCAGCTCCGGGTCGCGATCGATCCAGTGTTCCGCATTCTCTTTCTTCATCAGCAGGGCTTCGGGTTTATAGGGGATCTGGCCGTCGCCCTGCACGACGCCGAGCGATCCCGGTACGGCGCCCGCTGCGCCGAGCGCGAGAACCGGCGCGGCCGGCACGCGCGCGTAATCATAAGGATAAATGCCCGGCTGCGTGACGGCGCCGGCGAGCGCCGCATGCGCCTGCAAATCCCAGTTGGCTTCGTTATTGGCTTGCCAGATGCCGCTGAAGTTCGGTTTGCCACCGACGCGTGCCGTCCGCGCGGCCAGAGCGGCCGGCGTCTGACCCGAAGTCCGCGTGATGGACACTGAAATGACGGCACTGACAGCGGCCGCAGCGATGGCGACCGTGAACATCGAGCGTGAGAATCGGCCGCGCATGTTGGTCTCCTTTTACTTCGGCAATCGACGTTACTGCAACGGATCGTCTTCAACGCCCACAAAATCTGTGGCGTTGTCGCTCTTGGCCGGGTCAGGTCCTCGCCCTTCCGCGAAGGCGCGATCTGCCATGCGCGCGGACAGCATCAGGGACGGCAGCGCATAGTTCCCTTCCACGCAGCGAGGCTCGTAATAAATTCGGTTCTCCTGCTCGCTCTGCTTGGTGAACTCTTGCTTCACTGTCCAGGGCCGCGTCCAGACCGTCGGATCCTCGATCGTAACGGTGTATTCCAGCGTGCTCGGTCCGGTCCGCGTCCAGCGTTCGACCAGGTGCAGTTTCTCTCGCGAGCCCTGAAAATCCGTCTTCGGGCTGAAATTTGTCACGTCGATCACCAGCGTATTGCCTTCCCAGTGGCCACGCGAATCGCCGTACCACTGGCGGATGTTGGCCGGCAGGTGCGGGCTTCCGTTCATGACGATGTTGCGCTGCCAGCCTTGACCCTGACCAACGTCGTAGAACATCGAGACGCCGCCAGACGTCTGCACGATTCGGCGGAAACTTCCGCCGTAGGCTGTTCCGAACTCGGGCAGGCCGCCGGTCAAGCACCGGTCCCCCAAAGCGCCATCCTCCGGACGATCATGACGATTCATGCGCGCGGTATTGTAGCGGGGAGGAAGTTCCGAATATCGCGGCGAGGGCGTCGGATCGTATTTTCCGCCGGCGCACGCCACGGACTCGTTCTTGCATGTCTCCGTCGCTCGCAACAGAGCCAGACGAAATTCCTTCTCCGCGGCTGCCCGCTGCTGGGCTTCTGGCGTCAGGGATGGAATCCGGCCGTTGGGCGGATCCACAATCAGGGAAGTGCGCGTGCCGGTGTGCTTCATCATCATGAAAACGGAGTTGTAAGCGCCGGCAACGTCGAGTTCCGTTCCGCGCTCCACGCGCTTGTCACGGCCGAGCAGTGCGGCTCGTTCTTTATCCAACTCGGCTCGCTGCGCCTCGGTGAAAAATTCCTGGTTCGCGTACTTGGGAGAGCGCTGCAACGGCGTATCCGACTCGTCGGTCCAAATGCCTTGCAGATCGGGTTCGCCCCACGGTGTTTTCAGAGCTGACTGCCGAAGTCTGCTGCGCGACGGTCACCTGCGTCGGTCTGAAAAGAACAAGCGCCGACACGATGACGGCCGCCACCCCGATGGAGGTTAGGGGTCGAGTGCGCATGAGACGCCTCCCTCTGCTGCCGAGATATCCGAGGAAACTTCCTGAGAGCCAGTGCGGTTTCGCAACCGCCAAATGGCGCCATTATGGTCAAACAACCATGCCAGTGTCCAGAGGATTGCATTTCGAGCCGCGACCGAGGGGTTCCGCCACCCGGTGTCGAAAATCATATGGAGGCACGCTCAGTTGACGCGGCGCTGGGATCTCGCTAACTTACGCCAGCGTGGGCCCCACAAGGAGACTCCGAACATGCGAAGCCGATTCAATCTTTCGACTGCATTGATTGCGAGCGCCGCGATCGGCGTTGTGTTTTGTTTGGCCGCGATCCGGATGACCGGTCAGGCAGACGCCACGAAGCAGGCGAACCGGCCCGCGCGCGCTTCGGACCGACATCCCGACTTGAATGGCATCTGGCAGGCGACGACGACTGCGAATTGGGACCTGCTGGCCCATTCGATGCGTCCCGCCGTAGCACAGCCCGGCGTATACCCCGATGTTCCAGTGCTCGCGGCGCCCGTGCTCGCTTTGGGTTCGGTCGGCGGCGTGCCCCCCGGCCCCGGTGTTGTGGAAGGCGACGTGATTCCGTACAAGCCCGAGGCTGCCGCGACAAAGAAAGAGAATGCCGAACACTGGCTCGATCGCGACCCGGAAGTCCGCTGCTACATGCCGGGAATTCCGCGGGCGATGTATATGCCCTATCCGTTTCAGATCACGCAGGGCACGAACAAGATCGAGATGTCGTTCGAATTCGCCGGCGCGAGCCGCACCATTCACCTCGACCCCGTGGACCCGCCGCCGGCCGACACCTGGATGGGCCATTCGGTTGGCCACTGGGAAGGCAATACGCTGGTCGTGGACGTGAGCCATTTCAACGACCGGACATGGTTCTCGCGTTCCGGCGATTTCCACAGCGATGCGCTGCACGTGGTCGAGCGCTTTACGCCTGTCAATTCTTCGTTGCGGCCGGACGCGCTGCGGTACGAGGTGACGATCGAGGATCCAAACGTATTCACACGTCCGTGGAAGATGAGCATGGTCCTATATCGTCAACTCGAAACCAACGCGCAGCTGATGGAGTACAAGTGCGTCGACCTGGTGGAGGAAACTTTCCTGGGGCATCTGCGCAAGAAACAACTGGTGAAGCACTGGGAGGGCGAAACGATCGTGATCGACGTCACGCGCAAGGTGCCCGCCGGCGACAAACTCTATGAACGCTGACGAGAGCGGGAAAACGATCAGGACCTTGCGGAATGAAGAGGCACCCATCCGCTAGCGAAGGAACCGGAAAAGGATTATTGGTCGCCTGCGCCTCCCGTGGCGTTGTCCTCAAGCGCCGGATCGGGCCCCTTTCCCTCAGCGAACGCTTTTTCCGCGGCGCGCATATTCACGAGCATGCCGAGCAGTCCGTAATTGCCTTCGTGGCACCCGCCTTCGTAGACCATGTTCGGCTTATCGGCGTTCTTGCGTAATTCCTGCACGAAGGTAAAGGGCTTGACCCAGGTCGTCGGGTCCTCGGCGGTAATCGTGATCTGCAGGGTTGCGGGATCGATGCGCTTGTAGCGCTCGATTAGATGGAGATTTTCGCGCGAGCCGCGAAAAATGGTCTCTTCGCTGAAGTTGGTGACGTCCACCACCAGCGTGTCGCCTTCCCAGCGCGCGATGGAATCGCCCCAGTATTGGTGAATATCCTTCGGCAGATGAGGCCGGTTGGTGATCGGAATCACGCGATTGAATCCGGTGCCCTGGCCGATGTCGTAGTAGATAGTCCACGGAATCGGCGCTCTCGACGATGCGCATCACGCCGCCGAAATTGCCGAACGGCCTTCCGTCCGGCGTCAACAGTCCTGCTGGGAGAATCACGGGAAGGCTATTCAGCATGCAACGTTCGACGCTGCTGCGGTCCTCAGGACCGTCCGCGCGGTTCATGCGATCGATGTTGTAGTCGGGCGAAGGCTCGCTTCGCAGCGGCGAGATCGGTCCGGGCCTGCCGCCGGAGGTGCCCTGCAAGAGCGCCGCGAGGTACTCGCGTTTCTTGTTGATTCTCTTCTCTGCTTCCGCGGTAAGGGCGGGCATCCTGCCGTCGGGCGGGTCAACGATCATGGAAGTGCGGCGGCCTACTTGATTGGGCTTGTCACCGAACCAATGCTCGTTGTATGCGCGAGCGACGTCTTTTTCCGTGCCGCGGATGTCCTTCCCGTTGATTTCTCGGCTGTCACGGCCGGGCAGCTCATCACGTCGGAGGAGATCGTCTTGAGCTTTCTTGTATTCGGCATCGGTCATGAATTCCCGATTGCCAAATTCCTTGGGCCGCTCGAACGGGACCACGGTCGTGTTGCTCCATGTGCCTTGGAGGTCCGGGGCGCCCCACGGGGTCTTGGGAGCCGGTTGCGCCTGGGGAGCGGCCGATTTCTCCGACGAGCCGCTGGCAACGGTTTGGCCGATGACTCTGGTGCTCGTCAAGCCGGCGGCAAGAACGATGATGGCGCCCAATGCGATCAGAAACGCGAGGGGATGAGTTCGGATTCTCACCTGAGATCTCCTCCACGCAGATGCACGCGATGGTATCACTCTCATGTCAGCGTGCAATCAGAAGATTCTCGCTGAGAGAAACATCCTAATTGATCATTTCTGCCCGTCTCTCAACAGTCTCATCCCGCATGACTTGACAAGGCGCTCAAACGATTCAGTGGGTGACCTTAATCAAAGGGAAGGATTCGTCGGCGAACTGCCGAATGAATTTCTTTCGAGGGCTGAAAGCTACTCTTTGACTCAGCGTGCTATAATTCATTTACTTGGTAACTTATGCTCAGCGCTGAAGCCGTCGGCGAAAATACTCTCGAAGTCATTTCACCGGATCAGTCGCGCCGCGTGGTGCGAATCTCCGGCTCCCCTTTCTTGATCGGCCGCGGAGATGAAACCGGAAATCACCTTCCGCTGGACGACCCGCGTATCTCCCGCCAATGCGCCGCTATCATTTCGGATAGCAAGGGCTGCCTGCTCAAGGACCTGGGTTACCGCCGCGGCATCTTCGTGAATGGAAAAAAGGCCGATCATCACGTCCTGACAAATGGCGATGTCATCACCTTTGGTCTTGAAGAATCCTACGAAATCGTTTTTCGCGCTCGGAAAGCCGAGAAATCTGTTGAGAGTATGCTCACTCTCATCGGCGGGATCACCGGCATGGAAGTCCCGACGACCGGACTGGGCAAACTCAACTTATTGCTCGAAGCCACGTCGCTCTTGCATTCCGACTTGCCGCTCGAATCTGTGCTTGGCACCATGCTCGATCACGCTATCTCTATCACCCAAGCCGATCGCGGGCTTCTCCTCGAAGCGGATTCTTCTGGAGCGCTTCACGTTCGCCTTGCCCGGGGCAAGGGAGGCGTGCTTTTGCCGACAGAAGGACTCGCTCCGAGCCAGACCGCTCTGCGGCAAGCGATGGCGAAGCAATCGAGCGTCATCACGGAAGACCTCAGTCTAGCCGACACGGCTCTTCAGGCTGCCCAGAGCATCATGGCGCAATCTCTTCGCGCGATTATTGCTATTCCTCTCTATTCTGTATCAAGGGCGAATGCCGCGGATTCCGCCGTTCCGTCAGCGCACGGCCATTTTCTAGGCGTGGTTTATCTGGATTCCCGCCACGCGACCGCGTTTTCAAAACTCGATCGACAGATTCTCGACGCGCTCGCAATGGAGGCCGCCAGCATTCTGGATAATGCGCGTCTTGTCGAACGCGAACGCCAGCGGCAACGAATGGAGCAGGAACTCAACATCGCCCGGGACATTCAACAGGCCCTGCTCCCTCACGGATTTCGCGATTACCCGTACTTGTCGGTGACAGGCATACATACGCCGTGCCACGCCGTAGGGGGCGATTACTTCGATCTTTTTCCGATGAGCGAGGATCGCACCGCCTTCCTCGTCGCGGATGTTTCAGGTAAGGGGCTGGGAGCGGCGCTGCTCACGACCATGCTCCAGGGCGCGCTTTCGGGCATGACCACCGGCTCTGACCCGGTGCTGGTGTTCAATTACATCAATCGCTTCCTGTGCGAACATGCCGAAGTCGGCCGCTATGCCACCATGTTCTTCGGCATCCTGAACCGCGAAGGCCAGCTCGTCTTCATTAACGCGGGACACCCTTCGCCGCTCGTCCTGCGCCGGGCGAAGTCACGGAGTTGTACTCCGAAGGGTCCTTTCCGGTGGGGCTCGTTCCGGAAGCGAATTTCACGGCAGCAACGGCGCATCTCCAACCCAGCGACACGCTCATCCTTTTTAGCGACGGCGTAACAGAAGCGATGGACCCGGATGAAAAACTGTATGGTGTCCCCCGTCTTCAGGAAGTTCTTTCCGGCAAGCACAATGTGCCATTGGAAGAACTTCAGACGTCGATTCTCGAGTCCGTCCACGCCTTCACTCGCGGCGCCGATCAGGCGGATGATATTACCGTGCTCCTTCTCCGCTACCGCGCCGCCGCCGTGGGCGCTGCTTCCTGAACTGCGTTCCAAATCGCCGGCCGTTTTTCGCAGTTTTCTTTTTGAGCCACTTCGCTAGTCAGAACTGGTACTGCCATTACTGAAGATCTGTTCAAAACTCGTTGACAAAATTTCCATCACACCGCAGTATCTGACAATCGTTGTCGGCAGGCCACGTGTCCGGCCCGATTCGGCGGCGCCAAAGATTCCGTTTGTCCCCCGGAGTCAAATCGTCGGGGTTTGATTTCTTGGATGATTCGTCGGAATGATATCAATTTCTCGAATTCAACTTGCAATGCACCAAGCGGGGGGCCTAGCCCATGCTTGCGAGACAGCGTTCGAGTGTCCTGAATTTTTATAGAGCTCTGATAGTTTCTCGGAACATCCGCGCGGCGGGAATCTGCGAATTATTGCCTTTGCTTGTCGCGCCGGGTTCAGCGAACGCGCAAAGCGTCACCTTGAATGGCATTGGTAGCCCGCAACAGTCCCCGGTAAGCCCTCCCGCAAGAAGTTTGGCCGCGATCGCGTGCGACGCTGCTCGCAGCCAAGTCGTGCTTTTTGGTGGGGATGCAGATCGTACAAAATTGCCCTTTTTGGTTTCCCCGCCAAAGCTGAGTCGCGCGCCGTCTACGTCCCAAAAATCGGAAGGAGTTTCCTGTGCGAATATCGATCCCGGATATTAAAGCGATCCATTCGAGCGCGCGCGACGTGCTGATGGGAAAATGGCGCTCCGCGCGACGTCGGGGCTTCTGTCTGGTGCTCGCTAGATTTGCATGCGCCACAATTTTGAGCGGAACATCCTTCGCACAGTCGAATCCCCCGCTCAACTTCGGCGACAATTTCTTTGTTACCGGCGACTACGTCGTCGCGGGCGCGCATGGCATGACGACGACCTTCTCCAACGGCTACGCCGTTGGAACGTTTACCATCCCTGACGCGAACCCTGGGATTCACGACATAAGATCCGTCCCACGGGCGCTGAGATCGTGGCCGCCCTCCTTTACTGGCAAACAGTCGAGAACGCCGGGAGCGTCCCCGGCCATGCCGGTACCGGCGAGAATGGATTCTTCAGACCGTTGATCACGGGCGGACCGGCGACGCCCGGTTATCCCATAACCGGTGTGCCCCTGCCCGGCGAGAACGACGGCTGTCACATGGAGCTCCGGCGGCTGCTCGGAACCTCAGGAAGGCAAGATCACGCGAACCTATCGCGCGAATGTCCTCGGCTCCTTCCCGCAAAATGCCCAGGGGTACGTCCAAACCACCGGCCAATTCGAAGTCCGCCTGCCCAGCGTCGGCCCCCAAACGCCCCTGACTCTGGGTGCAACACTTGTCATCATTTATCGCGTCCTCTCCCCCAGTGTTCCGCTGAACTCGATTGTGATTTACGACGGGGGCTATGGTCAAAACTCGGACTCGCTGGTCATGAAGCAGACCGTCCAGGGATTCTATGACGCCGCCACTAGCCCGGTATCAAGGATCACCCTCATCGTCGGCGACGGAAAAAGCAACAAATTCCAGACCGTGAAGCTCGACGGAGTAACGCTTCCCTCTTTGTATGGAAACAATGAGCCCCCATTTCCCGGGTATTACGGCACTTGGGACAATCCGACCTGGACGTTCCCGTCCCCTGGCATCCTTGCAAATTTTAAAAACCCAATAGACGCTGGCGATGCTTCGGCAGAAACTCAAGTCGCTCCGACCAGCAACAACGGGGGATGTGTCTCCTGGGGCGCAATAATCGTATCCACCACGGTTCAGAACACCGATGGCGATGGGCTGCTAGACGTTTGGAAGCTCCCCAAAGCACCTTACAATAAGCTACGTCCGGGATATTGCGATGCCGCAGTGAATCAGGGCGTATGCATCCAGGGGGGCCCTAATTGGGTGGACCTCCCAGGAGCGGTACTGGGGACATCCGCAAAGCCGCATCCGGATGTCTACGTGCAATACGACTATATGTGTAGCAAACCGAATTCGGACGGGAACACGTGCGTCACGGGAGACGGGACCAATTATTCGTTCAATCCGACGCTACAGTTAGGCGCGGACGGCTTCAATCCCGTGCAAGAGGTAGCAAACGTCTACGCTGCGCATAATATTACACTTCACGTAAACGCAGAGGCCAACCCGCCAAACCAGCTAAACGTCCATGCCATTCAGGAGCAGTCCTGCCAGGACACTATGGTTAAGGGGAAGGAGTCGCTTTGCATTTGGCCCAATCCCCCGGGGACCACCATAAACCGCGGTGTGGTCGCATGGCCGGGAGGCGTAAGTGGCTTCGAGCAACAACTCATATTCGCAGCCGCCCCCACGAACGTCGCTGACCTCACGTACTGCGCCACCTCACCGGAGCCGGTGGGCTGCGTGCCGCGTTTCCAGCCTGCGGCGGCGCCCAGCAAGCATTACGGTCTATTCGCGCATGCCGTGGGGCAGCCGAAATGGAGCCTCTTTAACGGCACGCTCGTAAGCGTGATGCAAAAAGGCAACACAGTGACGTTCACCACGTCAACGGCGGTGGGCGCGCTCAATGTTCTGAATATTCTATACAAAAGCGCAAACCAGAATCCTGTCTACGACCCAACTTGTTCTTCCGGTCGCGTTACCGTCGTCGGCGCAGTCACCAACGAGAGTCTCGACGGTACTTTCTGCGTCAACAGTCCCGGTCCGGTGGGCGACACCTTCACGATAACTGTCGGCGGCAGTTCGGTGAATGCGAGTTACACACTAGGCACCGACCCGAGCCTCGCTGTGGTCCCCCCTTACACGAGCACTGCATCCGGCGTCGCGGATGTAGGCGGGCACCACTTCGTGGTTTCGCTGGGTCTCTGGGGTAACCCGGCATTCAACGGTGTATCCCCCGCCACATCACCAGAGTCCGACGGGCAGAAGCCGTCGGTGATCGCCAGCACGCTCATGCATGAGCAGGGGCATGCGATATTTACACTGGCTCATGGCGGTCCGGCAGCGAAGGCTTTGAGCAGTCCGCAGCTTTACCTGTCGCCGCTTTACCAGTCCGTGACCACCAACTGCAAAGTGAACTACCTGAGCGTGATGAGCTATTCGCGGCAGTTGGACGCACTGGATTATTCCGAAGGCGTTCTGCCCGACATAGACAAAGCTACGGTGTCGGGTAACTTAACCGACACCGACATTACCCATTGGTACGTTCCGTGGCCGGCAGCTAAAGATTCCAATGGCAATCCTATTGGTAAGCCTGCGACGCTCCTTTGTACCGGTGCGCCGATGCCGGCGGGGGAAATCGCGATGGCGGAAGTCACCGGTCCGGCGGATACATTTTCCTGGCTGAGTTTGAGTGGCATGAACACTGATATTAACTATGACGGTAGTCCTTACCCTAACACTACCGAAAACTTCCTTGGCGCGTGCGACTGGTGCGTCGGCAGTTACGACTTAGCGCAAACCGATGCGACCGGCTCTTATTTGAGCAGCTCTGGACCGCCGTTTGGCGGGGGCGGGCCACCATTTGGCGGGGGCGGGCCACCATTTGGCGGGGGCGGACCTCCGTTTGGCGGAGGCGGACCTCCGTTTGGCGGAGGCGGACCTCCGTTTGGCGGGGGCGGGCCACCGTTTGGCGGAGGCGGCGAGATTGACGTTGCCACTGCCAACTCAGTAACGCATGTCCCTCAAAACCTGATGGTCATATCAGAGGCAGTATCGCCAAGGACCATAAAGCTGTCGTGGACCGCGCCTTTCGGCCAGATTGGTTCGTACAATATTTACCGGTCCCCGAATGGCGTAAACAATTTCGCCTTAATTGGTACGGTTGCCCCTGTCCCGCCGGCGACAGCGCCGGCGACAACGTATACCGATACCGTCGCCTGCAATGCGACGGGGTATCAATACTTCGTAACCGCGGTGCTGGCGAATACGAACCCTCCGCAGGAAAGCACGCCATCGAATACGGCATCCACTATTCTGCCTGACACAACCGACCCGGTAACGGCCTGCTACAACGTAACGGGTTCTCGTCACCGGCCAACGCCGTACAAGCGAGCCAGGTTCCCATAACCTGGACATTGCAGGACGACCACTACCCCACAAATGGCCCGGTGACCGTACTAGCCGCAAACTCACTTGTCGCCATCGGTCCCGGTCTCCTTTCCAACAGCTGCACTCCGGCCGCACTACATTATTGACCAACGGAACTCCAGCGAACGCCTTGGACAAATTTACCAACAGCGGCGACGTGTTCACATTTACATGGAACAACACGGACGCGTTCTGCGCGGGTTCCTATAAGTTCGAGCTGGATTTGGACCACGTCCCAGCCCCGTCTGGCCCACCGGCTCAGGTCCAGACGACTACATCCGCCATTGCTACTCGCGATTGACGTAAACGACACCAACAGTAGTCCACACGTCGCCACCGTGGCTCTCACCGCTGGAACTGTGGGCCAGGGCTATAATTACACACTCACTGAAGACGGTGGAACCGCGCCATTCAGATGGACCTTCGCCGGTTCTCTGCCGAACGGCATTACGCAGCAGTCTCAATATTCCCCCACACTCTCCGGCACAACGTGCGGGGCTGGTGGCTACAATTTCACAGCGATGGTCACTGACTCCAACTCGAACTCTGGTTCGCAAGCGCTCACGTTGCAGATAAACAAGGCGAACACCACAACGAGCGTAACGTCGAATGCAAACCCGTCGGTGTTTCAACAACCGGTTACATTCACAGTTACTGTCGCTCCGAACTCTCCTTGCGCGCCGACCGGGTCCGTGACGTTCTACGACAATGGTACGAAGATCGGGACGGGGACGCTGAACGGGGTGGCCGGAATGGATCAGGCGACGTTCACGACATCGGCTCTATCAGTTGGTAATCACCCCATCACCGCAACTTATGGCGGCGATGGCAGCAACTTCATTGGCAGCACTACTTCCACTGCCTTGCCACAGACTGTAAACCAGGCGATGACGGGGACTACGATTACCATGGTGTCGCCTTCTCCGGCGGTCGTGGGGCAAACGATCACCGTGGCTTACAGTCTCGCGGTAGTGTCACCGGGAGTAGGTACTCCAATCGTGCCATCCGGCACCATAACTGTGGCAGCCAGCGATACATCCGGCTGCACCGTACCGGTGCCGGGCCCTGGAATGTGCGTGCTTTCACCAGCAGCCACCATCGCCGGCAGCATATCGTTCGCAGTCACATACTCTGGGGACAGCAACTTCCTCGGTAGCATAGCGAGCAGCAACTACACCGTGAACATCTATGTGTCGGATGCTGCCCCGCAGCCGCCGCCGCCATTCACGCCCGTCACGAAGCTCCCGAACGCGGTTGTCGGGTCCCCATACAGCAATACTGTTTACGAAAGCGGTGGCGTAAACAATGGGACGACGGCTTTTACGTGGACCATAATGTCCGGTTCCGTTATGCCTGGCAGCGGTTCAACTCTGCCTGGCCTTTCGTTCCCAAGCAACGCTGTTGGCGTATTTAACGGCACACTTTCTGGCACGCCCACGGCGCCCGGCACTTACACCTTCACGGCGATGGTCACCGACTCCGTGGGTAACACGGGGACGCAGACCTTCACCTTCAGTGTTGCCGACGCGCAGTATGGAGATTTGATCGTGGTTGACGGCAATCCCAGCGGTTAACCCTGGCCGGCACACTCTTCCGCGTCACACCAACGGGAGTCTCGGGCACTATAGCCGCCATTTCGAATGGACCGCCAACCGGCGTCGCGGTTGACCCCAGCCAGCGGCAATATCTACGTGGCGTGCGGACGCAGTCAGCGGAAGCGGTACCCCAGAATTGTGAAGGTTGGTCCGTTTGGCGTGGTGACCGACCCCTTTATTTCAGCCGGAGCCGTCCTGCTGAATCCAGTCGCTATCGCAGTGGATGGCTCAGGAAATGTGTACGTCGGAGATAACAACACGGACATGATCTACGAGTACAACTCGTCAGGTACGCTGGCTAAAGAACCCGTTCGCGACGTTGCCGAGTTCAAGCCCCTTCCCGAATCACATCCGCATGGCGTTCGACAGTTCGGGGAAGCTCGATGTTGCCAGCGACGGCGTCGACGGCGAGCGGCGGAATTGAAGTGGACCAGATCGCTTCCAACGGCACGGTCACCGTTCTTTACAACACAGCATCGAAATCAACTGCCACTTACGCGCTAACAGCGGCCAGCGCTCCAGACGGAAGTGGAAACACGACTTACACGGGAACCTTTTCGCCCACCATTCCGGCGAATTCCACCGTGACCATCGCAGGATTTACGAACGCTGGGAACAGCGGAACATTCACGGTTGTAAGCTGTTCGACCACTCAGTTGGTTGTAGTCAACTCGGGCGGAGTCGCTGAGACCAACCCAGGAACTGCAACCCTCCAGCTCACCCAAATCGTAACAGTCGGCGGCCTTGTGGTGCTCTCCGATGGCAGCATCAACGTGGCTGACTCCAATGCCACCGCGATTTACCAGATCACGAATCCGGGTTCTGGAAACATAGCCATCACCACTGTGATCGGCCCGTCAGCCTCACTCTGCTGCAATATCAGCGGAATGGCCAATCCTCCGGGTTCGCCCTTGTATTTGACCCTGAACGGCAGCACCGGAACTCCTCAGGTGGTGTCCGTTTCATCGACGCCCACGGTAGGCACCGTGAACTCAACTCAGACTTACACTCTAACGGCAGCTGGCACTGCGTCGGATGGGAGCACGACCTATACGGGGACCTTTTCGCCGACGATTCCAGCAGGTGCCTCCGTCACCATCGCCGGATTTACGACGAACGCCCTTAACAACGGGACATTCACCGTCGTGAGCTGTTCGAGCACCCAGCTGGTCGTAAACAACGGGAATGGGATCGCTGAGACCACCCGCAATGGTAGGGGTCTCTACGCCGCTGACATACCCGAACGACGTGGCTTGGTACAGTTACGAGGTGCCCCACTAGCCCAAAGCCGCGAGGGAACGCATACGGGAGTCTAGTGAGTCCGCGCGGACCCTTTGGGCATGCGCCTGTACTGGCATCTCAAAATAAAAAATGCCCGGCAGTTGCCGGGCATTTTTATTTCTTGTGGAGTGAGATCGGCAGAACAGCACTCGGTGGGACCAGAACTGCTGGCAACTCGCGTTTCCTTGTGACTTCCTATTGCCCCAGCTTGCGCTTGATTTCGGGTAGCAGCGGGTCTTCTCCGGCCTGCCCGCGGATGCTCAGATACGTCCGGTAAGAGTCCGCGAAACCCGGGCTCTTCAGGCCTTCGCGCACGCGCCCCTGGTAGTAATAGACGGGCGGGAGATATCCGTAGGTCGGCACTTCATCCATGAACAGCGACAAGGCCTCGCCGCGCCGCTTGAGGCACTGGTCGAATTCGGAATCCGCCTCCGCAAAGGCATTGGCTTCCAAATACGCGCGTCCCAGCTCGAAGTGGCCAAGCCAGGTGTTCAGAAGCGTGTTCGCATCCGTCAGCGCTTTGATGGCTTGCTGTGTGTCTTTGCGCTTCAGGGCCAAAGCGGCTTCAATCATTTTGGCGTCGGCCTGAGCCTCCGTTTGCACCTCTGCGGCCAGGCCCGTGGCTAGTTTTTGCGCCTTATCCGGCTGTCCTGTCTCCGCGAAGACCTTGGCCGCCAGGAACCTGATCTTTACCTCTTTGCTATTGGCCAAAGCCTTATCCACCGCCGCGCTTGCTTGCGCTTTGCGCTGCATCCACAGTTGCGTGTAGGCCAGCGCGGTAAACTTGTCAGCCGCGGAATCATTGTTTTTCGCGGCCAAGTCGGCGGCTGCGCCTTGCTCCAAAATGCGCACCGAGTCCGCGAAACGGCCTTGGTACACAGCCAAGTCGGCGAGACCCCAGGCTGATGAAGAAGCGCCGTGCTCGCCGAGCTTGGCGAGCTGGGAGTAGGTATCCGCGGCATCCGTCAATTGCCCCTCGCCCATTTGCGCGAACGCCAGAGCGAGATAGCCGTTTTCGGAAGAGGGGTAGCGTTGCCGGAGTTCGCGTGCTTCGTTCTCGCCATTTTGGAAATCCCCCGTATAGGACGTGAACTCCGACAGATTGGTGTATGCCGAGTCATTCGGGTTTGTTTCCACGTCTTGCCGCGCTTCTTCAATCGCTTTGGGCAAATTCCGCATCTGGCTCAGACAATAAGCGAGATTATTGTGCCCGATATTGTCGCCCGGGTAGCTCTGGACCAGCGAGCTGTATTCCTCCGTGCATTTCTGCCAGTTCCCTGACGTGGCGTAATACAGGCCGCGCACCCGATATCGTTCACGATCGGTCATGCGGTCCACATGTTCCATGGCCAGGTTCATGTACTTTGCGGCATCCGATTCGCGATCCAGCCTTATGGACGAAGCTGCCATTCCAGAGTAGGCGCGCGCAAAATTGGGATCGAGTTCGGCTGCTTTCGCAAAGGACTTTAATGACTCTTCGCTCTTTCCTGCGAACTGCTGCTCCATCGCCACACCGTATTGGTGCACGACTTCGAGTGAAGCCGCCGTAAATGCCCCTCCGGCGCGCTCGAGCTGAGCCGCTTCCGGCGTAGAGTCGCCCAGCGCCTTACGAATCGGGGCTGCGAGCTTAGGAACGGTGCCTAGAACGTCATCTTTGCTGGCAGCCGTGGCCTCGGACTTTGCAATGACGTTGCCCGTCGCCGCATCCAGGGCCAGGGCCGAAACATCGTAGTTATCGCCGCGCCGGCTGATTTCGCCCGTGATGACCGTGCTGATGCCCTGGCTGAGCGCCACCAGCCGGGCCGGCTGCTCATCGAGTTTTTCGGTGGGATTCGGAAGTTTTTGGGCAAGTTTGCGGGCGCTGCCGCGATTGTAAGCGTTGATAAAACTGGCGCCTTCCAGCGCCACATTGAACATCGGTTCCAGCGTGCCATCAAAAACCGGATCGCCGGTGTGGTTGCTGAAATCGGCAACCAGTACCTTTATGGGTGCATGGGGGCCTGCTGGACCGCGCAAGATACGTCCTCGAATCGTGTACGACGCGACTCCGACGATCGCAAGCGCCAGAACCGCGGCGATCCACATCCAGGGCCGCATGGTTGCTGCAGGCTTCGACGGATCGCCCGGCAGCGCGCGCTGCGCCCCGCCCGGTTGCACTAGCGTGGGCGGGATAGTTCGGATGCTGGTGGGCATCTCATGGCCAAGGTCTTCGAGAATTTCTCTTGCCGTGGAGTAACGATAGTCGCGATCGATCTCCAGGCATTTCATCACCACGTCGCTGATCGCTTTTGGAATCGTGGGATCCAATTCCGCCGGAGGCTGCGGCCGTTCCGTTGTGCGTTTCAGAAGAGTGGCAAGAGCTGTATCCGCCTTGTAAGGCGAAACGCCGGTCAGCATTTCATAAAAGATTATGCCGAGAGCAAACAGATCCGAGCGCGCATCGACCTTCATGCCCTTGGCTTGCTCGGGCGACATATATTCCGGAGTGCCCATCAACGCGCCGGTCTGCGTCATCCCCGGCGTTTCAAGCGAATGCGCGATGCCGAAGTCCATCACAAAAACGCGGTCCTTCGCGTCCAGCATGATGTTTTGAGGTTTCAGATCGCGGTGGACTACGCCGGCCGCGTGCGCAGCCTCCAGAGCACGGCAAACCTGCGCGATAATCGTAACCGTTTCGTCCGGCGGAATTTTCCCTCTCTCACGGATCACGGTGCGAAGGTCGCGGCCTTCCACGAACTCCATGGTGATGAACTTGATTCCATGAGCCTGTCCCAGATCGAATATGCGAATGACGTTCCGGTGAGTCACTTCGCGAGCAAGGATGAGTTCCTGTTTGAAGCGGCGGAGGATTTCCGGATTGCTGGCGAGCTCGGGACGTATCAGCTTGAGAGCAACGAGGCGTTCCAGCTCCGTGTCGCGCGCTTTATAAACGGCGCCCATTCCACCCTGGCCGAGCAATTGCAAAATTTCGTAGCGATCGGCCAGCATCTTTCCTATAAGGTCTTCCCCCGGAGTCGTGAGCGCCTCAGGCGGAGGATCGACGGCCATTGACCATGCATAGGTGGCGCGAGGGATCGTTTCCCCGGCAAGTGTTCCTCCGGCAACTGTTCCGCCGGAAATCGTGCCGCCGGAAATGGTTGCGCCGGATTCTGGTTTATTCCACGGCAGGGGGGTGCTGCACTTCGTACAGATGCCGGCGGTGGGCAGGTTCTCGGCCTGACAAAGAGGGCATTGCATGGACTTACATTCTACTCTGTCAAAATCATTTTCATTATGGGATTTTGTCAAGGAAAAGCAAGGGGATTATTGACGGTACAAGCTAGTCGTCCATCTGAAGCCATGCCGTGCCAGTGATTCCCCACCCAAACCTTCGTGGAGGAACATTTGAAATTGAACTTCATCGCATCGAATAGCTGTTCTTGACACCAGCCATCACTTTGAATTAAATCCTATGTGTCCTGGAGGTGTCTGGGGTAGTGGGTGGGTTGTTCCGATGATTTTTCGGGTGCAGCCTGATTTGTCGCTGGGACAATTTTGAGCAGTCAATTCGCGTCTGGTCGTCTCGCCGCATAAGCCAGCCCCCAAAAGAAGGCCCAGATGCTCCTGCCGGGCGCGGCAGGCATTCAGCGCCCCCCAGTGTATTTGGCTTGGACTGAGGAGATGCCATGAATCGACTTTTGCAATCTATTTTGCGTCTTACGGTATTAGTTGCATTTGTTGGAACCATCCCGTCGCTGACTTCGGCGCAGAACGCCGCGGGGCGCATTATCGGTAATGTGACCGACCCGACCGGCGCGTCCGTTGCGGGGGCCACGGTGACCGTTACGAACGATGCCACGCGGTTCTCCCAACACACGGCCACGGATGAAAGCGGACACTATCAGGTTCCCTTGCTGCCCATTGGCACTTACACCGTGACGATTGAAAAAGAAGGCTTCGAAAAGCATGTCTTCGATAGTCAGACCCTGCAGATTAATCAATCGCTCCGTGTGGATGCCCAGCTTACCATCGGCCAGAGAACGGAGGCGCTTGAGGTCCACGAACAGGTGGCCACCGTGGAAACCGCAAATACCACTATAGGCGAAACGGTCACCGGACCCGCCGTCCAGCAGGCTCCGCTCAACGGCCGGGACGTCTTGGACCTTGCGAAGCTTCAACCCGGCGTCACCGAATCGAACCCCGACAATGCGGGGGCCGGAAATTTCAGCATCGCGGGGGGCCGCACCGATTCCGTCACCTACCTGCTCGACGGCGGGTTGAACAACGATCTTCTCAACAACGGAGTGGTATTTGACCCGAACCCGGACACCATCGAGGAGTTTCGCATTCTGGAAAGCAACTACTCCGCTGAGTACGGACGCAACGCCGGAGGCATCATAAGCGTCGTCACAAAATCGGGCACCAACCAATGGCACGGCAGCGCATTCGATTTCGTCCGCAATGACGATCTGAATGCCAACACTTTCTTTAACAAGGCGCACATTGACCCGAACACCGGGTTGCCCGACCCACTGCCGCGTGACATTCTCAAGCGCAACCAATACGGCGCGACGTTGGGCGGGCCGATCACCATCCCGCGCGTGGTCCAAGGCAAGGATCGTCTTTTCTTTTTTGTCGGATACCAGGGACAACGCCTCAGCCAGAAGCAGACGAATGGTATTGCGTCCGTTTTTACCACCCGCGGAAGTGAATAATGGCAACTTTACTTCGGATCAAGGAGTCATCGCCTTTTTGCAGAGCGATCCCTACTTCCAACTTCCCGGGGCGCCCGCTGGCACTCTCAATCCGGCGACCTTCAATCCAGTAGCCGTAAAAATGATTAACATGGGCCTGGTCCCGATGACTGCCAACGGGCAGTTGGATGCTGCGGCGGCGCACCTGGATAACAATAATGAACTGACGATGAAGTTTGACTTCCAGATCACGGACAAGGACAAGCTCTCCGCCACTGTGGGCGGATTAAGGAATCCAAGGCTCGACTCTTTTACGAACAGCACGAACACCGCCTATGCGAATGTCCCCGGCTATCCGGTGGCAACTCAACTTAACGATTATTTCGTGAACCTGGCATACACGCGGACATTTTCTTCTAACTTTATCAATGAGCTGCGTTTCATCACGCAGCGGACTTACACCATTCAAGCCACGCCAGCCTCAAATTTACCGGGGCCGGCCGCGCTGGGTTTCTCGATTACGCCTGACGCGCCGAGCGGCCCCCCGATCATTGAAATCAATTCCAACGCTTTAACCACCGGGTTTACATTCCTCGGGCCGTCTACTCTGGTCGACAACACGTTCGGTATTAGCGATACGGTGAGCTGGATCCATGGCCGCCATTTCTGGAAGATGGGCAGCGGATTTTCAGGTTATCAAGACAACCAGGACTTTAATTTTGTTATCAATGGGGCATTCAACTTCGACGGTGGCGGGACAGGGAACGGCTATGCGGACTTCCTTCTTGGCATTCCAACGGAGTATCAGCAGGGCCCATCGGCTCCGTCCAATATCCGGACGAAGTCATTCTATGGCTTCCTGCAAGACGAGTGGCGCGCGACCACCCGGCTCACCGTGACTCTTGGCTTGCGCTACGAATACAGCAGCCCGAAATATGACACGGAAGGGCGGACGTTTTCCATCATTCCCGGCTTGCAATCCACCGTGTTCCCGAATGCGCCCGAAGGGTTAGTCTTCCCCGGCGACAAGGGCGCTCCTACCGGCGTCAACTTCCCGGACGGAAGAAATTTTGCGCCGCGCATTGGATTTGCGTGGGATCCATTTGGCAATGGGAAGACGAGCATTCGGGGTGGCTTCGGCATGTTCTACGATATCTTGAAAGCGGAAGACAATTTCCAGTTTAACGGCCAGGCGCCGTTTTTCAGCAGCGCGTTGTTTGGCTTTCCCGCGGGAAATCAGATTCCAAACCCGGTCAGTGGGGTTCCTTCGCCGGGTTTTAATGGGACATACTTGACGTACTTTAGCGACCCGTTCGGATCAACAGGTACCCCGGACACTTTCCCTTCACAACCCGTAAATCACGATGCCGACTTCACGAACTTACTTCCCTTCGGCGCTGCGTCGTTCTTCGTGGACCCTAATCTCAAAACACCTTACACCTATCAATACAATTTGAGCATTCAGCGGGAGTTGCCTCAAAATATCGTCTTGGAGGTGAGCTATCTCGGAAGCAGTTCGCACGGCTTGACGGCATTGCAGGACGCGGATCCCTTCATCCCCGGCACGACGAACAGGATTGACAATCTTGGGCCGGGTGACACGACGTGCCCCGACGAGACAGCTGGGAACACAAACCTCGTGGGCTGCACTTTTGGGCCAGTCCTGGAATTCCGAAATGCAACCAAGGGCAGTTACAACGCCCTGGTGACGAGTTTAACGAAACAGATCGGCAATTCGGCGATCTTCGGCAGAACCTATTTCACGCTGGGTTATACATGGTCGCATGAAATTGACACTGCCTCGGGCTTCCAGCAGCGGAGCAGGCAGGTTCCGTCGCTCGAGCCGGATCTTTTGCGAGCGTCGGGGGATACCGACGTGCGCAACCGAATCACATTCAGCGGCGGGTGGGATCTGCCATTCGACAACGCCTGGAAGTCCGGACCCAAGAAACTTACGCAAGGTTGGAGCTTGTTTCCTATTGTCACCTGGAGGACAGGATTCCCTCTCGATGTGTTTGCTAATCTGCCCTCGGTATTCGATATCGGCTCTGAGGGGCCTTCCGGCCTTGGAGATCCGGTCGTCGTTCGTGCGAACCTGGTGGGACCGACGAACACGTTCAACCCGCGTATACAGCAGTCATTCCCCGGATTTATTAATTACAATGGCTTCCCTGGAAATTATTATTTCAATCCCACGAGCTTCAGCAATGCTCAATGTGGCGACCTGAACGATCCTCTTCCGTGCACACCCGGCCCGACCATTTTCCCCTCGGATGCACAGGTGGCCGCAAATCCGTCGCTCGCAACGTATGGCTCGGTGCCCCGCAACTTTTTGCGTGGGCCGGGGCAAGCCAATATTGATTTGGCGGTGTCAAAGACCACTGCGTGGTGGCAGGAGAAGTTAAAACTGGAACTCCGGTTTGAATTCTTCAATCTTTTTAACCATCCCGAGTTCAGCAATCCTGACACGAATATTAATAGCCCAACGTTTGGCCAAATTCTGAATACCGCTGACCCGCGCATCATCCAGATCGCGGCCAGAGTTACGTTCTAACGATGGATTCATTTCCATCCTTTATATTCTGAGCACGATTTTGCCGAAATGTGCGCCGCTTTCCATATACTTCAAGGCCTCAGACACTTCGTTGAATGCAAATGTTTTGTCGATCACCGGCTTCAGCCGGTTGCTTTCAATAGCGCGATTCATTTCTTCAAACATCTGACGCGAGCCAACGAGGATGCCTTGCATCCGAACGGCTTTCATCAAAACACGTCTTGGGTCGAATTCCCCGGCACCCGCCAGGACACCGATCACTGCCACGTGGCCACCGAGGCGCACAGAGTTTAGCGATTTTGACAAAGTTCCCGTTCCTCCGAGTTCAATCACATGGTCCACGCCAATTCCGTTCGTCAAGCGCAAAACTTCCTTGTCCCAATCCGGGGTCTTCTTGTAATTGATTACATCGTCTGCGCCGAGGTCTTTGGCTTTTGCGAGCTTTTGGTCGCTGCTCGAAGTCAGAATCACGCGCGCGCCGTGCATTTTGGCGAACTGGAGAGCGAAGATCGAAACGCCCCCGGTACCAAGCGTCAACACCGTATCGCCCGCTTTCAAGTTTCCCGAAACGACCAGCGCATTCCATGCCGTGACCGCCGCACAGGGGAGAGTGGCGGCCTCCTCGAACGAAAGATGTCGTGGGATTTCAACCAAGCCGTTTTCGTCAAACGTGCCACACTCGCGCAGAACCCCATCCATATCTCCGGCGCCGAGGGTGGTTCGTCGCTTCTCGATTGAAATCGGCCCATCGAGCCAGGCTTGCGTGAAAATGGGACAAACGCGATCGCCAACTTTCCACTTCTTCACGTTTGCTCCGACGGCAACGACTTCACCTGACCGCGTCTGAAAATGGTACGGCCGGCAATCGCGCTTTCGGGTTATACACACCTTTAATAAACATCAGGTCGCGGTAATTCAAAGACACCGCATGGAACTTGACGACTACTTCATTTGCGCCGGGTTGCGGCTCGGCGCGTTCGACCAGAACCAAATCATCAATCCCAAATTGTCGCACCTCGTATACCTTCATTTTTCTGCTCCAAAGTTCAGCTCTGCTCCGGCACTCACTCAATCCGACGATTCGCCAAACCTTTTTCTGCACGCCAGGATCTCTGATCTTCCGCGGCTAATCTGTCGATACTCCGTCAAACAGTAGTAGCATCTCACAGTTCGTTTGCGTGCTGGCGGAGTCTGTGCTATACGGAGCGAACCGACGGCTTCCAGACTGAATCGATACTATCTACCTCGGAGGTGCCAGGTGAGAGGAAAGGTGTCTATATCTTTTGCCTTAGGAGTTGGCCTTCTTCTTGGGTCAAGTCCGATTTGGGCTCACCACGGGGTGGCGTCATACGACAACGGCCGATGGCTCACCCTGAAAGGTACCATCGTGGCCTTCGAATGGACCAATCCCCATTGCCTGGTTCATATCGATGTGAAGGATGCGGATGGCAACGTGCAACACTGGATTTTAGAGACGCCCCCGCCGAGCGCGATGATGCATGGTGCCGGCTGGTCGAAAAGCATAATGAAACCAGGTGATCAAGCCGTAGCTGATACGCATCCGGCGAAAAACGGCGCGCCGGTGGGAGCTCTGGCAAACATCGTCATCAACGGCAAACCACTCCCATTTTCTCGTTGAGATCCGAACACATGCCCACTTTGCTCCCTTTCTGTCAGTGGCTCGAAAACACGCCGATGGGCGCGGCAATGCGCAACTCGAGCTGGATCGCCCCGTTGATTGAGACCGTTCACATCTGCGGGATTATCGCGCTGCTGACCTCCAACGCGATTTTGGGCCTGCGACTGCTGGGTTTCACTTTCCGCGGTGAGCCTGTGTCGAAACTGGCGAGGCAGCTTCTGCCTTCGGCGTGGTTCGGTTTTGCACTGCTCATAGCGACGGGGTTCTTATTGTTTTCATCAGAAGCCACAAAGTATTACGTCAACGGTGTCTTCCGCCTGAAGATGCTGATGATCTTGCTGGCGGGGATAAATGCCCTGGTTTTTCATTTGACCGTTTATAAGCGGCTGGCGGCCTGGGATGAAACGCGTGTCGCACCACTGGGAGCGCGTCTCGCCGCCTGCTTTTCGATTCTCTTGTGGATTGGCACCATAGCCGCGGGACGGTGGATCGCTTATTATCTGCCTGTCTACTATTACTAGCGAGGTCGCATTTTTCGAAAAGATGGAGGGAACTTCCAAATGCGAATGCCGTTAGCGCATATCGCAGCGTTGTTGGCCATGCTGGGCCTACCGCCTGTGCTGTTCGCTCAGACTGCCGCGAAGCCGCAAACGGCGAAGCCACGGACTCTCACTAGCGCCCCAGATCTCTCCGGAGTCTGGGAGGAGACGCTAGGGACGGAAGGCTGGAACCCGAGTGATCCCGCAGGCCTGAAAATTGAAGACGGCATCGCGTATTTACCCGAGGCCCTGGCGCTGACAAAGGCGCACTCCTCCGGGCATGGAATCAACGCGAGCGACGTCAGTAACACAGACGCCGTGGTGCTCAACTGCGATCCCCCTGGCATACCGCGGCTTGCGCTTTATCCTCATCCGTTCAGGATCATTCAGACACCAAGCGAAGTGCTCATTCTCTACGAGGCGACCAAGATGTGGCGCGAAATATATTTGGACGGGCGTCCGCTTCCGACCGAATTGGATCCCACTTGGTTTGGCTACTCGGTTGGCCACTATGAAGCGGGGACGTTGGTGGTTGAGACGGCGGGCGAGCGTGCTGATACCTGGCTGGACAATGTAGGCCGTCCCCATAGCGACGCCCTGCGCATCGTGGAACGCTACAGCCGCCCTGATGCTCACACGTTGCGACTTGATGTCACGTTCAACGACCCGAAAATGTACGCAAAACCCTGGACGGGGCGCAAGACCTGGCGGTTGTCTCCTCCGGGAGCAAAAGGGGATTTGCAGGAATCCATCTGCGCGATATCGGACCAATTGCATTTTGAAGAGCAAGTGGTGAACCCAGCCACAAACGGCAGAGCGCGCTAGGCCAAGGTGATGCCTCGTGCCACCTCGCTCGCGACCAGAACGGTGTCATCGGAATTGCGGAGAAGTTTCACGATGCGATATAGGCTCGCGAGTTTAATCGCCGCTGTTATGCTGGCGTTGTCGCTGTCTTCGTTCGCCCAGACCGGCGCAAAAACGCAAGCGGCCGCAGGTTCGGCCAATCGCGCTCAAACGGCACCTCACGACCTATCCGGAGTTTGGGTGCAGCAGTATTTGACCAACAGCTGGAGTATCTCCGATCCCTATGGCCACGAACTAGAGGACGGCACCCCTTACCAGCCCGAAGCGTTGGCGAAATTGAAGGCCGAGATCCCCATCAAGGGACCAAACGCGACCGATGACAGGAGCAAATCGACGGATCCCGTAGTGAAGTACTGTGATCCGCCGGGCGTCCCACGGGAACTTCTATATCCTCGTCCCTTCAAGATTTTCGCGACGCCCTACGAAGTGGTCATGATCTTTGAAGACAGCCACATGTGGCGCGAAATTTTTATGGACGGACGACCGCTTCCGAAAGATCCGGATCTTACGTGGTTCGGTTATTCGGTGGGCAAGTGGGAAGGGGACACGCTGGTCGTGAACACCGTTGGTGTCAAGGACACGACGTGGCTTGATCAGTTGGGCCGTCCGCACAGTGACGCCCTGCACCTTACCGAGCGCTACCGGCGCGTGGACCATGACACGCTGCAACTTGATGTCACGTTTGATGACGTGAAGATGTACACCAAGCCCTGGACAGGGCAGAAAATTTTCAGATACCGGCCCCTCTATGACATGCGGGAGTCGATCTGCACGGTGGATAAGGCTGCCGCCAAGCCAGCGAGAGGCGCTTACTAGGAGACGCAATCCTTAGACGGGCCGGCTTCAGCCTGTGCTACTGGAGCTAACGGGGCAACCATCAGTTTTCCGAATTAGCGAGCCGACTGTTAGTTGCGCGCAGATCTCACTTATCGCCCTACTTGGCGGGGACGAACCGCTGCACCCGTCTCGCCGTTCGAAACTTCTCCGGTGTAGATGTTGCCTTTCGAATCGACGGCGATCATATGCAAGCCCATAAATTGGCCGCCGTTTTGGCTCGTGGTGCCCATCTGGCCCACGACGCTGCCTTCATCACGGGTGAGGAACCAGATGTGGTTGTTGGTGAGATCGGAAATAAACAAAAACCGCTGCGCCTTATCCGGCGAAAAGGCCACGCCGCCTGTGGAACCGCCCTGGCCCGTCGTGGGCGCCAGGATGAATTCCTTCACGAACTTGCCTTGCTTGGTGGTGACCTGGATGCGATTCGCCATCCGGTCGGCTGCGTAGACGAAGCCATCCTTGGAGATGTTCAGCGTGAGATGGCCCCTGAACTCCTTGGGCATCGGTCCGTTGGGCGTGTATTGGCGGTCTGCGTCATCGGTGCTCATTTCCGACAATGGCTTTCCGTAGGCGCCCCAGCCGCGCTTGAACGCAAGAGTGTCCAAGTCGAACACCATCACGCGCCCGCCCAGATAACTATCGGTGGCATAAAGTTCGTGAGCCGGTTCGTCGAGCCGAATCTCTTCGATGTTTCCGACAATCATCGGCGTCGACGGGGGATACTTCGCGCGGAATGCCGCTACTGCCGCGGGATCGGGCCGATTGCCGCCGCCAACGCTGCCCGGGTATGTTCCCAGCGGGCCAGCGCTGCCCTTGCCCGGGATGTGGGGGGCCTTAGCCTGAGCTGCCTCGCCATTGACGGCTAGCTTGTCCGGGACGCGAGGACATTCACCAACCGGTTGGCCGGTCTTGGGGTCGTACTTGCGGACCGTGTCCTGTCCAATGTAGACAAAGCCCTTGCTGTCCACGGCCATGCCGTGCCCTTCCGGCGCATCGAAGGAGCCGATGACATCGCCGTTCTTGTCGATGTGAATCATCGAGGGAGGGAGAGTGCAACAGTCGGAAGTAGGATTGGGCAACTCCGCTCGCAGTTCCATATCTCTCAAGTCATGCGGACGATCGAGCACCCACACGTTGTCATCCTTATCCACGGCCAAGCCCGTGACGCCTCCCAGCTTCCACTTGTTCGGCAACGGTTTCGGCCAGTCCGGATCGAACTTATACTTTGGCGCAGATTGAGTCTGCGCTCCTAGAGCCACACACATAACCAACAAGCTGAAGCCGGCCAATACAATGTATGCGCGGCTCCGTACACTTCTGTCGATCTTCATCAGCCCCTCCTCAAATCGCGTTGTGGGACCCTCGGTGTGCAACTTCGACTGGCGCGGAGTCTAGTCCGCGAGAATGTGCGTGTCAATCAATCCTGCCTGCGACGAAAGCAGGCGGGCGGGTGGCTTGTAGTCGCGCGATCCAGAGCGTTCCCGAGCATGTCCTATTTTACAAGGGAGAATTGTACAACCAGGTGGGTTATCCGAGCGCCGCTTCACAGACCCGAGTTGATTCGCGCAACGTGTGTCTGCTACCCTGCCGCCAGATAGATTGGAAAAACTATGGCGATGAGCGATCTCTCTTCCTTTGCGCTACTGGGTGCTGGAGAGCTATGACAGAAAATACGGGCAACGCGGCGATCAAGAAGGTAAACAGATCGGGGCGGTATGAGGATTCGCTGATCTTCGAGCGGAAGCCTTTCAGCTGGCCCGGCGGCAAGACATTGGCTGTGTGGATTATCCCTAACGTGGAGGCGTGGACATACGATTCACCCGAGGGATTAGCTACGTCTCCGAATATCCGGCACGTGGTCCCGGATGTAATCAATTATGCGTGGCGAGAATATGGAATTAGAGTTGGCCTGTGGAGGATTGCGGACGTCCTGGAATCCTCTGGCGTTCGGGCAACCGTAGCGCTGAATTCTGCCGTGTGCGACATATTTCCGAGAGCCGTAGAAGAAATGAAAAAGCGGCACTGGGAGTTCATGGGGCACGGAATTACAAATAGTCAGCCTCTGTCTCACCTTTCAAGTTCCAGCGAAGAAAAGGATGTGATCCGGACGACGCTCGATACCATTCAGAAGGCGGTGGGCTCGCGACCAAAAGGATGGTTGGGACCGGCTCTCGCTGAGAGGTTCGATACACTCGATATCCTCGCTGAGGAAGGCGTTCAATTCGTGGCCGACTGGAACAATGACGATCAGCCCTACCGCATGAAGGTAAAAAGTGGAAAGATGCATTCGGTCCCGTATTGCATGGAGCTGAACGATATCGGGCTGTTTTTTCGACATGGCTATACGGGCGAGGAATATCTTGGTGCGATCGTCGATCAATTCGAGACTCTCTATTCTGAAAGCGATAAGCTTGCGCGAGTCATGGGAATTCCCCTTCATCCTTTCCTGGTGGGCCAGCCGTTGCGCATCAAGTATTTTCAGAGAGCGATTGCTCACATGAAAAAGATGGATCGAGTCTGGTTTGCGACGGGAAGCGAAATTGCCGAAGCATACGAGCAAGTTAGTTCCTAGCGTGCAGAGACGCTGATCGTTCGCATTCCGATCGTAAATTTACACTTGCAGGGGGAGTTTCAAGATGGAGATAGGCATGTTTCGGAATCGCTGGTGGATTGTCGTAGCTTCGCTGATGGCTCAATTCGTCGGAAGCGGAGCGATCAACATATTCGCCTTCGGCGTGTTCTTGAAGCCTGTCGCCAATGATCTGGGTTTGGGCCGTGGTGTTTTGTCTTCGGCCCTTTTGCTGAGCACCTTTATGACGGCCGTGGGGTGCCTTACTTTCGGCGCGTTTTTTGACCGGCTTCGAATCAGAAGCGCTTTGCTGCCTGCTATCGCCTTGTATGCCCTGAGTGTAGGTTCATTTGCTTTCCTCCGGCCATCCCTCGCGATTGTTTACGCACTTTTCGGCCTTTCGGGATTCTTCGGAGCCGGACAAACACCGTTAGGCTATTCCAAAATCATCGCCCAGTGGTTCAATAAGGAACGCGGCCTGGCGCTGGGAATCATTCAGGCTGGAATTGGCATCGGCGGCATTTTTGTTGCCCAGCTTGCAAGGGTGCTGATCGCTGACTTCGGGTGGCGGAAGGCATATTTTGGGATTGGCATTGTCATCTTCATGGTTGCTTTCTTGCCGGTGGCACTCTTTGTTCGAGAGCCTGCTTCCGTTTTGTCCACGCGCCTCTCAGCGGGGCAAGGCACCCGCCAGAATAAAGTGGCATCTGGTCTGACAGCTGCCGAAGTGTTGCGGAAATCCCGGCATTTCTGGATGCTCGCGGTCGCGTTCTTTATCGTTGTGCTCACGGCGAATGGGCCGTTGATTCACGCTGTCGCATTGCTCACGGATCGCGGTATTTCGATACCCAAAGCGACGGCTGCGTTGTCGGCGGCCGGATTCGCCATGATCGTGGGTCGCCTGCTGTCCGGGTATTGCCTCGATCGATTCTTCGGCCCTCATGTAGCGATTTTCTGCGTAGGCGGTGCGATGATCGGCCTCGGCCTTCTGATCAGCGGGTACGGGGGAATCGTACCCATTGCGGGAATCATACTTTGCGGCCTGGGAATGGGCGCCGAAGGGGATATCGTTCCATATTTTGTGAGCCGGTATTTTGGTTTGCGCTCTTTTGGACAGATCTACGGGTATTTATTTGCTGTCTTTATGATTGGCGTGGGCGTCGGCCCGTCTCTCATGGGGTTCTCGTTTGACCACTGGCACTCCTATGCTCCGATGTTTATCATTTTCGAGTTCGCGCTCCTGCTGGCATGTATCATCTTTTCATTCTTGGGACCCTACCAGTTTCCACCCGAAGAGCAAATTACGGTTGGCGATGAAAGTGGAACGCATTCAGATCTTGCCTCTCCGACGGTTGGCGACATGGCACAGCCATAAACTGGAAACTCGGAAGGGGCTAGTTGGCAAGAGGGTCCGTTACGCAGTGCCAAACGCTGGGCCGTTTTTTCAAGGAGGTACTTCGAAATGAAGCCACCCATTTGGGACAAGTTTCTTACGGACCGCGATAAGGCCGTGTTCTCCGCAGGGGGATTCGGCGCGCGAATGGGCTTTGGCAAGCGGCCGGCGCTACTAGTGGTCGATGTTAACTACGCGTTCTGCGGCGATAAGCCGGAACCGATTCTTGAGTCGATCAAGCGCTGGCCCACTTCCTGTGGCGAGGAAGCGTGGGAAGGAGTAAGAGTCAACAAGCGGCTGATCGAAGCCGCCCGTGCCAAAGGCCTGCCTGTCATCTACACAACCAACAAGAGACGCCCTGACAAGTGGGACAACGGCAGTTGGTCGTGGAAAAACTCGCGACAAAATGAACGGCTGCAGACGCAAACCAACCTCGATCCCAATGAAGTCGTGCGGGAGATTGCCCCGGGCCCGAGGGATATCCTGATCCAAAAGCAGAAACCGAGCGCCTTTTACGCCACGCCTCTGCAGAGTTATCTTACGCTTCTGGGTTGTGACAGCCTGCTCGTTACTGGAGCCACGACAAGCGGTTGCGTCCGCGCAACGGTTCTCGACGCGTTCAGCGGCAACTATCGCGTTACCGTCGTGGAAGATGCCTGCTTCGATCGTTCGCAGGCCTCACACGCTGTGAGTCTCTGCGATATGCACGCGAAATATGCCGACATTGTCGAAAGCGCCGAGGTTATCGACTTCATCTTTACACTTCCTGCGGGGATGTTTGATTTGCCAGCGGGCGAGCCGGCATTGCAGACTGCAGCACGTCAACCTTAGCTGGACTGTAAGCGTATCTTTATTTAAGGATTCCCAGTCCGATTCAAATTCAACTTCCCACTGCCTTTCTGGGCTGCTGATGCGTTCCTTCTTCCATTTGCGCTACAAAATGGCGCGCGATTTCGCTTCCGGTTGCGCGCCAGACGCCTTCGTGGCCGCAGATATACTCGAGTGCTGCGTCGAATGCACCTATGCGATACGGCATGCCGGTCAGATAAGGATGAATCGCAATGGCCATGACCCGGCCGGATTCCTCGCCCTCCCGATAGAGAACGTCGAATTGCCGGCAGATCATCTCCTGAAATTCAGCCGCCGTTCGGTGCATCTGTTCAAAGGCAGGCTTGTCGTTGATGTCATGACTGTACGGCAGGGAGACAAGGTTACGGCCGCCATCCAGATTCATCGCGTAAGGCTGGTCGTCGTTGCACCAATCGCACACATACTCAACACCTTCGGCTGCGAGCAAATCGAGCGTGTCCCAAGTTTCCTGCAGACCGGATCCCAGCCAGCCCGCCGGCCGCACTCCGGTGACGCTCGCGATGGTGGCAAGGCTGTCGCGGATAATATTCGCCTCTTCACCGGGCGGCGCCTCATTCAGGCGCCGCGTGTTCGTCCGATTGTGGCCCATCCATTCCCACTTGCGAGCCTGGCCCTCTTCGATAATCATCGGATGTCGCGCGCAGACATCGCTGTTGAGCGCGACAGTCGCTCGGATTTCGTGCCGATCCAGAACCTGCATTAACCGGAACACACCTACGCGGTTGCCGTAATCTCTTGACGACCACAAAGGGATGTCGGGAATCTTGCCGCTACCGGAGCCCCCAGGTCGCTCCTCGAGAGAAAAGAATTCGATGTTCGGGATGACCCAGAGCGCTACTCGCGCGTTATTTGGCCATGTGAGACGCGGTCGGCGAACTATCGGTGAGTACGGAAACGGGCCGTATGCGTTCGGCTTCATTATGAATTAGCTCGCTTTTAGGGCCCGCTCGCCCCTGAGGTGAGTTTCAACTTCGTCGATGTGCAGCACGTCGGCGTACTTGTGATGTAAGTCGAACAGATTCACTTTGTGCGAGAGCACGCTCCTGTCAAAACAGCACTCCTCCACCAGGACGACGTGAAACCCATACGAGTACGCATCGACCGCCGAAGCGCGCACACATCCTGAGGTGCTCTCCCCACAAATAATTACCGTTCGTATGCCTAGCTGGGAGAGGTGCGCCTGCAGTGGAGTCCCAAAAAACGCGCTTGCCCGCTGTTTGGTAATGACGACGTCGTCCGCTTCAGGCTTAAATTCCTGCCTTATGGCGTAGGCTTCAGCGTCGTTGCGTGGTGCGCGCCGTTTGGTCGCATTGAGACCCTCCGGTTTGGCGTTCGGCCGGACGTCCATCGTGGAATAGAAAACTGGAATTCTTGCCGAACGTGCCGCCGCGAAAAGTCGTTTTGTCGGTTCGATTGCAGCCCACGCATACTCGCCACAAGAACTCGGATATACTTTCGAGACCTCCGCGATGGGCCGTGCACCACCTTCGAAGGCGAGTTCGTAGAGATCAATGGCAAGCAATGCTGGCGAGGGACCTACGAAAAGCTCGCGCTGGTAACGGGAATATAGGTCGAGGACATCACTTGAAACGACATCTCTCCAACAATGATCCTCGAAATCGTTTGGCATTGGCTCAATCCTGACGAGGCCTTATGGCATTGATCGTCCAGCATTGTCAAGTCTGCCGCCCGCCATGGCAATTTCCCATACGGTGACAAATTCGTTGTGTCGAAGGCAGGAGAGGCGTACGATGCGCCGGAAAGTGAGCCAAATCGAAAATCTCGATTCAATGTTATTCTAAATCTCTTCTAGGCTTAAACCCATTGCCGCCTGAAAATGGATTTGACCATGAGGTCTAATCTCGCAGGCCCAAAATCACAATGAAAAAACAATTTTCGATCTTAAAACTCGTACCACTTGCCATAGCGTTCTATGCCGTTACGCCTCTCGCCTCGGCACACGAGCATGACACCTTTAAAATCGGCGACAAGTATTACGTCATCACCCTGGGTTCGCTCAACGAACCCTTCGTAGTCGACAATATGTCGGGAGTGGACCTCCGCGTGTCGCGGGTCGCGGGACCCGGCGGCCACGGTGTGAGCGCGGCAACAAACGAAGGCACACCTGTTAGCGGACTCGAGCAGACACTCAAAGTGGAGCTCGCAGCCGGCAATAAAAAGAAAACGCTTTCACTCGACCCTGCGGACCGCGCTCCGGGATCTTACACTGCGGCCTTCATTCCCACAGTACAAACCACCTACAGCTATCGCATTTTCGGGGCAATCGAGAACAATTCCGTCGATCTCACATTCACGTGCGTCACAGGCGAAGTTTCGGAGTCAGCCGAAGATAATTCTCCGGTGAAAGTTTCCGACTCGATTACCCGGCTTCGTAAGATTGGCGCGTTTGGCTGCCCAGATTCCAAAATGAGCCTGGGCTTTCCCGAACCGTCGCTGTCTTCGGACGAACTAAATCAGAATGTGCAGAGTCTGGCGGCTGGTGAACAGGCTGCGGGCAAACAGGCGGCTACGGCGTTCACCTTGAGCATCGTTGGGATCGTAAGCGGACTCTTAGGACTTGTGGTCGCAGGAATAGCGTTGAAAAGAAAGTAGGTGTGCCCCAGTTGAAGCGCATTATTTTTATCATCATGGTATGTATGGCTGCAGAAGCCGCATTCGCGAACGGCCTTGGCGGCGAGCGACTCGAAAAGGTCGTCGGCGATCTAATTGTCGATATTGGGACGGATCAACCTTCGACGCCCATAGCGGGACAACCCATCGAATTCGACTTCGGTCTATTGCAAAGCAATACGCGAGAGCCGGTTTCGCTGGCGACGAGCGTGGGCATCGACATCAGCCACAACGGAAAATCGATGATTAACTGCGACCTCATCACAGAAGAGCCGATGACGTTTCTCTATTACACATTCCCGGAAGGCGGCAATTACACTCTGAAGGTAACGTTCCTCGACAGCAAGCGCGAGCGGCAAGATCTCGCAACCGCATCGTTTCCGCTTACGATTTCGGGATCTAACGGCAATATCCGGGCTCTGTACGTTGCCGCATTATTCGCGAGCATTGTCTTGGGACTCTTGGGGGGCTATTGGGGAGCACGCAGGCGAGGAGCTGGATAGTGTAGCGGATGAATTGCTTTGCTTTTGTTTTAATTTGACATTACTGACTCTTCGCAGATTTCGATTGATGTTATGCATACGAGATTCGATAAATTCCTAATCGTATTCTGTTTCTCGATCTGTAATTTCGATTCTACCCGAGCTCGCTTTCGCGCACGCGACACCAATCCAATACGTTCCGGCGGCATCGTCGGTCCTTTCAAAAGCGCCGGCGGAAGTGCAAATTCATTTCAGCGAACGCGTGGAACCTCGCGCCTCCAGCATTATCGTTCTCGCTCCGGATGGTTCGCGCGCCGATCTTGCCAATTCAGCGCCTGACCCTGCGGATCCCAGAGTCTACCGCGTGGGGTTGAAAGACAGAGGCGCAGGCAGCTACACGGTTTCGTGGGAGGTTATTTCGTCGGATGACGGCCACTTCACGAAAGGCGCGTATGTTTTTTCGGTGGGAAATGAGAGGCCCAGCGCCGCCACGGAAGCCAGCGGATTTCAGACCGTTCACAGCTCCAGCGTGCCCGAAGCCCTGACCCTCGCGGTCGAACTGATCGGAGACGCGTTAATTTTAGGGGCACTGATCGTGTTCGCGTTCATCTGGCGGCCGATGCGCACGCATTTCCCAGAACTGAATTCCGATGAGCCCGAGTTCTTTCGCAGATTTCAGTTTCTTTTCATTCTCGGATGCATTCTGGCCCTGGCAGGCGGCATCGCGTACCTTATCTATAAAACGAACGATCTCACTTCCCTTCAGGAAACAACGTTCATCGCGGCCTGGGGGTCTTTCATCACGACCACCTCGGCTCTTTACACGATATATCGCATGCTTGGTGCGGCGTTCCTATTGATTGCTTTTCTAGTTATGCAGAAACGATTCATCTCAGCCGAACGGATCTCGAATATCGAATATGCGTTCTTCGTGGTTTTGGCGCTGATCGATCTCTCACGGGCGCGCGTTAGCCACGCCGCCGCCTCCACCTTCGCGCCAGCATTTGGCGTGCTGATGAACTTTGTCCATCTCTTTTTTAAGGACGTCTGGATCGGGGGAATCATTGCGCTGGTCGTGCTCCTGTCACCGCTCATCGGAAACTCAAGAAATCCTAGAGTGGCTGCGTTCGCGCTCACCGCGTTTTCACGAATCGCGAGTGTCGCATTCGGCATCGCGGGCGTCACGGGAGTCTATGTCGTTTGGCTCCATCTCAAGAGTTTCTCGTATGTGTTGACGACGGACTGGGGGAAACGTTTCGCCGTTCTTTCGGTGTTTGCCGCGTTTCTGCTTGCCTTGCGTTTGTTCGCGCAATTATATGCTGAGCCCAAAATCGTGGACGCGATCAGGAAAAACGATGAAACTCGGTTTCTTCGCCTCTTCTCGTGGCTCGGCTTCACGCTGCCCGCCGAGATGGCAATCGGCATCGCCATCCTTGCGGTCACTTCACTGCTGATTATTACCACGCCCCCGCTCGCCCCTCATTACAGTTTCCTGCGGTCCGCCTTGAGTCAGGGAGTAGCGCTGTCGCTTACGGAACAGGCTTCCGAAAGCGGCAAATTCCTGGTGACCGCGGAGGATCCGCTGACGAAAACCGGCGCCGACGTGAAAAATATCGTCGTCACACTCACGAACCAGGCCGCCGGTGTCGGCCCGATCGTCGCTCCGGTCGAGGAGAGATTTGCCGGAGGATTTGTATTCGGGGAAAATCTACTTACTCCCCCCGGACTTTGGTCGGTAAATGTTGCCGCCCAAAGAGCAGGAGCCTACGATGCCACGGCATCATTCAATGTAAATTTTCCGGAGGATGTAAAGGAAAGCGACGCGCACTCGACGGACAGAACGTTCGGATCGTTTGAAGTAATTCATCTGATTGTCGCCGCTCATCATCCTTGCCGCCTCGGTGATTCTTTATCGCAAGAGCACGAAATTGAACCAATCTGTGCTCGATGCACCTGATGTGCCCCTGGCGAGCGCGGCGTTGACCTTCGCAAGGCGCGGCGCCTGGATTCCTCCCCTGATACTTATCACCAGTTGGATATACCTGAGTGGAGGATTTCCCGCAGTGTATTCAGGCGTTCTGGAAAGTCCATTTCAGCGAGCCTGCGAGGAATCCAATATCATGAACGTCTGGCATGAGAGCGTTCCCGAACGCGCCGGAGAGGCAACGTCCGATCTCGCCCTGCCCGGCTGCACGGTCGGGCTCGGGCTTGGCCAATTTCATTTTGTGGACGCGCGTGAATTCGCCTACTTTGAAAGGCCTGCGCGCGCAAGAGCTCAGCTCGCAACAACCCCTGCAGAGCTCACGCCAAATGTTCCCACCCTGCTTACCTTCACCTTGCGCGATTACCAGGGCAATCCCGTACAGGATCTCGTTCTCGATCACAATCGCATCCTTCATGTGGTTATCACGAGCAAAGATTTCTCAGTCTTCTCGCACATCCACGTGGAAGATTTCGGGCCGGTCACTCCTGAAATGGTCAAGACCGCCGAGTTCCCTCGTTCACTACACTTTTCCCAAACCCGGCCAGTATCATGGTTTCCGTGGACTACACCGAGCGGGCATATCTTTTCTCCGATCAGTTCTACCTGAACGTGGGGCCATCCAGCATGATGAGCGCTCCGGCGAGTCCGAAAACTTTTCACTTCAAGAAAATATTGACGGCTACGACGTAACGCTCAAGACATCGCCGGCCAGACTCAAAGCGAACGCCCCTGCTACACTCGATTACCACATCGAAAAAGACGGCAAGCCACTGACCGAGATGAATCCCTATCTTGCGGTTCCCATGCATATCAGCATAATCCGCGATGATCTTATGGGATTCCTCCATATCCACGGGCTCCTTCCGGTTTCATTCATCGGCAAACTGTTGGGCGAGAGCATCCATGCCTCACACCTTTTCCTCCCCGATAAATTCGGTCCGGATATCGAGGCAACGAATTTCGCTTTCCCGTCTCCTGGCATCTACCACATCTTCGGCGAATTCAGCGTTGCAGGCAAAATCGTCGTGACCCAATTTACGGTGAAGGTGGAATAAAGCCACTGTGTTGACCTTGAGCACCCCGCAAAAAACCCGCGACGTAAGACCGTTAATTGTGTTCCACAAACTCGTGTGCTAAATTCGCCGGTACCGGTCATGGCAGAGTCCACGTACCTCCCAGGTCTCGCGATGCGAGTATCGCATCGTTTGGATTCTTCGCGATTTTCTGCACTCGTCCGCGTCACTCATTGGATCACTACCTTGAGCTTCTTGGGGTTGCTGGTCAGCGGTTTCGCCATTTTCCTGGCCCACCCGCGTCTTTATTGGGGCGAAACGGGCGGGTTGGGAACGCCCTATGTTCTCGCTTTTCCACTGCCCTTCATGAAAGGCGGGCCTTCTGGATGGGGCCGGTCTTTGCATTTCCTGTCCGCATGGGCTTGCATCTTGACTGGCATTCTTTACGTTCTTTCGGGCATATTCACGCGGCATTTGCACAGAAATTTGCTGCCGGAAAAATCGGATCTCTCCTGGAGCTCCCTCCGGCGCGTGGCGTCCAATCACATCCACTTGAGGCGGCCTACCGAAGAAGATTCGTTGACTTATAACGTCCTGCAACGACTCACCTACCTGGCCGTCATTTTCGCCTTCTTTCCCCTGCTGATCTGGACCGGCTTCGCAATGTCTCCCGCTATAGTTTCCGTTCTCCCGGGCGTGGTGACACTGCTCGGCGGTCAGGAAACGGCGCGTACAATTCACTTCTTCGTCGCGAGCTTTGTCGTTCTCTTCTTCTTTGTCCACATCGCCATGGTTTGTCTCGCCGGATTTACCACGCGCGTGGGTGCGATGATCACGGGCCACCGGGCTGCGAAAGTGGAGCGGCCATGAGCGACAAACTCAGCAGGCGAAAGCTGATCACGACGGGCCTGGCGGCTGCCGCAGGCGCATCCGGCTTGGCGGTCGCTGCCCGAATCGCCAGTCGTTATGGCCTGATCCCGCCCGACCACCGCGGAATTTATGGGGTTGGCGAAACGCTGACCTATGCCACCCAGCGGCTTTTGACGTCGCACGCTTCGCTAGCCCGGGAATTCAATCGCAGCGATATCTCCAGCATTGCCCCTGTCAACGGCGAGCCGCCCGAGTACGAACCCTACCTGCGCAACTTTGCGGAGGGTTTCGCATCCTGGCAACTCACGATTGACGGCCTGGTGGCTCGTCCGGCTTCCTTCTCACTCGGAGATTTGAAGCGGCTTCCTTCCGGCAGCCAAATCACGCATCTGGCCTGCGAGGAAGGTTGGTCCTTTATTGCGGAGTGGACTGGGGTGCCTCTTTCCTACGTCTTGAATCTTGTGGGAGTGCTTCCGCAAGCGAAGTACGCGGTCTTCTTTGCCTTCGACAAAAAGTTCGATAGCCTGGACATGTTTGACGCCTGGCATCCGCAAACTCTGCTCGCTTACAGCATGAACGGCCAGGACCTTCCCAAAAGGCACGGAGCGCCGCTCCGCGTGCGCGTGCCTCGACAACTCGGCTTTAAGAGCAAAAAGTATCTTACGCGCATCACTGTTACGGACTCGGTGAAAAACATCGGGTCAGGCCAGGGGTCAAGCTCCCCGGACAAAGGGTACTCCTGGTACGGCGGCATCTGAAATCATTCCCAATCACTAGCGGCATACTTGGATCCCAGTTGGGAGTTGCTTGACCGGCATCCCTTCAAGGCATACAGTTTCCGCAGTCCGATGCTCGCGCAGTACATCACTGCGCTTGACGGTAAATTCCGAGTTAACTCCGGAGGTCCGCTATGAAAAAGTTTCTGGTGTGTGCGGCGCTCCTCGGCTTCTGCGCCGCGCCGGCTTTGAGTCAAACGACGGATGAGCTGAACAACGACGGCAAGAATACGGAAAACGTCCTCACTCAGAGCATGGGCTACGATCGAAAGAGCTACAGCCCGCTCCACCAAATCAATAAATCGAATATCAACCGCCTGGTGCCCATCTGGAACGCGAGCATGATGAACGAGCTGGGCGAGCTGGCGGCGCCGACGATCTACAACGGCGTCCTTTACGCCATCAACGGAAGATGGAGCTTTGCCATTGATGTGGAAACCGGCCGGCAAATCTGGCGCACGCCGGTGAGAATCGAAGCGGGGAATAAACACGTCGCCTTCAATCGAGGCGCGGCGACGATTTACAACGGCAAACTCTTTCGCGTGACCATCGACAATCACATCCTCGCGCTCGATCTGAAGACGGGCAAAGAAATTTGGAACCAGAAATTCGCCGACTCCGAGTGAGGGCTACTACGCGACCGGCGGACCGATCGTGGCCAACGGTGTGCTGATTTCCGGCGTCTCCGGCGGAGAATCCACCACGCGCGGATTCCTGGACGGCTGGGACCCTGACACGGGAAAAAAATTGTGGCGCAGGTACACCATTCCAGCGCCGGGCGAACCCGGTTCCGAGACGTGGCCCAAAAACAGCGACGCGTGGAAATATGGCGGCGGGCCAACCTGGCGATCCGGTTCCTACGATCCCGAACTCGACTTGGTTTACTGGGGCACCGGCAATGCCGAGCCGTACGATCCCAAGAAACGCGAGGGACTCGACAGCCTGTACACATCCAGCATGCTGGCGATCCGCCCGAAGACCGGCGAGATCGCCTGCTACTATCAATACACGCCGAACGACATCTACGACGTAGACGGCACTGACGAGCCCGTCCTCGCCGATATCCAGATTGGCGGGAAAGTCCGGAAAGTGATGATCCAAGCCAACAAGAACGGATTCATGTACGTGCTGGACCGCACGAACTGCAAACTGATCGCCGCGCATCCGTACGTCAAAGTCAACTGGGCCGCGCATTGATTTGGACACCGGCAGGCCGGTGTTGACCGACGTGCAGAAACGTTTTCACCGCAGGAGAGGAAGTCGAAATCTGGCCGTCACGCGGCACAAACGCCGTTCCCATTGCGTTCGATCAGGCGAACGGGATGATCTACGCGGACACGTGGAACGTCGCACGGATCCAAAAAATCGACCCTGCCGCGGAACCGGATGAGTTGGGCGAGGTGACGACCGGCGTAGCAGCGCGTACACCGAACATGAAGCCGGAAGACGTTTTCGGCCACTTCCTGGCCATCAATCCCTTGACCGGCGAAAAGAAATGGGAGATTCCGCTAACCGAGCTTCCGAGTTCCGCCGGCATGCTGGCGACAGGAGGCGGACTTATTTTCACCGGCAAAATGACGGGTGAGTTCCTCGCGCTCGACGAGGAAACCGGCAAGACGCTTTGGCAGTTCAAGACCGGATCGAGCGTCAATTCGACGGCAATCACCTACACCCACAACGGGCGCCAGTATGTGACCATTGCGTCGGGACTCGGGGGCGCCCTTGCCACTCGTTATGGGGCGGCCAAAGTACCGGCTGGCGGTTCCATCTGGACGTTCGCATTGATGCCTGGGAAATAGAGAAAACAAGCTTCGAGCGTGATCAGACAAACTCGGTCGCGCGGCTGGCTGCTGTCGAAGGGGGCTTCTGTCGGCACATGCCAACATCTTGACTCATATCTGTCAGTTCCTCGTGGATGCCTCAGAACCCGACGAATTTCACTTCGGATCGCTCTTCTTGTCAGCTTTATTGCTGTCTGCTGCTTGTCCGTGTGCCCATGACGAGTCGATGATGGACTTCTTAAAGGCGGTATTGTCCTCCTGAATACAGAAGGCTTCCACAAGTTCCCAATCCGGATGCCAGGCTAGCTTTACGGGCCCCGCCGTCCAGGGCTTGGTATACGCCTTGGAATCTGTGGCCGTCATATTCAACTCCAAGGTGTCGAGGTTCGGGCGCGTATAGCGCTCGACTAAATGCACAACGTCGCTATGAGGCATGCCATTGATTACAGTCTGATCGTTGAATCCGACGGTCTCGACGACAAGGGTGTCGCCTTCCCACCGGCCCACGGAATTCCCGAAGTAGGAGGGATCCGGGTCTTTCGGAAGCGCTCGCCCATCCATCCAGATTTCACGGAAAGTGTGCGCATATTCAAAGAACATATAGATTCTTTGCGGAGTTTGCACAATCTCAATAGGCTTTTGCTTGGTGATGAAATCGGTCAGGCTGATTTGACTGCAGCTGATATCCTCGTCCCTTCCCAGCGCCGTTGTGCCGCCAGCATGGCCCCCGGGCAAATCCTTTCGAAGGGCCATGGGTTCGGCATTCAGTTTCGCCAACGCCCAGGGCTGAAGGAAACTGTTCGGCGGCTCGTGAATAGGCGAAAACCGGAAATTTTCACTCACCATCCACACACCGGAGAAATCGTGAGGCGGCACCGAACCCTCATGGTGTTTCCCTGAATAGATGGCTTCATTGGCGCTGTTTGCGTCGACCGGGGCAGGAGCCTGCGCGTAAATGGCGAGCGAGAAGCAAAGCACGGCCACCAGCGCAACGATTAAACTCAGGAATCGATGATGCATTCTGAAACTCCTTACCATTCTCGTAGTACGTGCGCACAGGCAAAGACCCATACTCTCTATGGCGCCCGAGGATCAATCAGGTCCGGCCGACCGTCGGCGAATGCCACTCTCTGGAAAAGACCGAATTTCGTGCCATTCTTGGAGGGGTGGAAGTAAACAGTCACATCGTCCCCCACTTTTACTGAGTCATGATGCCAGCCGGATCTGGTGAGCATCCCGGGACTTGTTAGTTCGACGACCCAGTGTTCGACTCCGCCATTTTCAGTCATCGACGTCCCACTCTAGCGATGCGTGCGGATTTACCCAGTCAAATCTCGTTACGGTTCCTTTCAGTTTCAATGTTTTGGCGAAGTCATATGCCGTCGTGCCGTGATGCGCTAGCATCGGAATAGGACCCAACAGAAGAGCGGCTGCTATGGCGAAAGCGGATATCAGGAAACCCTTCATTCGGCAACTCGCGTCTGCGGCATTCAAGTTTTCGTCCTTCCGCCGAAGTGAAATGGACCAAACCGAGGGGTCTACCAGGACATTCATACACGTATCGCCTTGCGCTCGCGTTTGTAATCGTAACCAGGCTCGTAGTCGATCGCTCCGAAGAGGGAAAGGATTTCGTGTTGTTTGCGTCCCCTGATGTGTTCCCCCAAAGCAGCGGTCACGGTTTCTCCCTTCGTCCGGTGACCGCTCACTTTCTGAGCCTCTGCCAATGGGCGATCGTCCATTGCCAGATTCGTTGGCATTTCGTCCCTCAATGTATGATCGTCTACACAATGTGACGTTTAAACGCAAGAGTAAAATAACCTGCGTCTGCGGTAAGAGTCTGGCTGGCCCACTGGGATGTTCCCGTCACAGATTTCATGCCGCCGAAGAAATTGCCGTCGGTGAACACACTCGGAGGGCGGGCGCGCCGACGCGGGCATAAATGGACACGGAGCCAGCACCGGAACGGAGTCGCTGATTCCCTGCCCTTGGGATCAGGAAATCCTGACGTCGAACTGGGGTGGGATCGGGTCCCCGCTCTCCGACATATCTCTTGCAACGCTTTTGAGCCGAGGCGGGAAAAGTTATACTGCACATTTCACAGGGTTTAGGTGAGTTCGTTTTGCAAAATTAGTTTTCCAAGTCCATGTGCTCGACAGCCCTTGTCCGTGGGCGGAAGCCTGCCTCCGCGAGCACCAGCAAGGGTAGAGCACGCGGGAATCTTTGCTTGGCGGCACATCGTGCACGTTAATCTCCTTCGCGAAGTGGCAAGGGACAGCTTGGCCTAAGCAATCGTCCTCAAGAATACAGGTTGCCAGTATCCTGGTGAGCCATATCGACATATCCCTGGACCTGGAGCAAACTCACGCGTTGCGATTTTCTTTTTGGGAGGCGTGTCAAAGTGCGGAGTGCCGAGATGGTTCGTTTGTGGACGACATTTTTAACGTGATATATTCCCCAAATGAAAATTCGGAAGCGTACATCATTATTCAGGAAAGACGCACGGCGGAAGGCCATTTGATGGTAAGAAGTGGCTAAATCCTGTGGAAGCTTCACGCAAGACGTGAAACTGTGGAATCGCAGGCGAATGTGGACAGGCGGCCCAGACGGTCGAAATGTTTCGCGACCTACGGAATGCTGATTCTAGGCAAGACCGCATACCTTCACTCAAGGCCGAATCTCGACTTTATTCGATTAATATTAAGCTTGGTCCGCGTCCGGGTACGCTTCCAGCGCGTGCTCGACCTCGTGCCTGACCGACGCGTTCACCAGCTTCCCGGCGACCACCCCTGCGATCTTGACGTCCAGTGTCGTACTCTTCGTCTTCATCATTTCTCCTTGTACTTGCGAATTACGCCTGAGGCTCGGGCGGGTTCAGCAGCATCCTGATGTATTCGTTGTACATCCGGTTCAGCATGTCACTCCTCTCGCCCGCGCAGAACAAGGCATGGAGCTTCTTTTCGCACCTGTAAACGCGGTCTATCGCGTCCCACTCCGCGCAGGTTCTCTGGCCCCTACGCCCGGCAAATATAGCCCGGCGCTTCTCCGCCTCGGCGTAAGCCATCGCGGCGCCCACGAGTTCCGTCTCCGCCACTGTCTGCTCGTCGGTGACCAAGCGTCCCTCCGTCACGGAAATTTTAGCTCCCATCCCTTCGCCCACTCCTCCCACGTCACCTCGACCCGCCTCCGTCCGCGCAGCTTGGAGAGAACGACCTTCTCGTCGCCGACCTTGAGCGCGCGCCACAGCCTGCCGTCCGGCGACGAAGCGATGCCGCCCGGCTCGACCATGTCGTCGCGGCTCACTCGCCCTCCCTCACGAACCGCTCCGCGCCCAGCGGCTTAGCCGCGCACATCTCGTCCACGCGCCTGAAGCCCCTGTCCTCGTCGTTCGCCAATCCCATCGCTCGGTTGATCTCCCAGCATAGCTGCCGCGAGAACACGGTTAGCGGGCACCTCCCCTGCTGGTCGAGCACGCACTGCGCGTGGACGGCGATAAGCTCCGACAGAAGCTCGGGCGTCATCCTGCGGGGCTTGCCTGCGCTCCGGCTTCACCGCCTTGCTGTCGCACATCGTGAGGATGCGATTCGCGATCTTCTTCCTTTGCGCACGCGTCGCGCCCGGCAGCAGGAGGTCCACGCACTGCAAGGCTATGCGCTTCCGTGATGCGCACGACCTTGCCTACGCATACCTGCGCCTCCAGAGCCATGACGGGAGCAGCGGAGCGTGGGAGGCGAAGGGAAACAGGCAGAGCCACAGCCTGAGCCTCGCCTCGACGGACGACTGCCAAGCCACTGTCCTGAACGCAAGCACGAACAGAATCTCGCACGCGAACGAGCCGACGATGCCGAACAGCAGCCAGCCGCAGGCGCGGGGGATCGTGCATAGGAAGCCGCCGTGATCCTCGCGCCACTGCCTCAGCCGCCCCATCTTCTTCCACGCGTGCGCCGACGACCATTGGCTGTAAACCAACACGTAGAAGCCCGCGCTCAGTGGTGCGAACCAGAAGAGCGCGAGCGCGGCGTCAGGGTCGGGGTGCGCGGCTAGGAGCCAGCAGATCGCCGGGAAGAAGACCATCGGCGGCACCAGCAGGATGCTGAGCAGCAGCATTTCCTTAAGCCACCGGATCATCGCAGCACGCTCCTACGTCCGGCGCGGTAGCCGAGTTTGTAGACCAGAACCAGTAGAATGATCACGAACGGCATCGGTTGCCTCCCAGCAGCGAGCATTTCTGGTGGCGCTTCACGTCGCGCTGGACGACACGGCGACCGAGACGGTTTCCGTTTCGCGTGCAGAACACAAGATCGTTCGTCATTTTGTCCCAATGAGGTGACGATTCCATAACTGAATGCCCCGATGAGCAGTGAGACGCGGTAGTTTTAGCTTCCCCGTCATGTCAGCGCTCCATCGCCTGTTCGAACTTACGCATAAAACCCAGTCCGGTCGTCTCCCATCGCCAGTTCCGTTCATTCCACACGACGTCCTTGATTTTCTTGTGAAAGACCACGTTCAGGCTGAACATCGTGTAGTACATCTCGTCGCCGTTGATTTCCCTGACGACGCCGATGCCGCCGCCGTCTCACGTCGCTGAACACCGCGATGCGGTCGCCGACCGCGAGGGTGTGGACTACCTTCTCGCCGGAGTACCACTTCTGCCGCTTCTCGATCAGAAATGAAATGCCCTGCTGACTGTAGCCGTAGTCCCTTATCCAGAGCGGGATTTTTTCCTGCCCGACACGCGCCTCGCGCTCCGGCTGGAGCCAGATGTCAACGTCGAACTCGACCAGCGCCTTGAGGCGTTCCTGCGCTTCGTCAAAGCGGAAGGGAACCATGTTCGCCGGGACGACGAAGAATTTCGGGATACGCGTATTGGGCACGCCATCCGAGCGTGTGGCGGTATAGCCGTCCCCAAAGGGAAACCTCGCCGTGAATTCCGCGCTGGATGTAGTTGATGTCAATGAGGTGCTGCATGTTGATGCCAGCGTACATCCCGCACGTGCAGCCGGGGTCGAGGACTTGGTGGGACTTCGATTCCCAGAATTCCGCCGCTGCCGACCCAATTGCCGCCGCCCGTATCGAGCGCAGATCGCCAGCATAGTGGCACGTGGCTTCGAAGGCGACCTTGGGCGTCCACAGCGCACCGTTCAGCGAAGTGACGCCTTCGGCTGTCCAGTTCCACGCCCGGTAGGCGACGAACGGCTCGATGTAAGTGTCGGGCACCTTCGCCAAGTCCACGCCGTATCTGGCGTGAGGCAAAGAGCGACCGCCGCGACGGCTACAGCTTCTCGACAAAGCTAGGCTCAACGGTCGCCTCCGTAATGGGGACTTCGACGATCACGGGCTGCTCCGTGGGCTGCTCCGTTTCCCGGCGCAAGGGCGCAGGGGGGCTCAGCGGTTCGACGTCGATTATCTCGATTGGCTTACCGATCTCGCACATAGCGTTTTCTCCTTGTTGCACCTTGTGATGGCTCAAACGAAAAAAGCTCCAGACATGGGGTCGCCTCGCGGGACGTCCCTTCGAAGCAGAAAGAGGAAAGCAGTTAGCTTAGGGGAGATGGGTGAGAGCTACCTTTTGCGGCCGATTACCAGGCCAGGATCAGCCGAGTTAGCGGAGACCAGGTTTCCATGTGCATCACGCACGTTGTTGAAACGCTCGTTGGTGCGCCCGGTAATTTGGTTACGTTGATCGCGGACGATGCTGGACGAGTCGCTATACCCGGTCGTGACTGAGCCGATGATCCTGCGATTGCCGTCGCGGATGAAATGCCTTTTCAGCATGTTACCTCCAGCTATAGTATACAGGGCAGAAACACAGAATGGCTATTTGTAACCCTTTGAAAAGAAGTTGCTTACGAGTAGCCCATCCGTTAACAACATACAGCGGTGCTGACGGCAAGGTTTTTCGAACGTTGTACAACTCGTGGCTAAAACAGGCCTTCGACGCGGCGGCTAAGACGGACCGTTTCCTCGCATCGAGTGAGCCGCTGCTCGCGGGCATTTAGTATTGGGTGACCGCAGATGCATTCACTCTCTCTCCAGTGTACTTTAAGTTGTCGCCGAAGATGCGCAGACGAAACCCACGGTTACACGATTGCACAGCTACATTGAATTCCGGAGGTGCACCAAATTCGCGGAAGAACCCAAATCAGGTTGTCAAATGGCCGTGGCTCAAAGAGGGAGCGCCGACTACTTCCGTGGGGCGTGGATCGAGATGGGAAGCACTTTCACGTAGTTTGTGAAATCCGGGTCAGTCGTAAAGATTGCCCACTCGCGTTTTATCGCTACCGCACAAAGAAGGATGTCCACGATCGAAACTACAATTCCCTTTCCCCTGCACCGATTGCCAGCCTTGGCAGCCTCTTCGTGATCCGATGTGTCGATAGGTTCGTCTGGAAAGGAGCGAAGGTGGAGACGAAGCTTTTCAAAGTGCTCCGCTGTCTTTATACCTGAAAGTAGCTCTTGCCGAACCAAACCAATCAGTCGCGCTCTTCCCTCTCGAACGAGTTCGGACAGTTCCGCAACGATAAATTTCTCTGTGGCATTCAGGTTTTCGCTCTTCCGCCGAAGTGCAAGGGACCATACCGATGTGTCGACCAGGACATTCATCCTCGTTTCGCCTTACGCTCCCGTTTGTAATCGTAACCAGGCTCGTAGTCGATCGTTCCGAAAAGGGAAAGGATTTCCTGTTGCTTACGTCCCTTGATGTATTCCTGCAATGCGGCGGTCACGGTCTCTCTCTTGGTCCGGTGCCCGCCCACTTTCTGAGCCTCTTCCAATAGTCGGTCGTCAATTGCCAGATTCGTCGGCATTTCGTCCCTCGATGTGTGATAGTCTACACAGTCTGACGTGTAGACGCAAGAGTAAAAATACACTGCGTCACACCGTGAGTGTCTGGTTGGCCCAATGGGATCTTCCAGTCACAGATTTCACGCCGTCGAAAAAAATAGCCGTCGGTGAACACTCGCGGGCGGCGGGCGCACCGGCGCAGGCATAAATGGACACAGGCTCGTCACGGGAACGGAGTAGCTAATTCCCTGCCCTTGAGATCAGGAAATCTTTACGTCCAATTGGGGCGGCAGCGGTTGCCCTTTGCGTATCCGCTGAGCACGCTCAAGCTGAGTCAGCGTGCGGTCAAAGGCTCGTTCCAAACTGGTTTCGTATCGAAGCAACCGATCGAGCTTCTCAGATTCAGGAACTTTCCGCCGTAGGACCTCTAACTTCGTGCGTTCAGACTCCTTTTCGGCCTGTTCTTGTCGATAATTTCGGAGGCGTCGAATCTCATCATCAATCTGAGACACAAATGCGTCCTTGCATTGTTCCGGTGTCGGGTACCCCAAGCGCTGCCGTTCCTCCTCCGGTACCCGGGAGGCTTTGAGCCAACCGTAATAGCTATTCAGAAGAGTCCCGTGCAGATTCGAGACGGCGCCGTAGATTATCTCAAGGATCGAACGGTCATATTCTTCCTGATCGAAGCCGTGAGACTTAACTCTCCGTTGCAGGCCGAGCAGCAATTCCACAGAGTACTCGAGTATTTCCGGATTTTGCATCTCCGGGATGAGACCGGGTCTGTCGCCGTACGTTTTGGGGCTCCGTACGAGTGTTCGCTTGGCTATTTCCGCCTCATGCTGTTGCCGCATCTTTTGGTCCCACTCTAGAAACTCGCTACCCTGCTGAATTTCCGCGCCTTCGGCCTGAAGCAGACGCCGATGGCGCCACGTAAGCATCGCGAGCTTCTCCACGAGGAGCTTCTCGAGTCTTTCTTCCGGCTTCAGCGCTTCTGATAGTCCCTTCAAAAGTAAGTCATATTCGTCGCTCGACTCGCCAGGAAGTACAGTGACCCCGGAAAAGATGCCGTGACGGAGCGCGTTGTGTTTGCTTCTCTCTTTCCCCTCAGGGCTTCGCGGGCCAGTGAAATTACGGTCAGACAGCTGCGCGCTTGGCTCAACTGTAATTGGTCCTGCCGCAGATGTTTGTTCCTCCTCGGGGGACGGCTGTTTCGAGCCATTTCCCGTGGTGTTCGTCGGGAATGCCTCGGGGTCCTGCCCTTGACCTAAATCGTCCATAAAATATTCTCCTAATACAAAAAGACGAGCAGGATTCGCCCGCCTATCAGTTCCCGTTTGGCCTTACGTCGTGCTCAACTATCCGTTCTGATTCGGTGAGCATCTTCGCGCCGACCTGGTCTTTGCTTTCCGGAGGCGTGCACTCATTTACCACAACTGGGGGCATCCCTCACAGCACGTTATAGCAGCCTGTGCCCAGTAGGCACTCATCTAATATTACGGTCAATCTAATTGATGCAAAAATAGTTCACTATGTTGACCAATCAGGCATCAGAAGAACCCTGCAGACCCTGCGGCGTTCGAGCAGCGCTATATCGGATCGGGGCTGGATGAAGATCTGGAGCATATCGGATTATGAAAGTGCCTGCACTCTTCGTTGCCGCTCTCTCCTCGCGGACATTCTTCCATTCCATATTTATGGCATATATGGAATACTGTTGGTGTGAAGCAAGAAGCCATTCGCACAACCGTCGATATTCCTACCTCCTTATACCGGAGGTTGAAAGAGCAAGCAGCTGCGCAAGGACGCTCGGTCCGCGAGCTCATTCTTGCAGGCGCAAAGAGCTCTCTCGTCGAAGGCAAGCGGCCACGTCTCAAAAGAGTCCGCTTTCCCCTCATCGTCTCGAAAGGCCCCAAGGTAGTTCTGACCAACGAACATATTTATGAATACGTTGAATTTCCTTGATGCGAATGTTTGGCTCGCGCTGCTCTGGAGCCGGCACGTACATTCAGAACAAGCCCGGGAGTGGTTCGAACGATCCGCCGACGAACATTTTTTCTTTTGCCGCTTTACGCAAATCACAGTTCTGCGGCTAGTCACAACCAAAGAGATCATGGGCAAGGATACGAAGAACATGTCCGAAGCCTGGAACCTCTGGGACAAGATCTGGGCTGATAACCGCATTGCATTTCTTCCCGAACCAGATGGCCTCGAAAAGGAATTCCGCAAACATTCTCGGCTTTCCAGCCGCTCTCCCAAAGTGTGGGCAGATGCCTATCTTCTTGCCTTCGCCTCAGTCGCGGGTGTGAAGCTCGTGACTTTCGACCGCGCACTCGAGTCACGTGGTGCCGACGTTCTCATTCTTTGATCGCACGACGCGAATTCTGGATCCAACATTTACATTTAGCTTCCCTGCAGGGAAAAACAGAAGAAAATTCGTCCCGGGCTTAGTCGAGAGTAAGCCCCATACTCAGAAGGTTCAGTCTATCTATTTCTTCCCCTCCCTTCTGGGAATGCTTCACCCACCAAATCTTTCGCGGCATCTCCAACAATTACTAGCAATCATTTCTTCGAGCGGGAGGACGCGGGAGCGGTGTTGTTCAAGGAGTGGGAAACCTACCGGGATGTTCCGCATGAGTACTCCCACGGAGATGACTCGGAGCGCCTGCTTCGTCATCGCCTGAACGTTCACGTCATCTCCTTTCAAAGCGGCATTGAGAAGGGCCCCTCCGTTTGTAAGATCTGTCCCATGCATTGAGATAGATCTGCATTTCCCGTAGTTTGATTATTTAAAGTGTCCATTTACAATAGTCATATGCGCTATATCTCTGGAATGTTGGAAAATATCATCCAGGAGGCGTCACGACATTTTCCAGCCGTGGTGGTGACTGGGCCGCGCCGCGCCGGAAAAACGACCCTCCACCGCAAATTGTTCCCCAAGGCCCAGTACGTTCTCCTTGAAGATCCAGGCATTCAGGGAAGAATTCGTAGTGACCCACGTACCTTTCTTGAAGAGCCTCGACCGCCAGTCGTGTTTGATGAAATTCAAAATGTCCCTGAGCTGGTAGTGTCCCGAATTCTGTAGAAAAGTTGATAGCGCATTTTGTCTGAAGAGTCATGAAATTCTTTTCTAAGCAGCAGCTTCTTCTTTCCCTCCTAAGTCGCGGTAGCCTCTGATGCGGCGCAGCTTCATCTGTCCGCTGATCCACAACCCGAAGAACACCCGCAGCACGGCGCCTTCGTTGGGCAGTGCCGCCTGGGTTTTGACTCGGCGGCGAAACTCTTGCTGCATCCGCTCGATGATGTTCGTCGTGCGCAGGGACAGGTGCTGGCTCGCCGGGAACTGGTAGAACGTCAGCAATTGCTCGCCGGCCTCTTCCAAACTCGCCGCGACCGGGGGGCACAGCTTCTTCCACTTCAACAGAAACGCTGCGTGCGCCCGTTGGGCCGCGTCCCGCGTTTCGGCGTAGACGATCCGGTGGTAGTCCTCACGCACCGCTTCGTGCGCATGTTTCGGTGCTTTGGCCATCAGGTTCCGCAGCTTGTGCACCGTGCAGCGCTGGTGAGCCACCCCCGGCCACAGGCGGTCCAGCGCCGCTCCCAGCCCCGGGTTGCCGTCGCTCATCACCAGTCGCGGACGGCCCATCTTCCGTGCGGCCAGATCCTCCAGCAACATCTGCCAGCCGTCGGTGCTCTCCGCTCCGGCGCTCATCAGACTCAGCAACACCTTCTCGCCCGTGTCCTTCACTCCCAACGCCACCAGCACCGCCAGCGACACCACTCTCCCCGCGCTGCGCACCTTCGGATAAATCGCATCCAGGTACAAATACAGGATCTTCTCTTCCGCCAGATCGCGCCGCTGCCACAGGCGATAGCTTTCTTCCAGCCGCAGCACCAGACGCGATACCGCGCTCTTCGACAACGCCGCCCCGCTCAGCAGCGGTTCCAGCGCCCCGCGGATCCGCCGCGTATTCGATCCCGATAGATACACGCTCAGCACGCTCTGCTCGACTTCGGCGCTGCTCCGTCGGTACCGTGGCACCAGCTGACTGTGCCATTCCCGCTCGCCGCCGTCGGGCGTGACCAGCCGCCCCCGCGGCACTGCCAAATCGACCGCGCCCGTGCGCAGCGTCAACCTCCTCGGCTTGCGTCCATGCCGATACCCGCACCGCTCGGCCACCCGCTGGCTGCGCCCGGCTCCCAGCGCTGCATCCACTTCTTCCTCCAGGATCAACTCGATCACTTCCCGCACCCGTTCCCGAATCGCCGCCTCTAACCCCTCTCGTAGAGAACCCTCTTGGACCACTTCTCTGCCAATGCTAGTCTTCGCCATGGCGTATCCTCCTGTGCCCGAAACCTCCTGCTAAGAGATTCCGGGTTCTTTGTTCAAGTCTCCTCAGGAGAATACGCCTTCTACTTTTCTACAGGAATCGGGCCAGAACCCCTGAGTTCCTCAGTTAAGGCATACAGAAGGGCACAACGTTGTTGTTACGGTACTAGGACGGTCGTTCCGGCGGTCGCGATTCCTCTCTCATTTCATTTAGAAAAAAATCTCTAGTCAGGTCAGTATTACACCGCCGGGACTCTGTCCCGCGAATTGGCAGTGCGACCCGCAACTTCAATTCGTGCTGATTCTTAGCAGTCGATTGCTTACATGGCGCGAATATTGCTCTGTTTCTTGTGTTGATGTTGAATCGTATCGTCCCGAGTTCGCCTCGGCCAAACTCGCCCAGCAACTCTTATCCCAAAACTAGGAGGTGGAGTCATGAGTACTATGAGCGCAACAATGTGGATCGTGGTCGCTGTTCTCGTCACGATTGCGATTTTGGCGGTCGTGGCCTGGATGATTGTTCAGAGGCGCCGATCAGAAAGACTGCGCGCACAGTTCGGTCCTGAATATGCGCGCGAACTGGAGAGAACGCGTGACCGGCGCCGGGTGGAAGAGAAACTCGAAGGCCGCCAAGAACGGGTCGAGCATTTGCATATTCGGCCGCTCACTCCCAGGGACCGTGCGCAATTTTTAGAGTCCTGGCGCATGATTCAGGCGCAATTTGTTGACAATCCTGGCGCTGCTATAGCAGAAGCTGATCGACTCATAGCAGACGTGATGTCGACGCGAGGTTATCCAGTTTCGAATGGTGATTTTGGACAGCGGGCGGCCGACATCTCCGTGGATCACCCAGAAGTAGTGGAGAACTACCGTACAGCTCACACCATTGCGGTTCAGCACTCACATGGCAGGGCGAGCACTGAGGAACTGCGCCTGGCCACGATTCACTATCGATCTGTCTTCGAAGAGCTGATCAGCGAGCCATATAGCTTACGGGCACGCATGGCGTCTTGAACGCTTGGCGACAACTCAGAACGTGTTGCTCTGAAGATTCCTCCGCGATGGGAGGTGGACGACAAGGAGTTCGGACGCGAATCGATCGACAGTGTGCCATTGCACTCCGCAGTCCTGATGAGCGGACTGGTCCTGAACCGTAGCCCGGATCGAGTTCATTGGCATTTCGAATACCGCGAAAGGAAAGCCTA
>CAWDPI010000011.1:0-186164 GCA_963804145.1 uncultured Acidobacteriota bacterium | reverse complement strand
GTTTGAACGTAGCCGCCCGGCGGCGGACGCTTCGCGTGGGCCGAACGGAGCATGGGTGCCCCTCGTTTGAGGTATAAGTGTGGGTTACGGGGAGATTCCCGTGACCTATCTCCACAAGTTGATACTGCAGGACCAGTAGATGGACCGGCCCGCCCTCGAAGTTGCCGATCTCGTCCGCGCTGCGGGAGACGTCTTCATCGAACGAAGCCGACGGTGGATCCACTGGAAGCATGTCAAAGTGCTGCGGGCCATTGCGCGGTGTCGCACCGCCGCTCTCGGCGGTCACTTCGACGCATGCACCGGCTGCGGGCATCGGACCAGCATCTCCTACAACAGCTGCCGCAATCGACACTGCCCGAAGTGTCAGACCGCTGCCCGCGACCGTTGGATCGCGGCACGTGGCAAGGAGTTGCTCCCGACTCGCTACGTCCATGTGGTCTTCACGCTTCCCCGTCATCTGGCCCCGGTGGTGTTGCAGAACAAGAAGGTCCTCTACGATCTCCTGTTTCGTACCAGTGCGGAAACCCTTCTGGAAGTCGCTCGCAATCCCAAACGCCTCGGTGCAGAAATCGGTTTCTTCAGCGTGCTGCACACCTGGAATCAAAAACTCGAAACTCACCCGCATGTCCATTGCGTCGTTCCCGCCGGCGGACTGTCGCCCGATCATGCCTGCTGGGTTCCCGCACCCGAGCGTTTCTTTCTTTCCCACGAGGTGTTGCGTAAAGTCTTTCGCGGGAAGTTTGTCTACGCCCTCAGGCAAGCTTTCCGTGACGGCCAGCTCCGTTTCGAGGGAGGTCTCACACTCCTGGCTCAGCCGAAGATCTTTGCCGCCTGGCTCCGACCCCTGTACCGAAAGGACTGGATCGTCTATTTAAAACCACCGTTTGGTGGCCCACAGTACGTTCTGCAATATCTCGGCCGCTACACCCATCGCGTGGCCATCTCCAACCATCGCCTGGTCTCGTTTGCTGACGAGAAGGTCACCTTTCGCTGGCGCGACTCCGCTCACCACAACGAACTGAAGTTGATGACTCTATCTGTCGATGAGTTCCTGCGCCGCTTCCTCTTGCACCTGCTTCCGAAGGGCTTCGTGCGCATTCGGCACTTCGGCTTCCTTGCGAACCGGTGTCGCGCCACGCTCCTGCCACTTTGCTCTCATCTGCTTGGTTCACCGCCGCAGACAGAGCAAGACCAATCAGACAGCAAAGACTCCAGTGATCTTTGGCTCTGCCCAAAATGCGGTGCACCGATGATGGTCATCGAAAGACTCACTGCTGCCGAAATCCTACTTCGTTCTCCTCCCGACCTGGTTACGGTTGCCGCATGAAACGACTCTCTACCACACGAAACTTTTGCGTGCCTCAGCTCGCTCAGTCTTTCTCTGCCTTGCCGCTCTACAAACCACGTCCTTCTACTCTCTCAACTCCTCTCCTGGCGAGAGCTTTCCGTTTTCCTCACCTTTTCATCCTCCAGTTTCGTCTGGCCTGCTCTGCCGCACAGCTCCGGCGCACCTCAACACCGCACCTTCCCTCCATTGAATTTGCATAGGGCCCGCGTCCGCCGCAAGCACGGGCGGCCACGTTCAAACGGCTTTATCGAACGCGCGCGGAACGCCCTGCCTGACTTCACAGCTCAGTCGCAACGCGCGTCCGATAAAGCTCTAACGTTTCACAGGCCCTATCCTGTCCGGGTAGGGATGACTACCGGGCGTGCCGTAATCCGGCCAGAAGTTGTTAGGTCCAGGCACAAACAGCACCGTGGTCAAAACAGGCGTTGAGCAAACTCGACCCACCAAGTTGGGCGTGCAAGATAGAGCCACATTGCGGCAATCTGTCCGCTTACCACCAGGGGCAGGCTGATCGCGTATGCCCTATGGACGCCGCGTCCGGCCCAGATGTCCTGCGCAACCGCGAGCAATAGCAGAGCATCCACCCCGGGATACCAACGCAGCGCCCTGATCGTGAAAAATGGAAATCGTGCGAACGCCGCCGCCGTCAAAAGACACGTCGCCAATAGCACCATACGCCGGTGTATTTCGGGTCGTGCGCGCCACCAAAAGGCGGCAGCTAGCGCGCAGGTAAAGGAGATCACGTCGTTGAATGGAATGCTCAAGAACGCCGCCCCTTCCACCGCATTAAACTGCCCGTGGTCAACATCGAACCTAGTCATTTCGAGAGTAGTCGCCACGCCAATCACCGGGATCGTCGCTCCCAGCAGCATCACCGCAAGACCGAACCTGCGATGCCAACGTATGTGCCGAGTTCGGATGAGAGTGATCTGCACAATGAACAGTACAATCCAGCCGGAGAAGACAAAAGCGTGGACCCAGAGGACGAAAGGTCTGGGGATCGCGGCGTGCAGCAGGTTCTTGCCGATGGTGTGGGAAAACCCGTAGCCGACGACAGTTGCGACTAAGAAGGAGAACCAGAAGTAGAACCAATTGCCAGGCCATGCGCGTGACTGGTTTCGCGCGATGGTATCCATGGGCCGATACCCTAACACGAACGAGGCGGGGCCACAATGAACGCGTTCGCAAAGGCGCACAGTAGGTATTTCGGACTTGCTGTACTGTTATCCCCAAATGGATTATCAGAAGCAGAGAACGAGTCGTCGGCGGCACGGAAGTAATTCTCGGACCTACACCTTCACAACTTGCGTCAAGTCCTCGTAAGTCGGATTATCGGAAACTCGCGCGGTACCCAAAATTTGGGAAAGGCTACTTGCCGGACTCCGTCAGCTTTTCCATGCCGAGGAAGTTGACATTGTCCTCGCATACTTCTTCCCCGATATTCCAGCCCGGCTTTAAATCGTAATTGAGGTGCGCAACCCAGGGCTTGGTGTAAGCCTTCGGATCGTCGATCGTGATGTCGATGCTCAAGGCGTCATGGCTGACGCGCCGGATGCGCTCGCAGAGGTGCAACTGTTCGCTATGCGGATGGCCTACTTGATCGAGCCAGGTTTTGTCGTTGAATCCAATCGTGTCGACGACCAGCGTATCCCCCTCCCACCTGCCGATCGAGTCCCCCATCCACGACGGAACCATGTCCTGAGGATGCTGGCGCCCATCCGTAAAAATCTGGCGCACAAAGTGATCGTACTCAAACAGCATCACCACCTTGCCGTGATCCTGCATGATCTCGAATGGCAATCCCCGTACCAGGTAGATTCGTGGCACACCGGGAGGAAAACAATTGTTCACCGGATCGTTCGTCTCCGACAGGGAAACGCTCTGCGGTCCGGCGTCGGGCTTGGCGGCTTTGTACTTCTCCTCCGCCCAGGGCGTCATCGGGGGATTCGGACTCATGAAAGTAAATACCAACTCAAAAGTGGAGTACTGCCGGGCGTTGTCAGGCGGGCGCCGCGTTCGCCTCCAGACTCCAGTGAAGTCCTTTGCCGGATCCTTCGCCGCACTTTGCTGCTTGGCAGACTGGGCAAACAGACAGGACGAGAATGCGAGCACCGCCAGTCCTGCCGCAGCCAATCCTGTTCGGCAAATTCGCTTCATATAGTCCCCGTCACGTTCCACACTCCAAACTTCGACGCGCGTCCTGCTCCCCGGTGTATCGAAGCAATCCATCACGCGAGTGGGCGACAACACGTATAGACCTGGAAAATTTTTACTGTCAGTACTCGATTGCCATTTCTTTGCCGGAAGCCAGCACGATCTTGTTAAGACGCATCGCGTGCGAGCCGTTTTTCGAGATATTCCCGATGATAGTGACCTGATCCCCGGGCTTCATCATCGTCTTGCTCCAGCCCTGTCTGACCATGCTCGTGGCGCTGAGCGCTTCGGCACTCCATTTTTGGACATTGCCCGCGGCGTCTTTCACATCAAAAAAGATGACGGAATGGGGATTCATGAACTGGAAATCCGTGATCGTCCCCTTCAAGGCCGTCTGCGTGGTCGTATCGTACTCCGCCGGCCCGTGGTGCGCGAAGACCGGAGCGGAAGCTACGAAAACAAGAGCAGCCAGTATAAGAAGACACAATGACGAAATTTTCATCAGACCCCTCCAGTGCGTCAAGTTTTCTCACCGGCATAGCGAATTGTCAACGCGCAAAAAATCCAAAGCGGCTGATTCAAATGTCGCGAGTAAGTTCCTTCTAAGCGCGACGGCAGTCTGCTTCCCAAGCCAGTGAACACCTGCAATAAACCCCGGCTCCTTATTCCGCATCGCCCACAGGGAGGAATCGCTCAAGACTGGAATCATAGATGGTCACGGTCCCGCGGGCGATATGGTATACCCAGCCGTGCAATTTCAGGCTTCTCTGCTCCAGCCGCGCCGCTACGGCTGGATGCGTCTGAAGATTCTTAAGCTGCTCGACAACATTCCTCTCGGTCAGCGCCATGAAAAATTCCGCATCGTTCAACCTGCCTTTGGAATTTTCGATGGCCTCGCGCGCGGGTTGCGCATGCCGCAGCCAAGCCCTCACGTTGGCCAGCGAATCCAGCGGCTCCGGATGGAGCACACCTTGCATCACGCCACAATCCGTATGGCCGCAAACGATTACGTCGGGCACGCCCAATACGCTCACTGCGTACTCAATCGTCGCGGAAACTCCGCCAATCGTCTCTGGGTAACGGGGTACGATGTTGCCGATGACGCGGCAAATGAACAGTTCACCCGGCTTCGTTTGCGTCAGCAGGCAGGGATCAATTCGGGAGTCCGCGCAGGTGATAAACAGTGCCACCGGCCTCTGCTGGTGCGCCAGCTGATGGAACAGTTCTCGCTGCTTGGGGAATACCTTCTTTTGAAACTGCTTAAGTCCCTGAAGGATGCGATCGACAGGCATGGCTGGACATTCTGCAACAGGTGCACGACGCGGTTCTACTCAAAATGCGAAGAGCATCCGGGAGGCAATCATGGTATGGTGTCGCGCTCTTGCTGCGTGGGCCGGGAAAATCGGGAAAATGGAGTGCGACTGGCTTTTGGCCGCCCTTTTTTTTCAATTTTTCATCTTTTGTGGAACGATCTTGCGTGCAAGAATTAGTAAATTATGAGATAATGACCCTCGCAGGTTTGTGTTCTCTGGATGTCCTGATGGGGGTCAGCGGCTTGGCAAAGCCTCTGGAGCACACTTTTTTCGCTGTAATCCGTCGAAAGATGTAGGCCTACGCTGTGAAGGTGCGGATCGACGATCCCAGGCTCGCCCCGCGTCCTGCCACTCCGTATCGTGCTGAAAATAATGGCTTTAGATAGGGGGCATTCCTTCTGCCTCCGCCACGTGACTTAGCGCCGCCAATTGACTCTAATAGTTAGGGAATCGATCTAAGTTGTGTGTGCATCAAAGGCTTGGGCTCGAGGGCATGACGAGGCAGGACCGACGGCCGTACGGAGCTGATTCGCAAGGGGGATAACTGCTTGTCTCTGAATAATCAAGAAGCGGGTGAAGAGGTCCGGAGCATCATCGGGATCGGTAAGGAGCGCAGGTACCTGCTCCCCGACGAGGAGGAGAGTGTGTTGCCTGCCGTCGAGACCACTGCCGAGCCGGAGGAGGGCGAACACCACCTCTCCGCCTTTGAGCAGATTGGCGTTGCGACCGATGAGGACGCCGCCCCGGCGAACTCCGCGCAAGCCATCCCGGACGCTGTCGACGCCGAGCACGCCACAGTCCCCGAAGAGGGCGAACTTGACCTCACGCCAGGATTGCTCGACAAAAATAACGACCCGGTCCGCCTCTACCTCAGGGAAATGGGCACTGTTCCGCTGCTGAAGCGCCAGGACGAGGTGGCCATCGCCAAGCGCATGGAGCGCGGGCACCTGATGGTGCTGAAAACGATTTCCCGCTCTCCCATCGTTCTGAAAGAATTGATCGCTGCCGGCAAGGAACTTCGCGCCGGGACGCTATCGATCAAGAAAATTATTCAGTTCGAGCAGGAAGAGCTGACCGAAGAGGAAACCGAGAGCAAGACGCGCGACATTCTTCGCATCATTGCGAAGATCGAACAGCTCTATGCCCTGGCGCACAAGCAGGCCGCCCAGCTTGCCAATACTCCGAAATCGAACAAGCGGCTTTACTTGCGCTATCGCAATCGCCTGGCCCGCACGCGCGTGGAAATGTCGCAGCATGCCCGGTCGATTGACTTCCACTCGCTCGAACGCAAGCGGCTCATCGACAAAATTCACCACACGGTCGAGCGCTTGCAATCGCTCGAACGCGAAATCGTCAAGCTGGAACGCAGGGCCGACGCCTCCAAGGGCGAGCATGCGGCGGAGGCGCGCAAGGAACTGCGCGCCCGGCGCGCCGAGCTGCGCGAAATTGAAGCCGCCAGCGAAACGGGACTCGTGGACCTCAAGCGCATGCTCCAGGTGGTGCTGCGCGGAGAGGCTGAAGCGAGCCAGGCCAAGAAAGAAATGGTCGAGGCCAACCTGCGCCTGGTGGTTTCCATCGCGAAAAAATATACCAACCGCGGATTGCAATTCCTCGATCTGATTCAGGAAGGCAATATCGGCCTGATGAAGGGCGCGGACAAATTCGAGTGGCGCCGCGGCTATAAATTTTCCACCTACGCGACGTGGTGGATCCGCCAGGCCGTGACCCGCGCCATCGCGGACCAGGCCCGCACGATCCGCGTGCCCGTGCACATGATCGAGACGATCAACAAGCAGGTGCGCACCAGCCGCCAGCTCGTGCAGGAACTTGGCCGCGAGCCGCGCGCGGAAGAAATCGCGCACCGTCTCGGCGTTCCCGTCGAGAAAGTGCGCAAGACCAAAGAGATTGCGCAGCAGCCCATTTCGCTCGAGACTCCCATCGGCGAAGAAGAAGATTCACACCTCGGTGAATTCATCGAGGACAAGTCTTCCGTTTCTCCGTCGGACGCAGCCATCAGCATCAGCCTCCAGGAACAAACGGAATCCCTGCTGAAGACGCTGACGCCGCGCGAAGAGCGCGTCATCAAAATGCGTTTCGGTCTGGAAGATGGTTCCGAACACACGCTGGAAGAAGTGGGACAGTCGTTCGCTGTAACGCGCGAGCGCATCCGTCAGATCGAGGCGAAAGCGCTGCGCAAGTTGCGACACCCCTCGAGGTCGAGAAATCTCCGCTCGTTCCTCGAAGATAGTCTCTGAGGAATGTTACGAGCCGGGACGCCTGCGGCGTTCCGGCCGCCTCTTGCTATTTCTTCTTACTTCCTGGCAAGGGGCTTAATCGCTGTCCACGGCACATTTCGCGTGATGTGCCCTTGCCCGTCAGTCGTTTTCAGATTTGCCGTCTGCATCAGCGAATTGATGTCGGCAACCTCATACACACCCTCTTGCTGAGCCATGGCCACGCGGTCGCCTCTCTTCGGAGCGATCACATTGGGTTCGGAACTCATCTTGGTCCTCCTAATTACGAGCAGATACCTGCGCCGCCTTCTGAACGGGGGAATCCTATAACAGCCATTTTTACGCCTACTCGCCCGGAATAGCCAGAATTATCATTCTGCGACTGCCCGTCGTGTCACCGTGACACATGGCTTGGATTCAAGGCGAGAAGCGAAGCTCAAGGCAAAAGAACGGCTGATTTAACCAGCGCGTGACCAACCAAATCGCCGCGCTGGCGCAGTGCTTCCTATTGAGCCGCTTCAACGGTCAGTCTCAGCCCGATGCTTTGGTAACGGCAACCAAGGTAGACAATCGCGGATTGCCACGAATCGACAGCGCGCGATACAGACTTTCCGTTCAATTCCGCGGCCTTGGCGACTTTGGCGATGCCTCGTGCCAGTGCCAGACTGGCGAAGCGTAATGAGCAGAACGCGTGGTTCGTCCTGATCTTCCAGCGCGGCCTTGAGATACTCGGCGGCGAAATCCGGGTCCTTCCGAAGCCGGCGGACCGACGGCCTCGTCGTGCGAGGTGCTCGCTTTGCGTTTCATGGAGTTCCGGTCCTTTCCTTGTAATCCTTAAGATATCCCAGCGCCCGGTCAATGTCTGACGACTGTTTTCGTTTGTCGCCGCCACAAAGTAGCAACACGCACGTCGGCGCCAAGCATCGCGTAATAGACGCGGTAGCCGGGCCCCCAATCGATTCGCAATTCAAACAAGCCATGGCGGAGGGACTTGCAATCGCCGAAGTTTCCAGCGGCGAGCCGGTTGATTCGGACCGCAATCTTCGCCTGTGCGCGAGCGTCCGCCAGCCGCGTCAGCCAATGATCGAAGACATCTCTCCCGCTACGGCTGACGTAATGGCGAATTTCGATCACTCGTCTGATTGTAACTTATAAATTACATGTTGGCAAATAGATTCTCCAGGAATTGGAATTCCCCGCCGGATTCCGTTAGAATCGCTCAGGGTGGTCCTCCAACCATGACAACCGACACAAAAATTTCACAACACATGAACCGCCCGCTGCAGGAAGTCGATCCTGAAATCGCCGAAGTGCTGCGCGAAGAAGGACGCCGCCAGGGCACGGGCCTCGAACTGATTCCCTCGGAAAATTTTGTTTCCGAAGCGGTGCTCGAAGCGATGGGCTCGGTGCTCACCAACAAATACGCCGAGGGCTATCCCGGCAAGCGCTACTACGGCGGCTGCGAATTCGCCGACCGCGCCGAGCAGTTGGCGATCGACCGCGCGAAAGCGCTATTCGGCGCCGAGCACGCCAACGTGCAATCGCACTCCGGCACGCAGGCGAACGTTTCCGTTTACATGGCCGCGCTGCAGCCGGGCGACACCGTCCTCGGCATGAATCTCGCGCACGGCGGCCACTTGACGCACGGGCACCCGCTGAATTTTTCCGGGAAGATGTACAAATTTATTCCCTACGGCGTGAGCAAGGAAACCGAGACGATCGATTACGACGAACTCGATCGGCTGGCGCGCGAGCACAAACCGAAAATGATTGTCGCCGGCGCGAGCGCGTACTCGCGCATCATCGACTTTCCGCGCATGGCAGAAATTGCGCGCGAACGCGGGCGCGCTCTTTTTCGTGGACATGGCGCACATCGCAGGCCTCGTTGCCGGGGGAATGCATCCGAGCCCGGTGCCGCACGCCGATTACGTTTCGACGACGACGCACAAGACGCTGCGCGGGCCGCGCGGCGGCCTGGTGATGTGCAAGGCGCAATACGCGAAGGAACTCGATCGCATCACGTTTCCCGGCACGCAGGGCGGCCCGCTCATGCACATCATCGCCGCGAAGGCCGTGTGCCTGAAGGAAGCGGCCGAGCCGGGATTCCGCGAGTATGCAAAACAAATAGTCGCGAACGCGCAAAGGCTCGCCGCCGAAATCGCCAAGGCAGGCTTCCGCATCGTCAGCGGCGGCACCGACAATCATCTTTTCCTGATCGATCTGTATTCGCGCGGAATTACCGGCAAGGACGCGCAACCGGCGCTCGATCGCGCGGGCATCACCGTGAACAAAAATTCGATTCCCTTCGATCCCACCCCGCCGATGACGGGCGGCGGCATCCGCATGGGCACTCCTGCCGTGACGACGCGGGGCATGCGCGAGCCGGACATGGCGCGCATCGCCGCGTGGATCGCCGAGGTGCTCTTGCATCTGGGCGACGCCGAGCGCGAGCGGCGCATTCGCGGCGAGGTCGCGGAGTTTGCCGTGCAGTTCCCGCTGTACACGCGGCGCTGGGACATCGCGCCGTCGCTCGCCGGGAGCCGCGGCGGCGCGCGCTGAGCGCCGGCGCCGATGCGTGTCGCAATTGATATCCGGCGCGCCGGTGATTTCGGAATCGGCACTTACATCCGCAACATCGTCAACCAGTTTGCGCGCGCGAGCGACAGCACGGAATATCTACTGATCGGCCAACAATCTCACCTCAGCGAATTCGATCCCCTGCCCGAAAATTTCACCCTGCTCGAATATCCGTCCGACCCGGGCTCGTTCCACACGCACTTGCACCTGCCCTACCTCCTGCACAAGCGGGGAGTCGATCTCCTGCACATGCCGTGGTTCTACGCGCCGGCCATCGTGCCCTCGCGCCTGGTGATCACCATGCACGACTTGACGGACATTCTTACTCCGCCGCCCGGCATTTCGGCCACGTTCCAGGCCGGGCGATTGTTTTTCGCGCGGCGCGCCCTGGCGCGTGCCGACCGCATCATGGCCGTGTCCCATTCCTCCAAGCGGGATCTCTCGCGCGCCTTTGACGTCCCGGAAGAAAAAATCGACGTCGTCTACAACGCGTTGGACGAACGATTCACGCGCGAGCCGATGCCCGAGGGCGCCGACCGCATCCTGGAGCGCCACGCGGTGACCGGCCCCTTCGTGCTCTACGCGGGAAACATCAAGCCGCAGAAAAATCTGCCGCGCCTGATTGAAGCGTTCGCGGTCGCCAAGGCGGACCTGCGCGATCATCCGGTATATTCCAATCTGAAATTGTTGCTGATCGGCGATTCCGCAGAGGAACATTCGGACCTGCGCCGGGCCGTCCTGCGTTCGCGCCTGCAAGGGGATGTCCGCTTTCTGGGATTCGTGCCGCATCCGGTGCTGCGCGTTTTTTATTCCCGAGCGAGCGCCTTCCTTTTCCCTTCGCTTTACGAAGGCTTCGGCCTGCCTCCGCTCGAAGCCATGGCGCACGGCGTTCCGGTGCTGACCTCCAGCGTGTCCTCTCTGCCGGAAGTGTTTTCGGGCGCCGCGCTGCTCGTGAATCCGGAAAATATTTTTGAAATTGCGCGCGGCATCCGGCAAATCCTCACCGAAGACGTCCTGCGCGAAACGCTGGTGCGCCGCGGCTACGAACTCGTCCAGAAATATTCGTGGGAGCGATCGGCGGAGCAAGTGCGCGAAGTGTACCGCTCCGTAGTCGCCGGCGAGCCGGTCAAATCTTCGGTGTAGGGGCCGAAAAGCTCAACATGGAGAACAACAAGAGGACGGGCCGGGGCCTACGTTAGAGATCTCGTTTCGTCCTTTCATAGTCGGACGGGGAAGACTCTGGAGCCCACGCGCTGCCGGGGTTCTTTTTTTCCTCCACCTCGTCCACTTTCATCCAGGTTTCAAGTGATGCGAGGTCGGCATCATCCGCTGCCCTCCCCAGGTCTTTTTTGATTCTTCGCCGCATACGAGTCGCGAAGACCCAACCGGAAACGCCGATGATGATGGCAGCTATAGAAGCGGTCAGATAATAAAATGCCATCACCTCTAATTGGTGACGTAGACCATCCCGACCGTATCCGGTGAACATGCCCCAAAGTATATCTTCCTACTTATTACTTGTCACGATAATTACAAGTTCAGAGAACGTGCCATCCCGAATCGAAAATGCGCGGACAGGATTCGGCGCGTCCGCTCGCAGCGAAATGATGAAATACGCATGGTCGGGATAGCCGGCTTGCTCGATGTCCGTCGGAGATGGAACGTTGTCGGTGGATGGATGCGAATGGTACTGCCCCATGTGCGTCAAGCTTTCCGCGCGCAAAGTCCGAAACATATCGAGCAGCTCCGGAATCGCTATTTCATAGGCCGTGGCGCTCGCAAGCGCATTCGTTCCCGGATAGATCTCGGTGATCACTCCGTCGCGCCCCGCGAGGAGGCCGCAGCATTCCATGTGCGGCACGCGACGCGCCTGCACCAGCATTTCTTTTAGAATTACCGCGCGCACACGGACAGAATCAGCCATGCGATCGAGTGTACCTCAGGCTGCATGGCCAAATCAGGATGGTCGTAGTTTTGAAATGTGAAGCGGCCGGAAGTTAGGCAGTCACGTTCAGGCTGCCGGTACTCGACGGCACTGCCGTACTGGAAGACCCGTTCGAGCCCGCCGTGACGAAGCCGCCGATTTGCTGGAGATCGTTCTGCAGGGCCGCGAACGCCGATTGCGCTCCCGAAAGATTTCCTGTCTGCAAATCCTGCGCCAGCGTGCTGAAAGCCTGCGTGATTGGATTGGTCTGCTGGGAAGAAGAGGAGGAAGACTGCGAACTCTCCGCATGATGATGGTGATGCCCGTGATGGCCTCCCACTTGTGACGCGACCTGCTGCGCGTCCTGCTGAACCGTGGTGTAGTCCTGTTGCGCGGCCTGCAGATTTCCCGATTGCAGGTCCTTCCCCAACTGGGCGAAGGCCTGCAAGAGCGGATTGCTGCTGGCCTGGCTCGCGCCCGGAATATTTTGCGACAGCGTCGTGTAATCCTGCTGCGCCTGCGTCAGATTGCCGGATTGCAGGTCCTGCCCCAATTGTTGAAATTCAGCTTTGATTTGCTGAAAATTGGACTGGGTGTTCTGAGTATTCTGCGTGTTCTGAGCCGCGCCCGCGGAGAACAAATTGCTGCTCAGGATTCCAGCGATGGACATGACTGCACCTCTTCTCAAATCTGAAAACTAAGCCCGGCCCTCTTCCCGTCAAAGCTGCCCCAGGTATGGAATCGGCAAAACCCCGAGCCACTTTAGCCACCCAGATAAAAAACACAGCGGCGATCTTCCTGTGGCAATTGGCATGCCAAATCCGCAGGCGCGAGCACCTCACCTAATCCGTCAAATCCAAACACTTTGCAGCGCTCAATAACTCCGCGCGATCTTTCTAACTTGATCCGATGGGCAAAAGCGCCTCGCGACGAATGACCGGCGCAGCAATTTTTGCCCGTGCCCCACTTCGACACACTATTTTTTCAATCGAGATTTAAATGTACAAGGAGGGTTCAAGTAGCACAGGCACTCTGCCTGTGCGGTTTTGGCCGAGGCACGGTAACCCATGCTGTCACCAAACCCCACAAGCTGAAGCCTGCGCTACTTAAAAAAACATCACGAGCGAGCTACGCCTTCTGCGCAGCCCGCCGGAGAAACGTGGGAACGTCCAGATCATCCGCCCCCGCCGTATTCTCCTGATGAATCACTTCGTTGACTGCAGGACGCGGCGCTTCCTGCGGATTTTCCTGCGGCGTCACGTCCGCCTCTTCCTCGCGCCCGGCCTTCCACGTCTTCGGCAGATACGACGGCCTCTGGTGCGGCTGCCGGCGCGCCGCCTCACGGAATCCCGCGGCGATCACGGTAATCTTCACCTGCTCCTTCATGTTCTCATCGAGGACGGCGCCGAAAATAATGTTGGCGTTCTCGTGCGCAGCCTTCTCGATGACGGATGAGGCTTCGTGGACTTCATTGAGAGTGAGGCTGGACGATCCGCAAATGTTGATCAGTATTCCCTGCGCGCCCTGAATCGAATTGTCCTCGAGCAGCGGGCTGTTGATCGCGCGCGTCGCGGCGTCCACCGAGCGGTTCGCCCCGGAAGCCACGGCCGTGCCCATCACGGCATATCCCTGCCCCTGCATGATGGTGCGAACGTCGGCGAAGTCGCGGTTGATGATGCCGGGAATGGTGATGATGTCGCTGATGCCCTGCACGGCCTGGCGCAGAACGTCATCGGCGATGCGAAACGCCTCGAAAAAGCTGGTGCCCGCTTCCACGGTTTCCAGCAGCCGCTCGTTGGGAATGACGATGACGGTGTCGACGCTGCCGATCAGCTCGGAGAGCGCCTGCTCGGCCTGCTGCTGCCGCCGCTTGCCTTCAAACAAAAACGGCTTGGTGACGACCGCGACAGTCAGCGCGCCCAGTTCGCTCGCGAGCGAAGCCACTACGGGCGCCGCGCCGCTGCCCGTGCCCCCGCCGAGCCCCGTGGTGAGAAAAATCATGTCCGCGCCCTCGAGCGCTTCGATGATTTTTTCAGTGTCCTCGAGCGCCGCCTTGCGCCCGATTTCAGGATTCGCGCCCGCGCCGAGTCCTTTGGTGAGCTTGCCGCCCAGTTGCAATTTGACAGGCGCCTGCGACAGCTTGAGCGCCTGCAAATCGGTGTTCGCCGCGATAAATTCGACGCCCTCCACCTTGGCGCGGATCATGCGGTTGACGGCGTTGCACCCTCCGCCGCCCACGCCGATCACCTTGATCTTCGCGCCCTGGTGAGTTTCCTCGCTGAACGAAATCCGTATTCCCGCGTCTTTCGCCATTTCGGTCCCTCCCACGAAAAATTGGCCCTGCCCCGCCGGTGTTTTTTTCATCAAGCGCCGGCGAACATGCTTTTGATTTTCCCCACAAACGTCGTCGGCTTCTGCGGCGCCTGCCGCCGGGCTCGCGCGCCGTACAGAAGCAGGCCGACTACTGTTGCGTACTCGGGCTGGGAAAGCTGTTCGGGCATCTTTTCGAGGCCCCGCGGAACCGCCACGCGCACAGGCAAATGGAACATGTTCTCGGCCTGTTCGACGAGTCCCTTGAGATGCGCTCCGCCGCCGGTCAAAACAAGTCCGGCGGGAACGAGCGATGCAAAACCCCCACGCTGCAATTCGTCGCGAACGAGCGAAAGCAATTCCTGCGCTCGCGGTTCCACAATTTCATTCAGCATGCGCGTGAACACCGTTCGCGGAGGGCGGTCGCCCACGCTGGCGATTTCGATGGCCTGGTCCTCCACAATCAGATCCTTGAACACGCAGGCGTGCTCGCGCTTGATTTTCTCCGCCTCGGGAATCGGCGTGCGCAAACCCACCGCAAGATCGTTCGTGAAATGATCGCCGCCCACGGGGATGGCCGCCGCGTGGCGCAACATGCCGTTCCCCAGGACGACCAGTTCCGTCGTCCCGCCGCCGATATCGAGCAGGCAGCAGCCCAGCTCGCGCTCATCCTGCGTGAGGCAGGATTCCGCCGAAGCCAGCGGCTCCAGAACCGTGTCCGCAACTTCCACGCCCGCCTGGTTGATCGCGATCACCAGATTCTGCATGGCAGAAGCCGAGGAAGTGACCAGGTGAACATTCACTTCCAGCCGCTCGCCGATCATGCCCAGCGGGTCGCGAATATTTTCATGCGCGTCGAGCAGGAATTCCTGGGGAAGGACGTGCAACACCACGCGGTCCTCGGGGAGCGTGATATTCCGCGCGGCATCCACAGCGTGGTGAACGTCGTCGCGGTTAATGTCCCGCGGCCGGTTCCCCAGCGTGATGCCTCCGCGGCTGTTCACTCCGCGGACGTGGCTGCCGGCCACTCCGGCGATGACGCGCTCGACGGGCACTCCGGCAATACCTTCGGCCTCTTCAATCGCGCGCCGCACCGAAGTCGCCGCCGCGCCGATGTTCACAATCAATCCCTTGCGCAATCCCTTGGATTCCGCCGCGCCCATGGCTACAAACTTCGCGCCCGTGTCGGTCAACTCGCTGATGATGGCGCACGTCTTCGTGCTGCCAACATCCAGCGCGACCAGATATTTTTCCTTTTTTGTCAACCCGCCGCTCCTTCTATGCCTTGCTTGCCCGGGCAGGGGGTGTGCCCGGGCAAATACTTTTCAAATTTTTTGTTTAGTGCTGTTTCCGCGCGACCTTTACGCTTTTGGGCACGCTATGGGGCGCGGTGTGTGGCGCGCTCTTGGCCAAGCTCTGCGGCGAGCTCTGTTTCAAGTTGAGCGCGATGGTCTTCGATTCCGGATTCACCACCACCTGCCGCGCGAACCGCAAATCCACCGAATCGACGCTTCCCGCGCTGGCCCGCCACTGGTCGATATTTTCCGCCAGCAAATGATACCGGTTGCCAAAATCCGAATCGCCAAAGTGTACAAGAATCGGCGAAGCGCTGACGGATGCCGCTCCGACTCCCGTAAGCGTCACGCGCAAATCGGAAGCGTCGGAAATATCCACCTCGCTGACGTGATCAGCCGCGCCGGGCTGTACCCGTTCAATCTCCTTCATGAACTGCACGTACAAATTCATGTGCTGCTCGCGTGTTGCCCGCGGCGTGGCTTCCGCGATGCCGCTCACCACCGGAAACTTGAATTCCCCGTCGGCAGGCCGGTCAAGGATCACGCCGCCCGCATCCACCAGGGAGAGGTCGCTCCCCGTCCGCAAAAACGCGACAGGCGCGCGCTCGGTGATCTCCACGCGAATGCGGTTCGGCATCACGCGCTGGACGTGAGCTTCCTCCACCCACGGAAGAGTCTCGAGCGCCTCGCGCCGCTCCGTCAACGGAACGCGCACCACGCTGCGGCCCAGGTCCGCCGAAAATTTTTCCGCGATCGCTTCCGGCGGGACGAACCGGTTGCCCTGAATCTCAATCTGCGCGGCGCTCACCAGCACCACGCCCGGGGAATATAGCAAGTAGGTTACGCTTTCGTACAGCGCGATTCCCACAGCGAGCGCGGCGAGCCCTCCCACAAATATGCGGCGGTACAACGGCCACGCCTTGCGGCTGAATTTGCGCTTGCGTATCTCCACCGGCTTCTGGCGGCGCAGGTACTTCGGCTCGTCTTCAGCCAGCGCGTCTGCGGGAAGATAATCAGGTTCTGCGCTCATCGTTTTTTCACTGGGCCTTCCACACGATCACTTCTTCTTCAAGTTCCACGCCGTAGCGGTCGCGCACGCGCTGGCGAACATCCGCGATCAGCGCGAGCATATCGGCCGCGGAGGCGTGTCCGGCATTAATGAAAAAATTGGCGTGGCGGTCGCTGACGCGGGCATCGCCGACCGAGTGGCCCTTCAGGCCCAGCTCGTCGATCATGCGCCCGGCGGACCCGCCCGGCGGATTCTTGAAAATACAGCCCGCGCTTTTTTGATTGAGCGGCTGGCTGGCACGCCGCTTCTCATTGCAGATGCGAATTCCTTGAAGTATCTCGCTGTACGGTTTGGACGGAAGTTCCAGTCGCACCGACAGCATAATATCATCGAGTGCAAACGATGTGTGCCGGTATTCAAAATTTATTTCAGCTCCCCGCAGGGTCTCGATCCGTCCCGTGGCCGCTCGGTAGATTTGCACTTCCCGGACAAACGTCCCGACCTGCGTGCCGTAGGCTCCCGCATTCATCCGCAGCGCGCCTCCGATGGACCCGGGAACGCCGATCAGTCCCTCCATGCCGCCCAGATCGTGCTTGGCGCAGGTGGTGACCGTGCGCCCGAGGTCGGCAGCGCAGTCCACGAAAACATTGTTGCCTTCAAACCGCACGTCCGGATCCTGCCGCGCAAGTTGCAGGATCACCCACGGAAGTTCTCCGTCCGGCAACAGAACGTTGCTGCCGCCGCCGAGGAATCTGTGTGGTACTCCTGCCTGTTTGAGCAAACTAATCAGCTCGGGCAGGGATCCGTGCTTCCGGATGATCAGCAGGTCGGATGTGCCGCCAATCTCGAGAGAAGTTTTCGGCGCGAGCGACACGCCGGCCCTGTATTCGACGCCCAGCGCTGCAATCGCCGCGATTAATTTAGGATCGCTAATCCGCATAATTCACTGCTGGTTTTAGTGGCGCAGGCTTCAGCCTGTGGCCTTTAGTCTTTGCAAGGACGAAAACCCACAGGCTGAGGCCTGCGCCACTAAAACAGCCAAGATGTGTTCCGCTAATGCGCATGATGCAACGACACTCTCGCTCCCAACAAAATCGCCAGCTCTCCCGGTGCGCGGCTCACGTTGCCCGCCCCGATCGTGAGGATCGCGTCTCCGGGCCTCGCGGCGCGCAGCAATTCCTCAATCCCTTCCTGCATGGAATTGTGAAATGCCACGTTTTTGTGGCCGGCGGCGCGAATCGCGTCCGCGAGAGATTGCCCGGTAACACCAGGGATGGGTTGCTCGCCAGCGGTATAGATGTCCATCAGCACCACCATGTCGGCCTGGTTAAAGGCGCGGCAAAATTCATCCCACAGGTGCTTTGTGCGCGTGTACCGGTGCGGCTGAAACAGAACCAGGATGCGTTCAAAATGGCAGACACGCGCAGCTTCAAGCGTGGCGCGAATTTCGACGGGATGGTGGCCGTAATCGTCGATCAATGTGATGTTGTTGATGACGCCCTTGACGTCAAACCGGCGCCCCACGCCGGCAAATTCCTCGAGCCCCACGCGGATCAACTCGGGAGGAACATTCAGGTAGAGCGCGACGGCCGCGGCCGCAGCGGCATTGCGAACGTTGTGGATTCCCGGCGGCCCGTTCAAATGAAATTTCCCGAGATCATCCCCGCGATACGTCAAGCGAAACTGGCTTTCGAGTCCCAGAAGCTCAATGTCGCTGATGATCAGGTCGGCCTGGCTCGAAGTGCCGTAGGTGATGACCGGCCGCTTCACATTCGGAATGATGGCTTGCACGTTCGGTTCATCGAGGCACAGAACGGCGGCACCGTAAAACGGCACGCGATTGACGAACTGCGTGAAAATTTCCTGGATTTCATCGAGAGTTTTGTAGGTGTCTAAATGCTCGCGATCGATGGTCGTCACCACGGCCACCACCGGCGCAAGCAGGAGAAACGTGCGGTCGCTCTCGTCGGCTTCGACGACCATGTATTCGCCCCGCCCGAGCCGAGCCGTCGATCCAACGTGGTTCACGCGCCCGCCGACCACAAACGTGGGATCGAGCCCGGCCGCGGCCAGCACGCTCGCCGTCATCGACGTGGTGGTGGTTTTGCCGTGCGCTCCGGCGATGGCGATTCCGTATTTCAGGCGCATCAATTCGGCGAGCATTTCCGCGCGCGGTATGACGGGAATTTTCAGGCGATGCGCTTCGAGGATTTCGGGATTCTCCCCACGAATTGCCGAGGAAACCACCACGACGTGCGCGCCGTGAACCTGCTCCGCCCGGTGGCCCTCGAAAATCTCGGCGCCCATGTTCATAAGGCGCTCGGTGATCGCTGAGGATTTCGCATCCGAGCCGGAAACCGAATAGCCGAGCGTGAGCAAGACCTCGGCGATCCCGCTCATGCCGATCCCGCCGATGCCGACGAGATGAATGCGCTTGAAATTGTGAAACGTCACCATAATTTTTATCCCTGCGGCCTCGCAGCAGGCCCCGCACCCACGCGCGCCACACCTTCAATCAGGTTCACGATTTCCTGCACGGCATGAGGCTTCGCGAGACCCCGCGCTTTGGCCGCCATCGCCTGCAACTCGGTGGGCCGGTCAAACAATCCGAATATTTCCTGCGTAAGACGTTCCGCGGTGAGCTGGGGCTCCGGGATGAGCCGCGACGCGCCGGCCTGTTGCATTTCCTGGGCGTTGCGCAACTGGTGACTGTCTGTAGATGCGCCGAAGGGAATGAAGATGGCGGCGCGTCCGGCGGCGGCGACTTCCGCGGCCGTGATGGCGCCCGCGCGGCAGACGATCAAATCGGCCTGGGCAAATCTCTCCGCCATGTTCCCGATGAAGGGCAGAACCTCCGCGTTGATTTCACGCCGCGCATAAGCAACACGAACAGCATTATAGTCGCGTTCGCCGGTTTGGTGAACGATGGAGATGCGATTTTCCTGTGCGGCCAGCAAATCGGCGGCATCCACCAGAGTGCGGTTGATGATGAGCGCGCCCTGGCTGCCTCCGGTGATCAGCAGATGAAATGGTTCGGCCGGCGCTCGCGGAGGAATCGCGAAAAATTCCGTGCGCACGGGAATTCCCGTGAGAGTGGCCTTGCTTCCCCAGAGCTTCGTTGGCGTTTCGTAGGCTGTGGCGATGCGCGTCACAATGCGGGCAAGCACTCGATTCGTAAATCCCGGCTCCGCGTTCGGCTCGAACACAACGGTGGGCAACCCGCGCAGCACGGCGGCGAGCATCATCGGGCCTGCGGCGTATCCCCCAACCCCGAGCGCGGCGCAAAATTTATGCCGGCGAAGAATGGAAAATGAATCCCACATGGAGAGCGGCAGCTTCGCCGTATTGATTGCGAGCTTCATCCCGCCGATGCCCTTGAGTCCCGCCGAGCGAATCATCTCCAGAGGAAACCCAGCCTCGGGCACCAGTCGCGCTTCAATCCCGCGTTGCGTTCCCACGAACACCACTTCCCTTTCTCCTCCCCGCGACATCCATTCCCGGGCGACGGCGAGAGCCGGAAACACATGCCCGCCCGTGCCGCCGCCAGCGATTAACAGTTTCAAACCTCGCTGCCTCTTTTCTCACGGCGAATCTGATCGCCGAAACGCATCTGATTCGATCCGCTTTTCGTAGCGCCGACGTCCCGCTTGCCCCGATGCAAGAGGGGCAAGCGGGTCGCCGGCGCTACTAAGACTAATCCGCCTGCCGGCTGATATTCAGGAGGACGCCGGTGGCCAGCAGCATCACCAGCAGGCTCGATCCGCCATAGCTGATGAATGGCAGCGGAATCCCTTTGGTCGGCATCATCCCCAGCACCACGCCGAGATTAATCATGGTCTGGCTCAGAATCATCACCGTGATACCCAGCGCGGCGAAGCGGCCGAATTCATCCGTGGTCTTGAACGCGGAGCGAATTCCGCGCCAGCCGTAAATCGCAAACAAGGAAAGCACGATCGCGCCGCCGATGAACCCAAGCTCCTCGCACAAAACCGCAAAAATAAAATCCGTATGCGCTTCGGGCAAATAAAATAATTTTTGCTTGCTCTCCATCAAACCGACGCCGGTGAAGCCGCCGGACCCGACCGCGATCAGGGATTGCAAAAGCTGAAAGCCGCGCCCCTGCGGGTCCGCCGTGGGGTCCAGAAACGCAATCACACGCTCCAATCGATACGGCACGCGCACAATCAGCAGGTAAATAACAGGAATCGCGGCAAGCCCGGCTCCCACAATGTATTTCACATTCAGGCCCGCGACGTACAACATCGCCACCGCGATGATGAATATTTCCACCGCAGTCCCGAGATCAGGCTCGAGCACCACCAGCCCGACCAGCACAAGCACCGGCCCGATCGCCGGCACGATCGTCCGCTTCCAGTCGTTCATCCCGAATCCTTCCGGGCGCCGGCGCCTCTCCAGAAACCACGCCAGATAAAAAATCACGGCCAGCTTGGCGAGTTCGGAGGGCTGCAGGCTTGCCGGCCCCAGGCGAATCCAGCGATGCGTCGCGTGCGACTTATCGAGAAAGAAAACTCCGGCCAGCAGCACCAGCACTCCGAACAACGCGGTGAAGATCACTTCCGGCTTCCGCATCTTGCGGTAGTCCAGATTCATGACGGCCATCATTCCGCCGAGTCCGATCGCCAGCCACAGGAGCTGGCGCAGGAGGAAGTGCGAGCCGTTGCCGTATTCATCGCGCGCCATGACGGCCGAAGCGCTGAACACCATGATGGCCCCGATCAGGCACAGCGCCAGTGTCGAGCCAAACATCCATCGGTCGGTCTGCAGTTGCCGTGGCATCCTCGGAGCCCTTTCAAATTGCCGCTTTTCAGAAGAGCAAAATCATTCTCATTTTGTCATTCTGAGCGAAGCAAAAATCTCTCAGTTCTGGCATTCAAACCGCAGAGAGATTCTTCGCTTCGCTCAGAATGACAACTCAACTTTTGAGACGAGTCGCTCTCCTTACGCCGCGTGTTTTTTCTCAAGTTCACGGACGAGCTGCTTGAAGACGCGTCCGCGGTGCTCGTAATTTTCAAACTGATCAAAGCTCGCGCAGGCGGGCGCCAGCAGAACGGTGTCGCCCGGCTGCGCGCGCCGCGAGGCCATCTCCACGGCGCGCGCCAGGGTCCCTGCGCGCTCCACGGGAATGACGCCGGAAAGTTCCGCTTCGATTTTTTCCGCCGCGCTGCCGATCAGCAGCGCCAGGCGCGCGTGGCTGCGCAGCGCCTTGCGTAGAATTTTGTAATCGCTGCCTTTGTCCTTGCCGCCGAGAATCACAACGACATTCCCCGGAAACGCATCGAGCGCCTTCAGCGTGGCATCGACGTTGGTGGCCTTTGAGTCGTTGAAATAATCCACTCCCGAAATCGTGGCGACGTATTCGATCCGGTGCTCCACCCCCGCGAAGGTGCGGACTCCTTCCGCGATCGCCCCGGGCTCGACCCCGGCAAGTTTCGCGGCCGTGGCCGCAGCCAGAACATTTTCCACGTTGTGGCTCCCGCGGAGGCCGATGATTTTGCGCTCCAGCAAAACCGATTCAGTCCCCTCGCACCGGAAAACAACTTCATCGCCGCGCAGGTAGCATCCCTCCGCGACGCGCGTCTCCCGGCTGAACCAGAACACGCGCGGCCCGGTCGGCGCATATTGATGAGCCAGCGCATCGTCCGCGTTGATGACGGCGGCGTCTTCCGCCGTCTGATTTTCAAACATGCGCGCTTTCGCGCCGCCATACGCTTCGATCGATCCGTGCCGGTCCAGATGGTCCGGCGTAACGTTGAGCAGCACGGCGATGTCCGGACGAAACTTGGAAATCGATTCGAGCTGAAAGCTGCTGGCCTCCACCACCGTAAAACTCGAGTCACTCGAAATGTCCACGCGCGAGATCAGCGGCGTGCCTATATTTCCCGCCACCTGCACCGGCAACCCCGCGGTTTCCAGGATGTGGCCGATGAGCGAAGTGGTTGTGGTCTTGCCGTTCGAGCCAGTAATGCAAATGAGCCGCCCGCGCAGAAATCTCCAAGCCAGTTCGATCTCGCTCCACACAGGGACGCCGATCGCGCGCGCGGCAGCCAGCGCCGGCATCATCGGCGGCACGCCTGGGCTCGGCACGATCAAGTCCTGCCGGACGAAAGTTTCGGGCCGGTGGCCGCCGAGTTCCAGAGTGACGCCCGCGGCGCGCAACTTCGCCGCTGCTTCCGCAATTTCCGCCTCGGGCCGCTCCTCGGAAGCGGTGACGCGTGATCCCCGCTCCGCGCAGAACAGCGCCGTGGCGATGCCCGTGCGCGCGAGTCCTACCACCAGCACCTGCTTGCCCGAGAGTTCAATGACCGGCTTCAATGGCTACCTCAATTTCAGCGTCGTCAGCGAAAACAGCGCAAACACCAATGCCACGATCCAGAACCGCACAATCGTTTTCGATTCGCTCCATCCCCCCAACTCGAAATGATGGTGCAGCGGAGACATCCGGAAGATACGTTTTCCGGTCAAGCGAAACGATAGAACCTGCAAGATTACCGACAGCGCTTCCAGCACGAACACGCCGCCCACAAAAAACAGCAGGATCTCCTGCTTGATCGCCACGGCAACCATCCCGATCGACCCGCCCAGAGCCAGCGAACCCACATCGCCCATGAACACTTCGGCGGGATGCGCGTTGTACCAGAGAAATCCGAGCGATGACCCCACAAGCGCCCCGCAAAAAATCGTAAGCTCGCCCACCTGCGGCAGGTGCGGAATGTCGAGATATTCAGAGAATCGCGCGAAGCTCGTCACGTACGTCAAAACAGTGAGCGCCCCGGCGGCGACCACCACGCAGCCGATAGCCAGCCCGTCCAGGCCGTCCGTCAGATTCACGGCGTTGGAAGACCCAACAAGCACCAGCGCCACGAAAATCAAGAATGGAAAGTAAGAGAGCCACCAAAGATAGTGCGTCGACAGCAGCGAATGAATCACCAGGTCCGGATGAAAGTTTTTGAAAAATGGAACGCTCAGTTGCGTCGAGTATGTGCCGTTCGCCGTGAGGGTGAGCAGAGTGACGGCGAGGCCGCAACTCGCGATAATCTGCAGAAAGAATTTGTGTTTCCCGGTCAGCCCGAGATTCTTTTTTTTCATCACCTTGCTGTAATCGTCGATGAAGCCGATGAGCCCGAACACCACCATGGTAAGAACAGCGAGCCACACGTAATCATTTTCGAGGTCTCCCCAAAGCAGCGTGGGAATCACGGTTGAGCCCACGATCAGCACGCCGCCCATCGTCGGCGTTCCGGCCTTGGACTGGTGGCTCTTCGGCCCTTCCTCGCGTATGAACTGTCCGATTTGCAGGTCGCTCAATCGCCGGATCACCCAGGGGCCCAGCACCAGAGTGATCAGCAGAGCTGTCAGGCTGGCGAGCGCCGTCCGGACGGTGATGTAGCGAAACACGTTCAGCGCGTGAAAATAGGGCTGGAGCACGTGGTAGAAGAGGTAGAGCAGCATCTCAGGCACGCTCCTTGGGCGTGCCGCTTGCAACGGAAGCAGCCGGCTCGGCGCTCGTGCGCACGAAGCGCGAATCGAGCGCCTCGACAATTCGTTCCATCTTCACGCCGCGCGAACCTTTCACCAGAAGAACATCTCCACGCTCCATCAATTTCTCGAGGAACGCGCCGGCCTCCGCGGACGACGCGCAAAATTTTGCTCGCGCCGCTGGATGGCCGGCTTCGACGGCCCCGCGAACAAAATTTTCCGCGTCACCCTGCACGCCGAGGATCCAGCTAAGTTTTCCCGTCTCCGCAGCCGCGCGTCCGGCCTCGCGATGCAATTCTGCGGAAGCGGGACCAAGCTCCAGCATTTCGCCCGCTGCGAGAATGTGACGGCCCTCAGCAGGCGTGTTTGTGAGCAGCTCGACCATCGCCGCAAGCGCCACAGGATTCGAGTTGTAGCAATCGTTGATCACCGTAAATCCCGCGTCATAATGCAGGACGCGGCCGCGCATTCCAGTCGCCTCCAATTTCGGAAAAATTTCTCCAGCCTCCGCAGCGCCAACGCCCCAGACGCTCGCCGCGGCGAGCGCCGCCAGCGCGTTGGAAATATTGTGCCGCCCGGCAAGAGGCAGGCGCAGCCGCGCGCGGCCCTCCGGCCCCAGAAAATCAAATTCGCTGCCGTTCAAGCCACGGTCCTGAATATTTTCCGCGCGGAAATCGGCGCGTTCGGCGACGCCAAATGTCACCACGCGCCCGGGCGCAACTTGCGCGAAGCGCGCGACGCGCGGGTCATCTGCATTCAGCACGGCGACGCTCTCGCGCCCCGCGAGCCCTTCGATCAACTCGCGCTTGGCCAGCGCAATTTCGTCCACCGACGCAAAAAATTCCAGATGCACCGGCGCCACGCGCGTCACAACGCCTACGTCCGGCCGCGCAATTTCCGCCAGGCGCTTCAGTTCGCCCGCGTGGGACATCCCCAATTCCACGACCGCGGCTTCGTCCGACTCTTCCAGCCGCAGCAATTGCAGCGGCAGGCCGTACTCGTTGTTCAGATTGCCTTCCGACTTCAGTACGCGGAACCGCGCGGCCAGCAACGCCGCCAGAATTTCCTTCGTTGTGGTTTTTCCGGCCGACCCGGTAACGGCTGCCAGGCGCCGCCCCCATCGCGTTCGTACGGCCTGCGCGAGGTCCTGGAGCGCGGCAAGCGTGTCCGGAACCGCGAGCAGTTTCGACCGGTAAGGCTCGGCATATGCGGAAAGACGGTCGGCCGCCACGACCCCGGCCAGCGCGCCAGCCTCCAGGGCCGCCACGACGTAATTGTGTCCATCGTGACGCGGTCCGTGTATCGCGACGAATAGCTCGCCGCGAGCCAGGGTGCGAGAATCAATCGAGACACCGGCCAACCGGGCCAGGGGGTCGACGCCACCGGGCGGCCTAACACCCAGAGCGCGAGCCACTTCTTCAACCGTCCACCGCATAGCGTCCTCAAGGGGCTGGGCTTCACTGGTCTGGGTTCACCCTTGGATCAGCGTCCCTTACGAATAGAGAGCACTTTCAAGACCGCAGACTCGCTCTGCATCTTTCATTCGTAGGGGCATCCGCCGCGGCGGACCGTGCCCCTACTGCCAAAACCATTTATCTCCACGGGTCAATCGCCGCCAAAACCGCGACGGCGCAAAACCGCTCGCGCCACCTCGCGATCGTCAAACTCAATCGTGCGGTCGCGCAACACCTGGTACGTTTCATGCCCCTTGCCCGCGAGCAGCACGATGTCGCCCGATCGCGCCTCATCCAGCGCCACCTCGACCGCCTTCTGCCGGTCCGGCTCCACCAAGAGCTTCGCTTTGGTGCGCTGGACGCCGACAATCACATCATTGATGATGAGCAGCGGGTCCTCGCTCCGCGGATTGTCCGACGTCAGCACCACGATTTCGCTCGCGCGGCCCGCCGCCTCTCCCATCAGTGGCCGCTTGGTGCGGTCGCGGTCCCCGCCGCAGCCAAACAGGGTGATGATGCGGCCCTCAGGATGCAAATCCTTGGCCGTGGCGAGCAGGTTGCGCAGCGCGTCATCGGTATGCGCGTAATCCACGACGACGAGGAATGGCTGTCCCGCTTCGATACGCTCGAAGCGGCCCGGCACTGCCGACAGCTGTGCAATGCCCGCGGCGATGACTTCTTTGGGAAGCCCGAGTGCCACTCCGGCACCGATTGCGGCCAGGATGTTGTACACGTTGGGCCGACCGACAAGTTTTGAGCGAATTTCGATTTTTCCTGCTGGAGTTTCGGCTGTGAACTCGATGCCGGAAAGGGAAATCGCGGGCTTGCGAGTGGTGACGTCCGCGCCGGGTTCGAGACCGTACGTCAGCGTCTGCGAAGCCAGGCCCAAAAGTTTTTGCCCGTATTCGTCATCGCGGTTGATCACGCCTGCGGCCGGGGCTGCGGCGCCCGTGCCTTCAAACAAGCGGCGCTTGGCCGCGAAGTACTCGTCAAAAGTTTTGTGATAATCGAGATGGTCACGCGTCAGGTTCGTGAAAATCGCCACCGCGAACGGGCATCCCCACAAACGGTCCATCGCCAGCGCGTGCGAACTGGCTTCCAGCACCGCGTGCGTCCCTCCCGCGCGAACAATTTCAGCCAGATACTTCTGAAGATCAAGCGATTCAGGAGTGGTGTTTGGCGCAGCGATGGACTCGCGCACCAGCCGGTAGGCAATCGTGCCCAACAGGCCGACTTCGCAGCCCGCCGCGCGCAGGATCGAATCCACCAGATAGGAAGTCGTGGTCTTACCGTTCGTCCCTGTCACGCCAATGAGCTTCAGCACTTCCGCGGGGCGCACGTAATAATTTGCTGCGGAAATCGCCAGCGCCTTGCGCGCATCCGCAACTTGTATCCACGGAAATTCCGCCGGAAGCGTGCCGGGAATCGCCTGCTCGCTGATGACGGCGACAGCCCCGCGTGCGACGGCGTCCGCCACGAATTTGTTGCCGTCGGTTTTTTCTCCGCGAATCGCGACGAACAATGTCCCCGGTTTCACCTGGCGGCTGTCATAGGCAATTTCCAAAATTTCCAGGTCGCTCTGCGTAACCGTCCCGCGCACATCGACGCCCCGCAACAGCTTCGCCAGACGCACCGCGGCGCGCGCTGTTCCCGCGGGTGTCATATGCGCTTCGCTTTCGTCCTTGTCCGCCACAGTTCCCGCTTTCGCCCTCACTTGACTTTCCCCCGGGCCGCCGCTGACAAGAGAGAGGAGTCGCGCGCAAATTGCACAGTGATCCGGCTCCCGCGGCGAATCGTAGCTCCCGGCTCCGGAGATTGTTCTGTCGCAATTCCAGTCCCGACCAAAACAGGAGTCAGCCCCATTTTCAGGCACGCTTCCGTGACTTCGCGCACGGTTTTTCCCACCAGTTGCGGCGCGGGAATTCCGTCGCCTTCCGCAAACTCCACTGTCGGCGCGGTGGCAGCCGGAGCGGAATGCGGCGTTGCAGCCACAGGATCATCCACCGCGGCGGCCGTTGACATCTGCACAGGATCGAAATCGCTCACATCCGTCAAATTATCATCCTTCTCCTGCGCGGCCCGCGCGCGGCTTGCGCGAAGTGTTTCCGCAGCAACAGGAACGTCGCGCGGCACATCCAGGTACGCGAGCACCTGCTGCGCGACCTGCTTGAACACGGGCGCGGCGACCTGGCCGCCTTCGTGAGCGCCCGTCGGCGAATCGAGTTGCACGTAGATCGTGACAGCGGGCGTGTTGATCGGTGCGAATCCGACGAACGAGGCAATCAACTCATGCGTGGAGTAACGTCCTGTCTCCGGATCGTATTTCTGCGCGGTGCCGGTCTTTCCCGCCGAGGTGTACCCATCCAGCTTGGCTTTCTTCCCTGTGCCGCCCAGGACGACGCCTTCGAGCATGCGGCGCATGGACGCTGCCGTCGTCTCCTTGATGACGCGGCGCGGCAGGAACTGCGAATCCGGCGGCTCCACGACTTGATTGCCGCGGCGCAGCTCACGCACCACGTGCGGCCTGACGATCAACCCGCCATTGGCCATGGCCGACACCGCCGAGATCATTTGCAGCGGCGTCACGCCGACTTCCTGCCCCATGGAAATCGAACCGACCGAAACCGGCGTCCAATTTTCGATGCGGCGCAGCTTCCCGCGGCTCTCGCCCGGCAAATCCACGCCGGTGGGCTGGCCAAATCCGAAGGCGCGAATGTAGTCATAAAATTTTGGCGCCCCGAGGCGCAACCCGACTTTGATCGCGCCAACATCGCTCGAGTATTGGAGAATCTGCGAAACGGTGAGCAGGCCGTACGCCTTGTGGTCGCGAATGCGGTGCCCGGCGATGTAGATCGCGCCATTCTGGCAATCGACGACTTCGTCCGGATTCGTGACGCCCTGATCGATGGCCGCGGAAAGCGTCACAATTTTGAAGACGGAGCCCGGCTCGTACAGCGCGCTCGCCGCGCGATCCACGCGCGCTTCGGGAGGGCTGTCCTTCGCCGCATTGGGATTGAACGTCGGCCAGTTCGCAACGGCCAGCAGTTCGCCGGAATTCGGATTTTCCACGATGACGGTTCCGGACTTCGCATGCGTGTCTTGAATCGCCTGCGCCAGTTCTTTCTCCGCGATGTACTGGATTTTTTCGTCGAGCGTGAGCACGACGCTCGTGCCGGTGTCCGGCGCCTTGTCGGTCGAGTCGTACCAGCGGCGGTGCGCATCGGCCAGGATCAGCATTTTGCCGGGCTTGCTGCGAATGCTGTCGTCGAGCGAGTACTCGATGCCTCCCAGCCCTTTCTCGTCGATGTCCACGTAACCGAGCACGTGCGCGGCAAGTTCGCGCTTCGGATAGAACCGTCCGCCTTCCCGCTGGAAATAAATCCCGCGCAGGTTCATCGCGGCAATGCGGTTCGCTTTTTCGGGAGGAAGTTTGCGCGCAATCCAGGCAAAGGAACGCGAGCTGGCAATCCGCGTGGCGATTTCGTCGGACGGAGTGTCCAGAACTTTTCCGATCAGGCGCGCCACCATGTCGGGGTCGGCAATTTCCGAGGGCACCGCGAAGGCCGAATCCACCGGCACGCTCATCGCCAGCGGATTCATGTTGCGGTCAAAAATTTCCGCGCGGCTCGCGCCGACATCCACAATCAGCCGCTGCTGGTGCTGCGCGCGGGAATAATATTCGCTGTAGCGGAAAAGTTGCAGGTAGGCCAGCCGTCCGAACACCGCCCCGGTCCACATCGCCGCGAGGGCAGCTACAATAATGATCCGGGTCCGGGGACTGCGAAGATCCATATTTTCGCGACGAGTAGCGCGGGCTTCAGCCTCCGGAGCAGTTTTGGGATCCAGTAACAGGCGCGAAACCTCGCAGGCTGAAGCACCGCGCCACTGAGAAGTCTACTGCTGCGCTGCCGCAGCATTTGCCGGGCGCGCCTCCGCCACAACCGCGTTCGGCGGCAGATCCATTGGCGCCACTTGTCCGGGCACGGGAGCGGTCAGGCCAAGCTGCCGCCGCGCAATCATGTCGATACGTTCCGGAGCGCGCAGTCCCGCGACTTCCAACTTGAGTTCCTGATTGAGTTCCCTTGTCTGAGCGCGTTCGCTGCGCAACGATTCGAGCTGGTAACGCAGCTGGATCGTCTCAAAATGCTGCCAGGCATAAAGGAAAGCGCCCGAGAGCGATCAATCCGCCGAGCGAAACGACGCGCGCGCATTCGCGCATGTGATTGGGCGCCACGAACCGCACCAGCCGCGAATTATCAATGTGTTTGACGGTAAAGAACTCGGTCATCTCAGCCACGCTTCCTCTTGCGGCGTCCCGTGCTGGTCGGGATCAATTTATTCGGCCGGGCTCCAGGTAGAGTCCAGTCCTGTCTTTTCGGCTGCGCGCATCTTCACGCTGCGCGCGCGCGGGTTGGCCGCAACCTCCGCGTCCGAAGCTTGAATCACTTTCTTGGTGAGAATCTTCAGCGTCCCCTCGTGCGCGAGCCGCTGAAAGCACTGCTTGACCTGGCGGTCCTCCAGCGAGTGATAGCTGAGCATCACCCACCGGCCGCCCGGAGATAGTGTGGCAGGAACCCTAGAAAGAAACTGCCCGAGTTCCTCCATCTCTCGATTCACCGCAATCCGCAGCGCCAGAAACGTTTTTGTCGCGGGATGCAGCTTCTGCCTTCCCCTTACGTTTCGGGCCCCTGCCACAACCGTTGCCAGGTGTTCGGTGTCCCGTATGGGACGCGCTCGAACGATCGTCCTGGCGATTCTGCGTGAATCCCGCTCTTCCCCGTATTGGTAGAGCAGGTCGGCGAGTGCTTTTTCGCCCGCCGTGTTCACAATGTCTGAAGCCGTCTCTTCGGACTCGCGGTCCATGCGCATGTCCAGCGGGCCTCGCGCGCGAAATGAAAAGCCGCGCTCGCCCAAATCCAGCTGCATGCTCGATACGCCCAGGTCCGCCAGCACGCCATCGGCGGGAGGAAGATTTCGCTCCGCGAAAACCTCGCCGATTTGTGAAAAGTTAGCGTGCACCAAAGTCACCTTGTCCCCGAACTCCGCCAGCCTGCCGCGCGCGATTTCCAGCGCCTGCGCGTCGCGATCCAGCCCCACCAGCCGCCCCCCGGCCCCGAGCCGCCGGACAATTTCGATTGCGTGTCCCCCCAGCCCGACGGTGGCATCGACGTAAAGGCCGCCTGGCTTGATTGCCAGCCAGTCCGTCGTCTCTTCGACGAGCACTGGCTTGTGCTGAACGTTCAAACTAGATGCCCAGGTCGTCCAGTATCTTCAGATCGTCGTCCGTGATCGGACTCTTCTTCAGGTTCTCCAGCGACCGGCCGTGGTTCCAAACTTCCAGGTACGTCAGGTGCCCCATCACGTCCACGTCGCCCTTCATCTGCGCCGCTTCCCGTAACACCGGTGGAATCAGGATCCTTCCCTGGCTGTCCACTTCCACCGCCTGGCCGTAATAGTTCGTCCAGGTCAGGAACTTCTGCTTGGTACGGTTGTGCGAAGAGAGCCTTGCCAGCTTGCTCTCCAATTCCTCCCAGATTTTCATTGGGAAGATCCGGGCATAATCACCGGTTTCGCTCGTGACGTAGAACTGCCCGCCAAATCCCTTGAGCTCTTCCAGAAAGGCCGCGGGTATTTTGAGACGGCCCTTCTCGTCCACTCTTGCTGGTATGTTTCCCCTTAGCATGTAGTCGTCGGCCCAAAGTGCTTGTCGAGCGTTCGCTCCTCACAGGTAGTCCCCTTGACTGCTTCACAGCCCCATCGACTTCGCCACTGTCTTTCACTTACGACCACTTCATCCCACTTTGTGCCACGATTCTAGTCAGGATCGAAAACTTGTCAAGCGAAAACAGTAGAGGCTGGAAGATTTATTGTGGAAATACGCCAGGCTAGTAGGGTGTTTCTGAAAAACCACTACATGTTGTGTATATGCCAAAATCCCCAACAAGAATTAGAAGTGCGATTCCCGCAAAAAATTCGCAAGATTGTTTCGTAAGAGTAACTGCGAGGCATTTTCTTCCGGGGTTTTGCGGGCAAAGTTCCCGTTTCGACCGTAATTGCGACTGAAATTGGGACGTGCGGCTTACTTTTAGGGCGAATCGGGGGCCATGCCGACGTGCAGGTGGGCGAGCTGGCCGAGCATTTCACGATCTTCGGGATTCAATCCCTCGGTAAAGGCAGGATCGTTGAGCTTGGCCTGGCGGTCCGTTTCGGTCATGTTGCGCAGCGAGTGCAGGCGTTGCAGGATGGCCTGGCGCCGCGCGGGGAGCATCTGCTCCCACCGCGGGAACAGAGACTGCTGGACATATCTCCTCTGCGCAGGAGTCATTTGCTCCCATACCTGCTGCCGGTCGCGCAAAGCCTGCTGCTGCTGGGGAGTGAGGCGGTTCCAGGCTTCCAGGCGCTGGCGAATCTGCGCCTGCTGCTCCGGCGGCAGGCTATTGAAGCGCTGATTGTTCCTCATAAACTGCTCTTGCTTCTGTGGAGGCAATTCCTGAAGCCTCTCGATGGCCTTGGGGGGCAAATTGTTTGGATTGCCCGCGGGCGGAATGGAGTTCTGCAGCCTGGGCCGCACTTGCTGCCGCGGCGCCGGGCGCTGTGGTTCTCCCTCTTGTTGAGGAGCCGCGTTGGATCTTTGCGCGTGCGCGGAGCCGCACAAGAGTCCCGCCGCCAAACAAGCGGCCAGGAAAGCCCCGAATTGGAATCTCCGCTTCATTACCTGGTTTCTTTCGTACCTTCGTCCTTTGTGGCTGCCGGAGAAACCGGGAGCTCGGAAAGGGCGTCGAATTTCGACACGACGTCAAAATTCTCGAGCACCGGCAAATCCCGGATCATGCCAAAGTCCGATTCCGCCGTGACCTTAGTCTCCTGCATCGACTGGATCGCATGGCTTACCACCGACGGATTCGTTGTGACGCTGGGCCGTGAAGACAGCCAGACCGACATGACCACGAGCGCCGTAACCGCAAAGGCCAGCCTCGGCGACGGCATCCAGTCCCAGAAGCCGCGGGGCGCAGGCTCGGCGGCAATGCGCGCGCGCAACGCCGCATCAAACGCGGGCGATGGAGAAATTGCCGGGAGATCGTCCAGCGCGCTCCAGAGCCCGCGGAACTCCTCGACGCGCAAGCGGCAGGAAGCGCAGCTCGACAGATGTTCCTCGACGGCGTGACGGTCGGCAGGCTGCGCGCGTCCATCGAGATATTCGACTAATTTGCTTTCGAGTGCAGCGCATTGTTTCAGGCTGCTTTTTTCTTTGTCCAAACATAGGTCCCTCACTTCCTCACCATACTTCCAATCAGGCAGGCGTCAAGCGCAGCCCGCGCCTCTGATCAGGCGGGCTGTCCGCTGCGGTCGGCCGGCACTCGATCCATCCTCACCGTAGGACTCACGAGTGGCGCCAGTTCGACGCGCAGCGTTTCATAAGCTCTGAACAAAAGCGATTTCAGCGCGCTTTCCGAACATTCCAGAACGCGCGCAATTTCGTCGTAATCGAGTTCCTGATACTTGTGCAACAGCACCGCTGCCCGCTGTTTTTCGGGCAACGCGTGAATCGCTTTCATAATCATTTCCGCGCGGACACGCGCCACGAGTTCCTGCTCGACGCTTGGCGCGCGGTCGGGAACTTCCAGCGCCGGCTGCTCGTTCTCTCCTGTGTCCACCGTCTGGTCCATGGAAATTTCCAACTGGCGGTGGCGATTATCGCGCACGGAATTGAGCGCCAGATTCGTGGCGATGCGGAACATCCAGGTGGTGAACTTGGCGCTCGGGGCATATTCCTGGCGAGCGCGGTAGACGCGGAGGAAAACTTCCTGGGCCAAATCTTCCGCGACAGCCGTATCGCGGACCATCCGGTAAAGGAAATTGACCAGGGGAGTCCTGTACTTGCGGAGCAAAAGCTCAAAGGACTGTTCGTCCCCGGCTTTCACGTCCAGCATCAATTGGACGTCGGTCCTAGCCATGGCCTCCACAGTCTATCAAACCCGTTTGTTGTCAAAAAGTTGCGGGAAAATCGAAGTGCCCAAATCGAACCCTTGGCTAGCAAATCCTTTTGTTTCAGTGTGATGCAGTAACCATTCACCTCGTCTCTCAAAATCCCGTGCGGTGAACGGCGGCGTCAACTGCTCGAATGCAGTCTTCCAGCACCTTAAATTCTTCGGCAGTCAGTTCTTTCCTGGCGAACGCGCGCACATCCTGAAGGGATTTGAGAAGCTCGCCCCAGCCGTCTGCAAGCGGCGAGACAAGCGGATAACCACGCAATATATTTCTGAGCGCGAGCAAACAGCGGCGATCGCACCACGCTTCGACGAGTCCCTGAATATTCCCGAACAGTTGTTTATTGTCTTCGATCATTTTCTCCGAACGTGTTCGCAAAAATCAGGATGAACATCTCGGCCGCCTGCGCGCTTCAACTTTGATAAAGCCATCGCGCCAAATCGAGATTATGGTTGAAGTAATCGGCGGACGGTGCGTTTTTCGCGTTGTAAACGAACAGTGGAACATCGATTTCGTGCAAGGATCCGTGCGAGCGCAGCCCCGGAAAACTTTCCTTTTCGTCATCGAGTTCGCCGAACACAGTGTCCTTGTCGCCGATCACCACGAGGTGCCCGATCCGCGAGGCCATCAATTTGAATTCCTTCGCGGCCTCTTCGCGCGTGAGAATCCTCTCGACCCCCTTCACTCCGGACACAATGTCTCGAACCCGTGCGGCGTCTTTCGGATCTTTCAGATAGACATAGACTGTTCCGCTGCAACCCCGGTGATGCTTCATGTAGCGGTCGCGTCCAGTTGAAACAGCTTTTCGGATCGGCACTCCTTTGCCGGCGCAGACTTGCTCGAGATCCCAGCACAAACTTTTGGCGTTCATTCCGTGGTCCGCGGTAGCAAGGAACGCGGCGTCCGGAGCCGCTTTCATGGCCTGGCCAAAAAGATCGTCCATGCGCGCCAGGTGCTCTTTCGATTCCGGCGCCTCGGGAGCCCACATGTGCATCGGATAATCCGTGGTGTGAACGTACAGGACGCCGATGTCAGGGCGAGTTTTTAAAATGTTAATGGCGGCTGCCATCAGCCAGTAATTAATATCCGCGCTATAGATTGCGGGCGCCGGACCGAGTTTCTGGACCCAGTCGGGCGTAGGGTTTTCCGCTGTCAGCACAATTTCAGCGCCGCGCAAAAGAAGCGTGGCCGTCTTCGCCTTGCTGGAAAGCAGCGCCGACTTCACGCCATGGCGCCCTGCGCGTTCAAACAATGTGGGAGCGAGCACGAGGTCAGCGGATTCCACGTAAAGCTCTTCTCCGCTCTTTTCGTCGAAATAGGAATTCGCAATAATCCCATGCGTTTCAGGCCAGGCGCCGCAGCAAATCGAGGCATTGTTGGCATTGGTCACGGAAGGCATCACGCCCGTCACTTGCTTGTAGATCCCATCGCGCTTCCACTGGCCCATGACGGGCATCTTGCTGGCGGCCAGATAGCGTGGGTCGAAACCGTCAAACATGATCACGACGACGCGTTGCTGCGCACCCGTCTTGCCTTGACCCATCGCAAGATTTCCGAGCGCCGCCGACGCCACCGCAGCTGTTCCGTACTTAAGTATTGTTCGGCGGCTAAGCAGGTCGCTCATGGATTCCCTCACGTTGCGATTTCCATTTAGTTTCAGGTCCGAATGGCAACATACATCCGGCACCGCCCGGAATTCAATGCTGGGTTTTGGTAGCACAGGCACTCTGCCTGTGCGCTTTTCGCGATCGTAGTTGAACCGACAGCGCAAGTGCAATCTAGAAAACCACACAGGTCCGCCGCGGCGGATGCCTGTGCTACTTCTTCAAGCGCGAAACAATTTGGCGAGCAGCAACATCAGCGACACGCCAAGGAAAACAAGCAGCGCCATCCGCGTGTCAGGTTCGCGATTGACTTCAGGGATCAAGTCCGTCGCGGCAACATACAAAGTCACTCCCGCCGAAATCGGCAACGCATATCCAACCTGCGAATGCAGCAAGCCCATCAGCAGAACCCCGGCAACCGTTGCCACGCCCAGCCAGATTGCAGCCAGAAACGCCGTGCGGCGGCTCTGCCCGCTCGCGAGCATAAGTGATGCCACCGTGAAACCTTCCGGGATTTTGTGCAGAACGATCGCCAGAAAAATCACGCCGCCCAGCCACCCGGAAACCAAAAACCCGGAAGCAATCGCCACGCCATCAAAAAAGGTGTGAATCGAGAGCCCCAGCAACGCGGAAATTCCCGCGTGATTCGGCACAAAATGCTCGACGTGCGTTTCTTCTCCGAAATGAAAATGTGGCGCCAGCGTGTGCTCAAAAAAATGCACGATGAAATATCCGACCAGCACGAGAAAATACGCGAGGTTTCCCGTAAGCGCCACCGACTCGGGAAGAATTTCAAGAATGGCCGCGGCCAGCATGAAGCCCGCGCCGAGCGCGAGAAAGTATTTCAAGTACTGCCGCGACCATTCGCGGTGCAGAATGAAAAGCCCGCCAAGAATATTAGCCGCCGCGGCCGTCAGTCCCAGCAGCAGCGCCAGAATCATGCGAGAAGCAGGGACGGAGATAGATTGTGCAATCATCGTAATAGTCGGGAACGCGCGAGTTTGGCCCTTAAGTAGCACAGGCACTCCTGCCTGTGCGGTTTTCGCGATCGCAGGTAACCGGCGTAGTAGCGCAATCTACAAAACCGCACAGGCAGGAGTGCCTGTGCTACCAAACCCTCAGCCGCTATGCCGAAACAGAATAACGTCGCCTTCCTGGACGATGTATTCCTTCCCTTCGAGGCGCACCTGCGCGCGTTCGCGAGCGATTGGCAAACTCCCCGCGGCAAGCAGATCCTCGCACCGCACAACCTCAGCGCGAATGAAGCCGCGCTCGATGTCCGAGTGAATCGCGCCCGCGGCCTTTTGCGCGTTCATCCCGCGCTTGATGGTCCAGGCGCGAACTTCAGGTTCGCCCGCGGTGAAAAACGAAGTGAGGCCAAGAAGCTGGTAGGTCGCCTGAATGATGCGATCGAGCCCCGAAGATTTCAGTCCGTACGCCGCGAGCATTTCAGTGGCTTCGGCCGGTTCGAGTTCGGCAAGTTCGGCCTCGATGCGCCCGCAAATCGAGAGCACCACAGTGTTGGGACGGCCCACAAGTTTCCCCAGCTTGTGGCGCTCGACGGCCGTGTCCAGCTCGGCCACTTCGCTGTCGCCAAGATTCAAAACGTACAGCATGGGCCGCTGCGAAAGAAATTTGTAACCGTTGATCGTCTTCCGTTCGTCCGGATTGAATTCCAGTTCGCGCAGCGGCTTTTCCGATTCGATGGCCGCCTTGCAGCGGTTCAGCAAAACCAGCTCCTGCTCCAGAATCGGCTCCTTCTTTTTCTTCAAATCTTTTTCCACGCGCTCGATGCGCCGCTCGATCTGATCGAGATCGGAGAGCATCAGTTCGAGATCCAGCACCTCCGCATCGCGCAACGGATCGATCGACCCCGCCGAATGCGGCACGGAAGGATCGTCGAATACTCGCAACACATGTGCCAGCGCATCCACTTCGCGCAGCGGCGCAAGCACGGCAGAATCCTTCGCGCGATCTTTCACCATGCCGCCGACGTCGACATATTCGACTGTCGCATACGTAATCTTTTTCGGATTGTAAAGCTTGGCGAGCAGTTCAAGCCGCGGCTCCGGCACACGCGCCACGCCCACATGCGTGGCCGCACGCGCGGATTTTTCGTCCAGCTTAGCGCGCGTCAGAATTTTGAACAAAGTAGTCTTGCCAACCTGCGGAAGCCCAATAATCCCTGTTTGCATAGAGGTGGAATCGTAACATACCGATGTGCGCCGCGCCTCACGGCGCGGGCAAGTTAGCTACGAGAGGGCTTCATTGGAGTTCGCAGGATCGCTGATGCGGCGCGATGATCGAGGTCGAGATTTTTTGGCATCTATCAAGCCTTTCCCTCGTTCCGTGCAATTTCGCGCTATGGCATTTCTTGCGTCGGAACAACTGTAGTCCCATCACGGGTAAATTCGAATCGTATGGTCCAAGTGCTCAGTACGCCCCGACTACCCACTTTCGGCGCCTTGAATTTCCAATCCTGCGCAGCATCCAGAGCCGCGCGTGCAAAGTATTTGCTCGGTCCACGAGATTCGAGTTCTGCGTCCTCTACGTTTCCTGACTGGTCGACGTTCACCTTGACGATCACTCTCACCGTGCCTCGAATGGAATTCCTCGCCGACTGAAGCACTTCAGGGCTGACCTGGTGAGCGACTTCGCCGCGAACAGGAGAGCCTGCAGGAACTCTCGCGACAGTGTTGGTTTCCTCTTCATGCAGCGTCTCGGGATGAATCAAGGCGGGCACAGGGACAGGCGCTTTGGAAGTCTGCTCTTCCTCATCAACGGCCGGCCTGTAGGAGTTGCTGACATGCACTTGTGGCGACGGAGCAGCCTGTTTCGGCGCAGGCGGAACGAGCGGCTGTTCGACGGTGGCGGGGGGAACTTGTGGAGTATCCGCATGGCGGGGAAACAGTTTCGGCCCTGCCAGAATTGCGGTTAACACAAGCGCGGACCCGACCGCGATTGGCGTCATGTAGCTTCGTTGTTTCGCTGGCGGTCTAGAGGCCCGGGCCGTGGGCTGCACCGCAGGTAACGGAGCCCGAACACCGGGCGAAATCGCTTGAGTTTGGGGGATTGGAGCGCGTCCTTCCAATTGCGCTACGATTTGATCAACTGTCCATCGGCTGGAAGGCTGAAGAAGCAGACAGTGGCTTGCAATCTTCAGAAAAGGCTCCTGCAGCGACCGCGGAAGCAGCGGATCCTGTTGTTCCTCCGTTCGTGCAACGGGCAGATTTTGTGTCAGCGTCTCGACTAGGGTCATGCCCAGAGACCACACGTCGCCTGCAGGCGACATCGGCTCAGGTTTTGGTAGGACTCCACGGACATTTTCAGGTGCGTCGTATGCGTCCTGATAGCCGCGACCATCCAGGAATTCCCCGGCACGGCAAAGCCCGTCGCTCGACACCTTCAGTTCATCGCCGCTGGCCATGATGTTCGCCGGCTTGATGTGTCCGTGTACGTAGCCTTTCCGGTGAAGGTACCCAAGGACGTCCAAGACTGACTCAAGCATCACTCGAGCCTCGGCAGGCGTGAGCGCCCGGTCGGGAAGAACCTGCGCAAGGTTCTCCTCAGCGCATTCCATTACGACAAAGACAAGCGGCGCGCCGCCAAGCTCGGATCGCCCCATTTCAAATAGAGGAATCAAGTGAGGGTGCGAGAGCTCCGCCGCCATTTGCCAGCGCGAGAGTTGGAGTTCGCCATTTTCTCGATCCGCAGGGACAAGTTTGATCGCAGCTTTTACAAGCCGTTCACCGTCATGCCGCTCTGAGAGGAAGACGCCGCACTTTTCGGATCCGCCGAGGTATCGCAGAAGCGCGAACTTTCCGTCGAGGATTTGACCTTCCCATTGGTTCCATGTGTTGGACATAGTCCGACCTTGTCAAAGGGTAGGCCGGGGGGTGATCGACATTGTAACCAAGTACGCAGTCCAGGGTGTCAAGCGAATACAAGCGAAGTGCCCATGAGGATAAGTCAGCTTAAGTGCGCACAACGGGCGCATTGCCCCGCTCTTGACGTCACTGCGTAGCGCTCCTATGCTGCCTGCTTCACTATGGCAAAAACACATTATCCCGTGGACGCCGATGAAGTGATGAGCGAACTCTGCCGCGTGGACCGGCACCTGGCGCGCGTGATCCGCAAGGTCGGCTCCTTCCCTACAAAAAAACAAAAGCCGCAGCCGCCGTTCGAGAGCCTGCTTCGCGCGATCGTTTATCAGCAGCTCGCGGGTGCGGCGGCAAGGACGATTTACGGGCGCGTCAAGGCGCTTGGTTCGGACGGCAACTGCCCTACTCCTGAAGAAATTCTTCGCGCCACGAAGGCAAAATTGCGCCGCGCGGGGCTTTCGCGGCAGAAGATCGCGGCGGTGAAAGATCTCGCGAAGAAAACCATCGACGGAACGGTGCCTCCTCTGGCCGCGATGCGCCGGATGAGCGAGGAAGAAATTCTGGAGCGGCTGACCCAGGTGCGCGGGATTGGCGAGTGGTCCGTGCAGATGTTCCTGATGTTTCAGCTGGGCCGCCCCGACGTGCTGCCAATCAAGGACCTGGGAATCCGCAAAGGATTTCAGCACGTCTACGGCCTCGAAGAGGAGCCGAAACCGCAAGCGGTCCTCGAACACGGGGAGCGCTGGCGGCCTTACCGATCGATCGCCAGCTGGTATTTGTGGCGCGCCGTCGACCAGAAAAAAGCGAAGAAATCCGCGGCGTCTAAAAACCGCAGGAAATCCTGAGGAATTTGCATTCGGCGGGGAGGTTTTAGGTGGCGCAGGCTTCAGCCTGTCGGTTTTCTAGCTCGGTTTCCCTGGCCCGAGAAAATCCGCAGGCTGAAGCGTGTCCCACTGGGCGAATCGGTTTATGAGGATTTCTGTCGCGCCGTCAGAAACAACGCGGCAAGTCCGGAGAAAAGCACAGCGCTTTCCAGCCACACCGAATACTGGTGCAGGCGATCGAAAGCCACTCGCAGCGGATTCCCCGCCGGCGTCGCGTCAACCGAGCCCATCTGCGCGCGAAGCGCATCCATCCGCGCGATGACGCCGTATTGCGAAGCCATCGTGCACAGAATCATCGCGAACACCAGCAGCGCCGCGGGACGCGCAAGCGCCGCGACGGATTTTTCCAGCGCCGCAGTCGCGACAAGGTAGACGCAACCGCACACGATCCCCAGAATGTGGAGCCGGAGGAGCGAATAGCCCACCACCGCGCCCGCCAAATCCTTGGTCGGCATTACGGAAAAAATTCCCTGTGTAAAAACAATGAAGTAGATGATGCCGCCCAGCCAGCATCCCAGTGACAAATACTGAAGAAATCGCAGTGTTGACGCCAATTTTTATTCCTTCGCGCGCTGCTCAGAGTAGCACAGGCATCCGCCGCGGCGGACCTGTGCGGTGTTCGCGAGTTTAGTTAATCTCATCGCTTGTGCGGCGGCCTTCAAAACCGCACAGGTCCGCCGCGGCGGATGCCTGTGCTACTCAAAAACTTTTTGAGCACAGCCCGGCAGGCATTCGCTAAGACATTCCGGGAAAAGATGGCACCATGGAAGTCTGTGGGTAGTGGTGGGCGATCAAGGACTTGAACCTTGGACCTCTCGCGTGTGAAGCGAGCGCTCTAACCACTGAGCTAATCGCCCATGAGACACGCTTCGTTTGTAGCAGAAGCGATAGGGATTTTCAACCCAATGACCACCGCGGCGGCAAACCAGATTGCGCAGTTGCAGGCATCGATTGCGAGCGTAATTCGCGGCAAGGACGAAGTGATCCGCCTCGCCCTCGTGGCCTTGCTGGCCAAAGGCCACTTGCTGATCGAGGACGTTCCCGGAGTGGGCAAGACGACCCTTGCGCAGGCCCTCGCCAATTCTTTCCACTGCTCTTTCCAGCGCATTCAGTTCACCTCCGACCTGCTTCCCTCGGACGTGGTGGGCACCAGCGTGTTCAACCAGATCGAGCAGCGCTTTGATTTCAAGCCCGGCCCGATTTTCGCCAACATCATCCTGGCCGATGAAATCAACCGCACCACGCCGAAGACGCAGTCCGCCCTGCTCGAAGCCATGAACGAAGCACAGGTGACCGTGGACAATCACACCTACAAGCTGCCGCAACCCTTCATGGTGCTGGCCACACAGAACCCGGTCGAGCACCACGGCACTTACCCGCTTCCGGAATCGCAGCTGGACCGCTTCATCCTTCGCATCGGCATGGGATATCCGTCACGCGACAGCGAGCGCGAGATCATGCAGCAGCATGCCAGCGGGCGCAACGCGGCCGCCGAAGTTACTCCTGTGATGGAAGCAGACGAAGTCGAAGTGATGCAGCGCGCCGTCGAGAAAGTACGCGTGGACGACAGCCTGCGGGATTATGCCCTCGACATCGTTGAACGCACCCGGCATGCCGAGCAGCTCACGCTCGGCGTCAGCCCGCGCGGTTTGCTGATGCTGCAGCGCGCGGCGCAGGCGCGGGCCTTCCTCGAAGGGCGCGACTATTGCACGCCGGACGATTTAAAGCGGCTCATCCTCCCGGTGTTCGCGCACCGCGTGGTTGTCAACTCGCGCTACGCGGCGACACAGAAAAAATCGACGCAGGCGGAAATGGTCCTTCGCGAAATCATCGAATCCACTCCCATCCCCCTCTAATGAGTTCTGAATTCGTCGAACGCCGTGTCGGCTCTCCACTTTTGCGCAAAGTGGTGGGAGCTACGCGCGCGGCCCAGTGGAACCGTTTGCGGGAGACTCTGGACCGTCCGAGCTGGCGCAGCTTCGGCATCGCCATGGGCTCTCTGGCAATGGCGCTTTTTCTTGCGCTGTATTCAGGAGCAGCGGCCGAGGAAGGCCATCTGGCCCTCGCGGGAATGTCGGCGCTGGCGGCCCTGGCGCTTGCCGGATGGGTCGCGCTGACCGTGGTGCCCGCGCTCGCGCGGCGCACGCCGCTGGGCTGGCTCTCCTACCAGATCGATTACAAAGTGACTCGCGAAGGCATGGTATACCTGGCCGGAATTTTAGTGGTCGCGCTCGCCGCACTCAACACAGGAAACAATTTGTTGTTCATGGTTCTGGCCTGCCTGCTCGCCGGAATCCTGATTTCGGGGCTGCTTTCGCGCGTGGTGCTCGGCGGCATCGATGTGCGGCTGGAACTGCCCGAGCACATTTTCGCGCAGCGCACGATTCTGGCCATCGCTGAACTCGACAACACAAAGCAGATGGTGCCGTCCTTTTCCCTTTCGCTTGTGAGCGAAGCCGCGCCAAACGTCAAACAAAATCCGCCCGCGGCCATTGCCGTGCCGCAGATTCTGGATCGCCCGGTTTATTTCGCCCATATTCCCCACCGCCAGACGGTGCGGCAAAACGTCGAGCTCACATTTCCGCGGCGCGGAGTCTACCGCCAGGACGCTCTGGGATTGCGCACCCGATTTCCGTTTGGCTTCCTGCAAAAAACGCGGCGTGTGAACTCCGCGATTGAAGTGGTCGTGTATCCGCGGATTCAGCCCACGGCAGAATTTTACGAGGTTCTCCCGCTGGTGACCGGAGAACTGGAGAGCTACCAGCGCGGGCGCGGGAATGACCTCTACGCCATCCGCGATTACCAATTCAATGACAGCGCCCGCCATGTTGATTGGAAAGCTTCCGCCAGGACCGGCGCCCTGCAGGTGAAAGAATTTGCGCGGGAAGACGAGCGTCGAGTGATGCTGGTTTTCGACCCTTATATTGGGCCGCAGGGAATGGACGCCCAGACGGCGGAGCGCTTCGAGCGCGCCGTAACGCTTTGCGCCGGCCTGGCCTGGCACTTTTATGAAATTAATTCCGTGGTGGAGTTTCGTTCCGCGGGTTTCGCCACGCCGCGCGTCCTTGCCGGCGAAATTGTGTACGACATTTTGCGCTACCTGGCGAACGTCGCGCCGCTAAAGCCGCAACCAGGCAGCACCTTTCTCGATACGCTGGGCGATTCGCAGGACATTTTTAAAATTGTTTTGACCAGCCATCCGCGCGGCTCGATCCCCTCGCACCTTTGGAACTCGGCGCATTTCCTTTTCGTGTCGTCACTCTAAATCTCGTTCTTCACAGGTAGCACAGACTTTTTATCCTGAGCGAAGCGAAGGACAGTCTGCAGCGTAATTGCCAGATCTTTGTAGGGCACGGCTTCAGCCGTGCCGTAAAATCTGCAACTTCATGACGGCTTTAGCCGCTGGCCTTTTGAAATGGAGCTGCCACACGGGCTCTTCACTCTGTGGCGGGTCGTCCTTGCAGGTGCCAAAAACCGCAGGCGGAAGTCCGCGCTACTGAACTTCGCGTTCCAACCGGCGATGTGCGAAAATCGCGCCGGTGACCCTGCTGAAAATTCCCGCGGCGGAGATCGCAACATTCAGGCGGCGCATGCTGTCCTGGTTTGCCGAACGCAAGCGCGATCTTCCCTGGCGCCGCACTCGTGACGCGTACCGCATCTGGCTGTCGGAAATCATGCTGCAACAGACTCGCGTCGCAGCCGTGGTCCCCTACTACGAAAAATTCCTGAAGACTTTTCCCAACGTGCGAGTGCTGGCACGCGCCGGAACCGATCGCGTCCTTGCCAACTGGGCGGGCCTCGGCTATTACAGCCGCGCGAGAAATTTGCAACGCGCGGCAAAAGAAATCGTCTCGCGCCACGCCGGCAATTTTCCGCGCGAGTACGAAGCGGCACTGGCGCTTCCGGGCATCGGCCGCTACACGGCGGCGGCGGTCTTGAGCATTTCCTACGACGAGCCGCACGCGGTGCTGGATGGAAACGTCGCGCGCGTGCTCGCGCGGATCGGCGCCGTCCGCGGCGATTTGCGCGCGCCCACGATGTGGCGAAAACTCGAGGCCACGGCGCAGGAGTCGCTCGATCGAACCGCTCCCGGCGACTGGAACCAGGCCGTGATGGAGCTGGGCGCAACCGTGTGCACGCCGAAATCGCCGCGCTGCACGGAATGTCCGGTCGAAAAATGGTGCCGCGCCCGCGCGCTCGGCATCGCGGAAAAATTGCCCGCCGCGCGCAAGAAACGCGCAATGGTGGAAGTCACGCTCGCCGCGGCCGTGCTGCTCGATCCCCGCGGGCGCACCCTGCTCGTGCGCCAACTTGACGGCGATGGCGCGCTGTTCTCGCGCCTGTGGCAATTCCCCGCCCTCGAAACTACAGGGAGCGATGCAGGCGCAGCCCTTGCCGCGCACTTGCGTGAAAAATTCGGCATGGCCGGCAAAAACAAACTCACGCCTCTCACCACCGCTCGCCACGCCGTAACCTTCCGCAATATTCGCCTGGAGCCGTATGTCGTTCGCGTCGCGTGTTTGCCCCGCGTCACAGGAGCGCGGGTCGTCGCGCTGCTCCAAATTCGTAGCCTTCCCATCTCCAACGCCACACAAAAAATCGCCGACGCGGCGATAGCCCGCCGCGAGTAGGACGGGCTTCAGCCTGCCTGGTTTTGATTTCTGCCGCGCTGACAGAAGTCAAAAGCAGACAGGCTGAAGCCGGTCCTACCTACCCGCCATTATCCGATTCGCCTCACCCAATCCCGTTAAGCCCGCGAGATGTTAAACTAGTATTTCGCGCCATGGACCCCGCAGGCCAAACTCCCGCCGAACCGATACCGGCGCATCTCTCCGCGATTCGGCGCCATTTCCAGATCTCCCTTTATTTTCTGCTTCTTACAGGCGTCCTGACCCTGGTCTCCACCGGCAAAGTTGGACCTGGTGACGATCCTCTCGCTTCCCGCTGCCATGCTCTTCAAGGGCTACCGCTGGTGGCACGGGAAAGGCCCTGAAATTTCAAACCGCCTCGGCACCTGGCTGACGGTTGGCTACTTTCGTTTTCTTCCCGTTCGATCTTTGGATCGTTTCGCGCGTGCTGGCGGCAGGTGCGCAGAATCCGGCCCTTTACGCAGCCCTGCTTGCGACGGTTCACCTGATGCTCTTCGCCACGGTTGTGCGGCTCTACAGCGCCACGACTACGCGGGATTATCTGTTCCTCACGATGATGGGTTTCACGTCGATGCTGGCCGCCGCAATCCTCACCGTGGACACGGTCTTCCTCGCCTTCTTCTTCATTTTCCTGGGTCTCGCGGTCTCGACCTTCGTGGCCCTGGAAATGTGGCGGAGCGCCGAGGGAACCGTCACGCGGCCCATGGAGAGCGGCACGATCGCAGCGAATCAACTGCACAACGCGCTGGGCATCACATCCGCCGGCATCGCGCTCGGATCGCTGCTGGTGGGAGGAATTATTTTTCTGATCCTGCCGCGCATCAACGGCGGCTACATGTCCGGACTCAACATGCAGCCGACGATGATCTCCGGCTTCAGTGACGACGTGGAACTCGGCGAAATCGGCGAAATCAAGAAGAACACCACGGTGGTCATGCGCGTCACAGTCGATGGCGGCGCCGCTGCCGCCCCCGGCGTGCACTGGCGCGGCGTAGCTCTAACCAGGTTCGACGGCAAGCGCTGGTACAACGACGCGCATGAACCTACAACGCTCACCTCTCCCTCGGACGGAGGCTGGTTCCGCCTCAATGCCGAAACTGTTCATGCACCAAGGACCGGCGTGCCGATTCATTACACAGTGCTGCTTGAGCCCATTGGCAGCACAGCGCTGTTCTTTGCGAACGAAGTGGAAAAAGTGCGCGGCCATTTCACCGACGATATGGGCAGACCTCCGTTTGGCCAGCGGCGCACGTACCTTTTGGAGGACTTCACCGGCTCCATTTTCAATCCGTACCACAGCTATTCTCGCCTGGAGTACGAAGCGAGTTCGTTCTTGCCGATGCCGCCGCCCGCCGCCGTTCGCGAGGCCGGCATAAATTATCCGGACGCCATTCGCGAAACCTATTTGCAATTGCCCACTCTCGATGCTCGCATCCCGGACCTGGCCAAACAAATCACCGCGCGCGACAACACTCCCTTTGACAAGGCGCGGTCCATCGAAGCCTACCTGCGGTCCCATTACGGCTACACGCTGGACCTCAGCGGTCCTCCGCAGGCCGACCCGCTTCCCTATTTCCTCTTTCAGAAACGCGCGGGACACTGCGAATATTTCGCCACGGCCATGACGGTCATGCTGCGCTCGCTCGACATTCCGGCGCGCTACATCAACGGATTCCAGACCGGCGAATATAACGATGTCGCCGGCGATCTCGTCGTGCGCGAAAGCGACGCGCACAGCTGGGTGGAAGCTTATTTCCCGGGCATCGGCTGGCTGACGTTTGACCCCACTCCGCCCTCGGATGAAAAGCCGCCCGGAATGTTCGCGCAGCTCTCGCATTACTGGGATTGGTTCCAGTTGCAGTGGAGCGAGTGGGTCATCAACTACGATTTCGTGCACCAGATTACCGTGGCGCAAAACCTGGGCCGCTTCTCGCGCGACTGGGCCGAGCGCGTTCGAGCCGAGTTTTCAAGTCTTCGCCGCCGCGCGACCCGCCAGCTGGAACGGTGGCAATTCCGCATTTCTCATAGTCCATCCGGCCAGATGGGAATCTTCATAATTTTAGGCGTGCTGGTGATTGCGGTGCTTATTTTGCGCCCGGAAGTCCGCCGGAGACTCGCGGTGGTGTGGCGCACTCGAGTTTTGCCCGCGCGCGAGATGACGCCGCACCTGGCCACGCTGCAGTACCTAGAAATGTTGCGCGTCCTCGGGCACGGCGGGATCCGCAAAACGGACGCCCAGACGCCCATGGAATTCGCCGCAACGCTCCCCGAAGGAAGTCTCTCCGCGCCCGTGTACGAACTGACTTCGATCTACCAGGCGGCCCGCTACGGAGGCAAGCCCTCCGACCCGCAGCGCGCCTCTTCCCTGATCGATCGCATCCAATCGTTTCTCCGCAAAAAGTAACACACGCTTCAGAGCCCATGAGGTATTCGCAGAATCTCGTAACTGCCAAATCTTTGTAGGGCACGGCTTCAGCCGTGCCGTAAAGCATGCAGCACTGGTGCGGCTTTAGCCGCTGGCCCGCTCGAAATCGAGTGGCCACACCGGCTACACAGCCCGTCCGGATTTGGTCCCTGCAATGACTAACCTCCGCAGGCTGAAGCCCGCGCCACTCCTCCCGCCATGCTAGAATGATCGAACCGTCCCGCCACAGCGCGACGTACTTTTATGCCAAAAGCAGGATTCATCAGCCTGGGATGCCCGAAAAACCTTGTGGACAGCGAGGTGATGATGGGTGTCCTCGCGCGCAGCGGCTACGAATTCACGCCGCGCGCCGAAGAAGCCGACGTCCTCGTCGTCAACACCTGCAGCTTCATTGCTCCAGCGCAAAAAGAATCGATCGACACGATCCTCGAAATGGCCGAATACAAAAAATTCGGCGTGGCGAAAAAATTAATCGTGGCCGGATGCCTCGTCGAGCGCTACCGCGATCAAATCCTCACCCAGATTCCCGAAGTCGATGCGCTGGTGGGGACGGGCGAACTCGAAAGTATTTTGGCCGCCGTCGAAGGCGAATTGCGATCGAATGCGGCGAGCGCGACCGAGCTTCCATCGTATCTGTATCACGATCTCACGCCTCGGATTCTCTCGACGCCGAAGCATGCCGCGTACATCAAGATCGCCGAAGGCTGCGACCATCCCTGCACGTTCTGCATCATCCCTCAGTTGCGCGGAAAATTCCGCAGCCGGCGGTTTGAATCCGTGGTGCGCGAAGCGGAAAATCTCGCCGCGTCCGGCGTCCGCGAAGTAACGCTCATCGGCCAGGACACAACTTCCTACGGCGAAGACCTCGGCTTGCGCGACGGCCTCGCGCTGCTGCTTGAGCGCCTCGCAGGCGTCGAGGGCCTGCAATGGGTGCGCTCTCTCTATTGCTATCCGAACCGCGTCACCCAGCGCCTGCTGGACACCATCGCCGCGCACCCGCGCATCGCCAACTACATGGACATGCCTCTCCAGCACGCCAGCCGCAACGTCCTCTCGCGCATGAAGCGCGGATCGAATGGCGACGCGTTTCTGCAATTGCTCGGCCGCATGCGCGCGACGATTCCCGGTGTGGCCTTGCGGACTTCCTTCATCGTCGGCTTCCCCGGCGAAACCGACGCGGACTTCCGCGAGCTCTGCGATTTCGTGAAGGCCGCGGAATTTGACTGGATGGGCGTCTTCCCCTATTCCGACGTCGACAACGCCTCAAGCTTCGCGCTCGACGAAAAAGTGGATGAGGACACGATCAAAGAGCGCCAGAGCCGCCTGATGGAAATTCAGCAAAAAATTTCAGCGCGCAAGCTGCGAAGTTTCCGCGGCCGCCGTGTGACAGCTCTAGTGGAAGGCCCATCTAAAGACACGCCGCTCGTCTGGGAAGCGCGCCTCGAAGGCATGGCCCCCGATATCGACGGCAAGCTGTACCTGAACGACATCGAGGTCACGGGCACCACAATCTCCGCGCGCCCTGGCGACATCGTCACCGCGGAAATCACCGAGACGCACGAGTACGACATGGTCGGCCGCGTAGTGGACATCCTGGATGTCCCGCGCCCCGCAGTGGCGCACATCTCAGGGACCGCGCTCCGTGCAGCGCGTAGCAACAGGCGCCGCGCTGAGGGTTTTGGCTTAAAGTGGCGCAGGCTTCAGCCTGTGGGTTTTAGGTCCTGCAAGGCCGAAACCCACAGGCTGAAGCCTGCGCCACTCAAATCACCTCAAACTTGGGAATCTGCCGTGAAACTGAAATGCCCGATTTGCAAGCAGCCCGTTGATTCCGAGACAACCGCGGAATTCCCTTTCTGCAGCCCGCGCTGCCGCGAGCGCGACCTCGGCAACTGGGCCACCGGAAAATACAAAATAGCCGTCCCCATGATGGACGAATCCGAACCGGAAGAAACCGAAACGAATGAGCGACCCCACCCCGAATCTTCCGACAACGACGACGAATAGTGCGGCGCGAAAGCCGCGCGTTTCGCTAGCGATTGCAACCGCTTTTGGCCTCGGGTACATTCCTAAAGCGCCAGGGACCTTTGGCTCCCTGTTCTCAGTCGTTCTGGCGGGATGGTGGTGGTTTCGCCTGACGGCTCATCCCATATTTTTAGACAATTGGATTGCGGATTACAGGTTCCCAGCTTCGATGGCGGGTTTCGCAATATTGGCTTCCGGCGTCGGACTTGTTGTCGCTACTCGCGTTGCGAAATACGTCGGCAACAAAGATCCTCAATTTATCGTGATTGATGAGGTATCGGGCCAGTTAATCGCGTATATCGGGGCAGGCGTGGGAATGCCCAACTGGAAATATTTGCTGCTGGGCTTTATACTTTTTCGTGTCTTCGATATTTGGAAGCCGTTCCCCGCGCGGCAAGCCGAATCGCTCCCCGGCGGCTTGGGAATCATGGCGGATGACTGGATCGCCGGAATTTACGCCGCGCTGGGATTGTGGATCGCGCGAGCCCTCGGTCTCTAAGCGTTTTGGAGAAAATGTTGAGGGCAAGCTCTGGCTGCGGCCGGCTGCTGTAGCCCGCCTCTTCAGAGGCGGGGGGTTTCTTGCAGCGACATCTAAACCCTCGCCTCTGAAGAGGCGAGCTACAACAGCGGCGCTTGGCCCCGGCGAATTCCGAAATTGGTATTATTGTTCCTTCGAGAATGAAATTGGAAACCAACGGCATACCGCGCATTGACCGCATCCAGCCGGGCGCTGCCATCCCCGGCGGCGACGTCACGATTTACGGCGCGGGCTTCGTCCCGCGCCCCAACACGCGGCCGCACGTGCGCTTCGGCGAAACCGAAGCGAGCCTCCTGATCTCCACTCAAAATTATCTGATCGCGCGCGTCCCCGAAGGCGCGGCGGGCAGCATCGTGAGCGTTGAAACTTCGCGCGCAGCGAGCCAGCCGTTCGCGTTCCACCTCGGCGTGCAGATCGCCGACAATCTTCACCCCGTGGCCAACCCTGCCGTGGATGTCGAAGGAAACATCTACGTCACCTACAGCGGCCACCGCGGGCAAAAAGTCGCCGTCTCGCTCTACAAGATCACGCCCAACTACGCGGTGAAGCCCTTCGTCACCGAACTCCTGAATCCCACGGGCCTGGCGCTCGATCGCGAAGGATATCTCTACGTCTCCTGCCGCAACGACGGCACCATCCATCGCGTCGCGCAAGACGGCCGCTCGCAGCTGTGGGTCGAAGGCATGGGCGTCGCAACCGGAATCGCGTTCGATACCATCGGCAATCTTTTTGTGGGCGACCGCAGCGGCACGATTTTCAAGATCAGTCCCGACCGTCAGATTTTCGTATTCGCCACGCTCGAACCGTCCGTGGCCGCGTATCACCTGGCGTTCAGCCCCACCGGCGAATTGTTCGTCACCGGCCCGACCACCTCGAGTTTTGACCGCGTGTTCCGCATCAACCAGAAGGGCGAAGTCAGCTCCTTCTTCCGCGGCCTCGGCCGTCCGCAGGGCCTCGCCTTCGACCGCAAGGGAAATCTATACGTGGCGGCGTCGTATCAAGGCCGCCGCGGCATCGTGCGAATTTCGCCGGACGCGCGCGCCGAACTGGTTCTAGGCGGCAGCGGCCTCGTCGGCCTATCGCTCTTGCCCGGCCATCGCGCCATCCTGGCCACCAGCAGCGCGCTCTTCACCGTCGATTGGGAAGTGGAAGGCCTTCCGCTTCCACGCTAACTTAAAATGAAAGCTGAAATCATCGCAGTCGGATCGGAACTGCTGACCCCGGACCGGGTCGACACCAATTCCCTTTTCCTCACCGCGCGGCTCAACCGGCTCGGCATCGAAGTCACGCGCAAGACGGTGGTCGGCGACGATCTCGCTCCTCTGCGCAATGCCTTCGACGAAGCGGCCAAACGCGTCGAACTCATCATCGCCAGCGGAGGTCTCGGCCCCACCGAAGACGATCGCACGCGCGACGCCGTGGCCGATTTGCTCGGCCGAAAACTTTCGCGCGATCCCGCTGTGATGAAAATGATCGAAGCGCGCTTTCGCAAAATTGGCCGCGTGATGTCCGAAGTGAACGCCCGCCAGGCCATGGTTCCCGAGGGCGCGATCGTCCTCGAAAACGATCGCGGCACCGCGCCCGGCCTTTGGCTTGAGTCAAGCGGCTGCATTGTCATTCTGCTCCCGGGACCGCCGCACGAATTGAAAGCCATGTTCACGGCGCAGGTGGAACCGCGTCTCGCGCGCCTCTCGGCAGGCATGCGTCTCGTCGCGCGCGAGCTGCGCGTCGCCGGAATGGGCGAATCTGATGTCGACCAGCGTATCGCGCCAATTTACACGCGCCACAACGACGTGCAAACCACGATCCTCACCGCGCCGGGTGAAATTCAAATTCATCTTCGTGCGTGGACACAGGACTCAGCCGCCGCCGAGCGCCAGCTTCAAGGAATTGTGGAGAGCATCGTCCTCACGCTGGGCGAAGCGGTGTTCACCACCTCGGGCGAATCGATGGAAGAAGTCGTCGCAAGGGAACTCACGATGCGCCAGGCGACAATTGCCACGGCAGAGAGCTGTACGGGAGGCCTGCTCGCCGAGCGCCTCACGCGCATTTCGGGAAGCTCCGCCTATTTTCTGGGCGGCGTCGTTTCCTACAGCAACACGCTGAAGTCCGCATGGGTGGACGTGCCCGCGGAAATCATCGAATCGCGCGGCGCAGTCAGCAGTGAAGTGGCCGTCGCGCTCGCCGACGGAATTCGTCGCCGCACCGGCGCAACGCTGGGCGTCGGAATCACCGGCGTGGCCGGCCCCACCGGAGGCAGTCCGGAAAAACCCGTGGGCACAGTGCACGTGGCCATCGCAGACGCGTCAGGCAGCAAGGAGCGCGGCGTCCACTATCCCGGCGAGCGCGACCGCATTCGCTGGCAAGCCTCGCAAACGGCGCTGGACCTCGTGCGACGATATTTCCTGTACGCAGCTCAGCCAAAATCCGGCGCGTGAGATATGGTGGCGCAGGCTTCAGCCTGTGGGTGGTAGTCCTTGCAAGGACCAAACCCCACAGGCTGAAGCCTGCGCCACTAGGGAACAATCAATCTTGCCGGCGCGGAACTTAGAGATTCACTTCTAGAAAGAAATGCGTATTTGACTCATGCGCCTTTTCGTCGCGATGGACATTCCTGAAGAAGTGCGCAGCACGCTCGCGGCGCTCATCGCCAGGCTGCGCCCCGCTCATCGAAACGCGCGCTGGGTCCGAATCGAAGGCCTTCACGTCACCCTGAAGTTTATCGGCGAAACTTCTTCCGAAAAGTCCGCGGAGATCAAGACAGCACTGGCGTCTATTCCTCCGAGCGCTCCCATCCAAATAAATTTTCGCGGCCTCGGCTTCTTCCCCAATGACCGCCGCCCACGCGTCCTCTGGGCCGGGATCGCAGCCGGCGCCGAACTCTCCGCGCTGGCCTCATCGGTCGATACAGCGCTCGCTTCGCTGGGCTTCCCGCGCGAGGAGCGCGCATTCTCTCCGCACCTCACGCTCGCGCGATTCGACACGCCGCGCGGCCTCGATGCCCTGCACGCCGCCATCGAGAAGGCCGCCCCGTTTGAATTTGGCAGCGCCACAGCGAAAGAATTTCATCTCTATCAAAGCGTTCTGAAACCGGGCGGAGCGGAATATACTCGGCTGGCAACTTTTTCGTTCGCGGGGACGCTCGCAGGGAGAAGATCCGAGTGAATCTGGAATCGGCCGCAGGCGCACCGAGCCTCTGGGGTTTGGTAGTCCTGGGATACCTCCTGGGCTCCATCCCGTTCGGCTATCTGCTGGTGCGCGCGACGGGAGGTGGCGATATCCGCTTCCTCGGAAGCGGAAACATCGGCGCCACCAACGTCGCGCGAACGGCAGGCTGGTCCGTCGGCGTCGCCACATTGGTTCTCGACGTAGCCAAAGGTTTCCTGGCCGTCTGGCTCACGGAACATTTCTCGGGCGGAAATATTCGCTTCATGATGTACGCTGGGCTCGCCGCGATACTCGGACACGTTTTTCCCGTATGGCTCCGATTCGCCGGCGGCAAAGGCGTGGCCACCGCGCTGGGCGTTTTCCTGGCCATCTGCTGGCCGGCCACCGCCGCCGCAATTTTCCTTTTCCTCCTCGTGGCCCTGTTCTGGAGATACGTGTCCCTCGCCTCGATTTCAGCTGCGGCTGCTTTGCCGCTTCTGGTCTATCTGCTCTACGCGCCGGGCCACGCGCCGCCGACGGCAATTTCGGCGAGCACGCTGCTGGCCGCGGTTGTAGTCATCGTAAAACATCGCGACAATATCGAGCGCCTTCTGGCTGGCACTGAGCCGCGCTTCGAGATGAGCCGCAAAAAATCATGAAGAAAATCGCCATCATCGGCGGCGGAGCCTGGGGTACGGCGCTGGCCATTGCGTTGACGCAGTCCTCGCGTTCGCACCGGCTCACGCTGTGGGCGCACAGCGCCGACGTCGTCGAGATGCTCAGCACCCGGCGAGTGAACGAGATTTATCTTTCCGGCTATAAATTGCCCGCGGACATTGAAATCACGGGAGCGCTTGAAAAAGCCCTCGCGGGAGCCGACATCGTGCTGGGAGTCATGCCCTCGGCTCACGCGCGCGAACTTTATCGCGCCATGCGTCCCCTCGTCGCACCGGATTCTATTTTTGTCAGCGCCACCAAGGGCCTCGAACCCGACACCCACGCGCGCATCAGCGAAGTGATCGCCCAAGAAATGGGCCAGGACTCCTCTTCGCGTATCGCCGTTCTTTCCGGCCCGAGTTTTGCTCTTGAAGTCGCCGCCGGAGATCCCACCGCCGTCGTTCTCGCTTCAGCAAATGCGCAGCTCGGTTCCGACGTTCAGGAAGAATTCTCCGGCCCGCGATTCCGGCTCTACACCAACGATGACGTCATCGGCACGGAAATTGCCGGCGCGGTGAAAAACGTGATCGCTATTGCCGCGGGAATCTGCGCGGGCCTTGAATTGGGCACGAACACCGTGGCCGCGCTCGTCACGCGCGGGCTCGCCGAAATGACGCGTCTGGCCGTCGCTCTTGGCGGCCGCCGCGAAACTCTTTCCGGCCTCGCAGGCGTCGGCGACCTCATCCTCACAGCCACCGGCGAACTCAGCCGTAACCGCTCCGTTGGCATCCAACTCGGCAAAGGCCGCGACCTGAGCGAGATTCTCGGCTCGACCCGCAGGGTCGCCGAAGGCGTCGGCAGCGCGGCAGCCACGCTGGAGCTGGCCCGCCGTGCGCAGATCGAAATGCCAATCACGGAACAGGTCCACGCCGTCCTCACCGCAGGACGCGTTACGCGCGATGCCATACGCGAATTAATGGAGCGCCGCCTCAAACAAGAGTAGTTTTTCTCCTACCCCCTTAGCTAATGCGTAGCAACGCAGGTTTCCGCCCTTCTGCCCTGCTCTTCCAGACCGTAAAATAGAAATGATAGGACCTGCCTCAAAGTGGACCTCAGTGGCCTCAAATCGGTGTTTTACCACCGGCCGAGAATTCTCTGGCTGGTGCTGGGCGCCATGCTCCTTGTCAGCGTGCTGCCCCTGGCGCTCTATCACCGTCAGGTTCTGCAACTTAGCCAGGGAAAACTGACCGATACCGAGAGCGTCCAGCAGACCGAAGTGACGCGGTCCGTGGCGGAAGAAATTCAGCAATTTGACACAAATCTTTACCAGCAACTCATCAGTGAACGGCAGATTCTGGCGCTCACAGGTCTGATCGACAAGGTCGACAACGTCCAGAACGCTCCCCAAGTAACCCGGGTGCTCGAAAATTTCGTCGCCAGCAATCCCAACATTTTATATCTGACCGCTGTGGGCAAGGAGGCCAAGGGCACCGGCGCCGGCAATTTTCAGGCCGACCAGGATCCCTTCGTCTCCAAGGCGTTGCAACGTGCGTTTACGACGACGCTGCAAACCCTGGTATTCCGCAGCGACCCGCTGGCGATCGGACCCGAGAACCGACCCGCCTTCGTGATGGCGGTGCCCCTCGAAGTGAACGATCAATTTTCCGGAATGCTGGCCGCTGTCGTTTCCCTGGACAGCATTCTTCGGCGTCTACAGGAAACCAGCGTTCGCGGCCGCGTGGTGTTCGTGGTGGACCACAGCGGACACATTGTGGCCCATCCGGACATGCGGCAATTCGTGCCCGGCTCGGATGCGAGGCCCAGCTCGCCCGTCGTCGCTCAAGTTATGTCGCTGCCGAAAGGCCTGCGCACGACCGAAACGCTTCGCCGCTTTGAAACCACGACCAACGGAAACAAAACGGAACAGGTTGGAACGTACAGCACGATCCCGGACCTGAATTGGGCGGTGGTGGCGCAACGCGGTCTGGACAAGGCGCGCGAGGACGCAGGCGTCACCGAGCTCAACGCGCAGGCGCTCAAGTTCGTGGTCGTCGTCACTTTTGCGGCGCTGATACTCGGCTATTTGTTTGCCGTCGGCATCAGCACGCCGATCCGCGCCCTGGCTGCTTCCACTCTCGCCATCAGCCGCGGAGAATTCCACCAGAGAACTCCCGTTCAGGGCGCCGCCGAAATCAGCGAGTTGGCCGAGACTTTCAACCACATGGCTGGGGACATCGAGGAATTCGTCGAGCAGCTCAAACAGGCCGCGGATCAGAACCACGAGCTCTTCCTCGGCTCGATCCGCATGCTCGCGGCGGCCATCGACGAAAAAGATCCCTACACGCGCGGCCATTCGGGACGCGTGGCGAAATATTCCATCATCATCGCCCAGCATCTCGGACTTGCTTCCGCCGAACTCGAAAAGATCCGGATTTCAGCGCTGTTGCACGACGTGGGAAAAATCGGAGTCGATGACCGCGTGCTGAAAAAGCCCGGCGCGCTGACCGCCGAGGAATTTGAATTGATGAAGCAGCATCCCTTGAAAGGCGCGAATATCATGCGTCCTGTCGCGCAGCTCAAGGAAATGCTGCCGGGAATCGAGTTGCACCACGAGCACGTGAACGGCGCAGGCTACCCGCACGGCTTGCAGGGCGACGATATACCCTTGATGGCCCGCATCATCGCCGTCGCCGATACGCTCGACGCCATGACCACCAACCGCCCCTACCAATCCGCCATGGACCTGGAATACGCCATGAACCGCATTGTCGAGTTGGCCAACACCAAGTTCGACGCAGCCGTCGTGGACGCGCTCGAACGCGCCGTCCGCGCCGGAAAAATCCGCCTCAGCGCCACCCTGGTAGAAGTTTGATGCTTTAAGTAGAACAGGCTTCAAGCCTGTTGGTTTCCGTCAAACAGGCAAGATCAAACCCCACGAGCGGAAGAGTCTGCGTAGCTACTCGATTTCCGCCAGGCCAGCGGCTGAAGCCGTATTGATTCTGCAATCTTTGCGGCACGGCTGAAGCCGCGCCCTACAGAGATTTGGCCCTTGCCCCACAAGCCAAATCCCGCGCCGCAAAATCACAAGATGGAATTTAAAACACAGACTCGTGGTAAATCGTAATCATCCACTGCCCGCTGCTTTGCTTGGTCACAACCCAGGTGAGCAGCCCCTTGCGATTGGGCGCGTCCTTGCCGTCCCGCGTCCTGGCCCCGGTCATTTGCCAGTCGATGTCGACAGACGCAATGTCCGGAGTCAGAAAGCGAATACTCCGTACGGTGTCGCTCCGGTGCGCGTCCTTGAGAAACGTCGTGAAGATTTCGTTGTAGTGCGCTTCGAGATCCTTCGAGCCGTGGCTGGGAACGCCGGTCGTGCTCGAGAACTCGCCGTCTTGCACATAGGCCATCGCCGTGGCGTGCGCGTCGTGGCGATTCCAGGCGTCTTCCCACGCGGCCACGCACTGCTTGATGGCGGCTGAATCCGCATCCATCTTGGACGGCATCTGCGCCCAGGCAAGTGCGGAAGAAAACGCAACGAAGAGAGAAACCGCCAGCGCCATTTTCAAACGAGATGAAATCATCGCATCCTCCTGATTTTCGAGGTCTCACACAAAAATTAACATCACGCTACGAGCGGTGTCATCGCGCAAGAAATCAGAACGATTGCTCGTGGTAAATCACGATCATCCACTGGCCGCTCCGCTTGCTCAAAATCCACGTGAGCAGTCCCTTTCGCAGGACGCCGCCCGGCGCGGCCGGGTCCGTCACCAGCCAGTCGATATCCACGGAGGCCAGGTCCGGCGCGAGAAAGCGGATGCTTCTCACCGTGTCGGTCGGTGTGCGCGTTCTTGAGGAACGTGGTGAAGATCATGTTGTAGTGATCTTCGAGTTCTTTCCGGCCGTGGCTCGGCTCGGCTTTCACGCTCGAAAAATCGCCGTCCTCCACGTAATGCATGGCCACGCCGTGCGCGTCGTGGCTGTTCCAGGTGTCCGCAAAATTGGCGACGAATTGCTTGATCGCGGCGGTATCCGCATCGTGGTTCGAGGCCATCTGCGCCCGGGAACTGGCGGCGGAAAATGTGAGGAACAACAAAACCGCGAGCGCGGCCTTCGATTGAATGGAATTCATCGCGCACCCCTGTGTTGTGAATTTAAAATCAGGCCCGGCTCAACCCAGACCCAGCCGATTGGCGTCATCATACAACAATCGCATCGAGTTTGCCCCCGGCAAAGCTTCGCGGCACCCGCCCAGCGTGTGGGAAGGTCTTCTTCTGCTAGAATAGCGGTTTCGCCGCGCATCGCCGCGAAACACTTATGTTTTCGATCTTCAACAAAGACGACGAACGCAAGAAGCCCAAAGAAGGCGGTTCGCTCCTCGACCGGCTGAAACAGTCGATCTCGAAAACCCGCACACAAATCACCTCCAAGGTCGAAGACCTGATCTCGGGCGAAAAGAAAATCGATCCCGAGCTGCTCACGAAACTCGAAAACGCCTTGCTCGCCGCCGATCTCGGCCCGCGGACGACTCATCAAATCCTCGAAGCGGTGCGCCAGAAACTCGAACGGCACGCCCTCAGCAGCGCCGCAGACCTCAAGGCGGAGCTGAAAAATCAGCTGCTGTACGTCCTGCGCACGGTGCCCTCGCCGAATGGAACATCCGCGGCCGCGCAGGAGACGCGTCCTCGTGTCATTTTTGTCGTCGGCGTGAACGGCACGGGAAAAACGACGACCATCGGCAAACTCGCGCACCGCCTGCGCCAGAGCGGCAAGAACGTGGTCCTCGCCGCCGGCGATACGTTTCGCGCCGCCGCCATCGAGCAACTCGGCGTGTGGGCCACGCGCACCGGCTCCGAAATCGTCAAGACAAAATCCGGCGGCGATCCCGCGGCCGTCGTTTATGACGCGCTGGCTTCCGCGCGCGCTCGAAACGCCGACGTCGTCATCGTGGACACCGCGGGACGCCTGCACACGAAATCGAACCTGATGGCCGAGCTCGACAAAATGAAACGCACGGCCGCGAAAGTAGTTCCCGGCGCGCCGCACGAGGTCTTGCTCGTGATGGACGCGACCACCGGACAGAACGGCCTCTTGCAGGCGCGCGAATTCACCGCCACCGCCGGCGTCACCGGCATCGTCCTGACCAAGCTCGACGGCACGGCCAAAGGCGGCATCGTCGTGGCCATCACGCGCGAACTCGGCTTGCCCGTGCAATACGTCGGCACCGGCGAATCGGTGGACGACCTCGTCCCGTTTGACGCCGAGACATTCGTTTCTTCGCTGTTCGACTAAATCTGTGACGCTTTGTTCTATTTTGTAAGCGGAGTGCAAAGCATCGGTTTTAGTGGCGCAGGCTTCAGCCTGTGGGGGTTCGACCTTGCGAGCACCAAAACCCACAGGCTGAAGCCTGCGCCACTAAAACCGGATTACATCGATCTATTTTTCATGAGGGAAAAAGGGGTTCACCCCGACTCTCGCCAAACTGGCGAGAAACCTGGCCTAACTTTATGAATGCCTCCCCATCTCGGAGCGCCGCTTCCACGCTCGCCGCTGACGCCGCCTTCATGGACCGCGCGCTCGAGCTGGCGGCGCGTGGCGTCGCGCTCGCGAGCCCCAACCCGCTCGTCGGCGCAGTTCTCGTGCGCGACGGGCGCATCGTCGGCGAAGGATTCCACACGTACGACGGCGTCCGCCACGCGGAAGTCATCGCACTCGAGGCCGCGCGCGAATCCGCCCGAGGCGCAACGCTCTACATCAACCTCGAGCCTTGCTGCCACACGGGCCGCACTGGCCCATGCACGCAGGCCCTGATCGCCGCAGGCGTCGCGCGCGTTGTAGCAGCAATGGCCGACCCAAACCCTGCAGTGGCTGGCCGCGGCTTCAAACAATTGCGCGCGGCGGGAATCGAAGTCAGCGCCGGCCTGCGGGAAGCGGAAGCGCAGCGCTTGAACGAAGCTTTCGCGCGCTGGATCGTTTCGCGCAAACCGCTGGTGACGCTCAAATCCGCGCTCACGCTCGATGGCCAGCTTGTGCTCCCTCATGTGAAAGGAGGCGCGCGCAAAGCCGCACGCACTTCGCAAAAACACCGCTGGATTTCTTCGCCCGAATCGCGCGCCGAAGTGCAGCGCATGCGCCACTCTTCCGACGCTCTGCTCACCGGCATTGGCACAGTGCTCGTGGACGATCCGCTTCTTACCGACCGCACAGGCCTACCGCGCCGCCGCAAGCTCCTGCGCGTCGTGCTGGATTCGCGCTTGCGCTTGCCGCTGCGTTCAAAACTGGTGCGCTCTGCGGATCAAGATGTGCTGGTCTTCACTCGCGCGAAAGAAAATTCCCCGAAAGCGCTCGCCCTGCGCCGCGCCGGAGTCGAAGTCGTGCGCCTTGCCGGTCGCAGCGCGAAACCGGATCTGCGCGCGGCCATCGCCGAGCTTGGCCGCCGCGAAATTCTCAGCGTCTTGCTTGAAGCAGGCGCAACTCTGAATTCGGCCGCCCTGGCAGCCGGAATTGTGGATAAAATGCGCTTGTTCTTCGCGCCGAAGGTCGCCGGATTTGCGGAAGCAACGAGTGCAGCGCCCTTTGGAATGACCGCTAAAATAAATAGTGCAGGCTCTGGGACGGCGTCTTCATTCCACGTCGAGCTCCCGCGCAAATGGAAGAACGCCACGACGGCCCAGTTTGGCCCCGATTTCGCAGTGGAAGGATATCTCCGCGATGTTTACCGGACTCGTTGAGTACGTCGGCACAATCGAATCAGTGGAACTGACCGACATCGGCGCCCGCCCGGATTCCGCCGAGACGCGCCCCGATCAAATCGGAGCAAGCATCCGCGTGCACGCGGGCCCTCTCCTCGATGGCCTCGCAAAATCCGGCAGCATCGCCGTGAACGGCTGCTGCCTGACCGCCGTGGATATTTCAGACCAGAGCTTCGCCGCCGATCTTTCCGGCGAGACTCTGCGCCGCACCAGCCTCGGCGAAATGAAGCCCGGCACGCGCGTCAATCTCGAGCGCCCGCTGACAGCGATGAAAGAACTCGGCGGCCACTTCGTGCAGGGCCACGTCGACGGAGTCGGCCGCGTCGCGCGCCTCGAATCCGAAGGCGCCAACTGGTGGTTCGGCGTGCACGTGCCCGCCGACCTCGCGCGTTACATCGCGATGAAAGGCTCGATCGCGCTCGACGGCATCAGCCTGACGGTAGCCGGCTGGCACGACAACATCGTCGAAACCGCCGTCATCCCTTTCACCTACGAGCACACCAATCTGTCGTCCCTGAAAGTCGGCGATCCCGTAAACATCGAGTGCGACATCCTCGCAAAATATGTAGAACGCATGGCCGAAGCGCGCAGCGAATCCGCGCCATCACACCTCAGCGTCGCACGCCTGATCGAAGAAGGATTCTAGAGTGAGTCGGCCCGAGCCCGTCTCTATGCAGCCGGTCAATAACGAAACTCCAATCGTCAACTCTTGCCAGGAAGTTTCACCCTTTCTTTTTATTTATATTTACTGATACATTAGCCTCTCTCATTTTCGTTCGTTGGATATGCAGGACTGTATCCAGACGTCGGGAGGTCTATATCAAATGCCGCAAAGGGTCTTGCGCCTCGTGGCGCTCCTGCTCGCCGTCCGCATTCTGTCCGGCTGCGGTGCCGGCGGGTCCGCCACTCCCGGAGTTCCCACAGTCACGATAACTTCCATCCCATCGTCGATCGCTGTCAGCGGGACCGAGCAAATCACGGCAGTGGCGCAGGACAGCAGCGGCAACATCATCATTGGTGCCACCTTCAATTGGGCAAGCAGCACCCCCAGCGTGGCGACGGTCAACGCCGGAAGCGGCTTAGCCATGGGTTTGTTCCCAGGCACAACGCAGATCACAGCGTCCGCAAATGGAATCACGAGCGCTCCCGTAACCCTCACAGTAACCCCCGGGTTCCTGGCAATTAGCCCCATGGTCTACGCTCGGGGCAGAACCACCTACACTGTGCTCAACGATGGAACCGTTCTGATCGCCGCCGGCTCCAACTCCGGCGGCATCTTAGCCGCGGCCGAGCTGTACATTCCTAGCTCCCAATCATTCAGCGTGACCGGGAATCTGAACGTGGCCCGGTATGGTCATTCGGCTACGTTGCTGAACAATGGAATGGTGCTGATTGCAGGCGGCGTCGGTTCGGCCGGTCTGACGAACAGCGCGGAACTGTACGACCCGGCGACCGGAATGTTTTCACTGACCGGGAATCTGAGTACGGCGCGAGAGTGGTTCACCGCGACGCACTTGCCGAACGGGACGGTGCTGATTGCGGGCGGCGTCGGCCTCAACGGCCCGCTGGCTGCGGCGGAGTTGTACGACCCGGTGACAGGTACGTTCACAGTAACAGGAGACTTGAACGTGCCGCGCAGTATCGCCACAGCGACTCTTCTGAACAACGGGTTGGTCCTGATTGCGGGCGGCATGAATTCCAGCGGCGCGCTTAATAGCGCAGAATTGTATGACCCTGAGACGGGAACGTTTGCACTCACAGGCAGCATGAGCACGGCCCGCTACGCCCACACCGGCACGCTTCTAAATACCGGCTCGGTCCTCATCGCGGGCGGTTCATCGCTCAATCCGGGAATCGACGTTCCCCTTAATACCGCGGAGCTGTACAACCCGTCGACGGGCACGTTCACAGTTACGGGAAATCTGAACACGGCCCGCCTCTATGCGAGCGCAACTTTGCTGAATAATGGAACGGTTCTGCTGGCAGGAGGCGATGGGCAGACCAACCCGAACAGCGTGCCTATAACCAGCGCAGAGTTGTACGATCCAACGGCCAGCACTTTTTCCGTGACCGGCAGTCTTGTCAACCCGCGCGCAACGCAAGGTTCTGCATTGCTCCCGAACGGAGAAGTGTTGCTTGCCGGCGGCTACGACTTGCCCGTGAAAGCTCCTGCGGAACTGTATGAGCCGGGTCCGCTAACTCTGCCGGGGCTCCAATCGATTTCGGTTGCCCCAGTAAACCCCACGGTTTCGCCAGGAACATACCAGCAATATATCGCCACAGGAACTTTTGCCGGCGGAGCGATGCAGCAATTGGGCTCGGTGACCTGGAGTACTTCGGATACCACCACTGCTCAGGTCAGCAACGACGCGACGAACCCGGGAGCCAGCGTGGCGGTGGGATCCCCTGCGTCCACTGTTCCAGTAACCATCACTGCCACCGCGGGAACCGTAAGCGGCTCGGCAACCTTAAACGACCGGCCGGAAGGCTGTGTAAGAACAAACAGCATGAACGTAGCGCGGGAAGACTTTCACGCGACTCGGCTCAGAAATGGATTGGTGCTGGTCGTGGACGGCGACGTAACCTCCGGTGGACCCGCGCCCGGCGAATTGTTTGACCCTGCGACCGGAACGTTCACTTACACAGGCACCCCGATGGCGCCGCGATATTTCTTCACCGCTACGCTGCTCAGGAATGGAAAGGTCCTGATTGCCGGTGGCACGTATGCTGGCTCCGTTTGGGCGAGCGCTGAGCTTTATGACCCTGTGACCGGATTGTTCACCCCAACCGGCAGCTTGAATAATGCTCGCTACGGCCACACCGCTACGCTGCTCGACAACGGGCAAGTCCTGATCACGGGCGGACAACTAACCGACAGCATCCCTCTGGCGAGCGCGGAGCTTTACGATCCTGTCGCGGGAACATTTTCTGTGACCGGCAACCTGAATATAGCGCGCGGTGAACATTCGGCCACGCCGCTCCTCGATGGGACGGTTCTGATTGCGGGTGGGCAAGGCCCCGGTGGTTCCTTCCCTGCCGAGGCAGAACTATACGATCCTGAGACAGGACTATTTACAATCACAGGCAGTCTGAACGTAGTGCGATGGTTCCACACCGCGACGCGGCTCGTTAACGGCACGGTGTTGATTGCGGGCGGTAACGGCCCCAACGGTAACTTGAATAGTGCGGAGCTGTACGATCCTTTGACTGGGACGTTCACTTCTACCGGCAGCCTGAACACAGGCCGTGCCTTTCACACCGCGACGCTGCTCAACAGCGGATTTGTGCTAGTGGTGGGCGGCCTTGATCCTGGCGGCAATGTGCTGGCCAGCGTGGAAATATATAATCCCTTTACCGCAGCCTTCACTCCAGCCGGCACTCTAAGCACCGCACGTCAAGGACATGCCGCAACGCGGTTGGATAGCGGTATGGTCCTCATCGCGGGCGGCGCCAACCAGACCGTTCTGTACTCTGTTGCAGAGCTCTTCTAACCCCACGCGAAATTTGAAATTAATTCTGGCTCCCCCTCAGTGCTTCAGCGCTTCCGCCACACTGATGTTGTTCACCTCCAGCGTGCGGCCCATGGCCTGGTTGAATTTCAGCTCATCTTCGAGCAGGTTGATTCGATCGCGCAGCTCCACGCCCTCGGCGGTGGTGACGTCGCGCGAGCGCAGCACGACGTTGTAACTGGTGGACGCTCCGAGCCGATATTTTTCCTGCTCGTCTTCCAATGTTTGCACGGCCAATTTTCGCGCCTCTTCCGCGGCCGCGAGCGAGGCGCGATCCTCCTGCATGGCAATCAGCGCGTTGCGCACGCTGACGAAGATGGCGTTTTGTTCCTGCCGGTACTGAATTTTTTGCTGCCGTTCATTGAGCAGCGCCTGCGCGTTGTCCGCTTGCGCCGCGCGATTGCGAATCGGCAGCGTGAGATTGATCCCTCCCTCGAAGCTCGAATAATTCCCGCGGAACACGCGGCCGAGGTCCTGTCCCGCCCCGCCTGGGAAAACGACTTGCGACGCAGTCGTGACTGCCGTCGCCTGAAACTCGTCGAAGACGGGAGCGCCGGTGGAATCCACCACCGGCAGGCCGGGCAAAAATGTTCCCGTCGGCGTAGTCGTCGTGGAAGTCTGGACTCCGCCGAGGCCGGTGGCGACGTATTGTCCAAAAATATTGACCGACGGAAGAAGTTCATTTTTCGTGGCCTTCACGTCGGTCCCCGCGTTTTCCAGATTCAACGCCGCCTGTTTCAGTTCAGGCCGCTTCTGCCACGCTTCTTTTACGGCGTCTTGGATCCGCACGTTTTCGCCCGTGTCCGGAGTCGAGATCGCCGTGATCGGAGTAATTTCCGCGCCGAGCAACGGCCCGTCCAGCGGGTTCTTCGTAATGTCGTTGAGCAGTGTCGTTTCATCCTGCAATTGCACGGACTGCGCCTGCACGAGCGCCTGCTTGTCGGACGCAACTTGCGATTGCGCCGTCAGCACATCCAGCGACGACAGCGTGCCGATTTCGAGGCGCCTGGAATTTTCTTCGTACAGCCGCTGCGAAACTCCCAGCGCCGCTTCTTCCACCTTCACGTTTTCCCGCGCGTACACCAGCTCCCAATAGTCGTTTGAAACTTGCGCCGTCGTGGCCATCACCTGCTGCTCCAGCTGCGACTGGCCGACCTGGATGGTGCGCTTGGCTTCGATAATCAGACGAGTATTCGGGAGCACTCCGAACCCTCGAAGAAGCGGCTGAGTAATCGTCAAGGTCAGCGCCGACTGCAAATAAGGATTGTACAAATTGAAAAATCCGAAATTGGTGGAAGTGCGATTGTTGGTCATGCCCGCTTGAAACTCAGTCCCCGTGGGAAAATACTGGTTGTATTGAAAATTCACGTTGCCGATGTGCTGGACATACGCGACAGGAGGTTGTGCTGTGGCAGTCGTGGTCCCCGTCGGAATGATTCCGGCAAAGAGCGGGTTATTCAGCGGCGTGACCGAATCCTGGACATTGAGGCTGCTCGTCAGCGTGGGATCAAACGGCACCAGGCCGTTAGCCCCCGATTTGGCGCGCAGCAAGCCAACCTCGTCCAGCCAGGGTGTGTACCGTTCCACATCGATCGCCAGATTATTTTCGAGCGCGAGCGAAATCGCGTCCTGCAGGCTCAGCATCAGCTTGCCGTTCTGCAACAACTGCTCGATGCGCGGAGAATTTGTGAGCGATGGCTCGTCACGCTTCATCGGCGTGTACGGTCCGATGATGTCGGGAAACCATTTCCTCCCCGAGGAGTAGTCCAGCTTCAAGTCCACCGTGCGCGGCGGAACAGCGCCCGATGGCGCGGCCTGCGCAGTGGGTTGCGCCGGCGGCTGCCCTTGCGCCGACTGATCGCCCCCTTTCTGATCCTGCGCAATGACCGGCGCAGGCAGCAGCGATGCAACTGCCAAAAGCGCGATTCCTACGCGAATAATCTTCCTATCCATTATTTTCCCCTCCTCGAAATGAGGACTTTTCCAATTATGAAAAGTACCCTAAATATTGAATTTTCGGAAACTGGCCCGCGGCCGCGTACCGTCCTAATTTCTACCTGTCACCCGCCAACGATTTTGAAGTTGATTTTCAGGAGGTCCGACCTTCTCGTCCTGACGAAGGAAGGGCAGGTCGGACGGAAAACGACGCATGGATGCGGCCTTTAGGGCCTGAAGCTTCAGGGGCTAAAGCCCAGGAGTCCGAAGGCCTGAACGTCGGGGCTGAAGCCCCGACCTCCTAAAGGCAGCAACAATCGCATCGATTTTTAAATTAGGACATTACCCGCGGCCGCAAACAATTCGGTTCAATCGAAGGAGCCTCGGGTGTATAAGAGTCACCATTCAAGAGTCATTGCAGAATTCCCTATTGAAACGATCTGGGTGCTCGCAAGTTCTGAACGCAAAAGCTCAGAACAACTCTCAATTTGAAGTGGAGGCCAGGCAATGCGAAACAAATCTTTGCTGCTTGCAACATGTGGAATCTTGTTGAGCGCGACCGCGCTTCACGCCCAGGGCCAGCGTCCCGCGACTCCGTGGCGCGGAGCAGGTCCTACGCCTTGCGTCGGTTCCGACGGCGGCGTCGAGCAATGCCCGCCCGCTCCACACGTAATCGCCGTTCGAGCCGGCCGCATGTTTGACAGCAAGACCGGGCAGATGCTGAGCAATCAAGTGGTGCTCCTCTTTGGCGAACGAATCACCGCGGTCGGCCCGGAGTCGCAAATCAAGATTCCGGCCGGGGCGCAAGTGATCGATCTCAGCCGGGCGACGGTGCTGCCCGGTTTGATCGACGCGCACACGCACATGTTCAACACGCGCAAGCCCGGCGGAACAACGGAAGACTACATGCTCATCGCCGTACAGAACGTGGAGGCCAATCTGCGCGCCGGATTCACCGCCGCGCGCGACATGACCTCGCACGGCAACGGGTATGGCGACGTCGCCATTCGCAACGCGATTAATGAAGGCCGCATCGACGGCCCGCGCTATCAAGTCTCCACCCGCGGCATCGTTTGGGGAGCCACGCCTCCGAATCCCGCCGCTCCAGACGACCCGCTGGCCGCCGCCGTGATTCGCTCTGCCGAAGAAGGCCGCGCGGCCGTGCGCGATCAGATCGCTCACGGCGCTGATTGGATCAAGCTGTACCCGACAGGAGCATATTCGTTCAGCCCCACAGGACAGGCCCTATACGTATTGACCTACCCGTTGCCGGTATTGCAGGCGACGATTGACGAAGCGCACCGCCTTGGCAAAAAGACAGGCTGCCATGTTTACGGCGGCGAGGGAGAGAAGAACGCCATCATCGCCGGATGCGACACGATCGAACACGCGTTCGATTTGGACGAGGACCAAGCCAGTATGATGGTCGCCAAGAAGCTTTACTATGACCCGACCCTTCAACGTTACATCGAGCCATACATGGACGATAACGACGCCAAGAATACGGGTGGAAAATATCGGATGATCCCTATATTCGAGCACGCTGTCCAATTGGCGAATGCCACGCCAGGAATGAAAATCATGTTCGGCAGCGGAGCCGACGGTGCTACCTACGTGCACGGGACCCAGGCTCTCGACTTTGTAGCTCTTGTGAAATTCGGCGGATTGACTCCGGTCAGAGCCCTCCAGGCCGCCACCACCATCAACGCCGAAGCGCTCGGATGGCAGGACCAGCTCGGATCCATTGACAAAGGAAAATACGCCGATTTAATTGCGGTTTCAGGAGACCCGTTAGCCGACATCACCGAGCTTCAGCGTGTCAAATTCGTGATGAAGGGCGGAAAGATCATTAAGAACGAAGTGGCGGAGCATCCTTCAAAGTAAGGGCACGACATGTCGTGCCCTTACAATTGCAGCTTCATCAAAAGCCGCAATATCTTGCGCGGCCTGTGCCATCACCGCATGATTTTTGAAATGTCCGAAAATACCAGCGCGCCGCGCCGCGTAATCACGACATCGTCAGGAAAATCCTGGCGGAATTCAACTCCCAACGAATCCATCCGGTCGAGAAATTCAGGAAGCCGCGGCAAAGCCGCATTTTCCACATCGTGGATCGCCACCACCGTCCAATCGCGTGCGGCTACTTCCGAAACGCATCGCTCGACCCAGCCCTCTTGATCCTTCCAGTCCCCGGGGACACTGGACCACAACACGCACATATATTTTCCCTCGAGCAAAAGCTGCAGCGCCGCGCGGCTTAGCAGATGTGGTCCGATGGCCCCGCCGCCCCCCATCGGACGAAACAATTTGTCCGCATTGGCAAGCTCCCCGATCAAATCCTGCGTCCTATCGATCTCCCGCCGGGCATAATCCGCGTCGGCTCTTTCACCGAGCGGCACGCTGTGCGTCAAGGAATGGTTGGCGATCCAGTGGCCCTCCGAGTGAGCCCGGACGGCAAGCGCCCGCCCTCCAGGTCTCTCAAGCCTTTCGCCGACGACGAAGAAAGTCGTTTGAATCCGGCGGGCCGATAAAACGTCAAGCACATGTTCCGTGATCCCCGGTGTCGGCCCGTTATCGAAAGTGAGTGTGACGCGTTTCACGTGAATCACAATTTCCGTTTGAATTCCAGAACAGGCGGCATTGTACATCGCAGGCTTCCTGCCGAACCATTTCCTGCACTGCCGCGGTAAGGCACTGGGCCGCGCCGCGCGGATCGTCCGAATATACCTTTCGGGCAATTCGTTTATTTTCGTCTTTGACGTGTCAAGTTTCCCGCACGATAGTGGACACGGCAGTTCGGGTTGGACCCGATCTTGAAGCGGGTGCATCCGCGCCGCTGCAACAAAATAGAAAACGATACTCAACCCCAGCCGGAAATAGAGTTGTCTGTGAACATGCCCAAATTCTTAGACACAACGGCCGACCGTCGACAATCCCCGCGAACGAAACTCGTGGAGATCGCCTACATCGGCATGGGCCCTGAAAACGGCGGCCTCGTTTTGGATGTCTCCGACGGCGGCCTTTCCTTCCATGCCGTCGCTCCTGTTCAGCAGGCCGAAACCATCCATTTTTTATTATCGTTGCGTGGCCACAGCCGAATCGAAGGCGCGGGAGAAGTCGTCTGGACCAATGAAATGAAAACCGTTTGCGGGCTGCGATTTACTTCCCTCTCGGGCGGCGCTCGCGAACACCTGACCAATTGGACCAACCAGTCGCGCATGCCCGCGCCCGCGCGTAAAGAGCCCGCACCGCCGGCCCCGGCGGCGATCCCGCAAATGGAGGAGCCGCCCGCATCCAATGCCAGACCGGGCAGCATAACCTCCGGATCATTCTTAGCAATTCATCCCGCTGCCGACGATTATTTATCAGAACCAGCGGGCAAATCGATGTGGTGGGGACAACTCTTCCTTTGGATCATTCTCGGCTTCTCGGGCGCCGCGCTCCTGGCCTCGGCGTATCTCTACGGCCTCCATGTTGGGGAATCGGCGGGCAAATCCGCGGCGACGATTGCAGCGGTCGGCGCCACCCAGTCAAGCGAGCCGACAACTGCGACTGTTCCCGAACCTGCTTCCACTCTTCCAAACGACGCGCCTTCTGCTCCAAGTGAAACGACTCCCGTTCCAAGCCAAGCGACCAGCATTCCAAGCGGCGCGCCTGCGGGCGCCCCAAAATCGGAATTCAAATCCACGAGCGTATTGCAGCCTCCTGCCGCCGAGCCACAAAGCCCTGCCCTGCCCGATCAACATGCAGAGCAGGCTATAGAAGCCGGCAATTCCGAACTGGCCGCCGCGCTGTCCTACTTAAACGGTGACAATGGCAAACGCGATAGCTCCAAAGCCGTGAAGTCGTTGTGGGCCGCGGTAGGGAACGGCAATTCTAAAGCCGAAGTGATGTTGGCTGACCTTTACATTAATGGGGACGGCGTTGCAAAAAACTGCGAGCAAGGCCGGGTCCTGCTGATTGCCGCCGCAAAAACCGGAGACGCGCAGGCAAAAGTAAAATTGGACGAGTTGAACGCGAACGGGTGCCCCCAGTAGGACAGACTTCAGCCTGTCGCCTTTCTGCCAGTCAGCCCAGCCGCCACAACCCCGCGCCGCTCTAAGTCAAAGCCTTCTTCAACTTCTTACTGCTCTTATTCAATTGCTTCTTAAGCGCGTCCACCTGCTTCGACAATTGGTTCAGTTCCAGTCTCGCCACATGCGCCGCCTTGGCAGCCTTATGAGCGGCTCTATAAGCCGTCCCCTCCGCCTTGCCAACCGCAGACCCGATCCTCACCGCAGCATCTCTAAGTTTATTTTTCGTAGCCATAAGATTGCCTCCAGACAAAGAACGATGGCAGATTCCCCGCCCCCTTTGCAAGTTAGAATCACGTAGGACACGCTTCAGCCTGTCAGCCTTTGACTTTTGGGAGCGTAGAAAAGCAGTCAAGCAGCAATGCGCAAATCCAAACAATCTTAAAGGTCTTCCTCTATCTCCTCAACCTCGCCCCGCGATAATACAAAACTAGTCCCACGGCAATCGTCCCCAGGCTTCCCCCCACCACCTTCACCTCAAACAATATCTTGTTCGTCTCTTCTCCCGGCGGAATAAGCGAGAAAAAAATCCCTGCAATCACAGCCAGCAATCCAAGAATTCCGCAAATGCAAACGCCGATTTTGCCTCCGGGAATCAGCACCGCATTCTTATCCTTCTCGCGGTCCTCTCTCCACGCCAGCTTGATCACCGCCGCATACATGTAAATAAACGGAATGAAGTACAGCACGATGGCAGCGGAAACGAGCACGGCGTACGCAGTCCTTTCCGTCGCCTTGAATTGGCTGAGCAACAGAACCGCTGCCGAAAGTCCGGCCTGCACCAGAATCGAAATGTGCGGCGTTTTCCACTTCGGATGGACCCTGCCGAACCAGGCCGGCAAATAATGATCGATGCCCACGGTAAACGGCACTCGCGAAATCCCAGCCACAGTGGTTCCCACTCCGCCGGCGTTTCCCGCCGTCGCCAGCAGCGCCGCGATCACTCCCACAATTCCGATCCGCAGCGCATTCGAGCCGGTCGTAATGGCCTGAAAGACTCCGCTCTTTGGATCCACCACGTCGGCAGGAATCATCGTCAGAATCGCGATTGTCCCCGCAATGTAGATGACGGCGATCAACCCCCCGGAAGCGAAGATCGCCCTCGGAAGCGTGCGCTGCGGGTCCCGCACTTCCTCGCTCATCGCAGAAATGAGTTCCAGGCCGGTAAATGCAAATGCGATCTGCGACCAGAAATTCATCGTGTCCCAATTCCAGTGCGGAAGCATCGCCGCCGCGGAAAAATGCGTCACCGTTCCCTGCCGCCCCCAGAGCCACAGCGCCACTCCGACGATCATCATGAGTGGAATGTACGTGCCGACGCCGCCCGCATTCTGCAGCCACTTGCCAATGTTCAGACCGATAATGTTCAGCCAGACGGCAACGATCAGCATGGCCAGCGATCCGGTCAAAAGAAACGTCTGGTTCTCCGCCAACCTGGCTGTTCCGCTGCCTCCGACGTACGCCGTCATCGCCGCGCTCGCCATCAGGAGTCCTGGAAAATAAAAAATCGTGTAGGTCCAGTATGTCCATCCCGCGACAAACCCGTGAAAATCCCCGAACGCCATTTTCGTCCAGACGTAAAGTCCGCCCTCTTCCGGAAATCGCGTCGATAGTTCCACAACCACGTACGCGGTCGGCACAAAAAACAACACCGCCGCAAGGATCCACAAGCTGATCGAAGACTGCCCGCTGTGCGCCGCTGCCGCGATCCACCTCGGCCCCAGCACCGTGGCGATGCAAAACAGCAGCACGTCCCAGAATCCCATCACGCGCGGCAACTTTTGCGTAGCGCCGGAAGCTCCGGGGGCCGCGTCGCTCACGAGGTCACGTCCAATTCGGGGATGAGTTCATCTTGCCGGATGAAATTGCGGAGGTAGGGCTCGGGCGCGGCCACGAATCCGGCCCACGGGCCGAAATAGGCCACGCGGCCTTCATGAAGAAAAACGATCCGGTCGGCAAGTTTCTTGGCGAGGTGCGTGTCGTGCGTGACCACGACAGAAGTTTTGTGAAATTTTTCCTTCAGCCGCAGGATCAGGTCGCCCGTATGCGCCGCCATCAGCGGATCGACCATCGTCGTCGGCTCGTCGTACAGAATCGCTTCCGGATCCTGCGCCAGCGCGCGCGCGATGGCCACCGCGCGCTTCATGCCCGTGCTGAGGTCCGAGGGCAGTTCGTCGGCGATCTCGGTGACTTCGAGCATCTTGGCAAGCTCCTCGACGCGCGCCTCTTTTTGCTCTTCGGTGAGGTCCGTACGCTTTTCAAGCGGAAACGCAATGTTTTCCCGCACCGTCAGCGAATCAAACAGCGCGCCCGATTGGAAAACCATCGTAACCCGGCGGCGAATTTCGGCCAGCTGGTCTTCGTCCCAGTCGGTGATGTCCTCGCCGGCAACCAGCACGCGCCCCGAGTCCGGCTTCAGGAATCCAAGAATGTGCTTCAGCGTTACAGACTTCCCCACGCCGCTGCGCCCCATGATCACGCACGTTTCTCCATGGTCGACGAAGAAGCTGACGTCGTCCAGAACGAGGTGGTCGTCAAATGTTTTGCAGACGTTGCGGAATTCGATGAAGTGGCCCGTCGCGGCCGGCTCTGGTTGGTAAAATATTCGCGCGCCCATGCTGGCCCGCTATTGTTGATGAGCCTTGCGTGAAGAATCAAACCAAATGTTCAGTGGCATGCGCTTCAGAGCCCAGGTAATAACTGCCGAATCTTTGTAGGGCACGGCTTCAAGCCGTGCCGTGAAGTATGCAGCTTGAATCCGGCTTTAGCCGCTGCGGAAAAAAGGCCTTGTTCTGTCATTCTGAGCGAAGCGAAGAATCCCTCTTCGATTTAAGTATAAGAAAAGAAACAAGGAGAGATTCTTCGCTTCGCTCAGAATGACAGAGTTTTGAGTTTTTCCGCAGCCTGTTTAGCCGCTGGCTTGGCTGAAGCGGAGTTGCCTCACAGGCTGAAACGTGCACTACTTTCAGTCCTGACTGAGCCATGTATCCGTGCAAATGTAAGTGATTGAAAATAAAAGGCTAATATCCAATTCGAGCACCTGCCCCAGCGCCACCAGTACCACAAGTTTCCTTGACATCCCCACCCCATTTGCTATATTAGCACTCGTCTTAGAGGAGTGCTAACGAGCTGCTCAGCACTCCGCCTAAACCAATCCCGACTTAATTAATCGAACGGAGGCACGAACCGATGTCAGTAAATGTAACTCCGCTGCACGATCGCGTCTTGATCAAGCGGATCGAAGAGAAAGAGTCAATCAAGGGCGGCATCATCATCCCCGACACGGCGAAAGAGAAGCCGCAAGAGGGCGAAGTGATTGCCGTTGGCGCGGGCAAAATCGAAAAGGGTGCGCGCATCCCTCTCGACGTAAAGGCCGGCGACCGCGTGCTGTTCGGCAAGTACAGCGGCACGGAAATCAAAGTGGACGACGAGGATTATCTCATCCTTCGGGAAGATGAAATCCTGGCCAAGCTGTCCGGCGCAGCCAAGGCTGCCGGCGGCAAGAAGTAACTTTTCCTTTACCCTGAGCGCAGTAGGCGAAGGGTTTACCCCGAGCGATTTGAGCGAAGGGCAATCCGGTCGCACAACCCGTTCAGGGCAAGAGGCCGCAATTTTCAGGAAATTCTCGAATTTGAAATTTCAGATTTGAGATTTGAAATTGAAATTAATGGAGAAGAGGAGATCGACTCATGGCAAAGCAAATCGTGACTGGTGAAAATTCCCGCCAGTCCATTCTGCGAGGCGTCAACGCACTTGCGGACGCGGTAAAGATCACGCTCGGCCCCAAGGGCCGCAACGCGGTGATCGAAAAGAAATTCGGCGCGCCGATCATCACCAAGGACGGCGTGACCGTAGCGAAGGAAATCGAGCTGCCGGATCCGCTCGAAAACATGGGCGCGCAGATGGTACGCGAGGTCGCTTCCAAGACCTCCGACGTGGCCGGCGACGGCACCACCACCGCAACCGTGCTGGCACAGGCCATCTTCCGCGAAGGCGTGAAGACCGTGGCCGCCGGCGCAAGCCCCACCGCTCTCAAGCGCGGCATCGAACGCGCCGTCGAAGCGTGCGTCGAGGAAATCAAGAAGCTGCACCGTGACGTAAAGGGCGACATGATCGCCCAGGTCGGCACGATCAGCGCCAACAACGACAAGCAGATCGGCAGCATCATCGCCGAAGCCATGAAGAAGGTGGGCAAGGACGGCGTCATCACCGTCGAGGAATCCCGCACGATGGAAACGACGCTCGAAGTGGTCGAAGGAATGCAATTCGACCGCGGCTACCTCTCCCCCTACTTCGTCACCGACCCGGAACGCATGGAGTGCGTGCTCGAAGACGTGCGCATCCTCATCCACGAGAAAAAGATCAGCTCGATGAAGGACCTGCTTCCCCTTCTCGAACAGATTGCCAAGCTGGGCAAGCCGCTCTTGATCATTGCCGAGGACGTTGAGGGCGAAGCCCTGGCGACCCTGGTGGTGAACAAGCTGCGCGGCACGCTCCAGTGCTCGGCCGTCAAGGCGCCCGGCTTCGGCGACCGCCGCAAGGCCATGCTCGAAGACATCGCGACGCTGACCGGCGGCAAGGCCGTCACCGAGGATCTCGGCATCAAGCTCGAAAACGTGAAGATGGAAGACCTCGGCAAAGCCAAGAAAGTCACGATTGACAAGGACAACTGCACGATCATCGAAGGCGCCGGCAAATCCAGCGAAATCGAAGGACGCGTCCGGCAGATCCGCACGCAGGTCGAGGACACCACCTCGGACTACGACAAGGAAAAGCTGCAGGAGCGCCTCGCCAAGCTGGTCGGCGGCGTAGCGGTGATCAAGGTGGGCGCGGCAACCGAAACCGAGCTGAAGGAAAAGAAGGCTCGCGTCGAGGACGCCATGCACGCCACACGCGCGGCAGTCGAGGAAGGCATCGTCCCCGGCGGCGGCGTGGCGCTGATCCGCTGCATCGCGGTGCTCGACAAGCTCAAGCTCAATGAGGAAGAAGCCATCGGCGTGAACATCGTCAAGCGCGCGCTCGAGGAACCGTTGCGGCAGATCGCCCTGAACGCGGGCGAAGAAGGCGCCGTCATCGTGAATCGCGTCCGTGAGAGCAAGGACGACAACTTCGGCTACAACGCGGATACCGGAGAGTTCGGCGACATGATCAAGGAGGGTGTTATCGACCCGGCCAAGGTCACGCGCCTCGCGCTCCAGAACGCCGCGTCCATTGCCGGCCTGATGCTCACCACCGAAGCCCTGGTGGCCGACATCAAGGAACCCGACAAGACAGCCGCAGCCGGCGCCGGAGGCCACGGCGGCCCAGGCGGCGGCATGGGCGGAATGTACTAAATCGAAGGATCAAGCATTCGCAATTCAAGGGCGTCCCGACTCAGTCGGGACGCCCTTTTTCTCGACCCAATCTGTGCTTGTAATATTTCCTGTAAAATATTTTTATGACTTGGATCGTTGGAGCCGCAGCGACTACAGGTTATGCGGTGGGTATCTCGGATATTCGTGTCTCGTTCGGGAGCGGGCAGGAACTCGACTGTCTTCAGAAACTCTATCCGATGGCTCGGTTTATCGCCGCTGGGTTCGCAGGGTCAGTGGAAATCGGATTCAGAATGCTAGACGGGCTCGCGTACCAACTTCGTGGCGCCCCAAATGACCAGGCGTTTCTGCCGCAAGAGGTGGCCGATTGCTTCGCTCCACTGGCGAAAGACATTTTTGAGGGGGCTCCTGCAGTATCAAAGGAACTCGGGTCCCACTTAATTCTGCTGGGTGTCCATCCGACCGAAGATCTTGGTATTCCGGGTTGGGCACGCAGCTCAGTCCATGTTCTTAAGTCGCCGAATTTTGTGCCAGAATCGAGTTCAATCGGCCAAGTTGTATCGATCGGTTCCGGCAGCCAAATCGATGTATATCGGGACGCCCTGGCACGCTTCTCGGCGGATCCGTTGTCACTCATCAAGATGGACACGGCTGGGGTGGGCGCAAGCAGCCTGATGTTGAGTATGGTGATCCAGAAAACCGTGGAACGGAATCCGGTCCAAGGAATTAGTCGCCACGCACATATTTGTATTTTGAGACGAGGGAGCATCAACATTCAGCCGAACGACGAAGATGTCTATCCACCGAGCGGGGAAAAAATAGAGTTTCGGATGCCGCCAGTTGCCACTTCATGGGATGAATTCGTCAAGCGTTTGGCGAGCGCTGGTCACAACTCCCCGCGGAGTGCGATCTGCTAGGTTCTTGGTTCGCCCCCGACGATCTCCAAGGACGCTGCACCCCAAAACTCAAGTCGAAGTCCATGCCACCCGCCATTCCCTCGCAGTCATAAGCTGTCTTATGTAAGAGGTTTCGCCGCTTTTGCAGGTTTGTGTATTTCCAGAAGTTCACCGAGAATTGCGTCGGCGTATCCTTTGAAATTCAGGACTTCTTCCCTCGCGGGTGGCGCATCCTTTCGCAACTATCCGATTCACGTGATCGGATAATACCACTGTAGTATTTTCATGTTGAGGAACTGGGTTAGCTCTGCCGGGCGGCCGACCCTCTCGCTCCCAGAGGGTCGGGCTCTTGATTTCTATTCACATTCCACGACTAAAAAACCCATTCCGAACAAACTTCAAACACGCCGACCCCTCGAAGCCCACGAGGGATCACCCACCCGGAAGGTCAAGACCTTCTCAAAGCCTGTGCCACCCGCCCTTTTAAGGCTGGCGCTCTCGCGAATTGAGACCGAAGTAGTTTGCCGTGGCAATCGAAATGACAAAGAGGAAGATCGCGCCGTCCAGGAAGGTACGGTATCCAATCGAGTTGCCTTTCGCGGGTGGCACATCCTTTCGCATTTTTCCGATGACTAATCCACGTGATTGGATGATACCACTGTAGTACTTCAATGTTGAGGAACTGGGTTAGCTCTTCCGGGTGGCCGACCCTCTCGATCTTAGAGGGTCGGGGTCTTGATTTCCATTCCCATTCCACGGCTTAAAAACTGATTCCGAACAAACTTCAAACCCACCGCCCCGTCAAAGCCCACGAAGGATCGCCCACCCGGAAGGTAAAAACTTTCTCAAAGGCTGTGCCACCCGCCACGGGAGAGTAGTATAATAGACACGTGAAATTCCTCTACAACCCACGAAAAGCAGCGCAGGCCGCGGCCTACTTAGCCCAGCTAAATGGCGGGCAGATGGACGTGTACGCGCTGATCAAGATACTTTACCTGGCCGACAGAAAAGCACTGGTTGAACGCGGGCGTCCGATTACCGGGGACGCCATGGTTTGCATGCCGTACGGTCCGGTCTTGAGCCGGATCTATGACGACAGCAAATCGCCGGAAGCGATTCAAAACCAGCATTGGCGCGAAACTTTTAAGGCGCGGGAAAACAATGTGGTCTGCCTCAGGAACGCGAACCCGGACACGGACGAGTTGAGCGAGTTCGAGCGGGACGTCCTGAAGGAAGCGCATCTTAACTACGGCCGCTACGATTTCGCAGAACTCAGAAAAATCGTCGATTGCCTGCCGGAATACGCGGATCCTCAGGGTTCTTCCCTTCCCATCGACCCCGCAACGATTCTGAGGGAAGAAGGCTGGTCTGAAGAAGAGATCGAAGACGCCCGGATGAGCGCCAGAGAAGAGATTATTCTCGGCACCCTGGATCAACACCCCTCTAAAATTCGGGCATGAAGCCGGGCGACACCTTCGTTCTCCCGGATGCGTTTGGAAAACACCTTAATGCGGTCCTGGCTGTCCTCGAAGACGGGTCCATCGTTCACTGCCACTTCACGACGTTCAGACGGCGCTCTGACACGACTTGCATCTTGAAACCAGGCGAGCACACGTTTTTCAAATCGGAGACTTGTGTGCGTTACGATCAAGCGCAGATTTGCCAGGCAGGCCCCCAACTGGAAGCCCTTGAGAGGCTCATTGAGAAGCGATTCGAACCTCTAAGCGATGAATTGCTAGCGCGAGTAACCCGGGGCGCACTTGATTCGCCGCAAACTCCAGACAAGGTAAAGGCTGCGCTAAAGTAGGACGGTCTGGTGGCGCAGCTTCCGACTTCGACCCGTTCGTCCTTCGAGCTTCCTTCGCCTGCTAAGGCTGGCGTTCTCGCGAATTGAGACCGAAGTAGTTCGCCGTGGCGATGGAAATGACAAAGAGCAGGATCGCCCCGTCCAGGAACGTGCGGAAATCAATCGTGCTGCCCCTTGTTGTAAACGCGAGAAACCGGATACCCAGGGCGTTGAATGCGCGCGACACGAGTGCCAGCACGGCGCACACAGCTCCCAGCCAGTAGCTCAACTTGATGATTTGTTTTCCCATTTCGTCCTCCTGACGCTGCAGTTTGTCTCGAGGTTCACGGGGAATGGATCGTGGGGTGAAAGTACATCCGAGCAGGTTCAGTGTCAATGCGGAGGCGGAGTGCTGTCTTGACATTAAGCAGTTTCCCACGATCGAGTTAGAACTTGCCGTTCAGGAGGTCCGACCTTCTCGCCCTGACGAAGGAAGGGTAGGTCGGACGAAACGCGGTGCCTGAATAGGGCCTTCAGGCCCTGAAGCTTCAGGGGCTAAAGCCCACGATTACGGAGCTTGAATGTCGGGGCTGAAGCCCCGACCTCCTGATGACCAGTGGGAGGCAAGCCGGTTAAATTGCCGGTGATGATCAGCGAGTCGCCATCCGCTACGATCCGAGCCGTTCCGCTACGGCTACAGACTCGCGCCGGATGAAGGAGTTGAAGCCTGCCTTTTTGAGTTTATCGAGCACAACGCGTGCGGACGCCTCGTCCGGATACGGGCCCAACATCACTCGATAGAAGGAATCGACCGGAAGGGTGCCGACAAACGCCTGGAAATTTTCTTGCCGTAGCTTGTCGGTCAGCTCCCGCGCGTCAGCCTCTTCTTTCAGTGCCGCAACTTGCACAATAAGTTCCTTGCCGCCCGCATTGGTCTTAGAAAGCCGAACAGGATTCTCCCGAGCCTGCGGCGGGGCGGGCGTTTCTGCTGAAGTTTCTTTTGCGGTTATCACAGGGGCCGCGTTCACGGGCTGTGGAATGAGCTGTGGAACTGAATCCGCAACTGGACTCGCCACGTTCAATTTGTCTGCAGGTCCATCCTCGGCGCGTGGGCCCTGTGAAGCAACTGTCGAGGCGCGTGCGACGGTGTTGACTTCCCCGGATAATCTCGTTCCCAGCCTGACCAGCAACTCACCGGCCTCGCGGTGGCGAACATAGGCCAGTGTCGAAATCACGATCCCCAGAAATAACGCAACGGTGGTCTTGAACAGCCAGCGGTTTTGCTCTTGAAAATAGCCCTCCGGAGAGAGACCGCGCAAATCCGACAAGGCGTTCCCCATCGCGGGAAGCCAGCTCTCTCGTACTTTCGATCCGAACGGTCCGGGCAGCAGTCGATCGAGCCCGGAAGCAACCTTGGATGCGAGCGCGGCGCGTATGCCGCGTCCGTTTGCGCGCGAAGACGCGGATTCTCCCGCCGCGGGGATTTGCAAGGTCAAATCTTTGCTGATGCCCAGCCGCAGGTTTGAGTCATGACGCCATTTTCGAATTTGTTCGAGGGCGTTGTAGGGCAAATCAGTGAACCGCAAGCCATACGTTTTTTTCACCCGGTCGAGCCACACAACTTCCCCCATGCCTGCGACCAGTTTGGAATACGCTGTGAACGAAAAAGGAATTGGCCCCGATTGTTCCATGGGGCGAGTGGCGCGAAATCGGAGACCTTGCTCCGAAACATCGAGCACAATACCTCCGTTGCCGGAGGGCAGGTTGATGTACGGAAGCGGGTTCAGAGTCTTCCGGCTATAGTGACGGCGTTCCTGATGTGCCATTGATGTATTAACGCTCCAGAATTCTGCCGGGACACTAAACCGATTCTCGCAGCGGCATCGCCACGTGCGCGTGCCCAGGCACAAATGAATCGTGACAACTGTAGGCCGTGCAGTAAGGGAAGAAAAGACTCCAGACATCGCAGGTTGCTGTTCTAAATAACACGCGGCTATTCAGGAATTCTGTGGTGGCTGGCCTCCGATTCGACTGGCCGTTGGCAGGCCAGCATTCATTGGAGTAGACTCATTCTTTCAGGAGATATTTCGCATGTCTATCCGCCCGGTAAAGCGCCTCATCAAATCCAAGCCGACGCGCGATGGCGCGGGCGTGCACTTGCGCCGCGCGTTCGGTTTCGATCACACCAACGACTTTGACCCGTTTCTCCTTCTGGATGATTTTCGCAACGATGTGCCGGAAGATTATGCCGCGGGTTTTCCGTGGCATCCGCACCGCGGAATCGAGACCATCACTTATGTCCTCGCCGGAACCGTCGACCACGGCGACAGCATGGGCAACCACGGTTCCATCGCTTCGGGCGACGTCCAGTGGATGACGGCGGGCAGCGGAATCATTCATCAGGAAATGCCGAAGGGCGATCGCGCCGGGCGCATGCACGGCTTTCAGTTGTGGGCAAATCTTCCCAGCTCGCTCAAGATGACGGCGCCGCGCTACCAGGGCGTCGAAGCCAAGGACATCCCCAACATCACGGACGACGACGGCACGAACGTTCGCCTCGTATGCGGAAAATTCTGGGGCAAGATGGGCCCCGTGGATGGTGTCGCCGCCGACCCAATTTATCTCGACGTATCCGTGCCTCCCGGAAAAAGAAAGACGCTGCCCGTCGAGACGACGCGCCACGCGTTCGCCTACGTCTTCGCCGGCTCGGCAAAATTCTGCAACGCCTCCGATCCCCTTTCGGTCCCGACCGAACCCGTCGGCTGGGCGGACACCGCTCCTCCCTCGGCGGCCGAGAACCGTACCCTCGTGCTCTTCGACCGTGGCGACGAAGTCATGGTGCAAGCCGGCGACGATGGCGTCCGCTTCCTCCTCGTCTCCGGAAAGCCGCTCGAAGAGCCGGTCGCCTGGTACGGCCCCATCGTGATGAACACGCAAGCCCAGCTCCAGAAAGCGTACCAGGAGCTGCAAGAAGGCACTTTCCTGAAAAAGTAAGTAGAACAGGCTTCAGCCTGTTTGGTTTGGTGCCAATCTTGAAAATGTGTAGCGGTCGCCTTCAGGCGAGCATGGTTTTAGAATTTTCAGTGCCCGCCTGAAGGCGGGCACTACAAAACCGATTGAAATCTGATAGCCGAGAGCGCTGGAAGTGGTGGGACCTGGCCGCAGCTCTCTTCCTCTTCCTGTGCACCTCCGCCGTCGTCCTCTGGCAAAATTCGCGGCTCGCGGTTCTCTGGGACCTCAGCTACGTACTGGAAAACTCCTACCGCATTTCCCTCGGTGATCTTCCCTATCGCGACTTCCCTTTCCCATACTCTCCCGCAACCTTTTTGATTCAAGCGCTACTGATCCGCCTCACCGGGCGAGTCTACTTTCACCACGTGTTGTATTGCGCGATCGTCGGAGGCCTGGGAACGCTGCTGACCTGGCGGATTCTGGTTCACCTGTTGCGCAGCGCTTTGCCCGCGTTCCGTCTCGTGGCGTTTCTCCTGGCCGCGCCGCTCACGGTGCTGGGAATCTATTGCGTCTACCCGCATCCTTTCTACGACCCTGACTGCACCTTCGCCATTTTGTGCGGCATCCTTTTGCTCCTGCAACTGGAGCGCAAGGGCTTTCCGCCTCGCGGCGCTTTCCTCGCCGGGATCGTCCTCATCGTTCCGCTTTTCGTGAAGCAGAATACCGGGCTCGCGTTTCTTGCAGCCGCAGTGATGGCTGTTGTCATTCTGATTGCGTTCCACGCCTGGCAACGGCAAAGAGTGTCTGGTTACGCTTGGCTCCTGGCCGGGATGGCCGCGGGCCTCGGCGCGGCGATGCTTCTCCTTCACTTCACCGTTGGCCTGCGAAATTATTTGCACTGGACCATACAATTCGCCACTTCGCGCCGCTTGCCCCAGTTTTCGGAAATGATTGCTCCCTTTCAGAATTGGCTCCTGTTGTGGTGGTTCGCGGCGTTTGCGGCCGGCGCGCTCCTGCTGTGGTTTAACCGTCGCGGCAACCGATTGCTCTCGGTGTTGTCCGCCTCGTTGATGGCAGCGCCGTTCGCGTGGGCAGTCCTGTACCTGCTCGTGGAAGACGACCCGTCCGAGCGAGCGGAGCGCCTTCTCGCCTTGTGGCCCGTGGTCCTGTTTGTTTCTCTAGTCTTCGCTCTGTGGGACGCAAGGCGAGGCCTGAGCATCGCGCGGCTCCTGCCCTTCATTTTGTTTGCAACTGTGGCCGGCGCTTTCCTCTCCCAACAGCTCTGGGGCTCGACCTACGCCATCTGGCCATTGTTAACGATCTTGCTCGCCGGGATTCTCGCGGAATTGTTCAGACTGGGAAGAGAAAGACCCTCGCTGGAAATCAATCTGCTGGCCGCCGTAACCGCACTCTCCATGCTAGTCGCCGGAGGCTTTTACGTCGCGAGCCACGAGCGATTGAGCTATGCCGAACTCTCCACGGGCGAAATGGCCCGATCGACTTTGCCTGCGCTCGCGGGCCTTTCGACGCGCGGGCCGTGGATTCCGCAATTCGAGGAACTCGTTCGTTTCACGGACCGCGAGGTTCCGCGGGATCAGGGACTGCTCATGATTCCCGGAGAAGATCTCTTCTACTACGCCACCGGCAGGCGGCCGCGCTTTCCCGTGCTGCTGTTCGATCACACCGTCAATCCGTACAGCCCGGAAGAAATTCTCGAAATCAGCCGCCGCAGGAATATCTGCTGGCTGATTCTCAAAAAGAAATACCAAAGAAATGATGAGCCCGTGGAGGACAAGAGCCGGTTGCTAGATCTGTTGCGAGGCGATTTTGCCCCGTTCAGAGTCTCGCCAACTATGAAATTTTCCGGAGGAACGCAGGCGGGGTTGTCGGGGGAAAGTAGGACGGGCTTCAGCCTGTCTGGGTTTGACTTTTGCTGCGCTGGCAGAAGTCAAAACCCGACAGGCTGAAGCCCGTCCTACTTAAATCTTCGCCTTGTCTTCGCCTGTGGACTGGTGGTATGCTCTCTCCTGCCCCCGCACTTCAAACGCTCAGGAGATGATCATGCCTATCGCTCAAATGCTCTTACCGGAATTCGATCAGGAAATGGCCAACACACGAAAGATGCTCGAACGCGTGCCCGACGGAAAGTTTGCCTACAAGCCGCACGAGAAGTCGATGACGCTCGGCCGGCTGGCCGCGCACACCTGCGAAATCCCGTCCTACGCAACCGCCACGCTTCGTGTCGAGCGCATGGATTTCACCGGCGATGAAAAGCCGTTCACACCTGCAACGCGCAAAGAGTTGCTGGAAGCCTTCGACAAGCACGTCGCGGAGGCCCGGGAGATGCTCTCAAAAGCAACGGATGAAGAACTCATGAAGACATGGACTCTGACGTACAAGGGCAACCAGATCTTCGCCATGCCGCGCGCTGCCGTCCTGCGCACCATGGTCCTCAGCCATCTCATTCACCACCGCTCGCAGCTCGGCGTCTATCTGCGCCTGAACAACGTAGAGATTCCCGGCATGTACGGCCCCTCGGCCGACGAAATGAATATGTTCAACGCACAAAGCGCGTAGCACTTGGTAGGACGGGCTTCAGCCTGTCTGGGTTTGACTTTTGCTGCGCTGGCAGAAAGTCAAACCCAAACAGGCTAAAGCCCGTCCTACGTCACCGCAAAAAGGAACTCCTTGCCAGCCCGAAGACCCGGGTGTATACGTCCAATCAGGAGTCACGGAACAAAACACCCCGGCCCATAGACGGCGAAATTCAAGGAAATTTTTGCCGCCCATTAACTTAAAAAAATTCACTCAATGAGGAGATTCCCATGCCACTTTACCTGAGCCAGGTTGCCTACAACGAAGAAGGCTGGCAAGCGCTCGTTTCAAATCCGCAAAACCGTCTGGAAGCAATCCGCCCGGTGGTAGATAAACTCGGCGGACGAATCATTAATGCCTATTTCGCGTTCGGCGATTACGATTTTGTCCTCATTTCGGAATTCCCGGACAACGTGAGCATTGCGGCGCTCGCCATCGCCGCCGCATCGGGCGGCGCGGTCAGGTCGATCAAGACCACGCCGTTGCTGGAAGCTACCGAGGGCCTCGAGGCGCTGCGCAAAGCCGCCTCATCCGGCTATCGCGCCCCAACCAGCGGCCGAACCGCAACAGCGTAGGCCAACCTTTCCAATCGGTAGATCCTTCCGTTGGAGGTTCAAGGGCATCCCGATAAAATCAGGATGCCCTTTTGTCTGGGCCCATCTTTCACTTTCAATGGACCGTCGGCCGCGAATCTGGAGCTAATTGGCGTTGATGTGAGTCCCGGAGGGACGGCAGAACGTAGCCCAGTGCGTGAGCACTGGGAAACTGCACAGCCAGGAAAACAAAGCCCCGGTAGGGGCGGCACTGTGCCCTCAACTGCGCGAAATCAGCCCAGAGTCTCTTTAGGTCTGGTCTGGTCCAGTCCTAAATTCCTGTGGGTTACCACCTTATGTCGCCCCTGCGGGGGCTAACTCATTGCGTGCTGTGAGCTTCCCCACCTCTCCCGCGGTGGGCGACGATCTGCCATCCCTCCGGGACTGCAATAACAAGAAATAGAGCCATTACCCGGGCCCCCGCTTGCCGCCAAATACCATCTTCGGTATAGTGACAGAAGCCATCCAAATTCACAGATCACGGCCCAGGAGTTGCCGACCCGCCATGCCTGACGAACCCATCCCGTTTGCCACCGTTGAGGAAGCCCTCGAAGAATTCCGCCAGGGCCGGCAAATCGTGCTGGTGGACGACGAAGACCGCGAAAACGAGGGCGACCTCACCATGGCGGCGGAAAAGATCACTCCCGAAGCCGTCAACTTCATGGCCAAGAATGGCCGAGGCCTCATTTGCCTGGCGCTGACCGAAGAGCGCTGCGACGACTTGGCTCTGCCGCTCATGACCCCGGTGAACACCTCGAACTACGGTACAGCTTTCACGGAATCGATCGACGCGCGCCGCGGCACAACGACAGGAATCAGCACGGCCGATCGCGCGATCACCATCCTCACGGCCATCGACGCGGGAACGCGCCCGACCGATCTCGCGCGCCCGGGACATATTTTCCCCCTGCGTGCGCGAAACGGCGGCGTGCTGGTGCGCGCTGGACAGACCGAAGCGTCGGTGGACCTGGCGCGGATCGCGGGCCTCACTCCCGCGGGCGTGATCTGCGAAATCATGAATGACGACGGCACGATGGCGCGCCTGCCGCAGCTCGCTGAATTTTGCCGCGCGCACGGACTGAAGCTGCTGACCGTCGCGGAGCTGATCCGCTACCGGATGAAGAACGAGCGCTACGTCCGGCGCGTTGCCGAGACGGCCCTGCCAACTCGCTACGGCGATTTCCGCATGATCGTGTACGCCTCCGATGTGGACCGCGAGCAGCACATCGCTCTGGTGCGCGGAGATTTGGCCGGCGCGCCGCCGCTCGTGCGCGTGCATTCGCATTGCCTTACTGGCGACGTGTTTGCCTCCACCGAATGCGATTGCCACGAAATTATCGAGCGCTCGCTCGAAGCTGTTGTCGCGGAAAATCGCGGCGTGTTCGTCTACCTTCATCACACCGGGCGAGGCTTCGGCATCGACGCCGCCGCGCCCGCTCCGGGCGCTCTGCCGCGCATTGTGTACCACTCGCGAGGGCAGCTCGACATGGATGTCGCCCGGCAGCGCCTCTTGCAGCATGAAAGCGGCATCGGCGCGCAAATTTTAATCGATCTAGGCCTGAAGACCCTGCGCGTCCTCACCAACCATCCGAAAAAAGTAGTCGCGCTAGAAGGCTACGGCCTAACCATCGCCGAACAAGTCCCCCTGCGAACCGCATCGCAAAAAAAACGCACCCACCAGGCGCTATAGCACTTTCTTGCAGCGCTGGCATTTTGCCGGCGTTTTTCGTTTTTTTTCCTATCGCGAAAAGACGCCGGCGGGACGCCGGCGCTACTGAGGACTCGCCTTCTTGGCTGGAGGAGTATTTTTCTGTGCGGGAGGCGGGGTCGAAGGCGGCGCAGCAACAATGACGTACGGCCGCATGGCATCAAGTTTTTTTTGACTGATGCCGCGCACCGCGAGCAAATCTTCAACGCGATGAAAACGGCCGCTCTTCTCCCGCAAGTCGATAATTCTCTGCGCCGTGACCGGCCCCACGCCTGGCAATTCCTGAAGTTCCTTTACATTCGCAAGATTGAGATCGATTGGCTTTGCGGGGGGATGTTTCTCGGCCTGCGCGGCGAAAGACGAAAGAACGATCAGGAGCGTGGCGATCAGAGCGCAAGCGCGGGAAAGGATAGATGAAAAAATCATCGCGACCTACGGCGGCGTTCGTGAATGAATAATGCCACAACGCAAAGCAAGATACCGGCCGAGAAAGAGGAAATAGTAATCCCCTCGCCGAAGTGGAGGCCGACAAACGCTCGACTCACTCCGAGTGAAAACAACCCGGCGAAAAGAAGCGCCACGCTCACGCCTCTCGGAATTCTTGCCCGCCACGATGAATCAGATGCGATTTCCTTGCGCATCATAAATCTCCGGCGGTCCGAACGCTGCGGCTTGCGATTCAATCTGCGCGCGGTCGCCCACGATCACGATTTGCGCGTGGGCCGAATCAAAATATTTCTGCGCCGCGTCGAGCACATCCGCCGACGTGAGTTTCAAGACACGCTCGCGATAGGTTTCGAGATAATCGTCAGGAAGCCTTTCCAGCGTAGTTGTAGCCAGTTGCCCGGCGAGGCCATCCTGCGTCGCGAGGCCCAGCGAAAACACTCCGGTCAGATAATTCCGCGCGTCGTCCAGTTCTTCCTCGCCGACGGGCGTGGAGCGCATGCGATCGATCTCATAAAAAATTTCGGTGAGTGTTGCGGCCACCACATCGTTGCGCACCGCTGCTCCGATGCTGAAATAACCGTGCTGGCGCAAGGGATGCGCCCCGCTTCGCGGGCTATATGTGTAGCCCTTCTCCTCGCGAATGTTCATCACCAGCCGCGAATTGAATGCGCCGCCATAAATCGAATTCGCCAGCGTGAGGCGCAGCCAGTCCGGATGCTTGCGCGTGATAGCGAGATTGCCCACGGAGATTTGCGTTTGCACGGATCCCGGCAGATGCACGAGGTACACGCGCCGCGCTTGCAATTCGGGCAGCGCCGGATCGGGTGCTTCCTCGACCGGGCCGGAAGCCCAGGAGTCAAACGCCTTTTCGATCTGCGCCAGCATTTTGTCTGGTGAAAAGTCTCCCACCATCACCAGCAGAGCGTTTCCCGGGCGGTAGTAACGCTGGTAGTACTCCTTAAGCTGTTCGATGCGATAGCCCTCCACCTGCTCTTCGGTCGGCGAAATCGTGCCATACGGATGCGCTCCAAACAGGACACGCCGCAAGCGCTCGCTCGCCAAAAAGCCGGGAGTGGTGCGCTCGATGCGCAAGCCTTCGACAAGCTGGCGCCGCTCGCGTTCGAATTCGTCCGCGGGAAAGGAAGCCTGCTGCGCGAGTTCCGAAACGAGCCCCAGAAGATCGTTCGAATACTCCGCGAGGCCAGCGAAGGAAATCACGCTGGTGTCCGCTCCCGCGCCCGAAGAAAGATCCGAACCCATCCGGCGCAAGTCTTCCTCGATTTCGCGGCTGGTGCGCCTTGTGGTGCCAGTGCGGGCCACTGTAGCGGTCATGTCAGCCAGGCCGGGCGCCTTCGCAGCCGCCACCGCGTTCCCGCTTCGAAAGAAAAGCTCTCCCGTAAATTTTGGGATGGTGTGCGATTCCACGAGCACGACTTCGAGACCGTTCGAAAGAGTCCTATGCACGCGCGGCGGCCAGATCACCGGCCGGGCGGGAGTGAGCGGGGGAACCGACGAAGGCGTTTCCGATCGAGGCGCGGTAGCCATCATGCCGCCCCTTTCTTCGCCGGCTGGCGAATAACGATCGAGCGGTTGTGGCGAGTCAAAAGTTTCTGCGCGACGGATTGCACGGCTTCCGGCGTGACTTCCATGAATCCGCCGAGGATCGTGTTCACCAGTTGCGGATCGTTGTCAAACAGGGAGAAGCACGCCATAAGGTGCATCAGCCCATACCGCGGGATGTAGGCGCCGTGCCCGCCCTCGAGGTTGGAAAAATAATTCGACCGGAATTTCACTTTGATCGGTTCCAGTTCCTCGCCGGTGATTCCCTTTTCTTTCATCTCGTCGATGATCTGATCGTATGCCGCGATGGTCTCGTCCACGGAATATTCGGGCTTGTGCAGAATCCGCGTCACCATGAGCGTCGGACCGTTGTAGTCAAATAAATCGCCGACGGGGTAGTGGATGCCGCCCTCGGCGTCGACGGCGATTTGCTGCTCGAGCACCAGTTTGCGATAGACGCGTCCCGCGCGTCCGCCATGCAGCGCCTGGTCGAGCATCGCCGCGGCGTGCCACTCGGGCGTGAGGCGGCGAGGCGACTGGTAGCCGATGGCCACGCCGGGAAGCGTGCCGAATTTTTCCTCGACCACACCGCGTCGCTCCTCCAGCTGCGGCGGCTCATCGATGTCCGCGGGCGAAGGCTGCGGCCCCGACGGGATGGATCCAAAGTGCCGCTCGGCAAGCTGAATCGCTTCGTCCGTATCGACGTCGCCAAGGATCAGCAGAACGGCGTTCGATGGCGCGTAATACGTTTTGAAAAATTTCTGGACGTCGTCCAGGGTCGCGGCGTCGAGATCGTCGAAGTCTCCGTAAAAATTGTGCGCGTTGGACCAATTGCGATAGGCAATCGGCGGAAGATCGAGCCAGGGGAATCCGCCGTAAGGCTGGTTGAGCACGTTGACGCGCACTTCCTCTTTCACGACGTCGCGCTGGTTGCGCAGATTTTCGTCGTCCACTTTGAGCGCGCGCATGCGGTCTGCCTCGAGCCACAGGACGCGCTCGAGCGCATTCGAGGGGACCGACTCGTAGTAATTTGTGACGTCGTAATGCGTCGAGCCGTTCAAAACTCCACCCGATGAATTGATCAGCTTGATATGCACCATTTTCCCGGCGTTGGCCGAGCCCTGAAACATCATGTGCTCGAAGAGATGGGCGAAGCCGCTGCGGCCGCGCGGCTCGATTCGAAACCCGATATTGTAATAGACCCCTACGGTCGCCACCGGCGCCGCGCGGTCCGGCGAAATGACCACGCGCAGGCCGTTCGGCAGCGTCGTGCTTTCGATCGGAATATTCAATTGTGTCAAGATGCCCCCAGTAGTTGAAAATCAAACGCCCATAATTCCGGCCGCTCTTGTAGCGCCCGTCCGCCGCGGCGGACGAGCATCTGCTGGATTCCAAAGTGCCCGCCTGAGGGCGGGCGCTACATAAACCAAAACCGGGCTATTTCTTTTTCAAAGCGGCGGCCGCGCCGAAAATTCGGTCGAGCTGCTTCAACATGGCGCCGGGCTGAGCGGCGAGCACCTGGACCTTCAGGCGCGAAAGCGTCTTGTAGGCCTCCAGATATTCGGGCTCAAAATCCGCAAGAGCCTTGACGTGGCGCTCGATCGTCGAAAAATCTCCCCTCGCCAATGGGCCGGTCCAGGCTGCCAGAGGGCCGACGCTTTCAAAATTATCCAGCGTCTGACGAGTCAGTGGCAACAGGGCGCGCATCGCCTGGCGGCGTTTGAATCCCTGCGTCATGAGCAGACGCGTCGCCGCTTCCATGAGGGCCAGGACGTAAGCGCACGCAAACGAGCCAGCCGCATGATACGCCGCCTTGTTTGCTCCCGACAAGCGCACGGCCACGCCGCCCATCTGGTGAATCATTTTTCGCGCAACCTGCAATGCGGCTGGGCCACCTTCGATCCCGAAAATGCATTTCGTCAGATCCGGAACATTCTGCTTGGAGAAGGTCTGCATCGGGTGCATCGATCCCGTCGCCGCGCCCAGCTCGGCAAGCGGCTGGAGAACACTGGAATCGAGGGCCCCGCTCGTGTGCAGCACAACTTTCCCGGACCACTCCTTGCCGCCGAGCTGCGCGAGATTTTTTGCCACGCCCTCGATGGCGCTATCCGGCGTAGTAATCAGAACGACTCGCGAACTCAGGACCTGGTGAGTCGGCCCGCCGAGAGGCTGTCCCGCGCCGATCACGCGCACGGCCGCGCGCGCGGTGGAAATGGATCGCCCGGTGACGGCACCCACGCGCCATCCGAGTTCGTGCAGGCGCCGCCCCAGAGCGCGTCCCACGCGCCCTGCGCCGACGATGGATATAGTCTCCGACATCCGCTGTGTTAGCATTCTATGGGCAGCTACTTGCAGGCTGCGGACAATTTAACTTTGCACACTTTCTGGATTGTACTATTCGGTTCTATAGCTTTCCTATGGATTGTTCAGGGTATAAGGGCCGGCTTTGGCATGTCCCGCCTGCCGTGGCTTTCCGATGTTACCCCAATCGCCGGAGAGGGCGCGCCTCTGGTTTCCATTATTTTTGCCGCGCGCGATGAAGCGGAAAAACTGCCCGCCGCAATCGAAACGCTCCTGGCGCAGGATTATCCCCGGTTTGAAATCATTGCGGTCAATGACCGCTCCACGGATCAAACCTCCGCAATCCTACACGAATTTGAGCGTTCCAACCGCAATCTGATTGTCACCGATATTGCCACCTTGCCGCCGGGCTGGCTGGGGAAGCCGCATGCGTTGGTGGCTGGTTTTGAAAAATCGCGCGGAGACTGGTTGGTGTTTACCGACGCGGACGTGCATTTTGTGCCGGATGTTTTACGGCGCGCCGTCGCGCTGGCCGCCGAACGCCAGTGGGATCATTTGACGCTTCTCACCACGGTCGAAATGCGCGGCTTCTGGGAAACGGCGGCGATTTCATATTTCGGCCTGGGCTTTATCATTGGCAATGAGCCGTGGCTGGCTTCCAATCCACGGTCGGCGCGATACGTGGGAGTGGGAGCCTTTCAGATGGTGCGGCGCGCGGCCTACGAAAAGAGCGGCGGGCACGCTCGCCTGCGCATGGACGTGATCGAAGACATGAAACTCGGCAAGCTGATGAAGATGGCGGGTTTTCGATCCGGCGTGGCCGTCGCGCAGGATATGGTGAGCGTGCGCTGGCACAGCGGCGTGCGCAACGTGATTCGCGGCGTCACGAAAAACATGTTTGCCGCGGTCCACTACAATCCGTTCTTTGCCGTTGGAGCGATGGCGCTCTCGCTCACGATGAGCGTTCTTCCATTTTTCGGCCTCGCCTTTGCCTCGGGCTGGGCGCGCGTGTTTGCGGGAATCGCGGCAGGCGCCGCCGTCCTGATTCACGGGGCGATGCTTTGGTCAACCGAAGCTTCTCCGCTCTACGGGTTCACGCACCCGCTCGGCGCGTTGCTGTTTTGCTGGATGATCGGGCGCTCGGCCATCGCCACGCTTTGGCGCGGCGGCGTCGTCTGGCGAGACACTTTCTATCCGCTGGAAGAATTGCGCAAAGGTATGGTCTGAGCGCTTCTGTTGCGCTGGCGTCCCGCCCGCGTTTTTGCGCTGTGTGGAGATCAGAAAAATTGCCGGCGAGACGCCGGCGCTACGAAAAGCCTGCGCGCTTAATTGAACCACAAGAGCGATTTGAACCGATCAAAATCCCCGTGAGGAAGACGAGCCGGACCCGATCCGCCAAACTTTCACGCGGGCGGCAAACCTTCATGTAAATTTCAGGTTTGTTTGTTAACTTATCGGAAGTAAATCGGAGCTCTTCTCGCAAGTTCAGTAACTGGAGGTGATTTCCAATGACAACTGCCGCTCCTAGAGTACGGCGTGTCTGGCTGGTTCTCATTGTAGTGATCCTGGCCGCCGGGGGCTTGAGCCTCCCCGGAGTCAGAAACCTGGCGGTGAAATCTCTGCAATCGCTGCGCATGCAAAAGGTACAGGCGGTCAACGCGGATTTTTCGCCCTATGTGGACGCCAATGCGAACCCCACGCTGCACCAGATGGTCACGCAGATGATTTCTGATAAAGTCCACACCGAAGTAAACGAAGACGACCAGCCGGCGGCCGATGTGGCAAACGCGCGGCAACTCGCGGGATTTGACGTGCAATTGCTCAGTGTGCGAAAAGACGTGCCGAAACTGGTTGTCGGAGGTTCGCACAAGATCGATGTGCTCGTGGATCGCGCGCGATTGCAGGCGATTGCCACCGAAGCGGGCCATCCTGAACTGGTTTTGCCGGATTCCCTGGACGGCGCAAGTGTCGCCGTGCAGGTCCCGCGATCGGTTCAAGTGCAGTACGGAACCTGCCCCGGCCCGGCGAATGCCAGCAAAGTCGTCGCGGATAATATCACCGGACCATCGCCCACAACGACGCAGTACAGCGACTGCGTACGCCTGCGCGAGGGCCCCGCTCCAATCGTCAATGTGCCGGCCGGCCTCGACGTCGGCGGGCTCGCGCAAATCGGACTGGAGACGGCGGGGATGACTCCGAGTCAGGCCAGCGATTTCCTTCACACGATAGACTGGAAGGCGACGCTTACGCTATCGGTCCCCCGTTCATTGCGTTCGTATGAAGTGGTGAAGGTGAACGGCGAGAACGGCACGCTGCTCAGCATGGCCGGGAGACGCGGCCCCGGTTACGCCCTCATCTGGACAAAAAATGGAATCGTTTATTCGCTCACCGGATTCGGAGATTCCAGCCAGGCCGTCGGTTTGGCCGATTCGCTGAAATGAACCGGCGGCGTGCGCTTTAAGGTAGTGTGGGTGCCCCACCCTTTGCGGGTTTCAAAGGGTGGGGGTTTTGATTGAAGGTCAACCGAGAGCGTAGAGGTGGATTGTACAAAAAACCCCACCCTTGCAAAAACCGCAAGGATGGGGCACCCGACGGAAGTAACCAGGAGCTGACTCTGCCCCAGCTGGATAGCTTCGCGGTCCAGACACAAAATTTGCGCAAGGTTTTCGGGGGCAAAGTCGCGGTGCGCGACCTGACCTTGACCGTGCGCCGGGGCGAGATATTTGGCTTCCTCGGCCCGAACGGCGCGGGCAAAAGCACTTCGATCAAGATGCTGCTGGGCCTCGCCAAGCCCACCAGCGGCGAGGCATTTGTGCTGGGCGCGCCGGCGGGCGACGTGGCCGTCCGCCGGAAAATCGGGTTCCTGCCGGAAAATTTCCGCTTTTACGAATGGCTGACGCCCGCCGAACTTCTGCACCTGCACGGCCGCCTCTGCGGCGTTCCCGCGAGCAAGCTTGCGGATCGCGTTCCCATTCTCATCGATCTGGTGGGACTCACGCCCCACATTGACAAGCGATTGCAGAATTTCTCGAAAGGCATGCTTCAGCGCATCGGACTCGCGCAGGCGCTCATCCACGAGCCCGAGGTGATTTTTCTCGACGAGCCGACGTCAGGACTCGATCCCCTCGGTCGCCGCATGGTGCGCGATATCATTCGCGCCCAGCGCGACCGCGGAGCCACCGTATTTCTGAATTCGCATCTGCTCAGCGAGATCGAAATCACCTGCGACCAGGTCGTCTTCATCCGCGAAGGCGAAGTGGTGACCAGCCGCGACATGCGCGCGCAACAGGAAGAAGCCGTGCGCGTCGAGGTGCGTGCGCGAAAAATTTCTCCGGAATGCGTCTCGGGCCTTTCTCGCTGGGCCGACTTCGTGCAACTCGACGAGGAGCGGCTCACGCTGACGACGCCGTCGCGCGAGCGTCTCCCCGATATCCTGCGCTTTATCGTCGCGTCGGGCGCGGAGGTTTTTCAGTTCACGCCGCAGCGCATGTCGCTCGAAGAACTCTTCATGAACATCATGGGCGAGGATCGGGGATTTTGATGGGCGTGTGGATCATGGCGGGCATCACGTTTCGCGAAGCGGCGCGCAAGAAAATTTTGTGGACCGCGCTCCTCGCCGGCGCCGCGTTCCTTCTGGTGTTCGGCATCGGATTGCGTTTTCAGGTCGGCGATTTTCGCAACTCCGCCGTGCCGCCCTTCTTGCGCTACCAGGTCATCAGCGCCATGCTCATGATCGGCCTGTACACCGTGGATCTGCTCGCGGTGGTCATGACCACGCTCACGTCAGTGGATACGATTTCGGGCGAAATCACCTCCGGAACGATTCACGCCATCGCCACCAAACCGCTCGCCCGCTGGCAAATTTTGATCGGCAAATGGCTGGGCTTCGTGGCGATGTCCGGCGCCTATGTCGCGATCATGTTCTGGGGCACGATTGCCGAGGGATATTTCATCGGAGGAGTGATGGCGCAACATCCGGTCCGCGGCTCGCTGCTGGTTTTTCTGGAATGCATCGTCGCCCTGTCGGTCACGTTCATGTTCGGCACCTGGTTTTCGACGCTCACCAGCGGCGTCATCACGCTTGGCCTGCTCGGCGTCGCGTTTCTCGGCGGCTGGCTCGAACAAATGAGCGGCTTTACCGAGGGATCGCGTCTGGCGATGGTCGGCATCATCTCGAGCCTGATCATGCCGAGCGAAGCCGTCTGGCGCCGTGCCGCCTTTGAGATGGAATCGCCGCTCGCCGGTTCCCTGCAATTCTCCCCCTTCGCGGATATTTCCATCCCCAGCATTTCGATGATCGTGTATGCAAGCGTGTATCTGCTCATCGCGCTGGCCATCGCCGTCTACCATTTTAGCGAACGCGATCTTTGAAATGATTTGGTAGCGCAGACTTTTCAACCTGAGGAACGAAGGGCAGTCTGTGGGATTCCGTGCAAGCTCCCAGGCCTCAAATTCTTGCCGGACGGTCTGATCACTTGAGGAAAGGCCCGGGAGCACTCAACAAAAATCCGCACACTGCAGTCCCTGCTACCACAATCTTCTGACGCCGTAAGTGTCAAATATCGGTTCGTTACTGATGATCGGAATGTCTTCCGCCTGAGCTTGAGCAATCAGCATGCGGTCAAATGGGTCTTTATGAAGACCTGGCAGAAGCCCTGCTCGAATGCCATGCTCCGCGGAAATGGGGAGCAATTGAAATCCCTCGCGCTCCATCCGGCCTGAGAAGTTGGACACGAGGTCGGCGGCTTTGCTGAGTTTTCCCGACTGATACTTGATCGCGAGTTCCCAAGCCGAGGCGGCGCTCACCAGCAGAGTATTCTCTGTTTCTGCGATAAACTCTCGAACAGTTTGGGGCAGTGAAGGGTTATCCGAAAACCACCAGATCAGAGCGTGTGTATCTAAGAGCGCGCGCAAACCGGGCTATTCCCATTCCGCAAGTTCGGCGTCAGAAAGAGGTTCAAAAAATTCGGGACCGATTACCAATTTGCCCTTTAACGAGCCGGGCTGGCGTTTCCCCTTTACCGCACCCAGGGGGACGAGCTTCGCCACGGGCTTTGAGCCGCGGGCGATAATGATCTCTTCGCCCTGGGACGCTCGCTCGATCAATTTGGAAAGATTCGTCTTAGCTTGGTGAATGGTCACGGTAGGCATACCGTCTCCTTAGCTAAGTCATCTTAGCTTAGCTAAGTCTATTTTGCAATCAAAACGTCGGTTGGGTGCCTCATCTTTGCCTCTTTTGCAAGGGTGGGGATTTTCGGGACAACCCTCATTCCCTCTTCGATTTGAGGCGATCCAGTAATTTAAGTCTCCGCCCTTTGAAAGGCGCAAAGCGTGGGCCACCCGACGGAAGATCTAGCTTGCTTCGCTGGGTGCGGGCTCGGAGGCGGCGGAAAAGAAGCCGGCGAGGTCGCGCTGCTTCAGCGTGCGGATGCGGTCGCGCAGGGCGGCGGCACGCTCGAACTCGAATTTTTTTGCGGCTTCGCGCATTTGGACTTCGAGCTGCGCGAGGACTTCACCCAGCTTCGTTTCGCTGGTGATGTCCGCGTCGGCAAAATCTTCGGCGGGCACCGTGACATAGTCGGCTTCCACGATCGCGGCCAGTTTCATATCGACGGACTTGGTGATGGACATCGGCGTGATGCCGTTCGCGTCGTTGTAGGCCACTTGCTTGGCGCGGCGGCGGCTGGTTTCCTCGATGGCCTGGGCCATCGAGCCAGTCATACGGTCGGCATAGAGGATGGCGCGTCCTTCGACGTGCCTCGCGCAGCGGCCCATGGTCTGAATGAGCGCGGTCGCGCTGCGCAGATAACCTTCCTTGTCGGCGTCGAGGATGGCGACGAGTGAAACTTCCGGCAAGTCGAGGCCCTCGCGCAGCAGGTTGATGCCAATCAGAACGTCGAATTCACCGCGGCGCAAGTCGCGCAGGATGCGCACGCGCTCGAGTGTATCGATTTCCGAGTGCATGTAGCGGCAGCGCACGCCCGTCTCCGTGAAATATTCGGCGAGGTCCTCAGACATGCGCTTGGTCAGCGTGGTGACGAGGACGCGCTCGTTGCGTTCGGCGCGCTTGCGAATCTCCTCGAGCAGATCGTCCACCTGCCCCTTCACCGGGCGAACCTCGATTTGCGGGTCCACGAGGCCCGTCGGGCGAATCACCTGCTCGACCACCACTCCCGCCGAGCGCGTCAACTCATAAGGCCCCGGCGTCGCCGAAACGTAGAGCACTTGCCCGGTGCGGTGCTCGAACTCCTCGAAATTCAGCGGGCGATTGTCGAGCGCCGAGGGCATGCGGAAGCCGTAGTTCACGAGCGTCTGCTTGCGCGAACGGTCTCCGTGATACATCGCGTGGAGTTGCGGAATGGTCTGGTGCGATTCGTCGATGAACAGCAGATAATCCTGCGGAAAATAATCGAGCAGCGTGGGCGGCGCTTCTCCGGGCAGGCGGCCGGACATGTGCCGCGAATAATTTTCGATGCCGTGGCAATAGCCGATCGTGCGCATCATCTCGATGTCAAACATGGTGCGCTGCCACACGCGTTGCGCCTCGGCGTACTTGCCCTGCTTTTCCAGTTCCGGCTTCCACCAGTCGAGCTCTTCGAGGATTGTCTTGATCGCGCGTTCCCTCTGCGCCGCGGGCATCACGTAGTGCGACTTCGGATAGACTGTCAGCCTCGACAAATCATTCTGGCCGGAGCGCACTTCTCCCGTGAGCGGATCGATCTGGCGGATGGCGTCGACTTGATCGCCCCAAAGCTCGATGGCGTAACCGTTGTCTTCGTACGGCGGATAAATTTCCAGGCGGTCGCCGCGCACGCGAAATGTGCCGCGCCGCAAATCTTCCGCGCGCTGGTACTGCATGTCGACGAGTTTCCGAAGCACCGCTTCGCGATTGGTGCTCTGCCCCTTTTCGATCATGAGCAGCATGCCGTAATACGCTTCGGGAGAGCCGATGCCATAGATGCAGGAGACGGACGCGACCACGATGACGTCGCGGCGCTCAAAGAGCGAACGCGTCGCGCTCATGCGCAGCTTGTCCAGCTCGTCGTTGATCGTCGATTCTTTTTCGATGTAAGTATCCGACGCGGGAATGTAGGCTTCCGGCTGGTAGAAATCGTAGTAGCTCACAAAATATTCGACCGCGTTCTGCGGAAAGAAACTCTTGAATTCGCTGTAGAGCTGCGCCGCCAGCGTCTTGTTGTGCGCGAGCACCAGGACAGGCCGGTTCGCCCGCTCGATCACCTTGGCCGCAGTAAAAGTTTTTCCCGATCCAGTAACGCCGAGCAGCACCTGATGCTTTTCGCCCGCCTCGATGCCGCGCGAAAGCTGTTCGATCGCGTCGGGTTGATCGCCGCGAGGCTCGTAATCGCTCATGAGTTTGAAGTTCATCGCCTATGGGCTGCACGGCGCGCCTAACGGCCCGCGCAGAACCATACATTATAGCGCAGTCGGATGAAGATCGAAGAAAGCGGATGATCTCGTTGCGGTGAGCCACATTCCGATAAGTGGGAGTTGGGCCGTGCAACGGCCTCTCAATCGAAATCGAGGGACGTAGAGAGCTCGCGGTTAGCGTTGATTTGCGCTGTCAGATCGGCAACTCTCTGCTCTGCAGTGGCAATGGCATCGGCACCTGCGATAAAGCGGCGCGGCGGCGGCTCTTGGTTCGCAACGATAATAAGCGCTCGCGCGAGCTTAGCCGGGTCGCCGGACTGCTTGCCATTCTGACCTTTCCAAAATTCAAGCTGCTTCGCTCTGCGCTCATCGTAGTCCTTGATCGACGGCTCGGCGAAGTTCGTGGATTGCTCCGTGAGAAGTTCCGTACGAAAGAAGCCAGGGTTGACAATAGTAGTTGTAATGCCGAACGGCGCAACCTCGGCGTGTAGCGACTCCATCCAGCCCTCAAGCCCGAATTTCGAGGCAGCGTAGGCCGTCCCGAACTCGAAGCCCGACAGGCCCGCTGACGATGAGATCGAGATGATCTGGCCGGAGCGTTGCTTGCGCATGACAGGCAAGACCGAACGTGTAACGTTCATTGGACCAATCAGGCTCGCCGCCAACTGCCGATCCATTTGCTCGGGTGTCAGTTCCTCGAAGTAGCCCGCGTAAAAGCTGGCGGCATTGTTGACCAACACGTCGATGCGACTGAACCGTCCGACAGCGGCCCGAACCGCCATTTCGGCATCCGCTCGACTGGTAACGTCCAGCTTTACGGCCAGCAGATCGGTCGACTGTCCCAAGGCCTTAGATATGCGGTCGCAGTCCCTGCCTGAGGCCACAACTTTGTGGCCTGCTGCCAAGGCCGCCTTGGCGAAATCTAAGCCCATACCTCGGCTGGCTCCAGTTATAAGCCAGACCTTTTTGCTACTCATCAGACCTCCTCTTGCGGGATGGATCTCGCCAGTCTCACGCCATTATAGGCCGAAGTGCGATCAAGTCTTGTGAAACGGCCCTATCGGGAAGCCGACACGTAGCATGACTTCGACAAATTATTTCCCATGCGCGTCGTCAGCGACGAGCGCAACTTGCGAGCGCGTCGAGATTGTCCCGGTGTAGCGCATGGAAGTGTTGAAGTGGTTTGTAGTGAGCGTCACGTCCATTTGTTCCGTTCCGGATTGCGTCACGCTCACGATCATGCCCGAGGCGAGCGAGACGTAAAGCAAACTCTGCGCCGATCCGTTCCACTTTCCCGCCGAGGTCACCCCATTTTTGCGGAAATCCGGGGGAGTCGGATCGCGGACCGCCTTGGAGCGGACCAGATTCAAATTCGCCAGGATCACTGCGCAGTCAGTTGCCGGTTGTGAATTCGCTGCGGAATTCGCGGCCGAATCCGCGGCGCCTGGCGCGGCTGGGACATCGGGATTCGCAGGATGGCACGATTCGTTTCGAAGATATTCCGAGTCGGTGTGCCAGACGAGCCCGCCGATAAGCAACGAATCGGCCGGCTGATCCGAGGACCATGCTTGTCCCACGGAAACGCCTCCGGCCGGCGCGCCCGCGCTGGTGCTGAGTTGCGCGATCCATTCCCGCGACGACTGCGCCGCTTTTTCGGAGTCGACCATTCCCTCAACGCCGGAAACGGATTTCACTTTTCCATCGGCGCCGAGTGTGAATTCGACCACCTTGCCTTCCAGCTGATGATATTGCGCGCTGGTTTCGTCAGCCGCGGGATCGAAGGTATCGCTGCGAACGCTGGCCGTGGATTTCTCATACGTGGTGCGCAGCCGGATTCCGCCCGGCGTGTCCGCATCGGCCGGGAGAACTTCGATGCGCACGGTCGCGTTCCAAACGACCACCAGGCTGGACGGGCCCTGCGGATCGGAAGCGAGGCCGGAACGCGAAGTCTCGGTGGTCGTCTCATACTCCATTTCGTAGCGGAACGTTTGTCCTGGAATAAATCGCGGCGTCAGAGAAACACGCGGCGAAACCGCACCGCTCTTCTGCTCCCGCGCCGCAGGCGATTTTTTGACGGGAGTATTCTGGCCGCGAGCGCTGAGAGAAATCGCCAGTAAAATTGCGCAAAGTGCAGCCGCGTGCCGCATAAATGACCGATGATTGCTCATATATGCACAGGTGCTCCGCAAACGTCGATAGTATGATGCAGGATCGGCGGCTGCAACGCTGCCCGGAGGGCGCGCGCGAGTAAGATGGGCTTCAGCCTGTCCGGGTTTTCTCATGAAATTCGACAAAAGGCGACAGGCTGAAGCCCGTCCTACCAAGTTCTAACGGGAACTGGACCGCGCCGCCGGCTTGGAAACAGTGGAGGGCAGCGCGCGAACCAGGCCGGAGTGCTGACTTAGGTGCGGCAGACGGGAGCACCAGCTTCGGACTCTCAATCGTCCCGCCCAAGAGAAAACTGGGCGGCGAGGCGGAAGCAGGAGCCGTCGCCGCCTGGAAAATCGAGGGGTGGACTCGAATATTCAGCGCGTGCGAGAAATCGATTCGCCCTTCCGCTTCGAGCCGCCCCCGGGAATTATCCATCACAAAATCCGCAAGATCGATTCCTCCAGCCTGGATGCGGTACTTTCCCTGAAGGGATGCGAACACATCCGGCGCAGCGTTCGGATTGTCCCCCGGAAACACGCTGGAGAGGTCGAGGCCGCGTAGCTCGACATTTCGTCCATTCAGCGTGCCCTGCCCTTGCATCGAGCCAACCAGATCCTGCCGGCCAATGCCGTGAGCAGACAGGGAGAGCGTGGCCGACGCGTTTCCGCCAATCCGGCTGTTCAAGAAGGGCACGGCGCGTCCCAGCTGGGCAAAGTCCACGCGATCGAAGCGGCCCTCAAATTCATATGAAGGATTGGGCAGCAGCTGCGCATCGAACGAGCCGGAAATTTTTCCGCCAAAAAAATCAGCCTGGCCATTGCGAATCCGGACCGCACGTCCGGCGAGTTCCGCCTGGCCGTCGAATTGTTCGATATGCATTGGCGGAACATCGATCGCACCGGCGCGAAGACGCCCGCGCGCCGCGAGCCGCGTCACGACCGCGTCGGCAACCGGAATTGCAGCGCCTGCGGCGGAATCCGCGCCGGTAAATCGCGCGAGGAAGCCCGGCCGGGCGCGCGGCCCGAGCCAGCGGTCCATCTCCGCGGCGTCCAGATGGTCCGCGGAAAGATCGAATGCCCATTGCTTGTCCGAATATTTTCGCGCGATCGAGCCATGCCAGATCGCGCCGAACGCCTCCGCCGCGGATAACGTGATAGTCCTCTGCAACGCCGCAAATTCGACGTGGGCTTTCGGCAAGCGCACCGGCTGGTTGACGTAGTCGGGACTCAAGGCCAGCCCAAGAAAATCCATGGTCCCAAGCCACGGGACTGCGGGCGATTCCGCGCGATGCACTCCGCGCATCTTCACCGCAAGGCCGCCCGCGGCGGTCCAGCCAGAATTCATGGGTTGAGCGAGCGCGCTGGAAAGAGCAAGCCAGTCCTGCACGCGCGGAGTTGCGCCTTCGATGGAAAAATTCCAATCCAGCGGCCAGTGCAGCGCGCCGTTTGCCTGGGGAAAAATGGATCCGCGCAAGACGAAAGAATTCTGAGGCTCGCTGCCCGCTTGCGCTTCCGCACTTGCGTTCCCCGCAGGAATGGGCACAAAGGAAATCTGCGTCGGCGCAATATCGATTCCTCCACGCGATACGCTCGCGTTTACGGCGCCGATCCGCAACGGCGCAGGCAGCGATTTCATCGGTCAGCGTTCCGCCGGCACTGGAAAGGGCGCCCTGCTGAAGCTGGAGTGGCCATCCGCCAAACTGCAAATCCAGGCCGAGAGCGCAATCCGCGCGCAAATCCGGCGCAACATCCGGTTGCAGGGCTCGATACCAGGAGAGCACATCGCCGAGCGCCAGCGTCGAGGACGCAATGTTCAGTTGCGGATGAAGACCATGCGCCCAATCCAATTCGCCGGTCCCTTGAACGTGCGACGCCGGCATTTCCAAAAGCAGTTTCCGAATTTCCGCGTGAGCCTGGCCGAGCCGCCAGTTCATTTCCACGGAAAGATTGGCCGCGGGATCCGTGTCACGCTCGGGGAGCCTCCAGCCGTGCATCCCGGTCAATCGCGCCGCTGCGGAAATGGACCATTGCGCTGCGCCGGAATCCGCGCCGCGAGCCGGAGAGGATTCCGCGGGGCCGACGCGCGCATCGAGATCGACCGCAAGCAGGCCGCGCATTCCGTAGTCATTCTGCCGGACAAGACGCAGCGCATCCGCAAGAGATGCGGCGCGCCAGGTCAGATTAAGCTGGGCCGGCTGAAGACGCGCGGTCGTTCCGGCAATCGAACCGCGCAAGCGCAACGTCCCGATATCCTGCAGCTCCACACCCGCGCGCATCGGCCGCGCTTCCAGATCGAGCTGCCAGCGGCCCGCGCCATTCTGCTCGACGCTGCCCGAAACGTCGACAAGCGCGAAGGGACTTTTGTTGTCCCCCTGCTTGAAATTAATGCGCCCGCCGTCCACGTCGATCCGGTAAGGGCGCGCCGCACGTGCATCGCGCGACGGCGCCACCGGGCCAACAAATCCGGGGCGCGCGCCGGGCGGCGGAGCGGGCGGCAGCCAGCGCTCGATATTCCAGTGACCTTCGGCGTCGCGCGCCAAATTCAGACTGGGACGCGAAAGCGAGACGGAACCGAACTCGAAGCGGCCGGAGAGCAGGGCCCTCCATCCCAGGCCCGCTGTGAGCGTGTCCGAGCGCAGGAAGTATTCGTTGCCGAAATGCGGATCATCCGAAACGCTGACGAAATGGGCCTCGATCCGCGCGCCGTCGAGCAAACTGAAATCGAACCAGGAAACGTCGACGGGGCGGCCAAAGCTCGCGGCGAGGTGCGCGATCAGGTAGCGGCGCGCGGCACTCGCCCGCAAGAGGCGTGAAAATCCGAAGCTCGCGGCAAAGAGCAAGACGCCGCCGGTCAAAACCACACGCAGCCATTTTCGTTTGGTCATGCTGTAATCACGTACTGTCCTACTCTGAGAGTTTTCGCCTCGAGGAGGGCCGAGCTTCAGCTCGGCCATTCGGACTGCGCTCAATTGCGGGCTTCAGCCCCTGAAGCTTCAGGGGTTAAAACCCCTGATCAGATGACACTTTTCGTCGGGACTAAAGTCCCGACCTCCTATGGAATCATGCCACGCGATCGCCTTTCAAATAGGACAAGGGTACGCAATCAGGAATTGTTACAAAAGGCGGGAGAGAAGAAAAGTGCCGCGTCAGTGAACTTCATGCAGCATCCGCGACCACCGCGTGCGTGACGGCAAATGCAGCACAGTATCGAGGAGATTCAAGAACCACGAATTCACGTTTCGGTCCGCACCGTCATTGCCGTCGCCCACAACGGACCAGTAAATCACCACCGGACGGCCCATGACGGCGTCGCGATCCACGAATCCCCAGAAACGGCTGTCCCAGCTATGGTCGCGGTTATCGCCCATGGCGAAATATTTTTCCGGAGGGACCACAATTTCGCCGTCGTGGATGTACTGAAAAATTTCGTCCGCCCATTCGGGCTGCATGTTGGCCTGCAGGTATTGCGGACTGCGCGGCGGGAAGTTGTCTCCAAACGGGTCATACGGCGCGGCGGGATCGCGGACGATGTACGGCTCGTTGATCCGCTTCCCGTTGACATACACCAGCTGGTCCACGATCTTGACGCGGTCGCCGGGAACTCCAATCACGCGCTTGACGTAATGCGGGTGATCCTGAAACGGAAATTTGAAAACGATAATGTCGCCGCGGCGAATTTCACGATACGGCAGAAAATGGTCGTACCATTGTCCCCGTCCGCCGAAAATAAATTTATTCACGAGCAGGTGATCGCCGACCAGAAGCGTCGGCTCCATGGATTGCGATGGAATCTTGAACGCCTGCACGATGAACGTCGTGCCGAACAGCGCCAGGATCACCGTGACCAGAAGCGATTCGATGTACTCGCGCACCGTGGCGGGGCGCGTTCCCTCGTGCTGCGCCGCCGCAGCTTCGCGCGCTCCCACCGCCTGTACGGTTTCAGACGTCACTTCGCTCCTCTGCCCCCAATTGTATCAGGGCCGCGATCGCAGCGGATTGCTCCGCTTCTTTTTTGGTTCTACCCGATCCCATCGCGGGAGTCTGCCCTGCGATGCGAACCTCCACGCGAAATATTTTCTGATGATCTGGGCCGCTCTCCGCAATCACATGATACGCTCCCGGCGCCATTCCCCGCGATTGCAGAAATTCCTGCAGGGCGGATTTATGGTCGGTGTGGCCCATGCGTTCGGCCTCGCCCGCGATCGCTCCCTCCACCAGAGTGCGCCGGACGAATCCGCGCGCCGCCTCCAGCCCGCCGTCCAGATAAATCGCCGCGATCAAGGCCTCGTAAGCGTCCGCCAGAAGCGCGGGCTTGGTTCGTCCGCCGGTCTTCTCTTCTCCGCGGCCGAGGCGCAGGTACTTGCCCAGACCGAGGCGCTGGGCCGAAAGAGAAATCGCCGTGGCGTTGACCAGCCGCGCCCGGCTCTTGGAGAGCTGCCCCTCGCTCCATTCCGGAAATTCGCGCACGAGCTCTTCACTCACTATTAGCTCGAGGACGGCGTCTCCGAGGAATTCAAGTTTCTCGTTGCTCTCGGAGGGTTCTTCCGCCGTGCGTTCCGGGATGCGAGAGCTGTGCATCAAGGCCTGGAGCAGCAATCGAGTATCACGGAATGGATACCCGAGAAGTGACTCCACCTCCGCGATCTCGGCGAAAGCCATGGGCGTGAGCTCAGTCCCTGCTCAACTTTGTTCCCGAGGCCACGTCTTTCTTGACGGCTTCCGCGCGGGCCTTGCACGCGGTCGTGAGCGGTCCGGTAGCCGCGCATTTCTCGTAGGCGGCGATGGCGCCGTTCATGAAGCTGGCTTGCGAATCGGCGTTTCCGAGCAGGTAGTAGTCGACCGGATCGGGACTCGTGGCGAGTTGCACGGCTAAGGTCAATTCGTTCCGGGCATCGTCGTATTTTTGATGGTCGATGGCCATCAGGCCCAAACCGCTGTGACACAGCGCGAGCTTGTCATTCTTGGCCTTCTCGAATGTGGCGTCGTCGAACGCATCCGGTTTCGGCATGGTCGGAATAAGTTCGATGGCGTGGTGCGCGTAGACCTCAGCCTTCTGCAACTGTTGCGGGCCGTCCGGCGTATTTGCCTTCACGCGCCGCGGAATGGCCATTGCCAGCAGCGCAAGCACATCCACGTTATCGGGATTGAGTTCGAGCGCCTTGGCGCCCGCGGCAAACATCTTATCCGTATTGCCGGTGGCGTAGTAGCCGGTGGTCAACATTCCGTAGACTCCGCCGACATATTTGCTCATTGGAAATTTAGTGATGAAGTCCTCGCCGACCTGGATTTGCGCGGCCGGGTCGCCGCCCTGGGCCGCTAAAACGTTTTTGTATGCCGCTTCCTCGGCTTTGTTGACCTTCGGCGCTTTTCCTGAATCTTTTGGTGCCGGCGCATTCTGCGTTGCCGTTGGCGCCGGTGCTGCTGCCGCTGGTTGACTGTACTGAGCGCTGGATATGCCCGCCCCCAGGAAAATTGCGACCGTAAGGCCGAGCATTGCCGCCGACCAGTTGAAGAACTTTGCCGTCATGATGGGAATCTCCTCCGCGAAAATAATTCTCGGAGATCGATCGAGCGCTCCGAGTGCATTGCATGTTGCCCCTGCGCTCCCTGCCGCGTGCCGCTCTGCGGCGGGAAGTGCAGGAATATAATTACGTCTTACCGTCCGACTGCCGATCGCGAGACGGCGTCTGGTATCCCGTCTCGATCCCGTGTTGCGCGGCGGTCCGCGCCGATTCCGGCGCACCCGCAACCGCCAACGCTGCGCGGTACTCCAGCACGGCCAGGTCCCTTTTCCCCTCTACATCGTACATTCTTCCGAGATAAATATGCGACCACGAAAGATTCGACGGATCGGAATGCGCACCCGCGCCGGCCAGGGGATTCTGCGCCGCCGCGATTACCTTGTTAAAGAGTTCGCGCGCCTCTTCCGGCTTGCCCTGCAGCGCGGAAGCCACGGCAAGACCATAGGTGGCGCGCTCATCATCGGGATGCGACGCGAGCACACGTTCAAAGGACGCGGCAGCCGCGGCGCCGTTTCGCGCGGAAATCTGCCGCTGCCCTTCGGCCAGATCGTCGTCTCCTGGAACCGCAGAAGGAACCGGCTTCGCCGCCATTCTCACGTCGTCGGGCGGCGCCGCGCCTGTGGGAGCCGCGTCCGCAAATTTCACGCCCCGCAACCGCCGCTGTTCCGCCTCCACATCGATTCCCTTGATCAGGTCCGGCAAGTAATACCCCATCGCCGGTTCCGATTTTTCAAATCCGGAAAGCCCCGCGTAAATGGGGCGCACGAGAACGTACCCGCTGCTTTCGGCCTGGTCGATGGCCGAGGACAAATCGTCCGGAGACAGGCGGCGCAACCGAAGCTCCACCGCGCGCACCAGGCATTCGTCAAAGAAACCCGAAAAATCATCGCGCAAATCCACCGGGAGCTGCGGCGCGCGCGCGGCGTATTCGAGCAGCGGAGAAGCCCGGGAAGCTTGCACACGGTAGCGGATCGCGATCGGATCGAGAATAAAATGCAGGAATGCGTGGCGAATGTCGTCCATCGGCGGATCGGCACTGGGCCGGACGACCAGGGCATACTGGTCTCCGAAGGTTCGGAAAATTGTCTTGCCGCCGGCGAGAGGCTCGACGTAAACGGAAAATGTGCGGCGGTTGCTGGGACGTATGATTTCGCGAAGATAATTTGAAACCGTGAAAACGAGGTTGGAAATAGGAGCGCGCAAGGCCTCCACGCCGGCTTCGTAATCGCGCTGATAAAATTTCGAGAGCTCGTCGAGTTTTGCCTCACTATAAAAATTTGCCAGGATCGGATTGAAGCCTTCCAGGGTCAGCGCTTCCGGCGGCAAATCGTCGCGGCGCAATTCAAACTGAAAATCCGGAGGCGGGCCAACTACCAGGGCGAAGGTGACAAACCTGGAGAACGTGGCCCCGGAATCGCCCAAGGCATGCTCCGCGTAGTATTTGCGAAGCGCGGACACTGCAGGCCCTTGCAGCGCCTGCATGCGCTTGCGCAACTGAACGCGTCCCGGGGCATCGCTCGCGTTGCTCGCACCGGACTCGTATCCGGCTGCGTCCAGCGCGCACATGACCGCAAAAAGCTGGGGACTTGAATCGACGGAAACCGTTCGGTGAGCTTCTTCCGGCGCGGACGGGGCGGGAGCCTTGGCAGCCGGCGTTTGCGCGTGCGCCTGCGCCAGCGCAGCCACGAGCAGGATCGCTCCGAGGCACGCGTTCCACACACACCGGAATCTGCCAAAATTAAACCGCAATCGCTTATCCAGCCGGTTCTTAAATCTACAAGGCCCGGCCAACTCAGTCAAGAAACCCCTTCAACAATTGGAAGGTTGTTTCGGCGCCCAGGTTGTCCTGCAGCTCTTGTGATGGGAGGTGTCGGAGAGAAAAGCAACAAATCGGTGCGGTCTAATTCAACCGGAAATCGACACTGACGGTCACTTGCGATGCGGCGGGTTTTCCATCGATCACGCTGGGAGAATACTTCCACTGTTTTACCGACTCTTCAGCCGCCTGCCGGAGAAGAACGGGTCCGTTCAGCGCCCTTGCCCCAACGACTTTTCCATTCGCATCAATGTTTGCTGAAACCGTAACGTTTCCCTGAATGTTCGATTCCCTCGCAGCAGCAGGGTATGTGGGCCGCACCGAAGAAATCAATTTCGGTTCGCGCACGATGCCGGCGACGGGAACAGGCGCCGGTGCGGCAACCGCCGGGGCGGCAGGCGTCAGGACGGCGGTTGCAAAGGCAGCCGGAGGAGGCGCGGGAGGATTCGATGTGCGTCCGTTGGAGGTCAGCAACCCGGCGGGTGGCGTCCCTCCAGACGCTCCCGTGGCAGCAATCTCCGTCATGGGCGCGCTTCCCTCGCCCTGATTGGCGAGCGTTTGACTCGGCGCGCTGGGTGAACCCATTTTTAAACTCGGGATCGAAGGACGGCGGGCAGCCGGTGGCTCGGGCTGTTTCGCGGCCACTATCTTTTTTTCCGGCTGACGCGCATTTCGTGTGTCAGGCCGCTTGTCTGGCCGTGCCTCAGGGCGCGCCACTGCCGGCGAGTCCGAAGTTGCAGGACCCGTGGCTACGGCAGGAACCGGCGCAACTGGGGCCGCGGGAGGCGCCGATTCGGCCGCGACGGGTTGTGCCTGCATCTGTGTCTGCTGCATTGCGATCGGAGCCGCATCTTCCGGCGGCGCCTGGACAGGCTCAGCCGCAGTGTTTGCCGCTGGAGGCGCAGGCGCGGGCGGCTGGCTCACGACAGCTGTTTTCGCAACCGAAACGGGCGCGGCCTTTCGGTGCATGAAGAACACTACGCCACAAACTCCCGCCAAAACTAAGGCGGCCGCTCCTACAATCAGCGGCACGCGCCCAGTCGAATCACCTGAGGAAGAGCGAGGTTGCTCGTAGGCCATCAAACCTTTACTCAGAAAATCGTGCGTCGGCGCAGGGGCCGGCGTTGCCATCGACGACGCTTCCCTCTTTGCCGGAATCGCAAGCTTCTCCACGGGCGGTTCTGAATCCGGCAATTCCCAGTTCGCAATCGATGTGGGCTTGGCTGTTTCGGAAAGGTTGTAATCAGAAGGGATCTTGGCGATTCTTTCGGGACCAAGCCTTGCCGGCTCGGATTTCGGATCGCGCGGCGCGGAGGTAGGAGGCATGCTCCCTCGCTCTGCGACGCTTTCGTATGTCGGAGAGCTACCCAAAGACACACTCGCAGGCTTGACCGGCGCCTCAAAAGAGGGAATCGCGCGCGGGGTCACTGGAGGAGCTATTGGTGGTGGTGCCGTGGTTTCCCGAATTGCAAGTGGAGGGGCCAGCGGCGCAGCAGCGGCGCCAGTGCCAGCATCTTGGTGAATGCCCCAGTAATCGTTTGCCGCCTCGATGAATTCTACTTCGACATAGCCTTTTACGCTCGGCAGGTTGCGCCCGCCCGCGACCCGGCAGACCATGTCGCGTCCCTTTGGATTCGTAAGGATGACCGTTTGTCCGACCGGCAGATTACTCGTGCTGCGGAGCACCGCGCCATTGTCAAACACAATGACGGTCCTGCTGTCTTCCCGAAACGCCTGGGCCGGGCCACCCACCTCGGTGGGCAAGCTCCGGATCGTGACACTCACTTCCAGGCAGACGGGATTAGAACGTGGGGATTGGCCGGCCTTGCCCGGGCCGTTCAATTCAGGGGAGTTTTTGGTCGTGAGCGTCATGGCATTCCCATCATGAACGGTCCCACGCACAGGGGTTTGCGTGCGCCATCAGAATGCTCTTATTTTCAACTTTGCAGGGGAAGGCTGGCTATAGTACGGGCGTACTACAAAGGAACTTGTGCGCAAATCGGAAACGCGCCCGGGGAGGGACCGAATATCACCTGGAGCGGATCGAAGGAATCTGCGGCCTGTCCGGCTATCCCCGGATGGAAATGTCGCTGAAACTCAGAACCACGCGCCCGCCGGAAGTGAAGCGGCCAAAGCTCATCTGGGGCCGGAAGCGCGAAAACAGGAGCACCATATCCAGCTGGCGGCGAACGGTTTCATTATCAGGCCCGGCAAGAATTCTGTAACTCACGGCCTCACCCTGCGCGCTCACTGTGGCTTCCACGAGCAGCGCGTGGGGTCCGGCATGTCCGGACTCCTCGAGACCGGTGATCGGGAATGGAGCCAATGCCTCCAAGCGAGCCGGTTGCAGCAAATTCGTCGGCGAATCATTCGCCCCTGCGCGCAGCGGAACGCCCAGCCCGAGCAACTGGCAGACCAGCACAAATACGACGAGAGCGACTGTGAAACCGCCCGTCGCGGGAATGGCCAGGGGCTCCAGAATATTCTTCAGGACCAGCTCGGCGCGAGTCCGCGCGCGAAGAATGTAGTGCAACCAGGTGCGGTCGGAAAGGCGTTGTGCTGCCGCGACGCGAATCTTCAGCGCCAGATCCACCGGCGGCATGGCACGTTGCACACCCGACATCACCGAGGACAGTGCCTGATACGCTCTCAGCTCGTCGCGGCAATCCGCGCAGCTCTCCAGGTGATGCCCAATCGATGTGTGCGTACCGGAACTGGCGCCCGTCAGAGCCGCTCCATCCAGATAGCCCGGCAATAATTTTCTTACTTTTTCGCAGTTCACTAGACACCTCCCTCGGCGTCACCCGTCTTGCCCGGATGCGCCCAGCCGGTTGTGTCGGTCCGGCTGGTATTGTGTTCCTCCGCCGCGGAAAATAGGGTGGAGTGTAAAACCGATTCTCTCTGTTGCCGCGCGGGCCCCAGAACATGCGCGCCTTGCGGATTCCGCAGCAACGGATCCAGGATTTCCCGCAACATTCGCCGCCCTCGCAAAATTCTTGATTTCACCGTGCCCACCGTTACCGTGAGGACTTCGGCCACTTCCTCGTACGTCATTCCTTCGAGGTCCCTCAAGATCACGGCGCTTCGAAAAACTTCCGGCACTTTCAGCAAGGCCTGCTGCACAGCCTGCTGCACTTCGTGAGACGCAGCCTGGTCGAACGGTGTGCCGCTCGCGTCTTCAATTTCCAGCGTCGCGTGGCCGTTGTTCCCGGTAATGTCGATCGAATCCTGCTCGCGATGATGCCGCCACAGCCAGCGCCGGTGATTCAGCGCCTCACGGATGGCGATCCGGTAAAGCCAGGTCTTCAGCGAACTGCCCCGCCGGAAACCGCGGATGCCGCGAAACGCCTTCAGAAACACGTCCTGCGTGATGTCGGCGGCGTCGCAGGATTCCGAAACCATGCCGGCGACCAGGCCGTAGACCGGGCCGGAATAGTGCGTCACCAGCCAGTCGAACGCTGTGCCGGAACCTCCCTGCAGCTCCGTCACGAGCTCGGCTTCGTCCTGGGACCAGGGTAGGACGCGCGCCAAGTCAGACACGGTTACCACCTCTCCCGCCTGCGTGCGCCAAGCGTTTTCGCGGAGCAATCGCGCCAAACGCCATGTGCCTTGCGCTGCAGACCTTAAAGCCGCTTACTGGATCCCCGGCCAGAGACCCGTTCAGCCGAATCGCTTCAGCTGGTAAGCGCTTCATTTTGATTAGACACCACAAAGGGGGAATGGTTCCCCCTTCTTTCATCCATTCTGCTCTTCTAGTACCGACTTTGCAATGGTACAGGGGTGGTAGAACCGCATTGCAAGGAAAGGAGTTAAGCAAGACCCACTTTTCACCCTGAGGAGCGAAGGGGAGTCTGTCAGGGTCCATTGGGAAACCCAGGCGCCACGCGCCAGCCAAGGCCACACGAAAACCCACGGAACGCTCCTCGTCCCTCAGGGTGAAAAGTCTGCGCTACCAAACCCCGTGCGTTTGGAGATACGATCAGTGCGTCGGAATTGCGGAGTTGAAATGGATGAAAATCGCATTCAGCGGATTGCGCTCGTAGGATTTGGAGAGGTTGGCGGCATATTCGGACACGACTTCGCGGCGGCGGGACTGAATATTACCGCGTTTGATATATTACTACATTTACAACAATCGCGTTCGGCGATGCTGGCCAAGGCCAAAAGCGCGAATGTCCGCCCGTGCGATACCCTCGAAGAAGCGATCCGCGGCGCGCACCTCGTGATTTCCGCGGTGACGGCTTCCTCCGCGGCGGACGTGGCCGTGAGCGCTGCCCCTTCTCTGAACGCCGGGCAAGTCTACCTGGACATCAACTCGGTCTCGCCTGACACGAAGCGCGAAATTGCGCGCATTCTCGGCAAATCTCCTGCCACATTCGTCGAAGCAGCCGTGATGGCCGCGGTCGCCCCGCAACGGCTCAAAGTTCCAATGCTCCTGGGAGGCTCGGACGCGGCAGCGGCAGCCGAGCGGCTGCGGGCGATCGGCATGAATGTGAAGCCCGTCAGCGACCGCATCGGCGTCGCCTCGGCGATCAAAATGTGCCGCAGCATCATCATCAAAGGCCTCGAAGCAATCACCGTGGAGTCCATGTTTACGGCGCGGCGTTACGGCGCCGAAAAACAAGTTCTCGATTCGCTCGCCGCGACGTACCCGGACATGGGTTGGGATGGCTCGCTGCCAGATTATTTAATCAGCCGCGTCGCGGAACACGGAAAGCGCCGCGCGGCGGAAATGCGCGAAGCAGCCCAGGCCGTTGCGGACGCGGGCCTCGAACCCTTCACAGCTCTCGCCACAGCGCAGCGCCAGGATTGGCTCGTGCAAGCCATTGCGGATTCTGCGCTCGCCGTTCCAAACGGCAAGGCCTTTTCCTGGCAGGTGCTTGCCGACGCAATCGCCAAGGCTTTGACCACGACGCGAGAGCCTGCGCGGAAATCATAGAACCTATTCAATAAATGCCTACCGGTAGTTTCCTCTTTTTGAAAGCACAACCATCATGTCGCGCCAACAGCGCGGAGGATAACAGCCCGGGGCAACACCCCGGGGGATGGCGCCCGAGGTAATTTCGTCCGCCCTGAAAGGGAACTGCAACACTTGTGAATTAAGAGATACACCGTTAAAGAATTAGGGATTACAACGGCATGATGGAAAAACGGTCTGAATTTGTCACCTGATTTGTCACTCGGCCATTTATCAAGGCACTTGCCGCACGGTCACGCGACAGACTTCCTCTGTGGTGCAAGTGAACGGCTAAATGGCCAAAAAGCCAGATACCGATAACCCCTGCCGGATGCTGTCGCAAAAGCACCATCGCGTCACAGGTTTCCCTGTGCCTGTTTTGCAGGGTTCTGGGTACTTCTGGCAGGGGTTTATCGGGACTGAAGCGGTCATATTTAGGTGCTTAGCTGTATTGTCCGCTCGCAGCTTGCATGGCTCAATTACCAAACAGGGGGGGCTATGAGTTTCCCAGTCATCGTGATCCAGACACTTTCAGCCTTTGTCATTTTTGTTGCTGGATACCTCATACTTTTCGTCTCGATCATTTGCGCGCTGATTCTAGCGAGCTGCATTTACAAGGGTGGTCGAATCATTTGCAGGCGATATGCGCTCCCAAATGGAGTTCTTGGCTATACCCCACAGCAAAGGCAAAAACGCGAAAATAACGTCCTTAGATTGAACGGGTTGCAGGGACGTTTTTGACCGGTTAGGCAGCTGAAGGCAGGCTCTTTTACCAGAGCGAACCTGAGAAAGCGAGGCACGTTATGGTAGCCTTAGAGGAGGTACTCGTGCTGGCCGGATTTGCGGGAATGATGGTTTTCCTCGCGTTCATTCGAGCAGCAAGGCATACACGCGAAGCGCGGGAAAAGTTCATTGCCCGACTTCGAGAAAACGAGGACACTTGAGAGCGCAGAACACAAAAGCATAACCGTCACCTCTCAGCGGGTGGCCGTTTTATTTTCCGCCAGTCCCGTACCCTTACCCGATTTGCCTTGCGATTTGTTTTATCCTCCCCTTAGTTTGCCTCATTTAACCTGACCCTCGATGGTATCAAACCCCTGAAAATGCTAATCGGAACCCAGGGCGTTGCCCTGGGCTAGCGTGCCCGGGCGCTTTCAGCGCCGGAAGATGTCGATTTATTTTGTCGAACCTTGTAAGAGTCACCCCGCAATTCGACTACTCTTCGTTCCGCCCCAGCGTTTATGAGATATCTTTCAGTTAGAAATGGAGGAGGGTCCCGGCCCCCTGCTGTACGGGAGTTGAGATTCCCTTTCACTGCGCGTTCACGTTGCATTTTTTTACGGCTTTGGAAGGAATTTGCACTGCTGTATGATCTTGACCAGCCGGGGCGGCGTACGCTTCTGCCGCGAAGAGAATCCCAAGTTAGAAAATCAATCGAAACGACGAAATCCTGATCGCTCCAAGTGGGGGCCGAATGTCGATGAAAAAATCTTGCTTGCTGATCGTTGTGGTTCTTGCCAGTGTCCTGCCCGCATCCTCCAAAGATCAGCCTGTGGCTGCGTTGACGGGTGTGGTGACGTCCGACGCTGAGGGACACATGGGAGGAGTGCTAGTTACCGCCAGGCCCCTCGGAGCGAACATGACGGTTACGGTGATCAGCGACGATCAAGGCCATTACGCCTTCCCCATGGGAAAGCTCCAGCCCGGCAAATATACGCTGACCATCCGGGCAGTCGGGTACGAACTGGCCGCGAAAACTGCAACAGAAATAAAAGCCGGTGGACCAGCGCGCGCCGATATCAAGCTCGTGAAGACGAAAGATCTTGCATCCCAGCTCACCGGCGCGGAATGGATGATGAGCATTCCCGGAAACGACAAGCAGAAGATTGCATTATTTCACTGCGATCAATGCCACTCACTCGATCAGGTGGCCAAGAGCACCTATGACGCAGACGGTTGGATGACTGCCCTGCACCGGATGCAGAATCAATGGCAAGCGGGCAGCACGTTCAGCCATCCCATGCCCCCTTCTTTTCCGCCGAAAGAATATCCGTCCGACCCCGAGCTGGCGAAGTATTTGAGTTCGATCAATTTGAGCGGCGACAAAGCCACATGGCCCTATGAATTGAAAACTTTTCCGCGCCCTCATGGAGTGAACACGCGAGTAGTGATCACGGAATATGAAATCCCTCGTTCAGGAAGTTCGCCCCATGATGTAGCAATCGACCGCGACGGCATGGTCTGGTACGACGATTTTCAGAGCCCCGACATTGGCAGGCTCGATCCTCGCACCGGCCAATTCAAGGAGTGGAAGCTGCCCACGCTCAAGCCAGGCCTGCCCGAAAACAGCTTGACGATCGAGCTGGATAGCCAGGGGAATCCGTGGCTCCCGCGCGGTTACCAGGGATGCTCGGTAACGATGTTCGACGCCAAAACGGAAAAGTTTCAAACATGGACCGCCCCCGCGGAATTCAACGACGAACACGCCAGCTGCACGCAGGGAAATGTCGGGCCGAACGGGATGGTCTGGTTCAACAGCTTCAACACCAGCAAAATGTTCGAGCTCAATCCCAAGACAGGCGAAGTCAAAGTCTACAACGCCTTTCCTCCGGGCAGCGTGCAATACAAAGGCCCCAATCGCGTGTTCTATTTCGGGATCGATGAACACTTCGCGACGCCGGAAAAAACTCACAAAATGTATGGCAGCGCCATAGCCGAAAATGGAAACCCAATTTATTGCGACATCGAGGGAAGCACGATCGCAGTTCTGGATCGCACCACGGGGCAAGTCACTCTAACTCCCACGCCGACTCCGGCCGCCACTCCTCGTCGCGGCTCCATCGATTCCGAAGGTAACTTCTGGTTCGGAGAGTGGATGGCGGGCCAATTGGGAATGTTCGATCCCCAAACAAAAGAGATTAAGGAATGGAAGCCGCCCGTCCCGTGGAGCGGCATCTATCGGGCGGTGCGTGACAAAAATGGAGACGTCTGGTCAGGCGCAATGAGCACGGATTACGTCCACAGATTCAACCCGAAGACCGGCGAATGGCGAGAATATATGCTGCCCACCCTCGGTGGAGAAATGCGCGATATCAAGATTGAAAGCTCGGGAGCAACGCCGAAGGTTTGGGTGCCGCTCGTTCACGCCGGCATACTTGCCAAAATAGAACCGCTCGAATAGAAAATCTCACGAACGTCCGAATACAAAGCGGCTGCCCCACCCTTTGCGAATTTCAAAGGGTGGGTGTTTTGATTTAACCACAACAGAAACCTTGAGATGGATGTTCAGAAAAACCCCACCCTTGCAAAACCCGCAAGGATGGGGCACCCGGCAAAAGATGGGAGGCTGTCTTGACCGATCTCAACCCACAGGCCAAGCAGATGGCCGACGAGTCGATGGTGCGAAACCTGGATGCGCAGGCGCGAGCCATTTGGCCGCAGGAAATGCCGCTGTTCAGCCGTTATGCGCTGCCCGCGTCTCCCCGGATCCTCGATGCCGGCTGCGGTACAGGCGAAGGCGCTTCGCGGGTCGCCGAACTTTTTCCTCGCGCACAAGTGCTCGGAGTGGACATCGTCGACAAGAATCTGGAACTTGCCCGCCGGCGCTATGCCAGCCTCGCGTCTCGCCTGACCTTCGAGCATCAGAGCATATACGAACTCAAAGCCGCTGACCGCACGTTCGATCTCACCATATGCCGCCATGTGCTTCATTCCATTCCCCACGCGGACCGCGTGATCGGCGAGCTCGTTCGAGTTACACGCCGGGGAGGATATCTGCACCTGATTCCCGAAGACTACGGCATGCTGCACTTCGAGCGCGCCGCCCTCGATCCGCGAGACTTTTGGTATCAGGCGGCCGGGAGCTTTGGAGAACGCACCAGCACCGACCTGTTCATCGGCCGGCATATCTTCAGAATCCTCGTGACGATGAAACTGGCGGAAATAAAGGTGGATTACGTCCTTGTTGACACGCTGCGAGTCCCGCGAGAAACCTTTGCTGCCATTCTGGAAGCCTGGCGCGACGGATACGCCGATTCCATAGGCGAATTAACACCGATTTCGCGCGATTCCGCCGTGGCCTACTTCAACCAGATGATCTCCAACATCCTCGACCCGCGCGGCTACGCTGTATGGATGGTTCCAGTCATTAGCGCCCGCGTGCCTTAAAAACTGCGGAAGAGCTCCGTCACATTTTGTCATTCCGAACGAAACGAGGATTCTCTCATTCTTTTCTTAAATTAAAACCGCGGAGAGAATCCTCGCTTCGCACCGAATGACAAAATAAGCTACTTTTTCCATGGCCTGTTAAACTAGCGGCACAAGCGTGAGGGAGATAAGCGTGAAGGTGATCGAGATAAGAAGAGCCAGAAAGGTCAGTCGTGTCCAAGCAGGAAAGGCAACCATCCATGCCCGCTGAACCGATTTACGACCTCGCCCATCTCGCCCACATGGAAATGCTGACGCCGAAGCCGGACGAGAGCCTGAAATTTTTTGTCGACATAATGGGCATGACGGAATCGGCGCGCAAAGGCGATTCCGTTTATTTGCGCGGGTGGGACGACTACGAGCACCACACGCTGAAGCTGACCGCCTCAAAAACTTCGGGCATGGACCACATGGCGTTTCGCGCGCGCAGCCCACAGGCACTCGAGCGCCGCGTCGCCGCCTTGAAAGGTTCGGGCTGCGAAATCGGATGGACCGATGGCGACCTCGGCCACGGCCCCGCATTTGCCTTCCACGATCCCGACGGTCACAAAGTCGAAATCTATTATGAGACCGAGTGGTACAAAGCGCCGCCCGAGCTGCGCCCCGCGCTGAAAAACCAGGCCATGCGATTCCCTGCCCGCGGCGTCAACGTGCGCCGGCTCGATCACCTCAACTGCCTCGCCGTGGACATCAAGGCCAATCGCATTTTCTTCCAGGAATATCTCGGCTGCCGCCTCACCGAGCAAATCGTAATGAACGACGGATCGGAAGCGGGCATGTGGCTGACGGTCTGCAACAAGAGCTACGATTTCGCCTACACGCGCGACCATACCGGAACGCGCGGCCGCTTCCACCACGTCACCTACGCCGTCGATTCCCGCGAAGATGTTCTGCGCGCCGCCGATATTTTTCTGGAAAACGGCGTCTTCATCGAAACCGGCCCGCACAAACACGCCGTCCAGCAAACATTTTTCCTCTACGTCTACGAGCCCGGCGGCAACCGCGTGGAAGTCGCCAACGCCGGCGCCCGCCTGATTTTGGCCCCCGATTGGAAGCCCATCGTGTGGACCGAAGAAGAACGAAAGAAGGGCCAAGCCTGGGGACTCAAGACGATCGAGTCGTTCCACACTTATGGCACTCCGCCGGTGGACGTGAAACTTTCATAGGTATTTCTGCTAAAATTAGGATCAATTATGCCGATGAAGAATCCACCGCACCCGGGCGGGTTTGTACTGCGCCAGTGCATTGAACCTTTGGGCTTGACCATCAAGGACGCGGCCGCCGCGCTGGGCGTCACCCGCACTACCTTGTCTGAACTAGTGAATGGTAAGCGCGGTATTTCGGCCGAAATGGCTGTGCGGCTCTCGAAGGTCTTTGGGGGAAGCGCAGAAAGCTGGCTCACGCAGCAAGCACACTATGACGTTGCGCAAGTTCGCGCCGACCGAATCAAAGTGAAACGGCTGCAAATCGCATAAGTCTTCTTGCGGCACTCGAACTTCAGGGGCACTAAACGGCTGCCCCACCTGCCCACCATCGAATTTTATTTAGTTGGATGGCTTCGCCTGCGGCATGGCTTCAGGGGCGTCTGCCGGGGCGGGGCCGACGCGCTCCACGATTACGTGCGTGATAAACACGGGCATAAGAGGTTTGTCGTGGGCGTCGCGCTTGACGCGCGCGATGGCTTTTACGACATCTACATTTTCGCACTGTCCCCAGATCGTGTAGTCGCCATTGAGAGCGGGCTGGGGGGCCTCGGTAATGAAGAACTGGCTGCCGTTCGTGTTCGGCCCGCCGTTGGCCATGGCCAGCCGTCCCGGCGTATTGAACTTGAGTGTTTTCACGGATTCGGTTTTGTACGGAAAGCCCGGACCCACAGGACGTCCCGTGCCGTTGCCGAGAGGGTCGCCGCCCTGAATCATGAATTCGGGAATCACGCGGTGAAACGTCAGGCCGTCAAAAAATCTTTTGCGCGTGACCTGCTTGGTTCGCGGATCCAGATAGGTGATCTTTCCGATGGCCAGGCCCACCATGGTGTGGACGGTGATGGGCGCCTCCGCTTCATAGAGCTTGCACGCAATATCTCCTTTATCCGTTTGAAATGTCATGTACAGGCCGGGGGTTCGGCTCTCGGCCTGAGCCGCATCGGGCGCGGCCGCCTGTTGGTGAGGCGCTGCCTGAAAAGAGCCCCGCGAGTGGCAATATCGCGAAGAGCGCGGCCAACAGCGTCAAATGCTTGCGTAACTGCATGCTTTTTCCCCCTCGGAAATTCGCAACTCGGAATCTTACGCGGAACCTCTCGCTTCAAGTTAATCTTTGCCGCAAAACGATACGCCCGCCCCACTGTCGCGTCAAGCGCAGGGCCGTGTGACTTCTTTTCCGGCAGGCGGCCCAACCTCTTCCGAAATTGCGCAAGGCTCTGCGCGCATTGCATCGTGCTGAGATACGGTGTACATTTTCGCTCGGCCGGAAATTCAAAACAGAAATTCCAGGTGAACATGCTGCCGATTGAGCGTCTCGCCTACTCGGCGATCAAAGACCGAACACCGCTCGCTTTGCCCGGGGGCGCGCGCCTTGCCGTATGGGTGATTGTGAATGTCGAGGAGTGGAATCCGCAGGAAACCATGCCGCGGACCGTTCTCACTCCGCCCGCGGGCGGTTCGCCCATGCCGGATATTCCAAACTGGGCGTGGCACGAATACGGCAATCGCGTCGGCTTCTGGAGAATGCTGGAAGTGTTCGACCGCTTCAACATTCGCGCGGCCCTCGCCATCAATGGCAGCGCCATTCACGCCTATGAGCCGATCGCGCGCGCAGCGCACGAGCGCGGATGGGAATTCGTCGGCCACGGCTTCGGCCAGAAGAACATGCAAAAGGTCCCCGACGAGCGCGCCGATATCGCCAAGACCACCGAGGCCATTCGGGCCTTCACGGGGCGACGCCCGCGCGGCTGGCTTGGGCCGGGCTTGACCGAAACGTGGGACACGCCCGACATCCTGGCCGAGGAAGGCTACGATTACGTCTGCGATTGGGTTCTGGACGACCAGCCGATCGCGCTCAAAACGCGCAGCGGTTCCATCGTGAGCGTGCCGTACACGCAGGAATGCAACGACGTCGCGATGATGCTGATCCAGCATCATAAAGCCTCGGAATACAGGGACCGCGCCATCGATCAGTTCGAGCAGTTGTATTCCGACGCGCACGGCTCCGCTCGGATCATGGCGCTGGTGATCCATCCCTACATCATGGGAGTCCCGCACCGGCTGCGCTACTTCCGCGAAGCGCTCGAGCACATTCAGTCGCGGTCCGGCATGGTGTTCTGGACCGGCGAGCAGATTCTCGAGTGGTATCTGCAATCCCACGTGAAGAGCAATGCCGTCACAAGGTAGTTCGTGGATCCGCCTCAAACCAGGACGCGCACACGCGGCATCGTCATGTTTGGCGTGCTGCTCGTTTCCTACGCGATTAACGCCATGGACAGGCAGCTCTTCCCGCTGCTCGTCCCAGAACTGCGCCGGCAATACGGCTTCTCACTCGCCGGTGTAGGTTTCCTCTCAACAATCTTTACGCTTGGCATGGCACTCGCGGGGCTGCCCACCGGTTATCTCCTCGGGCGTTTCTCTCGCAAGGCTGTATTGCAGCTTGGCATCACCCTCTTCTCTGCAGGCACGCTGTTGACGGTCGTCGCGCGTGGTTTTTCGGACATGCTGATCTACCGGGCGGCTACCGGCGTTGGCGAGGCCATGCAGCTGACCGTCCTTATAGCTATCGCCGCCAACTATTTTTTCAGGCATCGCTCTACCGCCATGGGCGCAATCAATTTTACTTTCGGACTAGGCGCGATCGTCAGCCCGGTTTTGGGCGGAGCGATTCTGAGCGCCTATCGGACCTGGCAAGCTCCGATGGCCGTCTTCGGTTTGCTTGGCTTCTTGACGATCGCCGTGATTGCGGCCAGCGTAGATCCCTGGTTCACCGAAATCGTGACCGTCACCTTCGAGCAAGAAGACCGCGGAGGAGCGCCGACGCTCGTCAACAGAAACACGATACTTTTGACGGTGATGAGCCTGATCGGCGGCCTGGTCCTGTACGGCTATCTGGGAATGTACCCGACATTCCTCCGCGAAAGTCTCCAGTATTCGCCGACGGCCGCCGGAACCGTGATGAGTTTTTATGGACTGGGAGCGCTCGGTTCGATAGCTGGAGGATGGCTCGGTGATCGTTTCTCGCCAAGACTCGTGCTGAGCTCCACGTTCTTCTGCACCGCCGCGCTCGGCTACTTGCTCTTCCACGGATCGGGAGCCTTCGCGCCCCAGTCCATACTGTCATTCCTCTGGGGCCTGATTGTAAGCGGAGTGATTTACGTGAATCTGGCAGGCTATCACGCCAAAGCCCTGCGGAGCAGTCTAGCCAGCCGCGCTTCCGGCATTTTCGTGACCAGCCTGTACGGATCGGCCGCTTTCGCCGGTTATCTGGTGGGTTGGATTGCCACTCGCGCCGGGTGGACGACGGCGGGAGAAATCCAGATTTCGCTACTGTCTGTTGTTGCCGGCGGCCTCGCGCTGGCCTTGCAGCCAAACCACATGTCCTAGCAGGAGTGCAGCGATGAAAGAATCGGGCTGGTTGAACTTCAGAGCAGTTGCTCTTCTCTTCGCAACAAGTTTGCTTGCGGCTCCTGCCCGCGCGCAGGCGCCTGCGAACGTCACGGTCAATGTCTTCCAGGGCGGTTTCAATTGGCCGGCATTCGTAGGCCGGCAGAAAGGCTTCTTCGAGCGCAACGGCATCACTGTGACTCTTCAGCCGACGCCCAATTCAGTGGCGCAGATGACGGGACTGGCCGAAGGCAAGTTCGACATCGCCATCACTGCTTTCGACAACATCGTCGCTTACGCCGAAGGGCAAGGCGAAGCCCCCATCGGGGCGCAACCCGAGTTCTTCGCGTTCATGGGCAGCGACAACGGGTTTTTGAGTCTCGTGACCGCGCCTGATGTAAAAAAGTTCGCCGACTTGAAAGGCAAGACCCTGTCGGTCGATGCGCGCACGACCGGATATGCGTTCGTGTTGTTCGACATTCTCAGGCGGAATGGCCTGGCGGAGGCCGACTACAAAATCGAAAAGGTTGGCGGGACGACAATGCGCTGGGACTCGCTACGTGAAGGAAAACAATCTGGAACCCTCCTCTCGGCGCCTTTCAACCTTATCGCCAGCGAGCAGCATTTCAATGAGCTCGCGCGAGCGATCAAGGTGATTGGACCTTATCAGGGCAATGTCGCGGCAACCCGCCGCTCCTGGGCCAGGGAGAACAGATCCAAGGTAATCGCCTTCATTCGGGGCTACTCCCAGGCAATCGATTGGCTCTACGACCGCGCGAATCGTGAAGAAGCGATCTCGATCCTTTTGAGCAATGTCAAAATGTCGCCGGAGTTGGCCGGGCGCACGTACGATGAGCTTCTCGATCCGAAGGATGGCTTTTTCCGGAAGGCGCACGTGAGCACGGAAGGGATGCGAACTGTTCTCGCCTTGCGGAGTCGCTATGCGGACGCTAAAAAGAAATTGATCGATCCGTCGAAATATTACGATTCAAGTTACTACAACGCCGCCATGCACTAGGAACGGCGAATACAACTTCCAGCACCAGCATCTGCGCGAAAGAGTGCCAATCGGATGGAGCATTTCTTCAGCTGTCCCTATTGCGGAGAAGAAATTTCGATGGTGCTGGACCTTTCGGTTCGCCGCCAGACTTACGTCGAAGATTGCGAAGTCTGCTGCAATCCGATTGAGGTCAGTTACAGCGTGGAAGACGGCGCCCTCTCCAGCTTCACCGCCAAAGTCCTGGAATGAATTATTGAGGTGCAGTGAACCGCAGGCAAGCGATTCGGCCCAACACGCTGCAGAAAAAGAGGCCTTTTTTGTCATTCTGAGCGAAGCGAAGAATCTCTCTTCGATCTGAGCGCAAGAAAAGAAAGAGAGATTCTTCGCTTCGCTCAGAATGACAAAAGGAGAAGGCCCGTTTTTCGCGGGTACTTAAACGTGCTCGCCCGCGACTTTGTTGCGTAGATGATGGAATTAAAATTTGGTGGACGTGACAGGGATCGAACCTGCGGCCTCATCCATGCCATGGATGCGCTCTCCCAGCTGAGCTACACGCCCGTCACACAACAAAAAGAATTACCTCTGGTTTGGCGGACCGCAATCATCTTAACGAATATCCCCATGAAATTCCACCCGGATGCATTAGCTCAGTTTCCTCCGTGCCCTCTGCGTTCTTCTTAGTGTCCTCTGTGTTCTTCCTTCTCTTCGTTTCCCGCCCGCAAGACGAAAACTTCCATTAGAATGTCACCCCTATGCCAAAACTTACTTTTCTGGGCGCGGCCGGAACTGTTACTGGCTCGAAATATCTGGTGGAAGCCGAAGGCAAGCGGCTGCTTGTGGATTGCGGCCTGTTCCAAGGACTTGAAGGAACTGCGCCTGCGCAACTGGAATCCGCTTCCGCAAAAACCCGCGTCGTTCGACTGGTGCGTGCTGACGCACGCGCACCTGGATCACACGGGCTATCTCCCGCGCCTCGTGCGCGACGGTTTCCACGGCCCGATCTACGCCGACGCAGCGACCATCGAGCTGTGCAACATCCTGCTTCCCGATTCCGCGCACTTGCAGGTGGAAGACGCCGAAAGCGCCGCGCGCGGAAAATACAGCAAACACGCCAAGCCGTTGCCGCTGTACACGCCGGACGATGTCGCTCCGGTGCTGAAGGCGCTGCAGGAAATTCCGCGCGCCGATTCCTTCACCATTTCTCCGCAATTCACCGTGCGCCCGCACAACGCCGGGCACATTGTCGGAGCGTCCAGCCTGGAACTCACCATCACCGAAAATGGAAAGAAAATGGTGGTCCTGTTTTCCGGCGACGTCGGCCGCTACGGCCAGCCCATCCTGAAAGATCCGGAAGCTCCGTCGCGTTGCGATGTGCTGCTGTGCGAATCCACGTATGGAGACCGCGATCATCCCGCAGATTCGCCGGAAGACGCGCTTGCAGACGTCGTCAACCGCGTCGCCAAACGCGGCGGACAGATTGTGATTCCCGCGTTCGCCGTGGACCGCACGCAAACGATCATGTACATCATCCGCAAGCTCGAAGACGCGAACCGCATTCCGCACCTGCCTGTCTATGTGGACAGCCCCATGGCCATCAGCGTGACCGATTTATATTTGCGCCACCACGAAGATCACGTCCTGACATTCACCGCGGACGAAAAAAACGGGAATCCTCTCGACGCGCACACCGTGCACTACATGCGCACAGTGGACGACTCGAAGAAAATCAACGACGTGCGCACGCCGGCCATCATCATTTCCGCCAGCGGCATGGCCACCGGCGGGCGCGTGCTCCATCACATCGCGCGCCTCGCGCCGGACCGCAAAAACGCCATCCTGCTGGCCGGGTTCCAGGCGGAAGGCACGCGCGGCCGCGCGCTCGAAGAAGGCGCGAAAACAGTACGCATTCACGGCCAAGACGTCCCGGTCGCCGCGGAAGTCATCAACCTGCGGCAATTTTCAGCGCATGCGGGGCAAAGCGAACTCATCCGCTGGCTCACCGGCCTCCCCGCGCCTCCGCGGCAAACTTATCTCACCCACGGCGAACCTCAAGCATCCGCCGCGCTCAAGGCCAAGATCGAAGCAACCTTTCGATGGCGCGCGGCGCTGCCGCAATATCTCCAGACCGTGGACCTGGGCGCATAGTACACGGCCCGCCGTCCTTGCTCCGGGCGCCGCGAGACGTGTTAGAATCAGTTCACCTTCCCCCGCCACCGGAGGCGCAATGTTTCTTCGGCGTTTGCCGTTTATCTTTCTAGTGTTGGCACTGTGCGTTTCGCCTGGAAACGCCCAAAACGCGCCAAACAGGCATGCCATCTTCAGCATCGGCGGCAGCGTTCGTGATAATTCCAACCACCGCTCCTTGGACAGTATTCAAGTGGTTTTGAAAGACGGCACCGGAACCCCCATGAACTCTGCGTTCACGCGCGATAACGGGGACTTCCAGTTCGATGGACTTCGCAACGGCGACTACATCATTGAGGTCACCGTCAGAGATTACGATCAGTTCCGGGAAACGGTCTCGATTTCCGGCGCCAGCCGCATGGGGCTTTCTATCTTTCTCACCAGGTCCGCGAAACCAGGGAATTCGCCCTTGCAACTTTCCATCTCGGCTCACCAGCTCAGCGTCCCGCACAAGGCTCATGACGAATTTGAAAAGGGCATGACTCTGATTTATCAGAAGGCGGATTACCGCGGGGCCATCACCCAGTTTCAACTGGCAATCAAGGATTTCCCAACCTACTACGAGGCCTATGCGGAAGAGGGTGGCGCATACTATCAACTGCAAGAAATGGACCACGCCGAAGAAGCGCTGCGAAAATCCGTCGATCTCAGTTCCGGCCAGTATGCCGACGCCATGTTCACCCTCGCTGCTCTCCAGACCGATACGAAACACTTTACCGAAGCCGAGGACACCGCCCGCCGGGGAATCTCTGTCGACTCTTCCTCCTGGCGAGGCCCGTTTGAATTGGCGCGCGCGCTGACCTCCCTGAAGCAGACCGACGAGGCCGAAAAGAGCGCCCAGCAATCCCGCGATCTGATGCCGGATAATCCACCTGTCTATTTATTGCTGGCGAATATCCATATTCAGCGCAAGGACTACCCCGCATTGATGCGGGATCTCGATGATTATCTTCGGCTGGCTCCCATTGGTCCGGAAGCCGATCAGGCGCGCAAAACACGAGAGCGCGTGCAGTCCATGATGAACTCGCCGAAAGTCGAATCTCAGGGGAGTGAATCGGAAGAGCCTCAAGACGATGACGACAAAACGGATGCCGCCCCCCAAAAAGCGGCGCCTCCACCCTCCGAACCAGACACCTCAGGACTTCCCTCATTGCCGCCCCCCAGCCCCGGAAATCAGTGAACTCCTCCGCCCTTCCGGGAGCGGAGTGCATTCCAATAAAGTTTTTATAAACCTGAAACCTGCGAAGGGGGCGTTACGTCTATTGGGCAAGACCACTCGGGGGGGTAGGAAGCGACCACCTAAGCAACCGACCGTTTGCTTCCTACCCCTTTTATTACAAAACTTCAGCCTGATCTGAGAACCGCCAAAAAAATGTTCCTACGTTGTTGCGCTGGCGTGGGTCTGCGGCGCGTGCAGCGGCATGGCGGGAATTTCCGCGAGGTGCAATCCAAGAACGAACATGGGCAGAGGCGCAACGCGCCCCCAGCGGTTTAGATCCCATCCCGCGCGGATGAAATTCACTTCCGGAACCAGAGCCAACTCCAGGACAGCGCGCGTCTCGCCGCGATAAAACTGCTGCGGCAATTTCAGGATGGGCTGCGTCCCCCAGTTTTCCCCGTCCGCGGAGCCCCAGATGGACAAATCGACGGATTCCTGCTCGATCTGCTCTCGGATCAGCATGGTGCAATAAAAAGTGCGCGTCGCGCTCGCTCGGATATCGACGGCCTCGCCGTGTCCGTTTTCCTGAAGCAGCGTGCCCTGCGGAATGAGATCGAATTCCATGGCCATTCAGATTCTCCCGGGCGCGGGCTGTACGTTGCAGCCCGCCGGCAATATGATTTCGTGGCGGATTCTAACACAGGACCAGCGCGGGGTCATGAAGCGCCCAAGGATTGCCCTGCGATTCGTGCCGTACTTTTCTGGCCCGCCATGGAGCAGACGCAAGCGCAGACGCCCCGCATATCTGATTTTACACATTGTCAAATTGAGGTAAGATGCGCCGGTCCGCACTCCAAGGAAGGAACACGCCCATGAAACTTAGCCGTCAGACGTATGTGTTCTTCGCCGCCGTCCTCTTCTTCTTTACGCCCGCGTACGCCCAGGATTCTGCGAAAAAGGCTGATGCGCCGAACCTCGCGGCCAGTCCGTCGGCGGCCCTGCTGAAACAGTGGAATGAAATCGGCCGAAAGCTCATCGCCATGGCCGAGGATTTTCCAGAAGACAAGTACGACTTCAAGGCCGCTCCCACAACGGGCACATTTGCCCAGCGGATGATCCATAGCGCCGCTACCAACTATTTCTTCACCAATGCTGCCCTGGGGCAAAAACTTCCTCCCGAGGAAGATCCTCCGCGCGCGCAGTTCAAAAATAAAGCTGCCATCGTTGCCTATGTCAAAAAATCCTTTGCCGACGGAGCCGCGGCCATCAAATCGAAAGGCGACAAGGGAATATCCACTTTGGTGACCGATCCTTTCGCCGAGGACGTCCCTGGAAACGCCGGGAAAGAACAGATCCGCCTCCTCGATTTGGCCTATGGCATCGTCGAGCATTCCGGCGAAATCTACGGCCAGTTATCCGTCTACTACCGCGTGGCAGGCATGGTTCCACCCGAGTCACGTCCGAAGAAATAGGAGCCGCGCGCCGGGTGACCTATCGTTGCGGCTTTTGCAAGAGTGGGAATTTTCCGACCGTCTAACTCCACAATCTCGGTTCTTGTTGAATTTGAACCCCCACCCTTTGAAACCCACAAAGGGTGGGGCACCCGGCTCATAAAGCTCTACGGCGAAGATCAGCAGACCGAAGCTCGCTACAGCCGGGCAGAATGCATCGGATGCCGCGAGCAAGCCATTATGGGCCGTCCCGATCCGAAACGCATCTCCACAAGCCATGTGGAACGGCAGAACCTCACAATGCGAATGTCCATGCGCCGATTCACCCGGCTAACGAATGCCTTCTCAAAGAAGATCGATAGTCGTTTTTGGGCTATTGCGCTTCAATACATGCACTATAACTTTTGCCGGACTCACAAGAGTTTGCGCGTTACGCCTGCGATGGAAGCCGGAATTGCGGGCCACGTTTGGATAATTGAAGAAATTAAAGACTTGATAGACAGAAGTGGTACTATTGCGGCCTAAGTTCAAAGCCCGAATCACCGTCGGGCGTTTTTTGGCACGTTTCTTGCATTAAGACTAATGCGGGAGCGTGCCTACGTGCAATCTAATAAAATCATAATAATGGCCAGCCGATCTCAACCGCCGGTCCCCGAAGATGTCCCTCGTGAGAGCCAAGCGCCAGCGTTCGGCCCCGGTCCGTATTCGGCAGGAGAGATTCGCATCTTGAATCTACTTTTGGATATAAAGGAAAGGCTGGGAGGAACGGGGCACGCAACTAAGATTTTGGAGGATATAAGCAAAACTCACGACGAAAGGTTGTTGGAAGTAATTCGAGAGGCAGACAAAACGGCCTCCGCTCTTCCAGTCATACAAAATACAATCGTACGCCACGACAAGGACCTGAATGAATTAGGGAGAATTGCCCATACCGCAAAAACGCTTGGCTACATCGCTTTGACTGTCGGTGGATCAGGCATATTGCTAGAGCTGGCTCGACGTTTCTTTTCAAAATGAGTCACTACCCGCTTGCGGAATGTCTTCGGAAAATATTATATAACAATGCGGTTTCCGCCATGCGCGGTGATTCTTTCGGCTTCGACCACGGAACCGAGTCTCTCGGGTCCATCTCCCCATCGTTTGCGCAGCCAGCGATTCATCGGCTCTGAATAAAATCGAGCGACGAGTTCACCCAAAACGCTTGCGAGGAGAATCACTGTGAGGAAGAGTAATGGAACCGCCCACATCGGCTTCCCGGCCAGAAGAAATAAATGAAAAAAACCGAAAACGACAAACATGTGCGTCAGGTAAACCTCATAGCTGCGATGGCCCAATAAAAGGAATGGAGTGAATACACGCGGGCTGCGCCATTTGGTCTGAGCAGCGGCCGCAATGACCATGCACGTCGCCAATGCGAGGACTGTAAAATTCAGGCCGTACCGGCCGAGTTCCCAGGACTCCGCGCGAATCGAAAAGCAGAGATTGAAAATCAGGAGCGCTATGCTAACGCCTCCCATCGCCAAAAGGGCGCGGCGCGCGAGCTGGCGCCGCGCAACGAGCAAAGCGGTGAGGCATCCAAGAGCAATCGCGTCCATCCCTGCGAGATACGAGTATTCCCGCCACACCTCGTTGCCATGAGCGAATGCTGTGCGTCCGAAAGGTCCGAGCACCACAAACGCCAGAAGAAGCGCGACAAAGAGTTTCCCCCGGCCGAACACATAACAGACGAGCGGAAAGAAGAGGTAGAACATCTCCTCGACAGACAGCGACCAAAGAATGTCCCAGTTGCCGGGAAGATAGCCGCGCCGCGCCTCGAGCACATTCACATGGAAAGTGAGCGCCGCTACGAGCGCGCGCCCGAGCCCTCCTGTCTTTGCCGGGACAACGAAGTCGTTGAAGTGTGCTAAATGGAGGGCGCTGAGCAAAGCCAGCAAAACCAGAAGTAATGGCGCGATGCGAGCGAAGCGGAGCAGGTAGAAGTCGCGCACACTGACGCGAGAGAGGGAACCCCAGCGCCGCAGCGTTGTCGACGTGATCAAAAAGCCGGAAACCGCGAAAAAAATCTGGACCCCGGGCTGGCCATTCCAGACGAGCGCGTTCACAAGCTCGTGCGGCAGGCCTTTGAGGTAGGGTACCTTTGCAATCAGCAGGCGGATGTTGACGTGGTTCATCAACACGAAGAAGATTGCGAGGGCCCGAAGCAGATCGACTCCGTCGAGCCTTTTTTTTTTTTTTTTTTTTTTTTTTTTTTTTTTTTTTTTTTTTTTTTTTTTTTGGTCCAGCTGCGTGTTGGATTTGCCGACGGCGCTGAATCCATATTTTCAGCGTGAACGAACGGGACCAGCGAATGCGATTGGAATTCCCCGAAAACGAAAGCGCGCTATCCGTGACGCAGCTTTGAGAGCTTCTCCGCGCAGGCGGCCAGCGTCGATTCCTTCTTGCAGAACGTGAAGCGCACCTGGCGCGCGCCCATCGTCGCGATCGTCGTAAAAGCTCGAACCGGGCACGACGGCGATTCCAATCTTCTCGACAAGAAATCTCGAGAAAGAAATATCGTCCGGATAGTGGAAGCCCGAAATATCGGTCATGATGTAGTACGCGCCGGCAGGTTTGAAGCAGCGGAAACCGGCGTCTGTCCAGAATCGCCAGCATGCGGTCGCGCTTCACGCGATAGTTTTCCGCGAGTTTCTGGTAGTAGCTGGGCGGCAATTCGAGAGCGACCGCGCCGGCTTGCTGCAATGGCGCCGCAGCGCCGACCGTCAAAAAGTCGTGCACCTTGCGAATCGGGACGGAAGCTTCCGGCGGCGCAATGGCCCAGCCGACGCGCCATCCCGTGACGCTATAGGTTTTCGACATCCCGTTGATGGTGATCGTGCGGTCGCGCATGCCGTCGAGCGAAGCCATCGAGATGTGCTTCGCGCCGTCGTAAATAATGTGCTCGTAAATTTCATCCGTGACGGCGAAGGCAGTTCCAGCGCACGCAGAGGTCGCGGATAAATTCCAGCTCCTCGCGCGAGAAAACTTTTCCAGTGGGATTGTTGGGCGTGTTGACGATGATGGCTTTTGTCTTGGGGCCAAACGCGCGCGTCAGTTCTTCGCGGTCGAAATTCCAGTCCGGCGGCTGGAGCTGCACGAAGCGCGGCGTGGCGCCGGAAAGAATCGCATCGGGACCGTAATTTTCGTAATGCGGCTCGAAGATCACGACTTCATCGCCGGGATTGATGATCCCCATCATCGTCGCCATCATGGCTTCGGTTGAGCCGCAGGTGACGGTGATTTCGCGTTCGGGATCGACGCGCACGCCCTGCGTGCGCTCGAATTTCCGGGCGATGGCGTCGCGCAATTCCTTCGCGCCCCAGGTGATGGCGTACTGATTGATGTCGTCGGTGATGGCCTGCCGGGCGGCTTCCTTGACTTCCGCGGACGCGGGAAAATCGGGAAATCCCTGCGCCATGTTGACGGCGTCGTATTTCATGCGCGAGGCGGGTCATTTCGCGAATCACGGATTCGGTGAATCGCTCGGCTTTGGCGGAAAGCCTTCGCTGCACCGCGGCTGCAACCCGGGTCGAGCCTGTGGTGGACGCCTCGCCTGCGCTCAACGAATTTCTCCCGTCGCGGCGGGCCGCGGATCGCTTGCCGCAGCCGGGCGCTCGGCCACGGTCTTCATGGAGGCGCGTTTCGGCAGACGCGCCCGCTGCGGACTGGCTGCGGGCGGCGGTCCATATACTGGACGGTAAACATCCGAGTTGCGAATCACGATCTGCACGTACTCCCGTGTCTCGGTGAACGGAATGGATTCCACAAATTCCGGCGTCTCGAGATAATTCTGGCCCGCCGTCCACTGCGCCACGCGGTCTTCGCCCGCATTGTAGGCGGCCAGGGCCGCCTCCGGCGTTCCGAAGGACTGGATCAGGTCGGCCAGGTAGCGCGAACCAAGCTGCAAATTGTAACCCGGATCGGTGAGCCGCATGCGCGCAAATCGCACTTTTAATTGGCGCGCCACCTTGAGCGCGGTCTTGGGCTCGACCTGCATCAGGCCGACCGCGCCCGCGTGCGACATCGCCTTGGATTCAAACGCCGATTCCTGCCGGATCAGTCCGGCCATCAACATCGGGTCCAGCTGGTTGTGCGCCGCCTCGCTGCGCAGATTCAATTCGTACGGCAGCGGAAACGCCGCGCGCCACGCCTCATTCGGAATTTCCGCGATGCGCCGTGCCTCCAGCTGAGGAAACGCCTGCCGCACGGCGGCCATCCCGGCCCCGTAATGTCCCGCGGAGATCGCCGCGCCGGCAGCGTCGATCAAAAATTTCGGCGAATGGGTCGTGGCGTACGCCGCGCGATATTCCATCTCCGCCGAAGTATCAAATGCAATATCGCTGAGCGCGTGCGCGCGGGCCTCACGTTGTTCCATTGCCGCCGCGCCCGGCTGATCGAGCGCCGGCAAAGGCGGCGCGGGAGGAATCACCAGAGCAGAGTCGGTGGGATCGACGGGCAAAGCGTCGACCGGGTCCGGCCCTGCGCGAAGGCGTTCGGCGGCCTTGGCTCCAAAATATGTCAGCGGAAACCGATTGGCGTCGGCCAAGTAAAAATTCCGCGCGCGATCCGTGTTTCCCGAGCGCTCGTAGGCACGCCCGATCCAGTACAGCGCGTCCTGAATGTAACTCGAAAACGGAAACCGGCGGACGTAGGCTTCGAGCATATCCGCGGCCTCGGGTTTGCGGTCTAAATAAGCGGTCCAGGCCACGCGCCACTCCGCGGTTGCCGCGTTTCTGCCGTCCGGCGAGATATCCAGCGAGCGGCGATAAAAATCAGCGGCGCGCGCGCGATCCAGTGTCACCCAATAAAAGTTGCCCGCTCCAAACAGCGCGTCCGCCGCCCAGGAGCTTTGCGGATAGCGCTTGACGAGCACGTCGACATCCTCGAGCATCGCCGCTTCGAGTTTTTGTGTGCGATGCGCTTGCTCCATCGAGTACAGGCGCTCGGCGTCGAGGTCGGCATCGGCAAGCGAAATTTCGCTCAGTTGGTCGAGCTTGCCTCCCGCTTCGACTTCGCATTGCACGATGCGCAGGTCGGCGCGCTGGTGATCCGCGCCGGACAATTTCGGAAGCAGGCTGGCGAATTCCGTGCTGGCCTCGCGCCATCGCTTGGCGATGTAAAACGCCTCCGCCCGCGCCATCTGCGTTTGCATCGGCACGCCGGGGAAAGATTCGCCCAGCGCGGATTGCAGCGCCGGGATTCTCTGCCCTGCCGCTTTCGCTTCCTCGTTCAGCGGAAAGCGATAGTAGAGGTCCAGATAATCCGCGGCCGCGGCCGCCGGCTTTTCCGCTTTCGACGCCGCGATTTTTTCATGCGCCTGCGCGCGCAGCAAAAGCAGTGCAGGCTTGGAATTTGTATTCGGATAGGAATCCAGCGCCGCCAGCGCGTCTCCGCCTTTTCCGATTTCCAATGCAGTCTGTGCGAGTGAGGTGACGGTCAGCTCCGTCATCGCGCTGCCAGGAAAATCCCGCAGTATGCTTTGGAACTGCTCGAGCGCCGCTTCCTTCTCCCCCAGACCGAGAGAAGCCTGCGCCTGCCAGTACAGCACATATTCGCGCAGCAATTTATCGTCGACGGCCTTGCGCAGCCAGCCCAGCGCCAGATCGGCCTTGTCCTGCGTCAGATCGTAGTAGCCGAGGGCCAGCGCCGCGCGCGCGCCGGTTTCATTCTTCGTATTTCGCGAAGCAAAAGCGGCGAGCGCCGCGTAGGTCGTCGCGTTCGGATTGTTGCGCAGCGCGCGCGAAAGCTGCGCGAGTTCTTTTTCCGGCAGACTTGCGCTTGAAGCAGCGGTAACCGCTGGTTTCTTTGGCGCAGCAGGGTTAGCCGAAGATTTGGTTGCGGGTTTCTTCGCTGGCGTGGCCGCGGTTTGTGCGCGCGTCTGCGGCGCGGCGCACATGAAAAGCGCTGCGGTTACAACTCCAGCCAGGATGTGGAAGTAGACAGGCTTCCCGGCGAGTGCTTTCGCACTACCGGCGCAGGACGGGAGATGGGTAAGGATACTCGCCGAGCGCTTGCGGATCTCCGCCGCCCAATATTTCCACCATCCAGTCGTAAAAGTAGTCCACTGGATGTGACTGGATGGATTGGAAACGGCGATCGTATTCTTTGTGAGCCTTCTCAATGTCATCACGCAGTCTGAAACACAAATCCTTATTCTCGCGCCCCAGCCGTACGTCTTCCGGACGCAACATCCGGATGTCCTGCATCGATACCTTGGCCACGCGGAAGGCCCGCCGGTGCAATTCTTGCTCTTCCGGTGCCAGCAAGTCGAGATTAAAAACCGGCCCCGCTTCCAGGGACTTACCTGCCGGCTGCACCTCAACTGCCGGCTCCAAATCGCCGGGAAGCTCCAGTTCAAACTCTGTCTCTGGCTCGGGCAGAGTTGCCGGCTCGGGTTCGTTCAAAAATCCGGGCTTTAAAATCGGAGCGTCCTCAGCTGCCGGAGGAGGATTGGAAAATGCGGGAGCCTCAACCGGTGGAGGAATTTCCGAAGCTGCCGGCGCTGGCACGGCCGGCGTTGGCGCTGCCCAGGATATTTCTTCTATTCGATGCGCTGGCGGAGGCGGAGGTGGCTCGAACGAAGGGATTGGCGGCACGCTCAGGGAAGGAACACGCAAAACTTCCGGTTCAAACGGCATCCGCATGGCAGGCTGCAACGCGCCGGTCACAAACCGCGAAAGCACTTCCAGCGTGGCGGCCAGCGAAGCCGCCGACGTCTGGGCGCGGATCATCGAGGGCAACGCATTGCTCGCGCGGCTGCTCGCGCATGCAGCCACCATATCGTTGACCGCCTGGTGCAGTTCGTCCGCAGTGCGCTGAATTTTCTCGAGGTTGTCACGCAGCGTCCGCGATACCGCCTGCTCCACTGAGTTTGGATCTGCCGCCATTCCCGCGCGCCTCCAGACGGGTGCGAGCTGTACTTGCTTACCCTGAGTTTCGCAGGGCAGCCCGCCAGAACAGAAGTTGGCCCCAAATCAGATTATCGGAACCACCGGGAAGTCTTGTCAACTCCGCATCGGACGGAGGTTTCGGCCAGCGCACGTGCCGGAGGTTGGCGGTCGGAAATTGTAGGTTAGAGACTGGAGGCCGGAGTTCCGAGATTGCGACACAATTGTTCATCGTTGAAATTGCCAAATGTTCGGAGAAGCCGAATTTGGGCACATCTAAAATGGAGGCGGGGGGAGTTGAACCCCCGTCCGAAAAGCGCTACGGCTCGAAGCCTACATGCTTAGCTCAATTCCGTTTGTTTCGCCAGCCACGCTCAGAATGAGCAAGAAACGCAACCGGCTAGTCCGATTGGTTCTCGCCGTCTCGCCCCGGACCGAGACTTGACGGCCAGCCTACTGTGTGACGTTTCTTACCGGGCCCGTAGGCGAAGCCCGGGGAAACGTAGCTGGCCTAGTTTAAGCTAGGCAGCCAAAGCCAACTGTTGGTTGGCAGTTCTAGTTTTCCACCCGATTGCGGGCAGGTGGCGCCCGGCATGCCTTCGAGTCGCGACAGCTTCCGTCGAAACCGTGTCGCCCCCTCGTTCTTATTTTAACACTATCGCAGCTGCAAGGGTTGAATGTTGACAGTCTATAATTTGGGTGCTTTAGGGCGAGATCCTTGCGCCCGGATCCCCACCCATTGTTCGCATTTCGGAGTTGAGATAGACTCCGCCCATCCGTGACCGTACGACCGGGACGAGGAGGACGATTATGCGACGTTGCGTCGCCATGAAATCGACCGCGGGTTTTCTAGCCGCGCTTGGGATTGTTTGTAGCTCATTCGGATTTGCGCAGCAAGCCCCGCAGGGGGAAAGGCAAGCCGGGGCCGGCCAGAGGGGGCAAGGGGGCGGTGCCGGACAGGCACGGCCCGGCATGGTCGTGGCTCCCTTGTATTTAAGGGTGGAATGGGTGCGGCCGCCAAGCCAGACGGGCCAGGTTCCCATGGTTCAGGAGAACGTCGTCGATACGAACGTGGAGGTTAAGTGGTACGGCGCGGCTGCTAAAAAATTGCTGACCACGGGCACGCCGGGGAGTGACGTCGCGCCGTTTGGCGTCTGGTCGGGTGAATGCGACGGCCCGTTCGCGATTACCTTCCGATTGAAGGCCAACAACTCCGTTGACATGACCGGACTTGCCAACGTCCGGTGGTTCGTCAAAACCTCGGGCTTCCACGAGGTTCGACCCGCCATCGTGCTTCCCGACGGGACCATGCTCGTTGCCGATCTGCCCTTTTCCTCCGTTCCCATGCTGACGCAGAGCGAATTTTCATTGACGGGACTTCGCTGGATGAAACTCGATAAAGACCGCGTGGTCACGCTCGGGCGAAACCCCGCTCCAGCCAATGAAATCTGGGTTCCCGACCCCGATCTGAGCAAAGTTGACGAAGTGGGTTTTGTTGACTTGATGCCCAGCAGCGGTCATGGGACAGGTGGCTACATCCAACTCGGCCAGATCGAGGTATATGGCAAGCCGGTCCCGCGAGATGCCACGACCAGCGGCATCGCTCACTAAAGAAGCAGCGGGGCGCATCAGGCCCCGTACCATTCCACGATGCGGCAATCAGGAACAGCCCTCAGCCGTCGCCGCGCGCCGTGACCCAAGGAGAAACGACGTAAAATTAGTGTTCGCTTTACGTTCGCCTTTATGTATAATCCCCTCCCATGCGAACCTCCACGATCAAGAAGCTGTTTTCGCTTGCCTTCTACTCGCTGCCTCTGATTGCCTTTGCCGCGCATGGCACGGAACCGCGCGGTCAAGCTACTTCTGCTCAAAGCGCGCAGGTTCATTCCCTGCTGGTGAAGGTGACCATAAACAAGTACCATCGGCCGCAATTTGTGAGCATGTCTAACGCTTCTTTCAATCCTCCATCGGCGCAGGGCAGAAAACCATCCGCGAAAGAGGTGAAGGCCTACGTCCAGACGCAGGCTATGGAATATGGGGTAAATCCCAAGCTCGCGCTCTGGATCGTCAAGCACGAGTCGCAGTTCAATCCGCGCGCGAAGGGTGACGGAGAGGCCAGCCGGGGGCTCTGGCAAATTTCAAAAATTTATCATCCTGAAGTATCGGACGCCGCGGCATTCGATGTCGCGTCAAGCACGGAATGGAGCCTGGAGCGGATTCGATCCGGAAAGGTAAACGAATGGTCGACGTACCGTTATTGCAGAACGCTCTACGAGGATTGCCCGTTTTAGACGCAATTTCTGAATGCTTAGGTGGCGCAGGCTTCAGCCTGTGGGGGTTGGTCGGGGCACGGTCGCAGATGGTGCAACCAAACCCCACAGGCTGAAGCCTGCGCCACTTAAAGCGTAGCCTACCCAGTTTGCACAGGCAATTTCGCGGTTTCCCATCCCACAATCCCGCCGGCAATTTCACTGACGCGTTCAAATCCGCCGCGCTGCAACAAGCTGGCGGCGATGGACGACCTGTACCCGCCCGCGCAGTAAACCAAAAGAGAGCGGTCCCTCGGAAGCTTTCCCAAATTTTCCACCAGGTGATTGAGCGGAATTCCCAGGCTGCCCGCAATGTGTTTCTGCTCGCGCTCGCGCGGAGTGCGCACGTCCACGGCCAGCGGCGGCTCGGGCGCTGACAACAGCTCCGCAGCAAACGGCGCGCTCACTCGTTCCGTCGTGACCGTCAAGATCCGGCCGCCCTGCCAGGCTGTGCAATCCATCTTTCAAATATCCCACAATGTGATCGAATCCGATGCGCCCGAGCCGCGTCGCCGCTTCGTTCTCCCGGCCAGGATCCGCGATGATCACGATCGGATGCTCCCGGTCCAGCACCGTTCCGGCCCACGTTGCGTACTGGCCGCCGAGCCCGATGTTGATGCTGCCCGCCAAATGGGCCGCTGCGAATTCGCCGGACTCGCGCGTATCGAGAATCTGCGCGCCGACCTGCTGCAAGCCGAGCACGTCATCGAGCGTCATGGGATTCACGTGCGCCATCGTCTGATCCAGCGTCGGGCGTTCCTGGCTGTTCAGCACGGCGTCATACGTAAAGTACGCCGGAGCTTCCGGCTGATCGGCTGTCACCACCTGAATGAACGCCTCTTTGCTCATCGGCTGCAACGCGTAGTTCGAGCGCCGCTGCTCTCCCAGCGTGGAAACCGTTTCCTTGCTGAGCGACTTCCCGCACAGCGAGCCCGCACCGTGCGCCGGATACACCAGGCTTTCGTCCGGCAGTGCCAGCAGCTTCACGTGCAGCGAATCGAAAAGCATGCCGCCCAGTTCGGTGGCCGACCAGCCCAGAGCCGCGCGCAGGTCGGGCCGCCCCACGTCGCCGATAAAAAGAGTGTCCCCGGTAAGCACGGCGTGCGGCTGCGATTCGCTGGCGTTCAGGTCGTAAACGAGGATGGAGATCGACTCCGGCGTGTGGCCCGGCGTTTCCAGAGCCTTCAAGCGCACGCGTCCGAATTCGACAATTTCACCATCGCGCAGGGGGATAAACGGGTACGACGCTTTCGCGGCGGCGCCAAGATAAATCGCAGCGCCCTCGCGATCGCGCAATTCCAGATGCCCGGCGACAAAATCGGCGTGCAGGTGGGTCAGAAAGACGTGCTTGATTTTGAGCGAGTGCTCGGCGGCAAAGGCGATGTAGTGGTCCGTGTCGCGTTGCGGATCAACCACGGCAGCCGTGCCCGTCGCCTCGTCTCCAATCAAATAGGAAGCGTGCGCCAGGCACGGCAAATAGAATTGCTTGAAAATCACTTTGGATGTTCCTCGTTTGCCGCCTGCTACTTCGGCTGGGGAACGATTCGGATGTAGGGCTTGGGCGACTTCCAGCCGCCGGGAAACTTCAGCTTGGCATCGTCATTGGAAACGTTGCCGCTGATGATGACGTCCTCGCCGGGCTTCCAGTTCACCGGCGTTGAAACCTGGTGCTTGGCGGTCAGTTGCATCGAATCTACCACGCGCAGCACTTCGTCGAAATTGCGGCCTGTGCTCATCGGATAGCTGAGCATCAGTTTGACTTTTTTGTCGGGACCGACCACAAACACGGTACGAACGGTTGCATTGGTAGCCGCAGTGCGCCCCTCGGAAGTATTGCCGGCGTCCGCCGGCAGCATGTCATAGAGCTTGGCCACCTTCAGTTCGGGGTCGCCGATCATCGGATACTTCACTTTATGCCCCTGGGTCTCCTCGATGTCCGCGGCCCACTTGCTGTGGCTCGTCACCGGGTCCACGCTGAGCCCGATGATTTTGCAATTGCGCTTCGTGAATTCCGGCTCCAGCCCGGCCATGTAGCCCAGTTCCGTGGTGCAGACCGGTGTAAAGTCTTTGGGATGTGAGAACAAGATGGCCCAGCCGTTGCCCATCCATTCGTGGAAGTTGATCGTGCCCTGCGAAGTTTCGGCTGTAAAATTGGGTGCTTCATCATTGATGCGCAACATCGATTTTCTCCTGTTCCGGTTCACTTTAGAGCGAAACGCTACGGCCCCTTCGCTTCGATAACCCTCAAAGCGAATCCAGTGCCAGCCGGAATTTCCGATTTGGAACTAACGCCCGCAAATAGTACGCCTCTCCTGCCCCCCACGCAAGGAAGTTGCCTCCAAGGCAGTGGGTCATGTAGAGGCCGCCCGTTTTTAGGGCGGGCAGCCTTTTGTTCCATCTAGGACCAACCCGATTCACTTATGCTCCCTGGACCTCTTGACATGGTAAAGAAAATATGGCCACCCCTGCCCCGTGACCCTCAGACATCCAGGCCCATTACCCTTCAAGCACAACAAACTAAGGTACTAATGTACCGGGAGGCAATTTTCGACACCATCGCTAGGTGGAATTCCCATCCTGAAACTTAGCTTCGTTGCGGCAGGAGTTTTACAATGAAACGCAAGTGGATTTCGTTCCTCGGCGACATTAACAAAGAACTTCTCCTGATCCTGTCCATCATTGCCGCCGCTGGAATCGTCAATTTCTTCATTGCAGGCCAGCGGCTGGTTCTGACTTTCTACAATCTTCCGACACTTCTGGCTGCGTACTATTTTGGACGCCGCCGCGCCGTGGAAGCGGCCCTGGCCTCCATCCTCTTCGTCGTGTGGATGAACCTGATGAATCCGTCGGCCCTCGGGGGAACTTTTCAGTGGAAGACCCAGGGGCTTTTGGCGTGGTCTGACCTGGGCGTCTGGGCGGGCTTCTTGATTATTTCAGCCTATGCCACCGGGAGCCTCTACGAGATTGGCGAGCGCAGGCTAAGCGAACTGCGGGAGACTTACTACGGCGTGCTGCAAATCCTGAATCAGTTCATCGGGAATGACAAGTTCACGCAGAACCATTCGTACCGGGTATCTGTCTACGCCACGACCATCGCCGCTGAGATGCGCCTGCCTGAACAGCAAATCGAAGACGTCCGCGCGGCGGCCTTGCTGCACGATATCGGCAAACTCGAAGTCAGCCGCGGCATCCTTTACAAAGCCGCGCGCCTCGACGACAACGAAGTCGAAGAGATGAAGTCCCACGTGGAAAAAGGCGTGATGATGCTCAAACCCGTCGGCGGCTCGCTGCGCCGTATTTTGCCCATCATCCTTGCGCATCACGACAAGTATGACGGCTCGGGCCATCATCCCTCGAAGGGCGAAAATATTCCGATTGAAGCGCGGATCATCGCCGTTGCGGACGCCTACGACGCCATGATCAGCGATCGTCCCTACCGCAAAGGGGTGACGCCCGCGGAGGGTCGCGATGAGATCGTCAAAAGCAGGGGCTATGATTTCGATCCCGCAGTCGTCAAAGCCTTTGAGACGGCCTTTCGCAAACAAAAATTGGAAATCCCCGAAGTTATGGTGTGAGGCAGGCGAGGCCGGCATTTTGCCCTGGCGAATGCCGGAGTTCACGCCCCGTGCCCATTCGGCGGCCCTGAACGTGGAAGCCTTTCCCGATTGTTCCCGCGCTTATTCCCTGGGTTGCACGCGGACCAGGTAACCGTTATAGTCAACATACCATACGGTAACTGGATGCGTGGAGCTGTCGATGAAGGTCCTGCGGTCGTAGGTGAACGGCTCCGGCATCTGATACACCGTCCAGCCGTCCGTGTGCTGGTTGTATCGCACCATCTGCCGCCCGTGCAGCACCCCGGCCCACACTTCCCCGTTCTTGTCCGGCTGCGCTTCGTAGAAATCCGTCAGCGGGCTCGGCGCCGTCGGAGGCACGTGCTCTTCGATGAGCCCGGTCTTGGCGTTCAGCTCCACCAGCGCGCCGTCTCCGCCGCCAAACCAGGGATTGTCGTAGGGATCGAATCCGCCGCGCTTGGCAGTGGCCATGTGCTCGCCGGTGTTCTGCTTGATCCATTCGCCCGTACTCAGGTCCATCCGCTCCATCGTATTTCCCCAGGCTGGCAGCCCGCCGCCACCATAGTATTTCCCGTCCGCGGAAATCAGGTTGTCGTAACTGAAGCTCACCTGCAGGGGATAGCGCTGGACCACTTTGCCCGTTTCCGGATCGATTTTTCGCACATTGAAGTCGCGGCTGTCCCAGACGTAACCATCAGCCGTCATGGAAAAATTCCCAAACCCAGGCGCATTCAAAGGAACGGCGTCTTCAATCTTGACCTGCGTGACTTTTCCGGTTTGTGGATCGAGTCGGTCCAGGTTGTGTCCCCAATTTTCTGAAAACCACGGGATATCGTTCTTGTCGATCCTCACGGCATGCGTGCCGGGCATCGCTTTCGGCGTGAGCGGAATGGTGTACTCCGTCACAATTCCCGTTTTCGGATCGAGTTTGCCGACGACATCGGTTTTATGACTGCTGAACCACATCATCCCTTTCGAGTCGCCTTGGACATCATGCAAGGCCAACAGCGACTGCGGCAGCTCGTATTCGGTAACGATGACCTTCGTGTCGGCTCCTCGCGGGCGCGGGAACACGCGCAGCGGTTCATCTTGCGCATTCGGGTCCCCGGACTCGCGTCAGAAATTTCACCAGCGTATTCACTTCTTCGGGCGAGGTTCCGTCTTGGCGCGTGACCGAATTGTTTCCGCCGCCCGTGGATCGAGGTTCCCTTGATGCGAATCACGAGCGAAGTGCCGGAATATTGCGTCATGCGGTCCACGATCAGGCCCCAGCTGTGCTCGTCATAGCGGTTGCGGAAAATCTGCTTCCAGGAATGGCATGCGGAGCAATTCTTTTGAAGAGTCGCTTTCTCCTGCGCCGTACCCGGCATATTCCACAACAATTCCGCGCCGCTCAGCTGGCGTTCGATCTCCGGCGTCGCGGGCAGGCCATCCGTATCGGAAACTCTCTCCAGAACGATGTCGTCCAGCTTGGTAGCTCCGTCGACGTGGACGGAGTAAATGACGTAAGGCTTGAACAAGCAGCGGCGTCGGAATCCGCAAGACGTAATCCCCGGTCTGCATCTTGGGAAATTCGTAGTGTGCCCTGCGCGTCCGTATACACCGTCGTGCGCACGCCGTTCGGCGCGATCAGCTGCACGCCAACGCCTTCCGGCGAATCTCCGCTCGGAATCTTGACCACTCCCGTGACGCCGCCCGACAAGCCGCTCTGCACCGTCCACTTTTGCGTCGCCGCGCGATACCACGGATTCGGCCCCGGATTCTCGCCCTCCACGCAGCACTTCCCGTCCTTGATATACGTGACCAGGTCCGCGATATCCGACATCCTTGAACGTGGTGCCGAACGCGGGCATTCCCGGCCCGCCCTCGCGGATTTTCTTGGCCACATTTTCCATCGGTCATCGGATCGCCGGACATCAATTGCGACTCACGCTTGAACAAGTTCCTTCAGGTACGGGCCGGTCTTGGCGTACTGGTTGTGGCACATCCAGCATTTGTAGAAGTAAATGTTTTCGCCGCGCCCCGCGCCGCTGTCGGCAATCACCGATAGGTATCGAGCCGCGCCGAGCGCTGGTAATCGTCCGTGTGCATCACGTTGCCGGAGGCCGCCTGAGCCTGCGCAGGCGCCGCCTGCGACCGGCTGAGGTTCTCCCGCCACGAGAAGGCCAACCCGACGTGACGGTAGCCAGAATGGTGACGCGCATGTGGATGCGGCTCTGATTTTTCATGGTGTCCCCTGTTGTCGGCAATCGCTGGTCCGGGCAGACGACTACGCCCTCGCAAAATGATAGCACCAGCTTTAGTTCAATCATCAAAAAGTGTCAAAATATTTTCGTTCGCACCGTGCAATTGCCTGCGCTCGCCAACACCGGACGCCATAAGATAATGTACAAATAGCCGCACCCGCTGTTGCGACCTTTACCGGCTATCGGCCTGCCGAGACTTTCGCGAACGCCTGAGCCAGCATCAGCCCCATGAGCAGCGCGCCGATTCCAGCAACGGCGACATTGCGAGTGTTCCGAAGATTGAAAGTTCCCACGCGGCACACCAGCAGGTAGCCAACCAGCAAATTAAAAAGGCCCCAAAGCACATTGACCCACGCAGGTGAGAGCCCTTGACCGGGCGGCGAGGAAAATGGACTCGGAAACGAGCGGCCCGATACGCCGTTGGTGAAGTGTGGAACGGAATTCACGAGGAAAGCGCCGCCGAAGAAGTAAGCGATATAGTGATACCACTTCATGGGTTCCTCCTTGGATGCCAGGGTAGCAGAACACTACCGGAGCGAATGCCGGGATCATAACACTGACCAGCCGCCAGCGCTGCCGATGATGCTGGCGATGCCTTAGCTAGCTGGCCAGGCACGATGACAATAGGGCGCAACCGGAGTACACTCCCGCCACTCATCTGAATGTTGCGGGCTTGATCGCAGCGGCAGCAAGACTTGTCGGGAGAGGGCGATCGCAAATTGTGAATTCCTTAAGGAGGGATCATGCCGAACCGCAGAGATTTTATTAAGACCGTAGCCGGTGGCACAGCAGGTGCGTTGATGATGAGCAGCGGACTTGCCGAAGCCGGCGCGCAGGCGGCGGGAGGAGCAGCGCAGGGGCGCGGGCTAACGGCAGGGGCGCCCACCGGCCCAATGCCCCGACGGATCGTGCAGGTAGGAGGCCGGCGTGTCCGCGTGGTGGATGTACATGCGCACGCCACCGTCGCTGAAGTTGGGCCGGTCGTTGCCGGCACCGAGTTCGCGCGCAATGCCGGCGGCCGGGCCATGGGGGACGAGCGCATATGGGAAATGGATAAGCGCGGGATTGACATTCAGGTGCTCAGCATCAATGGCTACTGGTGGTACGCGGTGAAGGACCGCGACTTGGCGGACAAGATTGTCCGGACAGCCGATCAGGGTCTGGCAGCGTGGTGCAAGGCCCACTCGGATCGCTTCGTGGCGTTGAGTTCTCCCTCGTTGCAATTTCCCGATCTCGCCGCCGCTCAACTTGAGTACGCCGTCAAGCAGCTCGGCCATCGTGGCGCCTCTCTGGGCGGGCATGTCAACGGGGAGTCTCTTTCAGACTCCAAATACGACCCGTTCTGGGCCAAGGCTCAGGAGTTGAATGTGCCGGTGTTCGAGCATCCGGGCGGCGCGGAGAACGTCCTGAAGGAGAACGCATGGCAAGGAACCAGAGGCGATCTGGGCAACATCATCGGAAATCCCCTGGAGACGACGATTTTCTTCACCCGCCTGATTTTCGACGGCACGCTCGACAAGTTCCCCAACTTGAAAATTATCGGCGCGCACGGCGGCGGTTATCTGCCCTCTTATGTGGGCCGCACTGACGTAGCCTGCATCGTGCGCGGCAACGCCAATTGCGCCAATAAAAGGCAGCCGGCTGATTATTTCAAGGACCAACTTATGGTTGATGCGATGGTCTTTTCACCTGAGGACGTGCGCCATCTGGTGGCGAGGTCTGGGCCCACCCAGGTGGTCTACGGGACGGACATTCCGATCTATGCTTGGCCCGACGCGGTGGACAATATTTTGAAAGCGGACATTCCCGACGCCCAGAAAGAAATGATCCTGGGTGGCACGCTCACCAAGCTGCTGAAGCTTCCGCCGGCGAATTTCAGTGCCTGACAAAAATATGTTCGGGTTACCTTCCGAGATAGATGTCGGACATTTGAGGCGGTATTCGAGAGAGGTCCGCTGCCGAAAAAAAACGAGCTCGATAAACTTTAGACCGTCGTGATCGCGGCGCATTCACGGAAAAAACTCCCGGGCTGCTGGGCCACCCGGGAGTTTTGAAGTTGCCTATGCGGTGAAGCAGAATGATCAGGAACGCTTCGCAGTCCAGTCAACCGAGTTTTCGCCCTGCTGGAAGGTACCCTTCATCGTATCGCCGTCAACGGTGCCCTTGTATTCCACCTTCACCTCGCCGTTGCGCCCCATCCGCGTCACGGTGAAATCGATGTTGTTTCCGCTGATGGTGGCATTTTCCAGCGGTATTTCCATGCCGTTCATGCCCTTCATGGTGCCTTTGAGAGTGCCGCCGTCCTGCGTAACGGTCAGCGTGTTGGTCTGGACTCCGTTGCGGCCCTGATTGGTCATCTGCCACGTCCCGGCAACCTTGGCGGGCGCTTGGGCGTGGGCGACCATGACGACCGCGAACAGCACTGCGCAACACAATGCGACTGCTTTAATTTTCATTTTTCAAAACCTCCGTTGAAATGAATACCTGGCCGGCCGGTGATGTGAAATGTTGCCGCCGTGTTACGTCATCTCACAGACTCATAGACGGACGGCCCGTCCGTTCGGTTTCCTGCTTCGTGGAGCCTGATTGCCCGTCTAGTGCGCACAGCATTGGAATTGTTGGCGGCAATCAAGAAGCTGGAGCAGGCGGACATGGATTTGTCGGGGAGCGAGACTCGCCATTGATAAACCTGGCGATGCGGGCCGAAGTTCGCGGATCTGTTGCGTCACATCAGGCCTGGCCTGGGAACTCAGATCAACCCGCGGAAGCTCGATCCGCCAAGGCCCTCACCGCGTCTGCTTCGGAGTCGGAAACTTCAAATACGTTGACCAGCCGGGTAATCCGCAAGAGTTCGTTGGTTCGCGATCCCAGGTTGCAGAGGCACAGAGCGGCTCCGCGTGATTTCAAACTGATATGCGCGGTAACCAGCGCGTCAAGACCCGAGCTGTCAACCATCTTGACGTTTTTCAGGTCCAGCACAAGTTTCTTTTTACCGGCAGCGAGCAGGCCTTTCATGCTTTCGCGAAACGTGTCGACCTCTTCTCCAAGCACGATTCGCCCTTCCAGCGCCAGCACTTCCACTCCGTTCACTTCGTGATTCGTAATCTTCAGAGGCATGTTTGCTCCACCTCCGCACCGGAAAGTCATTCCTGAGGCAACCAGGGCGGGCCGCCCGATGCAACCATCAGGCTCTCGCCACGAATCCTCAAACTGTAGGGGAGTATATACCCATTTGCCGGCTCATCGGCCCGTATAGGATGCGGTCCGAACCGCTGCTCTCTGACCCGAGCTTCGCCCGCCGGCCATGCCGCAGGAATCTTCCGTGAGACTCGTTACAAGTATGAGGATCGTACCCCGGCTGCCGGCTGGCCTGGAGCTCGGCGCAGCCGGGAGCCGGGGCATCGCCCCATTCGTGTAGTTAATTGCGGGAGCTGTCGAGTTGGGCGTTTTCGTTTCCGGAAGAAACTTTCGACGCCGTCTCGACGGTCTTGAGTGCTGGAACGGGACGCTGCCACAGGACGCGCGCGTCGGGGGCATCGTTCGGATACGCTTCGGTGGATTCCTGGCCTGTCGGTTCGAGAATGACGTCGACGCGGCGGTTATAAGCGAGCCAGGTCGCCTTCTTTTTATTTTTCATCCATGCTGGTTGCGCCTGCGGATCTTGCGACTGCAGGTTCATGACTTGTGCTTCGGTCAATTGGGAATCTTTCCCTTCGGCGCGAGTCTCAATTTTATCCGCGGGGACGCCCTGGGAAACGAGGTAACTCTTCGCCGCCTCCGCGCGCCTTGCGCTGAGTGCCTCGTTATATTTCTTCGGCCCTCGGATGTCGGCGTGCCCGACCACCATCAGTTTGTCCTGCTGGGCGTACTGCTCGTTGTTCTTGAAAGTGGACGCGGCTTTCGCAAGGGTCCTCTCCTGGCTGGACACCAAGCCCACGTTGGGATGGCGCCGAACAGGATAGGCCGTGGGGTAAAAGAGGCTCGCGAGCGTGACCGCCGGCGCGGGATCGATGGAACCGACAACGTGCAGCGTAGCGGTTCGAGTGGCCGTGCCGCCGCAGGCGTTCGTTGCGCTGAGCGTATAAGTTACGTTGCGATCGACGGGTCCGGTTCCCGTTCGATCCGGCGTGGCTTCGATGTTGCTGGTCCCGGCGGTTGCAACGCTGCCGAGCGGCTGGATCGAAACTCGATTCGCGTTGGATGCCGACCAATTCAGCGTGGCTGAATCCTGCTCAACCACTTTGTCGCCGATTTTGTGATAGCGAATCTGCGGCTGGCTCAAGGCCAGTGTGGCCGTCGGCTGCGCGTTCACATTCACCGTGACGGATTGCTCCGCGGTGCCGCCGGGCCCTTTCGCAGTTAATTCATACGTCGTCGGATGCGTCGGGGTCACGCCTTGCTCGCCGCTCGCCGCGACATTGCCGAGGTTTGAAATCGCCGTATCCACCGCATCGGATGACTTCCAGCTCAACTGCGTCGGACTGCCCGCAATTGACTGCGTTCGCCTGCGCGGAAAGCGCGGCCGTTACCGGAGCGATGGGCACCATCGCGCTGGCTACGCCCGCTTCGAACCGCGGCTCCGGCCCAAGCTTGAGGCCGGCCTTGAAGTCCCTCGTTTTCGTCGCGCCGTTATGATTCAGGTCGACGATCACTCGCTCGCCGGCCTTCACCGCGACCGGCCCGGACCAGACCGTTTGTCCTTTTTCCGTGGCCGTCAACTGGTACGTTCCGGGCTTCACGAGCAGCCATTGGTGCCAGATCCAGTTGTTGTCGAATTCATCGACGTGGCCGACGAAATAGGCCGGCGTCGTGCCGTTGAGCAGGACCGCCGCGCGCGGGTGGCCCTTCAGTTCGATATCGCCGAAAGGTCCGCTGACCTTGTCGCCGGAGGCCTGCAGGGTGACGTCCAGGTCGGTCGTCTTGCCTGCCGTGATATCCACATTTTTCGTTTGGGGAGTGTAGCCGTAGTTGTCAACGCCGACGATGTGGCTGCCGGCGCCTAGATCGATGGTCTGGCTGCCGTCGCGAATGGCTTTTCCATCCACGAATACGTACGCCTGTTTTGGACTGACATGAATTTTCAATTTTCCGTTCGCCTGGCTGCTCTGTGCGAATGCGGGAACAATTCCCAGCGCCAAGAGGGCCACGGCGGCCAGCGGGAACCCGAGGGGGATTTTGATCTTCATGACTTCTTTCTCCTTTTCAAAACTTCACTCTTTGAAGCAACCAACATGACCTGTCCGGGGAATATATCGCCATACGATGTAATAGAAGCGGCGCGGGCCCTGCGGGTTGTCCGCCTGCGGGCCGGCCCGCTCTTGACAGAGTGTATCGCATTACGATATAAATAAGCAAGGGCGTGTCCTGCGTGTGGGGCAGACATGACCCATCCCTACTTGCCAGCTTACGTTTCCAAATTCACAAGACTCAGGAGGTTCGCACCATGACCAAGCAGTGGAAGTACGCCGCAACAGCTGTTTCCTGCGCTTTTGTTTGGGCCGGCCTGGCCGCTTTCGCGGCCGGCGCCGCGACGCCCTCCAGCAGCGCAAAATCCACAGCCAAAACCACAACCCCGGCCGTCAGAATGTCCGATTCGGATTTCGCCAAGGCTGCCGCCGAAGGCGGGTTTGCCGAAGTCAGGTTCGGCGAATTGGCCGAAGATAAAGCCACCATCAAGCCGGTGAAGGATCTCGCCCAACGCATGGTGGACGATCACACCAAGGCGGACGACTACGCTGAAATCCGCCGCCTCGAAGGACGATATTTCCATTCCCGCCAAATGAACGCGAAGGATCAGGCCACCTATGTCCGCCTCTCCGAACTTTCCGGGGCTGCATTCGACCGCGCCTACGCGCGAGATATGGTGAGGGACCACGAAACCGACATCGCGTTGTTCCGCCACGAAGCGAACGACGGCAAGGACGCTTCGATCAAGAGCTTCGCCGCGCAAACACTGCCCACGCTGGAGGATCACTTGAAAATGGCGCGCCAGACGCTCGCAAGCGTCTCATCAAATACCGCCGCGAAAACAACGAACAAGCAATCCTGATTGCGGGCGGATGAATCGCTCCGTCCAGGAAGACTCGCCGAACTGTAAATAGCAACGTTGAACCCTGCCAGGGACGCGGAGGGTGCGGGCCAAGTGACGGCCCGCCTCCTCCGCTGCCACACTCCTGAAACTGAAGCCTGCCGGTCCGCACCTTCCGCCTTCCGGACATTCCGCTCGCGGCCTGACGGCGCGGAAATATCTCTGGCCAGAGTACTCGTACAAAGTACTCTGGCACAGGTATACTGTACAGAGTATATGACGCCGGAAACCAAGCGCCCGCTTTCCAACCCCCTGGCCCTGGCCATCCTCGTGCTCCTTTACGAGCGGCCCATGCACCCCTACGAAATGGCCACCACCCTGCGCGAGCGCCGCAAGGAGAACAGCATCCGGCTCAACTACGGATCGCTCTACGCCGTCATCGAGCAGTTGCTGACGCGAAGATTTCATCGCCGTGCGCGAAGTGTTGAAAGAGGGCCGACGGCCGGTGAAGACGATTTACGAGCTGCGGGCCCTGGGCGAAGCCGAACTCATCGACTGGATGCGGGAACTGGTGAGTTCGCCGGCCAAGGAATACCCCATGTTTGAAGCGGCGCTTTCGCTCCTGCCCGTCCTTCCGCCGGAGGAAGTGATGGCGTTGCTGGAGATTCGCATCGGCCTGCTCGAAAAGACGATCGAGGAGATCGAAAAAGAAAAAAAGATCTGCAAGGAGATGAAGTTGCCGCGCCTGTTTTCGCTGGAGAGCGAGTATTACGAGAAAATCATGCGCGCGGAATACGATTTCTCGGAAGATCTGCTCGACGATCTTAAACACGATGAGCGCAAATTGCGCAGCGGCTGGACGGAACTGCGCAAGCATTTTCTGGAGGCAAGACCGGACGCGCGCGGGAAGCCGGCCTCGCTCGCGGCAATTCGCAAAATTCAAAACAGGAAGCAAAACCCGTAGCAGCAACGCGACCCTGAAAGGAGATTGAAACATGCAAGCACCGGCAAGAAAACCGTATCGCGGAATTTCCATGGAGGGCGGGCTGGCCAACTGGTACGCCAAAATTACGCGGAAAGATCTCGCTGAATTTGAGCGGCTGGCTCGAGAACTGGCGGGCGATCTGCCGGCAAATGCCCGCGTGCTCGAGATCGCGCCCGGCCCCGGATATCTCTCGGTTGCGCTGGCAAAACTCGGTCCATTCAAGATCACGGGCCTCGATATCAGCCAGTCGTTTGTGCGGATGGCGTCCGAGTACGCGAAACGGGAAGGAGTAACAGCCCGGTTCATTCACGGCAGCGCGTCGGACATACCTCTCGAGGACGGGTTATTTGACCTCGTCGTTTGCCGCGCGGCGTTCAAGAATTTTTCCGAGCCGCTGAAAGCCCTGAACGAAATGCATCGCGTGCTGAAGCCGCGAGGCAGGGCCATTATCATCGATCTTCGCAAGGACGCTTCCTGGGATGAAATTGTCGCCTACGTCGATGGGCTCCATCTCAGCCGGGCGAACACCTGGATGACCAAATTCACGTTCAAGCACATGCTGCTGAAGCGCGCGCATACGGAAGGGCAAATGGCGGCGCTCGCGGCCGACTCCGATTTCAAATCCTGCGAAATCATCAAAGCTCCGGTCGGCATGGAAGTGAGGCTCACCCGTCAGCAACCCCTCGCAGAACAGGCGGCCTGATCGCCGCGCGAAGTCCCCTGGGAACGCCAATCTCCCGATTGGCGCGGCCGAAGCCGCCAATCGGGAGATTGGCGTCCCCGGGCGGCATAAAAAAACCCGCAAAATTCCCAAGCTTTTCGACGAAGAATTATTCAGATAATTTTCATGTGAAATTGGTATGCTTCACGCGTTTGCTTGACAGATGGTTGCTCGGTACGTATATATTCTGCCTTCCCGAAGCAGGGGTCGGACATGCGCTCCGGGGTTGCGTCCCGCCAGATGCGGCCGGGAGCGGGAGGAGATGGACTTCATGGGTGATTCATTCGGTCTTGTAGATATTGCTATGTCTAAAGGGCGGCTCGACGCCCGCCAAGTTCGCTCATTCAAATCGATCAGTCGATTTTCTCTCATAATACTGGGTTTGGCCGTTGCAGTGATCTTCCCGATTTCTAGAGCCGCGGCGCAGGAGAATGCTCGCTCGTCAGGCGGAGAATCGGACGTCCAGCTCCTGAAACCGACGGGGGCGGGCCAGACGGCGCCAACGACTGTTACGTTCCAAGATGCGCTGGATAGAGCGCGGAAACTCGATCCGACGCTTCTCGGGGCGGTCTCAGATGCGCGCAGCGCGCGTGAAGATCGCATACAGGCGCGAAACGCCATGCTGCCGACGCTGCAGGAATCCACGCAATATCTGAACGATATGGGAAACGGCGGCAAGATCTCCGACGGCCGATTCGTCACTCAGGATGGTGTTCACGTTTACAGGCAGTGGGGCATCTACAAACAGGACCTCTCCCCGGCCCTTCTGATGGGAACGGCATTTACGCGCGCCAAAGCGGCAGAGGCATTGGCCAGCGCAAAAGCTGAAATTGCGCGCCGCGGGCTCGTTGTGACGCTAACCAAGAACTATTACGCTCTCGTCGTGGCGCAGCGCAAGTATGCGACCGCGCAGGCCGGACTTGACCAGGCCAAAAATTTCATGGACATCACGGGGAACCTGGAACATCAGGGACAGGCCCCTCACAGCGATGCCTTGAAGGCGGAAATCCAGTACCGGATTCAAAAGCAGGCGTTCGACGAGGCCAAGTTTTCCATGGAGGACACCCGCCTGGGGCTTTCTGTAATCATTTTTCCCGACTTCAATGAAAATTTCAGCGTTGTGGATGACCTCGACTCCGCGCCTGCACTTCCACCTTTCCCGGAAGTTCAAGAGATGGCTGAAAAGGAAAATCCCGACATGCGGGTGGCGCTAGAGACCCTTCGCGAAGCGAATTTAGATGTCAAAACGGCGAAGAGCGCTTACCTGCCTACACTGACAGTGGAAGGGGATTTCGGCATAGAGGCCAATTGCTTTGCCCTTCGTTGCACCCGCGCAGCATTTCCGGAAATTGGTCCGGTCCCCAATCTTGGCTACTTCCTCACGGTTGACTTCACATTGCCGGTCTGGGATTGGGGCACGACGCGCAGCAAGATACACCAAGCCCAATATAAACAGGACACCGCGAAGGCGGCCATGGATCTGGCCAAGCGGACCGATGTGAGCGAACTCTATGCCACATATGACGAAGCGCTGATTGCCCGGTCGGGCCTGGAGGAATCGCGCACGACGGCGGAACTTGCGACGGAGAGCCTGCGTCTTACTAACCTGCGGTATCAGGGGGGGGCGGCACCCGCGTCGGACGTGGTCGATGCGGAAACGGCGCTGGTGACGGCGCGGAATGCGTACGCCGACGCGCAAGTGCGCTATCGGATGCTCCTGGCGACATTGCAGACATTTACGGGAAGGTTCTGAAGGATGGAAAATTCAAAGGCAAACAAAGGAATGGGAGCAAATCCATGTATTTCCCTTCAATGAACGGCAGGATACAGGCTCGTTATGGAGCCCGTCCGAAAATAGAAACGGGCGGAACGGTCCGCTCATTATTCGTCCTGATGGCAGCGGGCATTCTGATCTCCGGCTGCGGCTCAAAGGAAGCGGCCGAAGCGACGCCCACCGTGACGGTGCAGGTGGACGCGGCGGAAAAGGGGCCGATCCAGCGCAAGGTGTTGACGGACGCGGTGCTCTACCCGCGGGATCAGGCAGCGATCGTGCCCCGGGTGGTCTCCTCGATCCAGAAATGGTATGTGGACAAAGGCAGCCACGTGAAAGCCGGGCAGCTGCTGGGTGAGCTGGAGAGCCAGGACTTGGCCGGGGCTGCGAAGAAGAGCCAGGGCGGGTACGCGCAAGCCGAGGTCACTTACCAGATGCAGTTGCAAAAAAGCGGACAGGACCTGAAGTTTGCCAAGCAAACTCTGGATTCGGCGCAGAAGTTTTACGACGGCCGCGCTGCGCTGTACAAGGAAGGCGCGGTTTCGGCGAAGGACCTGGACGACGCTTCCGTCGCACTGAGCCAGGCGAAGAATACGTACGACCTCACGCAAAAGCAATTTGACCTGAAAGTGGCGGAGGGGGCATTGAACGCAGCGAAGGGCGACACGGAGAATGCCAACGCGACGTTGAGTTACACAAAGATCATCAGCCCGATCGACGGTGTGGTTACCGACCGTCCCAACTATCCCGGTGAAACTCCGGCTACGGGCACTCCCATCATCACGGTCATGGACCTTTCCCAGATCGTTGCACGTGCGCACATTGCACAGCTCGAAGCAGCGAGCCTGAAAGTGGGGGACCCTGCAACCATTACCGTGCCGGGCCAAGCCACCCCGGTGAAAGGCAGAGTCACGCTGGTGAGTCCCGCAGTGGACCCCAGCAGCACCACTGTGGAAGTTTGGGTGGAAGCCCCCAATCCAAAGGGGAGCCTGCGGCCCGGAACCAGCGTGCGGGTCGCCATGGTCGCCCAAACGGTAGCCCAGGCGGTTGTGATTCCCCAGGCGGCGCTGCTGACTTCGCCGGATGGGATCAACACAGTGATCGTTCTGGATAGCGACAACGCACCCAGCAAGAAGAAGGTGAAGGTGGGCATCCGGGATGCCGAGGCCAAGACGGTGCAGGTTACCGACGGGCTGCAGGGCGGAGAGCGCGTAGTGACGGTAGGAGCGTTCGAGTTGGCCAACGAGGACGATCCCGTATTGGCGAAAACCAAGATTCAAGTCCAGGCGCCGAAGATGCCGGAAGAGGACGAGGACGAGTAATGATCACGGCCAAAAACATCAGACCCAGACTTGATGGACTAGCCGGAGTTTACGCGGCCTTTGTTCTTCGTTATTCAATCTCGACTTTGCGACAGGTAGAATCCCATGTCAGATAAAACACCCAACCGTTCCGCATCAGCTGCTTCTCCGGAGTCGCGGCACTGGTTTGCCCGGCACTCCAAATCCATCAACTTTCTGGTCCTGACGCTGGCAGTGGTCGGAATTTACGAGGCGCTCTCGATTCCCATCGCCGTGTTTCCGGCCACCAACTTTCCGCGCATCATTATCGGCGTGGATAACGGCGTGATGCCGATCGACCAGATGGGTGTAACGATCACCACGCCGATCGAGAACGCCGTGAACAGCGTGCCGGGTCTTGAGGACGTACGCTCGACCACCAGCCGCGGATCGGCGGAAGTGGATTTGTCATTTAACTGGAACGTGGATATGGTTCAGACGCTCCAGCTAGTCAATTCCGCCCTGGCGCGGATTCAGAGCACTTTACCGACCACGGCCGTGATTGACGTCAACCGTCTCGATTTCGCCAGCTTCCCCATTCTCGGCTATAGCATGACCTCCGAGAAAGTCCCACAGACGGACTTGTGGCAGATCGCCACATACGATATCAAGCCGCGATTGAACCGGCTGAGCGGCGTCGCGAGCGTCATCATCCAGGGAGGCCAGCAACCGGAATTTCAAATCACGCCCGATCCGTCCAAGATGCTGCGGGCCCACGTCGCAGTGCAGGATATTCTGGACACGGCGACGCACACGAACATCGTCGATTCGCCGGGCCTGCTGAGCCGCAACCACCAGTTATTTCTGGGCTTGCTGGATTCGCAGGTGCACAGCGCGGATCAGATCGGCGACATGGTCATCAAGAACGTGAATGATACGCCGGTGCGAATCCGCGACATTGGCACAGTGACGCCGTCTGCTGCTCCGGCCTATACGATCGTGACGGCAAATGGGAAGCCTGCAGTATTGATCAGCATCGACCGCCAGCCGGCCAGCAATACAGTGGAAGTAGCCAATGAAGTGAACGCGCAGATCCAAGCGATCCGGCCGACCCTGCCTGCCGGCGTCGAGTTGAAAGTTTTTTACGATCAATCCAACATCGTTCGCGAGTCGATCGGGAGCGTTCGCGACGCGATCATCATCGGGCTCATCCTCTCCGGGGTGATTATCTGGTTGTTTCTGAAAGACTGGGGCACGGCGCTGGCGACGGGGCTCGTGGTTCCGGTGACCATCCTGGTGACATTCCTCGTAATGAAAATCATGGGGCAGACGTTCAACATGATGACGCTCGGAGGCCTGGCGGCAGCGAGCGGACTGGTGGTGGACACCGCGATCGTGGTGGTCGAGAACATCGTCTTGCACCGGGACGGCGGAGAGGGGCCGGTCGAAGCGGTGAGCAGCGCGATCAAAGAACTGACGATTCCACTGGTGGGCTCGACGCTGACTCCCATCGTGGTGTTCCTGCCTTTGATTTCGATCACCGGCGTTACGGGAGTTTTCTTCCGCGCTCTGGCGATTGTCATGAGCGTTTCACTGCTGACTTCTCTTGTGCTGGCTCTCGGTTGGACGACCAATCTGGGCACTTTTCTGATCAGCCGGAAGGAGACGCCTGAGTCAGCCGCCGCAAGTCAGGCACACGCGGTTGGTAATGAATCCGCTGTGTTTACAGAAGAGGAACAGCTGAAACGCATGATGGCGGCGGAAGAGGCCTCGCTGGAAGGCGGATGGTTCGGGAGCATCATCGGTTTTTATGAACGGTGGTTGCGCCGCGCGCTCGAACATCCTATCTGGCTGGGCGGCTTTTGCGTTCTTTTGATCGCGGTTTCCTATCTCTGTTTCGGCCAACTTGGCAGTGACTTGCTTCCGCACATGGACGAGGGCGGGTTCATTCTCGATTACGTCATGCCTCCCGGGAGTTCTCTGGCGGAAACCAATCGGGTTGTCACGCATGTGGAACAGATTATCCGTGATGTTCCCGAGGTGGAAAACACGTCCCGCAGGACCGGGTTGCAACTGGGGCTTGCGGCCGTTACGGAGCCCAACACCGGCGATATTTCCGTCAAACTGAAGGACGGAAAGAGACGCAATATCGATGACATCATCGCCGAGGTCCGAGCTAAGGTAACGACTCAGGAGCCGTCGTTGGACGTGGAGTTCACGCAAGAGCTTCAGGACATGATTTCAGATCTAACGGGCGCGCCCGAACCGGTGGTGGTTCAGTTGTTTTCTCCCGACCCGGATGCCCTTGCTACGTGGGCGCCGCGCGTGGCCGACGCCATGGGACGGATTCAAATCAACTACAAGAAGCCAGTGGTCGATATCGAAGACGGAATTGACAACACGACCAGCGGACCGGCGGTGGTGTTTACGATCAATCCGGTTGCGGCAGCCAAGGCGGGATTCACAACTGATCAACTCACCACGATCGCTTCCGCCATCGTGGACGGCGAGCCGGCCACAACGCCGGTGATTATCAACGACCGGCCCTACACGCTGCGGGTACGGTATCCGGCGGCGAACCGTGCTTCCCTGGAAGCCATGAGCAACACGATGATCGTCAATTCCAACGGAGGAACAGCCACGCTCGGGTCTATTTCGACGGTCAGCGAGGTGCCCGGGCAAACGGAAATCCTGCGCGACAATTTGCAGCGGGAGAAGGAAGCCACGGCGCGGCTCGAAGGGATCGACCTGGGCTCCGGTGTGGCCGCCGTGCAGAAAGCGGTGACCGATTTGCACCTGCCCCCGTCGATCCGCGTGGAATACGGCGGCACCTACCGGGAAGAGCAGAAATCGTTCCACGACCTGGTGGTGGTGCTGCTGCTCGCGCTGGTGCTGATTTTCCTGGTGCTGCTGGTTGAGTTCCGGTCGTTCTCGGCGCCGCTGGCGATTCTTTCCTCGGCGGTTCTTTCAACGTCGGGCGTGTTTTTCGGATTGTATATTACGCGCACGGACTTCAACGTCGCGTCGTTCATGGGGCTGATCATGGTGATTGGCATCGTGGCCAAGAACGGTATCCTGCTGCTGGACGCCAATCAGAAATTCCGGGCGTTCGGATTTACAGCGGAGGAGGCCATGGTTCAGGCGGGCCGCCGTCGTCTTCGCCCCATCGTGATGACGGCGATGGCCGCGGTGGCGGGCATGCTGCCGTTGTCCCTGGCACTGGGAGCGGGGGCGGAGATGTTGAAGCCCCTCGCAATCGCGGTGATCGGAGGAATCCTGATCTCCATGGTGCTGTCGCTGATTATCACGCCGGCGATCGAGTATTATATGACGCCTGATAAAGAGGCGGCGGTGGATATGAGCTCGCCGGTGGAAGTCCGGTAAGGGTGAGGGTTGCAACGAAACTTTTTACTGCAGTGAAACGTACTACTGAAACAGACCCGGGTGTATAGGATTCTGCTCAAACGAAACGATAAGGAGATTTCTCGCATGCCACGAAAAAAGATTGCAGGATGGTTGCGCCGGACGAGTCCCATGATTTGTCTGGCATTGATTGCTGCGGCTGTAATGTATGCGGCTCCGCAGGCTTCGGGCTATCACGTCATCAAGAGGATGCCGGTCGGAGGCGAAGGCGGATGGGACTACATGACGGTGGACTCGGACTCGCACCGGCTCTATGTAGCGCGGGGATCGCATTTTCAGGTGGTGGACGACACAACGGGGAAGGTGATCGGAGACATTGAGATCGCCAATTCCAAGAACTCGCACGGGCTGGCGCTGGCGACCGACCTGGGCAAGGGTTTCACGAGCAACGGAGACGCCAACACGGTTTCGGTGATTGACTTGAAAACGATGAAGGCGACTTCGGTGATCGACATCCCCGGAAAAGATCCGGATTCGATCCGTTACGATCCCGCGACCAAGCGGGTGTTCACGTTTAACGGCAAGAGCATGGACTCGACGGTGATTGACGCGACGTCCGGTAAAGTCATCGGCACCGTGAAGCTCGGCGGCAAGCCGGAAGAAGCCATTGTCGACGGCAACGGGAACATGTTCGTCAACCTCGAGGACAAGAGTTCCATCACAGAATTCGACATAAAAACATACGCGATCAAGGGCACCTGGCCGCTCGCGCCCTGCGATGGGCCTTCCGCCATGGCGTACGATAGCGCGCACAAGCGGATTTTCGTGGCCTGCGACAAGGTCATGGTCGTCGTGAATGCGGACAATGGCAAGGTAGTCGCTTCCCCGCCGATTGGCGGCGATCCTGACGGCAACGGATACGATCCGGGCACGGGACTTGCTTTTGCCGCGTGCCGCGAAGGACTCGTTTCCGTAATTCACCAGGATTCCGCCGACAAATATACAGTCGTCGGGAATATCAACACACAGTTCGGCACGCGCACGATGGCGGTGGACACCAAGACGCACCGCGTCTATACGGAGACTGCGGACTTCAAACCCGCGGGAGCGCCGACGCCGGATAATCCGCGGCCGCGTCCTACACCGATTGCAGGGTCGTTCGTGATTCTGGAAATCGGGCAGTAGGCAGGTTAAATAAATATCGCGCCCTGGGCTCAGTAGGGGCACGGCATGCCGTGCCCCTACTGGACCCGGGGCGCGTTTTTTTGAATGGGTGGTGGATATTGGTGGCGCGCACTTCCGGGTTTATCGTTGCAAGGACCAAACCCCACAGGCTGCCCTTCAAGACTGCTCAGGGTAAAAAGCCTGCGCCACTGGCTCTGACGGTTTACTTCTTCCCCTTTGCGACCAGCTTTTGCACGCGCCAATTGTTCATGTCGGCAATGTAGATGACGTCTTCGGACGGACACGCGAGGCCGTGCGCCCAGTTGAGCTCGCCTAGTTCGTGGCCGGATTCGCCCCACATGCCGAGAATTTTCCCTTCCGGTAATTGAAGCTTGTAGAGGCGGCCGGGCTCGGCGTCCGTGGTGTAGAGATATTGCGGCGTGGTGTTGGTGATGCAGATGGTCCAGGGCGCGGTTTCATCGGGGCGGTTTACGGGCAGGTCTCCCAAAACCGGGTGGCGCATCTTGTCATAGGGGACGTTGAGGAAGATGAACCTCTTGAAATTTCCATCGAGGTCGAAGACCTGAATGCGGCGGTTGCCGCGATCGGCGACGTACACGTTGCTGTCGCGGTCGATGCCGATGTTGTGCGGGTTTTTTATTTGGCCGGGATTTTCGTTGGCGTGGACGCCGCCCGTTCCGGGCCCTCCCCACTGCTTGATCCAGTTGCCATGCTTGTCAAACTTGGCGATGCGCGAATTGAAGTAGCCGTCGCCCACGTAGATATTGTCGTCCTTGTCCCAGGCGACGTCGGTGGAGCCGTTAAAATAGCCGTCGACGGGAGTTGGCGGAGGATCGGCATGGCGATAGCGGGGCTCGTCCGGGCCTTCGTCGCGGCGGCCGAGATTCATCAGAACGTAGCCGGCGGGGTTGAACTTGATGACGGACATCGCCGCTTTGTCCACGACCCAGAGGTTGTCGTACTTGTCGAAGCGGACTGAGTGCGCGTAGGCCAGGCCGTAGACGCCGTGGCCGAGTTCACGCACAAATTTGCCGTCGGCATCGAATTCAAAAATTTGCGTGGCGGCATTTCCGTAGACGGGGCCCGCCGTGGCCGTGCCGGGATGGTTGAGGACGATGATGTGGCCTTTGGAGTTCACGGCCACGCTCAGGACTTCTCCCAGGTTTTGATCGATCGAATATTTCAAAGGATTCGGAACGGAGTCGAAAGGGAGTGTGGGTACGCTGGGTCCTTGCTGAGCGAAGAGCGGCGAGGCCAGCAGGGTCAGCAAAGCGATGACGGTGAGGTGTTTCATGGAGCCTCCAAGGGAGCCATAGGAAATCCTACGCCTGGACATTGGCACAAAGCGTGTTTGGTATATACTCTCGACCAGCAACCCAAGTCAAAATCGTATTTTCCATCAGGAGCAAACGCCAATGAAAAATTCATGGATTCGACGCGCCCTCGCAGTGCCGGCGGGCTTGTTGATTCTTTCGCTCATGGTAGCGGGATCGGCACGCGCACAGGCGCCGGTCGACGACAGCAAGACGGTAGTGAAGTCAAACAAGATTACGGACAATTTCTACACGATTGACGGCCGCGGCGGCACGATCGGCGTGCTGGTCGGTCCGCAAGGGACCTTCATGGTCGACACGCAATTCGCACCGCTCACGGACCGGATCGTGGCGGAAATCAAGAAAATTTCACCGAACCCGATTCGCTTCGTGGTCAACACGCACGTGCATCCCGATCACACGGGCGGCAATGCGAATATGGGAAAACTGGGCGCGACGATTTTCGCGCGCGATGAACTGCGGGACCGCCTGATGAATCCGAACCCCGGCGCGAACGGCCAGCCGGGCACGCCCTCTCCGGAGATCGGGCTTCCGGTCGTCACGTATGAAAATAAAGTTACATTTCACATGGACGGCGAAACGGTGGACCTGATCCCCATCCGGAAGGCTCACACCGACGGCGACACCATGGTGTATTTTCACAACGCGGACGTGATCATGACGGGCGATTTCTACCGCTCGATCGGATATCCGAACATCGACCGCGCGAATGGCGGGAGCCTCGAGGGAATGATCGCCGGGCTCGGCCAGGTGATCGCACTTGCCGGGCCGAATACGAAAATTATTCCGGGACATGGAGCGACGGTCGACAGGAGCGCCGTGATGGCGCACCGGGACATGATCGTTGGCGTGAAGAATGAAGTTGCGAAGCTGATGCAGCAGGGGAAGACGTCGGACGAGGTGGTTGCCGCACATCCCTCTGCCAAATTCGATGCAGGCGTTCTGCCTGCCGCTCCGAACGGGGATAAAATGGCGGACCGGTTCGTCGGGCAGTTGTACGCGGAACTGAAACCGGCGAAGTAACGCGGCGTCGTTTGAAAGTTAATTCGGGACGTTCCAGTAGCGCGGGCTTCAGGCTGTGGGGTTTCCGAAGTATAAGAGTCAAAACCACACAGGCTGAAGCCTGCGCCACTTAAGCCCACTCACCCCATGCCAATCCTCATCCTTGAATCTTTGCAAACGCTGAAAGATTATGTGGGGCGCGAAATCGGCACGACTGCGTGGCTCGCCGTGAGTCAGGAACGCATCCGGCAGTTCGCCGAAGCGACGGGGGATCACCAGTGGATACACGTCGATCCGGAACGCGCGCGGCGCGAATCGCCCTACGGCGCTGCGATCGCGCACGGATTTCTGACGCTTTCCCTGGTGAGCCAATTCATGAGGGAGACGATCCAGCTGCCGGAAAGCGTGCGGCAGACGATCAACTATGGGCTGAATCGGGTTCGTTTCCCGGCGCCGGTTCGCGCGGGCGAAAAGATTCGCGCGCGCGTTCGATTGCAGTCTTACCAGGAGTTTCCGGGTTACGCCGAAGCGGTGTTTGATATCACGATCGAAACGGAGGGCGGCGCAAAGCCGTGCTGCGTCGCCGAATGGATCGTGCGTTACTATTCCGATAAAGTTCTCGCCTGAATCCAGCTCGAACTGTATTCCGAGGGCTACTTCGATTCGTAATAAGCCGCGTTCTTCTGAGTAAAGTTGGCCCACTTCTCCGGCAAATCCTCCAGGGCGAAAATCGCGGTCACCGGGCATACGGGCACGCAAGCACCGCAATCGATGCACTCCACTGGATGGATGTACAGCTGCTCGGCCTCTGCGAATCCAGACTCGTCCTTTCTCGGATGAATACAATCTACGGGGCACACGTCCACGCAGGCAGTGTCTTTGGTACCGATGCAGGGTTCTGCAATTACGTAAGCCATATCCCTAGCTCCTACGAAATGGAATAAAACGCGAGCTCATCGCTATAAATCAGGATTCGCATGCCAAGTCATAGTTGCAGGGAATCTCAACGGGCACACAAATCGCCCATTGGAACTTCTGCGCCTGAATCGATATTTTCAGGAGGCGCGAAGCGGTACGTGATACCCACTTCCCTAAGCCGCATGCCGACCGAAAGCAAGCGAGGCCGGGCTGCATTCAGGTCTGAACGGTGAACGGTGCCTGCTGCAATCAGAGTTTCTGATTTCGGTTCGAGGACACTGAGTTCGATGACATCCACTTCCGGCAATCTCTCAAAGAGCCTGGCGACCGCGGCTTCCGTGTCGGTCAACGCCTGTTCTGCAAACATGACTTCTCTTTCGTATTTGGCGAGGTGACGATCCCAAGGATGGATATCTCTGGCACGCCATCGAATTTCTAAACGACTGGACACGGTGTCCACCGTAAGACCATCTCTCCGCGCCTCGCCGCGCAAATGGAGCGCGAGCGCTCGCTTGATCCTCCGGTGATAGCGCCAGAGATCCGGTTTACGAAGAAACGATTTCAACAGCCGCCACATTTACGACCTCCGATCAAAATTCGTTCAGCAAACCCATTGAGAACCTGGAGCGCCTTCCCTTTACAACCGCTCAACCACAAATAAGGTGATCGCCCCGACTCCGTCTCAAGTAGCGGCGGCGCAACGGCAGAGGAGCCAATCCGAGAAACGTCAACCCGAGCGGCCAACGGCTATAAGCTGATTCATCCTTGGATCCATTCGAGGAAACGGCAAAAAATCCCCGCCGTCCAAGCGGCCACCGATCCTCATGCCCGTACAGAACTGAGATAACGACGAGAGCGGAGAACACAATGTATGAGGGGCCGCTCATTGTTCAGACTCCTCCGATGAATCGTCTAACAAATCGGCATCACGGATGGCTTGTTGCCGCGTCCGGCGTTGATGCCGGATCGACAGGCAATGGCCGCTCGAACATTGCCAGCGCCGGGAGCGGGAAAAATTGCGAGATTTCCGCTGGATCCGTGTTGCGGCCTTGCGCCATCGAGAGCCCCGTGATCCACGACCGCCGTCCGGAATCAAACTTCACGAGTTCTTGAAATCCGTTCTTTGCCTCCGTGTTTTTGCCGAGAGCGAGATTGATCCAGGCCATCGCCGACCATGCATCCGAGGAGTGAGGATTCAAAGACAACGCTTTCATCCACGCGTCTTTTGCGCGGCTTGGATCATTCAACGCCCAATAGGCCCAGCCGATCCCGCTCTGCATATCGGAGAAATGTGGAGATAGAGCGAGGCCCTTTCGCCACGCAGCGATGGCTTCACGCGGTTTTCCGGCAACCAGGAGAGCGCGCCCGAGACCGTTGTATAGTTCGGGACTGCTCGAATCGACGTTCGCAATGCCTTCGTTGAAGACGAGGACGGCCTTTGCGGCCTGTTCCGGCGAACGCAGGTCGACGAGCTTCCAACCTGCGTCCAGAATCTCTTGCAGATTATGCTGCTTGCGTGCGGCCTCGGACGCAACCGGCCCGCCATCGAGGACGATCGGACCCAAGGAATTTTGCGCGCTCAAAGGGCGCGCTACCGTGGCGTCCCGAAGCTGCTTCTGTATCTCTGAAAGACGCTGATCCGTTTCACGCTGGTGCCGGTAGCTCTGCACGAGCAGCGAAACCAGAAGGAACGAAACCGACACACTCACGATCACGCGTAAATGCTGTTTAAGTGGTCGCTTAATTTCCATCGCAGTCATTCTCCAATGCGAGGTTCTAGGGAAGGCTGCTTACATTTCTGAAACCCTCGAAAGGATTGTTCTGCATTCGACTGGTCTGAGGCCCCGAAGAGGCCCCGCGGGGAACCGCGGGAATCGACGAATAACGCCCCTGCGACGGATTGCCGGCGGAAGGGCCGTGGAACGCCCGATAGCTTTGTACGGATAGCGCGACCAGGGCAACCAGAGCGAATAAGATCGACACGATCATGATGGAACGTAATTGATGTTTCCAAGGGTGCTGCCGAGCGATTGTAGTCATTTTGAATTTCCTCCTCAGCCCTGACCAGGGCGCATGCGATCACTTATACGTGCTCGCATTCGTGACATCTATCCGTTTGTACCGCCCAAATTTGAGAGTTTGAGCGGAAGAAGCGGATAGAAGCATTTTCAGGTGAAAGCGTAGGATGCGACCGCGGTGCACGAATCACCATTTCTCGACGGAGGTTTCTCGTGAAGAACAGCTCTTCAAAGCCTGGCGGATCAGTGTTGACGTCAGATCTCAAACTCAGGCTCAAGATTACCGCCTGGGCCACCGCTCATACTCGCGGTGGTCACAACGGTACTTCTTTGGACGACTGCAAAAGCCGCGCCGCAACAGAGCGCGACGCCCGCTTCGCCTCCGGCGGCTCCGCGCCGGCTGCTACACCTGGTCAGCCCGCTCTTCCTCATATTTCTCAGGACTGAAAGAAGCAGATCCCACGGGGACGAATTACGGGGTGTGGTCGACTCCCTCGGGCACGCCGAACGCCGACGGCAGTCCGGGCGGCGACGTCCCCAGCAAGCTCGGAATCAGCGATCTTTACGATCGAATCCTGCATAACCAGTACTCGATCAATATCGTGTGGACTTTGCTCTCCGGCGCGCTCGTCTATTTCATGCAGCTTGGTTTTGCGTTTCTGGAGAGTGGCTTTGCTCGCGCCAAGAACGCCAACCACACGATGGCGATGACTTTGATGGTTTTCATCATCGGCACGGCAGCGTATTGGGTGTACGGATTTGCTTTGGGCTGGGGAAATTGGTTCAACGGCCCTGCCGCTCCCGGATGGTATCCTTCTCTTGGGCCTGGCATTGTCCGTCTTATCTCACGGTTGGGGATTCGGCGCTCACGGCGACGGCACTTTCAAATACGGACTGATTGGAACGGGAGGCTTTTTCCTAACCAAGGTCTTTCACGACGTCGGACTCCTGGCGCTGTTCTTCTTTGAATCGGTCTTTATGGAGACCGGCATCACCATTCCGACCGGCGCGATGTCGGAGCGTTGGAACTGGGGCAATTTCTGCCTCTATTCCGCTTTCGCTCCATTTATTTATTGTGTGTTCGCGGCATGGGTTTGGGGAGGCGGCTGGCTGGCACAAGGAGGCGTCAACTGGCATTTGGGCAACGGAGCGTGCGACTTCGCCGGGTCGGGTGTGGTTCACTGCGTGGGCGGCGTCATGGCGCTGGCTGGTGCAATCGTGATGGGACCGCGCATCGGAAAATATGTTAATGGGAAAGCGGTCTCGATTCCCGGTCACAACATTCCGTGGGTCGTAGCCGGGTCGTTGCTGCTTGGCTTTGGTTGGCTGGGATTCAATCCTGGGTCGACACTGGCAGGGACCGACCTTCGCATCAGCTTTATCTACGTGAATACTGTCAACGCGTCGGTCATCGCATCGATCGTGTCGATGATCGTGTACAAGCTCAAAGCGAGAAACTGGGACCCTGGAATGATGTGCAATGGATTCCTGGCTGGTCTGGTAGCCATCACCGCGCCCTGCGCGTTTGTGACCCCGATAGGCGCGGCGCTCATCGGCGTCGTCGCGGGGATCCTGGTGGTGTACAGCAGCAGTTTCGTTGAGAAGATGGGCGTCGATGATGTAGCCGGAGCGATTTCGGTGCACGGCACGTGTGGGGCTTGGGGCGTGATATCGGTGGGCCTGTTCGCCTGCGGTGAATATGGAGCGGGATACAACGGGGTTCCGACGCCGGTGATCGGTCTCTTTTATGGCGGCGGAGTCGGCCAGTTGCTCATGCAGCTGATCGACGTCACGGCTTTGATAACCTGGGCTTTCGTCGTGATGTACGCATGGATGAAATTCAGCAATCTGATCATACCGATCCGCCCGAGCGCGGAGGACGAATTGAAGGGGTTGGACGCGACGCAGATGGGCGTGCTGGCCTATCCTGATTTTCAACCCGCGAAGTCGCCCGAGTCCGCCGCGTAATTGAAAAACCTCACGAAGACTTCATGAGGGGGGGAAGTAACGGCGTGCATCACGAAGTTCATCTGGGGCGCGGAAAACCGGCTGATTCGCGCGGCAAGGAATTACTGAAGAGAAGCCCAAACCCTGGCTTGAAAGACCCGGCCTCGCAGGCTCACCGGCAGCTTTGAGAGCAATGGATCTTCGCTCTGGCAAGACAGCACCGCTGCTTTCCACTTTGCGGATGATTCCTGTTTGAAAGCGGCGCCCGGAAATTCCTGACGCAACTCACGAAGGAGAAGATCCTCGTCCTCCCCCAATAGAACGGCGCAAAGCCCCTGTTCGGTGCCGGCTACCAGCACACTGCCCAACGCCGAATCGGTAATCGTGTAGCTAACACGAATTCCGTTACCGCCACGGCGGTAAACCGCTGGGGTCATTCCCAGGCCTTTCCTCGTTTTTTCGTACAGTGCTCGGCTTGACCCGTAGCCCACCTCATAGCAGGCACTGCTTACGGACTGACCTGCCCTGAGGTACTGCTTGAAACGAGCGATCCGTCGCGCGTCACAAAAGGCTTTGGGTGACAAGCCGACAATTCGCTTGAAAGTTTCCTGCAAGTGATGCGGGCTGAGACCCGACACCTGCGATAGCGTGTTCAGCGTAATCGTTTGGTCGAGATGCGCCTCGATGTAATCGAGGGCGGCCGTGATGCTCTTCTCGGCAGGAGTCAGGGAATTCGGATGGCAACGAAGGCAGGCGACGTATCCCTGCCGCTCGGCCTCCGCGGCGGTCAGAAAGATGAACGGCATTGCGACGCTGCGGATTGCGCGCCGGGCACGAAGGACGGCAGTAGATGCCCGTGGTAACCGCGGCGTACACGAATTTGCCATCGTAGTGGCGATCTTTCTTCACTACCGCATGCCAATCGACGTTGCTTATTTCGCCTGGTTCACCCGTCACGGTTACTTCCGAACCTCACGTATCAGATTGCGTGTGCGCTTCTGATCACCCAACTTGCGTTTATGCTACAACCGAGGGCATAAGAAAGTCATAAGCGCTGCGGAAGGGTTGCTGCGAACTTCCACGAGAAGGGCTTTTAACGCAGAGGATACGGAGAATTGGGTGTCTGGTGGATCGGCTCGAAGCGCACTTGCAAAACTGCCGAGAGCCAAGTTGTGAAAGCCACGCGGAGCGATTACAGACTCACGGGAGAAATCTTCGGGTACAATCCTGGATTCGTAGTGGGGTGAAATCATGGATCGAAGCGCCATCCTGCGGGTGCAGTGCCCGGATCAGAAAGGACTGGACGCAACGCTCGCGGAATTTATTTTCCGCGCGGGCGGAAATATTCTGCATTTCGAGCAGCACATGGTGCAGGAACTGGGGCTTTACCTCGCGCGGATCGAGTGGGACCTCGCCGGGTTCCAGATCGAGATGGGGGATTTTGCGCGGCACTTCGGTCCGATTGCGGACCGCATGAAGATGAAGTGGCAGATCGCGCTTTCGAGCGACCGGCTGCGCGTCGCGGTGTTCGTCTCGAAGTACGATCATTGCCTGGTGGACCTGCTTTACCGCTGGCATACGGGCGAACTGGCGTGCGAGATTCCGCTCATCATCAGCAATCATGCGGACGCGAAGCGCCACGCGGATTTTTACGGCGTTCCCTTTCATGTGATTGAAGTGACCAAGGAAAACAAACAGGAAACCGAGCGGCGGCAGCGCGCGCTGCTCGAACAGCATCGCGTCGATTTAATTGTCCTGGCGCGTTACATGCAAATTTTATCTCCGGAATTTATTGCGAGTCACCCGCAGCGAATCATCAATATCCATCATTCTTTTCTGCCCGCGTTTGTGGGGGCCAAACCGCATCACCAGGCGTTTGAGCGCGGCGTCAAGCTGCTCGGCGCGACCGCGCACTACGTGACCGAAGTGCTGGATGATGGGCCCATCATCGAGCAGGACGTCATACGAATCTCGCACCGCGATTCGGTACGGGACCTCGTGCAAAAGGGGCGCGACCTGGAAAAAATAGTTCTCTCGCGGGCGGTCGGGTGGCACCTGGAACATCGCGTTCTTTTGTATGCGAATAAGACGGTCGTGTTTGATTAGAGGCAATCTCACAATTCCAGGGCGTAGTGGAAACGAGAACATTTGCAGGGTGAACCTACGGAGGTTTACCCATTTCGTCGATTTGAGGCGCTGAAAGCGCCGCCGGAGGATAGCCCAGGGCAACGCCCTGGGTTTCGAAGGCCGTCCTTCGATATGCGCCCCGAAAGGGCGCAGGGGCCTCCGCCCTTTCAGGGCGGAAGAAGATAAACGGGTCGATACCCGGGGCGTTGCCCCGGGCTGTCTTCCTCCGCGCCGTTGGCGCGAACATATGACCGTATATTCAAGCGGAGAAAACAGCAAAAAAGATTTGCCTGATGACTTCTTGTCTGCAACAACGGGAACATTTCAGGCGGACGATCCCTCAGAAATGGAATGATTCTGGTATCCTCGGGGGAGTGCCCAGCAAACTTATTTGCTTGATTTTGGTGTGGATGATTGCGGCCGCGCAGGCGTTTTCGGCGCAGGCGCAATCGACGCAGGCTCCGGCAGCGCCGGTCCAGCCTGCGCCACAAACATCGTCCCCGGCTCCGCAGCAAGCGCCCTCGACGCCAGCACCGGCGCAGACAGCAGTTGAACCAACGGCTCCCCCGCAAAAAACTTTGGCCGTCGTGATTCTTGATCCGGCGCACGGCGGCGCGGACCCTGGCGCGCGCGGATCGTCGGGCATCGTGGAGAGCGACATTGTGCTCAGCTATGCGCGGCTGTTGCGCATTTCTCTGGAGGCCCAGGGATTGCGCGTCCTGCTGACGCGCCAGGCGAATGACGGCCCGTCCTTCGACGACCGTTCGAGACTGGCCAACGCAGAGCGCGGGGATATTTTCATCACGCTGCACGTTTCGTCGACGGGCCAGCCCGGAACCGTGCGCGTCTATTCCCTGTCGCGGATGGCCATGCCACAAAACACCGCGTACGCGCCCCACGCGGGACTTTTGCCGTGGGACCGAGCGCAATTTAATTTTATCGATCAGAGCCGGAGGTTGGCGGAGCTGATCCAGATCCAAATGGCGCAGCGGTTTCGCGGCTCTTCGGAAACACCCTTGGAAGCGCCCGTGCGGCAATTGCGAACGGTGGGGGCGCCCGCCGTGGCCATCGAGGTATCGAGCGTGAGCCTGCCGGACCGCAGCAAGCTCGATCAGATGGGGCCGGGCCTCGCGGATGGAGTGGCGCGAGCGGTCGCCGCGTTTCGAACGATCTACGAATCGGGAGGGAAGTAGGGCCTTGTCGAAGGGACTCAAAACGACGATCGTGATCCTTGCTGCGATGGTGTTGGTGGGCCTCGTCACGCTGCCGGGATTGCGCCAGGCGGTGCAGCGGCTGCGAAGCACTCCGCGGACCGAGGAGCAGGCGCGCCGCGAAGTGATGCAGGAACCGATTTCGACTCCGACCGACGTGCAAGTGCAGGCGCAAATGTATTGGCTGTCGGCGGCTTCACCGACTTCGCTGGAGCCCACGGCGATTTCGTTGCCGCTTTCCGCCGATCACGTCGAGCGCTCCAAGCAGCTTCTGATTGCGCTGATTGCGCGGGCGCCCGCTCCGGAGAAGCGGACACTGCCGGCGGAAGCGAACCTGCTGGCTTTCTACATTCAGCCGGACGGAACGGCCATCGCGGATTTCTCGGACGAAATTGTTTCGGGGATGGCGTCGGGAATTCTTAGCGAGCAGCTGGCGGTGGATTCTATCGCGCAGACTTTGGGGGCGAACGGGACAGGGATACGGCAATTGAAAATTCTCGTTCACGGGCAGGAGGCGGAGACGCTGGCGGGGCATTTGGATTTGTATGGATTTTTTCCGGTTCCTTCGCCGGTGGGTTCGGCTGCTGGCGGGGCTATCGCGCCGGTTGCGGGAGCGGCATCTGGAAAGGCTGCCGGCGTGACGGGCGCGGTGCAGGCTAAACCGGCGGCGGCTGCGCCTGGAAAACAAACGCCGCAATAATTTTTAATTCGGGCGAAAGGGACGGGCTTCAGAACTAATGTGACTGCTCGATTTTGAACAGGACAGCGGCTAAAGCCGGTTTGCTACTTCGTGCTTTACAGCACGGCTGAAGCCGTGCCCTACAAGGATTTAGAAGTTGCCACACAGGGTCTTCAGGCTGCTGCTCCTCCTTCCCCCTGGTAAAGCTTTCCTCTAAACCTGACAGGCTTGAAGCCTGTCCTACTCGGAGCGCGGGTGCAACTATACGAGCGGGCCGGGCTTGCTTTTGTAGCGCTTGGCGATGGCGTCGGCGCTCATGTAGGCGAGGGCTTGGATGGTGAGCGTGGGATTGAAGCCGCTCATTGTTGGAAATGTTGAGCTGCCGATTAAGAACAGGTTAGGGATGTCCCAGGTCTGGCCGTAGCGGTTCACGACCGAAGTTTTCGGGTCATTGCCCATGCGCGTGCCGCCTTCGTGATGCGCGCCCGGAGCGCCGGAACCTTGAGGCCCGCGCCACACTTGCGTCGCGCCCATGGCGTGGCCGACCCCTTCGAGCTTTTGATAAAGGAACTCAACGCGGGCAAGTTCGTTCGGCCTGCGCCAGTCGTAGGTCACGCGCGGCGCGGGCATGCCCCACTGATCGCGCACGTCGGGATCGAGGTCGATGGTCTGGTCGGAGTAGGGAAGGTTCTCGATCTGCGCGACGATGGCGGCATGCCTCGTGAAATATTTTGCGAAGAAGTCGCGATACGCCGCGCCCCAACGGGGAGTGCCGGGCGGCGGGTTCATGCTCATGGCGGTGCCGATCGGGCCGGCCTCCAGATCGGCGGGACTCACCGAAACTTGTCCGCCGCGGATGAAGCCCAATCCGCTGTGGTCGAAATTGTCTGCGTTGAAGTCGTCGAGGCTGTGCTTCTGCGCGCTCGGGCCCATGTAGATGTTGACGAAGCGGTCGTCAAATGCGGCGAATACTTTCGGCCCGATGTGAGCCATGACGTGCTTGCCCAGCTGGCCGCTCGAATTGGCCAGACCGTTTGGAAATTTATCCGTCTTGGAAATCAGCAGCAGCCGCGTGTTGTCGTAGATGAATGGAGCGAGAATGACCACATCCGCTTCGATCGTGTTGTCTGAGCCGTCGGGGCCGTAGTAGGACACTCCCGTCGCGCGTCCGGTGTTGTCGGTGTTCACGTGGTAGCAAGTTGCGCCGGTGAGCAATTTGAAATTGCCGGTCGCATCGGCTTCCGGGAGCTTGGTGACGAGGATGCTCGACTTCGCGCCAACGTGGCAGCCGAACGATTGGCAGAAGCCGCAGTAGGTGCAGCTCGGCCGGTCGTGATACGGCTGCGACAAAATCGCGCGCGGCGAAGAAAACGGGTGGTAGCCCAGCTTGCGGGCCCCGGCCTCAAACAGGACGGCCGATTGGTCCTGAAGCAAGGCTGGGAGCGGATATTCACGGCTGCGCGGGGCTTCGAAGACGTTGCCGCCGTCAATCTTGCGGCCCTGCAAATTTCCCGCTTTGCCGGACACGCCCAGTTCGTATTCGGCTTGATCGTAGAAAGGTTCGAGATCGGCGTAAGTCACCGGCCAGTCGGCGAGCGAAGAATCTTGCGGGATTGCCGAGGCGCCGTAGCGCTCGATCGTGCGTGAGCGCGCGCGGAAATCGTCTTCGTGAAAGCGCCAGGAGAGCGTGCCGTAGTGTACGGTGCCGCCGCCTGCCTGATTGCCGTAATTCAGAACGGGCATCGGGGTCGCGCGCGTGCTGGCATTCGGGCGCCAGGTAACGGGCGTGCGCTTCGTATTCGGGCGCAGTTCCTGGCGCTGGAAGTAACGCAGTTCGTCGTGCGGGTTGAAGTCCGCGGTGGTCAGGCGCGGTCCGCGCTCCAGGCCAACGACTTTCATTCCCGCTTTGCCAAGCTCGGCCGCCAGGATTCCGCCCACCGCGCCCATACCAACGATGACGACATCTGTTTTTTCGACGGCCATTGTTTATGCCCTCCCTGCCGGGCCTTTGGCTATTGTTTGCAGGCCGACCATGGGTTCGCGCGTGAACGCTTGTTTGCTCTGCAGATCCGACGGCGTGAATATTGCTTGCGCGCCGGGAAATCCGACGAGCTTCCAGCCGGCGAAATTTTTGTTGCCGCCGTAGAGCGGGTCGGCGAACATTCCTTCCATTGTGTGCGTGCGAAGCGTGCTGAAGAATTCGCGGGCGGCGGGGTAAGTGAAACCGGTTGCTTTGCCGTTTTCCAGCGACGTGATCACTTCATCTTGCTGTTCGGCGTTGAGGCGCACAAATGGTTCTTTATAAGTGCTGCGGCAATAGGCTTCGAGCTGGGACAGGCCGCGGCGGTAGAAATCCTGCAGCTCGGAGTAGGCGCCGGCGAGTGCTAGATCGATGTAGTTGAGCACATCCGCGTCGCGCGCTCCCGGTTTGTCCGGGGCGCTGGGCATTAGGCGTTCGGTGAACGCGGCGATGGTGGCGGCGTCGGCGTGGTTGAAGAACGCGCCGTGCTCGCTGCCGTTCGGGTGCTGCGCTCCGGGAGTTGCGGCGCCTCCTTCCATTTGCTCGTGATTCTGGGCGATCGCGTCAGGCACGAGGCCCGCGCCAGCAGCGGCTCCCGCGCCGACCGCCGCGCGCACCAGGAATTCACGGCGCGATGCATCGTGTTTTGTCATGGTTGTGGCATCCCTTCTGGGTCACATAGCGATAATTTCTGGATGACTTCCGAACTGTTGTGAACAATATCAATTTTTGGGAACAATGTCATCGGCCACGCTCAGGAAAGTGGCGCGCGACGAAATGTTTTCGTAGCGCCGGCGCCCCGCCGGCTCCTCGGAAATTTCTGAAGCTCGAAAAATGCCGGCCCCTCTTGCATCGGGACAAGCAAGATGCCGGCGCTACGAAAACCGTCGGCGCGCCTGGGCCCTACGGGAAATGAGCCCCTGCCTACGCCTGTCTGTTGTTGACACCGGCGTTGGCGGCGGGCAAACTCATCGCCATGTCACGAGGAGGAAACTTGCGAAGCGATGGACGCGCGCACGATCAGATACGCCCGGTCAAGATGACGCCGGACTTTATTACCAGCGCCGAGGGGAGCGTGCTGATCGAGATCGGGAACACGCGCGTGATTTGCACGGCGACCGTGGACGATGGCGTGCCTTCGTTTCTGAAAGGCCAGGGCAAGGGCTGGGTGACGGGCGAGTACGGCATGCTTCCGCGCGCGACCGAGCAGCGCACGGCCCGCGAATCGATGCGCGGGAGGCCCTCGGGGCGCACGCTGGAGATACAGCGGCTGATCGGGAGATCGTTGCGCGCGATCATTGACCAGGAGAAATTGGGAGAAAGAACCGTGTGGCTCGATTGCGACGTGATCCAGGCGGATGGGGGCACACGCACGGCTTCGATTACAGGAGCGTATATCGCGCTGGCGCTGTCGATGCAGCGGCTGGTCGCGGCGGGGATGCTGAAGACGGTTCCACTTCTCGACTCCGTGGCTGCGACAAGCGTCGGCGTGGTGGACGGCGTGGCGCTGCTGGACCTCGCGTATGAGGAAGATTCGCGCGCCGAGGTCGACATGAACGTGGTGATGACCGGAAGCGGAAAATTTGTTGAGGTCCAGGCTACGGCCGAAGGGCAGCCGTTTGGCGGCGCCGAGTTGCAGGACCTCCTGGCGCTCGCGTCGGCCGGGATCCGCCGCATGACCGAGTATCAATCCAAGCTCGTCCAAACCGATTTCCGTGCACGCGCAAGGTAAGCCTCTCCGAGTGTTCGTGGCTTCCTCGAACCAGGGAAAGCTGCGCGAATATCGCGCGCTGGCCGGGCCGGCGGGCGCTTCCGTCGATCTTGCATTCCTTCCAAATTTCGATTCGCTGCCTGCTTTTGAGGAAATCTGGCCGACGTTTGCGGAAAATGCGGCGGGGAAAGCGCTGCACTACAGCCGGTTTGCGCCGGGGATGGTGGTCGCGGATGATTCGGGGCTGGTCGTGCCGGCGCTTGGCGGCGAGCCGGGCGTGCATTCCGCGCGGTATGCCGGGCCGGACGCTTCGGACGCGGATCGCATACGGAAATTACTTAGTGAGATGCGCGGAAAAAAAGGGGAAGACCGGCAGGCGCGATTTGTTTGCGTGGTGGCCGTGGCCGATTCCGGCAAAATGCGCGGCCTGTTTTCCGCGATGGCTGAGGGGATTTTGCTGGAGGAGCCGCGGGGGCAGGACGGATTCGGGTACGATCCGATTTTCTACTTCCCTGCTCTCGGAAAAACGTACGCTGAAATTTCGCGCGAAGAAAAAAATCTGCACAGCCACCGCGGGAAAGCGTTTCATAAAGCGCTTGATTATCTACTGGGTGAGAGTAAGACCATTTCTGAAGAGTCATAGCACGATGTTTTGGTAGCGCCGGCGTCCCGCCGGCTCTGTGCCCTTTTCCCAAAGTTAAACCCTGCCGGCAAGATGCCGGCGCTACAAGTGCTCCGCTGCGGCGGCACCGGGACGTGCGGGGTATGCTATATTCGTGCGCCGGACCAAGATGAAAAAGCGAAGAGCAAAAGTCAAAAAGATTGTCGCGCGAAAAGCGAAAGTCTCGCGCGCGCGCGGCGGGAATACGAAGGCTGCGGGGACGAAACCGCAGCGCGTCGCGGCGATTCTGCAAAAGCTGGATGAAGCGTATCCGAATGTGACCTGCGCGCTCGAGCACCACACCGCGTTTCAACTGCTGATTTCCACGATTCTTTCGGCGCAATGCACCGACGAGCGCGTCAACCAAGTTACGAAAACGCTGTTCGTGAAATATCGCACGCCCAAGGATTTTGCCCACGCGAATCCGGCGGAACTCGAGCAGGACATCCGGCCGACGGGATTTTTTCGGAATAAGACCAAGTCCATCATGGGCGCGAGCAAAAGGATCGTGGATGATTTCGGCGGCGAAGTGCCGCGTACGATGGAGCAGCTGCTGACGCTGGCGGGAGTGGCGCGCAAGACGGCCAACGTGGTCCTCGGAACGGCTTACGGGATTGCGGTTGGCGTGGTCGTGGATACGCACGTCATACGGCTATCGAACAGGCTCGATCTTACGCGCAACAGCGATCCGAAAAAAATCGAGCAAGACCTGATGCAAGTGATCCCGCAAGAAAAGTGGATTTTATTTTCCCACCAGCTGATCTGGCACGGGCGCAGGGTGTGCCAGGCTCGCAAACCCAAGTGCGTGGAGTGCAACCTCGAGACTCTCTGCTACGCGAAGGACAAGACGGTATAAGTCACTTTCCTCACTAGAAGCCATCTCATAAAACCCTACTCTTCGTTTGCTCCGATTGAGTACACGGCCACGACGTCGCGCCAACGGCGCGGAGGTAACTAGCCCGGGGCAACACCCCGGGTATCGTGCACACAACCTATCGTCCGCCCTGAAAGGGCGGAGGGCGGACCCTTCGCCCCTTCAGGGCGCACCGCGATCGATAGATTCCCGTAACCCAGGGCGCTGCCCTGGGCTAGCATGTGCCGGCGCCTTCAGCGCCGGAAAACGTGGATCGAGATGGGAAAAACGCCAATCGGGAGATTGGCGTTCCCGGGCTGTCCTTTACGCGGCATGGGTTCGCAAGCGTGATAGACGCCCCGGGGCTAGTTGGATATAGTTTTGTAATGCAGCTCCTGTCCGGGAAGGACGCAGCAAACCATATTACGGGGATCATCCATCCGAAATATCAGGTGCATGGATTTACCGTGCATCTCACTGTGCGAAAGATTTTTACCGCCGATCCGGCGGGAAAGCTGGATTTTGGGGGCGGCGAATATATGCCCGCCGGGCGCGTGGAACTTGCTCCGCAACAACTCCGACCCGAGGACAATTACCTGTGGTGGGATTTGAACAGGGAAAGTTATTTCGTCGAATGCAATGAAACGCTGAACCTTGCCTCGGACCAGATCGCTTTGATCGAACCCGAAGACCGCCTGTTGCGGGCCGGAGGATGGCACGTGCCGCTCTTCGTGCGCGGGCACGTGGATCCGGTGGAATTGTTGCTGACGGTCGGCGTTCCGCAATTGCGGGTCAAGGAGAACGCGCGGATCGCGCGCGTGCGGTTGTTCCGCATTGAAGAGAAGGGGAAAGCGGCACGCACTTCACGCAAGAGCAGTTCCTCGAAGCCCAAACGGGCAAAACGCAAATAAACTGCATTTTCAGATCATCGCTGAGGGTCATCTGATGGGGGTGATTCCAGTGGCGCAGGCTTCAGCCTGTGGGGGTTCGTCTTTGCAGGGACCAAAACCCACAGGCTGAAGCCTGCGCCACTTGGAGATGCACTTCGCTTTCAGGGATGATTATACGTGGGGCTGGTATTTGCGGGGGGGATGTAGTCCTGGCCGTATTTGTTTTTGTGTTCGAGAGTGAAATTAGGATTCTCGACGACTCGGACGGGATCAAGCGTTCTGGTTGCTTCGGAAATTGTTACCGTGCGCGCCGCGGCTTTTAAATCTTCCGGCAGGCTGCGCTCGTACCAAACGTTCACCTGGTAGCGGCCATCGGGAACATTCTGGATGGCCACGCGGCCATTGCGGTCTGACATGCCGAAGTATGGAGTGTCGACGGCAACGACTGCGCCGCTCATTTCCGGGTGAATGTTGCAGAAGAGAAAGCTCACGCCGGGCCGGTCAAAGTGAACCGTCTTGCTGGAGCCCGCCTCGTAGAATCCCAGATCAAATCGTTTGCCGTCGAAAAGTGAAAAGACATTGTGCAGGAAGGGATCTTTGTTTGGAAATTGGACCGGAGTGCCTACCTGAATAACCAGGACGTGCGGATCGAAACTCTTATTGATCTGCGCGATTTGCGGCCCGGGATGTCCGGTGGAAAGCGAGGGAGGCGTTCCCGCAGCGACGTTGAGCGGCGTGAGCCAAATTACGATATTCGATGCATCGCCAGACGGCTTAGCGGGCGCAGCCGTTTTCGCCGACTGGGAATTTACGATGTCCACTTTGACCGTGACGGGCGGCAGCCCAGTCTGGGCAAGCAAGGCGCAAGCCCCGAAGCAAACGAAAACGAGGATGGCAATTCGCCGCATCTGTTTACATAGCCGCACTAGAAAATATACCCTAAGCTGAGGTTGACGTGATTGGCGCTGAACGAGCCGCTGTCAAGCACGGTAGATTTCAAGTACCGATATTCGGTGGAGAACAGAATGTCCGAGCGAATTTGATAGATGAAATTCACGAGTGGGCTGAGATTCCTCGTATACGCGCCGGGATAGATGGTATTGGCATTGTACTGCCGCAATTCGCCTGCGAAAGGATTATCGGAGCCAAAAGCGCCGTTGATCTCGAAATTGGATTTTAGCCTGAATTTCAACTGCGCCCACCCTCCCATCGAATCCAGACCGCGAAACGCCGTAGCCGTGTTGCCAAACCGGCCGTTGAGCAGGACGCTTTGTCCAATCCCGCCGCCGAGGCCAGCCACGGCGCGGCCTCGATAGAATTCGCCGGTAAACTCGAAGCGCTTGCCCAGAGGCAGCGTCAGATCGGCGGTTCCAGCCCAGCCGTCGACGCCCCGGCCGAATCCCCAATCCTGACGCCCGTAGTATCCGCCAACTCCAGCCGTTAAATCCTGGCCAAACATGTGATGGCTCCACGAGACACGCGCGGCGTAGGCCGGCTGGCCCGATTCCTCTCCCCAGGAGGGATAGCGGTCGTAGTATTCGAGTGGAATATCGCCCGTGAGGCTATCAAGAATTCCGCCCTGAAAGGAGAGGCTGGAAGCGTCGGACAAAACGATGCGGTGTTCGACGCGCACTTGCGGGGTCCAGGCCCACAAATTCCCGGCATAGGAGAGCGCGGGGATTGCAAGGGTGGCGAGCGATGTGGGAGCGAGCGGAGCAAAAAACAGGCGGTCCTGGCCGACGACGATGGAAGTGTTGGTCCAGTCGAGGCGCACGATTGCAGTACGCATGCGAAGGACGCCCATGGCAGAGCCGTTCGGAGCGTCCGCGAATCCACCGGCGAAATCCAGATTCACATCGGCGCTGGTGCGCGCACCGGCGACATCCGGGCCGAAGGCCTGAAGCCTGATTTGCGATTGGCGAAGCGTTCCCCCAAACGCTGACGGAGAGGCATTCGGTTCGTTGGCCAGCTCCGATTCAGCGATCTCCGGGAAATCCAGGTTGTCGACGGTGCCGCGATTCTCAAATAAATTGAGGAGGACGATGCCGGAAAGCCGCAGGCGGTACTTCGAACCGCTTTCGACCTTGGTCTGGTACTGGTCGTTAATTTTGCCTTCCATGACTTGCTGGTCTTCTTCCAATTTGGCGATGCGATCGTCGGGCGTCTGCGATTGGGGCGTTGCCGCGGAGGAACCAGGTCCGATCTGCAGCGCGGATTCTTTGACCGGAGGCGCCGAGTATGAATTCAAAGGGCCGTTCGCGGCAGGAGCGTCTTGCGCTTTGACGAGGTCCAGCTCCCGGCGGAGCGCACGTGCTTCTTCGCTCGCGCGCTCTTGCGCATTTCGGAGGTCGCCGAGCTGCGAATTGAGCGTCTGCACCTGGTCCTGGAGGCCGCGGATCAAGTCGGCAAGCGCGCGGATTTCCGCGGGCGTTTCAGACGCTTCGGAAGTGGATGGACTGGAAGAGGCCGCGCTGCGGACTTCCTGTCCTTGCGCCGCGGCGGAGCACAGGAATAGAACGCCGGCAACGACACAAATTTTTACAAATAGTTTCGGATCGCCCATGCCCTGCATATCTGCCTCCTTGAATGCCCCGAACATAATGCCTCAAGGCGCCAAGCCTGAGCAGAATTGCGGGGCAACTAGGTCACGTGGAGTTCGCTGCCTTCGCGAGACGCGGCAGCCATCGGCTGCGACAACGCCTCGCGGACAATCTTGACCAGGGAAACCGGAGAAAACGGTTTCTGCAGAACAGGAGCATCCGGAAATCCTTTGCCCAGATCGCCCCGGGAAAATTCGGAATAGCCGGACATGAACGCGAGGCGGATCTCGGGCCGGACCGCTTTCAGTTCTGCTGCGAGCTCCTCTCCGCTCATCCTGGGCATGACCATGTCGCTCAAAAGGAGATGAATCACGCCCGGGTGGCTGCGGGAGACGGCCAGCGCCTCCAGTCCTCCCTCGGCTTCGAGCACGGTGTAGCCTTTGACGCGCAAGAATTGGCAGGCCAGCTCGCGCACACCCGCTTCATCTTCGACGACGAGAATCGTCTCCGTGCCTCCTGGAATCGCGGAGGGCTTTTCCTCCGTCTCGGCGTTGGATGCTTTTCCTGCGGCTTGCGGCAAGTAAATTTCAAACGTCGTGCCCACGCCGGGGGTAGTGTCCACCCATATAAAGCCGCCGCTTTGCTTGACGACGCCATAAACGGTAGCCAGGCCCAGGCCGGTGCCTTTGCCGATTTCCTTGGTGGTGAAGAAGGGTTCGAAGATATGGGCTTTGGTGGCCTCGTCCATTCCGTGTCCCGTGTCAGCAACAGAGAGCAGGATGTACTGGCCGGGAGTCATGGGTGGCCGCTTGCACAGCCTCGGCTTCGTCGATCGAAATGTTGCACGTTCGCACCGAGAGCTTCCCTCCCCTGGGCATGGCATCTCGCGCATTGACGGCCAGATTCAGGATCACTTGCTCGATTTGTCCGGGATCGGCTTTCACCGGAGCAAGCTTCGGGTCGGGCGCGAACGAGTACTCGATGTGCTCGCCGATGAGGCGCGGGAGCATCTTGCCTAACTCCGAGACCACGCTGTTCATGTCGATGACGCGCGGCTGCAGCACCTGCATGCGGCTGAAGGCCAGCAACTGGCGCGTCATGGAAACAGCGCGGCCGGAGGCCTTCTGAATCTGTTCCACGCACTTCTGGTGAAAAGCGTCCGAGCCCTCGCGGTCTTTGAGGAGATCGCTGTTGCCGCGGATGATAGTCAGCAAATTATTGAAGTCGTGCGCGACGCCGCCCGCGAGCCTGCCCACGGCTTCCATTTTGTGGGCCTGGCGCAATCGCTCCTCGAGCTGCTTTTGCTCCTGCTGCGTGGTCTCGAGACTTGCGCGCATGCGGACAAACGCATTGGTGACTTCCGCGACTTCATCGCCGCCCCGCGTGTCCAGGGGATAGGCGAAATCGCCCTGACCAAGGGCGCGAACGCCGGCCACGAGGCCTGCAAGGGGTTTCGTATAGGTGTGCGAAAGCCAGAAAACAAGCGCGCTGCCCGCCAGAATGCTGAACAGGCCCAAGCCGATGAGTACATGGTTCAATCCGCTGAGGAACAAGGTGGCCTTGTCGAAGGATTTCAGAACAGTCAGGGAAACGATCGGGGCGCGCTCGGGCGAAAGATTCACGGTCTCGGCGAGGTAGAGTTCGGAGCCAAGCTGAATTTCCTGTTCGCCGGCGGAGCCGCTTTGCGCTGGTTCGCGAATCCGGCGCGCAAGCTCGGATTGCAGCGCGGGGATCAGAGTGCTGGCGACGGGCGTGCCCTCAAAGTTGAACGCCACTTCGCTCGACGCAACGCCGGCAAAATCTCTCGCGACGCGCTGGTTGACTTCATGGCCGACGGCGAGGAGGCCGACCGTCATATTCTGTGAAGGCGAGCCAAAATAGATTGGCTGGATGCGCACCTCGTATAAATGGCCGCCGCCGAACCACCAGTCATTCGATTGGTTTCGATCGAGCGACTGGCGCAAGAGTCCCTGCGCTGTAGCGGAATCGAGGCCCGGCGCGCTCGCACGCAGCGCAACGACGCTTCCTGTGCGGTTGGCCATGACCAGCAAGTCGCTTCCGCTCAACTTCCACACATCGGTGGAGGCATCCTCGATGGTCGCCGCGTCCTCGGTGGTCATCAGCGCGCGGACGTTGGGCAGGTTGGCAAGCAAAGCGGCGGAACGGGTGAGGGCTTCTTCCTGCTGCGCCTGGAAGGTCTGATAGTTGGCTACGGAGTTGCGGACGTCTTCGCGAATGTTTTCGCGGACGCGCCTGCGCACGTTATAGCTGACGATGAGCAGAGTAGCGGCGGTTAATCCGGCGGTTATTGCCAGAAGAGAAAGCAGAAATTTCGTTCGCAGACGAATCTTGCTCAAGAAAGGCCCCCGGCATAAGACCTGGCCCGGGCAGGAGAAGCGCGACTTACGTGAAAGGAATGTACCCCACCCGCACTTAATTTAACATTGCGCGAGCGGGTATGGTCTGGCGGGAATTGGCGCAGTTGTCGAATGAAGTAGGGTTTGGGGCGTGAAAAGGAGCAACGAAGCGGGTTTCCAATTCCAGTATGGGGATTGAGGTAGCCGCGTTCGCGGAAGTGTCTTAGAATTGAACGTCACTTCATGTCGGGGCGTAGCGCAGCCTGGTAGCGCGCCTGCCTTGGGCGCAGGAGGCCTCCGGTTCAAATCCGGACGCCCCGACCAATTCTCCAAACAGAATCATTGAGTTAGCGTACTGCCCGTTTCCGTGCCTGCTGCATTGTGGTGCAAGTTGGGAACAGTTGGGAACAAAACCTCGCCCAATCTTGAGACCGCATCGCGTTCGGACGTGGAAACAGGGTGTGTGTAAACATCCATTGTTGTTGCCGCGCTGGAGTGCCCCAGCAAGGTTTGCTGAACTCTTATTGGAGTTCCCAGATCGTGGAGGAGAGTGCTGTACGTGTGGCGGAGCGTGTGCCAATCAATCCGGCGCAGCCCTGCCCGCCGACATGCAGAAGCCAGACGCTTCTTCCGCAAGTTGTCGGCTGATAGCGGTTCGTTGTCACCTTTGGAGAACACTAGCGCGTTAGCCGAAGTGTCCATACACCGCAAGCGGTGGGCATCAAGAGCCTGGACAACAACGGGTGCGAGCGGTGTGCCCCTGCGGCTGGCCTTACTTTTCGGAGTACCGAAGACCCCTTTGTAGCAGGTTTCCTCGACCTCTAAAGTGCATTGGTCGAGATGAACTCTGCCCCAGCGAAGCCCAAGTATTTCTCCGATTCGTAGACCGGCCAGTGTTGCAACGATTGTGATGGTCCGTTCCGGTTCATTCATTTTAGAGAGGAGCATTCGAACCTCCTCAATCGAAAGAGCCCTGTGTGGGCGCTTGAGTATCCGTTCAGGCATTGCCACGCCCAAAACAGGATTATCTGCCAGGTACCGCCAGTCTTTGGCGGTGCCCAGCACCTTGCTGAGCAGATGACGCATGTGGCTAGCCGTCTCCCATGCGTATCCCTGCTTCAGCTTTTCGAGAACAAACCGCTGAACCTCCGGTGTATCAATATCCGCTATGCACTCCTCGCCAAAACGAGGCAACAAGTGTTTGTCGAGCAGGAGAGTGTAGATTTCCCGCGTGGCAAACTTCAATGTTGGAAGCACGAGAGGTCTAAACTCGTCTTCCACGAACCGCCGGAAACTAATGTTGGACCGAGGTACCGCCCGGCCTCTATTCACCGGGCGAAGTCGGTCTTCCAATAGATTCTGAGCTTGGCGCTTTGAAAGTTCGCTCACCGTTCCCAAGACCTCAGAACGGAGAATCGTGCTCATGCTGCCTCTTGAAGTCAGCACTCGCTCTCTCCAGCGTGCAACCCAGACCTTTGGGCGTTTACCGCGAACAAACAAACATCCAATCTGATGCCTGCGACGAGCCATATTGACCTTTCCGTTGGCCCGTCCAGTCTTTCGCGCATCGCCTTCTATTCTAACTTCACAGTCAAGCGTTTGTAAGCTCGACATGGCGATTCTCCTCTAACCAAACCTTGATATCCCCTAGCCGGAAGCGCCAGTATTTCCCTATCCTGAAACCTGGAATGCGGTCCGCAGATCGCCGCCTGGTGCGTTCGTAGACCCAGGAAGTCGGCACTCGCAAGATTTCGGCTACGTCTTGGACTGTAAGTAGATCGTCATCGGATGTGTGCATTTGAATCGACTCCACTACAAAGAGTTTTGGGTAACATGGGCAGCGTTACGAAATTCCCCGGAAGGGTAATTCTCGGTCGCGACTACCATGTCGCAATGCGAATCAGTAGTTCCTCTCGCTTTCGCCCAATTGTCCCTGTCCACTTTCGGAGGTAGGGGCGGTCTTCCGTTCTAACTCCGCTTGCGCCTTGGCGACCGTGTGACGCGCGTAATATTCTGGGTCGGGCTTGTCTCCTGCGCGAAAGTCGGCAATCCTTCGAATTATTTCTTCGGGTTCGTCGCCGCGAGCCACGGCGCGTTTGGCATAGGCCCAATCGTGCTCTGATTGGCTCAGCGTGGCACTGGGATCGCGATGGCTGCGCACTCTCTCTTCATTGTGGTGTCGGGGAGCTTCCTGTGAATCAACGGGAACCTTGAAATCGCGATGGTGGTATGTCTGCGTTGATTCGAAACGTGCCTGCACATAGAAATCCTGATCGTATTTCTTGTTAGCGAAGCCAGGCAATCGCAGGACGCGTGTCGAGTCCGTTGCTGCCGGATCGCCCCCGAACTCTCTGACCATCCCATGCTGCAACGCCTCCGCCTCTTCGGGCGTGATTCCCTCAACCTTCCATACGACCTGGAATTTGTCTGGCGATGTGTTCAGTACGTAGTTTGGTTGCGGAACTAGATCGGAGTTCTTAATTGCGTCGAGAGCGGTGGACCCGCCGTGGTCCAGATCAATGTAAAGATGGCGGATTGTCTCGATGTCGTCTTTTGTGCGAGTCGATGCATCTTGCTTCAGCGGGTTCATGCCAACATAGATGTCAGCCCCGTTCGCGTTCTTGTAGCGGAGCCATGCCTGGAATTCAGGGCTGGCCGCTTTCTGTGCAGTCGTGATCCGCTGTGTCGTCTCGCGCAGAGACCGATTCAGAACAAGAACGGCGATTCGCTCGGAAGGCTTGAAGTTGTCGTTGATGTACTCCGACGCCGATGGGGAAAACGTTTTGGCATTTTCGGTTTCGTTCATCGAGGTTCCTCACGCTTCTGGTAGATGGCGGAGAATTCGTATTCGTCGGCGTCGGGGTCATACCGATGGATTTCGAGCACCTCAGAAATGAAGCGCCTACCGGGCCGCCGTTCGAGTTGCACTACAACGTTAAGAGAATCGCCGATATTGCTCTTGATGGCCCGATACGGGAGTTCAACCCCACTCTGGAGGACGCAGCTCGTAAACCGAGCGAGACCTTGCTTGGCAGACGTTGCATGGACGGTCGAGAGACTGCCAGAGTGACCGGTATTGAGAAGTTGCAAGAGATCAAAAGCCTCGCCGCCACGTATCTCACCAAGGATGATCCGGTCCGGGCGGTGGCGGAGGGCTGCCTTCAGCAGGTCGCGGATGCTCACTGCCGGAAGGCCGTTCTGTGGCTGCCGCGCCTCAAAACGGACGAGATTGTCCTGACCCATCTGAATTTCGGACGTGTCTTCGATTAGAAGAATTCTCTCGTCAGGGGGAATGAATTTTCCGAGGATATTTACGAGGGTCGTTTTACCCGTGCCGGTCCCGCCCGTAATGAGAATGTTCTTGCGGGCCAGGACAAAGTTCTCAAGCTGGTTCGCGAGTGATCTTTCAATCGTGCCGACTTTAATTAGGTCCTCAATCCCAAAGTGGCGGGAATTGAATTTGCGAATGGTGAGTGTTACCCCGTTCAAGCTGCACGGGGGAATTACAGCCGCGACGCGGCTGCCGTCAGGCAGGCGTGAGTCGAGAATCGGCTTAGACTCCGAAATATCGTCGCCGAGACGGCGAGCGATATTCTTTACCGCGACCATCAAGGATTTCTCCCCAATCGAGAGTCCGTGGACTTCCTCGACGAAACCGGCCTTCTCGACGAACACACGGTCTGCGCCGTTCACCATGACCTCGCTGATTGAGTCGTCCAGGATCAAGTGCTCGATAGGCTTCAGAAATGGAAGGATCGTCTCGAATCCGTTCATCAGAGTTCTCCGTCTGCGAGCTGCCGGAAGTAGGATTTGTTCGTGTCGTTAAAGTACGGCTTCAAATAACAGAACATCGGCGGCATGGGATTCGTGCCGTCATACGCGATGGTCACGGATTGCGCGTTGCGGAGTTCCGTGAAGGTCTTCATGTCGAACCGAAAATCAACCTGCGTGTTGTAGCTCTTCGAGGCCGTAATGTTGGACTTGTGCGAGAGCGCTTTTCCTGTGAGCAGGCTTACGCGAGCGTCGTGCCCACTCTCAGAGAGGTTGTAACTGACCTTCAGCTTGTCTTCGCGTCCGCACAGCTCGCTGGCGGTTCTGGCAGAGAAATCATCCGAGAGTGCGAGGAATATCTTCGTGCGGAAAGTCTGCAAGAGTGTGCGCCAAGTTTCACCGGGGAGAGCGGACTTGAGAGAGCTGATGCTTTGAGTGGCGACAATTGGAATGCACTTCGGCTGGCGGGAGAGGCTGAAGAACTTCTCATCGCCCGTAGGCTCGCTTTCACCAACGGTGGCGAAATGCTGGTACTCGTCACACATGAATAGAACCTCACGGAAATGGCGGTCGGGGTGAGCCTCCATATCGGGGACCCGGTTCAAGACAGCCCGTTCGAAGTCGAGTTTCATCATTACGCCGATGGCTTTTGCTAGACCTGCGTTCATGCCAATCGGAAAGTTCAGCGCGCACACCTTGCCGTTCTCGATGAGCCATTTGAATGAAGGCAAGGGCTTGCCGTACTTGAAATCGGCATTTGCCTGGGGGTCGTAGCACTGCGCCGGTGGGCAGAACGTCCGCTTCACGGACGGGTTGTCGTCGAACAGCGAAAGAAATACTGAAATCCCTTCGACGATTGATGTGCGCAGCTTTGGCTCAATCCGTCGCCAATCGTGGTTGAACCAACGCTTGACTGCTTCGAGCTGCTCTTTCTTTTCTGGTGAAACCGGCTTGCGTCCGCCGACATTCTCCGCTTCCCATTGAATCGCCTTATCTTTCAACACAGCGGCAAGGCCGGGCGTCAGAGTCGCCACATAACTCTTCGATTCTTCGTCCAGCCGGAATTTGAACGGCTCAAGCTCGCGGGGATGCTCTGAGATATTCCTCCTCCGAGACCAGCACGGAATCCGTCTCGGTGAGTCTGCGCTCTGCTTCGTTGATTTTCTTTTCGAGCGTGGCGGGGTCAATCGCGCATTCATAGACATCGAACAAAGTTACGTAGTCGAACGCTACCTTATGGAGAAGGATGATGAACTTGACCAGATTCGTGTATGCCTGCTGCCAGAAAGGTTCCTTACCCCGCCCGAAGAGGTTGTTTAGCAGCGATGCGATGTTGTATGCCAAAGCGTATGCGTCGAGGTCGTTGTGAAGCGGGTTGTAGCGATATTCAGAATCGAGGCTGATTTCGATATAGTCTTCGCCTCTTCCGTGGCGCTCCAGGATTTCTCTAACCCTGTGGCAGAAGTCGCCCTTCACTTCGAGAACGAGGCCTCCGATCCTCTTATCTTTATCTCCTGCCCGGTACCCAAGAATCTGGTCTGCGTATGGGTACATGCAGCAGCTTGTCTTTCCGGTGCCGATTGCGCCGAGAATTGCGATGCCCGTGAAAAGACCTCTTTCCGGGATCACGAGCCACTGCGGATTTTCTGCGGGTGCCTGCTTACGAGGATTGTGAACCTCCCCGAGGACGAGGAAGAGTTCGTCCCTCTTGCGAGGGTCAGGAAAGAGAGGCAATCGGCCCGCGCGAACTCGGCGGCCTGCTTTGAGAGTAAAAATGTACACGCCCGAGAGCACCATCGAATAGCCGATGTAGGGGGTCGAGAAGAGGAAGAGCGTGTAAGAGTATTTGACGAAGTAGAAGATTGACGGCGACCGCAGAGCCATGACCTGCAGAAAGATATTTTCGTCGGGAAACGGCACCCGAAAATAGAGGGTCATGCCCGTAGCCGCCGCCAGCAAGCAGGCGACGAAGTTCTTCGAGTTAAGGATTTTCTGCATCATTTTGCTGCCGCTCTTGCAACCGCGTTCCCGTCCCTCTTGCCAGCCGTTTGTTGCTGCTTCCTCCAGTTCATGAACTGCTTGTCCTTGAACAAGAGGATCTTCAAAGCCGAATTCACGACATGATCCGGCGTGCTTTCGATGAACGTTGCGTACTTCTCGACGGTCGAGACGACAATGTCCTCCAGCTCGTACTCTCTCTTAACGAGTTCCGGTCGTTTGTTGATGATCGACATATCCTTCCTCCTTGTGAGTTATCTGCTTCCCTGGACGCGGGCAAAACACGTCTGTAAAAGGAACGCGCATTTCGTTCCCTGGGCTGGAGCGACCCCATGATTCTTTGGGCAGCCGAAGGCTCCCAAAAGTGGGGTCGCTCCAGCCCAACTCGGTGTTTTGCCCGTGTCCAAAATTGACTGCCGCGCCATGCGCATCCTCTACGCTCCACTAACTTCCGTTCACCATCCGGGTGAACGGAACGGTGAACAGTGAGGTGATCTGTGTCTTTCATGCACCGTTCACCGTGCATTACGGTCCACAGCAACGGGAGACCAATGGCTTTTCACCAGATAGGTATCGAAGAACACAGTTCTATCGGGAGTCAGTTGGGAGAATTCCCTCCGCAGATCGCGCTCTTTTAGCTCTCCGGTGCGCCACGCTTCGTACAGGCTCTCAAACCGCGCCCCGTGAAACCGCCGCCGCGCATCGTTCAGGAATTCAAAATCCTCGGTTACGGGCACCACATACTCGCGGTTGTCCCACTTCCTGCGAACCTGGAAGTAGCGGAGGACTTCACTCGAAACATCCGATTCAAGCGGCCTTTTTACTAAGGCGCGGAAGCGGTCTTCAGCCGTTCGAAAATGGGCGTCCTTTGGTGCGATGTACAGAAAGCGAAAAGTTTTCAGCTGCCGGAACAACCCCTGATAGGCGTTGACGTGACCTGTGAAACTGGAAGGCGTTTCGAACCCTGAATCCACAAAGCTCAGGGTGACCACAGGGGGAGCCCCTGGGAGAGGAGGGGCAAGGAAGAGAGGAAATTTGTCTACAAAATAACGAATCGTAGGACGGCTACCAGAAGCGCCTTCGTAAACCTTGGCCGGAAGGAAGTCTTTGGAAATCTCCAATTTCTCGCAGAAAAAGCTCACCTTGTCTTGCTCGGTTTCAAAATACGCGAGGTCCTGATTGTTCAGGATGAAGTCCAAAAGGACGAGGCGCGTACGGATGAAATCAAACGAATGTTGGCGGCGGTTGCGGAGGTTGTCTTTCTCGATCTGGCCGTAAATGGTCCTGGAAAATAGATGAAAGACAGACCCTGCGCCCATATAGTCGCGCATGGTGGCGTGCCCATGCTTCAGGAGTTTCTGGGCAAAGGCATTCGACCGCTTACCGCGCTTAGCCTGCGTGAAATTGAGGAACTGCCGCAGCGTGAAGTAGCCTGAGTGGATCGCGACTATATAAATGAAGCGAGCCTCCGCTTCGGTGTAGCCGAGTTCTTTGATTCGCTCGATTTGGTCGGGCCTCGGATTCATAGCGACAGAATCTCCGCTGTCAGTTCTTTCTGGTCTAGAACACGCCGCAGGCCAGGGGCGTCCTGTGCGCGTGCGTAAAGAGAGAATCCGGCGCGCACCTTTTCCGCTAGATTGCTCCCCCGGTAGTGCTCGGTAGCCAGCTCAAGGTCCACGCGAGCCATATTCCCTTCACGGTCTTCGTACTCGATCCGAAGGTCCGGGAGCGGAATCTTTCCGCGAACGAGTTGCAGGCCGTGTTTCTCCGCGATCTCTCTCTTGCTCTCAGCGGAAACTTTTTCCGGGCCGAGCTTCGCCAAGTCGTGAAAAACACGCTTCTTTAATTCGAAGTCGAGGACAACGCGCGGATTCTTGCCGCCCTGCCGCTCAATGTCTTCGACGGCCCTGTGATAGAGGCGATAGAGGTCGGCGTCGTGGTGCGCTTCGCGTGGTTTCGTGAAGCCGTAATAGATGGCTTGATTTGGCGAGACC
>CAWDPI010000010.1:0-1257127 GCA_963804145.1 uncultured Acidobacteriota bacterium | reverse complement strand
GTCGGAGCCTGCGTGCCGGCCGCGGTGTCCGCTTGGAGGACCTATAACGTCAGAGATGCGCTGCGCACGCTCAATGCACCATTGCGGCCCCTCCGCTGTTAGCGGGTGGGTAAATCGTCATGCCGACCGCGCGAGCGCGCCGTCGATCATGTCGATGCTGTTCCCGATGCCATAGGCGGCAACGAACGAGCCGAAGCGCGGGCCTTTCTGCTGCCCGAGCAGCACCTGATAGAGCATGTTGAACCAGTCGAGCGCGACGCCCGGCTTGCCGTCCTTGGCTTTCTTCTTGTGATCGAGGAACGGCTCGCGCCGGCCCACCTCGTAGACGACATCTTGAATAACTTGCGCGTCCGCATCCGCCGGCAATTGCGACAACGCATCGCGCAAGTCGATCAACGCCGCGCGCTCGGCATCGCTCGGCTCGCGGAATTTCTTCGCCGGCTGCACGAAATCGCGGAAATAGTGGATGGCGTAATCGACGAGCTTGGCGAGATGCGGATGAGTCTCGCGGGTGACGCCCGGCCGGTAGCGGCCGATGAAGCCCCAGAGCGTGTCGGCATTCTCCGCATTCGATGCGGTCACGAGCGACAGCAGCATGGCGAACGGCACCGGATTGTCGGCTTGCGGCGGCGCGCCGGAGTGAATGTGCCAGACCGGATTGCTTAGCCGCTCGCGCGGCGCCTGCCGCTCGTAGGCTTCCAAGTATTGATAATATTCGTCAACGTGGCGCGGGATCACATCGAAATAGAGCCGCTTCGCCGCCTTCGGCTCGCGATACATGAACAGCGACAGGCTCTCGGGACTGGCATAGCGCAGCCACTCGTCGATGGTGAGCCCGTTGCCCTTCGACTTGGAGATTTTCTGGCCGTTCTCGTCCAGAAAAAGCTCGTAGTTGAAACCCTCCGGCGGCGTGCCGCCGAGCGCGCGGCAGATCTCGCCCGAGAGCTTCACCAAGTCGATCAGGTCCTTGCCGGCCATTTCGTAATCGACGCCGAGCGCGACCCAGCGCATCGCCCAATCCGGCTTCCACTGCAATTTGCAGCGGCCGCCGGTGACGAGCGTCGTCACGCGCTCGGCCGTTTCCGGATCCTCATAGGTGATCGTGCCGGCTTTGGCGTCATGGGCGACCACCGGCACCTGCAGCACCGCGCCGGTGCGCTCCGAGATCGGCAGGAACGGCGAATAGGAAAGCGCGCGCTCCTCGCGCAGCGACGGCAGCATGATCGCCATCACCGCCTCGAAATGCTGCAGCACCTTGAGGAGCGCATCGTCAAAACGTCCCGATGTGTAGCAAGCGGTCGAGGACATGAACTCGTACTCGAAGCCGAACTGATCGAGGAAGGACCGCAGCCGCGCATTGTTGTGGTCGGCGAAGCTCGCATGCGTGCCGAACGGATCCGGCACTTTGGTCAGCGGCTTGTTGAGATGGCGCGCCACCATCTCCTTGTTCGGGATGTTGTCGGGAACCTTGCGCAGACCGTCCATGTCATCGGAGAAGGCGATCAGGCGCGTCTTGATCTTGTCATCGGTGAGCACGCGGAAGGCGTGGCGCACCATCGTGGTGCGCGCCACTTCGCCAAACGTTCCGATATGCGGCAGGCCCGAGGGGCCATAGCCGGTTTCGAAAATGACTTCGTCTTTCGGGTGCTTGTTCAGCCGCGCGACGATCTTGCGCGCTTCCTCGAACGGCCAGGCATGCGACTGCTCCGCGAGCGCGCGCAGATTTGATACATCGTCCATCGTCACAGCCGTCATGTTGCGTTGTTAAACTTATCGTCGTTGAAGGCCGCCGTTTCGTTGCAGCGCCTTTCGTCGAAGCCCCGGAGCTAAAACGGGCTGATCGGGAAATAGCGCAGCCACAGATCGGTGAAGCTTCCCTTTTCCCAGAGCTGAAACAGCGCCCAATTGAGCGCAAGCCGCAGCAGGTCGTTGTCGCGCTTGACGGCGATGCCGACGCCTTCGCCAAAAAACCGGCTTTCCAGAAACGGCCCGCCGCGGAATGCGCAGCAGCCGGCCGAATCCGCGCCGTTGAGCCAGAAAGCGAGCGCAATGCCGTCGCCGAACAGAAGGTCGACATCCTTGTTGCGCAACGCCTCGCGGGCCGCCTCGGCGTTGGGATAGGTCCGCACCACCGCCTCGGTGAACATGGCCTTCAGGTAGGCTTCGTGCGCGGTGCCGGCAATGACGGCGATTTTCTTGCCTTCGAGCCGTTCCGGCAGCACGTCGTTGATCGAGGAATCGATCCGCGCCACGAAGCGCGCCGGCGTCCGGTAATAGGGATCGGTGAAATCGGCCCGACGGCGCGTTTCCGCCGTGGGCGCGATGGAAGCGATCACCGCGTCGCCGCGATTGTCATTGAGCGCATCGAGCAACGTGGTGAAGGGGCGCGCCTGGACCGTGCAGCTGATCTTGATTTCCTCGCAGATGAGCCGCGCCAGATCGACATTGAAGCCGGCCGGATTGCCGTCCGGCCCGGTATAGTCGAACGGCGGATAATCCACGTCGGTGAGAAAACGGATGGCCTGGATGCGCGACAGATCCGGCCGTTCCGGGCGCCGGCGCGGGTCCCAAAATCCAGGCAGCACCACCGCGCGGCTTGCCGCGGCATTCTCGGGCGCGGCCGCGGCGGGCCGATCGCCCGCGGCGAACGCCAGCGCAAACAAAGCGCAGACGCCAAGCCACCAGAGCCCGCGCGGCGGAGCGCGGCGGTCGGCTGATCGTGGCAGGCTGTGTTCCATTCGTGTGCGGGTCCGGTTGCGCGGCCCGCTTAGCGGGATCGCGGCAAAAAGTCGAGAAAAAGCAATGCCGATCAATCGTGCCGCAAAAGCGTTGCCCCGCGCCGGGGGACGACACAAATTGTAGGAATTGCAGCATTAAAAGCCGCCCGTTGAACCGGGCGGGGAGGCGCTCATGGATTATGTCATTCATCAATCCGCGCAAAAGGTGGCGGAGCCGCCCGAATTGCCGGGCCAGGTGGTGCTCGTCTTTCAAGGCGGCGGCGCCTTGGGTGCCTATCAGGGCGGCGTCTATCAGGCGCTGCACGAAGCCGGCATCGAGCCGGATTGGGTGATCGGCACCTCGATCGGCGCCGTCAATGCCGCGATCATCGCCGGCAACGATGTCGCCGTACGGCTCGATCGTTTGCGCGAATTCTGGCAGCGGATCGAACGCAAGCCGGTGTGGGGCGATACGCCCTTCGGCCGGCTGGCCGGCCATGCCGCCGCCTATTGGATGACCATCTTGGGCGGCATTCCGGGATATTTCGCGCCCAACACCGCCATCGCCTGGGGCCTCAACGCGCTGGTCGGGGTCGAGCACGCCGCCTTCTACACGATCGACGAGCTGCGCAAGACCATTGCCAATGTCGTCGACTTCGAACGACTGAACGCCAAGCAGCCGCGGCTCACCGTCGGCGCGGTCAATGTGCGCACCGGCAAGATGCATTATTTCGACAGCCGCAGCGTGCCCATCACCGTCGATCATGTGCTCGCCTCTTGCGCGGTGCCGCCCGGCTTCCCCGCCGTGCGCATCGACGGCGACCCTTACTGGGACGGCGCCCTCTACTCGAACACCCCGGTCGAGGTGGTGTTCGACGACAATCCGCGGCGCAATTCGGTCGTGTTCTCGGTGCAGATATTTCCCATCGCCGGGCCGGAGCCGGAATCGGTCTGGCAGGTCTTGAGCCGGCAGAAGGACATCCAGTTCGCCAGCCGCGCCGACAGTCACATCCCGCGTCAGGAACACATCCATCAGCTCCGCCACATGGTGCGCGAATTGGTGCGCATGATGCCGGAAGCCCAGCGCGAGACGCCGGCGGTCAAGGAGATCGCCGGCTATGGCTGCGGCACGCTCATGCATATCATCCGGCTCAACGCCGCTCCGCTCGAGAACGAAGACTATTTGCGCGACATCGATTTCACCCCCGAAGGCGTCGACCGGCGCTGGCAGGCCGGCTATGCCGACACTTTGCGCACCTTGAAGCACAAGCCCTGGGAAATACCGATCGACCCGATGATGGGCGTCGCGGTGTTCGATTCCGACGGCACCGTTGCGACGTCGAGCCTGGAGAAGGCGAGCTGAAGCGCAAGTCGCATTCGCACGGAACAATCGCCGCCGATGTTCTTTGAGACTGTAGACTTAAAGAACGCAGGAGGACGCCATGGCCCGAACCGCAAGCCGCAAAACGACCGCGCGGCCCCATTCGGCCGGCAGAAAAACCGCCAGTGCGAAAGCGCGCCGCCACAGCACAGCGCGCGCGAAGACCCCGCGCCGCAAGGCGACCCTTTACTGGTCCGGCCGCGTCACCCGCGAAAGCAACGCGCTCGACCTGCAAGGCGGCGTCTTTACCTTGAATGACCCCAAGCGCATCGCCGTTTCGCTCAAACGTTCGGCGGAACAGAGCCACCGGCGCAAGGCCGAACCCTATCGCTCGGCGCTGTCGATGCTGGTCTTCTACATCAATCGCGCCGGCAAGAACCTGCCGGCAAGCCGGCGGCGGACGTTGGAGCAGGCCAAGATCGAGCTGCGCAAGCAGTTCGGGCGGGACTAAGCGCGCTCAACACCGCGATCGAGGCGGCCCTGCACAGCCTGTCGTCGCGATTGGCTCCATTGAAGCGTTTCATTGAACCTGTTTGCGGCGTCACAATCCGCTGCGCGAGAGCGATCGCCGGCCGCTTTGACGTGCTGTCCGGCGAATGGCCTGCTGAGGCTCACTCTCGAAGACATCAATGGCGGTGCCGCTCGTATCCGCGGATGGGTGGCCTTGGACAATTCCTTCGATCTTTCGAAGGGCCGGAACGGCAAAATCGATGAAGGCGCGAATGGCCGGGCGCATGAATTTTGACGACGGATAGGCAAGAAAGAGCTCCGTCGGCTTGAGCTCGTATTGTGGAAGTACTCTGATCAACTGGCCCCGTTTCAGCTCCTCCGCGACCAGCAGAACCTGCGCGGTGCCGATCCCTCGGCCCGCTGTCAATGCATCGACAAGAACCTGCGCATTGTTGGTCGTCAGCTTTGGCTGAACCGCGATTTCCGTCGTTGCATTCCCTTTGCAAAGACTGAGGAGACCGCCGCGGGAGAGCGAGGCGTTGGTGACGATAAGATCGTGATTATTGATATCCTTACGGCTACGAACCGGTCCGCGGCGTGCAAGATAGTCGGGCGACGCCACAAGAAGTCTTCTGCTAAATCCAATTCTGCGCGTGATGACATTTTGATCCGTCGGCCGCCCCATTCTGATGGCGAGATCGACATTCTCATGGATGAGATCGATCGATTGGTTCTCCAGGATGAGGTCCACGGTAACGGCCGGATGCTGGTCCTGGAAATTCATGACGATGCGGTGCAAATGGCGTTCGCCGACACAGGCCGGGCCGTGCAGGCGCAAACTTCCGTTGATGGCGCCGGCATCGCTCCGGACGGCTTCGATCGCGGCATCGATAGCCGATAGCGCGCCCCCCGATGCCTTATAGAGAACCAGCCCCTGGCTGGTCGGGCGCATGGCGCGCGAGCTTCTTTCGATAAGTCTGGCGCCCGTATGAGCCTCCAAGTTTCGCAGGAGCTTGCTGACCGCGGGCTGAGAAATGCCAAGATCCGATGCCGCCGCCGTCATCGATCCCCGTTCGACGACGCGAATAAACGCGCGGAGGGCGGATGCGAGATTCATGCATAACCGCAGGTTATAGAAGCCGTGACGGCATAACGGATAGACCGATCGACCCGGATCGGCAACCCTCGCGCCCGGTCACACTCACACAGCGAGAGACAATGAGAACCGGGCGTCGACAATTTATCATTGCAGCATCGCATGCCGCCATGGGATCGGCACTGGCGGCGACAATTGTCTCGCCTGCGCTCGCCCAATCGCCCATCGCAGAGACGGCCGTCCCCGCTTCGCTTCCGAAGGGCGGAGCCAGCCGGTTCGCACAGATCAACGGCATACGATTGCATTACGTCAGCGCGGGGTCCGGACCCGCGGTGATCTTCCTTCACGGCTGGCCGCAGACCTGGTTCGCCTGGCGGGAGACAATGGAGCGGCTCTCTCCGCGCTTCACCGTCATTGCTCCTGATCTCAGAGGCACGGGATTGTCTGAGAGAACGCCCACTGGCTACGACAAGCGCACGATCGCTGCCGACATCCGCGCTTTGGCCGGCCATGTTGCCGGAGGCCGAGCCCATATTGTCGCGCACGACATGGGCGGCAAAGCTGCCTACATGCTCGCCCACCTGCATCCTGATTGCGTCGAGAAGCTCGTGATGGTGGACTGCCTCATCCCAGGCACGGAGAATATGGACGCCTTGCGGGGCGGTGCGTGGCATTATGGATTTCACATGGCCCCGGACATCCCTGAAATGCTGACCAAGGGGCGGGAGCGGGACTATATTGCCGCCCAGATCCGCGCATGGTCCTACGATAAGGGCGCCGTGTCCGAGGCGGCAATCACGGAGTTCGCCCGACATTATGCGACACCCGGCGGCATGACGGCGGGATTCAACTATTATCGCGCGCTCCGGGAAGACGCCGTGTTGGCGGCCTCGTTTGAGGGGCGAACGCTCGACATGCCCATCCTGGCGATCGCAGGGCGCCATGGCGTCGGGACGAAGCTAGCGGACGGGCTGCGGCAACAGGCTCGTAACCTCACCGCCGTGATCGCGGAAGACAGCGGCCATTTCGTTGCTGAAGAGTCGCCGGATTTCTTTTGCGATCAGGTCGGACGCTTTCTCGCAGCTTGATTTTGACGCCGACTCCACGTCATGCCTGGAAAATCAGGCATGTCGTCGTGCCATGCGCGAGCAAGCGCCCGTTGCCGTCGGTGATCCGGCCTTCGGCGGTGCCGACGCGGCGGCCCCGGCTCAGCACGACGCCTTCTGCCGTGATCAGGCCGGTCTGCGGCGTGATCGGCCGCACGAGTGAAATCTTGAATTCGAGAGTCGTCTGGCCGACGCCTTTCTCCAGAGTCGACAGAATGGCCAGTCCCATGCAGCTATCGAGCAATGTCGCCGCCAGGCCGCCATGCACGGTGCCGGCCGGATTGAGGTGGGTGTCATTCGGTTCGGCGGTGACGACGACACGGCCATTCGCCGCCTCGGTCACGTCATAACCTAGCGTCTGCGCGATCGTGTTCAGCGGCAGCGTGCCCTCGGCGAGGCCTTGGACAAACTCCAGGCCGCTCATCTCCTTCTGCCGATCGGCAGGGACGGTCCCGTAAGTCTTGGTGGCGACAGTCTTGGTGGCGGCAGTCTTGGTGGCGACATGGCCCGGCATCGCTTTCTCCCGGCTCAACGACGAGTACGACAGCAGGCTAGCGTTCCCATCGCGGCGTTCGCTCGCGGGATTCGGACTTTATGTCCAGTGTCCGCGATTTCGCGCCGGCAGCGGATGGGCGCTGCGCCTTCAGCCGGCCGATCCTACGACCTTGCTCTGCGCTGCTTGGCTTCGCTATGCTCGGCGCATGCGGGCGTAGTTCAGTGGTAGAACATCAGCTTCCCAATCAGATTCGGCTAACTTTATTTGTTTGATTTGCTAGCATTTGCGTGCGTTTTGGTGCGAACATAAGGGCGGGAAGGACGCAGCGCCGCACCTAAATCGCACCTAAGACGGCCACAAATGACCGAGCGACGCATTGATATCAAGGACGGCTGGATCGACGCTGCCCGCGACTTCTCCGACGATGTGGCGACAGCTATTGTCGCGCAGGACTTCGGCGGCTCGGCCAGTGTGCCGGGATTGAAGATTAGAATCGGCCGCCATCGGGTAACGTGGACATACTGCAAGGATGACCGGCGGAGAGGCCAGCGTAACATCACTTCTGTGACGCTCGGGCACTATCCCGAAATGAATACAGCGGCCGCTCGTGCCGCCGCGTTGGTCGAGGCCGGGAAGGTCGCCGCCGGTGCTGGCGACAGTGGCAAGCGCAAGGCGACGAAGTTCGAAGCCGCATTTGCCGATTATCTCGACCATCTGTCACGTCTCGCCGTGAAGCGGGGAAAGCCCGCTCGCTGGCGCAAGAACGTCGAGCACTTGGGTACCAAGATATTGCTGCCGCAGTGGGAGGGCTGGTCGCTCGCGGATATGGCCCTTAATCCCGCAGCCGTAGCGAAGTGGCATCGTTCCGTAACGCGGGACAATGGGCCAGTGAGCGCAAACCACGCCGCCCGCGTCGTCCGCGCGGCCTACAAGCGAGCAGCCAAGCTAGACCTGACCCTACCGATGCGCGACCCTTGCGCCGCTGTCGAGTACAACGACGAAACGCCAGCGCAAAAGGCGATGCCGTTCAAATCGTTTCCTGCTTGGCTCGACGCACTCGATCAGATTCAGATCGGACCCAAGGCACCAGCGCGCCGCGAGTATCACCTGTTCTGTCTGTTGACTGGAATGCGGCCGGGCGAGGCCGCACGGATTCGCTGGCGCGATGTGAAGCCTGGGGAGCGTGTGATAGTGATTCCGGCGGCTAAGGCGGGCCGCGATATCCATGTGATCATGTCGGCGGCCATGGCTCGCGTGCTAAAACGCGCCCGCGTTACGGGCAAGCCGAAGTCGGGCGACGCGTTCGTATTCGCTCACTGCGGCCAAGTCGGGGCGCGTGAGGCGTTACCCTATCGAGGCCACGCCTTGCGGCACACGTGGCGCACTGTCGCTGCGGACTGTGCCGTCGATGAACTGGTCGCTCACGTGATGCTTGGGCACGTTCCGCAGAATATCTCGCAAGCCTACGTGACGAAGTTTGTTTTGGCAGGCGGCCCTGCTCTGCGGCAGGCACAACGCAAGGTGTCGCGGCGAATGATTGCGCTGTTGGGGCGTGATCCGACTTTTGACCGTTTTCGGCTTTCCATCAGCTAAGGACGTGGCGAATCGCGCATCATTTGTAATATTTGAGCGCAGTTTCAAGCGCTCGGCGTAGCGCTAAAAGACCTTCGTCGTTCTCTTTCAATTTGCGTTCGGCGTCTTCCCGGTTAATAGGAGACATGTCGGACGTGTCCAATGCTTGATTGGATTTAAACCAGTATTGTTTGAAGCAGGTGTAGGCGTCCAACGAGGGCCATGAAGTTACCGGAACGTGAGCCAAGTCTCTCATGCTGTGCATTTCAGCATCGTTAGCGTGGCGTCTTTTGAATGAATTCGCGGTCGAGTTGTTGGCGCTTACTGCCTGCGCGAACTTTTGTACAAGATTATCGTATTCAGAGACAATCCTACCAATAAGATTGATTTCGTCCCTTTTGCGCTTCAGGGATTGTTTTTTTATCCGTCGGTACTCTGTACGCGCGAGCGCCCATGCAACCAAGATTGCGACAATAGCTCCTACTGCCCCAACCCATCCACCGAGCCCGGCATGCTTCTCGGCCCAATCCACGACAATTTGCAATTGAGCTGCGAAATCAGCTGGCGTTGGTGTGTTGTGCGGCGGAATTGGTGCGCTGACTGGAGGTTCGGCGTTCCCAATCTCGTGTATCCCGCTGGCATAGAATGCGAGTGCTTTAGCGCAGACGAAGATCACCGCACCAAAGATAAAGAATAGACCTTTCGCTCCACTGCGGTGGACAATGCTGAGCAGCGCCTCAAGGAGGAGCTGAACGAGATAGGCGAAGGAAACAATTGTGAAGACGACAAGAAACGGCACGACAATGGGCGGAAACGGCGGTGATCGAGGTAGTTCTGGTAGAGGCGCCGGAAAAAGGTTTTCAGTTTCAATGCTAGCCCACACCAAAACATATATAACTATCGTGATGAAGATAACCGATAATCTCCCCAATGGTACGATTTTTGCTGGCGGTGCGGCGGATTTGTCTTGGCAGATTTTGGAAAAAAGTACGAAGTCCATCGTCCAAATGTGCGCTCAGGAAAGGCAAAAAAAAAGTCAAACCAAGCATTCAGTAATCTTTTGGCGAACCGGTCGAGAGTTTTTCCCCACAGTCCAAATACGCTGTCGATTTTCACCGTTACCGCCGTAAGTACTGCTTCTCCAAGGAAATCGGGCGCGGCAACGAAGAATGCCAAGACCTCGATGCATATCGAAATGCGCTCAAGAAGAACTTTGGTCATCGGCAATTGCCATGGGGTTAAGGCGGCCCGCCGGAATGCCAAGCCAGGCTGGTTGCTACTAGGTGACGCGCAAAGCACGAGATCGCGGCGCGTGGATACCGTTGGAGACTTTACTCTACTTTCTGCGTGTGGCGCCACAGGGCGTTGTTGGGCTCTGTTCGGTCAAGACCCGGCCCCCTAGCCCATCTTATTCACGTGGGTTCCGATTTGCACTGACGGGTATGGCGCAAGGCATTGAGCTTGCGTAGGAGTGGGTGTTGAGACCACCTGCGCGCGTCGCGCCTCACTGCTACACCCGCCATGACCGACGATAATCAACTCAGCTTCAATCTGCCATCTGTTTCGCGCAAGAAAGTCACAGCTGCGTTCGACGGCGGCCGGTTGTCCTCCGACGCCGGCGTGATGTTGCTCGCGCTGGCCGAGCGCTGCCGCAAAGTTGCCGACACGCTCGCCGCGCACATTGCCGACCGGCGTGATCCGTTGCGCATCACTCACACGGTCGCGGACGTACTGCGCGCCCGCATGCTGGCGATCGGCTGCGGCTATCCCGATGGCAATGACTTCGACTGGCTGCGCCGGGATGCGGCCTTCAAGCTGGCGTGCGGACGGCTGCCAGACACCGGCCGTGATCTTTGCTCGCAGCCGACTATCTCGCGCTGGGAGAATGCGCCGACGCTGCGGGAGATCATCCGTCTTACTTATGCTCTGGTCGATATCTGGTGCCGAAGTTACCAGAAGCCACCTCCATCTGTTGTCCTGGACATCGACGACACGGTTGATGTTGTGCACGGCCACCAGCAATTGGCGCAATGGAACGCCCACTATGATGAGCGCTGCTTCCTGCCGATCCATGTCTATGATGAGGCGACGGGTGCTCCGGTTACGGTCATCTTGCGTCCTGGCAAGACGCCGTCGGGTGTGGAGGTCCGCAAGCTTCTCAGTCGCCTGATCGGGCGCATCCGCCGGCACTGGCCCAACACCTGCATCACCATCCGCGGCGACGGCCATTACGGCCGCGAAGAGGCGATGACGTGGTGCGAGACCTACGGCATCGACTACATTTTCGGGCTCTCCGGCAATGTTGTGCTCGACCGCCTGGTCGAAGCCGCCGCCGACGATATCCGGGTGCGCCGTGCCGAGAGCCAGGCCGAGGTTCTGCGCGGCTTTGCCGAGACGCGCTACGCGGCCAAGTCGTGGGACAAGGAGCGGCGGGTCGTAGCCCGGATCGAGGCCAGCGCCAGCCACGCCGATGACATGCTGCGCCGAGGCATCGATATCCGCTACGTCGTCACCTCGCTGCCGGGCAGTGATGCCGAGCATATTTATGAAACGATCTACTGCGCCCGTGGGCAGGCCGAGAACCTCATCAAGCAGCACAAGGCACAACTGGCGTCTGATCGCACTAGTTGCCGATCGCCGCTGGCCAACCAAATGCGACTGATCCTGCACACCGGTGCCTATTGGTTGCTACTCGACCTGCGTGCCGCAATCCCGAGTTGGAATCCGCTGCGGCACACAGAGTTCGCTACGATCCGTCTGCGTCTCTTGAAAATCGCCGGACGTTTCATCGAGCACGCGAGCCGCATTCGTATCGCGCTCGCCTCATGCTGCCCGGAGGCCGAGACGTTCAGTCTTGTCGCGCTCAAGCTGCAACCGTCCGGACCATAAGTTCGCGGGGCGATGATGCCCCGCCGAGCCCCGATCCATTAACCCCCAACGCGTCGACAGCGTTCTCGACCCAATCAATCTGCCGAAGATACGCGCGCAGAAACGGATGATCGCGTCTTACAAAAATTCGCCTTCAGTTCATGCTTCGCGTGCATAAGATGGGCTAGTCGCCAACGCGAGCGCTAGCATTAGGCGCCAACCACCGGGGCTCCGAATTCGGTCATTCCAGATCACCATCATCTCCCTGTCGTTGGCATCGACCGGACTCCGCATCCTTCGTGAGCATCCCGCATGGTTTGGTGGGATGCCTTACCACGGCGCAAAGGCCATCTCTGCCGGTGCGTAAAATCCGAGCGGCGCAATTTATGGCAGACCGCGAAAGACCGGCCTATGATGCCTCTGCAACTGGGTAGGTCCCGGAAACGGCAAACGCTCAAATTCGTCCGCGCGTGCATATCACTGCGCCGGGTGGCTGGTAGGGTTCATGTCGGAAATCGCAGACCGAATCAAAGATTTCGTTCATTACGCGGGATTACTGGCGGGCGACGAGAACGGCCCGCGCGCAACGCGGCGCCGAGCGGCGCGGCAAATCCTGGAACACTATCTGTGAGTTTTCTATCCGTCCCGGGCGGCTGGCCGCGCGGAACTTCGCGCTGTAAACTCGGACTATGGGGTTTTAATGGACCGGGCTCGCCGTCTTTTTGATCAATCTGTTGGCGAGCGGCTGGAAGGGTTGCCGTACAAGACGTCGAAAAGCAGTTCGCTCGTCGGTTTCCTCGCGCCGAAAAGGAAAGATGGCGCAGCGAATTGCAGCCCGGACAACGTGCCAGCGCGGCCTTGAGTAAGGCGGATCATTTTGCGCCCCGCAGGGTCGAAGGTGATCACCTACAAAGCCAGCCTATAAGCCGTCGAGCCTGCGCACGGGATATGGCCGGCAGAGTGATCCATCAAAGGTCTCGATAATCCGCAGCCGGCCGCCGCAGCACGGGCACGGGGCTGGTTCGTGTTTGGGGTTGCCGCTCTCGTCTCATCGTGGCGGCGATCCGCCGGCGCAGCAGGCACGGCGAGCAAGCTTCGGCAGAGCGCGAGCTTGTCGGCGCGATGGCCGTTAGCCAAGAAGCCGTAGTGACGAATGCGATGGAAGCCATTCGGTAGGACGTGCAGGAGGAAGCGGCGCATGAACTCGGCGATCTCGATGCGCATAACTTTGCTCTTGTGTCCGCCGCCTTGCCGATACTTCTTCCAGCGGAAGCTGACGTGGGTCTCATCGAGATCGAGCAAGCGATTATTGGTGATCGCGACGCGATGGGTGTAGCGAGCCAGATAGGCCAACAGCTGCTCGGGACCGGCGAAGGTCTTTTTGGCATAGACGACCCATTCGGCAGTACGCAGTGGGGCAAGAGTAGCGGCAAATGCCTTCGCCTCGTTGAGATGCGCGAGGTCGGCGAAGAATTGCAGGTCACCGGTCTCGGAATGCTGCCGTCAGACCTTCCGAGAACAGACGCCGGAACAGGCGCGAGAGCACGCGCACAGGAAGAAAGAATCCGGGTCTGCAAGCAATCCAACGCTTGCCGTCCGACGAGATGCCGCCACCCGGAACCACGCAGTGCACATGAGGGTGATGCTGGAGGTTTTGGCCCCAAGTGTGCAGGACTGCGATGACGCCGATGTCTGCACCGAGGTGCTTGCGATCGGCAGCAATGGTGATCAGCGTTTCGGACGCGGCCTTAAACAGCAGCCCGTAAAATCTTGGCCTTGTTCTGGTAGGACATCGCGCCAATCACGGCCGGAAGGGCGAAAACGAAATGAAAGTATGGGACCGGTAGAACCTCGGCTTCGCGCGCCGCAAGCCATGCCGCCGCACTTCGCCATTGACACTTTGGGCAGTGTCGGTTGCGGCAAGAATTATAGGCGATGCGGGTGTGCTCACAGTCCGGGCAGTGCTCGACATGACCGCCGAGCGCAGCGGTGCGGCATATCTCAATGGCTGTCATGACACGTCGCTGAGCGAGGTTGACGTGACCGGGGTTGGCCGTGCGCCACGCCTCACCATGGCGCCGGAAGATTTCCGCTACCTCCAGGCTTGGTCTAAACACACACGCCTCGCGTCAGGTCGGAGACCGGGCTCAATGATCAGAGGTGCGAACTTTCCGATCATGTTGATGGCTCCCCGCGCAACTCCTCTGGAGTCCTCACTTGACCGTTTCAGCAGTTCAAGGGTCCTCTCGAATAGTCCAGTTGGCTAAGCCTTTCCCCATGGCGGCGGATCAGGGGGCTCGGGCGGCGATTGGCTTCGACCCGGTAGCGCGGCCGCCGCGGCAGCGCGCTCGGCGTCCAGCTCCGCCGCCGGCAGGCGCGGCCAGCATCGTCGGCCAGCGCCGTCCAACCGCGGCGCCGGCGGCGCGATCTCATCAAAACGAAAACGCCGTCATCCGGCGCCGTCATCTGGAATCGGCGCGCGCCTCGCGCGCGCGTATCGTTGCAGAAAATGGTTGACGCGATGCCATTCCTGAGCGCGCACAGCGGCGTGGGCCATGGCGGCGGATCAGGGGGCTCGGGCGGCGATTGGCTTCGACCCGGTAGCGCGGCCGCCGCGGCAGCGCGCTCGGCGTCCAGCTCCGCCGCCGGCAGGCGCGGCCAGCATCGTCGGCCAGCGCCGTCCAACCGCGGCGCCGGCGGCGCGATCTCATCAAAACGAAAACGCCGTCATCCGGCGCCGTCATCTGGAATTGGCGCGCGCCTCGCGCGCGCGTATCGTTGCAGAAAATGGTTGACGCGATGCCATTCCTGAGCGCGCACAGCGGCGTGGGCCATGGCGGCGGATCAGGGGGCTCGGGCGGCGATTGGCTTCGACCCGGTAGCGCGGCCGCCGCGGCAGCGCGCTCGGCGTCCAGCTCCGCCGCCGGCAGGCGCGGCCAGCATCGTCGGCCAGCGCCGTCCAACCGCGGCGCCGGCGGCGCGATCTCATCAAAACGAAAACGCCGTCATCCGGCGCCGTCATCTGGAATCGGCGCGCACCTCGCGCGCGCGTATCGTTGCATCGCGTCAACCATTTTCTGGTCTCCCGGCGCCGGTGCAAGCCGGTCGCAACGAAGCTGACCCCCGAGCTCGGCCATCGCCGTCGATCAAGTAAAAAAGAAATCGCCGGCGCCGCCGCGCCGCTCGGCTGCCACCCGCCAATGGATAAAGAGTACCACCGCGCCAGCCGGAAATGTCAGAGAGAGAAGACGCCGGAGACTGACGGGTACGATGCAGCGTCAGGCAGCTCTGTTGCTCTGGCGTCTTGGTCGCGACGAACCGCATGTTTGGCCTGGTGACCGCTTCACAGATTGCCTCGGCGTCAGTGGCATCGTTCTTGTGCCGCTTCACATAGGGCTTCACGTAGGCCGGCGGCATCAGGCGTACGGTGTGGCCAAGCGCCTGGAGCTCGCGCGACCAATAATGCGACGAGGCGCAGGCTTCGATGCCGACTAGGCACGGCGGCAGCTTCTGGAAGAAGGCCAGTACGTAGCGCCGCTTGACCTGCCGGCGGATGACGATATTGCCATCCGCATCGACGCCATGAACCTGAAAGACCGACTTGGCGATATCGAGACCAATTGTCGTGATCGTTTGCATGGATAGCTCCTCCGAATTGTGGGAGCCTTAACAGCGCCCACTTCCATGGCACTCACGTGCCGGGGTGGAGGAGCCGTCCACAGCATCACAACCGGACGTACGCATTCGATCACATGGTAAGGTCGAGGGCCTTTGCGGTCTTGACGTTTGTCACGAGCTCGAACTTGGTCGGCTGTTGAATTCGGCAGATCGCCCTGTTTGCGCCCTTCAGGATGCGATCGATGTACCCTGTTGCTTGGCAGAACTGTTCCGCCAAATCAGCACATGAGCTGACCGCTGGTGCATCGTTGACCAGCCGCTGGTGGAGATGCCGGCTGTTGATGACGCCCGAAAAGCATCTGCTGTTCGGCCAAAGTTGAGCGAAAAAATGGAAAACGCTGGTGTACCTGGTTCGCAAGGGTCGGATAATGCACCGTCATCAGACTGAGCGGCTTTGTCAGTCCTGGGTAAGGTCGCGCTTCGCAAACCACGCGGTGATGGAATACTCGCCGATAAAATGGCTGGTGCTCCGTCCTAACGGCCGCAAGAAGTTGGTCGGCGCCAAAGTATTCGCACGCCATACCCGCGACCCGCATTGTGGCATACGGTAAGGCTCGATAGTGCCGGGAAAAGGTCTCGTCCGTGACGAAGCGGGTCGTATCGACGATGACTTTGCCGGCGTCAATCTCAGGTTGCAAGTAATCGGAAAAGACTTCGAGTGAGGTAAAGTCAGGATATTCCTTGGAGGCCACATGAACGCGGATCGAGCTCGCCAACCCGCCGTCGATGTACAACCCGAATAGGAAACCGTTTCCCTTTTCGTCGTAAGGGTCAGAAAAAGTCCCGAAAGAATTTTGGGAGATGGCTCCTTCTCGCATGTAGGCCCGATAGCGAAGGCGAAAGATCGCTTCTCGTTGCTCGCTGGTATCCGCACGCCTGCAATCGATCCTGTCGAGCAGTAGCGATACGCGGTCCGAAAGATTGCTAGGCGAGCGTATACATTCAGAAGAAGTAGAAAGCGGGCTATCGGATAACGCCGAAAGGGGCTGCAGCTGGGCCATGCAGCATAGTTAACAATTCCCTAACGCCAATACAAGTTTCGCCAAGGAATAAGGTAAATTTGCGCTTCGTCGACGGGCGAAGTTGATTGCGGCAAGGCTTTAGAGTCTCACGCCACATGTTGCTGGAGTTGGACGGACCATGAGAGCGGGTCGGCCGGCGCAACGTAAGACGCGTAAAGCAGCTTACGTACGGCAGATGCCGGCATCGGCCTGCAAAGCAAGTACCCTTGAGCCTCATCAATGCTTTCGTCGCTGAGTAGCAATTCGAACTGTTCTTCACTCTCGACGCCCTCAACCACAACGTGAAGCCCCAGTTGCGCACTCAGGCGCGTCATGCCGCGCAGCAAGGTGATCTTGCGTTGGTCATTGGCAATTCCCCTGAGGAATGATTGGTCGATCTTGACCTTGTTAAACGGAAAACTGTGCAAATAGCTGAGGCTGGAATAGGCGGTACCAAAGTCATCCAATGAGATTTTCACTCCCAGCTGCTCCAGCTGATAGAGATCATGGCGGGTTCTTATCGTGTCCTGAAGAAGAGTAGACTCTGTTATTTCAATCTCAAGCCGGTTGGCGGAAAAATTCGTTGAAGCGAGAACGTCTTGCACAAGAGCAGGAACATTGGAGCGACTAAACTGCATAGATGAGAGGTTGACGGCCACCGAAGTAGCTCCCGGCCATCTCAGGCATTCCAGGCACGCCTTATTCAAAACCTGCTTACCGATTTCGACGATAAGGCCCATTTCTTCGGCGACGGGAATGAACTCGGCTGCGGGGACCATTCCGCGAGTGGGATGAGGCCACCTCAATAGCGCCTCGCAAGTCTGGATACTTCTGGTTTTCAAATTGAAGAGCGGCTGATAGTGGAGCTCGAACGCCTCGGTCTCTAAGGCGTTGCGCAGATCAAGTTCAAGGGTTCTCCGCGCTTGAGCGCGAGCCTCCATGCTTGTTTCGAACCAGCGCCATGTTCCTCTGCCATCGGATTTCGCCCGATAGAGAGCCATGTCTGCGTTTCTCAAAAACTGGTCTGGATCCATCTGCCTTTTGGCCATCGCAATCCCGATACTGGCGGTGACGACGACTTTGTGTCCATCCAGGTCGTACGTGCCTCCAAGCCTGGTCAGTATGCACTTGGCGAGAGCCTCGCACTGATCGGGCGAATTGATCGGAGCCTGTAAAACTACAAACTCGTCTCCACCAAATCTCGCAATGACACCGGCGCCCCGAGTGACATCTATCAGACGCTTGGCGACCGCCTCCAGAAGCATGTCGCCTCGAGTATGACCCAAAGTGTCATTTACCTGTTTGAACTGGTCAAGATCGATGAAGTGAACTGCGCACATGTTATCGGGTCGGCATTCGCTTAGTGCTCGCGCCATTCGGTCGCGCAGAATGGCGCGATTGGGCAGTCCGGTCAGAGAGTCAAAACGGGCCAAACGATCCTTTTCAGCTTCCGCAACCTTTCGCTCGGTGATGTCCTCCGCGAGAAAGACAAATCCGCCACTGTCTATATGCTGCAAAGTGAACTCGAGAACCTGTCCGCTTTGCATGTCCAATTCGAGACCGGCGTCGTCGGTGCCCGATAATTTGGCGTTCACACGATCGAGAACGGCCCGCACATTCACTTCGGAGATCAGACCTGCCTCGACACTGCGTTCAAGCAAGCACCGCAAGCTCAAACCTTTTAGCTCACCACTCGGCAACCCCATTAGCTGAGACAATCTTTGGTTGGAAACCACAATGCGGCCATCGGAATCGAACATACACAATCCATGTGGCATATTGTTTAGCGCTGCATCGAACCGGGTTGCGAGCAGCGCCACATCCCGCGATGCAGTCGCCGCATCAAACAGCGTGCGGCGCAACCTATCTGCCATAAATTTTATTCCAAGAAACGACAGGGCGAGAAAGCCGGCGTAAATCCAATGATAGGGATTTCCGTAAAGCAGGAGCGCGGCCGCCATCGGCGTCCACACGCAAAAAATTTGCACGAATACAAAGCGAGGGTTGGCAAAGTTTCGTCCGAAAATTCCCGCCGCGTAGATAATCGTCACCGAAAAGCTGAAGAAATAGACAAATGGGTCCGTGGATTGCGAGAAAGCAACGAAACACCATACGCCAAGTAGGGCGTGGGTGACGGTTGCGCCGGCGAGATAGCGACGCTCCCATCGCTTGGCGCTTTCCAAGCTCGTGACGCTTGATCGCATGTGGAGATACGCATACATCAAAAGGCCACGCACACAGGCGACCAAAGCGATCGCCAAAGCGCAGCTGAGAAGAAGGATTTCGCCTGTCTTCCAATATATGATGAAAGCGGGACCGGTAACTAAGATGGTTCCTACTAAAAACGTCCCGCCGTCTTTGTAGAGCGAATCGACGAGTGAAATCGAAATTTCCGAAGAAGGTGCTTCGCGCCCCGGAACGGGGCGGGCAGTTGGGAGCGCAGTACTCATTGAGATGCACCCTCTGCAATCGGCGTGCGTATAATCGTCGCAAGCAGTACGACTGAAGGTCTATCCACCAAGTAAATGCCATGTGTTCCGACTAAGTTAGCGCATTAACCAAACGGTTGTACGAATTGCGAGTTAGTCGGCTATTTCGAAGGAGGTGCGATAGGAGAGTTTAACGCTTGCAAGCAATGCGAGGAGGATAGGTAACTCAGTCGCGCACTTCGATCTCTCGCGCTCGGGCGTTGGCATTTTGAGGAAACGCTTCGCCGCATGGCAACAGCAGTGAGACAATCCTTCCGATCGTGGGCGTCTGAAGGAATTTGGCTGACGTCTGGATTGAGCTGAGCGCCTCTCCTCGGTTCAATGAGAATCTGCGACCGGTACCGGCCTCGAACCCGCGTCTCCAGTCGGATCCCTTCGCGCAGTCTGCTTCGACAAATTGAGCTTCTTCCATTACAACTTAAACGCGATAAAGACTATAACACCCGAAAAATGTTTGTGCTGCCGTCGCCGAGATAGTGAGCAACTCGCGATTTAGAGGGCAGGGCAATGGAAATTTGCGACGAATGCGGTCTTCCGAAAAAAGCTCGCGCGCGGCTTTGGTCGAGTATCGAAAAGCCTTGAGCGCATATCCGGGACGGCCGATGCTCCGAGGCCCACGAACGCGCGGACGTAGCTGCTACGAAGCACTCGGAGAGCCGCCTGAAGACCCACTGCTGTTGTTCTCGGTGCTCTCGTGGACGGGAGACATCGCGGAAGGCAGAGCGGAATTATAAGTGAGCGGCAGCTAATTCCTTGGCATATTCAAGTCTCCAAGAAGGCAGACATACCGAAATTCTTCCAAGCCGTATCCGAAACTGCCGAGTTTACACGCTTTGAAGCGCACGACTTTGCCGCTGGTACTGACTACGTCTACTGTACTTGTAGCTTTGATGCGAAGTTTCGGCGCAACAATAAGAAGGTAACGGTCGATATTGAGATTTACCGCTTTAAGTTCAAGGACGGAAAGGTGATCGAGTGGCGGAACAGAAGATACCGCGAGGATAAGCGGCGAATATAATGCGGTTCTGTTTGATGAAACACAAAAGCCACGGTGGTGAACTTTGACTTCTGAGGGAGGCGAGCTTCTCCGCCGGAGGATTTGGCGGTGTAACGTCCATTGGCGGTCATGAGCGTATTCAATGCCACCGGGTTAACACCGTGGCTCCCTGATCCACGCACGCGGTGTTTTCCATGGTCCTCCGTGGTTGTAATCCAGGATGCACGCTTCCACGCTAATGTAGACCTGTCCTCCAGTCCCACCAGTTGCCACGAAATACCAGGACCCTCAAGAGGTCGGAGGGGGAAGCCATGCCAACCAAGCGCCTTCGAGCCGCTATTGTTGGAGGAGGAATTGGCGGCTTATCAGCCGCCAATGCGCTGCTTCTTCGGGGAATCGACGTTACTGTCTTCGAACAAGTTGACACGCTGCGCGAGGTCGGCACTGGCGTCTCCATCTTTCCCAATGGTCGGCGACAGCTGGAACGGATGGGATTGCAGGAGGCATTAGCACAGGTCGGCGCAAAGGTTGGCGACGGCTCGGAATATTACCGGATGGACGGAACGGTCGTTGGTCGAATCCTTACCACCGATTCGGACGGCTGGAATGGCGTCTATGGAATGCACCGGGCAGATCTGTCACGTGTACTCGCGGAAGCTCTCCCCCGAACCGCGATAAGGACAGCTCATCGCTGCATCGGGTTCGAACAAAACGCTGATGTGGCGCAGCTGAAATTCGCGGACGGCACGACTGCCGAGGCAGACGTCGTGATTGGCGCAGACGGCATCCAGTCAGTCTTGCAAAAATATGTCGTCCAACCGTCCATACCAGAATATTCCGGCTCTCGCGCTTATCGGGGTTTGATTCCAAGCGCACAGCTGCCGGAATGGCGGAAAGAAGCACATCAAATTTGGATGGGTGATGGGAAGCATTTTATGGTGTATCCCGTTCGGAGTGGTCAACTTTTAAATTACGTCGGCTTCGTTCCGACCAGAGACGAAACGGTCGAATCATGGTCTGCAACTGGTGATCGCGACGAGCTTGCCGCGTCTTTCAAAGGATGGGACCCGCGTGTCGCGGGATTGCTTGAAAAAGTGGACACATGCTTCTGGTGGGGCTTGTACGACCGCAAGCCCTTGGCGTCGTGGACGAATGGGCGTCTTGCACTGCTAGGCGACGCCGCCCATGCGATGCTTCCTCACCTCGGGCAGGGCGCCAACCAGGCGATTGAAGACGGCGTGGCGCTGGCGGTTTTCCTCGAAGGGCATAACTCGGCCGAAGTAGCCGACGCTTTGCGGCGTTGCGAAGCTTTTCGCCGCAAGCGCACGGACGTCGTTCAGGCTGAGGCGCGGAACAACGGCCTTCGATACGATTCAAGATACAAAAGTCTCGAGCAGCGCGATCAAGAGATTGCGAACTCGGCAGAGTTCCGCAGGTGGCTCTACGACTACGATGTCGAGAAAGCCGCGATTGCCTACTTGAGCAAGGTTTGACATGCGTGCACGCTAACAGCGTCTCGCCAATCCTTTCATTCGGCCGAGGCGACGTCCGCTGAGCATCAAGTGCGGAATGCCGGGGATTTATTTCTATTGCCGAACTCGACCGGAGAAGGATCACCCCATGTCGCGCATGCGCAGTTTCATGGCGCTGGCTGCCGCAGCGTCCGTCGCTGCAGGTGGAGCTTCTGCTCAGGAAACCGTCAAGATCGGAGCGGTTCAGTCGATGACCGGCTCGTTCAACGCGATCGGCAAGCAGGTGATGGCGGGCGCGCGGCTCTACCTGCAGGAGCAAGGCTACATGATCGCCGGCAAGAAGATTGAGATTTTGCTCAAGGACGACACGGGCCTACCGGACATCGGCAAGCGACTCGCGCAGGACCTCATCGTCAACGATAAAGTCGCCTTGCTGCTTGGTGGCTTCACGCCGTCCGCTCTAACAATAGCGCCACTAACGGTCGAAGCGAAGATCCCAATGATTGTTGCGGTTTCTGGGGCTTCGATAACAGTGGAACGCTCGCCCTATATGGTTCGTACGAGTTTCACCAATGGCCAATCCTCATCCGTCATGGCCGAGTGGGCGACGAAAAACGGCGCCAAGAAAATTGTAACGCTGGTCAACGACTGGACTCCCGGCCTCGAAGCGGAGAAGGCATTCACCGAAGTTGCGGTCAAAGGCGGCGCCGAGATCGTTGCGGCGCTTCGGGTGCCACTGGCGAATCCGGATTTTGCCCCGTTCTTGCAGCGTACGCGCGATCTCAAGCCTGATACGCTTTTTGTGTTTGTGCCGAATAATCAGGCGGGGCCGCTAGTGACGCAATTCGTAGAGCGTGGCATGGACAAGTCGGGCATCCGCTTGGTCTCAAGCGGTGACCTTACACCTGATGACGACTTGCCCAATATGACCGACGCTGTCCTTGGGCTCGTCACTGCCCATCATTATTCGGCGCTTCACGATTCCGCGGTCAATAAGGCCTATGTCGACGCATTCCGGAAGGCTTATAGCATGCGCCCGGCTTTTCACTCGGTCGCCGGCTATGATGCCATGCACCTCCTGCATCAAGCTTTAGAGAAGACCGGCGGCAACACCAATGGGGATGCCCTCATGGCGGCGATGAAAGGCACGAAGTGGGAAAGCCCGCGCGGGCCAATCGCAATTGATCCGGAGACGCGGGACATCATCCAAAACGAATACATCCGCAGGGTCGAAAAGGTGAACGGCGAGTTATACAACGTCGAGTTCGCTACCATCGAAGGGGTCAAGGATCCGTTCCACGGCGCCAAGAAATGACCCCGACGACAGCGCCGATCACCAAAAAGATGCATGCTGGAAATCCCCGTTCTCGCCTGAACGAACAGAGCCCAATGCTCGTTTCGGGTTAATCGCTCCCGAAATGCGATGTCCACGTTGCGTCCGTTCATCCCTCAATTTCAGACATAATGTTGCAGCGTCGCGAACGTCGAAATGGGTCGATTTTGTTGAAGAAGTCGGCGAGTAATTTGAGATTAATCAGCCTGGCCATTCGAAGGCCCTCGATTACGAGCCGCTGTTGGTCTCAGGCTGGGTGAGGGCTTGGCATCGGTATCAGCTTCGCCAGCTTTCGGAGGTTTTGGGCGGTTGCTGCGAGAAGGAAACTCATCTCTTCAGGGGCTAAAGCCCTGAGCGAACCGCAACCTGAATGGCCGAGCTGAAGCTCGGCCCTCCAAAATACGAAGCTTTCAAATTAGGGCAGTACTCACAGTCTTCGTTCTTGGAAGGCTGGGCCTTGCCAGTTAAACTGGGAAGACCGGAGGGGTGGGTGAGCGGTTGAAACCGGCGGTCTTGAAAACCGTTGGGCCCGAAAGGGTCCCGGGGGTTCGAATCCCTCCCCCTCCGCCAGAGTTCCGTGCATCGTGGCTTACGATTTTAGTGGCGCAGGCTTCAGCCTGTGGGAGTTGGTCAAAGCAGCATCGAACTCGCAGCGACCAAGACCCACAGGCTGAAGCCTGCGCCACTTAACTTCCGTCGCGGATGACGCGGCAGGACTCGATGTCGAAGCTGACGTCGCCGATGGTCAGGCGGGTCTGGTCGCGGAAGTTGGCGATGAAGCGCAAGAAGCGCCAGACATCCGGAAAATTTGTGGCCAGGCCGATGGAGGCGCGGATGGCGCCGGCGCTTTTGTGGCCGCGTTCCTGCATCAATCGGAGGAAACTCAGCAGGTTGATTTCTGCGCCCATGGTGAAACCGGCGCGCATGTCTTCTTCGGTCAAACCTTCCGCCATTTCTCCCGCGCCGGGATTGCAGAAGCATCCTGTGCGCAGGGAAATGTTTTCCGCGCCGGCGAGTTCCTCGACGCGGCGGTAATCCAGCAAGTGTCCCTGCGGGTCGTAGAGATTGAGCGTCACCGTGCCGCCGCGCGCCTGCGTCGTAGCGGGACCATAGATGCGCACCATCGCGCGGCCGTTCGTGTGGCGCAGAGCGAGCAACTCCTCGAGCAGCCATCCCGTGAGGCAGCGCACGCGCTCCGCAATCGTCTCGATGCCGATCGATTGCAGGTGGAGCAAACCGATTTCCACGGCGGGGATGGAAAGATAGTTCAGCGTGCCATCTTCAAATGCGGCTTCGTTCGGCGAAAGCACGTGCGCCTGTCCCTGCACCGACGCGAAATTTACGGTTCCTCCGGCGAACCACGGACGCTTAAGACTCGCCAATGCGGGTCGGCGGATGAGCAATGCGCCGACGCCCGTCGGATGGCCGAACATTTTGTAAAACGAGAGCGTGACGAAATCCGGCTGCACGGCCGTGAGGTCCAGGCGGCTTGTGGGCACAAAGGCGGCGGCATCGAGCAGCACGCTCCATCCTTTGCTCCGCGCTTTCGCGACGAGATCGAGCGGATGCTTCACGCCGGAAAAATTGGACTGCGCAGGAAACGCAAACAGGTTGGCGCAGGCCGGATCGGCTTCGTCCAGCAGATTTTCTAGCCGAGCGAAGTCCATTCTCAGTTCCGGCATCACCAGCGGCGCGTAGGAAACGGTGGCACCTTTGGCGCGCGCGAATTCGCGAATGCCATTCACGGAGTTGTGATTGTCAAAGGTGAGCAGGTAACGGCTGCCCGGCGCAAAAGAAAAAGATTCGCCCACGAGCTTGAGCGCTGCCGAAGCGTTTTGCGTGAAGACGAGAATGTAATCTTCCGGGCGGGCATTGAAGTAGCTCAGCACGAAGCGGCGCGTGCGCTCGACGTGATCCGTCGTGGTTGCCGAAGTCGGATTGGCGGAATGCGGATTGCCGAAAACGCCGGATCGCAACAGCTCAAAATGTTTTTGCAACTGCGATTCCGCGTACAAGCGAACCGCCCGTGTAATCGAGGTAGACCTGGCCGCGTTCGTCCAGGCGGCGGTATTCCGTCGCGCGCAGTTTGTCCAGCAAGGACGTCTTCACATAGCCGGGGAAACGCGCGACGAAATCCGCGCGCGCTTCTTCGACCTGCAGTTTTTCCTGAGCGCTCGCTTCCGCCATAGCGCCCATTTTATTCCTTCCGCGCCTGCTTTGCGAACATGGGCCGCCAAATACTTACCGTCTTTAAAAGTAGTGCCAGCAGGTCAAAGCCGGTGTAGTCTCTCGAGCGTTGGAAAAAGTGCGAGACGGGACTGTGTGTCGGCTTGCTTACGGCCGGGGTTTTAGTAGGACAGCCACTCTTGGCTGTCCAGCGCAGTTTCAGCAGGGCTTACGCGGACAGCCAAGAGTGGCTGTCCTACCAAAGCGCTGACGGAGGACGCAGCGATGAGAAATCAATCAAGCAAGTCGAAATGCGCCGTCGCTTTTCTATCGGCAGCATTGCTGGGAATCGCAATTCATGGATGGGCGTCCCCGCAATCCAACAAGTCTCTGCGCGCTTCCGCGCCGGCGGCCAATCAGGCCGCGGCCGCGGAGCCGAAGCTGCCGCCGCTGGAAATTGCGCAGGAGGGCTACCTGTTCGCAGGCGGAAAATATTCGACCGGTCAAAGATGGGCAGGTGATGAGCGGGCAGATCTACGCGGAGTTTCAAATCCCGCTCCACCAGAGGCATCCGTATCCCATCATTTTTGTTCACGGCGGAGGACAAACCGGAACGAATTTCACCGGAACACCCGACGGCCGCGAAGGCTGGGCGCAATTTTTCCTGCGCGAAGGCTACGCAGTCTACGTGGTGGATCAGGCCGGGCGCGGCCGCAGCGCTTTTCTGAACGGCCTCTACGGCGCGCAAACAACGTCGAATCTCGAATTCGTGCAGCAGCGATTCACAGCGAGCGAGAATTACAATCTCTGGCCGCAGGCGCACCTGCACACGCAATGGCCGGGCAAGGGAACGCCGGGCGATCCGATCTTCGACCAGTTTTACGCGGCGCAAGTGCCCGGCATGGTGAGCTTCCCGCTGCAGATGCAGCTGAGCAGTGACGCGATTGAGGCGCTCGTCGATAAGATTGGCCCGGCGATCGTGCTGACTCATTCGCAGTCCGGCGCAATCGGCTGGCCCGTGGCCGATGCCCGGCCAGATAAGGTGAAAGCAGTTATCGCTATCGAGCCCAGCGGGCCGCCGTTTTTCAGCGTGGACAATGTCCCTGCGCCCGAGTTGTTCCGCGACGTCAAAGAGCAGCAGCGCCCCTGGGGACTCAGCGCCACCCCGCTTACGTACTCCCCGCCGGCCGCCAGCGCTTCCGATCTTGCCATCGTCCGCCAGGACCAGTCTGACGCGCCGGACCTGAGCCGCTGCTGGCTGCAAAAATCACCCGCGCGCGAGCTCACAAATCTTCAAAGGGTTCCAGTCCTGGTCGTGACGTCGGAAGCTTCTTTCCACACCGCCTACGACCACTGCACAGTGAAGTACCTGCAGCAAGCGGGAGTCCATGTCACCTTCATCAAGCTGGCCGAGATCGGCATCCACGGCAATGGGCACATGATGATGCTGGAAAAAAATAACAGCGAGATTGCAGCGGTAATGTCCAAGTGGATTGAGAAGACGCTTCCCTCCGCGGCAAACTCAAAAAGCGGCAACCGCTAGAGTTTGCGCGCACGCAGAGACCCGACTAACTAAACTTCACCCATCTTCCGGCTGATGATGCTTTCGCCATACCTGTCCCTCACGGCGCCGCCCGGATCTTCCGCCTATGCTAAGGTGAAGAATCTGTCGGACTATGAAAGTTCCGTCCCGAGTCGCGTGGTGCGTCGCCGTCTGGCTCCTCTTACTGGGAGGATACGCCGCCGTTTGCGAATGGGTTCCCGCAGGTGCGGCCCGGACCTCCGCGGCTGACATCCTTCTTTGCCTGATGCCGCTCCTTGTCAACGGGGCGCTGCTGGCAAACGCGGTAACCCCTGATTGGCGCAAGAGAGCCTTTCTGGATGCTGCTCGCTCTTGGCAGCTCGTTCTGGCTCGCGGGCCAGGCGATCTGGACCTATATCGAAATTCACCAGCACCGGCACACTCCCTACGTTTTCAACGGATACCACTTCAATGTAGACATGGTTTTTTATCTGCACGCGATTCCCATGATCGCGGCTCTCGCCGTGCAACCGCACCGGCGCCCGGATGACCGCAGGATGGCCTTCGGCTACGTAGACTTCGGGTTGATCCTCTGCTGGTGGCTTTACCTCTACGCGTTCGCCGTGATTCCCTGGCAATACGTTGCGGTGGACAGCAGGCGTTACGTGCAGGCGTTCAGCGCTATCTCACTTCTTCAGAACGTCGTATTCGTCGGCGGGGCTGCCTACCTTTTCACGCAAGCCGCAGGGTACTGGCGCCGGATCTATGCGAATCTTGCGGCTGCCAGGGCCATCTACGTGATTCGATTGCTGGCCGTTCAGGTGATAGCCGGACGGGGCACCTATACGCGGGGAAGTTTGTACGACCTGCCGCTCTTGATTTCATTTCTCTGGCTGGGCACCGTGGGCATTCTCGCCTACCAGAATCGCGAAGAGGCGGCGAGTATTCCGTTGCAGCCCGCGGCCGAGCGAGCGGCCGAAAACAATTCCGGCGGCGAAACGCGCTGGGCATCGCGCCTGGCGCGCCTGGCCCTGCTTTCGCTTCCTTTATTTGGCTTCTGGTCCATTCTGGGCAGCCAGGCGCCCGCGGCGGTGCACCAGTTTCGTATTATGGTTACGCTCGGCGCCGTCCTTCCATTGGGTTTTCTGGCCTTCCTGCGCCATGAACTAGTGGACCAGGAACGCCTCCGGTTACTTCGCGCCTCGCAGGAATCCCTCGACAATCTGAAACGGCTGCAAACGCAATTTGTGCAATCGGAGAAACTGGCGTCGATCGGGCAACTCGTCGGGGGCGCCGCGCACGAAATCAATAACCCGCTCACGGCCATCCTGGGATATTCCGAGTTGCTCGCCGATGATACCTCCGTGGGCGAAAAAACCAGAAGCCTCGCCGAAAAAATTCGCGAACAGGCGCAACGCACCAAGACGCTGGTCAACAATTTGCTCAGCTTCGCCCGCCAGGTGCCCAGCGAACTGCGTTTGCCGCTTGATATTAACGCGATAGTTAACACCTCCGCGCAGTTTCGCCGCTTCGATCTTCGCGACAAGAACATCCGCATCGACGTGCAGGCCGGCGCCGGCATCCCGGAAGTCCGCGCGGACATGAATCAATTGCTCCAGGTTTTCTCCAACATCATTAACAACGCCGTCTATGCAATGCAGGAAACCGGCGGCACCCTTACCGTGCGGACGCTGTTTGAAAAAGACACCGTCGTCATCCTCTTCTCCGACACCGGCCCCGGCATGCGCGATCCCCATCTCGTATTTGACCCGTTTTACACGACCAAGCCCGTCGGAAAGGGCACCGGGCTCGGATTGAGCATTTGTTACGGCCTGATCCGCGATCAGGGCGGACAAATTTCCTGTTACAACCGGCCCGAGGGCGGCGCGACGTTCCGCGTCGAGCTTCCCGCCATTCCTGCCGCGTTTCCCTTTGCCCCGCGCAGCGCGGCCTCGCCCTCACGCAACAACCCCGCGAAAATCGCCTGACCGCCGTTGACTTTGTAGCGCCCGCCTTCAGGCGGGCATCTGCAATTGCGGGAGCATGCAATCCCCGCACTTTCGGCTATAATCCCGGGCCATGCCACGACCTTCTTCCGCCGCTCCACAGCCGGCCCCCGCTTTCGAGGCGCCGCGCTCCATCGCGATCGAAGGCCCCATCCGTGTGGGCAAATCCACCCTGGCCCGAGTCCTGGCCGAACGCCTGCACGCGCGGCGCATATTCGATCCGGAGGACAACCCCTTCCTCGCCGATTTCTACAGGGAAAAGCCCGGCTCCGCTTTCCGCGCGCAGTTATATTTCCTGATCGAGCGGCACCGGCGGCTTACCGAGGCGCAACAGAGCGATGCGGCGCCCCTGGTCTCCGATTTTCTATTCGAGAAGGACAAGATCTTCGCCTACATCAATCTTGATAACGAAGAGTTGAAGCTCTACGAGCGGTACTTTGAAATGTTCGCGGCGGCCCTGAAACCGCCCGATCTGGTGATCTACCTCCAGGCCACTCCCGAAGTCCTGCGCGACCGCATCGCCAAGAAAAAATCTCCCGCGGAAAAACAGATCTCCCGCGCTTACCTCGAGGAAGTCGTCCGCGCCTACGAGCATTTCTTTTTCCGTTACTCCGCCTCGGACCTGCTGGTCATCAATACCTCGGAAATCGATTTCGTCGAGCGCAACGCCGATCTCCAGCAACTCCTGCGCCGCCTGCAGGAGCCGGTCAAGGGCACGCAGTACTTCCTTCCCCTCGGCGCCGCCGAGTAGTAAACGGAATCCTCGGTGCCCGCCGGCTCCTGGATCTTGCGATCCGGTTTTCTAAAATTTTCCCCTGGGAGCGAAGTGTTTTGGGCCGTTTTGCCTCTGGTTTGGCCAGCCTGGTCTTCCGTCCGGGTGCTTCAACGACTCAGATAGCTTGGGTCTGATGCGATTGGACAGGGTTTGGTTGTGGTCCCGAAGGGCTCTCGAAAGTAAATTAACTCCTGTATATCGAGTGCGGAATTTTACAAAAAAACCCCTTGACTCAGAGCGCATATAGAAAGAGAATCCGGGCCATATATGGAGAGTGGTGGGGCTCTATCTATTGGGTGCGTTACTGTTTCGCCAGTAGGGTGGTTTCGGGTTAGGGGGTGGTCAACGGTGCCAGGGGTATCCATATTCAAGAACTGTGACCAGCACAGCTCGCGATCCGTCGTGGATCGTGCGCTGCGCAACCCTCCAGAGCTTTCCACTTTTATCCTGAACATGCATTTGTTTTTTGCGGGGGCGTAGGGGACGCCACAACCGCAGCATGCGGTGTCGGATTCATGGGGCCGCAAGCTGGAAACGCCAAAGTTTCTTTTTGGTTTTTCCGGCGCTTGAGAATAGGGGAACCTAACCACGGGTGGGGTACAGGGCCAGATTCAGAAGCGACTCTTTGGACAGTTCATTGGACAGGAGGTCCAGAAATGAATTCAGTAATTAAGGGATGTTGGGGTGCGCGGAGCAAGAGTGCCGTGCAATTGCTGGGTGGCATATTTGCAGTTCTCCTGCTTTGTGTGCCTGCGTTTTCACAAGGCAGCTTCGGCCGCATTCTCGGCGTTGTTACCGACCAAAGCGGCGGCGTCGTATCGGGCGCCACCGTAACCGTCATCGACACGGAGAGGGGCGTCACTCGAACCCTCACCACGGATGACGCGGGCGCGTATAACGCTCCCAACCTGACTCCCGGCAACTACACGGTTCGCGTAGAGGCCAAAGGGTTCAAGAGGGTCGAGCGTCAGGGCGTTGGCCTTGAGATCGGCCACGAAGTTCGAATTGACTTGACCGTTCAACCTGGCGAGCAGAATCAAACCGTAACGGTTACCGAATCCGTGCCACTGGTGGAAACCACGAACGCCACCCAGGGCGGTACGCTAGAGAACGCGGACATCGTCGACCTTCCTTTGAATGGCCGCGACTACCAGAATTTGCTTGGTTTGCGCCCCGGCGTCATGCTCCAGCCGGGCGGCGGACCGTGGACGCAGAGCACCAACGGCGCCCGCCCTGACGAGTCCGTGTGGATGGTGGACGGCGTGATCAACGAAAACTTCTTTGACGCCCGCCCAGTCATGAATATGCCGAGTCCCTTCACGGACGGCGCAACCATCCTGCCTGTGGACGCCATTCAGGAATTCAACCTGATGGAAAATCCCAAGGCCGAATATGGTTGGAAGACCGGCGCGATTGTGAACGTGGGAGTCAAGTCCGGCACAAACCAGCTTCACGGCGACGCGTACGCTTTCGGCCGCTACCAAAACTGGGATGCGCGGGACTTCGTCAATGTCGAAAATCCCATTTCAGGCTGCCCCATCGTCGTAAATTCGGTATGCCAGCAGACGCCAGCGCAGCTAAAACAGTTCGGCGGTGTTGCGGGCGGGCCGATCATAAAAGACAAGCTCTTCTTCTTCGGCGGCTATGAGGGTTTGCGATCCACCATCGGGTATGCCAATGGTATCGGAGTCCCTTCTAACGCAACGCTTGGCGGAAATCCGACGCAAAGCATGGTGGATGCAATCAATGCTCTCCAGGCGGGCCATACAGCGCGCAGCGCAACCAGCGAAAAACTGGCCGGTTGCACGGGCGATGCCACCCCAACCGATACCTCCGGAGCAGTAACCGCAGTCACATGTGCGGGAGGTTTCTTCCCGAATGTTGGTACGGGAACCTCTTTCTTGAGCACATTTCCGACGACCAATATTAGTGATAATGGGGTAGGAAAACTCGATTACCACGCGAGCGACAAAAACACGTTCAGCGGAATGTTCTTCTATGGACATTACAATGCCCCCGGACAAGATCACCCCTTTACCAATCCGATTTTTGAAGACAATGCGCCCATCCGTGCCACGTCCATAACCGCGAGCTGGGTTTACACTCCCAACTCCAACGTTGTGAACGAAATGCGGTTTGGCCACGACCGCGTCACTTTTGATTTCGTTAATCTCGACGTGAATTCACCCGCCACTACCTATGGTCTCAACACAGGAGTGACGAACGCGCTGGCAGGCGGTTTCCCCAGCGTCACAATTTCGGGTTTTGGTACTCCGGGCACGCCCGTTCTGGGCACGGCTTTCAACCGGCCCCAATACTTTACCCCCAACCCGTATTACGACTTCCAGGATTCCATTTCCGTTCTGAAGGGGAAACACACCATTAAGATCGGCGGTGAGTATACCCATATGGAGGCCGATGCCCAGGTTTTTAATAATGGCCGTGGCCGGTTTAATTTTCTAGGAAACCAGCTGCTTGCCGGCACTTCGACTCCCTTGGAGGACTTCTTCGGAGGGGCTTTGGGGAGCGCCACTCTCCTCGCCGGTCAGCCGCTATCGAAGCTGACGTACATGGATTTCGCCGGATACATTCAAGACGACTGGCGCATGACCCCGAAGCTGATGATCAACCTGGGACTCCGCTATATGTATCTGACGCCCATTAAGGATGCCAGCAACCTCCTGGGAAACTTCGATCCGACCTCACCTACTGGAATGGTTCAGCAAGGGCAGGCTGGTTTCAGCACAGTCTATCATTCCGATCCTCACGACTTCGAGCCGCGCGTTGGGTTGGCCTATGACTTGACGGGAAATGGGACGACTGTGGTCCGCCTCGGAGTCGGAATCGTTCACGAGACTTGGACGCTGGAAACCTTCGAGGGCCAATTCCAGATGCAGAATGACGGCTCAACCACACCCAGTGCCACACCTACGGGAGCTACAATCACTTGCGGAATTACCGCACTGGTCCCATCGATCAGTTGCCCGTCATCGGGCGGGGGGTCGATTGCCCTCGGTGCCAGTAACTTTAACCCCAAGTCGCTGTGCTGGGATACTTCTATCCCGACGTGCCAAAGCGGCGGACCGACGATTCTTCCATCGACAACGGGTGGCGGAGTCAACTGCGGAGACGGTGTTGGGTCAGCCGCATCACCCTGCGACTTGATGGGAATAGACCCGAATATCAAGTTACCCTATGTCGTCAACTATAACTTGGGTGTTACCCATGCCTTTGGCTCTAACCTCTCTCTGGAGGTTGAATTTGTCGGAAATCAGGGCTACCGGCTCCTGACCTTTGCCGACATAAACCAGGCTCCGCTGGGCGCCGCGTATTGCCTGAATGCCCCCACGGCAGCGCAGAGCGCTGATGCCTGCAAGGGAGTGCCAGTAACAGGCCTGCCTTACACTGCCCCGAGTAACCAAGCCATACAGGAAGCTCGGCCGTATTTCACCAAGTTCCCGTACCTTGGTTTTATCAACTATGTAAGTAATAGATCGTTTTCCAATTACAACAGCCTTCAGGTCTCGCTGACCAAGCGGATGACGCACGGCCTGTCCTTCAACGTGGGTTACACGTACGGTCATGGTCTCGATAACGGTTCCTTAAACCGGTTTGGCAACAACCCGGAAAACAGCGATAACCTCCAGGGCGAATACGCCAGCAGCGACTTTGACGTACGTCACCGGTTAACTGCCACCATCACTTACAACATCCCTGGAATCAAGGGCTATGGCCAGTTGCTCGAGGGCTGGCAGCTCAATTCCATCGTAAATTATGCGACCGCCCAGCCGTGGCTGGCGTGGGACTCCAGCGGTAAGGATATTAGCGGAACCAATGAAGGAACGGATCGCTGGAACATTACCGGAAGTCCAGCTAACTTTTCGTCCGGAAAGAACAGCTTCCCCTACTGCAGTTTGAATACGGGTGCAACCACGTGGGGAACGGGCAATGTATCCTGCGCCATCGGCGACCCCTATAACGTCCCCATACCTCTCAGCGGCAGCGCGCTCGCGAGTGCAATTTCTGGATGCCAGACCGACGCTGGCGCCACCGCCGCAGCCACCACATTGTTGTCCGAGGGCTGCTACGTTTCCCCCAATGGCAGTTCGTTCCTTACCCCTCCCGCGATCGGGACCTACGGCAATATGGGCCGGAACATCTTCCGTGACTCCGGCTTCAAGAACTGGGACATTTCGCTCTTCAAAAACTTCACCTTCAAGGAGCGCTATACCATCCAGGGGCGTTGGGAAGTTTTCAACGTCCTGAATCATCCAATCGCCGCCAACCCCTATGGCGCATCGAGCGCCGTGAATTCCGGAAACGGCCTCGGTTCTCCAATTGTCGGGGCGTCTCTCACAACGGCGGACATCGCGGCCGGCAACCCGCTCATCGGTTCGGGTGGCCCACGCGTCATGCAAATTGGACTGAAGATCACCTTCTAGTCCGAGACTCTAACCAGCCCGGCCGGTCCGAAGGGAAACCCCTCCGGACCGGCTTTTTTTTGTGTTTAGGGAAATTGCCGGCCTGCATGGAAGAGCGCCATCGATTTCGGCGAGCCACGGCCTTTGAAGGTCCCCTGCCGCTTGCGCCGATGAAATTGGCGCCGCACTTGACGCGGTCGCCTGCGCTGCGATCGCTGCACTCGGCGCCAGGGCTAACTGTTCCTGCACGCTTACGTTCGATCGCAAAGCGCCGCGCGTCTCCGGTTTTGCCTTACCGTGATTTGCGCGCTGAGGTTCGCCGCCAATGCAAGCCCGATGGCCAGGCGACGGTTCGCGTTCGCGCCTATTTCGTCAATTCATTGCGAAACACCACGCCGCCCTTCATTACAAATTTCACGCGTTCCATCTCAGAGATGTCCTCGAGCGGGTTTCCGGAAACGGCTACGAGGTCGGCGTACCTTCCTTTTTCGACGTATCCGATTTGCTTGCCCAGGTCGTAGTTGAGGGTCGCGGCGGCGTCGCTCGTGGCCATGCGCAGCGCCTGTGCGGGCGAAAGTCCCCACTTCACATAAATCGGGAATTGGTAGGCCTGCACGCCATGTCCGACGGTGTAGGCGCCGCTCCCGAAGGTTTCCGTCACTCCCGCGGCCACCAGCCGCTTGAAACTCAGCTCCGTCAGCCGGAAGCGCGAGGTTTTACCCCCGCTCACTTTCATATCGGCATCGTCCAAAGGCCCTGCCAGGTCCCATAGCGTTTGATTCACGGGGCGCAGCGTTCCGTCTGCCAGGGGCACTTTGAAGAGCCGAATCGTTTCATCATCGAGCCCAGGCGCGCCGGTAACGCCGACGATCACGTGGATAGGCATATCGACGCCTGCCGCGAGGCAGTTGCGCAATCCTTCGCCGCCATACGCGTGGCAGGCAACTTTCAATCCTCTTTTGTGCGCCTCGTCGACGATGGCCTGATTTTCCTCGAGCGTAATCGACGGCACGCTAATCATCTTGCCGTCGGGCATGAACGCTCCCGCGCCCGAAGGCACCGGGTACCCGCTTCCTTCATAGTCTTCCGTGTCGTAAATCTTGATCCAGTCGGTGCCGTAATGTGAATGTTCGCGCACAGCCGCACGTGCCAGCCACGGAGAATTGACGTTCTGCGAGTTCTGCCAGACCGGCATCCCCGGGACAAAGCCGAACGCGCCTGGTTCCGATGGCGCTCCATAATAGGTTGCGCCTCTGGGGGTGAGCCCCGGTCCTGTGACCTGCAGCCTTGGTCCGACGATCGCGCCCTTATTGATGGCGTCCCGCAATTCGACCGTGGCATAGGTGAATGGCGAATTCAAATCCTGAAGTGTTGTAAAACCGGCGAACAGATCCGCCAGCGCGTAATGCTGCCCCACGAGAAGGGCGCGCGCGTCGTTCGGCTCCTGATTCTGCATGAGGTGCACGTGCCGGTCGATGAGGCCCGGCAGCACGGTCGCGCTGCTCAGGTCGATCACGCGCGCGCCCGCGGGAATCTTCACGCGGTCCGCCGTACCTACGTCCGTGATGCGGTCGCCCTGAATCACGATCACCTGGTTCGCGAGGTTCGTTCCCGTGCGCGGGTCAAACAGGCGCCCGGCGCGAATGGCGACACCCTCCGGCGGCGGAGGCTGCATGGTCATGCGCGCAGCGTCAAAGGGCGGCGCCTCAGGCCGTGTTTGCGCGAAGAGCGCAACAAAATTTCCCGCCAGCAAAACCGCTGTCGCGAACGCAAAGATAATTTTCCACCAGGATTTCCGGGCCATCGCAATCCTCCGAAGTGTTCGATCGTTTAAATGGATTTCAGGCAAGGCATATATCTACACCCTCGCGCGCGCGTTTCAAACCAAAAATGCATTCCGGACGCGATTGTGGAGAAATAAGATTTTCGTTCCCGACCCTGAGGTTTTCTAAATCTGAAATGTGAAATTTCAAATTTGAAATTTCAAATCGTTCAAAACACAATTCTCAAATCCAAAATTTCAAATCTCAAATGCTATACCCAAAGCTCCCCAGAGTATTTCCATGCCTCCAGCCTCTGACTTCTAATCTCTAACCACAAACTTCCAGCCTCCAGCCCCTAGCCTCACCCTCCGGCATCCAGTATCCTGTTCGCTGTGGATCGCGCCAACATTGTCATCATCGGCGGCGGCGTGGTGGGTTGCGCAGTGGCGCGCGCGGTTTCAGAGCGCTGGACCGACGTATTTCTAGTCGAGCAAACGCCCAAGCTGGGCATGGGCGCGAGCACGCGCAACAGCGGCGTAATCCATTCGGGCATCTACTATCCGCCCGGCTCGCTCAAAGCGCGGCTGTGCGTGGCGGGCAACCGCATGCTGTACGAATTCTGCGCCGCCCACCACGTGCCGCACCGGAATTGCGGCAAGCTCGTCGTGGCTCATGACGCGAAGCAGGAAGCGGAGCTCGAACACCTGGCCGAAAACGGCCGCGCCAACGGCGTTGCTGGCCTGCGTCTCGTGGACCGCGCCGCGGTGCGCGCCCGCGAGCCTCACATCGAAGCCGCCGCCGCGCTGCTCGTGCCTTCCACCGGCATCGTTTCCGCCGAAGACCTGATCAAGACGCTCGCGCGCATGGCCACGGATCAAGGAGCCAGCCTGCTGACGCGCACGCGCGTCGTGCGGCTCGACCCGCGCGCCGATTCGATTGCCGTAACGCTTGTCGAGGGAGATGCAGAAGAAGGCGCACAGCGTTCCGAGGAAACCATCGAAGCGCGCTGCGTGATCAATTGCGCTGGGCTCTACTCGGATGAAGTCGCCGCGATGCTGGGAAACCGCAACTACCGCATCTATCCCGTGCGCGGAGAATACTGCGAGCTGGTGCGCGCCAAATCGTACCTCATCAACAATCTGGTCTACCCGCTTCCTCACGCCGACGGCCTCAGCCTCGGCGTTCACTTGACGCGCACGCTCTGGGACACGGTGCTCGTCGGCCCCACGGCGGATTATGTGGATGAGAAAAACGATTACGAGCGAAACCGCCTGCCCGTCGAGGAATTTGTTCGCCGCGCAAAATCCATGCTGCCTGAAATCGAAGCCGCCGATCTGCAGCTCGCCTATTCGGGGATCCGCGCGAAGCTGGTGCCGCCCGGGCACGCTGGCATCGCTGATTTCGTTATTACACGCGATTCAACTGTGCCCCGTGCCATCCAGCTCATCGGCATCGAATCGCCCGGTCTGACCTCCAGCCTGGCCATCGCCGGGCAGGTCGTCTCCCTGGCCGCGGAAATCCTCATCTGACGCACGCTCCCACCGCGCGCCGATGCGCTCTTCGCCTATGTAGCGCCCGCCTTCAGGCGGGCACTTTCAAAATTTCAATGTGGAGACTCAGCAGGGCCAGACGACTCCACCCACCGCAAAACATCCTGCGCCTGCGCATCGCCCGGAGCGAGGCGCAGACTCATCCGCGCGTCGTCGCGCGCCGCCGCGAATTCACCTCGCTGGTAATACAGCTCGGCCCGCGTCGACCAGGCCTGCTCGTACAACGGCGACTCCGTGATTTCTTGGTTCAGATATCCGAGAGCCCGGTCCGAACGATTCGTTTTCATCAAGATCGCCGCATAAGTCACGACCATGAAATCGTAGTTGAGGTTGTTCCTTCCGCTCACGCTCAGCGCCTTTTCCATCATTTCGTCGGCGGCCTGATTATTCCCGCGCTGAAATTCGAGCGCCGCATAAGAGGACAGCGCCTCGGCCGAGTCCGGAAGAATGCGCAACGCGGCTTGATATTCCCCCGCGGCCAAGTCCAGCTGATTGCGAAGGAAATACTGCCCCGCGAGATTGGCATGCATTTTCGCGTCGTTCGGGACGGCCCGCACGCCGGAGGAGTACAGAGAAAAGGCGTCCTTCCAGTCCCGGTTGCGCGCCACGGTCCGCACGGACAAAACCAAAACTATTGCGCCGAGCAGTCCCCATGCCAGCATCTCTTTCTTTTGTCGGAGCCAGTTCCAACCGAGCGCCAGCAAAAGGCAAAATCCCGCGGACGGGAGATAAGCCAGCCGCTCGCCCAGAATCGTTCCCGTGGGCACGAGGATATTCGCCGTTGCCGCAAAGCCCGCGAAATAAATTCCGCCCGCGAGGGCCCATCCCGCCTTTCTCTCCCGAAGCGCCCAGATCCAAACGCCTGCGGCTGCGGCGGTCGCGAACGCGGCGGGCAGCGTGTGGCGCCAGTCGCGGTAAACCGAAATTTGGTTGAACGAATAATCGCAGGAGAGCACGGCGGGGTAAATTTGAAGCGCGATGTATTTCCACGCCACGCGCAATGCGTTCAGAACTCTCCAGCCGGGCGGAAGATCGACCAGCGGATTGTCCACCATGTAGATGTCTGCCGGACCGAAGCGGCCTCCGTGAACTTCCCACAGCAACGCGAGGTAGAGCAGGGCCGCGCCGCCGGCCAGAGCGTATCGCAGGCGCGGCTTCCACTTGCCGGTTGCGTAATCGCCAAGCACCACCAGCGGGAAAAATGCGACGGCGGATTCCTTTGACAGCATCGCCAGCGCAAAGCAGGCGAGCGACGCGATCGGACGATCGCGCAAGTGCAGAATCCACCCCGCAAAAAGAAACCCGGCGGCCAGCAATTCCGCGCGCCCCACGGCCCAGGCCACGGCTTCGGTATGAATGGGATGGACTGCGTAGAGCAGCGCGGCAACGAAGGCCACGGTTTTTCCTTCGGGAGAGGGCCCGAGCAGCTCTTGGAGCAAAAGGAAAAGCAGCCAGGTCGCGCCCGCGTGCAGGACTAGATTAACTAAATGGTAACTGAAAGACTCTGCCCCGCTGAACGCCCAATTCAGCGCCAGAGTGGCAAAGGACACCGGCCGGAACACGGCGCTGACCGGATTTGGAGAAAACAGCCGTTGCAGGGAAGGATCCACGACCTGCGCGTTGCGGGTAATGTAGAGTTCATCGTCCATGGCGAACTGGTTCACCAGCGTGTTGCCGTAGACCAGCACGACGGCAGCCAGCAGCAATCCGGCGAGGAGACGTTCCTTCATGTAACGACAATCATGCGGTGGAAGCGCGGCGGTTTCGCGAGGGTAATTTGAAGAGTGTCGTCTTTCCGTTACTTCTCCAGTAGCGCAGGCTTCAGCCTGTGGGGGTTAGTTCTTGCAAGGACCAAACCCCACAGGCTGAAGCCTGCGCCACTCAAAACCCTCCATCAGGGAAACGCGAACTAGGTCTTCGCTTCGGGCAAATCCGTCTTCACTACGAAGTGATACAGCCACATCAGCAGCGTCGTGCCAACCCCGATTCCCGTGATGGCCCACCAGACTTCCGCAGGGCGCTGCACAACTTCCCCAAAGTGATGCATCAGCCGTCCGCCCAGCCATCCTCCAACTAGCGATCCGATCCCGATGGGCATGAATGCGAATCCCATGTAAGTTCCTTGCTGGCCGGGGGGAGCCAGGCGCGAGACATACTCGTAATAGCGCGGCGAAAGGACAATCTCTCCAAGGGCGATGACGAAAATGGACAGCGCGACGGCCCACATCGCGGCGTGAGACGCAACGATGAGCCAGCCCAGCGCCGAGATCAATGTTCCCAGCGTAATGGCTTGGAAGGCGGGAATTTTTTGCGTCAGGTAGGTGACCAGAAATTGCAGGCAAATCACGGTTACCGGGCCTGTTATCAGGATTAGCTCGACGTCCGCATGCGGATCGATATAGCCGTGAATGTAGATCGGCAACGTAATGAACAGCTGCCAGTACACGATCCAGTACCCGGAAAAAATCAGCAGGAACGCCATAAAACGCGGATTCGTCATTACCGTGAATAAATTCCGTGCCGTTGCGGCGAGGCTGGTCGTCTGGACTTCGCCGGAGCGCCGCGGCTCTTTGAAAAACAAAAGCACGGCGAAAAACATCAGCAGAACGCTCAGCGCGGAAACGCGGAAAACGTTTTCGACGCCCAGGTGCCGGTGCGCCCACGACGCGATGTACGGCCCCGCCGCTCCGCCGATATTCACGAGCGTGTAGTAAATCGAATACCCGATCGAGCGCACATTTTCGCGCGACGCGCGCGCGGTGGTCCCCACCACACTCGGCTTCACCATCGAAATGCCGAGCGCCGGGAGAACGAGGACGAAGGCCACGAGCCACAGCAGCGGCACCGCGCTCCGCACCGGCGCCATCCACCCTGCTCCCAGCGAACCCAGCAGAAAATACGCGCACGCCAGAATCAGGTAAGCGAGCGAAAGCGCGCGCCGGAAGCCGAGCCGGTCCGCCACCGCCCCTCCCAGAATGGCGAGGAACCAAACCATACCGCCGAAGAGGCCGGCGAGCGAGCCGGTTTGCTCGGTAGGGATATTCAGCGATTCGTGCAGGTAATTGGCGAGCGAGGAAAACGCGCCGTAGTAGGATAGCCGCTCGAAAATTTCACTGATGTTCGCAACCCAGAAGGCAGGCTCGAACCCATCGCGGATTTCCTTCAGTCGCTCGCTCAAGCTCAAGCGCAACTCCTGTATCGCCGGACGCGCAAGGAGGGGTCACCGGCTCGCGCGCGATTGTAGCGAAAGGCTGGCCCCCGCGCCAGAATGTGCTGGCTGGCGAACGCACCCAGCTGCGTCGTCCACATTCGGACGATGACAAGTGTAAGGTTACAGGCTACACTGGACTCGTGAAAATACGGAGTTTTCTCCATAAGGGCCTGAGGCGCCTTTATGAGGAGGGCGATCCCAAGGGATTGCCCCCTTCCAGCGTCGACAAACTTCGGAAAATGATTGTCTACCTAGAAGCGATGGATGAAGTGGGTGAACTGCGCACTCTGCCGGTGTGGAAAGCGCATCTTTTGACCGGCGGCCGGAAGGGCACATGGAGCCTGCACGTTACGCGGAACTTGCGGATGACGTTCTGGATCGATCATGCCGAGCGCGAAATCTGCGATGTGAATCTTCAGGATTATCACTGAATTAGAGGAGGATGACGCTATGCCTATGTTGAATCCGCCGCATCCGGGCGAGTTAATCCGGACCGAAATCATAGAGCCGCTCGGCCTTTCCGTGACGGCAGCCGCCAAAGTTCTTCGCGTTTCCCGGCCAGCGCTATCGAGCCTGCTAAATGGCAAAGCCGATTTGTCGGGAGATATGGCCTTGAGGATCGAAAAGGCCTTCGGTCCAAAAATGGACACGCTCATGCGCATCCAGTCTGCTTACGATATTGCACGCACTCGCAAACGCCAGAGCAAAATCCGCGTCCGCCGCTACCGTGGGACGGAAGTTGCGGCTTGAAGACGATTCTCGCCGCGCGCGCCCCTTTATCCCGTCGTGGCAAATCGGCGGTACACCGCAATCACCGCTACGATGTTGAAGAGAACGAATCCTGCCAGAACGGAAACGATGGGGCCGCTCGGAAGTTGGGGCGGAGTATCGAAATTCGCCCGCATAGCTAGTCCCATGGCGAACACCTCAACGAGCAGGAAAGCGCAGCCATACCAGGCAAAGAAGCGATCGAAATAGGCAAAGGTTTCGGCGCGGCGTTCGGGAGCCAGCCAGTATTCCTTGTTCGGCAAGTTGAGTTTCGCATTAGGCTTGTTCGCGATCCGATGCGACACCCAGAATTCGACTAGCAGTGCCGGCACTAGCACTACGGCATAGGTAATGAAAAATTGCTGCTTGGACATCCAGCCGTTCGGCATTCCGGATGCAGCAAAGTGCGACGCCAGGCGATCCGGCAGCAGCGGAAAATCGTGAATGCACTGCGCAATCGCCGCCAAAACAATGGCGAAAAACAGCCCCTTGGGTATGCGTGTTCCGGACATTTGGGGTTTCCTTAAAAATAATACTAACCGGCGCGAACAGACACAAGAGAACTTCGTCCCGATGCTTACCGAACGCAGGTAATAATCCAGTTTGGTTCTGGATGAAGCGAAAGGCTGCCCGCCCAAAGAACGGGCGGCCTCTACAAAACCCGCTTCGCGCGGCGGTTTTGTAGAGGCCAATCCGTCCCGCGCCTTCCGGGACGGATTGGGCAGATTCACGGCCATGCGGGACCACGAGTATCGAGGGAACCGGTTGGCCTAAGCCCACCGCTTGTGTAATGCTATAGCGCTTCGCTCACGGGCGGATGGTGACAGGGGTGCCGGCGGGCGCATTGATATAGACTGAGCGGTTTTCGATGACAAAAAAACAAGTTTCGGGACATTGCCAATGGTGACGCTGCGTTCGATCAAGGAGGCGCGGGAGCGCATCCGGAGCTCGATTGTGGTCACGCCCTTCGTCCATTCCGAAAAATTTTCGCAGCAGACGGGAAACTCGGTTTTCCTGAAGCTCGAAAATCTGCAGATGACGGGCGCGTTCAAGGAGCGCGGCGCGCTGAACAAGATCCTCCTCCTCTCGGAGGAAGAGCGGCGCCGTGGCGTGATCGCGGCTTCGGCGGGAAATCACGCGCAGGCCGTGGCGTACCACGCGACCAAGCGCGGCATCAAGGCGCAGATCTGCATGCCACTGACGACGCCGCTCGTGAAAGTGTCCGCGACGCGCGGCTACGGAGCGGAAGTGATTCTGGCGGGCGCGAATTACGAGGAGGCGTGCGAGGAAGCCGTTCGCCGCTGCAAGCAGTTTGGTCTGACGTTCATTCATCCTTTTGACGATGAGGCTGTGATCGCGGGGCAGGGAACCCTCGGCCTCGAAATGCTCGAGCAGCACGGCGATCTCGACGCGCTGATCATCCCCGTAGGCGGCGGCGGCCTAATCGCGGGCGTGGCCTGCGCGGTGAAAGAAACCAACCCAAAAATAAAAGTGATTGGCGTGCAGTCTTCGAGGCTCGCTTCGATGAAGGCCGCGCTCGAAAAAAATGAGATTGTCACCCTGCCCGCGAACAAAACCATTGCGGATGGAATTGCCGTGCGCTCGGCGGGCACGCTGACGTTTCCTCTCGTCCAAAAATATGTGGACGAAATCGTGCTCGTGGATGAGGAAGAAATCGCCAGCGCGATTCTTCAATTGCTCGAAAAAGAAAAAATGCTCGCGGAGGGCGCCGGCGCGGCCGCGACGGCGGCTCTCCTGAACAAGAAAACTCCGAATCACGGGAAGAAACTGGGCGTTCTGGTCAGCGCGGGAAACATCGACGTCTCGCTCCTCTCGCTGATCATCCGGCGCGGACTTGTGAAAGACGGCCGACTGGTCCGCCTGCGAATTCATTTGCCCGATCATCCCGGCGCGCTGCAAAAGCTCGCTGGAGTGATCGCCGACCAGAAGGCCAACATCGTCGAGACGATGTATGACCGCGCCTATTACGGTGTTGTCCTCGGGGACGCCGTCATCGACATCACCATGGAAACGCGCGGGCCCGAGCACGTCACGGACTTGACCGCCGCGCTTGAAGCCTCAGGCTACGCCTTCGAGCGCGTACAATAATGTTTTTGTAGCGCCGGCGCTACAAAACCAGCGACATTGCCCATGAATTGCGCGATGGACCAGAATCGCCATCAGGAACAAGGACCGGAATCGCAATGACCTCCAACCCGCTGTCCTACTTGCACGAACAACTCGCCGACCTCGAAGCAAAGGGCCTGCATTTCCGATTGCGCGTGCTCGAAGGCGAGCAAAAGCCCCTCGCTCATTTCGACGGCAAAGACGTCATCAACCTCAGCTCCAATAATTATCTAGGGCTGACCACGCACAAAGCGCTGCGCCGCGCCGCGATCGAAGCGATCCGCACCCACGGCGTCGGCGCCGGAGCGGTGCGCACCATCGCCGGCACTATGGACCTGCACATGGCCCTCGAAGAGCAAATCGCCAAATTCAAAGGAACGGAAGCGTGCGTAGTGTTTCAGTCCGGCTTCACAGCAAATGCAGGAACTGTCGCGGCAATTCTCGGCAAAGAAGATTTAATTCTTTCCGACGAGCTGAATCACGCGTCCATCATCGACGGCTGCCGCCTTTCCCGCGCGACCATCAAAGTGTTCAAGCACAAAGACGTCGCCGATTGCGAGCGCCTCTGCAAGGAAACCGAAAACTGGCCCGGCCACAAGCTGCTGATCACCGACGGCGTTTTCTCGATGGATGGCGACATCGCCCCGCTCGCCGAATTGTGCGGCCTCGCCGAAAAATTCAACTGCATCATGATGGTGGATGATGCGCATTCTTCCGGCGTGCTCGGCCGCGGCGGGCGCGGCACAGTGGACCATCTCGCCTGCCACGGCCGCGTGCACATTCAGGTCGGCACGCTCAGCAAAGCCATCGGCGCGATGGGCGGATACGTTTGCGGTTCGCGCGAACTGATCGATTTTCTGTACCACCGCGCGCGGCCTTTCCTATTTTCCACCGGGCATCCGCCGTCAGTGGTCGCCACGTGCCAGGCCGCGTTCACGCTGCTCGATTCCCCGGACGGCGAGAAGCTGCTGAAGAAGCTTTGGGCCAACACGAAATACTTCCAGCGCCGCCTGAAAAGATTTGGCTTTTCGACCGGCGCAACGCAAACGCCGATCACTCCCATTCATGTGGGAGAAGGAGCGAAGGCGTTTGAATTCTCACGCCGCCTGTACGATGCGGGCGTCTACATTCCCGCGGTTGGATTTCCCACCGTTCCTGAAGGCAAGGCGCGGCTGCGCGCCATGGTGACGGCAACGCACAAGCGCGCGGACCTGGAGCGCGCCTGTGAAATCATCGCGAAAGTGGGGCACGGTCTGGGCCTGGTTTAGCTTCTTTTTTCTTCGCCTCTCATTCGCTGAATCAGGGCAAATAGTGATAGTTTTTTTCCTGCGTAGAATTTGCTTAACCGTCCAAAAATGACTCGGTTCGCCCCTCCGCGCCGGAATGTCCTTACCTTCTAATATATTGAAAAGTAAGCGGTTATTGCTTGGCTAGGGAATTGCACCCTTGGACCGTGTACTTTCAAATGTCAAAAACTGGGGGGAAGGGTGGGTATGGGAAGACATCTAGGCCAATAGGAGGGATTTTCATATGAATCGAATACTTTCATTGCTTGCCATCGTGATCCTGGGCGCATGTACCGCGGCCGCGCAATCAACGGCCTCTACCCAAGCCGGCGCATCGTCCCAGCCGCAGGCTGCCGCGCAGACGAACACTTCCGGCGCGCAGACTTCCGGCAACGCGGCGGCAGTGGCGTCCTCATCATCCTCGACCTCGGCCACCAGCAACGCCGCAAGTAATTCCGTGAGCATCCCCGGCGGCACGAAAATAGATGCCACGCTCGCCACCTCCCTTGACGCGAAAAGGAGCAAGCCCGGCGACGAAGTGGAAGTCCGCACGGAAGATGACGTGAAGCAGGACGGCAAGGTCGTGCTGAAAAAGGGCACGCGGCTCGTTGGACACGTAACGCAAGCACAGGCACGAGCCGGAGCGCAGACGCAATCCCAGCTCGGCATCATGTTCGATCATGCCGTGCTGAAAAACGGCCAGGACGTGCCCTTCAGCGCCTCGATTCAGGCGGTGGCTGCGGCGCAGTCGGTGACGATGACCTCAACCGGCACAGACGATAGGATGACTTCGGGCGGAGCGATGGGAACAGGGCAAAGCACGGCGCGGGCCTCGGGCGGCCTTGTAAGCGGCGCGGCCGCGACGGCGGGCGCAACGGCCGACGCGACCACAGGCACCCTCATGAATACTGCCAGTTCTGTTCCCTCGGCTGCCGGAGGCTCGATGAACAGCACGATGGCGCACTCCACGGGCGCCGTGGGCGGGCTGAATGCAGCGGGCCGGCTGACATCCAACAGCAGCGGTGTATTTGGCCTGGAGGGCCTGTCGATCGACTCCACTGCGTCGACCGCGACGCAGGGCTCCATGATCGTATCCGGAATGAATAACGTCCACTTGGATAGCGGTACGCAACTCCTGCTGCTTACCTCAAACCAAGCGCGTTAAATCGCAAGAGCAGGCAAATCAAAGTGGGAGCGGCGTCTCGGCATGGCCAGGACGCCGCTTGCATTTTGTCTCCCAGTCGCAAAGGCTTCAGAGCCTGTGTGGCAACTGCAAATCTTTGTAGGGCACGGCTTCAGCCGTGCCATAAGGTGTTTTGGATCCACCCGGCTTTAGCCGCTGGCCTGTCCGGAATCGAGTTGCGACACAGACTCTGAAGCCCGTGGGGGCTGATTTTCGCAGGGCACCCGAACGCCCACAGCCTGAAACGTGTGCTACTGAAACCTGCCCCTCGGGACAGAAACTCTTTACTCACCGCACGGCCGGATTTACCGGCCTTAAATCATGCTGTGTGCTAGCCTTAAACTAGCATTCAAGGCTTCCAGCCTGGCAGAGCGCCGAGGGGTAATTGTGTCTGCCTGCTGGATGGATCAAGGTCACTGGGGTCACATGTTTCGGATTCGGTCGATCTGGGCAATTTTTGGGCTGGTCATCTGCGCGGCGCTCGCCGGCTGCGGCGGCGGCAATCAGCTTGGCTCGCAGCCACAAAACAACGGCAACTCGTCCGTCGTTTTGGCTATGACCGATACCCCTCCCTCGCTCGTAAGCGTTCTTTCGGCCGAGGTAACTCTCACGGGCGCCACGCTGACTCCCGGAAACGTTTCCATATTTTCAGGATCGACGACGGTAGACTTGATGCGTCTTCAGACCGACGTTGCGTACCTCGCCACGGCCGCCAAAATTCCAGCAGGAAATTACACGGCGGTGACTCTGACGTTCGCGAATCCGTCGCTCACATTTGAAAACGATATGGCGACCACCATCGCCGGCTGCGCCGTCAGTTCCATCTGCACGATTGCGCCCGCGGCCACAAGCCTTTCGGCGACCGTTCCGCTGACAGCCTTCACGATCGCTTCTTCCAGCACCACCGGACTCCTGATTGACGTCAGCCTCGACAATTTGCTGTCTGCGTCGCTGGGAGAAAATTTCAGCACCGGGACGACCGTTATACCCTTCACCCCTGCGGGACTCGGAGCGCCTCCGGTCGGCGCGGAAGATGTCGTGGGTCAAGTCGGGAACGTCAACGGGTCAAGCAATACCTTCACGCTGACGAACGCGACGGGAACGTATTCCTTGAAGGTGGACAACTCATCGACATTCTTTTTTTCCGGCAGCGCATGTCTAACTACGGGCTTCGCGTGCCTGCAGAACAATCAAATCCTCAGCGTGGATATCGGCATCCAGTCGGACGGATCGCTCCTGGCCCGCACCATCGTCTTCGAGGACGCGGACAATAGCGATGCGGAAGTCGAAGGCACGATCACCAGCACGAACGCCGGATCGTCGCAATTCGATATCGTGATCCAGACCATGTCCGCGGCGGTTACAGGATTGAGCATCGGCCAACACATCACCGTGTCGTATACCGCGCCGCCCTTTGACATTGATCTCGTGCATGCGGATAACCTGCAGGTGAGCACAGCGGGCTTTCTCTTCGCCGCGCCCGCGGATTTGGCCGTTGGCCAGCAGGTTTCGATACGCCGCAATAGCACTTCGACCGCGGGTCTGATCAAGGCAGATCGTGTGCGCCTGCGGTCGACTCGCGTGACTGCGACCATACAGGTCGGACTGCCAAACCTGTTTTTGGTTAGTTTGCCCTCGCTTTTTTCAGGACACGGCGTCACAGGGATTACGGCGCAAACCTCTTTGTCCCCGCCGACGATTTATTACGAGGTCGGGCAAAACATCAACTCCTCGAATGTCCTGATTGGCGAATTGGTGTCCGTGCGCGGACCGCTGTTCAACGTCAGCGGCAGTCGAACCATTGTTGCGACCAAGGTCGTTGTAAAGCCTTAGCAGGACGTTTCATCCCACTCCCAAACAGTGAATAGTGCCGGTGCGCGCGGCCCGTGTATTTCGATTCTTAACGCGTGACTTGATTTACGCGGGCAGTGGCGCACTCGGCGCGCTTTCCACTCGCGACATCCGGTAGAATCCGAGCAGCACCGCGCCGGTCCCCCACAGCAGCACCGCCAGCCACACCAGCGCTCCAAGCACAGGAATGAGTTCCGCGACGCGGAGGATCAGCAGGCCCACCGCCATTCTGCCGACCACCATGCTCGTGGCGGCGCTCGTGACGGCCGGCGGCTGCCCCATGATCTTGTTGCCGAGCCACGTGCCGACAAACACTTGTGCAACATAAAAAATCGGCGCGTACGCCAGCACACCCGCCACTCCCGCGCTCACGCCGATGAACAGCAGGAGCACTCCGAGAACCACGAGGAACATTCCGGCGAGCAGCGCCAGCGCTCCAACCCCGATGGGCACGCCGATGCTGCCGGCCTCACGCAAGGTCGCGCGGAAAAAACCGGGGAAGATGACCAGGAGCAAAACTCCAACCAACAACGCCCCTCCGTAACCAAAAATTGCGCGGACTCCCACTCGCGCCGATGACCGCCTGTTCCTCTGGGCCTCTTGCGTGATTTCGGTGTGGATGGGACTTGCCAGCTTTGCTCCCGATTCCACCACGGGCTGTTGTGACCCCATGAACGTCGCCGGCCCGCGAATTTCCGCGCTGGACGTGACTGTGAGGGTTCCTCCGCGTATCCAGACTTGCCCGCCGATCAAGCCATCGAGATCGCTTCTGCCCACCATTCCGAGCAGGTCGCGCTGTATCTTGCCGTCCAGATCCGTTTCGCCCGCGAGCACGATCATTCCGCCGCCCACGTTTGCTTTTGAGATCAGATCGACCGAACTCCCCAATGCGGACACGTTTTTGCCGACCGCCCCTTGCAAGATCACGCCGCGCGAAAACACGCGCACATTTCCGTCCACGGTTCCGTCGATGAGCGCCTCTTGCGTAAACGCAATCACGTCGCCCGTCACGTGGCCAGTCACGGTGAGGTCGCGCGTGAACGCGATCACATCTCCCTCGACCGTGCCCTCGATTCTCACCGAAGCGCCCGCGGCAATCAGGTCATTGTGAACTGTCTCGCCTGCGGGAACGGAGATGGATTGCCCGCGCCGCACTTCCGCCGCCCCGGCCTGCTGCGGCAGCGCCAGCACAAATAGCAGCGCCCCCAGAATCACGGCAATCGCCACGGAACGGCGCAGGCGCCGCCGGATCCATGCGATCGCCAGGATGACCACCAAGATCAATGCCCCGATTTGTATCGCGTCAATCATGTCGCTCCATCCTTCCCAGAAAGCTCCGCTGAACACAATCATGCTGAACACATCGGTCCCGCCGAAGCCCGCATTGCTCAATTGGTCGAACCAGGGCCCGATTCCATCGGTCCAGAACCAGTACGCGCACGCCGCAAATGCTCCGAATGCCAGTGTCCAGACCCAGGGCGGGAAACTTCGCACCTGCTCGCTCATGAGGCGCGCGGGCATGGGTTCGGTGTCCTCGGTCAGCGCGCTCGAAAGCAAAATCGTTTCGTGTTGCAGGGCGTGAAGCAATTCGCCGCAGGAGACGCACTCTTTGACATGCGCGGCAAGCTCCCGCGAGCGCGCCGGATCGAGTTGCCCCTCAAGATAGAGCAGGCACGCCATTTCGTCATAGTGAATCATGTCGCGCCTCCCGCAGCGAGTTTCGCGCCGCGTTGCCCTTCGAGAATGTCGCGCAACTGGTGGCGCGCGCGCAACAGCACGACGCCGACGAATGTCCGGCGCACTCCCAGTGTTGCGGCGATGTCGTCATAGCTCATGTCCGAGTAGTAGCGCAGCACGAGCGCCATGCGCGAGCGCGCCGGCAGTTTGTCAAGCGCGCGCCGCACTTCCTGGCCGCTGCGATGCTCGATGAGCTGCTCAAGCTGGCCGGGATCGGGATGCTCGAGCGGCATGTTCTCGACTTCGCCGGTCTCCAGGTCCTGGCGCAGCTTTCTCCTGCGCAGCAGGTCCCAGCAATGATTCGCGGCCACGGTGTACAGCCATGCGCTGAACGGGCGGCTGGCGTCATACTGCGAAAGTTTCTGCCGGACTTTGATGAAAATATCCATGGTGGCGTCTTCGGCGTCCTCAGCGGTCGGCATCGCCCGGCGGCAAAATCGGAAAATCGCCGGCGCGTACTGGCGATAGAGTTCGCCCCAGGCTTCCGCGTCGCCGGCCTTGGCCAGGGCGATCCGCTCTTGCGCGACGGCCTGTTCCGCGGGGCTCATCCCCTCGGGATGTCTCCTCGCATCCATCAGTTACTACGCGGCGGTGGCATGAAATATTTCATAGGTGAAACGCTCCGGGCAGAACGTGCGTCGGACACTATTGCGGCGCACTCATCGCCGCGGAGACAGCCCGCGCCCGGCGATGGCAGGGAGCACTGTATCAGACTCGAAGTTGTACGTGGGAATGGGGTTCAGGTGTACACTCTCAGCCCGGGAATCCCTGGCGGGAACCAAGATTCGGCAAAATTTGAATAGGGTCTGCGCATTTCTTCGCGCATGCGCGGCAGGCTGCAGACTCGAAACGGGAGGAACCATGTTGGGAAAAACTCGCGTGCGGGATGGAAAGGCCGGCGTTTTTGCGCTGGGGATTTTGCTTACGGGATACGCGGCGGTGAACGCGTTCGCTCAAGCGAAGCCCGAGAGCAAGAACATGGATCTCGTCGGCTACAACGATTTGCAGGGGCGCAGCGCCTACCAGCCGACCATCCACCATCAGGGCAATCGCTGGATTGCGTATATCGGCCACCACGGCGGCTCGTCGATGAACACGATCACGGGACAGATGGAAGACAACGGCACGTCCATCGTGGACGTGACCGATCCGAAGAATCCGAAATATCTCGCGCACATTCCCGGCGACCCGCGCACCCCCGGGCCGGGCGAATCCGGCGGAGCGCAAATGACGCGCGTGTGCGACGGCAGCGAACTGCCTCGCGCCAGCAAGAACAAAGTGTATATGCTGCGCGCGCGCGGCACATCTTCCCATGAAATGTGGGACGTCACCGATCCCGCAAAGCCCAACCGCTTGAATGTCATCGAGAGCGGCTTGAACGATACGCACAAGAGTTGGTGGGAGTGCGATTCCGGCATTGCGTACCTCGTCTCCGGCGCGCCCGGGTGGCGCACGAAGCGCATGGGGCAGGTCTATGACCTGAGCGATCCGTCGGAGCCGCAATTTATTCGTGATTTCGGATTGCCTGGCCAGCAGCCCGGCGCGACCGGCCCGGTTCCGACCGACATGCACGGCGCGATTTCCACCGGGCCAAAGGGCAATCGCATTTACGCGGGCTACGGCACGAACGGGAAGGGCATGATCGAAATTCTTGACCGCGACAAACTCATCCATGGTCCCAAGGAACCGACCGACGCGAATCTCGAATCGCCCATGGTCGCGCGGCTCGATTTGCCGGCGGACGTGGGCGCGCACACGACCTTCCCGATGCTTGGAGTGGATGTGCCGAACCTCAAGGCATGGGGCCCGGCCATCAGCAAGCGGGACTTCCTCGTGATCGTCGGCGAGACGACGGACAACGAATGCCACGCGCCGGAAGAGATGATGCACATCTTCGACATCACCACGGAAACGAAAATCTTCGGCGTCTCGACGTTCTACGTGCCCGAGCCGAGCGGCAATTTCTGCAGCCGCGGCGGGCGCTTCGGCACGCACTCGACGAATGAAAGCATGACGCCGGTCTTCTACAAGCGCATCATTTTCGTGGCCTACTTCAACGCCGGCGTGCGCGCCGTCGACGTGCGCGATCCCTATAACCCCAAAGAAGTCGCCTACTACATTCCTGCCATCAGTGACGCGACCGACAAGCGCTGCGTCGGCCAGGGCGACGCAGCGAAGTGCAAGATCGCGATCCAAACCAACAACGTGGAAGTGGACGACCGCGGCTACATCTACATCGTCGATCGCGCCAACACGGGAATGCACATCCTGCAGCTCACCGGCGACGCGCGCAAGATCGAAAATCTGCCGTAGCGTTCGGCTAGAATACTTCCGGGCCTTTGTCATTCTGAGCGAAGCGAGGAATCTCTCTTTTTCTTTGGCAACTAAACGAGAGAGATTCCTCGCTTCGCTCAGAATGACACCAAGTTGCTCTCCCCACCGGCAATCCATTCCATGTGTTACGCTTGACGTAACGCATAATCAAATCGTACGGAGAAGGCAATGCCAGTAACTGCGATCCGGCCCGGCGAACATTTGTCCGAAGAACTTCAAACGCTCGGCATGAGCGCCGCGGAACTGGCGCGCAATATGGAGGTGCCCACGAACCGGATCGCCCAAATTCTGAATGGGCAGCGTTCCATTACGGGCGACACCGCGCTGCGCCTCGCCCATTTCTTTGGCACCGCCCCGGAATTCTGGCTCAACCTGCAGAACTTATACGAACTGCGCCTCGCACAGCAGAAAGCAGGCGAGGCCATAAAGGGCCTTCCTTCACTAAAGGAGCCCAATTCAGTGCGCACTTAGCCGTCACAATTTTCACGATGCCCAGTTGTCCAGATAAAGTATTGTTCAGCTTGAACCTGAACGTGCCCTCTTCGTCCCGAAGAACATGGGACGGAGAGGGCACTACAAGACAGCAACAACATGGCGCAGTTGCTTTTGTAGCGGCCGCCCGTTTTTTGGGCGGGCAGTTTTTTCCTTCCGCAATTCAAACTGATGCACTGCTGCTAGCAGCCCAAAGCTTCTGTTTCTATGCCTGGTAGGATAGACTAGAAGCTTCCGAGCCTCCCGTTCAGGGTTCGTTGTGTCCTCAGCGGCATAAAAAATGACTGAAAAACTTCCTTCGGTAGTGATTGTTGGCCGGCCCAATGTCGGCAAATCCACGATTTTCAACCGGCTGACGTCTTCCCGGCGCTCGATTGTCACCGATGAGCCGGGGATTACGCGCGACCGCATCTATGGCACGGCGACGTGGCAGGGACGCACGTTTGAAGTGGTCGACACGGGCGGGATCGTGCCGGACGACAAGGCCGCCATTCCGCGCGAAATTCTTCGCCAGGCGCAGGTGGCGATCGAAGACGCGTCGCAATTGCTGCTGGTCGTGGATGTGCGCGCGGGGCTGACGCCGCTGGATTCCGAACTGGCGCGCCTCCTGAGACGCACAGGAAAACCGCTGGCGATACTGGCGAACAAAGTTGACACGCAAATGCAGGAATCGCTCGCGGCGCCGTTTTATGCGATTTCCAACGATGTGTTTCCCGTGTCCGCGGAGCACGGCTACGGCTTTGACACGCTGCTCGAAGCGATCACATCGCGACTCGGCGCCGCGGGGCCCGCGCAGGAAGAAGCGCCTGCCCCGGAGACTCAAGACAAGCAAGTCAACGTGGCGATCATTGGGCGGCCCAACGTCGGCAAATCGACGATGCTCAACCGGCTCTCGGGCGTGGACCGGGCCATCGTTTCCGATATTCCCGGGACGACGCGCGATGCCGTGGACACGGTGGTGCAGCACGGCGGGCGTACATACAGATTCGTAGATACAGCGGGAATTCGCCGCAAGGGCAAGACGAATCTCGTCGCGGAAAAAATGAGCGTGATGATGGCGCGTCGGCATCTCGAACAAGCCGACGTCGCGCTGCTGATCGTCGACGCGAGCCTGGGAGTGACTGCGAACGACGCCAACATCGCGGGCTACGCGGAGGAGTCCGGCCGCTCGGTGATCATCGTGATGAACAAGTGGGACCTGGCGCTCGAAGCCGCCGCGGAAAAGGCCGCGCGCGAATTGGAACATCAGGGAAAGAAGCCGCATGTGGCGGAGTCCCGCACACGCAAGCACACTTCGGTGGTGCGAAAAAAAGCGGTGACGGGAAGAGTCGATCCCGCGCAACTCGTCGAGGACTACGAAAAGATCGTACGCACGCGATTTAAGTTTCTCGATTACGCGCCGATTGTGTTTGTCTCCGCGAAGACCGGCGAGCGCACCGAAAAATTATTCGATCTGATCGATCGCGTGGCGGACGCGCGCCGCAGGCGCATCTCGACGGGTGAACTGAACCGCTGGCTCGAGAACGTCGATCTCGATCGCGGAACTTCGCCCGCCGCGCGCCGCGTGAAAATTTACTACGTCACGCAGGCAGCCGCTTCGCCGCCGACATTTATTTTGTTCACCAATCAATCCAAGCGCCTGCATTTCAGCTACGAGCGGTTTCTTGAAAACCTGCTGCGCAAGAGTTTCGATTTCACCGGCACGCCCATTCGATTCCTCCAGCGCTTGAAGGAACGGCGCGAGCGGGGATCGCGCCCGTCCAGCCGCACGAGGACGGCGACGTAGCGATCTGAGATGTACTTGAAACAGAAAATGCCTCAGTCGTTGAGGAGAATGTCAGTTGGGACTGGTTTTAGTAGCACAGCCACTCCTGGCCGTGCGGGTTTGCAGGCTGCCGCGTTTTCGAGCACGTAAATTACTCTGGGCTTTTCGATCCTCAAAATCGCACAGGCAAGAGTGCCTGTGCTACTGGGACATTGACACCTGCCAGAAACGGATTAGGATTAGGGCCTGAGTTGGGCGAGGTTCAGTAGCTATGGAAGGCATCGAAGGCAACGGACATTCCGAATCGGCCATTCCGGACAAGAGCTTGTTCCGGATCGGCGAAGTCAGCCGCCTGACTTCCACCAAACCGTTTGTGCTGCGCTATTGGGAGACGGAGTTCCCGATGCTCCAGCCGGTCAAAAGCCCCAAGGGACACCGTCTGTATCGCCGCGAAGATATCGAAACCGTCTTCACCATTAAGCGCCTCTTGTACGACGAAGGTTTTACCATCGCAGGAGCGCGGCGGCACCTGCGCGATCAAGCACCCGGGGGAAACGGCGCGAACGGCGGCGCGGCCGCCGTGGAAGCCGCAGAAGTCGCAGAAGCCGGAGAGCACAACGGAGATTCCACCCCGCAAGCCATGTCGCCGCAACTTGCCTCGCTGAACCGCAAGACCTTGCTCGACCTGCGCGACTCGCTTCGCTCCTTATTGACGGTCCTCGAATCCGAGTGATACGCTGGCATTGCTGTAGCCCGCGTCTTTAGACGCGGGGCCTCCTGTCCAAACGTGAGAAAACTCCGCCTCTTCATAGGCGGGCTACAGCAAACAAGTTGCAACCCGGTCGGTCGGGACGTAGCGCAGCCTGGTAGCGCGCACGCTTGGGGTGCGTGAGGTCGCTGGTTCAAATCCAGTCGTCCCGACCATTTCTTTCCAAAGGATTCTTCGTGAGGAAGCATAGTATCCGTGGAATTCTCCTAGCGGTTCTGCTTACCTTGCCCATCAGTCTTTTTCTCTGGCTAAAATACGAAAGGCATGACATCGGCCCTACGCCGTTTGAGGCAAAGGATTTCGAGATTTTGTTCAAAGGAGCGCTGGGAGAAGCGCTATTTCGTGGGAAATTGGGAGATCCAACTCCCGGGTCGGGTGGAATGGAATCCCTCCTTAGGTCGCAAGGGGCCGACACGATCCCCAAGAATGAGGGAATAATTGGCGAATACCTCGAAAATCCAGCCAAGTTCAAGCACTATTCTGAGCTGTTTGACACGGCGATGAATGCATCGCTAATTGGGGAGGCGATCGCCCAGCGGCAGAGAGGACAGCCTCTTCCCGAAACGAGCGCCGGGATTAGCCCACCAGAATCCAAATCCAACCTCGACGCGTGGGGACATCCCTTCTGCATCTTAGGTGCTGGGGACAGGGTTGCCGTCGTGAGTGGCGGCCCTGAAATAAATTCATTGGGTTGTGAGGCGCTCTTCAAGTCATTGCATGTTGATGGCTCCTGGAGAAAGTTTCACGAAACACCTTCCGGAGCTGTCGTTGTCCTGGTTGACCGAAAGAAAGAAACTCCTCAAGGTTAAGGAGTTTGTACCCGCCAAGCACTCGCCGTGTTCTTGACTTCATCTTTTTTCAGCAACTAACTTCGCATTCGTTTCAGGAAACCACGACCATTCAGCGGCTTGTTGGAGTATCGAGGTTATTGCTAAAATCTGTCAGTAACTTCCACTACTAACGAAATCTATGGCGCACATTCTCATTACCAACGACGACGGCATCCAAGCGGAGGGCTTGCGCGCACTCGTCCAGGCGGTCGAAGGGCTGGGGACGATCAGCGTAGTTGCGCCGAGCCACGAGCGCAGCGCGTCCGCGCAGTCGCTGACGCTGCGGCAGCCGATCTTCTGGGAGCAGATTGCCGAGCGCGAATGGTCGGTCGAAGGCACGCCGGCGGATTCGGTGATCCTGGCGATCAATAAGCTGCTGCCAAACCGGCCGGACCTGGTGATTTCCGGGATCAATCGCGGCGGAAATCTTGGCGAAAATATTTTTTATTCCGGCACGGTGGGAGCGGCAATGGAAGCGGCGATCAATCGCATTCCGGCGATTGCCGTGTCGGTGGCGCATAAGGGCAGAGGATTCCGCTTCGAGCAGGCCGCGAAATTCACGCGGGATCTGGCGCAGTTGGCGCTGGCCGAGGGCATGCCGGACGGCGTCCTTCTCAATGTGAACGTGCCGCTGGTCTGGAATGGCGGCGTGCGCGTCACGCGCCAATCCAAGAAAGTTACGCGCAACGTGCTGCAGGAAGGCACTGACCCGCGCGGGCGCAGTTTCTACTGGCTCCTCGAGCAGGAGCACATCGAAGGAATCGATCCAAAAAGCGATTACGCGGCGATCTTCGATGGCGCGGCCTCCATTACGCCCCTGCATCTGGACCGCACGCACGATACTTCGCTCGATCATCTCTCGCAGTGGGCCGCCAAGCTGGAATCGGGCGCGGAGAACGCAGAACCGGTTCCCGTTGCCAGAGTCAATCCGAAGTAGCGTCTGCGATAGGTTCCACACTAAATCCGATTTTCATCGTCTCGGTCCAGGTGGTTCGATTCAAGACTTATTCCGTCAGGACGATAGTAAGACCGTAATGGTGTGCCGGGTCTGAACACGCTATCTGCCGCTCGCGTCCCGGCCCTGCAAAAGGAAACTGAATGAAGCATCGGATTCTTGTGGTCGAGGACGATCCCGAGTATGGCGAACTCCTGAAGCACTGGCTCGAATCCGAAGGCCACGAAGCAATCCTCGCGCAGACTCTGGAAGATGGCTTCGTAGGCATTGCGACGGAACCGCTGCCGGACATCGTTCTCCTGGACATTCAATTGGGGAAGAAGAACGGCCTAACGCTCGTTCACTGGGCGCGGAAACAAAGGCACCTGGCGCATATGCCGATTGCCGCCGTGACAGGGTCAGGATCGTTCAGGGAGTTGAAGAGCATCGGGGAAGCGGGCTGCAATACTTGCTTTACCAAGCCCATTGATTTCAGGGCGTTACGCGAATACCTCGCCGGGCTCCGCATAGTCTCCATGCGTTAGCAATTTTTTTCTGGCCCAAAACACCATGATGGCTCCATGATTCCTCTGTGAAGTCCCCGAACGGCCATTCCGTACCCGCGTTTCCCTCCCAGGTCGATTTCGGCCGCGAAATTTGCTGCGACTTGCCTGCCGCGGAATCGCGCGAGTGGCTGGTGACCAACGGCATCGGCGGCTACGCGTTTGGCACGATCGCAGGGCACCACACGCGCTGCTACCACGGCCTGCTGGTCGCCGCACTGCAACCGCCTCAAGGACGCACGCTGCTCGTTGCCAAGCTCGATGAAACAGCCCGCTACGGTTCCGAGGAATTCGAGCTTTTCACGAATCGCTGGGCGGACGGGACGGTGTCTCCCGAAGGCTACCGCAACATCGAACGATTCCACTTGGAGGGAACGACTCCCGTTTGGACATTCGCTCTGGCCGACGCGCAGCTCGAAAAGCGAATCTTCATGCCCTCCGGAGCGAACACCACGTACGTCTTGTACCGTCTGGTGCGAGCCAGCTCTTCCGTTGAATTGTCGATCAAAGTGCTGGCGGACTATGGCGATGAGCATTGCGTGACGGTCGGGCGAACTCGGCCCATGGACGTCACGCAGGTCGAGCACGGATTGCAGGTGGTGGCCTCCGAAGGCGCGACGCCGTTTTATGTGCTGAGCGACTCGGCGACGGCGATGCCTGTCCATGATTGGTACCGCAATTTTGACCTCGCTGCCGAACGGGCGCGCGGCCTTCCCGACCGCACCGACCACTTTTTCGCGGGAGAGTTTCGCGCCACGATTGCACCGGGCGGATCGCTCACGATTGTAGCGAGCACGGCGGCGGCTCCTCCGCTCAACGGCGAGGTCGCGCTTGCCAAGCGCCAGAGCGAAACGGGAGCGCTCCTCGACCGGTTCTTCGCGGCGAACGACGCAACTGCGCAGTCCACTTCTCCGGCAGTCCAGCAACTTGTTCTCGCGGCTGACCAGTTCATTGCGGCGCGCCCGCTCCCTGAGGCGGCCGATGCGAAGACGATCCTCGCCGGATATCCCTGGTTCAGCGACTGGGGCCGCGACACCATGATCGCGCTGCCAGGTCTGTGCCTCGCGACGGGCCGGCCGTGGCTCGCGCGCAACATCCTGCGAACGTTCTCCCGCTTCGTGAGCGAAGGCATGCTGCCCAACCGGTTTCCGAGCGCAGGAGAAGCGCCTGCCTACAACACGGTGGATGCCGCGCTGTGGTACTTCGAGGCGGTGCGCCAGTATTTTGACGCGACCAGCGACATCGGAATGCTGCACGAATTGTTTCCGGTGCTGGAGGGCATCATCGACGCGCACGTGCGCGGCACGCGGTACAACATTCACGTCGATCCGGCGGACGGGTTGCTCTTTGCCGGCGAAGCGGGAGTGCAACTCACCTGGATGGACGCCAAGGTCGGCGATCGCGTCGTGACTCCGCGGATCGGAAAGCCCGTCGAAGTGAATGCGCTGTGGCTCAATGCCGCGGCGACGATGGCGCGATTTGCACGAACTCTTGGCCAGAATGCCACGCGGTACGAAGAGCTCATGGAACGCGCTCGAACCGGCTTCGCGCGATTTTGGAATTCCGAAAAGAAGTTTTGTTTTGATGTGATCGACGCCCCCGGAAGCCCCGACGGCAAAGACGGCGCGCTGCGGCCCAATCAGATTTTTGCGGTCTCGTTGCCCGAAACTGCTCTGGCTCCGGAACAGCAGCGCGCCGTTGTGGATGTGTGCGCGCGCGAACTGCTGACTTCGTTCGGCCTTCGCAGCCTCGGGCGGAACGAAGCGGGTTACCAGGGGCGCTACGCTGGAAGCCCTGAAGAACGCGATGGCGCCTATCACCAGGGCACGGTGTGGGGGTGGCTTCTCGGTCCATTCGCGCTGGCTCACTTCCGCGTGTACGGGAATGCCGCCGAGGCGATGTCTTTTCTGGAACCGATGTTTGGCCAAATCCACGCCGCTGGGCTCGGCACTGCCGGTGAAATATTTGACGGGGATCCGCCGTTCGCGCCGAACGGTTGCATTGCGCAGGCGTGGACGGTCGGGGAAACTCTGCGTGCGTGGCGAGCTATCACCGCAGCGCGCGATACGGAGGAGACAACACGCCGTGCGTTTGCGGGTTAGGTAGCACAGGCACTCTGCCTGTGTGGTTTTGGCGATTGCCGCTACATCGTAGGCGCAGCGGCAGCCCACAAAACCGCACAGGTCCGCCGCAGCGGATGCCTGTGCTACTCAACCCTACCGTCGAAAGCCGCCAAACCTGCCGTAGCCTCCGTAATATCCAAACCCGAAAAATGGGACTGGATAATAAGCGTACGGATACGGATAGGCATACGCGTAAGGATCATACGGATATGCATATGGACCCGCATACGGATAAGGAGAATAGGGCGCGGGCGGTGGGCCCGGCCTGACCATGCGCGGGCGGCCTTGCGGCGAGCGCGAATCGTAATCGGACTGCGTCACAGGTTGAAATGCTTGTTGACTGTTTGCCGTGGAGATCGTCACGGGCGCCTGCAAGCGGAACGACAGAACTGTTTCCGGAGGAATCACGGTCGGCCTGCCCGGCGTGGACATCACGCCGATAATTCCGGCGGTTGCGCCGACTCCAGCGCCAATGGCGGCTCCAGTGCCACCACCTGCGATGGCCCCAATCACGGCGCCCAGGCCAGTCGTAGCGCCAACGGCAGCCACGTTCCGGTCTTGTGAACTTCCGCCCGAAGTCTGGGACAGTTGCGTCTGAAGAGGCAGTTGCTGGCCGTCGACCAAAGTCAACTCGGGCAAATCAACTCCCAATTGCGACGTCCCGCCTCCGTGCGCTCTCTTTACCGAGGAGACGCGCCCTGTTTGCGCCTGGCCGCGTCGTGCCACAACCCATCCACCCACAACGATTGGTTCATTGAGGACCGCGCTGAAACTGTCGCCGATTACATTGCGGTCGCTCGAAATCCATTCATCGATTCGCACTCGAATCACGGTTCCCGCAGGCAAGGTCAACGTCTGCGGGAGTACCGCTTGATTCGGTTGCCCTTGCGCTTGAGGAGTCGGCTGTGCCTGCGGCTGCGCGTCCGGCTGTTGCTGGACGGAAGAGTCCGGTTGCGCCTGGGCCTGAGAATCCGGCTGCCCGGCGGGAGCCTGGACTTCGCCAGGCTGATCCGGTTGATTCTGTTGAGCGGCGGCGGGCAGCGCCCCCACGGAGCATGCCAGTCCTAAGCCAGCTAATATCAAAGACTTCAATAGAATCCGGTTATTCTTGCCTGCCATCTTGGGCAACATATTTCTCGCTCCTAGACAGTTCATGCCCGCCGGCCCCCGATTGCCGCAGGTGAAAAACTATAACCAATTCACGGACTCTTCTATTTGCTTTGATGATTATGCCTTAGGGTTTAGTTGTCCAGCGGAAAAGTGTTGGTTTCCCGCGAGGAAACACTGTGCGACGAACATCAACCGCGTGCTTTCGGAAGATTGTCCTGCCTGTAGCATTGCCAAACCAGGTTTGGCGCGTGAGGAGGAACACAAATACACCGAATTTCGCTTGACGCAGCGAATTAACAGCGCAAAGTCAAAAACCCCACCCTTCGCGAGCCGCGAAGGATGGGGCGCCCAATCCTCTTGAACGTTAGAGTTGGGCAATGCGGCACGCAGTCTTGCCCACGTTCCGTACGCCGGCTCTCTGACAGAGCGCGCCGCGGATTGCCTAACGTCTTCGCGTTCAGGCTTTCGGCTTCTTCGGTTTTTTCTTTTCACGCTTTGGTGCGTTTTTGTTTCCCATGCTCACAGCTTGCCACGAATTGCGGCGCTTGCCTAGAGCAAATGACCCGCATTTCGCGTCTTTTCGAGTGAGTCATAGCCTTCGAGCAGTTATGTCAGGTAAAATGACCTTTCCGGTACCATCGCGGGGAGTTCGCTGAAGCGGAGGTGCCATGCCTGCCAGGTGGTCATTTGCAATTGTGGTTTTGTGTTTGTGCTCGGCAGTGTTGATTGTCGGCCGGGCGGCGTCTCAATCTGCTCCCACTGCGCCGCCTGCGCAGCAGGCTGGATCGCAGGCGACGGGGTCCACGCAGTCGGGTTATGTCTTGAAGGTCACCACGCGGCTTGTGACGCTCGACCTCGTCGCCACCGATTCCCGCGGGAATCCGGTGCGCGATCTGAAGCCGGCGGAACTGCAAATTTTTGAGGAGCACAAATCGCAGCAAAAGATCGAGCACTTTGAATATTTTGAAAAGTTGAAGGCCGCGGGCGCGACGGATACTTCCGCTTCCGAAATTCGCAAGCGCGCGAACCTGTTATCAAATCAATTACCGCTCGAAGAGCTGAAGATTCCTCCCACAGTATTGCTGGTGGATAGTCTGAACACCCAGACGGCCAACCAGCAGCAGGGCCGGGCCCACATGCTTCAGCTATTGAGGACCCTTCCGCCTGATACTCCCATCGCCGTTTTCCTCCTGACAAGTTCCCTGAAAATCCTTCAGGGTTTTACCAGTGACGGAAGACTTTTGCGGGCCGCGCTGGATCAGGCGATAGTGGGAACCACGACTATGAAGGACCCGCGCGACGACCCCAACAGCGCTTCCAACTCTCTCCAGGTAGAAAACGGCGGCATGAATCCGGGAATGGGAATGCCGGTGGCGCTGGGTGAGATCCAGGATTTTGAGAAGGAAGAGTACGCCATGAATTTCGATCTCCGCGCGAAGGAGACTCTCGGAGCGCTGGCCCAGATCGGGCAGTACCTCAGCGGGATCCCCGGCCGCAAGAATTTGATTTGGGTTTCGGAATCTTTTCCGGTTTCCATCGCGCCGGATCCGGACACGGGCAACAATTCATTTGCAGGCATTCGGGATTATACCGATCAAGTCAAAACGGTTGCGAACGCCCTCACAGATGCCCAGGTGGCCGTGTACCCAATGGACGTTCTTGGCCTCCAGGCCAATCAGGCATTCTCGGCATCCCAGAATTTAAGTCTTCCCCAGCCGATGATGACCGGGCCCAGGATGGCTGCCCGGTTGAACCACGAAGATACCGAACGATTGCAGGATCAAGGAACTATGGATGAGCTCGCCCAGGACACCGGGGGTAAGGCTTGCAAGAACGGCAATGACCTGGTTGGGTGCGTCATGACGGCCCTGAAGGACAGTTCCTCTTACTACGAGATGTCGTTCTACCCGCAAAATGTAAATTGGGACGGCAGGTTTCACAAAATTTTGGTGAAAACTTCGCGGCCGGGCGTGAAGCTTACTTATCGCCGCGGTTACTATGCCCTGGATGCCGCGTCCCTCGCGAAAAAGCAGCAGGCGGAAGATCATCTGCGGCAAGGCTGCGCCGATCTTCTGCCCTCGACGACGATCCCCCTGACCGTGCAAGCTCTGCCTCCTGGCCCATCCGAAAATCCGCAAGGCGGGCTGCAATATTTGCTCGTGATTTCGGCGGCGGGGCTGGCCTCCGCCCAAGGGGGCGATAAGTACAGCTTGAATGTCCGAATGGCGGATTGCGAGTTCGCGCAAAAAGCTACGATTTTTAAATTCAATGAGAGGGAACTGTCGAAAACAGTTTCTGGCGATGTTTATAGAAGCTGGCAGTCTAACGGCATTCCCGACCGCGTTAGTTTGATACCAGCAGCGGGCACTCAGAGAATCCGCTTCGTGGTTCTCGATGTCTCTTCAGGCCTGTCCGGCGCGATCGACGTTCCCGTGCTCCCTTCGGAAATTGCCAAGGCCCCCGCGCCTCTCCCGCCGCCTGCGCCGGTTGCGTCCACTCCGTATCTGGAAATGCCGGACAAAGTAAAAGGGTCTTCGCAGCCGAAGGTGGTCGCGTCCTTGACGTTCCATTTGAATTCCGGCGCATCCGGAACCCTCGATTGGAGCGGCGATAGCCTGCTCTACAATCCGGCCGGAGATATGCCCCTGGACCAGTCTGCCAGCGGCTTTTCCGGCTACGCATTCGGCGGCCGCTTTCATTGCCAGGATGGACATTTTGTTCCCCTGGACCCGGCCGATGGCGAGCCGGTGCTGCGCTTCACCTTTCACAACCATAACGGAAAGGAGGTCGTCGTGGATTTGAAGGGCGAGCAGCCTGTCTATCTGGGCGATCTTCCCGTTGATCCCAGCGCGCAATCGTTCTTCGATCAGGTCTGGAAGTCGAGCCACTGCCAGGTGCAATAAACCCTGGGAACGCCAATCTCCCGATTGGCGGGAGCTTAAGACGCCAATCGGGAGATTGGCGTTCCCAGGGTTTGCGGACTAGAATCGCGCTCTGTGGCCTCCGAAGCCGAGATTCGCCTGGGGACGTCAGCCTTCACTGCGGCTGGCTGGGAAGGCGCCTTTTATCCGGCGGGGATGAAGCCTGCCGATTATCTGAGCTACTACGCCACGAAATTCGATACGGTGGAATTGGACAACACGTTTTACCGCACGCCTGCGATTTCCACCGTGAAGGGCTGGTACGCGAAAACTCCTCCGGGATTTTTGTTTGCGGCAAAGGTGCCGCAAATCATCACGCACGAGAAAGCGCTGGTGGATTGCGACGAGGATTTCCGTGAATTTCTGAAAGCCATGGATTGCCTCGGCGAAAAACTGGGGCCGTTGCTTTTTCAGTTTGGATATTTCAACAAGAAAGCGTTCGCGGGCGTGAACGAATTTCTCGCGCGTCTCGTGCCGTTCCTGAAAAAAATTCCCAAGGGATATCGTTTTGCCCTGGAAATCCGCAACAAAAATTGGCTGGTGCCCGCATTTGTGGAGGCGCTGAGAGAACGCCACGTAGCGCTCGCGTTGGTGGACCACGTATGGATGCCGCGCCCGAAGCAGCTATTCGAGCGCTTCGATCCGATCACTGCGGATTTTGCCTACGTACGCTGGATCGGCGACCGCAAAGGCATCGAGGAAAAAACGAAAACGTGGGACAAAATCATCGTGAACCGGACAGCAGATCTGGGCGACTGGGTCGAAGTATTGAAAAAAGTTCACGAACGGAAAATTCAGATTCTCGCTTTCGCTAACAACCATTATGCGGGTTACGGCCCCGGCACAATCGAAGAGTTTCGAGGCCTGTGGCGGCGCGCAAGCCGCTAGAACAGTCCGAGCGCTGATGTTGTTCCGGTGGTTCAAGTGGCGCAGGCTTCAGCCTGTGGGGGTTGGTCCTTGCAATGATGAAACCCCACAGGCTGAAGCCTGCGCCACTCAATGCTATCAGGGCCCTGCGAAGCGAGGCCCACATTTTCATACCTTGTAGAGAAATTTAGATCAATGCGATAAAGCCGATTCTTCGACGATCCCGGCCTGCACCTGCTCTGCGGGCAAATTGCTCCGCAGCCGTAAGCTCAGGAAGGTTGCGGCCGCAGCGCACAGAGCCGGAATCGATCCGGCCAGCAAAATTTCGCGCGGACTCCACTCCAGCTTCAGCATTACGCCGCCCAGCATGGGCCCCACAATCGAACCGATGCGTCCGACTCCGAGGCACCACCCGATCCCCGTGGAGCGGATCGAAATCGGGTAGAACGTGGCGGCGACAGCGGAAAGTCCACCCTGCGCGCCTTGCACCACGAATCCCAGAACGAACGTGATTGTCATCATGAGCGGAAACGAATTCGAGAATGCCAGAGAAGCGATGAGCAGGGTGGTGCAGAGGAACTCCGTCAGCAAAACCGTGAACGCGCCCCAGCGGTTCATCAGATTTCCCTCGACGAAGGATCCTGCAATCCCTCCGACGCTGAACAACATGACCGCCGTCGCGCCCGCGGAAACGGGTTTGCCGGTTTGTCGAAGCAGTGCGGGCAGCCAGAACACCACAAAATACAGCATCAGTAGATTCATGAAAAAGGGAATCCACAGCAGAATCGTTCCAGCCGCGCGGCCTTCCGTGAACAAACTAAACACCGGAGCGTTCCTGCGCTGATCCTGATGCTGGGAGCGGGACACAGGCGCATTGCCAAGCTCGGGAGAAATGCGCGCCAGAATTCTTGAGATTTTTCGCTGATCCGCGCCGGACACTTCCAGGTAGCGCACCGATTCGGGCAGGATCGCGATCAGAAGCAGGGCCAGCGTGAGCGGCAAGACTCCTCCCGCGTAGAACACCGATTGCCAGCCCCAGCGCGGCAACATCACCGCACTCACGCGAGTTGCCAGAACGGCCCCGGCAGGCATCCCGCAAAACATAATGCTCACGATTACGGCCAGCAGGCGCTTTGGCGCGTACTCGGACATCAGCGCCACGGAGTTGGAAAGCGCGCCGCCGAGGCCGAGTCCCGTGAGGAACCGGCAGGCCAGCAACTGGTCAAACGTAGCGCAGCGGGAAGTGAGCATGGCGAACATGCCGAAGATCAGCGTGCAAGCGACGATCGGCCATTTCCGGCCCCAGCGGTCGGCGATCGGGCCGGACGACATGGAAGAAATCATCAAGCCAATCAGCGCGGCAACGAAAATTGGACCGAAGGTTTTGATCGGGATGTGCAGAGTCTCGGCCATGGAGGGCGCGAGGAAACCGATGCTCTGCGTGTCGAAGCCGTCCAGCACGATGACTGTGCCGCACAGAGCCATGGTCCAGATTTGGTACCGGCTCATGGACCGCCGGTCGATAATTTCGCTGACGGTTGGAGCCCGCTCCATGCCAACTCCCGCGACGTTCACCGCACAAGTTCGATTGTGATTGCAGAATACTACTTAAAACGTCCAAACCTAGGGAACAATAGCCACGGCTTCCTTCATCATCCCGAAATTGGCGCTCCCCGGATCGAGTGCGAGCACTTGCAATTCCAGCGGCCCCGCCGCAGTGACGGGCACGTCGGCATGAAACGTGTTTTGCACGCCTGCATACGTCATTGGGATTTCAGACTGCACCTTGCCGTCCCGCAGTAGCCGCGCGATCACGTGAATCTTGTTTGCGTCCCACAGGCCGTCAGGCTCCGTCGGGCACCCGCAGGCCATCGTAACCGTGGCCCGAACTTCAAACGGCGATCCAGCCTTGACCTTGGCATCCTGCAGAGGCGCAACCGCCGTCACGATGAAGCCGTGAATCTCGAGCTGCACCCCTTCGCCCAGCACATCTTCACCCGGCACGAGCAGCATGGTCTTCGACGAGCGTTGCGTGGCCTGCGCGTTGCCCGAGCGGCCCCTCCGCCGATATTTCCACGACCGTCGGCTTGTCCAGATGCAGCACGGCGAGGAAGCCGGAGGCATCGCCCGCGCTGAAGACCGTCATCCCGCGCGTGTGCGGCTTTTTCATGATCACATCGGTATCGCCCGTCCCGCCTTGCTGAATTCCTTGCGCCAGAATTTCTCCAGTGGCGGCATCCTTGACAGTGATCCGCGCGCCGCCCACATGCGTTCCAATCACTTTGGCGTCGCGCGCGATCGCGCGAATCATCACTTTGGTTTCCTTGCCACCAGTCTGAGCAATGAGCGGGGAAACAAAAATCAAAATGGCAAACGCAATCGCAAAAGACAAACTTCGAGTTTTCATCGCCAACCTCCGTTGATGGCACAAAACATATCACATTTCCGGCCGGACCGAAGGCGGCTGCCTAAGGAGAGGCATCTCCCGCCACACGGTGGACGCTGCCAGAGTGACGAGCGTATGATTCATGCCAGCCGGAAATCGCGCTGGCGCTTGCATGCCGCTGCGACCAAAGGAGAAAAATCCATGAGCGAATTTTCACGCCGGACCATGCTGGGCGGAGCCGTCGCCGCGGCAGCAACCACAATGTGGAACGAGCCGGTGCACGCCCAATACGTGTGGCAAAAGACCGATTGGCAGCAGGCCGCCGAGTTCGATGCGCTAACGCATTCGACGCGACGCATCAAACAGGCCATCCACGGCTTTGGCATCAACGATGGCAGGTTCCTGAAGAACGCCAAAAACTCGCTCAATGGCCTTCGATTCGGCGCCGGCGTCTCCGCCGACCAGATCCAAATTGTCTGCGCGCTGAACGGACCGGCAAACATGGTGAATTACACCGATTACGTCTGGCAGAAATACCGGATCGGCGAATGGACGAAAGAAAACGACCCCAAGACCGGAGAACCCGCCATACGAAATTTTTATTATCCGAGCAAGGCCGGCGCGTCTTTGACTTACACGTCCGATGATCCCAGCAACCCGGACTCAGCCGCGCAGGACTTCAGCGTTCAGGGCCTGCAGGCGCGCGGCGTGAAATTCTTGAGCTGCCACTCTTCCATCGAAGAGGCGGCCCGAGCGCTCATCAAGATGAACAATTTGACCTCACAGCCCGAAGAGGTTGTGAAGGACATCCAGGCCCACCTCCTGCCCGGCGTCCTCCTCGTTCCTGCATTAGCGTCGGCGCTCGCTCTACTGCAGGGTGACGGACACTACAGTTACATGACCGCTGGATAGTCAATTGATGACCAAAATTCAAAAGTGGGACGGAATGGCGGATTCTCAGCCGTGTGTTTCAAGACGTCGATTGTTGAAAACCCTTGGCGCCGCAAGCGCCACTTTGGCAGCCACGGAGATATTCGGAACAGCGGGCGCGGCGGGGCAGGAGCCTTCCGGCCAGCAGCCGGCTCCAGAATTTACAGGGCCAGGCGCAAATCCGTACTGGACTTCGCCAGGGCAGTTTGCCACGTACCCGCAGAAGGCGCCTTTAATTCTTCTGACCGATCGCCCGGTGCAACTGGAAACCCCGCGCCATTATTTTCTTTCAACCTTCACGCCCAACGATGCGTTTTTTGTGCGCTGGCATCTTCAAACCATTCCCAATGCCGTAGATTTGAAGACCTGGCGCCTGCAGGTGGAAGGAAATGTCGACCGCCCGCTGGCGCTCAGCTTTCCGGAACTGGCTGCTCGATTCAAGAGCGTATCGGTTGCCGCGGTGAATCAGTGCTCTGGCAATAGCCGTAGCAGGCTGCAACCCCGAGTCGCGGGAGGGCAGTGGGGCAACGGCGCAATGGGCAACGCCGCGTGGACCGGAGTGAAGCTCCGCGAGATTCTCGATGCCGCCGGAGTGAAGAGCGGCTCGGTGCAAGTGCAATTCGAGGGGCTGGATCGCGGCCTGGGACCCAAGGGCTTCGGCTCGAACCGGTTCATGAAGTCGCTCGATTTGACGAACCCCGTCATCGACGAATGCGTGGTCGCTTACGCAATGAACGGCGAGCCGTTGCCAATGCTCAACGGATTTCCTGCGCGACTGATTGTGCCGGGCTATTTCGCAACGTACTGGCTGAAGTGTCTTTCATCGATACGCGTTCTCGATGCGCCCGACGATAATTTCTGGATGAAAGCGGCGTATCGAATTCCGGACACGCCGCGCGGCACCACAACCCCCGACGAAATGAAATCCGGAAAGGTCGTTACGGTTCCCATCGCCAGGATGCCGGTCCGCTCGTTCCTCATCTCACCGGATGGTTCCACGAAGATTCCCGCCGGTTTTCCGCTGCGCTTGCGCGGGATCGCTTTCAGCGGTAATGGCGGCATAAGAAAAGTCGAAGTCTCGACCAACAATGGAGCGAACTGGACCGAGGCCCACTTGGAACTGGACGCGGGAGAGTATTCCTTCCGGACGTGGTCACTCGATTGGACTCCCAAGGCGGCCGCGCGGTACCAAGTGGCGGTTCGCGCGACGGACGCCAAGGGAAATGTTCAGCCCGACGAAGGGGTCTGGAACCCGGGCGGGTATCTGTGGAACAAAATCGAACGCCAGGAAATCGTCGTTGGAGGGGCAAGCTGATAGGAGCCAAGCATGCGCAAACGCAAATGGTATTTCGTGGCAGTCGCGGCGTTGTCCATTTTGGCGGCCCGCGTCCTCTACGCCGATTTTCGCGCTGGATATTACACGCCTATGGGGCCGGAGACAATTCACCAGATGCTGCCGAGTGCAGCTACCACGGACGCAACCTATGACGCGGGCCAGTACCCGAATTATTATCCCGAACTCGACGCAGGCGACGGGAAAGATGATGTCGAGAACAACTGCGAGCTGTGCCATAGCCCTCGTTACATCACCATGCAACCAGTGATGCCGGCGCAAGCGTGGTCGGACGAAGTCACCAAGATGAGAAAAACGTATGGCGCGTCGATACCCGATGACACTGCGCAAAAGATTATCCAATACCTCGGAGCCCACTACACTCCTGAAACGCGAAAGCGGTAGAATAAACGCCATGGGATCGCAATTTCACGCAGGCCGGGGAGAATGTCTATGATTCGAGTGATCGCCCTCCGATGCGGGTTAGTCGTCGCTTTAGGTTTGTCCGTCCTCGTGGTGCTCTCTGTAGGCTCGACCAGCTTTGGCGCGCCGCCGAATCCTGGCCAGGCCGCCGATTCCTCAAAGGCGTGGGTCGCGCCGGACCCGGCGACGATCCCGGCGGGGCCGCTGGGAGACAGCATCCGCCTCGGCCTCCGCGTTTTCAATGAGACCCCCAAATATGCGGAGCGTTACGTCGGCAACAAATTGAGCTGCACGCATTGCCACATCGACGGCGGCACGGTATCGAAGGGCATGCCGATGGTGGGCTTGCCCGGAATATTTCCGATGTTTCGGGACCGCGAGAAAACCGTCATCACCTTCGAAGAGCGGATCCAGCAATGCTTCCAGCGAAGTGAATCTGGGCATCGCCTCCCGAACGATGGGCCGGAGATGACGGGGCTAGTCGCCTACACGCAGTGGCTGTCCAAGGATCAAGTGACCGGCCGCCCCTTTCCCGGGCGAGGTCTCGTCGATCTTCCTGAACTGAACGGTGATGCCGTGAAGGGAAGCCAGATCTACGTTCAACAATGCGCCCTGTGCCATGGCGAGAATGGCGCAGGAAAACCGCCCGCAATCCCGGCGCTCTGGGGCCCGGATGCGTATAGCGACGGCGCCGGCATGCATCAAATCGCCAAAATGGCGGCGTTCGTGCAACACAACATGCCGCAGACCGACCCTGACAGCCTCACTCCGCAGGAGGCGTATGACGTCGCGGCGTTCGTCCACAGCAAGCCGCACACCGTCTTTAATATGAAAGACCACATGTAGTTCGCTCGCTGAGTTTTATCTTGCTCAGTGTGCTGCGCTTCCTTGAACTAGCGTAAACTTCTGAACTCTCCTGCCGGTTTCAACCTCGCCCGTGTACAGGTTGCCCTTGGAATCGGAAACGATGGCGTGCACGTGGTGGAACTGGCCCGCGCCGCGCCCCGCGTGGCCTGTGGTGCCCTGAACGGAGCCGTCGCTTCGCAGCAGCGTCCAGATCACGTTATTTTCGCCGTCGGCGACGAGCAAATATTTCTGCGCTGCGTCATGCGAGAAGGCGAGATCGTAGGCCGATCCGTTGCCCAGCGTTGCAGGCCGCAGAATGAATTCCTTTACGAACTTTCCTTCCTTGCTGAAGACCTGAATTCTGTCGTTCACTCGATCGCAAACGTACACAAACCCGTCCTGCGAAATGTGCACCGCGTGGAGCGGATTTCTGAACAGCTGGCTGGGCGCGTCGCCGGGGGTGAACGAGTACGGCATGAGGTCGGCATCGCTCGGTGCCTTTCCGTACGCGCCCCACATGCGCTTGAAGGCACCCGTTTCAGAATCAAACACGATAACCCGACGGTTGAGATATCCGTCGGCAAAATAAATCTCGTGCGCCTTCTCGTCCACGTCCATCCCCGCCGGGCGGCCCAGGATAGTGGTATCCGAATTATTCATGGGCGCGGCGGAAGGATGGCCAATCTCCAAAATAAATTTTCCGTCGCTCGTGAGCTTGATCGCTTGCCGGTCTTTGGCTCCATTGCCGGTGATCCAGACATTTCCGGCACGGTCCACGAAAATACTGTGCTCCGTCCCCGGCCAATCGTAGCCGTTACCTGAGCCGCCCCAGGACTTAAGAAGATTTCCCTCGGCATCGAACACAAGAATAGGCGGCGCGGAAACGCAGCATTCGGAGACAGGAGGAGTTTGCGCCGCGCCGATATCATCCTTCGTGTTCGAGCCCGGCCGCTGCAGCACCCAGATGTGATCCTGCCGGTCGACAGCCATCCCGCCCACCTGCCCCATAATCCAGTTGTTGGGCAATTGTTTTGGCCAGAAGGGGTCGACTTTGTACGCCGGCGGGGCCTGCGCCTGCGCCTGCGCGGCGGAGCAAACACCAAGCGCAAGCGCGCAAATGCCGATCGAAAGTAAAACCACTTTAGCCGATCCACAAGAACTGGGCATGGCAACCCTCCAATTCGCGATCTGTGTTTTCGTAATTGATCTCCGGGGCGACCAGGAATATACACCCGACTGCCCCCTTGGAGAATGCTCCCGTCCAGCTCTTCTGCCCGTTCTGATTTCTCTTCCAACAATAATTCAGTCACCCCGTGCGACGAGCAAGGTTGGCGCTACGAATGCTGGTATCATTTGCAACGGTCATGGTCTCGCCGAGGCAGCCTTTTGCAAAATGAGCCAAAACTGAAAATTTCGGGAGAAGATTCAACCTCCTGATTTCGCGAAAAGGGACGACATGAAAAAGAAAACGAGTTTCGTTCGAATGGCGGCGAGTTTCACCGGACTGGCCATCGCGCTAGTGTTCTTGCATCTCGCGCCATTGCGCGCGCAGAGCAAAGCTCCCAAGTTCGAAGTCGATCCTTCCTGGCCCAAGCCGCTCCCGAACCTCTGGGTGACAGGCGGCATCGGCGGCCTGTGCATTGACTCCCGGGACCACGTTTTCATCCTGAACCGGCGCGATTTGACCGACAACGACCTCGACGCCGGGCGCCAGGCGCCCGTGGTGATTGAGTTCGATCCCGAGGGCAACGTGGTGAATTCCTTCGGCGATCCGGACTCGACGCCAAACAATCCCCACGGCTGCACCGTGGACGCGGAGAATAACGTGTGGGTGACCGGCACGGGCGACGGCATCGTGCAGAAATACACGCACGACGGAAGCAAGCTCCTGCTCCAGATCGGCAAGCGCGGCGTAGTCGATTCTTCCGACGGCACGGCCAAAGGGAAAGCGCTCAACTCCAGCCACGCCGCGTTCTTCAAACCCGCGGGCATCGTGATCGATCCAAAGAACGGCGACGTTTACGTTGCCGACGGCGAAACACCCGGCGGCAACCACCGCATCGCGGTATTCGATCGCGCCGGGGAATTTTTGCGCCAGTGGGACTTGCACCGCACCGAGGCCGAAACGGGCGACGCGTTCGTGCCCGTGCTGCATTGCCTGGCCATGGACAACAGCGGATTGGTCTACGTATGCGACCGGCGCGGCCACCGAATTCAGGTGTTCGATAAGATGGGCAATTTTCAAAAGAATATCCCGGTCGAATTCGAAAAGATGTCCCCACTTCCGGCGGGTCCGGAGCACCTGTCCGGCGCATTGGGATCGGCAGTGTGGGTCGACTTTTCCCGCGACGCGGGGCAGAAGTACTTGTACGTGGTCAATCAGGACGACGAGAGGATCGATATCCTCGATCGCGCCAGCGGGCAGATCCTGTCAAGCTTCGGGCGTCCCGGGCACCAGGTGGGCGAACTTACGTACGCTCATTTCCTGGCGGTAGACTCGAAGGGAAACATTTACGTCGCCGAAGTGGGCACGGGCAAGCGCATTCAGAAATTCAAAATGGTGGGCGGCCGATAACGAAAAGATTTGAGTGGCGCAGGCTTCAGCCTGTGGGGTTTGGTTGCAATCGTGTCGCGCCCAGGCATAACCAACCCCCACAGGCTGAAGCCTGCGCCACTCGCCTCAGAGATGCAAAAGCTTGATGGCGTTTCCCTTCAAGATGCGTTCGCGCTCCGCGGCCGGGTAATTGAACTGATCGAGAACCAGGCTCGGATACTGCACGTCCTGCGCGGCGAAAATATCCGTCCCCACCACGATGCGGTCCGACCCGACCATGGTGACCAGGAACTGGAACGCCTCCGGATAATAAATCAAATAGTCGTAATAGAAGCGCCGCAGGTATTCTCTGAACGGGCGCGCCAGTGTGACGCGCTGATCGTTGAAGTGTGAAAAGAAATGCTCGATCCTCCCGGCAAGATACGGGAAAGCGCCTCCTGCGTGCGGCAAGACCATTTCCAGCTTTGGATATTTGTCCAGTATCCCGGACATCATTAACTTGGTTGCCAGCACGGTGTGGTCGGTAGGCGCATCGAGCCCCGCCGCCAGATTGGGCGGCCCGGATACTCGGTCAGCGCCGTAATTGTTCGGAATTCCGTCCATCTGATGAAAAATAATCGGGAGGTCCAATTCCTCGAGGCGCGCCAGCACCGGCGCAAAGTTCGGATCGATGATGTAATCGTGGCGTTCCATCGAGTCCGGCAAGTGCACGGCGCGCACGCCCGGCTGACCCGCGACGCGGTTCAATTCCTTCAGCGCCAGCTTCGGATCGCGCATGGGTAGCTCGGCGCCCAGAACAAACCGGTCGGGATGCTTCTTGTGCACTTCAATTCCCACATCGTTGATGATCTGCGCGAGATGCGCGCCTTGTTCCGCCGACGTCCATTGCCACGGCATCGAGCCGGACAGCGTCAAGCAATGCATCAGGACGCCGTGCTCGTCCATCCACTGCAGCCGTTTTTCGAGATCGTAGTTGAGCGGATAAGGATTGACGAGCGGGTTTCCAAGATCAGCCAGAGCTTTGTTGTACGGCTCGGGCGACCAGTGCGCGTGGCAATCAATCGCGACAGGTTTGCCCACCCCGGCCTTCCCTGGCTTTGCATCCCACCAATCCACGCCTTTCTCTTTGGTCTGCGCGGGCAATCCGGCGGGAAGCGCGGCGATCATCGCGCCGCCCGCGCCGATTTTCAAAAAGTCTCGCCTGGCGAGAGTGGAACCTGGCACGGGAGCGTCTGAATTTTTCATCGTCTGTTCTCCTGAAAGGCTTCCTTATATCACTAACGCTTGGAACTCTCAGAGCCGTTTTCCAAACGGGCAAATGTCCCGGCTGCGTACACAATCTTTCCGCCAACCATTGTGAGCAGCGATTCGATGCCGCCGATCTGATCCACCGGCACAGTCATGTAGTCCTTGGTCAGAACGGCGAGGTCGGCGAGCTTGCCCGGCTCGAGCGAGCCTCGTTTGTTTTCGTCGAATGAAAACCACGCGCTGCCAATCGTGTAGGCTCGAAGCGCGTCCTCGCGCGTAGGCGTTTGTTCCGGCCCGCGCTGCACGCCGCCGGCGCTCTTGCTGTCGACGAGCGACCATTGCAGCGCGGTGAACGGATTGTAGGAGGCCACTCGATGCGCGTCGGTCCCGGCGCCCATGTTCACGCCGAGCTCCTTGGCATTTTCCACCGAAGCGGCATTCGGACGCTGTATGGTCCAGCCCACGCCCATCGCTTTCATTCGCCGCAAATTTTGCGGCGAGGCATTTGTGAGGTGAGCGACCGACCAGCGCAAATCCGTGATGGGAAATTCCGCATTCACGCGCTCGTAAATGGAGAGCAGCGTGTCCGCGGTTTCGTCCTTCGGCCAATGCATAGTCACCGGCATTCCCCTCTGCGCAGCCCAGCGGACGATCTCGTAATACTTTTCCTTGTCCTCGGCGGTCGGATGGTCGTTATTATTCATGCCCCAGGTGACGCGTTCCCCGATGCCGTTGAATTTCAACATCTCGTTGCCAAAACCCTGCGGCAGCATCTGCGTCAAACTTTTCAACTCTTCAAATTCCATCCCTGCAGTCGGCCCGCACAAACTGTAAGCGATCCGCAGCGTCAATTGATGCTGCCGCCAGATCTTGAAGAGAGGCTGATAGTTTTCAGGGTTGAGATTATTTCCCCCGGGATCGCCGACGCCGGTCAAGCCGAGCCGGTTCAGCTCGCCGAAAAATTTCTTTGTTCCTTCCACTTGTTCATCGAACGTCGGATGAGGCAGCTTGTCGAACAGGGCGATGGCCACATCAAAGCCGCCGCCATCTATGATCGCTCCCGTTGGATTGCCGTTCGCGTCTCTTTCAAACTTTCCCGGGCGCGGCAGATCGGCCTCGCTGTTAATCCCCATTGCTTTGAAGCCCGCGGGCGTCATCACTTCCCAATCGTAATCCTGCTGCACGTAAACGGGATTGTTCGGCGCCGCTGCGACGAGGTCCGCCTGCGTCGGCCTGCGCTTTTCTTTGAATTGCTCCGCGTGCCAGCCGCCCGCGACGATCAGCCACGAGCCCGGCTTCTTCGCCAGTGAAGCTTCGTGGATCCGGCTCATCGCCTCGGCGATGGTAGTTGCGCCGACCCAGTTAACTTCGGTCGTGAACGTCTGCCCCGCCCGGATCGCGTGGATATGCGAATCGATGAAGCCGGGAATTACCGTGCGCCCCTGCAGATCGATCACGCGTGTCTTCGGCCCCGCCTGCTTAAGAACGTCCGCGCTGCTGCCCACGGCCGTGATTTTGCCGTCGCGTATAGCGAGGGCTTCGCGAGTCGAAAATTGAGGATCGACGGTCAAAATCTTGCCGTTCACGAGAATCGTGTCGGCATTTTGGGACCACGCCGGCAAGGCTGCGGCCAGCGCGACGATGACGAGCAGCGAGGCGCGGATGAAATTCGCGATCTGGATTCTCATTTCGCCAACTCTCAAAATTATTTAGTTGAGGCGTTTCGGTGCGCCGTCCTTCTGGTACCAGTCCACGGTCTCGCCGCTCGTGTTCACCGTCACCGCGCGCACTTCGGTGAACTGATCGAACGATTCAACGCCCGTCTCGCGGCCCACCCCGCTGTCCTTGAAGCCTCCCCACGGCGATGCAGGGTCGAGCCGGTGATGGTCGTTCACCCAAACCATGCCGAAGAGCAGGCGGCTGGCCACCCGATGAGCGCGCGCGACGTCGCCGGTCCACACGGAAGCGGCCAGGCCGAATCTCGTGTCATTGCCGATTCGAATCGCGTCCGCTTCGTCTTCGAACGGCATGACCACGGTCACTGGCCCGAAGACCTCCTCTTGCGCGATTTCCGCGCGAGGGTCGGCATCGTAGAGAACCGTCGGTTCGATGAAAAATCCACCAGGCAGATTGCCGGAAGCCGCCTTGCCACCCGTCAGCAGCTTCGCGCCCGCGGCTGTGGCACGTTCCAGCATTGCCAGGATGCGCCGCCGCGACTTCTCCGAAATGACCGGACCAAGCTGCGTGCGCGCGTCGGCAGGATCGCCCAGACGGATTGCTGCGGCCTTCGTTCGAAACCGCTCCAGGAACGGCGCGTACATGGAGCGCTGAACTAGGATGCGCGACCCGCACACGCACGTCTGCCCCGCGGCGATGAACGCCGCGAAGGCCGCGCCGTTCACCGCGCGCTCCATCTCCATGTCATCGAAAATAATGACGGCGCCCTTGCCGCCGAGCTCCAGCGTAGCCGCCGCGAAATTCCGCGCAGCCGCGACGCCGATCGAGCGGCCGACCTCCGTGCTCCCGGTGAAAGTGACCTTTCGAATTTTCGGATGCGCGGCAAGAGCGGCGCCCGATTCAGCGCCCACGCCGTTGACCACGTTGACGACGCCCCTGGGTATCCCGGCGCGATCCAGAAGCTCGACGAGACGCACGGTCGTAAGCGGCGTCTGCTCGGAGGGCTTGATGACCACGCTGTTGCCGGTCGCGAGCGCCGGTGCAAGACTCTTCGAGAGGATCATCAACGGATGATTGAAGGACGTCATGAGCGCGACGACGCCGAGCGGCACGCGCTCGGTGTAGCACAGGTATGGACCTTCGACCGGGATGACGTCACTTCGGCGAGTGAGGGCCAGAGCTGCGAAGTAGCGATAAAACTGCGGCAGGCGCGAGATCTGCGCCCGCGTTTCGACGATCGGGCGGCCATTGTTCAGCGTCTCGAGTTTGTAGAACGCTTCCAGATCGGCCTCGAATAGGTCGGCGAAGCGGTTGAGTACGCGCGCGCGCTCGTGGATGGACGCTCTGCTCCACATTCCTTCGTCAAAAGCGTTCTGAGCGGCGGTGACGGCGCGGTCCACGTCGCTTGCGCCGGCATCGGCCAGCCGCCCGATCACGACGCCCGTGGCGGGGTTAACGATGTCCAGCGTCTGCCCGCTCGCGGCATCGGTGAACTCGCCGTTGATGAAGAGCTGCGCGTCGTAGGTGATGGGCAGAACGGTCATGGATTTCGCACCTCGGCAGGGAAGGGAGTGACGGACGGCTCCGCCTCGATTTCCTCGAGGCGGCGCTTTTTCGGTTCGACGCCGAGCGTGAGGACCACCAAAATCTCCACGACGAGAAGCCCGATCATGAAGACCAGAACACCTCCAATTCCATGTGTCCTGAAAAGCGCGACGACCAGGAAGGGCGTAAAGATGATCGCGCCGCGCCCGAACGTGTTGCAGATTCCCGACGCCCGCAGCCGCACTTCCGTCGGAAAAAGTTCCGGAATGTAAATCGCAAACAGCAGCGCCACGAGAACGTAAATCGGCACGATCAGCGCGAAGCCCGTCACCATCAAAACGGCGGGATTCTGGATGAATGGATAAAAGCTCCCGATCAGTATGGTGAGGAGGGAAGCGCCGACGATCGTTGGCTTGCGTCCCCAGGAGTCGGCGGTGAACGCTCCGATGGCGGAGCCGATCGGCGCGCCGAGGGCCATGACGAGAGAATAGTTGAACGACCTGGCGATACTTAGCCCCTGCTGCACAAAAAAAGTCGGCAGCCAGGTCACGAATCCGTAGAGCAAGCTGTTGATCACGATCAGCGAGACCGATCCCAAAATCATGCGCGGCAGAATCGCGGGGCTGAGGAGCGAAGAAAGATTCCGCGAATGTTTTGCGAGGGTTGAAAGTGTGGGCGCAGGCAGCGGGGAATGTTGCAGCGAAACTTCGCCTTCGATCGCCTGGAGCAAGGTCTCAGCTTCTTCTGTCCGGCCAACGGATTCCAACCAGCGCGGCGATTCCGGCAATTTTTTCCGCAAATACCAGACCACGAGCGCGCCGAGCCCGCCAAGGACGAACATGGTGCGCCAGCCGAGCGCCGGGATGATCAGCCTTCCCAGCAGCGCGGCAACCGGCAAGCCGGTGACGACGAAGACCGTCATGAAGCCCAGCCATTTGCCGCGGGATTGCGGAGGTACAAATTCAGTTAATGTCGAATAGCCAACCACATTTTCGGCCCCCAATCCGAATCCGATGACGAACTGGATCAGGATCAAAACCTGCATGGAGGGCGCGAAGGCGGCTGCCAGCGACGCAAACCCGAAGATGGCAAGATTCGATTGATAGGTGAAGCGCCGCCCGAACCGGTCGCCGAGAAAGCCGGTCACGAAGGACCCCAGCATCATCCCGACAAAGGTGGCCGAGACGAACTGCGCGTTTTGGCTGAGCGAGGAAAAGCCGCTCTTGACCGTGGCTCCGAGAACGATTCCCGCAAGATAAATATCGAACCCGTCGAAGAACATTCCCGCGCCGATCAGCCACATGATCCGGCGATGGAAAGAGGAAATCGGCAGACGGTCGAGCCTCGCTCCTGCGTTTACGGGCACGGCCGGCTCACTTCTGCCTCGAATGAACGGCCAGGCTGCCCACCGTCAACGCTTCCGTGGCCAAACGGCAGTTCTGGTCAAACGAATTCTGTTGGGCCGTCTGGAAAAATTCCTTGCAGTTCCGCGCGGCGTCGGGATCGAGACGCAGGATGCGCTCGATGATGGCATCGACGTCAGACGCGAGAGAGTTCGCCGAGCTGACGTGCGAGATCAGGCCGATTTGCTGCGCCTGCTGCGGAGCGATGGGATCGCCGAAGAGGACGAGAGGGAACGCGAAGCGCGGCAGCGCGTATTCGCCGAGGTACGCCATGATCGCAGCCGGCGCAAGGCCGAACTTCATTTCGGGGAATCCCAGGGCCGCGCTCTCGGCGACGAAAACGAAGTCGCACACAATCGCGAGACCGAAGCCGAAACCAAACGCGTCGCCCTGCACCTCCGCCACGCTGATCAGCGGCGATACCCGCAAAGCCCGCTTGAATTCGATGAGGCGCGCCGATTCGCGATGGATCGAAGCAGCGTCCCGCCCCGCACGCTCGCGCCCCGTGCAGAAGACTTTACCGCGCGCCCGAAGACGCAAGACTCGCGCGCCCGGATGCGCCGCTTCGCGACGAAGCTCCGCAAGCATCGCTTCAAACATCGCGCCAGTCACTTCATTTTCGTGCTCAGAATTGTTCAACGTGAAATTCAGGACGTCCCCGGCGCGCTCGATCACCACCCCGGCCGGCGCATTCGCGCCCGCAAACTCCACTGGTTTGGATGACATCCCGACACGGTACACACGGAGCACAAGTCATGTCAACCGACGGCAGCGGATCGTTATCTCAGCAGTGCGTCATCCGTAGCTTCGGCTTCGCGGTAGCCGAAGAAGTGGCGGTCCTTGATCACCTGGGCTATTTCCGGGGGGACCATCGCCTCCCAGGAGTCGTCGTGGTCCTTGATGCGCCGCAGGACATCGCGCGAAAAGATATGCAGCACACTTTCGTCGAAATTGTCGAGCTGCTTGATCCGTCCGCGCTCGACCAGGTGGCAGTACAGGCTGTGCAAGTCGCCGGGCATTTTTATATTCTGCACGGTGCTGAGCTCGCCGGTAGCCGGGTCCCGCAGGGGATACACGTAAATCCGCAAGTCCTTGGTGAAAAGTTTGCCAAAGGCTTCGAGGATGCCGCCTTCAAGTCCCGCATAATACTGTTCCATGAACAGATCCTGGAGGCTGGCGACGCCCATCGTCACCGCGATGGGCTGCGAAGTATATCGCGTCAGGTAGGCTGCCAGCCGGTAGTATTCGAAGTAGTCCGAGATCAGCACGGTCTTGCCGGCGGCGGCCAGGACGTCCGCTCGAGCCAGAAAGTCGTTGAGGTCAATCTTTCCCGTCGCCAGGAGATTTTTCATGGTGATTTCCATCAGCTCGACGACCTGGCCGGGCTCGACCTCCGGTTCCGAGGCAAAGCGTTCGTGAGCGCTCTTGATCATGTCGATGTTGACCTTGGTTACCGGCCTAAAGCTTCCTCGCTCTACCAGGATGGGCCGCTTTCGCAGGACCTCGGAAGGCTGCAGCACTTCGCCGGTCGGCCCGAACATTGCGGCGCCGCTGAGCCCCAGTTGCACGAGCTTCAGGCTCATCACGCGATTGTCGACATGGCGGAATTCGATGCCCGAGAATTCGATCATGTCGATTTCAATGCGCTGTGTGGTGAGGTTGTCGAGGAGCGATTCGAGGATCTGCTCCGGCCGGTGATGCAGGAAAAATGCGGCATAGAGGAGATTGACGCCCACGATGCCCAGAGTCTCCTGCTGCAAATCATTTTCACGATCGAGCATCCGGACGTGGATGATGATTTGGCTGTTTTCGTCGCGCGGGTGCGCCTGAAATTTTACGCCCATCCAGCCATGGCACTCATTGGTGCCCAGATAATTGCGAGCCGCCACGGTGTTGGCGAAGGCAAAGAACGCAGTGCTCTCTCGCCGCGAGGACTGCAGCCGTTCCAGGTTGAGCCCGTGCTCGTAATCGAGCATCCCCTGCAAGCGCTCCCGCGAGACGTAGCGCTTGCAGCGGCCGTATATCGCGTCGCTTACCGCCATATCGTAAGCCGATATGGACTTGGAGATTGTTCCCGCCGCGGCGCCCACCTTGAAAAACCAGCGCGCAACTTCCTGCCCGGCGCCGATCTCAGCGAACGTCCCGTAAAACAGCGGATCGAGATTGATCTTCAGCGCCTTCTGGTGCGGGCTCAATTTCGGGCGTTCATCGTTTTCCATCATCGCCGTCCTGATTGCCGTTGTCATGAAGCAATGTTATACGTCCGCGTAGGGCCTGCGTGTATCGAAAGAATGCATCGTCCGCATTAACGGAATATGAATGGTTCATTTCGGGGCGCGAACAGGGGCAATGCGGCGGTCCCGGCGACCGATCACGCCGCATTAGCATCGGTGCGAGTCCGAAGACGCAGCACCTAAGCCAGGTATTTTGCGAGTGGCTCCCAATAGTTTTTGTTCCACCCGTCGAGGAGACTTTTCCCGTCGCCGTCGGGGAAGCCCGTGTGGTCGAGAACGAGTTTAGTTTCGGAGCCGCTTTCTCCGAGCTCGAACTTCACAATCGAGTATACGCCCGGTTTCCAGTAGGCCGGGCGCCATGCCTGGACAATTCGCGAGTTGGGCACTAACTCGATATGCCTGCCAACGATAAGGCCGCCGAACGTCGAGAAGGCGCCGCCCACTTCAGGACTGATTTGCGTGGGTGGGGCTCCCGCGGGCATGCGCGTTTTCCTTGCGTCGCTGAGCAGCACGACGTGGTCGAACTGTTTGGCGTCCGTAAGCGCATCGTAGACGCGCTTGCGGCTCGCCTTGAAAACAACTTCCTGGTGAATGGATTCCGCCGTATGAGAAATTTCCCCTGCTGCCTCCGCCCAGGCCTTCACTGAAACCACGGCTAAACCGCCGAATGCCATCGCAACACCTGCGAACGCTTGCCGCCGCGTGGGCTGACTGGAAAGCGCTGCCAAATTCGTTCCATGATTCATCGTCGTCCTCCCGGATACTTGCACGGTACACTCGGAGTGCGAGCCATTTCAACCAATGGCGGCTCTCCTCTTCGCGTGCGATTCGAATTTTCCTTCCGCAGGGCATTAAACACTCGTCTCCGAAGTGTGCCCCAAGGAAATTTGGAACAAATGCGACAAAACCGAAATGCCCTTTGCAGCATCTGTGATCTATATCACAGCACTCTTTACGAATCATTTATACGGTGCCAACGACGAAGGGTTGCTTCCCTTGGTACCGTTCGTGGAGGCTCCCATGCGTAGCAGAAAAGCACCACGATCCTTGGATCGCAAGGGGCCACGTGTATCGCGCACACCGAAAAATGCCAAATCTACACGCGCTCCCTATGACTTGGCTTCTCTTTTCAGGGGGCTTTACCACCGGGTGGCTCGCCGGCTTGGCAAGGATCCCTCGTACGTCAGCCGCGTCGCTCGCAGGGAACGCCGGTCGAAGATCATTGAAGACGCGCTGAGGCGCGAGCTAGGCAAGATTATGGAAAATATCAGCAAGCGGCGCGGCAGCATTGTGCGGAAGGCTGCCCGCAAAAAGGCCCCTAAAAAAGCGGCCAAAAAGGCGGGGAGAAAGCGAAAGTGAATCGACGTTCATCGAGCCGATCACTGGGTCTCTGTTTTCGATTGTCGCGGCTGTGACGTGTTCACGGCAATTCTTCTGAATGAGGGATCGCCGATTTACAGTACTGCACTTTCCCATATGCAGGGAATGCAGGATGGCCTTTGATTTTCCGTTTCAATCACAATGTACTAAGTAAATAGTTATATGATATAAGGTACTAAGGCTGGTTTGTCGGAGCTGTTCTGCAAATCTCGAGGTGAGGATATGGCGCGCAGAGAGGAATCTTGCCCGCCAGGCTGCTGCTGGTCAAAAAAGGAAAGCGCCAAAACAAACCTGGGACACGTAATTTGAAGCGACGCTCCAAAAATCGGGGCAAACGAAAAAAGAAGGAGATGTCTCTCGACCGCCTCTTCCAATACATTATGGGAAGGAAGATGTCCAAATCTGAGCGGAGTTATTTCGGCTTGAAGATCGCGCGGGGCAAACCAAAGAAGAAAAAGTAGTCCTCACATCCCGCAGTCCACCCGAAAATCAGAACACGACGCTTTCTTACAGCATCCTCGCTGCGGGAACGATACGCCAAAAGTTGAGATGTGCCGGGGCCCAGCCTATTGAACGCCACTTTTGGATTCGTAGAGACCCAGAACCGATGCTCCCTGCGGAAGGGGCTGCGCTTTGCTGCCTGCGACGCCGACGAGCCAGCGGCGGCTCGAGCCGCAGGCCTTCTCCGAATTTGACTCCACGACAATTGCTCCGCTCGCCGTAGTGCCGATGACCTCCAATGTCTGGCTGCAGCCCGGCGGTGCGACTCGGGCGAACTGCATTTTCAGGTCGACGAGTGGCACCTCGGCGTTGCCCGCATGGTAGTCGAAGAGCAACGTCGTTGAATACTTGCCGCCTTCGGCCAGAATTCCGAGTACGCGCTTGCCGTCCTGCGAGAAACCAGCGAGACGCAGCGACAAAGTTCGCCCGTAATCGCCATCCGAAGCGAGGAAATCGACCTCTACCGGAGTGCTGCCAGTGGCGGGAGTGACCACGAGTTTGTAGTCGGCCATGCAATCATGAGAGTCCTTGCTGTGATCGTCAGCCGTGGAAACCTTGAGCACGGCGGTGGCGCCGCGCGGTCCGTGCGCCTCCTGGGTCTGAGTGACAGCAGCTTCGGCGCCGGCGTCAATACATTCCGCGGATTGCCTGCTGCGAGGGTAATAGAGACGCGGCTAGCAGAAGTAACGGCAACATGCAGGGAATCCTTTCAAAAATAATGAAGGTGGACACATTGTTTCGCCACCTCCCTGCACGCTGCAATTATACCTGATCACCTTGCTGACTAAAGTGCGGAAACATCCGAGGTAGCACAGGCACTCTGCCTGTGCGGTTTTGTAAGCCGCACGCAAAGCCACCCGCAAAGCCACCCGACGAAGCGACGATCGCGAACCCCGCACAGGCAGAGTGCCTGTGCTACCTAGTCCGCCGCTCACGCCTTCAGTCGCGGAAACAATCGCTCGGCATTGCCGCGATTGATGGACTTCCAGTCGTCTTCCGAGAAGCCGGCGTATTGAACGAGCCATTCATCCGTCAGCTCGTAATTCCGGATGGGCGCGTCGCTTCCGTACATGATCTGCGATACCGGCACGATGTCCTTCAGCGCGTCGAGCGCGGGCGCGCGGCCTGCGTGCGCGGTGTCGAAAAAGAGTTTCTTGAACTCAAAGTCCACGCCGTGCGGCGCGTTGGCGGCGCGATTCTTCGGAAAATCGTCGATGATGCGCGCGGCCAGAACCGGAAATGCTCCGCCGGAGTGCGAAAAGATGAAGCGGATATTCGGATTTTTCGCCAGCGTGCCGTCCCAGAGAAGACTGTCAATGGCGCGCGCCGTGTCAATGTCATATTCGATGATGCCGGATTGTCCCGGAAGGGTGCGGCAGCACGATGCGCGCGCGGGATGTACAAAAACCACGGCGTTGCGGCGGTTCAATTCTTCGTAGACCGGCGCGAAAGAAGGATCGCCAAGCCACTTGTCCATGTAACTCGTCCACAGGGCGATGCCGTCCGCCTTCAGCACGTCTAGCGCGTACGCGATTTCTTTCAGGCTCCCGTCCGTGTCGGGCAACGGCAATGCCGCGAAGTTTCCGAAACGCCCGGGATAATCTTTGACCATCTGTGCGCCATATTCGTTGTTCTGCCGCGCGAGGGTGCGTCCTTTTTCGCTGCGATCGCTCATCGAATCCATCACCAGGCGCTGGACGGGAGACACAAAGGCCGTGGCGATTCCGTGTTTGTCCATCATGTCGATCGATGTCGAGGGAGTCCAGGGCCGGGGGTTGAATCCGCCCGCGCGCATTTGCTCTTCCATGGCCTTGAGATAAAACGGCGGAAACAAGTGGTGGTGCACGTCGATCCGTCCGAGCATGGGGCGGACGGAAGGCGAAATCGCCTGCGCGAACAACCTGCTGCCGATGACTGTGCCGGGAAGAATTGCGCCCGCTCCGGCCATGGCAAGAGCTTTCAGGAATTTCCTGCGCGAAGCGCCGGAGTCGATTGGATTTCTATTTGCGTTGCCAAAATCCGCGGGCGTTGCGAAGTTTCCGGAAGCGCGATTCCCCATGCTCATTTCCTCCCAGCTTCTAATAATCCCTGTGCTTCGTTGGGGCGCAACATAGCACGTTTCCGGGGCGTGTGTCAGCGGCCCGCGCCGCGAATCAGCGCGGCTCGGAGGATGGCGGGACGATGCTCTTGATCCGCATGTAGGTGACGAGGTTGCCGTAGTGCTCATTGTTGTGCGCGAGATTTGAGATCAGCCGGCTAATTCGCAGCACGGGAGCTTTGGTGCCATCGTCCCTCGTGCCCTGCACCAGATCCATGGAGTTGGCGTCCGTGAGCATGGCATACGCGCCGTCGCAGTAAGTGAGAGCGCTATTCAACGCTTTCACAAGGTCGGGCTTTGCAGTGACTTTTTCAAAATCCATTTCTTCCATAGGGTTCTTTTCGCCCTTGGCATCGGAACACCAGCGATAATTAAAGTTGGCCAGGTGCCCGATCAGCTGTCCGAACGTGCGGACCTCCGGTTGCGCGCCCGGCCGCATCCCGTAAAACTCCTCCGGCATTTTATCCGCGGTGCGCGCAATGAATTTGCGATTCATCGCGTAGGAATTGCGAAGCCAGGCGGAAAGATCTTTAGGCGGAGCCTGCTGGCCCGTCTGCGCCGTCAGCGGAATTGCCAGAAGGAAACCCAGAAGCGCGCTGAAGAAAATCTTTCCCATAATTATGCCCCCATGTGTTTTCGAGCGAAGCGCTCAAAATTGCGCAGGATGCAAGCTCGCAACAACATTCGCCAACAACACTCGTCCCGGAATGCGATGTTAATTTTTTAAGGCGCCCCACATTATAACGCCGGCGACTCGCGCAAACAATTTGCGCGGGAGCGGTCCAGTCAGCATCTCCCGGGAGACAAATAAATTTTTCCGACCGCGCGCGTGGGCTCCTGTTCATGCCTGTCGCCCGACAGGCGGGTGTATCATCGCGCCTGTTATGCAACGAGACAGTCAATTCCAAAGGAAGGGAGAATCTAAATTGAGCCGCTTTGTGCTTGGACTGGTAGGCATTATAGGAATTGGACTTGGGCTCCTCACAGGGGCCAATGGCGTCTCTGCACCACAGCAACCTGCATCATCCTCCGTGCAATATCTGGAAGGAAGCGCGGCCCAGAAGGAGCGCGCTTTCTCTCCTGCGGTGGTCACCAGGGGCGGGAGAATCATTTGGCTCGCGGGGCAAACCACCACTGTGGACTTGAACGGGAAATCAATTGCGGGAGACTTCCTGGGTCAGGCCAGGACGGACTTCGCGTTAATCGACCGCACTTTGAAGCGCAGCGGCGGGAGCCTGCAGAATATGGTGACCATGACTGTATTTATCAACGATCCCCGCAACGGCGACCCGTTCGTGAAATTGCGCCGCGAGATGTTCCCGGACGGCAAATTCCCGGCGAGCGCGTTGATTACAGTTTCCAACTTCGCTCAGCCGGGGATTCTGATTGAAATTCAAGGCGTGGCAGTCATCGGCGAGTGAGGATCTTCGGATCTGTACTTTTAAACGCCTCGGGCGCGGATTCTCATTTTACGCAGCTTCGGTCGCTAACTCGTCCAGCGCTGCCGATGCCTTGGTCAGGTTGTCAACTCCGAAGACCAGCAGCCCGAGGCTCGAGCCCGGGTCCATCCCGCAATAGCTGTAGTCGATGTTAATCTGTTTTTCGCCCAGCCGCCTGGCTGCGCGGCCCAACTCGCCCGCGCGGTTCGCCACTTTGACGATGGCCACCTCCGTTTCCTCGAAGATCATGCGCAGGCTGCCCAGCATGTCCTTGGCGGCGGCTGGATTATCCGTTACGAATCGGACCAGGCTTTCGCGCTCCTCGACGTACGATTGAAAGGCCAGGATGTTCACTCCGCGCTCCGCCAGGCCGAGGAAACATTTCCCCAGTGCGCCCGGTTTGTCTTCAATCGTTACTGTAAACTCCCTCGCCTTGGCCATCTGAATTTTCTCCCTTTCTTTCCGGTGCACCGGCAACCGGCATCGCAGTCTCTACCAGACGAGCCAATCAAACAGCCGGAATTTTCTTAAATGCAGTGAGGATTCTATCTCACACTTCGATTTTTGTAAGGGTAGATGCTAGTTGACGCAAGCTGAGGTTAGGCGGACGCGAACCGCAAGTCCAATTGAAACGTCCTATCCTGCGCATAAAAACTTGCCAGGGAAACGGGGGAGTGAATTTATCTACAAGCCCTTCCGCTGGCCACGCGTGGACAAACTGAAGCAAGTGTCTCGAGAAATAGAGTGAAGGCAGTTCTCCATAGACAGTCGGCGCGTCGGTTTGATAGCCTCTGCGGCATTGCACCCGGGTGGAAGTAAAATTGCGCGTGGACCCGACGGAGCCCGTTTTCATTGGCCAAGTTTCCGCGCCTTTTCTCACGAGCCCTGGTTTGCGGATCGACCGGCGTCAATCGCCCATTGCAAGGAGGAGTCATGCAGCCACTCAGGATTCTTAAAATAAGCGGACTGGTGAGCGCCATCGCTCTCATTTCCTCGCTGGCATTTGGTGCGACAATCACGGGCAAGGTAACGGGGCCGGACGGCGCGCCATTTCGCGCCGCGTTCGTGCAGGCCCGAAACGCGAAGACCCGCGTGACGGTCATCGTCCTTTCCGGCAACGATGGGACGTACCGCGTGGAGAATCTTCCCGCTGGCAATTATCAGGTGCAGGCGCGATCCGTAGGCTACCGGTCCGACTCGAAGAGCGGAATCTTCCTCGCCGCCAACCAGAACGCCACCTTCGACTGGGCGCTGCAAAAGCAGATGGTGCACTGGGACGAAATTCCCATCATCCAGGGCATCGACCTGTTTCCGGAAGGTCCCGGCAAAGAAAAATTTGCCCGCTGCGGCTCGAGCTGCCACGGGTTCGAGCAGTTCATCAACGTGCGGCGCGACGAAAACGGATGGCGCGAAACGCTCAAGGACATGATGTCGACAAGAATGGGCGGCAGCGTCGTCTACGGCACGATCAAGAGCGACCAGGACGTCAACGAAGTCGCGGCCTACGCCAGCAAGATTTTCGGCACCGGGCCGGGCGCGCTTCCGGAATCTCCCGCCGATCTTCCCGCGTACAAGGATTGGATGAAGCAGTTCAGCGACGACGCGCTCAAGATTGTGTACGTGATGTACGAAATGCCGCCGGGCCGCATGACCTGGGACGCCAACCCCGACAAAGACGGCAACATCTGGTGCCCGTATTTCGGGACGGTGAACGGCGTGGGCCGGTTGAATCCGGACACGGGAGAGCTGCAGGAATATTTGTGGGAGAGCCAGTCGCCGCGCGTGGGCACGCGCTCGGTGCAGATGACGCGCGATGGAGTTTCGGCGTGGGTCGTCGAAGAGGGCGGGACGCTCGTGAAAGTGGATGTCAAGTCCGGCAAGCAAACCAAATACAAAGGGCCGGGCAAGACGATGAACACGGTGCGCGAAGATCCGAACGGAATCCTGTGGGTTTCGGGCACGCCTTACTCCTACCGTTTTGATCCCAAGACCGGAACGTACACGGAACTGAAAGATGTTCCCGGCACGTACGGAGCGAATCTCGATAAGGCCGGCAACATCTGGTTCGACGAGGCCGGCGGGCAGGGAAGAATTTTCAAGGTGGAATATAAGACCGGGAAAGTCACTACCTGGACGCCGCCGCCGCAGCCCGGTTCGCGCCGCCGCTTTGAAGTGGATGCCAACGGAATCGGTTGGCTGGCGCAGTACGACCGAGGACAGATCGTGCGCCTGGACACGGAAACGGGCGCGTTCAAGGAATACCAGCTGCCCGGCGAACAGCCGTCACCGTATCCCATCGGAATCGATACGACCAACCAGGTCTGGTACGCCTCCGGAATCATGGACACAGTCGGCCGCCTGGATCCCGCCACCGGAAAAATAACCGAATATCCCGCTCCCGCCGTTGGCAACGGAATGAGGGAACTCAACAACGATCCAAAAGGAAGAATGTGGTTCGCGTCGCCCGGAAACAACACGGTAGGCTACATGTATCTGGCGAAGTAAACCAAGTAGGACAGGCTTCCAGCCTGTCGCTTTTGATTTTGCAATTTAAGAAATTAAGAAAACCGCACAGGCAAGAGTGCCTGTGCTACTTGGGGCCTTGCCCCACCGCCGGCATCCTGATCCTATTCGTAAACGCGTCCTCTTCTTCCGGAATGCAGAAGAGCTCCTCCATATACGCTTTCTTCCCCACCAGCAGCTTGTAGCTTTTAATGTCGCCCACCCAGGTAGCCGTGTAAGCCTTGGGATCCTCGACGACCAGCTGGAGCGACATGGTGTTGCGATCCACGCGCTTATAGCGCTCGATCAAGTGCATGTCTTCGCTGTGCGGATCTCCGTAAAAATCCAGCCAGCTCTTCTCATTCAAGCCGACCGTATCCACGACGAAGGTGTCTCCGTCCCACTTGCCGGTCGAATCTCCCATCCAGGTGGGTGCCAGATCCTTGGGATGGCTTCGCCCGTCGGTCCAGATTTGGCGCCAGGCATGGTCGCGCTCGAAGAACATGAACACGCGGTCCGGGGTCTGAAAGATTTCAATCGGCTGCGGAAAAAACAGGATTCGTGGAATCCCGGTCGGATTGCATTTCAGAATCGGGTCATTCCCGCCGCCTTGCGCTTTCGGGCCGTACCCTGGCTTCGCTTCATCGTATTTCGCCTTTGCCCAGGGCGTCATCGGAGGGTGGTCTTTGCTCGGAGTCGCGTAGATGCCCTGGCCGGGGATGTTGGCAAAAAATTCCCACATTCCGGACAAGTCATGAGGATCTGCGGGAGCCGAAGCATTGTTCTTTGCCGCAGGGGATTGTTGGCTGGGCATCTGAGAGTGAATTAGCGCGGGCAAAGCCAGTATCGCCGCCAGCGTGGCAATCCAGGTAATCGTCGCAATTCGTTTTCGCATCCTGAAGCTTCTCCCTTAATTCAGTTTCCAGTTTTCAAGCGTTCCGCTTTGGACCGCAATTTGCTTGCCGCAGCCGCGTTCAGTTCTCCAGTTCCTGCAAACCCAACTCTTTGCCGTCCGGAAGCACGAGCTTGTGCAGAAAACCCACGGGCGCTCCGCTCTTCGCCGGAACGAGATTAATGGAAACTTGATCGCCGGGCTTCACGCTGTCTTTTGACCAACCGGCCCGCACCAGTTTGCCCGGGCTATAAGTCTCCACGCTCCAATGCACGACGCCGCCTTTGTCGTCTTTCACATCCAGATAAATTTGAACGTGCGGATTGGTCCACGCAAATTCCGTAACGGTTCCCTTGATCGTGATGGGATTTTCGGCGTCATACGAGGCGTTGCCGTGGTGCGCCAAAAGCGGAAGGGAAGTCAGCAGCAGGGCAACGCCCGCAATCAAAAAGTTCAATCGATATTTTTTCATTTCATGCTCCCGGTATGAATTCATCATGGCGGCGAATATCCGGCAGCCGCCAATCATTCAAAACTATTTTTTTGTGCGCCGCAAATGGGCCCTGTCCTTTTCGTTCTCCTCGCAGGAGTACGACATGATCTCCGTATTCTGGCGCGCAATCGGCAACGTGATGGACCAGGGCTCCGTGAAAAATTTGGGATCTTCAAATGTTACGGTCCATTTGATGTTGTTATTGTCCACCTTTTGGAAGCGTTCGACCAGATGCAGCTGGTCGCTATGCTCGTGCCCCGCCGTGTCGAGCCATGTCCGGTCGTCGATCCCCACAGTGTCCACTACCAAAGTGTCTCCGTCCCATTTGCCGATGGAATCGCCGAACCAGGTCGCGTCCACATCCTTCGGATGGCTGCGTCCATCGGTGTGAATGATGCGAAACGTGTGCTGGTTCTCGAAAAGGATGGTGAACACGCTCGGCGTCTGCACGATTTGAAAGGGCATGAGTCCCGCTTGGATCCCTCGCGCCGGGCCGATCGGCAGGCATTTGGTCAGCGGGTCGTCAAACTCGTCCTCTTTCGCAAATCGCGCGGCCCCGTATGGTGTGAACGGCGGTTGGTGGCCCAAAGTTTTCGAAATGTCCGGCGTGAACGGCGCGGACCACACTCCATTTAAATCCGGCGGGGCTGCCGCCTGAGGATTCCCCGACGCTGCGCGGCTACCGCACGAAATCACGAAAGGCAAAACGAAAACTAACAACGCGGCGCAAACGGTGGGGGCGCGGAAATAGTTCTTCATGCTCGGCCTCTGATCCACTCTTTGCTCGCTCCCATTTACTTCTTGCCGTCCGCGCCTGCCGCGCCATACGTATTCTGGGAGGCGCCTCCCGTCCCGGCAGAAACCTCGCGCCCATCCGGAAGCTTGACGGTCGCGCAAGACGCCAGGTGCGAGCCGTCCTTGGCGCGGAAGCCCTTGACCGTCACCACGTCGCCCGGCTTCAGCGTATCTTTTCTCCAGCCCTGCCGGTAAATCACGTTTGGAGGACCGCCCTCGAAAGCCCAGTTCACTACTTTGCCATCCTTGCCTTTCACATCGAGATAGAAATAAATGTGCGGATTCATGAACTCCATCTTCGTCACGGTCCCGGTGATCGTGAGGGGACTATCCTTGTCAAACTCGACCGCGAATCCATGGTGCGCAAAAACGGGCGACGAAAAGGAGAGTAAGAAAAAGGCCACGCCAAGAGTGACAGACGACAAGGTCTTCAAAATTGCACCTCGAAGAACGATTCCGAGCTTGTCTTCTTGTATAACTGAAGGATTCGCGCGGTCAAGCAGGATGATTTCGGCATCTCCCGGGAACGCCATTCTCCCGAATGGCCGGGTGCCCCATCCTTGCGGTTTTTGCAAGGGTGGGGGTTTTCCGAACGAATTACCACGCATCTAACTATTTTCCTTAAATTTGAAATCTAAACCCCCACCCTTTGAAAACCGCAAAGGGTGGGGCACCCGTGCACGCGCCAATCGGGAGATTGGCGTTCCCAGGTCAGGACTGGCTGCGCTTTGGCTGAACCAAACGATTCGCGTCCGCGTACGGAATAGTGCCGTCTGTCATCAGAGTGAAGGCACCTTCCTCGCGGAGTTGTCGCGCCATGCGTCCGAGAAAACCGAGCGTCGCCCGCATCGGTCCTGACCCGACACTCACACGCGCGACGCCGAGTTGCTGCAGCTCCGCAACCGTCGGCGTCCCAACCGTCGCCAGGATGTTCAGCGGTCCGGCAACTCCGCGCACCAATTGCGCGATCGTTTCCGAGTCCTTCACGCCGGGGGCGAAGAGCGACGCCGCGCCAGCCGCGTGGTAAGCGTCGAGACGCTCGATCGCACGCCCCAGCCGAGTCTCCGCCGGGCCGATGCCGTTCAGAAAAACATCCGTGCGCGCATTCAGCACGAAGGGGATGCCTGCGCCCTCGACCACCTCCAACACTGCCTGGATGATTTCCTTCTGGAGATTCACGTCGGCAAGCGAATCGTGTTTTCCCTCGATGCCGTCCTCGAGGTTCATTCCCACGGCTCCGGCGGCGATCACCGCCTGCGCCGTGCCCGCCACCTCTTCGGGCGTGCTTCCAAAGCCGGCTTCCACATCCGCGGTGACGGGCACTTCGACGGCTTCCGCAATGCGGCGCACGGCGGCCAGCATTTCTTCGCGGGGAATTTTCTGCCCGTCAGCGTAGCCGAAGGAATTGGCGACGCCGGCGCTTGTGGTCCCAATCGCCGGAAATCCCGCATCTTCAAAAATCCGCGCGCTGGCAACATCCCAGGCGTTCGGCAGGACCAATATTTTTGGACCGCGGTGCAGTTCGAGAAAGCGGCGAGCCAGCTCTGCTTGATTCCTGATGGTCATGTCCGCGCGGTATTGTACACCGTGCCGATCGCGAAACCGCCGTCCGTTCCACCCATTGAAAATCATAAACAGCGCGGGTGCCCCATCCTTGCGGGTTGTGCAAGGGTGGGGATTTTCGGCCCGGTATCCAATGCGTCCAACTCACTTTCCTTGATAACTCTGCAATCTAAACACCCACCCTTTGAAAATCACAAAGGGTGGGGCACCCGGCCGGGCATGTAGTAGGATTTGATTTCAATCCGGGGTTTCGCGCGGTCAGCCTTTTCGAGGAGATTTCCCGATGAGACCAATTCGTGTGGGAGCATTCGCATTGATCCTTTGCTTCGCCCCGCCGTCATTCGCTCAAACGAAAAGCGCCGCGCCTCCAGCCGCCGGAGTGGACTGGAAAGCGCTGGATCACAAATGGCTGGATTCCGAAAGAACCGGTAACCTGGATTACCTGGAAAAATTTTTCGCCGATAGCTATGTGCTGGTGCTTGCCAACGGCCAGTCCTACACAAAAAAGGAGTGGCTCGGAATTCTAAGGGGCCCCGATCGTCCCACGCTCCTCGTGCTCGACCCCGAAAACATTCAGGTTCACGTTTTTGGGGATGTCGCGATTCTGACCGATCACACCACCATCAAAGGGCACGACAGCAAGGGCGCGAGTCTGGACGGCGAGTTCAACGTTTTTCGAGTGGTCATCAAGAAAAATGGCGCCTGGCAGGCGACGGGCGTGGTGATGAATCCGGACCTGACAAAGAAATGAGCCTGGCCCGCGTGGCGTGGCGCCGGCGTCTCGGCGGTGATTTTAAGGACTGGCGGGCCAAGGAAAAACCGCCGGCGGGACGCCGGCGCCACATAATTCCGGACCGAGTTTTTTCAGGAGAGACACGAATGACACGCGCGTACAGCCTGGCTGCGACCACATTGCTGATCATCGCCTCGGTCGCCGTGGCCCTGGGTCAGGCGCCGAAAAAATCGGCCGCGACAGGTGAAGACGTCGCCGGCACGGTTGCGATCCTTGACCACGTCTGGCTCGATGCAGCGCACAACCATGACGGCGACACCGCAGCGTGGCTCTTCGCCGACGATTTTGTGGAAATTCACCCCGGGGGATTTCTCGTCACGAAACAGCAGCAGGTCGATATGATCGCGAACACCAAACTCGGCGACCTCGCGATCCAGTCCAGCGATATTCAAGTGAGATATGCGTCGCCGGATGTTGCAGTCCTTACGGACACAACCACGATTCGAGGCACGCAGGGGGAAACCAACTACAGCGGCCAGTACCGCGTGATGCGCGTTTTCGTAAAGCAACACGGCCGTTGGCGCGCAGCCGGCGCAGGCCTCGCCCGCATTCCAGCGCAATAGGTCTTTCCGCGTGCAACTGAAGCAGTTTGGTGGCGCAGGCTTCAGCCTGTGGGGTTTAGTCCTTGCGAGGTCGCCCCCCACAGGCTGAAGCCTGTGCTACTTACGCCTGCAAAATAACCGCCCGTTGTTACTGTAATCGCGCAATACCCAACCGGTCCGCCAGTTCATCCAGCGCTTTGCGTTGCGCGTCGCCGAGCGGAACACCATGCGCCATCCGCTCGCGGTAAATCTGCTCCGAGCGTTCCCCCGGCAGCCGAACTTCGTCGACGCCGGGCAGCGTCGGAGACGACTTCATCACGTCCCACACTTCGTCCACTTGCTCCTTAAAAGTCTGCACGTCCGCGAACGCCGCAATATTCACCGCCACGATGGATTGCCCTGTGTTGCTTGGCGTCTTCGAGTCAACCGTGTAGTCCACCACGTCCCGGCCAAACGCCGCGCCGTTCAATGTTCCCGCCAGCAATCCAATCATGAGCGCCAAGCCGTAACCTTTCGGCCCGCCGATGGGAAGAAGAAATCCTTCGCTCGCGCGTTTCGGATCGGTCAACGGTTTCCCCTCGCGGTCAATCATCCACCCTTCGGGCATCGGCTCGCCGCGCTGCGCTTTCAGCCGGATTTTGCCAAACGCGGCGTTCGTCGTGGCCATGTCCAGCGAGATGGCGGGATGTCGCAAGCCCGGCACAGCGATGGCGATAGGATTGGTGCTGAGCAACACTTCAGTCCCGCCCCACGGCGGCACAAGATTGGTGTTGCCCACGCAGAAGTACATCCCGATCATGTCCTGCGCCGCCACCATTCGCGGATAAAGCTGCGCAGGTCCCGCATGATTGCTGCGGCGCGTCCCCACCCAAGCGACGCCGCACTGCCGCGCCTTCTCGATCGCCAATTCCGTGGCGCGTTTCATCACCAGATGGCCCAACGCGTTGTCGCCGTCGATGAGAGCCGTGCCGGCCTGGCTCTTCACGACCTGTATGTTGGGCCGCGGATTGACGGCCCCGCTTTGAATCTGCTTCACATATTGCGGCAGGCGAAACACTCCATGAGCGTCCCCTCCGCGCGCGTCCGCCTCGGCCATCAGTGCGGCCACCTGCCCCGCATCTTCCGGAGGAATCCCCGCGGCCGTGAGCCCTCGCGTGATGAATTCCACAAGTTTTGCGATCTCCACGAGTGGCTGGCTTGCCGCAGCCTTTGCAGTTTCGCTCATCCCTCTGCCCCTCAATCGCCACGCAAATTGTTAACTGGCTTCCGTAATCCCACCGCAAGCCGGGATGATACTACGCCCATCCGTACTGTCAGCCCCGCAAAATCAAATGCTTCAACACAGAGATCACAGAGAAAACCAAGAGGAAGCAAGTCCTCGAAGGGTGAGCAAAGTTTTCTCTGTGGAACTCCGAATTCCTCAGTGCCCTCTGTGTTAAAGGTTTTGCACTATGTTGCTTTCGCAAGACGAAAAAGGATTGACACCGCAGCATTACTCGCGATAAGCATGAGGAAATTCTGCCAACGAGCAGAAGCTATTGATAAACTATCAAGCGAAACGAACTCTTAAATGAAAGCCGGTCGAGCAAGATTCCGTTCCGGAGGTTGCATGAAAAGCAAGCGATTCACGCGCGCTGCATTGACCGTCAGCTTCTTGCTGGCCTCGATACCGCTGTGGGCGCACCACGGCGCTTCGGAATATGACATGACCAAAATCGTTTCCCTCCGCGGAACCGTGACCGAACTCCAGTTCGTCAATCCGCACACGTTGCTCACGTTCACGGTAAAAGACGATAGTGGCAAGGTCAGCGAGTGGGAGGGAGAATTGCCCAGCCCCAATCTTCTATCAAGAAGAGGCTGGAGCAGAAGCACCCTCAAACCCGGAGATCAGGTGACCATAATCGGCGCTCCGGCCAAGAACGGCGAGAAGGGAATGCAAATTAAAAAATTGGTCTTCCCGGATGGCCATGAACTTCCCGGAACCGTGTTGCCGCCGGATTCTTCCAAATGAGAATTCCAGGGATAGCTTTATTGGGTTTTGCCGCGTTGCTCGCGGTTTCGTCCCCCGCGCTGGCACAAACACCGGCGGCGAGCCAGAAGGCGGGTCATACGGGGGACTTTACCGGCGTGTGGTACCCGTCCTCGGTCAACACGTTCAACTTCATTTGGACCGACGCGCAGGGCCAGCGCCTGAGCGTTCTACCTCTCACTCCCTCGGCCGAGGAGAAATTCAAGGGCAACCATCCGATCGGCGGGGAGTACACGGCGCTTACTTCCAACGACCCGAATAACGAATGTCTTCCCCCCGGCGTGCCGAACATCTACACCCATGCCTATCCCTTCGAAGTTCTTCAGGTCCCGGGCCGCACGATCATGTTTTTCGAATACGGACACCTGGTGCGCCAGATTTTCACCGACGGGCGGGATCATCCGAAAGACGCGAATCCCACCTGGATGGGCGACTCCACCGGCAAATGGGAGGGAGACACCCTGGTGGTCGATTCCACTGGCTTCAATGACAAGACCTGGCTGGATGTTGCCGGGCACCCGCATTCCGAAGCTCTGCACATTGTGGAGCGCATACGGCGGCCTGACCACGATACCCTGATGATCGACATCACCCTCGAGGACCCGCTGGCCTACACGGCAATCCTGAAGACCCAGCGAAAATACATCTTGAAGCCCAGCTGGAACATCATGGAATACGTCTGCGAAGACACACGGGTGAAGTTCGATGATTTCGAAAAGAAGGTGGGCGCGAAAGGAACCAAGACCGCCGAGGCCGCGGCAGAATCAGGCTCCTCTGAATCCATCGTGGGCGATTGGAAGGGCACAATCACCCTGGCGGATGGCCGCTCGCTGCCCGCGGCATTTTCCTTTACCGCGTCCTCCAATGGCTTGCTGACGGTGGCCGACCCCTCCGTATCCATGAACCTTCAATTTCGGAACGTAGCAGTAGCGGCCGGCGGAATAGTCACAGGCGTGACCTCCGATCAAGTGAATTTTCTGGGGAAACTTGCGGCCGACGGCAAGCAAATGACCGGAGACATTATCCTGCCAAGCGGCACCGGCCATAAAATTTCAATGAGCCGGCCTTGAAAAATAATCAGCCGGGTGCCCCATCCTTGCGGGTTTCGCAAGGGTGGGGATTTTCGGACCATTCATCTCCACATATCACGTTGCTGTTGAATCTAACCCCCCACCCTTTGAAAGGCACAAAGGGCGGGGCACCCGCAAATCAAATTACGTAATATTCGTCTGAGCGCTCAAAGCGATTTTCCAGCCGTCACCGCGATTCAGAAACACGCGTAAATTCCAGCTGGTCGGCTTCGCGGACGGATTGCGTCCCTGAAACGCCTGCATGATCACCACATTGCCAAAATCAAACATGCGCATGGACAACACCGAGGAGCCCCCGGAGCCGCCGTTCTCTCCGTAGAGCTTGCGTTGCTCAGCTAAGTCCTCGATATGCTGCAACCTGGGGACGTCACTTCGTGGCGTAAGGGTCTCGTGATTCTCGTCGGTATGGGCGGCCCAGTCTTCCGGGTTCGGATGCCATTCATCATTTTTCAAACGGAACCAGGTGGCCATGGCCCCTTCTTCCACCGCGTTTTCCGGTCTGAAGGGCAGCGTCTTGCAAGGATTTTCGCAGACCTTGTCCGCCTCGGTGGGAGGACCGGGCGGCGCCATGTAATCCGGCCTCTCCGCCGGAATTGGGATGTTCAGAAAGACGAACGCCTGCCAGCCCGCGGCATTCTTTACCCAAAGACGCGCGAAGCGCTGGTTGTGATGAATCCCGAGCACGCGCTCGACCTGGCCGAGAAAGTCCACGGTTCGCACGTCGAGCGCGCCTTCATTATCGGCTGCGAACTGGGCCAGATCCTCGAGCACCTGCGCCTTCGTGTGTATCTTGCCGTTCGCCTCGACCCACTGGAAGCGTTCATCCAGAAGAGCGCCGACTGCCTTCGCGTCGCCTTTCGCCAGAGCGTCGGCCAAACTCTTGTCCGCCTGGCGGAACGCGGACGCGTCGTCGGCAGCGGCCAGCGGCATGATCGGTAGCGCCAGCACTCCTGCACCGAACAAAAGGCCGGCGGCCAGCGCGCGCATAAAGAAACGTCTCATTGTATTGGTCTCCATTGTTTTCGACTCCTCGACGCCGGATGATACCACTCCAGCCATTTAACGCCGAGTGTTGCGTTTGGCTGATCAGGGTGCGGAAGGATTTTGCAGCACAGCCACCCGTCGCGGCGGATGGCTGTGCTGCCCAAGCTTCCCGGCTCCTGCTTTTAACCGACTGGTCAATACTCCCATTGCCCATATAGTTATTACATTCAACGAATCCTGTCCCAAGGTACTGCTAAATAGGCGGCGCGCCGCTTGATAAAGTTGGGCGAGCAATAAGCCATTGGCCGGCCGCCGGCCTGAATCGATTGGAGAACGATCGTGCGAAAATCTCTTTCCGCATTTTATTTGGTGTTGTCTGCACTTTGCGCGCTTACCCTGTTTGGCCTGCCGGCCCACGGGCAAGACAAAGACAAAGACAAAGAGGAAGGAGGCGACCACCCCAATGGCATCGTGCAAGACTGGAGCCGGCACCACCTGGTCTATCCCCGCTTCGGTTCCATAGAGGGGTTGATCGCCGCACAGCGCGATCCGCGGGCCATACTCAGCTGGCAAGAAGAGTCACGGAGGGATTGGAGGCGCTGGAAACACGGGCGACATCCCCACGAAGACATAGAGCCCGGCGTCCATCGTGACTGGAGTATCAGTCTGGGAACCGGGTCAACGGCTGCGTCCATGCTCCCTGCAAAATTTGGTCTCGATACCACCGCCACGCCGCTCTGTACCGATTTCGCCGTCTTTCCGGTGAGTGTCGCCGGCAGCACGACTCAGCCGAACCTCGTAGCTTTCAGCAATCTGTATAGCGGCGGGTCGAAAGTAATAACGGGAAGCACAAATTCAACCATCACCGTAACAATCACGGCGGGAACCGTCACACAGGCGGACGTAGGCCAGGCAATCTCTGGCACTGGCATACCACTGGGCGACACCATCGCCAGCGTCATCGGCACTCCCGGCACCAGCCTCACGCTGGCAGTCGCGGCCACGGCCACCAACGTCGGCGAAGCGATCACCATCGGCACCGGCACGGCAGGCTTTTGCAACAGTCGCACGCCCCAAGGCACAGTAGATAACCTTCTCCAGGCTACTACGACGTGGTCGTACAACATCACCGCCGCGGGCGGCCTGGTCTCAACGTCTCCTGCTCTTTCCCAGGACGGAACCAAGATCGCTTTCGTCGAAACGGGAGGGGGCGCCGCTCATTTACATGTCCTTGCGTGGAAGAGCGGGGACGGAGTGGACACCAATGCACAGAACGTCTTGATACCCAAGTCGATCACCAGCGGATTTTCCGCGGTGGCTCCGGCTGCGGGCAGCGGAGCCGTAACGGACCTGGCTTTCGGAGGGGCAAACAACGACACGCTCTCTTCGCCCTTTGTTGACTACAACACAGATAAGGTGTACGTCGGCAACGACGCTGGCGTGCTGTTCCGCTTCAAGAATGCTTTCTGCACCACGGCAGCCTGCACGGGTGGAGGGTCGCCGGCACCAAGCCTGGACACCACCTGGAATGCGACTGGATCGGTCGCCCTTGGCAGTTGTGTTGGGAAGGTGACCGGCGCTGTTGAAGATAGTCATACAGGAAACATTTTTGCCGGGTGTTCGGACGGCAAGCTTTATGGTTTCACGCCCGCCGGAGTCGCAATTGCGGGTTCCCCGTTGAGCGTCGGAGATGGCACCGCGACGGGAGGGATCGTAGATCCACCAATGATTGACGCGGTGTTCGGATTCGTTTACGTGGTGAGCGGTTCCTCTGGAGGGTCCTCCGTATTGGTACAAGCCAGTACGGCAAGCTTTAGTGCGCCGACACCGGTGGTCGCGACATTGGGTGTAGGGGCAAAATTTAGTATGCATGCCCCAGCATTCAACAACGCGTATTATAGCAGCGGCACGTCAACGAACTGGCTGATCTACGATTGGGCAATCAACGCCAGCAACCAAATAACGCTTTACGGAGTAACCTTCGCCGCCGGCCACGCCATGACTTCAGGCGCTGCAGCGAATAATTTTCCCGTCGTTGGGAGTTCCGCTGTCGAGTTTTCGCCTGTCACCGAATTTTTGAACGGAGCTACCGATCAACTCTTCGTCAGCGGGCTCGTCAATGCGGCGCCGAACTTCATTGAAAACAACATCAACACGTTTCCATCTGGCGCTCTTGCTACGGCAACGGAAGGCACCGGCACAAGTGGAATCGTTGTGGACAATGACAGCGCCGACTCAGAAGCCTCCAGCATCTATTTCGGCGTGCTGGGCGCCGCGGCCCCAAATGGAAATAGCGCCGTGAAGCTGACTCAGACCGGCTTGCTCTAACAGCCGCTCTCAGGACCACGACCCGTCGACCATTTGAAGCGCCTGTCGCAGGCGAGGCGTACCTATCAGATCGATGGGGATTTCACCGATGACGCCGGCAATGGACGTCTCCCAGTGAGAAATTACGGCGCACTTTAGGGCAAATGTTCGCTATGCACTTCAGTAGTGCTCCCCAAGAGTTTTCTGCCGGATTTCAAATTCATCAGGTATGACTGAGAAGAAAGAATCAATTGTGTGTTACCACACTGCCAACGGAATGATAATTGCTCTCCCACCCCCTGATGTGTTCTCATTTACTCAGGAATAGCAATAATGAATTCGGAGAGCGGATCACCTTTCGAGGTACCGTAAATTCTCCGGACTGAGACACTCTTAGTCCCCGGAATTGCCTGGCGGGGCGCCCAGCATGAGCAAAGAGTCAGGAAACGAAATCACCACGATGCCAACTTCCGCTACCCCTCTGAGCGAGCGCGAGTATCAGTCCCTCGTGATCGAGTACAACGACTCCGCCGTTGTCTACCCGGTGGACAAGACCATCGTCGATCTTTTTGAAGCGCAGGCCGGGAGAACTCCCAATCAGACCGCGTTGGTGTTTGAGCAGCAGAGGTTGACGTACAGCGAACTCAATCGTCGCGCGAGCCAACTCGCGCAGTACCTGAGGGGTTTGGGCGCAGGACCGGACGTGCTTGTAGGGCTTCTCGTCGAACGCTCGGCGGACATGATCGTGGGCCTGCTTGGCATCCTGAAGGCCGGGGCAGCCTATATGCCCATGGATACAGCGTTTCCTCCAGAACGCATCGCCTTCATGCTCGCGGACGCGAATGCCGCGGTCCTCGTTACGCAATCCAGCCTCTTGGCCACTCTGCCCGCGGGCGCTGCTCAGACCGTTTGCATGGATACCCTTGATTGGAAATCCCTGGAAGGACCAGCGCAAAGTGGTTCTCGCGCGCGTCCGGAAAATCTTGCCTATGTGATTTACACCAGCGGCTCGACGGGCCGTCCCAAGGGCGTTTGCATCGAACACCGGAACATCGTCAATTACGCTCTGGGCGTCGCAGAACGTTTCCAGTTCACCTCCGGCATGAAACACGCAACTGTATCCACCATTGCCGCTGATCTCGGCAACACCGTGATTTTTCCGGCTTTGCTCACCGGTGGCTGTCTGCATGTCATCTCCCAGGCGAGGGCTGAGAACCAGGCGCTGCTCTCGGAATACTTCACCCGGGAGAGGATTGACGTATTAAAGATCGTCCCCTCGCATCTGGCGGCATTGCAAACCGGAAATCATCCAGAACAAGCCATGCCCGGAAGGATCTTGATCGTAGGCGGCGAGGCTTCCCAGCTGGACTGGATCGAACGGCTCAGGCTCCGTTCCCCAGACTGCGAGATTTACAATCACTACGGGCCCACGGAAACAACCGTGGGCGTGCTGACGTACCATGTCGGGGGACAACTTCCCAGCACACCGTCCGGCAAACTCCCGTTAGGAAGGCCTCTGCCGAATAGCCGGGCATACGTGCTCGATGAGAATCGCCAGCCGGTGCCTGCGGGCGTTCCCGGAGAGCTATACATTGGCGGACGCGGGGTGGCGCGGGGTTACCTCAACCGCCCGGAATTGACCGCAGAGAGATTCATTCCCGACCCATTCAGCGCAGAGCCCGGCGCGAGGATGTATCGCACAGGCGATCGGGCGCGCCATTTGCCGGAAGGGAACATCGAGTTTTGCGGCCGCGTGGACCATCAGGTCAAGATTCGCGGATACCGCGTCGAACTCGGTGAAATCGAAGGGGCCTTGCGCGAGCAGGCCGGAGTGCGGGATGCGGTGGTATCGGCGTTTGAAGATGAATCCGGGAACAATGAGCTGGTGGGCTACGTTCTGCCGAAACGCGCGAATCAATCTCTGTGGGGAAGCAAAGCTGTCTACACTCTGCCCGATGGCTTGCCGGTGGCCCATCTGAATCAGAACGAGACCTCCTACATTTACAAGGAAATTTTCGTTCTCCAGGCCTACCTCCGGCACGGAATTACGATCCGCGACGGCGACTGCATCGTGGATGCCGGCGCCAACATTGGACTGTTTACCGTGTTTGCCAGCCGCCTGGCGCGCAACCTGCGGATCATTTCCTTCGAGCCCAACCCGGCCGCCTACGCCTGTTTGAAGGCCAACGCCGAAGCGTGGGGCACCGGCGTGAAATGCCTGCCGATGGGCGTCTCCAGCGAAAACAAAACCGCGGAGATGACCTTCTTCGAAGGATTTTCCCTCTTATCGGGATTCTACGCGGACGAAGCGACCGAACGCGAAGTCGTCAAGACGTATGCCCTCAACCAGGAGCCCGAATCGGAAAACAGCGGGGAACTGGCCACAGAAATCGGGAAAATGCTCGAGGACCGCTTCCATGCCAGGACAGTATCCGCCCAGCTTCGCACCCTTTCCAGCGTGATCGCGGAAGAGGGCCTGGAACGCGTTGACCTGCTCAAAATCAATGTTGAAAAAAGCGAGTGGGACGTCCTGCAAGGAATCAGCGCAGGAGACTGGCCGAAGATTCGCCAGTTGGTCATCGAAGTGGACCAGAAACAAAACCTGGAGCCCATTACCACACTGCTGGAACAGAACGGCTATGAGGTTCTGGTCGAGCAGGACCCGCTGCTGAGAAAGACCGAGTTGTGTTACGTGTACGCCATTCGGCCGTCCGCGGCGAGCCGCCTCGCGCCGCAGCAGTCTGGCGAAGAGCACGTACGGTCCCTGCCGCCTGCGGACGAAGCAGTGCTGACACCGGGAGGCCTCCGCAAATTTTTGAAAGAGCGCCTGCCCCAGTACATGGTCCCGCCGCAGTTTGTGCTGATGGAAAAGTTTCCATTGACGGCGAACGGCAAGATCGATCGCCAGGCCCTGCCCAGGCCCGCTCACGAGAGTGCAGCGCCGGCCGGCGATTTTGTGAGGCCGCAGACGGAAACGGAGAAGGCGCTGGCCCTGATCTGGGCCGAGTTGTTGAAGGTTGACAACATCGGGATTCACGACGATTTCTTCGATTTGGGCGGCCATTCCTTGCTGGCCATCCGGACGGTCTCGCGCATTCGGGATGTGTTCGGAGTGGACATTACTTTCCAGACCCTTTTTGAAAATCCGACGATCGCCCGCTTGTCAAAGGTAATCACGGCAACCAAAAATTCAGGAACCGTTCAGCGCATCGAGCGGCGCAAGGTGTCCGGCCCGGCTCCGCTTTCCTTCGCGCAGGAGCAGCTCTGGTTCCTGGACCATCTCACTCCCGGCAGCCCTGTTTACAACATGAACGACGTTGTGGACTTCCACGGAAAGTACAACGCGGAAGCGATGCGCAGGGCCGTTCAGGAACTGGTGCGCCGCCATGAAATTCTGCGAACGGAATTCTCCCACAGCGGCGGACAACCGGTGCAAACCATCCTGCCGGAGATGAACCTTCCGCTGGCGGAACTCGACCTGGCTTCTCTGCCGGACCAGCAACGCGACCGGGAATGGGCGCGCGTGGTGCGCGAGCAGGGACGCAAGCCGTTCGATTTGTCAAAAGCCCCGCTGCTTCGCGCGACCGTGGTTCACCTGTCCGCTCGCGATCACCGGTTGCTTGTTACCACCCACCACATTCTCGCCGACGAATGGTCGATGGAAGTGTTTCACCAGGAAATCAAGCGCCTTTACGAAGCCTTTTCCTCCGGTCGGCCGTCCCCTCTGCCTGATTTGCCCATCCAATTTGCGGACTTTGCCTGCTGGCAGCGGGAGTGGATGAAGGGAGAATTGCTGGAAAGCCAGACGTCCTACTGGAAGCAAGAACTGGCCGGGGCGCCCTCCATCCTGGAACTGCCCGCCGACAAGCCGCGCCCCGCCTCGCAAACTTTCCGAGGCGCGACAGAGAGCTTCCAGCTGCCCGCAAAGCTGCTGGAGCAGCTGAAATCCCTGGGCCGCGAGCAGCAAGCCACGCTGTTCATGATCCTGGAAGCCGCCTTCATGGCCGTGCTGCACCGCTACACGGGTCAGGACGATATCGTCGTCGGGACGCCGATTTCCGGCAGAACGCACAGCGAAACCGAGAACCTGATTGGCTTGTTTCTGAACACCGTGCTGTTGCGCGCAAAATTCAGTGACCGGCAGAGTTTCCTCTCCCTGGTGCAACAGGTGCGCGAACGCGCCCTGGGCGCCTATGCCCATCCGGACCTTCCGTTCGAACGCCTGGTGGCTGAACTTGCTCCGGACCGCGATCCGAGCCGCATGCCGCTGTTTCAGGTCATGTTCATTCTCCACAACTCGGAAGGGGTGTCCCAGGTTTCCAAGGTGTCCGGCAACCAGGAGCTGGAGACGGGCACATCGAAATTCGATCTGACGCTGATTCTCTCCGAAAACGAGAAGGGTCTCGACGGATTGATCGAGTACAGCACCGATCTCTTCGAAGCGGCCACGATCCGTCGCCTGGCCGGCTATTACTCGAGGCTTCTGGAAGCGGGCGTCGCCCATCCGGACCAGAGCATCTCCGAATTGCCCATGCTGCCGGACGCCGAGCGCCGCCAACTGCTCGTGGACTGGAACGACACGGCCGCCGACCTACCCGCGAAAACTCTCTGCCTGCACCAGTTGATTGAGGAGCAGGCTGCGCGGACGCCCGATCAGGTGGCGCTGGTGTTCGAACAACAGCAGATCACCTACGGCGAACTGAACCGCCGGGCGAACCAACTGGCGAATCACTTGAAGGGATTGGGCATCGGGCCCGACGTGCTCGTGGGGATTTACGTTCAGCGATCCATCGAAATGCTGGTCGGGATGCTGGGCGTGCTGAAGGCGGGCGGGGCCTACGTGCCGATTGATCCCAGCTACCCCAGCGCGCGAATTGCACTGGTGATCGAAGACGCTCATTTGGGTTTCATCCTCACAACCGACGCAGATCCGCGCGGCCTTGCCGGCCAGCCCCGCGCGCATCATTTCGCTTGACGGCGACGCCAAGGCGATCGCTGCGCAGAGTTCCGCCCCGGCGCCCGCTACCGCCGATAAAAATAATCTGGCCTACGTCATCTACACTTCGGGTTCGACGGGCAAGCCCAAAGGCGTGATGGTCGAGCACCGCAACGTGGTCAACTTCTTCGCCGGCATGGATCGAATCATCGGCGTCGAGCCCGGCACGTGGCTGGCCGTGACCAGCATCTCCTTCGACATCTCGGCGCTCGAACTGCTCTGGACTCTCACGCGTGGATTCAAGGTCGTGATTCATAGCGAAGGGAACTCGGACAAAATCCCGGCGCAAATCCTGCGGCATGGAGTCACGCACCTGCAATTGACGCCGTCCCTGCTTCGCGCGCTGACTTCCGATCCGCCGTCGCTCGAAGCGCTCGGCAAGCTGAAAAAAATTCTGATCGGCGGCGAGGCGCTGCCCGCTTCGCTCATCGCTTCTCTTCGCCAGTCGTTCACCGGCGAGATCTACAACATGTACGGGCCGACCGAGACGGCCATCTGGTCCACCGTTTATCGCGTCCAGGAACAGCGAAACAGTATTCCGATCGGCAAGCCCATTGTGAATACGCAGGTCTACGTTCTGGATTCCCAGCTTCAGCTCGTTCCTCCCGGCGGAATCGGCAATCTGCTGATCGGCGGAGACGGAGTCGTCCGCGGATATCTGAACCGGCCTGGCTTGACGGCGGAGCGATTTGTCAGCGATCCGTTCCGTCCGGATGGCAGGATCTACCGCACGGGAGACCTGGCGCGTTTCCTGCCCGATGGAAATCTGGAGTTCCTGGGCCGTGCCGATTTCCAGGTGAAAATTCGCGGATTCCGAATCGAGCTGGGCGAAATCGAGGCGGCCCTCGAGCAGCAGCCGGGCGTCGAGCAAGCCGTGGTCGTGGCGCGCGAGGACCGGCAAGCGGACAAGATTCTGGCCGCCTTTTTTGTCGCCAAAGCCGGGAGCACTGTGAACACGGATGCGCTGCGCGGCGCGCTCGAAGCGTCGCTTCCCAATTACATGGTCCCATCTCACTTCATCCAGCGGGAGAGCCTGCCGCTCACGGCGAATGGAAAGATCGATCGAAACGCGCTGCCGCCGATTTCCCCCACTGCCAATATTTCCGCGGGCGCCGGCGAAGAACCGCGCGGTGAGTTCGAGCAGGTCCTCGCGAAGGCCTGGGGCGAAGCGCTGGGCCTCGCTCGAATCTGCCGCAACGACAATTTCTTCCATCTGGGCGGCCACTCTCTGGCGGCCTTGAAGATCGCCTTCAAGAGCCAGCAGGAATTCCATGTGGATTTCCCTCTGCAGATGTTTGTGCAGTATCCCGTGCTCAGCGAGCAGGCCAGGAGAATTGAAGAGATGGTAGTGGAGCAGGCGGACGCGAGCGTGCTGGAGAGTTTGCTCGCGGAAGTGATCAAGAACAGAGAGCTCGTCTGACGGCGCGGATATCCACAAACGACTTCTGTAATCTGCGACTGGATTGAGGTAAAACGGCTCCGTGAGCCTGGCAAGCAAATTAGATAGCCTCACCCCCGAAGAACGAACACAGCTCGCGCTGCGTTTGTCCTTGGCCAGGCGGCAAGCCGCCGCGAAGAAAGACGCGGGTCTGCCCGCGGTTCAACCGGATTTGCAGAATCGCTTTGAACCATTCCTGTTGACCGATCTGCAGCAGGCCTACTTGATCGGACGCTCCGAAGGCATCGAGCTGGGAAACATTTCCTGTCACGGCTACGCGGAAGTGGATATCGAAAAATGGGACAGGGAACGTTTTCAATCCGCATTGCAACGAATCATCGACCGCCACGAAATGCTCCGGTGCATCGTTTTGCCGGAGGGCCGCCAGCAGATCCTTTCTTCCGGGACGCAGTATGAAATCAAAGTCAACGATTTGCGCAAGCTGGATGCGGCCGCGGCAGCCGACCGGCTGGACTTCATCCGGGCGCGGATGTCCCACCAGATCCACGCGTCGGACCAGTGGCCGCTGTTTGAGTTTTGCGTATCCCTGCTGGACGCAAAAACCAGCCGGCTGCATATCAGCACCGATTTATTGATTGGCGATGGCCGCAGCTTTGAAATTGTATTTCGCGAACTGATGGTGCTCTATCATCACCCCGAGTCGAATCTCCCGCCCCTCGAGCTTTCTTTCCGGGATTATCTTCAGGCTCTCGTTTCTCTGGAACAGACCGATGTATTTCGGGAGTCGCGGGAATATTGGACCAAACGCGTTCCCACCTTGCCGCCCTCCCCCGACCTGCCGCTTGAGAGGAATCCCGCTACGATCACCCGGCCCGAATTCAACCGCCGCTCCGCGTGCCTGGACGCCGATGCCTGGCGGAACCTGAAAGAAAAGGCCGCGCGATTCCACTCGACGCCCGTGGGCACGTTGCTTGCGGCCTACGCGGAAGTGCTGGCCATCTGGAGCAAAAACCCGCGTTTCACGCTGAACCTTACTTTATTCAACCGTCTGCCATTGCACCCGCAATCGAATTCCATCGTCGGGGACTTCACCTCGGTCAACCTGCTGGAGGTGGACAATTCCGCGGCGCCGACCTTCGCCGCGCGCATGCAGCAACAACAGGAAAGGCTCTGGCAGGACCTGGACCATCGTTACTACAGTGGAATCCAGGTGATGCGCGACCTTGCGCGCTTTCAACGCGTCGGACCGACGGCCCTCATGCCCGTCATTTTTACCAGCCTGCTGAACCTTGGCGAACAAGACGATGGAGCCACGTGGCTAAGCCGCCTGGGCAAAAGCGTCTATGCCATCACGCAGACTCCGCAGGTGTATCTCGACTTCATGGTGAGTGAGGAACATGGCTCGCTCCGCATCAACTGGGATGCGGTGGAAGACCTTTTTCCCGCAGGTCTGCTGGACGACATGTTTGAGGCCTTCCAGCGATTATTGCGGGATCTGGCCGCGGACGATTCCGCCTGGCAGCGCTCCCTCGCCGAAAACGCGGGGCGACTGATCCCGGATGCGCAAATGGCCTTGCGCCAGGCCGCGAACAGCACTACAGCGGCCTTGACCACCGACTTGTTGCACACTCCCTTTCTCAAGCAAGTTGCGGAACGTCCCGAACAGTTGGCGATTTGCACTCCGGAGCGGCGGCTCACTTACCTGGAGGCGTATCGATACGCCTGCCGGATCGAAGAAGAATTGCTTCGCTACCAGGTCAAGCCGAACGATCTCGTCGCCGTGATGATGGAAAAAGGCTGGGAACAGATCGTCGCCGTCCTGGGAATTCACTTTGCGGGCGCAGCGTATCTCCCCATCGATCCTGAATTGCCGGCGGAACGGCAGCGCTACCTGCTGGAACATGCGAAGGTGAAAGTTGCCTTGACCCAGTCCGCCGCGCGAAACCGCCTGAGCGTGCCCGCATCCGTCGAAGTGTTCGAGGTCGACCAGCTGAAGCCTGCGGACACGGGCGCCGCCGCGCCGGCAGACCGGCGCCGGCAAAAACCGGAAGATCTCGCCTACGTCATTTACACCTCGGGTTCCACAGGAGTACCGAAAGGAGTGATGATCGACCACCGCGGCGCGCTGAATACGGTGCTCGACATCAATCAAAGATTTGGAGTCGGCCCGCAGGACCGGATACTCGCCGTTTCCCGCCTCAGCTTCGATCTATCGGTTTACGATGTGTTTGGATTGCTGGCCGCAGGCGGAACGGTCGTGATGCCTGCCGCGGATCTCGCCTACGACGCGAATCACTGGGCTGAGTTAATTCTTAAGGAACGAGTTACCATTTGGGATACAGTGCCCGCCCTGATGCAATTGCTGGTGGATCAGGCCGGCAAGCCGGAACTGCTCGGCGATTCCCTGCGGCTGGTCCTGATGAGCGGAGACTGGATTCCGCTGGGTTTGCCGGACCAGATCCGGCGAGTTCTGCCCAAAGCAAACGTCGTCAGTTTGGGCGGCGCGACCGAAGCTTCCATCTGGTCGATCCTGTATCCCATCGGCAAAGTCGATCCGAATTGGAAGAGCATTCCTTACGGCAAGGCCATGATCAACCAGAGTTTTCACGTGATGAAACAGGATTTTGGCCCGTGTCCCGCATGGGTGCCGGGGCAGCTCTACATCGGCGGCGCCGGCCTCGCAAAGGGGTACCTGCACGACGAACAAAAAACCAACGCCAGTTTCGTCGTGAATCCCGCAAACGGCGAGCGCTTGTACCGCACCGGTGACCTCGGCCGGTTCCTGCCCGATGGCAACATCGAGTTCCTGGGCCGGGAAGATTTTCAGGTCAAGGTGCAGGGCTACCGGATCGAGCTGGGAGAGATTGAATCGCGGTTGCAGGAGTACGCGGGAGTCGATTTGTGCATCGTGATCGTCCGTGAGGACACTCCCGGTGAGAAGCGGCTCGCCGGATATGTCGTAGCCAAGCCCGGAATTTCCATTGATCCCGCCCAGGTAAGAGGGTATCTCCGCACCAAGCTGCCGGAATACATGGTTCCCGCGGCCATTCTTGCTCTGGATCGTTTTCCGCTGACGCCCAACGGGAAAGTAGACCGCAAGGCTCTGCCGGCGCCGGCGCGCTCGAACGCGGCAGCGGGTACGGCATCCGCGATGTCCCGCGATTCGCTCGATCTGCAGCTGATCAAGCTGTGGGAAAAGGTGCTCAATGTCCGGCCCATCGGCTTGCACGATAATTTCTTCGATCTCGGAGGAAATTCGCTTGGCGCCGTCCGCCTCTTTTCGGAAATGAGGAAATTGTTTGGCCGCAGCTTCTCGCTATCGGTTTTATTTCAGGCGCCCACGGTTGAAAAACTGGCGGACATGATTCGGAAAGACGGCTGGTCGCCGCGCTGGAATTCGCTGGTCCCGATTCAGCCGGGAGGAAGCAAGCCGCCGTTCTTCTGCGTGCACGGAGGAGGCGGCAACGTCCTGATCTACCGCGAACTGGCGCGCCATCTCGGCGCGGACTATCCATTCTATGGACTGCAAGCCCAGGGCCTTGACGGAAGCGGCGATTACCTGACGACCACCGAAGCAATGGCCGAAAGTTACCTGCGCGAAATCCGCGAGTTGCAGCCGGAAGGGCCTTACTACCTCGGCGGATTCTGTATGGGCGGACAGGTGGCCGTTGAAATCGCGCAGAGACTGGTCCGGGACGGGCAGCAGGTGAATCTGCTGTTCGTGATCGACACGCATAATTTCAACGGAATTCCCCCGCAGCTCACCCTGAAAGATAAAGTGGGCAACCTGCGGCAGAAGATTGTGTTTCATACCTCGAACGTCTTTCAGCTCGGCCCCAAAAGCCAGCTGGCCTACCTCAAGGAAAAATCCAAGATTGCTTTTCGCAGGGAAATTGAACGACTGCGCATCAAGATCGTGCACCTCTTCCATTTGAATCCGCACCGCGACGTCGTCCGGGGGACGGATGAAGAATTCATTGAGGACATTAACGATCGTGCATTCCTGGCCTACAAACCTGTCGTCTATCCCGGCAAGATGACCATCTGCAAGCCGCGAAGAAATTATGCGTTCTTGCGCGACCCTTTCAACGGCTGGGGAGGAATCGCCGCCGGCGGCCTGGAAGTCATCGAGCTGCCCTCGGACCCGGGCGGCATCTTCCTAGAGCCGTACGTGCAAACCCTGGCAGAGAAACTAAAGGAGCACATCGACCAGGCCGTTTCCACGGGCGCCGAAACCTCCGATCTGCCGGAAGCGGTTTTGAAGTAACTCCGTAGCGCCGGCGCCCCGCCGGCGATTTTTCTGGTTCGTCTCCACTCAACAAAAAATACCGGCGAGACGCCGGCGCCACATCTCAGCGGACACAAAGCGAAATTGGAATCGTATGCCTGCCGGTTTCTGAACCCTTGACTGGAAATACGGGCTGGACCAGGAGTGCCGAGGAGCTGGCGAAAATTTGTCAGGCGCCCACGGCGCTGGCTTCCGGTGCCTTCGCGGAAAATTCCTGAACGGCTGGCTGCAGACCCTGAATCTGGACCAAATTCAAAGACTGGATGGACTGCGGCGAGGAGTGCCTTTTCTTGTAGTTTTCGCTGGGAATTCCGGTTCGTGCGTATGATTTTTCGCAGTCCTGGGAAGAAGGCCCGCGCATGTTTCCTTCGAGGTAAGCCAACCCCGGGCAACGCGTGCAGGTTGCGCCGTGCGTGCACTGGGAGCACGAGGGCATGTCCCGCAGCGAGATGGAACGAACTTCCTTGAGCTGCGGCGAATCGCGCCAGATATCCACAAACCTCGTGCGCCGCACGTTGCCGCTGGGCAGCGGAAACTGCACGCAGGGATACACGTCCCCATACGGAGAGACATAGCAAGCCGTGTGGCCGGCGCTGCAGGGCAGCATGTCCAGGGCTTCCGTGTCGACGCCCCGCGGCGGGGCGCAAAATTCCTCCACGTCTCCGACCAGCGTTCCGTCGCGGAATACTTCCCGTAACGCGGCTTGATCCACATTCAAGCCGAGGATGGAGCGGTCCCCGTCCATCATGGGCGTAATCGTCGGATCAATAATGAACCTGGCATCAAGCTCGGCGGCCAGCGCTTTCACGCTTTGATAGTCGCTGGCATTCTGGACCATCAGCACGTTCGCCATGGTCACCAGCAAGCCCTGCGCCCGCAAGAAACGCACTGCTGCGATCGATTGCCGGAACGAGCCGGGCATTTTGGTGATGGCGTCATGCACTTCGGCGCGGTGCGAATAGATGCTGATCTGTACCCGCTCCACGCCCAGCTCGCGCAGACGCTTCGCTTCCTTCTCGCGAATTAAAACCCCATTCGTCTTGAGGTTGATGCAGAACGTCCGGGCGCGCGCGTGCTCCAGGATCTCGAAAAAATCCCTGCGCATCATGATCTCGCCGCCGCTGATGGTCAGGTAGAAAACTCCGGCCTCCGCCATCTGGTCGAGCAGGTCCTTGATTTCCGCTGTGGTCATCTCTCCGTGATCGTCGTGGTCCAGGTAGCAATGGATGCACCGCTCGTTGCAGCGATAGGTCAAATCCAGCTGCACGCTGAGCGGAATATTCAATTTCAGGGCCTTGGCGGCCATCTGCTCGACTAAACCACTCATGGAGCCTCCCTGCGCAAGTTGCCCGGCTGTACAAGCGGCTGGTCGGAGAGCAGCAGGAGGCCGTGGCCGGCCAGCCCCTCGACGAGAGTTTCCGCGTCCTTCATGGCCACTTCCGGCGCGATGTCATATTGCGCGCAAATCTTGTTCGCGACGATCTCGTCGAGCGGGGTCACGCCGTCCGCCGCCGCCCAGATGACCGACGCGACTTCGTTCAGCGTGAACAACGTGGAATCGGTGGCGGACATCACCATCGTTTCATCGCCCAGCGCGCGCGCGGCGATCGCAGTGCTTCGAGCCACATAGCGATAGTTCTTCATACGATCAGCTCCCACACCGAAGTGTCAGGCACAAACGTCAGCCGCCGGACAGGAATGCGGGCGGCGAAATCGCAGGCCGTATCAAAAACCAATTTCACAAACTCAGGATCCCGCGCAAAAAACAGAATATTCTCGAGCAGGCCGCGGACGGCATCCGGGCCTGTGATCGGTTCAATTTTATTTTCCGGGCCTTTGGCGAGCAGGTACAAAGCCTCGATGGGCGCTTGCAGGTTTTCTCCCACGCGCGCGAGTTCGCCGAAAAACGGCGTACCCACCGCAACGTACCGGCCCTGCCGCCGGGTCACGTAGGAAATCTCGTCGGTCAATAGCGCCGCGTCCGGAGGGGCCAGCCTGGCCATGGTGGTCTTGCCCGCGCCGGAAACGCCGGAAAATAGAAACGCGCGCCCATTGCGTATGGCGCTGGAAGCGTGCAGCAAGAAGCCACCCTCCCGGGCCAAGAGGAGCGTGTGCACGATGCGCAGCACGGAATCAAGCGAGTGAGGATTGCGAGTCTGCTGGATGCGCCCGCGCGCGGTGGAAGGATTCCACTCGGCGCAAAAGTCTCCGCGCTGCATCAGCCAGCGCCCGGAATCCCACGTCACGCGCACGTCTTCATCGCGGGATAAGGTGCCTGCCGGGGCCAGCTCAATTTCAAAATCGAAACTGGCATTGTTCGAGGAACTCACGAAGCCGGCGTAGCGCTCTTCAATCGAACGAACGAAATCCGGGTTGTCGCAGCGCAAACGTATGGGAAGCCCGCCGATGGCGACCACCACGCTGGAACTCTGCATCACCGCCGTTACGCCCGGCACTTGGCCCTCCCGAGAAATAGAGTCCGCCAGCATGCGGCGAGTCGAAGATAGAGATACGTCACGCGATCCGAGGCCCGCAGCAAGCGGACCATCGGGTGGTTCGACCCTGTGGCCGGGAGTTTGACTTTCCGGTTGCCGCGCTCGATGCAAACCACGCGTCCCAGCAACTCGAGCGAGGAGACCGGAGGGTCATCCTTGCGCAGGCGGTCTCCGCGAGTAATCAGGCACGTTCCATCGGAGCCGCCCGCGCCGGCCGCCGCTTTCCGGTCCACAACGCGGTGGACCACGAATCGTCCCTCCTGCAAAAACACCACGACTTCTCCCGGGAAAATTTCATGCAGGCTAGCTTGGTGGATCGAAATCAGATCACCTGGAAGGATGGAAGGCACCATGCTGGTGCCGGATACACGCAGGCGAACCCCGCCGAATGTGCGGACAACTTCTTCTGCCAGTCCACACGCCAGCTCGATGGAAGCATTCCCCCCGCGGTCGGTTAACATTTTGAGCGGCGAGCTACGAGGATTTCGAGCTGAAGTGGCAGCCGCTTGTAGTGCCACCAGTCAGTTTGCCACACGCCAGCGCCGAGACTTCGAACACGGACTCGAATTTCAGAGTCGGTGTCTTGTACGGCTTCTTTCCTGCCGCTGGTTGAGTTATTTTTTCATTCGGAGCGTTATTGTCGTTCAACGGTCCCTCCCCATGTTCAGCTATTGGATTGCTTTGATTGCCGATGTTGCCCTGGCAGTTTGCCCCCTGACAGTTGCGACATCACTAAACCATGCAAATATAAATCCGGGTGGGGGTAGCAGGTGGAGACTTTGTGAGGAGGTGATGCTATAAGCGTTACCCCTCAAGGACTTCCAGTTTGGAACAGACGGCCAAAGCCCGGGAATTGGGGCCTCCGGGAGTGGCCTATTTTGAGGAATTTCGAAGGGTTTGGCAGGGCTGCTTTTTGCCCGCAATGGTGGAGAAATGTGGCCGGGAGTTCGGGCTAAATTATTAGGAAAAATGGTCGGGGCGAGTGGATTTGAACCACCGGCCTCCTGGTCCCGAACCAGATCCAATACCCTATTCAACGCTCCGGAATTCTGTTGTTTCCAACTAATTTTGATTGAACCGTTTGCGGCTATTGGTTGAATCTTGTTGAAAAGTAGTGAAATTGAGTGCTTTGGCGTTTACAAAATTGACCACAACCCCCTGGTCTTTTTGCCTACGGGTGGATCATTAGCCGGTAATCGCTGCCGGGAGCCACAGCGGGAAGTGCGTTGCGCATGGCCGCAACGGCACTCCCGCAGTCGCCCCATCGTGACGCGAACGGCATCAATCCGCCGTGATGCGATCACCCGAAACGGTGCCTTTCAGTTCAAACAGAAGCTGCTTTCCAGTAGGATCGTACTGATCAATTGTAACGACGCCATCGTAATGGTTCCCGGAATGATCGAGGGTCACCTCCTCACGAATATTGCCGGGACCCTCAAAACAGCCAATCGATCCCGGCTGTGAACTACAACTTCTTGTGGCATCCCAACTCAAAGTAAAATGATTCAGTTTGTATTTGGATGGCGCGGTACTCTTCCACACACCCAGGCAGAAACTACCGGTCGCCGGATCGCGTCCCGAATTCATAATCTCCGTTCCATCCCTGTGCCACTGGACATATCCGGCATCGAGTGTCACTCCATCGGGTGGATTGAATGGGGCTGGGTTGCCGGAATTGCCTTCCGCCACGAAAGCAAATTTCCACAACCCCACGATCGAGACGTCGTGGTCGCGATCCCCGTCGTTGTCATCTTGACGGTCGTCCGACGCCAACGAGGTTAGCCGGTAGGAAACCGATTTCAAGAGCAGCGGTCGGTGCGGGGCGAACATCGGCTTCTGTCCTTCGCCAGTGTGAGATCCGCAATCCGCGCGAGCCGTCAGAGCAAATAAACTTCCGAACACTGACGAGGGCCAGGGCAACAACGGCGTGTCGCATCATCGTGATTCTCATGGTCATTCTCCTTGTTCATGGGCCGATGCGTTTTCGCAGCGCGCATCGTACCTCTGCCCTATAAAGCGGAAACGGAGGCCGAAAACCACAACGTCACTAGAGGATTCTTTTAACTCCTCTCAACTTCCTTATTAGACCAGGTATAATCAGGCCCATTCCCCGTGAGTCCTTGATATTGAGGAGAGGGCGATGCCGGCTCCTACAACCCAACAGGTCACTGAGTTGCTCCAAGCTTGGAGGCAAGGAGATGAGACGGCCTTGGATCGTTTACTCCCTGTTGTCCATCAAGAACTCCGTCGCCTGGCTCGCCGATACATGCTCCGGGAACGCTCCGGCCACACCCTACAGCCGACGGCACTGGTTAATGAAGCTTACCTACGGTTGGTGAATGCCCGGCAGGTCAACTGGCAGAACCGTGCTCATTTCTTTGCGCTGTCTGCTCAAGTGATGCGGCGGATTCTGGTGGATTCCGCGAGGGCCCATACTGAACAGAAGCGAGGGGGAGGGAATCCGAGAATCACCTTGGATGAAGACTTTATGGGAGCGCAAGAGAAAGGTCAGAACCTTGTCGCGCTGGACGACGCGCTAAAAGCCTTGGCCGCAGTGGATCCTCGAAAGGACCGAGTCGTAGAATTACGATTTTTTGGGGGGCTCAGCGTCGAGGAGACCGCCGAAGTCCTGAAAGTCTCAAGCAACACGGTTCTCCGCGACTGGAGGCTCGCCAAGATGTGGCTCAAGCGCGAGATGAACGAGGAGAAAAGCAAACGGGATGACTCCTGAGCGTTGGCAGCAAATCGAGCTGCTATGTAACGCCGCCTTGGAGCGCGAGTCGAGTCAACGCGAAGCGTTTTTGACGCGAGCTTGTCGAGGGGATGACGAACTGCGCCGCGAGGTTGAATCGCTGCTGACGCAAGAGAAATCGGCCCAGGGATTTCTGGAATCACGTGGAGATGAAGCAGCAACCAAGCCGTGGGCGAAGATGCAAGGTGGAAGCGACGGGCAGCCAATCATCGGGCGCCAGCTTGGATCGTACAAAGTTGTTTCCTTGCTCGGGGTCGGCGGGATGGGGGAAGTCTATCGGGCCCATGACACGAAGCTGAAGCGGGATGTAGCGATCAAGGTCCTGCCGCCCGCTTTCCTGAACGATCCCGAGCGGCTCGCCCGTTTTCAGCGTGAAGCGAGGATGTTGGCCTCGCTGAATCATCCGAATATCGCCTCGATTTACGGCCTCGAAGATTCAGGCAAAACCCATGCGTTGGTGATGGAACTGATCGAAGGGCCGACGTTGGCGGACCGACTCCGGCCAGGGCCGATTCCGATGGAAGAAGCCCTGGCCATCGCCAAGCAAATAGCGGAAGCGTTGGAATACGCCCACGAACACGGGGTCATTCATCGCGATCTCAAGCCCGCCAATGTGAAAGTATCGAACGACGACACGGTGAAGGTTCTCGATTTCGGTTTGGCGAAGGCTATGGAAAAACAGTGGTCCGCAGCCGGCGTGGAGAATTCGACGACCATCAGCCAATTGGCCACTGAGGCGGGCGTGTTGCTCGGGACGCCAGCGTACATGTCTCCGGAACAGGCGAAAGGCAAACCGGTTGACCGTCGCGCCGACATCTGGGCATTCGGCTGCGTGTTGTACGAGATGTTGACGGGAAAGATGGCATTTCACGGCGATGCATTAACGGACACACTCGCGGCGGTGCTCAAGAACGACCCGGACTGGTCGCAACTGCCCGCGGCAACACCCACACAAGTTCACGCGCTGCTGCGGCGCTGTTTTCAGAAGGATCCGAAGCAGCGGTTGCAAGCGATCGGGGACGCCCGCATCTCGCTCGACGAAGTCCTCTCCGGTGCGCCGGAACCTCCCGAGCCCGCCGGCCAGCCACTCTGGCGCCGCACACTTCCTTGGGCGCTATTCGGCGCAACTGCGCTTGCCTTAATGACATTCGCATGGGTGCACGATAACGACGTGAACAGGCCGGTTCCGGCGGAGCCTGTGCGCTTTGAGATCCCGCTCCCGGTGAGGCCCCCATTAAGACCCACTGGGCTGTTTGCGTTATCGCCAGATGGGCGGCAATTGGCATTCGTTGCAACAAGCAGCGACGGCACTCGGCACATTTGGATTCGGGCTTTGAATTCGCTGGAAATCCGGCCTGTGCCCGGAACGGAGTTCGTGGGTACAGTGTTGTTCTGGTCGCCAGACAGCCGATTCATCGCATTTGATTCGGGCGGCAAACTCTTGAAGATCGATATTTCGGGCGGGCCGGCGGAGACAGTTTGCGCGGTGAACGGGACGCCAGTGGGCGGGTCCTGGAACAAGGACGGCATGATGATTTTCGGCATGTTTGACGGACCACTGATGCAAGTTTCCGCTTCAGGTGGCGTGGCGACACCGCTAACGGTTCTGGATACCGCCCACGGCGACCTGGCGCATACAGCCCCGCAGTTTCTTCCTGACGGAACGCATTTCCTATACCTGCGCGATATTGGAAATACCGGATTCCTTTCTGAGGGTTCCTTGAACGTAAAACCTGGGGTGCAGGATTCCAGGCGGCTGGCCGAAACAAATTTTGGCGCGGCCTACGCTCCGTCTTGGGGCCCCGATTCTGAAAAGTTGCTGTTCTTGCGCAACGGAACGCTGATGGCCCAGCCATTTGACGCTCGTCATATGAGCTTGTCAGGTGAACCCGTTCCAATTGCGAAGGAGCACATAGGAGCGTTTCTTGATTCCGGTCTCTTCTCCGTTTCGGCGAACGGCATCGTGGTGTACCTGCCCTCCGAAATCGGCCAGAGTCAACCCACCTGGTTGGACGCGCAGGGCAAGGTTCTCGGCACGGTGGGGGAACTTGGTCCGTATTTCGACTTCGCGCTTTCGCCCGACGGAAAACAAGCGATCGTCTCGCGATACACTCTGCCGGAGCAGCGTACCGGGCTATGGCTGCTTGATCTATCGCGAGGGACGAATCAGCGCTTCGAAGTCGATTCCGACGCCGAGAATCAGCGCGCGATTTGGTCTCCCGACGGGCGCAGCATCATCTTCAGTTCCATCCAGATCGGGCAGTGGAATATTTATGAGAAACAGGCAAGCGGTGCGAATGGCAAGGAGCTTCTGCTGAAGTCCAGTGAGGTAGGGGGCCGCTTGAGCTGGGCACCCGATGGGCGCTACTTGCTCTACAACACCGTGGCAGCGAAAACGAAGTCGGACTTGTGGGTGCTTCCGCTTGGTGATCATCAGAAGCCCGTTCCGTTTCTTCAGACCGAATTCAACGAGCGTGACGCTCATTTTTCTCCTGAGGGGCATTGGGTTGCGTATGTGTCGGATGAATCAGGCCGCAATGAGGTCTACGTTCGCGCTTTCTCGCCCGGCGCATCGGGAGAGGCGGGCCATGATACCAGTGGCAAATTTCAGATTTCCAATGGCGGTGGCAGCGCTCCCCAGTGGGGGCATGACGGGAAGGAGCTGTACTATATCGACCTCAGCGGAAAGTTAATGGAGGTGCAAGGAACAACCATGGGCAACACCTTCCAGTCAAGTGCTCCTAAGTTTCTCTTTCAAGCACCGGGAAGCAGTTGGAGTCCCGCACCGGATGGCAAACGCTTCTTGTTCCTAGTGCCGGAGGTGCAGGACGCAGTACCCTTCACAGTCGTGCTCAACTGGCAAGCGGCACTTAAGAAATGAACCAGGACCGAGAATCGGCGCGATCGTCCCCCGAATGTTGGAGTACCCGGACACAATTCAGCGAGACCCTAGAGGTCAACCCATGGGAATTGTAGATGATTTTGTGACTGCTCTAACGCGTTCCGGACGACAGGAGGCTGATTGTTTTCAGAACTTTCAACAGTCGGACACCTGAGTCAAGACCAGATGCCCCACTTCGCATCATACTAAGTGCTAAAAAAATGGTCGGGGCGAGTGGATTTGAACCACCGGCCTCCTGGTCCCGAACCAGATCCCAAACCTTGTTGAACCCTGTAGAACTTTGTGGATTCTAAGTGATTCTTGTTGAAACGTTTGCGATCTACTTGTCGAACTCTGTTGAACCTTGTTGAAGTCGGGTGCTTTCGCATCTACAAAATTATCTACAAGCACCTGGGTTTTTATCTACACTGACGCAACTCACTCCGATAGGTTTACAGAATCTAAACCTTCTAGTCGTGCCAAGTTGCGTACTACAACTGAAATGAACGACAAGGCTGCTTCTCAGGAACTTGGCTCCGGATCCGGCTGTTTTTGCGGCCAACTTCGTCTTACTCTTTTCAGAAAAAAATCGAACGCTCCCGAATGAAAGCGCCAATCCAGAGCAGTACGATGGGGATAAAAGGATTGACCTTCAAACTTTCGTGCGACAGCTCGGTCGCAATCGCACCGGCGTAGTAGCAGGACGCGAGAATAAATCCGAGCTTCATCGTGGCCGGCACGACAAACAGCGCCGCGAATGCAATTTCAATCACACCGAGAAGTCGAAGATAACGTCCGACTCCGAGCTTTGACATCTCCCCGGCTATTTTCGGATTGCCCGAGAGCTTCAGCACGCCTCCAACGCCAATGAGCAGCGCCGGGATCCAGGTCGCAAACAAGTTGATAATCATAATCCCCTCCTATCCACAGAAAGTTACTGTCGGTCGTTCTTATCCTTGCCGTCGGGTCACCGGGTCATTTCCTGTCTTTCACCAAGGCATCGCAGAGCAAAGTCGTAATGCGCTCTTCGTACTGAGATGCCGTCCAGCCGCGTTCCAATACGAGGTCTTCCCAAGCTCGCAGGGACGTGATGCTCCAAAGCAGCTCCGTCGCCACCTCTGGAGTGACACTCCTTTTCAGCGCCCCGTCGCTGCACATTCGGGTTACGATCCGGCGACAGAGTTCCAGCCGATGTTTCAAGCGGTCCTGCCAACCTCGCTCGGCGGCTTCGTCCGTTCGCCTCACAACTTCCAGCGAACGAGCAACCGACCAGATACTTGGATTGATGCGCGCTTGAAGCGATACCCAAATCTTCATCGCTGCCAGGCCGTTTGCAGCCTGTTCCAGCTCAATGAGCTGCTCCGCTGCCCCCAGTTTTTCATGGGCATACCGCACCAGGGCCAGCATCAAATCGGCGCGATCGGCGAAGTGCAAATAAACCGCCTGTCGGGATAGGCGGGCTGCCTTAGCGATTTCAGCCATGCTCACATCGGCGCCCTTGCGTCTCTTGATGAGCGCCAGCGCAGCATCCAGGATTCGGATATTTGAGTTTGTGCTTGACATAGTGTCAAGTTCACTCTACTCTCAGCTTTACACGGTGTCAAGCGCATACTCACTGTGGAAGGAGATGGAGGAGATGATCGGAACAGTTCAGTTTGTCGCGCTGGTTTTGACGTCGCTCAGCATGGGCGTGCACTTTGGCACGTGGCTTACAGAAGCGCCCCTGCGGGAGACGCGATCAGGTCCTCTTTTCACCGAGGTTCAGCAAGGCAGGGACCGAGTTGCCGCCCGGATCATGCCCATTCTCGGGAACGCGGCGATCCTTTCGGTGGCAGTCTGCGTCGTTCTCGTGAGAGCGATACCCTGGGCATTTGTCCTCACGCTCATTGCGCTTGTTCTGCTGATCGGAGACATGACCGTTACGCTCGCTGGCAACGTCCCTATCAACAAGCAAGTACAGAGTTGGAATATCGCTGCACCGCCGCCGGAGTGGGCGAACCTCCGCGATCGCTGGGAGAGGTTCCACACGATTCGAACGGTGCTCATCGTTTCAGGTTTCGCCCTATTGGCTTCGAGCGTAGCCTTTTCAAATCACTGATCTACACACGGATCAACACGAGTGGCTTTGACAAGGCGCTCCGTGGGTCAAAACGAGATTAGATTCTGTGGCTCCCGGCGCGCTCGGAATGGACTGTAGAACTTTTTGTAGGCGACGATGCGTGAGTCTTTCTACTGAAACGTCAATTTTTCCTGGAGATTTTTACTAGTTTCCCTGGGCTAAAACCAGATGCACGAGTTCAGCGCTCTTAGTCGCGGTCTAAACGATTGAAAACAAATGGTCGGGGCGAGTGGATTTGAACCACCGGCCTCCTGGTCCCGAACCAGGCGCGCTAGCCAGGCTGCGCTACGCCCCGACGACACGCACTCGGGCGCGCAAAAAAAACGGCCCGAATGGAACGTTCAGAATAGCATAGCTCTCGGTCTGAGCCTAGAGTGCGCTGGGCTTGACGCACTCCATTGCGGCCGGCGTGATGAATCGGCGCCGCATGGCAAATCCGGGCGTGCTGGGCCGCGTTTATGGCGGGCGCCGGGCGGATGAATGCGGGCGCTGTGTTATAGTCATTTCCGCGAAGCAGAAATTCTCCGCATCGAGCAACGGATTCCTTAAATCGGGAGAGACGCGAACATTCGTTCGCGCACACCAAGATGGCATTGATGGAACGCATCCAGAAAGATTTGACCGCGGCGATGATGTCCAAGGACGAATTGCGCCTGAGCGTGCTGCGCATGATCAAGTCCGCGCTCAAGTACAAGGAAGTTGAAAAGGTACGTCCGCTGGAGGACGCCGAGGCCCTTCAAGTGCTGCAAACGCTCGTCAAGCAGCGGCGCGAGTCGGTCGAGCAATTTGCCAAGGGCGGCCGCCAGGACCTGGCCGACAAGGAAACGAAAGAAATCGGCATCCTCGAAGCCTACTTGCCCGCGGGAGCCTCCGATTCCGACATGAGCGCCGCGATCGAAGCCGCCATCGTGGAAACCGGCGCAAACTCGCCCAAAGCGATGGGCGCGGTGATCAAAGCGGCCAAAGCGCGCCTCGAAGGCAAAACGGTGGACGGGAAAACGTTGTCGGACCGCGTGCGAGAACGCCTTTCCAAAATGGCGTAAGCGGAAGTTGAGAGTCGACAGTTCAGAGTTGAGTGTGAAGTTCTAACCTGCGGCCACGCCGGTTTTCAAATGTTCGTCACCTCTCTCGTATCGACTTTTTAGCTTCTCACCCGTATCCTCCCAAAGTGCCGTTGCCTGAAACCATCCCCGTTCGCTACACCGAGGAAGAAGCCGGATACGTAACCGTGCGCCCGCTCGTCCGGCAAACGTTCACCATGGACGAACTCCTCGACATGATTCTCAGCGTCGCGGGCAAGGATGCGGCGCGCGTCCGGCAACTCCTGCACTCTGGAACGGTCGTCTATCATTTCTTCCGCTATTCCTGGGCCGGATTTGACGCCGACGAAACGGAACTCGCCGCCGCGCTGGCTAAATTTCCCGATGCCGATCCTTCCCGCCCGTTTGACCCCGGCCAGTGCACCAACGCCGTGTTTGACGACGCCGCCGCGATTCCGCGGCATCTGCTGGACCTGGATCGTGCCGCTGGGTCCAGGCGCCGGTTATTTCGCGGGCAAAGTTTCTGGGAACGCCTGCTGGAAATTGCCGCTGAAGAGAATCCGGTCTACCAAAAATATTCCTACTCGCGCCGCGCGGACCTCTACCGGCTGGGTCTGGACGCGGAAAACACTGCGCGGATCGCCGAAGCGGCGAACCGGCTGGCCAGTACAAGGCTACGCTCCGCATTGCGCGTATTGCCCGGGACAGCGTGCATTCTTTTCGTTTGTCCGCGGCAGTCGAGCGCGAAATAATCTTCGCTATCACGCATGGTGTTGTAGCGCCGGCGTCTCGCCGGCGATTTTTCCGATATCCGCATGATGCAAAAATGCCGGCGAGACGCCGGCGCTACGCAATACCGGTCTCCCACGCATCGGATAAATTTCACTTCCTCGATCGGATTCAACTTGAGAAACGCGACGCTTAAAATTCTCTCGAACCCAAAACATTCTGGGCCATAATGCCGGGGAACCGCAGGGGCACTTGCTTTTGCGGTGCACGAGGACGGGGCCGAAGAGCGACAGGCTGAAACCTGTCCTACTTTTCGAGTCAGCTGCGGAGGTGTTTTTTGGCCACTACCACAAAACCCTGGAGTTCGACGGCGCCACCGGCGGACTTTCGTCCTTATGTGGACGCGTCCAGCACGATGACGGAGTTCAGTTGGCGGGCCGTGATTCTGGGCTCGCTGTTCGGCATCCTGTTCGGCGCCGTCTCCGTGTACGTCGGGCTGCGCGCGGGACTCACGGTCTCCGCTTCGATTCCGATTTCCGTGCTTTCAATTTCGATCCTCCGCGCGTTTGGCAAGTCCACGATTCTCGAGAACAACATCGTGCAGACCACCGGCTCGGCAGGCGAGTCTGCCGCGGCAGGCGTGATTTTCACGCTTCCCGCGCTGATCTTTCTCGGCTTTTCGCTGAACACCGAATATTGGCGGGTCTTTTTTCTGGCACTGATCGGCGGATGGCTCGGCGTCCTTTTGATGGTCCCGCTGCGGCGGCAACTCATCGTCAAGGAACACGGCAACCTGACTTTTCCGGAAGGCACCGCGTGCGCGGACGTGCTCGTGGCAGGTGAGCGAGGCGGCTCGTTTGCGAGCCGAGTCTTCTGGGGGCTTGGGCTCGGCGGCGTGTACACGTTCTGCATGAACACGCTCGGCATGTGGCCCGGCCAGCCGGAATACAGGCCGAGCTGGCTCCCCGGGGCGTCGTTCCGAGCGGCCATCACTTCCGAATATCTCGGCGTGGGATACATCATCGGCCCGCGCGTGTCGGGTACGCTCTTTGCCGGGGGAGTGATTTCGTGGCTGGTGCTGATGCCGGCGATCAAGTTCTTCGGCTCACTCTCTCCCACCGCGCCGCTGTATCCCAGCACCGTGCCGATTCCGCAGATGACGCCAGACCAGATCTGGGCGAGTTACATACGCCCCATGGGAGCGGGCGCCGTGGCCGCTTCGGGATTGATCACGCTGATCAAGACGATGCCCACGATTTTCTCGGCGCTCACAGCGGGGCTCGAAGACATGCGAAAGAGCAGGGACGCGGCGGCCGCGGAGACGAACCGGACCGAGCGCGACCTGTCGATGCGCTTCGTGCTAATTGGATCCGCAGTGTTGCTGACGATGATGTGGGCGCTGCTGCGGTTCAAGCCGATTCCGGGAGCACAGACCGGAGCCTTCGCCAACCTGATTGCAGCCGTCTTCGTGATCGTCTTCGGATTTCTTTTCGTGACGGTGGCTTCGCGGATCAGCGGATTGATCGGCAACTCGTCGAATCCCATCAGCGGCATGACCATCGCCACGCTGATGGCCACCTGCGCGGTATTCCTCGTGATCCACTGGACGGCGAATGCCTACGCCGTGCTGGCGTTGACGATCGGCGGCGTCGTTTGCATTGCGGCGGCGATTGCCGGCGCGACGTCGCAGGATTTGAAAACGGGCTATCTCGTGGGCGCGACTCCGTACCAGCAGCAGATCGCGCTCATCATTGGCGTGGCGGTTTCCGCCTTTGCGATCGGCGGAACGCTGATCCTGATGAATATCGGCCTTGCGCAATATAAGCCGCTTCAAATTCCGCTTGATGTCAACAATCTCCCTTCCGGCGTCGAGCGGCAGGACAATTCGTTCCAGCATGAAGGCAAGACGTACGTCCTGGTGAACGCCATCGGATCGCGCGAAATTCCCGATGGGAAATATTTGTTCGACCCTGCGACCAATCAAATCGAGGTTCAATGGGTGCAGGGAATTGGCAGCGACCAGGCGGCGGCCCCGCAAGCGCGGCTCATGGCCACGGTGATCAGCGGCATCCTGAACCAGCGCCTGCCCTGGCGTCTTGTCTTCCTCGGAGTATTCCTGGTGATCGCCGTGGAGCTGCTTGGAGTCCGCTCGCTTCCGTTTGCTGTCGGCTCCTACATTTCCATCGCCACCACCATGGCCATGTTCGCCGGAGGACTCTTGCGCTGGCTCGTGGAGCGCGGTACCGGAGAAAAAAGCGGCGCGGAAAGCGAAGTCAGCCCCGGCTCCTTATATTCGAGCGGACTGATTGCGGCGGGCGGCGTATTCGGTCTGCTCGCGATCTTTCTCAACCTGCTGCAGGATCCGGAGCTTAGCAAGCGCTTGCCGCATTGGCTGACGAGCATGTTTTTTCTCCCTTGGCCGGCGAAGATTTTCGCATTCGGAGAAAGGGCTATGCCGCAGTTGAGCCAATCTCCGTGGCTCGGGGTTGTAATGTTTCTGCTGCTCGCGTCGTCGCTATTTGTTTTCGCGCGCAAGAAGCTTGAGTAGGACAGGCTTCCAGCCTGTCTCATTTCCGCTGAGCCTGGCATTACGAAACCCGACAGGCTGGAAGCCTGTCCTACTGTGCGGCCGCTACATGATAGACTCCCGCCCATGAGTGAAAATCAACCAACGCGCCGCGAACTCCTGCTCGGAACTGCCGCCGCATTTTTTATGAACGGAGCGCCGGAAGCGCAAGCCGCCGCGGATTCCTCCATTTGTTTTTTGAGCGCGATCGAAATGGCCCGCCTGATCCGCGCAAAAAAACTCTCGGCGCGCGAAGCACTGGCCGCGCACCTGAAACAAATCGAGCGCGTAAATCCGAAGGTGAACGCCATCGTGACCCTCGTGCCGGAAATGGCCGCCGACGCCGCAACGAAGGCCGACGAGATGCAAGCGCACAAAGAAACTTTGGGTCCGCTGCATGGCCTGCCAGTCGCGCACAAGGACCTTCTTGAAACGCGCGGTATCCGCACCACATTCGGATCGCTGCTCTTTAAGGATTACGTTCCCGCAGAAGACGACATCGTTGTCGAGCGGATGCGGCGCGCGGGCGCGATCATCATTGGCAAGACCAACACGCCCGAATTCGGCGCGGGATCGCAAACGTTCAACAAGGTTTTCGGTGCGACACGCAATCCCTACGACTTGACGAAAACCTGCGGCGGGTCTTCCGGCGGCGCCGCCGTCAGTTTGGCCTGCGGGCTCGCGCCTGTTGTCAGCGGCTCCGATACCGGCGGTTCGCTGCGCAATCCCGCCGCATTCTGCAACGTGGTTGGCTTCCGGCCTTCCATTGGCCGCGTGCCAAACCCCAAAGCGGCATTCGCGTGGTCCACGCTGAGCACCTCGGGATGTCTTGGGCGCTCCGTGGCCGATCTCGCCTACGTGCTGAGCACCATCGCAGGCCCGGATTCCCGCGCGCCGCTCTCGATCAACGAACCGGGAGAACTTTTCGCGCGCCCGCTCGACCGCAACTTCAAAGGCGTGCGCGTGGCATGGTTCAAGGATCTTGGCGGCGTGCCCTTCGACCCACGGGTGCGTGCCATCGTGGATGGCCACCGCAAGACGTTTGAATCGCTGGGCTGCATCGTCGAGCAGTCCGAGCCGGACTTCGCGCCTGCGGAGATCGCGTTTCGTACGCTGCGCGCTTTGGCATCAGCAAACGCCTATGGGCCGCGCCTGCATGACCACCCGGACGCATTCAAGGACACACTTAAAGGCGAAATCGAGGAGGGCCTGCGGCTGACCGGCATGGACATAGCGCGCGCCGACACCGCCCACGGCCAGCTCTGGCGCGGCTTTCAGGCATTCCTCGAAAAGTACGAATACTTCGTCCTGCCCACCACGCAATTGCCCGCATTCGACGTCGACACAGCCTACCCCACGGAAATCGCCGGCGTGAAGTTCACGAACTACATCGATTGGATGAAGTCCTGCTGGTACATCTCGGCGACAGGCAATCCAGCCGCTTCGGTGCCAGGCGGGTTTACACCAGAAGGACTCCCCGTAGGCGTTCAGATCGTCGGCCGCAACAAAGAAGATTTTTCCGTATTGCAATTGGCTCACGCATTCGAGCAGGCCACCGCCTTCGGCAAGAATCGTCCGAGCATCGTGTAGCACAGGCATCCGCCGTGGCGGACCTGTGCGGTTTTTGCAATCGTCGTTTAATCGGTAGCGAACGCGCGGCCTACAAACCCGCACAGGCAGGAGTGCCTGTGCTACTTAATATCCAACCCCGCCTTGCGCAGACCATCGATCAGGTGCTCGACGAGTTCGGGGTCCCACCGATTTCCGAGCACTCCACGCGCGGTCGCGGCGAAGTCCGGCCTTACGGCGAGCAAGTCCCGCACGGCGTTGCTTGCCGCTTCTCGTTCGCCGAGTTGGCCGTAGGCCGTCGCGAGGGAGACATGCGTTTGCCAGTAGCCGGGCATGTTGACCTTGAGGGCAAAGTTCAGCGCGGTGCTGTAGTCGCCCTTCCGGTAAGCGTCCAAAGAGGAGGGACACCAATACCACCCGGGATGGTGGGGATTAAGACCTCTGGCACGCTCCACCAGCGCGCAGCCTCGCTCCCAGTCGCCGGAATACGAGATCACTAAACCGAGGTAGGCGGAGGTGAATCCGTCCATGGGGTTGAGCACAATGGCCCGTTCCGCGGAGTTGCGGAAGGCCTGAAACTCGTGTCGGAAGAATTGAGCCGCAGCCAGAGCGTGATAGGCGAGATGATTCGAAGGCGCGGCCTCAACGGCTCGACTTGCCGCGGCGAGAGCGCGTCCGAGGGGATCGGGGCGTACGTTGAACTGATGCGCGTACTCGTCGCGGTACAGCATCGACAGCATGGCCAAGGCGTCGGCATACCCCGGCGCTTGCTCGACCGCACGCTCCAGGGCGGTCCGCGCCGCGGCATGCTCTTCGGCGGAGAGGCGCGGGAAGTGTGCGAAGCTGCGGAGCACCGCTTCATAAGGGGTTAGTTGCCCGGGATCCCGGTTGCGAAGAGCTTCGCTCATGGCGTGCGGGAGGACGCCGTACGTGTCGGCAACGGTGGAGACGATCCGCGGGACGATTTCATCTTGCAGTCCGAAAATTTCTTCCGGGCGAAAAGTACGATCAAACGTCTCTGCCCAAAGATGGGCGCCGGAGCTGGCGTCAACCAGCTGCACCGCGATGCGCAGCGTAGACCCCGCCTGGCGAAGGCTCCCTTCCATCACGTAGCGCGCGCCGACTTCTTTTCCGACTGCACGGACGTCGACCGCCTGGTGCGCGAATCGCAACATGGAGCTGCGCGCGATCACTCGCAGGTAGGAGAAGCGGGACAGACCCGTCAAGATGTCCTCGGATAACCCCTCACAAAGCGCCGCGATCTCGGCGTTCGCACCTTTGTATTCAAACGGCAGCACGGCAACCCAAAATCCTTCCTCGGCTCGGGCCGCGCCAGAGTCATCCTTTTTAGCGGTAGCCGCGCCATGCAGCCCGCTGAGCAAGTCGCGCGCGGACTGGAACCGGTCCGCAGCGCTCTTCTTCAGGCAACGTTGGATCACGCCGTCCAAGCCCTCCGGCAGTTCAGCCCGCAGCTCCCTGACCGGGCGCGGCGTGTCACGAAGGATCGCGGAGGCCAGCTCGGCCGAGGACCGTCCTTGGAAGGGCTTCTGGCCGGTCGCCATTTCGTACAGCAGGGTGCCGAGCGAGAAGATGTCCGTTCGGTGGTCCATCGTGCGGCCTTCGACCTGTTCAGGTGACATGTACGCCGGAGTCCCCACAATCACACCCAACCTGGTGTAATCGGCCGACAGAAGCGTCGCGTCGCTGGAATTGGCCTCGCGCATCTCCTTCGCCAGGCCAAAGTCCAGCACCTTCACGCGGCCCCCGTCGGTCAGCATCACATTGGCGGGCTTCAGGTCGCGATGGACGATGCCCTTCTCATGGGCGGCGACCAGCGCTTCGGAGATCGCCGTGGCGAAGTCCAGAAGCCGGTCCAAGGGGAGGCCGCCTTTCGGGATGAGGTGATTGAGCGATTGGCCCTCGACCAGCTCCATCGTGAGGAAGTGGACGCCGTCGGCTTCCTCAATCGTGTGGATCGTGACGATGTTCGGATGGTTGAGCGAGGCCAGCATCCTGGCTTCGCGCTGGAAACGCGCGAGCCGCTGGGGGTCGTCTACGAATGCAGGTGGAAGAACTTTGATGGCGACGCTGCGTCCGAGCTTTTTATCGCTTGCCTGATAGACATCGCCCATACCGCCGGCGCCGATGCGCGCGAGGATTTCATAGGGTCCGAGCCGCGAGCCAATCGCCAGCTCATTTGTTCCAATGGCGGGCTGGGCGAGGAAACCCGATTGCCCTTGTTCATGCGCGGCGATGAGGGATTCCACTTCCCGGCGCAGATCCGGTTCGCCGCACGCCTGGTCGAGATAGGCAGGCCTCTCGCCGGGCGCCCGTTCCAGGGCGGCGGCAAGCACATTCTTGACTTCCTGCCAGCGCTCCGGCGTCACGATCCCTCGTACCTCTTCAATTCCCGGCGCAGCCAGGCGCGCGCCGTGGCCCATTCGCGTTTTACGGTGGCGGGCGAAACGCCAAGGACGACCGCAGCCTCTTCGATGGAAAGCCCTCCAAAGAATCTCAGTTCGATGAGGCGGGCCTGTTCCGCGTCCAAGGCGGCAAGTTTGCTGAGGGCGTCATCGAGCGCGACGAGATCAATCCCAGGATTCTGTGCCGGGGCAAGCTCAGGATCGAGGGCGAGTTTTGGGGCTCCGGCGCCGCGCTTGGCAGCGGCGCGGTTGCGCGCATGATCGACCAGAATGTGCCGCATCAACTGCGCCGCTACGCCAAAAAAGTGAGCCCGGTTTTGCCATTGCGGCGTCCCCTGTCGGACCAGGCGCAGGTAAGCTTCGTTGACCAAGGCGGCGCTCTCCAGCGTGTGGTCGGGACGCTCGCCGCGCAAATGGCGTCGCGCTTGCCGGCGCAGTTCGTTGTAAACCATGGGGATCAGCGTTTCCCGCGCTTCCTCGTTGCCCTGGCCCCAGTCGGCGAGGAGTTTGTTGATCCGTGTGGAGGAATCTGCGGCCACGTTTACTCTCCAGCTAAAAATCAGGCATCTTATGTTAACCGGAAAGTAGTCCCCCCGACAGACAAAGTCAACTTGCCCCGCTTTGGAGTGCGAAGCGCCTTTGGCCGGGGTGAGCCGCGACAAGAAAAATCTTCGATTCTCCTGAGCCAGTTTCCCGGTGGTTCTCGCTTAATAGAGTGAAGGCACGATGCGGACTCCCACAAGCGAGCAAATAAGCATCGCCTCAATGAAAAGGAGAACGACAATGAGAATCCTGAATACTGGGCGGCATTCAACCACAGCAAAACTGATTTTGGGCGTTCTGTTCGCCACTTGCGTGTTCACCGCCGCTGCGAACGCGCAACCGAGCTTCGAAGGCAAGTTTACTCTGCCCTACGAAGTCCAGTGGAACCATGCCGTACTCCCCGCCGGAGAGTATTCCATCACGGTGGACGCGAAGGGGATGCCGGCCGTCGTGCACTCGACCAGAACCGGCAATTCTGCCATGACAAACTCACCGATCATTGCCGATCTCGAAAAGGGCGCCGCCCGTCTGACGGTCACGATTCAAGGAAATGAGCGCAGGGTTCGCTCCATAAACTTGCCCGAGATTGGCAAGGCCTTGGTTTTCGAACCACTCTCCGCAACGGAACGCGAAATGTTCGCTAAGGCGGGACAGATTGACACGGTCCCTGTGATGACTGCACGGAAGTAGATCCTAAAAACACGCCGAACGCGAGGCACGGAAAGCGAGGGGGATGAACCGCAAGGTTCATCCCCCTTTCTCATTGAACTTAGGCACAAGATTTGGGGAAGCTCGAACCGCAATTCTTTGCTTTGCTAGGAATAATTCAGCACGTTGACAGGCTTGCCGGACCATTCGGCATAAAGCTGTTCGTAGGTGCGGCCGATGGCGAAGCCCCACGAAAACATGCGATAGTTTTTGTATTTGTCGGGGACGACGTACTGCTCCACGGCTTCTTCCACGGGAATGCCGGCCTTGTAGGATTTTTCCGCGTGTTCGGCGAGGTCGTCAAAGCACGAGCGCATTTCCGCGACGCCTTCGAGGCCCATGATCTGGCCGTGGCCGGGGACGAAGAGCGTGTTCTTGTCGAACGTCGCGAACTTGGCCAGCGTCGCGCGCCACTTCGTGGGGTAGCCGTTGATGTTCACCGGGTATTGTCCGCCGGTGAGCAAATCGCCAGTGTAGATAACGTTTTGAGAGGGCACGCGGAAAATCAGGTCGGTGTCCGTGTGGCCGATGTAGGTTTCGATCACCACGGTGAGGCCGCCGAGGTCGATCTCCATCGGCATTTTCGCGGGATCGAGCGGATGATTGGGCAGCGCGAGAACGGCCTGGCTCACCGGGACGAACATGCCGGAGAGGCCTTCGATGTCGCTCTTGGCGTGTTCGCGCTGGCTATCGGTCTTGGCGTCGCGCACGCGCTTCTCCCACGGAGCGAGGAACGTGGCGAGGTCTTCGGATTGCCACTTGGGGTAGTACGCCATAATGCGCGCCGGCACGTCAGCATGCGCCCAGATGGGGATTCCGGCGCCGCCATAGACCGCATTGCCCAGGGTGTGGTCGAAGTGCCAGTGCGTGTTGATCGTGGCGCGGACGGGCACCTGCGTGACCGTGCGCAGCGTTTCCAGCTGGAATGCCGAACCGATGGTGGTTTGAAATCCCTCGACCATGAGCGCCGCGTCGCGGCCGATGAGGAAGCCGCCGTTGCAGCGCGCCTGCAAACCTTTCGAACGGTCGGCAATCGTGGCGTACAGGCCGTTTCCGATTTTTCGAATGGAGGCGAAACCCTTGTCGGCAATCGGCTGTGGAGCGATGCGCGGATCGTTCGGCAGCGCCTGGGCCAGAGTGGGTAGCGGCAGCGCGAATTCCGCGGCAGCGTACAGCGTGCCGAGCGACGATGCTCCTGCCAGGAAACTTCGCCGCGAAAACGGGTTCGAAAAATTGTTCATGGGGATCTCCAAGAATCTTGGGGAAGAATACTGGTTTCAAAGTCGGCGGGCAATAAGGTTGTAGTGGCGCAGGCTTCAGCCTGTGGGGGTTAGGCCCAGCAAGGACAAAAGCACACAGGCTGAAGCCTGCGCCACTTAAACCGCGGAGCTACGACTTCTGCGGTTTCTTGATCCCGTCGTAGAGGATGATGGAAAGCGCGACGAGCACCCACCAGGGAAATACTCCCATCCCGGGAATGGCTTCCATCACAAGCGCCGGCAGGAGAGCCCATCGCCGGCCGAAAATCAAAAATAGAATGAAAGCCGTAGCCAGATCGAGCGCCCACTGAAAGGGCGGAGCAAACGTAAGCCAGATGGAGAGGACATCCGAAACCGCGGCCACGCCGAAAGCAAGCGCCATCTTCGCGCGGGAGTGGCGCTTGAGGGGCGAGGGCGCCTCGACCGGGGCCAGCGTGATGGTCTTGTCGGTGTCCATGGAGCGGCTCTCGAAGCTGAACGCCAATCTGGTTGACGGCTTAATTAAATCGTGCCACGACAACTCGTGAACTGCAAGCACGGGGCTGACTTTCGTGCATATCCGCCCTCTGCTATCATCACCAACGCGCAGGAATTTAGGGGAATTATACATTGATTTCCCCTCCCCTATCCTGAAGAGAGGATCTTTCCATCCACTGTAAATTCAAAGAGACAAAATGCTGAGGATACTCACTGATATTGTGTTGCTGCTTATGAGTGGGCTGCTGATTCGGTCCTTGTACATATACAGCAAGCAAATTGGACTAAGTAAAAAAGGTATCGTGATGACCGTCATTTTCTGGTTGGTCGCAATCGCCCTGGTGGTCTTGATTTGGACTTTAATCGAAAGATGGCGATAAAAGCGGGCTAAGTATATAAGTCCTGAAATTAGTATGATACACGCCTCGAGATTTTTCTTCGTAATTTCCGGGGGATGTGTGTTATACTGCGTTTGCGCTTAATACATCGGTTGTTTGGTGTGGTTCCTCTGGTAGTGTTCGATTTGAGATAACCCCGCCTTTTATTTCCTCCGTAAGTTTTCAGCGTAATTTAAACTAGGACTGGCCATGCCAGTTGCGTGCCCGCACAGGTACAGGCTCACTTAGAGCCAAGCTCAAAAAATGTGTGTGTGCCGCGACGGCTTCCGCCACCAGAAAAGACAAAGTAGAAACATGCAGAATTTTTCAGAATTACAGATTTCCAATTACACCAAGGAGCGGCTGGCACTCGCCAATTTTGCGACGCCGACTCCGGTCCAGGCCGCGGCCATCCCGCAGGCTCTGGAAGGCAAGGACGTGCTCGCGACCGCGCAGACAGGGACCGGCAAGACGCTGGCGTTCCTCATCCCGATCATCGAGCGCCTGCTTGCGTCAAAAACCAAGGGCATCGAAGCGCTCGTGCTCGTTCCCACACGCGAACTCGCCATGCAGGTCGTGGATCAGTACAACGCGTTGCGCGGGAAGCAATTGTCCCCCGCGGCGCTGGTCGTGGGCGGATTGCCTGAGGCCAAGCAGCTTGCCGCGATCCGCGCGGGAGCGCGGCTCGTGGTTGCCACTCCGGGACGCCTCGAAGACTACCTCGGCCGCAACCTCTTCAACTTTCGCGGACTCCATGTGCTCGTCCTCGATGAGGCCGACCGCATGCTCGACATGGGATTCCTCCCGTCGATTCGCAGAATCGCCGCGGTGCTTCCCAAGGAGCGCCAGACGTTGTGCTTCTCGGCAACGCTGGAAGCTTCCGTCGTGCATCTCGTGAAGGACTATATGAGGAACCCGGTGCGTCTCGCATTCGGTTCCACTCTTAAACCCGCGGAGAATGTGCGCGTCCAGGCCTTTGAAGTTTCGGGCGACCGCAAGCAGGATTTGCTGCAGCATTTGCTCGGGAAAGAAACCGGGCGAGTCCTGGTTTTCGCGCGCACCAAGCGCGCAACCGACAAGCTGGCCCGCAACCTCAATCGCGAAGGATTTGCCGCCGCCGTGATTCATGGCGACCGGTCGCAATCCCAGCGGACCGCGGCCCTCACGGGCTTTCAGCAGGGACGCTATCGCATCCTTATTGCCACGGACATCGCGGCTCGCGGCATTCACGTGCAGGACATCGCGCATGTGATCAACTACGATCTGCCGGAAATTGCGGAGAACTTCATTCACCGCGTGGGCCGCACAGGCCGCGCGGGCAAGAGTGGAGTCGCTTCCACACTCTTCGGCCGCGAACAGCGGTCGGAGCTGATGCAGCTCGAACGCACCCTCGGCATCCGCATGGAACGCATGCAGGCCGACGGAAGCACGTTTCCTGTGAGGCCGGAGCGTACCGCATCTGAACTTGTGCATCGCTTCCCGCTCGCTTCAGGATCCGGGCCCATTTCCGGGATGGTTCGCCTTCCCGGCGAGATCATGGAAGTCCAACTCGAGAACTAAGTTTGTGGTTTTCATCCCCCTGCGGGCCGAGAAATTCGGACCGCAGGGGGATTTTTTTGTAGCACAGGCACTCTGCCTGTGCGGGTTTCGCGATTGTCCGCAATGCATGAATGGGTGAAATTGGCGAAAACCGCACGGGCAGAGTGCCTGTGCTACTGGGGGCTTCGGGCTAGCGTTTTCCTCCGCGGTCGTCTAACAAATCAATGAAGTCGATTTTCCACGGAGACGCGTCCACGCGGAGACGCGCGACCGTCACCGGCAAATTGAAACGGCGAGGGCCGGCGCTTCCCGGATTGAGGAACAGCACGCCGCCATGTTCCGCGCGGGCGGGCTTGTGCGAATGCCCGCTTACGATGATGTGGAATCCGGCGGCGGCGGGATCGAGATCGAGCGCGTGAACGTCGTGAAGAACGTAAATCGTGGCGGGTTCCGTCTCGACGACTTCGGTTTCGGGAAGAGCCAGCGCCCACGGTTCGGTATCCACATTTCCCCGCACGGCAAAAACCGGGGCCAGAGTTTTCAGCGTTTCGAGAATTTCCGGATCGCCCACGTCGCCTGCGTGAATGATCAAGTCCGAGCCTTCGAGCGCGCGCAGGGCTTGCGGGCGCAGCAATCCGTGCGTGTCGGAGATCAAGGCAATCGTTTTGGGATTTCGGTTCATGGCATGGCTTGCAAAATTGCCCGCGGTCAGTTTTTTGGCTGCGAATCGGATTTGCGGGATTGCGCAATCCAATTCCGCACTTGCTCTTCGAGAATGTCGAGGGGGATCGTGCCGTTCCGCAACACGACATCGTGGAACTCGCGGATATCGAACTTCGGCCCCAGCTCTTTCTGCGCCAGCGCGCGAAGCTCCAGAATCTTCAACTGGCCGACTTTGTATGCCAGCGCTTGGCCGGGCCACGCGATGTAGCGGTCGACTTCGCTGGCGATAAAATCGCGTGATGCGTCCGCGCCGACGGAAACCATGTAGTCGATCGCCTGCTCGCGGGACCAGCCCTTGGTATGGATTCCTGTATCAACAACCAGCCGCGCGGCGCGCAGAATTTGCCCCTGCCAGAATCCGTACATTTCGTAAGGGGTTTCGTACATGTGCAGGTCCGGGCCGAGCGTTTCCGCGTACAGAGCCCAGCCTTCCGTGTAAGCCGTAAATTCCGAAATCTTGCGGAAGTCGGGCATGCCGGAGATCTCGTAGGAAAGCGCAATCTGCAGATGATGTCCCGGCACGGATTCGTGCAGGATGGTCGATTCCATGCAACAGCTCGACAGCTTCTCCGGATCCACAGTGCGCATGTAGAAGAATCCCGCGCGCGAACCATCAAGCGCAGGCTGTTCGTAATATTCCGACGAAGTGCGCGCTCGGTCCGCCGGAATGGGGGCGACGCCATAAGTCATGCGCGGCAACACCTTGAAGAGGCGAGGGAGTTCCGGATCGATGCGCTTGGCGATGTCGCGGCCGTGCGCAAGAATTTCCGCTTCACTGTGGAAACGGAAGCGCGGAGCGTTCAGCACTTGATCCGAAAATTCCTCGGCCGTGCCTGTGAAATTCAGTTGCTGCCGGATTTTGGCCATCTCGGATTGAATGCGTGCGACTTCTTTCAAGCCGATTTCGTGAATCTGTTCCGGCGTGTAATTTGTCGTGGTCGTTTGCCGGACGAGGAAGGCGTACATTTCCGGGCCGCCCGGCGCTTGCGAGAGGCCCAGGGTGTCGCGCGCTGCCGGCAGGTACTTGCCTGAGACGTAGTCCCGCAGTTTGCTCCACGCGGGAAGAAATGCATGCGAGTAGGCATCGACCGCTTCCGTGCGCAGGCGTTCCTGTTCGGCAGCTGGAATCGAATCGGGAAATTTTGTGAACGCCGCGAGCAGAGGACTCTTCAGCGGATCGGGCTCCATTTGCACATTCAGCTGGTCCACTTCGCGCTCGGCGGTCAATCTTGGCTGGACCTTTTCTTGCGCGATGGCCAGATTCGCGGCGGCGATGGTTTGATCCACCCATTTGGGCAATGCTCGCAGGCGGGCCACTTCGTTCTCGTAGTCCTTCACCGTATTTGCGGGCGCGACGGCCATGGTGCTGAAGATATCGAGGTGCTCCCCCACCATATGATTGACGGTAAAGAAGCTTGAAATCGTGCGGGCATCCTCGATTCTCTCCTTCAGTTCGCGATCCAAAAGCTCGTAACTCAGCCGGTCGCGTGCGGCGAGTCCAGTTTCAGAAATCATGTGCAGCCGGCGAAGAAATAGCTGGAGCGAGGCAAGAAATTGCCGGCGGTGTTCGGGAGAAGGATCGTCCCAGCGATCGTTATATTCGGCGCGGCCGATGAATGTGGCCTGGCCGGGATCCTCGCGGAGCTGGAATTCGTAATAGTCCGAAAATAATTTTTGCAGGCCATTCGATTGCGGCCGGCCAACACGAGGAAATACGAGAAGCAGCAGAACAAGGGCGAACAATGCCCGGGCAGACATTTTGGCGTGCATCTTCATTTCTCCGTATGGTAGTTGTTTGGACCGCTTTTTGCCAAGATGCGATTCGGCGGGCAGTGGCTCAATTTGAAATGAAACGTGCCCTCTCCGTCCCGAAGAGCGCGGTTCACCGTGAACGGGACGGAGAGGCCTCTACAAAACCGAAACTCAATCACGCCTTTGGTTTTGTAGAGGCCGTCCGTTTTTAGGGCGGGCAGCTTCTCGCCGTATCTTCGGAAAGCGAAGACTCGAGCCAACTGACACCGGGGAACAAGGCTGGCCGGGACGGGCAATTCTGGAGTACGATTCAATGAATCAAGGTTGCGAGAATTGCGGCTCGAACTTCTACTTTTTAATAAATGATTTAGACGGGAACGGTGCGGCGGTCAGGAGCCTCCATGCAACGCATAGCGAAAATACTGGCTTTGATGAGCGCGATGATTTTTCTTGCCGTTCTTGCGCGCGGCGCGACGATAACCGGGACGGTGAAAGGGCCGGACGGCGCTCCATTCAAGGGGGCGTTCGTACAAGCGCAGAACACCAAGACCAAGATTACCGTTAACGTGCTGTCTCACAGGGACGGGAATTACCGCGTCGAAGACCTGCCGGCCGGTGAATACGTGCTGCGGATTCGCGCTGTTGGATATCAGGCCGATCCGCGCACAGGGCGTGACGCTTGCTGCGAGCCAATCCGCTTCCATGGATTGGGCGCTGAAACCTGGAACCGTGCGCTGGCGCGATCTTTCGCTCTATCAGGGTGAAAAGTTGATCCCGAATATCCGCGGCAAGGAGATGGTGTTCGGTCCCACATCCAACTTCCGCGACGCGCCCTGCCAGATCTGCCACGGATTCCAATCGCGCATGGCCAGCGTCTCGCGCGATCTGGAGGGCGCGAAGGACCGCGTGGATTACATGCGCACCAGAATGCATTACCTGCTGGGGCCCATGGTCAATGATGAGCAAGCCGAGAAGGTGGCATCTTTCATCGCGGACGCGTTCGGTCCCGACTCCGCGTTGCCGAAATCTCCGGCGGATTTGCCGGAATACAAAAATCTCGTGAGAACATTTGACGACGATGCAATGAACATCGTCTACGTCGAGTACGACCTGCCTGGTCCGAACCGCATGCCGTGGAGCGCCGCGCCGGACAAAGTGGGCAACGTCTGGATGCCCTATTACGGCGGCGCAAACAAAATCGGCAAGCTCGATCCGGAAACCGGAAATGTAAAAGAATACGATGTGCCCAATGCAAATGCCGTCGGAATCCATTCCGCGTATCCCGGCCCTGACGGCAACGTGTGGCTCGGAGAATTTGGAATCAACAAGATCGGCCGATTCGATCCAAAGACGGAAAAACTCACCGAATTCGCGGATGCTTACACTCCCGGCAAGGAAGGCCTCGTCGCCGGCGGCAGCAAACACACGGTGCGAGTCGGCACAGACGGAATTGCCTGGTCGAGCGGAAATCGGATCAGCCGCCTCGATCCCAAGACGGGGAAGTTCACGGACTTCAGCGAACCGACCTACGGCGTCGAGCTGGATAAAGACGGCAACTGCTGGTTCTCGGAATACAACGCGGTAGGGAAGATCGGGAAGATTGACGGAAAAACTCTGGAAGTGAAGACCTGGAATCCGCCCGGAAGCAATACCGTGTATTCGCGCAGGATCCAGATCGATGCGAACGGGATTGTATGGTTCAGCCAATCCGGCGCGGGACAGATCGGCCGGTTCGATCCCAGGACGGAAACATTCAAGAACTACGCTTTGCCGGGACCGAACGCCAGCCCCTACGCGATGAATCTGGACCGCAACCACGACGTCTGGTATTCCTCGGAATATCTGGATGAAGTGGGCCGTTTGAACACAACCACCGGCAAGGTGACCGAATATCCGTTCCCGCATTCCGAAATCACTTCGCGGGAATATTTCCTCGATGCTCAGGGCCGCATGTGGTACGCGACGCCCTCGAACAACAAGGTCGGATATTTCTATCTGGCCGGGCAGGGCGCCATGGCGAAAAGCAGCGGCCAGTAGGAGGAGCGCGGCGATGTCAAATCTGAAAAGAAAATCAATTCTGTTGTTCGGCGGCCTGGGCGCCGCCCTCGTGCTCGTCGGGGTCTTTGCCTGGGCGTCCTACGGCCAGTACGGCTACTCGAAATATACCAGCCCACCTGCGAATGTCGCGGCCACCATTGCAGGCAAGAAGATCACGATCGACTACTACGCGCCTTCGATGCATGGACGAAAAATTATGGGCAGTCTCGTGCCGTTTGGCGAAGTGTGGTGCACCGGCGCGAATTGGGCGACCAAGATTACGACCGAAGCGCCTCTGCTGATGGGCACGTTGAAACTTCCCGCCGGAAGCTACAGCATCTGGACGCTGCCGAATGCCAACGAGTGGACGCTGATCATCAACAAGCAGACGGGTCAGTTCCACAAGGATTACGATTCTTCCACCGATTTTGGCCGCACCAAGATGAATCTGAAGACGCTCGGCGGTCCTGTCGAGACGTTCAAGATCGACTTGCGTTCCGATGGCGGAAACAAGGGAACGCTGGCACTCGATTGGGAAACGACGGAAGCGTCGATCCCGTTTACCGTTTCGCCTTAAGCTTAAGTAGGACAGGCTTCCAGCCTGTCGGGTTTTGATTTCCGCTGCACAAGCAAAAGTCAAAAGAAGACAGGCTGGAAGCCTGTCCTACATTTATTATTTCGGCGTTCCAAACGTCAGCCGCAAACCGGTGGAAATTAGCAAATCATTTCCTTTGATCCCCGTCGGTGGATTACTCAGAAAATTATCACTCAGACTGAACTGCCATCCGAGCCACCGGCTGATCGCGGTCGACAGGACTGTATTGAACGTATACCGGTAGCCGCTGGGCCCACTGAGGTTGGGAAAATAATTGAACGTTTCGTTGAAAGTCGACCGGCTGCCCAGCTTCGTACTGAACGTCTCTCCCACGGTGGCTTCCGCATTTCTCTGCGTCACGGCCGCGAAGAGAGTCGTTGGCGGCGGAGGCGTGGCGTTCGGCAAACTGTACGCCGCGAAAAATTCCTGGTTGTAACCCGCGCCGGCGAAGACGTCGAACTGCGTGTTCTTCGTCTTAATCACGTGGCCTCCAATGCCGCCATCGATCACGTTTTGCAGATTCAAATTCTGCAGCGCGTTGGTGTTGAAATCCGTCGCCGCGAACCCGAACCATCTCGGCTCGAAATTGATATCGGCGCGAATGCCGCCCGTGATCTGGTGCGCGATCACCTCGCTCGGCGTGGTGGTGTCATTTTTCCCATACACGGCGGTGGTATACACCGTAATTTTATCGCGATCCGTCTGGCGCACCGCCCTTCCCGAGAGCGTGTAAGAAAGCGTGGCCGAATTTCCCCGCGTGACGCTGAGCCCGGTATCGAGCGTACCGCTCCAGAAGTCGCCGAGGTGCGGGTGCTGCAGCCGTTCCATCGCCGCGTCGTATGTAGCTTGCTCCGCGTCGGATCGGATCACTTGGACCGAATCTTTCGCGGCGGTCACCACGCCCGCGGTCTGCGTCGTGATCTGGAATTGCCCGTCCTTCGTGACGACAGGTCCCACAACCATTTGTCCGCCCGCGAGACCGACGTGAAGAGGTTTTTCCGAGGTGATGGTGTCAATCGCGGCCCACTGGAACGTCACGTCCCCCGCGGCCTCCGTCTTGAGGACCAGCGTTTTGGCGTCCGACTTGACGATCGTGCCGGTCATGCGGTCTCCATTTTTCAGCGAGACCTGATCGGCGAATAGCGCGGGACAGAATAGGATCATGGTCATCAACACCAACAGGAAATTTCGCTGCGTGTTTCGCATAATGTGTGTCCTCCCTTGAAAGAGGTTCTCCCATCCGCGGTTGTAAAAGGCTGAGGTTGGCCGTGAGCTACGGCCGAAGTATGGCGCAAACAATAAAACTCGGATTTCCTAATCCAGCCGGAATCCCCCTCTTTGACTTCCCGGCCGACCGATACTGTATACCCGGCTCCGCCAGCAAGCAATGCTTCAGCGAGATACAATTCTGATTTCAAGTTGTTCGCCACAATCGAATTTAGGGTTGCTGTTTTGGAGGTCCGACCTTTAGGTCGGACGAATCGTGACGCATGAATGAGGCCTTTAGGCCCTGAAGCTTCAGGGGCTAAAGCCCACGAATACGCAAGCCTGAACGTCGGGGCTGAAGCCCCGACCTCCTAAAGACAGGGGCAATCGCGCAGATTTTCAAATTAGGACATTATCTCCAGACCGGCCAATATTCTATTTTGGCCCGTGAGAAGCGGCTCCGCAGCGGATGGAAATCCCAGTCTTTGACTCCCGGCCCTGCCGCGCTTACACTCACCAGAATGGGTTCGCGTCCACGATATCCGGGGTCGTATGGTCCTCGCATCAGCTGGGGAGGGATGCTGACGCCCGCGATTCGCAACATCATCATCGCGTGCACAGGCGTGCTTTTTTTTCAGGCGGTCTTGAAACTGGCGTTCCCGCTGTCGTACACGATTATTTTCAATCACATTTTCGGTTTGGTTCCGTACTACGTTACGCGGCGGCTTTTTCTCTGGCAGTTCGCGACCTACCTGTTTCTGCATGACGGTATCTGGCATCTGCTATTCAACATGCTGTTCCTGTATTTCTTCGGCATGGATTTGGAAAGGACCTGGGGGACTCGCCGCTTCTACGAATACTATTTCCTGACCGGAATCGGCGCCGGGGTCATCACCGTCCTCGTCAATGTCGTACGTGATCCGAGCGGGACCGGGGCCTCCTCCGGTATTCCTACCATCGGAGCTTCCGGCGCGATTTTTGGCGTACTGATTGCCGCGGGAATCCTGTTTCCGGACCGCCAGGTCTGGCTGATCCCGTTTCCGATCATGATTCCTATGAAGCTGCTCGTCGCGGGATCGATCGCGATTGAGTTCTTCCTTTCGCTCGAGGTTAGCGGCGATAAGGTCAGCCACATCACGCATCTCGGCGGCGCGCTGGTGGGTTATTTATATCTGCGGCGGGGGCTGTTCCTCTATCGCTTCCGCAACGACTACCTCGATTGGAAACGCCGGCGCGCCCGGCGCAAATTTGAAGTCTACATGCGCGACCACAAGAACGAGCCGCCACACGATTCCGACGACCGCTGGGTGAATTAAGTAGCACAGGCACTCTGCCTGTGCGGTTTTGTAGACGTACAGGCAGGATATGATATCCGCTAAGCGGCGATCGCGAACCCCGCACAGGTCCGCCGCGGCGGATGCCCGTGCTACAAAATCGTTACCGTCCGCCATTGCGGATTTTCTCTTCATCGCTTCCAATCACGTGAAATTTCATGAAGTTCGTCGTCCCGCCCACGAACAGCGGCGTCCCCGCCACGATCCCGACGACGTCCCCGCGCTCGACGAGATGCTCTTCGAGCAGGCGTTTCTCCGTGGTCTGGACCAGTTCCTCGATGTCCTGCACTTTGCCGATGGTGCGCGGGAAGACGCCCCAATTGAGGGAGAGGCGGCGGCGCGTTTCCTGAATCGTCGAGAACGCGATGATCGGGCGGCGCGGGCGGTGCTTGGAAACCAGGCGCGCCGTGAAACCTGTCTCCGTAAATACGGCAATCACTTTCATGTGCAATTCTTCGGAAGCGTGGCAAATCAGTTCGGACGCGGTTTCGGCGATGTTGAATTGCGCCGGGCTCGGGCGAAGGACGTGGGTATTATTGGCCTCCGCCTCGCGAATGATACGGTCCATCATCTGCACGGCTTCCAGCGGATACGCGCCCGAAGCGGTCTCGGCGGAGAGCATCAGCGCGTCGCTGCCGTCGAACACGGCGTTGGCCACGTCGGAAGCTTCGGCGCGCGTGGGCCGCGGATTTAGCGTCATGGATTCGAGCATTTGCGTCGCCGTAATCACCGCGCGGCGTGCCTCGCAGGCGCTGGCGATGATCTGCTTTTGCACGACGGGCACTCTTTCCGGACTCATCTCCACGCCCAGATCGCCTCGAGCCACCATCACCGCATCGGACACGCTGAGAATCTCGTCCAGATTGTCAATCGCCTCGGGCTTTTCCAGCTTGGCAATGACGGGAACGTCCTGCTTTTCGCGTGAGATGGCCTTCTTGGCCTGCAGCACGTCCCGCGCGCTGCGAACGAAACTCACCGCAACGAAGTTCGCGCCTTGCTCCAAGGCGAAGACCAGATCCTCATGATCTTTTGGCGTGACGGCGGGGATCTTCAATTTTACGCCGGGCAGATTGATGCCCTTATGCTCGCCGAGGAGCCCGCCGTTGACGACTTTCGTCAGCACGGTGGTCGAGGTGGTCGAAAGCACTCGCAGCTCGATCAGGCCGTCGCCGAGCAGGATGCGGTCGCCGCGGGACACGTCGCGCGCCATGCGCTTGTAGGTCGTGCTCACGCCTTCGCTCGTCCCGGCGATCGATTGGATCGAAATCGTGAAGCGCTGCCCGGTGACCAATTGCACGGGCTGCTTGTCCTTGAGCGCGCCCGTGCGGATTTTCGGGCCCTGAAGGTCGGCCAGAATTCCGATCGGCGTCGAGAGTTGCGCGGAGGCTTCCCGCACCCGCTTGATCGTCCGCGCATGATCTTCGTGAGTGCCGTGCGAGAAGTTGAGCCGCGCCACGTCCATCCCGGCGTGCATCAGCTTCACGATCATTTCGGACGAGTTACTGGCGGGTCCAAGAGTGCATACAATTTTAGCACTGCGAAAATTCATGGTTTTTTTTCCGAACCCATTCTGCCTGGAAGGGGTGTGAGGTTTCTTCTGCCTACTTCGAGGAGGCGAAGTCGCTCACCACATGATATAGGAAGACAACCCCTTTGTGGAAGCCATCGACCGGAATTCGCTCGTCGTCGCCATGCACGCGCGAGCTGTCGTTTTCAATCATTGGAAAGGGTTCGAGCCCGTAGGCCTGGACTTTGTGCAATCGCAGGCTGGAGGAGTCGGTGGCCCCTGTGCCCAGCAGCGGCACCGTGATGGCGCCGGGAAATTCCTGCGGCGTGAGCCGCTCGATGGTCTGATACAGGGGGGTCGTTAGCTCCGAGCCCGGGGAGTTTTCTCCGGAATCGGGCGCGAGCTGGAACTTGATTTGCGGGTCATTGACGATCTTGACGAATTGCCCCATCAACTCCTCGATGGAATGGCCGGGAAGCATCCTGATGTTCAGATTGGCGGTCGCTTCCGAGGGAACCACGTTGACGCGCACGCCGGCCTGCAACATCGTCGGCGCAATCGTGTCGCGCAGCATCGAGTTCCACATGGGGCTTTCGTCGGAAAGATGCTTGACGGCGAGGTCGGCGCGCTCCGGCTGCTCGAGGGCGCGCATCCATTTGGCGATGTCGTCGTCCTCGACCTTTGCCAGCTGCTCGAAATAGCGCAATGTGATCGTGCTGGGTTGCGCGGGCACCTGATAGGTTCCCAATTTTTCGACGGCGGCGGCCAGATGGACCACCGCGTTGTCGGGCTTGGGCAACGAGCCGTGCCCCGAGGACCCTGTGGCGATCACGGTGACGTTGTAGGCCACTTTTTCGCTGGCCTGGACGCCGACGTATTGCACCTTGCCGTCCTTCACCATCACGCGTCCGCCTTCGTTGAGCGCGTAGGCGCAGGCGATCTTGTCCCAATATTTCTCGATGGTCACCTTGATGCTGGCCGAGCCGCCTTGTTCTTCGTCATCGCTGGCGAGAAAAAGGACGTCGCGCGTGAGGTGCGCGCCCGTGCGCCTGAGCTCGACGATCGTGGCGATGTTGGCGGCCAGCATGGCTTTGTCGTCGATCGAGCCCCGGCCCCACATGTAGCCGTCGCGAATCGTCGCCGCGAAGGGATCCACATTCCATTTTTTTGCGTCCACGCCGACCGTATCCTGGTGCGCGACGAAGCAGCAGCGCGTTGGACGGGTCGGGCAGCGGGCCGGCCTGCAATCGCGCGATCACGATGCTGCGACCAGGGGCCATTTCGATCACTTCGTTCGAGATGCCTTCTTTCTGGAAAATGGCGGAGATGTATTTTGCGGTTGCGGACTCATTGCCCGGAGGGTTCACGGTATTGATGCGTACCAGATCGCTGAGCCACACCTGGGCTTCATCGGCCAGCTTGTTGAGATCGGGATTCGCCATGGGCGCTTGCGCCCGGGCGCCCGCGGCGGCGGCCACGGCCCATAGGACGGTCAGGATGATTCGGCCTGCACGATGCAACATTGCGCGTTCCTCCGAGCGAAAATTCGGCCGCATGGCCGCAAATTCATCGTACCATGCGCGTCGAGGATGCAAGCCCGCGCATAAGAGCCCATGTGCCGCGATGAAAAACCATGCCGGGTGCGGGCGGAGCCCCGGGAACGCCAATCTCCCGATTGGCGTAGCGAAACCCGCCAATCGGGAGATTGGCGTTCCCAGGCGACCTTAACATTTGAACATCCTGGCGCTTCGTGGCAGCATCAAAGCAGCAGTGGAGTTTGTTTCAGCACGGCCCGGGGAGTGGCGAATGGGTGTTCTTTCCTCGGGAGAACGCGGCGATTCCGTGAGGTTCAACAAGCCATGCCAACGCTTTTCATCCGCAGACTGATCCTGAGCGTGCTCTTGTTCACGCTCTTCGTTCCTTCCGGCGAACTCTCCGCCTGGGCGCAAGACAAGGACAAACAGGCGCCGCAGACTCAGACGGCCCCCGGATTCTCGATCTCCGTCACCGTCCCCGTGGTGAGCGTGGACGTCGTGGTCACGGATAACAACGGAAATTATTTGAAAGACCTGAAGAAAGAAAATTTCCGTATCTCCGAGGACGGCACGGTACAAACAATTACGAATTTTGCGCCCTCCGAAGCGCCCATCACGATCGTGCTGCTGCTGGAATTCAGCCAAATGGGCTATCAATTTTTCACCTACAATGCGCGCAGCTGGACCGTGCCCTTCTTGAACAACCTCAAGCCCAACGACTGGGTCGCGCTGGAAACGTTCAACATGCGTTCCAATGTGGATGTGGACTTCACTCACAACCGGGACGAAATCATGCAGGGGCTTTACTCAATGGTATATCCCCCATTCCACGAATCGAATATCTTTGACGCTCTCTCCGACGTGCTGGACCGCATCAAGGACGTCAAGGGCAAGAAAGCCGTCCTCGTCCTCGCTTCCGGAATCGACACCTTCAGCCGCATGACCCTCGACCAGACGTTGAAACGCATACGCGAAACCGACGCCACCATTTTCACCGTCGGCGTGGCCGAACAGTTCTTCATGAATCAAGCCGCGGGAGCATTCGGCCAGCAGTTGACGTACATCCAGGCGCAGAACCAGCTCAAAACTTTCGCGGCGATGACCGGAGGCCGCTCCTGGCTCCCGCGCTTTGATGGTGAAATTCCCGGCATCATGCAGGATATCGCCCAGAGCCTCCGCAACCAGTACAGCATGGCCTATTCGCCCACCAACGAAGCGCTCGATGGCAAGTACCGCAAAATCAAAGTCGAGCTGGTCGCGCCAGACGGCGGCCCGCTGACGGTGCTCGACCAGAAGGGGAAGAAGGTCAAGTTTCAGGTGTACGCCCGGCAAGGCTACACATCCCCGAAAACGAACGTGGATCCTACCGCCAAGTAGCACAGGCACTCTTCCCTGTGCGGTTTTTGCAATCGTCGTTTAATCGGTAGCGGAAGCGCGGCCTACAAACCCGCACAGGCAAGAGTGCCTGTGCTACTTGAGTTTCTCATGCCCGCTTCGTTATGCTCGCCACGTCATGGCGCCCTCCGAACCGAACCGCCGGTTCTCACGTTTCAAATTCCTCTGGATCGCGCTATTGCTGATTCTTCTGCTGGCCGCGGGGATCTACTCTCTTCGCTATGACCTGCGCAGCTCTGCTTTTCTGATTCAATTCCTTGATCCGCACGCGTCCGGCCTTCTCGTGCGCTTGGAAAGCCATGAACTGGATACACAGGAGATCACACTTTCCACGACGCAGGGCCCCGTGCGAGCGCGCCTGTACGTGCCGCGCGGCATCGCACACCCGCCCGGCATGGTTCTCGTTCATGGGATTCATCATCTCGGGATCGACGAGCCCCGCCTCATGAATTTCGCGCGCGCGGCTGCAAGCGACGGATTTATCGTGCTTACGCCGGAGGTCGCGGCTCTGGCCGACTATCGTGTCGATGGCGCTTCGATCGGCACCATCGGTGAATCCGCCGCCTGGCTGCAGCAGCGGCTCGGTACCGGACCGGTGACCATCGTGGGAGTAAGTTTCGCGGGCGGGCTTTCCCTTCTTGCCGCGTGCGATCCGCGCTACGCCCCGCACATCCGCGCGCTCGTCCTGATGGGCGCATACGATAATCTCGGACGGGTGGTGCGATTTCTCGCCACCAGCCAGGCGGAATTTCCGGGCGGCCGCATGGAGCCGTATGCCGCGCACGATTATGGCGCGGCCGTTTTCGTGTACTCCCATCTCGACCAATTTTTTCCGGCAACCGATCTGGCCGTGGCTCACGACTCTTTGCGCGAATGGCTCTGGGAGCGGCCCGACGATGCGCGAGCGCTCTTCCCGCAGCTCAGTCCCTCGAGCCGCGCCACGATGGAGATTCTCCTCGCCCGGCAAATCGAAAAATTGCGCCCGAAATTGTTGGATGCGATTCACGCGGACGACTCGCAATTGTCCGCGATTTCACCGCAAGGAAAGCTAGGCGCGCTTCACACGCCCGTCTTCCTGTTGCACGGCGCCACGGACGACATCATTCCGTCCACGGAGACCCTCTGGCTGGAAAAGGAAATTCCCAAGCCGTACCTGCGAACCGCGCTGATTACTCCCGCGTTTTCGCACGTCGATCCCGACAAGCATGCTGCTTGGATGGATCAATTGCGTTTGGTCGAGTTTCTCGCTGGGGCTCTGCGCACTGCGGATTAGTTGCGCGAATCGCGGGGGATAGTCGTACGAGTGGATGATTGTCCGAAATGAAATTCCAGGATTATTGATCGTAGGGAAGGGTGATGCGGACGGATTTTGATCTGCAAAATACAGGAATCTAAAATCTGAAATCTCAAATTTGAAATTTCAAATCACAAATTCCCAAAGCCAAATCTCAAATCCCCGATCGCAGATTTCAATTTCAAATTTCAAATCTCAAATCTTAAATCTTAAATCAGTGCTGCCCCATCAAAGGTTGAGTGCGAGCGGGACGCCGCGCGTAAAGCGCCGCAGCAATCTTGAGCATTTCTTCGCGATCGGAAGCGAGCACGTAGCCTTGGGCGATCAGCCGGTCCAGTGATTCGGCATACAACTTCACATAATTCTCCTGGCTCCCATACCTCTTCGCCAGCTCCTCCTCCGAAAACTGTTGCCACCCGCCCAGATTTCCGCACGTCCCCTCGATCGACGTCGTCACGACGGGCGGCAAAGAAACAGGAACGGGCCGGCCCACCGGGTGGTCCACATCCGGAAAGCGGACGCCGCCGATGGGTTGCGCGTTCTCATCGATCAGTGGCAGGTAGAGTCGCACACCCGGCAGCGGATTAAAGTTCGGCATTCGCGATAACGCGGGATCGGGATCCAGCGCAAAGAGCGTCGTGGGAGGCAGCCTCGGCGCCTTGCGAGCGGAAGGAACGTCGAGTTCGCGTTCGAGCTCCAGCGTCACGGCGCGCAGGTAGGCGGAGTGCGGGATCGGGTTGAGGTCCACCAGCACGCCGCCGTTGCACCGGCTGCCGCGCACGCTCCCGCGACTCTGGTCAATCGGCGCAGGGGCATGAGCGCTCGGCCAGTCATAGCGGCGCATGCGCGGATTTTTCGTGTCCACGTCGGTAAGGCTCGCGCGCAGGCGGTAAAAATCGGTGTAATTCGCGATGTCGATATAAAAGGGATCGCTTGCGTGGCCGCCCAAAATCTCCGAAGCGCGCAGAGGTCTTGCCATCCGGAACGACGTACGGAAATTGTTTCGAGCCCGCCTCGGCCGCAAGCTCATTCAAGGCGAGCCAATTGCCCGTCCCATCCACCGCGATCGCGCCCTGGAAAACCACGCCGCCATCGCCGGGGTCGGCATTAAAGTCCTCCGCTAAAAATGTGTCGATGAAAAACCCGCTGAGGCTGACGCCGCCGAGAATGAGCGTATGGTAAGTGCCGAAATCCACGGACGGCTTGGCGTCCAGCTGCGTGCGCCCGGCGAGCATGCGGCCAAAGTCGCGGATGATGACTTCGCCTACGCCCTCCGCCTGCATCGGCACGCTCGCGGCGATTCCGGTTTGCCACTGCACCCGCGCGTAGGATGTCCCATGCTCGAAAAGAAATCCATTTCCGGGATTGCCCCCGTTGGTCGTAGCCGAGGGCGGCCCCGTCACCGCGATCTCGTGCAGCGCATTGAGGAAAACCGGCACGCCCCGATTTTCCGCTTCGACGACGATCACCGTATTCGTGCCGGGCTTCTCCGGCGCGGTGATTTCAAATTCGGACTGGTAGTCGTAGTTGCCATCGGCGTCGTGCGGCAATTGATCGAACCCGTAAATGGTGTCCCTGGGTGCAACAATTCCAGAAACTGTTCCCCACGTCCTTATGTACGCAGCTCCGCCAAATGTTCCCGCCGGCTGCGAGCCCGCAATCGAAACGCCCGTGATCCTCGATTGTTGGTTCGAGCTGGTATGCCGGCCTCGCGGCCTTTTCCGAACGACGCGGCGCGTGGCATCGCCGTGTACTGAGTCAAGCCAAGCAATGCAGCGCACAAACGATGTTTGCCAAACGGATTCGCTTCGAGCGTGGATTAGGCATCGACCGTCCCTCTGAATTTCAGGCCGTGCGAAGTATTACGCCAATCAGAAAATCAGTCTATACCAAGTTGCAGCCCGCAGGCGCAGGAGACAACGAGGGCCGGCTTCAGGTTCCGATCTGCGGCGGGTGCCCCATCCTTGCGGGGTTTGCAAGGGTGGGGATTTTCGGCCCATCAGTCTCCACATTCCCGGTTGTCGTTGAATCTAAACCCGCACCCTTTGAAACGCACAAAGGGTGCGGCACCCGAGCGGGGCGGTCTGTCGTTCTCATTTATGCACTCCCACGCCGTCTTCGATTTGCTCTCACCACGCAACCCCGCTACAATAGAGGTTCACACCGCACCTGCCCAATCCGTCCCGTTTATTGAGAAAGGCACTATGGCTTCTAGAACCGTCTGGCATTTTGCGTATGGCAGCAATATGAACCGCGCTCAGATGCTCTCCCGCGCAGGAACTATTTTGGAAGAGCACAACGCCTCCCTGCCGAATTTCGAGGTTCGCTTCAACAAGAAAGTTCGCGGCGGCACGGCCGGGGCGAACATTCAGCCCTCGTCGGGAAAAACCGTCCACGGCGTGCTCTACAAAGTCGAAGAGAGCGCGATGCGTTCGCTGGACCGCTACGAAGGCGTTCCGGATCACTATCGCCGCATCGAAGTGCAGGTGACGCCCGAAGGCGGCCAACCCGTTCCGGCGCAGATCTACATCGCGCAAAAAGTGGAAAAGGGTTTGCGCCCGTCGACTCAATACCTGCAAGCGATGCTGGATGGCGCGGGCGAGCACAATCTGCCGGCTGCGTATATTGGAGAGATCAAACACGCAGCCGGTGCGGCTTAAAGTAGCACAGGCACTCTGCCTGTGCGGTTTTCGCGATTGATATTGGACCGGTACGTCAAGCATGGCCTACGAAACCGCACAGGCAAGAGTGCCTGTGCTACGTAAGGGCACTGGAGGGACCATGGCTACTACGTCGTTGCCGCGGGCCGCATCCCGCGGAGGAAGTTTCCTCGTCGAGTCCTGCACCCCGGAAGATGTTTTCTCTCCCGCCGAACTCACTGACGATCAGAAGCTCATTGGCCAGACCGCGGAAGAATTCGTTCGCAACGAAGTGGTTCCCGCCATTTCCGATCTCGAACAGCACAAACCTGGTTTGATGGCGCAACTCTTAAAGAAGGCCGGCGAAATCGGCCTGCTCGGCGGAGGCGTGCCCGATGAATACGGCGGCGCGGGCCTCGATAAAGTTTCGACCGTACAGCTGGCGGAAAAATTATCCGCTTACGCGTCCTTTGGAGTGAGTCACGGCGGCCACGCGGGCATCGGCACGCTCCCCATCGTTTTCTTTGGCAACGAAGAGCAGAAGAAAAAATACCTGCCCGTGCTCGCCACCGGCGAAAAGCTTTCGGCCTACTGCCTGTCGGAGCCGCAGGCGGGATCGGATGCGCAAAATTCGCGCACGCGCGCCGTGCTTTCTCCCGATGGTAAATCATGGATTCTCAACGGCCAGAAAATGTGGATCACCAACGGCGGCTTTGCCGACGTATACATCGTCTTCGCCAAGGTGGACGGCGAGAAATTTTCCTGCTTCATCGTCGAGCGCGGATTTCCGGGATTTTCCGCCGGCGCGGAAGAAAAAAAGATGGGCCTGAAGGGCAGTTCGACGACGGCGATTTTTTTCGAGAATTGCCAGGTGCCCAGGGAAAACCTGCTGCATGAAATCGGCCGCGGGCACATCGTGGCGTTCAATATTTTGAACGCTGGAAGATTCAGCCTGGGCGCCTACTGCACCGGCGGCTCGAAGGACACTCTTGAAATCGCGTCAAAATATGCGAAGGAGCGAGTCGCTTTCGGCAAGCCGATCGGAGATTTTGGCCTGATTCGCGCAAAACTGGCCGAGATGGCCATTCGGATCTTCGCTGTGGAATCCATGATCTATCGCTCCGCGGGCCTCATGGATCGCGCCATTGCGGCGGCGGGCGAAGGCGCGGACAAGTCGCAGCAATCGATGAAAGTGTTCGAGGAATACGCCATCGAAAGCTCGATCAGCAAAGTCTACGGCTCGGAGCTCCTGGATTTCGTGGTTGATGAAGCCGTTCAGATTTTCGGCGGCTACGGTTTCCACGAAGACTATCCGGTCGCGCGCTCCTACCGCGACTCGCGCGTGAACCGCATCTTCGAGGGCACCAACGAAATCAACCGCATGCTCATCATCCAGATGCTGATGAAGCGCGCGACTTCGGGCGCCCTGCCGCTGATGCAGGCCGGAGCGAAGTTGCGCGACGAAATCATGGCCGGACCGTCGTTCGAGGAGCCTCCCGGCGGCGAGTGGGCCGAGGAAGAGCGCATCCTGGCCGGAGTGAAGAAAGCGTTCCTGCTCGTTGCCGGAGCGGCGCTCGAAAAATATCGCGAACGCCTCGCCGACCAGCAGGAAGTTGTCGCCGCGCTTTCCGATATCGTCATGGAATGCTACGCCATCGAATCTTCGCTGCGCCGCGTGCAAAAAGCGGAAGCAGCGCGCGGAGCGGCATCGGTAGCCGTCATGGCGGACGCCGCGCGCGTGTTTCTGCAAGATGCCGCCGATCGCGTCGAGGTCGGCGCGCGCCGGACCCTGTCCGCCGTGCTCGAGGGAGATATGCTGCGCACTCAACTCGCCGTCCTGCGCCGTTTCCTGAAGCGCGACCCCGCCGACACGGTAGCCATGCGCCAGCGCGTTGCCGCAGCCGTCCAGGCAGGCGATCGCTACCCATTTGAGGGCCGCTAGCTTGTTGCGCTAGGCGCCCCGGGTAATACTCCACCAGCGCCGTTCGAAAACGCTCTCCAGCAGTCAGCCCTAAAGAGCGAAAAAATCTCCATAGTCATTATGCCCAGTCCCGTCAGGGACGAAAGAACGTAGCCCACCCCGACCCGGTCGGGGTGGGGCGTGAAAAGCCACTAAGTTAAGCCCGGAGGGGCGGCACCTCCGAGATGGTATTGCGACGGTCCTTAGCGCTAAAGACCAAATAGACGTGGTTTCGAGAATACAAATGAGCCATAGTGCCGCCCCTCCGGGACTTTATCCTACAGCATCACGCGCCCCCACCGCTGCCGCAGTGGGCTACGATCTTTCGTCCCCTCCGGGACTTCCCCTACAACAAAACTTAGGGCTCCGCCAATTGAAAGTCGTCAAACTCCCCTGCCGAGACAGGCTCAATGTCTACGGCTTGACACATGCGGCCGGTGCCTATGAAAAATGCAATAAAATGTTCCGAAATCCCGTAGAATTTCTACATTAGGCAGTACTAGTATTACCACATCCTAAGTCCCACCAAGAATCACACCCGCGTACCATATGAAAAAGAGCGGCTTACGATTTAGACTGATCTTGTCTCCTCTGGGCGGCGAATTGCATCTAAATTTGCAGCGTGAGGAAGGGAGCATCCTGGTGAAGGTCAGTAAAGCATTTAGCGAGCGAAGAGCTCGAAAGTGGCTGTGGATCGCTGTGGGGGTTTTCGTCGCGTTGCAGATCTACTTTGTCCAGGAAATGCTTGCAGCCCTGATGCTGTTTACCGGCATTTTTATCGTTTGCGCGGTTTTGGCCCTGGGATTGTATCTGGTGGATCGAGCCAGCCGCTGGGGACTCGGCGTGGCTGGACAGCAGGCCAAGCGTGCCATGGTGGCGGCCGAGGAGATCAGTAAAAAGCAGCTCCGCCGTCCACGTTCAGAGCCTGCCCAGTAATCGCGCTGGCCTGGTCCGAGCAGAGAAACAAAGCGGCGGCGGCAATTTCGCTCGCGGTTTGGCCCCGGCCCTGAAGGATCGTATTCAGAAAACCTTTGAGCTGTTCTTCCTTGGAAACTCCCAGGCGTTCCGCCAGTGTTTGGCCTAAATCCTTTGACATCTTCGTTTCCGTAACCGGGCCCGGGCAGATAGCGTTCACGCGCACGCCTTTGCGGGCCGCTTCGGCGGCGGCGACCCGCGTCAACCCCAGCATGCCCGCCTTGGCCGCGGCATAGGGTGAGCCCCAGCCAAAGGCCGATTTCGCGGACAGGCTCGAAATATTCAGAATGACGCCGGTGCCTCGCGCGTACATCCCCGGCAGCACGAGCCGCGTCAAGAGGTAAGCGCCGCGCAGGTGCACGGCGATCACGCGATCCCACTCTTCGGGACTGATTTCCTCGACCGGCTTCACGGGACCGTACTCGCCCGCGTTGTTCACCAGGATATCGACCCTGCCGAATTGGGATGCGGCTTCCTGGATCAGGCGCGCGCAATGCGTTTCTTCCGCGACGTCGGCCGGAACAGCTGCCGCGCGCCCGCCCGCCTTGCGAACTTCCTGCGCCACTGCCTCAATCTCCGATTTCGTCCGCGCCGCAACCACCACCGCTGCGCCTTCCCCCGCAAACTTCAGCGCGATCGCGCGCCCTATCCCGCGCCCGCCACCGGTAATCACCGCAACTTTTTCAGCCAGCAACATGCACGCCTCCGCGCTCTGAGTAGCACAGGCACTCTGCCTGTGCGGGGTTTGCGCTCGTCGCTAGGCTGGCAGTCTGCATATTCGGCGCCCAAACCCGCACAGGCAGAGTGCCTGTGCTACTCGACAAGCCCGGGCAGAATAGCATTTGCCCTGCGCGCTGCCAAACCGCGCCTGTGTTGGATCGAAGTTTGTGCCGAAATGTTAAATTTGGGCTTTGTCACATTTCGTGACTTTTGAACGCATGGGAGTGGTATCATCCGCTCGTGCGATTCCATCTAAAGCCAGGGAATTCAAGCGCGGGCGGCAGATTCGCGCCGTCTTGGACATTCTCAGTTCTAACTCTTCTGGCGGTCGCAATCCTTGCCGGCGCCGTCGAAATCGAAATGCATGGGTTGGCACAAGCGGCTTCACGGCGTCTGCCCGAGGAACGCAACACCCCGCAAAACCATCCAGCCAATTCTGCCTTCACTTCTTCCGCGCCGGCCAGCGTTCGCCTGGGCGATCATTACCTGATGCTTGTGAATTCGGCCAATGCCAACCAGATGGATGCGTCGAAGATGGCGCAGTTTGATCGTTCCCCGTACGACGGCTTGGCGGTCTCTTTCTCCAGCGCGTATGACACATCGCCGCCTCCTTCCGTAGCGCAGATGGAACCGCAAATCGCCGCCTGGAAAAAGTCCACGGCCAAGGACATCTGGCCCTGGGTCTATCTGAACCGCATGATTGGCGCGAACAAAGCACAAGGCGATCTGTACGACAAATTCCCTTACTTCCAGCGGTTTCAGGGGTTGGACCTCGACGGTAAAGCGGGCGCGCAAAATGATTTTCTGGAAAATTGGCAGAACGCGTTGCGCCTCGCAAAGGAGACGGGCGTTCCCGGGATTGTCTTCGATCTGGAGTTCTACAATAACTACAAAGCGTATGACCTGTCCGAACTCGCGCGCATGACGTCCATGCCGCAGCAAGACGTGCTGGACGCGCTCAGGCAGCTCGGCGCGCGCCTGGCCGATATATCCTCGGCAGAGTACTCTGGAGCGAGTATATGGATCCTGTTCACCGGCTTCACCCGCCCCGAATACAGGATAATTGAGGGCCGCCCGTACTATTTCGCGGCTACCTATATTGTCGAAGGCCTGCTCGACCAGATTCAGCAGCATCATCTGCCGCTACGAGTCATTTCAGGCGGCGAAGTGGGCCTCGGCTATTGCCATACTTCCGTCGACGATCTTCGCCAGGCCACTGAGAAGCGGGCCGCCGCCTTCGCGCCTATCCTGCAGAAATACAACGGCATACTGGAGTTGGCCGGAACGATGACGTTGTGGAGCGACCGGTCAGCCAAGCAGGATTGGGTGGCAAAAGGCGCCTGCGGAACTTCATCGGCCGACACCGTCGAGGATCTCGTCCCCTACATGGAACTCCTCCTCCGGACTTACCGCTACAACTGGCTGTACGGCTCGTCAAACGGCGGGTATCTTGCCTTCCAGTCCACAAGCGCGCCTCGCTTCGATGCCGCGATCGCGCAAGCGCAAAAGCGCGCGTATGGGAATGCGAAGAAACAGCCCTAGCTTCGAAATCAAAGATGGCGGGCTTAAGTGGCGCAGGCTTCAGCCTGTGGGTTTTAGTCCTTGCAAGGCCTAACCCCCACAGGCTGAAGCCTGCGCCACTAGAACGTCGGAGCTTTTGACGCTATCCTAGCGAGCTGCATCCATCCAACAAATGATCTGTCCACTGGAGAAACCGATGTTGAACTCCGGCCGCCGTGAATTTTTGAAAAACTCCATGACTGTGACTCTTGCGCCCGCCGCCGAGAGCGTGCTGCGCGTTCCTGGTTTGCTAGGCGATCCTGAGCCTGGCCAGCAGCCGCGCGTGGAATTTTTCGAGGGCTTCAAGCGCGAACAAATTAAGACTTCGGGGGCGACCATCAACGCCGTTTACGGCGGCAAGCGCAACGGGCCGCCCCTGCTGCTTCTCCACGGCATTCCGGAAACGCATGTGCTCTGGCGCAAGGTGGCGCCGGCGCTGGCGCAGGATTATTTTCTCGTGATGACGGATCTGCGCGGATATGGGGACAGCGGCAAGCCGCCTGGAGGCGGAGACCATTTTGCTTACTCGAAGAGGGCCATGGCGCAGGACCAGGTGGAGGTGATGAAGCATCTGGGATTTGAAAAGTTCGCGCTCGTGGGACACGATCGCGGCGGGCGCGCGGCGCACCGCATGGCGCTGGACCATCCGGAGGTGCTCACCAAACTCGTGATTCTCGACATTGTGCCGACCTATTTGCTCTACCAGAATATTACGCAAGAATTCGCCACTATTTTTTATCACTGGTTCCTGATGGTTCAGCCGACCCCGTTTCCCGAGACGCTGGTTGGCAATAGCGCCGAATATTTTCTGAAATGCACTTTGCTTTGGCTTGGCGGGAATAAGATTACGGACCCGCTGCCGGATTGGATCCGACCCGAAGTCTTTCAGGAATATCTGCGCACCTTCCGGAGTCCCGAAACGATTCATGCGATTTGCGAGGATTACCGGGCGGCTGCGTCCATCGATCTGGCGCACGATAAGGCGGACCTGGATAAGAAAATTCAATGTCCGCTGCTCGTCCTGTGGTCGGAAAAGGGGCCGTTCCATCACTTGTACAACGTGTTGCAGACCTGGCGGGACCGTTCTGTACAGGCTCAGGGCAGGGCGATGCCGACAGGACATTTCCTTCCGGAGCAGATGCCGGAAGAATTGACGCAGGAACTCAAAACATTTCTGCGGAGTTGAGGGTTTTGTAGCGCCCGCCTTAAGGCGAGCACCTTAGATTCAAGCACATGCTCGCCTGAAGGCGAGCGCTACAAGCCTGCGGCATTCGCGCCCCGCTCTGCATCCATAACCTCTTGCAAGCTAGAGCCACGTGTTATAAAACGTCCTCCGTCCCACGACCGAATCAAAAATTGTTCCGTTCGCGGCCAGAGGCGAGTAGAAATCCGTGACGCCGCGGCGCGGACGCAGCTCGAATTGAGAAATTTGAGGAGGACTTGTGAGTCAAACCGTTAGCACCGTGAACCAATTGGAAACTGTTTCCAGCCGCAAGGCATCCGACATTGTGATCGCCTACACCATTTTGCGCCTGTCGTTTGGAGCCAATATTCTTCTGCACGGCCTGAGCCGCATCCTCAACGGGCGTCCTGCGTTTCTCGCCTATTTGACCCACTACTTCGAGCACGCGCACTTGATTCCCCCGGGGATGTTGCCGGTGTTTGGCGCCGTGCTGCCGTGGGTGGAAACGACGCTGGGGCTGCTATTGATGCTGGGGCTGTTTTCGAGGTTCACGCTGATTGTGGGGGCGCTGGTGCTGACGGCCCTCGTGGTGGGGACAAACCTGGCGCAGGACTGGCTGGTATCGGGGCTGCAGCTGCCGTACTGCTTTATTTATTATTACTTGCTGATTCATCTGGAGCAAAACCGGTATTCCTTGGATGCGATGTTGGGAATTGGGGGGAATTGAGCGCGGACTTGTCGAAAACCCGCACCCTTGAAAGGCGCAAGGGTGCGGCACCCGCCGCTGGGTTGCACTTCCAGTTTCTGCCCAGGGTACGCGTAGCTTAGTGCGGAATTGCCACATCTTGAGATTCGTTCCCCCGACTGCCATCATCTTTTTTAGGAAAGAGAATTGGGGTGCCGCACCCTTGCGGGTTTCAAGGGTGCGGGTTTCATTTCGGCTCATAATATTGTCCAGCGCACCTGCGAATTCGTTGGTGCTAACTTCAATTAGTTCAGTCGGTTCCCCCGGTGTGCCAATCGTGTATTGCACTGCGAGAAACTCGTTCCGGCAGCGTGGTTTGCGGGGTGTGGAGCGGCGTGCTAGATTTTGGTGTTGGGTGAAATTTCAGCGATTGCTGCATGCCAATTCAAAGACCACCGATCGCGCCGCGTCAAAAGACCTCGCACGTCGAGATCTATTGGAAAACTGTCACTTACCGTACGGTCGCTATTTACCTGATTCTGGCTTTCGCCGCGCTGATGGCCATTTTGTATTTGATTTTTCCGGAGTCGTATAGCGGCGCGATCTCCAGGATCTCGCAAGCGATTGGCGCGGCCACGCCTACCACCGCGGAACTGACCGCGAAGCAGGCGAAGTTCGTGAATCTCGACGGCCACGTACAGGTCAAGAAAGTGAATTCCGTGCAGTGGGTTACGGCGGATTACCGCATGGCGCTCGACAAAGGCGACTTGATCCAGACGGGCGGAGACGCCGCCGCGCGCATCACCTTCGCCGACGGCACGACGTACACCGTGCAGTCGGACACGCTGGTCACGGTGGAGGAAAATTCGGTCGGACGGGACAGCGAAACGCGCGTCGCCATGCACATTAACTCCGGCGCCGTGGATCTGACCACCGGCACGTGGGATTCTCCGAAATCAAAGGCCGAAGTTTCCTTCTCGAATGCTGTGGCCTCGGTTCAGCAGAATAGCCGCGCGGCGGTGCGCAGCGATTCGCAGACGAGCGAAGGGGAAATCACTGTGTCGGCGGGAACTGCCGAACTGGCTACCACCGACGGCCGCCAGCACGTCGAGATTGGCCGATGGGAGCGCGTGACCGTGCCGCCGAGTGGTGGGACCGTCGTCAAGACCAACGTCCTTGCCCCGCCTGATCTTGCGCAGCCTCTGAACCTGCAGCCCCTGATTGTCCCGGACCCCAAGCACGCCCCGGTGCATTTCGAATGGAAACCTGTCCCGGAAGCGATCAGCTATGAGCTGCGCGTCAGCACCACCTCCATGTTTTCCCGGATCGTGGAAGACCGGAAGTTGACAGGAACGTCCGCGGAGATTACGGGCTTCGATCAGGGAGATTACTTCTGGGATGTCCTGGCCACGGACCAGGAGAAGCGGGTGAGCGCACCGAGCGATACCTTCAAGTTTACGCTCGCGACACAGGGCAAGGGCCAGGAGATGCTCCTGGAGGTTGGAAGCACGGCATTGCATGGTAACGTGGTGGAGATCACCGGGCGCACGGAGCCAGGAGCGGCGCTTATCATCAACGGAGAACAAGTCGCGGACGTACAGGGCGACGGTGTGTTCAAATACTTTACGGCGCCATTGGCGCGGGGCAGTCAGACCATCGTTTTAACCGGGCAGAACCGGCGTGGCGGGACGGCGATCAAGCGCATCGAGATTGTGATTCCGTAACCCGCCTTCGCCAAAGCGCTACGGCGGGTCCGCAGCCCGCCGGCGGGAAAATTTGAGGGAGGGGCAGCCGGGCGGCGCCCCCACCGATGCGGCGTCCGGCAGCCGCGCGAGCAGCCCGGCACTGAGGGAACCATGTTCAACAACGGTTACAACCTGCGCTCGGTCTTCAGTCTGTTTTCTTCCGACCTGGCGATCGATCTGGGCACGGCCAACACCCTGGTATATGCCAAGGGCAAAGGCATCGTCGTCAACGAGCCCTCGATCGTGGCCATCAACAAGAACAGCGGGGAAGTGGTGGCGGTCGGCAAGGAAGCCAAGGAGATGCTGGGGCGCACGCCGGGCAACGTGGTGGCTATCAAGCCGATGAAGGACGGCGTCATCGCCGATTTCAAGGTGACCGAAAAAATGCTCACCTACTTCATCCAGAAGGCGCACAACCGGCGCATGCTCGTGCACCCGCGCATCGTGATCGGAGTGCCGAGCGAGATCACGCCGGTGGAAAAGCGCGCCGTACAGGACTCGGCCTATCGCGCGCGGGCGAGCGAAGTTTATCTGGTAGAGCAGGCGATGGCTGCCGCGATCGGGGCGGGGCTGCCGATCGAAGAGCCTTCGGGCAACATGGTGGTGGACATCGGCGGGGGCACGACCGACATCGCCGTCATCTCGATGAGCGGCATCGTGTATTCGCGGTCGGTGCGCGTTGCGGGAAATGAAATGGACGAAGCCGTGATGCAGTACCTGAAGCGCAAGTACAACCTGCTGGTCGGCGAGCGCACGGCGGAACAGATCAAGATGGAAATCGGGTCGGCGTATCCGCTGGAAAAGCCGCTGACCATGGAAGTGAAAGGACGCAACCTGATCGAGGGCGTGCCGCGCACTGTCACGATTGATGACAGTGAAATTCGCGAGGCGCTTTCCGAATGCGTCGCGACGATTCTGAACGCCTGCCGCGTGGCGCTGGAGCGCACGCCGCCCGAGCTTTCCGCCGACATCAGCGACCGCGGAATCGTGCTCACCGGCGGAGGCGCGCTGCTGAAGAATCTGGACAAGCGCATCCGCGAGGAGACGGGTTTGCCTGTTTCGATTGCCGACGATCCGCTGGCGTCCGTGGTGCTCGGGACGGGCAAGATGCTGAGCGATTTCCGGCTGCTGCGTCTGGTCTCGATTGATTGAGCGCAACGGATGGACAAGACGCTGTCCTGGTTTCGATGCGCCACGCGCCACTGGACTCTACGTTGCCGTAATGGAGGTCCGACCCTTAGGTCGGACAACCAGCGTCTCTTGAGGGGGGCCTTCAGGCCCTGAAGCTTCAGGGGCTGAAGCCCAAAGGCATGCGAACTCGAACGTCGGGACTGAAGTCCCGACCTCCGAAACCGAAGAATGAGCGCAACCAATTTGAAATAGGACAGCAGCAGAAATTAAAATTTTGAAAGCTGACATTCTTTCCCCATGATTGCCATTCCCTCACGGCACAAATCTCTGACGTTGCTTGCGGGCGTCGTCGTCGCCCAGGTGCTGCTGCTGGCCGTGCAAATTAAGCGCGAGCGGCAGGTGCGGCTGATCCGCGTGTGGGCCGTGGAGCTGATTTCGCCGCTGCAGCGGATCGGTTCCTGGACGGTCCAGGGCGCCGAGCACGGCTGGGGCGGATACATCGGCTTGCGCAGCGCGCAGAAAGAAAACGACGCCATGCGCGCCGAGATGGACCGGCTGAAAGTGCGTAACGCCGAGCTCGAAGGCCGCGCACTGGAAGCGGACCGGCTGGCCGCGCTGCTCAACTTTCGCACCGCTCATTCCGAAACTCCCATGATCGCCGCGCACGTCATTGGCGGGAGCCCCGATTCCGGAAGCCTCATCGTAAATATTGACCGGGGATCGCGCGATGGGATTCGGCGCGATATGGGCGTCATTACGCCGGACGGCGTGGTCGGAAAAATTCTTGCCGTCTATCCCGACATTTCGCAGGTGCTGCTGCTGGGCGACAAAGAAAGCGGCGTGGGGGCTCTGCTGGCGGACACGCGGACGCAAGGGCCGGTGAAAGGGACGGGCGAGCCGCTGCTTTCGCTCGATTACATCAGCAGCGATGAGAAAGTCACGGCGGGGGAAGCAGTGCTGACATCCGGACAGGATCGCATCTTTCCAAAAGACCTGCCGGTGGGCAAGGTGGTGGACTTCGCATCGGACCAGAAGTCGCCGTTCATGAGGATTCGCGTAAAGCCGGCCGCGCATCTGGACCGTCTCGAAGAGGTTCTAGTACTGGAGACGAGGCAAGATTTGAATCAGAAGAAAACGCCGGATGCGGAAACTACGCCAGTTGCGTCTCCGGCACGGCAGGCGCCGGCGGCTCCGGCGGTGGCGGCAAAGAAGCCAGCCGACGCGCATTGATCCAGGAATTGAGAACAGAAGCAGGAGAAGATGGAAAGCACAGATGTTTATATCGGGCCAGAGCCCCACATTGAAGTCCACAAATACTACGGCGGCGTAGTACCCATTGCCGTACTGCTGGCGCTGGTGCTGCAAGCATTTTTCCCGGTATATATCCGGTCGGCCAACTATCTTGAGCTGCCTTTGCTGGTTACTCTTTACTTTGCGCTCAGCAAGCGCAATCCGTCTTCCGGGCTGATGCTGGGGATGGTGGTGGGACTGCTGCAGGACAGTCTGAGCCGCACGCCACTGGGACTCTATGGGATCGCGAAAACGCTCGTGGGTTATCTCGGCTCCTCGCTGGGGGCCCGGATCGATGTGGAACATCCCATCGCGCGGTTTCTGCTGACGGCTGGCTTTTATCTATTCCATCACGCTGTGTTTACGCTGACGACGCGAACCCTGCTGGCCCAACGGAATGAAAGGTACGTGACGGTTCCGATTCTGATCGCCTCGCTGGTCAATGCTGTGATCGCTGTGGGGTTGTTCCCGCTGCTGGACAAGTTCCGGAAGCCGTCCTGAGGTTGGGCGGCACGGCCCGAAGAATGTGTCGCTGGGGGTATCCAATAGGGTGTGCACGATCTTGCGCACCTTTGGTGCAAGTGCTAGTGTGGACGATGGTTAGGTGTGGAGAAAGCCCAAAGGGTGTGCGGCGCAAGGACCGCACGGAGTTGCTTTGTCCATTTCTTTGATGAATGACAAACGGCTGCCCACCGAGCGGCTGACGGTTGTTTCGTATGTCATCGTAGGGGTGATCGCGCTGCTGCTGTTTGGTTTTTGGAAGCTGCAGATCATTGATTCGGACCGCTACGCGCAAATGGCCGAACGCAATCGCGTCCGGTCGATTCCCATCATCGCCCCGCGCGGCTCGATGCTCGATCGCGAGGGCCGTGTCCTCGTAGACAATTACCCCTCCTTCAGCGTCCTGTTGTTGCGTGACGCTCCAGAACAAGTGGAAAAGCTCTTGCCGCAGATTGCCGACGGCCTGGGCATGACGCTGGACGACGTGAAGCAGCAGATTGAGGCTTCCCGGGCCATGCCGAAATTCCAGCCCATCGTGATCAAGCCGGAAGCCAGCCCCTCCGATATCGCGTTCATCGAATCCCATCGTGTTGACATTCCCGTACTCGAAATGCTGATGGTTCACCGCCGTCGCTACCCGCATGGCGATATGCTGGCCAACGCCGTCGGCTACGTGGGTGAGGTCAGCGCGGAACAGGTGGAGGCTTCGGATTCCAGCCTGAAACCGGGCGACATTGTGGGGAAAACGGGGCTCGAGCGCCAGTACAACGAAACGCTGATGGGCACGGACGGATTGCGGCGCGTGATCGTCAACAGCATTGGCAAGGAAGTGGGGCGCCTCGAACAGAAGGACGCTATTCCGGGGAAGCCGATCCAACTGACGATCGACTACGATCTGCAAAATGTGGCGGATACCTACATGGCCGACAAGGAAGGGGCCGTGGTCGCCATGGATCCGCGGACCGGAGAAATCCTGGCGATGGTCAGCCGGCCCACGTTTGATCCCAACGATTTTGCCATCCGCATCCCCACGGCGGAATGGCAATCTCTCAATACCGATCCGCGGACTCCGCTGCTGAATCGCGCTATCCAGGGGCAGCTTGCGCCGGGGTCGGTCTTCAAGATTGTCATGGCCGCGGCGATGCTTGAGTCCAAGGATGTCCCGGCAAATTTCAGCGTGGTTTGTCCAGGACACGCTGACTTTTACGGGCGAATTTTTCACTGCTGGCGGCCGGCGGGACACGGCGTTGTCAATCTCCACACGGCCATCGTGCAATCCTGCGACGTCTTCTTCTATACCCTTGGGCAGCGCCTTGGAATCGATGTGATCCATCAATACGGCGCCGGATTGGGACTGGGCCGGCGGACCGGGGTCGATTTGCCGGGCGAGGAACCCGGACTTATGCCGTCCGAAGAATGGGTCCAGCGCGTCTACCACCACAAATGGTATGCCGGGGAAACGATTTCCGTGGCCATTGGACAGGGCTCCGTTACGGTCACTCCGTTGCAGCTTGCGCGCATGATCGGAGCGGTAGCCAGCGGCGGTGACCTGCCGCAGCCGCACATGCTGAAAAATCTCTCCACGAAGATGGATCGATTTCCTCTCGCCGAGGAAACGGTCGAGCAAGTCACGCAGGGAATGTACGGCGTGATCAACGAGGGTGGAACGGGATCGACCTTGAAACTTCAGAATATCGAATTCTCCGGCAAGTCCGGCACGGCTCAATTGATGAGCTACGGTGCGGGAAGCAAGATGGGACAAAAAGGGAAAGAAACCAACGGGTGGTTCGTGGGCTACGCGCCGCGGCGCAATCCGGAGATCGTGGTTGCGGCGGTCATCCAGGGCAGCAGCGAGCACGGGGGAACAACGGCAGGGCCCGTGGTGCGCGATATCGTCAAAGCGTATTACGACAAGAAGAGCGGAATAAAAGTTCAGGAGTACACGGCGAAGGAAGGCCGGCCCAAAGTGATGCCGACCTCCGTGGACGATCCATCCCTGACGGTGGATCCGCCCAACCGGTAAAATTTCGATGCAAAAAGGCACAAGTATCCGCGATTACGATTGGTGGCTGCTGGCGACGGCGTTCGCCATCTGCGGCGTAGGCGTGCTCGAAATCTGGTCCGCGACGCATGCGAGCCACCTCGCGGGAATGCACACGCACCAGATGGAGTGGATCGCGCTGGGTTTCGTCCTGATGATGCTGCTCTCTCGCGTGGACTACCACACCATCATGGATCAGGCTCCCATTTTGTATTTGATCGCCATCGTGGCGCTGATTGCGGTGCTGGCCATGGGACACACGCGCTTCGGGGCCAAGCGCTGGCTGCCCATCCTGGGCGGGCTCTTGCAGGTGTCAGAACTGGTGAAATTGATTATAATCGTGGTGCTGGCGCGTTTCTTTTCGGAAGTGCGGACGGAAGAGCTCAGCCTGGTGGATTTGATCAAGGCCGCCGCGCTGATGGGTTTGCCTCTTGGATTGATCATGCTGCAGCCGGACCTGGGGACCGCGCTGGTGCTCGTGCCGCTCGCCGCAGTGGGGGCCTACCTGGCAGGCTTGCAATGGAAACATTCCCTGGCCATCGTGGCGCTGGCGGCAATAATGGTGCCTGTGGGTTATCATTTTCTTAAGCCTTATCAGAGAGAACGTGTTACAACATTCCTGCGCCCGGAAGAGGATCCTCGCGGGGCAGGGTATCAGATCCTGCAATCGAAGATCGCCGTGGGTTCCGGCGGATTTTGGGGCAAAGGACTTGGCAACGGGAGCCAGAATCAATTAGGTTTCGTGCCGGTCCGTTATTCGGATTTCATCCTGGCGGCGCTCGCAGAAGAGCTCGGATTTGCGGGAGTCTTCGTTGCGCTGCTTTTGTATATGTTCCTGCTGTTGCGGCTGGTTCAGAACGCCCAGCGCGCGCACGATCGAGCGGGCATGTTTCTGATCATGGGCGTGGCGGCAGTGTTGGGTTTCCATGTTTTGGTGAATGTGGCCATGGTGATTGGATTTATGCCGGTCACCGGAATTCCGCTGCCGTTGATGAGTTATGGCGGTTCGGCCACATTGTTCGTGTTTTTAGCATTAGGGCTGGTGATGAACGTCCGTATCCGGCGTTTCGTCAACTAAGCCGGTAGAAATGCTTTCCGGCCCGCGCCGCGCTGTGAATCAAGTGAACGGCCCGCCGGCAAGAGATAAAAATTTTGGAGCGAGGCAAGTGCCCAGCGGAAGAGCCAATTTTTCAACATTGTTAGCTTCCCCGGCTATCCCAGGATTTGGGACCGAGCGCACCCTTTTTATTGCGGGCTCTGATTTGAGCCCGCGCCCGGTGCGCCAGGCCGGAGTGTGGCCATGCCCTCCGAGGAGTTTTCATGTCGAAGGAGCTTGTGATCTCCGCGACCCCGCACGAAACGCGGGTCGCGATTATGGAAGATGGACAGCTTTGTGAAATTTACATCGAACGGGAAAAAGAATTTGCGTTAGTTGGAAGTCTTTACAAGGGCCGCGTTACCAGAGTTCTTCCCGGTATGCAGTCGGCCTTTGTGGATATCGGCCTCGATAGCGACGCCTTCCTGTACGTCAGCGATTTCCTGGAGCATCTCGAGGAATACGACCACGTTGCGCCCGTCGAGCCGCGCGTGCGCAGGCCCCAGCAGCCGAGCAGCGCCGAAGTGTATCCGCCGACGACGATTGACGGCGGCGTTGTTCCTCCGCCGGTCCACGTCCCGGAACCGAAAGCGACGGCGAGTCCCATCGAGCCGGCCGAACCTTTTGAGGCTGTTCCGGCCATCACGCCTCTCGAGGGCGAAACCTTTCAGGTGGCTGCGGCCGGGCAGCACAATGCCTCGGAAGGCGGGGCTCCGCCTGTGGCGCCCATGCAGCGCAGCCAGCGTCCTCCCTTCGAGCAACGGAATGATCGCGGGCGCGGCGGCTTTGGCAATCGCGGCGGACAGAGTGGCGGGCGCAACCGGCGCTGGGGACGTCCTGACCGCAGTGGACGCGGCGGGCGCGACCGCAGGCCTGGGCGCGATTTGCCGCCGTCCAAATATGCTTCGCCGGCGGATTCCAGGCCGCGCGAGGCCCAGCCGTACGAACCGCCTGCCGCGGATTTCGAGCCGGTGATTCTGCCGGGCGAGTCGCTCTCCAAATTCAAAGATCGAGTTCCGTCCGCTCCCGTGGCGCCTCCGGCCGAACATTCTTCGTTCCGTGGGGAAACTTCCGTAGCGCCGCCTGCGGCTCGGACGTTCACGGATGAAGAAATATCCGCGGGGTTGCCGGGTGCTCTCTACGCAAGCCGGCCCGCGGCAATTCCTGAGGAGCACGAAACTCCCGTTGCGGAAGAGCGCGGCGAATCGTTTGCCGGCGCGGCGGAAGCTGCTGCTGCTTCTTCTTTGCCTGAGGCCGAAGCGAGCAACGCGGAGATCGCGGACGCGCACGCTCCGAATGGCGCAAGCCTTTCTGATGAAGAAGTAACTTCGCTCGCCGAACAGCTGGCCGAAGCCAAGCACGAAGAGGCGCAGGCCGATGCCGAAGAGCGCGCCGAGGCCATCGAAGCGGTTGCTGAATCGTTTGTCGAACCCGCGGAATTGGAAGAGTTGCAGGAAGCGCTGGACAGCGATCAAGACGCGGATCACGAAGGTGATCGGGACGCTGACCAGGAAAGCGACCAGGAACACGATCACGAGGATGCGGCGGCGGAAGCTGACGCCATCGCCGACGAAATGCATGACGAAGCGCTCGCCGCGGAGGCGTCTCCAGGGCATGGGGAAGAACATCTGGAAGCGCACGAAGAAGGACATGGAGAGGAGCACGGCGGAGAACACGCGGGGGAACACGCCGAACCTCACGGAGAAGAACACGGAGAAGCGCACGGAGAATTTCACGAGACTGCGGGAGCAGCTCAAGCAGGCGAGGGTCAGCCGCCGACGAGCGCGCGGATTTCCGAGCAGCCGCGCGCGCGCTTCCAGCGTCCCATGCGCCGCGGCGGAAACCGCCCGCAGCGCGGGCGCCGCCCCGGCGGGCGTCCGCACCAGGCGCCGCAGCACGGGCACCCGAGGCACGAGCAGCACCGGCGGCCGCAGCTGATTTCCGAAATGCTGAAGGCCGGCGAGGAAATTATTGTACAGATTGCTAAAGAACCGCTTGGTAAAAAAGGCGCGCGCATCACGAGTCACGTCGCGTTGCCCGGGCGCTTCCTCGTCTACATGCCCACGGTCGATCACATCGGCGTGTCGCGGCGCATCGGCTCCGCCGAAGACCGCTCGCGTTTGCGGCGCCTGGTGAACGAAGCCAAGGGCACGTTTCCCGGCGGCTTCATCGTGCGCACGGCCGCGTCCGGAGCGAGCGACGACGAAATTCGCACCGACGTCGAATTCCTCGGCCGCACCTGGGACACGATTCGCGCCACATCCGAGCAGCGCCGCGCGCCTTCCTTGCTCCACCGCGACCTGAATCTCGTCGAGCGCATCCTGCGCGATTATCTGAGCGACGATTACGCCGCCATCTGGCTGGACAACGAAGAGGAATTCACCAAGGTCGTCGAATTCGTGGGCCGCTTCCAGCCGAAGATGGTTCCGCGCGTGAAGCTGTACACGAAGGATGCGCCGATCTTCGAGGAATTCGGCATACAGCAGGAGCTGGACAAGGCGCTGCGCCCCAAAGTGTGGCTCAAGTCCGGTGGCTACATCGTTATCAACCACACCGAAGCTCTGGTGGCCATCGACGTGAACACCGGCAAATACGTGGGCCGCGGCTCGACGCGCCTCGAGGACACCATCGTCAAGACCAACCTCGAAGCCGTGAAGGAAATCGTGCGGCAAATCCGCCTGCGCGACCTCGGCGGCATCATCGTCGTGGACTTCATCGACATGGAAGAACGCCGCAACCGCGAAAAGGTTCTGGCCTCGCTCGATCAGGCCCTGCAGCAGGACCGCGCGCCCTCCAAAGCGCTCGCGTTCAACGAATTTGGCCTGGTGTGCATCACGCGCAAACGCACCAAGCAAGCCCTGGAACGCGTCCTGTGCCAGCCCTGCCCGTACTGCACCGGCTCCGGCATGGTCAAATCCATCCCCACGATCTGCTACGAGATTCAAACCGAAGCGAAAAAAATGGCCGCGGACCTGGACGCGCAAAACCTCACTCTGCGCGTGAACCCGGAAATCGCCAAGGCGCTGAAGACGCGCGAGTCGTCCCTGATCGAGGATCTCGAGCACTCCACGCGCAAGACCATCATCATCCAATCAGATCCGACGCTGCATTGGGAGCAGTACGATATTTATTAGGGTGATCTTGCTTCGTCGAGCGATCCGTCTTTGACGGCGCAAAAATTACGGCATATGAGGAGGGCTCAAAATGCCCAAAGTACGCAGGTTGCCTGTCGTCGTTTTAAGGTGCCCCTAATCCACAAACCTGAGCGTCAGTTCCGGAAAATAACCCAAAGAACTTAGTTGAATAAGTGCATATTTGCCCGCCAGTGATGAACCGCAAGCCCCTTACTTTCAGTCGGTCCGAGAGATTGAGGCCGTACCGGGTGCATTGTTTTTTAGCTCTTCCTCGTTCAAATCCAAGTAGCTTCCTCCATCGTTCAATTAGCGTGTCAACTATATAATTGGAAATTTATTTGACTTTAGTAAATATTATTATAAGGTAACCAAATTCACGAGGGGAGATATTCCCAGTCCACGCGGATAGTGAAAAGTGGAGGAACCCAGCCTCTATGAAAACATTTCGCGCAATCCTTCTTTCAATTTCCATTTGTTCGCTCTGCGTCCCAGGGTCGAGTGAGAGCGCGTTCGGTGGACAGAGCGCACAGGGCGTAAACCAGCCTGCAGCGCCGAGTCCGGGACAGCCATCTGCCGACGGAGGAGATTCGTTTCAGCCTCTTGGGGATTACGTTCCCTGCCTGTTCGTCGAAGATGAATTGTATCGTTCAAGAGGCCTAGACCCCCGAGACAAGCCGGAGAAAGCTAAAGAAGAGAAAAAAATTGGTGCCGACGGGGCGCTCAAAGTGTTCGACGCGATGAACGCCTCCATCGCTAAACTTATTGAGACATATGCTCCATCCTTCGCGCCCCTATTCCCCGGTGCACCAGCAGGACTGCAATACGACGTGAATGCAAACTCGCGATCATTCGTTCAAGACTTCGCCCAGCGGTTCTTTGAAGAGGAGACACCTGAGACGATTAAGACGATGACCGCAATCGAAGCGTATACAGAATTGTCGACTGCTGCAAGCCGTGTAGGTGCGGCGATCTCCAGCGAAATCGTTGGAAAGGAAGGCTCTGGCTCTAAATATTTCAACTACCCGCTCACTTCAACGACCACCGTGGAAAAAGATGCCGCAGTACAGGCGGAGGTCACTCATATACAGAGCGTCCTTATGTCAGCGGTCCGAAGCACGTCGACGGAAGCTTTAGCATCGAAGCCACGGCAGCTATATAATCCACCGACCGACATCAGTTGCTCGGTCTCTGTCATGGGTTGGAAAGAGACAAGCGACAACTTTGGCAGAAGAGTCGCCAACCAATTTGTAGCCATTCAAGTCACAGTCAGGAATCTGAACACGAAAAATGAGTTCCTGATGCATGATATCCAAGTGGCTGTGGATACCGGTCTAAGCCCAGATTCCTATTTTTATAAGCAGTATGCCGGTCGATTTCAGGCTGGCAGGGATAAACTGTTGGTACGTGGTGTTGCTCAAAGGGGACAGTCGGAAGATAGACGCAATCTCGCTTTGAATGCCTTAGCGGCAGCTGGTGCGATAGCGGGGGCTTCGGCTGTCGGTGGGACTCCAGATTTTAAGTCTGGGGTTGCGGTATTTGAAGGGGCATTTTTACCTGGCCTATCTACATTGTTTCCCGACCACACGGTGGAACAGCTGAATCGCATTAACGATCTGGTATTTTCAGCTTCAAACACAAGTAAGGTTCTGGTGCCGATTCAAGGTTCCGTGCCGCTGGTTACGTTCATCCCTGAAAAGCCGATTGAACAACTGCCCTTTGCATGGTGCGGATACAAGAGGGAGGACGATCCACAACGGCCATGCATTTATGATCCATTTAAGACCGATGATAGTAGCTTTCCGCATCAATCGTTTCTCCTCCAAGATGGTAATGGTACACCTCGGGATATTGAAAAGCCTTGGAAGTCACTTGCATACAGCGACTGGAAAGGCGCGGCTTTGCGTATCCTCGAGAACCATCTCTTCGTTGTCATCGGTGGCGTTCATATCCAGGAATTGACGAATGAACCGCCTAAGATTGCAAACCTCGATTGTCCTACCATTCCGGGCGGTGCGGTGGACATCACGCAGGCGAAAGACGGAGTGATTAGTTGTAGCGTCACTGGAAACAGTCTCGACAAAGTCTCCAGCGTGAATTTGGAAAAGGGATCGGAAAAGATCGCTGGAAAAGTGAAGGCAGCCAAGGACGGAAATTCGGCCACGCTGATCTTCGACCCCTCGGCCTTGAGCGACGGTAATGGCATGTATTCGCTCTACATGGTGACCTCTGATTCAAGCGGAAACTCGACCGAGGTCGATTCGGGTGAAAAGGTCTCCCTTGTTCCCACAACATATATTGCAAGTGTCGGTTCGCCGTTAGACCTGAGCAAAGTGCCCATGGATCCTCTCAAGTTTTCTGGGAAGCATCTCGACCTCATTGGGAGTGTTTACCTTGTCCAGGGCGAAAACGCCGTAGAAGCAACTGCGGATGGCAAACCTACTGTGACACAAGATACTGCTACCGCGACATTTGATCCTTCCAAGCTGATCACAAAAACGACGTATCATCTGAGATATACGCTTAAGAGTCAACTGAGCAAGCCAGTTGACTGGCCTTACCTCACCGTAACCACGACAAATCAGGCCCCTGCCGCAGCAGGCAAGACCTCGCCGGCAATTACAAAACTTTCAGCAATGGCAGGTCCCGTAGGTACAAAGGTCACTATTACAGGAACGGGCTTCGGTGCACAGCAGCCCACCAGCACGGTAACCTTTGGTGGAACACAGGGGATGCCGACAAGCTGGAACGACACGAGTATTGTGGTGCCCGTACCGGCTGGAGTGAAAGATGGAAATGCACCAATCATAGTTACGGTTGGCGGAGTGGCAAGCAAAAGCGTCAACTTCACTGTAGGTACGGTGCCCGCCATTACGAAACTGTCCGCATCCTCGGGTTTGGTGGCAACTTCAATCACGATTACAGGGACGAACTTCGGTGCAATGCAAGGAACCAGTACCGTCACCTTCGGCGGAATAAAGGGATCACCGACAAGTTGGAGCGATTCCAGCATCGTCGTACCTGTGCCAACCGGGGTGAAGAATGGGAATGCACCAATCGTAGTCACAGTGGGCGGAGTTTCAAACGCAGGCTACAAGTTCATCGTTGGTCCGGTGCCTGCAATAAAAGCCTTGTCCTCGACGACAGGTCCAGTTGGTACTCCAATAACGGTTACTGGGACGAACTTCGGAGCCGCCCAGGGAACGAGCTCAATCAGCTTTGGCAAATCAAAAGGTACACCGACGAATTGGAGCGATACGAGCATCGTCGTTCCCGTGCCTGCCGGAGCGAAGACTGGAAACGTAGTGGTGACGGTCAATGGAGTTGCGAGCAACAGTTCCATGTTCAATATTCCTTAAGTGCTATTCGAATGTGGGATACATTGTTGTCGTCGGGTGCGGGTTTTCTGATTCCCGATTCTCCCTTTCCCGCTGGCCGGTAGCACAAATTTCAGGCTGTGGGTTTTCCGATTGATCTTGGCTTGTGCGCGCCGTGGAGCTGGAACAAAACCGCACAGGCTGTCCTTCGTTCCACTCAGGATAAAAAGCCTGCGCTACTTGGCCCTTTCTTCGCGCGCGCTTGAGTAGCACAGGCACTCTTGCCTATGCGCCTTTGTGGGCCGGTCCAGCTTCGATTACGTAAATTACGGTGGCCATGACGATTGCGAAAACCGCACAGGCAGGAGTGCCTGTGCTACTGGGGGGCTTTCTTCGCGCGGGGGTGTTCCGCGGGGAAGAAAAACCCGCACCCTCGCCGTTCATGGAGAGCGTTCGCGGTGAACCGCGGCGAGAGCGCGGCATCCGAACAGCAACAAAAGTCCTTGCGCTGCAGAAAGTGGCTGCACGATACTGTAGTTGCTCCAGATTAAACCGCTTCGACCAGAGCCATTCCACTGGATTGCAGAGAGGTGCCCATGTCTCTCGACGCCGAGTTTGACAAGCTTTACAAGGAGATGGAATGCAGCCACATCAAGCCCTTGTGGACGGAAGAGATCAAAATTTTACCGCGAACGCCTCAGCCGAAGGCTATTCCCTGGCTTTGGAAATGGTCTCAGCTGCACCGGCTCGCGAGCCGCGCGGGAGATTTGGTGACGATCGAACGCGGGGGAGACCGGCGGGCACTGGGGCTCATCAATCCGGGACTTGGGGGTCAGCCTTATGCCACGCCGACATTGTGGGCCGCGATTCAGTGGCTGAACGGGTGCGAAGTGGAGCCGGCGCATCGCCACAGCGCGCAGGCCGTGCGATTTATGATCGAAGGGAATGGCGCCTACAGCACCGTTCAGGGGGACAGGATTTTTCTCGAACGCGGGGATTTTGCGATCAATCCTCCCATGGCCTGGCACGATCATGGCAGCGAGGGGGACGGACCGGCGGTGTGGATGGATGGGCTGGACATTCCGCTGAACAACTATCTCGACGCGACTTTTTTTGAGACTTCCGAGAATGAGAAGCAGGATGTGACCGCCATGATCGACGGATCGGTTCTCAAGTATGGCGGCGGGCAGCTTCGCCCCGCGTGGGAGGAGCCGGTGCAAAGGTACTCGCCGATTTCGACGTACAAGTGGGCGGCGACTGAACGCGCGTTGAATAATCTGGCGAAAGTGGATGCGAGCCCGTTTGACGATGTGGCGCTCGAATATACGAATCCGCATACCGGGCGTCCTGTGATGGATACCATTACGGCTTGGATCCAGATGCTGCGTCCGGGCACGCACACCCGGGCGCACCGGCAGGTGAACAGCTCCGTGTATCATGTCTTCGAAGGGCGGGGCGCGACCGTCATCGGGGGCGTGCGCTTTGATTGGGAGCAGGGAGACATCTTCGTGATCCCGAGCTGGGCTTATCACGAACACCAGAATGCTTCGCAAACGGAGCGCGCGATTCTTTTTTCGATTCAGGACACGCCGGTGATGAAGGCGCTCGGCAAGTATCGGGAAGAAGCGCTGGGTACAAACGATGGTCACCAGATCGTGAAGGAATCATTTGATGCCACGAAAGCGCTGGCGTACGTCTAGAGTGATCTTGCTAGTGCTAGTGGCCGATGAAAGAGCCGATCGTGTCGATTCAGAAACCCACACACGCGCTGTGAACGAGGTCCGGCGGGCAAATTACGATTGACAGGAAAATGCAGGGTGAGTAGAGTTGCCAACGCCGCTTAATTTAACGGTGTTAAGTTGCTTGGGTTGCACGCGGGGATCGAGCGGCCTGGGTGGCCGCCCGAGCGGTTGCCTGTAACGCGGATTGGGAGGGCCAATGAGAAACGGAATTCTCGGATTCGCAGCGCTCTGCGTCGCCGTTCTGGCGATTTCGGCGGCGGTGCCGGCACACCACGGCACGGCGTCGTACGACACGTCGAAGACCGTGACGGTGAAGGGCACAGTCACCGATTTTCAGTTCACAAATCCGCACGTGCTGCTCTTCTTGGACGCGAAAGACGACAAAGGCATCGTGCAGAAGTGGCAAGGGGAGCTGACCAGCCCTAACCATCTGGAGCGCGCCGGGTGGACGCGCACTTCGATCAAGGCTGGAGACACGCTCACGATTTCGGGGTTCGCGGCGAAGTCGGGCGCCACTTCGATGTGGATTATGAAAGTCATGTTGGCGGATGGCACTCCGCTGAACCCGGGCATTGGGAATTGATTGGCTTTCAGCGGGCGGCCTGTAGCGGCGAACCGTTGCAGCGGCGGCGCGGATCGTGACTTCGCCGGAATCGGCGCGGGTCGCGAGAAGGAGTTACGACGTGAAGAATTGTCTGGGATATTTAATTCTGGCGCTGCTGGCGGCGCTCGCGCCGGCAACTTTGATGCACGCGCAGGAGGTTCAGCATCCTGCTGCGGAAACTAAGGTCGCCGCGCCTGACCTGGCAGGAGTCTGGAACGCGCGCCCGCCGGCCAACGCACAAATGGCTGAACTGATCATCTACTTTTCCACGTTCGGGAAGGGCGAACCGTCGATGACGCCCTCGGCGGAGGCCTTGTACAAGTCCGCCAAGCCTTCCTTTGGTCCTCGCAGCGTCACCATGGAGGAGACGAACGATCCCGTTTACCAATGTTTTCCTCCCGGCCTGCCTCGCGTGTACCTGCACCCGTTCCCCTTGCAAATCATTCAACTGCCCACCGAAGTGGTGATGCTGTTCGAGTACGATCACACGGTACGCCATATTTTTACCGATGGGCGCGAGCATCCCAAGGACGTGGACCCAACCTGGATGGGCAGCTCGATCGGGCACTGGGAAGGCGATACGCTGGTGGTCGACACGGTCGGCTTCAACGATAAGACCTGGCTGGACCGAATCGGGCATCCTCACAGCAGCGATCTGCACGTGGTGGAGCGCATGCGGCGGCCGGACCACGGCACATTGCAGATCGACTTCCACATAGAAGACCCCAAGGCGTATACCAAGCCGATCGACTCGACCATGTATTTCGATCTGAAGCCAACGTGGAGCATCATGGAGCAGGTCTGCATGGACAACGGAACCTTCCTGAACTTCGAGAAGAAAGAAGCCGTGGCGCCAAAATGATCGCGGGGCAGCGGGGCGGGGAAGATATTGCTCGATTCATTTGACGGCGGGTGCGCCCGCCCGTTCGAGTAGCTCAGGCATCCGCCGCGGCGGACCTGTGCGCTTTTGAGGGCTGTGGCGTCTTCGAGCACTTGAATTCTGCGGGGCGTTTCGATTGCGAAAACCGCACAGGTCCGCCGCGGTGGATGCCTGCGCTACCAAGACCCACGGCCAGCCAGGCTCTGAGCGATATTGAACCCTCAGCAGGCTGGGCAAGGAGGAGCTGGCATGTCTTTCTACGAAAAAGGTCCCGTTCGCATTCACTATGAGGAGGCCGGTTCCGGCTTCCCGTTGCTGCTCATCGCCGGCGGCGGATTGAATTCGACGATTGCCGGCTTGGGAAATCCCTTCGATGCGATCGGGGAGTTCAAGGGAGAGTACCGCTGCATCGCGGCGGACCTGCGCAACGCGTATGACGGCCAGTCCTCCGGCCCGCTCGAGATCGACCGGCCGTGGGATTCCTATACCGATGACCATCTTGGTCTGATGGATCACCTGGGCATCGGGAAGTTTATGGTGCTGGGCTTCTGCATTGGCGGCCCGTTCATCTGGAATCTTTTGCGGCGGGCGCCGGATCGGATTGTCGCAGCCGTGCTGGCGCAGCCGAGCGGGTCGCGGCCTGATATGCGCGACCTTTTTTACGATACCAATATGAAGGCGTGGGGTCCGGAATTGGTGAAGCGCCGGCCCGACATCAAGATGGAGATGGTCGACAAATTTCTGACCAGGATGTACCGCACCAACCCCGACTTCGTCTTCACCGTGACGCGCGATTTCGTGCGCCATTGCCAGACGCCCGTGCTGATCCTGCCGGATGACATTCCGCCGCATCCTTACGCCGTCGCCATGGAGGCCGCGATGCTCGCGCCCAACGCCGAAGTGAGCATGTTCCCGTGGAAAGAGCCCAAGGAGCGAATTCCGCTGGCGGTGCGCCAGATTCATTCCTTCCTCAGGGCGCATCGCCCTGCTTCTGTTTAGACGGGCGTGTGGCACTGCCTTCGAGCGACTTGTGAACTTTCGGGTGCCGCACCCTTGTGCACTTCAAGGGTGCGGGTTTTCTGATCCTCGATTCTCGTTTTCCCGCTCGTCGCTTCCGATCTGTCCTTATCTTCGCGCGCGGGATGTTCCGAATGTAAGAAAAACCCGCATCCTTCACAAAAGGCGTGAAGAGTGCGGCACCCGGAATTTCACCCGCCTTCGCCGAAGCTACGGCGGGCGAGCGGGGAGTTCCTTTGATACCGTTGACTTGTGTGGGGGGCACAACTTACCATGCGCCTGCCCAATTTATTTTGTTCCTCGAGGGCGCGGATTCGACAGTAGGAGGACTTCGTGACGGACTGGCACTACGCCCATTCCAACAGCGCAGAGGAACTGGCGCAGCTTCATTATTTTTTAATGAAAAAGGCGCAGCCGGGAGGCGGAGTCTATTTCCGGATTACGGTCAAGGAGTTTGCGGCGCCTCCGCCGGGGCTGACGGTGCGTTTTTTTGCTGAGGCTGACAAAGCAGTCAATCAAAAAATTGCCCCGGTAGTTCCTTTTGGCTGGGGCGATTCACTGCGCAGCGCGCTTTCGGAATGCATGCGCATGATCCGTCAATTCCCGTATGAAGGTGACGAAGGGGGATGACTGGACTTGGCACACGGTTGACTTCCCGGTGGAGCGCAGGTTAGCTTCCTACGGGTAGTTCTGGCCGCGCCTCCGGAGTTCAAGCAATGGTGATTAGCCTCCCGTTACAGATAGCCAAGAGAGAGATCAGGCCCGGAATTGTTGTTCTGGAGATCACGGGCGCGATTCATATGGGGCCGGCTAGCCAAAGCATCGAGCGCGAGGTGGAGCAACTGTTGGGCCGTAAAGAAAATCGGCTGATCTTCGATCTCTCAAAAACATCTTTCCTTGACAGCGGTGGCCTGGGGGCAATCGTGAGATGCTTCTGCAAACTGAAGGAATCCGGCGGGTCCTTGCGTCTCGCCGGGGTCCAGGGAATGATCGCAACGGTCATCAAGATAACCAAAGTAGATAAGGTCATTGAAATTTATCCCACCGCAGTCGAGGCAGCGGGGAATTTCCTGCCTGAAGGGGAAGGTGGGCGCTAGGGCAGCAGCGCGGGGGTAACGCCGCGCAAGCCTGATTCATCCTTTCGAGCCGAGGAATCTGTGCGGAAACACCGCCGTTTCTGCGTGCGTGCGGCCACTCTCAGGTTTCTTCCCGCGGGTTTAACGGGGGCGCTTATGCGCTGAGTCCGGAGATTCCCATTTTGCCCAGGAGTTGCCGTTTTCTTCTCGCGTGAAACGAAGAATTGCTCCCAGGCCGCGTCTTTCGGGCCCGTCGGAAGGCCAAACCAAATCCATGGCTCGGCGCATTGTGGTGGTATCATCGCCGTCACGAATCCAGGCCAACGGAAAAAACGCGAACGGACCGGGCACGCGCCGGTCTTGCCGGTAACGGCTTGAGACCGGCACCGAGCGGCGAAGCCGGAAACCGGGCAAATTGGAGGAGCGAGCCTTGAAATCCCTACTTTCGTTATTAGTCGCAGCGGTTCTTGTGCTGGCCATCCCACACAGCGCGAGCGCCCAGAGCGAAATTACTATGCTGTCGCCGGACCCCATCAAGGCGACGATTGAAAAGTTGGTTGGCGACTTCGAAGCCAAGACGGGCACGCAAGTCAAGATAACGTATGGCACGGGCGTGAGCACTCGAAAGACGGTTGCGAGCGGGCAGGCTCTGGACGTGTCGCTGCTGTTTGCGCCTTTCCCGGAAGCGCTGAAAACGGGCAACATCGTTCCCAGCAGCGCGACGGTGATTGCGACGCTTCGCCTGGCGCTCGCCGTGCAAAAGGGCGCGCCCAAGCCTGACATTTCGACTGCCGACGCGGTCAGGCGCACCCTGCTCAACGCGAAATCCATCCTTTCGGTAGACCCGAGTCAGGGGAGCGTCGGGGGGATTGCCCTGGCGACGCTCGATAAGCTCGGCATCACGGACCAGGTGAAGCCAAAGATCAAGTGGGTCCAAACCGGCGTTATCGTGCAGGAGTCGGTGGCCAATGGTGAGGCGGAGATCGCATTGGGCCCGTATTTAAGCGACATGCGCAACCCGGGACTTGATGTGGTGGGAGCGCTGCCGCCCGAGGCTTCGACTCCGGTGAATATCACGGGATTCCTGTCCACCACCGTAAAGGATCCGAAAGCCGCCAGGGCGCTGCTGGACTATCTTTCGTCACACGAAGTGGCGGGTGTGTACGAGGCGGCGAAGATATTTCCGGCGCATTGAAGTGGGGTAGCACAGGCACTCTGCCTGTGCGGGGTTGTGGGCGTAAGTCTTGGGCACGGGCGTAGCAGCAGTTGCGAAAACCGCACAGGCAGAGTGCCTGTGCTACTGGAACGCCACGCGATTGACATGAAAGTGGGGCTATCATATTCTGCGATCAAATCAGTTTTGCCGCAGACAATGGTTCGCGAGGTGCCGAATGAAAAGTAAGGGGCTGATGTCTTTTGCCTTGCTGGTGGGGGCATTGACGGTTTGCGGGCCGCTGCTCGCGCATCATGGGGCTGCGGCATATGAGGACAAGATACTTGTCTTGAAAGATGCCACGGTGACGAAATTCGTGTGGTCCAATCCGCATAACATTCTGATGTTTGACGTGAAGGATGACAAAGGCGAGATCACGCACTGGGCCGGGGAAGCGGGAAGTCCGTCGGCAACCGGTCTGCTTGGGTGGAACAGGAATTCGTTCCAGCCCGGCGACGTCATCACGGTTTACATTTATCCGGCGAAATCCGGCAACCCTGTCGGGCGCCTCAATAAGATGGTGTTTCCCGACGGCAAGGTACTGAGGGATAGCCAGCTCGGGGGAGACAAAAAAGAGCAATAGGGTAGTCCGTTGCAGTCATGACCCGAGATGTGGATACAAGCAAAGTTCAAACCGTGACCGAGTACCGAGCCGTTCTAGCGACCGATCCATGTCCAGGAAATCCCGATTGAAAAGGACGCTGCTCAAGTCTTTGGCCTTGCCCGGCATTCTACTAACGGTTTGTTTCCCCTTATTTGCGCATCACGGAAGCGCGTCTTACAAAACGGACAAACTAGTGGTCATGAAGCAGGCCACGGTAACGAAATTCGTGTGGGCCAATCCGCATTCCATGCTTTTGTTTGACGTGAAAGACGACAAAGGCAGCGTCTCGCATTGGGCAGGCGAAGCGGGAAGCCCATCGGCGATCCGCCCTCTCGGGTGGAACAAAAATTCACTGCAGCCCGGAGACGTGATTACCGTTCTCCTGTATCCATCCAAATTCGAAAGCAATGTCGGGCGTCTTGACGAGATCGTGCTTGCCGACGGCACGACGCTAAAGGACAATCCTCGCGGGGACCGGGGAGTAATAACCGGATACTGAAAGTAGGGCCATTTTGCGGGCCGGCGCTTCTTCTCGGGCGAGCGGCGTGAAAGCTGGACTAAGTTATTTTCGAGCAGTGAGGGGTGCCGAGATGCGAAATCTGCTTAAAGTCTGCATAGTTGCTTTGGCTGTAGCGCCGTATGTTTCGTCTTACGCGTTTGCCCAGAACTCTCCGAAGCCGAATTTTGGCGGCCCCGGAAGCCTGAATGAAAAGCTGGGAGACACGGGCCCCGGGGGCCCCGCGCCACGCCGCGATCTGACCGGTTTTTGGGCCGGGAAGGTGGCAGCCAAGCTGAACCCGGTTCCTGCGATGACACCCTGGGGGCAGGAGCAGTTCAAGCTGCACAAGACCAATGGGGAATATCCTGTCGCCGAATCCAACGATCCGATCAAGGGTTGCGACCCGCTCGGGTTCCCGCGCGACATGCTGTTCATGACCCGGGGAATCGTGTTCACCACCATGCCCGGCAAGACGATCGAGATGTCTGAGTACAACCGGATCTGGCGCGAAATCTGGACGGACGGCCGGGAGCTTCCCAAGGATGTGGGCGGGAGATCCGCCGACGCGCCCGATCCGCGGTGGTACGGATATTCGGTGGGACACTGGGAGGGCGACTACACTTTTGTCGTCAATACAGTAGGAAGCGATCCACGCACCTGGCTGGACAACGCCGGACATCCGCACAGCATCGATCTGCGCGTCGAGGAACGCTACACGCGCTTGAATCATAACCACCTGGAAGTCACCGTTAAGATTGACGATCCGAAGGCTTACACCGAGCCCTTCGTGATTACCAAGAGCGACTTCACTTGGATTCCGGAGCAGGACTTCGAAGAGGAGTTGTGCGTGCCGTCCGAGCAAGCTGAATATCTAAAGCTGATCGCGGATCCGGCCGCGCCCAAAAAGTCAAAGTAGGACAGGCTTACAGCCTGCCTGGTTTTGAATTTCTCTACACCAGAATCAAAATCAAAAGCAGAATCAAAAGCAGACAGGCTGTAAGCCTGTCCTACTAATCCGTATCAAACCTCTGTTCTTTCCACGGGTCGCCGTACATGTGGTAGCCGTTCTGTTCCCAGAAGCCGGGCTCGTCCTCGGCGGTGAGCGCGAAGCCGCGACACCCATTTCACGCTCTTCCAGAGATACAGGTGCGGCACGACGAGGCGCAGGGGATAGCCGTGGTCGGCGGAGAGCTCCTCGCCGTCGTGCTGGAAGGCGAAAATTGTGGTGGGCTTCATCAGGTCTTCGAGAGGAAGATTGGTGGTGTATCCGTGTTCGCCGCGCAACATGGCGAAACGCGCTTCAGGCTTCGGCGTGACGAGTTTCATCACTTCGGTGAACAGCACGCCCTCGAAGCGGTTGTCGAAGCGGCTCCAGCGCGTCACGCAGTGGATGTCGCACTGAATTTCCGTCTGCGGCAGGTTGTTGAATTCTTCCCACGTGAGCCGCACACGGCTTTTCGACGAGGCCGTCGATGCGGAAATCCCAGGTGCGCAGATCGGTGCGCGGCACGCTGCCGTAATGCAGCACCGGCCACTTCAGCGTGAGCGATTGCCCGGGAGGCAAGCGGCCTTCGCTGCGCCGCTGCTGTTCGAGTTTCTTCCGTTCGCTGCTTTCGCCGAAAATCATCTGTGTTCCCTTGTCCGGAAAATTTCATTGTACCTGAATTTCGCTCATGTCCAGACGCAGCCCGGGGACAGTAGCGCCGGCGCCTCGCCGGCTCCTTATCGCCTCCTAAAATCGCCGGCCCCTCTTGCATCCGGACAAGCAAGATGCCGGCGCTACGAGCAACCCGCCGCATCGGCTGTGCTACCATAAACATGAACAACGCTTTAGCACTATCAGGAGCAACTGTGCCTGCGCGCATTCTCAACGGCATCGCAATTCGCGACCAAATTTACGCCGAGCTCAAGCAGGAAATTGCTGCCTTGAGCGCCGCGGGAATTCGTCCCGGACTTGCGGCCGTGCTGGTGGGCGAGAACCCCGCGTCGCAGATTTATGTGCGCAGCAAGATCGCGGCGTGCGAGCAACTGGGGCTGGGAAGCTGGCAGCACACGCCGCCCGCCACGGTAACGACCGGACGAAATGCTTGCGCTGGTTGCGGATTTGAACGCGCGCGACGACGTGGACGGAATTCTGGTGCAGCTTCCTCTGCCGCCGCAAGTGGACACGAAGCGCGTGCTCGAAGCTGTGGACCCGGCGAAAGATGTGGACGGGTTTCATCCGGTGAATCTGGGGCGGCTGGTTTCCGGCCGCGCGGGGCTCGTCGCATGCACGCCCGCGGGATGCATGGAAATTCTGCGGCGCAGCGGCATTGCGCTGGAGGGAGCCGACGCCGTCGTCGTCGGGCGCAGCGACATTGTCGGAAAGCCGATGGCGCTGCTGCTGATGCATGCGAACGCGACGGTGACGATCTGCCACTCGAAGACGCGCGATTTGCCTGGCGTCGTGCGGCGCGCCGACATTGTGATCGCGGCGATCGGGCGCGCGGCGATGATCGAGCCGGATTGGGTGCGGCCCGGCGCGACGGTGATCGACGTGGGCATCAATCGCATCGTCGATGCCGCCGAAGCGGAGCGCATCTTTGCGAATTTTCCGGCGAAGCTCGCGCAATTCCGCGAGAAAGGCTCCGTGCTGGTCGGTGACGTTCATCCGGGCGTCGCCGAAGTGGCCGGAGCGATTACGCCTGTGCCGGGCGGCGTGGGCCCGCTCACAATCGCCATGCTGATGAGCAACACGGTGAAGGCAGCGCGCCTGCGACGCGGGCAACGGCGCATGCAAAGCGACATGACCGGCGCCGCGGCGGCCAAACCCTGATGCTGCGCGTCGGCCTGACCGGAGGAATCGCCACCGGGAAAACCACGGTGGTCGCGATGCTTCGCGAACTCGGCTGCCGCGTGCTCGAAGCCGACAAGATCGCGCACCAGATGATCGAGCCCGGCGGCCCGGCTTACGAAGAAGTGGTGCGCGAATTTGGCCGCGGCATCCTCACGCCGGAAGGTCTTGTGGACCGGCAAAAGCTCGGCGCCATCGTGTTCGCCGATCCGAAGCGTCTCGCGCGTTTGAACGCCATCGTGCATCCGCCGGTCCTCGAAGAGCAGAGCCGCCAGCTTGCCGCGATCGAACAGGCCGACCCGCATGCCATCGCCGTGGTCGAGGCTGCGTTGCTCATCGAAGCGGGATTCGACAAGAAGCTGGATTGCCTGGTGGTCACCTGGTGCACGCCGGAGCAACAGCTGGCGCGGCTGACGCATTCCGGCACGGGCCGCGGGCTGACGATCGAGCAAGCCCGGCAGCGCATCGCCGCGCAAATGCCGCTCGAAGAAAAACGGCGCAGGGCCGATGAAGTGATCGATTGCTCGGGCACGCTCGAACACACGCGCGCGCAAGTGATTGCGCTCTTCGCCAAGCTCAAAGGGATGGAAGGCACGAAATCCAGACATTCAAGAATAGGGAATTAGGGACCCGGAGGGACATCGTCATGAGTGAAGGAAAAGACAGGCGGAGCGTCGTCCGATTGCTGGCCTTGGGTTTGGCGCTCGTTTTGGGAGCGTACTGGGCGGGCAGCCGCTGGGGACAGCGGCAGCCGCAAAGCGTCGGGGCCGTGCCGGTCTCCTTCCCCGAACCAAAGCCCGGAGAGCTGGTGGGCGAGGAAGCGATCTACGTCAAGATTTACAGCCAGGCTGCGCCGGCCGTCGCCAACATCGTGACGCGCACGCTCGAATATGATGTGTTCATGGAACCGGTGCCGGTGGAAGGCGCGGGTTCCGGATTCGTGATCGATCCGCGCGGATACATCCTGACGAATTTCCACGTGGTGCAGAACGCGCAGAATATTTCAGTCACGCTGGGCGACCGCTCGCATTACGACGCAAAATTTATCGGCGCCGACGAACGCAACGACATCGCGCTCGTGAAGATCGACCCGAAGGACAGGAAACTTGCCTGCACTGACCATGGGCGATTCCGACGGCTTGCAAGTCGGACAGCGCGTTCTGGCGATCGGAAATCCATTCGGCTTTCAAAGCACGCTCACCACCGGAGTCGTCAGCGCGCTCGGCCGCACGGTGCAGACCGGACAGACCACGGTGATCGACGGCGCCATTCAGACCGACGCCGCAATCAATCAGGGAAATTCCGGCGGCCCGTTGCTGAATTCGCACGGAGAAGTCATCGGGATCAACTCGGCGATTTATACGCCGTCGGGCACGACGGCCGGGCATCGGCTTCGCGATTCCCATCAGCACGGCGCGGCAAATTGCGCAGGACTTGATCACCGAAGGCCGCGTGCGGCGCGCCTCGATGGGAGTCGAGGCTCGCGTGCTGACCCCGCCTGTTGCGGAGGCGCTGCATTTGCCTGTGAGCGAGGGCCTGCTGCTGGAACGCGTCATTCCCGGCGGACCGGCAGCGACCGCGGGGTTGCGTGGCGGAGACCGCCAGGCCATTCTCGGCCTGCGCAGGATTTTGCTGGGCGGCGACGTGGTGACGGGAATCGATGGGCGTCCGATTACGGGACAAATGGATCTGAACCTGGCTCTAAATCGCAAGAGGCCGGGCGACACGGTGAAAGTGGAGTACTACCGCGGCGGGCAAAAGATGGAAGCGCAGGTAACGCTCAACGATGCCAGCCGGTAAAACCGAGGATTGTTTTTGACGTGTCTGGTAGCGCAGGCTGAAGCCCCCACTTCCGACTAACCATTCCAAATTGCGCGCTCGCGTTCCCGTTCTTCCTCCGTGAGCGAAAACCAGCTCTCCGCTACATCTCTTAGGCGGTCCAGCATTTTCTGCATTTCCTGATGTTTTTTCTCGAGGCCTTCGTGATCGGTGTCTTTGGGGACCTCCAGCACCGGGGCGATGATGAGAACGGCGCGCGTGTAAGGCTTCGGTATCTGCATCAGATCCCAGGTTTTCCTGAGCGTCCACGCGCGCTCGATTCCAATGTGAAACAGAACGACCGGCCTGCCCGAGCGCCGGGCCAGCATCACTGGACCGGGCTTGGCCACATACCGCGGGCCGCGCGGCCCGTCGATGGTGAAGCCGGAATCGAGTCCCTCCTCGAGTCGCTGCGCCATGACTGCGAGTCCGCGCAATCCTCCGCGCGTCGAACTTCCCTGCGCCGTGCCGTAGCCCAATCGTTCAATCACGCGGCGGGTCCACTGCCCGTCGAAATTCGTCGTGTTCATGAGCACGCCATTGCGGTTCCGGAAATACCAGACTGCCGGAATGATGCAGCGATGCCAGAACGCGAAGATATTTGGCGGCAGATCGGGCCGGTAATCGCGCCCTGCTTTCTGCCCGCCCAGGACCTCGAATCGAATCGTCGGCCCGAGCAATCGAATCACGGCCCAGACAACCCAACCGATCATCGGAATCAGAGCGCGTTGAAGGAGAGTGAGCTTTGGCAGGCGCGTGTCATAGTGAACCACCAGGCGCTCCTCTTCCTGCTCCGGCGGTGTTTTTAGTTGTTCCGGCATGCGGTTATAGTATAAGTCGAAGTTGGTGTTAAGATAGCCTCACCTCGCCCTTCAGGAAGCTGCAGGTAAATTTGTTTTTCCTAACGATCCAGAGGAAGCATTTGAGCACTTGGACGAAAATTTTCGGCGTTGCGTTGCTGGCGATTGTGGCTGCGCTCTCGATTCGGGAAGCGCATATTTCGGCGCAGGATTTTCCTGTTGTTGTTGGGCGAATCGAGGGCGACGATCTGCAAGTCGTGACGACCACCCCGGTGGGAGTCGAAACCGACGCCGCGCCAACGGTGGTCGCCAGCGGCAGCGACGTCACGCTGCATTCGGGGCGCGCCCTTCTTCTGTTGAACGCCGGTGGCGAAATCAGCATATGCGGGCCAGCGCATTTCAAGCTGATCAAGTCCTCGGGATCGGTGACGGTGGCGCTTGATTATGGCCGCGTTCATCCATCGTTGGACTCCTCGGACGCATTCACGATTTACACGCCGACAATTGTTGCGACGCCCATTGCGATTTCGGGAGGGCTGCGCGACATGACGCTGGGCCTCGAGCAAGGCGGCGAGATGTGCGTGCTCACGGCGCGCGGTGCGCTGCGCGTGGAACCTCAATTTTCCGATCAGAGCATGATCGTACCGCAGGGCGGCACGGTGAGCCTCGTCGGCGGACAAATTGATTCGCTGCATGCGGACGTCTCCGCCTGTTCCTGCGATTTTCCGCGCGCCCATATGGAAGCTCCCAAGGCCGCGCCGCCTGCGCATTCCCAGTCTGACCGCGACTTCGGCGCGCTAGCCTCCCTCGCGCCTCCGCTGCCGCCGCTGCGCAAGAGAATCGAAAATTCGCCGCCGCCCCCATCTGCTTCCGCGTCAGAGCCTGTGTATACCGTTCTTATGCCGCCACTCACGTTTGACGCAAATTCTCCCGAACCTCCTCCCGCACCTGCTCCCGAAACGATTCTGCTCGTACGCGAAGTGCGGCTGCGCCCTTCGGTCGTATTTCGCGGGCACGTAAACCCCGCGCCTTCAGAAGCGGCCGCGTCGCCCGCGCCTCCCGCGGCGCGAGCGCCCTCCGACGACCGGCCCCCTGAATCGCAACCCGGCTTTCTGGACCGCGTGAGAATTTTTTTCCACAGGCTGACGAGTTCGAGCCGCGGCCCCTGCGCGGGTGCCGGCTGTTCCGGCTAGCGCACTGTCATTATTCGTGACAAAACTTATTGACGCTTCTTTTTTCTTGTGGTACCTTGCGCCACACTCTCCAGGAATTCATGCAAATAGGCGGAGCCTATGCCCAGCCCGTTGCATCCGTATCTTGGGGAGTGCCTGCCGCGTGGTGTGTTCCGCGCGCGCCGCGATGGCCGATCGCGTGAATTCTCGCGCGCGCTCCTTTGCGCATCGCTCCTGTTCTCGTTGATCTGCACTTCTTGCGGCGCCGTCGGCTCCGGCCCAACGCAGGCACCTGCGGCTTCCATTGCGGTCCAAGCGAATCCGCCGCAAGCGTTTCTGGGCGGAACCGTGCAATTCAGCGCCACCGTTCAGAATGCTTCGAGTTCCGCGGTCAATTGGTCGATCGCGCAGACAACCGCTACGAATCAGAACGTGGGGACTATCGACTCAACAGGCCTCTACACTGCGCCGAGTTCGCCGCCGGCACCCGCGACGGTTACGGTGGTCGCAGTTTTGCAGGATAATTCATCGGTGAGCGGCTCGGCCAGCGTCGCGATTCAAACGTCACTGACCCTTTCACCGGCACGCGCGAGCATCGTCACGCCGCAGGCGCTTCCATTGGAGGTCGTCAATGCCGGCATCGCAGCCAATAATGTGTCCTGGTCGGCCAGCGGCGGCTCAATCTCGCCAGGAGGGTTGTATACGCCTCCGGCTGTAGCAGGTAGGTACACGATTACCGCTGCGCTGAGTGCGAACTCCAATGTGACCGGGCAAGCAACCGTGTATGTCACAGACTTTCCGGGCATGCTCACCTGGCGTAATGACAATGCGCGTTCCGGAGTGAATAGCTGGGAGTTGGCGCTCTCTCCGGCAACGGTCAGTTCCTCGACGTTCGGAAAACTATTTTCCTGCACGATCGATGGCTATGCCTACGCCCAGCCGCTCTATGTCCCCAATTTGGCCATTCCCGGGAAAGGAACGCACAACGTTATTTTTGTCGCCACGGAAAAAGATTCTGTTTTTGCGTTTGACGCAGACGCCAACCCCAACCCTTGCGTTCCGCTTTGGCAGACGAGCCTCATTCCACCGGGCGATCAGCCAATCTTGTCGCCTCCGATATTCTGTCCTCCTCCGATATCCTGTCCTCCTGCTCCTCCCGTTACGGTGGACATTACCCCATCCATAGGAATTACCGGCACCCCCGTCATCGCCATGAGCGCATCCACCCTGTACGCCGTGGCCGTCACACAGGATGTCGCGACCGCTAAAATCTATAGCCACAGGCTTCACGCACTGGATTTGGCTACGGGTCAAAAGCAAAATCAGGACGATGGAATGGAAATCGCCACACCGCCAGGGCAAACTCACACATTCTCCTCAAGCGCGGAAAACCAGAGGCCGGCGCTCCTCCTCGATAACGGAATCTTGTATGTAGCCTTTGGATCGTACCAAGTCCCAGTCGACTATCGCGGTTGGATGTTTGCTTATGACGCTTCGTCACTGCAACAAACAGGAGTGTTTGACGTCGCGCCCCAAGCCACATCAGGCGGAGGAATCTGGCAAAGCGGCGGCGGTCCGTCCGCGGATTCAAATCACAATGTTTTTGTTACGACGGGAGACGGGCCGCCCAATATTTCGATGAATTACATCGACAGTATCCTGCGCCTAGGGACTAATGGGGGATTGTCGGTCGCCGATTTTTACACTCCTTGCGATCAAGGGCTAGACTGGGGCGCAAGCCCCAATGCAGTGCTTCAGTCAGAATCCAGCGCTCCTGTCCTCCTGCCTGATTCAGCGGGTTCCGCGACACAGCCTCACTTACTGCTCGCCGCCTCGAAGGAAGGATTTCTATACGTCGTGAACCGAGACTACATGGGGGGATTTCCCACACCCTGCTCCGATTCGGTTCCGCGCGTGCAGGCGATCCAAACCGGCGGGGCGATTCTCAGTACTCCGTTGTTCTGGAATAACGCCGTCTACGTCGCGCCGGGGAATGGGAACCTTCAATCCTTCCTTATGTCCCAAGGAATTCTTGCTTCCTCCCCATCCGCTTCCCAATCACCGGAAACACTTGGTCCACAAGGGGCCACGCCTGTTATTTCTTCGAATGGAACGAGCAATGCCATTCTTTGGCTGATTGATTCGAGCGGGGCCCTGGCCACGCCAGCCAATACGCCGGCGATACTGCGGGCATTTGATCCAAATAACCTTTCCAACGAGATTTACAACAGCGCGATGGCCGCCGGGTCGCGCGATACCGCCGGATTGGCTGTGAAGTTCACTGTTCCTACCGTGGCCAATGGGAAAGTGTATGTCGGGACGCAGACGGAACTTGATGTGTACGGGCTATTGCCGTGATTTGACTTAGTAGGACAGGCTTCTAGCCTGTCAGCTTTTGAATTTTGTTAGCTCCACACCAAAACCAGACAGGCTTGAAGCCTGTCCTACTTTACATCCCCTCGTAGTTCGGGCCGCCTCCTCCCTCGGGAGGCACCCAGGTGATGATTTCGTAGGGGTCGGCGATGTCGCAGGTTTTGCAATGCACGCAGTTGGAGGCGTTGATCTTCAGGCGCGGCTGGCCTTTTTCCTGCACCATTTCGTAGACGGCGGCGGGGCAAAAATACTGGCAGGGATTTCCGTATTCGGTCACGCATTTCGTCGCACAGACATTCAGATCGGCGACGATGAGGTGGCAGGGCTGGTCTTCTTCGTGCCGCGTGCCGGAATGATAGACGTCGGTCAAGCGGTCGAATGTCAGCGTGCCGTCGCCCTTGAAACGTTCCGGGGCTGGTCCCGAACCATTCAGCTTGTGGTACTCCTCGTGCCCCGGTCGCGCGCGCATGGGATCGATGAGCCCGCGCCCGCCCGTCACAAATTGCAATTCCGGCGTGAAACAACCCTGCGTAGAGGCCGTGGTGAAAACCCTGATGGAAATTTCGCACGGCCCACAATTCCTTTTTGATCCAGCTTTGCTCGATCTTGCGCGGAAACGCCGAGAGAGTTTTCGTGGAGGCGTCGCCTGTTTTCAGCGCGTCGAAAACCGTTTCAGCGGCGAGCATACCGCTCTTGATCGCGATGTGAATTCCCTTGAGCCGCTGCGAATTGAGCAGGCTGGCCGAATCGCCGATGATTAATCCGCCGTCCACGTATTGGCGCGGCATGGAATACCAGCCGCCGTAGGGCACGGTCTTCGCGCCGTAGCGCACCAGTTTGCCGCCTTCGAGAACGCGCTTGAGGAACGGATGCGTTTTGTATTTCTGAAACGCTTCGTGCGGATCGAAACGCGGATCGTGATAATCGAGGCCTATCACCATGCCGGTTGAAACGCGATTTTCCGGCAGGCCGTAGAGCCATCCTCCGCCGTACATGCTGGAATCGAGCGGCCAGCCGAGCGTGTGCGCCACGTATCCCGGCTTGATCCGCCCCGGCGGAACTTCCCAGAGCTCCTTGATTCCGATGCCGTAAACTTGCGGATTCAGGCCGTCGAGTTTCAGGCGGTTCACCATTTCTTTGGTGAGCGATCCGCGCGGGCCTTCGGCAAGCACGGTCACTTTGGCGCGCAGTTCGTAGCCCGGCGTGTAGTTGTCCTTCGGCTTGCCTTCTTTGTCGACGCCCTTGTCCTCGGTGATCACTCCGGCGATTCCGCCGCCTTCGTAAATCAGATTCCTGCCGGCAAATTGCGTGAACAAATTCACGCCCGATTTTTCGACGAGGCCGCCGAGCCATTTCACCAGCTTGTTCAGGGAGACGATGTAGTTGCCGTGATTTCTCAGCGGGGGAGGAGTGATCGGCAACTTCCACGCGTTCGCGGAAGTCAGGACGAACGCGGCGTCATCGGTCACGGGCGACTCGAGCGGCGCGGTCTTCTCCCAATCGGGCACGAGTTCGGCGAGGCCTCGCGGGTCCATCACCGCGCCGGAAAGCTGGTGCGCCCCGATTTCGCGCGCCTTCTCGAGGACGTAAATATTTTCAGCGGAAAGTTCGGGCTTGGCGCCCGCGGCATTGTGCTGCGCGATCAATCGCGAGAGATGCAGCGCGCAGGCGAGCCCCGCGGGGCCCGCGCCCACGATCAGAACATCCGCGTCCAGCCGCTCACGCTCGACAGGCATATTCCAATCCTAGCAGATGGATTCCATTTGCTTGCGCGCGCGTTTCAACAGTGTTTTTGCATTGCAATAGAAGGGAGGTGGTCCAGTAGCTGCTCCTGGTTGTCTGAATCGGCGGGCATCCTCTGTGCTTCTCTGTGTCCTCTGTGTTAAGCATTTTTCGGCAACGGACAGCGTGAAGGCCGAAGAAAAGCGAAAGCCTTAACACAGAGAACGCAGAGGAGCACAGAGTTCACGGAGAAGGCGGAAACAAGAACAACGAAGGAAGGCTATTCCTTCGCGATGCTTCGCAGAGCGGCGTCTTGCGGGACGGGCTTTTCCGGGTTGGACCAATCGTAGAAACCTTTGCCGTTTTTCTTGCCATACCAGCCGGCCATCACCATCCGTTTCAGCAGGGAAGGTGACGCGAACCGCTTCTCCTTGAATTCGTCGAACATGACATTCGTGATGTAGTACGTCGTTTCGAGGCCGACGAAATCGAGCAAGGTAAATGGGCCCATGGGATAACCGCAGCCGAGTTTCATCGACGCGTCGATATCGGCGATGGAACCGACGCCTTCTTCGAGCGCGCGAATCGCGTCCATCAAGTAGGGCACGAGCAGGCGATTCACAATGAAGCCGGTCTTGTCGCTCGTGCGCACCGCAACCTTGCCCAGTTTTTTCCCGAATTCGCAGGCCGTTTCAAACGTTTCCTCCGTGGTGACGATGGTGCGCGCAACTTCCACCAGTTTCATCAGCGGCACGGGATTGAAGAAGTGCAGGCCCACGAACTGGCCGGGACGCTTGGTTGCAGTCATGATCTCCGTGATAGAGATCGAGGACGTATTGCTCGCAAAAATAGCCGAAGGCTTGACGATGGGATCGATGGAAGCGAACATTTTTCTTTTTTCGTCAAGATTTTCGATGACGGCTTCGACGATGAAATCGCAATCGGCGAGATCCTGTTTGCGCGTGGTGCCCTTCAGCCGCGCGAAGATCGTGTCCGCCGATTCCGCGAACGCGCCTTTCGCCGCGAGTTTGTCGAGCGACTTGCGGATGGCCGCAAAGCCTTTCTCGATATATTTCTGGTCGACTTCGAGGACCGTCACATCGAATCCCGCCGTCGCAGACACTTGAGCGATTCCGGAACCCATCAGGCCGCAACCGAGCACGCCAACTTTTTTAATTTCCATCACGCCAGCCTCTTTTCGAGCGAGTTTCGCGTAAAACAAACGGCGCTATCATAGCCCAAAACCTGCGTCCGCTTTCACACTGTGAATTTTCAGGCCGGCCGGCGCAAATGCCGGTTGCGAAGGTGTCTTTCCTGGCGTTTCCGGTCGAAATCTGCCATGCGGAAGCGCCATGGACGGCCAATTTGACCCAAATGTTCGTTACAATTTTTTGACAAATGTTCAACATTACGCTGACACTTCCATTTTTCGACCTGAGTATTCTGACGCTGGTCCGGGCGCGCAAGAGAGTTCCAGAGACCACCGGTTTTCTTCACTGCACAGGGGGAGACCGGGCCAAGTCTCTTTACTCTTCCCGGCGGGGGCTGTGGGCGCGCCCGGGCATTCTTCCCGAAATTCCCGAACAAATCAGGGGCTTGCGTTTCGGAATGGCGACTCGAATTTGAATGCGCCAGCGGCTAAACAGTCTGCGGAAGAACTCAAAACTCTGTCATTCTGAGCGAAGCGAAGAATCTCTCCTTGTTTCTTTTCTTATACTTAAATCGAAGAGGGATTCTTCGCTTCGCTCAGAATGACAGAACAAGGCCTTTTTTCCGCAGCCACTAAAGCCGCATCGATTCTCCAAACTATCGGCACGGCTGAAGGCGTGCCCTACAAAGATTCGGAGGGTGTCTCACCGACTCCACGCGTAGGCGATTCTGGGCGGCGCTGCGAATATCTCAACGGGCGGCGTTTACACGCGTGTTTTCACACAGGCGCGTTACGTCGTTACGTTCTCTGGAATTTCATTTGCGGATAGCTGCACTCGCGGCAATTTGACGAGGAAAGTTGTTCCCATCGCCGAGGTACTTTCGACGGAGACGGCGCCTCCGTGGTCGGCAACGATTTTGCTCACGATCGCGAGTCCGAGTCCCGTGCCATTCGGTTTTCCCGCGCTGACAAAGGGGTCGAACAAATTATTCCGGATGGCGACCGGAATTCCATGCCCGTTATCCGAGACGCGGATCTCGAACGTATCCGGCGTGGACACGATATCGAAAGAGATTTTTCCCTGGCGGTTTGGGGCCGCCTCGCAGGCGTTCACCGCAAGATTGAGCAGCGCGCGCTCCATTTTTTGGGGGTCAAAGACTCCAGCCATATCGCCCGCTGCGCTGACGGAAATGTCCCGGTCGCGCAGTTCGGGGCGCGCGCGCGCGGATTCGATGGCGCGGCGCACGCATTGATCCATGGAAGCGTTCACGGGGGAGATGTTGCGCTGTTCGCGGGCCAGATCGCGCAGGGAATCGAGCAGTTCGGTCATCTGTTCCGAGGCGGTCTGAATTTCCCGATACACTTCGTCGCGATCGAGCCTGAGTTTTTCCGCTTCGTATAGAAATTCAGCATTCGCCACGAGGGCGGCCAGGTGGTGGCGCAGATCGTGCGAGATGGAATTCGCTGCCCGGCCCACGGCGGCCACTCGTTCCGTCTCAATTTGCTTTTTTTGAAACGCCAGCAATTCGCCGCGCATTTTCGAGAAGGACTGCGCGAGCTCGACGGCTTCACTGCTTCCGCGTCGGCGTGATCGAATAGGTGTAATCGCCGGCGGCCAGGGCCCGCACGCCAGCCACAAGATTGTCAAGAGGATGTGTGATCGTTCCCGAGACAAAGCGGAGTGAGAGTGACGCAAGAAGGATCGCCGTCAGACCTACAACCAGAATCGTGCGATTCAGCTGGCGGAGAAAGGCCATGGGGCGCGTCAGGGAAATAAATACATAACACTCCACAGGCAAGGGAGGATTGGATTGCAGGGTAACTCGTGCCACCTGGTAGGTGTCATTGCCCAGCGTCACCTCAGTGGTGCTCGCGCCGGGGAGGACTTCCCTGGCAAGAATGCGTCCCTGGATGACGCCCTCTTCTTCGGGAGAAAAGGTGGAGGCGATGATCCGATTGTCCGCGAGCAGGACGATTTTACTTTCGGCAACAAACCCAAGCTGCTCGGCAATCCTCGAATTGGTCTCGTATCCGATGGCCACGAGCCCCAGAACTTTTGCATTATTTCCAGTCCCCGCAAGGATTGGGCGGAGAAAGACCCAATAGAGGTGGCCGCCTGAGTACCACCAGGAGGAGTCCTGCCCTTCGCGCAAGGAGGTTTTCAGGGAACCTTCCGCCGCCTCTCGATTGAGCCCTTGCTTGGTGACGTCCAACGCGATCACGCGGCCTGCCGGGTCCGCCAGGAGAAACAAGTCGCTTCCCGCGAGCCGCCAGAAAGGAGTGGATCCATCCTGGATGGTTGGCGCGTCCCGCGTGGTCATCAGCGCTTTTAAGGTGGGAATCTCGGCCAGCAGCGACGCCGTCCGGGACAACTGGAGTTGCAATTCCCGCTGAACCGTTCCGAATTCCTGGAAAGACGCGTCCGTGCTGTACCTCACCTGATCGTCAATCTGCGTGCGAACCGTGTGCCGAATAATAAGCAGGATGGCGCCCGTCAGGGCGCAGATAATCAGCAGGGTGGAAAGCAGGAGCTGCGATTGCAACCGCAGGCGAGACATCGAACTCTCCGCGTGTCGAACTAACCTTTTTTATTTCCGCCGGCATTGCCGGGGACGAATTTGTAGCCCGCGCTATGCACCGTCACAAAAAAGCGAGGACGCGCAGGATCGGGCTCCAGCTTCTGGCGAAGCCGGAGGACATGATTATCCACCGTGCGGGTGGAGGGATAGTTCTGATATCCCCAGACCTCGTTGAGCAATTCCTCGCGTGAAATCACGCGCTCGGCCGACCGTGAAAGAAATTTCAATAATTTGAATTCCTGCGCCGTCATGCTGACGGGTTTGCCGGCGCGCTTCGCTTCCATGCTGGTGAAGTCGATTTCCACATCACCAAAGATCAACTGATCGTGAGGGGAAGCTGCTTCCGCAGTTCCCGCAGCTTGTATGCTCCGCCGCATCGCACGGCGCACGCGCGCCAGGAGTTCCTTGGGGCTGAACGGTTTCGTGACGTAGTCATCCGCTCCCAATTCGAGAAGCACTACTTTGTCGTCGACGTCGGCGTTTGCGCTCAAGACCACGATGGGCACCGAGGGCATCTCTGTCTTGAAAGACCGGCACAGCTCCTTGCCGGACAAGCCGGGCAGCTTCAAATCCAGGACGACCACATTGGGAGGTTCGTGCCGGAAACTTTCGAGCCCCCCACTCCATCCGAGGCGATCCGGACCCCCAGGGAGTCGGATTCGAACAGTCGCTGCAGCGTCCTTTGCATCGGACGGCTGTCTTCAATGATCAGTACCGTTTCCATAGGGTGCACCTAACCCTGAGAGTATACTTCCGCAACCCCATACATAAGCAACTCGGTGACAAATTGTTGACATTTCCCACCGCAGACCGCAAACACGGCGCAGCTTCTCGAAGCATGCTCCGGCCGTGACCGGACAATAAACGCGCCCATCTATTCCGCGGCCGTATCCCTTGCGATTCTGCATGACACCGCAGAGAATCGGACTCGCTGAAGGCCGAATACTCAAACCATACGGCCGCTGTCTGGCCGGGGAGGAAAATTTGGAGCGAAGAATCATCAACCCATCGAAATGGCAGGATGCTCTCGGGTTCGTACAAGGGCACGAAGTGACCGGCGGCCAGCGTGTCCTTTATTGCGCCGGACAAGTTCCCGTCGACGCAGACGGCAAACCTGTACACGTCGGCGACTTCCGCGGGCAACTCAATCGCACGATCGATAATCTCGAGCAGGTGCTCAAGACGTCGGGCTTCGGCTTTTCGGATATAGTCCGGTTGAATTTCTACACGACCGATATGGAGGGCTTCTTCGCGAACCGCAGCGTGATCATGGAGCGCCTCGTCGGGGCTGGATGCAAGTATTCCAGCACACTGCTTGGGGTGGCTCGCCTTGCGCGGCCCGAATTTCTCATCGAAATCGAAGCCACAGCTGTCAAATAGCGAAGGGAAGGGCGCCAACCGTTCCGCTCCAAGTCACAAGCACACTTCCATTGCGCAGGAAACCCGGTAAGCGTATAGTGTCGGCGGGCCGAACCAACCGGAGTGACCCTTCAAATTAATATGCGCGGGCGAAGGAATGGGTGGACGAGACCGCGCAAGCTCCGATCTGCTTCGATCGCCAGACGGCTCCGCGCTTTTCGCGCACGGCGAGAGAAGGAGGCAAAATGAAGTTCGAATCCAGGCGAGCGATCCTTTGTGCTATGGGAACCCTGATCTTGAGCCTCCTGGGGACCCCCTGGGCACGCAGCCAGTCTGCCATGGCCGGCGCGGATCAGAAGCCGCAGATGTCGGAAGACGCTTTCAAAAACATTCAAGTGCTCCGGGGAATTCCCGTGAACGAATTCATGGGAACGATGGGTTTCTTCGCTGCCTCCCTGGGCATGAACTGCACGGACTGCCATATCAACGAAAGTGCCGGCGATTGGAATCGCTATGCCGACGACACTCCGTTGAAGCAGACGGCGCGCAGGATGGTCTTGATGGAGAACCTCATCAACCGTTCCGACTTCGGTGCGACGCGGATGGTGACCTGTTACACGTGCCATCGCGGCGTCCAGAAGCCCGAGGTCACGCCAAGTCTGGCCGAGCAGTACGGTGCTCCTCCTCCGGACGATCCGGATAAGGTCGGGGTTCTTCCGAATTCTGCCGACTCCTCCGCCGAAGCTGCGCAGATCCTGGACAAGTTTATTCAGGCCGTCGGCGGAGCGCAGCAACTGGCCAAGCTGACCAGTTTCACCGCGAAGGGAACTTACTCCGGGTTCGACACCGATTTTCGAAAGATTCCGTCAGAAATTTTTGCCAAAGCTCCGAATCAACTCACCATGACCAATCATCTGACCGGCGGAGATAATACGACGGCTTTTGATGGCAACCAGGCTTGGGTCGCCGCGGCGGACAAACCAGTGCCGCTGATCATGCTGACCGGTGGGGAACTTGACGGCATCAGGATGGATGCGGAACTCTCCTTTCCCGGAATGATCAAGCAAGATTTAAGCAAATGGCACGCTGACTTCCCGCCCTCTACGATCGGCGATCGCGCCGCTGTTGTCGTCGAGGGAACCGCTCCCGGCGGGACTCCCGTGAAACTATTTTTTGACAAACAGACGGGCCTGCTGCTTCGGCAGACGCGCTTAATTGAGACCGTGATAGGTGTGATCCCCCTGCACATCGATTATTCCGATTATCGCGCCGTCGCCGGAGTCAAAATGCCCTATAAATGGCAAGTGACGTGGGTAGACGGGCAATCGTCGATCGAGCTGAGCGATGTGCAGCCGAACGCAGCCGTCCCGGCAGCGAAATTTATGAAGCCGGCCGCGGCAGTGTCGAAAGGGCCTGCGGCCAAGTAGCAATCGGATCGGTTGCATGTCTTGAAGTTTGCAGTCAATCGTGATTGAATTTGTTGTAAATTGAGGGACCGCAGAGCAATCTTTTTGCGGGCTCGAAGTAGAGCCCACACCCGTTTGGAGGCGTTTATGGCGAATGATTTTCGTCCGCAAGTTCTCGCTTCGTTTGCTGTGATGGCTCTGTTTTCCGCGGCGGCGATGGCAGCACCGTCTCCGCAAGGCCAGGATCAAAAGATGGCCCCGCATCCACTGGCTTGGGCGTACGCCGTGCAGGACCCTGCGCCCCCGCCGGCTCCGCCGCCAACGGATGACTCGGATGTTAAATCCGTCCCGGGCAGCACTCAGTCCTTCACCATGAAGCAGGTTCGGGATACGGGCAACCCCGTCGACTGGTTCCCGGGCGATCATCCTCAAATGCCTACGATCGTGGCGCACCGGCGCTCGCCAACTGCAAACCCGTGGATCGGCAGTTGCGGTTTGTGCCATTACCCGAACGGCAAAGGCCGCCCTGAGAACGCCGGCGTAGCTGGCCTACCTGAAGGCTACATCCTGGAACAGCTTGCCGACTTCAAGAATGGCGCGCGCAGAACCGCGGATCCAGGGAAGAGAAATACGGCCACAATGACTGGGAACGCGTCGGGCATAACCGATGAAGAAGCTAAGGCAGCCGCTGCGTACTTTGCTTCGATTAAGATGACTCCGTGGATTAAAGTGGTCGAAGTAGAAACCGTCCCGAAAGTTCGCAACGTGGGCGGCTTTTTTGTGCCCATAGAGGGAGCAGGGACCGAGCCCATAGGCCAACGAATCCTGGAAATGCCTGTGGATCCCGATTTGACGGAGAAATATCGCGATCCCAGGTCCGGATGGATTGCCTATGCGCCCATGGGCAGCGTCAAGAGAGGCGAGGAACTGGTCGTTCGAGGCGGCGCGGGCAAGACCGTCGCGTGCGCTGCATGCCATGGCGAGGGTTTGAAGGGCAACGGTAATTTCCCGCCACTTGCGGGCCGTTCCCCCAGCTATCTCGCGCGCCAGCTCTACGATATCCAGCAGTACACGCGCAACGGCCCGGGAACCCAGTTGATGCGGCCGATCGTGCAGAATCTGACTCAGGATGACATTCTGGCGATCACTGCTTATTTGGCTTCTCTCGAGCCGTAGCGCAGGGGCTTTCTTTCGCGTTGTGATTCACCAATGGTTGAAAAGCCGTGATACAAAAAGTCGGGCGGCTGGCTCGTACCAGATTTTCTCTCACAAATGCGGCTAAACTTCACTTGTTGCCAATCAGCGCCATAATATTATCGATGCTTTCCAGTTGGTTCTGATCGAAGCCCATCTCCCCGAAGTCGATTCCATACTTGTCCTCCAGAAAAACCACCACTTCCAACGTGTCAATGGATTGCAGGCGCCCACGCGCAATTAATTGCTCGCTGTCCGAAAAGACCGCCCGGTCGCCCTTGTGGCTCAATAAACGCTGGACGAACTCGCGTATCACGATTCTATCGTTCATAATGGAAAGCACCTCAACCCCGAATTAAAAACAAATGCAGAAAGAACCGCCAATATATTCCCAAGCCGTAAGACCGCCCTTCCTGGTCGAAAATTTCCAATAGACAGAAAAAGAGCAGAGCGCCCGACGTAGCAAGCGCCCGCCGCCACCACTGCGTATCGCCAGGTGAACGCTCCTTGCCGTGGTTGCGCAACTGCGAGATCGCGATCCCCAGCCCCAGCGTTGTGGTGTAAAAGGCGTACACCTGAAATCCCACAATCGCCCGCCACAAGCCCATCTCAGCGACATAATGGAAATCGCGTAAAAAATGATAGATCATGTTTCCCACAGTGGCCGCTCCCAACGTCGCGGCAAACACGCGAAACCGCCGATGCTGTTTGAAATAGCGGGTGAACACCGGGAAAAAGAAGAATTCCACCAGCAGCTCTTTGAAGTAGTAATAGTAGCGGTTCCAGAATTCTGACAAGGTGCGCGACTCCAGGGGCCGATAGGTATTCCGCAGTGCGTTGAACCCGGCCATCCGGCAGCAGGCGATGATGACGTGCCCCATCACCGAAATCTCCAGCAACATTTGCACGAAATGTGCGATCACGCTGGCCCATGCAATATGAACCGGCAGCACGGCCGTGTGGTGCACCGCCGACCCCAGGTCCGGAATTCCCATACTCCGATTGCCCAAGTACGGCAGCGACCGCAGCGCGTGCCCGGGATCGCCGTACACGAACACCTGCAGCGCGCGGAGCGGGATTTTCAGAATGAAGGCCCAGATCAGGAGCTTGATCGCCTTTAGCTGGGTAATGCTCAAGTCCCTGGGATTTCGCGCCTCGATCTTGCGCAGATCGGCAGCCCCCTTAGGATACGGTACGTTCGTGCCGCCCCAAAAAGGCTGCAGCGTGCCGAACTGCAAGATTTCGTCATCGGGCGACTTTGACGAAGCGTCTTTCAGTGCGTATGCAAAATACCAGAGGTACGGCGCAGTCACCGCGATTGCGCCCCACACCAGCAAGCGCGCCATTCCGCCGAGGGGCAACAACCCTGCCGTTGCAAGCACCGCCGCATAGCCCGCCATCAAGCACAGCACAGGCCGTTTCCCCGCGAGAGAAACGTGCCGCGCGCGCACATAGCGGAAGAAGACCGCCAGCCCGCAAAACACCGCTGCGAGGAGACCGTAAACCAGCGCCGTCAGTGTCCAGTCTGTCTTTTGTCCCCCTGTCTTCGCTATCGTGCGCAGCAGGGTCCAGTCCAGCCATGAAGATTGAAAAAACAGCCAGCACAGCGCCGCCACGCTGGCAAGCAGCCGCCGGCGCGCTGGAAAATACGCCATTAGTGCCATTGCCGCTGTTAGTTCGATCCATGAATTCACGCGGTTGAGGGCAAGCGCCGCGGCAAAAGCCCCGAGCAGCGCAGCCTTTCCCAAAGCCGTCTGCCCAAAACTCACGAGCCACGGATATTTGTCGAGTTGCGGGACGATCTTTAAGCTTCGGACCTTGCCGAGGCCTGTTTCAGCCGCCGCCTCTACCAGCTCTATCTGGCCGGTATTTGCCGGCTGCGGCTTTGTGTCGGGTTCTAGGACGCTAGTCATGCGTCGACTTCCGCGAATTCATGTTCCAGTTGCCGCAGCAGGGCCTTCCGGTCGAATTTTCCGCTCGTGCCTAGCGGCATCTGATCAATCTCCAGAATCTGCTGCGGGACCATATAGCCTGGAACTCGTTGCCGCATCGCCTCGCGCGCCGCCTGCGCATCTACCCGGCTGCCGCAAAGAAATGCCACAATCCCCGACGCGCAGCCATTCACGAGCGGCCATGCGATCGCGACGACCGAATCCGTGCCGGTGATGGCGCGAAGGTGCGCCTCTACTTCTTCGAGCTCCACGCGGTTACCGAGCACCTTCACCTGGTTGTCGATACGGCCCAGGTGGTGGAACGCGCCGCTCTCGTCCCGGTAAACCAGGTCGCCGGTCCGGTACCACCGTTTTCCTCTCAGCACCGGGAACCGGGCCGCCGTCATCTCCGGATCGTTGAGATATCCTCTGGCCAGCTGCCGCCCGGATATCACCAGCTCTCCGGGTTCGGAGCAGGCCAGGGGATTCAAGGTGGAATCCACCACATCCGTTTCCACCCCTTCAAATGGATGGCCGATGGCGAGTACGCCCCGGTTCGCCGTAGCGTTTGGGGGGTCCGTCAGCCGCTGGCCAGTGCAGATCACAGTCGCCTCCGTGGGGCCATACAGGTTCTCGACGAAGCTGTTGGGCGCTGCCGCCTGCCATGCTCGCGCCACGGTGAGAGGCAACGCATCGCCCGCTGACAGCGCATAACGCAGCCGCGGGAAAACGCCCGGCTTCAGCATCCGAGCGCGCTGCATGAAAACCGCAATCGAAGGAACCGACATCCAAATGGTGAGCTCGTTGTCCCTGATGAACTTTCCCGGCGCCATGAGTTGCTCCGCAGGGACCACATAGAGTGCCGCCCCCGCGCTCCACGGCATGAACATATCGAATACGGAGCCGTCGAAGGTCAGCTCGAAGGCTTGCGACACTCGGTCGTCGGGACAAAACTCGAATCTCCGCTGAACGACCTCGATCATTCGGAGGGCGCTTCCGGTCTCTATCATTACGCCTTTAGGCACGCCCGTCGTTCCCGACGTGAAGATGATGTAGGCCAAGTCCTCTTCGCCGACAACGGCTGGCGCGGCTTCGGGGTTGAAGTCCCAGTCTAGAAAATCGGCCCCCCTGAGCACCAGCGGAGGCGCGAGCTCGGCAATCCGCCCCTGTAGTCGCTCCATCCCCGCCGCATCTGCGACGATCGCGTCCAGCGACGTGACCCTCAAGAGGTGAATGAACCGTTCATCCGGAATCTTCGGATTGATCGGAACATACGCACCGCCCGCCCAGAGCGTCCCGAGCACTCCCGCATAGGCTTCCAGAGTGCGCGACGCAAGAACGCCCACCCGCGCGGGCCGCCCCAACAAACCCGCCACCCGCTGACTGGCGCCCGCCAACTCGCCATAGGAATAAGCTCCGCCGCCAACTGCCAGGGCAAGACGCCCGGGATTCGCTACCGCGTGGCGATAGAATGCTGACACCAGGTTTGGATTGACCGTCCGCTGATTCATCTTCACGTTCTCCACGGTTCCGCTCCGATCAGATACAAGATCATCTTCCATATACCCTTCGCACAGACTTGGCAGTTCGCATTGGGAAGCGACACCCTCAAGGTTCTTCTTCCGCTTAGTCAGGCCATTTTTCCTGCTGATTTCACGGACGTGCCCGTTCAAAAAGGTTAGTTGAAAAATTAAGAGAGGGTAAATAGTGCTTTGGTTTCCCAATGTCTAAAACCTAAATTATGCATAGCCCCTGGCTTTGGTGCGAGTCCAACGGGTTTCTCGAGTCGCGACCCTTTCGCTGTTTTTGCTCGATGAACCCTGCCTGGGAACGCATTGTTCTGTAAGTATTTGATTCTCCTCAATCGTCTGTGCACAGATTTCCAAGAGTGACCGTCCATCATCTGCGAAGTGCATTCAGCATTTCCATCCCAATGCGAGTCGGTGTATATTAATCGTCAAATCAGTAACGTTGATGTTGGAATTTGTGAATGGCCAGGAAGGGCCCCAGATAGGTTAACCGGCCCGTCGAGAAAGGAATTTCACCATGGCGCGAATCTCGCTGAAAGTGAATGGCAAGTCGAGAGTTGTTGACGCGGACCCAACCTCACCGCTCCTATACGTCCTGCGCGACAACCTGTCGTTGCATGGACCCCGATTTGGCTGCGGTCTGGGGCAATGCGGGGCGTGCACGGTGCTTGTGGATGGTGCCACCATGCGGTCCTGCATGCATAAGGTGTCGGAGGTGCAAAATAAGAGCATCACTACTCTCGAGGGATTGGGTAGCGTCGCACATCCCCACCCGATCCAGGCGGCTTTCGTGGAAGAACAAGCCGCGCAGTGCGGCTACTGCATGAACGGCATGGTCATGGGCGCGAAATTCTTGCTCGACCAGAATCCCCAGCCAACGGTTGCCGATATCAAGAAATCAATGAACATGTTTATCTGCCGCTGCGGGACTCACCTGCGGATCATCCGCGCGATCCAGCGCGTCGCAAATGCAAGCGTGAAAGCCTGACGAAGGAGAGCCGACCATGGAAACCAAATCGCATATCTCCCGAAGAGATCTTCTTAAGAGCACAGGCGTCCTCATCGTGGGCTTCAGTTTCTTCGGGACCGCCGCGAAAGTCCTCGCCCAAGGCGACGGCCTGTCCGTGGATGGAATGGACCCGACCGTGCTCGATTCCTGGATGGCCATCTCGAAAGACGGGACCGTTACCATCTTTACGGGCAAAGTCGAACTCGGCACGGGCGTCGTAACCGCACTCTCGCAGATTGTGGCCGAGGAACTCGATGTTTCCTTCAACAAGGTGTACATGGATTCGGGCGACACGGATACAGCCGTCGACCAGGGAGTTACGGCGGCCGCCAGAACCGTCGAGCGCGGCGGCGTGCAACTGCGCCAGGCATCGGCAGCGGCGCGGCAGGAGTTGCTCAAGCTGGCTTCGACACGCCTCGATGCGCCGGTGGACATGCTCACCGTTACGGACGGCGTCGTCAGCGTGGTTGGCAACCCCGCCAGGAAAATCGCTTATGGGGATCTGCTCGGCGGCAAGCGGTTCAATATCAGGATCACCGCGGCGGGAATCGGCTGGGACATGAAAGTGGCGCCGGAAATTTCGGCCAAGAACCCGAAAGACTACAAGATTGTGGGAAAATCGATCGCACGTGTCGATCTTCCGGGAAAGTTCACGGGTGAATTCGTTTACTCGCAGGATGCCAGTGTCCCGGGAATGCTTCACGGGCGTGTGGTGAGGCCGGCAACATCTCTTTCCCCCCCGGCAAGCATCGATGAAAGCTCGATCCAGAATATTCCGGGCGTGGTGAAAATCGTTCGGGAGGGAACGTTCGTTGGCGTTGTCGCCGAGACGGAGTGGGCGGCGATCCAGGCGGCGAAGGCGCTGAAGGTAACCTGGTCCGAGCCGACACTGAAAATGATGTCCGGTCCGAATGAAGTTTTCGAGTATCTGAAGAACACCAAGAGCTTCAAGGACACCGTTGTAACCAACAAGGGAAATCCGGACGCAGCTTTCTCCCAGGCGCAAAAGAAGTATGAAGCCACTTATTACTTTCCGTTTCAGTTGCACGGCATGATTGGCCCGCCGTGCGCCCTCGCGGATGTCAAGGGAGACAGAGCCACGATTTGGACCGGAACGCAGGGTCCGTTTCGAACGCGCGATTCCATCGCCAAAATGTTGAACGTTCCACCGAAAAACGTTCACCTCCTTTACCGGGAGGGTTCGGGCAGCTACGGGCGCCTCGAAAGCGATGACGTGGCCGAAGATGCGGCCCTGATGTCCCGCTCCGTGGGCAAGCCGGTCCGCGTGCAATGGATGCGCGCTGACGAACATGCCTGGGATCCCAAAGGCCCCGCGCAACTGACGACGGTTCGCGCCGGTGTGGATGCCCAGGGCAACGTGATCGCCTGGGATTTCCTGGACCGAAGTTTCCCGTGGTCCGAATCGGATGCGAATCCCCTGCTTGCGTCGAGTCAAATTGGTTTCAAGCCAACGGGTCCGGGATTTTTGAATGGCGCCGGCGGGGGAGGCCAGATCTATTCGTTCGAAAACCAGAAAGTTCTGGTGGCGAACATTCCGTGGGTGCAACAAGGCCAATGGCCGCTTCGAACCAGCAACCTTCGCGCGCCGGGAGATTTGGCCCGCGTCTTCGCCAGCGAATCCACGATTGACGAAATCGCCGCGGATTTGCATATGGATCCGGTGCAGTTCCGGTTGCGTTACCTCACCGGCGACAAACGCATCTCCGAAATTCTCGTCGCCACAGCCAAGAAAGCCGGCTGGACCGATCACGTGTCTCGCTCAACACCATCCACCGGGACGAAAGTTCCGGGAAGAGGGGTTGCCGTGGCGAATCGGGCCAATACAATGACCGCCGCCGTCGCGGATATCGAAGTCGACAAAACGACGGGCGATGTGTCCGTAAAGAAAATTACTCTGGGCCACGACTGCGGCTTGATCGTCAATCCCGACGGGCTGAAAAATCAGATCGAAGGAAACGTCTTGCAGGCGGTGAGCCGTGCGTTGTTGGAAGAGGTTAAGTTCGACTCCACCGGGCAAAAAAACCTCGATTGGAACAGCTATCCGGTCATCCGCTTTGCGCAGGTCCCGGACGTCGAGATCGTGCTCACCAATCGCCCGGATATGCAGCCCCTTGGCGGCGGCGAGCCTTCGATCGTTCCTGTAACGGCCGCGATCGCCAACGCCATTTTTGACGCAACGGGCGCGCGCCTGCGCCAGGTTCCATTTACTCCGGAGCGCGTGCTGAACGCGCTCAAAGCTTGAAGGGCTGAAATGCAGCCCTGCGCCGCAGCGGGGCACCCACTGTGACAAATCAATTTGCGCCGGCCGCGGTTGCGGGCACTAAACTGTTGTGATGAATCAATCTTCTGATGTATGCTTTTGCAACCCGGTCCCGATTGTTTGCCATCTAGTTATTGATTTGCGAAGATCCCAACACCGGAGGTTATATCGACCATGATTATTGGCGACCGATTGCGAGTTCTGCGGGAACAGAAGAAATTCTCTCAAGGCGAAATTGAAAAGCGGACAGGCCTGCTGCGCTGCTATATCTCACGCGTCGAAAACGGCCATACCGTGCCGGCGGTTGAAACTCTGGAAAAATTCGCCCGCGCCCTTGAGGTCCCTCTTTACCAGCTCTTCTACGACGGCGAAGAACCGCCCAAACTACCCATGCTCCCGAGGCGAAGGTCGGCCGGCGCCCTGGTGTGGGGCGATACCGGCAAGGATGCCCGGACGTTGGCAAAGTTCCGCCAGTTGCTCAGCCGGACGGACGAAGAGGACCGGCGCTTGCTCCTGTTCATGGCGAAAAAAATGGTGAAGACCAAGACGCCTTGATTGGTGGGGCTCTCATTTGGAGGCGGAGTTTCGCGGCGCTTCCCGTGCGCTAATTGTTTGCCCTACGCAGGACTCCGCCATTCCCATCATCCTGGTTGATTTACTTTGGCTCGCTGAGCGTGTACCCCTCTCCGTAGAACGTGACGGAGAGGTCGTACCAGTCCAGATTCATTCCTTCCAGAACCCAATGAACGGCGGCGGCCGGATGCAAGCGGTCGGGACCCTCGTATGTGGATTCGCCCATCGGCTTGCCGGAATGCTCCGTCCAAGTGATCCAGCTCGCGCGAGAGGCGTTGTGGAGGGCTTTCACATGCTGCCTGTATTTCGCGTCGAGGGTCGCGCGATTTTTGGTTTCCATGACGTCGCACTCGTCTGAATAATGCGGCTTGGCGGTCTGTGCGATGTAGCATTGCATGGCTCCGGACAAGATCACGCTGGATGCATAGGCGGTCTCGTCCCCGGAACCGTGCGGGTCCTTGCGAAGGGAGGCGAAGTCATCGCTTCTTTGATCCAGGATTTGTTTCATCGAGGCGGCCAGATCATCCAGAGCAAGCAGGCCCGGACCAGCCAGCAGGACCAAAAAAAGCGCGGCCAAGCACGGATAAGTCCGTTTCATTTCACGTCCTTTCATTCAGGATTAGGCCTGATCGTCGGTGTCCGGTTGCACGACGATCAGCAGCACGATTCCCACGACCGTGAACATGCGGAACGCCGCGTCCTGGCCGTTCCACGTTTTCGATTGCCACATCAGGAACCACTCGCCTCCGAAAGACAGAAAAACGACGAGCCACATCAGCAGACTTAGTGTTAGTCCGGCGATGGAAACTCGTTTGGCGCGATGAAAGATTGCGGCTGTTGCACGCAGCGCCTGGCCCATGCGGAAGCCGCCCCACCAGCATAGAAGCATCGTGATCGCTTCCCACGCGATAATCGACAAGTAGAAAATGGTGTGCAGCAGCGGCGTGTGGATCGCGCGCCACATCCCGTTATTTCCAGGAAACGTGGTGTCCATCATCATCACGTGCCGGACGAATTCGTAGTTGGAGCCGTAATCCGTGATGTTATTGAAGACGACCAGGGAATAAAAAATGGCCACACCGAGCACGAGCAATATTTTGATGGCGCGAAGTGTCATGGTTTTGCCGGTTCGGAAAAAGTCCGGAAGTAAGCAATTAGAGCGGCCAGCGTGGCGTCGTCGTAGTCCGGGTTACCCGGCATCTGTGCCTGCGGATTTCTCGTCTGTGGCGCGCGAATGGTGGCGGCAAAATCCTTGGGCGACGAAGCTGCCAGCGCCCCCAGGAACTCCCACGGACGGCCCGACTTCTTTCCTCCCACGCGTCCCGCGTTGTGGCAGCGAAGGCAATTCTGCTCGGCGATGCGCAAGCCGTTCTGAACCTCGCGATCCTGCGCGTGCGGCCCGCGCGGAGCGATCGCACCAAATACTTTTCTCTCATCGCGAAATTCGAGCCGAACGACGCCCCACGGAATCTGCGCTTCGTCGGCGTGCGAGAGAATTTTGAAGCTGGGCGTGAACTTGGGGTTTGAAATCATGTAGGGCCCCATATCGGAAGTGCGATCTTCCGCGGCCTTGGGCCAGCCGGCAGGCGGCTTGCCGTTCACTTCGAGCGCCAGCACGGGATGGTGCGCCTCAAGATAGGCGCGCGGATAATTTGCGAGGTAGCCGTCATCGCAGATCGCGATGACCATGTCGGAAGCGGAGGTTGCGCCAAGCGCGCGCGACAGATCTTCCAGCTTCACTCCGCGGATCCTGGTCGGCCCCGTGAAATTTGTGTCGTCCGTTACGGTGAAGCTTGTCTGCGGCATGGCCAGGAGTTCCTCGCGCGTGACGTAGCGCGCCGTTTCAGGTGGCAGGCCCGCAAGCGCTCCGCCCACTTCGAGGTCCGAGGGAAGCTGCCTCTTTTCGTGCAATCCTGAAAAAGGCTGCGTACTTGCTGCGACGAGGAAAAGCGCTGGAACGGCGAGGAGGCTGGTCCAAGTGGGTCGCATGGCACATCGTAACGCACCGTTGCCGAGAGGCAAGCAGAAATCTGGCGAGCGAATGTATATGCTAAACTGACGCGATTCTTTTGGACGGAGGCCAGTGGCTTTATGGCTGTAGGGATCGAGGCAAGGCTAAAGGAGCTTGGGATTATTCTTCCCGGGTTACCTCAGCCCGGAGGCAACTATCTTCCTGCTAGGACTGTCGGGCAAATTGTGTATCTTGCCGGCGTTATCTCGATTCATGCTGGAGAAGTGATTAAGGGAACTGCCGGGGCGGGGCGCACGATTGAAGAAGGGTACGCCGCGGCGCGCGCCTGTGCGCTGATTCAACTGGCGGTGCTGAAGGCCCACCTCGGCTCGCTTGATAGGGTAAAGAACATTGTGACCGTGAATGGGTATGTGAATGCCGTTCCCGGTTTTCCGGATTCGCCCAAGGTGATCAACGGCGCGTCTGATCTCTTCGTCGAAATTTTTGGAGATGCGGGGCGCCACGTGCGCGCGGCGATCGGCGTTTCGGCGTTGCCGCACAACGCGCTCGTCGAATTGCAAATGACGGTGGAGGTATAGGCGGGGCCATGGCTGAACATTCTCTAAACGCTGAACCCACTCATTCCCGCTGGAACCGCGCGCTCAAGCCGCGCCTGCGCGTCGTTTCCGGAGATACCGTTCATATGGAGTGCGTGGATTCGAGCGGCGCGCAATGTAATCCCTCGATGACGCTCGCCGAATATTTGAAAATTGACCGCGACCGCATTCACGCGCTCACCGGACCGATTTTTGTCGAGGGCGCCGAGCCGGGCGACGTTCTCCAGGTGGACGTCCTGGAAGTGGCGCACAAAGGCTGGGGCTGGACGAGCGTGGTGAGCGGCCTCGGGTTTCTCAAGCAGCGTTTCGCCGAACCCTTTTTTTTCGTTTGGAAGCTGGAAGGGGAAGTGAGCAAGTCGATTGCGCCTGCGGTCGTGCCGTTGCGCCCGTTCTGCGGCGTGATGGGCGTTGCGCCCGCGGAAGACGGCGAATTTCGCACGCGCCCGCCAGGCATTTTCGGCGGCAACATGGATGTGCGCCAGCTGTGCACCGGCGCCACGCTGTATTTGCCGGTGCTGAATCGCGGAGCGCTTTTTTCCGCGGGCGATGCACATGCCGCGCAAGGCGACGGAGAAGTCAGCATCAACGGAATTGAGTGCCCTGCGGACGTGACGCTGCGTTTCCAGGTGCACAAGCAGCGCGCGCTTCGGGGACCGATCGTCGAAACTCCTGCGGCGCGGAAACTGGAATCCGATTCAGAAGGCGGCGAATGGATCGTTGTCGAATCGTCGAACGATGCGGCGGGCGCGGCTCGCGCGGCCACTTCGCGCATGATCGATTTGCTTGCCGATCGCTGGGGCTTCAGCGCGGTTCACGCTTACCTGCTGTGCAGCGTGGCGATGAATCTGCGGCTGAGCCAGGTGGTGAATGAGCCGATGTTCACTGTGTCGGCGGCGATCTCGAAGCAAATTCTTCCTCCGAGGAAGCTTTTTTGATTTTGTGGCGCAGGCTTCAGCCTGTGGGGTTGCGACCTTGCAAGGACCAAAACTCGCAGGCTGAAGCCTGCGCCACTAAATGCGAACCCCATGCTCATTAATGATCCCGAGATCGTCGCGGAGTTAGAGGCGCTCTATCCGAAATACGAAGCAGCGCTCATGGCCAACGATGCGGAGACGCTGACGCGAATGTTCTGGACCTCGCCGCACGCGATGCGCTTTGGCGTCACCGAAAATTTATACGGGATCGAAGAGATCGACGCTTTCCGCAAAGGACGCTCGCCCGCGAATCTGGCGCGCACGGTGCGGCGTCTCGACGTCGTCACGTTCGGGCGTGATTTCGGCAGCATCACGCTGGAATTCGAGCGCACGGTGGATGGAAAAATAATTTCGGGAAGGCAAAGCCAGGTGTGGGTGCGTTTTCCCGAGGGCTGGCGGATCGTTTCCGCGCATGTGTCGGTTCTTAAGTAGCGACTCGCTTCAGGCTGTGTGGTTTTCGGCCTTGCGAGTGCTAAAACCAGACAGGCTGAAGCCTGTCCTACATGGACTTCATCCCGCGGTAACGGTGACCGACAGCATTTCCACCGGAGCCGCCACGAAAGCGTCTTGCAACTCTTTCGCCGAAGAAAAATGCTTCCCTTTGGCATGTCGCGCGGGAAATTGAAAGCTGACCGTCGGCTCGGCGAACGGATAGGGGTCCAAAACAAAGTGGCGGGTAGCAATGGCGCGCACCTGAATGGGGATGCGCTTGCCGCCGCGCGCGGGCAGCGCGTGCAGCAGGTTCACCGGCTTTTGAAAATCCACGCAGGTGAGCAGTGAGAGATAATCATTGGCTTGCAGCAAATGAAAGTGATCCATGATTACATCATCGCTTTTGTGTTCCGGTTTCAATTTCGGGTTCGACGCAATTTGTTTGCGCCAGGACTCTTGCAGCTCCTTCTGGCCTTCCAGGAATTTCTCGAACAGGGGCAATTGCTCTGGCGCGATGGTTGACCGGTCGGAGCGATCGTTCAGCAGGCTGTAGGTATGCATGGAAATGAGGAGCGCGGCATACGGATCTTCCGCCGCGATCTGGCGGACGGCGCGATCGCGCACGGCCAGGTAATCCACGAGATCAATCTCCTCGAACCCCGAATATTTTCCGACCAGTTCCGTCGAGAACGCGCTGGGCTTGCCCTGCCGTGTGATTTGCGGAATCGCGTCGCGCGCGGCCCATCCGTCGTCATGGTGAGCGATCCCGCGCAAGACGTGTTCGCGCGGCTCCGGTGGAAGAAAAAGATCGTTGCCCCAGCGCTCGGCAAACGCTCCCGCAAGTCGCGCATGGTCGGGATGCGTGACGAGCCACCATCCCGTTTCGGTTTCGAGTCGCAACATTTCAGTTCACCTCGTTACGCGCGATAAAGCAGGACAGCCATCTGCCGCGGCGGATGGCTGTGCTACTCCGCTTCCGGGGCGCGAGCCGATTCGTGCCAGCGGTGCAGGAAATACCACTCCAGAAACATTACCAGAAACAGGAAACTGAAGCCCAGCACCGTCGCGGCGAGTACCAGCGCAAATAGATAGTCGGTCTGCAACTGGGAAGATGCATACAGGATCGAATAGCCCAGGCCGCCCTCTCCGACACTGCTTGAGCCGGCGAAGAGTTCGCCGGTAATTGCGCCGATCACTGCAATCCCGCTGGCGATGCGAATGCCGACAAACAGGTCCGGCACGGCGTGGGGCAATCGCAGCTTGAAGAGCAATTGGCTGCGCGAGGCGTTGTGCATCAGAAAAAGATGCACCAGATTTTCATCGACGCTGATGAGGCCCGCCGTGGTGTTCGCGATAATCGGCGCGACCGAAATGATGAACGCAATGAGCGTCACGGCCGGAATCCCCGCGCCCACCCACATCAAAATCAAGGGCGCGATGGCGATGATGGGCACGGTCTGCAACAGCAGCGTGTACGGGTAAAGCATCTTTCGCACCCAGCGGGATTGGGCGAAGAGCAGCGCCACCAGCACGCCAATCACAGTGCTGGCCACGAGCCCGCCCGCGGATTCTTCCGCGGTGATAACCAGGGCGTTCAGCAAGGAAGGGAAGCGAGCGCCCACGGCTCGCAAGACCGCCCACGGCGAAGGCAGCATGAAGGGCGGCACGTGGAACACCCACAAAATAATCTGCCACAACGCCACGAGCGCCGCGAAAACGGCGAGTGCGTTGAGCACCGTCATGGCGCGCTGCTTCATTGCCGAAGCGTCTCCCGCAATGCGTGCGATACGCGCGCGACAATTGCATCGAATTGCGGCGAATTACGGATCGCGGACGTGCGCGGCGCGGGCAGCTCCACTTGAAACTCCGCGTAAATTCGCCCCGGATTCGGCGCGAGCACTACAATCCGGTCGGAAAGAAACACGGCTTCGGAAACGGAATGCGTCACGAAGACCGCCGTCCAATTCTGCTCCGCGCGCAACCGCAGAATCTCTTCATTCAAGCGGTCGCGAGACATTTCATCGAGCGCCGCAAAAGGTTCGTCCAAAAGCATCAGCCGCGGATTCGTCGCCAGCGCGCGCGCAATCGAGACGCGCATCTTCATTCCTCCCGACAATTCGCGCGGGTAAGACCTGGCCACATGTTTGAGCCCCACGAGATCGAGCAACCCCGCGATTTCATTTTCCCGGCGGGTGCTCGGCGCATGCTCGAGCTCCAGGCCCAGTCCGATATTTTGTTTCACAGTGCGCCATGGAAGCAGTGTCGCATCCTGGAAGACAAAAGAAATTGTTTCCCTCGCGTTCAGCGGCGTCATCCCATCCACGCGTATCGTTCCGCTGGTCGGATTGGCCAGGCCGGCGATCAATTTTAGAATCGTGGATTTCCCGCAGCCGGACGGGCCGATGATGCTGATGAATTCCTGCTTGGCGACAACCAGATCGATCGATTCCAAAACCGCGTGAGCGTCCCCATACTGTTTGGTTACGCCCGCGATCTCGATTTCCGCGATGCCCGCGTTGGCGTTCATTCCGGCGCCTCGGACGCGGGGAGGTACATGGCGGAGGGGCACTCTCGTCCGTGGAATACAAACTGAGTCGACCGCCGCCAATCCCAGGATGTCGCCCCGCTGGCAGGCACTTCGCTCCCCGGGTTCCGGTCAAAGAGCGGAAATGCGCTGCCGGCGATTTCGAGTCGTATGCGGTCGCCCTTTTCAAAGCGGCACGAGGTAGGCTCGAGTGAAAAATCCCAGCGGTGAATCTTGTCCGCGGTGTATTTCGTTTCCGCAAAGAGCCGGCTGGACCGCGCGATTCCGATGCAAATAAATTCCGCCGCGCCGTTGGGCCGCGCGCGCACAAGTTTTGCGGTGAAGTCTGCCGCGCCCAGCGAAGTGGCACAATAGAGAACGACGCGCGGAATGCCGAAAACCCACATTGGTTTGTCGAGCGGTTCCGTCGAATAAACCAGCAGGTTATTCCCCAGTTCCAAGGTAGCTTGATCGAACTGGCCGACCGCTGCGGACAGACCTCCCGGCGCGAGGACGGGCACATCAGGATCGTTTATAAAGATGTCCCGCGGCTCATCCGTAGCCGGGCTGACAGTGGAGAGCGTTCCATTTCCTTTGCGCGAATTCGCTCGGCCATCACTGTGCAGGAAGAGGATGTATTCCGCCTCTGTAGGAAAAGTTTCCGATTCGCGCCAGCGATTTTCGCCGAGCACGAAGTGGCAAACGCGCGGCTCCCCCCCAAACGTCCCGGAATCCTTTAACCAATGATCGAACCAGCGCAAGAGAATCGTGTCGGTGTCGATGAGCGCGTCGGGGCCAAAGTCCGCCGCTCCAATCCGATCTCCCCACGGAATGTGCACCCAGGGCCCGGCCAGCAGGTATTGATTTTCACGCGCAAGCTCGCTGCCCGCGGATTTCAGCAAAGCGAGAAAGCCATCGACGCTGCCGCGAAGAAACATGTCATACCAGCCGGAAATGTGCAGCGCCGGAACGCAAATTTTTTCGTAGCGCCTGCTGACGTCAAGCGCACTCCAGTATTCGCCGGGCGCATCGTGGTCGAGCCAGTCAAGCACGTACGAAGGGAGGCCTTCGCCGTGCAACGCAGGATGCGCGCGACAGGGGCAGCACGCTCGTTTGCGACGCGAGTTGCGCCCAGGCTTGTTCGAGCCGGTCGCTCGCTTCGCGCAGTTGTCTTCCGCCGCGCGTCCACTTTCAACAATTGCAATCCCCAACCGAGCGTGGACGCTAGACGTAGCGCTCCGCCTTGATAAAACCAGCCGTGGTACAGATCGCCCGCCGTCATTCCTGGCGAAATACACTGCAAGCCCTCGGGCTGTTCGGCCGCAGCCAGGAGCTGCGTCATTCCCTGATAAGAAAAACCGTACATTCCAATGCGGCCGTTGGATTCGGGTCGCATGCGCAGCCAGGCAATCGTATCGGCGCCATCGGCGCCTTCGTGACGAAAGGGATAAAAATCGCCTTCGGAATCGCCGCGGCCGCGAACGTCCTGGATGACGACGTTGTATCCGTGGCGCGCAAACCAAACTGGATGGGCGTACACGACGGTGGATGCAATGTCGCGCCCGTACGGCTGCCGCATCAGGAGTGTAGGTTTCGGACCGGACTCAGGCGGATAGTAGTGATCGGAAACGAGCTCCACGCCATCGCGCATGCGGGCGCGGACCCCACGTTCGAGGCGGACTCCTTCGCCGCAATCGACCAATCCAGGCGAACTCATGGCGTGCGCGGATCCGGATAGCGAGCCATTTCTTGCAAAGCAGCGGCCAGCCGCGTGGCCGCTTGCTCCAACCAGCGCTTGCCCTTTTCCGCTGTGGCGGGACGCGGGTCGCCCATCACGCCGCTCGACGCGATATCGCGCGTGAGCCAGGCAAACGTGGCGGGCGCATTTTCCGGCAGCAGCATCGCCGGTTTGGAAATGTCCGCGATGTAATTGGCGGTGTATGCGGAGCGATCCACCAGTTCCGGAACGCTCGCCAGAAGGAAGGAGGTTTCCACTTCGCCCGCGTGGAATCCGTAGGCGCGTTCCTGAGGATCGAGTCCTTCGAACGAAATTCCACCGGAGCCGTGCAGCGCAAACGTTCTCAGGCCGAATTCCGCGCGCAGGTCGCGGGCCATCACATCGATTAGCGAAGTATTTCCGCCATGGGTATTGTAGAGAACGAGTTTTCGAAAGCCGGCCTTGGACAAACTGGAGCCGAGATCGCGCAGCACGGACATGAATGTGTTGGCGCTTAGCGAAAGCGTTCCCGGGAAACCGATGTGCTCGTTGCTCTTGCCGTAATGCACGGGCGGCAGCGCGTACACATGCAAATCGGAAGGCAATTTTGAGAGCGCGTGCCCGAGCAGCAGATTGTTGATCAGCGTGTCGGTTGCCAGCGGCAGGTGGTGCCCGTGCTGTTCGATGGCCGCCGTGGGAAGCACCAGAAGAGTGGACTCACGCGGAAGCGCGTCGACTTGCTTCCAATTCAAATACGCGAAGTTTCGCGCGTCCGGGATCCAGGTTTTCATTTCGTGGTAGCTCCGGCCGTCGCGGATTCCGAATGAAACGTGATCATCTTACCCGGATTGAGCAAACCTTTGGGATCGTAGCGCTGCTTGGCGAGGAGTTGCACGTTGTCGGGGCGATACCGGCCGCCTCCCTCCACATTGTTCACGTGCGGATTGGCCACCCATACTCCAATTTCGCGGCAGAAATCGATCATGTCGTTCAGGCGCTCCTCCGTTGTGTAGTACACTACAGGAATCGCGCCGGGGAACACGCGGCCATCGCCGCCTTTCATGAACTCCATATGGAACAAAATTTCCATTGCCGAACCGCTCGCGCAATTTTCGCATCTGTTCGCGCGCAGTATCGGGGTTAAAGCCGCACTGCAAGTAGGTGTAGGCATCGTCCGATCTCATGGCCCAGAGCGTGGTGTGATTCCAGGTGTAATCGGAAAGCAGCGGCCTCGCGTGCAGGCCCGGATAGACGCCGCTGTGCGTCACGATCCCGCCGTCTTTTTTCGCGGCGGCTTCCAGTTCGGCAAGCTGGCTGGACGCGATCATGAAAAAAATCAGCGTCTTGCCTTGCGGCGCATATTGCAGGATGGGCGTGAAGAAAGATGGAATCGGCCACTCAAATACAGTCACGAGGCGCTTGATCCACCGGTCGCCGGTGGCAATTTTCTCGCTGAAATCGAATGCCGCACTGAAAGTGTCAAACGCCACGACGCACTGCGACCAATCCACGGCCGGCGTAAGCGCCAGCCAAATGCGAGTGATGATGCCGTTGGTGCCCCAGGCATGCAGAATTTCGTGGACCGCTTCGCCTTCGTGGAGAACCACGCGCGGCTCCGGCTCCATGGTGACCACTTCGATGGCGCGCACCGTCTGAAAATCGCGAAGGTCTCCGTGCGCCACCGTGCCGATTCCTCCGGAACCGCCGCCGAGAAATCCGCCGACCGATGCCTTGATAATTGTCGAGGGATAGCAGCGCAGCTCCCATCCCGTCTTGCGTCCTTCATTCTCGAGATCTCCCAGGCGCACTCCCGGCTGGCAGACGGCCACGCCATCGGGCCGAATTTCCTCGATGCGATCCATGCGGCTGAGGTCCAGCACCACGCCGCCTTCGAGCGGAACCGCCTGGCCGTAATTGCCGGTGCCCGCGCCGCGCGCGGTCACGGGAAAGATTGTTCGCGAAGCAGTAGCGCAGAATCTTTTGAATTTCGGCCGCGCCGAGCGGCTGCACCACGACGTCACCCAGTTTGCCGTCGAGCTGCTTGCGAAGCACGGGCGAATACCAGTAAAAATCGCGCGAAAGCTGCTCGACAACCTGCGGATTCAAAATCACGCGCGATAGATCGCCCGTAAGTGTGCGAAGTTCGGCGATGTGCTTCGGGTCCATAGAAATTTGCTCGCGTCGAATTTCAGGATTTGCCGGACTTGTTCCTGCTCGAACTCCAGGTCCGAAACGCCTTCTGCATGTTCGGGTGCGTGAAAAGCGTGTTGCACAAATCGCGCAGCACCGGACCATCCACGATGCAAGGCATGTCCGAACGCCGCGCTACTTCCTTCGCGGAAATATGAATTTGCAGGACGAAGCGATTGGCATCCTCAATCGTCGCTCCAAAAACCACGCGGTCGAGCCTGGCCCACAGCGCATTGGCCATGCACATCGGGCATGGCTCGCACGTGGAGTACATCGTATATCCGGCCAGAGAGGGGCGTTTCAGTTTTTTGCAGGCCAGACGGACGGTGCGCGTTTCGCCGTGAGCGCTCGGATCGCTTTCGCGCAATACCGCGTTGGTTGCGCGCATCAGGCGCTCGCCCGTGCGCGTGTTGACGATCAGCGCGCCGAACGGCACCGGGCGTGTGGTCGCCAGGGTACGCGCGGTGAACTCGAAAATCTCCCGCATGCGCTCTTCGTCCATCGCGGTCACGCGGGAGGTTGCAGAAGCGGACAAAGCCATGCCGCAATTTATCACACTGCAGGCCCGGCCCGCCGCAGAGCATTTATTCAATTTTTGCATGGCAACGATTAGGCTGCTTTCCGTGAAAGACCGCATGATATTCTCATCCGCAGATTCAGGAATGGATTCGTCCCTATGGCCAAATCATTTTCCCGCATCTCCTGCGTGCTGATTTTCGCCAGCCTTTGCGTGCTGGGATGCCGGCGCCCTGCCGGCGATGGCGGACTGGCCAAAATTGTATTCCAGGCGGACTGGTACCCTCAACCCGAGCATGGCGGCTTCTATACCGCTCTGGCGAAAGGATATTACAAGGACGAAGGACTGGACGTATCGATCCTTCCCGGCGGCCCGTACATTTCGGTTGAGAAGCAAGTCTCCGCGGGGAGCGCGCAGTTTGGCATGGGATCTTCGGACAAAGTCCTCGAATCAAATGCCCAAGGGCAAACGCTCGTCGCGGTGGGCGCCACGATGCAGCACGATCCGCAGGGCATCATGGTGCGGAAAGATTCGCCGATCCACTCGTTCGCCGATCTGAACGGCCATTCCATCGCCATCAAGGTTGGCGAATCCACGTGGTTTGAGTTCGTCGTCAAGCGTTTTCAATTGAACAACGTTCACGTCGTCCCGTCGATGATGAATGTGGCCAACTTTGTTGCCGACCCGCAGTATATCCAGCAGGCGTTTGCCACGTCAGAACCTTTTTTCGCCCACCAGGCCGGCATTGAGACGCGCGTTCTCCTGGTCAGCGATGCCGGATACAGTCCTTACCGCGTGATGTACACAACGAGAGAATATCTCCAGCAGCATCCCGAAATTGTCGGCAAGTTCGTCCGCGCATCGCTGAAGGGATGGAAGGAATATCTGAACGACCCAACCGCCGCTCACGCCATGATCGCCAAGCTCAATCCCGCGCTCAATGCGGAGTGGATGCAGTTTACATGGCAACAATTGCGGGACGGCCATTTCGTCTCGGGAGAGGATCCGAGCGGCTCGCAGCTCGGCCAAATGGATCCAAAACGCTGGACCACAATGTACGAACAGCTCGTCGATTTGAAAGTCATCAGCAAACCATTCGATCCGACTACGGCTTACACGTTGCAATTTCTGCAGACGCACTGAGGGAGAAAGCAAACTTTATGGTCGTTGGCCCCGAAGTGCATCAAGAGAAGACAGGATATGGGTTGCGGCGCGGGGCGCTCTCCCCCGTGGAGACCCTGGCGCAATCTGTATCCACCGTTTCGCCAACCGCAACACCGGTCGCCACGATTCCTCTTGTTTGCGCGCTGGCAGGTAACGGGACCTGGCTCGCTTACGTCCTGGCTACCGCCGCCATCTTTCTGGTGGCGCTTTGCGTGAGCAAATTCGCGCGCTACTCCGCCTCGCCCGGCTCGCTGTATTCCTACGCTTCGAGGATTCTTCCGCCATCGGCAGGAGCGATTGTTGCGTGGAGCTTGTTGCTCGCATACGTGGCGGGGGGTTCGAGCGCGATCGGCGGCGTCTATCACTACGGGAATTCGCTTCTCCACGATGCGATTGGCCGTGAAGTTTCGGAGATTTTCCTGGCGCTGCTGGTCGCGGCGATCGCCGGATGGATCGCGTGGCGCGACGTGAAAGTGTCGGCGAGGCTGATGCTATGGATTGAAGCGGTTTCTCTCTCACTGATTCTCATCGTCGTTGCGCCGTTGCTCGTGAGGCACGGGTGGAAACTGGATTGGCCGCAACTGCAGCTGCACGGAATGACCGGCAGCGGTTTGCGTCTGGGACTCGTGTTGTCGATCTATAGCTTTGTTGGTTTTGAGAGCGCGACGACGCTTGGCTCCGAGGCGCGGAATCCGCTGAAGTCGATCCCGCGCGCCGTCATTCAAACTGCGCTTCTGTCGGGCGCGCTTTTCACGATCCTGGCCTATGCGGAAGTACTCGGATTTCGCGGGACCGGTCAGGATCTGGGCACGAGCCCAGCCCCGATGCGCGTGCTCGCCAGCGTCGCAGGAGTGGGGTTTCTGGGCGCGCTGATCGATCTAGGGGCGATGGTCAGCCTGTTTGCGTGTACGCTTGCGAACTTCACTGCCGCCGCTCGCGTGTTGCTGCTCATGTCGCACAATGGGCTGACCCACGGCTCGCTTCGAGTGACGCACGCGCGCAATGAGACGCCCGGCCGCGCGGTGATCGTGTCGGGCGTTGCCGCTGTCCTTCCAGTGGTGTTGCTCGCCGCGCGCGGCGCGAACGGAATGGATGTGTACGCCTGGATGGGTTCACTCGGGACGTACGGGTTTATCGTGGCCTATGGACTATCCTGTCTCGCGCTGCCACGCTACCTCCGCAATCATGGCGTCTTTCGCCCGGGCGCGGCGATCATTCCCTGGCTGACTTTTTTCGTCATGCTGCTGGCGCTTGCCGGAAATCTTTATCCCGTTCCGGAAGGCGTTTACGGCAAACTTCCATTAATTTTCCTCGGATATTTGGCGCTAGGCCTGTTGTGGTTTTTCTGGAACGCCAGAAGAAGTAGGCCGGTGCAGGACGAGGACTCTGCGGAACGAACTCTCGCCGATTGAAGAACATGTCTGGGGAAAGTAACCGTGCGTCCCAAGGATCCGACGCGGTCGCTGACGCGACTTCGCCTCATTTTATCTCATACACTGAAATTTGGGCGCCCTGCTGGCCGTGGTGCGGAATGGTTTCGAAAAGTTCTCCCAAGTCCGGCACAAGCAGACCCGTGCGCCCATCGGCAGGCGTTGGATAGCGCCCGATGAGCTCGTAGTGGTCGGGGTCTTTCTCCCGCCAGGCCTCGATGAATCCTTCGCCGAGAATATAGATTCGGCCCTTGCTCGCATCGAAGAAGAGGTCGTCGGTATGTTCGACGATCGTGGGCGAAGCCACGATCTTGCCGGTTTCGGTGTCGAAGATGGCCAAGCGCGCGGGGATTCGGCAACCGACAAAGAGCCGGTGATGCGCTTCGTCAAGCGCCATCGGAAAATTGGTCGTGCAGCTGACCGGCCAGCGGGCAAGCACCTTGCCCTTCACCAGATCGGCGACCTCCACTTCCTGTTTATCTGGAACATTCACGAAGACTCGCGTCCCGATTTTCTCCAGTTGAAACGATTCGGGATGAGCGTCCATGTCGATCTCTCCGATGTTCTTTCCGTTGGAGTCCAGGATCGCCAGTGCGCCGCCTCCCCCGGGCCGCGCGACTTTGCCCGCCAGAAATTTCTCTCCTCCGAAGCCGACGACAATATGTTTGCCCCGAACGTCGTAGCGGACGTTGTCTGCGTCCAGATCGAGCGTCACCGTTTGCAGAAGCTGAAATGTGGTGCCGTCAAAAATCTTCACGGTGCCGTCGCCTCCGTTGGCCTCGAACAGGCGATTGTTGGCAGCGTCGTAAAACGCGCCCTGCGGCTCGTTCAGATCCGCGATGGTGCGTATTTGCCGGCCCGTCTTCAGATCAATCACCTCCAGGGTGTGATTATCAAACGCTGTAGCAAACAGGCGCTGCCCTTTCACATCGATGCCGAGATGATCCATTCGTCCCTCGACCTTCGTAAGGTGAATGGGGTTCTTGGGGGACAAGGCCGGAGAATCCTGCCCCAGTGCCGCGCCGCTCGCCAAGAGGAGGTTCAAGAAAATTAGCGTCGTCGTGTGCCTCTTCATTTGTTTTCCTCCGTGTGCGAATCTTATTCGCTTCCCGCGTTTCCAGGCCGTCAGTCGCCAACGTAGAACAGCAACACTTCGGAACCGCCCTGCGGCAGCATGTTCGGCCAGGACATATACAGGGTTCCTTCCGTGGTGCGGCTCTCAGGAAGAAGAAGGCTCGTGCTGCCTGCTCCCGCACCTACTGGAACATGTGCGATCCGTGTGTAGTGATCGGGGGCCGCCTGCTGGAATACGTCGATGAAGCCCGCTCCCGGTGCATAAATCCGCTTTCTTGGCGCGTCAAACCACAGATCATCGACACCCAGCACGCAGGGAAGGTAGGCGACCACTTTGCCGGACTCGTTGTCAACTACAGTAAGTCCTCCTGGCGGCGCCAGCTCGGCTGTGAAAAGGCGGTGGCCGGCTTCGTCCAACGCCAGGGTATGATTTTTGGCGATACCCGGAATTTTCCATTTGGTCACGGCGCCTGTCTTGCGGTCGATTACGCCGAAGGATTCCTGGTCGGGAAGGTTCGCAAAAATACGAGTACCATTTTTTTCGAGCTGAAAGGACTCGGCATGGCTGCCCAGCTTGTAGTCTTTCAGATGCTCCATCGTTGCAGGGTTAATTACACCGATTGCTCCGGTTTCGTCCTCGCCATAGCCAACGTAGGCGAGCTTTGCAACCGGATCGTAGCGCAAATTGTCGGTATCGGAGTCTTCCCCGAAATCTAGCGTCTTAAGCAGCTTGTAAGATTCGGCGTCGTAGAAGCGGACCTTGCCCGATTGGTCTGACACCACGATCCTGTCAACGCCTGGAACGTACAGCGAGCCCTGTGGGTGCTCGAAGCCTGTGATCGTGTGAATCCGTTTCCAGTTGGAGACAAGCTCCACGGTATTATTTCCCAGCGCCGAGACCAACAAGATGTCGCGCTTGGTGTCCAGACCGTAGTGGTCCATGCGGCCATATACACCTGGCAGAGCAATGCGCGTCCTCAGATACAGTGGCGGGTTCGTATCCGCATCGGAAGAACCGGCGGACCGCACGGGGCGCTGTCCCGACTCCCACCCGGCAAACAGTGCGACAAATAAAACGATACTGGCCACCCCGACCAGCCCTACTCGCCTCATTTCGTCCTCCCTTGATTCGACCTTCTGCCGTTACGTGCAAGATGCGGCCAAATCCACCAGTTGCCGGCATAACTAGCGCCTGATTTTTTTCCGCTTTGGTTTGAGAACTGTAACATAGCGATACAACCTGAAAGGCAGATGAAGATTGAGATTGATTCAATTTTGCGGGGAATCGTTGGCCAGCATCCGGCGTGAACGTGGAAAGGGCCCGCAATTTTCAGGTAGCCGCGACCTAAGGTCAATACCACGGAAGGCATCAAGAAGGATTCTTTCATGAAGCTTTCAGGTGTTTGGTGCGATAAGTATCGCCAATCGTCTCTTCCTCGACGACAGGCTTAACGCCCAATCAAGCGAAGGAGCTTGCGATGAAAGTACTGGCAACGTTCGCCTTGATCGCAACTGTACTCGCCGGCCTGGCTCTAGCCCAGACGCGTCACATTACGCTGGTCAAAGGTTCGCCAACCAATTACGGGCTCTACGGTTTTGACATCAGCTGGATCGACAACTCCTCGCAGAAGTACTACCTCACGGACCGCTCAAACAACGCAATCGACCTGGTCGACGCCGCTACAGATACATTCCTCGGCTTCATCGGCAAAGGGCAATACACGGGCAGCCGGCCTTGCCCGGGCCATCCCAAGGACCTGCGCCACTGTTCCGGGCCAAATGGAGTCCTCACGGACGACCTTGGCCACGTCTGGGCAGGAGATGGCGCCGGCAACATTATCGAGGCTGACGCAACAAATCCGGGCACGGCTATCCTTCGAAAGATCCCAACCGGCGGCAAGTTTCGGGTGGACGAACTGGCTTACGACCCCATCGATAAGATCCTGATGACTTCCAATGATGGCGATGCGCCGCCGTTTCTAACATTCATCTCCGCCGTCGATGGAAGCGTGCTGGGTCAATACAAATATCCGGCCGGGCAGGATGGCATGGAACAGCCGGCCTGGGACCGGGACACCGGGTGGTTTTACCAGAACGTGCCCGGAGCCAGGAATCGCATCGATGTCTTCGACCCTCACAAGCTCCCCAATCCGATCAAAAGCTTTCCCGTGGAGTGCAAAGGCGGAGTTCTGGACCTTACGCTGAGCGGCTTGACCGCTGGGCCAAACGGCCGGTTGATGACCGTTTGCGGGTCGATCGGCGGCTTGTCGCTTGATGCGCGAACCGGGAAGATCGGAAAGACCGTGCCGAAAGTAGGGGACACGGACGAAGTCTGGTACGATCCGGGAACAAACCGCTACTACTTTGCGCATACCTCGGAAGGGCAAACGGATTTGGCCACGGCCGGCACAGGAGCAGTGGGTGTGGTCGATGCAGCAACCGAGGAATTAACCTACGAGATTCCTTTCCAGGGCGGCGGGATTCACTCGGTGGCCGTCAATGCGAAGAATAAACACATTTTCGTTCCGGTGTATGGTAAGGGCATTTTCGTTGTCACATCGGCGAACTGATATGTGAAGAGAAGTTGCTGAGACACAACCCGCAGCGCCATAGGAATGATTTGCAATGCCGACTGAGCGTTTTTTATTTCATGAGGAGCGGGAAATGAAGCTTTTGCAAGCCTTCTGGTTAGTTCTGTCCGTATTGCTATTTTCCCTTTGCGCGGTGGCGCAGGAAACTTTGCCCACCGATGAATCCGCGCCTCTCGTGTTGGTGCGCATTATTCCAATACCGGGGGTGGAGGGCCGCTTCGACCACATGGCGGTGGACAACAAGAGCGGCCGCGTGTTCGCCGCGATTTACGGCAATGACAGCGTGGAGGTCATCGATACGGCCCGGGGCAGGCGAGCTCGCAGCATTCAAGAAGGATTCAGCAAGCCCCAGATGGTGGCTTACATTCCCGAGTCAAACCGCATTGTGGTCTCCAGCGAAGGCGACGGTACCTGCAAAATCCTCGACGCCGATACTTACAAACTCATCGATACGGTAAAGTTTTCAGACGATGCCGACCAACTCCGGTACGACCCGGCCTCGAAGCGCGTTTACGTCGGCTACGGCGATGGAGACGAAAGCGCCATCGGAGTTTTCGACGCGGCGACGAACAAACGCATAGAAGGAGAATACAAAGTCGGAGCCCACCCCGAATCATTTCAACTCGAGGAAAAGGGCCCGAGGATCTTTGTGAATCTCGCCTCCATCAGCCAGATCGCCGTCATCGACCGAAACACCCGCAAAATTGTGAATTGGAAGTTGGAAGGAGCCGGGACAAACTTTCCCATGGCGCTCGATGAGGCGCATCGCCGCCTTTTCGTGGCGGCGCGCAAACCGGCGCGACTGCTGGTGCTGGACATGGATACCGGCAAGGAAATTGCCAGCCTTCCGGGCGCGATTGACACAGACGATATGTCGTTCGACGCCGACCGCAAGAGGATTTACGTCACCAGTGGAGAGGGCTTCATCTTCGTATACCAGCAGATCGATCCCGACCGCTACCAACGGATTGCCAAGATTCCCACGGCGATCGGCGCGCGCACCAGCGCTTACACCGGGCAAGTCGGAAAGCACAACAGTTTCTACCTGGCAGTTCCCGCCCGCGCCGATCGAGGCGCTGAATTGTGGGTCTACGAAACCCGGGATTGACGTGCCGGAATCCAATCCAACAAGATGCCCGGCAATTCCGAAAAAAGTCCCAGCCTGTCCATTGCTGCACGCCCGCTATTATTTACAATTCTTTGACAATTCCCAGATTGGCTCGTGACACTCCAATGAAGGCTCCTGCGTAGGCTCACTCTTTCGAACCTGCTGCATCGTTCGATATTTGGGAAATGTCCCCCCCAAAATAATTCGCCGGAGGTTTCATGACCGGCAATCCTACGAGAAGGGAGTTACCATGAATCGCGAAATCGCCCAGATAAAACGAATCACGGGCTCGCCATTTTTTGCCAGAGGAATAAAGTTTGGTGTGTGGAAGGTGTTTGTTGCGGCAGTCGTTTCCTGCCTGCTTTGCTCGGCAGTATTGCTGGCGGCAGATGACGATCACCCGTTCCTTCCCGGGCCAATTCGGGTGGTATCGACCGTACCTGCCAACGGGGATGGAAATCCCTACGGCGTCGCTTTCGTGCCCCCCAATTTTCCCACGGGCGGGGCCATCAATCCCGGCGATGTCCTCGTGTCAAATTTCAACAACGCTCCTACCATGACCGGGGGAAATCTTCAGGGAACCGGCACTACGATCGTCGACGTGCCGCCTAACGCACCGCTGTTGCTCTATTTCCAAAGTTCGACTCCGACCGGCCTTACCACCGCACTAAACGTTCTGCAGCGGGGATTTGTCCTCGTCGGAAATTTCCCGTCAGCCGATGGCCAGTGCACGGACGCCGGCGCGGGATCCATCATCGTGATCGACAAGAACGGGAACGTAGTGTCGACATACACGGATAGTTCAGTTCAGGGACCTTGGGATTCCGCGCTGTTTGATCAGGGTGGCAGAGCAAAATATTTCGTCGCAAACGCCTTAACCGGACAGATTGTGCGCTACGAATTGGATGTCGATCCCACCAGCGTCAGCTTCAAGAATCCGACGGTTATCGCCTCCGGTTATCAGCATGCCTGCGACCCCGTCACGTTCGTGGACTCGCCCACGGGCATCGTCTATGACCCCGGCAAAGATATTCTTTACGTGGCGTCTTCGTTAGATAACGCCGTCTACGCCGTTCACGACGCAGGCGACCGCAATCACGACGGCGGCATTGGCACGCTCATTTACCAGGACGCCAAGCATTTGCATGGCGCTCTGGGATTGGCGAAGGCGCCGAACGGGGACCTGCTCGTCACCAACAACGATGCCATTAACCAGGATCCAACGCAGCCGAGTGAGCTCGTCGAGTTCACTGTCGGCGGCCATTTTGTCAAAGAGATTTCCCTCGATCCGACTCCCGGCGGGTCCTTCGGACTGGCTGTGGAAAATCTGGGGAACGGCACCGCCAAGCTCGCCGCGGTGGATGACAGTGTGAACCTGTTTCTGATCTGGACGTTGAAGGCCCACGAATAAGAAGACTGCTCGAGACTTCCTCCGTCAGATGACTTCGCCCGCGTCAGCCCGTTTCCCGGCTGGCGCGGGCGGAGTTCTTTGTGTATCGCGACGGCCAGCCAGGCAAGTTTTGTGCTCTCACTTCGTGTCCGTCATCGAGTCTTGTCAGAAATGTGCCTTAACGCCCGTACACGAGTACCCTGAAATTTCCCGGCTTCGCAGTAGCTAGCGGATGGGGCTGTTTTTCCGTAGGAGCCGCCGGCGGATTAAAATCCGATGTCGTCAGAAAAACATTGTGAGTTTTCGGATCAACCTGCAACGTTTTGGCGCCGTATTCCGTTTTCACCGCCTCAACCTCGCTGAGCTTGTCGGGAGAGTCCTCATGATAAATGTGCAGCATGCCCTCGCGCGTCGCTACAAACAGCATGCCCGTCGCGGGATCAAACGAGTTTGCGTCCACTCCCGCCGAAATGGGATACGACTGCAGGACTTTTCCCGAGTCCGCATCCATCATGGTCACAAACTGCGGACCTCGCCCCGCGGAAAACAGCCGGCGGTTTTTTTGGTCCATGGCCATCGAGGTTGGCGCCCCTTCCGGCGCCGTCGCCCAGCGCGCTTTAATGGTATTCGTGCGGGCGTCGATCGCGACTACGTCGTTCTTTTCCGGATCGTTGTCGTAGACCATGCCTTTGCCATCGACAGCCGGGAATTCAACCTTCCCGATCAGGTCGATGGTTGTGATCACGGATTCCTTCACGGCATCGATCACGGTCGAGTTGTGGCTGTCGCCGTTGAAAGTAAAAATATGCCTGGTCACCGGTTCGTAGATGATTGCATCCGTGTCAACCTGGCCAGTCTTCACCCTGCCCGTGACTTTCAAGGTCTTCAAATCGAAAATAACAACTTCCTGCACGGTGGCGCCTTCCCGCGAGTCGCCATCCGTGATAAACCCTTTGCCCAGATCTTTGGCCACGGCAATTCCGTGGCAGCGCGAGAGCCCTTCAATTTTGCCCGCCACGGAGTAATCGTCGGCATTCAGAACCACAACCTCAGTCCCGTGCGATACGTAAACGCGGCGCGCTGCCGCATCCACAGAAATGTAATCGTAATACTCGCCGCCACCGGCGGCTGGAGGCAAAGAAACCGTCTTAAGCAAATGGTAGCCGGATGCCGCAGGTTTCGGCCGGGCATAGGAGCGAAACAAAAAACAAGCGCCGAACAATGCCAGAAAAAGACTCGCTGCAATACGGCCAATCACTGAAAACTTCATGGAAACGCTCCTTTTTTATCTAGTGTGACGCGCGATTCGGGAATGCGAACGGGAATTCGGCACACGACTCCGCTCTGCGCCCCAAGATTTGGACATGCCAGCAATCAAGTGGCAGTCCGTTTTTTCACCCAGATCGCAGGGAGGGGCGGCCAGAAATAAGACTCGCCTCATTAGAATTACTCTTCCAGTCCCCCGACCTGCGAAAATTGTAGCACCAACTTCGCATCCGGTATCTCACTATCCGAACCGGCAGACCGTGGCCGCCTCAGCACCGGCACAAATTAGTGGTTGATACGATTCGTCCGCGGAACCGTTTCAAAATGGTGGTGCTGGAGGGAATTGATCACCCGGCTTATAGATTAAGAAAGCACACGACTGCTCAGGCTGGCAATTGGGGCTACGGACCTTACTGTAATTCCACCCAGATACAACGATCGTTATCAGTCTGATGGCTTATCTGAATGTGTGCCAAAATGAAAAAACTCGCGTTCCCCCTCTTCGAAAGAGCTTTCTTGTTAGGCTACATGTGATCAAAATGGGTGGTGCTATGGGGCAGCCAACTGCCACACTGATCCAAGCGGGCAGCAGTCGCACCCAAGCAAATGCGACCTCGACGGCAATCCGTCGAAATTGCCCTCATGATCCGGAAAGAAAGTTGCTCGCCGTTGCGCAGCCGTCAAAAATCCACATCTCCCTCCGTGTGGTGGCGCGTAAACCAGTTCATTGAAAACTGATTTCCCGCATTGAGCACCAGGTGATTTCCAATTCGATTGTTGCCGTGTCCCGGCAGCTGCGGCGCCCTCTCCGCCGCATGGAACGCAAGACCGATAGTTTGACACCGCGAGGGAGGATCTTCAGTGGACAACAATAAGCGCAATATTGTGCATGCCGAGGCGGAAGCTCGCGCCCCGGCCCACGCCAACAAGGTGGCCGAGCGGACCCAAACGCGGAGCGAGAACGTTGAGAGCAGGCGCATGTTCGAAGATCTCTTCGATAATTCCGACGCCGCCATCGTCGACTACGATTTTTCCGCCCTGTTCCGGCTGGTGCAAGGACTCAAGCGGGAAGGTGTGTTGAATCTGAGGATTTATCTCTCGGGATCGCCCGATCGTATGAGCAGGCTCGTCGGTGTGGTGCGCGTCAACAACGCCAATGCGGCTGCCTTGCGAATGCTCGGCGTTGCCTCCATGGAAGCTCTGGTGAAGCAGTCAACAAATATTGTCGACGTCGCGGAGGCGATGCTGGAAGGCAATGAGCGGATTCGCGGCTCGGAATACTTAACCTCCGGCGGCAAATACATACCGGTTGTTTATTCGCTGCGCATTCCCAAGACGGAAGAGGAGGCGCGGCGAGTGCTGATTGTCATCATGGATTTGTCCGAGGTCAAGCTCGCCGAGGCAGCGCGCCAGGCCACCGTCGCCAAATCACAATTTCTTTCCAGCATGAGTCACGAGATTCGCACGCCTCTCAACGGCGTGATCGGAAATCTCGAGTTACTCGCTCTCACCACCCTCGACAACGAACAGCTTGAACTGGTCGACGACGCCGACAAGGCTGCCAAAGCGCTGCTCGGCCTGATCGGCAACATTCTCGATTTTTCCAAGATTGAGGCAGGCAAGCTGACCACCGAGATGGGCGACATCAACCCGGTTGTGCTGGTGCAGGAGGCAGTCGACGTATTGCAAAGCCGCGGGCGGCAGAAAAACATCTTCATCACCGCCACATTCGGGCCCAACGTGCCCAGCATCGTTCGCGGTGACGCCATGCGCGTTCGCCAGATCCTGCTCAATCTGATCGGCAACGCCATGAAATTCACGGAGAGAGGCGGCGTGCAGGTGGCGCTCACGGCAGTCTCCGGTGACAAAGAAAAGTGCGAACTACGATTCGACATTCAGGATTCCGGGCAGGGATTCGACCAGGTTCAGGCGACAAAGTTGTTCAAGCCCTTCAGCCAGGGACCTATGGGCGTCAATCTGGCGGAAGGCACGGGCCTCGGACTTTCGATCTGCAAAAGCCTGGTGGAAGTCTTCGGTGGCGCCATTGGCTGCGAAAGCGTGCTTTGCGAGGGTGCGAACTTCTGGGTCACTTTACCGGTGAATGTCGTCCTTCCGGCGCCTCCGGTGGCTCGCCCCGATCTGTCAGGCATCAGGGTGATGCTGATCGGCCTCGGAGGTAAAGAAGCGAAGTGGCTTGAGAGCTATTTCAAGCCGCGCGGAGCCACTGTAACCATAAAGACTTACGGAACCGCCTTAGCTTTCGCGTCGAAACAGAGCACCAACAAGGCATCGCGTGTCGACGTTGCTGTGGTGGTTGCGGACAAACGCGATGACGACGCCTCGGAATTGACGCAGCGGCTGAGAGAACTGCTCATCGTGCCGCTCCTATATGGCGTTGGGCAATCGACTCGTGCGCGGCTGCGCCAGGGATTCGCGGCCGTGATCGCGCCCGGCGACGGCGCCGAATATATTGACCGCAACATCCGCCTTCTGGTGGGCCATGCGCGATCCCGGGAAAAAGTGGCCGCGCAACAGGATTCCGTCGGATCGGCCAACAGCCCCAGCCTCCGTGGAAAACGCGCGCTCGTCCTGGAGGACCGGCTGCTCAATCAGACCGTCATCCAGAAGCAACTCAAGAAGCTCGGCATCGACTGCGTGCTCGTCAGCAATGGCGTCAAGGGCCTTGAAATGCTCGATCGCCATCGATTCGACGTGATCTTGTGCGACTGCTCCATGCCTGTGATGAACGGCTACGAATTCACGCAGGCCTTGCGCTTGCGGGAATCGGCAAAAGAAGAGGGGCGTCGCCTGCCGGTGATCGCGCTCACCGCGAACGCTTTCCGCGAGGACGTGGACAGGTGCCAGGAGAGCGGCATGGACGATTTCATCAGCAAACCGGTGACCATGGACCGGCTGACCGCAATACTGCTCAGATGGCTGAGTCCCACTGCGTTTGCGCAGAGTGCAGATGGGCGGATGCAATCCAACAACATTGGCGCGGCGTACACAATCGATCTTGGAGCTTTGGGGGAAATCCTGGGCACTGACGAGCCGGAAACGCTGAACGAGGTGCTGGAGCAGTTTGCCGGCGCAGCCAGGGAATCGCTGTCAAATGTCGAAGCGGCGGTGTCAAGCCGCGATCCAGACCGAATCAGGACGGCTGCGCATGGCGCAAATGGCGAGGCGCGGTGCGCCGCTGCTTTGGCGCTCGCGGGACTGTACTCAAAACTTGAGCACAAAGCCAGGGATAAGGATCCGGCGGTATCGAGAGATCTGATCGCTCGCATCGCAGCCGAATTGCTCCGCGTCGAAGACTTCATCCGGGAACGCCTGGGAGTCAAAATGTCATGATCGATCCCGCAATCACTTCCCAGATTGCCGCTGCAAGTTCCGATCGGCCGGCCAATGCTGCGGAAACTCTAAACAAGCCGGAGAGTGAAGCGTGTTTTGGTCTGCTTGCCGTCCTGATTGTGGACGACAACGCATTCGCGCGCAGCATCGGCAGCCGGGCGTTGCGGTCCGTAGGCATCCAATCGATTCAGGAAGCCGCAAGCGGGCGGGAAGCCATGGAATTTCTGACCCGGTCCGTCCAGTCGTTTGATGTTGTATTCTGCGATCTGATGATGCCGGACATGGACGGAATCCAGATCGTCCGGCACATGGCGACTCTTACCGCCCCGCCTGCGCTCGTAATCGTAAGCGGAGCGGACGAAGTGTTGTTGGGCGCCGCTGTATACACGGCGCGAGCACGCGGCTTGCGCGTCATTGGGGCCATCGAAAAACCTCTGACGCCCGAAGCCGTCCGCCGCGCCCTCACGCGGCTCGGGCAGACACCCGCATTCGAGGGCAGCCGCAGAGCCATCGACGTCACACCCAGGGATTTGGAAGTGGCGTTGGCGGAACAGCAGTTCCAGCCCTATTTCCAACCCAAAGTCTCGTTGGCTAACGGCAAGGTCGCGGGCTTCGAATGCCTGGCGCGCTGGCAGCATCCCAATCTGGGGTTGATCTTCCCCAACACATTTATCCCTATCGCGGAGCAGACCGGACAAATCAGCGCTCTCACAGACCAGATTATGACCCTGTCCCTGAAGCAATGTGCCGCATGGGGCGACGCCGGAATGCGCACCAAGGTGAGTGTCAATCTTTCTGCCCATATGCTTGTCGACCTCGATCTGCCGGATCGCCTGGCGCGCGAGGCCGACCGGTTCGAGGTCGAGCCACACCAGTTGATTCTGGAGATCACGGAATCGGGGCTATTTCATGACGCCGCCAATACGCTTGACATTCTCACCCGGCTGCACACGAAAGGTTTTCCGCTTTCCATTGACGATTTTGGCACCGGTTATTCCTCCATGGAGCAGTTGCGCCGTGTTCCGTTCGCCGAAATGAAAATCGACCGCGCGTTCGTCAACGGCGCCGGTGAGAATGCCAAAGCCATGGCCATACTGGATTCAAACGCCAAACTCGGACGGAGCCTGCATATGAGCGTCGTCGCGGAAGGCGTCGAAACACAGGCAGACTGGAATGCGGTGCATTCCGTAGGAGTCGACCTCGCGCAGGGCTATTTCGCCGCCAGGCCCATGGCGGCAGAACATATTTCAGTGTGGATGGCTGAATGGGCGAGCCAACATGCGGCATTGGCAGGTGCTTCATTCCGTTGAATCCTCTGAGCGGGGAGCTGCTTGATTCCACCCCATCTTTAACGACTCCCCCAACTGCGAATCTCCCAGCTTCATCTCGAACCGCAATTCCGGCCGGAATTTGAGCGTAGCTCTCTTCCGTGTTTCCATCACGATCGGTTGCGGCCCTAGATCCCTGCGGCCCGCAAAGGTTTCTGATCTGGTTGATATCCAAAGAAAAACATGGTGGGACTTAGTGGAAGTTCACGGAACTCACAGGGTGCTCGTTCCACCGCCTTGCCTCTAACTTCCAACCTCTAGAACTGGTGGGGCTGGGGAGAGTCGAACTCCCGACCTACGGTTTAGGAAACCGCCGCTCTATCCATCTGAGCTACAGCCCCGATTCTTGGAATTGTATACTGAAATTGGCGGAGTCTGTAGCGCGGTTGGCCCGGTCTTTGTCGTTGAATTTGGGGTGCCCCGTCCTTCGTACTTTGAAGGGCGGGGCTTTTGACGTGATCCTCGACACCATGTCAACTTATGGGATCGATGCGAACCAGCCCGGATTCTTTCCTCGCGTAGAAGGAAAAACTGCTCCAAGGCCATTCCTTTGGGTGAGCGACGAGTTTCTTTTTCACCGGGTTCATGTGCATGTAGTGGAGTTTCTCGACGAACTTCGTCTGACTCCACACGTTGAAATCGTAGAAGCGGGGCTGCCAGAATTGGGGCAAGCAATCCTGCGTGTCTCGGAAGGGGAGGCTGAGTTGTTGGGAGGACACAAGTTTGCGCGGCTTGCGGCGGAGGCGCCGCGACACGCGCTGCTTCAAGACCTGCATGACGGTGGAAGGCGTGCCCTTGCCCGGCTCGCTGATCAGCAGGTGAATGTGATTGGGCATAACGACATAGCCCGCGAGCGCGAAGGCGTAACGGTCGCGCACTTCGCCCAGGATCTTCGAAAACAGATTCTTTGCTCGCGCCGATGCAAACAGTGGCCGTCGGCGGTAACAGCTACAGGTGATGAAGTGGAGGTGGCGAAGTCCGTAGCGGCGATACAATCCTTTGGGCATGGAAGGTCAAACCAAAAGCCCCGCCCTTGAAAAGGCATCAAGGACGGGGCACCCCAAGTTCAGAATCATAACTCGGAGTGGACGTAGGGGAGTAGTATTGTATGGTGGAGCAGCGACGATTCTACGCGATTCGAAAGGACGGGCCACCCGCCCGAGGATAAACAGCCTCGGAAGTCTCATATGGATCGCTTTCATCGACTTGTTACAAGAAAGCTATGGTTCGTTCTGTTTAACGTTATCGCGATCTTGTATCTCGCTTTAAGTGGTCGGTTGCGATTTGGTTTGGACTCCATAATAGGTTGTACCCTTGCCCTGCTCCTTATCAATGTCGTAGCACTCATATCGGCAAGAAACTTCCCGGATTGGAAATAAAGATAGTGAACAAAGTCATATTGATAAATTGTGGAATCGTCGCGGGACTTGCTCTAGAGCTTTACCTGGGTGCGTCTCGGAAGATCGTCGGCTCGGGAGGTGCGTTGCTTTTCTTGTTTGCTAATTTGGTCATGTACTTCGCGGCGAGGAGGAGGCCTCCCGGCACATGACTGAAGGCCTAGATTCGACACACCAATCTGTAATTCTGTGAGGACCGAGCACCCTCTATGTCATATTTCTACGAAATCCGCAGCACCACTGACACCGTCCTGAAACGAACAGGCGGCTTCCCCGACCGTGAGGCCGCTACGGAAGCGGCCCGCGCCGACGCCAAGAGATTGAAAGCCGTTCCCAAACCACCAACCGTGGGCCGGACGGGTGGCCCGGCCTTTGAATTTGAAGTTGGGGTGCCCCGTCCTTGAGAGCTTTTCAAGGGCGGGGCTTTTGAGGTTGATCTCGGACTTGTCATCAGGACATGGAATCGATTTGAATCAAGCCCATTTCTTTCTTCGAGTAAAACGAGAAACTGCTCCAAGGCCAGTCCCTGGGATGCGCGACGAGGTTTCTCTTCACTGGATTCAGGTGCATGTAGTGAAGTTTCTCCACGAATTTCCCCTGACTCCAGACATTGAAATCATAGAAGCGGTACTGCCAAAACCGCGGCAAAGATGCAGGTGAATCGCGGAAAGGAAGTTTCAGTTGCAGAGAGGATGCCCTCCGTCGCGGCTTGCGGCGGATGCGCCGCGACACGCGCTGCTTCAGCACCTGCATGACGGTGGAAGGAGTGCCCTTGCCCGGCTCGCTGATCAGCAAGTGAATGTGGTTGGGCATGACCACGTAGCCCGCCAGGGCGAATCCGTAACGGTCACGCACCTCGCCCAGAATCTTGACAAACAAATTTTTCGCGCGTGCTGAGGCAAACAGCGGCAGCCTGCGATAGCAACTGCAGGTGATGAAGTGGAGATGGCGCAGTCCGTACCGGCGACGCAAACCTTTGGGCATAGTAAATCAAACCAAAAGCCCCGCCCTTGAAAAGGCATCAAGGACGGGGCACCCCAAGTTCAGAATCTTAACTCGGAGTGGACGTTGGGGAGTAGTATTATAAGTTGGAACAGAGATGATTCTATGCGATTCGAAAGGGCAGGCCACCCGCCAACCGCAATAGTCGTATGGAGGCAGAGGAAGTCTATGGCAAGCAACGGCAGGAGTCTAATGCGCTGGTTTTTGGTCTCAGGCTGTGTTGGCCTCGTGGTTGCCTTGAGCTTAGCCACATTGGCCGGGTCTCATCAATTAAATCCGAGGCTACTGCTGGTGCTTTGGCCGATTTCAGTGATCGGATTGGCGGAGCCTTCTGGATTGACCGACAAGATCATATTTGGAGCGCTTGAATTTGGAGGAAATTTTGTCCTCTATGGTGTCATCGGAATCCTGATTGCGATTTGTCTTCCGAGGACAACTGGGCGATCACTTAACGCAAGATAAACTTTCTGGTCATTCGCGATGATCAGAGAGGACGACGCTCGTTGGCGAACTTTCTAGTCCTACACTCAGTCCCCATTCCTCGGGCGAACGGAGCAACCACCAATGAGTTTCTTCTACGAAATCCGCTCCCCCGATAACGCCGTCCTCAAACGTGATGGCGGCTTTCCCAGCCAAGAGGCTGCGAAGGAAGCTGCCCGCGCCGACGCCAAGAGATTGAAAGCCGTTCCGAAACCACCACAGGTCGGGCGTATCCTCGTCGGCCAGAGCGCCACTCCACCTACACGCCCCTGAGCTTCAATCAGCAGATTCCGGCCCGACCGAACCCAGCCGCCTAAGTGTCCTGTTCGGTCCGTTCTCATGGGAGATATTTCCCACCAATTTTAGCTCACCCGCTGTAGCCGGGTACGCACCGTCCCATAGCCCACACCCAGGGTAGAGGCGATACGGCGCAGGCTGTGGCCTTGGGACTGGAGCTTGAGAATTTCGTCGCGGTCTACCGTGCGCTTCGGGCGGCCCAGCTTCTTGCCATTTGGAGGGTGGCACTGACCTGCCCCCCTAAATCCGCACAAAACTGAGTATGATTTCGCATTTAGAGAAAAGGGGGAGAGGTGCACTGGGAGACTTGAGAAAATCACTGTAGTAAATTCGTAGTAGTTATCGGTTCGTATCGGTTCAACTCGGGTACAAACGGTTCAACTCACCCACGTTGTAAGTCGTTGAGGGATATAGTAGAGTCCACTATTTTCATAACCAATCAGAACCGCCGCCTGTGTTAGGAAACCGCCGCTCTATCCATCTGAGCTACAGCCCCGATTCCTGGAATTGTATACTGAATTTGCCAGAGTCTGTAGGACGGGTGGTCCGGCCTTTGAATTTGAAGTTGGGGTGCCCCAATCCGTACCGGCGATGCAATCCTTTGGGCATGGAAGGTCAAAGGAAAAGCCCCGCCCTTGAAAAGGCATCAAGGACGGGGCACCCCAGGTTCAGAATCTTAACTCGGAGTGGACGTACGGGAGTAGTATTATACGGGGGAGCGACAACAATTCTGCGCGATTCGAAAGGACGGGCCACCCGCCCTCGTTGGGACGATCACCGAAATAACTGATTTTCTGATCGTAATCTTTCATTCACTCATACTCCCTAGTCTATATCGCAATATTCGGGGCGGGTGGGACTGACCTGCTCCCCTAAATTCGCACAAAACTGAGTATGATTTCACACTTTGGAGAGGGGGAGAGGTGCACTAGGAGACTTGAGAAAATCACTGTAGTAAATTCGTAGTAGTTATCGGTTCAGAACGGTTCAACTCGCGTACAAACGAATCAACTCACCATCATTGTAAGTCGTTGACGGATATAGTAGAGTCCAAAATTTTCATAACCAATCAGAACCGCCGCCTGTATTAGGAAACCGCCGCTCTATCCATCTGAGCTACAGCCCCGAATCTTAGAATTGTATACTGAATTCGACGGAGCCTGTAGCTTACCGCTTTTTTGGGGAGAGATGGATGGGTACACCGCCGCTGAGTTCCGAAACTGAAAAGCGATTGGGCCTGCTCTTCCATCCGGACGAACGGGAAATAGCGCGCGACATTTTGTTGGAAGAGTGTGGAAATAACCTGCCGTTCTTGCAGGAGCTCGACGCCGTGGCCATGGAGCGCTTCCGGTTCGCCGCGCTGAAGCTGAGCCACGGCAAGTTGGAGGAGCTCCGGAAAGCGGTTGAACTCGCGAAGACGGACTGGCGTGACCTGTTGGTTGCGGCGGATTTCCGGACACTCAAGTCCCACGAATCCTGGCTCCCCGAGAAAACCTGGTGAAAGACAAAAATGCCGCCGGGTGCGAATTTCAAAAAGTTTCCACGCCGATCCTGCGGCCGGATGACAGGATTGGGCACCTTCCATGCCGGTGAATCGACCCACTACGGGACGATGCCTGCGATGCCGGGTTGTGATATGCTTCTTGCCACTTCGATGGCCAGGAGGCATTTGCCATGAAAAAAGCGTTGCTGGGTCTTGCAATATCCATGTTGATCAGCTTACCCGTTTTGGCTGCACTCAAAGTTGGCGAAATGGCGCCCGATTTTTCGGCTCGCGGTTCGCTCGCAGGAAAAGAGTTTAGTTTTTCTCTGCAAGAGGCGCTGAAGAAAGGACCAGTCGTCGTCTATTTCTTCCCGTCCGCCTATACCAAAGGCTGTGATCTCGAAGCGCATACTTTTTCCGAGCAAAAAGACAAATTCGACGCCGCAGGGGCCAGCATTATCGGCGTATCGGCGGACAGCCTCGCGAGGCTTGACCGCTTTTCGGCGGACCCCGAATTTTGCGCCGGAAAGTTTCCGGTCGCGTCCGATGCGGATAAGAAGATCGCCACCTCGTACAATCTGTCGGCGAACGCTGTAAAGGCAGGCATGACAGATGTAAAGGGCGACGTGATCGACCATGACATGATCGAACGCGTAACCTTCGTCATCGGCAAGGACCACAAGATCGTCGCCATGTTTTCCTCCAAGGACGACGGCATTTCGCCCGATCAGCATGTGGCGAAAGCGCTGGCGATCGTGCAGCAGCTCGGGTCCAAGTAGCCGCAACTCAACGTATTAATTCGCACAGGCCGAAGGTCTCGCAGGAATCGTCTTGCAGGCCGAGGGAATAGCCCTCGGCCTGCAAGATCACTAAACGCAAGATCGCGCATTTCATCCCCTCGCTTTTTCCCTGCCCAATGCGCTGGCCCTGCCGCCCTTCGGCGGGCAAATGCGCGTGAAACGTGGTAAAACATTAAGGCAAATTATTCGATATACATGAGTGTGGACGGCTGTCTCATTTGCCGGACCAGTTTCCTACTTACTTCGATTAGGGCGGAACAGATCATGGCTATAGCAACGATTAATCCTGCAACAGGGCAAACCATCAAAAATTTCGACGCGCTCACGGATTCTCAGGTTGACCAGAAAATTCAGAAGGCTGCCGAAGTGTTTCCAAAGTTTAGTAAATTATCGTTCGCCGATCGCGGTCGCATGATGGTGCGCGCGGCGGAGATTCTGGAAGCTGAAAAAGATTCGCTCGCCCATCTCATGACCTTGGAAATGGGCAAGACCCTTCGCTCCGCCGTGGACGAAGCCGTCAAGTGCGCCTGGGTCTGCCGCTACTATGCCGAAAATGCGGAACACTTTCTTGCCGATGAAATCGTCGAGACCCCGGCGAGCCGCAGCTTCATTCGCTACCAGCCCATGGGCGTGGTCCTCGTGATCATGCCGTGGAATTATCCGTTCTGGCAGGCGTTTCGTTTTATCGCTCCTGGACTCATGGCGGGTAATGTTGGATTGCTGAAACACGCATCGAACGTCCCCCAATGCGCGATGAGAATCGAAGAGCTCCTGCTCAAGGCAGGCGTCCCTGAAGGAGTTTTCCAGACGCTTCTGGTCGGCTCAGGAAGCGTGGACAGAATCCTGGACGATCCTCGTATTGCCGCTGCAACGTTGACGGGGAGCGAAGGCGCCGGAGTAAAAGTCGGGACCGGCGCAGCGCAGAGAATCAAGAAAGTCGTGCTCGAGCTGGGCGGCAGCGACCCCTTCATCGTCATGCCCAGCGCAAATCTGGAAGAAGCAGTCAAGGTGGGCATCAAGGCTCGCGTGGCCAATAACGGCCAATCGTGCATCGCGGCCAAGCGATTTATCGTTCACGATCAGATCGCCGAAAAATTTCAGCGCGAATTCGTGGCCCAGATGGAAAACCTCACGGTGGGCGATCCCTTCGATGAGAAAACGGATGTGGGTCCGCTCGCGAATGCCGAAGCAGTGAGCTCGCTCGATGCCGACGTCAAGAGTTCGATCAAAGCCGGCGCGAAAGTCCTGACGGGTGGCAAGCCGGCCGACCGCCCAGGAAGTTTCTATCTCCCCACGGTCCTGACGGACATTCCGAAAAATTCTCCGGCTTACAGGGAAGAACTGTTCGGTCCAGTGGCTTCCATTTTCCGGGTGAAGAATTTGGACGAGGCCATCCGCGTCGCGAATGACAGCCGGTTCGGCCTCGGAGCAAGCGCCTGGACGAACGACAAGAGCGAGCAGGATCGCTTCATCAATGAGCTCGAAGCCGGCATGGTCTTCATCAACCAAATGGTGTTTTCCGACCCCAGGGTTCCCTTCGGCGGAGTCAAGCGTTCAGGAGTGGGCCGCGAGCTGAGCACGTATGGGATTCGCGAATTCACGAACGTAAAGACAGTCTGGGTGAAGTAGGGGAAAAGGCAGGAGGGAAGAGAAGAAACTCGCCCTTGCGATAGGTTTCGGCCAATGGTATGGTGGTATGACCATAAGACCTTACGCTAAGTCTTGTATTTAGCTAGCGAAGTTCGGAACACGATCTTAGTAAGGTGGCGGAGGCCTCTTTTGTACAAAGTCATTCAAGCTTCGCGTCTTTACGAGCAGATCGTTCAGCAAATTGAAGAATTGATCCTCAAAGGGGAATTGAGCGAAGGCAGTCAGCTCCCGGCGGAGCGAGACCTTGCCAAGCAGTTTGGCGTCAGCAGAACTGCGGTGCGCGAAGCCATCAAAGCGCTTCAAGAAAAGGGATTGGTCGACGCATTTCCGGGGCGTGGAACGTTTGTCACGAATGGCACCTCTAATTCCATGCGCCGGTCTCTGGACCGGATTATCAAGAGCGGCGATCCGGATGGCTGGGCCTACTTGGTAGAGGTGCGGGAAATCCTGGAGCCGGAAATCGCAGCTTTGGCAGCGATCCGCGCCGACGATCAAGATCTCGCGGCGATGCGAGAGGCTCTTGAAGTTATGGACAACGCGACACGGGATTCCGATGCTTTTATCGAAGCGGATCTTGATTTTCACCTGGCGCTCGCCGAGGGGGCGGCGAATCCGATTGTTCTATCGTTGATCGATTCCATCGTTGGATTGCTCCGCGAACAACGCTTGCGGATTTTCCACACCGGAGGCGGCCCGGAGTCCGGACAGTATCACCACAAACGTATTCTCGAAGCGATCCAACGGCACGATCCGCAGGGGGCTCGTGCCGCAATGCAGGCTCATCTCTCTCAAGTGCGCGAACATTCACGCAACAATCCGGATGGTCAAACGGCGGACGCCTAAGGGCGATTTTGAATTAGGAGACTTCAGCGAATGGCGAATCTTGGTTTTGTGGGACTCGGAGTCATGGGCGGTAACATGGTCGCCCGGCTGCTCGAAAAGGGGCACAAGGTTACCGGTTACAACCGCACCCGCTCCAAGGCGCAGTGGCTGATCGACCGCGGGATGAAGTGGGGCGATTCTCCGCGCGCGGTCAGCGCCGCGGCGGATTTTACGTTCGCGATGGTTACCAATGCCCCGGCGATACATTCGATCACGGAGGGACCTGATGGAATTCTGGCGGGACTCGGCCCGGGCAAAATCCTGATCGACATGAGCACGGTAAGTCCTGCCATCAGCCGCGAGCTGGCGGCCAAAGTCCGGGAAAAGGGGGCTGACATGATCGACTCGCCCGTCTCCGGCAGCGTGATTACTTTACAAGAAGGTAGATTATCGGTTATGGTCGGCGGGCGGCGCGAAACGTTTGACCGTGCCAAGCCCGTGCTCCAGGACGTCGGCCCCAAAGTTACTTATGTTGGCGACAACGGCCAGGCCCTGGTGCTGAAAATTGCGGTGAACTTGAGCCTTGCCGTGCAGATGCTCGCATTCAGCGAAGGCGTTTTACTTGCCGAAAAAAGCGGCATTTCGCGCGAAACCGCGGTGGACGTGCTGACGCACAGCGCCATCGCGTCGCCCATGGTTCAATATCGCGGCCCTTTTGTGCTAAAAATGCCGGACGAAGCCTGGTTCGACGTGAACATGATGCAGAAAGACATGCTGCTGGCGTTGGAAATGGGGCGGCATCTCGATGTTCCCCTGCCGACGACGGCCGTGACGAATGAATTTCTGACGGCGGCGCGAGGCATGGGCCTCGTGAAGCAGGATTTCGCGGTGATCTTCGAGGTGCTAGCACGAATGTCAGGGATAGGGAAATGAAAACGGAAAGCAAGCAAGCGGTTGCGAGCGCGGGGACAGGCAGCGAAAAGTGGCTGCGGATGTATCGCGGCATGCAAATGATTCGCCTGTTCGAGGAACAGGTGAACCAGCTGTACACGCGCGCAGTGATGCCGGGACTCGCGCATTTGTATATCGGCGAGGAAGCGGTCGCCGTGGGAATTTGCGATGCGCTGCATCGCGATGACTACATCACCAGCACGCATCGCGGGCACGGGCACTGCCTGGCCAAGGGCGCGTCGCCGGACCGGATGTTCGCCGAGCTGCTGGGGAAAGAAGCGGGATACTGCAAGGGCAAGGGCGGATCGATGCACATCGCCGATCCGGCCAGCGGAAATCTGGGCGCGAACGCGATCGTCGGCGGGAGCGCGGGAATCGCGACGGGCGCGGCGTTTTCGGCCAAGCATCGCGGCACGGAGCAAGTGGCCGTGTGTTTTTTCGGCGAAGGGGCGCTGGGCCAGGGGCTGCTTTACGAAGTGATGAACCTCGCGCGCCTTTGGAATTTGCCTGTGATTTACGTTTGCGAAAATAATATGTACAACGAGTACACGCATTTTTCCGAAACCACGGCGGGCGAGATTCTGGCGCGGCCGGCGGCGTTTGGGATTCCCGCGGAAAGCGTGGACGGTCAGGATGTCCGCGCGGTGAACGCGATGGCGAGCCGCATGGTCGAGCAGGCGCGCGAGGGAAAAGGCCCGTCGTTTCTCTTGTGCAACACCTACCGGTATCACGGCCATCACGTCGGCGACGTGAGCCGCGAATACTACCGCGCCAAGCAGGAAGAACAGCAATGGAGGGCCGAGCGCGATCCGATCGGCGTGCTGACCAAGTGGCTCCTGAGCGAAAAGCTCGCGACGCAAGCGCAGCTCGACGAAATTGAAGCGCAGTCAAAATCGGAAATCGACGCGGCGGTTGCATTCGCATTGCGGGCCCCGTATCCGGCAACGGACAAGGTCGGGGAGGATGTATATGCCTGAAGTCGCCGTGCGCGAATTGACGATGGCGGAAGCAGTGCGCGAGGCGCTGTCCGAAGAAATGCGCCGCGATCCGAGTGTTTTTATAATGGGCGAAGACGTTGCCGAAGCGGGCACGCCGTTCAAGGTTCTCTCCGGGATGGTGGAAGAGTTCGGAAAATCGCGCGTGATCGACACGCCGATTTCGGAACCCGGATTCACAGGGATCGGAGTGGGCGCGGCGATGACGGGGCTGCGTCCGGTCGTGGACATCATGTTCGGAGATTTCCTGACGCTGGTGATGGATCAACTGGTGAACCAGGCAGCGAAAGTGCACTATATGTCGGGAGGCGCGTGGAAAGTGCCGATGGTGCTGCGAACGACGCTCGGAGCGTCGCGCCGCTCGGCCGCGCAACATTCGCAATCGCTGCAGGCGTGGCTCAGCCACGTTCCGGGGCTGAAAGTTGTTTTACCGTCGACGCCTTACGATGCCAAGGGATTGCTGAAGACGGCCATTCGCGACGATAATCCTGTCATCTTTTTTGAAGACAAGATGATGTTCCGGCTGAAGGGCCCCGTGCCTGTCGAGGATTACACGATTCCGTTCGGCGTGGCTGACATCAAGCGCGAGGGCGAGGACATCACCATCGTGGCGACCAGCAGCATGGTGCAAGTGGCGCTGGGCGCTGCGAAGTTGCTCGAGGAAATCGGGATCAGCGCGGAGGTCGTGGACCCGCGGACGACCTGGCCGCTGGACGAAAAAACTTTGATCGAATCGGCGAAGAAAACTTCGCGGGCGATTGTGGTGGATGAAGGCTACGAGAGATACGGCGTGACGGCGGAGATCGCTTCCGTGATCGCGACGGGCGCGTTCTACGATCTGGACGCGCCGGTAAAGCGCATTGGCGCGATGCATGTGCCCATTCCGTTTTCTCCGCCGCTCGAGGACGCTACGATTCCCGACGGAGAAATCCGTGTTCGAAGCGGCCCGGGCGATGTGCAAGCGGTCGTAGTCGGTTCTTGTAGCACAGGCACTCTGCCTGTGCGGTTTTAGCAATCGCGGGTTAGAGCAAGGCGTACACGCTTCGGAGGCAGGGCGGCTTACAAAAGCGCACAGGCAGAGTGCCTGTGCTACTGGGGGGCACCATGGCATTACCGACCTATGGAACGATGGCGGTGGATTGGGAAGAGCGGGTGGATTTTGACCGCCTGCGGCGCGAGCGGCTGGACCGGGCGAAAGCTCTCCTCAAGAAATCCTCGATGGGCGCGCTGCTTTGCTTTGACATGAACAACGTGCGCTACATCACGTCGACGCACATCGGCTCGTGGGCGCAGGACAAGAACAGCCGCTTCACTTTGCTCCCCCAGAACGACGAACCGCTTATGTGGGATTTCGGTTCGGCCGCGAAACATCACCGGCTGCATTGCCCGTGGCTCGGAGAGCGTTCGCGCGCGGGGATTCCGCTGTTGCGCGGAGCGATGTCGCCGGAAATGGGGCGCGCGGAAGACGTCGCGAAAAAAATCCGCATCGAGCTGGAAATGCGCGGCCTGCACAAGGAACCGCTGGGAGTCGACATCATCGAGCCGCCGATTCTTTTTGCGCTGCAACGCGAAGGGATCACGGTCGTCGACGGCCAGCAAATCATGTCCGACGCGCGCGTCATCAAGACGCAGGACGAAATCACGCTGCTCAACATGTCCGCGATGATGGTGGACGCGGCGTACCACGATTTGTATTGCGCGATGAAGCCCGGCCTGCGCGAAAATGAAGCCGTCGGGCTGGTCAGCAAAGTTCTTTACGATCTGGGCTCGGAATATGTTGAGGCCGTGAACGCGATTTCGGGCGAGCGCTGCAATCCGCACCCGCACGTGTTTTCGGATCGCGTGCTGCGCCCCGGCGACCCGGTGTACTACGACATTTTGCATTCCTACATGGGCTACCGCACGTGCTATTACCGCTGCTTCTCGATCGGCTACGCATCGCGCGTGATGGTGGACGCCTACAAACGCTGCCGCGATTATCTCGACGCGGCGATTTCGCTGATTCGTCCCGGACGCACGACCGCGGAAATTGCGGCCGTGTGGCCTAAGGCGACGGAGTTTGGCTTCCCGGACGAAGAAGCGGCGTTCGCGCTGCAATTCGGCCACGGGATTGGCCTGGCGATCTGGGAAAAGCCGGTGATCAGCCGCCTCGTGTCGCTCGAGCATTCGCATGAGATCAAGCCGGGGATGGTGTTCGCGCTCGAGACATTCTGGCCCGCGAGCGACGGCTGGAGCGCGGCGCGCATCGAGGAAGAAATCGTCGTGACTGAAACCGGGCACGAAGTGATCACGCGTTTCCCGGCGGAAAAACTTCTCGTGGCCGGCGCCTCTTACGTGACCGTCGATGGCCCGCTCGAAACCACGCGCGAGCACGACGCTCCGCCCAGCCGGCAGGTGGTGGAAATGGTGGAAGCCAGCGCCAGAACAGAAGGAATGAAAGTTTCCAAGTAGCGCCGCCCGCGCTCTCCCAAAAAACATCATGGCACACAGCATCGTCATGCCCGCGCTCGAAATGGCCCAGGAAACCGGCAAGCTTTTGGCCTGGCGAAAAAAGGAAGGTGAGGCCATCGCTAAAGGCGAGCCGTTGCTGGACATCGAGACCGATAAAGCCGTCGTGGAAATTGAAGCGCCGGCCGATGGAATCCTCGCGGGCGTCAAGGCGCAGGCTGGGGACGTCATACCGGTGGGACAGACGATTGCCTGGATCGTGAGCCCCGGCGAAAAACCTCCGGTCGAAGAGACTGCAGCTGCGTCGGGACGGCGGATGGACACCAAGGCGTCTCCTGCCGCTGCCGCTGCGGCGAATACTCCTGCTGCGACTGCTGCGGCAGCGCCTGCGGCGAACGCTCGGATTTCTCCGAAGGCTCGGCGGCTGGCGCGCGAACATGGCGTGGAACTTTCTCGCGTGCGCGGGACTGGGAGCGAAGGTGAAATTCTGGCTGAAGACATTTTGGCATTTGTTGGCGTCGGGGGGCTCGACGAGTGGCTCTGCGGCACCGGGGCGGGCCGAAACCCCGCAGGCTGAAGCCCGCGCCACTCAAACCCTCTCTCAAGTTGCGCGTCTGATGGCGGAGCGGACTACGCAGAGTTGGACTACCGCGCCGCATTTTTTTGTGAGCAGGGAAATCGATGCGGGGGCATTTGTTGCCGCGCGCGAAAAATTCGGGCCGGCCATCGAGAAAGAGCGCGGGGTACGGCTCAGCCATACTGATTTGCTGATTGCGGCTGTGGCGCACGCACTGAAAAAACATCCGCTCGTGAACGCAAGTTGGACGGGCGACGGAATCCGCCTGCATCCGGAAGTCAACGTCGGCGTCGCGATGGCGGTCGAGGGCGGCGTGGTGGTGGCAGCGATCCCCGCCACAAACACGAAAAAGCTCGGCGAAATCGCCGTGATGCGTCGCGACCTCACCGAGCGGGCCCGCGCCGGCAAACTGCGTCCCGCGGACATCACCGGCGCGACGTTCACGATCAGCAATCTTGGCATGTATCAGGTGGACGCGTTCACCGCGATCATCGTCTCGCCGCAAGCCGCGATCCTCGCCGTGGGGCGCATCGCCGATCGCGTGGTGCCGGTCGATGGGAAGCCGGAAATTCGCCCCATGATGTCGCTCACGCTTTCCTGCGACCACCGCGTTTTCGATGGCGCGCGGGCGGCCCTCTTCTTGAACGACCTCGCTGCATCCATTCTTGAACCGGAAACGCTCTTCTAGTGATAGACTCCGGGAACCCGGGCAGACCTAATACCTGAAGCAGATTGGATTGAGGCGCAATGCAGCCTCTGGTAGGCGCTCGACTCAAGGAGAATCAAAGATGAGCGATACGCTCGCACCTAACCCGACCCAAGCCCTTCCGGAACCCTCCCCGGCCCGCAAGAAAACTCCGATCTATATGACGCTCTGGGGACAAGTGCTGATCGGTGTCGCCCTCGCGATTATTTACGGCTACTTCAAACCGGCGTCCGCGATCAAGATGAAGCCGCTCGGCGATGGTTTTATCCGCCTGATTACCATGGTGATCACGGTGATCATTTTTTGCACCGTCGTCACGGGCATCGCCGGCATGGAGAATTTGAAAAAGGTGGGCAGGATCGGCGGAAAGGCGCTGCTGTACTTCGAGATCGTCTCCACACTGGCCCTCTTCATTGGGATGTTCGTCGGCAACTTGCTGCATCCCGGTTCCGGCTTCAACGTGAATCCCGCAACGCTGAACGCAAAAGCCGTGGCGGATTATGCCGGGGCCGCCCACCAGGTAACCGTGACGGACTTCCTGATGAACATCATTCCGACAACCATGGTAGACGCCTTCGCCAAGGGCAACATCCTGCAGGTGTTGCTGGTTGCGATCCTGTTCGGCTTCGCCCTGTCGCTGGTCGGCCCGAAGTGCAAGCCGGTTGTAGAGTTGTTCGACGCGTTGACCCACGCGGTATTTGGCGTCATCAACATTTTGATGAAGCTTGCCCCCATAGGCGCATTTGGCGCGATGGCATATACCGTGGGCCAGTACGGGATCGCCTCTCTTGCCAATCTGGGATATCTAATCTTTGTGTTTTGGGTCACGAGTTTATTGTTCGTGCTGGTTATTTTCGGCCTGGTTGGTTGGTTCGCAGGATTCAACATCATCAAATTTCTATATTACATCCTGGATGAGATCATCCTGGTGCTGGCCACCAGTTCGTCGGACCCGGCTCTGCCCACGCTTATGGCCAAAATGGAAAAGCTGGGCTGCTCGAGATCGCTGGTCGGCCTGGTCGTGCCCACGGGTTACACGTTCAACACCGACGGCAGCAGCTTGTACATGACCATGGCGGCTCTGTTTGTCGCTCAGGCGACGAACATCCATTTGACGTTCGGCCAGCAACTGACCATTTTCGCCGTGGCCGTGCTCACGTCCAAGGGAGCTAGCGGAGTGACCGGAGCGGCGTTCATCGCCCTCGTCGCCACGCTGATGGTCATCCCCACAATACCCGTTGCTGGTATGGCGCTGCTTCTCGGCATCGACCGCTTCATGAGCATGGCCCGCGCGGTAGTAAACATGATTGGGAATGGCGTTGCAACCGTCGTCGTGGCGCGCTGGGAACATGAACTTGACAAGGTTACGTTGCAGAAAAATCTGGCCTGAGGACTGCTTTTCGTGGCGCAGGCCTCTCGCCGGCGCCACAGGGGAACTATTTTATTTTCGATAGCGCCATGCGGTAGTAGGAAAGATCGTAGTATTTCTCCGCAGACGGCGCGGCGCCGTTTCCTCCGGCTTCGACCTCCGCGCGCAGCTGCAAAGTTTTCTTGAAACCTTCCACGTCAAACGTCGCGTCCTTCGCGTACCCGCCATTTTGTACCATAGCCGCGTACCAGTCGCCCGCGGTGTCCTCCGTCAAGTTCGATTCCTTCATCACGAGATCAACGACCTGCTGCCGATTCGCGGGCGCCATGAGCAACCGCTGTCCCTCCACGTAGGCCGCGAGATATCGAACGAGCAGATCGGAATTGCCGCGCGCCCAGGCGCGCAATGTAAACGTGCCCCGATCGAGGTCCCACCCCAGCAGTTTGCGCATCGAGCCCAGGCTGACCATTCCGCCTTGCCTGGCAAGAATCGAGAACGGAGGATTCATGACCGCCGCAGCGTAATCCTTATTTTCGCGCATGGCCTGCAAGCGGAACGGCGTCGAGCCGACGGGCTTGAGCTCATATTCCTTTCCCGGTTGCATTCCATTGTTGAGAAGAACTTTCTTCAGTTCCAGCGCGTACGCCGTGTTGGTCGCATCCACCAGAAGCGTGTGCCCGCGCAAATCCGCGACGGACTTGGTTCCCGGCTGCGCGATGATCTCGTTTTCTGAACTTTCCGCGCCCATGACGATGACCACATCGACTCCGGCGGAATCCACCATGGCCACATCGTTATCCACCGCCAGGAAAGCGACATCACCTTTTCCCGCAGCCAGGTCGTTGCGCAAAGATTCCGAACTCGGGCGCATCAGATATTCCACTTCGATCCCGTACTTGGCGAGAATTCCGCGCGATTCCGCCATCATCACCGGAAACGGTCTGGCCAGGCAGAGTATGCGAATCTTTTGCGGCGTCGGCTGCTGCGCAAACGCTGAAACGCACATGGCCAACACAACAACCGCCGCCACGCAAGAAAGCGCGAGGACTGCAACCCTTGCGCGAGTGCATTTAGACCACGGACGTACACTCATGATTTGCGTTTCTCCATAGTCATTCTGTGTTGATTAGAAAGTGCTGGTGCCCGGGGCGGGAGTCGAACCCGCACGCCCCGAAGGGCAAGGGATTTTAAGTCCCCCGCGTATGCCATTCCGCCACCCGGGCACTGGTCCTGTAAATCTATCCTACTGAATCACTTGCTGCAATATTCGCACTTCGGCACTCACTTGCTCCAAACCCTTGGTGTCGGTAGTGGTGTCGGTTGGTTCCACTGTAGGGGTATCCGACCACTCCACGGCGGCCAACGTGTGCTTCGGCGCCAAGTGAGAATACCGCACCGTCATAGCGATAGTCTTATGGCCTGGAAGTTCTTGGACCGTCCGAATGTCAACTCCGGCCATTACAAGGCGACTGGCGAACGTGTGGCGGAGACAATGCCAGGTGAAGTCACCGAGCCTGTCAGCCGAAACCATTGGATCGAACCACCGACGGGGCGTATTCGCTCCCCGACAAACTAGCTCCGAGCTTTCGGGCCGAGCCTGCAATGCGCTCAGGGCAAGCGGCTTCGATTGCAGTCGGCAGCTTTGTTTCCTCTTCTGGCGAGAGAAAACGGATGCGGGCGTTGTCTTCGGGATGGTGCCGCACCAGTCGGGCGGGATTCTCTTTCACTCTGCCGTTGCGAATCGCCGGCCTGTAGGTGAGCGAAAGCAGTGCACGATGACTGTTGATCGTGGCAGGAGACCACTTCTCTTTCTCGAAGCGCCGTTCAATGTCCTGAGCCATGATAGCTTCAGCAGGGTATTCCCGGAACCACCCAAGTAAGGTTCCCATGCCTCCTGCGTCGTGTCAGTGGCTTAGTTTATTCGCTTTCGAGTAAGCCAAAGCTTCTCTCGCAATCTCAGCAAAAGTCACAGCGGCACGTCGGAGTTTTTCAGGAAGCTCCTTCCCTTGCAGAGCTCCGGTTCTGCGCTTATCCACTGGCTTCATAGCTACATTCTTGCTGCCAGCCTTTTCGCGTCGATAGCGCCCGCGTCCAAAATAAAGCCTCGCACAGGGACATCCTTTGCGCGGGGTACTTAATGTCGGGGCAGGCGCGGTTCAACGCTTCTCGTACGGGTGGAAGATGTAGTCCTTCGCCTTTACGGCCGTGTGGCACGCGTGTCCGCAGTCTGAGAGGCTTGTGGGATCGGCCGTGAACCGGTCCGATGCAGCTTCGTAGTTGAACACCGCGTATCCCCATCCGCCGCTTTTCGGAAATCTCTTGCTGTCCTTTTCGATGACGAAAGCCTGGGTAAAGACGTCTGGCACATCCACGACGAAAGGTGCCTCCGTACTCTTCTTCGGCTTCCATTGGAGCTTCACGATCTTGGAGCCATCGGGGAAAGGCTGGCCGTTGCCCGGAACGCCGGCCTTGTACGCATTGATCATGGTCCGATTGGCGACGATTACCTTGAGCACTTCGTCGGTCCGGGCGGAAGAGACCACAGCCCAGTCCTCGTATCCCTTGAAGTCGGAGAACGCGATTCCGCTCGGCGATTTCAGCGAGTACTTGTCCTGCGCGTAAACGGCCGTGGCGACGAGGACGGCGAGCACTAACACGGCTGCCGCGACACCGACGGTAAAGCCGGCGATACGTTCCACGGCAGTGCGTGTTTCTATCTTCTGTTCTAATTGTTCTTCCGCCACAGATTTCGTCACAAGTTCAGACATGGTGCGTTCTCCTTCAGAAAAAAGTATTCTAACCCCGATCGTCCTTCGATTTGTAGTTGTCGCTCACGGCGAAGAAGTGAGTTGCAAAGAAGCCTTCGTGTGCAATCGGCGCGTCAGGTAGATTCATGCGGTGGCTCCTGTTGTCGATAAATTAGGTTGCGGCCGGAAACGCGTACTGTCTAAGGAAAGCGTTTCGTCTGCCGGCTACCCTTTAGCGGGAAGCTAGTTTAGGAGCGATTCCCAGTTGGCTGGCACCCTTCCTGCGGGTCCAGGTACGGGCTGACTTTCGGGATGCGCGTGCGGCGGAAGCAATTCCACGCCTTTGATCATCCCCCGCTTCTCGTAATCGAAGAACCAGTCCTCACCCGGCTCAAAGCTGGTTATGATTGGATGCCCTGTTGCCGCCGCATGCTTAGATGCATGCTGACTCGGAGAACTGTCACAGCATCCGATGTGCCCACACTCCGCACACCGGCGCAGGTGAAACCACCAACCTTTCGGTGACGCCAGGCATTCCACACATCCGTCACCACTTGGCTTCGAAGCGGGATTAAGTCCGCGGCGATCTTTTTTCATTTCGAGTTTTCCTTTAGATGTTGCATGTCCAGCAAAGAATTCAAGCCACCAGCAAGATCTTCCCGACACCACCCTTTTCTGCCGCTGCTTGAGCCTCAGCCGCTTCACTGAGAGGCAGTTTCTGGTTAATCGGAATTATTAGCTTGCCATCTAGCACCGCCCGTATGGCCCGTCCCGATAATGATAGCGTCGAAGTGCTTCATCGTAGTGGTCAGCGTGCCCCCTCTATGTGGATCTTGCCGTCTTTGGCCGCCTCTTCGGGCGTTTTGCCGTCCTGACGCGCGACAATGTAGGCGGCATACCAGCCCGACCAGTGGTGCTTCGGAGCGGTAGGCTCGTATTCGCCGTGGTGCTTCTCAGCCTCTTGCAAGAGCTCGGTCAGCGTCGCGACATCCAAATTACCAAGCCCTCGGCCAGGCAGCCGCGTTGTGATTTCCTGAAACAGCCATCCATTGCCGTCGGGATCACGAAACGTGGCGAACGAGCTGTAGGTGGCATGCTCGGGTGCTGGCCCGCTGATGCGACCGCTGCCGTCGATCTGGAACTGAGCCCCTGGCGTTCCTGCGTGGAACACATCACTCACCCCAATACCGCGAGCGACGAGCTCTTTGCGCGCAGTCTCAATGTCGGAGACGATCAGGTAGAGGCCTTGGGCCGATCCCGGCTCGGCCGATGTCATCTTCGCGCCAAACTGAACCGAGCACCCTGAGCCGGGAGGCGTGAACTGGACAACGCGGAAGCCGTTATCGAAGCGGAAGTCGGCGTCGAGCCGCCAACCGAGCTTCGTGTAAAACTCTTTCGCGCGGTCGACATCCGAGACGGGGATGACGACAACTTCGAACTTCATGGCGACTCTCGCGACGCCCGGGTCGATACTGCGGACTGGATTCGTGCTCATCGCTGCCTCCTGAGTTTGTTCATTTCGTTGATCCCATTGCGATCGAGAAGAGTTGTTAAGAATCTGGCCCCATGAAATCTCTATCCAAACGTGAAGTCGAAAGCAAGTCGTAGGAAGAGTCTGCTCAAAATGAACGACCATCAGAAGAACGCGCAGTATTCTGGAATGCGCGATGGGGAGGCCCCTCCTGACCGTAATGTCCAACCAATACTTTGGTGCGGATCGATGCTTTTGTACAATAGATTCGTCGTCGCGCTTCTGGACACCGTATTTGTAATGAGCACCGTATCGAAAGGAGCCATCAATGAACGCGGTACAAGTCGAACAGAAGAGCTATGAGATGCCCCCGCGAGAGGGGATCAGCATCGCGCATTTTCTCACCGTCGCCGACGTCGAGCGATCGGCTCGCTACTACGAAAAGGTCTTCGGCGCCCGCATTCTGACCATGGGTGACGGCAACGCGCCTCCGTACCTTCAGCTTGCGAATATCTGGATGATTCTGAATGTGGGGGGCGGGCCGACCCCGGACAAGCCCACGGTAACGCTCAGCGTGCCCGACCCGAATCACATCAACAGCTTTATGAATTTCCGCGTTGCGGATATCCAAGCGTGCTACGAATTGTGGAAAAGCCGGGGAGCCGAGTTCCTCACGCCGCCGATTCCCAAGTACGGCGAGATTCGCTGCTACATCCGCGATCCTGACGGTTATATCATCGAGGTCGGACAGAGCACCGATCTCAAGTACGGTTAGCGCTCGGCCCGGATGGGATTCGGATTTAAACGGTTGCGGATGTTCTCTTGAGGCCTTCCGGGCTGCAGTGTCGAGCCAGTACTTTGGTCTTGATCGATACGTTCGTCCGACGGATTCGTCGTCGCGCTTCTGCCAATTTTGCTTTGAACAGTCACTCGCTCTGACATCGAAAGGAGTACCAAATGGACGGCACAAATGGACCGAAAGAGACCACGCGCGTGACCGCGCCTGTCGCGTCGAACACGCTTAGTGTGAACGTTTTTACGGCCCCGGGAAAGACGATGGTCGGCGAGCGGCCAAAGCCCTTCGGCGAAGCGCTTGGCTTTGACCCGATCACGTCGACTTTAATCTTCGGCGAGTACGACGCGGTGCTGGTGGACGCAATGGGGACAGTGGCTGAGGCCGAAGCTCTCGCTGGTTGGATTGCTCTGCACAACCGCAACCTGGAGACCATCTATATAACTCACGCCCATTTCGACCACTTCTACGGTCTGAGCATTCTGCTCGACCGTTTCCCGGGCGCTCGGGCGATAGCAACGCCCGAGGCCGTGAACGCCATGCAGATGTCTTTCACTCCCGTAGTGGAACGGTTAGCCCGCCGGCTCTTTCCTGGGCAAGTGGCCACAAAGTTGGTTCCCCCAGAGCCCTATGAGCACGACACGTTTACTCTCGAGGGCCACGAACTGCGCATCATCAAGCAGGGCCGCACCGATAGTCCCGATTCGACGTCTCTATATGTTCCATCGATCGGCCTGATCGTTGCTGGCGACGTTGTGTACAACCAATGCCGCATGTACGTCGGCGACACCACCCCCGAGAGCCGAAAGAATTGGATCGCGGCGCTCGACCGGTTGGCGGCGCTGAACCCGGCGATTGTTGTCGCCGGTCACAAGAAGCCTGGCGCGCCCGACTCTCCCTCGACGATCCAGGACACCAAGCGTTACCTGCAGGACTTCGATCGGCTGCAGAAAACCGCGACGTCCGACCAGGAGCTGTTCGATCAGATGACGGAGCTGTACCCGCATTGGGTAGCCAATCAGTCGTGGTTGATGTTCGGATTCCCCGGGGCATAATTCACATCAACCGCGGTGGCCCGTCCTTGCGCACTTTGGAGGAAGCCGCGGACGATGAGCTAGTTCATATTCAGGAGAACAGAATTCGATTTCAGAGAGGAGAACAAAATGACAACAAAAGGAAAAGTCTTGGTGCTAGTCTCGAGCGGTCACGGCTTGCCATTGAAAGATGGCAAGGTTTATACCGGCGCTGGCTACTACCTCAACGAACTGACGGTTCCGGTTCGCGCCTTGATGAAGGAAGGCTACGAAATCACTTTCGCCAACCCCAAAGGCAACACGCCGCAACTGGATGTCCATTCAGCTGTCGCCGATTTCTTCGGCGGGGACGAGGCCAGGCTTCAGGACTATCTAAAATTCCGCGACAGCCTGACTGGGCTCAAAAATCCAACTCGCATCTCGGATGTCATCGCATCGGGCCTGGATCAATATGACGCTGTTTTCGTCCCCGGCGGCCATGGCCCGATGATGGATCTTCTCGATGATCCCGACGCTGGCACGGTGATGAGACACTTTCATGAAACATCCAAGCCTACGGCGGTGCTCTGCCATGGCCCGATTTCACTTCTCTCAGCTCTTCCGAATTCGACGGAAGTGGTCGGAGCGCTGGCAGCGGGCGATGCCGCTGGAGCGCGGGCAAAGGCTCAAGGATGGATTTATTCTGGATATAAGATGACCATCTTTTCGACGGCGGAAGAGCAGCAGCGGGAGCCGCTTGAGATTGGTGGCAAGGTTCTCTTCTACCCGGACTTCGCCTTGCGTACGGCGGGCGGTGACGTAAGTGTGGTCGCTCCGTGGCAGAGCTACGTCCTTCAAGATCGCGAGTTGATCTCAGGTCAGAACCCGTTCTCGGACGAAGCGCTTCTGAAACTTCTTCTACCGGCACTCAGCGGGAGAAGAAGTAAGGGGGCTGGCGCATCCTCCGCTTGATCGAGTCTTCGCTACTAACGCAGCCATAACCTACATCAACCGCTGAACCGAATGTTTCCTCGCGCATGGAAGCCTATCCGCCCGGCGCCGTGATCATTCTCCCTGGTAACACGCCCTATTTCCACTGGGCGAAATCCGGCGAGTACGTCACGCAAGTAACCGCGATGGGGCCGCTTGGACTGGAATACCTCAGCGCGAAAGACGATCCGCGAGACAACAAGTCGTAGGAGAAGCTTTAGCAGCTTTTTGCGCCACTCTCGGGAGTCATGTTTTGGAGGATGGACGCGCTGTGGAAAATTGATGCACCAGATTGGGCGAGGCCCGAATCTCACTGGATGAACGAGAGTCCAGCACTCAAGAAATGCGGATGGACAATTCGGAAAAAATCAGAGAATGTCACAGCGCAGCGAAAGGAGAAACGACAATGGCGACGACAAAACACGCGGCGATGCCAAGCTTGATGAAGGCGGTTCGGATCGCGCAGTACGGCGGCTCCGAACAACTGAAATACGAGGAAGCACCGCTGCCGCAGATCGGCGCGGGCCAGGTGCTCGCGAAAGTGCACTACGCGTGCCTGAACCCCATCGATTGGAAAATCCGAGAAGGGTCCTTGAAGGAAGCCCGGCCGGCGAGCTTTCCGTTGACGCTCGGGCAGGATTTCGCGGGAGAGATCGTGATCGGTGACGGCGACTCGGGCCATTTCCGGACGGGTGAGCGGGTGCTCGGGTTCGGCGAGGGGACGTATGCGGAGTTCACGGCGGCGGCGATCACGTACATCGCCGCGATTCCCGAGAAAATGGATTTCGCGGTGGCGGCGGCGCTGCCGACGTCGGGGCTGACGGCCCTGCAGGCAATCCGCGACTGTGTGCAGCCGAAGCCGGGAACCCGGATTCTGATCCACGGCGCGGCGGGCGGCGTAGGCTCGTTTGCAACCCAGATCGCCAAACGCTGGGGCGCGCAGGTGATCGGGACGGCTACGGGCGAAGACCTCGTGTACCTGCGCTCGCTGGGTCACGTGCAGGTAGTGGACTTCAAGCAGGAGCGGTTTGAAACCGTTGGGCAAGTGGACGCGGTGCTGGACTTGATCGGAGGGGAGACGGCGACGCGCTCCTTCGCGATAGTGAAGAAGGGCGGCGTGATCGTTTCGACAGTAGGCGCGGCAAACGCGGAGCTGGCGGCGCGGGCGGGGATTCGCGGCGTGAACCTGGTGTCGAAGGGAAACTCGGCGGACCTAGCGGAGATCGCGGCCCTCGTGGAACGCGGCGACGTGAAGCCACGGATGGGCGAGGTGTTTCGGCTGGAGCAAGCGCGTGAGGCGCAGGATGCCAGCCAGCAAGGCCGGGCCAAGGGCAAAATACTGCTAAAGGTCGAGTAGGCACGGGATCGTCACAAGCGCGTGTGAATCTCGCGCCACGAATCTTGCGGTCCCGACGACCGAAGGGCCAGTAACTCGCTAAGTCCTGATCGTTGCGATCACCCGAGTACTCGAATTTTATGATGTGGGGTATCGACATAGCGCATTTTTTTGATGGAGGGACACGAGATGGATTGGAAACGGTTGCTCCAATTTGCGCTGCTGGGTAGCAGTGATTTGGAACAATATGCCATCCTGCTGGCACGCGTTTCGCTCGGTCTGTTCTTCGCCATCTCCGGGGCAAACAAATTGTTTGTCGCCAGCCGCACGCAAATTATGTACGAAACACTCGTTGCGGCCAAAGTTCCGTTTCCCCACCTGATGACTTATTTTGTGTCGGGGGTCGAGTTCGTTGGCGGATCCTTGCTGATCGTGGGGTTTCTTTCGAGCCCGGCCTGCGCTGCTTTATTGGCCGATATGCTTGTCGCCATCCTGACTACCAAGCTTCCCGCCATGCCTAAAGGACTTTCGCCTCTTAACTGGCTCGACGATTTCCTCTACCTTCCGGAAGTCCTGTACGTGCTCTTCTTTATCTTGCTGATCTGCTCCGGCCCGGGAAAGTTCAGTGTCGATTACTGGCTCGCCGGCAAGTACTAAGGTGATCGATCACGCTGGACTTCGACGAGGTATGAATGCCCAGATTACTTTCAGTAAATGTCGGTCTCCCGCGCGACGTGACATGGAACGGTAAGACTGTCCGTACCGCGATCTGGAAAAGTCCAGTTGCGGGACGACAAATGGTGCGCAAGCTCAATATTGTTGGCGACGCCCAAGCCGATCTCGCCGGTCATGGTGGGGAGCAGCGCGCCGTTTTTGTTTATCAGATGGATGCCTATCACTACTGGGAAAGCTTTCTCGGACGTAATGACTTCATCTTCGGCCAGTTCGGAGAAAACTTCACCGTCGAGGGACTTCTTGATAACGAGGTTTGCATCGGCGATCGATACCGCATTGGTGATGCGATATTTGAAGTGACACAGCCGCGCGTAACGTGCTACCGCGTCGGCATTCGCATGAATGAACCTCGGATGCCAGCCCTGCTCGTAGCGCAGCACAGACCAGGATTCTACTTTCGCGTGTTGCAGGAAGGAGAAGTTGGGGCGGGCGACGACATTGTAAAAATTACTGACGGTCCAGAGCGAATCAGCGTGGCCGAGGTTGACGCCCTCCTGTATTTGCCGGGACATTCTCGCGAACAATTGGAACGAGCGCTGCGGATTCCTGCACTTAGCAAGGGTTGGCAGTCTTCTTTTCAAGCGATACTCGCGCAAGAGTCGAGCCCGAAACTCGTCGAGGGAAATCCGGGACTCGCGAATGAGGAACAAGCGCCAGCATGGCCCGGATTTCGACAGATGCGAGTCGCGAAGTATTAATAAGGAAAGCGATAGCGTAACTTCCTTCGTTCTGGCGCCGATCGATGGGCAGCCTCTTCCTGTCTTCCAGGCGGGTCAATTTGTGGTTTTGCGGCTGCTCGTCGATCCGGGCAAACCGCCCGTTCTTCGCAGCTATTCGTTGTCTGATCTGCCCGCAGCCGATCATTTCCGCATCAGCGTCAAAAACGAATTGAATGGGATTGGAAGTTCATTTCTGTGCAACCGTGCGCGAGAAGGCGATCGATTGGATGTTAGTGCGCCGCGCGGAAGCTTTACTCTGCGTCCCAGCCAGAATCCTGTGGTTCTGCTGAGCGCTGGAGTGGGCGCAACGCCCGTGATGTCGATGCTGCACACACTCGCCGCTGAAAAATCGCAACGAGAGATCTGGTGGATCTATGGAGCGCGCAATCGCGTCGACCATCCATTTGCGGAAGAATCGCGTTCATTACTGAAACAGCTCTCTCGCGGACGAGGATACATCGTGTACAGCAGGCCCGCTGCAATCGACCAAGTCGGGGCAGACTTCGATGCTCCCGGGCACATTGACACAGCTTTGCTGGAGAGAATCGGCGTGTCACAGGGATAGTGACTTCTATCTGTGTGGCCCATCTTCATTCTTGCAGAATATGCGCGATGGGCTGCGAAACTGGGGTGTGCTCGCCGGGAATGTGCACACGGAAATCTTCGGTTCTCTCGAGGCTATTACCCCTGGTATGGCGCAGGTTGTTCACACTCCTCACCTGCCACAAGGGCCGCCCGGATCTGGCCCCCCAGTCTCATTCGCGCGTAGCGGGATTACCGCCGCTTGGGATCCGAAATTCGGAAGTTTGCTTGAACTGGCGGAAGCGTGCGACGTTCCGGTCAGATGGTCGTGCCGGACCGGAGTCTGTCATACCTGCATGACTGGTCTGATTGGCGGATCGATTATTTATAACCCTGAGCCGCTGGAGAGGCCCGCTCCCGGGAACGTGCTCGTATGCTGTTCCCAGCCAAACGCGGGTGTCACTCTGGATCTTTGAGAGAAGGATCTGCCAACATAAGCAGCCCGACGGACTCAAGGGAGGAGTCGAATCATGCGTTCTGATATTGTGCCCGGAGGCATTTTCCCCGACTACGAACTGCCCGATCACACGGGCACACTGCGCAAACTCAGCGAACTCCAGGGCGACGACCCGCTGATCCTCACGCTCGCGCGCGGCCACTACTGCCCGAAGGAGCACCAGCAGCATTTGGAACTCGCCGCGTTCTACCCGAAGATCGCGGTGGCGTACACTCAGATCGCCACGATCGCCACCGACGATCACCATACTCTTCAGGAATTCCGTGCGTCGGTCGGCGCCCAGTGGCCCTTCCTCTCCGACCCTGAGCGAAAGGTTCAGAAGGACCTCGACATCCAGGAGTACACCGACCCCGAGCACAATCCGATGATCCCGCATACGCTCGTGCTCAAGCCGGGCCTCGTGATCCACAGCATCTATAACGGCTACTGGTTTTGGGGGCGTCCGTCGGTCATCGATCTCTGGCACGATCTGCGCGCCGTGACGAGCGAAATCCGTCCCGACTGGGACCTGAGCACGCCTGGACTCCGCGAGGCATGGAACGCGGGCGACTTGTCGCGCTTCCACGGGTGGAACAAGCGTGGCGCCGCGAAGGCGCCCTCTGCAGGACAGAAAGAGTAACGATGACTGCCAGCGATGAACCCTGCCCTCCGGGCAGGCGGTTTTCTTGAGGCAAACGCAATTCTAGACTGTTGAACGGAGGAATCATGAGCATCGCAACCGGCGCCTCTCCCATCCAGCCCGAACCGGGACTCCTCGGACAAACTGTCGTCGTGATCGGCGGCAGCGCCGGCATCGGACTCGAAACGGCCCGGCGAGCGCGCGCTGAGGGAGCCAAGCTGATTCTCGCGGCACGCAACCCGGAACGCCTCGAACACGTCTCACGCGAACTCGGCACGCTAAGCACCGCGGCGTTCGACGCCACCAACTTCGATCAACTCAAAAAATTCTTCGACGGACTCCCGACACCGATCGACCACGTGCTGGTCACCGGTCCCGGTCCCTACTACTCACCGCTGGCGGAACTCGAGATCGAAAAGGCGCGCCGGGATGTCGAAGCCCATCTATTTCTGCCGATGCAGGTCGCTCGGTACGCCGCAAAGAAGATTCGCCCGGGAGGGACGCTGCTCTTCATGGGCGGAACGGGCGGTCGCCGCCTGCGCGCGGGTGCGCTCTCATCGCGGCGCTCACCGCCGCGATGCCTGCCCTGACCAAGGCGCTTGCCCTCGAGCTCGCGCCGGTCCGCGTCAACCTCATCGCCGCCGGCTTCGTCGATACTCCGCTTTCAGCATCCCTGCTCGGCGATCAGTTGGATGCGCGGCGCGAGCAACTCCGCGCGACACTCCCGATCCGCCGCGTGGTCGGCCCAGCGGACGTCGCCGCCCTGGCCGTCCACCTCATGACCAACACAGCCCTAACCGGCGGAACCTACGACATAGACGGCGGCCAGCAGCTTGTCGAGGGGTGAGCCCGTGCCGGACGCGACTCTTGCCTCCGATTTGAGTGTGCCTTCCGCACTCACCTTTTCGTTGCGTCAAAGAGGGTAGCCCGAAGAATCGCTTTAAGGTATCGCGACAAACATGAAATGGGAGAAACAACATCGATCACTACTGACAGGAGAAGTCCGATGAATCAATCGAAAGTGAAGAATGAAAGTGGCACGGCCGCGACTTGGAAAGCCCCGCACCCGGCGGAACATGGCCAGCTCGATGCTGTGCAGGTCAATCATTTGCCCGAAAGCGCCTTCGCATTCCCGCGTTCGCGCAAAGAGCCGATGACGGACGCCTCGCATGTTCGCAACGCCATTGCGAGATTTGATCAAGTAGCGGACGTGAGTGATGCGGAACGTGATCTGGCGTTTGCGAACATCAAAAGAGCCGCTGAACATTTCGGCATCACGATGAAGGAAACGAGTTGGCGCCAGCTCGGCTCCCGATCGCGCACGTCGGGCCAGCCGTCCAGGGGAAAATGAGATCGTTTGGATTTCCAGATTTTAAGAAGCCGCCATGCGACCATGGCGTAATGATGTGCTGAATTGTTACCACGCGAGGCGACAATTGGAACAATGGGCCGACAGGATCGGCCGCCAGTCGCGGGACATTGATGCCTGGGGGAGGCCCCGCTCCAAGTCTCCAAGGTCAAATTGCTGCCGGGCCCTGTGCCGTCGTCGCCATCTCACGGATTGCCGGCCGCAAAAGCACCGGTCGATATGGAATTCGTGAACGAATTGCATAAATATGCATATGAATACATAAGTATGCATACCGAACAGGGTACCGTTCCACCTCTGGCACAAGGACCTAGGCATTTTCGACGTGGGTCTGCCGCGAAACTTCCATTTGTGATTCCTCAAGGGAAGCGGCCATCGGACATCCTCGTTCGCGAGCTGCAATCTATTTCCAGGTACGATAGTTCAGCAGGCGCTCCACTGTTTCATCTCTTACTCGCTGCAATTCTGAGCTTTCCAGTAAGTCTTTAAGTTGCTGCGCCGGGACGACAAATGAAATGCCGCTGTTCGCGTAAACGGAGGCTTTCCAAGTCCTTTGAGTGTCGTGGTAACATTTGATTGTCTCGATCCGCATTCTAAATTCTCAAAATGGCGACGCCCCTGGATCACTTCATTGAGATCAATTTCTGCCGACCTACGCGGTTGATGTCAATCTATCGAAACGATTCTCCAAACCCCAACGGCGAGGTGGGAATTCCTGATGAGGGTCACTGTGAGTAAAAAATCGGAAAGTCCGTTTGAAAATATTGAGGGTGCTCATGAGTATACGACCCTTCTTCTTGAGGTGGCGCGAGAGGCAAAGAGGGAAGTTGAGGTCCAAATCGCTCGTGTCACGGATCCCCAACTGGCCCGCCGAAAGGAGGCGCTGCTGCTCGTCAACTACAAATTGGACAAACTTTCATCGCACATCGCTGCGAGCCGGCAGATCTTGAATGACTTGAGGATGCTGCGCCGTTTGTTGCTGGACGAGCGGAAGGTGTCCCGCCCACCCGGAATTTAGTCGGGCCAAACATGTCTTCCCCCTGTGTAAGACGATGAGTGGTGAAGCAGCATGAAAGACAGCTGGCTTCGTGAAGAGCAGATCATCGAGATGTTGAAGGAGACGGACAGCTGAGTCCCGCGAAGTACGTCCGCTGAGCCGGGATCATGGATGTCGCGTTTTGAGGACTGAACGCGTGTGCTGGCCTGGCGTCCGGATCAGCGGCACAGGCACCCTATAGGACAATTTCCTCGCGCCCGTAATCCGCGTCCTTGCTTTCCGGAAACAATTCTTTAATCGCCAGGTTTGGGTCCAGAACAATGGACTCCAGGATTTTGCAGTAGCTGGCGGCCATGGCTTCGGCCGTCGCACGGTCCATGACATCGCTGTTGTAGTTCAAATTTCCGACCAGTTCTCCTTCCACTTCGGCAAGCTGGAGCACGATTTCACTTTGGCCCTCTTGCTGCGGAATGATGATGGAAGGGTGAAGCGTGGAGGAACCAAACTCGACAGCGCAATCCCGGACGCCCATGAACAGCGGCCCAAGCTCGCCCGAGCGGTCCGTCAGGAAATTGAAAAACGCCTGGAACACAGGGCTGCGTTCCAGATTCCGGCGAATCCGCAAGCGCTCAACCATCAATGGGAACGGGAACGCCCCGTAATCGATCGCTTCCAGAACCGTATCGCGCGTTCGTTCCAGGTGTTCTGCAAAACGAGGATTTCCCGAAAGATCGCACCGCATCGGCAGCAGGTTGACGAAGTATCCCACCAGGTCACTCCAACGAGGATTCTCGCGCCCAGACGCCGACGTTCCTACAATAATGTCCTCCTGCCCCGTATAGACGTGCAATAGAACCTGGAAAGCGGCCAGCAAAAAAGCGTAGGGCGTCGCCTGATATTCCCGCGCCACACGCCGCACTTCTCTCGATAGCTGAGGATTAAGCGCCAGAGGAATGCACTCGCCGCGCGCAACCAGTACCCCGGGCCGCGGTTTCGAAGAGGGCAAACGCAGCAGCGGCAATTCGCCGCCAAGCTTTCGCTTCCAGTAGTCCCACAAGCGGCCGGATTCGGGACCGTCGATCATGTTACTCTCCGATTCGACGAATTCCCGGTAATCCGTTTTAAGCGGCTCCAGTTCAGCATTGTTCCCTTGCAGTTCCGCGGCATAGAGTTTTTTTAATTCCTCAAAGCTTCGCCGAAGCGACCAGGCGTCAATAATCAGATGGTCGACGTTGAGCAGGATGACATCGCCATCGGCCTGCCGGTATACGCTTACCCGGAACAACGGGTGATCGAGAGCGAACGTCTTCTGGAAATCTCGAATCACCTTTTCTTTCAGTTCCGCCTCCGCCCATGTGGTCGCGTCAATCAGAATCATATTTGGCTGGGCCTGAGGTAACACACGCTGCATCGGCACTCCCTCATTGTTGGTGAGAAGGATCGTTCGAAATGCGGGGTGCCGGGCTACCAGTTTTTCGAGCGCGCGCCGGAAGGCGTCCAGATCGAGACAAGGTGACGCCTTGGCAGTAAAGGCAACGTTGAATGTGGACGAATCCGGCATGAACATATGCCCAAACCATTGCGCCCGCTGTCCATACGATAAGGGAAACTCAAGCGCCGTACGACTCGCCTCAGTTTTATTTTCTCCTGCAGGCGCATCCGGCAAACCGGTCTCGATCATGGCAGCTATTTTCTCAATGCTCGGACCTTGCAGCAATTTCACCGTTGGAATCGTTACCGCAAGGTCGGATTCGATCCGGTTCTTAAATTCGAGCGCCATCAGCGAGTCCAACCCGAAGTCCGTTACAGGCCTGACGGGATTCAAGGTGCTGCCGTCGACTCCCAAGACCGGCGCGAGAGCGCCGACCAAATAATGGATGAGCATAATGCGGCGTTCTTCTGCCCTGGTGTTACGAAGCTCTTTGAGCAGTTCCCTGGACGCATCCCGCGACGCCGGCCGCCCCTGGTTGCTTGCGCTTACGACATTCGACACGCGCTCAAGCAGCGGCCGCTTTCTCTGGCTTTCGTAAAGTGGTTTGAGAACGCCCCAATCGAATGACCCAATCGCGATTTGCGCGGTTTCCGAAGCGATGACATCACCAAGCCCGGCCAATGCATTTCTGGTTTCCATGGGCCTCAGACCGCCGCGGAAAAGCCGGTCGCGGTCCTGCTCGGTCGTGCTGCCCATCACTTCCCAGGCGCCCCAGTTGATGGACGCGGCGGGCAGTCCGACGCTGTGCCGGTAATGCGCAAATGCATCGAGAAACTGATTCGCGGCTGCATAATGCGAAAGCTCCCGCGCACCCAGGAGCGACGCATTGGAAGAAAACACGACGAAAAAATCGAGATTCATTGCGGCAGTCTGCTGGTGCAGAAGCCAGGTCCCTTGCGTTTTCGGGCGTAAGATAGATGCAACTTGCTCGCGCGTAACATCATTTGTAAGCGCCGCGCCCAACGCGGCCGCTGCGTGGATAATTCCACGGAGTTTTCCCGGCGGGAAACTGGCGAACAACTCCTGGACTTGCGCAGGATGGGCGATATCCACACGCGCGATTCGCACGTTAGCGCCTTTTTGTTCGAGCGCGCGAACCATCGCGACCCTTTTCCCTTCGGAACTATCCGCCGGCAAGCTGCTCCACGTGGCGCGATCGGGAAGTCCAGTTCTCCCGGCGAGCACGAGATCGCGGACGCCGCTTTCCACGAGCCACTCAGCGATTTTCAGGCCAACTTCGCCCAGCCCGCCCGTGACCAGGTACATGCCATCGCTGCGAATTCCGGTTTTGCTGCGTACCGGCCGCTCGGCGCGTACCATGCGTGGCACGTACCTCTGGGCCTGACGCAAGGCAGCCTCATCTTCCCCGCCGGCTCGCGTGATTGCGATCAGACATTGTTTCGCGTTGTCGTCCACGATTTCATCCGGGTCAAGGTCCAGGAGGCCTCCCCAAATGGCTGGGTGCTCGAGCCCAACGCATCTCGCCGCGCCCCACGAAGGAGCTTGCGTGACGTGGTGAACGCGCTGCGTCGCTGTGACAGGCTGCGCACCTTGCGTGATCACCCACAGTTTTGCCGTGCTCTGATTGCGCACCATCGCCTGTAGTGTTTCAAACACGCCTGCTGCATTCGACGCAGCAGAGCTTGCGATTTCCTGCGGCGGCATTTCAGCGACTTCTGCGCCGCCAATGCTCCGAAAATCAACGACGTAGTCGTATGCTGCAGATTGCAGATGTGGCTCCGCGGATTCGCCTTGTGCCGCGAGAACGGATGTGCCACGTTGGCTCGCAATCGAATTCGCAAACGATTTGGCAATCCCGTCGTTGTCCGGAAGGATCAGCCAGCGCGCCCGTGCGAAATTCACGGCAGGAGTGCGGGCGCAAAAAACGGCCTGCTGCGATCCCGTTGGAGGCTGGATAACCTGCGACTGAACGAACCCAATCTCCGCCAGGAGATCGAGCCACTTCGCCGGCGACAGCAGCGGGTGCGATCCACGCAGATCCCGGTCGCGAAATCTCCACCATCCCTCAGTTAATCCGAACGTCAGGTCAAACCAGCGCTCCGGGAACGTAGCCTCGACAAGAACAAGAATGCCTCCCGGAGCCAGCAGCGAGCGAATGTTGCGCAGTGACTCGCGCAGGTCGGCCGTAGCATGCAAGACATTGGCCCCGATGATGACGTCAAATTCTCCGGGCTGGAAACCCTGTGGGCCGGGATCGTTTTCGATGTCCAGCAACTGATATTTGAAGAACGGATAGTCTTTGAACTTTTTGGCTGCGTGCGTCTTCAACATGGAGGACACATCCGTGTAGGTGTACTCCGTGCGGTCCCAGGGAAGCACTGGAACGACATACGTCGTCGTCCCGCCCGTGCCCGCTCCCACTTCCATAACCCTTACAATTCCTTCCTCTCGGGATTTGACCTCCTCGCGAATAACTTCGGCTGCCAATTGATTGAATACACGCGGGCCGGGAGACTCTGAGTAAATCTTTTCTGCCGTCTCTGTCGAACCACCGGGAAAGAGAAGATTGAGAGGGTCCACCTCTCCTCGCAGCGCTGCCGCAAGAGATTTTGCGCAGCGAGCCGTCATCTCCAACTCGCCCTCAAATTCCGGGTAGAGCTCTTGTAATGCCTGGATTGCTAAATTGGGCTGCGCCAAGTCAGGGACGCGCACAACCGTCCAGGTCTCGCCTTCTCTGGCCAGCACACCTTCTTCGACAAGAATCTCGAGGAGTCGCCGGAATAACGAGTGGTGTCTGGGTGTAACGGCACAAATCCTTGCAAGTTGGTCGGTGGTTGTCCCTGCCCCGGTCTGAAAGGACCAGCCCGCCGCACGCAATGCCTCTGTGATGTAACCCGCACAGACGGCGTTTAATTCGGTGCGCAATTGATCGTATCGATCGAAACCGTGTTCGATTCGAAGCTCTGCGGCGCGCCGATTGAACGCAACCTCCAGCAGTGGATCAGTCTGCAAGCCGTCCGACACCCGAGCAACCGACCTGTAGGGCTTCGGTTCCCAGGCAATTTTATAAAACCAATCGTCCGGTGCACATCCGCCTTGAGTACTAAAATCGCTGGCCGTGCCCTGTCTGGCCGCTGATGCAGGATGCTGCCCTGGGCGACGGATACCTGTCGTTTCGATCCAGTATCTTTGCCGCTCGAACGGGTACGTCGGCACCGGCACGCGCCGGCGGTCCCGGCCCGCGTCATAGCCCTCCCAGTCGATCTCCACTCCTTTCACGTACAGTCCGGCCAGCGTCTCCGCCATCTGCTCGCCATCCTGGCGCGACCTGCGAATCGATGCCGCCCATAGTTGTCCTTCTGCACCAATCAGTTCCTGGCCCATGCCCAGCAGGGTTGATCCCGGTCCGATCTCCACAAAAGTCTGGCATCCGCGCGCGCGCAACACTTCCATTGCCGGCGCAAACAGTACAGTCTCGCGCAGCTGCCGCCGCCAGTAGCCTGTCTGGGACATGGTGTCCGCGCCAACCAGCTCGCCGGCTACACTCGATACCAACTCAATACGCGGCGCGGAGAACTTCACTTGTTCCACCGCAGCTGCAAAGGCATCCTCTGCCGGCGCCATCTCCGGAGAGTGGAATGCGTGTGATACGCGGAGTCGTTCCACGCGGATGCCCTGGCCTTCCAATTCGCAGGCGATCTCCTCGACCTCTGCCGTTCGGCCTGAGATCACCACGCTCTCTGGGCCGTTCAACGCTGCCATGACTACTCGGCCATTCGTCTTCTCCAACGCAGCGCGCACCTTTGCTGCTGGCGCCAGCACCGCCGCCATTGTTCCTTGGCCTTTAGCCAGCGATCCCGTCAGCCGTCCGCGCTCGGCAATCAGACTCAAGCCGTCTTCGACGCTATAGATCCCGGCCACACAACCCGCCGCATATTCCCCCACGCTGTGGCCCAACACGATCGACGGTTCCACGCCCCAACTCCGCCACAACTCGGCCAGCGCATACTGCAGTGCAAACATCGCGGGCTGGGTGTATTGCGTCTCATCCAGAAGTTCCGTCGCAGTCCCATAGAGAATTTCCAACAGACCCGGCCTCAGATGTTCCCCAAGGATCTGCGCACAGCGACCGATCGCTGCGCGAAACACCGGCTCCCTGTCATACAGCTCCCGGCCCATGTTGGAGTACTGCGCGCCCTGTCCGGTAAATAGGAACACCACTTCCGGCGCACTTTCGGTCGCGCCGCGGGCAAATGCGTTCTCGGGCAGACGGCCTTCCGATTTCAGAAAGTAGGCCGCGCGATGCGTAAAGTGCGAGCGCCCGGCCCGAGCCGTGAAGCAAATGTCACCCAGCGCGCTGTTTGTATTGGGCAGCCACTTCCGGTAACCGTCCTCCAGCGCCGTAAGCGCCGCCTCTGTGCGCGCCGAAACAGCCAGGATCTCGACCGGCCGCCGATCTGTTTCAAGTTTCCGCTCTATGGCCGGCGCTTCTTCCAGGATTACATGCGCATTCGTTCCGCTGAATCCAAACGAACTCACTCCCGCCAGCCGGCGCTTTTCTCCGCGCCTCCACTGCTTGCCCTGCACCGGAATTTCCACCGGCATTCCGCCCCAGTCGATATGCGGATTCATCTGGTTGAAGTGCAAATGCGGCGGAATTTCTTCGTGCTGCATCGACAAAATCACCTTAATGAGTCCCGTTATACCCGCTGCCGATTCCAGGTGCCCTACATTCGTCTTTACCGATCCCACGACCAGCGCGTTCCCCGCAGTTCGCCCTGACCCTAAGGCCGCCGCCAGCGCGTGCGCCTCGATCGGATCACCCAAAGCAGTTCCCGTCCCATGCGCTTCCACGTACCCGATCTCTTCTGGCAGCACACCGGCATTTCCGAGCGCCTGCCGGATCACCGCTTCCTGTGCCTTCCCATTCGGCGCCGTCAGACCGCTACTGCGCCCGTCCTGGTTTACTGCCGAGCCGCGAATCAGCCCCAGAATGTTGTCGCCACCGGCCAGCGCATCCTGCAATCGTTTCAGCACTACGATCCCGCAACCTTCTCCGCGCACAAATCCATCCGCCCGCGAGTCGAAGGTCTTGCAACGCCCATCCGGAGCCATCATATGAGACTTGGATAGCGCAATCGTTACTTCCGGCGTAAGGATTACGTTGACGCCGCCGGCCAAAGCCATGTTGCACTCGCGCGCGCGCAGGCTCTGACAGGCCAGATGCACGGCAACCAGCGAGGCCGAACATGCGGTATCGACGGAGACGCTTGGCCCCTGCAGTCCAAGTGCGTAGGAGATCCTGCCCGTGGCAATACTCGGAGCCGTTCCTGTAGCCATGTAGGCATCGATGGCTTCTTCGCCGCGGGCCAGCAGCACGCCGTAATAATCGTTCACCGAAAGTCCGACGTACACGCCAGTCGAGCTGCCCATGAGTTTTCGAGGCGACTGGCCCGCGTGCTCGAGCGCCTCCCAGCAAACCTCCAACAGGAGCCGTTGCTGCGGGTCCATGCTGACGGCCTCGCGCCGCGAGATGGCAAAAAACGGAGCGTCGAACTTATCTACATCCGGGAGAAAACTTCCGCACAGGGTGGACGTGCGGCCCGGCGCGTCAATATTTGCGTCGAAATAGGCGCCGGCGTCCCAGCGATCCCCAGGCACTTCGGAAATCGCGTCGGTTCCATCCGCCAATAGCCGCCAGAATCCTTCGGGACCGCTCGACGCTCCCGGGACGCGGCAACCGATACCCACAATCGCGATGGGAGCGGTCCGATCATCCTTGATTGCCTCAAGCTGTGATTGCAATTCCAGCGCGAGAAGCGCGAGCCGCTTTGGCGAGAGCTTCTCGATACGATCCGAAAAACCGCTCACTGCGCTTCCTCCAATTTTTTTGCAAGCATCCTGTCGACTTCTTCGTCAGAGAGTTCCTCGATATCGCCGAGCGCATCCTGCGGGACGGCGCCCTGTCCAGCTGCCGCGTCCGGTTCAGACGTGCGGGCGAACAACAATTCTTCAAGGTACAGAGACAGATCCTCGATGGCGGGGTAGCTGAACAACAGCGTTGACGGCAGGCTTCGTTTCACCGACGAAGCCAGCGAATTTCCGAACTCCACAGACATCAGAGAATCCAGACCAAGTTCACTCAGTGGTTGTCGAAGATCGATGCGCCGGTTCGAAGAAAAACCAAGAATGCGCACAGCGAGGGCTTGAATGTGCTCCCGCAAAATACCCATGCGGCTCGATTCGGGCGCTTTCTTCAATCGATCCAAAAAGTCGCTTCCAACGGATTGCTGTCCCTTCGCCTCGCCCATCGCGCCCGACAAATTGGAAAAGCGTTTCGCAATTGCGCCGCTGCCAAATCGTTTGACGAACTTGCTCCAATCGACGGTTCCTGCCCCAATCTGCGCGGGGTCTTCGAGCAGGATGTAATCGAGCAGAGCGAGCCCCTCATCGACGGAGAAAGAGCCCAGGCCCAATTCGCGCCGGCGCTCCTCGAGTCCCCCGCGCATGGCCATTCCTTCCGACCAGGCGCCCCAATTGATGCTGATCGCCGGCAAGCCCCGGCGCCGCCGTTCGTGGGCCAGCGCGTCTTCAAATGCATTCGCCGCGGCATAATTGCCCTGGCCGGGAGCGCCCGCGAGCGCCGCCATCGAGGAAAACAAAACGAAGAAATCGAGCGGCATCGATTCGGTTAGTTTATGAAGAATCCAGGAGCCGGCGACTTTGGGCGCGAACACGCGTTCGAAACGGGGCCAGTCCTGTTGCAGGAGGATGCCGTCATCCAGCACCGCGGCTGCGTGCAGGATCCCTCGCAGCGGTGGCATGCGCTCGGCCATTTCAGAAAGAACGCCTTTCATTTCAGCCTGGCGCGAGATGTCTCCCCGGAAGCCAACAATCCGCGCACCTTGCGCTTCCGCCCAGGTGATGAACTCACGGGCTTCCGAATTCGGCCCGCCGCGTCCGACAAGAGCCACATTTTTTGCGCCGCGTCCAACCAACCACCGCGCCAGACACAACCCCAGTCCCCCGAATCCACCCACAATCAGATAAGTCGCCTTGCGGGAGATGCGCGCGCCGCATGTGCTCTGCCGCAGTACAATCTTCCCGATGTGCAGTGCTTGCGCCATATGCCGGTACGCGCTTGCGGCATCCCGGAAGGAAAAAACCTCATTGGGAAGAGGCTTCAATTCCCCGCGTTCCATGGCTAAAACCGTATCCCGCAATAAATTGCCGAGCACTTCGGGAGTCTCGATCGCGACCTTGCCCAGATCCACCACGTAATACGAGATGTTTCTTCCCAGGTCCTCAACCTGCTTGTTCGTCCAGATGTCTCTCTTTCCGATTTCAATGAAACGTCCGCCCGGAGCCATCACCGAGAAACTTGCGGCGATGGATTCTCCCGTGAGGGAATTCAGCACCATATCCACGCCGTGGCCACCCGTGTGTTCCAGAATCTCACGCGCAAAATCGACGGTGCGCGAATTCATCACGTGCCTGATTCCGAGCGATCGGAGGTACGCTCTTTTCCGCTCGCTCCCGGCCGTTGCGAAAATTTCAGCCCCCGCGCGCTGCGCGATCTGTACGGCGGCAAGCCCCACTCCGCCAGTCGCGGCATGGATCAACACGCGGTCGCCGCGCCGGATGTTCGCAAGGTTTTCCATCGTGTAGCGAACAGTCAGAAATGCAGCAGGAATTGTCGCGGATTTCTCGGCCGTCAAATTTGCGGGTTTCAACGCCACCAGGCGCGCATCGACAATCACAAAAGCGTCCTGGCCGCCGTTCGGGGTCATCGCGATGACCTCATCGCCTTCCTGGAGCCCGGACACCCCGTCGCCCACCGCCACGACGTGACCGGCGCATTCCGCACCCAGCGGACCAACATCGCCGGGAACCATCGCCAGGACATTGAGGACGTCCCGGAAATTTAATCCCGCCGCATCCACCTGGATTTCCACGCAGCCTGGCGGAACCGGGCGCCGTTGCCCCGGCGCCACTTTCAGATTGTCAATCATTCCGCGCGAAGAAATCGTCAGGCGCAGAGGCTTGTCAAGTCCGTCCTGCATTGGTTTCGCTGCCAGACGCGCGACGTATCGCTCGCATTTGCGAAACGCGACTTGCTCCTCGTCTTCACCGCTTCGGATCTCCGCGAGCAGCGAAGCGATCGCGTCCGCACTCAAATCCGGATCAAGATCGACACATACGCAGCGCAGTTCCGGACGCTCTTCCGTAATCGCCTGCGCCATTCCCCAGACAGTGGACTGTGCAATCGAGATGCTGTGCCTGTCGGGTCCAACCGGCTGCGCTCCGCGGGTGACCAACCAAAGACGCGGCGGAACTGCATCCGTATTGCCGGCGAGGCGTTTCAGCAGGTGGAGAACCGTCTCGCAAACGAGGCGCTGCGAATCGGCAAGAAGGCCGAGAGTCAACGAATCTGTGCGCGGGGCGTCGAGTGCACGGCACTGAATCACTCCCTGCCAGTTCTTTCGTTCCAGCGCGGCCACGGCTGTGGATTCCCCGGCCACTGTGCAGCGCGCGCCCATGGCCCCCAGCCGTTCGGCCAAGCTTGCGCCTACGCCGCTTTGATCGGCGAGAATCAACCAATCTCCGGTCAGATCCTGACGCTCCTCCGCTGCTTTCTTCGGTTCCCACCGCAATTCGAACAGCGGGCTCTCGTGCTTCCGAGTCAGGTGGCGTCGCAGAACTTCTCGGGTGGTGCCGCGCATTTCCAAGCCGCGCGCCTCGGCCACCGGCCCGTCTTCATCAAACAGAGTAATGTCGAACGTCAGGGAGTTTGTCGCGCGAGAGGCGCCTGGACGCCTCGACGCATGCGCCCAAAGGCGTTGCCTGCGGGTCTTGAAAACTTCGAACCGTTCCATGCCAACGGGTAAATACAATTGCTGATCGCCCGGAGGAAGCGCAGCGCCGATGGCTTGAAAGCATCCGTCCAGCAACGCGGGATGAATTCCGTAAATTTCCGCTGCGTCTTCAGGCCCGCACACGTACGCGAGCGACTCGCCAGCGTCCGTCCACAGATCGCGTATACATTGAAACGCCGGACCAAAGTCCATGCCCCGCTCTGCCACAGTTGAGTAGAACTGCGGTGGGGATAACTGCGTTCGGACTCGATCCCGCAACACGCCGAGCGCATCAGACAGCGCCGGCACCTCCGAGGAAGCGATTTGAGCCGTGACGTGACGTTTCCAGGTATTTTCTTCGCGACTGTAGATCTCAGCCGTTTCACCACGCAGGATTACCTGAACAGTCTTGGGATCGTCAGGAAGCAGTATCAATGGTTCGTAGACTAAAACGTTGCAGAGCCCAGCGTTGCCCCCGCCTCGCGCCGACGACGCGGCCATCATCATCTCGAGGTAGCCAGTAAGCGGGAAAATAACAGTTTCGAACGCGCGGTGGTCGCCAAGGTACGGCAAGTCCTTTATGCTAATTTGATTTTCCCAGACGCATACTTCCTGGTTTCCAGCCAATTCCATGCGTCGACCAAGTAACGGGTGCTCTAACAGATTGTCCGCGGCAATCCTCCTCCGAGGGGCTGTAACTCTTCCGTCTTTTGAGCTTTCGATCCAATATCGTTGGCGTTCGAACGGATAGGTAGGCAGGGCCACGCGCCGCCGCCCGTACGGTTCATCAAATCCCCGCCAGTTGATCTCCGCTCCCCGCACATACATCTTCCCCATACTTTCCAGGATCTGCGCCCATTCCCCACGACCCTTTTTCATCGACGTCGCCCACACCGCTTCTTCGCCGCCGATCGTTTGCCTTCCCAACCCGGCGAGCGTCGTCCCAGGTCCCACTTCCACAAATACCTGATAGCCCTGTCCCTTTAACGTTTCCATCGCCTGCTGGAACCGCACCGGCTCTCTCACCTGCCGGCGCCAGTATCCCGCGCTGATCTCTTCCCGCCCCATCTGCTTGCCCGTTACACTCGAGATTATTTCCACTCGCGGACCTTCGTATTTCACCTTCTCCGCCGCTTGCTCAAACTCCTCTTCCATCTCCCTCATCTGCGGGGAATGAAAACCGTGCGAGACCTCCAGCCTCTGCACTCCCACTCCCCAACTTGCCAGCCGATCCTCCACCTGCCTCACTTCTTTCTCGTAACCGGAGATCACCACGCTGCCTGGCGCATTGAACGCCGCAATCGATACCTGGGCCTCGAATCCCTTCAGCGCCTCCCTAACTCGCTCTTCCGAACATCGCGCCGCAACCATCGTTCCGCGTCCGCTTACTGCCTGCATCAATCTTGCGCGCGTGGCGACTAACTTCATCCCATCTTCCAGCCCGTACACCCCGGCGACGCATGCTGCCACATATTCCCCAACACTGTGTCCGAGCACCACCATCGGCTCAATTCCCCAACTCTTCCAAAGCTGCGCAAGCGCATATTCCACCGCAAACATTGCCGGCTGCGTGTACTCTGTCTGCTCCAGCAAATGTGTCGAGCCGCCCCACAGCACCTCCAGCAGCGACTCCTTCCATTCTCCTTGCAACACCTCCGCGCAATGTTCCATCGCCTTGCGGAACAGGGGTTGTGTCTCGTACAACTCCTTGCCCATCCCCGCGTACTGCGCGCCCTGCCCTGGAAATAGCCATACCGCACGGACGCCGTCGCGATCACGCACACGCTCTCCCGGCAACGCGCCGGCCAACTTCTGCTGTATTTCCGCAACTGAACTTCCTGCAACGCACACGCGGTGTTCGAACTGTGCGCGTCCCGCATTCGCCGTGTAGCACACGTCGCCCAGCTGCGCTCCAGCCAGCCCAAGCTCTTCCACGTACTGTTCCACCAAAGTCTTCAGCGCTGCCTCGCTGCGCGCCGATACCGCCAGCACATGGAGCGGCCTTTCCATCCCGGCCGTACGCGCTGGCACTACCGGCGCTTCCTCCAGGATCACGTGTGCATTCGTCCCGCTGAAACCAAAAGAACTCACTCCCGCGAGGCGGCGCTTCTCTCCGCGCCTCCACGGCTTGCCCTGCACGGGTATTTCCACCGGCATTCCGCCCCAGTCGATGTGCGGATTCATCTGGTGAAAGTGCAAATGCGGCGGGATCTGTTCGTGCTGCATCGACAAAATCACCTTGATCAATCCCGCGACTCCGGAAACGGATTCAAGATGTCCCAGGTTTGTCTTCACAGATCCCACAACCAGTGGATTCTCTGCCGTACGTCCTGGCCCCAGCACCGCCGCCAGCGCGCGCGCCTCAATCGGATCGCCCAAAGCGGTTCCCGTCCCATGTGCTTCCACGTAACCGATTTCCCCTGGCTGCACGCCTGCGTTCTCCAGGGCTTGCCGGACCACTTCCTGCTGCGCGGAGAGGCTCGGCACCGTCAAACCGCTACTGTGGCCATCCTGATTCACCGCTGATCCGCGAATGAGCGCGAGGATGCTATCGCCGTCGGCCACCGCATCCGACAGACGTTTCAGTACAATGATCCCGCATCCTTCCCCGCGTACGAATCCGTCCGCCCGCGAGTCGAACGCCTTGCAGCGCCCGTCAGCCGCCATCATGTGCGATTTGGAAAATGCGATCCCGATTTCCGGCGATAGGATCACGTTCGACCCCCCGGCCAGGGCCATGCGGCACTCACCCATCCGCAAATAGAGGGAGGCTGTATGAACGGCAACCAGCGAAGAAGAACACGCCGTGTCGATGGAAAGGTTGGGGCCCTGGATACCCAGGGTGTACGAAATTCGTCCGCCCGCGACGCTGCGGGCGACCCCGGAAGCAAAGTATGCGTTGAACATGGAAAGGTCGCCGCTGCGGTGAAACAGTTGCGCATACTCATCACCGGTCAGGCCAACGAATACGCCGGTCCGGCAGGAACCGAGTTTGCGAGGATTCTGGGCCGCATTTTCCAACGCTTCCCAGACGACTTCGAGCAAAAGTCGCTGCTGGGGGTCCATTGCCGCAGCTTCTCGCGGCGAGATTCCGAAGAACTCGGGATCGAACTGGTCGATTTGATCGAGGAATCCGCCCCATCGCGTCGACATTTTGCCGGGCTTATCCGGATCAGGATCGTAAAAGTCTTCATTGCTCCAGCGCGAAGCGGGAGTTTCCCCGACGGCATCCACTCCATTTCGCAGCAGCTGCCAGAAGCGCGCCGGATTGTCCGAGCCCGGGAAGCGGCATCCGATGCCGATCACGGCGATTGGTTCGGTGCGCGCGCGATCCGTCTCGGTCAAGCGCGCCTGCATCTCCTCCAGGGCCAGCAGGGCCCGTTTCAGCGGGGAGAGATTCTGAAAGCGATTGGATATCGTTTCCATTGATTTAGAGTGACTCCAACTTTTTCAGAAGCATGGCTTCGACTTCATCGTCGGCCAGTTCTTCGAGCTCGCTGGCCCGCCCGGCCATCGGGTCGGCAGTCGGAAGCGCAGGCTCAAGCTCCTGCCTGAATTTGAGGATGTCGCGTTCCAGATAATCGACCAGGGCGTCCAGAGTCGGGTGGTCGAAAAAAAGCGTGGCGCTGAGGGGCCGTTCCAATTGAAGCGCGTTCCCCAACCGGTTGCGCAAGTCGACGGCCATTAAGGAGTCCAAACCCATGTCGATCAGGCGGCGCTTGCGCTCGATGCGTTCGGGAGAATCGAAACGAAGCATATCCGCAATCTGCTGACGGACCAGTGCGACCAAAATCTCATGTCTCTGAGCGGGTGAAGCATCCAGCAAAGCCGCGAGGTCAAGCGTGGCTTCACTGGATTTCCGCGCTTGTTTCTGCTGCTGCGAGGCGGCGCTTGCCAGAGGCTCTTTACTCAGGCGCGCTCCGGTTGCCGATACTCTGGCCACGACGACGTGGCGGCCCAGAATTTGCGCAGGAGACTGTGATTCCGGAAAAGCCGCGATTCTTTCAAATCCGGAGTCTTCCAAAATGCCCTGCCAGGTTTTGGCCAGCAGGAGTGGATGGTCTCCGCGATACCCGTCTTCGAAGCGCTGCCAGCCTTCGATCAGAGCAACCGTGATGTCCAGCCATGGCAGATAATCCGTCGCCTCGGACAGGATCAGGATTCCTCCCGGCGCGAGTAGCGACTTCACGTTTGCCATCGTGGTGCGAAGGTTGCGAGTTGCATGGATGACGTTGGCGGCCACAATCACATCAAAGCTGCCATCGGGGTATCCCTGCCCGGCGCCTTCCCGCTCAATATCGAGCTGTCCGAATCTCAGGAAAGGATAGGAAGCGAATTTTCGTGCTCCGTGATTGAGGAAAATATCCGAGACGTCCGTGAAGTGGTATTCGGCTGCGCCGGGTGGCAGGGCAGGCACCAGAGCAGACGCCGTGCTGCCCGTCCCGGCGCCGATTTCCAGGACGCGCACGAAGCCATTCCCGTGAGATCGCAAGAATCCTTCGAGCGTGGCTCGCGCAATCGAGTTGAAATAAACGGCCACTGGCGAGCTCTCGTACAGTTGTTCTGCCAGTGAGAACGATCCGCCGGGGAACAGCGTATCGAGAGGACTTTCCATTCCGCTGAGAACTTCGTAGAGCTTTCCCCCGCACGCCGCTGCGTAGTCGAGGAAGATGCGGTCGCCCGAGAAAATATCTCCCGCCTCGTCCAGCAGCGCTTTGATTTCTATGCGTGGCAAGGGCTGGGCCGAAACAAAGTCATCGCCATCGCGCTCCAGCAAACCTTCGTTCGCCAGTTTCTTAAGCCATCTATGCAGGAGTTTTTCGTACGGCCCCTTAATCCTGCACTTGCCAATCAGTGATTCTGAGGAATGCCGTTCACCAGCGGTCTGAAACACGCCGAATTTCTTCAAAGTCAAAACAATATACGCCGAGGTGAGTTTGTCGAGCATGGCCCAGCGCAACGGGTACTTGGCGATCTCGAGGTCAATGGGGCATTGCTGGGATTGTCGAACCGCCGCTTCGCGAATCCATTGCCATTGGGTGTCGTCATCCGTCCGGACAGCGGGATGTTCTGACGTTGCGGGCTTCCTCTCGATCCAATATCGTTGGCGTTCGAACGGATAGGTAGGCAGCGCCACGCGACGCCGCCCGTACGGTTCATCAAATCCCCGCCAGTTTATCTCCCCTCCGCGCACATAGATCTTCCCCAGACTTTCCAGGATCTGCGCCCATTCCCCACGACCCTTTTTCATCGACGTCGCCCACACCGCTTCTTCGCCGCCGATCGTCTGCCTTCCCAACCCGGCGAGCGTCGTCCCAGGTCCCACTTCCACAAATACCTGATAGCCCTGTCCCTTTAACGTTTCCATCGCCTGCTGGAACCGCACCGGCTCTCTCACCTGCCGGCGCCAGTATCCCGCGCTGATCTCTTCCCGCCCGATCTGCTTTCCTGTTACAGTGGAGATCAGCTGTACCTGGGGGGCTTCGTAGTGCAGCCCACTGCACTCTTTTTCGAACGCCTCTTCCATCTCCGCCATCTGCGGCGAATGAAAGGCGTGCGATACGTTGAGCCGCTGCACCCTTACACCATTCCTTTTCAGGCGTTCCTCGGCTTGTAATACGCCTTGCTCGTAACCCGAGATCACCAGACTTGCCGGGGCATTCACCGCTGCGATCGAAACTTGCTCCTCCAGCCCCGCCAGCGCGCCTCGAACACTCTCTTCGTTGCCCATCACCGCCGCCATCGCTCCGCGCCCCGAAACCGCCTGCATCAAGCGCGCCCGCGCGGCAATCAACTTCAATCCCTCGGCCAGGCCGTAAACCCCGGCCACGCAGGCCGCCACATACTCCCCAACGCTGTGGCCCACAACCGCTTTCGGTTCCATTCCCCAGGACTTCCACAACTCCGCCAGGCTGTACTCCACGGCAAACAGCGCCGGTTGCGTATACGCGGTCTCGTCCAACATGGAAACCGATTTGCCCCACAGCACTTCCACCAATGGCTCGGCCAGCTCGTCTCGCAGCAGTTCAGCGCACTCGTCGAGCGCCCGCCGGAACACCGGGTGGCTCCGATACAGCTCTTGCCCCATGCCCGCGTACTGCGAACCTTGTCCGGAAAACATAAAAACCAATTCGATCTCGCCATCTTTAGTTCCCGATGCCAGCGGCCCGGAAAGCAGAGCTTGCTTCATCTCCTCATGCGTTGCCCCTACGTAGACTGCTCGCTGGTCGAAATGCGCGCGACCCGCATTCGCGGTGAAGCAGATATCTCCCAAATCGCCGGTAGTAGAGCTGAGTATTCCGGCGTACCGCTCTGTTAATTGTTGCAGTGCATTCCTGGATCGGGCGGAAATAGCCAGGATGTGCAGGGGTCTTTCGCAATCGCGCTTCTGCGGCTCAGGGGCTGGCGCTTCCTCGACAACCACATGCGCATTCGTTCCGCTAAACCCAAACGAGCTCACTCCAGCCAGACGCCTCCCTTGTCCGCGGGGCCACGGCTGCAAGGTGACAGGAACCTGGACGGGAACTCCGAGCCAATCGATGTGCGGATTTATTTCCTGGAAATGCAAATGTGGCGGGATCGCCTCGTTCTGTAGTGACAGGACAACCTTCATCAGCCCCGCGACTCCTGCCGCCGATTCCAGGTGACCGAGGTTGGTCTTTACGGAGCCTACGATCAATGGATTTTCTTTTGTTCGCCCCGCACCCAACGCGGCAGCCAACGCGCGTGCTTCGATCGGATCGCCCAGCGCCGTGCCCGTCCCATGCGCTTCCACGTACTGGATCTCTTCCGGCTTCACGCCGGCATTTGCCAGCGCCTGGCGCAACAATGTTTCCTGCGCCTTCCCATTCGGCACCGTCAGGCCACCGCTGCGCCCGTCCTGATTGATGGCTGAGCCGGGAATTAACGCGAGAATGTTGTCACGGTCTGCAATGGCGTCGGAGAGCAGCTTCAACGCAACAATTCCGCAGCCTTCGGCGCGCACGAACCCATCCGCCTTCGCGTCGAAGGCTTTGCATAGCCCGTCGGGCGCCAGCATGCGGGCTTTCGAAAAATTGATATTGATTTCGGGAGAAAGGATCAGATTGACGCCGCCGGCCAATGCCATCCGGCATTCCCGCGCGCGCAGACTTTGACATGCCAGATGCGCGGTCACGAGTGAGCCTGAACAAGCCGTATCCACAACAATACTCGGCCCCTCCAAACCCAAGGTGTAAGAAATCCGTCCGGCTGCCACCGAGAGAATATTCCCGGTGCTCGAATACGCATCGATTTCATCCATTCGACTGAAGACGAAACGTCCGTAATCGCTATTGCTAAGCGCCAGAAAGACGCCCGTCCGATATGCCGCCGCAAGGGCAGGACTGTACCCGGCATTTTCCAACGCTTCCCACGCGACCTCAAGCGCCAGCCGGTGCTGCGGATCCAGCTCGACGGCTTCGCGAGGCGAAATGCCGAAAAAATGAGCGTCAAAACCGGACGGATCGCCAACAAACGATCCGTGCCGCGAGTACATTTTCCCTGGCGCTTCAGGATCGGGATCGTAGTAGTCGTCGATGTTCCATCTGGAATCTGGAATCTCGGTTACCGTGCTATGACCGCGGCTGAGAATGTTCCAAAGCGCCGCAGCGTCGGAAGCTTCACCGGGAAACCGCAAGCCCATGCCGATAATGGCCACGGGCTCGTTTTGCGCCCGCTCAAGATCGCGGACCTTTCCCTTCAGGGTCCGGATCTCGTAAAGAGCCTTCTTGATCGGCGAGAGATTTTCGAATTGAGAATCGTTTGACATAAGTTAGGAGGTGAGTCCCAGCTCCTGCTTCAGCAACTCTTCCGCCTCTGCATCGCTGACACCATCCATCGCGCGGAGAAGCGGATCAGACGCTTCCGGCGGCGAGGACGGCTCGCGAGCGTCCAGGTAATCCGCGAGCTCGCCAATCGTCGGATAGTCGAACAGCAACGTAGCAGTCAAATTGCGTTTTAAGGCAGCGGACAGACGGTTGCGAAAATCAACCGCCATCAGCGAATCGAGGCCCATTTTGAGCAGAGGCTGCCGCTCATCGATAAAATAGGATTGGTTCAGACCGAGTATGCCAAGCGCTTCCGCGCGCAAATAGTCGACAAGAAGCTTTCTTCGATTCGCCTGCGGAGCGCTTTCCAGAACATCCAGAATGCTGTCCTGCGGAATCCTGGCGTTCTGCGGGATCACTTTTTTCACAAGGTCAGAAAGCAACGGGGACGGGTTCTTCCATTGCGTCCAATCGATATCCGCAACGACAACCTGCGGTGCGCCGGCCGCCATCGCTGTTTCCAGACAGTCGAAGCAATCCTGCGGCGGCATCGGCCGGATGGCAGAAAGCGCGTGACGGCCTCCCTGCGCTGCGACACGGGCAGCCATGCCCGCATCCGCCCAGGCTCCCCAATTCACACTCAGGGCTGGAAGGCCGAGATTCCGCCGGTATTGCGCCAGGGCGTCCAGGAATGCGTTGCCGGCGGCATAAGCCGACTGCGACGGAGACCCTGTGATCGAAGCAACGGATGAGAACATCACCAGAAAATCGAGTGGCATAGAGCGAGTAAGTTCGTGGATGTTCCACGCACCAGCAACTTTCGGCGCCATGACCCGCTCGAAGCGCTCTTCGGTCTGCTGAGCGAGGATGCCGTCGTCCACCACACCTGCGGCATGGATCACGCCGCGAAGAGGCGGCATCGACTCGCCGATCTCGCCCAAAATTAAAGCCAGATCCGCTCGCTTGCTCACATCGGCCTGGCGAATTTCGACGCGCGCTCCTGCCTGGCGCATTCCATCAACCTTTGCAAGAGCATGCGAATCGGGAGACGATCTGCCAAGGAGCAGCAAGTTGCGCGCCCCCCGGCTTACCAGCCACTCGGCGGTGAGCAAACCGATCGCGCCCAGACCACCCGTCACGAGATAAGTGGCATCCGCAGCGATACGAGTAGCTATCGGGTGGCGCACCACGACCTTGCCAATATGCTTTGCCTCAGCCATGTACCGGAAAGCCGCTGCGCAATCGTCGAATTCAAAAACAGATATGGGCAGCGGGCGGAATACGCCCCGCGCGAGATTCTCGCGAATCTTCGAAAAATATGAACGGATACGTTCAGGTTCGCCATCGATCACCGGAGCGAGATCGACAATCGCGTAATGGATGGATTTCGAGAGAGCCGCGACCCGCTCCCGGGTCCAGACGTCGTTCTTGCCGATCTCGATGAAGCGGCCTCCATCGGCAGTGACGGCAAAACTCGCTGCAAGGAAATCACCAGCGAGAGAGTTCAGCACCACGTCGACGCCTTTGCCGCCGGTAATCTTGGGAATTTCGCGCGCGAAGTCCAGTGTGCGGGAACTGAAAACGTGCGGCACCTGGAGCTTGCGAAGATATTCACGCTTCTCCTCGCTGCCTGCCGTCGCGAAGATTTCCGCGCCGGCGCTCTGAGCGATCTGCACGGCGGCCAGCCCCACGCCTCCGGTCGCAGCATGAATCAGAACTTTGTCGCCCTGCTTGAGTCCTGCAACCTCCACCAGGCAATGGTACGCCGTTAGAAAAGCGTTCGAGATGCCTGCGGCTTGAGCGGTGTTCAGATTTGCAGGGACGGGAGTAATTAAAGCAGCGGGTGTGTTCACAAAGGATGCGAAGCTGCCCCAAGCAATTCCCATCACCCGGTCGCCGGGCGCATAGTTGGTCAAACCATTGCCCACACGGGCGATTCGGCCGCAAAATTCCAGACCGAGAGGCCCCGGATCACCGGGATACATCCCCAACACGCCTAAAACATCGCGGAAATTCAGGGCCGTTGTTTCAACTTCAACTTCCACTTCGCCGTCTGAGGGAGCACGCCTCACGAGAATCTCGGTTTGAAGATTGTCGATCGATCCTCTGGCCGAAACGGATAAGCGGCGAGGTTCGATTGGCGCGTAAAATTTCGGTTCGAGCCGTGGATGATACTTCTTGTTGCCGCGAAACACCGTTTGATCCTCCGCGCTGACTCTGCCGATTTCTTCTGCGAGCGCGGCAAAATCAGGATTCGCAGGGTCCAAATCGAGCGTTCTGCAGCGGAGTTCCGGGTGTTCCATTGCGATCGTTCGGGCCATGCCCCAAACGGGCGCTTGAGCAAAACCCTCACAGCGATCGGAGGGTCCAATCGCAACCGCACCCCTGGTGATCAGGCACAAACGCGGCGGCCGCGTGGGAAAACGCGAAAGAAGTTCACGAACGAGCCGCAACACCGAAGCGCACGCCGCGGATTCGATTTTTTCAGATTTCTCTGCGGATCCGCCCTCGATGATTTGCACTACGCACTGGACGTCCATTGCTCCATCCAGCGCGCCGCCTGGTTTCCGCAGCGTGGCGTGGATCCCACGGCCCTGCAGGGAATCCGCCAATTTTTGGCCGTCGGCGAAATCCTCGCAAATCACCAGCCAAGGCCCGGTCTCCGCGGCTTCGCTTGCGGCATGGCCGGATTGACGCCACTGCACTTGATACATCTTTCGCTCGATCGAACTTCGCGAAGTCCGGCGCTTCAGATGAAGCGCTGCGACACGCGCGAGCAATTCTCCGTGCTCATCAAAAATGTCGATGTCAGCGGAACGGGTTTCGCCGTTGGAAGAGGATGGCCGGATGCGAGCATGCGCCCAAACCTGCGCGCCAGCCGGGCGAAAAATCTCAAACCGCTCCATGCTGAAGGGCAGGTATATTTCATTAAAATCTCGCGCGGCGGCAGCCAGCGTGGTCTGAAGACATCCATCGAGCAAAGCCGGATGCATCCGATAGTGGGACGATTCGCGCGCCTCCCGTTCGCTCAGGCAAATCCGGCCCAGTGATTCATTCACTCCGGCATGGAGACTTTGCAGGACGCAGAAGGATGGACCAAATTCCAGACCAGTCTCCGCGAGACGTTCGTAGAACAGACTCAAATCAATTGGGGAAAGGGCCGCCGCCGGTTTTGTCGAGAAGCAAACTTTATCGACGGGATTCATGACCGGCATCTCGGCTGAGCGGCCGCTGGCATGAAGTTTCCATCCCTCACCATCGGCGCTGAACACTTGAAAGCGGTCGCCTTCAACGGTCGTTTGAACCGTGCGTCCGCCTTCCTCGGGCAAAATAAGCGGACTGTGAATCACGATGTCCGCGATGGCGCGTGGCGCCCCAGAGAGGATGTCAACCGCACGGCTCGCAGTTTCCAGGAACGCAGTCATCGGCAAAAGGATTGAGCCATCAATCCGGTGGTCGGCCAGATAAGGCAGAACCGAAACGTCCAACTCCGCTTGAAAGGCTGCGCCATGAATCAAGGGTGAACGCACTTGCGTGCCAAGCAGTGGGTGCAGAGCGTTCGCTTGAGCTTTCGGACGCCGGCTTATCCAATACCTTTGGCGCTGGTAGGGATAATCGGGAAGTGACACTGGCGGAGCTTGTCTCGAATACACCGATTCCCATTTGACTGAATATCCCAGCGCATAAAAACGTCCCAGGGATGAGAGCATTGCCGCGGCTTCATTTTTGTTACGGTGCAAAGAGGGAATCAGGTTTTGGGGGCGCTCACTTTTTTCAAGACAATCCCTTACATTGCTGAGGAGTACCGGGTGAGGCCCGATCTCGAGAAAAGTTTGCAGCCGCAGATCCTTCGCGGCTTCTACCGCCGCGGCAAAAAGCACAGGAAGCCGGACGTTCTGCCCCCAGTACTCTGCGTGGAATTGATTGCCATCCGTAATCGTTCCGGTAACGGTTGAAATCATCGGTACGGATTGCTTGCTGATGGTTACCGATTCGAGCAGGCGAGGGAGTTCCGCGCTGTAGGGATCCATCTGCATGCTGTGAAAGGCGTAGTTAACCGGCAGCATGCGGCAGCCAACACCCTCCCGAAGCCAATCGGCGGTCAATCGCTCGACGAGTTGGGGGTCTCCGGAGATCACTGTGGATTCAGGGCTGTTGAGGGCCGCAATGGAAATGCTTTCGCTGAAGGCTTTGATCCGTTCTGAGACCTGGGAGGCGGGAAGATGGATCGCAGCCATTTTACCCAGCCCGGTGGCGCGCTCCATCAAGCGGCCGCGATGCACTACTACACGCACCGCCTCATCCAATCCGAGCACGCCGGCGACGTGAGCGGCAGCCACCTCTCCTGCGCTGTGGCCAATGACAACAGCGGGTGTAATGCCCCACGACTCCCACAACCTGGCAAGCGCGACTTCGACGCAAAAGATTGCGGGCTGCGCGAATTCGGTGTGGTCCAGTTGTGAATTTTCAGCGGGGGCCAGAAGCTGCTCCACGAGCGACCAGCCGGCGTAACGCCGGACCAACGATTCGCATTCTTCGATCGCGGCACGGAACGCCGGCTCGCTCTCATATAGCGAAGCACCCATGCGTGGCCACTGCGATCCTTGTCCCGAGAACAGAAAGACAATGCCTTCGCTTTCCTGTGACGAGCGTCCGACAGCCAGCCCGGCCGGGGTGCGCCCCTCTAGAAAATCGTCCAGAAGCTGAGACAATTCCTGATGCATGCTTCCCTGAACGGTAAGCCGCTCTTCGTGATGATGGCGGCGCGTTGCCGCCGAATGGCAGATATCGTATAGCTCGATTCGCTTTCCGCTTTCGCTGTCCAGAAATTCTCGATACAGTCGCGCGAAATCCTTCAGAGCCTCCGGCGTACGCGCTGAAATCGGGAGCAGAAAATTGCCGCGCCCCGCGGCGTTATTCTCCATGTGGCGCTGCGGGACCTGAGGCGCCTCTTCGATCACCACGTGGGCGTTGGTGCCGCCAAACCCAAACGAGCTCGTGCTCGCAATGCGCGGCTGCGTGCCGCGTGGCCAAGGTGTCGGCTGGGCGGGAAGATAAAACCGCGTTCCCTGCAGTGTGATGTGCGGATTCAGTTCGTCGTAGTGGAGATTGGGGGGAATCTCCTCGCGATCGAGCGCGAGCGCCGCTTTAATCAAGCCTGCCACACCTGCAGCGGCTTCGAGATGTCCTAGGTTGCTCTTCACCGCGCCCAGAGCGCACGGTACCGCCGTTGGCGATTCTGCGCCCAGAATTTCGGCCAGTGCCTCGACCTCGATGGGATCTCCGAGAGCAGTGCCCGTGCCATGCGCTTCGACATAGGAGACACAGGAAGCAGGAACTTGCGCATTGCGTAGCGCCGCGCGGATTACTTCCCGTTGCGCCAGTCCATTCGGAGCCGTGAGTACGTTCGTGCGGCCATCCTGGTTTACCGCAGTGCCGCGAATCACGGCGTAGATGTGATCCCCATTCTTGAGCGCATCCGCAAGAGGCTTCAAAACGACAATTCCGCAGCCTTCGCCAGGCACGAACCCGTCCGCTTTAGAATCGAATGTCTTGCATCGTCCATCGGGGGCAAGCATTCCAAGCTTGGCCATCGCGATGTAATGCTCCGGCAACAGGTGGAGCGTAATGCCACCGGCCAGCGCGATATTGCATTCGCCGGCGCGAAGGCTTTGGCATGCGACATGTATGGCTACGAGCGAAGAAGAACACGCGGTATCTATGGAAAGACAGGGGCCGTGAAGATCGAGCAGAAAAGAAATTCGGCCGGAGGCAATGCTGTGAGAACCACCCGCCGTCGTATTCGGGCCGATGGCTTCACAGTTCTCAACCAGGAGACGCGAGTAATCAGAGTTATATACAGCAATAAATACGCCCGCCAGGCTCCCTGCAAGAGATTCCGGAGCGCAACCACTGTTCCAGATCGCTTCCCACACAACTTCGAGCAGCAACCGCTGCTGCGGATCCATGGAAATTGCCTCGCGTGGCGCAATTCCAAACAACAATGGATCGAACATATCCACTTTAGGAACAAACCCGCCATAGCGGCTGTTCGTCTTGCCGGGAGCCTGGGGATCCGCATCGAAGTAGGCATCAGCATCCCATCGCTCCGGCGGAATGGTCGTGATGGCATCGACGCCATTGTGCAGCAACCGCCAGTAATCGTCCGCCGAGCGGACGTCACCGGGGAAACGGCAGCCAATCCCGACAATGGCAATCGGATCGGAGGCCGGCAGAGACAGGTCCGCTCTTTCCGCCTTCGCCCGCCGTATGGCTAGCGCGAGCTTGGCAGAAGAGAGGAAGGTTGGTGAGGATTCGGCCACTGCCTTAGCCTCCCCCTTCGAGCAGTGCGCTTATTGTTTCTTCTTCGGTTAACTTTGAAACACCGGAGTTCTCCGCGACAGCAAAGTCAGCCGCTGAAGATGCAGGAACAGGTTGCGTTTCCGAATCCAGGGGAATTTCCATGCGGCGCGCGAGCTCTGTTTCGAGCAGCCGAAGCGTCGGATAGTTGAAAATCGCCGTGGCAGGGAGATGAACGGAAGTGGATATGGCCAACCGGCGCACAAATTGCAGCGCCATGAGGGAATCAACGCCCAACGAACCGAGTGGCTTGGTCGGATCCATCCGTGAGGCATCCGCCTTGAGCACCGTTGCGAGCGCATTCTGCAAATGGTTCTCGAGCAGCGCGCGGCGCGCGCGTCCCGCCGGGACCGCCAGCAATTTCTCGCGGACAGATTCTTTCAGCGGCTCCGCATCGGCTGCGGGACCGGCCGCGGCCGCCAGGTCCAAAAATAGATTCGGGATTTTGTCGCCCGCGAAGCTTCGCGCGAATTCGTCCCAACGGACCGGCAGGATCAAATTATTGGTGGCGTCCTCACGCAGCAGACACTCAAGCGCATCGAGCGCCTTCGAAAGAGGCAGACTGCGAATGCCTTGTTGCTGGTACGCGCGCACGCTCTTGAGCGCGCCTTCCTCGCGAGCCAGGCCGAGACCTTCCCACGGTCCAAATTGAAAGCTGGATGCTTTCAGTCCCTGGCCGCGCCTGTATCGAGCGAGCGAGTCAAGGTAGGAGTTCGCCGCGGCGTAGCTGCCTTGGCCGGGCTGGCTCAAAACGCACGCGACCGACGAGAACAAGACAAAGAAGTCCAGCGGCATGCCCTGGGTCAGGTTGTGCAATGTCCACGCGCCGACCGCTTTTGGGCGCCACACACGCTCAAGCCTTTCCTTGGTGAGTTCGCCTATTAGAACTCCGTCCGTTGCAACCGCGAGATGAAAGACGCCGCGCAACGGGGGCATCGCCGAGGCAATCTGGTGGAATACTGCTGACATCTCACTCGTGTCCGTGACGTCGGAATTGAAAATCCGCACGGAGGCTCCGGATGATTCCAGAGCGTCCAGCTGTTCGCGCACAACAGCCGTGGGCGGGCGCCTGCCGACCAGGGCCAAATGCCGCGCGCCGGCAGATACCAGCCAGCGGGCCAGTTCGATGCCAATTCCTCCCATGCCCCCCGTGATTAGATAAGTGGCGTCCGGCAAAACTGCAAATGGTTCGGGGCGGGTCGCAGCCGCGCGTCGCTTGAATCGCGCTACAAAGCAATTGCCGCCGCGCACCACGATCTGATCTTCCGCGCTGTTTTGACACATCTGCTTCGCAAGCGTTTCGAAATCCTTTTCGGCCGGCAACGAAGGTATGTCCACATTGGTATTGCGCAGCTCTGGATGCTCGCGAGCAATGACCCGCCCGAGGCCCCAGAGCACCCCATGCACAGGAATCAGATCCTGCGAATCGCCCGGCAGCTTCCATGCGCCTGCGCTGACGATCCAAAGGCGTGGTGGATTCGCTGTTTCTCCAGCTGCCAGTGCTTGTATGACCTCGACGACGTCAAACGCCTCCACTAGTGCGTCCTGCGGATTCGCGCCGCGCATTCGAGGAATGCAAACCACTCCGCGGCATGGCGAGCCGAGAGAACCAAGCGCCTGCTGTAGACCACTGGCATCGGATACGAAAGAACAGCTGCCTCCGAGGACCCGGAGTTGCAGCGCCAATTGCTTTGCCATTCCATTCGAGTCGCCAACCAAAATCCACGAGCCTTCGGCCGTGGCAGTTTTCGTGGGACGTTCCGTGTGTATCCACTGCAGTTCGTAAATTGAATCGGTCGCGTCCGCTTGTCCTGCTGGTTCAAATCGAATCTGAGAGATGTCCATCAGGACATCCCCGCCCGAAATCTCCAGCCGACAATTTGCTTCCGAAATGTGGAAATCCGCCCGCACAGCAGCGCGGACAACACGTTTGGCCTGCGACCCATTCTCGCGGAAAGCGAGGCGGCCAATTTTGGTCACGCGGTACGATCCGCCATCCAATCGTTGATCGAGCCCATCTGCGGCAAACTTCAAACACGCCTCCAGCGGGCGGCGGTCATCGGCCTCGATCACGCGCTCGCGCGATTCGCCGAAGGGAAATGCTGTGGATTCATCTACGGCGAGGCGAATCAAACCCTTGCAGCGGGGCGACCATCCGGAGTCTTTCCGGGCAGATATTTGCAGGGACCAGATTCCCCCGCCTCGTGATTCGATTACAATTTGCCCCGCTCGATCGGTCTTCGCGGACGGCGGGAACTCCAACTCTTCGAGAACGAAAGACCCGCCTTCAAGGATTTCCGAAGTCGCCGCAATCGCCAGTTCAATCAAAAGAACAGCCGCGTCGGCGGACTCGCCGGTCGGACGCAAATCCAGATCCCACAGGTGAGTGCCTTTCCCCACCGAAAGTTCGACGCGCCCTCCAAGATTGGGATGGGAAGCTACGCTGCGTGAACCTAGAAGGGACTGCTCGTCAGCTTCGATCCAATGTCTCTCCCGTTGCCAGGGATAAGGCGGAAGTCGCAAGCAAGCGCCGCGCGGATAGAGACGCTTGAAATCAACTGGAAAGCCGCTGACATAAAGCGCGCCGAGCGCATCGAGCAGTTCTGGCCGCTCGGGTTTGTCGCGCCGCAAGGACGCCACGGCGATCGCATCCCTTTCGCTATGGCGAATGCCGTCCTCGAGTGCCTGCAACAACACCGGGTGCGGATTGACTTCGATAAACGTATCGAACCCGTCTTTCAACAGAGATTGAACGGCAGAGGAAAAGAGGACGGGTTGCCGCAAGTTGCGGCTCCAATAGTCTGCATCCAGCGACGTGCCATCTGCCAGAGCGCCGGTAGTAGTCGAATAGAACGGAATTAAACTTTTTCTGGGGCGGATATTGATCAGAGCCCGCGCCAGTTCGTCGCGGAACGGATCCATATGGGCGCAGTGGGAGGCAACATCCACCTGGATGCGACGGCAAAAGATTTCGCGCGTTTCGAGTTTGGCTAGTAATTCTTCGATGGCATCTGCGTCGCCGGAAAGCACCGTCGAGGTTGGGCTGTTATTGGCGGCAACGGAAATTCGTCCCCCATACTCGTCCACCAACTTTTCGGATTCCTCCAAACTCAGTTCCGCGATGGCCATGAGTCCGCGTCCGCTGGCATTTTTCATCAGGCGGCTGCGGTGGCAGATCACCGCGGCGGCCTCATCCAGAGACAACGCACCGCAAACCGCGGCAGCAGCGGCTTCGCCCATACTGTGCCCAACAACCGCTTGCGGTTCTACTCCGCATGAGCGCCAAAGCGCTGCCAGAGAAACCACGAACGAGAATAAGACAGGCTGGATGACGTCGATGCCGGCCAAGGCATTTGCGGAATCATCCGCGGTCAAGCGGCTGGCTACGCTCCAGCCGGTATGCTCGCGAATGGCTTGATCGCAGGCGGCCATTGCTTCGCGAAAGACTGGTTCGTCGCGCAGAAGGTCGCGACCCATTCCAATCCACTGTCCGCCCTGGCCGGGAAAAACAAAAACCGCGCGTCGCGCTTCAGCCTGGAGGATCCGGCCAGCTCGCACACCAGGCCGCTCCTGCTTGGCGAGCCACTGATCCAGTTGTTCGTTGAGTTCTTGCCGGGTACCGGCAACGATCGCAAGCCGGACATCGTGGTGCGTTCGCCGAGCCCCAGCGGTATACGCCAGGTCAGCAAGCGAAGTCGGCCAGGAGGGATCAGACGCTAATCGTTTTTGCCAGGATGCCGCGCGCGCCTCGAGTGCCGCCGGCGTTTGTGCGGAAAGAAGGAACAGCCGCGGAAGTTCGCTTACGTCGCGCGAGTCCGGCGGCGCGGCGATACCCTGCAATACGATGTGGGCGTTCGTGCCGGTAATACCGAAGCCGCTGACACCGGCGATCGAGGGTTCTGCACCGGCGGGCCATGGCATTGCCTTGGCCGGAACCATGACCGCTTTTTTGTCCCATACGATTTTGGGGTTGGGTTCGCGGAAATGCAGACTCGCGGGAATCAAACCACGTTCGAGTGACAATGCCACTTTGATCAGGCCTGCCGCTCCTGCTGCCGATTCCGTGTGCCCCAGGTTGGTTTTTACCGAACCGACTGCGCATGGCCGCTTCCGTTCGACTTCGGCAACCACGGCGCCAATGGACTCGATCTCCACCGGATCGCCCGCCTGCGTCCCCGTACCATGTGCTTCGATATAATCCACGTCGGCGGGGGAGACTCCCGCATCCCGGAAGGCGGTGCGCAGCATGTCCTTTTGGCCTTCGCGACTTGGAGAGATCAGCAGGCCGCTCGATTTGCCGTCATTATTTACTGCACTGCCGCGGATCACGGCATAGATCGAATCTCCGTCTGCCAGCGCACGGGATAACGGCTTCAGGAGTACGATTCCTGCCCCTTCGCTGCGCACGTACCCATCCGCTGATGCATCGCCGAACTTGCAGCGGCCTTCGACCGAAAGCATTTTTGCAGAAGAGTAAGAAAGCGTAACCTCTGGCCGCAGGATCACATTTACGCCGCCGGCCAGAGCCATCTCACTTTGACCGTCGCGTAGACTTTGGCAGGCTAAGTGAATCGCGACCAGTGAGGACGAACAAGCGGTGTCCAGGGTGAGGTTTGGACCGCGAAGATCCAAAAAATACGCCAAGCGGCCCGATGCAGGATAACGTCCTCCTCCCGTGGTCGCGTAGAAATCAAGATTGCGCGATAAGTCATAAACACTATGTTCGTAATCGCTGGTCCAAACGCCAATAAAGACTCCGGTTTGGCTTCCAGCCAGCCTTTCGACCGGGATTCCAGCATCTTCTACCGCCTCCCATGACACTTCCAGAAGCAGTCGTTGCTGCGGGTCAAGGAGGGCGGCCTCGCGTGGGGAGATTCGGAAAAAGCCGGAGTCGAAGCGATCGACATCGGGCAGAAAGCCGCCACGACATGTGGCGATCGTTCCGCGACGCACGGATTCGGCCGTGAACATCCGGTCGATGTAATCGAAGCGCTTAGCGGAGTATTCGCCGACGGTTTCGATTCCCTCCTGCAAGACGCGCCAGAAGGATTCGACGTCGGGAGCTCCCGGAAATCGGCAACCGATGCCGACGATGGCAATGGGCTCGTGCGGGGACAGAAATTTACTCCCTTCGAATTAGTCACAAGCGGATTGCGTTCAAGCAGTCCCGGATTTGGAGATCGTTCGGCGAGGGTGGCCGGCCTCTACTTTTTATTGGCCGCTTTTAATTCACCGGCTATGGATTCCACTAATTGGGCGCCCGCGGAACGCAGGAATAGATGGTTGCCCGGGATCATCTCCAGGCGGAAGCTGGATACCGTCTGGGTTTGCCACGCTGCAAGCGATGATCGAGCCACCATGGCGTCCTCCACGCCTCCAAAGATTGTAATACCGCAATCGAGCGGCGCGGCCTCCGCGTAGGCGTAGGTTTCCACCATCGCAATATCGGCGCGTAAGATTGGAAGAAACAGGGTGCGCATTTCCGCATCCGAGATGATTGTTTCAGGCAGGCCACCGTAGCGGATCTGGACTTCGCGGAGGAAATCATTTTCCGGCAACGTGCGCAACGGTGAATGGGCCCACGGAAGTTGAGGAGCAGGGCTGGCGCCGGCAAAAAAATGCAGAGGTTGCAGGCCATAATTTTGCCTCACCCTTAATGCTGCCTCGAAAGCGATCGTGCCTCCCATGCTATGTCCGTAGAAAGCGAAGGGACGATCCAGCAACGGCTCCATGTTTTCGACCAGGTGCGGCACCAGCTCCGCAATTGAGGAAAAAAGTGGTTGCCCATGCCTGCCTTCACGACCCGGCAACTGGGCGAGCCAAACTTCGATATTGTCGTTCAGCCAATTATCCCAATTACGAAATGCTGACGTACCAACACCTGCATGCGGAAAACAAAATAGACGAGTTGAGGCCTCAGGGAGAGGATTCGGGCAAATGAACCAATCGCTTCGCACGGGCACGTAGTTTCATAAAAGCAAGTCCATTGCCATGGAAAACCTGATTCAGAGGGCTGTGACTATGGTTATGTATTTGCTAGTACTTACTGGTGGAGTTCCGTCTGGCCGATCAGGGCCACCCGGCTGTAACTGATTTCTTTTGAAGGCAGTAGCGTTGTGGGACGCCACCCACAGTGCGGCGCTGAAAACGGTCCAAGGAGTTCATATGCAAGAGGTTGTCGATCTGCTTTCCCATCTCCGATCTTTGGACGTCAGAATATCGCTGGAAAATGGACAGTTAAAGTGTACGGCACCGAACGGCGTCTTAACCGCGGAACTAAAGGAGTCTTTAAGGGAAAAAAAGTTCTCAATTATCCAGTTTCTCAGCCAAATCAGCCAGCCCGGATCTCCGGCTCAAATCCCGAGGATTAGCCGGGAGGGGTTCCTCGCACCCTCCCTACAGCAGGAGCGCCTTTGGTTTTTGGAACAGTTTGAGGGAAAGAACGCGGCTTACAACATCGCCGGTGGCCTGCGGCTAAAAGGGCCGTTAAATCGAGAAGCCCTCGAAAACAGTTGGAAAGAAATCATCCGCAGGCACGAGGTACTGCGAACCAGCATCGTCAATGCCGAAGGAAACCCCCGGCTGGTAATCCATCCTTCTGTCGACTGGAGCATGCAGGTGCGATCGTTGCGGGGTTTGCCTGAAGCTCAGCTCGACGGCGCTGTGATGCAAATCGCCAGGGAAGAAACAATGCGGCCATTTGACATGACTTCCGCGCCGCTGGTGCGACTTTGCCTGGTAGAGCTGGGCGATAACGACCACGTACTAATCTCCACCATCCACCATATTGCTGCCGACGGCTGGTCGCTTTCGCTCTTCGGAGAGGAATTCGCACAACTCTATCCCGCTTTTTGCGATGGCCGGCCGTCGTCACTACCTGAGCTGCCCATCCAGTATTTGGATTACGCCTGCTGGCATCGCGAATTTCTGCGAAGCGAAGCTGCACGATCTCACTTGTCGTTCTGGAAGGAGCGGTTACACGGCCCGTTTTCAGCCGCCGACCTTCCCTTTGACCGCCCACGCCCGCCGGCGATGACTTACCGCGGGAAGCGGACGCTGTTCAGGTTGCCGACAGAACTATTGGCAGCGGCTCAGAAATTCGGCGTAGCTGAAAACGTCACTCTTTTCACCATTCTTCTCACTGCCTTCGATCTTCTGCTGTTTCGATACACAGGCGATCCGGATGTCATCGTTGGTTCGGCGGCGGCAGGACGCACGCGGCCGGAACTCGAAAAACTTATCGGTCTGTTCATCAATAACTTGCCTCTGCGATCAGATCTTTCCGGCGATCCTACCATCCGGGAGTTGCTGGCGCGGGTGCGGGAAACCACACTCAACGCTTTCTCCCATCAGGATGTTTCCTTCGGCGAACTGGTGGAAGCGGCGCATGGACCTCGCGAGGTCAACCGGTCACCCTTGTTTCGCGTCATGTTCATTTTGCAGAATTTCGCGTGGCGCAAATTGGAATTGCGGGATCTCACAGTCGAGCCGATGGAATTCGATACAGGCACATCGCGATTCGACCTCACCGTGGAGGCCGGCGAAAGAGACAAGGAGTTACAGTTCCATTGGGAATACAACACCGACCTTTTCGACGATTCGACGATTGAACGCATGCAGGAGCATTACCGATGCCTGCTGGACGGTATTCTGGCTAACCCGGAGCAGAGAATCTCTCAGTTGGACATGATGACTGCCTCGGAGCGCAAAGAGTTCGCCGAAGCCACCGCAACACCCCGCTCGGAATATCCGAGCAATCTAGGTATTCATGACTTGTTTGCCCAGCAAGTTGCGAGAAGACCCGACGCCGTCGCCGTGGTATTCGGTTCCGAGGAACTCACTTATCGGGAATTGGACAGCCGCTCGAGCCGGCTGGCGCAGCGGCTTTGCGGCTTGGGCGTCGGGCCTGACGTGCTTGTAGGCATTTGTCTGGAAAGGTCGGCTCATATCCCTGTCGCGCTTCTTGCCGTTCTGAAGGCCGGCGGCGCTTATGTACCCATAGACCCTCAGTATCCTCGCGACAGAATCGCATTCATGATCGAGGATTCCCGGGCCGGAGTCTTGATCAGCGAAGAGCATCTCCTGGAAATATTGCCGGGCCATCTCCCTGCCGTGGTTTGCCTGGATCGCGATCGTGAATTGCTGGCGCGCGAATCAGTTCAAGCGCCACCCAATCGCGGGACCTCAGACAATCTGGCGTATGTGATTTACACTTCCGGCTCAACAGGAAAGCCAAAGGGAGTTGAAATTTCGCACCGCTCGGTCGTCAATTTTCTCACTTCCATGCGGCTCGAGCCGGGATTTTCGCAGGGCGATCGCCTTCTCGCGGTCACTACACTTTCTTTTGACATTGCGGGGCTGGAATTCTATCTCCCGCTTACCAGCGGAGGCAGCATTGTCATCGCCCCGCGCGAGGCCCTTTCGGACGGGGCCGCATTGGCGGAATTGATGGCGGCATCGAATGTCACGGTCATGCAGGCGACACCCATTACGTGGCGCCTCCTGCTAGAGTCCGATTGGACGGGAACGCCCGGGCTGAAGATTCTCTGCGGTGGTGAAAATTTTCCGCGCGATTTGGCCGATCGGCTTTTGAAGACAGGATCCGAAGTCTGGAACGTTTACGGCCCAACGGAAACAACCATCTGGTCGACCGTTCACCGGGTTGATTCTCGTTCCGGATCCGTACCCATTGGCCGGCCGATCGCGAATACACAAATTTACATTCTCGATGAGAGCATGCACCCAGTCCCGAAAGGTGTCACCGGAGAGCTCTACATCGGTGGCGATGGTTTGGCGAGAGGATACCTGCGGCGGCCTGAACTCACTGCTGAGAGATTCGTCCCCAACCCCTTCCGCACCGGTGAAAAGCTTTATCGCACGGGTGATCTTGCACGGTTTCTTGTGGATGGCGACTTGGAATGCCTGGGGCGTATCGACCATCAAGTCAAACTTCGCGGATTCAGGATCGAGTTGGGCGAAATCGAGACTGCTCTGGAACAGCAACCCGACATTCGCCAGGCTGTTGTCATGGTCCGCGAGGATGTTCCAAACGATAAGTGCCTGGCCGCTTACTTGATCGCTCAAAACGGAGCGCCGCGAGACGTGAAAGTATTGCGGGACACGCTTTCGTCGCGGTTGCCCGAATATATGATTCCTTCCCGGTGGGTTTTTCTGGATTCGTTTCCCCTTACGCCGAATCGAAAGGTGGACAGGCGCGCGCTACCGGCTCCTGAGAACAATATCAACAGTTCCGCGGCTTACGTGCCACCGACAACAGAATCCGAAATAAGAGTCGCGGCAATTTGGGAGCAGCTGCTGAAACACCCGCGCGTCGGGGTGAACGATAACTTTTTCGACCTGGGCGGCCATTCGCTGATTGTTGTGCAATTGCAGAACTTGCTGCGGAAGCAATTTTGCGTCGAAGTTTCCCTGGTTGAGCTATTTCAAAGGCCGACTGTGGCTGCAATCGCTTCGCTGCTGGATGCTGAGAACGCAAACAAGCCGAGCCAGGAAATGGCATCCCAACGTTAGTTTGAGAGGGTGTCGATGAACTCAGAGCGACTACAATTGGACTCGGCGATCGCCATAATCGGAATGGCGGGTCGCTTTCCTGATGCCGAGGATCTGCAGGCGTTCTGGCGAAATCTGGAACAGGGTGTGGAGTCGCTTGCCGACTTCTCCGACGCGGAACTGCTAGCGGCAGGCGTGCCAGCAGCCTTGCTCCAGAACCCAAATTTCGTCAAACGCGGGTCGCTCCTGAAGGGCGCCGATCTTTTCGATGCGTCCTTCTTCGGATTTAACCCTCGCGAAGCGGAGATTTTGGATCCGCAGCAGCGGATTTTTCTTGAATGCGCCTGGGAAGCAATCGAGGATGCAGGTTATGGAGGCGAAATACGGCCGGCAGCGATAGGCGTTTATGCGGGCACAAGCATGAATTCCTATGCCATGACCAGTCTGTTCAGCAATCCGGAGATTCTCCAGTCAGCGGGCTTCTACCAGGTGATGATCGCGGCAGACAAAGATTTCCTGGCCACGCGCGTCTCCTATAAATTAAACCTCAAAGGCCCCAGCATTACGATCCAAACCGCGTGCTCTACCTCACTTGTCGCCGTGCAGATGGCGTCGCAGGCATTGCTGACCCGGCAATGCGATATGGCGCTGGCCGGCGGCGTTTCGGTGACCTTCCCGCAAGGGTCCGGTTATTTGTACTCCGAAGGCATGATCTTTTCACCCGACGGTCACTGCCGTCCTTTTGACGAGCAGGGACGTGGAATTCGCGGAGGCAGTGGTGCGGGAATAGTCGTCCTCAAACGTTTCGAAGACGCTCTTCGGGATGGCGATCACATCCACGCGGTTATTCTAGGCGCGGCTGTGAATAACGACGGGTCCGCGAAAATGGGCTACTCCGCCCCCAGCGTCGAAGGTCAATCCGCTGTCATTTCCGCCGCGATTCGAATGAGCGGAATCGATCCGGCTACGGTCGGTTTTGTCGAGGCGCATGGAACGGGAACTCCGATCGGCGATCCAATTGAAATCGCCGGCCTCGAGCAGGCCTTCCGGGCCTACACCAACAAGAAACGATTCTGTGCGATTGGGGCGTTGAAAGGGAATATAGGCCACCTTGACGCTGCAGCCGGTGTTGCGGGACTGATCAAGACAGTTCTCACTCTGCGGCACAAGCGAATTCCTCCCACACTCAATTTCCATACGCCCAATCCGGCGATCGATTTCGAAAACAGCCCTTTCTATGTGAATGAAAAGCTATCCGATTGGCCCTCGGACGGCTCACCACGCCGGGCCGCAGTGAGTTCCTTCGGCATCGGCGGAACCAACGCGCACGTTGTGCTCGAAGAAGCGCCCGCCCCGGAATCTTCCAAGGTTGCGTGGCCGGCGCAATTGCTCGTTCTCTCGGCGAGAACCCGGACCGCCCTGGATGCCATGACGTCGCGCATAGCCCAGCATCTGGAAACCACTCCATCCATTTCACTGGCGGATGCATGTTTCACATTGCAAGTGGGACGGACGCGTTTTCCTCACCGCCGCATGCTCGTTTGCTCCAGCAAAGAGGAGGCTATCAAAAGTCTTCGCGGCGCAGGCGAACAGAACTATGCGACATCGTTTGAAGAGTTGGCAACGCGGCCTGTGACGTTCATGTTCAGCGGCCAGGGCAGCCAATATGCGCGCATGGGGCGAGGATTGTACGAAACGCAGCCTGTTTTCCGGCGGCACATGGATTTTTGCGCGGACTTTGTGCGGGAAGATCTTGGCTGTGATTTGCGGCCGGTCCTGGCGGCGACAGGCGCCGACTCTCAAATATTGAACGAAACGCGCGTCGCGCAAGTCGCATTATTTGCAGTCGAGTATTCCCTTGCGCAGATGTGGATATCTTTTGGCGTGCAGGCCGACTCGATGATCGGTCACAGCATCGGAGAGTACGTTGCAGCCTGTTTGGCCGGAGTATTCTCCGTGGAAGATGCGCTGCGGATCGTGGCGGCGCGAGGCCGAATCATGCAACAGATGCCGGCAGGGAACATGCTTGCCGTGTCCATGTCCGCTGCAGACGTTGCGCAGTTTCTGGGTGACCAAATCTCTCTGGCCGCCGTTAATTCGCCTTCTCTGTGTACCCTTTCCGGGCCCGGTCCCGCTCTATCCGTGTTAGAGAACGAGTTGAAATTGCGTGGCGTCACCTGCCGCGCTTTACACACGTCTCATGCATTTCACTCCAGCATGATGGACGGCGCAATAAATATCTTTCTTGAAGAAATGAAACGTGTGACGCTTCGTCCACCGTCGCGGCCCTTCATCTCCAACGTCACGGGCACCTATATAAGCTCGGAACAGGCCACCAACCCCACCTATTGGACTGAACAGCTTCGCCAACCGGTTCGCTTTGCGAAAGGAATCGGCGAACTGATGGGTTCACAGGGCCGCATTTTCCTGGAGGTTGGTCCCGGGCAGACGCTTACAACCTTTGCGCGGGAGTGCACGCGTGGCCTCCCCGGGTGCCAGGTACTGTCGAGCTTGCCGCATCCCAAGGATTCGCAGTCCGATGCCGCATTCTTGTTGAATTCAGTGGGAAAGCTCTGGCTCGCCGGTGTCGCCATCAATTGGGAAGAGTTCCACAGAGGTGAGGGGCTGCACCGGGTATCCCTTCCTACGTATTTTTTTGAACGGCAGCGCTATTTTGTGGAACCTAAGCTCCCAGAGACGGCTGAATCCAGGGTGGAACCTCGTGCCACACGGCGGGACCTGAACGATTGGTTCTACGTGCCCTCCTGGCAACGAGGCGTTTTCCCAACCACGCTGGCGTCTGATGAGAGTCATGGACCGTGGCTGATCTTTGCCGACGATCGCGGAATCGTGGACCGGGCCCAAGAAGTTCTAGCCGCGCGAGGGGAACGTTCGGTCGTTGTCCGTCGGGGATCGGCCTTCTCTCGTGAAGGAGAAGCTGAATATTCGATTCGCCCTGATCGCGCCGCAGATTACATTCGATTACTGGGCGAGTTGCTGTCCGGCGGATTTCGCCCGAAGTCCGTACTTTTTCTGTGGGGCTTGGCCAACGGCGGACAGGACGCGCCACGAAAGGGACGGGCTGCATTTGACTCCCTCCTTTGGCTCGCGCAAGCGTTCGGGGATAGCCACCTGGAAGACCGGACCGATTGGGTGATCGTTACGAGCGGATTGCACGCCGTATCTGCAGGGGAATCCGTCAACCCGGAACAGGCGCTTATGCTTGGGCCAGCCAAGGTTATTCCGCGAGAATATCCGCATATTGTGTGCCGGGCGGTTGATCTTCCCGCAAATCTGGGATCAGAAGCAGAGCAGCGAGTATTCGCCGAGAGCTTATTGCAAGAGCCGGTTATGGCTCGGACATGGAGACCAATTGCCTACCGAAACGGCTTCCGGTGGGAGCAATCATTTGAGCCAGTTCGCTTGCCTGCGAAACCCAAAACGACAATCCGCGAATGCGGCGTGTATCTGATTACCGGCGGTATGGGGGGCATCGGACTCACGCTTGCGGAATATTTTGCTACGCAAGCGCATGCGCGCCTAGTTCTCACTGGACGCCATAAACTCCCGGAGCGCTCCGCCTGGCAAGAGTGGATTCAAGAGCATGGCGAAAAGGATGGAACGAGCAAAAAGATTCGCCAGATAGAGCGTTTGGAATCGCTTGGGGCTGAAGTTCTTCCGTTGCGAGTGGATGTTAGCGACCGACAGTCGATGGAAGCGGCCATCGGTACAGTTCATACGCATTTCGGCCCAATCAACGGTGTAATTCACGCCGCGGGAATTGCAGGAGGCGGGCTCATACAGTTGAAAAAACCAGAGGCGACAGATCAGGTCCTGGCAGCGAAAGTTCAAGGGGTTTTGGTATTGGATTCCCTGCTGAATGAGACGGATCTCGACTTTTTCGTCTTGTGTTCTTCCATTGATGCCATCGCACCTGTCGCGGGGGCAGTCGATTATTGTGCGGCAAACGCATTCCTGGATGCGTATGCAACTGCGAAATGGAAGGATGGGCGCGCTGTTATCTCATCCATAAATTGGGACGCCTGGCAGAAAGTCGGGATGGCAGTGAACGCCGAAGCAGCCGGCGGCATGGACGAACAAAGGCGCGCGTATCTGGAATCTGCCATTCGGCCCGAGGAAGGCGTCGAAGCGTTCCGCCGCATCTTGTCCGCAGGACTGCCTCAGGTGGTGGTGGTCACTCACGATCTACTGCGTACCGTAACTGAGATTGGGAGCAGCACGATCGCCGCGAAGAAGTCCGCAGCCCCGGAAGAGCGGCATTCCCGTCCTGAACTTGGCAGCAAGTTCGCCGTTCCCATGACCGACATTGAGAAAAAAATGACCGATATCTGGGTCGAAGTTCTGGGCATCGATGAGATCGGCATCGATGACAATTTCTTCGAAATGGGCGGGCATTCCCTTCTTGCCACAGGAGTGCTGTCGCGAGTGCGAGATTCATTCGGGGTATCGATTCAGCTGCGGACGATTTTCGAAACTCCAACCATTCGGCAGTTGGCCAAGCATGTCGACACGCTGGCTTGGGCTACCTCCGACAAATCCGCCGCGCTCGACGAGTCCGGAGAACGCGAGGAAGTGGAACTGTGACCCCTAATTCAGCAACTCTGCATCAGAGACGTGGCGCCCAAATTTATCACGCGCGCAAGGGACGGCCTATTCCAGGGGAGATGGCATGAAGGTTTTTTGGATTTTATTGCGGGCGAATGGCCGCAAGACAATTGTCGTGATGCTTCTGGGCACATTGAGTGGCCTGGCAAGCACGGCGTTGATCGCCGTCGCCAGCAAGACCGTCTCGTCAACCTCGGGCGGTAACCGAGCGCGCGCTATTCTGGCACTGGCGTTTCTGGTGGCCGTCCTGGTAAAGGTCGGAGCGAGCCTCGCGTCGGACTTGATTATGGGGCGCAGCATGCAGGAAGTGGTATTGCAAATGTGCCGGAATCTTTGTTGGAAAGTGGCCGCGACTCCGCTGCGCAAGCTGGAGGAAATCGGCGGTCCGCGTGTAATGACATGTCTAACCGATGACATCGCGGTGCTTTCCGAAGCGATTCAGAAGATCCCGTCGCTCGTAGTCGACGGAATGATGCTGGCCGGATGCACGATTTACCTGGCCTGGGTTTCTCCCGTCCCCGCAATGATGCTTGTAGTGCTCGTGGTGATCATGACCCTCGTGTATCGATTCCTGATGCATAGAGCCGGCCAGGCGGTGATAAAGGCTCGCAATAGCCGCGACACTTTGTTCGGTCATTTCCGGTCCCTGGTGGAAGGGATCAAGGAAATCAAGCTCCACGATGGCCGCAGGGACGCATTCTTTATCGAGGACGTCAACCGCACCACGAATTACTTGCGCGAGCAAAATGTTGTAGCCATGAATCGCTATGCCGTTGCCGACGGCTGGTGCCAATCCATGTTCTACGTACTTCTCGGTGCAGTGCTTTTTGTGATGCCCCTCGTTCGTCCGGCAGATAGCAAGGCCCTGACAGCATATGTGCTGGTTGCCCTCTATATGATGGGACCAGTTCTGAGCCTGATTGGCAGCACGCATCTTTTCATTCGCGGGAATGTTTCCATCGAGAAATTGGAGCAACTTGGCTTGCTGTTGACGGATATCACGGCAAAATCGTCTGAGCAACCTTCTCGCACTGAGGCCGAAGAAACGGTGGCAACGGCGCCGGTTCATCGCACTCCCCCGCTCGTCGCCTTCCGGAACGTAGTGTTTCAGCACGGCAACGCGGAGTCCGAAAACCGATTCACTCTTGGCCCCATTGATCTCACTCTGAATCCGGGAGAACTCGTATTCATCATTGGAGGCAATGGCAGCGGAAAGTCGACACTCGCAAAAGTTCTGACCGGACTTTATACCCCGGATTCCGGCGAGATCCGGGTGGATGGAACACTGATCGGCCCGGACTCTGAAAATGCATATCGCCAGTTATATTCCGCTGTGTTTTCAGATTTCTTTCTGTTCGACCGGCTCCTGGGGATCGATCCATCAGAGCAGCGGTCGCGGCGTGTTCAGGAATTTCTAACTTCCCTGGGCCTTTCAGACGTTGTGAAGATGAACGGCGACTCGTTTTCCACTATTTCGCTTTCTCAAGGTCAGCGCCGCAGACTTGCGCTCGTCGTCGCCTATTTGGAAGACCGTCCGATTTACGTCCTCGACGAATGGGCCGCCGACCAAGATCCTGAATTCCGGAAGATCTTTTACATGGAGCTTTTGCCTGAACTAAAGGCCAGAGGCAAGACGGTCGTGTTGATCACACACGACGATCGCTATTTCCATCTGGGAGATCGCGTGATCAAGCTTGATTACGGCAAAGTAATCGAAACCACAAAGCAGAATGCGCTCACTGGGATACTTCAATAATGAGCTTCAGCTTCGATGGGACGCGAGGTCTTGGCGCGATGCCTGATTTCATTCAGGCTTCAGGTGCGTTTGCAGGACAAACGCCGCGCACGATCATTGCGGGACATGAACGGAGAGTAGTATGAAACCGTCATCGACCATCGAGCTCCTCACCTACCTGCGCGACCGGAACGTTGAAATCTCCGCAGATCACGATCGCTTGCGTTTTAAGGCCCCCGCTGGAGCAGTCGACTCAGAACTGCGTGAAGAATTGGTTTTACGAAAGGCGGAAATCCTCGACTTTCTGCGTCAGGCCTCCGCTGCCACGCTTGCACCGATTGGGCGGATACCGCGAGATGGCGAGTTGCCCCTTTCTTTTTCCCAGGCGCGATTGTGGTTGCTCGATCAGTTGGAACCAGGCGGCACCGCCTATAACATCCCGATGTTCTTTCAGCTTAAAGGCAACTTCAGTTTGAGTGTCTTCGAGCAGAGCCTAAGTGAGCTTGTACGGCGACATGAAGTTTTGCGCACGTATTTTGTGACATTGGATGGGCAACCAATCCAGAGAATTGCTCCGCCAGAGCCTGTCAGGGTGCCGGTTGTCGATTTGCAGTCTCTTACGGAAAACGAAAAAATGAAAGAGGCCGAACGATTAGCCGTCGCTTCTGCCTCCCGCCCGTTCGATTTCGGAAAAGCTCCGATGTTGCGAGCCACGCTGCTCAAGTGTGCGTCTGACGAACATCTATTGTTAATCGAGATTCACCATATTGCCTTTGATGGATGGTCGTTGGGGATTTTCGTCCGCGAATTGACGCTTCTTTACAACGCGTTCCTCATTGGAGGAGCCTCTCCGTTGCCTGAACTGTCGATTCAGTACGCGGATTTTGCCGCATGGCAGCGCGATTGGCTGCAGGGAGATATTCTTAAAGAACAGTTGGACTACTGGAGAAACAGATTAAGCGGCACGCTGCCGGTTCTGGAGCTGCCGACCGACCGCGCGCGTCCTCCTGTACAAACATACCGAGGCGGGAACGTGCGCTTTGCCCTGTCCCGGGAACTCATTCATGCCCTCAATCGGTTGAGCCGGCAAGAGGGCACCACAATTTTCGTCACGTTGCTCGCAGCGTTCAAGACGTTGCTGCTACGTTATACAGGACAGGAAGACATCCTGGTAGGTACTCCAACCGCCAACCGCAATCGAGCGGACATCGAAGGACTAATCGGATTTTTCATCAACACGCTGGTAATGAGAACCGACGTTTCCGGCAATCCAACTTTTCGGACGCTGTTACACCGCGTGCAGGAGACTGCCCTTGGCGCACAAGCGCATCAAGATTTGCCATTCGAAAAACTCGTAGAAGAAGTTCATTCCAAGCGCGATTTCAGCCGGAGTCCGATTTTTCAAATATTGTTTTCGTTGTTAAACACACGGATGGAACCGCTGGAACTCCATGGCCTCGAACCGGCCGTTCTTCAGTTTCAGGATGGAGGAGCCAAATACGATCTGAGCCTGAACCTGGAGGAAAGTGAGCACGGATTGGAAGGTGGCTGGTCCTACAACACGGACCTGTTTGACAAAACTACCATCGAACGAATGGCAGGGCACTTCAGGACGTTGCTGGAAGGGATTGTGTCCGAACCGGATGCGAGGTTGCACGATTTTCCCCTGCTTACGGCTGAAGAACGCCAACAACTCCTGCTCGACTGGAATCAAACAGAAGCGAATTATCCGGCCGAGCGCTGCATCCAGGAACTTTTTGAAATTGAGGCCAAAAGAACACCGGGTGCTATTGCCGTGGAATGCGGCGGGGAACATCTGACCTATCGCGAGCTGGATGCGCGGGGCAATCAACTTGCTGAACGTCTTCAGGTTCTTGGTGTTGGGCCAGGCGTGCTGGTTGCTGTTTGCATGGATCGGACTCTGGATTTGCCCATCGCGTTGCTGGGAATTCTCAAATCGGGCGGCGCTTATGTTCCATTGGATCCTTCCTTTCCCAGCGAAAGATTGCGTTTCATGCTGGAGGATGCGAAGCCCCGCGTCTTAATCACCCAGACGATCCTGATGGACAGGCTTCCTCCTGATCAAAATAGTGTAATTTGTCTCGATCGATTCTCCTGGACAGGCAATCCTTCCAGCATCGGCCAGCGCTCGAAGCCTTCCGATCTTGCCTACGTTCTCTACACCTCGGGATCTTCCGGCCAACCGAAGGGCGTCGAAATCTGCCATCGCTCGGTAGTGAATTTTCTGAGCGCAATGCAGTCCAAGCCGGGCCTGGAAGCGCGAGACATCTTGCTCTCGGTAACAACTCCGTCGTTCGATATTTTCGGCCTGGAGCTGTGGCTGCCGCTGATTTCTGGAGCCAAGGTAGTGCTTGTCCCGCCAGAGGCTTCCAAGGACGGGACTCGGCTGGCCAGTGCCATCGCCAGCTCCGGCGCAACGGTCATGCAAGCGACGCCGTCCACCTGGCGCTTGCTTCTCGATTCGGGATGGCAAGGCAATCCCAAGTTAAAGGTTCTGTGTGGCGGCGAGCCCTGGTCGAAAGATCTGGCCGCCAGATTGCTTCCGAAATGCGATTCGCTTTGGAATATGTACGGACCGACGGAAACCACGATTTGGTCCGCTGTATATCCAGTCAACGATGAAGCCTCTGTTTTTGTGGGACCACCCATAGCGAACACGACATTTTATGTGGTCGATTCAAATTTGCAGCCTCAACCGGTCGGTCTGCCCGGCGAATTATTAATTGGCGGCGATGGGTTGGCGCGTGGGTACCTGAACCGCCCGGCTCTCACGGCCGAGAAATTCATTGCCGATCCGTTCAGCGCAGATCCTGAATCGCGTCTGTACCGTACCGGAGATTTGGTCCGGCGACGGCCGGACGGCGCCATTGAGTTTCTATCCCGGATCGATCAGCAAGTGAAGCTGCGTGGTTTTCGAATCGAACTCGGCGAAATTGAAAGTGTGTTGATGACACACCCGAGCGTAAAAGAAGCAGTGGTCATCATTCGCGAAGACCGTGGAGAGCCGGAACTCGTCTCTTACGTTGTCTCAGGAGCAATCCCATTGGCTGCCGGCGCTTCGGAATTGCGTCAATTCCTAAAGCAAAAGCTGCCGGACTACATGATTCCGACGGCTTTCGTTTTTCTGGAAACTCTGCCGTTGACCCCAAATCGAAAAGTGGACCGCAAGGCGCTACCGGCGCCGGACCAGCAAACGATCCAACGCCCCGAATCGCCCGCTGCGGAACCGCGCGATCAACTGGAGCGAGAACTGACCGCACTCTGGGAAAAAGTCTTGCGCGTTCACCCGGTGCGGCCGACGGATAATTTCTTCGATCTGGGAGGCCATTCGTTCGCCGCAGTCCGCTTGCTGGCGGGAATTCAGGAATTAACCGGTACGACCCTCCCGTTAGCAATCTTGTTTCAAGCTGCAACCGTGGAATCCCTGGCGGAAATCCTGCGCAAGGATGCCCCGGCGCCGTCGTGGTCGTCGCTTGTGCCGATCAGTCCAAGCGGTTCCAGGCGGCCACTTTTCCTGGTGCATGGCGCCGAAGGAAATCTGCTGTTGTATCGACAGCTCGTCAAGCATCTTGGCTCGGACCAGCCGGTTTACGGCCTGCAGTCACAAGGGCTCAATGGCAGTTCGCCCTTCCACCGGACGATTCAAGAAATGGGCTCTCATTATGTCCGGGAGATTATGGCCGTGCAGCCCCACGGGCCCTACGTGCTTGGAGGGTATTGCCTGGGCGGAATTATTGCATTTGAGATGGCACAACAGCTCACAGCGCAAGGAGAAAAAGTCGAGCTGGTGGTGATGTTGGACACGTATAACACGAGTGCGGCTTCCCGCGAACAGTTAAATCGCCTGCGGTTCTTGCATGTCCTGCAGAATGCCTGGTTCCACTGCGCCAATATCGCAATCCTTCGGGCGAAGGACCGCTGGAAGTTTCTAAAAGAAAAAATGGATATCGCCCGAACTCGTCTGCATATCCGTCTCCGTGCGGCGTCCCAAATAATCCAGCAGCGGCGCGCCGGGGACCAACCGACGACCTATCGCCAACTGCTGGTGAGACAGGTAAATGATCAAGCCGCGCTGGACTACGTGCCCGCACCCTATCACGGACGAGTGGCAGTCATACGTCCCCAAAAGCATTTCTGGGGACTCGCGAGTCCAACGCTGGGATGGAATACGGTTGTTCGCGAAAACCTGGAGATGCACGAACTTAAGGTATACACAAAGGGAATGCTAATAGAACCATTTTGCCGGTCCTTAGCCGATACCGTCCGTAAGTGTCTAAACAAAGAAAGTACTCTCTGAATTCCCTAGCCTTGAGACTTTCGGCAGCCGCCATCCTGCCAGCTTCTTATCGAAGAACCTGACGTCGCCAAAGCCATCGCGTAGCGAATGGAGAACGATAAGACCAGCACCCTTGAAACCCGCGAGGGTGCGGCACCCGGAATTCAAAATCTTTCAGAGGCTGCCCACGCGTTCTACTTCACGTTTTTGCGGAGCCAGTCATCGATGAACTTGATGACAACATCGCTGTTCCGGTCGAGGAACATTTCGTGCATGTTGCCGTGGATGCCAGCGTCTTCGAGGCGCACAAATTCGTCCTTCACGCCCGCTTGATTCAGCCATTTGGGAATGCAGGCGTCAAACACGCGGTGATACGTGCCCTCGGCGGAGATGGACAGGATGCGCATGTTCGCCATGCTCACCAGCTTGTGCACAGGTTCCTTCTGCATATAGCAGGGAACTTCGTCGGGCCGTTCTGATTTTTCTTCTAGGTAAGTTTTCAAATCTTCGGGACTATTGACCGGCGGATCGTAGTGCATCGGCATGTTGGTGATTCCCCAGGCGTTTCCGATCCTGCCCGTGTATTTCACCTTGGCCGTATCCACCACGCCGATCTGCGGGCCCCCTGGCTCAATCGCCACCATGCCCGCTACTAGCTTGGGGCGCTGGTCGGCGACGTTGAAGCCGATGCCGCCTCCCTGGGAATGGGTGATCAGGATGACCGGGCTCCCGATTTGATCGAGGAGCGCGACGCCGGCCGGCACGGCGAGTTCAGCCTGAGCGGAGATAAACTGCATCTGGCCCTTGATGAAATTATCGAAGACCGGATCGCCCATCGTCCCTTTTTTCGGCGAGTCGCTCGGCCACTGCGTGTACAGCTTCATCCGCGGAAAATCCCCGCCGGACGGAACGGGGCCGGTCCAGATCTGCTCCAGATCCAGCGCCGTGCGCAGTCCCAATTTGCCGTCCATGTCGGGGACGTAGGGCGAGCGGCCCCGCGCGGGGTAATCCACCATGTAGACGACATAGCCTTGATTAATCAAATAGTAAGCCCAGCCCGGCCGCCCGTCGGGAGTTTGCCGCCAGACCGCACCGGTCTGCCCGTTCCCGTGGAAAAATACAACGGGATACTTTTGCTTGATCTGCTTTGGCACCATGACTTCGACATACATCGCGCCGTGCATCTCCTCTTTGCCCGGGGGCCCGGCATACGCTCCGCCCACGTAGAAAAAGGCTTCGCGCCCCACGTTTTCCATCGAAAACGTGGGGATCGAGGCGGGCGGCATCGCCGAGTTCTTCGAGTCGCTGGCTTGCGCGCCGCGCCGAAGATCGGCCACCGTTGCGAGTGCCGTCAAAAACAAGATTGCCAGTCCAGCTCTTACGATCCGGGAATTCATGACTTCCTCCATGGCGGTGCTGAAATGTTCATGCCTTCAATCGCGGGAACAGCCGCTCTGCATTTCCGCGATTGATCGCTTGCAATTCGGTCGCCGGGAATCCGAAATGGTCGAGAGGCCCGGCCGAAACAGGGGGTGGCACGATCGGGTAGTCGGTGCCAAACAGGATCTGCGACGTGGGAACAACTTTGGTAAGCGCGGATAAGGGCGCGGGATATGTCGCATGCGCGACGTCGAAGTAAAGCTGCTTCACTTCATCCATCATTTCGGCGGTTTCTTTTTCGGAGCGTTTTTCGGGCAGAGTTTCGGTCACCCGGTTTGCCAGCACTGGCAACGTTCCCCCGGAATGCGGAAAGATAAACCGGATATTCGGGTAGCGGCGGAACGAATCGCTCTTCAGGTAACTGACCACGGCTCGCGCGATATCGAAATCGTATTCCACGACGCTGTCGATCACGCCGGGCTGAAGCGCGCGGCAGCAGATTGGCGGCGCGGAATGAATAAAGATAATGGCCTTGCGGCGGTTGAGCTCCTCGTACACGGGCGCGAAGACGGGATCGCCGGGCCACTTGTCGGCGTAACTCGTCCACAGGCCGATGCCGTCGGCCTTGAGCGTGTCAAACGCGTATTCAATCTCGCGCAGGCTGCCATCGGTGTCCGGCAAAGGAATTGCGGCAAAATGTCCGAAGCGCCCGGGGTAATCCCGGACAAGCTGTTGCGAGTAGTCATTGTTTTGCCGCGCCAGCTTGCGCGCCCGCTCCGATTTGTCCGAGAGCGAATCCTGCACCACCCGAGTCATCGGCGAGAGCATCGACGTGGCGATGCCGTTTTTGTCCATCGTTTCAATGTGCAGAGCCGGAGTCCAAGTCGGAAGCGGGTGGCCCGTCGCCAGGATCTCTTTCTCCATAACCTTCGTGTAAAAGGGCGGCACGGTGTGGGTGTGCACGTCAATTCGGCCGGTGAGCGCCCCTGCAGCGGGCATCGCGCCCTGCGCCAGCAAGCCGCTCGCGGGCAACACCGAACTCGCCCCCGCCATCGCCAGCCATTGCAGCACTTCTCGCCGCGAAGCACCAGCGCCGGAACCGAGGTGCGCGTCATCTCTCCGGGCCAACCCAACCGTGATGTCTTCGCTCGCCAAATCATTGCTTCTCATCGGCGCGCCCCCCGTTGACCTGCGACCTGCCATTTCATTTCCAGCCGAACCGCAATCTACACCTCGCCGCTTCTGCAAACAATGCGAAAGTGAGTCCAGTCCCACCTCGCCTGAATGGAAGGCAAAGGTCCGCTAATGCGGTGATCAAACTCATTGGCCGATCAGTTACCAAGACGTCCGCCATTCGCCTGAACGTCAGTGCCGTCGGCTCCATCTTGACAAATTTCGCGTGGAGATGGCACGCTCACTGGAATCACTCCCTGCAAGATGATGAGTGGCACCGAAGAGCACCAGGTTGCGCGTAAACAGAAAAACATTCAAGGAGGAACGTCCATGCTCGTCGTTCGAAACAGTTTCATTGCCAAGCCAGGAAACGCAAGCAAGCTCGCCGCCCAGGTGAAGGAAGCGGCCGCCTCGGGAAAATTCCCAAGGCATCGCGTTCTGACCGATTTGACGGGCGAATTTAACCGCGTCATTTTGGAATTTGAAGTCGCAAACATGGCGGAATTCGAAACCCAATTGAAGGACTACGCCACGAACGAGGCCTTCCGCGCAAAGATGAAAGGCTACACCGACTTGTACATTTCCGGCAGCCGCGAAATTATGCAGGTGGTTTAAGTAGGACAGGCTTCCAGCCTGTCGGGTTTCAGTCCTAGCCAGGTCAAAAACTCCACAAGTTGAAGCCTGGCAACCAAAGCCCAGTCCCCGAATCCTCGCAGGATAGAAATTCGGCCTAGGTTTTCGCGGCGGGAGAAAGAAAAAGCCCGTGCTCAAGAAAATCCAAAACGGCGCAGCGGCGCTGCTCGACGTTCCGCGGATTCCAGATATCGCGATTCCAGATCTGGCTGGCCAACTGCCCTGACGCAAAGTAGTACATGATCATGCCAAAGATGGTGAACACCATCTGGTCGGGATCGACAGTCCGAAACTGGCCGACGGCGATCCCCTCGCGGATCGTTTTCACAGCGCGTTGGTGCAAGGGGCGGTAATGCGCCACCACCATCCAGTGCAGCGGCCGCCGGGCCGCCATCATCTCACGCTGAATCAGGCGCGGATACGCGGGGTTGCGCATGACGAAATCAAAGGTCAGGTTCACCAGGGCGCGCACGCGCGCGGGAGGGTCCATCGAGAGCACGGCGGGAGATTCCATCTGCGCGGAAATTTGCGCGATCATCGTTTCGAGCACGAACCGGTGGAGCTCTTCCTTGTTACGAAAATAGTAATAGGGAAGAGCTTTGTTGACGCCCGCAACGCGCGCGATCTCGTCCATGCGCGCTCCGGCAAGCCCGCTCTGCGCGAACACCTTTCGCGCGGCCACCACGATGCGCCGAACCGTCTTGAATTGGCGCCCCTCGCGAAGGATCCGCCTCCCAATGGGCGAAAGTTCCCAGTGCCGAACGAGATCCGTTCGGGTTTTGGATATTCTTTTGGAGTTGGCCATTTTCCGACCGCAAAGATGTAGACTAAATATACTCCAACGTCAAGAAGTAAGAGATAAAAGCCGGCCCGCAACCTTGCGCAGCGGGCGAATCTGCAGATTGCATTTCAGCGCGGATCGGTCCTGTGGCACAATGGCGCGAAAGGGGAATGCATGAATATGTTCTCGCGATCCGTGAACGTGATGGAGCTTCGCCTTCCTTCCGTCATCCGGCGCTTCACTCTCGCTGCGATCGGTGCGATTCTTCTGCTTGCGTCCCCTGTACTGCGAGCGCAAAACACCGCGCCGCAGAGCGAAAAGAGCGAAACGACCCCCGCGGGGAATGTGGAAACCGGCAAAAAGATTTTCATGAAAGATGGCTGCTACGAATGCCACGGCCGCGAGGGGCAGGGCGCGGCTCAAGCGACTGGCCCGCGCATCGGGCCGCCACAACGTCTCATTCGCCCCTTCATCAATTACGTCCGCCAGCCGACCGGCCAGATGCCACCCTTCACCAGGGAAGTCATCTCTGACCAGGAACTCGCGGACATCTACGCCTATCTCCAATCAAGACCAAGGCCTGCGTCTTCCAAGGACATTCCTCTGCTCAATCAATAGCCATCAATTATTTTGTGGCAGCGTTCTCCGCTTACGTGTGAAACCACGGCCAAGTGGTCGCGCCAACGGCGCGGAGGATACTAGCCCGGGGCAACGCCCCGGGTGTCGTGTCCAAGTGTCACGCACCGCCCCGAAAGGGCGGAGGACTCCTTCGCCCCTTCAGGGCGCACAATGGTCGACTAAATGCGAAACCCAGGGCGCTGCCCTGGGCTTGCGTGCGCCGGCGCTTTCAGCGCCGGTAGTAAATCGCGAACCGGAAGTAAATTGGAATATTATTCAGCGCGGCTGTGTGACAGCCTCTACGAGCGCGGGCTCGCCGCGCTTGACGATTTCTTTCGCGCGCAGAATCGCCGGACCGAGTTCCTTCGGGTCCGTTATCGGGCCTTCGGAATAAACGCCCATGCCTTTGGCGACCATGGCGAAGTTGATATTGGGGTCGGTGATTGTGGTCCCTATGGAAGCGCGATCGATGCCGCGGCTGCGCCGGTCGCACATGCGCTGCACGTGCATCACTTCCTGATGATACGCGCGATTGTTATGCATCACGCTGAGCAGCGGAATGTGGTGATGCGCCGAAGTCCACAGAACTCCCGGCGCGTACATCAAGTCGCCGTCATTTTGAATCGTGACGGTCAGCCTGCCGTGCTTCTTGTTGGCCAGCGCGGCGCCGAGGGAAGCAGGCGCGCCGTAGCCGACGCCAAATCCGCCCGACGAGCCGATGTACTGGTGAAACTTGTCAAAATTCCAGAGGCGCAGCGGCCAGCGATTCACCCACGGGGAAACTTCGCAGGCGAGCGTCCAGTCTTCATTCCGGATCGCGCCCCAGATTTCCGCGCAGAGGCGCGCGGTCGTGATGGGGCTAGCATCCCAGCCGAAGGCCGCTTCATCGCGGGCGCGCTGAAGCGCTCCCTCATGCTGCGAGGCGAGTTTTTTTCCGCGATCCGCGAACGTCCTTTTGCGATCGTCGGTTAGCAAGCGTTTTACGGCCTCGATCAGCGACGGCAGCGTCGCCTCCGCGTCAGCCGCCATGGCCAGGTCCACTTCGGTGTAGCGCTGGAAATCCTGGTAGTTGCTTTTCATGTAGAGATCGCTGGCGGTGATACTGATCAGCTTCACGTCTTTTTTGGTGATCGGCGCCGATGTGCGGTGCACCTGGTCGCGATACGAATTAATCGTGCCCCAGAAATTCAGCGCTTCCAAACCGAGGATGACGTCCGCCCCGCCAATCACCGCACGCGTGCGCTCGGTCTGATTCAGAGGATGCTGCGATGGGAAATTCATGCGCGCGCCCAAATCCACGACGGGCGCCTGCAAAGCTTCCGCAAGTTCAATGGTGCACTTCAATCCATCGGCCGTGCGCGCGGTGCGTTCCAACAAAATCACGGGATTTTCCGCGGCCACCAGCATGCGCGCCGCTTCCGCGACCGAGCCCGAATCGCCCTGCGGCGGCATGGCATTCGTGAGCTTCGGAATGTGGAATTTTGCGTCGTCGGGAATCGCGCCTTCCTGTAGCTCCCCGTCGGCGACCAGCAGCACGGGCGCCATCGGCGGGGTCATCGCGATTTTATAAGCGCGCACAGCGGACTCCGCGAAATGATCGAGCGAAATCGGCACGTCATCCCACTTCAGGCAATCGCGCACTATCGCCGCGGCATCCTGAACGCTGTGGTCCCACTCCACTCCCGGGCGCCGGGAATTGATTTCCAGCGCGTTGCCCGCGATCAGGTAAACCGGCACGCGATCGCAAAACGCGTTGTAAATTGCCATCGATCCGTGCTGCAAACCCACGTCGCTGTGAAGAAAAACCGCCATCGGCTTGCCTTCGATTTTTGAGTAGCCGTGCGCCATGGCGACGGCCGATTCTTCGTGGCAGCAGGTGATGAATTCCGGATTCTCGTTTCCGCCGTAATTGATCACCGATTCGTGCAGGCCGCGGAAACTCGATCCCGGATTGGATGCCACGTACTCGATCCCCAGCGACTTGATCACGTCCACCATGAAGTCGGATCCGGAGCGGTTCTCGGTCAGGACATCCAGCACGGCGGGCGTTTCGGCCTCGAGTTCTTTCGGCATGGGCTGCGCCGTGCCCGCGCGGGAAACTTCGGCCTGCTGCGCGTTCGCAACCGCCGGGATGGCCGCAAGCGCGGCCGCGCCCGCCGCGGCGCCTTTCAGAAACTTGCGCCGATCGATCGAATCTTTTTTGGATTTTCGCATCGTGGTTTCCGTTGCTCTCGCAGTGAGATTTTGTCCGATTCCTTAAATTTTCCGCCTGTATCGCCACATTATGCCAGGGGATTGCAAGAGTCAAGGTCGCCGGATTGTGACTCAGCTTGGAATGAAACGTGCCCTCTCCGTCCCGTAGAGCGCGGGACGGCTCACCGAGAACGTTCTCCGTGAACCGAGAGGCCTCTACAAAACCATTATGCATAGACGCCGTTGTTCTTGTAGAGGCCGCCCGTTTTTAGGGCGGGCAGTTTTGCTTCTTTCCTGAGTCCGATTTTTGGATCAAGCAAATGGAAGCGAACGATTCGATCTTTGAATTTGTCTTCCGCGAACGCATAAGGCAGGATGGATCAGGAGAAAAAGGCTTTGAAACATTGATACAAGACTTTGTCTTCCATGTCGAAAGGGAATGCCCCGGTCTTTCCCGCAGAAGTCAGCCTGTTTTAGACACCTCGCTGTGTCCCGGCAAGTAGTAATTCTATTTCGAGTGAGCTTCATGAGAAGTGTGCCGTTTTCTTTATAAGCTTGCAGGATTCTGCAAGAAATATTTTTTTAGGAGGCATCATGTTAAGTGAACAAAATCTCTTTCTGGAAGATGTGTACCCGGGCGGCAGGCCAAAAAGCAGCGTGGTTTTGCCGCCGCCCAATATTCCCCAGCAAAATCGCGTGTTTGCCGAGGCCTTGCTTGAAAATTCCACAACGCGCCAGCGCCGCAGCCCGATGGATTGGGCCGTTTCCTTTTTCATTCATTTCGCCATTTTGGTCCTGCTGCTCTTCGTCCCACTTTATTTCTCGCAAGGAATCGATATGAAACGCTTGGAAACAACACTCCTGATTGCGCCCATGCCGCCGATGGCTGCGATCCCGCCGCCTCCTCAGCCGGTGGCGCACGAAGTTCGCGTGGCCCCAAAAGTTTTCACGCCGGGCAAACTAACCGCGCCAACTTTTATTCCGAAGGCCGTTCCAACGGCCTCTAGCGACTCCGCTCCCCCGCAGGAAGCGTTTGCAGCGGGCATGGGCGCACTGCCCGGCGGCGTCCCCGGAGGATTGGTCGGCGGCATCACCGGCGGAATGCCCGGCGTCGCGGCTCCCGTTGCGGCGGCTCCCGTTGCCGAAGGACCGAAGCGGCCGGTCCGCATCGGCGGCAACGTAAAGCCGCCGCGCCTGATCTTCGGCCCCGCAGCGGTCTACCCGGTCTTGGCGGCCCAGGCGCACATCCATGGCGTGGTCGTGATTGACGCCATCATCGATGAACATGGCAGCGTCATCCAAGAAAAAGTCGTCAGCGGACACCCATTGCTCGTTCAGTCGGCGCTTAAAGCCGTTTCGGAAAGAAAATATGAACCCACGGTCCTCGACGGTGAACCCACTCCTGTTGACCTGAGAGTTGAGGTCAACTTCCTGATGTAATGACTCGCCACCTCCTGCCAACCACCTGCGCGCGGCCCGGCTTCATGGCCGCGCGCAAGTCTTCCCCTCGCCGCAGCACGCGCACGTCCCGCTTTCGTAAAATGGAGGTCGGAATCACCAAGCCGACTTTTGTTGGAAACCATCTCATGAGCCGTCTTTGTGGGTCGCGGCTTCAGCCGCGACATTCAGAGACACGAAAGACAAGGGCTTTAGCCCCTGAAGCCCTACTGCGAATCGCAACGCGCCTTCCAAGAATTTCAATGATTCGATGGGTGCGTCTGTGTGACACTTGATCGCCGGCGATAAAAACCATGCAACGACCACCGCTCATGCAGATCGTGCGCCGCGCCGCGCACTGGCGCTGTCCCAATTGCGGGCGCGGCCGGCTGTTTCGCGGCGTCTTTCGCATGCTGACGCGTTGTCCAGAATGCGGGCTTTCGTATTTTCCCGAGCAGGGTTACTACGTCGGAGCCATGATCATCAACTATGTGGCCACGACAGCTGTCGTCGTGGCGATTTTTCTTTTGTCCCTGCTGTTTCGGGATTTCACCACGCTTTCGACCAATTCCAAAATTCTGCTTTGGATGGCCTTTGCAATCGGTTTGTCCTTATTGTTCGTGCGGCACTCTTACAGCTTCTGGCTCGGAATCGATTTCTGGATCAAGCCCAGACAGCCTGACATTCCCCCAGCAGAAAAATCCTCGTTGTAGGGGCGCGACATGTCGCGCCCCTCCTAGCCGCGTATCAGCCGGGCGGCGACGCCGAGAATCGCTCCGCCAAGCACCAGCCACGCCGAATTGATCCGAAAGCGAAGCAGCAACACCGCGCTGGCAATCGCGAGACCCGCGGTCAGCCAATCCACAATCGCCGAACGCCCCAATTGGTAGCTGACAGCAGCCATCAGCGCCAGTGATGCCACGTTCACTCCATCGAGAAAAGCGCCCGCCGTGGCGGAGCGTCGAATGAGCGGAATGAGCGGCCCGCTGATGGCCACCAGGATAAACGCGGGAAGGAAAATTCCAACCGTGGCCACGAGCGCGCCCACAGGTCCTCGCAACAAATAACCCAGAAAAGTAGCCGTGGTGAACACCGGCCCCGGCGTCACCTGCCCGATGGCCACCGCATCCACCAATTGCGCGTCCGTTACCCACCCACGATGCACCACCAGATCGGCGCGCAGAAACGCCAGCAAAACATACCCGCTCCCGAACACGATCGAACCAATCCTCAGGAACACCAGGAACAGCGGCCACATTCCGGGAATCACTCCTGCCACACCTGTCGCGCCCGCCCACGGAAAAATTCGCGCGAGGCCCGCGCGCGCTCCGCGCCACACGGAAGTAAAAGTGAACGCGCCTGCGCCTTTTTGCTTTTCTGGGCGATTCCCGGACAGCGCGCGAATTCCCGCGAGGATCGCGCCCGTTCCAAACAAAATGAGCAGAACATTCACTTGCGCGAAACTGAGCGCGACGCAGACCACGCCCGCAATCGCGAGGACCCAGCTCTTGACCGCCGTGCGCCCGAGTCCCCACAGCGCCTGCACGATCACTGCAATCACCACCGGCTTGACGCCGTACAGCAGCGCCGCCACGGCAGGCAAGTGCCCAAAGCGCACGTAAGCCCAGGCAATAATCCCCACCAGGATCGCCGCCGGAAAAATGAAGCACACGCCGCCGACAACAAGCCCCGCCCATCCGGCCCGCAAATAGCCGATGTGGATGGCCAGTTCGCTGGAGCTGGGGCCGGGAATCAGGCTGCTTGCGCCGAGGAGATCGAGAAATTGTTCGCGCGTGAGCCACTTGCGGCGGCGAACCAGCTCATCTTCCATGATGGCAATATGCGCCGCCGGCCCGCCAAACGCGGTGACCCCCAGCCGCAGGAAGAAAAGCGCCAATTCTTTCAGCGATCCGCGCGCCGCCGCGTCCGGTTTTTCTGATTGGGATTGTTTGAGATCGGCCATCCTGGTCCGCCGGAAGTGTAGCTCATTCCGCAAGCGGAAATGCACAAGAGGATGATCGATGGAGCTGTCAAAGCGAGTCAACTAGCGGTCGGAAACGAATTCTCGTATCGTAGCCCCCATGTCGTCTTGAATCAGTTCGACCAATTGCGCAATTACCGTGGTACTTTGACAATCATCGCAGCCGGACGGATCAGGAAAACATGGGCCAGCGCATGTTCGGACGGTCCTACAGTTCGCGGTCGTCGCTTCTTATCGCTTTCGGCGCATCGTTCGTCGTGTATTTGGTCCCACTGTTCGGACCGCACGCCTCTTGGCCGCTCGGCCAATATCTCTACCAATGGCAGCTGTCTGGTGCTCCCCACCGAGTCGTAAGCTGGATCGCAATGGACTGGGGCGTCGCCCTGGCCTTGCAGGTCTTGGCCGGTGCGCTCTGTTACTGGGTACTCGTGCGGCCTGGCTTGGTGCGCATCCTGGTGGTCGCCGCTTCTGCACCCGTGTTTGTAGCTGCCGCTAACTGGGCATATTTAAGCGCACTTCCCTCCAGCTTCTTGACCGAGCGGGCCACGACATCCGATCAGGGAGACTGGAAGACTGTGTGCACCGTACCCGATATGGAAGTGGCTGAAGTGCGGTCTCCTCCGGACACATCGCTGGCAAAATCTGGGCAAGCCTGGTTGCGATCAAACATTGACTACGTCGTTCTGACAATGCCTGATTGCAACACACGTTTGATCGGAAAGCCGGACGGCTCCACGCAGGTCGATGTGAGTTTTGTTACTCCGGCCGGTGCCTACCTGATGAGGAACTGGGACAACAAAACGAGACAAGAACACTGGTGGGTGGGCAACGGATCCTTGCGACCGTTGTCCCGCTTGCCTGAGGGCCCAATCATGTTCGGCACGCCAGTATTGTCGAACGACGGGCACTGGGTGGCCTGGATGGAGGTGATCCCCGGCACGAAACTTCGCCGCGCCGTCGTCCAATCGCTCGACGACGAGCGGGCGCACTCCGTGGACATTCCCAACCAGCGCATCTTGCAATGGGCACTTCTTGGTGCAGATATGGAACGCAATGAGCTGACCTTCTACACGTTCGATTACACCACGCAGCGCAGCTCGTTGACCACGCTCGGCTTCGGCTCCGAACAGCAGGGTGATTCGATTGTCGTTCAAGGAGTTGATGCGCAATTTACGACTTTACTGCGGGTGGGCTCCGGCTGGGTTGCCTGGGACGCCGCCCGGGACCTGGGCGAACGCTATCGGATCGCCTGGTCCCTGGCCAACGGGCGCGGCGTACATGAAGCATTGTTGGGCCGCAGCATCACCGCCGTTAAAGTGGATCCGGATGGCGCATACGTTGCCATCAGTGAGAGCAACGCGATCCGCGATAATATTGTCAAGGATGCTGTCTACGTCCTTCGCGCGAGTGATGGCAAGGAAGTCTGGCACCGGAATCTACCAAGGTTTACCCGCAGTTCGCTCGCCTTTCTCGGCGCGAAGCTTTTCGCCTACACCGACTCGGACGGAGCGCACCCTACAGTGCGCGTCTTACAGATACCAGATTAGAAGTCATCTCGCTCTGTTGACATCCCAAGTTCCGCTTCAATCGAATGCGTGATAACTCCCGGCCGTATCACACGCAATTCGGAATAGCGTCATGAATGCGGTGTCTCACTGTGGAGGGAAATCCCGATTAAATGGAAATCAGCGGGAACTCGCATCAGCCATGTAGGGATTCAAATTTACGGCTCGCCAATCGCCGTGAATAATCGCGGCGCGAATCTGCGCGGGAGTCTTTCCTTTTTGCGTGAGCTGATACGAGAGCACAGCTTCCTTCTGGCAAATATCGCACTCCGCTCCGTGCATGCCCACGAAGCAATCGAGCAGGCTCTTGTGACCCGCATGCCGGTCGCAATAGCAGTAGCATGGCTGCTGATACAAAACCGGCCTGATTTTCGCGGCCAACGCATACACATTGCGATTGAGCGCATCGGGAAACCGTTTCGGATCGAGCGTGGCCGGAAACGGCGGCTTGAGCGCGTACGCGTGGTAAGAGGGAGTCCCCAGATCCGCCTGCCCCGGCATATCCATCTGCATCTGCGAATCCTGCGCATTCCAATCCGCGCCAAATGCCGGACGCAGTTGCGCCAACCCGGCGCTCACAATGGTCAGGGTGAGAACGATTGCCGTTGCTACGTATTTCCCGGTCATATTGGAAACCTCCGCGACCAATCAAAACCGTAGCCCATCTCGCGTGCGCGCGCAACACATCAGCTTTTCATCCAAGAACACAACGTGGGACGCAAGCCGATTTCACTCAAGGAGCAGAATTAGCCGGAGGGACATCGCGATCCTGTCTCAGGAAGCGTTTGCATCCGGCTCGGATGCGTCCGGCAATTCAGCGGAAGCGTTCTGATCGGACTCAGCAGCGGATTCCGCCGCGAGCGGGTACGCTGCGGGCGCGGTTTCGGAAGGGGGCGCGGCAGACACAGAAGAAACAGACACGGAATCTCCAGCCCCGGCGGCTGCAGCCGACGCGATTTCCAGCCGCGCTGACAGCACATCCGCCAGCAAGTCAATCAGTTTTCGCGCCCCCTGCCCGTCGGCGTCGAGGTCCGGGTTATACCCGGCCACTTCGAAAGCGGCCAGATTCGATTGCCCGACAAATACGCGTAGTGCATCGCGCGTTTCGTTCAAGCTGAGCCCGCCCGCGCCGGGGAAATTTGTCCACGGAAACTCTTCGCCGTTGATCACATCCACGTCGAAGTGAAGGATGAATTCGTGCTTGGCGGCGTGCACTCGCTCCAGGGCGAGGCGAGCAGCAGCAGCAGCGCCAACGGTTGACACTTCCAAAGACGCATGCCGGCGCAGGGGCGACGCCGTAAGATACTGCTCCTCCGGCGCGTCCAGGCGCTCGAATCCAAACAGGGCGACGTCGGGTTCGCGGACCAGAGGAGGCTCGCCCCAGAAGCGAACCAGTTCCGGCGCACCGCGCCCGATGACTTGCGAGATTACCATTCCGTCAATACATCCAGAAGGCGTCGTCGCGGGCACATTCAGATCGGCATCGCGGTCCACATAAATCAGGCTGACGTTGCGATAGTAGCGGCGCGTCCCGGCAATTGCCGCCAGGACAGAAATGCAATCTCCAGTGAGGATGAGCGGGAGCGCGCCGGATTTCACCGCGACTTCGACGCGCGGGCGCAAATCGTTCAGCGATTTCAGAATCGCGGAAACGTTCCTGGCGCGGGGATGTTCTTCGTCTGGTTGGGAAAGGTAGGTGGCCGTGTCGCCGTGATCGGCAACGTTAAACCCGGCGGTTTTCAGCCGGTCCGCGAGTCCGGCGGCGCGCAAAGCGGCAGGCGCGCGCTCCAGCCCGGCGCGGAGTGCCGCCGCACTGGTCGCCGAGCCCAGCAGGGCAATATTCTTCGTCTGACGGGTGATCTTGACCGCCAAAGTCGTCCTCCAGAAATTGGAGACGCTCTCCCCTGAATGCCCACAACCTGCATAACAAGTTTGCTAAAAGCTCAGCGATCGCGACTCCCCCTAATTCGAAGCCGGCGCGATGGTCGTCAACTCCGACGGCAGCGTGAACCGCACATCTTCGCGGATCAAATCGAGATCGCGCTGATTCGTGTAGCCCAGCCCGGCCAGGCGCTCGCTGACCTGCTCGACCAGAATTTCAGGCGCCGACGCGCCGGCTGTGAGTCCCACGCGGCGAATTCCCTCCAGCCATTTCGGGTCAATGTCCTTGGCGGCATCAATCAATTCCGCCGGCACTCCCGAACGCTTGGCCACTTCCACCAGGCGGTTCGAGTTGGAACTGTTGGGCGAGCCGACCACGAGGATCAGGTCCACCTCGCGCGCCAGCTGCTCGACCGCTTCCTGCCGGTTCTGCGTTGCGTAGCAGATGTCGTCCGAAGCGGGCCCCTCGATCGAAGGAAACTTCTCGCGCAGCCGCGCAACAATTTCCTGCGTGTCGTAAAGGCTCAGCGTCGTCTGGGTCAGAAACGCCAGGCGATTCGGGTCCTTCACTTCGAGCGCGTCCACTGCTTCGACGCTGTCCACCACGACGGTTTGTTTGGGAGCTTCTCCCGACGTGCCCACGATTTCCTGGTGATCGCGGTGGCCGATCAGGATAATCGTGCGGTTCTCGCGCGCGAATTTCAGCGCTTCGAGATGGACCTTGGTCACCAGCGGGCAGGTCGCGTCAATCACGCGCAGTTCGCGCACCCGCGCTTCTTCGCGCGTCGTCGGGGGAACTCCGTGCGCGCTGAACACCAGCACGGAGCCGAGCGGCACTTCCTCCACCGTCTCGACGAATATCGCGCCATTGTGGCGCAGTTGCTCCACGACGTAGCGGTTGTGCACGATTTCGTGGTGGACGTACACTGGCGGCCCATACGCCTGCAGGGCCAGCTCCACGATGTCCACCGCGCGCACCACTCCTGCGCAAAAACCGCGCGGCCGCACGCGAATCAGGCTCTTGCCTTCCCCCTGGCCATCCGTCGACCCTTGCATCTGGTTGCTCATCTAGCAGCCTCAAAAATGCCACAATAGATTATCACGCCAGGGGATACTTATGCGACCTTTTGGGGGTTCGAGCTTCCTCGCGACGTGGTCGTTCACAGCCCTGAACACATGGCCTTGCTCCCCGCCGGATGCGTTGATAGACTCCGCCTGTTCGCTAACATGCATTAAAGTTTTCGGTTGCGCCTGCTTCGATACCGAGGTGTCAAAAATGCGTAGAACGCTCCTGCCTTTGGCCGTCGCCGCACTGGCGTTGTCGTGTGTGACTGCTCGGGCGCAAACCCGCAAGGCCCTGGACGTCTATTTCATTGACGTGGAGGGCGGACAGTCGACACTGCTCGTCTCCCCCTCCGGGCAATCGCTATTGATTGACGCGGGCTGGCCGGGCGCGCGCGATGCCGATCGAATCACCGGTGTCGCGAAACAGGCGGGGATCACGCAGATTGACTACCTGGTGCTCACGCACTATCACGTCGATCATGCGGGCGGCGTGCCGGAACTCGCCTCCAGGATTCCGATCCGGAACTTCGTCGACCATGGACCCACCGACGACAAATTGGTGGACGTCCCCAAATATTATGCGGCCTATCTAACCGTTCGCGCCAAGGGCCAGCACATCCTGGCCAGGCCCGGCGACAAGATACCGATCAGCGGCATTGACGTCCAGATTGTTTCCGCTGCCACCAAAACTATTTTGGAACCGTTGCCCGGCGCCGGCGCCGCCAATCCAATGTGCGCTGATTTCCAGCCCAAAGACGAAGTCAAAGACCCCATGGTCGGCGGCGAGAATAAGAATTCCGTCGGGATGATCATCTCGCTCGGAAAATTCCGCATGGCCGATTTTGGCGACTTGACGTGGAACAAGGAGCACGATCTCGCCTGCCCGAATAATCTCGTGGGCGCGATCGACTTGTACGTCGTCTCGCATCACGGCAAGGAAACTTCCAGCCTGCCAATGCTGGTCTACGGGATGCACCCGCGAGTCGCGGTCATGAACAATGGCGCAAACAAAGGCGCGGAAATTCCCACATTTGAAACGCTGAAACACTCTCCCGGATTGGAGGATCTCTGGCAGTTGCACTACGGGGTCGAAGCCGGGCCGCGCAATTCGCCCGAACAGTTCCTCGCCAACCTTGGGACGGAGGGCACAAAGGATTCAGGAGTTCCCGGCGAATCGCCCTCGAATTATATAAAGTTGTCGGCGCGCCCCGACGGCAGTTTCACGCTCACGAACACTCGCAACGGCTTCAGCAAAGAATACGGACCGCACAAGTAACGCCGCGGGCTAGTGGAACGTGACTGGAATTGCAGAGCCAGGGCCGAAATTCCGCGCATCGCCCGCGATTTGTGCGCCCCACGCCGCCGCCGGCAGAGACCGCTTACATTTGGGATCGATCAGCCGTCCAACAACATTAGAGATTGAGTGTATGTGCTCGGCTCCTCTATAATGCCTTGTTTTGCCATGGGTGCTGCGGCTGTCCGCTTTTCTGAAACGAGGGACATCCAGCCAGATAGCCCTGCGCGGGAGGATTTTCGGAAGTGTGGAACGCTATTCGTGAAAAAAAGTTAGGCGTACGGATTCTTCTCGGGGTTGTTGTATTCATGCTCGGGGGTACGATGTTGTTGTACCTCGTGCCGCAGGGCATCAATGATTTGAGCGGATCGGAAACGGTCGCCCAGGTGGGGGACCAGACCATCTCCGTCGTCGATGTTCAGAACCAATTGAGCAAGAATACCCGCAGCAGCCAGATCCCCCCCGCTCTCCAGCCGATCTATACGCAGCAAGCGCTCGACCAATTGATTGACGAAAAGATGCTGGCCCTCGAAGCCGACCGGATGGGCCTGCGCGTCTCGGATGAAGAGCACGCTGACCTGCTGAAAAAGCTCGTACCCACGGCGTTTACCGGGGACACCTTCATCGGCTATGACAAGTACAGCGCGGAGGTGCAGGCGCGCTTTCAGGTGAGCGTCCCGGAGTTTGAAACGGAAGTGAAAAACGCGCTGCTGCAGCAGAAGTTTCAGCAGTTGGTGACCGATGGCGTCACGGCCAGCGACGATGAATTGCGCGAAGAGTTCCGCCGCGAGAATGAAAAGATCAAGCTCGATTACGTGATGATCAAGCCGGAGGATCTGCAGGCCAAGGTGGAAGTCTCGGATGCGGACCTGTCCGCCTATTTTGACAAGAATAAAGCGCAGTACGTGGTGCCGGAACGCAGGACCGTGGATTATGCCCTTCTGGATCTGGCCCAGCTTCGTCAGCGCTCCCCGGTGACGGAAGACGATGAAAAGGTCTTCTACCAAAGCAACATCACCCAGTACAAGCTGGAAGACCGCGCGCACGTCGCCCACATTCTCTTCAAGACGGTCGGTATGACCGATGCCGAGGCCGCCGAGGTCAAGAAAAAAGCCGAGGACGTGCTCAGCAAAGCCAAGCATGGCGGGAATTTCGCCGATCTGGCCAAGCAATATTCCGAGGACACAACCAAGGACAAGGGCGGCGACCTGGGCTGGATCGTTCGAGGGCAGACGGTCCCCGAATTTGAGGCCGCCGCGTTCAGCCTGCCCAAGGGATCGATTTCGGATTTGGTGAAGACACAATACGGTTTTCACATCATTCAGGTGATTGACCGGGAGACCGCTCGCACGCAGACGCTGGACGAAGTCAAAGCCAGCATTCTCAGTCAGTTGCAGCAGCAAAAGGCTGAGCAGCTGGGCGATACTCTTTCTACCCAAATTGCCGATGAAATCCGCCGCGGCGGGCGCGTCCCGATCGATGAACTGGCCAAAAAATTTAACATGACAACGGGTGAGGCGAAGCTGGTCGAGGCCAATCAACCGCTTCCAGAAATTGGCAACGCGCCGGGGCTGATGGATGTCATCTTTCACCAGCGCGTCGGCGATGTAGGCGCCCCGATCCACACCGATCTCGGCTACGTCGTCCTTTCCGTGAAGGACATCCAGCCGGCGCATCCGGCGACTCTGGCGGAAGTTCACGACCGCGTCGCCAGCGACTTCAGGCATGAAAAGGCCGTGGACCTCGCGAAAACTCGCGCGGAAGATCTAGCCAAGCGCGCCAAAGCCGGCGAAAATTTCACTGCAGCCGCCAAAGCACTCGGACTTGACGCAAAGACTTCCGAGCCCATCTCTCGAACGGGCTCGATCCCCGACATAGGCAGCGCCAAGCAATTCGCGGCTGCGTTTACTTTGCCGGTCGGCCAGCCCGGCGATCCGATCCCGTTCGGCCAGAATTGGGCCGTCTATCGCGTCGCGCAGCACGATCCCGTGAACCAGGACGATTTTGAAAAGCAAAAGACCAAGATCGAAGAGCAAGTCCTGCAGCGCAAGCGGCAAACTGCTTACGAATTGTTCCGAACCGCCCTGAAGGCGCGCCTCCAGCAAGAGGGCCAGTTGCGCTTTAACGCCGAGAATTTGAAGCGTCTGATCAACCCCGCATAGCCCGCAAGTTACAGAAAACAAATATGTTACAATTTCCTTGGCGAGGCTTGCTTTCGCTCCCGGCCTAAGCTAGCATATTTACGTAAGGAGTCTTGGCCTCTACGCCAGGGGGCCGAGATTTTGAGGCTGTCGCCTTCCCAGCGCGCATTGCTTCTCGCAGGTGTGGCTCTTCTAAGTCAGTTCTGATCGCGGCTTTTTCATGAAGCAATCAACGATACGCACTATCGAGGCCCAGAAGTCTCTTCTCAACGGGACCTATCCGCAAGGCGGAACGAAGGCAAGTCAATGAGGTGCACCATGCCGGGGAAACTGAATCATCGCAATGAATACCAATGCACGATCGAAGTGAATCAGACGGGGAAGTATTGTGTGCGCGTTCGAGCCATATTCGCCCGCAAGGCCTGGGTCCTGCCCGTCTATTTCCTTGCCTCCACGTTTGACCGCGCCATGCGCAAACTGGAGCAAGTGCTGCAGTTCCTGCAGCAAAAGGAAGAACGACTGTGGTTTTGGGGCGTCGAATACTCGGACGACCCGAATTTTTCCGAGGAACTGGTGCGCGAAGCGGGGCTGCGGCTCGATCGCCGCGCCGAATTCCCGCGCCGGTCCTCGAACGTCGCCCTCACTCCGGAGAAACCCGTTCCGGCCGTGCTGCTGGCTCCAGTCCGCCGGGGGCTGGCGCATTCGATTGATTCCGGTCGCGTGAGCGCAGCCGGGAATTAAGCCTTATTTTTCCCTCAATATGACTTCGCCATTGCCGATGGGCTGGTCGTTTAACCAGAGGCGATACTTGTAGGAGCCCGGGTTTATGCCCGGGCGGGGCGGGCCGCTTTGCAGTTGGCGTCCTGGGGGCGCCTGGAAGACGTTGGATTGGAACGGGCAGCGGTTGGGATCGAACTGGATCTTGAGATTGCCGGTGTCCGACAGCCAGACGACCTGCTCATCGGCAGAAATCACGACAATTTCGGGCAATACGCCAACCAGAACCAGTTTTTCCGCCATCGATGTGCATTCCTCCGCTGCATCGCGAAGATAGCACAGCAAGCCGCAGCCGCGCTTGGAGAAAGTATATGCCAAGAAAGGTAGTGGTCCCGGCAAGGCTCCAGCAGAGGCTCGGTCCTCTCCGTTTTCTTTGTGCCCCCTGTGTTAAGAGCTTTTGAACTACGGCGGGTGCAGGAAACCCGTAAAACCTTTCACCACAGAGGGCACCGAGAACACAGAGAAAACCCGGAATGAGCCCGGAGACCAGCATAGAGTTGCCGCGCTAATCAATCGGCAAAGCACGTCCATTTTGGCCGTTGCGCGCGCGCCGAGAATCGCGCAAACTAGATGCTGGTCAGGAGTTCATTTGAGAGAAATGTCCCGGAACGCGACCGGGCCAATCGCATTATCCACTGAGCCATCTTCGATGGTCTGTGCACTCCTCTCAGGGCACATTTCTGGACGTGCCGGCAAGATGCCGCGTGAAAGCTGAGGTTTGAAGTCATGATGAACCCGATGGATGAATTGCGGCCGCCGACAAGGCTGATGCTTACGCCCGGCCCTTCGTGTCTGAGCCCGCGCGTTTACCGCGCGCTGGCCACGCCGATCGTGGGGCATGTCGATCCGTGGTTTACCGAATTTATGGGCGGCGTTCAGGCGCTGATGCGCCGCATTTTCCAGACCCAGAACAATATCACCTTCCCGATTTCCGCATCGGGAACCGGCGGCATCGAGACGGCGGTGTTCAACGCGCTCGAGCCGGGCGATGAAGCGATTGTCTGCGTGAACGGCATGTTTTCCAATCGCATGGCGGATATCGCCGAGCGCACCGGGGCCAAGATTCACCGTGTACCCGCGCCGCTTGGCCGGACCGTGGACCCGGAAGATGTGCGCCGCGCCGGGCAAGGCCGCAAGATCAAGTTCGTCGGCCTGGCGCATGGGGAAACCTCGACCGGCGTCGTCACCAAGGTCGATCCATTTCGCAAGGTCGCCGATGAACTTGGCGCGCTCCTGATCGTGGATAGCGTCGCCACGCTCGCCGGGGTGCCGCTCGATATCGACCGCCAGCGGATCGATATCTGCTTCAGCGGAACGCAGAAAGCCATCAGCGCGCCTCCGGGGATGTCGCCCATAACGGTGAACCCGCGTGTGGAGGATATGCTGCGCAACCGCAAGACGAAGGTGCAGAGCTGGTATTTCGATCTCACCACCGTGATGAATTACTGGGGCAAGGAACGCACCTATCACCACACGCCTCCGATCCCTCTGATTTACGCGCTGCATGAGGCCATGCGGATCGTTCTCGAAGAAGGGCTGGAGGCAAGCTGGGAACGCCACCGGCAAAATCAGCTTGCGCTGATCGCGGGCCTCGAAGCGATGGGCATCCGCATATTCGTCGAGAACCCGGAAGACCGCCTGCCGACCGTTACCGCCGTCTGCATTCCGAGCGGCATCGACGGCGTGAAAACGCGCGGCCGCTTGCTGAACGAGTTCAACATCGAAATCTCCGGAGGGCTGGGAGATATCAAGGCCACGACGTGGCGCGTCGGCCTGATGGGATATTGCAGCCAGCGCGCGAATGTGCTCCTGTTCCTCGATGCGTTGGAGAAGGTTCTGCTTGACCAGGGCATGAAGCTGCCCGTCGGCGCCGGCATCGCGGCGGCCGTCGGCGTCTACGCCCATGCCGAGCCTGTACCTGTGGGCCACGGAAAGTAGAAAAATGAGCACCGGGACCGGACTTTCAAATCTGGGCGCGATGAGCCAGTTCGTGGGGGAATTTGACGTGACCTCGCGGCTGACGGACCGGACCTATCACTGCCGGTTTTCGCACCTGTGGAACGGCATCGCCACGCGGCACAGCGACACGGTGGACACGAAGTTCCTGGTGGACGGCACCGGATCGATCGTCGGCCTCTCACACCCCGGAATTGTTCAGTTCACGAACAAAGCCGGGCGCGACATTTCTGACCGCGAAGCCAGCTACGTCGCCGCGCAGTATCTGCGAGAACAGCTGGAGCAGGAAGACGAGCGCCCGCTGTACGACGTCTCCGCGGCCGATGTTGTGCGGATCATTGGTCTCCTCGGAATCCGCTGAACGTGATTTGTGAAGGGCGTCTGAACGCAATTATCCCTCTCTCTTGAATTTCTCTGTGTCCTCTGTGTTAAAGCCTTTTCCGATCGGCAGGCGTAAACTCAATCACGCGTCGGAGAGCGATTCGTCAAACCCGGCGGTTGGTTCCGGCAGTTCGCCGGATTCGAGGATCGCACCGCAGTCCAGGCATTCCACATATTCCGCGTCGGAATCCTTGGCGATAAGCTGCGTGCGGGCATGGCGGCAGGAAGCAGGTTCGTTCACAGGAGTACTCCTGAGCTGCCCGAATCATATCACGCTCTAGGGTTCGCAAAACCGGAGTTGAATCGCGAACGGTCCCCCAAAATACCCTGACCTGAGTTATAAGAGGAGCCTCGAAGTTGTTTGACGGGTTTAAGAAAGGGAGATCTCGACCCACCGTGGCCCAAAGCGCCGAAGATCGCTTCAGCAACCTCTTATTTTACGGCGTCGTGTTGTGCCTGGCCTATCTCGTGTTTCGAGTCTTTGAGCCGTTTCTCGAGCCGTTAGGGTGGGCGGCGGTTTTCGGGGTCATCTTCTATTCCCTGCAGAAACGATTCGAACGGAAATGGAGCAACACGAAATCGGCCGTGTTGATCACTTCCGGTGTCACCCTGATTTTGATTGTTCCGGTACTCCTGCTCGCCACATTGTTTGTCCGCGAAGGGATCGCCGCAGCGCGCAATATCCAAACCGCAATGGTTGGGGGAGGGTATGGCTGGTTCAACCACGCGTGGGCCTGGCTGGTCTCCAGCATCGCAGCGGAAGGGGTAACTGTGGATTTGCCGGATCTCGTGCGCCAGGGCGCCAGCAGGGCCGGGGAATACATGGCTACGGAGCTTGGCCGGGTGATCCGGAATATCGTTGTGTTCCTGTTCGAACTATTCGTCATGCTCTTTGCGCTGTTCTACTTCCTTCGAGATGGCGATTCGATACTGGACCGCTTCCGGCATCTTTTGCCGTTCGAAGAGACGATGACCGAGCGAATGCTGGCCGAGGCTCGCGAATTGATTTTCGCCAGCGTCACGACCAGCCTGGTCATTGCGGCGGTCCAGGGAATACTCTGCGGCGGGGCTTTTGCAATTGTAGGTTTGGGTTCGCCGATCTTTTGGGGCGTACTCATGGGATTTTTGTCGCTTCTGCCGGTAGTGGGCGCGTGGCCGATCTGGATACCCGCGGTGATCTGGCTGTTTTCGACGGGGCACGCCGGCCGCGCGGTCGTCCTGATTGCCATCTGCGGGGCGCTGGGCGCGACGATCGACAATGTTTTGCGCCCCGTGCTGCTCGGAGGGCGTGCATCGCTGAACGGATTGCTGGTGTTCATCAGCGTGCTGGGCGGGATCGCTGTATTCGGCGTGTTGGGAGTTGTTCTGGGACCGATCGTTGTGGCCACCACCGTTGGAATTCTAGATGTGTATTCCGGGCATGATGTGGCGGGGAATGCGGCCGCTGCGCCGGACTGATCGTGTGCCGATGGTGGAAATTGCTCATGTCGCCCCGATGCGCCTACCGTCTTGCCTGTGCTAGAGTAACGCGCCTGAGGTCAAGTAGGACGGGCCTTCAGCCTGTCTCCGCTGTTGTTGCAGATGTGCTTACGAAAACCCGACAGGCTTGAAGCCTGTCCTACTTGAGAAGATTCCGCAATGGCTACTGAATCCATTACGTTGCTCGCCGGATTGCCTCCCGAAAAACTTCGGTGGAAGTGCGATCCGGCTACCATTCCGTTCGCGACCACGGCCGAGGCCGAGCCGGTGAAGGAGTTGCTCGGCCAGGAGCGCGCTTTTCGCGCGCTGAAAATGGGCGTCGAGCTCAACGCGCCCGGATTCAATATTTTCGTGTGCGGCCTTGCCGGGACGAGCCGCGGCGGCACGATTACGCATTTGATCGATCAGATTCATCCTCCCGCGAAGGCTTCTCTCGATCGCTGCTACGTCAATAATTTCAAGAGTCCGGACCGGCCGCGTCTGCTGGCGCTGCCGCGAGGGCAGGCCAACGGCTTCAAGAAAGACACGCAGAGCGGCATCGAATTTCTGCGGCGGCGAATTCCGCAAGTGTTCGAGGGCGAACCCTTCCAGCGGCAAAAGGGGCGCATCGTGGACCGCTTCACGGTCCGCGAAAAAGAATTAATGGATGATTTCACGCGCCGCATCGCCCGCGAGCAATTCGCGCTCGGCCACATGCAGGTCGGGGCCGTCGCGCTGCCGGAAATTTTTCCGGTGCTCGAAGGTCAGATGGTGCCGATCGAAGACATCCCGAAAATGGTGCACGAAGGCAAGCTGGAAACGGTGGCCGCCGAGGACCTGGAGCGCAAGTACGAACAGTTCCGGCAGGAATTCACCGTGGTCTACCGGAAGACGCTGACGCTCTCGCGCGAGCTGGCCAGCGAATTGAGTTACCTCGAGCAGGAAGCGGCCTCGGTGCTGGTCGACGGATTCATCGAGGAATTGAAGGAAAAATATTCGGGCGCCACGGTTGCGGAGTATCTCGAAGAAGTGCGCCACAGCATCCTCGACAACCTCGACCCGTTCAAGGAGCGCGAGGGCGAAGAAGAGCCTGGCGGAGCGCCGCCTCCGCAGGATGGCGGCCCGAAGTCCGCATCGACCGAGCGCGATCCGTTTCGCGTGTACGGCGTCAATGTGATTCTCGCGCACGATGAAGAAGGCAACTCGCCGGTCATTTTTGAAACGACGCCGAACTACACGAATCTCTTCGGCACGATCCAGCGCAGCTATGACTCGCGCGGCGGCTGGAATTCGGATTTCATGGATTTGCGCCCCGGGTCCCTGCTCCGCGCGGACGGCGGTTTTCTCGTGATGTACGCGTATGACGCGCTGACGGAAGCCGGAGTATGGCGCACGCTCAAGCGCATGCTCAATCACTCGAAACTCGAGATTCAGCCGCTCGAAATGTTCTTTCCTTTTGGGACCTCGGCGTTGAAGCCCGAGCCGATCGACATCGACGTGAAAATTATTTTGATCGGCGACCGGCACATGTACGAAGTCCTGTACGAATTCGAGGAGGACTTCCGCAAGATTTTCAAAGTACGCGTGGAGTTCGACGAGGAAATGGTCATGAGCGACGCGGTCGTGCGCCATTACGGCGACCGGTTGCGCCAGCTCTCGGAACAGGAACACATAGGCCCCTTCGACCGCACCGCCGTGGCCAGCATGCTGGAGTACGGAGTGCGCCTGGCCGGACGAAGGAATAAGGTTACGGCGCGCTTTCCGGAGCTGGCCGATCTGGCCCGCGAAGCGGCGTACATCGCGAGCCAGGACGGCTCGCAGCTCGTGAACGCGCTGCACGTTCGTCGCGCGCGCGAGGCTCGCATTGAGCGGCACAACCTCACCGAAACCAAGATCCGGGAAATGATCGAAGAGGGCACGCTGCTGATTGAAACCGACGGCACGCGCGTGGGCCAGATCAACGGCCTCAGCGTCCTGGAAATCGGCGGCTATGCATTTGGTAAGCCCGTGCGCATTACGGCTTCCGCGGCTCTTGGCAAGACGGGCCTGATTAATATCGAGCGGGAATCCCATTTGAGCGGCAGCTTTCACGACAAGGGAATGCAAATCATTGCCGGGTACTTGCGCACCAAATTCGCGCAGGACAAGCCGCTGTCGCTTTCGGCCAGCGTCTGCTTCGAGCAATCCTACAGCGGCGTGGATGGAGACAGCGCCAGCTCGACCGAAATTTACGCGCTGCTTTCCGCGCTTTCCGGATTGCCCATCCGCCAGGATATTGCCGTGACCGGGTCGGTCAGCCAGCAGGGCGACATTCAGCCCATCGGCGGCGTCAACCAGAAGATTGAAGGCTTCTTCGACGTGTGCCGCGTGAAATCGGGGCTAACGGGGCGGCAAGGCGTGATGATTCCTTCCGAGAACATTGAGGATCTGATGCTGCGCGACGACGTCATTGAAGCGGTTGCCGCGGGCAAGTTTCACATCCTGCCGGTTACTACGTTGGAAGAGGGAATTGAAATTCTGACGGGCGTGAAAGCCGGGCGCCGCGATGCCAAGGGAGTGTTCGAACCCGGCACGGTGTACGCGCACGTGGACCGGCGGCTGCATGAAATGGCGACGACCCTCAAGAGCTTCGAGTCGTAGTAAATAATGGGGAAATTCAAGTAGCACAGGCACTCTGCCTGTGCGGGTTTGAAAGCCGCACGCACTGCTACCAGACCCACCGACGATCTCAAAAACCGCACAGGTCCGCCGCGGCGGATGCCTGTGCTACTTACTGCGCGCGCGCGCTGCCTACGTCTTTCGGCGTTGAGAGATAGCCGTTCACTTTGTCTTTGGTCACGTCGAAGACGACGATTTCGTAAGGATGCGTCGCGCCTTTGATATAGAACTGCACCGGCTCGTCGGCCGTTTTGTCTTTTTTCTCGATGGTTTTATCGTCCGCGACGACCATGAGGGTGTATTTGAATTTCTTGGGATCCGTTTTCGTCAGCGTGACCTGGATCGGGCCGACGTGCGTGGGCGTCTTGGACCTGGTGAGGTGGAGCTCAAAGATGTTGCGTTCCCCTGAGCGCTTCAGCTGATCGAGCTCTTCCTGGTTGCGCGCGATCAAGCCGCTTTGCACGCCCAGATCGCCGACCGTGCTTGTGAGCTTGGCCTTGGTCGCCTCCAGGTCCTGCTTCGTCGCGCTGATATCGCCTTTCGCGCCGGTCAGGTCCGTGCTCACTTGCCCGATCTTCGTATCGGCATCCTGCTTCACCTGTCCGATCTGCGCGGTGAGCTTATCGTCGGAATCCTTCTGGGATTGGCGAATGTTCTGCGCGAGGGCGCGCGCCTGCGCCAGTTCAGCCTGGGTGAATCCGAGCTTTTGCGTGGTCACTTCCAACTGGCCTTTGAGGTCGGCGACGCGCGAATTGGTTTGATCGATCTGCACGGAAAGGATCGCCTCTTTCGAATTGGCCTGCGCGAGGTCGGTCTGCAGCTTGGTGTTCGCCGGCATTGCCCGCGTAGAGCACATATCCGATCAGCAAGAAGGCCGCGACAAACACCACGATAATCCAGCGGGGCGTGGGCGCCGCTTCGTAGTAGTTGGTTTCGTGTCCACTCGGTTCCGGAACATTCGGGGAAATACTCATCAATCTCTCCTTGGCGGCCATTCTGGGACTGGGGACGCCATTTAGCTGAGATTATCACCGAGCCGCATCGGGTTGTCTACGATTTGCAAGGATGCGTGTTATCTTGGCCGGCGCGATTGCCCGCATGCCATCGTTTCATTGTACATGGAGCCACAATTTCGCGCAGATGGAACTTGCCATTGCAATAAGTTTTCACGTATTCTTTTTATAGACTTCCCAGGGGTGAAGAGAATTTGCTGTGTCCGGTCTGTCATAGCGACAGTCCCCGCCGTTCTCGCAGACGAACTGTCAAGGATTACCTGACAGGAGTGACACGGCTGCGCCCCTGGCGTTGCCGAGCCTGCGACTCGCGCTTTTACGCCTGGGCGGCTCCGATCCGATATGTCCCCTACGTGCACTGCGGAATGTGCGGCAACATGGACTTGCAGCGCATTTCGAGCGAGCATGGGATGGGCTTGTTCGCCTGGGTGTACCGCCTGTTTCGCGCTCCCGCGTATCGTTGCGCTCCTTGCCGGAATCGCTTTTTCTCCTTTCGGATTTACCGCCGCATCGTGCCCTCGCAGCAACCCGTGGAACCCAGGGCGGAATCTCATCCCGTCCCGCACTAGGACCGTTTTTTCCCCGGGAACATGCCGTAAGCTGAGGGTTGACTTCCATTCCGCGAAACGTATGATTGAGTAGTGGCGATGGAGTTCGCCGTATAACCGCTGTCCTTTTGGCCGGACAGATGATGACTCCTGACAAATTTTTTGTCGCGGAGTCATGCGTCCGGCAATGACCTCACAAAAAAATCAGAAGCGAGGACTGACATGCAAAATGTCTGGGCATTAGCTTCTCTATGGGTTGGATTGGCGCTGCTGGCAACCCTGCTGGCGATCTGGTTCAAGATCTCCACGGCGTTGACGGAAATCGTTGTGGGAACCGTCGCGCAATTGTTCATTGGCGCACTCGTTGGTCCGGTGGGCCTTGGCGCCAGTTCCGAATGGATCACATTTCTGGCGGGGACTGGCGCGATCGTCCTGACATTCCTCGCGGGCGCGGAACTCGATCCTGTTATTTTCCGAACGAAATGGAAAGAAGCGATGGTGGTTGGCCTCGTGGGCTTCTTCGGACCATTCCTTGGCTGCACAGCCGTTGCGTATTACATCTTGCATTGGACGGTGAGATCGAGTTGGCTCGCGGGCGTGGCGCTCTCGACAACCTCCGTCGCGGTCGTATACGCCGTGATGCTGGAACTCGGCTTCAACAAGACGGACTTTGGCAAAGCCATACTCGCGGCGTGTTTCGTCAATGATCTGGGGACCGTGATCGCGCTGGGACTCATCTTTTCACCGTTTACGATTCGGACGCTGATCTTCGTTGTGACGAGTGTCGTCGTGTTCTTTATTCTCCCCTTCCTGACGCCGCGCTTTTTTAAGCACTACGGCGGCCGGGTTTCCGAGCTGGAGGCGAAATACCTTCTCTTCCTGCTGTTCGGGATGGGCGGACTTGCTGTTTGGGCGGGAAGCGAAGCGGTATTGCCGGCTTATGTAATCGGGATGGTTTTGGCAGGCACAGTTGGGAAAGACCATGCCCTGGTTCGGCGCCTGCGGACGCTGACGTTCGGCTTGCTCACTCCGTTCTATTTTATCCGTGCGGGCTCCTTCGTTTCAGTGCCCGTCCTGATCGCGGCGCCGCTTGTTTTCGCGGCCTTGTTTTGCGCGAAGATGGTATCCAAGATCGTAGGCCTGTTTCCCACGGTGAAGGCATTCAAGTATCAGCGCGAGGAAGGTCTCTATTACACGCTGATGATGTCCACGGGACTTACCTTCGGAACGATTTCGGCGCTGTTCGGCCTGAGCCATGGGATCATCACCCAGGCGCAGTACTCGCACCTGGTGGCAACCGTCATTGCCAGCGCCGTGATCCCGACGATGTTCGCCAACGCCTGGTTCATGCCGAGGCATCTGCTGCCAAAGACTGAAATAGTGGCTGCCGCCAAAGAAGTCAGCGCCGTCACCACGGATTAGGATGTCGCATGAAGGGGCGCAGACATTCCCAGGAAAAAGTTCTTCGTTACGCGCATTGCCCTGTGATGGTTGTGCGTTAGAGTATTGTCGGGATTCAACAAGACGCCTGGAGGGACGTCCGTGCGACAAATCAAGCTGGCAACAGGGGATTGCGGGAACCTAAATGAATAAATATCTGGTCGTGGGCCTGGGGGGATTTCTCGGCGCCATCGCGCGATTTTGGCTGGGCGGGTACATTAGCTACCGGATGGGAGCGCGCTTCCCGTATGGGACATTCGTGATCAATATCTCGGGATCGTTTCTGATCGGTTTGATTGTTACCGTGCTTGCAGAGAGAACGCATTGGAGCGCGAATTGGCGCTACCTGATTCCGATTGGCTTCATCGGGGCGTACACGACTTTTTCCACGTTTGAGTACGAGACCTTTCAGAGTTTCCGGGACGGCGAACTGTTGATTGCTTTCCTGAACGTGGTCCTGAGCGTGACCGTCGGATTCATCGCGGTGTGGCTTGGAGTTGTCACCGGGAGGACGCTCGGATGAAACCTCGAAAATGGCGCGCGCTTCCAACTGGAATTGGTGAGAGGAAATGCTGAAACAAGGGCCGGCAAAAAAAATCTGCATTTACGTGGGCGAGGACCAGCAGTACCACGGCCAGGCCCTCTATGCCGCCATCCTGGATTATCTGTTTTACCGGGGCGTTTCGGGCGCCAGTGTGATCCGGGGCATCGCCGGATTCGGCGCCGATCACAAAATGCACACCGCGCGAATCCTGCGTCTGACGGAAAACTTGCCCGTCAAAATCGAGTTCGTCGAAACATCCGAAAAACTGGAGGAGATCCTTCCCAAGCTTCATGACATGGTTGGTGTCGGGTTGATCGAAGTGCAGGACACGACCGTCCTGAAACCTTCGCAAGCCCGCGAAGGAGGACGCGCCGGACAGCTTGCTCCCCGCGACCAAGCGTGCAGGCAAGGCCAAGCTGATGCGCATTTACATCGGCGAAAACGACAAGTGGCGCGACAAACCTCTCTACCGCGCGCTGGTGGAAAGCCTGCGCGCGAACGACATCGCGGGGGTCACGGTCTACCACGGAATCCTGGGATATGGAGCGAACCGCAGAATTCATCAGCAAAAGGCGATGACCTTTTCCCACGACCGGCCCATCATGCTTTCCATCGTGGATACCGAGGAAAAGTTGCGCGCCTTCGCGCCGGTGCTGGACGACATGGTCACGCAGGGGCTGGTGGTTCTTTCCGATGTGGACATCGTCAAGTACACGCACGCCGTGCCGCAGCTGAAAAGCGAATCAAAGGAAACGAAATGAAGCTCGAGGGGAAAGCCAAATTGCTGCGCATCCATTTTGGGGAAAGTGACGAGTGGCACGGAAAGCCGCTCTACCGGGCGATCGTGGAAAAGTGCAAGGAACTGGACATTGCCGGCGCGACCGTATTTCGCGGGATCGAAGGGTATGGCGCGAGCACGCTGATCCGGCGCGCTCACCTGCTGTCGTTTTCTTCCGACGCGCCCGTCATGGTCAGCGTGGTCGATTCCGAAGAAAAAATTCAAAAGCTTCTTCCGTTTCTGGACGAAATGCTGCGGGACGGCCTGATCGCGACGTCCGACGTGGAAGTCGTCAAGTACGTCCATCAGGACGGCGCCCGTTCGTAACGAGAACCGCCGATCGGAGCAACCGCAGTTTCGCTCGCGAGAAAAGTAAAGACCGGCAAATTCGGTCTCCGCTTTGGACGGTGATCGCCGCTTGATTCTTTTTCTCGTTCATATCAAAATGCAATTGGATTTGTTCGAGCCGTTTGTATATTTACTTAAGGTAAGGGCAAGAGCGAATGGGAGCTTACTGCTCCCAACGCAAGAATCGCGGGAGGAATTGGAAGAGTGCGCACACCAGGGAACCATTTTTCGGCCTATCCGGCTCTTATCGCTGGCCTTATTGGCATTGTGTGTCTCGGCGTTTTAGGCTCGCCATCGAACGGCCAAGCCGGGAATCTAGCCACTGCGCGGAGCCGCTTCGCTTGGCGTGCTGGTTCATCGGGTGCATGCGCTCCCGGCAGCGCCTCAAGACGCCGGACAAGCTGCTCCTCCCGCCGCGGCGCCCGCGGCACCGAAACCTGTGGAACTGCCCGAGGGTGACGGCAAGCCCATTGCGACCGAGTATTGCCAGATGTGCCACAAGCTGACGAATTTGACCAAGGCGCATAAGGACCTTGACGACTGGAAAGACACCATCCAAACCATGATCGACCGTGGCGCCAGCATCCCGGACGACAAGGTAGACACCCTGGCGAAGTATCTCGCCGCGAACTTTGGCCCCAAGGACGCCGCACCTGCAGCGAATGCGCAGGCAGCTGCTCCTGCCGCGCCGCCTCCCGCGTCAGACCCGGCCGCGCCAAGCGCGTCTGCGCCCGCGGCTGCCAAAGTGGTTGTGGAATTGCCGGACGGCGACGGGAAAGCGATCGCCACGGAAAATTGCCAGGCCTGCCACAAGCTTACGAATCTGACCAAGGCGCACAAGGATCTGGACGATTGGAAAGACACCGTGCAGACCATGATCGATCGCGGAGCGAATGTGCCCGCGGACCAGATCGATACTCTCGTTCAATATCTTGGCCAAGAACTTTGGCCCGAAGGATGCATCCGCGCCTTCCTCTGCCACGCCGCCAACCTCTACCCCGGCGCAATAGCTTTCGGGGAGGAGCTACCCGGGAACGCCAATCTCCCGATTGGCGCGTTTCAAGCCGCCAATCGGGAGATTGGCGTTCCCGGGTGCGTTTGCAGGCTTGGCTTGCGCCTATGGTGTGTCCGTGCGAAAATTACCCCTCCTAAGTCTGCGCCAATCGCTCCAGGAGGAAGGTAGCTTTCCAAGTTCGGGTGGGCGTATTCGTTTGGCTTTCGACGGCGATATCGTCTAAGGGTTAGGACGTGGCCCTCTCAAGGCCAAAATCCGGGTTCGAATCCCGGTATCGCTACCATTCCTTGAGTGCCTGTGTCATTTGAGGGATGGCGTAACCGGGGCTGGCTCGAATACGTCAATCAATAGGGTCGGATCAATTCATACAAACTGACAGGACATATATGGCCATTACTGATTCCTCGCAACAAAACGACACCGAGCGTCGAGGTGAACTGCACGATCTTGGCGGCGAAAACGGCAAGCCGAAAAAGAGTGGCTGGCTGTGGGTACTCGCGCTCATCGTGCTTGCCGGTGGTGCCTATTACTATTACAAGACGCGCCCTTCTTCCGAGAGCAAGGCCGCACCCGCGCCGGGCGCCAGGGCAGCTGCGTTGGGCCCAGTCTCGGTCGCCGTCACCTCAGCTTTGAAGCAAAACGTGCCCTATTATCTTTCAGGCCTTGGGTCGGTGACCGCGTTTAACACGGTGACGGTGAAGAGCCGGGTGGATGGCGAGCTGCAAAAGGTCAATTTCACGGAAGGGCAGTTCGTACGTGAGGGCGAGCTTCTGGCCGAGATTGATCCTCGGCCCTTCCAGGTGGCGCTGGAGCAAATGGAAGGGCAACTCTTCCGCGATAAAGCGCAGCTGGACAATGCCCGGGTGGATTTCAAGCGCTATGACCAGCTGGCCAAGGAGGGCGTCATCGCCTCGCAGCAGGTGGATACGCAGAACGCCATGGTGGCGCAACTGGAAGGCGCCGTGCGGGCCGACCAGGCGCAAATCGACAACGAGAAATTGCAATTGATTTATTGCAAGATTACGGCGCCGCTGAGCGGGCGCGTCGGGCTGCGGCTTGTCGACCAGGGCAATATGATTCACGCCACGGATCCAAACGGTCTGGTAGTCATCACGCAAGTGCAGCCGATTGCAGTTCTTTTCACGCTGCCGGAAGACAACCTCCCGGAAGTCATCCAGCACATGAAAAACGAGAAGTTGGGCGTCGAGGCGTATAGCCGCGACGATCAGAGCATGCTCGCGTCGGGCGAACTGTTGACTGTTGATAATCAGATCGATCCCACCACGGGGACGGTTCGATTCAAAGCGGCCTTTGAAAATCGTGATTTGTCTCTCTGGCCAAACCAATTTGTAAACACTCGTTTGATGCTTGCCGTGCGCAAGGATGCCATCGTGGTGCCGCTGGCGGCGATTCAACGCGGGACGCAGGGTTCGTACGTCTATACCGTGAAGGGCGGCAAGGCAAACATGCAGCCCGTCAACGTGGGTTTGACGCAGGGAAATATTGCCTTGATCGCCACCGGCCTTTCGGTGGGCGATCAAGTGGTGGTGGACGGGCAGGAACGGTTGCAATCGGGTACTCCTGTGGAAGTGCATGATGTTTCTACGAGCGGTTCCGGCGCAAGCCCTGCCGCCGTTCCCGCTCCGGCCAAAGCCTCCGATTCATCCAAGCCGCCGAAAAATAAAGCGCAGGGAAAGCAAAGCTGATGAATCCATCCCGGCCATTTATTCTGCGCCCGATTGCAACCTCGCTGCTTATGGCTGCGATTTTGCTCGCCGGGGCGGTGGCGTACCGGCAACTTCCCGTTTCTGCCCTGCCGCAGGTGGATTATCCGACGATCCAGGTGCTCACCTTTTATCCTGGGGCAAGCCCCACCGTGATGGCCTCGTCAGTGACCACGCCGCTCGAGCGGCAATTCGGGCAAGTGCCCGGGCTCAATCAGATGACCTCGACGAGCTCATTCGGGGCGTCGCTCATCACGCTGCAATTCGTGCTCGATCTGAATATCGACGTGGCCGAGCAGCAGGTGCAGGCGGCGATCAACGCCGCGACCACGTATTTGCCGACGAACCTTCCCAACCCGCCGATTTACAGCAAGACCAATCCCGCGGACACTCCCGTTCTCACGCTGGCTTTGACTGCCGACTCGCTGCCCTTGACGAAACTGGAGGACATGGCCGACACGGTACTGTCGCAGAAGATCGCGCAACTGCCGGGGGTTGGCCTGGTGAGCATCAGCGGCGGAGAAAAGCCGTCGGTGCGGATTCAGGCGAACCCGACGGCGCTGGCGTCCTACGGATTGAGTCTGGAGGATCTGCGCACTGCACTGGGGCAGGCGAACGTGAACCAGGCCAAAGGCAATCTGGACAGCTCCCAGCAGTCATTTACGATTTGGGCAAATGACCAGTTGATGACCGCCGATGCGTACAAGCCCATCGTGATCAGCTACAAGAATGGCGCCCCGGTCCGCATCATGGACGTGGCCGACGTCGTCGACAGCGCGGAAAACGTCAAGCTGGCGGCCTGGGAAAATGACCGGCCCGCCGTGATCGTCAACATTCAAAGGCAGCCGGGTGCGAACATCATCAACGTGGTGGACCGCATCAAAAACCTGCTGCCCCAACTGAAGGCATCGCTGCCCAGTTCGGTCCAGCTGACCATTCTGACTGATCGCACCACCACGATCCGCGCCTCCGTGTCGGACGTGCAATTCGAGCTGATGCTGACCGTGGCGCTGGTCGTGCTCGTCATCTTTTTGTTTCTGCGCAGCCTGGCGGCCACCGCGATTCCCAGCGTGGCCGTGCCCCTTTCGTTGGTGGGCACTTTCGGTGTGATGTATTTACTGGGATACAGTTTGGACAACTTGTCGCTTGATGGCGCTCACGATTTCGACCGGGTTCGTGGTCGACGACGCGATCGTCATGATCGAAAACATCACGCGCTACATCGAAGAGGGCGACCCGCCGCTTGAAGCCGCGCTCAAAGGTTCCGAGCAAATCGGCTTCACGATTCTTTCGCTCACTGTTTCGCTGATCGCCGTGCTGATTCCGCTGCTGTTCATGCAGGACGTTGTGGGCCGGCTGTTCCGGGAATTCGCCATCACCTTGAGCGTGACGATTCTGGTTTCGGCCGTGGTGTCGCTGACGCTTACGCCGATGATGTGCTCGAAGATTTTGCGCCATCAAAAGGAATCGGAAAAGAGCTTGTTCTACCGGGTTTCCGAACATTCGCTGAACTGGGTCATTGACCAGTATGCGACGATCCTGCGATTCGTGCTGAAACACCAGCCGGCCACCCTGGTCGTCACGGCCGGGACACTTGCTCTTACGATATTTCTGTTCCTCGTCATTCCCAAGGGCTTTTTCCCCGTGCAGGATACCGGAGTGCTTCTGGGCATCTCGGAAGCCCCGGCCACCATTTCGTTTCCGGCCATGGGAGAACGCCAGCAGGCTCTCGCGAGAGTTATCTTGAAGGATCCCGATGTCGTCAGCCTCTCGTCGTTTATCGGCGTCGACGGCGTCAACATGCTGCCGAACAGCGGACGCATTCAGATCAACCTGAAATCACGCGAAGAAAGAACGGATGACGCTCCCACGGTGATTCGCCGCCTGCAGGCGAGCCTGAACGAAGTGAAGGGAATTACGCTGTACCTGCAGCCCGTGCAGGACCTGACGGTGGAAGACCGGATCAGCCGCACGCAATTCCAGTACACGATGGAAGACGCGGACGGGCAGGAGCTTGCCGTGTGGGTGCCGAAACTCATCGACAAGCTGAGAAATTTGCCGCAGTTGACGGATGTGGCGAGCGACCAGCAAGAACGCGGCACGCAGGCTTCCCTGGAGATCGATCGCGACACCGCGTCGAGGCTGGGAATCCTTCCGCAGGTCATTGACGACACGTTGTACGACGCATTCGGCCAGCGGCAAGTCTCCACGATTTTCACGCAATTGAACCAGTACCACGTGGTCCTCGAAGTGAACCCGACGTTCCAGCAGAATCCGGACGCGCTCAAACAGATTTACGTTCACTCGTCCAATGGGACGCAGGTTCCGCTCAGCGCCTTCACCACCTACTCTTCGGAACTCGCTCCCATCGCCGTCAACCACCAGGGACAATTCCCCGTGGTGACTCTGTCCTTCAACCTGACGCAGGGCGCTTCGCTCGGCCAGGCCGTGGACGCCATCAAGCAGGCGCAACAGGACCTCGGGTTTCCGGCGAGCATCCACGCAGGATTCCAGGGAACGGCGCAAGCCTTCCAGGCCGCCCTGGCGAATGAGCCGATCCTGGTCCTCGCCGCGCTGGTGACGGTGTACATCGTTCTCGGCGTGCTGTATGAGAGCTACATTCATCCGATCACGATTCTTTCGACGCTGCCCTCGGCGGGAGTCGGCGCGCTTCTCGCATTGCTGATCACGCACACGGATTTCAGCATCATTGCGCTCATAGGAATCATCCTGCTCATAGGAATCGTGCAGAAGAACGCGATCATGATGATCGACTTTGCGCTCGAAGCGGAACGCAAGGGTGGCAAGAATCCAGTGGACGCTATTTATCAGGCTTGCCTGTTGCGATTCCGTCCCATCCTGATGACCACCATGGCCGCCATGCTCGGCGGATTGCCGCTGGCCCTCGGAGGAGGGACCGGAGCGGAATTGCGCAAGCCGTTGGGCATCGCGATCGTCGGCGGATTGATCTTCAGCCAGGCGCTGACGCTTTTCACGACGCCGGTCGTGTATCTCGCGTTTGACCGGCTTGCGAAGCGCATCGGGCACGGATCGACCATTGAAGCCTCAACCCAAGCCAATGCCCCCGCGGATTAGGCGTCGCCCCAGAAGGGTTCGCGTTCGTGGAAAGGGAGACTTTTCAAAGATTAGTAAAACCCGAACCATTATTGAAATAGGGTTCAGCGACCCATGCACATCTCCCGGCCCTTCATCGAACGCCCTGTTGCTACGTCGCTGTTAAGCGCTGCGATCCTCCTCGGTGGCGCTGTGGCTTACGCCTTCCTTCCGGTTGCCCCGCTGCCAAAAGTCGACTTCCCGACGATTATCGTCCAGGCCAGCCTTCCCGGCGCGAGCCCTGAAACGATGGCATCGTCCGTGGCGACGCCCCTCGAGCGATCCTTTGGCCGGATCGCCGGCGTGACGGAGATGACGTCGAGCAGCCAGCTCGGCGCGACGAACATCATTCTCCAGCTGGACCTGGACCGCGACATCAATGCCGCGGGCCGCGATGTGCAGGCGGCCATCAATGCAGCGGCCGGACAGTTGCCCACGAATTTGCCGAGCCCGCCCCGCTACCGGCAATCCAACCCCACCGACGCTCCGATCATGATCCTTTCACTGACCTCGCCCGTGGTCCCGCTCAGCCAGCTGTACGACATCGCGGACTCCATTCTGGCCCAAAAGATTTCTCAGGTGAATGGCGTGGGACTCGTTTTTGTCGGTGGCGGCGCCAAACCCGCGGTGCGCGTGGACCTGAATCCTCTGGCGCTCGCTCACTACAACATTGGCCTCGCACAGGTGCGATTGGCGCTGCAAGCGGCAAACGTGAATTCGCCAAAAGGGCTGGTCGAGGACAGCAACAACCGGTGGATGATTTTCGCAACGGACCAGCTGCTGACGACAAAGCAGTATCTGCCCCTCATTGTTGCCTATCGAGACGGCGGCCCCGTCCGGCTGAAGGATATTGCCAACGTCTCCGATAGCGTCGAAGATTTCCGCAACGGGGCTTACAGCGACGGACTGCCGGGCGTCATCATGATTATTTCCAGGCAGCCCGGCGCGAACATCATCAAAACGGTGGACAAGATCGAAGAGCTCCTCCCGGAGCTGCGCGCGTCGATACCCCCGACGGTTGATTTTTTGGTGACGTCGGACCGGACCCGCACGATCCGCGCGTCGGTGCGCAATATTCAATTCACCCTGATGCTCACCGTCGCGCTGGTGGTCATGGTGATCTTCCTGTTTTTGCGCAATGTGTGGGCCACCGTGATTCCCAGCGTTTCCGTGCCCCTCTCCCTGGTGGGGACGTTCGGGGTGATGTACCTGCTTGGGTACAGTATCGACAATCTTTCTTTGATGGCGCTGGCGATCGCGACGGGGTTCGTCGTCGATGATGCCATCGTCGTGATCGAAAATATTGCGCGTTATCTGGAAGCCGGCGATTCACCGATGCAGGCGGCTCTCAAGGGCTCGCGGGAAATCGGTCCAACCGTCCTGTCGATGAGCACATCGTTGGTTTCGGTTTTTATTCCCATACTCCTCATGGGCGGCGTCGTGGGGCGATTGTTCCGCGAATTCGCGGTCACGCTCAGTATTTCAATTGCCGTTTCCCTGTGCGTTTCGCTCACGGTGACACCCACCATGTGCGCGCGATTCCTGAGATCACCCAAAGACACGAGTCACGGGCGCCTGTACATGCTGGGAGAAAGGATCTTCAATTGGATGCACCACGGCTACGGGAGAGGGCTGCGCTGGGTTCTCGCTCACCAGCCGCTGATGCTGGCGATCACCCTCGCGGCCGTGAGCCTCAATGTGTATTTGTACATCGTCATACCGAAGGGCTTCTTCCCGCAGCAGGATACCGGCCGGTTGAACGGCGCCATCATCGGCTCGCAGGACGTTTCGTTTGCTTCAATGATGGATAAACTCATTCAGTTTGAAAATATCATCCGCAGCGATCCGGCGGTGCAAGACGTGGAATCCTTTGTCGGCGGTGGCGCGGAAAACATCGGGCGGATGATCGTGGAGCTGAAAGATATCAAAGAGCGAAAGATTGACGCCGATGGCGTGATCGCGCGTCTGCGGCGGAAGGCCGCCGTGGTCCCCGGCGCCACGGTTTTTTTGCAGTCCTACCAGGACGTCCGCGTCGGCGGCCTGTTCACGAGTTCGCAATACCAGTACACGCTGCAGGGAGAAACGCTCGACGAACTCCAGACCTGGGCGCCGCAAATCGAGGCCCGCCTAAGGACGCTGCCCGGCCTGCGCGATGTAACCAGCGATCAGCAGGACAAAGGCTTGGAGGCTTCGCTCGTGCTTGACCGCAGCACCGCCGGGCGAATGGGAATCCAGTCGCAGCAAATCGACGACACGCTCTACGATGCGTTTGGACAGCGCCAGGTCTCCACGATCTACACGCAGCTGAACCAGTACCACGTGGTTATGGAAGTCGATCCCGAATATCAAAACAGCCCGGATGCGGTGCAAAGCCTGTACCTGCGTTCGCCTACCGGGGCCATGGTGCCTTTGAGCGCCATTTCTCACTACGAACAGAGGACCACGCCACTGGCGGTAAATCACAAGGGGCAGTTTCCGTCTGTAACAATTTCCTTCAACCTCGATCCCAGCGTCTCGCTGGGCGAAGCCGTCAAGGAAATCGAAGCGGCCGCGATTGAAATGGGTGTGCCGGGAACGATACATCCCAGTTTCCTGGGGACGGCGCAGGCGTTCCAGGAATCGCTGCGGAACGAACCGTACCTGATCCTGGCGGCGCTGTTAACCGTATACATCGTGCTGGGCATGTTGTATGAGAGCTACATTCATCCGATCACGATTCTCTCGACGCTGCCTTCGGCGGGCGTCGGCGCGCTGCTCGCGTTGCGCATTACGCACACAGATCTGAGCGTGATCGCACTGATCGGAATCATTCTGCTCATCGGGATCGTGCAGAAGAACGCGATCATGATGATCGACTTCGCTTTGGATGCGGAACGCAAGGAAGGCAAGAAGCCGATTGATGCAATTTATCAGGCATGCCTGCTCCGTTTTCGTCCCATCATGATGACCACGACCGCGGCGATGCTTGGCGGCTTGCCCCTGGCGCTCGAATCGGGCATGGGTTCGGAATTGCGCCGCCCGTTGGGAATCAGCATTGTCGGCGGCCTGATGGTGAGCCAGTTGCTAACGCTGTTCACCGCGCCGGTTGTTTATCTCTACATGGATCGGCTGCGGGCCAAGCTCGCGCGCCGCAAAACAGTGGCGCAACAGCCAGTGCCTCTACCCTCGCTGCCAGGGGAGACGCACCTGTAGGACGGGCTTCCAGCCTGTCTGGGTTTGAATTTTTGCAGCGCTGCCAAAAAGTCAAACCCAGACAGGCTGGAAGCCTGTCCTACACGAATCACCCCAAAAATTTCCGGATTTTCCGCAGGACGCGCGCAAACATCGCCGGCGTCAGGCGCCCGGTCTGTGTGTTTTGCTGGCTCGGATGATAAGCGGCAAAGAGTCGAGGAAGCTCCCCCGGCAGCGCAAAGCTCGCGCCATGCGAAAATGGGAATGCCGCTCGCGACGCAATCACTCCCTGACGCTTCAGCAAGTCGAGATAGGTGTTGAGCGCAATGCCTCCGAGCGCCAGGATGGCGCGCGGCTGGATCAACGCGAGCTCCCGTTCGAGATAGGGCAGGCAGTTTTGAATTTCTTCCGGCAGCGGCTTGTTGGCGGGGGGCGCGCAGCGAATCGCCGCCGAGATCAGCGCATCCTTCAGGATCAGCCCGTCACCGGCGCGCTTCGATTGCGGCTGATTCGCGAACCCCGCGCGATAGAGTTGCTCGTACAGAAAATCGCCTGACCGGTCCCCGGTAAACACGCGCCCCGTGCGGTTTGCTCCGTGCGCCGCGGGCGCGAGGCCGATGATGACGAGCCGGGCTTCCGGATCGCCGAACGCCGGGACGGGCCGTCCCCAGTAAGTCCAATCGCGGTAGGCGCGCCGCTTGGTGCGCGCGACTTCCTCGCGGTAGAGCACCAGCCGCGAGCACTTCCTGCAATTCGTAATTTCGCGTTCGAGAATTGTGAGCTCGTCCCGCGGCACGCCGCCTCCCGCAAATAGCTGTGGTGCTGGCAAAACTCCGGGTTTGAAAATACTAGACGCCTTTCTGTTTTTCCACCCTTCTTCGACATTCCAAATGGGAACCCAGTTTCGCCGCAAGATCCGGATAGCGTCCAAATTGGATGCGGGCCAAATTGGGTTGTGCGCCAATTTGGACGCAAGCCAATTTGAGTCTGGTCTTGGATCTGGTTGCGGGGAGAATCGACCAATCATAAGTGGTTGCGCCCGTCGGAAATGCCTTCGGCGGCCGGAATAGGATGAGAAATGATAATAAAAAGAGCTGCGCTCACCGTTTGGATTTTGCTGGCCGCGAGTTTCCCCGCCTCGGCGGGGAAGAACCCGCCCCATCCCATCCGCCTGCATGCCGACGTCACGCTGAATGGAGCCCAGGTTCCCGAGGGGGTCTACGACTTGACCTTGGATTCCAACCGCTCTGCCGTGCGCGTGACTTTGCGGAAGGACGGCCAGTTCATCGCGACCGCCCCAGGCGTCTGGGTGAAAAACGGGGCCAAATACACGGAAGACGCTGTGTTGCTTCGAGTGAACAACGACGGGACGCGGTCGCTCATCGAGATCCGCTTGGCAGGACTCGCAAAAACGATCGTGCTCGTGAGTCCCGATTCGGTCATCCAACTCACCAAAAAATAGCCGCATCGGAGATCGTCGCTCCGGGGCGGCCTGGCGGCGCGCGGGCCGGCCGCGCGGAGCAGCGAATACATTTAAAGATTATGTCCTGTCTCAAACGCCCTGCTTGTGCTTTAATCCAGCCAATTCGGCCCCCCTTGTGAATCAAAATCGACGGAACGCTATGGAGGAATTCACATGGCTGGAAATAGCAATCTCAAACCGCTTCGCATCGCGCTCGTGGCGATCGGGATCATCTTCATCGTTGGCGTGTATCCGATGACCATCCTGTGGCCCTCGGGATGGGCGTGGCACACAAGCGGCCAGTCCAATTACCTGCAGATGATTTTGGGAGTTTACGCTACGCTCGGCGTTTTTCTGGTGTTAGCTGCGCGCAACCCGCTCAAGAATTTGAGCCTCATCTGGTTTACCGTGTGGTCCAGCGTTGCGCATGGCGTCATCATGGCGGTGCAGTCGGTCGTCTACCCCGAGCATCGGGGCCACTTGATCGGCGACGTGCCTGCTCTGTTGCTGATCGCCATTGTGCTCACGCTCCTGACGCCACGTACGGCAATGGCGGAAGCGTAGCCGGCCTTCTAACTGTTCAAATTCGGGCGCTTCCGCCAAATTTCTTGCGGCACACCCGACGCGCGTTCGTGCGTCGCGTGCAATTGACTCGCTCGCCGCCGGAAGTTAGCATGATAGTTTCCGTTTCCGCTCTGAATTGAGGCGGGAGACGCGCCCATGGCGGCAGAAACCAAATCCGGGACTGTGCTCGACCGCATCATCGAAGCGCGCCGCGCCGCGATTGCTCACCGCAAGAAATCCGTTCCGGAGACGGCGCTGCGTTTCGGGGTGAAGCACGCAAAGCCCGTGCGCGATTTTGCGGCTGCGCTGACGCGAGATTCCCTGAATGTGATCGCTGAACTCAAGAAGGCGTCGCCTTCGCGCGGCTTGATCCGCGCTGATTTCGATCCGGTGGCGCTGGCGAAGGGTTTCGAGGCGGCCGGGGCCGCGGCGATCTCCGTGTTAACCGAAGAGGAATTCTTTCAGGGCGATTTGAAATACATGCGCGATGCGCGCGCGGCGGTGGGTTTTCCCGTGCTGCGCAAGGATTTCATTATCGATCCCTGGCAGGTGTGGGAGACGCGGGCGACGGACGCCGATTCGTTCCTGCTGATTGTTGCGGGACTCGGCGACGCGCTGCTTGGCGAATTGCTCGCGCTCGGCCGCGAACTGGGAATGGAGCCGCTCGTCGAAGTGCACACGCGCGAGGAGCTGGCACGGGCGCTGGCCGCGGGCGCGCGCATCCTGGGAGTGAACAACCGCGATCTGCGCACGCTCGAAGTGCGCCTCGAAACGTCGATGGAACTGATCGAGGCCATTCCGGACGAATGCGTTGCCGTGTGCGAATCGGGCCTGCGCTCACACGAGGATCTGGCACGCCTTCGGTCCGCGGGATTTGACGCGTTCCTCATTGGCGAGCACCTCATGGGCCAGCCGGACCCGGCGGCGGCGTTGCGCAAGTTGCTGGGCGCATAAAGTGGCACACGCTTCAGCCTGTGTGGTTTGGTTCCAACTAACACAAACCCTCACAGGCTGAAGCGTGTGCCACAAAAATCCGATGCCGACTCGTGTTAAAATTTGCGGGATCACCACCTGGGACGACGCGCGCTTATCCATTGACCTGGGAGCTTCCGCGCTCGGATTCAATTTTTATCCGCCCAGCCCGCGTGCCATCAGTCCCGCGGATGCGTGGAACATCATTCGGCGCCTTCCGCCGTTTGTGGAAGCAGTCGGCGTGTTCGTGAATTGGCCGCCGCTGGTAGTGGACGCGCTGGCGCGCGCGCTGCGGCTCGGCGCGGTGCAGCTTCACGGAGCGGAATCGCCGGGGGAAGTGGCCGATTTGGGGCGAAAACACCGCGTGATCAAGGCGGTTCAGGTGAAGCGCGGATTCCGCGCCGCTTCGCTGGCCCGCTACCGCGCTGCGGATGCGATACTGCTGGATGGATTCGCGCGCGGTTTGCACGGCGGAACAGGCCGCGCGCTGGATTGGAATCTGGCGCGCGCTGCGGGACGTTACGCACGGATTATCCTGGCGGGCGGACTGACGCCGGAAAATATCGCTGAGGCCATTCGCGTCGCGCGGCCGTATGCCGTCGATGTGGCCAGCGGCGTCGAAGCGCGGCCCGGGCGCAAGGATCCCGCGAGATTGCGCGCGCTGTTCGCCGCAGTCGAAACCGCGGGTAAGTGAATTGCTGTAGCTCGCCTCTTCAGAGGCGAGGTTTTTCTGCGAACGATGCGAAAACCCCCGCCTCTGAAGAGGCGGACTACAGCAGCGGCGGTACTGCTCGATCGAAAAAGGAAACGATGAGCACTGCAACACAAACCTGGCCGGACGCGAAGGGCCGCTTCGGTCCTTACGGGGGCCGCTACGTTCCGGAGACGCTCGTGGCTCCGCTCGAGGAGCTCGAGCACGCGTACGACGCGGCCCGCAAAGATCCGAGCTTCCAAAAGGAACTCGACTATTTGCTCAAGAATTTTGCGGGGCGCCCTACGCCGCTGCAGTTTGCTTCGCGACTCACGGAGCATCTCGGAGGGCCGCGTATCTACATCAAGCGCGAGGACCTGCTTCACACCGGCGCGCACAAAATCAACAATTGCCTCGGCCAGGGATTGCTCGCGGTGCGCATGGGCAAGCGCCGCATCATTGCGGAAACCGGGGCGGGGCAGCACGGAGTCGCCACGGCGACGGTAGCGGCGCGATTGGGCCTCGAATGCGTGGTCTACATGGGCGTCGAAGACATGGAACGCCAGCGGCTCAACGTCTTCCGCATGCGCTTGCTGGGCGCGGAAGTGGTGGGCGTGAATTCCGGAACGCGCACGCTCAAGGACGCGATCAACGAAGCGATGCGCGACTGGGTCACGAACGTTCGCACCACGCATTATCTGCTCGGCTCGGTTTTGGGAGCGCATCCGTATCCGATGATGGTGCGCGATTTTCACCGCGTGATCGGCGTCGAAGCTCGTGCGCAGATTTTGGAAGCTGAAAAGCGCCTGCCGGATCTGCTTGTCGCATGCGTCGGCGGCGGTTCCAACGCGATTGGTTTGTTCCACGCATTTCTAAACGACGCGAGCGTGAAATTATTGGGCGTGGAAGCGGGAGGGCGCGGCACGACGCTTGGCGAGCACGCTGCGCGCATGGCTGCTGCGGCGGGATACTCCGGCGCGCGGCCCGGCGTGTTGCAGGGAACGTATTCCTACGTATTGCAGACACCCGACGGCCAGATCGCGACCACGCATTCCGTCTCGGCAGGCTTGGATTATCCGGCGATTGGTCCGGAGCACGCGTGGCTCGCTGACAGGCATCGCGCCGAATACACTGCCGTGAGCGATGACGCAGCAGTTGCCGCCGCGCGCACGCTCGCGCGAATGGAGGGGATTATTCCCGCGCTCGAATCAGCGCACGCGCTCGCCGAATTGATCGTGCGGGCGCCAAAGATGTCGCGCGACGCGATCGTGATCTTGAATTTATCCGGGCGAGGAGACAAGGATATGGAGATCCTAGCCCGGTATCTCTAAGTAGGACAGGCTTCAGCCTGTAGGTTTTGACTTTGTTCGTCCACAAAACCCCACAGGCTGAAGCCCGCGCCACCAAAGCCATGGCCCATGCGACTACAACGATGACCAATCCATCGCGCATCGCGCAGCGCTTTGGCGCCTTGCGCCGCACAGGCGAAATGGGCCTCGTCGCCTATCTCACCGCGGGCGATCCTACGCTCGCCGCGACCGAGCAGTTCGTGCTCGCTCTCGCAAACGCCGGCGCCGATGTGATCGAACTGGGCGTGCCCTTCAGCGACCCCGTGGCCGACGGCCCGGTGATTCAACGCGCGAGCGAACGCGCACTGCGCAGCGGCACGACGCTCGCCGGCGTGATTTCTCTCGTGAAATCGCTGCGCATGAAAACCGAAGTGCCGCTCGTTCTGTTCAGCTATTTCAACCCCGTATTGCAGATGGGTCTCGAGAAATTCGGCGATGCGGCAAAAGCGGCGGGCGCCGATGGCGTGTTGATCACCGACCTCACCCCCGAGGAAGCGGGAGACTATCGCGCGGCGATGACATCGCGCGGCCTGGACACAATTTTTCTGGCCGCGCCCACGTCGACCGACGAGCGCCTCGCGCTCATCTCCAAATCGACCAGCGGATTTCTGTACCTGATTTCGCGCACCGGCGTAACCGGCGCGAAGGACCAGCTCGCCGACGAATTACCGGCCCTGGCGCGTCGCGTGCGGCGCTTCACCGAACTTCCCATCGCCATCGGTTTCGGAATTTCGCTGCCGGGGCATGTTTCACTGCTGGGCGGATTGGCGGACGCTGCCGTGGTCGGTTCGGCGCTGGTGGAAGAGATCGAGCGCGCCGGAGACGTGGACGCGGCGGCTGCGGCGCTGGCCGCGCGCGTTAAGCTGCTGAAAAGCGCAGCGGTGACCGGGATGAGCCGGCGGGAGCCACAGGCATGAGCGTGCCGGAGAAAAGCGCACCAGAAAAGAGTGCGCCAGATAAGAGCGTGGAAGACTGGCGCCGCAAAATTGATGAGATCGACCGGCGGCTGGTCGAGTTGCTGAACGAGCGCTCGCGTTGCGTTGTCGAAATCGGGCGAATCAAGCAAGCGTCCGGCGATGCGCTCTACCAACCGGACAGGGAGAAGCAAGTGCTCGACGGGGTAGCGCGGGCAAATCCCGGCCCGCTTCCGGACGCCGCTATTCGCCGCCTGTTCGAGCGGATCCTGGACGAAGCGCGCTCGGTCGAACGCACCGTAATGCACGGCGGCGACGGGAAAAAAGAAAGCTAGATTGGATTTCCCCTGTGAGGGGCGAACGGTTTTCGTAGCGCCGGCGTCTCGCCGGCAATTTTGGCGGTCACCGTCGCAGCGGAAAAATTGCCGGCGAGACGCCGGCGCTACCACAGGGAACTCGGACGCGTTTGCTTCCCGCCCGGTCTGAGAAAACCGATACGCTCGTTGAAACTGAAGTGCGCAAAGAGAACAGGAGTTGAAATGGTTGTTGTAATGCAAGAAGGCGCGAAAGAAGAGCAGATCCAGCACGTGATCGACCGCCTCGTGTCGATGGGCTTTGACATTCATCGCTCGACGGGCGCGTCGCAAACGGTGCTGGGCGCCGTGGGTGTTCCGCCGGACTTTGATCCGCGGGACATCGAAGTGCTCGACGGCGTGCGCGAAGTCGTGCGCATCACGCAGCCCTACAAGCTGGCCAGCCGCGCGTTTCGCCCGCAGGGAACGGTGGTTGAGCTGCCGCGCGGCGTGCGCATCGGCGGCACGGAAGTTGTGGTTGCCGCGGGGCCCTGCTCGGTCGAGACGCCCGAACAAATCGGCGTGATTGCGGATCGCGTCGCGAAAGCCGGCGCCAAAATTCTTCGCGGCGGCGCTTTCAAGCCGCGCAGTTCGCCCTACAGCTTTCAGGGACACGGCGAAAAAGCCCTCAAGATGATGCGCGAGGCGGCAGACAAGAGCGGCTTGCTCGTGTGCAGCGAAGTGATGGACGCATCGCAGATTCAGTTGATGCTGCCCTACGTGGATATTTTCCAGGTCGGCGCGCGCAACATGCAGAATTATTTTCTGCTCCGTGCGCTCGGAACGGTCAGCAAACCGGTGCTGCTGAAGCGAGGCATGTCCGCGACGATCGAGGAACTCCTGCTGAGCGCCGAGTACATCATGGCCGGCGGCAACCACAACGTGATCCTGTGCGAGCGCGGCATCCGCACGTTTGAGACTGCCACGCGCAACACGCTCGATATCGCCGCGATTCCCGTCATCAAGAAACTTTCGCACCTGCCGATTGTGTCCGACCCGTCGCACGGCACAGGAATTCGCGACAAAGTTCCTCCGATGGCGCGCGCTTCGGTCGCGGCCGGCGCCGACGGACTGCTCCTCGAAGTGCACAACGATCCCGAGCACGCGCTTTCCGACGGCGCGCAATCGCTCTACTTCGATCAATTTGAAAAACTCATGGCCGAGCTGCGCATCATTGCTCCCGCCGTCGGCCGGACCATCGCCTAAGCCATGGCCGCCTCCTTCCGCCGCGTTGCAATTCTTGGCACAGGATTGATCGGCGGCTCGTTTGCCCTCGCGCTTCGCAAATATTTTCCGGATTCGGTGGTCGTCGGCTGGGACAAACCGCAAGTGTTGCGCCACGCGCTCGAACGCGGCGCGATCCACGAAGGGATTCCCGACCTCTCCCTCGCCGTTGCCGGCACGGATTTAATTTACGTGGCGCTTCCGGTGGGACACACGATCGAATTGTTGCCGGAAATCGCGCGGCTCGCCCCCACGAATGCGCTGGTTACGGATGCGTCCAGCACGAAGCGATCGGTGTGCGCCGTGGCGGCGGAATCGTTTCACGAAGGTGGCGCGCATTTTCTGGGCGGCCATCCGATGGCGGGAAAGGAAATCTCCGGAATCGCCGCGGCCGACGCAAATTTATTTCGCGGATCGAAATACGCGCTGATCCGCGCCTCCACGAAAGAAAAAACCGTCAAAGAACGAGAAACCCGCGTTGCGGGATTCGTCGCGCTCATCGAAAAACTGGGCGCGGAGCCGATGTGGCTGGAGGCGGAGGCGCATGACCGCGCCGCGGCGGTGGTCTCGCACCTGCCGCAACTTCTCGCCGTGGCGCTCGCGGGAGTGGTGCGCAGCCAGACGGACGAAACGGGTTTGCCGGTCACGCTGGCGGGCCGAGGCCTGCGCGACGCGCTGCGGCTGGCAGGAAGTCCGTACTCGGTGTGGCGTGATATTATTCTCACGAACAGCGACAATCTGGAGCGCGTGCTGGATCAAATGATCCAGGCCCTGGAACAGGTTCGCAGCGATCTGCGGACGCGCGCGCTCGAAGAAGAATTTTCCGCTGCCGGAGAACTGTACAAGATTCTGCGCGATTTGCAGTAAACTGTTACATATGAATATCGTACGCATCTTAATGCGTAGGAGTCTGATTGATGGATAAACGCGTAGCCAACGCGGATGTGGCGATCGAAAAGCTTTTCGACGGCGCCGTCATTCTCGCGGGCGGATTCGGAACCTGTGGCGTTCCTGAAAACCTTATTGCCGCCGTGCGCCGCAAGGGCACGAAAAATCTTACGGTCGCCTCGAACAACGCGGGCACGATGGACGCCGGCCTGGGCTTGCTGCTCCAGACGCACCAGATCAAAAAAATGATCGCCAGCTACGTCGGCGAAAACAAGCTTTTCGAGCAGCAGGTGCTGAGCGGGGAAGTTGAGGTCGAGCTCAATCCCCAGGGCACGCTCGCCGAACGCATGCGCGCGGCCGGCGCGGGAATTCCGGCCTTCTACACGCCCACCGGAGTGGGCACGATGATCGCGGAAGGAAAGGAAGTCCGCGAATTTAACGGCCGCAAATTTATTCTCGAGCGCGGCCTGCGCGGCGATTTCGCGTTCATCAAGGCGTGGAAAGGCGACCGCTGGGGAAACCTCATCTACCGCAAGACCGCGCGAAATTTCAATCCGGTGATGGCCACGGCCGCGGATTACGTGATCGCCGAAGTCGAGGAGATTGTCGAGCTGGGAGCCTTGCCGCCGGAGTCGGTGCACACGCCGGGAATTTTTGTGAATGCGATTTTCCAGGGCGTCAACTACGACAAGAAAATCGAAAAGAGAACAGTGAGAAAACGTCCATGACGCAGCAAGTGGTTTCACAATCGGAAGGGAAGAAGACGCCTCCGTCCGAGGAGTCCAAGCGGGAGCTGATCGCCCGCCGCGTCGCGCAAGAGTTGCGCGACGGCTTCTATGTGAATCTCGGCATCGGCACTCCGACTCTGGTCGCCAACTATATTCCCGCGGGCATGGACGTCGTGCTGCAATCGGAAAACGGCATGCTCGGCGTCGGCCCATTTCCCTACGAAGGCGAAGAAGACGCGGACCTGATCAATGCCGGCAAGGAAACCGTCACGGAAATTCCGGGGACGAGCTACTTTTCCAGCTCCGATTCGTTTGGAATGATTCGCGGAGCCCACGTGAACATGACCGTCCTCGGCGCGCTGCAAGTCGACGAAAAGGGAAACCTCGCGAACTGGGCGATCCCCGGCAAAATGCTCAAGGGCATGGGCGGCGCGATGGACCTTGTTGCCAGCTCGCCCTACGTGATCATCGCGATGGAGCACGCCACGAAAGACGGCCAGCCCAAGATTCTCAAGAAGTGCACGCTGCCCCTTACCGGTTTGGAAGTTGTGGACCTGATCGTGACCGAACTGGCCGTGATCGCGGTTACGCCCGAGGGGCTGGTGCTTCGTGAAGTGGCGCCGGGCGTGACGCCTGCGGACGTTCAGAAACTGACCGAGGCGAAATTAATCGTTGCCGAAAACGTGAAAACGATTTCGTTGTAATTCATAAGGAAACGAAGCTCCGCGCGCGGGGAGCGAAGCGAGCGCATCCGTGGAACCAAATTCAATCGTCATTTTGAGCCTGCACTCGCCCAAGGAAAAATTGTGGGGCTCCCTTGTTTCCATGAACGTCTCGGGAGTCACGCTGCGCGGCATCGATCTGAATTCGTTTGACGATTTTATCCGGCAGGTAATGGACCCGGAAGGGGAGCGCATCGGGCTTCCCACGCTTTTTTTCCCGATGCAACGCATCGAGCGCATCGCGCTCGATGAGCCGCACGGATCGATTCCTTCGCTTTCCGGGCGGTTCGAGCAGCGTGTGGGGCGCTCCTTGCGGGACTATCTCGCGCTGTTCGTCTAAGCGGAAACGAAATCCAGAATGGCCACTCGCGTTTTCACAGTCCCGAATCAACTCACGTTTCTGCGGCTTGGATTTTTGCCGTTATTTATTATTTCCATCCATTACGGCAGGTATGGATTGGCGCTAGCAATTTTGATCGTCGCCGGGCTGACGGATGGGCTGGACGGACTGCTCGCGCGCTCCCTGAACCAGAAGACCGCGCTGGGCGCGTATCTCGATCCCATCGCGGACAAGCTGCTGCTGTCCTCTTCCTTCGTTGTGCTGGCGCTGAACCGCAAGATCAGCTGGTGGCTTGCCACGCTCGTGATCAGCCGCGACATCCTCCTGCTCACGGCGGCTGCGGTGATCCTGGTAGTGGTTGGTTACCGTCCGTTCCCGCCGAGCATTTGGGGCAAGGCCACCACGGCGTTGCAAATCCTGCTGGTGTTTGCGGTGGTGCTGCTGGCGGTAACGGATTGGGCCTGGCTGCAATTCGTCAGAAACATCATCGGCTATCTGGTCGCCGGTTTCACCGTTTTCTCCGGCTTCCACTATTGCTTCACGGTCGCCCGCCGCCTGAATGAGCAGCCCCAGTAGCACAGGCACTCTGCCTGTGCGCTTTTCGGAACCTTCACACATGCGTAGCGCGAGCCACGATCATCAAAACCGCACAGGCAGAGTGCCTGTGCTACAAAAAGCTACGCGCTCTGCAAATAATTCACGACCATGAACCCGAAGCAGACCGCGATCGCAATCCCCGCGGCCCATCCGAGAAAATCAGCCCGCTTCCGCTCGCTCAAGTCCGCGGGCGTCCGGTCCGGCATCAAGCGCCCGAGCACGTAACCGGTCGCCAGTCCGCCAAAGTGAGCGTAGTTGTCAGTGCCGCGAAAGATAAAACCGAGCACGGCGATATAGATCAGCCAGCGAATCAACGCGCTGCGAAGAGCTTGCGCGGCCAGGCTCTTCCTTCCCGTTGTTGCCGCGAGAAGTACGCCGATGAGACCCAAGCAGCGCACCTGACGCGCCCACACTGAAGTTGCCCACCCCGGAGCTCGAGCAGGTATCCGACCACGCCCGTTATAACGTACAAGAATAAATATCGCGCCGAGCCATACATTTCCTCGACCATCGGACCGATGTCCATCAGCACCCACATATTGAACCCGATGTGGAGCAGCCCTCCGTGGAGAAAAATTGCGGTGACGAGTCGCCATGGCTGGCTGATGTTGTAGACCAATGGAAGCGATTCGCCCAGCCGAACATTGACTTGATTGGCGATTCCTCCGAGTCCCATCAATCCGCCGCCGAGCCCTTCGCCGCCGGAGAGTTTCAGCGTGATGACAAACGCCAATCCGTACATCAGGCAGCAGATTGCCAGCATCGCGTAGGTCACCGGCGAAGTCTGCGGCATCCAGCGGCCGAGCGACTTGCTCGCGGCCGCGAAGGAAAACGTCATGTTCGCGCCGCACTGATGGCATTTGTTCGCCGTTGCGCCGACCAGCGTCCCGCAGGCCGGGCAGAGTCGCGGACGCAATTGTTTCGGCTCGGAGTGAAACATCTCCGCAATCTGGCTGCGCCAGCGGTCTATTTTGTAGCGCCATCGAACGGGAAGTGGCACGGCGTCTCCTTGCTCGAAAAATTTCGCATGCCTATAATAGCCGGAATCGCGCAAAGACGCGAAATTCGTGGCTGCCATGTTTTGTTTGGGCCTATAGCATTTTGGCGGGAGTCCCGGAGGGACGGCAGATCGTAGCCCACCGCGAAAGCGGTGGGAATACGTAAAACCGCAAACAACAAGCCCCGGCAGGGGCGACAGAATGGGCCTGCGAGTGCGAAGCTAGCCCGCTACCACATCGAATCGCACGCATGGAAATCGGAAAGGACTCTCATTGCAAGCGCTCAAAAAAAGCGGTGTCCGGAGTGAGTGATCGCCTTCCCGCGTGGCTCGCACCGCTCCCGAGTTCCGCCTGCCTGATCGCTCCATTTCTGGCCGCAATCCTCTTGGCCGGTTGCGCCGGCCGCCCGCCGATCGCCACTACTCCTCCTCCGCCTCCTGCCGCACCACAATCGGCCCCGCCACCTGCGCCGTCTCGGCCGCCCTCCGGGCCCAGCCCCGCGCAACCCCCGACTCGCACTGCGCCGTTCGTCCCCGGCATGTTCGTCGAAGAGGGCACTGCCTCCTGGTACGGAATTCCATTTCACGGACGCCGCGCGGCAAACGGAGAAATCTTCGACATGAATTCGCTCGTGGCCGCGCACCGCACCCTGCCGTTCGGCAGCATCCTGCGCGTCACGAATCTGAATAACGGCCGCGACGTCCAAGTGCGCGTCATCGACCGCGGCCCGTTCGTCGGCGACCGCATTCTCGATCTCGCGCGTGCCGCGGCCGTGGCGCTGGACATGATCGGCACCGGCACCGCTCCCGTGCGCATCGAATTGCTCTCCGGTCCGAATCCCGCGGTCGGCGAATTCACCGTGCAAATCGGCGCTTTTGCGGATCGCGGGAATGCCGAGCGTCTGCGCGACCGCCTGCTCGCGCACTACCAGCCGATTTTTATCCAGGATTATGACGCGCCCACGGGCCGCTTCTACCGCGTGCGCGTCGGCCAGGTTCCGAGCCCGGACGCCGCGCAACAGCTCGCCGTGCAACTGAAGAATAGCGACGGATTCCAGACCTTCGTGATGCGGCTCGACCAACCAACTGATTTTGGCATTAAGTAAACGCGATGAAAGACTTCCAACTCTTAACTCTCAACTGTAGACTCTGAACTCGGGGTGCCCCTCATGGACGACTGCCTGTTCTGCAAAATCGGGAAAAAAGAAATCCCGTCGAAACTCGTATACGAGGACGCGGATATTTTTGCCTTTGAGGATATTCAACCGCAGGCGCCGAGCCACATCCTCATCTGCCCGAGGAAGCATCTCGTCTCGCTGACGGACGCCACCGCGGAAGACGCGGCCATGCTAGGCAAGCTGCAACTCGTTGCCGCGAAACTTGCCGGGGAGCGAAAACTGACGGCCGGCTACCGCACGGTGCTGAACAACGGACGGGGAGCAGGGCAGTCCGTGTTTCACTTGCATTTGCACTTGCTTGGCGGGCGCGATTTTCGATGGCCGCCGGGCTAGTAGGACAGGCTTCCAGCCTGTCGCTTTTGACTTCATTGCAGCGCTGAAAAAAGTCAAAACCGACAGGCTGGAAGCCTGTCCTACTTGTGTGTCATCACATACACGCCGTCCCAATTTTCTTCCGGACCTGCGACCAGATATTCGCGGCAGCGATTCAGGTACATGCGCGCGGGCCCGTCTTCCGGCCAGCGCTCCAGCAATTTTTCAAAGACGATTTGCGCATCCTGCCAGCGCCGTTCGCGGTAGCACGCACGCCCCTGCGCAAAAAACTCCAGCCGTTGCTCCAGATCAGGCGCGTCGCCTTCCGGAGTGCCGCGCGCGGCCACCAGTTCGTACAGCGTAACCGGCTGCGATTTCCCCTTCACCCGAATGAGATCGAGCTCGCGAAAAACGAGGAGCGGATCTTCCACGGCCGCGTAAGTCGTATCGCTCAGGAGAATGTGCGTGGCGTATTCCTTGTTCAGCCCTTCGATGCGCGATGAAAGATTCACAATGTCGCCCAGCGCCGTGTACCCGTACCGCAGCGCCGAGCCCATATTGCCGACCGACGCAACGCCCGTGCAAAGCCCGACGCCGATGTCCAGCACCGGCTTGCCTTCGGATCTCCATTTCTTCTGCATTTCCTTAAGCCGCGCGATCATTTCGAGCGCGGCTTGGCAGCCCTTCGTCGCGTGGTCCCGGTCTTCAAATGGCGCGCCCCAGAACGCCATCACCGCATCGCCGATGTACTTATCGAGCGTGCCGTCGTGGCGGAAGACAATCTGCGTCATGTCCGTCAGATATTCGTTCAGCAGCGCGGCGAGTTCCTGCGCATCCAATTTTTCCGAAATGCTGGTGAACCCGCGCACGTCGCTGAACATCACGGTGATTTCCGTCTTGCGCGGCTTCACCAGATCGGGATTTTCCAGAAGCCGCCGGATCACTTCCGGGCTCAGATATTGCTGGAACGCCCCGCGCACGCGCCGCTTTTCCTTTTCTTCGACAAGCGCGCGATACATCGCGACGAAACCCACGTTGGCCACCAGCGTTCCCGACGGAACGATGAAGTTCAGCCACCATCCATGCAGGAACGCGTACCACACGCCGAAGCTGAACGGCACGAGCAGCAGCAAGCCGAACAACATCGATCGGGGCTGCGCGAGCGCCAGCCACAATCCAAGCGGCACGCCGACGAGAAAAATCAGCAACAAATCCACGGCGACCTGATTCGCCCCGCGAAGCAGGAAATACTTGTTTAAAATGTTGTCGATCACGTTTGCGTGAATCTCAACGCCCGGATAGTCGATCCCGCCAAACGGCGTCGAGCGCAAATCGCCGATTCCCGTGGCCGATGCGCCTACTAGAACAATCTTTCCTTTGAAAGTTCCGGGAGGGAATTTATGGCGGACGACGTCAGCGATGGAAACATAGGGATAGGTGGCGACGCCGCCTTGGTAGTCGATCATCATTCGCCCGACTGCGTCCGGGTGGATGATGAGCGAAGGGCCAAACTCGAGCGCGGTGATGCCTGTCTCGCTGAAATCGAGCGCCGTCTGCTCATCGGGAAGGCCCTGAAACAGGCGCACGGCCTGCACGTCAAGCGAGCCGTAGAAGTCCCAATCGTCAAAATTTTTCGTGCGGCCGTAGGGAAGCACGAGCAGGGAGTGGCGCACCACGCCGTCCGCGTCCGGCTCGACGTTGAAGAAGCCGGTAGTCCCGTGCGCTTTGGTGAGGGCAGCGCTGAGAATTTCGATATTGGCCTGCGTGCCCTTCGGAAGAAGATTGGAGTCATCGAAGCCCTGAATCAGATGTATGCGATCGCGGACGCCGGTTTGGGGATTTGCAGAGCGCTCCCCCGGAAATAAAAAGCCCGCGAGGATATTGGCGTAGCGGTCGAGCGTCTTGTCATCGACGCCTTTCAAATCGGATTCAGAGTTGAGGAAAAAATTCCCCAGGACCACGTTTCCAAAGCGTTCGATGGCCCGCGCAAATTGCTCGTCCCCATCATATTCTTTCGACAGGCGGTCGAGATCCGCGATCACGCGCGGGTCGGTCAGTCCTCCCTGCTTTTGCCGTTCGATGACAGTTTGCCGCAGCTCGCGAATCGGCGTAGCCGTTTCGTCAGGCTTGCTGAAGGTGATGTCGAAGGCCGCGACTTTGGCGCCGTCCTCGCGCAACGCATCGAGCATCTGCGCGAAGTATGTGCGCGAGAACGGCCAGCGGCCCAGAATTTCCTGCGAACGCTGGTCGATGTCCACGATGATGATGCGCGGATCGGGATGCTTGTAGCGGTCCGGCCGAAGACGAAATCGCAGGTCGAGCGCATTCAGCTCCAGCCGGTTGATGAAGGAAAATACAGCCGTAGGACGGTCGCCGATGAAAGTGTAGGCGTAAATCGTCAGCGCGAATGCGGTCAGCCCCACGCTGATGGCAAAAGGAACGCGCCGCTGCCACCACGCCCGAAACCATTCGCGCGGGACCTGCAAGGCGCGACGCGATTCACCGCCCGTGGAAGCTCCTGGCATGTTATGGGGATTGTATCGGAGGGCGCGGCGGAGAGTTAATCACGATACAAAAAAGTGAGCCGCACGCGGCCAACTTCGATCACGTCTCCATCGTTGAGTTTCGTCAGCCCGAGGATGCTGACTCCGTTAATTTTCGGCACGCGGTCCCCTCGGCCCAGGTAGTAGCCGTCCTCGTGCTTGTTGATTTGCGCCGCGACTTCCGGTGTGAACCATCCGCGGAGCCGGACGGTGGCCATTTTGGAATGGCCGATGACGGTCAGCTTGCCCGCAATCCGGTACTCTTTTTGATCGGTGCGTCCGCTCATTACGGCAAGCGTAGGTACGCGCGAACGTTCGGGGGAAAGTTGGGACCGCTCGCCCGCCGCCGCGGCCGCTTCAAACAGCTTCCGGCGTTCCTGGGTATCCAGGATCATGGTTTCATTCACGCGCGGAGCCGGCGCCTTGCGCCAGCCGTCCAGCGGGAGGACCGCGTCGTGCGCCTGGTCCACCAGGATTTCATGCTTGCCGATCAGGATGGCGTCGCCGTCCTTGAGCATGGCGCGTTCGACGCGCATCTCGTTCAGGAACGATCCGTTGAGGCTGTTCAGATCCTCGACCACCAGCGACCCGGCCTCGACGTACACCCGCGCGTGATAGTTAGAAACAGCTAAGTTATCGATCTGAATATCATTGTCCGGCGCGCGCCCGATCGTCACCGGACGAGTTCCCAATGGAACTTCTTTCAGCGACGCGCTCTCAAATTTCAGTACAAGTCTCGACATGGCTTCTCTCCTCCGGACGATGCCGGCGCAACCCTACCCGGAGTGGCGTTTCCAAATCTTCAGGCGCCGGAACAAGCTTTCCGATTTCTCCGCGACGCGCAACACAATCACCGTAACGTTATCCACGCCGCCATTCTCGTTGGCCAGATCGACCAGCCGCTCCGCCGCCTCCTGCGAAGTCGCGCTGGTCAGCAGCGTGCTCGCGATTTCCGGGTCGGTGACCATTCGCGTCAGCCCGTCCGAGCAAAGCAGCACCGAATCGCCCACCAGCAAGGCCTGTTCGTCGGTATCCACCTCAACCGAACTGTTCGTTCCCACCGCGCGCGTCAACACGCTTTGCATTTCGCTCGCGTCCGCTTCCTGCGGCGTCAAAATCCCGACGCGCACTTTTTCCGCCACCAGGGAATGGTCGGCCGTCAGCTGGTCCATCGAACCCGCCCGCAGCAAATACGCCCGGCTGTCTCCCACATGCGCGAGGGATAGCCTTTGCCCTTCGATCCACGCGGCCACAATGGTTGCCCCCATGCCTCTCTGTTCGGGGTTCGAGGCGGCCGTCTCAAAAACTTTCCGGTTCGCAAGATGGATGGCGCTCGCGAGGCGATTTGTGCGCTCGGAAATCTCCGGGCTGGATTCCCCGAAGACCGGCGTCGCGCGGCTGTTTTCGGCCTGCCTGCAATGCGTCAAGAGCGTCTCAACCGCAAGCTTGCTCGCCACTTCGCCATGCGCTTCTCCGCCCATTCCGTCGGACAGCACATACAATTGCAGAGAAGAGTCGAGCGAATAACAGTCTTCATTGTTTTTTCGGACGCGCCCCAAGTCGGTGCGCGCGCCGGCTTCAATCTGCAAAAGGCGCCTCAATCGATTGGCGGTGAGGTCCCTGGCTTAACAAAGCTTTAGACCGGTTGCACCCCGAACCTGTTCCACCCCGAGACTCGTACCTCCCGAGGCTAGCAGGTCTACTAAAATTCAGACTAGCAAACGGATTTTGAGACCGCAATAGCATGTGACGTAAGTAGTTACATGCTTTCACGACAACTCGGCCATTGACGCGCTAGCCGCGGTACTCCGATTTCGTTATACTGGACTCTGCGGTGAGCGCGCAGAAATCCCACCCCTGCAGCATCCCGCACCCTTTCCCATGCGCAAGCGCGCGGAAATTTGGTATTTCGAGCATTCCCTGGCCGCCCCTCTGGCCCACCCCTTGAGACGCCGGTATGCGCTTCGGGAACTGCCTTCACCTTCGCCGGGCCGGCGGATTCCTGCGCCTGGGCAGGGCGATACCCCGGTAGTCTGTTTTGCGGACCTGGGCGCAGGCGACCTGACTGCCTTGCGGCGACTGGTGCGGCAAGCCCGGCGCGTCCGGCTCATCGGCATTTCGCGCAATGGCGCAGGCCAGAGCGCTCCGGGTTGTTTTGCAACACTTCCGCACAAAGCGAATCGTTCGCTCGTTCGCAAAACAGTGGACGCCGCAGTGGCCAACATCGAGCTGGCGCAGCGCGAACGCGCCGCGCGAGCTGAACTCGCGCGCGCCGAACGCGAGATGGAGGAACTGAATCGCATCGGCATCGCCCTGTCGCAAACGCGTGAAATCGGGGCACTGCTGAATTTGATCCTCTCAAAGGCGCGCGAGATCACTGGCGCGGATGCTGGTTCTCTTTACCTTGTTGAGGAGACGCACCCGGATGTTTTGTCCGCCGGCTCGGGTGATCAACATCTCCGCTTTAAGCTGACCCAGAACGACAGCGTGCAATTTCCCTTTACCGAATTCGTGCTCCCTCTCCAGGAGAATTCACTCGCCGGGTATACGGCGTTGCACGGGGAAGTGATCAATCTGGCCGATGCCCGGCGAATACCCCGCGATCGTCCCTATCGCTTCAACCCGCGTTACGACGAGGAAACCGGCTACCGCACGCGATCCATGCTCACGCTTCCCATGAAGAATGGCCGCGATGAGGTCATCGGGGTCCTGCAGCTCATCAACTGCAAACTTCATCCCGAAGTGCGCCTCACGAGCCCGGAAGTTGTCGCTCGGGAAGTGCGGCCATTTTCCCAACGCGCGGTCCGGCTGGCTCTCTCGCTTGCTTCGCAGGCCGCCGTCGCCTACGAAAATAGCCGTCTGTATCAGGACATTGAAACGTTGTTCGAAGGCTTCGTCCAGGCTTCCGTGAAAGCCATCGAGCAGCGCGATCCCACGACCTCCGGCCATTCGTAGCGCGTTTCTCACATGACCGTTGGCCTCGCGGAGATTGTGGATCGCGTCGATACAGGAGCGTACGCCTCGATTCACTTCTCTCCCGAGCAAATGAAGGAAATCCGCTACGCCGCGCTTCTCCACGACTTCGGAAAAGTCGGCGTGCGCGAGGATGTGCTGGTCAAGGCCAAGAAGCTCTATCCCATGCAAATCGACGTCATCGCCAACCGTTTCGACTATCTCTACAAGGAGATGGAAGCCCGAATGGAACGCGAGAAAGTCGGCCTCCTGTTGGAAATGGATCGGCCGGAGGCGCTGGCCCGGATCGCGGCCCTTGAAGAGGAGTATCGTCTCCGCAGGGCCCAGATGGAAAGCGGCTTCGAGGCCGTCCTTCAGGCCAACGAGCCGACGGTGCTTCCGGAGGGACAGTTTAAACGCCTCTTCGAAATCGCCAGCCAGACCTATCTGGATCCGCGCGGCGTCGAGAGACCGATCCTCACGCCGGAAGAAGTCCGCTTTCTATCCATTCCGAAGGGAACCCTCAGCTCGAACGAGCGCACCCAGATCGAATCGCACGTCGTTCACAGTTTCAATTTCCTGCTTCAGATTCCGTGGACCAAACAAATCCGCGAAATCCCGCGGATCGTCCGCGCGCACCACGAGAAATTAAATGGGACAGGTTATCCCTACAAACTGCGAAGTGATGAAATCCCCGTTCAGGCGAAGATCATGACCATCTGCGATATTTTTGACGCGCTCTCCGCCTCCGACCGGCCCTACAAGAAGGCGGTCGCCTCCGACCGCGCACTCAGCATCCTCGAAATGTCCGTCAAGGATCAGGAACTCGATCCCGAATTGTATCGCCTCTTCCTCGAAGCAAAGATCTTCCATCTCGCAGACAAGAGTTAGAGAATTAATCCCGTTATTTTTGATCGGAATCCGAAATTTCCCGCTGGAATAACAATGTTCCGCAGATCGCATGAGCCACTCGATTCAAAAGAACCGAATAGCACGAGTCCGGCAGTCCCGGAGGGACGGCAGATCGTAGCCCACCGCGGGAGCGGTGGGAACCCGCGTGGTCACGATAGGCAAGCCCCGTAGGGCGACACGCGGGGTTCACCAACGTAAATACCCCCCGTTCCGTCCATTTCGCTCCCGTACCCCTGCCGCGGTAGAATCGCTGCCATGTTGCGCACTTGGATCGGTCACAAGACGCAGGGCCGCTGCCTGGTTCTTCTCCTTCTGGTGAGCGCGTGCGCCACGCTAGCCGCGGCCCAACAACCGCCGAAATCACCTGTTCCTGCCGCCCCGCGCCTGATTATCCTGCCACCTGAACTACTTGCAGGAGCGCAGGCCACGCTCGCCGTGCTCGATTCCCAGGGCCGCCTGTTGCCCAACGTCGCGGTGGAACTCTCAGGAGGCCAGAAAGTCACCACCGATGTGACCGGGCGCGCCATGTTTAGGGCTACCGACCAGCCGGGCACGTTCGTTGCAAAAGTTTCCGGCCAGGGAGTCACCGCGTCCACGAGCGTGGTAGCTGCTGCGGAAGCTACCAGCCGCCCGCCCGTGGCGACAGGAGGACCCCCTGGAGGGCTCTACGTAGCTTCCTACCCGCACATTGTGGCTGTCCGCGACCGGTTTACTCTGGAAGGCTCCGGCTTCCGAGCTGCGGCGGATTCGAATCATGTCTATCTGGCTGACGATGCTTGCCTCGTTCTGGCTTCATCCCCGGTTTCGCTCGTGGCGCTGCCCAGCCCGCGCGTCCCTGTGGGTGACGTCAACCTTCGCGTTGCAGTGGGTGGAATTGACACGGGGCAATTTCCAGTTTCGGCCGTGCTGCTCGAATTCAGCGGCCCCGCGGAGGCAGTGAATGCCGGCTCGACCGGGAAGCTTATTTTGCGCGCGCATGGCACAACCGAGCCGCTCCTTCTCGAAGTTCGCAATGGGTCGCCGGGAGTGATCCAACTCTCGAAAGGAAACGTGCAGCGCGTCAAGACGTCCGGCGGCGATCAGAATATCGCGCCGGTAGAAGTGCAGTTTGTGACCGGCGGAAACTATTCGGTTTCGGCGAGACTCATCTCCGCCATTTCTCGCGAGTAATGCCTTGCGCGGTCAGGGAAACCCACAGGCTGAAGCCCGCCCTACTCCCCCGTGATAGAATCTCGTCCTCGGATCTGATGTTTCGATATTTCCTTCGCTGAAGGCGCCTTCATGACTGCAACCGGAATACTGATCGCCACCGCTTGTCTTGCCGCAGGTTTTGCAGTCGCCTGGGCGTGGGCGAATTCTTCTGCCGGCGCGGCTCGTTTGGAACTCGAGAGGCGAGCCGCAGGCCTGGATGGCACAGCGCAAGAGCTGAAAAAACAAAACGAATCATTGCAGCAGGAATTGCGAATTTCGCAGAAGAGAATCGAAGAGGAACAGAAGCTGCGCGCTTCCGCGGAGAAAGACGCCGAGTCGCAACGCGCGAATCTCGTCGAACAGAGGCGGTTGCTCGATGACGCCCAGGTAAAACTTCGAGACGCTTTCCAGTCGCTCGCCGGCGAGGCGCTGAAAACCAGCAGCGACCAGTTCATGGAGCTCGCGAAGTCAAAGTTCGATTCGCTTCAGAAAGAAGCCGAAGGCGATCTGGAGCAGCGCAAGATTTCCATCCAGTCCATGGTCGATCCTCTGGAAACCGCCTTGAAAGACCTTCGCTCGGAAGTGTCCCGCGTCGAATCCGCGAGGCAGGAAGCGTACGGCAGCCTTCGCAACGAGGTGCAGCTCCTTGCGACAACCAATAAAGAATTGCGGGAGGAGACGGGAAGCCTGGTCAACTCCCTCAAGCAGCCTCAGGTCAAGGGGAAGTGGGGCGAGCTGACACTGCGGCGCGTCGTAGAGTTATCCGGCATGTCTCCCCACTGCGATTTTCAGGAACAGCAATCGGTGGACACGGAGGAAGGCCGCTTGCGCCCCGATCTGATCGTTCATCTTCCGGGCGGTACGCAGATCGTCGTGGATGTGAAAGTCCCGCTGCACGCGTTTTTCAAGGCGGTCAGCGCGCACTCGGACGCGGAATACCGCGAAGCCATGGTGCAACATGCCGCCCTGGTACGCGAACACATCAAGGGTCTGTCCGGGAAGGAATACTGGAAGCAGTTTGAACCCACGCCTGAATTCGTGGTTCTTTTTGTTCCCGGAGAATCGTTTTTCAGCGCCGCGCTGGAGCAGGACCGCACGCTCATCGAGGACGCCATCGATAAGCGCGTCGTTCTTGCCAGCCCGACCACGCTCATCGCGCTTCTGAGAGCCGTTGCTTACGGATGGAAACAGCAACTGGTTGCCGAAAACGCGGAGCGCATCAAAGATCTGGGCAAGGAATTGTACGACCGCGTAGTGAAATTCGCCGAGCATCTTTCCGAAATCGCAAAAGGTTTGGAGCGCGCCAGCAAAGCCTACAACAATGCCGTGGCGTCCTTTGACAGCCGTCTGATCCCGTCCGCCCGCAAGTTTAGAGAGATGGGCGTCGGCAGTTCGGACGTCCCGCAAGTAGATCCCGTCGAGACGTTCCCCCGCCCGCTGCTTTCCACTCCCAGTTCCGAAGAAGATTGACGGATTTGGCACAGGTTTTAGTGGCGCAGGCTTCAGCCTGTGGGTTTTGGGCCTCGCAAGGCCTAACTTCCACAGGCTGAAGCCTGCGCCACTAAAACCTTCCTCACAATGGATGCATATGTAAAAATTCGGCTCGAAGGGGAACTCTACTTGATCAACTGTGCGACGAGACGCCGCAGGCGCTCGCGGTCGCGCGGACTCATGTGGACAAACTCAACGCCGGCTCCAGTCGCCGTAATGTTGCGCACCACAGCGGTGGATCGAATTTTGCGCAGCCCCATCCGAATTTCCAGTTGCATCGAGTCACCGAGCGCCAAGCGCTGGTCCGTTTCGAGGAACGCTCCGCCAAGCGCGAGTGTGCGAACGCGCGCGGACGCGTTGCGAGTTCCCGTGATCACGGCTTGCATCGGAGGCTGCAGGCGCGCGCGAAGGTAGCGGCGAGGCCGTGAGTGGGCCACGCTTGATTTCACCCGCGCGCTTTCCGCCATTCGTGCGCGCGCGGAAGAGGGCCGGTTCTCGAGCAGGCCCAGCGCTTCTTCGGCCGCCGAGCGCAGCGCAGCCGGCTCGTCATGCGCCAGGCCGTTGCGCTGCCGCACCATCCGCAGCAACGAATGGGCCGCTTCCGGCACGCGCATTCTACCAAGGGCTTCAATCGCCTTAATCCGAAAATAAATGTCCCGCAGCGTCGCGTGCTCGCCTTCGGCGATCAGAAGCAGCGCGGGAACCGCCGCAGTCTCATGCGCAATTCCAATGTGATCGATCATGCAGGGCACGACCATTGCGTGCGCTTCCCCCAGCGTTGCCAGAAAAGCCTGCGCCGTCGCCGCGACCACGGGCGGATTCGTCCACTTCATGAGTTCCGTCGCGGCAAGATCCTGCAAACTCCATTCCCAACTCGCCAGCGCCTTTGGCAGCGCGGCTGCCAGACGCTTCGGGTCCGCGGAAGCAAGCAGATGAATGGCGGTCGCGGTGCGTTGACGCCGCGCCTCGTACAACCGTGTTTCCAGAGCGCCGAGCACCGGCTCGCCGGTTCCATGAATCAACCGCACCATAGATGGAATGGAATTCAGGCCATTGGCTGCGGTCAGCAGCAAGCCCAGCCGGTCGATCAAGCGGTCGGGGCACCTCTTCAACAAACGAGGGATGACCGGGTTGAGAGGCCGGCCGGAGAGGGCTTCGTCCACCAGGTAGAGCCATTGCTCGTCGTTGAGAATGCGGCCGACAAGGGTTGAAATATGCGCGTGTTCATCGTCCCGCGGCGCGGCTTCGAGCGCTTCGAGGATGCGCTCAAATTCCGCGTATTCGCGCTTCAGCAACGAAGTGCGCGCCAGCTTTTCGACCACTGCGGAAAGCAGTCCCGCGATACCCGGCGAATTTTCCAGCAACAGAGCCTGAACGATTCCTCGCCCGAAATCGGCTGCTGAGGGATGAGGCCACAATCGTTCCGTCTGCGCCGCGATTTCCGAGAGGCCCGCGGCCACGCTGCGCCGCGCCTTGCTCTCTTCCGATTCGAGGCAGCGCGCGTACGCCAGCAGCACCGCGCGGCCTTCGCGCGCCGCGGCATCGGCTTTCTTTTTTTCGGCTGCAATTGCCAGTGGTTCGAGATAGCGAGCCACCACGCTCGCGGGCACGCACCACGCGTCGCGGCTCCGCAGCGTTTTCGCTTTCACCCGCGCGGGCAGCGCGTTCCAGAATCTTTCGCACAGAAGGGCCACGCGCATTTCGTCGTGCTGCGACCCGCCCAGCCGGGCGTTTCCGGTGTTGTCCGCCTGGCCGCGTTCCTGGTCCAGGCGAACAAGCAAGGGCGCGAGGCCCGGCGGAGTTGTCCGGCCCGCGTTGAATTCCTGGTTCACAAACGCCAGGACTAATTCGTCTGTGAGCCTCTCCAGATACGGCTCCAGCGTTTCGCCCTCGCGCGGTTTTACGTGCGAGACTCCGTACACAATCAGGGAGATGGAAGTCTGCTCGCTTCCCGACACAACGGAATGAAAGCGCCGCGCCACGTCTTCGGTGGACGGCTGCATTTCCGGATCGTTGGGCGGCGCCAATTTCGCCAATACGCGCAACGTGGCCGCGATCTGCTCGAAGGTCGCCTCCGGCATCGTTCGCACGGCGCGAGAATACGACGAATGTTGCGCCGCGTTATCGTAGGCCAACACCGCCGACATCAGGCTCGCCAGCAGCAGCGAATCGCGCCGCTCGGTCGGAATGTTGATACGAATCCCGACCACGCCCTGGCTTCTGATCCAGTTGTCCCACAATTTTCGCGATGCGGTATCGCCAGGACTGGCGCTGCGCGGAACCTGGCTGATTTCATGCGCCAATAAATCCAATTCACCGACGTTGATGGGATGAGTGAACAGGAACGAACAAATCCCGCTGCGCAAAAGTTCTTCCGCAAGACCGCGCAATTCGCCGCGCGGGTCATGCAGCAGCTCGGTGACGCTGCCTTCCTGGCGCGGCAAGAGCATTCCCTTCGGCTCCACGGCGACCACCAGGGGAGACCTCGCCGCCAGTGCGATGCGTAACTGCTGCTCGGTGGAAGCCAGGATTTCCATCAGCCGCGGATGATTTCGTTGATACAGCCGCGCCGCGCCCAACAGCACGCGGAATTGCCGCAGAAAGAAAATGATGGCAGTTTCGGCATTCGAAAATGCCGGGCGGACCGGAATCACTTCCGCCTGGACAGGTTCAGGTTTACGCGGCGCGATGGGTATCGCGCTCACAACTGGAACCTCCTCGCCGGGGTGAACTTTCGAATTGTCGAGGACTTTCATTCTTGGAGACGGTCCCTTGCTGAAAGAACGTAAGGTACCTGGTTTAGCCACAAACTGTTGTTTTCAGGTTCGTTGAGGCGGTAAATCTGTATCACCCTATGCAACGGGGCATACAAGTATCCATGTTAAAGAGCACGCCACCTGCCGTCAGCATGAGGCTCCAAGCAGTTGAAAAAAAGCGGATTGCTGACCGTCAGATGCCAAAGAATCAACAGAACGGATTGTTCTGGATAGAATTGTTACAAAGGAGGGAGGCGCGTTTATAGGAAAACAAGACCCTCATCGACCGCTCTTGAGTATTCTTCGCTCTACATATGAGAATTTGTAAGTTCCACATATTACAAAAGTTATTCTATCGGCAAGGTTTCTGTGACTTGCATAGTCTCGCCCTGATTCACCTGTACAGTCCTCTCGGAAGTCGTAAATCCGCGGCGCACTAAACGAACCTCATGCGCTCCCACTTGCAATTCCAACCGTGCAGGAGTGCGCAAGCCAGTCTCCGCCCCATCGACAACGATTCTGGCGCCCGGGGGAGATGAGCGCACCCAGATCCATCCCGCCGAAGCCGGCGCGGGATTTGCTCTCGGGGCCTCGGCAAATTCGATATCGTCGATCACTCGGACTCCGGCTGGAACCGTTCGCAGATGGTCCAGAAGCGCGTTGTGTTCGGCGAAGGTCAGAGAGCCAGAAAGCGTGAGAGCGTTTGCCGTAGCCTGAATGGTCACTTTGTCGGCGAGGGGTTGGCCGGCGATTTCGGCGCGCAATTTCGTTTCCAGCAAATGCGCCGGAGATGGCCCCGCGGGAGGGGCTGGTTTTTGCGGCGCGATGGAATTATCAGCGGTGACTGCCGGCGTAAGAACAGGCTCGGGAGGCTTCACGGAAGTAGCAATGGCGGGCACGGCTGTAGGTTGCGGCGAACTCTGCTTGGCTGATTTCTCTACCGGTGCGGCAGCGGCTGCCGGCGCTGGTGCAATAGCCTGCGGCGCGTCGACCGATTGGACATCCGGCTTGGTAATGGAGTTATCGAGATTCGACGGCTGCGCTGCGGATTCCGACCTTGGCGGGATCGCTTGTCTTTCCGCTTCATGGGCGCGCTGGTACAAATCCACGAGTGGCGGGTAGACCCGATATCCCGAATAACCAATAATTCCAAGCAAAACCAGCGTGAGCAGCAGGCCTCCGGGCCTTTTCGAGGCTTTCTCCTCTACCATAACCGGCAACATGAACTGCGCATTGGGGTCCGGCGCGGTGGAGATTGGCGTGACCGGGACAGCGGCTATTCGAGGCACTTGAGCGACGGGCCGGCTCGTAGCCTGAGCAGGCTGCGAATTGAGTGGCGCCATTCTCACCGTTGTGTCGGGGCCAACCATTTCGTGGTAATTCTTCAAAGCCGTCAGCAATTCATGGCAGCTTTGGTACCGCGCGGTGGGATCCTTCGCCAGAGCGCGAGTAATCACTGCCGAGAGTCCCGGGTGGATCGAAGAGTCGAGCGACCTCGGCGGGATAGGCTCTTCGTTAATAATTTTATAGATAACTGTGGTGATGTTTTGTCCGGGAAACGGTTTTTCCCCGGTCATTAATTCGTACAGGATTACGCCCAGAGAAAAAATATCGGAGCGGCCGTCGACGGGCTTGCCCTTCACTTGTTCCGGCGACATGTAGGAAGGCGTCCCCATGACGTGCGCCGTCTGCGCCGTCCCGAACTGCAGAATTTTTGCGGTGCCGAAGTCAGTGATCTTCACGACGTCGTCCGAAGTCAGCATGAGATTCGCGGGCTTGATGTCGCGGTGCACGACGTTATGCTGGTGCGCGAAATCCAGCGCGGAGCAGACCTGCTCCATCAGCTTCATGACGCGGGACACAGGAAAGGGCTGGTGCGCGTCGATCAGCGATTGCAGGCTGCGCCCCTCCACGAACTCCATGGTGATGTAGAAGAGTCCGCCTTCTTCGCCGGCGTCGAAGACCACCACGATATTCGGATGCGTCAGCAGGCCCGCCGCGCGCGCCTCGGTCTGAAACCGGCCGATCAATTCTTCGCGCGACAATCCTGTCCCGGCTTCGGACAGGCGCAAGGTTTTCACCGCAACGTCACGGCCGATGACGGGATCGAACCCGTGAAACACCACGCCCATGGCGCCGCGGCCCAATTCTTCGCGGAGATCGTAGCGGCCCGCTTTGGTCAGGGTGGTCACTTAGTTTTGACGCGAGGGCGGACTGAGACTGCTCGATGACCAGGCTGAACCTGGTCAGTAAACAGTGCAGGCGCGGAACTGGCGTAAATCCTTAATGGTGCTCAGGTAGCGCTGGCGCCAGGGCAGTCTCGCCCCGGGGGAACCGCCGGCACACCGCACAGCCTTCCCTCCGAACATAGCCTCCCGGAATGGGAGCGTCAACGCCGCCGAAGTACAGTGTTCCGGGATAGCAATGGCAGCGGCCTTTAGGAGGTCGGGGCTTCAGCCCCGACGCTTAGGATGCCTATTCATGGGCTATAGCCCCTGAAGCTTCGGGGCCTAAAGGCCGCATCCACACATCACTCTTTGTCCGACCTGCCCTTCCTTAGTCAGGACAAGAAGGTCAGGCCTCCAAGAGAGCGACTTCAATCCCGACTGCGTGGTATTTCCTGAAATTAATGAATTCCTGCCGCCAGGCGGTGTGGCATCCCGCTCATTGCATGTGATATAAAGGAAGAATAACCGCGAAACCGAGGTGCAAACTCATGGCCAAGCAAACCAAGCCCGTAGTCGATCGCCGGAATTTCCTGAAGGGTGCGGCCGTTGGAGCCGCGGCATTGGCGGCTGGACCTGCGTCCGTTGCGGCGCAGCCGGCGGAGCTGAAGCGCGTGCCTCCGCCGCCCATGTCTGCTGCGGCTGAGGTGGAAGTCCCGGCCGTCGCGGAGGTTTTGACCGCAGATCGCACCGGGTCGGACTTCATGGTGGACGTAATCAAGTCGCTAGGGTTTGAATACGTTTGCGCGAATCCGGGATCGAGTTTTCGGGGCCTCCACGAATCGATTATCAACTATGGCGGGAACAAGAACCCCGAGTTCATCACCTGTTGCCATGAAGAATCCTCGGTGGCCATGGCACATGGCTATTACAAGATTGAAGGCAAGCCGCTGGCGGTCGTGGCGCACGGAACCGTCGGGCTGCAGCACGCCGCAATGGGCATCTACAACGCGTACTGCGACCGCGTGCCCGTCTATGTGATTCTCGGAAATATTATCGATGAAACGCAACGCGCCCCCGGGGTGGAGTGGTTCCACAGCGTGCAGGACGCGGCCTCTATGGTTCGTGATTTTACGAAGTGGGACGATCTCCCCATTTCTCTTGAGCATTTTGCGGAATCGGCCCTGCGCGCCTACAAAGTCGCGATGACTCCGCCGACGCTGCCGGTCGTGCTTGTGGCGGACGGCTCCCTGCAGGAAGATCCGATTTCCTCCGATTTGAAAATTCGCATACCGAAGTTGACGGTGGACATGCCTCCGGTGGGCGATACGGGCTCGGTCAACGAAGCGGCGCGGCTCCTCGTTGCGGCGGAGAATCCGGTGATTATCGCCGACCGCACGGCGCGAACGCCGGCAGGCCTTGGCTGCATGGTGGAGCTAGCCGAGGCGCTGCAATGTTCGGTCGTCGATCAGGCTGGACGCATGAACTTCCCGACGCGCCATCCCTTGAATCAATCCGACCGGGCTCGCGCAGCGATTGGCGACGCGGATGTGATCCTGGCCCTCGATGTCGCTGATTTGTACGGAATCACAAACGCTTACCGCAATCAGATCGTTCATTCTTCGCGCCCCATCACCAAGGCGGGAGCCAAGATCATCACGGTCACCTCGGATGATCTGTACATCAAAGCCAACTACCAGGATTTCCAGCGCTACAACGAAGTGGATCTTGCCATCGCCGCGGATTCTCAGGCGACGCTGCCTTCGCTGACCGAGGCTGTGAAGCGGCTTACCACGGATGACCGCAAGCGCGCCTTCCAGGATCGCGGCGTTCGGCTCAAGGCTGCGCACATGCAGGCGCTCGAGCGTTCGCGTGACGCGGCGGCGTTTGCCTGGGACGCGAGTCCGATCAGCACGGCGCGCATGTGCATGGAGCTGTGGGGGCAAATTCAGAATGAGGATTGGTCGCTCGTGGGCGCCACGACGTTTGTAAGCAAGTGGCCGCAGCGGTTGTGGAATATGGACAAGCATTACCAGTACATCGGAGGCGCGGGCGGCTACGGAATCGGCTACAACGCGCCCGCCGCCACGGGCGCTGCCCTGGCCAATCGCAAGTACGGCCGCCTGACGGTCAATATCCAGTGCGACGGCGACTTGATGTTCGCTCCCGGGATTTTGTGGACCGCGGCGCACCACAAGATTCCGGTGCTGCACATCATGCACAACAACCGCGCGTATCATCAGGAAGTGATGCAGGTGCAAATCATGGCCGACCGGCACAGCCGCGGCATCACCAACTGCGGCACCGGCACGACGATCACCGGCCCGGACATTTCCTACGCCAAGCTTGCCGAGAGCATGGGCATGTACGGCGAAGGACCGATCTCGGACCCCAAAGACCTCGGCCCGGCGATCAAGCGCGCGATCGAAGTGGTGAAGCGCGGCGAGCCGGCCCTGGTGGATGTCGTCACGCAGCCTCGATAAAGAAGAATCGATGACCTCGATAAGGAGATGCGCGTGATGCGATGGGCCGAGTGCCGAAGGGAAGCGAGTGCGGTACAAACCGGCTTGCCGAAGCGGTTCGTTGTTTTATTTCTCTTTGCTTTTGCATCGCTGCTAATTGCGATTCCGGTTGCGCGGGCGCAACAATCTTCCGATGCGCAGCCCAATGGCAACGCGCAGAATGGAAAAAAGCTATTCAAGAGCGACGGCTGCTATGAGTGCCACGGCACCGAAGGCCAAGGCGCGGCGCAGACAGGCGCAGCCCGCATCGGTCCCCCGCAGCTTTCTTTTGAAGGATTCCAGAGCTACGTTCGGAAGCCGACGAATCAAATGCCGCCCTACACCAGCAAAGCGGTTCCGGACCAGGACCTGGCCGATATCTACGCGTACCTGAAATCGATCCCGATGCCGCCCAAAGGCAAAGACATTCCCCTGCTGAACAAATAGTCGCGTTGTGATGACAGAATCGTTTGTTTGAGTGCATTCGAAAGATTCCATCCAAACGCTTATATGACGCCTTCCTCTCGCAGCGGCGGGCAAAATTACAAAACGATCTGGAAATTGGGAGGATTGACGCTCTGGGAGCTTGCGAGGAGCGTTCTTCGTGACGCGATAGACGATGATTTGATCGGGCACGCTTCCAGGCTGGCCTTCGATTTTTTGCTGGCGCTCTTTCCCTTGCTGGTTTTTCTGCTTGCGCTGTTTGGTTTGTTCGCTTCCCGAAGCATCCAATTGCGGACCGGCTTGCTGAGTTACTTCGCCGCGTTTCTGCCTCCGCTGGCATTTCAACTTCTGAAAGACACAACGGAAGAGCTGGCCAAGGCCGCCAGTGGAGAAAAGTTGACGATTGGAGTTCTCCTGGCCCTGTGGTTTGCTTCAGGGGGAGTGGCTTCGATGATTTCCACTTTGAATGTGGCCTATCGCATCAAAGAGACTCGCTCGTGGTTTAAAGTGCGGGCGATTGCGATCGGTTTGACGCTCTTGATTTCGATCTTGATTTTTTTGGCGCTGTGCATCGTTCTTGCGGGCGGGACTCTGATCGACTGGATCGGGAAAGAGATTCACCTCGCTTCGAAAATCGTCGCAGTGTGGAAGGCGCTGCAATGGCCGGCGGCCGCGCTGTTTGTGGTCTTTTCGTATACGTTGATTTATTCTTGCGGGCCAAATGCGCGGAGGCGGCGATGGTATTGGATCACCCCGGGTTCGGCGTTCGGCGCCCTCCTGTGGTTCGCCGCATCTGCCGGATTTCGAATTTATCTGCGGTACTTCAATTCGTACACCGCAATTTACGGGTCTCTTGGGGCGTTGGTCATCCTGTTGGTTTGGCTATACGTTACAGGGCTGGCGTTCCTGATTGGCGGCGAAATCAACGCCAACATTGAACGCGCCGCCGAAAATCCGACCAGCTGATATATTTAGCCCCGCGGAATGGGCGGTGCGAAGGCCACGAAACCTTCTAACACAGAGATCACCGAGAACACAGAGGACGCGGAGGATACAACTCGAATCCAAGGTTTTCACCAGTCACTATTCACCCTTCGTTTTCACTCAGGACGAGCAAGTCGCCATTTACGCGGCGGGACCCGGCTTCTTGCCCACATTGTCGCTGATCAGGTCGCCGACGGCGATGGCCTGGCTGATCTGGTCGCGGAGATTCTTCATCTCGGCGGGCGCGTGGGACAGCATCAGCGTGTTTGTGTTGGAGGAAGCGCCAATTTCTTTCAGCGTGTCGAGATATTGCGTGAGCAGCACCAGCGTCATCACATCGCGCGCCGTAGTGCCCTCGACGACTTTCTGAAAATCTTCCACCGACTCCTTCAATCCGGCAATGATCGCCTTGCGCTGCGCGGCGATGCCCTCGCCCTGGAGGCGTTTGCTTTCGGCTTCCGCTTCGGCCTTTTTCACCGCGATGGTTTTGTCGGCTTCGCCTTTTGCCAGGGCCGCTTCCTGCTCGCGCCGCGCGGCGTTGATTTCATTCATGGCGGTCTTCACGCGGGCGTCCGGCACAATGTCGGTAACGAGCGCGCGCACGATGGAGAAGCCGAAATTTTCCATGGTCGCGTCGAGTTCGTCCTTGACGGCCTTGGCGATCTGATCTTTTTCGAGGTAGGCCTCGTCGAGCGCCAATTTCGGCACGTGGCCGAGAATCACGTTGTAGACGTACGACTCGATTTGCTTTTGCGGGTCCGTGAGCTTGTAATATGCGTCGCTGACCTTGTCCGCCAGAACCTGGTATTGGACCGAGACCGGGATGACCACGAAAACGTTGTCTTTGGTTTTCGTCTCGATCTTGAACGGAAGCTCCTGCACGCGCATGTCAACCCGCTGCACTGTCTCCGCAAACGGAATCTTCATGGAGAGGCCTGGCCCCGCGATGCGGGAAAACTTGTTGAATCTCTCGACCACGCCGCGCTCGGCTGTGTTGATCGTGAAGAACGAACCGAGTAGCGCGCCCAAGCAGATAAAAGCGATAAAGACTACCAATGCCAGGATCATGTAGGACTCTGCGCTATCCATGGGTCTCTCCTATCCGGAAGGGAAGTCATCTCACAGGGAAGACGCGGAAATCAAGACCGCAAATCCCGGTTCGCTCATTCGTCATAATCAATCACGGTATATATTACCTTTAGTGCAATCAGACGCATGCCTATCATGGCCGTCACGTACCAAAAAATGGGAGTGTCTGGCCCAAGCCATTTGGCGCTCAGTACCTGGCACGCATAAAGAACGAATAGTAAGAAAAAGAGCCCGATGAGCTTGGAACGCAGATCCGTTGTGCCTTGAATAATTAACTTGACGCCCACGACTACGATAAGAACGATGTCATAAATATGGCGGGCGACGAACGCTTTGAAATCGATGTCCACGGCGATCTCTCGGGAAAGTGTCCCGGTCGATTTCTCTTCTGGGGGCGCTCAAATCGGGAGCATGCCGTATTCCATGACGAGCGGCTAAGAAACCTATGAAAATATATAACTTATCTGTTATTCGGTATTGGCAGGATGCAGGATTTTGCGCAATTGGAGAAAGTGGTGGGCGGTTTTCCCCAAACTCGAATTCCAGCCTTTGGAGGACACGGATGGCGGTTTTCAATGTGTTAGAATTTCGTGCCTGAAGGTGGCAACCGGATGAGCGCCTGGCAAAAGTGGAAGAGACGCCCGCAGAATGTGTGGCTGCGCAGGGCGCTTTTTCAAGTGCATCTGTGGACGGGCATCGGACTGGGCCTTTACATTTTGCTCATGAGCGTGACCGGGTCCGCGCTGGTTTTCCGGCGGGAAATGGTCAGGTCGCTGGCACGCGAGCCGCGCGTTGCCGCGGGTCCAGGCGCGCGGATGAGCGAGGACGAACTCAGGCAAGTTGCCAGGCGCGGCTATCCCGATTACGAAGTGACCCGTGTCTCGCTGCGAAAAAATCCCGACCAGGCCGCAGAGATCACACTGGAGCGCGGCGAAAAAAAATTGCAGCGCCTGTTCAACCCCTACACGGGCGCCGATTTGGGCGATTCCGTCCGGCTCGGATTTCGCTTTGTCCTGTGGCTCGCGGACCTGCATGACAATCTTCTGATTGCAAATACGGGCCGCCTGATCAATGCCGCGGGGGGAATTTTCACCATGCTGCTCGTTCTCACCGGCGCCATCATCTGGTGGCCGGGGATCGACACCTGGCGCCGCAGCCTCAGTTTCCGCTGGAAAACGAATCCCAAAGGATTTAATTGGACGCTGCACAGCGCGCTCGGGTTTTGGACCCTGGCGTTTTTTGTGATGTGGGCGCTCACGGGAATTTATCTCTCGATTCCGACGACGTTTAACAACATCGTCGATTACCTCGAGCCGCTGAATGCGGCCAGCAGGAAGCTTCGCTTTGGGGATCTGGTTTTGTCCTGGTTCGCGCAGGCGCATTTCGGGCGGTTTGCGGGCATTTGGGTGAAAATTATTTGGACGGTAGTGGGACTCGCGCCTGCAGGCCTGTTCATCACGGGAACGCTCATGTGGTGGAAGCGCGTGCTCAAACCGTGGCTGGTGCGAAAAGCGGTTGTCGCGCCGCAAGGGGTTGAAGCGGCGGCTCGCTCCGAAAATTCCATCCACGCGCGTTCCTAACTGCAGGGATCGTCACGCCTCAATGTTTTCTCTGTGGCCTATGTGTTCTCTGCGGTGAAAGATTTTACGGTGTGCGAGCCGCGAAGAAATTCAAAGACTTTTAACACAGAGGACACAGAGGGGCACAGAGGAAACACGGAGAAAGCCCGCAGTTTATGCGGGTCAAAAATCACATGTCGCTTCCTACCGCAGCTGCACGAGCGATTCCGGCGAAGACGGCGGAGCGGCGACTGGCTTCAGCGTTTGCGGTCCGCGCCAGTTGTCCACCACCGCGATCTGCTGCACGCAGGAAACCGTGCACAGCGGCGCGCAATGTTTCTTCGTGAAGTATTCGCGGCGCAGATCTTCGGCCGTGTATTTTTCCAGCGGGATGCCCGGATATCCGCGCTGCTGCGAGCACCAGTGCACGAGGCCGTCCTCGCAGATGTAGAGATAGCGCGAGCCGGAGCGGCACCGCCAGTCGTTGGTCTTGCCCTTGGCGATGTTGTGCTGGAACCCGTTGATGCGCGAAAACCCGCGCTTGCCCATGGCCATGATTTCTTCAAAGATTTCGATCTCGCGCCCGCCCAGCGGTTTCAGTTGTCCCTGCCCGTCGTGCAGAATGCCCACCGTGCTGGTAAAGCCCAGTTCCTGCGCGCGGCGCGCCACCTGCAGCGCGTCCTCCGGATTTTTCACCCCGCTGCCCAGCACCGAATTGATGTTCACCTGAAACACGGCGTGGTCGGCCAGCAGCTTCAATTTCTGATCGAGCACCTTGAGGCTTTTTTTCGAGACTTCATCGGGCATCGCGTTGTCGATGCTGATCTGCAGATATTCGAGCCCCGCGCGATTGAGCCGCTCGATGCGTTCGGCGGTCAGCAGATACCCGTTCGTGATCATCCCCGAAAGAATTCCGTTCTTGCGCATGCGCGCGATGATCTGGTCGAGTTCCGGATGCAAGCAGCGGTTCGCCGCCGCTGATCGTGACGACGGCCGTGCCGAGTTCTCCCAGACGGTCGATCCGCCGAATCATTTCCGCGGTGTCCACGGGCTTTGAGAAATCGTCAAATTCGTTGCAATACGTGCAGGCCAGATTGCAGCGCCGGATCGGAATGATGTGCACCAGCAGCGGATGCCGCGTCGAGACAAGCCCCTTCACCACGCCACGCGTCTCGCGCACACGCGTGCGCCAGGATCGCAATCGCCGCCGCGTTCTCGATGCTGAGTGGCATCGCTAAACTATACAGGGATTCGCGGCGATTTTGAACCCGCTGCGGATTCCGACATGGCCACATTCCAACACCCAGGTGTGCCGGGATGGATGCATCTGAAACACGGTCATTAACGATTCCTAATGCGATGGAGTTGCTGAGCAGCGACGCCGACCCCGCTCTTGTTCGCGATTAGCTGTTTAATCACACACCTGATAAGGGTTACGCGCCGTTTCGCGTTCGCAGGGGTACTCTATAAAGAGAACTTCCCTCTGTAGTCCGCAGCTACAAGTAGGCGAAGCTAGGTCAGTGCGTTCCATGGAAACGAAAAAGACGCCTGGAAAACCGAATCCAAACTTCTCGGAACCCGAGAACGGAGCTCGTCCCGGCTACGGCACCGATTGGGCAGGCCTCGCGTGGGTGGCTCTTCTAGTCGCAGCGGTGTTAACCGCATTCATAAAATTGGAGCATTTCCTTTTCCCCTCCTTAAACTCCTCCCAGCATCAGGCCGTGACGATTTGTATGGGGACTTTCGCCGCGGTGGTGGGCACCTATTACTCGACGCGAAGGCTCGACCGGGTCATTTCGCTGCACGCTCAAGCGGAGAAAAAACTGGCTCTCGAGCGCAATGTCCTGCGCACGGTGACCGACAACATCCCCGACAGCATCTTTGCCAAAGATCTCGAAGGCCGCTACATGCTCGCGAACAAGGCGTTCGCGACGCTTCACGGGATGAAGTCTCCCGACGACCTGTTGGGCAAAACCGCGTTCGATTTGTTCCCGAAGGAGCGGGCCATCGCCTTGCACACGGACGACCTCAACGTCATGAGATCGGGCGGGGCGGCGATCGAGACGGAGCGAACCGCGCTGGATCCTGATGGAAACGTGAAGGTGCTCCAGACAACCAAAGTTTCCCTGATCGACAAGAGCGAAACGATTGTGGGGGTTGTCGGCTTGCACCGGGACATTACCAGGCGAAAGGAAGCGGAGCAGAAGTTGCGGCGAAGCGAAGCCAACCTGGCCGCTGCGCAACGCCTCGCTCACTTCGGAAGCGTGGAGCTGGATCTCATCAGCCTGGAAGATCCCGAAAAAAATCCAGTGCGCTGGTCCGACGAAGTATTTCGGATTTTCGGGTATGAGCCCGGAGTGATAGAACCGTCGCGGCGGGCGTTCTTCCGTATCGTGCATCCGGATGAGAGAGAAGAAGTGCGGCAGTCGCTGGATTACGCCCTCCGTGAATCCAAGCCTTATACCCTCGATTTCCGGATTATTCGTCCGGACGGCGCGGAACGAAACATCCACGAGCGCGGCGATATCATTTTCGATGAGAGCACGCACAAGCCTCTGAAGCTTGTGGGAAGTGTTCAGGACGTCACCGACCGTGTGCAGGCGGAGATCCAGCTGCAAAAGGCGAATCAGGAGTTGGCTGAGAAGGTGCACGAATTGCAACAGCGCACCAGGGAAATTAATCTCCTGAGCGAAATGGGAAGCCGGCTCCAGTCTTGTAAGGATGCCAATGAGGCTTACGCCGAAATCAGCAATGTGGCGGAAAAACTATTTCCGAAATGGTCGGGCGAGCTTTGCGTACCCAGCCCTTCCAGAACCATGGTGGAAACCGTTGCCAATTGGGGGCAGGTCGGTGAAGGAGAACGTGTTTTTGCCCCGGACGATTGCTGGGCGTTGCGTCGAGGCCAGCCGCAATCGTTCCGGCGCGGGGAAAAATCATCGGCTTGCCGCCACATTGATCTGACCAAAGTAACGGAATCTCTTTGTGTTCCCTTCATGGCACAAGGGGAAGCGCTTGGAATCGTGAGTTTGCAAATGCGAGGCAGCCAGGAAGATCAGGAGAGCGCGACTCGATCCTCGGGAGAGGCGGAACGCCGGCTGGCGGCGGTGCTGGCCGAACATGTGGCCCTGGCGCTCGGGAATCTGAAACTGAAAGAGAGCCTCAAAAATCAGTCGATATGCGACCCGCTGACAGGACTCTTCAATCGCCGCTACATGGAAGAATCGCTGGAACGGGAATTCAGCCGGGCGAATCGCAACAAGAGCTCTGTGGCCATCATCATGATCGACCTTGACCATTTCAAGCGGTTTAACGATACATTTGGCCACCTGGCCGGCGACGCGCTGCTTCGCGCATTCGGAGATCTTTTGAAAAGGTCCACGCGGGGCCAGGACATCTCCTGCCGGTACGGTGGAGAAGAGTTCGCGATTGTGCTCAGCGATTCCAACTTAGCCGGATCCCTGCAAAGAGCCGAGTCCCTGCGTCAGCAAGTGAAACAACTGAGCGTCGAGTATGCCGGCCAGCTCCTGGGAGCCGTCACTGTCTCCGTGGGAGTGGCTCTCTTTCCGGACCACGGCGGCACGATGAGCGAAGTTCTGAGAGCGGCGGACCAGGCGTTGTATTGCGCGAAACGCGAAGGGCGCGACCGCGTCTCGGTGTGGACTGCAGAAGCCGTAGTCTGAACGGGCGGAACTTTTTCTCGCACGTCTTCCCGTTCTGATTTAGATTCCCAAACAAAATTAATATCCGCTGTCCCAACTCCGTCATCATGGCAAGGTCCGCGCTACTTTTTGGCGACCGGTCAATCCGCGGCAACCATCGGTGAAAACGCCGGTCCGGTCTTGCCGAGACGCGCGAGGCTTTCTTCGCGCGAGCGCGTCAGGCGGTCAAACCACGCGAGGCCCGGCAGTTTGCCGATGGTGGCGTCGATGCGAGCGGCCACTTCGCCGCCGCGTGAATCGCCGAGGATGAAGTGGTTCATCCAGTCCACTTCCGAATCGGGCTTCACGCCGCCGCCGACGGGCATCCAGAAATACTTGATGACTCCCGTGGTGAGGCGCTGCGCGGCGCGGGGCGCAAGATGCTCGCGCGCCATGTTGTAGTAAAACGAAAAATGGCGCCGCTCGTCCTTGGCCAGACGGCGCAACAGTTCGGCGAGCATCGGATGGCGCGAACGCGCGGCAAGGATGCCGTAGCCTTCGAGCGTGGTCAGTTCGGAGATCGCGCCCCAGGTGAGATACACCGCGTGAAAGTGGCGCGAAATCTGGCAGATCAGCGATGAGCCGACGCCTTCGATCCAGTCGCGCCACGACGCTTCCTTCTGCACTTCCGCCATGCGCGTCGGGGAGAAGGAAACGCCGGCGGCTTCGAGAAACCGCCGCAGCGTGTGGCCGTGGAAAAATTCCTCGTAGGCCCAGCAGCTCAGGAACGACGTGGTGCGGGGATCACGAATGGCGCACGTCGAGAGAATGCCCTTCAAGTAGACGATCGTGTGCGTTTCGATGTCCATCATGTAGGTGAGGCAGCGAACTTCCTCTTCGGAAAGCGGATAGCGCGGCGCCTGGCTGAAGTCCATGTCGGTTACGTCCACCTTCTTGGAGTGTTCGAGATAGCTGTCCAGGTTGAACTCAGGCATGGCGTCTTGATCCCCTCATCTCGTTTCGCTGAAACTCCGTGCTATGCAAATCAATACGGAATTTCTGCGGGATTGGATGAAGGGAATTCGTGGCCCGGATCTCAGTCTGCTTGGGTTTGAGGCAAGTCAAAACCGACAGGCTGAAGCCTGTCCTACGCGATGCAATGGAGTGGGCGCTTGATGTAGGATATGTGACACGGGTGAATTTAGAATGGGGCTTGCTGCTCGCAGCTGCTGGTGTGTTTGTTCCGTCAAGGATTTCACGGACGCCTTTGACGTGGAATATTTGCTTGCGCCCTGCAAGGCCAAGCAATCATGAAATTGAAATGGGCCTTGAGAATTGCCGCTCTGTGCCTAGGTGCTCTGCTTTGCAATGTTGCTCCGTCTCCCGTCGTGGCGCAGGATGACGCGCCCCAAGTTGAGACCTTGCAGGATCAGACCCCGCAAGATCAGCCGCCGCAAGAGCCGGCTCCCACTTCGCTGTGGCCGTGGCTCAAAGAAGGAAAATTATCTTTTAACGCCCGGTTTCGCTTCGAGGCCTTCGAACGCGACGGCGCGCCATTTACCGCAACCGCTTATGCTCCGACCCTCCGGCTGGCGCTCGGCTATGCGACGCCGGCCTATCACGGCTTCTCCGTTTTCGCCCAGGGCGAAGCGGTGATTGTCACCGGACCTGCGGACTACAGCGTTCCCTTGCTTCCATCGCAAAATCATCCGAATCTCCCGACCATCCTCGATCCGAAGAGCATGCAACTAAACCAAAGTTACTTGAGCTGGGCGCACGGCGAATTACACAAAAGTTTTGCGCTGACCGTGGGCCGTCAGGAGCTTACGCTCAACGATGGGCGCTTCCTGAATTTTTCGAGCTGGCGCCAGATACATGGAAGCTTCGATGCAGCTCGAGTGGACGCGGACCTGCCTATGAATTTTTCGTTTACATATGCATTTATCAATCGCTTTTATCGACAGGACGGTCATAACGCCACCGATGGCGAACAGCCCATGCATTCGGACATGGTGAACTTGAAGTGGAACAAGCCCGGCCAGATCAACGCTTCCATGTACGGCTTATTGCTTGATTTTCGGGGGCCCGCTGAATTTACCATGTCCACTCAGACCTACGGCCTGCGCTTGACCGGGCCCTACCAGTTCGACAAAGACTGGAGCCTGGTGTACACGGCGGAGTACGCCAAGCAGAAAAACTACGCAACCAATCCCAACAGGGTCGATGTGAATTATTATTTGGGCGAGCTGGGGCCGGGCTGGCGCGGGTTCACTTTCAAGGGCGGCTACGCGCTGCTCGGCGGCCGCAGCCTCACCGACAAATTGACCACTCCGCTCGCTCCACCGTTCAATGGTTGGACGGATTTGTTTTTGCTTGATCCCAGTGCGGACGGCGGCAACGGCCTGCAAGCCAGCTATTTGTCAGCCAGCGGGCCCATACGTTTTCTGGACGGGGCGATTGGAACGCTGATCTTCTACGATTATCACTCAGATAATTTACATATCCATTACGGAAAAGAGTTGGATTCGGCCCTGGCTTATAAGGTCAAAAGGGTCAGCAACCACTGGGAAATCGGCTGGCGCTTCGGCCGCTACTGGTCGGATCAGCTCTTCACGCCCGCTCTGCGCACGTCCATCTATACGAGCTTTACGCTGTAGTAGGACAGGCTTCGAGCCTGTCTGGTTTTGACTTTTTGCCAGCGCCGCATGACGTCAAAACCAGACAGGCTCGAAGCCTGTCCTACGTCATCCCCCGCGGGTGTGCATTTCGAGGTGCGGATCCAGGCGAAGCTGCTCGATCCCCACGAGCACGCCGCGCTGGCCCGTGGCCGCGCGCAATTCCGCGCCGCGATCCGCGCGCGCCCGCCAGACGGAGGAAATGCGCGCGGCAATCTCCTCATTCGTAGCCCCCGCGCGCAGCATTTGGCGGAGATCGATCCCCGCTTGCGCGTACAGGCACAGATACCACATCCCGTCCGCGGTCAGGCGGCTGCGGTCGCAGTTCCTGCAGAATGGCGTAGTGGTCGAAGCAATGATGCCGAAGACGGTGTCGTCCGGAAGCCGAAAGCGCTCGGCCGGCGCGGAAGAATTTTCGTTGAGCGGCGTGATCGTTCCGTATCGTTTCGTGAGCTGTTCAAGCATTTCGGCGCGCGTAAAAACTTTTTCGAGCGACCATTCCGTCGCGCCGCCGACATCCATGTACTCGATGAAGCGCACTTCCGCGTCGAGCCCGCGGCCATACTCGATCAAGTCGGCGAGTTCATCATCGTTCGCGCCGCGCAGAACAACGGTATCCAGCTTGAGTTTCGGGAAGCCCAATCGCCGCGCGGCTGCAATTCCCGCGAGCACCTGCGCGTGAGAGTCGCGCCCCGTCAGCGCGGCAAACCTCTCCGGATGCAGCGTGTCCAGACTGAGCGTTACGCGATGCAATCCCGCCGCGCGCAGTGCTTCGCCCTGCTCGGCGAACAAAACGCCGTTGGTTGTAAGCGCCAGATCGCGAATCCGGGAATTGGCCGCGAGCATTTGAACCAGTTGCGGAAGATCGCGCCGCAAGAGCGGCTCGCCCCCCGTGAGGCGCACATCCTCGACGCCCAGCGAGGTAAACACTTCCACCAGTCGCGCAATCTCCTCAAAGGTCAGGAGTTCCTGCCGCGGCAGCCAGACGTACTCCTCCTGCGGCATGCAGTAATTGCAGCGCAGGTTGCACCGGTCGGTGACCGAAACGCGCAGGCTGCGCAGGGGCCGGCCCAGCCGATCGGCGGGCGCGTTAACCGGAGACACATCTCCCGGACCTCTGGAGTCGCCAAGCATACCCATATGTTAGGCCGTGTTGGATCGAGCGTCAACCGTACAGAATCGCTTAGAATCGTGCAGAATTGAAAGGCCCGTCGCGGGATCCTGCGACTCTCGCGGAAGCGAACCAAAGCCTTACTTCGCGGGCTCAACCGGCTTTGGGGCGATTTCCTGCGTGGCGATGTCCGCGGCGACTTTCCACGATCCGTCGGCTTGTTTCTTATAAACCTCGACGTAATTACCGTGTTCGATCACGGCCTTCTTCGTTTTGGGATCGGTGCTGGTGTACGCGTAGGTGCCCTGCGAATAAGCCAGATCGGCGGATTTGGAGACCTTGACCTTCGTGGGATGAAAATCAAGCGAAGAATTCGGGTCGGAAAATTCCTGTTTCAATCCCGCGCGGATCGCATCTTTCCCAGTCATCAAAGTCATGAGGGGGATCATCGAGGAACCGTCGTCCGCATAGTGAGCCGCTACCTTCTCCACGTCTTTTGCGGCGAAATCCTTTACCCACTGGGCCTCGCCGTCGCGGATCGCCTGTTCGTCGGCTGCGCGAGTATCAGGCGCCGCGGGTGGCTGGGCAGGCGCGCACCCGATTTGAAATGCGAGCGTCCACGCAATGGTGGCAAATAGAAGGCATTTATGGTTCATGAACTGCGCTCCCTTGAGGTCGAGGCGTTCTGTGTCAGCGATTAGCCCAGTTCACATTAGAGAACAAGTGGTTTGGTTCGTGCAACTGCAAGGGTTTATAGTATCGCGCAGAGAGACGTCAAGGTTGGAAATCGCTTGGTAATTGCTTCCTGAGTGGCGGACATCCAAATGCACACCTGCGCTGTATGCGGAGAACAATACGATGGCGATAGGTGTTGGGTCTGTATGGCTCGTCAGGAGGACGCATTTGATGCATTCCGCATTTCCTTGATCGTGGGTGTTGCAGGAGCTGTGGCAATTCCCTCCGTGGCTGTCGGCTTGTACCTTCCGATTGAATGGAACCCGTGGATGTCCTATTTTCCTTTTGTGCTTTCATGCGCACCCATCGTCATCTACGCAGTGCTGATTCTCCAGCCGAAGGCTCTGCGAAGTGTCCTACTAGTTCGACTGATTTTTCTCGGTTCAGTTCTTCCGATCATCTTGATGGTGCTTTTCTCGATTTTGAATGGAGCTCTCGACGAACATCCGACAGTCGAAGCACAAGGTATTGTCGTGGCAAAAGACGGGGTCAGCCGGAGTGGCTACGGCCTCGACGTGAGTTTCTACTGGGATCAAAAGCAGTTTTTTACCCGAGGGGTCCGGGTCGGCAAAACGACTTATTTCGCGGTAGAACCCGGCGATTCCGTCCACGTAGTGGTTCACCCTGGAGAGTTCTCACAACCTTGGTACGGTGGCCTACGCATCCTAGATCAGCCGCACGAGACTAGATGAGCCCCAATTCCCCCAAACTTAGCGCGTTCGTTGTCGACCAGCTCGAGATCACTGAGACCGGTAATCCGTCCTGAAGGAGGGAATACATGGCAAACTAAGTGGGGCTGAAAAAGTCTGATCTCGCCGAATGCGGGCTTTGAACACGACACGCGACGCATGCCAGTTTCTACCCCTCGTCCTTGGCTTGCTCTTTGAGCTTGGCGATGACCGTGGGGTCGGCGAGGGTTGTGGTGTCGCCGAGGACGCGCCCTTCGGCGATATCGCGTAGCAGGCGGCGCATGATTTTGGCGCTGCGGGTTTTGGGCAGTTCGGCGGTGAAGAAAATATCGTCAGGCTTGGCGATCGAGCCGATTTTTGTGGAGACGTGATTCTTCAATTCTTCTTTCAGCTTGTCGCTCGCCTGGATTCCTTCCTTCAGCGTGACGAATGCGGAAATTCCCTGGCCTTTGATTTCGTGCGTTTTGCCGATCACGGCGGCCTCTGCTACCGAATGGTGGTCTACCAGCGCGCTTTCCACTTCGTACGTCGAAATGCGGTGGCCGGAAACGTTCATGACGTCATCCACGCGGCCGAGCAGCCAGAAATAGCCGTCTTCGTCCAGCTTGCAGCCATCGCCGGTAAAATATTTTCCGGGATAGCGCGACCAGTAATTCTGCACGTAGCGATCCGGATCGCCGTACACGGTGCGCAGCATCGAGGGCCACGGTTTGCTGAGCACCAGGTATCCGCCGCCGCCCGGGCCAACCGGCTTGCCGTCGACATCCACCACCTCCGCGACAATTCCCGGAAGCGGACGCGTGGCCGAGCCGGGTTTTGTGGCCGTGATGCCGGGCAGGGGAGAAATCATGATGCAGCCGGTTTCGGTCTGCCACCAGGTATCGACGATCGGGCAGCGTCCGCGGCCAATGGTTTCGTTGTACCAGATCCACGCCTCGGGATTGATCGGCTCGCCCACCGTTCCGATCAGCCGCAGCGAAGAAAGTTTGTGCTTCGCCGGAAACTCCTTGCCCCAGCGCATGAACGTGCGAATCGCCGTCGGCGCGGTGTAGAAAATGTTGACGCCGTATTTGTCGATGAGGTCCCAGAAGCGGCCGCGATCGGGGAAGTCGGGCGTGCCTTCGTACATCACGGTGGTCGTGCCGTTGGCGAGCGGGCCGTACACGATGTAGGAATGGCCGGTGACCCAGCCGATGTCGGCGGTGCACCAGTACACGTCGTCTTCCTTGATGTCGAAGACGTAGCGATGCGTCATGCTCACGCCGACGAGGTACCCGGCGGTGGTGTGCACGACGCCCTTCGGCTTTCCCGTCGTGCCGCTGGTGTAGAGAATGAACAGCATGTCCTCGGCGTCCATCGGCTCGGCGGCGCATTCGTCCGACGCGTTTGCGACGATATCGTGCCACCAGAGGTCGCGGCCAGGCTTCATGGAAATCTGCGCTGTCGTTTCTAAGCGATGGCCAATGCGTTGCAGGACGACCACTTTTTCGATCGTCGGAGTTCCAGTCAGCGCATCGTCCACGCTGGCCTTGAGCGGCACAACGGTGCCGCGCCGCCACGCGCCATCCGCCGTGATCAAAACTTTCGCCTTGGCGTCATTGATGCGCTCGCGAAGCGCCTCCGCTGAAAATCCGCCGAACACGACCGAATGCGCCGCGCCGATTTTCGCGCAGGCGAGCATGGCGATGGCCAGCTCGGGAACCATGCCCATGTAAATCGCGACGCGGTCGCCCTTGGCAACGCCCAGCGATTTCAGCGCGTTGGCAAAGCGATTCACTTCGCGCTCGAGCATCCCGAACGTCAGCACGCGCGAATCGCCCGGCTCGCCTTCCCAGATGATCGCCGCTTTGTTTCGCCGCGCCGAATGCGCGTGCCGGTCCACGCAGTTGTAAGTGACGTTGAGTTTCCCGCCCACAAACCACTTGGCCCACGGCGCTTTCCACTCCAGCACCCGCTGCCAGGGCGTGAACCAGTCCAGATTCTTCGCCTGTTCCGCCCAGAATCCTTCCGGGTCCTTCGCCGCGCGATCGTAAACTGCGGGATCGTTCCAGTTGGCGCGCCGCTTGAATTCCTCCGAGGGAGGAAATGTCCGGCGTTCATCGAGCAGAGCGGACACGTTTGTTTCGTGGGGCGATGACATTTCGGCAAGACTCCGCGTAGAAAATCAAGCCTGAGGCAGCCCGCCGCGGTTCAACCGGAACGTTCACCGTGAACGATTCACCGAGAACGTACTCCGTGAACGGCGGGCTTTTCACCCTGACCTGTGCGCCTAGAATGTCGGAGGCGCGATAGGTTGTCAATGGAGCGATTGCATCGCTGCCCGTCCAGTACGCGAAAATTCCGGTATACTCGGCGTCATCCTCGATCATCAAGCTCGGGACTGGGGGAAGGAATGAAGAGCACTTTGATCGCGATTCTTCTTCTCGCATTCGCAGTTGGAACTGCGCGTGGTCAGGGCAGCGTGCAGACAAACATGAATGTTGAGTACGCCGTGCACGACGGCGCGCCCCTGGTCGGAGATCTATATTTGCCCGCCACCAGCGGCTCACATCCAGCGATTCTCTTTATCCACGGCGGGGGTTTCGCGCGAGGTTCCAAGGCCGGCTACGGGAACACCTGGGGGCCCTACCTGGCTGCGCGCGGGTATGTTGTATTTGCCATCGACTACCGGCTGTCCAAGCCAAATCAGACGACCTGGCCGCAAGCGCTGCTGGATTGCAAGGCTGGGTTGCAATACTTGCGAGGGAATGCCCGGGCGCTTGGCATCGACCCTGATCGTATCGGCGTCGGCGGCGATTCCGCGGGAGCAACGCTGGCGGCCCTGTTGGCGGTCACTCAAGACATGTTGCAGTTCGCCAATCGCTATCCACAGGATGCGTACGCCTCGGTTAGCACAAAGGTTAAGGTGGCCGTGCCGATTTATGGCATATACGACATGACGGCTCAGCAGAAATACGAGTCGGGACTTGCTATCAACCCCAAGAACCCCGAACAGTTCATTGGAGGTACGCCCAGCCAGATGGCCGGTGCGTACTTTGAAACTTCGGCCCTGAACTATCATTCGTGAGGCCGCCGTGAGCCTCGGCAGCGTTGCGACACCCAATGCGGGGGCAAAAATACCCTGGTTTTTGGCCTGGGGGATGGCGGACCCGATTGTGCCCCCGGCCGGTCAATCGGTCGCGTTTGTCCAGGCTCTTCGCGATGCGGGTGCGACTGTGACCGCGGTGCCGGTTCCAAAGACGGACCATTTTTGGTTTCCTGTAACCCCGGTGACGGGTAAAAAGGGAGAGCCGGCTTGCGAGGAAATCCAACCTGCCAAGTTCTCCTGTAGCGGGGCGACACCCAACGACTACATAGCCTCCCAGCTCCTCGATTTCCTGGCCCACAATCTGTAATCAACGCCGGCCGTAATCCTGGCTTCCCGTCATCTTCCCGGAAATAACATTCCTGTTATCATATAGTTGCGTCGGACAGGTGTGCCTTTCGCCACGGCTGTACTTCCGTTCTATATCCCTGAACATTTGGCTGATTCAACATGGTCCTGGCGAATGTCCTTGCTGGAACGGGGGTTCTCCGATGAGCGACACCCGGGCACTGCCCAGGGCTCCACGCAATCAGCGCCAGTACGGCTCGGTTTCTAGCTGGCGTCCGCGGCTATTATGGCTTGCGAGAAGGTTTGTCCTCGCGCTGCTTGCTATTTTCTCCATGGCGGGCTTGGCGGTGGCCCAGTCGCAATCGGCACCATCGCCACAGCCCCAGCAAGTGCCGCAGTCTCAGCAAGATCCGCAAACACAGCAAGCGCCGCCGGCAACGCAGCCGCCGAAGCCGCAGACACCCCCGCGTAGGATACCTGTGGTCAGCGTCGCGGACGCGGCCCGCAACGCCAAGGCCAAGGTGGACGCATCGGCGCCACAGAAGGTCTACACCAACGACCGTGTGGAGGAGCTCCCTCTCAGCGGCATTTCGATCGTGGGGCCTCCCCCTCCGCCGCCTGAATCCGCCAAACCGAAGCCGACGCCGGCAAACGACACGGCGAAGCTCGCAGCGTATTGGAAAGCACGATTCACCGCAGCCCGCGAGAAACTCGCCCAGGACAGGAAGGCGCTTCCCTCCCTCCAAACCCAATTGGACATCGAACGAGTCCAGGAATACACAGTCGATGAGGACACCGGTCAGGTGTATTCCGACACTTACATGGACCTGCTTTATCAGATCGATACGATGAAGGTCACCATTCAAAACGACAAGCAGGCCTTAAGCGATTTGCATGACGAATTCCGGCATGCCGGCGGACAGCCGGGCTGGATTCGCTAGCGACGAAAACGATTTCTCCGATGCCACGATCATTCTCCGCAGCGCTCCGCTAAGAACGTCAAGCCCGAGAAAACTTCCAGATTAAGTCAGAAGCAGCTTGTCTTTTTGTGTTCCACAGTGGAACGCGTAACGAGATTTGTATAGTTTTGAACAGTCATCATTCTTGACACGCCTCAATACTTCTGACGCGACAATCATCGATCTCATGAGACAAAAATTATCTAACTCGGTTCCATCGGTGCTCAGTTGTCAGAGTCCGCTGATATTGCTCAGTTTGGACACATCGATCCCGAAGGGGAGAAACTAATGCGCGCATGGAAAGCTAATAAAATTTGGATCCTGGCGATTTTATTGATCGTGGCAATGGCCGGGTGCGGCGACTCCGAAGAGAATTCCGGGGCAGGGAACCCGACCGCCCCACTGACCCCGCCCACAGTGAGCTCCGAAACTCCGCTGAACGGCTCTACCCTGATCTGCCCCAACACGGTCCTCATCACGGCCACGTTCAGCAAAGCGATGAACCCTGCGACCTTCACCATCACTACGTTTACTTTGACCGGGGCAAGCAACGCCAGCGTGTCCGGGGTGGTGACCTACAATTCGACGACGAATGTTGCCACGTTCACACCATCGGCCACCCTGGCGGCGAACACCTCTTTCACGGCGACCATCACCACTGGGGTGGTTGACACATTCGGTAATCATCTGGCGGCTGATAAGGCGTGGACCTTCATGACCACGACGCCGTGTCCCCCTCCCGCCGGAGCCATTGCCCTGGGCGCGAGCTGTACCTTTGGAATCCTGGCCGCCACCCCCAGCGTGAGCAGTACAGGCCCCACCGTTGTTATGGGAGATATCGGGGTTTGGCCGGCGGCTTCGGTCACGGGCTTTCCTCCGGGGACATTGACCGGTACGACTCACCTCGGGGATAACGTTGCCATGACGGCTCAAGGCGCCTTGACCACGGCGTATAACAACGCCGCAGGAGCAGCGAGCGGGGCCGTCCTCACCGCGGATATTGGCGGACAAACCCTAGCACCGGGTGTTTACAAAACCACGAGCGCCCAGCCATCACTGGGAATCACCGGCAATCTGACTCTCAGCGGCAATGGCATTTACATCTTCCAGATCGTGTCCTCTCTTACGACGGCAGCAGGTCCCGGGATGAGCAATGTAATCCTGGCCGGCGGCGCCGTGTCACACGACGTGTTCTGGCAGGTCGGAAGCTCGGCGACGCTTGGCTCAGGTTCCGTATTCCAGGGAACCATTTTGGCTCAGGCCTCCATCACGCTCGGAACCGGCGCAACTTTAAACGGCAGGGCGCTGGCTCGCACGGGCGCGATCTCATTACAAAGCAATCCGGTCAATGTACCTGCTTGTCCATGAGGCATTCAGGATCGCGACGATCTGAGACCAGTCTGCTACGGTGCGCGCTGGAAAAGCATGATTGTAAGGAATCGAAGTTCGGAGGAGAACCGCATGTCATCTCAATCAAAGGGCCATTGTGCGCGGATCTTAGCAAAGTTGCCGGCAATCCTTGCTGCACTGTGTTCGTTTGCCACACTCGCCGCGGCTCAAGATCCACCAGCTCCGAAGGTCGAGCTGTTTGGCGGGTATACCTTCTTTTATCCCGGCGCGGATGTGCACGGGCTGCTTCCGGAAGCATTGTTCCCGGTCAGCAGCCGCCTGGAATCGAATCCGCGCGGCGCCGGGGCCAGCATTACCTATGATTTTAATCGCTGGTTCGGACTTACTCTCGATACCAGCACGGATTGGGGAAGCGGCGAAGTCACTATTGCAAACAGAATTGATGACGCCGCTTTTGCCAACCTTTCGCTGGGCCCAAAGATTACATTCCGCACTCATCGCTTTTCCCCGTTCGTGGAAGTGCTGGTGGGCGACCATCGCCTTATGCCCGACGCCTTCTATGACGTCGATAAATTGGGATTCATGGCCGGCGGTGGCCTTGATATCAATCTGTCGAGACATGTTGCTCTACGATTGCTGAGGGCCGACTTCATCTACTCGAATTATTCGTACGGTCCGCCGCCTGTCCCGAACACGGATATCCGAGGAGTAAGATTGCAGACCGGGCTCAATTTTATGTTGGGTGGCGGAAAGCCCGAAATGCCGGCCAGCGCGGCCTGCTCGGTGCAGCCAAACGAAGTCTTTGCCGGCGAGCCGGTCACCGCGACGGCCACCGGATCTAACTTCAATCGCAAGCGTACCGTCAAATACAGCTGGAGCAGCACGGGCGAAAGAGTTGCGGGCAGCGATGCTTCCACGCAGATCGACACCACCGGCCTTCAGCCCGGGTCTTACCAGGCAAGCGCAAGTTTGAGTGATGGCAGCAAGCACGGCGTGGCCTCCTGCATGGCCATGTTTAACGTGAAAAGACCGCGCCCTCCCGTAATTGCCTGTTCTTCAGACCCGGGAACCATCACCAGGGGCGATAGCGCTACGGTTCGTTCAAACGCCAGCAGCCCCGATAACCGCAGACTCACTTACAGCTACACAGCGAGCGCCGGCGACATCTCCGGTGCGGACGCAACTGCCGCGTTGAGTTCCCGAGGCGCGCAACCCGGCGCAATCACGGTCACATGCATCGTAAGCGACGATCGCATTCCGTCGCTCACCGCTTCCTCCACCACCGTCGTGAACGTGGAGGCTCCGCCTGCTCCTGTTGCGGCCCCTGCTCCGCCCCCGGAGATCAAGCAGCTGGAAGCCAGGCTTGCGCTCCACAGTATTTATTTTCAAACCGCCCGGCCCACCGCTGAGAAGCCCGAACGTGGGCTGGTCGAGAGTCAGGAGGAGATCCTGAAAACATTGGCCCGGGACCTCAGAAGCTATTTGAAATACATGCCTGATGCGCACTTGATCCTCGGCGGCCATGCAGACCCACGCGGCTCTGAGAAATATAATAAGGCCCTCACAGAGCGCCGCGTCGAACGCACCAAGGCCTACCTGGTCGAAAACGGCGTCGCGGAGGACCACATTGAGACACGGTCGTACGGCAAAGAGGATCAACTTTCCGCCGACCAGGTAAAGGCGCAGATAGCGGAAAATCCGGACTTGAGTCCGGACGATAGAAAACTAATGCTCAATAATCTGCAAGTGATGGTCCTGGCCAATAATCGGCGTGTGGACATTACCTTGAGCACTACTGGAGAACAATCCGCTCGCAGGTACCCGTTTAATGCGAAAGATTACCTGGCGCTGATTAACACCAAGGGTGCGGAAAAGAAGCCGCCCATCACGAAGAAACCCGGTAAGTAGGCTGCCAGTCGAAGCGGCGTGGCAGGGTTAGCGTCTTGCCGCGTCGCTTCACGTGAATGACGAACGAATTTAACTTTCACCTGCAGATCCGATAATCTAGTTTTCGGATTCTACCGCTCTTCCATGGCCAGTTTTCTCTCGCCGGTGAAGCCAGGATCATTCGGCCGGCACGCTGCAGAAACATATCCGCAATAATTCCGATTCCACTACAATCAGGCGCGTACACCTCACAGGTCGAAGGGGCGTTCGACATGGAATCGTTTGACCTCGTGGTGATCGGCTCGGGCCCTGCCGGAGAAAAGGGCGCGGCGCAGGCAGCTTACTTTGGCAAGCGCGTGGCGCTTGTCGAACGCGGGCTGAATCTGGGCGGCGCGGGCGTCAACACCGGCACGGTGCCGAGCAAGACGCTGCGCGAATCTGCGCTTTATTTCTCCGGGCTGCGGCAACGCGGGCTCTACGGCATCGACTACTCCCTGCGCGAAGGGCTGACGGTGCAGGGCTTCATGCACCGCAAGGACGCGGTTGTCTCCGCGGAACGCTTGAAGATTGCGACCAATCTTTCCGCGCACAAGATTGAATTGATCGCCGGGGAGGCAAGGTTTGAAGATCCCCACACGGTGAAAGTTCTCGACGAGTATGGCGCGCCCCGATACCTTCGGGGCGAAGTGATTTTGATCGCGACCGGTTCCAAGCCGCACCGCCCGCCGGAAATTCCCTTTGATGACAAGACAATTTTCGATTCCGATTCGATCCTGCAGATGGACCGCATTCCGAAAAGCATGATCGTCGTGGGTGGCGGCGTGATCGGTTGCGAATATGCGTCGATTTTTACCGCGCTTGGTGTCGAAGTGACGCTCGTCGATGGCCGCGAGCGCCTGCTCCCGTTTCTGGACGCTGAAATTGCGGAGTTGTTGCGCGCGCGGCTGGCGAGCCTGGGGCTGAGTTTTTGTTTTCAGGAGCGGCCAAAGGCGACCGAGCGCATCACGGGCGGAGTTCGCATGACGCTCGCCTCAGGAAAAGTTGTGGAAGCGGAAACGGCGCTGTTTGCCGCCGGGCGCCGCGGCGCGGTCGAAGGGCTCGGCCTCGAAAGGGCAGGACTGGGGATCAATCAAAGAGGCAACATCGACGTGAACGATCAATACCAGACCGGCGTGAGCCATATTTACGCGGCCGGAGACGTCATCGGATTTCCGGCGCTGGCGTCGACTTCGATGGAGCAGGGACGCGTGGCGATGTGCCATGCGTTTGGCTTCCCCTACAAGCAGCGGCTTGCTTCGCAGCTTCCGATGGGAATTTACACCATTCCGGAAATTTCAGCCGTGGGCGAGACGGAAGAATCCTGCAAAGAAAAGAAAATTCCATATGAAGCCGGGCGCGCGAAATACGCGAACAATGCGCGCGGGCAAATTATCGGCGAGTCCGCGGGAATGTTGAAATTGATTTTCCGCCCGGACAATAAGCAATTGCTAGGCGTGCAAATTTTCGGAGAAGGAGCGACTGAATTGATTCACCTCGGCATGGCCGTGCTGGAATCTGGCGGCGCGATCGATACGTTCATCGAATTGGTTTTCAATTTCCCGACGCTTTCGGAACTGTATAAGTACGCCGCTTACGATGGCCTCGGAAACCTGGCCGGACACAAATTGCGCGAGGGGTGAGTAGAACATGCTTAAGCCTGTCTTGTTTTGACCTTTTCGCGGCGTTGGCGGAAGTCAAAAGCAGACAGGCTGAAGCCTGTCCTACCTTTAATTCGTCGGATTCGATGGAAATTTCAGATAGGGTAAGCGCACGCCTTGCAACACGATCTGATCGGCGCGAATCGCTGCCGGAGCTTCGAAGCTCGCCGATCCGCCTGAAGCCACGAAGTCATCCTGGTCGACGCCGTCGCCGCTGACGCCGAGTCCTCCTACAAGTGTTCCATTACGATACAGCGGCACGGACCCCGGGAAAAAAACAACTCCGCTCTGGTTTGGTCCCGCAACTTGAAATCCCTGCGTGCAAGGATTCGCTACGTCTTGCAGATAAAGATTGAAAAACGGGCCGGGGGAGCTGCCGTCAATTCCGGGAGGAAAAAAGGGCTGGGCGCCGAAGCCGATCGTGCGGTTCGTGACGGCCGTGCCCATCGGCACGCCCGTCAAATCGGCAGCCGTACGTGCGGGGCCGCTGAAATACACCATGTTGCGAGCTTTGCTGGCGGCCACGTCGATGCTGAATACGGTGCTGTCCGCCATGCGGTAGAGGCCGATGATCGTGCCGTCAAGATCGGCGACGGCAATCGACATGCGCGCGGAAGAGCCGATGGGCAAACGAATCACCGCGCGCGTTGTGTTCGCCCTCGCGATGGCGTTGTTGATGATTGTCGTGACGTCGGACGCTGCGAGCCCTCCGAGTGGGCCGGCCACCGGAGCGACCAGCATGGCTTCGGGTGGCGTTCCCGGGCTCGCCGTTGGGCCCGCAATGAAACTCCCTGTGAAAGTGCCTGAGCTGACTCCGGCGGGCGGAGTCGTCTGGTTCACAAAAGGCAAAGCGACGCCGTTGATGAATACAACCGCGGGCGCGGGGAATGTGGGGCCGAATCCATTCGAGGTTGCCGCCGCGTAGGCCGCAAATTCCGCAACGTCCGGCGCGACTCCCGCGACTCCGATGCCGCCCACGAGGCTGTTGTTGCGAAAAAGAGGCACGCCTCCAGGATTGACAGCCGTGGGATCGCTGTCATTCACGTCCACTTTGCCGGTCGCGATGCCGAGGCCTGTCGTCGTGCCGCTGATTGACCGTGCGGGCGGCACGGATTGGCCGGCAATAAAATTTGTGGAAAGCGTGCACCCACGATTCGTGTTTTCGATGCCGTAGAGCGGCGCATTGGCCGTGTCCGCAATTCCGGGCGGGAAATGGATTCCGCTGATGAAGCGCACGGTGCGCGAGGAGAGCGGCGCCTGGTCGTTGCTGAAAAATGCGCCGGTGCGCGCGAGCGACACCGCCAGTTCGTTTGCGTCCACTTGCACGCTGAAATTTCCCGTGGCCAGCGCCGGCGCGGACGGCTTGCGATAGACGCCCAGGACGTTTCCGGAGCGGTCCACCACGGCAATCACCATCGTGTTGGGATCAGCGGCCTGCGCGGCGGCTTGCACCAGCGCCGTGACGTCGGAGGCGGTGAGGCTTTGAACGGTGAGCGGCGAAGTCACCGAGGTCAATTGGCCGACAACGCCTCCGCAGCCGGCGAGCGTTAAAGCCAGGACAACCGCAAAAGCGGAAAATATTCTTCTCAGAAATTTGGATTTCTTAATTTCGTTGGTGAGCAGGCCCATGAGTGGTCCCTGCTTAGGTACCACATCGCATAGCGCCTCTCAAGGCGAGAGAACGACATGTGCGGGAATCGCAAACAGCAAGTGGCGCAGGCTTCAGCCTGTGGGTTTTGATTTTGCTCGTGCCAAAACCACACAGGCTGAAGCCTGTGCCACTAAACCAGCTTTCCCAGCAATTCTGCAAGTCCATGAACCACCACGTCCGGCTCGAACTCCCACGGATCGAACGCGCGTTTCGGATCCCGCTGCACCCAGGCTGTTCGCAAGCCGCAGGCCTCTGCGCCGATCACGTCAAAAGGGTTGCTGGAAATGAGCCAGACCTTTTCCTTTGGAGCGCGCAATTCGGCAACGAGGTAAGCGTACACTGCGGGGTCAGGTTTGAACGTGCGAATCGCGTCCACGCTCACAATCTTGCTGAAGTGCGGGAGAACTCCCGCATGATCGAGCAATCCGCGGACCGCGCTCTCGGTTCCGTTCGAGCAAGCGGCAATTGTGAAACCTTGCGCCGCAAGCTCATCGAGCGCACCGGGGACATCCGGATAAGCAGGTAATTCCAGATACTTCGACATCAGTTTTTCCTGCGTTTCCTCGGAAAGAAAAATCCCCAATTGCGCGCTGACGAAGCGAAGCGCCTGCGCCGTGCATACATCAAAGGTCTGATACCTCTTCATGAGGGCGCGGCGAAACGAATACTCGATTTGCTTGCTGCGCCAAAGCTCGGACGCCTCCTTGGCTCTCTCTCCGAATGCGGGGCGCAGATGTTCCTCCATGCGAAATGGATCGATTAGTGTTCCGTACACGTCGAAAGCCAGAACCGGTTTAGCGCGCCCGTTTGCCATGAAATTCCTCGCGCCGCCAGCATAAGGGCTAATGAGCATCCGTGGGAACCACGAAAATCTACATTTCACTTTTTCGGCTGCGGTAAGACTGTTTCCATCTCCGCGCATCCCGGGCCAAAACTCCTTGCCGCGACTCGGAGATTGTTGTTAGCTAGTCGGCGGCTGGCTTGGCAACTCTCACGGCCAGGAGAACCAAAATAATCTGGATGCGGCGCGCATCCGAACCAATCCGAAGGCTTTGCCTGGGCTTCTTGCTGGCGCTGGCGCCCAGCGTGGCCGCAATGCCTGCGACAGTATCCGCCAGGCATGCACCCGCGCGGCGCCGCCATGCGGCCGCCTCAGCGAAGCATATTCACGCGCGCCCGAGCGCGCGCCGCTCGCGTTCACGCCGATCGGCCAGACCTTCATATGTACTCGCGTCAGCGCGCATCCCGACATGGCATTTCTCCGCAGCATCAAACAGTTTTGCATTGCCCGCATTTCCGCTTCAGGGCGACCAAAGGATCCCGAGGCAAATTCCCAGCAAGACAGCAGCGCTGCAGGGAATTGTACGAGATCGCGCGGCACGCGGAATTGTCGGCGCCTTGATTGCCCTCACTAATCGCGCAACCGGCATGACGCGCACTCTCACGGCGAATGCGGACGGCGTGTTCCGCTGGAGCGATCTCGCGCCGGGAACTTATCTGTTGCTGGTAGAGAGCGACGGCTTCGAGAGTTTGACGCGCGACGACGTGCGCCTCGACGCTGGCGATGTTGTTACCGTCGAGTTGACACTTTCGCCCTCGACGATCTCCGCTGGACCCGCCTCGCGCTTGCCGCGAATGCCTGAACTCGGTCCTCCAAGTCCTGCCGCTGCGGCCACTGTGGCCACGCTGTCCTATCGCGAACTGCGCCGCCGCCCTGACGCGGAGCCCGGGCAGGGGATCGTCACGCCTGAAATTCTGGCGCCGTCGCAGGAAGTGTTCCTCGAGATGCCGGACCGCTGGAACGTGGCCATGCCCGAATGGGATCGCTATGGGCGCAGTGGGGAATATCCGTACGTGCGCACGAGCCACTGGTGGGATCCATTCAACCGCAACCGACTGAAGGGTGACGAGCCAATTTTCGGCCAGCAGACTTTTCTAAATATTACCGCGACGTCGGACACTTCTGTCGACGAGCGCCGCGTGCCGTCGACGAGCAATATCAGCTCGGCACAGCCGGGCAGCAGCGATTATTTCGGCAGAGGAGAACAGTTCGCGCTCAGCCAGACGTTCCGATTTTCTTTCGACCTGTTTCATGGAGACACTTCGTTTCGTCCAGTCGACTGGCGAATCCAGATAACTCCCGCCGTGAACGTGAACTATCTGGATGTGCGCGAACTCGGAATCGTGAACATTGACGTGCGCGACGGCACAACGCGCCTCGACGCGCACGCCGGGCTTCAGGAAGCATTCGGGGAATACAAGATTCACGATTTGAGTCCCAATTACGATTTCTTTTCCGTGCGCGCGGGGATTCAGGGTTTTTCCAGCGATTTTCGGGGATTTATTTTCGTGGACGAACAGCCGGGCGTGCGCCTTTTCGGAAATCTTCATTCAGACCGCTGGGAATACAACGCCGCCTATTTCAACCTGCTCGAAAAAGATACCAACAGCGGGTTGAATACTTTCGAGCCGCGCCACCAGCAGGTGATCATCGCGAATTTTTACATGCAGGATTTCATGAAGCCCGGCTACACGACCGAGTTCAGCATTCACTACAACAAAGACGACCCGAGCGTCCACTACGATGACAACGGTTTTCTCGTACGGCCCGCGCCCGTAGGAATTTTTCAGCCGCATGAAATTCGCGCCGCCTATCTGGGCTGGACCGGCAACGGCCACTTTGGCCCCATCAACGTGAATCACGCATTCTACGAAGCGCTCGGCACGGACAGCCTGAACCCCATCGCAGGACGCCCCGTCACTATCAACGCGCAGATGGCCGCCGCCGAAGTTTCTGTTGACAAAGACTGGGTACGCTACAAAGTCTCCGCGTTCTATGCATCAGGAGATGGAAATCCGCGCAGTGGCCGCGCGACCGGCTTCGACACCATCGTCGACGACCCTTCCTTTGCCGGAGGAATTTTCAGCTTCTGGGACCACGAAGAGCTTCGCTTGCCCGGCACAGGAATCGCGCTCACGCCCGGCGACAGCCTGCTCCCCAGCATGAGGACCAGCAAGACAGAAGGTCAGGCGAATTTCGTGAATCCGGGACTTTTTCTCGTGAACGCGGGCGCGAATTTCGATCTGACGCCGAAACTCAAAAGTTTCCTGAATGTGAATTACCTGCGATTCGAGCGCACCGCGCCCATCGAGCTCCTGCTCTTTGAATCGCCCATTCACAATACGATTGGCCTGGACACCAGCCTCGGTTTCCAGTACCGGCCGCCGCTCTCGGAAAATATTTCGATCACCGGCGGCGCCGCTGCGTTGTTCCCGGGGCAAGGCTTTCGCGATATTTTTTCCGGCACGACGCAGTTCTCGTTATTTGCGAACGTGCATTTCCAGTTTTAATAGCACAGCCAGGAGAGGCTGTGCTACTTGACGGCATAGCCCTTGAAGCCGTGATCGACATTTGAACGCCGATGAATTGCTGGATGAAAAATCGCAACCACTTCGCTTGGCTCGGACATGCCTGTTCTTGGGGCGCGCTGGCCGTGAGCTTGTTCCTCGCCGCACTAGCAGCGCGGATACCTGCGCCTTCACTGCGCGCCGCCGATGAACAAGCTGGTCCAAACCTGATGGGGCAGACGCAAGAGGAAGCTGACCGAAAGAGCGCCGGATGCATTTCCTGCCACACACAAACTGACGAGCCAACCATGCACTCGACCGGCACGCTGCGTCTCGGCTGCACGGATTGCCACGGAGGAAAAGCTGATGCTGGTGTTGCCTCGGGTGTCGCCTCCACGTCGCCGGAATACGAACAAGTGAAGCGGCAAGCGCACCCGCAGCCTCGCGAGCCAAAACTGGCGGATCGTTCAGCGAATCCCGAGCGCATGTACACGCAATGGCTCAAGGAAACTCCTGAATATGTGCGTTTCGTAAATCCCGGCGATCTGCGCGTCGCGCCGGAAACGTGCGGCAGAGCCGGTTGCCATCCCTCCGAAGTCCGTAACGTTTCCACCAGCATGATGACGACAGGCGGCATGTTGTGGGGCGCGGCGCTCTACAACAACGGCGCTTATCCTCACAAGGACACGCGATTCGGCGAAAGTTACTCACGCGACGGTGCGCCGCAAACGATTCGAACAATTCCTCAGCCGTCCGCTGAAGAAACGCATTCGAAAGGCGTCCTGCCGGAGATTACGCCGCTGGAACGCTGGGAAATTTCGCAGCCCGGCAACGTTCTGCGCGTATTCGAACGCGGCGGCGGCCCGAAAGGGGAGGTGGGCGAACCCTCGCGCGATCCTACCGACGCAGGCAAGCCGGACGACAAGCTCAGCACGCGCGGATTTGGCACGCTCCTGCGCACCGATCCGGTTTTTCTCGGCCTGCAAAAAACGCGCTTGCTAGACCCGCTGCTTTCCTTGCCGGGCACCAACGATCAGCCGGGCGACTATCGAGCCAGCGGATGCACGGCGTGCCACGTCGTTTATGCAAACGACCGCTCCGCCGAACATTCTGCGCAGTACGCTCCATTCGGCAATCGCGGTTATAGCGCGACAAAGGACCCAACGATTCCGCGCGAAGAGTCCGGCCATCCCATCCGCCACGAATTTGCGCGCTCGATTCCGTCGAGCCAGTGCATGGTCTGCCATGTTCATCCGGGCACGAATATGGTGACCACGTACTTTGGCTACACCTGGTGGGACAACGAATCTGATGGCGGCGCGATGTATCCGAAAGAACAGCACAATCCCACCGAAGAAGAAAAATTCGAAGTGTCCCAGCGCAATCCCGAAGGCGCGGCGCCGCGCGGATTGTGGTCCGATGTGAAATTTCTCGCGCAAACAGGCAGTGCCGAGTTCAATGCGAAACTAAAGGACACACAGTTCGCTGATTTTCACAGCCACGGCTGGCTCTTCCGCGCCGTGTTCTCGCGCGATAGGGAAGGCCGCCTGCTCGATGAAAACGGGGCAGCGGTCGCTTCAGACGATCCCAAAAAGTTTGAGAAAGCCGCGCACCTTGCGGATATTCATTTGCAAAAAGGAATGCAGTGCGTGGACTGCCACCTCGAGCAAGACAGCCACGGCACAGGAAAACTTTACGGCGAACCGCGCGCCGCGATCGAAATGGATTGCGTCGATTGCCACGGCACGATTTCGCATCTGGCAACGCTCGTCACATCCGGCCCGGCGGCAACCGGCGGCGGCACGCATCTCGACGCGCTCCGCACGCCGTGGCGCGAGCGGCAATTCGAGTGGCGCGACGGAAAACTTATTCAACACTCGATGATGGATGCGCATCTCGAATGGGAAGTAGTGCAGACGCTCGACTCGATCACGCCGGGCAACGCGCACTACAGCGAGAAATCGCGCCTGGCGAAAACGCTGCGCACGGATGGCGTGACGTGGGGCGACGTGCCGAAAGATGAATCGCAACTCGCGCACGCCAACAGCAGCATGACCTGCTACGCGTGCCACACCTCCTGGACGCCCAACTGTTTCGGTTGCCACTTGTCCATGACCGCGAACGAGAAGCGCCCCATGCTGCACAACGAAGGGCTCACCACGCGCAACTGGACCGCCTACAATTTCCAGGTGCTGCGCGATGACGGCTACATGCTCGCCGTGGACGGCACTGTCACCGGGCATCGCGTCGCGCCGGCGCGGTCTTCCTGCGCGATTCTGGTGAGTTCGCAAAACGCCAATCGCGAGTGGCTGTACAACACGCAGCAAACCGTTTCCGCCGAAGGCTTCAGCGGCCAGGCGTTTTCGACCTTCGTGCCGCACACGGTTCGCGCCCGCGAAACGAAGCAGTGCACTGATTGCCACGTCTCCGCCGCGCGCGACAACAACGCCTGGATGTCCATGCTCCTCCTGCAGGGCACGAATTTTCTCAACTTCATGGGACGCTACGTGTACGTGGCCGCCGGCAACAAGGGTTTTGAAGCCGTCGCGACTGCCGAGCACGATGAGCCCGAGGCCGTCATCGGCAGCGATTTGCAGCGCATGGCCTATCCCGAAGATTTCCGCAAGCACGAGGAACACCAGCGCGAACTCACGACCGCGTATCGCCACGGCGGAAACGTTCTCGATATCCAACTGCGCGGAGAGTATGCCTACGCTGCGATGGGCGCGGACGGCTTCCGCGTCTTCGACGTCGCCAACATTGACAACAAAGGCTTCTCAGAGCGAATGGTGACCGCGCCCGTTTCTCCGCTCGGCCAGCGCTTGTACATGAAGACCAAGTACGCGACCGCCATCGCCACTCCCACGACGCTGGCCGTCGACCCTCTGCGCGCGCAGGATCCCGCCAACGAAGAACAGAAAATCCATTTGATGTACGGATTTCTTTACGTCACGGACAAGTTCGAAGGCCTCGTCGTCGTTGGCAATCCCGATCTGAAGGGAAAAAATCCCGGCGTCGGCACGCTTCTCGACGGAAATCCGGAAAATAATTTTATCGGCCGCGCGGCCACATTTAATCCCGGCGGAATCTTGAACGGCGCGCGCCGCATCACGATCGCGGGAACGCTACGCCTACATTCTGTGCGATCGCGGCCTCGTCGTCGTCGATCTCGACAATCCGCTCGCGCCGCGTGTTACCGCGGAAATTGGCGCGCCCGATCTGGCGGAACCGCAGGGCGTCGCCGTGCAATTCCGCTACGCTTTCGTTGCCGATCGCCAAGGACTGAAGTCGTTCGACGTCACCGATCTCGCGCATCCACGCCTGGTGCCCGGCGCATTTGTGAATGTGGAAGGCGCGCGCAATGTCAGCGTGTCGCGCACGACCGCGTATGTCTCTGCCGGCAAGAACGGAATCGCCCTCATCAACGTCGAGCGGCCAGAATATCCTCGCCTCGATCAAATGTTCTCTGCGGACGGACAGCTGAACGATGCGAACGACGTGAAGATTGGCGCGGTCGATGCCAGCGTCTTCGCCTATGTGGCAGACGGCCGCAACGGTTTGCGCATCCTGCAAGTGATTTCGCCGGAAGATTCGTCCGAGTCTTACGGATTCAGCCCGCGTCCCACTCCGAAGTTGATTGCGACCTATCGCACGGCCGGCCCGGCTCTCGCGATTTCACGCGGCATCGACCGCGACCGGGCCGTCGACGAGAGCGGCAACCAGCTCGCCGTTTTCGGACGCCGCGGCGCGCGCCCCTTCAACCGCGCCGAAGCCGAGAAGCTCTATCTCCGCGACGGCAAGCTTTACACCGTCACGGACACGCCTCCCGGCCAGCCGCAGCCGCTGACAGCCACGGATTCGACCGCAACATCCTGGTACGATCGTGTGCGCGCCCTGTTGCACTAAGTTTTAAGTAGCGCGGGCTTCAGCCTGTGGATTTTGGAGCTTGCAAGGCCGAACCCCCACAGGCTGAAGCCTGCGCCACTCACCGCCGTGCTCTAGCGTGCGTGCCCCTGCAAATCCGCGATCGAAAAATTGCTGTGCGCGGGTTTGCGCCGGGCGGGATCGTGGTAGGTATGGCACTCGAAGCAGCGCGATTCCGCCGCTTCGGCGCCGGAACGGTGGCAGGCGCGGCACGTCGCGATGCCGGGCAGAAGCACGTCGGAACTTTGCTGGCTTGTCGTAGCGGCAGCATGACAACTCGCGCAGTCAACAAGCCCGTGCTGCGAATGATCAAAGTTCGCATGCGGCATATAGCGCGCGGTGATGTTCGACGGCGCGATTTTGGGCAGCGCCGCGCCTTCGTCCAAAAGAAGCGTGTGGCATTGTTTGCACGTCTTGCGCCACAAGAGTTGTTCGTCCTCGGCCGTACGTTCCGCGACCCATTGCGGCGGCGTAAGCAATCGATAGTCCGCGGGGATCGGCTCCTCTGGCAAGTCGCGGCTCGGATCGCGCGGCACGCGCAACTCCGCTGGGTGCGCCGCAATGTAGGCCTGCAATTTGGCCACCACGAACGGGTGAATCACATCCGGCTTGTCGTGAGGGACCGCATCCGCAAGCCGTTTGTCGAATTGCAGTGCATGGCAAGCAGCGCAAGTCTGCGCGTAAGTTGCCGGCGCCATGTAGGCTCGCGAAGGCGCAGAAATGCTCAACTCGTTTTTTGGACCATCCCCGGATAAATTTTGCGGAGTTCCCGCCTGGCTTTTTGAATCCCCGTAGGGCCACGGGCCGCCGGCGTCTGCTGCCGAACGGTGACAGTCGGCGCAAAGCATTTGCACGCGGCTGCCATTCGGCCCGAGAAGATTCGGCTGCAAATGAAGGTAATGGTTAAGCTGAATGGTTCCCGGATCACGGCGCTCCGATCGCAGCGCTGCAAATTCGGGATGATTATTTTCAAAGTTGCCGATGTCGCGGACTAAACTCGTGGAACTCCCGCGCGTCTCGAGGTTCGCATGACACTGCGTACAGTTCGCGTCGCTCGTGGCGGCAAGCCGGATCGCTCCGCGATGATCGGCGTGGCAGGAAGCGCACGTGGGCGTGAACTCCTGCGTTGCTTGATGCAAAGGGCCGTCATGGCACGTGACGCACTTCTGGTCGATGACCTTGGCGTCGTAAAAACCCAGGTTGGACAAGTGGCAGGCGGAACATTGCTTCGTGAGAACCGCGTGCGCGGTGGACAAGCTGCCGGCGGAGTACACGCTGCGGTCGCTGCGAACGCCGTATAACGCGATCCACAAGATGGCGAGCGCGGGCGCCGCGATGGAAAGCAAAAATCGCCAGCGGCGCAGCGGGCTCGGCCTCTTGAAGTAATCGAGATCGATCCGTTGCGCGAGTTTCTTGGTTGTGCGTGTTCGCGGCAAAAGTGCTTGTCCTTGGCTATCCTCAATTCAAAGGCCCGCAACGAATGCGGTATTTGATTTGTGAGTCGGAGCTTTAGCTCCGGCGTTTGCCGCCACCCAAATTGCGGGCTTTAGCCCCTGACTGGCAGCATCTATTCCTTCAGGCCAGCGGCTAAAGGCGCGTCAAGGTGGCCAGCTTTATGTCACGGCTAAAGCCGTGACCCACAAATCTTCTCCGATCGCCGATCGCTTCGGGCCCTAATCATTGCGGCCCATTAGTATGGCAGCGCCATCACGGCATGGATGGCGCCTAGTAAAATCAATGCCAGCGAAAGAGGAATGTGCAGCAGCAACCAGCCGTGCAGCCACACGTGCAGATGGCTTTGCAACGTGAGCTGGCGTTCCTCCTCGCAAATTCCTTCCAGGTCCTCAATCGTCCCATGCAGCGAAGCCGGCACCAGAGTTCGCAATTGCGCGAAAGCGCTGTTTGCCTGAGCGGCATCGCCCAGTGCGCTCCCTCGGCGGCCGGGCTTTTCGAGAAACGGCTTCAGTTCCTGCTCAAAGAAATTGCGCAGCGGCGCGGCCTCATCCATCACGACAACGGCGGGGGCGGCGGAATCCGCTTCGCCTCCTTCGGCTGCCGCTTTTTTATTGCCTCCGGTGGCTTCCTTGATCAATTCTTCCGTCTCTTCCAGAAGTTGCGCGCGCACGTGGGCGATTTCCTCGTAAATGGTTTCCATGGTCACTTCGCGCGTCATCACGCGCGGCATGTAATGCTGCAGCGCGGTTCCAAAGATCCCGCTTACGACCACGACGATTAGCAGAGTCATCAGCCACGCCGTCAATCCATGGCCGTAGCGGAATCCGGAGTGGAACAAGATGAGCGGCAGGCTGAGCAACCCAAGCCAGAGGTGCCCGCGCATCCAGGTCTGCGCGCGGCCGAAGCGGTAGACGGGCACTCTCTTTCGCGCGCCCAGCAGTGCCGCAAAAATCATGAACGCAAATCCTGCGGCTCCGAATGCCAGCCCCGCCCCCGTGCCGCCCATCGATCCGGCGGCGAATGGGACGCGATAAAAGCCGTAGAGCAGCAGCGAGACGCCGAACATTGCAAGCGACGCGACGAGCCAGCTCTTATGCGTGCGATCAATGCGCACGAATGGTTCTCCCGATTTCGAGAATCACGTTCGGACCTTTCCCGCTTTTCCGACGCGCTGCCCCAGCGTCCCAGCAAAGAAATCGCGCGGCTCGACGCGATGCGCGGCATCGTGCGGGCACGCGTACACGCAACTGGGCTCCGCGTGTTCGGTGCAAAGATCGCAAGTCGTCGCTTTTTTCTGCACGACGGCCTTCTTTTGCCCCGGATGCTCGTGATCCTCAGCCTGGGCCGCAAAGGAATGCATGTTGATGTTCCCGTACGGACAATTTTTCGCGCAAAGGCCGCAGCCGATGCACCAATCTTCAATAATCACTTCGAGCGAATTGCGCCGCCGGATCGCTCCCACTGGGCAGCCCACCATGCAGAGTGGATCGCGGCACTGCCGGCACGAAGTAGCCACAAGAAAATTCTCGAAACGTAGGCCTTCGCGCACGAGCCGCGTAACACCGTCGTGCGAATCGGCGCAGGCCGTCACGCACGCGTCGCATCGCGTGCATTTTTCCAGATCGAGCACCAGCAGGCTCTGCGCTTCCATCAATCCCTGCGCGAGAAAACTCTCGAGCGGCACACTACGTACCATGCGCAGGCGCTCCTGATTCGCTTCCTCCCGCTCTCGCGCGGCGCGTTCGAGGCCCGATCGAACCTCCGGATACATTTCCACCATCGCGCGAAAATCTTCCGCGGAGATGCGAACCACTTCGACATGATCGAGGGCCGAGCATGCCGCCGTACGCGTCCCCCCGCCGAGCAATCCAATTTCGCCGAAATAATCGCCGCGCGACAAATAGGCCAGCACCAGTTCTCCGCCGGGATAGTTTTCCGAAACTTTCACAAACCCAAGCCGCACGAGATAAAAACTGTCGGCAGGATCTCCCTGTTTGCAGATTACCTGGCCGGGAGCGAAGCGTATCAGCTCGACGCGATCGCGCAAATGGTCGATGAATTCCTGCCGCAGGCCGCGGAAGATAGAGACATCGCGCAAATGCGAATCGAGCGCGCGGCGCCGGTAGGTTTCGTCGAGCTGCGCGCGGAACGCCTTGCTCTTTTGCAGGACGTCGAGAACGTTGCGCAGCATCTCCAGCATGGTGCAATCGGTTTCCGCGCGCACGGTCGCCGACCGCGGGTAATAATTCATGCAGGTCATTTCGCCGAACAGCTCGCCCGGCCCGAGTTCTGCGACCGGATGGTCGTATGCCAGGTCGACAGGCGCGTCGATCGGGATCGAGCGCCGGTCCGCTTCGTCTTCGCGGCGGTCTTCCTGGCGCGGCGCGAGCCGGCTCGTGAGCTTGCTCGTCAGCCGCGCGAGAAAGCCGCTCGGACGGCCCTGCGCCTTCACGTGCGCGATGGTCGTGGAGAGCGCGACGTTCGCCTTGCCCTCCAGAATGTAAAACGCAGTCGAGCCGAATTCGCCTTCGCGGCACACGATATCGCCGCGCTTGAAATGCCGCCACACCGTCGCGTTCGCATTTTTCTTGAGAAATTGCGGAGAAATATCCTTGAAAACCGGCAGCCGAAGCAGATCCTCGGCCGCCACAGGCGTCCCGTCCGGCTGCCGCTGAATGTCTTTCAACTCTTCAAAAAGCAAGCCGGTGCTCCTTGGGGAGAGTGGACACCGCGAATGAGTCCCCGCTCACGCCAAAATTCATATAACAGACCCCGGCTTTCGAGTCCATCCTCACCAGGACATGGTTTTCCATAGCCGTACTCAGTGGAGGGAATGTATAAGCGGGCCTTACTTATATGCGACGCGGCCTTGGAGCGAACGGGTAGATTGTTTGCTTTAGGCGACCTTGGACGTCCGCGCTGCCTTTTCGAGAAGTTCGTGGATTAGCGTTTGGTAGGGTTTGTCCCGCTTTTCCGCCAGGCGCCGGAGTTGGGCGAGTAGCCGGGGAGAAATGCGGATCGCGATGAGCTGCTTTGCGTTACCAGTTTTCGGACGGCCAACCCGGCGCGCGCGCCTTAGTTCTTCATCGGTTGACTCCGGAATATCCGAAAAGTCGATCCGCTCATTTTGCGTACGCTTCGCGCTCTTTCGGGCTCGCCCGGCGCGCAGTGATGATACGAAGCGTTTCTTTGCCATCCTTCAATCTCCTGTAGGAATAAACCAAAATGACGATCCGGCCTTCAGCCGAGATTCCCAATCTTTTGAACCGGTTCTCCTGGTGGGAATGTTCCGGATCCTCCCATTCGAGGGCATCGGGATCGGCAAACACCGTGGCCGCTTCCTCGAATGAGACGCCATGCTTTTCAAAATTCCGGGCGGCTTTTCGAGCATCCCAGGCGAACACAATTTATGTATATACAATAATTACGATGCGCCTGTCAAGGGTGAAACGATTGTGGTTCTGGATTCACATGAATTGTGCTGCTCCCTTTGGAAATTTAGCCCTTTCGATCGGTTGACTTCGATTCGTACGGGCAGTATAAAAATTCTGACGCAGGCCTGCTCCACGGCCCGCGCGAATAAGGCGGGCTCCATCCGAGCACAAGAATGAGAATCGGGCCTGAGGCCAAGCGCTTGACGGTGCGATGCGCCGTGGTTTGGCTTGGCGCGATTATTGTTGCCTCGCTGAATCCGTCGCTTGCCGCGAATCCTCCTGCGGACACCGGCAAATACACCGGGCCCGGCTCCTGCAGCTCCACCAGTTGTCACGGCAGCGTGAAGCCTCGCGCCGATAACCGCATTTTTCAGGACGAATACAGCATCTGGGCCGTGAAGGACAAGCATGCCAAGGCGTACGACGCGCTCACCGGACCGATCGGCGAGCGCATGGGACGAATCCTGGGCCTCGGCAAATCCGAGCAGGCGGCGAAGTGTCTCGCCTGCCACGCGCTCGATGTGCCTGCCGAGGCGCGCGCCAAAACTTTCGATCTGAGCGAAGGCGTCAGTTGCGAGAGCTGCCATGGCCCTGCATCCGCATGGCTCGGCCCGCACACGACGCGCAACTGGACGCACGAACAATCCGTCGCCGCCGGAATGTACGACACGCGGAACCTCGCCCGGCGCACGGAGAAGTGTCTGACATGCCACCTCGGTACGCAGGAGAAATTTGTCGACCACGAAATGATCGCCGCCGGGCATCCCGACCTGTACTTCGAACTCGATTCTTTTTCCGCCGTGATGCCTCGCCACTGGAAAACGCCGCGCGAAAGCGCTCCCGGCGTACCCGCGGAAAATGACGCCTGGGCCGGCGTGCGCGAGTGGGGGACGGGGCAGGCCGTACAGCTCCGCGCATCGATGGAACGCGTCGCGTGGCGCGCCAAGAGCAAGAATTGGCCGGAATATTCCGAGCTGCAATGTTTCGCGTGCCACCATTCTCTGACGGCGCCCGAACAGAGCTGGCGGCAGGAACGCGGCTACGCAGGCCGCCGCCCCGGCGACCCGCCGTGGAATGCGTCGCGCTATGCGGTCTTCCGCGAACTCGCGCATCAGGTGGACAACGATGCGGCGACGCGCCTCGATGATCAGGTCGCGCAGTTGGCCAAGTCGCTCAGCCAGTTGAATCCCGACCGCGACGCAGTTGCCGCGGCCTCGGCCGGCGCCGCGACGCTTTCGAATCAGCTCGCCGCGCGAATCGAGATGCAGCCCTATGACGCGGCGATGACGCTGCGCCTCCTGCAACATATTTCAGACGACGGGGACGAAATTTCGAACGAAGGCGAGCGTGCCGCCGAACAGGCCGCCATGGCGCTCGATTCGCTGTTCATTGCGTATGCCCGGACGGAGAAAGTCGCAAACGCCGCCGATGTTCGAACGGCCATCAACGGCCTGTTCCAGCAGCTTGAAAATCCTTCGAATTACAATCCCGCTGATTTTTCGCGACAGATGCGCAAGGTAGGTTCGCTGCTGCGGTAGTTCAAGTGGCGCGGGCTTCAGCCTGCGGGGTTTAGTGCTTGCAAGGTCCAACCCCCGCAGGCTGAAGCCCGCGCCACTTGAACTACCGCCCCGCGAAAGACCCAAGCTCTTGGCGTGATTGCAGGACGCGCAGGATGGAATCGCGTGTGACGATGCCGACAACATTTCCCCCGGCAATCACGGGCATCTGCTGCATCCCGATCGTGCGCATGCGGTCGAGCAGGGAAAGCGCCGGCTCTTCCGGAGCAGCCCAGTGCAGTTTGTCCTTGGGCAGCATCACGGCCTGCACGGAAGTGACGTCCCAATCCTGCTGGGGCACGGAGTTGAGCGCCTCGGCCGTCACCAGCCCAACGAGTTGATCGCCGGCAACCACCAGGTGCGCGCGGCGACCGGTGCGCACCATTTCGCGAGCATAGTCTTCGAGTGAAATCTCGCGTCCGACCGTGTGCAATTCAGGCGTCATGATGTCGGCCACGCGCAGACCTTCGAGCGCCCCGCGCGCCTCCACTTGCGCCTGGCTCTGCTTCGCCGCCGACAAAATAAACCAGCCGATGAACGCCAGCCACAATCCTCCGACCGGACCGCCGAGCGGCGCATAGTTGCTGATCGCCGTCACCGCGCCCAGCGCGATCATTCCGTAAGCCACCACTTGGCCCGAGCGCGCGGCGATCCGCGTTGCTCGCGCGTAATCCTTGTTGAAACCCCAAACGAGGGCCCGAAAAATGTGCCCGCCGTCCAGCGGAAACCCCGGGATCAGATTGAATAAGGCCAGGCTGAAATTGATCCAGGCAAGCGAGCCGGCGAGGGTCCTCAAAATCGCATTGGATCCGGCATGCCACGTCACGAACGCAAAGCATCCGGCGAGTAAAAAACTTGAAAGTGGTCCGGCGAGGGCGATGTTGAACTCCTCCAATGCGCGCGCAGGCTCGCGGCCGATGCGGGACACGCCGCCGAACACGAACAGTGTGATCGACACCACGGGAATCTTGTAGTGCCTGGCGATCACGCTGTGCGCCATTTCGTGAAACACCAGAGAAGCGAAGAACAGAAGGCTCGTCATCAACCCAAGGCCCCACAACCGGGATGTGGGAATGTTGAGTTGAAGCGCGTCGAACTCGGAAACGAAGGAGAAGGCGATAAGCCCGAATATGATGAACCAGCTGGTGTGCAAAAAAATAGGTATCCCGAAAATTCGCCCGATTTGAATCCCTTCTTTGCGCATCGCGGCCAGGTTGCCTCAACCTCAGTATAGCCCAACCGTTGCGTTGGCGAGTTGCTAGCGCTGCGCGAGTCGGTGACTCGTTTTCTGAGGAGCAATAGTGTATTGCTAACAAGATTTTCGTAGCGCCGGCATCTTGCCGGCGATTTTTGCGCTTGTTCGTGCGAAGGAAAATCGCCGACCCCTCTTTCATCGGGGCGAGCAGGACGCCGGCGCCACATCAAACCCGCGCGTGGCGCTTTACACAGCGTGTTCCGCTAGCCACGGTTTATGCACGACCTCATTAGCGCAAGCCCTTCATTTTCAATGTCGGCCCAATTGGCGCGCCTCGTGCCATTTCTTTCTGCGAAGAAAGCGAGGACCGCGATGGAAACCTTCATGAATGGGGCGATGGTGATCGAGGGAGCGCTGCTCTCGTTTCTGTTGGCTCTTTGGATGACCTGGTTAGGTCTGCGCGGCCTGTTCCGGCTGATGCCGGTCAGAAGTAGCCTGGCCACTGGCCGCATCATCCAGCCGATCCGATTCGTCGCGAAACTGCATCAAGGGAATCGGCGGCGCGATGCCGCATAGGGGTCGCTAGGCCGCTTGACGTTCGAATTCGGGATTTCCCCGACAAGCGGGGTCAAAGATTCGGGGGAGTGCAAGGAGGTAATCATGTTCGCACTGAGGTGGTTGTTGATGGCCGCGGGCGTTGCGATGTTCGGCACGGCGGCGGGTGTGGTTGCGTATGACGTCTATCTCGCGATGCAATTTCAGAAGCTGATGGGCTCGGGGGAGCCCGGGGCGGCCGAAAAGGCGGGGCCGAGCCGCCCCATCCGCTGGCCGCTCGCCGCGAAATTATTCGCATGGGCGTGGGCGCCACTGCTCCTGGCGCTGAGCGTCACCTCGGTGCCGGAGGGATCCGGCGGCGTGCGAGTCAGCCAGATTTCAGGAGTGCAACAGGGAACGCTGTATCCCGGCGTGCATCTGGTCATTCCTTTCGTGCAGCGCATAGCCGTTTATGATCTGCGCGATCACCTTTACACGACCACGGCTGTATCCGACGCCGTCACCAAGAATGAAATCCTGACGGTGCAAACCCGCGAAGGCCTGACGATCGGGCTCGCTGTGTCGGTGCGTTACCGGCTCGATCCGCAGAAGCTCGCCTACATCCACTCCAATCTCGCGCAGCCGGTGGATTCGGAAATCGTCGCGCCCGTGGTCTCGACTGCGTTTCGCGATCTGGCTCCCAACTACGTAGTACGCGAAGTGTTCGCACTGAAGCGCGATGAATTTCGCGCAAAATCCACGAAGACCATCACCGACCGTCTGGGCTCGGACGGGATCGTGGTGAAGGAAGTGCTCCTGCGCGACGTCCACCTGCCGGCGGAATATGCCAAAGGGCTGGAAGATATTCTGCTAAAGGAGCAGGAGAGCGAACGCATGGAATTCGAGACGGCGATATACGAGAAGCAGGTGAGAATCGCCGAACTTCAGGCGGAAGCCGCCAAGGCGCAACAGGTGAAGCACTCCCAGGCCGACGCCGAATCACGAGTGATCGCGGCCAAGGCTGAATCCGATGCTATGCAGTACACGCTGCCGCTCAAGCAGAAGCAGATCGAGGAGTCGCGCCTCGAAGCCCAGGCGCGCAAGGAAGCCACCGTGGAAAATGCCGATGCTGCCGCGCAGTCCAAAGTGATCGACAGCAAAGCGGAAGTCGAGCGCAGGCATTTGCTGGCGGTCTCCGACGCTGAAACGGCCCACCTGAACGCGGAGGCCAATGCGGATTCGGTCCGCTTGAATGCCGCGGCGAACGCGGAAACGATTCGCCTGACGGCTGCGGCCGACGCCGAGCGTTTGCAGGGAGAAGCGGCGGTACTCAAGCAGAATCCCATGCTGATCCAGAAAATCATCGCCGAGCGGCTTTCGGACAAATTGCAAATCATCATGGTGCCGACCGACGGACGAAATTTCTTCGCCTCCGACGTTCTGCGCTCCGCGTTCTCAGGCGGCGCAACCTCGAACAACACGGACGACACCGATCAGGATGGTCCAGCGCCCGGCCGCAAGCAAGCGCAGATCATGAAAACGAAATGAGAGGGAGGGGACTCGACTTTTACCCTGAACGTCCCGGCCGGGCCGGGGCGTGGACCCGAGAGAATATTGAGTTCCACCGGCCAAAACCCTTGCGGGCCGCTCGCCGGAAACCGGGACAGGGACCGCCGCCCCTGCAAAGGATTTCCGAACGCGAGCCCCACCCGGCCGGTGGCCAGTGCGCGAACCGCGTCCCGACCCAGTCGGGGCGCGGACGCGCGTCTGGTGGTTTTTGTAGCACAGCCACTCCTGGCTGTGCGGGTTTTGCGGCTGCCGCCTGCCCGTAGACTCGCAGCTATCTTGCACGCCTACAAACCCACACAGCCAGGAGTGGCTGTGCTACTAAAGAACGGAGCCATCTGATGCGCGATACGCTTTACGCAAAGCCCCAGCAGCGGTTGGCGGCGCTCCCAAGAGCCTATGCTATGATTTCTCGTAGTCCTGTCCATTGCGCGGAGTTCTTCTTCGAGTTTCGCGAGGCCAGGCGCAGCACACCGATGACGGCCGCCGATCGATTCACACGTTCCTGCCGCACGATTTTATTTCTCATTGTCTCGTTTGGGTTGCCGAGCCTGGCTGCAGCGGCGAGTCTGGAAGACTCCGCAAAGGAACTTGCGCAGAAAATTGCCGTGGTATTGCCGGCCCAGGTGGATGTGTCCGTTGAAGTTCGAAACCTTTCATCCCTGCAGCCCGGCGAGGTCGCCCAGATCGAACAGGCGTTCAAGGCTGAATTGCAAGAACGAGGCGTCCGCTTGTCGGCGAGTGGCGGCGTGGCGATCACCGTAGTAGTCACGCTCTCGGAGAACTTCAAAGCCTATTTTTGGACGGGCGATATTCGCCAAGGTGAAACCTCGCGCGTGGTTTTGATCGATGTAAGACGCTCCACAGAAAATCGCACTTCCTTGAACGCGATGCCTGCTGCAATCCGTAGCGAGAAATTCTGGGAGGGGCCGGAGCACATTCTGGATGCGGGAGAGATATCGAATGGGGCCGGAAGGTCGTGGCTATTTCTGCTGCTGCCGGGCGGTTTGTTGATTCGAGACAGACCAACTGGTTTGGAATTCACGATCGAGGTCACTTCAAATCAGAGTGCGAGCCGCGATCCGCGGGGCAATCTCAACTTTGGACAAATTGGAAACACGATTGGATTATTCCTACCGCCGCGAATGTGCACCGTGAATTTAGAAACGCGCACTTTGACCGAGTGTGTGCAAACGGATGGATCAGATGTGCCCGTGGGTGGCCGTTCTCTTGTCTTAATCGACTTAGTGCCGCCGGGTCCGCCGACACCGGGCAAAGGCACCGAAATCGCAATGGGAGCTGTTTGTGGAGGCGCGAGCCAGTTTCTTGCGACGGGCGGGCGCGACTATACGCAAACGGATTCGTTGCAAGTATTCGAGACGGAGTCAAGCGGCGCCGTTGCAGTCAGTGCCGAACTGGGTTTTCCGGGGCCGATTACTGCGTTGCATGCCGTATCAGATACGCCCAGGGCTATTGTGCGGAACCTTACGACTGGAAATTATGAAGCATACCGTTTGTCCTTTTCATGCGGGCAATAATCTGCGCGCGGCACTTGTGGCGCTCTTCGCGCTGGGAGCGACTGTAATTGTTCCGAATGCGGAGGCATCCACGCGACCGCAAATTGGCGGCACGTTACGCGTCCAATTGAGTGGACGCGTGGCTACGATTGATCCCCGCCAATGGTCAACGGTTCCTGCTCAAGCTGCGGCGATCGAGCGCGTGGACTCACTTATTTTCGATCGTCTGATTAGGTTAGATGAGAGCGGGGCTCTCCGACCGGCACTCGCCCTTTACTGGCAGCAGGTCGGGGATTCAAAGCATTGGCGATTTCGTATTCGGGATGGTGTGAAATTTAGCGATGGATCGCCGCTCACGCCACCGGTTGCCGCGATGGCTCTTCAACAGTTGCTCGGCAGCTCTTTCGACGTGAGTGCTTCTTTGGAGTGGGTTGTCGTTCAGGCAGACCGCCCATTGCCGGACTTGCCCTTACAACTCGCGGGTGGCCGCTACTTCATCTTTCGTACCTTGGAAGACAATTCCCTCACGGGCACGGGGCCGTTTCGCGTGACCGAGTGGACGGCAGCGGCTGGTTCCGCGAAGGCAGTTTTCGTTGCAAATGAAAACTGCTGGGCAGGGCGCCCGTTTGTGGACAAGATTGAACTGCTGATGGGCGTGGATTTTCAGCAGCAGGCCAACGCAATCTCATTCGGACAGGCCGACTTAGTGGAATTGCCGGCATCTGAGGTACGCCGTAATGCGCAGCGGGGCGTGCGCACTGTATCCAGCGATCCTGTGGAATTATTTGCGCTCGCGATCGATGCGTCTCGACCCGCCTTACAGGATGCCCGTTTCAGGCAAGCAATCTCATTGGCCATTGATCGCGCCTCCATCGCCGATGTGATCCTGCAAAAGCAGGGAGTCCCGGCCGGCAGTTTGCTGCCGAACTGGATTTCGGGTTACGCACACCTGTTCCCGGTTTCGTTCGACTTGCCGCGAGCGAAGGATTTGCTGGCCGCTTCGGGACATCAACTTTTCCGTCCAACGCCCCTTGTGCTGTTCTATGATTCAAGTGATGCTGAAGCACGCGCTGTTGCCGATCGCGTGGCCGTCAATTTGCGCGAAGTAGGAATCATATTGCAAGTATCGGGACAACCGGTGGATGGAAAAGCGAAGCCTCCCGCGGCTGATCTGCGGCTGGTGCGCCAACGCTTTGACGTGCCCGATCCTGCGGCAGCTCTTTCCGAGTTGCTGAACTCGCTCGGCGAAAGCGCGCCTGATCTGGAAACGCCGCAGCAGATTTACGCCACAGAGCGCGCGCTGATTGACGCGTTTCGCGTGATTCCCCTCGTCCACGTTTCCGAAAGTTATGGGCTCGGCCAACAGGTGCGCGATTGGATGGCGCCGCGCTGGGGCGGATGGAACCTCGCGGACGTCTGGCTCGGACCGCCGGCCGAAACGGGAGGCAACTCCCGATGAGTTTCCGCACCAAACTGCTGGGCTTCTTTGTGGCGACCATTGTCGCGGCGGTGACGCTGGTGGCGTGGGGCGTGTCCGTTTATACGCGGCGTGCATTCGAGGAATTTGACCACCAGCGGACGGACGCGCTCGTGGCGCAGTTCCGCCGCGAATACGCGCAGCGCGGTGACGAAATCGCACATCGCGTCCAGAGCATTGGCGATGCCGAGGCCACGCTCCGCATGGCGATGGACCTGAATCGCCCGCAGTCGGATGCCTCCCAGTATTACAACGACGCGCGCGGCATCGCCCAAACCCAGCAACTTGATTTCGTCAACATTGTGGGGGATGACGGCGCGCTGATTTCTTCTTCCGAGTGGCCCGCGCGCTTCGGCTACAAGAACGAGTGGGTGACCGCCGAACCGGACTGGAACTCGAAAGGCGCATTCCTGCGCCGCGTGGACACACCCGACGCGGTGGATTTGGGTTTGCTCGCGGTGCGGACTGTTCGGGTTGGTGAAAAGCGTCTCTTTCTGATCGGCGGGCAGCGCCTCGATCAAAATTTTCTCGCGACGCTGGTCCTTCCGGAAGGCATGCGCGCGCTGCTGTACAGAAATCTCGAGCAGGGCTTTGTGCCGTCTGAGTTGACCGATCCGCGCGGTCCGGTGAGCCAGCCCGATTTGTTTTCTCCGATGATCGCCGAAGTGCAAAGTACCCGCCATGAATCGCAGAGAACAATTACGTCTGGCGCGGCGCCCAACGCTAATTCAGAAACGTTCAATGCGATCCCGCTTTCCGGCCGGGACGGCGATTTGCTCGGCGTTCTCCTGGTCGGCAGTTCGCGGCAGAGCCTCATTCAGATGATCAATTTCATCCGCGCACTGGCGTTGCTCGTCGGCGGGGGAGTGATTCTGCTTGGCCTGGTTCTCGGCTGGTGGGTATCGGCGCGCGTGACGCGTCCCATCGAAGAGCTTGCCGCCGGCGCCCGCGAAGTCGCCGCGGGGCGTTGGGAAACACGCGTGGAAGTGCGCTCACACGATGAAGTAGGCCAGCTCGCGGAAGCCTTCAATGAAATGACGCGCCAGCTTGCCGAGCAGCGCGAGCGCCTGGTGCAGACCGAGCGCGTGGCCGCCTGGCGCGAACTGGCGCGCAGGCTCGCTCACGAATTAAAAAACCCGCTTTTCCCGCTGCAACTCACGGTCGAGAATCTGCAGCGCGCCCGCGAGCAGGGCGCCGACCAATTTGACGAAGTATTTTTCGAATCCACCTCGACGCTGCGCGCGGAACTTGAAAACCTGAAAACCATCGTCAGCCGCTTCAGCGATTTTGCCAAGATGCCGCCGCCGGAATTCGAGCCCGTGGATGTGAACGAACTCGTTCGCAGCACCATCAAATTATTCGAGCCGCAGCTCGCTCCTGTCGGACGTCCGCACATCACGCCGGAGCTGTACCTCGACGAAAATCTTCCGCGTCCCCAGGCGGACCCGGTCCTGCTGCGCCGGGCGCTCGAAAATCTGATTCTCAATTCCCTGGATGCCATGCCCGCGGGCGGTACGCTCACCGTGCGCACGGCGCACCGCAGCGGAGCGGTGCGGCTCGAAGTCACCGACACGGGACAGGGCTTGACGCCCGAGGAATGCGAGCGCCTCTTCACCCCGTATTACACGACCAAGCGGCACGGCACCGGCCTGGGCCTGGCGATCGTGCAATCGGTGATCAGCGATCATGGAGGGAGAATTGAAGTGGAATCCGCGCCGGGCGCGGGCGCGACGTTTCGTATCGAACTGCCCATGGAACAAAAAATTTCCCCGGAGGGAACGACTCCCGCGGAAGAACGTCCCGCGGATCCCCCGATTTTCACCGCGGCCTGATCCGGTGAATCACTCATGACTTCTCCGAGGCCACACCTTCTGCTCATCGACGACGACCCGAACACGCTCGCCTCGCTTTCCCGCGCGTTCCGGCTCGCGGGATATGACGCGACCGTGTGCGACAGCGCGGTTCGCGCGCTCGAACTCATTCGCGCGGAGCGATTCGATGTGATTTTTTCGGATGTGGTGATGCCCGGCAAGGACGGGATTTCGCTGCTCGAAGATTTGAAAGCGGCCGGCGTGACGACGCCGGTGGTGATGATTTCCGGGCAAGCGAGCGTGGAAACGGCGGTGCGGGCCACGCGGCTCGGGGCCGTCGATTTTCTGGAGAAGCCGCTTTCGACGGAAAAACTTCTCGTCACGATCGAAAACGTCCTGCGGCTGCGCCATCTTGAAGACGAAAACCGCGAATTGCGCACCCGCCTCGGCAAGCATGAAATGATCTGGTCCGGCCCCGCCATGGAGCGGCTGATGGCGCAGGTGGAGCGCGTCGCGGCCAGCGAATCCCGCGTCGCCATCCAGGGAGAAACGGGCACGGGAAAGGAACTCATCGCGCGAACGATTCACGAAAAAAGCGCGCGGCACGCCGGGCCGTTCGTGACGCTCAATTGCGCGGCGGTGCCCGCCGAGCTGATCGAGTCGGAACTTTTCGGACACGAAAAGGGTTCGTTCACCGGCGCGGCCACGCGGCACATCGGAAAATTCGAGCAGGCCGCCGGGGGCACGCTTTTTCTGGATGAAATTGGCGACATGCCTCTCGTGATGCAATCCAAGCTGCTGCGCGTGCTCGAGGAAGGAGAAATCGAGCGCGTTGGCGGCGACAAGCCGATTGCGGTGGACGCGCGCGTGGTTGTTGCCACTCATCGCAATCTCGAAGAAATGGTCCGGCAAGGAACCTTTCGCGCGGACTTGTATCACCGCATCTACGTTTTTCCGATCGCTCTCCCTCCGCTGCGCGAACGCGCCGAAGAGATTCCCGCGCTCGCCGAATATTTTGCCGCGCAGGTGGCGTCGCAAAACGGCTGGCGGCCAAAGCATTTCTCGACGGAGTCGCTCCAGATTTTGCAGCAGTACGCGTGGCCCGGCAATGTGCGCGAGTTGCGCAACGTGGTCGAGCGCGTCCTTTTGCTTTCCGGAGCGGAAACAATCACCGCCGAGGAAGTGAATCTGGCGCTCCCGGCTCCGCGCAACGGCGAGCCCGCCGCAGCAACGGGTAGCGGCCCTCTGGCCCAGCGCCTGGAATCGTTCGAGCGGGAAGTGCTCCTCGCCGAGCTGCGCCGCCATCATCACCACATGACCAACACCGCACGCGCCCTGGGTCTCGAGCGCAGCCACCTCTACAAAAAATGCCAGCAACTCGGGATCGACGTCCAATCGGAACGCAAGACGGAGTGAGGCACCAGTAGGACAGGCTTCCAGCCTGTCGGGTTTTTGTAACCTCGCGCAAACCGAAAAGCGACAGGCTGGAAGCCTGTCCTACTCGCTCCTACGGAAAAACCGATTCCACCACCGGATCAGCCGGCCTCGCGCTCCACGTCCCGGCGGCGCCCTCGCGGAGCGCATCGAGCAGGCGGCCAGCCGCTTCGTCGTGCAGCATCGGATCAGCAAGTTGCGCCATGATTTTTTCGAAGCCGCCGCCGAGTTCCAGGGCTGAAATCATCGCGTGGAGCGCGTAGCGGTCGCGCGAATGGACGATGGTCTGCAGAATTTCCACGGTCTCGTGTTCGAATTTGGCAAGGGCCGCCGCCGACCTCATTCGAACCAGGCGGTTCGAATCGCGCACCGCCTCCAGCAGCATCGAGATTACGCGCGGATGATGAATTTGGTTGAGCGCCGAGACCGCGCGCAGCCGCACGAACCAGGTGTTGTCGCGAACGAGGTTCGCGAGCGAAGGAATCGCCAGGGGCAGCGGCGCCACGGCCAGCGCCTTGGCTGCGCAGGCACGGACTTCCGGCCGCGGATCCTCCGCCAGCAGAATCATTTCATCCGCCATCCCCGGTGTGGCCAATTCGCAGGCCACTCGAGCAAGAAGATCGCGCGATTCTCCTATCGAGCGCCGCAGATACGGCAGGATCGCTTCCGGTTGGTCCACGTAACAGCGCACCAGTGCGTTGGCGACCGGGCCGTTGGGGACCTTGAGCGCGCCGACCATGTGCATCTCGAGAATGGGCTCGGCCGCTTCCGCGAGGCCCGTGCGGCCGAGGGCCTGCACGGCCGTCATGCGAGTATCCAGTTGCCAGTCGTCCAGCGCTTCAGAGAGCGGGGAAATCGCTTCCCGCATGCGCATTGCGCCAAGAGCCAGCATCGCGCGGCGCCGGCCCCATCCGCGTTTGCTTTGCACACGTTCGATGCAGCCATCGAGCAGGCCACTCGACCGCAAGAACTTCTGCAATCCGGCCCGGTCCTTATCGGTCGCCGCGCCGATCTCTTGAATCACCATCGACTGCACGATTACGCATTGCTGAGAATCATTCCTCCACTTTTTCGCGGGGATTTCACCTCGTACAATTTCGCGGCATTGCCCATGAATTTTGAACGAGAGAGCGTCAAACCGCCGGATGCGAAAATGTTGCCAGGCGCGGCGCGCCGTCAGGAAAATGAGCAGGAAAACGGCGCCTGCCGTGACGGCCGCAAGGATGAGGGCCAGCAGAACTGCTGTGTTCAATAGCTGCGAAAAACTGCCCAGAACGGAACTCATTCGTAACTCCCAAGTTGGTCCGCATGCCGGAATAGGGAACGTGCCACTGTGTTCGCGACGTCGCGGATTTCAAATGGAATATCGTTCGGTCCGCGTTTCAGTTTTAGAAGAATGAGCAAGTTGGCTGCGCCGTGGTGAATGAAACTCCAATTTCCACCGAACGACTCATCGGTGAGCTCAAGCGCCTTGCCCCCTTGCCAGTTGAATCTAGAGCACGAAACATGCCAATCGGTTTGAAGTGGATTTTTCCGGCACAATGTGCCGAAGTGAAACGAACCATTGAAAAGAGGGAATGTGTTCAAGCCCGGGAACGCCAATCTCCCGATTGGCGGGTTTAGGCCACGCCAATCGGGAGATTGGCGTTCCCAGGCGGTACCCCAGGTGACCGCAGTTACGTCTGAGGCGCAGCCTTCGGAGCACCGGTCACGCGTGATCCAAATCCGATCGCCATGGCCGTATCCTTCGGATAGACAACGTCGTGTCCGCGGGAAAGAAAATGGTCGTACACCGACATGCTGGCGCCATAGACGCCGAAAGCGGAAGCGAGCGGCCGCGAACGGACGAGAGCGGCCGCGACAAATCCGATCACATGGAAGCCCGACGCCCCATTCGCGGCTCGCCCGCCTATCTCTCCAACGGATTGTCCCGTGCTGCCCGCGTCGGCATCCGGCAAAAAAGAAACAGCCGCAAGCGCCAGGGAGATGCCGGTGGTCAAGTATCGCGTTTTCGGAGTGGTCGCTTGAGCGCCGCCTTCGGAATCCAGGCTCAGGTTCTCATCATCCTTCACTTCCACTCCCTCGAGACTGGCTTCGACTTGCTGCTCGGCCGACTTCGGAGGGACGATCTGATGGAAGACGATACGAAGCTGGCCGTTCCTGTGCAATCTTCGCGCTGGCTGCACTTGCAAGACGGACCCCTTCAGAAGAGTGCCCTCGGGAAGAACGAGCTGATCATTCGTGATCAGCGGCTCCGTCATGACGGCCTCGACTGTTTCACCCTTCTGCACGGTGGCGGAACTCAGCGGCGTCTTCAGCAGCGCGTGGATGATGCTTCCATCCGCGGGAGGAGTGCCAACCATGTGCACCTTTTCCGGCGTCAATTCTTCCGTTCCAAAATTGAGAGCGTCGAGGAGTTCCGCGTTGAAGCGAGTCCCTGCGTCAAAATATTGCGGATGTAAGGGCAATCCGGCGATGATGAATCTTTTGACGCGGTGCATTTTTCCCGGCGAGGTTACCTGCTGCTTGGCCGTTTTCCATTCCCGGTTGATTTCCTGTTTTGTCTCGCTGGCCTTCGCGGAGGCAAGCTTTACGGCGGCGTTCTCTTTGCCCCCTTTGTTCTGGTTCTTGGTGTCTGTAGCGGTGGCAAACTGTAAAACTCCCTGAGAGGCGGGAGAAACTCGCGTGCGAAGCGGGACGCGGCGTCCGTCGGGAAGCGTTAATTGATCGAAGGTGATCTCGACATCGCGTGCAGGAGTGAAATTCGTGTCCAGGGCAGCCAAAGTGCGTTTCAGGGCCGGAACGCCGGCAATTCGAGTCACGCTGCCGGTGACTTCGCTGCCCGCGGGGACCACCAGCTTGTCAAACGCGTACACCGGCTCGGCAATTTTCCCGTGAATCGGCTGGCCCGCTTTTCGGATGCGCACTTCTTTATCCAGAACCACGGGAAGGGGAGTGCCTGCCGGGACCTCCAGCACAACCGCGCCGGGCGAGCCCGCGCCAGTGTCCGAGACATTCGGGCTATCCGCCTGTCCGAAAATCAATCCAGCGGACAAGAAAATGAAAAAGGTAGCTGAGGGGATGGGGCGCACTGGATTCATCCTTACCTTCGATCTCCGATCAGCGCCACAAGAACGCGCGGAAAAATGCCCGGCACGGAACGTCCACGGAAAAAGTCCGGCGGTACTGCGTCTCTCTAGGGATGCAACACATGGGCGCGCCGTTGCATGAGGGGGTTGGGCTCGCGGCGCGCTTCTTCCGCCGCTCGAAGCGCTCAATGAGAACGCGATATGCAGGATACTGCCGCGCGAAACCGCGGTCAATTGTTAGGCGGAGGAGGGATCGTCGCCAATGCGGCGGGCTTGGTCGTTGGCCGAAGCGCGAAATAATTGCGCGCAAACGCGGCGTACGTCGTTCCCGCGTCGACCACAATGGCCTGCACCGTGTAGCGGCCCGCAGCCAAACTCGCCAGCGGCAGGCTGAGGCGGAAGGACGCGGTTCGGCTCTTTTCGTCGTATTCCGTGGCCGCGACCATTGGCGTGTCGGAGAGGCGCTGACCGTTGCGGAAAAATACCAGGCCCGCGCGAAGCGAATTTGCATCGGCCTTCTGCGGCGCGTAGGCCTGGAAGAAAACATACAGCGTTTGGTCGCTGGTGAAAACGCGCGTCACGCTGGGAATGATTCGCTCGCCGCCCACGTCCAGCGGCGATGATTTCAGCTTTGCGTCCTGAGCGAGCGCCTGTGTTTTAATCTGCGCCGCGTTCTGCACGGCTTCCACCTGGCTGGAGAGCAGCAGGGAACTGACCTGCAGCCGCTCGAGCTGCGGCGGCGCAATCGAAATTTTCTGCTCGAATGTGCCGATCCTGCCGGACTCGTTTTCGCGCGCCAGGAATTTCAGTTTGTACTCGCCCGGCGCGAGTATCATGCCGCCCTGGTAGACCAGCGAGTGCTGCTGGATGTCCTGGAAATGTTCCGCGTCAATTTTCACCGTGATCGTGTCGCGCAGCGCGCCGACCACGCGATTGGATTTTGCGTCGCGCACTTCGGCCGCGAAATCAAACGCAGTTTCGCGGCTGCCGCGCTTTTGCGCCCATTGCAGCGCGCTGGGCGCGAGTTTCGCCGAGATCGGCACGAACATCTGGTTCGCGTTCAGCCGGAACTCGGCAGTTTCCACGGCCAAAGGCAGCTCGACTTCCGGAGTATCCGACTGGAATGCCTGCTCGAGTTGCCGCTCGCGGTCCTCCGTCGTGAAGACGCCGAAATTCTTGGGAGCGTAGTAGCCTTCGCGCGCGCGAACGTGCACGCCGGCGGGAAGCTGGTCGACTTTCACGTGTACGCGCCGCCACGCGCCGTCATTGGCCGCGTTCGTGCTGTAGTATCCCACCAGGTAGTAGCCGGAAGTATCGTTCTGCACGCTCTGAAAAACTTTGCCGAAGTCTCCAACGTCGAAAAAGGTGCGCCCGCCGGTGTCTCCGGCAAGCGTGGCCAGCGTGTCGCGCGAATCCTGGCGCGACTGGCTTTGGGAAATGACCGTCGCTCCGGTGAACATTGCCGTGCCTCCGGACGCGCCCGTGCTGGCGTCGCCTCCCGGCGTGGCCGTCAAGAGGCCGCGCGAATCCACGCTGTAAATCGAAACGTTCGAGCGGTTCGCGGAGTTGGTCGCGGCGATCAGCTCGGAACGATTTTCCTCGCCGGTTTGCGTGATGCCGCTGGTGAATTGAATGATCGATTTCTTGCCGGGAATTCCTTCGAGGACTTCACACAGGGCCTCGACGGCCGCGAGCTTCCGGTCCGTATTGAAAATGTTGAATTCCGTATCGTCGGCGGTGAACGCCGCGCCGGTGTCTTCGCTGACAGCGGTTTCTCCATCTGCTGCCGACGCCGCGTCGGCCAGTTGCGAGAGCGCTGCTTCGTGGCCGGGCACCAGGGCGTCCACGGACTGCTTCAGCAATTCGCGATCGTTCGTGAAATTGGCGACGATCTTCAGCGTGTTGCCAAAGGCCACAACGGCCACCAGATCCGCCGGAGTCATCTGCTCCTGGAGATACTTCTGCGCGGCGCGCGTCGATCGCAGCAAATCTTCCGCCTGCAGAGAAGTGAGATCGAAGAACATCACGATCATTCGGTGATCGCGCACCACCGCCTTGATTTCCTCGGGCGAAGTGACCGTCCCGAGCGGGACCATGATGGGCGCCTCATCCCCTTTTCCCGCGGTTTCGACTTGCTCGATGTCGTTGTACTCGAACGAGGATATTTTTTGCGCTTTGCCGTCTTCGGTGACGCTGAACTGCTCCTGCTTCAGCCCTTTCACCGGTTTGCCGTCGCGGTTGGTGACTTGCACGTCGATTTCCACCAGGCTGACGGTCGAGCGGATCGTCGCTTTTCCGCCCGGCGCCGGCTTGGTCGTGGGCGGCGCCGCCGGCCCCTGGCGCGGATTGACGGGGATCACCTGCGGCTGAGGCGCTTGCGGGGGCTGCGAATTCTGCGCGCCGAGCGGCGCCGTGAGCAGCGACACGGCTGCGAGCGCGGCCAGAATACGACGCCGGATTGTTTTTTGCGCGCCCATCAGAAATTAAACCTCGTCGTGAACGTCATCGTTCGCATTCCCGCGACGCTCGTAATTTCGCCGAAGGTCCTGGAACCGAGCACCGTCGACAGCCCGGTATAGTTCGGAGTATTCAGCAGATTCGTCGTGTTCCAACTGAAGTCCAGCCGCCGCAGGCCATCGCGTCCGAAGGGAATCGTTTTGGACACACCGGAATTGATGGTGAACGCGCCCGGACCGATCACCGAATTTCGCGGCGCATCGCCAAAGCACGCAGTGGGAATAGTGAACAAAGCCGTGTTGAACCACTCCAGCAGCGTCGGATCAGAGAGAGCAGGATTGCCGGATTGATTGGCGCGCTCGGAGTTCGTGCCCGGAACATTCTGGCACGCCTCGTTTGTCGAGAAGACTCTGACGGTGAAAGGAGTGCCCGAATGCGCCGTAAACGAGGCATTTGTACGCCAGGCGCCGAACACCGCTTTCTCCCAACCCTTGGTGGCAAAGCGCTGGCGGTCGCCAAACGGCAGCTGATAGCTGAACTGCCCGAGGAACTGGTGAGTCATGTTGAAGGAAGAGAGCCCGTAATCGCCGCGCGGGTCGGTGTTGTCTTGAATTACCGTTTGACCGCCACCGCCAATCGTGCTGGCGTCGTCGAGAGACTTCGAGTAGGTGTAGCGCGCCATGAAACTGAGGCCGCGCGTCATGCGCTTTTGCAAACGCACCTGCAAGGCATTCAAGTTGGAGAATGCGCCGGTGGTATCGTACGTGAACCCTGCGGCATTCGTCGTGCCGATGGTCGACGGACCGAATCCCAGCAGCTCGTCGAGATGAACGCCGCGCGTCCCGGTGTACATCACTTCGAGGAAAGTGCTGCGGGTCAAATTGTATTCGACGCCGGCATTCCAAATCATCGCGTACGGAACTTGGTAATACGGATTCACCGCGACGGTGTTGGTCACCGTGCCCGGCTGGGCCGTGGTCAAATTCGTTTGAAGCATCAAGGACGGCGTGGCAGACCCAACCTGGCTCGTCAGCGTATTGGCGGTCGCGAAGGGCGGCTGGTTAGCCATTTCGCTGGACAGCGTGTTCAGGTACGACTCCACGTAGAACATGCTGAATCCGGCGCGAAACGTCATCTGATGCTGACCTGTAGCCCATTTTCCGGGGGGCTGCCAGGCGATCGCGAGGCGCGGCGCCCAATTGTTGTAATGGCCGTGGAACAGCGACGGCGTGGGGCTGGCGATGCAATTCAAACCGTTTTTGTCGATCGCGACCGGCGTGACGCACTGTGGGATCGGGAAATCCGGCCCCACCTCCAAATTTGCAATATGGCCGTTGATTTCGGTCGGCGGAGTAAATGCCTCGTAGCGCACGCCATAGGTGAGCGTAAAGCGCGGGAACATGTGCCAGTCGTCGCTCGCATATCCCACGAAGCCCCAGTTGCGGAAGTACGTAGCCGTGTCGCCGTATTGGATTTTAGCGTTGGCCGGATACCCGAGCAGGAAATCGGCAAAATCGTTTCCGGTCAGTGAAGTTTGGTCTGGCACGCCGGCCGGAGTCAGCAGACTCGTCATGGCGCCCGTAAATGAAAACTGTCCATTCGGCGCCGGATCGCTGTCGCGATTGATATCCATCTTCCGGACTTCGCCGCCGGCGGAAACCGTGTGCTTTGCCTTCATCCAGCGAAGGCTGTCGACGTAACGATACGTCTGGCTGCGGGCCAGCGAAAAGTTCGGATCGCTCAGTCCCGTCAAGTTGGTGAAGTTAATGGAAGGCAAGCCGTAATCGGATGGATTGCCCGAAATTCCCGAGAGGCCGAGTTGCAGAGCCGATATTATTCGTCAAATCGGAAAATTCATTCAGGCCGAGCGACCGGCTGCGCGAAAAATACAATTGGGACGTGTGCATGAACGTCTTGGTCCAGTTCTGCGTCAGTCCGATCATCACGCTCTGCCCGCGCGTGAACGTGTTTCCCTCGATGCCCGGAAAGTTGCTCAGAGAGTGGGAAGTCCCGTTGGTGAGATTGTAATTCACCGCTAGGCTGAGCTTCGATGAAATCTGGTGCGTGACGTTCACATTCAGGCGCTGGCTCAATGATGGCAGATTAGTTTGCAGATGATAGTTCAGGATCTGGCCGGCCAGGCTCGCCGTTTCGGACGGGTAATAACCCAGCAGGGCCAGCGCCGTTGAATTGAACGGTCCCGGAAGAATATTGTTGGCGTAAGCGATGTTCCCGGGCTGAAGAAAAATCATTCCCTGGCGCGCCTGGACGGAAGCCGAGCAGGTGGGCGGACAGCCGGGGCCGGTTTCTGCCACCATGAGCGGGGTGTTGCCCGTGGCGACTGTGGTGCTTTCACCACTGGCCGTTGTGTACAGGGGCGATCCGAGAAGGCCGGAGAAATTGCCCTGTAACTCCGCGGGCGTGGGGACAGTAGCGAACGAATCGACCGGGCTCCGCGCCCAAGTGCCGCCGAAATTGATGTAGAAAAATGTCTTGTCCGTGCCGTCGTACACGTGAGGAATTTTCAGTGGTCCGCCAATATTCATTCCGGCGGATTCCGTCCAACTGGAAATCTTGGGCGGGCTGGCTTCGTCGAGAGAATACGGTCTGGCATTCAGCGCGGAATTTCCATACGTATCGTAGAAGCTGTAGTGCACGCGATTGATGCGCTGGCGCAAAACACGTTGCGCGCCCCACAGCGCAGCCACTCCTTGCGGTCCGCCTTGCGGGCCCCGCCCGCGTCCACCGCCTCCACCGCCACGCCCGCCGCCGGCGAATCCGCCGCCCGGGCCTCCGCCTGGCCCGCCTGGTCCGCCACCGCCTGGCCCGCCCGGTCCGCCGAATCCGGCGGGAGCGGTCTGTCCCGGGATGCCATTGTCGCCGTTTCCGAACGCGCCGCGTGTGTCCGGTCCGCCTTCGCCGGGTTGCGGGAAGCCACCCGCCGGCATTTGGCCCATGGCGACAGTTCCTATCATCTGGACGGCGTCTGCGGAAGCGGCTTGACCAAGCTGACCGCCAGGCTCCGGAACATTCTGGTCTTCTGCCCCGGTTTCGGTCGGATTCTGGTCTTGGCCGTTCAGACCCACTTGCTGAAACGCGCGACGTCCGCCTCCTTGCTGGCCATTGCGCCCGCCGCCGCCGCGCTGGCCTCCGTTGCCGCCATTTTTTCCAACGGGAGGTGTGGCTGTGCCGTTATTCGCCGCAGTCGAGGTTGGATTCGATGCGGCAGGTGCGGCGCCGCCCGCAGCCGGCGCACCGGATGGCACGGACTTGGCACTCTCCTCTGCGGGCGGCGCGCTCGGAGCCTTTGTTGCATTTTCCGTCGCTGGAGGAGCGTTAATTGCCGCTAGAGTGCCCACGTCCATTTTCAGATCGATGGGAGGCTGCGTACCCGATGCCAAATCGATTTCCTTGGTCGCAGGGGCAAATCCCAATTGGGAAATTTCCACGCGGTAATGGCCCGAGGGAAGGGCGGGGAATTCAAATTTTCCGGTTTCATCCGTCCAGGTGATCCATGCCTTTCCAGTGGACGTCTGAATGACGCGCACCGTCGAACCGGGAACGGCCGTGCCGTCCGGCGCGCGCACGGTTCCTGCCAGCTGTGAATCGGCAGGGGTATTTGCGTCCGAATTGTCCTGCGCGGCGAGCGGAACACCAGAAGCGGCTAACGACACCAGCAGCCCCGCGAGCAGCACTGCAAATCTTCTACCCAACAACTTTCACGCCCCTTCGAGCCCTTAGGGGATACCGTTTTCCCGCTTCCTCGGTTCCACTTTTCGTGGCCCAGGAGAAGACAGCTTCCAAGCTTAACTCACCCCGTGCACTCTTAGACGGGGCCCCTTCCGAAAGGGTTACCCGGCGCCTGGCTTGACGGGGCGCGTGGCGGGCGTAGGGGCACGACATGTCGTGCCCCTACTTTCTTGGTCGCCGAGGATCATGCCCGGATTTGTGAGAAATCCGGCCGGGGCCGTGCGAAAATAACGGTTTGGAGACAAATTGAATCTCTTGCCTGCGATTGCGGGAAGTGGCGCGGCTGCCGCTGCGGGAATTGCCGCCTGGGGCGCGGTGGCTCCGTCGTCGGAATTGTTTGGCCCGACGGTGCGGCACACGTCTTCGTCGCGGAAAATCGCGCTCACGTTTGACGACGGGCCGAATCCGGCGGTCACTCCGCGGCTTCTGGAATTGTTTGACCGCTATTCCGTCCGCGCGACATTTTTTCTGATTGGGAAATTTGCGCGCGCCTGTCCGGATCTCGTGAGGGAAATATCAGCGCGCGGCCATCTGATCGGAAATCATTCGGACACGCACGCCAATCTCTTTTTTCGGTCGCCCGCCGGAATTCGCGGCGAGCTGGCGCGCTGCCAGGACGCCATCGCCGCCGCCGTTCACGCGGAGCCGCCGCTGTGGATGCGCCCGCCGTACGGTTACAGGAGCCCGTTGCTTGGCGAGGAAATTCGCCGCGCGGGAATGAGCGGCGTCGTGATGTGGTCGAAGAGTTGCCGGGACTGGAAACCCCAGCCGCCGCAGCGCCTGATCGAAAGTCTCGCGAGCGCCGCGCGCACCGACCAGCCGCACGGAGACATCGTCGTGCTGCATGACGGCGATCACCGCGCTCTCGGCGGCGAGCGTCATTATGTCGTCGCCGCGCTCGAACATTGGTTGCCTCGCTGGCGCGACGCAGGCATGAAATTTGTTACAATAGAGGCGTCGTCCGTAAGTGAAACGAGCGATGCGTTGCGATCGCCCCGCGCTTGAGCTGCTGAGCGCGGGCACACGGAGAGCAGGGACATCATGGACGAGCGACAGTTTTATACGGAAAAGCAGGAAACCAAAACCATTCCACTCACTTGCCCCGCGTGCCGCAAGGAAGACAACTACCCGATTCGCTGGATCGTGCGCACCAAAAAAAGCGAATTGCCGCGCGGCGCCGGTGAAGAGGACAAGAAACGCTTCGCGCTCGCGCGGTCCTACATGGTTCGCGTGGATGAGCTGGTGGCGTGCCGCAAATGCAGGAAGCGATTTGAACTTACAGGGCAGAGCGTCGTGCTGGTGACCTCAAATGTGGTCGCCCCGGACTCGGCCGATTTCGATCCCGAAAATTTTGGGAACAGGTAAGTAGGACAGGCTTCAAGCCTGTCTGGTTTTGAATTTTTCCTGGAAGAGCAATCAGGTTTCCGCTTGTTCGTCTTCTTGACGCAAGAAATCAAAAGCAGACAGGCTGAAACCTGTCCTACTTCAAATCTCCGGATACATATCGAAAAACGCTTCGACCGATTGCCGCAGCGTCTCCTCGATCTGCTCCTTGCTTCCTTCGATCAAGTGCATCGTCACGCGCCCCGTGCGTCCATCCTTCAGCGTGACGCTCGCGTCACCGACTTCGCCCAGTTCATCCGCGGGGAACAGCCGCATCCCGTACACCAGCGCCAGCTTCGCCATCGCGTCTCCTCGTAAAATTCAAGCTTAAGCTGGCCTGCCCATCGCGTCAAATGGAGGGCGAGCAGTACACGCTTCAGAGCCTGTGTGGCAACTGTAAATTCTTTGTAGGGCACGGCTTCAGCCGTGCCGATAAGTGTTTTGGATCCACCCGGCTTTAGCCGCTGGCCTGCCCGGAATCGAGTTGCAGCCCAGACTCCTCAGCCAGTGGTTTTTGCTTTCACCAAGCGCGTCCCTGCTCCGACCAACCCCCCGGCTGCCCTTCAGAACTGCTCAGGGTAAAAAGCCCGCGCAACTCTTACAGCTTGTTCAGGCCTTCGTTCAACTCGATATACGTCCCCCACGGATCGGTCATGAACGCCAGTGAGATTCCCAGGTCGGGCCTCTTCGTGAAGGGCATGTCAAACTTCACTCCGTTGGCCTCCGCCTTCTTGCAAAACGCCTCGAGGCCCACGATCTCGAATCCGATGTGATCCAGCATGCGTCCCTTGGTCGGCACGGTTGGCGTGTCCGATTTTGTAAACGTCAGGTTCGCACCGGGTATGTCTGCGGCGTCGAATTGGCCTCGCTTCCCAGGCTTGGCGCCAAACATCTTGGCGTACCACGATTGCATCTCAAGCACGTTCGACGAGGTAGCGGTGTCCGCGATATAGAAATGCACGTGGTGAAACGCGATGGGAACGGTTTGTGTCTTGTCTTCCAGAATCTCGACTCGCAAGAGATGGTCCGGCGTCCACACAAAGCCCTGGCCCGGGTTCTGGCCCACTTCGGTATTCAATCCGGCCGCCTTCCACCGTGCCAGCGCCGCCGTGGTATCGGGCACATGAAAGCCAATGTGTCCCACAACGGATCCGACGGTCGGGGTCGTGCCGTCCCCTTTTCGTACCAGGATCAGGACGCCCGGGAATTTGAAGACGTCGTTAGGACCCAGTTTTCCGGGGACGCCACCCATCGCCGTCCAGAACGTTTTGGCAGCCTCCACATCCGGCACCAAAAAATGCACGTGGCCCATGGACACGCCGGCGTCATTCGGCGCGGCGACTTGCGCCCAAGATGCGCGGGCGGGGAGTAACATCGCGAGACCCAGAATAAGAATCAGTTTTTTCATTCGAATGCTCCTTGTGCCGGCTAGATTGTTGGAATCCGCTATCTGCCTCTTAGATCATGCTTCGAATCGTTGCGCATGACAGTAAGTTACCCGCCATTCCAAGTCAAGAAAAGCCTTGACCAGTAGCGCCGGCATCCCGCTTGTCCCGATGCAAGAGGGGCCGGCGATTTTGAAGTTGGCGGGGCCGGCGCAAAATCGCCTGCAGGATGCTGGCGCCACGAAGCGGAATCGCAACGTATATGGGAACTTGAACCAGGCCAGGAGGGCGTATAATTGCGGCATCCCCGGGTAGCGAAACCGCATCGTAGCTGGCATCGGAGAAACCGCATGAAGATCAGATTACCAGTTCATTTATTGGTTGCGGGGTTATGCATCAGCGGAACCCTGCTCGCAGCGCAGATGCCTGCCGGACCGGCGCAAGCCCCTGTGACGCAAACTTCGCCGGCGGCACCCATTTCAGCGCCAGCGGCGCCGGCCTCCTCGGTTCCCGATTCCGCCACAAATGCTGCGCCGAAAAATTACGTGGTTCCATCAGGCACCCGCTTGCCCTTGATCTTGCACAACGCCGTCACCACGCGAAATGCCAAGCCTGGCGACCCCGTCTATCTCGAAACACTTTTCCCGATCGTGATCGACAACAGAATTCTCATTCCCGCCGGTTCCTACGTGCAGGGCGAGATTCAGGAAGCCCGGCGCCCCGGCAAAGTAAAAGGCACGGGTGAAATTCGCCTGCGCCTGAATTCCATGATTCTCCCGAACGGCTACGCGGTGGACTTCAACGCCGTCCCCAGCAATGCCGGAACGGGCGGCAATGAAGCGACCGACAAAGAAGGGAATATTCACGGCGATACGGACAAGGCGGGTGACGCCGGAACGATTTTGAAAACGACCGGAATCGGCGCAGGCGTCGGAGGGATCGCAACGCAAAGCGCCAAGGGCGCGGGCATAGGAGCAGGCGCCGGCGCGGCGGTCGGACTCGCTGCCGTGCTGCTCACACGCGGCCCTGAACTCGAATTGCCGCGCGGCACGACGGTTGACGTCATCCTCGATCGCACCGTCTATCTCGATGCCACCCGCGTCAATTTCACCGATCCCGGCCGGGCTTCGGCTCTTCCGGGCCCGCCCAGCCGAGAACCCACCCGCAGCCGTTCCCCGCTGTAGCTCTAAGTAGGACAGGCTTGCAGCCTGTCGGTTTTCCGATGCCCTTCACGCCGCAAACCCGACAGGCTGCAAGCCTGCCCTACTGAAACCCACCGCCGCAATGTGCGCTACGCACTCGCGGAACGGTCCGCGTTCGCGCGCAAAAACCGCATCGGGCTGAACGCTTCCCAATCAAGGCTCTTCCTTCTCTCCGCGATCCACTCGCCAATCAGCTTGGCCGTGACCGGAGCAAGCAGAATCCCATTGCGATAGTGCCCCGTCGCAAACACCAGCCCCTCGATTTCCACCGGCCCCAGAATGGGCAGTTGATCGGGCGTGCCTGGCCGCAGCCCGCACCAGGTCTCGATGATTTCCGCTTTCGCCAACTCTGGCGCAAGCTCATTCGCCGCGGAGAGAATTTTTTCGATGCCGCCCGAAGTGACGCGCTTTTCAAAACCTGCGTTCTCGATCGTGCTGCCTACAACCACCGTCTGAGGGCTCTCCTCGCCGCGCGGGACAAGATAACCGCGCTCGGAGCGCAGCACATGCCGAATGGGCCTTCCGGAATGGCGCAGAGCGGCCATCTGGCCACGCACGGGAAGTGTCGGCGCATACGGCGCTGCTTCAAGAATCTGCGATGACCAGCATCCCGCGGCAAGCACCACCTGCGCCGCGTGAATGATTTCTCCTGCCAAAGTTTTCACGCCAATGCATTTGTTCGCTTCGAGTACGAGCGAAGTTGCTTCAACGCCTGGACACAGCGCCGCGCCGGCGGAAGCCGCAGCGGCGAGCACCGCAGCCGTCAGGGCGCGCGGCTCAACCGAACATTCATCGGGCAGAAATGCCGCCGCGCGCGCATCCCGCCCGAGCGCAGGCTCCATCAGCCGCGCTTCGTCCAGCGGCAGCGGCTCGCATGCGAGACCCAGCCCATGGTGCAGCGCCACCAGCGTGCTCAATTCTCGTTCCGCATCGCCATGGCAAATTACTTCTAATGCGCCGCCCGTGCGAAACCCGGTGCGCTCTCCGGACGCGTCTTCCACTGCTCCAACAAATTTCGGATACAGCGAAAGGCTCGCGCGTCCCAGCGGAAGCAGCGGAATCGCCGACGGGCAATCCGGAGCCGGAGATAACATTCCCGCCGCCGCCCAGGAAGCCTCGCGCATCAGTTCCTGGCGGTCCAGCACCGCAACGCGCAAATTCCGCCCGGCCAGATCGAACGCAATCGACCCGCCAATAATTCCCCCGCCGACGATCACGACATCATACGTTTTCACGCCAATATCTTATCAGCAATGAGGGGAAGGAGGGTTGAGTGGCGCAGGCTTCAGCCTGTGGGTTTTCGGTGCATCGGCGAATTCAACCTCCACAGGCTGAAGCCTGCGCCACCTAAAGCGATTTCGCAAGTTCAGTGGAAAGCACGCGGGCCTTTTCGGCGAGACTCTGTGCGCGGACCCAATCGTTGGCCATGATGGCCTCGTGAGATTGGTCGAGGAATCCTTTGATCTTCTCCGCCAGATCTTTTTGCGCCGCGCTGAGCTGCTTTCCATTCGTCAGCTGCAGGTTTTTTTCCGCGGTCGTAATGTTGTCGGTCGTGTTTTTCTTCGTGGCTTCGAGGTCCCGGGCGGAAAGCTGCGGCGAAAGCTGCGGCGGCGCCGGCTTGGCCGGCGTCGGGTCGGCCGTCTCAGCCGGCGCAGGGCGGCGAGGCGCGGCCGGACGTTTTGCGGGCGCGGGCGGCGGCGCGGGAGATGGCACCTCCGGTGCGGGTTCCTCCGTAGTCGTCACCGGCGGGGGCGCTTCCGGCGGCGGCATGGGCGAAGCTTCTTCCGGTGGCGGCGTGCTCACCGACGGCGGCGCCGCGCGCACGATGTGCTTGCTCGCGCACCCCGCCAGACCGGCGGCGCACAGCACCGCGAGAAGTTGGATTTTCCGCATCAAACGCTCCTCGCGACGGCCGCGCCCGGTTCACGCGGGCGGGACAGCGCGGCTTCCGTCTGCCGAGCCAGCGGCAAGCCGATCCGAAACGTCGTGCCGCGTCCAACCTCCGAGTCGAACGCTATTGACCCATTGTGTAATTGTACAGTTCTGAAGGTGCTCGCCAGGCCGATCCCGCTGCCTCCCGGCCGCGTCGTAAAGAAAAGCTGGAAGATCCGCTGCCGGTGCTCGGGAGCGATGCCGCGGCCCGTGTCCCGAATTTCAATCTCGGCCATTTCTCCGCGCCGGCGAAGCGCGACAAACAGCTGGCCCCCGCCGGGCGTCGCTTCAAGTGCGTTCACCAGTAAATTAATCAGCGCCTGCCTCAACAACGGTTTGTCCACCAATACATTCCCCACGCCCGCGTCCAGGCGGGCCTCGACTTTGATATTGGCCCTGTCGAAGCCGGGCTGCTCGACGGCCAGGACCTCCTCCAGAATTTCCTTTAGGCTGGATTCTTCCTGGTGCATCTCTGGAGGACGCGTGAAATCGAGGAAGCGTTTCACAACACTATCCAACCGGTCAATTTCACTGTCCAAAACGCGAACCGCCTGCAGTGGCAAGCCTTCCACGTCCGGCAAGCTGGCCTTCAGATTTTCCAGCCAGATGCGCATCGAGTTCAGCGGATTTTTCACTTCGTGGGCCACGCCCGCGGTGATTCGTCCGAGATTGGCGAGGCGCTCGGACACCTGCAGTTGCGTGCCGATGCGTTCTCTCGACTCCAGGTCCTTGAATTTTACGAGCGTGCCCATTCGCGCGGCGCCTTCGCCGATCACCTCGACGCTCACGCCGACGCGCCGCGGCGGACCGTCGATGCCGGGCAGCACGACTTCGGCGGAAGCCACCGGTTGGAGTTCGCCATTCCTGAGCTTGATCGCTTCCCGCACATCATGGTCGGGAGGAAAAATATCTTCAGCCCGGCGCCCCAGGAGTTGGTCCGACGGCGTGGAAAGAAACCGCTCGACCGCGGGACTCACCATCACCGCCCGGCCCTCGACGGAAAAGAGCAGCAAGCCGTCGTCGAGCCCGCCGAGAACCTGGTCGATGTTTTCGCGCAGGTTGCTGAAAATTTCGCGGACGCCGCGCAGTTGCATTCCAATCTGGCTGATTTTCGTGCTGACTTGGCCGAACTCGTCTCCGCGCTCCAGCGGCTTCTGGTCGAATTCTCCCTTGGCGATGCGGTCGAGCTGAGCGGTGATGCGTTTCAGTGGGGCCAGTGAAATGCTGGTGACGAATGCCGCGAGCAATACGGAAATTCCCACCGAGGCCAGCGCCAGCAGCGCGGCGGAACGCAGCGCCGGTGTGATATTCGCGCGCAACAGGCTGGTTTGCACGGCGACGCGCACGGCGCCGAATGGGATCTGGTGGCCGGGCGGGCCGAGTTGGAACGGGTAAGTGACTTCGTACGCGCGCGGAGGCCCGTACATCAGGCGATAAAATTCCTTCAGTTCGTTCACGAATCCGTTCGATACGAGTTTATCGATCCCTTCACGCGCCGGAACCGGATTGCCGGGCAGGGACTTGTCGCTCGACACCAGCACCGTGCCCTGCACATCGGAAATGGAAATTTCGTAAATCAGCGGTGAATAATCCATCTGCGCGTCAATCGCGGAAGAGAGCTGCGTACTTTCGTCAAACGCCTTCTGGGCATAGGCACGTAAATCTTCGGGGCTATCGGAATCCGGGGACTCACCTTCCGTGGCGGCGTCTTTAAGGGCGAGCTGGGCCTGGAAAAAAACCTGTCTCGAAACCAGTTCCGCGCGATCCTGCGCCTGCCGGATGACCTGACGGGACAAATTCATGACGTACAGGGTGGAATTGACGCCCACGACGGCGAGCACCAGGAACGCCGTGATCAGCGTAATCTTAGTTTTCAGGCGAAATTGCATGTGTTGCCCTGCCCCTCATTGCGAGGGAGATTTTGCAGCCTCATATTCCTTCAGCTTATTGTGCAGGGTTTTCAGGCTGATTCCCAGTAATTCAGCGGCGCGTGTTTTGTTATTGGTAGATGCCAGAGTCTGCAATATGAGTTCGCGTTCGGCCGCCTCCACCGTGGTTCCCAGCGGAAACCGCAGCGAAGCCAGGTCGGATGCGGTCGCCGCGGGCGCGTGCCCGAAATCCGCCGGCAGGCTCGCGCGGCCGATCAGATCGCGGTCGGAGACAATCGCGGCGCGTTCCAGCACATTGCGCAGCTCTCGCACATTGCCCGGCCAGGAGTAGCTCGCAAACAGATCGAGCACTTCGGGGTTCACGCCGCGAACGTGCCGCCCATGCTTGGCGTTGATATCGCGCAAAATGTGTTCCACCAGGAGCGGAATGTCTTCCTTATGATCGCGCAGCGGCGGCAGCTGGATATGAAACACGTTCAAGCGGAAATAGAGGTCTTGCCGCAATTCTCCCTTGGCAACGGCCTGTTCGGGTTCCTTGTTCGTCGCGGCGAGCACGCGCACGTCCACCGGCGTTTCCACTTTGCTGCCCAGGCGGCGCACTTTGTGATCCTCGAGTACGCGAAGCAGTTTTGCCTGCGTCGGCGCGGGCATCTCGCCGATTTCATCGAGCAGCAGCGTGCCGCCATCGGCCAGCTCGAAGCATCCGAGCCGCCGTTCCGCCGCTCCGGTGAACGCCCCGCGCTCGTGCCCGAAAATTTCGCTTTCCATCAGGGATTCGGGGATCGCGGAGCAATTGATCGCGATGAAGGGACGGTCGGTGCGCGGCGAGAGCCGGTGAATCGTGCGCGCGAGTATTTCCTTGCCTGAGCCGGTTTCGCCCGTGATCAGCACCGATGCGGACGATGGCGCCACCTGCTCGACGATGTGCATCACTTCCTGCATCGTTTTGGATTGGCCCACCAGATCGCCCAGCTTGCCCGACTCGCGCAGTTGGCGGGTGAGCGCCGCAACTTGTTTTTTGTCTCGTATGCGGCCGAGCGCCCTGTCCAGCAGCACGTGCAACACCGCGCCCTTGAGCGGCTTTTCGATGTACCAGAACGCGCCGGCTTCGATGGCTGCCACGATGCGCTCTTCGCTGCCCTTGCCCGTGATGATGATCGCAGGAACATTCTGCAATTCTTCGCCGAGCCGGGCCAGGAGGTCCAGCCCGTTCATTCCGGGCAGCTCCACGTCGGCAATCAGCAATGCAGGCGCGAACTCGGAAAATTTTGCGAGGGCATCTTCCGCGCTGCCTACGCCAAGCACTTCATATCCCCATCGACGTAAGAGCGCTTCGTATCCCAGGCGGGCGTTCTCTTCGTCCTCGACGATCAGGATGCGATCGGGAGCAGGTTTCGTTGTCTCAAATCGGGTTGCTTCAGCCATTCGGGTTGTTTGCAGTCCCTGGGACGTAGGGGCAGCGCCTCACTCTGAATCTATCAGTACCACCCCGGTAATGCCAAGCTGAGATACACGGTCAAACGCTTCTTGGCCCCAACCCCAGCTAGTGAGTGAGATGCAGCGAGCAATCGAGAAGCCGTCCAAGTTCCCGCGGGTGCCCCACCCTTCGTGTTGTTCGGAGGGTAGGCGGTTTAGACTAAGTATCAAACCCGCACAACCATTCATGCGATTCCATAAAAATATTCGAGATCGTTGTCTTCCCGTCTGGACAATTTCCAAACTGAAACGGGTTCTCCTGAAACAGGATTGTGCCGCGCGCGCAGAAGCGCGATGCGCCGAACTGCCCGGACCTGAAACCAATAAAAAATAAGGACTTTTCCGCAAGCAGTTTTTCCGAATGGATGGCCATTTGAATGCCGGGATTTCCAAATGCGTTCACGTTCTATCGACCGACGAGGGGTGAAATGAAAAGGAATCGTAAGTATCTGGTTCGTCTTCTTCTGACCTTCGCAGTTGTTTTTGCAGTCGTGCTGCTCGTCCAATTGCGAGCATCCAGCGGCCGCGATTCTGCCGCCCCGGTGCATATGCCGGTGGACTGGAGCTACCGTCACTTGATCTATTCCGGCCCGCCCACAGGCCCGCATGCATGGGAGGCGATGCAGGACCCTCGCTACCAGCGCCATCTTTCCATATATGCGAAGCACGAGCGCAAGGATGAGGAGAGTTGGGGTTCCGGCGATTGGTTTGACCGCCGCTGGCACTGGCCATTCCACCGGCGCGAAGAATCCCCGCTAAAACGGGACTGGCAGGTTCCTATGGGTGCAAATGCCCTGACAGGCAATGTGACGGGTGACTTTTCTTTTCCCGCAAAGTTTACGTTCGACATAAACGCCACGCCAAGCTGCACCAACGATTTCGTGGTGTTCACCACCGGTCTGCCTGGGGCCACCGCCGGGCAGGCCAGCATCATGGCGATCAATGAACTCTACTCAGGCAGCGGGGGATTCTGCGGAACGGGGCCGCCTTCCGTCATGTGGGCGTACAACACGAACCTCGCGGGAGATAACGCAGGGGTGATCTACAGCTCCCCGGCCCTTTCCATCGATGGCTCCAAAGTGGCGTTTGTGGAGACTGGCAATGGTTCGGCAATTCTCAAGATCCTGAAGTGGGTATCGAGCCAGGGCACGGCCACCGATGCGGTGGCTCCCACGCATATCAACACGGGAAACCCCTGGTCCATGTGTCCAGCGACCGGCACCTCTTGCCTGTTCAGCATCGCTTTCTCCGGCGGCGCAGCGGACACACTTTCCTCGCCATTCTACAACTTCAACAATGACACGCTTTACGTTGGCGATGACAACGGATTGCTCCATAAATTCACCGGAGTCTTCAATGGGACCCCCGCCGAGGTAGTAACCGGAGGGTGGCCATTTTCGATCTCCGGAGGCCAGATGCTTACCGGTCCGGTCTACGATGCAGTTTCCGGAAACATCTTCGTCGCCGATAACTTCGTCAGGTTGTATTATGTGCGAGAGACAGGCAGCTCCGTTGGCACGTGCGGTTCTGGCAGTCCACCCTGCATCGGAACCCCGAACTTGGTGGTAACAGATCCTGGCGAACCCGGAGTTTATGATCCGCCTACTGTGGACCAGACCACACAAAGGGTCTTTGTGTATTCCTCATTCGATCTCGATGACGACCAAGCGGCCGTATTCCAGGCGACTACGGCGCTCGGCAGTTCCGTCGAAGCAACCCTTCAGGCAGGACAGGATTTCATGTTTTCCGGCGCGTTCGACAAAAATTACCATGCCGGCAGCTATGCCAGCGGATTCCTGTACGTCTGCGGGACTGATCCGACGACCCTGTACCGCATAGGATTCAATTCTTCAGGAGTCATGAGTTCGAGCCTGGACCCTCACAATGTGAACCTCGAAACGGGGGAGGACCTTGGCTCTTCCTGCACTCCCATCACCGAAATTGTGAATGGTGTGAACGACTATCTTTTCTTTGGCATGGTCCAGGACGGTGCGGCTACTGGCTGCACGAATGGCTGCCTGCTTGGCCTGAATCTGACCGGCCAGACGTGGTCCTCCACCACCGTGAGCACGTTTTCCGTTCTACCCGTGGCGGGCGGTCCCAGCGCGATTGTTGTGGACAACGTGGGGGCTGCCGGCCAGGAATCCAGCGTTTATTTTGGCCCGCAGGCCAATAATTGTACGAGCCCGACCACAGACGGATGCGCGGTAAAGGCCACGCAGAACGGCTTGAACTGACGGCGTCTCCGTATTTCTGGAAAGCTGATTAGGGAGCGCTGTGCCCCGCGCACTTCAGCACACCAAGGTTTACGCTCCATGGTCCCACGGCTTCCCGGTATTGGTGGGCCATGATCCTGGAGATTTGGTGCAGATGTGTCAGGTCATGAGCTGCCCAGCTTGCCAGCAACTCTGAAAGTGTAACGGCTCCGAGGGCCGGATGCCGTCCACGCCGAGCGAGGTCTTCTGGCCGCAGGTTCAATGCGCGCAACGCGTCCAGGTTTTCTGACCGCAGCGCGGCAAATTCATCCAACAACTGCCCGAGCGATTTTCCCTGGCTTTCTTGCAATTGCCTGAAACGATCGAAGGGCTCAAACTCCCGAGTCTCGCCAAATTGCAGCAACATTCTCGCCCGCGGCATCCAATTTGTGCGTTCGCTGTTGATCAGATGGCCGACCACGTCATACGCGCTCCAGGTGTTTTCCCCTTCATTTCGCAGCGTCCAAGTTTCCGGCAGATCACGCAGCAGCGCATTGAGAGCAGCAGGGGTGCGAGTGAGAAGCGAAATTGTATTTTGCAAGTTATGTTCCATGATGCCCCTCATTTCACGAACCGCAATTTTCCAGAGACCCTGATTGTAACTCTTCTGTGTGGCCTGCGTGATTGACACGGGTGCCCCATCCTTCCGCCTTCTGGAAGGGTGGGGATTTTGATTGTCGTTTCACGCTTCAGGCTTCAGGAAACCGATATGAATCTCAACGACGAAAAAAATCCCCACCCTTGAAAAGGCATCAAGGATGGGGCACCCAAACCCGGAAAACCTTGACTCCGAGCCGCTGCACAGGAGTAGTATTCTCCCGCGATACACTCACCAACAATTTGGAAACAAAAAAGCAGGGCAACGAATCAAAGGGCCTGCCGAAACAACCAAGTCAAGTAAGGGGGAGATCCATGCGAAATCGAACGGTACTGCTCGCGCTCATCGTGATGACCGCGGCCGGGTTCATGGCGGGTTTAGTGGTCGAGAGCAGAATACAACGCGTGCAGGCGCAAGCGAGACCCGACTCCGCGTTCCCGGCCGTTCCGGGACAAAAAGGCGGCGAGGACATCACCGGTCCTTACGAACCTGTTGCGGACTGGCCGAAGCCTTTGACTTCGCTGCCCGGCCACGAGAATTGGACGTGGGGAGCCGTGGAGGGCATCTACGCGGAGAGTCCGAACCGGGTATTCATCGCGCAGCGCGGTGAATTGCCGGCCTTGAAGCGGCCTGTGAACACGCCAATTCCCGCCTTCGGCCCGAGCCTTTCGTTCCCGACAGGTGAGGTGCCGTTCCGCAATGCGTCGCAAGGCCCGGTGGCCAGCCTGCCGGGCGGAGGCGCTCCGGGCGATCTGCCCGAGGACGCGGATAAGAAATGGGGCGGCAAGAAGGGCGTCGACGCGCGCTGGGAGCACGCGCTGGTCGTCGTCGATGCGAACGGCAATATCTCCGAGGATTGGACCAAGTGGGACAACTTTTTCGAGCGGCCACACGCCGTGTATATCAATCCGTATGACCCGGAGAAAAACATCTGGGTCGTCGATGACTACAAAGAAGCCGTCTTCAAATTCAGCCACGACGGCAAGCAGCTTCTGCAGACCATCGGCACGATCGACAAGTCCGGCGCGGACGACGCGCATTTTAACCGGCCCACATTTCTCACCTGGCTGCCGGACAGCACCATGTTTGTTTCGGACGGATACAACGGCACGCGCGTCGCGAAATTCGACAAGAACGGAAAATTCCTGCTGGCCTGGGGCGAAAAAGGCGTCGCGCCAAACGAAATGCGTCCCGGCTACTTCAACGTCGTGCACGGCATCGCCGCGGATCCGGTCACGCATCGCGTGTACGTGGTCGATCGCAGCAATCACCGCATCCAGGTCTTCGATGAAAACGGAAAATTCGTGGACCAGTGGCCCGTCGACAAATACTCGTCCATAAATTTCCTGTACATTTCCGCCGACCGCAAGCTTTGGGCCGCCGACGACAGAAACTCAAAAATTGTCGAATACGATCTCGAGGGACATCTGCTCTACGCCTGGGGCACGCTGGCCGACTGGCCCGGCGGCCTCTTCAACACCCACGGCATGAGCGTAGACCAGGAAGGAAATTTCTACGTCGCCGAAGTCGGCAACGGCCGCGCGCAAAAGTTCCGCCCCCGCCAGGGCGCTAATCCCGCGCTCCTTGTCGGCAAGCCCGTCTACTCCGCGTGGAAATAGAAGTGGCACACGCTTCAGCCCATGGGTGTTCGCGGGTGCCCCACCCTTTGTGTTTTTCAAAGGGTGGGGGTTCAGATTCCGCTAGCCACGGAACCACTGAGGTGGAGTGTCAAAAAATCCCCACCCTTGCAAAAACAGGAAAGGATGGGGCACCCGGCGAATCTCTATTTTGTGAAAATGGAATCGAGATAACTGGGCCGATTTCTACTGATTGAGATACAACGGCCGGTCGAGGACCAGTTCGAGCTTCGTCCCTTTCGGCAAATCGAGTTCCTGGCCGATTCCAGAGGACGCAAGAAAACTTGCAATGCCGCCCGCCGCGGCGCCGGTTGCAGCCGCCTTGGGGTTGTGAGCGGTGACGCCCGGCGCGCTGCCCTTCGCCGCGCCAACGGCTGTAGCTTCGAGCATTTGCGTTCCCGTGTTGGTGTGCGCCTCGATTTCACCCTCTTTGCTTGCGCCTTGCCGGACGCTGTATTCGCCGGGGACACTGGAAACTTCCGCGACGATGGGGAGGGTGCCGCGGCCGGTGTCAATATCGTCAAAGGTCAGCCAGAGGCGGGCGTGCCCGGTCAGCCCGGCGGGCTCGATCCGGCTGATATGCCCGAGTATCCTCGCGCCTGCGGGAAGTACGTGCCCTTTGGAGGTCTCCAGCGGCTCGATCGTTTTCACCTCAAAATTCTGGTGGACCTTGTCTTTGCCCGTATTCATCTCCTGATCGAGGCGGACAAGAAAATGGGTTCCATCCTGGACCAAATCGGCCGCTGTGCGGCTGCTTTGCCCTGCAAATGCCGGTGCCGGGCACACGAAATTACCCCACAACAGCAAAATAGCCGCACTTCCGGCGGCCCAAAATGAGAGAGTCTTCAGCATATTCGGATCCTCCGGCTTGAGTAGCGCACACTTCAGCTTGTGTCTTATTTTTCCTTTTGCGGAAATCCCGCAGGCTGAAGCCCGCGCTACTTAGGATGGCGCCGCGGCCTCTGGGGTGGCCCGGACCGCGCAACGTAGGGCCTCCTCTCAACTCCTTCCCCGCCACACGAATAGCTGGGAAAATTTCTTTTGTGACGTGCACAGCCAATATATAATGGCGGCCGTTCACGATCTAAAGCAATGGAATGGCAGGGGCTCCGTGCCGAGGGACATTGCGCCGGGGAATGAAATCGTTCTTATTGATCCGATGCTCAGGGCTATCACTGTTTCATTTTGATCTTGCTACTCGCGGAGGTCTAAGCTCATGTTGCGACAAATCATGCGTGGTGTGGGACTCCTGATCTTAATTTTCTTGTTCGTTCCGGCCGGTTTCTCGAAGAGCGCCGCAGATAATAGCGATAAGGACCTCAAGAAGGCCGACGATGCGGCGACTGTAACCTCTTCCGATCCCACGGCCTTTTCCGATACCGCAAAGGCCGATGAAACCGCGACCTTGCCTGCAGATTCAGCCGTTGTGCCTGCTACTCCTGCAGAAACTGCGGCGAGCGATAAAAAAGGCGCAAACGATGACCCCGCTCCCACCCCGATATTTACACCCATGCTGGCGACGACGGGAACGATTGGACTGTTCACACTTGAAACAGGCGAGACCCTCCCCAAGCACGCCTTGTCGTTCTCCGCGTTTGGAAATAAATTCGGCCGCATGCCGGGAAGTGTCACGGTACTCGAATTAGGCGTCGATATGAGTTACGGCATAACAGACAACCTGAATTTATATGCCACCTTTGACCCCTACGGCCACGTGCACATCGGATGTCCCGGCCAGTTGAGCCTGCGGTCGATTCCTTTGTCGAGTACCTGCGCCCCTCTGGCTACGGGAAGTCCAATCCCGAATTCATTTTTCCCTACGGTCGCCGGCAGCGGTCCGGGATACGTGGAAGATTATCCCTTTGCCGAGAACAATACAGGCGGGATCGGGAACTTAACTCTGGGTCTCAAGTACGCTTTCCTGTCCGAGCGGCACGGCGATCCTGTCAGCTTTTCGGTCCGCAATGATTTTGTGATTTCAACCAGATCGGACGTGGACAAGCTGCTTGCAAATGGTACGCAAGGCGCGCCGCTGAGCGATATGGTTTCCCTTGCGCTGAGCAAGCAATGGGGCAACACCCTCACCGCGACGTTCAATTTCGGATATATGTTCAACCGCGCCCCGCGCGATGTGAACACCGACATTCTATTTGCCATGCCGGATCAGGTCAGGACGGGCGTGGGTTTCCTCCTGTTCCCCGGGCGCCGCTTCCAGCCAATGATGGAATTCTCGGGTGTGATTTTTGCCAGCGCACCGGACACCCCGCAGGACAACTCTTTTGGCGCGCGCGATCCTGTCGACGGAGTTTGGGGACTTCGCATGTATCCCTGGAAGTACGTCGGCATCGACCTCGGCTACCGGTACATGCTGAATCTGAGAGACCTCAACGATAGGTCTGGATTTGTCATAAAGGTCGGGGTCGGCTACTGGCCCGTGAAGGCTCCGCCGATCAACCATCCGCCCACGGTTTCGTGTACCGAGGACAAGAGCATGGTGTTTCAGGATTCCGGCGATGTGGTTATGGTGACTTGCACAGCCTCGGATCCTGATAACGATCCCTTGACCTGGACGTGGTCCTCAACCTGCGGAAAAGTGGATGGCACCGGACCCAACGTTCGCTGGCTTTCCGCCGGCGTGCAGGTGGGATCGTGCACCATCACCGCGAAAGTGGATGATGGCCGCGGCGGCTCCGCCAGCTCCAGCGTTTCTGTCAGCGTCCAGGCCAAACCGCATCGTCCTCCGACAATCACCTGCTCGGCGGACCGCACGTCGGTGTTTACGGGTGAGAAGGTCCACATCACAACCAATGCCGTCTCTCCCGACGGCGATCCTCTGACGTACACCTGGCGCGCCAACGGCGGCCAGGTCGTGGGCAATGGCGCCGCTGTGGACTTCGATACGACGGGCCTGGCGCCGGGAAATTACACGGTAACGGTGCGCGTGGAAAACGGCTTCGGCGGGGCGGCGGATTGCTCGTCGACCATCGAAGTGAAGGCCGTGCCTCCTCCTCCGCAAGCCAGCAAGATCAGCGATTGCGCGTTCGGCAAACCGCTCAGCACGCGCATCGACAACGTTTGCAAACGCATCCTCGATGACGTCGCCCTCCGCCTGCAGAATGAACCGCGGGGCAGCGCCGTGATCATCGGCTACTCCGATCCGAAAGAAGCCAAGCCCGATAAAATCGCCAGCGACCGCGCCACCAACGCGGTGAAATATCTCGGCGAAAAGGGCATTGACCCATCGCGCGTAACCACTCGCACCGGCGCGGGCCAGGCCGGCGCAACCGATAACCGCCGCATCGACGTCATCTGGGTGCCCGAGGGCGCAACGTACTAGCGCGCTCTTCTAGCAACCGGTGGGCGCACGTTCATAGACAGTAGGGGCACGACATGTCGTGCCCCTGCCGTTTGCATCAATTCAAGCCGGGCGGATGATCCGGCAAGTCGGGTTGATGGGACGGGTCGGCCGAGGACACGCCGTTGGGCAGCCGCCGAAGGACAATCGAATATTCCTGCGCGGAATCCTCGCGCGTCGCCTTGACCGTTTGGGGCGCCTGGACGATCACATATCGTCCGGGAGCAGTGAATTCATCGAACGCCACTTGCAGGTTCAGTTCGCCACCCTTCTTTACACGCACCATGAAATTTCCTTCGGAATCCGAAATAGCCAGTTCCTTTCCGATTTGAAGGGCCGCGCCGGGAATCGGGTTTCCGTCGGGGTCGAGGACTTCACCGCGCACGATGTTTTGAAGGAAGGCGCCGGAGAAGGACGTTCCCGGTGAGGCGTTCCCCAGCCCGTGGTACAGATAGGTGGATCCATAGGCCGTGTAGCGCACCTGGCCGAGCGGCGTGACATTGGTATCCATGTTGAATTGCACGCCGTGCGGAAGTTGAAAGTGCAAGCCCACAACCATGACCTGTTTGAATTGTCCGCCGGAGGATTGCACGAAGGGAAGAAAAACGGGCTGATAGTCCACGCTCACCGTCAGGAAATTGGATACGAAGGCGCCGCCGAAATCGACCGTCGTTTGGCCGTTATTGTGCGAGATGACTTGATTCAAGCTGAACCGCGAGTTCAAGATTTCCCGCAAATTCCCGATCAGAGAATGCTGCGACGCATTTTTCGCAAGCCCGCTCCGCAGAAAATCCACACCTGCCTCGAGATGCCGCGTCAGCATGCGCTGTGCGCCAAGCGACATCGCGGATGATTTTCCGAAGGAACTGGAAGAGTCGAACAACGAGCCATCCAACATAAATCCGGCGAGGCTGGCCCCCGCGCCAAGGCCCTGGACCATGGCGCTCTCGACTGCCGTGGGTGAAATGTATGCCAGATAGTTGTTGCGGCTGACGACGATGCGAAAATTCGATGCGGGATGCAACTCGAAACGAATATTTTCCTTGTCATTCTCCGACAACTGCGGCGTCGCAACGAGGACGCGCCGGAAGGCGTTGCCGGCCAGGGCATAACTGGCATCAAGCATCATCCAGTGCTTGTCGATCGAAAAGCTCGTGGCTGCGTATCCCTCGTTATTTCCTATCCCGGCGGAAAGCGCCATCTTGATGTCTTTCCGGGCCGCCCACTCGATGGCCTGGATCGAGGTTTGCCGCGTGGAAAAAATGTTGCGCGAGAAAAACCGCAGCGTCGGGGAAAGCTGCCGTTCGTAGAAAATCGCGCCGGAGGGCGTATCGTTCCGCGCGACGGTGAGAAACGGCGCGAAGTATCCGTCGGTCGTCGTGCCCGCAAAAACGAAGAGGCGCCCGTCCGTCACCGGCCGGGTGAGGCTCAGTCCCCGTGCCAGAAAATAGAAAGAGTGATCGAATAAGTCCGTGGGAAGCACGAATGGAACCTGCTGGTCCCCCGCGCCGATGACCGAATCCTTGTACTGCCGCGAAAAGAAAAATCCCAGGTTTGGACCACCCAGGTAACCCAGGTCGATCCTTCCCGTGTAGTCCGACCCGCGGACCTCGAGCGATCCGCCTTCCGCATCCAGCAGCGAGGACGCTCCTCCGCCCAGCTGAAAGACCTGCCCTTCCGCAGGGTGCGGCCATGCGAGGCAAATTGCGCAGACGATCGCGATCACTAAGGCTCTCAGCAATCTCCGCAAAGTCCCCGGGCCAAATGGCGCCGCCGCGTTCATTGCGCGGCTGTGAGCTCCTTCAGGCTGGATTCCATTTTAAATCTTGGAAACTTCAGCACGATTTCTTTCGGAGTTCCCGGCTGGTCCCAGTCGAACTCGATATCGCGCCTCTGGCCAGGGAAGAGCGGAAAGCCCGGGAAAGTTTGCTTGCCCGAACTGGAAAGGACTTCCACTTCCTGGACGCGGCCGTAATCAGCGCCGTGATTCTCAACCTCGGCCGAAATCCGGCGCTTGCCGCCTTGCACCGTGAGTTCCGCCTTGTTCCAGGAGACCTTTGCTTCCTCGAGGGATTTGTGTCCGAGCAGGTAGACGGTGTGGGGCAATTCCAGCGCCAGCTTCAAGCCCGTCGGCGTAGTGGTGCCGGTGACGGTCGCGTAGATCGTAAACCAGTTCGGATACGTTTCCGTGGTCGCCTTGTAGAAGACGTAGTACGTCTGCTTGGGCGCCAGCCGGAAACTTGTGGTGGAGAGCTGGACGTGGATCTCGGGATCCAGCTTGCGGTAGGTGGCCATGCCGGTGGAATCCACCGTAAAGCTGTGCGGTTCCACCACGACGGTCAGCGGAAGATCCCCGTCGTTGTACAGCTGGAACCGTCCGTCCGCTTTGTCCGTGTACTCGACAATTACAGGCGAGATGGTTTGGGCCGGCACTACCCGCGCAAAAAAGAACAAGCCAACCAAAATCAAAAACGTTCGTTTCACAATTCCCCCCAGTACTATATTTTTGCTGCCTGGCTCGAAGTTCCCGTCCGGTGGCGCGCTAGTTCGCCTGCGCCTGAATGTGCAAAACGCCGGTATACGTCGCGGCCGGCAGATTCAATCCTGTCGTATTGATTTGCAAATTCAGCGTATCGGTGCGCGTTCCCGGGTTCGAAAACAAAATGAAAAAGGTCTGGTTGAAAAGCGTCATGCTGCTTCCGGCGGCCAGCGGACTCGTGCCCGTGAAGGCCGCGAAGGCCCCGCCGTTGAAGCTTCCGGACACGCTCGATGATGGAATGTTATCGCTGGCACCGTCCGTCAGTGCGGCAGCGGGGCTGGTAAAGTATGCGTATTCCGAGATGTTGCCGAAGATGACCGGCAGCGTCCAGCTGGTCGTGATGGTGACGGGGGCGCTTCCGGTCGCGGTGCCGTTCCGGACGAGGTTGAAGTTCACAAGTCCGGGCGCCGCCGTAATGGTGATGCCGCTGTTCAACGTGGCGGCGAGATTTACGGTGGCCACGTTGGATTTCAACTGCGCACCGGCAGGGGAAGGACAAAGAGCGAAGACGATTCCCAGCATCACGAAAGCGGGAATGAAAAAGCGCGACGACAAATTGACCGCCCCCTCCGCTGGTTTGTCTGCTCGTCCGAACATTGTGCCAACGATCCTCTTCCAGTACATCGCCGCGAACCCCGCGAGTCCCACACGCGCTGATCCTCACCAGGGAATGAAAAGCGGTTCGGAAGCCACACCGCATCCGAACCGCAATCCGTACGGAGGAATGACCGGCCTGTCGAATGAGCCGGCAGACTTCCCTGGATTACAACGCTTACAACGCTTGGGCTTGGACGTTGAGCACACCGGTATACGTGGCTGCGGGCAGAGCTAATCCGGCGGTGTTGATCGTCAGGGCAATCTTATCGGGGCCGTGGCTGGAGTTATATGTTCCCGCTGCGCCGAGGGCCTGCGTGAAGACCGTCATGCCGGTCGCACCGCCGAAGGGCGTGGCACCGGTAAACGGAGCCGCTGCGCCACCATTGACGCTTCCGGTCACATTGGCGACAGGGATGTTATCGGTACCCCCGTCATTCAGCGCGTTGCCGCTCGCAAAGTAGGCGTAAAGCTTGACGCTCGACCGGGTCTTGGCCAGCGCCCATGTGGTCGTGATGGTGACGGGATTGTCGCCATTCGTGGCGCCGTTGGCCGCCAGAGGCGTGAAGTTCACAGTCGCCGGACCCGCGACAACCGTCAGAGACTCCGACATGATCGCGTTGAGATTCACCGTGGAGTTATTAGAATTGTATTGTGCGTGCAGGGGCTGGCTCATAACGAGCGCGAGTCCCAACGCGCCCATTGCCAGTGCCGCTTTCTTGAGTGCATTCATGAAGTGTCCGCCTTTTAAGTTGAGAGGGAAACCGACCCTCAGGATTTCGAACACAAGCACTACACACGCGTAGGCACTTGGGCTCGCGGAAACAGTTTTAGCCGGAAACTTTAACGGGGTGAGTGGTACGTCCGTACCAGTTCAAGCGAAAGCGCTATTGCCGCCGCGCTCTAGTGCAAAGGACGGGACGTTCCGCTCTGCCCACTTAATTTTAGTGGTATTTACCATATATGGACTAAATGATAATGGAAAAGTAATCAAGGGATGCTCAGACCAGTCATCATGCCCGGCTGCGGCGCGCAGCCGCAACTTGGGCCGGCAGGTGCTTCGCGCCCGTGTGCGCGATATCTCGATGGCCGGACATCGAGCAATCGCTTGTACAATAGCGGGTGTCACGGGCCGGGATCCCGAACGTCAAAATTCAGCCATGCGCAAGGGCTTCCTCATCGTTTTGATGTTGCTCGCCGCCACGCTCGCACGTGCGCAGGCGTGGAGGCCGCTTGGGCCGCCGGGAGGCGACGTTCGCGCCCTTGCCGCCGATCCCGCGCGCCCCGCACGGGTTTTTCTCGGCACAGCGGACGGCCACATTTTCGGCTCCGAAGATTCCGGCGCGCACTGGGCGCTGCTTGGACGAGCCAGCTCGCGCCTCGACGCCGTCATCACCGCCATCGTGGTGAACCCGCGCGATGGGAACATGCTGTTTGCATCCTCATGGACGCGGGATGCTGCCGCCGGGGGTGGAGTGTTTCGCAGCGCCGACGGCGGACGCACCTGGAGTCCCGCGGGCCTTGCCGGGCAAGCCGTGCGCGCTCTGGCTATAGCGCCCTCCGACCCGAATGTGCTCGTGGCTGGAACGCTGGACGGCGTCTACCGTTCGCACGACGCCTCCAAGACCTGGGAGCGCATTTCTCCCGAACATCACGAGGAATTGCGCAATCTCGATTCCCTGGCCATCGATCCGCGCGATCCGCAAACTATCTATGCAGGAACGTTTCACCTCCCCTGGAAGACGGCCGATGGCGGGCGCACCTGGTATCCCATCCACGAAGGGATGATTGACGATTCGGATGTCATGAGCCTGCTCATCGACCAAGGAAACTCGCGGCTGATCTACGCCAGCGCCTGTTCGGGCATCTACCGCAGTGATGACAGCGCCGTACAATGGAGGAAAATTCAGGGCATTCCCTATACGGCGCGGCGCACTTACGCGATCACCCAAGATCCGAAGCAACCGGCCAGAGTGTACGCGGCGACCTCCGAAGGCCTGTGGAAGACGGCGGACGGAGGAATGACCTGGCGGCGCACGACGCCCGAGTCCTGGGTGGTCAATACCGTGGTGGTCGCCGAAGGCAATCCGGGGCGAGTGTTGATAGGCACCGAGGAACTGGGCGTTCTGGCGAGCAACGATGGGGGAGAGAATTTCCAGGACGCCAACGCGGGATTCGAACACCGGCAAATTCTCGCGCTCGGGCTGGATGCGAAAAGGCCGGGCCGAGTGCTCGCCGTCCTGGCGCACGCTCCCGAACCCATCCTGGCAACCCAGGATGATGGCCAGACGTGGTCGCCGCTCGGGCCCGGACTTCGCGCCGAACAGGCGTTGCGGGTCTACGCCGCGCCGGATGACGCCTGGTGGGTTTCCCTGGCCCGTGGCGGCCTGATGCGCTATGACGCCGCGAAGAAGGCCTGGAAGCAGGCTGGAACGTTTGTAGGCGAGGCTGCGGACGCGAATACGCCCGTGGGGGTAGGGGCACGGCATGCCGTGCCCCTACAGTCGGCCCACGGAGACCGCAAATCCACTGGCCAGGCCTTGCACGGCCCACGGCCTCTGGCGGAAGTTGTCACGGACATGGCCTTCAGTTCGAAGGAGTGGTATGCCGCGACGCCGGGCGGCTTGCTCGTGTCCACCGATCAGGGCGCGACCTGGAGGCTGAGGCCGGTCGGTCCGCTGGCCTCGCTGCCCGTGCAATCGGTGCGCGTTTCTTCGAATGGCCAGCGGATCCGGGTGGTATCGCTGAGAGGGCTGGTATTTTCCGAGGATGGCGGGAACTCCTGGGCCTGGCATGATTTGCCTTTGAAGTCGGGAGGCGCAGTCACATTAGATGCCTCGCCTGGCGACGAAAATACGATGGTTGCGATAGCCCGCGATGGCCTCTATATTTCGCGGGATGCGGGAAAAACTTGGCAGCAGGCGGCATCAGGCCTGCCCGCCACTCCCGTGCAGGACTTTGCCGCGACTGGCGGCGTGTTTGTCGCCTCCATGCGCACAGGAGGGCTCTACGTTTCTTCCGACTCCGGCCGCACCTGGGACCGCGTGCTGGGGACTCTGGCCGACGGCTTTTTTGCTGCGGTGGCTCCATCGTCAAATGAGCCCGGAGTGATTTTCGCGGCTTCCACGACCGAGGGCCTCTACAAAGTGGAATGGCCCGGTTCCTCTGCGAGCGGCGCGGGCTCTCCTGGTCTGATTCAAAAGCAAACCGCAAGCGAAGAGTCAAGCCCCGCCAACTAGCAGTTCGCCTAACAGGGCTGCCAAACCAACCTGGTTCGAGAACTGTTCCGTTTTGAATTCCACACGATTCCGTTCTTGCTTCCTGCACTTCCTAAAGAAATTACGCGAGATCGGAACGGAATTGACTTGCATTGGTTCCCGATTCGGCAATAGAATCATCGGCAACTTTCAGGGGTTGTCACGATAAGTGACACATTTGTCCTGATTTATGACTTTCTCCTGATTTGGCACGCCTGTTGCTCCGGCTTTGAAAAGAGGACCCAGCCATGGAAGCTAAGATGGAAAGTGATACCAAAGCGGAAACGCTCGCCGCGCGAAATGCGACGTTCAGCCTTCTGGTCGTCGACGACGAAGTTACGACTCGAAATTTGTGCCGCGATGTCGCCGCCGACGCGGGTCTACAGGTCTACGTGGCGCCGACCACCGAAGAAGCGCTGGAGATCCTCGACCAGTATCCGGTTGACATCGTGGTCACGGATTTGCAAGTGCCGCAACTCGGCGGCCTGGAGCTGTTGAAGAGAACTCGCGCCAACAACGCCGAAACCGCCGTCATGGTGCTGACGCAATACGGGACGATTGCTACGGCGATCGAAGCTACACGGCTCGGCGCGACGGACTACGTGACCAAACCGTTTCACGTAGAGGAATTGCGCGCCAAGCTGGATCGCCTGATTCATTCCATCGAAGTGGATCAGGAGAATCGCCTGTTGCGCGAGGAGTTGCGCAGCCGGCCCGGCTTTGGCGGCCTCATCGGCATGTCACCGCGGATGCAGCGGGTGTACAAGTTGATCCAGAAGGTGGCGCAGCATAACTATCCGGTATTGATTCTCGGAGAGAGCGGGACGGGGAAAGAGCTGGTCGCGCGTTCGATTCACTTTTCGGGGCCGCGCAAAAATAAGCCGTTCGCTCCGGTGGACTGCTCTTCGCTCGTGCCGACGCTGATCGAATCGGAGCTGTTCGGCTACGTCAAGGGCGCGTTCACCGGCGCGCAACACACCAAGCAAGGTTTGTTCGAAGCCGCCGGAGAGGGAACGCTTTTTCTCGATGAAATTGGGGACCTGCCCATCGACCTGCAGGCCAAGCTGCTCCGCGCATTGCAAGAGCGCGAAATCAAGCCGGTCGGTTCGAACGAGCGAATCGGCATCCGCGCGCGCGTGATTGCGGCAACCAACCGGGATCTGGAGTCGGCCATCCGAACCGGCATATTCCGCCAGGACTTGTATTTCCGCCTGAACGTGGTGCAGATCAAGCTGCCGCCGCTGCGGGAGCGCAAGGCGGACATTCTCCATCTGGTGAACACATTTCTGGAAAAATTCTCCGATCCCGCGCGTCCGATTCAAGGCATTTCCGAAGACGCCATGCGCCGGATCATGGGTTACGATTGGCCGGGCAACATCCGCGAACTCGAGAACGCCATCGAGCGAGCCGTGGCGCTCGGTTCGGGGCCGATCCTGCACGTGGGCGACTTGCCGTCGAATCTCCAGTACACTTCGTCTGAAAAACATTCGGATGTCGACGAACTCGTGCCGCTCGAAACTCTCGAGAGGCGCGCCATTTTCCGCGCGCTCCAGGAAACCTCCGGAGACAAGCTGGCCGCCGCGCGCCTGCTGGGCATAGGAAAAACCACGCTGTATCGGAAACTCAAGCAGTATGAATCGGGGCGCCCGCAGGCGTGAATTTCTTGACCGCCGTCCGCGCTAACGCGAGGGGTGGGTGAACGTTTGAATCAAAACCCCCATCCTTTCCGCCGCGGCGGACGAAGGATGGCGCACCCGACCCCCCAACACTTTTCACCCATTTGGAATGGCTCAGCCCGCCTTTTGTAATTGCCTGGCGACACCACACAACCGTTAAGCCAATTAAGTGAGAAGAAGAAAGGGCAAAATTATTTATCTGGTGGCTGCCCTGTTCTTGTCCGCTCCTGCGGACCAAGGCCGTGTATTTGGTTGTAGTAAATATAACCAAACGACCCCGCGCGCCGCAGGCCCTATATTCCTATCCGGGAATCGAGCCCCCACTGAGTTTCGGGACGGGAATACAGGACCTTTGAATGGTGTCTGCACGATTCCCATCCTGTTGAAACTGAATAGTTTATTCAGATGTGAATATTGGCAGCCGTGGTGCAAGACAAATGACGACAGGAGGCTGCCATGATCCATCCAACATTTTTCCGGCGGTATCGCATGGTTTGCGAGGCGATTGCGAATGTAGGCATGATTGGGACTGCGCTGCTGGCCGGCTATTTGATTTTGTGGGCGCGGCTGTAGGAGGGGGAATGCCTGCGGCGGGCTGGATGCGAAGATGGCGGGGCGGACGCGGCGCGGACGATCGCGCCGGCGTGCCGGTTCTTGCCGTCTCAGCGCTGGATCGCGAGGCCGCGCGGGAGGAACGAACGGCGTCCAGCGAAATTGTGAGAAAGATCATCGAGGAGAGCGGCGAATGCCTTGTCGTCCTCGATGAGCAGGGGAAGATCCTGGAAGCCAGCCGGGCCGCCGCCACGCTCTTATTCCCGCCCCGGGGACGCGTGGATAGAACACCTCTGGAAGAATTGTTTTCCCCTGTGGCGCGCGATGCGGTCACCGAGTGGCGAGGCCGGCTCCATTCGCCTGCCGTTTCGTCCGCGCGGAAAAAAGATTTCCCCCCACCTGATTTTGAGGCGGCGCTCGAACGCGGCGGCATCATTCGCATGCACCTGCGATGCGAGATCGCGGGAATGGGCGGGGACGGTCCGAGCTGGCTTGTTCAGGTTGAGGATCAAGGGGCGCAGCAGACAATGCGCGAATCGGAAGAACGCCTGGAGGCCGAGATGGCCGGCCTCCTCGACTCCATCGAATCCGGCGTGCTGCTGCTCGACGCGGACGGGCGGATTCTGATGGCCAGCGACCGGCTGGCAGCCATCTTCGGATTTGAATCGCGCCGCCTTCTGGAATTCGGCAACATTCACGCGCTGATCGAAAGCCTGGCTTACCATTTCCTGCGCCCGGCGGAAACCGCGGCGCGCTGGCGCGAGCACGTGCGCCAGGGCGACGAGGCCAGCTGGGATGAATTCGAGCTGGTCCGCCCGTCGCGAAAAATCGTGGAACGGTTTGCCAGGCCTCTCCACAAAGCCGACGGCACGCGGCTGGGCCGGCTGGAAGTTTACCGCGACATTACGGGGCAGCGGCTGATCCAGTCCAAGCTCCTGCAGACGGAAAAAATGGCCGCGCTCGGCCAGCTCGTTTCCGGAATCGCACACGAACTTAACAATCCGCTGACGAGCATCCAGGGCTACGCGCAGCTTCTGTTGAGCCGGCGATCCGCAACGGATCGCGCCGGAGACGCGCAGCGCATTTCGCAGGAAGCCGAGCGCGCCGGTCGCATCGTGAAAAACCTGCTGCTCTTTTCGCGCGAGACCAAGCCCGAGCGCCGCGCGGTCCATTTGAACGAAGTAATTGAGCGCACGCTTTCCCTGCGCTCCTACGAGCTGAAGCTCGAGAACATCGAAGTGGAGCTGGCCCTCGATCCCGCGCTGCCGCAAACACTGGCGGACGCGGCGCAGCTGCAACAAGTTGTGTTGAACCTGATCGTGAACGCCGAACAGGCCATCGTGATGGCGCGCGAGGAGGAGCCCCGCGATGGGCGCATTCTCATTCGCACGCGCCGCCTCGCGGGAGAGCGCCTGGCTCTGGAAGTGTCCGACGACGGCCCCGGAATTTCGCCAGAAATTGTGTCCCGCATCTTCGATCCGTTTTTTACGACAAAACCGGCAGGCATCGGAACGGGGCTCGGGCTTTCCATTGTTTACGGAATCGTGCAGGAGCACGGAGGGGAAGTCAGCGTGGATAGCCTGCAGGGGCACGGCGCCACGCTGACGGTCGAGCTCCCCGCTTTGGCGGTTTCAGGTTTCGATTTTGCAGGCGAAGAGAGAGCCGTCCTGGGGCCGGCGGCCGCCGTGGTTCCGCTTCCGGCATTGCAGCGAACGGGCGCGGCGGAGCGCATTTTGGTTGTGGAAGACGAGCCGACCGTGGCGGACTTGATTGCGGACGTATTGGCCGAAGACGGGCACCGCGTCGACACGCTGCTGGACAGCCGGGAGGCCCTCGGCAGGCTCGAAGAGGGCAGCTATGCGCTGGTGATCTGCGATTTGAAAATGCCGTACGTGGACGGGCCCGGGCTGTATCGTGCGCTGGTCCGCCGGGAGAACCCGATGCAACACAGGCTCCTGTTTGTCACCGGAGACACCATGGGGCCGCGCACGCTTGAATTTCTGAAATCCAGCGGCTTGCCGTACCTGGCCAAGCCGTTTCTGGTGGATGAGTTGAAAGTGGCTGTGCGGCGAGCCCTTGCCGGCTGTCCCGGCGAGCGAAGAAATAGCCTCGCGAGCGGAAGGGCCACGCGCGGCTGCCAGAGAGTAAGGAAGAGAGAAAAGAGAACAAAGAAGAGGGAACCATGAATTTGACGGGCCAAACTGTTTTCATCATCAGCGGCGATCTTGTCCTGGCACAGCGATGCTTTGAGGAGCTTGCCGCATTCGGAGGACACTACCGGACGCTGGTGGTAGGCACGGTGGTGCAGGCGCGGAAGAAAATCGGCCGCAGCGCTCCCGCAGCCGTGTTTCTGGACGAATCCGCGATTGACATCGCGCATGGCGGCGAGACTTTGGAATCCGCGGTCGCCTTGCTCGCCGAAACCGCGCCCGTCGTCGTGGCTGCAGCGCCGGAAAATCAGATGGGCATGGCGTTCCTGATTACATCGGGCGCGGTGGATTTTGTATCGCGTACCAATGATTTTTTGCCGCTGGTTGCGGGCATGCTGGACCGCCGCGTGCGGATGGCCGAGCGAGCCACGGGAATGGTCCAATTTGCAAACGACGAATTGTCAGGAGATTTCGGCGAAATCCTGCGGCACGAAGTGAACAATCCGCTGACCGGAATTCTCGGAAATACCGAACTTCTGCTCGCGCGGCGCGACCGCCTGCCGCCCGCCGCGATCGAGCGCCTGGAAACGATCGCGGGCCTCGCCGTGCGTTTGCGCGAAACCGTCAGGCGCCTCTCCAATGCGTGGGATGAACATCGTGAGCCCGCCGGGCCTGCGTGAGCATAGGGGGCAGGTAGTAGGGGGCAGGTGACAGGGGAAAATACAAGATCAGCGGTTCGTACTCCTTGCTTCCTACCACCTACCACCTACCACCTGCTAACTGTCACCTGCCACCTACAACCTTCTTCTTACGTCCTGAACAGCACGTCTTCCCGTTGAAATAATTTTACGGCGATGGCCAGGGCCGCTCCCGCGTAGACGCTGGAGGAAAGGAAGATCAGCAGGATCAATTTCCAGTGATAGGTGCCGGTGATGATTTCCTTGCTGACGAGGCTGGTGTTCAGCACGGGGATAAGCGCCAGCGCCGGGTTCAACTCCACTCCGGGCAAGAGCGCGGCCACCGCGGGCAAGACTACGATGATCATCAACGGAGAAATATAGCTCTGCGCTTCCTTGAAGCTCTTCGCAAAAAGCGAGAGGGCCAGCAGGGCCGCGGAAAAAAATACCGCGAGCGGAAGCACGACGAAGAATATGGAAGCGACAGCTTTCGACGTAATGGTGATTTGCAGGGCCGCATCCGCGGCTCCGTGTGTGACGCCGAGTAGCATCTTCTTGCCCGCGCCGAAGGAAAGCGCCATGGAGGTGATCGCCAGAACGGCCGTCGCGACTGAAGCCGTGAGCACCATCAGGAATTTTCCAAGCACGAGGTGCGTCCGTGAAACCGGGCTGCAAAGAATCGTTTCGATTGTGCCGCGCTCTTTTTCGCCCGCGGTCAGATCCATAGCCGGGTACATCGCGCCGGTCAGGCACAAAATAATGACGAAGTAGGGAACCAGCCCGCCGAGGAGCGCGCCCCCCACTTTTTCGGGCGGAGCGACATTTTTCTGTTCGATGACAAACGGGCGCACCAGGCTATCGGGAAGCTTCTGCGCTTTGAGATGCTCGCGAACCGTGCGGTCGCGCAATGCGCTGAAGAAACGTTGCAGGCGGTCTGCGCCGAACCCGGATTTCAGTTCGCCTTCGTACATATAAATTTTCACAGTTGAGAATTCGCCGGCGGCCAGCTTGGCCTCGAATCCTTTGGGGATTTCCACGGCCGCGCGAATTTGTTTGTTGGAGATTTCCTCGGCGAAGTCCGGCTTTGCGGGCACGACCTGCAAATCCTTCAGTTGCCCGAGTTCCGCAACAACGGCGGGCGAATCATCGCCGCCCAGAATCATGACCTTGGGAATTTCTTTCATGGCCAGGCCTACCAGGGTCACGGAGAGAATGCCCATTCCAATCGTGAGCAGGGGCATGACCAGCAAAGGAACAACGATCATCGAGACCACCGTCCTGCGATCGCGCAGAGAATCGACGAGTTCCTTGCGATAGACGATGCCAATATTGCGCAGGCTCATGGTTCAACCACTTTCACAAATAAATCCTCGAGGTCGTGTATGCCGTATCGGGCGCGCAGCTCGGGAAGAGTCCCTTCGGCCAGCAGTTTGCCGTCATGAATGATTCCAATGTGGTCGCAGAGCTTTTCCACTTCGCTCATGACGTGCGTGGAAAAGACCACCGTCTTGCCGTTGTCACGGCATTCCCGGATGAACCCGGAAATGGTGCGGGCGGCCATGACGTCCAGTCCCACCGTGGGCTCATCGAAAATCATCACGGATGGATCGTGCACCAGCGTGCGCGCGATGGAGACTTTCTGTTTCATTCCAGTGGAAAGCTTGTCGCAGCGCCGGTCGCGGAAATCATTCATTTCGAGGCGTGTGAAAATTTCATCGATGCGGCGGCGCAGTGTGGGTTCGTCGAGTCCGTGCAAGCGGCCGAAATATTCGACCATCTCCTCCGCGGAGAGCCGCCCATAGAGCGCTGTGGCTGTAGAAAGAAATCCCACGCGCGAACGGACATTTTGCGGATCTTTTGCGACGTCATACCCCGCGACGATAGCGGTGCCTTCCGAGGGTGCCAGGATCGTGGCCAGCATGCGCAGCATGGTGGTTTTCCCCGCGCCGTTCGCTCCGAGGAGCCCGTAAATTTCTCCCGGCCGGCAGGAAAAACTCACGCCGTCGACGGCGCACACAGCGCCGCGTTTTTTGTCCCGGAACCTTTTTACCAGATGGTGGGCTTCGATCATTCCATCTCATCTCGCGAAGATGCGGCGCAGATTGTAGCTGATGGCGGACCAATTTGCAGGAGGTGGGAGTGTCAAATCGGAAACATACCGGAGAACCTAGCCCTTATGGCAGCTGGGGCATTGCTTGGCGTCAAAATTCTCAGGCGTAACACGGAACATGTTGTTACACTGGATGCAAACACGATGAAGCACAGGTTGCCCAGGCGCCGGAGACTCGTGTTTCGGGGCATGGGCTTGGGGCGTAGCGGGTTCGTTTGGCATACGTAAATTTTAGCATACCGGCGGGATTCGCAACACCCATGCTGTGCGTGTGCTTCGGGCAAGCAGCATCCCGAACGCGGGACATCGCATCCTAACGGACGCAGTCGGAGACATCCAAGCCGCCGCCGGCCGGTCGCCTGCCGTCTGATTCTTTGTTAGAATGCCAAGTTTTAATCCCGCCAGTTAGGGCTGGCAGGGCGAGGACGGAATGACACCGGCGCTGGGCCGAAGACTGTGGATCCTTGTGGGCGGCGCCCTGGCGCTGACCGGCCTGCTGGTGTTTCTCAGCGGGAGAGGATCCACGGCGCGCGTGGCGGTTGCGGAGGTAATGCGCGAGAATTTAAGTTCGGTCATATCCACCAATGGAAAGGTTGAACCGGTGACGCCGCGTTCGTTTCGCGCGCGCTACCCGACGTTTGTGGCGCGCGTCTATGCCGTCGAGGGCCAGCAGGTGAAGCGGGGCCAGATGCTCTTTGCCCTCGATGATACAGAGGTCCAGGCGGACCTCGCGCAGGCTCGAGCCGATCTCGCGGCCCAGGAAGAAGCGCTTAGTGTTGCGAAGGCGGGCGGTTACGCGAGCCAGGCTGCGAAAGCGACCGCCGATTTGCAGAAGGCTCAAGCGAGCCACGACCAATTGCACAGAGACAACGAAACCCTGACGAAACTAGTGGCCGAAAAAGCCGCTACGCCCGAGGAACTGGAGCAGAACAAGTTGCAGCTGACGCAGGCCGAAGCCGACGTTCAAGCGACTCAAAAGGTGAAACAAACTCTGGACCGGCAGGCGCAACTCGATGAGGGACGCGTGGCTCTCCAGGTGGAACACGCGCGCGCGACCATGCAAGATCTCGAGGAGAGGCTTCAGTCGGCTCACGGGACCGCTCCTTTCGACGGCACGCTGTACTCGCTGCCGATTCGTCAAGGCGATTTCGTGAAGGCCGGCGACCTTCTGGCTGAGATTGCGGACTTGCGCCAGGTGCGGATCAGGGCGTTCATCGATGAGCCCGAGCTTGGGCAAGTTGCCGTCAACCAGTCCGTCGAGATTCTCTGGGACGCGCATCCCGACCGTGTATGGAAAGGCAAAACGGAACTGTTGCCAAAGCAGGTCGTCACGCGAGGCACTCGCAGCGTCGGGGAATTGCTCTGCTCGGTCACCAATGACCGGCTGGACCTGCTCCCCAACACGACCGTTGACGTCCGAATCCACGTCAGCGAACGCCCGGCGACACTGGTGGTTCCTCGCGGGGCCGTTTCCATTGAGGGTGACAAACGATTTGTGTATCGAGTGGAGGAGGACCGCCTGCACCGCCATTTGATCACAGTGGGCATCGCGAATCCAACCAAGATCGAAGTTCTTTCGGGCCTGAACGAAGGTGACGTGGTGGCCCTGCCCGGCGATGTATCCCTCAAAGAAAATCTTCGCATCATTCGCGGTGCGCCAGGAATGATCCGGCGTTTTCTATTCGCAGTCACGGCGCTGGTTCTGTCCTGTGGATTGAGCGGGGCGCTTATCTTTGCTGGGCAGTCTTCTCTGGGCGATGCGCAGCACGACTATAACGCCGGACGCTACAACCGCGCCGTGGACGCGTTAAACAGCGCGATCGCAAAATCACCAGATGACGCGTCCCTGCATTTCCTGCTGGGGCAAAGTTATTATCAGCTGGGCGATTTCCCGCGCGCCTCCTGCGAGTCTTGAGCGCGCCGTCCAACTTGCTCCCAAGGATTCCGAATACCGCGACTGGCTCGCCAAGTCGTACGGCCGGAGGGCCGAGGAGACCATGTTTCTGGGCGCGATGAGCTGGGCGCGAAAATCGCACCGGGAATTTGAAATTGCAGTCGAGCTGAATCCGGCGAATTTCGAGGCTCGGCGCGATCTGATCCGTTTCGAAATGAACGCTCCCGGCGTGGTCGGTGGCGGCGACGATAAAGCGCAGAAACATATCGATGCCCTCGAGAAGATCGATCCCATACAGGGGCAGCTGGCCCGCGGGGAATTCTTCGCGACAAAAAAGCGGATGCCCGAGGCGGATGCGGTGTTCGGTAAAATCCTGGAATCGGACGGCGACCGTGCGGGCGTCTACTTCGAGGTCACCGATTATTTCCGCGATCGCGGCAACGCCGAAAAAATGGGCGAGGCCATCGACAAGGCCGCGCACATTGATCCCGAGGACCGCCGGTTGAAGTTTTACAAAGGTGTTCTTCTGGTGATGCAAGGAAAAAGCCCCATCGAAGCCGAAACGCTGCTGAAATCCTATCTGGCGACGGTCCCCGATAATTCCGATCTGCCGCCGCACGCGGCCGCGCGGGAATGGCTGGGCAAGCTGTATGAATCCCTGGGGCGATTTTCCGAAGCGGCGGAAGAATATCGCTTTTCGCTTTCACTGGATCCGCACAACAAAAGAGTGGAAGAGGATTTGAAGAGGGTGCAGAGGAAATAAAGGAAGCCTGGCGCTGCGGGTGCGCCTTTTTTCAACGAGGTTTGTAATCTTCCACGGAAATTCTCATGATGCTACGCAACGAGACCTGGATGGTCGCGCTGGACGCTCTTTGGGCCAATAAAGTCCGCGCGTTTTTGACTACGCTGGGCGTGATCATCGGCAGCGCCTGCATCGTTCTGGTTGTAACCGTCGCGCTTACCGGGCAGCGCTACATCATTCAGCAAATCGAAAGCGTCGGCACCAATATTGTTTTTGCGCATCTCGACGTGGACCCCAGCCGCCAGATCATGCTCCAGGATGAATTGACCATAGAAGACATGAACGCCGCGAAGACGACGATTCCCGGAGTCGTTGCCGTGGCCGGAACGCGAAGCTATTCGGCCACGGTGAATGCCGGGGGAGTCGAGCGAAGCGTGAGCCTTGTGGGCGTCACGGAGGGATTTCAGCAGATTCGCAATTTGCTAATCTTGCAGGGCCGCTTCTTGGATGCGGCGGATATTACCTCGCGAAGCCGCGTCTGTCTGATCACCACACAACTTGCCAATTTCGCTTTTCCATTCATGGACCCCATCGGACAGACGCTGCACGTCGGCGAACTTAGTTTCACCGTCATCGGAATCTTCAAGGAACGCGTGGAAACCTATGGTCAGTCGGAAGTAAAGGATTATTCGATTTTGATCCCATTTCCGTTGATGAGGAATTATCTGGGAGATTCATCCCTGGATGTTTTCTACGTCCAGGCCGGCTCAGCGGAGGAGGTGATTCCGGCGACGCATCAATTGGAAGCGCTGCTGGCCAGCCGTCACACGACGCGCACGCGCTATTCGGTGGAGAATTTTGGATCCATCCTGGACACCACGCGAAAAATAGCGCTGGGTCTCACTATCGTGCTCCTGCTCGTGGGGTTCATCACGCTGGTAGTAAGCGGTATCGGAATCATGAATATCATGCTCGTAACGGTTCAAGAACGCACTCGGGAGATCGGAATTCGTAAAGCGATCGGGGCGAGGCACAGGGATATTTTGTACCAGTTTTTGCTGGAGGCCTTTTTGATTAGCGGTTTCGGGTCCGTGCTGGGAATCCTGATCGCGGTTGCCATTCCGTTCATCGCCCGGCCGTGGCTCCCCGCGAATGTCATTGTTGCGGTGCCTTGGGAATCGGTTGTCTTAGCGTTCCTCGTATCATGTTCCGTCGGCGTGTTTTTCGGATATTTGCCCGCGTCGCGCGCGGAGCAATTGCAGCCGACCGAATCACTGCGATATGAATAAGTGCGCAGCGATTGGTTCGCCGCTCAGGTGGCCAAGCGGAATTCTTTTCGCGGCGGCTTTAGGGAATACAAGGGTGAGGTCCTCGGAAAGCAGGTGGAGGAAGATGCAAAGACGAAAATACGAGAGAATGATTCAACGCTTCTGGGCGGCGCTGGCCTGCGGAAGTTGTTTGGCTATCGTTAATCTTGCGGGCGGCGGCACGGCACGCGCGCAAGACACGGAGTTGGCGCGCAAGCTGACGTTGAAGGAAGCCGTGACGCTGGCCGTCACAAACAGCCGCGATCTCGCGCTCGCGCGGCTGCAGTACGGCGTAATGCAGCGCCAGATTGGCGTGGCGCGCTCCGTGTTTCTTCCCAACCTTTATACCGGGACTGGAGTCGCCTATACCAGCGGCTTTCCGCTCCTCGAGGGCGGAGGCGCGCCCGCTATTTTTTCCCTTTCCTATTCGCAGCAAATTTTCAATCCGCCGCTGAAAGGGGAACAGCGCGCCGCCGAACAAAGAGCCGAGGAGCAGCGGCTTTCGATGGATGACGTGCGCGACACGGTGATGTCGCGCGCCGCGCTGGATTATCTCGAACTGGCAAAAGTGCGGCACGCTCTGGAGCTGATGCACAGCGAACGCATGAGCGCGGGACGCATTCTCGATGCGACGCGGGAGCGCGCGGATACGGGGCGCGAGCTTCCCATTGAAGTGATCCGGGCGCAGCTGACCACGGCGCGAATCGAGCAGCGCATCGCGCAACTGGAAGACCGCGACGATTCGCTGTCGGGCGAGCTGCGGGACATGATGGGCCTGCCGGCGGACGAGCGCATCGAAGTCTCCGCCGAGGAAATTCCCGGAGCGGCTGTAGACGTTTCAAAGGACGTCGTCTCGGAAGCCATGGCCAACAACGTGGACCTGAAAGAGGCGCAAACCGAGTTGCGCGCGCGCGAATTTAAACTGAAAGGCGAGCAGGGAGGGCGCTGGCCTTCGTTCGCCCTGATTGGGCAGTACAACGTGCTGAGCAAGATCAACAACTACACGGCGTTCTTTGACAAGTTTCAGCGCAATAACGTCATCTTTGGAGTCCAGGTGCAGATTCCCATCTTTGCGTCGCGCACGTCTTCCGCCGTCGCGTTCGCGCAGGCCGATTTCAACGCCGCCAATCTGGCGCTGCAGAAGAAGCGCAGCGAGATCTCCCTGGATGTCCGCCGCAAGGCCCGAATTGTGCGCGAGGCGGAGCTGGGCGGAGAAGTGGCGCGGCTGGAATTGCAGTTGGCGCAGGAGAATGTGCGCGTTCTGCAGGCGCAGTTTGACGAGGGCCGCGGCAGCCTGAAGGACCTGGAGGCCGCGCACATCGAGGAAAATGACAAGTGGCTGTCCTTTCTGGACGCCAACTATTCGCGGCAACAGGCGCAGCTGGATCTCCTGCACACGACGGGCCAGCTGGCCCAGGTGCTGCAGTAGCACAACGATTGCGCTTAGATTTTTAGGAGGTCGGGACTTTAGTCCCGACAACTGGGTGCGTTTGAAACGGGCTTCAGCCCCTGAAGCTGAAGCTTCAGGGCCTGAAAGCCACAATCATCCAACCCTAATCGTCCGACCTGAAGGTCGGACCTCCTAAAACAGTCTCTTGGAAATTTTCTGATTTAGAGGACACCGCTTTCGGACTTTTCTTCCGGGACCAGCCGTGTTTCAGGTAAGATATTACCTTCCGGACGTTCGCGATTGCCGTGAATCTCCCGGGTCAGGGGAAGAAACGAATGCCCGAAGTGATGAAAACGTTGTTTCTGAATCCGCCGAGCTATGAGGGCTTTGACGGCGGGGCCGGCGCGCGCTACCAGGCGCGTCGCGAGATCAAATCCTTCTGGTATCCGACGTGGCTGGCGCAGCCCGCGGCCATGGTGCCCGGCAGCCGCTTGATTGACGCGCCGCCGGACGGGCTGACGGTGGATCAGGTGGCGCCGCTGGCGAAGGATTACGAGTTGGCCGTGCTGCACACGAGCACGCCGTCATTTCCCAACGACGCGAAATTTGCCGCGCACCTCAAGGAAGTGAATCCGAAAATCATGATCGGCATGGTCGGCGCGCACGTCGGCGTTCTGCCGCTGCAATCCATGAACGCGGCGCCGGCTGTCGATTGGGTTTCGCTCGGCGAGTTCGATTACATTTGCGCGGAAATTGCCGCGCGCAAGCCGCTCAAGGATGTTGGCGGCATCGCGTATCGCGACAACGGGCGCGTCACGCTCACGCCGCCGCGTCCCACGATTGAGAACATGGATGACCTTCCCTACGTCGTGGACGTGTACAAGCGCGATCTGACGATCGAGAATTATTTTATCGGCTATCTGCAGCACCCGTACGTCTCGCTCTATACGGGGCGGGGCTGCCGGTCCAAGTGCACGTTCTGCCTGTGGCCGCAGACGCTGGGCGGGCATCGTTACCGCACGCGCAGTCCGGAAAATGTGGCCGCGGAAATGGCTCTGGCGAAGAAATATTTTCCGCAGGTGCGCGAATTCTTTTTTGACGATGACACGTTCACAGACGACCTGCCGCGCGCGGAAGAAATCGCGCGTCGCCTGGGCAAGCTGGGGCTGAACTGGTCGTGCAACGCGAAAGCCAATGTCCCGCGCAAGACGCTCGAAATCATGAAGGACAACGGTCTCCGGCTGCTTCTGGTGGGATACGAATCCGGGAACGATCAAATTCTGATCAATATCAAGAAGGGCGTGCGCATCGATATCGCGCGCGAGTTTTCTCGCAACGCTCGCGATCTCGGTATCAAGATTCACGGAACATTTATTCTCGGGCTTCCCGGCGAGACTCCCGAGACGATCCAGCAGACCATTCGATTTGCCTGCGATATCGACCCCGAAACGATCCAGGTCTCGCTCGCCGCGCCGTACCCTGGCACGGAACTGTACCGGCAGGCGCAGGAGCAGGGCTGGCTGCAGATTCAAACCGGGGAACTCGTCGATACGCATGGCATCCAGTCTGCCGCCATGAATTATCCGAAGCTCAGTTCGACTGTGATTTTCAATTCCGTGGAAGACCTCTACAGGAAATTTTATTTCCGCCCGCGAAAAATGTTCTCGCTTTTCGGCGGAATGCTGCGCGATCCGGAAGTGATGAAGCGGCGGCTGCGCGAAGGCGTCGAATTTTTCCAGTTCCTGCACGAGCGCAAGGCGACGGCGCGCGAAATGGCCCAGTCCGCCGCGGCCACCGCCCCGAGTACCGGGGACTAACTGAATTTTGTGGCGCCGGCGTCTCGCTCGCCCCGAGGCAAGAGGGGCCGGCGATTTTTGCTATCCAGGTGCGAACTGCTGCCGGCAAGATGCCGGCGCTACAAAGCTTCATTCCCGCGATGACCTCCGTACAAACTCACAAAACCAAAACCTACGTCCTGCTTTTCCTGCTCGTCCTGCTCGGGTCGGTAGGGAACACCATTCTCAGCAAAGGGATGAAGGACGCGGGGGACCTGGACATTTCGCATTTTGCGCCGCTGGTGGCGGGCGCCGCGCGCGTCCTCGCGAGCGGAACGATTTGGATCGGGATCGCGATGATGCTGGGATTCATGGTGTGCCACATGCTCGTGCTTTCGTGGGCCGACTACAGTTTCGTGATGCCGTTCACCGCGATTGCATACGCGCTGGTCCCGCTGTTCGCGTACCTGTTTTTGCACGAACAGGTTTCCACGGCGCGCTGGATTGGAATCGTTCTGATCGTTCTCGGCGTCGTCCTGATCAACCGCACGCCGCATCGCACCACCGCGCCGGGCACTCCCAACTGACATGCGCACTGCGCCCATCCTCCTGCTTGTGGTCGTGACCGGCATCGGCGGAGAACTTTGCCTGACGCATGCCATGAAACTGCTGGGCGAAGTCCACGATTTCCGGCCGCGCGCGATTGTGTCGTTTGTTCTGCGTGCGCTGCGCGTCGGCTGGCTGTGGTTTGGCGTGCTGCTGATGACGGCGTCGTTCTTCTCGTTTCTGACGATGCTGTCATGGTTTCCGGTCAGTTTTGTGATTCCCGCCACGTCGCTCGCATATGTGGCCGGAGCGTTCGGCGCGAAGATATTTTTAGGCGAACATCTGAATGCCACGCGCTGGGCGGGAATTGTTTTGATCTGCCTCGGTGTGGCCATGGCGTGGGTGGATGACTTGCCCGCGTCCTTGCATACTGTTTCCGCCATCGTGACCCTCCGCTGGGCGATCCTGGCGCTGGCTCTCGGCCCGCTGTTCTATTACCTCGTTGCAATTTATTCCGCATGGCGATTCTTCCGCGTAGCGCATCGCGGAGCAGACCAAACGCCGCCCGCGAACGAGGAAGCTCCCCCGATCAGCGTGTTGAAGCCGGTCCGCGGACTGGACCCCGGCGCATACGAAAATTTCGCCAGCTTTTGTCGCCAGGACTATCCGGAATTTGAAATCCTTTTTGCCGCGAACGATGCCGAAGATCCGGCCGTGCCGATCGTGCAAAAACTGATCGAGGATTTTCCCGGGCGCTCCATTCGCCTGATTGTGGTCGCGGAGCGCCTCGGCCCGAACACCAAGGTTTCCAATCTTTGCCGGCTGGTGCGCGAAGCGCGGCACGATCTGCTGGTCATCACCGATAGCGACGTGCAAGTCGAGCCCGGATATTTGCGAAGCGTTGCGGCGAAATTCCGCGATCCCGCCGTCGGCGGAGTGACCGCGCTGTATCGCGGCCGGGACAATCTGCAATTCGTCGCCGCCATGGATTGCGTGGGCTCCTCGGCTGCGTTTTGCGGCGCCGCGCTCGTCGCGCGCGAACTCGAAGGCCTGAAATTCATGATGGGCTCGACGATGGCCACCACGAAAGAGCGCCTCGCCGAAATCGGCGGCTTCGAGGCCATGGTCGACTTGCACTCCGACGATTACGAACTGGGCCGTCGCATCGCCGCCCGCGGCTACCGGATTGAGCTGCTGTCCGACCCGGTCTGGATGGCGTTTCCCTCGCTGACGCTGGGCGCGTACCTGCGTCACGAATTGCGCTGGGCCATCGGCATCCGCAACATTCGCCCCGGCGGCCATTTCGGCATGTTGTTCACGCACGGACTTCCCTGGGCGATCGCCGCCGCGTGCGTTGCGCCATCCGCATCGGTCGCCGCCGGTTATCTTGGCGCCTATTTTGTATTGCGTTTTGCGATGGCCTGGGCCGTTGGCGTGTGGGGATTGCACGATCCTGTCCTGCGGCGCCGGATTTGGCTCTTGCCCGTGCGCGACCTGCTGTCGTTTTTCGTTTGGCTCGCAAGCTTCGGAATGAACCGCATCGAATGGCGGGGAAATTCCTTCACGCTCGAAAAAGGGCGGATGATTCCCGTCACGCCGCGCGCCGGACGCGGCTGACGGAGTCGCACCCCTCCCCGGAATTCAAATTAACAGTGGCGTAAGATTGCGTTCATGTCGGATTGATTTGGCTGAGAAAAACTGTGCGGCTGCGCTATGAAGAAATAGTTCGCGCCGAAGGCGCTTGAACGCGAGGACAGGAAGCGGGCTGCTCGGTGAAAAAGCGGGTCTTACTCGCGTTTGCGAGCATCATGTTTGTGCAGTGGCACGGGGGACTCAGGGCTCAGGATGCAGCGAGCGACGCTTGCAAGCGGCCCCCCGCTGGAAGCGCCCTTATGGAACCGGAGGATTTGCGCAGCCGGGACGGAGTGCTGAAAGTCGACCTGACGATTCACAACTTCACCGAGGCGGATGGCTCCACTCGCTATTGCTACGTTGACGCGCAAGGCGACCAATCCCCCAATTTAAGATTGAACCCGGGCGATCTTCTCATCCTGCGTTTGAAAAACGACTTAACGGACTCCGATCCCACAGCCGGCGCGGCAAAGCATGCCCATGCTCACATGAGTGACGCTCACACGCGGCCTGAAAAAATCGATGACGCATGCGCGGCTGCTCCTATGACATCGACATCTACGAATCTTCATTTTCATGGCCTGACCGTTCCCCCCGTTTGCCACCAGGACGATGTGTTGAAAACATCGATCCGTCCCGGCGACCCGCCATTCGAGTACCGGTTCCGCATTCCGGAGGATGAGCCGCCCGGATTGTATTGGTACCATCCGCACATCCACGGTTTCAGTAAAGCCCAGGTTCTGGGCGGAGCGTCGGGCGCGCTCATCGTCGAAGGAATCGAGCGCGCCAATAAGGAAGTGGCTGGATTGCCCGAACGAGTGCTGATCATTCGCGATCAAGATTTGCTGAATCCGAATGCGCCCCCGTCCAAATCGGAACCTGTCGTTCCAAGGATGCTGATCGATCGCGACGGAGACGCCGCAAACAATGGCACGGGCTTCGGCAAGCCTGCGAAGGATCTCTCGATCAATTTTGTTCCTGTACCTTATCCCGACTATCCGCCTGCCGTGATCAAGATGAAGCCGGAGGAACGCCAATTGTGGCGCGTGTTGAACGCCTCGGCCATCACGTATCTCAATTTGGCGGTTCTATTCAATCGCGTGCCCCAGCAACTCGGGCTCGTCGCCCTGGACGGTGTGCCTCTAAACGAGAACGGAACGATGGGAGATTTTGTGGATTGGCAAACCCATCTGGGAGTGCCGCCTGGGGGGCGTGTGGAATTCATTGTGAAGGGACCTCCCATCGGTACCAAGGGGCTCTTCGTGACGCGGACGGTGGATACCGGCGCAGGCGGCGAAAACGATCCCAATCGGGCGATTGCCATTATTTCACCTTCAGAGGATGCCCCCGAGCCGCGCTCAAGGCTCACCGTCTCTCCTCAGCCTCTTCCACCGCCGCGGCTCCCGTGGCTGGGCGACGCGGCTCCCGTTCGTACGCGGAGACTGTACTTCTCCGAAAAGCTGCTCGATCCGAACAACCCCAATAGCGCGACAACTTTTTACCTAACCGTGGACGGCGAAACGCCTGCGCCGTTCGATCCGCAATCGGGCATACCGAACATCATCGCCAGGCAGGGAACAGTTGAAGATTGGATCATCGAGAACCGGTCGAATGAATTGCACGCATTCCACATTCACCAGCTGCACTTCCTGCTGCTCGACTATCTCGGGAAACCCGTCAATGAGCCGTTTCTCCGCGATACCGTCAACGTCCCTTACAATACCGGCAAAGCCCTTGAATATCCGAGTGTTAGGCTGCGCATGGATTTTCGCGATCCGAATACCGTCGGCACATTTGTGTATCATTGTCATCTGCTGGAGCATGAGGATGGAGGAATGATGGGACTGATCCGAGTGGAGCCGGCGGACGCGGCTCAAACAGACCTCATCCAGAATCCGAACGGACCATTCTTCCGCCGATGCTGCCAGAAGAAATTAAGTTTGCCGCGCGCAACCCCGCTCAACTTTTTCACAATCGTCATGAGTTGTTTATTCGTTGAATCACTCCCTCACAGAAAAAATTGCGCGCGTTGAGCCAGTGTAATCCTGAATTTCATTCCAGCTGTAATTTGCTATTCACAAAATTGAACGTCTCCGTTCATCATCGCCGCCGCTGCGATCCAAAACGAATGTAAACGCCTTCGAGTTCTCTAAATTTTTCTCGCGTTGAACATCCAGAAATGAAATTGCAACATGCGCGGGCTACTACTCTCCGCCTGGGTAAGTATTTCAAACGAAAAATAGGAGGGTGAATGTCCTGCAGGAGAGTTGCATCAAAAACGCTGCATTATTTGCGCATCGGCCTGACGTCGATCGCGCTTTTTCAGTTCGCACTCGGCGCTTCTTTGGTCAGCGCCGCTCCACAGCCCGATCATCATGACCGCGATACCCGCACGCCCATCAAGCACGTCATCGTGATCATCGGTGAAAACCGCACCTTCGACCATATCTTTGCCACGTACAAACCCAGGGATGGGGAAAGAGTCTGGAACCTGCTTTCGCGAGGAATCGTAAACGCCGATGGCACTCCCGGCCCCAATTTTCACAAAGCGGAGCAGCGCGCCGCCGTGGACCAGGCCCCTGACGCCTTCCTGCTGAGCCCGGACAAGGTGCCGTTCCCGAATAAGGTCCTTCCGGCGCCGCTCACAGGTGGTCCGTCAGACTCCTACATTCCGGGTGACAGCTTGACATTTGCTCAGGAATCCGAAAATGGGCTCCCCGCGGATTACTACCAATATTTGGTCTCCGGAGGTACCGGCCTGGCATCAAAAATTCCCGACACGCGAATTACGAGTGTCAATTCGCTGCCGCCAGGTCCGTTTCAATTGACCAACGGAACCAGTTTTGTTTACAACTCCTATGCGGCAAGCCCGGTCCATCGCTTCTACCAGATGTGGCAGCAAATGGATTGCAGCTCCGATCGAGCCTCTTGGGAAAACCCCTCCGGTTGCAGCGCCCGTTTGTTCCCCTGGGTGGAAGTGACTGTTGGCGCAGGCACGAACGGCCTGCCGCAGGCGGCAACCTTCAGCACCGAATATGGGCCCAGTCCGACCACGACAACCGGCGAAGGGTCAACGTCCATGGGCTTCTACAACATGCAGCAGGGCGACGCTCCTTACTTCAAACACCTCGCCGACCGCTATTCGATGAGCGATAATTTCCACCAGTCCGTCGATGGCGGCACGGGCGCGAACCACATCATGCTCGGCCACGGCGATGCAATCTGGTTCAGCGATGGCGCGGGGAATGCCCTGACCCCGCCTCACAACGTAATAGTAGATCCCGGAACGGCGAACGCCGGCACAGTGGACGAAGTTGAAGATCCCGATCCGGCCTCCGGCACCAACAATTGGTATACCGAGGATGGTTATGGCGGGGGTTCGTTTGGCTCGCCTTCGTTTGGCGGAGGTTCCTATAGCAACTGCGCGGACCCTGCTCAGCCGGGCGTTTCCGAGATCGTAAAATATCTTCAGTCTCTTCCCAAGCCTGTCGATCCGCACTGCGAAGCGGGCCACTACTATTTGCTGAACAATTACAATCCGGGTTACTTTGGCAACGGGAACAATGCGTTTGCTGACGAGACTCCGTTCAACACCGCATTCACGATTCCTCCCTCCTCCGTTCGGAGCATCGGCGACGAACTGATCGACAAGAAGATCTCGTGGAAGTATTACGGCGATCAGTGGAACGCCTACGTGCCCGATCCATACCAAATCAATTACGGTCCAGTGGGCTCGAACAATTTCCTGGGCGCGCCAATTACCGCGGCCGATGAGTACTGCAACATTTGCAACCCGTTCCAGTACGATACTTCCATCATGGCCGATGCCACTGTCCGCAACGCACACATCCAGGACACGGCCAACCTCTATTCTGATATCCAGAATGGAACCCTTCCCGCCGTCTCCTTCGTCAAGCCCAGTGGGTTCGTTGACGGCCATCCGAATTCGTCGAAGATCAATCTTTTTGAGGGTTTTGTGAAGAAGATCGTAGATGCGGTGAAGGACAACCCATCCCTGTGGAACGACACGGCGGTCTTCATTACCTTTGACGAAGGCGGTGGCTACTACGACTCAGGCTACGTTCAGCCGCTGGACTTCTTCGGCGACGGCACGCGCATCCCGATGATCGTCGTTTCACGCTACTCCGAAGGCGGGCACATCACGCACAATTATTCCGATCACGTCTCCATCCTCAAATTCATCGAGAGGAACTGGAACCTGGATCCGGTCACGCACCGTAGCCGTGACAATTTCCCCAACCCCAAGACGGAATGGGGAAACCCGTACGTCCCGGTCAACGGTCCGGCAATCAGTGACCTGTTCGAGCTGTTCGATTTCGGCCACGACGGCGACGGTCACTAAGTCGCGGCGCTTCTTCCGCCCGCGTCATTTATGGTGATCGTGAAATTCAGGAAGCGGAGTGGTGGCGCCGGTTCGGTTTGATTCCTGCCGGCGCCGCCGCTCGTTTTATATCCGGGGCCGCGCCGTGGCACGCAAATGCTCAGGCCTTGTAGATGAACTTTGCAGAGACGCCGCCCGCAAGCACCAGCGCGGACAAGATCAACCAGTTGTAACTCGCGCCATAAGTGGCCGTTGGAAAGTGATTGCTGATCATCAGGAAAATCAGCGGGACGGTCATGTAGGTGTTATGGATGGTGCGCCCCTTCGCTCGTTCCGCCAGCTTCGCGTCGAGCGGCTTTCCCTCGCGAATCGAGACAAGCATCCGCCGAGTCGCAGGCAGGATTCCCATCCAGACGTTGGCGGCCATGATCGTTCCGAACAGCGCTCCGATGTGGATGTACGCGGCGCGCCCGCTGATCAAGTGGGTGAGGCCGTAGGCAAGCGCAACGACGAGAAGATAGCAAATCGTCGCGGCCAGAACCGGCGTTCGTCCAAGCGGCGACATCCAGATTCCCTCATACACAGAAAAGCCCACAAGCAGCGTGCCGAGGCCTACCGCGACTGCCGCCCCCATGCCGATGTTTGAAACGCTGTCATCCAGCATCAGTCCGCCCGAGTAATACAGCAGCCCCAGCAGCAGAAATCCGGAAATCCAGGTGACCAGCGCCTCCCAACGGAACCAATAGAATTTTGCCGGCACCGCTTTGGGCGCAGCCTGCTTCTCAACCAGGGAAAAACTTCCGCTGTGCACCAGCCAAACCTGCGGCAGCCTGCCGGATTTTCGCGCCGTCTCTTCATCCAGGGCCATGCGCCCTTCCAGCTTGGTGAAGTAATACGTCTGCCCGATCCAGAAAATCCCTGCGAGCACGTGGATCCAGCGGAGAATCAGGTTTGACCATTCGCTGACGGCGGCTGGCATTCGGATTCTCTCCCCCTCAGTGTTTGCATCGCCGCAATAATGCGGAATGCCGGGAAATGATGGTACTGGCCGCGCCCCTCCATCTCAAGAACAAAGTCAATTCCAGGCCGAGCTTTAGGGAATCCAACCGATTGAATTTGTGGATGGATTTTGAAGACCGTTCGCGAAGCTGGACCGCGTGGGATTGCTTACCTTTGTCAGCCTTGAAACGCGTCCGTAACGTGGCTCGCAATGAAAAACCCGCGTTCGGTTGACGGATTCAAATTATCTGTCTAAAGTAAACAAGCTGGGTCGTGAGGCCGGGAACAATCCCCGGCTCGCCACGGCCCATTTCTTGCGTCTCCCTCGGCTGGGAGGTCGTACAATCGGTAGTACATCAGCCTCTGGAGCTGACTATCCTGGTTCGAGTCCAGGCCTCCCAGCCAACTCTTAAAAAAGCCAATAAAAACGATGGTACCAGCAACGCGGGACCATCGGCCTACTGTTCCGGCCTACTAAAAAGCCTACATTTGCTCTCCGGGCCGTATCAAAAGGAGAGCTATGAACACCACAGTTTCAATCGTCATTTGCTGGCGGGATAACGGTAAGCGCCGTACCGTCCCCAGCAGCCTATGCGGGGCAGGCCCGCCTCAAGCCAGGTATTGGGACCGTCGGCACTGGCAAGAAGCGTCGGGAAATTGCCTGTCCCAACGGTACGTATCTACTTGAGGTGGTATGCCGGAAAGAAGCAGATCTGGAAGGCCGTGGGTACGGACCCGACTGATGCTCTTCTGGCACAAATGCGGCAAGAGAAGGTCCTCGCAGGAGAAAGCGTCCCTTCTGAGGAACGATCTCCAGTCCATAGGCCCACCCTCGCAGAAGCCATAGAAGCGTTCCTCGCGGAGCGTTCTACACAGACCGATGCCCGAGGGCTGGCTCGATGGAAGTGGGAGCTTGAGCTATTTGACAAGGTCAGTGGGAAGGTTTGGCTGGATGAAGTGGACCGAGCGGACATCTTTAAGCTGATTCGCCACTATCAGAACAAGCTGAAGAGCAAGCCTCGGACGGTGTTCAACCGGATTCAGTCACTCGGGACATTTCTCACCAACCGCAAGCATGACGTGAATTTCGTTTTTCGGGCGGTCGGCCATCGGAGAGGCGGTGACATTCCGGCGTACGTGGAACCCGAGGTTGATTATTACAGCGAGGAAGAATTGACGAAGTTCTTCGCCGCTTGCGATGAAGAAGAGCGTATCCGGTATCAGTTCTTCCTGCGGACCGGGTGTCGTGAGCGCGAGGTCATGTTTGCGACTTGGGCGGATATTCACTTCGCAGAATACGACAAGAAGAAATCGTCCGAGGAACAGGAAGCCTCAACCTACACGGTGAACGAGAAACCGAAGATGGGCTTCACCATCAAGAATCACAAATCGCGGGAGATTCCGCTCTCAGACGATCTGGTGGAAGCCCTCAAGACCTATCAGGTGTTGTACCCGAACCGCAAAACGATCTTCGTGAATAAGGCACGGCGGCCCGGAGGGTCACTTCTTGGGCAAGCTGAAGGCCATCGTTAAACGGGCGAAACTCCCCGGCGAATGGTCGCTTCACAAGTTCCGCCGGACCTTCGCAACAAACGCGCTCGCAAACGGAGTGCCGATTCACGTGGTTCAAGAATGGCTGGGTCATTGCGACCTGACGACCCTGAAGCGGTATGCGGCGAAGATTGAGATGAAGAAGCCTCAATATCGCAACTATGCGAACCGGGTGGCTCAGGCCGTAAAGGTTTAGTCACCGCCGCCCCGAAGATATCTAATATCCTGAACCTCGGTCCCACTAAAAGCCAGTACCTCAGTGGTATTTACTTAGTAGTGACTATTGAGCTATGGTTCGCGAGTTCCATTGGAGGGAACACCAAATGGCTCAGAAAACAAAAAAGGTTCGTCGGACGAAGGGCCGCAGCAAGCATACGCCCCAGGTAACGACCAAGGCTTCCAAGGCACCGAAGGCTCCCAAGACTACGGCCACCGGAGTTCGGGCCAAAGCCGCACGGCGAACCGCAGCGGCAAGTTCACGAAGGTCATTTTCAACCAGATTGGCGGGAAGGAATGCCGCCGCTTCGCAGCGATGACGTGGAAGGAGCGCGATGGGTTCATGGCGAAGCCCGAGCACGCCGTCGTCCAGGAGCGTTACGAGGCGCATATGGCGTCGCTCGAATCCAAGGCGTGACAGCCTCCTCCACACTCGGTCACGTGGTCGCGACGCCCGGTGCCCTCGCAGGTTGGGTGGCATCGGGCGAACCGCTTTTGATTACCCGCTTACCGGTCTGGCCCTTTTGCTTTCTGCTCAAGGTCTTGAATTCGGGCTCGAACCTCCTCAGCATCGGAAGGAGGTGGATTTAGCTGGAGAAAATAGTTGTAGTATTTGACGGCAAAAAATACACGCCCTCCAGCTCGTAGGTCTGCGCCAAGTTATAATGGCAATCGCGCCACCATGGCGCAAGTCTGAGGGCGTCCGTATATTCGTTATTTACGTTCCCTAAAACCTTCAGAATTCGTGATGCTCCCCAATAGTGAATTCCCCTTGAGATAATGTTCCATGGCTTCGGTCGGAACGCGAGGCAGAGGGCTGAGATTGTGAGCTAAAGAGACGATTTTGTCCAAGAGGGGGTCTTCCTGAGGTTGGAGCGAAATGTTCCGTTCCCGTGATATATGCTTGGAGGGAGAGCCTGCAATTCCTAAGGCATAGATGGGTTAGAAGACCTAGTTTGTCGCTATTGTTCCAGTCCTTGTAAGCATCGCCGAGTAGCCTGGGATATAGATGCTTCTCAGCATCGCACTTTGGATTGTTCGGGCATTTCCCCAATTCTAAGCAGAGATTCAATGTTGAATGAAATGTTATTGAGATACACAGGCAATGCCAAAGGCAATGAATGATCGTTAACGTACACCGTCCCGCTTGGATAAATCTCTACCTCATAACTGATGCCAGGTCTTAACCAGGGAGGCATGTTTCCATCTATCAGTCCGTTTCCAGGAACTATGGACTTGTATAGCATTCTTGAACCGTCACGTTCCCAATAAATCGTGTGGGAATTATCATCGACACCTACGATCCACGCGTCGAAGGACTTCTGAGCAAGGGCGGAATGAGCGAAGGAGCAGAACAGCAGAGAATAGTGCGCAATTGAACGCTAGGCGAAGAGTTGAGTGTGTCCTCATAGTCGGGCCCTTTCTCCCGGGTAAAATTGCTCTCTACTTCGAGCCGCATGACCAAGCCGGGCACTGCCTCAAATTTAAGTGGCGTCTCGTTTTTCATTGCTTCTTTAAGTTCATCGCTTTTGTCATGGAAAACTCTCATTTGGTTCGTTTACTGGGCATTCACACCATACTCATCAGTGCGGGCGTTCTCTCTCTGCCTTTTCCTCAAGACCTTGAATGTGGGAACGGACCAGCTGAGCATCCGAGGAAGGCGGATTTAACTGAATGTAGTAATTATAGTTCTTGACCGCAAAGAGGTAAAAGCCCTCCAGTTCCTCGCAACTTGCCAAGTTGTAATAGGCTTCGCCCCACCACGGGGCAAGCCGTACGGCTTCTTCGTATTCTTCTTCTACCTTTCCGAGATCCTCAGCGTTCTTAACACTGCTTAGGATGGAATTGCCCATCAGAAAATGCTCAGTTGCTTCGTCTGGCACGCGTGGGAGAGGGTTGACTTCGTGTGCGATGGACACCACTTGGTCCGCGAATCGATCTTTGCGAGGTTCCACCCAATGCTTCATCGCTGGGGGCCTAGCCTGATTCGCATCCTGAAGACACTGGGTAAGACAAACGTCACTTAGAAAAAGCAATTTGTCCCGGTTGTCCCAACTCTTATAAGCTGCGGACAGACTTTCGATAGACGCATCGCCCTTATTGCCAGCAAGGCATTTCGGGCTACCGTTTCCCCATTCCCAGTGGCCCCGGCATTCTCCCATCCGAATAGGGGATTTCACATTCATGAAGAACCAACGCTCGGATGTTCCAATCGAATCGGGCATGTCTGTCATACCAATCACATCGCCATCCGCCTCAAGTTGAAGCGTGCCACTTGACGTAACGCGAGCTGGTACCAAATACCTGCTCTAAACCACGGTGGCAGCTTGTCTTCTATCAAGTCGCCAGCGGGCAGTGTCGGATTTGTAAAGGCCAAGGCGGTCTTGTAGCTCTTCCACGCTCCAATATATGGCGTTTGAATTCTCGTCAGTTCCAATGATCAAAGCAGGATGATATTGTTGCGCAGCCAGGGGTTGAACGAAGCATCCGAAAAGGATCAGAGTCAGCCATAAGGTCACGGAGCGAATGGGTAGTCGCAGTTTCATCTTTGACCCTCCAGTCGAACCGCTGCCCATCTCGGCATCGCTTAATTCGAGCCGGGCTGAAGCGCAGAACACGGGGAATTTCTACTGATCGTTAGTGCTCACGAGGTTTGCTCCCTTTCCGCTTTCTGCTCCAGGTCCTCAATGCGAGCGCGAACATCGCTGGCTTCGGTGGCAGGCGGATTCAGCAGGAGATAATACTTATAGTACTTAACAGCGAAGAGGTACATGCCCCTGAGCTCGAAGGATTTCGCGAGGTTATAATGCGCGTCGCGCCACCAGGGGGCAAGGAGGACGACAGCCGCGTACTCGGTCTCAACCTTGTCCAAATCATGGGAATCAGCCACGCGCTTGAAAAAGAGTTCGCGTTCAGATAGTGCTCCATCGCTTCGTCCGGGATCGGCGGCGGCGGATCAACGTTGTGCGCCAGGGAGGTAATCTTATCCATCAGAGGATCTTCGAAAGGAGGCCACCAGTGCAACGCGCCTGCAGCAACATCGGATGCCAAAGGCATTGCTTCTTCGTTTCGGCCGCAGTGGTATGCCCTTATACACAGGTGTGTAAGAAGGAGAACCTTCTTCCGGTCGTCCCATTTATTGTCGTACGCACTTTCCAGGGAGTCAGTTGACCGGTTATGTTGCCCTCCGGCGACGCATTTTGCAGCACTTCCTTGCCATTGCCAGCTGCCCTTGCACTCGCCCAATCGAACGGGAAGGCCAAAGTCAACGCCCAGGTCCTCGACAGAACTCCGTAATCCCCCTGACATCTGTCTTGACCACAAATGTGCCGTTCTATCGAAGCTTGAACCCCCAAGCAATACCCGTCTCCAACCATGGAGGAAGTCGTCCGTCTATTAATTCGCGCGCGGGCACTTGAAGTTTATACAGGGCCGTGGAGTCCGAAGAAGTCTGACTAACGGCCATGTATATAGCGTGCGAGCTCTCATCGGTGCCGATGGTCCACGCTGAGCCGTACTCCTGTGCCGTCAGGGGTCGATAGGTGCTCAGGAGACACAATAGGAGCCGAATGCGAGGTGATACGAATCTGACGGATTGTTCAATATTCATTCGCCACCTCGTATTCGCCGATCGATAAGCCTTCGACACAGAAACCTATTGGCGCGCGCTCAGGGGTTGCTCCCATACAGCATAGATCGGCGAGCTAGTCCTGTCGTGCAGATGCTTGGGCTCGTTCCAGCAGGGGCTGCCTTCTCCGGAAACCAGAGTCAGCCTCGACGCTCTTGTGCTCTTGCGCCCGCACGCTGTCTCAACCCACGGCGCAAATCACCGCCCTCGGCATCGTTGCTCCGCTCTAATTCGTTCTGCGTATCTGGAACGACCAGGACAACGTGGCCGCTGTACGCCGGGTCCTCGTCTACGCGCTACCCCAACGACAAAACTTCCGGCATTAGCCCAAGCCTGCGCTTCACCCGAAGAGACAATTCGCCAGCCGCTTGGCTCTACTCTGCCCAGCTTTCTGAATGAAATCGTAAATCCTGTTGGCTGTCTTGTTGTCCGAAGTGCAGTGCGCTAGGATACAGTCGAAGTACGGTACTTTGGCAATTTCCGCAACTTCCCCAACGAAAAAGTTACAGCGGTCCGGTCCGATGCAACCGGGAACCTTTTCGGCACGCTCAATGGCGTTGACGAGGGTCCCTAAGCTGCGCGCATCAACGTCCGGCAATTTCCTGGGAACTCCGGGAGCGCCTTTGATGCCCAAAGGAGTTCCCTCTGGGGGAAGCCCTTTAAGCCCGACCGGAGCGGCATCTAAACCTTTAATCTGAATACTATCGGAAGGCAGGCCCTTCAAGTGAGCCTTGGCATCCGAGGCCTCAGTTCTGAATTCCGCATCATCCTTTGCCTTGTTTGCGTTCTCCGCGTTCGATGGCTTATCGTTTCCACGAAAAAGCTTATCTAAGTATTCTTGTTGATATTGCGGCTGATTAGGGTCCTCGGCAGCGCAGAACAGGTTTGCAGAACCAATCGAACTCATGTTGAGCAAGGGCCAAGTACGATTTGGCATCGCGGTTGTCGGGGTCATTTTGGAGAGCCTGTTTAAACAAGCGAATGAGCAGTGCCCCATTTGTAGCTTTTGTACGCGTCGACTCACTCCTTGTTTGTATAAATCACGGGCTGCGGCAAGACGCTGCCGCCTGAGCTCTTCCTGTTGGCTTGAGCTCCTCTGGACTCGGTGCCTGCGGCCCCCCTCCTCCTCTGCCGTAGTGCAAGATCGGACTTTTCCGTCGGCAGAGTAGAGGCAGTCGCCTGTCGTAGACTGGAGTCGTTCCTTAGCTGGCACGGCACAGGACCCGCTACAAACAAATACGAGCCCTAAACCAATGAACACTAGTGAGTGACGATTTTGGTTGTCTCATATCTCACCTCGATTTCGGATGCTAGCGCGCCCGCTGATGCTGAGGCTCATAGCCTCGCTGACTCTCACTGCTCTGGCCTATTCCGCCAGCTTCACCTTTGCTTCATCCCGATAAAGGTGATCACCCGCTTCGCGGGTGTCCTCATAGGCGCGAGAAGTAAATATTGATGCAGTTCTACGATCGCAGCGGAAAAGGACTCGATGGAGTCCAAATGCCTCTGCAATATTGAAAATGGGCGGTGCATTTCCTGGGGTCGATGCGAATTGATTCAGTGAGTTCTCCGATCGCATCAACGAGGTGCGGTCAGTCGGTTTTGAGATGGGATTTTCGTTGAACGTCCCAAGAAGAGTCCCGCCTTGATGAGATGCATGCGTGCTTTTTCGGCACGTGAGGTGCTGGTAGAACCCGCATAACGTGTGCGTGCGCAATTCGGACAATCGAGTCATAAACCTCGTCCGCGCAACCGCCGGGGAACGGTGTGAAAATGATCTTGCCGGGCGGTTCTTCTACACGGCAGAGCCCCTGCGACAAACGCGGGATAAGAAACTGAATACTGGAGCCTATTACGGCGCCCCAGTTCCGTTCAATGTGCCCAAACCATTTGGGCGTCAGGGACTCTGGTTCTCCCAATTATCTCCGGCGCAATGTTGCTTGTCCATTTTTCCATACCCAATGCTGGCCTTTGCCGCAGAAGCCGACCTCAGCCAGGTCGAGATCAACCTTTGCGCCGTGCGGCATGTTGCCAGGCGGGGATATAACGATTTTCGTCCTCTCCGAAACCTTTTGTGCTCTTCCGTTGTAGATACCTACTTTGAGCCAAGGAGGACTACCCCCTCCTAAACTTCGTCGGTAGACAACCGCAATCTATAGAGGGAGCGTTATCCTCTCTGTCGACAAAGTAGACCATGTGGCTCTGTTGTCGGGCCCCAGAATTCTTACCTGGCGCTCGCCGGAAGACAAACACGGCCGACAGGAAGCCATCTAATGGAACACCAAGATTGAACAGCAGCCCTTATCTCGCATAAGGCACTCCGAACGCCAGTGCTCCCAGGTCCTGCATGATAGAGGACCGCGGCTCGCAGATGATGGCCTCCCCACTCACTTCTATTCCTCTCAGCAGCTATCTTCTTTCCCTCGATCACATATAGCCGGGTACGTGCCTTCTGTGTCTGGCTCCTGTGGGTTCGAACTCCAGATAGGTCTGCAAACTCTTCGATAGCGCTGTCGTAGAAGTCCAAAACGTCAATTGCTACACGAGTGTTGTACCAACCTTTCGCGAGCCATGGAGCGTCTCTTAATGGGACGCAGTAGTTCCCGCCGCATCTCTGTAATCTTCCCACAGCTTCGAAACATCTCTTTCATTCTTGCGTCCTCGATCAATGTGAACCCTTCAGGAGGTTCTCGCGCGCGAACTCGGACCTGTGGCAGAGGTCTGACTTGGGCGGCGAGCTTCACATGACCTTTTTTCAAATCCCGTTGCTCTTGAGCCCTACTAACCTTGAAATTAGAGATTCCGGTCATCATAAAACGCGGGTCGTTGGAGTAAAGAAACGAGTAAAAGTCAAGTTGGTCCCTATTATTCAGAGAGTCAGGCGTGTCGGCACTCTTCCAGTGAATGCTCTCCGCCGCTCCGGCCACGCACTGGGGTATATTGTCATCCCAAACCCAGTGGGTGCCGTCGCTCACATCCTCACAATTCAAGTTGTGTCCCGAGTACGGCGAATTGACGAACGTTCGGCCTCCGTAGCTCAGGTAAATATCTTCGCTACTTCCCTTCGATCTACGGCCGCACGGAACGTCCAACCCGGCTGGAGTCGCGGAAAGGCTTCTGACGCGTGGACGAAATAAAGACACGCGGAGCGCCAGATTTCGGGTCTCGAAGAGTCATGGAGGTTCCTTCAGGGGTTTCCAAAAGCTCGAAGTAAATGGTATCGTTTGCGTGGTTCCAGCCCAATAATCCTACGATCGGCCAGTCGGACGTCGAGTCTAGTCCGACAGCTTGTCCGAAATTCGGTTGCGCAAGGCATCCGACGAGTACCAGCAGAACAAAGATCTTCATCCCAAAATGAGTAACGAGCTTTTTCACTTGTTCATCTCCCCGCCACATGGCTTAGGGATCGACTCTTTATCTTTGCCTCGCTCACGATTTTGCCAGCCCCGAATGGCGGCTGTGTACGAGGATTGCTCGAATTCGGAGTTCGTTGTTGACCCGCGCACCGCGCCGAGGCCGTCTTTAAGCAGGTGCGCGAACGGTTTGCCCCGGCGCTGCGGCGGTAATGAATCGTCACCGGCACCCGTCGGTTTAACTGAGGCACGTATTGCCAGGAAGCTCAGAACGGGCGGCGCAAAGATAGGCAGACTTAATTGCAACCTCGATTGTTTTGAGGTGAGGGGAAAAATGTACCGAGTGGCATAGGCAGGCCTCGGTTTACTAATATCGAATCCGAGACAAGATACGCCGATGGGACCTCAAAATCAACGCAAACTACGGCACATTCTTCCCGTCGAAGAAACCTCGGTTTCCCCTCTCATTCGGATTCGTGCCATCCATAACAATCTCCAATGGATAGTTCATAAGGGAGTAGCCTGTGGGGAAGCGGTCGCCGTCACTCTTTACTTTGTACCGGAACTGACTCGCAAAAGAAACGACCCAATTACAGGCTCACCCAGAGTTTCCGGCGCAGCAATTCACCTCGGGCCAGACGAGCAAGCGGTGTGGCTCACAGATAAGAAAGACCTTGACTGCGCCACGTTGACGGGCGATGCCTTACCATTAGCAGATACGGCTCACCGTTTGCGTCGGACAAAACCCCCTGCGGAATCGCAACGCACCCGTCGGGAGAGTTCCTTTACGCGACAAACCCGGTCTCCAACCATATCTCCGCTTACCGAATCGCAAGGCCGGGCGGCGCTCTCGCAACCTTATGAGGTAATTGACCAGCTGGGCCGCGGGCACGCCTAAAAAAGCGGGGTGTCGGGGTTGATTTCGTGTGCCATTTTTGCCATCACCTCTTCGGTGGCGTCAGGATCGAGCCATCCCCATTCACCATTGTAGTTCGCCTCAAGGAAGACATAGCGGTCGCGCTGGCGCAGGAAATCGATTCGGGCGAAGTGCTGCCCGACCTCGGCCATGAAGCCGAAAATCGCATCTTGCAACGCGGTGGGTAACTCCACGCGTCTTCCAGCCACGGTGGGCGTGCCTAACGGCGCACGACGCCAATCGATCGTCTCGCTGATGAATACCGAGCGATCAAGCTCGAAGGCGAAAACTTCGTCGCGGACCACCGCGGCCGTCACGTCGTGGGTGGCGTCGATAAAATCTGTGAGGAACCAGGGCTGTGTTGGGTCGAGCGACCTTTCCTCGACTTTCATGCTGTAAAAACCGATCCCCTCGGCGTACTTGAAATTAAAACTCTTGCACACCGATACCTAACCGGGGAGAAGCAAGTCACCGCGATTGAACACAAAGCGGTATGGCGTGATCTCGAAATACTTCGGCGCCACGCGCAATTGCTGCAGCTTACCTGAGCGGAGAGTGGCGAGCGGCTGGCTAAGCACGACCTTTCCCTGCTCCCGGAAAATATTGAGGAGATCGGCCCAAGCCGTGAACACTTCCTCCTCGGCATAGCGCTCAAGGTCGGTGAGCGGGATTTGCCGGAAAAAGCATCGAGCCCCGCATGGAGGAGCGGCGGTACACCTTGGCTATGGTCGCGTCAGTGACGTTGCGACCCGTCGGACTACGACCTCGACGCCCGAACCCCTGAAGCACAGGGCGTAGTCACGCCATAGGTCCGTGTTGTAGCGGAATACCCGGTCGCTCCCGAGCCTGCACACAAGGAGATCAGCGGCGTAGTCGATGGAGTTGGTGATCAGCAGGGTGACAGGACGGGTGGGCATGCTTCGCCTTTTGCGTCCAAGACGAACATGCGACGTGCGGCTATATGTCTTGGGCCCGACGGACGATTCGTCTTTTTCACCGTCGTACGTGGTACTACTCGGTCGGCGCGCCGGTGCTCATCATTATCGTCCGGATCCGCTCGCTCTCGGTCCAGCGACGCGTCTGGCTTGAATAGTCGTATGCGCAATTCACCATTTCCGTGCGCCAAAGGAAGCTCTCGTCCGGTTTCCTACTGACAAGATCGGCAGGGGTCAGTTTGGGTTCGGCATTAGCATCGGTCTGCATCATGGATAAGCCCCCCTCTAACGAAGGTTAATACATTACCCCTCGTGCAAATGTCAACATAAATCCGCCACCGCCGTCTTCTTCCATTTCTTGTTTGCCCGTTCATTCTTCCATCAGAGTGCAATAGAAAACGTTGGTCCTTGCGAGGCGGGTGTGGGTTCTCCTGCTGCAACGCAGCCCCGGTCGAGCACCACGACACGATCGGCGTGCTTCACAAGGGAAGGTCGGTGGCTGATGAGGAGGGTGGTGCGGCCGCGCAGGAACGGCAGCAGCGGCAGTTGCAAGAGTTCTTGCTTCGGTCTTCTAGATTGGATTTTGTTCAAGGAACGTTAGCGCAAACCTACACTTTTCCGCCCGTCAAAACTGCCGCCGCTAAGTATCCTTATATAGGAGTGTTCGCTGGTGCATTTTCGCGTGGGGTTTTTCGCTCACTCCCTCTGGAGCCTGGCGCGCACCGTCCCGTAGCCGACTCCCAACTTCTCGGCGATCTGCCGCAGGCTGAGGCCCTCCGCCTTCATTTGCAGAATGTCCTTGGGGTCCACGGCTCCTCATTGGGCGGCCGAAGACAGTATGCGCTAGCCGAGACCCCGATAAAAAACAGTACCTTGGTGGTATTTACGGCACCAGTGAACTATGAGCTATGGTGAGCCGCGTTCCAAGAAGGAGCAACGATGGACGGCAACCCACGAGTAGTGCTCTACAGCCGGGTCAGCACCAACAACGGGCAAGACCCGGAAGTTCAATCCCGCGAAATTCGGGAGTACTGCGAGCGTCGCGGCTGGAAATTGGCCGACGAGTATGTGGACGTTGGGATATCCGGCGCGAAGGAACGCCGCCCCGAACTAGACCGCCTGATCGCGGACGCGCACCGCCGCAAGTTCGATGTAGTCATCGTGTGGCGCTTTGACAGGTTCGCACGCTCCGTGTCCCACCTGTTGCGTGCGCTGGAAACTTTCAAGGCGCTGGGCATTGAGTTCGTAAGCCTGTCGGAGCAAGTGGACACCACCACGCCGACAGGAAAAATGATCTTCACGGTGCTTGGGGCTGTGGCGGAACTAGAGCGCAGCCTAATTGCGGAGCGTGTGCGGGCGGGCCTGCGCAACGCCCGCGCCAAGGGTAAGCGGCTGGGCAGGCCGACTAAGCAGATAGACGCCGCCCAAATTGCCGCCTTACGAGCCGAGGGCGTGCCATGGCGGCGCGTTGGGGAAATGCTGGGCGTGTCTGCTGCGACTGCCTTAGCCGCCAGCAAGCAGCGTTTATAAATGGTCAGTATTTTGCGGGCGGGAAGTGACTGATTTCGTGGGGCGGATAGAAACCGAAACGGCGTTTGCATAATCATTAGTTTTCTAAACGCAAAGGGAACCAATAACCCGCGCTCAATTGGACAGCCCGAGGCTGCGGCGACGACCAGACGTCGGAATGGGAGCAATGGGCAGCCCTGTTGAACGAGCCTATCTACTGAGCGTTGATGACCTGCGCGATATCTGTAACGCCCTCAACGACGGAAAGCGTGAATACAAGCTCACCTGCGACGACGAAAAGACAGTCGCCATTTCCTACAATGACGGCCGGATGACCTGAATTCTATATGTTTCACTTTTCCGATTGTGGCTAACCTCAATCTCGCACATGGCTTCCTTCTCCAGTTGTTCGGTAAACAGTGGCCTTTCGGTGAATACGGACTCATGGTCTGCCTGCACATCTATATGAGAAAGCAGATCAGGAGGGGAATTTATCTTGAAGATGAAGAGCTAAAATGGGATGTAATTGAGGATTGGGAAAAGGTCTGGGGGCCGCTGGAAGCTGCGCTGATCAAGGGAATGGAATGCCGGAGTCGGTGAGTGATAGCATGAGGCACATGAACATCCCGCATTCGGATCGACTCGTGCCTTTCCCAGGGTCGAGCGCGTGACACGGAGCGTGATGCGCTGACGAACCGGGGACCACGCGCTGCGCTGGACTGCGACCGGATTACTTGAAGCGGAAAGGAAATTCTGGCGGGTGAAAGGCCATCGCGAACTGACAACATTTTTTCGCAGGCTGAATCCGACTTTGCTTCCGCCGCAGCGTGCGGCGTAACGTGCGCAACGTGGAAGAGCCGGTTCTTTCAACTAGACCGAGGACAATTTCTTGGCCATCCTCCCTCCTGCTCACGTAGCAAACAGCAATTTCAATCAATCCGGGATCTCGAATTCTCGTCGTCATCACAAGAATGTCAAGGGGACCAAGAATCAACTGAAGAGTTATTTCAGAAATTGTACCGAAAGGCCAGTTGTATCTGCCGAGGCCCATTTACCGTATCGGTTATAATTCCGTATTGACCCGGACTATTAACATTATTGTTAGTAAAATTGGTCGATGGATTGTCGAAACTGGGGTGATTAAACGCGTTGAATGCTTCGAGTCGGAACTGCAATTGTTGTGTCATGGACCAAGGCATCTTGAAGTTCTTCAGGATTGCCATGTCCACATTCGAAAAACTGGGACCACGCAACGCGTTGCGCTGGCCGATACCGCCACCGAAGGGGTACGCGAATGCGTTGTCTGCCGCAACTGGGTCGGCAAAAAACTGAAGGGCCCCGTTAGCGACATGGATTTGCTGTCGTACGGCGGAAGCCGGACCAACATATACTGCAGGTGAATTTTGGGTGAAGTTGATCGCAAACGCGTTCGTGACCGTGTTCCAAGGGAAACCGGTATGGTAGGAGACTATGCCTGAGGTTTCCCAACCGCCCAATAAGGTGTTTACCCACTTCGGGGAGTCATGAGTCACCGCTGACCGCGGCCAATTGGCAATTGATATTCGTAGTTTGCGCTTATCGTGTGGGTGGCATCGAAATCTGAGTTCCCGCGGCAAAGGCGCAAATCCCGGAGGTCGCAAATCAAGCCTTGCCCGGTACTGCCGAATAAGACCACATCGTTCGTGATATCCGAAACGTTGTCAATTGAGTGAGCAAACGCATAGTCAAAATCGAATTGCAGATTGGCCGAAGCCGCTTTCGAAGGCTCACAATCAATGCATTGTAGCTTGACGAGCCGAAGTTTCCGACATTCGCTACAGAACCCGCCTGAGAGAAGAGACCAGTGTTGGGTAGGAGAAGTCCGCCATTTGCAAGGTTCAGGTCGACAGTGGAGAGATCGCCTATGACAAAGTTGTTTGGAAACAACTCGGCAGCAAGTTGCGTGCAGTTGTTTACAGGAACAGGGAGCTGGAATTGAGCACCAACTGCCGAGCATGTCAAGCCAGTCCCTGCCAGCGCCAAGTTAATCTGGTTCTCAAACCAGGGCTGGGCAGTTATCGAAGCGGTTGGAGTATTCACCTGGGAGGACTGCTTCTGGACGTTGCCAAAAGCGGTGTTGAGAAATTGACCCGACGCAGCATCCCTGAAGTTGAGTTGCTGGGCTGGGTCGCCAGTTCCAATGAGGCGCCGCCCGAATCTTCCGAAGTAGTTCACTTCTAAAAGCAAATTGCCGGAGAGTTCTTTCTGGATTCCAAAAGACGCCGTGATGGCGTAGGGTGTTTCATATTATTGTTGAGTTGAAATAAGACCTGATTGTTGTACAAGCCCAACCCAACGCCGTTCGAGACAAAGGGTGTCACGGTGGGCCTCGGAATGACTCCCGGCGGTGGAGTTGGCGGAGGCGTATCAAACGAAGTGAACCGAGGTTCTGCCAAGAGGGATGCAGTCGGGTCATCTGGCACTCCAAATGGATGGCGTAAGACCGAGTCAAACAAATGGTCGAACTCGTCGACTTCAAAGGTCAGCGTGTTTAGAATTCGGTCGTAAACGACCCCGCCTCCCGCCCGGATGCTAGTCTTGCGGTCGCCGAATAGGTGTCCGAGGAAGCCTTTGGTAAAGGATGGCGAATAAGCGATTCCCAGCCTAGGGAGAAGTCCTTCCAATCCGGCGTGTAATAGCCGGGGCCATTATTCACCGGCCCACCCAATTGGTAACTTACAAAAGGGGCAGCGCCGTCTCCGTTGATGCCGGCGGCGGCGGCCCGCGACCGGGCGTCGAACAATTGCTGTTCAAAAAGTGTGGGAACCGACTCCGGATGGCTTAGATATCTGCTCCAGACTGCATGGTGTGCTTCCCTTAGACCAGCTGAATGTATCACGAATTTCCGGCACAGGGATATTCCGGCCCTGCGAACTGATGTTTCCGTATGGATTTGAAAGTACGCCAAACTGAAAGATGTTGGGGGCAGTTGGCGCGAAATTGATTGGAAAATCGTCGACCTGACGCGTCAAGCCGAAGGACACTTGGTTGGTAATGGTTGGACTGACGATCCAAGTGTCGGCGACTACCCATGATCGCTCGTGACCGATGAATGAACCGAGGGGATTCGGGTCTTGTGGGAACACTCTGGCAGTTTGGGTGTCACTGTCGCGATCCCAAGTGCCACGTGCAAATAGCGTGTGAGTTGCAGAGAGTTTGTAGTCGATTCTGCCAGTGAACGTGTTTTCCTTAACGTAGTAGGGAGCCGTGAAAAGGAAACTACCGGTATTCACACCGTCACCTTCACTGAAACCGTTGGGTTCCGGATAGCGGTTATCGATGAAAGCTACAAGCGGTTGGTCTGCCCCAACCCCTTGCGGGTCTAAAGCTGCAACTTGGGCCGCAGTGAGTGTCGAGATACAACTCGGCTGACTCCTCAAAGTCGAGGAAGGCGTGCAGTTGGGACCGTTGTTGATGTACGAGATTCCACCATTGCGGAAGGCGGTGAGGGGAACGGTTAAGGTATTCCCTACGCCAATCGCATCCCTGCGTCCGTCGTAATTGAAAAAGAAAAAGAGCTTGTTCTTCATGATAGGGCCGCCCAAAGAGGCACCGAACTGGTTACGGGTCAGTTGTGCGCGCGGAACTCCAGCCAGATTATTAAAGAAGTCGTTTGCCGCCAAAGCTGATTCACGATTAAATTAGTTGGCCGACCCGTGCCACTGATTGCTTCCACTTTTAGTCACTAGATCGACCTGCGCACCGCTGCTACGACCGTAGGTAACATCTGTATTTCCGACGATCGTTCGCACTTCTGCCACAGAATCAACCGGAAGCTCGTCCCACAGCAACAAAGGGCGCTCCGATAGCCTCATCATTGACGTCGAGCCCATCTAGAGTAACGGTGCCCGAATCTGCGCGCGAGCCAGTAACGGATCCATATTGGGAGTCGCCACCGGTCACCTGCACCCCTGGCTGCAATGAAAGTAGCGCAGTTGCGTCATCGCGGAAAAGGCTCGGTAGATCCTCAATGCGTTTTGTATCAATTACGTTGCCAATGCTCGCATCCTTTGTATTTAGCGTGGCCTCGCCTTGAGCCGTAACTTCGATCCTCTCCGCGATGTCACCGATTTTGAGTTGGACGTCTCTCGTCTCAGTTACACCGACTCCAAGGGACACCGGTCCTAGAGTCAGATTCTGAAAGTTCGCCTTCGTGAACGTGAGCGTGTAATTTGTGCCCGGAGGGACAAGCAGGAACTGATAAATACCCACTTCGTTCGTCTTCTTCGTTCTCGCGTACCCGGTGCCGGGGTTCGCGAGCGTCACTTCAACGTCAACTACAATGCTCCCGAAGCATCGGTGACTGCACCCGTCACGCCGGAGACTGCTTGCGCCCTGACTCTGACGTCCGCCACAAAAAAGATAACAAAGAGCAAACTCAGGCACTGAAGGAGAAATCGGGGCGCCGCGTTACTTAAAGCTGCAGGAAGTATTGTCTGCTCGTCACACATGAAATTCATTCCACGCCAAGGTTTGGCTAGAGGCTGCCTTACAACCCGAATCTGAGGACGAGTTGAAGTTTTGGAAATACGCATGAACACTGTCACCTCCGTCTGGTGAAAGTTTGGCCCGTTTCTCAGCGAGTTGAACGAATGCCAGCAGTTGAAGCGGAGCCTTGGGCGCGAGCTTTCCTTCCCGAAAAGCGAGTCGCGGATTCGGAAAAATCAAGCGAAGCAAGTGACGGAGTGGATGGTGCCGGTTGGCGCCCGAGGTCTTCCGCTGGGAAACTACCTGACTGCGCTCCACCGGGCGAAAGTGCAGGATTGCGGAAACGATGCTCGTAAAGGAGAATGCAGGCAATGAACTCGATGCAGGAGTAATGGTGCCGTCCTAGACGAATGAACCACGAGAAGTCCGCGAGGCAGGGAGGGCGGACGCGGTGGTGCTACGAATGGGGCTGGGTTGGGGAGTGCACCCACGCATGGCTCGGCAACTTCCGAACCTTTGTGGTTGGTAACGCGATGCGACCGGTCGTTCACAATCAACGAATGCGTTTTTCATACTGCCCGCTCGAATATCCTTACCCTTATGTTTATGCAATTAATTTTAAGCGTTAGCCAAAGGATGGTATCGTAGATTGCATCGGCATAAGTGATGTATTTTAGAAGATCATCATGTTGACTTCTGAGTCTGACCTGAGATTTCCGACGATAACTGGTTTCTATATATGATGGATCAGATATTTTCACATTATCGAATCCTGGAGAACCTCGGTGCTGGCGGGATGGATGATGTATAAGGCTCAGGACGTTCGCCTCAATCGTCTTGTGGCTCTCAAGTTTATATCTGACGAGATGGTTAAAGATTCCCATGCTCTTGCCCGGTTTCATCGTGAAGCACAAGCCGCCTCCGCCTTGAATCACCCGAATATATGCACAATTTACGATATCGGCGAGCAAGATGGTCAGTCATTTGTTGTCATGGAGTTTCTGGAGGGGATCGCGCTGAATTCCCGTATTGGCGGACGACCTTTAGAGATCGGGCGGGTGATAGCACTAGGAATCGAGATTGCTGACGCGCTAGATGCCGCACACGCGAAAGGCATCGTTCATCGGGACATTAGAGACTGCCAACATCTACGTTCAGCGGGGGCGTGCGAAGATTCTGGATTCGTCTAGCAAAGGTAACGCAAGTGGGTAGTCGGGTCATGGAAGAGACCAGAGCAACCCGGCCAAGGTACCACGATGAGCGTGGATCATCACCAATTCCGGTGTACAGCTGGGCACGATCGCGTATATGTCCCCTGAGCAGGCAAAAGGGACCGAACTCGATCCGCGCACCGACCTGTTTTCTTTTGGGGTTGTGCTGTACGAGATGACCACGGGCATCATGCCATTCCGTGGTGACACTTCGGCAACGATCTTCGATGCTATCCTCAACCGAGCACCGTCGGCTCCGACGAGGCTGAATCCCGACCTTCCGATCGAATTGGAACGGATTATCATCAAATCATTAGAAAAAGAACGCGGTCTGCGTTACCAATACGCTTCGGAGATACATGCTGATTTGAAGCAACTACAACGGGATACCGGATCGGGACATGTCGCTGCTTTAAGTCCCGAAGATACGTTCGCAGCAACCTACGGTGCAGGCGGTGCGGGACAACCATCTTCATCAACTCCGGCGACCGACGCCGTGTCCACTCGTAACCTAGAAATCGCTCATGTACTGTTCACCGACATTGTGGCGTACTCGCGGATGCCCATGGATCAGCAAGAGCGGGTGATTCGCGTGTTGCAGGACACTGTTCGCCGCACTGCGGAGTTCACCAAGGCTCAAGCCTCCGACGAACTGATCCGTCTGCCAACTGGAGACGGCATGGCACTGGTGTTTTTTGGTGATGCAGAGGCTCCCATACGCTGCGCATTAGAGGTCAGTCGAGCCTTGCGCCAACAGCCGGACATACCATTGCGCATGGGGATTCACACCGGCCCGGTATATCGCATAGCTGACATCAACGCCAACCGCAACGTAGCTGGTGGCGGCATCAACATAGCTCAACGCGTGATGGACTGCGGCGATGCCGGTCACATCCTTGCTTCAGGAGCGGTAGCCGATGTACTCGGGCAGGTGACTACGTGGACCGATGTTCTTCACGATCTTGGGGAAGCGGAGGTGAAGCATGGGCTCCGGGTACATATTACGATTTGTACACCGAAGAAACTGGCGACCGGGAATTGCCGCAGAAACTGTTCAAGGCACAGGAAACGGCGGCCACGGCACAATTAAAAGCAAAGCGGAGAAGGTTCTCCGCTCAGTGATCGTTACAGCAGGCGAGAGTCTCGTCGCCCTGGCAGATGAGCAGCTATTTTTATTTCGCGGCTCCGAAATCCAATGGAGAAAGACACGATCGTTGTTGCTGACTTTGCTAATTCCACAGGTGACGTAGTTTTTGACGATACCCTTAAGCAAGGATTAGCGATCGCACTGGAGCAGTCGCCGTTTCTGAATATTCTCTCTGGGGAGAAGGTGAACGAGACTTTGAAGCTAATGGGCCGTTCTCCGGACGAACGATTGACACCAGACGTGGCTCGGGAGGTCTGTCAGCGCGAAGGTGCGAATAGCACCGTAGATGGCCGTATTGCTTCTCTGGGATCACATTATGTAATCAGCTTGGATGCCGTGGATTGTCACACGGGCGCGGAGATTGTTGCCCGGAGCACGAGCTTTGAGGCGGACGGCGAGGAAACCGTTCTGAAAGCATTTGATAAAGCGACAGCCTCTCTTCGTGGCAAACTCGGTGAGTCGGCCGGTTCGGTCAAAGAATTCAATAGGCCGTTAGAGGATGCAACCACTCCATCACTGGATGCACTGAAGTTCTTTGCCCAGAGTGCGGCCGCACTCATGGTCAAAAATCTAGATCGATTCCATTTTCTCAGAGAAGATCAAGTAAGACTGACCCGAAATTCGCACTTGCCTATGCAGAACTCGCCAACGCCTATTACATTGTCGGGGAGTCAAACGCTGAGGTGGAGTATACGAAAAAGGCGTTGAGACTTAGGGACCGAGTCAGTGAGGCAGAGAAGTTGTGGATCACCGAGCTATATTACCGAAATGTTCTTGGAGATCGCGAGAAAGAACTCGCTAGTTTGAGAGAGTGGGAGGAGCTATATCCAGACGACTTCCCGCCTCATAATCTTTCCGCCGCAATCTATGCCGAAAAGGGCCAATACGATAGAAGCCGTTCACAGAATGCAGAAGCTTCTTACCCTTTATCCGAAAGAGAATTTAGCTTTTAATAATCTAGCACACTTGTTTATTGCAATGGGGCGCTACGAGGAAGCTGACAGGCTCTTCGGCCAAGCCTTGGCAAACAATTTCGAGGACGTACCCAGCCATATTAGTCTTTACCGGATAGCTCTCATTCAGAATGATTCCCGAACATTGTCTGCTGAGGCTGCTGCGGTGAGTGGGAACCAGAGGAGTTTCTCCTGCTGCGTCTTCAGGGCCAAGCTAACGCGTTTTTGGGAAGGCTGCGGGAATCAAGAGAGTTGTTTCGGCGGGCGATCAAGGAACAGCGAGGAGCAGGCTGCCGGGAAAGTATGACGGGCGATGTCGTAGCTGAGGCTCTCGCAGAAGCCTTGGTTGGAGAAGGTGAAGACGCTGTGCAGCAGACCGAAGAAATTGTTCCTGAAAGTTTATCCCGCGGAATGAAAGCCAATGTTTCTCTCATACTCGCTCTTGCAGGAGCGACTCCAAATCACAGGTTATAACTCATGAGTTATTAACCCAATATAAATTAGATACCCTTATGAACTGCTGTGACGTTCCGATGACACAGAGCATCATTGAGATGAATCAGGGCAAACCGGATCGTGCCCTCACTTTGCTCGAGGTGCTCCGAGAATACGAATACGGCACTGCGGAGGGAGTTCTCCGAAACTACCTTCGCGGATTGGTTGATCTCCGGCTTGAAGGATGGCACGAATGCGAGGTTGGAGTTCAAAAAGGTTCTTGCACACCGGGGTCTAGCACCTGTGAGCATGGTGTATCCCCTCTCCTATCTGGGGGTTGCTCGTGCTTCTGCTCTGATTCCTGACGAGGCGGAAAGCAGGAAGGCCTACCAAGACTTTTTCGATCTCTGGAAAGACGCTGATCCAGACATCCCCCATCCTGAAGCAAGCCAAAGCCGAATACGCGAAGCTGAGATAAACTCCCCGGCGCACGAATGCTGTTACAGCTGACCCAGTAAATGACATGTGGGCAAGGTTGAGCGCCGCTACTCCACTGTTGTCAAAACTTCTCATATGGCAAGCGCTGTCCCGCTAACTACGTTTTCGGGCCCACTACCAGATTGATTTCTAAGCCATTCCTCAATGCGTGGTTTTGCATATTCATTAGCGACCTCAGCCATCCGGCGGCCACGTTTGAAGTCGTTTACCTTAAAGGTTGTGAGAGGTGATCGAATGTACAGATCAGCAATTTGCCTTGCGCGTTGTCCAAGCAGCCACACCGCCAAACTCGATCGTTCGCATCAACGTGTAGTCAAGAGTAGGAACAAATTTCTGAGGCTTAAACACATTCAGGTTGCGAATGACTTGCTTCCATCCGGATACCGCCAAACCATAATCGCTGCACTGCGTATACTCCGCAGGTGTCGAGACATCCGATGCGATTACAGGTCCGCCATTGGCGAACGCTTTCATGAATGCAACTGGCAGGTTGTCGGCGATGCCACCGTCAGCTAACAGGTCGCCATTCTCTACGATTGGCGGGAAGACTCCGGGTGCTCTGCTAGTTGCCAGCAAGCTGCGCAACACCGAACCTCGAACGTGAATATGCATCTGTGCACGAGTAAGATTCAGGCCAGAGACACAGAAAAAGGGAATTGGCAAATCTTCAATTCGCAGATCACCAACAATAGAGCCTATAGAACGAGCAAGATTGCGGCCTGTCAGCAGAGAAATAAATGGCAAAGTAACGTCTTTGAAACAGGTATCAAATCCGGCGCATGTTGTCTGCACAAGTCGTTCATAGTCGAACCCGAGAATGAACTCCGCGGCAATGATGCCGCCGATACTGGTACCCCCAATAAGATCTATCGGCACTCCACATTCCCTCAAGGCGCGCAGAACCCCTGCATGCGCAATGCCTCTGGCAAATCCGCCGCCGAGCACGATTCCGAAAGCCCGGCCGGTAAGAAAGCGCGCAAGACGTTCAAAGTCTGGGTGTAAGCCCTCGCGAATGTGGTGAAGGCGATCGGTACAATATGCATCAAGCCATTTCGATGAGCCTGTGGGTTTGGCATCTGATGCGTGAAGAAGAACAATGCTGAATTGCACGCCTTTTTGCACAGCATCTCTGAAGGACGCCTCCGGCGTTGAAGGAATCGCCGAACCGCTGCCTACGACCAAAACGTGGTCAGATTGTCGCAGTATCTTTTGGGTCCAGGCGGAGTCGCCAGGGTCGCCCTCATAAACAAGAATGTTAACTTCGGCTTCGCGTTCATTCAGCCAGTGCGTGATAGGTTCCTGCGTGTCAGTGCTGTCGCTCGCGTGAACAGCAAAGGCCAGTTGCGAAGCCACCATGGGTTTGGATATCAAACGAGCTTTGACAACGCCGGCTAGATGCTGAACCAGCTGAGCGCAAAATTCGTTCAACCGAACACTAGGTTCTCCGGCTATGACGCTAATTGTTCTCGGCGGACGTGAAGGCAGTTGGCAGCCTGCCAAGGTTTCACGCGTGCGAGCAATAGCAGCCGATCCGAAAAGTCGTAGCAGTTTGTGGGGATATCGGCCAATTAAGTCGTCGAATGCGGCTCGCGTCAAACGTGCAATCGAGCTATCCCGGATCGCGTGGACCGTAGCCGTGCGTACCTCCCCTCCAATTAACGCCATCTCTCCGACTACTTCGCCAATTCCGATTTGTCCGATGGTAGTTTTTGTGCCATCACCACGTTCGGCAACGACTTGCAAGCGTCCACTCACGACAATGTAAAGCGCATCCCCTACGTCTCCTTGGCGAAACAAAATATCCTGACCATCCAGGTGAACGAATTCCATCTTGGACGCGATTTCCCGCAATATGTGGTCGTCGAGAGAAGCGAAGACGGAACTCGAACGAACCGCCGCCCAAAGGCACCCCCTGTACCATGAAAATTCAATCGCCATTGAAAATCCGCTTTTTTTCGACCTCAAGTCAGCGCGTGCAGGCCCAACTCAGAAAAGACGGACATCATGATACGTCGGGAAAAGGCCGAAATGGAGGGAATTTTGCGCTCTCCCACAAACTCCATTTCGATTGCAATTGATCAGGGCCTGTGCCAAAATTCCGCGTATTACGAGCCATCGGCGGGCCCCGTGACACAAATTTCAATCGACGTTGCATCGCTTCAGACCTTCTGTCATGTTGTGCGTTTTAAGCCGGGAGATATCCTGCGCCACAAAGGACAGCACTACTCGGATATGTACTTAATGGTGGATGGCTCGGTTGCCGTTGACCGTCAATTGAAAGGGCGCCGGAAATCGTGATCGCCCGCTCTGGTTCGCCAATCGGTGAAATAGGGTTTCTGCACGGTGGGTCGGCCACAGCAACCGTGACCGCAAGAACGGCGACCTCCGCCCTCGTCATCGACGATTCCACGGTTGCCAGCCTGGAGAAACATCAGCCTCCGCTGGCGGTACAGGTACTACGGCAGCTTGCTTCCATTGCAGAAGAGAGAATGAGCGATAATCTCGTTCTCGATTCGACGGCGAAGGCCTTTGGTGCCGCTCCGGAAATCGGGGTGCTCCTGTGCCGCAACAAGGCGATGCTCGAAAAAGCACAAGGTCTGCGGTACACCGTATATTGTGAAGAATTGGGGCGCCAGTCACCTTACGCCGATCACACGAAAAAGATATGATCGCCGACGATCTCGATATTGCGGGTCACACCTTCCTCGCCGTCGAAAAGGGAGAAGCGATAGGAACGGTGCGCTTGAACCTGTGCTCGGAAGGTGCGGTCGGTATTCTCGAGGAATTGTATGGTATGCGCGCATCGAAGCATCATCCCGGCGGAACCGCAGTCTGCACAAAATTCATTGTCAAGAAAGCCCAGGCGTGGCGGCCCCACATCGCTCAAGCTGATTTCCGCGGTCGCGCGCTATGGGATGCGCAATTCGGTTAAGGAAACCTACATCGATTGCGTGCCCGCACTGCTGCCCTACTATAAGGCGATCGGCTTCACCGTGGCCGGTGAGCCCTTCTTTCACCGCGAAAACGGGCTTTCGCATCCTATGATGCTTGAAGTTGCCAGGCACGGAAGAAGGTTGAGTAACGAACGCGGCGTGCGCGAGTATCTTAATGTGATTATGAAGGCCCAGTTCTTCAAACTGGTTGACAGCGTGCGCCGGCCATAGAAATAGCTTGCGCACAGGGTGATCGCGATGCGGATGACCACACCCGAGATAGTTCTCCTGATCATCATTGCTACCCTCGGCCACGCGATGGCTTTGCTTTGGTATCTCGCTGTCACCAGGAGGTGGAAGATATGCGAGCGAACCATCTATGCTTTGCCGATCAGTTCCGCGCAGATTAAGAGGGAGCTGAAGAACTCACTCCATGCCCCGATCCACGCTGTACTGTTGGCGGCGTTCCTCTATCTGGGTTTCTTCAAGAGCACCGGATGGCTGTCATTCTCTATTCTCTTGCCACCGCAACCATCTGGGCCGAGATCTGGCACTATGGTTCTCACCGGGCCTTTCACATACGCCGGCTCCACTGGATTCATCGGGAGCATCACAAGAGCCATCTGAACAGTTGGCTGACAGCGATTTCGTTCTCCTTTTCCGAGAAGCTCATTTTTGACCTAGGGTTCCTCGGTGTGCTGGCGGTCCTCGATCATTGGTTTGGCCTGAATGTCTTCGGCATCGCGACGTGGTATATCGGCTACCTGGTAATTAATTCCTTCAGCCATGGAAATTTCGAGCTGAAATCCCAACATTACAATCGTTGGCTGGGCAAGGCGATCACCAGCACCACCTACCACTCCCTGCACCATTCGAGATACACCGGGAACTATGGCCTGGGGACGCGCGTTCTCGACCGAATTTTCCGGACCGAGTGGGAAGATTACGAGCGGCTATACGATCGAGTATCGACTGAAAAGAGACCTCTTAAAAGGTTGAGCGAAAAAATCTTGCCGGAAGCCACCCGCATGCAGATCGAAAGTGATCTGTCTGCGAGGCTCCCGTCGTTGACGATCCGTTCCCGCACGGGAGACCAGAGCGACATCAACCTGCCTCATCCCACAAACCGCAGGAATCCGCGTGCAACTGCCTAGAAGCTGCGTCCGCTGCGGATTTCATATGAATGTGACTCAGTTTTTTTTCTACCCCTTCACGAAAAAGGCTGCGCCACCGCCGTTGTCTTTGACGCCTTCAAATTGGACAATCCAAAAACCCTCTACCATGGCCTCTCCATTCCACCGTAGGGCGTTCTAGTCTCGCTGGAATCCGTGCGAGGGATTCCACCACGCACGGCCCCGGCGCGGGGCTAACACGAGTTCCGCTCTGCCCCCGCGGCCCTAAAATTCCCAGCGGTATCATCCACGCAACATTCCTCGCAGTAAACGCAATCGTTGTCATGAACCGGGCGGCGGTTGCACTCAGTGCAGAGCTACAGCTTTTCTTTCGGCTCCTCACAGATGGCCCGGTGCGACGCCGATTTCATCCCAGTCCTTATCGCCCTGCTCCATCGCATCAATCTCGTGCTCATGCTCCGGGCAATACGGATGCCCAGACTTGCCGCAAAAACGCTCGGGTGAGGTGCGAGAGGCGAGATATAACCAGCTGCAAGGCATGGTTGCGGGCTCCTCAGGGGAGCAACTTTCCCGCCGAATGTGTTCTTGGTCGTGACCTTCCCCTGCGCGTTCCGCACGGAAATATGCTGAGAAATTGCCTGGCCGCTGTTCGGGTTGTAGACCGTGTTGCTGGTGACGACCGATCCGTCTTGCAGGAAGGTCGTATTGATCTCCCCCACAAGTCTGTTTTGGCTGTCATACGTTGATTTTCATGCTTAGTCGCTCCTTTCAAAGCGGCTGGTGATACTTTTCTTTGACCGGCTTAGCCGGGCTTATCTATTTACGGACAGTGACCAGGTGTAGCTTCAGTTTCTCCGCAGTCTCGTTAACGCTCAAAAGTCGCATACAATATTTCTACTGGGAATTTTTCAGAATGGTTAACGGCCTACTAAAAGGAAGCTGGTGAGCTATGTAGGGCTTTACCGGACTTCACTGGCAGAGACGCGAATAAAGGCTTTAGGCAGGAAACTGCAGTTTTACCTGGCTTTTTCGCTCAAGGATTTTGCTCCATGCCTCCCAGCAACTGGATCTGAGCCTATCGCTTGGCTTGCGACTCGAGCAGAGTTCCGAAATAGAGTTTGTGCGATGGGGGCGAGGTCATGCCCGTCGATTCAATCCATTTGCGCATATCTGAAATTCGGTGGCTTCGTCCGCCGGGGACTTCAACGAGCATCATGAAGTCAAACAAGGCCTCGACCGGATTGCTCTGCCCTCCGTCTGGAACGAGCACATCCAGAATGACGAACTTGCCGCCACGGCGGACGAGACGAGCGGCGCGTGCCACGATGGCCGATGCAATCGGCGCGTCAAAATCGTGCAGAACATGCGACAGGAACACGCAATCGAATGTTCTTCCCGCAAGACCGCAACCGTCCCTCAGAAAATCGGCCGCCACCGCTTCCACGCGATCCCGCAGTCCCTTCCGCTCGAGGTACCCCTTCGCGATCGGAATTATTTCCGGGAGATCCGCGAGCGTCACTCGCGCGCCGGGCAGCGCCCGCACCAACTCGGCTGCGTAGCCGCCGCCACCTCCACCCAAATCTAGAATGGTCCCGGCGCCCGCGAAGGCGCCAGTTCCGATGACTCCCGGCGCGCCCATCTCCGCAAGATCGTTCAACGCAAGCAGGAATTTTTCAACCGACGGGAAATCATTGGCCACGCGATCCGCGAACGAAGGAAAGAGCGCGTAGCCCGAAGAAATCGCATCCGCAAGCCGGCTCCATGCCGTGTAGAAGAGGTGCTCCTTCCATGCCAGCCTCGCCATTCCGCCCGCGCCATCGCGAACGAAAGTCCTCGAGAAATCGTTGAGAGCGAAGCGCTCGCCATCCCCGAAACATATTCCAGCGCCGCGAGGGCAGCCAGCATCCTTGCGACCGGGTCAACCGGCGCCGACACTCGGACTTCGCCACTTCCGAAGGCGTCGCTGCGCCATCCGCCAGGGCCGCAAACAGGCCCAGCTTCGCTGCGGCCATCAGCACGGCGGATCTTTGATAGAGCGTTAATTCCTGGTATGGATCCATTGTCGATAAAGGGCTCGTCAATTCAACATCTTTCTCAAGCGCCATGCGATCTTTGCCACGGCCAGTAGTGACGGTCTGCCCGCTGGAGCTTTCTCGCCGCGCTCGTCGCCTAGCACCGCGGCCGCGGCCAGCTTTCCGGGCATTCCGTGGACGCCGCCGCCCGGATGTGTGCCCGCCCCCGAAAGGTACAATCCGGGCAACGGGAGTTCTGTATCGCGAAAACCCCGGCGCGGGCCGCAGATTGAAAAGCTGGTCGATGGTCATGTCCAAATGATTGGGATTGCCGGCGCGATTTCCAAGCCTCTTCTCCCAATCCGACGGTCCGGTAATCTTCCGCCCGACAACAGAAGCAGTTATTCCCGGCGCAAACTGCTCGAGCGTTTCAAATACCGCGTCGGCAGCCTTTTCGTTCGCGTCCGGCCACGTGTCTCCGTCCGTGAAAACCGCGGGCACAAATGCCGAAGCCCACAGCGTCGCCTTCCCCGGCGGACATTGCGAGGGATCGTCCGCGGAAGGAATCACCACCATGAGCGGCAGCTGCGCGGGAATCCGGCCGCCGGTCACAATTCTCATCGCCGACACGTAGGCGTCCGGCGTGTGCATTAAGTATTTGAGTGATCCCGCAAACGCCGGAGTCTCGCCGCGAAACACGGGTGGTCGATCCAATGCCGCGTCGACTTTGATTTCGCCGACGTTGAACAAGCCCGAATGGGTTCCCGCCAACGCTTTTCGCCACGGGTGCCGTCAGCAGTTCCTGCGGCAGGAGTCCGGCCACCCGCTTCACGTCGATCGTCGAAACGACATTGTCGGCTTCAATTTTCTCGCCGGAATCAAGAGCCACGCCTGAGACGCGCCCGGATCGCACCAGGATCTCGCGGACGGAGGACGCGCACTTCACTTCGCCTCCGCGGGCCGCGAGCGCCCGGAGCGAGCGCCTCAATCAATTCCCCGGTTCCGCCCAGCGGCCGCGCGCCCTGGCTCCCGTGCGAAGACGGCAAGAAGGCACGCGAGTAGACCGCTGCCGGGCGCCCACGGTGGCATCTGCGGGTGGCTGGAAAACGCCGCGGCGGCCGCGCGCATTTCCGGGCAGCGCAGCCATTCGTCGATCACTACGCAGGAGGGCGCCAGCACCGTTCGAATCAGGCCCTCCGCATCGCCCCCGAAGTCTCCAAGCCTGTCAAGAATGTCGGTGATTCCTCCGACCCCGGGAGCCTTCACATGCTGCAGGGAGCCCACTGCCGACATGATCGCGCTGGCGAACGCGGCAAAGCGTTCCCATTCCCCGGCCTCATCGTCGCCAAAATCGCGCCGAAATCCCTCCAGCGTAGTCGACAGATCGCGATGAAACAGTGCTGTCCGGTCGGCGACATGCGCGGCCAGCAGATGTTCGGTGCGAATCCAGCGGAGCCCGTGTGCTTCGAGGTCCAAGCTCGCGGTCGACCCCGCTGTGCACGAGTCCTTCGAGTTCAATTGCGCCGGTGTTGAAACGGTAGCCGGGAAAGATCTCCTCCGTGAAGGTGCAGCCACCGGGAACCGACGCGCGCTCAAGGACGGTGACCTGGTGCCCCGCGGCCGCCAGGTACACCGCGCAGACCAGGCCATTGTGTCCCGCACCAATGATCAGCGTGCGAGGCATGAAAATTCCGACAGGTTACTCGCCTTGCAAGGGCGCACGCCAGTTCGCGCACCTTGGGTACGATCGACGTGGGTCGAAGGTTTCGAACGTGCCATCCGCCAGCAGCCTGCGGCCGTCGACCCACACGTCAGCGATGGACTCAGGTCCAGCGCCGTACACAATTTGCTGATAGGGATCGTGCACCACCGCCGCTCCGAACGAGTTGCCATCGAACCGGACGACGTCGGCGCGCTTGCCGGGTTCAAGCGATCCGGTGATCTCACCCAGCCCAAGCACTCGCGCTCCGTCGATCGTGCCCATCCTCAGCAGCTGCCGGGCATCGGCTGCTTCGGGGTCCTGCCGGTGCACCTTCTGAAGAAGCGCGCCAATCTTCATCGCCTCGATCATATTGTGGCTGTCGTTGCTGGCCATTCCGTCGGTACCGATTCCCATCGAGACGCCGTCGCGCCGCAAGCTCTCCGAGTGGACACACACCGGACCCCAGGATCATGTTGGCGGTGGGATTGTAGATGATCGCCGCTTCACTTCGGCGATCATTTCCATTTCGTCCGCCGATACCCAAACACCGTGGCCGGCGACGCAGTCGGCCCCAAGGATTCCAATTTCATTGGCCTGCTCGACCGTGCTTTTTCCCCATCGAATCTGCGCCGCGGTTTTCTCCTCGCGCACTTCCGCGAGGTGCGTGTGAACTCCCTTTTCCGTCGATCGGGCAAGATCACTGGAAGCTTCGAGCAGCGCATCGCTCTGGCCCAGGATCGTCCCAACTCCCACGCGGAAGCCGACGCGCGCGGGATGCAGCGCAGCGTTCGGCGAGGGCGTGATGCTCTTCGAGGATTCGCGTGACCGGGAGCGGCGCCGTACGCGCCCCAGGCGATGTCTTCGGCTCCGAACGATACGACGCCGCGCAGGCCGAGTTCCTCCAAGCCGTCGACCGACGCCGAGGCTTGCAAAGTCGGACGGATTGGCGTGGCAGAACATGTCGTTCACGGTGGTGACGCCCGGAGCGAATCAGCTCGGCACCGCGGAAGAGCGTGCCGATGCGGGCCATTTCCCGCGTCAGGTGCGGCATGATGGGCATGAGCAGCCGCGTCGCCCACACCCAGATCGTAAGATTCTCCGCCATCCCCGGGATCAGCGCTTCGGACATGTGTGTGTGCGCGTTGACGAGCCCTGGTATTACTATTCCGTAATCATCGCCCACAACCTTCGCGCCCGGATATTTTCGGCTGAGCTCCGCGTATGTCCCGACGTCGGCAATCCGTTCGCCCGATACAGCGACCGCGCCGCCGGCGATGTCGCCCCGCACCCCCATCGTGAGGACATGCCCTCCGCGGACCAGCGAAATGGTCTCGCTCACAAAGTCTCCTTCGCGTACTTGCGCCACGAAATCGCCCAATTTTCTGCCCATCCCACTAGGAAAAACAGAATGATTCCCATCACGGTGAGAACGGTCACTGTCGCAAAAAGTCCCGCGGTTTCCCCGCGATTTTCAAAATGCAGCATCAGGTACCCGAGCCCATGCGTGGATCCAACCCATTCGCCGACCACCGCGCCAACCACACTGAGCGCCATGGCCACGCGCACGCCGGAAAATATTCTCGGAAGCGCGGAAGGAAATGCCGCCATCGACATGATGCTCCACGGGCTCGCTCCGAATGTGCGAAGCAGGCGGATCAATTCAGGATTCACCGAACTTAGCCCGTCCACTGTGTTCACCGCAACCGGGAAAAAACACATCAGCGCCACGGTTGCCGCCTTCGGCACAATCGTAAATCCAAACCACAGCACCAGGATCGGCGCGACAGCCGGTATCGGAACCATCTGCGTCGCCACCAGCCACGGGTAAGCCGCCTCGCGGAACCACCTCCAAATTTGCATCAGAATTCCAAGTGACAACCCAATGATCACGCCGCTTACAAATCCTATGAGGAGTTCCAAGAGCGTCGCGGCCCCGTTGCTGACCATGATCCCCGCATTTTCCACAAGGTACCGCGCCACCGCGCTTGGCGGCGGCAACAGCAACGGATCGATTCCCGCCGCGCGCACATAAATTTCCCATGCTGCAATAATTCCCGCGCCCAGCAGCAGAGGCGGCCAGATTCCCGATTTCATGCCTCCCTCCCCAGGCTTTGCAAGAGGCGCGCCTTCAGCTCGTTAAAATGCGCCGAGGTTACGACCTCCCCATACTTCCGGGGACGCGGAACGTCCACCTCGAGCGAAAGGATGATCCGGCCAGGGCGAGGGCTCATCAGATGGACCACGTCGGACAGGAACAGCGCTTCATCGATGTCGTGCGTGACGAACACGATTGTACAACGGTTCTCCTGCCAGTAATCCAGCAGCCACGTTTGCATCGACGCCCGCGTAATCGCATCGAGTTTTCCGAATGGCTCGTCCAATAAATTTATTCTTCTTCCGCACAGAAACGTTCTGAGCATCGCCACTCTTTGCCGCATCCCTCCAGAGAGCTGGCCCGGGTACGAGAGTTCAAATCCGTTTAGCCCGAAGCGGTCCATATGCTCGCGCGCCCGCCGGCGCGCCTCTTCGCGGCCGCATCCCAGGCACTCGAGGCCGACTGCCGCGTTGTCCGTCACCGTCCTCCAGGGCATGAGCATGTCCTGTTGCGGCATGTACCCCACGCGTCCAAGCAGTTCGCCGTCCCCAAGCACGGGTGCTTCGATCGAACCCGTATCTGGTTTGTCCAGGCCGCAAAACAGATTGAGGAGCGTGGACTTTCCGCAGGCGCTCGGTCCCACAATCGAAACGAACTTCCCATCCGGAATGTCAATGTCCGTGCCTTCGAGAGCTCGCACGGTTTTTGCCCCGTCGCGGAACGTCCTGCTGACGCCGCGCACCTTCATGGCTGCGGGTTCCGCAATCACGGCTTCCCGCCTTCGCCGGCCGGCAGCGGCGGCAAGAATTCATTGGTGGCAAACTTCGCCGGATCCTCTCGGAGGTCCAGAACGCCAATCTCCTTGGTCCAGGCCAGGTAATCCTTCAGAACGGAAAGATTCAGCCGCCCGAACGCGGGCGCATCCGCTCGCAGCACGGGGCTCAGCGCATCCAGATACGGTCTTAGCCCTTCCGTTGTCTCACCCTCCACGCGCGCCGCCATCGCGGCGCACGCAACATCCGGCTTTGAAATAGCGTCATCATATCCTCTGGCGACGGCGCGCAGAAATCCCCGCACGGTCCCCGGCTCGCGCGCCAGATAATCCTCGCGCGCAAAAACGATCAGTTCCGGATAGGGCGGCACGCCGTAATCGTTGAGCCGCATCACTGTCGCAGGTTTGTGCGCGGCAACCTGTACGCCCTCCTGGCTCCAGAAGCCAAATGCCGCGTCAACATTTCCCGCGATGATTTCCTGCGCCGTGTTAAATCCGATGTTGATGAGCCGGACGGACGACGCATCCCCTCCGTCATGCTTGATCATCCACTTCACGCCCGCGTCGTCGCTCACCACCCCGGTAGTTCCCACAAGCCGCCCTCCAAGATCCCTCGGCCGCTCAATTCCCGATTTCTTGAGCGCGATCAGAGCTGCAAGCGGGCGCTGTTCTATGGCCATGACGATCTTTAGCGGCTCTCCCTTCGCGCGCACGCTCAGGAAATCCAGCAGCGAGACGAGTCCGAACTCCGCTTGCCCCGCCGCCATCAGCCGCAGCGTGTCCGAAGAAGACGTCGGTGCGTCGATCCTCACACTCAACCCCTCGTCGCGAAAATACCCGGCCGCTTCCGCCTGGTACAATCCCGCGTGCACCGCGTTCGGAAGATAATCCAGAATGACGCGGACTTGCCGGGACGAGCCGGGGGCGTTCTCTCGGGCCTTTCCGCGGCAGCCGGTAAGGACCAGAACCGCGACCAGCGCGAATTTTAGCGCGCGCATCATGGATTCCCAGCTACTCCGTTGTTGTTGCGCTGCAATCGAGAAACCAGATACTTCAGCAACTCCGGCAAAGCCAGTGGCGTCGCATCTCCGCCGCCTCGCGAATAATATCCCCCAATCGCGGAAACGGGGCGACCAAGCCTTTTCGCCAGGCGCTGTTTCGCTGCTTCGCATTGTGTCTTAGTTGGTAAACATTCGATGTGCGCCCCGGGCGGAAGGAAATCATTCGCTCCCTGAAGGGGCAAGTTCTCTTCGCCCACGCGGCGCGATGCCGCCACGCCATTCGCGGCGCGGTGTTCCCGGTCGAGAATGAAACTTCGATGGGTAAGCCCGGGCGCGACCCACGCGACCACATCGCTGTAAAACGGTTTCAATCTCTCGATCACCTGGGCCAGTCTTTTTGACATCTCGTTGTGCATCGTGACATACGCCCGCCGCTCCTCGTCACCCCATCGCCACTTCCTCGCCGAAATCGAAACGCCCGTGAAATCTTTCCGCCAGGGCGACACTGCGTTGCCGCGGCCCTCGAAGAGACCCGGGTCATCGTACGAGCAAGCCGGGGATTGTTGTTTTCCGAATGTGAAAACATATTCGTAAGGGACAAACACAAGCGGCTCGGACATCACCGCGCGATGAATGACGGTGTTGTCCCTTCGCAGCGGCGCGAGCGACAGCACGTCCGGCGAAAAGCCGGAGGGCAGATGAGCCGAAAAATTTTCCGCGAGCGTCTCTCCCTTCATCGGCCGAAAGCCCGCCGCGACGAGCCCGGCATTAATGTGCAGGTGCTCAGGACTCAGAAGATAAGGCTTCGTCTTCGTGCAGGGCAAAAGGAGCAGAATCGTGTGATATTTTTTGTCGACCTTGGGCACATATTCCCGGGAAACAAATTGAAGCCATCTTCGGATGCGCGGATGTTTCAGCGCTTCCACATTTTCCTGGGGGCTATAAAAACAAAGTTCATCGTCCAGCAGGGCAGGCGCGCAAATCTTTTTTCTCGACTCCAGGATCCGAAGCTTTCGATCAGTGGTGGTTACCATGGCGAATCATTCCAATAGTACTGAAACGCAATTACTTAGCCTGGAAACGGACTGCCCAATCCATTGCAGAATATCACGGCTCATCCGCCCGTTGCTGGCTCTGTCTTTTGTCTCGGACAGGACACGATCCTAAGACTCGCACATAACACAGTCAATCGGCAACCCTGTAGACCCGGCGCAAATTTCAACGCACCAGCCGCTCGATTCCCGAGACTGTCTCGTAGGCCGCGACCGAGATCAGTATGCTGATGACGGCACCGGCCCACACCATGTCGTAATCGAGCAGCCCACGCGAGGAGTTCAACAGATTGCCCAGGCCCTTGCCGCTGAGCAGCCACTCCGCCACCATCACGCCGAGCAGGGCGCGCGGAACCACCAGCTTGGCGGCGGCGAAAAGATACGAGGCGGCGTACGGCACGGAGATAAGCAGGAATTCCTTTGTCTTGCTCCCGCCATACACTTGCACCAATTCGAGCGCCGGCCTCGGCACGAGCGCGAAGCCCTGCGCCAGCATCACGTAAGCCGGGAAGAACACCACCATTACGGCCATCACCACTGTGGCAGCTGTGTCGCGGCCGAAAAGCAGCATCACGAGGGGAACAAGCGCCACGAGGGGCATGCTTTGCAGGAGCATCGCGACCGGGAGGATAGCTTTCGCTGCCGCTGGGCGGACCACCGTCAGCGCCGCGATCGCGAATGCCGCGGCGATGCCGCAAACCAAGCCGACCGCTGCAAGCGGAAGCGTCTGGCCGAGAGCGGCGAGCAGCGCGGCGCGCGCGTCAGCGCTGTCGGGACCGGACACCAGATAGCGGAGAGTTTCCATCGGCCCTGGGGCGATGATTGGACTGATGTCGGAGACGCGCAGAATCAGCCACCACAGCAGGAACGGCAGGAGGACCGCCACCGAGAAGAGCGCTGCACTACTCTGCCTAGAGTACTCTGGCCAGAGTATATATTGGTCCGGCGACCGTTCCGGGGCGATTGTCACGGCCATGGAGGCGCCGAGGGTGCGGCGGCCGATCCAGGCAAAGACCCCGTAACCCGCCATGGCTACGGCAGTTGCGGCGAATCCGATACCCAGCAATCGCGCCGGATCGGCGTCCCCCAGCGAACCGAGCAAGAAGCTACCGAGGCCCCAGCGCACGCCGGAGCCAAACTCGCCGAGGATCGCGCCCAGCACCGAGAGAGGAGCGGCGGTGCGCAATCCGGCGAGGATGGCGGGGAGGGCCGAGCGCAATCTGACGAAGCGCATGATCGCGTTCGGGCCGCCGCCATAGGTTTTTATGACGTCGAGGAGCCGCGGATCAATGTCGCGCAAACCAACCAGCGTGGCCGCCATCGTCGGGAAGTAAACCACCAGCGCCGCGAGAATGATTTGCGGAAGATTGTCGCTGAATACAAGGGCGAGAACCGGGCCCACCACGATGGACGGCATGGCGAAGAGCGCAATGTTGACGCCGCGAAATGCGGTTTCCGCCGCGGGAAATCTGCAGAAAAGAATCGCCGCGGCCACAGCTACCAAATTGCCGATGACAAAACCAAATGCAGCGCTGCGGACCGTTGCGAGTAGGTGCGAAACGTACAGATCGGCGCCGGTCCAGTATTGCGTGAGGATCAGTGTTGGAGAGGCGATGAGGTCACGAACCGCGTGCATCGATCGGCCCGCAACTTCCCACACCAAAAGCGCCGCGAACAAATACACAGACGTTTTGAATTGGGCGCGCGTCATCGTGTGGCACTCGGGTCCAAAGCGGCGGCAAGCCGGTCGCAGATGGCGTGGAACTCCGGCGCGGCGAATAGCGCCGGCGCACGCGGCCTAGAAAAGGGAATCGGTATGACATCGACGATGCGGCCCGGCGCGGCGTGCATGACCACAACCTGGTCGGCAAGGAACGCCGCCTCGTCGATGTTGTGTGTGACCATCAACGTGGTGGTCGGGCTGGCCATCCAGATGCGCTGCAATTCCAGGTTCATCGAGCGGCGGAGAATTTGATCGAGCGCGCCGAACGGCTCGTCGAGAAGCAGCATGGAAGGATTGGTGACCAGGGCGCGGGCGATGGCCACGCGCTGGCGCATGCCGCCGGAAAGCTGGCCGGGCAGGGCGTCGGCATATCCGGTCAGGCCGACGAGTTCGATCAGATCGTCTATGCGCTGTTGCTGCTCGCTCACCTTCTCGCCAAGAACCTGCAAGGGCAGGGCGACGTTGCGGCGGACGGTCCGCCACGGCAAGAGGGCCGGATCCTGGAACGCTATTCCCAGTTCGCCGCGAGCGCGGAAGGCTTGCGGCGATTCGTTGCGCAGCAGCACCGCGCCCTGATCCGGTTCCTCCAGTCCTGCGACGAGCCGCAGCAACGTGGACTTGCCGCAACCGGAGGGGCCGATGAGCGCAACGAAGGAACCGCGCCTGACTTTCAGCGTGACGGAAGATAACGCCTGAACCGGCTGGGCGCGCGTGCGGAATGTTTTGCTCACGCCTTCGATGCTGAGGTCCGCCAGCTCATGCGGATGGGCGAAAGGTTGTTCATCAACCATTCGCTCACACCTCCGCGAGCAAAGTCAGATCGAAAATGTCCCTGGACCCCTTGAGGCCGACGTGTTCGAGCGCCGCGAGGCTCGAATCGATTGTCGCGGCATCGAGGGCGAACAGGCCTTTCGGGTTGGCCATGAAAGGAATTTGCGTTTTGTTGTGAAAATTTTCCGCTTCGAGCGAACTGCCATTGCCCTTGAACCAACTGCTCGCGTACTGAACCGGATATTTTAGCGGATCCGCGTTATTTTCAAGCCACCCTTTGCGGCTCGCGCGCAGAAATTTAACGAGCTGGCTGCGTTTCGTTTTCAGCGTGTCGGATGTCACCGTAACCAGGTCAATGAACAGCGGCATGCCTGCGTCCCAGAGCAGAAAATAGCCGGTTTTCTTCCCGCTCTTCTGCTCGGTTAGGAACGGAATTTCGAGCACGAAATCGACGATCGCATCGACCTCGCCCTTGGCCAATGGCGCGGGAGAAAACGTGTAAGGCACCACGCGCACTTTTTCTTTGGGGATGCCGTTGACCTTGAGCATGGCCAGAAAGACTGAGATGGTGAGCGGCGGGCAGGCCGCCGTTTTGCCGATCAAATCCTTCGGCTGCTTGATATTGCTTTGTTCGAGGCTGATCACGCCGATGGGGCTCTTCTGATATTGCGTGCCGATGACTTTCAGCGGCGCGCCTTTTTCCGTTACTGCTTTTACGACTCCTGTCAGGTGGGTGAGCGAGATATCGGATTTGCCGGTGAGCAGCGAGCCCTCGGGAATGACGTCCGGGCCGCCGGGAATGTAATTCACGCCCAAGCCTTCCGCGGCGTAGTAGCCGTTGTCGATGGCGATCATGTAGCCGATGAATTCGGGATCGTTCAGCCAGACCGACTGGAAATTGAGTTTGTCCAGGGCTAAGGCGGGCTGAGCGAATTCGCCCGTCATTCCGGCCAAGGCCGAAGTTCCTAGACTATAAACTACCGCTTTATGAAATTGTCTGCGCGAAATGGGTGCCATGATTGCAATCTCTCCCTCAGCCGGAAGCTGTTGTCAGGCAACGCGGGGGAGCGTCGTGGCTCATTCCCGTCCAGCGCGAAATATGCTTCCAGGTGATTACATTCAGGATGGCGCTATCTCGCGAGCGGAGTCGCACGATCCCAAATACTTCAGCCAGGTCCAGATGCGCTCGCTCTCTGCAGGATACCACCGAGAGCGAGCAGCCAGATCATCCGCGCTGAAGGGCGCCGCGTGCGTTCCCTGGCGCCGTGACTGGGCGCAGCGCTCTTCCAGGCTCCACATTCGGGCCGCAGCTTCTGCCAGATTGCGGCCGACCGTGAGCACGCCATTGCCGCGCAAGATCAGCGCATCGGCGTTGCCGAGACGCCGCGCCGCAGCTGCGCCCAGTTCGGCCGAGTGAATAAGATCGCACGCGTCATACATTGCGACGGCGCCGACGATGCCGCCGAAGCCGTGCTGAATCGCGGGCGCTTTGCCGTCCGCAGGCCAGGTCGAAGCGTAGGGGGCGTGCGTGCGACAGATCGCGTCAACATCCGAGCGCACCGCATAAATTCCGATATGCAGGAACACCTCGATCGGCCGCGCTGCCGCATCGCCCGACACCACGCCGCCATCGAAATCCACTTCGAGAATGTCGCCGGCGCGCTGTGCCGCCAGCGGAGGCCGGGTCGGCGTGATCAGCAGAGACCCTTCGAGGCGCTGGCTGACATGGCCGAACGCGTGGACGTAATGGAGCCGGCTGAACGCGCGCGCCGCCGCCGCGATATCGTTCCGCAGATCCTCTTCGCCGCGAGCCATTCGTCAGAATTCCTTCCGGGCCGCGATGGTAGCGTCCACGATTGCCTGAATCAAGAACAACTCACCACAGTGCACGGTTATTGACTCGGTGTGAGCCGGAAGATGCCCGTTCCGTCCCGAAAGACACGGGACGGAACGGCCGCTACAAAACCGTCTCCCGATTTGATGGTGGGTTTTGTAGAGGCCGCCCGCTTTTTGGGCGGGCAGCTGCTCCGTTCGCCTAAATTCAAACTGAGTCACTACCGAGTGCACATCGAATTGCGCAGTCCCGCTAGGCCGAAAAGTCGCGCGGCACGCGGCATTCAGCGACGCGGACGCGGCGGATGCCTGGCGGCGTGTTGCGGCTTCTGCCGACGAAGCGCGGCACGCCATCGCTGATCACGGCGCAGACTGCGGCGATGTCGCCGTTCTTGATCGCATCGAGCGCGGTGGTTTTGGATCCGCCGCCTGGCGCATCGAGCAGGACGATATCGGCGTCGCGGCCGGCGGCGAGCAATCCGGAATTAAGGCGATAGATGCGCGCGTTTGATCCCGTGGCGGCGCAGACGAACCACTCCGGCGGCAGGGCAGTCAGGCTCGCGCAATGGGCGATCGTGTAGAGCATGCCTAGCGGCATGACGCCGCTTCCCGTTGGGGTATCGGTGGCGATGATGAAGCGGTCGAACACTTTCAGCTCATGGGCGAGATTGGCGCACAGGATCGTCGTGCGCAGATTGCCCGCGGTGCAGACCTGCAACGCGGCCTCGGTTTTCTCGATGATGACTCGAAAATCCTCGTCGGGCACAGCGGTCGGGCCGCCATTGATGTGGAAGGATACGTGGGGCTGCATCGCCACCAGATGTTCGGCACGAATCGCGCCGGAGCCGGGAATCGAGGAACCGCCGGTGTGAACGGTGGTGATCATTCCCGCTGCTTTGGCCCAGGCGATCATCGGCGCGTAGTCAAAAGGCGTTTTGACGGCGCCGAAGCCGGCCTTGGCCAGCCAAACTCCTTGAGCGGCGACCTCGCGGAAGTCGGCTTCGGTCAAGCCGGGTTCGAAGATGATCGAACCGCCATGCACGCGCATTCCGCCGGGGCGGAAATTCTGAAAACTCTTGAACGCGGCCACAGCCAAAGCCTTTACGCCCGCGGGATCGGTGGGACGGCCGGGGACGTGAACTTCGGAAGCGGAAATTGCTGTAGTGACGCCGCCGTGCAGATAGCTTTCGAGGAAGCCGACCGTTTTCTGGCGCGGAGTGTAATCGCCGAATGTGGTGTGCACGTGACTGTCGATCAGGCCGGGTATGGCGGTGGTGCCGTCCGCGTCGATGACCACGTCGGAGCTCGCCACATCGCCGGACGAGGCGGTGCCTACGCTGACGATGCGACCGGCTTCGGAGACGATCGTATCGCCAGCGAGAAATGGATTGCGCCAGTCGCCACTGACAATTTTGCCGACATTGACTATGGCAACGCGCATCCGTTGTCCTCCCGCAGGTAGGTCAGACAAGGCCGTCCTCTCCCTTGATCTCATGCGCCGCTAATCCGCCGACACGGTGATTGATGCGCCCGCGATTGGCGAACGCAGCGATGATGGCGATTTCGTCGGGCAGCGGGGCGTCGTGGAGCGTCAATGTGATCCCGTCATAGTGCGAGCGGACATAGAGAGCGTCCTTGTGGGCGAGCGGGATGTCGATGGTCTCGCCGGGCGCGACACGCTTGGTCATCGATGAGATCCACGCCTTGCCGCCGCCGGCTGCTTCGCGCATTACGTTGCCAAAGACGGTCGTGAGCATGGAGACGGCGTGTTCCTGTTCGCCGGCTACGCCAACCAGTCCGGCCTTGCCATAACTCTGCACGGGGAGACCGCCCATGGCTGCGATTGCGATGGACGTGATGCGCTTTCCGAGTTCGAGGCTTGCTTTCGTGAGCGGCGATAAATCTTCGACGTAGAGCTGCGCGAAAGGGTTTTTTACTACGGCTACTACGGCGACTTTGCGCATCGGCGGTTCGGCAGGGCGGCCTGCTTCGGTGAAAGTATCTTCGGCGAATGTCACGATCTTGCGGACTTCCACGTCGTCCTCCTGGTGGCTCACGCTTCACAAGATGCAGAGAAAGTAGCACAGGCACTCCTGCCTGTGCGGTTTTCTCAGCCTCCGCGCATCTACAGCGCGATTGACATTGGACAAAACCGCACAGGCAAGAGTGCCTGTGCTACTTAAACCGCGTCGCGCACTACCAGCTTCATCGGCGTGGGGTGGAAATCGTTGCAGGGAGTCAGGTCCTGCGGGCAGGCCGAGAGCAGGGCGACGAGATCCATCTCGGCGCGCAGGGTGATCGTTGAGCCGGCGGGATGCACGGCGGGATCGGTGACCACTTTGCCTTCGGGCGATACGCGATTGTGCATGAACACATTCCACGCTTGCTCGCCATGAATGTCGAAGGTTTCTCCCAGCAGGTCGCGCGCTTGTTCGAGGTTGCGCAGGCAGCTGCGATGATCGTGGATTCCGAAATCGCGCGAGAAGCGTTCGGGATCGCAGCAGGGAACGATGAGGTCGTGCTTGCCAACATCGTCGCGCAGAATGGTGAAGATGGGATTGCGGTGGTTGGTGAACACCTGCGAGCCGGCGCCCAAGAGGATGGAAGCGTTGCACGACACCGTGTGCGTCGGCGACATGTATTCGCGCGGATCGGCGCGACGCCAGGCAACCAGATCGCCAACCTGGTGGCCTTCGAGATCGATGATGTCGAGAAGCTGCCCGGCGCGCACGATGACGCCGCGCCCTTCGCGAGCCGGGACCACGATTTCGGTGATGGTGCTCATTGCGAATCTCGACTGCTACCCGGATTTTCCGCGCGCCGCGCGTGCCGCCGGAGGAAAACGCTCGTCGAATAATCCGGCCTCCAGAGATTCCAGATAGCTAAGGACCTCAGCCAGGTTTGTGACGTCCACATATTTCATGTGCAGATCGAACAGCGACATTTTATGGGAGAGTTCACCGCGATCGAACACTGCTTCTTCGGGGATGGTGACGCGCAGGTCGTAGCTCAGGGCATCGACCGCCGAGGCACGCACGCAGCCGCTGGTGGTGGTCCCGGTGAGGATCAGCGAATCCGCCCCTGCATTCGTAAGATAGCTCATGAGCGGCGTGCCGAAAAAGGCGGAGGGTTTTCTTTTCTCGATGAAGACGTCGCCGGCCAGAGGAGCGACTTCCGCGACGATGTCGTTGCCCTTGTGGCCCTGCACATCCACTTCTTCGTCTGAGCGGGTTCCCTTCAGCGTCCAAACGCCGAGGTCGAAGCCGTCTTCGCGGCGCGGGTTGGTGGTGTAGAAAACGGGAAGGCGCTTGCGGCGCGCCACGGCCAGGATTTTACGGATGGCGTCGATGGCGTCCCAGGCGCGTTCGCCGCAGGAAAAGTGCCAGCGCTTGATGGACTCGAGGATCGGTTCGCGCTTGTCGCCGCAGAAATTGTAGTTGACGTCGATGACCATGACGGCGGGCCGCTTGCCGAAGCCGGCGCGGCGTCCCCAACCGGCGGCGGCGAAAATCTGCCGATCGCTATCGCTTATTACATCGTCCCAAACGGCCATCTTACTGCCCCCGCGGTTTGGTGTATTTGAGCGTATCCCGGCTGAAGCCGGGCCGTTGATAAGGATCGGCGAGCCAGCGGTCGGTCCGGCTGACGCGCACCGGGCTGTTCACTTCCATGCTGCCCGGCTTGTGAGTTCCCAGCGCGCGGCGCAGATATTTTCCTCGCGGCTCGCCGACGGGGCGCATGCCGGGACTGTCCTTGGCCCATTCCGCGGTGACTTTGCCGCGCAAAATAGTTTTCACCGGCCAACCCTTGAACGTGTGGCCCTCCATCAGTGACCAGCCCGAGCGCGTATTGATGTGGCCCTTGTTCACCTTGACCTCGCGTGAGAGATCGACCAGCACCACATCGGCGTCAAAGCCTGGAAGCAGGGAACCCTTGCGGCCCCAAATGCCGGAAGTCTTGGCCGGATTTTCGCAGGCCACTTGCACGACACGCTCGATCGAGAGGCGGCCCTTGTTGACGCCTTCCGAGAGCAAGGCGGGCAGCATCATTTCGACGCGCGAGAATCCGGTGCGGCAGGACCAGATATTCGGATTGTACATCTCTTCGTAGGAGGATGGTTCCCACGCTACGACGTGGTCGGAGCCGACTACATCGACGGTGCCATCGGCGAGGGCGACCCACAGTGCTTCAATATTATCGCGGCGGCGCAGCGGCACATTGATGCGCCAGCCGTATTGAGGCTCGAGCCAGAGCCAGGCGGGGCCGGTCTGGGCGTAGACTTCGAGGCCGTCGGCGCGGGCGCGCGCGATCTCGTCGAAGGTCAATCTGGTAGTAGCGTGCTGGAGATAAAGACGCACATGGCCGGGCGTCTGACGCGCGAGATAACTGTAGGCGTGCACGTGCTGCGCTTCGAGAAAATCGGGCGAGCGTTCGGTCCAGGCGCCGAAATCGTTGCGGCCCGCTTTGCGCAGGCGCTCTTCGAAAATGCGCGCGATTTCCCAATTTTCAGGATGGATGTGGCAAATGGCCGGGTAGCCGAGATGCGCCACGTTTTCCATCACGAGGTAGACAGTGCCGTCGTCGATCCCGGTGCCGAGGCCGGCGCGGCGCGAGGGCCAGTTGCTGTCCTGATCGGCTCGCCATCCCTTCATGCTGCGCGTTTGCATGTAGAGTTTGTAGGAAGTGACGCCGTGCTCCTCGGCGTATTGCGGAATTTCGTTGGCCTGCTCGTCGGTTTCCAGCATGTAGGTGAGATAGCAGTCGACCATCGAAACCGATTCGATAATTTCGACCGCTGTGCCGAAGCATTTGTTGAAGGACACCACATCGCTGGACGCCACCACTTCCTTGAAGGGCTCGGTGCCCAGGCGCGTCGAGGGCGCCTGGATGCCCCAGCTGGTGATTCCGGCGCAGGCAGCAGCGCGCGATTCCGTGGTCATGTCATATTTGAAAGGGACATAGCATCCCGGGTGGGCTTCGCTATCGACTATGCCGGGAAGGACATGCAGGCCGGTGGCGTCAATTTCTTCCTTGGCGGGTGGGAGGAATTCTTTCTGCCCCAGGGCGGCGACTTTGCCGTCCTTGATGCCGACGGCCATCTGGTAGCTGCCGCCGCCGAGGACCAGGGTGCCGTTTTTAATGACCAGATCAAGTTGTTCCGCCACCGCGCCCCCTCGGTTGACAGTCTGATCTCTTGCGCCGTATTCTGTCTCTTGTCTGAGACAATATAACAGGCGGGTATTTTCATCGCAAGCGCCTAATCGGGAGCTTTCATTGTCGCTCCAATCTTATTGGCCTTCTCACGCTGCCGCAGCCGGAAGAAATTTGGCGGCGGGGCAGGACGTCCACCATCCGGTGGACGCGCGCCGCTGTACCGTGCAGCTCTCCACCGGGCGGCTGTATCTCGATGCGGTCGCGTCGCCGGCGACTGCGCTGCTGGGACATGACTTGCCGGCTCTGCCGTCCATCGGCGCGGCTACCGTCGAACAAATGGTTTCCTCGTTGGAGCCCGGTTACGTCTGCCTTGCGATGAAATCAAGCTTCGCTGTCGCGGTTGATTTCGCGACGCGGATTGGCCGGGCGGCGGCTGGCGCAGAAGGGCGCGTGGTTGTGATCAACGCGCTTGACGGGGAACCGGCGGAGAGCGTCGATTTCCTTGCGGTACACGAAAACGAAACGCTGGGGCGTAGCGGGCGCTGGTTTGCAAGTGCCGCCTGGAGACGCACCCCCGATCTCGTGGTCGTCGGTGATGCGCTGGCGCTTGGTTTCCCGTTTGGAGCGGTGCTGGGGCGCGGCGGTCAGGGCAGCGAGCATGATGCGGACTTGGCAACTTTAGCGCGCGTTGCGGGGGCAATCACCGCGGTCGAAAAGGAAGGGTTGTTGCGGCAGGGACGCGAAGTTGCGGATTATTTGATGGCGCGTTTGCTCGCGATGCGCGAAAGTTGCCCGCAAATCTCAAAGGTTGAGGGGACGGGACTATCCTTCCGCGTCGCGTTCACGCCATCGCTCGCGGCAGCGCAAATTCTCCGGCGGATGTGCGAGCGCGGAGTACTGGTGGGGGTTGACGGGGCAGGGCGTTTGGCCATCGATCCGCCGCTGGCTTTGCGGATTGCTGAGGCTGACGTAATTACCGGCGCTTTGCGCGGCGCTACCCTTGGCCTGCCAATGGTGAGCGCTTCGCCGTGCTGTGCCGCGTGCGAAAACAACGGCTAGTGAGATTCTTCTGCCGTCATGGTCGCGCCTAGTTTGAGCTTGGCGCCGAGCGAGGTGTCGAGGGCGAAGCGGACTACGATGACGCGCTTCACGCCGGGGACGGCCGTTGCGGCGTCGGCGGCGGACCACACGGCGAAGACCACGTCGGATTGCGGCGCGAGTTTGGCCAGCTTGTCAGTCTCGCCCTCGAGGATGGCGGTGATTTTGGCGTCGACGTAGTCGCGGACGATTCCGGAGAGGCGCGTGACCGACCGCTTGTTGTGGCCCACCACTAAAATCTTTGAGCCGGGCGGGACGGTCAGGAGCTCGTCGAGGGTCTCGGCGCTCGGCGAGGTGTGGACCGGGACGATGGAGACGTCCTGCCCGACGAGTTCCTTCACCTCGGCGTAGTGATAGTAGGGGACCAGGACCGCGGACTTGTTCTGGCGCAGGCGCGAGGCATCGAGATCCGCGATTAACGTGCGGCCGATGGAAAGGGTAGGGAGTTCGCCGGCCAGCTGCTCGCCAAGGTAATTTAAGTCGTCATTATTACATTCAGTAAACACGAACTGGCCTTCAGCGTCAAAGACCTCGGCTACGATCTCTTTGATGTCGGCGAGCAGTTCCTGCTCGTCGCCGCCCCACAGTTTCCACTTGTGCGCGATGGACTTGATGGCCCGCTGAATCACGGCGTGCCGGACGGATTTGTGGGGAAGCTGGGCGCGCACGCGAACGAACTGGCGTTCCTGCACCTCGAGCCAGCCGTCGCGGATCATTTCCTGGACGGCGCGGCTGACCGTGGAAGGGCTGGTGCCCAGTTCGGCGGCGATGGAGCGCAGAGGAGGCAGGCGCTGGCCAAGCGCATAGAGGCCCTTGCTGATGCGTTCTTCGACGGCCTCCTGCACTTCACGCGCGGTCAACGACGTCTGCACCTGTTTCCCCCTTCGCTCCGGATTTCCGATCCGGCGGTTGGCGGCGGCATCGCGCCATTATGTCTCGGTTGGAGCGAAATGCAAGAGCCTGGCAAGCCGGGGCTCGCGAGAATATTTTTATGCGGCCAGCGATGCGATGGATGTTTGACTATTTAGTTGGTTCTGACTCAGGTCGATTGCGATGGCGCGGACTGCTGCCCGCCCAAAAAGCGGGCGGCCTCTACAAAAAACAAAGTGTGACTTGCGCCATGCCAACAAAAAAAGCGGCGGCTTCTCATCAAGAAGCCGCCGCTTGGAATTGGCGATTCGTCTTAGAAAGTGAGGCTCAACGACATCTGAACCTGACGGGAGCCGCCGATGGTGTGCACAACCTGCCCGAGGCCCGTGGGACAGTAATACAAGCTGCCAGGGGTTCCGGTAGAGGTGGCGCTGCATCCAGTGGGCAAAGGACTCGCCGCACTTTGCACAGGAAATCCAACGAAGGCGAAATTTTGATCGATGTTGTCGATTGGAATGTCAAAACTGGGATGGTTGGTCAGGTTGAAGACGTCGAAGCTGTACTGCAAGTTAAACCGCTCCGTCAATTTCGTATTCTTTACAAGTGAAATGTCGGCTCGCTCTTGCCACAGTTGCCGGAAGATGTTGCGCTGCCCGCCGCCTTCGATGAAGTCTGTCTCGTACGTATCGCCGGCAGGAATAGCGCCGTTGAGGGCGCCGGGCGCCAACAGCGGGACGGTAAAGCAGGCAGCGTTCAGGGCCGGAAGGCCGGGCGTGTTGCCCTTTGCTCCAGTGACAGCTTGTTTAGGGGTGCAAGCCTGAGCGCATTGACCGGCGGCTACGAACGCGGCGCTGCAAAGCGGCACGATCGGATTCGTGATTCCGTCGTTGATGCTGTAGAAAATGCTACCGACGGCTCCGCTGTAGTCGACGACGCTGAAGGGCTGTCCGCTTTGGAGTGTGATGACGCCTTGAAGGGCCCAACCGTCCGTTACTTTGCCCTCCCAGGAATTAATCGGCCGGAAATTCGGGAATTCGTAGTGGTAATCGATGTTGAACACGTGTGTTCGGTCGAAGTCCGACGGCGCATAGCCACCGCGCAAATCGAGCGGATTGCTGCCGTTATAGAAGAGCCCCAGTGCGCTTTGTTCGTCAAAGGACCGTGAGAACGTGTAGGAAAGCCCCGCCTGGAGCCCGTGACTGAGCCTCTTTTCGACGTGGACCTGCAAGGCGTTGTAGGCCGATATTCCTTCGGCGGTAAAGGACTCCGACTCACCCGCATACCCGATGTACGGGACGCGCATGTCGACGTTGCCGCCTTCTGAGTTGGCGTACATGACTTCGTTGGTGTGGCCATTCACGTCGGTTAACGGCAGCGGGAATTCGTCAAAAAATTGGGGAGCCGACGACTGGACCGTGTAGCCATACGTATAAGACTGAGCGAACGGGGAGGTGGCTGGGCTGGCGCATACCGGAGTCGGCCCGCACAACGGGTTGCTCGGGGATGCGATTCTCGCCTGGTTAAATGGGACGGGAACGATTTCATGGCGGCCAAGGGCATTCACATACCCGATATCGATCGCCAAATCGTTTCGCGGCTGCCATTGAATGTCCAGCGTCGTGTTCATGGTGTAGGGGAGCTTGTTGTTCCGGTTGTAAACGCCCAAATAGAAAGGTATGCCGCCGGCTGCGAGATCGGCGCCATTAGGCAGCGGGGGAGTGCAACCGGGAGTCGTAGCAGTAGGACAGTTGGTGGAGGGAGTGAATGTAGCGATTGTGGTTGGATTCCCGGATGGGGGTGGCGCTAGTGTGAGTCCCAAAGGGGTTCTCGAGGTTCGACGTCTGCGGAACCGCTGCCGATCCCGTGCCGGCCTGGATGCAATTATTGTAAGTGCCGACAAACTGGGTCGGGCAATACTGCGTACCCACAAATGGCTGCTGCTGGTTGATTCCAAATGGACCGCCCGGTGTGATGCTCTGGGCGACTCCCGGCGACAGGTAGGTATAGAGCTCACCCCGGTCGTAATACATCCCCCATCCGGCCCGGACTACGATTTTGTTATTGAACATCTTGGGCGTCCACGCAACACCGAGCCGGGGTGCGAATCCCCACTGACGGCCGAGAAGGGTTGAATTGCTGACGCCGGGCGTGTGGTTTGGACTATTTCCGGCAACGATCAAGCCGGTCGACGTGATTTGGTCGCCCACCGGGTCATACGCATACTTCGAGGGATCAAAATTGAGCAGGTTGCCATTTTTCTCCGTGAAACCGCCATTCCAATCAAAGCGTACACCTGCCGTGATCGCCAGATTGCTCCGGAATTGAAACTTGTCCTGAAAGTATTCACCGGTCTCGTTGGCGCGGAAGTAGCGATTGGGATTGCCAGTCAGATATAGGGTTCCGGAATAGAGATAATCGTCGAAGAGTTCACCCTGCAGAAATTGGTTGATGTCCTCTCCCTCGATCATCCCCAATTGATTTCTTTCATCCCTCGCGTTGAGTTGCGTATAGGCAAAGCTGGCGCCGAACGTGATGGTGTGCCTGCCCAAAGTCCAGATGGCATTGGCAGAGGGATTGAACCGGTTTTGGAAAACTCCAGTGTAGGCGCCCATGGATTCCGCCCCGGCCCCGATGTTAAGGAGGGGCTGATAAGAAGGAAGAACTTGATTAGAGGGAAAGTTGATTGTAAAGCCTGGAAACACACTGGAACCAAAGTTGTTGATCGCGCAATCACCGGGGTTGACAGTGTAATTCGCCTGGGCCATTAGGGTCATGCACGCCTGAGTAAATCCGGCCATCGTGAAGGGCTGGCTGACGGTGCTGTAGGCCTTTTCCCGGATAAACCCGAAGGTTTCGGTAATGCTCAGGTTGGACCTCACGATCTGTGTATGGTTGAGGGAAATGACCTGGCTGCCAGCGTCCAAATTCTGGTTAAAGCCAGGGACCGATGAATAGGCGTACGGGGCGGTCGTCGGGTCATGCTGGTAGTAATACTTGACCGAGAAGGAGTGCGCCGAATTGGGATTCCAATCCAGATCCAGAACCGCCTGGTGCGCCCGAAAGAGGGCTGTGCCAGGTTCCTCGGCGTCTTCCGGAAACGCCTCCTGGAGGGCGGCATTCGAGGTGTTGAGGGCCAGTGCATTCGGGTTGGCCCAGGGAATCATGCAATGTTGCGGGCATCCGTAATTGAAGAGGGTATATGCAATGGGGCTGATCTGGTTCGAGGTTGTGAACGTCCCGCATGAATTTGTGCCTGCCCCCGGAGCGGCAAACGTATTTGTCCCGATTGCCGGCAGTGCACATGTATCCGGAAGCGGCAGGAACGAAAGGTTGTTCGCGTTTGCGACGTATGCCAGACAAGAGGCCGTGCGCATCCCGGGCAGAGCGCTGTTGGCAGCTGTGCAAGGATTGCTGGCGTTATTGGGATCGGTAGTCTGAAAGAGACCTCCCGGCACTGTCGGACGGAAAATGCCGATTGTGTCATCCGATGCACGCGTATGTTGATAGCTTGCGAACAAAAAGACTTTATCTTTTTTGATAGGGCAGACCTATCGTCCCGCCCGCAGTATAGCGGTGGAGTTGTGGATTCTTTTCGCTCTGCGGAATGTTGGGATCCGCGTTGTAGAAATAGGGATCGGCGTTCAGCCAGTTGGTCCCGCGATGCACGTAGGCGGTGCCATGGATATTGTTCGTGCCCGAGGCGGTGCTCATGTCAATGTGCGCGCCGCTGGTGGAGCCTTGCTGGGCATCGTACATCGAGGTGTTCACGCGAACTTCCTGGATGGCTTTCCTGAGCCGGTGAAGGAATCGATTCGCCAATCGCCAGGTAAACGGAGGCGCTGCTCTGGATGGGAAGCGAGCTCAGGGCGGAAGAAGTGCTGACGCCCGTGGCGTTCACGACGCGGGAAGAGGACACATTGCTTGTGGTCTTGCCGTTGAAAAGATTCTTGGCATCCACGCCGTTGAGCAAGAATGAATTGCTTGTGTCGCGCTGGCCATTCGCCCAGATCGGAGCATTCCCGAGTCCTTCATTGGCTCCCGACCCGGATTGCAGTTCCGTATTCACGCCGGCGGAAAGTGTAACCAAGCCGGTAAAGGAGCTGGTGGAGAGGGGCACGGAGTCGATCTCCAGCTTGTCCATGACGTAGCCGTTGGTCGTGTCAACCATGTTGATGAGGGGCGTCTCTTCGACCGTGATGGATTCACTTACGTTGCCGATTTTCAGTTCGGCGTTCACGGTCGCGGTGCGGTTGGCTTGCACGAGGATGGACGGGGATGTTCTGCGACTGGAAGCCTTGTTGCGTGAAGGAGAGCGAGTAGTTGCCGATAGGCAGGTTCACAAAAGAGTAGGCGCCAGTGGTGCTGGTGGTCTGAGTGCGGCTCAGCTTGGTCTCATCGCCGACCAATGTGACGGTCGCGCCCGAGATGACTGCACCGGATGTATCTGTGACTGTGCCGGTGATGCCTCCAAGTGTTTGTGCTTGCGCATTGGACGCCAGTATGGAAACCAGCGCGAGAAATGAAAGTAAAAGCGCTGCGGAACGCACGTTGCGTATTTTCATTCTTCTCTCCCTCCAAAAATCGAAACCTTCAAAAATTGTGGTCCGAGAGCTTTGAAGTTTGGACGCTGCACCCCCCAATTGCCCCCCAGTCCCTGACACCAACAATTGGAAGGAACTTAAGCGAAACCGGGCCCGATGGAAAGCGCAATCTTTCAATCATGGCCATCAATTATTTGTATTTCTATACCTCGATTGCTGTGGATTGCAAGAACAGAAGTGAAAAGTCAGATAAGCAAAACATAAAGTGGAACACGGTTGTTCGTCGCGATGTTTCAGGGCCGGGTTTTTCCCGGGATGGGAAGAAAAATCGCTACTTGATTGCAGGAAGGCAGTCTATAGAGCCTGAGTGACGATTTAATTTCGAACACGCCAGCGGCTAAAGCCGCGTTGATTCTGCGTACTTTACGGCACAGCTGAAGCTGCGCCCTACTAAGATTTGACACGGCTTTGATTTGACGCGGCTCTGGTTTGACACGGCTCTGGGCTGGGTGAACCGGCGTCGCAATCAAGGTTTGGACGCGGCAAATTTATTAAGGTTTGGCTGCGGCGGCTTTGCGCACGGCGGCGACGCCCTTCCAATCTTCAAGGTCCTGATTCGGCTTTTCCTTGCGGTACTTTGCGTAGAAGGCCACGCCTTCGCGATCCTCGAGGATATCGACCTGGACGCCTTTTTGACGCATCAAGTCCTCATTGCCCGAATAATTGGTAACGTCACCGACGACGCACCTGTTGAATTGACGCAAATAGATCAGGGCCGTGCAGATATCGCAAGGGCTGAGGGAGGTAAACATGGTCGTCTGGCTGAAATCCAGACGCCCGGCATCGCGTACGGCCGAGGTCTCGCCGTGGTTGTACGGGTGATTCTCCTGGACCAAAGTATTGTGGCCTTTTCCGACGATCTGCCGGGTCTGATTGTTGATGATCACGCCGCCAATTGGAGAGCCGCCTTCGTTATATCCTTTGTAGGCCAGTAGGAAGGCGAGGCGCATGAAGTCCCTGTCCGTCAGCTTCATGAAGAATCCATCTTCGACAATCAACGGAAGGCTCGAAGTAGGGAGATAAGCAATCGCGTTCAAGACTTCATCGGTGACGGGAGTGTCTTTGGTTATGAAGGCCTTCATGTGGGCTCCTTACTGGGCCCCGGTGGCTGCGATCGCCCGGGGTTGCGGCCCTCATTCTCCAAGAAAAAAACAAAAAAAGAAAGGGCAGGAGTTGCGCTGATTTGAAGGATCAGCTTTGCGAATCGCCGCGCGCGGCGGTTTTCGTACGCGACTGGAACAGAAACCACAGAAGGACGACGGCTAAGTATCCCAGGAAAATAAATGGCAGCTTGCCGTATGGGCCTGCGGGTATGGGGTAGAGATTGCCGACGAGGGCGAGTACCATGGCGACCACCGCGAGCCAGGGAATTGTTTTTGTCGCGGCGTTGACGACGCCGTGATGATCGCGGAGGTATCCCGGAAGCGCGAAGCTGACGAGTCCGTAAGTGACGATGAAACCGTACGTCGCGAGGGAGCCCAGCCATCCGTAAACGTCGAAACCGCTCACACCTCTGGCGGCAAGAATGGCGACGGGAAGAAACGCGGCGAGACCGGTGACGACGATCGCGGCGCTGGGCGTTTCGTTTCGCGCGTGCGTGGCGCGGAGCGAGGCGTGAGTGAGCCCGTTGTGGGACATCAGGAGCAGGACGCGTGCGGCGGCGGTGATGCAGGCGAGCATCCCGACGAACAGGCTCACGAGGGCGCCGAGATCGATCAGCAATCCGAGCACGGGAATGCCACCGACTCTGGCCATCACGCGCAGTGGTGCTTCACTTGTTCCCAGGTCCTGACCGGCCATGCGAAAGCCGAGGACTTCGGTATAGGCGCATAGAGCAAAAAAGGCGCCGCCGAGAAGAGAACTTTGGATGACGGCGCGGGGGATGGTCTTCAACGGGTCGCGCGCTTCTGCTCCCAGGGTGGTCGCGCTCTCGAAGCCGACAAAGCTGAACAGTGCGAGCACGAGCCCGAGGCGCAGGCCGCTGCCCGTCAGGCCGCGCAGGTGAAGTTGCTCCGGGTCGCCGTGAAAGCCGTGGCGCACCAGCACGAGCGCCACAACGATGACGATGAGTGTGACGGAAACGGCTTCGATCCAGAGCATCAGGCGCGCGGAGATTTCCACGTCGCGCCAGGCGATCCACATGGAGCCGGCGGTGACAATCGTCGTCAGTAGAACTGTTGAGGCAACGTGGCCGGTCGCATCGCGAAGCATCACGTTGGCGTAATGATAGAAGCCGCCGAGAACGCTCGCGCCGGTAGCGACATAGGCGAGCAGCAAACTCCATGCGGCGGTGGCGCTGAGCCACGGCGGCAGGATCATCGAAGCGTAAGAATAGAGTGAGCCCGGGGAAGAGGAGTAGCGCGCAAAACGGCCTACGCACCAGGCGACGAGCAGGATCGCGACTGTGGCCAAAACGTAGGCGAGCCAAGTGCCGTTGCCCGCAAGCGCGCAGACGAGCGGAATCGTCGCAACGGGAGTGGCCGTGGGCGCGATGGTGGAAATGGATTGCGCGAGCGTTTCCATCGGTGACAGCGCGTTGCCTCGCAAGCCGTAGCCGGCGGCTTTCGCATTCTTCGCTGCCTCTGCGATCGAGGAAAAATTGGGGGGTTCGTTGGAGGGTGAGTGTGCGGCCATGTCGTACAATACACGCGCGGCGCTCGTGGAACAAGGGAGGCTCGAAACTTTTTTCGTTCGTTTGGCCGTGCGACCGGCGCGCATTTTCACAATCGGCGGGGTCCCGTGCTACAGTTGTCGCGCGTTTTTGCCGTTCGGGGAGAATGCGATGAACGGGATGGAAAAGTTGAGGCCGTTGGCGCTGCTGCTCCTGCGGATTGGGGTTGGCGTGGTTTTTATTTCCAACGGGTATCCGAAAGTGTTCGGGCGCAGGCTCGAACATATCGACGAATTTGTCCATATCGCTCATCTCCCTGCCTACTTCGTGTACATCGCTTTTGCGCTGGAGGTGGGTGGAGGATCGCTGCTGATCGCTGGGCTCTTCACCCGAATCGTGGGACTGCTGCTGGCCGGGGAAATGGCGGTGGCGCTTTGGAGGGACGAAAAAATTTTCCAGAACCCGCTGGCCATTGATATGTACGGACTCGCGCTGGTTTTAGGCGTGGGAGCGTTCGCGCTGGCAACGTTTGGAGGCGGCTCGATTTCGCTGGATCAGTTGTTTTTCGGAAGATCAAAATCTTCGCGCGGTGCGAAGTCCGCAGGTTGATTGCTCGCTGCGGTTCGGACCGTGTCCTAAAGTAAATTCATTTCTAAACGATTGAACAAACAGGCGGGAGATTTGCGATGAGCATTATTTTTGCCGATGCGTGGCTGATTACGATGAACGAGCGGCGCGAGGTGCTCGAAGGCGCGAGCGTGTGCGTGGAGAAGGACAGGATCGTCGCAGTGAGCACGCGCCAGGACCTCGAGAAGCGATTTCCGGCGGCGGAAATTGTGGACTGCAAGGGACGCATCGTGATGCCGGGAATGGTGAACACGCACACGCATCTTTTCCAGACGCTGATGAAGGGCCTCGGCGACGACATGGTGCTGAAGAAGTGGTTCACGTGCATGACGGGGCCGAGCGGCGTTCACTTGACGCCTGAAGATGCGCATGTCGCCGCGCTTCACGGCTGCGTCGAATCGATTCGGTCAGGCGTGACGACACTCGTCGATTTTATGTATGTGCACACGCGCCCCGGGATGATCAAAGCGGTTGTGGAAGCGTTTGACGAGACCGGGATGCGCGGCTTTGTGTGCCGCGGGTTTGTTTCCCTGGGCCTGGAATATGGCGTTCCCCGCGAGCTGATCGAAGAGCCGGAACATGCCATCGGAGATGCGCGCGAGCAGATGCGCCGGTACAACAAGCCCGGCGCGCGAGTGCAGGTGGGAGTCGCGCCCAACATGATCTGGGCCGTGGACGAAAAAGGCTACCGGTTGACGCGAAAGCTTGCGGACGAGGAACACGCGCTGATCACCACGCACGTCGCGGAGACCACATTTGAACTGCAGACCGCAGCGTCACTCTACGGCCTGACGGACACGGAATTTCTGAGCGAGATCGGATTTCTGGGGCCGGACGTGCTCGCCGCGCACTGCGTGCATTGCAAGCCGCACGACATCCGAATTCTTCGCACGCACGATACCAAGGTCGCGCACAATCCCTGCAGCAATCTTTATCTGGCTTCGGGATGCCCGCCGATTCCGGAAATGCTGATGGCGGGCGTCACCGTTGGCCTGGCTTCGGATGGGCCGGCGAGCAGCAACAATCACAGCCTGTTTCAAGCGATGAAGTTCGCAGCGCTGATGCAAAAAGGATTTCATCAGGATGCGACGATCATTACGGCGGAAAAAGTGATGGAGCTGGCGACGATTGATGGAGCGCGCGCGGTCGGGTTGGAAAAGGAAATTGGCTCGATCGAAATTGGTAAAAAGGCGGATCTTGTCGTTATTGATTTCAACAATCCTTTCATGACGCCGATTCATCATCCCGTTTCCGCGATTGTTTATTCCGCACTGGGAAATGAAGTGACTACGGTGATGATTGACGGGCGCTTCGTGATGCGCGATGGCGTCGTGAACGGCGTGAACGAAGCGGCTGTGCGGCGGCAGGCTCAGATTCACGCCGACGATCTGGCGCGGCGCGTCGGGGTCGGACAAGTTTAAGAAGCGGCCGTGGAGGTCGATGGCGATTTAGTTAGTAGGACAGGCTTCCAGCCTGTCTGCTTTTGACTTTCGGCAGCGGTACAAAAGTCAAAAGCTGACAGGCTGGAAGCCTGTGCTACTAGCTAGTCCTTCACATACGGCGCCATCAAGGCTGCGGGCTGGACTGCTTTGCCGCCGAACAATCCTGAGATCGCGAGAATCGTCACGATGTAGGGCAACGCCAGCAAGAGTTGCGGCGGGACGTGCGTGCCGAAAATCTGGAGCGACAACTGGAGAGCGTCGCACGCGCCGAAAACCATTGCGGCGACCGTGGCCTTCAGCGGGTTCCAGCGGCCGAAGATTACAATTCCCAGCGCGATGAAACCTTGTCCGGAAACGATCGTTTCGCGGAAAAGTCCCACCTGCGCGAGCACCAGATAACCGCCCGCCATTCCCGCTGCCGCTCCTGAAATCAGCGTTCCGGCGTAGCGCATGCGGTAAACGGAAATTCCGGCGGAATCCGCGGCGGCGGGATTTTCTCCGGAAGCGCGCAGGGCGAGCCCGAAATTTGTGCGAAACAAAACGAAGTGGGCGACGAAGGCCAGCGCGATGCGTCAAATAAAATAGAATGGTCTGGCCAAATAGCACCGGCCCGATCACAGGGAGATTCGCTGAAGAAAGGGATGTGCAGAGGCTGGAACATGGCGATGCTTTCCGGCACGGCGGAATTTCCAAGCGCTTTGCGGTAAACCGCGCTGGCGACGCCGAGCGCGAGAACATTGAAGACCAGTCCAGCCACGACCTGGCTCGCGCGCACCGTCACATACATCCACGCCAAAAAAATATTCGCCGCGATACCGACGAGCACCGCGGCGAGCAGGCCGAGCCAGATCATTCCGGTGTAGTAGACAGCGAGGAAACTCGTCAGCGCTCCCAAGAGAATTGTTCCCTCGATGCCGACGTTCAGCACGCCGCTTTGTTCGGCGAATGTTTCACCGAGCGCCGCGAGCAGCACGGGCCCTGCAAGACGCAAACTGGCCGTCAGCCACGTGACCACGAATGCCGAAAGCACAAACTGTGCGCCGGTCATTTGGACACCTCTTCGGCGACCGCGGGCGGCGGCGTGCGGCGCGAAAAAACAGAAAAATTAATTCTGTAATAGCGCAGCGCATCGAAGGCCAGCACCAGAAGCACCGCGAGGCTTTGCAGGATGAACGTGATCGAAGAAGGTATGCTCACGCGGCGCTGCATCGCGTCGGCGCCAACCGACATGCCTCCGTACAAGAGCGCGGTGGGAATGACCGCGACAGGATTCAGGCGCGCGAGCAGAGCGACGATGATTCCGACGAAACCCACGCCGCCGCTGATTCCATCCATCACGCGGTGCTGCGATCCGAGCACTTCCACCAATCCCGCGAGGCCTCCGAGTCCTCCCGCAAAAAATGCGGCCAGCACGATTCGGCGCCCGACGTCGATGCCGGCGTAGCGCGCGGCCGAGGCGTTGAAACCTGTCACAATCAATTCGTATCCGAGCGGCATTTTTTGCAGCAGCATCCACACCAGACCCGCGGCGGCGATCGCGATCAGAATGCCCGCGTGCGCCCGCGTTCCCGGCAAAATGAAGGGCAGCCACGTCGCGCGCGGAAGAAGCTTTGTTTCCGGAAGACTTCCCGGCGCACGCATCGGACCAGAGACCAGATATTGCAGGATGAAAATCGCCACGTAATTCGACATCAGAGAAATCAAAACTTCGTTTCCGCCGAGCCGCGCGCGGACGAGCCCGACAAGGCCTGCCCAGACGCCCGCCGCAAGGAATCCCAAAACAATTGCGAGCGGCAAAAAAATAGAAAACGGAATGGGACCGATGCGCGCGCCCGGCGCCGTCAAAAGAGCCAGCCAGGCTGTGGCCGAAGCGCCAATGACGAAGCAGCCTTCAAAGCCGAGATAGCTGAAGCCCGGAGCGCCAACTCACGATCGTGCCGAGAGCAATCAGCGCCAGCGGCGACGTCCGCACCAGCGCATAGCCAAAACCGCGCAGCGTTCGCGAAGGGCTCGTGAAAAAGCGCGAAGTACGCCTGAAACGGACTCGCGCCGTAGGAGACGAAACAGAAATGAGGTGATGAGCATCGCGGCGAGAAATGCGCCGGCGGTCGTCGCAAAGATGGCGAGGGGCGAATCTCGCGGCGTCAGGCGGCGTTCAAAGAGTTTCGCCATGCTGCGTCTCCTTGATTTGCCGGCCGGCCGCGGGTGCTCCTCCCGCCGTGATCCCCGCCATCATCAAGCCAATTTCTTCCACCGAGGCGCCTGCCGCATCGACAATGCCCATGATGCGGCCCTCGAACATCACGGCAATTCTGTCGGCGAGGTTCAACAGCTCTTCGAGTTCCGCGGAGATCAGCAGGATCGCCTTGCCCTCTTGCCGCGCGCGCAGCAATTCTCCCCACACCGCCTCGACGGCGCCGACGTCCAGACCGCGCGTCGGGTGCTCCACGATCAGGGCCGCCGATCCGCGCATGATTTCCCGGCCCAGGATCAGCTTCTGAAGATTTCCGCCGGAAAGTTTTCCGGCGGCGAAATCGATTCCGGCGGTGCGAATTCCGAAGCGAGCGACGAGTCCCTGCGCGGATTCGCGAGCCGCGCGAATTCCGCGAAACAAGCCGCGCGTGTATTTTCTTTGCAATCCAAGAATCGCATTGTCGGCGACGGACATCTCCGTGACCGAACCGACATGGCGGCGGTCGGCCGGAACGTAGGAAATTCCCATGCGCGCGATGCTGGGCGACGCTCAGCCGGTTACATCGGCGCCATTCAGAAGCACGCGGCCGCTCTTGATCTCGCGCAAGTGCATGATCGCCTCGGCCAGTTCGGATTGGCCATTGCCATCGACGCCGGCGATGCCGAGAATCTCGCCGGCGTGCACTTCGAGACTCAGGCCGCGAACTTCTCTCGTGCCCGGTTTCATCCTCGAACGCGCAACTCCTTCGATTTGCAGAATCGGGCGCGCCGGTTGTCTGGCTCGGACTTTATCCGCGCGCAAGTTCACTTCGCGCCCGACCATCAGCCGCGTCAACTCCTGCTCGGACGTCGAACCAATCGTCCGCGTCGCCACCACCTGGCCGTCGCGCATCACCGTGACGCGATCGGCAATTTCCATGATCTCGTTGAGCTTGTGCGTGACGATGACGACCGAGCGGCCATCCTCGCGGAGCTTGCGCAGAACCGCGAAAAGCTGGTCCTTCTCCTGCGGCGTCAACACGGCGGTCGGCTCGTCGAGAATCAGAAGTCGCGCGTCGCGATACAGAAGCTTCACGAATCTCGACGCGTTGCTGCACGCCAATGGGCAGCGATCCCACCTCGGCCGCCGGATCGAGCGCCAGGCCGTGGCGATTGCTCAACTCCTTCAGTCTTTCGCGAGGCGCGCTGCAAATCGAGGAACGGGCCGGCGCCTTCCCGCAAGCCGAGAACCGTGTTTTCGACCACCGAAAATCGCCGCACCAGCATGAATTCCTGATGCACCATGCCGATGCCGAGCGCGATGGCGTCTTTGGGGCTGCCCAGATGCACCCGTTCGCCATCGATCAGAATTTCTCCGGAGTCCATCGAGTGGAAGCCGTAGAGAATCTGCATCAGCGTGCTTTTGCCGGCGCCGTTCTCGCCGAGCAGCGCGTGAATTTCGCCCGCCTGAATCGTCAAGTTGACGTTGTTGTTCGCGAGCACGCCCGGAAAGCGCTTTACGATGTTCTTCATCTCCAGGGTATGCTTCACCGTCCGCTCCTTCCGGAAGCTGCCAATCGCGAGTTGCCAGATGTAAATGACAGATGACGCGGAAAGTCTTCGTGGACTTACGCCACCAAAGCCTCGACATCGATCTTGCGCGATGCGATGTCGCTCCACACTTTCTGGAAAGTGCTCCACTCGTCGGCGGATACGAGGCGAGGATTATAGTCCCCGTTCTTGCCGCACTTCTGCAGCCACATCTGATTGACGGGAGGCCGCCACTCGGTGCCGCCTGCAAAAGTGCCGGCCGCCACATCTTGCGCGACGCTGATCACCATTCCTGCCGAGATTCATCTCGAAGCTCGTGGCCATATTGTTCGGGGCGAGGTCGGTCTGGTCCGAATAGCAGCCCATGACTTTTACATTTCCCGCGACGGCGCCCTGGATCGCTCCGAGTCCTGTCACATCGGCTGCGTGCCAGATCACGTCCGCGCCATTTCCGATCAGGATCGATGCGGCCTCGCGGCCCTTGGAGGCGTTGTCGTAATCTCCGGTGATGATCGCGAGCGCGCGAATTCCCGGAACCGTTTGCTGCGCTCCGGCGATGAAGGCTCTTTTCATGCGCTGCTGGTTGGGATCGTCGTCGCCTCCGATGAAGCCCACGGCGCTGTTTCTTTTCTGAAATGAGCGCGGCCAGAACGCCGGCGCCGTACGCGGCGCCGAAGTAGCCCATGTTGACGTACATGATGTTGCGGGGCACGTCCGGCTGCGGAAGGAAAGTCGTGACGAAATAATGTTGGCTCGGGATAATCGGGCGCCACTTCGAGCAGGGTGCTGCTGAATTCGACGCCGTGCCCGATGACCAGATCGAAGCCGTCGTCGGAGTAGCCTCGCGCTGACCTGGTCCATCTGCGCGAGGCTGATGTTTTCCGCGTACGCCGTCTTGAAGCCGTATCGCGCCTTGAGTTCCTTCAGGCCGTTGTAGGCGAGCTGGCTCCAGCCGCCATCGGTAATCACTCCTGACATCAGCAAGGCCACGCTGATCTGACGGTTCGGGTCCGCCCACGCTGCTGGAATCGCTGAACACGCGAAGGCCGAAGCGAGTGCTCCGTGAAAGGCACGCCTCGATATTCGGCCCATTCGTTTCTCCTAAGTGGAACACAAAACTTACAGCTACAACCAATTTCGATTCGGAGCACGACGATTTCCAGAGGACGAAGGATACCATTAGCGGGGTCAGATCAAAATGGTGCAGAGTAGGCGGTTAAACACCAACCTTTGCGGAAGCCTTGATCCTCTCGTCGCCGGAATAGATGACGAATCGCCGGCCACGCAGAAAGCCTACGAGCGTCAAACCAAGTTCGCGCGCGAGCTGTACGGCGAGACTCGACGGCGCAGATACCGACGCCAGCAGAGGGATGCCGGCGGAGATTGACTTTTGCACGATCTCGAATCCGCCGCGGCCGCTGACGAGCAAGCACGTGTCCGCTGAGGGGCAAGCGGCTCTGCAGGAACGCCCATCCGATTACCTTGTCCACGGCGTTGTGCCTGCCGATGTCTTCCCGCAAGACCAGCAACTTTCCTTCGGCGTTGAAAAGTGCCGCGGCGTGCAAGCCGCCTGTGCGGCCAAAGACGGCTTGCGCGGCGCGCAGTTTTTCGGGCAATTGGCAAAGGATTTCGGGATCGAACTGCGTTGCGGCTTCGGGGCGGCGCAGGCCGCGACGGCGGAGCTTGTCGATGGAGGCCTTTCCGCACACGCCGCAAGCCGAGCCGGCGGAAAATCTGCGGGCGGCGCTGCGCGCCTTGAGGCGCACTTTGGGATCGAGGGTCACGCGCACGAGGTTGCGCTCTGGCGCGCGATCGCCGGGCAGGCGCAACGCCACGAGGTGTTCTCGCCGGGTGAGGATGCCTTCGGTGAAAAGAAAACCGGCGACGAGTTCCTCGTCGTCTCCCGGCGTGCGAAGAGTGACGCCGAGGGAGTATCTTCCCGCGCGCATCTCCAGCGGCTCTTCGGCGGCCAGGAAGTCTTCGACGCGAGAGGCTTTGCCGTCTTCCCATTGGGTGACTTGGGTGAGCTCGATGTTGCGGGTTTTTTGGGGCATGGATAGGAGCTTAGTCCGACAGAGCGGTCGGGGACTATACATTTATCGCTGAAACTCGAGTAGCACAGGCATCCGCCGCGGCGGACCTGTGCGGGTTTGTAAGCGGATGCGAAGGCTATCCATCTTAGCGACGATCGCAAAAACCGCACAGGAAGAGTGCCTGTGCTACTTAATGGGCCCCGGCTGCGACCGCGGGAACGCCAGCTTGTTCCTTTGACGGGCGGCGCGCAATCAGCGGGAGGACCAGCGATACCAGCATCACGATCGCGATGACCGTGATGGCCGGACCATAGCTGCCCGTGTTTTGCCGGACTCGGGCGATCATGATCGGAGAGGGAATCGCGGCCATTGCCCAGGCCAGCAAAATCCAGCCATAAATCCCGCCCATATATTTTGACCCGAAGAAATCGGCGGTGAAGGAGGGCATAGTGCCGAAGCCGCCGCCGTAACACAAGCCGATCACACAGAACGCGGCGGTAAACAAAGTTGTGTTCCGGATGTGGGGCAGCGAAAAAAAGATGGCCACCTGAATGAGATAGAGCAGGAAATACACGCGAGCGCGGCCCAGGGAGTCCGAGACCCACGCCCAGAAGACGCGCCCGAGGCCGTTGCTGATCGAGATCACGCCCACCATTCCGGCGGCCTGAAGCACCGTCATGCCGGCGAGCTGCTGGGCCAGCGGAGAGGCCTGGCTGATAATCATTATTCCCGCTGAAACATTGAGAAATAGAAGCAGGAAGAGAAGATAAAACTGCCAGGTGCCCATCGCTTCGCTGACGGTGAAATCATATGTGCTGGCTGCCTTGGCGACCGCCGTGCGCGGCTCCCAGCCGGCGGGGCGCCAGCCCTGCGGAGGATTCGCGTAGAACTGCGCCGCCAGCACCACGACAATCAGGTACACGATGCCGAGCGTCGAAAACGTCGCCGGAATGCCATGATGGATGATATCCCATGCGGCGAACGGGCTCATGATCAGCGCGCCAAAGCCGTAGCCGCAAACGGCGACGCCGGTCATCAAGCCGCGTCGGTCCGGGAACCATTTCACCAGCGTGGCCACCGGGCAAATGTATCCCATGCCCATCCCGACGCCGGTGATGACGCCGTAGCCCAGATAGAGCCCATAGAGAGAATGGCGCGAGGCCGCGAATCCGGCGACCAGGTATCCGACGCCGTACAGGATTCCGGCTACCGTGGCCACTTTCCGTGGGCCTACGCGGTCCTGCCACAGGCCGCCAATCACCGTGCCGAAACCGAGAAAAACAATGGCCACCGTGAAGTTCAAGGAGACATCCGTGAGCTTCCAATGCTCGGCGCCGATGAGCGGTTTCACGAACACGCTCCAGCCGTACACGGCGCCCAGGCAGATCTGCATGATCACGGCTGCTACTGCGATGCCCCACCGATTGGGAAGTGAATCTGATGCCATGGGTACCTCCTCTAGTCGAAGAAGTCTGCGTGCGTGAAACCCTGGGACCCGAGAATTTTTTTAACTGCGTTTCTATTCGCCTGCCGAGCGGTGCCAGTCCTCGATTAGCGCAGCCGCATCATGCGGTTGTAGCGACTTTCGAAACTTCGACGGCTTCTTGCCGGCTCAGGGGAATGATTTCCACAACCGCGTTATAGTCCGGCACACCGCTTGGATCGAGGCGGCCGGCTGGAACGACGACGTTTACTTCCGGCCAATGGCCCTGAACGCTTCGGGGCTTGATGCGGCCGATCTTCACACGCCCGCGGAATTCGCCGCGATCGTTGCGCAACAGGATTGGGTCTCCGTTCCGTAAGCCAAGCCGCTCCACGTCTTCCTTGGCCATGATGATGTCTTCCCGCTTGAGGCCGGTAAGCGGATCGGTGGCACTGTAAATCATGCTGTTGAATTGCTTGCCGCGGCGAGTGGAGAGCTGGAACCAGCCCGCGGGGACATTTTCTTCCGGGAGGCCGATCGGCGTGAAGTGCCCTTTCCCGTCCGGCGTCAAGAAACGGTCCACGAGCAGGCGCGGCCCGCCATACTGTATGTTGTCGCCCTTCTTGCGCAGGCTGCCAATGCCCTTGTACGTTGGGCAGACGCGATCGATTTCCTCACGGATGTCCTGCGTATCTTTCCAGGGGAAAATCTTGTTGGCGCGTTCGGGATCGGCGCGGCGCGCGACCTGGACGGGGATTTCCCACTCGTCGCGCGTCTCTGTGATTCGCGGGCCGGGAATTTCCGGGGAATAAATGATGCGCCGCTCGGTGCTGGTTTCTGTGCCGCCGCCGCGCTGCTCGTAACGAGTTCGCGAGGGAAGCAGAACGACCGTATCGGCGGGGTCCACGAACATGTTTGAACTGAGCATGATGTCCTGATGGACGCGGAAACCGATGTTTGACACCGCTCGCAGCACGTGGGCAGGCTCGGGAAGCGTTTCCACGAAGTTGCCGCCGCTCTGATACAGCGCGTCAATTTCTCCGCGCTCAGCGGCCAGGATCATTTGCGCGGCAGAGATTCCTTTCCACGACGGCGGCTCAAAACCCCAGAACTCAGGTTGCGCAAATCGCCGGGCATTTTCTTCGTTAACCGGCGCGCCCATCACATACGCGCCGGGCTGCCCGCCCATTTCCGCGCCGCCCTGCACGCCGCTGTGGCCGCGGACCGGCATCAATCCGGTGTGCGGCCGGCCTACGTTTCCGCGAGCGAGTTGAAGATTCACGATCGAGCGAACATTGTCGCTTCCGTAGCTGTGCTGGGTGATGCCCATGCTCCAGACGATGATGGCGTGGCGGGCTTTGCCGAAGGCCTCCGCGAAACGGTACATCTCCGCCTTGGTTTGGCCGGCGCTGCGCTCCAGGTCTTCCCACGAGAAGCTGCGCGCCTTTGCTTCAGCGTCTTCCCAGCCGACCGTGCGGGCCGCGATAAACTCGCGGTCCACCCAATTGTTTTCGATGAGGTGTTTCAGCACGCCGTAGAAAAAAGCGATGTCCCCGCCGATGTGGATCTGGAAATAGTCATCGGCCATGCGCGTCCCAAACAGCGCGCTCTTGGTGACCGACGGCACCCAGTAGCGATCCAGGCCGGGCTCGAAGTAGGGATTGACCACGAAAATTTTTGTGCCTGCTTTTTTGGCGTAATAGAGATATTTGGTGGCGACGGGCTGGTTGTTGGCAATGTTGCTGCCGACAAAAATGACCAGGTCGCTGCCAATCCAATCGGAATACGAGCAGGTCGTGGCCGCACATCCGACAGTCGCGCTCAACGCCGCGGTGCTTGGCGCGTGGCAGATGCGCGCGCTGGTATCGATGTGGTTGGTGCCGAAGAAGCGAGCCACTTTCTGGTGGGCATAGTAGGCCTCGTTGGTGAGGCCACGCGAGGTGAGGTACCAGCCGAGGCGATGCGGATCGACGGCGCGCAGGCGTTTTGCCGTCAAGTCAATCGCTTCCTCCCAGGAGATGCGGCGAAATCCTTTGTCGCCCTTGTGCCGCACCATGGGCACGGAGAGACGCCCCAGCTTGCGCAGCTTGCTACCGGACATTCGGCGAAGGGAAGCGACATCCTCGAGCAAGCGCCAGTCCATGGCCGGCATGGTGTTCAGCCGGAGCAACTGCAGACGCACGTAGCAAAGATGAATGCTGTCCAGGGTCCAGTCGTGCAAGCCGATGGTACCGAGCGCGCAGCCGTCGCAACAGCCGTCGCGCAAAATTCGCCAGGCGTAGGCAAGATTGTCACGGTTTTCCCAGGCGGTGTGGAGCATCCCTCTGTATGCGCGAGGATGCTGCTGATTGATTCCCAAGGGGACGATGCTGACCCACTGACGGCGATCGTCCGCCTCTCCATTCTCTTTTTTGCGCGTCATGAAGAAACTTTCATCGCGCAGACCTTAATCTCTTGACGTTCGCATTCGCGCGCTGCCTGCATCCAGCCATCCGTTAGGACCCGAGCTTCGCCGGAATCTTCTGTCTGCGCCATTTCGTTTATCTTCCCGTTTATGTTCGTAGGAGCTTGCTAGGGAGCCATAATCTCACTGCCCTTGCTATTGTAAAAGGTAGCCAAAGTCAAGTTAAACGCTGTTCACATTGGAAGCTTGATGGAGATAGCCGGGCCTGCAGGGATAGAGGATTTACCAACGTCATTCGAGCCGATCCTTAGCGGGGGGTGGAGGAAGGGAGCAATCCAGTGACAACTGAACCCCAAGTCAATTTGGGGCCGCCCTTCACTTGCGAGGACATTCCGGCTTGTGGCGGAATCGCAATCGCCTCAGGCGGGGTTCTTGAAACTTCGAAGCGGCAGAAACCCTTTTGAACTTACATCTTGCGGGCTCCCGCCGCTACGATAGCGATGAATTCCAGCGATTAATTGGACGACGTCATCGTGCCCGGCGCCATCGCCAGATCGTTCTTGATGACTGCGCCGCCCTTCATCACAAATTTTACGTGCTGCATTTCGGAAATGTCCTGCAAGGGATCTCCGGAGACCGCGATCATGTCGGCGAACTTGCCCTTTTCGATGGTGCCAAGTCTATCCGACATGTGAATGATTTCGGCATTTACGGTGGTGGCCATGCGAAGCGTGTACACGGGGCTCGCTCCCCATTTGACGAAGACGGGGAACATTTCGCCCTGCACGCCGTGCGAGCAGTTGCACTCCGTGTTGTAGACGCGGCCTGGAGGCGGCGCGGAACCGCTGCCCCAGCCGAGGATCACGCCGGCGGCAAGCATTTTCTTCCAGGTGACTTCGACGAGGCGCCAGCGGCTATAGGGCGCCCACTGTTTCAGATCGTCGGGCTCATCCTGGCGGTGATCGAGAATCGTTGTGGTGATGGGCAGATGCTTCTGCACCATTTCGCGGATGTCGTCATCGGTCGCGGCAGTCGCATGTTGGATATTGTCGACACCCAGATCCAAGGCCTCCTTCAACCCTTCGCCTCCGTAGGTGTGCGAGGCGACCCACATTCCGCGGCGGTGCGCTTCGTCGATTAAAGCGCCGAGCTCTTCCCGCGTGGGAAGAGGCTGGTTGAACATTTTGCCTTCCTTGTCAAAATAGAACGGGCCGGTGGTATGAATCTTCACGTGCTCGACGCCGTACTTTGCAAGTTCACGTACCGCGCCGCGCATTTGATCGGCGCCGTTTACCTCTATATCCGCATCCATGGGCGTGGACAGGAGCGGGAAGGGCGCATTGCCGGGCATGGTGATGTTGATGATGGGACCAGCCGTAATGATGCGCGGGCCCTTCACGAGGCCGGCCTGAATCGCTTTCTTGAGTTCCACGTCGGCATAACCGCCGCCGTGAGATCCCATCGCCACCAGCGTGGTGTAGCCTGCATTCAGGCTCGAGGTGGCGCTAAAGAGGGCGACCATCATCTGGTGTTGCAAATTCCCCTGCGCGTCGGTCAAGTGAACGTGGCCGTCGATCAGTCCCGGAAGCACCGTGGCATTGCTGAGGTCGATTACTTTTGCGCCGGCCGGTATTTTCACGCGGTCGGCTGGACCGACCTCCGTAATTTTGTCTCCGGTGATGAGCACGACCTGATTCGTCAAATTCGCGCCTGACTTCGGATCGAACATTTTGCCCGCGCGAACCGCGGTAACTTGTCCCTGCGCGGAAACCACAACGGCTGCAGCAAGGATAGAGAGGGCAATACTCAAGGCAAATTTCATTCGCTTCATAGAGCCTCCGTTACGATTCAATCTTCGAGATCAATCCCCGCGTCCCATCACCGCCCATAAATTAACAGACGGAAGGTTCCCGGAGTAGCCACCGGCTGCGGATTGGGCTGCTTGTCCGTAGCGGCCGGGGCCGGGCCAAAATCCGACGTGGTGAGAAACAACTTGTGAGTTTTCGGATCGAGGCCCATGGTCTTGGCCCCGAATTCGGTTTTGACCGTTTCAACCACAGAAAGCTTGTCAGGAGAATCTTCGTGAAAGATGTGGAGGGTGCCCTCGCGCGTTGCGGCCGCCAGAGTATTTGTGGAAGGATCAAACACATTGGCGTCCACGCGATCGCCGATGGGGAACGGTTCGCCGATCACCTTTCCGGTATCGGCATCCATCATCACGAGCATCTTGGGATTTCGCCCGCCGACGAACAGCCGCCTGTTCTTGCGGTCCATCGTGATCGAAGTGGGCGCGCCTGAAGGCGCGACAGGGAAGCGCGATTTGACGGTGAGGTCTTTCGTGTCGATGGCGACAATTTCGTTTGTGGACTGGATGGTGTCGTAAATCATTCCCTTGCCGTCGGCATACGCTTGTTCAGGCGCGCCGCCGAGGGGAATGCTCTTGATTATCTCTTCCTTGACGGGATCGACGGCCGTCGCGGTGTGGGAGCTTCCATTAAAAGCGAAGATGTGCTTCGACGCGGTGTCGTACAGAATCCAGTCGGCGTCGTCTTCGGCTTTGATCGTCTTGGTGACCTTGAGCGTTTTCAGGTCGAACACGATGATGTTCCCCGCGTCGCCATCCGTGATGAATCCTTTGTTCAGTTCAGGAACCAGGGCGACGCCATGAACGCGTTTCCAGTCTCCGGTCACCGTGCCGACCTTGTCGCCGGTGTCGGCATTCACTACGTCGACTTCCGTGCCGTGCGTAAAGTACATACGGCGTGCGGCAGCGTCGGGGATCACGTAGTCAAAGTATTCCCGGGTGGCACCGATTCCCGGCGCTGCGCCGTAGGAAACTTTTTTGAGCAGGTGGTAGCCCGCGGCCGGAGAGCCGGCAAGGGCATACGCCGCGGAGAGCAGGATCGAGAGCACAAGCGCGAGTCGTACGTAGCTGGAAATCTTCATGGATTTCTCCCCCTAAGGTAATTGTGGCCGTGACCGGCGGCGTCAAGTGGCTTTGTTGCAGTCTCTTTCGCAGGACAAGCCCGCCGCAGGCGAACCTGGCGAAATTGCGACCTGCCGGAAAATCAAACCGACACGCCCGCTGCTAAATCTGCGTGGAACAGACGACACTATAGTCTCAGCAGTCTGAAAATTCTCTGAAAGAATGCGGCCTATCTTTGCCATGGCTGCGCGTGAAGGCGGGGACTTTAGCGAATCAATTACCAGAGCTGCGACAATTTGCGATTAGAACAAATTGGCTTCCGATTGGTTCGGAGTGAAACGCGGATGCCCGTCCGCCGTGGCGGACGGGCATCCGTGCCGAATCAGCGATCTTGAAACTACCAGTTAAACTTGAGGGCGAACTGGATCTCCCTGGCCGGTGTACCTGTAGCGTATTGGGAAATCTGGCCCGCGCCGCTTAACGATCCATCCTGGTTAAAGATTTGTGAGTTTGTGTCCCCGCTGCCCGGCTGCGGTGGTGAATAGTTGGCGTGATTGGTGATATCGAACATCTCCGCCCTGAACTGAATGTTGAACGCTTCCGAGATCCTCCTGATGGGGAAGCTCTTCAGGATCGCGAAATCCAGGTTGAAAAAGTGCGGCCCGGTAATGCTATTGCGGGCGGCGTTACCCAGTAGATTCGCGCAATACTCCATGCCGGCTGGCGGCGCTGGAGCCCCTGAAAAAGTACCGCACGGGTATGGAAGAGTTGCCGCTTGTGCTGTCGTCACCATCGGGAGAGAGTAGCAACTCACGTTGATGTATTGCAGCCTTCCGGGTGTGGCAGATGCAAAGTTGCTCAGCGCGGGATTGCAGCCCTGCGTGTAATTCGGGAGGCCGAATTGGTCGGCGCCGGTGTTTCCCAGGCCCAAAGGATCATTCGCAATTTCCGGAGTGGTTGGGATCCCGCTATTGTACGTCATGATGCCGCCGAGTTCCCATCCGCCAAGCGCTGTACGGAGAGCCCCTTGCCAGGACTTCGGTGTGGGGATATCCCAAAGGCTGTTGATGGATAGTGTGTGAGTAACATTAAAGTCCGAGGGGCCATAGAAGGCCTTCGGGATCATCCACATCGGGGAGTTGAGGCCGTTGGCGAAGCTGTCTCCTGCGATGGATTGCGAGTCGTCATCCAGTGACCTGGAGTACGTGTAGGCAACCTGGAATTGCACGCCGTGAGTCAACGACCTCTGAAGATTTACGTTGAGGGCATTGTAGTTGGCAGTTGTGCCCCAATAGATGTAACGGATGACCCCTAACGCCTGATTGAGTTGGGCACTAGTCGCTCCCCCCGTACCGAGAACGCCTCCGGTCGTGCCAGGAGTGCACGATGTGTCCGCTGCCCCAACGAAGCCGCACGGGAACTGGTATCCCGAAGAAGTAAGCGTGGGGAAGGTCATGTTGCCGTCGTCCCCTCGCATCAACAAGTGAACGGAGTTCGAACCAACATAGCCGACTGTCAACGTCGTATCCGATGTGAGTTGGCGCTGTATGGTGAGGTTCCTCTGCATCACGTAACTCCGGTGAGGATTGGTCTCGACAGTTGAGGCGGCCAAACGGCTCGCGCTTGAATTTTCAAGGATCGTCTGGCCTTCGCCGGCTTCGAACGGGTCGGAGATGGCAGCGAGGCCCGCTGCTCCAATGCTCTTGAATATCATCCATGGCGCGGCCTGATTTTGCTGCAAGATAAAGTAACCCGGCAGCGGGAGCACGTCGTATATTCCGAATCCGCCTCGGACGGAGGTCTTTCCATTGTGGAAAGGATCCCAGGCAAATCCGAGCCGAGGCTCGAAGTTACGAAGAGTGGGGTTCTTGTAATAAGGTCCCGTGGAATCGCAGGTGGTGCCTGCCTCTGGCAGAATTCCCGGGAATCCCGGTGCGTTAATCTGGCATTGCAGGTCCGAGGGGGCCGTAGCACCCGCCGCAGGGAAAGGTGGGTTCGGATCGACAATGTTCTCCAGACTGCCAATCCTGCCCTGACTTTCACTGAGCGTCGTGGTCATTTCATACCGCAGGCCCAAGTTGACCGTCAGGTTGGAACGCATTTTCCAGTCATCCTGGACGTAAGTTTCAAAGAGGGTCTGTCGAAAATGTCTCGGGGTGACTGTGTTAGGCAAGCCAGCCTCCCAGGATTTGGGGTCACCGGCAACGAAACTATCCAAGCCGGCGAACTTCCACCGCCCGCCGGGCTCCTGGAAAGCCTCGAAGTTGAATGGCATATACTCGACGCCCGCGCCGAACTTAATGGTATGCGCTCCATGGGTCCAGAACGCGTCGTCATAACCCTGGAAAGAATTCCAGGTGAGGAGATAGTGGGAGTTTGCGCCAACGCCTCCAAACATGTCCGATACTCCTCCCGAAATCGAAATTCGGGGGGCGGTTTGGCCCGTCGTGCTACCCAAGCTTGTATCGGAGCCCGCAGTAGCAACCGCGGTAAGAGGAAATGCGTTGATGACGTGATCCCGGTTGTAGCCAATGCGCGCGGCGTTCACAAAGCTGGAACCGAATGTGTGGGTCTCTTCCAGCGCGATGGTCGTGCGCGTAGTGTGCGATTCGGTGACGACATCGTTATCTTTGTCGGGCTGAGTGTAGTTCGTACTGTCAAACAGGTAGGTTCCGAACACGTTGTCGTTGTTGCCAAGCTTGTAATCCACTCGGGTGGTAACGAAGTTCTCGGGCACAAGTTGCACACCGGCGAACACGAAGTTCCCTGTGGCCGAGCCTGGGGCCACCGAACCGGGGTCGGCGTGCGGATACATTCCGGCCAGCAACGCCGCGGAATAATCGTTCACAGTGCACGTCTCGGCCGTGACAACTACTGTGCACCCAAGTGGTGCCACATATCCTGGTGTGACCGTAAAGTTGCCGGCCCGTGCAGCGTCAGACGGAACCGTGATGGAAGTCGGAACCCCTAATTTCTGGCGCAGACCTTCGTAGTCTCCGAAGACGAAGAGCTTGTCCTTGATGATGGGTCCGCCAGCCGCGACGCCAAACTGATTCCGCTGGAACTCGGGAATCGTTGCCCCGGAGGACTTGGTAAAGTAGTCGTTGGCGTCCAGCGCGCTATTCCTGAGGAATTCGTACGCGTCCCCATGGAAATTATTCGTACCCGATTTGCTGACCGCGTTCACGACCCCGCCGACGGCCCGGCCATACTCGGCTGAAAAGCCGCCCGTCAAGACGGAAAACTCCTCGATCGCGTCGACACCCAGAACAACACCGATCACGTTCCCTGGAGACGCCATGGCGTAATCGGTGACGCCGATACCGTCAATGCGGTAGTTGTTGAAAGTCGACCTTTGTCCGGAAATCGTAAGCTCTGCTCCGAAGCCGCGGTTGCCGCGCGCGGAGGTGTCGTAGCTCATCTGCGCTTCGATCGGTTTGACGCCGGGCTGAAGCTGGGCCAGGGAAGTCCAGTCGCGCCCGTTCAGGGGCAACTCGCGCACAGTCTCGGATTCGACCTGCCCGGTGAGCGTCGATGATGTGAGCTCCACTTGCGGGGCCGCTTCGGTTACTTGAACGGTCTGGGACTGTGCTCCTACCTTTAGCGCGAAGTTAAGCTGTTGTTGCGCGCCTACCGCGAGGGTGAGGTTGGATTGCACGGCGGTAGAGAATCCGCTCGCCGATACCCGGACTTCGTAATTCCCCGGCGTCAGGTTGGGAGCAGAGTATAAGCCGGCGGAGTCCGACGTTACTTCTCTCACGATTCCAGTCGCATTATCCTTGATGGAAATTTGCGCCGCGGCGACGACCCCGCCCGACGGATCGGTGACGGTACCGGAAAGGGTCGCGCCGGTGACCTGCGCATGGGCGACAACCCCTGCCATTAAACTGAAAAATAGTGTGATCGATATTGCGAAAACTGTGGTGAGCCTTCTAGATTTTCCCACACCCATGCCACGCCTCCTCGATGATCCCTCGTGGGACATCACGTGCACCCTGAAATTGGACATCTCTTCTGATTTCTGGATTAAACCACCCCAAACTTTTGAACATTTAAGTACCCACACTGGCAGAAGTCAAGCGCTTTCTCAATATTTTAGGGGCGTTTATGAGAATGGAATAGACGCGGCGATGGTAACAATGAGACAACATCGTTGCGCAGATTGCGGGCACATTTCCTGCGAATCTTGCGGCCCAGTTGGAAGACTTAGAAGCGGTCAACCCTTCTATATGACATGCTTCTTACGCAGGTTTTGGATTTTTTCGGCGTCATAGCCAAGCTTGCCGAGCCACGCGTCCGTGTGCTCGGAAAGGGACGGAGCGGGCCCTCGCGGCGACGCCTGGTCATCGGAAAAAAGGAAGCCGCCGCGGGTTACGATTTGCTTTCCGGTTGCCCCTTCAAATTCAGAGACGAAGTTGCGGCCCGAGAGATGCGGGTGGCCGAGGATCTCCGGAACGCTCAGGACGCGTCCCGCGGGCACGCCTGCTTCGATCAGCGCTTGCTCCCACTCCGCGGCGCTGCGTTTCATCAATTCCGGCGCGATTTCCTGATTGATGGCCAGGCGGTTTCGCCGGCGGGTTTCCCGCTCCGCAAAACGGGCGTCGGTTTTCAGCTTGGGGCGGCCGATGACGTCGCACAATTTTTCGTACTGAGGGTCTTCATTTGCGGCGATGTTGAGCAGGCCGTTCTTGGTGCGAAATGCGCCGGAGGGAGCAGCCGTGAAGTTTTCGTTTCCCATGGGGATCGGCTCGACGCCCGCGTTGAGGTAATTGGAGACCACCCAGCCCATGGAGGCCAGCGTGGATTCCAGCATGGAGACATCGATCCGGCGGCCATGGCCGGTGGTCTGCGAATCGACGAGCGCAGCGCAGATGGCCATCGCCGCCGTGATGCCGCCCACGGTGTCGCACACGGGATAGCCCACTCGCAAAGGGGCACTTTGCGCGTCTCCCGTCACGTTCATGACGCCTGAGATTCCCTGGATCACCTGATCGTAGGCGGGCCGCATCGCCAGCGGACCATCCTGTCCAAAACCTGAAATCGCGCAATACACGAGGCGGGGATTTACTTTCGACAGCACGGGGTAATCGAGACCCAGGCGGGTCATGACGCCAGGGCGGAAATTTTCGATCACGACGTGCGAAATCGCCGCGAGTTTCTTGAAAATCTCTTTGCCTTCCGGCGATTTAAGGTTGAGCGTGACGGATTGCTTGCCTGCGTTGACCGCCACGAACGAGGCGCCCATCAATTGAGCATCCGCTTTCGGATCCGCGCCCAGGCGCCGGGCAAGATCTCCGTTTTCCGGCTGCTCGATCTTGATGACTTCGGCTCCCAGCAGAACTAACTGGAAACTGCAGAATGGGCCTGCCAGGACGTTGGTTACGTCCAGCACGCGGATATCGTGGAGTGGAAGCGCCATCTGCCTAATGCCTTTGCAAAACGAAATTGAAATTTATGCTGAAACTTGCGGAGTCACGCCGCAGGCGCCAGCACGGCGCGCGCGCAGGAGATGTCCTTGATAGGGCCGGGACGAGAAGCGGCACGCAAATTCGGCCGCATCCAGCAATTTTTCCAGATCGATTCCCGTGTCGTATCCCATGCCTTCCAGCAAATCGACGAGATCTTCCGTCGCGAGATTCCCGCTTGCGCCGGGGCAATACGGGCAACCGCCCAGCCCTGCGGTGGAAGAATCATATTCGCGGACTCCTGATTCGAGTCCTGCGAGTGTATTGGCCAGGCCTCGCCCGTACGTGTCGTGGAAATGGAGGACGAGATCGTCTGCCTTCATCTTCAACTCGCTGCGCAGGCGGCCGACCGTTCCCTTCACCTGATCCGGGAAGGCCATGCCATCGGTATCGCAGATGGCGATGCGCCACGTGGCTATCTCGCGCGCTGCGCGAACTGCTTCCACTACTGCCTGGCTCGAGATCCTCCCTTCGAAGGGACAATGGAAGCAGGTGGAAAAGCCTACCCGGAGGACGACGCCATCGCGTTCGGCCAGGCGAGTGGTTTGCTCCAGAAGTTGCAGGGATTCGGCCATGCTGCGATTCAGATTTTTCCGGTTGAAGGTTTCGCTTGCGGCGATCACGAATTCCATGTGGCGAATGCCCGCGGCCAGGGCGCGCTCGTATCCCTTCAGGTTGGGCACCAGGGCGGAAAACGTCACGCCTTTGAATTTGCCGAGTCCGGCGGCTACATCTTCCGCGTCGGCCATTTGCGGCACCCATTTGGGGTGAACGAAGCTTGTCGCCTGAATGTCGGAAACGCCCGCCTGGATCAGCTTTTCAATCAAGGTGAGCTTGTCTCGCGTGGAGACGAGATTCGGTTCATTCTGCAATCCGTCGCGAGCTGTGACGTCGACAACTTTTACTTTTTCGCGCATGGCTGCACTTCCTTCAAATTCGCGATCGCGGCTTAATCTTCAATTGTACGGCTTGCGTTCACGAAGGAAAACAGCAAACCCGAGCAAGCGGTGATGAGCGCGGCCAGGTCCAGCGCGCGGCTTCAGTAGAACTTTGGAACAATTGTTGCGTGGATTCTATGTTTGCGTGAAACCACAGGTTAGCGGGTGTTACGTGTCAAGCAAAGCGGGGTCCTAGATATCATTGACCATTGCGCAGCCATCCCTTAACCTGTATTCCTGCCTGCGATCAGACTCACAAAGGCGGATATGCCCTTGAATTTGATTTGGCCTAACTCGGACTGAGTTTGCCCCAAATAATTTTTTCCTAATCTAAAAGAATGGACTGAGAACACGGATATGCCAGGAATCATCAAGGAAAGACTGTTTACTCCCGGACCGACGCCGCTGCTGCTGGAAGCGCAGCTTCGCGCGCTGACCATGACGCTGCATCACCGCACGGACGCCTTCCGGGCGCTGATGCGGGAGACGCTCGAAAACCTGCGCTATTACTTCAACACGAAGAATGACGTCATCGTGTTCGCCAGTTCGGGCACGGGCGCGATGGAAGGCGCGGTGTCCAACCTGCTCTCTCCCGGCGAGCGCGTTCTGATTGGGACGGCGGGAAAATTCGGCGAGCGCTGGGTGCAGCTCGCGAAGGCCTACGGCATCGAATCGGTCGTGGTGGAAGCGCCCTACGGACATCCTGTTCCCATCGCTGAAATGAAGAAGCATCTCGAAACCGGCGGGCCGTTTCGCGCCGTGTTCATCCAGGCGACGGAGAGTTCCACGGGCGTGCGCAACGACGTCGAAACGCTCGGCAAGATTGTTGCGGCCTTGCCGGAGTGCTGCTTTGTGGTGGACGCCATTACCGGCCTTGGGACCACGGACCTGCGCCCGGACGAGTGGGGCATCGACATCATGATCGGCGGTTCGCAGAAGGCCACGATGATTCCGCCGGGTCTGGCGTTTGCCAGCGTCAGCGACAAGGCCGGGAAGGCGATGGAAAAATCGAAACTGCCGCGCTATTACTTTGACTATGCCAAGGAACGCAAGAGCCTGGCGAAGGGGGAATCGAGCTACACGCCGGCGACTTCGCTGGTCGTGTGCCTGCACGGGGCGTTGAATTACATCAAGGAACTAGGCCGCGAGAATCTCATCGCCAACGCCGCGCTTTTGGCCGAGGCGACGCGCGAAGCGGCGCTTGCGCTGGGCCTGACGAACTTTGCGGTGAGTTCTCCGGCGAACGCCGTGACCGCCATCAACGCTCCCGCCGGAATCGAGTCGACCAAGGTGGTCAAGGAGATGCGCGCGCGATTCGGCGCGATTCTTACCGATGGACAGGGCTCGATGAAGGGCCACATGTTCCGCATCGCTCACCTCGGGTATTACGATTTTCTGGACCTGATGGCCGTGCTCGGTGGGCTCGAAATCGTGCTGCAGAAAGTCGGCCACAAGGTTGAACTCGGCAGCGGAGTTCGCGCCGCGCAGAACGTGTATTTGCGGCATTCGTCTTAGCCGAAGAGGTTGCAGGCGGCAGGTGACAGATGGCAGGGTTTCGCTCCATTGCTTAATTCGGTTGCATTTCTCAGCGTTCTCGTTTTTCTCTGTGTCCTCCGTGTTAAACCTTTGACTTTGTGACGAGCAAAGATTTAACGCAGAGGACACAGAGAAATGCCAGGGCGCGGAGAAACTTGAGAGCACAATGAAAATTCTGATTGCCGATAGCGTTGACGAAAGCGTGGTGGAAATCCTGAAGGCGGATCCCTCCTGGAACGTCGTGAATCTCCCCAAAACGAAAGGGAAGGTCGAGGAAGAAATTCGCGACGCCGACGCGTTGCTCGTCCGCAGCGCGACGAAGGTCACGGCCGAGCTTCTGGAAAAAGCCAAGAGCCTGCGCGTCATCGGGCGCGCCGGCGTGGGCGTGGACAACGTCGACCTCGACGCCGCCACGCGCAAGGGCGTGCTCGTCATGAACACCCCCGGCGGAAACGCCATCAGCGTGGCCGAACACACGATGACCATGCTGCTGGCCATGGCGCATCCCGTGACGCAAGCCGACGCTTCGATGAAATCCGGCAAGTGGGACAAGAAGAAATTTACAGGCAGCGAATTGCGCGACAAGACGCTGGGCCTTGTCGGCCTCGGCACGATCGGCACGGAAGTCGCGCGCCTCGCGCAGGCGCACAAGATGAAAGTTGTCGCCTTCGATCCTTACGTTTCCACCGTGCTCGCCACCGAGCAGAATATCCGTCTCGTGCCGCTCGAAGAATTATTGAAGACCAGCGATTTTATCAGCCTGCATTCCTCGCTCACGCCGGAAACGCGTCATCTGATCAACGCCAAATCGCTCGCGCTCACGAAGAAAGGAGTGCACATCGCCAATTGCGCGCGCGGAGAACTGGTGGACGAAGCGGCGCTGCTCGCGGCGCTCGAAAGCGGTCACGTGGCAGGCGCGGGGCTCGACGTGTTTGAGGAAGAGCCGCCTGCCGATCCACGCCTCGTGCAGCATCCCAAGGTGATCGCCACGCCGCACATCGCGGGCTCGACCGAGGAAGCGCAAAAAGTCGTCGGCACGCGCATCGCCGAACAGTTGCGCGATTACCTGACGACCGGCGCCGTCAAGAACGCCGTCAACATGCCGGCGATTTCTCCCGAAGAGTTCAAGAAACTCGGACCGTATCTGCAGCTCGGCGAAAAGCTGGGCACCTTCGTCGCGCAATTGACGGAGAAGCCGTTTTCGGAAGTGTCGATCAGCTACGACGGCGGCCTCGCCGACCTGAATACGCACCTGGTGAAAAACGCCGTGCTGAAAGGCGTCCTGGGACAGATTCTGGCCGATCAAATTAACCTCATCAACGCCGGAAATTTCGCGAAAGCGCGCGGGATTGAGGTGGTCGAAGTGCGCAGCGCGCGCCGAGCCAAGTACACCAATTCTCTGGGCGTGGCGTTGCGCACCGGCGGAGAAACCGTTTCCGTCCTCGGCATGATCGGGCTGAACAACGCGCTGCGCGTCCTCGGCGTGAACAACATCGACATCGACGCGCCGCTCACCGGCTTCCTCCTGCTCTTCCGCAACGAGGATGTCCCCGGCGTGATCGGCCGCGTCGGCACGCTGCTCGGAAAACACAAGATCAACATCGCCAACTTCGCTCTCGGCCGCGTGCAAGATTCCGACGAAGCCATCGGCATCGTCAACGTGGACCAGAAAGTTCCGCCCGAAGTCCTCGGCGAACTGCGCGCGATCACAGCCGTACGCCAGGCGCGGGTGATTGAGATTCACTGAGCGCGGCTGGATGCCGAGAAGTTAAGTTCAAGAACCGCACCCTTACAAGAACGGCAAGGGTGCGGCACCCGAAAAACAGAAAAACAAAGCCTAGCCCGCCCGCGGTGATAGATCTCACCAAATCGTCTTGATATGTTTGTAATTGCGGATCGAGCGGTCTTTCGTGACCAGAGCGATTCCTTCAGCGAGTGCAGTGGCCCCAATCAAACGGTCGGAAGGGTCGCTGGGAAAGGTCGCCGGGAGCTGATTTGCCAGGATAGCAATTCTTGTCGTAATCGGGCGGATGGCAGTTCGTGAAGTCAACTCCTCGACAAAGTCATCTACAGGTCCCTTAAGATTGAGGCGGGCGTGAGTCGCCAGCCAGGCTAATTCCCAAATCGTCATCGCGGAAATGGCGAGCCCTCCGCTTTTGACAGAGCTTCGTATCGCCTCCGCCGCTGCCTGTGACAATTTCGATGGATCCCTCGCCAGCCAAACCAATGCGTGAGTATCGAGAAGAATCATCGGCCGCCGCCTGTGAACCGGCTATGGCCGACTAGTCGGCCGAAGCGGCGGATCGTTGCACGCGAGCGGGTCGGTCCGTCGAAGCAGCGAGCTATGCTGCGGATGCGGTTCATTTCTTGATCTTCTTGGTCTTAAAGATCTTCCAATCTTTCAACGGGACTACTGGCGACTCAATGTCGCCGACGATGTCGAATTTGTCGGCCATAAATCCGAAGATGTCGTCATTCTCAGGCTTTATAGGAACGACCTTGACGACAGGTTTCCCGCGCTTGGTTACAATGACCGGCTCGCCGGTTGCCTGTATATCATCCATCACTGCCAGGCAACGCGCTTTGAAAGCGCTTGCTCGCATCTGTTTCATGGTGTCTTCTCCGTGTCCATGGTCATATTAACATGACCACATTGAGATTACCAGCGCATGAAAGCACTTTGTAGCACGGGCATCCACCGCGGCGGACCTGTGCGGTTTTCTCGGCTCCAACGGGGGCGAAAACCGCACAGGCAAGAGTGCCTGTGCTACCCTCTTCTTCCGGAGCGAGGACACTTGCGATGACAGCCGAAGAACAGCGCCTGGAGGAATCCCACCAGCGCACGAAGCACTGGAAGCGCTGGGGGCCGTATCTCACCGAGAGGCAGTGGGGCACGGTACGCGAGGATTACAGTCCGGGCGGAACTGCGTGGGAATATTTTCCGCATGACATGGCTCGGTCGCGCGCTTACCGCTGGGGGGAAGACGGGATCGGCGGGATCAGCGACCGGCACCAGCGCGTGTGCTTCGCGCTGGCGCTTTGGAATGGGCGCGATCATATCCTCAAAGAGCGCTTGTTCGGGCTGACGGGGCATGAAGGCAATCATGGCGAGGACGTGAAGGAGTATTACTTCTACATTGATTCGACGCCGACGCATTCCTACATGAAGTACTTGTACAAGTATCCCCAGGCGGCTTTTCCCTATGACCAGCTCGTGGAAGAAAACCACAAGAGAGGGAAGCGCGACCCGGAATTTGAGCTGATGGATACTGGCGTGTTCAATGAGAACCGTTATTTCGACGTGTTCATGGAATATGCCAAGGCCGCGCCGGAAGATATTCTGATCAAGATCACAGCGTGGAATCGCGGGCCGGAGGAAGCGCAACTCGATCTGTTGCCGACGCTGTGGTTTCGAAATATATGGTCTTTCGGAGAGAAGCACGGGCATCCCCAGCTGTCGCGCATACCGGATTTCATGGGCGCCGCGGCGGTTGCGGCGGAGGAGAGTCGCTACGGCAAGCGCTGGCTACTGGCCGAAGGCACGCCCGAAATGCTCTTCACTGAGAATGAAACCAATTTCCAGCGCGTGTTCGGCTATCCGGATGGTTCCCCGTATGTGAAAGACAGCTTCCATGACTATGTGATTGGAGGCGTGAAGGCGGCCGTCAATCCCGCGCAAAAGGGGACGAAATGCGCCGCGGTGTATCGTTCAATGATCGCGCCGGGCGCATCGGTGACGCTCCGCCTGAGGCTGACGAGCGTGGAACCCAAGGATGGCGCGGCAAACCCGTTCGACGACGCGTTCGAAAAGACGTTCGAACTGCGCCGCGGCGAAGCGGACCAGTTTTACGCGCGCCGCTTTCCGCAGGAGCGTTCCGAGGATGCGCATAGGATTATGCGCCAGGCGCTCGCGGGCATGCTGTGGTCCAAGCAGTGTTATCACTATGATGTGCGCACCTGGATTAACGGAGATCCCGGCCAGCCTCCTCCTCCGCCGGACCGAAAGAAGGGGCGCAATCACGACTGGACGCACCTGTACAACGCGGACGTCCTTTCGATGCCGGACAAGTGGGAGTACCCGTGGTTTGCGGCGTGGGACCTGGCGTTTCACACGGTCGCGCTTTCGCTCGTCGATCCGGACTTTGCCAAGGAGCAGCTCATTCTCCTCCTACGGGAATGGTACATGCATCCGAACGGGCAGTTGCCTGCGTATGAATGGGCGTTTGGCGATGTGAATCCGCCGGTGCACGCGTGGGCAGCGTGGCGCGTTTACAAGATTGAAAAACGCATTCGCGGGCGCGCCGACCGCGCCTTTCTCGAACGCGTGTTCCACAAACTCCTGCTGAATTTCACGTGGTGGGTGAATCGCAAGGATCCGGATGGAATGAACGTGTTTCAAGGCGGTTTTCTGGGGCTCGACAACATCGGCGTGTTCGACCGTTCGCAGCCGCTGCCGACTGGAGGACACCTCGAGCAATCGGACGGCACCAGCTGGATGGGGATGTATTGCCTGAACATGCTGGCCATCTCGCTCGAGCTGGCGCGCGAAGATCCGGCTTACGAAGACGTGGCCAGCAAATTTTTCGAGCACTTCGTACACATCGCGGACGCCATCAACTCCCGCGGGGCCGAGGGGATCGCGCTGTGGGATGAAGAAGACGGATTTTTCTACGATGCGATTCACCTTCCGAACGGTGAGCAGCACTACTTGAAAGTGCGCTCGATGGTCGGGTTGATCCCGCTCTTTGCGGTGGAGACGCTTGAGCCGGAGCTGATTGCGCGCCTGCCAGGCTTTCAGCGGCGCCTGCAGTGGTTTCTGGACAACATGCCGGACTTTGCGACGCGCGTGGACAGCAGCCAGACTTCGCCGAATGGACCGCGCCGGCTGCTGTCGCTGGTGGACCGCAAGCAGCTTGTGCGGATCATCGGATACATGGTCAACAAGGAAGAGTTTTTTTCGCCGCACGGCATCCGCGCGTTGTCCAAATATCACGCGGAGCACCCGTACGTTCTCTCGATCAACGGCAATGAATATCGCGTGGACTACGAGCCGGGGGAATCGCAGAGCGGCTTGTTTGGCGGGAACTCGAATTGGCGGGGGCCCGTGTGGTTCCCTCTGAATTTTCTGATGATCGAATCGCTGCAGAAATATCATCACTATTACGGCGATGACTTTCGCGTGGAGTGCCCGTCCGGCTCGGGCCAGCAAATGTCGCTGTGGGACGTCAGCGCGGAACTTTCACGGTCCTTGACGCATATTTTTTTGCGCGCCGAAGACGGTAAGCGGCCGGTGTACGGCGCAAACGAGAAATTTCAGAACGATCCCTCGTGGCGCGATTTGATTTTGTTTTACGAATATTTTCACGGGGATACTGGAGCAGGATTGGGGGCGAGCCATCAGACCGGGTGGACAGGCCTCGTGTCCAAGCTTCTGGAACAAACGGGGGAATGAGTTCTGGGTGTGCTCGGCATCGGGCTGGGGGTCGAAGGGAAAATTTCAGATTTGAAATTTGAGATCTGAAATTTGAATGAAGAGCGGGGGAGAGGATGAATTTTCACGACAAGATTGTTCTGGTAACCGGCGGCACGGGGGGACTGGGCCGCGAAGTGACCATGGCGTTTCTCGAAGCGGGTGCGACCATTCTGGTTACCTATCAGGTGGCGGAGGAATTTGCCGCTGTCGTGGCCGCTGCGCAGAGGATCGGAGCGGCGCCTCCTGCAGGCGCGAGCGTGGACGTGACCGACGCGCAGGCCGTCGAAAAATTTGTTGCTGAGATTGTGGCAAAGCACGGACGCCTCGACATTCTCGTGAATACGGTGGGTGGATATGCGGGCGGAACGAATCTGTGGGAAGTGGACCCTCGAACCTACGACAAGATGCTGCAGCTCAATCTCAAGGCGGGATTTGTGCTCGCGCGAGCCGTCGTGCCGCAAATGATCAAGCAGAATCGGGGATGGATCGTGAACATTGCGTCGAAGGCGGCCTTCGATCACGCGGCGGGAGGTGCGCTCTACGCCGCATCGAAGGCGGCTGCCCTGGCGCTGATGGATTCGCTTGCGGCGGACGTGAAACCTTTCAACATCAATGTGAATACTGTTGTGCCAAGCATTATCGATACGGCCGCGAACCGCAAGGCGATGCCGGGGGCGGATTTTGCGAAATGGCCCAAGCCGGAGGAAATTGCGCGCGTGATTTTATTCTTGTGTTCGGAGGAAGCGCGCGTGATCCACGGGGCGGCGATTCCGGTGTATGGAAGGAGTTGAGTAGGACAGGCTTCTAGCCTGTCGGGGTTTGGTTGCCGCGCGTGCGGAAAAGCAGACAGGCTGAAGCCTGTCTTACTTGGGGTGCTCGACGAGTTCCACCAGCACTTTTTGGTTGTTCAGCGCATGCACCAGGAAAAAATTCACGCGCGTGCCATTCGCTCCGGGGCGCGTCACGGGATAGATTGGCTCGACCTTGAATCGCGCGCGCAGGATTTCCGTAGCGCGGTCCACGTCCGTCACGTCAACTTCCACCTGCTGAATTCCCTCGCCAAATTTTTCGAGGAAGCGCGCGATGGCCCCGTTGCCGCCGGGCGCCTTTGTCGTGAGGATGTCCAGCCTCGACGGTGAAACGAAGTTTTGGACGAATTCGACCTCGAATTCGATCACATCCTGATCGGCCGGAGCGTCGGCAAGGGGCGGGGAACCGTTGGCAGCACGTATTTTTTCAAAAGTCCCTGGGAGCACGGCAATTCCCACGGTGAGCTTCGCTTGCGACAACGGTTTGCCAAAGTGATCCGTGAATGAATCGTGCACAATGAGTGATCGAAACTCATCATCCTTACTCCAATCACCCAGCCAATTGAGCGTACGCGTCAGACCACTCCTGTAAAGATCCTGAGCGACTTGTGTGCGTTGTCCGGCATCGGATTCGCCCAGCCGATGAATGTATTCCGGTGTCGGCTTGGGACCGGTGCGAAGCTCGCCACGGTACTGCCTCCGAGGCTGCTTCACAGTTTCACCATGCAATTTGGCTCGAACAACCGATATGACAATGGAAAGTGCGATGATGCCGCCGACAATTGCGAGCGAGAGTCCGGTGGAAATATGCACCCACGGGTTGGCGAGCATTTTTGCCCCGATAAACATGACGGTAATCGCGAGGCCTTCATCCAGGTACTGAAAGTATTGCAGGATTCCAGCCAGTAGAAAATAGAGCGCGCGCAGCCCAAGGATGGCGCACACGTTGGAACTGTAGACGATAAAGGGATCGCGCGTCACGCCGAACACGGCGGCGATCGAGTCCAACGCCAGGACCAGATCCGTGGTTTCGAGCACGATCACCACCAGAAAAAACGGCGTGAAGAGCCACCGCCCGCCCTGCCGCACCAATAAATCCTGCGTGGTTCCCGCGTGCGACATGGGCAGAAACTTTTGCGCCCAGCGCACCAGCGGATTTTTTTCGGGATGCACCGCATGGTCGGCGCCGAACAGCTTGAATCCCGAGTACAGCAGAAAAACTCCCAGGATGTAGAGAGTCCATTCAAACCTTGCGATCAGGGCGGCGCCCGCGCCGACCATCGCGCCGCGCAGGATGAGCGCGCCCACGACTCCCCAGAACAACAGGCGGTGCTGGTAGCGCGGATCGACGCGAAAATACTGGAAGACCAGCAAAAAAACAAAAACGTTGTCCAGGCTGAGAGATTTTTCGACGACGTAGCCGGTGAAGAATTCGAGCCCGGGCCCGCGGCCATGCGAAACGAAAATCCACGCGCCAAAACCAATAGAAAGAGCGATCCACGCCGCGCTTTCGATCGCGGCTTCGCGCAACGCGATGACGTGCGCGCGCCGGTGAAACACCCCCAGATCGAGCACCAGGAAGAGCGCGACGCCGGTGTTGAAGGCGATCCAGAGCGGCCAGGTGCCCATTTAGGCCACGCTCTCGTCAGGGCAAGTCACTGCGGAAGGAATCCTCAGTTATTGGAATTTTGCGCTTCGTAGCTGGGTCTTGCGGCATTGAGGTTGGAGAGTTCGACCTGGGCCGTTTCGCCCGGCCGGACGGTCACGCGGAAATCCCAATGCAGGTGAACGTCGCCCGAAGCGGCCTCGGCGCCGAACATCCCGATCCAATAGTTTCCGGGAGGGACGCCCGCGAAGGATCCGCGCCCGTCAAGATCCGAATCGGTGCGCGCGACGAGGTAGCGCTCCTCGGCCAATTGGAATGCGCGTGTTTCCAGATTCCGGCGCTGCTTGTTTTCGAGCGCTTCCCACTTGGCGTACGGGTTCACGCCGACGAGTTCGATGTCCATCCCCTGCACGGTACTCGGAGTATTGCCGATAAATTTGCGAATGGCCGCCAGGTATTCTTCCTTCTGCGCGTTGTATTTTTCCGGATTGGAAACGCGTTCTTTCTCCTTGAATTTCGGCTCGGGGAAGCCAACTCCTCGAAATGCTTCGTTGTGCGACATGTAGGCCTTGAAATATTCGGGAATGCCCACGATCTCTTCGGGAGTCAGGCTCTTGGTGAAATCTTCGTCGGAAAGACGAACGGAATGATGTTTTTTCATCCACGCTTTCAACTCGGGGGAGACGGCGAGGCCGTCAACGAACTTGTCGAAGTCGGTGACGGGCACTGATTGCAGGGCCTCTACGCGAATGTCTTCAACGCTTTTGCGCAGAAGATAAAACGTAAATTGCCGGACGGGTTCGGGCTGGCCCCCGGTGGGCGCCACACGCGCCGTGAATTCGATGCGTCCCGTGGATTGAGCCGCGAGGCGCGCGGGGAGCAGGACAATCAAAGACCCGAGGAACAGAGCTACGGCGCGAATGTATGTTTTTGTCATCATTGTGTTCATGGCGAAGTGTACATCGCCACGCGGCCATTGGAAATAATTCCGCGAGGATGTGTTCCCGCCATGTACGCGGCAAGTATATGGAGATTAAGCGCCCAAACCCTGATCTTTCGCGGTGCTGATGTTAAGTAGCGCCGGCGTCTCGCCGGCGATTTTTCCGATTTCAACGTAGCGCAAAAAATGCCGGCCTCTCTTGCATCGGGACAAGCGAGACGCCGGCGCTACGAATCACTGGGCCCCTCTTACTTTCTTGTGAGTTTTATTACGGGCAGCCGCGTGAATTTTAAATCCTCGGCGCGCTTGAGTTTCGTAATGTAAATGATTTGGCCGGTGTGATAGCCGAAATGCTCGGCCACGTGGAATACTGCATCGAGGCCTGCAACGCGATAGCCTTGAATTTTATATTCTCGCAGCAGTGCATCATCGGAGAGTTTTGCCAACACCCGGCAGGCTTCCCGGACGGTGCGGCGCAGTTGACTGACGAGCGCAGTGCGGGGAATGGGCCCTCGCTCCGCAAATTCCAGGTCGCGCTCTCGCCTGTCCTGCGCTCCGCCGAGGCCCGAGATGATCCACTGGCGTACATTTCCGCACAGGTGCAGCACGAGATTTCCCGCGCTGTTGGACTCCGGATTGGGCCGCCACCAAATCTCCTCTTCCGAAAGCTGTTCAAGGCACTTCACGATCTTCCGAAGATTTTGTTTCGCCAGCAAATCTTGCACGCTCGCGAGAAAGACTCCGGCTGCACGGGTCGTTTTTGTTTTCACTGCTGGCACCTCGAGTTCAAATCGTAATCAATGCGCGAGGAAACGGCAAATGAGGAGAATCGCGAGACGGGAAATCGCCCGGAGGAAAATACTAAAGCAATCGGAACGTAACTTCGATCGGGACGATGACGGGAACGGGTTTTCCGCCGGGACCATTGGCGGGCTTGAAGCGCCATTGCTTCACGGCCTCCACGGCTTTTTCTTCCAGCCCAAGCCCGGGGCCCTTCACGACTTGAATTTCCGTTGCGCGGCCATCCGGTGTGATCACCGCCTGAAGAACGACTGTGCCCTGGTATTTTGCCTTGCGGGCTTCTTCGGAATATTTGGGGTCAGGGCAATAGACACAAGAAGGATAGCCGACGCCGCCCGTTCCGGGATGGTAGGCCCCGCCGCCGGTACCGCCGCCGGAACCCGGGCCAAGGCCGCCGCCTTCGCCGCTGCCAATGCCCGTTCCCGTGCCGCTTCCGATGCCGCTGCCGCCGCCCGGACCGCCTGAACCGGTCAGCATTTTGGCCAGCGGATCGCCGTAATTATCCATATTCGGGCTGGGGATTTTCAGGTCCGGCGGTCCAAGCAGAGTCGCCTGAATCGTCGAATCGGGCTTGGTGTGCACCATCGGAGGCGCAATCTGGTTGAAACTGAACTTCGGCGCCTTGCCTTTTGTTGCGGGAATTGGATTTCTCTCGCCGCCGCCTCCTCCTCCGCCGGCCTTGTCTTTGCCCGGGGGCAGTTTCGCGGCGTAGTCAGAAATATCAATCGGGGTAACGAGTGAATTATTGACTGGGTTCGCCGTCGCTTTTGTGACCACTGAATAGAGCAGCGGCGAGAAGATCAGCACCGTTACGCCGATGTGCACGGCGAGGGCAATGGCCTGAGAAGGTCCGAACGCTTTATCCTTGGACCAGATGTCCTTCACTTTGACCGGCTGGCTGGTCACCTTGAGCGGCGGCAGCTTGGGCGGCGAAATGAGGTCGCGAATGTTCTGCCAAAGCACTGAGCCGGGCGGCTGCCAGTCTACGACCATTCGCGAGGACACGCCTTTGGGCGTTGGCTTAAACCATTCTTTGAAATTTTCGGCGATCCCGCCACCATATTCAGGGACGGTGAAGACATCGCCCCTTGTCTTGGCGACCTTGATGGGACGTTCCATGAGGAAGTCCCTCAGGTTGGAGAGAAAGCCGCGGGAAAGCGGTTTCTGGGAGCCGCCGAGGCGCGGGGCAGTTTTCCCCTCTGGCAGAACCACCTTGGGAGGCGGCGTGCCTGGACCACTCCACTTTGGCGCAATGGTACTCAACGATTTTCCTGCCTCACGCTGCCGAAAATTGTCTCTTGCTGTAAGATTCTCTCACGTCGCGAATGGATGCCCATCGGAGCCTGCGGCTGACACACCGCAAAATCCATTGTAACATTGGGACGTTAACACAAGGAAGATGGTTTCCAGACTTAGGATAGGCGGTAAAGACACGGCGGTACAGGATGATACTGTCCCTGCCTCACCCCACCGGTAGTTCGGCAAGCTGGACGCTTTAATTTTACCCCGGGGTGAGGCGTTCAGCACCAAAAGAATGTCTGCACGCGAAGCTAACTTATGCCCAAAATCGTGGACTTGAAAAGCACTCTCAATTTACCCGGCAAGGCTTTTCCGATGAAGGCCAACTTGCCGCAGAACGAGCCGAAGCAGCTTGCGGAGTGGGAAGAGAAGAAACTCTATCACCGCATCCAGCAAGCGCGCGCCGGAGCACCTTCTTATGTCCTGCATGACGGGCCGCCTTACCCGACCGGCACGATCCACCTCGGCACCGGGCTCAACAAAATTTTGAAGGACATGGTCGTCAAGTCGAAAACGATGGCGGGCTTTCGCGCGCCCTACGTTCCCGGATGGGATTGCCACGGGCTACCGATCGAGACGCAGGTGGAAAAGGAACTCGGCGGGAAGAAGGGAAGCGTCCCGCCCGGCGAGTTTCGGCGTATGTGCCGCGAATTTGCTTTGCGCTACGTGGATCAGCACCGCCGGGATTTCAAGCGCCTTGGTGTGCTGGGGCAGTGGGAAGACCCTTATCTGACGATGAGCCCGCAGTACGAAGCCACGATTGCCGATGCCTTCGTCACATTTCTGGAAAAGGGCTACGTCTATCGCGGGCTGAAACCCGTGTACTGGTGCATCGTCGATTGCACGGCGCTGGCCGAAGCGGAAGTGGAGTATGAGGATCACACCAGCCCGTCGATCTGGGTGAAATTTGCCGTGGTGCCGGATGGTGCGGCGGAAAAACTCGGCTCGGGTGTGAGCGCCGTGATCTGGACGACCACTCCGTGGACGCTGCCGCACAATCGCGCGCTCGCGTTTCATCCTGACTATGATTACGTCGTAGCCGAAACTGCTGCGGGTGCGCTGCTGCTCGCGGCGGATTTGGTCGGCCCGGCGCTCGATGCGCTGAAGCTCGCGGCGGTAAGCGTGCGCGGGCCGTGGAAGGGGAAAGATCTGGCGGAGCTGAAATTCAGGCATCCGTTTCTGGATTTGACTGTGCCGGCGGTTCTGGCCGATTACGTCACGCTCGATCAGGGCACCGGCATTGTGCACACCGCGCCGGGGCACGGCGTGGAGGATTTCCAAACCGGGCAGAAATATGGCATTGAGGCGTATGCGCCGATTGATGGACAAGGGCGCTATCTGGAAGGCCTGCCGGAGTACAAAGGGAAAACAGTTTTCGAGGCGAATCCCATCATTGTGACGCTGTTGCGCGATCGCGGCGCGCTGCTCGGCGAGCAGAAACTCTCGCACAGCTATCCGCACTGCTGGCGATGCCACAATCCGGTGATTTTCCGCGCCACTGAGCAATGGTTCATCGATCTGGACGGGGCAGGGAGCGGCGCGGGCGCGATCCGAGCCCGCGCGCTTGCGGAAATTTCCAAAGTGAAGTGGACGCCCGAGTGGGGCGCCGAACGCATTTACTCGATGATCGCGGAGCGGCCGGACTGGTGCGTTTCGCGGCAGCGATTCTGGGGCGTGCCGCTGGTGATTCTGTATTGCGACAAGTGCGGGAAACAATTTGACGATTACGCGGCGCTGCACGCACTCGTCGAGAAATGGTTCACGCGCGAGGGCGCCGACGCGTGGTTCACGCATTCGGTGGAAGAACTTGCTGCCCGCGGGCACGAGCTGTTCCTGCGGCGCGTCCAGTTGGCGCAAGGAAACCGATATTCTGGATGTGTGGTTCGATTCGGGTTCTTCGCACCTGGCGGTACTCGATCGCCTCGATGCCGACGGCCAAAAACTTCCCTGGCCGGCGGACATGTATCTCGAAGGGCCGGACCAGTATCGCGGATGGTTCCACAGTTCGCTGCTGGTCGGCATCGCCGTGCGTAACGGTGCGCCCTACCGGCATGTGCTCACGCACGGCTGGACGCTCGACGCCAAGGGCCAGCCGATGTCGAAGTCGCTCGGCAACGTCGTGCTGCCCACGGAAATCTGCGAGAAGTGGGGCGCGGATTTGTTGCGGCTGTGGGTTGCGTCGCAGGACTACACGGCGGACGTGCGCATGTCCGACAACGTGATGACGCAGCTTTCCGAAGCGTACCGCAAGCTGCGCAACACGTTTCGCTTCGCGCTCGGCAACCTCGCCGGTTTCGATCCCGCGCGCGACTCGGTGCCCGACGCGGAAATGGAAGAGCTGGACCGCTGGATGCTTTCGCGCACGGCGGAACTCGTCGCGCAATGCCGCAAGTGGTACGAAGGATTTGAATTCCATCGCGTCTTTCACGCGCTGCACGATTTTGCCGTGGTGGATCTCAGCGCTTTTTATTTCGACGTGCTGAAGGACCGGCTCTACACTTTCGCGCCGCGAAACCGCGCGCGCCGCTCGGCGCAAACTGCCATGTACCGCATCGCGAAAGCCTTGCTGAGTCTCGCGACGCCGATCATGGTTTTCACCGCCGAGGAAATCTGGAAATATTTTCCGCACGTGGCCGGCGATCCCGAGAGCGCGCACCTCGCCTTGTTCCCGAAGGCTGAGGCCCTCGGTTCGTCCGCTCGATGCCGCAAAGGCGGCGAACTGGGAGAAGCTGCTGGCGGTGCGGACAGAAGTGCTGCGCGCGCTCGAAGCCGCGCGCAACGCAAAAACGATTTCAGGCGCGCTCGAAGCCAAAGTTGTTTTGAGCGCCGCGCAGGATCTGGCTCCGTTGCTGGAACAATACAAGACGTTGGCTGCCTGCCCTGTTCATCGTTTCGCAGGTGGAGCTCACTGCGGCGCCGCCTGCCGACGCGCAGAAATCGGATTCGCTTCCGGGATTGAGTGTATCGGTGCACCGCGCCGACGGCGCGAAATGCGAGCGCTGCTGGAATTATTCCACGCACGTCGGCGAAAATTCCGATTACCCGACGGTCTGCGAGCGCTGCGTGAAGGCGCTCAATGAAATTGAAGAGTCGGGCAGATGCGGGAGGGCAGGGGGCCGCATCCGCGTGAGCGGCGCGCGCTGGTTGTGGCTGTCGCTGGCTGTGCTGGCCGCGGACCGCGCCACGAAATTTGCCATCGAGCGCTACACCAGCCCGTTCTTCCGCCATTCCATCGTATCGGACATCGTGGTTTTGATTCACAGCCAGAATCCCGGCATCGCGTTCGGCGTGCTCTCCAATTCGAGTTCGCCGTGGCTCACGCCGCTCCTGCTCGTAAGCTCCATGGCCGTGATGGTTTTGCTGGTGTGGATGATCGTCACGGGCCGCGCCGGAGGAGCGCTGGCGCATTGCGGGCTCGCGCTGATTCTTGGCGGCGCGGCAGGCAACGCGCTCGACCGCGTAATGCACGGCGGCGTAACGGATTTCCTGGAAGTCCGGCTGTGGACGTACATCTGGCCCGCGTTCAACGTCGCCGATTCCGCGATCACGATTGGAGCGGTGCTGGTGCTTTTTGAGTTGCTGTTTGGCGGCGCGCACCGGCGGCATGTTCCAGATGCCGGCAAGCGGTGACGCATTTAGTAGCACAGGCACTCTGCCTGTGCGGGTTTTGTGATGGCAGCTAAACTGATGGAGTATCCGCACCTTCCAAAACCGCACAGGCAGAGTGCCTGTGCTACTTGCGGCAGACTAAGGTAAGATTCACGCTGGTCAAACTTTCACGACATTGGACACATCCAGGAAAAATCCACAGGCTGAAGCCCGTGCTACTAAATCCCAAATACTCACCGCAGCATCGGGTGACTCGGGACGGCGGCTGGATTTGTTTCTCGCGGAGACGCGTTCCGGAGCTGAGCCGCACGCGCATACAGGAACTGATCCGCGAAGGCAACGTTCGCGTGGACGGCCAGATTGCCAAGGTTTCTCACCGCGTCGCGGCCGGTGAAACCATCGAGATCGAAGTTCTGCCCCGGCCCGCGCCGGAGGCTCTGCCGGAAGATTTGCCGCTCGATCTGCTGCTACGTGGACGACGATTTCGTGATTGTGAACAAACCCGCCGGGATGGTGGTCCATGCGGGCGCGGGCCACTCGCGCGGGACGCTGGTGAACGCGCTGCTGCACCGCCTCGGAAATCTTTCCGCGGCGGGCGGCGCGCTGCGTCCGGGCATCGTCCACCGCCTGGACCGCGAAACCTCTGGCGCCATGGTGGTGGCGCGGAATGACCAGGCGCACGAACATCTCTCCGAACAATTCCGTTCGCGAAATGTCCGGAAAATTTATCTGGCGCTGGTGCACGGCAAAATGCCGCGCGATTCCGGCACGATCACGCTGCCCATTTCGCGCGATCCGCGCCGCCGCACGCGCATGACCGCGCGCGCAACCAAGGGCCGCCACGCGCGGACCGACTGGCGCGTGATCGCGCGCCTGGACCGCTGCACGCTGGTCGAAGCCGTGCTCCACACCGGGCGCACGCACCAGATTCGCGCGCACTTTGCGGCCATCGGGCATCCGGTTGTGGGAGACACACTCTACGGCGCGCCGCGCGGCCTGCGCGCCGGCACGCGCAATCTTCCGCTTCTCGCGCGCAACTTTCCTGCACGCCGCCCGCATCGGATTTTCGCATCCCTCGACCGGCGCCTGGGTGGAAGTTCGCGCTCCGCTGCCAAGGGATTTGCGAGTATACTTCGAGCAGGTGGGAGCATCTTTGGGTTGGCGCGAAGCGGAGATCGAGGCCGCGCTTGCGCCGTACGTAGGCCAACAATGAAAAAACGAGCGCTGTGGATCGCAATCCTTGGTTTCCTCGTGGCCGTGGCCGCGGTGAGCGCGCAGCAGGCGCAGCCTCCGGCGGCGCAGGAGTCTCCGATAGCGCCCACTGCGCCGGGACCCCCGCGCAGGTGGACCGTCAAGGCGCGATCGTCCGCAACGTCAACCTGGTGGACGTGCTGTTCAGCGTGGTGACCAAGCACGAAAAACTCGTCACCGATTTGACCAAGGACGATTTCAAGGTGTTCGACGACGGCGTGCAGCAGGAAATTACCTCGTTCAGCCAGCCCACCGATCTTCCGCTGCGCATCGGCATGGTGCTGGACACGTCGAACAGCATTCGCGAGCGTTTGAAATTCGAGCAGGACGCCGCCATCGATTTCATATTTAACGCCCTGCGCCGCGGGAAGGACCAGGCGTTCCTGATGACGTTCGATGACGGCGCCGCAGATCATCAAGGACTTCACCGGCGATACGGGCGAACTTCGCGACACCATCCTGAAGCAGCGCGCCGGCGGCGGCACGTCGCTGTACGACGCGGTGTACGCGGCCAGCGAGCATTTGTTGAAAAGTTCGCCGCTGCCTCCCGGCCCGAATTCGGACGTGCGGCGCGTGCTGGTGGTGATTTCCGACGGCGATGACAACAGCAGCAACCGTTCCCGCGGCGAGTCCGTGGAAATGGCGCAGCGCGCGGGCGTAATCATCTACTCGATCAGCACGAGCACGGAATGGGTTTCGGCCGAGGACGAAAAAGATCCGGCCAAGCGAATCAGCCGCAAGTACGAAAAGAACGAGGGAGATAAAGTTCTCGAGCAGCTGGCAGGGGAAACCGGAGGCCGCGCATTCTTTCCCTACCAGGTCGACGATCTGGGGCAGTCGTTCCTCGACATCGGAGACGAATTGCGCCATCAGTACGCGCTGGCCTACAGTCCCGCGGGCCGCTCGCCGGACGGCAAGTATCACACGATTCGCATCCAAATCGATCGCAAGGACGTGATCGTTCGCGCGCGCAAAGGATACTATTCCGTTCCGATTCCCGCGCCCGTCGCCAAGCCTGCTACGCCTCCTGTCTGATTCAATTTTCCAACTAAGAATTCAGAATTTTGTGGCCACACATGATCCGGCAAGGATGATGCGCGCAGGTTCCCGACGGTTTTCTCGCTTGAAAATAAGAGGCCACATTTTCGCGCCAACGGCGCGGAGGATACCAGCCCGGGGCAACGCCCCGGGTATCGTGCCTGGCTAATAGTCCGCCTGAAGGCGCGGAGGACTCCCTCGCCCCTTCAGGGCGCGCCACATTCGATTGATTCCGAAACCCAGGGCGCTGCCCTGGGCTAGCATCCTGCGGCGCTTTCAGCGCCTGAAGATTGGTCCAAGATCCAGCTCAATCGTTCGGCGCGTAATACCCGCGGCGCGTGAGGACGGAATAATCCTTGTTCTTCATTTCCACTTTGATCTTGCGGTAGCTACCGTCGTGCTTCTTGTTGGTGGGCGTGTAGCCGATGGTGTACTGGCTGCGCAGTTCCTCCGAGATTTCGTCGAACGCCTGCTCCAGATTCTTTTCACTGCGGACGACGATCATGCGGCCGCCGGTCTCCTCCGTGAGCCTGCCGGCGACGTCTCGGTCACCCCCATCGGCGGCCACCAGCAGAATATGGACCACCGTGTCGGTGCGCTGCGCGGCTTCGATGGCGTCCGTCAGCCTCAATCTGCTTCCCGTATCTTCCGCGTCGGTCAGGACAACAATGGCTTTCCTGCCCGCTTCGTCGGACAGTTTGTCGTGAGCGGCGAGGTAGACGGCGTCATAAAAATTCGTGCCGCCGGTGCCGCTCGTGGGAAGGGGTCCCTGCGCGATGATTCCGCCGACGGGGACATTGATCTGCGCGCGGTTGATGGCGCGATCGAGCACTCCGCGGTCATCGGTGAAATCGGCAAGCAGGTCCACGTCCGTATCGAAGGTCATGACCATGGCCAGGTCGCCCTTGCGCAGCACCCTTGCCAGGAAGCGCGACCCGGCTTCTTTTTCTCCGCCCAGCATGTAGTACTCGCTGCCGCTTGTATCGATCAGTATGCCCAGGGTAATGGGAAGGTTGGATTCCGCCGAAAAATTGGTAATTTCCTGTAGCTGGCCATCCTCATAGACCTGGAAGTCATCTTGTTTTAAGCCGGTGACAATCGCCTTGTGTTTGTCGCGCACGGTGGCGAAGAGGTTCACCAGGTTCACTTGCACGCGGATTTGGCCCGGGGGCGCGGCAAAGGCCAGCCCCCCCGCAAGGGATGCGATGCACAGATAGGTAAGGATGGCTCGAATCCGCATTGTATAATCTCCGTCGGCTGCGATGACGCATAGGATGCGGCGCCGAAACATTAAGATGCCATTTAAGATTCAAGAAGCATGGCAGCTCACGAGGAAATAGTGACGGGACGCCTATGAAAAGTCCACGAAAATTCCTGGCCACGAGCCTGGCGATATGCCTCGCTTGTGCTGGCATTGTGGTCTTGCGGTCAAAGGAGGCGTTCGGCCAGGGCGCCGGCCAGGACACGGCTTCGCAAGCGCAAGATCCCCGTGCTCGAATTCGGACTACGGTGTCCCTGGTGGTCGTGCCCGTAACGGTCAAGGACGGCCAGGGCGAGTTGGTGACCGATCTCCAGCAAAATGATTTTCGGGTTTTTGAAGACGGCGTCGAGCAGCCGATCGCCCTGTTTTCCGCGGATGCGTTTCCCTTGTCGGCGGCCATACTGATTGACGATGACCTGAAGACAAGCACGGCGGAAAAAGTCCAGAAGACGCTTGAGACCCTGGCGGGCGCATTCAGCACTTCCGACGAAGTGTCCCTGTGGCGCTTCGATGAAGTTCCCGAACAAATCTCCGAGGATTTCATCGCCGACAATGACACCCTTCTCACGCAGCTCAAACACATCGACCTCAGCAGTTCGTTTCCCGGGATCGGCTCTTACACGATGACGAACGGCCCGCGCGTCAATACTGCGGCGCCCCCGGGACCGGCCAAGGTTCCCACCGAAGCCAACGGGCATCCCAACACCAAGCACGTCAACGACGCGATTTACGCCGCCGCGGAACAGTTGCAGGACCGGCCGCACGAACGGCGCAAGATTATTTTTCTGATCTCTGACGGGCAGAACGCCAAGAACAACACGCACAAGTACGAAGAGACGCTCAAGCTGCTGCTTTCCGCGGATATTTCCGTCTACGCCGTCGGCGTGGGCGAAGCGAACATGAATCGCGGCATCACATTCCTCGGGAACAATATTCTGTCGAAATACGCCCACTCCACGGGCGGCGACATTTTTTACGGCGGCATGAGCCGGGAAAATCTAGAGGAGCTGTACGGGCGCGTCTCCGAGCAGGCGCGCAACCAGTACACCATCGCCTACTCCGGCGCGCATACCGACCGCTCCAAGCCGTACCACAGCATCGAAGTGCGCGTGAAGCGCCCGGGCCTGGCGTTGCTGACGCGCGACGGCTACTACCTCAACGATACGCCGTGATTTTTTTTCTCACTCCGATCTTGATTGGTGGATTGTCACCCCGCCCCTTTACATGTCCGCGCTGAGTTGTAGCGCCGGCGTCCCGCCGGCAGTTTTTTGATCTCTGCGCATTACAAAAATGTCGGCGAGACGCCGGCGCTACAAGAGCGTGCGCGTATTCACCGCATTTGAAGCGCATTTTTTGTCGCAGCACTCCTCGACAAAATATTTTTCTGGGACGCATCACTTTTTCGTTTTGCACTTGTGGAATTTCTTCTTGACTTCCGGCGCGCACACTCGTAAAAGAACCATAGCGAGTCTGCGAAGGATTGGCTCGCTGCTCCGAGGGGAGAACGGTTCACGGAGCGAATGCGCGAATCGGCTACATCAGGAAAACGCAACACGCCGAGTCAAGTCTAAAAAAATCGGTGCTAGAAAAGGCGGCCGTAACAACGGCCGCCTTTTTTTAGTAGCACAGGCACTCTGCCTGTGCGGGGTTCGTGACGCTCGCTAGCATGGGAGCTTGTTCGTGCGGCGCACAAAACCGCACAGGCAGAGTGCCTGTGCTACTTGTCGTCTCGCATTACTCTTCGCCGGAAGCGCTGGCCGCCGCGCCTTGCTCTCGCGCGGGGCAGATGGATTCGTAATCGCAGAACCTGCACGCGAAGCCGGGTTTGGCAGGGAACTCGCCCGCGCGAATATCGGCGGCGGCCTCCTGAATTTCCGCGCGCACCTTCTTGAGCTGCTTGTCGTCGCGCGTGCCGCTCACGGCTTGATTCGTTTGCAGGAAGTGCAGCGTGAGCCTGGCGGGATTCCAGTCGAACACTTCACGGGCCGCGAGCGCGTACACGCTCAGTTGCACATCCTTCTTGGCCTTGTCCTCGCTGCGCGGCCTTCCCGTCTTGTAGTCCACGATTTCTTCCTCGCCGGGGCCGAGGCGGTTCACCTGGTCCATTCGTCCGCTTAGGATCACGTTGTTGTCCATTGGCAGATCGAAAGTTTTTTCCTGCGCGATGACGTTGGGCGGCGAGACGAGCGTCGTGGTGTGGAAAGCGCGCAATTGCGCCAGGCCGTCTTTTTTGTACTCCTGCTCCTGGTAGTTGTCCTCGAATCCGGCCGAGGTCCACTCGAGCTCGAATTTCCGCGCCACTTCCTCAAACGTCAGCGCGCGCCCCTTGGCCAGCTCGCCGATGAAGTATTTGATCGTGTTGTGCATCACGCTGCCAAAGCTCATGGCCGCGGCAGGCCCGCCGCGAAGCCTCCACGCATAATTAAAAAGATATTTTTGCGGACACGATTCGAGCGTGCCGATCGCCGAAGGGCTGATCTGCAGCGGTTCGGGCACAGGCGGGCGATAGGCCGCGCCCCATTCGCCGATTCGTGAACCGATCCGCGTGCGCCGTTCCGGCATTTCGAACAGAACCGGCTCCGCCTCCGTAGCAGCAGCGGCAGGCTCATTTGTAGGAGTCGGCGCAAGCTGTTCGACATCCCGTCGCTTGATTTGCGCTTCCATCAGAATGTCATCCAGGAAAGGCGAAGGCTTCGAGCGCTTGTTCACGACCGTGTTGAGCGTGAGCCGGTGCCGCGCGCGTGTCACGGCCACGTAAAACAGGCGGCGCTCTTCCTGGATGTGAAAGCTCCCCTGAGGCTGCTCTTCTTTCATCAATGCTGCAGGGAATTCAAGCACGCGCGGTTTTTCCCCCGCCGGAAAACTGCGCTGCACGAGGCGCAGGATGTACACATGGTCGAATTCAAGGCCCTTCGCCGCGTGCACGGTCATGAGCTGCACGGCGTCGCCGGATTCCTGCTCAAGGTTGATCGATCCGCCGGCCTGCTCAAAATAATCCAGGTACTCGACAAATTCCTTCAGGCGATGCGTTTCGCTCTTGGGCTGCCAATCGCACACGAATTGCGCGAGGCGATCGAAATATTTGCGGTCTTCGCCAGCCACGGCAGTGCCGATTTCGAGGGCCTCCGCCAGCTCGTCGAATAATTCCGCCGCAGTCAACTGCCGTGCTTTCTTGCGAAGCTCCGTGATGAGTTCGACGAGCGCTCCCAGATCGCGGCCGCCGCCGGAGAAGGGCGGCTCGCCTTTCGCGGCTAGCATCATGTCCCACAACGATGCGCCCTTGCCTTTGGCGGCTCGCTCGATGAGGCGCACCAGGTCCGCGGCCTCGAGGCCCCATGCAGGCATCGCCAGGACGCGCGCGCAGGCCACGTCGTCCGAAAGCTGATCGATGAGCCGCAGATACGCGATCATGTCCCGCACGAGACGGTGCGAGAGGATCGTGAGATTTTTAATCACGAACGGAATCTTGCGTGTCTTGAGCGCGTCAACCAATTTATCGCGATGCGCGTGGCTGCGATACAACACGGCGAACGTCCGCCACTTGGCCCCGGCGCGATGCAGCCGCTCGAGTTCGCCGGCAACCCATTGCGCTTCGGCTTCGCTGGACTCGTGCGTGACGATCCGCACCTTATCTCCGTCCTCGTGCACGGCCGTCAGGGAGAATTCGGGAATGTTGGTTGGTTTTTCGTTATGGCGGATCACTTGTCCCGCGACGCGCAGGATTCGCCCGGCGGAGCGGTAGTTCAAAGTGAGCGGCCGCAGCAGATCCTCGTGAGCCGCAGCCGAACCAGAAGCGAAGCGCTTCAGAAAAATCGTGAAGCTGCCGAACGACGCGCCGCGAAATCGGTAAATGGCCTGGCGGTGATCGCCCACCACCACCAGGTTGGGCCGCTCGCCGCCGAGCAGCCAGAGCAATTCCAGTTGCGCGATGTTGGTGTCCTGAAATTCGTCGACGAGAATGTAGCGGTAGCGCGCGCGGAGCTTCTCGCGGAGAGCATCGTTCGCGCGCAGATGCTGGACGGCGTCCATGATCTGCGTGCCGAACGTCAGCAGCTTGCGTTCGCGAAGGAGAAGATCGCTCGCGCGGTAGGCTCGCGCAATTTCCTGGACCTTGGCGACTTCTTCATCGCGGACGCGGCGTTCGTCCTCAAGCATCGCGCCGCGGACGCGCTGAAAATCTTCCGCTTGCTTTGAGGCATAGCGCTGGTAGTGGTCCGGCGTGACCAGCTCATCCTGGCAGCGCGAGAAAAATTCCACGAAGTCACCCAGAAATTGTCCGGGCTCGGCGAGGCGCCGGTAGTGCTCCAGTTGCAGCAGAGGCAGATTGCGGCGAAGCAGGATCCAGTGGTCGATATTGTCAATGGGCTTGAGGTCCGGATCGATTTCCTGCAGCAGCGAGTTGCAGAACGAATGAAACGTGCTGAGCGTGACTGCCTCGGCGCGTTCCACGTCCGATTCTCCGCGGCCGCGCGCCGCCGCGACGACGCGGTGCTTCATTTCCGCCGCGGCCTTGTCGGTGAACGTCAGGCCCAGAATTTCCTTGCCTGTAAGATCCGGCTGGGTATCCAGCAGATAGCGGATGCGCTCGGTGATGACGCGAGTCTTTCCCGTGCCCGCGCCAGCCACCACGACGAGCGGACCCTCGCCGTGGTGCGCTGCAGCACGCTGCTCAGAATTCAGTTGAATGCCCGGCGCCGGGGCCCCGGCATGTTCGAACAGGTCGGCCATCTCGAATCGTCCCAGTGCACAACAGTAGCACAGACGCGGCTTTGTGGGATTAACAACCAAGGAGGTAACAATAAGGTTAAAGTGCAGTTAGGTATAGAAATATATGCAAAGTCCGATTAAGTTTATGGTAATCTTTGCTGAAAATTATTTACCTGATAAGTCGCGAAAATCTAAGACGGAAAAGTAGACCGAGACAAAGGAGGGTCCCCGTGTCTCATCGAATCCGTGCCCGTGCTCCTACAGAAACCCCCATCGAGCGCATCTTTGAAAAAGTGATGCGCCGGAAAATGACTTCGCAGGAAAGGGTCTATTTCCACCTCAAGGGTAAAATCAAGCCCCCCCTGAGAGTAAGCCCGAACAAGCAGTCTCGCGCGGCCTGAACCGGGCGAAATTGACCCGGCTCCGGCTCCCTCCTATACTGGGCCATGGCGATGCCACCGTTCCTGTGGCGCACCCCGTTGATTGTATGCCCGGGAGAGCATCCATGGACCAAGCCGTAATCCTCAGCGCCGTTCGTACACCCATTGGAAAATTCCAGGGAGGACTTGCTCCTCTTTCAGCCACACAACTCGGCGCGAAAGCCGTCGCCGAAGCGGTCCGCCGCGCGGGCATTGAGCCCGAAGCCGTGGACGAAATCATCATGGGCAACGTGGTGCAAGCGGGCCTCGGGCAGAATCCCGCGAGGCAGTCGGGCCTAGGCGCGGGTCTGGACGTGCGCGTTGCGGCCATGACCATCAATAAAGTTTGCGGCTCGGGATTGAAGGCCGTGGGGCTTGCGGCGCAGGGCGTGCTGCTCGGCGAAAATGAAGTCGTGGTCGCGGGCGGCATGGAATCGATGTCCAACTGTCCTTATTTATTGCCTGGCGCGCGCACCGGTTACCGCTACGGAAATGCCGAAGTGGTGGACTCCATGGTCCGCGACGGTTTGTGGGACGTATACAACGATTTTCATATGGGCATCACCGCCGAACTCGTGGCGGAAAAATACGGCATCACGCGGCAGGAGCAGGATCAATTTTCTCTGGAGAGCCACCAGCGCGCCGTTCGCGCGAGAAAATCCTGCTTCATCGAATCGCAAATCGTGCCGGTCGAGATTCCGCAGAAGAAGGGCGATCCCATTGTCATCAAGTACGACGAGTCGCCGCGCGAGGACGCATCACTCGAAGCGCTTGGCAAACTGCGCCCCGCGTTTAAAAAGGACGGCACCGTGACCGCCGGCAACGCCCCGGGCACGAATGACGGCGCGGCGGCGCTCGTGGTGACGAGCGAAAAGACCGCGGCGCGCCTGGGCAAGACGCCGATGGCGCGGATCGTCGCCCAGGCCGTGAGCGGCGTCGATCCCAAATGGATCATGACGGCGCCCATCTATGCCGTGGAAAAGATCCTCCAAAAAACGGGATGGGACCGCGATCGCGACGTGGACCTGTACGAATTGAACGAAGCCTTTGCCGCGGCCGCGATCGCCGTGACGCGCGAGCTGCACCTCGATCCGGCAAAAGTAAACGTGAACGGCGGCGCGGTCGCCATCGGCCATCCCATCGGCGCTTCCGGCGCGCGCATCCTGACGACGCTGCTGTACGAAATGCAGCGCCGCAACGTGCATCGCGGGATCGCTGCGCTGTGCCTGGGCGGCGGCAACGCCGTAGCGCTCGCCGTCGAGCGCCAGTAGGACAGGCTTCAAGCCTGTCTGCTTTTGACTTTATGTGTTACTGGCAGAAGTCAAAACCAGACGGGCTAAAGCCCATCCCACCGAGGCGCGCTACAATGCCATCTCATGCCTGACGATTCTCTCGAACTCCTCTGGCGCGGTTCCGATCCCGCCAAATTCACGGCGCTGCAAGCGGCGCTGCGCGACGAAAGCATTCCGTTCTGGCAGACGCAGGTCTACGATCCCGCGGGCGGCTTTCTTTCTTCCCGCCCGTATTATCTGGAAGCAAATCCCGGCTTTGAAATTCGAGTCCATGCTGCCGATCTGGAGCGCGCGAATGGCGCGTTGGACTGGGTGGAGAGCAAGGAAAGCGCCTCCCTGGCTCCTGGCAGTTCCTCCATGCAGGAGCATGACCGTCTCGACGCCAGGAAACGTCTGCCCTACGATTGGGATCCCAAAGAGGCGACCTCGGAAGTCTGGTCCGGCGAAGATGAATCCATGGCCGAGTACCTGGCCAGCGCGCTCCGCGAAAACGGCATCCCGAGCCGCATTCCGGATGAACCGGGCCATCGCGCCCGCCTTTGCGTCCGTCCTGTGGATTTGATACGCGCGCGAGACATCGCGCGCGAGATCACGGAAGGATAGATTCCTGCCCAGCCCAGCGGTAGAATGCACCGCCCATGGTCTGCCCCAATTGCAAATGCGAATACATCCGCGGCGTGACCGAGTGCGCCGACTGCGGCGTCCCTCTCGTGCAGGCGCTTGAACCGCAGGACCCAAATCCTCTCGACAATGTTCGACTCGTTTCGGTCTGGCAGGGTAACGATCCTTCTGAATGTGAAAGAGTCAAGGCAGCGCTCGAAAACGCTGGAATAGAATTTCTGGACCGGGATTCGAAAAACTTCGACGTATTCGTTCCGTTAGGTTCGGATCTGGAGATTTTCGTTTCAGCAGCGGATCGTGACGCGGCCAGAAAAATTATTCTTGATGAGGATGGGAGTATCGATCCCAACGAACTGACTCCCGAGGGGATCGAGGCGTTGACGCTTCCGGAATCGGATCAGCCGGACAGCGACGAGCCGCAAGATTTATCGGTGGAGTGGCACGAGGACGATCCCACGGTTGCGGTCTGGACGGGTGAAAGCGAAGTGCTCGCCGACAATTTGGTCATGTGTCTCCGGGAAGTTGGAATCGCGTCGCGGAAACTCAGCGACCCGGGCACGTGGCAAGTCGTCGTTCGTCCCGAGCAGGAATCGCGAGCAAAAGAAATCGTCCGCGAAGTCGTGGAAGCCAGCCCGCCGCAGTAAAAGAAAGTAGGACAGGCTTCCAGCCTGTCGATTTCCATTTGATCTTGGCGGACATGTCAACACGCGCGGCGCGGCGATCTTGACTCGCCTGGGGGTTTTTGAATCACAGACGGAACCCGACAGGCTAGAAGCCTGTCCTACTCGGATCCAGGAGACGAAATGACCATTGACAGCATCCGCACCGTGGCCGTGCTCGGCGCGGGAACCATGGGCAACGGCATCGCGCACGTCTTCGCACGCTGCGGCTACAACGTGATCTTGCGCGACGTGGAAGAAAGTTTCCTCGTTCGCGCCAAAGACACGATTGCGAAGAACCTCGACCGCGAAGTGAAAAAGGGCAAGATCGAAGAGGCCGACAAAGCGAAAATCCTGGGCCGCATCCACGCGACCACTGATTTTTCCCAAATTTCGCGCGCCGACTTCGCCGTCGAAGCCGTGCCCGAACGCCTGGACCTGAAACTTTCCGTCTTGCGCGAAGCCGACAATCTCCTGCGCCCCGAAGTGATCCTGGCCTCGAACACCTCCTCGATTTCGGTGACCACCCTCGCCGCGGCCACGGCCCGTCCCGACCGCTTCATCGGCATGCACTTCATGAATCCCGTGCCGGTGATGGTCCTCGTCGAAGTGATCCGCGCGCTGCAAACGGGCGATGAAACTTTTCGCACCACCATGGCGCTGTGCGAGCGCCTCGAGAAAAAGCCCGTCGCCGTCAACGACGCTCCCGGCTTCGTCTCCAATCGCGTCCTCCTGCCGATGATCAACGAAGCCGCCTTCGCCGTCATGGAAGGAGTCGCCACCGCGGAAGCCGTCGACGCCATCATGAAACTGGGAATGAATCATCCGATGGGCCCGCTCGAACTCGCCGATTTCATCGGCCTGGACGTCTGCGTGAACATCCTGGACGTGTTGCACGACGGCTTCGGCGACCCGAAATATCGCGCCTGCCCGCTGCTCCGAAAAATGGTCGCCGCCGGCTGGCTCGGCCGCAAGAGCGGCCGCGGATTCTATGGCTATGCCAGGTAGCACAGGCATCCGCTGCGCGGACCTGTGCGGTTTTGTAGGCTGAATACGCGGCTACCTTTTTAGCGACGATCGCGAAACCCGCACAGGTCCGCCGCGGGATGCCTGTGCTACTCAACCGAACCCTCAAAAATAGTATTTGCTTTTTCTTCGCCATATGGTATCTTGCCTCTCGCAATCAATTTGTGCCAAGCGGGACGCTTTGTAGTAGACTCCATAGAACCCGCGCAGTCACGATACGTGACAACTCAGCTTCCGAGGTGAAGTGATGACGGACGAAAAATCAAAAATGCTGGAAAATGCGATTTCGCAGATTGAAAAGGATTACGGCAAGGGCGCCATCATGCGTCTGGGCAGCCGCGACGTTCTGGTGCCCGGTCAGCGTGATCCCCACGGGCGCGCTCTCGATCGACGCGGCGCTGGGCGTGGGCGGCGTGCCGCGCGGCCGCGTGATTGAAATCTACGGCCCGGAATCCGGCGGGAAGACGACGCTGACGCTGCACATCATTGCCGAAGCGCAGAAGATGGGCGGCCAGGCGGCGTTCATCGACGCCGAGCACGCGCTCGATCCGGTCTACGCAAAAAAGCTCGGCGTGGACGTGGACAATCTGCTGGTGTCGCAGCCGGACAACGGCGAGCAGGCCCTGGAGATCGCGCAGAAGCTGATCCAGTCAGGCGCGGTGGACGTGATCGTGGTGGATTCGGTCGCCGCGCTCGTGCCGCGCGCCGAACTCGAAGGCGACATGGGCGATCCGCAAATGGGTTTGCAGGCGCGCCTGATGTCGCAAGCGCTGCGGAAGCTCACGGCCATCGTGTCAAAGTCGCACACCTGCCTGATTTTCATCAACCAGATCCGCGAAAAAATCGGCGTGATGTTCGGCAATCCCGAAACCACGACGGGCGGCCGCGCGCTGAAGTTCTACTCCTCGATCCGGCTCGATATTCGCCGCATCCAGTCCATCAAGGAAGGCGACCGCGTCATCGGCTCGCGCACGCGTGCCAAAGTGGTGAAGAACAAGGTGGCGGCGCCGTTCCGCGAAGCCGAGTTTGACATCCTCTACGGCGAAGGCGTTTCCCGCGAAGGCGATTTGATCGACCTCGGCGTGGAAAAGGGCGTCCTCGAAAAGTCAGGCACGTGGATTTCGTTTGGCGGCGAGCGGCTGGGCCAGGGACGCGAAAACGCGCGCGTATTCTTGAAGGAACACGCCGACGTCCGCGGGAAAATCGAAAACACGCTGCGAAAGAAGATGAATATTCCGATTCCCAACGTCGCCAATGGCACACCGGCCCCGGCGGCGCAGGCGGAAAAGCCCGCTCTTCAGGCTGCCGCCGCTGCTGCCTCTGCCACGGCAGCCAAGCCGCGCCCGTTGAAATAACCAGTTTCGCGGGCAGAATCTTAGTTCCAGCCAATCGCGGCCCGGCAGTTCGCCGGGCCGCGAAACTGTTTCGAACGACACCCGCTACATCTTTCGTGCCTCTTCTTGAACCATTTGTTCCCACCGGGCACTTGCCGCGCATCTCTGTTCCACCTGTAGGCAGCGTGTTTTCACGCTGGTACGAAAGTACCTGGAAAAGGCCCCGTGCGTGATAGTACGTAATAGTTCGGATTTGCTATTGCGTTCGGGCGGGCAAATTACCTAGAATCAGAGTTTAAGCCCAAACGCGCTTCGGGAGCGCTAAGGCGGTCCAGATTGGAACGGATGACGATGAAGTGTCGGCCCAGCCATATCCGGTTTCTCGCAATGCTCCTCTGCATATCGATTGCAGGGGCTTCACCCGCACTGGCGGCTCGCGCGCCACGTGCGGCTCGCGCTTCGATTAAGAAAAGTTCATCCTCGCGCTACGGCGTACCTACGTTTACGGATTCCGAGAAGGGTGACGTCGCGGCCTACGACGATCCGACTGTCCGCAAGGCTGCCGTTGATGCCCTGGGGCGTTACAACGGTTCGGTCGTCGCCATTGATCCCACGAGCGGGCGCATCCTCACGGTCGTCAATCAGAATCTGGCATTTTCCGCCGGCTTCATTCCTTGCTCGACGATCAAGCCGGTGATCGCGGTCGCGGCGCTGCAGGAAGGCGTAGTCACGCGTGACACGATGATCCGCGTCGCTGCCCGCAAGTATTTGAACCTCACCGAAGCGCTGGCGCATTCGAATAACGCTTTCTTCGAAGAGCTTGGCCGGCGCATGGGATTTGACACCGTTTCGCACTACGGCCGCCTGCTGGGCCTCGGCGAACTGGCCGGGTATCAGATTCCCGAAGAGCATCCTGGCGGATTTCCCTCTGAGCCGCCGGCCTATGGCGGCGTGGCGCGGATGTCCAGCTTTGGCCAGGGAATTCAGATGACGCCGCTGCAACTCGGCGCTCTGGTCTCGAGCATCGCCAACGGCGGCACACTCTATTACCTGCAATATCCGCGAACCGCCGAGGAACAAGCGAATTTCACGCCGCGCGTCAAGCGGCAGCTCAACATCGAGGCTCTCCTTCCCGAAGTGCGGGACGGCATGCTCGCCGCGGTGCTGTACGGCACGGCGCGCTCCAGCTACATTTCAGACGATGCGCAAGCGCTTGGAAAGACGGGAACCTGCTCGGACGCGGCATCGCGTCTCGGTTGGTTTGTCTCGTACGCCGATCAGGAACATCCGAAGATCGTCCTGGTAGTGCTCGTGCGCGGCCACAGCAGCATGATCAAGGGAGCCATGGCCGCCGGCGTTGCGGGACGCATCTATCGCCGCCTGAACGACGAGAATTATTTTGCGACGCGAACAAGCGATTCCCACTCTTCTGTACTGGCCGCCGGAACCCGGCAGTAACGGATCATCCGGCGCGCAACTCCGATTTGAAATGAAGCCATGCCATGAATCCCTACTCTTAGTTTGCTCCGCTTGAGTACACGCGCCTGAAGTCGCGCCAACGGCGCGGAGGTAACTAGCCCGGGGCAACGCCCCGGGTATCGTGCGCACAACCTATCTTCCGCCCTGAAAGGGCGGAGGGCGGACCCTGCGCCCCTTCAGGGCGCACTGCGATCGATAGATTCTCGGAACCCAGGGCGTTGCCCTGGGCTAGTTTGCGTCGGCGCATTCAGCGCCGGCAAATGCCCCCGAAAACAGAAAGGCGGCCCGAACTTCCGGGCCGCCTTTGTTATTTAAATTTCAATTTGAGCGAAACAGCGGAAAGACTACTTCACTTCCCAGGTATCGCCGGCGTTCAGCAGCTTTTCCAGGTCGCCGGAGCCGCGCTTGGCGATGACGTCCTGAATCTGTTTGGACATCACGTCCTCGTAGCGGTCGCGGTCCCAGGAGCGCAGCACGCCGATGGGAGTGGGGAAGCCGGGCTTCTCTTCCATCTGCGCGAGCAAATAGGCGTACGCGGCATTCGGATGGTGCTCGTCATGGACGAGAACATCCTTTTCCGTGAGCCCGTTGCCGTTGCCAAGATGTACGACCTCGAGTTCCATTCCGTTGAGGCGAATTCCCTTGTCGCGATTCTTGCCGTAGATCAGCGGCTTGCCGTGCTCCAGCTGGACCACGTGCTCGCTGCGCGCTTCCTTCTCGGTAAGATCGAACCACGCGCCGTCGTTGAAAATGTTGCAGTTCTGCAGGATCTCAACGTAAGCCGAACCCTTGTGCGCCGCCGCCTTCTTCAGCGTGTCCTTCAGGTGCCCCTGGAAGACGTCCACCGAGCGCGCCACAAACGAAGTGTCCGCGCCGATCACGAGGCCCAGCGGATTGAACGGGCGATCCGCGGTCCCGAACGGCGTCGATTTCGTTTTCTTGCCGAATTCGGAAGTCGGTGAGTACTGGCCTTTCGTGAGCCCGTAAATTTTATTGTTGAACATCAGCACTTTGATGCCGACGTTGCGCCGCAGCATGTGAATCGTGTGATTGCCGCCGATGGCCAGCGAATCGCCGTCTCCGGTTGCCACCCAGACTTCAAGTTCGGGATGCGCGATCTTGACGCCGGTCGCGACCGCGGGCGCGCGGCCGTGAATCGTGTGAAAGCCGAACGTATTCATGTAGTACGGAAAGCGGCTTGAGCAGCCGATGCCGGAAATGACCACGAATTTTTCGCGCGGAATCCCCAGCTCCGGAAACACGGACTGCACGGCGGAGAGAATGGCGTAATCTCCGCAACCCGGACACCAGCGGACTTCCTGGTCCGTCTGGAAATCCTTCTTGGTCAGTACTGGAAACGATGCCGTAGTCATGGGTCTTTTCTCCAGGTTCCTTTCGGCTTGCCCCCGTCAGGGGGTCTCAGCCCAGAATTTCTTCGATCTTCGCTTCGATTTCCGATTGCTTGAAGGGCTGCCCCTGAATCTTGTTGTATCCCTGCGCGTCCACCAGGTATTTCGCGCGCAAGAGCATCAGCAACTGGCCGAGGTTCATCTCCGGAACGAGCACCTGGCGGTAGCGCCCCAGCAATTCTCCAAGGTTGCGCGCCAGCGGGTTGAGATGCCGCAGATGGACGTGGCCGATGCGATGCCCCTTGGCGCGCATCGTCTTCATGCCCGCGGTGATCGCGCCGTACGTTGAGCCCCAGGCCACGATCAAAAGATCGCCGTCAGGGTCGCCGGCCGGAACTAGATCCGGAATATCCTGCGTCACGGCCTCGACCTTGGCCGCGCGAAGCCGAACCATCTTTTCGTGGTTCAGCGGTTCGTAGTTGATGTTGCCGGTTACGTCTTGCTTCTCGATGCCGCCGATGCGATGTTCCAGTCCCGGCGTGCCCGGAATCGCCCACGGACGCGCCAGTGTTTCCGGATTGCGTGAGTAAGGATGGAACCCATTGGGATCGGTTGCATATTTCACTTTAATGCCGGGGATTTCATCGAGCTTGGGAATGCGCCACGGCTCGGCGCCGTTGGCCAGGTAACCGTCGGACAAGATGATCACCGGCACCATGTACTTGAGCGCGATGCGGCAGGCTTCGACCGCGACCCAGAAGCAATCGCCCGGCGTGGACGGCGCGAGAATCGGAATCGGCGCTTCCGAGTTGCGCGCGAACATCGCTTGCAGAAGATCCGCCTGCTCGGTCTTGGTCGGCAAGCCTGTGGACGGGCCGCCGCGCTGAATGTCGCAAATCACGATCGGCAACTCCGTCGCGACCGCAAGACCCATCGCTTCGGTCTTGAGCGCCATGCCGGGACCGGAAGTGGTGGTGAGCGCCAGGGATCCGGAATAGGCGGCGCCGATTGCGGAAGTGATCGCCGCGATTTCATCTTCGGCCTGGAACGTCATGACGCCGAAATTTTTGTACATGGAAAGTTCGTGCAGGATGTCCGACGCGGGCGTGATCGGATAGGAACCGAGAAAGAGCGGAAGTCCTGCTTTTTGCGACGCCGCTACGAAGCCGATCGCCAGCGCCTGGTTGCCGCTAAGATTGCGGTAAATGCCGGGCGTAAGCTTGGCGGGAGGAATTTCGTAGCTGACTTGAAACGCCTCGGTCGCTTCGCAGTAGTTGTAACCCGCGCGCATGGCCAGCTTGTTCGCTTCCACCAGCAGCGCCTTGGTCTTGAACTTGTCTTCGATCCACTTGTACGTCAGGTCCATCGAACGGTTGTAAAGCCAGTAGCACATGCCCAGCGCGAAGAAGTTTTTGCAGCGGTCCATGGATTTGGCGTCGAGGCCCAGATCCTGCAGCGCGGTGCGCGTCAAGCGTTCGAGCCCGACGGGAAATAGCCGGAAGCCGTCGAGGGAGTTGTCTTCCAGCGGATTGGTAGCCAGGTCCGCTTTGCGCAAATCGTTGTCCGTAAAAGCGTCGCTGTTTACAATGAGGATGCCGTTCCGTTTCAGATCCTTGACGTTGGTCCTGAGGGCGGCCGGATTCATTGCCACCAGCACGTCCACGGAATCTCCCGGCGTGAACACGTCGCTTGACGAAAATTGAATCTGGAAGCCGCTGACGCCGGGAAGGGTTCCCGCAGGGGCGCGAATTTCGGCCGGGTAATCGGGGAATGTGGCTAAATCGTTTCCGTAGAGGGCAACCGTGTTTGTGAACTGGCTGCCCGTAATCTGCATGCCGTCGCCCGAGTCTCCACAAAAGCGAAGAACGGCTTTTTCGATGACTTCGCGCTTGTGTGCGCGGACGACTGGGTCCGTAATCGTAGCCATGGCTTAGGAAAGCTCCAATTCTTAAGTATGAATTTTAACCACCCGGTTTGCCCCAAGGACCATCAGTTGCGGATGCCGAAGTTCCCATAGAGGGCTTCCAATAACAAGCATAGCACAATGGAAGTTGCCATGTAACACCGACAAGCAAAATCCGTGTGGCTTATGCGCTAAGACTCAAATCGCAGCAAATCCAAATCCGGTGGGTCTATATTTTTTTCAAGCGAAAAACTCACACGAGTCTAGGAGCTGAAACGCTGTAGTGTTTCAATTTACGCGGAAACGTGCCCTCTACGTCCCGAAGAACGCGGGACGTAGAGTCCTCTACAAAACCGCAACGCCAGAGTTCGGTTGGTTTTGTAGCGGCCGCCCGCTTTTTGGGCGGGCAGCCTTCCTCCCGTTGGAAATTCAGATTGACTTCGCATTTAGGAGGGCCGAGTTTCAGCTCGGCCATTCAGCTTGCGGTTCGTTGTAGGCTTTAGCCTCTGAAGCTTCAGGGGTTAAAACCCCTAATTGGACGATGCCTTTCGTCGGGACTGAAGTCCCGACCTCCTGTGAATCGCGCCGCGTCAACGGCTTTCAAATTAGGACAATACTGGGAGGCCGAACAAGTTGCGGTCAGACCTGTTCTTGTAGAACAATGTTCTGCGTTCTGCTTCCAAAGGAGGCGTTCCATGGAAATGCGGAAAGCGATCCATCTCGCGGTGGCGTCCAGCACTGATGCTCTTGCCGGGCGCACTAACTGCAGCACCGCGCTTCGACGGCAACTGGACTACGCACCTCGCCTGCGAAGCGCACGGCGAAAATCCTGCCTACAAGTGGGAGTTTCCCAGTGTGATCAAAGACGGTAACTTTCACGGGCAACACGGCGAACCGGACGGACCCGGCTACCTGCTGATCGAAGGCAAGATCGCGGACGACGGCAGCGCCAAGCTCTCCGCCAAAGGCAAAGTCGTTACCAGGCAAAACGCGCATGGAATCTTCGCCATGAAAGGTGACAACTACAGCTACGCCATTAAGGCCACATTCAGCGACGCAAAGGGCACCGGCGCCAGAGACGAAGGCGCCGGCATCCTGGGCCGCCCCTGCACCTTCGAGTTCGACAAGCAGCCGGACACGGCGCCGGCCGCGCCACCAGCCGCGGCACAGTAGTCCGCTCACGACCACACCCAGAAGGCCGAACTGCCGGATCCCGAGCGCGAGCCAAAGGCAACCGCGCGGCCCGGGAGCCATCCGACAAAAAGCTTGACGTTCGCTTTTAATTCGCCTAATGTGGAGGCGCAACCGAGGAGCGCGCCATGACACTCACGAAACGGCAAAAAGAAGTGCTCGATTTTCTGGTGACCTTTCACAACAAGCACGGATACTCGCCGAGCTTTGAGGAAATGGCTCGCTCGCTGAAACTGACTTCGCTGGCCACCGTGCACAAGCACGTCACCACGCTCGAGCGCAAGGGATTCATCCGGCGCGGCTATAACCAGAGCCGCTCGATTGAAGTAACGCAGCTTCCCAAGCCGGTGCGCGAGCAGGTGCTCGACCGGCACACGGTCGAGCTGCCGCTCATGGGCCGCATCGCCGCCGGCCGACCGCTCGAAGCAGTGGAAGAACGCGAGACGCTTTCGCTCGGCGAGTTCGCGCGCTCGGACAAAACTTTTGTGCTCCAGGTGAAAGGCAATTCCATGATTGAAGACCACATCATGAACGGCGACTACGTGGTGATCGAGCCGACGCAAGTGGCCAATCCCGGGGAAACCGTTGTGGCGCTGGTTGGGAATGACGATGCCACTTTGAAACGCTTTTATCGTGAGGCAGGCGGAAAGATTCGCTTGCAGCCCGCGAATTCGGAAATGGCGCCCATCATCGTTCCCGCAGCGGATGTGAAGATTCAAGGCCGCGTTGTGGGAGTGCTCCGCAAGTATTGATTTCCTGTGGCGCCGGCGTCCCGCCGGCGTTCTTGCGATGTGTGAAGGACAAGAAAATCGCCGGCCCCTCTTGCATCGGGACAAGCAAGACGCCTGCGCCGCGAGGTTCCCTCCCTCCAATTTTCCTTCCAGTTTGAAACAATAATATTTCGTTGCACTCTACCTTGGACTCTTGTAGTGTTTGTTCCTCCCAGCAGGGTCCCCAGCCCGTGTTACTTTAAGGAACACCACGCCCGTAAATCACTTGTTCCCATTTTGAGCGGGGAGATACAGTATCTCGCACCCCGGTCCTGCATCGGTATTTTTGTAAGTGTCTCTGACCGAGGAGGGCCAGAACAGTATGTGGGGAGATAAGAAACCAGAAACGCCGCAACCGACGACCGCAAAAGCTCCGGAAACTCCAGCCCCGGTAGCGAAGCCGGCTTCGGCCAAAACGGAGGGAATAGCCATGAGCACTGATGCCATGCGCCCGCTGAGCACCACGCCGTCCGGTTCAACCGCCCGGCTCGGGCGCCAGTTTGCACGTCAAGGGCGAAATTTCCGGAAATGAAGATCTGCACATTGACGGCAGCGTCGAAGGGCTGGTACAGCTCGAAGACCGCAAGCTGACCGTGGGCGCCAGCGCGAAGCTGACCGCCGACGTTGTGGCGCGCGAAGTCGTCGTTTACGGCAGCGTGAAGGGAAATCTGCGGGCTCGCGACCGCATCGAAATCAAGAAGGATGGCTCGGTGGTCGGGGATCTGACCACGGCGCGCATCATGATTGAGGACGGCGCGTACTTCAAGGGCTCCATCGAGATCGATCGGACCGGTTCCACGAGCCATGACACGGACCTCGACAAGCCCGCGTACACTCGATCTTCCACCGGTTCCACTTCGTCCACTACGGCGCACTCGCCCGTGACGAAGACTTCGCTCTAAGCCAGGCTTTCAGCGCCCGCCCGCGGTGCCGCGCCTAGACGCGTCGCACCGCGGCGATTGGCGTCCTCCCTCCGCTGCACCCGCTCGCTGGTTCCTTGCATAGGACCTCGCGCCTTGTGTGCTGCGTCCGCATCTCCGATTCTTCCACACGGTTTCATTGACAAAAATGCGCATACCCGATATTGTTGACGTTTGACTATTGATGGAAAGGTGTGACTGAGCACATGCGCACGTATGTACCCCGGGGACGGGAAACCGAACAGATCGAACAGGGCGGCGGATGGTTTGTGGTGGACGCCGCTGGACAAGTTTTGGGCCGCGTGGCCACGCGCATTGCGCGCATCCTGATCGGCAAGGACAAGGCGAACTATACGCCGTATCTGGATTGCGGCGATCACGTCGTGGTGATCAACGCCGACAAGATTCGCCTGACCGGAAACAAGCTCGAACAAAAGATTTATCGCCATCACAGCGGCTATCCCGGCGGGCTGAAGGAAGTTCCGGCCAAGCGGCTGCGGCCGACGCGCGCGGACTGGATGCTGCGCGAAGCCGTGCTGGGCATGCTGCCGAAAAATAAATTGCGCGCGCTGCGCGCAAAGAAATTGCGGATTTATCTGGACGACAAGGGTTTGGCAGCGCCACGCGGGGCAAAAACCGCAAGCGGCTGCTCTTTAACCTTTAGCGATTCCAACCTGATGTGCGCAGGCCAGCCTGCGGTTCCGAGCAGTCGGCAAAATCGAGGTTGACCGGCAGGTTTGATGGATTTGAGGAGGAAAGTTGAGTTCCAGCGCAGAGCCTGTGGAAGGTGCGAAACAGAAATTTTACGGCACCGGCCGCCGCAAGGAATCCGTTGCGCGCGTCTTCCTGACGTTCGGCTCGGGCAAGATCTCCATCAATGGCCGCACGGTGGACGAATATTTTCGCAACGTGAACTGGCGCAATCGCGCCGTCGAGCCGATGAAGTTCACCGAGACGTCGGCTTCCGTTGACATCGTGGCCACCGTGAACGGCGGCGGCGTGGGTGGGCAGTCCGGCGCGGTGCGCATGGGGCTTTCCCGCGCGCTGGCGCTCTTCAATCCGGAATTGCGCGCAGGCCTGCGCAAGAATGGTTTTCTGACGCGCGATTCGCGCATGAAGGAACGCAAGAAGTACGGGCAGAAGGGCGCCCGCAAGCGCTTCCAGTTCAGCAAGCGCTAGTCCAACGAGTTCTGGCCGCCGCGCTTGGCCGGGACCAAATTCACGGCCGGCAAGGAGCCGGCAATCAGGATGTTCGGTTCCGGACCGTCTGGTGTCACGAAACGGTCCGGGGCAGGCAAACATCTATCTCCTGAGGAGGAAATTTGGCAGTTGAAATTACGATGAAAGAATTGCTGGAGGCCGGAGTTCATTTTGGCCACCAGACCCGCCGCTGGAACCCGAAGATGAAGGAATACATTTTCGGCGAACGCAATGGAATCCACATCATTGATCTGCAAAAAACATTGAAGCTGTTTCGCGAAGCCGCGCGCTTTGTGAGCGAGCATGAGCAGCAGCGGCAAAACCTTGCTGTTCATCGGAACCAAGCGCCAGGCGCAGGAATCCGTCGCCGAGGAAGCGAACCGCTGCGGCATGTTCTACGTCAATCACCGCTGGCTGGGCGGCACGCTGACCAATTGGTCCACGCTGCAGAAGTCCATCAAGCGCCTGAAGACGCTGAAGGCCATGACCGAAGACGGCCGCATGGCGCAACTTTCCAAGAAAGAGGCGGCGCGCCTCGATCGCGAAATGAAGCACCTGAAGCAGAATCTTTCGGGCGTCGAGAACATGTCGGCGCTGCCGGACGCGATGTTCGTCATCGATTCCCACGCGGAAGCGATTGCCGTCCGCGAAGCGCGGCGCATGGGCGTTCCTGTGGTCTCCATCGTGGACACCAATTGCGATCCCGACCAGGTGGACTGGGTGATTCCGGGCAACGACGACGCGCTGCGCGCGATCAAGCTGTTTACTTCCAAAATTTCCGACGCCGTGATCGAGGGCCGCCAGGCGTACGAGCGATCGCAAATCGCCGAGCAAAAGGCTGCCACGGATGCCGCCGAGGGCGCGGAGAAAGTCGAGTACGCGGACACCAGCGAGTACGAATCCTACGAGAAGCAGGAAGGCGATTTCGTCGAGCCGGATGCGGAACCCGTCGTCGAACCCTTGCCCGAACCTGAACTTGAATCCGAGCCTGACAAATCCGTAAAAGGCGCCGCCGAATAGACAATGAATCGCGGGTTTCGTTTCAGAAACCGCGCGGACGGCTGTGTTCTCAATTCATAGAATTCGCAGATAAAGGAATGCATAGAGCCATGACAAATCCATCCGACCCAGTCAATATTTCCGCGCAACTGGTGAAGGAACTTCGCGAGCGCACCGGCGCGGGATTTGCCGATTGCCGCTCGGCGCTGGTCGAAGCAAACGGCAATATCGAAGCCGCGATTGACGTCCTGCGCAAGAAGGGGCAGGCCGCGGCGCAGAAGAAAGCAGCGCGACAGGCGAGCGAAGGCCTGATCGGGCACTACATTCACGCCGGTGGGAAGATCGGCGTGCTGGTCGAAGTCAATTGCGAATCCGATTTCGTCGCGCGCACCGAGGATTTCCAGCGCCTGTGCCACGACGTGGCCATGCACATCGCCGCGCTCGATACGCGGTTTGTCCGCCGCGAGGACGTCACCCAGGAAATTCTCGACCGCGAGCGCGAAATCTACAAAGCGCAGGCCCGGGCGACCGGCAAGCCCGAAGCGCTGATCGAAAGAATCGTCAACGGCAAGATGGAAAAATTCTACGAGGAAAATTGCCTCTACGAACAGCACTTCATCAAGGATGAGTCGGTGACCGTGGGCGAACTCGTCAGCCAGATGATCCACAAGCTCGGCGAAAATATTTCCATCCGCCGCTACGTCCGCTTCAAAGTGGGCGAAAGCGCCAGCGCCTCCGCGGAAGAGCCGCCCGCCGCCGTGGCCGCGACCTAAAGTAGTTCGTCCCTGTGCGAGGGTTCTGCTCAGACAACCCAGCGTTCTCCGTGCCCTCATTTTTCTCAGTGTCCACTGTGTTAAGTTTTTGGCTCTCGGGCCGGAACAACCTAACACAGAGGACACAGAGAAATTCATGAGAAAGCCGCGATGAATCTTTGTTAGAATGCCCGCCGAGAGCATGAGCAACGACGACCGAACGTCCAACCCAAAAAACGCCCCGCCTGCGCCCATTTACAAGCGCATCGTCCTGAAACTTTCCGGAGAATCCTTTCAGGGCTCGCAAGGCTTTGGCATTGACGCCGAAACTGTCCACAGCATTGCCCGCGAAGTGAAGGAAGTCAGCGATCTGGGCATTCAAATGGCGATAATCGTGGGCGGGGGAAATATTTTCCGCGGCACGCGCCAAAAATCTCTTTCGATCGACCGCGCCACCGGCGACTACATGGGCATGCTGGCCACCGTGATCAACGGCCTCGCGCTGCAGGACGCTCTCGAAAAGCAGGGCGTCGTCACGCGCCTCTTGAGCGCGATTGACATGGAGCAGGTCGCCGAACCGTTTATCCGCCGCCGGGCCATGCGCCACCTCGAAAAAGGCCGCGTCGTGATTTTCGCCGCGGGCACCGGCAATCCGTATTTTTCCACCGACACCGCCGCCGCCCTGCGCGCCATGGAAATCAAGGCCCACGTCATTTTGAAAGCGACCCGCGTCGACGGGATTTATGACGCCGATCCGGAAAAAGTTCCCGGCGCGAAAATGTTTGAACGCATTACCTACCTGGACGTGATCCAAAAAGGCCTCGCCGTCATGGATTCCACCGCCATTTCGCTGTGCATGGACAACCGCATGCCGATCATCATCTTCAATATGAACATGCCGGGAAACATCCGCCGCGCGGTGATGGGCGAAAAAGTGGGTTCCACGGTGACGGCGGAATGAACGGGGGAGCGAAGCGATGAGCACGATTTCCAACAGCAAAGAAGCGATGGTGCAGGCCCGCACGCGAATGGAAAAGGCCGTCGAGGATTTCCGCAAGGAGCTGGCCAGCGTGCGCACGGGCCGCGCAAACGTCACGCTGCTCGACCACATTCGCGTCGACTATCACGGCACGTCGATGCCGGTGAACCAACTCGGCTCTCTTTCCGTCCCCGAGCCGATGTCCATCATTATCTCGCCGTGGGATCCCGGCGCCGTGCCGCTGATCGATAAGGCCATTCGCACCTCCGACCTGGGACTCAATCCCACCAACGACGGCAAAGTGATCCGCGTACCGATTCCGCCTCTGACCGAAGACCGCCGCAAGGACATCGTCAAGCACCTGCACAAAGTCCTCGAAAATCACCGCACCGCCGTGCGCAATATCCGCCGCGACATCAAGGAAGCCGTCGATAAACTGGAAAAAGAGAAGAAGATCAGCCAGGACGAACAAAAGCGCACCCTCGACGAGCTCGAGAAGTTGACGCACTCCGAAACCAAAAAAATCGAAGACCTCTGCGCCGTAAAAGAAAAAGAAATCCTCGAAGTGAAGTAGCGGCGTTCAATCGCGTACGGACGGTTCTGAACTTCGGGTGCCGCACCCTTGAGGGTTTCAAGGGTGCGGGTTTTCCGCTGAGCCACGCGGCGTATCCCATCGGTCGATACTGATCAGCCCTTTCTCTTTGTTTGCGTAATGCGACCAACTGCTCCAAAGCCAATTTCGAGGATGGGAGACGAGCCCTCTCGTGATGGGATTCAAGTGCATGTAATTCAATTTTTCGGTGATCTTTTCTCCGCTCCAGACATTGAAATCGTAGAAACGCCGCATCCAGAAATGCGGTCCCAATCTAGGATCCTCGCCTCGAATTTTTTCGAGGAGTTGACCGGATGCGCGTTGTTTCAAGACCTGCAAGACTTTCGAGGGATCACCCTTCGCCGGTTCCGTTATCAGGAGGTGAACGTGTTCCGGCATCACGACGTATCCGATCAAACGGAACGCGTATCGATCGCGAACCTCTGAGAGGACTCGCACGAAAGTGTCTCGCGCATGCGCGTTTCCAAGGAGCGGACACCTGTGGATACAACTGAACGTTATGAAGTGAAGATCGTGGTCTGCGTACCGTCGTACGAGTGGATTCCGCATCGAAAACCCGCACCCTTGAAACCCGCAAGGGTGCGGCACCCGCGCTATTTCTATGCCAAAATATTGCCAGAAATAGACAGGGAGAGGGGCGTTTATTCTTAAAACAAATGGCCCCGATCAGTTTTCCACCGCCCTTCCGGAATTGCATTTGACATAGCCCCCCCTTTTCCCTATACTTACGGCTTCGTCAGGGATTGTTTTGCCCTGTAGTGAAAGGGATAGTCTTCGAGCCCCGGAACAGTGCACGACGGAACGGGACGAGAAGAGCGGCCGGAATGGGGCGCCAGCCCCGCAAAGCCGAGTAACCCTCTCCGCTTCGACCAGAAAGTAGAATCTGCTCACTGGGAGTAGTGCGGAGTTTGTTGTCGGGTGCTCCGGAATCGCACCTGTACCCTTTCTTTAATTGAACTCCACGACACGCCGCCTGGCGGAAATCCGCCTTGTGGAAAGTGAAGTGAAATCTAGCTCGTTTGAGGGAGAGCCGTGCCGACGTTTGCACAACTGGTACGATCCGGGCGCGATCAGATCCGGACCAAGACGAAGTCGCCTGCGCTGCAGGGATGTCCGGAAAAGCGCGGGGTCTGCATTCGCGTCTACACGCAGACGCCGAAGAAACCCAATTCCGCGCTGCGAAAAGTCGCGCGCGCCCGCCTGACCAACAGCATCGAAGTCACGACGTACATTCCCGGAATCGGCCACAACCTGCAGGAGCACTCCATCGTGCTCGTGCGCGGCGGCCGCGTGAAGGACCTTCCCGGCGTGCGCTACCACATTATTCGCGGAACGCTCGACGCCGCCGGCGTTGAGAACCGCAAGCAGGGGCGCTCGAAATACGGCGCCAAGCGGCCTAAAGCCGCGGCGAAGTAGAACAGCGGAAACGAGGAGAAGAAGCGAATGCCGCGTAAAGGATTCGTACCACGGCGCGAAGTGACGACCGATTCGGTGTTCGGCAGCGACCTGGTGCAGAAGTTCATCAATTCGATGATGTGGGACGGCAAGCGCTCGACGGCGCAGCGCATTTTCTACGGCGCCATGGAGCAGATCGGCGCGAAGACGAACGGCGATGCGCTCAACACGTTCAAGAAGGCCATCGAGAACGTCAAGCCGGTGCTGGAAGTGAAGACGCGGCGCGTGGGCGGCGCGAACTACCAGGTTCCGGTCGAAGTGAATCCGTTCCGCCGGCAATCGCTCGCGATTCGCTGGCTGCTGCTGTACGCGCGCACGCGCTCGGGCAAGACCATGACCGACAAGCTGGCCGAGGAATTGATGGATGCCGCCAACGCCCGCGGGGGCGCAATGAAAAAGAAGGAAGACGTGCACCGCATGGCCGAAGCCAACAAGGCCTTCGCCCACTATCGCTGGTAAGTAAGTAGGACAGGCTTCCAGCCTGTCGGTTTTGGGCGCTGCAATTGGGGCGTTGAAGAAGAGCGCCGGAAGCAAGAAATTTGCGACGCCAGTTGAAAAGTTTTTTCGGTTCAAGCAGCAGGGGGCGGGTGGTTTTCCAAGCTCAGGGGAGAAAGTCGCGGTAATCCAGAAATGGCACGCAAAGCACAACTCGCAGACACGCGCAACATCGGCATCATGGCGCATATCGACGCCGGCAAGACCACTTCGACCGAACGCATCCTATTTTATACGGGCGTGACGTACAAGATTGGGTCCGTCGACGAAGGCACCGCCACGATGGATTGGATGGAGCAGGAGCGCGAGCGCGGCATCACCATCACTTCGGCCGCCACCACCGCTTCCTGGAAGCGGAACAACAAAGAGTTTTTGATCAACATCATCGATACGCCCGGCCACGTGGATTTTACAGTGGAAGTCGAGCGCTCGCTGCGCGTCCTGGACGGCGCCGTGGCGATTTTTGACGCGGTCGCCGGCGTGCAGCCGCAATCGGAAACGGTTTGGCGCCAGGCGGACAAATATCACGTTCCGCGGCTCGCGTTCATCAACAAGATGGACCGCACCGGCGCGGATTTCGAGCACTCCATCAAAACGATGCGCCATCGTCTCGCTGCGCACCCTGTGCCGATTCAGTGCCCCATCGGCAAGGAAGACCTGTTCATCGGGGTCATCGATTTCCTGGAAGAAAAAGCCATTATCTGGCTCGAGGAAACCCTCGGCGCGAAATTTGAAGTATTCGATGTGGCCAAGCTGTGGGATCCCGCTTTTATTGCCACCCGCCCCGACATCGCCGCCGCGCTGAAGTTTTCCGCGCTGGACGAGAACTACTACAAAGAGCATCGCGAAAAGTCGGTGGAATACATTGCCGAGCATGACGATTCGCTCGTGGAAAAATTCCTGAACGGCGAAAAAATCACGGCCGATGAGTTGCGCGCTTCCATTCGCCGCTCGACGATTGCCTTGAAACTCGTTCCCGTCCTGGCCGGCTCCGCGTTCAAGAACAAGGGCATTCAGCCGCTGCTCGACGCGGTGGTCGATTACCTGCCTTCGCCGCTCGATGTTCCTCCGGTCGAGGGCACGACGGCCAATGATGAAGTGGTGCTGCGGCGCGCGAGCGATGACGAGCCGTTTTCGGCCCTGGCCTTCAAGATCATGTCCGACCCGTTCGTCGGGCACGTCACCTACGTTCGCGTTTACTCCGGCGTTCTGAAGTCGGGGAGCTACGTATACAACTCGACGAAGCAGACGCGCGAGCGTATCAGCCGCCTCGTGCGTATGCACGCCAACAAGCGCGAGGAAATCGACGCCATCTACGCCGGCGATATCGCCGCGTGCGTGGGCCTGAAAAGCGTGACGACCGGCGACACGCTGTGCGATGAAGACAAACCCGTGGTTCTCGAAAACATCGTATTTCCCGCGCCGGTTATTTCCGTCGCGATTGAGCCCAAGACTAAGGCCGATCAGGACAAACTCGGCAGCGCCATGCAACGGCTCGCGCAGGAAGACCCGACGTTCCGCGTGCACAGCGACGAAGATACCGGACAGACCATCATTTCCGGCATGGGCGAGTTGCACTTGGAAATTATCGTTGACCGCATGATGCGCGAGTTCGGCGTGCAGGCCACCGTCGGTCGCCCGCAAGTCGCCTATCGCGAAACGATTCGCAAGCGCGCCCAGGCCGAAGGCAAATACATCAAGCAGACCGGCGGCCGCGGCCAGTACGGACACTGCGAAATTGAAGTCCTGCCCCTGCCCTCCTCGGTGCATGAAAACATGCATGAAATGTCCACCGATGAACTGGACGCCCTGGCCAAGGAAGTGGCCGGCTCCGGCGGCAAGTGGCGCTTTGACAAAGAGCACCGCATGCTCTTCATCGACAAGATTGTGGGCGGCTCGATTCCCAAGGAATTCATTGCCCCGATCGACGCGGGCATCCGCGAAGCCATGGAAACCGGCATCCTTGCGGGCTACGAAATGGTCGATATTGCCGTTCTTCTGATCGACGGCAGCTACCACGATGTGGACAGCTCGGAAATGGCGTTCAAAATTGCGGGATCGATGGCGTTCAAGGAAGCCTGCGGCAAGGCCAAGCCGGTGCTGCTCGAGCCCATCATGAAAGTGGAAGTGGTTACACCGGAAGAGTACATGCCGCAGGTCTTCGGCGACCTCAATTCGCGGCGCTGCCAGATTCAGGGGACCGAGAGCCGCGGCGGGGCGAACGTGATTCGCGTCGAGGTGCCGCTTGCCGAGATGTTCGGCTACGCCACCGATGTGCGCAGCCGCACGCAGGGCCGCGCCAGCTTTAGCATGCATTTCTCGCACTACGCGGAAGCCCCGGCGTCGGTGGCCGAGGAAGTCATCTCGAAGGCGACCGGAAGGGCGACTCGCTAGCGGCGAATCAAAACGATTTTCGGGCGAATATCAGTTGGATTCCAACGGACGCACGAGCGAACGCACAAGCTGAGGAGTGGACAGAGCAATGGCGAAGGAAAAATTCGAGCGAAATAAGCCGCACCTGAATATCGGGACGATCGGGCACATCGATCACGGCAAGACGACGCTGACGGCGGCGATCACCAAGGTGCTGTCGAAGCACAACCCGAAGGTGGCGTTCCGGGCGTTTGATTCGATCGACAACGCGCCCGAGGAACGCGAGCGCGGGATCACGATTGCGGTGTCGCACGTGGAGTACGAGACGGCGAACCGGCACTACGCGCACATCGACTGCCCGGGGCACGCGGACTACGTGAAGAACATGATCACGGGCGCGGCGCAGATGGACGGAGCGATCCTGGTGGTGGCGGCGACGGACGGACCGATGCCGCAGACGCGGGAGCACATCTTGCTGGCAAGGCAAGTGGGCGTGCCGTCGATCGTAGTGTTCATGAACAAGTGCGACGCGGTGGAAGATCCGGAACTGCTCGAACTTGTTGAACTGGAAGTGCGCGAACTCTTGAAGCTGTATCAGTTTCCCGGGGACGACATTCCAGTGATTCGCGGCTCGGCGCTTGGGGCATTGAACGGCGAAGAGAAGTGGGAGAAGCAGATTGAGGCGCTGATGGAAGCGGTGGACAAGTACATCCCGCAGCCGGTGCGGGATGTGGACAAGCCGTTCGCGATGCCGATCGAGGATATTTTTTCGATTTCAGGGCGCGGAACGGTGGTGACGGGGCGCGTGGAGCGCGGCAAGGTGAAGGTGGGCGAAGAAGTGGAGATTGTGGGCTTCCGTCCGACGATGAAGCGTGTAGTGACCGGGATCGAGATGTTCCGGAAACTGCTGGACGAAGGGATGGCGGGAGACAACGTGGGGCTCTTGCTGCGCGGGACGGAAAAGGAAGAAGTGGAGCGCGGGCAGGTGCTGGCCAAGCCGGCGTCGATCACGCCGCACACGAAGTTCAAGGCGGAAGCGTACGTGTTGACGAAGGAAGAGGGCGGGCGGCACACGCCGTTCTTCACAGGGCTACCGGCCGCAGTTTTACTTCCGGACGACCGACGTGACAGGTGACGTGAAGCTGCCGACGGGCGTGGAGATGGTGATGCCCGGGGACAATGTGAGCGCGGAAATCAGCTTGATCACGCCGGTGGCGCTCGGAGAAGGGGCTGCGCTTCGCGATTCGCGAAGGCGGCCACACCGTCGGCGCCGGAGCGGTTACGGAGATTGTCGAATAATTTATGCCAGCCGGAGAAAAAATTCGCATTCGTTTGAAGGCGTACGATCACCGAATTCTCGACCAGTCGACGCGCGAGATTGTCGAGACCGCCAAGCGCACCGGAGCGAACGTAGCCGGACCGATTCCCCTGCCCACCACCATCAACCGGTGGACGGTGCTGCGCTCGCCGCACGTGGACAAGAAATCGCGCGAGCAGTTTGAAATGCGCACGCACAAGCGCCTGATCGATATTCTCGAGCCCACGCCGGACACGGTCGACGCGCTCATGAAGCTCGACCTGCCGCCCGGAGTGGACGTGGAAATCAAGGCCTTCGGCCGCGAGCACGGCGGCAAGTAACAGATCCAGGAAGCAAAGAGGCAACGAAGCAAAGAGCCGAGAAAAGAAAGAAGAGGCAGGGCGACTTCGATGGCTGTGAACGGAATACTCGGAATCAAGCTGGGCATGGCGCAAGTCTTCACCGACGACGGCCAGGCGGTGGGCTGCACGGTGCTGCAGGCCGGCCCGTGCGTCGTCGTGCAGCGGCGCACCAAGGAAAAAGACGGCTACGACGCCGCGCAACTGGGGCTCGTCGAATTCATCAAGCCGCAGCGCGTCACGAAGCCCATGGCCGGGCACTTCAAGAAGGCCGAAGCCGCGCCCATGCGCCGCCTCGGCGAAGTGCGCCTCGAGGATTCCGCCGATGAAACCAAGATCGGCGACCGCGTGCTGGTCGACCGCTTCGCGCCCGGCGAACTTGTCGACGTGACCGGCATCAGCAAGGGCAAGGGATTTGCCGGCGGCGTCAAGCGCTGGCACTACCGCGGAGGCGACGAAACGCACGGATCGATGCACCACCGCGCCCCGGGCGGCATTGGCGGAAGCTCCTTTCCGTCGCGCGTCTGGCCGGGACAACATTTTCCGGGACACATGGGCAACTCGCGCGTGACCGCGAAAAATCTGCGCGTCGTGAAAGTGGACACGGACGAAAACCTGCTGCTTGTATTCGGTTCGGTGCCGGGCCCCGTGGGCACGTACTGTTTGATTCGCAAGGCGCGCAAGGCCAAGTAATAAATTTTTGCAAAGTCAGAAATTTGAAGAGAAATTCTAAGGACGCGACGACGATGGCGGTAGTGGACATCAAGAATCTCCAGGGCAAGAACGTCGGGCAGATCGATCTCCCCGACGCCGTGTATAAGGCCAAGGTGAACCCCGACCTCTTGCACGAAACGGTGCGCTGGTATCAGGCGGCGCAGCGCGCGGGAACGCACAAGACCAAGGGCCGCGGCGAAGTTTCAGGCTCGGGAAAAAAGCTCTGGAAGCAGAAGGGCACGGGCCGCGCGCGCGTCGGCTCGATTCGCAGCTCGATCTGGCGCAAGGGCGGCACGGTGCATGGCCCGGTGCCTCGCAGCTATGCTTACCGGCTGCCGCGCAAAATGGTACTCGGCGCGCTGCGTTCGGCGCTCTCGGCCAAACTGGCCGACGAGAAGCTGACCGTGGTGGACGCCTGGCAACTCGAGTCGCACAAGACCAAGCCGTTTCGCGAGGCGCTCGGCCGCCTGGACGGCGCGACGAAAACAATGCTTCTCGTGGAAATCGCGGCGAACCGCAACCTCGAACTCGCGAGCCGCAATCTCGAAGGCGTAAAGCTGGTCGCTCCGCACGCCTTGCAGCCCTACGATTTGCTGCGGCATGATCGCCTGCTGCTCTCGAAAGACGCGGCCGTGCGACTCGGCGAAACGCTGGGCCTCGGCCCGCGCAGCGCGGCGCCTGCGGCGGACGTTGTAACCATCGAAGCGGCGAAGCCTGCCGAGACTCCGAAAGCCGCGAAGCCCGCGGCCAAGGAAAAGAAAGCTCCGGCAAAGAAAGCGGCAGCCAAGAAACCGGCCGCCAAACCAAAAGGCAAGGGCAAGAAGTAAGCCCGTAACGCAAACGTAGGAATCGAGCGAAGGACGAGGCCATGAGCATCAGCGCATTTCAAGTGATTCGGCGGCCCATCATCACCGAGAAGGGTCTCGGCGTGAAGGAGACTCAGCACACGGTGGTGTTCGAGGTGGCCACGGGCGCGACCAAGACGCAGATCAAGGAAGCGGTCCAGAAAATTTTCAAGGTGAAAGTAGCGGGCGTGCGCACGGCGATTTATCACGGCAAATTCCGCCGCCGCGGCCGCGCCGAAGGTCACCGGCGGGACTGGAAAAAAGCGTACGTCAAGCTGGCGGCCGGCGAAAAGATGATCGAGTACGCGGACAATTTGTGATTTAGCCCGGGGTTTTGGCGGCGGGCGCTCCTTGTTCCATGCATTAAAAAAGGGGCCCGCAGGCTGGGGCCCGCGGAGCGTGCCTGAGTAAGACTGAGGAAGCGAGTTAACGTTATGGCACTGAAAACGTTCAATCCGTACACCGCCTCGCGGCGCTTCATCACCATGCTCGACAAGAGCGAGGTGACCAAACAAACGCCCGAGAAGGCGCTCGTCGAGCCGAAAAAGCGCACCGGCGGACGCAACGCGCACGGCGAGATCACCATCTGGCATCGCGGCGGCGGTCACAAGAAGCAATACCGCGCTATCGATTTTCGCCGCGAGAAGAAGGGCATTCCCGCCAAAGTCGCGGCCATTGAATATGACCCGAACCGCTCGGCGCGCCTCGCGCTCTTGCACTATGCCGACGGAGAAAAGCGTTACATCCTGCATCCCATCGGCCTCGAAGTGGGCATGACGGTGCAGACGGGCGAAGGCGCGGACATTTTGCCGGGAAACGCCATGGCCATTCGCGCCATCCCTCCCGGCACGCAGTTGCACAACCTGGAACTGCAGCCCGGCAAGGGCGCGCAACTCGTGCGCGCGGCAGGCGGCTCGGCGCAACTCTTGAGCAAAGAGGGCGAAGTGGCCCTCGTCAAGCTGCCTTCGGGCGAAGTCAGAAAATTTGCGCTCGATTGCATGGCGACCATCGGCCAGGTCGGAAACCTGGACCACGAAAACGTGACCTACGGCAAAGCCGGCCGCACGCGCTGGCACGGGCGCAGGCCCACGGTGCGCGGCGTGGCCATGAATCCGGTGGACCACCCGCACGGCGGCGGAGAAGGCCGCGTGAAGGGCAACCACCCGCAAACGCCGTGGGGATTTTCGACCCTGGGCGCGAAGACGCGCCGCAACCGGCGTTCGGACCGCCAGATTGTGCAGCGCAGGAAACCGTAAGCGGCTTTGGCAAGGTTTGTAGAGAGTTTTTTCAGAGTTTCGTTTGGACCATAAAGAAAAATACTCAGCCTGGCGCGGCGGGTATTTGAGGGGAAGTTGAGACAACTATGATGAGCGCAACACGAAGCAGGAGATCACGGCCGGCGGCACGGCGGGTGGCGCGAACGCGCAAGCCCGCGCGGTCGGCACGTCCATCACGCCCGGCGGCAAAGCCGCCGAAGCCCGTCAGCCGCTTTGCGCCAGTCGTTCCAGTGCAGGTGCTGTACCGGCTGTGCAAGCCCGGATGGGCGGTCACCGTGGAGAAGACGCCGAACGCGCAGGGCACCCGATTTGTGTGCCCGTTCTGTCCGGTATCGCATCGCGTGCCCGGGCCCGTGCGCGGGTTCCGCAAATTGCGGCGCGCGCAGTGGGTCAAGTGCCGCAGGGTGGAAGAATAAATAGCGGGGAAGAAGAGCCGAGGCGCAGGGAGAAACAATGGCACGTTCGCTCAAAAAAGGCCCGTTCATCGATGGCCACCTTCGTGAAAAGGTGGAAGGAATGAACGCGCGCAACGAAAAGAAAGTGATCAAGACGTGGTCGCGCCGGTCGACGATTCTTCCGGACATGATCGGCCACACCATCGCCGTGCACAACGGCCGGAAATTTATCCCGGTCTATGTCACCGAGCAGATGATCGGCCACAAGCTCGGCGAATTCGCGCCCACGCGGACCTTCAAAGGCCACGCGGTGAAAGCGGCGCTCGAACGCGCTGCCGGTGTGGCGGGAGCGCCAGGCGCGCCGGGCGCGCCCGCGGCGGGCGGGACGGCACCAGCCGGAGGCGGCGCGCCGGCTGCGCCGAAGGCATAACCCATGGCCAACGAAACATTGCAGGCCCCGGCAATTGAAGCAGTCGCGATGGCCAAGCACGTGCGCATGTCGCCGCAAAAGATTCGCCTGGTGGTGGACCTCATTCGCGGCAAGCGCGCCGAAGACGCGCTGCAGATTTTGCGGTTCACCATGAAGCGGGCGTCGCGCGACGTGGAAAAAGTTTTGCGCAGCGCGATTGCCAACGCCGAGCGCAAGGCGGAAGACGCCGGAGCATCGCTCGATGTCGACCACTTGTTCGTCTCGAACTGTTACGTGAACGAAGGGTCGCGCTGGAAGAGGTTGCGCCCGGCGCCGATGGGCCGCGCGTTCCGCTACCAGCGCCGCACCGCGCACATTGTCGTGGGCGTCGCCGAGCATCATGCCGCCGCGCGAGAGCGCGTGGCCGCAGCCGCGGCGGAAGCAGAATCGCAGAAGGGCGTTGCCGGAGCCGTCAAGAAGGCTCGCCAGGCCCTGGCCGGAAAGAAAAAGGCGCCACGGAAGCCGAAGAAGTAGCGGAGGAAACTTTGGGACAGAAGACACATCCATACGGATTTCGACTCGGCTACAACAAGCCCTGGAAGTCGCGCTGGTACGCTGACCGCGATTACGCCGACCTGTTGCACGAAGACGTGAAGCTGCGCGAAACGTTGAAGGACCGCCTGAAATCGGCCGGCATCAGCTCGATTGACATCGAACGCGCCGCGAACAAACTGGTCGTGCGCCTGTTTACCGCGCGCCCGGGAATCATTATCGGGCGCAAGGGCGCGGAAATTGACAAGCTCAAGGGTGAAATCCAGAAGCGCACCAAGCGCGAAGTGCATATCGACATCCAGGAAGTGCACCGCCCGGAACTCGACGCCACGCTCGTCGCCGAATCCATCGCGCTGCAACTCGAAAAGCGCGTCGCCTTTCGCCGGGCCATGCGCAAGGCGGTCGATTCCGCGCTGCGCTTTGGATGCAAGGGCATCAAGATTCGCGTCGCGGGACGCCTGAACGGCGCGGAAATCGCCCGCAAGGAATGGTACCTGCAAGGCCGGCTGCCTCTGCAGACCCTGCGCGCAGACATTGACTACGGCACGGCCGAGGCGCACACCACCTACGGCGTGATTGGCGTAAAGTGCTGGATTTATCAGGGAGAAAACGTTCCCCAGCGCGGTATCAAGAAGCCTGAAGCGCAAGCAGTGGCCGTTTAAGAACGAACGGCGGAGTTTCGCCAGGACGAATCGCCGGGACGAGTCATTGAGACGAACGACAAAACGATTCGCAAAAAAGTTTGAGGGAAGAAGACGACGATGTTGATGCCAAAAAAAGTGAAGTACCGCAAACAGCAGCGCGGGCGGCGCGCCGGAAAGGCCTGGCGCGGCAGCGATCTTTCGTTCGGCGAGTACGGGCTGAAGGCGCTCGAACCCGCCTGGATTACCGACCGCCAGATCGAAGCCTCGCGCGTGGCCATCACCCGGTTCATCAAGCGCGGCGGAAAACTGTGGATCCGTATTTTTCCGGACAAGCCGTTCACCAAGAAGCCGGCGGAAACCCGCATGGGCAAAGGCAAGGGAGCGCCGGAAAAGTGGGTGGCGGTCGTGAAGCCCGGCCGCGTGATGTTTGAGATGGCCGGCGTCGATCTCGCCACCGCGCAGGAAGCCATGGAACTGGCGGCGCACAAGCTGCCGATTCGCACGCGCTTCGTCAGCCGCGCAGGAGCTCTCTGATGGCCAAGCGAATCGAAAAACTGCGCGATCAGGATACGGCCGAACTGAACGAGCGGCAGAACGAGCTGGCCGAGCAGGTCTTCCGTCTGCGCTTTCAGCTCTCGACCGGGCAGGCCGAGGCCGTCACAAAGCTGCGGTCGGCGCGCAAGGACCTGGCCCGCGTCAAGACGCTTTTGCGCGAGCGCGAATTGAGGAAAGCCAATGGTTAGTGAAACAACAGCCGCAACGGCGCCCGCGCGCCACGAACGCCAGGAAGTGACCGGCGTCGTGACCAGCGCGAAGATGGAAAAAACAATTATCGTTAAGGTCACGCGGCTCGTGCAGCACAAGCTGTACCACCGCGTCATCCGGGTCACCAAGAAGTTTTACGCGCATGACGAAGAGCGCAAGGCGCGCCAGGGAGACACCGTGCGGATCGTCGAGACGCGGCCACTCTCCAAGCTGAAGCGCTGGCGGCTGGCCGAAGTCGTGACGCGCAGCACGCGGGCCGTTTAACGTGCGCAAAAAAGATATGTGCGGCGGTTCCATGTGGGGCCCCGCGATTAAAGGACAATTGCCATGATTCAGATGCGAAGCTGGCTGACGGTGGCCGACAATTCGGGCGCGCGCCAGATCACTTGTATCTTGCCGCTGGGCGGCGATGCGGGCAGCCGCGCGGGCCTCGGCGACGTGATTACCGCGGCGGTGAAGGAAGCTGCGCCGGACAGCGCGGTCAAAAAAGGCTCGGTGGTGAAGGCCGTGGTGGTGCGCACACGCAAGGAGCACCGCCGCAAAGACGGCACCTACATCCGCTTCGATGATAACGCTGCGGTGCTGATCAATGACGCGAACGAACCGGTGGGCACGCGCGTGTTTGGCCCGGTCGCCCGCGAATTGCGCGAAAAGAATTTTGCCAAGATCGTTTCACTCGCGCCGGAGGTATGGTAATGCCCGGAAGAAATCGTATGGAAATCGCTCCCACCGCGGCCGGGATTAAGAGGGGCGACCAGGTGCGCGTCATGACCGGCCGCGATCGCGGAAAAACCGGCCGCGTTCTCGCGGTGTATCCGGGGTCGCGAACCGTGACCGTGGAGCACGCCGGCATGATCAAGCGGCACACGCGGCCCAACCCGTCCAAGAACGTGAAGGGCGGCATCGTCGAAAAAGAAGGCAACCTGCCGATCTCGAACGTACAGCTGTTGTGCCCCGCCTGCAACAAGGGCACGCGCATCGGCCACAAGGTTTTGCCCGACGGAACCAAGGAACGCGTCTGCCGCCGCTGCGGCAACACGCTCGAAAAGTAAGGGAAGAAGAGACGGAAAAATGATGAGCCGAATGCACGAACGCTACCGCAAGGAAGTGGTCCCCGCGCTGATGAAGCACTTTGGGCGGAAGAATCCGATGTCTGTGCCGAGGGTCGCGAAAGTGACCGTCAACATCGGCATGGGCGAGGCCAGCCAGAACGTCAAGCTGCTGGACGTGGCCGTCGTCGAGCTCGGCCAGATTGCCGGGCAAAAGCCCATCATTACCCGTGCGAAGAAATCCATCGCCAATTTCAAAATTCGCCGGGGCATGCCCATCGGCTGCTGCGTCACGCTGCGCGGCGACCGCATGTACGAATTCCTGGACCGCCTATGCAACGTGGTTCTGCCGCGCGTGCGCGATTTCCGCGGCCTGCCGCCAAACGCCTTTGACGGGCGGGGCAATTACACCATGGGCCTGCGCGACCAGCTGGTGTTTCCCGAAATCGACTACACGCGCGTGGACAAGATCAAGGGCCTGAACATCACCCTGACCACGACGGCCAGGAACGACGAGGAAGGCCGCGAACTTTTGAAGCTCCTGGGCGTGCCGCTGCGCCCGCAGGGCGAAACCGGAAGGAATTAGAGGAGAAACGATGGCGCGAAGCTCACAATTTGCCAAGATGCGCAGGAAGCCTAAATTCAAAATCCGCGTGCGCAACCGCTGCCGCCTGTGCGGCCGCCCGCGCGGCTACCTGCGGAAATTTCAAATGTGCCGCATCTGCTTCCGCGGACACGCCCTGCTCGGGGAAATTCCCGGCGTGGTGAAGGCCAGCTGGTAGGAGCGCCGAAAAACGATTATGCAAACCGATCCCATTTCTGACTTGCTGACGCGGATACGCAATGCGGCTAAAGCCCGCCACGCGCGCGTCGATATCCCCACCTCGAAATTGAAGGTCGAAGTGGCCCGCATCCTGAAGGAAGAGGGCTACATTTCCACCTACAAGCTGATCGAGGAAAACAAGACGCGCAAAACCTTGCGCCTGTTTTTGAAATACACGCCGGACAAGCGCAGCGTGATTACCGATCTGAAGCGCATCTCCAAGCCCGGCAGCCGGCGTTATCTTGATTCGGCCGGAATCCGGCCCGTCGTCGGCGGCATGGGCATCAGCATCATGACCACGCCCAAGGGCGTGATGACCGGCCGCGCGGCGCGCAAGGCGCATGTCGGCGGCGAAGTGTTGTGCGAGGTCTGGTAAGAAGTCTGGTAAGAGGTTTGGCAAGAATTTAGCAGCACTCTGGCAGGAGAGTCATCGAGCTATGTCGCGAATTGGAAGAAAACCGATTGCCGTGCCCGCAGGCGTGAAAATCCAGTTCGCGCCGGGTTCCATCGACGTCCAGGGACCCAAGGGGAAAATGAGCGTGAACCTTCCGCGGGGAATTACCCTTGAGCAGAAGGGCTCTGAGTTGCACGCCATCCGCCAGAGCGACGACCAGGCGGCGCTGCATGGCCTGGCGCGCGCTCTCGTGGCCAACGCCGTTACAGGCGTCACCACGGGCTTCAAAAAGGAAATGGACATCGTCGGAGTCGGCTATCGCGCCGAGCTGAAAGGAAAAATGGTCAGCTTCGCCCTCGGCTATTCGCATCCAGTGGAATTCCACATTCCCGAGGGCATCCAGGTTACCGTCGAGAAGCAGACGCACCTCACCGTGTCTGGAGCCGACCGCGGCAAAGTTGGCCAGGTCTGCGCCAATATCCGCGGCCTGCGTCCGCCCGATCCGTACAAGCAAAAGGGCATTCGCATTACCGGCGAGCGTTTGAAGAAGAAGGCTGGAAAAGCGGGCGCCGCCACCAAGACGGGCGCGTAAAAGACAGAGGCAAAGAGGCAGGGAAGCAAGGAAACAGGGAAGCAAGGAAACAAAGAAGGAGAGCAACGTGGCAACAGAACCAGTCCGAAAACTTTCTCGCGACGCGCATCGCCGCCGGATTCACCTGCGCGTGCGCACGCGCGTCGTCGGCACGCCCGAGCGCCCGCGCCTGAGCGTCTACCGCTCCAACGGGCACATCTACGCCCAGGTCATCGAAGACCGCACCGGCCGCACGCTCGTCTCGGCCAGTTCCATCGACAAGGAAACGCGCAAGGAACTCAAGGGAGGCAACAACGTGGCGGCGGCAAAAGTGATTGGAAAAAAGATTGCCGAACGCGCCCGCGCGGCCGGAATCGAAAAGGTGGTGTTCGACCGCGGCGGTTACATGTACCACGGCCGTGTGGAAGCCCTGGCGGCAGCCGCCCGGGAAGCGGGGTTGAAATTTTAAGTCTATGTCCAAACATCATTCTCAGGGAAACACTGGCGGTCCGGCGAAACATCGAGGTCAACGCCAACAGCTTGAAAGACCAGGTCGTGGCCATCCAGCGCGTCACGAAGGTCGTCAAGGGCGGAAAGAACCTCAGCTTCTCGGCCCTCGTCGTCGTCGGGGACCAGAACGGCAACGCCGGTTTCGGCATGGGCAAGGCGCGCGAAGTGCCCATGGCCATCCGCAAGGCCATCGAGCAGGCGAAAAAGAATCTGATTCACCTGAATTTGAAGGGCACGACGATTCCGCACCAGGTTCTCGGCCTGTACGGCTCGGGCCAGGTGATGCTGAAGCCCGCGCCCGAAGGGACCGGAATCATTGCCGGAGGTCCGGTGCGCGCCGTCATGGAAGTCGCGGGAATTTCCAACGTGCTGACCAAATCCATCGGCACGTCGAACCCGCACAACGTCATCAAGGCCACGTTCGACGCGCTGCTGCGGCTGAAAGACATCGCCAAGGTCGCCGAACTCCGGTCCAAGACGGTCGAGGAACTCACGCGCTGAGAGCGCCGGGACGGTTACGAGTTATGGCCAAAAAAGCATCGGGAACGCTGAAAATCAAGTGGGTGCGAAGTTTCATCGCCTGCCCGAAAGGCATGCGGCAGACGATTCGCGGCCTCGGATTTCGCCGCATGAACCAGGTCGTCGAGCGGGCCGACACGCCGGCCACTCGCGGAATGATACTCAAGGTCCGGCATCTGGTGGTCGTGGAAGAGTAAGTGAGAAAGATCAAAGCATCGCGCGGGAATCGAACATTGAGGACAACATGGCAGTGAACCTATCCAATCTGAAGCCGCCGCGCGGATCGCGCCACCGCAAGGTGCGCGTGGGCCGCGGCATCGGCTCGAAGCTCGGCAAAACAGCGGGCAAGGGCAACAAGGGACAGAAATCGCGCAAGGGCTATTCGCGCCGCGCCGGTTTCGAGGGCGGCCAGATGCCGCTCCGCCGCCGCATCCCGAAGCGCGGATTCCACAATCCGACGCGCCTCGAATACGCCGTCGTGAATGTCGAGTCCCTCGGCGTTTTCCCCGCGGGCACAATGGTGACGCCCGAACTTTTGATCGGTTCCGGGCTCATTCGCCAGGTTCGCGCCCTGATCAAGGTTTTGGGTGACGGCGAATTAAAAAATTCTCTTACCGTGCAGGCTCATAAATTCAGCAAATCGGCCGCCGAGAAAATCGCCGCGGCCGGTGGCAAGGCCGAAATACTGTCATGAACCAGTTTTTTGAAGCGTTCGCCAACATGTTCCGGATTCCGGACCTGCGCAAGCGTCTCTTGTTCACGCTGGCGATGCTGGCGGTGTACCGTCTGGGCGCGTTCCTGCCCACGCCGGGCATCAATACGGACGTTCTGGCGCAGTTCTTCAATCAGAATCAAGGCTCCGTGCTGGGCGTCATTGACCTTTTCAGCGGCGGCAATTTCCGCCGCCTGACGATTTTCGCGCTCGGCATCATGCCCTACATCACCGCCTCCATCATTCTGCAATTGATGACCGTGGTGTGGCCTTACCTCGAGCGGCTGCAAAAAGAAGGCGAACTCGGCCGCCGCAAAATCACGCAGTACACGCGCTACCTGACCATCCTGCTCAGCATCGTGCAATCGCTTTCGATCGCCGTCACGCTGGAAAAAACCGGCGGCCCGAGCAACCAGCCCCTGGTCTACAACCCCGGCATCGCCTTCGTGCTGATGACCATCCTCACTTTAACGACCGGTTCCGCCTTCATCATGTGGCTCGGCGAGCAGATCACCGAGCGCGGTGTCGGCAACGGGATGTCGCTGATCATCTTTGCGGGAATCGTCGTCGGCCTGCCGCGAGCGGTCGGCGATCTGTACGACAAATTCCGGACCGCGCAGTGGGGTCCGTTTACTGGCCTCGCGCTGATATTTCTCATTGCCCTGATGATCGCGGTGGTCGGCGTGATCGTTTTTGTCGAGGGCGGGCAGCGGCGCATTCCCGTGCAATACGCCAAGCGCGTGATGGGTCGCCGCATGATGGGCGGACAGATGACCTACCTCCCGCTGCGCGTCAATTCCGGCGGCGTCATTCCGCCGATTTTCGCAAGTTCGCTGCTCACTTTTCCGGGTACCATCAATTTATTTCTTGGCAGGAGATTCAAAGCCGTGGACTGGCTGGCCACGAACCTGGCCTGGGGCGAGCCCTGGTACGTTCTGGTCTATATCACACTGATTATCCTCTTCGCGTTTTTCTATGTGGGGATCGTGTTCAATCCCACCGAACTCGCCGACAACATGCGCAAGTACGGCGGATTCATTCCGGGCATACGTCCCGGGCGCAACACCTCCGAGCATATCGACCGCGTTCTTCGCCGCCTCACCTTTGTCGGCGGAGTGTACCTCGCGGCGGTTTGTCTCTTGCCGGAGTGGCTCATGGCCGGCGTGCACCTGCAGCATTTGCCTCTGGTCGGAACGTGGTTTGACAATCATATGTGGCGCTTCGTTCTGGAAGGGTTGAAAGTTAATTTCTATTTTGGCGGCACCTCGCTATTGATTGTAGTCGGAGTGGCGATGGATACAGTCCAGCAGATCGAGGCCCAACTGGTGATGCGCAATTACGAAGGTTTCGTGAAGAAGGGAAAGCTGCGTGGCCGACGTTACGGCTGATCGCGGCGCGGGAAGGCAATTTGCAGGGACTGGGGCGCGCGGTCATCCTGCTGGGCCCGCCGGGGGCCGGCAAGGGTACGCAAGCCCAGCGCATCTCGCAGCGGTATCGCTTGCCGCACCTGTCGACCGGGGACATGTTCCGCGAAAATATCTCGCGCGAAACCGAACTCGGCCGCAAGGCCAAACCGCTCCTCGAGCGCGGCGAACTGGTCCCTGATGAAATCGTGCTGGGCATGGTGGAGCACCGCATCGACCAGCCGGATTGCGAGAGCGGATTCGTGTTTGACGGCTTTCCGCGCACCCTCCGGCAGGCGGACGATCTGGAGCGGATTTGCAAGCAGCACCATCTGGGCTGCACCATCGTGCTGCACATGGTCGTAGACCCGCACATGCTCATGCGCAGGCTGACGGGCAGAAGAATCTGCAAGGCGGGTGGGCACATCTATAATGTCTACGAGCGCCCGCCCAAGCGGGAAGGCATTTGCGACGTCGACGGGAGCGAATTGATCCACCGTCCAGATGATTCTGAAGGGGTTATCGGCGAGCGATTATCCGCTTATAACCTTCAGACGCAGCCGCTCGTCGAGTATTACACGGTGCGGAAGCTGCTAAGTCCCGTGGATGCAATGGCTGACGCGGATACCGTGGCCGAGAGCATTGCCAGGATTTTGGACGGAGCGATGGCGCATAAATGATTGTCTGCAAGTCACAGGCGGAGTTGGAGAAAATGCATCGCGCCGGCCTGGTGATCTGGGAAGTGTTGAACGATTTGCGCGGCATGGCGCGCCCGGGAGTGAGCACGAAAGAACTCGACGAATACGCGGAACGCAAGACAGCCGAACGCAAAGTCCGCCCGGCGTTCAAGCATTACCGGGGCTATCCGGCGACGCTGTGTACTTCGGTCAATTCCGAGGTGGTGCACGGCATCCCGTCAAAGTCGCGGGTCCTTCAGCCGGGTGACATCATTTCGCTCGATTTCGGCGTCGAATGCGAGGGTTACTATGCGGATGCCGCTGTGACGGTGCCGGTGGGGGAAATTTCCCCCGAATTGAAGAGGCTCCTGCAAGTCACGCGGGAATCCCTCGATCTGGCGATTGAAAAGGTGCGCGTGGGAAACCGCCTGTCTGACATTTCGGCCACCGTTCAAGAGTGGGCCGAGCGGAAGAACGGCTACTCGGTCGTCCGCGATCTCTGCGGCCACGGCATCGGCACGCACATTCATGAGGAGCCAAACGTGCTCAATTATGGCGAACCGGGCCGCGGCCCGCGCCTGCAGGAAGGCATGGTCCTGGCGATCGAGCCCATGGTGAATATTGGCGGGCCTGACGTCCGCGTGCTCGACGACGAGTGGACTACCGTGACGGCCGACGGTACGAAGTCGGCGCATTTCGAGCACACCGTCGCGGTTACATCGAACGGACCCTGGGTTTTGACGCGTCCCCGTGAAATGCAGGGACCCTCTTGGTAGGGGGCGCGAGAGGGCACATGGGCAAGAGACCCGAACCGGAAAAGCGCAAGGCCGACGCGTCCAATCCGAAGGAAGACGCCATCGAAGTGATGGCCACGGTGATTGAGCCGCTGCCCAACGCCATGTTTCGGGTCGAGCTGGAGAACAAGCATCAGGTGCTCGCGCACATTTCCGGAAAGATGCGCAAGAATTTCATCCGCATCCTGGCCGGGGATAAAGTCGCGGTGGAGCTTTCGCCGTATGACCTGACGCGCGGCCGCATCGTGTACCGCTACAAATAGTTTTTAGCGAGGAGCAGGAAATGAAAGTTCGGGCATCGGTAAAAAAGATTTGCGACAAGTGCAAGGTGATCCACCGGCGCGGCGTGGTGCGCGTGATTTGCGTCAACCCCAAGCACAAGCAGCGCCAGGGATAGCACGAAGAAACGTGTGCGGGCTCTACTTCGAGCTCGCAGAAAAATTGAGGAACTGACATGGCACGTATTGCAGGAGTGGATCTACCGCCGCAGAAGCGAATCTGGGTTGGCCTGACGTCGATCTACGGCATCGGGCAGCCGCGCGCCCGCGCCCTGTGCGCGAAGGCCAACGTCGAGGAAACCAAGAAGGTCAAGGACCTGACCGAGGAAGAAATCAACCGCCTCCGCCAGGCCATTGAATCCGAAGGCCGCGTCGAGGGCGATCTCCGCAAGGAGGTCCAGATGAACATCCGCCGCCTCATCGAAATCCAGTGCTACCGCGGCCTGCGCCACCGCCGCAATCTCCCGGTGCGCGGCCAGCGCACGCACACGAACGCGCGCACACGCAAGGGCCCGCGCAAGGGCGCAGTAGCGGCCAAAAAGAAAGTCGCCGCGCGCAAGTAGGACAGGCTTCCAGCCTGTCGGTTTTCGTAACGGCGAGCAGAATCAAAAGCGGCAGGCTGGAAGCCTGTCCTACAAAGACGAGGGTAACTTGGCAAAAGAACCGCAGCAGGACGCCGGCCCACAGGCGCCGGCAAAATCAACGAAGAAGAAAAAAGAATTCAAGAAGAAGCGGGAGAAGCGCGTGGTCCCGCACGGCGTGGCGCACATCCAGGCCACCTTCAACAACACCATTGTCACGATCTGCGGCCCGGACGGCCGCACCGTCTCGTGGTCTTCGGCCGGATCGATCGGCTTCAAGGGATCGCGCAAGGGCACGCCCTACGCCGCCCAGCAGGCGTCCATCTCCGCCGCCGGCGTGGCGCGCGACCAGTACGGTATGAAATCAATCGAAGTGCGCGTGAAGGGCCCCGGCTCGGGACGCGAGTCCGCCGTCCGCGCCCTCGCTTCAGCCGGCTTGCACATCGTGCACATCAAGGACGTGACGCCGATTCCGCACAACGGCTGCCGTCCCCCCAAGCGCCGCCGAGTCTGAAGTGTCGCCTTTAGTAGCACAGGCACTCTGCCTGTGCGGTTTTCGTAGCGCACCGTAAGGCGCGAGATGCTGCAGCGCTCGGTCGGTTTAGCAGCGCAGTTTTTAGCAAGTTCTTAAAGCAAGCGAGTCTTAAAGCAACAGCGAAGGAGAAACGAATTTGGCACGTCATCGAGAAGCAGTTTGCCGGCTCTGCCGCAGGGAAGGGCAGAAGCTGTTCCTAAAAGGCCTGCGATGTTTTACGGAGAAGTGCGCCATTGAAAAGCGCAACTTCGTTCCGGGACAGCACGGCCAGTCGCGGCGCGTGAAAAAGCTCGCCGGTTACGGCCTGCAATTGCGCGAAAAACAAAAGGTCAAGCGCACCTACGGACTCCTCGAGCGGCAGTTCCGAAACTACGTGGAAAAGTCCGAACGTGCGCAGGGACCCACGGGCGAAAACCTCATCGTCATGCTCGAGCGCCGTCTGGACAACGCCGTATGGCGCGCGGGCTTCGCCAGCTCCCGCTCCCAGGCCCGTCAGATTGTTCTGCACGGCCACGTTCTCATCAACGGGAAGAAGGTCAACATCCCCTCCTACCTGATTGATGTCGGCGAGGAAATTTCTCTCAAGCCGAAAATGCATCAGAACACCATGGTGCTCGAAGCGCGCAACGTGGCCCAGAGCCAGAACGCTGTGCCCTGGCTCGAAATCGACCGCGACACATTCAAAGCCCGCGTGGCCGCGCTGCCAAAACGCGAAAACGTGCAGACGCCGCCCATCACCGAGCAGCTGATCGTCGAGCTGTACTCGAAGTAGGAACGAGAACGCGGCGGAAAAGCTTTTAGATCTGAAATTTCAAATCTCAAATTTGGAATCTCGGATTTCAAAAGCGAAATGGGAATTTTGCAATGGGGGAGTTGGAAGTCTTATTTGAAAACTCAAATTTGAAATTTCAAATCTGAAATTTGAGATGCCGTAGAGGAATTCGAAGGCCTCGCTCTCGCGGGGAGGAAGGACTAAACAAATGTGGAAGGGCTTTCAGAAACCAAAGCGTTTGGCGACCGAACTCGAATCGCTGACGGACAAGTTCGGAAAATTTTCCGCGCAGCCGTTCGAGCGCGGATGGGGCACCACGGTGGGGAATTCCCTGCGCCGGGCTCTCCTGAGCTCGATTGAAGGCGCGGCCATCACCGCCGTCAAGATCGAAGGCGTGCTCCACGAATTCTCCTCCATCCCCGGAGTTGTGGAAGACGCGACCGACATCATTCTGAATCTGAAACAGGTCCCGCTGAAGCTCAACAACGATCAGCCCAAGACCATCTTCGTCAACGTCGAGAATCCCGGCGTCGTGACGAGCGCCATGATCGAGGAAGACGCCGACTTCGCCGTGCTCGACAAGACCGTCTACATCGCCACGGTGAACGAAGGCGGCAAGCTGCAGCTCGAGATGCGCGTCAAGAACGGCCGCGGCTACGTTTCCGCCGACCGCAACTTCGACGAAGACCTGCCCATCGGCTACATCCCGGTGGATTCGGTCCACTCGCCCGTGCGCAAGGTGAACTACGCCGTGGAAGCCGCGCGTCTCGGCCAGATGACCGATTACGAAAAGCTTTCGCTCGAAGTCTGGACCAACGGCGCCATCACCCCGCAGGACGCCATCGGCCTCGCCTCCAAGCTGATCAAGGACCACATGAGCATCTTCATCAATTTCGAGGAACAGCCCGAGGTGGTCGAGGAGTCGGTCGAGTCCTACAACGATCCGCGCGTCGAGCACCTGGACCGCTCGGTCGAGGAGCTCGAGCTCTCCGTGCGCTCATACAATTGCCTGAAGAACGCCAATATCCAGACCATCCGCGAGCTGGTGCAGAAGAGCGAAAACGAAATGCTGAAGACCAAAAACTTCGGCCGCAAATCGCTCAACGAAATCAAGGAAATTCTGAACAAGATGGGCCTGAGCCTGGGCATGAAGTTTGACGAGCACGGCCGCATCATCTGGCCGCCGCTCCCCAGCCAGACTGCCCCACTGACGCCGGAGGAAACCGCGGGCCTGTAAGAGCCCGCGGGACCCAAGTATGCGACACCGCAACTACGGATCGAAACTCGGACGCCAGCCGGCGCATCGCCGCGCCACGCTCCGCAACCTCGTGACCAACGTCATCGAGAAGGAACGCATCACCACCACGGTCACGCGCGCGAAGGCAGCGAAGCCTCTCGTCGAAAACATGATCACACTCGGCAAGCGCGACACCCTGCAATCGCGCCGCCAGGCCGCCTCTTATCTCATGACGCCCGGGGCCACCAAAAAACTTTTCGCCGACATCGCCCCGCGCTTCGCCGATCGCGCCGGCGGCTACACGCGAATCATCCACGCCGGCTTCCGCATCGGCGACGGCGCCCAGCTCGCCATCCTCGAATTACTCGGCTCCAAGCTCAAGAAAAAAGAAAAGAAGGAAAAAACTGCCAAGCCCGAAACGGCCGAGGATATAAAGGAAGAAGTACAGGGAAAAGCGCTGAAGTAGAAGTGACTGGTAGTTAGTGACTGGTAGTTAGTGACTGGTATCGACCGTCTTTGTGGGTCGCGGCTTCAGCCGCGACATTCCGTGGCCCGGAATACAAGGGCTTTAGCCCCTGACGACCTACCGAAGCCAGTCACGAATCACCAGTCACTTTCCGCCCTACTCCACCTGATAATTCGGTGCTTCGCGAGTAATGATCACGTCATGGACGTGGCTCTCGCGCAGCCCCGCCGCCGTAATCCGCACAAACCGCGCGCGCTCCTGCAATTCCGCCAGCGTTGACACGCCGCAATAGCCCATCCCGCTTTTAAGTCCGCCCACCAGCTGATCGACCAGCGCGCTGAGCGAGCCCTTGTAAGGCACGCGCCCCTCGACCCCCTCCGGCACCGATTTCCCGCGCGGCGCGCCTTCCTGCGCGTACCGGTCGGCCCCCGCCGATCCCGCCTGCATCGCGCCAAGCGATCCCATCCCGCGATACGATTTGAACGTGCGCCCCTGATAGAGAATGGTCTCGCCGGGAGATTCCTCTGTCCCCGCAAATAATCCTCCGAGCATTGTGATGGCCGCGCCCGCGGCAATGGCCTTGCTGATGTCGCCCGAATACTTGACGCCGCCGTCCGCGATCACCGGCGCGCCCGTGCCTTTTGCCGCGCGCGCGGCTTCCAGGATGGCGGTAATTTGCGGAACTCCCGCTCCCGTCACGACGCGCGTCGTGCAGATGGACCCGGGGCCGATGCCGACCTTGATCCCGTCGATCCCCAGCGCGATCAGGTCGCGGGCGCCTTCATACGTTCCGACGTTCCCGGCGATCAATTGCATTTCAGGCAGCCGCTGCTTCACCGCGCGGATCGCATCCATCACGCGCGCGGAATGTCCGTGGGCCGTATCGATCGCCAGTACGTCCACTTTCATGCGCGCGAGTTCCACGGCGCGCTCGAGAAAATCTCCGGTTGCGCCGATCGCCGCGCCCACCAGTAGGCGTCCCTGCGCGTCCTTGGCCGCGCTCGGAAACTCCAGCTTTTTCTGGATGTCCTTTACGGTGATCAGGCCCTTGAGATTGAAATCGGCGTCGACCACGAGCAGCTTCTCAATCCGGTGCCTTTGCAGCAGGCGCTCAGCCTCTTCGAGCGTCGTGCCCACCGAGACGGTCACCAGATTGTCCTTGGTCATGACGGCGCTGACGGGTTGGTCGAGATTTTTTTCAAACCGCAAGTCGCGGTTCGTCAGTATGCCCACGAGGCGCGCCCCTCGCGTCACCGGCAGCCCCGAAACGCGGTACTTGCTCATGATATCCAGGGCGTCGCGAACCGTCAGCTCCGGCGAAATCGTCACCGGATCGACAATCATTCCACTTTCCGAGCGTTTCACCCGGTCGACTTCCTCGGCCTGCCGTTCGACAGTCATGCTCCGGTGCACGAAGCCCAGTCCTCCCTGCCGCGCCATGGCAATGGCCAGCCGGGATTCGGTGACGGTGTCCATCGCGGCCGAAACGAGCGGAATATTCAGGGAAATCTTGCGCGTCAGCTGCGTCTGCGTGTTCACTTCTGTAGGCAGGACGGAGGATTTTCCCGGCACCAGCAGGACATCGTCAAACGTCAATCCTTCGAGGATCGGTCCTTCCATTCACTTCTCCTTAAACGATTAAAAGAACGATAAAAAAACAGCCCCCAAATACAACACAGCCCAGCGGCAGGCCGCTGGGCGGACTAAACGGGAGTAGACGCGACACCGGAGACTCATGTGAGAAATTTCATTTTATGCGTGCCGCTGAATGAAAGCAAGGGCGCCAAGCCGAGCAGTCGCGGAAATTCACTTTTAGACCGCCCCTTGAGACATGCATCGCCAAGCCGCCGATTCCGGCCGGATTTAGGCAGTCCGTCCGTTTTGGGGACGTCGTTGGGGTTGAGATACCCCTTTGTAGGGCAGGCCTGGTTTTGCTCTTCCCCTAAAACGAGCTACCAAAAATTCGCCGAAAGTAAATTAGAAGTTGACCCGGATTCCCATCTCGATTGTCCGCGGTGTCGTTCCTTCCGTGGAAAGCTGGCCAAAGGTTGTTGGGTTCTGTGCCGCGATGTTGAGGGTTGGATCCAAGAATTGGTTGTGGTTAAAAACGTTGACGAAATTGAACGAGACCTCGGTATTGAAGCGCTCCGTCAACCGGATGTTCTTCTTTACTCCGAGGTTCATGTTCCAATAGGACAGCCCGTAGAACTGGCCGTAGCCGCCGCTGTTCTTGTCGAAGCCCAGAATCAGCGGGCGAACGTTGGCGAATACACCCTGCGGATTCGCGAATGCGTCAGGGATCACCTGTTGGGTCCCGTTGATTGTCGCTGTAACGTTGTGAAACGAGGCGCTTGTCCCAGCCTTGTTGGTCAGCACACAGTTTGCGTTTGTGAACACCTGCGAGGCATCCCCTGAGCCAAAGTCCTCCGAGCCGCTGTATCCTTCGCTGCCAAAGTTGCCCGCGTTGGTGAAGCAAAAATCCGGGGCGCCGCTGCCAGCGGCGAAGATCGGCGAGAAGGTCCAGCCGCCCAGAATGTGTCCTACGATGCCCTGCTGACCGCGATAGAACGGCGGCTGGAAAACAAGGAACATTGTATCCACAAACTTGCGATCGAAGGATTGTGGACCGTACTGTGTGTTCAGGTTGTACGGATCAACGGCGGTTTGCAGGCTCGTGGCGGCGACGACCGCCCCCGTGCCTAGTGCATGGCTGTACGTGAAGTTATTTTGGAGGGTTACGCCATGCCAATTGTTCATTTTGAAAGTAATAAAACCGGCGTTGTAATTGCCGTGGCCGAGACTGGCGCTCATGGTGACATTGCTCGTCATTTGTCCCGCAGTGTTCATCATGCTAACGGGAAAGTTGAAGCCTGGTGCAGTTCCTCCGTTGTCCAGGGCGGACCACAGGCTCCAAACCATTTGGTTTTGGAAGTTAGCGAATTGGTTCGTGACAACTGCGGTTGTGCAATTAGCGAAACCTGTACAGTAACCCGTCCCCGAAAGCGCCGCCTCAAAGAAGGGCTGCGACGTCACCGCTGACAGTGTCGACGCCAAGGTCGCACTACTGCAAGCGGCCGCCGAGGTCGTGCAACCCATGGCCTTCTCGATGTTCGCGTATGCTGTCTGGAATTGCTGTCCCCCCTTCGTCATCATGTACGGGACGGAATTCAAGTTGATGTTCTGCAATTCGTTGTGGATCCACCGGCTAATCGCGCCCACTTCCACGGACAGCTGACTCGAAAACTGGTGCTGAATGGTCAAATCAAACGAGTCAACAGAGTTCGGTCGGAAATGCGGGTCGAGTGGTGACGCGGTCGAACCCTCCGTCTGCCCCCCGATGCCCGGAAAATAAGGTTGCGGCAATGTCGTGCCTAGGGGGGCGCTCGCAAGCGGAGCCGTGTTGCCGTCGGTGCCGATCCGAAATGCGGTATTGACGTTGGGCGTCACTGAGGCGCTGCAAGAAGGCATCTTGTCGCCTGGCGTGTTTGTATAGTTTAGGACATTTGTGCAACTGACTGGTTGGAGGAGACCGGGACTCAGCAGCGGCGTCAGAACAAGGATCACGCCGTTCACTCGCCCATAAATTCGGCCGTAACCGCCGCGGATCACGGTGTTCTTTCCGCCGAGTGCGGGGCCCAAATCAGGGTTCCAGGCAACTGAAACACGCGGGCTAAACCCATCGTAGAAGGGGTCGAAAGGATATTTCGGATGCCCGGCAACATTGGGCGTGAGGGCAAAGCCGATTTGCGGGTTGTAGACTTGTCCCTGGAGCGCCGCCCCTTCGCGATTCGCCAGGTATGTGGACGTATCTATTGGCTTGTCGTTTGCATCTACAAGTTCGACCTGTTTCCCATTGGCTTCCACGGGAGGCATCTCCAACGTCCAACCTAAGCCATAGGAGAAACTAATAGAGGGCTTCAGGTGCCACGTGTCGCTGATATAGAGGTTGTAATAGGGAATCGTGGTTTGGTCGAATGCCGGTACCAATGGCCCATTCAACGTTAGGCTGGTGCCGGATCGGGTAAATGTCTGCTGGGTTTCGGTCACGATTCCTAGAACTGCGGCGGCGTCGCGAGCTAAGAAGCCGTTGTTGGCGATGCTGGGGCCCAAAAGCGTCATGTCTACGTTGCCCGGGCCAGACGTTCCCCCAAGCTGATATACGGGGTAGTAATTGATCCCGCCGCCGTTATCGGTGCGCTGGTGGTAATTCCAGTTGTGCTGATACTGACCGCCAAACTGCAGCAAGTGTGTGCCCTTGCTCCAGGAAATGTCGTCGCGGAGGAAGTGATCCTTCCCGTCCCAGAAGCGTGTACGTGTCTGCTGGGTGTTCACGTTGTAGGGTACCAGGGCCTCTGCGTGTGACTCGCCAAAAGGCTCAAGGGCGGCGCCCAGGGCGGAGAACTGAGCTGGATCCCCAGCCGACCCCCATTCCCAAAAGTTTCGCAGGAAGCTGTAGCGGAAATCATTCGTGACGTTTGAGGTGATGTTGGTGGTTATCCCGACGACCAGGTACCAGGGCACTTGGGGATGGCTGGTAAGAGCCTTTGGAACGCCCAATGTATCGCCGCTCAAAGCACCTCCGATGTCGACCTGGTCATCGGTTGTACGCACCAGATGGTAATAACGGTAGCTCGACGTGAAGTGCCACCTCTGGCCAAAGTCGTGGTCGATACGGACCACACCAAAATTGTCGCTCACGGGAATGGCCAGATTCGATCGGAAAACGGCAACGTTAACGCCGTCGCAAATGGTGTCACCGCTGAATGCACCGCAGCCCGCTCCCGGAGTTGGAAGCGGCATATGCTGGGTCCACATTTGCTGTACGAAGGTATTGATCCCGATGTGGCGCGGATCGAGAGTAGTTCCATCCGAGGTTAGGTCGTAGGTGATGGCTGGATTGCTGGGATCGTGCAGGATTCCGTTGCGCATGTCCGCGCTCGGAACCAACCTGTCTAATGATTCCGACTGTGGCCATCGCGCCCCCTGGTAATTGGCAAAGATGTAGGTCTTTCCACCTAGAATGTCGAAGGGGATCAGTGGGCCGCCCGCTGCCGCGCCAAACCAGCTACGATGCCAATCCGGCACGGGTGTGCCAGACTGGTTATTCTGCCAGGTGTTGCCTGAAAAGTTGTTATCCAAGTAGTATTCATAGGCCGTGCCATGCCAGGCGTTGGTGCCGCGTTTGGTAACAATCGACACCTGCATGCCTGACGAATTGTTGAAATCGGCGTTCTGGTTAGAAGTGGCCACCTTGAACTCTTCCACGCTATCTGTTGGTGTCGGCATCACGCCGGAGGGTTGATTCCCGGCTATACCGTTGAAAGCTCCGCTGATCTCATTGAGGGGATTGGAGAATAGGCCGCCGGTGGGATCATCGCCGAAGCTCGCGTTGTAGACCCCGCCGCTGCCGTCCATGTCGTTGCTATTGTTGCCGCCATCGAGCATGAAGTTGGCCTGGTCCACTGTTGTGCCGGCAACGCTGCCATCCGGGCTCACGCCGGGCTGCAACGTCACAAACGAGCTGGTATCGCGGCCAAGGCTCGGCAAGGACTGCAACAGGTCGCCGCTAACCGTATTGCCGACCGTGGAATTCGTGGTTTCCATCCCGACGCTTGAAGCAGTGACCTCGACGGTTTCAGTCACAGCACCGAGCTCCAAAGTTACATTCAATGTCAGATCCGAACCCACGTTAACAACCTGCTTGTTCAGTTTGGCTTCGCGGAAGCCTGTCTTGGTTACCGTAATGTCGTAGGTTCCGGGCAAGACGTTTGCGATGTAATATCTGCCGGATTCGTTTGTGGCAGACGTTCGCACGGCGCCGGTTGAAATATCCCTCAAAGTAACCGTCGCGCCCACAATCACTGCGTTGGACTGGTCAGCGACCGTCCCGCCGACACCACCCGATCCAGCCATCTGCGCCAAGGCTGAGGAAAATGGGACGGACATGAGAGTAAGAAGAAAGCAGAAACCCATCACTCCACGTTTGCTTAACATTTAACGACCTCCCGATAAGGCGCGTCCCCGGGCTCCCTGAATTTTACGCACCCCTATCTCTGCAGAATTCGGAATCGTATTGGTACGGTATAGACACCATTTCATCGACTCGACGGTACCCTGAGCGCAAAACTAGCAAGAGGGCCACCAACCGCCGCGTCCAGTGCCGCATTAACATACCGAAGATCCTTGAATTACGCGGTTCTGAACTTAACTGGTCTTAATATCGGCAGGGAGATTAAGACGTCCTATCTGGTTTTGCTTCATAATGCGTCTCAGAATCTTTGTCAATATAAATTTGCTGGAATTTCCGATTTGACCTTTGTTTCGCGCAATGGATGCTCCTCCTGCTCTAGACACAACGGACTTCCCACCAAACGTGCGTGTGCAGGTTGTCGAAGATTCTGTCATAAGATGGAGGCTCGAATGAGGACGTTCGAACCGCACCCGCTCTTGCGCAATCCGCACGCGCAGACTCTCGCCGCAGCGTTCCTGCCGCGGCGATTTCCCCGCTTACCGCCTAGCGTGTCACGCGAATTCGAAACCGAGCCCGGCACTCGCATTCGCGGCGAATGCCACTGGCAGGCTGTCCCGCGGGAACGGCCAACGCTCGTGCTCGTCCACGGCCTGGAGGGCTCGTGCGAATCCGGATACATGCTGGGGCTCGCGGAACGGGCTTTTGTGGCGGGGTGGAATGCCGTGCGCCTGAACCAACGGAATTGCGGCGGGACCGAGGCTCTCACTCCAACCCTATACAATTCAGGACTTTCCGGGGATTATCGCGCCGTACTCAACGAACTTATCGAACGAGATACTCTGGCCAGAGTATTCTTTGCAGGATATTCGATGGGCGGCAATCTGGTGTTGAAGATGGCGGGCGAACTGGCGGGCGCGGCGCCGCCCCAGTTGCGCGGAGTCGCTGGAGTTTGCGCAACTATTGATCTTGCCAAATGCGCCGACGCGATCGCCCTGCCGGGGAATTTCATTTACGAAGAACACTTTGTGCGCAACCTGAAGAGGCGGATGCGACGCAAGGCCGCGCTTTTTCCGGGAAAATTTGACCTGGGCCCGCTCGCGCGCGTGCGAACGGTGCGCGAATTCGACGACGTGATCACCGCGAGGTACTGCGGCTTCCGCGACGCCAGCGATTACTACGAGCGGTCCAGCGCGCTGCGCGTCGCGGCCGAGATCCGCGTGCCCACGTTGATCGTGACCGCTCAGGATGATCCGTTCGTCCCGTTCGCAATTTTTTCGGATCCTGCCATCGCAAAGAACGCAAACATCCGGGTGATCGCGCCCGAACACGGAGGCCACTGCGCCTTCCTTTCGCGCTACTCGGGAGATGCTCGCTACTGGGCCGAAGCGTCCGTCATGGAGTTTTTCGCAAGCCTTGAATCCAGGAGCGGGAATTCCACTATTTCCGGCTGGGCCAGCGCCAAACCTCGGGATTGACGCGGCGAAAACACACAAAAATCCCTTCATTGGAATTCCTTTTGCGGCCCTGAGAGGCAAAATCTGCTTCAAAGACTGTTGACCCATTTTGAAACAGTATCTCCATAGTACTAAAGTACTTTGCACATAAGGCACAGCAGTTACGATTTGTTTAATCAGGCACTTTGCACTCTGCCGCGGACCCCGTACAACAGAAGGCGTTCTATTGGGGTATGAGATTTCTATGGTGCGGGCCTGGGTTCAGCTTCGTTCCAATCCTCCATTCCTGAAGCCCCGTTAGCCCGAAAAGGATAGCTGCGATGTTGAGCAACTTTCGATTCGTTCGTGGTGGTGTGTCTCGAATCATTGGCATTTCCGCTCTAATCGCCATCCTTTTTGTCGCAGGTTGCACGACCTCAGGAAAGAACGAAGTCACCATTGGTCCGCCCGCAATGCTGGCGTTCGCCGTACAGCCCGGCAGCGTGACCGCCGGAAGTTCGATCACACCCGCCGTGAGCGTAAGCATTGAAGACGCGCAGGGTCACGTAGTGACCACAGCCACGAACCAGGTCACCATCGCCATCGGCACGAATCCAGGTGCCGGAACGCTCGCAGGCACGCTCACAGCCGCCGCCGTGAATGGCGTGGCCACCTTTGCAGGCCTGAGCATCAACAACGTCGGCACAGGCTACACGCTTGCCGTCACCGCTTCCGGACTCACAGGCGCAACCAGCAGCGCTTTCAACGTGGTAGGCCCCCCAACCAAGCTCGCGTTCACCGTGCAGCCCAGCGCCGTAATCAACGGCAGTTCGATCACGCCAGGCGTGGCTGTGAGCATCGAAGACGCCCAGGGCAACGTGGTGACCTCAGCCACGAACCAGATCACCCTCGCCATCGGCACCAACCCATCCGCCGCAACGCTGAGCGGAACGGCCAGCGCGAATGCCGTCGCCGGAGTGGCAACTTTCTCCAATCTGAGTATCAACAAGGTGGGGGCAGGGTACACACTGGCGGCCAGCGCCACAAATCTGACGGGCACAACCAGCAACGTGTTTAATGTGACGGCCGGACCTCCGGCGAAGCTCGCCTTCACGGTACAGCCCGTAAACACCACGGCCGGAGTGGCGATCACCCCGGCGGTCCAGGTGACGGTCGAGGACGCCCAGGGCAACACGGTGACCACGGCAACGAACGCCATCACGATCGGGTCCGGTGCGGGAACCGGGCCGGTGATTGGCACCACGGCAGCGAACGCTGTCGCCGGCGTGGCTACGTTCTCGAACCTGAATATCAACGTCGCGGGCACGGGCGACACGCTGACGGCCAGCGCGGCGGGACTCACCGGAGCCACAAGCAGCCCATTCAATATTTTGGTCGGAGCCGCAGCGAAGATGGTGTTCACTGGGGAGCCCAGCAATGTGGCTTCTGGCGCTTCCATCACTCCCGGCGTTGTGGTCAGCATTGAAGATGCGGTGGGCAACGTGGTGCCTACGGCGACAAACCAGGTCACCATCGCCATTGGAACGAACCCATCGAGCGGAACGCTGAACGGGACTGCGGCGGTGAATGCGGTGGCTGGCGTAGCGACGTTCTCGAACCTGAGCATCAACAAGGTGGGGACGGGTTACACGCTGACCAACAGCGCGGGCGGACTTGCAGGCACCACCAGTACCGCGTTCAACGTGACGCCTGGAGCCGCGGCAAGCCTGGTGTTCACCACGCAGCCGACGAATACGGCGGCGGGAGCAGCGATCACGCCAGCGGTGGCAGTGAGCATCGAGGATGCCCAGGGCAACGTGGTGACTTCGGCGAGCAGCACGATCACACTCTCCATCGGCACGAACCCATCGAGCGGAACGCTGAGTGGCACCGCGGCGGTCGCCGCAGTCAATGGCGTGGCCACATTCTCCACTCTGAAAATTAATAACGCAGGGACCGGCTACACCTTGGCTGCCGCTGACGGCGCCCTCAACGGCACCAGCGCCGCATTTAACATCGCGGTTGGCGCCGCGTCAAAACTCGCGTTCACAGTTCAGCCGACAAGCGTAACTGCGGGAAGTTCGATCTCTCCGTCGGTTGTTGTCAGCGTCGAGGACTCTCAGGGCAACGTTGTGACCACGGCGACGAATTCGATCACCATGGCCATCGGGACGAACCCATCGAGCGGGACGCTCGGCGGAACACTGAGCGTCGCGGCAGTAAACGGCGTGGCCACTTTCCCGAACTTAAGCATCAACAACGCGGGGAACGGCTACACGCTCGCAGCCACTGCGGGAGGCCTCACCGGCTCTACCAGCACTGCGTTCAATGTGACCGTAGGAGCCGCGGCGAAGCTTGTGTTCACCGCGCAGCCGAGCAATGTGACTGCGGGGAACTCGATTGCTCCGGCAGTGGCAGTGAGCATCGAAGATGCCCTGGGCAATGTGGTGACTTCGGCCAACAGCACGATCACCCTCTCCATCGGCACAAATCCATCGAGCGGGACGCTCAGTGGCACCACGGCTGTCGCCGCAGTGAATGGCGTGGCCACATTCTCCACACTGAAAATTAATAATGCGGGAACCGGGTACACCCTGGCGGCTGCAGATGGCGCCCTCAACGGTACGAGCGCCGCGTTTAACGTGACGGTCGGCGCTGCGTCGAAACTCGCGTTCACGGCCCAACCGACGAACGTGACGGCGGGAAGTTCGATCTCTCCGTCGGTTGCTGTCAGCGTCGAGGACTCGCAGGGCAACGTGGTGACCACGGCGACGAACTCGATCACAATGGCCATCGGGACGAATCCATCGAGTGGAACGCTCGGCGGCACACTTTCGGTCGCCGCAGTAAATGGCGTCGCGACCTTCTCAACACTGAATATCAACAACGCGGGGACTGGCTACACCCTGTCGGCCAGCGCGGGAGGCCTCACAGGCTCTACCAGCACTGCGTTCAACGTGACGGCCGGAGCCGCCGCGAAGATTGCGTTCACCGTGCAGCCCAGCAATGTGATTCCGGGAAATTCGATTTCTCCGGCGGTTGCGGTGAGCGTCGAAGACGCACTGGGCAACGTGGTGACCTCGGCTACCAACTCGATCACCATGGCCATCGGCACAAATCCAGGCGCCGGAACGCTCGCAGGCACGCTCACGGTTGCTGCCGTGAACGGCGTGGCCACGTTCCCGAATCTGAGCATCAACAACACAGGTGTCGGCTATACGTTGACCGCCAGTGCAGGCGGATTCACCACCATCACCAGCAACGCATTCAGTAACGCCGCTCTGGGAGTTCCGTCGAAGCTGGCCTTCACGGTTCAGCCAACTAACGTGACCGCTGGAAGTTCGATCGCTCCATCGGTTGCAGTGACCGTCGAAGACGGGGCAGGCAATCCCGTGAATTCGGCCACCAACTCAATCACGCTCGCCATCGGGACGAACCCATCGAGCGGCACGCTCGGCGGCACTCTGACGGTTGCAGCCGTAAATGGAGTAGCCACCTTCGCGGGGTTGAATATCAACAACGCGGGGACCGGCTACACCCTGTCGGCCAGCGCAGGAGGCCTTACAGGCGCTACCAGCAATGCGTTCAACGTGACGGCGGGAGCGGCGAAAGCGCTCGTGTTCACTGTGCAACCCACGACCGTGGCGGCTGGGAGTGCAATCTCTCCAGCAGTTACCGTCAGCATTCACGACGCATTGGGCAACCTGGTGACCACGGCGACGAACACGGTCACCGTTGCCATCGGCACGAACCCGTCGGGCGGGACGCTCGGCGGCACAGTGGCAGTCGCCGCGGTAAATGGCGTGGCCACATTCTCCACGCTCAGCATCAACAAGGCAGGAAACGGATACACGCTGACGGCGAGCGCCGCAACCTTGACGGGCACGACCAGCACAACCTTTAACGTGACGGCCGGAGCCGCGAACAAGCTTGCGTTCACGGTTCAACCCACCAACGTGACGGCCGGGAGCGCAATCTCTCCAACAATTACCGTCAGCGTCGAAGATTCCCTGGGGAATGTGGTGACCACGGCGACGAACTCGATCACCGTGTCCATTGGCACGAACCCGTCGAGTGGAACGCTCGGGGGCACAGTGACGGTCGCGGCCGTGAATGGAGTGGCCTCCTTCTCCACACTGAACATCAACAACACCGGTAACGGCTACACCCTGGCAGCCAGCGCCGGAGGACTAACCGGCGCCACCAGCACCGCATTCAACGTCACGGCAGGAGCAGCGAACAAGCTCGCGTTCACCGCACAGCCCACCAACGTCTCGGCCGGAAGCTCCATCTCCCCATCGGTTACCGTCAGCGTCGAGGACGCTCTGGGCAATGTGGTGACCTCGGCGAACAACTCGATCACCATAGCGATCGGCACGAACCCATCGAGCGGGACGCTCAGCGGCACAGTGACCGTCGCGGCCGTGAATGGCGTGGCTTCGTTCTCCACTCTGAAAATCAACAATGCGGGGACAGGCTACACCCTGACAGCGAGCGCAGGAGGATTCACAACAGTTACCAGCAACGCGTTTAACGTAACAGTTGGAGTGGCGAGCAAACTCGTGTTCTCGGTCCAACCCACCAGCGTTACGGCCGGGAGCAACATCAGTCCATCCGTTACGGTTAGCGTCGAGGATTCCCAGAGCAACCTGGTGAGCACGGCGACCAACTCGATCACCATAGCTATCGGCACGAACCCGTCGAGCGGGACGCTCGGCGGCACGGTGACCGTCGCCGCTGTAAACGGCGTGGCCACATTCTCCACACTTAACATCAATAAAGCAGGAAACGGCTACACCCTGACGGCCAACGCGGGCGGGCTGACCGGCGCCACCAGCACCGCGTTCAACGTAACGGCCGGAGCAGCGAACAAGATCGCGTTCACAGTCCAACCCTCCAACGTAACGATCGGGACTGCGATCTCTCCCTGCAATTGCCGTCAGCGTCGAAGACTCATTGGGTAACGTAGTGACTGGCGCTTCCAACTCAATCACCATGGCCATCGGCACGAACCCATCGAGCGGAACACTCAGTGGGACACTGACCGTCGCCGCCGTGAATGGCGTGGCCTCGTTCTCCACGCTGAACATCAACATCACGGGGACCGGCTACACGCTGACAGCGAGCGCGGGAGGATTCACTACCGTCACCAGCAACGCGTTTAACGTGACACCAAATTGCACCAACAACTGCGCGATTTCAGGAACTGTGAGCGGCGCATGGGCCTCGGGCGTAACGATCACGCTCAGCGGCGGTCCCAGCACACCGGCTCCCGCTGTCACAAACTCCGGCGGCACTTACAGCTTTACAGGCCTGACGCAGGGGACGTACACGATTACTCCTTCACTGTTGGGCTATACCTACACGCCGAGCGCGCCATCAGTAAGCATTGGCGCAAGCACGGTGCAGAACTTCGTCGCCTCGTCCGCACTGACTTCCTACAGCATATCGGGAACGATTACTTACTCCGGATTGAAAACCGGTAACACGATTCTGCGCGTTTTCCCAACTGGGTGTAACGGTTGCGGCGTCGTCGCGGGAACCAGCTTCTCAACCGCGCCCGCCTCATCCGGAACTTCGTACATCATCAGAGGTCTCCCGCCGACGAACGGAAACGGCTATGTGGTGCAAGCGGACATCGATACAGTCGGCAACGGAATTGCAAATGAATCGGACCCGGAGGGCACTTCGAGCACGGTTACCCTTCCATCGTCGAATGCCACGGGAATTAACTTCGCAGTTGTCGATCGTGTGCCCTCCGCGCCACAAACGCCGCAGCAGAACCAGTTCAGCGTCGCTCCGGGAAGCCAGGGCGCGGTGATTCAATACAAGGCGCCGACGGACAACAATGGCGAGGAAATCGCAACATCCTACAACGTCTACTACGGCACGGACTCGAACGCTACCAACGGCGTTGGCAGTCCGCAAAACTTTAAGGCGCAGGGCAACAACATAAGCCTCTTCATTCTCGGGGAAACCCATCCACTCACAAACGGCTCCACATATTTCTTCAAGGTCACCGCGGTGAACACCACGGAAAGCGTGGCGACCACGCCGGTCTCGGCGCTCATCGGAGCCGCCTCCGGAGGCGGTACCCACACGGTGTCCGGCTCGGTCACATTCCCCGGATCGGCTACAGGGCCGCTCTATGTGGGTGTGTACGGAAATAACGGCGTATTTACCGATGTGATCCAGAGCCCGACGAGCGGAGTGGCGTACACCATCACGGGCGTTCCAGCCGGTACCTATCAGAACTTCGCCATCATTGACATGAACAAAGACGGCGAGGTTGACACAGGCGACCTGACTAACGTTGCCGCCCATACCAACCCGCCGACAATCACAGTGGGCAGCGGGAACCTCTCGGGCGCAAACCTCGCCCTCACCAGTTTCACCGCGGCTCCCGCCGTTTCGACATATGTTCAAGGGTCCAGCGGACAGCCGAACAGCTACAGCCTGTCCACGCAAATCAGTGCTGAAACGAAGCTCCCGGTTTCCATGACGCTATTCTCCGGGAAGAACGTGGCCGTGCCTTATGACATGAGCGCTGACGAACACAACGCCAATTTCAACCCTGTCTACACGAATTCGATCAGCCCAACCGCAGGGGATCTCTATCAATTCCTGGTTACTTTCTCTGACGGCACCTCGTCGGTAATTTCCGCGCCGATTACGGCTGTCCTTTCCTCTTCGTTCCCCGGAAACCTGGCGATGAATTCGCCGGTGGCCGGCACGGCGACGGTTCCAGTGCTCAATTGGACTGCTCCCACAACGATCCCGACGTTTACGCCCTACTCTTACAACGTGAACCTGAATAACAATAATGGTTCGCCGCAAGAGAACTGGAACTACAGCGGCCCGGGTAATGGGAACGGCATTCCGAGCAATCAGACCAGCGTAACGTTTGACACGGATGGCTCGGCGAATCCGAGTTCCAGCTTGACGCCGGGCGCGACCTACAACTGGTCGGTTACGGTCGGTGATAATGACAACAACGGGGCGCAGTACTCGGCGACCTATACGGTGCCGGGCGGATCGGTTTCGTCTCCAACGGTCACACTGTCGTATAACCCCACCAATTCGATCCCGCTGGACGGAGTCACCACCCTCGTTCTGTTCATCAATAATCCCAATGGCTCGAGCTCACTCAGCGGAATTTCCGTTACAGATGCCCTGACTGGCGGCCTCCAGGTTGTGGGGTCGGCCCCCTTCAACGGCTGCGGCGGGTCGTCCTTGGTGGGAACGGGAGCGGGCTCCACTTCCATAACCCTGTCCAACGTGTCGCTGGCTGCAGGCGCAAATTGCCAGATCGGCGTCCAGGTAACCGGCACGATCACCGGCACAGTCAACAATACAACCGGCAACGTAACTTCGAACGAAGCCGGCACGGGGGCGACCAGCAACACTGCCAGCCTCACCGTGGGGGGAGCCGGAGTTGCTCCGCCGATCATTCAAATATCTTTCAGCCCCAACCCGATTGAGGTCGATTTCTCCACGACGTTGACCTTCAACATCAGCAATCCAAATGGCGCGAGTTCGTTGAGCGGGGTCGGGTTTACCGACGCGCTGCCTGCCAACTTGTTTGTGTTGTCACCGAACAATCAGTTGAGCGGCTCGTGCGGCAGCGGGACCATTACGGCTACAGCAGGGTCGCAATCGATCAGCCTGTCCGGCGGGACATTGGGCGCCGGAGGAGGCTGCAGCTTCAGCGTGGGCGTGACCGCAACGGCCACCGGCACGATCAATGACACAACCAGCACCATAACTTCCAACGAGGGAGGCACAGGAGCGACAAGCAACACCGCTTCCCTCACAGTCAACTCGGGTACCGCGCCGTCCATCGGAAGCAACGGCAATGCCGACTTTTTCGTCGCCTTGCCAGAGACTTTCACGGTCAATGCTACGGGAACTCCGACACCGGCTCTCTCGGTGACGGGAGCGCTGCCCACCGGGCTGACGTTTACCGACGATGGGAACGGGACCGGCACATTAAACGGAACGCCAGGAACAGGGACGGCCGGAAGCTACCCACTTACGATCACGGCGAGCAACGGGAACGCCCCGAATGGCACGCAGAGCTTCGCGCTGACGGTGACATCACTGACGTGCCCATTGACGGCGCTGGGGAACGAAAGCTTGCTCAACGGGACATACGCCAGTCTGTTCAATGGCTTCAAAGATGCGAACGGGCCGGACCAATTCGCTGGTGTATTCACCGCGAACGGCACCGGCGGCATAACCGGCGGCGAAGCAGACTTCGGCAAGGTCTTGAATTACGTGAGTGGGGCCTACACAGCGCCGGTCGCGCCCCAAGAAGCGACTATTACCAGCAGCGGAAGTTGCTACAACCTCGGCGCCGACGATCGAGGTTACATGGTTTGGAATATCTCGGGCACACCTTTAACCTTTGCGTTTTCCGTGCGGGGTGACGGCACACTTGGCCGAATGGTCGAATTCGACGATCCGAACCCAAGTTTGACTACGACCGGTGGACGCGGCTCCGGGACCTTCGTGAAGCGCACAATCTCCGGGCCGTTCAGCTTGAGCAGTTTGACCGGCTCATTCGCCATCGGCCTGACTGGGTTCACGAATGACAACTGTAAGACTAACTCATGTAATGGCAGCGGTGACGGCGGGTATCAGCTGCTTGCATCCGTCGGCCGGTTCACCTCTAATGGCGCCGGCACGCTCACGGGCTTCACGTTCGATGTTGCGGATGTCAACAGCGCCGCGCAAACGAATGCCGACTTGATCACACCAACCAGCGCCAGCTACACCGCGCCCGACGCCCTGGGCCGCGGGACTCTCACGATTTCCGGAAACGATGCCAGGATAGGCGGCGCGTTCACCGTCGATTTTTCTTATTACCTGATCAGTGCGACACAAATCTATCTTCAATCCACGGACAACCCGGGAAACAACCCGCTATTCAATGGAGAGGGTCTCGGGCAATCGGGGACGTTTAGCGCGGCCTCACTGAACGGGAACGCGTTCTTCTCCATGACCGGCGGAGACGTGGTCAATAACTCCTACACGACGATTGCCGGAGGGCAAATTTCCGGCGTTGGGACCGGGGCAAGCGTCAGCACGCTGATGGACAAAGTCTCCAATAGTTCCGTCGTCAGCACCGGCACCACGGCAATTACGGGCGGCACATTTACGGCCACCTCCAATGGCATGGGAACTCTGAGAATTGGTTCGGGCGGTTCGGCGCAGGCATTCTCTGTTGCGATGATTGGAACGAATTCCGGATTCATTATGGAAGGGACACAGGCCTCGCCGGGCACCAATGTCATGGCTGGATTGATGGGCCCGCAGACGGCGCCCGGAGGCGGCTTCACGAATTCGGCAGCGTCAGGATTGTTCATCGAAGCCGCCGGTTACGCGTCGACCACGAACGCTAAGGTGGAGGTGGGCGAGTTGACCTTTACCACGGGCAGTCCCACAGGTTCCATAAGCGGCCCGTCTGACAAGAGCAACGGGCCTGCGTCCTGCAACAACAGTTGCTTGGCATTAAACAACACGAACTCAGCCACGTACTCGATTGATGCCAACGGCAGAATCACGCTCATCACGGGCGACGGCACGGCTGCCGGCTGGCTGCAAAACACAACCCACGGCGTCTTCCTGATTCAGAACAACAACGGCCTGACTACCCAGCTCGACCACTAAAACTGGCATTGGTGCTGAGACCCATGAATGACTCTGGTGAGGGCCGGCGCAATTTGGCCGGCCTTTGCTTTTCCTGCAAGGTCATTCTTCAAAATGAGCGGGCTAGTTAGACGGGCGCGGACAAATACCAGCTGTTTCCACCTCGGTAAGATTCGAGACTCATCCAAGCAGGGAAGGTATTTAAGTTGACAATTCTTCTAGCCAAAAGATGACTCATCAGCTACTCTGAGCGAGCCGTCCCCAACCGGATTGTGTCGGAAGTCTTTCTCAAATTGAACGCGGCCCATTTGGCGGATTATCCGTGCGCTACGTTTGCGGAGGATGCCCATGGTGAGTCGGAGAGCCCTTTGCGGGCTGATTATTTTTGCGGCGCTCCTGTTTCAGGTCCCGCGCGCGGCCGCGTTTGACTGGGACCCTGTAACGGATGCCGAAAAGAGCATGAAATCGAACCCGCTCGATCCGGGGGCGGGTTCAGTGGTGCTCTTCAAGCGCGGGCAAATCGACGTGATCGAGAAGTCCAGTCTCTTTTGGACCACGCGGATTCAGACTTACGTTCGCATCAAGGTGTTCAACGAAGCCGGACGCGACGCCGGCAGCGTTTCCATAGACGCTCCCAAATTTGTAAGAATCTCGAGGATCGAAGGGCGCACCATCCTGCCTTCTGGCGAGACTGTCCCGCTGGATTCTTCCAAGATATTCCGGGGCGTGGCATATACGGAGGGGAAGAACTTCGCCATATTGGCATCCAGCTTTACATTCCCATCCGTGCAGCCGGGAGCGATTATCGAGTATCAGATCGAGGAGAACGAGGACTGGTTTTATCCTCCGCCCTGGATATTCGATACGCTGGGACTCGGGACGTTGCAATCCACGCTCAAGGTGACGATCGGTCCCCGGCTTTCCATGGCGCAGTTCCCTCTGGAAACCACGACGAACAAAATTTCGATCGCACGAAACGAAACGGTGAGGGGTACGCAATTCGACTTTTCCGTCAATAATTTGCGCCCGATCCTGAGCGAGCCATTTTCTCTGCCCTATCGCGACCTGGCCACCATGATCATTTTCAATCCGACCCAGTTGGGGTTTGGAGGGGGAGTCTATCCGCTCATTTCAAAGTGGGACGATGTGGGCAGGGAAGTGACGGAAGAATTAACCAACATGCAAAAGACCGATAAGGAAATCAGGAGCAAAGCCAAGGAGCTGGCGGAAAAGGATTCCGATCCGCGCAAGAAGGCGGAATCCATCTACAAATATATACAGCAGAACATCACTTCCAGCAACCTGGCGGGTGTCGCTCTGGGCCGGCCGGCCGATGAAATATTGAGCGCCAAACGTGGCGACCCGGATGAAATTAATGCGCTGTTCGTTCTCATGCTCAGGGAAGTGAAGATCGATTCAGATATGGTACTGGTTGCCACGCAGAACTGGCAGACGCTGGTTCGCGGATTTCCAAATCGCAGCCAGTTTTCCAGAATTGTCACGCGCTTGAATTTCAAGGATGGCGCCGTTTTCGCCGATCCCGCGGATTCGGCGGCACCCTTCGGCGAAGTGCCCTGGTTCGATCGGGGCGTGCAGGGTCTCGCGGTGAAGGGAAGCAAGGTCCAGGACGCCCTGATCCCCGCCGGGACGGCGGATGACAATGTTTCCACAGGGAAGGCGACGATGCGCATCGCCAAGGACTGGACGACCGAAGGCGACTCCGAAATCGAGTTGAAGGGCGCGGAGGCGATTGAATTTCGCGCTGACCTCATGGAGACGCCTCCCGAGAAATTGGAACAGCGCTTGAACGATATTTTCGCATACGGAAATTCCGACGCCGAGGTTTCGCAAATCGCGCATCCCGAATTTCGGGACTCCTCGCAGCCCTTTGTGCTGAAGGCGCACGTGCGGGAAAAACTGACGAACGAGACCGGGCCGGGAGGACTCCTGCTCAATCCCTGGATGAGCGATCAGTATCAGCGGCCGCGGTTCACAACCAACGTGCGTCACTCCGCTGTGCGCTTCAACAATCCTGAAAAGCGGATCAGCACGAGTACATGGCAACTCGCGCCGGAAATTAAAGTGGAGCAGCTGCCCAAGGAAGTAAAAATCGAAAACGATGTCGGGGGATTCGCCAGATCCTGCACGCAGAGCGACGCCACAGTGAGCTGCACACGCACGTTCTATTTGAAAAAGATGCTGTTGACGACCAATCTCGAGTATTTGAGCGCGAAACAATTTTTTGATGAGATTGCCAAAGATGATCAGGAAGTTATCGTTCTGCGGGAGCATTAAGCTCGCGGTTTTACCGGCAGCAATCCTGGCCGCGCTATTTCTGTGTCTCGGAAGCGATTCGATCGCTCGTGCCGATTCAACGCCGGACTGGCTCGTCGCGGCAGGACGCGTGGACCTCGGCCATTTCGGCGATGGGAGCGCCGCGGTCGTCATCGGGCAATGGACCGATTTTTCGGTGGACGTGACAGGAAAGTTTGTGATGACCGAGCGCCGCGCTTTGCGTGTTCTGAACCGGCGGTCCGCGGAACCCTTTCTCAGCGCAGTCGGATCCGAGAATAACGATTCCAAAGTTACGTCCATTCAGACCTGGGCGATTTCTCCTTCCGGGCATGTTACTCAGTCGGGGAAGAAGGACCTCATCACCGCGGCCGATTTCGCGGATTTTGAAGTTTTTTCCGATGACCGCGTGAAGGTGATCAAAATACCCGGCGCGGAAGAAGGATCGCTCGTCGGGTATGAAATTGTGACCCAGGGTCACACCTCGATCAACGGGCGGCGGTTCGCAATGGAGAATGAAATCCCAATCCGAATCAGCGAATTGCATGTTTCCGTTCCGGCAGGCTCGCTACGATGGTTTTTGAATCATCCGGACAGAGTGCAAGTGCTGAACCAATCACCGAACGCAGCTGCCTTCCGAACGGAAAACCGGGCGGCTGTGCCCGACGAATCCGATGCACCGCCCTTTTCGTCGCTCGCTGCCGAAGTTTTCATCAATTACGATCCGAAAGGACCGTCGGCGCTGCAATCCTGGGAAGAGGCGGGGCACTCCTACCACACACTCTTTGACAATGGCGAAAAGCCGGAGGCGGACATTGCGGCGCAGGTAGAGAAACTTTCGTCGAGTGGATCCGATGAGTTGTCCAAGATCAACTCCCTGTACACGTATGTATCGCGCCAGATTCGCTACGTGGCGATTGAAATCGGCGTGGGCGGCTACCAGCCGCATCTCCCCGCCGACGTGTACAAGAACAAGTACGGAGACTGCAAGGACAAAGCGAGCCTGCTGATTTCCATGCTCAATAAAATTGGGTTGCGGGGATACCCCGCGCTCGTTGGAACTCGAGGAGAAGTGGAAGCGGACCCTGCGGCGCCGACGCTGGCGACGTTCGATCATATGATCGTGGCGCTGCCCGTTCCTGCCAATCTGCGTCCCACGGTTGAAAAACTTCCCGCGTACGATTCGCGAAACCAGATTCTGTGGATGGATCCGACTTCGGAGACCGATCCGCTGGGCCAGCTCCCGGAAATGGATCAAGGCGTCTTCGCTCTGATCGCCTATCCGGAACGCGGCGATCTTCAACGAATTCCGCAAGCTCCTCCAGAAAATAATGGATCGGAATATGCGGTCAATGTTCACCTGCATTTGGATGGGACCGGGGACGCGGACGTCGAGGCCAAATACCTCGGCGTTGCCAATTCCAACCGCCACTTTTTCTACCGGGGGCGTTCACAAAGCGAGATCCTGAAGGCGTTTGAGGAAAGAGTCGGTCGCTATGTGAATCAGGCTTCGTTCCGCCGGGCCTCCATCTCGGGCACTGACGACAATAGCCAGCAGATCGCGGAGAAGTTTTCATTTGGAGGAAACTTTGCCACGGCGTCCACCGGAGATAGCTGGTTCTTTCAGCCCTTGATTCTCAGCGGAATCGCCGTTCCCGAAGTTCCAGCGAGGCCGCGCCAGCTCCCGCTGGATGTCGGCGCGCCGTACCACGTGAAGTGCGAGTATCACCTGGAATTGCCGGCGGGCATGAAGGTCGAGCGCCTGCCAGATAAGACTTCAGTCAAATCGGAGTTTGGCGAAGTAGCGATCGAATATTCGATGAGCGGCAATGTCCTCGTCGCGACGCAGACTGTTTCTTTTGCTCAAAGCCGAATTCCTCCCGATAAGTACCCGGATTTTCGCGACTTCGTAAATGCGTACATACGCTCGACAAGACAGCGGATTCGCGTGATCAATGCCACTCCTTGAGGGAGACATTCCCGGGCTAATCCCGCCGAATCGAATTGCCTCGATTTCCTGATGCAAATGTTTCCGCTATCTCTTCTATTAAGGACCGGCTCGCGGCAATTTTTGTGTGGACAGGAATGGGATGCCAATGTAAAAGCGTGACAGCAAACCCTTGACCCGGATGCGGGGCTTTGGCGGTATGCTGCGGCGAATCTTTGCGGAGGATGAAATGAAAGTCGGGAGACGTGCAGGAATTGTATTGGGTGCGTTGTGCATGACTATGGCCATCTGGCAATCGGCCGCGCGAGCGCAGGAAAAGGGCGGCGAAAATGAAACCGGTCCCTACGATGTGGTGACGGGCTGGCCAAAACCGCTGGGGCACCCGGGATGGACGTGGGGATCGCAGGGCGGCGTTTTCGCTGAGAATCCCAATCGCATCATCCTGCTTCAGCGGGGAGAGTTGCCGGTCCCTGAGAAGGCGCCCGAGGGCTATACGGGCGGGTACGGCGCGTTCGGAACTCCCGCGACGCAGGGCAAGCCGCGGCTGGAGCACTGCATTTTGATTGTTGATGCGGACGGCACGCTGATCGAAGACTGGACGCAGTGGGACCATTTGTTCGCCGGGGGGCGCGGGCCGCACAAGGTGCGGATCAGCCCGTACGACCCGGAGAAGCATGTGTGGATCGTCGACGACGAAGTGGATCAGATTTTCGAATTCACGCATGACGGCAAGCAGCTGGTCTTAACGCTGGGCGAGCACGGCGTTCGCGGCTCGGACGACAAACATTTCGCGCGCCCCACGGACATCGCGTGGCTTCCCGACGGCACATTTTTCATCACCGATGGCTATGTAAATACGCGCGTCGTGAAATTTGACAAGAACGGAAAGTATCTGATGACCTGGGGCACGAAAGGAACCGCGCCCGGCCAGTTCGACCTCCCGCATTCCATCGCCATCGACGCGAAGCGACGGCTGTACGTTGCCGATCGCTCCAACAGCCGTATCCAGATTTTTGATGAAAACGGAAAGTACATCGACGAGTGGGACCACATCCGTTCTCCCTACGACATCATGATGACTGCAGACCAGTACTTGTGGGTTTCCGACGGCGTCAACAACAAATTCCTGAAATACGATTTGAACGGAAAATTGCTTTATTCCTGGGGAACGTACGGCTCGTTTCCCGGCCAGTTCTGGGGAGTTCACCAGTTCGCAGTCGATTCGGCGGGAAACGTGTACGCGGCCGAAACGTTTGGCGGGAGAACGCAAAAATTCCGCCCCAAGAAAGGCGCCGATCCGGCAACTTTGATCGGGCAGCCGGGCAAAGTTCCCGCGTCTTAATTTTATTTTGCTTTTGCCGCTAACGCAGGAACATCCTGGGGTTTTTCTGGAAGAGGGAATGAGTGAACAGGCTTGCGCTCCTTTTGGAGGCCGGAAGCCGTGAGCCCCATCATTTGAAGCTTGTAACTGTCCATTTTCTTCTCAAACTGTTCTTCATCAATGCGATAGCGCAGGACCGAGGACAGCACGCAGGAATATTTGCGCTGTGGATCCCCGGCCGCCTTGTAGACCACTTCGGAAAGACTGATCGGGAGCATGTCACCACGGCGAACCATCTGACGGATTTTTTGGATCTCGTGGCAGGACGGCCTCGCAGTCTGATCGTCCGCGCTCAGACCGCTTAGGAAAATTTCAATTTCTTCGGCCCACACGTATTTTTTGGATCCGTTTGCAAGCAGGAGCGAAAGCGACGCCATGCCGTCGAGCGAAGTGAAGCCGATGCGGGGCCGGAAGCCTGCACTCCTGTCCATCGGATTCCGATCGTTCCTGTAGCGCCAGACGCGCAACGCGGCGTAACCTGCAGAAGTGGCGAGGACGAGCAAGAAAATCGCGCGTAGGATGATCGAAAGATTCACAGCTTCTCCCGGGCCCGGCTGCGACGAGGTTTACTGTAAAGTTAAATCTCGGCGCGGCCGCCACGGCTCTATTCCGATTTCTGCATTCGCAACCCCTGACCCGCATGCAAGAAACCTGGCAGAGCCGGTTCGCAAAAAAACTGCACCGAGCTATTTACGGTTCCGCAAGATATATATCTGAGAGTATCCCCCCTGTAAATAGAGACTAATCCACAAGTTTCCTGCACGTTAGGACTGCACCGGGATCGGGCCAGACGAATCGAGTCCATCCGGTCCCAACTTGCACGCAACTCTTGCAATATCAGTAGGTTGCATGCGATGATGGCCAGGTTAGCGAAACCCGGCACAGGAAATATTCGCCATCTTTATGTGTTCCTTATGAAATTTAATGTATTTACTTATGCCGTGAATTCTGTTGATCGTCTCCGGAAACGCCGATCAGTGAGTGAAGGGGAACGCGCGGATACGCTTGGACCTTTCCGCTTATCCAGGCTCAGCTTCCGGCTCGCCTCTTTTCTTCCAACCCGAGGCTCGGGCGTCCTGTTTATACCAACGAAGGAGAAAGCACCCGCGGCGCTCGCAGCGTTGCAGAGGTTCCCAGTCTAAATAGACATGTCGACAAACCAAATTCCCCAGCCGTGCGATCCGGCTCAGAAACCCACTCTACCCAGAGTCGTTATCGCGACGACCGCAATGCTCTCCTTCATTTCGTTCTGGCGAGCGGCTGCGATCGTACTCAACGACCTCGGATCGTCCGCCTTCTATGCGGGTGCGATCGCCGAGCAAGCGATCGGCAAGGCCGCGCCCTGGTTCATTCTGGCCATCATGCTGTTCGCATATGCCGTGCGATCCATGTACATCGAGAGCTGCAGCATGTTCGTGCGCGGCGGCGTTTATCGCGTGGTGAAGGAAGCAATGGGCAGCACGCTCGCGAAATTCTCCGTGTCCGCGCTGATGTTCGACTATATCCTGACCGGACCCATCAGCGGCGTCTCAGCGGGCCAATATTTGACGGGATTTTTGAACGAGCTGTTCGCGCGTATACACGTCCATCTGATTCTTCCAATCAATTCCACCTCGGCAGTCTTCGCCATCGCCGTCACGGTCTATTTTTGGTGGGAGAACATCAAGGGGATTCCTGAGTCCAGCGGAAAAGCGCTGCGGATCATGTACGTGACCACTGTGATGGTGGTCGTGATGATTGCCTGGTGCATCCTGACCGTTTGGGTACGGGGTGCACATCTGCCGCCATTGCCGACGCAGGCCAATCTGACGTTTGCGCCGGAAGCGCTGGGCTGGCTGCGCCTCAGCAGTCTGCCGCACACTGTCGCGCTCATCGGGATCCTCATCGGACTCGGGCACTCCGTTCTGGCCATGAGCGGCGAGGAAACGCTGGCCCAGGTTTACCGGGAAGTCGAGCATCCCAAGCTGCCCAATCTGGAAAAGGCGGGGCTGGTTATTTTTGTTTACAGTTTGATTTTCACGGCAGGCGTTTCATTTTTCGCCTCTATGATTATTCCAGATGCGATTCGGCCGCAGTATTTTGGAAATCTCATCAGCGGTCTGGCATTGAATTTTGTCGGCCCCTTTAATCTGAAGCTGGCCTTTGAGGGTTTTGTCGTGATCGTCGGCGTACTGATGCTGGCCGGGGCCGTTAATACTGCAATCGTGGGCTCGAACGGCGTCCTGAACCGGGTTTCCGAGGACGGTATTCTCCCGCACTGGTTTCGCCGCCCGCATCCCCGGTTCGGAACTTCCTACCGGATGCTCAATCTTGTCGTGGGCCTGCAACTCTTCACCATCATCCTGAGCCGGGGAGACATCTTCGTGCTCGGCGAAGCGTACGCGTTTGGCGTGATGTGGAGCTTCGCGATGAAGGGGCTGGCGGTGCTCGTGCTTCGCTACAAGCAGCCGGGGAAGAGGGACTTCCGCGTCCCGCTGAACTTCACGGTGGGGGGTGTGGAGATTCCTGTAGGTCTCGGATTGATTACCGTGACCCTCTTTGCCCTGAGCATCATGAATCTGTTTACAAAGCAAGTGGCGACGATTTCGGGCGTGGCGTTCACGCTGATCTTCTTTACCGTGTTTGAAATCTCCGAGAAAATTACTCTGAAGCATGGCGCCAAGCACCAGGAACTCGACATGTTTAACCTGGAGTCCGACGGTGATTTGAGTGCCGCCGCTCTGTGCGTGCGCCCTGGGAACGAGCTGGTGATGGTCCGCAATTCCAACGCGCTATATAACCTGGGCGCGGTCTTGGATCGAATCAACCCTCGCCAGCAGGACGTTGTGGTCCTTCACCTTCGCGTTCTTAGCCGCGCAGGCTCGGGCGGCAGCGAACTCGCGCAGGAAGATTTGTTCGGCGTGAACGAGCAGGAGTTGTTTACGCGTGCTCTTTCCCTGGCGGAGAAGAGGGGCAAGTCCATTCACCTGGCCGTGGCGCCGGCGACGGAAAAATGGCAAGGCATTCTGCGCGCGGCTCAAAATCTTCAGTCGTCCACAATCGCGCTGGGACTGTCTTCGTGGAGGAACATTGAGGACGAGGCTCGCATCGCGGGCCTGGCGTGGGAAGCATTGCCTGAGCCCAGACCCAATTTAACTCTCGAAATTTACTCGCCGGATGGCCAGGAAAAAGTTTTCTATCTGGGTCCGCACGCTCCGCGGCTGACGGACAAGGAAATCGACCTGCTCCACGGCATCTGGCTCGAACTGAGCAACGAAGTCGCGCCCGAGGAACTCCATCACCACGACGTCGTGCATATCGCGCTCGAGGAACTGCGCAAGAATATCGTGAACGGCCGCAGGGAAGAGATTATCGGTGCGCTGCGGCAACACCTCGCGGAGATTCGAACTCGCCGGAAATCCAATTCGTAAACTGCTTTGACGAACTCCGGGAACGCCAATCTCCCGATTGGCGGTTTGCGCGGCGCCAATCGGGAGATTGGCGTTCCCGGGGGACCTGCCAAGCCCTTCCAGCGATCCGAAAAAAAGGCCTTGACAAGGACTCCTCAATACTGTAATTTCTGTACAGACAGAAATGACTGATACTTCCAAATCGCTCTCACCCACCGCCCAAAAGTTCATCCTCCACTGGGGCGAAATGGGCACCCGCTGGGGCATTAATCGCACCGTCGCGCAGGTCCACGCCCTGCTGTTCCTTTCTGAACGGCCCCTTGCGGCGGAGGAAATTGCCCGGACGCTTTCCGTCGCCAGGTCCAACGTGAGCACCAGCCTGCGCGAATTGCAGGGCTGGCGCATCGTTCGCGGCGTTTCCGTGTTTGGCGACCGCCGGCAGCATTTTGAGTCCATGAAAGACCTCTGGGAAATGTTCCGCGTGATCCTGGAGGAGCGCAAACGGCGCGAATTTGACCCCACGATCGCCGTGGTGCGGGAGTGCGTGGCGGAAGCCAAGAAATCCGGCTCGACGGACGCCTACGCGCGCGAGCACATGGAAGAGCTCTTGGAATTCATCGTCCTGATCAGCGCTCTGTTTGAGGAGTTCCGCAGCCTCTCGCCCGGCGCGCTGAAGGGAATGGTGAAACTCCGCGGCGGTCTGCGCAAGCTGTTGCGCGGCTGAAAAGGAAAAGGCGGGCGACCGCCTTTTTTGGTGGCCCATGATTTCTCTCAGTTCAGAAATGACTGATAGTAAAGGAAGACACGCAGCCCGCGGCTGGGTCTTCTTCGACCGTGATTGCTCCGTCTGCACCTCGCTCGCCCGCCGCTTCCGCCGCACCCTCGAAACGCGCGGCTTCGGCCTCGCGGCTTTGCAGGACTCTCGCGTGCAGGCTCTTCTTGCTTTGCCGCCCCAGGATTTGCTCCGGGAGATGCGCGTCGCCACAGCCGACGGTGAAATTTACGGCGGCGCCAAAGCCATCGTGTATCTAGCGCGGCAAATCTGGTGGGCCTGGCCGCTCTATGCCGCTGCGAAATTGCCCGGCGTATCGCGCATCCTCGATGCCGGTTACCGCTGGTTCGCGGATCACCGGACGTGCGTATCTGGATTTTGTTCCGTACCGTCGAGAGGGCGCCGTACTACATAAAGGAGGGAATTATGAGGGCATTAATTCCTTGGTTATGGGCCGCCGGGGCTATCCAATTGGTGATCATTGCGGCCAATTTCGTTGTGCCGAAAAAGCTGAGTTGCCGGGAAAATCTCGCCCGCGTATCTCCAATGATCCGCACGGTGTTCATCGTCCACTGGGTCTATATCGTCTTGGTGCTGGGAATCTTCACCTCACTGACCTTCTGGTTCGCGCCTGAGTTGGCGGGGGCGAGCCGCCTGGGGCGATACCTCTCCGCGGCGATCGCGATCTTCTGGCTGCTGCGCGTGCCGATCCAACTATTTTTTTACGACCCTGAAATCCGCAAGCAGAACCGGTTCGGCGACGTGTTCTTCCTCCTGGCATTTTCCTACTTAGGTCTGGTGTTCGGAGTCGCGGCTCTGGGAATTGTGCGATGAGCCGCAACGCGATTGCCAGAGGAGTTCTCTGGGCCGGCCTCGTCGTGGTGTCTCGATTGCAATGGGGGCCCTTGAACACAATTGAATTGCTATTTCTCTTGGGTCCGCTCGTCGTCGTGCCGCTTGGTCTTGAGCTGTTGGTCCGATTCGTCCCTGAAAAGGGAATTGAACTTCCGATTCGCTACATCCGACGTTTCCAGTTGCCGGCGGCCTTGTGCGCGACGGCTTCGTTTTGGCTCCCGCAAGGAAACGGAGCGACGATCCTGGTGTTGCCTTGGTTCGCCTTTGGTTGCTTCATCGGCTTTCACGGCTTGATGAGCCTTATTCGCGGAGAGTTCGGGAAGCTGAAGACGGCGTGCATGATCGTGAGTTTTCTGTATCTACCCATCGGGTGCGCGTGGCTAGTTGCGTCGCGCTTGGGGCTCTCCCCGATGGGATTTCAGGAACCCATTGTGCTTCTCACGGCGGTCCATTTCCATTTTGCCGGATTTGCCGCGCCGCTTTTGGCGCTCGCTGCTGGATCTGCAATCGAGAAGAAGACGATCGCGCTACAACGGATCTTTAAGGTTTTTGCGGCAGGAGTCCTGGCCGGCCCGGGCCTGCTCGCCGCAGGATTCGTGATTGGACCGCATTTCAAGCTGGCGGCGGCGCTTCTGGTTGCAAGCAGCGAAGTGGGCCTTGCCCTGTTTTTCCTGGCGGGTGTTGGGGCCCTGCGGCCGCGATTGGCGCAAGTGTTCGTCGCGGTCTCAGCCACATCCGTACTTTTCGCGATGTTTCTCGCGGGTGTATGGGCTATTGGCGAATTTCCGCTTCAACCGTTTGTGCATTTGGATGAGATGGCCAGGTTTCATGGCACTGCGAATGCCCTCGGTTTCGTTCTCTGCGGCCTGGTGGGGTGGACGCTCGCGGCTCCCCACACGGTGCGCATGGAAGGAGATCAGGGATGAAAATCGCAACCACGGGAGTGGCAGCTCGGTTAAGCCCAGGACCAGATCCACGAGGAATCGCATTGGTCGGCTGGATTCCGCTCATTGTTTTGCCGGCGGCGACGATTGCAGTTCGGCCGCTTCTCGCGCCATGGTGTTTCATGTGGGCGCTTGCCGCGGCGATTTTCTTTGGCTGCAAATGGCAAACGTGGTGGGAATACAGAAATATTTCCGGCGCGACGATTGGGCGAAGCATTGGATTTCTCTTCGGCTGGCCGGGCATGGATGCCGCAGGATTTCTCGATCCGGAAAAACACGCGCAAAGGCCCGAAGGGAAGGAGTGGCTTTGGGCCGTCGTCAAGACCGCAGGCGGCGCGGTACTGCTGTGGGGCGTTGCGCGTCGCGTGCCTCCGACAAGAGAACTGCTCGCCGGATGGGTGGGCATGCTGGGAATCATCCTCCTCCTGCACTTTGGCACATTCCACCTTTTGTCGCTGGCATGGCGGTTCGCCGGAGTGGATGCCCGTCCGATCATGCAGGCGCCGCTTTCTGCCACGTCATTGAGCGATTTCTGGGGACGCAGATGGAACCTGGGCTTCCGCCAGTTGACGCACCGCCTCATCTTCCAGCCCATGAGAACCCGAGCGGGCATTGCCGCTGCGACCCTGTTCGCATTCTTCGCCTCTGGGTTGATTCACGAACTGGTGATCTCTCTACCGGCGCGCGGCGGCTACGGCTTTCCAACTTGTTACTTCGTTTTGCAGGGCATGGGAGTTCTGTTTGAGCGATCCCTCCCAGGAAAACGACTCGGGCTGGATTCCGGCACTCGAGGTTGGTTGTTCGCCGTGTTTTGTGCCGCCGCTCCGGCGTACTTGCTGTTTCACCCATGGTTTGTGCGCGGAGTAATCCTGCCATTTCTGATGGCCATAGGCGCGCGTTAGCGCCGGATAGGAGCTCGCTCATGATCAGCATCATCGCCACATTGTTCGCCCCGCATAATGCCGAGGAAGTTTTCAGCACGGCGCTATGGCTTGCAGGCATCGGGCACTTCTGCGTTCTTATCGCCAGCTTTCAGGTGCCGGGAAAGCTGGGCTGGAAAGAGGACCTTCAGAAACTCGCATCATTCAACCGCAAGCTGATGTGGGTGCACGGCGGATTCGCGGTGCTGACTATAATTGCGTTCGGAGCACTGACGCTGTCGCTGCACGCCGAAATGCTTCGCGGCGACCGCGCCGCGCTGGGTCTGGCCCTCTTCATCGGCGTCTATTGGGCGCTGCGGATCGCCGTCGATTTTCTCTACTACGATCACACGGATTGGCCGCGTGGCCGAGGCTTTGTGTTCGGCCATATCCTGCTGACATCACTTTTCGCGTTTCTGGCAGCCACGAACTTGGGCCTCGTCATTTGGAAAACACGGGCTCACTAGTGAAATGGAGAGGTGCGCGATGAAGTTTACTGATCTCTGGAGTTCTGAAGGGGCCCTTGACCGGGGCCCTTATGCGCTCGTTGGACTGGTCGGCTTTGTGATCAAACACAACCTGGATCGGGCGCTGGCAACATTCGTCTTTCATCGCAAGTGGGGCCTGTTCAACTACTGGATACCACTCAATCAAGCGGTACGCATAACCTCGCTTGCTCCGTCGGATCGAACATTCCTTCTCTCAATGCTGGCACTTTCGCTTCCTTTTATATGGGTGGGCATAGTTCTGACGATGCGGCGGCTTCGAGCTTCGGGGCTCCCGACGTGGCTGGTTGTGTTGTTCTTTGCGCCGTATCTGAACCTTCTTTTCTTCGTCATTCTGTGCGTTTACCCATCGCGGAGCGCTGACGACGGGCCACGATCCTTGCGCATTGGAGGGAATCCTGTTCTCAAGCGAATCCTTCCGGAAAGCTGCTGGGGCAGCGCCACCATGGCGCTCTTGATTTCAACGGTGCTTGGGGCCGCAGCCACGCTTCTCAGCGTGAACGTGCTCGCGATGTACGGTTGGGGGCTGTTTGTCGCCCTTCCATTTTGTCTCGGGTTGTTTTCCGTCTTGCTGTATGGTTATCATCGGCCTCGAAGTTTGCCCAGCTGCCTGGCGGTTGCTAGCCTGTCGGTTATCTTGCTCGGATTGCTGTTGTTGGGTCTCGCTGTGGAAGGAGTAATCTGTCTGGCAATGGCCGCGCCCATCGGCCTGATTCTGGCTTTGATGGGCGGTTCCATGGGCTACTTGATCCAGCGAAAGCATTGGGAACACTTTCAAACGCGAGCTACTTTTGGCGCATTGCTTTTCTTCGTGCCCTTCTTCATGGCGACGGAAGCGTTGAAACCTCAACAGCCTCTGCTTCTTCAAATCACAACGCGCATCGAAATTGACGCGCCGCCAGAGGAAGTTTGGCCGCTCCTCACTTCATTTCCAACGCTTCCTCCTCCCACCGAATGGCCTTTCCGAGTTGGAATCTCCTATCCGATTCGGTCCACAATCCATGGATCGGGACTCGAAGCACAGCGGGAATGCCAATTTTCGAGCGGCAAGTTCATCGAACCTATTCAAATCTGGGAAGAGAACAAACGCCTCGGATTTTCCATATCCGGCGAACCGCTGGTGATGGAGGAATTGTCACCCTATGGTCACATTCATACGCGACATATTGATGGCGGATATTTTCAAGCGCAAGACGCAGAGTTCGTGTTAACGCGACTGCCCGGCGGCCGCACCCTGCTGGAAGGAACTTCACGTTATAGAAATCGAATGTGGCCTGTGTCTTACTGGCGATTGTGGTCGGATGCGATTGTCCACCAAATCCACACGCGAGTCTTTCGACATATCAAGCGCTTGGCCGAGGCCGGGCAATTGCAAGCCGCGGCACAGCCACCCGCTGAGAGATAATATCGCGAGAACTTATTAGCAGGCAGGGGGGATGTGTTTAGGCACAATTGCTGCCAACTCTTGGCGCTCAACCTGACACAATTTTCCACAGAAAATAAAATGTTCCACAATTTTTCCACAGGCTGGATAGCATAAAATGTCGCGTCTCAAAACGCCGGAGCGAAACGAGCACGATCCCAAGAGGAGTCTAGATGAAAGCGATGCAAGTCCCGAAAACGGGAGGGGTGGAAGTCCTGACCCTGTTGGACATTCCCACTCCAAAGCCAAAGCCCAACGAAGTGCTCGTGAAGGTTGCCGCGGCAGGCGTCAATTATATTGACGTGTATTTCCGCGAGGGGCGCTATCCCGTGACTCCGCCCTTCATTCTTGGCCAGGAAGCCAGCGGAGTAGTCAGCGAAGTGGGCAGCGACGTGAAGGATTTCAAGCCGGGAGAGCGAGTAGCCTACACGGGGATTACGGGCGCGTACGCGGAGTTTGAAGCCGTGCCTGCGGACCGGCTGGTCCGCGTCCCGGCGGGGATTACAGACCATCAGGCCGCCGCGGCGATGCTGCAAGGCATGACAGCGCAATACCTGACCCACAGCACCTACCCGCTGAAGAAGGGAGACATCGCCCTGATCCACGCGGCTGCGGGCGGCGTAGGGTTGCTGCTCGTGCAGATGTCGAAGAACCTCGGGGCCCGGGTGATCGCCACGGTGAGCACCGAGGAAAAGGCCAAACTCGCGCGCGAAGCCGGCGCGGATGACGTGATTTTTTACACCAAGCAGGATTTCGAGGTTGAAACCAAACGGCTTACTGACGGGAAGGGTGTCCACGTCATCTACGACGGGGTCGGCAAGACCACGTTCGATCAGGACCTCAACGTTCTTCGTCCGCGCGGCTATCTCGTGCTTTTCGGGGCTTCCAGCGGGCCTGTGCCGCCGTTTGACTTGAACAAACTCGCGCAGAAAGGGTCCTTGTTTATTACGCGACCCACTCTGGGGCATCACATTGCGAGCCATGAGGAACTTCAGGAGCGCGCGAGTGACGTGCTGAACATGATTGCGTCGGGCAAGCTAAAGCTGCGCATCGAGCACCTCTATCCCTTGCGGGAGGCGCAGCAGGCCCATCGGGATTTGGAAGGAAGAAAAACGACGGGAAAACTGCTTTTGATACCCTGAGGGGCGGGGTAAATTGGGCAAGCCCAGAGAGTCACGAAAACGGCCCGAAAGAGAGTTCGTCGGAATTGGTGATTGCATCCTTAAAGTAAGTGCGTTAACATAAACGTTAATCCGGGTTGTCTTTGGCCTGACCTTTGATTGCAAGTCTCAAGGAGCCTCATGGCCCGCTTAAGAAGTGTTGGAAGACCAAGTCCTACAAATTTGGCATCGCTGATCCGAGGCCTTTACGGCCGCGTCGCTCGGCAACTGAAAGTGGATCCCTCCTACGTGAGCCGTGTAGCACGTGGAGAGCGCCAATCCGACGTGATCGAAGTTTCTCTGGAGCGAGAGCTGAAGCGAATTATGTCCCTGGTGGGAACAAACCATCATAACGGGGCAGGACGGCACGCCGCAAAGCGTTCCAGGCTAAAAGCTAAGAAGAAAAGGGTAATGTAGGTCCTGAAGACGCGCCGCGCAACCTGCGCTGGCGCAACCCATAGACCAAATCGGCAAGCTATTGTTGCTGTTGGGCAGGTTGCTGCGTCCGCTCTTGAATTATTGGGGGCTCCGGCGTCGCGACCTTGTTTTCATTGAGCTGCTCGCGCCCATCGTCGTCGATTGCCGGCCGCACGCTCACATCAACGGAAAGCCTCTGCCCTGCATGGCCCTTGTATACGCCTCGAACCGGAGCCACATCGCCGTAGTCGCGTCCATAGGCGATGCGAACATGCTGCAATCCCAGCGGCTTCCCCAGCGTCGGATCAAGACCAATCCAGCCTGAATCGGGCAGGTAAACCTCGGCCCAGGCGTGAGATGCGGACCCGCCGATCACCTCCTGTAATTTAGCGTCCGGCGATGCCGCGCTTTCCGGGACCAGGTAACCGGAGACATACCGCGCGGGCAAACCTCGTTTTCGGACCACCCCCAGGAGCAAGTGGGCGAAGTCCTGGCAAACTCCCGCCCAGACGGCCAGTGAGTCCTGGATCGACGAGTTAACATGCGTCGCCCCTTTGACATATTTGAATTTTTCGTGAATCAAGAAGGACGCCTGCTTGACGAATCCCGAGACGCTCCCATCACTGCCGCGGCTGGCCGACTCGATGAGCTCGTCCAGTTGCGGGACGTGGGGGACGTATCCTGTGGGCACCATGAAGTCGAGAAATTCTTCTTCGAGTTGGTCGCGGTGATCCTCCAGTTCAGAGAGTTTCATTCCGCCCGTCGGCAGCGCCGGCGCATCGTGCGCCAGGACCACGGACTCCGCTTCGATCTTGAGGTGGTGGTGCTCGGGAAGAATGTTGAATTGATGCACCCAATTTCCGAATGAATCGCGGTAGGAAGTGCCGCGCGAAACGGGGTCGGTCAGAAGGCGGAACGACAGGCAGCTCTGCGTTTCGTCGTGGATCGGCCGCAGGCGGACTTCGTTGTAGCTTTCCGAAACGGGGCCGTCGTAGCGAAATTCCGTTGAATGCACAAGATGATACCGGTTCATGCGACCACCGCGTAGTAGAAGTAGTTTCGGGCAATGTCTTCGCCAATTGCGCCGCACATCTGGAGCATGTCGTTCAAATAGGAGTGCAGGCCCAGGTGAAATATTTCCGTGATGCGGTCGTAGCGCAACCGTTCGAGAACCTTGCCCGTCAGGCGTTCGGCCTCATTCGCGTAGGAGCCCGCTCCTGTGCCGCTGATGGCGCGCAGGCCGGCCTGCACTTCGGTCATGCTGAAGCGGATCGACCGCGGATGAAGCGGGTGCATGATGAGCATTTCCGCGACTTTTTCCGGCTCAATCGAGGAATGATATTTCCGGTGGTAGGCCTCATAGGCGCCCACGGACTTGAGCACGGCCATCCATTGATGGTTGTCTCCGCCGCCGATTTCCGCCGGGGCGTCATACAGGATGTGATACTGAACGTCGACGAGCCGCGCCGTCATTTCCGCGCGCTCGATGAACCAGCCGATGCGCAGAAATTCCCAGCCTTCGTCGTGTGGCAGGGTTGCGTCGGTAACGCCGTGAAAGCGGTGGCTGCCGAAACGGATGGCGTCGCAAAAGCGGTGCGGCCCCGCCGCCATCTCCTCGTCGGGTTGGAAGCGGTTCACGGTGAAGTAGAAGCTGTTGATGTCTTCCCACATTTCGCGCGAAATAAAGTCGCGGATGGTTCGCGCGTTTTCGCGCGCTTTGGTGATGCACTGCACGATGGAGCTGGGATTATCCTGGCGAAACGCGAGAAATTCGAAGACGGCGCGCGCGTCGGCTTCTCCGTACAATGCCCGGAAGCGCTCCTCTTCGCCGGCCATGACGATCAGAGGATCCCAGTGCAAACGGTATTTGTCCTTGGATTGCTCGAGCACGGTGTGGAAATTCACGTCGAGAATGCGGGCGGTGTACTCCGCACGCTCGATGTAGCGAGCCAGCCAGAACAAGGATTCGGCGATTCGCGACAGCATCTCAGTCATCCCCAAACAGGACCCAGGTGTCCTTACTGCCGCCGCCCTGGGACGAGTTTACAACCAGCGAACCCTCCTGCAGCGCCACGCGCGTCAGCCCTCCCGGCACGATCGTGACTTTCTCCCCGTCGTAGAGGCAATACGGGCGGAGATCGACGTGGCGGCCGGCAAACGACCCGCGCGCGGCATCATAGGAAGGCACGCAGGAAAGTGGAAGAACGTGCTGCGCAATGTAGTTGCGCGGGTCTGCTTTGATGCGCTGCTCGAAATCCTCAATTCTCTCGCGCTCCGCAGTGGGGCCCATGAGCATCCCGTAACCGCCAGACTCGCCCACAGCTTTTACGACGAGTTCCGGCAGGTGATCCAGTACATACGCGAGGTCTTCTTTTTTGGAGCACAGATACGTGTCCACGCTTCGCAAAATCGGGTCTTCCCCAAGGTAATACCGAATGAAGGTGGGCACATAGGCGTAGATGGCTTTGTCGTCGGCAACGCCATTGCCCACGGCGTTTGCCAGAGCCACATTTCCCGCGCGGTAGGCTCCCATGAGGCCGGGGACGCCCAGGACGGAATCCGGGCGAAACGTGAGTGAGTCCAGGAACTCGTCGTCGACGCGCCGGTAGATCACGTCTACGCGCTGCAGTCCGTGAATGGTCTTCATGTAGACGATGCCGCCATCCACGATCAGGTCGCGGCCCTCGACGAGTTCGATGCCCATCTGTTGCGCCAGGAAGCTGTGTTCAAAATAGGCGCTGTTGTAAATGCCGGGCGTCAACAGGACGATTTGAGCGTCATTTCCTCCTCGGGGCGAGAGGCTGCGCAGGATGCGAGCCAGCTCCGCGGGATAGTGGTTGACGGGAAGGACCTCGTACTCCTGAAACGCGTCGGGGAACGTGCGCATCATGACCAGGCGATTCTCCAGCACGTAGGAAATTCCGCTGGGCGTGCGCACGTTATCTTCGAGAACGCAGAATTCGCCGGTCTTGGAATCGCGCACCAGATCAATGCCGCAGATGTGCGTGTGAATCCCCCGCGGCACTTCGATTCCGATCACTTCGCGCAGGAAATGTTTGCAGGAGTAGACGAGCGACCGGGGAATCTGGCGGTCGGCAAAAATGCGCTGCTTGCCGTACACGTCCTGCAAAAATAAATTCAGCGCGACAACACGTTGTGCGAGGCCCCGATCGATGCGCTGCCATTCGGAATTCGGGATGATGCGCGGAATCAGATCGAAGGGAAACAGACGCTCCGTTCCGCGCCCGTCGCTGTACACCGTGAACGTGATGCCCTGAAGGAGAAATGAAAGGTCGGCATGCTGGCGGCGCTCCTCAAACTGCGCCGGCATCATCGCTGCGAGCTTCTCGAAAATTTTGGCGTAGTGCGGGCGCGGCACATCGGGCGCCGAAAACATCTCGTCGTAAAACGTCCCGACCTGATAATCCCCGAATAGCCTCTGTAAAGGCATCTTTGAAGGCACTGAGGCCATCCATTCACTTTAACAAGAGCGCTCGCCGATCAGTGTACGAAAGAATCTATCGGTCCCATCAGGATTTTTCGTACATAGGATCCTGGGTGAGCTGAGGTTTTCCCGAACAAAGAAAGGGCCGCAAGCCGCAAGCGCTTACTAAGTTGAACGGTTACAATAAGATAGGTGTTAATGAGAGCGAAGGCGGGTGGGTTCACAGTGGTGTTACGACTCGGGATTTGCTATTGTCTCCTGCCGGAATCGGCAGGACCGCAAAGTTCCAGTTCCAGAATGCGCCGCTTCGTATCTTTGCATTTTACCAGGTCCCCTTTTTGCGAGTATGCTCGGCCAGACTTGTTCCAGGATCACCGGCCAGAAAGCGTTGCATGCCCACACAGTCCCCACTGGTCAGCGAATTGAAGGAACGATTCGATGCTGAATCCTCACGATTGCATGAGGAATATTCCGCGGGGAAAGACGGCCTGAAATATCTGCGAGAGAGATCGGCGCTGGTGGACTCCATTGCGCGCCGTTTTTGGGCGCAATTCGTTGTTTCCGCGGGTCTTGAGGCTTCCGGGATCGTATTCGCCGCTGTCGGAGATTTTGGCAGGCAAACTCTATTTCCGTATTCGGATGTCGATCTCGTATTCCTGGCGGCGACGGGCGAAGCGGCGGAAAAATTCAGGGATGCGATCCAGCGGCTCTCACAAGGCTTGAAAGAGATTGGATTGAAGTGCAACACGACGGCGGGAATTATTTCGGAATTCATTACGTTTGATGCCGATCGTGCTGAGGCGACTCTTTCCCTGCTGGACTTCCGGTTTTTGGATGGCGATCAGGAACTGTTCGCGAACCTTCGGAACCGGCTGATTCCCGAAGTCATGGTTCGGGAGTCTCAGGCGCTGGTCGAGCGCCTGGCGGAATTGACGCGCAACAGCCACCGAAAGTTTGCGAACACGGTGTTCCATCTCGAGCCGAATGTGAAGGACGGTCCCGGCGGTTTTCAGGACTACATCACGGCTCGCTGGCTTGCCGCCATGTCCGCCATGGAAAAGCAGGAGGCCTGGCCCGATCCGCAAACGTATTTCTCGCCCGCGAACCAGACCGCCATGGATTCGGCGCTGGCTTTCTTCGCCTCCGTGCGTTGCTTCCTGCACTTCCGGAATAAGCGGGACCACAATCTCCTGACCTGGGATGCGCAGGACGATGCAGCAGCCCAGAATATCGGCACGCAAGATACTTCTGTCACGAATGCCACCGAATGGATGCGCGTCTACTTTGGCCACGCGCGCGCCGTCGACCATATTTCCGGACAACTGCTCGAAGAAATGCCCGCCGCGCAGTCTCTATTTTACCGGCAACTGGAAACCTGGCGAACGGGATTTTCCGATGTGGATTTTTCCGTCGTGGACGGATTGATTTTTTTTCAGAAGCCGGAGAATTTGTCCGATCCGGATCTTTTTTTTCGCACTTTCCGGCTGATGGCCCAGCGCGGCTTCAAACTCAGCCCCACAGCCGAACAACAATTGGAGCTGGCGAGGCCGCAATTGGCCGGGCATCTTCCGGCTGGCGGCGAATTTTGGCGGTTTCTGGAAGATCTATTGCCGGAACAGCATGCGGCCGACGCCCTGCGCGCGATGCACTCTCTCCGATTGCTGACTCTGTTCCTGCCCGAGTTGCAGGGGATTGACGCCCTTGCGGTGCGCGATGTTTCTCACCGCTTCACGGTGGATGAGCACACGCTCCAGGCGATTGAAAATTTGCACGGCTTGCGGCAATCCAAGTCCAAGTGGGACGAACGCTACGCCGGCATCCTCGGCGAACTAGACCAGCCCGAGCTGCTCAATCTGGCGATCCTGCTGCACGACACCGGCAAGGGCGTTATGCCTCTGGAACACATTCCGGCGAGCCTGGAAATTGCCGGAAAGTGCCTCGAACGCCTGGAACTTCCCGCGGCCGATCGGGAAACCGTGCTCTTTCTGATTCAGCACCATCAGGATTTGGGCGCGGGGCTCCGGCGGGATATCTTCGACCCGCGCACCGTGGCGCAATTCGCGGAAAGCATCGGCAACCCGGAACTCCTGAAAATGCTCTGCCTGTTCACGTATGCGGACATCAAAGCCGTCAATCCGGAAGCACTGACGCCGTGGAAAGCTGAAGATCTCTGGCAGCTTTACATCGGCACAGCCAATTATTTCAACCGCAGCGTGGATGAACGCGTTCATGGCGACGCGAACGACGAAGTGCTGAACCATCTTCGCTCGCTTGCCGCCGCGGCGGGGGAGAAGCTCAAAACGTTTCTCGAAGGCTTGCCGAGGCGATATCTTCGCACGCACCCCGTGGATGAAATTCTGCGGCACTTCGAGATGTCGGGCCGCTTCGGCCAGGACTCCGTTCAACTGGCGCTGAAGCGCACCCGCCACTGGTATGAATTGACGGTCGTGACCAAGGACCGGCCGCGCCTTTTTTCGACCGTTGCGGGAGCGCTGGCCGCCTGCGGCATGAACATTGGAAAAGCCGGTGCCTTCTCGAATGCGGGCGGCACCGTGGTGGATACGTTCTCTTTCACGGACCGGTACCGGACGCTGGAAATGAATCTTCCGGCATGGGAGCGATTCAAGACGACCGTGCACGATGTGCTCTCCGGAAAGCGCGATCTCAAGCGCATGCTCCGCGAACGCCTGGAAGTGGAAAAAGATCAGCCCGAGAAAATTGCCGGAACTCTCCAAATTCAATTTGACAATGAATGTTCCGCGCACAGCACGCTGATTGAGGTCATCACGCAGGATCAGCCGGGGCTGCTCTACCGCATCAGTTCCGTTTTCGCCCAGCAGGACTGCAACATTGACATCGCGCTGATCGACACCGAAGGCCAGACCGCGATCGACGTGTTTTACCTCACCTCCGCGGCCGGAAAGCTCACGCCCGAGCATCAGGAACGACTGCGCCAATCGCTCGTCAAGGAACTTTCTGCGTAGCGCCGGCGTCTCGCCGGCTTTTTTCTGCCCCGCATACATTGCAAAAACGCCGGCGAGACGCCAGCGCCACACGGCAGCGCGCCGCTCGCAATGGACAGCGTCATCGCCAAATTTTAAACTCACGGTGATGACACGGCCCGCTTCGGATTCATACACATAATATCCGTAAAATGGTGTATACTTATTTTATGGGCAGAACGAACATTGTGCTGGATGATGAATTGGTGCGCAAGGCGCGCAGGCTCACGCGGCTCAAAACCAAGCGAGAGATCGTCGCCAAGGCGCTGGAATTGCTGGTGCGCTCGGAAAGCCGCAAAGGCATTCTTCGTTACTACGGGAGCGGAATTTGGAAGGGTGACGTCAAGCGGATGCGGCGGAATCGCGCTTGATCCTGGTCGACACCTCCGTCTGGATCGATTTTTTCAGCTCTTCTCCCGGCCGCGCCGGCGGCGAGTTGCGCCGAATGATCGAGGAAGCCGAGCCCTTCGCTCTCACCGGCGTCATCGTCACGGAGATCCTACAGGGCCTGAGGCGAGATGTCCGTCGAATTGAACACTATCTCTCCCTGTGGGAGCTGCTGGAACCGGGCGGCTTCTCCACCTACCGCGAAGCATCCGCGATTTCTCGCCTGGCCCGGTCAAAGGGCATCAGCCTGACGACCATCGATACCTTGATTGCCGCGATCTCTCTGGAACACCACGCGAGTCTCTTCACTCTTGACAAGGATTTTTCCCACATCGCCCGCATCACTCCCCTTCGATTGCATGCCCCGCCTGAGTCCGCGCAATAGCTGGTCAGGCGGGGAACTCGCCGTGGCGAGGCGGTGCATGTTTCTTCGCCAGCATCCCTCATCCGATGAAACCATTTCGGCGTATAGTAGTCATATGGTGTAATGGATTTGAGGCACAGCGAGTGCCTGGAGGTTCAAGATGCTGCTCAAGCGGTCCCCAGACTTGAAGTATTCGGACATCACTCCGCGCGACATTTATGTGAATCGCCGCAAATTCCTGTATGGAATGGGGTTAGCGGGCGGTCTGGCGCTGGCGGGGAAAAGCCTGGCGGATCTGGTTAGCCCACCGACCCGGGCCTATGCCTCCACAAAGCTTCCAGGCCTGTCTGGCAGCCCTTTCAGCACCACCGAAAAAGTTACTGCCGAACAGGTTGTGACTACTTACAACAACTATTATGAATTCGGCACGGAAAAAGACCAGCCGTCGAAGAATGCGCAAAAATTCGTGACTTCGCCTTGGACGGTTTCGGTCGAAGGGGAAGTGGCCAAGCCGCGCAAGTTCTCGATGGACGAAATCCTGAAGCTCGCGCCGCTGGAGGAGCGTATTTACCGGCACCGCTGCGTGGAGGCGTGGTCCATCGTGGTGCCGTGGGTCGGCTATTCGTTCAGCACGATTGCCAAGCTCGTGGAGCCTAATTCGAATGCGCGTTATGTGGCGTTCGAAAGCTATTTTGACAAAAGGCAGATGCCCCTGTGGGGCCTGGCAGGGATAGGGCTTCCCTATGTGGAAGGGCTGAGGATCGACGAGGCGATGCACCCGCTGACGCTGCTGGCCATGGGAATGTACGGCGAGACGCTGCCGAACCAGGATGGCGCGCCCGTCCGGATGGTGATTCCGTGGAAATACGGATTCAAGAGCATCAAGTCAATTGTCAAAATTAAATTCGTCAAGGATCAGCCGCCGACTACCTGGAACATCACCAACGCGCATGAGTACGGCTTCTACTCCAATGTGAATCCGCACGTGGACCATCCGCGCTGGAGCCAGGCGAGGGAAGTCCGCCTGCCAGGATACTTCAAGAACACGCCCACGCAGATGTTCAATGGCTACGGCGACCAGGTAGCGAGTCTCTACAACGGCATGGACCTGAAGAAAAATTACTGAGCGGGCGTCGAGCATGAATTCCATACTGACCAGCAAATGGACGAAGGTACTCGTGTTCCTGATTTGTCTCGTCCCCCTGGGCGTGCTGATCTGGGAAGCGTTTACGGGAGGGTTGGGCTCGAATCCCACGCAATTTCTTGAGCACGCCACGGGGGATTGGACGCTGCGATTCGTCGCCATCACACTGTCGGTTACGCCGTTACGCAAGATTCTGGGCCAGCCTCAATTGATACGTTTCCGGCGCATGTTTGGGCTATTCGCGTTTTTTTACGGCTGCTGCCATTTCAGCGTGTACCTGACGTTTGACCAGGTCTTCGATCTTCACGGCATTTATGCGGACGTGTTGAAGAGACGCTACATCACGGTGGGATTCACGGGCTTCGTGCTGATGATCCCGCTGGCCCTCACGTCCACGGCGGGATCGATCCGCAGGCTAGGTGGAAAACGCTGGGCGATGCTGCATCGCGCGATTTATTTGACTGCTGTTGCGGGAGTGATTCACTACCTTTGGCTCGTGAAGTCCGACATCCACTTGCCCCTTGAATATGCAGCGGTGATGACGATTCTTTTGGGCTGGCGCATCTATACGCATTATTCAAAACCTGCTCGCCGAGTGCCGGCTGCGATTTCGGCGCAAAAGGAGCAGACTTCGGTCGTGCAGGAGTAGCGCGGGCTTCAGCCTGCGGGGTTTGGTACTTGCTAGGCCTAACCCCCGCAGGCTGAAGCCCGCGCTACTTTTCCTGCCCGCAAAATTTGCGTTTTTCCTTCCCTCGCGGCTAGAATAGCTCCCCCTAGCCATCTCTCAGAAGGGCAGTGGTTTTCGTTTTGTCGCAACCGCAATCCGCTACCGAAGAGAAGGTCGGCCTCGCCTATTGGGCGGACCGAGTCCTTGAGGAACACTCAAACGTGGGCGGGGCTTTGCCTGCGCAGCCCATCCACGACCTGCGCATCTCCTTGCGCCGGTGCATCCTCATTGCCGAAGTAATGAGGGGCCTTGATCCGGGATGCGATTGGAAGTCCATGAGGAAATCGGCGCGGCGCACGTTTCAACGGCTCGGGACGCTGCGCGATAGCCAGGTGCTTACGGAATGGATCGAGAAACTCGGCACGCCGGGCGAGGCTTCGACGGATAAGCTCCTTGAGGCGCTGAAAAAGAGGCATGAGCAGGAACGGATCGATGCTCGCGCGGCGATCCGGGAATTTGACCGGAAGCAATGGCGGGTCTGGCGAAGGGAATTTGCCAAGCATTACCGCCGCGTCGCGTCCGACCGGGCCGCCTGCGAATCCCTGCTTCTCGAAATCTGGGAAAGCGTTCGCGATTTGAATCGCCGGGCGCAGCGCAGCCGGAGCCTTCTCGCCTATCACCGCCTGCGCGTGGGCCTGAAGAAGTTTCGCTACGCCGTGGAAAATTTTCTGCCGTCGATGTATCCCGGTTGGGCGCCCGACCTGAAATTCCTGCAGGATTTGCTGGGGGAAGTTCACGACCTTACGGTCCTCGATCAAATGATCGTGAAGAGCCGGAGTTTTTTTGAGGAAACGGCTTTCACGGCATGGCGCGCGAAAGTGGAGCAGGAACGATCCGTGCGGCTCCAGCAATATCGAGCGAAGATGGCAGGGAAGGGTTCGCCACTGCAGATCTGGCGCGAGGGATTGCCGGCGGAGAAAGATTTGCGTGCCACGGGACTTGCGCGGCTCGGGGAATGGGCTTCGTTTGTGACGCCGGATTTTCCGCGCGTCCGGCGGACGGCGCGGCTGTCCTTGCAGTTGTACGATGGCCTGGCGAATTGCGGCCTGATCGCGAAGGATCCCCAGATCGAAGAGCGATTCATTCTGCACGCGGCGGCGCTGCTTCAGGAAGGCGGGCGTTTCAAGAAGGGGAAGTCCTATCACAAAGAGTCCTACCGGATGATCCGCAAGATTTCTCCGCCTCCGGGCTGGACGAAGAGGGATTTGGAGTTTGCGGCGCTCGTCGCGCGGTTCCACCGTCGCGCGTTGCCGTATCCGGATCATGAAAAGTTGAGGGTTTACGAAATGTCGCTGCGGCAGTCGCTCATCCGGCTGGCAGCTATTTTGCGGCTGGCGGATGCGTTCCAGACGAAATCGTACCGGGCGATCCGGCGGTTGCAAGTGGAAAATGGGCCGGGATTTCTGGTGATTCGCGCGGAAGGCTTTCGCGACCGGGATCCTATCCATTCAAAACTGTCCGTGGCGAGGCGCTTTTTGGAATTTGTCTTCCAGCGATCGGTTCACATTCTGGCGCCCGGAACGCGAATGATGGTTCCACGAATTGTGCGGGCGGCCGCGCGCAGCGATGCGGCTTAAGTAGCACAGGCATCCGCCGCGGCGGACCTGTGCGGGTTTGTAGGCTGTCGATACGCCAACGACGTAGTAGCAATCGCCAAAACCACACAGGCAGAGTGCCTGTGCTACTAAAAAACGAGCCGGAGGGAGAACTGCATATCGCGCGGGTCGTTTGCGCTGGTGATTGAGCCGAAGCTTGAGGATGCGCTGAACGTCCTGCCGGCGCCGACAGGCGCATTGAAGTTCGGGTGATTGAAAAAATCAAAGATGTCCAGCCGGAACTGCAGCTTCAAATTTTCGCGAACAGGGAATTCGTTCTGAAACGTGGCATCGAAATCATCGAGTCCGGGTCCGATCACAATGTCGCGGCCCGCGTTGCCATAGGTGAACGCAGCGGGCGTCGCAAAGCAGGCGGTATTGAACCATTCCGCCGTGGTTTTTGGGCCGCTGTTCGGGTTGCAAGTTAAATTCGGCCGCTGCGAGGGCGCGGACAAGGGCTCGCCATTATTGGCGACGTCGGTCGAGAGATTCACTGTAAAAGGCGCGCCGCTTTGCAGCGTCCAGATTCCCCCAACCTGCCACCCGCCAAACGCGGTGTGTGTCCAGCCCTCTGAATTCCTCAGGAACGGAATCTGGTACAGAAAATTGGTGACGAAACGATTCCGGTGATCGAAATCCGAAAGTCCCTTCTCTGCCGCTAAATTGGCGGGATCCTGTGGAAAGTTTGGCTCGGCGTTGTCCGCTCCGGGGTTGGACGCGTCGTCCAATGCTTTGGACCAAGTGTAGGTGGAATTGAGGGTCAGGCCGCGCCAGACGCGCTGCGTAAACGTGAGCGCCAGCGCATTGTATTTTTCCCAGCCATCCCAGGTGACGCTTGGGAAACCGCTCATCTGCGGGATGGGGCGCACATGAAGACCCGTGGCAGGGTTCAACCCATCGTCCGGGAAGAGATTCTGATAGGTCTCGTTGTCGGCGTGCACGGTATACGACCCGATATACTGCGCTTGGAATGAGGTGGTGGAGGAAAGGCTTCGCTGGATGGACAGATTCCAGACATTGTTGTACTCGATCTTGAAATTGTGGTTGATATTATTCGCGCTGACCGAACCATTCGCCGGCGCAGCCAAAATATTTTCCGTGTTGCAGATTGAAGTTGTGGCGCAGGACGCGCTATTCGTCACCGTCTTGGCGAAATAGAATGGCAAGTTCAGCGCGGCATTTTGAATGATGTTGTATGCGGCTTGATTCGTATAGATTCCAAATCCCGAACGGATCACGGTCTTCTGGTCCGGCAAGGCCCACGCCAGTCCTATGCGAGGAGCCAGCCGAAGAGGGCGCGCCTGAAGCAGACTGTTATTCCATCCGGCCTGCGCGGAAGTGACGTACGGAATTGGAATATCTGTCAAGAGGGCGGCCGCCGACGGCGAGATTTGACCTTGACCGTTGCTGGCAATCACAAACTCTCCGCCCGGCACCAGGTTATTTATGATCGCCATGTTGTCATTCGCATCCGTGACGTTCTGGTTGTACTCGTATCGGACGCCGATATCGAGCTTGAGGCTGGGAAGAATCTGCCAGGCGTCCTCGATGTACAAGTGCGCCCAGTTGGTTCGGCCCATCAAATTTCCTCGCCCCTGAACTCCCACGGTCCCTTGATTCGGGTCACCCAGCAGAAAATTCCCCAAAGAATTGCCCGTCCCGATGCCGCTGGTGTTCGTAGTTGTAAACGCGAACGTCCCTCTGGCGTTCTGTGCATTCACCGGATCAAAATCCAGATGGAAGAAGTAGCCGCCAAACTTCACCGTGTGCGTGCCGTGGTGCCAGATGACGTTGTCATAAATTTCGTAGTCGTTGTCCCGGCGTGAGACGTACTGCATCGATTCGCCCATGGATGAAAAGCCGGTGAGGGTCACGTCGGGATAGCCCGTATCCAGTCGATTGGTGCTCACTCCTTGCAGCCCCGTTGGTCCGGCAAAATCAGTCCCTGCATTTGGGCTGGTTTCTCCGCCGCCAACCCACATCCAGCCAAACCGCAGTTCGTTGAGCCAGGAGGTGCTGAAGACATGGCTCCAGGTTGCGGAGAGGTTGTCCGTGTGAGTTCGCAAGTCGTAGCCGAACGCCGGGAAAAGCGCCTCGTTCAGTGCTGACGAACCGAATGGAAGGAATCCGTTAGCGTCGAAAATTGATATGCGAACGAAAACACTGTCGCTCGCTGTGAACGTATGATCGATCCGGGCGTTGTACTGGTTGACGTCCGTGGTGGAGAGGGCCGTTTCGTTTAGATTATTGCTCCCGGTCAAGCCTGGAGTTGGCATCGGTATTTTTGCCAGTATGGCGGCCGCGACAGGGTCGATGGTTGGGATTGTATCGTTGGTGAAAGGCGTTCCCGTGCTCGGGTTGTTGACCGTTATGCCGGATCCCGTGAAATTGCCGGCGCGTTCCAATGCGGTCGGAACGTGGAACAACTGGGTTTGCGACTGGCGGATCCGCTGGCCTTCGTAGTCGGCGAAGAAAAACGATTTGTCCTTTTGGATCGGGCCGCCGATCGACGCGCCGAATTGGTTCTGTTTGAAGGGCGGCTTCGGAGAAGTGGGCGAAACGAAGAAACTTTTCGCATCGAAGATGTCGTTGCGCACAAATTCAAACACGCTGCCGTGGAAATTATTGCTGCCGGATTTCGTGATGACGTTGATTACGCCACCCGACTTTCCGCCAAACTCCGCGTCGTAAGAGGTCTGGTTGATATTCACTTCCTGGACGTCGTCCACCGAGGGGCTCAGAACCAAGTTGTTAAACGCCTCGTCCGTGACGGAGACGCCATCGACGAGGTACAAGTTATGCCCGCCGCGCTGGCCCAGGATGCCGTAGGTCTGCCCCGTCTGCTGCAGCGCCGAACCTCGCGTGCCTGCCGGAGGAGTCGTAACGCCGGGTGTTAATGCGACCAGATCGATGAATTCACGGCCTTTGAGCGGGAGATCGATGACCTGTTGCTGCTCGATGGTGTCTTGAATGGCGGCCGATTCCACCTGCAACAAACCCGGCGCCACGCTCACAGTTAGGATTTCACTCTGTTCTCCAAGTTCCAGTGTGAATGCCTGGCGGAGACGTTCGCCGGCGTGCAGCTCAATGTTGGGCTGCACAATCTGCTTGAATCCCTCAACATTCACAGTGAGGTTATATTGCCCAACGGGAAGCTCAGCCAGCAGGTATTCGCCGGAGGCGTTGGTCTTGGTCGCGTATTTTAATTGTGTGCTGGCCTCGACAGCCGTGACGGTAGCCCCGAGGACGACAGCGCCCGTGGGATCCCGGACGATTCCATCGATTTCTCCCGTGTTCATTTGACTGAACGCGGGCGGCGCTGCGAACGCCAGAATGGCGGCCAGAAAAATTGCCGTGCGGACAATGCCTGTGAATTGCTTCAGCAAAACAGGGCCTCGACTTGGAAGCGTGGGTGCTGGACGCGCACTCCGACTCTGCGAAGTTGAAATTACACTGGAATTGAAACAGGCTGCTGTAAGGATGTTGTAAAAGCTGTAGTAGGACAGGCTTTAGCCTGTCGGGTTTGGATTGTTGGTTAGCATCGAAAAACGCGACAGGCTGGAAGCCTGTCCTACTAAGACGAAACAGCCTCGGTCGTCTGGGTTTCCACTTGCCGAACCGAGTGTTCCACGCAAGGCAAATGCAGCGTAAAGGTGCTGCCGCGCCCGGGAGCGCTCTTCACCGTGACCTGGCCCTTCATTGCTTCCACAATGCTCTTGGCCAGAGGCAGACCGAGGCCGGTGCCATGAATTTGCGCGGCCGTCACGGATGGGCTGCGATAAAACGGTTCAAAGATATGCCGTATTTCCTCGGGAGCTATTCCGATGCCGCGATCCGAGACGCTGATCTGGACTTCCTTTCCGGTCAATCCGTGTTCGCTGAGCCGCGCCTGAATTCCAATCCACTTTTGTTCGCTGCCGTACTTCAGTGCATTCGTAATTAAATTCTGCACGCATTGAGAGAGAGCCGGGAGATCGCCCACGATCCGGGGCAAATTCGGCTCTACCTGTTGTTCCACGTGGAATCCTGCCGTTCGAATGAGCCCCGCCGTACCGGAAAGCGCGGCGTCCAGAATCTCCGGCACCTGCAGCGGGCGCAGGCTGTATCGCTGCTGGCCCTCGCGGATCGCGGCGAACAGCAGGATTTGCTCGACCATTTCGAACAGTTTCCTGGCCTGCGCGCCGATCACTGATCCGTATTGTTCGAGCTGCGGTTTTCCTTCCACGACGCCGTGGGCGATATTTTCCGCCGCCGAGCTGATGACGGTGAGGGGAGTCCGCAGCTCGTGGGAAACCGCGGTGACGAAATCCATTTGCAGTTTGGCCAGCCTCTGCGCGCGCGTGCTCGTAAAAATCAGTATGGCCATGCTGATCACCAGAAGCAGGAGCACGCCAAAGCTGATCGCCAGATCGCGGCGGCGCGAATCCGCGATGAAGGCGCCGAGGGCACCTCCGCGGCGATGCCTCACGATCAAGCGCCAGTCCTGGTCCGCGTCCACGCCGGCGAAAAGTGGAAACCAGGTGACCGCGACCGATGCCGCCGGCCCGTTTTCCTGCGAGGGCGTATGGAAAATATGAATCGGAGATCCTTGCCCGTCGCTGCGCAGGCGTCCGAAGATATTCATCGTGCCGTCCGCGTCGGCGATTTCCGCATCGCCAAAACCTGCGTCCGAGGAATAAAGAGGGTGCGCCACGTCCTGGCCGTTGGTAACGGCAACCTGATAGTCGAGCCCCTCCGTGCCGCGGAAATATCGCTGCGCGAGGGCCGGAAGAATATTGTTCTGCACGTCGTCCCGGTCGAGCGCGACTACGATCCAATCCACCGCATTTCGCGTGGATGATTGGCGGCCGGCGGAGGCGGAAGGATTGTGCGCAACGGGGCGGATCAATGCAGGGATCCGCGGATCGAACTGCCAGCCCGCCAAGGCCCCGCCCGCATAGAAACGGTTTGCAAATTCTGAATTTGCGTCCAGCGCCGCCGAAGAATTCGTTCCTCCGGATGAGCCAAAGGATCCACCGCTAACCGGTTTGGAGGCAGACTGCTGAAGTTCTTCGCGCAGATCTCCGAGATTCGCGGGCCAGTCGCTCGTCTCGAAACGCTGGCCGGAAGAGGACAGGCGAAGCACCTGCGCCGCGGGAGCCTCGTCGAACCGCAAGATGTAGAGCCCCGCAACAAGATTCGGATTCGCCGAAGTCTTCTTCCAATCGGTGTATCTTCGGGCGTACTGGTCCCAGTCCCCCTGTGTGCTGGACTCGGGATCGACGCGCAGGGCGACGCAAATTTCGGAGAAGACGCGGAAGAAATCGAGATGCCAATTGATCATGGACATTTGCAAGCTGTCGGCCAGGCGGATGCTGGTGGCTTCGCTGACCTGATTGCTCCAGCGATATTGCAGCACTCCCAAAACGATCACCACGATCACGGCGAGAATGATGATGACCGTCGAGAATTCGCGCTCTTTGATGTGCAATTTCATAAGCTGCACGCTGCCCGCCTGAAGGCGGGCGCTACATAAACTAAACCAGCGCCGGACTAGGCCTTGAACTTATAACCGAATCCCTGCACGGTCAGAATAAGTTTGGGCTGCTTCGGATCATCTTCCAGTTTCTGGCGCAGGCCGGCGACGTGCACATCCACGGTGCGCGTGTACATGTCCGCGCTATAGCCCCAAACTTGTTTCAAGAGCTCGTCGCGCGAAAGCGTGGCGCCGCGATGCTCGATGAAATACCGCAGCAATTGAAATTCGCGCGCGGAAAGATTCACAGGTTTTCCGTCCCGCGTCGCCTCGGTTCCGACCAGGTCCACGTGAATCGATCCGAAATCCAGGCCGCCGGTTTGGGCCGCCGGGCGAATGGGAGCGCGGCGCATCAGCGCCTCGACACGGGCCATCAGTTCCAGCATGTTGAAAGGTTTCGTCACGTAATCGTCCGCGCCGATCTTCAGGCCGCTGACCTTGTCGCTGGTCTGCCCGCGCGCGGTGAGCATCAGAATCGGGGTGATCAGTCCGGCTTCGCGGATGCCTTTGCACACGTCGAACCCGTCGCGTTTAGGGAGCATGACGTCGAGGATGATTAGGTCAAAGGGGAGCTGCGTGGCCTTTTCGAATCCCTCATCGCCATTCGCGGCGTAGTCTACAGCGAAGCCTTCGTTCCGCAGGCGGTCGCCCACCGTCATTTGCAGCGCCTGTTCATCCTCGACAAAAAGTACGTTTCCGCGCATCCAAACTCACCGCCGTTGCGTCCAACTTAATGGTAGAACGAGTCCCTTGTGCCCTGAGAGTACGCGCATTCAAGTAGAATTCTTGACACGTTTTCTCGCAAGGTGCTAGCCTCGATAGATTAGCACAGCCTCCGCCCGCTACGCGGAGGCCCCAGATGAATCCAAAGCGCTCCACAAGCCGCCGATATGTTGCCTGCCTCCTGCTGTTGTCGGGCGTGCTGGTTCTCGGCATCGTCCAGTGGAGTTTCCTCCCCATATTAATTCAGAACGGGCCGGTGGGGACCGCGGCCGCTCTGGAAATGTCCGCGGGCCATTCGTCGAAATTTGCAGCTCCGTTCAAATGTCTGTTCGGTGATGGGTTGAGGCCATGCCTCGTGCAATCGAGGATCACCGTGCGGAGGATTGCGTCCAGAATCCCCCATCCGCCGGAGGCCCCAATTTCCGGCAAGGATGAATTTTTTCTTTCCTACCACCCGCTGCGCGCGCCACCTTCCGCATAAATAAATTCATGCAGGGCGCAGTCCCTGCGGTGATTCCCGTTGAAAAATTAGTACAGAGCGAATCGTTACGGACAACGGGTCACTTTTTTGTCCCGGGGCTGAAATCAATTCGTGATCGAGCGGCGCCGGCAAAACGGCGAGCGGCATGAAATCGGGCCTGGTGCTTGCGGATTTAGTGCACGAAATTCTAATTTGGAGATCCGATGACCTCAAATCAGATAGAGCCGGCTGCGCTGGAGAAATTGAGCCAATTGGATTCTTCCAGCGTGGCGAACGCCATCGAAACCTTCGGCGTCCGTTTGCGCAACACGGGATTTGCCGATTCCAGCGTTCACTGTATTTTTGAAGATTTCCCTCCGCTGGCCGGCTATGCGGCCACGATCCGCATCCGCACTTCCGAGCCGCCCATGGAAGGGGATAGCTATTACTACCGGCTCGACTGGCTCGACCATCTATTGAGTATTCCGGCACCGCGAGTTCTTGTCGTCCAGGATTTGGACCATCGTCCCGGTCTCGGATCTTTTATCGGCGACGTCCATGTCAATATCTTGCGGGCGGTCGGATGCGTTGGCGTGGTGACAAACGGCGCCGTCCGCGACGTTGAAGCTGCGCGGGCCGCCAAGTTCCAAATGTTTGCTGGAAACTTGTCGGTTTCCCATGCATTCGCCCACGTTTTCGATTTTGCAGGGCCTGTCCAGGTCGGCCATATGCAGGTGCGGCCGGGTGACCTGTTGCATGGAGACCGTCACGGAGTCCAGACGGTTCCGATCGAGATCGCGCAAAAGATTCCCGCTGTAGCGCAAAGAATGAACGGCGAAGAGCGGGAGATCATTGAATTGTGCCAGTCCGGCGGCTTCACGCTGGAAAAGCTCCACGCGGACGTGGATGCTCTTAGAATAAAAAGAAGGAATATCAAGGCCTGAGGAAGTGATAGGAGATCGTGGAGGTCATCCAGTGACGCGCATTCACAAGATCTTGAGTTTATTTATCTTCCTGGTCTTTTCCGGCGCTCTCATCGGCTGTGACGAGGGTCATCAGGCGGCCGCCGACGATGCGGCGAATGCTCCCGTGGCCGCGGTCGTGAAAGTAACGCGAGGAAACATTGCGGATAACCTGGAGATCGCTTCGGAATTCCAGCCATTTCAGGAAGTCGACGTGTACGCAAAGGTTTCCGGCTACATTCAAAAACTCTACGTCGACTACGGAACCCACGTGAAGCAGGGACAGCTCCTCGCCGTCTTGGAAATCCCGGAACTGCAACAGCAATTGCAGCAGGATGAGGCCTCCGTCCGCCGCAGCGATCAGGAGCTTTTGCGCGCGCGCGAAGATTTGAATCGCTCGCAATCGGCCTATACCGTCGCGCACCTCACCTACACCCGTCTCGCTGACGTGCAGAAGTCGCGCCCGGAACTCGTCGCGCAACAGGAAGTCGACGTTGCAAGGGGAAAAGATCTGGAAGCGGACGCGGACGTTTCCGCGCAGAAAGCGGCGCTCGCCGGGGCAGAGGACGCGCTGGTCGCCGCAAAAGCCACGCTTGGCAAGGATCAGGCCATGTTCGATTACGCGCGCATGACGGCGCCATTCGACGGCGTAGTAACGCAGATTTATGCTTTCACGGGCGCCCTACTGCCGGCGGGAACATCGTCAACCAGCAAGGGCGACTCCGCACTTTGCCGACTCTCCCAAAATACTCTGTTGCGCCTCGTGATTCCCGTTCCCGAGAGGGCGGTAGCCAATATTCAGATTGGCGAGCCGGTTGCCGTCAATGTGTCTGGCATGGACCGGACATTCGAAGGAAAGATTATCCGCTTCTCCGATCAAATCGATTTGAACACTCGGACCATGCACACGGAAGTGGATGTTCCCAATCCTAAATACGAACTCGTCCCCGGAATGTACGCCTCCGTAAAAATTCCGCTCCATTCTGTCGCAAAAGTTTTGACCGTGCCGGTGCAGGCTTTTCAAGCCGGGAGTGAAGGGAAGGGGGCAGTGCTGGTTGTGGGGCCAGGAAACAAGATTGAACAGCGCGAAGTGACAGCGGGCCTGCAATCCGCAACCGATATCGAAATCACTTCCGGGCTGCAGGAGAACGAGACCGTCATTTTCGGAAGCATTGGGCAGTACCGGCCGGGAGAAATCGTCGCGCCCAAGCTCATCGTGCCGTCAAGAATGGAAGGGGAGAAATAGATGCCATCCTTTGCTGTCCGACATCCCTATCTGATTGTTGTTTTTTGCCTGTTCGTGGTCGTGTTGGGATTGACCAGCCTGGTTCGCATGCCGGTGGATATGTTTCCTCCCATCAATATTCCTGTGGTGCTGGTTGCGACCTTCTACAGCGGCATGCCTCCGCAGCAGATCGAAGCCGACATCACGGACACGTTTGAACGGTTCTTCACGCTGGCGAGCGGCGTGGATCACATGGAATCGCGGTCTTTGCCCGGCGTGAGCCTGATCAAAATTTATTTCCAACCCGGCACGGATGCCGACGCGGACGTTACGTCGATTTCCAACCTGGCCATGGCGGACCTGCGCAGGCTCCCTCAGGGAACTCTGCCGCCTGTCGTGCTGAAGGTGGACGCTTCCAGCTTGCCGGTGTGCCTGCTGACGGTTGAAGGGGAAGGGCTGGACGAAACCCAGCTGCACGATTATCTGCAATTTCAGATTCGCAACCAGATCGCTGGCGTTCCCGGCGCAACCGTTCCGCCTCCTTACGGCGGCAAGTACCGGCAGATCATGGTCTATGTGGACCCGCTCAAGTTGCAGGCGCACGAATTGAGCCCCATGGACGTGGTTCGCGCGACGAACTCTTCCAACTTGATTTTGCCTGCCGGCGACGTGCGTCTCGGCCCCATCGACTACAACATTTACACCAACGCGCAGGTCGAGGACGCGAAGGGCCTCAATGAAGTTCCCCTCAAAACCGAGGGAGAAAAGTCCGTTTTTATTTCCGATGTCGGGAAAGCGGTGGACGGCTCGGCCTTGCAGTACAACATTGTCCGGGTTAACGGCCAGAAATCCGTGTACGTGGCCGTACAGAAGCAGGGAGGCGACACCAATACGATCGCCGTGGTGAATGGAATCAGGGCCGCCATCAAAGATCTGCGCGATATTCCCTCGCAGCTCCATACGTCTGTAACCTTCGATCAATCGGTGTTCGTCAAGGAGGCCATTTCCACGGTGTTGCGCGAAGGCGGAATCGGAATTTTCCTCACGGGCCTGATGATCCTGGTTTTTCTCGGGAGTTTTCGCGCTACGGTTGCCGTGTTTCTCTCCATTCCGATTTCCGTGTTCATCACATTTTTCATCTTGCATAGTGCCAACAAGTCGATTAACGCCATGGTGTTGAGCGGGCTGGCGCTGGCGTTTTCGCGACTGATTGACGACTCCGTGGTGGTGATTGAAAACATATACCGCCATCTGGAAATGGGCGAAGAGCCGGAAGTAGCCGCCGTCAAGGGGACCAACGAAGTCGCGCTGGCGGTTCTGGCCATCATGCTGGTCGCGGTCGTTGTTTTCTTTCCAGTGACATTTCTGTTTGGCGTGAGCTCCTATTTGTTCGGCGCCCTGGCGCTTGCCGTTGTGCTGGCTCTATTCGCTTCGTACTTCGATGCGGTGACCGTCGTGCCTCTGTTCTGTGCAAAATACCTGAAGGCTATCCACGAACACGCGGAGGGAGAGGCGGCAGAGAAAAAGTCCTGGGGAGCGAGATTTCACGCGGGGTTCAACGCGAAATTCGAGGTGATGCTGAATTTTTACGAAAAATGGGTCAGGAAAGCTCTGGAACGTCCACGCGAGGTGGTCGTAGGTTTCCTGATATTCTTCTTTCTTTGTTTCCTCTTATATCCTTTTATGGGCGTTTCCTTTTTTCCGCGCACAGACGCCGGCCAGTTTGTCATCAACGTGAAGGCGCCGACCGGCACGCGGATTGAGCTGACCGACAATTATGTGAAGCGCGTGGAAGACATCGTGCATCAAGTTGTCCCGTCCAAGGAATTGGAGACCATCGTTTCCAATATCGGACTGACGCCGGATCTTTCCTCCCTGTTTACGCCAAACTCCGGCATGCACACGGCGTTCGTTCAGGTGGGTTTGAAGGAAGACCACAAGGAAAGCAGTTTTGTTTACATGGATCAGGTGCGCGCGCGCATTGCGTCTCAAATTCCGGATTTGCGGACCTACTTTCAATCCGGCGGCCTGGTGGATGCGGTGCTCAACCAGGGGGCTCCTGCACCAATCGATGTTCAGGTGAGCGGGATTGATCTCAAGGAGGACGATCGCGTCGCACAGGATCTCGCTCGCCAGTTCCGGACGATTCCCGGAATTTCCGACGTTTATATTCCCCAGGACATGGATTATCCCGCGCTGCAGGTCAACGTGAACCGGGCGCGGGCGAATGAGCTGGGCCTCAATCCCCAGGAAGTCGTCGACAATCTGATCACTTCCCTGACCTCCAACGCGATGATTGCTCCCGGCTACTGGGTGGATCCGAAAAGCGGAAATAACTATTTCGTAACTGTTCAGTATCCTGAAAATCAACTGCGCTCCGTCGAGGATTTGAAGGCCATGCCGCTGCGCGGCTTCGGTTTGAAGCTGCCAACCTATCTCAATCAAGTCGCTGACGTAAGCGTGATTCAATCTCCGACGGAAGTGGACCACTACCAGCTTCAGCGGGCCGTGGACATCTACGTCGCCCCGTCCGGTGAAGATTTGGGGAAGCCTGCCACGGCGATTTCAAAGATCATCGCCGGTACGAAGCTTCCGCAAAACCTTCGCATCAATATGCGCGGACTGGTGGTGACGATGCAAAATTCCTTCCGCAGCTTCGGGATTGGCCTGGTTCTCGCCATCCTGCTGGTCTACCTGATTCTGGTCGCGCAGTTCTCATCTTTCACCGACCCCTTCCTGATCGTGCTGGCCGTTCCCACGGGACTCGTGGGAGTGATCATCACACTGGTCATTACCGGAACAACGCTGAACATCCAGTCGCTGATGGGCATCGTGATGCTGCAGGGGATGGTGGTTTCCAACAGCATCCTGATCGTGGATTTCGCGAACGTGCTCCGCAGCGAGGGACGCAGCGTCGTGGACGCCGTCGCTGACGCGTGCCGCATCCGTCTGCGCCCGATTCTGATGACCTCGCTCGCAACCGTCGTGGGCTTGCTTCCCATGGCCTTCAAGCTCGAGACGGGAAGCGAAGCCTACGCGCCGCTCGCTCGCGCCATCATCGGAGGCCTGATCTCGTCCATCCTGCTAACCATTTTTGTGGTGCCGGCGGCGTACCTGCTGATTTACCGGCGCCGCGAAGCATCGTCTGGCGCTCCGGCCGTAGAGGAGGCGCACTAATGCGTAGTCCCCGCCGATTGCAGCTCATCGTATTTGTCTGCGGCGCTCTGCTCGCGGCAGTTCAAGGCAAATCGCAAACTCCGCCGCCGTATTCCACCCCCGCTCCGGCGCAACCGCAAACGCAGAATCAAAATGCGCAGCGGCTGACGTTGGCGGAGGCGGAGAGCATTGCCATCCAAAACCATCCGCAGATTCAGGCGGCAACGCAATTAGCTTCGGCCGCAGCCGCGCAAGTGAAGGAAGTTCAATCCCTCTATTATCCGCAGGCGAGCGGAGCTGCCACCGGCACGTACGCGGAAAACAACAGCCGCATCGCCGCGGGATTCCTGAACAGCCCGTCCGTCTACAACAAGTTTGCCGACGGCGTTTCCGTGAGCCAGCTGGTGACCGACTTCGGCCGAACGCACGAGCTTTCCAGGAGCTCGCACTTCCACGCGCAAGCGGAGCAGGAGAACGTCGTCACCACGCGCGCCGACGTGCTTCTGCGCGTCAACGTGTCCTACTTCGGCGTCATGAAGGCGCAGTCGGTTCTTCATGTCGCGGAGGAAACCGTGAAGGCGCGCCAGTTGGTTGTGGATCAGGTCAGCGCGCTGGCCAAGAGCAGCCTCAAGTCCGGCCTGGACGTAAGCTTTGCCAATGTGGACCTGGCCCGGGCGCAGCTTCTGCTGGTGCAAGCGCAGAACGATTTGCAGTCCTCATACGCGCAACTTTCCAATGCGCTGGGATATTCCGATCAGCGGACGTTCCAGCTTGTCGACGAACCCCTGCCGGGCGCTCCGCCTCCAGACATTGCGCCGCTCATCGTCGAAGCGTTTCAGAATCGCCCCGAAATCATCAGCCAGGGGCTCGACGTGAAATCGGCGCAAAGTTACGCCACAGCGGAGCGCGATCTCTGGTTTCCCACGATTTCGGCGGAGGGAGTGACCGGGCTCGTCCCCTATCGCCAGGATCCATTGCCCAGCCGCTACGCCGCGGCAGGATTCAACGTCAACGTCCCCATTTTTAACGGGCGCCTCTTCAACGCCGAACACACCGAAGCGACAGCGCGGGCCCGCGCGCAGGAACAATTTCTCCGCGATCTTGAGAACCGCATCGCGCAGGATGTCCGCACGTCCTGGCTCAATGCCATTTCCGCCTACCAGCGCCTTTCCCTCACTCAACAGCTGCTGGACCAGACCACGCAGGCTTTCGATTTGGCGAAGGGACGCTACGGGCTGGGTTTGAGTTCGATCATTGAGCTCAGCCAGGCACAATTGAGTTTGACGGAAGCTCAGGTCGAGCAAGTCAGCGCGCAGTACGACTACGAAAGCCAGACAGCCAATCTGAATTACCAGCTGGGACGAGTGAAGTGATTGACGTGTGCCGCGTCCGGAGTGTCATCTCTACTCTTGACAACGCAAATTCTTGCGCCCTATGCTGGGGCCCTTGAAGATAGCCATTGGTTCCGACCACGCCGGATTTGAGTACAAAGAAAAAATAAGGGCGCTTTTGTCCACGCTCGGGCACGAAGTCCGCGATTTCGGCACGTTCAGCACGGACCCGGTTGATTACCCCCTGTTCATACGTCCCACGGCGGAAGCGGTGGCGCGCGGCGAGTTCGAACGCGGCATCGTGCTCGGCGGATCGGGAAATGGCGAAGCGATGGTCGCCAACAAAGTGCGGGGCATCCGCTGCGCGCTTTGCTGGAATCTGGAGACGGCTCGCCTCGCCCGAGAACACAACGACAGCAACGTTCTCTCGCTCGGCGAGAGAATGCTTCCCGAGGACCTGGCATTGGAAATTGTAAAGGTGTGGCTCGTTACGCCGTTCGCGGGTGGACGGCATGTACGGCGCATTGCTGAGATCGAATCAGACAACTAAGCGCTGCCTGGGGTGATCATGAAAAAGTTCCTGAAAATTTTCATCGTGATTGTGGTGTGCCTCGTTGCCGTGCTGGCCGTGGGAATTACGGCGACGATTGGATGGCGTCCGTTCATCGGCCCGCGTGTGCGCCCGCTCACCAATCGAGCGTTCGAAAAGACCCCGGAGCGCTGGTCGCGCGGCAAATACATTGTGGAAAGCGAAGCCGCGTGCATGGATTGCCATTCGCCGCGCGATTGGACGAAACACGACGCTCCAGTCACACCCGGCATGGAGGGCGCCGGCCAGGATTTTTCGATCCTAAAGGGCTTGCCGGGCCATGTCGTGGCCCCCAATATCTCGCCCGATCCCGAGACCGGGTCGGGTACGTGGAGCGATGACGCCCTGGCCAGGGCGATTCGCGAAGGGATTGGACACGACGGCCGCACGTTATTCCCGTTGATGCCTTACGAACACTACCGGCACATGCCGGACGAGGATCTCGCATCGGTCATTGTGTATTTGCGTTCGCTGCCTCCCGTTCGAAATGTCGTGCCGAAAACGGAAATCATATTCCCTGTGAAATATCTCATTCGGAGCGTACCTCAGCCGGTCACCGATCCGGTGCCCGCTCCCGACGTTTCCGATCCGGTGAAGCGGGGCGCCTTCCTCGTGGCCATGGCCAGCTGCGGAGATTGCCACACTCCGATCGATGATAAGGGCGCGCCTATTCCAAACATGGATCTGGCGGGCGGGCAGATATTCGAAGGCCCCTGGGGGAGAGTCGCCACTGCGAACTTGACTCCCGACCCGTCAGGCATTCCGTACTACGATGAAGTCATGTTCTTGCAGGCGATTCGAACCGGATATGTCAAGGCGCGGCCCTTGAATCAGATCATGCCCTGGCACATCTATGGCGGGATGACGGACGACGACTTGAAAGCCATTTTCGCCTATTTGAAGACGGTCAAGCCGGTGCATCACGTTGTGGATAATACCGAGCCGCCGACGATGTGCGTGGTTTGCGGGGCGATGCACGGCGGCGGGGATAAGAATCAGAAAAATTAGCCTGAGTCTTTCCCGAATTCAACACCAATCGGCGCTGTTTGGCGGTTCGCAGTTGTAGGGGCATCCGCCGCGGCGGATCGCGCCCCTACTGCCCGAGGACGAGCACTGAAAACGTGCCGGGGATAACCGGGGGTCTTGGCCGCGGATTTTCAGGCGTCGGAGCCGGGCGCGGACCAAAATCCGCGGCCGCAACATACACCCTGCCGGTTTTTCGATCGACGGCCATCGTGCGCGCTCCTGCTTGCGTTTTCACGTTTTCGACGAGCTCATACTGGTCCGGAGTTTTCTCCCGGAAAATCGAGAGCACGCCGTCGGCGCCTGTTGAAAAGTAAGCCAGCCCCGTTTTCGGATCGAATTCCGCCGCGTCGACGCCTCCACCAATCGGATTCGTGGCGGCGATTTTGCCTGATGTTGCGTCCACCACGGCCATCATTCCAGCGCCCCGGCATCCGATGAAAATGCGCGCGTGGGCACGATCCATGTCCATGCTGCTCGGCGCCTGGCATGGCGCGGTGGGCCACGTTTCCAGCACTTTCAAATCCTTCGCATCGAGTTTCAAGAGAGTGTTGCGGTCCTGCATGTTCAGGAAGACGTGTCCGGATTCGTCGGAGGCGAGATGCTCCGTTCTTCCGCCCAGATTCTCGATCGTGCCGGCGATCGTACCGGTCTTCGCATCGATAGCAGTAACGCGTTTGCTGCCGCGATCCGCCGTGAAGATTCGCTTTGTCAAATGGTCATAGATGATTCCGTTCGGATCATCTCCCACCCTCACTTCGCCAATTTTCGCGAGGGTTTTGAGATCGAAGATCACGACGGAACCGGGATTGCTTTCACTGATGAAGCCGCGCCCAAATTCCGAAGCGATGGCCGCGCCATGCATATCCGGCCCGCCCGTGATCTTTCCAACGATGGCGCCTGAATCGAGGTCCAGGACAACAATCTCTGTATCATGCGAAACGTACAATCGGCGGCCATCGCTGTCAGCCGCGACGTAATCCCATCCTCCATTGCCGGGGATGGGAATTTTCTTGATCAGATGATAAGCGTCCGCGGCGGCCATCGCGATTGCAAAAGTCGCGGTAAGAATCAGCGACCACGCACCAACCCACAGAATCCCTCCTCCGATTTTCTTCATGGCAATTTCCCTCGATTAAGGATTTAGAGGCAGGGCCCTGAAAACGACGACTCCAGCAGCGGCATTCTAATCCACGGCCGGAAGTTTGGAAACATCCCAGCCGCCGCCGAGGGCTTTTACCAGGAGAACCGTAGAAGTCAAACGGCGCGTCAGCAGGCTGACGGCAGTTCGTTCGTTGGACAGCGCGGCGCTCTGCGCGGTAATCACGGTCAGGTAGGTGTCCAGTCCGCCCTTGTACCGGTTTGTAGATTGGTCGAGCGCACGATTCGCGGCGGCGACGGCGGCGTCCTGAGTCCTGGCTTCGTCGTCGAGGACTCGAAGATCGGACAGGGAATCCTCGACCTCCTGAAAAGAGGTGAGCACGGTCTGCTGATAATCCGCGACCATTTCATCGTACGTCGCGATGGCCTGATCGGAAACGGCACGTCTTCGTCCGGCGTCAAAAACGGTTTCCGCCGCGGACGCGCCGATGGACCAGAGCGCGCTCGGCCCTGTCAGCCAATTTGGAAATTGCTTGCTCTCAAATCCTCCCACGAGGCCCAAAGTGATGGTTGGGAAATAAGCGGCGCGGGCAATTCCCACCTGTTCGTTGGCGGAGGCAACTCTTCTTTCCGCGCCCGCTATATCGGGGCGCCGCTCGAGCAACTCGGACGGAAGTCCGGGAGGCGGTACTGGCGGAGTGGCGGGCAACGGAGCCGGATCCAGGCGGAAGGAAGAAGCAGGTTGTCCGATGAGGACCGCGACAGCATGTTCAAACTGGTCGCGTTGGGAAGTAATGTCGATGTCCTGCGCGCGTGTTTGCTCAAGCTGCGTGGCGGCCAGGTCTACGTCTTCCCGGGAAGCGACGCCTCCCTGAAAGCGGCTCTGTGTGAGTTGCAGCGCTTTTTCAAAGGCGTCTACATTGGTGTCAAAAAGCTGCTTCTGCGCATCCAGCCCGCGCAAGGTCAGGTAATCCAGCGCCAGCTCCGCGTGCAGGCTGAGGCGAAGCGTTTCCAAATCCGCGGCCGAGGCTTGCGCCAATTCGCGGCTGGATTGCACGGATTTCCGGATGCTGCCCCACAGGTCCGCTTCGTAGGAGACATCTCCCTCGAGGACCAAGTCCGAATAATTGGCGGGAGAAGTTGGGCCGACTAACGCTTTATTCAGGGACTCGCGGTTTTGCGACGGCGTTACACTGGCCGTAACAAGCGGATAATAGGATGATCGCGTTTGCCGCAGCACGTCGCGCGCTTCCTGATACCGGTCCACGGCCGCCCGCAGGGATTGGTTGGAGACGTTCACCTTTTCTTCCAGAGCATTCAATTGCGGATCCTGAAAAATTTCCCACCAATTTCCTTTTTGTGCCTGATCGCTCGGCTGCGCCGTTTTCCAGTTAGCATTCTCTTTATACGCGGGCGGAATTTGCGTGGTGGGTTTTACATACTTTGGTCCAACCGAACATCCACCGAGCAGGCATAGTCCCAGCGAAAAAATTGGAAACATTTGCCGCCGAAATGCGTTTCCATGCCGAGACGCGCGCGGAATTCCCATCAGCCCGGACATTACGGTTTCCTCTGTGCAGCAGCCGGAGTTTCGGCCACGCGGACCACAGCGCCATCGGTCAGCGAGTCGGAAGGGTTCAAGACGACCGACTCATCGCCTTTCAGACCCGCGACGATTTCGATCTCCGTTCCAAAATCACGGCCCGGCGTAACCGGGATCAGGGAAATCGTCTTGCCGTCTTTCACGATTGCCACTTGCAAACCCGCGGATTTGAAAATAGTCGCATTCACGGGAAGCGTGAACGTGTTCACCGGGGAAGGCAGCTTGAGATGCACTTCGACGTAGCCTCCCGGTTTGAGCAGGCGGGCGGAATTGTCCACGTCCACTTCGGTCAGCAACGTACGCGAGGTGTTGTCAATGGCTCCGGAACTGCGGACGACGGATCCCTGGAATCGACGGCCGGGAAATTCGGAGAGAACCAGCTCGGCGTGCAACCCCGGCCTGATTTCGGGAGAATTGAGTTGCGGGACATTGACATAGACTCGCAAAGGATTCATGGCCGCAATGTGAAACAGCTCGCGTGAAGTGCCGCCGCTGCTGCCGGAATCGATCAACTGGCCGATATCGGTATTGCGCGCCGTGATCACGCCGTCGAACGGCGCATAAACTTTTTCAAAGGATTGCAAATCCTGCAGACGCTTCACGTTGGATTGCGCCGATTCGACGGTGGTCCTGCGAGCATCGTAATTTCCCGTGGCGTTGTCGACGTCCTGCTGCGCGACGGAATCCGTCTTCAGCAAATCCTTGTAGCGCGTGGCCGTGACTCCCGCGAGATTCATGTTGGCCTGGGCCGTAGCCAGGTCCGCGCGCGCCTGTTGCAATTGCTGGTCCACTTCCGGCGAATCGATCTCGGCGAGCAGTTGTCCGGATTTTACATTCGCGCCGATATCCGCGTACCATTTTTTCAAGTACCCGTTGGTCCGCGCAAAGATTGGAGCATCCGTGTACGGTTGCATGTCCCCGGGGATGACAATTTCCTGCTGCGGCGCGCCTAGCTTCGGATGAATGACGGAAACCGTCGGGATCGCCAGGTCTTGCGTCTCCTTGGAGAGCTGTGCATTGGCCTTGCCGCGGCTTGAAATGCCCCAGAGAACAACCAGGGCGACGATGATCACTACGAGCAGAACCATCACGACGCGGGTCAGCTTGCTGCCCGGCGGAGTCGGATTACCGTACGTCGTTCGTTCACTGTCTGGCATTTCCGCCTGGTCCCGCTGCTTGGAAACAACCTCCATCAGATCCTCCGAAAACGGGTGCGGGCTCTACTTGGAGCCCGCCTGAATATTAGTCGTGACTACTCGCCCGGAATTTCGATTACGGCGGATTCGCCCGGGTTTTTGCGGAATCCGTGAATCAAACTGTAGACCGACGGCACGAAGAGTAGCGTCGCCACCGTCGCAAAGATCAATCCGCCGATCACCGCGCGTCCGAGCGGCGCGTTCTGCTCGCCGCCTTCGCCGAGTCCAACCGCCATTGGCATCATGCCGATAATCATCGCCATGGCTGTCATGATCACCGGCCGGAAGCGTGTAAATCCGGCCTCTTCGGCGGCGTGAATCGGGTCCAGCCCTTCCTGAACGCGTTCCTTTGAAAAACTGACCACCAGGATGCTGTTGGCCGTGGCCACGCCCATGCACATGATCGAGCCCGTCAGCGCAGGCACGCTGATCGTCGTGTGCGTCACAAACAACATCCAGACGATTCCTGCAAGAGCCGCCGGCAACGCGGAAATGATGATGAAAGGATCGAGCCAGGACTGAAAATTGACGACGATCAACAGATAAATCAGAAGAATTGCAAATCCCAGGCCGGCCAGGAGGCCGACGAACGAACTGCGCATCGTGTCGATCTGTCCGCGAACAAACATCTGGGAGCCGCGCGGCAGGCGGCTGCGGTTTCGATTGACGATCGTGTCGATATCCTTGGCGACCCCGCCGAGATCGCGTCCCTGGTTGGACCCAAAAATATCGATCATCGTCTGCGCGTCGTAATGGGATACCGTCGCCATCCCCATTCCTCGGGAAATGGTGCCGAGATTCGCGAGCTGTTGCCAGGGCACATGGGAGTCGCCGCTGCTGCCTGTTACAGGGATGTTTTGGAGGTCTTGTATGCTCTGAAAATCATACTGCGGCGCTTGCTCGACCACCATGTAGCTCACGCCGGATTTGGGATCGAGCCAGAAAGAAGGCGCCGTTTGAAAGCTGCCGCTCAGCGACACCAGCAGACTTCCCGGCTACGTCCCTTTGCGTATAGCCCGCCTGCAGGGTCTTGGTGCGATCCACGTCGATATGCAGCTTCGGCTGATTGAAGGGCTGCTGAATCCGCAAGTCGGCGATGCCGGTAACAGTGCTCAACTGCTTCAAGAGATTTGTCGCAAACTCGTGGTTTCCATCGACGTCGCGTCCCATGATTTGAATATCGATCGGCGCCGGCAAGCCGAAATTTAAAATTTGGCTGACAATATCCGCGGGCGGGAAGTAAAACATGACTCCCGGAAATTCCTTGTTCAGCTTGAATCGCAAGTCGTGAATGTATTGTTCGGTGGGACGGTGTTTCTCATTGAGCGAAATCATGATATCGGCGTCTTGCGGTCCGACCGGCGCGGAAGTGCTGTAGGTGTAATTCAGCGCGCTGTAGGGCAGCCCGATATTGTCAATCACGCTTTCAATTTCGTTTTGCGGGATCAACTCGTGGATCGAGCGCTCTACGTCGCTGCACAACTCCGCCGTCTCCTCGATGCGCGTGGCTGTCGGCGCGCGCACGTGCAATTTGATTTGCCCCGCATCCACTGCCGGGAAGAAGTCCTCCCCGAGCCAGGGGTACAGCGCGAACGAAGCCACGCAAACCGCCAGGAAACCCAGCGGAAAAATCACGCGGTGCGCCAGGCACTTTTGCAGGATCCCGCGGTAGAAGTTGCGGAGTTTTTCAAATTGCAGCTCGAAGTGTCCCTGCAAGCGAACCAGCGGATTCCCGCTGCGGAGGGACATTTCCGCCGATTCTTCCACATGCGCTTTCAACAAATAGCGTGCCATCGTTGGCACCAGCGTGCGCGAAAGCAAATAGGATGCCAGCATCGCGAACACCACCGCCTCGGCCAGCGGCACGAACAGGTACCGCGCCACGCCCGTGAGGAAAAACATCGGCACGAAAACGATGCAGATGGAAAGCGTGGACACGAACGCGGGGACCGCAATCTGCTGCGCGCCGTCCAGGATCGCCTGGATGATTTCCTTTCCCTGGGCGAGGTTTCGATTGATGTTTTCGATTTCCACCGTAGCGTCGTCCACCAAAATGCCGACCGCGAGCGCCAGGCCGCCGAGCGTCATGATGTTAATGGTCTGCCCGATGGCGCTCAATACGATGATCGACGTAAGGATCGAAAGAGGAATCGAAACTGCGATGATTATCGTGCTGCGCCAGCTCCCCAAAAAAATCAGAATCATCAGTCCGGTGAGGCATGCGGCGATCACCGCCTCTCGAACGACTCCGTTGATGGAGGCGCGGACAAACAACGACTGATCGGCGATCGGGCGGGCCCGGAACGACGGCGGCAGGCCCGCGAGGACAACTGGCAGCTCCTCTTTGATCTGCTTGATGATATCCAGAGTGGAAGTTTTTCCGAGCTTCAACACGGTCATGAGCGCGGCTCTTTGCCCGTCGACCATGACGATGTTTGTCTGCGGAGGGTTGCCGTCACGCACGTGGGCGACGTCCCGGATATAAATCGTGTTCGTCCCCACGGTCTTGATCGGCAAGTCGTTCATTTCCTCGACGGTTTTCGGGCTGGAGTTCAAGTCCACATCGTCTTCGAAGGAACCGATCTTGACCGTGCCCGCGGGGAGAATCAGGTTTTGATTGTTGACGGCGTTGACGACGTCGTTGGGCGAAAGACCTTTGGCCTGAAGCGCCGGGATATTCAGATCCACCTGGATTTGGCGCTGTTTGCCTCCATAGGGATTGGGGAAGACCGCTCCCTGCACCGTCGCCAATTGCGTTCGCAGGAAATTTGCCGCCATGTCGTTCAGTTGCTGCTCGGAAAGTCCTTCTCCGGAAATCGCCAGCTGAATGATCGGGACGGAGGACGCATTGTAGGCCAGGATAAACGGCGGAATTGTTCCCGGTGGATCTTGCCGGACGGCGGCTTGCCCCAGCGCGGCGACCTGCGCCATGGCCATGTCAATCCGCACGTTGGGGTGGAAAAAAATCTTGATGACGCCGAGCCCATTCAACGATTGCGATTCGATGTGCTCGACGTCGTTGACCGTGGTCGTGAGTCCGCGCTCGTAACCGACGATAATTCGGTCCGCCATCTCTTCGGCCGAGAGCCCCGCATATCCGTAAACCACGGCGATGATGGGAATATCGATTTCCGGAAAAATGTCGACCGGCGTGCTATAGACCGCCAAGGTCCCGAGAATCAGAATCAGCAGGGACATCACCACAAAGGTGTATGGCCTGCGCAGGGCTAAACGGACAATCCACATACAGGGCTCTTATCTCCTTGGCCTGCCCGCGCCCGGTTTTGCCGACACAAGCGCGAAAATCATCGTAAGCGATACCAGCGATTGCATTTTCAGTCCGATTCCCCGCACATGAAATCCGGTCTTTGCTGGCGATTCTGAAGGTTATGGATAGCCTGCGTCTTCTTTTCCCCAACTCGCGTCTCTCGGGGGATAAGCCGAGGCGCGTCTGCCATACAATCTTCAGATGCGAGAGCCTAAAATACCGTTACAAATTCATTTTCAGGCCGTTACTACACCTGCGACAAACCTGCCTGCGTGCAGCTTGAAAAAATCGAATCGAAAAAGAGGCCCAGAACCTGGCGCACGTCGCTATCGGACAGTGTCTTGAGGTCCAGCATGTGTTCGAGCAGCAATCCTTGCGATACCGCGCCAAGGCAGGCCGAGGCTGCCGGATAAGCGATCGGAATGGTTTTGCCGAGCGCGCTCATGATTTCGGTAAACAGGTCGCCGAACGACGCCCGAATCCGTCGGTGCCTGTTGCGCAGCCTGGTATGCGCCTCGGGGTGGCGCAGGGCAAATAGTTTGAATTCCATGGAGATCAGGACCAGGCGGCGGTCCGTGGCAAGTTCCGCGTAATGCGTGCGCAGGGCCGCGAGCTTTTCGACGGGATCGGAGTGGCGGCGGGCAGCGCTAGTGAAGGTCTCGATTCGCTCGCGCACCCACTCCTCGAACAGCGCGAAGAAAATGTCTTCTTTGCTTTTGAAGTTGGCGTAAAAAGCGCCCCGGGTGTATCCGGCGCCTGCGGCGATGTCTTCGAGGCGAGCCGCTTCAAAACCATCCTGCGCGAAAATGCGTTTGGCGGCGTCCAGCAATTTGCGGCGCGTCGCGCGGGTGCGCTCGGTCTGGCGGGTGCGGGATCGGGAGGGCAGGGGAGGGCGAGCCCGGCCCCTCTTTCTGCCCGCGGGAATCAGGAGTTCTCTCATGCTTCCGCAGCGCTTCCCTTGACAGGATACATACGTGTATGTATCTTACTTGGGTGCGCCCGGCCATGCAAGCCTTAATTGCAAATTCGGACGGCACGCTTTGCCTCCCCCTTGGCCAGACCATACCGGGTGCGGCAGGCGCGGCCGGCTAATCCTGAAGAATCGAGCGGTTTCCATGCGAACTTCCTGGCTTCGTTTCCTCTTCCTGACAATCGGCATATTCGCCCCGGTCTTGATCGGCCTGGCGCAGACCGGCCCGTATCAGGGCAGCGCGAGTTCGGGGCCGCCCACCGATCAGCCGCTCTCGCTCTCCCTCGACCAGGCCCTGAAAATGGGCCTGCGCTATAACCTGGGGGGGATTGCCGCCGAGGAGTCCTCGCAACGCGCCAAAGGGGAGAACATCGTCGTGCGCAGCGCGCTGTACCCCAACCTTTCCGGCGGCCTTCGTGAGAACGTGGAACAAATCGATCTGTCTTCCTTCGGATTCAAATTCTCATTTCCTCCGAGCACGGGGATCCATATCCCGAATATCGTGGGCCCATTCAACTATTTCGATTTGCGCGGGTACCTGACGCAGCGCGTCGCCGATCTGCAGGCCATCCGTTCCTATCAATCCTCACGTGAAGCGCAACGGGCGGCCGAACTTTCCTCGGCGGACGCGCGAGAAATCGTGGTCTACGTGGTGACGTCAGCTTACCTGCAGGTGCTTGCCGAATCGGCGCGCGTCGATTCCGCAAGAGTGCAAGTGGATAGCGCCCAGGCGATTTTCCAGCAGGCGTCAGATCGCTTTACTGCGGGCCTCAGCGCAAAAATTGACATGACGCGAAGCCAGGTCGAGCTGCAAACGCAGCAGCAGAGGCTGACGGCGGAAGAGGCGGATTACGCCAAGCAGAAGATCGCGCTCGCGCGCCTGATTGGATTATCGCCCGCGCAATCTTTCACACTGGCGGACAAGCTTCCTTACGCTCCTCTCGAAAATATTACGCTTGAGCAGGCGCTCACGATGGCCACGCAAAACCGCTCCGACCTGAAAGCCGCTGAAGCGCAGTTGCATGCGGCCGAATTTTCCCGCAAGGCAGCCGTGGCGGAGCACTATCCGACACTCGGAATCGTGGCGGATTACGGCGTGATCGGCATCAACCCGGCGAGTTCTCACGGGACTTATGATGTGAGCGGCCAGCTCCTGTTTCCCATCTGGGCGGGAGGGCACACGGGTGGCGACATCATCGAAGCGGACGCAACCTTGAAACAGCGGCGCGCCGAATTCGAAAACGTGCGCGCCCGGGTGGAGGCGGACGTCAGAAATGCTTATCTGGATCTTAATGCCGCGGCGGAACTGGTGCGCGTCGCGCAAAGCAGGCGGGAACTGGCGCGGGATGAGTTGACCCAGTCGACGGACCGCTTCTCGTCCGGAGTTGCGGACACGGTCGAGGTGACACAGGCCCAGGAAGTGGTGGCCAGCGCGGAGACGGAATACATCGCCGATCTGAACGCACATAACCTGGCCAAGGCCAGCGTGGCGCGCGCGGTGGGCCAGGCGGAAAAAATCATGCGCGATCTTTTGAGGAGCCAATAACCATGGCCGTCGACGAATTGCAGAAAAGCAGCGCGCCCCGGCCCGCCGAACCATCCGGGAGTTCGAATGATCCGAATGACTCCGGCAGCAATGCCGAGGGGCGTCGCAGGACGCTCCTGTTCGCGGCCATCATCGGCTGCGTGATTCTTTTGGGAGCTGTTTCGTTCTGGCTTTACTCCCGCAGATATGAAACCACGGACGACGCTCAGGTGGACGGGCACCTCAGCGGCATCACGGCGCGGATCGACGGCGACGTGAAAGCGGTCCACGTGGAAGAGAATCAGTCCGTGCAAGCCGGGGATTTGCTCGTGGAGCTTGACCCGCGCGATTACGAAGTCGCCGTGGAGCAGGCGCAAGCGCAGATGCTGAAAGCGCAGGCCGGCGAGCGGGCGGAAAATCCGAATCTGCCGATCACGCAGAGCACTTCGCAGACCAGCGTGTCGACAAGCACGTCCGAAGTGGCCAACGCCGAAGCCGCGGTTGCCGCTGCTGAGCGGGACGAGTTAGCCGCGCGGTCTCGAGTGCTGGAGGTGGAAGCGAATAACGGCAAGGCCCAGGCTGACGTCGCGCGCTACAAGGCGCTAGTGGACAAAAACGAAGTCGCGCGAGCCGATTACGATCAAGTCGTGGGGACAGCCAAAGCATTTGCCGCTTCGGTTGATTCCGCGCGCGCTTCAGCCGAGGCCGCGCAAAAAGTCGTGGAGCAGCGCCGGGCGCAACTCGATCGGGCGCGCAGCATGATGGAGTCGGCCAGAGTGAATGCGCCCAATCAGGTGGCCATTTCCAGAGCGAATTTGCAGTCCAAGCAAGCCGACGTGCAGGCGATGAAGGCGCAACTCGACCGCGCGCAACTCGATCTCAGCTATTGCAAGATCATCGCGCCGGTGGCGGGAGTCATCACCAAGCGCACGGCCGAAGCCGGCGAACATGTCAGCAAGGGCGAGCGCCTCGTCACGCTCGCCGACCTTGGGGATTTGTGGGTGACGGCCAACTTCAAGGAAAGCCAGTTGCAACAAATGCACGCCGGCCAAGCGGTCACGATTTCCGTGGACGCATTCGGCCAGGATTTTGATGGGACCATCGAAGCCATGCCCGGCTCGACAGGCTCGGTTACCAGCCTGCTTCCTCCGGAGAACGCGACGGGCAATTACGTAAAGGTGGTCCAGCGCCTGCCCGTGCGCATCCGTTTCAAACCGGGCCAGCAAGGGCTCGACCGCCTGCGGCCCGGAATGTCGGTTGTCCCGAAAGTTTGGGTCAAGTAGGACAGCCACTCTTGGCTGTCCGGTTTTTGCCACACATCGCAAAGTCGGACAGCCAAGAGTGGCTGTCCTACAAAAAGCGGTTTCCCGCAGACAATTGCGAAGCGTATAGGCAGGAAGAATTGAAGTGACAGACACCCTCGACGCTCCCTGGAAGCCAAAATATAACCCGTGGCTGATCGCACTGACGGTCACGATGGCCACGTTCATGGAGGTGCTGGACACCTCCATCGCCAATGTGTCCCTGCCGCATATCGCCGGCAACCTCTCTGCAAGCCAGGTAGAGTCCGCCTGGGTCTTGACGAGCTATCTGGTCTCCAACGCGATCATCCTGCCCATCAGCGCCTGGCTGTCCACGATCATTGGCCGTAAACGCTTCTACATGTCCTGTGTTGCGCTGTTTACGGCGAGCAGCTTTCTGTGCGGGCTCGCGCCGAGCCTTGGCATGCTGATTTTTTTTCGAATCTTGCAGGGAGTGGGCGGAGGCGGACTACAGCCAAGCGAGCAAGCCATACTCGCCGATACGTTTCCCGCGTCCAAGCGCGGCATGGCGTTTGCGGTTTATGGAATGGCCGTGGTGCTTGCGCCGGCGATCGGCCCGACGCTCGGCGGCTACATCACGGACAACTACAATTGGCGCTGGATTTTCTACATCAACGTCCCGATCGGTTTGCTTTCGCTGTTCCTGACGAATCGACTGGTCGAAGACCCGCCGTTCCTGAAACGCGAGCAGGAGCGCAGGAGGGACATTCGCGCCGATTACCTGGGACTCGGACTACTCACGCTGGCCATTGCCAGTTTGCAAATCGCGCTCGACAAGGGGCAGGAGTCTGACTGGTTCTCTTCGCGCTGGATTACAACGCTGGTGATTTTTGCAGCTTACGCGTTCGTGGTCTGGATCGTCTGGGAATGGCACCACCCGAATCCCGTGGTGGACATCCGCATGTTCAAGAGGCGCAATTTCGCTACGGCGATGTTTTTCAGTTTTACGGTGGGAATCGTGTTGTACGGCACCACGTTCATGATCCCGCAATTTCTGCAGGTGCAGCTCGGATATCCCGCGGTGGTGGCCGGGGAGGCGCTGGCCGGCGGGGGTTTCGTCATGATCATGGTGTTGCCGTTCGTGGGGGCAATGGTCTCGCGAGTGGACCCGCGCAAAATGATGGCGTTCGGTTTCATATCGATTTCCGCGGCGATGTATTACATGTCGACTCTGTTCAGCCTGACCATGGATTTCCGCGCGGCATTTTTGATGCGCACGCTGCAGATGTTCGGACTGGCGTTCATCTTCGTCCCGCAGAATGTTCTGGCATACGTGGGCGTCCCTCGCGAGAAGAATAACCAGATTTCTTCCATGAACAGTTTCATGCGCAATGTCGGCGGAAGCATCGGAATCGCGCTCATCTCGACCTCAATTGCGCGCGTCGCCCAGCAGCGCCGCGTTTCAATGGTCGCGAACACGACGCCTGGGACGCCGGCGTATGAAGGCCTCATGGGAGGGCTGACCGAGACCCTCAAAGGCAAAGGAGCCAGCAGCGTCGACGCCACGCGGCAGGCTCACGGAATCGTGTCGTTCATGATTGACCGGCAGGCGACGACGCTTGCTTACGTCCAAGTGATTTCCATCCTGGCCGTCATAATCCTTTGCCTCGTTCCATTTCTCCTGATCATGAAGAGAAACCGGCCTGCCTCAGGAGAGCAAACCGCAGTTCACTGATGTAGGACAGGGTTCAGCCGGTGGATTTTAGTCCTTGCATGCGCGAAACCCCACAGGCTGAAGCCTGCGCCACGAAATCTCAGCTATACTGTCGCGGCGAGCCGGATGAAATAAAATTTCCGCATCAGGATGGGAGCACGGTTGTATCCCTTCATACACATTGGCCCATTGACGCTTGGCTCGTATGGCCTGATGGTGGCGATCGGCCTCATCTGCGCTTTCTTTATTTTGCGCGCGGATTTTGCGCGCCGCGGAGTTCCCGCGGACGCCGAGGCGATCATCGGCATCACGGGCCTCGCGGGACTCGCCGGTTCGCGGCTCTACCATTTGCTGGAAAGCCCCGCCGAATTTTTCGCCGACCCGTGGCCGCAGCTTTTCAGCACCATGGGTTTCGCGTTTGTCGGCGCAATCATCGGCGGATTCATCGCTCTCGTGCTTTTGGCGAAGCGTTTCAAAATGTCGCCGCTGCTGATGCTGGACGCCGCTTCGCCCGCGGCGGCGATGGGCTACGGCATCGGCCGCATCGGATGCTTGCTTTCAGGTGACGGCGACTATGGCATCGCCACCAACCTTCCCTGGGGTATGGCCTTCAATCCGTTACAACCCGGCTCTCGAATACTCCGTTTCATTCAGGTTGATCATGGCGCACTGAATCCCAGCTACGGGCGGGATGTCCGCGGTTTGCCTCTCGATGCGATTGTGCGGGTTCACCCCACGCCGATTTACGAATTTCTGGTAGCCATTTTGATTTTCTGGATTCTCTGGCGTCTTGGTGCGCGCGGCGTGAAAAACCACACCCCGAACGGAATTATTTTTGCGGCGTATCTCGTGCTCACCGGGATCGCGCGATTCCTTGTTGAAATCATCCGCATCAATCCGCGCTCGTTCTACGGGCTCACGAACGCGCAGGCGGCGAGCGTGGTTTCGATTATCGCGGGCGTGGCCCTGTTCGTTTATCGCCGCAAGGCGCCTCCCTCAAAAGATCCGCGCTTGACGGCTTAAGTTGGCTCGCTTACCGTCCCTAGAGACGCTGTAGGACAGGCTTCAAGCCTGTCTGCTTTTGACCTTAGTTCAAGAACACAAAGCAGACAGGCTTGAAGCCTGTCCTACTCGGAGCCAAGGGGAGATTTCAATGCCTCCACGAATCAAAACTACAGGCGTCGGCAGCTATCCCGTGCCCTCCTGGATGGTCGGGAACACCTCGCGTCTTGTTCTCCGCGACGCTGTCATGGCCGTCTTGAAAACGCAAGAACTGGCCGGGCTGGACGTCGTCACCGACGGGGAACTCATGCGATTCGACCCGAGCCATCCGGAAACGAACGGCATGGTGGATTATTTCGCTTCGCAGATGGAGGGCATTCGAAAGGAGTTTACCCTTTCGGATTTCGACCGCTTCCGGGCCGACCGCGCGCCCGGATTCCGGCTTCTCACTGCGGGCATGGCAGTCAGCAAAATCCAGGAAGGGACTCTCAATCTGCCGAGCGATTACGAGTTCGTGCGCGTTCTGACCAAGGCGCCGCTGAAATTCACCTGCACGGGCCCGCACATGCTGTCCAGAGTTCTCACGAATTGCTACTACAACGATGTGGCCGACCTGGCCATGGATCTGGCGGAGGTTCTTCGCCGCCAGATCGAATTGATCGAAGCGGATGTGGTGCAACTGGACGAGGCGTGCATTGTCGGCTTCCCTCAGGACGCCCCCTGGGCCGCCCAAGCCATCAATCACGCACTGGATGGCGTCCTGAACGAAAAGGCCGTGCACATCTGTTTCGGCAATTATGGCGGGCAGCCGATGCTGAAAGGATTCTGGCGGGATCTCATCCCATTTCTGAATTCACTTCGCGCGGACCATCTGGTGCTGGAATTCGCCCGGCGCGGTTACGACGAGCTGGCGTTTTTCAATGACCTCGATCCGAAGATCAGCCTGGGGATTGGCCTGGTCGACATCAAGGACAACGAGGTAGAAACCCCAGAACTGATCGCGTCGCGCATCGAGAACATTGTGAAAACGCTGGGGCCTGACCGGCTCCGGTACGTCCACCCGGACTGCGGGTTCTGGATGTTGCAGCGCAGCGTCGCGGATCGCAAGATGCGCGCGCTCGTCGAGGGAAGGGATTTGTTCGAAGGACGATTGTGACGGAGCTTCCGGCAATCGGGCGGACAGGGCTGCGCATATGGCTGACTTATCGCTGACGGACAATGACAAGGCTGCGGTTCGAACCACTTTATTCCATCACCTGGCTGGAATCGTAATTATTCCGACATTGAAATCTCTTCTCGACCGCAGGGTCTTCGATCTCTTTGCTGCCTCGCCGGAACCTGTGGCACTCGATCAAATTGTGAACCGGACGCATGGAAACCGGGGTTACCTGCGCGTTGCTCTCCGCCTGTTGGCGTCCTGTGGATGGATGCTGGAGCAGTCCGGTAGAAACGGCAGCGATGTAGTTTATGCGCTGACGGCCAAGGGCCGGATCGCCACGAAAATTGCCGCCAGCCATTGCGGAGAGGTGATCTCCTTCCTCCCCAAGGCAATTTTTCTCGAAGATTTCTTGTTCGGGAAATCCGATGAAGCCATTCTTCATTCCCTGGAAGCTCTCGTTCTAAAAGCCAAAGTCCATTGGGGTCTCAGTGCTCAAGCGGATTCCCTGGAGGCGGAGGTATGCCGGCAGGTCCGGCAATATTTCGACGGTGTGCTGGTGGGGCCGGTGATGGTGTCGCTGGCCCGCGGCGGAATTTTGGAAAGGCTCACGCAAGGACCGGTGCAGCTGGACGCGCTGCCGGGCAATCATGCGAGTCTCGGGCTGGTGTTTGACTTGCTGATCGCTCAGGGATGGATGGAGCGGGAGAAGAATCAAGTTCGGCTAACGCCCAGCGGATTTTATGCCGCGCAGATCGCAACGTCGTACGGCGTGACCGTCTCGTATCTTCCGCAATTCAATGTTGTCGACACCCTGCTTTTTGGGAACCCGCGCATTCCCCGAGTCGATGAGACCGGCTCGGAACTGCTGGTCAATCGCGGGATGAACGTTTGGGGAAGCGGCGGCGCTCACAATACGTATTTCAAAAAAGTGGATGAAATTATTGTGGAGATTTTCAACCGGCCGCTCGAACAGCAGCCCGAAGGCATTTGCGATATGGGGTGTGGAGACGGCACCCTGCTCGAACATCTGTATTGCGTGATCAAGACGAAAACCGCTCGAGGCACTGTGCTGGACAAGCATCCCCTGCTGGTCATCGGAGCGGATTTCAATAAAGTGGCCCGGCGCATTACCAAGCAGCGATTGCGAAAGGCCGAAATTCCGGAGCACTTCGTCATTCACGGAGACATCAACCGCCCGGCGCTGCTCGCGGGAGATATCGAGGCGCTAGGACATGACGTGCACAACCTGCTTCACGTCCGCTCGTTCCTGGATCACAACCGGCCTTACCTGCGTCCGGCGAATTATGTCCGCGGAACGAGGACGGGAGAATCCAGCGGCGCGTTTGCCTACCTCGGGGAAGAGATTCCCTGCGATGAGCTGGAAGAAAATTTGGTCCGCCATCTGCACCGCTGGGCGCCGTACGTTGGGCGGTTCGGTTTGCTCGTCCTTGAGCTGCACACCCTGCCGCCGGAACTTACCGCGGCAAATTTGTCGAAGACGCCCGCGGTGGCATACGACGGGACGCACGGATTTTCGGATCAGTATCTCGTGGAATTGCCCGTGTTTTTGAACTGCGCCCGCGAAGCCGGATTGCAAGCGGATCCGCGGTATCAAAGCAAATTTCCATCTTCGGATTTAGCCACGGTGAGCATCAATTTTTTCACCGCCGCGGCCCCATCGAATTGATTCAGCTCAATCCAACAATTCAAGTGAAGTTGAGTGAGAGCAATGTCCTAATCTGATCGTCCGCGGTTTTTAGGAGGGCCGATCTTCAGCTCGGCCATGCGGATTGCATTCGATTGTGGGCTTTAGCCCCTGAAGCTTCAGGGATTAAAGCCCTTGACCGAGCCACCCTCTGCGTCGGGACTGAAGTCCCGACCTCCGAAGTCACTGCGCGCTGGCATCTTTTGGTTTGCTCGTTTCCGCTGGATTTTTCCCGGAGGCATCCACGATTTCAACGGGGCCGTATTTCTCGAGAATCGATTTGATCTTCCCGGCGTCTCCGACGGCCACCACCTGCATGGTTTCCGGATTGATGTATTTCCTGGCCACGCGCTGCACGTCGTCCGCGCTGATGGCCGCGATCTGCGCGGGATATTTGTCCCAATAATCGGCGGGGAATTTGTACGCCTTCCGCGTGATGGCGTAGCCGATGAGCTGACCCGGCGATTCGAGCGAAAGCGCAAAGCGCGCGACGACCGACCTGCGCGCCGCGTCGAGTTCCTCGTCCGGCACCTTCTCGTCGCGGATGCGGTTCAGTTCGCGCAGAAATTCCGTCATCGCTCCATCGGTTACTTCCGTGCGCAAGTCGCCGCCCGCGGTCCAGGGCCCGGCATATTTTCGCGCGCTCACGCCGCTGTACACGCCGTAGGTGTAGCCCTTTTCTTCGCGCAGGTTCAAAAACAAGCGGCTCGCCGATCCCGCGCCCAGGACTTCATTCATCACCACCAGCGCCGGGTAATCCGGATTGGTCCGATCGATGGCCAGGTTGCCCATCAGCAGCGTGGTCTGCACCGATCCGGGCCGATCCACCAGAAAAATCTTCTCCTTGCTCGCGGGCGGCGGACCGGGAGAAAAGTGTACGGGCGCTTTCGAAAGCCGCCACTCCGCCAGCCATTTGCGCAACTTGGGAATAAGCGTGTCCGCGTGGACATCGCCCGAGATCGCCAGGATCGTGTTTTGCGGCGCGTAATGCTTGTCATGCCACTCCGCAAGCATTGCCGGCGTCAGGGAGTCGAGAGATTCCGGCGTGGTCGAAACGACCGCCGCGGGATACGTGCCGTACAACGCGCGGCTCATGGTTTGATTGGCCAAAAAACCGGGTTGCGAGCGCTGCTGCAACAGGGCGGGCTTTGCGCGCGCCTGATATTGCGCCAGTTCATCGGCGGGAAAACTCGGATGAAGGAGGACATCCGTTGTGAGAGCGAACCACTGTTCGAACGTGTCCGACAACCCCGAGGCGCCCACTACGGTTGAGCCGGAGCCGAACCCCGCGGATGCGGAAAGCGACGCGCCCAGGGAATCGATTTGCTCGGCAATCTGCTTGCTCGTGCGCGTTTTCGTCCCTTCCGCCAGCAAGCGCGCTGTGGCGGCCGCCAGGCCGGGCTGGCCGGCGGGTTCGTACATCGGGCCGGCGCCGTCGATATCAAATTGCACCGCGACCAGAGGAACCCGGTGGTCCTCAAGAATCATCAGGTGGACGCCGTTCGGAAGAGTGGTCTCGATCGGACGCGGCAGCGTTACTTTCAGGATGTCTTTCGAAACCGGCGCACGGTTCAGCCGCTCGACTTTGCTCGTGGGGATGGACTTGTCGTGTGCGGCTTCACCCTGGCCCCATCCCGGTGCCGCCATTACGGCTGCCAGAAGCACCGCTGCAGCTGCGCGCGTATAGAATCTGATACTCATGGTGTGTCTCATCGATTTCCTCTTCGTCCTTATCGAGCCGGCGCGGCCTGCGCTTGCGCCTTTGGATTCGTCAATACGACGGTTCTCTCGGTTGCGCCCAGATACTGCCGGGCCACGCGCTGAATGTCGGCGGGGGTAATCTCGCTGTATTTTGCGAGAACTGTGTTGATCAGATTCGGATCGTGAAAGTAGACTGCGTATTGGCCTATCGTTCGCGCGCGACTCATGGTGCTGGTCATGGACTCGGCCTGCTGCAGGCGGTCCTGAATGAGGACTTTTTGCATTTCCGCGGTCGTGACGCCATCCGTCTTGACGCGTTCGAACTCCTCATAAATCAGTTTTTCGACTTCATTCGGGTCCTGTCCGGGCTTGAGCATGGCGAACGCCTGAAACAGAGCCGGTCCGCGCCGGAAATCGACACCTCCGGCCACTTGCAGAGCTACCGCTTTATCCTTCACCAGTTTTTGATACAGCCGGGAAGACGGGCCGCCGAACAAAATATCGCCCAGCATATCCAGCGCGTAGAAATCCGGCGTATTCGAGGGAACCGTTTTGTAAACGATGTCGAGCCGCGGCAGGCGGGCGAAGGAATCTTCGACCACGGTTCTGCGCTCTGCGGTCTGCGCGGGTTCGGCCATGTCCACGGCGGGAGGAGCGGGCTGCGAGGGAATGTCCTCAAAGTATTTTTTGATCTTGGCAAGAGCTTCGCCGGAGCTGAAGTCGCCGACCAGAGTCAGGACCGCGTTGTCCGGAGCATAGTAGGTCTTGAAAAACTGCGCGACGTCATCGAGGCTCGCCGCGTTCAGATCGGCCATCGAACCCATCGTGGAATGTTTGTATGCAAAATTGTCGTAGGCGAGGTCGTCGAGAATTTCGCCCGTCTTTCCGTAGGGCTGATTGTCCATGCGCAGGCGCCGCTCTTCCTGGACCGTGCTGCGCTGGTTGTCCAGATTCGCCTGCGTGATACGCAAGGCGCGCATGCGGTCGGATTCGAGGAACAGGGCCATGTCGAGCTGATTGGCGGGCACGCGCTCGTAATAATTCGTCGAGTCATCGCTGGTGGTGCCGTTCACGTCGCCGCCGTTCACGCGCACGAGGATCAGGTGCTCGCCCTTGCCCACATTCTGCGATCCCTGGAACATCATGTGTTCAAAAAGATGCGCAAATCCGGTGTGGCCGGGCAGCTCGTTGCGCGATCCGACGTCGTAGGTAATGCAGAGCGATACCGTTGGCGCCGCATGATCTTCCGAAAGCACGACGCGCAAGCCGTTGTTCAGAGTGTATTGCTGGATGGGGATTTGTACATCTTGAGCCGCAGCGGCTGCGGCGGCTCGCGTCGGCAAGCTTCGCGGCGCTGCGGCGATTGTGACGCCCGCGATTCCCAGCGTCAAAGCGAGCCCGGTGATAGAAAGGATTCTGAAACGCTTCATGTCGCACTCCGGTCAAATGTGTCTGTGACAGACACTCTATCCTACTTTCAATAGACGCTCGCCGACAGCAATTGTTTCTTCCTGTGTCGCAGAACGTGCCTTGAAACCCCCATGTCGCATCAAACGCCTCTCCGAGGTAAACTCTAACGTCCATGGAAACCGCCCCCGGTAGCAATGTCATCGAGGTTCAATCCCTGACGCGGCGATACGGCCTGCTGGTAGCGGTCGATCATCTGACGTTTTCTGTGGCGTCCGGCGCGACCTTTGGCCTGCTCGGGCCAAACGGAGCGGGGAAGAGCACGCTCATCAAAATGCTGACGACGCTGCTGCCGGTTACAGAAGGCACGGCGAAGATTGCCGGCTTTGATTTGGTAAGGCATCCCGAGTCAGTGCGAAAGAAAATCGGGTACGTTTCGCAGATGCTGTCCGCGGACGGCGATCTGACCGGCTACGAAAACCTGCTGATTTCCGCGAAGCTTTACGGGATGCCGAGAGCGGAGCGGTCCCGCCGGATTGCGCAAGCTCTGGAATTCATGGAACTCGCGCACGTCGGCGGCAAACTCGTGCGGCAATATTCCGGCGGCATGATTCGCCGTCTTGAAATCGCGCAATCCATGTTGCACCGGCCCAGCGTTTTATTCATGGACGAGCCTTCTGTAGGGCTCGATCCCTCCGCAAAACGCTCCGTGTGGGAGCGGATACGCGAACTACGCCGTGAGTTTGGCACGACGATCCTGATGACCACGCACGATATGGAAGAGGCGGATCACTTGTGCGACATGGTGGCCGTCATGCACCGCGGCGTGCTCGCCGCGATGGACACGCCGGCAGCGCTCAAGGCGCAAGTCGGCGCGGAGTCCTCGCTCGACGATGTTTTCATTCATTTCACGGGTGCCACGATTTCCGAGGGAGGCGAACTGAAAGATGTCGCTCGCACACGAATCACATCTCAACGAGTGGGTTGAGCCGTTTCCCGGCGCGAATTACCTGCGCCAGACTATGGCCGTCGCGGAAGCCGACATACGCAAACTCATTCACGATCCCATCGAACTTTTCACGCGCATGATTCAGCCGGTTCTCTGGCTGTTGATCTTCGGCCAGGTTTTCAATCGCACGCGGGCGATCCCTACGGGCGGCATCAGTTATCTGGATTTCATGGCGCCCGGCATTCTGGCGCAGAGCGTCTTGTTCGGAGCGATCTTTTATGGAATCTCGCTGATTTGGGAGCGGGACCTGGGCATCGTGCAGAAATTTCTGGTGAGTCCCGCGCCGCGCAGTACGCTGGTCCTCGGAAGAGCGATATCCTCGACGGTGCGCAGCCTGTGCCAGATGGTATTTGTGTATCTGTTGTCCTATGTCCTGCACATTCGGCTTCGGTTTGAAATATTTGCGCTGGCAGGGGTTGTGCTTGCGGTGATGCTGGGCTCGGCGATTTTCTCGACATTCTCTCTGATCGTCGCGTGCCTCGTTAAATCGCGCGAACGCTTCATGGGAATCGGCCAGGTGCTTACGATGCCGTTATTTTTCGCGAGCAATGCCATCTACCCGCTGACCCTGATGCCGTCGTGGCTGCGCGTCGTATCCAAGGCGAACCCTCTCTCGTATCAGGTGGATGCGCTGCGAACCTTGATGATCGTTGGCAGCAGCACTTCGTTCGGCCTGGGCAAGGATTTCCTGATGCAGTTCATCGCGTTTGCAGTGCTGGTGGCCGTGGCGACGAAGCTCTACCCGTCGATCGTCACTTGAAGTTTGGTGCGCGCCCTGCGATTCGAGTGCGTGCAATTCGTATGGATATGGATATTTCCTAGCCAATTTCAGACGATTTGACAGTGAGGCGTAAAAATCCGAAGCTTGGCCCGAAAGAGATAAGTCCCCACAACGATCCGCAGAAAAGAGGGTATTCCATTGGCCACGAAACTTTCGGCAAGGAATCAGATCGAAGGAAAGATTGTGGAACTCGAAGTGGACGGCGTCATGGCTCACGTGACAGTGAAGGTCGGCAAGAATCTGATTGAAAGCGTGATCACCCGGCGAAGCGCCGACGAAATGAAGCTGAAAGTCGGCGACCGCGTCTCCGCTGTCATCAAATCGACCGAAGTCATGTTGCAAAAGAGTTGACGATGTAATTGAGATTCTTTCGATTTGCATTGGAAAGGGAATCCCCATGCGCCGAATTTTACCTGTTGCTGGGATGATTGTTGTGCTCGGATTTTCCGCGTGGGCGCAGCAAGCCGCTCCGCCAAAGCCTTCGGCCGGGCCCCCTGATTTCAAGGTCGGCGGCGCCGTGACCACGCCTCTCGACTTGACCGTGGCGGATCTCAAGACGATGCCGCGAAAGACGCTGCGCGTGGACAACGCTCACTCCAAGAAAACGGAAGTGTACGAAGGCGTGCTGGTCGAAGATCTGCTGCAAAAGGCCGGCGTGGCGCAGGGCGAACAACTGCGCGGGCAGGCCATGGCGACGTACGTTTTGGTCGAAGCGGCCGACAATTATCGCGTTGTCTTTGCCCTGGAGGAGTTTAATTCCAGCTTCATGGACTCGGAAATTATGCTGGCGGACACGTTGGACGGGGCGCCAATCCCCGGTGCTCTGGGGCCGTTCCGGCTGGTTGCTCCTCACGAAAAGCGACCGGCGCGGTGGGTGGAGATGGTCAAGTCGCTGACAGTAGTGCGAGTGCCCTAAAAGTAGGACAGGCTTCCAGCCTGTCGGGTTTCGTAACGCCTTGCGGGATATAACGAAAAGCGACAGGCTGGAAGCCTGTCCTACTCAGACCTAAAAACGCTGCCGTCTTTCATGACGAACGATACTTTGCGCACGGCTTGAATATTGTCCAGCGGATTTTCCGGAGTGGCAATAATGTCTGCGGCGAGGCCGGGCTTGATCGCGCCGCGCTCTGCGTCCACGCCGAGCAGGCGCGCCGCGTTGATCGTCATGGCGCGCAGCGTGTCTTTCGCGGGCACGCCCGCTTCGACCCAGGAGTCGACATATTCCACCGCCTGCGTCCCGCGCGTTTCCCCCGGCACGTACACAAACGCATCCGTGCCGAACGCCATCGTGACCCCGATCTGATACGCGCGCTTCAGTCGGTCGACAAACACCGCATGCAAGTTCGGGGAAGCCGCTGTCGCGCGCGGCCCTTTCGGTGAAATCCGTTCCGACCAGAACGACGTGGTTCTTCTTCGCCAGCTGCAAATCTTCGTTGGTCATCATTTCGCCGTGCTCAATCGAATCGACGCCGGCCTCGGCCGCGTTGTGCGCGCCGGCGCGCGTCCAGCAATGCGCGGCGAGTTTCAGGCCGTCGCGGTGCGCCTCTTCCACCATGAAGCGGATGTCGTCGGCGCTGTAAATATATTTCTGATCGTCGACGACAATCTTGATCACCGTAGCGCCGTAATGAATATTTTCACGGATGGCCTTGATCATTTCGTCGTGCGTATCGGCGAACGCATATTCCGGCGTGGCCAGATCGCGCTTCTCGGGCTGCAAATGAAATTGGCCGCCATACGGCGCGATGATGCGCCCGGCATTGATCATGGTGGGGCCGGGCACGAGTCCGCGCTCGATAGCCTCGCGCAGGGCCGTGTCGCCGTAGTTGCCGTTGTTACCCACGTCGCGCACCGTCGTGAAGCCCGCGGCCAGCATGTCTCTGGCGTTGGCTACGCCTTCAATCACGCGGTAGGGAGTCGAGTCCATCAGCGTGGTAAAGAAATAGTTGTTGCCGTCGCGATCTTTCTTGAGGGTCATGCAGAGATGCGTGTGCGCATCAAACAGGCCGGGGAGGACGGTCGACTTTGTGAGGTCAATAATTTTTGCATCCGCCGGAATGGATACATTGGCGCCGACGGCTTCAATTTTCTTTCCGCGCACCAGGATGATTTGATTCGTTTCGGTCGTTCCTTTTTCCGGATCGACGAGCTTGCCGGCCTTGATGGCATAGACGCGGTCCGGCTGCGGCTGCGGATATTGCGCCGCGAGCCGCGCCGCCGCGATGGATAGAGAAACAATGGCAATCGTCAGAAAACAAACCGATTTGATTTGCAGGCGCATCGCTGGCTCCTCTTCCATGAAAGAGAAGAAACTAACAGAAGTTTGGGGAGGATGGAAAGGCACAACGAAAGAGGGTCGTGATTCAGTACAGTCCTGGAAGGAGAGCACATCTGCCCGCCCCAAAGGCGGGCGGCCTCTACAAAACCGACACCTGACAAGGTCGGACGGTTATGTAGAGGCCGTTCCGTCCCGTGCCTTTCGGGACGGAACGGGCATTTTCATTGTCGCACTGAGCCGCCATCCGAATAATGGCGGAGTCCCAATCAGATGCAACGGCTTTCTACTGCGTTCGGGTCGCAAGCCAGGCGATTACATCGCCCGCATTCCGGTCGGGAGGAAAGACCGGGTAGAAGACGTGCTCGATCTTCCCGTCCTTGATCACGAGGGTCAGCCGCTTCAGCAACGTCATCCCGCTCGTCTGGAACGTGGGCAAGCGCAGCGCCGCAATTAGGTTGAAATGTTCGTCCGAGAGAATCGGAAACGGCAGGTGCAGGCGTTCCGCAACCTCGCGCTGATAGGTAGTGTCCTGGGTTGAAAGGCCAAAGAGGCGATTGACGCCGAGGGCTTTCAAATCCGCGAAGTGATCCCGGAAAGCGCACGTCTGCGGCGTGCATCCTCGAGCGCCGGGGATCAGGTCCCAACCGGCAGGATTTTCGATCCCTGGAATTCCCGTTCGGGGATACGCATAGACGACGACCAGGCCCGGCAGCGAGGATAGGTCAACGGTTGTCCCATCCGTGGCGGGCAAAAGGATAGAGGGTACGCGCATTCCTACAAGGTGCGATGCGGCCCCATCATCTGCGGGTTTCGGTATAGCTGACCAATCTGGGGCTTCGACGCTGCTTTTCATTCTGTACTTCACCCGTGAAAATTAAAAATTCAAATTCGTGCACTTGTCAAGACAAGCGGGAAGTCGAAGAATTGCGAGGTGCAATTCGCTTCGTTCGCCGCGAATTTGCTGTAGCCCGCCTCTTCAGAGGCGGGGTTTGTCTTATGTGGCGCACAAAACCCTCGCCTCTGAAGAGGCGAGCTACAGCAAATTCAACTAGAGCATTTGCCGCAGGACGTACGGCAGGATGCCGCCGTGCCGGTAGTAATTGACTTCCTCGGGCGTGTCGGCGCGCGCGATCGTCTGGAACACGGTTTTTTTGCCCTGTTTATCGCGAGCGCGAACCTCGACAGTCATTCCGGGAGCGAGTTTCGAAATGCCTTCAATCGTGAACTCCTCGAATCCGGTGAGGCCGAGCGACTGCGCCGTATCGCCCGCGCGATATTGCAGCGGCAGCACGCCCATGCCCAGCAGGTTGCTGCGATGGATGCGCTCGAAACTTTCCGCGATCACGGCGCGCACGCCGAGCAGCAGCGTCCCTTTCGCCGCCCAGTCGCGCGACGATCCCGAGCCGTATTCCTTGCCGCCGAGCACGATCAGCGGCACGCCCTCTTTCTGATATTTCATGGACGCGTCGTAGATCGACATTTTCTCGCCGTCGGGCTGGTGCACGGTCCAGCCGCCTTCGGTGCCCGGAGCGAGCTGGTTGCGCAGGCGGATATTCGCGAACGTGCCGCGCATCATCACTTCGTGATTGCCGCGGCGCGCGCCGTAGGAGTTGAAGTCCACGGGCTTGACGCCCTGCGCGATGAGCCATTTTCCGGCCGGGCTGTCGACGCCAATCGAGCCCGCGGGCGAGATGTGATCGGTGGTGATGCTGTTGCCCAGCATGGCCAGCACGCGCGCGTTGTGAATGTCGGTGAGCGGCGCGGGAGTCTTCGTAATTTTTTCAAAGAACGGCGGATTCTTGATGTACGTGGACTTCTTGTCCCAGGCGTAAAGATCGCCCTCCGGCACCTTCAGTCCCTGCCAGTGTGCATCGCCCTGAAACACTTCGCCGTATTCCTTGTGGTACATCGCGGTCGTGACGCTGGCGCGCACGGTGGATTCGATCTCCTGCGGCGACGGCCAGATGTCGCGCAGGAATACCGGCTTGCCGGCCTTGTCGTTGCCGAGCGGCTCGCTGGCCATGTCGAAATCCATGCGGCCCGCGAGCGCGTAGGCCACCACCAGCGGCGGCGACGCCAGATAATTCGCGCGCACCAGCGGATGAATGCGGCCCTTCGAAATTTCGATTTCCGCTGAGAACGGAAACGGCGACCAGGCTGTTGTCCTTGATGGCCGCGCCGATGTGCTCTTCGAGCGGGCCGCTGTTGCCGATGCACGTGGTGCAGCCGTAGCCGACCAGCTGGAAGCCGAGCTCGTCGAGATATTTTCCAAGGCCCGCGGCTTCCAGATAATCGGTGACCACTTTCGAACCGGGCGCGAGGCTGGTCTTCACCCAGGGCTTGCTGTGCAGACCGCGTTCGATGGCCTTCTTCGCCAGCAGGCCGGCCCCCAGCATCAGGGATGGGTTCGAAGTATTCGTGCAGCTGGTGATCGCCGCGATGACCACCGAACCGTTCGAAAGTTCGAACTTGTCGCCATTGTTCTTCACCGCGACGTGCTTTTGCGCGGCGCCTTCGAGCGACTTTTCGAACGACGCTTTCGATTGCCGCAGCGGCACGCGATCCTGCGGGCGCTTCGGCCCGGCCAGCGTGGGCTCGACGCTGGCGAGATCGAGTTCGAGCTTGTCGGTGTAGATCGGATCCGGCGTGGCATCGGTGCGGAAGATGCCCTGCGCCTTCGTGTATTCCTCGACGAGGCGCACGCGCGTTTCGTCGCGGCCCGTGAAGCGCAAATAGGAAAGCGTCTCCGCATCCACGGGGAAGAAGCCCATCGTCGCGCCGTATTCGGGCGCCATGTTGGCGATCGTCGCGCGGTCCGGCAGGCTCAGGCTGGAAAGCCCCGTGCCGTAGAACTCGACGAATTTTCCGACCACGCCTTTTTTGCGCAGCATTTCGGTGACGATCAGCACGAGGTCGGTGGCCGTCGCGCCTTCGGGCAGACGGCCGTGCAGCTTGAAGCCGACGACTTCCGGGATCAGCATCGACAAGCGGCTGGCCGAGCATCGCGGCCTCTGCTTCGATGCCGCCAACGCCCCAGCCGAAGACGCCGAGGCCATTGACCATGGTGGTGTGCGAATCGGTGCCGACAAGCGAATCGGGGAACGCGTGCGTCTTGCCGTCCGCTGTGGCGTCAAACACGACGCGCGCGAGGTATTCGAGGTTCACCTGGTGGCAAATGCCGGTATCGGGCGGAACGACCTTGAAATTGTTCAAGGCTTCTTGTCCCCAGCGCAGGAAGGCGTAGCGCTCGACGTTGCGTTGGAATTCGAGTTCCGCGTTGAACGCGAAGGCCATGTCGGAGCCGAACTTGTCCACCTGCACCGAGTGGTCGATCACCAGTTCGGCGGGCAGCAGGGGATTCACTTTTTTCGGATCGCCGCCCAGCGTGCGGATCGCTTCGCGCATGGCGGCGAAATCGACGACGGCGGGCACGCCGGTAAAATCCTGCAAGAGCACGCGCGCGGGCATGAAGGAAATTTCCTTCTGCGTCGCGGCGTTCGGATTCCAACCGGCCAGCGCCTCGATATCTGCGGGATGAACGAATCGCCCGTCCTCCTGGCGCAAAAGATTTTCGAGCAGCACGCGCAGCGAGAAGGGAAGCTTGGAGACATGGCCCACTCCCTTTTTCTCCAGCGTGCTCAATCGGAAAATTTCGTAGGACTTGCCGTCCACCTGAAGCGTGTCGCGCGTGCCGAATGAATTCTTGGATGCGGGAGACATACGGACCTTGTTCCTTTCTCGTGTGTTGCAGGGTTCAATCATAACGCATCCTGATCTTCCGTGCAGCCCGGGAGTCCGGGAAACAGGTTCTGGCATGCGGGATTCGGCTGAGTGATCTGGTCAAGGCAGGTCCAGCGAACCTGGGCGGACGGAGCTTCCAAATGAACAGATTTTCATTTTGCTGGTAGAATATGTGATACCATGCCCAGCGATCCTCTCAAAAGGAGACCTACATGAAAAAATTGATTTTTGCGGTACTGGTTGTCGCATGTGCATTTACCATTTCCATGGGCACCAGCGCTCAGGATGCTCCCAAAACGCATACCATGACGGGATGCTTGAGGGCTGGCACGGCCCCCGGCTCCTTCTACCTCTCCGATCTTGAAAAGGGACCGAAGACGGTCGGAATTGTGTCGTCGGATGTCAACCTGGCCCCACATGTTGGACACAAGATCGACATCACCGGCACGGCGGTAGCTCCTGCTGACGCTGAGGCAATGAAGGGCGTTGAGAAGGCCCCTCACTATATGAAACTGTCGGCCATCAAGATGATTTCACCGACCTGCCCGTAAGGGTCTGAATTTTCCATTTCGCGGTCGTCGGTATATCCGCAGCACGACGGCCCGAGATTGGCTTTCTGCTCCGCCTCGTCCCGACCGGCATAGCCGTCGGGACGGGGCGTTTTTTTTCGATTCTTGTTCCTCCGCGATTCGCTTCGGTTAGAATGGCCAATGGCGCAAGCAGACCCGGATGAACATCCTTCTCATCTCCACGTATGAACTTGGCAGGCAGCCGTTTGGCCTGGCGTCGCCGGCCGCGTGGCTGCGCGCTCGCGAGCACGATGTCTCATGCCTCGATTTGACGCGTGAAGCGCTCGACGAAGAGGCCATTCTCGCCGCGGATTTGATTTGCTTTTATGTGCCGATGCACACGGCCACGCGGCTTGCGGCGGGCCTCGTTCCGAAAATCCGCGAAATGAATCCGCGCGCTCACCTGTGTTTTTATGGTCTCTACGCGCCGGTGAATGAGGAATATCTGCGCGGCCTGGGCGTGGGCACGATCCTCGGCGGGGAATTCGAGGAAGGCCTCGCGAGCCTCGCTTCGCGCCTCGAGCACGGCGCGCCAAATGGCAACGGGCACGTGAAGCAGAGGAGCCGGTAATCTCTCTCGCGCGGCAAAAATTCCTTGTGCCGGACCGCGCGGGCATGCTGGAGCCGGCGAAATATGCGCGCGTGGTGATGCCCGATGGCGAGCATCGCGTTGCGGGCTCGACCGAAGCGACGCGCGGCTGCAAGCATCTTTGCCGGCACTGCCCGATCGTGCCGGTGTACAACGGCGCGTTTCGCGTGGTGGAGCGCGAGGTCGTGCTCGAAGATATTCGGCAGCAAGTGGCCGCGGGCGCGCGGCACATCACGTTTGGCGATCCAGATTTCTTCAACGGGCCGGCGCACGCGATTTCGATTGTCGAGGCGATGCATCGCGAGTTTCCGGAACTCACCTACGATGTGACGATCAAGATCGAGCATTTGCGCAAACACGACGCCCTATTGCCCGCGTTGCGCGATACCGGATGCCTGTTCGTCACCAGCGCCGTGGAATCGGTGGATGACGCAGTGCTTGAAAAATTTGACAAAGGCCACACGCGCGCCGATTTTCTCGCGGTCGTCGCGCGCTTCCGGGAATTGGGCATGACGCTCCTGCCCACCTTCGTGCCGTTCACGCCGTGGACAACGTTCGAGGGCTACACGGATTTGCTGGACGTGCTCGCGGAGCAAGGATTGTCCGAAAATGTCGCGCCCATTCAGCTCGCGATTCGCCTGCTGATTCCGGCGGGCTCGCGCCTTCTGGAATTGCCCGAGGTGAGCGCGATGGTAGGCCCGTTTGATTCCGCGGCGCTCGTGTTTCCATGGGAACACGAAGACGCGCGCGTGGATGCGCTGGCGCGCGAAATTTCGCAGCTCGTGCAGCGTGGAGACAGCCTCAAACTTTCGCGCACGGAAATTTTCTCGCACATTCGGCGGGCGGCGCATGCTGCCGCAGGAAATCGCTCGGCCAATGGGGCCGCGCATTCTGGATTGAAGAGCGCGCCCGTGCCATACCTGGATGAGCCGTGGTATTGCTGCGCCGAACCGATGGACGTGCAGTTTGTTTCCATTGGCAGCGTAAAGGAAACTGTAGCCAAGGCCGATCAATTTGTGTGATGAAAGCCTAGTGGGGAGCTTCTAAGTAGGACAGGCACTCTGCCTGTGCGCTTTTTGCCAATGCACGAGAATGGATGGCGTACTGGCAGTTTACAAAACCGCACAGGCAGAGTGCCTGTGCTACCCGAGGCTTCGGCATGCGGCTAACACGTCGCCGAGCACGAACTCAATATGTCCGGGGGACGATTTGATCAGCGTCATCACCGAGAGCGAAAGGCGCAGCAGCATTTGAAGCGACCAATATGAGCCGACTACTGATTCTTGCCAGTAAATTGGGTTACCAGACGCGCACTTTCGCGGAAGCCGCGAAAGCGCTGGGTGTCGACGTTGTGTTTGCAAGCGACCGCTGCCACCAGCTCGAGGACCCGTGGTCGGACGGCGCGATTGCGGTTCGCTTCGACGAGCCCGAGGATGCGGCGCGACGGATCGTGAAGCAATCGCTGGTTCGCCCCGTGGACGGATTGATCGCGCTGGGCGATCCGCCAACGTCGACGGCCGCATACGCCGCGCGCGCGCTGGCGTTCCCCTACAATTCTCCGCAAGCCGTGGAAAATTGCCGCAGCAAATTGCGCCAGCGCGAAGTCTTGCGCGATGCCGGACTTCCGGTGCCCGGATTTTTTTCCTTCCGGCTCGACAAGCGCGTGGAAAAAATTCTTCCGCGCGTCCAATTTCCGTGCGTCGTCAAGCCGCTGCGGCTAGCCGCAAGCCAGGGCGTGATTCGCGCGAACCAGCCGGAGGAATTTCAGGCTGCCGTTGCGCGCATCAAAGATCTGCTGGAGTCTCCGGAAATGAAAGTCACGCGCGAACCGGAACTCGACCGCCTGCTCGTCGAGCGCTACATTCCCGGCGCGGAAGTGGCTGTCGAAGGATTGCTCACGCGAGGAAAGCTGCGGATTCTCGCGATGTTCGACAAGCCCGACCCGCTCGAAGGGCCGTATTTTGAAGAGACCATCTACGTCACGCCGTCGCGCCTGCCGGATGATATTTACGACCGCCTTCTGGACTGCGCAGAGCGCACAGTTCATGCCCTGGGACTCACGCACGGCCCGGTGCACGCGGAATTTCGCATCAATGACGAAGGCCCGTGGGTGCTGGAAGCGGCGCCAAGGCCCATCGGAGGCCTGTGTTCGCACGCGCTGCGATTCGGCCCGCAACGAATTTTCCTCGAAGAACTATTGGTGCGGCACGCGCTGGGCATGCCGGGAACGGACCTCGATCGGGAAGACGACGCGTCCGGCGTGATGATGATTCCCGTGCCGAAGACCGGCACTCTTGAAAAAGTGGAAGGGGAAGAACAAGCCCGCGCGACGCCCGGGATCGAAGACGTGCAAATCACGGCGCGCCTGCATGACTTCATTGCAGCGTGGCCCGAGGGAGCGACGTATCTCGGATTTATTTTCGCGCACGGCAAATCGCCCGCCGAAGTGGAAGCCGCGCTTCGCCTAGCGCACAGTCAATTAAAATTTGAAATTACCGAGCGATTGCCGGTGCAGCATCCCGTGACGGGAACGGTGAGCAGCCAGTAGGGCAGGCTTTAAGCCTGTCGCTTTTGCAACTTGAGCGGCCACGCAAACCAGACAGGCTTAAGCCTGTCCTACAGCGGGGACGAAGTTAACCCTTTGCCCTCGGCGGGACATATCCTTCCGGCAGCTTGGCGCCTTCTCCGAAGAAATATTGCTCCATCTGCTCTTCCATGATTTTCTGCGACTGCGGGTCGAGCGGATTCAGCCGGTACTCATTCACCAGCATCTTGGAATATTCAATCCACAATTTCCAGGCATCGGCCGAGACGTTCTCATACACGCGCTTGCCCAGTTCTCCTTTCCACGGGACGCGTTCCAGGCCGGGCATATCCTTGTCGAACTTTACGCAATGGACCATGCGCTGGCCGGGCTTTGCAGGCGCACTCGCCGGCACGGGACTTGTCGGGCCACAGGATTCATCCGCCATTTGCATCCTCCATCGGGGAACTTAAGCAATCTATTCACACCTACGATACTGCAAGAACAGGAGAAATCCAAACCGGCAAAGTCTGCGGCGACTGCCTCACCGGGAACGCATGAAAGAATCACCTACTTGTGTTATAACCCCATCCCGCCAACGGGACCTGGCGGAAACGACCAAAGATGGATAACACGCCGCCGCCCCCCTCATCGATCCCAGCGCGTTACGTCGCCGCGGTTGTCGCCGGCAATGCGCTGGAATTCTATGATTTCCTGACCTACGCTTTTTTTGCTGTGTATATCGGCAAAGCTTTTTTCCCATCAAGTACCCCGTCGGCAAGCCTGTTGGCTTCCCTCGGCACGTTCGGCGTGGGCTTTGTCACACGGCCAATCGGCAGCTTCGTGATCGGAAGAATGGGCGATCGCGTGGGACGCAAGCCCGCGATGGTTCTCACTTTCTCGCTGATGGGAGTAGCAATCACAGGGCTAGCGTTGACGCCTCCCCATTCGATGATCGGCATCGCCGCCCCCATCCTCGTTATTTTTTTCCGGATGTTGCAGGGTTTCGCCCTGGGCGGAGAAGTCGGGCCGACGACGGCGTTCCTGCTGGAAGCGGCCCCACCAGATCGACGGGGTTTCTATACGGCATTCCAGGCCTGGACTCAGCATCTGTCCGTCCTCCTTTCGGGTCTTGTCGGATTTGCGCTTGCCAACATTCTAAGCGAACGGCAATTGCAGGATTACGGCTGGCGGGTCGCCTTTCTGATCGGCGCCGTCATCGTGCCCTTTGGACTGCTGGTGCGGCGAAGCTTGCCCGAAACATTGCACTCGACCGGGCACACCGGGCGCGAAAGCGTGCCGCTGCGCCCGTACATTCCAGTTGCCGTGATCGGGGTGATGCTGCTCGGGAGCGGCACGATCGGCACGTATATCACCAACTACATGACAACCTATGCGATTGTGACGTTGCACATGTCCGCGAAAGTCGCGTTCGCGCCGACGGTTGTCGTAGGCTTCTGCGGCGTTGCTATTGATCTCGTGAGTGGCGCTCTTTCAGACCGTTTCGGCCGCAAACCCGTGATGCTCATCCCGGGCGTTCTCCTGCTGGTCTGCATTCTTCCGGCCTTCCAAATCATCTCGCATTTCCGCACGATGGCCACCCTCGTGGGAGCAACGGCAGTCCTGTCCATTTTATTGGACCTATCCGTTTGTCCCATGGTCACCTGGCTGACCGAATCGCTTCCCGCATCGATCCGCTCGGGCGGCGTCGCCGTGGTTTATGCTTTGGCGATCGCGACGTTCGGCGGCTCGACCCAATACACCGTGACGTGGCTCACGAAAGCGACGGGCAATCCGCTCGCGCCTGCGTGGTATTGGACCGGCGCCGCAATCGTGGGACTTGCCGCCATGTTCGCTGCGCGCGAGTCGGCGCCCCAGAAGGCTGCCGGGACTCCGAACGTCTTGCTGCAAATCCCGAACGATTCCGGCTGAAGCGCCCTGGCATCCTCAAAAGTGAATTTCGAGAAGTTCGGCGTTTCAGTTTCACGGCCCGGTTCGCTTACAATATCCGTGTCACGCGGTCGGCTCTGAGGGGGCGCGATGTCGGACGTCACGGCGCTGTTTTGGGATGTAGGCGGCGTAATCCTGTCAAATGGCTGGGACCGCGGAGCGCGCGCCGCGGCGGCCAAGAAATTCGGGATCGACTGGGAAGAATTTCAGGACCGGCACGAACTCGCAAGCCCGGCGTTTGAGACGGGCCGCATCACGCTCGACACTTACCTTCAGCGCACTGTCTTCTACCGCAAGCGAAGTTTCACGCGCGAGGAATTCACTGATTTCATTTTCGCGCAGTCCGAAGAATTCCCGGAATCGCGCGCAGTTCTGTCGGATGTGGCCGCAACCGGAAAGTATCTGCAGGCTACCATCAACAACGAGCCGCTCGAACTCAATGAACGCCGGATCCATCAGTTCAATTTGCGGCGTGAGTTCAAGGCATTTTTCAGCTCCTGTTATCTGGGAGTCCGAAAGCCCGATGAGGGCATCTATAAACTGGCGCTCGAAGTGACCCAGCGCAATCCCGACGAATGTTTGTTCATTGACGACCGGGAGCTCAATCTTGAGTGCGCGCAACAACTGCACATGCGCACGATTCATTTTCAGGACGCGGCGCAATTGCGCAGAGACTTGGCAGCGAGTGGTGTGAGCATTCCTGAATTGTAGTGGCGGAGGCGAATATGGAACTCGGAATGGTCGGGCTGGGGCGAATGGGCGCGAATATGGTCGAGCGGCTCGTGCGTGGCGGACATCGCGTCGTGGGTTACGACCGGGACGCCGGCGCCGTGGCGCGAGTTGCAGCGGCCGGAGCGGGGGGCGCCGATTCGCTGGCGAATCTCGCCGGGAAGCTCACGGGAAAGCCGCGAGCCATTTGGATCATGGTCCCATCCGGCGCGCCCGTCGATGAAACGATTGCCGCGCTCACTCCGCACCTTTCGAAAGATGATATTCTCATCGACGGCGGCAACAGCAATTACAAGGACACGCAGCGCCGCGGAGTAAGCCTGAAGGCGCAGGGATTCCAGTTCGTGGACGTGGGCACGAGCGGCGGGATCTGGGGCCTCAAGGAAGGGTACTCGATGATGGTGGGCGGAGACAAAGCCGCGGTCGAGTATTTGCGCCCGCTGCTGGAAACGCTTGCGCCGGGGAAGGACCTGGGATGGGGCCGCGTCGGACCATCCGGGGCGGGACACTTCGTGAAAATGGTTCACAACGGCATCGAGTACGGAATGATGCAGGCGTATGCTGAAGGTTTCGCGGTATTGAAAAAGAAAAACGAATTTGCTCTGGACATGCACCAGATTTCGGAAATCTGGCGAACGGGAAGCGTGGTGCGGTCCTGGTTGTTGGATTTGCTGAGCATCGCGCTGAAAGAAAACGCCGAGATGGCGGGCATCGCCCCCTACGTTGCGGATTCCGGAGAAGGCCGCTGGACCGTGGCGGAAGCGATCGATCTCGATTTGCCGGCCCCGATCATCACGTTGTCGCTGCTGCAGCGGCTCACTTCGCGCGATTCCGATTCGTATTCCGACAAGCTGCTGGCCGCGATGCGGAATCAGTTTGGCGGCCACGCCATCAAAGCGGCCGCGAAAAAGTGAGGGCCCGGACATGACGGCAACGAAGAGCGCAGTTATCGAAACGGCGGATACCGCAAGGAAAAGTTCGATTTCGCCGGCCGATCCCTGCACTATCGTCATCTTCGGCGCTTCGGGCGATCTCGCGCGTCGGAAGCTGGTTCCTGCGTTATACGGCTTGGCCGCGCAGAATTGCCTCGCGCGCAGGTTTGCCATCATCGGCTTTGCGCGCACGCCCATGACCGACGAGGCCTTTCAGCAATCCGCCGTCGATTCCGTAAAAAAATTCGCCGACGCCAACACGCTGCGGGAAGAGGAGTGCAAGGAATTTGCCAACGCCCTGGCCTATGTCTCGGGCGAGTATAACCAACCGGAAGCGTTCGAGAAATTGAAGAACCGTCTCGAGGAGCTCGACAGCACGCACAAACTGAACGGAAACCGCCTCTTTTATCTGGCCACGCCGCCGGAAATTTATCCAATCATTATCGACCAATTGGATAAGGCGGGCCTCGCAAAAAACCCGAGCGAGAAATCGTGGACACGGATCATCATCGAGAAACCCTTCGGGCGCGACCTGGCCTCGGCAAAAAAGCTGAATCAAACGGTGCTCAAGGCATTCGACGAATCGCAGGTCTACCGCATCGATCATTACCTGGGGAAGGACACGGTCCAAAACCTCATGGTGCTGCGGTTCGGCAACGGCATTTTCGAGCCGCTGTGGAACCGCAACTACGTGGACCACGTGCAAATCACCGCGGGAGAAACTCTGGGCGTCGAGCAGCGCGCGGCATTCTACGAAACCGCGGGCGCGACGCGCGATATGATCCAGAGCCACGTCCTGCAACTGACTTCGCTCGTGGCCATGGAACCTCCGGCTGCCTTCGATGCCACCGCCGTGCGCAACGAAAAAATAAAAGTTCTGCAATCGATCCGCCCGTTTACCCCGGAAAGTCTGAAGACGGATATTGTCCGTGGGCAATACGGGCCGGGGGGCGATCCCGGGAATTCTTCCATGCTGGCCGGGTACCGGGAAGAACCCGGCGTGGCGAAAAATTCGGCCACGGAAACGTTCGTCGCCGCGCACTTGCAGATCGACAACTGGCGCTGGGCCGGCGTCCCGTTTTACCTTCGGACCGGCAAGCGCCTTCCCACACGCGTCACCGAAATCGCCATCCAGTTTCGACGCGCGCCGCACCTGGTGTTCCGTGGGCAGAATTTATCCACGAACGCCTTGGTGCTGAATGTCCAGCCGGATGAAGGAATTTCGATCTCGTTTAATGCAAAGCTTCCGGGCCAGGAAATGAAGTTGAAAACGGTGAACATGGATTTCAGCTATCAGGCGGCATTTGGCGCGGGTGAACGATCCGCATATGCAACGCTGATCAATGATTGCATGCGCGGCGAGGCGACGCTTTTTGACCGCGCCGATGGCGTCGAAGCGGCATGGGCCCTCGTGGATCCTATCCTGGATTACTTCCAATCGAACAAACCCAAATTTCCCAACTATGCGGCGGGCACATGGGGCCCACACGAAGCCGATGAATTGCTGGAGCGCGATGGCCGACACTGGCGAAATACGTAAAGGCGTCCCGCAGGAGATTCTTCCGGGCGTGCACGTGTATGCAGATCCCGCGGAAGTTGCGCGCGGCGCGGCCCGGTTGTTTGTGGACTATGCATGGCAATCGATCGCCAAGCACGGCCAGTTCATGGTCGCGCTCTCGGGCGGAAATACGCCTCAGGCGATGTTCAAACTTCTCGCCTCCGATGAATTTCGCGGCCAGGTGGACTGGGCCAAGGTGCATGTGTTCTGGAGTGATGAGCGCGCGGTGCCTCCCGCAAATCCCGAGAGCAACTACGGAATGGCGCGCCGCGAAATGCTAATTCGAGTTCCGATTCCCGAGGGCAACGTGCATCGCATGGAGGCCGAAAAGCCGAGCATCGGCCGCGCGGCCCACGAATATGAAGAGGTCCTCCGGAAATATCTCGAACTCGATGACCGCGGATTTCCGCGATTTCATTTGATCTTTCTGGGCCTGGGAAAAGACGGCCACACCGCGTCCCTGTTTCCCGGCGCGCGCGTGATCCGTCAAACGTCGCGCTGGGTCAGCACACCCATGGTCACGAAGGTGAATATGCGCCGGATGACGCTGACGTTGCCGGTGCTCGACGCGGCAGCGCGCGTCGTCTTCCTGGTCGTGGGCTCGGAAAAAGCGGAAATCCTGCACGCCGTATTGGAGGGGAAGTCTGATCCTCCCTATCCCGCGCAGCTCGTGCAGCCGCGGGATCTCGGGCTAAAAATCTTTCTGGTGGATAAGGCCGCAGCAGCGAAGCTTTCGCCTGCCGCGTCCACCAAAGCCGCAACCCAGGCGAAGCCCGCAGGCACTACTCGCGGCAGACCGGAGAGAAGCACGTGATTCTGGCAGGCGACATTGGAGGCACCAAGTGCAATTTGGCGCTGTTCGAAATCCGCGGCAGGTCCCACCGAAAAATCGTCGATCAACGATACGAAAGCCGCGAATTTCCCACCTTCGATGAAATGATCTCGAAATTTCTGTCGGAAACCCGCGACGAAACGAAAGGCACAGGGAAGCATTACATCGAGGCGGCAGGCTTTGGCGTGGCCGGGCCTGTGATCGATCATCGGGTCAAGGCGACCAATCTTCCGTGGATTGTCGACCGCGCAGCGCTTGCCAAGCAGCTTGGGACGCCGCACGTGGTCCTCCTCAATGATTTGGAAGCGACGGCTCATAGTTTGGCGCTGATGGCGCCGTCGGAGCTCTCCATTCTCAACAAAGGTACGCCCTCCCCGAAAGCCACGCAGGCCTTGCTTGCCGCGGGCACCGGCTTGGGAGAGGCCACATTGTTCTGGGACGGCAAGCAGCATGTGGTGGCCAGCTCCGAAGGGGGCCATACGGACTTTGCGCCGCGCACGGAGCAGGAGATTGAGCTGTTGCGCTATATGAAAAAGTTTAATGAATTTGTGAGCGTGGAGCTGATCCTTTCCGGACGAGGCTTTCGCACGATCCACACTTTTCTCGACGCCTCCGTGCAGCATCCCTCTTTTGAAGATCCCGAAGCGGATGCCGCCCCGGAAATTACGCGACTCGCGCTTTCAGGGCAGTGTCCGGTTTGCGTCCAGACGCTTGACCTCTGGGTAGCCATGTATGGCGCCGAGGCGGGCAATCTGGCGCTGAAGGTTCTCGCGCGCGGAGGAATGTGGGTGGCCGGGGGCATTGCGGTGAAGATTCGAAAGAAGATGGAAGACGGCACGTTTTTCCGGGCGTTCTGCGAGAAGGAAAAGTTCGCCTCTCTTTTGGCGCAAATTCCGATTCACATGGTCTTGAACGAAGAGGCGCCGCTCATTGGCGCAATGTCCCAGGCCATCCAGGCCGCGGCAATTCGTTCTGCCTAAGGATTTTGGCCGGATTGCACGCGCCCTGTGGCGCGGATGTCGATGGCGACCTTGTCGCTGACGTGCAAAATGAAATTGCTCGGGTTCTTCAGTCCCCATTGCACGTAGGGAATGTCGATGTGGGTCGTGATCTGCAGATTCTTGCCATCCGACTGGACGTCGATCGGAAGCGTCAAGTCATGATCCTGCCCGTGCAGGCGAAACTGGCCCGACACTTCCACTTTGGATGTGCCATCGGCGGCGACCATGCCGGCAATTTGTTTCGGCGTGAAAATAATTTCCGGAAATTTGGCGCTTTCCAGGATTTCACGATGCATCTTTTTGTCGCGGCTGTTGTTACCGGTGTCGCCACTGGTCGCGTCCACAACAATGGCTCCGTTAATTTTCCCGCTGGAAGGGTCGAATCGGATCGAGCTGCTCTTGAGAACGAATGTCCCATGAACGGTGTGGAAATTACCGCTAAGCGAAAATTCAATCTTCGTCTGGCCGGCGTCGAATTGAACAATGGAATCCTGGGCCCGGGATGCGGGCGCCAGAGTCAGTGCGGCCAGCCCGGCGAATACCGCGAGGAGGAATGGAATAGCGAATCGCCGAAGGGGATAGAACTTTTTGATCGAGGGTATCCGGGTATGCGGGAAGGTTGCTTTTAGCATCCCTCTTCGCGCCGCGATCGCTGCAACGATGCCTGCTGGTCCCGCTCCGACAACGATCACCTCACTGCGTTTCGTCACAATGAGATGATCAGATGCCCGCATGAAGGGCAAAGTTGTTCACGAGCGGTACAGCTAGTTGTAAATAAATTGTCACGTCAATTGATGCGCAGCCCGTGTTCGCGGCGCTGGCGTGGCACTCAAGCCTCATGGTCGAGCGCGGCGCGGGCATCCTTCAATTCTTTTCGCTTTTCCGCGTCCATTTTGGGGAACGATAGATCCAAACCCTCCATCGCCTCGATCGTGGCCTCCGCCACGACCAGGCGTGTGAACCATTTGTGATCGGCGGGGATGACGTACCAGGGTGCGTGCTTCGTACTCGTATTCCGGATCATGTCTTCGTACGCCTTCATGTATTTGTCCCAGTGTTGCCGCTCCAGGGCGTCGCTCATCGAGAATTTCCAGTTTTTCTCCGGGTCGTCCAGCCGCTCGAAGAACCGCCGCTTTTGCTCCTTTTTCGAAAGGTGCAGGAAAAACTTCAGTACCACGAACCCGTTTCCCGAGAGATATCGTTCGAATGCGTTGATGTCTTCGAAGCGTTTCTGCCAGATATCATCCAAGACCAACTGTGTGGGAATCCTCTGGCGGGCGAGCATTTCCGGATGCACGCGGACGGCCAGAACTTCCTCATAGTACGACCGGTTGAAGATGCCGATCTCGCCGCGTTCCGGCAGCGAACGCGAGGTTCGCCACAAAAAATCGTGCTGTAATTCCTCTGCGGAAGGCGCCTTGAACGCATTGACCTTGCATCCCTGAGGATTTACGCCGGACATGACGTGCTTGATGGTGCTGTCTTTTCCCGCGGCATCCATGGCCTGCAAAATCAGGAGAATGGCCCAGCGATCCTGGGCGTAGAGTTTTCCCTGCAATTCCGCCATGCGGGCGATTCCGCGCTCGAGCTCCTTTTTCGCGTGTTCTTTGGACTTCAAGCCGAGCGTGTCCGCAGGATTGAAGTCCTTCAAGCGGAAGTGCGATCCGTCCTCGACCCGAAAGGGCTCCGCAAATTCGCGTCGTTTCATGATTGCGCCATGTCCTTCCTGGTGAAATGTTCCCGCACGATTCACTTCTGTTTGCCGGGGATCCGGACAATGATTCCGTCCAGCTCCGCCGTCATTTTGATCTGGCAACTCAGCCGGCTGTTTGTTGCAGGGCCTTCCGCGGCAATGCTCAGCATGAACTTCTCATTGTCTACAGCCGGTGGAATCCTGCTCAAAAACGAGGCGTCCACATAAACGTGGCACGTGGCGCACATGCAATTTCCGCCGCATTCGCCCAGAATTCCCTCGACCTTATGATTCAAGGCAGCCTGCATGACCGACATTCCCAGAGGAACATCAATCTTTCGCGAAATCCCGCTGGGCGAAACATAGGTGACGTTGGGCATCCAAAATCCCTTGGCCTGATCTGCGTTCCATGATTGCGGCATTAGTGTAATTGCCGGCGGCGAATCCTGTCGAGTCTCCCAGCGCCGTGCCCGCTGCCACCGGGCGGGAACTTGCCTGCTAACTAAAGTGGTAGTACAGGTTGCCGATAGTACCTCACGACGTGCCATTACCCCCCTCCGATTCTGTCCCTCAGGACAGGAGACTTCGCCCATTGATAAGGAATATCGTCTGCCTCCATAAGCTGAGCAACGCTGCGGGGGAAATTAAACAGCCGTTGTTTCAGATGAATTCCTTTTCGCTCAATGCAGAACCGCCTGTCCTGACCTGTGCAGCGGACGGGTTGAACCTCGGGCATGAAGCATGTCCCGCGGACGGCGGGATTTCGATTTTGGCATTGGTTTTACGGTGGGCCCAGGCGAGGCGGAAAGTTCAAGCCTCGCCTGGCAGGCACAACTTCCCAGCTCGCCAGAATGAAAGGGAGAGATAGCCATGAAACAAGTCCACGTAATTTCGCCAGGCCATGTGGCATACCCCACTCGGAATGGAAGCAGCAGCGCGAAGCGAATATTTGCGCTGCGCACCTTGTTTTTGCTGTTGTTTTTACATTCCTCGGCCATTGGAACACTGTACGCACAAGCGGTAGATCCAGGACCCCGCGGCGGCTCGATCGGAGCAGGACAGCCGATTGCCGGACTGAGCACGGACCAGCAACGATTCTTCAATACCGCCATGTCACAATTCACCGAAGTCCAGGGCGTGCAGGACCCAGGTCCGGGCAACGGCGGACTCGGGCCCACGTTCAATAGCAACTCCTGCGGCTCCTGCCACTCTCAGCCGGCAATCGGTGGAACGAGCCCGAGCACAAGCGCTTACCCGTTTGTCGGACCCAACCCGCAAGTTGCTGTCGCTACGCTCATGGGCGCTACCAACACACTTCCGTCCTTCGTGGCGCCGGACGGCCCGGTGCGCGAAGCACGGTTCAAATATTTCTACTCGTCGACTGGCAACGGACAGTTCAATATATTCCGCCGCAGGTTCGGAGGCCAGCTCAATACGGATGATCCTGACGGCAGCGTGCACGATCTCTTCACCATCGCTGGACGCTCCGACGCGCCGGGGTGCGTGTATCCGCAAGAAGACTTCGCACGGGCGCAGGCGGACGGCAACCTGGCGTTGCGAATTCCCACGCCAGTGTTCGGCGTCGGGTTGATCGAAAATATTTCGGATGCCACGATCCTCGCCAACCTGGTGTCTACGGCTGCGGGGCGCGCGGCGCTCGGCATCGGTGGCGTTCCCAACCGCAGCGGCAACGATTACTCGATCACCAAGCTCGGCTGGAAGGCGCAGAACAAGTCCGGTCTGGTATTCGCGGGGGAGGCCTACAACGTCGAGATCGGCGTGACGAACGAGATTATGACGAACGAGCGCGGTTTCGGCGGCGTGCCTCCGCCGGCATCGTGCCTCTTCAATCCCACGCCGGAAGACACGGTAATCTTTCTTCCCGACGACACCTCTCCGATGGACACCTCCGTCGTGAACAGCGACATCGAAGACTTCGCAATCGTCATGCGCTTCCTCGACCAGCCAACGCCGGCCTGCACCGGCGGGGGTTGCTCAGCTTCGATTCAGGACGGCGCAACGCAATTCGCCAAAGTCGGCTGCGCGATGTGCCACACGCCGTCGATGACAACGGACGCTTCGGACTTCGCGCCCGCTGCGCTCAGCAACGTGCAGGCAAAACTCTTCTCCGATCTCGTGCTGCATCACATGGGTGAAGGATTGGCGGACGGCATTTCGCAGGGCAATGCCGGTCCAGACCAGTTCCGTACATCGCCGCTGTGGGGCATCGGGCAACGCGTGTACTTCTTGCATGACGGGAGAACTTCCGACTTGCTTCAAGCGATTGAAGCGCACGCCAGCCCGGGTTCGGAGTCCAATACCGTCATTCGCCTCTTCAACAACCTGACTACGACTCAGAAGCAAGATCTGCTTAATTTCTTGCGCTCGCTGTGACCTGAACGGGAAGGCCGGTATGTGAGGACGGAAACTCCTTTGCATGCCGGCCAAATCCCCCCGTGAATGTAAATCGTCGCGGTTGCATTCCTCCTCTGCTGTTCCTCCTCAGTCATTTCTCACTACAGGTTGAGCGACACCATCAGAACCCGGATAGGGACAGGTTTTCGACAGTCCCGAATTCCTGACCTGCGCTTGCTCCCAAAACTGTCCGCTCGGACAGCTTACTTCCACAGTCGGGATGGAATACCGTCAGCCTCCTTAAGTGATCCTTCGGGGGAGAAAACCGAATTTTCTACAGGGGAATTTCTCTTCTTTCAAGGAATAGATTCCGCCAGTCCTGGCAAACAGAGAGAACGGGTCGAACGGCGGACGCAAGGCGATTCAGGGGACGACGGATTCGATTTCTCGACACCCTGTCTCGGAGGTGGGCTGAACAAGGTTCAATGAACCAAGCCTCGATTGGCGTTCACAAATTCCCAGCCCGCTAACAACAAGGGGGGAAATTTCAATGAAAAGAAATCTGGAAAATCGGCCGAGAAATCAGGGAAACGCAGCTGGGGACGGTTACAGCAGTTCGAAACGCACGCTGATTCTGCGAAGTTTGTTCATGCTGGTTTTATTACTCGCGTTTGTCTTCGTAGTGCAAGGACAGAACACTGCAAAGGACCCGGGACCCCGCACCGGGACGCCGGGCGCAGGGAATTTTATAGCCGGGCTTACCTCTTCGCAGCAGGCCTATTTTAGCGATGGGCAGACAAGGTTTCAGGCGGTGGAGACTGTCCAAAACAGCGCTAACATTGGCCTCGGCCCCACTTTTAATTCGAACCAGTGTTCCAGCTGCCATGCGCAACCGGCGGTTGGCGGGACAAGTCCGACCGTGAACCCGCAAATTGCGGTCGCAAATCTGGATGGCGCGGCCAACGCGATTCCGTCCTTCATCACCCTCAACGGCCCGGTGCGTGAGGCGCGTTTCAAGTTTGCCACCGAGTCGAATGGAAGGCTCACCAGCACGCCCGACGGAGGCGTGCACGGCCTTTTCACAATTACAGGGCGCAGCGACGCCACAAGCTGTCAGTTGGCCCAGCCGAACTTCGAGCGCATGTTGAATGAAAACAACGTTTCCTTCCGCATCCCCACTCCCACCTTCGGCTTAGGGTTAATCGAGAGCATTACCGAAGATACGATTATCGCCAATCAGGCCGCGGAAGGCGCGGGGAGGCAGTTCCTGGGCGTTTCCGGGACGCCCAATCGCAGCGGGAACGACGGTTCCATCACTCGATTCGGTTGGAAGGCGCAAAACAAATCCCTGTTGATGTTTTCGGGGGAAGCTTACAACGTGGAGATGGGAATCACGAACGAGCTTTTCCCGAACGAGCGCGGATATCCTCCCACACCGCTCCCGGCAGGCTGCCTGATCAATCCAACCCCGGAGGACACCACCAATTTCGACGTCACGTCCACCGTAGCAGGTCCGAGCGACATCGTGGCCTTCTCGAATTTCATGCGCTTCCTCGATCAGCCCGCGCCCTCCTGCACGGGCACGAGCTGCTCGCAATCGATCCAGAACGGCAGGAATCTTTTCATCAACGTGGCGAAGTGCTCTGTTTGCCATACACCGAGTATGACCACAGGCACGTCGTACGTCGCGGCGCTCAGCAACGTCCAGGCGAATCTATTCTCCGATTTGTTGCTGCATCACATGGGTTCGGGGCTGGCCGATGGAGTCTCTCAGGGAGGCGCAGGCCCGGACCAATTCCGCTCGGCACCGCTCTGGGGGCTTGGCCAGCGGTTGTTCTTCCTGCACGACGGGAGGACTTCCGATCTCATGCAGGCCATCGAGGATCACGCCAGTAGCGGATCGGAAGCGAATACCGTCATCCGGATTTTCAACGGTCTGTCGGAGAGCCAAAAGCAGGACCTGCTGAATTTCCTGCGTTCCCTCTAGCGCTTCATCCCAAAGGTAGGGGCACGACATGTCGTGCCCCTACTGACACGCCTGAAAACAATTGCCGGATGTAAGAAGGTCGCAGGCCCTTGAATGCAAGCCCGTTTTTGTTAAGAGATCGCCGCCCGGAATTACGAAGCGCCCCAGACTTTGCGCGCTGTGTCCACCACAAGCTCAAGTTTCTTCCATTGCTCGTCCACGGTCAGCAGATTGCCGGCAGCCGTGGACGCGAAGCCGCACTGCGGGCTGAGCGCCAGGTTTTCCAGGGGCACGTACTTGGCAGCCTCGTCGATTCGCCGCCGTAACTCAGTTTGCGATTCCAGTTTCGGCGCTTTCGTCGTAATCAAGCCGAGCACGACGCTTTTCCCACGCGGAACCAAACGCAGCGGCTCGAATCCGCCGCAACGGTCGGTGTCATATTCGAGGAGAAACCGGTCCACCTGCAGCTGCCCAAACAGTCTTTCCGCGATGGCGTCGTAGCCTCCCTCTGTAAACCAGCGGCTCCTGTTGTTGCCCCGGCAGATGTGCATTCCGACGGTGACGCTGCTGCGCGGCACCTCGCGCAACGCGGCGTTGTCGCCGGCCACCGCGTTTTCCAGCTCCTTGTCCGGGCTGCGGCCCTCCTGCCTCATCCGAGCGCGCTGCAGCGGATCGAGGTAGTGGGAGTAGAACGGCGCGTCGAACTGAATATACTGCACGCCTTCCGAGACCAGCCATTTCACGTCATCGCGGACAATTTCCACGAGATCTTTCAGCAGGTCAGCGTGCGTGGGATAGAATTTGTCGGTGACGCCCTTCTTGTAGCTTGCCAGCATGAAATTCGACGGCGCGGGCAAAGTCACTTTGAACGGCCCGTGTGTGTTCTTCTTTAAAAAGGGAACTTCGTGCCCCGTCATTTTTCGGAGCTTCCGGAGTTTCGCGCCAGCGGCAAGCGCTGTGCTCCCCTCCACGCCTCCGCCCGGCCCTTTCCATTCCAGTGGCACGCGCTCGGAAACGAAGCCGTCGACCGCCTCCGCCATGTCGGTGAGCCAGGAGCCTCGCCGCATTTCTCCGTCGGTCACCACGTCCAGCCCTATCTGGCGTTGCTTTTCGAGGACTTGAAGAATCGCGCGGTCTTCTTCGGCGCGAAGCTGTTCCAGCGGAAGTTTCCCCGCGGCATGCGCCGCGCGGGCCTGCAGCAGGGACGGCGGGCGAAGCAAGCTGCCAATGTGTTGAGCGCGATAGGAAGTAGGCATGTCGGATTATTTCCTCGTTTGAGAAAAGTTAAGAATTATGTGCATTTGTTTGAGATACAACGCAACAGTATCGGAGGCAAAAGCCATCGTCAAGGGACGTGAGTCGCTTTCAGTGCGGGAATTTGTGGCGGAATCCGGCTGCGCTCTGTCAGTCCAATTTTCGCGCGAGCTCGTCCAGCCAGACGTCCAGTGTGGAGCGTTGCTCGGCCGTCAACTCTCCAAACACCACGCCCATGCCGAATCCGGCATGCGTGTAAATGACCGTGCCGGCAAACTCACAGTTGCTGCAGCCGTAGCGAATGCGCAGGCGGACCTCAGTCCCTTTGGGAAGAGGGTTGATCGAATCGATGTAACAGCCGCGCGCACTCAATTCCGAGACGCGCGCGTGATCCTTCATTCCCACGACTTCCGCTTCGGCGATGAACGCGAAGCGGGGAGTCGTTCGAGCCACGGTGTAGGGAGTGTCACTCATAGTGTCGTTTCGCTCCGGTGATGTTTTGGCCGAGGACCCTTTCCTCTATTGTACGCAGCGAAAGAGTGCCGCGCCGGGCCGCGCGCAAATGATTGCGAAAGAGCTAGCTGTCCTTTGGTACAGGTAGACCCTGTACCGTGGATTCAGGCAGGATGGCGGCGCTACGGAAGACGCGGGCGATGAGGATTGTATGGGCCGCGGCTCGCGTGCTAAGATTCCGCACGCTTAGGGTGGAATTCCCCACAGGAGTGAAATATGAAATCGATTGTTAGTATTCTTGCTTGTGCCGCACTGCTTTCCTTTGCGGCGGGCGCGCAAGCCCAGATGCACCCGGTTCAGACGTTCGATTCGTCCAAGGGACCGGTGAAGATTACGCCTGTTTACCACGCCTCACTGGAAATCGAAGCCGGCGGAAAAGTCATCATCATCGATCCGGCCAAGCCCGCGAATTTCGCCGGGCTGCCGCAAGCCGACCTGATCCTGATTACCGATATCCACGGCGACCACCTGGATCCGGACCTGATCAAGGCCGAAAGCAAAGCCGGCACCGATATCATCGCTCCGGCCGCGGTCGCCAAGACGGTGACGACCGCCAAGGTCCTCGGCAACGGCGAGAAGACAACCTGGGGCGCCTGGACCATCGAAGCCATCCCCATGTACAACACGACGGCATCGCGCGGCCCCAAGCCGGGCACCGTGTTTCATGAAAAAGGGCGCGGCAACGGCTACGTGCTCACCTACGGCGGCAAGCGCTTCTACTTTTCGGGCGATACCGAAGGCATTCCCGAAATGCGCGCGCTCAAGAACATCGATGTCGCTTTCATCTGCATGAATCTGCCCTACACCATGACGCCAGAAGAAGCGGCCGACGCGGTCAAGGCGTTTCATCCCAAAGTCGCCATCCCCTATCACTACAAAGGGCAGGATACGGCAGTGTTTAAGAAAGCACTGGACGGCACAGGCATCGATGTGCGCCTGCTAGATTGGTACCCGAACGCGTAAACAGGTTTGGAATTAAGGAGCGCAGGCTTCAGCCTGTGGGGTTTAGTTCTTGGAAGGACTAAAAGAAACCCACAGACTGAAGTCTGCGCTATTTTTTTGCTGGAGGAGCCTCGGCCGGTTTCAATTCGCCTGCGGCTTTTTGAATATCTTCGACGACCTTTGCGTCCAACTCAAATAGCGCCGGTCCATCCGCTCTCTTCGCGAGGTACCCGCTTCCACTCTTGGAAATATCCACTTTCTCAATGCGCTTGCCGTCCTTGGAAGTCACCACCAGGGAAAGCGCCGCGCTTGAAAATCCGTTCGTCGCGAATTTCGCAGCCGTCAGCGTGCGGATCGACCGCAAAAATTCTTGAACGGTCACGGCATCCATCTTCTTTCCGTCAGACCACCAGTCCTCGCCGCTGCGTGTCAGAAAATATGCTTTCGATCCGTCGTGCAGTTCCACTTTGTCCGGATCTTCGTCCGCGAAATCGAAGACTCTCTTCTCGCGAAAATCTTCCGCATCCTTGTTGACGGCGTCGCCGAGCTCGTTCGGCACTTTATACACGCCGTCCATCGCGGTGGTTTTCGCGTAGTAAACGTCAGCGGCCTTGCGAATTTGAAGCTCTTGAGAGCCGGATGCATCGGTCGCTTTCAAAGCCGCGATGGGAGCGCCCGAGGCAAACAGGGAAGCGGCCTTCTTCAAGTCCGCGTCCGAAGTGCTCGGGTCCATGGTCGCCGTGCGCAGTTTTTCGATGATTGTTTCCATCTTGGAAGTGTCTCCGCGCAAATTCGCGGGACTCCGAACCGTCCACTGCCCGTTGTCGGATCCAAACGTCAGGTGCAATTTCGCGCCGTTAATTTCCACTCCGGACAGCGAATCGAAATTGACAGGCATCAGGCGCTTGTCACGCAGGTCTTTCAGGCCCTTGTCCAGATTCGTTTTTGTATTCTTGGGAACTGAATATACTTTTGACTCGCCGGAAACCATGACATACGCGGAGTCGCCCGTGGGCGTTTCGTCGCCAACCAGAATCGTATGTGTCTTTCCGTCTTTTCCGGTGGCCGATACCTGCGCCTCCGGATCCGCCAGGCCGAATTGCTTCAGGTCGGCGGCCTTATCGTCAATCAAAGTAGCGCCATCCATCGGCGACAAATTGTACAAAATCGTCGAAACCGAATCCTGATCGGCGACCAATGGTTTGGGCGAAGTGATTTTCCAGCTCGACGTTCCGGCGCGATTTAGAACCACGTCGTCGCCGTCCTTTTTCTTCACTTCCAGTTTGGAAATATCGTCCTGGGTCAGGGCGATAACCTTGGCGTTCGTTGCGGACGGACTCGCACTGACGCTGTCGTTCGCGGGCTTGCGGTGATTGGACCAATAAAGTGTTGCGGCGAGCGCTGCCAGCACAATGGTCGCCACGATGAGTTGTCGCATCTTCAACATGTTTTTGTCTCGCGGTAAATGGGTTGAAACCGAAGCTGCCGCTATCTCCTCCGCCACCACACAGAGAGACCTGCCAGCAAGAGCGCTCCCGGCAAGAGGAACTGGGTGCTGAGACGGACCCAGCTGAATTGCGCGCCGGTCATGCTCACTTTGCGGTCTTCCGGCGGTTTCGGCCGAATCGAGATCAAGTCTTCATCCGAGGAAAGCCAGTTCATTGCATTCAACGCCAGGTCGCTGTTGCCGTTGAACGAGAGGAAGGAATTCGCAACCCAGGAAGAACTGCCAACCACAACGAAGCGTCCCTCCGAATTTTCCTTTCCGGTGGTGTAGGTTCCGGCGGCGGCGATCGTCAGGGGTCCGTGAGTGTTCTTCGGATCATTCGGATTCACATTCGGCGTGTCCAATTTATTTGTCGCCAGGCTCGAATCGGAAGACTCAAACAGTTTCTGCACGGTGGTTTTGTCCGTATTCTTGATCGTCAGGGAACGCGACAGAGGAAATCCCGTTGCAGTGCCCTTCATTTCGTTCACGATGGGGTGCGGATCGTAAGTGGATACCAGCGCGACGGTCGGACCCATCCCAAGCAGTTGCCCCACGGGACTCAAATCCAGCAATAGATTTTTTTCCACGCTGACGCCCCAGCCTTGCAGGATATTGTCCAGCGCGTCGTTGTCCGCGGTGGGCCGCCCAATCTTGAGCGGAGGGTCCAAAAGGAACATCGCGCGCCCGCCGCCTTCCACATATTTTTTGATGGCGTCGACTTCGGGCTGCTGGTAATCGCTCTTGGGCCCGCCGGCAACAATCACCGTGCAGTCGGCGGGAACTTCCGCTTTCTCGAGCAGGTTGATCGACTTCGATGTGTAGTCGTCCTTGCTCAATAAATCTTTGAGATGCGAAAGGCCCGGGCGATCGGCGTCATCAATCTGGCGTTCGCCGCCGCCTGTCAGAAAGCAAACGGTGCGCGTGCTGCTCTTGAGGTCGCGGATGATCGCGCCGGTGACGTCTTCTTCCGTCATGCTCTTGGCTTCTTCTTTTTTCGCCCCAATCTGCACGACCGTGGTGCCGTACTTGGTGACGCCCGCGGAGCGCGCCGCCTGCGGATTCTTGTCGGGATCGACGTAATCGAGATGGACCTTGGTCGAGAGCGTGGCGTAGCGGTCCAGCAAGTCCTTGCCGGTTTGGAAGCCGGTCGACTTGTCAAAGTAGGTGATCGATATGGGTTGCGACGATCCTTTCACGACCTTGGCTGTCTGATCGGAGAGTGTGTACTGTTTGTTGGACGTCGAGTCGTACGATTTGTTGTAACGGTTGGCCAGAACGTTGGCCACCGAAACGATGCACAGAACCACGAGAATGTACAACGTCACGTAGGCTGCGTACTTTGTTTGTCGTGCTTCGATCCACTTGCGATTCACTTACGACCTCCACCGCATCGATTCCATCGAGCGCGCTGTAAAAAACAGCCCCAGAAAAATTACCGTCACATCGAATATGGCATCCTTTGTATCGAGCACGCCTTTGGCAAACGAATCAAAGTGCGTGATCACGCACATGTACGAAAGCACCTGCGCCCAGGTGGCATTTTCATACTGGCTCACCCAGCCCAGCACCCACAGCAGCAGGCACACGCCGAAGGTCACTGCGCCGGCGATGATTTGATTTTTCGTCAGCGTGGAAATAAACGTCCCAATGGCAATCAAGCCGCCCGCCTGCAGCAACAGGCCCAGATATCCGATGGCCAGCGGCTTCCAATCGGGATTGCCGTACCGGAACAGGAACAGGATGTCCAGCACAGTCGCGAGCAACATCAGAGAATACATGATCACCGCGGAAAGCCATTTCCCGATGATCACCTCTACGTCGGTGATAGGCGAAGTAGTGAGCAGTTCGATCGTGCCGCTGCGCTTCTCCTCGGCAAACAGGCGCATCGTGATCAAGGGGATGAAAAACAATCCGATCACGTTGACGTTGGCAAGCAGCGGCCGCAACACTTGCTCGTTGATGTTCATTGGGAATTGTTCGCCTTCGAGCGTGGCTTCCATGGCCATGTTCACGAAATAGCCCACGGAATTCCAAAAGAAGAAGCCGAAAATGACGGCGAACATTACGAGCAAAATATAGGCGACCGGAGAAACAAAATAACTGCGAAGTTCCTTCCGGCAAATAATCCAGATGTTTCTCATTGCTTCGATCCTCCTGCTGCCACGGCTTCCATTTCCGCGGGCGCTTCCGATCCCGTCAGTTGGAGGAAGATTTCTTCGAGGCTCAGCGCGGCGGGCCGAAGCTCGTTCAAATCCCAACCCGATTCGACCACAGCACGAGCGACATCGCCCCGCACAGCCTTGGTCGCCTCGACTTCAAAAATGGCGCGCTTCTGCCCGTCGGCCTTGGCGACGACGCGGCTCACCCCGGCGACCTGCTGGAGCTTGCGCTGCACCGCCGCGGGATCCACGCTGCCATCGCGTCCCGCGACTTCGACCAGCACGGATTCACCAGAGCGCGCGCGCTGCTGGAGATTGCTCACCGAGTCGGTCGCGACGATCTTGCCCTTGTTGATGATGATGACCTGCTCGCACGTCTGGCTCACTTCGGGAAGGATGTGCGTGCTCAGGATGATGGTGTGATCCCCCGCGAGGCTCTTGATCAGGTCTCGCGTCTCATTGATCTGCTTGGGATCGAGGCCCGCCGTCGGCTCGTCCAGGATCAGCACGTCCGGATTGTGGATGATCGCCTGGGCCAGGCCCACGCGCTGCCGGTACCCTTTCGAAAGCTTCCCGATGATTTTGTTTCGAACGTCCGCGACCGCGCAGCGCTCGCAGGCATAGTCCACGCGCGTGCGCAAGTCCGTTCCAGACAGCCCTTTGAGCTGGCCGACGAACGCCAGGTATTCGGCGATTCGCATCTCCGGATAAATCGGGGGAGTCTCGGGAAGGTAGCCGATGCGCTTCTTCACTTCGAGGGGCTGTTCGAGGATGTCGAACCCGGCCACGGTAGCGGTGCCACCGGTCGGCGTCAGGAAGCAGGTGAGCATGCGCATGGTTGTCGTTTTTCCGGCGCCGTTCGGCCCGAGGAACCCGACGATTTGTCCCTGCTTGACGTCAAACGAGATCTGGTCGACCGCGATCGTGTGTGCGTACCTTTTCGTTAGTCCATTTACTGTAATCATAAGGATTCTCTTTGAGACAGACGCATACGAGATAACTATGGTTCCACAGTCGCAGATTTACATTGCGAGAGATGATTCTAAGAACCTTGCAGGCCACATGTCAATCCTCAACATTGCCGAGCGGATTGGGGGCAGGAGCAGCATCAAAGGGCCCGAGGAAGTGTCCTACGCTCCCGGAAGAAGCGCCAGTAGGTCGGTTCGCTCCAAATGCAGCTCCGCCGACATGACTTTTAACTCTACTTCCTCGATTCAGACGCATGACTCCTCAAAAAGGGAAGCAAGAACCTCAGGGAAATTCCAAAGGATCCAGCATTTTCCTTGTGGAATGTCGGCCGCAATTTCAGTCCTTTCATTGATTTACGAGTTCATTTCCCTGGTCGGGCTTCTTGGAAAGAGCCTCTTGCCCGGCTTCAACGATTTTTTCCAGCAGTTGCCAATCCTCGCGTAGTTCGTTGCCCGAAATTCTGGGAGCGCGGCTGCGCGCAAGGGTTTGTTTCAAACGAGAAACCATGAGTTCCCTCTGGAGGTCCGCGGGGGCGTCTTCATTTTGGAGGCCCTGCCGTGTAACTCCCAGTTCCACGGTATCCATTCCGTCGGGCCCGCCGGGAGCTTGAAGAACCGGTTGCCCGTCCGCATCGAGTTCAGGCTCTGACTTCTCCACAAACTTTCGCCACGTGATTCCGCTTGCGGCCGCGTCACGGTCCGCGCCATTGGCAGTCACAGCCTGCAGGTTCTTCATGAAGGTGCGCCTCTCGGCATTTGTTGGGGGCGCTGAGAGCGCGCTAGTCAGGCTGAAGACCAACGAATTTCTCGCGGAGTTGAGCCTGTCACCGATCAGGTCCGCGGATACCACCCCTCCTCCTATCAAAGGATGAAACGCAGCGAAAACCAGAACATATTTCTTCGCCCGGAAAACCGACTCGAGCACGCCTCGCACCGGTCTGCTGCGCTTCACGCTGCCAGGAACCTGGGGAATGACAAATTGCGCGAATTCCAGATCCCGATGGCGCTTGCTGTATCTGACGAGCGACTTTGCCGCATGTTTTGGCGTGCTGACGCCCAGATCGGCGATCGAGCCGCGCGACACCGAATGGGGATAGTAGAAATCCAGCACTTCGCGAACGAAGTCAGCGCAGTTGCGGGAGACGACTTTGTAAGACGCGCGATTCGGCCGGGAATTCAGCCATGCGATCAAAGCATTATCCTGCTCCGGGGTAGTTTCGATTTCAAAGCCATAGTTTGTCCGGTCGTAGGATGAGCCGATGAGTTCGTACCAGTCTCCCTTTGGCATTTCTCCGCCCGGAGCATCCGGAGCGAGGTCTTCCAGATGCGCGCGCCGATATTGATCGCGTAAGAAAGTTTCAAGCTTGGGATCCGCATAAAGAGGAACATCTTCAGGGTTTTCGACGGCATACAGGTAGGGAACTAGCGGTATCGCGATCCAGTCATAACCTGCGACCCGCGTGTAGCGGCTGATGACTACGCCGTGTTCTCCCGGGCCGCAGCGCCGCAAGGTGACGGGAGTTGAGGCGCAGACGCGCGTCAGGTAGACCGCGGTGTGGCCGGTTCCTGCAAGCGCTCCGTCGTAGCTATACGGCTCTTCGAGAAGGACGGCAACATTTGCACGCGCCTGCGGAGTGAACCCGGCCAATAAGAAGAATAGCAGTGCGCTTAGCCTTGAACATTTCATCTTCGCCCACACTTCCGGCTCCTGGGGCTGGACAGTAATTGGAACCCTGCTGGGGGGTGTTTAGTTGCATGCGCTCTTTCCACCTGGCGCCGCTCAAGTCGCGCTTTCACCAGATGGGCAAAGGCCGGACCGCTCCGCCGGTCCGGCCCGTCGTGCTTATGCTGGGATGTCAATCCGCTCTATCAGGCCGCGAGCTTGATCGTCTTGCCCGCAAGCACATCCACGTGCTCCTGGAATATCGTCTGACCAGACGGGTTGCGAAGCTCGATGTTATGATCGCCCGGGCGCAGCGGGAACGTACCCAGCTGCCGGACAGTCCCAGCGAAGCCGCCGTCGACGTAGACGCTCGCGTCTTTCATCTTGGTGTCAAACTTGATCTTGCCCGCGTAAGGTGCCGGTACGGCGCCATACGGGCCATAATAGGCTGGTCCATACCACCCGTACCCCGGTCCCCAGTACCCAGGGCCAAAGTACCCGCCAATGATGATGCCGGGGCGAGCCGATGCAGCCGGCACGAAAACCGCCAGCGCCAGGAGGATCATTGCGGAATATTTCCAATATCGCGTCATTTTAATTCTCCTTTCCGATATGCTTTGCTCATGCAATCCATTCGATAGGGAATAGTGCATGGCCGATGCCAAATGTGTCCCGGCCCTATTTTATTTTTGTAACCCATTTATTATCAGTAGACTGCAGGTGAATACGACGGCAGGCGGCGATTCTTGATTTCCCGCAGACTGGTGGTTTTCGCGCAGGGAGTGGTGGTTTTCAACATGGGGGTGCCGGCTGGCGTGCACATTTTGCACGTTTTAATTTAAAGCGTCCAGCGCAAACAGGCGATTCTGCATCCTAATTGGGTGAAGTCTTCCAGAAAACCCCAGCCTGGATGGGTGCCTATTCCATGAAAATAAGAATGTTGTATGCGTTAGCAATCGCTTTCGTGGCGCTTGCTCCTTGCTTTCCCGCGTGCGCCTCCCTCGGCGGAGATTTGACGTCCGTGCACGACGACCAGATGAAACTGCAAGGCACTGTGCAGACGACCAACAACGACTCGTACGCCATTCATGAAATTCAAGCCTCCAGCGGAGTCATTGTGAGGGAATATGTTTCGCCTTCAGGAAGTGTTTTTGGCGTGGCCTGGCAAGGGCGCACGCATCCTGATCTGCATCAGGTGTTGGGCGCCTACTACGACCAATTCATCCAGGCGGTCCAGGCGCAGCGCGCTCAGCGCCACGGCCGCGGTCCCCTGCTGATTCAACAGCCCGGCCTCGTCGTGCAAATGGGTGGTCATATGGGGGCATTGCGCGGAATGGCCTATATTCCCCAGGGTTTGCCTGCGGGGATTCGCGCGGAGGCGATCCGATGAGAGCGTTTTCGTCGCGAGTAATTCTGACATTTGGACTGGCCGCGGCTTCGATATGGATGTTCGGCTGCGGTGGGGCGAGCAACAGCTCATCAGGGTCATCTCAGAATGGTGGCAACCCCGTTTCAAACGTGCAGCCTATTACGGTCAATGCCGGTCCTGATTCCAACTATGTCGACGGCGCTTTTACCAGCGTTACTGTTTGTGCGCCAGGCAGCACCACTAATTGCCAGACGATTGGCGGAATCCTCGTTGATACGGGTTCCTTCGGCTTGAGAATCTTGTCCTCAGCGCTGACGGTTTCATTGCCCCAGCAGGCCACCTCCGGCAGCATTCCCATCGTCGAATGTGCGGAGTTTGCGACTGCGATCGCCTGGGGACCGGTACAAACAGCCGATGTGAAAATAGCCGGTGAGCAGGCAAGCTCTTTGCCGATTCAAGTACTTGGTTCCCCGAATTTTTCTACAATTCCCGCCAGCTGCTCCCAGGGATTGCCGTCACTAGACGATCTGGCGAGCTTGGGTGCCAACGGGCTGCTTGGAGTAGGGCAATCTATCCCGGATTTGCAGACCTACTACGCTTGTCCATCCTCGAGTTGCGCGGTTACTACCGAGGGTCTCGCACAACAGGTCCAGAACCCGGTGGCATCTTTTGCGACCAACAACAATGGAGTGATTATCGAGTTGCCGGCAGTTTCCGGCGCTGAAGCCACCGTCAGCGGCTCTCTCATCTTTGGTATCGGCACGCAATCGAATAACGCCCTGGGAGGCGCAACAGTTTTTGGAACGGATCAGTTTGGCAATTTCAATACCACATACCAGAGTACCGAGTATCCGAGTTTTCTGGACAGCGGCTCAAACGGGATCTTTTTTCTGGATCCAACTACCACGGGTTTGCCTTTGTGCCCCGATGCAAAACTTTTGTACTGCCCCGCCACTACGCAAACGATCTCCGTGCTAAATAACGCCGAAACGGGGACAAACGGGGCAAGCGCCACGGCCTCTTTCACCGTGGGGAATGCCGACCTTCTCTTAAGCAATGCGAACGATACCGCAATCAACGGTCTGGCCGGGCCACAAGCTGGATTGGTTGACTTTGGACTGCCGTTCTTTTTCGGCAAAAATGTTTATGTGGCAATCGATGGAGAGAGCACGCCCGCAGGGAATGGGCCCTTTACGGCCTACTAAAATTCCCGTCATTTCAATTTTTGGCGCGGTGCGTTTGAGCTGCGCAGGCCTTGGAAGGCAAACATTTTTAGGCGGGCGATATCTTGGGTCCCGAATTGAATCGCTGCTGCAGCAGGAGGGCCGCATGGAGGACTCTCGAATCCTGCCCGAGGTCGGCGGTCAACTGCAATCCGAGGGGAAGTCCGCCGGCGACCGGCATGAGAATCGACATGGCTGGCGTTCCGAGGGCTGTCCAAGGCGCATTCATTCTTGGATCGCCGGTATCGGACAAGCCTAACGGCGCAGGCCCTGTAGCGGCAGGAGTGAGAATCACGGGGGTGGATTTGAAGATCTCAGCAAATCGGAGCCTGCTGTCTGCGATGTATCGCTTAGCTTCATCGTATTGTTCCGCAGGGATTTTCAAACCATCGCGAATCAAGTTCGCCAGCGGCTGGTCCAGCCTGTCTCCAAACTCCTTCAAGCGTGGCTCATGGAATCGAGCGCCCTCGTAGAACATTTCAACGCGGCTCGCTTCGCTCAGCTTCGTGAGCATTTCTGAGATATCGACTGTCTTGATGCTTATTCCCGAACGGCGCAACGACGACAACACTTGTCGGAAGGCATTCGCCATTTCCGGCTCGCAATCAGGGAGCGGTTCGGGGGCCGCAAACGTGAATTGCTCTTCGCGGCCTGTCGGATGTCCAAGCGATTTCCAAAGGGCGAGCATGTCCGCTGGGGTGCGCGTGAAGAGACCAAGTGTGTCCAGGCTCTTTGACAAGGGCAACATGCCCTCGGTTGGCAGCAGGTCGTGAGTGGGCTTGAATCCGGTAACGCCGCAATAAGAGGCGGGCCGAATCATCGAACCTTGCGTCTGCTCGCCGATTGCGAAGGGCACCATGCCTGCGGCGACCGCTGCCGCTGAACCGCTCGAGCTGCCGCCCGGCGTGTGTTCCAGGCTCCGCGGGTTGCGCGTTGGCCCGGGCGTACGATACGCGAACGCGGTGGTCACCGTTTTGCCGAGCAGGATGGCCCCGCGACTGCGCATCTCCCGAATGATTGCTGCGTCAGCGGTGCCGAGGCGGCCTTTGTAAAGTGGCGAGCCGTATTCGGTCGCCATGCCTTGCGTCTCGATGATGTCTTTGGCGCCAAACGGAATTTCGAAAAGCGGTCCGTCTCCTGTTGGCCTTTCGGGCTGCACCTGGATCCACGCGTGAATCGACGGTTCGAGTTCGCGGATGCGCTGGAGGCAAGCTTCTAATCCGCGTTTCCGCGTATCGCGATCGGCTTGCAGCCATTCGGTGAGCGTTTCCATGCGAGGGGATTCTACAGCAGCCGCGACGCCAGACTGCAACGCACCTAATTCCGAAATGCCGACGGCTGCGCCAAGAACAGTGCTGGATTTGATGAAATCGCGTCTTGTGTGCTTCATAGGTTGAGTGGGCCAAACTTCCGACTCGCGATCATTCCGTGCGGGCCAGTAAAATACTATAGCTATAATTAATTTCGAAGGTCATTTTTGTGCGGGTGAAACGCCTGCCGGTTTTCTGACTACTTCGTCATAGGCGTTGTGCTCGTTCTCCACGCAGAACCACTCCGCAAGTTCCCAGCCCGGCTCCAGTTTGTGGAGTTTGGGGGGACTTACCCAGGGTTTCATATACGCTTTGGGATCGTCCATGATGATCTGCATTTCGAGCGTGTCGTGATTGAGCCGCCGGTAGCGCTCGGTAAGGTGCATCTGCTCGCTGCGCGGATTGCCAAAGCCATCGACCCACACCTTGTCGTTAAAACCGATCGTGTCGACCACGAAGGTGTCCTCCTCCCACTTTCCCACCGAGTACCCCAGCCAGGTGGGATCAGGATCTTTGGGAAGCGCTCGCCCGTCCGCCCAGATCGTGCGCCAGGCGTGATACTCCTCGAAAAACATAAACACCCTGCCGGGAATCTGAACAATCTCAAATGGATTGGGAAGAATAAGAAGTCTCGGAGGGCTATCCGGCTCACAGCGCAAGGATGGGTTACCTTCCTCACCTGGAATGGCTCTGGGACCCGTTACGGGTTTTGCGGCGTCAAACTTAGCCTGTCCCCAAGCGGTCAATGGAGGACGCATCTTTTCATCGACGCCGTTCATTCCAGGAATTCCTGGCCCCGCCCCGGAGGGATATTGCATCCACACGCCAGACAGATCGTGCGAAAGTGCGGGCGGCGCAGCCTGATTTTTTTCCGCTTCTGATGGCTTATCGGTCTGAGCAAGCACGACCGACGAGAAAACAAGTACCGCAGCGAACGAACACAGGAGGCGAAGTTGCATCTTCAATCCCTCAAGTTACTTTTGAGATTTCGGCGCAGGACTCCCCAAAATAAGATGGCGCGCCCGGAGGGACTCGAACCCCCGACCCTCTGCTTAGAAGGCAGACGCTCTATCCACCTGAGCTACGGGCGCAATCCGTTTAATTTCTCATATTACAAACGCTTACGCTACTCCTAGCCTTTCTTCGCGGCGTGACGGCTGAAGGAAGCAGCGAAGTGAAACAAACCGCTCTAGCTCACGTGTGGGCCGAAAGTAGCGCGGGCTTCAGCCTGCGGGTTTTCATTTAGATGAATTCAAAACCGACAGGCTGAAGCCTGTCCTACTTACTGCTGCGGCTGCGATTTTCCCTGGCCGTTCATGGGCGGATGCCCGGGCGGAAGAGCATTGGAATTCCCGCCATCGGGGACGAGATCGCGGAAGTTGGGCATGGAATCGGACGACGGCGAAGTTGAGTTCGTATGTGGATTTTCGCCGGGCGCGGGATGCTCGGCGGACACTCCGACCGGCTGGGTGTTTTGCACGACCCACTCGCCGTTCTGCTTTTGCAAAGTGTAGGCGATTTGCATTCCGGCGCCCTGCGGCGCTCCGCCCTTTGGCCTGAACTCCACTTGCGCCTGGGCCTGGTTTCCCTGAATGGAAACATTGGTGATGTTCATGTCCATGGCGTCGAGATTCAGTGTTTTCAAGGATGCGAGGTGCTGGTTGATGCCAGTGCGGATGGCATCGGCGTCGCTTTGCTGTTTTTTGCAGCCGGAAGAGAGGACAAGAAGCCCAATCAAAGCGAGCAAATATGCAGTGCGCTTCACGCAGACCTCCTCTTCCTTACCTATATCCCATTCCGAGGACGACGACAATGTAAAGGATCGCCGCGCCGGTGGCCGCTACATTTGCAATTGGATGTAGACCAAATAACCAGCCAGGGCCAAGCCGAACAATGCCACGAGGATTCCGACGAGATCCACCAAAAATCCGGCGGGCTCGAACCTGCCGGATTCCAGTTGCTCACGCGTCCGGCGGTAACGAAGCAGGCCGGCGAGTGTCAGCAGGACTCCCCCAAAAATCGCGATGGCGCCGAACCAGACCGTTAGTCCCGCCGTTCGGAAAGTGTGACCTTCGAGCTGCATGAATTGACGGATGGCGATGGCGAAACGGCCAATCGCAAAACCGAATACGACGATCGCGACGCCGGTGCGCACCCACGCGAGGAAGGTGCGCTCGTTTGCTAGGTGATCGCGGGCGCGGTTGGAGCTCTCTTCGGTTGCAGGCTGAGTATCGCTATGCGTTGGTTCAGGCATTCGTCCATCCTGAATAGCCAGATGCGATTTACGTGAAACGCTACGTTATGACGCTTTGCAGCAGCGGGCCGATCACGGCGATGTTCTTCACCAATTCATCCGGGATATTGTGGCGCTGTTTTAGATATTCGGCGGTGTTGTAGGAAAGCCAGACCTTTCCCCCTGCGTCTTCCCACACCAAAGCTTTCAGCGGCAGATCGATGGCGAGAGTGGGAGAGGCCACCATCACAGGCGTGCCGCCTTTGGGGCTTCCGAATAGGATGAGCTGAGTCGGATGCATTTTCATGCCGACCTTCTCCGCCTCCCCGCTGTGATCGACGCGCGCAAACACAGCGAGACCGCGCGATTGCAAAACGGAGTCCAGCCGCTTGAGTGTTTCCGGAACCGAATAAGGACTGTTCAGGTGAACCATACCATTGTCAGGAGAAGTAGCCATGTTCGTGCTCCCTGATGGTCTACGAAGTGAATCCCGCCAATCCTATCACGTGAGGAAGAAAGAATTGCCTTTGGCGCTCTCAATGGAATTCGACCGGATGGCCCGCTCTCCTTCGAGGTGTTGTATCTGGGTTTGAACGCAGGCCTCCGCGCGGATTGCCGGGAAAAACCTTTTGTCTCAATTCTGGCTCGACCAGAGTAATAATCAGGGATGCTCAGTGCTTTCACGATTGGGCACTCCACGCGCACATGGAAGGCGTTTCTCGAACTATTGCGCGCGCATGGCATCCAGCGCGTGGTGGATGTGCGCAGTATTCCGCGATCGCGGCACAATCCGCAGTTCAATCGAGAGACGCTTTCCAGGAAGCTGCGGGGCGCCAGGATAGGCTACGTGCATTTGCGCAGGCTGGGCGGCCTGCGCAATGCGCGGCGCGATTCGCCGAACATGGGCTGGCGCAACGCGTCGTTTCGAGGCTTTGCCGATTATATGCAAACCCCGCAATTCGAGAAGGGATTGGAGAAATTGATCGAATTGGCGAAGGAGAAAAAAAGCGCGATCATGTGCGCGGAAGCGGTGCCCTGGCGCTGCCACCGTTCGCTCATCGCTGACGCGCTCACCGTGCGCGGGATCCGCGTGGCTCATATCGTCAGCGGGAAGCGCGTCCTGGTACACACACTCACTTCATTTGGGAGGGTTCGGGGAGATCGTGTTATTTATCCTGAAGCCGCGGCCGAACATGTCGAATCCTTGCATGTGAGAGAATCCTCGAAACGGAAGCGCCTCGGCCACGAACACTAAGCACTTCGTTGATTTCTTTAACGACAATATCCGCCCTCCCTCACTCGTTTGGCCGTTCGCTTTCCGCATTCGTCTCCGCAAGGAGAGCGACTGTCGGCGTCTTTCAACCAACTGGTTTAGCAGGAGAGGAAACGGCCTTGTTGCGCGATCTTAAGAATGTTGTAACACACCATCTCGATTCATCGTTTACAATAGGTACGTCAACCAGGCTGATCTGCGGGCGCCTCGTTCGGAGTGGGTGGAGGTTTTGGGCCATGCGGTGCAATGAGATTTTGTTTGTAGCGGCAATTTTTCTCTGTTCCTCGACAGTGGCACTGGGTAAACAGGCTTCTTCGGCGCCTGCCCCATCACAGGCAGAAAATCAACTATCAATAGATCCTGCGAAGGATTGCAGCAGCAACCTCGACACGCCTAACGAAAAGCGGCAAGCGGCCGATCGCGAACAACGCCCGGCCCAGCCACAATCCGATCCGGTTGGGCAAGCGGAAACGGCGGATGCTGTTTCTGCAGCCGTAAACCTTGATCTGGATTTGAAACTGCTCGAGCAAAGGCAGGCGGGACTGGCGCAGTGCATTCTCACACAAGATGTGCAAACTCCAGCGCAGGAAACGCAGGGAGCTTGCCTGGGCGAGCTCCTTTTGAATTTTGAAGCGAGGCACGATGGGGAGCCCGAGCAGGATATCCCGATCGGGCGGCTGCCGGGCAGCTCGGCCTTTTTTTATGAATCGGGCATGACCATTGACGCCGATGGCGCGCCGAATGCTTATCATCCGGACAACACGGGGCTGGATGATCTTGCCAACGCCGGCACGCCCGGAAGGTGGGAAGGTTTAGCCAAGGATGCCAACGGGGAACCGATCATCCAGGGGCCGAACGATCCGTATCCTGGCTACTACGTTTCGGCTACCGCGCTGGCCGATCGTTCGAAGCCATTTAACGATCCGACGCGCTACGTGGATGCGTCGAAGATTCCCTTCGTGGTGTTGCCCGGCGGGATGGCTCGCCAACTTGGAGCGCGTCCCGGAGATTTCGCGATCGCTTTCAATCAGCGAAACGGCAAGAGTTCCTACGCGATTTTTGGCGATGTCGGCCCGTATGACCGGATCGGGGAAGGTTCGGTGGCGCTCGCCGAAAACCTGGGGATCCGATCCGACGCGCGGAACGGCGGCGCGCGGAGAGGCATTCTGTATCTTGTGTTCCCAGGGTCCGGGAACGGGAGGCCGCGGACGATCGAGGAAATAAATTCGGAAGGGCAAAAAATGCTGCAGGGATGGGAAAGTTCCATTTCGCTGAACGTGTGCACAGTTCAGCGGCCCGCCCGGCCAATGGAAGGGAATCAAGGCGCAAATTGAAAGCACGATCTGAGAATGGTGGAGAAGCCGTGAAAGAAAAAATCCTGCGCGAGCATCTCGTGAATCTTCTTTCCGGACGCGGCGCACATGTCGATTGGAAGACGTCGTTCAAAGGGGTTGCTCCCAAATTGAGAGGCGTGCGTCCCAATGGCCTGCCGTACTCGGTATGGGAATTGCTCGAACACATGCGGATCGCGCAGTGGGACATTCTGGAGTTTTCTCGCGATGCCAAGCATGTCTCGCCGGACTGGCCGGCAGGTTACTGGCCGACAGCGCCAGCGCCGCCGAATGCGAAGGCGTGGGACAAAAGCCTGAAATCATTCGCGCGAGACCTCGAGGCGATGAAAAAATTGGTCGCCAGTCCCAAAACGGACCTCTTTGCGCAAATCCCTCACGGCACCGGGCAAACAATTCTGCGCGAGGCCCTGCTCGTCGCGGACCACAATGCGTATCATCTTGGGCAGGTGCTCACGGTTCGGCGTGTTCTTGGCGATTGGAAATAGAATTTGTTCCGCGGGAGGCGTTTCAGGCCATTGTTTCCTTCACGTCAGGTCTTCACATTCTTGAAAGAAAGTGTAACCTCATGCGTGCGGCTCGCATCTAAACGAGTGAAAGCACGCTGAGGGTTTGTGCGGGCCCGGTACCTGTTGTTCTGCTCGTTCTTCAGGTTTCGATCGTTACGCCTCGGCGGCCCAATTCCAAAACCAAAAGGGAGAACATTTAACAATGTCTCGACGTTCGTTACCATTTTTTCTAGCGATCATGGCGCTTGCCGTAATGAGTGTTTCGGTCTGGGCCAAAAATGATTCAGGCGACACAATTACAGCAAACGTGAAGCTGACTGCAACCACAAATGTCGGCACGACAAAGCTCGCGCCCGGCCAATACAAAGTCATCGCCGATGGAAGCAAGGCGAAATTTGAACAAGGCAACAAAGTCGTGGCTGAAGTTCCTTGCACACTGAAGGATTTCTCCGGAAAGATCATCGACACTACCTTTGTCATCGATCACGACCAACTGACGGAAATTCAGGTTTCCGGAAAGTCAAAGTCCATTGAGTTTGCATCCGGGCAGTAACGGTTGTTTGCTTGTTGAAGTTGAAAATACTTAGCGCGACGTTCCAGAAAACGGATTGGTTGTCCTGCCCTGAAAGGGTACGGGAAGTTTCAGGGCAGGACGACTCCAACTTTTCGCGCACATCTCTGCGCCCATTTACCCCGCCAATACACCCGCTTCTCTCTACGGTTGATCAGGCAAGTGATACAACTTCAGCGCATTTTCGCGCAGGACCATGCGCGCAATTTCATCCGCGCGCCGCAGGGTGATTTCTCCATCCAGCAGCATGCCGGTCAGCGCAATTCCCAGCGCCTGCCGCGCGGTTTCCGAAGTCTGCCAGCCAATTTCTTCCCAATCGTACGCGCCGCTTCCGGGATACAGATCGGTTCCAAATAAGATTTTCTCCGGATACCATTCGAGCCAATCTCGCAGGACTTCCGCGAGGCGATGCGGCGATTCGAGCCACGTTTGTTCGGATAAATCCGTGTACACGTTCGGCTTCATCAGCAGAAATGAAACTTCACGCGAGAAGGGCCCCGCGCCGCCGTGCAACAGGACGAAAGTAGTCTTCCGAAGGCGCGCATCATTCAGGACAGACTCGAGCAATACCGGGTTCGATCCCTGTAAGTAAAAATAGCCGCCACATCCCGCGCCGGTGTGAATGTGCACTGGCAGGCCGAGGCGGCCCGCTTCGGCCGCGACATATCGGAACAAATAATCCTGCAAGCGCGTGTAACTGTCCTTCGCGGGCGAACCGCTGCGCGCGTATTTCGCGTAGATGGCTGCGGCATCCTGTTCCGATGCGGGCTCGAAATCGAGAGACCGCAAATACGCTGCCTCGAATTTGATGGCCACCGCGCCGTCTTTTTTTTGCCGCTCGAGTTCCGGCGTCACCACACGGGACTTGTACTCGGCAAGTGTCGCCGGCAAGGCCCCGACACCGAGTTCGCGTTGATAAAGTGCGAGCAACATGTCTTCCCGGCCAAAGAAAAATTTTCTGTCCGGCGTTTCCGCACCCAGCGCGTCGTTATTGAGCGGGAACAGCAAGGCATCGTCGAACGGGACCCAGCGGTAATGCGCCGGATCGAGGCCGCGTCCCATGGCCACGCGGTTTGCCAGTTCCACATCGATGCCCAAACGGTCGAGGACCCACGCGGGATAATTGTCGCCCTGCTCCTGGCGAATTTTATTTTTGGTTGCGAGGAGTTCCTTGACGTGCGCGTCGCTGCGGTCGTTGTATCCGTATCCCCACAACGCTTTCCAGGCGGCGAGATATTGCGGATTTTCCGGGCGCGTCATGGTGTTGGGCGCGGTGGGCTCGAGGGGATCGCAAGGCAGAGCATCGAATTCATCATCGCGCTCGCCATTGCCTACGACGCGCGGCGGGTGCGAGTGATTGTCAATGGCGCGAATCTTGCGAATTTGCGCCATGAGCGCCGGGTCGGGCGCCTGCGCTTGCGCCAACGCGGCTGTGGCCAGCAGAATTGCGATTCCCACGGAAAATTTCATTTTGTCCGCCTCGGATTATTCCAGGTACGCCGCAAGCCAGTCGGAAAATGTTTTGTACCAGAGGCGGCTGTTTTGCGGTTTCAGGATCCAGTGTCCCTCATCAGGGTACACAACCAATTTCGACGGCACATTCTGCCGCTGCATCGCGGTGAAGAATTCTAGGCTTTGCGTGTAGGGCACGCGGTAATCGAGTTCGCCACAAAATACCAGCGTCGGAGTTTTGTACTTGCCAAGATCCCCGGCGTACGTGCTCGGCGACCATTTTTGATAACTCTCGGGATGCGTCCAGGGAGTTCCCGCCATATCGTGTTCCTCGAACCAGAGCTCTTCGGTGGCGCCGTACATCGCAGTTTTGTCGTACACGCCAGCGTGGCTGATGAGGACCTTGAAACGCGCGGTGTGCGTGGCGATCCAATCAATCATGTAGCCGCCATAGGATCCGCCGGCTGCGGCCACGCGATTTGCATCGACGTAAGGATAATTTCCGATGACGTAGTCCACGCCCTTCATCAGATCTTCGTAGACGCGCCCGCCCCAATCGTCGGTAATCTCGTCCGTGAATTGTTGCCCGTAGCCTGTCGAGCCGCGCGGATTGATCATGACGGCCACATAGCCCGGCGCGGCAAACAATTCTTCATTCCACCGGTAGCCCCACGAATCGGTCCACAGGCTTTGCGGCCCGCCATGAATGAGGAGCAAGAGCGGATATTTTTTCGACGCATCGAAATGCGGCGGGCGGATCAGCATTCCCTGGATGCGCGTGCCCCCTGCGCCTTCGTATGAGAACGATTCGGGGGGATTCATGTCGATCGAGGCGAGCCGCGCGGCGTTGTGTTGAGAGAGTTGCCGGGCGGCGTTTCCATCGCCGCGAGTAGTGAAAACTTCGGCGGGAGCGATGAGGGTGGAACGCAGGAAAGCAAATGTGTTTCCGTCCGCGGAAAGCGAAATGCCTTCGTTGAACGAATCTTTCACGATTTCCCGCGGCGTGCTTCCAGGCGTGGCCGCGATTTGGTAAACCGGCTGTTCCGCTTCGTTGACCGCCGTAAAGTAAATCCGCTTGCTGTCCGGCGACCAGACGATTTCATCCACGCTGCGATCGAAGGATTCAGCGACTTCGGTGTGCGTTCCAGCGGCGCGGTCGTAGAGCATGAGGCGCCAGCGGTCGCTCTCGTACTCGGGAGTCTTTTGGGAGTGATAAGCGATGAAGCGGCCGTCGGGCGAGTAGGCAGGATGGCCGTCGAAGCCCGGATTGGAGGTGATGCGCTTTGGGTTCGCCGCCGCTCGTCGGAACGAGAAACAGGTCGCCGTTCGTGCTGATCGCTTCGGGCCTGTCGGTCACCGCTGTGAAGCAGAGTTCCTTGCTGTCCGGCGAAAAGTTGAAATCATTGGCGTCGCCGCGCTCATCGGGAGGGACATCGTAGTCGGCGCGTGCCGTCACATCGCGCGGAGCGCCGCCACTCGCCGCCACGAGGAACAGGTGGCTGCGCTTGCCGTCGCTCCAGTGCACCCAGTGTCGATACAGCAAATGATCGTAGGCGCGGGCCTTCACCTTGCTTTTTTCCGCCGCGTCGTCGCGCGCGCGGTTGCAGGCGTCGTCCGCGCAATCCGGAAACACACTGGAAGTGAAGGCGATCCACCGACCGTCGGGGGACCATTTTTCGTTGTCTGCTCCCGTCGAAAGCGAAGTGATTTTTTTCGCGTTCCCTCCTTGCGCGGGCATTGCGTAGACTTGTGTCACTCCTTCGCGGCTGGAGAGAAACGCGATGGTTTTTCCGTCGGGCGACCACTGCGGCCTGGTGTCATGGCCGGTTTGCGTCAACTGGCGCGGCTGGCTCCCCGGCGCGGTCGGAACGACCCAGATGTTGTGCGCGACGCGGTTTGTGTCCATGTCGGTCGTGCCCACGGTGTACAACACGGCGCGCCCATCGGGCGAAATCTGCGCCTCGCCGACGCGCTGCACGGCCATCAGGTCATCGAACGTCATCGCGCGCTTCGATGGAGCTTGCGCCCGCGCGGAAGAAGCGAAGACGATCAGGAAAAAAACGAAAAACCTGGGACTGGATTTGAGTGGCATGGAAGAATACCTTTCCGCGGCCCGATGCGTTCCCGCCGGTTCAAGAACGTCGCCGCGCCCGAGGTCCACAAGATACTATTTCTCTGCCTATCATTCCATTTCTCACTGCTTTCTAAGGCAAGAGAGAGCATCGGGACGCCGGGTCGAAAGTGATTTACGCCGCCCTCGGTCTGCGATTATGCCGCCTTTTGCCATCTTCGCGCCCATAGCCAATTTGCAATGGCAACGGCCATTGTAACCAGGATGGCGGCTCCTTCACCGCGGCTCATGCGGGACGCCAGCAAGGCCACAAAAAATACTCCGAGTACGGCAAATAAATTTCCAGCAGGGAGGCGATAGGAGCGCGCGCCCGGATACTTTCGCCGCAGCGCGGGAAGGGCAGCGCACGTGAATCCGTAAATAAAGAGTCTCCCAACCGAGGAGAGGATCACGTTCGCTTTGAAATTTCCCGCTCCCGCCAGGCACAACACGATCGCCGCAAAAGCGAGAATCGAAATGTGTGGGGTCTGATACCTCGAATGAATGCGCGCGAAGAACCGGGGGAAGTCGCCTTTCTCCCCCAGAGCAAAAGTCAGGCGCGGCGTGTGCAGCATTTGCGCAGTCAAATAGCCGTAAACGGAAACGAGCGCCCCCGCGGAAATCAGCGCTGCTCCGGTTGTTCCCGCGAATTGCTGCGCGGCTGCAGCCAGCGGTCGATCTGTGACGGCTGCGCCGGGAAGCACGGCGACGACAACATACTGAATCGCGCAAAACAGGAGCGTCACCGTTACAAGCGCAACGAGAAGGGCGAATGGAGCGTCGCGCCGCGGATCTTTTGCTTCCGCCATCGGAATCACCGCGCCTTCAAAACCGCCGTACGCGAACATCAGGACGAGCACGGCCTCAAGCCAATTCCGGATGGGAACGGATGCAGCGGCCGGCACTTCGCCGGAGATTGCCGGATGCGCGCGCAACAGAAACATTCCCCCGGCGATCGCAAACAAAATCAGCGTCGCGAGTTTTGCCACGGTGAAGACGTTGCTTACCGCCGCTCCGGATTTGACACCGCGAATATTCACGCAGCGAGAAATCCGATCAAGACCGCGAGCACGGAGAGCCGCGTCGCCGGCTCTTGCACGCCGGGCCAGAATTCAGCGAGGTAATTTGTGAAGAGGTTTGCCGCTGCCGCCGCAGCCGTCAGCCGCACCAGCCACAGCAACCACGCGATTCCAATGCCAGTGAATCGCCCGAAGGCTTCCCGCGCATAGAGGTACGGTCCGCCTGCCGTGCCGAATTGCGAAGCCACTTCGGCGAAGCACGCGATGATCACTCCGATTCCGGCGGCGGCGACGAGATAGGCGAGAGGGCTTTGCCGGCCCAGATAGCCGGCCACCACCGACGGCAAGCCAAAAATGCCGCTTCCGATGATTGAGTTGATGACCAGCGCCGTAAGAGTCCAGCGCCCCATCGCGCGAATGAGCCCTGGTGATTCCTGGTTTTCCATCCGTCCTCAATATTTCCACGAGCAGGGAACGCAGGCTTTTCGTGGTGACGGCGTTCCGCCGGCGATTTTTCCGATTTCCGGCCGGCACAAGAACGCCGGCCCCTCTTGCATCGGGACGAGCGAGACGCCGGCGCCACTATTCTAGGACTGCCCCACAACGTGATTAGTCAATTTTCCGATACGCTCGACTTCGAGTTCGACCGTGTCTCCCGCTTGCAGGAAGCGGCCCATTTCGAGGCCGCAGCAGCAGCGGTTGGCGCCGGACTCGGGGACCGTTCCTGTGCCGGAGCCAAAAAATTCTCCCGGGTACACCGTTTCGTCCTGTGAAACGTAGGCGATCAATTCTTCAAACGTCCAGCGCATGCCTCTAGTGTGCCCGTACGAAACTTCCTCTCCATTTATGCGCGCTCTCATCGCCAGATTGTAGGGATCGGGGATTTCATCGGGCGTGACCAGAACGGGGCCGATCGCGTTGCCTCCATCAAAATCTTTTCCTTTCGCGGGGCCGAGTCGCCCGCCCATTTCTCTTTTTTGAATGTCGCGCGCGGAAAAATCGTTGAAGATGGTGTAGCCGCCGATAAAATCGCGCGCTTTTTCTTTCGGAATGTCGCGGCCTTGCTTGCACAAGAATATGCCGAACTCAAGTTCCCAATCGAATGCTTTCGTGTAGCGGGGAATCGTTACGCGAGCGCCTCCGCCGATCACGTTCATGCGGTTGCCCTTGTAATACACGGGCCGCTCGTACCACGGCCGGGCCATCCTGTAAGCAAGAGTGGCTTCGCGGCCGAGTGTCTTGTCCACAAATCGATCGAGCGACGCCACCCAGCGAGGCATCCCGAAGCGGCGCGTGCAGTTGATCACATGCTGTTCAAACACCATGAATTCGCGAATCGATTCCGGTCGGGGAACAGGGGAAAGCAATTCGACGCTTGCGCGGTCGATCGCCGCGCCTTCAGGGCGCTGCGACAAGGCGAACTCGATGGTTCGTTGCGCGGCGTCTCGCGACGCGCTCGCGCCCTGCAGGAACGCGAGCATCGTTTGGAAATGAGGATTTCCTTCGCCGCTGCGAAGTTGTTCGGCAGCCTGCAACCGGATGATTTTTGAGTCTGCTTCCGCGAGGGCGCCGATTTCTGGGTGGCCCTGCTGTTGAAACGTCACCAGCCGCATGAGTTAGTCCGCATCGCTTGGGTGGAACGAGCTTCAGGCCGACCGGCAACTGCCTATTCTTTGTAGGGCACGGCTTCAGCCGCGCCGCAAGGTATGCGGAGTAACGACGGCTGCACAGCCCGCGGAAAAAATGCCTTGTTCTGTCATTCTGAGCGGAGCGAAGGATCTCTCTTCGGTTTAAGTCCAAAAAAAAGAAACAAGGAGAGATTCTTCGCTTCGCTCAGAATGACAGACGTTTGAGTTTTTCAGCAACCTCTTTAGCCGTTGGCCTGATCGATCGTAGATCAGTCGCCACAGAGGTTCACCCATATGGGCGCCGATCTTGTGTCTGTGGGTCCGTCCTCGCAAATTCAAACCCAACAGGCTGGAGCGTGTTCCACTTTTTTAGCTCGGAAAAGTAGCCAGCGGGGGCGTCCTCCCCGGCGGTAATGGTGTGCGCGTCACATTCATGAGCATGCCCAGCAGCGTGTAGTAGCCGCACAATCCGGTGATGTCGATCACGCCTTGTTCGCCGAATCGGTTCACCACTTTGGCGTACGCGGCGTCGCTCACGCTCTGGTGCAGCCGAAGCTCGGCAATATAGTCGTAGATCATCTCTTCATCCGGCGTCATCGCGGCGGGTCGCTGCCCTTCGGCAATCGCCTTGATCGTATCTTCTTTAATCCCCGCCTTCAGGGCCAGCGATACGTGCGAGTACCATTCAAACTGCTGCGTCCATTGCCGTGCAATCAGCAGGATGATGAATTCGCTGTTATTCGATCCGAGTTTGGTGTTGAAGCGGAGATACTCTCCCACTTTTTGCAGGCGGCTCATGAATTCCGGGCTTCGGAGCAGCGGGATGAATGGCCCCACCAGTTCCTTGCGCGGCCCCGACGTTATTTCTTCGGCAGCTTTCTTTTGCGCGTCCGTCCATTTGTCTGCCGGGATCGGTGGCATACGGTCCGCCACGCCTTCAGCAGCCTCGGCGTCGGCCGCGGATGCCAGTCCCAGGAGCGACGTGCCCGCCAGCACCGTCGCGCCGCCCAGGAAATCGCGCCGGTCCACGATCGCTTTCGCGTCTGAATTCTTTGGTTGGTTTGGCTGATCCATGGATTTCACCCTTTCTTCATCCAGATGTTCGGGGTAGCTGCGTGATTACTACGAGAAGTCCTGAGGCATTATATGCGCCGAATCCCAAATATCAAATTGGTGTTGTGGCGCCGGCGTCCCGCCGGCGCCACGAAAATCGCGGGTGCGCTTGACAAACGGCTGCAATCGCAAGAAAGTGGCCGCAGCGGATACTACCGCAGCTTCCGATTTCCGATAGAGGACAAACAAAATGAGTCAGCGCGATTTCCACATTCGAGCAGCAGCCGTCCGGTCGATCGCAGCGTTTTCCTTTTTCATGGCGATGCTGGCGATCTCGTCCGGACCCATCCGTGGCCTTGGCGGTGTAACTCTTGCGGCGACTCCTCCCCAGGCGGAAAACGGGGATTGGACCTACGCGGATCACGATTTCAACGGAACGCGATACAGCCCGCTGAATCAGATCACTCCAGGCAACGTGAAGCAGCTCGCGAAGGTCTGCTCCTACACCTTCCCCGAAAAAGTGCCTTCCGAATCGGCCCCCATCGTTTCCGCGGGCGTTCTCTACGCCACGAGCGACCATTACACCGTCGCCATCGATGCAGCCGACTGCCACGTTTTGTGGTCCTATCAGTGGATACCGCGTGATACCGACTCCGTTCATCCACACCGCGGCGCCGCGCTTGCCAACGGAAAAATTATCCGTGGCACGGGAGATGATTATCTGATTTCGCTGGATGCGGAAAGTGGAAAGCTTCTCTGGGCCAAGCAAATCGCGGACCCCAAAGCGGGCTTCTTCATCAGCATGCCGGCCCTGGTGACCAGCGACACGATCTATGTCGGCCCGGCCGGGTCGGAAAGGGCGGGCAGCGGATGGATCGGCGCATTCAAATTGAGCAACGGGGAGCAGATCTGGAAATTCAATATCGTCCCGAAAGATGGCGAGCCGGGCGCCGATACCTGGGGCCCCAATCCCGAAGCACGCAAACACGCGGGCGGCGCGCTTTGGACTCCTCAGTCCTACGACAGCGAAAAGGGCATCCTCTACGTCGCAGGCGGCAATCCGGCGCCCGATTTCTGGGACGACGCCAGGCCCGGCACCAACCTTTACACGAATTCCATGATCGCGCTGGACGCGAAGACCGGCCGTCTGCTTTGGTACAACCAGTTCATTCCGCACGACGTGGACGACTATGACATCACGCATGTCAATCCAATCTTTCAAAGTGAACTCGCGCACGATGATCGCTTCGTCCGGCAAAGACGGAGTTCTCCGCGTGGTCGATAGCGAGACACACAAGATTGTCTACAGCGTTCCCTTCACGACGCAGCTGAACTCGGAAGTGCCGCTCACCAACACTCCCATCAAAGTCTGCCCGGGAATTTTGGGCGGCGATGAGTGGAACAGCGCGGCCTACAGCCCCAAGCTCAGTCTGATTGTGGTGCCCAGCGACGACCTCTATTGCTCCATGAACCAGAAGGATAAGGATCCGCCGAGCATCGAGAAAGCGAATACGGGAGAAAAAAGTTATTTTGGCGGGCCGATCACGCATGGTCCTTTCACTGAGGGACGCGGCCGGCTGACGGCATTTGACGCGGCGACCGGCAAGGAGCGCTGGCGGTACGAGTCGCCGACTTTGATGGTCGCCGGGGTTGCCGTTACGGCTTCCAATCTCGTTTTTACCGGCGAAGTGGGCGGGTTTTTCGACGCGCTCGACGCCCAATCGGGCAAAGTTCTCCTGCACCTCGATCTGGCCGACAGCGTTCAGGGCGGCATTATTACGTATTCAGCGCACAACGTTCAGTACGTTGCCGTTACTTCGGGGGACGGCGGCGTCCTCCGGCACGAAACGATCCCGGAAATCGTCGGAGGGAACCCGACCGTGACTGTGTTTGGACTCCCCAAAAAATAATTTCGGCCAAGCGTGCGGCACATCGCGCGATCTGATCTTGGCGATTGGCCTGCAATTCTGGAAGTGCCGCGCAAAAACTGCTAGCATGTATTCATTCGATCGCTGCAAAGCGGGGATGGCGCATCCGGGCGAGAGCGTGGTCTGCAATCGAGCCGGCGCGCCGGTAATTCGCCGATTCAGATGGGAGGCCCGGTAATGGCATACATTTTCAACGAAGATCAGCTGCCCAGGCTGCTGTCAAATGGCCGCGAGCGCGTTTTCTTCGTCAACAAGGAACTCACCAAGATAGACGACATGCTGGCGGGAATCATGCATTACAAGCAGGGCGCGGCGTCTCCCTATCACCTGCACAAAAATTGCGAACACTTTTATTTCATCATGGAAGGCAAAGCCACCGTGCAGACCGAGGAAGGGACTCGCGAGATCGGCCCCGGCACCATGGTCTTCATTCCCGCGGAAGAAAAGCATCGCCTGCGAGCGCTCGAGCCTCTCTTTTACTTTGAATTCCAGGCTCCCAATCGCTTTCAGACCACCATCCTCGAAGGCACACCGGATGACCTGAAATGGGACCGCGTGGACGGCGGCGTCTGGATTCAGAGTTAACCGCGCCACAGGGCGAGATCGCCTTTCCAAATTTGCAATGGTGGAATGCCGCTGAACTGACGATAGAAATCGAAAGGACTGACCCGCAATGTCACTGACTTTTATCGATACCAATAAGGTCCCGCGTACCAAGCACCCTGGTTCGGGCGAGTTCGCGGAAATTTTGAATGGCCAGCTCTGCGGCGCCAAGAATGTAGCCGGCTCCCTCCGCTGGCTCAAGCTAGGCGAAAAGCTGGACGTCCGTTCGGATAAGAATACGCATCAGCTGGTCTACTTGATGCAAGGCGAGGGCATGGTCACGCTTGACTCCAAGGATCATAGCGTGCGGAAGGGCTCCGGCGTGTACGTCGGGCCATCAGAATCGGTGGCGATCAGGCAGACCGGCACGGCCCCCTTGAAACTTTTCCACCTGGTCGTGCCTCACCTGCAAAGTTAAAGGTACTACCCGGGGTTGCAAGGTTTTCGTAGCGCGGGCGTCCCGCCGGCTTTCGGACACGAAAGGAAGATACACGATGTCAACACTGAATCATTGTTCGCGCGCACGCTTCGCTTTCCTGCTCACTCTCGCGGGAACAATTCTAATTCCCGCTACGTCAAGGGCCCAGCTCAAGCAGCCACTCTTGTCGGACGACAATCTGAAGCGAGTGTCCGATCACGTGTACGTATTGGAGGGTTTTCCCAATGTCGCCTGCGTGATCGGCAGCCGCGCGACCCTGGTGGTTGACACCGGACTCGGCCAGCGCAACGGCGAAACCGTCATGCGCGCGGAGCAAAAGCTCGCCAAAGGCCCGATTCTTTACCTCACGACCACGCACTACCATTCCGAACACACAACGGGTGAACAAGCGTTTCCGGCGAACACGATCATCATCCGAAACACTGTACAACAGGATGAAATGAATAAAAGTGTAGGCGCCCACATGGACGCTTTCCGGAAAATGTCGGCCCAGAATTTGGACCTGCTCCAGAATGTAAAGTTCCGCCCGCCGGACGTCCTCTTTGACCGCGAAGCGAAAATTGATTTAGGCGGCGTGACCGCCCGCCTGTTTTATGTTGGGCCGGCCCACACCAAGGGCGACGAGCTGATTTTCGTCGAGGAAGACAGCGTCCTGATCCCCGGAGACATCGTCCAGAAAGATATTTTCCCCATCATGCCGAACGCAGACGCGAGCCTGAAAGGGTGGCTTGCCAATCTGGATAGTGTGGAGGCCCTGCACCCGAAATTCATCGTTCCCGATCACGGCGCGTCGATCGTAGATGCTTCTCAGATCGCAACCCAGCGCGCTTACTTCATGGCGCTGCAAGCGCGCGCGTTGGAACTCAAGAAACAAGGCGTTTCGGTGGACGATGCGGGGAAGACCATAACGGCGGAACTGAAAGCCAAGAATCCGGATTGGCCGAATCCAAACAACATTGCAGGCGAAGTGCAGCGTGTCTACGAGCAGTCGCAATAGTAGGACAGGCTTCAAGCCTGTCTGCTTTTGATCTTGCATGACGCAGCGGAAACCCGACAGGCTGAAGCCTGTCCTACTTACACCCTCAAACGCGGCAATAACTGAAGTGCATTCTCGCGCTGGATCTTGCGAAGGTCCCCGGCAGACACATCGAATTTGCTCACGGCCGCGGCAATTCTTTCAATCGTAAAAAATGGTATATCCGATCCAAACAAAAGATGATCTTTAGGAATCCCTTTGAGCACGGCCGCCATGGGAATTGGACTGAGTGATACGCTGGCGATGTCGTAGTACAGCTTCTGCAGTTCGTGTTCAAATCCGTTCGGGATTGTTGCCGCCTTTTCTTCCGGCATCAGTCCGCCGCCGGCGAGTCGAGGCGTCAGCATCAGCAGTGTTCCTCCCCCGTGTGAAAAAATCCAGCGAATGTCGGGAAAGCGCATGAGCGATCCGCTGAAAATGAGGTCCGTAATTGTTCGCGCCGTATCGGTGGGATAATCAATCGCAACGCGATTCACATGCGCGATGGGCAATCCGCAGCACGAAACGGTCGGGTGGACAAAGATGACAGCCTTGCGGCGGTTGAGTTCCTCGAGGACTGGAGCGAAGTTGGGGTGCCCGAGCATTTTTCCATTGTCGTAACTCGTCAAGAGCCCAATGCCATCAAGCTTCAGCGTGTCGTAGATATATTCAATTTCACGCAGGCTTCCGTCCGTATCGGGCAAGGGAATCGCGCCCCACATCCCGAAGCGTCCCGGATAATCCTGGGCCATCTTGGCGCCGTATTCGTTGCAGTCCCGCGCATTGGCGCGCCCTTCCTGAGTATTTCCGAACCAGACGCCCGGGCTGGTCATCGACCCAATGGCCGTGGCCACGCCGTTCTGGTCCATTTGTTCCAAAGAATAGCGCGGAGTCCAATTCGTATAGAACGAACCCGGAAAAGTCGGAGAGTCATCCGTCATGCGCTTCAAATTCCTGGCCGTAAAAGCGGGAGGGAAGATGTGATGGTGAGTATCAATAATACGCGGCCCGCCCTCAACTTTCTGACCGAACGAGCGTGGGGCCAATGCCATCCCCGCTCCAACCGCGGACAACATACCGATAACATTCCTGCGCGATAGACTCAGTCCATCTGATCGAAGATTGAGTTCATGTTTCTCAGGGAACGGATTTGGATTCTTCACCGGTGTTTCCTCTCGCAATGAAAGGAGTAGTTGGGGTGAGCGACGGCGTTTGAACTCGCGACCCTTGGTGCCGCAGGCGACATCTCTTGTGTCGGCCAGTTTGGTCTCGACAGGTTGAGGATACCTCATTCGGCCCGATTTGGCGCGTTTGGGTATGTTCGGATGCGGATTGTGCAACCATTTTGCAACCGCTGAGCCCGCCGTGACTCGAACACATCTACCGTGTCAATTTTCCGGGCGGATAGGGAGCGGATGAGATCGAACGAGTGCAAAATTTTATTGAGAGGATCGCTTAAAGCCAAAATCCCAGTCATCATGTACGAAACGGTTGGTATGAGTCGGAGGCGTTCCCAGTGGCTAGCCTGAGGAGGTTACGTCGCAAAGTACGCCACAAACTGATGACAATACTTGAAAGGAGGGAATCCCGAAAGTATCCTTGGCAAAGGGAAGCGCTGTGCGGGACTTCTTTCAATGGTGGCGCGAAGGCGAAGATGGCGCAACGACGATCTATCGCCAGTCTTACGCTAAACCTGTCCTTGCCCTTGCAACTTGCATTTGCCTACTTTGGTTATTTCCCAGACTTAGGGTATGGCAAATTGCACTGGTGTGTGTCTATCTAACTGGAGCGGCCTTTATCGAAATGCGACGGGCCATAATTGTGACCGACTCAAACTTGTTGTACAGACCAATCTTCGGCAGAACGACCACCGTCAAACTTTCACTGATAGCATCTGTTGAGAGGTGCACGGCGCCAGTGCCGTCCCTCATGATGCTTCGGGCCAGACTAATGAAAGGTTTGCGATTCCATTTGAAAGATGGTCATGAAATCGTTGTTCCTCTAGACTTCCAAAATTCCAAAGAAATTTCACAAAAGTTTCTTACGAACTGTTAGCAGTATTCTCCCCCTTGCTTCGCTTGCTCGCCGCTCGCCAAACAAATATTCCCACAAGGTTAAGAATTAACGCAGAAATTGAAATCACGATAGCCAGCATCGCCACCGGAATCCCTTTGAGATAATAATAGAAGGTCCATCCGACGACCCCCAAATTAAGCGTCAGGAAGACCAGAGCCTTTTTGTACTTGGCCATTCATTCCCCTTTACCCAAGCACCTTCTCTGGTGACTTGGCCGAGATCTTTCCTGCGCGATAGACCCGATTCATTCGATCGAAAATCGAGCCCGCATTTTTCAGAGAACGGATTTGGACGATTCACTGGCTTTTCCTCTCGCAATGGAAGGAGTAGCTGGGATGAGCGACGGGGTTTGAACCCGCGACCCTTGGTGGCACAGAACAACGGTTGATTGTACACGTGTTGCCGCCTCGTGCTAAGTAGTCGATTCCAGTGAGTGCCAGGAGTGGGCTAGGTGTGCCTGATAACGCCTATCTCAACAGGCTATGACTCCTATTGACACCGAATGGACACCGCAGGGACGAGGACAAGTGCTTGACACCAATTACCGCAAAGTGCTATAGCCCCGCCAAGTGGAGCAGTCATTGCGAATACAGTCCTGAGGAGCAGAGCAGCTCGTCCCTGGGAGGACGAAGGTGCCATACCTTAAGGAAACCGCGTTGGCTGTGCTCCTATTCTTGAATCTAATGTAAGAATTGTTGAGAGCCGGGCAGTAATACCGAAGACGTAGCTCTCGAACCTGCTTGCCTTGCCGATAGCTCCTTGGCGGAGGGTGCCGTGAAGAAATCGACGATTCTGTTGGTCAGTTTTTTTCTTGTGCTTCTTTGCGGGATAGCCGTCCATCTAGCTGCCCAGCCTCAACAACCAGTCCTGGTGATTGAGGGAGGAACCCTGATTGATGGCAACGGAGGCGCGCCCGTACAAGACGCGGTTGTGGTTATCCAGGCGAACAAGATCACCAGCGTATCGCGCAAGGGCCAGGCATCATATCCGGCAAATGCCCAGGTAATTAAGGCGGATGGAAAATTCATCCTTCCTGGTTTATGGGATGCCCAGGTCGTCTACCAGTGGTATTTCGGAGAGATGATGCTGAACCACGGCGTCACATCGACCATCGATGTCGCGAATCCTGGAGAAATCGCCGTGCCGCTTCGCGATGCCATTACGCACGGAAGGCTCCGCGGCCCGCGGCCGTTCACGGGAGTCACGAGGTTGGTGCATGCAGCGCCGGGCAACACCGGTCTGGAGAGTTTGTTGACGCCGCCGCGAATGCCCAAATCCGCGCAGGACGCGCGAGACTTCGTCAAAGACGTCGTTGCCTCCGGGGCCGATTTCGTCATTCTCCAGGATGGTTTGATGCCGCTGGAATACTATCAAGCGGCCTTCGACGAAGCCAACAAAGCGCACAAGCCCGTCTTTACACGGGCGTACGGTCCGACTTTTGGTCCCAAGGAAGCGGCCATGCTGGGTTCGCGTAACTTGCCGCATTCCGCGGGGATTGGCACAGTCGTGACGAAGAATCCCGGTTCAAGCCGCAATGAGCTGGATCTGTATGCGGACATGGATGAGGCCAAGGCCAAGGAATTAATCCAGCTTCTTGTGCAACATAAGACTTCGGTGACGCCAACTTTCAACATTCTATATCCGGGATATGCCAGGGATTGGGCGCGTTTCGAGGAGGACGATCGCAAGACGCTGAGCGACCCGAACCTTCTGGCTTACTATCCGCAGGAAAGCGTCGCAGTCCAACTGGGGAGTTACAGCCGCGGAGCCCAGGGGCCCGCGCGCGAACGGAGAATGAAAGGATTTCAGAACACTTTGCGGTTCCACAAAATGTTCGTTGACGCCGGAGGTCATCTGGTTCCCGGAGCCAACACCAACGCCACTCGGGTGCCGGGAAATAATCTGTTCCACGAGATGGAGACTTTTGTGGAAGCCGGTATCACGCCGATGCAGATTATTCAGGGCGCGACGAAATGGTCCGCTGAGATGATCGACAAGCAGAACGAGTTGGGCACTGTCGAGGCAGGCAAGCTGGCGGACGTGATCATCGTGAATCAAGACCCGTTGCAGAACATCGACAATCTGCGCAATCTCAATACCGTCATTTTTGACGGCAAAGTCGTGGAACTCGGATACCACCCCTGGTACGCAGCCGCTTTCCCGATGGGGACGGGAACCAATTCCCCGGTAGAGGCCTTGCAGTGGGCGGCTGCTTATCAAAAGGTTGTCTTCGGGGAAGGCCCAGGAGAAGGGGAAGCGCCGGCCCCTGTTGCCCCCACGGGGCTTCGCGATCCAGTCGAATCTCCGCAACCCGCGATCGAATCAATTAGCCCTACCATGGTGACGGAAGAGAGTCGGACGGCGAACGTAACTCTCAAGGGATTCAACTTTGTGCGCAGGTCTCAGGTCTATTTTAAAGGGATGTCAGTTCCCTACAAAGTAGTGAGCCCCACCGAACTCCAGGTCACCCTCGATGCAAATCTGCTCAAAGAAGCGGGGTGGTTCGACCTGGTAGTGAAAAATCCATGGCCGCTTACCGCTGCCGCAAAACCCTGGGGAGACGGCACATCGAACAAAGCACATCTGATCGTGAACTATAAGTATTAATTGTGCGGAGCAACGACTGGAGGTTTGCGCCCATGCTTACACGTTTGACGCTGTGGACAAAAGCAATCGCATTGGCACTCGTCCTGTGCTGCTTTGTGGTTCTGCCAGCGCAGGCACAACAGCCGCATTATAAATTCGACCCGGACTGGCCCAAATTGCCCTTGCCGAACAAGTGGTGGATGATGGGCGTCACCGGGATGTACGTCGATAAGGACGATCACATCTGGGTCTTGACTCGGCCCAAAGACATCAACAACACGCAGAATTTTGCGGCGCTGAACCCGCCCTCAGCAGAATGCTGCGTCGCGCCGCCCGCCATCATCGAATTCGACACCCAGGGAAACGTCATCAACTCCTGGGATGCGCCACAAGGGCACGGCATGATGGTGGACAACGCCGGGTTCGTCTGGATTGGGTCGGACACGGTCCGCAAATATGACGGCAAGGATGGCAAACTTGTTGCGGCGATCGAACGCGCGCCGGAGGCCAAGCCGCCGGCGGGGAAGTATCCTCCGGATGCCAAGATTATCGTTGGAGGACTCGAAGAAGTACGCGCCGACGAGCCTGTGCGCGAACTGTACATCGTCGATAATTATTTGAACGGGCGGGTTTTGATCTACGACATGGACACCTTGCAGCTCAAACGCGGCTGGGGCGCATACGGAAAACCCTTGACTGAAATCAGCACCAATACGGCCACAAAGTATGATCCCACCGCTCCCCCGGCCAAAGATTTTCTGGGCCATGTCACGATTGGAATCGCGCACGATGGGCTGGTCTACATGGCCGACCGGCGCGCCGACAGAATCCAGGTCGTCACCAAGCAGGGAAAATTCGTGAAGGAATTTTTCGTCGCCCCCGCGACAACAAACGCTCAGGGCGCAGCCGGCGGCATTGCCTTTTCGGCCGACCCGCAACAGCGTTACTTGATCGTGCCGGACATCTCGAACAACACGATCTGGATTCTCAACCGCGAAGACGGCAAGGTCGTCACCCGAGTCGGCAGCGCGGGCAATAACGGCGGCCAGTTCCACGGGCTGCACATGCTTTCCGTCGACTCGAAAGGGAACCTGTACACGGGTGAAGTCGAATCCGGCGAAAAGGTTCAGAGGTTTGTATTGCTCAAGTAATAGCGCCCGCGTTTCCGAAGCTACAATATGGCGATAATCGGCAGATTCCTGGCCTCCGCCTGTCTTCGCGTTAGCCCGATGAACCGCTGCCACCCGCCGGCAATTTGGGGATAAATAGACCTGCAAAAAGCAATCGGCAACGTTAATTAATTGCAAAGCAATAGAACATGCCCACTCCGTGCGAGGCTGGCAGAGCCTCCTGGCTGCAACCCCTGGTCGGATGTGACGAGTTCCACGAGCCATTCCCACCGCCGTTTGCGTCGGAAAGGCCGATTTGGGCTGCCGGGCCCTCGTTGCCGCGGACGGAATGCAGACTTTCGTCTGTGCCAATCGTCCAGTTACCACAGGTATGATCAATGCTATCCGTATAGGCGTGGCCATCCGTCTGCGAGCCGGTCAGCATTTCGTGGCGGTTGGAGTTTGGATGTTCGGACGCGTACGCCCAGGTCCTATCTTTCGGATCAGGATTGTCATTCAGGCCCGGGACGATTTCGCCTTTCTCCGTGAGCGCCGTCAACTTGTTCACGTTGTTGCCCAGGCGCGCCAGGTCGAGTGTGTCGCCATGAAGGTGGGCGAGATCGCTGGCAATCACTTCTCCCTTCGCGTTGTACCACGGACCTTGCCCAATTCGGTCGCGCGCATTGATTGCTAGCTGGCCATCCTTCGCCTGTGTGCTGAGGTACGCGTGCCAAGTGTGGTTTCCCGCACCCGCCGCTGTAGCCAGCGCCAGGCAATGCGCGTCGGCGCCCGCCAAACCGCCGAGGTTCGCGCCTTTGCCCATGCCCACACTGGTCACGAAGAATGTCATTGGGTGTTGTGGCGATACATTTTGTTGGGCGAGCGCCAAGTACGCCCCGGGTAGTATGGCCAGGACAAACGCTGCAACAGCATATCGGGTCCTATTCATCTGCGTCTCCTTGCGGCAGCAGGGGATGGCCCGCCAATCGATCGGGTTGGCGACAAACCGGGAACTCGATTGTTCGTCGCGTGAGCCAGGTGAGCCTCTCGCAATTTCTTTTTGATCGGGCCTTTCTCGGACGTCAATTGCCCGGGGCCTGGGTTACTATTTCGCGTTTACCGGGGCCACTGCAGCTGCGCTTTGGATTGTAGTCTGTTGGCTCCAAACCAGAGGCCAGTGGCCGTCCCTATTCACGAATACGCGAACGTTATAGTAGGGTTTGCCTCCCTGATAGGGTACGTGGTGCGAAATCATCACAACCGCGTCGCCATAATCGTACATATTCATCGAGAGGATGGGCGCTCCGGGGGCGCCGATTCCGGCGGCTTGTTGTTTTTTTGCGAGAGCAACGCGATCCGGTTTGTCCCGTGCGGATCCATTATTGATAATCATGAATTCATCGGCGATGTGAGTGGCCCAATCGTCCGCGTCAGGATGCCATTCGTCCATCTTCGTCTTTTGCCATTCGGCGAGGACAGCTTGATCGGCTGCGGTGGTTGGTTTGTAGGGCAGCGTTCTGCAAGGATTGTCGCAGTCACCTGTGGATTCCGCGCCACCGCGAGTAAGTCCGGCGGGGCGCGCTTCCGCGGCCGTTGGTGTATCGAGATCGACGAAAAGTTTCCATCCTTTTGGACTTTTCACCCAGATGCGGACGAACCGGACGTCGTGATGTGTGCCGAACACCAAACCGAGTTGACTGTAGGCAAGAGCTTTTGCGCCGGCATCGTCCCGATTGTCAGAGGCGAAGTCCGAAAGGTCTTGCAAAGTTTCGCTCTTGGAGCTGGTTTTTCCCCCCGTGCCGGTCCATGCGAAGCTCGAGTCGAGAAGCTCGGAAACCGATTTCGCGTCTGGTTTGCCGAGAGCGGCCGTCAGCGCGCGGTCAGCCTGTAGAACGGCCTGATCGTTGGAAGCAGCCGGTGAATTTCGCGCCGAATAGAAAAATAAGCCGGACGAGGTGGCAAAAATTGCCAGAGCATTAAGAATTGAATTCCTTTTCACCTTTTCCTCCCACTGTGAAACAGACTCGCCCATCCTGAACGGTGGTTAATTTGCCAGAACTTTTATTTTGATCTCAGCGCTTAAGCCGATTTGCCAATCGCGACCTTATGTTTACGAACATGTCTTACCATTTAAGACGCCTTTTCACGCTGGGCTCGTTTCACAAAAAAATTTTGTTTCCTCGAATCCACGAACCTCGCCGTGAGTCAATTGATGGCGAAGCAGTAGAACAATCCCGCGCCACCCGTGCTCACCAGATCGGCTTGGCTGCAGCCCTTCGTTGCATGCGCAGAATTCCAGGACTTGTTCCCACCGCCGATGCGGTCAGAGTGTCCAACTTGAGCGCTGCCAGCGGCGCCGCTGGTCCAGTTATTGCAAGTGTGGTCTTGGTTGTCGGTATAGGCCCGGCCGTCCGTCTGCGAACCGGTCAACATATCGTGAGTGTTCGGAGTATCGCCAACGCCGTTCATCACCTGCCCCTTCTCATTCAGCGCCGACTGCTTAAAAAGGTTACTGCCGAGACGCGCGAGTTCCAGCGTGTCTCCGTGTAAATCGGCTTGCGCTTGAGCGACTTGTTGTCCGCGAGAGTTGTACCAGGGCCCCTGCCCAATTCGGTCGCGCGCGTTGATCGCTGTCTGACCGTCCTTGGCCTGTGTGCTGAGGTACGCGCGCCAAGTGTGGTTCCCGGCCCCCACGGCTGTAGCGAGCATCAGGCAATGTGCATCTGCTCCCGCCAAACCGCCGAGATTGCCGCCGTTGCCGATACCGACGCTCGTGACGAAGAATGTCATGGGATGTCGCTGAGCTGCGCCCTGCTGTTCACCGTCCTGTGCCAGCGCCAGGAACGCCCCGGGAAGTATGGCCAGGACAAACGCTGCAACAGCGTATCGCGTCCTATTCATCTGTGTCTCCTTGCGGCAGCAGGGGATGACCCGCCAATCGATCGGGGTGGCTCCAAACCGGAAACCCGTTTGTTCGTCGCGTGTGCATGGGTAGACCCTCGCAACTTTTCAAGGATCACGCGATCAGGACGCCGCGTTTTCCACGCTGGTACTGCGGGCCTATTAGCATCCTGTTTTAAAGATGTCAAGGAATTTGGCTTGACATGTCAAACCTCTTTTAGAATGTCCTCTTCCTTACCTCGTTAGAAATGTCCCCTTTTTGTGGTCTGGCATTTGGTTGTTCTTGCTTTGTTCTGTTTCGGCTTGCGGCCGGAGCGGAGCCCTGAGCCGCGGATTGTGCGGTGACTTTAGGGTGCAGCGCAGGCCGCAACCCGAAACGGCTGCGATGGCTTCCGCTCTGCCTGCACGGGTGGCGCCGTGCCGAAGATCTCCTTCCACGGAAGCATTCTTCCGCCGCGTACAGCGCCTGCGGCACTCCGTGTTTTTCGGTCCATGCCCGCGGCCGCCGCCCAGATCGCCTCCTCCTCATCCAACCGTAACTCCACCGTGCTTGTGGCATCGTCGGTCCTGTTCATCAAGCATCCGTCCGGACCTCGCCCCTCCAACCAGCCGTGAAAACTTCCGTCCATCTGCGCCAACTCCCCAAACTGCCGCGGCCGCCGCCGACGATACAGTTTCCGCGAGAAAAGGCGAAATTATCATCGAGGTTCAACGCTCGCACGAAGGGTATGGCAAAAATAATCGTCCGAGAAGATGCGCGGGAAAAAGTGATGGTGCGGAAGAAGGGACTCGAACCCCTACGGCCTTTCGGCCACCAGCTCCTAAGGCTGGCGCGTCTGCCAATTCCGCCACTTCCGCGTTGGGTGACAGTATAACCGAGGATGGGCGGAGGTTCCTGACTCAAGTAGCACAGGCACTCTTGCCTGTGCGGGTTTGGCGATTGCCGCTACATCGTAGGCGTAGCGGCAGCCTACAAAACCGCACAGGCAGAGTGACTGTGCTACCAAGAAGCTCACGCTTCGAAGTCCGCTTCGGGCTCGGGCAGCTTGTCGCCTTCTCTCGCGAGCCAAACGTACAGCGTGGGCAGGATAAAGATGCTCATGGCTAGATTGACCATTAAGCCGCCCACGATAACGATCGCGAAGGGCCGTTGAGAATCGGATCCGATCGCATGCGAGAGCGCGGCCGGCAACAGGCCCAGCGTCGCCACCAGCATGGTCATCATGATGGGGCGCAGCCTCAGGACGGCTCCGTCGATCGCGGAATCCTCGATCGTGCCGCCACGGGCGCGAAGCTGATTGATGTATTCGAGCATGATGACGCCGGTTTGAACGGAGACGCCGAACAGCGCAAGGAATCCTACGCCGGAGGAAACGCTGAAGTGTGTGCCGGTGGTAAGCAGAGCCAGCAATCCGCCGGCGCTGGCCATCGCCACTGTGGCAAGAATCAGCGCGGCCCATTTCGGAGAGCGGAACATGGAGTAGATAATCATGAAGATCACCAGAATGGTGAGCGGCACGATGATGAGCAGGCGCGCCTGGGCCCGCTTCTGGCTTTCGTATTCGCCTTCCCAGTCGATTCGATATCCGCGTGGTAATTGTACTTTTGCGTTTACATTGCGCATCGCTTCCTCGACCGCGCCGCCGAGATCCCGCCCTCGCACGCTGTATTTGATGGCCACGTAGCGCTGGTTTTCCTCGCGATAGATTTCCGAGCCGCCATCCTGTTCTTTAATGTTGCAAAGTTCGGCGAGCGAGACCCTCTCGCCCGACGGCGACAAGAGGCGAATGTCTTCCAGCGCTTCCTTCGTCGTCCGAAATTGCGGGAGGTAACGCAAGACCAGATCGTAGCGCTGTTCGCCTTGCAAGCACTTGCGTGAGCGCGGATCCTCCCACCGCCGTCTGGATGGCGTCCTCAACATCCGCGACGTTGATCTGATAGCGCGCGGCCTGTTCGCGGTTGACCTCAAAGTTGATGTTGGGCTGGCCCAGAACGCGGAAGACTCCAAGGTCCTCGATTCCCCTGACCTGCTGCATCGCATTCACGATCTGATCGGCTTTTTCTTCGAGAACTTTCAGGTCATCGCCATAGATCTTGGTGGCCAGCTCGCCCTTCACGCCGCTGACCGCTTCTTCCATGTTGTCTTCAATGGGCTGGGAAAAACCCCAGGTTACGCCGGGGATCTGATCCAACTCCCGATTCATGGCGGCGATCAATCTGTCTTTATCCTGATGGAAGACGGGCCGCCACTCTTCCTTGGGCTTCAGGCCCACGAAATACTCCGTATTAAAAAATCCCGTCGCGTCGGTCCCGTCATCGGGACGCCCCACCTGGCTCGTGCACTCCGGCACCTCAGGAAAAGAGCACAGCAGCGTTCGAGCCTGGTTTGCGATGCGGATCGATTCGCTAGGCCCGACGCTGGACGCGAGGGTGCCGCGCACCCAGATTGCGCCCTCATCCAGGTGTGGCAAAAACTCCGATCCGATCACGCCGCTGGAGACGAGAAAAATGGCCAGGCATAATCCAGCCACGCCCACTCCCACGGTCAACGCGCGATGCTCAATCGCATAGCGCACCGACTTGCGATAACGATCGGTCAAGAATGCCATCGCCGGGTTGTGCCATTCCTTCACGCCCTTGCGAAACAGCAACGTCGAAAGAACCGGGGCGATGAGCATTGAAAAAATCAGAGCCCCGAGGAGGGCGAACGCCACGGTCCAGGCCATAGGCCTGAATAGCCTTCCCTCGACTCGCTGCAGCGTAAAGATCGGCAGATAAGCGGTGATGATGATGGCTATGGCGTAAAAGACCGGCCTCTGCACTTCATGTGCGGCTTCGCGGACCACGTCCATCGCATTTCTTGAAGAATTTTTCGGATGGGTCATGTGCCGCACAATGTTCTCAACCATCACCACGGCGCCATCGACGACCATCCCAAAATCCAGCGCGCCGAGAGAGAGCAAGTTTGCGGGAATGCCTTTCAGGTTGAGGCACGTCGCCGCGAACAACAGCGCAAATGGAATGGTAAGAGCGACGATGATCGCGGCGCGGACATTCCCGACAAACAGGAAGAGAACAATCACGACGAGTATGATTCCTTCGGTGAGGTTTTGCAGGACGGTATGCGTCGTGAAGTGCACCAGATCGCTGCGGTCGATGAACGGAACGACTTTCACGCCGGGCGGCAGAGATGCGATCGTTCAACTCTTGTACCTTGGCATGGATTCCCGCCAGCGCGTCATCCGCATTCGCGCCTTTGCGCAAGAGAACGATCCCTGAAACTACATCATCGTTATCAATGATTTTCCCGTCTTCGCGATGGATCGCGCGCGCGAATTGACCGAGCCGTATCTTCGGGCCCTGGGCCACGACCGCAATGTCGCTGACTCGGAGCGCGGTGCCATTCTTGGCCGTGAGCACAGTGTTTTCGATATCGCGAACGGTTTTGACCAGTCCAACTTCCCGGATATTGATTTGCTGCTGGCCGGCTTCGATGAAACTCCCGCCCGCGTTGATATTGTTGTTGGTGAGCTGCTGCTCCACCTGGGCGATGCTGAGACCGTAGGAAATCAGCTTCGTGGGATCCAGGCGAACTTGATACTCGCGCGTGGGGCCGCCGAAGCTGGCCACATCGACAATATCGGGGACCGATTTGAAATTTTTCTCGACGATCCAATCCTCGATCGATTTCAAATCCATCACGTCATACTGCGGATTGCTGCTTTTTAGGGTGAAGAAGTAGATCTGGCCAACCGGGCTCCAATCCGTTCCCATCTGCGGAGATACTCCTGGAGGCAAGGGAACCTGCGACAGCCGCTCCAGAACCCTCTCGCGGTTCCAGGCGTTCTCCTCTTCATCGTCGAAAATCAGCTTCAGGTCGGAGAGCCCGAAGAGCGAAAAGGAGCGCAAGTGAACCACGTGCGGGATGCCGTTCATTGCTATTTCAAGGGGAATGGTGACTTGTTGCTCGATTTGCTCGGCGGAGATGCCCGGCCACTGCGTGATGATTTCCACATAATTGTCGGCCACGTCGGGATACGCTTCGATGGGAAGCTGATGAAACGAAATTGCGCCCCAGCCAAAAAGCAGGACCGCGGCAGCAAGCATCATGAAGCGGTTCTCGAGCGCGAAATCGACAAGCCTGCGAATCATTTTACTGTTCCACCATGTTCTGCAAGGTCAGCGCGTTCCGCACCACTTGCGCTCCGGGCTGTAGGCCGGAGATGACTTCCTGCAAATCTCCTGGCAGCGTGTTGCCCGCTACGATTTCCACACGCTGAAACTTCTTGTCCGGCGTGATCGCAAAAACCCAGTCGGTGTCGTGCAGGTGCAGAATCGCCGTGGACGGAATGACGGCGCGCGCAACCTGCTGCTGCCCGCGAAATGTGGCCGTCACGAACATGCCCAGGCGCATGATCCCCGGATTGCGAACTTCCATGCGCACCTTGGCCGTCCGAAGATTCGGATCGAGGATGGCGCCGATATTGCTGATCGTGCCTTTGAAAAGCTGGCTGGGATAGGCGTTCAAGCGGATATCGGCGGCGTCGCCCAGGCGCACGTTGGCCAGTTGGTTCTCATGCACGTCGCAGACGACCCAGACGGAAGACAAGTCCGAAATCGTGAACGGGTTCGGCCCGAACGCCTGCACTAACGCCGCGTCCGTAACTTCCTGGTCAGTAATGACTCCAGAAACAGGGGCGTGGAGTTCCACGATGCCGTCCGGCTTGTCCGGATCGCTGCCCAGCAGGCGCAGATGTTCGGCCGTGGTCTCCAGATCCACCTTGGCTTTTTCTTCCGTATCCTGGGCCACCTGAAGGTCGTTCAAAGAGATCGCACTGTGGGCGTAGAGATCCTTCGCGCGGTCGAATTGCGTTCGCGCGAGTTGCTCGTCGGCCACGGCTTTGCGGTACTCCGAGTAGCCTCCGGAAATGTCATCGCTGCGAACGCGCAGTAACACGTCACCCTTTTTCACGGTATCGCCCAGGCGAGCCCGAATCTCCATGACCCGGCCCGAAGCGAGCGAAACGACTGGAACGCTCCGCGAAACGTCTGGAGTTACCACCCCCGTCACAACCAGTTCCGGCCTCGAATTGCGCGCAGCCGCTGTGACCAGAGGAATCTGTTCCGGGTGATCGACCTGAACTACGCCTCCGTCCTGTTCACGTTCCACTTGCGCAGGCGGGGGCGCCTCCGCTTTTGGGTCGGCATTTCCTTGGCCACAACCGATTGCGGGAAGGAGCGCAGCCAGCAGAATCCAAATTGAGATTTTTTTCATACCCGCCTCTCCATTCAGGCAAGTGCATGCCAAGTTTTGCTGGACTCAGCACATTCGAACGGCCGAAGTCGCATTTCCGATTGCGCGACCTCTGGACCCGTTCGCCAGAAGAGAAAATGGAAAGTGGCGCCCCGCCCGGTCAAGCTTCAGGCAGGTGGGGCGACGAAAGTGGCGCCTTCGACTAGAGGAGAGAGGGGGGAGACCGGCCGGGAGAACTGTTAGTTAAATCGTTTGGATTGTGTAACTTGAAAGGAGAAACGAGTCCTGTAAAGTCCAAATGGACTTCCCCGGAACCTTCCGAAATCATCCCAACCGCGAGGTGCGTTCCCGGACTTACAGTTACGGAATGCACTTGGGGAGCAGTGGACGCGATCAGGCATGCGTTTCGTTTGCCCGACGCCGCGTCCACAACCGCGGTTTCCGGGTGAAGGTCGTCGGTAAGGGAAATGACCGGGAACAGAAGGGCCAGGACGCAGACCATGGCAACCGCTTCCATTCTCGTGCTGTGCCTCGGATTTGGCCGTGAGACGGACCAGCGGAATCGCCACAGCCAGACGGCGGCCACGGTAACTGCGAGCCAGACAAGGTTGAGGAAGGTCTCCATCAGTTCGTATTGACGCAATTCGCGGGGAGGCGGTTTCAACCAGCCTCTCCCGGCGAGGGAAATCCTCCAACATCGACCATAGTTTACAATGGTGCGCAATCCGGCGGCAATCTTTCCCACTTCGGATTTACATGGCGAATTTACACAGCCGCGCTTGTGCGGCGGAGGCAGCGGTGATAGCCTTCGCGCCATGAGCGGGGGCTCTGTCCTTAATGACTCCCGGATGGGAGAAACACAATGGCCTTTTGCAGCAAGTGTGGCACGGAAGTGGCGGCAGGCGTGGCATTCTGTCCCAAATGCGGTGAGGCGCAGTCAGGAGGAGCCGTGGCGCAAACAACGCAGAGTTCACAGACTGGGATGTCTGAAAACGTGGCCGCATTATTGTCCTATCTGCTTGGATGGGTCACGGGGATCATTTTTCTCTTGATCGACAAGCGGCCGTTTGTGAAATTTCACGCCGCGCAATCGATTGTCGTGTTTGGCGGGCTCCACGTCCTCACCATTGTCATTGGGATTTTCTTTGGGGCAGGGATGATGTTCAGGGGCGGATTCGGCGCATTCGGGATGGGGGCGGCGCTGTACGGCCTCATTAACCTTGTTGCATTCATTCTCTGGGTCCTGCTGATGGTGAAAGCATATCAGCATGAGAAATTCGAGGTTCCGATCGCGGCTGGCATTGCCAAAAGCTTTGCCGGCAAATAGGGCGCGTCTCTTTTCGTTGCGGCAGCCACTATGCTTCTTTTAGCTTTACCGCCGGTGGCTGCCGCTCATCCTTGATGAATGGCTGCGGCCGTTCGCGCCGCAGTTCAGACTCTTTCCCCCTTTCCGAATTGTGCGTTTTCCTTTTCATCTTGACATTCTTGCCAGTCCCGTCCATCTTTTAGGGCTTTCCATCTGCTTTTACATTTCTCAGTCGGGTGGGGCGAAGGCGGAGAGTGGCGGACCCGGTCAAAGTTCGATTGTGCTTTCACGACCGATGCTTCGACGGCGCGGCGTCGTCGGCGGTCTTCTACCGCTTTTTTCGCGAGCGCATCCGGCCGGGCGCGGAGTTCCATTTCACGGGGATGACGCACCAGGCGCGGCACCCTTTCTCGGAAGCCCTTTTCGACGGCGACGAGAACGCCATCGTCGATTTCAAATACTCGAGCTCGCCGCGCGTGACCTGGTGGTTTGACCATCACCAGAGCGCGTTCCTCACCCCCGCCGACGCCGAGAACTTTCGACAGGACCGCAGCGGCCACAAGTTCTACAACCCAGATTACAAATCCTGCACCAAGCTGCTGGCAGATGTGACCAGCGCGCAATTCGGCTTTGACGTGAAGCCGCTCGCCGAGCTGATTCACTGGGGCGACATTATCGACGGCGCGCAGTACCCCACGCCCGAATCCGCGGTGGCCCTCGCGGAGCCGGCGACGCAACTGGCGCTGGTGATCGAGGCCGCGCCGGAAGAAGGTCTGCCCGCCAAGATAATCCCGGACTTGTCCAGGCTCTCGCTCGCGGAAATGATCCGGTTGCCGATCGTCGCGAAACACCTCGGCCCGCTGCTCGAAAAGCACCACCATTCGATCGACTTGCTTCGCCAGCGCATCGAAGTTCGCGGCGGCGTGATCTATTTCGACATCAGCGATCTGGACATCGACGGCTACAATAAATTCATTCCGTACATGTTGTACCCGGCCGCGCGCTACACGGTGAGCGTGCTCGCTTCGCCCACGCGCGCGAAAATTTCAATCGGCTCAAATCCCTGGAATCCCGACGCCGCGGAAGACAATCTGGCAAGCCTGGCGGAACAATACGGCGGCGGAGGCCACCCGCGCGTCGCCGCGATCTCGCTGGACCCGAACGACCTTGAGCGCGCGAAAAAAATCGCCAAGGAGATCGCGGAAAAATTGCGGGATTGAACGCAAATCGCGCGCGTCGCGGCCAGCCTGAAAAATCGTTCAGTCGTGGTAAAATAAAAAGTTCGTGGACCGGTAGCTCAATGGTAGAGCAGCTGACTCTTAATCAGCGGGTTGTAGGTTCGAGTCCTACCCGGTTCACCAAATCTTGCCAGGCGCACATCTGAAGAATCCCGCCATTTCCAGGTTTTGGACACACGCAAAATGGAGCGCTATTCGAGGAGATGATGAAGGCGCTCGTCATACGGGCTTCCGAGCATGGGATCGAGCTCGTGGCGGAACTGAACGGTGTGCGCGGCGGCTATGTGCGCGTCGTATGCCTGCTGCGATTCCCAGACTTCGACGATCATATGATGATTGAGTCGCGAGACCTGCTCGTACACCTCGATGCGGATGCAGCCCTTTTCCTTACGGCTGTCGGCGACGTATTGCTGCAGCAATTTCTTCCCCGCGGGCACATTCGGCCCCAGCAGGTCGGCGTGCGTCACGACGTAAATCCTGTCGTGCGCCCCCGGCTCCTGGGCCAGCGCCTGCCCGGCAAGGCCGCAGGAGACCACAAGCAACACAGCCAACATATGAAGCAACGGCCATCGCATGGAATTCAGTCTCGATTGCATCGGCATTTTTTCCACCTCCAGGCAAGTCGGTCGTTCCATCATCGAGCCGCCGTCACAGCCACTTGTCAATTAGCGTGGGCAATACAAATCAGAGTCCGCCGGCTGCCAAGAATCACTTCACGCGCCGCTCAATTGACGGCGAAGCAATAAAACAGGCCGGAGCCGCCCACACTCTCCAGCGCGGCCTGGCTGCACCCTGTAGTGGCATGCGAGGAGTTCCACGACGCGTTGCCGTTGCCGATGCGGTCGGAATGACCCGCCTGCGCGGAGCCCTTGCCGCTGCTGGTCCAATTGTTGCAGGTGTGGTCGGCCTTGTCCGTATAGGCGCGGCCGTCGGTTTGCGAGCCGGTGAGGATGTCGTGTTCGATCGGCGGCGCGTCGCCTACGCCGTGGATGACCTCGCCCTTCTCGGTTCGCGCGGACTGCTTGAAGAGATTGCTGCCGCGCTCGGCCTGCACGAGCGTGTCTCCGTGAAGTTCCCCGAGATCCTGAGAAATGATCGCGTTCTGCGGCTGCCCAAGCTGGCTCCGCGAAGTGTTGTACCAGGGCCCGGCGCCGATGCGGTCGCGCGCATTGATGGCGGGCTGGCCCGGCCGCGCCTGCGTGCTGAGATAAGCGTGCCAGGTGTGATTGCCCGCGCCAACCGCGGTAGCCAGCGCCAGGCAGTGCGCGTCGGCTCCGGCCAACCCGCCGAGATCGCCGCCTTTGCCGAGGCCCACGCTGGTGACGAAGAAGGACATGGGGTGCTGCGGCGGTTGAGGCCGGCCCTGCTGGCCGCCTTGGGCCAGCGCCAGGAAAGAGGCCAGCAGTACGAGCGCTAATGCAGCCAGCAGAGATCGTTTCTCGGGCATTCTAGTCTCCTCTGCCTGCGTTAATTGATGGCGAAGCAGTAGAACATGCCGACGCCGTGCGTTTTGGGCAAGGATTCCTGGCTGCAGCCTCGGGTTCCATGGGACGAGTTCCAGGATCCGTTTCCGCCGCCATTGCGATCGGGAAAGCCGATTTGGGCGTTGGGCCTGCCGTCGGAGGCGCGGAGGTCTCCACTCGCTGCGCCAGGAGCCGCATCCTTGTTGCTGGTCCAGTTATTGCATGTGTGATCTTGTTCATCGGTAAATGCACGGCCGTCCGGCTGCGAGCCGGTCAGCATTTCGTGGCGGTTGGAAAATTGAGTCGTCTTCACGTAGTCCCAATCGTTGTCCCGCGCATCGGCATAATCATAAAGGCCGGGAACGGTCTCGCCTTTTTCTGTAAGCCCGGTCAGCTTGTTGAGGTTGTTGCCGAGGCGCGCCAGTTCCAGCGTGTCCCCATGCAGGTGGGCGAGGTCAGGCGCGATCATCTCGCCTTTGACGTTGTACCAGGGACCGGTGCCGATGCGGTCGCGCGCATTAACGGCGGGCTGGCCCGGCCGCGCCTGAGTGCTGAGGTAGGCGTGCCAGGTGTGATTGCCCGCGCCAACTGCGGTAGCCAGGGTCTGGCAGTGCGCGTCGGCTCCGGCCAACCCGCCCAGATTGCCTCCGTCACCCATCGGGGCGCTCGTGACGAAGAAGTTCATGGGATGCTGCGGCGCGGCTTTTTGCTGCGCCATCAGCAAGCAGGAAGCCAGCAAAGTAGGAGCCGTGAATGCGACAATCAGAGATCGCGTTTTCATCATCCTTACCTCCTCGCGTTACTGCAGGAGAGATCGCTTGTGGTCATGGGAGCCTTGTTCGGGAGCCGACGTTAGCATAGGACGCGTGCGCGGACAAACACGTTTCGTTGGCTGCGCGGCGGGCAGGCTCCTCGATAAAGTTCCCAAGCGCCATGGAGTGAATCGCCCGCATCGAAATTTGACATCCGGGTGTATATTCGTCTGCGCTGCTTTGGACTTACGTTTATGAGCTACTGGATCAGGCTTCTGCCTCTCGCTTTACTGTTGCCACTGCCGGCTGCAGCGCAAGTGCCGCAGTCGGTCCCCAACGGTCTTCCATCGTGGGCGTACAACATTCCGGACAAGGTGCAGCCCCCCATTGTGAAGGCGACGGGCCCAGTAAGTGTGCCGGGCAGCAGCAAAGTGTATGACGCTGCTGAAGTCGCCAGCAGCGGAAATCCGCCCGATTGGTTTCCCGCTGAACATGGTCCCGCTCCCCGGATCGTAAAAGATGAATCCGGCACGGCAAAGATGGCATGCGGCACCTGCCACCTCATGTCGGGACAAGGCCATCCCGAATCCGCCGACATTGCCGGCCTTCCCGCCGAATACATCGTTCGTCAGATGAGCTATTTCAAGACCGGCGCCCGGAAGGACGAGGATCGCATGGGCCCGATCGCGAGAGCCGTGTCCGATGAAGATGTGCGGAAATCGGCTGAGTATTTCGCGGCAATCAAGCCGATCCCCTGGGTGAAGGTGATCGAAACTGCCACGCCGCCCAAGACATACGTCAGCAGTGCCGCGCGCCATCGCATTCTGGACCCGGAAGGCGGCACCGAACCCATCGGCCATCGCATCATCGAGACACCGGTGGATCCATTGAGAACAGCCAATCGTGATCCGCACTCTTCTTTTCTTGCTTACGTTCCGCCCGGCAGCCTGGCGAAGGGAGAAACGCTCGTGAAGTCCGGCGGGTCAGGTAAGACCATCCAATGCGCGATCTGCCACGGAGACGAACTGAGGGGTCTCGGTGATGTGCCGAGACTCGCTGGCCTCCAGCCGGTCTATATCGCCCGGCAACTCATCTGTATGCAGAATGGATCGAGCGCCGGCACAGCTGCGGCGCTGATGAAGAAAGTAGTTGCGAACCTCTCCGAGGACGACATCATTGCGATCTCGGCGTATCTTGGGTCGCTCCCGCCGCAGTGAACACCAAACTGCCTTCAATGTTCGGTCTTTTACTTTTGATTTAGAAATGAAGACGGCATCCAGCTATTTCTCGAAGTTTACGAATGAGAAGTTGTCGGGGCACGCCTGTTCCAGGATGTCCCAGTCCGCATGCAGCGAAAACCCGAAGTGCACATTCCACGGTTTGGCCAGCGCTTTCGCGTCTTCCATGGTGATGTCAAGTTCCAGATTATTCTGATCGAGCCGGTGAAAACGCTCGATCACGTGCAACTGATCGCTGTGGGTGTGGCCGATACGATCGAGCCACGTCTTTTCGTTAAAGCCCACCGTATCCACAACGAAAATATCACCGTCCCAGCGGCCGATGGAATGGCCCATGTAGGTCGGCGTTAAGTCGTCGGGATGCTTGCGCCCGTCAGTGAAAACGTAGCGCACGAGATGGTCATACTCGTAGAGCAAAATGACCGCTTTTGGAGTCGGTATCACTTGCATAGGAACCGGCTGGAGATAGATGCGGGGAGTGCCCGGAGGCAAGCACTTGGTGAGAATCGGATCGTTCGTATCCTTGAGGTTGTACTCGCCACCGTTGGAAGCTTTAGCCATCTTAAATTGCTGCTGCCCCCACTCTGTCATTTCAGGCGCTTGCCTGCCGAATGTGCTGCCACCGTAGCCGCGGCGCCCGTTCCACACTCCCGTCAAATCATGTGGATCGTGGGGAGGACCGGGGACAGGAGGCGCAGGGCCCCGCATCTGCCGAGGAGCAGCGCCACCCTGCTGGGTCGGATTAGGCAATTCATCATCCTGTGCGAACAAAGAAGCCGATGCCAGCGATGCCGCGCTTAGGAGAAGAACAATGAGTATCCGTTGCCTTCGCATAGCTTCAAGACTCCTCGATACCTAATGTGAATCCATTGCGATACAGTCAACCAGAATTTCCGATTTAGATCTCTCGTTTACGCATCGTATGCTTCCTTTTCCCTCGAAACAATGAATTTGATATCGGAATTGGTCCAGCAGGGATCGGGGTTGGAGGAGGTCACCAAAACCCCGACCACCCAAATGGGCGAAGGGTTGCGTACCCTGAAAAGCTAAACCAGTATTATCAGCGATGATCTACCGCAGTGTTTTCATTTAATCGTGACCCGTTGTCAACAGGAAGATCGTGATAGGGCAGGCCACCCGCCAAATATCCAATAAAAATGTTGAATCCAGTCAATGAGGTAGGAGGTCTGGGACGGCCCTCAGACCTGTGTTCATACGATGTCCGTAAAAAACTGCCTAGGTTCTGTGCGAGGCGGGCCACACAACCTTTATCACACCACCCCGCGATATTGTCGCCACGAAACTGCCTTTGTTTTTGCTGAGAACCTTCGCGATTTTCTCCAACGCTCCGACAAATATCGCTGCCATTTCATCTCCGTTTAGTGCTCCTGCGGTGAGAACGAATGCTTGGACGTTATGGGAAACTAAGGCCATCTTTTCGCGAGAGTGGAAGCGAATGTTCTTATCTTTCGTGAGGACTACCCACGCTTTTTCACCTGCCACTTTAAGCCACAACTCGTCAGGGGCATCCGGCGGGAAGAGATCGTCGTGGATCTCTATCGTCGCACCGGCATCGCGTAATGCGGCGGCGACTTTAAATCTTCCAAGTGAGCGGTCTAAGAAGAAGACGGGCGGCTTAGGCAGCCTCAACAGCCAATTCGCAGCGGATCGCTTCTTCGATGTCGAGGTGGCGGCGTCCATAGTCCTCGGCTAGTTCTTGAATCGATTCACCTGCTTTGTATCTCTCGGCAACGATTGCGGTTCGTACTCCCGTCCCAACTAATACCGGGCGGCCAAAGGAAATTCGAGGATCGATTACAACTACTTTTGGTTCGTCAAGTCGACGCTTTCTGGTAAAAGGAAATAGACGCGAGGCGAATCCCTGCTCGTCCCAGTCGATACGACGCAGATAGGCCTCTACCAGTTCTGGGATCGCGAGCTGACCACCCTGCGATGCACCTACGAGCTGTCCGAAGTGCCTGACAAAAAGATCTTTGCCGTTCGTCTCCATTTTTTGTTCTATCAAAGGGCGTTTAGAGCCGAACTCTTTCTTTAGATAGGAAATTGCGGAACGTACTTTAGGCAACTGGATGCCATATACCCGTCGAATTGCGTCGAGCACATGCGCTTCGATCAGGTTCTCAAACGAAAGTAAAACCGGACGTGTCTGTGCGACTGAAATGACTGGACTGAAGCGCCGCCGTCCCTCATGTACCGGGTAAAAACGTCCCACCGTCCAAGAACGGAGGGTCGCAAGGGGAATAAGCAAATAATGAGACGCCTCGGAAATAGTGTAAGTAGGGATAGTTCTTTCGTCCCGAGGTTCAATAGCGGAGGTACTCTTCACCGGCATGGTTGTATCCTCCCTAGGAGTATGCTGCGGCATCGTAGCATTATCCTGAAATCTTTCCCTTAAACCTTTTGTGATCGTCACGCAAACGCTACCCAAGTCTTGAATCGGACTGTCCTAGCAGAATAGCAAAGAATGAAGACGGGTGGGCCAGGTTTTAGGTTGGCTTGAAATCTCGGGGGCGTATCCCTCACTTTCTATGTGAAGGGTGCGCGTTTCACTTCTCGGGCGTTGCGACAACAACCTGTGCGGCGAGACGGGCTGCAAATTCACTTGCGACGTCTATGTGGTGTTACCCCTTGACCGTCTCCGCAGCAGCATTTCTTCCGGCGATTCGGCCCTGCACTGCGCATCTCGCGAGGCCGTGCAGGCTGAATCCTCCCGCGGACTCGCCTCCGCAGTAGAGGCCCGGAATCACTTCACCATTGAGGTCCACCACCTGGCATTTTCCGTTGATGCGCAGGCCGGAGCGCGTGTCGTGAATCACAGGTGTGGCCCAGGCTGCATAGAAGGGAGGCGTCTGAATCTTATATTTCGGCGCGGGTTTGCCGAAGTCCGCATCCTTGCCGCCATCGACAAACGAGTTGTAGCGCGCGACAGTGTCTTGCAGCGCGTTTGGCGGCATCGGTTTCTTCTGAAACTTGTTCGCAATTTTGGCGGCGAGTTCCGTGATGGAATCAGCCGAGAAAAAGTATCCTTCCGCGTAATCCACGTAGGGCGCCGTAACTTTCCAGCCTTCGCGCTTCACCGCATCTGAATCGAAGATGGCCCAGATCGGCCCGCCGCCCGGTGTCGTATCGCCGGTTCCCGCCAGGGCCGCGTTGATGAAATTGGAAGTCTCGTACTTCACGTTCGCGGCGTTGAGGTAGCTTCGCGGGACGTAAGATTTGATGGAGTTGTAGTTGTTGGCAGGGAATTGGCCCTGCGTCTCATCGTAAAATCGCTGGCCCGCAATATTCACGAGGATCGCGTCCTGATAGTCCCTCACGAAGAGGCCCGAGGCGCGCGCCTTGGCAAAAATGGGGCTGTCCGGCTGCCAACTCAAATTCACATAGCCGTACTGGCATCCGATCCATCCCGCCTTCGTCACATTCTGCCCAAATTCTCCAGATTGATTGAACGCGCCCCACAGCGATGCGCCAATCGCCATGGCCGCGATTTCTCCGCTGCCATCCTGGAAGGACCAGGGTTCGCCAGCCACCTGGTACTCTTCGGTGAGGCGCGGATCGAAAATTCTGCGGAAGTTCACATTGCTGCTGTGTCCGCCCGAGCCGATGATGACGCCTTTGCGCGCGCGGATGTTCACGGTCTTGCCCTGGCTTGTTGCCGAGATTCCGAGCACACGCCCCGAATTCGGATTCTCGCGGACGATGCCCGACATCTTGTGCTGCAGAAGAATCTGCACGCCCAGCTTCCGCGCGCTGGCCTCCAGCGGCCGAATCAGGCCGACGCCGGAGGAGGTTGTCGCCCCCTTATCGACCGGCAGAGGACCGCCATTCTGAACTAACGTAAAACCCAGCGGCGCGGAATGGCTCTCCCTCGGGGCAGAGTTACCGCAGGCATGCCCGCCGGCAGTGTCCGGAGCCTTATCCACAAAGGTCACGCCATGTTCGACCAGCCACTCGTACGTCTTGGCGCTTTCGTCGGCGAACGCGCGAATGACTTCCTTGTCGTTATACCGGTAATCGGGAAACCCGTTGGGCTCGACGACGGACCAATCCGTCAGGTCCGAGAACAATAGGTCCGGCGAATCGACCACTCCATATTTTTTCTGCCTGCTCGTCCCGCCACCGAGAGCCACGTTTCCGCCGCTCAAAATCGCGTGTCCGCCGACGTCCGTATTCGCCTCGATCAGAATTACGGAAGCGCCACCCTCCGCCGCCTGGATCGCCGCGGGCAGTCCTGTAGCTCCTGCTCCGATGATGACGACGTCCGCTTCCTTGTCCCAGTGCGCTGGTTTTCCCTCGGCCCTCGCTACTTCCACGCCAAGCCCGGTCAGCGCGGCCGCGCCGGCCCCCGTGGCTGTCGTCTTGATGAAATCCCGCCGCGAGAAAGCGTTCTGATCCTGTTTGTCACGTTTCATAAGTTGATCCCATTCTGCGATTTAGATTTGTTCCTTGCGCAAGAACATATGCCCGGTGGCGTCTGGTGTCAACCTCAGTTCGGAAGCTTAGTACCTCGGAATTGTAGTGAATGAAATTGAGAAAAACGCTAGCATTGGCGCGTTATTGCGACGGAGCGTCTGGTTCTGTAGTTCAGAGCAAATGACAAGAATCCGGCCAGCGAATTGCGAATGATCTGTGAATAAGGAGCTACGCGTGCGTTTACTAAGCAAGGTGCTGGCGCCGATCGGCTTGCTGGCTTTCCTTGGCTCAGCCTGTTACGGCGCGACGATTACCGGGACTGTGAACGGTGCGGATGGCGCGCCGTTTCAGGGCGCGTTCGTCGAAGCGCAAAACGCGAAAACCAAAATCACGGTCATCGTCTTGTCGGACAGCCAGGGGCGCTACCGGATTCCCGATCTGCCCGCCGGGGATTACCGCGTGCAGATCAGGGCTGTCGGCTACCGCGCCGACCCTCGCAATGCTGTGACCCTTGCCGCGGATCAAAACGCTTCGTTCGATTTTGCGTTGCAGAAGGGCATGGTGCGCTGGAGCGAAATTTCCCAATACCAGGCGACGCAACTCTTCCCCGCGGGGAATGGAAAAGAATTACTTTTCAGCCATTGCAATATCTGCCATCAATTCCAGAGCCGCATAGCCTCCGTTCACCGGGATCTCGACGGCTGGAAGGACCGCATCGCGTTCATGCGCGAGGCCATGCACTTCAGCGTCTTTTTAGGTCCGAACTTCAGCGATCAGGACGCGGAAGAAGTGGCGAATTATTTGAATAGTTTGTTCGGCCCCGATTCCGTTCTTCCGAAATCCCCCGAAGAGATGCCCGCCTATCAGAAGACGCTGCGGCCCTTCCGCAGCGAGGCCATGAACATTGTCTATGTGGAATACGACATGCCGGGGCCGAGCCGCATGCCTTTCAGCGCCGCTCCGGACAAGGACGGCAATCTTTGGATCCCCGATTTTGGCGTGGCCAACAAAATCACGCGCCTTGATCCGAAAACAGGCGCGATGCAGGATTTTTCCGTGCCCAATATCGGTACGGCGGCGGTTCATTCAGCAGTGCCTGCGGCGGACGGTTCGGTCTGGCTCGCCGAGCAAGGATCAAACAAAATCGCCAGGTGGGACCCCGCAACGCAAAAAATCACTGAATTTCAGGATGCCTATCTCCCCGGAAAAGAGGGAATCGAAGACGGCGGATCGAAGCACACGATCCGAATCGATCCGAGCGGAAAAGTGTGGGCGAGCGGCATTCCCCTGACGCGTTTCGATCCTGAGACCGGGAAGTTTACCCGGTTCGATAGTGGAGGTGGTTACATCTACGACGTCAAACCGGACAAGAATGGCGGCGTCTGGTTTACAAATTTTTACACGGACAAGATTGGCAAAGTGGATGCCGGGACAGATAAGGTTTCCTTTTGGACGCTTCCAACGCCTGACGCGCAACCTCGAAGGATGGAAATTGGTCCCGACGGCATGATTTATTCCGGCGAATTTCGCGGCGGGAAAATGGCGCGGTTCGATCCGAAGACGCAAACATTCAAGGAATTTCCGCTGCCCGGCCCGGATCCGAGTCCCTACGGCCTGGGTTTTGATGCCGACGGTTATCTTTGGTATGATTCGCACAACATGGACTTGATCGGCCGCTTCGATCCGAGGACAGGGAAGGTCATCGAGTACCCGTTTCCTCATCCCGAACCCGCCATCCGCGAATTCTTCCGCGATGCGCAAGGCCGGATGTGGTACGGCACCTCTCCCAACAACAAAGTCGGCTATTTTTATTTGGCAGGGAAGTAGCGCGGACTTCAGTCTGAGGGGGTTCGTCCATGCAGGACTAAAACCCACAGGCTGAAGCCTGCGCTACTAAACCCACAAAGCCGGCTATTTTTATTTGGCAGGGAGATGCGTATTACTTTCGCTCGCGGCCTTCGCCGGCATCTCGCAGGATGCCCAGCACGTATTCCGCCTTTTCACGCCGGCAGTTCGTAACCGTCCCGGAAACCTGTTCGCTGCCCCATTTGATCGTGACATGCGATCCAACGAGAATCGCAGTATTCATCCGCACGCTCACTCCCCCGTGCGACCAGTCTTCGAGCGTTCCCGGGGCCACGCGCGGAGTCCCGTCTTCGTCCCCCCACAAGACGTCGACCCGCGCCATCAGGGGAATCCTCAATTCCGCCCTTTTTTCGCTCACGCCCTTCCCATCGGCAAAAAATCAAAAATACTCAATCCATTTCTCTGTGCCTTTCGTTCTGCTAATTCGTGGTTTTTTCCGTGGTGCGACAAAGTTTGATGCGCTTTGTAGGGCCGGGCTTCAGCCCGGCCGTAACGATCCGTCCTAGAATCGGCTTTAGCCGCTGAAGTTGAGTTTGGTAGCGGCCCGTTGCGCTGCGCTCTCTGTGTTGAAATCTTTTGAACTTCAGTAAGGCACCCTGCTTGATTGCGGAGTTTTGTGAAGCGCCACGAGCCCGCAAACAAGTCGTTGTATACTCGCCCCTGCTCAACGCTCGAAAATAAAATGACTGGAAGGTTCCCCTTGAGAATCGACATTCATGCGCACTATTTTCCGTCGGAATACCTGGACCGCCTCGACCTGTACGGCGCAAGCCACGTCACTGGCCTGATCCGCAGGATGAAATTCGGCTCAGCCGATCTCAGCGGCCTCGAAGACCACTTCCGCAACATGGACCGTTCCAAAGTGGATATGCAGATTCTTTCCGTCTCCGGCCAGCTCCCCTATTTCGCAGAGGAAAGCGATGCCGTGGACGCTGCGAGGCTCGGCAATGATATCTACGCGCGCGTCGTACGCGAATATCCGAAGCGCTTCGCGGCTTTCGCCTGCACTCCGCTGCCGCACGTGCAGGCGGCAATCGCGGAAACGCGCCGCGCGCTCGATGAACTCGGCATGGTGGGCGTGACAGCTGGCACCGTGGTCCTCGGCAAGAGCATCGCCGATCCGGCCTTCGACGCATTTTTCGCGGAGCTCAATCGCCGCAAAGCCGTTCTCTTCATTCATCCCATCGGCGGCAGCCTCGGATCGCAACTGATCGAGTCCACCAAGCTGGTGTGGCCCGTCGGCGCGCCGCTCGAAGACACGGTATGCCTCCTGCAATTCATGCAGGCAGAATTTCCCGTCCCGCTTCCCCGACATCAAGATCATCCTGCCGCACCTCGGCGGCTTCGCTCCCTTTCTTGCCGCTCGACTCGACCAATTGCAGGATCATTTCCTGCCGGACTCAGCCACGCCGCCCAGCGTACAGGCAAAATATTTCTGGTATGACACGGTGAACGGCAATCCCGCCGCGCTCCGCTGCGCGCGCGAAACCCTCGGCGCGGATCACCTCTTGCTCGGCACGGATTACCCGTTCTGGCGCGATGACGCCTTCAAGCTGTGCGTGGATTACGTCGGCGAAGCCGGACTGCCGGCGAGTGAGGTAGAAAGTATGCTGGGAGGGAACTGCCGAAAGCTGCTTGGGTTGTGATGAATTTGTGGCACAGGCCTTCAGCCTGTGGGCGTTGGGCCTTGCAAGGACAACCCCCCACAGGCTGCCCTTCAGAACTGCTCAGGGTAAAAAGCACGCTGCACTTGGCTTGCCGCGGCACAATCGTGAAAAATGAAAGGGCGTCCCGGCTAGCCGGGACGCCCTTCGTTGTTTCGACCTAGCCGAACCGATATGATCGACCCGGCTACGGGAAGATTGAGGCTAGAACGTAAACCTTGCAGCCAACTGGATGGTCCGCGGAGCGAACGCTGCAGTCTCCTGTCCCAAAACTAGGTGGAATTGAAGTCCGTGACAATCCCGTTCGGATCGAACTGGGTGTGGTTGAACAAGTTGTAGAATTCGAAACGGAGTTCGAGCTTGGTGCCTCTCCGTAATTTGCGTATCTTTCATCACCGCAAAATCGAAATTGTTGCGGCCTGGACCATGAAGGATGTCGCGGCCCGCGTTGCCCTCGGTGCCAAGTGTCGGCGCTGAGAAGCCCCCGATTTGGCACCCTGGCACGGCAGGTGAGCAACTCGTAGGATTTGTTGGATTGAACCAGTAGCGTGCAGTTACACCGGGAGACAGAGTCACGAGATTTCTCGGATTCGTGTACTGAATTGGGCCGACAAAGTTGGGCACATCCCAGGTGATTCCAGCCGAAGTTGGAATAGAAGTTGAATTCCCACGACGTCAGAGACGGGAACGCGCTATCCACGACGTCCAAGGGGAACCCGGACTGTAACGTGGTGATTCCGCTCACGTTCCATCCATCGGTAACGCGGCTCGGCATCCATTGGAAGGCATGGAAATGGCGGACGCTCGGCAGGTCATACACATAGCTGACCACCAGGCGGTGCCTCGCGTCGTAATTTGAGCTTCCCATAATCGTACAATTGCGGATTGAAGGGGTTCGTCACTCGAAGCTGCCCGAAGCCCCCGGCACCGTTGCCGGCAAATCCGGAATTCTCAAAACCCGACGAGAAATCCAATGCGTGTGAATAGGTGTACGACACCAGAAGTTGGAGGCCGTGCGAAAGAGTGTGGTTCACAGTCGTCTGAAAGGCGTTGTAGTTGGACGTCCCGGCTGTCGTCACTTGGCCGATGCGCGATGCAAATATGTTCCCGGGATATTTGTAGTCACCTGGGGAACACGAAGGGCTGGAAGGGCACGCTGGCTGCGATGCCAGCTACGCACGACGCGTTGCACCCGGGTGGATTAATCACGGGATTCAATTCGATTGTCATCGGCAAGTGCCTGCCTTCCGAGCCGACATAGCCAAGAGTAACAATCGTGCTTTCGCCAAACTGCCGCTGGATCGTGAAATTGAAATTTTGTGCATACGGAATCGTAATATTGGGGTCGTAGACGCTGATGTCCAGCGGTGCAAAGCTGGAAGAACTGGGATTCGAGGGGATGACGAACGGGAACGGGATTGGCTCAGACACCGGGCATACCAGTGTGGTCGCGGGGCAGCCAGCGACAGGGTTTGCAGATGAGTTGAGCGCATATCCTGTAAATGGGTTGGCGAAACTTGGTGAGGCTCCGATATCTCCAATCCCATGTGAGGTTTCCGCGAAAGGCGGAGAAGCAATGGCCTGCAGAGCCGTTTCAGCATTAAAGCGATTGAAATAGATGCCGTAAGCCGCGCGAATACTGGTCTTTCCGGCGCCACCGGTGAGCCAGCCCCAGTCTGGGGAGTAGGCCAGCCCGAAGCGAGGACCGAAAGTGCCTGAATTTTGTCGTCCCGAAGGCCTGCACACCGGCGTCACCCTGGAAGACATAGCCAACCGGCGCAGTTGGAAAAACAGTGGATTGCTGGCCCGGCCGGAACGCGATCCCGGCATGGTTGTCGTGGGAATTGTCCACCATGGGCGTGTCGATAGACCACCCTGTTCCGATCGTTAGAGTCAGATTTCTTCGTACCTTCCACTGGTCCTGAATGTAGGAGTAATATTCCTGAGCCCTCTGCATTCAGGACGTCCCCACTTCCTTGAGTATAAGCATCGGGAATGCCCAGGAGGAAATCGGCTCCGGCGATCACCGGTGGAAAACTGGCCCGAGCCCCTGAACGCAAAATGTGCCATCGTTCTGGGTATGAAAATGGGTTACATACTTCAAAACGCTCATATCGAAATCCGAACTTCAGACGAATGGTTTCCAACGATCTTCGTCAGGCTGTCACCGACCTGGTAGGTCTGGTCGATTCGCGGTTGCGGCCCATCCTGCGAAAATCCAAGGTTGAAGTCAAGCGGAGCCGGTCCAACACCGTATTACTGGCAAGCCCTGGCCCGCAGTGATCTGGGGGTTGATTCCCGTGAAACCGACGGTGGAAGGCGCTGTGGGAGTAGTCGGGGCAACCGAAAATCATAATTGAAGCGCGTGTAGCCGACTCTGACCTCGTTAAGCGTCGTGGGGCTAAACGTGTGGTCCCAGGCTACGGCGTACTGTTGCCAATGTCGTTGGTCGTTTCGCTGAAGCCGGGCAAGTTCGCTCCAAGAAACGGGAGGTCCTGTATGCTGGGATTCGCTCCCAGAGGAAGTAACCCCAGAGAGAATCCTTGGAACTGAACGTATGGTCGATCCGGCCCAAGATACTGATCGTCTATCCCTTTAACCATGGGGTTGAATTCGAATTGGTTACCGTACCGTCGCGGGCGGAATAAAACCCAAGAGGGTCTTTGAAATCGGATTGATGTCAGCTTGCTGGAATGTGCCCCGTCGGGAAGATGGTCGTGTAAAGAGTCCCAGCAGGATATGTGGTGCCATCTTCACCGACCAGAGGGAAATGGCGACACATTGCCCGATGATCCGATATGTTGTTGAACCGCCGGATTTCGAAATGTCCGTTTCGTTGATCCGCCTGTAAACACCTGGACCGTGCCTGCCGATCCGCAATGCCGCAATCGCCTGAGCTTTCGGGAGCGGCGCTCCCGGTCCCCTTGGTAGGAAAAGAAGAAAAAGGTGTGATCTTTCCAAATCGGTCCGCCAACGGTAGCTCCAAACTGGTTTCGATGGAAAACTTGAGGGCTCAGTTGAAAGAAGGTTACAGCATTAAGGCTGGTATCGCGGAAGAAATCAAAGCCGCTCCCGTGAAACTGGTTGGTTCCAGATTTTATCGTTGCGTTCATGAATAGCTCCGGAATTTCTTCCATACTCCGGGTTAATCGTGTTCGTCACCATTTTGAATTCGGCGATGGCGTCAGGGCTGACATTAATTTGAACTGTCATTAAGTGGTAAATCATTGTTATCGACGCCGTTAATAAGGTAGCGTTCTGGTCGGCTTGTGAACCATTCGTCGAATAATTGCCGTGATCAGTTCCACCTCGGGCATCGGATGCCTCCACGACTCCTGGCTGAAGTCTTCATCAAGTCGACAAAGCTACGGCCGTTCAGCGGCGCGTTCACGATCTCTGTGGCGTTGATCGTAGTCCCCAGCTCGATACTGGTGGTTTCGACCTGAACGATCGATTTTTCGACTACCCCTACCTTCTCAGCGACCGAGCCCAAATCCAACTGAAGATTCTCAACGAAGATCTGGTTCAGTTCGAGGTGAATGCCGTCGACTTCGGCTTTCTTGAAACCCGATAACTCTGCAGTGACGTTGTAGATGGCAGGCGCCGCGAGCTGGATAAATTCATAGTTTCCATCTTGTCCCGATACCGTCTCGGTGGTTATTCCGGTTCCGGTATTTATGGCCACGACCTTGGCTTTGGGGATGATGGCGCCATTCGGGTCGGTCACTGTCCCCCGGATTCTCCCATAGACATCGGCCCGCGCCACGTTAGCGGCAACTAAAGAGAGGGCCCCCAAAGCAACTAGAAGTACGAATCGGCCAGCTCGCATATTCCCCCCTATTCCTAAATACTCGGATTGTCTTCAGGCTGAAACTTGGTGATGCGAAAAGTACCTCCGAATCCTGAACTTGGCTCCGGAAGAGCACCTGCATCGGTCAATTTCGTTTCGGTCGGCTTGGACCCCGCTGACTTCGCTCCCCCTGTCTGAGCAAATCAGCACAATGGGGGATATCTACATCCAAACTCAAATATTTGCAAGCATTCAAGTTACAAAAGATTTATCGGACTTCAATAAATCCGTAACTCCTTATATTAGAATAAGTTATTACGGTCGGGCTGCCGTTGCGATTCATTTGAATTTCATTTTTCGGTTAGAAGTGTCGGCTCGATTTTCCCATGCAAAAGCAGGGGGCCCCGGGGTCGTGGCATAAAAAGCACAAATCCAACAGTGGCCCGATAACACATTCAAATTGTGCACGGATCATGTTGGAGAATCCGGACTCTGGCCGCGAATGACGTGGAACGAATTCTGCGGGGCAATTAGTAAGCGATTGCTAGGGTTGTGAGGGTTGGCAATCTTCAATTCTTCGGCATCCGCAGGCGACACTCCATCCCAAAATACCAGAGGCAGGCACCCAATCATCCTTGAGGTAAGAGCGGCCCGGCTCAAAACCGGGCCGCACCCCCATACTGATTAGAAGTTGAAGGCCACGTGGAAACGGGCGCTGAACGGCTGAACGAAACCTTGTACCAGATGTGTTCCCGCTGCGTTCAGGATTTCCAACGGCGCCCGCTGGCTTCATGAAATCAGCGTTCAGAACTCCCGAACTCGATGTCCACGTCCTGGTCGATCAGGATGTTTCTCCTGGTGTCCGCGATATTCAACATATCAATTGAAAAGTGTAAGGACTTGGTTTCGCTAATCCTCCAGGGGTAATCAAGGTGAACGTCCACCGTGCCGGTTACCGGCGCGCGGCCCAGGTCCCCACGACCGAAGAGGGTAATCTCACCGCTGTCAGCATAGGGTTTCAGGCCCTCCAAGAGTCGTAAGCGGAACGCCCGTCTGAATCCTGACTCCCGGCGTTATGACCAGTCCCTTAACGAAGCCCTTGTCGAAGAAGTAGGTTGGGTAAATGTTGACGATGTGCAGGCGATCCGAATTCAAGGGGCCGGGCTTAACATGTCGGCGATGGCGTTCAACACGCCCGGCGTGTAATCGTAGAGGGAGCTGATTCCCGGATCGTTCTGACCGTTGTCGTTTCGGAAAGCGCCTTCGAAATTACCGATCAGCCGCGAAATCCGCCAATTGGAAATGAGGGACCAGTTATGGCTGAGGGACTTGTTGATCTCGATTTCGATGGCTTGGTAATTGCGTAACGGGTCCGGATAGCCGTCCGGTATGCCGTCCGGCATTGCTGTTCCGCCATATAAGGCGCCCGTTGCATTGACTAATGTGGGGTTGCCAGTTGTGCCGCAAACAGGTTGCGACGGACCACCGCACTTAGGGTTGGGCATGGTCCACGTGGAGGTGTCGTTCACGGATGGAAAGCAAGCACCGCCTAAGGAGACTCCAGTCGTACTCACTAGAAGTGGGTCGATAGCACTAAGCCCATTATTCGAATCGAAGCAGGTCGCCGGGACGCCATAGCCTTGCAGCGTGGTCTCGGTTCGCTGAAGAGGGAGTAAGTTGCTCAGCTGCCAAAACTGTCTGGAAGGCCTTCGTGTTCGAAGCGGCTATACCCGGAAACGTGATTTCCTTCGGGTTGACCATAACGTCCGTCTGCGAGTTGGGATTGCCAATGGAGTAAAACTGGCCTTGGCCTACTTCGGCCTGCTCAATCGAAACGCCGTCGAAATCCTCGATGATGCGTTTAATCCGCCGGTCGATATATCGAGCAGACACCGTGATGCCTCCGCGGAATTCATGTTCCGCGCCGACGACAAATTCGTCGTTGTACTCCATCCTGATTCCCTGTTGAAAGATGTTGCTTGGGACCTCTCCGTTAAATGTCGGGCTTGCGGTAATTCCTCCGATGGCGTCATTGAGAATAAGGGTTGGATCGAAGTTGACGGTGTTGTTCGAGTTCAGCGTGACCATTTGCTTCCCATTCACCGTGTGGAAGGAGGGGCATAGAAAACGCCGTTGAGTTGCTGTTGCCCCGCGATCTCGCGGATCCCGGCGTCCAATGGCATGATCCAAGCGTAACGCCCGAAGTTCGCGTAAATTTTTGATTTGCGGTCGCCCTTCGGGTCCACGGTGAAACCAATTCGTGGGTCCCACTGGTCGTTTATGAGTTGGGAGATGCCACTCGACGTCAGTCGCTCTTGTTCCCACCTCAATCCGGCCTCTAACGTTGCATACTTGCTCATTTCCCAGGAATCGTTGACGTATGCGGCGTGGTTCTTGATGTTGTTGTTGCTGTTAAAACCACTGAAAAGACCCCGATTCTGGTCCAGGTAAACTTGCTGGGGGGTCGCAAATCCGGGGATGTTCATGTAAGGGCACAGCGTGCAGCTCGCCTGATCCGCTGTCGGGACCAGTTCCAGATAGAGCAGAACCTCGGCGCTCTGTCCCGCCACCTTCGGAGCGATGTCGGTGCTTAAGTAGGAGCCGCCCGTCTCGTTTACCGTTGGGATCGGGAACTGGCCTCCAGTGTAGCTCGACGCATCCACGTACGTCGGGAATTGCCAGTTATAACCTACACTGATTGTGTGATGCTGGCCGAAAAAGCTGAATTCCTTATGAACGTCAAATTGAATTCCCTTGGTATTCGAATCGTACGTCTCCAAAAATCCGAACCCCTCGGCGCGGAACACACCTCTCTGCGCGGGGCCCCCGTTGACCCCGGCCATCCCGGCGGACTGCGTAAAATCCTGAATTTCGGTTACACTGGGCGGGTTTTCCGAGAACCGATTCCAGTTCATGGTGAACGCCGCATCGACGACGAGACTCGAACCAAAGATGCCGTTGTACCGCACGGCCAGATTCCTCGACCCATACGTCTGCGTGGATTCCGTCGTGGTGTTGTCAATGTTTAATGTACCCCATGGGGCGAAATTGCTGTGAGTCGGATCGCCGAAGACCGACGCTTCAATCGAGTGATTGGAATTTAACTGCCAGGTCACCTTCGCGCTGTAATCCCAAATGGTATCCTTCCGCTCGATTTGTCCGTTCGACAACGTGTAGAGACCCGATCCAGGCACCGGTTCAACAAAATTGGCGTTCCATGTGGGGTTGAAGGCGCCAAAGAAAAACAAATGGTTCTTTAGAGCGCCGAGAGGGACGTATCCGCCGAGTTCGAAATCGCCTTCATTTCCCTGGGGCGATAATTCGCGCCCAATCTGATTTACGGTGCCAAAGTCATCCTGGTTCGCGTAAGGGGCGACCATACCACGTTCCTGGAAATACCCGCCCACTACGCCATGAAATGCATTACCTCCGGATTTCGTAACCATGTTGATGACGCCGCCGGTCGAGTGGCCGTATTGCGGGCCGAACGCAGCCGTGCTGACCTGGACTTCCTTCACAAACGAGGAGTTGATCCCAACTCCAATCCCGCCGTATCTGCGTTGATAGACTCCCAGGCCGCCAAAGGCGGAATCGTTGAGCAACACGCCGTCCGCGATATACGCGTTTTCAAGACCCGTGCCCCCTGATATTGCTGGATTTAAAGCGCCGGTGCCCAGGCCCGAGGCTACGCCGGGGCTCAAATAAAAAGTGCTGGTGATGCTGCGACCTAGTGGCAGATTGTCGTAAACCGTGTCAGCGATGTCGGTGGTCACAGCCGCGCTTTGGTTCTCAACCGAGACAGAGGCAGCGACGACCTCGACCGTCTGCGTGACGGCGCCCAGTTCGAGAGCCACCCGAATCGTGCTGGTCTTGTTGATCAACACTTCGACCTTTTGCACGGTGGTGGCCTTGAACCCGTCCTTCGAAACCTTTACGTCGTAGAAGCCCGGAATCAATCCGGGGAAATTGAACTCGCCGGATTCGTTGGACATTCTCTCCCCGTTGCCTGTGGGCCCAGTAACAGTGATCGTCGCGCCCTGGATGATGGCCCCCGTGGGGTCGACGACCACGCCGCCCAATTGTCCTCTGACGCTTCCTTGATCCTGAGCGAACGCGACGCTCGAAAAGAAACCTGACAGAATCAAAAGGAAAATGAACGCTGCAAATACACTAATTCGTTTCATTGGACTCCTCCCTTTGTTTGCCAAAGCTTCAAGGCTAGGCGGGTAGTGATGGGACCGTAATCCCTACTCTCCCGCAAGGAAAGCGGAAGTTTTGAATCCGGACAATCAAGTTTTTTAATAGGCGTGCATTCGCAGGGTACGCCGCGCGGAAAGATTCGTCGCATACAACAAGAACTCTGTTGCAGAGAAGGAAGACTTCTCCGGGTCCCTAGTTTGGAAAGTCCGTCTGTCATCAGCGCATGCTCAAATGACTGTGTCCACGGCTTGAAGACGAAAAGAAAAGCAAAAACGTTGTTTTAATTAAAGTCCCCTGAATCAAGCCTGTACACAATCCCCTAATTGGGGCGGATGCTAGTTGCAAATTTCTAGGATGTCAACTATTAATAATTAAAAAAATTAACCTGCCTGGCAGCGGACCTGCTTTCCGCAGGAAGGGCCCAGTCCGGGCATTCCAGGACTTTGGGCAGGGTGTGCGGCTTCTTCGACCGCGTGAGGGAGTGGGTGTTGATGGGGCTCAAGGTGATGGGGAAGTTGCGAGGTGGGTCTTACCCTTGGTTTCAAGGTCCGAGGCTTTCTTAAGGTCCCCTGTCTTCCTATAATATCCGGCCAGCGCAAGGTAGAGCGGTCCGTTCTCCTGGCGGGAACGCAGTGCGGACTCAATCAAGGAGATTGCCTCACTTGTCCCGCCGGTTTGGTCGAGGCCCTGGGCGATCCGCAAAATAGTTCCAGGGTCCGACTCCTCTGTAATCCCCGCATCCCTGTAAAGGCTTCGAATCGCCGCATAGTCCTTGCGCGCGGCATAGGCTTCCACCAGGCGCGCACGCGAGATTTCATCGGAATGATCTCGCGACAGGGCAACGCGGAACCACTGTCTTGCTTCGTCCGTCTTACCTTGCTCGAGAAGGCAGAGCGCGCGCTCTCTGTCCACAACTCCGTTTTCTGTATCCTTCTTGAGTGTGGGGTCCGTCAAATCCCAGACGTCCGGCTTGGCAGCCCCCGGCAAAATGGCGAAGGGAAGCATCGAGGAAGCGCGCTGAGCAGCGCCCGGCTGATTGATTGCCACACTTAACAGGTAGGCGCCCGGCGGCCGATCCTCGAGAGGCAACTGCTTTCCGCTTACCAACGAGCCCGTCGCGTCGAATTGATCTTTCGCAATGTCCTCGCTGATGGTCGCGGAAGCTCCCGCAATGGCCGGTCTGCCAAGGCCGTATTCGACGGTCATTTTTTGGCCAGCATAGTTGGCGGGGTCTTGAGGACGCGCCCAGATCTGATACGCGATCTTAATCTGTTGGTCCTCGGTTAACGTCAGCGGATTTGTGCCCAGAGGTTCGAACGTAAGGCCTGCCAGCGTAAAAGGGCTGATGTCCGCGATCGCTGGGTCGGCTGGTTTCACCGACGCAAAAGGAAGCACGCCCGCGATGGTCACGCCCTCCGGGTTAATCTCGGGAACTACGATGTCCTTATCGGCTTGGAGGGCTTTCTTGTTCTTCCAATCGGTCAGAACGAATTCAACGTGGTACTTGCCCGGCGGCAAGGGCAGAGTTCCTTCATATCCGAAACGCCTGCCTTTCATGTCATTAAATTGCTGAGTATCGATCGTGTCGTGGACGTTTTCTTCCCGGGTAAAGATCAGCTTATTGTTCTTCTCGGAATCGTAGACGCGAACTTCCGCTTGCAGGTTATAGGCAAAATGCGCGTTGGAAACCGGCTCGAACGAGAGATCCGAGGGTTGCCGGAAACGCATAGCGAAGTCCAGGCGAGTCAGGCCGCGCGAGTCGCGCAACGGCAGCGTCGCGACGTCCAGATTTTGTCCGGGAATGAGCAGCCGAGCTGTGACGGTTCCGATCAGCGCCCGGCGGCGGTTCAGATCGTCCTTTGTAAATGGATTGTCCGCGAGGCTTTTGATCGTCGCCAGCATCGCGTCGGATTGCAAGCTCGGCCGGCCTTGAGTGGGGTCAAGGGGCTCGCCCGGAATGAGGCTCTGGGACAGACGGGCCACCAGCGGACCGACCGAATCCTGTATTGCCTGGATCGATCCCTGAGGGTCATTAATGTACTCGGTACCACTCATCAGTTTGTCCGGGCCGTCTACGAATGGACTGTAATAACGTAAGTCGCCGAACCCCTCGTGCTTGTAGAACATGACGTAGAAGAACGATGGAAGAGATGGATGACTGTAGGAGTAAAACCAGATCTCCAGCGGGAACATATTCGATGCGCTGTAGTGAAGTTCCTTCTGCTGCGGAGGGCCGAGGGTGATATACGTGCGGCCGCGGTCGGTTCTCCATCCCTCTTCATTGGAGCCCGAGCCGAAATTCGCGTTGGCATACGCAATTCGCTGGTAAATTTCATCCTTGTAAGTGTTCTCGGGGGAGCCGGGCGCGGGATTGCGAATTTCCCAAAAACTTTGAATAAATTGGTCACGCGCATCATCGGTCGGCAGCCTCAGAAATGCGTTTCGCTCTTCCTTCGAAATAATATAAGCAACGTCCCGTTCGAGCCATTCCCTGTAGTTCTTTTCAAGTTTTTGCTTTTGAGCCCCGGCGGGGGGGCGGCAATCGAAAGGAATAGGCCCGAAATCACGACGAGAGCGATTCCACGCGAGAAACGGTTCGCCATCCTAAAGCAGCGAAAATAGGTAATAAGGCCCATATTCCACTCCAAACAACCGGATAGTAACAATGGAAGAGGCGAATTGCCATTTTTCTCTTTGGGGGCCGTCCATACGCGGGGCGACCGGGCCGCTGTTGCGGCCGCGATTGACGCTAATGGGTGAGCTGAAGCGAGGGCCGAGCCGCGATCCGACGGATGATCTCGGTGCCAATTTGATCGAGGGGCAGGACTTTTTCAGCCAATCCGGCGCGCGCAACAAAGCCAGGCATTCCCCAGACGATGCAGCTGGCCTCGTCCTGGACGATCACGGAGGCGCCGGCCGCGCAAAGCGCTTCGCAACCTTTCAAGCCATCCTGTCCCATGCCGGTCAGGATCACGCCCAGGGAATTCGCGCCATAGACTGCGGCGACCGATCGGAAGAGCACGTCGACCGATGGCCTGCAGAAATTTTCGCGAGGCCCCTGGTTCGTGAACAACATCTTGCGGTGTTCTTCTTCCCGCACCTCCATGTGATAGTCGCCGGGCGCAATCCAGATGCAAGACGCGTGAAGCAAGTCTCCCGGCTGGCATTCCCGTACGGGCATTGCGCATCTTTCTGCGAGACGTTTGGCCAGCAAAGTAGTGAAAATGGGAGGCATGTGCTGAACAATGACCACGGGTACCGGAAAATTCGCGGGAAACGATGGCAATAATTTGGCGAGTGCATCAGGACCGCCCGTCGATACCCCGATGGCAATAATTTTGAGTGCCGCGGAGTGCATGGAAGCTGCACGAATCTTAATTGGTGGAAGCGGAACCCGCGCACTGGAAGCGGGGGCCTCAGTCGACACCTTTTGCACTCCCGCGGAAGAGTGGCAAAGCGCTTTGATCTTGGGGATGAGCTCTCTGGAAATGCTTTCAGAAGCCGAACCCATCTCCATGCTATTCGGCTTTGTCACGTAGTCGGTGGCTCCCAAAGAAAGCGCCTCGAGCGTGGCTTCGGCCCCTCTCTCCGTCAGCGTGCTGAACATAATGATGGGGACGTGAGGAAGGATCTTCCGGATCTCCGGAATCGCCTCAAGCCCCGTCATTTCCGGCATTTCGATGTCCAGCAAAATGATGTCCGGGCGCAGGGTCTGGAGCCTGGCCAGCGCCAAACGTCCATTGCTGGATGCGCCGACGACTTCCAGATCAGGGTCGCGCGAAAGAGCCTCCGAAAGAGCTCTGCGAACAACAATGGCGTCGTCCACGATCATCACGCCCTTTTTTATAGAAATTCCCAATGGGTACAGCCTCGCATTTGCTCCGGAAAAATCCGGAATGAGTGGCGTTGCCTAGAATTTGAATTTGCCCACCAGTTCGCGCAATTCATTGGACATTTTCGAAAGTGACTGCGCAGCCGTTTGGGAGTCAAATGCGCCGCGCGTGGTGCTCTGAGCGGCTTCGGCCACCCCGCCGATATTGCGCGTAATTTCGCCGCTCCCATCCGCCGCTTCGCCGATGCTGCGAGCCATCTCGTTTGTGGTAGTGCTTTGCTCCTCGACAGCTGTCGCAATGGTATTGGCGATATCGTTCACCCTGCTGATGACGGCCCCAATTTTGGCGATGGCATCGACGGCGCCTTTCGTATCGGTCTGGATCGCTGAGATCTTCTGGCTGATGTCTTCGGTTGCTTTGGCGGTCTGCTTAGCCAGTTCCTTGACTTCGTTGGCGACGACCGCGAAGCCCTTGCCCGCCTCTCCGGCGCGAGCCGCTTCAATCGTTGCATTCAGGGCCAGCAGGTTCGTTTGCTGCGCGATGGAGGTGATGACCTTAATCACTTTGCCAATTTCAATGCTCGATTCCCCGAGTTTTGACACGGTGGCATTCGTGGCCTCTGCTGCCTTGACGGCTTCGCTGGCCACGCTGGCGGCCTCGTTGGCGTTCTTGGAGATTTCCCGGATCGTGGTTCCCATCTCTTCCGTGCCGGTGGCCAGCGTCTGCAAACTCTTGCTGACTTCACCGGCCGTGTTGGAGACGACGCCAGCCTGCGCCTGGGTTTCCTCCGCGTTCGCGCTCATTTGCTGGCTCACCGAGCTCAACTCTTCGGAAGCATTCGCCAGCGATTCCGAATTCTGCGCGATCGCGCAGATGCTCGCGCGCAGGTCTTTGAAAAATTTGGAAAGCCCCTCGCCCATTTGTCCGATGGCGTCCTCACCGTGCACAGTAATTTCCCTGGTGAGATCACCCTTCGCCGCAACCTGTACAACATCGAGAATCGCGCCGACTTTGGCATGCAACTCTTCCGCGCCGATTTTCTGGAGCTCGGCCATGGCAACAAGTTCCTGTTTAGCTTTCACCTGTTGGGTGACATCCATGGCGTACTGGACCACTTTGAAGGGTTTTCCGTTCAAGTCCAAGATCGGGTTGTAAGAACCTTGAACCCACACTTCTTTTCCGCCGTTGCCGATCCGCTTGTATTCAGCCGCCTGGTATTCGCCCCGATTTAGCCTGGCCCAGAAGTCCTTGTATTCCGGGCTCAGGCGATAACCTTCTTCGACGAAGATGCTGTGGTGTTTGCCTTTGATTTCGTCGAGCGCATAACCGAACGTTTTCAAGAAGTTGTCGTTGGCGGTGAGGGTTGTGCCGTCCATGCGGAACTCGATCACGGCCAGCGACTTTCCAATGGCTGCAACCTGACCCCTGAAGTCCAGATTCTCTCCTTCGGCGGCGCTGCGGACAGCTTTCCCGTTTTGACGAGCGGCAGCGGAATGGGTGCGTCGGTTCGGATGCGTTACTACAGGCATTGTCACTCCTTATGTATTCGTATTCCTGGATCACTGGCCTGGCGTGCAACGCAATCTCGGAATTCGCCGCTCCAGAAAACCGGCCATTACAAACTGATCCGAGCAGGCCGTTTTTCAGCCGTGTTTCTGCGCAAAATGTGCGGTCAAGTCGCCGGGATAAACGGCCTTTTCTATATCTAAAACAAGCAGCAGCTTGTCCGGCAGCTTATGCACGCCAAGCACGACCTCGCGTGCCAAGCCTTGCAGCGTCTCCGGCGGCGGTTCGAACGTGTCCTCCTGAACTTCGATTACATCCCCGATGTCATCCACAAGCATGCTCATCGCGCCATCTTCCGTTCGAACGACTACGTTCATGGGCAGCTCGCCTCCCGGAAGCTCGCTTAGGCCAAGCCGCCGGCGCAAATCGATTGCCGTTATGATCTGCCCTCGCAAATTGATTAGTCCGCGCACAACCGGCGGCACCAGCGGCACTCGTGTAATTTCCTGATAGCGAATGACTTCCCGAACCTGCTCTACCGGCACGCCAAAAACATATCCCCCAAGAAAAAAAGTGCAGAACTGCTGGGGCGAACTCATTGATGGTTCTCCTATGCCGGGACAAGTTCTCCTTCTGGAACGTGTTCCTCGCTCAAGTTAGCCTGTGCAGCACGCACGATCGCGGGAATGTCCAGCAGGTCCGTCACGCGGCTTTGAATTACCATCGAGCCTTTAATCCCTTCCCGCCGGGAGGGATTTTGAATCACCACGTTTTCGTCGACGATATCGAGGATCCGGTCCACCACAAGGCCGACGCTGCGGCCCCCTTCTGAATAGACGACCACCTGCAGCGACTCGAGTTCGTCCTCTGTTTTGTCCCCCGCGCCGATTTGCAGGATCTCGGAGAGGCGCAAGAGGGGCATGATCTCACCGCGGTATTGCGCAACCTTTTGATACCCGGCGCGCTCAATCGCAGTGGCGGCAAACACTTCCAGGCGGGCGACCAGTGACAGCGGGATCGCCATGCGCCCATGCTGGCCAACCTGAATCAACAGAAGGGCTTGCCGATTCCCTTCCTGTCCAGCAGTTTTATTGGACAGTTCGCGGCTGGAGACGGAGCGGGTTCGAACTTGCGTTACGATGTTTGTGTGCTGCGCCAAACCGAGCACGTCGATAATCAGCGCGACCCGGCCGTCACCCATAATCGTGGCTCCGGCAAAGATGTTGACCCCTTTCAGCTTCTTGCCCAGCGGCTTGACGACAATCTCTTCGGTGTCAATGATTTCGTCGACCACCAGGCCGAACTTGCGGTCATCCGCTTGAAGGACAACGATGTTGGTGGCTGTCCCTTGTGCCACAGCGTTCTCTGGTTTCCGTTCCAGGCGCAGGGCTAGGTCGAGGTATACCAGCGGTAGAAGGCGCCCCCTCAACCGGTACACCGGAGCACTGTGGACGTATTCGATCTTCGAGGTTCGTGTGTCCGCTTCAATTCCCACCAATTCGCAGAGACTGGCTTGAGGTATGGCAAACCGCTCGCCGGCGCAAACCACAACCAACGCCGGAATAATCGCCAGCGTCAGGGGGATCTTGATCTTGATGGTAGTTCCCAGTCCCGCGGTACTTTGCACATCCACCGAACCATTGACGCGATCGATGTTGGTTTTGACGACATCCATGCCAACGCCGCGCCCGGAGAGATTGGTCACCGTCTCCGCGGTGGAAAATCCAGGAAGGAAAATGAGATTCAGCAATTCACGTTCCGTCAGGTTGGCAGCTTGCTGCGAAGTGATCAAGCCGCGCTCGAGGGCTTTATTTTTGACGCGGCCCCTGTCGATTCCTGCGCCGTCGTCGGTGATTTCGATCATCACCTGGCCGCCTTCGTGGCAGGCGCGCAATTTCAAATGTCCCTCGGGGCGCTTGCCGCGGGCCACGCGCTGGTCCGGCAATTCGATTCCGTGGTCCACCGAATTTCGCACGATGTGGGTCAGCGGGTCCTTGATGGCTTCGAGAAGGCTGCGATCGAGCTCTGTCTCTTTTCCGTCCATCTCAATCAGCACCTGCTTGCCGCATCCCATGGCAACGTCGCGGACCACGCGCGGGAACTTGTCAAAAATAGTGCTGATGGGCTGCATGCGCGTTTTCATCACTTCTTCCTGCAATTCGCTCGTCAGCAAATTAAGTTGTTGAGCCGGGCTGGCCAGGTTGGGATCGGTCTGGCGCGCGGAAAATTGCGTGATTTGATTCCGCGTCAGCACCAACTCGCCGACAAGATTCATGAGCCGGTCGAGCAGGTGGACGTCCACGCGAATCGTTTCCGCCGGCGTGTCCTTGGAGTGGGGGCTGTCCTGCGGATCCTGGGCTGTAAGAGTTTCTTGCGGCGCAGCGGCCGAAATGGCGGGCGGTTCGGGACGGGCTGCTGGCGCCTGTTGCGCTTGTGCCGTGGTGGGAGCCAGCGTAATGGATTTTGTGGAGATCATTTTTCCATCTGCCTGCTTGCTCTTCATTCGAGGGGGCGAGTGGCGAAAGTAGATTGGCGGCTGCGCCGGGAGTTGGCTCCTGGCCCTGTTTTTGCAGTCGATTTAGGGTTTCGATCAGTTCGGGGTAGGTTTCATTTCCGTCTTGCTCGGTGGTTTGGATTTCTCGCAGCATGGCGCGGATGGCGTCCACCATCGCCAGCAGTCCGCTCGTAAAATCCGGCGTCAGCGAAAGCTTTCCCTCACGAAGGCGGGAGAGAAGGCTTTCTCCCACGTGCGCGACTTTCTCAAGCTTGCTGAATCCCAGAAAGCCGCAACTTCCCTTGATCGTGTGGATGGTTCGGAAGATGCTGGACAGAAGTTCTTGCGAAGACGGATCGGTCTCAAGTTTCACCAGCTCGCTGTCGAGCCGGTCCAGGTTCTCATTGCTTTCGACCAGGAATTCCTTAATCAGGTCGTCCATTGCGACACCCTATTTGCTGTAATCCGTATTGAGCGAACTAGAAGAACGGCGTGGCGCGGTGGGACGCTCCGCGCTGAGTGATCCGGTCTTTCCGGGCGGCCTTCCAGATGACACACGCTCACACAAGACACATGCAGTTCATCGTCCAATTGGTCGATTCGCATTAGTGGGAGAATTAGCGCGGAGCGATTCAAAAGCGGAGGGGTTCACTTCCTTAGAAACGTCTAACAATATCGTGGCTTGGGAAGGTGACTGGTGACCGGTCACCAGTCACGCCTTGCTCTTCTCCGCCCTTTCGAGAAACACTTCTCGCGCGGCTTGAATTCCGTTGAGTGCGGCAGGAAAACCTGCATATAACGCCATCTGCATGATGACCTCCACCACTTCCTGCTCGGAGCATCCCACGTTCAGCGCCCCGTCAATATGAGCGCGAAGCTGCGGTGCCGCGGTGCCCAACGCCGTGAGCGCGGCGACGGTGGCGATCTCGCGAGATTGCAGGCTTAGTCCGGGACGGCTATGAATATCCCCGAAGCCGAATTCCATCACGTAGGTTCCCATGTCCGGAGCGATCCCCTCGAGCGAGGCCAGAAATGTCTTAGCCCTTTCGCCATACATCTCCACGAATTTTGCTAACCCGCGTTCGTATCTAGCCGAATGGCTCATCGTTGTCTTTACCTCGATCGTTTCCGGCAATCCTTCGCACGATGCTATGCATCGCATCCCCACCCGTTCGTTTCAGGGGAGACTTCACATCATTGTATAGATTGCCGTTGAAATCCAGAGGTGCTGAGATGGTCAAAATATTCAGTAAGCGAAAAATAAACAAACACACGGGCCTTTTGAGGAGGCGTTCAGCTGTTCATTCTCCCGTTGGATGAGTGAGGTCTTCGCGGGCGACGGCGTAGAGGGCCAGTTCGACGCGACTGGAGACGCCGAGCTTGTCGTAGATCGCGCATAAATAGTTTCGGATCGTATGCTCGGTGAGGGCGAGCTTTTGGCTGATCTCTCGCGTGCTAAAGCCGTCCGCCAGGAGATGGACTACTTCCGCTTCCCGCGGAGTCAGACGGTTCATGCCGCCGCCCGGCTTGATGAGGCGCAGAGGCTTGAGCTGGGTGAGGAACTCCAGGATAAAGGCCAAATTCCGGGTGTCGGCCCAGATCTGGCCCTCGTGCACGGTTCGAATACATTTTGAAAGCAACTTGATGGATTGCAACCTGCAGAAGACGCCCTTGGCGCCGCCTCGAAATGCATCCACGACCAGGTCCCGTTCCGAGTCCGGAATTAACATAACGGCTACTGTCTTAGGAGATAGCAGCTGCAGGTACCGCAGGACGTGGTAACCCCTCAAACGGCCATCTTCCAGGTGGGCATTAATCAGAGCAACATCCGGCTGGCTTTTTTCCAGTTCCCGAATCGTGTCGGCCGAGGTGTTGGATACTGCGACCACGACGATGTCATGACGGCCGCGCGTGAGTCCATCCGCGATGAGGTGCGCGCTCATGCGGTCCGGGTCCGCGATAAGGACACTGATGCTTCCGCCGAGCGGCTGGGACAACTGATTCATTCACTGCCTCTCTGGGAGAGATCTGAGAGGCGCAGACTATACGAAAGCCCGTCGTGAAGCAAGCAATTTTATTTATTTTTGTCATTATTCGTGTCAAGCGTATTTATGCTGCCCCGGCTGCTGATTGAAGCATTTCCGTCTTTCGAGTGGCCGTGAGTTCATCGCCAGTTGGGTACGGTTGTCACGTATGGTGACAAGCCAAGTGTCCTTCGCAGATGCAGTGGACGCCTTGCCCATTGTCCGTCTTCCCGGAAATGTCTATCGTGCGCCTCGCAATTGCAGTGAGACTTTACGCGTGCTCCGGGAAGCAATTCCTGGGCCGCGATGCGAGAGGGCCAATGGAAATGAGAAATGAAATTCGTTACCGGTTGGATGCTCCGGCGGTGTTTTCCTGGGAAGGCGCGCATCACAGACGCTTTCATGGAGAAGGGATCACGCGCGACATCAGCGTGCAGGGTGCGTTCATATTGACGGCAACCATGCCCCCGCCCGATTGCCCGATTCAAGTGGACCTCCACCTTCCTTCCCTGACGGGAATGAAGGCCACGATGCGCATCACGGGTAAGGCTCGTGTCATTCGCCTGGAACACTCCTGCTCAGACGCTTGGATCCACGGTTTTGCGGTTGTGACTGACGATCTGAATCAGTGGGGCTTGGTGACCCTGGAGGGAGATTCTGATATCGCACTCGTAGGAGCGGGAAGAGCGCACTGAATCTGAAAGCGAACGAGCACGATCGGGCCAAACAATTTTCCGTGTGATTTGGGGTCAAGGCTTCGTGTAAGTCAGAGGGCAGAGCTACATCCACATGGTGGAAACGGAAATGGGAACTCGGAGCGCGGCCGGGCCGCCAAACTGGTACGCCCTTTTGACGCGTCATCAGCACGAGAAATCGGTCGCGCTCGCGCTTTCGAACAAAAGTCATGAGGTCTATCTTCCGCTTTTTCGTTCCGTCCGCCGGTGGCAGGACCGCGCCAAGCAGGTCTGGCTCCCTTTGTTCCCGTGCTACGTGTTTATACGCGAGGGGATGGACCGCCAGATCCAAATCGTCACCACACCCGGAATTATCCACATCGTTGGATGGGCCGGGCGCCCGGCAATTGTTCCGCAGACACAGCTGGATGCGGTCAGGCAGATTATCGAAAGCTGCCTCAACGTCGAAACACATCCGTATCTGCAGTGTGGAGATCGGGTGAGGGTGAAAACTGGACCTTTGATGGGGCTGGAAGGGATTTTAGCCAGGAAAAAAGGGGTGACCCGGCTGGTGATTTCCATGGAAATGCTGGGCCGGTCGGCCGCGGTTGAGATCGATGGATTGAATGTGGAGAGGATTGGGCCAATCCCGGCGGTACAGCAATCACGTCGGATTTCCGCCTCAGCCTGAACGATACCCAACTCGAAAACCAAATTCTCGCGACCCAATGGACCCTATCTTATTTCAACTCAGCGTGACTGCGATGTTGGATTCACCGAAGCCCTTCGGAAAATCCGAAGCGCACGCCGCCTCGCGTTCGGCTCAGCGTGCCGGGTTCGGAACAGGTTGCGGCATCGCGGGAATGAATCGCTTTCATGGACCGTGTTTCATCATCCAGGCAATTCTGATGATGGCGTTTTTCCTGATTGTGACTCCCGCGCTCGCGCAAAATTTGGCATATAGGGGAAGCCAATCCTCGCCTCCAATGCAAACTTCCGTAGAGATCAACCAGCGCTTGCAGCTGCAGAGCGAAAACCTGGCCGGGGCAACAACGGAAGCCCAAACCGGCGGATCGCGAATCGGCCCGGACGATTTGCTGAACATTTCCATCTTCGAAGCTCCGGAAATGAACTGCACCGTGCGCGTCGCGGCGAATGGAGAGATTTCTCTTCAATTGCTGGGGGCGGTAAATGCCGCCGGATTGGCACCGAAAGAGTTCGAATCGGTTTTGCAAGGGCTGCTGCGCCGAACCTATATAAAGGATCCCCACGTCGGCGTGTTCGTTCAGGAACTGCAAAGCCATCCCGTCTCCGTTGTGGGCGCGGTGAAAATGCCCGGGGTATTTCAGATTCGCGGAACGAAGACGTTGATCGAGGTTCTTTCCATGGCGCAAGGTCTCGCGGATGACGCGGGAAATACGGTGCTGATCATGCGTGGCGCAGGGTATGCCGAATCGGTCAGTTCCAATGGCCCGGATCCCACGTTGGCCGGAATCGCTCCGTCGCCGCCGACTCGCAGAGTGCTTGCAAAAACCCACGGCTCGTCACCCACGGCGCCGGATGAGAACGGCGAAATCGAGCAGATTGATCTCAAGAAATTGCTGGAGTCGGATGATCCCGTCTTGAATGTGCTCGTGCGTCCCGGAGACATCGTCAAGGTGACGCGCGCCGGGATCGTGTACGTGGTGGGGGAAGTCCAGAAGCCGGGCGGATTTGTTTTGCAGAACAACGAAAACATTTCCGTGTTGCAGGCGCTCGCGCTTGCCCAGGGCCCGACGCACACCTCGGCGATCAACCGCGCGCGGATTATTCGCACGGACCCGGCCACGGGAAATCGGACTGAAATCGCGATGAACCTCGGCAAGATTCTATCGGGTAAAGATCCTGATACCTTCCTGCAGCCAAAAGACATCGTTTTTATTCCCAACAGCGCTGCGAAAAGCGTGTTTTACAGGGGTTCGGAAGCGGCTCTGCAGACCGCGACGGGTGTTGCGATTTACAGGTGGTGAACGCGTGGCAACGGACGACAACGATCAGAACAAAATGGAAGTGTTCACCTCGCGAGAGGTCCGTGTGGAACGGCGCCGCTCGCTGCAGGGCGGAATCCGCCCGGCAAAAATGGAAAAGCCGCCTGATCTTTTGGCCTGGTGGAAAGTCATCCGCAAGCGCCGCTGGACGGTTCTGACCGCTTTTTCCGTGCTGTTTGTAACTGTCCTGGTCGGATCCATCGAGGAAAAACCCGTGTACCGGGCCAAGGCGCTTATCGAGATCGACAAGGAAAATCCCAGCGTCGCCAATCCACAGGAGCTGTTTCTGCTGGATGAAGTTTCAGACGCTTATTTGGAAACACAGTATAAGGTTCTCGCCAGTGATGATCTGGCGGAACGCGTCATCCATCAACTCGGCCTGAACCGGCAAGCCGAATTTCTACCGTCCGCGCGCGCCTGGCCGTGGACCGCGAGCGCTGCTCCGGCGATCACGTCCCTGCCCCCCCATGACAGCGAGGCTGTGCCCGACCTGTCGGTCCGGGAAACCGTACTCAGGCATTTCCAGGACCGTTTAGATATCAGGCCGATCCGGCGCAGCCGCGCTGTCGAACTTCGCTTTGACTCGGAGGACCCTGCATTGGCGGCACGGGCCGTGAATGCGGTCGCCGAAAATTACATCCAAAAAAATCTCGAAGCGCGGTGGGACGCTTCGCAAAAGGCTTCCGAATGGCTCTCGCAGCAATTGCGGGACCTGAAAGCCAAGCTCGAAAAATCGGAAGATGATTTGCAGCAATATGCCGCGGACAACGGCCTTCTTTATCTCGAAACGAACAAAGGGGACGCCGAGAGCATCGTCAACCAGAGCGTTCGCGAAGTGCAGGAAGAGCTGACCAAGGCCCAGGCGGACCGCATGCAGAAGGAGTCGATTTTCCGTCTCGTGCAATCCGGCGATTACGGTTCGCTCCCCGGAGTGCTTGATAACAAATTATTGCAGGACCTCACCTTCCGGCTTGCGGACCTTCAGCGCGAGCACGCGCAACTTGCAGCTACGTTCACGGAGGACTACCCGAAGGTCAAGGAAACCCAGAGCCAGATCGCGGAAATTCAGAGTTCCCTGGAGAGGGAGCGCTGGCGCGCGGCGCAGAAAATCAGCAATGATTACTTCGCCGCGCTCCGGCGCGAAAAATTGGTTCGCCAGGCGTTTGCGGAAAAACAGACGGAGGCAAACCAGATTGCCGAAAAATCCGTGCAGTATGGAATCTTGAGCCGGGAAGTAGACACCAACAAAGGGTTGTACGAAGGATTGTTGGAACGGCTCAAGGAAGCGGGCGTCTCGGCGGGCTTGAAGGCCAGCAACATCCGGATCGTGGATCCGGGAACGGTTCCTTTTAAACCGATTGCCCCGAATTATCCTCTCAATCTGGGGCTGGCTATGTTCCTGGGTTTGGGGCTCGGGGTTGGCATGGCCTTTCTCAAGGAACATTTGGACCAGACGATTCGGTATAGCGACGATGTATTTCAATATTTGGGTGTTCCGGTCCTGGGATTTATCCCCACCGTCGGCGCCCTGCACGGAAGGAAGCACAAAGGGATCCCTCCCGCGGACCGCGAACTCATCTTCGGCGAGGCTGGTTCGAGGACCGCGCCAGCGGCCGCGCTCGTCGAAGACCATCCGCGAAACGATCTGGGAATTCACAAAGGGTCAGCATTTTCAGAGGCTTTTCGCGAGCTTCGGACTTCGGTGATTCTTTCCGCCTCGGGACGTTTCGCAAATTCCATTTTGGTGACCAGCGCGCAACCCCGCGAGGGGAAAACCACGGTTGCAGTGAACCTTGCATTTTCACTGGCGCAACTCGGGCAGCCGGTCCTGCTGGTCGACGCGGATATGCGCCGTCCAAGCATTCAGAAGTATTTTCCTCAAAAGGGATCACAATTGAGCAGTTATCTGGCGGGGCAGGGCGCGTGGCAACAAATGGTGTATCCGACATCGATCAACCGCCTGTACGTTCTGCATTGCGGGCCTATCCCGGAAAACCCCTCCGAGCTTCTCTCCTCGGACCGGATGCGTGCCTTGCTTCAGGAGTCGATGGCGACGTACCGCTTCGTGATCCTGGACTCGCCGCCGCTGCTCAGCCGGGCAGACAGCCGAATCCTGGGCAGCATCGTCGGGGCAACGATCCTCGTTGTAAAAGGCGGCGAGACGCCCCGCCAGGTCGTTCAGTACGCGGAATCGCAAGCGCGCTCGGTGGGGACAAATCTTATTGGGGTCGTTCTGAATAATCTTGACTCGTCGTTGAATGACTACTCGTATTACGCCTGTGCCCGTCCGAATAACGAAGCTGGTGCGGCCTAGTCTCCGCAAGTGCGCGTGATTTTTTCCAAAGCCAATTTCGGAACATTTTCCACCAGCTTGATGATCCAGGCTTGCGGCGCAGCGACCGGCATTCTAAGCGCGCGCCTGCTGGGTCCAGTTGCCAGAGGCGAGCTTGCCACGGTCGTCTTATGGCCCATCATTTTGAGCAACCTGGGATTGATGGGCGTCAACTGGGTAATCACGCGTGAAGTCGCAAAAGATCCCGAGCGCGAAAGCGATTGGGCGGCCGTCGGAGTCGCCGTAGGACTGGCTACCGCGCTGCTGTATCTTCTGGCCGGGTATTTTCTGATTCCGCTGTTGCTTCCCGCGGACAGAGGGTATTTGCTTCCGGTTGCGCGGCTTTGCCTGTTGCTCATTCCGCTGGAAATTTTCAATCAAATCCTGCTGGCCGCTGAGCACGGCCGGATGCGCTGGCGCCGCTATAATCTGCTGCGGCTTTCCTTCTTTCTTTTTTATCTCACGCTCATCGGTTACCTCGCGGTAAGTCGAAGGGCACAGGTGCGCTGGTTCGTGTCAGCATTCCTCCTTAGCCATCTATTGGCCCTACTCCTGCGCCTGTGGATCCAGAGGAAGTCATTGGCCGCCGGTAAATTGCGGCTTGACGGATGCCGCCATTTATTGCGAGCGGGCGCGCCGTATTTGGGGGCAACCATCAGCAATCTCGTCTCGGTTCAGCTCGACACCATTCTGGTCGTGAGCCTGCTCAACACGGAGGCCGCAGGAATTTATGCCGTCGCCTCAGCCTTTGCCAACGGGCAGTCTTCTCTGGGCGATGCTTTAGGGATCACATCATTCGCCATTGTTTCGAATGAAAAAAATACGGGGAGCCAGGAAAGGATCATCACCGAAACGTTTCGCCAGTCCGCTTTGGTTTCGTGCGGAGTAGGGCTGGTCCTGGCTTGCCTGATACCGTTCCTTGTCGTGCCGCTGTTTGGATTGGAATACTCGCGGTCCATTTGGCCGGGCGTGGTGTTGGCTCTGGCAGCTTCCCTCGCGGGTTCGACCAACATTCTTAATCAAGGATTGCGGGGCGCGGGGCGCCCTCACGCGGGAGTGATGAGCCAGTTGCTTGGAACCGGCGTCATGGCGCTCGCGGCGTTGTTTTTCTTGCGGAGGTTCGGGCTCATGGGAATGGCCTGGGCCGTATTCTTGAGCGCCTGCACGCAGGTATTGGTTTTGGTTGCCGCGGCGGCGAACTGGCTGAGAATTTCGCCGCTCCATTTTTGGCCGTTTGGGGTGCAGAATTTCAGATTGTTTTTTCAGCAGGTGTCCGCATTGCGGCTGCGATATTCGCGGTCTCCTGCGTGAGCCTGTTTTGTATTTAAAATGAATCGAATCCTCGGTTACGTCACTCCTGTCACCGCATATTCTGGCGCGGGGGAAATCTACATGCAGGCGGCGTCGGGTCGTGTCGTTGAAGCGCTTGCAGAGCATTATGAGAAGGTCGTCGTTTGCGCCAAAGTTGTGCAGGGGGCTCCTCCTGCGCCGTTCGATTTTCCGCTGAATGCGGCGAACCTCCAACTCGTCGCGCAACCTTTCTATGGCACCACCATGGGCTCATTGCCTCATTTTCTCGGGATCGCGCGTGCCTACTTTCAAACTTGTCGGCAGGCGGACATTCTCTTCGTCCGGGGAATGTGCCCGTACACAGCCGTGCTGTATTTTTGCGCTGCGATATTTCGCAAACCGATTTGTCACTGGATCGTGGGTGACGCCATAACGCTGCTGCGAACCGGCAACAGGAGAGGGCCCGTACGTGATTTCCTTGCGCTTCTCTACGCGCTACAGGATCGGCTGTTCACGCGCCTTGGGCGATGGCTCACCAACGGAACATTGATTTGCAATGGCCGCGAGCTGGCCCGCGCCCACAAATCGCCTAGAACGATCGAAGTCGTCTCAAGCACGATTCGCGAGAGCGAGTTTTTTTCTCGCATCGATACCTGCCAGAGTCCCGTCGTGCGAATCCTCTTTGCCGGCTTCCTCCGTCCGGAGAAGGGAATTGAGTACCTGCTGGAGGCCGTCTCTCAGCTCAAGATGGATGTGCCATGGGAACTGGAAATTGTGGGGCCGAGTGAATTTCCAGAGTACCGCAAGAAACTGAAAGGCATCGCCGCCGCGCTGGGTATTCGCGAGCGCATCCGCTGGAGCGGCTACGTGCCGAACGGCAAGCCATTATTTGATCTCATGCGCGCGGCCGATTTATTGGTTCTCCCAACGCTTTCCGAGGGAACGCCGCACGTCCTGGTGGAGGCTCGAGCCAACGGCTTGCCGTGTATTTCCACGACGGTCGGCGGCGTGCCGACAACCGTGACAGATCGGTACGACGCGCTGCTCGTCCCTCCGAAAAATGCAAAGGCGCTGGCGCAGGCCATCGAACGCGTGATCGGTGACGGCGAATTGCGCCGCATGCTGATTCGCAACGGCTTGACGGCGGCTCGCAAGCAAACACTCGATCGATTTATTGACGTTGTGCTCGGAGAACTGAATGCGAAAGCGTCTGCGGAAAGAGCGGTTGTTCCGCAAGAGTAGGAGCGCGAAAATGCGAGTCCTGCAATATCTCTGGTTCCATTTCATCACGCTGGCCACCGGCTGGCTGCCCGATCTGCAGCCCGTCCTGCGGTTGCGCGGATTTATGCTGCGCCCTTCGTTCAAAAGCTGCGGCGGAAATCTTCAGGTTGCCCGGCACGTAGCCATCAACTTTACGAGTCACTTGGAAATCGGCAGCGATGTCTTCATCGCCACGGGCTGCTGGCTTCACGCTCGGGGAGGAATCGTACTGGAGGATGAGGTGCAACTCGGACCTTACTCCGTCCTGGTCGCCGGGGACCATACGCAAGTCGACGGGTCCTACCGGTTTGGCCCGAGCAATCTTGGGCCGATTCGCATTTGCCACGGAGCATGGATTGCTGCCCACGCAACGGTTACGAAGGGTGTCGTCATCGGGCGCGGCGCTTTCCTCGCTGCCAATTCCGTGGCCACGCACGACGTTCCGTCGTTTACGATGGTGGGCGGCGTTCCCGCGCGCGTCATTCATAAAGAACCGCGGATCGAGATTGTCCGGTGACCCCCTCTGCTTAATGCAGCAGCCTGAAAAGCAATCACCATGTATCCCACACCGACACTCTGGTTTGAAATTGGCATAGCCATCCTGCTTGGCCTCGCGTTTCTTTGGACGAGGGCCGAATATGGCCTGTTCCTGTACGCGTTCGCGCTTGGGTTTCCCGATGTCGCTTTACCTCTCGGCGCTACGATCAACATTCGTGTGGATGACGTTTTGATCCTGCTCTTTTTGGCGCGAACCATTTTGTGGACGCCTGCTCCACCTTCCAGTAAACAGAGAAACATATTTATGTGGCAGGCCCTTTTCTTTGCGGCCTGTCTCATGTCGATTGTCGTGGAAACAGCGCAGGGAACCCCTCCCGAAGGCTATGCGGCAGTCAAAATGGCTGGGTGCGCCGTCATTGTTCTTGCCCTCCCTCGACTGGTGCAATCGGAAAGAAGGCTTAAATTTTTCCTGGCTGGCCTGATGTGCGGCGGGATCGCCTTGGTGATTCAAGTGTTCATGCACCTGGGCGCAAGTTCATCAAACGATTTCGCGAATTTTCAGCAAAGGAAGGACGCCGCAACTTTCACCACGTGGAACCCCAACACGATCGGCCAGGCTGCAGTGCTGCTCGTATTCGCTGCCGGCTTGGGTGGAATTATTTTTTCAAAAACTCTCGCGAATAAAATTCTCTGGCTCAGCCTCGCCCTGGGTTTCGCGCTCGTGCCTGCGTTGCTCTTCGTGCGCGGGACAACTCTAAGCATTGCGATGGGATTGATCCTGTTTCTATCTTTGGTGCGCCGCTGGAAGTGGGTGCTTCTACTCGCTACGGCGTGTCTCGCAGTCATTCTGTATTTGCATTCGTCAGACCGCCCGCTGGTCGAGGGCGCCACCACCGTGAACGTGACCACGGGAGAGGGTTTCAGTCACCGGTTTGAACGGTGGGGCATGGCGTTTCAAGCCATTCAAAAGGCGCCCTTCTTTGGCCAGGGATTTGGGCAGGAATTGACCTATTTGGGTCTCATCGGAAGCGAAGGCCGCGCACATGATGCATACCTGACGGTATGGCTTGAACTGGGTTTGGGAGGCCTTCTTCTATTCTTGGCGGCGATTTTTCAATTTGTGCGAGCCGGATGGTCCCTCTACGGAAATCGACGCTTTCAGCTCCAGGGAGCCTTGATTGTGGCGCTGATCGTTGCCCTCGGTCTCGATAGTCTCGGCTTATCCACTCTTTATTGGGAAAAGCTGCCGACCATTGCGCTTTCTCTCGCAATTGCGGTCGTTGGCATGTGCGAGAGGAAAGATCCGGAGACGGCCGTTAAAGAAGTTCGCACTCTGGCGTGCGAGCCGTACGCGCAACGTTCGTAGTCTCAGCTTTCTTACCCGCAAATATTTGATTTTGTAACCTCGCGTTTCCCTGAGCAGATGGAAAAGTCCACGCAGCTAAGCCTAGCGGTCCATGTTTCAGTGATCGTCCCTTGCCGCAACGAAATCCGGCACATTCGCGCGTTTCTCGATTCCGTTTTTAGCCAGGAGCTTGGCGGGATCGAAATGGAAGTCCTGGTCGCCGATGGCATGAGCGTCGATGGAACGCGGCTGGTCCTAGCGGAGTTTGAAAAAAGATTCGCAGTCCTCAGGGTTCTCGATAATCCCGAAAAAATTGCTTCCACTGGGCTCAACCGGGCAATCCGCGAAGCTCGGGGAGAAATCATCATCCGCATGGACGCTCACACTCAATTTGCCCCGGAATACGTTCGCTCCTGCGTCGAGGTGCTCCAGGAAACCAACGCCGACAACGTGGGCGGCCCGGCATTGACGCGCGCGGAGGGGTATGTTGCGCAGGCCATTGCGCACGCCTTTCAAACGCCATTTGCAAGGGGCGGCGCAAGGTTTCGCGATCCGCGATACGAAGGTTTGGCGGACACCGTGACCTACGGGTGCTGGCGCAAATCCACCCTGGAACGCATCGGAATGTTTGACGAAAAATTTGTGCGAAGCCAGGACTATGAATTGAACGTGCGGCTTGTTTCCTGCGGTGGAAAAGTGTGGCAGTCGCCCAAAATCACTTCCTGGTACTGGCCCAGGGCCAGCCTGTCTGGGCTGTTCCGACAATATTTTCAGTATGGATTTTGGAAAGTGGCCGTAATTCGGAAGCATGGCAAGCCGGCATCGTGGAGAAATCTCGTGCCAGGATTGTGCTTGTCGGTGGGAGCCCTCTTGCTGCTTTGCGCCGCGGCTGCGAGCTTCGCCGGAGCGGCCTGGTGGCGAAACGTTTTCCTGGGAGTGTGGCTTGCTCTGGTGAGCTTGTATTCCATCGCCTCCTTTACGTCGGCGTTTTCTGTTGCGAGACGGGAGGGGTGGATTTTCCTTCCGTTCTTGCCCGTCGTTTTTGCTACCTATCACTTGTCCCACGGGCTCGGCTTTCTTTTGGCGCTCTTGTACCATCCCGCACACGGTAACCGGCCCAATTCCATTCAAAAAGTCCTTACGACGATCACAAGATAATTTTTCATCCCCATCCGTTTCCGCAGGTATCCCCGTGAAATCTACGGCTACCGGCAGGAGGATTTTCCCGTGGCCTCTCGCGAATTTCACCGAATGATTTCCCTGACGCTGCACCCAGACATGCCGTTCCGGGCTTCTGGCAAGCACGCGCTGCGGCGCGTGTTCGACACGCTTTGCGCGTTCGTGGGGCTCGCCATATTGGCTCCTCTATTTGCGATGATTGCCCTGGCGATCAAGCTCGGCGATGGCGGCCCTGTATTTTATTCTCAACTCCGCGTCGGCAAGCGTCTCCGGAAGTTTCGTCTGCTCAAATTCAGGAGCATGTTTACCAACGCGGCCGGAGGCAGCCCGCTGACGTCGCGCAGGGATGCGCGCGTCACTCGAGTGGGGCATTTCCTGCGAAAATATAAACTGGATGAGCTTCCGCAGCTTGTCAATGTTTTGAAGGGCGAGATGCAATTGGTAGGGGTACGGCCGCAGGTGGAGAAATTTGTCGATATTTTCCCCCGTGAATATGGAGAGCTGTTGCAGACGCCGCCCGGCATTACGGATCTGGCATCACTCAGCTTTCGCCATGAAGAACTGTTGTTCCTCGAAAATTCCATCGAGGAGCACTACATCGCAAAAATTCTGCCGATCAAGTTGAAAATGGCATTGGAGTATGCGCGGACTCGCACATTCCTATCGGATCTCGAAATTCTTTTCCGAACCGTCCTGGGCTTCCGGCCTCCGCCCGCGGCATGGAAAGACGCAAGGCTCGATCCGGCAGCGCAAACACTGTGCGAAGTCATTTCGAGAAACTCCCTCTGAAATCAGCCTCATGAAACAGGACCTGACCTCTCTCGTGATCACTCCCGAACCCGCCTGGCCGGTCGCGAATGGGTGGGACGTACGGCACAGCCAATTGATCCGCTCGCTGGCAGAGTTTAGTGAATGTGATGTCGTCACGCTTGCCTCTCCTTCTGTCCACATCGATCCGGAGGAAACGCGGCGGCACCTCGAGGCCAGAAGTTTTAGCGTGATCCGCCACTCTCCGCCTCTCAAACAAATCGCGGGCCTGAAAAGTCTGCTTACATCGACGCCAATGGGGATAATCATGTATCGCTCGGAAGCGCTTCGCAGGGCCGTAGCCGCCATGAGCGCACGTAATCGATATGACGCCTGCCTCGTCCTCGGTGGCATTTGCATGGCCGGATATGCCGCCGATGTCCAGGCACGGATTCGCGTCCTCGATATGTGCGATGACTCGGCGCTCAGCAAAGAGAGGCGCGCTCTATTAGTCGGCAATGGCGTAGCGCGCGCATTTTATCGCCGCCAGGCAAAAATTATTCGCATGTATCTGCGGAGCGCGTCGTCCACATTTACGCGAATCCTCGCGATTTCCGAAGTGGATGGCGGATCTCTTTCCCGTTACGTCGACGTGGCCGTGGCGACAGTGCCGAACAGCGTGGATGCGGGACTCTTCCATCCTGCGGAACCCAGCGTTTCCTTGCCCCAAGACCCGCGCCTCCTGTTTGTCGGCGCGATGCATTCCAGGCCCAATCGGGACGCTGTCCGGTGGTTCGCTTCATCGGTGATGCCCGTGATACTCCAGGAAAATCCAGGAACCCGATTTCAGATAGTGGGGCCCGGCGAGGACGGGCTGGCAATCGACAGTCCGTCCGTCGTCGTGCGCGGCTTTGCGGACAATCTGGCAGCGGAGTACAGGTCCTGTGATGTTTTCGTTTGCCCATTGCGCGTTGGCACCGGCATCAAGAACAAAATGATGGAGGCGCTCTCTTCGGGCTGCGCTGTGGTTTCTACTGATATTGGTATAGAAGGACTGGCCGTGCGCGATGGCGAGCACCTTCTGGTCGCCAACGATCCGCTCGAGTTTGCCCGCGCTGTGAACCGTTTGTTGCGTGAACCGGAACTCAGGAAACGTCTGGGCATCGCCGCCAGAGCGTTCGCAGAGCAGTCACTTTCCGGGAACGCGGTCAGGAATTGTTTGCGTGCGGCATTGCTGCCGGCGAAAACTTAAATAAATTTTCAGCGCGTGAGGCTCTTGTACGATCTCCGATCTGTTTTTCCCTCGCTCAGGCACTCTCTGCTCCCATGCTCTAGAATCTGATCCATTCCATCAAAACGATGAATTGGACAAAATTCAGAGCATCCCCTAATCTCACACGTGAGCAGATAGCAATCCTGACCACCCCGGGGCCGAATGAACACCCACATTCGGCCCTCCTCCCTTAAAAGCTTCCACACCATCTCTTCCGCTAAAGCCTTTCCCCCCTTATATGTAGCTGGCGCTAATTCTCCCTCGCGATCTGCCTCCCTTATTTTGTAATCACAGTCACCCATTTTTCATCAAAAGTGTGCGGCGAACCTGCGATAATCGGAGCGTTGTATTCCGCTCATTGGCTTCAGACCACGGTGGTTACCAGGGAGAAGGGAATCATGTTGAGAGGTAAAATCTCCATCCCCGCTACCTTGAAGTGTCCCGGTTGCGCCACGGTTCACGCCAGGGCTGCGCTGGAAGCGAACCTCTACATTTGTCCTGGATGCAATCATTATCTGTCCATGCCTTCACGCGCGCGAATCGCATCGCTTGCCGATGCAGGAACGTTCCGTGAACTCGACCGCGAGCTGGTCTCGGTCGATCCGCTTGGTTTTGCCGATCACAAGACCTATCGCGCTCGCTTGCAAGAGGCTCGCAGGGAAACGGGAGCGCGCGAAGCCGTGACCGCCGGATTTTGCCGAATCGGAGGCCACCAGGCAGTCCTGGTCGTTTTTGACTTCGCGTTTTTGGGCGGCACGATGGGTTCCGTCGTGGGCGAAAAAATCGCGCATGCCTTTGAAGAGGCCACGCAGCGCCGCATTCCTCTCGTCAGCGTGGCGGCCAGCGGCGGAGCGCGCGTTCAGGAAGGCATGTTTTCGCTGATGCAAATGGCCAAAGTTGCGGCCGCCGCATCCGTGCATGACCGTCAGGAACTTGCCTTCATTTCCATTTTGACGGACCCGACGTTTGGCGGCGTGACGGCCAGTTTCGCTTCGCTCGGAGACATCCTGATCGCCGAGCCGGGCGCGCAGATCGGATTTGTCGGGCCTCGCGTTATCGAGCAAACAACGGGCGTCGCGCCGCCAAAGGATTCGCACCAGGCCGAAACGCTTCTCAAGGCGGGATTAATCGATCTGGTGATCGGGCGACGGGATTTGACTGCGGTCACCGCTTACCTCATCGGCCATCTGAAGCGGAACAAGGCCATGGAGCCGGGGAGTAAGGACTTGCCGCCGGCCGTGAAATCCAAACATATTACCGCCTGGCAAAAGGTCAGCCTGGCGAGACACACGGGCCGCCCCACTTCAAGGTATTACATCGCACATATGGCGTCGCGCTTCCTGGAACTTCACGGAGACCGGTGGAGCGGCGACGACCCTGCCGTCATCGGCGGCATCGCCGAATTGAACGGCGACACCCTGATCATGATTGGCCAGGAACGTGGGGGCACTCCCGAGGAAAAGGCTGCGTCGCATGACGGCAAGGCATTTTCCGAGGGCTACCGCAAATCGCTGCGCCTGATGAGGCTTGCTTCCAAGTTCAAGATTCCCGTCATCACATTGGTCGATTGCCCGAACGCGCAGGCGAACTACGAATCCGAACACCACGGCATCGCGTTCGCTCTGGCGCGCAATCTCGCGACGATGGCCAACCTGCCCACGCCCATTGTTTCCGCGATTATCGGGGAGGGCGGGAGCGGCGGCGCGCTGGCCATGGGCGTGGCCGACAGCGTCTTGATGCTCGAGAACGCCATTTATTCCGTGATTTCCCCCGAGGGGGCTGCAGTGATACTTTACCGGGACGCCGGCAAGGCTGAGGCGGTTTCGGATGTTTTGAAATTAACTGCTCAGGACCTTCACTCTTTGGGTATCATCGATACCGTAGTCCCGGAACCCGAAGGCGGGGCGCATCTCGATCCAGCGGCAGCCGCGGAAACGCTCAAAGGCCATTTGCTGGCCGCCCTGCGCCCGCTGACTGAACTTCCGATGCGCCAGCTCCTGGATAATCGGTACAAGAAATACCGTCACATCGGGCAGGAAGGCAGCTACTGGAGGGAGCGCGTTCGCAGCGGTTTCAGCGACGTGTTCGGCTTGCTGGCCTACGCCGTATCTAAAATGGAGAAGTCCAACCGCAAGCCCAAGGCCGCTGACCCTGCTCGGCGGCGCAGGCCGGAAAAGGCCAAGGATCCAGCCTCTGCAGGCCCGAAGCGTGCGGAGCGGGAATAGCAGGCTTGCACTCATGCGGGCCTCCTGACTATGCTCGAGGAAATCCGAAATGAAAGCTTTAGTTAAGAGTCGCGCCGCGCGAGGCCTCTGGCTCGAAAGTGTTCCCGAGCCCGAACCCGGCATCAACGACGTCAAGATTCGCGTGCTCTGCACGGGAATTTGCGGCACAGACCTGCACATCTACGACTGGAACGAATGGGCGCGGTCCACGATTCAAGTGCCGCTGGTCATCGGGCATGAATTCTGCGGAGAGATTGTTGAAGTCGGATCCAACGTGGAGGATCTCCTCCCAGGCGATTTCGTCAGCGGGGAAGGGCACGTCGTCTGCGGGCGCTGCCGCAATTGCTTGGCCGGGCGGCGTCACCTGTGCGCGCACACGCTAGGCGTCGGAGTTAATCGAGCGGGCGCGTTCGCCGAGTACGTCGTCCTGCCGATGATGAATGTCTGGAAGCACACGCGTCCCATCGCGCGCGAGATTGCGGCCATCTTCGATCCATTTGGGAATGCGGTTCACACGGCGCTTTCATTTCCCGTGCTCGGCGAAGATGTTCTGGTGACCGGCGCCGGCCCGATCGGCATCATGGCCGCGGTGGTCGCGCAATTTGCCGGTGCGCGCCATGTAGTCATCACCGATGTAAATCCGAAGCGCCTCCAACTTGCGGAAAAGGCGGGCATTCCTGTCACTGTGGATTCGCGAACGGTGCGCCTGCAGGACGTCCAGAAGCGTCTTGAAATGCGTGAGGGATTCGATGTTGGCCTGGAGATGTCAGGTTCACCAGAGGCGTTCCGCGAAATGCTGGAAAATATGTGCCACGGCGGCAAAATCGCCATGCTGGGAATTCCGGCCACCGAAGTTGCAATCGACTGGAGCCACATTATCTTCAACATGCTCACGATCAAGGGCATCTACGGCCGCGAAATGTTTGAAACCTGGTACAAGATGACCGTCATGATCGAATCCGGCCTGGACATTTCCCCGGTCATCACGCACCGCTTCTCCTGGCGCGAATACGAGAAGGGCTTCGAAGCCATGCGCACCGGAGAAGCGGGGAAGGTTATCCTCGATTGGACTGACGTCAAATGATTCTCACCCCATCAAATAAGCCTTAGCTGCTTTTACGCAGCACCGAAATTCATGTACAAGGCCGCACGTGATTTTAATTGGCGTTATATCGCAATAATGCTATAAGTAATCACCAGTTTACCGGGGGTTTTTCTATGAAACGCGACCAGCACGCTGAAATTGTCGATCGCCGTTCACGCAAAAATGCGACCTACCGCAAGACTTTTTCTCGTACGGTACAGCAGATCGATCTGGCTTTGCTCGTCCGTGAAATGCGCGAAGATTCTGATTTAACACAATCAGAACTCGCCCGGAAAATTGGCACGACGCAGTCCGTAATCGCGCGCCTGGAAGATGCGGAGTACACGGGCCATTCGCTCCCGATCCTCGAGCGCATTGCAGCGGTTTGCGGTGTAAACCTGAAGCTGCATGCCCAGAAGAAGCCGAATTTCGACCGGGAAGTGGCCTTGGTGTAGCTCCCCGAAGGAGTCTCGGCAGTTAGTCCATATTGTTCTTTAGCAACAGACCGTTTGTTTTCATTCTCTAGTATAATAATGGGGTACGATTGTGGCAGAACCCGGGGATGGGGCTGCCTTGTCAATTTTTGATTCAGGTTCCGGGTATAGTTGTACCTTGGCGTAATCATGGACGGGCATCCAACCCGGTTCGCGAGGGTGGATAGCCGAAGCCATTCTGGGCGGATAATTTTATGATGAAAACAGGCGCGCAAATTCTCTGGGAATGTCTGGAACAACAAGGGGTTACCACCGTATTCGGCTATCCCGGCGGAGCGATTCTGCCCGCCTATGACGCGCTGAAGTACAGCAACATCCATCACGTACTCGTCCGCCACGAACAGGGCGCCACGCACATGGCCGATGGCTACGCGCGCGCTTCCGGGCGCGTGGGTGTGGCAATCGCCACGTCCGGCCCGGGCGCCACAAACATGGTGACCGGAATCGCCACGGCAATGCTCGATTCTTCTCCCATCGTCTGCATAACCGGGCAGGTGGGAAGCAAGTTGATCGGCTCGGACGCGTTTCAGGAAACGGACATTACGGGCGTCACGCTTCCCATCACGAAGCACAACTACCTCGTCACGCACGCCAGCGAAGTCGCGCAGACGATCAGCGAGGCTTTTTATGTCGCCAGGTCCGGCCGTCCCGGACCAGTTCTGGTGGACATCACCAAGGATGCGCAGCAGTCCACGTGCGAATTCGACGGCAAACCCGTTGCGCCGCAGCTCCCTGGATACCGTCCTGACTTGTCGCCGACTCCCGACGAATACAAGCAGGCGCTGGAGCTGATCCACAATTCCAAGCGCCCGATGATTCTGGCGGGGCACGGCATCATTTTGTCCGGCGCGATGGACGAAGTGCGGACGTTCGCCGAAAAGGCCAACATTCCCGTGGGTCTTACCCTGCTTGGCCTTGGAGGATTTCCTGCATCGCATCCCCTGAGTCTCGGGATGATGGGTATGCACGGGGAAGCGTGGCTGAACAACACGATTCAGGAAGCGGATTTGCTGATCGCGTTCGGCATGCGTTTTGACGATCGCGTGACCGGAAACCTGAAGACCTACGCGCCGAACGCGAAGAAAATCCACATCGAAATTGACCGCGCGGAGATCAACAAGAACGTCAAGGTGGATGTGGCGCTGGTCGGAGACTTGAAGGGCGTCCTGCGCGATTTGCTTCCCAATTTGAAGCAGCAGGAACGCCGCGAGTGGCTTGCGTACATTGACCGGTTGAAGGGCGACTCGGCGGTTCGTGACATTCAGAATCTGCCCGATAACGGCCACCTCTATGCCGCGCACGTCATCAACGATTTGTGGCGCGAGACGCGCGACAGCGACACCGTCATCGTCACGGATGTGGGCCAGCACCAGATGTGGGAAGCGCAATATTACAAGCACGAGAAGCCGCGCACGCTGATCACCTCCGGCGGACTCGGGACCATGGGATTTGCCTTGCCCGCGGCGATCGGCGTGAAGGCTGCCCGGCCCGAAGCCGATGTTTGGGTGGTGGTGGGCGACGGCGGATTTCAGATGACCATGTGCGAGCTCGCGACGATGGTGCAGGAAAAGTTGAAAGTCAACATCGCCATCATCAACAACGGCTACCTGGGCATGATTCGCCAGTGGCAGGAATTTTTCTACGAACGCAACTACGAAGCTTCTCCGATCCTCAGCCCCAATTTCGTGAAACTCGCCGACGCGTTTGGGATTCGCGCCGTCGCCGTGACGCAGCGCTCCCAGGTCGTGCCGACGGTCGAAATGGCGCACATGCACAAGGGGCCGGTCCTGATTGACTTCCAGGTGGAGCAGGAAGATTCGGTGTACCCGATGGTCGCGGCGGGCGCAGCGCTGCACGAAATGATTCGCCGTCCGAATCCGATTGTGGAGACGGCGACGGACGCGTGAGAAACATATGCTAAACACATTTGTGGTGCATGTTGAAAACAAGCCGGGCGTGCTGACGCGCGTGGCCTCGCTGTTCCGCCGCCGCGCGTTCAACATCGATTCGCTCACCGTCGGCCGTACGGAAAAGCCGGAAGTTTCGCGCATGACGATCGTGGTCGATGCGGATCGCGATCAGGCGCTGCGCGTCGAAGCGAATCTCTACAAACTCGTGAACGTGCTGCTCGTCGAGAACATCACGGGAAAACCTTCAATTTGCCGCGACCTGGCGATCATCAAGGTTTCCGCGCCGCACAACGAACGGTCCCACATCCTTGAGGTCGTCAACGTGTTTCGCGCGCGCGTCGTCGATTTCGACACCGACTCGCTGACCATCGAAATGACCGGCAGTGAAGAAAAGATCGACCGGCTGCTCAAAGTGCTGCGCCCGTACGGCATCCTGGAAATGGTGCGAACCGGTGTCGTGGCCATGCGCCGCGGGACAAAACTGCAGCAAGACGCGGCCGCTGCGGCGGCTACAGCGTCCGGCAACGGCGCGGCAACCGTCGCGTCCGACGACAGCGTATCCTACTCGGTCTGATCACCACAGATGGTAGTAGCCGTCGCGCCGCGTAATATCGACGGGAATGCCGAAGAGGCGCGAGATTTCCTGAGGATTCAGCAAATCTTTTTTCTGGCCGTCCGCCTGAATTTTTCCATTCTTCATCAAGACGACGCGGTCAATCTCCGGAATGACGTCGGAGAGATGGTGCGTCACGAGCACGATGCCGATCCCGGATTGCGCAAGTTCGCGCATCGTTTCCCGTAAGCCGTGCTGCGCAAACACGTCGAGGCTGTTGCTCGGCTCGTCGAACAGGAGCGTCTGCGGATCGTGGACGAGCGCACGCGCAATCAGGATGCGCTTGGCTTCGCCCGAGGACATCTCTGCGACTGGCCTGTCGGCGAGGTGCGCCACTCCGATCCGTTCCAGCACGACGTCGGCGCGTTCGCGTTGCAAGGGCTCGACAGTCTGATGGTCAAAAATGCGCGTGCTACTGAAGAATCCCGAGAGGACCACTTCGCGGCCGTTCGTTTCTCCGGTGACGTCCTGCATCAGATCATTTGAAACGATGCCGAGGACCGAGCGCAGCTCGAAAATGTTCCAGCGCGACTGGCCCAGAATCGTCATCGAGGAGCCCTCGCGGATCACCGGATAGCACTCGCGCGTAATGGTTTTGATCAGCGTCGATTTCCCGCAGCCGTTCGGCCCCAGGATCGCGACGTGCTCTCCGGCCTTGATGCGCAAGCTGAAGTCGTCGAGCGCGACGTTGTCGCCTCGAATGACCCGAACATTTTTCAAATCCACCAGAGCAGGTTCCATGACGTCTCCAAAGCTCTCCATAATATCCAAAACGCCGCTCCCTCACACAAGTTTCGGCTTCAGGTAGCGCCCGCATCTTGCTTGTCCCGATGCAAAAGGGGCTGGCGGTTTCTTTCACACGTTGCAAAATCGCCGGCGGGACGCAGGCGCTACTCAAACCGGACGAGCCCCCACTCGATGCCGCGCGTCGGATGATTTAAGAAATGGCGCCGATGAAACGAGTAAAATAATTCCGGGCCGTGTTAGATACTATGGAGTGGTTTTCCTATGAAGCTCGCTACCTTGCTCGCCGCATTAAGCACGGCCTTTCTGACTTTTTCTCTGCTGCCTGCACATGCGCAGGATACCGGCTCCGCCCAATCCTTGTTTGAATCGGCCAATCATGAACGCGCGGTGCAAGGGCTTGCTCCCTTGAAATGGAGCGCTACATTGGCTACGGCGGCGCGACAACATGCAGTGCGCATGGCGGCGCAGAATACGCTCTCGCACCAGCTCCCTGGCGAGCCGGGGATGGCCGAGCGCGCTTCCCAAGTCGGCGCGCGTTTCAGTTCCCTCGCGGAAAATGTGGCTGAAGGCCCCAGCGCGCAGAGCATCCACCAGCAATGGATGAAATCGCCGCCGCACCGGGCGAACCTGCTGGACGCGCAACTCGATTCGGTTGGGATTGCCGTGGCCGAGCGAGACGGTGTTCTGTTCGCCGTGGAGGATTTTTCACTCGCTGCGGGAAAGCTATCCGTTGACGAGCAGGAAGGAATCGTAAACGCGAAACTCAGATCGCGCGGGCTGCGCCTCATGAGCTATACCAGCGACGCGCGCCGCTCCTGCTTGCTGGACAACGGCTATGCCGGAAGTCACACGCCAAACTTCGTATTGCATTACGCCACAACCGATCTGCAAACGTTTCCCGACATTCTCGAACAGCGGATCCAGACCGGCAAATACCATTCCGCAGTCGTCGGCGCTTGTCCCAGCGATGCAAAGACCGGGTTTTCAAATTATCGACTCGCGGTTCTGCTCTATGAATAGTCTGGAGCGCGGCGGGTTGTGGAGCCGGCGTCCCGTCGGCGATTTTTCTTAACGACACAAAGGGGAAAAACACCGGTGAGACGCCGGCGCCACGAAATGCCTGCGATCCTTACGGGATCGCTAACTTGCCTTCTGCCGGTCAGAATCGTCGCAAGGAACACACGCTAGTCCGACTTTTTATCATCATCCTCGACAGTGCCAACTTTCTGAGACCAGGCACAAACCGCTGTCGTTTCCTCCGGAGTCACATCCGTGCCCTTGTGCATCACGCGATAATCGGCCGGAGGCATTTTTCCTTCCCGAACGAGTTTGCAGACCAGCCCTAAATGTTCTTTCCCCTCCTGCTCATTAATCTGCGCTTCCCAGTTCTGAAAATTGACGTGCCCTCTTCCCGTATTTACATCGTGGATCACGTACCAGGAAACCGGGGCGACGTGGCTGTACCACGGCCATACAGTCGAGCTGGAATGGCAGTCGTAGCAGGAGCGTTTCAGAACCGTCTGCACTTCCGGGGGCACTTCCACGTGAGCCTCAAGGCTGCGCGAAGGGACCACGGGCGGGTTCGTTCGGTTCGGTTGAATGATTTGAATGAGGACTAAGAACACGACCAGGCCCACAAGAATCCATTTAGCCGGAACACGTTTCATACGATAGTTTCTCCCCAAAGAATTGAAATCAAAATTGCCTGTGTGAATAAGCCGCGCATGTCCGGCATGTTAGCCATCGGACGGCGGCTTCCGGGCCCGCGCAGATCGGCGAATTGCATGAATTTAAAATTAGAAAACTCAGCTTTGGCATCCTGCTCCATGCCGGGCAGATACGGCAGTAGGGTCGGGATCACGGGGAATTTTACTCCATTGCCCGAGGTAGCCTCTAGCGTTTCCTTTTTCTTTCCGGGGGCGAGGTCACGCTCGCGCCTCCTGCGATTCCCACACCCGACCAAGTACGGATTTTGTGGTTCGTTCTGCAGTACGACAGGAGGACGATTGTATTGGTCTCCCGGAGCATTCGTTTCCGGCACTGGGTTTTTAAGGCAGAAGGACAGCGGGGGAGAAGCACTGCGGAGAAGAAGCGGGCGAGATCCCAGATTGCAAGTTACTCTTTCGGGACCTTCAAAACGCGTTTCGGCCGTGCGTTCTCTTCTCGGAGAACGTCCCGGCTGAAACGCTCTGACCTCTGTTTCATAACGCTTAGTTCTTAGCAGGAGCGACGGAGGTCGCTTCCACTGTGCCCATCAACGCATACGAAGCTGCCGGTTCGTCAGTGTTCAGACGGCCAGCGACTGTCACGGTTTGGCCGGACATTTTTGCGAGTACATTCTTGTCACCCGTCAAGCGGTAGATCTTGTTTCCGGAGACAATCGTGTAGTCCGCGCCCTGGAAGTTGGCGCAATATTGGATGGTCTGGGCAACGCTCATCCCCTTGCGCGCAGTTACCGTACCACCGCCGAACCTGGAACAGCTCACTCTTCCGGTGATGGTCACAGTGTTTGAATCCGCCTTCATGGACGACTGGGCCGCTGGCGCCGCCAACGCCGCGAACGGGCTGGCGAGAACAGCGAAAAGCCCTGCGTAAATCGCTACTTTTTTCATGGTGGCTCCTTTGTAATCGTTTCCCCTAGCTTAAGCTCGACGGACAGATCCACTTCGATGCATTCGATCCTGCCGTCCAGTTTGGCCCATAAACAAACCGTGCCGGCGGTGATCGAAAGTCTCTTCGTGAATGCATCCATCGTTCACGTAAACGAATATAAACAAGCTGGAGTCAACGAGGCATAAACAATCCGTACGAATCGGGTAAACACATAAAAAAGATAAACGCAGGTAAATGCGATTTCAGCAGTATGCAAATGCGGGGCCGGCGACAAAGACCATTTCTATTCCAAATACATACGATTCGTCTTGTCAACGCGACATTTCTGATTGCTAAGAGAGAAAGTATGAATTGGACCGAGAGATAAACAAAACATAAACTCCGCCCGCTGGTCAGGGTCTGTCGTGCAACGGCCTACCAGCGGAAAAGGAGTCATTTATTCTATGAAGAATAAGACTTTAGGGGTGTGTTTAGGTCTGTTGGCACTAGGGTTGGTAGGACTTGGGGCTCCCGCCACCCAGGCAAGAGGTCGTTTAGCTGCAGGCGGGTCACGAGCCGGAAATGAGACCGAAGCCACGAGCGCTGAGAGTACTACTTCGACGACTCCATCCGCGTCGAGCTCTGCGGATTTGCGCCAGCGCATTGACGCGCTTAAGGCAGAGTTGACCGATCTGAATACAGAATTGGCGGCAGAAGGGGATGTGGGTACTCCGGCGGCAGCGCCACAGGACCAGGGCACTCCGGCGCCGGCGACCCCTGCTCAGGCCCCGGCGGCGACGCCGGCTGCGGCGGCCCCGATGCCTCTGCCCAGTCCGTCCATGTCGGCCCCGCTTGCAACGGCGATTCCTCATGAGATTGCCGCGGGTCCGTTCGGAAAGATAGATGTAACAGGTATCCTGAGTGGCATGCTTTGGACGGAAGGAGATCATATTCCTGGCGATTCACCTACCCACTATGATCTCAGCAACGCGCAGGTCTTCATCCAGAAGACCACCGGTTGGTGGCAATTCTACCTGCAAGGTGGTGCCTACAACATTCCAGCTTTGGGGACACCTTTCCTTTCGACTGGCGAAACAACGAAAGACGTCTACGGCCCATTCCCGACTGGTTATCTTAAGCTTGTTAAGGGCAATTTCAACGTAGAGGTCGGCGAGCTACCTACGCTGGTCGGGGCTGAGTATACTTTTGACTTTGAAAACATGAACATCGAACGCGGCCTTCTATGGAATCAAGAGAATGCCATCACTCGTGGTATCCAGCTCAATGAGACCTATAAGAAGCTGACTCTCGCGTTCAGCTGGAATGACGGCTACTTCTCAAACCGCTACACATCATTCTCGGGGTCTCTGGCCTACGCCATCAATGCCTCGAATACGCTGACCTTTGTGGGCGCCGGGAATGCCGGGGCTTACAATAGAACGGTCAGCGCTCTCGTTTCGCCTACACCTCTCTTACAAAACAATGGGCAAATCTACAACCTCATCTACACGTACACCCACGGGAGTTGGATGATCATGCCGTACTATCAGTACAACGTAGTGCCGGCGAATCCGGCGATCGGGATAACTACCGGCTCGCACGCGAATGGCGGCGCTATTATGGCCAACTACAATTTCAAACACGGAATATCGCTGGCCGTCCGACCGGAATACATAAAGTCCTCCAGCGGAAACTTGTTGGATTCCACCTCCAACTTGTTGGGTTACGGTCCAGCTAGCGGCGCGTTCTCTTTCACCGTGACTCCCACTTGGGCGAAGGATGGTTTCTTCCTTCGCGCTGACTTCTCGATCGTTCATGTCACCGATCTTCCAGCAACGGGATTCGCTTTCGGCCCCCTCGGGACGAATGTCAACCAACCACGTGGTGTTATCGAAGCCGGTTTCATGTTCTGAGATCGGGCGAACAACCGGAAGCGGGGGAGGCGCGTAGGGGAGGCGTCTCTCTCGCCAACGGTTCTTTGGGGTTTTAGTTTTGTCCAAGAAGAATAGAAGCACTACATCCCGCATCGGCGCGAGAATTCCAGCAAGGAAATGTTTTTGCAAATCATCGACAATCTCAGGCGGACGTGTATTTTTTAGCACAGGCCTCAGCCCGTGGGGGTTCGTCGCATCTAAGGACCAAAACCCACAACCTGGGGATGCGCTACGGTTAACCCGGAGGATTCATCCAGTGGAATTACCGGGTAGAATGGCCCTATAGTGTAGGGCGCTGCCGTGACGCAGCATGGAAGCGAATCCGCGGTTCGACTCTGAGGACAAGAAGATGATGACGAAGCTTGAAGCGATCGTTCAGCCCTCCAGGTTTGAAGCAGTGAAAGAAGTCCTTACGGAACTGGGCATCGGGGGCATGACCATCTCCGACGTGCGGGGGCATGGCCGCCAAAAAGGGCACACCGAAGTCTATCGCGGGCGCGAATACACGGTGGATCTCCTCCCGAAAATCAAAATTGAAATCGTCATCCCGGATAATTTGGTGGACGCCGCGATCGATGCGATTTTGCAAAGCGCGTCGACGGGCAAAATCGGCGATGGAAAGATTTTTGTTTCCAAAGTGGATCAAGCGATTCGGATACGGAACCAGGAGCGTGGAGTCTCCGCGCTCTAATCCTGGACATTGTCAATCCACCCGGAATTGTGAACTTGATGTCGAAAGTGTTTTCGTATTCCGCGGATTTTTTAGCGTAGGGCGGGGGCCTTGTAAGTCGGATATGAAGCTCGAGAGTCGCACATCCAGTTTGCAGGAATTGTACGCGGAAGAATCCGCGAGGATTCAGAAACGCTTTGAAGAGGTAGGCGACGGCAAGGCAGCTGTTCATGACCGCACGGCGCTGATCGATTCCGTGGTCACCGAGCTGTGGAATGAAGTCACGGCGGCCAGCGGCCCGATCGAAGGGTTTTGCATCGCCGCCATGGGCGGATACGGGCGTCGCGGATTATTTCCGTATTCGGACATCGATCTCCTGTTCCTTTACGCCAGGGAAGGCAACGAGGAATTTCTCAGCAACAGGGCCATCGCCCCGCTGAGCCAGGCTCTCTGGGACCTGCATCTTCGCGTCAGCCCCACCACTCGGACACTTGCAGAATGCGGGAAACTTCACCGCAACAACATCGAATTCAACATATCGCTCCTGGACTGCCGGTACATCTGCGGCGATGAAAAACTCTACGAGCGTCTCCGGACGCGCGTCCTTCCGGGCATGGTGATTCGCGAGTCCGAAACCTTGATGCAGGAACTCACCAGCCTTGCGCGCGCTCGGCACCAGAAATACGGCGAAACAATTTTTCATCTCGAACCCAACATTAAGGATGGTCCCGGCGGTTTGCGCGATTATCAGGTGGCTTGCTGGCTCGCGCAAATTGCGGAAATGAAGCGTACCCGGGAATGGAAAGATCCGGCTCCTCTGCTGCCGCTCCCGCTCCGCGCGGATGCCGTGAATGCGATTGATTTCCTCGATGCCGTCCGGTGTTACCTTCATTACCGCCAGGGCCGCGACCTCAATGTACTGACCTACGAAATGCAGTCCGATGCGGCGGCCAGGGGCATCGGCCTTCATGGCGGGCGCGCAGCGTCCCCCAATGAATGGATGCGGGCATATTTCCGCCAGGCGCGCGCCATTTACAGACTAACGGTCCTGTTTGACGAAGTCCCGCGGGCGAAGTCGATTTGGAGGCGCTGGCTGGGGCCGCGCCTGTCCTCGCTGTCGAACGCGGATTTCAGCGTTGTGGACGGGCGAATTTCTCTGCGCAAGCCGGATTCCGTGGAAGATCCGAGAGTGATGTTCCGCCTGTTTGAACTTGTCGCGCGGCACAATCTTAGTCTGACAGCCGAAACTGAAAACGCGGTCGAGGCCGCATTGCCGCGCATACAAAAGTGGAATTCCACGAGTCCGGATCTGTGGGAGTACTTCCGCAAGATCTTGGTGTTGCCTCACGCAGCTTCTTCACTCCGCGCGATGCACCGCGTCGGCCTGCTGGATTTGCTCTTCAGGGAATTTCAGGCCATCGACTCTCTGGTCATCCGAGACTACTATCACCGCTACACCGTCGATGAACATTCCCTGGTGACCATTGAAAATCTGCACAGCCTGGCCTCGAAAAAAGGCGATCTGGACCGCCGGTTCAGCGACATTCTTTCCTCGCTCGAACACCCGGAACTGCTTTATTTATCCCTGCTGTTTCACGACGTCGGCAAGGGCATGCCCAACGAAAGCCATGTCGAAGGCAGCCTGGAAGCGGTAAAAAGCGTGTTCGAGCGATTGCATTTCGATACTCTCGACAGGGAGACGGTGACCTTCCTGATCGCCAATCATCTGCGCATGTCCGCCACTCTGCTGCGCCGTGACATCTTCGATCCGGAAGCGGTGCACGATTTTGCGAAGACCGTCGGGACCACCGAGCATCTCAAGATGCTGACTCTTTTCACCTACGCGGACATCAAAGCCGTCAATCCAGAAGCGCTGACCGCCTGGAAAGCGGAGATGTTGTGGCAACTCTATGCCGCTACGGAAAACTATCTCAATCGTTCCGTGGACGATCAGCGCATGTATCTGGCCGGAGAAGATGCCAAGCAGCTCGAGCGGCTGATTCCGACCGGCGAAGATGCCGTGGAAGCGGAGAGATTCAGGAATTTTCTGGACGGTTTTCCGCGCCGGTACATGCTGACCCATTCGTCCGTGGAAATTTCCGCCCACTATCGAATGTACCGGCGCCTTGGACATTCGCTTGCGGAAATCAGCATCACCAAGCGCGATCAGTACTATGAGCTCGTACTCGTCACCAAGGATCGTCCCTTCCTTTTTACGAAGGTGGCCGGGACGATTTCTTCGTGGGGCATGAATATTCTGAAAGCCGACGCCTGCGCGAATCGGAATGGGATTGTTCTGGACGTGTTTCGTTTTTCCGACCGGTTCCAGACGCTCGATCACAATCCGTCGGAAATTATCCGGCTGAAACAGCAACTGATCGCAGCGATCTCCGGGGAGCTGGACGTGGCCGCGCTCATGAAAAGAAAATTTCAGCCAGAAAAACGGCCGCCGAAGGTGAGCGTGGAAACGCGAATCCACCTCGACAACGAGTGCTCTTCACACAGCACCGTCGTCGAAATCGTGGCGCTCGACCGCCCCGGCCTCCTGTACGACATCAGTTCCACATTCGCCGAGCACAGCTTCAATATCGAAGTCGGTTTGATTGACACGGAGGGTGGAACCGCGACCGACGTTTTTTATGTAACGCAAGATGGCGCAAAGCTGACGCCGTCCCGGCAGCATGAGCTACAGCTCGAACTCCAGCAGCGCCTTTGAACCCGCCTGCTGCCAGCGTTACGATTCTGTCGTAGTTCCTTTCGGGGTGAGAAATCGGATGGGAGGCGGCTGACCATGATCGTGAAAGTGAAGGGCGGATACAAGGTAGTTTCGAGCAAAGGGAAAAACCTTGGCGGGCCTTACAAAACACAGGAAGAGGCTAAGAAGCGACTGCGCCAGGTCGAGTTCTTCAAGCATCGCAAGACCTAGGAATATCCACAGAGGCGGGGGCGCCCTGTGGAAATCGTTAGGCTTAAATCCAAATTCGTGATACTGTGCAATTGCGTTTGTTGCTCTTGTGAAACCTTTAGATTCGATTTAAAGGGGCTGCGAGTACAAACTCGTAGCCTTTTTTTGTTGTACGGCTGGAGGCGGTCGAGAAGCACCAAATAGCTCAAATCAGTGAAAAGGAAACACCGTGAAAGAACAAGGAACAGTAAAGTGGTTCAATGCCAGCAAGGGATTCGGGTTCATCCAGCGCCAGTCCGGCGAGGACATCTTCGTCCACTTCTCCGCGATTCAAGCGGAGGGGTACAAATCGTTGAACGAAGGCCAGGCGGTTGAGTTCGAAGTTACTTCCGGCCCCAAGGGGCTGCAGGCAGCGAACGTCACCAGCCTGTAAGAATTTGGGCGAAACGGCCGACCGCCGTTTCGCCCTATTTTTTTGCCCAGATGTATCCGTAAGCATGCACGGACGGGCGTCAGCCCGAGCTGATGCACTTCACCAGTCACCAGTCACTCCTCAGCGGCGCCTCGTCAACTGTCCCAGGAGTGACGGCCTCCATGAGGCTCGCGGAATGCGCGCACTCAACCCCTTTAAATGTTATGCCGCAACGGGGGAGATGGATCCGACGGGTTATGCGACGAGGTGTCCTGCGTTGAGACAACAGTCCTGCGACTGGCGAAGCCATTTTGCCAGCAGCACTACGTTTCCAGTGACCGGCGAAATGTGGATGTAATAGGTCTCCCTGCTGCTTTCGACTTCGTAGAAATTTTTGCGCTGCGGATCACGTTTGACCGGGCTGCCACTCTGCAGCAAATGCCGAAGCTGTTCGACTGCGCCGGGTTCATATTCTCGTGGGTTTTCGATCCTTGCTCCTTCTTTGACTTGAATCATCAGGCCTCCAATCTCTTGCAGCAATAGATCATCACAACGGTTGCGGGCAACTCCAGCTATAGGATGAATGCAACACCGAAATATCTCTTGAACATTGCGTTAAGAACCGACCAAGTTTCCAGAAGTCAACCGCAGATCAGATTGCCTCCCTTTTTGCGCGCCCGGCGCCGTTGCGCATTCCTCCTCCATTCATTAGACGCTGCGGTGGGAAGGAGGAGTCTTCCGAATTTGCGATCGTGTTCATTTGCATTCCGAGCGATGGATTCATAAGAAGCATATGCGTCAGAAGAGCCGTTGTTGCCGCCGGCCCGATTGATTTCCTGTAACTTACCTTTCATCGTGTCAACCAAAGCGGTAATGGAGTATAATTTGCTTGCGTCCAAAGTATTGACCGAATTGGTACTTGTGCGCGCGAAACTTCATTGAGATATTCAAACCATGCCCAAAACCAAAACCGCACGAAAACGCACCAAGCTTGGGAAAGATCGGCGACGCAAACACAAGCACTGGCAGGTAACAGTGTTTTACAAAGACGGCGAACGGTTTGCCCGCGTGTATACAGACCGGGAAAAGGCCTCTAAATTTGCAGAGCGGCAGCGAAAGTCTCCCGTCGTAAAGACCGCGCGGGTATTGCAAGTCGGCTGATCCCAATGTCTTATGGGTTCTTCAAGGATGCCCGACCGGGCAGACCGCGCCCCACAGTTGTATATGCAAGGCCCCTGGTAATCTCAAAGCCTGTGGGATCTTGTCGCCGAATTGCAGGCGTGTTAGAGTTTTCTTGATTTGGGCGGCCGTAGTATAGGGGTAGTACGGGACCTTGCCAAGGTCCAGGCGTGGGTTCGAGTCCCATCGGCCGCTCCATTCCTTCTTGAACTGGTCCTTACCTAAACTCCATGCTGGCTTATTTGTGTGGCCCGATTGAATTCGCGCCGGATGGCGGCAAGTTGTGGCGCCGGAAACTCACGCCGTTCTTGCACAACGATCTGGGGCACCGCGTTTACGATCCCGCCGAAGACGAAAAGAAAAATCTCACCGACGAAGAAGTCGAGAACTTCCGGCACTGGAAGGAAACGGACGTCGAACGTTTTCGCCGGGTGGTCCGCAAGATCATTCAATACGATCTCGATATCATCGAGAACAAGGCCGACTACGTCATTTGTTGCCTTGCCGGCGAAGGAGCGGCGCTTTCTTCCGGCGGCACCGCCGCCGAATTGACCTTTGCCCACCGCCGCGGGATTTCGGTGTATCTAGTGACGGACGCGCCCCCGGCAGAAATCAGCGGCTGGATGCTTGCCTGCGCCGACCGCGTATTTCCGAACGTGGATGATCTGAAAAAGTTTCTTCTCGAACGCTACGGCAAGGACAAGCAGGCGCCACTCTGGCGAGTGTGAAAAATTGGGAAGCTTGGCGAAGGTCGCGGCGCGATATGCTACTCTTCGGCAAGGCACTCCAGGAGATCAGATCAAGTGGACATCGTAAAGGGAAACATGGGCTGGATCGAAGTGATCGTGGGTCCCATGTTTTCTGGCAAGAGTGAGGAATTAATCCGGCGCTTGAAGCGCGCCGAGATCGCCCGCCAGCGCGTCCAAATCTTTAAGCCGTTTATCGACCAGCGTTACAAGCAAACGGACATCGTTTCTCATTCCGGTTTCGAGCTTCCGTCGGAGGTCGTGAGGACCGCGGTCGACGTTTTCGAGTTGGTCCAGCCGCGGACCGAAGTCGTGGGGATCGATGAAGGCCAGTTCCTCGGGGAAGGGCTCGTCGACATTTGCATGCGCATGGCTGACGCCGGCAAGCGCGTGATCGTCACCGGCCTCGACACTGATTACCTCGGGCGCCCCTTCGAGCCTATGCCGCGCCTGCTTGCAGTGGCCGAAGAAATCACCAAGCTCCTTGCCATCTGCGTGCAGTGCGGGAATCCCGCCGTGAATACCCAGCGCCTCGTCGCATCGGAGGACCTGATCGTCGTGGGCGCCGCCGGCATGTACGAACCGCGCTGCCGGCGCTGCTTCGAGCCGCACCTCGCGCACGAACGCGTCGAAGCCAACAAGAAGGCATCGTCCAGCGCTGCTTCCCCTACTCCGCGCTCAGTCACAACGTCAGACTAGATTTCCGCGCTTCGGATGTATTCTCTGCGCCTCGGTTCTCTCCGTGTCCTCTGTATTAAGGTTTTCTCCCAACAGCTTCAACACAGAGGGCACTGAGAAAACCGAGGACAAAGAGACTTCATCGCAAACGGGCGCGAATTCTTTTCGTCAATTGCTGATTTTCCTCGCATCCCAAAATGTCGATGGAAGGCCTGGGCCCCGGCTGCGCCTCCCCCTGGATACACGCGCGCTCGATTCGATTCAAAGACGCGCCCCACTCGTCCTCGTCTAAGCGCCCCTCCTGCCGCGCTTTCCTGACAGCCGTAATCGCTGGAGCCACGGCAGACCAGTCATGGCAAAGCATGGCAACGTCTGTCCCCGCGCGGATCGTTTGCACTGCGGCCTCTCCGGTCCCGCACCGCTTGGCAGATGGCGCCCATGCCGAGATCGTCGGCGAGGATCACGCCATCGAATCGCAGGCGCCGCCGCAAGACGCCGTCAAGCATCGTGCGCGAAAGCGAGGCAGGATTTTCGGGATCGATTAGAGGCAGCAGGATGTGCGCGGTCATCACCAGCGGCACACCAGCCGCAACCGCTGCGGCGAAGGGAACAAGTTCCGCCGACTCCAAACGCTCCATCGTTCCCCCAAAAACCGGCAAGTCGAGGTGCGGATCCACCACGGCGTCGCCATGCCCAGGAAAATGTTTGGCGCAGGAGAGCAGGCCGCCGCGCCGCAATCCACGATCAAACGTGGCGCCCATTCTGGCAACGTGATTCGGATCCGAGCCAAAGCTGCGATCCTTTGTCACGGGACTTTCCGGATTGACATGCAGGTCCAGCATGGGAGCGAAATTGAGATTGCATCCCACGGCGCGCAGTTCCGTGGCAATCGCGCGGGCGACTTGTTCTACCGAATCGACATCACCGAGCCGTCCCAGTTCCGCAGCCGATGGCCACGTGGTGAATGGTTCTCGAAGGGCAAAACGCGTTCCGCCCTCCTGATCGATTCCGATTAGTACGGGGCGTCCCGCAGCTTGGCGGATCGCCGCAGTGAGTTTCTGAAGGCGCTCTGCATTCGCGAAATTACGCTGGTAAAGAACGACTCCCGCAAGGCCGCGTGCTAGATATTCGGCGAGTTTGCCGGGAAGGGAATCGCCGTCGAAGCCCAGCATGAATCGTGCGAGTACGGAATCTCGCGGCTCCGTTTTGGAGTGGGTCGCTGCGTTCATCTGTTATGATTCGCGCGGAACTCACAGATCCGCGCGAAGGATGAGGCTAGCGGGTGGAAGGAAACAAGTCAAAGTGAGAATCGAATCGAGAGCGCCGACGCGCATTGACCTGGCCGGCGGAACGCTGGACATCTGGCCGTTGTACCTGTTTCACGAAGGCTCGCTGACCGTCAATTGCGCAATCACGCGCTACGCCTCGTGCGTGATTGAGACCGCGCCGGAGCCTTCTCGCCGCATCGTTTTAATTTCGCGCGACACAAAGCGCAAGGAATCATTCGCCTCATTCGAGGCGCTGTGCCGGGCGCGCCGCTACAAGCTGCCATTGCTCGCGCAACTCGTGCGAGTTTTCCGCCCGGCGTGCGGGTTCACATTGACCACGGATTCCGAAGCGCCCGCGGGAGCAGGAATCGGCGGCTCATCCGCCATGGCCGTGGCCATCTGCGCAGCCCTGGACCGGCTTACTCGTGCCGGCTTGCGCCGAGAAGACTGGATCCACATCAGCCGCGATGTCGAGGCCATCGTCATCCGCGTTCCTACAGGGACGCAGGACCATTACCCTCCCGCGTTTGGCGGCGCAGCCGCGATCGTTCTCGCCCCGGGCGGCGAACGGCGCGAGGCCCTCGGCTGCGATCTCGACGAACTCGAGCGCCGGCTCGTCCTGTGCTACACGGGAAAACCCAGGCAACACGGCATCAACAACTGGGAAGTGTTCAAGCGGCACATCGATGGCGACCGTCGCGTCTCCCAAAATCTCCAAAAAATTTCGATCATCGCGCAAGCTGTCCGCGCCGCTCTCGAGCGAAACGCCTGGAACGAAGTTGGCCGCCTGGTGCGCGAAGAATGGGACTTCCGCCGCCGCAATCTTCGGACGATTTCGACGCCCCTGATCGACCGGGTGATCTCCTCCGCGCGCCGTCAGGGCGCGCTTGCCGGAAAAGTCTGCGGCGCAGGAGGCGGCGGGTGCGTCACTCTCGTGATTGACCCAGGTGCGCGTGCGCGAGTTGAAGCCGCAGTCGTCACCGCGGGCGCAAAGCTGCTGCCGTTCCAGATCGATCGCGGAGGAGTTTTCCTAAGATCCGACGCGGAAGGCTCTTGAAATCGTTGAGGCACCCGCATCGCTGGTTTGGTGTTAAAATAGGCCAAGAAGGTTCCGAATGTACCGGCTAGCCTCCATGATGGCGACGGCGGCGCTCCTGTTGAGCGCGGATTCATCCGGACTCCTTCGCACGCCCCCTCCCAGCCAGGTGGTGAATCTCTCCCCGGACGAAACTATGCCTGCCTTGCAAGGATCGTCACAGAGCGGCGATCAGGGCAAGGCTGCACGGAATGATTCCCCGGATAATCCTGATCAGCAGGCGAAAGGCCAGGCCGGCCCCCTGCAGCCCATGTCCCGGCTGTCGCTGGTACGGTACGTAGATGGGGAAATTGTGCAAGTGACCAAACCGATTCCTGCAGGTAAGAAGGGATTCCATCTGAAAGCCGGCGTTGCTATCAATGAGAAGGCGCTTCGGATGGCTGTCGCATCGGCGGGCTCTGCCATCAATCCGGGAGACCGTGCGCAGATCACGAATCTGGATTTCAAGGACAAAGAAATTATTGTGGACATCAACGGCGGCGGGCACGGGAAAACAAGACTGCGAGACCGCATCCACTTGGAAGTTGGCGGAATCCCCACGATGACGACTTCCGCGGACACCCCCGTGAACACAAATGCCGGCGCCACTATTTACCTGGATTTTGACAAGCCATTGCCGGAAATGACCGCCGAGGATTTGGAGCATTTCCTTTCCGGCGTGCTCGATTTCTCAAAGCGGCATTCCGCAGCCGTGCAGTGGGTGGAGACTTTGCCTCCGGAGATCCAGAAAGCGATTCAGGACAAGCAGCCTGTGGTGGGCATGGATCACGATATGGTTCTCGCGGCGATGGGCCGGCCGGATCGCAAGGTCCGCGAAAAAGGGACCGACGGGAACGAAATTGAAGACTGGATTTATGGCACGCCGCCCGCCAAAACAATATTCGTGAGCTTTGAAGGGGACAAGGTTACCGAGGTCCACCAATACCCGCAGTAATTTCCGGACCAATTGAATTTTCTTCAATCAATGCGCGAAATGCTTTTGGGTGCCCCACCCTTTGTGATTTTCAAAGGGTGGGGGTTTTGATGTTTATCCTCGTTTGAAATGGGGAACGATGATTCAGATCCTAAAATCTCCACCCTCGCATTGGGCAGGATGGAGCACTCAGCGACGATGGGCAACCCGAGCGTGGTCCACCCTGCTGATTCTGATCCTGACGGCCACGATTTGCGCCGCCCAATCGGCCACCCACGTCATCGAAATTCCGAATCCGCCGAACACTGCGGAGCAACAGGCCAAACATTACGTAGTGCTGGTTTCGCTCGACGGATTTCGATATGACTACGCCACCAAATACGGCGCGAAAAATCTATTGGCAATGGCGGCGCGGGGCGCGAGCGCGCCAGATGGAATGATCCCGTCGTACCCGTCGGTGACGTTCCCGAATCACTACACCATCGTGACGGGTCTGTACCCGGAGCATCACGGAATCGTCGCAAACACTTTTTACGACCCCGCTCGCAAGGAAACCTACTCCTACACCAATCCGAAAACCACGGGCGATGGAAGCTGGTACGGCGGAACGCCGTTGTGGGCGCTGGCGGAGAATCAAGGAATGCGCGCGGCAAGCTTTTTCTGGCCCACTTCGGATGCCGAAATTCAAGGCAAACGCCCCAGCTACAATATTGGTCCCTATGATGACAATTTTCCCGCCGAGAAACGCTCCGAGCAGACCCTAGCGTGGCTGCAGCTTCCACCGGAGAAGAGGCCGCATTTGATCCTGCTGTACTTCCCGAATACGGATCACGCCGGCCATGCCTACGGTCCGGACGCGCCGGAGACCGCCGAAGCTGTCCGGTACGTCGACGAAATGATTGGAAAACTTTCGGATGGGATTGCGGCGTCGGGTTTGCCCGTCGATTTGATTGTCCTGGCCGATCACGGGATGGAAACTTTGCAAGGCGGCTGGGTGATTCTCGACAAGTGGGCTGACCTGTCGCAATTCGAAACTTCCGGCCCCTTGCTCTACGCGAAGTCGGAAGCGGATACGGAGAAGGCCTACCAGGCGTTGCTGGGCGCGAGCGACACGTTTAAGGTGTACCGTCAGGCCCAGGTGCCCGCGGAGTTGCACTTTAGTTCGAATCCGCGCGAAGGCGATCCGGTCGTCGTGCCGACGGGACCATACACCATCTTGGCGCACGATCCAAATTCAAAGGGTGGCACGAGGGTGCCTCCTCGAGGCGGGCACGGATTCGACCCGCGACAGATGCCCAGTATGAAAGCGATTTTCTTTGCGGCTGGTCCTGACATCCGCGCTGGCGTCACCGTAGCGTCCTTCGAAAACGTCAACGTGTACCCCGTGATCGCCGAAATCCTCGGGTTGCACCCAGGGCCGATCGACGGCAGGCTGGCCGTGCTGCAAGGGATACTGAAAAAGAACTCCAAAAACTGATGAAGGAATCACCTCTTTGACACAATGCTTGGACGAACAGGTTTGACTTTTCGTTGTGGCCACCCTAGCATCTTGTGATTGCATGCCGAGTGAAGGTTGAAGATGGGACGGAATTATTTTGCGCAAGCCTCGAGGTGAGGTCAACAGCGATCGCGGTAAACATCCACTGAACATGACGCGGAATATGGCCGGTGATTTGAATGTTATTGTGACTCTTCTTGCGTATGCAAGCGGGCCCTTGCAGGTGATTGGGATTATGCGTTGAATGCGCTATTCATTCTTCCGGAGGATTCATGCCGATTAAAGTGGGAATCAACGGTTTTGGCCGCATTGGGCGGAACATCGTGCGGGCGTCGCTGGGAAATTCGGCGATCGAATTCGTCGCCGTCAATGACATCACCGACTCGAAGACGCTCGCGCATTTGCTGAAGTACGACTCCGTCCTGGGCAATCTCCACCAGAAGGTGACCCACACCGACGATACGATCGCGGTGGACGGCAAGAGCTTTCGCGTGTTCGCGGTGAAAGATCCCGCGCAGATCGACTGGCCATCGGTCGGCGCGGAAATCGTGATTGAGTCTACAGGCCTGTTCACCAAGGCCTCCGACGCGGCCAAGCACAAGCGCGGGACGGTGAAAAAAGTCATCATCTCGGCGCCCGCGACGGAAGAGGATTTGACGCTCGTGCTCGGTGTCAATGACAAGACTTACGACCCGGCGAAGCATCACATCATCTCGAACGCCTCCTGCACCACCAATTGCCTCGCTCCAGTCGCGAAAGTCATCCACGACACGTTCGGAATTTCCTGCGGCACGATGACCACGATCCACTCCTACACGAACGACCAAAAGCTGCTCGATCTGCCGCACAAGGATTTGCGGCGCGCCCGCGCGGCTGCGCTCTCCATGATCCCTACATCGACCGGAGCGGCCAAGGCGTTGCACCTGGTCATCCCGGCGCTGAAAGGCAAACTCGACGGCTACTCCATCCGGGTGCCCACGCCGAACGTGAGTGTTGTCGACCTGACTGTTTTCACGGAAAAGCCTGTGACCGTGAGTGCGGTCAACGCCGCGCTCAAGAGCGCCGCCGATGGCCCCATGAAGAACATTCTCGAATACACGACCGACGAACTGGTGTCCATCGACTTCCGCGGGAATCCCCATTCCTCGATTGTGGATTCCGAATATACGCGTGTGGTCGGAACGAACTGCGCCAAGGTTCTCGCGTGGTATGACAACGAGTGGGGATATTCCAGCCGTTGCCGCGATCTAATCACGCTCTTGGCGTCAAAGATGTAGGGTCCTGATTTGTGAATCGTAATTCGTGCGAAGATTCCGAATCTGACGCGCGGCCTTGCGTAACATCAACCTCAAACATGAGCAAACTTTCGATTCGCGATCTGGAAATGAGCGGGAAACGCGTCTTCCTGCGCGTGGATTTCAACGTTCCGCTTGACGGCGTGCGCGTCACCGACGATACGCGCATCCGTGAAACGCTGCCGACGATTGAGTTTGCCCGCAAGCGCGGCGCAAGGCTTGTCCTCGCTTCGCACCTGGGTCGGCCCAAGGGAAAGCCCGATCCGAAATACAGTTTGAAGCCCGTGGCGGCGAAACTGGCGGAACTGGCCGGAGTGCCCGTGGATTTTGCCGCGGATTGCGTCGGCGCAGATGCCGAAGCCAAAAGCCGCGCTCTCGCGAATGGCGGCCTGCTCCTGCTCGAAAATGTGCGCTACCACGCGGAGGAAGAAGCCAACGACGAAACTTTCTCGCGCCAGTTTGCGGCGTTGTGCGACGGCCTGTTCGTGTGCGACGCCTTCGGCTCGGCCCATCGCGCGCATGCTTCAGTAGTGGGGATCACGCGCTTCGTAAAACAAGCTGCGGCAGGGCTGCTCATGGAGCGTGAATTGGACTATCTCGGCAAAGCGCTCTCAAATCCCGAGCGGCCATTTGTAGCGGTGCTGGGCGGCGCAAAGGTCTCTGACAAGATTGAAGTCGTCGAAAACCTGATGCGCGTGGCTGATGCTATGCTCATCGGCGGCGGCATGGCGTATACATTTTTGAAATCGCAGGGCCTGCCCGTCGGAAATTCCCTTGTGGAGGCGGACAAGCTGGACCTGGCGCGAAAGCTCCTCGCCGAAGCGAAGCAGCGAAATTTCCGGCTCCTGCTTCCGACCGACCACGTGCTCGGCGCGCAATTCAAGCCGGACACGGAGACGCAAACGACGAGCGTTAACGCTACGCCCGACGGATGGATGGGGCTGGACATCGGGCCGGACACCATCGCGAGATATTCCGCGGAGCTGGCGCGCGCGAAAACAATTGTGTGGAACGGTCCGATGGGCGTGTTCGAGATGCCGGCGTTCGCCAGGGGCACGCTGGAAATCGCGCGCGCGGTCGCGGCGGCGACTGCGGCGGGCGCCACGTCCATCGTCGGCGGCGGAGATTCCGTCGCCGCGATTCACGCGGCCGGACTTGCGGACAAAGTTTCGCACATCTCGACCGGCGGGGGCGCGTCGCTCGAATTTCTGGGTGGCAGAAAATTGCCGGGCGTCGAAGCGCTGACGGACAAAACGTAAAACCATTTACCACAGAGGGCACAGAGAGAACGGAAGAAGGCAGAGAAGAGGTGCGATGCGGCGACCGGTGATCGCGGGGAATTGGAAGATGTACAAGACGCAGGCGGAAGCGCGCGCGTATTTTTCGGCGCTCGCGCCGCTGGTGCAAGGCTGCGTTCACTGCGACATTATCGTCGCGCCGGCGTTTACGGCGCTCGCGGCAGCGGTGGAAGCTGTGAAGGGAACTCCAATTTCGATCGCGGCTCAGGACATGCACGGGGAGCCCGAGGGGGCATTCACCGGCGAAGTATCCGCCGCAATGCTGGTCGAAGTGGGATGCCGCGCTGTCATCATCGCGCATTCCGAGCGGCGGCAGTTTTTCGGAGAGACCGACGAGAGCGCCAACATAAAGGTCAAGGCGGCGCTGGCGGCCGGCCTGACGCCGATCCTGTGCGTCGGCGAATTGCTTGCCGAGCGCGAAAGCGGCAAAACGGAGGAGGTCCTCGAGCGCCAATTCCGCGGCGGCGTGGCCGCGTTGACCGGTGCCGAGTTCTCGCGTATCATTCTTGCTTACGAGCCGGTTTGGGCGATTGGCACGGGCCGCACTGCGACGCCGGAAATGGCTGCGGAGGCGCACCGGTTTCTGCGGGAGCAGGCGGCGTCAAGTTTTACTCCCGAACGTGCTGCCGGGTTGAGAATCCTCTACGGCGGCAGCGTCAAACCCGACAACATCAAGGGATTGATGGCTCAGGTGGAAATTGACGGAGCGCTGGTCGGCGGCGCAAGTCTCAAGGCAGAGGCCTTTGCCTCCATCGTGAACTTCTGAAAGTATCTGAAAGTAAAGGGATAAGAAATGCCAAAAGAAGTGAAATGGGCGATTTCGATAGCGATCGGGTTGGGCCTGCTTGGGCTCGGCTGGAGAGTTTATTTTGTGCTGGTCACTTTGCACATCGTCATCTGCGGACTTTTGATTATGGTGATCATGCTGCAAAGCGGCGAGGCCGCGGATCTGGCGGGCGCCTTCGGCGGCGCAGGCAGCCAGACGGCGTTCGGCCCGCGCGGAGCCGCGACATTTCTTTCCAAGGCGACAACGTGGTGCGCCATCATGTTCATGCTGACGTCCATGGCGTTGACCATGCACCAGAATTCAGCTGTGGCGTCAACCGGCAGCTCCGTGTTGCAACAGTTCTCGAAGACGTCAAAGCAGCCGGCGCCTGCGGTTCCGGCTCCAACAGCACCGGCGTCAGTTCCGGCCCCGGCCGCTCCTGCTCCGGCAGCGCCTGCGCCTTCGAAATAAGTTAGGCCGTTCAGAATCCGGCGGCTGATCTTTTGCCGCGAAACACAGAGTTTTTTCACCTCACCCCGTGCGGAAGTGGCGGAACTGGCAGACGCACCATCTTGAGGGGGTGGCGCCGTAAGGCGTGGGGGTTCGAATCCCCCCTTCCGCATTACCACCGTTTAACCTGTTTTTATTCAGCAGTTTACTGATGGCCTAAGAAATTACGACCAAATCTGGGCCCAGAGTATGATTTCCTTTGCATTTTTGGAGGTGGGCGCATGAGAGCCAAACCAACCCTGGTCGCCCGTGTCAATGATGGCTCTGGCAAGTTTCCCCGCGTCCCAGCAGAGATCGTCAAAAACAAAATCAAGATTCCCAAAAAAGTCCTTGGACGGTCTTTCGAGCTGGGGGACATCATCGGGTTCTATGCGCGGCACTCTCCGGATGCTAAGAGGCGACTGGTTCGCGCAGCGACTCCGCCGGGCACGTAAACGCGATTGGCAGGCGCCAGTAATTGGTTGCCGTGCGGTGTGTGGCGGAGTTCCCATCGCGGTTGTTGGCTGCGGCGTTGTCCTTCAATTCCTTTGCCCCCGATCAAAAGTTCTCCTTCAACTTCTGCACTCGCTCATCCCGGTCGCTCTTCAGCTCGACGCGTTCAACACGAAGTTGGTCGTAGACCAATACCATGCGGTTGGGATCTGCGGAAGGCCAGCCGCACAGCAGATTGCCGGCGGCGCTGTTGAATTACAAAATAGCCTCGCCAACTTCTTTGTGCGGAAACCCGAACTAACAGAACTGTACAAGGTGTGTGTTCCTAACCAGTATGGATCGCTTCGTGGGCAATGGCAGCGGACTTGGGAGATCTGGGAATCTCATTCGCATCGGGCCAGCATCCGTTAAGCAGCCCATATCGGCGGCACTCGAAGCAGATTTGAATTTCTATTTCTCGCTCACTCTCCAATGGCGCGTCGCAAACATGGCAATGGGTAGATATTTTTTCCGTCATGACCTGCCCCCTGAGCTATATTGAAACCTGCTTTCACTTCGACCGTGCGAACAACGGGTTCACCTCTGAACGCTTTCAAATCATGCGCCCGTGTCTGAATGGTCTTCGATCTGAGGAATCACACCATGATCCAGGGAAGCAGATCTTACGGTGTAAGCCCATGCCAAACTGCAGACTTTGCAATGGCAGATCGCTAAAACAAAGCAAGTGACTGCGAAAAGGAGGAGAACAAGATACACAGCCGTGAAGATCAAGAAAACCGCAACTGATTGTAGTAGTGCGTTCAGAAAATCCATCAAGCACCCCGCGCTGCGGCAAAGTACGCCACGAAATGGGTAATCTTGGAATACAGCAATTTGACTAGAACAGGCCGCATATCGATGTAATGGAGAACTCCCGTAAGGCATACAGATGGGCACAACGTTGTCGTTACGGTACTAGGACGGTCGTTCCGGCGGGCGCGATTCCTCTCTCATTTCATTTAGAAAAAAATCTCTAGTCAGGTCAGTATTACACCGCCGGGACTCTGTCCCGCGAATTGGCAGTGCGACCCGCAACTTCAATTCGTGCTGATTCTTAGCAGTCGATTGCTTACATGGCGCGAATATTGCTCTGTTTCTTGTGTTGATGTTGAATCGTATCGTCCCGAGTTCGCCTCGGCCAAACTCGCCCAGCAAATCTTATCCCAAAACTTGGAGGTGGAGTCATGAGTACTATGAGCGCAACAATGTGGATCGTGGTCGCTGTTCTCGTCACGATTGCGATTTTGGCGGTCGTGGCCTGGATGATTGTTCAGAGGCGCCGATCAGAAAGACTGCGCGCACAGTTCGGTCCTGAATATGCGCGCGAACTGGAGAGAACGCGTGACCGGCGCCGGGTGGAAGAGAAACTCGAAGGCCGCCAAGAACGGGTCGAGCATTTGCATATTCGGCCGCTCACTCCCAGGGACCGTGCGCAATTTTTAGAGTCCTGGCGCATGATTCAGGCGCAATTTGTTGACAATCCTGGCGCTGCTATAGCAGAAGCTGATCGACTCATAGCAGACGTGATGTCGACGCGAGGTTATCCAGTTTCGAATGGTGATTTTGGACAGCGGGCGGCCGACATCTCCGTGGATCACCCAGAAGTAGTGGAGAACTACCGTACAGCTCACACCATTGCGGTTCAGCACTCACATGGCAGGGCGAGCACTGAGGAACTGCGCCTGGCCACGATTCACTATCGATCTGTCTTCGAAGAGCTGATCAGCGAGCCATATGGCTTACGGGCACGAATGGCGTCTTGAACGCTTGGCGACAATTCAGAACTTGTTGTTCAGAAGATTCCTCCGCGACGGGAGGCGGACGACACGGAGTTCGGGCGCGAATCGATCGACAGGGTGCCATTGCACTCCGCAGTCCCGGTGAGCGCACTGGTCCGAACCTAGCCCGAATCGAATTCATTGTCGGTTCCAACATCCCGAAAGGAAATCTTTCGGGGCTTGCCGTTCAAACAGAACGCTTGCGAAAAAAACACTGGCACCGTCAAAATTACCAGTTCTAGTACCCCTTTATAATGGCCGGGCAGTCAGCACGTATCCGCCTGAGTGCCCGCCACTTAGCAATTAATTTCTTAGCTGGCAGACATATTGCTCCTCTACAGGTCGTAAGAATTGGGACTTCGCGGAAATCGAAGACCCATGAACGTGAAGAACAGAAAGGTGAAATTTAAAGCAATCAAATACGACTTGAGGAGGGCCTAGTGATGATGCTCCTAAAGCGATGGGCAATGATGATGATCGGCATTCTCGCATTCGCTCCACTTACATTCGCAAAGGACCACGACGAAGCGAAGAAGGAAGAGAATCGTATAGCAAATTCAGGCGCCGTTATGGAGGAGATTCTTAATGTCCGAGACGATATTCCACGCGACCTGCTGGACAAGGCGCGATGCGTTGTCGTGATCCCCTCGGTTCTTAAAGCGGCGTTCATTGTGGGAGGCGATTACGGACGGGGAACTATGGTCTGCCGAACCGGCAAGGACTTTTCAGGCCCCTGGGGTGCACCGGCGATGTACGCATTAGAAGGCGGCAGCTTTGGTTTTCAGATTGGCGGAGAGGCAACAGACTATGTCTTGCTGATCATGAACGATCGCGGAGCCAACAGCCTGTTGCATAGCAAGGTCAAACTTGGCGGCGATGCATCCATAGCCGCTGGGCCTGTGGGGCGAACTGCGGCTGCGGACACAGACGCCTATATGCGCTCCGAGATACTGAGTTACTCACGAGCGCGCGGCGTATTTGCCGGAGTCTCGCTTGAGGGCTCGACACTCCTTCCGGATAGGAAGGGCAATCGCTCCCTTTACGGGCGTGACGTGACTGCATCGCAGATTATCAGGGAATCGGAGGTGCAAGCTCCTTCCATCGCGAGTAGTTTGATCGCGCAGTTGGAAATTGCATCGCCCCACTTAAAGTCTTAGAGATTGTCACCACGAGGAGGCGGAATCACAGGTCTGCCTCCTCTTTTTTTCGTTCGCACGCTTGCGAGAGAGGCTATTGAGAGCGAATTGTCGAAATGAGACGCGCGACAGGAAGGAATTAGCCATGGCTGGGCAAAATATCGCAGTCTTTGGAATTTACCCGCATCGGGCAAGCTTTGAATACGCGCTCGGAGTATTGAAGCAGGAGGGATTCCGCCATACAGACGTTTCCGTCCTGGTTCAGGAAAATTCTGGGACGAAGGATCTTGCGACTGAGAAGGCAACGAAGGCACCGGAAGGCGCAGCAACTGGTGCAGGTTCGGGAGCAGTTATCGGAGGCGCACTTGGTTGGTTGACTGGAACTGGCGCGCTTCAAATTCCCGGCCTCGAATCATTTTTAGTTGCGGGGCCACTCGTCGCGGCACTGGCGGGAATTGGAGTCGGAAGCATGCTCGGTGGGCTTTCGGGCGCACTGCTGGGGCTAAGAATGCCTGAATACGAAGCCAAGCGGTATCTTGGGCGGATCGAAAGAGGCGGAATCCTCCTATCAGTCCACTGCGATAATCCATATTGGGCGAATAAAGCGAAAGGCTTGCTCAATTCGACTGGGGCCGAGGATATCTCATCCACTGGCGAGTCCGTCGCGGACTATGACAATTCAGATCGTCCCATGACTCGGAGTCCGTTTGGCTAGCCATACTGAAGAAAAGCGGGCGAGACAGGGGCGAGCAATTAACGGAGCAACCGCCGTGAAATGAGTTTGTGTCCTATGCAGCTGGCTACCAGTACTTAGCTACCGGAAGATAAGTCATCCAGCCATCACGCTCTTAGTCATTTGCCGCGAGTTTCTCCGAGCCGAGACGTTTGGCAGGAAGTCTTCTGCCTGGATGTCGATTAAGAAGAATTCATTCCCTGAATGCTCGCCCAACTCTTGCATTTTTCGTTGAGCTTCGAACCGTCCGGGTACCCAAGCTCGCCAAAGAGTGGAACCATCAGGGAATCTCTCAAATACATCGTAGACGTGCCGCATGGGAGGCCTCCTTCTTCAGGAAAATCTTTGCGATCAAAGGTGTAGAAGCGTCGCTATTCAGAAGCGTATTGATTACACACAATCAGCAAGCGATAGGAATACTGCATTCACTGTAGAGAAATGCAATCGCCTTGCATTGAGTGCGATACGCATCGAAACCTTGAGCTAAATACCACACTAGGCCAAGTTCCGAACAGAAAAGCAAGGCCGCGACTCACGGATAACTTCCGCGCTGCAATGTGGTAGAAACTCAACCTAAAAAGGCTTTGTTGCACCTTCTAATGATGGTTGCCCCGTTGCACTATGAGGCGGGCGCCAGAGGAACACGTAGTCAAGAACATTCCATCTTTTCCAAAAGCGCAATCGCCTGCAAAGATCGCTCGAGCCCGGCTCGCTCAGGATTCCGGGTGTGTCCTTTTTTCCTCTTTTCCTCGTACATGGCTTGATCCGCTTGCTCCATGAGTTCTCCAACGGATACGAAATGCTTGGGATCGAGCCGCGCCACGCCCACGCTGAGCGAAAGTTGGTAACGAGATTCTCCCGCATTTGATTTTCGAAGACTTCTCTCCAGGCGGCGCAGAATGACTTCCTGGTTCTGGCAGGAAGCCTCCACTGCCAATACGGCAAATTCATCCCCGCCCAATCTGGCGATGATGTCGGAATCGCGGAATGTCTGTTCCAAAGCGTTTGCCGTTCGGATCAGTGCAAGGTCTCCCTCCCGGTGCCCGAAAGCATCGTTGATAACCTTCAGTCGATCCACGTCGGCAAAGAAAAGCAGAAGCCCTTCCCCTTTCCGGCGCATCAGCCTCACATGTTGTGTTGCCAACGCCAAAAAGGCGCGCCGGTTATACAGGCACGTCAGGTCATCGGTAAGGGCAAGAGACTGAAGTTGCCTGTCCAGGAGGGACTGTCTAACCGCGCACAAGACGGTGCGCTGGAGGGCGCTGCTGACCGCCTGAGTTTCCGGCGTGTCTGCCTTAAGATTCTTCAGGAGTTCATCTACTTCACCGATGATGCCTGCGAGCTCCTTGTCTTGAACCAAAAGCGCAGATGAAAGCGTCTCTTCCAGGGATTCTTCTGATTTAGGGCGGCCCCTCGCAAGGATCCTGTCGTGGGACGCCAGATTTGATGCAGGCGTTCTAATACCAGTTTTCAGAGTGGAACGATCGCCTGGCGAACGGCCCTCCGTCAACAGGTCTCTCGCCAACAAAAATGGAAGAGCGCGTTTCACGGATATTACCCTTCCTTCCCATCAACGGAGCGATAACCCAAAGGCGGTATCGCCACGCTTACCTTGTAGCATCAAAGCGTATTGGCCAGCTATCGGGCTAAGGCTGTAGATTGCTTGATCAGAATCCCTAGTACTTCTTTGTAACCAAAGAGATACTCAATTCCTCAACTACCGTCATGAAGATTGGCGCGCGAAGCTTTCTGTCACGTTTCAGGACTAATTGGCCAGATTGCTCAGTCTTTCTACGAGGACCAGGCGATCGCACTGATCGCTTGGGACAGCTGCGTAGTATTCAGACTGGGAGATCATTTTCCACAGACTTTTATCGGTGTATTCCATAGCGCGGTCAGAGAGAAGAACAGCGTCCTTGATTTCTTCAGAGGTTGCAGGGCGATCCAACCCCATTGGGGCTTCAGAGGATTCTGATTTCACGCGAGGCCTCCATGTGCTTTGGTATGGCAGCACCTCGTGCAAAGTACGAACTCTCACGCGATGATTACGGATTCCGGCAGCCAGGGGAATCCACAAAGGAATGTATTTGGCGAACAAAATAGCCGCATGCCGGAGAATCCTGCGGAAGGGGCCTCGAATGAATCGTGGATTTTCGCTTTTTAGAGAGCGCATGCACGCCTCGGCCCAACGGTGGTGTTTCGCATTTCTTTTGCTGTACAAGTCATAAGGTAAATTCCCTAATACGCCTACATCAAATACCCTAGAGCCTCAGGAAGGTCTTGATGATATCAAGGGGCTTGTATGCTGTTTGGCCGTGCGCCACCCGGTTCTTGCAGTGGGGGGACTCGGCCAAATCGCAAGCGGCGCAAAGCCGCCTCGTCCATGCGAAACCGGTTGACATAAATTGAACTTCAATAAGAATTCTCGCACCCTGCCCTCTTCGAAAATATTGGGAAACTTTCATTTTCGCCTGACGAATTCAAGAATTCGCCGTTTGGCCGGGAGACTGCAATGAAGAAAACTGTTCGTGAAGTTGGAAACGCGAGCGCCGAGGCCGGCGCCAGTGCCAATCCTGTCCTGGAAGCAGGCAACGGGCACGCAGCTGCCAACGGCGGGAATGTCTCCGCCGATCTCAGCGTGATCCTGGGTGCCCTGCAGACCATGCGGGAAGGAGATTTCTCCGTGCGCCTTCCAGGCTATTGGACGGGCCTGCACGGAAAGATTGCCGACACGTTCAATGAAATCGTTGCCACCAACCAGCAAATGTCTCGCGAGCTCACGCGCGTCGGACAGGCGGTTGGTAAAGAGGGCAGGACATCGGAGCGGGCGCGATTTCACCAGTCGAGAGGGTCGTGGGGAGAGATGGAAGTCTCCATCAACACGCTGACCGAAGATCTGCTTCGTCCGACGACGGAAGTCACGCGCGCGATCGCAGCGGTGGCGCAGGGAAATTTGACGCAGACCGTTCGCCTCGATGTGGATGGACGCCCGCTTGAAGGGGAGTTCCTGCGCTCTGCGAATATTGTCAACACCATGATTCAGCAGCTGGGCGTTTTCACTGCTGAAGTAACGCGCGTGGCGCGCGAAGTCGGAACCGACGGGAAACTCGGCGGCCAGGCCCAGGTTCCCGGCGTGGCGGGCACATGGAAGGACCTGACGGATTCGGTGAACTCGATGGCCAGCAATTTGACCGGCCAGGTGCGCAACATTGCGGAAGTGACCAACGCCGTGGCGAGCGGCGATTTGTCGCGCAAGATTACCGTGGACGTGCGCGGAGAGATTCTGCAGTTGAAAGAAGCCATCAACACGATGGTGGACCAGCTGCGGTCGTTCGCTTCGGAAGTGACGCGCGTGGCGCGCGAAGTGGGCACCGACGGAAAACTCGGCGGGCAAGCGGTCGTCCCCGGCGTCGCGGGCACGTGGAAGGACTTGACCGACTCGGTCAACGCGATGGCCGGCAACTTGACGGCGCAAGTGAGGAACATCGCTGAGGTCACGACCGCTGTGGCGCGCGGCGATTTGTCGCGCAAGATCACGGTGGACGTGAAGGGCGAAATTCTCGAGCTGAAGAACACGATCAACACGATGGTGGACCAGCTCAACGCGTTCGCGGGCGAAGTGACGCGCGTGGCGCGCGAAGTCGGCACCGAAGGAAAACTTGGCGGCCAGGCGCAAGTACCCGGCGTCGGAGGAACCTGGAAGGACCTGACCGACAACGTGAACTTCATGGCCAGCAACCTTACCGGGCAGGTGCGCAACATCGCGGAAGTTGCGACCGCGATCGCCAGCGGAGACCTCTCGCGCAAGATCACGGTCGATGTGCGCGGCGAGATCTTGCAGCTCAAGGAAACATTGAACACGATGGTGGACCAGTTGAACCGGTTCGCGGGCGAAGTAACGCGCGTGGCGCGTGAAGTCGGAACCGAAGGACGCTTGGGCGGCCAGGCCAACGTGCCCGGCGTCGCGGGAACCTGGAAGGACCTGACCGACTCGGTGAACTCGATGGCGGGCAACCTGACGGGGCAGGTGCGCAACATCGCCGAGGTGACGACGGCCGTGGCGCGCGGCGATCTGTCCCGCAAGATCACGGTGGACGTGAAGGGCGAAATCCTCGAACTGAAGAACACGATCAACACGATGGTGGACCAGCTCAACGCCTTCGCGGGCGAAGTGACGCGCGTGGCGCGCGAGGTCGGCAGCGAAGGCCGCCTCGGCGGCCAGGCGCAAGTGCCGGGCGTCGCCGGAACGTGGAAAGACCTGACCGACTCAGTGAACTCGATGGCGAGCAACCTCACCGCGCAAGTGCGCAACATCGCCGAGGTTTCCACCGCCGTGGCGCGCGGCGATTTGTCGCGCAAGATCACCGTGGACGTGAAGGGCGAAATCCTGGAACTGAAGGACACCTTCAACACGATGGTGGACCAGTTGCGCGCGTTCGCATCGGAGGTGACGCGCGTGGCGCGCGAGGTGGGCACAGACGGCAAGCTTGGAGGCCAGGCGCAAGTACCCGGCGTGGCTGGAACGTGGAAGGACCTGACGGACTCAGTGAACTCGATGGCGAGTAACCTCACGGCGCAGGTGCGCAACATCGCTGACGTGTCAACCGCTATCGCCAGCGGCGACTTGTCGAAGAAGATCACCGTAAACGTGAGCGGCGAAATTCTGTTGCTCAAAGAAACCATCAACACGATGGTGGACCAATTGAATACGTTCGCAGGCGAAGTGACGCGCGTGGCGCGCGAGGTTGGCACGGAAGGGCGTCTCGGCGGCCAGGCCAACGTGCCGGGAGTGGCGGGCACGTGGAAGGATTTGACCGATTCCGTGAACGCGATGGCCGGCAACTTGACGGCGCAGGTGCGCAACATCGCCGAAGTGACGACGGCCGTGGCGCGCGGCGACTTGTCGCGCAAGATCACGGTGGACGTGAAGGGCGAAATCCTCGAATTAAAGAACACAATCAACACGATGCTGGACCAGCTGAATGCATTCGCGGGCGAGGTGACACGCGTTGCGCGCGAAGTCGGCACCGACGGCAAACTCGGCGGCCAAGCCGAGGTCTCGGGCGTCGCGGGCACCTGGAAAGATTTAACCGACAACGTGAACTTCATGGCCAGCAACCTGACCGGCCAGGTCCGCAACATCGCCGAAGTCGCCACGGCCATCGCCAACGGCGACCTCTCCAAGAAAATTACCGTTGACGTTCGCGGCGAGATCCTGCTGCTCAAGGAAACACTCAACACGATGGTGGAGCAGTTGCGCTCGTTTGCTGCGGAAGTGACGCGCGTGGCGCGCGAGGTTGGCACGGAAGGGCGGCTCGGCGGCCAGGCCAACGTGCCGGGCGTCGCGGGCACGTGGAAAGACTTGACCGATTCCGTGAACGCGATGGCCGGCAACTTGACGGCGCAGGTTCGCAACATCGCCGAAGTGACGACGGCCGTGGCGCGCGGCGACTTGTCACGCAAGATCACGGTGGACGTGAAAGGCGAAATTCTCGAGTTGAAGAACACGATTAACACGATGGTGGACCAATTGAACGCCTTCGCCGCGGAAGTCACCCGTGTGGCGCGCGAGGTGGGCACTGACGGCAAACTCGGTGGGCAGGCACAAGTGCCGGGAGTCGCCGGCACGTGGAAGGACCTTACGGACAACGTAAACGTGATGGCTGCGAATCTAACCGAGCAAGTGCGCGGCATCGTCAAAGTCGTGACGGCTGTGGCGAACGGCGAGCTGACGCAGAAGTTGACTGTGAACGCCAAAGGAGAAGTGGCTGCTTTGGCCGAGACGATCAACAACATGACCGGCACGCTGGCTATTTTTGCGGATCAAGTGACGACGGTCGCGCGCGAAGTCGGCGTGGAGGGACGCCTGGGCGGCCAGGCGAACGTGCCCGGCGCCTCGGGAACCTGGAAAGACTTGACCGGCAACGTGAACCTTTTGGCCGACAACCTGACGAACCAAGTGCGAGCCATTGCGGAAGTTGCCACGGCCGTTACCAAGGGAGACTTGACGCGTTCGATTCAGGTCGAGGCCAGCGGCGAGGTCGCTGAACTAAAAGACAATATCAATACCATGATCGACAACCTGCGCCTTACGACGGACAGAAACACGGAGCAGGACTGGCTGAAGACGAACCTGGCGCGCTTTACCGGAATGCTGCAAGGGCAGCGCGACCTCGTCACGGTCGGACGCATGCTGCTGTCCGAACTCGTTCCACTGGTCAATGCGCAACAGGGCGTGATTTACCGGATGGAATCGGAAGAGTCCGCAGGGATGACGTTGCTGTCCGCCTTTGCTGACGACTCGACTGACGGACACCCGCAGCGCTTGCGAATCGGAGAAGGACTTGCAGGGCAGTGCGCCACGGAGAAGCGCAGCATGTTGATCACCCAAGTCCCGGAGCGAGCTGTCCCGATTCACTCGGCCCTGTTTAAGACGCCGCCGCAAAACGTAATCGTATTGCCGGTCCTATTTGAAGACAGCGCCAAGGCAGTGATCGAACTTGCGTCCGTGAGCACCTTCACGGCTTCCCACCTGGCATTCCTCGAGCAATTGACGGCCAGCATCGGCATCGTGCTGAACAGCATTGAAGCGACGATGCAGACCGAATCCTTGCTGCAGCAATCCCAGCAACTGGCTACAGAACTCCAGACGCAGCAAAAAGAATTGCAGCAGAAAAACGAGCAGCTGGCGCAAAAGGCGCAGCAGCTTGCCGAACAGAACGTCGAAGTGGAACGCAAGAACCAGGAAATTGAACAGGCCCGAAGGGCTCTGGAAGGGAAGGCCAAGGAACTCGCGCTCACTTCCAAGTACAAGTCTGAATTCCTGGCCAACATGTCGCACGAACTGCGCACCCCGCTCAACAGCATTCTCGTTCTTGGCCAGCAGCTCACGGACAACCCGGACGGGAACCTGACATCCAAACAAGTGGAATTTGCGCGGACGATCCACGGCGCCGGGACGGATCTTTTGAATTTGATCAGCGACATCCTGGATCTCTCCAAGATCGAGTCCGGCACGGTATCCGTGCAGGCGGAAGACGTTTTCTTCTCCAGTATTCTCGAAATGGTTGCGCGGCCGTTCCGTCACGAAGCGGAAAACCGGCGGCTCAACTTCGAGATACGCACCGATCCCTTACTGCCGCGCAGCCTGGTGACGGACCCGCGGCGCCTGCAGCAAGTGCTGAAGAATTTGTTGTCCAACGCGTTTAAATTCACGGACCACGGCGGTGTGCGGCTCTCCGTATTTGCAGCTTCCGGCGGTTGGAGCGCTGATCACCTGACCTTGAACGGCGCTGCGTCAGTGATTGGATTTGAAGTGACCGACACGGGCATTGGCATTCCGGTTGAAAAACAGAGAATCATTTTCGAGGCCTTCCAGCAGGCGGATGCCAGCACGAGCAGAAAATACGGCGGCACCGGATTGGGTCTCGCGATCAGCCGGGAACTGGCGAGCTTGTTGGGCGGTGAGATTCAATTGCGGAGCACCCCTGGTCAGGGCAGCACTTTCACTCTTTATCTGCCCCAGACGTATTTTGGCACCTCGGCATTAAACGTCACGGTGCGAGATGTTGAACTTGTCGCAGCGGGGCAGGGACAGTTGCCCGCTGTTACGCTCGCGGACGTGTCTGCCGAACGAATCGATGACGACCGCGAACGTTTGCAGCCGGACGACACTGCTCTGCTCATTGTTGAGGATGACCCTCATTACGCCAGAATCCTTTGCGACCTGGCGCACGACAAGGGCTTCAAAGTTCTGGTGGCCTCGCACGGCGCGGACGCTCTTGCTCTCGCCCGCGAGTTTCATCCCACGGCTGTCTCCCTGGATGTTTTTCTTCCGGACATGCTCGGCTGGACCGTGCTGAATCACTTGAAGCAGGATCCCGCCCTGCGGCACATTCCCGTGCAGATGCTCACGATGGACGAGGACCGGCAGCATGGATTGACTCGCGGGGCCTTTTCCTTCATAACCAAGCCCACTACACCCGACGCGCTGGATACCTTGTTCGACCGGATCAAGGAATATACTTTGCCGCGGCGCAAGCGGCTGCTGGTGGTCGAGGACAATCCCGCCGAACAACTGAGCGTGGAGGAACTGTTGGGCCACGACGATATCGACTTGACGATGGTCACAACCGGCGCGGAGGCACTTGAGCTGGCCGGGGAGCAGTCGTTCGATTGCATGGTCCTTGACCTGCGCCTGCCTGACATGTCGGGGTTTGAAGTGTTGGAATACCTGCGTGATAATCCCTCGCTGATGGACCTGCCGGTGGTGGTGTTCACCGGGAAGGAATTGACCCCGGAGGAGGATGCGCGGCTGCGCAACCTGGCGCGCAGCGTGGTGGTCAAGGGAGTGGAATCGCCGGAGCGACTGCTGGACGAGACTGCCTTGTTCCTGCATCGCGTGGTGGCCGATCTTCCGCCCGAAAAACAGAGGATGCTCGATCAGCTGCACCGCTCCGATGACGCCTTGTTCAATAAGAAAGTTCTTATCGTGGACGATGACGTGCGGAACATTTTCGCTCTGAGCAGTGTTCTCGAGCGCCGCGGGATGAGCGTCCTCACGGCGGGGACAGGTCGGGAAGCGATTGGCACGATTGAGTCAACGCCGGACATCGCCATCGTGCTGATGGACATCATGATGCCGGAAATGGACGGGTATGAAACAATGCAGGTCATCCGGCAAAACCCGTCGTTCCGGCGGCTGCCGATTGTGGCTCTGACCGCCAAAGCGATGAAGGGCGACCGGGAAAAATGCCTGGAGGCCGGCGCGTCGGAATATCTGGCTAAACCCGTAAATACCGAGCAATTGCTTTCGGCATTGCGAATGTGGCTCCACAGGTAAGTTCAATCTCTCGGGCTCCGATGACTTTGGTTCGCCGAGTTGAGAACAGAGAGGGATGATGCCTCCCAAAGAGAAGGTCAACATTCTGATGGTGGATGACCAGCCGGCAAAGGTCATGAGCTACGAAGCCATCCTCGCCGACCTGGATGAGAACATGCTCAAAGCCAATTCAGGCAGAGAAGCGCTGGAAATTCTCCTGAAGAATGAAATTGCAGTGGTTCTGATGGATGTGAGTATGCCGGATATGGATGGTTTTGAAATGGCGGATATCATTCACCAGCATCCGCGATTTCAAGAGACGGCGATTATTTTCATCTCGGCCGTTCACTTAACCGATGTGGACCAGCTCAGAGGATACCAACGCGGCGCGGTGGATTATATTTCCGTCCCTATCATTCCGGACCTGTTAAGGGCCAAAGTCAGCACATTCATTGAACTTCACCGCAAGTCCCGGCAGTTGGCGGCGCTGAACGTGGAGTTGCGGCGTCTCTCGATGAGCTTGATTACGACTCAGGACGAAGAGCGGCGCCGAATTGCCAGGGAGCTGCATGATGGCCTGGGACAGGAGCTCACGGCGTCCAAGATGATCTTGCACGAAATTCTTCAAAAAGAAAGCTCGAATGGATCGAAAGAAGAATCGATTCGAGAAGTCAGCGGCATGATCGACGGGATGCTTCAGCAGATTCGCAATATATCTTATCTTCTGCATCCTCCTCTGCTGGACGAAATCGGCCTTCGCTCGGCATTGGGCTGGTTTTTGGACGGACTTGCGAAGCGGGCGGGCATCCAGACATCCCTCGAGACTCAGCCTGCCGATTTCCCCCGCCTTACTCCGGAGGTGGAGACGGCGTTATTCCGCATCATTCAGGAAGCTTTGACGAATGTCTTCCGCCATGCCCGGGCGCAAAAAGTGTGGGTCACACTGGCGGAACGGAAAAGAGAGATCGCCGTCGCAGTTCGGGACGATGGAGTGGGTGTCCTGGAAAATACGGAAGAGTTTCGTCCCGGCAACACCGGAGTGGGAATTGCCAGCATGAGGCAACGAGCCAAGGAATTGGGAGGGGAATTGCGCATCCGAAACGCAAGTCCCGGCACCATCGTTGAGCTCGTGATTCCCAATCCATCGGCCCAACCTTCGGCTTCCGGGCAGCGGGCTCAATCCTTCGCTCACTGGTCTTAGGATTCCGTTTGATTGGATTGTTGCTGGGGGTTCGAATCCTGAGGGCGATCCACCGGCTTGTCGTCGCTGAAGAAAGTACCTCCCTCCAGGAGACGCTCAATGGCAACGACGAGATCTCGCGCCACTTGCGATTTTTGGACATAGCCGTGAGCGCCGGTTTCGCGAATTTCCGACTTCAGCCATTCTGAATCATGCACAGTGAAAATCAAGATCCGACATCCGAGATCAAGTTTGGCAATATGCCGCGCGGCTTCCAGTCCGCTCATCCCCGGCATCGTAATGTCAAGGATCACCACATTTGGCTTTTGCGTTTTAACGAGTTCGATCGTCTGGCTGCCGCTCGCGGCTTCACCGCAAATTTCCCAGGCCGGACGCAATCGGGTTAGTAGCCTGCGAATACCTTCTCGAACGATTTCGTGGTCATCAGCAATTACAACCCTGGGGTAAGGTTGAGGAATCGCACTTTGCCTGCGCAGCTGTGGAGTCGCACCCATTTGTTGGCCTTTGTTCAATCGTTCACTGATAGCATTGCTTGCTTCTAGGCTGACATCGCCGCTGCCGCGCAACTGGCGACGGGGATCGTAGCGGTAATTGTTGCGCCTTTCCCCGATGATGTTATCTCGAGTCTCCCGCCAAGATATCTCATCCTCTCGCTCATGCCGCGGAGGCCCATGCCCAGGGGAGAAATTCCCCTGCGGTTCGGGCTGAGAAGGTCGGACGGCATTCCTTTGCCAGTATCGCTGATGATCAGGACTATGGAATCGTTTTTCGTCAAGAGCTGAATGTCGGCTGTGCTGCTTCCGGAGTGGCGGTGAACGTTTGCCAGCGCCTCCTGAAGGACACGAAAGATCGCTTCGTTGGCGTCGCTCGAAAGACGCCGGACGTCAGGCGAAATATGAAAGGTGGTCTCGATGCCGCTTCGTTTGGAGAATCCATCCAGGTACCAGGGAATGGCTGATTTCAATCCCACTTCCTCCAGCAGCGGCGGATACAACAGGTACGATACCGCTCGAACTTCCTTGAAGGACTCCTCGACTAAATTAAGACATTGAGCAAGTTCCTCATCGCCTCCGCTTTCGCACTCCTCGGCAGAGGGACGCAGGGCATCCAATTTCATCTTCAATACAGAGAGATATTGCCCGAGGCTGTCGAGAAGATCTCCGCCGACGCGCCTCCTTTCCTCCTCCTGCCTGCGCATGACGAGGAGGGAGAATTGGCGGAGGGATTTCTCCGATTCCTGAATGCTGTCTCGAACATCCTCGCGCGTCTCATGGCCAAGCATTCGTTCGGTGATATCACGCACGACTGCCGCATATCCGATCACCGTTCCGGTGTCGCTACGAAGAGGCGTAAGGACCACGTCCGCAAAAAATTTCCACCCGTCCTTGCGGAGACGCCAGCCCTCGCCTTTATAGCGCCCTTCGCTGCTTGCAATTTGTAATTCCACCATCGGCTTGCCCGCCAGAACATCTTCCTCTGTGAAGAAGCAGGAAAAATGGCGGCCGAGAACTTCCGGTCCCTCGTATCCCAGTATGCGTTTAGCGCCGGAATTCCAAGAGGTGAGGCAGCCGCGCGTGTCCAGCATATAGATCGCGAATTCTTCCAGGGCATCCACCATTTTTCGGAATCGTCCCTCGACGCGGCGCAATCTTTCCTCTGTTTCCAGCGCCAGCGATCTCTGTTGGAGGGTCGCAACACTGCGGAGACGCTCGTCGATGCCTGAATGTTCAGAATACCCCTCGCTGGGGACTACGGCCGAATGCTCCGAGCAGATTCTGTGAAAGGGTTTTCCGTCTTCTACTTCCGGGAACGACTCCAGCGAATACGCGCAACACAGAGAAATGGGGCAGTTATCTGCTAAAACATTCCATAATTCTTCCAGTCGGATCGCAGAGTTTTTGTTGCCTGATTGCCACAAGAGAGCGGCCATCTCATCGTAAATGGCGATGGGCCTGTCATGTTTCGCGGTTCCGTTGGTTTGCGCCACCAGGCCACCGATCAAGCTCTTGAAGCGTCCCGGGTCCGGCGCATCATTTGTTAGAAACTCGGACAAAAGTTCGGTTGCTTCGACCTCAATATAGATACCGCTTTGAATGACTTCGCCAACATCCACTCCTTGCCGGTACAGGCGATCGGCCAAACCATCCCGGTGCTCCTGAGTGCCGATCACGATCGCGGGATTTCCGCAACAGAGCTCCCTGCCAATGAAATGGCTCAATTCGTCCAGAAGAAAGCCTGTTTCTCTATAAAAAAGAACCACGTGGGCGGAGCTGTTTTCCGGGGGGAGTTGTACCGGCGGATTGAGAATGGCGATATCCCGATTCTTTTGTGCGGTCTCCATTTTGACTGCTCCCCCGACGTTCTTTGGATCGCTGGGACAAGTCGAATCCGGCACAACTGGTGACGCAAAGGCGGCTGCGGTATGCGCAATCTGAAAGCCTGTGGTTCGCAACTCTTGACTTATTCCTATTTTTTAGTCTCCATTTGTAAATTGGTCCATACCCGGAAAACCTTAGCTCTTGCCTGAAAGATTTTGTAGCGGGTGGGATCTCTCGCTTTCCAATATTTTCTCATCGGTATCGATCACTTTCTGTTTCACGCTTTCCTATCGGGGCGCTTAGGCGAATTCCGTAGCCGTTATGAGGGCGTAGATTCCCAATCTGGGACAAAATGTCGGATTTGTAGAGTTCCAGCTGAACTGGGGCGGGAGAAGGAGCGGAAAACTCGAGGAAGTGGAATCGGATTTGTCCAACTGGGATGAGGGGTGATCTGCCCAAGCCTAACTACGTCTGAAATCGAGTCGTCTCCGATTTCCGGACTGGGCCTGCTGCCACAGGCATTAATTGTGACCGTGCTAGGCCGCAGCGGTTCTCACACCTTCCTCGTCGCGAATCGCGCAGATGACGACCCATTCCAAGTCCCTGATTCCATAGGACTTGCGGAGCACATCAAAGGCTCCCAATTCTCTCGCCTTGCAGTAGCCCAGGGAATCAAATTGATCCGACTCTACACCAGTAACAACAATTCGGGCCTGTGACCGAACGTTTCTTGCAGCCGTCAGCAAGTCCTCATACGTGCCATCGATGAGTCGATTTTCGCAGAAAATCAGGAGCACATCCTCTCGCGTGAGGGCTTTGCACGCCTGTTTGATCGACCGAAACGGAACGAGGTCAAGGCCTTTTGATTCAAGAATGTCAGTGAACCTTTCCCAGACTGCCAAGTCCGGGGAACCAATCATGACTTGCATCTTGCCTTCCATGGCAACCTCCTGAGTGTCCTATAGGCATCGGCAAACATCGGCCATTACACATCCGGAATAGCAGTACTATACCCATCGTGTGCGCCGGGCTATCGGCAGAACTCTGTAATTCGCAATGGGAATATCCTGCAACGTCTTCCTGACCCTCCAGCTCTCACCCGATCGTTGATCTTCTCCTCAAAGCGCGATTCTGGCCGCATGCGCCCGGCCTTCCTCGAGTCCCAAGGTCATGGAGAGTTCACTAAGGCGCGTACGCGCCGGGAAATCCAAGTCAAGATTTCACCGGGCCAGCGTCAGGTCAGCGCTAGGGCGACTATTAAATCCAAATACGGCATTCGACGGATGGGTTCGTGCCGCCAATTCGCGCAAAGTGAAAAACGTGATGGCGCACCGATGCTTTCTCTGGCCGGGCACCATGGAGACGAATCGACGGAGATGAACGCCGATGAATGTTCACACCCTCTCTGATATCTCATGTCCCGTATGCAGGAATTCGCGTGTATCCAGGGCCGAATATGAAGGCATTGTAGAGCAGACGATTCTGCGGTTCGTCGAGATTTCCCCGTTCCTGTGTCAAGCGTGCGACATGCGTTTCTATATGTTCGTTGCGACAACCAGTCTCCGCCGCCCGGAACTGCTCCAAGCGTGGCACGATCCTGAGAGATGCAAATCGATTTAGCCTCAGAATATCGAATGAAAATGTGGTTCACGAATGTGCTCGGATCTTGCCTCTTCGCGCTCAGCACGAAGCGCCCTGCTCAGAATCCATTCAATGTCCGTAGGTTGGCAAGGAAAAGGGATAACGCCAAATGCCCCCATTCGCGCAGTCGCCAAGTGCTCCTCCCAATCATCCCTGTGGGAAATCACAACAATTTTCACTCTCCGGTCCAATGACCACATGGAATGAACCAAATCCTGGAAGGTCCCATCCGCCAGGTGACTATCCCAGAAGATCAGGCCCACGCAATCCCGCGCCACGATTTCCTTGCACTCCTCAATGCTGGATGCAAAAGCACAATCCATCCCATTCGCAGCGAGGATCTGTGCAACCGCGCGACGCCATTCCAGATCCGCCGATAAAATAACTGCTTCCCATCGGATATGCATTTTCACGCCTCCGATCGAAGGACATCACATTCCATTTCCAGCCTAGCGATGAGGGTGAGAATCGACCATCCTGTTGAATGTGTACTTCGATCCCTGGCGTCCCTGTAGCCCTGTAGGCGCAGGCTCCGTGCGCACGAAAGGCAAATCCCTGGTTTTTGTGCAGACGACGCCGTATGGCGGGTGACCTAGTCTTGGTCTACATTTGAGATCCCTCCGGAAATCATTGCAGCGCCAATCGGGGGAGGAACCGGGATTGGGTCCTCCCCCTTTGTTTACTCCTGGAATCGGCTTGGCAGGTTCCACGTCAAGCTTTCAGATGTGGAGATGCATTTTCCAGGTGGCTAATCAAATTCCGGGCCGCATCAGGGGGCTCGGGTGAGGGGCCGCGCACGATCGTCCGGGCTGAGAGCCGGTGACCGTAAAGGGCCTCGTTTCCGTCTTCATCGGGTCGAAGGGTTGATCCTTCCAGCGAAAGTCCAGCGAAAAGGCCGCGCGATCTTGAATAGCTAAGAATTTCCGCGCGCATGTACGCGTCGGTATCTGCGGCTGCCGCCCGGCCGACTGGCCCGGCGGCGATGGAGGCGTCTGCCCCGAGTTTTACTTTGCTTTCAAGAAGGCTGCTGACCCCGCGTTCGTTCATGATCAGAAAGACGAAATCAGTCGCCTCTCCTCCCAATTGAAATCCGACGCTCCCCCCTTCAAGTGCATACATGGCGGGACTGCCCCAGGAACCGGAGAAATCCTTCCCCGTGCGGCAAACCATTGCTCCCCGGCCATAGCTGCCGCCGACAATGAAGGCCGCCTTCAGAACTGAAGGGATAACGACAACGCATTTGGCCTTATCGAGGAGGTCCCTGGGTATATTTTCCGGCGTAGCGAGGATTTCCTTCATTGCCATTCCCGCGTCGTTGAGCCGCGACTCTTCCTTTTGCTTGTCTTCGGCCGCAAGAAGAACTGGAGTGCTCAACAACAATGCGAATGTGAAAGCGATCAGTTTTCTCATGGTTGCTCACCTCCCTATGGGAGCCATAAATTTAATTACGCGTTTCTCACCGAATCATTGAACGCGAGTAGGCTAAGCACCGGGAGGTGAAGGGGCAATACCGGATGTGGCCTATTCCCGGGTGACAGGTCACCTTAGTTGGGCCAGAGACATGTAAAGAAACTATAAATCTGTTGAAAACTGTCGGATAAAATGGCTCGTACAGCATTCTCCCTAAGCTAATTACAGCGTCCAGCTAATGGACTAAATGTGGCTTCATAGGGGAAATTGCCAGAGTGGGGAATGGGGTCCCAAATCTGCCAGGTTAGGCAGCGGCTAAGAATGGCTCGCAGGTGAGAGGACATAAATATGGTCGTGAATATTGCTGGTTGAAACGAGGACCGATCTGAACGGGTCCGTGGGCGCCGGAGATCAATCCGCCGAAGAAATGGTCCGGCATCTGGAGGAAGAGGAACTCGTCTCCGGGCGCAGTCCGGAGACGCCGAAGCGTTTTGCGAGTTGGTCGATCCTTATCTGCGTCAGATCTATCTCACGGCGGCGAAAATAACGCGCAACCATGCGGATGCAGAGGATGCCGGCCAGGAATGTTTGGTGAAGGCATTCCTGCATATTCAGAGTTTCCGCAAGGAATCAAGATTTTCGACGTGGCTGATGCGTATTGCGATCAATGAGTCATTGATGCGAGTCCGAAAGCGCAAGATTGAATTGAAACATGTTTTGGGCGGGAAGGATTTGTCCGACATTTCTTCCGTGATCCAGATCCGAGACCGGAAAAGCACTTCCAACCCGGAAGCCATCTGGATGCAAGAAGAAAGAAACGAGCTTCTGAGGGAAGCCCTGGGCCAACTCGGAGCGGACCTGAGTTTGACCGTTCGTTTGTATGGATTCGAGGAATTGCGGACATGCGAGATAGGCTACGCGATCCAGGCGTCGCAAACGGCAGTGAAAGCCCGGCTGCGAAGAGGATTGCGGAAGCTCCGCGGGATCCTTTCCCAAAAAGTTGGAGGCAGGGAAGAACGGGTTCGGGGCTGGATTTCGGACATTTCATGACTTGCGAGAGGAATGATATTCTAGTAATTTGAAGGCCGTAGCGAGGTCCTTTACGATGAATACCCACCCGAGGAACACAACCCAGCCTGACAATAAGGGAAGACGCAGTTTGGAAATGGCCGAACCAATCAGGAACAATCCAATGCTCGGACGGAACCCGTGGGGGAATTCCATGAAAAATTTGAGGATTCTGATTGCAGATGATCATGACCTGGTGCGCCGGGGGATCAAATCGCTGATCGAGTCGCGGCCTGAATGGCAGGTTTGCGATGAAGCTCATTCCGGGCGCGAGGCCGTTGCGAAAGCAGAGGAACGGAAACCGGACATCGTGGTTCTCGATATCGCCATGCCGGAACTGAACGGGTTGGAGGCGGCTCGAAGAATACGAAAGGTGTCGCCCAACAGTGAAATACTGATTCTGTCGATGCACTACTCGGACCAGCTGATCAAAGATATTCTCGATGCCGGTGTGCGCGGTTTCGTCGTGAAATCCGATTCCGATCGCGATTTGATTATTGCCCTGGAAACCCTCTCCAACCACAAGCCGTTTTTCACTTCCATGGCCACCGAGGTGATGCTGACGAACTTCCAGCGGCCCGGATCACTTCCCGCGCCGGGAGAAATGCGCAGCAGCCGGCTGACTTCCCGAGAGCGCGAAATCGTGCAACTGCTCTCAGAAGGCAAGAGCAGCAAGGAAGTGGCATCTTCACTCGGCATCAGCGTCAAGACTGCAGAAACGCACCGAGCGAACATCATGCGCAAGTTGGAAATACACTCGGTCAGCGAATTGGTGAGGTACGCGGTCCGCAACCAAATCATCGAAGCTTGAAATGCTGTTCTATTTGGGCCTGAACCTATAATCCTCTTCCTGCCCTACATAAAGTGAATCTCCCCTGCTTCTGATGCGTTGAATGTATTGTTTGGCCGAAGCCGCTGAAGGAATATCGCGACAGCGAGTCCGTGCGACCGGGGGGAGGAGAAATGTCGCAGCGTCTTGAGAGATCAGGACAATCAGGGCTGGGCCGACAGTTCTTTTCCTCCCGTCCAATTTCAATTTGAAATGATCCGTTTTCGTTCGATTTCATAAGGTCTCCGGTTACCCCCTCACCGAGCATTCCCTCCTCAGATCGGGCTGTCTGGCGCATCCGACGCGACAAACAGGACAGCCCCCCGCCTCACTGCCTGTGGCTTCCTCCTTCTACACTGCCATTGCATACCGGGGCTCTCCTCCCGAACAGAGAAAGCACATTTTCAGCCTCCTTCCACTGCAAACGTCACTGGATCCGTTTCACATCTTGATCGTTCGAAGGCACGAAAGGGCGTGGATAAAATCAATCAGGGAACGGCTGAAACGAGTCCCACATGCGTCTATTTGCAAGCAACGCGGGAGGTTAAGCGAACGTAAAACTTTCCGTAACCGTCAAAAATACATATATGGGAGGCCAAGCGCGATTCGCAAAGTGGTGCGATTCTATAGAGCTTACGAATTGTTTCTTCATTGGAAGCTGACTTGCATCGCACTTGTTTGAAGTTTGTAAGACCGTTTATTTTCAACGGCGGGGGCGTATGGAATTGAATCTCATTGGACAGCCTAAATGGAGCATTCTTTTCCTTACTGAGCGTTTTTGGAATCGTTGGTTTAAGTACTTCCCAAGTCACCGGGTCGTTTTAGATTTAGACCGGCCCGGGACTGTCATCTTCGCCGATGCCACCCGGCCCGGACGTGCTGTTGAATATCCAGCCCTGTTGCTGTGATTTTTTCCAGACCCAGTCTCAAGAGTATCGAACGGCAGTGAAGTAGCGCGTTGAAATACGGCCACCGGGGGCGGTTTGTTTGCAGACGCAGGCAACGAGGCGTCCCCGGACCGAAGGATTGAACATGAAAAAGGCCACAACCTACGGACAGCTTCTTCCCAAATGGCGGGAACGTATCCGGGGACTCAATAACATTCGCCCTCTGTTCAAGATGGTTTGGGAAGCTGCTCCCGCCGCTGTCGCTTCGAGTCTCCTTGTGCGGCTCGTCCTATCTCTGATTCCGGTAGCCATGCTGGCCATCACGCGGGTGATTATCGATTCCATTTATGGGCTGACTTCACAGCATAGGGCTCTTCCCGGGATTTTTCTGGTGGCTGGTGGCCTTGGAGTTCTGTCTGGCCAGCCTCGGGACGATTCTGGCGCGGCTTACCGACTTCTGCGACACCGTGCTTGCGGACAAGTACACGAGGCACATCAGCACGCGGATCATGGAACACGCTTCCCGGCTTGACCTGACACGGTACGAAGACCCTTCTTTTTCCGACAAGATGGAGCGCGCACGAGTGCAGGGCACCGACCGCGTCATGATGATTCAGATGACCGGCCGGCTGATCCAGGAAGGGATCACGACGGCCAGCCTCGCGGTTGGCATTTTTCTTTTTTCTCCGTGGATGCTGTTTTTTCTTTTCGTCTGTGTCGTGCCTGCGTTTTTGGGAGAGACGCACTTTGCTTTTCTCGGGTACTCGATGAATTTCGAGCAAACCCCTGCCCGCCGGCAAATGGAATACCTTCGAGTTCTGGCCGGCAGCAAAGAGAGCGCGAAAGAATTGAAACTATTTCACCTCGGGCCTTTCCTGGTGCGGCGGTACAAGGCACTCTCGGATGACCTTCATCGCCAGACGGTGGATCTGGCAAAACGCAAGCTCCTCTTCGGGGGGCTTTTGACGGTTCTCGGCACTCTGGGCTACTACGGAACGTACGCCTACGTCATTTATGAGACCGTGACGGGCGCCTTGACTCTCGGCCAGTTGACGTTTCTGGCGGGAGCGATCGCCGGTGCCAGCTCCAACATCCAGGCATTCTTTTCGACATTTTCGGGAATCGCCGACCAGGCGCTGTTCATGACGGACCTGCTGGATTTCTTTTCCGTCCAACCGCGGATCAAGTCAAAGCCCGGAGCACTCGTCGCTCCCCGGCCGATCCGCCGCGGAATCGAGTTCCAGCACGTTTCGTTCGCCTATCCCGGGAATCAGACTCAGTCTTGCGCGATATCAATTTTCGCCTGGAGCCCCACGAGCGCATCGCCCTGGTCGGCGAGAACGGCCAGGGCAAGACGACGATCGCCAAACTTTTGACGCGTTTGTACGACCCCACCGCCGGAACGATCCTCCTCGACGGCGTCGACCTCCGGGAATACGACTTGGAAGATTGGTGGAGCGAAATCGGCGTCATCTTTCAGGATTTCGTGCGCTACGACATGACGGTCACTGAAAATATTGCCGTGGGCCGCATCGACGCCGCAATCCATCCAATTCAAATTCAAGCGCCGCCAGGAAAAGCTACGCCGAAAGCGTGATCCGGAAACTGCCGCGGATGTACGACCAGCTCCTCGGATGCCGCTTCGAGGGCGGCGTCGACCTGTCCGGCGGCGAGTGGCAGAAAATCGCTCTCTGCGCGCGCCCATTTGCGTGACGCGCAACTGCTGATCCTGGACGAGCCGACCGCCGCGCTCGACGCGCGATCCGAGCGCGACGTCTTCGAGCGATTTGCCGAACTGACGCAAGGCAAGACCACACTCCTCATCTCCCACCGGTTCTCCACAGTCCGCATGGCGGATCGCATTTTCGTTCTCGAGGGCGGAAAGATTGCCGAGCAGGGCTCGCACGACCAGCTCATCAGCGACGGCGGACGGTATTCGGAAATGTTTGAACTTCAGGCGGCCGGCTATCGGTGAGGCCGGGAACTGTTGAGGGGGACATGGGAAGCACACATCAATCGTCGTTCGATTATCGGATTCATTTTACCCTTGCCGGAAAGGAAGCTTCTCGGCACCGGCTGGAGGGAACCGAATCGCCCGGAACGAAATCAGCGCCGCTCGACGGAGGCCGGAGGGCTAAAGGAAGTACTTCGATGGCAATCCGTTCTGCCCGAAGAATCCCAGAATTATCTCGAGACAATATGGAAAGGCGCCGCAGAGCGAGTCAGTGATGCCGCCAAGGACGTGCAAGAACGATCGTCGAGACGGGTTGCATTTGGTGCGACCGCAGAAATAATCGCCGACAACCTGCCCGCCATGAAGCAGGCGCTGGCCGAATCTCAGGCAGGAATTCAAAAGGGTGTATCTGCCTTCCACATGTCGGAATGGCGGGGTGCACACCTCCTGTTCCGCGCTCCTACGCGCTGGCAAGCGTCTACTTGCGATCTGCGAGATTCGAGTTTGATGAACGACGGATTTGCGCGGTTCCTTGCCGCGGTGCAGCGAGAATGCTGCTCTCGAGATGGCGGAAATCTGGAATCTGAAGCCATATCTTGGAGCTTGTGCTGCTCGAGCAAATCGGCAGTGCAACGGCTCAGAACGCGATTGGCGGCGAACAACAGGAAGTTCCGCAAGGCTCGGCGGCCGGAGGGGATCCGAGCCGCCTGTCGTGCCTGCTGACCAGCTTGCGCCATATTTCCGCTCTCGAGTGGAAAGAGTTTTTTGAAACGGTGTGTTTCACGGAACAGATTCTGCGAACGGATCCGGGATGCGCTTACGAGCGCATGGACTATGACACCCGCGACATCTATTGCGCGGCCGTGGCTGATCTTGCTGCTCACTCGAATTTTACCGAATCCCAGGTGGCGCAGAAAGCCATCGCGCTCGCTCACCTTGCCCAGCAGAGTCCCTGTTCGAGTGAACGGGCGAGAGAGCGACGGACTCACGTCGGCTACTATCTGGTGGACGAGGGGCAAGCCGCACTGAAAAAAGACATCGGTTATCGCACGCCACTCGCCACACGAATTCGAGGCGTTATTCTTAAATGGCCAGACGTCTTCTATTTTCTCGGCATTGAACTGATCACTTTCGGAATCATCGCCCTGCTGATTTCTGTACTGCACGTGAAGCTCACGAGTCTCTTCGCAGTGTCGCTTTTTGTTCTTCCTGCGTTGGAATGCGCAGTGGCAACGGTCAACATGCTGGCGACTCGCATGTTTACTCCCAGGAAGATTCCAAAACTCGATTTCTCGAAAGGCATTCCTCATTCCTGCGCCACGGTCGTAGCCGTCCCGGCCTTGCTGACAAGCGAAGAACAGGTATCGCAGGCCGTGCAAGGGCTCGAGGTCCGATTTTTGGCAAATCGTGACCCGAACCTTCATTTCGCGCTGCTCACCGATTTGCCGGACTCGGCGCAGCAATTCGACGAAAAGGAATCTTTGGCCAAGCTGTGCTCCCGGCTCCTGCGGGAACTCGATGAAAAATACGCCCTCGAAAATAAAGGGAGATTGTTTCATTTCCATCGCCACCGCAAGTACAACCCCGCCGAAGAATTGTGGATGGGCTGGGAAAGAAAACGCGGCAAAATTCTTGACTTCAATCGCTTCCTGCTGAACCAGGACGACCAGTTCCCGGTGAAGACAGGGGATACGTCCTTGCTAAAGAACATCCGCTACGTCATCACTCTGGATCTCGACACGCAACTGCCTCCCGGGGCCGGGCACAAGCTTGTCGGGACTTTGGCGCATCCGTTGAATCGCTCGGTCATCGACCCCGCCAAAAATATAGTCGTGGAAGGCTACGGGATCCTGCAGCCGCGAGTTGATATCAGCGTCAAATCGGCAAGCCGTTCGCGTTTTGCCTCCCTGTTGTCGGGCGATACGGGCTTCGACATCTACACGCGAGCGGTCTCGGATGTATATCAAGATCTGTTCGGCGAAGGCATCTTCACGGGGAAGGGGATCTATGAAGTCGAAACTTTTCAAAAGGTCCTGGAGCACCGCTTTCCGTGCAATGCGGTACTGAGCCACGACCTGATCGAAGGCGCATACGCTCGCGCGGGTTTGGTATCGGATGTGGAAGTGGTCGACGACTATCCATCCCATTTCAGCGCCTTCAGCCGCAGGAAGCACCGCTGGGTTCGCGGCGACTGGCAAATCATGTTCAGCTTGCTGCCGCGCGTACGCGATTATTTCGGGAACGCTGCGCCTAACCCGCTCAGCCACATCTCGCGTTGGAAAATTATCGACAATCTGCGCCGCAGCTTGACGGAGTTCGCGACGTTGCTGCTGCTCCTGTACGGCTGGCTGCTTCTTCCGGGAGACGCTTTGCGCTGGACGCTGGCCGCCGTTGCGGTCCTCTTGACGCCTACCTTTCTTCAATTCGCGCTGCCGGTTTTCACCGCGGGGAAGGCATGGTTTCGGGCTGACTTCTGGAAGAGCCTGTGCGCGGATTTTGCCTCTGCGCTTGCCCGCATTTGCGTTCGGCTCGCGTTTCTGTGTCATCAGAGCTTGATCGACATGGACGCCATTTTGCGGGCTATAGTCCGAATGAAGTTCACCCATCGAAGGCTCCTGGAATGGGAAACGGCAGCCGACTCGGAATTGGCGGGAGAAGGCGGCGGTCTCGTGGAGGTCTACCTGAAATACAGCTTGCTGCTCACGGTTGCCATGGGCCCGCTCGTTTTCCTTCTCCATCCTCATTCCCTCAGGATCGCAATGCCGTTCGTGGTTCTCTGGGCGGCTTCGGCCTGGATCGGGGAATGGCTGAACCGGTCGCAGCGCCCGGTGGCAAGCCGAATCAAGACGAAAGATCGCCGCGCAATTCGCAATGCGGCGCTGCGCACGTGGCGATTCTTCCACGAGTTCAGCAATCGGCAGGAGAACTGGCTGATTCCCGATATCGTCCAGGAAGCGCCGCCCATCATCGCGCATCGCATTTCTCCCACGAACCTCGGACTCCTGTTGAATTCCAGACTTGCCGCACACGATCTGGGCTTCTTGACGACCCAGGAATTTATTCAAGAAACGGAAAGAACGCTCGAGACCGTCAGCCGGATGCCCAAGTACAAGGGGCACCTATACAACTGGTATGCGACCGACTCGCTCGAACCCGTCCCGCCACTTTTTGTTTCGACCGTGGACAATGGGAATCTGCTTTGCAGTCTGTGGGCTTTGAAGCAAGGCTGCCTGGAAATGATCAAGCAACCGCTGTTGCGCCCCGCACAATGGGAAGCGCTTCGCGATCATGCCGCCCTGCTGGCCGAGGTCGCTGCACAAGATTTGGCAGGGGGCGGTCTTGCTCCCGGCATTCTCGAATTGAAGGAAGCCACTGCCCGCCTTGCCTCAGCAGACTCGAATCAGATCAAGGAATTGCGCGCCCTGGAAATCGACGCGCTCATTGTCCTGAATCGGACTGCGAAAAACAGCCGGAATCGGGAGGTTGCATGGTGGGGCAGGGAATTGTCCGTACGCACGACTGGGCTGCTGAAATTGATGGAGACGTTTGCGCCCTGGCTGGACGCGCATTTTGCCGCCTCCTGCCCTCTGTCAGATTTAGAAATGGGGCGGTGTGAAGAGGATCTCACTTTAGAATCGATTCCGCACGTATTCGGAGAGTTGTGCAAAAAGCTCGATGCTTCCTCCGAGAGTTCGGTGGTGAATACCCGCGCAACGACGAAGCATTTCCAGGCCGCATTAGAGAGAGCCATCCAGATCTCGGAAGATCTGGCGAAGCGCTTGAATGCCATTGCCGCTACTGCTCAATCCATGGCCGACGAAATGGATTTCAGCATTCTGTATGATGCGAAGAAGAAACTGTTTTCGATCGGATATGAAGAGGCTGAAGGCGGGCTGAGCAAATACAATTACGATCTGTTTGCTTCTGAGGCACGCGCGGCAGTGTTCGTCGCTGTGGCAAAAGGCGAGGCCCCGCAGGAGAGCTGGTTTCACTTGAAAAGATCATTCCGGTCCTACCTGCGCGAGGATGTGCTGCTCTCCTGGAGTGGAACGGCTTTTGAATATTTGATGCCCTGCCTCTGGATGCGAGCGTATCCAAACACATTGCTCGAGCGCAGCGTCCGCGCGGCGATTCGGGCGCAACAAAAATTTGCGAAGAGGAACCAAATTCCGTGGGGAATTTCCGAATCCTCCTGCGCGGAGAAAAATCCCGACGGCCACTACCGGTATCACGCTTTCGGCGTGCCTGGTCTGGCGCTGCACCGGGACGATTGCTCGGGCGATCTAGTCGTGGCTCCCTACGCCACGTTTCTGGCGATGATGTTCGATACGGAAAACGCGGTAAAAAATCTTCACAAAATGATAGAACTCGGCTGGCTTTCGGCGTATGGATTTTATGAAGCCGCCGATTTTACGCCCCGGCGTAACGGCGAGGAGGGTGGCCACACCGTAGTGCGCAATTGGATGGCGCACCATCAGGCGATGAGCCTGGTCGCCGCAGTGAATGTTCTTTGCGACTCGGCGATGCAGCGGCGCTTTCACGCCGAGCCGAGGGTGGCTGCCATTGAACGCCTGCTGCACGAAAGGGCCCCGCGAGTGTTGCCCTACGAGGAAGATGCGGAGGCGATCTCGAAGTCTGGCCCTGCACTCGCAGCTCTGGCGTTCCAGATGCCGCGCCCCGGCGTCCGGGATCTCGTTCCCAAACTCCTATGAGAAGCGAGAATCGGCGGACTCGTTTCCGGATAGGCGCGTTGTGCCTGTACGCCGCGGTCGCTTGTTTCGTCTACATCATCCCGTCGCTGACTTTCGGCCAACTTCCCCAGCGGTCCGTCCCGCCTTCGGATGCGTTGCGCGAAACCATTATTGTGGACTTATCGGCGCCCTCTCATCCGTTCCCGCACTTTTGGGAACAGATGTTTGGGTCCGGCCGGGCCATCCTGAGCTTGCGCGAGAGCTATCGCCGGGACTTGCGTGACGTGAAGAAAGCCACCGGCTTCAAATATGTGCGCTTTCACGCGATCTTACATGATGAAGTTGGCGTGTACGATGAGGATGCGCGGGGGAGTCCACTCTACAACTTTTCCTACGTCGACCAGATCTACGACGGCTTGCTTGAAAACGGCGTTCGTCCGTTCGTTGAATTAAGCTTCATGCCTGGAAAACTGGCCGCCAGCCAGATCTTCCAATCTTTCTGGTACAAGCCAATTGTTTCCCCGCCAGGATCCTCGGAAAAGTGGAGCGGCCTCATTTCAAATTTGGCGCAGCATTTGGTGGATCGTTACGGAATCGAGGAAGTCTCGCAATGGTATTTCGAGGTTTGGAATGAACCCAATCTGGATTTCTGGGCAGGAGATCCCAAAGAGCAAACGTACTACCAGCTTTATGATGTGACCGCACGTGCTTTGAAGTCCGTCAGCCCCCGGATCCGGGTCGGCGGACCGGCTACCGCACAAGCCGCATGGGTAGATCACTTCATTCGCCACGTCTCTGAAGATCACATTCCCGCCGACTTTGTTTCCACTCACGTTTACGGGAACGATTTGTCAACCGACGTCTTCGGCACGAATGAGAATATTCCACGCAGCCAGATGGTTTGCCGGGCAGCGAAGAAAGTCCGTGAGCAGGTAAAGTCTTCAGAAAGACCCGATCTGCCAATCATTTTCAGCGAATACAACGCGAGCTACAAAAACGAAAAGGACGTCACAGATTCCGTATTTATGGGGCCGTGGCTGGCAGACACTATTCGCCAATGCGACGGCCTCGTCGACATGCTCTCGTATTGGACGTTTTCGGATGTATTCGAGGAGCAGGGAGTAGTCAAGCAGCCGTTCTATGGAGGGTTTGGCCTGATCGCCGCAGGGGGCATACCGAAGCCTTCCTTTAATGCATTCAAATTGCTGCACAAGCTCGGTGATCAGCGAATCCCGACCGGCTCGCAATCAGCCCTGCTCACAAAGCGGCCGGACGGGACATTCGTGATGGCCGTATGGAACCAGTGGCCGCCCGAAGAATCCGGGAAACCCAAAGAGGTTACGATCAGGCTCGAGGGACAGACAGGAAAGCTTCACGCTGCGATCTATCGCATTGATTCAACCCACGGATCGGCGCTGGCTCGCTATTCGGAAATGGGGAAGCCGGCCGACCCGACCCGCAAAGAATTGGACGACCTGCGACGCGCCGCGGAATTGCCCCCGGCTGAGACGAAATCTTTTTCGCAGGGAGAAATTAGAATCACGCTTCCGCCGCAAGGACTTGCCGTCATCGAATTCAAACCTGAATAAATCGGCTTCGGTGCCGGAAACTCAGGATAAGGCAAAGATCATCCAGTTCGCGTTTCCGCGCCCTGGTATGTTTTCAAGCCGGCGCGATCCATACTGCGCCGCGCTTCGGGATTTTTCATGAAGGTTTGCCAGACAAATCCGGTCCGCGCATTTTCAGCCATCACCATGGTGATGCCTGTGTCGATCCCGACGACGTCCGTGTCGTACCAGTTTGTCAAAGGATTGAATGCGTCCACGAAACCGTAGTTGCTCCAGGCGTGCGCGCCATACTGATCTTTAATCTTGCGCAGAACGCGCATGGTTTCTTCCGGAAGGAAAGGCATCGAGCCCGCGGCAGCGCAAGGCACAACCGAGCCGTCGATCGGCCCTGTGGCGGGAGGCCCGCCCCATACGGTGTAGCCTTTCACGGAATCCGAGGCCGTGATACCCCATAAATCATCGCTGTAGTCAGGAAATTGTTTTCGCAAGTCCAGGCAAAAACGCCGGTGAACGTCCGTGGCAATCACCGAATTCTGAAAGTAATCCGCATATTGGTCGCGTCTGCCGCGAAAATCAAACCACGCCTGAGAATACTGGTGCACGAACAAGGGCGCGAACGAACCGATATATCGTACCCCGTCATACTCGAACGGCGACCTCTTCCAGGCATTCCAGGCAGTTGCGGGCAGCGGGTGAGTTTCCGACCCCAGGCCCAGCAGATACATCATCATCATCTCGCTGTAATTGTCCCACCGGTATTGCAGGAAGCCGGTCTCGGGCCTCCAGCCGTGCGGCAGAATGGGCGTGTCTTCCGAGAGCCAATTCCAGTCGACCCGGTTATAAATCTCGGATGCCAGCTGCTCGATTTCAGAATGGGCAAAATGCTGGCGGCAAGTGAGAATCCCGCAAAGCAGGATCGACGTGTCGACGGAGGAGACTTCGGAATCCCATAGGCGTTCGCCCGTATTCACGTTGGCCCAGTGGTAGAAGAATCCGCGGTGGTCCGGCATTTTCTTCCAGAGAAAACGCAGCGTATTGAGGGCCCGAGTGCGCGCTTCTGCGTGCGACACGTATCCGCGCTTGTCTCCAATGCAAAGCGCCGTCAGTCCGAAGCCGGTCGAGGCGATGCTCGCCAAATCGCTCTTATCCGGCTGGCGCGCATTGCATCGGTCCCGTACCAGGCCTGTATCCGGATTCGTCTGATCCCAAAAATACCGGAAATTAGCTCTCTCTAGCTCATCGAGGAAAGCGTCATCGCTCGCGGAGAATGGCGGGGGAGCCGGAGTTGGGGCCGGAGGGTTGACCTGGATGGAGAGGAGTTGCGGGGTAAATTGATTTCTCATGCCAGAAAATGGAGCGCACACCACCGGCAAAGCAATTTGCTTTAGCAATGCGCGGCGCGAGATTCCATCGATCCAGCCTTCTCTTCTACTCATCAAATGTATTATAATCTTTTTGTAATATCGTTGTACCCAGCCAATTGCAAACCGGATAGCGAGAGTTCCAGAAACGAGAGCGTTGTTGCATGAAGATTTCTGGATGTCAGCCGTTACCGGCCGGAAGTAGCAACCGCCCAAGCCCTCCCGTGCGCAAGCCGTCAAACCGACGGGGGATCATCCATGGATCATAGACGGAAAATTGCGACCATTGTGGGTGGAATCGCGGCGTTCTGCGCCATTCTGATCGTAATGGTTATAGTGATTCGTTCACGCCGGATCAAACAGCGCCCTTACACGATCCAGGGCGCCATCATAAAACACAATGTCGATACCAAGAGAGAATCCCCCATTGCGGACGTTGAAATCAGCGCGGCGGACGGGCTGGCAGCTCACGAAACCAAATCTGATTTCTCCGGGTTTTTCCGGTTGACGCTGCTCCCGCAAGTTGAACCGGGTCGGTCCATCGAGCTCAACTTCCAGCACCCCGATTACTTGCCGGCCAAACTGCAAGCGGCGGTGGGAGATCATTTGTACGTGGTCGAAATGGCGCCGGTTCATGGCGAGGTAGAAGCCGACCTCAACGAAAAGGAAATAAACGTCACGAATGTTCTGGTGCGCTATTCCACCGCGTCAACGTCCTTGGAAAACGTCGGCAGCGGCGTAACGACTTTTCAGGTGAACAATCAGGGAAATATCCCATGCAATGCGCAGCAGCCCTGTTCCCCCGATGGAAAATGGAGGGCGGCGATCGGCTCTGCTTCCCTTGATTCGGGAGAGGGTAATCTTTTCCAGAACGCGAGAGTTTCCTGCATCGCCGGGCCTTGCCCATTTACGAAAATCGATTCCGATAAATATTCGCGGCCCGCACGGACTATCTCAGTTTCCGTCCGCGACTGGTCCGACACGACCACGTTCCTGCTCCAGGCGGAGGTATTTCGCTCCGTGGCCAGCAACCTGATCCGCGTGGCCTATCCAGTAATTTTCGGCAGGTCTTTGAATTTCACCTTGCCTGCGGATTCGGAGGGTCCGAGCCTCGAAGCTGAAATCGATGGCACACAAATTATTTTTCCGATGGCTCCCGATCCTATACTGAGCTGGGCCGACTGCAATGTGAGAGTCGAACAGAAACAAGCAAAAGACTATCGATGCGAGCTCAAGCCGGGATATAGCTTCAAATAACCATAGGAATGCGCGCGTCCCCGGAGGCTCATGATGCCTCGTCCTAAAAAAGCTTTTTACGCCACCTATCTCATTCTGGCGGTGGTAACTTCAATGATCGTTTGTTCGGGTGACGCATTGGATGCCGCACATAAGGCTCAAGAATCGGGCGCTGGCGAAAGGTCCGCGCCATTGGATGAAATCCTTCGGTATATCTCCTCCGGGTGGGGATCGTTGACGCGGTCCCTGGACAGTTGCCGCGCTTTCGAGGACGTCAAGACCGACGGAAAGCCCATGCTTTATTTTCCCGCAGATATGCCGATCCCGCCCGCCTCGCGCGAATTGCAGGATCGTTGCTCCGTCCGGTTAGAGCATCTCCCAAAGAAAATAGCCAGATTTGGCGCCGACAATATCGATCCAAATAAGCCCGCTGGCCTGCTCTACCTGGAACATCCTTATGTCGTTCCAGGGGGCCAATTCAATGAAATGTACGGGTGGGACAGTTACTTCATCATTCGTGGCTTACTGAGAGATAATCGAATCGATCTCGCCAAAGGGATGGTGGAAGATTTTTTCTTTGAAATTGAAAATTACGGCGGCGTGTTGAATGCCAACCGTACGTACTATCTGACACGCTCTCAACCACCCTTCCTCAGCTCCATGGTGTTGGCCGTCTATGAAGCGCAAGCGAAGCAAGGGCCACCGGACACTCGCTGGCTTGAGAGTGCCTATAGTTTGGTGGTTCGGGACTACGGACAATGGAACGAGCCGCCCCACCTCGCCGGAAAAACAGGGCTCTCGCGTTATTTTGACCTGGGCGAAGGCCCGGTCCCTGAAATTATGGGTGATCCAAGCCACTACTATCGCGGGGTCGCAAACTATTTCTTGATGCATGAGGGCGCCAAAAGTCCTCACTTGATTATTCTCCACGGGCAAAAGAGTTCTCCAAATACCGTTGGACCAATCTTTCCATTATTCATGTGCGATTCGGACTCGAAATCACGCGAAGTTCCGCCGTGCGCGACTCCAGTCCAAGTGGCATTGACGGCTGATTTCTACAAAGGCGATCGCAGCATGCGCGAGTCGGGCTTCGACGTTTCGTTCCGGTTCGGACCCTTTGGCGCGGAGACGCATCACTACGCGCCAGTGTGTCTCAACAGTCTGCTGTATAAGACTGAAGAGGATTTGGCGAAGATGGCTACTCTTCTTGGCCGGGAAGACGAAGCCCAAAATTGGAGAAAGAAAGCCCTCGAACGAAAACAACTGGTTATGAAGTATCTGTGGGACAGCAGCCGCGGTCTTTTTTTTGACTATGACTTCACGACTCACAAGCGATCTTCGTATAAATATGCCACGACATTTTATCCCCTTTGGGCCGGGCTGGTTTCCCAGGAGCAGGCACATGCCGTAAAACAAAACCTCGCTCTTTTTGAACAGCTCGGCGGGATTGCGATGAGCCGCCACGATTCGCAGGCGCAATGGGACTATCCCTACGGCTGGGCTCCAATTCAACTCCTCGCAGCGGAAGGGCTGCGACGCTACGGGTATGGTGAGGAAGCGGACCGAATCGCATTTAATTTTCTGGTCACTGTCTTGCGAAACTTCGCGCGCGACGGGACCATTCGTGAAAAATACGATGTCACCACAGAATCCTCCGAGACGCACATCGGCGCCGGATACACGCAAAACGTAATCGGTTTCGGATGGACAAACGGAGTATTCCTGGAACTTCTCAAACAGCTCCCGCCGGATGCGGCAGCCCGGCTCAACCAGCAAGCAAATCTCTTGGGAGCGCGCGGCGAAACTAAATCCGGAAGTCGCGGCAACGAGACATGGAACACGGCCCCGGCGACTGGCAGAGAGTCAAAGCCATGAACACTGTAAAAAGTCCGCAAACGATCGACGGACATTCCGAACTGCGAGGGCCCAGATTTGTTTATCTCGCGGCGTCCATTGCCGCGCTGGGAGGCCTGCTATTCGGATACGACACGGGTGTGATTTCAGGCGCCGAGCTTTTCTTGAAGAATGATTTCACTCTAACAACATTCACCCTGGAGGTGATCGTCAGCGGAGTATTGGCGGGAGCAGCCACAGGGGCGCTGGCTGGCGGGCGGCTGGCGGACCTGTTCGGTCGCCGGAAGTTATTGATCGTTACGGCCATCATCTTTGCGCTGGGGGCGATCCTCTGCGCCGTGGCAATGTCCACCGTTACACTCATCGTGGGACGAATCATCGTCGGTCTTGGGATTGGCCTTTCCTCCGGCACTGTTCCTGTCTACATCTCCGAAGTCTCCCCCGCAGAGGCGCGAGGGTGGCAGGTCTCCCTCTTCCAGCTCGCCATAACCGTTGGGATCCTTCTCGCCTACGTGGTGGACTTTGCTTTTGCGAGAATCGAGGGCTGGCGCTGGATGTTTGGATTCGCCGTGATACCGGCTGCAATCTTCGCCTTCGGAATGCTGTACCTGCCCGAAAGCCCGCGCTGGCTGGCCATGCGGGGAAACCGCGAAAGCGCTCGCACTGTTCTCATGCGCATTCGAGGAACGTCCGATGTGAATGCTGAGATGGAGGAAGTCGAAGGCACCATCGAGCACGCAAAGAAAACCGCTGGCCTCGCGGACTTGTTCGCGCCTTCTTTGCGCCCGGCACTGATTGTTGGCATTGGTCTGGCGATTTTTCAGCAAATCACAGGAATCAACACGGTCATTTATTACGCCCCAATTATCATCCAAACCGCGGGATTGTCCTCCGCTTCGGGGGCGATCCTGGCGACGGCGGGCATTGGCGCAGTAAACGTCCTCATGACCATCATCGCGATGCGCCTGATCGACCGGATTGGCCGCCGCCCCTTGTTGCTGGCGGGAATCGGAGGAATGACCGTTTCGCTGGGCATACTCAGCCTTTCGTTTCACGTCTCCACGCGAAGCGAGGCTCTCGCCTGGATTGCCGTCATCAGTATGATGGCCTACGTTGCGTCCTTTGCCATCAGCTTGGGACCGATCTTCTGGCTGTTGATTTCCGAAATCTACCCTTTGAAAATTCGCAGTTCTTCGGAAGGGCTTGCGGCGACATTCAACTGGGGCTCGAACCTCGTGGTTGCGCTCACATTTCTCACGCTAGTGCAACGATTCGGAGCGAGCCTGACTTTCTTGTTGTACGCGTTATGCGCGATGGCATCATGGATCTTCTCCTACAAGTACGTGCCGGAAACCAAGGGTCGCACGCTCGAAGAGATCGAGAGATTCTGGCACGATCCCTCCAAATGACCACCGAAATCGGAAGCCGGCCCATTGGGTCGTTCCATAAGTCCTGTGAGTCCTACCCGAGGATGTTACTTGACGTACATCGTAAGTAGATGAATTATTTCTGTCCTCAACGTCCCCGTATTTTCCAGTCGATCTGAATCCCAGGGTCCGCCCCCTGAACGAAAGGCTTTGTTCAGGCCGCGGAACCTAAGGCAGGTCGGACAGGTGGACGATGGCGAACCGGGCCACGAAGCTGTTCCTCATGGTGTTGCTGTTTGCCGTGTCGTCGCGCGCACAGACTGTGCCGTCTCCCGCGCGAGCGGATGTTTTGCCGGATCATATCCAGCCTGCTCGAAAATCCTTTTTGAAGCCGTTCCTGGACGTGCGAGATGCTTTTCTGTTCAAGGACAAGGCTGAATCCGTGCTTGCGGTCACCCAGGGACTCTTCTTAATTTCCGATGGGATAGTGACTCGCGCGGATGTGCGACGTGGCGCCAACCAGGAAATCGATCCGGTAGTCAGGCTTTTTACAGGTCCTTATCCAACCTGGAATCGGATGGCGCCGCTGGGAGCCGTCCAAGAAATTGTCGGCATCTATTTGGGAACCGAGATGAAGCGAAGCCGGAACCGTTTTATCCGAAAAGTCTGGTGGGTTCCGCAAGTCGTAGCAATCGGAGGAAATTCATCTGGAACGGCGTACGGAATTCTTACGAGGTAACCCTTTAAGCCGGGATGCGATTCTTCTCACCCTAAAAGGTCACACAGATCCCGCCACACATATTTGTGCACAATTGGTTTTGTAACACCCAAATGTTAGCCGAGCGCCTTGGCGCGCCCGGCTTGTGGAGATATTGGAAATGTTGTCAGCCTGAGCCCGGCTTCAGTTGATGGCGAAGCAGTAGAACAAACCCGCGCCGCCCGTGCTAACAAGATTATCCTGGCTGCAGCCCCGGCTCGGGTGCGCCGAATTCCACGAAGTGTTGCCGGCGCCACCGCGATCGGAATGGCCAAGTTGTGCGGTGCCTGCGCCGTCGCTCGTCCAGTTGTTGCATGTGTGGTCGGCGCCATCCGTATAACCCCTGCCATCGGTCTGCGAGCCTGTCAGCATGTCGTGCGTGTTCGGAGTGTCGCCTCGGCCGTTGACGATGTTGCCTTTTTCGGTTAGCGCGGAAAGTTTGGTTAGATTATTTCCGAGACGCGCGAGTTCGGCGGTGTCTCCGTGCAGATCGGCGAGGCCGTTAGCGATTTTTTCGCCCTTGGCGTTGTACCACGGGCCATTGCCAATGCGATCGCGCGCGTTCACCGCGGGCTGACCATTCGCAGCGTTGGTGCTCATGTAGGCGTGCCAGGTTTTTCCGCCGCCTCCCGCCGCTGCGGCGAGCGTCTGGCAAATCCGGTCAGCTCCGGCCAGGCCGCCAAGATTGGCTCCCTTGCCGGAACCCGCGCTAGTGATGAAAAAGCTCATGGGTTGCGGGGGTGCTTGCTGAGCGGGTTGCTGCGCAAGCGTAATGTAGGAGCCCAGGATCGAAAGCGTGATTGCGGCAATGATGGGCTGAATCTTTTTCATGCGTGTCTCCTCCGAACTTGTCTTTATTTGAGATGACTGCCAGTGCTCGTGCGCGCCCGTAATCACTGGGCAAGATATCACGGATAGACGCAAATCGCGGAAAGATGGTTGCGACGAACTGCCACCGCAACAAAAGACTTCACTGCGAGAACTGCGTCTCGCGGAGCGAAAAGTCATCGCAAAAGCCAAGCCGATGCGAAACCCCTTAGGGCAACGTGGGCCAGTACCTACTCGTAGAACTGCGGCGATTTCTTCAATTTTGCGTTGCCTTCAAAATCATGTTGGATCCAAAGCTGCGCGCCCGTTTTGTTCAGGAAGGCGTCGACTGCCACCCGGCTCGCGCGTGTTTGCTCCTGGCTGAACTCGAACGTCGGGACGCGATCCAGGGTCTTCTCCGCCGGATAGTGATAGAGATCGCCGGAAAGCACGACGCCACCGGTCTTGGCCAGCTTCACGTACAAAACCTGGTGCCCCTGCGTGTGCCCGGGAGCGGATTTGATAATGACGCTGCCGTCGCCGAACACATCATATTCGTCGGTCTTGATTATGATCGTCTTGCTTTTCTGCAAGGCCGAGAACGTCGAGGGTTGCAGCGAGCCTGAAAACTTTCCTCCGAACATCGCGTCGCGTTCGACTTGCCGCACAAGCCACGTTGCGCTCGCGAACTCGTTCGCGTTGGCCGTGTGATCGTAGTGGTAGTGCGAAAGAGCAAGGTAGTTCATGTCGGAAGGGGAGTAGCCGACTTCCGCGAGCTGCCCTCGAAGTGTTTTGTCCACGTCCGCATCTCTTGCCTGCCCGTCCGGGAGACTGACATGCTGAGTCGTCATGTGGCCGGTAGGAGTCCAGGAATCGTCGGGAATCGCGCCCGTGTCCCACATCAGATTTCCCTTGGGATGCGCAATCAGAAAACAGCCCATGGACATATCCGTCGTTTTGACATCTTCCTTTTTCAAATTGAAGCGGCCCATATCCGCGTTGTGGAGAACACCGCAATCAAATACGTACAGCCTGACCGTGTGCGGAGGCTGCGCCTTGTGCGGCGCGGACGGTGTGGTCTGCGCGTCGCCATTCGTCTGAGCAGAAAAAAGGAGTGCCGCAGCAGCGGCAACCATGAACCATCGAATCACGTTGCGTTTCATAATCGCGGTACCTCGCTCTCTTGCTGGCAGATAGCCGTTCTGACCTGCGAATTGTGCGGCATTGTATACCGGCCGGGCTTTAATTGGCAGTTCTCACTGCTGGATCGAAATCCTCTTCCCGGATCGCATAGAGTTTTTGTTTGGGGCTTGGGTCTTTCGAATTCGCAGTGTGCTCTATGAATCCTTCGAACTTCATCCCCGCTTTCTGCATCACCCGTTCGGAGCTCAAATTGTCCGGCTCGCATCGGGCCTGGATTCGAGTCATGCCGATTTCCCGAAATCCGAATTGTAAGAGGGCCTGCAATGCCTCGGGGGCCAACCCTTTTCCACGATGGCGGGGAGCGATGTAGTAATTGACCTCACCGCAAAGCTCCTCGAAAATGATGTGAGGGAAACCGCAGTTGCCCACGATCGCCCCTGTTTCCTTCCATTGTATTCCCCATGGACCGAAGCCCCATTCGCGGTACTCCCGAAAGCAATAATCGAGAAATTCCTGCGCCTGAATCTCAGCTTTTTGCGCGCTGGGCAGTTCTTCCCAGACGATGATGTCTTTGAGGTCTTCTTGAGAAAGTTTCCGCAGCACGAGGCGTTCCGTCTCCAGCACTTGCATCTTCAATTTTCGATATGTCGGGTCGGCAGAAATAATGCGTCGAACACGGTTTCGCAAAGCTTTCATTACCGGCCAGCGCGAAAAAAGACTTGGTGGGCCTTCGGGAATCATTCGTGAGCTTCCGATGATTGCGAACTGGTGGATATCGTACCCTTTCGTGCCCTCGTTTCAAAGTGAGCCTGCACAAGTTGGGAGACTCGCTCGAAAAAGGCTGCGGGTGTAAACTTCTCGGTGCCGCATGCCACAATGGAGACGACTTTTGTTGAGAAGGGCGACGTTGAAGTCCATGCTTCTGCTTGTCGCGATTCTGCTGCTGGCGCCGTGCCAGGGCGGGTCTTCAACTACTTCTAGACGCGGCCAACTGTACACCTTCCACTACGAAAATGTGCTGGGCACATCCCTGGAAATTAAAGTCGTGGCCTCCACCGCTGCGCAATCGGAAAAGGCCGAAAAGACGGTGTTGGCGGAAATTGATAGAGAGTCACACCTGCTTAGTTCCTGGGATCCGGACAGTGAATTCAGCCATTGGTTTCGCACCATGGGCAAACCCGTAAGAATTTCTCCCGAATTATATGAAGTTCTGAGTTTGTTTGACAAATGGCGCGGCCTGACCAATGGAGCCCTCGATGCTTCCGCCGAGACAATCACCCGAGTGTGGAAGCGCGCTGCCGCGGAGAAGCGCCTCCCCTCACAGCTCGAGTTGGATGCCGCTGTGGCCAGCGTACGCAGAGCCCATTGGCAACTCGACCCCGCCAATCGCACGGCGACGCACACCAGTGATGCCCCGCTCGCTCTGAACTCGTTCGTGAAGAGCTACATCGCGGGCCGCGCCGCTGAGACGGGGCTCGCTGCGTCGGGCGCGCAGGGCTTGGTTGTGAACATCGGCGGGGACCTCGTCGTGCGAGGCGACTGGAAAGAACCGGTGGACGTTTCGGATCCGGAATCGGATGCGGAAAATGGCGTTCCCATCGCGCGCCTCGTCATTTGCGATCGCGCCGTGGCCACCAGCGGAGACTACCGTCGCGGCGTCGAGATTGGCGGGCGTCACTATTCGCATATTGTTGATCCTCGCACCGGCATGCCTGCGGACCAAATTATCAGCTCCACCGTCATTGCGCAGTCTCCCGCACAGGCGGGCGCGCTGGCCACTGCGCTTTCCGTACTCACGCCGGAGGAAAGCTCTCGTTTAATTGCGTCGATGCCAGGTGTGGAATATCTTCTAGTAAGGAAGGACGGTGAAAGAATCGTGAGCACTGGGTGGAGCGCGTATGAAGCAACGCCGGCCTCGCACGGAGTGGCGTTGCATCCTGTGGCAGCTTACGAGCAGATTGCCGCACGGCCGGGTGCTTCACAATGGGATCCGAAGTTCGAGCTGACTATTAGCATCGAATTGAATCTTATCGAAGGATACCGTGTCCACCGCCCGTATGTTGCCGCCTGGATCGAAGACGAGGGACACGCTCCGGTACGCACAATCGTTCTGTGGTTCGGAAAATACAAATACCTTCAAGAATTGCGGGTCTGGAGCCGTGAAGAAAGTATGCGCTCCGTGAGCGAAGATACTCACGTCATGAATTCGGTTTCCAGCGCGACTCGCCCTCCCGGCAAATACACATTTAGATGGGACGGCAGAGACGATTTTGGCAACTTTGTTAAAGCGGGCAAATACACCGTGATGATCGAAGCGGTGAGAGAGCATGGCTCTTATCAATTGATGCATCAAGAGATTGATTTCAACGGCTCGCCCAAGCAGTTCCAGCTTCCGGGCGATGTAGAGATTGCGTCGGCTACCCTTGATTACCACAAAATTGCCCAATAGCCCGGACGGGGATCCGGCCAATCCTTCGCTCACCACGACACACAATCCACGATATTTGCATTGGAAGCGACGTTTCGCGCATCTCGCCCGCTGGCTGCACACTTATCTTTCCATGCTCAGCTTTGCAATTTTACTGTTTTTCGCGGTGACGGGCCTCACCTTGAATCATGCCGAATGGTTCGATAGTCAGCAACGCCCGGCTTCGTACCACGGCACTGTGGACAAGGCCTGGGTGAATACTTCAGATCCCGGCGCCGTGGCAAAAGACGAACTCGTAAATTATTTTCGCCGCACCTATCGGACGAAGGGAGCACTTTCCGATTTCCACGTGGACGGGGAGCAATGCGAAGTCTTGTTCAAGGGCCCCGGATACGAAGCGGATGCGACCATTGATCGCGAGACCGGAAAGTATGACCTGACTGTCAGTCCCTTCAGTCTGGTTGCTGTTCTGAACGATCTGCACAAGGGCCGCGACACTGGAAAAAAGTGGTCTGCGTTGATTGATTTTTCGGCCGTGCTTATGACGCTGGTGTCTTTGACCGGACTCACCTTGATTTTCTTCCTCAATAAGCGCCGTTTTTCCGGACTTGTGTTGGTTGCCGTTGGCGCGCTGTTGTGCTTTCTCGTCTATTCCTTTTGGATCTCCTGATCAAACGAGCGCTCGGAAATCAGTAGCGCAGGCTTCAGCCTGTGGGTTTTGGTCCTTGCAAGGATAAAGCCCCACAGGCTGAAGCCTGCGCCACTGAATCGAAATCGCTTTACAGATGTCGTTGTAACCAAGTGTATTCACTGCATGCAACTTCTTTGCTCCCTGAAGTAAAGATAGGTTACTGTACGCGCATGGCAGGCCCGGAAGATGAAATTGAAGCGCTGAAATCCCAGGTTGCGTCTTTGACTGCGCGGGTTTACGCGCTGGAGCGAAGAGGTGCCGCCGCTTCCGAGGCGCAGCCGCAAGCAGTTCCTGCGGAACAACCGCAACCGCCGGCGCCGCCTCCGAGCGGAACGATGTTGCAACCTCCTTCCGCGCCGATTGCCTCTCATCCACTCCCGCCCGCATCGCTTCCGCAGAGGCCACAGACACCGCGTCAATCGAACGCTGCGTCGCCTTCCAGACCGAAGCGCGAAGAAGCCGATCTGGAAAAAAAGATTGGACAATATTGGCTGAACCGAATCGGCATTGTCGCGATGCTGATCGGAGTCTCTTATTTCCTGAAATATGCGTTTGACAATAACTGGGTCGGGCCCGGCGGGCGAATTACCATCGGCTTGCTCGCCGGGATCGGGATCGTGGTATGGAGCGAAGCTTTCCGCAAACGCGGTTACGCTGTTTTTTCGTATTCACTAAAAGCGGTCGGCATCGGCACTCTCTATCTGTCGCTCTGGGCGGCGTTTCAAATTTATCATCTGATTCCCGCGGCGGCCGCGTTTGCGGCCATGGCGACCGTGACCGCGGCGACCATCGCGCTGGCACTGAGCCAGGATGCGGAATTGCTCGCGAGCTTTGCGCTGGTGGGCGGCTTCTCCTCTCCCGTGCTGCTTTCCACGGGGCAAAATCACGAAGCAGTGCTGTTCTCCTACGTCGCGTTGCTGGACCTTGCGATTCTCACGCTGGCGATCTTCAAGCCGTGGCGTCGGCTGCTCTGGGGAAGCTTTGCGGGCACCATCCTTCTCTATCTGGGCTGGTATATGGAATATTATTCCGTCGACCAGCGGGCGCTCACCGTCGCGTTCGCGGCATTGTTCGCGGCGATTTTTGCCTTCATACCTCTTGCGGCCGGCTACGCGCTGCCGGCGCAGTCTTCCGGCCGCTCCACCACGCTGACATTGCTTCCCTTGTTCAATGCAGCTGCATTTTTCCTGGCGCTGTACGCGATGTTTGAAAATGAGAAGACCACACTCACCTGGTTTGCGCTGGGGTTGGCGGCAATCTATCTGACCATCGGCAGCGCCGTCAAAAATCGTCTGAATCTCGAGGACGCCCAATTCATCAACCTCTTGCACGTGGCCATTGCAGTCGCGTTCATCACCATTGCCGTTCCGTTGAAGCTGGACGCGCAATGGATCACGATCGGATGGCTGGTTGAGTCGGGCATATTGCTGTGGTTGAGCGTCACGGCGCGAGCCGACTTTCTGCGCTACTTCGCGAGCGTTGCGCTGGCGCTGGGCATTGCCCGTCTACTCTTCTTCGATCAGATTCGCGCGGAAACGCTCGTATTCAATATGCGCTTCGCGACGTATGCCGTTGCGATCGCGATCCTCGGAGGAATTGCGGTGTTGGGCAAGCGCCACGCATCGCAAGCGGAAGGGATTTTCCTGGACGCAGCCGTCGTTGGCGTGAATTTGCTGGCACTGATCGCGCTGACTTTGGAAGCCTCGGATTATTTCGACCGCCAAATGTTTTCGGAGGGAAGGTTGGCCTCTTCGTATCGCCAGGTGACCCTGGCCCGCGATTTCAGCTACTCCGCGATCTGGCTGATGTACGGCGCGGTCTTGATGACCATCGGTTTTCGGAGGCGCTCGGCGTTTGTGCGCTGGCAGTCTCTGATTCTCATTGCGTTCACGATCTGCAAAGTTTTTCTATACGATGTTTCCCAGCTTGGAGGCAGTTACCGGATTGTGAGCTTCATCGCTCTCGGCGCCGTGCTGCTTGGCATTTCGTTTATCTACCAACGCGACTGGTTGAGGCTGTCTCCGCACGCGCCGGAAGAAACGGATCAGGTCGCGAAATGACGCGGACGACGTGGGCGTTCCTGACAGTCCTTTTAGCAGCAAGTCCTGCAATCTCTTATTTCAAGTACCAGCGGCAAATCGGCGCGGCAAGTGCGAGCGGCCAGCACTACGACGTCGTGGACGAGACCGTCTGGCAACATGCGCTTCCCAATCTGAATGACCTGCGCCTTTACGCGGCTGGCCAGGAAATCCCCTACGCCCGGAGAACGATGTTGGGAAGCTTGAAGACCGAGCAGATAGCGGTCCGCGTACTGCAGCAGAGCATTTTCGCTGGGAAAACGCAGTTCCTTCTGGATATGTCAGGCCTGTCCGAGTATGACCGCGTTACCTTAGCCGTCGGGACAAAGAACTACGTCGCACATGCGCGCGTGGAAGGCCAGGACGATTCGCACGGCTCCCAGTGGGCCAACCTGGGGACGACCACGCTTTTCGATCTGTCGGACGAAAAGCTGGGGCACAACAGCACACTCCAGATTCCGGTCAGCACCTACAAATACCTGCGCGTCACCGTCGATGGTCTTGTGAAACCTTCGGACATTCTTAGTGCTATGGCAGGAATCGAACGCGCGCAAGAAGCAGTGTGGCGCGACCTCAGCAGCGAACCCAGGCAGACCCAGGAAGGCAAAGATACCGTGTTGACGTTCGCCGTTCCGGAAAATGTTCCCGTCGAGCGCGTGATGCTTGCCATCGATCCGGCGCAGGGGAATTTCCAGCGCGGAATTGAGACGCAGGTGGGAAAAGAGTCAATCGCCGGGGCCGGCGAGATCAGCCGCATTCACATGCAGCGCAACGGGGGAAAAATTGATGTCGAGCAAACCTGGCTCACTCTGCGCGCGACTGGGCATGGAGAGTTGCGCGCCGTCATTCACAATGGCGACGACGCACCGCTCAAGATCACACACGCCCGCCTCCAGCAGTACGAGCGGCGAATCTATTTCGATTCCGATGCGGGCGCCTCGCTGGCCCTCTATTACGGCGACGATAAGCTCAACGCGCCGGTGTACGACTACGCGAAGCTATTCCAAAGCGACGCGAGCGCAGCGCAGTTGCAGTTGGGCGCCGAACAAGCGAATGCCGTCTATACCGGGCGTCCCGACGACCGCCCGTGGTCCGAACGCCACCCGGCGCTTCTGTGGGCGGCAATTCTTGCGGCGGTGGCGATTCTTGGCGGGATCGCGATGCGGTCAATAAAAAGCGCGGCATCCTAAAAACGCATGTGCAATTTTCCCGTTAGAAATAATGGCCTGTTGTTTGAAATCGTCGGCGCAGCCTGCCGTCCTGGCAAATTCGTTGTGTCGAGGACCGCGGAAGCGTACGATGCGCTGTCCAGAAATATGTATCAGGGAATCCGCCTTTGAGGCGAGCACGAGGGAGGAGTTACGAAATGCGGAATCGGCCAGCGGTAGTGACGCTCTCGTTTGTGGCGGCCTTACTTTTCTCCGCCGCGTTGCTCGGCCAGAACAGCAGTCAGGCACCGTCCCAACCACCCACGGCAAAAATGGAAAGTCCGGCCGCGAACCACAACATTTCCGGAGTCTGGGACGCGTTGCGAAACAATTATGACTTCGCATCATTCAGTAAAGGCGATCCTCCGATGACCCTTTGGGGAAAGCAGCAGTTCGACGCGGCGAAGCCCTCTCAAGGCCCACACGGCGTCAAGCTTTCTGAAACGACGGACAGGGTTTACAAGTGCTTTCCGCCGGGCATGCCGTACATCTATTTGCAAATCTTTCCCATGCAAATCCTGGAAACGCCCAAGGCAGTGATCGAGGTGTTTGAGTACGACCACACCGTGCGTTACATCTTCACAGACGGCCGCAAACACCCCGCGGACCTCACTCCCACCTACAACGGCCACTCCATCGGCCACTGGGAAGGCGACACGCTCGTCGTCGATACTGTGGGTCTAAACGGAAAGATTTGGCTGGATCGCCTGGGTCACCCGGAAAGCGACCAGATGCATATCGTCGAGCGCATCCATCGCGCCGACGATAATACACTCCAGGTCGACTTCACATTTGACGATCCCAAAAGTTACCCGAAGCCCTGGACGGCCCAGTTGCACTACCGCCCGCGGCCCGATTGGGACATCCTCGAACTCGTCTGCGAGGATAATCTAGCCTTTGAGAATTTTGAGCATTAAAAACGTGAGCGCCCTGTTCGTGTTATTTAATTTTTCCCCGACGCAGCTTTCTGCTTCAATTCTTCATACCAGTTCAGCACCACATTGATTGGCTCGGGTGCTTGCGCCTGCTCTGGGGCCTTCAGCATCAAAAAGCGCTGCCCATCTGGCGAGACGTCAAAATCTGGAAATGACCTTGGGGTCTGTATGTAGGGACCTTCGAACAGCATTTTCGGTTTGCCGGCTGAAAACGTTGGCTGCTCGTTGTAATCCACCGCCATCATCTTTTGGCCGTTGCGGAAAAACAGTTCATGGCCCTTAGGATTCCACACCGGCTCGCTGCCGCCCTCAGTGGAAACTTGCCATTTCCCGCCTGGCCCGGGATAGGGTCTGACGTAAATCTCGTATCGGCCGGACTCATTCGAGGAGTAAACGATCCAGTGCCCGTCAGGCGAGAAGCGAGGTGAGGTATCATACGACGGGCTATCCACGAAGAGGTGAGGCTTGCGGTCCTGGAGGAGCAATATCCAAATTTTCCGGACGGCCTGATCTTGCGTGATCGCCAACTCCCGTCCGTCCGGAGACCACCCACCGGGAACGTTGTTCGAGCTCATCTCGCTGCTCGTCAGCTCTTCCGCGGCACCGCTGCCGTCCGAAGGCTGCCAGAAGAGGCGGTTTCGATTTCCCTTAAAAACAATCCGCTTGCCGTCGGGTGTCCAGACGGGATCGACATTGCCCGCCCCTTCAAACGTCAGGCGCGTCAAGGCGTCTCGGGCCAGATCGTAAATCCAGACTTGGGCCTCCGTTTCTTCGATCCCGACAGCCAGTCGCTGCCCATCGGGGGAAAGCCGCGGCATCACGTAATTGTGACCTGGAGCCGCAATGCGCTGCTCTGTTCCGATGCGATTCACCCACGCGAGCGTCAGCGGAACCGCCCCGCCCCCGCCCCGGTAGGCCAGCACACCGTTGTCGGAAACTGTGAAAGCCGCCCTGCCCGTGATCCCGACAGCCTGCACCCGTTCGGCAATCGGAACTGCCTCCCCCGTCAGTTCCAGTCGAGCTGTATCAAATGGCTGTGCCATCAGCGTCCCTTGACGATTGAATAGCAAATATCCGGGAGAAGAATAGATGGCGTCTGTATTGTTTTTCAGAATTAGCTTTGTCTCCTTGGAATCCAGGGATGCGGCGTAGATCGCGCCACCCCCCGGCGCCGTGCCAAACGACAAATAGAGAAAGTGTTTCCCGTCAGGGAGAAACTGAGGCCACAAATGAGCAATTTCGGATCGCGAGCTATCAAGTGTTGTGATTGGAATGGCAGCGCCACCTGATTCGGAGACGCGATTGACTACCTCTGACTTGATATTGGCTGTAAATAGAATGACTCCGTCTCGGCCCCATGTACCACCCGTGCTGGAAGCGCCTGCGGTATTTGAAGATGGAGCGTCGGCAAGAGTTTGCGGTGGGCCTCCCGATACGGCGATCTTTTTCAGGAGCCCGCCCGCGAAAAATCCAACGAACTGGCTGTCGGGCGACCAAAAGGGCTGGCTCGCCCCTTCCGTTCCCGGGAGCGCCAGGGCAGTTGGGGAGTCCAGGGAGCGAATCCAGAGCGACATGCCGGGCGAGCTCATCAAAGTAGGGCCGGTTCCGGCGACAAACACCAGCTTGCTGCCGTCGGGAGAAACGCTCAAGAAGGCCGGGTTTGCTTCAAACACCACTTTCTCCGGCGCGGCAATCGTGAAACGAACAGCATGTGTAACCGGGAGCGTCCTGTGGAGCACGTAGAGCGCCGCGATCACAGCGGCCGCAATCGCAATCGCGAATGCCGCTGCCCATCGAAGATTCTTCTTCCACGCGGGTCCCGCAACCGCCACCACCGGAATACCCGCTTGCGAGCCGCCTTCCGAAGTCCATTTCAGTTCACGGCACAGATCGCTGGCGGTCTGCCAGCGGTCATCGGGATCCTTTGCCATGCACGTCTTCACGACGCGGTCCAGTTGCGGCGGCGTCATCGGCTGCAGAGAGGAAATTGACGGCGGATCCACTTCCAGAATTTTGGCCATCACGCTGGCCGAAGTTTTTCCCTCGAAAGCTTTCTTGCCCGTGGCCATTTCGTAGATCACCGCGCCGAATGCGAAAATGTCCGTGCGGGCGTCCACTTCTTTCGCTTCCACTTGCTCCGGCGCCATGTATTGCAACGTCCCGAGGATCGTTCCTTGGCCCGTGATGGCGCTCTTCATTGTGGGGAGCTGCGATTCCGGAATGACCGGAGTTACTTCCTGCTTCAACTTCGCCAAACCGAAGTCGAGCAACTTCGTTCCCGTTTTCGTGAGCATGACGTTGCCGGGTTTCAGATCGCGGTGGGTGATCCCCTTGCGATGCGCTTTGTCGAGCGCGTCGGCGATTTCGATGGCGTAATGCAACACTTGTTGGATCGGCAGCGGGCCTTTCTGCAATCGCTGCGCGAGCGTCTCGCCCTCGATATATTCCATCACCAGAAAATCAATATCGTCCTGGTGACCCGTGTCGTAGAGCGTGCAGATGTGCGGATGATTCAGGCTGGCGATGGTTTTCGCTTCGCGCTCGAAGCGCTCGCGCAATTCGGCGCGGTCTGCGAGATGAGTGGGAAGAACTTTGATCGCGACGGTGCGATCGAGACGCGTATCGCGGGCTTTGTACACTTCGCCCATTCCGCCCGCACCGATGGCGGAGAGAATTTCGTAAGGCCCTAGACGTCTCCCTGGAAGAATCGCCATGCGCTCCCTTCAATTCGGATTTGGCAGAGTATAACCCTGACAGGGACTCACTCACGTACCAATTCTTGATCACTCACACGAGACCGAGTGACGCCGCCAGCCTGGCTGTGGCAATATCCCAAGGCTTACAACTTAGAGGAGGGAAGAGGATGAACCTCAAAAACGCAGTCGCATTGATCACGGGCGGCAGCAGCGGCATTGGACGGGCCGTTGCTCAATCACTTGCCGCAAGCGGGGCGCGCGTCGCCATAACGGGGCGCGACAAGCGTAAGCTCGATGCGGCAGCGCGAGAACTGGGCGTGCATCCGATTCACGGCGACGTTGCGGTGGAGGCGGATGTCGAGCGGACGTATCGCGAACTTTTGGAAAAATTCGGCGACCTGGACATTCTGGTGAACAATGCCGGCAGCGGCGTCTTCAAGAATCTCGTGGATTTCGGCCGGAAGGAATTCGAGGCCGTGTTTGCGACGAACGTCACGGGAGCGATGCTGATGGGCCGCGAAGCCGCGAAGATTTTCGTAAAGCGGCAGCGCGGAAATATCGTGAATATCGCTTCGACCGCTGCCCTGCGCGGCGCACCCAAGGGCACGGCGTACTATGGCAGCAAGTTCGCCCTTCGCGGCATGACCGAGTGTTGGCGAGGGGAGCTTCGCCAGCACAACGTCCGCGTATTTCTGGTTGAGCCAAGCGAAGTCCTCACAAATTTCTATCAACTTGCGGGGCTTCCCCAAAAGGAGAATGCGACCAAACTCCGCTCGGAAGACATCGCCCACGTGGTGAAATCCGTCCTGGAAATGGACGATCGCGGTTTTGTACCTGAAGTTTCCATTTTTGCCACGAACCCAAAGGATTGATGGTTGAACCCCCGGGAACGCCAATCTCCCGATTGGCGGGCGCAACACGCCATTCAGGAGAATGGCGTTCCCGGGATACGAGTGGGTGCATACCAGCTACTTAATATTGTTTTCTTTTCCTTCCTTCACGTAGGCGACCGACGAAGCGATATGACTTTTGCTGTGGATGGATTTTTTCTTGGCCAGGTGGGCAAACATCTGTATGCCGAAGCCGCCGTCCAGATCGTCCGTGATTCTTTTTTTCCAGGGGCGCCGTACGATCTGCGTGGTGAGGCGGCGCGTGATGCGAGGCTGCGTCATGATGTGGTCGGCAATTTTCCAAGCGCGATCCAGAAGCTTATCCCGCGGCACGACTTCATTCACCAAGCCATACTCCAGCGCTTTTTGCGCGTCAATCGCCTGGCCCGTGAGCAAAGCATAGGCTCCGCGCTTCACGCCCAGCAATTCCATGAAGCAGCTATGAATGCCGTCACCCGGAACGGAGCCGATGTCATAGTGCAGATCAAAAATGACGGCGTCTTCGCTGCAAATGGTGATGTCGCACATGAGGCAAATCTCCGTGTGAAAGCCGGGCCCATTCAGCACGCCGATGGTCGGAATTTCCAGATCGTTCACCAGCGAGCTGACATTGATTCGGCCGTCCTTATAAGCGTACTCGTAGGCCCAATGCTGCAGGTCCTCTTGCTCGAGTTTGAAGCCTTCAGGATCCGCGTCCATCATGAAATCCTCACCCGACCCGGTGAAGATCATGACTTCATTTTCAGGGTCCGCGCCGATGGTCTTAAAAAGCTGGCCGACGGAACGATGATTTTCAACGCTCAGCTGAATCGGTCCGCCCGCGGTGTGCGCTTGCGCGAGAATGACGCCGTCCTCGCGGCGTTCCAGTTTGTAGTGCTGCTTGAATCGTTCTTTGTATTCCTCGAATTTCGGAGTGGGGACAAAATCCACTAAGGACATGTTCGTTTCTCCTTGTCGTCATCCAATCAGCGATGCTTAGAAGCCTAGTCGTAGCGCCGGCGTCTCGCCGGCAGTTTTTCTAATCCCCGCCCTGTGAAAAAACGCCGGCGAGACGCCGGCGCTACATGAGCCTTCCTACGATTTCGATTCCAGCCCGGCGTTGCGCGCAATCACTTGCGCCATGCTCGACCAGTCCATTTCTCCCTGCCCGTGCGCCAGCGCGGAGAGCAGATGATCGTGAACCAGGCTTGCCAGCGGCATCGGCGCGGCGCATTCCTCAGCCGCCGCCAGTGCCAGACGGACATCTTTCAGCCCTAATTTCAAAGCAAATCCCGCCGGCTCGAATTGTTCTTGCGCAATGATCCGCCCATAATTCGCCATGACCTGGGATCCGAATAAAGCGTTCATGATCTCGAGAAAAGACAGTGGAGCAACGCCCGCTTTCCGCAAAGTCGCGTAGGCTTCTCCCAGCGCCTCAATCACGCTGATGATTATGAAATTGCCGCAAACCTTGGCGACGTTTGCCTGCCACGGCTCGGTTCCAACCACGAACGTCTGCCGTCCGATCGCGTCAAAAAGCGGGCGGCAACGCTCCACCAGCTCAATCGGCCCAGCGGCGACCACCAACAAATTCTTGCTTCCCGATTGTTCCGGGCGCCCGAACACAGGCACGCTGAGATAGCCTTGTTTCCGTTGACCATGTTCCGCGGTTAATCTGCGAGCCAGCGCCGTGCTGATCGTACTGTGCGAAACGTGAATGCAGCCGTCCTTCATGGCCGAAGCGATGCCGTTATTTCCGAAGACGACCTCTTCGACTGCGTGATCGTCCGCAACCATGGTCAGCACGACTTCCGCGTCGCGGCAAGCATCCGCGGGCGAACTCGCCACGCGCGCACCGTCCCCGGCCAGCGCTTCCGCTTTTTCGCGTGTGCGATTGTAGACCGCCAAGTCGTACCCCGCGCGCAGCAAATTGCGCGCCATGCCCATCCCCATTCTGCCAAGTCCGACAAAAGCAATTTTCATAGCCGCCAGCATAGCGACTCCACATCCCGGAACCAAGCTGTTTTCAACGTAGGACAGGCTTCAGCCTGTCTGGTTTTCGTATGGAGCTCCACCAGAACCAAGACAGGTTGAAGCCCGTCCTACTCATGCCCATTGCCAACGAGTTAGAAGCCTGCTGAGAATTGATATTTATTTTTTCTGAGAATTACGTGCTAAGGCGGAAGGGAAGATGCAAAGCAATGCGAATGTCAGTGCGGTGGAACGTGAATTTTCCAGTTCAACGCAGATAATGATTCAACCTCACGACCCGACCAGAACGTGCGAATTCTCGTGAACCGCGATATTCAGATACACGGCGCCTTTAGGCAATTCAAACCGGAGCAGCACCGTCTCGCTATCCAGCGTCCCGCGCGGTCCCACGTCGAGCAAATAGAGTTCCGGCGGATGCACTCTAAATTTGAACCCGCGGTCATTCAATTGCACCACGGAGTTGCCGATCACCATGTTGGTCAGCTCACAGACGATCTCGCGAATGGTTTCATCGGTGGGGGCGCCGGCGATCTCGGAAAGATCGGAACCGGCTTGTCCCGCGGCGGCTGCGTCCATGTCCAGAATGATGCGTCCCTCAATATCTCCGCTGAGTACGACCATGGCCGCGATTCCACACCGCTGGTAGCTCCCCTCCTCCATCGTCACGTCCGCAATTCGCGGAGAGCAGCGCATGGTTTCGGAAATAACGGCGTCCAACGAATTGATGAACGGCTGAATGAGTTCCATGTTCATGACCGAACCTCGCCCGCGATGGTTGGCGCCGGCTCGTGATTTTCGCTCAACACGTAGCGGATGATTTCGTAGAACGCTTCCGGCTTCACCGGTTTCTGCACAAAATGCCGGGCGCCTTTCTGCAGTGCGGAAAGAATATTGTCCTGGTAACCCACGGAGGAAACCATGACGATGCACGCGTCCGGATGATCGTGGACGATGTGCTCCACGGCCTCGATGCCCTCCATTTTCGGCATGGTGATGTCCATCAACACAATGTCCGGGTGGGTGTCATTGTACTTGGCGATGGCCGCGATTCCGTCGCCGGCCTCCCCGGCGATTTCACCACCGAAGGCTTCCACCATTTTGCAAATGTTCTTGCGCGCGAAGACGGAGTCGTCGACCACAAGAAAGCGGATCTTCGGCTTGTCTTCACCCGTCAGAGGTTTAAACTCCATGATGACTTTCTCCTCTCACCAACTGCCTCATCAACGTTGTCCGCGGAGCGTTTCTAGCTCCGGGGAAAGGGCCCGCGACCTGGAACCGTCTTCCTGACACAGGAATTGCAAAACACCTGGAAGGCCTTCCAGTGGAACGACGCGGCCCGCATAGCCTGCCTCGATTGCCGCCCGGGGCATACTGTCCACGACGCAAGATTCCGGGCTTTGCGCGATGGTCACGCCTCCTGCCGCCTGCACGGCTTGCATGGCATGGGCGCCATCGTCGCCCATCCCCGTCATGAGCACTGCGGCGCTTTCCTTGCCGAGCTCCTTGGCGACGGAGCGGAACAGCACGTCCACCGACGGCCGGTGGCCGTTCACCGGCGCCTGATCTACGAGCACGACCATGTCTCCCTGCTGAGTCCGCCGAATTTTCATATGGCGATTTCCCGGACACACAAAAGCCCGGCCGGGCCCGAGCAGATCGCCTGACAAAGCTTCCGATACATGAATCGGCGAGCAGTCGTTCAACCGCCGCGCGAACATCCCGGTGAACCCTTCCGGCATGTGTTGAACGATCAGCAGGCATCCGGTGAAGTCCGCCGGAAGCTGCGAGCAAATATAGTGCAAAGCGTTCGGCCCGCCGGTCGAGACCCCGATGGCGATCACGCGCGAGAGCCGGTTCCTGGTGGGCTGCGGCTTCGCGGCAGACGCGGCGACAGCAACGGCTGGTAGGTGGAACGTCAGCTTGGGCGGACCCGAAATCGCCGCCACTTTAATTTTTACGGCAAGTTCCCTGGCGATTTGTTCCAGCCCGCCCCTGGATGCGTCCGTGGGTTTGGCGACAAAATCAAAAGCGCCCAGGCTGAGCGCATTCAGTGCGGAATACGCGCCCTTGGAAGTGTGGCTGCTGACCACGATGACGGGAATGGAATATCCCTTGACGATCTCGCGAAGCATATCGAGGCCGTCCATCCTCGGCATTTCCAAATCGAGCGTGATGACGTCGGGGCTCAACTCCTTTATTTTTTTCAGTCCCAGAAGGCCATCCATCGCTGTTCCCACCACCTGGATGGACCGATCGCCTTGCAATAATTGTGGGATCAATTTCCGCATCAGCGCGGAATCGTCCACTACCAGCACTCGAACCAGGCCCCTCATACGAGCACCTCGTGTGCCCGCTTTTGGGATAGGTGCGAGACCACTGCCGGAACATTCAGAATCAGCACCACCGTTCCGTCACCGAGGATGGATGCGCCGCTCACCAGTTCCGAGGCGACCAGACGGTCCTCAAACGCCTTGATGACCAGTTCTTCCTCGCCAATCAAGCTATCGACAATCAGTCCGAAGCGGTGGCTGCCTGCGCCGATCGTCACCACGAAGTGCCGCGTCTTTTGCGAAGTCGATGTGCAGGCGATGAGCTGGTCGAGACGCACGACGCTCAGAACCTGGTCGCGCAATCGAATCACCTCGTGCCCGTCGATCTTGTGAATCTCGCTATCCGTCGTTCGGGCAATCTCAATCACAGAGTCCAGCGGCACGGCGTAGTGTTGTTTCTCCACGCGGAACATGAGCGCCTGGATGCTCGCCAGAGTCAACGGCGCGATCAGTTGAATCGTTGTGCCACGCCCCGGCTCGCTTTCCACCGCGACTCTTCCCTTTAACCGGTCCATCACGGTTTTCACTACATCCATCCCCACGCCGCGTCCCGAGATTTCGGTGACTTCCTCAGCGGTGGTCAGCCCCGGGTGAAAGATCAGCCTGAGGATTTCTTCGTGCGACATCGAGTTGACTTCCTCCTGAGTCGCAATGCCGTTTTCTACGGCCTTCCTCATCAACTTCTCGTGATTGATTCCGCGCCCGTCGTCCGAAATTTCGATCACCACCTGATTTCCCTGATGGTAGGCGTCCAGACGGATGGTCCCGCGGGCGGACTTCCCGTGCACCAGGCGCTCTTCCGGAGTCTCGATGCCGTGGTCCGCGGCGTTGCGCACCAGGTGTGCCATGGGTTCCGCGAGCGCGTCGAGAACGCTTTTATCCAGATCCGTGTTTTGCCCAGCCATTTCCAGAGCGATTTCTTTTTTGCGCAATTTGGAAACGTCCCGAACAATGCGCGGCAGGCGGCGGAAGAGTTGCTCGACCGGCACCATGCGGATCTTCATGACCGATTTTTGAAGTTCGCCGAGCACGCGCGACTGGAACGACAGCACATCGCCGAGGCGGTTGCGAAGCGGATCCTTGGGAAACTTCTGGTCGAACTCATTGATCGCCCGGTGAAGCATCGACTTCCCGATGATCAATTCTCCGATCAGATTCATGACCGTGTCGATGCGCCCCGTCTCGACGCGAAGCCAGGCTTCGGTCGAGCCGAGCATTCCTCCCGTCGCGCCGGAAGTTCCCGGCACAGTTTCGGCGGGCGAATCGGTATGCCCATTTTCGGAGGCCAGCGTGGACATCGCTTCCGCTGCCGTTTCGGCCTCCAGAAGGACCTGCAGGGCATCGCGAGGCTCGGCCTCGTTGAGCTTCATGGGCTCAATCGAAATGTCCGACACAACGCTCGGAACCTGGCATCGCGCGCGAATCCATTCGGCCGTTTGCGAACTCGAAACAGCCGCATGAACCGCCGGCAGTGTTTGCGGCGTGACCCCGCTGGCCGGGAACTGCGCCACGACGGTGCCGCATTTTTCAAGCGCCGCGCGAACCAGTTGCAGCGCAGCCGCCGGCATCTGGAGTGCGGAGTCGATGCCAAGCGTCAGGTGATAAACGGGCAATTCGCCGCGCAACGCTTCCGAAATTTTCTGCTGCTCATTTCGAGTCCACTCATGCCGTTGATCGCGATGGCTCGGAGCCGGACCCGGATTTGGGATTCTCGGCAAGCGAACGAATGTGCGCCCGAAGTTCGGTGATGTCCGGAGGCTGCAAGTTGCCGCGGTGGGCGCCGAGCATGGCGTGAAAGCTGTCGGCGGCGGAAAGCACAATCTCTGCGACCACTTCTCCCCGCTCGACGACGAGCGCCGGCGTCAATAAATCTTCAATATCGTGAGCGAGCTCGCTGAGCTGCCGGAAACCGGTTGCGGCGGCGTCGCCTTTGAGCGTGTGCATGGCCCGGCGGACGCGAGCCAGCGCCTCGGAATCTGCCGGATCGGTTTCCAGCAGGATCCCCGCCTCGTTCAGCTCCTGCAGAATATCCTGCGAACTCTCAAAGAAGAGTTCGCGAAGTTCCGCGGCGCGCTCATCGGAAAAAAAGTTCACTCGTTCGTCTCGATCCGCTGGTAGGCGGTGGCGTTGTTCAAATGGATCATGCGGAATTTCGTGCTCAAGCCGAACAGGCTCTCCGCGTGCCCCACAAACAGGTAACCCTCGGGATTCATGCAGTGGTAGAACTTTTCGATCAGGCGTTTCTGTTCCGGCTCGTCAAAATAGATCATCACGTTCCGGCAGAAAATGATGTCGTTGCGGCGCGGCAGGAAATCCGTCTTCAAGTTATGAAAATCAAATTGAATCAGGCTCTTGAGCGCCGGTTTGACGGAATATTTTTCCGAGAGTTTATCGAAATAGCGCAAGCGCGACGTGTAGTCGACGGTCTCCAGTTGCGAATCGCTGTACACGCCCTGCTGCGCTGTCAGCAGCCCCGAATAGCTCATGTCGCTGGCGACCACTTCGACTTTCCAAGGCGGCGGAACGATCGGTTTGGGCGAGGGCATTTCAACGGACATGGGATTTCGAAGGTAGTAGTAGGCCAGGGCATCGCAGATCAGCATGGCTAGGGTGTAGGGCTCTTGTCCGGTCGAGCAGCCCGCGCTCCACACACGCAAGGTCCAATCACGATTCGCCTGCTTCCGGTTCAGCACCTGCTCGAGAATCGTTTTCTGGAAAAGTTCAAGCTGCGGTTTGGCCCGGAAGAAACTTGTCTCGTTGACCGTCAGGTTTTCCAGCAGCGCGGTTAATTCTGATTTTCCCTCACGGCTGGTCAGCAGGCGATAGTAACTGTAGAAAGAATCCGACTGGCAGACTTTCAGACGCCGTTGTACGCGGTCGCGCAGGAAATGGATGCGGCGCTCGTCAAAAAACATGCCGCATTCCTGATAGACCAGCGTTTGCAGGAGTTTGATCTCCGCATCGGTCAGGGAAAGGGGCGAAAGTATTGTTGGTGTGGACATGGTTCTCCGGCGCTCGGAATTCCAATTTCCAGTTAACGCAGCCGGGACGGTCCAGCGCCCATCGAAACGCCGGCGAGCTCCGCGACTTCGTTCAACCGTTGCAATTCAACGCGTTGCAGAATCCGGCTCAGGTCAAGCAGGATGATCAGCCGGTCATTCAGTTTGCCGACTCCCGTGACGTAGTTCATCTCTTCATTGGGGAAAACGTTTTGCGGAGCCTCGATTTCGGATGGCGAGAGACGCAACACTTCGGAAGCGGAATTTACCAGCAGCCCCACCAGCCGCTCTTCCATTTCCACAACCACAATCCGGCTCTTCGAGTTGCGTTCAATGGCGCCTTCGCCGAAGCGCTTGCTCAGGTCGACGACCGCAATAATCTTGCCCCGCAAATTGATGACCCCTTCGATGTGATCGGGGGCATTCGGAACCGGAGTGATCTCAGGGACGCGAACGATCTCACGCACCAAAGAGATAGGGAGCCCCAGCGTTTCGCGGCCGATCCGCATCCCTACAATCTGTAATTGTTTGTCCATGGGTCTGCTCAAGGTTCAGACTCGCGCCAATTCGGTTTCCAATTCAGCCGAATCAGATTCTTCCTCGAGGGAGGCACGCCTGGATGCATTTCCGCCGGGCCGCGTGTGGCCATCATCCAGCACGAAAAGATCCGCCACTTCGATGAGCTTGTGGGAAAGTTTCGAGGAGTGTTTCGCCATGGCCGCCAGCTGCGAGGAACTGGACGTGGCTTGCTGCACGACCTCGCGCATCTTCTCCATCGCTCGAACCACCGATTGCACGCCGGACGCCTGCTCTTCAATCGTGGAATTGATTTCCTGCGTGATTTCCGTGAGCCGCGAGGTGGCTTTCGAAATCTGCGTCGAGCCCGCGGATTGTTCGTTGGTAGCTCCGCCGATTTGCTGGGCGTATTTGTAGACTTCACCGACGACGTCGGAAATCTTGGTCAGCGCCAGGTTCAGCTCGCCGCCCAGTTCCAGCCCTTGTTGAACCATGTTCGTGCTCTTTTCCATGTTCTCGACCGCTTCACGCGCTTCCTTTTGAATTCCCTGAATCAAGTCGGAAATTTCTTTCGTGGATTGCGTCGATTTCTCGGCCAGCTTTCGCACTTCCTCGGCCACCACGGCGAAGCCCAGACCGTGTTCGCCTGCCCGGGCCGCTTCGATCGCGGCGTTCAGGGCCAGCAGGTTGGTCTGTTCGGCCAGGTCGTCGATCACCCCGATGATCTTGCCGATTTCATCCGCGCGCCGGCCAAGCACATCAATGATGTCCGCGGAAGAGCGGATGGCGGAACTGGTGCGCGTGAGCCCGTTGGTGGCCTTGTCCATCGTCTCGATGCCGGTGTGGACTTCCTCCCGCGAGCGCTGGCAAATCTCGAGGAGAGTTCGCGAAGTATCGGCCACTCTCTGAATCGAGGCGACCATCTGGTCGATGGAAGCGGAAGTCTCGGCGACGCTGGAGGCCTGCGACTGCGTGCTCTTGACGACGTTCTGCACGTTGATGCTCATTTCGTGCATCGTGCTGGTGACTTCATCAATGGCCCTGGCCGCTTCCACGCTCACCTTGGCGGATTCGGCTGACGCGCCTGCCATCTGGCTCGAACCCGTCGCGACGCCCGTGGCGCTGTCCCGTATCTTCATGGCCAGGTCGCGGAGTCCTTCGATCATCCGCAAAAAGGCGTTGGCCATGGTGTCGCGCGCAGACCTCGGCCGGACGGTTACATTTAGCTGACCTTCGGCAATCGCGGACGAAGCGTTCGCCATTTCCTTCAGATGCATCATCATGTTGCGATAATGATTCGCCAGAGAACCGATCTCATCGTCGCGGTGAACGTCGATGTTCTGGTCAAGATCGCCGGTCTCCGCAATCTCGCGTGTAACATCAATCAGCTCCGCGAGCGGCTGGGTGATCGACAAAGACGTGCGGTACGCCACGAAGATCCCAATCAATGCCCCCAGCATCGTGCCGAGAGAAAGAACGACGGTGCTGATGGTGGCGGAGGCATTTGCTGATTCTTCCGATTTGTCCAGCGCTTTCTGGATGCCGCTCTCGGCCTCGTCCATGGCCGTCACGCTCTTCTCCACCCAGGTGTTTGTGGAATGTTGCAGGTAGATGATCTGGAGATCCGACACCGTGGTCTGCCCGGCGTCGACTTGATGCCGCTTGGCGATCATGGGTGTGGCGAATTCGTCTTCCCAGCTCTGTTGATTTGATTCGATGGAAGAATACAAATCGCGCAGTTCGCCGCTATTGGTCTTTTCGCGGGCTTCGCGGAGGGTGGCTGCGAGCGTCTTGGTATCGTTGGCCTTCGCCGTTTCCATGCGAGGGTCGCCGCTGAGCAGGTAGTTGCGCAGGTCCAGGCCGCCCTGCATCACCTGGAAGCGGATCTTTTCGATGGTTTGAATACTCTGGAGTGACTCGGCCGCGGTATTTCTTGCGGTATGTTCGATATGGCTCGCCGTGAAACTGACCACGGACAGGAGCACGAGAATCCCCAGAATCGAGCCAAAGCCGGTATAGAGCTTCCTGCCAATGCTCATTTGCCATCGCCTCACAATTCTTTTATTCGATCTCCACGTAAACGCGCCGGCTTGGCGGATTACTGGTAGACAACTTCAACAGTTTCGACCGTCTCTTTTGAAGCCTCTTCATACTTCCATTTCTTTACGGCGTTGGAAGCCTCTTGAGCCAGCATGGGACTTCCGCCGATGACGCGCGTGTCGCGCACTTTACCGTCCGGGGCGACAGTCGCCTCGAGCCGCACCGTGCCCGTGATGTGCATCTGGCGCGCAACGTCTGGATAGGCTGGCTTGACCGAGGTTTTCACTTTCCGGCCGCCATGATCCTTGACGTCCCCGGTGGCCCCGTCCTGCGCAAGAGATTTGACCGGCACAATCGCCAGGCTTGCTGCCGCCAGGGCAATGGTTGCGAATGAGAACCAAACTCCACGTATGCGAGACATAGATCACCTCAGGAAGATTTACCGCACCTCTTCTTATGCACGATCCTTACCAGATGCCTCCGCTCTCAATTGCCGCTGTGGTATGAGTTTGGTTGCCGCGCATCACGCTGCAAACAGAGAGCTTACGGAACTCCCGCGGATGGGCCGCGCCGTCTACCTTCCTGGTTAATTGTCTCACTCTCTACCGACACAGGCGCTGGCACGTCTCAATTTGCGATGGGGGTTGGCGCCAAGGTAACCGTCTCAAGAGAAAACCCGGAAGTTCCATTGACCGAGGTGAGAATAATCTCATAATTGATAAACGTATCAGCCATAAGGACGTAATCGGCCATAAACACGTAATCGGAAGTTGTATACACACATGCGAGCCCCCGCCGCCATTCTCGAACTGCCCCACATGACACGCTCGTCCTTTGAGACTCTGTTAGCTCGTTTGACTTCTGAGTCCTGCGGCTTGAGTCAAAACGAACTATTCCGCCTCTTCTGCCATACGGTGCGTGAATCCTTCGGCGCCAGTGGTGTTTGCTGCTGCCGCGAGCCCAGGCAAGGGGCCTGGCAGATCCTGGAAGCCGCCGGGCATTCCGCTTGGGGAGCGTCTGAGGAAATCCCGCTCGCGAGCGTGACAGAATCCCTTTCCCAGGCGCAACGCGCTCAGAAAGCAATCGTTTGCCGGAATTCTTCTCTGGAACCCCTTCGCCTGCAGGGTGATGACGGACTCCTTCAGGTTGCTGTACCGTTTCTTAGCCACGGCGAGTCCCTCGGCGCAGCCCTCGCGGCGTGGCAAGGCGCGGCGGATATTTCGGAAGAACATCTGGAACAGCTGACGCTCCTCGGCGTCAGTTTTGGCGGCCTGCTCGAACACGCACGCCTGTTCGAACAGGTGCATAGTTCCCGGGAGCGGTGGGTCCGCATCATCGATGCGATTCCGGACTCGATAGTCGTTCACAACCTCGAGGGGAAAATTGTTCGAATCAACCGCCCGCTTGCTGCGCGGCTTGGCGTCCATCCGTCCAGGCTGATCGGCCGCCCGATCCAGGAAGTGCTTGAAACCAAGCTGAAGGAAACCGCCGGAATATGCCCTCTGTGCTCGGATCAGGCGGGAAGCGTCCAGGGACCCGTCGAGCTTCTGGCGGATGGCAGTTTCCTGGTGTCCACGACGAAATTGTCCCCGGACGACGGGGCGGACGCTCACACCATCCACGTGCTCGTCAACATTCGCGAAAAGTTGGAAGCGGAGCGGCGTTACCGGGACCTGTTCGACAGCATTCAAGAGGGGGCTTTTTTTTGCGATCCGGACGGGCGGATGGTGGATGCCAATCAGGCTTTGGTGCAAATGCTGAACTGCTCGAATCGTGAAGAGCTCCTCACCAAAAACTTGTTTGAAGATCTCCTGCCGCCGGCGGGCCGTGGCCGCCTGCTTGAGGAACTGCGCAACACGGATATCCTGCGCAACCGCGAAACCGAATTGCGAAGGCAAAATGGCCGCCCGCTTGAAGCTCTCCTTCATGTGAGCGCGGTTCGCGACTCGAGTGGTGCGCTGGTGCAATATCGCGGGCTGATTCTGGACATCACCGACCAGAAGAACTCGCGCGCTGCTCTAAGGCGCGAGCGCGATTTCAACTGGAGCATACTGAATCACACGCAAAATATCATTCTCGTGCTCGATGCTTCCGGGCGCATCGGCTACGTGAATCACCGGGCCGCGGAGATCGGATATTCGGTGGAGGCGCTTCAGGGTCTGCCGCTCGTGAGGCTGATTCACACTTCTCACCGGCCGATTTTTCTGGAAGCTTTAGGGACCGTTCTGGAAAGCGGCGCGGTTCAGAGGCTGGAACTCCCGTTCCTGCGCAGGGAAGGGAGCGTGACGAGATTCGTCGTGCACCTCAGTTCGATGCGGGAAAGGAGCGGTGACGCGAGCAGCGCCGTGGTGGTGATGACCGACGTCACCGAAGCCTCTCTCCTGCAAGCCAAACTCGCGCACGCCGAGAAGATGGCCGCGCTCGGCCAACTGGTGTCCGGCGTGGCTCATGAAGTGAACAATCCGCTTTCTGGTATCGTCGGATTCAGCGACCTCCTGCTTGAGAATCCCGAGCTCCCGGAATTCGCTCGGGAAAGCCTCGGCATCATTTTGCAGGAAGCGGAACGAACTCGCCTGATCGTTCAGAACATGTTGCGTTTCGCCAGGGAGATGCCTCCGCAGCGCGAGCTGGTTCAAATCAACGCCGTGCTCCGCCAGGCTCTCAAGCTGCGGTCCTACGGATTGTCGAACCAGAACGTCGAGATTCTCGAGCGCTTGGCCGAGGACCTTCCCGTTGTAGTGGCCGATCCGAACCAGGTGGGGCAGGTTTTTTTGAATATTCTCAATAACGCGTTTGACGCCATCGAGCAGAGCGGCCGCGCCGGCCGGATTGAAGTCGAGACGCTCGCTTGCGCGGAGCAAGTGGAGATTTATTTTCGCGACAACGGGCCGGGAATTTCAAACCCGGACCGCATTTTTGAGCCGTTCTTTACGACCAAGCCGGTCGGAAAGGGAACGGGACTGGGGCTCAGCATTTGTTATGGAATTATCCAGGCGCATGACGGCGAGATTTTGTGCAGCAATAATGTAAACGCCGAAGGATGCACGTTTCTGATCCGTCTCCCGGCTGCCGCCATCGGCTCACAAATCCTGCCTGCGGAGGCTTGAATTTGGTTCCGTTTGCATTCGCGGGAATGCTCGTAATGCGACACATTCTTTTTCAAGGAGCACATCGGTGACCAGGGAAGATTCGCGGATTCGCCTTCTCGTCGTTGACGACGAGCAAAGCATTCGCCGCTTGTGCATGACCGTGGGCAGTTCGCTCGAATATCTCTGCACGGAAGCGGAGAGCGCCGAAGCCGCCCTGGCTCAGTCCCCAGCGGTCCCGCCCGACATCGTCATCGCGGATTTGCGCCTGCCCAATTTATCCGGCGCCGACCTGCTTCGCCAGATCAAGTCGCGCCTGCCGGCGACCGAAGTCGTCATCATGACGGGGCATGGCTCCATCGAGTCCGCCGTCGAAGCGATGAAATTGGGCGCGTATGACTACATCCAGAAGCCGTTTCGCGTCGAGGAACTCCGGATGCTTCTTCGCCGGATGGAAGAAAAAATCCGGCTGGTGCAGGAAAACCATGTCCTTCGGGAACGCGTCGAGACGGACCAGGAGCTGGACGGGATCATCGGCGACTCCGCCAAGATTCGCGAAATTTTGCGCATGATCAGCCGGTTGAAAGACACCTGGACTCCCGTGTTGATCTGCGGCGAAAGCGGAACGGGCAAGGAACTGGTGGCGCGCGCGATCCACTATCGCGGGACATTCGCGAAGCGGCCGCTGGTGGCGGTGGATTGCGGCGCCCTCGTGCCAACGCTGATGGAGAGCGATCTTTTCGGTTACGCGAAAGGCGCCTTTACGGGGGCGGCCAAATCCAAGATCGGATTGTTTCAGGCGGCCGACGGCGGCACGATTTTTCTGGATGAAATCGGCGAGTTGCCTCTGGAGCTGCAGGCGAAACTTCTGCGCGTCCTGCAGGAGAAAGAAGTGCGGCCCGTGGGATGCAATGAAAGCGTCCACGTGCAGGTGCGCGTGGTTGCCGCCACAAACCGCGATCTGGAAACCGCAATTCGCGAGGGCTCATTCCGCAAGGATCTTTTCTTCCGCCTGAATGTGGTCTCCATCACTCTCCCGCCATTGCGCGAGCGGCGTTCGGACATTCCCATGCTCGCGCAATATTTTCTGGATCGTCTGGCGGAGGGCGAAAACATCAAGTTCACTTCCGCCGCCATGAAGCTGCTCATGCGCTATGACTGGCCGGGCAATGTTCGCGAACTGGAGAACTCCATCAGCCGCGCCGTTACGCTCGGTGACCGCAAAGTGATTGACGAAAGCGACCTGTCTCCCGCGATGCTCCGCGACAACGGCCAGAACAAGACCGCGCGGTCTGCGCCCGATGAGGAGGACACGTCTTCCACCGTCGCCCTCGATGAACTCGAACGATTGACGATCCAGCGCGTGTTCGACAAGGTGCATGGCGACAAGGCGAAAGCCGGCGAGCTGTTGGGAATCAGCCGCGCCACCCTTTACCGCAAACTGAAACGCTATCAGATTGCCGAACATCAGCGAGACGACAAGGTTTCAGTCTGAAGAATCAGTAGCACAGGCACTCTTGCCTGTGCGGTTTTCGCGATTGTCAATGGACCGTTGACGTCCACGCACGATTTCAAAACCACACAGCCAGGACTGGCTGCGCTGCCAGATTCTCCTCCGCAAACAACTCCAGCCATGCCCTCCCAGTGAGACAAAAGGTCGCAATCTGAGATTCGTTAAAAAGCCCCTTCTCGCGCCCAAAGCAAACCCCAACAAAACGAACTCTTTAGCGCCCCTCCGGTTTCTCTCCGCATTTGGTCGTGCTCTTGCATTAACTCTTCTGGACGCTTGCGCTCAGGCCATCGAGAAAATTAGGCCAGGATTTTCTCGCCGCCTCGGAGACACCGGTCGGAATTATGCGCCAGACAACAGATCGCACAATCCCGCTTCAGAGGGAGTCCGCATTACGGAGCCTGGCTGAGCTGTTCCCGAACGCCACCCCGCTGCGCGTTTCCATTTTGGTGAGCGCGCCTCGCGGGAAAGGCCATCTCCTGGAAGAGAGCACTGTGATCGAATTCGGAACTTCCATGATGGTTTTCTTCGAGTCGCGGCTGCCATTGGAGTTGAAAGACAAGGTTCATATAGAGAACTCCGACCGGTCCCTCGGGACTGACGCCGTCGTCGTCGCCATTCGGGACGGCGGCAGCCACCGAGCGATCGCAGCTCGATTCGTCGCCGAGATCCGCAACTGGATCATCCAGGGCTAATCGTGAAAACGCTGACCACAGACCGGAGCCACACCCGAAAGCAGGACGCAATTCCCTCCGCCATCCCGCAAACCTGGGAGGACTTCATCCGGTTGTATCCGATCTATGAAGCATTGACGCGCCAGCTCGAACTCCCCGGCGGTCCATACCCCACGGGCGTAAAATTTGGTTCGTGGTCCGACAAAAAATCTCGCGACCGCGATCTTCTCTGGCTGGACCAGGTCGACGGGCAGATACAAGCTGTCCACCTTCGGCATTTCCTGATCACCCCAGCCGTGGCGCGTGAGGACGGCCTCCGCCTCTTCCTACAGCGCCATCTTGGCAAGCACGAAAAACTTCCAGCCGACCGCGACAAAATTGATTTGCTCCTGGTCCAGTATTTCGTTCTGTGCGCTCCCCAGGACTTGATTGCCGGACGCATAGAAATTTCCGACGTCGCGAAAATCCTCCAGCCTGTCCTCGGCGAAATGGAGCCGGGATCCCTCGAGGATTGCGAACCGCTCGATCGCATATTGGAAGCAACGCAGCAATGCCGCAGCCTGCGCGACCTCATGGAGCAAGGCTTACTGGAACAAGGCAAGCTGGTCAAAAGCGAAGTCGGGGAAATGTTTTATGAACCGGGAACGCTTGTTGCCGTTTGCCGGTTCAATTTCCTGCTGCGCCGGAATTTCATCCAGTGGCTTCATGCCGATCTGCGCGCGATCGGCGCCGCCCTGAATCAATTGGATAAGCGCGGCGTCAAGGCTGTCGACTGCCGCAGAGCAGGGTTTTCCTCCAAGGAACCCGTCTCGAAACTGCGCGAATTTCACGAACACTGGAAGCCTCCTTTCCAGACCGATTACAGTCGGAACTCCTCGTTTAAGCCGTACGAGCAATTGATGTGCCTGCGGGAAGACCTGGAAGAAGCGTTAGGCCCCGCCGTGGCGCCCAGTGGGCCAACTTCCGCGCCCGCACCAACAAAAGAAACTGCCCTGGATGAACGAGCCGATGGCGAGTCCCCGCGTAAGGGCAAGCCACTTGATGCGGTCGCCCCTTCTGCGCCGCCTTCAGCAGGGAAGCCTCAGGGTCCTGCGGAGACCGCCTCTCGGCCCAATTCTGCCCCAGTTCAATCGGCTCAACCCCGCGAGCAGGCGCTTCCCGACATCGGCGTCGCCGACGTCGAGAATTTGGAAGAAAAAATTTGGGAGCAATTAATTGCGACGCCACCAGTCCGAGGGCGCTCCATGACCACCGTGACCGTGGATAACGCCCGAATCTTGCTGTCCGCCTGGGAAGTGGCGGCATTTATCAGTGATTCGGGGCAGGATTCAGAAGATTTGCGGCGCCTTATCGTTGCCCGCGCCTTGCTGTCCACCTCCATCGATCGCCGGAAGCGCCTCATGGATTTCAGAGGCCTGCACCAGGCCGTGGCCCATGCGCGCGGAGAAATCCCGCGATTTCAGGAACGCGTGGACCAGCTCAAGCGAACCATGAAAACGGACGGCGCTGTCAACCTGGGCATCAGCCTCAAACGGCTGCTCTCCCTGGTGGAAGAAGCGGAACAACTCCAAAAGGGAAATGAGACGAGACAGGAAAAACGATGACTCCCGGCCAAATCCTGATCGTTTCCGATGATTCCGAATTCGTTCGGTCTTTGACGGCCCGATGGCAAAGGGAGAATGATTCTCCGGCCATCACCGCAGTCTCCACGGGTGTCAGCCCGCAAGCCAGTTCTTCCGGTTACGAAATGATCGTGATAGGGCCTCTGCGAAATTGCGCAGCGCTTCCCGCGGGGCCGGATTTGCACCCTGATTCCGTGGTGTGCGCGGTGGGAGATGAGGAGAGTCTGAGAGTGGTTCGCGCCATGCACGGCAATTGGCTCCTCCTTCCGGAGTGCCCCGGATGGCCCAGGATTTTATTTTCTCTGGTGGGCGAAGTCTTGCGCCGGAAAGCGGCCGAGGCGCGCGCGCGCGAAGCGGAAATCACAAATTTTTCGCAAAGACGTTTTGGAATTCTCGGCAAATCTGTGCTGGAAGCTCGTCCCGGGATGGTGAATGCGATCACCTCGCTTCTCGGCAACGCCGATCTGATCCTGCTCTCCGAGGAACCCTTGCCGGACGATTGCCGGGAACACGTGCGCACCATTCACACCATGGCGCTGCGGTTGAACGAAATTGTTCAGCGTCTCTACTCCATCGAGAATGAGATGGAATTGAGCGAGAGAAAATCTCACCTTGAGACGCCGGAGAGCCGCATGGGCGAAACGCCCAGGAGCCGGCTGGTGTTCGACAGGCGCTAAAGGCCCCGATTTCAGGCGGTTGAGCGAGTTACCTGATTGAGAAACTCATTTGGACGAGTGGCGCTGCACTTGCTTTCATCTTGTTGGCATATTTTGAATTGAGGCTTGGCCGGTGAAAAAGATTCTGATTGTCGATGATTCCATATCCATGGTGCGGATCATTCAGTCCGTTCTGGAGAAGGAAGGATACCAGGCCATCGGCATCAGCGATCCTTCCCAGATCGAGCGGACCATCGATTCCGAGGGCCCCAGCCTCATCCTGCTGGACGTGGTCATGCCCGAGCGCAATGGTTTCCAGGTCTGCCGGGCGCTCAAGAACTCGCAAACGTATAAGAGCATTCCAATTATTGTAGTGAGTGGTAAATCGACACCGAGCGATCGCTACTGGGCCGAGCAACAGGGCGCGAACGGATACGTGGTGAAGCCGTTTGAGCCGGTCGATCTTCTGCGCGAAGTAAGGCGGTTAGCCTGATGCCGGAAGAAACCTACTTGAATCCCCTCCCTCCGGACATGCAGGCCGAGGAGCTGGACGAGATTTCCGGATCGAGCGAGCATGCGCAGCCTTCCCGGCAATTTTGCGTGTTTCGCGCCGGCCGCGAGCGGTTCTGCCTGCCCGTGCTGGAAGTGGAAGAAGTGGTGGACTGGCCGCTGGTGACGCGCGTGCCCCTCGGACCGCCGTTCCTGATGGGCATTTTCAATTTGCGCGGCACGATTATTCCCGCCGTGGATATCGCGGTCACCGAAGGCCGCCGGCCGGGACTCCTGCCCCGCAGCATCATCGTCGCCGTGCTTGCGGGCGACGATCACAACGAGGATATGCATGTGGGAATCGCCGCCGACGAAGTGATCGGGACCTATCCGGCTTCTTCGGAATCGCTCCTCGACCACGCCCCGCCGGATATGCCGCACTGCCGTGCCATGCTGCGGCACGAGGAGCGGCTGGCATTGGTTCTGGATCTGCGCCAGTTGATTCAAGTTTTTCCCGTGCCCGTCATTTAAGCCGGGCGATGTACAGGCTACGAAGGAATGGCAGAAGAGTAGGGCGCTTTGAAAGCGAGATGAGGGAGGTTTTGAAGTCATGAAGACCCGGTTGAGTTCGACAATTTGGATGCTCGTCATTTGGACGAGCCTTGCGCTATTCGGGGTGTTGGGGCTGGCCTATCAAGCCGGCGCGCACTCGGGTGGCGGCTCGATTTTCCAGGGTGGAACCTCAGGCATCGCCGGCATGGAATTCTTGATTGCCGCGGGGTTGGCGCTTTTTACGGCGCTGGTGCTCTTGATGACGCTGCCGCGCCGCGTGCTCAACCCGATTGACGCGCTCTCCACCTTTTCCGAGCGGTTCGCGGCAGGCGATTCGCGCGCCAAGGCAGAAGTGCCCGTCGAGGATGAATTCAGCGTGATCGCGGAAAATTTGAACCGCACCTCCGCGCGCGTGGCCAAGGCCTACGGAAACCAGGAGGCCCAGGAACTGCTCCAGAAGAGCATCACGGACCTGCTGAACCTGATCAACCAGGTGGCGCGCGGGGACCTGACGCTGCGCGGCAAGGTCACCAACGATGCGCTCGGCAACGTTGCTGACTCAATTAACTTCATGTTAGATAATTTCACTACGGTTCTCGACCGCGTGCGCAACGCGGCCGTCGAAGTTTCCACCAATGCCAACCGCATACTCGTCGCCACGGACGAAATGAACACCGGCACCGGCCAGCAGGATCAGGAAATCACCAACACCTCGTCTGCCGTGGAAGAGCTGACGGTTTCCATGAAACAAGTGTCCAACAACGCCGAAGCCAGCGCCGAAGCCGCGCGCCGCGCTCTCGACGCCGCCGAACAGGGCAACCGCGCCGTGCGCGACACCCTCGAGGGAATGCAGCGCATCCGTTCTTCCGTGCAGGCCACCGCCCGGAAGATCAAGTCCCTCGGCGATCGCTCTCTGGAAATCTCCGAAATCATCAACGTCATCAACGACATCACCGAGCAGACCAACTTGCTGGCTCTCAACGCCGCCATCGAAGCCGCACGCGCCGGAGAAGCCGGCCGCGGGTTCGCCGTCGTCGCCGACGAAGTTCGCAAACTGGCCGAGCACTCCCGCACGGCAACGAAGGATATCGCGGCCCTTATCAAAGCGATTCAGGCCGAGACGAACGAAGCCGTGGTCGTCATGGAAGAAGGCACGAAGGAAGTGGAAGTCGGCGCAGGCCTCGCGGATCAGGCGGGCAAAGCGCTGGAAGCCATTTCGAGCGTCGTCAGGCAGTCAGCGGAACTCGTCCAGGAAATTTCACTCGCTTCCAAACAACAGGTGCGCGGCACGGAAGGCGTCGCCAACGCCATGCAGATCATTTCCGGGATCACGCGGCAGACATCGCAGAGCGCCCGGCAGGCGGCCGGCACGGTGGGCACGCTGGTGAAGCTCTCCGAGCAACTCGTCGACGCACTGTCGCAATTCCGGTCCAACGGCACCGGCGCATCCGCTACGGTTCGGCGCGAGCCCGTCGTCGTCGAGGCGCGGCGGTAAACCATCGGAAACCGGCCCGTGAGTGCCGGCCTGAGGATCCCTGGAACGCGCATGGACAAATCATCCACGCTACCGGCTGCCGTAACCGCTTCGGAGCTCGATGAGCTCCGCACGCTGATTGAAGAGCGGTCGGCGATTTTCTTCGACGCCTCGCGCGAGCGCTTCTTCGCTCCGCGCGTGAACGAATACCTGCGCGACAGCGGCGAACAAAGCGCCGCCGCGCTTCTTCGCCGGATCCGCAGCTCCAACGTGGAATATGACCGCTTTCTCGGAAGCTTGCTGACGCAGGAAACTTCCTTCTTTCGCTATGCGGATATTTTTCAAGCCCTCGAGCGCGTGGTTCTTCCAGAAGTCCAGGCCCGCAATATGTGGCGCACGCCGCGCGTGCTGAGGATTTGGAGCGCGGGCTGCTCGACGGGCGAAGAAGCCTACTCCATCGCCATCACCGTGGCGGACACATTGCCGTTTGCCGACGCCTGGCAAATTGAAATCCTGGCGACGGACATCAGCCGCGACGCTCTCCAGATTGCGGAACGCGGAGTCTATACGCGCCGCAGCCTCGCCAACGTCACTCCGAAGCAGTTGGAGGCGCACTTCAAAAAAGTTGGAGACGCGTGGGAGGTGAAGCCCCGCCTCCGCAAAATGATTTCATTTGCGCCAATGAATTTGGCGCGCTCCGTCTACGTGGGTCGCATGGACTGTATTTTCTGCATGAACGTACTGATGTATTTCTCGGAAGAGCGCAGGAACGAACTGCTGCAGCGGTTCTACGACACGCTCGAGCCCGGCGGCCTTTTCTTTCTCGGCCATTCCGAATCCATGAAGACCGCTCGCGTCAAATTCGAGACGGCCGTGTTTGGAGATTGCCAGTACTACGTCAAGCCGCCAGCGACGAAGACCGATCAGAAGCCGGCGGCGCAGGGCAACGGCTCATGACGCTCCACGATTCCAATTCGCTCGAGCAATTTCTCCAGGACGCCTCCGAGCGCCTGCAGTTTCTGCGGGAATACGCCGCATTGCCCGTCGAGCCCACGTCCACGAGCGATGATCTCGCCCGCCTTTACGATGCCGCCCATGAACTCTCTGAATCCGCCAGTCGCTGGGGCTATCCGCTCTTCTCGGATATTGCGGGGAGATTGGCGCACGTCTTTCAGTACGCCCGCAAAGCGCAACTGAGTCCTGACACGTACGGCCCGCTCACCGAATTCCTCGCCGATGCGATCTCCGTCCTTGAGTTTGACCTGCTGCAAATCAGTTCCGACGGCAGCGAAACCGCCGATGACATTGCGGCCTTCAAGCACCGCTACGCGTTTGCTTTTGGAGGCGCGCCTGCTTCCCCATCCGCGCCGGGAGACGATTTGTCCGCCGGTGCCGGAATGGAAGCGCGGGATTCTCAGCCGCTTTCCGAAAGCAATCTCGCCGACGATCTGCCGGAAGATGATGACGTTCCCAGGGAAGTGCTCGATTTCTTCATCCCGGAAGCGGAAGAGCACCTGCAAATCGCGACCCAGTGTTTGTTGGGACTCGAATCCACTCCGGACGCCGAAGAGATTCACCGGCTTTTCCGCTCCGTCCACACGATCAAAGGTTCGGCGGCGCAGGTTGGTTTGCGCCGGTTGGGCGCCGTGGCGCACCGTCTGGAAGATTTAATCGGGCTGCTCCGCGATGGCGCGCTGCCTTCCAGCCCGGAGATTACCGACGTGTGCCTGCAGACGCTCGATGCCCTCCGGAAATTCCTGCACCGGCAGTGGACGAGCGACGACGAAATGAGGAGCACCGTCAGCCCTTTGCTCGCGCGAATCGCGCAATGGATTCCGGAAGAACTCCTCGAAGATGGCGCCACGGCAGGAGATGGTTCCCGGCCCGAAGCTTTGGAAGCCGATTCCGCGCCGGCCGCTTCCGCGCATGCATCGGCGGGCGAACCAGGAAAAATGGGCGACCGCGGCAGCCAGGCAAAGTCCGTTCGCATTTCTCTTTCGCGCCTGGATGACATGATGAACAGCGTCGGCGAGCTGGTCATCAATCGAACTCGCCTCATCGGGCGAATGACGGAGTTGAAAAAGCTCGTCGAGGTCCTCGGAATTTCCAGGAAGCGTTTGTCCGACAAGGTCGCCGAATTTCAGGAGAAATACGAATTTACACGCATGGGGATCAGCAATCCCGACGGCGACGGTCCCGGCGGGCCGCGAAAAATGGCTGGGTACGCGTCCGGCGCCCAGGAGCAGCCCTCCGGCGGCGGCTGGCTGGATTTTTCCGACCTCGAAATGGATCGCTACGACGATTTCAATATTCTCTCGCGCTCGCTGACTGAAATTTCCGCTGATATTTCGGAAGTGCTTTCGCAACTCGGGGGATTTGTCGGCCGCGTCGGCGGGGACATCGACGAATTCACCAAGCTCGGACACCATTTGCAGGATGAGATTACGGAAGCGCGCATGGTGCCGATCGGCAATCTGTACACGCGCCTTTCGCGCACGGCGCGCGACGCCGCCAAAGTTTGCGGCAAGTCCGTGGATCTGGAACTCGTTGGAGAAGACACGCGCCTCGACAACAACATCGTGCAGCAGATCACTGATCCCCTGATTCACCTGGTACGCAACGCCATCGCGCATGGGATTGAAGAGGCCGCGTCGCGCGAGCGGGCGGGGAAATCCGTGCGCGGCAAAGTGACCGTGCGCGCCTTTCATCGCGGCAATCACGTGTTTATCGAAGTGCAGGACGACGGCAGCGGGCTCGACTACGAGCGCATTCGTGAGACCGCGGTCCGCGCCGGTTTGGTTTCCGCCCCCGCTGCAGAACTTCTTTCCGAGGGCGAATTGCGGGCCTTCCTGTTTCATCCCGGCTTCACCACGGCGTCGTCAAAGAACGAAGTCGCCGGGCGCGGCGTGGGACTCGACGTCGTCCGCAGCAACGTGCACTCCCTGAATGGTGAAATCGAAATCCACAGCGAAGCAGGCAAGGGCACATGCTTCGGCGTAAAAGTTCCGCTCACGCTTATCATTTCGCAAGCCCTTTTCATTCGCTCGGGCTCCACGGTTCTGGCCATGCCCCTCGCGGTCGTCGAAGAAATCCGCAGGTTGCGTCCGGAAGAAATCGAAGACGTTGGCGGGAAGTTGCTCACGAAAGTCCGCGGCGTCATCACGGAAGTCGTCCGCCTGGACAACGCGCTGGCTCTTCCTCCAATCGAGCCGATCAACGGCTACATGAACATGGTGATCGTGCGCGCCGCGGGCCGCCAGGTGGGCGTGGTGGTCGAAGAAGTTCTCGGCAAGGATGAAGTCGTCATCAAGAATCTGGGCCAGTACCTGCGCCGCGTCAAACTTTTCCCCGGCGCCACGATTTCCACCGACGGCAGTTTGATTCTCCTCGTGGATGTGAACCGCCTGGCTGGCACGTCCGCGGCGGAAGTCGACGTCGTCGTTCCCTCCGCCAGTGCGGCCCGCATTTTCGGTCCCGGAGCGATGGCCGTCGCTTCCGGCAGCATTCCCGCCGCCGCGGTGGATGAACCGAACGAGGAAAAAGTCGTGGTGATTGCGGACGACTCGATCAGCGTGCGCAAATTCGTGGGCAGAATTCTCGAGAAGGCCGGATATTGCGTGAAGCTGGCGTCGGACGGCCTGGAGGCCGCGGAACTGGTCGCGCAGGTGGGTTGTCATCTGGTTATTACCGATATTGAAATGCCGCGCATGAACGGTTACGAACTGATGTCCCACCTGAGGCAGGATCCCGTGACGCGCCGCATCCCCGTTTTGGTGGTCACTTCGAGAGCGGGCGCCAAGCATCGCGAGCGCGCGATGAAGGAAGGCGCCGCGTCTTTCCTGACCAAACCCGTGCAGGAGGAACAGCTCCTCACGGTGGTGGAGGAATTAATGAATTCCACAGTGCGGCAGCGTCGTCCCGCCGCGCCTGCATTGGATATGGCTTAACTATGGCACCAGCCGAAAAAAAGACGCGCGTGCTCATCGTGGACGATTCCGCGTACATGCGGAAAGTCCTCGAGGAACTCATTCGCACCGATCCGAAATTGGAAGTGGTCGGGCAAGCCAAGGACGGCCGCGAGGCCATCACCATGGCGCAGTCTCTCCAGCCGGATGTGCTGACCATGGATCTCAATATGCCGCGGATGGACGGCCTGGAAGCCACGCAGCACATCATGACGCAGAACCCGCGCCCTATCGTGATCGTGAGCTCCGAATCGCGCGAAGGCGCCGCCAGCACGCTGCGCGCCCTGGAACTCGGCGCTATCGATTTCGTCACCAAACCTTCCAGCGCCATCGATCTGGACATGAAAAACGTGCGCGACGAACTCCTCGGCAAACTCAAGATGGCCGCGAAAGTCCGCGTCGTGCGCACCGCCGCGCGGCACGATCCCTCTGCAGGCGTGGAAGCGAAACCCCAGGCGCTATCCACAAGAGAAACTGGAAATTCCGATGCGCGTCACCCCCTGGTCGTGATCGCCGCTTCCACGGGCGGTCCTGCAACTTTGATGCGCTTGATACCTCGTTTTCCGAAAGATTTTCCGGCAGCCGTAGTTCTCATCCAGCACATGCCGGCGACATTCACCTCGCAGCTGAGCTTGCAACTCACAGAAGTTGCTTCGATTCGAGTGAAGGAAGCCGAGGCCAACGAGTCGCTCCAGCCGGGAACTTTTTACGTCTGTCCCGGATCGCACCACCTGAGGATCTCTTTGACCGGCCGGATCAAGCTCGATGATGGCCCCAGAATCTCCGGTTACCGCCCCTGCGCCGACGTCGCGTTTGAGACCGCCGCGGCTTACGGCGGCGCGAACATCGTAGGAGTTGTGTTGACCGGGATGGGGAACGACGGTGCGTTAGGGGTTCAGGCCGTCAAAGCTGCACGTGGATGCGTGCTGGCGCAGGATGAAGCGACTTCCGTCATCTTCGGGATGCCGGCCGAAGCGATCCGTACGGGCGTTGTGGATCAAGTCGTAGGCATCGATGAAATGTATCCTGCGATAGAAAAATATGTGGATTCCATCTGCCGTCTGGCACAGCCCATAGGATCGCGATGACGCAGCCGGACAATTCCAGTGTGACGCCGCGCGACACTCGACCGCGGGAACAAGTCGCCGTGTTTTCGATTGCCGAATACAGCTTCGTGATTTCCGCGGCGTCCATACAGGAAATTCGGAGTACGGACAGTTTGGGCGGAACCGTTGTGGACCTGGACCGCCCCGTCATGCGAAAAGTTCGTCACATCGTGGAGCGCGACGCCAGGTCGTACTACGTGGTCAGCGGCTACGAGCATTTCCATCTGCCGCAGTCGCGGCCAACCACCGTGTTGATTTTGCGCAATGCGCCCGTGGCCGTGCTCGTGGACCGAATCGAAGAAATGGCCGAGATGCGCGTGCTTCTCGCTCTGCCGCAATCCTTCCAGGGGGAAGAGCGCTCCTGGTATCGTGGCCTCACAGTGCTGGACCGCAAGGTTCTGCCCGTTGCCAATCCCCTGGGATTTCTCACCGCCCGGGAGCTGCAACAGCTCGAAGAGCAGAATCCCGGCTTGCTGCAGTCTGCGGCGGGGATGCGGCATGAAAGAGTGCGCGTATGAATGCGGAAAAAAGCTCTCTCGTTCCTTCTTACGTTGTTTTTCAAGTGGGCGCGCGGCGCGTGGCGTTGCCTCGCGAAAGTGTGGCAGAGCTGATCGCTTCGCCGTTCCTATATTCTTTTCCGCACACCTCGCCGCTGATTTCCGGCGTGGTCTTGCGGAGAGGGCGAATCGTTCCGGTGCTGGACTTGGGGCCCGGTGTGCTGGGCGCAGCGTCTCCCTCAGCGCGATTTTTCCTCGTTGTGGAGCGGTGCATCGCGAATATTTCCGAGCGGTGCGCGATCCCGGTTCAAGGTGAATGTGAACTCGTGGCCGGAATCATGCTCCCCGCAACCGGGCAGGATGAATTCGTGACCGGATGCCTGGACCTCAACGGAGAACAGATCGACGTTCTGGATCTCGAAAAGACAATCGGGGCGAGCGCCAGGATGGAACAAGAACTAGTCCCAGCGGGGGAGGCAAAGCCGTGAGCGAGGCCGGAGCGGCGCTGCGCGTCCTGCTGATTGACAGCAACGTGTATTTTGTCAAACGCATGACGGACGCGCTCGTGAAAGAAGGCTTCCAGGTGTTTCATCACCCTGTAGCGTCCTACGCGCTCACGATGATTGAGTGGAATCCGCCCGACATTATTCTTTGCGCCACCGAACTTCGGGAAATGGGCGCCTTCGAGATTGTGCCCGTGCTGCGCAGCGATCCGAAAACGGCCAACACCCCGCTGATGGCTCTCGGCAACAGCGCGGAGAAAGGCCCGCTGGAGGCGTACCGCGCCGGGTGCGACGACTACATCGACCGGAGGAGGAATCCCGCCGACATCGCCAGCCACATTCGCGCTTTCTTGCGCAGCTCGCGGCACGGATTCCAGCCCACGGAAATGCTCTCGACGACGGACACATCTCTCAGCGGAAGCCTCGAGCATTTGGATTTGCCGGGCATCATGCAGATGCTGGACCAGACGCGAAAGACCGGCGCATTGCACGTCAACGCGGGCGAAACCGATGCGGTCCTGTTCTTTGAATCCGGTGAAATTCATCACGCCGAATGCGGCAAGCTGACCGGCGAGGAAGCGGTCATCCAGATTGTCAAAGATTGCCAGCAGTCAGGGATTGGCGTTTACAAGCTTGTCGCCGGCGCGACTGCGAATCAACGCACCGTCCATCGAAGCTCGATGGATTTGCTCCTCGACGCCCTGCGCGAGTTTGACGAGGCGAACCAACATCCGGCGGAAAGGGAAGTCTAATGAACGACGTTACGCCACGCGAACCAGGTTCCAAACCCAACGTGTATTTCATCGACGACAGCGCCACCATGCGCGAAGTGGTCAAGATCGCTTTTCGCCGCGAAAATTTTAACGTCGTGACGTGTTCCGACATGGCCTCCGCCGTTGCCTTGTTCGAACAAACAGTGCCCGATGCCGTAATCAGTGACGTCATCATGCCGGACAAGGATGGCTACCAGCTTTGTGAATTCATCAAACAGCACCCCCAGTTTGGCGGGACGCCGGTCTTCTTGATGTCGGGAGTAGTCAACAAAGAGGTTGCCGAACGCGCCCACCAGGTGAAAGCGGACGAGCTGATTCGAAAGCCGTTTCATCCGCAGGAGCTGGTGGACCGCGTCAAGAAACTTCTGAATCGCGCCGAACCGGGTCAGGCTCTTCCGCCGAGCGAAGCGGGGGCCATCAACCCGCTCAGCAAGTTTTTTGATGGCGCCGCCGATTCTTTCTCCAAGGGCTCTGCATCCCTCGCGCCCGCGCCTCCTCTCTCTGCGCCTCGAGCCATGCCCCAGGCGCCTTCTTCTTCCGCGGGATTGCGCGCTCCCGCAGGCAACGCTCAAGAGCTGCAGAAATTGCGCATGGACATTAAACGTCTGGAATCTCTGGTCAAAAAGCTCCAGTCCGAGCTCGCATCGGAACGCGAGTACTGCGCCACGCTTGAATCCCAACTCCAAGCCCTCAGCACAGCCGACTGAAGCTCGAGAATACGTTTTAGTAGCACAGGCATCCGCCGCGGCGGACCTGTGCGGTTTTGGCGATCGTCGCTGAGTCAAGTTTTCCAATTATTCTAGCACTGCAGCTTATAAACCCGCACAGCCAGGAGTGGCTGTGCTACTTCACTGCCAATCCCGCCCTGCTTTTCTCCCCAGTTGATTCCAAATCTTTTCTCCTGTACATTTCCCGTACCCCCCGCCCCCGAAAGCACGATCCTTTCGCGCTTTCCAGGCTTTGACTTGTTTTTCCGTAATGGCATTGCATGCTAACCGCAAGCGATGGATTCGTCCCCGTCGTGCCGGAAAGTTTTGAATTGCAACGCTGGCGCGGACGATCGCGCAATTTTTCGGACAGGGAACAGGTCCGGATGGATTCGCACTGGCCCCGCGGCGCTTTTTGCCGATACCTGTCTTGAAGCCGCGGTGGATTGACTGGGGTCCGAAAGATGATCTATCCTTCGCACCCACAAGACGCATGCGTCGATTGGAAAGAAGGCCCGCCGGGACAAAGGTCAGAACGACAACTCAGATTTCGGGCAAGACTGGTGAGTGCAAATCACCAAGTCCAGACGAGCCATACGCAGGCCGCGCCACGAAGATTGCTTCGCCGCAATGCTCGGCGCCGCCAGGGATTCAAAAGTCAACGTCTCCAACGGTCGGTGGAGGTTCGGGCCATGAAATCACGTCGCACCCTGTCGGTTTTTCTCCTTTGCAGTTTCATGTGCGTACTCGCCGGGCTCTGTGAATGTACTATTGCCGCGACTCCTCCAGCCCCGCCACAACGTTCCGGCTCGCAAGCCTCAGATCCCGATCTTCCTCAACCACCGAGGAAGCAGCCATCCCCGGTCCGCTTCGTTCCTTTTTGCGGATGGCGGCGATCAGCCAGCAGATCGCACCTGAAGAAGTATTGCCGCTGCTAGCGCGCAACGTCGTCATGAGCGGCTACCAAGCCGGCAAACCAACGGAGTTCCTGGTCCTCGTCAATTGGTACATGGACCAGGCGCGGGAGCTGGAAGCCCTGGCGGGCCCGGGCGGCGTAATCCATGTTTCAAACTGCGACGATGCTAAACCGCTCCTAGTCATTCTCGGTTACAAACTTCCGCAATCCTGCGGACCGGAAGCCGCGCTGGAAACCGCCGACGCCAACAGGGCATTTCTTACGATTGATTCCGGATTCCCATTGGCAGACCTTGAGGAGACGCTGCGGGGCGGTAAGCCGTTTGAAACTCCTTATGTTTCCACAAAAGTTCCCGTGCTCTTCAAATCGTCGGATTGGGTCGAGAACAAGAAAAATGCGAACCGCGGCGTGGTGGACTCAATCTTGCGCGACCCCGAGCTGGCTCGCTTGTATTGGGCGATGTCGCGCATGGATACCGAAACGGCTCAGTTTTTGTGGAAATCTCTGGGCCAAAAGAAATTGATTTTGGCGGCGCCGGTGCTTGATTTTTATGGCAGCCAGATCAGCATTCGGTCGGGAAGGGTTCTCGTTCCGGGTGGACCAGGATCGGAAAACGCCTGGAGGGATTTGGTGGGCGCCAGCCCGCGGTCCCCGGCAGACTTCGTTTCACGTCTTCTTTCCAAAGATAGCGGCTGGCTGGCATCGTATTTTGACACCCTCACCCGCGTGAGCCAAACCCAACAGGCATATTTCACCGCGCCTCGTCACCTGCAGCGTTTTTACGACGCGCTTCGCGGGCACGACGTGAATCCAATTCCAACCAGACATTCTTTCCGGCCGGACCCGGCCCTCTTTTTGCTCGAGGCGCGACTCCAAGTTGACCCCAACGGCCAGCCGCACATCCCTGGGAGCGTCGACGTCTGGAAGGAAGTTCTGCGCCGCAAAACGGACTCCAAGCTCATCCGTGAATGGGGCGAAAAGGCCGGGGGCTGGAACAACCCGGAGCAGGTGGTCGAAGGGATGGTGGGCGTCTCCCGGTATGCGATGCCTGAGGGACCGGTCTACAACTTCCTGATGTTGACGGAGATCGACCGCGGGCGCGCCCCCGGTGAACAGCTCAATGTTCCCACCGCTCGTCTGCTGGCCGAAAAGTTTCCACTTTTCGGCGACCAGTACCCGGTGTTTGCGGAATTCCACGGACTGAACAACGAATCCATGTCGCGATTTCTTGTCATCGCCGAAGGTTTGAATCAAATTTCCGATCGGCTCACAAGAACGGATGCCCTGGGGATGTTGCAAGCCAACCTCGGCCTCTGGCAAATCCTGGCCCGGCAAGGTCAGATTCCGGACGCCCGCTTGAACGATTCCTGGCAAAAAATCCTCAACGCCTTCGGTTCGCTGCATTCGTCGGACCAGGTGTACGTGGCTGGGAGAACAGCGCTCGGAGAACTCCTGCGCGCCTCAACTGGCAAAACTTATCTGCCGCAAGACCAGCTCTTTGCGTTGCTCGCCGGTCCCGAGCAGTACACCAGGGAAGCGCAACAGCTGCGATCCGAAATGGCCGGCAGAATGCGTCAGGTGATCGACGATCAGCGCCTGGTTTCATTGGACACGCTAATCTCCCTGGGTGACGGCCTCGACCAAATGGCCAAAGGGAAGGAGGTCGCCGACTCGATGCTTCCGCTTGCCGGCGAGCTGCGCGAATTTGAGATGCCGAAGCCTCTCTTTACGAAGACTGAGAGGACCGAATTTGCCGCAGGGCTTTACAGCAACCGCCACACCGCCTTGCAGATGCGGACCGATTTGATAAGAATAATCAAATCCCCCAGCAGCCCGGCGGAATTGACCCAGGCGCACGGCTTGCTCACTCCCTTTTTGAGGGACACTTTGGTAGGGCTCAACTACGCCTACTACGAGCCGCCCGGCGCGCAAATGATTCACAATAACCCGCTCTTCGTCCGCTCCCATGATTTCTCCGGAGGCGATTATTCGGGTGAAGCCGCCAGCGCCAGCGAACAGGTCTGGCGCACTCCGCGCATTTTTGGCCGCGGATGGACGGCCAGCGGCGGCGCTCATTTGATCGGCTCCATGGCCGATTTGCCTTATGCTCTCGCGCGAGTGGAGCAGGATTTCATCGTGCCGAAAAATGTTCAGTCCCTTATCTGGGAGGATTTGGTTCCGGGCCTGATCACCAGCGCGGTTCTGCCGCGATGGTGGAGCGTGACGCGCAATGAGTTGCATGCCGTTGCGTTGTACCAGCGAGAAGGCGAAGAGCTTCTGGCCGGCGCCGCGAAGGATGAAAAGTTGCGCGAGTCTGTCTTGAGTATCCTCAACGATGGCCTGCTTCCGCAAAGGTTGGAGCAGGTGGAGACGGCCTTGCGCGCCGGGCACGAGGACGACGCCCTTGCATTGATTGCCCCGGCAGAGAGCTTTTACCTGGCGGCTGAATATCGCCAGAGATTTGCTTCCGAGAAACGCAACCCGGGGCCGGCAGGGAAGGAACTGGACGAGTTGATGGCCCGCTTCCCAATCGAAACGAACGTAGCCCGAATTTCGGAAGATTTCGGCGTCCCTCACCCCGCCCTGGCGCAGAGCTACGGACGGGAGCTCATGAACATGAAGCCGATCCCCACATTTCTCTATTACTCCAGCCGCTTGATGGCAGAATCCTGGGATTCGGGCAACTTGTACTGGGGGCGTCTGGCGGATGAGATGGGCTACTCGCCCGTCATGCTCAACGTGCTGGTTCCCCAATTGACGCGCCGCATGGTGGAGCAAACCTTTGCGTCGCACCTGGAAGATTGGTCCGCCGTGCTGCGCGCGATGCGCGAAACCGGAGAAGAATTCCGGCAGGGCAAGATCGCGGCGTTGCCGAAGAGCGGACCCTCGGCCGGACTTTGAAATGTTTTGCAGTAGGTTGCGGAGTTTTCGGATATAAAGCCGGATTCGCAGAAATGCGCGGGGCGGTTTCACGAGGTAATCATGGCCAAACGATACGTGTTTCCATGCATGGGAGTTCTGATTTTCATTGCCGGCTTTGCGGTCTGGCTGGCCGCGCAGGACCGCGCTCAGGACAATGGCGGCAGCGTCATTCGCGTTGTCGTATCCATGGTGCAACTGAACGTAGCCGTGACGGACGAGAAGGGAAACTACGTGACCACCCTGCGCCCCTCGGATTTTGACATTTCCGAGGACGGCATTCCCCAAAAAGTCGCCACGTTCGAAGAAGGAAACGAAGGCCCGCAAAATTTGCTGGATGCCGCGCAGGATTCAAGCGCGGCCAAGGACCCGGGAGGCGACGCGCTCCTCGAGCACCGCCGAATAGATCCTCCACGCGGCGGCACCCAATCGGGTTCCATTGAGGGAATCGCCTCGGCGGTGAGCGGCTCCAACGTTTTTATATTGTTTGACACCAGCAATTACATGTTCCGCGGGCGGGGCTTTGTCTTTGCCCAGGATTCCATCGCGGAATTCGTGCGGTCCCTGGACCATCCCTATCAAGTCGCGTTTTATTCCTACAGCCGGGACTTTTACCGCGCGGCGTCGCTCACCACGGACCGCACCCAGGTGTTGCGCGGCGTGCGCGAGACCGTAAACGGCGACGATTCCGCGCTCTACAACGCCCTGCTCATGACGCTCAAAGATGCCGCGCAATATTCCGGCAGAAAAGTCGTCGTCGTTTTTTCCAATGGCCCCGATAATTCCAGCATGGTTTCTCCGGAAGACGTCGACGAATTGGCGCAATCCGAAGGCGTTCCGATCTACATGATCAGCACGCGAGAAGCCAAGCTCGACGCCGCTTCCGCAGCCGTTTTTTCGCGCATGACGGCCAGCACGGGCGGCGAAGCGTATTTTGCAAAAAGCTGGAAGGATCAGCGCGATGCCTTCTCCTCTATCCGGGAAGACCTTGCGCATCTATACTTTATGAGCTACTACCCGCAGCCCAATCCTAATCGCGGTTGGCGTACCATTTCGGTAAAAATCACCAATCCAAAATTCAAGAAGTACCGTATCCGCACACGCAGCGGTTATCGCCCCATCCCCGCGCGTGCCAGCATGGACGCTGCTCCGCCCGAGCAATAGTTTTTTGACACTGCTCGTGCCTCGCCTGCGCGCCGGCCACCCCCCGAAGTCGCGGCTCAACTGAACGTTTCAATTCTTGCCTACTGTCCTTTCGTACAGTAGTAATTTTCAGGACATTTGACTAAGCTGCGAGTGCATAGTCCATTTGCCCCCGACGCCGGTCGGAATCAGCGACGCGATGAGAAGACCCCATGGATAGAAGGAAATCAACCATCATGACCGGTCGCGGAACCACTCCGGACGGATCGAAAGCGGAGCGAAGAAAGAGTTACCGCTTTCTGGTCGCAGTGCCGGTGGAAGCGAGTTGGCGCGATTCGGAAGGCGTGCCCGTCCTGATCCAGGCGGTCGCAAAACAAGTCAATGCCAACGGCGGCTTCCTGGAAATGACGCAATATCCCAGCGTGGGCAGCCGGATCACGCTCACTAATTTTCTTTCCGCGGAATCAGCCGAAGCGCGTGTGCTGGCCACCCCCAGTTCCAGGGAAGGCGTTTCGCACGGCATTGTTGTCGAGTTGATTACTCCAAGTGAAAGTTTCTGGGGCGTAAATCTGCAGGTCAAAAAGACCAGCGTCGAATTGCAAAAACTTGAAAAATCGCTGCAGGCCGAAGGCATCGACTTCCGTCTGCTGAACGAATTCCGCGACACCGTCGATACGCTTCGCACCACCGCCCTGGCGGTTCAACAGTTGCGGGAATACCAGCTCAAGGGCCGGGATGCCGGTGAAATCGTCTCGATGCTCGTTGCGGACCGCGTTCGCCGCGCCACAAATCTTTGTCACGAACTCGTCGCCGATATCGACGCGGGAAAATTGTCCAGCGAAACCAAGGAAGTGGACGAACTGTACGACTGCCTCGAGCAAGCCTGCGACCGTCTGCGGCATGTCCTCAAAAGCCGCCGCCCCGACCGCTTCGTAACCACGCGTACCTGACCTCTTTTCGGCAGTTAAGTGGCGCAGGCTTCAGCCTGTGGGGGTTAGTCCTTGCAAACTCCAACATCCACAGGCTGAAGCCTGCGCCACCAGCCACCCAAATTCAGCGGATGTTTCGGCTCGGAAGCCACGCTGACGTGCGCGCAGCATACGTCTTGTGAAATGGCGACTAGAAGCGGAACACCAGCCCCGTCGACACTCTCGCACTGTGCTGCACCCCGCCGAAGTGGTTCGTGACGATGTCATCCCCTTGAATGATTCGCCAGGAAATCAACGGCGCAATGTGCATGTCGATTCCGCCTCCGATCGCGCCCGCAAAGGAAGTGCTCGAAGCTCCGTTGTCGTAAACATGTCCAACGCCCACCAGGACGTGAACGAACGGGGAAATTCGCGCGGGAAATGAAATTTGCGGCCCGGCCATGAAATGCAGCGTCCGGCCGTCGGGTTGGGAGGGCAACCCGAAATGGCCGTCCACGTCCGCCGCCAATCCAAACCAATCCGTGAGTTTATATTGCGCCGTGATTTCCACGCCGTTCAGGTTTCTGGCCGGCGAAGTGCCGAGCCGTTCGTAGGTATAACCGCCAAACAGGTCAATCCCTTGCGCCCTCGCGGAAATGGAAAAGAGGGAAAAAAATCCCAGCAGGATCAGCAGCCTTCGAGCCATGAAAATCGCCTCCGGAAATAGAGTTTGAAGTTGAAATCGCGGCGTGGAGAAATCGCGTCCGGCCGCGGGCACTGGGCTGGTTACTGGATTGAGATGCCGAAAGTCCTTCGACGGTCACTCCGCAAGAAATATTCGGCAAGCCTGCGAAACTAATCACGAAATCCAGAAAGATGTAAAAAAGAAATGCGACCCCGTACAGCAAAATAAAGCGAATCGCTTTCCACTGCTCATTGTAACCTGCTGGGCATGAATGCTTTAGAGAAAATTACATATTTTTGGCAGCCTGGTCCCGTAGTTGCATCCAACAGAATGCGTGGCGTCACTCCGAATTTGGGAGGGAATGCCGCTTGGCATGGCAACGTTGGTTCGAGTTCCACATCTAACGATGGAGAGGAACCTGTTCTGACGACCGCTCTACATCCTGCGAATCCACGGAGGGCTGCGAAAATGTCCCGAATGAAGCGAATTCTCAGTTCCACCTGCCTTGCTGCGACTTTCCTGATCGCCGTTGCGAATTCAGGTTGCGCTGCTCGCGTGCGAGTCTACGATGAATATCACAGCGACTACCATACCTGGGATCACAATGAGGTCATCGCCTACCGGGGTTATTGGAACGAACGTCACCAGCCCTACCGCGATTACAATAAGCTGAACAAGGACGAGCAGAAAGACTATTGGAACTGGCGCCACGATCACTCGGACAAGCACTAGCGCCGGGAACCCCAGTTTTCGAGCCACTATCTTCAACTACTCGCTCAATTTGTGTCTGTCATATCTCGCTGGCCGCCTGCAATTTTTGCAGGGTGAGGGAGCAATCCGTGCTGCAAGACGCTCTGCTAAACAAACTCGGCATTCAGTGCCCGGTGATCCAAGGGCCCATGGGGGGAGGCCCATCGACGCCTGAGCTTGTCGCGGCGGTTTCGAATGCCGGTGGTCTCGGTTCGCTGGGCGCCGCTTACATGAAGCCGGACGAAATTACCGCAAGCGTACGGCAAATCAAATTACTGACGAGCAAGCCGTTCGCCGTGAACCTGTTTGCCGGCGGTTACGGAGAGAAGCCTGATCCCGATCCCCGGCCAATGCTGGACGTTCTCGCTGAAATCCATGAAGCCCTCGGCCTGCCGGCCCCCGCCTTTCCACAGCTTCCGCCAGACCCGTTTGCTGCACAATTGGAAGCTGTCGTGGATGCGGGTCCTCCCATCTTCAGCTTCACATTCGGCATTCCAGCAAGGACGCGATGTCTCGCCTCAAGGCGCGCCGCATCGCCATCCTTGGCACAGCGACCACCGTTGAAGAAGCTCACATGCTGGCAGAGGCCGGCGTCGACGCTATCGTGGCACAGGGCGCCGAAGCGGGCGCGCACCGTGGCACATTTGCCCGCTCCTTTGAAACTTCCATGATTCCGACTCTTGACCTTGTTCGTGGTATTAAAAGCGGTGTAGCGCTTCCAGTGATTGCTACAGGCGGCATTATGGATGGCCGCGACGTCGCGCGCGCTCTCCGGCTGGGGGCCTCTGCGGCAGCGCTCGGCACTGCCTTCCTTCCGTGCCCCGAGTGTGGAGCGCCCGAAGCGCACAAGCAAGCAATCCTGGCCGCGCGGAAAGACACTACGGTCATTACTCGAGCATTTTCCGGACGCCCGGCGCGAGGTCTTGCGAACACATTCATCAATAAATTGGCGGGGAAAGAGGACATCATTCTGTCCTTCCCGCGCCAGAACATTTTGACTCGCGCCATGCGCGCCGCTGCCGCAAAGCTCGGCGAGAGCGGTTTCCTCTCTTTATGGGCGGGCCAGGGCGTCGCCCGGGCGCGCGCCCTTCCCGCCGGAGATCTTGTCAGACGCTTGATGGACGAAATGAATGCGGCGGCAGAAGAAGGTCCCGGCAAAAATTAGCAGGCAACCGCGTGAACGTGAAATGATCCTGCCTTGCCGCCCCGCGAGATTCACCCCGAGTGAATGCGCGCCTAGGAATTGTCCACTTGCCAAACTCTTCCGCGAATTGACTTTCTCTCTTGCCGCTGTATGATAGAAACAGTCCCGTGAGCCATAGGATTAACATCGGCGCCTGCATCTGTTGTTGCTGCAACAGTGTGCCGGTGTGTGGGGGAATCGCGCGATAGGCAAGCAACAGATCGAAGCGCAGGCAACCCACCTCGGTGACCAACCCGACGGTGGGTTTTTTGTTTTCCGGGCGGAGCGCCGCGGGCCTTGGCGGGGACGTCAAAAAGCGCGCGTCAATTGGGCCGGCTGCTGTAAAGTAAGCAAACCGCGCTGGCCGCTTGGCTGAAGATCCGGGCAACTGGTAATGGAGGCGAAGGCTAAATGAAGGTCTCGAACTCTCTCTGGGCCGAACGGCTTGCCGGAAAAATTCCCGAGCATCTGGCTCGTGAAATAGACATCTTCGAAACGGAAATTGCCTTGCGCAAGCAGGGCAAGATCGACGAGCGGCTGTTCGCTGAAACGCGGCTTCGAAGAGGCGTCTACGGCCAGCGCTACGACAACGGTCAAAGGCACAACGGCAAGACAGTTCAGTTGCTCGGCTATCCGTCCGGGGAACTGACCAAGGGCCCGAACACGATGTGGGACGCTCCGGGGATGCAGCGCATCAAGATCCCCGCGGGAGGGCTCAACGCGGAGCAGCTTGAGACGCTGGCGGATCTCGCCGAGGAGTACTCCGACGGCATCGCGCACGTGACCACGCGGCAGGATTTCCAACTTCATTATGTACACATTGAGGATACACCGAGCGTGATGCGCCGCCTGGCGGCCGCGAAGATCACCACGCGCGAAGCCTGCGGAAATTCAGTCCGTAATGTTACGGCGTGTCCCTACTCGGGCGTCTGCCCGGATGAGAAATTCGACGTCACTCCCTATTCTCGTGCCATGTCCAAATTCCTGCTGGGCCATCCGGACACCCAGAATTTCGGGCGGAAATTCAAGCACTCCTTCAGCGGGTGCTCGCAGCACGCCTGTGGGCTCGCGAGCATGCATGACATGGGCATGGTCGCCGTCACGCGCATCGAGAACGGAAAAGAAAAGCGCGGCTTTGAAGTGTCCGTCGGCGGTGGTCTTGGCGCCGTCCCTTATCAGGCCAAGCTGTTCGACGCATTTGTTCCGCCGGAAGAATTGCTGCCGCTCGCGCAGGCGATCTCCCGCGTGTTCGCGCGTCTGGGCGAGAAGAAAAATCGCAGCCGCGCGCGCATCAAGTTTCTGGTCCAGGATTTGGGCATCGAGAAATTCAAGGAGTTGGTGCTCGAGGAACGCAAGATCCTGCCCCACGACGCGAGATGGACGGAATATATCGAAGACGCCGAAAAATTCCAGGAGACTCCTCTTCGCCCCGGCGGCAAAGCGCCCTTGCTGGGTTCGGAATCGTTCCAGCGCTGGGTGAAGAGCAACACGCGAGCGCAAAAGCAGGATGGGCTACACGGTAGTCACGATTACGCTGCCGTTGGGAGACATCACCTCGCACCAACTGCGTTCCCTGGCGGACATCGCGCGACGCTTTACGAAGGAAACCATCCGGTCGACGGTCGAGCAAAACATCGTCCTGCGCTGGGTCAGCCAGAGCGATCTGGTCGAATTGCACAAGGCTCTCGAAGCCGCGGGACTCGGCGCCCCCGGCGCGGGCAGCATCATCGACATCGCCGCCTGCCCGGGGACGGACACGTGCAAGCTGGGCATTTCGTCTTCGCGCGGTCTGGCGGCGGAGCTGCGCAAGAGACTTGGCGAGAAAAATTTCCAGTTGGACGATTCCGTCGTGAAGCTGCACATCAAGATCAGCGGCTGCTTCAACAGTTGCGGCCAGCATCACGTGGCGGACCTGGGATTTTACGGCGTCAGCCGCAAGATGGCGGGATACGCGGTCCCGCACTTCCAGGTCGTTCTCGGCGGGGAATGGGAACACAACGGGGCGTCCTACGGTCTTCCGGTCATCGCGATTCCGTCGAAGAATATTCCAGAAGTCGTGACTCGCCTGACGGACCGTTATGCGGCCAACCGCAAAAACGGCGAGAGCTTCAAGGACTTCATCGGGCGGACCGGAAAAGTCGAGTTGAAAAAAATGCTCGAAGATCTTGCGCGCCCGCCCGCCGATTCGTCGGACCGCTCGTTCTTCCAGGATTGGGGCGATCCCCGCGAATACACGCTTGCGGACCTGGGGATGGGCGAATGCGCCGGAGAAGTTGTGTCTTCCGTCGAGTTCGATCTTGCCGCCGCTGAAAGGGAATTGTTTGAGGCGCAGGTGGCGATGGAGAGCGGCCAAATCGAGCAGGCGGGGCAGACGGCCTATCGATCCATGGTGCGCGCCGCGAAAGCGCTGGTGAAGATCGAATCCTCCAACATCGCGGACGATCCGGCGCTCATCGTCAAGGAATTTCGCGCGCGGTTCTACGACACGCAGAAATTCTTCGATCCATTTGCGGGCGGCAAATTCGCCCACTACCTGTTTACCGCGCATGAAAAATCGGGCGAGACCTACACGCAGGACTCGACCCGCTATCTGATCGACGAGGCTCAACTTTTTATTGACGCTGCGCACAGTTGCTACAATCGAATTTCGGCGCCGGCGCACGCCTGAGCAACGGGTGCGGGCTCTACTTGGAGCCCGCGAAAAAAAAGGATTTCCAACGCATGCAACTTCAGCACGTCAATGTGAAACTCCTCGTCCAGAATCCCGAAGAGGCGCACCTCGAGCCGTTGATCCCGGTCTTTCACAGCTGGATTGAAAACCAGAACGGCGATGAGCTGTTGATCGATGTCGCCGATTACACGCATGTTCCCGCAGGCCCGGGAATTGTTTTGATCGGACACGAGGGAAATTACAGCGTCGACAACACCGGCAATCGCCTGGGCGTTCGCTACAACCGCAAAGCCCTCCTCGACGGCAGCAATCAGGACCACCTGACGCAGGCCGCACGAGCGGCGCTGACGGCGTGCCTCCGTCTGGAAGCGGAGCCTCGCCTCGGCGGAAAATTCCGCTTCAACGGGCAGGACATCGAAATCTTCATCAATGACCGCCTGGTGGCCCCCAATAACGCCGCAACGCGCGAAGCATTTGACGCGGACTTCCAGCTCTTTTCCCGGAAACTGTTTCGGGGAAAGGAGTATTCTATTTCTTACGGCCCGGACCCTCGCAGCCTGTTCACGGCTTTTGTGAAGGCGGCCCAGCCTTTGTCTGCCGCGGAATTGCTGGAAGCGCTCTCTTAAATTGCGATCTTGTTTTCGTACAGAAAGGGACTCCAATGGGGAAATTAATTCAAACCTCGAAAGTGAAAATTTCCAAGGAACCCGGAAAAAGCAAAATCAAGCGCGCCGAAATTGAAGGATTTCCCGGCGCGCTGCGCATGGGAGTTCACGGCGGCATCGCCCAGTACTTCAAGCTTTCGCCCGAGGAACCCATGGCCTCGACGCTCGACTACATCGTCGCGGCGGTCGGCGGCTGCATGACCGGGACCGTGGCCGGCGCCCTCGAAGCGCGCGGCGTGAGCGCGACTCCCGACAAGCTGCAGGTCGAAGCCGAAGGCCGCATCGAAGATGTGGACGGCAAGATGATTCTGACGGGCATCAAGCTGCACTACCGTTTGAAAGTGCCCAAGGAAAAGCGCGCCACGGTCGAGCGCGCGCTGGAGCATCACGAAGGACTGTGCGCGGCGTCGGAAAGCGTGCGGCGCGGGATCACGGTCGAGTGGGAAAGTGAAATCGTCGAAGAGACCGATGCGGAAGCCGGCCACAATTCCGCGGCCACGACTGCAGTCCGCAGATCAGATTAGGTTCACGCGCGGCGCTTCAGTGGCGCAGCCACTCCTGCCCGTGGGGTTTTGCGACGATGAACAAAGGCGCACAGCCAAGAGTGGCTGTGCCACTAGAACTGCCGCCGCGCTGCAATGAATCGGCTGCGATTATTTTTTCTCGGCAATATCGATGGCCGCTCGAGTCGTTTCCCAATCCAATTTCATCATGCAACTAGACCCGGCCGGATCGAAGGAAATCGTGAAGTTTTCGAGCGGCACCGTGAGCTTTGAAACTTTCATCTCCACGCGGGCGAAGTCATATTGCTCGCCCGGATAAGGGATCCCAAATTCGCCGGTTTGCTTGCTGATGATCAAAGTCCATTTGCCCTGCGCAGGCAGAATGAAAATCGTGTATTTGCCCGCGGGCACATTCTTTCCGCCCGCGATTACATCCGCGTTCGGGACAAAGGATGTTGCGTCGTCCGCTCCCGCGCGCCAAACTTCTCCGAACGGAACCAGGCCGCCGAAGATCTTGCGCCCGCGCATGCGGGGGCTCGAATAATTCACCGTAATCGTCTTGCCGTCGGCAAATTTGCATGCGGCCCGGGCGGGAGGGCTGGCAACCTGAGCTTCGCTTGGAATTGCGCCGGCAGCAAATGCCGCGAGAAAAACGCTGAGAAACAAATTGAGTTTCCGCATGATTGCCATTCCTTCCCGATCCCTCATGGATTTAATGGATGATAGGTCATCCGAAGCAATGTTTCACCATCCGCTCTTTATAAATTATTTTTGATGCAAGCGAGAAAGTTTGTTGAAATTTCCCGCCACATGTATATGATGTCCCGTTCAGGTAACCAATATTGGTTTTGTCGCGCGCGGAAGTCTCAGGTAAAGATTTCGGGCCGCGGCAAACTGGTTCGCAGGATCATTGGAGCGGAGACGATGCTGAGTAGACGATCCGAACGCGGTTCCACCTCTGTCGCCCTTGCCTTCGCGGCGTTTCTCACGTTCATGACGGTGGTCACTGTTTACATCTTCTGGGCGAAAATCTGGTGGTTCCCCCCGGCCATCACCGACTTTGGCCACGAAATCGACTCGCAATTTACGCGCACTTTTATTATCACTGGAATCGTCTTTGTGGCCGCGCAGCTTGGCCTGGCCTACGCGATCTTCAAGTTCCGCGATCACGGGCAGAAGGCCGTCTACTTTGAAGGCAACAACACGATGGAAATTGTCTGGACTCTAGCGACCGTCGTGCTGTTCGTCGGCCTCGGCCTGTATGCCCGCAACGCCTGGGCGGAAGTCCACTTCATGGGCGCCTCGCCCGGCGCGCTGCAAATCGAAGTTACCGGCCAGCAATTTGCCTGGAATTTCCGCTATGCCGGGCCAGATGGAAAATTCGGCCGTGAGAAGCCGGAACTGGTCAGCGCATCCACCGGCAATCCGGTGGGACTCGATCCGACCGACCCGGCGTCAAAGGATGACATTGTTTCTCCCGTGATCGCAGTTCCGGCAGGGCGCGAAGTCGAGTTGATTCTTCGCTCGCAGGACGTTACCCACGCCTTCTTCGTGCGCGAACTGCGGCTCAAGCAGGACGCCGTCCCGGGAATGGAAATCCACATGCACTTCACGGCGACGGTTCCCGGCGATTATGAACTTGTGTGCGCGGAGCTTTGCGGGTTGGGCCACTACCGCATGCACAGCATGCTCTCGGTGATGAACGAAGCAGATTTTGAAAAGTGGGAAAAGGAACAGGAAGCAGCGAACCAGTAAGTCAAGTAGGACAGGCTTCAGCCTGTCGGTTTTGACTTTAGTGTTAAGACTGAAACCCGACAGTCCCGCCGCGGCGGGACCGTCCTACCGAAAACCTGAGGAGAGCCTCAATGGTGACACACGAAAACGGCGGCGGGCACGGGCCACACCATCCCCCGACCGGTTTCATTCGAAAATGGGTGTTCAGCATCGATCATAAGGTGATCGGCATTCAGTATTTGATGCTGGCCTTGTTCTCGGTGTTCGTCGGAATGGGCCTTTCGCTGCTGATGCGCTTGCACCTGGCCTGGCCGGCCGCGAAGTTCGCCATCTTCAAGGGCGGGGTGATGACGCCGGAGCAGTACCTGGCATTGATGACCATGCACGGCACGATCATGGTCTTCATGGTGCTCACCACGGCGCCGCAATCCGGCTTCGGCAATTATTTCCTGCCGATCCAGATTGGCGCGGCGGACATGGCGTTTCCCGTGTTGAATATGCTTTCGTTCTGGACGACGTTCGTATCGCTCGTCGTCATGATCTGCGCGTTTTTCGTTGCAGGGGGGGCGCCGATCGGAGGCTGGACGTCTTATCCGCCGCTAAGCGCGCTCGGGGAAATTGTCGGCCCCGGGCAAGGCGGGGGCGAGACGCTGTGGATCATAGGCCTGGCAATTTTCTGCGGCGCGTCGCTCATGGGCGCGCTCAACTTCATCACTACGCTGATCGATCTTCGCGCCAAGGGCATGACGCTCGGGCGGCTTCCGCTGACTTGCTGGACCTGGTTCGTCACGGCGATTCTTGGCCTGCTCGCGTTCGGCGTGCTCCTCGCGGCCTGCATCCTGCTTTTGCTCGATCGTCTCGCCGGCACTAGCTTTTTTATTCCCGGCGGCCTCGTCGTCACCGACCAGGTGATCACCTGGCACAAGGGCGGTTCACCGCTCTTGTGGCAGCACCTGTTCTGGTTCTTCGGCCATCCTGAGGTGTACATCGCGATCCTCCCCGGCATGGGCGTGGCGTCGCATTTGCTCTCGACGTTTTCGCGCAAGCCGGTCTTCGGCTACCGCGCGATGGTCGGAGCCGTCTGCGGTATCGGCTTCCTCGGCTTCTGCGTATGGGGCCATCACATGTTCGTCAGCGGGATGAGCCCGTATTCGGCGTTTGCCTTTTCGATTCTGACGATGACCATCGGCGTGCCGTCGGCGATCAAGACCTTCAACTGGCTGGGTACAATATGGGGCGGCAAGATCCAATTTAATTGCGCCATGCTGTTTGCTCTCGGCTTCGTCTCGCTGTTCGTGAGCGGCGGCCTTTCCGGCCTTTTTTTGGCGCAGCCGGCGCTGGACCTGTATCTTCATGACGCCTATTTCGTCGTCGCGCACTTTCACCTGATCATGGGCGTGGCCGCCATCTTCGGAATGTTTGCCGGCTTCTATTTCTGGTTCCCCAAGATGTTCGGCCGGTTCATGAATGAAGGAGTCGGCAAGGTCCACTTCTGGTTCACGTTTATCGGCGTGTACGCCATTTTCATGCCCATGCATTTCCTTGGAATGGCCGGGAACCCGCGCCGCTATTCCGAAATGACGGCAGGGCCCTACCTGCTGGCGCTTCAGCCTGTCCATGAATTTATCAGCATCGCGGCGTTTATCACCATCGGAGCGCAATTCATTTTCCTTTTCAATTTTATTTGGAGCGTGTCTGCGGGGAAGGAAGCGAAGGAAGAGAATCCCTGGCACGCGACGACGCTGGAATGGTCAATCCCATCGCCGCCGCCGCACGATAATTTTGGCGGCATCGAGCCGGTCGTGTATCACGGCCCGTATGAGTTCAGTGTGCCTGGCGCGGCGGATGATTTCATTCCGCAGCATCTCGCGCCGAATTTGGTGCGCAAAGCGTAGGTTTTTGCATTAGAAGACTTAAGGTCAAACAATGCCTGGAACGATTCTCGATGATGTCGAGCTTATAGACGCCGGTCACGGCGGTGGTACTCCTCCGCCCGCTGGGGGAGACGACGACGGAGATTCTTCCGGCTCTCGCAGGCCCGTCCCGCGGCGCGCTTATTTCACGGCGCTGCAACTGGGTCTGGCAGCCATCGTGATGTTCTTCATGGCGCTGGCGAGTTCCTACATTGTGCGAAAGGGGCTCGGCGTGGACTGGCAGAGCACGCCGCTGCCCCGGGTCCTTTGGTTCAACACAGCGATACTGCTCGCAAGTAGCGTCACCATCATGGTGGCGCGTAAGAAGCTGGAGGGCGGCGAGAGGGAAGCGTTCCACTCCTGGTGGTGGGTGACCACCGGGCTCGGATTGCTTTTCCTGGCCGGGCAGATCATTGCCTGGCGCCAGCTCGCCGCCGCGGGTATGTTGCTGGCCACCAATCCCAGCAGCAGCTTTTTCTATCTCCTGACCGCCGCTCACGGCGCGCACCTGGCCGGCGGGATCCTGGCGTTGTTTTACGTGACGTTCCGGCCCTGGAGCCGTTCGCGGATCTCGCAGTCCACGGCGGCGGAGCTGACTTCGATTTACTGGCACTTCATGGATGGGCTTTGGATTTTCCTGTTCGCACTTCTAACTCTGGGACGGTGAATCGTGCATGATGTAAAAACCGAAGTGGCCCTCGATTCGGCGTGGTCCGGCGGCAAGTCTCCCTTTGCGATTGGCTCGAAGAAACTGGGGATGTGGCTGTTCATCGTCTCGGACACGCTGACGTTCTCGGCGCTGCTCATTACGTACAGCTACTCGCGGCTCACCAATCCCGATTGGCCGCGGCCGTTTCCCATTTATCCCGCCATCGCTTTCTCGACGACGATGACCGTCGTTCTGCTGGCCAGTTCGCTGACCATGGTCATGGCCGTGATGGCGTCGCAGCGCAATGACCGCAAGAAGACGGTCATGTGGATGGTTGCGACCATGGTGGGAGGACTCCTCTTCACCGGGTTGCACTTGACCGAGTGGATGAACATGATTTTCAAGGAGCACTTCACCATTACCGGAAACCCGGAAGGCTCGCCGCTCTTTGGCGCCGTGTTCTTTGGGATCACCGGACTGCACATGACGCACGTCATGATCGGCGTGATTTACCTCGGGATCGTGGCGGTCGGCTACGGGCGCGGCAAATTCTCGGCCGAAGACGTCGAAGTGAACGGCTTGTACTGGCACTTCGTCGACCTGGTCTGGATGTTCGTGTTCCCGATGATTTACCTCATGTCGGTGAAATACTAATCTTGGCGTTTCGGGAGATAGTAATTCTATGAGCTCAGATGCACACGCAGCGGAAGCGCACGCGGGCGCCAGCGTAGGAACTAACATCACCGTTTGGATCGGCCTCGTCGCCATTACCTTCCTGGAAGTTTTTCTGGCGTACGAGCAGCTGAATCCTACGCTCATGCTGACTATTCTGGTCTGCTTGTCTGTGGTGAAAGCCGCCATGATCATGGCGTGGTTCATGCACCTGAAATTTGAGAAATTCTCCCTGGTGCTCCTGCTGATTCCGGCGACGATTTTTTGCCTCTGCATGATGTTTATTTTCTTCTTCCCGGAGGCCTTCCGGCTGCTTCAAATGAGGCCGCATTGAGGTAGCCCGGATTGGTGTAAAATGATCGGGCGGTTGGAGAGTTCCTGGAGGGAACTGAGATGCGCTTAAAATTTGCTCTGGCGGCATTCGTCGCGATCCTGGCTTCGGCGCAAGGCGCCTTCGCCCAGGGTTGCGCTCTCTGCTACACGTCCGCATCCGCGCTGGGCCAGTCGGGCCAGCGCTCCCTCGATTACGGGATCCTCGCGCTGTTGACCCCCGCGCTGGTCCTGTTCCTCAGCGTGATGTTCCTGCTCTACCGCCGCGCAGTTGCCGCCACCACGTAGCCCCGTGAATATGGGCTCTCGTCCTGACATTCCTTACCGAGCCCGACATGTTCTAAATCATCGCGAAAGTTAAATGAGTAGTGTCGATTGCTTGTCGTAGATATCGTATACCTGGAGCGGGGCAAGTTCCCAAAAACGGGGGCAGGTCTCGCCGGAAGTGGGACGGAAGCGGTTCGGTGTATCTTGGCTGACGGCTGGGAAGGCAAAATTGAAGTTCTAGATCAGGCTATCTTGCTAAGATAGAAGTCACATATTTGCCGGCTGGGAGGTGAACCCTTGAAAGTTCTATTGAGGATTGGTGGATCAATATTAATTTGTTTGATCCTGCTGCTGCTCGCGACGCGAGTCACCGGTTTCGAACCTGAGGACTGCTCGCCGTTCAATCGATCTTTGTCATGCAAGCTCCCGGGGCTTTGGCTTAGGGGAGATCTCGTCACTACTCCGGTCACCGACTGGTCATTCACGGACAAGATCCAGCAGATCAAGATTCAGACCCAGACCCCCTATTTGCTGCCTCTCTCAGTGACGATTTGGTGTGGTGTTTATAATGGCAATCTCTATGTGAGTTCGAATCCCGGCAAACAGTGGAATGATGATGTAATGCGCAACCCTCACGTGCGGCTGAAGATAGGCGACAAATTATACGATCGCACATTGGTACCGATCAGTGATCCAGTTGAAAAAGAAGCTGTGCTCAAGGTGAAAGAGAAAAAATATGCCGGATGGAAGGCGCCTCCGGTCGAGAAATCTTCTGTCTATCGGGTGATGCCTCAGTAGCCCGTCTCATAACTCATAAACTCACTTATCACGAAGCACTGCATCGCGCAGTTCCTGAGCGACACGCTCGACTTGTTCGCGCGTCATTTCAGGATACATGGGAATGGAAAGCACTTCGCGAGAGGCGCGCTCGCTCACGCGCAAATCCCCGGGCTTGCCTCCCAGCAATGCGTAGAGCGGCTGCAGATGCAGCGGAACAGGATAGTAGACCGTGCTCGCGACGCCGCGTTCCTTAAGGCGCTGCTGAACGAGATCGCTGCGCGTTTCATTTCCCCGGTCGTTTGTCCTCGCAGAGCCGCCGGGGCGTCCCTCCACACGGATCGTATAGAGGTAGTAGACATGTTCTCTTCCTGGAGGCACGCGCGGGAGGACAATCCCTTGCAAATCTTTCAGCAAAGAGTCGTACAGCCGTGCGTGCGCCTGTCGCGCGGCCGTCCAATCCGCCAGATGTCGCAATTTCACGCGCAGGATCGCGGCCTGCAGTTCATCCAGGCGGCTGTTCCAGCCGCGCTCGGTGCTGAGGTATTGGCCCAGTCTGTCCATGATTGCGCAGCGCGCGCAGACGCGCGGCAAGCTTTTCATCGCTCGTGACGATCATCCCCGCATCGCCGTACGCGCCCAGATTCTTGCTGGGATAAAAACTCAGGCAACCGAGGCGCCCCATCGAGCCGGTCTTCCGCCCGTGGTACGTGGCGCCGAAGGATTGCGCGTTGTCTTCGATGACGGGAATGCCGTGCTTTTCCGCAACTGCAAGTATCGGGTCCATATCCGCTGCGAGGCCAAACAAATGGACGGCGACAATCGCGCGCGTGCGCGGCGTAATCAGCGCTTCCAATTGGTCCGGGTCAAGATTGAACGTCGCGGGTTCGATGTCCGCAAACACCGGGCGAGCGCCCAGAGCGCTGACGGCGCTGCCCGTGGCGATGAACGTAAACGCCGGGACGATCACTTCATCTCCAGCCTTCACGCCGCAGGCATGAAGCCCGAGCTCAAGCGCCTCCGTTCCTGAGGCGACTCCCACGCCATAGCGCGCGCCGCTGGCCTCGGCGATCTCCCGCTCCAGCGCTTCCCCTTGCGGCCCGAGCACGAACTGCTGCGCCGACAGAACCGCCTCAACGGCGGCGCGAATGTCGGGCGCGATGGTTTCGAACTGCGCTCGCAGGTCGAGCATCGGAATCATTTCCGTGGACGTGCGCGGCGGCGCGGTCATCTTGAGTTCGAATGGTCCCGGCAGGTGAGGAAAGGTTTCACAACGCAAATATGGTATCACGCGCCGCGTGCGTGCGAGTCATTTGGAGGCGCGCCCGGGAATCGCGCACGTATCGGTCTCACAGCGCGCGGGAGCTCCGGGAAGGCTGTAACGATGTCGGGCGATAAATTTGTACACAGAAGGCCCCATCCAGCGCATTAGCGGCATACTGGCGAAGCGTCCCAGCCACGCGAGCTTCGGCAGCGCGCGAAGCAACGCCAGCCACGCCTCGAATCCCTTGAGCCACGTTCCGTCCGGCGTTCGAACGTGCATTTCGTTGTCGAGTTCGCCGCGCGGAAAGGGGGCTTGCGCCGCTACCGCGGGATCGTTGTAGTCCAGGAATCGCAGCCGCAAGCCAGAATCGTAGGGCTCGATCTTCGCCTGCGTCCACCGGCAGAACGAGCAGGAACCGTCCATGAAGATGTCGTAAGTGGTTGTCTGAGGCATCGGATGGCACGGCGAGACGCTTCTATTATGACATCAGCTGCCTGACTACGCACTCTCGCCGGCGTTTGGTACTGCCTGACTTGGAGAATATCGCGATTTTTCCGTAAGTTGGGAGGACGGGGTGACGGCTCGCGACGCTTCAGGCCCTAAAGGGCACCGAATGCCATGTTGGCTGTCCGACCTGAAGGTCGGACCTCCTATCTTAGGCGGCCGGGAGGATCGGCCGAGGGAGGAATCTGGGGCGTCGCCGACGGCGAGCCCGAATTTGCGGAGACCTTGGAGGGCGCGGGTTGCGGCAGACCGATTCCGACGTTCATTTCGAGGTGTTCCTTGGCGCAGCGAGGGCAAAAGGATTTGCCGGTGTCTTCGTCGCGCAGGCTGGCGAATTCATAGCAGCCGTGGATGCAGTCGCAATATCCTGTTGTAGACGCCGTCTTGATCGGCACCAGAGCCATTGTGTTTGTCCTTTTCTGCAGGATACTACAGGCGCCGCGCGATTTGCGCAAGCCTCGGAAGCGAAATTCCAGCCGGGCGCGATGCTCCTCAAACTGGTTTTAGTTGGGATAGGCGGTACGGCGTGCCAATATTTTCCCGCAATTCGGTCCAAAGCGTGGAATGCATCTTGAGAAAGACTTCGACTACATCGGGATCGAACTGCGTTCCCGAGCATCGCTCGATTTCCTCTCGCGCATGCTGGATTGACAAGGCTTTGCGATACGGCCGGTCGGAAATCATGGCGTCCAGAGCGTCGGCAACCGCGAAAATTCTCGCGCCCAGGGGAATTTCCTCGCCGCGCAAGCCGCGGGGATAACCGGTGCCGTCGAAGTATTCCTGGTGCGAAAGGACAATCTCCGCCGCCTCCCGCAGGAAGGGAATCCGCGTCACCATGTTGTACCCGATTTCGCAGTGGGTGCGCATGATGTCGCGTTCTTCCGGCGTAAGAGGGCCGGGCTTGCGCAAGATCATGTCGGGAATGGCCATCTTTCCGATGTCGTGAAGAAACGCGGCGCGGGCGATTTGCGGCAGCAACTCCGGCTCCACCTTCATCGCCTTCGCAATGGCAATGGTAAAGGCCGTCACGCGCTTGCAGTGGCCTTCGGTTTCGGCGTCCTTCAAGTCCAGCGCGCCGCCCAGGGCCTCCAGCGTGTCGTCGTAGGACTGCTCGAGCTGTTCGAGAGCGCCCTTCAGCTGCGCGGTCCGCTCTTCGACCAGCCTTTCCAGATTGCGCTGGTAGTTCCTTTTTTCCAGCACAAGCTGGCGGTGCCCTAGCGCCCGCTGCACGCCGATATAAAGCTGGTCTTTCTCAAACGGCTTCAGGATGTAGTCATAGGCGCCCTGCCGGATCGCTTCCAGCGCGGTCGAGATTTCGTCATTGGCCGTGACCATGATGATGGGGACGTCTGGCTCGGCCTTGTGCAGCCATTCGACCAGCCTCATGCCGTCCATTTCCGGCATGACCATGTCGCTCAAGACCAGGTCCACACCGTGTTTTCTCAGGTGATCCTGTGCCATGAGGCCGTTGCTGGCCGTAGCGCACTCGTAGCCCTGGGCTACCAGAAGGGTCGATACGACTTCTCGAATCGCCTCTTCGTCGTCCACAATCAATATTTTGGTCTTCGGCACGGAAAACCTCAAGGAAGGTAATTATACGGCAGGGTGGGTCGCCGGAAAGGCCCGAGTGCCAATTAAAAATATGAAGTGCTGGATTCGTAACGGGGGGACCTTGCAACGAACGGAGTGCACAACCAGGCTTGTCGATTCGTCCCGGAATAGAAAAGGTACCTGATTCCACGTGCCAGGGACCTACGCCCTTGAAACTGCGCCAGTCGAAATACGGCAGGGCAGTTCCCTAAGCGCCGAGTCTCCCGGGAAGGTGATCGGCCGATAACGCACTGATCTCCGTCATGGCTGTATCCAGCCGAGTGGCGAGCCTTCCCACTAATCCCGTCAGCTGTTCAAGCTGCTCGAGCGGCAAATTGCCGGTGATGAGACGCAACGACACGAGTGCGTACAGGATCTGAAATTTCACGGCCAGAATCAGCCGTTCCGTCTCTTCCTTGCGGCTGACTTCCGGAGACAGCGCCGCGATGATCCGGCCTAACCTCGTGAGATTCGAGAAGTCTTCGCGCAGGCCCTTGAGGAAGCGCCGGGCCACCGCGCGCCGCTCGCGGAGCGCTTGCTTGGCCACGTGTGGGGGCGCAGATTCCGAAAGGTAATGGGAGTCCGCTACAGAAAGGGCCTGGCGAATCTGGCGAAAATAGGCGTAGTGCCTCGCCGTGGGCAGCGTATCCATCGAATTTGGGTGGAAGGAAGAGACGTCTGCCGCGGATGATTTGCGCTCGGGCATCAGGAGCCACAGGACAAACACGCCGAGGACAATCGCAACGAGAATGATGATGCTCAGATCATTCATGGCTTCAGCAGTTCTACCAGACGGTCGTTAAATGTAGCAAGACGCATGTTGATTGCCGGCGACAATTCCCGATAGACGCCGGCAGGGAGCAGAACAGGGGCTGCGGACGGCGCAGGCACCGGTTTGCGGAGCGCGTAACACCAGATTCCCATTGAAAACATGAAAGAGAAAAGGTGAACCGTGCTCCAGATATCATTCACACGCATGAGTTGGGGCCTCAAAGCAGGCCAGAGTGATTTTTCGCTCGTTAAGAACCAGGAGAACAGGTAGCCCGTGTAAAGGTTCCGGAGAATCGCATTTCCGACGACATCGACGGCGCAGATGAAACAAATGCCGGAGGCGATTGCCCGTTGCAGGGATTCGAGAGCCAGTCCATAGTAATTACGGATGAGTAATAGACTTGCAAGAATAACAATCGAAGCAAGGGCGAGGTCGCGATCGAGCGTCGTCCCATAAATGGCAACCCGGTTGGGCTGTCCCCAGGCGTCTGATGCCGCCCGAGCCAGGAGCAGGACCGACAACACCGTCAAGACACGCCAAACGAGTGCCCAGATGCCTCGATAGGCACGGAGCCCATACCGGCACAATTCCGCAATCGCAAGGCTGCGTGCAACCGCGTTCAAGAGTATCGAACCCCAATAAACATAGTACGCAGTGAGGGAACTAAATCCGAAATAATCATATGTGAACAAAACACCAATGCTGCAGGTCAAAAGCACCCACGCGTAGACGGCGAAGAGCGGGAGAATCCGCTGCACCTTACGGGCAAAGACAAATCCACAGAGTGCAATTTCGAACGATAACGTGGACCAAAAGAGAAAGGTTTCGAGTGAATTCATGAGTCCGGACCGAGCACCCCCATTATACTACGGAGGATGGCATCACTCGCAAGGTAACATACCGTGCGAGTCAACCCGGTCCGGGCTCCAATCGCCTAGTGGCCGCCGCCTCCTGGCGGGGTCGGGGCGCCGCCCTGGTAGTGGCCGCCGCCTCCTGGCGGCGTTGGGGCGCCACCCTGATAGTGGCCGCCGCCTCCTGGCGGCGTTGGGGCGCCACCCTGATAGTGGCCGCCACCACCTGGCGGGGTTGGAGCGCCGCCCTGGTACAAGACGGAATGATTAACTGATGCAGCGTTGACTTGCCCAACAACGGGGAGTAGCATGGTCAACGCAAGCGCTGCGAGAAGCGATGCGGTGATAATTTTTTTCATGGTGGATGACCCTCCAGAGTCGCCACTTAGATACACGTAAGCCTCAGCGTGGAGATGGATTCAGGCAAAAAAGTTCAGAAATCAGAACAGGTGATGTTGTGGAGTCATTGGAGCGTTTCCAACAGAGCCGTACGGTCATCGAGGATTTTTCCTCTCGAACGCTGGCGGCCATTTCCAGCGATTTTGGGCGGCTCTACTACGTCAGTTCACTGAAGGATTCGAGCTCGGGCCGCTACGAGCACGACGGCCTCGCGAGCCTCTACCCCCAAGGCGCGGTCCAGGCGGCGCTTTCACACTGCCACGAAGAGTTGTTTTCCAAAATTCTGGAAACGCCTTTGCGAGAGCAGGAGGGCGATTTGCGCCTCTGCTTTGACGCGGCGGGTGACAAATTTTGGGACGTGGTCGAAAGCTGGCGAGAAAATGGCTATTTTCGGGGAATGTGCCCCGAGGGCATGCCAGATTATCTTGACGAGCTGTTTTGTTCGAATCTGGCAGCACTACTGGCTATTTTTTCTTCCAGGAAACCTAACTAGGACCTAACCTCATCGCCACTCCCACAACCTGGCCGACGATTTCTGCTTCCTCAGGATAGCGGTAAACCTCTGGCGCACATGAAGATAGGGGGTGAGGCACCAGGATTACTCTCCCGCCCTCGCACTGGCACCAACAACATCGAAACTGCTCGTGCAGTTCAATGAAGTAAACGGGGCGTTCATATTCGTTCGTCCACCCGGAATTCTGGACTTGCCTTAGTTTGGGATCCACCAGCACCAAGCTCCCCGGGCGAAGCAGAGGGTTCATTCTCTTGTCATCCACTCCCACATACCCATACAGGTATCTCGAGGACTGGTGGAAGAATGTGCCCTCCAAATCGCCCCAGCGCTCGACCATGCGCGTTAGAAATTCCGTGCGGCGCGGGTCGAAGGCTGGATCAAACCGGATGGGGAGGCGCAACTTGGCAGGCGGCGCGGCCAGATGCGTATTCGGAGCGCTCAGTTGATTGCCGTCGGAGAAGTGGCCCTCAAAGGGGACGTCATACCACTCACACACCTCTCCTGGATCCAGGTGGTAGATCACTGCCAGGGCGTAAAGCTTGTAGAGACTGGGAGTTACGTCGCGATTTTCGATGTCCGCCAAACGACTCAGGTGAACAATGAATTCCGGACGCCCGCGCTGGCAGGCCAATTCGTAGCTGGCCCGCTCCACATCTCGATAGGTCAGGCCGAGACGTTCGCGGGACCTGCGCAGCCTCGTGCCGGGCTGTAGGTCAGGATTGGGAAAGTCCCCGGGTTGGCTTAAACTCCGAATCGCCATGAAGGAGCTACCTCTCTGTTATGTTTCCAGAACAAAAAGCGCTACGCTAGAAAGTCGCCTCGCGTATGAGAAAAAAATCGTGCGCCGCTCACGAGTTTGTCAAAGGGCCAGGAGAGAGCCGCAAAATCCCTCCAGCAGAATCCGGGCCGCGAGCGATCGGGCACTGGACTGAAAATGCTGCTTCAGATTTCGCGCCCATGCGCTCATATACAATGTAAATAGTAAATGGCATTTCGTGAAGATGCGTATGGCGCCTGGATGCCCCCCACTGGTTGCGGCCCCGCAGAGAGTGTATTAGAGTCGAGGCCCAAATGAACTTTATTTTTTCCGGTTATCGAAGAGATCGTTCGGCCGTCCGGTTTTGGATGGTCCGGGTGGTAATTGTCGTTGGCTTTGTCATTTTCGGTGCCAACCCGATTGCGGTGTGGGCGCAGGCGCAGACCGGCAGCGATCCGAACGCCGAATTCAAACGGATCACCGACGAACTCTCCGCGGCCAGGCTTAGTGGCGGGGAGGAAAGTGAATTGCAGATGGACAAAGCGCTCGCCCATCTGGACTCCATCGCTGTTTCCGCGTTGAATGTTGACGGAGGGCCGAACCTGGACGGGACGAATCGGGGCCTGGCGGGCCTAGTGTCTCACACGCCACCTGTGGGAGAGAATTACCGCCTCGTGAAACTGGGAGGCAATCCCCCGGCCTATGCCATGGTGATCAATTTCGGGCTCGGCGGGCCGGCGGCCGTGCGAATCTATTCGGGCGCCGCCGGACACTACGCGCTTGCTGCACGGATCGATCATTTTGTGCAAAAGGATTTTTTCGATAGCGACCTTGAGCTGGTGTCTGTTTCGGACGCCGAGCCTGTGTTTGTGACGATTTCCGGGCGGACGGATGATTTGTCGACGGGCCTGTTTTCCGCCTGGCGGTTTGATGGGCATGGGGTGGTTGCCCTGTGGAATTCGGATTTGCTCCAGCAATCAAGCTATGAGGCGAGTGAAAATGATTTTCGTCTCGCGTACTGCTCCAAAGTGGATGAGGATCGTCCTTCGGAATGCCTCAGGATGTCGCGCGACCTCTATCGTTTTCAGGCCGGGGAATGGAAGCGGATCGAAACGGAAGACTTGCCGCCGTCAAAACCAATCTTGAACTGAGAGTGGTTTTCAATTGCCAGTCCCGTAGGTTATCAAGTTTTGTCCTCCCACGACATCCAATCGTCCGAAATCCACATCAAAATGTTAATCTGGAATTGGCTGTCGCACCCGAAGGGACGGATCGCGTGAAACGAATCTTTGCCGGCATGGTTGCTGCGCTTTTCCTGGCACTGGGAGTCGCGGCGCAAAAAGTTGCTCCACCCGCCTCTTTGCCGCCGCCTGCGTCGGCGCAGAGCCGGGAATTCCTGGAGGCGGCCGATGAGGTGCTGGCTGAAATGAGCAAGCTCGTTTCCCTGCCGATTCTTACTCCGCTGAAAAAAAGCATGCGCTCTCGCGACGAAATTCAAGCTTACCTCCTGCAGAAGATGAAGGAAGACAAGGACGCCGACAAACGGTACGCGGACCAGAAAACCATGGAGAAATTCGGTCTGCTCCTCAAGGACTACCCCCTCGACCAGGTGCTCGTAAAAGTTCTGACGGAACAAATCGCGGGACTCTACGATCCGGATAGCCAGGAATTTTTCATCGCGGACTGGACAACTCCCGCGGACGAGCGCCCGGTGATGTCGCACGAACTGACGCACGCCTTGCAGGACCAGCATTTCCATATCGACAAATGGACGGACGCGGCGAAGCCGAACGATGACGGGGAACTGGCACGGGACGCCGTGATCGAGGGCTCGGCCATGGCCGCCATGCTCGATTACGAGCTGGCCGGGAAGGGCAGCATCCGCGACCTTGGCGATTTCGATCCTGCCATGCTAGTGGGCGATGTGGACAATAGCCCGGAACTCGCCAAAGCCCCGAAAGTGCTGCAGGACGAGTTGCTGTTCCCCTATCTCGCCGGCATCTCCTTCACGCAGCACTTGCTCAAGGCGGGGAACGGATGGCCGGATTTCTATAAGGTGTTCGACAAACCGCCGGTCTCCACGCAGCAGATCATGCATCCGGATCTGTACTTGCGGGGCGTTGTTCCGGCCAAGATCGAACTGCCCGCGACCAAGGATGTGGTTCCCGCCGACTGGAAAAAGCTCGATGAAAATAACATGGGGGAATTCGGGGTGCAGGAAATTCTAAAGCAATTTTTGCCAAAGCCCCGTTCCACTGCGCTGGCAGCGGCCTGGGCGGGTGATCGCTATGCGATTTTTGAGAATCAAAAAAACAAGAGGACGTTGCTTGAGTTTCGAGTTCGCCTCGCGAGCGATGCTGACGCGGCCCGTTTTTTCGGGGCCTATAGCGAAATTTTGGAAATGAAGTACGGACAGAGGACCAATTTGATGCGGCGGCCGAATTTCTTTTCGTTCGACACTCCGGAGGATGGCGTTTTTCTGCGCTGCGTGGCTTCCGACTGTTTCGTTCTCGAAGGCGGCACACGCGCCATGTTTGATCGCCTGACGATAGAAATGGGATGGCCGGCTGGACCGGTCGTGCCGGTGAACCCCAGCGAGCCGCATGTCAATGTGACTGCGTTTCCGATTTTCCCGGGTCTTATTGCCGATGCTGGTCGGCCCACGCAGCCCACGGCACCGTAAGCCAGATGGCGATCGCGCTCCATGCCAGGGCCTGCACGCTGGTAGGCGGAGGCCCGAACAAAGATGCAGGGTAGAGAACGCCCAGTAGAGCAACGAGCGACCATAGCGCCAATTTCCCCGTGGTATCTTTCGCGCGAGTCGCGCTGACGTAAAGCGCGATGCCCGCCGCAAACAGAACGTACTCCACAGTCATCGTCAACGGAATGGAATTCCACATTCCGAGTCCGTACTTTGGGCCGCCGGGATAAATCGGCATATCTGGCCGGTGGGCGATGCAGTCGAGCACCCAGTGCGTGGGCACCAGGCCGCCGACGAGCAGCGCGCTTCTGCCATCGCGCCTGATGGCAAAATAAACGAGGCCGATGAGCGCTCCCCATCCTAATTGCGCGACAAGGCTGTGTGAAATTGGGTACGAGGTGAAATCAAACGGCGAGGCGGGGAGAAGGCCGGGCACGATGCGCACATGTTCGACACCGACGAGCAGCAGGATCGGCCACAGCATATCCGCGAACTGCGCTGCGAATACCAGTGTGCCAAGCGAAGTTTTCGGCGCCGCTTTTTTCGCGGCAAAGGCCAGTCCAAAATGGCCGAGGAACATGTTGCTCCTTTCCCTTGTTTAAATCCTTGGAGCTAGCTTGCATTTCGCACGGCATGAAGATTGTAGCCACTTTTCATCGTCAGAGGGTGAAAAACCTGCGTGGTGAGGGTTTCGCGTGGCGCAGGCTTCATTCTGCTGAATTTTGGTCCGTGCGAGGCCTAACCCCCACAGGCGGAAGCCTGGCGCCACGGGCAGCGCGCCGGCGCAGCGGCGCTCCAGTCGTTTGAGGCGGCGGGCGAGGCGCGCTTCTATTTTTCCTGCGCGGTTCCTTCGGGGAGTTTTCCGTCGCGCTGAGCGGCGTGCAATTCAGCGATGGCCGCGCGGATTAAATCGAGCGCGCGCTGCGGCTCTTTCACGCGGTGTTCGTAGTAGATTGCCAGCTGTTCGGCAGCCTCGACAGCGGATTCGAGAGCTCTCTGCGCATCTTCCACGAGCAGAGGCGCTTCCTTGCGCTTGCTTGGGCCGGGCGCTTCGCGCAGCGCATCCCAGAGCGAAACGGCGCGCGTGTAATCGAGTTCGCGTTTGGCAAGCTGAGCCAGCTCGCGCTGCGCGAGGCGCTCCACGGGGCGCGGCAGGCCAAAACGCAGCGCAGTCTCGTACAGTTCGCGCGCGCGAGTGGAATGGCCGCGATTGCGCATCATGCGCGAGAGACCTAACACCTCGATCGGGTCGCGCGTTTCAGCGCGCGCGGCGTTCGCGATTCCATTTCCGCTGTCGAGCAGCGCGAGGATTTTTCCCGCCAGCGCCGCGAGGCCGCGCAAGTCCATCTGGTTGTGGCGAAAAATTCCCACGAGCGGTTCGGCCGGACCTCCGCGCAAATAATCGAAATACATTTGCGGGATCAGCGAAGAATCGATGTCGTCGTGGCGGGACCAATCGAGAGAGCGGCCATCTCCGCCCAGAACGTGCCGTTCAAGATCCTTGAGCCGCACCGAACCAAGCCGCAGCCGCCACAGCTGGCGCGCCGGATGCAGCAGATCCAGATGCAGTTTGGGAGAGAAGGCAGGAACGGATCGCGTCATGCGATAGCGCGTCTCGAGCAGCGGCCAGTCAAAACTCTTTCCGTTGAATGTCACGAGCACGGGCCGTTTCTTCATGCGCTCGGAAAGTTCGAGCAGCAGCGAATGCTCTTCGTCGAGATCGCGCATGAAGAATTGCTCGACTTGCAGGCCTCCCGCGTCCCACCACGCGATGCCGACCATGAACGCGTAGGTGCCGGTGCCGCCAGCGAGGCCGGTCGTTTCCGTGTCGAGGAAGAGCCACTGTTCGGGATCGATCGCGGCCTTGGCGGAATCTTCCGCATCTGCCGAGTGCGGAAGGAGCAAGGAAAGCGAACGCGCATCCGGCGAGCACATTTCCGGCGTGGAGTACCACTGCTGCAGGGACAAGTGTTCGCCGTAATGATTCCGGTTGATCCGCGCGCCGAGGAGTTCCGCGAGGCGGTCGCCTCCAGCGGCAGCTTCCGAAATGCACGGCGCCGGAGCTTCCTTCCTGCGCGCCGGGCGCAACGCGGCAACGCGCGCGAATTTGTCGTCTTTGCTCACAGTGTGGGCACAACGGAACGGAAATTGAAACCACAGATGCACACAGATGAACACTGATAAGAAAAAACAAAGCCCAGAGAGAATAAAGGAATAAGGTGGAACCGGTTTCACTACATTGAGTGTTTCGCATTTTCCTTCTTTTATCCGTGTTCATCTGTGTGCATCTGTGGTTTCATTTTCCGTTTATGCGCCGAGGCGGGAGAGGATTGCCAGAGCGGCGTCTTTTGCGCGCTCGCCTCGCTCGCCTACGGGGCCGACGCATGATGGGCATCCATTTTCGCAGGGGCATGCGGCGATCAGCTCGCGTGTTTTTGCGAGCAGGATGTGGTGCGCCCGGTACAGCGGCTCCGAAAATCCGATGCCGCCGGGATACGCGTCGTAGAGATACAGATTGGGCTCGAAGAATTCTTTTTCGGCAAGCGCGGCAATGGCCTCCGGACTCGCCGCTTCTTCCCATTCGATTTCGGAACCGGGGGACGGCGGGCGCTCGCCGATCGATGTGCCGAGGTCGCGCGCGTCGCACATCAGCAACAGCGTGGCAATGGATTCGAGTGCGTGGAGCAGGCCGAACATGCCGCTCTGGCGGTCGCTCACCGAAAAGGGAAGCGATTCCACGAGCGGACGTTCGAGAGTGAGCCAGAAAGCCGTGGTGTGCATTTCATTTTCGGGCAGTTCGAGTTTTCCATCGCCGACATTTTCGTTGGTGAAAAATTTTATTTTCTTGAAGCCGATCACCTGCGAACGAACCAGCACGTCGCCGTGGGAGCGCGCGGCCTGCGCGTCGGCGCCGCCCGCCTCGATGCGTTCGCTGGCCGCGCATTCCAGCACGCGCACTTGCGTATAGCGAATGGCGTCCGTGTAGTAGTCCACATCGACGCGCTTCACGTACGCTTTCCGCTCCTCGAAGTTGAGCGCCTCGACGTGGAATTGCTGCCCCTGGTGAAGATAAATCGCCTTGGGATGAACCGTGGTGAGCGCGCTCGAGAAATCCACCTCGCCGATCACTTCGGTCCCTTCCGTGGTATTTACGATCACGAAATTGTCCGACGTCACCGAGCGCAGGCTTACGGTATCTGCGGGATAGGCATCCTGCGTCCAGTGCCAGTGCTCGCCGGTGCGATGCAGGAAGCCCGCTTCGACGAGCCGGTTGCAAAGATCGGGGACATCCACGCTGCCGAAAGATTCGCCAGCGGCAATCGGCAATTCAAACGCGGCGCACTTGAGATGATTGATCAGAATTTCCAGATTGTCCGGCTGGACGAACGCATGCTCGGGCGAGCGGCCGAAAAAATAATCCGGATGCTGCACGATGAACTGATCGAGCGGGGCCGAAGAAGCGACCAGCACGGCGCAAGAGCTTCCGCTGCGCCGCCCGGCGCGCCCCGCGCGCTGCCAGGTGGATGCAATCGTGCCCGCGTAGCCGGCCATGATCGTCGCGTCGAGCGAGCCGACATCGATCCCAAGCTCGAGCGCATTGGTCGAGACCACGCCGCGAATGCGGCCTTCCCGCAAACCGTGCTCGATTTCGCGGCGCTCGCCGGGGAGATAGCCTCCACGATAGCCGCGAATGGCAGGCGGCTGTCCGGGCTGCACTGGATTCGCCTGCTGCAAATAGGTGAGCAGGACTTCAGTGTAGAGGCGCGAATTGGCAAACACGATGGTCTGCAGGTTGCGCTTCAGAAATTCCTGAGCGACGCGCGACGTTTCGTTGATGTAGCTGCGGCGTATTCCCAGAAAGCGGTTCACGACCGGGGGATTGTAGAAAACGAAAAATTTCTCTCCGGCAGGCGCGCCGTTCTCTTCGATCACCTCGAAATCGGTTTCCGCCAGGCGGGACGCGAGTTCGCCCGGATTCGCGATTGTTGCCGAGGAGCAGATGAATTGCGGATTCGAGCCGTAAAAACGCGCGATACGCCGCAGCCGCCGCAGCACGTTGGCCAGGTGGCTGCCGAACACGCCGCGATAGGTGTGCAGCTCGTCCAGCACCACGTAGCGCAAGTTCTCAAACAGCCGCTGCCAGCGCGTGTGGTGCGGCAGGATCCCCGTGTGCAGCATGTCAGGGTTCGATAGCACGATGTGCCCGCGCTCACGAATCGCTTTGCGCGCGTCGGCGGGCGTGTCGCCGTCATAGGTAAATACGCCGAAGCGATTGTCGAGGCGGGCGGACAAATCGTGCAACTCGGCGAGCTGATCCTGCGCGAGCGCTTTCGTCGGAAACAGGTACAGAGCGCGCGCGTCCGGATTCTCGAGGACCGCATTCAGGACCGGCAGGTTGTAGCACAAAGTTTTTCCAGACGCCGTAGGCGTAACCACCACCACATTGCGTCCCGCTTTGGCGGCTTCCGCGGCCATGGCCTGGTGGCTGTACAACTGCGTGACGCCTTTTCCCGCATAGGCGTGCGCCAGCTCCGCCCGCGCCCATTCCGGCATGGGCGCAAACCTGGCTTCTCGCGCCGGGATGTGGTGCACAGCGGTAATGATTTCGCCGAGGTGGTCGCGCTCCGCGAATTGCTCGACAATTTCCCGGACGCGCGCGAGCGTGACCGAGTCATTTGTGCGCCGCACCGCAAGAGATTGAGCCACTGCCAGCCTCCTCAACGCTTCGCCTTTTATTCGCTACGCTAACATGCCGCCGCGTGCGGCGCAACGGTCTTTCTGTGCGCGTGGTTCAAAGAATTCCCGGGCGTCCCGGATCATTTCAAACGAATTCCCATTTTCGCGCTCCGCTGTCCTGAAATTCCCGAAAAATATTTTTCGCTCGAAATTCCGTTCTTTGGTGTCCCACAGGCCATGCCGGACCTGCCCTTACCGGTTTGTCTCGTACCTGTACTTCTTCCATCCCAATGACCAGTCGAGCCCCTTCTCTGCCGCGAACTAATCTGCCCACTAGTCGGGGAAACTGAGATGAGAAACGAAAGCTGGGGGAAGACAATGCAGATTGCCGGGGAAACCAGGAACAAAATTCAGATCGTAGCGGCGGCTATGGCGATCATGTTCACCTTTGGAACAGCCGCGCACGCGAATATTAGAGTGAGACCATCCTCCGTCAGTTTTGGCAGCCAAGCGGTGGGTTCAACCAGCACATCCTACACAGTGACTCTGACGAACGACGATAGACGCAGTATTACGATTTCCAGCGTTTCCAGTTCAGTTGCCCAGTTTTCCTACTCCGGGCCTTCTTTGCCTGTCAATTTGAGTCCGGGCGAGAGCCTGACTGGCTCCGTGACGTTCAAACCGTCTGCTGCGCAGGCCTATTTCGGCGCACTGGAATTCAAGCGATCCAACGGTTGGCCGATCTCGATTGCCCTGAGCGGAACCGGCACCGGCCAGACCACCCCTCCTCCTACCCCCACAGCAGTCGCGCCCACAATCTCATCGCAGCCGGCGAGCGCGAAGGTCATCGTGGGACAAACGGCGACGTTTAATGTGGCAGCTACAGGAACATCGCCGATGACATACCTGTGGAAGAAGAACGGCGCTGCGATCAGCGGCGCGACTGCTTCCACTTACACCACTCCAGCGGAAACGACAGCGGACAACAATGCGCAGTTCACAGCCGAAGTGAGCAACACCGTCGGAAACGCAACCACCGCAGCAGCCGTGCTGACCGTGACGAGTTCTACCAGTTCCACCGTGGCTCCCGCCATCACGACCCAGCCGGCCAGCCAGACGGTGATCGCCGGGAAAACGGCTTCGTTCACGGTCGCGGCCACCGGCACAGCTCCTATGACATACCAGTGGAGCAAGAACGGCACTGCAATCAGCGGAGCGACATCGTCCAGCTATACGACGCCGGCCGAAACGACGGCGGACAACAACGCGCAATTCACCGTTGCAGTGACCAACACCGCAGGCAGCGCCACGAGCAATGCGGCGGTACTTACGGTGAGCGCCTCGTCCCTGCTTCTCAACTCCAGCGCGTCTTCCTTGAGCTTCGGCAGTGTGAACGTGTCAAGCAATAGCACTAAGAGCGTTACGCTCACGAACGGCGGAAATTCCAGCATCACGATTTCAAACGTCGCTGTTTCCGGCGCAGGCTTCAACGCGACCGGAGTTTCCTCGGGACTCATCCTGGCCGCAGGGCAGACGACGACCTTGACGGCAAGTTTCACCCCAGCCGCGGCGGGCAGCGCGACGGGAAGCGTTTCCGTCGCCAGCAATGCGACCAACTCGCCGGACTCTATCTCGCTTTCGGGCACAGGAGTCGCGGCCGTGAGTCACTCCGTGGCACTGGCCTGGACGGCGAGCACGTCCACGGTGACTGGGTACAACGCATATTATTCAACAGTGTCCGGAGGGCCCTACACAAAAATGACCAGCACACCGGATGCGGCGACGTCCTACACCGATACCGGCGTCCAAGCCGGGCAAACCTACTACTTTGTGGTCACGGCAGTTAATTCCAGCAATGTGGAGAGTGCTTACTCCGCCGAGGTAAGCGCGCTGGTCCCGTAATCTCAGAGCAGGAAAACACGAGGAGCCGCGATTCGATTCGCGGCTCTTTTTTTTGGAACCACGGATGCACACGGATGAACACAGATAAAAGCAGTGAAAAAACAAAAAGCAATAGGCAGGAAGCAGAAAGCGAGATTACCCAATGCGTTCTTTAAGAGGCCTTCTGTTTTTATCCGTGTTCATCCGTGGTTCCAATCCTTCTTTCAGTAGTGAAAGCGATAGCGCAGCTCGACGAAAATCTCGCGCGGGTCGTTGAAGTGGAATCCGCCAAAGGTCAGGCTGTCATCCAGCATTACGCGGCGGTTTCCCACATTCAATGCACTCGCGGACATGGTGAAATTTTCGCCGAAATCCTTGCCCACGGAGAGATCGACCGTCGTATGCGCCGGCAAATAATCAAGCGCGGAGCAGCAGGGAGCAATTCCCAACACCGCGGGACCATTGCCATTGCTGAAGCCGGAGCCGTAGTAAACATTGCCGGAGACGAATGTTCTCCAGGGAAGCGTGCTTTGCGCTCCCACATTCAAAGTGTTCCTCTGATCGTGATCCAATTGGCCGTAGTTCGCAGTGGGAGTGTTGTTCGTGGGGATAAGGCCGCCCGTGATGTCTCCCCTGGATTCGCCAATCTGATTGGAATAGGCCAGATGCAGCTGCGCCCTTTTCCAAAGCTTTGGAGATCGCAGCGTTAATTCCCAGCCTCGGATCAGCGCCTCCGTCAACGTAACGGGAATGAAGACGTTGGACTCGCCTAAATTATTGTGATCGAAAAAATTGTTCGCACGGGTGCGGAACGTGTCGGCGTCAAGGCCCCAGCCTTTGTAAGGAATGGTCACGCCGAATTGAGATTCTTCATCCCGTTCGCCGTGCAAGGCCCCAAAGCTGTAACCTTGTCCACTCGCTGCGTTCACCAGTGCAGGCCCTGAAAAAGTGAGCAACGGCGGGGCCTGGTAGAAATGTCCGTAGAAACCGTGGAATACCCAGTCGATTTTCGGAATGCGAAGTGAAACTCCAGCGCGCGGACTCGTGGCGTTTTCGGTGATGCCTCCCGAAAAGAAAGACTCCCTCACGCCTCCACTGAGGGTCAGCCACGAGGTAGCCTTAAATTTATCTTCCAACCAGAATTCTTCCAAATTTCCGCCAATGATTTCCCGATCCGGCAAAAGGTTTGGGGCGCTGCCATCGGTATAGGTGATTGCGAAAAGTTGGTTGTCATGCTGGTAGAAGCCGTAGTATCCCGCGCTGATGCTGTTTCGCGCCACGGTCGCGCTGAAGGTGACCTGAGCCCCGGCATAGATGGAAGTCCTGTCGTCCGTCGTGTCCGTGGGAAAGTCGTTTGGGTTGCCCGCGTAGTCCGCGCTGTTGTAATGAAAAAAGGGAGAGACCGTCAGCAGGGCATTGGGATTGATGGTGCGAACCCAGGAAAAATTCAAAAAGGTGTCCGCCTCATGCTGGCCATCGTATTGGTAAATGCCTCCCTGGGGAACGCCACTGCTATTGACGCAAGTGGATGGCGGCGAACAGGGAGTGACGACAATCACGCCCGGATCGCCGTAAATTTCGTTAATTACGCCGGGTGAAACGGGAATCTGATAGTAGTCTCTGCGGGAAGACAGGACAAAGCGAAATTGGTCTTTCGGATCGAGATTGTAAATTAGAGAGCCAAATCCGCCGACGCCGTTTTCCGCGTCATGAAGAACCGCGGGCGTCGGCGGCTGAAGTCCGAGATTGCTTCGATTTCCACTGAAGCTGCCGTAGTAGGCAAATCGCGCGGTGTGCCCGCCGCAACTGATCTGATCATTGGTCTGATAGAAATTTCCCAAGCTGGTGACCAGATCGCATTCCTTATTGCGTTCAAAGCCGGTTCGCGGCACCACATTGAAAACGCCGTAGGTTCGATCTCCGTAGTCCGCGTCATAGCTGCCTCTCTGCACTTCCATGTAATCAATGTCCTTGGGATCGAACTGCGGCCCCACGTTGCTGGCAATATTTGTATTCGGAACCGGCACGCCATCCACCAGCCAGCTCACCTGGTGCCCGCCGCGGATGTGAAGTTGATCGTGAGTAACGTAGGAACCCGGGACATACTCCGTAATGATGGCCAGGCTGTTCGTGCGGTCGGCCCCCGGCGTATCTTGAATCGTCTGGCGGCTCAGAAGAGTTGTGGGCGTGACCGATTCCACGGAGGCGCTGACGGGTTCGCCGGTAACCACAGTTTTTTCGGTGACGCCGGCCAGCTCCATCGGAATGTGCAAAACGGGGCTCGATCCGGACGTCACGACGACGCTTTGCTCCGCCGGCTGAAAATTCGCCAGCGTCACCGTGACGGTATATTCCCCGAGCGGCACGGCGCTGAACTCGAATTCGCCGTTTTCATTGGTTTTCTGATGCTGCACCCAATCCGACCGCTGCGCTTTCAGATCGACACCGGCATCTGGAATGGGCCGATGCTGCGGATCATGTACGATGCCGTGCACGGTGCCGAAAATTTCCGCGCCCGCAGGCGCCGGGAAAAATGCACACGCGCAGACGGCAGATGCCAAAGCAATTCCCAGGCAAATCAAGAATCTATTTAGCTTCATTTTCACCCTCACTCGAGTCGAAAGCCAGACGACCACGCTCCGACCGGCAGGTAATCCGGTGGAACTCACTTTTCTAGTGTGGATTTTTTCGTCAGCTCGGGAAGGTGCGAGGAGGGGGAGTCAAAGGGATCGCGGTCACGTAAGGAAAGAACCGGGATGCCAAAGCAGGAGCGGGTTCCGCAACAGCGGGGCCACGAAGAGCAAGGGGCGCTACCAGAACAAATACAGCTGTTCCTACGGCCGGATTCGCTGCGGCGTCGCACGCTCGCATCGAACAATCATTTTGTCCGGGGGCGCCCGTCGTATCGCAATTGCTCTTGTCCTTTTGGAGATTTCGCCCCTGACGATGGTGCACGGGGCAAAATGCCGTGTTGCAACACGCGGGCAAATCGGCGGCGGAAAGCGTTTCCGCCAAGGACGAGACGCCCGGCAGAAGCAGCGCCAGAAGGGCCGCTACGGCTGCGAGTTTGCGCACGATCTTCCGCAATTTGGAGCCGCCTCTCGCAGCGATCATACTCGCGAAGCATATCCCGTTGCAACCTGATGTGAACAGCGGTAGTGGTACAGTTTGGACCTGCGCGGCACGAGAGTGGCGCCCACTGCCGTGATCTCTGGAGGCAAGAATGAAAGCATCTATATTTTATCGAATCGCTGCTGTTCTTCTTCTGCTTTTCGCGGCAGGACATACTGTCGGCTTTCGCCAGTCTGATCCCCAATGGGGAGTGGATGCCCTTCTTGTCTCAATGCGGTCCATTCACTTTGACGTGCAGGGGTTCAACCGCACGTATTGGGACATCTTTGAGGCGGCCGGATTCTCTGTCGGCGTGTTTTACCTTTTCGCGGCGATATTGGCTTGGCAGCTAGGAGGTCTTCCGGCAGCGACTTTGGCCCTCATGCGCGGCACCGCGTGGGCGTTCGCCCTTTGCTTTGCCGCCATCACCGTTGTGAGCTGGAGATACCTCTTTATCGTGCCCATCGCTTTCTCAATCGTGATTACTTCATGTTTGACTGCGGCGGCATGGCTTTCAGCGAAGCAGGTTTCTATGCCTCCATTGCGATAGTTGAGAGGATTCAAACTGCACCACTGCCTGAATGGCGGTGGCTTTCCTACCCACCATCCGGTCTTGACACATGGCGCGTCGCCCACCAAAATGCAGGGCATGGCACATTCCTTTTTGATTTTTGATTTCGGTGGCAATGAAGAAGCAGCCCAGCAGGCTCGACATCGAATTGAGGGCTGGAAACAGGGTTTCCGGCTTGACAAGAAGCTTCAGGTCAAATTTGAACGAAAGGAGCTGAAGCAAAGCCGGTTGGCTCCGCAGCCCCGCCGCCAAAGTCTGCAAAACCCGCCGCGAAAGGGAAAGGGAAGCCGGGAGCAAAATCAAAAAGTGGAGAGGAATCCTCATCCAAGGCCGATTCGGCCGCGGCCGATCCCGGGCAAATTCGGTTGATCGTCCGCCTCGATTTTTCCGACCACGAAAAGCTCTCTCACCAGCGTTGGATCGACCGGATCCCCATTGAGGAGCCGTTCAAAGACGCAAATCCGCAAATTATCCGCGCAGGCGAACCGGCGTTTAAAGCCACATCAGATTTGTTTGATTCCTTGGATTGACAAGATTCGCGGGGTGGAAGCAACCGGAGTATCAGCTGCGGGACGCTTGCAGGTTCTCCAGGGAGGCAAATACGCACGATAGGAACTCATCCTTGCGGACGCGCTCGCCCCTGCTAATGGCAGCGCCCAAACCCAATCCAGCCACCAGAGCGACTAAAGACCACATGGCCAAGACCTTCAGGATAAGAATGCCCATCTTCGTCTCCCCCCACTCACGATTGGAACCCGCAGTGGGTATGGCAAAACAAGAGCCAAACTCATCGTCCAACAGCTTTCGCCTTAACCCTAGATATTCCAACAAATAAAAACCGCCCAACCTCTCAAGCCCGATTTTGCGTATGTAGTTGCCCTGTAAACTCTATATGGTTCCCGATTTCTTTACATCCTGTGCGTACTATAACTTACAGTACATCTTCGTTGCAATACTCCCTCTAAAAATTCTTCAAGTTACGCCTGAGCCGAGGAGAACCCTGGAATTTCAGGGTGCCCATTCGGACGGCTAAACCTCCCGTCCTAATTCTGTCCCATTGACCAGCGTCCTATTTCAGCTCTTGCCGATAGTCTCGTATGTGGACCTGAAACCGCCTTGTCGGCGGCCATGCCAGAACCCTGTCGGTGGACCCGAACGGGGGCAAACGAGTCGGAGGACTGCTTATGCGTGTGGCGACTTATCGAGCTGGTTTCCTTTTACTGTTCGCTTTCCTTCTGTCATTTTCGGCCAACGCCCAGACTTGGCGGCAAGTTGGCCCTCCCGGTGGAGACGTTCAATCCCTTGCGGCCGTGCCCGGCAGCGCGCGCACGCTATTCCTCGGCACTTCTGATGGGCACGTGTTCGGCTCCCGTGACGCAGGAGAGCACTGGGAGCTGCTGGGAAGAATCGGCGAGCATCACGACGACGTGATCATGTCCATGATCGTGGATGTGCGGTCGGCAAACACACTATATGCCACGAGCTGGACGCTTGGCTCGCATGGCGGAGGCGTTTACCGCAGCGCTGACGCCGGGCACAACTGGCAACTCATTGGCCTCGAAGGGCTTGTTGTTCGCGCGATCGCCCAAGCGTCTTCCAATCCTGACATTCTCGTGGCAGGTGCTACCGATGGCGTGTTCCGATCCGAAGACTCCGGAAAGCACTGGGCCCGCATCTCACCCGAGAAACACGAAGACCTGCGGAATTTCGATTCGATCGCGATTGATCCGCATGATCCCAATACGATTTATGCCGGAACCTATCACCTGCCTTGGAAAACAATCGATGGCGGGAAGAACTGGGCTCCGGTCCATCAGGGGATGGTGGACGATTCGGACGTGATGAGCATCACGATCGACCGGAATGATGCCTCGCACGTTTTTGCCAGCGCCTGTTCGGGCATTTACCACAGTCCTGATGGCGGAGCGAATTGGACCAAATTCAAGGGCATACCGAAGGATTCCCGCCGAACCGTGCACATCTTGCAGGACCCGAAACGCCCGACGACGGTTTACGCGGCGACTACGGAAGGCCTCTGGAAGACCTCCGACGACGGTGCAACCTGGCGCCTGATCACGCCCGTGTCCTGGAGCATTCTTTCGATGGTCATTGATCCTGAAAACTCAGACCGGTTGATTCTCGGCACCGAACGCCTGGGCATTCAGCTGAGCGACGACGGTGGACAATCCTACCGCGCCTCGAACCAGGGATTCTCGCACCGGCGTATTGTGGATGCGGCCGTTGATCCGCAGCATCCAGAACGTGCGCTGGTGGTGCTGACCAGCAATTTTGAGCCTTTGCTCGAAACGAACGACTCCGGGCGCACCTGGACGCCACTGGCCACCGGCCTCAAGTCCGGCCCGCCGCGCCACATTTTCGCTTCTCCTGATGGATGGTTCGCGGCTCCCGGCCCTGGAGGCTTGCTGCGCTACGATGCTTCCAAGAGTTCCTGGCTGACGGTCAATCAGGTCACTGAAAAGGCCGCACCGGGACAGGCACGGCATGCTGCAACCTTGAAGAAGGTGTCGGCGCAGAGCACGAAAAATTCGGCTTCGAAGGCGCCGGCGAGTTCCGCTGCTCCCTCTACGACAAAATCGACGGTTCCATTCCATGCCAAAGTGAATGACATGGCGTTCGGCCACGAAGCGTGGTATGCCGCCACCGAAGATGGGTTGCTCGTTTCGCGCGACCACGGCCTCAATTGGAGCGCAATGTCCCTCGGGCCTGTGCAGCAGCCTGCGGCAGCCACTTCCACAGCGAGCACTGTCTCTATTCGTGCGGTGCGCACAGGCAACGGCGATGCTCACATCTGGGCACTGACGTCCCGGCAGCTCGAAGTCTCCGGCGACGGCGGGAAATCCTGGATAGCGAGGTCGCTGCCATTTGAACCGCGAGGTTCGCTGCATTTGCACCCAACGGATGAGAACACTGTGGTGCTGGCAAGCGATCACGGAGTCTTCGTTTCTCGCGACACCGGCGAATCCTGGCATCAGGCAAACCTTTCGGAACTCTCGATCGACGACCTGGCCCCGGTCCGAAATGCGGTGGTCGTATCTACGGCGAAGGGAACCCTGTTCCTTTCCCGCGACGGCGGCAAGACCTGGGCAAATATGGCCGGGCCGACTTCGGACAGCACGCTTTCCGCATTGCGCTCGCGCGAAACGGGAAACCAGCTGGTCGCGGCATCGGCTACAGAAGGTCTCTTCGTGCTGGATATGGGCTCGGCATCGTCCGCGTCCGCCGATTCGATTCCGGTTTCTCCGGCGGCAAAGCAGTAGCTGAATTGCAAGATTCGGTAAAACGCTGACCTGCAATCAATGGGGTCCGCAACAGATTTATAGAGATTGCTAGCGCGCCTTCGCTGCCGCGATGTTGTGCGCTTGCAATATGTCGGCGCTCATCCCCCCCGGTTGCGCCGTCATGCAACGCGGCTGAGCGATTCCATCCCAGCACCACACCCTGGGATGGAACGCTCGCCGCGATTTTTTTGTTAGCCACAGATGAACACAGATAAACACTGATGAAAGAAAGAAAAAACAAAGCATTAGATAGATTAGAACATGCTTAATCCCATTCCTCTTCCCTTAATTGGGCTTCGGTTTTTTCTCATCTGTGTTTATCTGTGTTCATCTGTGGATTCCATCATGGTTCCGGCGCGGCGACAATGAGCTATCCGGTTGGCTACTGTTTGGAGAAATTATTTGCCTGTTTATTCGCTTGCCGGGCGGCTTTGGATATAATGAGATGTACTTCCGAAACTAGCTGCCCTAGCTCAGCTCAAGGTGATTCGGATGCCGGTTCAGGCGCGCCCAAAGACGGCGAAAATCGACTCCAGCCGATATCAAGGCCTGTCTCGGGGGGATCTTCTTCGTATTTACCGCACGATGTATTTATCGCGACGGATCGATGACCGCGAAATTCAACTGAAACGCCAGAACAAGACCTATTTTCAGATCAGCGGCGCGGGCCATGAAGGGGTTTTGGCCGCCGCGGGGCTGATCCTCCGGCCGGGCCACGACTGGGTCTATCCCTACTATCGCGACCGCGCGCTTTGCCTCGCGCTGGGCGTCACGCCGCTGGACATGTTCCTTCAGGCCGTGGGAGCCAAGGACGATCCGAATTCCGGCGGGCGGCAGATGCCATCGCACTGGGGCATTCCGCGGCTGAATATTCTTCCGCGGTCTTCGTCCACGGGGATGCAGTACACGCAGGCCGTTGGCATTGCGGAGGCCGCAATATATTACGAGAAGTTTCCGCATGCATTGGAACAGGCCCAGCAGGCGCCGCTCGGCGAACATGTGCGGCACCAGGCGGACGAAATTGTGTACGTCTCGGGCGGGGACGGTTCCACGAGCGAAGGGGAATTTTTTGAGGGATTGAACTCTGCCTGCCTGCGCGAGCTTCCGATTCTTTTTTTGATCGAAGACAACGGCTGGGCGATTTCCGTTCCCGTACAATTCCAGACGGCGGGCGGAAGCATTGCAAAACTCGTGGCGAATTATCCCGGCCTTTTTCTGGAGGAATGCGACGGCAGCGATCCGCTTGCGAGCTACGCGGTTCTTCAGCGCGCCGCGGAATATTGCCGGGCGCGAAAGGGTCCGGCGCTGGTGCACGCGCACGTCACGCGTCCCTACTCTCATTCGCTTTCCGACGACGAAAAGCTCTACAAATCTCCCGCGTTGCGGGAGGAAGAGGCGCAGCGCGACCCGATTCCCAAGTTTGGACTGTTTCTGGTGCGCGAGGGGATTGTGGACGAAAAAGAATTGGAGGCCATCGAAGCGGAAGTGGACCGTGAAATCCGCGAAGCCTCCGACAAGGCCCTTGCGGCGGAGCCGCCCGCCAAGGAATCCATCCTCGTAAATCAGTATTCTCCGGACGTCGATCCGACGTCTTCGCGCTTTGAATCCGCTCCTCAATTTTCCGGCGAACCCCGCACCATGGTGGAAATGGTTTCGGCCACGCTGGCCGATGAGATGGCGCGCGACGAACGGATCGTCGTGCTCGGCGAAGATGTGGCCGATTGCAGCAATGAAGAAGACTTAAAGTGCGTGAAAGGGAAGGGCGGCGTTTTCAAGGCGACGGTTGGCTTGCAGCGGCGGTTTGGATATGAGCGCGTGTTCAATACGCCGATTGCGGAGGCCTGCATTGTGGGCAGCGCGCTGGGCCTGGCTGCCCGCGGATTAAAGCCTGTCGCGGAGATACAGTTCTTCGACTACATCTGGCCGGCGATGATGCAACTGCGCAACGAATTATCTTTATTTCGATGGCGCTCGAACGGCGCGTTCAAGTCGCCCGCAGTGATTCGTGTGGCCACCGGCGGATATCTGACGGGCGGAGCGATTTATCACAGCCAGAGCGGGGAAGTGCTCTTCACGCACACTCCGGGGATACGCGTGGTCATGCCTTCGACGGCGCTCGATCTTTGCGGCTTGTTGCGCACGGCGATTCGTTGCGATGATCCCGTGCTGTTCCTGGAACACAAGCACCTGTACCGCCAGCCCTACAACCGGTCTCCCTATCCCGGGCCGGATTACACGATCCCTTTTGGGCGCGCGCGCGTCGTGCGGGAGGGGACCGACGTGAGCATCATCACCTACGGCGCCGTCGTTCACCGCGCCGAAGTTGCGGCGGCGCAACTCGAGCGCGAAGGCGTGTCCGTGGAAATCATCGATCTGCGTTCGCTCTCGCCTTTTGACTGGGAAGCGATCGCCGCGACCGTTCGGAAGACCAATCGCGTGATTGTCGCCCATGAAGATATGCTCTCGTGGGGTTACGGCGCGGAAATTGCCGCGCGCATCGGCGACCAGCTTTTTCACGAGCTGGACGCTCCCGTGCGGCGCGTTGCGGCGATGGACACCTTCTGCGCCTACGCGCCGAACCTCGAGGATGCAATCCTTCCGCAAAGCAGCGATTTGGCCGCCGCCATTCGCGAATTGCTGGCCTATTGAAGCGCTCTGGTTTTGGCATCGCCGGCGTCCCGCCGGCTGCTTCCGGGAACGCCAATCTCCCGATTGGCGTCACGCAAATCGCCAATCGGGAGATTGGCGTTCCCAGGCATTGCAAAGCGAATCTTCGGCTGTTAGGTTTCTTGGGAACTCCGTCGGAGGACTGCAATTCCAACTTGTGAAAAATGCGCAGCGGATGTCCCGGATGGCGCCAGCTTCTGCCCGAAATGTGAAAACCCCGTGAGCGTCGCGCAAATCGGGCCTGTTTACGTTCCGCAAAACGCCCAGCCGGCGGAGGTCATACCCGTGATCCCCCCGCTTTCCGCGTTGCCGCCGCGGCCGGCGTTTGCGGGATTCTGGTTGCGAGCGGCTGCTTGTGTGATCGATACGATCCTCATCGCCGCCATTTTTCTCGTGGGTGCTTCCTTTTTCCCGTCCACTTTTGAGAAGCTGATGCCTCCCACACCGCCTTCGCTGACTGCCATGCCGCAGCCCGCGCCCCTTGTGATTGCAATATTGATTTCGCTCGGGTGTCTCTACTACACCTTGTTTGAGGCTTCCAGTTGGCAGGCTACGCCGGGCAAGCGAATCCTGAGGCTCTACGTAACGGACCTGAACGGCCAGCGCATCACGTTCCAGCGCGCGTTGCTTCGCAACATAGCCAGGCAACTTTCGGGATTTCTTTTTATCGGCTACATCCTTGCGGGATTCACAGAGAAGAAACAAGCCTTGCACGACATTATAGCCAGGTGTCTCGTTTTCCGAAGGCCGTAGGAAAAATCAGCCTGCGTATGGTTCATTCAATCTTTAGCTTTGGGTTTCTTTGCGGACTTGCGGCTCGACTCAAATGTTAACGCGTCGATGGAGATTGCGCCCGCGCCTGTAGTGACGAGCGCCAGCGCCATCGCGCCCAGAAGCAGAGGCATTTCGTAGCGCCCGAATGCATAAATTCCCTCGGATGAGGCTACCGAGCGGCTGAGCACAAGCCCCGTCTCGATGGCCAGCAGCAGAGCCGCGCCGCGCGTAAATAATCCGATGATCAGCAATCCTCCGCCGAACACTTCCAGAACCCCTGAAATATAAGCGAAATAACCTGGGAGGCCGTAACCTTGAAATAATTTGAGCGCGTGCGCGGGATCGCTCAATTTCGGATATCCGTGGAAGAGGAAACTTGCGCCGAGCGCTGCGCGCAGGACGAGCAGGCCCAGCGGCTTCAATTTTTCGAGAAATTGCATTCTGGTCGTCTCCCGCCGCGCGCAATTCTAGCAGAGATGCTCAAGCAAAAGATTTCATGGATTTGCGGGAGTTGTCCTAATTTGAAAATCGTGTCGATGATCGTCATTCCATTCGGGATGTAGTGGCGCAGGCTTCAGCCTGTGGGGTTTCGTCCTCGCAAGGACTAACCCCCACAGGCTAAAGCCTGCGCCACAAAACGCTACCCCTGTTTTTCTGATTGCCAGATTGGAATTGACTGGCCCACGCCCTGCGCGACAGCCAGTTCGTAGACGCGCACGGCGGCCGCGAGGTCCCAGGTTGCGATTCCATTTGATTTGAATAATGTGATTTGATCGGGGTTGCTTCTGCCGGGCTCTTTGCCGGCGACGATTTGCGATAGCTCCTGCACCGCGTTCCATCGTGACTCGTTTTCTCCGAATGCCTGAATAAGATCGCCTGCTTCCATTTTGGATTGCTCGACGGAGTCCACCACTATTTTGTCGGCACGGTTTACCGCGGCGGCATCGAGCTCGCGCTTCTGCGGCCAATTTGCTCCCATGGCGTTGATGTGCATGCCGGGCGCGAGCCACGCGCCCTCGAGCACCACTTTCGTCGCGGAGGTCGCCGTGATGAGGATGTCCGCGTCCTTCACGGCTTCCTCGCCGGAACGCGCGGGTTCGACGGCGACGCCGATCCTCACGCTCATCTCGCGGCAAAATTGTTCGCGGCGCTCGGGGTCGCGTCCGAAGGCACGCACGCGCTCGAGGCGCCGCACGGCCGCGACGGCTTCAAGTTGCGTCCGCGCCTGGTAGCCGGTGCCGATGATGCAAGCGGCGCGCGCATTTGCATTCGCGAGATATTTTGTTGCGACGCCGCTGGCCGCGCCAGTGCGAAGCTGGCCCAGCGCGTCGGCCTCTATCAGCGCGGCCATCTCGCCCGTCGTCGACCGGAAAAGGGGCACGACGAAACGCGCGACGCCGCGTGCTACGGTATAAATTTTCATGCCGATGTATCCCCGGACCGTGTCGGCCGCCGCCATGTAGTGCAGGAGCGCGCCGTCCGGAAGCTTGATTCTGCGGCGCGGGTGCAGGATCAGCTCGCCGTTGCCTTGCTGGCGCAGGGACTCTTCCACAATTTCCAGGGCGATGGGCATGGTCAAAAGAGAGCGCACGTCGGCTTCGGTAATAAGCAGGGTCATATCGGTTCCTTCATTTGCAAGTGCAAGCGAAAACGGAACACTTTCGGCGCGGAGGGATCCAGCACGAGCATTTCCTCGTGAGGCGTCACAGCGATTTGAGGCGCGGCAATGCCGCCGAGGCGCTCACTGAGATCCGCGTCCAGCTTGTGCTGCCCGTCAATCGCCCAAACTCGAATTTCCGACGAGGAAGCAGCCACTGTAAAAACGAAATCGCCGGCCACAGCAAATCCTGTGATCGGACTGGGCTCACCCGAAGGAAGGTTCGCCGCTTCCCAGGACGTCATCCACGAACCGTCGGAGGTAAATTTCTCGATGCGCCCGGTCTTGAAATAGGCAACGAAGACCGAACCATCCTGCGCCGTGCAGACCCACGATGGCTGCTCGTCCGCCGAGATCGCTTTTTGCGGAGCCGGCCAGGATTTTAAGAGATGCCCGCGACTGTTGAATTTCAGGACGCGCGATTTCGCGGGATCGGGTGCATAGAGAGTGCCCTCCTGATCGATGGCCACGCCCAGCGCGCCGGAAAAATGCCGCTGAGGGGCGGTCCGCCAGGTTTGGAAAAATGTTCCGTCCGGGAAAAAAACATGAATGCTGCCCTGTTGAGCGTCAGCGAGATAAATGGCGCCGCCGGAGTCCACCGCGATGCCTGAAGCGTGGCGCACACGCGTGTCCTGAAAGGATTGCAGCGGCGTCCCACCCGATTCAAATTTGTGGACAAAGTCGGAGCCTGGGTCGGCAAAGAAAATGTTGCCGAGCGAATCGGCCGCCAAAGACACGGGCGCATCGAGTTGGCCCGGGCCATCGCCTTTTTCTCCCCAGGCGCTGAGGTATTCAAATGGAGGCGGAGGCTGCGGTTTTGGCGCCGGACTCGCGCGATTGCCACAGGAAGCGAGGAAAAATACCGCGGCCAGCGCGGCATGAGGAAGTCTCCATCGCATCGGATCGAAATTTGTCTTTGCCATGCGGCAAACTTACGTTCTGAGATTGGGTAAACTTTTCGGGTAGGATGATACCACGCGCTTCTCGAAGCGCTGGTTTGCTCGCTTGGAATGTGTTCACAAGAATCAGGCTGAATTTCCGACTCGATTACAGGGATGGCGCCAACTGTGCTGGGTGAAACCTGGGAACGCCAATCTCCTGATTGGCGGGGCGAAAAACGCCAATCGGGAGATTGGCGTTCCCGGGGGAAATCAATTGCGAGAATTCGCCGGCTTCGTGGCGGGATTCTTCACGCGGCGGACGGCTGTCTGGACCATGGCATACGTTCTTTCGGCGCCGCCTTCGTCCACATCGGGAAATTGAAATTCCGGACCTTTTGCGCCATTGGAAATGCGAATGGGCAGGCGCCCGCACAAGTCGCTTTCCACGTAGGCGGTTTCGTAGCGTTTGCGCGCCGTGCCCCACGTGTAGACGCGCAGCATAGTGAAATCGCAAGCACCGCCCTCCCCGCCATGCGATCCGGCAACGAGGTATTGCGGTACTTCGCCACCGGAACCGTCGGGGACGCGATTCAATTCGAACCAGGCCACAACGTGTAGATCCGCGGAACTGGCATAATCCTTCACTGGGCCGGGCAGATCGAGCTCAATAAATCGCGCCAGCACCCAACCGGCGACGGGACCTGCCGGGCCGCCCACGGCATCTGGTACCGATTGCGCGATGCCGGGACCGCCGCTCACGGAGTCTGTCGTCGATCGCTTCATTTCTGCCGGGGCGCTGCCCGAGGTGAGTGCAGTATCGCCATTCACTGGCGCATCTTGGGCACGCAGGACGAGCAGCCAATCTTCCTGCTTCGATTTTTGATCGTCCGCGGCAGAGGCTTTCTCTTCCTGCGAATTTTCTTCGGGTCCCGCGGGAGCGTCGGCCACGGCGCGTTCCAAAATCAGGACGCGCGTTCCCCGCCCGAACTGAAAGATACGCTTACCGTCACGCCCGGGTTCGACGCGCACGTTGCTGAGGGTCTTTGTCCGGCCTCGCGCCTGAACAGAGAGCGTGCGCGCATGCTCCAATAAAGAGGCACTCTTTCCCCACAGGTCGGAATCCATCATTTGGCGCGAGTCGCGCATCCACCCGATCTTGCCCGAAGGCGAGCGCACCTGCACCGCTGTCCCTTCCACGCGCACCACTTCCACGCGGTCGCCGTAGTGCACTTCGCCGACCGGTTCGCGGACCTGCGCGAGTGTGTTCCAGAGGATGACGTCGCGGTCGCCTACGTATCCGACTGAGATGACTTTAGGCGGGCCTGTATGAATTTTCCAGTACACCAGCGCAGCGAGGATGAGGACGATGGGAATAAATCCACGGCTGCGCACAATCCGCCAGATCATTTATTGGTCTCCGAAAGTAATCCCGACGGCCCGCGCCGTGCGAACCATGCTTCCCTTTGGATCCACCAGCCGCATTTCGCCAACCGCTTCATCGAGCGTGACCGACTCAATTTCACCGGCCCGCAGGCAAACCATCCGCCCGAATTCCCCGCGCGCAACCAGCTCCACGGCTTCGACACCAAATCGCGTGGCCAGGATTCGGTCAAATGGACTGGGCGATCCGCCGCGCTGAATGTGGCCCAGCACGGTGACGCGGACATCCTTCTTGAGTATCGTATGGATTGCATCACCGATCACAAAACCTACTTGCCCGGGACGCGGTATTGGAAAGGGATTCCCGTGGCTATCGGTCGGCGGAAGTTTTATCCCCTCAGCCACAACGACCAGCGAGAATTTCTTGCCCGAGGCGGCGCGCTCGCGGAGCCTCTCGCACATGGTTTCGATGGTGAAGGGAATCTCGGGGATCAGGATCACGTCCGCGCCTCCCGCGATTCCGGAATGCAGCGCGATCCATCCCGCGTCCCGGCCCATGACTTCGATGACCATCACGCGGCCGTGCGATTCCGCCGTGGTGTGCAGGCGGTCGATCGCGTCGGTGGCGACGTGTAAGGCGGTGTCAAAGCCGAAGGTGACTTCGGTGGCGGACAGGTCGTTGTCGATGGTCTTCGGCACGCCCACAATTGAAAGTCCCAGTCGGCTGAGGTCGCGCGAAATCGTTTGCGTGCCGTCGCCGCCAATGGAGATCACGGCGTCTATGCCCAGCTTCCGGACGTTCTCAAGACACCTCAGAGTGTAGTCATGCGTGATTTTCTTGCCGTTTTCTTCGACCACGTAATGAAAGGGGTTCCCGCGATTGGTGGTGCCGAGGATGGTTCCGCCGCGCGGCAGGATTCCGGCAATCGATTCCATCGTTAGCGGAATGAGGCGCTCGGGCCAGATCAGCCCGTCGAACCCATCCGTGATTCCAATGACCCGCCAGCCATGCCCCAAAATCGCCGCCCGCACTGCGCCGCGAATGACGGCGTTCAGCCCCGGGCAGTCGCCTCCCCCATTTGAAATGCCGATAGTTTGGATGGTTTGAGCCATACGTCCTCTGTGGGCGGCAGGCTACAGGGCCTGAATCGCAAGAAGTTATTCTACACCATTGGCGAAATGGGTTTGGTGAGTTCACGTCTGTGCGCCATGTGCATGATCTCGCGTGCCGTCCCGGCAAGCAGCGGGAAGCTTTTTCGTAGACCGATATGGTGGTATCCTCCGCCTCAGATCGTGCTGTACTCAAAAATTGAAGCTGACAACGAGGGAGTCACTTACATGGAACGAAAAAAAGCGACGGACTATCCGCAGGAGTTGCTGGACCACTTTGACAAGTACGTTCACGGCGACATCAACCGCCGTGAATTTCTGGATCGCGCGAATAAGTATGCGGTAGGCGGCGTATCGGCTGTGGCGCTCTGGGAGAGCCTCAAACCGAATTACGCGCTCGCGCAGCAGGTTCCCACGGACGACGCTCGTATCAAGGTGGGGTACGAAAGCGTGTCCTCGCCGCAAGGCAATGGGAGCATCAAGGGTTATTACGCCCGTCCTGCGAAACCTGCCGGGAAATTGCCTGCCGTTTTAGTCATTCACGAAAATCGCGGGCTGAATCCTTACATTGAGGATGTGGCGCGCCGCCTGGCTGTTGCGAATTTTCTCGCGTTTGCGCCGGATGGGCTGACGTCCCTGGGCGGCTATCCCGGCGATGAGGAAAAGGCGACGGCGCTTTTCCCGAAAGTTGATCAGGCCAAAATGTTTGAAGACTTCGTCGCCTCCTATGCCTGGCTGAAAGCTCGTCCGGAATGCACGGGCAAGATGGGCGCTGTAGGCTTCTGCTTTGGCGGAACGACAGTGAATAAGCTGGCGGTGCGGTTGCCGGACCTGGCCGCTGCGGTTCCGTTCTACGGCGGCCAGCCCTCGGCCGAAGATACGGCCAAGATCAAAGCGCCTCTCTTGCTTCACTACGCTTCGCTCGACACTCGCATTACGGGCGGATGGCCGGCCTGGGAAGAGGCGTTGAAAGCCGACCACGTTACGTACACTGCGTACATTTATGACGGCGCGAATCATGGTTTCCACAACGATACGACGCCGCGGTATGACGAAGCCGCTGCCAAGCTGGCCTGGCAGCGCACACTCGATTTTTTCAATAAATATTTGAGGAGCTAAATTCGCCGAGACTGGCGAACTTGTGAGTTTGGTGGCGCAGGCTTCAGCCTGTGGGGGTTCGGCCTTGCAAGTGCAAAAACCCACAGACTGAAGTCTGCGCCACCGGGCCGGGCTAATTGGCCGGCAGGCGGTACGCAATTAGCTCGCCGGGATAATTCGGGCCGCTGACGGCGATGACTATGTATTGCTGGCCGTTGAGCATGTACGTCATCGGCGATCCGCTCTGCGGCGCGGGCATGTAGACGGCTCCGGCGTCCTTGCCGGTGGACTTGTCATATGCGCGCAGCATTGCTCCGCGCATTCCGGATGGCATCGTTACATTCACAGACTCCCCGGCGATGACCAGAGTCTTGGTCGTCAGTACGCCGATCAGGCCCGCGCTACCCGTGCGCGGAATCGTCAAGCCTGCGAGCGCGGGATGATTTCGGACGTTGTCCGGCGTTTCTCCGTGCGCGATCTGCCAAACGATTTCGCCCTTATCCAGATTGATTGCTGTAATGCGGCCGTACGGCGGCTTCAAGAGCGGCAAGCCGCGAACGGTCACAGGTGGAATACCACTTTCAGGATTTGGAGCCGGCAGCGGTGGCGCGCCCATGGGTCTGCCGTTGCTCGGCGTGAAGCCTGCGGTTCCCTGAACGTACTCCATATCCGAAATTGTAGGACCGGGCGTGGGAAGGAGTCCGAGAGCGGAGAAATCGGTTCGCGAATAGACGTACAGGATATGCGTGTCGGGATCGAAGGAGCCGCCGGGCCAGTTCGCTCCACCCAGCGCTCCTGGAGAAACGATTGTGGCCAGTGGTCCGTCGGCTTTGCTTACCGAGGGCGGCGTAAACAGCGGGCCGATCCGGTATTTTGAGACAATTTTCTCCGCTTCCGCATGCAGTTCCGGCGTGAAGTTGATCAGGCTATCGTCGGACACGCCCTGATTGTCGAACGCCGGCGGCTTGGTCGGAATCGGCTGCGTGGGCGAGTACCATTCTCCGGGGACATCGCCTTGCGGAACCGGGCGCTCTACGATCGGCCAGATCGGTTCGCCGTTTTCGCGATTGAAAACGTAAAGGTATGCTTGCTTGGTTGGCTGCGCCACGGCTTTTACGGTGCGGCCGTTGATGGTGATGTCGGCGAGAATCGGAGCGCACGGGATGTCCATGTCCCACAAGCCGTGATGAACGAGCTGGTAGTGCCACTTCCGCTTGCCGGTTTCCAAATCCACGGCGACCAAGGTTTCTCCGAACAAACCATTCCCCGGGCGATCGCCGCCGTAGTAGTCGCCGGTCGGCAATTCCACCGGCAGATACACCAGGCCGAGATTTTCATCCACCGAAATTTGTCCCCAGACGCCGGTATTTCCGGTGTAGGCCCAGGACTCTTTCAGCCAGGTATCGTTTCCGTATTCGTTGGGCAGAGGAATGGTGTGGAAAATCCACAGGCGCTTGCCGGTTCGCACGTCGAAGCCGCGGACGTAGCCCTTCACGTTTTTCCTGCTCTTGGGCACTCCTCCGGTCAGGTGCGCGGCGCCGACGATCACCACGTTCTTGGCGACGACGGGCGTCGAATGAAGCCCGACTTCTCCCGTGATCAGATCAATATCCTGATCGTCGTCCTTTTTCAGGTCGACCACGCCGTCTACGCCGAAGCTGGGGATAGGCACGCCGGTCTTGGCATTCAGCGCGATGAGCCGGTAGCCGGGCGTGACATACAAGATTCGCTCTTCCTTGCCGTCGGTCCAGTAGGCCAGTCCGTGCCCTGAAAGCTGCCTCGGAGCATTGACGCCGCGTTCGCCTTCATTCTCGCTGTGCATCCAGAGCAATTCGCCCGTGGCCGCGTCGAGAGCCACCACCGCTCGTCGCGATCCGCCCGTCGAATAGAGCACTCCGTGAACCATCAGCGGCGTCGATTCAAATTTGAATTCGGGGCGCGGGCCCAGCGAATCCGTCTTGAAGCGCCAGGCGACTTGCAAGCTTGTTGAAGTTGTCTGCGTTGATCTGGTCGAGCGGCGACGTAGCGCGTGCTGGCGAGATCGCCTCCGTACGTCCGCCACTCCCCGTTTTTCGCGCCGGTCTGCGCGTTTGCGGGCGCGGTCACGCAAAGCATGCAATAAATCGGAGCTGAAAGCACAATCCATCGAAAGAGCCGTTTCATCGACTTCCTCCCAGGCAGGGCGCTGCCCGAATTTCGCGCAGATTAATCTCGCTGTGAAGAGCGCCTTATTCTGTGCCCATTTTCAGAAGGAAACAAGAATATAGGTTGGCATCCTAGGTCGTCTTCGCATTGCGCCGGAAGCGCTCGAGGAGCGCCGTGTGCAGGCGGGTGCGGACATCTTCGGGGAGAGGGACGGGTTCGGAGTTGCAGAAAATCTGGATGGTTTTGCGTGTGGTGTCGACGACCAGGCGGCAATCGGTGCAGCGGGAGAGGTGTTGTTCGAGATCGATTCGCATCGTGGAGTCGAGGACTCCGTCGAGATAGCTCGTCAATTCGATTATTACTTTCTTGCAGTTCACTGCGTTTCACTCCGTCGAAAATACTTGTTGAGTTTTTGGCGGAGCTTCAACCGCGCCCGCAAGAGGCGCGATTTTACCGCCGCCGAGGAGATTCCCAGAATTTGCGCCGTCTCTTCCGTGGAAAGGCCTTCCACGTCGCGCAGGAGAAAAGCGACGCGGAAAATCGGGTCGAGTTCGCTGATCACGCTGTTGAGAATTTCGTTGAGCTCAACCTGGGCAAATTTTTTCTCAGGAGAAGGTCCCCAGTCCTCGATTTCACGGAAGACGGAATCTTCGCCGTCTCCGTCTGTCAGCGGTTCATCGAGAGACACCTGATTGGGGCGCCGCTTGCGCAGTTTCATCAGGGCTTCGTTGACCGCGATGCGCACCAGCCAAGTGTAAAAGCGGGAGTCGCCCTGGAAACGGTCCAGGTTCTGATAGGATTTCAGGAAGGCGTCCTGCATCACGTCTTCGGCGTCTTCGCGGTTTTGCGTGATGTTCATTCCCAGGCGGAAAATCTTGCGCTCGTAGCGGTTTACAAGCTCTTCAAATGCAGAGGTGTCGCCGGCTTTGGCTGAGGACACCAGTGCCGCTTCGTCATCGCGGACGATTGTGGATGCCAGCGGTTTGGGGTCGGTGGCGCTCACGAACCAGTGTGCTCCAGGCGGCTGCGTGAAGAGGCCAGTCGCGCTCATTTGGCAGGGTACCATAATTCTCCTTTGCATTTCCTGCCGGTCGGACCCTCATATTCCGATGCTGCGCCGCGCCTCGCCGATGCAAGTATTTTCATGTTTTTGTGGGAGCACATGCCCAAAAGGGCTTGCGCCGTCCGGGCAGTTTGCAATGCTACAATGGGTTGTTTCCGTTCCAGGGGGAGATACCTCGGTTTCAGCAGGACAGGCCTTAGCCTGTCTGAATTTGCGCGGCAGAAATGCCGCGGAGCATGCAGACCCGGCCAAGTCATGAATCCCGGGAGTGCGCGGAAACCAGCAAGCTAAAATGAAAACCCTGCCCGATTATTTACGCGGCGGTATGAAACTGATCATCGTCGGGTGCAATCCCGGCGACCGTTCGGCTCGCGTCGGCCATTATTATGCGGGCCGCGGAAACGAATTCTGGCCGCTGCTGTACGATTCGGGCGTGGTGCCCGAACTTCTCGATCACCACAATGACAAGCGAATGATCGAATTCGGCATAGGACTGACCGACCTCGTCAAGCGCCCCACGCGGGGGATCGAGGAATTGAAGCGCGAGGAATATGCCGAGGGGCGCATCCTGCTGGCCCAGAAAATCGAGCAGTACGCGCCGCAGGTCATCGCCTTCAATGGCGTGGGGACGTTTGAGAATTTCGCGCAGCGGCCGTGCAAGCCGGGGCTGCAAAAGGACCGGCTGTATGGCGCGCTGGTGTTTGTGCTGCCGTCGACGAGCGCAAAGAACGCCACGGGCCGCGGCCATAAGCTCCGATACTTTCGCCAGCTTGCCAAAGTGCTCAAGAAATTGCCAAACTAGGCCAACCGGGACCGCGGCTTAAAAAGTTTCAGGGCTGCCGAGGAAGTGGCCGCTCCAATCCATGTCAGGGCTAAAATCCTCCAAAATGGCATTCGAGTCTTTCTCGCGAGGGGAATTGATGGTGGCGGCGGCTGCGCGCGAAATTCGCGACGGCGAACTCGTCTTCGTCGGCATGCGCTTGCCCATGATTGCGTTTGCGCTTGCCAAGCGCACGCACGCGCCCGGCGCGACGGGACTTTTTGAAAACGGGATCATTCGCGACACGCCAGCTTCGGCGCTGCTTTACACCATGGGCGATCCTCCTAACTTGTTCCAAGCCACATTTTGCGGCGATATGATTTCCGTGATGTCGCTGCTGCAGCAGGGCCGCGTGAATGTGGGCTTTCTCGGAGCGGCGGAAGTCGATCGCTTCGGGAATCTCAACACCACCTGGGGCCGCAGGGATGGGCAAGCGGTGCGGCTCCCGGGCTCAGGCGGCGCGTGCGATATCGCATGCCTCTCGCAGCGCACGGTTGTGATTCTCGCGCACGATCCGCAGCGATTGGTGTCGCGTGTCGGGCACATCACTTCGCCCGGGAATGGCGACGGTGGAGAATGGCGGCGCGCGCAAGGCCTGCCGGCGCTCTCAGGCCCTTCGGCGATCATCACGACGATGGGTGTGCTGCGATTTGGCGAAGACGGCGAAGCTTTCCTGGCATCGATTCACCCGGGAATTCGCGTGGAAGAAGTGCTGAGCAATACCGGGTGGACGCTGCGCGTGGCCGATAATTTGGCGGTGACGCCGGAACCGAGTGCGGGCGAACTCGGCGTCATTCGAGAGATTGATCCCGAACATTTTTGGACGAAGACATGACGGGCGCTACTCCTTCAAAAGTGATTTCGATGCGAAAGGCGATTGCCGAGCACGTGCCGTCCGGATCGTCGGTCCTGATGGGCGCAGAACTCGAGCAAATGATTCCGTTCTCAGCGGGACACGAGATGATCCGGCAGGGGCGCCGCGAACTGACTCTTGTGGGTCCCATTTCCGACATTCTGTTCGATCAAATGATCGGAGCGGGCTGCGTTTCACGCGTGATGGCGGCGTGGGTGGGCAACGCTTCGGCGGGCGTCGGCTATTGCTTCCGGCGGGCCGTGGAGCAGGCGATTCCAAATGCGATTGAGACGGTGGACTACACAAATTTTACATTGGCGATGGCGCTCCATGCGGCCGCGCTGGGCGTGCCCTTCCTGCCCACCTACGCAGCGCTTGGCAGCGATCTTCTCAAAAGCAACGCGAATCTGCGAGAATTTGCTTCGCCGGTGAATGAAGACCGGCTGATTGCTGTGCGTGCATTGAAGCCCGACGTGGCCATCGTGCCCGTGCAGCGCGCCGATGCGTTCGGCAATTCGCATCTTTGGGGAAACCTGGGGGTGGCGATTGATGGGGCGCGGGCGTCGAGCAAAGTCATCGTGGTAGCCGAGGAAATCGTTTCGCCCGAAGTGATTGCCTCCGATCCGAACCGGACGCTCATCCCTGGATTTCTCGTGTCTGCGGTTGTGCAGGAGCTGTGGGGCGCGCATCCTTCGCCCGTGCAGGGTTATTATGGCCGCGATCACGCTTTCTTTGCCGAGTATCATGAAGAGTCGCGCAAGCGGGAGGATTTCGAGCGCTGGCTGGAGCACTGGGTAATGAAAGTTCCGTCGCGGGCAGATTATTTGAAACAATTGGGGGACACTCGAGTCGGCGCACTCCGGGTTCGCGAGCACGCATTCACTGCGCCTGCGGATTTCGGTTTTTGAGGAGCGAGAATTATGGGGAACGTAAAAATCAAATTTCTGCAAAAGCCGTCTTGCACCACCTGCCGCAAAGCCAAGGCTTTCCTGGAAAAGCGAAAGGTGGAACTGGATCTGCGCGATCTCGGGAAAGACCGAATGTCAGTCGCGGAACTCGACGAGCTCATTGGCAAACGCGATCACCGCCTGTTCCTGAACACGCGCAACGAACTCTATCGCACGCGAAAAATGCGGGAGAATCCTCCGTCGCGCGACGAGGCCTTGCAATTAATGGCGGTGGAGCCCAATCTAATTCGCCGGCCGGTCGTGCTGCGCGGCGCCGACATTGTGCTCGGCTACGATGAGGAAGCGTTGAAACGGATTGCGAAATAACGCACGAATTCGAGACCAAGCCCGCTCATGAGCGTTAGCGAAAAAATCGTTCTCCTCCAAGGCGACCTGACCGAAATGGACGTCGACGCCATTGTCAACGCTGCGAACAACGATTTGCAGCTCGGCGGCGGCGTTGCCGGCGCGATCCGGCGGAAGGGCGGGGAGGCGATCCAGCGGGAGTGCGACGCGATCGGCAGCATTCCGATCGGCGGCGCGGCCATCACGACGGGCGGCAAACTGCGCGCCCGCTTTGTGATCCACGCGGCCAGCATGCAGCTGGGGGGAGCAACTACAGCGCGCGCGCTGCGGAGTTCTACGGCGCACGCATTGCGCATTGCCTCGGAACGCGGCTTGCGCTCGATCGCATTCCCCGCCGTTGGCACCGGAATCGCCGGCTTTCCAATTCCGGAATGCGCCCGGATCATGCTGCGCGAAGTTGCGGAACATTTGAAGAAACCCTCGTCACTCGAAATGATTTACTTCGCCCTATTCGATGCGACAGTCCTTTCCGAATTTGAAAAAATCCGTGCGGAAATGTCTGCCGCCGGCGAACTGCAGGGTGCGTCTCAGGCGGGAAGCAAATGAACGCCCTCGCCGAAAAAGTTCGCACCGAACTGACCCAATACGAGCATCCCCTCTTCGTGTTTGACGCGCGCCCCGCGGCCGAAGGCGTCGAAGTGGTGATCAAGTACTCGCCGCCCGAGCCGCAAGTGCACACCTACGTGTTCCTTCTTCGTCCGCGTGAAATTGAGAGCAAACAATTTCCATGGATTTTTCAGAAGCAGCTCTACGATTGCCTGCACGATTTCATCATTGAAATGTTTACATGCAATCCGCAGCGCCAGGACGTATGACGGCCGGTCCCTCCTCCGCATCCGGCGCACGCGGCGAATGGCCTAAGCCCGGAGAGCACGCGTGCGCTCTTTCGGAAATTCTTGCCAAGCGCATTCGCGCCGGCGGCCCTATCACTTTTGCCGAATTCATGCGCGAGTGTCTGTATCATCCCGCCCACGGCTACTACTCGCGGGCGCGCGCGGCCCGCTTCGGGGACTATTACACGAGCGTCGACGTGCACCCGATCTTCGGGCGCCTGCTTGCGCGTCAGCTTGCGGAAATGTGGGAGCAGTTGGGCTCGCCGCGCCCATTCGTCGTGGTTGAGTCAGGCGCGGGAGCCGGCCGCCTGGCCGGGCACATTCTGGATTTCAGCGCGCGGGCGCTCCCCGAATTTTATGCGGCGCTCGAATATGTCGCGGTCGAGCGCTCCAGCGCGCGTCGCGTCGAGCATGCCGCGCGTCTCGCAAATCACCTGGCAACAGGTCGCGTTTCGAGCGCCGGCGAAATCCCGCGCGCGATTCCTGTGGGGTGCATTTTTTCAAATGAATTGCTGGATGCTTTGCCCGCGCACCGCGTCGTCGTTGAGAATGGTGCGTTGCGTGAAATCTTCGTAGGATTTGAGAACGCGAGATTCACCGAGGTGCCCGGCGAGCCCTCCATGCCTGCGCTAGCACAATATTTTCTCGAGCAGGGAATTACGCTCGAAGAAGGACGGCAGGCGGAAGTGTGCTTTGAAGCCTGCGATTGGATTGAGAACGCAGGGCGCGCGCTCGAGCGCGGCTTTGTTTTGACCATCGACTACGGCCACGAGGCCCGTGCGTTGTATGGCGAACATCACAATCGCGGCACGCTGCTTGCTTACCGCGATCACGCCGTTTCGGAAAATCTTCTCGATGCGCCGGGCGAGCAGGATTTGACCGCGCACGTCAATTTCACCGCGCTGGATTTGTGGGGCCGCCGGGCGGGCCTCGTTCGGAGCGGCCTCGTCACGCAATCGCAATTTCTGGTCGCGCTCGGCCGGGGAAATGAATTCGCCGATTTGTACGAACCCGGGCAAACGGAAACGGAGAAACTCCGCGCCCGCCTTCTGCTGAAAAATCTTATACATCCGGAAGGGCTAGGGGAAAAATTTCAGGTTCTCATCCAGCACAAGGGAGTCGTCGCGCCGCGGCTCACGGGCTTGTCGGGGTATTGAGGGTTCAAGTAGGACGGGCTTCAGCCTGTCGGGTTTCCGCACGCGGGGCGAGAATCAAAAGCGACAGGCTGAAGCCTGTCCTACTTAGGCCCCAGTTTCCGTGTAGGCTTTCTTCAGGGATTTTTCCGCTTCCGCTTGTGCGCCGCCTGTGTCATCTCCCGTTTGCCTGGCCTTGCTGTATTCGTTGACGGCGCGTGTGCGGTCGCCCTGGATGTCGTAAATCCGCCCGAGATAAATGTGCGACCACACTTCGGTCCATTTTGTGGTCAAGTCGGTGGCGCCATCGAGCGTGTCGCGGAAGGACTGCGCGGATGCCGCGTAATTCCGCTGGTAGAAAAACGCTTCGCCCATGCGGAAGTCCGCGAGCGCATTCTGGCGGTCCTGCTCCAGCGCCTTCTGGTACTGCTGCACTGCATCGTAGTAGCGGCCAAGCTCGGCGAGCGATTCACCGCGCGCGATGATTCCGCGCACGCGCAGCCGCTGGCTGGATTTCAGGATGTAGTCGTGCGGGTCAAGAATAATTCCGTTCGGCTTGGGCCGCCCGAATGTTTCCACGGTGAACGGAGATTCTTTTCCGGAAATCGTGATGGTCTTGAATTCAGGATTTCCCTCGGTCTGGACTTCCACCTCCACGTCCATGTGGAAGACGTCCAGATTCTGTTTCGCTTTGCCGACGATCCGGAAACCTTTCTTGGTGCGGTAGATCACGTACTCCAGATTGAATTCCGGGACTCCGGTCGAATGGAGCCACTGCGTGAAGAAAGGGCGCAAGCTGACCGGCTCCGCGGAGGCGGCTGGCGAGTTGCCCATCTTGAATCCCTCAGGCGCGGGCTGAGCCAGGCGCGTCTCCGCCAGTTGCTCGAAATCCTGAATCCGCGCGGACTTGCCCGCATAGCGGGAATAAAAATCCTTCAGCAGCGCGCTGAAACTCGCATCGCCGATGATGGCGCGAAGCATGTGAAACACCATCGCGCCTTTGTTCACGATCACCGATTGATATTCCTCGGATCCGGGGTCGAGGCGACGGGCATCGGCGATCGGAGCGGAATCGTCGAACATCAGCGCACCCACCGCAAAATCCTCGAGCGCTTTGTTCAGCCCCTCCTTGCCCGAAGTTTGCTCGACGTACAATCCCTCGGAATAGCGCGAGAGGCCATCCGTGATCCACACGTCGGAGGGGGTAGCAGCCGTGACCTGCGTGCCCCACCACTGGTGCGCGACAAGATCCGCAAGCAGGCGCTCGTTCGGTTTTACCGACCATTGCCGCGCGCTCAGAAGCAACACGCCCGGCGCTGCGAATCCATCGACAGTGCCGTCAGGAAGTTGCGCGACCGTCAAGCCCGGCTCCGGCAGAGCGCCAAATTCATCATTGTAGAAATCGATGACGTGCGAGATCGAGTCCGCATAAGCCGGCGCCGTATTTGCCAACGCGGCCGGCGTGTAGATGGAATAGGTTGCGCCTTGCGCGCGCTGAGGGCTCAACTGCAGTGGCGCGATGACGAAAGTTCCCGCAGCCTCCGGCTTATCCACTCGAAACGTGTACATCATGCGTTCGTTTTCCATCGGAGGGGGCGCAGGAGCGCTCATGGGCGATACCGGCGCGGCATGCCGCGCATTCCCCAACGCGGGCGCGGGAGCGGGAGACGCGGCAGGTTTGGGAGTGACCGATTCCGGCGCACCCGCCGGCGTACCGGTGCCTGCCACCGTCATGTTTCCGGGCACTTCGATCTGGAAAATGCCGGTATATCGATTGGACGGAAAATCGGTCAGCGGAAACCAGCGCGAAGGGAGCAGCAAGTATCCGCCGTCCTTGGCGATATACGCCATGCGCACGCCTTGAGTGGGATCGTTCATGCGGCTGGAAAGAGGGCCGCCATAATCGAAAAACAGCGTGACTTTTCCCCCGACGGGAATTGCATCGGCAAGTGTGATGTGCAATTTCAAGGGAGAGCCGTCATCCCGCTCGTAGCTGACGGGCCTGCCGGAAGCATCGCGCACCGAATTGACGCGCAAATTTTGATTGAGTTCCACATCCACAAATCGGCCGGCCTCTTTTGCCGCGAAGTCCACCTTCGCCTGCGCGTTCATGACCTGGCCGACCGCGTCGAGGGAAGCGCGAACTTCGTAGTACGTCGCGCGGAACGCTTCAGCGGAAACGGTCTGAACCGGCGCGACGGGGCGACCCGGGCCCTGTGGCGCTCCCGGCGATTGAGCCCAGCCGGGCAACGCGAGACCTGTGAGGCCTGACAGGATAATGAGCAATCGAAATTTCGACATGAAGTTCAGGTGCCTTTCTGTCCGGCGGAGGCCATGCAACATAATAGGATACCAACTTGGGCGGTTGAGTTGCCAGTACCAGCTTGCGTTCGTGGTGACTAAGTTTGGCTCCGGACGGAACGGACCGCTGCCCGCCCTAAGAACAGGCGGCCTGTACTATCTTTCGCGCGGGCGTTCCTAATGACGTTATTGCATCGATCGACCGTAGGGGCACGACATGTCGTGCCCCTACGGTGGCGTTACGACGGATTCAACATTTCCGCGATCAGGTCCGCCGCGCGCTCGACCGCCCCCGGCGGGCCAAGCTTCTCGCGAACTTCAGCGAGGCCTCGGCGCATCTCCGCGCGCGCTTCCGGCGAATCGAGCAGGCGGACCGCCTCGCTCGCGAGGCGCTCGGGAGTGAAATCCTTCTGCACCAGTTCCGGGACAACCCGCTTGCCTGCGATCAGATTGACCATGGCGAACATGGGAGTGCGCACGAGCCATCGAGCGATCAAAGCCGTGAGGGGAGCCAGGCGGTAAACGACAATCATCGGCGCGTCCATGAGCGCGGCCTCCACTGTCGCCGTGCCGCTGGACACGATCGAGAGGTCCGCCGCGCCCAGAGCGTCGTAGGTCGCGTCTTCCACCACGTGCATGGCCACGTCAGGCATTAGGTATCGGCTGATCTGAGGCTGCTTTACGCCTTGCGCCAGGGCCAGCACGAACTGCACATCGCGCTCTTTTTGAATTAGACGGCAAGCTTGCATCAGGATGGGCATGTGGTGCGCGATTTCGCCGGAGCGGCTTCCAGGCAGCAGCGCAACAATCGGCTTGTTTGCGTCCAGTCCATATGCAGCAGCAAACTGCTCGCGAGTTCTCTTCGCTGCCACATTTCCCACGAGCGGATGGCCGATGAAATCAGCTTTCACTCCGCGCGAGCGATACCACTCCTCTTCAAACGGGAAAATGCAAAGCCCGCGAACGAATCGCCGCCGCACCAGGTTTGCCCGCCAGGGCCTCCAGGCCCAGAACTGCGGGCAGACAAAATAAACGTTTTGCACGCCCTGTCGTTTCAGGGCGCGCGCCAGGCGCAAATGGAAGCCGGGAAAATCGGTGAGGATCGCGAGCCGCGGTTTGCGGCGCGCCGCTTCGCCGAGCAAGCGCTTCCACACGCGCCTCAGGGCGGGATATTTTTTTGCGATTTCGACAATTCCGACCAGGGAGACTTCCGAGCAGTCGGCGACGAGTTCGACGCCGGCATCGCGCATGCGCGTCCCGCCCATGCCGAAAAGCTGGACGTCGGCGCGCGCGCGCAACGCCGCCGCGAGCCGCGCCGCGTACATGTCGCCGGACGCTTCGCCCGCGGAGATGAGGATTTGTGTGGGGGGCATCGTGTAGCGCTCGCCTTCAGGCCGGCATTGTGCTGGATTCCAGAGTGCCCACCTGAAGGTGGGCGCTACAAAGTCGCCCGGCTAATCGTTTCCGGGAACGGACGTGCCGGCGCTTCGCTTCCTGCCGTCTCGAAGGACGCGCGCAGCTCCTGGTCTTTGTACTGGAGCTGGTACAGACGATAGTAGATTCCGCGCTGGGCGAGCAATTGCTGATGCGAACCCTGCTCGCGCAATTTGCCTTTGTGGAAAACGAGAATGCGGTCGGCGTGCTGGATGGTGCTGAGCCGGTGCGCGATGACCAGGGCCGTGCGGCCTTCGAGCAAACGGTCGAGCGCCTCGCGGATCAGAATCTCGGTCTTGGTGTCCACGCTCGATGTCGCTTCATCCAGAATCAGGAACCGCGGATTGTGCGCGAGCGCCCGCGCGAAGCTGATCAACTGGCGCTGCCCCACGGAAAAAGTCGCGCCGCGTTCGCTGACGTTTGTTTCGACGCCCTCCGGCAAAGAGTCCAGCAATGAGCCGAGCCCCACTTCGCGCAGCGCGGACTCGACGCGCGCGCGGCTGATGTCTTCATCGCCCAGGCGGACGTTCGATTCCAGCGTGCCGGTGAACAGGAACGGATCCTGCAACACGATGCCGAATTGATGGCGCAATTGGTGCACGTCGTACCGGCGAATATCCACGCCATCGAGCAGAATCTCGCCGCGCTGAATTTCGTAGAACCGCAGCAGCAGTTGAATGAGCGTGGTCTTTCCGGCGCCGGTGTGGCCGACGATGGCGAGGGTCTGTCCCGGCGCGATGTGGAACGAAACGTCGCGCAAGACCCAGTCCTCCTCCTTCGGGTTCGCGCCGCCGTGGTAGGCAAACCACACGTTGCGGAATTCGATATCGCCGCGCGGCGCAGTAAGGGCGAGCGGCGCTTCAGCGGGCGGCGCGGGCAGCGGCTCGTCGAGCAGCTTGAAGATCCGCTCGCAGGCGGCCATGGCTGACTGCAGGATATTAAATTTTTCGCTCAAGTCCTGAATGGGCCGGAAGAAGCGCTGCGCGTACTGCATGAACGTGATGAGCACGCCCACGTCCACCACGCCCGCGAGAGATCGCAATCCGCCGTACCAGAAAACGATCGCAATCGCCGTCGTGCTGAATAATTCGACGGCGGGGAAGAACACGGCGAAGGCCGTGATCGCATCCTTGTACGCCTCCATGTGGATGCGATTCAATTCGGCGAACTGCTCCGTCGATTTCCGCTCGCGGTTGAATATCTGCACGACGCTCATGCCGCTGATGTGTTCCTGCAGGAACGAATTGATTCGCGCGATGGCCGTACGGATGCGCCGGTTGGCGTCGCGCACACGGTCGCGGAAGATCCAGGTCGAGATCATGATCAGCGGAAGCACCGCGAACGTGGCCAGCGCCAGCCGCCAATTCATTTTCATCATCACCGCGCCGATGCACAGCAGCACGATGGCGTCATTGGCCATCGCCGCGATCCCTGCGGCGAAGAGGTCGTTGAGCGCGTCCACGTCCGTCGTCACGCGCGTCACCAGGCGGCCCACGGGGCTGCGGTCGAAGAAACTCATCGGCAGGCGCTGCAGGCGCTCGAAGATTTCCCGGCGCAGATCGTAGAGCGTCTGCTGGCCCACGTTCTGCATGATGCGGACCTGCAGATATTGCACAGCGAAGCTCAACAGCAGAGCGGCGAGGAACCCAAGCGAAACGAGACTGACTCCGCGCAGTGCATCCGACACCGCAAGGATGTGGTTGGAACCGGGAACGATGTATTTGTCCACGCCGTACCCGAACAGGTAGGGTCCGACAACTTCGAGCGGCCCAACGAGCACGGTCAAGAACACCGCGAAGACAACGCTCCACTTGTACGGCCGCAGATACGTCATCAGCCGCCGCATCAGCTGCGAGTCGTAGGCCTTTCCTAGAGCTTCCTCTTCGCGGAAGTCGCTCATTCGCGTTCCAATTCTTCCTCGAGCAATTGTTTCTGGTACAGGTCGGCGTAATAGCCGCCGCGCGCCAGCAGTTCCGCATGCGTGCCGCGCTCGACGATTCGCCCGTCGCGCAGGACCACGATCTGATCGGCGTGCTGCACAGTCGAGACGCGGTGGGAAATCAGAATGGTCGTGCGTTGCCGCAGGATCGCGTCCAGGCGTTTCAGGATGCGCTCTTCGGTTCCCGTATCCACGCTGGAAAGGGAATCGTCCAGGATCAAAATTTTCGGATCGCGAATCACCGCGCGGGCGATGGCGGCGCGCTGCTTCTGGCCGCCCGAAAGCGTGATCCCGCGTTCGCCCACCATGGTATTGAATTGCGCGGGAAACTCGCAGATTTCCGCGGCGATGCTGGCGACGTCGGCGGCGTTGTGAATTTCTTCATCGGTGGCGCTATCCACGCCGAACGCGACATTTTCGCGCAGCGTCTCGCTGAACAGGAACGTGTCCTGCGGCACATATCCCACGGCCCGCCGCAGCGTTTCGAGCGGCCATTCGCGGATCGGACGGCCATCGATCAACAGCGTTCCCGGAGGCGCTTCCCACAGCCGCGCGATCAGCGCGGCCAGCGTGGATTTCCCGCTGCCGGTTGGTCCCACAATCGCGAGGATCGAGCCTGCCGGAACGTGCAAGGAAATATCCTGAAGCACGGGCTTGTTGATCGCGGCCGATCCATTCGATTTTGTTCCGTCCGTATCGCTTCGCACGGTGGGATAGGTGAAGGTCAGATTCCGGAATTCAATTTCGCCGCGAATTTCTCCTGCCTTGTCGCGGACCGCATTGCGCGTCGCTGATCTTCGGCTCCGAATCGAGGATGTAGTTCAGCCGGCCCATCGAAGCGCCGCCGCGCTGGAAAATGTTGGTCACGAATCCCAGCGCGATCATCGGGAAAATCAGGCGCGTCATGAACGTGTAAAACGCGATCAGTTCGCCGAGCGTGATCTGGCTCAGGATCACGAGCCGTCCGCCCTGCCAGAGCACGAGAACAAACGTCAGCCCGATCGAGCATCTGGAGCAGCGGCATGAACAGGCTCCAGAAGTAGATGAGCCGCAGGTTGCGGTCGATGTATTCGCGATTCGGCCCGTCGAAGCCGCGAATCTCGGCGTCCTCCTGCCCGTAGGCGCGCACCACGCGCACGCCGGCCAGATTTTCCTGAGCCTTTGCGGAAAGCACCGCGAGCGACGCCTGAATTTTTCCGTAAAGAGCGTGGATCTGCCGGCCGAAGAGCCAGACGGTGATGGCGACGACGGGCACAGGAAGCAGCACGTAGACGCTGAGCGTCGCCGAAATCCAGAACATCAGCACGACGGCGAGCACCATGGTCGCAATCGTGTTGGCGCTGTACATGATGCCCGGTCCGAGCACCATGCGCACCGAGTTCAAATCGTTCGTGCAGCGCGACATCAGTTCGCCGGTGCGGTTCCGCACGTAGAATTCCGGCTCCATGATCACCAGCTTGGCGAGCAGGTCGTTGCGCAGGTCGTATTCGATGTCGCGCGAAAGCCCGATCAGAATTTGCCGCGTCCAGTACGAAAAGAGTCCCTGGAGCGCGCAAATCAATATCAGCGCCGAGCAGAAAATTTCGAGAGTGTGGGCGTTCCGCGGATGGTAGTAGGGAAGCAGAAAGCCCAGCGAAATCTGCGTCAGCCGGCCGAGCTGCGCCAGCGGCGCTTCCGCGCCCTTGATGCAATCCACGATCGCGCCGATGATCAGCGGCAACAGCGTCCCGGTAATCCCCATCCCGATTTGCGTGAACATGCCGATGAGCACTTCGGCTTTGTGGCGCGCCACGTACGGATGCAGGCGCATGAGCTGCGCCCATCCGGAGACGCGCGTGTGCGCCGTTTTCGGGGCTGATCCTGACAGGGTATTTGCCGCTGCGCTCATTTAAGAATGGATACTGGAGTCTCCAGTGTCGGGACCTCGCTCAGATACCTTTCATGAGACTGGTCGAACGACTGATAGCGTTTCGTATCTTTGTTCCAGCGTACATCGAAAGTCGTATTCTTTGCCTCGGGATGTTCGTCGGCGTTCATGTTGACGGCGTCGACCCTCTCCGCTGGCGTGAATTTCATCTCCAACCCTTGTTTCGCATCCTGGTTATATTCCAATCGCCAGCCGGTCACACGCGCCGCGGGGAGCCTCCGAGATACCCATTCGGATTCTTCAGATGCTCGTCGCAAAGCAGAACCTCGGACCACTTGCCGCCATTTTTTTCAAGGATGGCCGCCCGCGTCACGAAAATCGCCGCTGGGCTTTTGCCTCCGCTGTTCGCCTGCGCTCCCGCCGACAAACGATTGACGACCAGCACTTGCTCCCGCCCATTTCGCGCCAGATCTCCCTGAGCGAGAATTTCCGCCTGCTTGCCCAAGGACGCATCCGCAACTTCGCGCGCCTCGTCCGCTACCTCTGCGGTCTCGGCTGACCGTCTTCACTTCAGCGGGCGCCGGCTGCTGCGCCGTTTGGCAGCCCGCCAAAGAAAGCGCCATGATCCAGCGACAACACTCCCGCCGCAGCGCGCAGTCTTCGCATCCTCATCGTCAGTCGGCGCACTACAGGCTTGGAAACGCCAGCGTAATTTCGACCACACGCCCCGTATCCCGCGCGCACAGCACTTCCATCACCTGCGGGACGTCCGACCCGGCCCAGTCAAATTGGTAATACAGCAACTCGAGTTCCTGTCCGTTTTTAGATGCCGGGCCGCTCGAATTCGGCTCACCATATAAACCTACCACGCGATCCTGCGAATCGCCGATGCGCAGGCCAAGTCCGGTCAGCCAATTTCTGGGATCCAGAAAATCCGCGCGCCGGTCGCTGCACTTTCCTTCCTGAATGCCGAGCGTCGTGATGGTGACGCTTTGAATCACGGACTTGGCGTCGAGTTCCAGGCGGATCGAGCGGCCCGAACAATCGTCGCGCCATTCCTTGGATCCCGAATTCGCCTCTTCCACAAGATTCTTGGCCTTGAACCGTTTCTCCGCCACGGCGAAGGTATCCCGCCCGGGCCGCAGTCCCGCCAGCTGCGTTTCATTGATGTGGCGGACAGCGCTTTGCCCTGCGCCGCGAGGAGCGATTCGCGCGCCTGCAGCCGTGGCCGCGCTCGCCGTGGCAAAGGCCAGACTAGCGCACAGCCAGAATTTCATCGAGCCGCGCTTCAAAGTTTTCCTCTCCCTCGGACCACAGGCGGAAGCGCTCCACGGGCAGAGCTTCTTCCACCGCGCGCATCCAGCCCATCAGTTTCTGGATATTCTCTCTCGTTTTCTCCTGATATTCGCGCAAATTTTGCGGCTGCGACATCCACATCAGAAACCGCGCCTCTTCCGGATGCTGCGGCTCCGCGACGCGCCCGCTTTCCGTTGCGAGCAACCCGGCGTGGCCCGTAAACAGATGCTCGAAACCGAGATCGGCCATGAAGTGTCCCGATTCGGCAAATACGCCGCCATCGTATTCAGGCCCGTAACAAAAAATATCCATTCGCTCGGGCTGCATTTTCCAGCTCGCCGTTTCCTTGTCGCGAATCCACAAATCCCATCGCGCCGCAACTTCGTAGCAAACATCGCCCGAGTGATGCTCCTTCGCAAGATTGGCGATCTCCTCGGGAGTCGTCAGGTAGCCGCGCAAATCGTATTCTTCGAGCGGTGTTTCCGTAAAATCCACCGCTCGAACCGTCATCCCGGTAAACCCTGGCGGCGAAGAAGCCAGCGGCACCGTGGCGAGAAAATGCTCGAAGTGCGAGAGCATGTTCTCCTCGCTGAAGTCGCGCACCCAGACACTCGCGTAAGCACGGTTAGGCATCGGGATATTATACAGGCAACGGCCTACAGGACCGAAAACGTCGGAGTGGCACGGAGTCAGTCAGTTTCCATTTGCTCAACTAGCGAGGCAAATGAATATCGGCAGCTGCTCCTGACAAATTCATGTTAGCTTTTCCAAATGAAGTCTATTCGAATTCGAATGCTCATCTGTGCAGGAATCTTTCTGCCCTTCTGCTTATCTCTGTTGGCTCAGGAATCCGTCAAAGCCACTTCTATCGTCCTGGTAGTTAAAGATCAAACCGGAGGAAAGGTCCAAGGTGCGCATGTCCGAATTTGGCCCTTGCCGAGTAAAATGGAAAAAGTTTTGGACACCGATAGCGAGGGAAACTTGGTCTCGCGCGTAGAATGTCGCCCGCTCGCAGCTCCGAACTGACGGTGGAATTTCCCGGTTGTGACGGCCACAGGAAAAGCATAGCGCCTCCGCAAATCCACGCCACGCATCACGACAATTGATTCGTACTGCGCACCCGGGACGTTGTCGACCCTGCGTCTCTTCTATCACGCTGGATTTGCCGGGATCTGCGACCAGCATCCCTGGCGCGATCTCACCAGACCGGCGGTACGTGCCGATCAAGTGTTCGTCGTTGTCGTGCCGGCGAATGTGAGCGAGTACAGGATCGAGCCGATCTCCTCGTGCGTCGCGCGTTGGGGTCCTCGTCGTGGATCTCAAGCAGCGCGCGCAAAGTCATCGTCGCGCGCGTTGGCCTTGTTGCGACGAGTGCGCCTAGGTAGCTCCGGTAGGCGGCCATGTTCATCGCGTGGTGCACCTGTTCTCCGGGCGTCGGTCGTCCCCAGGCCAGCGCGGCGCGGTGGCCGCACCATTCCTTGAGTTGCGGCCAGTCGCGCTCGGGGATACCGACAAAGCTGAAATCATCTCGCCGGCAACGGAAAAGTGACGAAACGAGATCGAACGCGCCGACGAGTCGATGCACCATCATCTGGTAGATGAAGATGCCGATCCGATCCACTACCGTCCTAGAGTAACGCCCGCGCGGTCGGCGAACGTAGGCGTGTGTGGGCCGGCGCGTCGAGGCTGACCATGGACGGCTGGGGCCTGTGCCCGCCTCCTAGGAGGATCCGCGCCGCTTCTGGCACGATCTGCACAAGCGGAAGTTGGGCGGGCGAGGCGGAGTATGTTTCAGGATCGAGGAATACCGCCTTGATGTCGTCGTATCGCGTGACAACGTAATAATCTATGGACGGAGCGTAAACACGTGCTTTCCCGCCAACTTACCAGCAGCCGCGGATCGCGAAGCAACTGGAGATTCGACTGAGCAACCAGCACTCGTATGTGGAGGCATCAGCGTGGGACGGATCGATGACGCTCGAGGTCAAAATCTCAGGATACGGGGACGCGGATCCAGCAGGTTTTACAGAGTTCTTCGACGTGCTCCTGCCCGATGGGCAGCCATAACTCAAGGTTGGCGCGGTTTTCAGAAACGGATCCTCTAACGGAGCCGTAGGCCATCAATCTGAAGGGTTCCCCACGTCGTACCCCTCAAGAAGACATTTCCTGAGGTGCTGCGACACCTCGCCTTCAACAAACGCAGCATTTAGCCCCATAAGATTCGCGTGAAGCAAATCTTGTTTGGTCCAATTAAAAACGCGCTGAAGGCTTTCATACTCCCTGGCCAGGGTCGTTGGAGTCAGCATGCGGCTGTCGGAGTTGACGTTAAGAGAGACTCCCGCGCGGTAGAGGCGATCGATGGGATGTTCCTCCATGCTTCCGATCGAAGGAATAATCTGGACGTTGGCCGTCGGGCAAAGCTCCAGGTGGATGCGTTTCTCGCGGAGATGCTCCACCAGTTTCGGATCCTCAATGCTGCGTGTTCCGTGGCCGATGCGCTGTGGATCGAGCAGACGCAGCGTCTCCCACACGCTCTCCGGTCCAAGTCCTTCGCCAGCGTGCGCGGTGCGGAACAAGCCATGCTCTCGCGCGTAGCGATACGCTCCCACGTGAGCGTCCAAAGGAAATCCCGATTCGTCACCCGCAAGATCGAGCGCCACGACCCGGCTGCCGCGAAACTTTTCCACTAACTCCGCGGTGAGCATGCTCTGCGCTTCCGTGAAATGTCTCAGCGTACAAAGGATCATTCCCGCCTGCATCCCTGTTTCCCGGATCAGGCAATCGACCGCGCGCTCGACCACCGAAACGACGCGCTCGGGGCTTAAGCCCCGCTCGGTATGAAGCAGCGGCGCAAACCGAATCTCGGCATAAATTACTCCATCCTCAACAAGTTGCTGGAATACGTCCTCCGTAACCAGACGCAGTGAATCCTCGGTTTGCATGAGCCGAAAACCCTTGGGCGCGCGGGAAAGAAAGTCCGCAAGGTTCGCGCAGCGCCCCGGGGCGATGTAATCGCGCTGATACTCCTCGCGAGTAACCGAAGGCGCCAGAGCCGAAACCGCCTGAAAGCTCAACGAGCAGTCCAGATGAAGATGCAGCTCTATCTTGGGCAGCGATCGCAGTTCCATTTGCTCACGATAACCCGCCGGTGATGTTCGGTCCACCGTTCAGCATTTGAAAAAATTCATCAAGCTCCCATCCACTGAGCCGAAACGGGACATACGTTGGCGGTTAGGCGTCCGTTGGGCAGGTCTATCGAAGCCACCGGGAAAAGTGTCCACTAGTGCACAGAAATCAATTTCCGAAATGCCTAAAATTAGCTCAGGTTTCAGTTCACTCGGAGGTGTAATTTGGACAATCCATTTCGTCGTTGGCATGAACAAAAATTCGACATCGGTCGGAATTTCGTGCGCACATCATTGTTGCTTGCCGTATTGCTTCTGGCAGGCGCGTCGGCATCACAAGCTCAGGTCTCTCTTGGTATCAGAATTGGTCCGCCGCCGCGTCCCCGTGTGGTTCGCGTCGTGCCCGCAAGCCCAGGCCCGGAATTCTCCTGGGTAGGCGGCTATTGGTATCCGGTCGGCCACCACTACAAATGGCATGACGGCTACTGGACGAGGCCTCCCTATGAAGGCGCTCGATGGGTGGAACCTCGCCACGATGGGCAGCAGTTTTATGCAGGATACTGGGACGGAGATCGCGGCCGGCTTGAACACGATCACCGCTGGGACCAGGACCACGACCGTGACCAGAATCGCTACCGCGACGACGACCACCGCTAGAACCACGCTCCCAGAAATGAGCTTTTGCAAACTGTCCGTAATTTAGTGGAAACCTGCTGCCGAAGAGCAGGTTTCCACTGGGCAGGATTTGCAACATGAACCCCGCGCCCTTCCTACACAGTTAACCCAGGCAGCTGAAAATAGTCCAAAACTGAAGGTCTGAACGCGATTTATGTTTTGAAGACGCAAAGGCCGAATTGTCCGTGTCCGAAGCGCGCCGCGCATTCGGCCCGTTTCGCGGCTGCCGCAATGCCTTCCTATGGTTTCTGTCGCGCGGACGCCGGCTGAAAAAGCCGCTTGACATTCTAAATGCGAAACCGTAAGGTTACGCATTATGCGTAACCGTATAGTTACATATTCAGCGTCCGCGGCCTTCCGCGCGCTCGCCGACCCCACCCGCCGCGCGGTCCTGAACCTCTTGCGAGCGGGCAGCCTCCCCGCCGGACAGATCGCCGAAGCCTTCCCCGTTTCGCGACCGGCCATTTCCAAGCACCTGCGCCTGCTGCGCCGCGCCCGCCTCGTGCGCGAACGCCGCGCGGGCCGGCGCCGCCTGTACCAGTTGAACCCCGAGCCGCTCCGCGCCGTCGATGCCTGGCTCAACGATTACCGGATTTTCTGGCAAATGAACCTCGCCGACTTGAAGACCTTTGTGGAGACCGAGCACGAAAAAGAAAGATCCACGCGCCAGACCAAAACGAAAAAGAAATAAAAGGAGAAAATATGGCGACACCAGAAATCACACCCAATGCAGATGAAATTGTCAGCGAGATTCAAATTGCCGCGCCGCCCGAGCGCGTTTTTCAGGCGCTCGTCGATCCCAGCCAGGTGTTGCGATGGTGGGGGCAAACGGGCATCTATCGCTGCACGGAATTTCAAAACGACCTGCGTCCCGGCGGGAAATGGCGGAACGCGGGAGTGAGCGGCGATGGGCGCGCATTCGAAGCGGTCGGCGAGTATCTGGAAATCGATCCGCCGCGCCTGCTCGTGCATTCGTGGGTCGCCAGCTGGACCGGCGACGTGAAAACTACGGTTTGTTGGGAATTGGAACCGACGAGGCAGGGCACATTGATTCGAATCCGCCATTCCGGACTTGCTGCTCACCCCGAATTGGCAAAAAGCTACAGTGGATGGCCGAGACTTCTGGGTTGGTTGCAAGCCCTGGTGGAACGCGGCGAGACCGTGGACGATCGCAAGCCGGCCTCCTGGAGCTAACCCGGGAACGCCAATCTCCTGATTGGCGTCGCAAAAGCCGCCAATTGGGAGATTGGCGTTCCCAGGCTGCAACCCTTCGAAAGGATGACAATCCCCGGGCACCGTGCCGCTTGCTACTTCTTTTCTTCAGGAGGTTTAACGGCGGGAGCGGGCGAACCTGTCGGCGCTGTCGGGGCAGGCGTTCCGAAAAGCACGCTGAGCCCGGCGAGTTTCTGGTGGAGGCTTTCGCCCATCTCGGAGAAAACGTTGCTGCATACAGCCTTCAGTCGTTTATCGGTGGTGTCGGCCAGCTCCTCGATGAGGTTTGTGGACTGCTGATTCAGTTTGGTTACCGTGGTCAGCAGCCAGGAATTCGAAGCGTTTTCCAGCCGCTCCTTGTGTTCGCCCATGGCCACGGTTCCGTGTGAAGTCAGCGATGCCTGGAACTGGCGTTCCAGGGCCTGGGACTCGATTAGGAGGGCGTCCTTGGCCTGATCGATCTGGATGGCCAGCTCTTCCTTGCCCAGCGCCAGGGTTTGCTGGGCGTGCGCGGAAAGCGCGCGCTGGAACTCTATGGCGAAGCCGCGCGCGTCGCTTTCGAGTTTCGAACGGATCTGCCCGGTGTACGTTTCCATTTGAGCGGCATTCTGTTCGAACGCCGTTTTCGTTTTGGAGGCATACAAATCGAATTGTTCACGCCCGAGCTGCGCGGCGCGTTCGGTAAACTTGCCTGCGGCGGCATCGCCCGCCTCTGTAATCTGCTGGCTGCCGCGTTCGGCGGCTTCGCGCGCGTTTTCCTGCATCTGCCCTTGCGCGTGCTCGACGTAGCTCCGGCTGTAATGATCGAGTTCGCTGGCGAACAGGCCGGACATCTCGGCGGCCTTTTCCCGCAGGCGGGAGGCGGCCTGATCGAGCCCCTTCTCGAGCGTCGTTTGCATCTGGGTCTGAATTTTTTTCTCGTACCAGTCGGCCGATTTGAAGAGCGCTTCAAACGTGCTGTGCGAAGTTTCGGTGGCCCGGGTTTCTAGTTCAGAGAGCCACCTTCCGGAGGCGGTGCGCGCCGATTCGCTGAAATCCTTTTCAATCTGCGCCAGGAGTTCCTTGCCGCGGGCCGCGGTGTCCTGCAGGCCGCGCTCGGAAACTTGCCAAATTCGCTGCTGGTGTTCGGCGATTGCCTTCTCGGCCTGCTCGCGGTCAAACGCGAGCTTGCCCAGCATTTCCGAGGCGCTGGTAATTTGCGGCGCGAGCCGTTGTTCGAGTTCGGCCGCCAGCTTCTCGATCGTGCCGCTGCCGGCGTCTTCGAGCATGGGTTGCATCCGCTGGGCCATCCCCGCCACGGCCGATTGCGCCTGGCGGTCCAACTCGCCCCTTTGCGCTTCGAGCATGGCCTGTCCGCGCTTGGCCCATTCCTCCGACGCCGCCTGGAATAGTGCCGAGAATTCGCCGCGGCGCGATTCCAGTTGCGCGACGTATTCCTGAAGCTGCGAAATCGTGGCTTCGCCCTTGCCTGCTTCCTTGCCGATCGCGGCGCGCAACGTCCCGAGCGCGCTCTCCGCTTCCGCCGTGATTTGCGAATGCGTGTTGCCCAGCACGTTGATCCGTTGCTGAAGTTGCTGCTCGATCTGCCGCGCGGACGCTTCGCTGTTTCTGGCAAGCTGTTCAGACGCTCGCCGCGACACTTCCTCGACCGCCGCATCCACCTTTTCTTGCCAGCGCGCGCTGGCAGCTGCCAGGTCGGCTTCGAGAAGCCCTCGCCATCCAACCTCCCCGATGGAGGTTGCGGCGGCGATCTGTTCTCCCAGTTTTCTTGCCGCCTGATCCATCTGCGCCAGGCGCGCCTGGGCATCCGCGGTGCGCTGATCCATCTGTTCCTGCCAGCGCCGGATTTCGTCTTCGGCCGCCTTCGCCGAAGATTCCCGCAACGTATCCATGACCGCCTTGACTTCGTCCTGATTCGTCCCCACGCTTCCGCTCAAGCTCTCCATTTTCTGGATGGCCGCCTGAAGCTGGTTCTGAATCTGCTGTTCGAAATCCGCGCGCCGGATGCTCTCCACTTCCGCGAATTGAGCGTCAATATGCTGCCGGGCCTTGCTGAGCCGGGCGTCCAATTCGCGGGACAATTGCTCGAGCATGGCAGCCATGCCTGTTTCCCGCTCGTTCTCCATGCGTTGCCGGGTTTCTTGCTGTGACTTATCGATTTGCGCCGCTACGGCCGCAGCCACGGATTTTTCCGCCGCATCCTGCAGCTGGGTTTGTAAAGCGGCGAGCAGAGGGCGGGTTTCCGCAGCCACCGCCTGGTTGGCCGTCTCCCGTGCCGTGCTCTGAATTTGCTGCTTCGCCTCGGCGACCAGCCGGGCCACTTGCCTCGCGACCTGCAGGGACGCATCGCTTCCGGCCGGCAAAGGAAGCACGCGAACATTGTCCTCCACGGGTTCAGGCCCCGCCACCCGCGGTGCGGGCATTTGCGCTGTGGACCAATCTTCTTCCTCGGGAGCAGGCTGGAGAGCTTCCGATGGGGCGGGAATTTCCAGGCTGGGCATGGAGCCGGCTTCGGGGAAAGGAAACCAATCCGCCGGAGGGAAGGCAATTCCCCAAACGTTTCCGCTGACCTCGAGCTCTACGCCAATCTGAAATAGCTCGCGAACCGTCCGCGGGCGCTGAATCCATGTAACTCGCCCCCGGACACTGCGCGCTTCGCGGCCGGCTTCATTGTGAGGCACTTCGAGAGTGACCCACATATTCTTCAAGACATAGTGTTTGGATTGGTAGCGGGTGCCGTGGCAATTAATGATCAGGGTAGAAGTGCGCTCCTGAAACGGCCGGCCGAGCGCATCCACACCCGTAACTGTAAGCGGGACGGCTTGCACAATCCGAGTGCTCCGCCGCTTCTGTGCTTCCTGGTCGGGATGAAGGTTCGATTCGGCCACGAGAGCTCCCTACGATCAATTTCAAAGCGTATCATTGCGGCACCTACGCGTCGAGGCGCAGGGGAGGCCAATTTCGTAAAGGTTACGGCCCGCCAGCGTGAATTGTTCCGGCTATGTCACGATATGGCGCTGCCAAACCCGCCACGCACTCGCGCACACCTCAGAAGAGTTCCGATACGAATACACTCCTACGCATGTCCACGGGGGGGTTGGAGAGGCTGGGCGCCTTTCGAAAATCAAATTTACTACGAAAATCGGCAGATGGCCAGAAGCAACAGGACAATGTTTCGGGCCGCTAACCACTTTCTATTGGGCTGCAATGGAGACGATTGACGGTTGAGGCGTCTGCCCTGGCCGCGCGGTCGAATCCGGGCTGCAACAGCGGGTCTCCAGTTTTGCCAGATCTCCCTGCATTTCAGGCATTTGCCGCAAATGGGCCAAAGTTTCCTTCAATATTGCCGCCGAAACCGCGTCATTTGGAGCTACCAGACGGTAGTGCATCCACCGACCCTGGCGGCGCGCGGCAACGATCCCCGCGCGGCGGAGATACGCCAGGTGGCGCGAGATTTTCGGCTGGCTGGTCTTAAGGATCTCCACAAAATAGCAGACGCAAATCTCCTTGTCGGCGATCAGGTTGAGGAGGCGCAGCCGGGTGCGATCGGCCAGGGCGCGAAAGAGCAGATCGAGCGGCAATTGTTTTTTCTTCCTGGGCATGCGAAGCATTATATATGGCTTGACAGATATGATCAAGGCAGCATAGACTAGATATATACGCACAAGCGTATGTATTTAAGCTCGTCAGGAGGAGCCATGGCAATCGATTCAGTGAAAGCGCGCAAGGCCCATGTTGCGATCCACGTAAATGACGTTGATGCGAGCATCGAATTCTACGGAAAACTTTTCGGGATTGAGCCCTGCAAGGTGCGCACGGGATACGCGAAATTTGACGTGGCCAACCCGCCGCTCAATTTTACCTTGAATGAAGGAAAAGGGGTGGGGCAGGGCGCCTTGTCCCACCTGGGTATTCAGGTGGAATCGACTGCTGACGTCCTGGCCATGCGCCGGAGTTGGCAGGAGCGGGGACTCTCGCCTCGCGACGAAATGAAAACGGAATGCTGCTACGCGCTCCAGGATAAGGCGTGGGTGCGCGATCCCGACGGGAACGAGTGGGAAGTCTTCGCCGTTCTGCAAGATAACCTTCCTGAAAAGCCGGTTGCGGAAAAATCGTGTTGCGCCCCCGATTGCTGCGCGCCCGTTATTCCCTAAGCGCGGCGGGGCTGCAGAGAAAGGACTCTCGATGGAGAAGCGCTACAACGTCCTCTTCTTGTGCACCGGAAATTCCGCGCGTTCGATCATGGCCGAGGCGATTCTTAACTGGAAGGGTCGGCCTAACTTCGTCGCCTATAGCGCAGGCAGCCATCCGTCAGAGCAGGTTCGGTCCGAGGCGGTGCGGCAGATTGAGCTGGCGCGCTTGCCCGTGGAAGGCTTTCGCAGCAAGAGTTGGGATGAATTTGCGAAGCCCGGCGCGCCGCAGCTGGATTTCGTGTTCACCGTGTGCGACAACGCCGCGAGCGAAATCTGCCCCGTGTGGCCCGGCCAGCCCATGACCGCGCATTGGGGCGTCGCTGACCCGGCCGCCGTGCAAGGATCGCCCGAGCAGATCGAGCGCGCGTTTCGGGATGCATTCATGATTCTCGACCGCAGGATTTCGCTTTTCGTGTCATTGCCTCTTTCCACTTTTAGCCAACTTGCGATCAAAAATGAAATTGACCGCATAGGTCAGCAATGAAATCTTCACTCTCCCGTCGCATTGCAGCGGAATTTCTGGGAACTGGATTTCTCGTCGCCGCTGTCGTCGGCTCCGGCATCATGGGTGAACGGCTTTCCGGCGGAAACGTCGCCATCGCTTTGCTGGCCAATACGATTGCGACCGGCGCAGCGCTCGCCGCGTTGATTCTCGCGCTCGGGCCGATTTCCGGCGCGCATTTGAATCCGGTGGTGTCGATGGCCGAGGCGTTTCGCGGCGGGATCGCGTGGCCGGACGCTGCGCTTTACGCCACAGCGCAAGTCTGCGGAGGAATTGCGGGAACCGCGTGTGCGGACATCATGTTCGCACTGCCGGCATTTTCGATATCGCATCACGCCCGGACGGGCGCGCCGCAATGGTTCAGCGAATTTGTCGCCACCTTCGGATTGCTGCTGGTCATCCGGACGGTCGCGCGATTTACCCCCGACTGGCTCCCGTTTGCCGTGGCCGCCTACATCGCCGCCGCGTATTGGTTTACGGCGTCGACATCCTTCGCGAATCCTGCCGTGGCCATAGCGCGTTCTTTGAGCGACACGTTCGCCGGAATTCGCCCGGTGGATGTCCCCGCATTTCTCGTCGCACAATTGGCCGGCGGTTTTTCAGCGGCCATCATTTCCGATTGGCTCAGATTCCGATCGAGCGAAGTTTGAACCTCCCGAAGGCGGATTTAGTTTGTTGTGTGGATTTTCCTCCTGTGGAAAAATAGGGGCGATTCAGGAGGGTGCCCGTGAAGACTCGACCTTCCCTTATTTTCTTCGTAGCGCTCGGATTCCTGCTCAGTTCCGTCTCTGTTGCCCAGGCACAGGGACAGACGACCCACGCGCCGGATGGCAATTCAAGAATGACGATCACCAACATCTCCATCCCGCCAATTCCCAATGCGCCGTTCACGGCAACCGTCACAGCAGAGGTGATCCGGCATCTCGAAGATGGCAGCACTTTGACGATCAAGAATCATCGAACGGTCGCTCGGGATGGAAGCGGGCGCATCTTTCAGGAGCGCCGCCTGCTAACGGAAGATGGCGACATTCATGAAACACCTGTCACGCAGCTTGAGTTCAGCGATCCGGCGACACACCAGATATATATTTGCGAACCGAATGGCCGGTCTTGCGCCCTGCATCCCTATTTTGAACGAACCTTGCTGCCTTCTGTTCCTTCGCCATCCGCTGACAAGGGCGGTGCTCAGTCGGTGAATCTGGGCAGCCAAATCATCAACGGGGTTGATACGATTGGCACGCGGGAAACTATGGTCATTGGCCCAACCGAAGCCGGGAGCAATCGTACTTTTTCCATTACCAAGGAATTTTGGTATTCCTCGCAACTGGGCATCAATATGGTCACCAGGAGATTCGATCCGCGCTTTGGGACGCAAGTTTTCCAAGTCACCGATGTGATCCTCGGCGAACCCGATGCAAAGCTCTTCGAACTTCCACCGGGCGTTACGATCCTCCAGCAAACGCCTCAACAGCCGTCCAGGTGAGATGACCCACCAGATTGGCTTCCGCAAGCCGTGAGAACCTGAGGCAGCGAGATTCGATTCGATCCCTTGAATGTCTCGTCTGGTGACGCGATACTGGCACCATGCCGGAAATCACATCCAAATCAGCCCTTCACGTCAGCCAGCTGCGAAAGGCGTACAAGGACGTGGTGGCGGTCGATGGCCTGAATCTTGAAGTGCAAGCGGGCGAGTGCTTCGGCCTGCTCGGGCCGAATGGCGCCGGAAAGACGACCACCGTCGAAATCTGCGAAGGCTTGACGCTGCCGGATTCCGGAGAAGTCGAAGTGCTTGGCCGGCGCTGGAGTTCGGACGCCGCCCAGCTCCGCCAGCGTCTTGGCATTCAACTGCAGGACACGCAGCTTTCCGAGAAACTCACCGTGTATGAAACGGTCCGCCTGTTTCGCAGTTTTTTTCGGCAGGGATCGGAAGCTTCCGAAGTGATCGCGCGCGTGCAGCTCGAAGAAAAACAAAATTCGCGCGTGGGCGAACTTTCCGGCGGCCAGAAGCAGCGGCTGGCTCTCGCCTGCGCCTTAGTTGGTGATCCCGACTTTCTTTTTCTCGATGAGCCAACAACGGGGTTGGATCCGCAGGCCCGCCGCCAGCTGTGGGAACTGATCGAGGAATTCAAAGAGTCCGGCCGCACCATCCTGCTCACCACCCATTACATGGATGAAGCCGAGCGCCTTTGCGACCGCGTGGCCATCATGGATCATGGCAAGATGATCGCCCTCGGCACGCCGCGGGAATTGATCGCCGCGACTTGCGCGGAACAAATGGTGGAGTTTACGGCGGGCAGCGTTTCCCATGCGCTCGATGTCCAGGCCCTGCGCCGTATCGCAGGCGTCCGTGAAGTTCGCACGGAAAATGGGGCCGTGCTCCTGCAGGTGGCCGAGCTGCACACTTCCGTCCCCGCGCTGCTCGCGGAATTGACGCGCCAGAACGTTCCGCTCACAGAGCTGCGAACGCACTCGGCGACTTTGGAGGACGTCTTCGTGACTTTGACGGGACGCCATTTGCGAGATGAGTGACAACACCATTCCCGCCGTTCGCGCCGGTGTCGGCGAAAAGAAAGTCTCCCCGCGAGAATTCGTTCGCGGACCACCCGCTCGTGCAATTGACTCTGGTGCGGTTTCTCGAGTTCATGCGCGAGCCCGAAGCCCTGTTCTGGGTGTTCGTGTTTCCGATACTTCTTGCGGCAGGCTTGGGCATTGCTTTCCGCAATCGTCCGCCGGAGGTTCTCACGATCGCTGCGGTCACTCCGGAACTTGCACAGTCCTTGCGGCAAGAGAAACTCCTTGCAGTTGAGCAACTGGACTTGCAGGCAGCGCAAGAAGCGTTGCGCACCGGGAAAGTGGCGCTGCTCGCCGCGCCGGGATCTGGCAGCGTGGTCGAGTACCGGTATGACGATACCAATCCCGAAGGCCGCGCCGCGCGCCTGCTTGCAGATCGAGCGATCCAGAAAGCGGCGGGACGCGTCGATCCAGTTGCTACGACCGACCAGTTGATGCGCGAAGCGGGCTCGCGCTACATTGATTTTCTTATTCCCGGATTGCTCGGGATGAATCTGATGGGCAGCGCGATCTGGTCGATGGGTTTCGCGATCGTGGATGCGCGGCGCAAAAAACTTTTGAAGCGCCTGGTGGCGAGCCCCATGCCCCGGCCCTACTATTTGCTCTCGTTCCTGCTATCGCGACTCTTGCTGCTGGTGGTGGAGGTAGGAGTGCTCGTCGGCTTCGGTGCTTTGCTTTTCCACGTGCCCGTCCGCGGTTCGCTGCTCGATCTCGGGATCCTGTGTCTCCTGTCATCCCTTTCTTTCAGCGCATTGGGACTCTTGCTGGCCTCGCGAGCAAAGACGATTGAAGCGGCTTCCGGCCTGATGAATGTCGTGATGATGCCGATGTGGATTGCGTCCGGCGTGTTTTTTTCCTCGCAAAAATTTCCTGACGTGATGCAGCCGTTCATCAAAGCGCTTCCCTTGACCGCGGTGATCGACGCCTTGCGCGCGAACATGCTGCAAGGCTCGAACCTGGCGCAGATGGCTCCGCAAGTCGGCATCATCGTCTTCTGGCTGGTGATTTGCTTCGCGCTGGCGCTAAGACTTTTCCGCTGGCGCTAGTGGATGCGAGGAGATTGAGCGACTTAACTCTCGATTGACCGATGCTTGAAGGTGCGCTGGCCCTTGCTGTAGCTCGCCACGGTTTGGCCCTTGCCAAAGAGCTTGTACTTGTAAATCGTGAGCCCTTCGAGGCCCACAGGCCCGCGTGCGTGCAGTTTTCCGGTGCTGATTCCGACTTCGGCGCCCAGGCCGTAACGGAAACCATCGGAGAATCGCGTGGAGGCGTTTTGAAAAACATTGGCCGCGTCGACGAACTCCATGAAACGCGAAGCCACATCATGGCTTTCCGTCACGATGGATTCGGTGTGCCGCGAGCCGTACCGGTTGATATGCTCGATCGCTTCGTTGACTCCGTCCACAACCTTGATGGAAACGATCAGGTCGGAATACTCCTTCTTCCAATCTTCTTCCGTCGCGGGAATGACATGCTGCCCCAGCGCTAATTCCTGAGTCCTCGGGCAGCCGCGCACTTCCACTCCGGCTTTGTCGAATTCAGCGATCATACGCGGCAAGAAAACCGGCGCGATCTCTTCATGGACCAGCAAAGTTTCCATGGCATTGCAGACGGCAGGGTACTGAACTTTGGAATCGTAGGCGACATCGATCGCCTTCTGTAAATCCGCGTCGGTGTGCACATACACGTGGCAGATGCCCTCGCCGTGGCCGAGCACGGGAATGCGGCTGTGTTCGGTGACGTAGCGGACAAATTCGTTCGATCCGCGCGGCACGATCAAATCGATTTCGTCGTGCAACGTGAGGATTTGCGCCACGTCCTCGCGCGTATGAATCAGGACAACGGAATCGGCGGGGATGTCAGGGAACGCCGTCAGCGCGTCGCGCCAGATCGAGACCAGCGCGGCGTTCGTTTCAGCAGCTTCCGCGCCGCCCTTGAGGCACACCGCGTTGCCCGACTTCAACGCCAGCGAAGAAATTTGGGGAACCACGTCCGGCCGGGACTCGAACACCACGCCTACTACGCCCAGCGGGCACGTCTCCTTATACAGAACGAGATCGTCGTCCAGCTCCATTGTCGAAAGGCGGCGGTGAAGAGGATCGGGCAGGCGCGCGACATCGCGCACGCGCGCGGCCATTTCCGCGATGCCGCGCTCCGTGGTCCGCAAACGGGCGAACATCGCGCGGGACAACTCGCCGCGCTCCACGGCCTGCTGCGCCGCCGCGCAATCCTTTTCGTTCGCGGCCAGAATTTCTTCCGCGCGAGCTTCGATGGCGTTCGCCGCGGCGAGCAGCGCCTCGTTCCGGCGCTCGCCCGAAAGCGTCGCCAGGACGTGCGCGGCGTTGCGCGCGCGGCGAATGAGCTTGTGAATGTCGGAAGCTTCGAGTTGTTTTTGCACGACGCTCATTTGCGATCCAGTAAAACAATATTATCGCGCTTTACGAGCACGGTTGCACGCTTGCTCGTCCGGATGCCGCCTTCGGGCGCGTGCGACCCGTTGCCGATCATCCCCTGCGCGTCGCCGCGGGAATAATCCGAAATTCCGCGCGCGAATTCCGTGCCCTGCGGCGTCCACGATGCTCACCACTTCCGCCGCGTCAAACTCCCCTTCGACGCCCGTGACGCCGGAAGCCAGCAGGCTCGCCTTGCCGCCGGTAAGCGCCTCGCGCGCTCCCGCGTTGACGATGACGCGCCCGCGCACGCCCGCGGCGTACGCAATCCAGCGCCGCTTTCCCGCCATCCGCGTCTTCGACAGAAACACGGTGCCCGTCGGCTCGCCTTCAAAAATTTGCTCAAGCGCATCCGGCTTCGTACCGTTGGCAATCACCGCGACGCCGCCCGCCTGCATGGCAATTTCCGCCGCATCGAGTTTCGTCAGCATACCGCCGCGCCCGCCCTCGGAAGGGCCGAGCGCGAGCGATTTCAATTCCGGCGTGATCTCCTCGACGAGGGGAATCACTTTTGCGCCCGTCTCTTTCGAGCCTGACGGCCCCAGCTGCATCAATCCATCCACGTCGGTGAGCAGGACGAGCACGTCGGCTTCGATGTGGCTCATCACCAGCGCGGCCAGGCGATCGTTGTCGCTGAAGATGCGCTCGCCCGCGCGAATATTCAGGTAATCGAGTTCGGCGGTCGAGACCGTGTCGTTTTCGTTGACGATGGGCAGCACGCCGAGCTTCAAGAGCGCCTCCATCGTCTCCCGCAGATTGGAGTACCGGGTGCGATCGACGAAGTCTCCCTCGGTCAACAGCACCTGCGCGAGCTGGACGCCATGCGCCTGAAATAATTTTTCGTACTCATGCATCAGCAAACTTTGTCCCACAGCGGCGCACGCCTGGCGCATCACCATGTCATTCAGCCGGTCGCGATGCAGGCCGAGGCGTCCGCGCCCCAGTCCGACAGCGCCGGAAGACACCAGCACGATTTGGCGGCCCTCCTTCTTCAGCAGGGCGATGGTGCGGGCGACCGGTTCGAGATGGGTGGCGTTAAATTGCCCGTCGCCTCCGTCACAATTCCGGTGCCCAGCTTGATGACCGCGCGGCGCGATGCCCGCAGCCGTTTTTGCTGTTCGCTTTCCAATGGATGATCCTTTATGGCAATTACTTTATCATTTTCGCCCGGCAGTGCGCCCAAGTTCCAGCCAGGAAACACGCACCGTCCCTCTCGCTCCATCCGGCCCGCCGCCGTGGTACGTTTGATCTGGCGCGCGCCGGGCATTTTCTTCCGCCTCTCTCAGGAACATGACCGATCAAAAATCAAAGATGCCGCGTCGCATTCTAGTCGTCATTGGGGTCACTCTGCTGCTTGCCGTAATGGCAACAGAACTCGCGCTATCTGCAAGGCGACAATCCCAGACCTTCGACGAAGGCGTCCACATTATCGCCGGCTACCGCTACTGGAAGGATTTCGATTTCGGAGCGAATCCCGAACATCCTCCGCTGGTCAAGCTAGTGGCCGCGCTTCCTCTCTTGCGGATGCCCCTTCGCCCGCCGTCCATTCCCGACGCTGATTTTAAAATGGTGGGATACAAAACCGGGCACGACTTTCTCTACTCCAACGACGCCAATACGATTTTGTGGAGAACTCGGATGGCCGCGGCCGTCTTTACCATCGGTCTGGCTCTCACCGTTTTTCTCGTGGCCAATTCGATGTGGGGCGAGGGGCCCGCATTCCTGGCGCTGGCGCTCCTGGTTTTTGAGCCCAATTTCCTGGCTCATGGCGCGCTGGTCACGACCGATGTTGGCGTGACGTTTGGATTTTTTCTGGCCGTTGGCAGTTTCTACTTTTATTCGAAAAAGCCTTCCGCGCTGAGGCTGGCCGGAGCAGGGCTCGCCTCGGGACTCTGTTTGGGCGCCAAGCACTCGGGAGTCCTCATTTTTCCGATGCTGTTCCTTCTCTCGTTCGCCCAGTTGCCGCCATTGTGGGATCGCGCCTCGCGAAAGTTCGCACCTGATCTTGCGAAGAGGGCGCTGCGCCTAGCCGCTTTACTGGCGGCGATCGTCGCGATCTCGTTGCTGGTCCTGTGGTCCCTGTACGGATTTCGCTACTCCGCACGCCCTGCCGGGCTGAGCGTGAATCCCCCGCTCACGGAATTTGTGAAACCCATGGGGCACAAATCTGCCGCAATGATCCTGCAGATCGCTCGCTGGCACCTGCTTCCGGAATCCTATCTGTACGGCGTTGTGGATATTGCTACTCTGGGGACGCTCCCAACTGTTATTTTCGGCAAATATTATCCTGAGGCGCAATGGTTTTACTTTCCGGCTATTTTCATCGTCAAGTCCACACTCGAGTTCCTCATGTTTTGTTGTCTCGTGCCGTTGAGCGGCGCGCTCTGGAGCAAGCAGTTTCGCCGGGAGGCGCTTTTCCTGGTCATTCCCCCCGCGATCTATCTCGGCGTGGCAATGTTTGCAGGAATCAATTACGGCGTGCGCCATCTTCTTCCCGTGTATCCGTTTCTGATCGTCCTGGCTTCCTTTGCCGCCTGGAATCTGGCACAGCGTGGCCGCGTTCTAGCCATCCTCATTGCGGTTCTTGTCGTCTCCCATGCGGCGGCTTCCCTTTGGACGTTCCCCAATTACATTCCGTACTCGAATGAATTGTGGGGCGGCCCGGCAATGACGTATGAAGTTCTGGCGGATTCCAACGTCGATTGGGGGCAGGGCCTCATCGCCATGCAGCGTTACATCCGCGAGCGTCACATCACGAATTGCTGGTTCGCTTATTTTGGCGATTTGATCGTGGATGTTTCCTACTACCGAATGCCGTGCAAGGTTTTGCCCACGGCATTTGCCGACTCGATTCATTTGCCCATGCCGATCGTTCCGCCGCAAGTCGATGGTCCCGTGTTCATCAGTGCCACGGAAATTTCCCGAATGTATTGGAGGGCGGACTGGGTGAACCCGTATCTCCCATTTCAGAAAATACGTCCGTCGGCTTTGATTGCGGATTCCATTCTGGTGTACGACGGGAAGGTTGATCTGTCGCAGGTGTCCGCGCTTACGCACGAGGACCTCGCCGTGCAGTTGGCGCGCGAACAAAAACTCGATCAAGCACTCGCGGAAGCAGAGACCGCCGTCGAGGTTGCGCCGGACCGGCCGCTCGCGCATGTGACTCGCAGCATGATCCTGTCAGACATGGGGAGAAGTTCCGAGGCGCTCGAAGAAATTAACAAAGCCAACACATTGGCTGCGGCAATCGGACACCAGTAGGACAGGCTTCAGCCTGTCGCTTTTCTGATCGCATGGCGCCAATTTAAACCCGACAGGCTGAAGCCTGTCCTACTAAAGATCCCGCCGTCCTTCCATCGCTTTCATCATCGTGACTTCGTCGGCGTATTCAAGGTCCGCGCCCACGGGAATCCCCACGCCGATGCGCGTCACGCGCACGCCGAGCGGCTTGAGCAGTTTCGAGAGATACATCGCCGTAGCCTCGCCTTCGGCGTTCGGGTTGGTCGCGATAATAATTTCCTCGACCGTGCCTCCCTTGAGCCGTTCAATCAAGCTCTTCAGGTGCAACTGATCGGGTCCGATGCCGCGCAGGGGCGCGAGCGCTCCGCCCAGCACGTGATACAGACCGCCGTACTGGCGCGTCTTTTCGACGGCCATGATGTTGTGCGGCTCTTCGACCACGCAGATGGTTTTGCGGCTGCGCGTCGAGCTGGTGCAGTAGAGGCACGGATCGACGTCGGTGATGTTGTTGCACACCGAACAAATCCGCATGTTCAACTTGGCGTCGCGTATGGCGTCGGCCAGCGCCAGCGCGCTTTCAGACTCGCTGCGGAGAATGTGAAACGCCAGACGCTGCGCGGTCTTTGCGCCGATGCCGGGCAAACGTTTCAGTTGATCGATCAGCCGCTCGACGGGCTCGGCGAAATCAGGCATGTGAATTGTTCCGTGATGGAGTGAGGCGGGCCAAAAAATCCAGATTCACTCGCAGTGTTGGCTTCAAAAAAGTTCTCTAAGGGTGCGGCTTAAAACAGGCCGGGAATTTTCAGTCCGGCCATTCCGGGAATTCCGCCCGTCAGGTTTTTCATCTGGTTCGTGAGCTCTTCATCGACGCGCCGGCCTGCTTCATTCACGGCTGCGCGCACCAGATCCTGCAGCAATTCCTGATCTTTCCCGCCGAAGACTTCCGGATCGATGCGAATTTCGGTGAGTTGTTTCTGGCCGTTCATTTTGACGGTGACCATGCCGCCGCCGGCCGAGGCTTCCACCTGCACGGATTCGACCTGCTTCTGCAAGCCCTCCTGCATCTGGCGAAACTGCGTGAGAATTTGCTGCAGCGCTTTCACTTCCATGGTCTACTCCTCGCCCCGGCGCTTCACGTCGGAAATCTGGCCGCCAAACCGTTCCAGCATCGCGCGCACGATCGGATCCTGCTCGAACTTGGCGCGCAACTCGCGCGTGCCGTTGGAAGTTGTTCCCCCCACCTGCACGGCTTCCAGTTTAACACAGACGCGCACCGTCTGGCCGAGGATGCGGCTCGCAACGTTGCGCAAACGTTCCATGGGGTCGCGCGCCTGCAGCATCTCCGCGAGCGCGCGGCTCTCGGTCGGAAAAAATAATCGCACTTCGCCGCCGCTCATTTCCCAGCGCGAGGCATGTCCGACGAGCTCGCCCAGAAATTTTTCCTGCGCGAGGATCGCGTTCTTGATGGAGTCGACTTGAGCCTCGACGAGCCCATCTCCCGCGGCAGCGGACCGCGCAATCACGGCCGGCATCGCGGCGGGAACAGGGGCCGCAGTTTCCGAACGCGGCGTGGGCGCGGATTGCGTTCTTGCCGGCGCGGTGGCTGCAGCTGCGCCTTGCGATGTCGCAGCGGTGAACGCCGCTGGAGGCGCTCGCTCGCGCCGCAGGCGGCGCCAGTGCCGGGGCGCTCGAAGATTTCGCGGGTGAAGGGCTTGCCGGAGTTCCGCCTTCCAGCTGAGCAAGAATTTCTTCCAGCGGCGCAAGGCGCGCCGCATTCACCATGCGTAGCAGGCCCATCTCCAGGTGCAGGCGCGCATCCGGCTTGCGGCGAAGATCCTCGTCCGTGTGCAAAAGAATTTGAAAAAAGCGAGTGAGATCTTCCTCGCTGAAAAATTCCGACGCCTTCTTCAATCCGGGCCGCTCGTCGGCGGGCGCGGCAACCAGTTCGGAATCCGCTCCGCAAACGCGCGCGACGAGCAGATTGCGAAAATGACCGATGGCTTCGCGGCAAAAATGCTGCAGGTTTTGCCCCTCGGCAAGCAGCTTGTGCACGAGCGAGAGCACACGCTCAGCCGATCGCTCCTGGATCGCCCCGGTCAGCTCGTCCAGAATTTCTCCGGGCACGACGCCAAGCAGTTCGCGAACCTGCGCGTCCGTAATATTTGCGCCGCAATACGCGCGCGCCTGTTCGAGGAGCGAAAGCCCGTCGCGCAAGCTGCCTTCCGCGGCGCGAGCCATCACGGCGATCGCGCCCGGTTCCGCGGTCAGGTTTTCCTTTGCGCAAATTTCCACCAGCGCATCCGAGATTTCGGCGAACGAGAGCGCACGAAAATGAAAATGCTGCGAGCGTGATCGGATCGTGTCAGCCAGATTTTCCGGCTCGGTCGTGGCCATGACAAAAATGACTTTGTCGGGAGGCTCCTCGAGCGTTTTCAAAAGCGCGTTCGAGGCTTCATCGGTGAGCATGTGCGCTTCGTCGAGGATCACGACTTTGTAACGGCCGCCGGCAGGCGCGTATCGCACCATCTCGCGCAGTTCGCGAATCTGATCGATGCCGCGGTTGGATGCCGCATCGATTTCAATCACGTCAAGGGAATTTCCGAGGCCAATCTCGCGGCACGAATCGCACTCATTGCAGGGCTCCCCGGCGGGCCCCTTCGCGCAGTTGAGCGCCTTGGCGAGGATGCGCGCGGTGGTCGTCTTGCCTACGCCGCGCGCGCCGGAAAAAATGTAGGCATGAGCCACGCGTCCGGACTGGATCGCGTTCGAGAGCGTGCGCGTGACGTGCTGCTGCCCGACCACACCGGCAAACGTTTGCGGACGCCATTTTCGCGCGATGACCTGGTAGCTCATTCGGTAGAAACCTGAACTCCAACAACTGGACCCAGCCGACATTGTAGCTCGCCTCTTCAGAGGCGAGGGTTTTCTTGTGCGTAAATAAAAGCCCCGCGTCTGAAGACGCGGGCTACAGCAGCACGGCTGAATCCATGAGTCCCTTACAAATTTCCCAGCGCGTTTCAGATGAGAGGAACTTCGGGTACTCCGCGGCACACGAAGCGATCCCGGTACCGTTGCTCCCTTCCGGGCCTGGCGGGGTTCGCGGGACTTCGTCGCACGGAGCCCGAAGTTCCACGCATCGGCAGCCGCTCCACGCGGAAGCGGCTGCAATCGCAGTCTAGCACAGCGTCGCGCGCGAAAAAAGAAAACCGCCTGGCCGACTCTTTTCGCCCATCGCACTCGGACTATGGTTGTGGTGTATCTGTCACGAATGCACGCACGAAATGGTTCTAGTGAAAATATTTCACCTGTCGTGAATTCCGGCGCTGAAAGCGCCGTCGGATACTAGCCCGGGGCAACGCCCCGGGTTTTGAAATCAACCGATTGTTCTGCGCCCTGAAAGGGCGCAGAAGCCCTCCGCCCTTTCAGGGCGGGCGATGAAGTCTTGGCACGATACCCGGGGCGTTGCCCCGGGCTGATATACTCCGCGCCGATGGCGCGACAATGTGAACGTAGCTTCAAGCGGAAAGGCACCACGGACGATTTATGAGACCACCCTGGATAAACGAATCTAGCCGCCCCACTTTTGTGCGCGCTAGCCTTAAAGCGCTGGGTACGCGATCTGTATGAACGTGGCGGCGTTAAATAATCCTTTGCCCCAAACCGAATCGAGATCGTCGAGAGGTTTGGCGGCGGCGGCTTCCTCCATGGTCTTGCCGGAGGATTTCAGCTTCTGCAGCCGCTCTCGCACCGTCGTGAGCATGTCGCGATATTTCATGAGGTCAGCTTTGTTTCCAAGCGGTCCGTGCCCGGGAACGATTTTCGTATTGTTGTCGGCCACGGCCAGAAGTTTGTTCGCCCCCGCGATCATGCCGCTGACGCTGCCGCCGGTTCCGTCGTCAATATAAGGAAACATGCCGTTGAAGAAAATGTCGCCCGTCTGCAGAATATTGCCCTTCTCAAAGTGAATATAAATGTCGGAATCCGTGTGCGCCGGCGGAATGTGCTCGAGCGACACGCTTTCGCCGTTCATCGTTATCTTGTGGCTCTGCGCGAAAGTCTGCTGCGGCAGAGCCTCGGCCGGGGAAGGCCCGAAGGTCAGATTCAATACGGCCAGCGTGTGCGTTTTGGACATTCGTTTCTTTGTATTCACATGCGCGACGAGTGTTGCGCCCGCGGCGTGCAGCGACGCGTTGTTGTCGGAGTGATCGAAATGCCAATGCGTGTCAATCGCCGTCTTGACCGGCGCTTTCCCGATCGCCTCCAGCGCGTCTTTGAGGTGCGGCCACGCCGGCTGCACGAACGTGTCGCCCATCAACTTTCCATCCGCGCCGTTCAGCACCACTACATTTCCGCCCGGTCCCAGGAGCAGCGTGATGCTGTCCGTAAGCTTTTGCACCTGAATCGGCACGCCGCCAAATTGAGCGCGCATGGCAGCGACTTGATCGGCCGCCGACTTTTGCTGCGGAAACCCCGGAGTCGCCGCACGGACGACTGCCGCCGGGAAGAACCGAGCCGCCACCGCTCCGCCCGCCAAGCCGCCCGCAGCCAGCAACATTTCGCGCCGCGTAAAGAACTTCATCGCGGGATTAGATTCCATTTCAAATTCTCCTCAATCAGGATTGATATTTTGTTCTCTGCACAGGGCGGCAATATACCCTCCCGAGTCGCCACATACAATGCCGTAGCCTCGCGGTCATTGTTCAGCATTACTGCTGATTGACGCGAGCCATCTGCAATATTGGCGTTTCGAAACACGTCCCCATTCTTTTCGAGTACCGCCAACGGCCCTACGGGGTACGATATCTGCGGACGTAACCTCCGCATCCGGTCCGGCACGCTCCCGCAGGGTGGCGCCGGGCGCTCAGCGCCAGCGCATGGCCTCACGTCACGAGGCGTAGCTCGCACACGGCCGCATCAGCGGCCGGCGCGACATGGCGCGGGCTCTACTTGGAGCCCGCCAGGAAGAAAAACGGAGGATCCCATGAAACGCATCGCAGTGTCTCGAAGTGTATCGTTTTCCGCTCTCGTCTTTTTGTTCGCTGCTGCCGCGATTCCAGCTCGCGCGCAATCCCACGAACTTTTGCAGGGCACCGAGGTGCACCTACGATTGATTACCGGTTTGAGCACCGCTGTCGCCAAGAGCGGTGATCCCTTTGTCGCTGAAGTGACCGAGCCGGTTTATTTGGACAGCCAGGTGATTCTGCCCGTTGGAGCGCGCGTTCACGGCACCGTTGGCGGAGTCATCCACTCCCGCCATTTTTCAATTTTTCGCGGCCAGGCGGCGATGAGCCTTTCGTTCCGCGACCTCGAGGTCGACAGCCGCATCTTCCCCGCTAAAATGAGCATCTTGCGCCTGGAGCGCCCATCGACCGAAGATCGCGAAGGGAAAAAAAGGAGGGACATCAAAGTCGATGAAGGCCAGGTGCTCGAAGCCAAGCACGACGTAAAGGGCGACATCCTTGGCGGAGCCATCGGAATTGGCGGCGGGTCCGTCGTCGGACTCGTGTTCAGCAACGTGACCCGCGGTTTCGGGTTTGGATTGATCGGCGCGGGCGTCTACATCGTGGAACGCAAAGGCAAGGAAGTGGACTTGCCAGCGCAGACCACAATCAGGGTGCGAATGGACAACACGGTCACTTTGCCCAGAATCACAGCCGACAATGTTGAAAGGGAATTGGGGAAGGCGGACGCGGAATAAGACGGGAGCCGCCGGAATCACTGCCTGATTTGGCCCGGGAGCGCCATCCTCCCCGTCATGACGAGGAGAACGGCGGGCGTAGCTAAATCCGCCCGCCGTAGCGTGGAGAATAGTGCCCCGGCGTGGATCGACCTGCTCCCGCCAGACCACTCCTGCCGTAGGAGAACTAGAAACGTATTGCGTCTCTTAAGATACAACCGAATTCGCCGGCTTCTTTGCTGCCCGTTTTAGGAATCGGTACAGGCTGGTGCGCCCAATCCCGAGCATTTGAGCCGCCCGAACGCGATTGCCTTCGCACGTCTCGAGTACGCGGCGGATATGCTGGCGGCGGACCTCCTCCAGTGGAAGTGGTCGCCAGGTCTCTACTCCACGGCCGTCCGGGGCGGTGGGCTTCTGCAGGTTTTCAGGCAAATCGTCCACATCGATGAATTCGGTTACCGAAGTGAGGCAAGCGCAGGAAATCACGTTTTCAAGTTCGCGAACATTGCCGGGCCAGGCATGTTGATGCAATACCGTTTGAGCTCTCCTCGTAAGGCCCTTAATCTGTTTGCTGTAGGCTTCGTTGTATTTTTTCAGGAAGAATTGAATGAGCAAGGGAATATCGTCCTGCCGCTCGGCCAGGCTGGGCACGCGGATCTGGATTGTGCTGAGGCGATAGAATAAGTCCTCGCGAAACCGACCGGCCAGGACCTCGGCGCGCAAGTCGCGGTTGGTGGCGGCGATGAGCCGCACATCCACGTGTCGCACTTCCGGGGAGCCCACACGCTGGATTTCGCGGTTCTGGATCACTCGCAGCAGTTTGGCCTGCATGGGAAGCGACGTCTCCCCCACTTCGTCCAGAAAGACGGTGCCTCCATTCGCGTATTCGAATAAGCCCGGGCGCGTGTCGGTCGCACCTGTAAAGGCGCCGCGCATGTGCCCGAAGAGCTGGCTTTCGAGCAGCGTATCGACCATCGCCGAGCAGTTACACACCGCGAACCGCTGTTGCGAGACAGGACTCATCTGGTGAATGGATTTGGCGATTAATTCCTTGCCGGACCCTGTCGCACCGATCAGCAGAATGTTGGTGTAGTGCCGCGCCACTTTGCGAACCATTTCGAACACTTCCACAATCGCCGGGCTTCGGCCCACGATCCCGTGAAACTCCAGGTCGCTCAGTAACTGCTGCTCAAGACTGCGGATCCGCTTCCGCTTATGGAAGGACTCGGAAAGTTCGTCCAGGGATTTCTTCAGACGCGACCGGTCGACGGGCTTAGGGACATAGTCGTAGGCGCCGCGCTTGACGGCCGCAATCGCGTTATCCATCGAATAAAGAGCCGTCATGAGCAGGACGTAAACGCCCGGATCGCGGTGCATCGCCTGCTCGAGGAACTGCAGGCCGTCCATCCCCGGCATCTTTACGTCCGACATCACCACGCGCACGCGGCCCTGGTCGACCAATTCGAGCGCGTACTGCGGGTCGCACGTGCCAATGGAGCTATAACCGAGGCACCGCAGCGATTCTTGAAGCATTTCCACCATGCCGGGTTCGTCGTCCAATACACATACCGTCATGGCGTCCTCGGAACTGCCGCGAATGACGGTGGCTTCTTTGGGTGGTGCAGTCAAAGTGTTCATGATGAATCACTGGCACGGCCAATGCCAAAAGCACACTGCAACTCGGCCGGCCCTGCAATACGTCTTCTGGATTTTAGGTCTGGTAAGAACTTCTTGTAAGTCTACTGGCGACAATTAATTAGGGTGGACCGGGTTCAAATCATTTTTTCGCCGAGGGGGTGGGTTTGTTCGAATTGGCATCTGATTCTCCGATGTATCCCAAAAGCGCGTTCCAATTTGGAGAGAATTGCCCTTAGCGTGTGCCAAAGGCGAATTGCCTTTGGCGGCTGCTCGACCTAGTTTGCGATGCTTTCGTCCATCTCGCTTAAGTACGCGAAAAACTCGAATTCCTCCGCCGGATACCGGATGATTCCACCGAGGTCGGAATCCATCTGGCAGTAATCGCCTTGGGGATGGCAAAGCTCCAGCATGCGGTCGGCAGTTGGCGAGGTCGCGCGGCGAACTTCCTCATACGTCGCGAGCCGGTCTTGCGTCGTTGTCATCATCGCTTCGGGTTTCATTGGAGGACCTCCTCACGCTGCAACAACAGTTCGACTTCGTGCGCGTCGCAAACTCCTGGCAAATCCTCTAATCCCTTAGATGCAATATTCGCCGCCGGAGATTCCTTTGAGCGCGGGTGCAATTGGGTCAGGTTCATCCGGCAAAGCCCGTTGCAATCCATCGGCCCGACTCCCCGGACCTGATAGGCGACGGGAACGGATCCGCTCGAGGATTCAAAGCTCAGCAATCGGATAAAGACAATGGACCCCTCCGCCATCCCGCGATGCAACTGCACCTTCTTTTCACCGCCAAGCATCCATAGCAAATCGGTTCGCTCGGCGAAGAAGCTGTTATCTAACCCCCAGCCCGAAATTTCAATCCGGTAATCGTCGGGAGAGTTGAATGAGTAACCCATCGAAAGCACGCTCCTGCCTCTGTCTAATGCAGACGACGTGCCAGAATGCAAATATTCTCAAACGTTGAAAGGGAAGGATTTATGCCGCTGCGCTCCAACAGGAACGCCGGCCGGCAATGAACAAAATGAAACACGAGTGCAATTTTGAAACAGCAGGGCGACAAGTGCAGTCCATCGCAAAACCGTAAATTTCGCGAGGCAGGGCCTAAATACTATGAACCCCGGTGTACAGGGTATGCAGCGCAAAGAAAAAGACGGGCTGGAAAATTTTATCGAACAGGGTCCAGGCAATGATCAAACCGAGCAGGGCGAAGTTCCGGGAATGCTGCACCCAGTCGAGGTAGCGCTGTGCGGCGCCTTCCGGCATCACCACCATGATCCCGGCGTGGCCATCGAGGGGCGGCACCGGCAACAGATTGAACGTGCCCAGAAGCAGATTCAGGATGAACAGGATGCTCAGCGCCGAGGTGAGAAATGTCGAGTCACCCACGTTCGCCGGCGACACAAGATTGGAATATTGAAAGAACTGTGGCACTCGAAAATAGCCGGCCGCCAAGCCTATGCGGATTGCAATCCCTGCGAGAATCATCAGCGCGAAGTTGGCCGCCGGCCCCGCCAGCGCCATCCACGCCGACCGGCGCGGATACTGCCGCTGCCAGGCGGGATTAAACGGCGCGCTCGCCCAGCCAATCATCCAGCCGCCCACCACGTAAGAAAGGATGGGCATAACGACCATCCCGAACGGCGAGCGGCGAATATGCGGAATCGGGTTGAGCGTCACCTGTCCGCCCTCGGCCGCGGTCAGGTCGCCGCCGAGCTTGGCGACAAGCGCGTGCGCGGCTTCGTGGCACGTCGTCGAGAAAAGGAAGACGACGTACCAGATCGCGCCCAGCGCCAGGTCAGGTGTATTCATAATCGCGGCAAACGCAAAAGGTATGGCTCCGGGGCCTGGACTCGAACCAGGATAACCAGCTCCAAAGGCTGGCGTGCTACCAATTGCACTACCCCGGACCGGAGCCAAAAAGTGTAGCAGAGAAGGCAAATTCGGCACAGCGATTCCACTCCTCTATGGATGCCGCGCTGCCCCATTTCGGCGAGCAAATGTTGCCGTCATGTGGAGAAGGGAAGTCATGCCCCTTGACTTCGGGCCTCGCCAGCGGCATACTATGAACGTACATTACAAGTGTTTAAACGTACGTTTGGAGAAAAGTCATGGTTGAAACCAGCGCCGTCACAGTCAGAAAAGTGTCTGCGACAAGCCTTCGCGGCCGCCTGAAAACTTACATGAAGGCGGCAAAAGGCGGCAAGGTTGTGCTCATCGAGAATCGCAGGCAGGAGTCGAAATACCTAGTGGACAAGGAGTGGCTGGATTCCGTGATCCGTGAACGTGAGTCCATTCTGGCCACGCTGGAGGTCCTCGCCGACCGCGAACTGACGAGTCGCCTGTTGAAACTCGCTGAAACCATTGACGATGATGTCCGCGCGGGCCGCTTGCACACGATGGAAGAGGTCTTCGGCGAACCTTGAGCGGAGCCACGCCCAGGTATTCCATCGCGTTCACCGGCGACGCCTTTGGGGATGTAAAGGCTCTGGACGGGAGCGTAAAAAATAAGCTCAAGAAAGTTTTGACGAAAAAGCTCGCGGTGAATCCCCAAGGCTACGGACTTCCTCTGCGTTCTCCTTTAAATCTCTTCTGGAAGCACGAATTTGCGGCTCACCGCGTGATCTACCGAATCTACGAAGAGAAGCAGCTTGTCGTCGTCTGTGCTGTCGGCCCGCGTAAGCAAGGAGACGCAGCGGACGTTTACAAACAATTTCAAGCGCTCGCTCAAACGGGCAAAGTGGCCCAGCAGATCGCGGAGGTCCTCGCCAGCCTCGCCCCAGGAAAGAAAAAAGTTGAACCTCACAACGGCTAGGGCTTTTCCTTTTGCTTCATGACATTTGAATCCATGAGTTGGCTGCGGCGACCTTGGAGCACTCGGCGTGGCGTGCGTGGGGCGCCGCGCCGGTCTCATCATGTTCATGGCGCGGGATCGTATGCCGCGATGGATCCGAAGTAGGCCACGAAAACGCGATGGTTGGCCGGGTCCACTACGAGTGAGTGACCGCCAAAATGCGTGGGGGCGTTTTCGAGAAGACGATACTGATCGGCGGAATCCTGCTGATAGACGCTCATTGTGCCAACGCCATTGGCCGTGTAGACCCGGCGCAGGACGGGATCGTATCCCGCGCCATCGACTCCCGCACCTATAGGCAGGACTGCGACGATTGCTCCCGTTTCCGTATCCATCACGATCAGCTTTCTGTTCCCCGCGGTGCAGAAGAGGCGGTGGCGCGCAGCGTCCAGGGCGAGGCCTGTGGGCCCTTCGCCGGAATCGAGTTTGTAGCGCTTGACTACAGCTTGCTTCTGCGGATCGATCACTACAAGTTCGCTCGTGTCTTCGAGGTTTTGATAGATGAGGCCCGTCGCGGGATCGGCCTGGGGATATTCAGGCTCTCCGCCCAGCGGAATCGTGGCTACCACTTTCTGCGCCGCGGGATCGATCAGCATGCCGGTCTTCCCATTATGATTGCCGACGTACACCAGGTGTGCCTGCTCATCGTAAATGATCGCGTCCGGGTCATCGCCCGCGGGAATTTTTTGCAGCAGTTTGTTGGTCGTCAGATCGAATACCCCCACCACATTGTCGCCGCTCGAAGATGCGAAGCCGAGGTTGCGATCCGCAACCACGGCGATCCCGTGCACTCTGGTGAGACCATCGACCGTAGCCACGGACTGATTGGTGGCGGTGTCCACGACGCCGACCAGGCCTTTGCTTGCGTACCCCGCATAAAGCCGCGAGCCGCTGATCGTCATGTAGTCGATGAACGGCCGTCCCACACGAAACGGCGTGGGGATGGAGACGATGCCTGCCGCTTTCATCGTCTTGGCGGCTGGGCGCGTGGATAGATAGACATTCAGCGCAACGATTGCCAGCAGGATCAGCGCGAAAAATCCGCCGAGAATTTTCAGAAAGAACATGACCACTTTTTTCACAAGATCCTCCTGATCTGCGCTGACCTCGCGCCTGTGCAAAGCTCTACACTGACCAACGAACGGATGGCCTGCCTACGAATACGTATGCGAGTGTACTTTTGTTTCATTAAACGAAGGGCGGGAGAAGCTTTAGTGCTGAGAAAAGCCTGCGCACAAAATGGCGGAGAGGGTGGGATTCGAACCCACGGTCGAGTTTCCCCGACACTCGCTTTCGAGGCGAGCTCCTTCAACCGCTCGGACACCTCTCCGCGGCTGTTCGTTCATTCTAGCGGAGCCGCGACGCCTCGGCAACGCCGGCCATTTTCGCGGTTGCGGGCGCCGCGTCCGCCAAAATTATTGTTTTCCTGCCGCGCGCAAGCGAAACGGGATAAAGGCCGGGACGCGCTCGCGGTATTCCTCGTAACTCGAGCCGAATCGAGCCGCTAATTCCTTTTCCTCGAGACGGATCACAAGCAGGGCGAAGGGTGACCAGAACACGAGAACGATCCAAAGCAGCGGTGTCCCGGCCAGCAGTGCAGCGCCCAGGACTGCGCAGAACATTCCCGCATAGCGCGGGTGGCGCACGCGGGAATAGAGCCCACCCGAAAACATTTCACCTGTGCCGGTAAGTTCCGCGTGGCCGACGAGCCTTCGGCTGCCGAGTTCGCGTTCGACGCGCACGAAAAGATATCCCTCGACGGCGATCAGAGCAAAGCCCGCGGCGATTGCGAACCAGGACGGGCGCGTGGCGGCCAGCAGCATGCGTCGGAAATACCAGAACGCCGCTACCCCGCCAATCCATGCGGTGAGCCCCGCAAACCAGAATGCAGCGCGAACGCGCCTTCGCCAGAAGGAATTGAACGGGTGAAGAATCAACCAGTAGATCGGGATTGGCAATTCAAAGCAAAGAACGAACCCGGCAACGCCGTCGAGGAAGCGCATTCAAACCGCTTTCTGATGTTTACTCATGAACAGTGCATGCACGGGTGAATAGCCGATCGCGCCGAGAACCAGCAGCGCCCCTCCCAATACCAGCCAGGTCCACTGCGTCCAGCCCGGGTCCGCGCCCCACAATCCCCAGCCTGCCACGGCAGCGCCCACCGCAAGATAAAGAAGACGCCCCATCCCCACAATGTTCGGCTCCGCTCCCATTGACGAACCTCACCCATCGGCGATTTACAGCGGTAGGCATCTTATCAGATGTTTTGCGTGCGGCTTGCTTTTAGGAGGTCGGGGCTTAAGCCCCGACGTCCGAATTCGCGTACCCATGGGCTTCAGCCCCTGAAGCTTCAGGGCCTGAAGGCCTCGCTCGTGCAACGCTAGTTGTCCGACCTAAAGGTCGGACCTCCTTCACAACAGCCGCCAGTTGGATGGCGGCGCGCTACTCAAAAATAGACCAGGGCTGCTCATGCTCCGAGAGACCCGGTGAAGACGGGGTTGACGCGGCGCGGATTTCCGGGGGAGGATGCTGGCGCAGCGTCACGAACTCGAGGAGGCAACTTTGAGCGCTCTTGAAAAGTCATCCTGGAAAACCCTGGAAGTCGAAAAGATGAACGACAAGCTTTCGCGCCAGATGATTTCGGGGGAGAACGCAACCGTTTCCCAACTCTTGCTGAAGAAAGGCGCCGTGGTTCCGCGCCACTCCCACATGAATGAACAATATTCGTGGATCATTTCCGGCGCGTTGAAATTTATTTTTGATGACCGCGAAATTCTGGTCGGAGCGGGCGACATCCTGGTAATCCCGCCGAATGTGGCGCACTCGGCCGTGGCCCTGGAGGATACCGTGGACGTCGATATCTTCGCCCCGCGCCGCGAAGACTGGATCCGCAAGGACGATTCTTACCTTCGCAAATAGGCAGGCCGCCGGGGAGTCCGCTGGAAACGATTTGCTCAGGCGCGCATCTAAGGACAATGGGAAGAAAGCTTGCCCTGATTCCACGCGGCACGTGCGGGTATAATAGCTGGATGTTTTTGTGCGCCGCAAATTCTCTTGCGAGGCCGGAATGAAATCGACCTGGAAAAAGCTGCGTCCACGCGTGTCCCTGGCGGCAGCGGCTGTTGCCTTGGCCGTGCTGCTCGGCGCGGTTGCGCGCGCGGACCGGCCGTATGCGCCGAGCCGCGATTACCATTTGCAGAACGTGCGCGTCTCGCTTCACTTTGATCTCGACCAGCGCAAAGTGATCGGCGAAGTCACGCACACGCTTTCCACGTTGCGCGACGGCGTGACGCATCTGGACTTCGATTGCGCGGAGCTCACGGTATCGAGCGCGCGCGTCAACGGCAAAGACGCCGCATTCGACCTGCGCGACGACAAGTTGCGCATCCAACTGGCGCAGCCCGCGAAATCCGGCGAAAAATTCGAAGTCGAATTAAAATATGAAGGCAAGCCGACCTCCGGACTCTATTTCATTCTCCCTGACAAGGACGATCCCGGCCGAGCCAGGGAAATCTGGACGCAGGGGGAAGCGGAAGACACGCACCACTACATTCCCATTTACGATTATCCCAACGACCGCACGACTTCCGAAATGATTCTGACCGTGCCGGCGGATTGGCTCACCGTTTCCAACGGAAAACTGCTGGGCGTTCAGGATGCGCCCAACGGGCAGAAGACCTGGACGTGGCGGCAATCGTTGCCGGTTTCGACGTACCTGATTTCGTTCGTGGCCGGTGAATACAAGGAAAAGAAGGACACCTGGCGCAACATTCCGGTTACGTACAGTGTCCCGCGCGGAATGGAAGACACGATCGATCCCACCTTCAGCCACACCAAGGACATGCTCGCTTTCTTTTCGGACCGCTTCGGCGTGGCGTATCCGTGGGACCAATACGCGCAAACGGCTGTCGATGACTTTGTCGCTTCCGGCATGGAGAACGTGAGCGCGACGACGCTTGCGGCGCGGGACATGCTGCACGCCGAATTCGCATCGGAGAGACCCGAAGCGGAGGACGGCCTGATTTCCCACGAGATGACGCACCAGTGGTTCGGCGACCTCGTCACCTGCAAGGATTGGACGAACACGTGGCTCAACGAAGGCTTCGCGACGTTTGGCGCCACACTTTGGGAAGAGCATTACTACGGCGTGGATGCATCGTCCTACCGCTACTGGCGCGATCAGAATACCTGGATGCAGTCGAGGGAACTCTACGCGATCCCGATTGTCACGCGCGACATCAACGATTCGGTGGAATACGTCGGCAACGTTTACGACAAAGCGGGCTGGGTGATTCACATGCTCCGCGAGCAGATGGGCGACGAAGCGTTCTTCCGCGCACTCAAGCATTACCTCGAAGCCAATCGCCTGCAAAACGTGGTCAGCGCGGACCTGTCCAAGGCTGTCGAGGAATCGTCCGGGACAAACGTCGACCAGTTCTTTGACCAGTGGATTTACGGGGCAGGGGCGCCGCGTTTCACCGTGCGATCCACATACGACGATTCGGGCAAGAAGGTCAGCCTCAGCGTCAAGCAATCTCAAAAAGTGGAGGGGCACGTCGGATTATTTCATGCGCTGCTGGATGTCGCGATTACCACATCGAGCGGCGAGAAACTTTTTCCCATCGAAGTCGCCAAGGCCGATGAAACGTTTTCGTTTCCCGTCGATGGACCGCCGCTGATGGTGCTCTTTGACAAGGGAGACAAGATTCTGAAGTCCGTCGATTTCCAGAAGTCGCCGGAAGAATGGATCCGGCAACTGCGAACCGCGGCGGACGTTCCGGACCGCGCCGACGCGGCCGTTGCGCTCGGCAATCTCCGCGATAATGAAGCCGCGGCGAATGCCCTGGGAGAGGCTGCGCAGCACGATAAATTCTGGGGCGTGCGCGAAGAAGCGTTGCGTGCGCTCGGGCGCATCAGTTCGCCGGCGGCGAAGAAACAAGTGCTGGCCGCGCTTTCCAACGAGCAGCCGTGGGTGCGCGCCATCGCCGTCGACCAGATGGGGAAGTTCCGCGGCGACGAGGATATCGCCAAGCGCCTGCAAAATATTTACAAAGACGACAAAGCATATTCGGTGCGCAGCGCCGCATTGCAATCCCTGGCCCTGGACAAGGCTCCGAGCGCCGAATCCACCCTCGAAAAGGCGCTCACGATTTCTTCCCCGGATGATGTGCTGCGCAGCGCAGCGCTTCGCGCCATGGGCTCGCTGGGGGACAATTCCGTTGCTCCTGCACTCATCGAATGGTCGTCGCCGGGGAAACCGTCCGCGCTGCGGGGCGTCGCCATCGGGTCGCTGGGGCGCGTGGACGTGAAAAATCACGACATCACCGCGCGCTTGATTTCGTATTTGAATGAACCTTCCTTCGACATCCGGTATGCGTCCATTTTTGCTCTGGGGCGCCGCGGCGATCCCACAGCCGTCGAGCCTCTCGAGGCGCTGCTGAAGACCGGACAGTTGTCGATCGGCGTCCCACATGCCCTGGAAGATTTGATCGAGCAGCTAAAGGGCAAGGACGCGCCGCAGAAAGGGCCTTCCGCTGCGGACCAGAAAAATGGCGATGCCGCCGGGGCACCCAACAACAATCAAGAGGTTCTGGACCGGATCGATCACCTCGAGCATCAGCTCGCAGACATGAATGACCACCTGCGCCGGATCGAGGCGTCCCTGCCGGGGGGCAAGAGCGACTGAGAAGGGCGCGTGGCCCGTGATTCGTGACCCGTGGAAAGCGATTCCCGCACGGCATGGCTCATAGGAGGTCGGGACTTCAGTCCCGACGAAAGGGACCGTCTCATCAAGGGTTTTAACCCCTGAAGCTTCAGGGGCTAAAGCCCGCAACGAGACGAAACCTGAATGACCGAGTTGAAACTCGGCCCTCCCAAACCCGAAAAATTTCAAATTAGGACAGTACCCGGCTCCGGCGCTATTTACTCCGTCAAGTCAACGTAGGCTATAATGCGGCCTGCCAGGTGGCCCTTGCCTAGCTCCGCCAAGTTTGCAAAATTCGGCCCCCTATTCGCGGGTCTGCTGATCGCTGTTCTGGTCGTCGTCGTCGAGGGTTTCCGCGCGTCTCCGGCCAATCGCCTGTTTTCCGGTGTCCTTCAAGTGACTGTAGTTGTCTGGGCGGCTATCACTGTTTCCTTTCTGGTGTTCGCCGCGCGTAATTTCCTCTCCAGCGAAAAACAAGGCGTCCTCGCGGACGACTTAAACCAAATCGAGCAGGCGCGACTCCGATCGGAAAGCATGTTTTCCGCTGCCTTCCGCTTGAGCCCCGATGCCATGGCCATCAACGCCGTCCCGGGAGCTGAGTTTCTGGAAGTCAATGACGCCTTTACGCGCCTTGTCGGGTACACACGGGAAGATGTTGTCGGAAAGACAGGAATACAAATGAACTTGTGGGTGGACCCTTCCCAGCGGGCCAGGGTCATGGCCAGACTCCAGGAAGGGTTGGAAGTGCGTGACCAGGAGATTTCCTGCCGAACCAAGTCCGGCGAGACGCGCATCTTCCTGTTTTCGGGCAAGGTCATTGAACAGGGCGGACGCCCTCTTTCCCTGACCCTCGCTTGGGACATCACGGAGCGCAAAAAGACGGAAGAGGCGCTCCGCACGAGCGAGGAGCGATTCCGCAACCTCATTCAGGACTCGCACGTGGGCATCCTCCTGCTTGGACCCGCCACGGAAGCTATGTTCGCCAATCAGGCGGCTCTGGATATGTTTGGATTGAAGTCGGAGCAGGCCATGGGAAATAATATTTCACAAACCTTTACTCCCATCCGTGAAGACGGAACGAACCTCCCGCGACAGATGTTGCCCGGAGTGCGAGCGATCGCAACCAGGCAGACGATCCGCAATCAGGTGGTCGGGTGGCGCCGGTCAGAATCCGGCGACATCCTCTGGACTTTGGTCGGCGCCATCCCTCAGGTTACTGATCAGGGAGATGTCACTGGCGTAATTCTATCCCTCACGAATATATCGGAGTTGAAGAGAGCGGAGGAAGCTCTGCAAAAAAGTGAAGAGCTGTTCCGTACTCTGGTTCAAAACTCGGATGTAGGCGTAGTGCTGTACGGGCCGAACCATGAAATCCAGTTCGCCAATCGGGCAAGCCTGGCCATGTTCGGGAGAAAAGAAGAGCAAGTCCTGGGAGAGAAAGGCATCGATCTGAGTCTGACGCTGCTGAACGAGGATGGCAAGGAAATGCCGCACTCGATGCGTGCAGTCCCGCGAGTGTTCGCGGCCAGGCGGGCGGTCTTGAACGAGGTGACGGGTTGGCGGCGCGCGGCCTCGAATGACGTGCTGTGGCTTCAGGGCGGAGCCGTGCCTTTGTTTGGCGAGAACGGCGAGCTGGAAAGAGTACTCACATCGTTTGTCGACATCACCAAACGAAAGCAGGCGGAAGAGGCGCTCCGCGCCAGCGAGCAGCGATTCCGGTCCCTGGTTGAAAACCTGCACGTAGGCGTCGTGTTGCTTGGACCGAATCAAGAAATTCAGTTTTCAAATCGTGCAAGGGCGGATATGTACGGAATATCAGAACAGGAAAGTTTGGGGAAGAGAGCGATCGATCTTGGCATGACTCCGGTGAACGAGGATGGAACGGAAATTCCGTTTTCGATGCGCCCTGTGGCGCGAGTGATCGCGACCAAAAAAGCAGTTTTGAATTGGGTGATGGGTTGGCGGCTCGCAGCCTCGAATAACGTCGTGTGGATTCAAGGTGAAGCCGTCCCTTTGTTCGGTGAGAACGGCGAGTTGGAAAGCGTCATCGCAGCCTATAGTGACATAACTAAATGGAAGGAAGCACAAGAAGCGCTACATCAGCTTTCGACTCGTTTACTCCAGCTCCAGGACGAAGAGCGCCGGCACCTTGGCCGGGAACTTCACGACGTCCTGGCGCAAAGCGTGATGGCCGTGAATCTGGATCTCGCGCAAGTGGCGCGCTCCTCGGTTCCTCTGGACAACCAAGCAAAGCACGCGCTTTCTGACGCTCGCACTATGCTGGGGGAGATGTCGCGAGAGATTCGAACGCTCTCCTATCTCTTGCATCCTCCGGTGTTGGACGAGTTGGGTCTGGCTTCGGCCGTTCAAGAATATGCCACTGGATTCAGCGAGCGGAGCGGGATTAGATTGGAACTGGAAGTCCAGCCCGGCTTTGGACGTTTGCCTCAGGAGGCCGAGACGGCGCTGTTCCGCATCGTGCAGGAGAGTCTCTCGAATATCCAGCGGCACTCCGGCAGCCGGACGGCGAAAATTCGTTTGCGCGCCGATTCTTCCTGCGTCGAACTGCAGGTGAGCGATGAAGGCCGGGGGATGGACCAGAAAACAGTGGAGCGCGAGAGCGGCGTGGGAACCCGCCTGGGAGTTGGAATTCTTGGGATGCGCGAACGCATGACGCAACTCAAAGGAAAACTCGAAGTGGAGTCCACCGCATCAGGAACGACCGTGCGGGCGACCATCCCATTGATGATTGAGGTTTCGAATGCCCCTTCGCATCCTCGTGGCGGATGACCATCACGTCGTACGTGCGGGGCTCCGTACCCTCCTGGAGACCAAGCGCGGGTGGCAAGTTTGTGCAGAGGCCGCTAACGGCCGCGATGCGGTGGAAAAGGCCGGCAAACTGAAACCGGACGTGGCCGTCCTGGATATCGGCATGCCTCTGCTGAACGGGATTGAAGCCACGCGGCAGATCCGCAAGGTCTCGCCGGAAACGGAAGTCCTCATTTTAACCATGCACGACTCTGAGGTCATGATCCAGGGGGTTCTGGAAGCGGGAGCCCGCGGGTACATCCTCAAAGACGATGCAGATCGCAATTTGCTCGCCGCCGTGGAAGCGCTCCGGCTTCACAAGCCGTACCTGTCCTCGCGGGTATCCGCAGCTGCGCCCAAGAAAGCGCTGCCTGCCGGGGAAGGTTCCACATCGGCGCGGCGCCGTTTGACGCCCCGCGAGCGCGAAATCCTGCAGCTCCTGGCTGAAGGGAAAGGCAACAAGGAAATCGCCGAATTCCTGGGCATCAGCGTAAAAACGGCGGAAACACACCGCGCCAATATCATGCTCAAACTGAATTTCCACTCGATCACGGAGCTGGTCCGCTACGCCGTGCGCAACCAGATTATCCAGAGTTAGATCGTAACTTCCTCGTCTACAAGTAATTCCCTAGGGAATCAGCCGAATTTCAATCCCTTTTCAGGCACGGCACAATGCACAGCGAATGAGGACATTCCCAGTTTTGCAGGAGTGTGCGATGGCCTCCGACAATCGCCGCATTCGCATCTTGATCGCGGATGACTCGCGGAAAGCTTTGCTCTCGGTATGCAAGTACCTGGAGTTCGAGGGGGATTTCGAGATCGTCGGGACCGCCACCGACGGCCAGCAGCTTTTGCGCAAGGCCCAGATCTACCGTCCCGACCTGGTGTTAACCGATTTGAGCATTCCCAGAATCAATGGACTCCAGGCAGCGACCCTGCTGCGAAGGACCTTTCCTAAACTGCGCATCATTATCTTCACGGAATTGAACGGACTTTCCCTGCGCGAAGAGTGCCTGCGGAGCGGCGCCAATGGCTTTGTCGAAAAAAGCCAAATGCCTGAAAAGCTTATGGAGGAGGTCCGCAGGCTTTTCCCGGACTATATCGCGCAACAGTGACCTTCATCGCGCCTCACCGGCGGGGCCAACCCTCAGATCGCCTCGCGCCCCTGCCAGGTGGATTCGAGCAAACCCGAGTGTCGAGCGCCCGGCTTGCCTGCCGATGCGTCCCTGTATGTTCGCAAAGAGGAGCAATCTGAATTTATGCCGTCAAGTTCCTACCGAATCCTGTTGATTGAGGACGACTCGTCGCTCGCCCAGCGCGTCTGCGACATGATGCCGTCGGGCCAAAATCCTGTTTTCCAGGTGGCTCCGGCGAAGTCTTTGCACTCGATCGCGCCCATGCTCGCAGGCGCAAAATTTGATGTGCTCCTGCTGGGGTTGCCCTTTCGCGAGGCAGAAAAAACTCCCGGAATGATTGAAGTTCGCGCACACAGCGGCTCGCTCCCGACCATTGTTTTGGTATCCCAGAATGATGAAGGGCTTGGGAAGCAATTTGTAAGAGAGGGTGCCACCGAATATTTGTTGAAGGAGACTCTCAACCCTGAATCGTTGCGAATGGCTCTGCGTTACGCTGTTGAACGCGACCTTGCGGAAACCGCGGCCCGCCGAAGCGAGCAACGTTTGCAGGACCTTTTTGAAAACACAAAGGACATTCTCTTCACGCTGGACCTGGACGGGAATATCACCGCGCTGAACCGGTCAGGGGAGGAGGTGCTGGGATTGTCGCGAAGCGACGCTCTGCAACACAATATCGCGAGTCTGGTGGCCCCCGAGCATCAGGCTGCTTGCCACGAGATGATGCGCCGCATCCTGGATGAGGAACCCTCGCAACATTTTGAAATCAATTTGATTCGCAAAGACGGCCGGAAGGTGATTCTCGAGGTCAGCGCGCGTCTGATTCAATCGGGCGGCAAAAAGGAGGGCGTGCAAGGGATCGCACGGGATGTCACCGAGCGCCGTCGCCTGGAAAATATCGCCCGGCAATCCCAAAAGTTTGAGGCGATCGGGCGCCTGTCCGGGGGACTGGCCCATGATTTCAACAATCTGCTGTGCGTGATCAGCGGGCATACAGAAGTTTTGTCCGAACGGCTGGACCCCACAGATTCGGCCATCCATAACGTAAATCAAATCAGGAAAGCAGCGGATAGCGCCGCTGTTCTGACTCGCCAGCTTCTGGCCTTCAGCTGCAAGCAGCTGTTCCATCCTCGAACTCTGGCTCTGAACACAGTCATCCTGGAAACGCGCAAACTCCTCGGACGATTGATCGGTGAGCACATCGAATTCGTCACCGCGCTCGACCCAGCACTGGGTCACGTGCGTGTGGACCCGGTGCAAGTCGAGCAGGTGCTCATGAATCTGGTGCTCAACGCGCGTGATGCGATGCCGCAGGGAGGAAAGCTCACCATCGAAACATCGAACATCAATCTGGATGAAAACCAAAAGTCAAAGCACTCCTATGTGCCCGCCGGGAATTACGTCCAGTTCTCCGTGACCGATACGGGCGTCGGCATGAACGAAGAAACGCTCAGCCGAATCTTCGAGCCTTTCTACTCGACGAAAGAACTAGGCAAGGGAACAGGGCTGGGTCTGGCCACAGTGTATGGAATCATCAAACAGAGCGGCGGATTCATATGGGTATACAGCGAATCTGGACATGGCACCTCGTTCAAAATCTATCTTCCGCGAGTCGACACCCCTCTGACGCCTCTGCGTCCCAGCAAGCCGCTGGAAGGCATCCGGACCGGGTCGGAGACGGTATTACTCGTGGAAGATGCCGAACCGCTGCGGACCCTGACCAAAGAAATCCTGGAACGCTGCGGCTACACGGTTCTCGAGGCCGCGAACGGGATTGAGGCCATTCAAGTTGCGCACAACTCTCATGCCCCCATCCATCTGCTCCTGACCGATGTGATCATGCCGATCATGGGAGGCGAACAACTCGCCGCGCAGTTGTCGCGCGTTCGCCCAAACATCAAGGTGCTGTACATGTCGGGATATCCGAATGAAGGAATGGCCTGGTCGGGAATTCCGGCGTCTCGAGTGGTTCTCCTCGAAAAGCCCTTTACACGCGAGATTCTCATGCGAACACTCCGGCAGGTGCTCGACGAGCTAGGAGAAGACACTTCGGATTAGTCCCTGACACTGCCAAAATTTTTTCCATAAATTTTCGGCGCCGCGCGCAAGTTCATTTCCGGAGGGCGCGCCTTTCGTTTCGTAGAAACAATTTTATTCCGCGAGCAGGATTCGCAAGTCGCGCAGATTATTTCCTGTGGGGCCGGTTTCGATCGTGTCACCCAGCTTGCGGAAGAAGGTGTAGGAGTCGCTGCGCCCGAAATAATCGGCTGGGTCGAGCCCCAGGGATTGCGCGCGCGCCAGGGTTTCGCCGTCCGCAAGTGCTCCCGCCGCGGGACTCGAGCCATCGACGCCGTCTGTTCCCGCGCTCAGCACAGCAATCTTGCGCCCTGCGATCTTCTTCACGGCATCGAGCACGAACGCCAGGTTCCTCCCGCCGATTCCATCGCCCGTCACCGGAGAGCTGACTTCGCCATCCGCAATCACGGCCACGGACTTTCCGAGATTGGCCTCTTTGAGCGCAGCGAGCTGCGCCAGCAAAAAGTCCACCGCCATTTCGACCGGCCAATTATCCGTCGTGTTGTCACACACGGTGATGAATTCCGCGGATTCCGAAGCGCGGTGCGCGGAATGAAACAAGTCGTGGCGCCCCAGTAAAATCTGAAACGCGGCGAGGCGCGGGTCCAGCGCGGGCTCTCCCGCCTTCGGAGTTTCGAGGATGGACTCGGGATGTTCGAACCGCGTTCGAATGCTCGTCGGCAGTTTTGAAAGCAAATTGTAACGGCGGACCACGGCGCACGCGTCCGAAACCGTCGTCGGATCAGGGAGGGTCGGGCCGGACGCCAGCGCCGACTCCTGCCCTTCGGGTACGTCGGTTACGCCGAGCGTGATCTTCCTTGCGGCGCCCGCAGCCACGCCCAGGCGTCCGCCCTTTACCGCGGAGAGATGCTTGCGCACGGCGTTGATTTCATCGATTGAGGCGCCGCAGGTGACCAGCACGAGATTCATCGTCTTCATGTCTTCGAGTGTGACGTCCGGATCGAGCGGAAGCTCGACCAGCGCCGAGCCTCCTCCGGATAAGAGAAAGAAAACCAGAGTGTGCGGATTTGCGGCGGCGAGTAAGTCCAGGATCGCGCGGCCGGCACCGAAACTGCCCTGGTCCGGAACGGGGTGCCCTGCAACGATCGCGCGGAGGCCGTCCGGCAAGCCGGGCGCGGCGGTTGGCGAAACCACAATGCCTTGGGCGCGGAAATCCGGGGAGATCACTTCGGAAAGGCCGCGGGCCATGGCCACGGAAGCCTTGCCGATGGCAACGGTGCAAATCCGTTCGAACGCGGCAAGGTCGACAGGCGCGCCGTTCACGATAATGTGAGACCCCGCGCGGCCAAGCTTGCGACGCATCGCCGTGGGAATGTCGATCGCCGCAAGGGTCTCGCGAAAAATTTGTAGCGCGGTTTGTTTGAGGTCGGCCATTCGTGCCGTCCAGTAGCACAGGCACTCTTGCCTGTGCGGTTTTCGCGACCGTCGCTAGGTTTATAGCTATGTGTGAGGCTTCAAAACCGCACAGCCAGGAGTGGTTGTGCTACTCAGAGCTATCCTTTCACGAACGCGGCCACGCCCGCGCGCGCCACTTCTGTGTCCTCGTCTTCCGTGCCCGCGCTCACGCCGATTCCCCCCACGCATTGGCCGCTCACTTCGAGCATAAGCCCGCCGCGGATCGGCGTTTGATGCGCGCGGCTCCCGATCGCAAGACCTAGCGACAGCAGAACGCTCACTTCGTCGCCACTGCGAGCCGGACCTGTGTTCTGGCGACGGATGGCCGCGGCGTGAGCTTTGTTGATCGCGATGTCTATCGAAGCGGGCTTCGCGCCGTCCATACGAGCAAACGCCATCAGGAATCCGCCATCGTCCACCACGGCGATATTCATGGGCACACCGATGCGAGCGGCCTGGGCTTTGGCCGCGTCCAAGATAGCCTCGGCACCTTCGAGTGTGAGTTTCGGATGATTGAGCGATACGTGCGGCATTTGCTGTCCCCCTTCTTTGAATGATTGCGAGCTTTTCTGATACCTGAGTTATGCCTCATCCTGTATTGCAATTCAATTTTGCCGCAATGCTTCCGGGTTGAGTATCGTTGGCGGACGCTTGCCGCCGAATATCGCGATCGCGTTTTCGGCGGCAATCATCGCCATTCGCGTGCGCGTCTCGACGGACGCCGAACCAATATGTGGCGCAAGGACCACGTTGTCGCGCCGCAAGCCGTCGGGGATAAGCGGTTCGCGCTCGAACACATCGAGTGCCGCGCCGGCGATAACGCCATGTTCCAGTGCATCGACGAGCGCCGCTTCCTGCACCACCGGGCCGCGCGTGGTGTTGATCAGGAACGCCGTCCGCTTCATTTTCGCAAGTTCCGCGGGCCCGACCAATCCCCGGGTAGCAGCATTGAGCGGAACGTGAAGGGAAACAAAATCGGCTTGCTCGAATACCCCATCTCGCGACATGAACTCGGCGTTCAGTTCCTTTTCAATTTCCGAAGGGGCGCGCGTCGTGCTGTTGTAAATAATGCGCATTCGGAATCCTGTAGCGCGCCGGGCCACGGCGCGGCCGATGCGGCCGAGCCCGATGATGCCAAGTGTTTTGCCCCAGATGTCGGTCCCGCATAGCTGGTCCAGGTTCCACTTCGTCCATGCGCCGGACCGCGCCATGCGGTCTCCCTCGACAAGGCGGCGCGCGACGGCCATCAGCAGAGTCCAGGCGAAATCGGCGGTCGTCTCGTCCAGCACGCCGGGCGTGTTCGTCACGGCCACATTTCGCTCGGTGCAGGCGGGCACGTCGATATTGTCGAAGCCGACGGCCACGTTCGCAACGATGCGCAGATTGGGCCCCGCCGCGTCGAGCAGCTCGCGATCGACTTTTTCCGTGAGCAGGCAGATCAGCGCGTCCTTTCCTGAAACGCGCCGCAGGACTTCCGCTCGCGGAGGGCGCTCTTCTCCCGTCCAGTATTCGACATCAAAATGCTCCGCAAGTATCTTGCGCGGCTCCTCAAACAACACATGCGTGGAAAATAATTTCGGCTTGCTCACCCGCGGCCTCGGCGTTTGAAAAGCAACTGGGGAGAGTAGCACAACTGAAGTAACACAGGCTTCAGCCTGCGGGGTTTCGTCCTTGCATGGACTAAAACCCACAGGCTGAAGCCTGCGCTACTGCTACCTATTATTTTGGAAGTTGAATGACCCGTTTGGGAGTTCTCCAGCTGCGCGGCCCGTAATGCAGAGTTACCGTGGCGCCGCGCATGAGCGGCGAGGCCTCCAGCACGGGAGCGATCACCTTAAAAATTGCCTCGGCATCCGGGCCGTTGACGAAGTATCGGCCTTCGCTGCCGTCGGCGGGAAGCGCGTGCCCGTCGTACTCACCGACTTTGGCTTCGGCAATGGCGTTCTGAATTTCGTCGCCCAGCGAATACACATATTGAAAGTTGGTGGAACCGTACGCGAAATGCACTTCGACTTCCTGCGCCCCAGGCCCGTTCTTCGCGGCGTTTTTTGAACCGAACAGTTTTGACAGCAGGCCCATGGGCGCTCAACTCCATTTATATCGTATTGCGATACAGTTCACCTGAATGAGATGAATCTCGCGGAACGATCATCGGGCAGCTGGACGGCCGACTCTTTCCCCATCGCTGCGCATAATCTTAACCCGATCCATGCCCTTTTCGCGACATTTCTAGCCACTCAAGAGCCCTATCCTGGTGGTCGGTATTACCGGCCGGCCCGCGCGTTGACTCCGCCCAAAGGCCCAGACTATAGTGGCCGAAGGGCTTGGAAATCAATTTGATGCAACCGCAACTCATCCGCGAACTCGAAGCGCTCCTGGGGCCCAAGGGGGTCTTGTCCGCGCCCGAAGATTTGATGCTCTACGAGTATGACGGGTCGGTGGAGCTGGGATCTCCCCGGTGCGTCGTCTTTCCCGCTTCCACGCAAGATGTCGCCGGGATTGTCCGCCTCGCCAATCGCTTTGAAACTCCGATCGTAGGGCGCGGCGCGGGCACGGGACTTTCAGGCGGAGCGATTGCGCGAAGCGGCGGCATTGTGGTCGCATTCCCGCGCATGAACCGCGTTCTCGAAATTGATGCGGCAAATCTTCGTGCGGTTGTTCAACCCGGAGTCGTGAATCTCGACCTGTCCCGCGCGGTCGAGCATCTGGGCCTGTACTTCGCGCCTGATCCTTCCAGCCAAAAATCGTGCACCATCGGAGGAAACGTCTCGGAAAATTCCGGCGGTCCGCACACGCTGGCCTACGGAGTAACGGCCAATCACGTCACGGGCCTCGAATTAGTCTTGCCCGACGGCGAAATTGTGCGCATCGGCGGGAAAAGCATCGAGACCTCGGGCTACGACTTGTGCGGCCTGCTGGTCGGCTCCGAAGGAACCCTCGCGCTGGTCACCGAAATCACCGTGAGATTGATGCGCAAGCCGGAGGCAGTGAAAACGCTGCTCGCGGTGTACGACACGCTCGACGACACGACGGAATCCGTCGTCGATATCACCGTACGGGGGATTACTCCCGCCGCGTGCGAGATGCTGGACGGATTCACGCTTCGCGCGGTCGAGGACTACGTCCACGCGGGATTTCCCAAGGACTGCGCGGCCGTGCTGCTGATCGAAATCGAGGGGCTCACCGAAGCTGTGGAGACGCAAGCCGCCGAAATCACCGAAGTCTGCCGCGAACATCGCGCGCGAGAGGTGCGCGTCGCGCGCAACGATCAGGAGCGTAACCTTTTGTGGAGAGGCAGGAAAGAAGCGTTCGGCGCCATGGGGCGCATTTCGCCGATGTACTACGTGCAGGACGGCGTCATCCCGCGCACGCGCCTTCCGGAAACGCTCAGGCGCATCGAGGAAATCAGCCGCAAATACGATTTGCAGATCGGCAATATATTTCATGCGGGAGACGGCAATCTGCACCCGCTCATCCTGTTCGACGAGCGCGACCGCGAGCAATTCGCGCGCGTGGTCGCCGCGGGCGGCGAAATCATGCGCCATTGCGTCGAGGTGGGCGGCGCGCTCACCGGCGAGCATGGAATCGGCATGGAAAAGAACGAGCTCATGCCGCTCATTTTCACGCCGGACGATCTTGCCCTGATGGAGCGCATCCGCTCCGCGTTCAATCCTACCGGGCGATTGAATCCCGGCAAAGTGCTGCCGATGGGCAAGGCCTGCGGAGAAATCCGCGTGCCGCCGATGCCGGGCGCCGCAACGATTCCCAAATGAGCCGGCCTGCGCAAATTTCCTTCGCACGCCTGGAAGAAATTGCCGGCGTCGGGCAAGTCTTCACGGATGCCACGGAAATCGCCGCGCACGAAGTTTGTGGCGTGCGCCCAGGCGTCATCGTCCGGCCTTCGGACGCCGTGCAAATTGCGGAGATCCTCCGCGTCGCCGCCGCAGAAAGATTAACCGTGATTCCCACGGGAGGATGCACCAAGCTCGGCATCGGCTTGCCGCCCACGCGCTACGACATTGCGCTCGATCTTTCCCGAATGAATCGCGTGCTTGCTTACGATCCCCATGACCTTACGCTTGGCGTCGAGCCGGGTGTGCGAATCGAGGACTTGCTGCGTGCTCTTGCGGAGAAAAAACAATTTCTGCCGCTCGCGGTTCCGTTCTCGTCCCGCGCGACGATTGGCGGGATCGTCGCCGCAAATTCGAGTTCTCCGCTGCGCCACGCTTACGGAGCAGTGCGCGATTTCTGCCTCGGCATGGAATTTGTGACGGGCGAAGGGACGCAGGCGAAAAGCGGCGGGCGCGTCGTGAAGAACGTAACGGGCTACGACTTGCACAAATTGCTGATCGGATCGCTGGGCACGCTCGCCGTGATCACGCGCGTGAATTTCCGCACATTTCCGATGCCGCCGTCGCAGGGTACGTTTGTTGCGTCCTTCTCTGACGCTGAGTCCGCATTTGGTTTTTGTCGCGACATCGCGCAATCCGTTCTTACCCCGCAGATTGTGGAAGTCGCCGACCCCGTCTCCGCGCATTTTCTGCTTACGGCCGAAGCCCCCAAACGGATTCCACAGCAGGATTGGGCCGTCGTCATCTCCGCGGCAGGCCAACCCTCTGTCGTGGAACGCTACGCGCGCGAACTTGGCCGCCTGGCAACCTCTGCGAATGCCTCCGAGTTGATGCAGCTCAGCGGTCTGGAATTTCTTGTGCCGGCCCACATTCGCGAATTCCCACGGCTGATTTTGGAAGCCGCACCGGACGCGGCAATTTTTCGCATTGGCGTCCTGCCAACCAAAATGCCGTCTCTTTTGAGAGATTTGATGGAGGCCGCCAAACTGTACCGCCTCGAACTGGCGACTCTCACGCGCGCGTCCGGAATCATGTACGCCGCGTTTTTCGCCCAGGCGTGGAACGAAGCACCGTCCCCGGTCACCGCAGCTTTTTTAAAAACGGTGTTCCACATTTGTACGCTGCCTGAAAACGGCGCTAATCCGATGCTCGAATGGTGTCCGTCCGATTTGAAACGCATGGGCGTTGACTTATGGGGGCCGTCGCGGGATGACTTCGCCCTGATGCGCCGTGTGAAACATTCCTTCGACCCGAAAAATGTCCTCGCCCCGGGACGTTTCGCGGGCGGAATATAATTCCATGGCCGATCACGTCACAAGCGCGGAACAAACTCCTGGCCCAGAACCGCACAGCGGATTTTCCGGCGCGGACATCCCCGCGTACGACGACTACGCGCACTGCGTTCACTGCGGCCTGTGTTTGAATCATTGCCCCACCTACAAACTGTGGGGCCTCGAAGCCGATTCCCCGCGCGGACGAATCCGCCAGATCGTGCTGGTGGACCAGGGCCGGTTGCCGCTGGGCGATTCCTTCGTGAAACATATCGATCAATGCCTCGATTGCCGCGCATGCGAGACGGCGTGCCCCTCGGGCGTCGAATACGGCAAGCTGGTGGAAGCGGCGCGCGCGCAGATCGAGCAGAATTACCGGCGGCCATTTTTCTCGCGTCTGGCGCGGGGTTTCGTGTTTCGCGGGCTGCTCCCTTACCCGAGGCGCATCGCGATCCTGGCGCGCCTTCTTTACGTGTATCAGCGCTCCGGCCTGCAATCGCTCGCGCGAGCAACGGGAATTCTGCGATTGCTCGGCCTGGCGGACCGAGAAAAACTTCTACCTCCAATTGATCGTGAATTTTTCTTTTCGAAGCTCGGGCGAACCTATCCTGCCGTGGGCCATCGGCGCGCGCGTGTGGCTCTGTTTGCCGGATGCGTGGCGCAGGTAAGTTTTTCAGCGCTGCACGAAGCGACCATTCGCGTCCTCACCGCGAACGGCTGCGAAGTTGTCGTCCCGGCCGGGCAAACCTGCTGCGGCGCGCTCGCCGCGCACGCCGGTGTTCGCGACGTGGCGCGTTCGCTTGCGCGCATCAACCTCGATGTTTTCCTCGGCGATGAATTTGACGCCGTGATCACGAATGCGGCGGGATGCGGGTCAACGCTGAAAGAGTACGAGCATCTCTTTGCAGCCGGGACAACGGAACACGACAAGGCCCACGCGTTTCGGGAGAAGATGCGGGACGTCACCGAGTTCCTCGCCGATCTGGGTCTCTCCGCGCATCTCTCGGCGCTGCCGATGCGTGTCACCTATCAGGATTCCTGCCATCTTCTCCACGGGCAAAAAGTCCGCGAAGCCCCGCGCAAACTGCTGCGCGCCATCCCGGGATTGGAACTCGTCGAAATGGCCATGGCCGATTACTGTTGCGGGTCCGCTGGCTCGTACAACGTGACCGAGACAGAGACTTCGCTAGCTCTTTTGGCCGAAAAAATGAAGCACGCGCGCGCTACAAACGCGCCGGTGATCGTCACCGCAAATCCCGGCTGCCTGCTGCAAATGCGCGCCGGGGCGGAGATTCACTCGACGGGACAGGAAGTCGTGCACGTCATGGAATTGCTGGACCGCGCGCTGAAGTAGGACGGGCTTCAGCCTGTCTGATTTTGACTTGCGGCCGGGCAAAATTCAAAAGCAGACAGTCCCGCCGCGGCGGGACCGTCCTACTTCTCCCCAATCAAATACTTGCAGCCACGCGTGCCCATCTTCGCAGAGTGGACAGCATCGGCGGGAACATCGCAACGTTCTCCGGCGGTATAAGTGCGCGTCTCGCCGCCCTGCGTCAGCGTCATTTCGCCGTCCAGGATGATGTGCGCCGTCTCGACAGCGTGCGTGTGATCGGGATAAAACGCGTTCGCCCCGTCCTGCCAGACGTACGTGTGAAGAAATCCTTCTTCATGCAGCCGGCGTTCCAACGATTTTAGATCTGCGGTCATTTTCTGCGTCTGCACAGCGAGGCGCTACGCTTGCTTTTCCTTCGGCCGAAACATCCCCGCGACGATTCGCGCGACCGTCCGGCGCGGCACCATCCGCACGGTTTCCGCTCCCAGCCAATTCGTGAAGCCGGAGATGACGGAACTTTTTCCCGCCGCAAGCGCCGCAAGCCCCACATGAGCGACCTTCTCCGGTGTTTCCGGATCGCGCCGCGTGTGGTTGCGCTGCCCTGCAACCTGAAAAAATTCCGTCGCCGTGGAACCGGGGCACAGCGCGCAGACGCGGACACCGTATTGCCGCACTTCTTCCGCGAGGCCCTCGGCGAAGTGCAAATCGAATGACTTCGTCGCGGCATACGTCGAAATGTAAGGCACCGCCTGAAACGCCGCCGTGGAGGCCACGATCAGGATGTCACCGCCGCCGCGCGCAATCATTCCGGGCAGGTAGAGATGCGTCATGTGCACCACTGCGGTCACATTGACTTGCGTCATTTCGATGAGCCGGTCGAGGCGCGCCTTACAAAATTCGCCATAGGCGCCAAAGCCGGCGTTGTTCACAAGCAAGTCAATCGTGATGTTCTTTTCCTCGGTGAACGAAAAAATCTGCTGCGGGCCGAGCGCCTGGGCCAGGTCCGCGACGCAGACCAGCGTGCGGACGTTATGCCTGGAGCTCAGTTCCGTCGATAAGCCAACGAGGCGGTCGCGACGTCGCGCCGTCAACACGAGATTTGTTCCTCCGGCCGCCAGTTCCCGCGCCAGGGCCGTGCCGATCCCCGCGCTCGCGCCGGTGATCAACGCCCACTTGCCTTGCCAGTGATTCATGCCGGCCTCCAAAAAGATTCCAGGAAGTTAGGCCAATCCAAAAATCAGCAATCTAAAATTTCAAATCTAAAATTTCAAATCTCAAATTTCAAATCTCAAATCTTGAATCCCCTTCCGCTGCAGCGGCGACCATTCTACAGGACGCGCGCGGAATTTAGGAGAGCGCGATCCACCTCGCACAGTAACGAATGCATCCATTCTCAAGGCAGTAGCTAATTTCGCAACACGGATCCACCACCTATTTTCTTCTGGCCGGAAGTTTGTGCTAGTCTGATTGGGCTTCCAACAGCGGAGAGGTGTCCGAGCGGTTTAAGGAGCACGCTTGGAAAGCGTGTGTCGGGGAAACTCGACCGTGGGTTCAAATCCCACCCTCTCCGCCATAATTTTTCATGCAAATTTGTCAACGCCGGCAAGACAATCCGTACGATTTCCCAAAAACATGTGGAACAACTTTGCTTTAATTGCGCAATCGGAATTCGGAGTGGCATCGATGCGGATTCGGTGGTACAAGCGTGGCCATGCGCCGCAAACTTTTAATTTACGGGCATTGTGAACAATTTCAAAACTCCGTTTGCTCGCATGTGCGTCCACAAACTCCATGAAGCCGCCATGCGACGAAGCTGCGGTTCGGTCGGTAAACGCTGGCGCTCCTTGCAGTGCGCGGGCGGGGCCGTGGATCCTCGTGGCGACCATTCTCGGTTCCAGCATGGCATTTATCGACAGTACCGTCGTGAATGTAGCTTTACCAGCGCTTCAAACGAGCCTCCACGCAAACGTTGTCGGCGTGCAATGGGTGGTTGAATCCTACGGATTATTTCTGGGCGCGCTGATCCTCGCTGGCGGTTCCCTTGGCGACCTGTTTGGCCGCCGACGGATGTTCCTGGCCGGCGTGGGGATTTTTACGATCGCCTCCATGGCCTGCGGGTTTGCCTCGAATATTCAAGAGCTGATTCTCGCGCGAAGCGTCCAGGGCGTGGGAGCTGCCTTTCTCGTGCCCGGCAGCCTGGCCATCATTGGCGCAAGCTTTGATGAATCAAGGCGCGGTCAGGCGATCGGCACCTGGTCCGGATTCACTGCGATCACGACAGCTGCCGGGCCGGTTCTTGGCGGATGGCTGATTGAGCATGCTTCCTGGCGCTGGGCGTTCTTCATCAATGCGCCGATCGCGGCCGCCGTGATCGTAGTTTCGCTGTGGCGAATTCCTGAAAGCCGCAACCCAAACGCCGGGCATGTGGATTGGGTGGGAACCCTGCTGGTGATCGCCGGATTAGGCGGCGTGGTCTACGGGTTCATCGAATCCATAAGTAGCGGATGGGGGACAAGCTTGGTATTGGGAAGCTTTATCGCCGGCGTTATTTGTCTGATCGCTTTCGTATTCGTGGAGGCCAAGGTACGTTCGCCCATCGTTCCGCCCGCGCTCTTTCAGTCCCGCAGTTTCAGCGGCGCGAACTTGCTCACTCTGTTTCTTTATTCCGCACTTGGGATCTTCTTTTTCTTATTTCCTTTGAATCTGATTCAGGTGCAGGGATTTTCGCCAACTGCGACCGGCGCGGCCGCGCTACCCTTAATTCTATTGGTGTTCTTCCTTTCCCGCTGGTCCGGCGGCCTGGTCACGCGCTACGGCTCAAAGGCGCCTCTGATTGCCGGTCCGCTTATTTCGGCTGGAGGATTTGCTCTTTTTGCCGCGGCGGGTGTTGGCGCGATTTACTGGAAAGCATTCTTTCCGGCGTTTGTGGTACTCGGTTTGGGAATGGCGGTGAGCGTTGCCCCGCTCACCACCGTCGTCATGAATTCTATAGGCCGGGACCGTGCCGGCGTCGCTTCCGGCGTCAATAACGCAGTGGCTCGCGTCGCGGGACTCCTGGCCATAGCAATCCTCGGGATCGTAATGGTGAAGGCCTTTCGCTCCAATTTGGATCGAAGTCTCACGAGCCGGCCGCTGCCGCCCGGCATTCTACAGTACATCGAATCGAATGAGATCAAGCTCGCCGGCATTGACTTGCCGTCCGGCCTGGAGACCGGCACGGCGGCGGTGATCCGCACATCGATTTCCCGTGCCTTTGTGTTTGGATTCCGAATCGTCATGTTGATCTGTATAGGGTTGTCCTTGGCAAGCGCTCTGGTCGCATGGTTCATGATTCCTGCCAAAGCCGGATAGATCTCGTTCGAATTGCGTTCCTAGCGATGGCGTGATGAGAATCACAGACGCCACCTTACGCCCCTCTTGAGCATCTAAGGAAAGGGGGAGTAGGATGAGTCCCGGAGTCCCAAATTGTGCCAGTGCTCTTTTCAAACCGCGCTTCGCTCATCATGTACGCGGCGGCCTTGAGCATCGAAGTTGCGGAGGAGGTTCAAGATCATGAACATTTTCGAACGTGCCGGCGGATTCTCAAGACCTCGACTGGGCAAACAAATTTTGGGCGTTGTGTTGTCGATGGGTCTGTTGTTCGCGACATGGCCTCAAAGCCTGTCGGCCTATCAAGACGCGCAGCCCCCGGCGCAACCTCCGGAGCAGGCCGCGCCAGCGCCTGCTTACACGCAACAGACTCCCGAGCAGATACAGCAGTTGGTTGCGCCGATTGCCCTGTATCCGGATTCGCTGGTGGCGCAGATCCTCGCGGCATCTACGTTTCCCGAGCAGGTCGTCCAGGCCGACCGGTGGGTGCAGGCGCACCCTGATTTGAAGGGCGATGCATTGGGCCAGGCTGTGGACCAGCAACCCTGGGACCCGAGCGTTAAGGCCCTCACCGCCTTTCCATCCGTCCTTGGAAATATGGACAAGAACTTGTCCTGGACGTCTTCTCTGGGTGACGCTTATTACAACCAGCAACAGGATGTGATGGATGCCGTTCAAGTGATGCGCCGGCGAGCGCAGGATGCCGGCAATCTGAAGACCACCCCGCAGCAAACTGTTACGAATCAAGATTCATCCGTCGTCATCCAGCCTGCGAACCCTGACGTCGTTTACGTCCCGGCCTATGATCCTTGGCTGGTTTACGGAGGTCCCATAGGTCCATGGCCGGGCTGGTATCCGTATCCCGGAATCTGGTTTGGAGGCCCGTACCTCTCCTTCGGACTCGGCTTCGGAATCGGATGGTTCGGAGGTTTTGGATGGGGCTGGGGTCACTGGGGATTCGACTGGCATAACAGGTACGCACTGTACGGCGGCGCCAGATACTACTCCCGCAGCGCCACGTTTTATAACCGAAGCAATTTCTATCGTGGAGGCGCTGCGAGAGGCGGAGTTGGCGCCCGCTCCTTCGCCGGGAACCCCGGAGCGCGCGGCGACAATTTTAACCGTGGCGGCGCAACGGCCAGGCCTTTCAACGGAAATAACCAGGCTGCCCGAGGATACGCGGCGCCGCGCGGCCAGAGCGGCACCCGCTCAGGCGCCTTCAGCGGATACGCGCAAGGCGGGCAGGCGAGGGGCTATTCGTCGCGCGGAAGCGCCAGCTTTGGTGGAGGAGCGCGTGGCGGTGGAGGCTTTCGCGGCGGCGGTGGCGGACGCCGGTAATCGTTTCGTATAGGTGCGGGCTCTGCTTTCACTCTGAACGCCTCTAGCGCAGCGTGGACTTCGCAGGGATCAAGTTCTCCGGAGATCGCGAACTTTAGAAATGGAGAAAAGCCATATGCAGCAAACAAAGCTGAATTTTGACAAATTTCATTATGCTTGTCTGCCTGAACTAGCCGCGGCCGCAATCCTTCTGGCGGGTTGCTTTCCTGCGCGTTCCCTGGCGCAGCAGCAGGGCCAGAAAACATTTTCATCGGCGGAAGATGCGAGCAAGGCGCTCGTCACGGCAGCGCAAAATAACGACGAAAAGGCGACGCTCGAGATCCTCGGGCCGGACGGAAAGCGAATCGTGTCGTCGGGAGATGATACTGAGGATGCCGAAGCCCGTGCCAATTTCGTGCAGAAATATCAGGAAATGCACCGCCTGAGGAAAGAACCGGATGGAACTACCACCTTGTATATAGGCGCGGAGAATTGGCCCACTCCCATACCGCTCGTGAACAAAGGCCGGTCCTGGTATTTCGACACGGAAGCGGGCAAGAAAGAAATTTTGTACCGGCGAATTGGCGAGAACGAAATATCGACGATTCGTGTTTGCCAGGAACTCGTCGCGGCGCAAAAGGAATACCGCGCAATCCAACACAACGTGTACGCGCAAAAAATCTTCAGTGATGACGGGCAACACAATGGCCTGTATTGGAAGGCTGCTGCCGGCGAACCCCAGAGCCCCATCGGACCGCTCGTGGCGTCAGCCGTTGCTGAGGGTTATGTCAAAGACCAAAACGGCGCACCCACACCGTACCGCGGTTACTACTACCATATCCTAACGCGCCAGGGACTACGGGGTCCGGGCGGCGCGAAAAGTTACGTCGTAAACGGCCAGATGACAGGGGGCTTCGCTTTCGTGGCTTATCCGGCGGAGTACAGGTCGTCCGGCGTGATGACGTTTATCGTGGGCGAGGACGGAGTCGTGTATCAGAAGGACCTCGGCAAAATGACCGGCGTGATTGCCAAGGCCATGCAGGAATACAACCCCACTTCCACTTGGACGAAGGCTGAGGACTTGCAGTCGGAGTCTGCCGGCGAACAGTCAGCCAAGTAAGATTTTCTCTGTCTCTGAACTCGCTTTCGCGGACGCATGGCCTATTGAGACGCCGCAAAATCGCGAGCCATTCTTCAGCGCATCGTTCCGCAGAGGTTTGTGACATCCAGCCGCAGGTTTTCATCCATTTGTGTATCCCGCAGATTTACGGCGGAGCAGATCTGCGCGGCCGTCATCCCCTCCGCGCCGCGAAGATCGGCGCCTTGCAGGTTTGCTCCGGCCAGGTCCGTGCCGCGAAGGACCGCGCCCTCAAGCAGCGCGCCGCTCAAATCCGCTTTCCGCAGGTTGGCGTCGGTGAGGATGGCCTTGGAGAGATCCGCATTTTTCAGGCGAGCGTTACTCAGGTTGGTGGAGATCAAGTAGGATTCCCCGAGATTCGCCATCGTGAGATTGGAGTCTTGCAGATTTGCCTCGCGCAGATCGGTTTTCTTCAGGCTCGCCCTTTGCAACAAAACAGAATGCAAATCCGATTTGTAGAGATTGGCGCCGTCGAGCGTGGCGTCAAGCAGCGTCGCTTCGGAAAGGCGCGCAAACGATAAATTTGCATCGCGCAGATCGGCCCGGTCCAGGTTGGCGTTCCGCAGGTCGGCCTCCGGAAGAGTCGCGCGCGCCAGCTTGGCGCGGTCAAGGACCGCGAACTGCAGATCAGCCTGGCGGAGATTCGCTTCCCGCAGATCCGCTTCAGAGAGATAGGCATTCCTCAAGTCAGTTCGCCAGAGGTGGGCTTTCACGAGAAACGCGCCGTACGCTTGGATGTACCGCAAACTGAGCCGATTGAGGTTGGCCCCGTTAACGAACTCGATTTCGTCTTCCCGCCCCGTCCAGCCGGGAGGCTTTGTCGAGACGTCCGCTTCGGTCAGTTGCGCGAACGGGTTGTAGCCCACCGTCCAAAGGGCGTCGGCCGCCCACGCCCTGATCCCCGCGGCAGGCGAATCCGCGACGGCGCGATAGTCGTGCGGAACTCCCAGAAACGTGCCGATCGAAAGTAGAAAAAGGAGTAGCCCGGCTCCCAGCGGGATGAGTCTGAGTATAAGAACAATCCTTCCTCTGAAAGTCTTCTGTGCGTCGCTGACTTGAGTAGCATCCGGTTCAAACGCTCTCCCCGCCAATTTTGGAAAGTTCATGGCAGCGGCGATGGCGCCTACGACCAGCAGGATATGCAGCGTCGTGCCGCGCAAATCCTCGAGCGTCATGTACCGGCCCCAAAAAAGAAGCACGGTTGCGGGCGCGACCCAATAGAGTAAAAGAATTGCGATGGCCGCTTCGAGGAAGGCCAGTGGAGATTGCGATTTTCTTAGCCATTTAAAATGGCTGCGCGCGGACCACCGGGCGAACCAGGGGAGGCACGAATCGAGTTTCCGTCCATCAGGAAAGATCGCGGGCAATTGCGCGATTCCGTCCCACAGGCGCTGCATGTACAGATGAAAAGAAAGATACAAACAGAGAATCACCACCGGGCCGAAGAGATAAAATGGGATGAACGGCAGAGTCGTCTGCAGCGCGGAGAAGGGAAGTGCTGACGAATTCCTCACCAGGTGCGAGTCCGGCGTCGTGAAAATTCTCAACCACACCAGCCCGTTGAGAAGCAACGTCACACCCATGAGCCATCCAGCTTTGCGAGCCGTTTCGCGGACCTGCTTCAACCCTTCGAAAGGAGAAATAGTTTCAGGAAGCACGGCGCCGAACAGGTTCGTTCCCGCAAGCTGCGGGCTGAGGAGTCCCGTCGCGCCAAGCATGTCAGCCGCCTGAAGATCCGCTTCCTGGAACTGCGTTCCAAGCAAGTTCGCTTCTTTCAGGTTTGCCTGGACCAATGTCGCTCGACGCAAATCGGCAAGCGTCAGGTCCGCGCCCTGCAATATTGCCTTGTGCAGGGAAGCGTCCCAGAGCCTGGCATCGACCAGATCGGCACCCTCGAGATTCTTCCCGGAAAGATCCGCCCGAATGCCTGTGTCGCCCTTCGAATCGATCCAGGAGCCATGATTCGCAAGGGCTTCCCGCAAATCGCTGCGGCTGGGCTTGTCCAGGCTCTTTAGCTCGGACGCCGACGGCTTCTCGCGTTCAATGGCTGTGACCATGATTTGAACCTTGAAACGGCTGTGAGGCCAGGCAGGATCACGACGCAACTCTGCCAGGTGGATGCCCCCCATTTCCTCGTAGGAACAATATTGGACTAGAACGCCCTGCTAGGTTACCTACCCGAAGGGCCAGAATGAGTACAGGTGATGTCGTCCCCGGAACGCCAATCTCCCGATTGGCGTTCCCGGGATTCAACCTCCGTAGGTCAAGCCAGAGGTTTACGCCGCTATCTTCGGCGTCCTTCACGAATCACCAAGCAATGACGCACTTCGTGGGCGCAAAATCCAAGAATAGAGGGGGACTGCAATTATGTACGTACATATGTATTTACCAATCCTATTTGAAACGATATACCTGTGGTTATAATCGGGGGCATCTCAGCTCGCGCCGCCGAATCCCACGAAAGGAAAGCCTATGAGGAAACTCACAAAAGAGCAGAAGCGAGACGTCCGGGCCATCGCCGCAAAAAAGGACGAAGACACTGATCTTTCAGATGCTCCCGCAGTCCTCGATTGGAGCGGAGCAGAAATCGGCAAGTTCTACCGGCCTAAGAAGAAACCTGTCACCATGCGCTTGGATTCCGATGTCCTGGAGTGGCTCAAAGCGGATGGCCGCGGTTATCAGACTAAAGCCAACGGGCTTCTCCGACACGCCATGCTTCATTTCACGGGAATGAGGAGTTCAAGGGGACACGCCAGGCTCCGGCACCGGCGCAAGACCAGGCAGCAGAAAAGTCAATCATGACTCGGTGGACGCAGGACTGAATTTTGTCTCTTGAATTCGACTGCTGCTACCGCCCGGCAGTTACGTTACCACCTATGTTTTTTCTTGCCTGCGCGATGTCCTTCATCAATGGAGTGCGGTTCGGCGTTCGCTCCAGCGATTTCTCAAATGCGGCGGCTGCCTGGGCCGGCTGGCCCGCTTCCAGAAGCATTTCACCGTACAGCTCCATCGCAGGCTTGATCGGATCCGGCGGACCCGAGGGAGCGGCCAGGGTCGCCTCGACATCGGCTGCGTCCTTTGCCAAGCGCACGGCATCATCCTTTTGTCCGCGGGCGAACTGGGCTTCGGCCTGGACTTCCTTTTCCATAATCGTGAATGGCTTCGTCGCGTAGGTATCGCCTCTCGATGCTGTTCGTTCCGCCATGGCATGGAGCTGCGTTGCAGCCTGATCCGCTCTTGCCGGATCGCCCATCTTTGCGGCGCTGAACCCTGCGATAAATACCCAGGCGCCATTCGCGCTATAACGCGCGGCGTTGTCGGTGCCAGCGGACATTCCGGGCATGCCTGGCATACTTGCTTGTGCCTTGGCATCCGCAGGCGTTCCGGCGGGAGCGGCAGAAGCGAGAGGAATCTTTTCCCACTGTTGCGTCTCAAGAATGTAGCGAGCGCGCATGCCGAGGTAACTTTGCTCGATGCCTCCATTGCCGGGATTGCGATCTACAGCCTGCTCCGCCAGCTCGACATCGTGTTTGGCGTCGTCAAACTTGCCGAGCATGATGTGCGCGTACTCGAGCCACGATAGTGTATGGAAATCTTCCCGGCCTTCGGGCGTATGCAGTCTCGCGATCACGTCTTCAGCAGCTTTGTAAGCGGCGACGTTGGACCGTTCCAGTTCTGGCCACATCCCCAGCCGGACGAAGATGTGCGAGGGCATGTGCAAGGCGTGGGCCGCCGCAGGCGCGATATCCGCATAGGCGCGCGCCGCCGGCAAGGCCAGGATGGCGTGATCGGGATCATCGAATGCATGGATGATGAAGTGAGGCGCGCCGGGATGTTGCGGATTTTCCGCGAAAACTTTTAGAGCGATAGACGCGGCCAGCGCCTGACGGCGAAACCCCGTGTCTCCGGGCCGGATAGTGCCGAGGATCGAGAGCGCATAAAAGACGTCAACTTCGTGGTCCTCGGGCCACTCCGCGTACATCTTCGACATGGCTTTGGAGTACGCAATGTCCCTGGCCAGCTTGTCACCCGGCGAGTAGAACAGCTGATTGACGGCTTGCAGATACCCCTTTTCCTTGGGCGTCCGCGCTTTTGCAAGCCGGGCGTCGAGTGTGGGCGCCAGTTTTTCGAGCGCTCCCTTGGCCTTGTCCACATCCACTTCCGCCCAGAGCGGGTGGTTGTGGCTCATGGCTTCGCCCCAGTACGCCATCGCGAAATTGGGATCGAGTTGCTCGGCCTTTTGGAAGGCCAGCGCCGCTTCGTCAAACTGAAAACTGTGAAGCTCCTTCACGCCCTCGATGAAACTAGGCTGAGCGGCCGCGGAACCGGAGGTTGGAAAGGTGATGGCACCCAGTTGTTTGGCCTGTGAATGCGCCGTCGCACAAAATGCAACCACCAGCGTGAATGCCGCCGCGATGCGAAATCGCGTAGCTGCCATGTGTCTCCTCCCCAATTGCCGCAACATTCCGGACTCACTGCTTACGATTCGATGCGCGCAAGGCGATGGGGCAAGAATACACCAGTGGCTAGCCGGAACGGAACAATCACCGTTCCGCAACTGTGCTCCAGGTCATGGAACGCTGTGAGGCCCGTCACATCGGCCGCTGGCCGCAATGGCTATAGTCCAATTCAAATATGAGGCTGGAGGTGGCCGATGAGTGATCGCTATTTTCACGCGAAATCGTGGAACGGAAGGCATCTCGAAATCAGGCAAGTAACGCCGGAGGAACGAGCCACAATCATTCGAGACGCGGTCGCAAAAGAAGTTGCTCAGAACCGTGAAAGCCGCGGGTACGAATCCGGCCATGAGTTGAAGGATTGGAGGCAGGCGGAATCGGAAATACTTCATCCTCTCAATTGTGGGTTCTTGGTTTCGGACCACAGCATCAAACTCAGCATGGATGCGGCGGGCTTTGGCGAGGGAGAAATTGAGATTTGCGTCGAGCCCCGGCATCTCACGATTTGCGGAATGCAATGCGCCGGTGCGCCGGAAGAGGCCCCGGAGTCCGCCGGCTCGAAATCAGCCAGTCATTTAATTATCCGCACTCTTGAACTCCCTCTTGAAATTGCCCCTTCACAAGTTTCTGCCATATTCAAAGGCCGGATGATCGAAATTGGCTTGCCCAAAGCGTACGCAGAGCAGAAAGCTGCTGCGAGCTAGAATTCCGCTCTCGAAATTGCGGTCAGGCGCGGCGCTTTGCGCACGGGCATCAATTCCACGGCGGACTTCTGAGAATATGGCCGGCATGCGCGCGGAAGGCAGCGACAATGTGCCGTGACGGCTTGCGTTCCATGTGTGTTTCGAGACGGACCACAGCTTCGTGACTCGCCTGCCCAACCATCCACAAAATCAGTGCGGCAACAATCACGACGGCGAACACCGCGCTGAACAGGATCAATGCTGCCAGAAGCTCGCGAACCCGGTAGAAAACAGCGGCACAAATAGCCAGGACGCCGATGCCCGCGGCTGCTTTTGCGGCTTGGTTGGAATAGATCCGCCCGGCACTCGATCCTATTGCACGATGACCTTCCCGAAAAGATCCCCCAAGATTTCGAGGCCATGATTTATCGCCACGTTTGCTGACTTCTTCTGGCAACATTTCGACCTCCCCTGCGGCTTCCGCCTACAACGGGGTCCGAATAATTTCCACGGAACAATGGGCATGGCCAACCACGGCTTGCGAAACACTTCCGATTAAGAAGCGACTGAGGCCCGTTCGACCGTGCGACCCAAGGACGATCATGTCCGCATGCCATTCATTGGCGATGTCGATGATTTGTGACTTCGGCTCGCCTTCCACTAATTCCGTCGAAACATTGAATTTTGCCGCGCGCAGTTTTTCCGCGGCCTTCGCGACCAAATCCTTGGATTGCTCCCGTAAAGCTTTCCAAACCATCTCGAACTCCGGGTCATAACCGCCCATTTCCCGTCCCATCAAGAGGGAAGGCGGCTCGACAACGTTCAAGACTTTGACCTGCGTATCCGGAGGCCAGGGTCTTGCGATCACGCTCTGCAGAGCTGCTTGAGAGAAATCGGAACCGTCAATTGCAATCAGGATTTTCATTTGTCTGTCATCGCTCCGTGTTGGCTTATGCGGATCTTCATTGCCAGACGCGAGAATTCACCCTGACTCCAATGAAAACCCAGAGAGCGCCTCGGCGTCAATCGCCGGACTGTGAATATAATCCGATTCCGTTCACACACACGAACTTTTATCCCCAGTTGCGGAAAGCGTATGTGAGTTGCGTCACGCTCGTACGCCATCCGGTTCGATTCCAATCAGACATCATTCGACACCAATACCATCCGCCGAATGCCTGCTGCCGATCAGCACACATGCATGCTCGCGCGCCGCCAATCAAGAACTTTCGTTTAGGAATGGGGATATATCATTGAGATGCAGAGGAACCCGCTTCAGGGAAGTGCTATGTGCCGGAGTAAATTCCCGGGTTGTTGTGCATCAGGATTCGGATCGCGACGCCCCGCTTGTCTTCGTCCAACTCATCGACGCGCACCACGTCGCCAATCTGTTCGCGATGAATCGGGTCATCCTGGCCGAAGTTCAGTGTCAGGATGACGTTCATCCCAACGAAGTAATGTTTGGTGGGCGACACGAAATACAGGCCGCTGCGAGACACGTTCGCGGTCGTACAAATTTCCTCGGGAAACAGCGGATCGCAGGGGCGAATCAGGACGGGTTCGGATAATGTCTCTCGAGGGGTTAAGCGACATTCCTTCACTGCAGTTTGCATCGCGATTGCTCCTGATCCCTAGACCCTGGGCGAAGTCTAAGGATTCTCTAATCTAATCACGCCTACAAAGTATGCCAAAGGCCCCGGGGAGTCCAGAGGCGCGTCGCTTCTGTGCTTTTTCAGCCAACACCCGATTTTACGTAAAGCGAGGGAAAAATCGACCATCAGGCGATAAAAGCGCCCTATATCGACGGTGGGGACGACGGCCCTGCTTGCCGAAAAAAAAGAGAGGCGTCGCATGAGCGGCCGCCTCTCCTGAATGAGCCTGTCGGAGGAAGGCTCATCGGTGTTCTGTATTGCCTACCGCGCAGGAAATCGTTCCACTTTTTTTAAAAGGGGCAGGCGAAGAAAATGAGAACATCCTGCAGGGCTACACTGTCACTCAGGGCATACGCCCCGAATGGAGGCTCTATTTTGGGGCTACGCCACCGCAGCCCTGCCGCGTCTCCCCATTTTAGGCGGGTCGTTGAATGCGCCCTGCCGTAGCCCAAGTGGAACTATTTTTCCGCTCCCTAAATGCATAGCATAAAACTGGTTTGGGGAGCGCCGGGCCAAGTCAAACATATGCAGGCGCGTGCCTTCGAGTCCAATTACGCAAGCCCGCCAAAGTGAGGAGCCATCGGGGAATTTCTCAAACAGGTCGTATTTATGGTGCATGGGATTCCTTTTCTGGCGACTCTCAGAATCCTCCCAGATAGTAATCCTATGCCGCTCGGTTGTCCAATTCATCTGTTCGATGGTAAGAATCAGGTTCCGGCCATCCGACCGCCTGACCTCAGGCTGGCGGAATCGCCTGCATGCCTTACAATAGGAAACCCGTGCCGCCTCCCGTAGAACTCAGCCGCCTGCGCGTCATCCTCGTCGCTCCGCGCAACCCTCTAAACATCGGCGCGGCGGCCCGGGCCATGAGCAATTTCGGATTTCAGACGCTCCGCCTGGTGAATCCGTTCGCACCGTCTTTTCGCGAAGCGCGCTCCGCCGTCGGCGCTTCGGAAATCCTTTCGAACGCGGTGCGGTACAAATCCCTGGCCGAGGCTGTGAAGGATTGCACACTGGTGATTGGAACCACGGCGGTTCGCACTCGCGACCTGCAGCACCCGGTCAGGCGCCCGGAATACGGAGCCCGCCTGATCCGCCGGCGGCTCGTTTCCAGCAACGTGGCTTTGCTTTTCGGCTCGGAAAAATTCGGCCTTTCCAACGATGCCCTCAGCCATTGCCACTGGCTCATCCGCATCCCGACGTGCGAAGAGAATATTTCCATGAACCTCGGCCAGGCAGTCGCCGTTTGCCTGTACGAGCTCATTCGGGATCCCAAACACGAGCGGGCCGCGAAACAATTGAAGCTGGCGACCGCGGAAGAACTCGAGCGCATCACCGCCCTGCTGCTCGAGGCGCTTCAGACCAGCGGATTCCTCGATCGCCGCCGCGTCTCTGACGCCGACGAAAGAATTCGCCGCCTCGTGCGCCGCTTGCGTTTGCCGCAGCGCGATGCCGTGATTTGGCTGGGAATGTTGCGCCAGATGCTTTGGAAAATGAATCAGGGCAAAAATCCTGCGGATTGAAACCTAAACCCTGCAACCTGTCACCTACAACCCTTCATCCGCGCCGCGCGGAAAAAAAAGACTGCAGCAATTGCAAGCACTCCCTCGCAAGCACGCCGGAAACGACCTCGACGCGATGATTGAGCGCGGGCGCGTCGAGGACCTGCATGCACGTGCGAACGGCGCCCCCCTTGGGCTCGTTGGCGCCGTAGACCAGCCGGGCAACGCGCGCCTGCACGAGCGCGCCGGCGCACATGGCGCACGGTTCAACCGTCACGTAAATCGACGCGCCGATCAGGCGATGGTTGCCGGCCTTCCGCGCGGCCTCGCGCAGCGCCACGATTTCCGCATGCGCGGTCGGGTCGCAATCGGTAATCGTGCGATTGCCCGCGGCGGCCACAATCCGGCCGTCCAGCACCACCAGCGCTCCGACGGGCACTTCTCCGCGCAGCGCGGCAGCTTGCGCCTGCGCGATGGCCAGATGCATGTATTCAAAATCATTCACGGTTGTTGCGGAGGAGAAGAGGGAATCAGGTACTCCACCAGCATAACGTCGTGCAGGCCGTCATTCAGGCGCGCGTGGGCGGAGTGGCGGCCCACATCGTGCCAGCCTGTCGCGCGGCACATCGCCAACCCGTCCTGATTCTGCGCCAGGACGCGGCCGATCAGCTTCCGGTATCCGAGCTTGCCGGCAGATTCCTGGATGGCGCGCATCAATTGGCGGCCCACGCCGTAACTTCGGAACGCCCGCCGCACATAAATATAAACTTCGCCGATATCATCCAGCGCGATGCGGTTGTCGTAGGGCGTGAGCTCCACCCAACCCGCAATCCAATTCCGCAATTCGGCGACCAGAATCGGATGCTTGGGATCCTGCTCGGCCGCGGCGATCCGCAAGCGCTGGTCGTCCACGGCGCGCGGGTCGGAGTCAAACGTTTCCAGATGATCCTGCACCGCTTCATTGAAAATTTCGCACAGGGGAGAGGCGTCGTCTTCCTGGGCCTGCCGGATCTGAAGTTGTGGCCGTGCGCTGGCGGTGCTCATACCCGTGCATTTTATCACTATAGAAGCGTAGCGCGAGCCGCAACCCAAAGTGTCACAAATTCCCACGCTTGACGACTGCGTCGAGGCCGCTATAATTGTTATTACAGGGGACGCGGCAAGAAGTAGAAATATGTGTGCCTGGTGTATACCTCTTTCTTCTCCAGGTCCGGTCGGTGCGGGAAATTCAAGATTGAATGAGCGATTAGGGGGCTAAACTTGGCCGTACCTGAGATTTTTAATACCATCGAGCAGTCCGGCATTAGCGTGTGGCTTCGCGAATCTCAATCGATATTCGGCTTCTACTTCATCCTGCTGTTTCACACCATCGGAATGTCCCTCGTGGTGGGAGCGAATGCGGTGGTTGACTTGCGCATTCTTGGCGTCGCCCGCGACATTCCGCTGCACCCGCTGAAGCGGCTCTTCAGCATTGGGTGGGTGGGCCTCGGAATCAACGTCACGACGGGCCTGCTCCTTCTTACCGCGTATCCGACTAAGGCCCTCACCAACCCCGATTTTTACATCAAGCTGACGTTTATCGGACTCGCCGTGTACCTCATGACGAGGATGAACAATCAAGTATTTGGCGACGCCAGCTTGAGCGAAGCGGCCATGGTTGTGAAAGGGAAGACCAATGCGATTTGGTCGCTCGTTTTTTGGGTTGGAGCCGTGGGAGCGGGACGCCTGCTCTCGGAAACTGCCCGGTATTTTTTTTACGGCCATCCTGCGGGCGGATGAAACCGGAACTCGAGGAACGAAGGTCTAATGTTTAGCCGCGCTTGGCGGGACGGCCAAACGACTTAGCTCCATACCGCTCAGGGAGTCTTTTGTGAATTATGCGCACTTACATCTTTTGTTGAATCATGTTCCCGTCATCGGGGCGATCGTCGGGCTCGGCCTGTTTCTCATCTCCTTTTTCGGGAAGAACGAGGACCTTAGGCGAAGCAGCTATATCATTTTTGCGGCCATCGCTCTTTTAACCATTCCTACGTTCTTGAGCGGCTTTGGCGCGCAGCAAATGATCCAGGGGCCCGGAGTGTCCGATGCTATGATTCGCAGGCACGAAAGCTCGGCCTTGCTGTCCCTGTGGTTTATGGAGGTGACCGGCGGGCTGGCCTTAATTGGACTATGGAAATCACAGGGAACCGGTCGTCCGCCGCGCTGGAACATTTTGGCCGTTCTGATTTTTTCCCTTCTGACGGTTGGCCTCATGTCCAGAACCGGAAATACCGGTGGTGACATCCGCCATCCGGAAGTCCGGGCGGACAAAGGGGAGACCGTCACGGAAGGAACGATCGGGGCCATGATCCACGTATTTGAGCCGGACCCGGACAAATTTGCCGATGCCATGACCTTCAGCAAGTGGTGGTGGACGTTCATGATGGCGGCGCATTTCCTGGGGCTCATTCTGATCATTGGGACCGTCGGACTTCTCGACATCCGCATCATGGGATTTTTGAAGCAACTCCCGATTGCACCCTTGCACCGGTTAATTCCGTGGGGCCTGGCTGGATTGGGCGTCAATATCGTCACGGGTCTACTGGCGTTTGCAGCCCGGCCCGATAATTACATTTTCAGCAGCGCTCTTTGGCTGAAGATACTGGCGCTGTTGCTGCTTGGATTGAATGCGGCGGCGTTCTATCTGACGAACATCTTCGAAGGAGTCGAAAAAGTGGGAGCCGGGGAAGACGCAGCGATTTCGGCCAAGCTCATCGCGGCAAGTTCGTTGTTTTTGTGGTTCGCGGTAATTACCATGGGCCGATACATCCAGCCGCTGGTCGACACGCTTCTGGGCACCAACTAGATTCAGGCAAGCCTGGGAACGCCAATCTCCCGATTGGCGCAGCGAAAAACGCCAATCGGGAGATTGGCGTTCCCAGGAAACACGCCCCGCCCCTATAGATTCGGCAGTTCCTTGCCGTCCGGCATCACGATTTTTTCCAGGCGCATGAAGGGCGTTCCGTTCTTGGTCCGATGTCCGTAGAACGTGATCACATCGCCGACCTTGATCGTGTTCTTGTCCCACCCGCCGTAGCGGGAAAGCATTGCGGGACTGCGTGCCTCTCCAATCCACTTTTCGATCTCGCCCTTGTCATTTTTTACGTCCAGGCTGATCTGCACGTGAGGATTGACGAAATCGAATTCCGTCACGGTTCCCTTGACCGACACGGTCTTCTCCGTGTCGTAGTTGGCCTCTCCATGATGCGCCGGAAGCGGGGCGGAAATAAAAAGTGCGCAGAATAGCGTGGCCAGAAAGAGTGCCAACTTCTTCATACTGATCCTCCTGAAAGCTCCGATTGGGCGCAGAGGCTCGACGGTCAAACCTGCCGTCCTGCGTTGATTAAACGAATGATTAAAAATATCTACCGCGATCCAGGATATGTCAATGTCAAATTCAGCGTCTGGCGATAACGGAATCGAAGCCTGCAAGCTTCACGCCGGAAAACGCGAGACGTCCCTACTTCCCCTGTGACGCTTCCTTTTTTTCGAGACCCAAAAAGTTTTCCTCATCCTCACAGAACTGTTCCGTGAGTTTCCAATCCCTGAGCTTGAATTCCAGATGCGCCTTCCAGGGTTTTGTGTAGGCCTTGGGATCGTCGATGGTGATGTCGTCCACGAGGTGATCGTGCGCCGTCCTGCGGAAGCGCTCGATCACGTGCAGTTGGTCGCTGTGCGGGTGGCCGATCCGGTCAATCCAGGTCTTTTCGTTGAAGTTGATGGTGTCGACGACCAGCGTGTCGCCTTCCCAGCGCCCGATCGAGCTTCCCATCCACAAGGGAACCAGCCCGGCGTCGCGCGGCTTGCCGTCCGTGTAAATCTCACGCCGCAGGGAATCCACTTCGAAGAGCATCACAATTTCCCCGGGCGTCTGAATAAATTGAAAAGGGAAGGGGTGCATATAAACGCGAGGCACGCCGGGCGGATCGCAGTGACGCAACACAGGATCGTTCGTTTCCCCCAGCGGATACTCATGCGCTCCAAAGGAAGACTTGGCCGCTTTGAACTGCGCCTTGCCCCATTCCGTCATGGGCGGTTCCTCTTGGTTCAGCTCATAAATCCAGTACTGCGCCGCAGTGGCCGGAGGTGCGTCCCGCATCCAGACCCCCGACAAGTCCGGAGTTTTGTTGGAATTCGCGCCCTTGGCCGGCGCGGCCGGTTCCTTGGTTTGAGCGGATGCGCTCGCAGAAAAACTCATGATGATCACGAGCCCTAGAACAATCCTCAGTAAACGATTTCGCATTTCGAAACCTCTCCCCTGCTTCGATCATAACTGTTTGAAATTGACTTTAGCCGAAATTATACACCGTGGGATAAAAGAAGAACTGAGGAAAATTTGATCAGGCGAATTAAATGCACGAGCGTCCGGCCTTTTAGTTTGCCGGGGGTGAACTGGTAGTTTTGTCCGCCTGCGCGGCCGGAAGAGAATTCGGAATGAGCTCGTCGCGGATTTCAAGCCATCGCATCTCACTTTCGCCGCTTGAATCGGGCGAAGGCTTGTATCGCACAACGGCGTTCATTCCTTCGATGTGGTGACACTCACTGAAGTGATCCTCCCCATACCAGAGCGTATCGGAGAAGCCCACACCGAATGCTTTGGCGTAGTGGAATTTCAGCGTATTTCCTCCGTTCTGCAGTATCAGCTCGGTGGGTCTTGATTTTTCGCAAGCGACGGACTGAATGACTCCTTCAACTGCGGTAGTATCTTTGGCGTATTCCATTTCTTGATCTTCCCGCGCCTTTTCCTCGGCGGATGGCTCGATCTTACCCAGCCGCCGCGCCTGATCCACAACGGCGAGTGCCTCCGCGCTGTCAGTAGCGTCCCAGCGTGCGGCAACCGTCGTGGCAGTTTTCAACGCCGCTGGATAATTCCGTCCTAATAACAGGATCGCGGCCGAATTGGTCAGGTAGCCGCCACGATCGGGCTCGAGCCGTTGTGCCTGGACGGAAGTATTGTAAGCCTCCTGCAATTTCCCTTGCTGCACGTAGATTTGCGATCGCACCACAAGTGCGGGCGCAAACCGCGGGTTCAGCTGCATAACTTTGGTCATTGCGGCATCGAGTTGCGCGAGCGAATCGGCGTCCTTTTTGCCGTGGTATCTCATCATGGCCTGGTAGTAGACCGCGAGGTAGCTGTCCGGGCTGAGCATCACCGCTGTATCAAACTCCTTTTGTGCTTCCTCATCTTTGCCTTGGACAAAATCAAAGAATCCCTGATTTTCATGCGCGAGTCCAGACTGGGCATCCTTGCTCAGTGCCGCGGCCAATCTTTTTTCCGCAATCTCAAATTCATGCTGCCTCGTGTAGAATCCGCCGAGTCTCGCATCCACCTCCGGCGGAGCCATCGTTCCACCGTCGAAAGTGGAAAGGTCGATTTTCTGCATCTTGTCGAAACGCATTGCGCCGTATGTAAATCGGTTTGCGTAGGTTCGGAAGTTTTTTTCAACGTCCTGGCGATTTCCAAAAGCCTGCTCGAATGCCTTGTTGCTTTCGACCCCACTCTGCAAAGACGAAAGATAAACATTCATCTTGCGTCCCTGTTCCATTTCGGGTCCAAACATCAGGTAGTGCGTCAGGCCCCACGACTCCGCGTAAAACATGCCGGCCTTATCCGCGTCCCGGTAGTACGGAGACTCATGTCCTGCGGAAAGGATCGTTTCAAGCGGATACATGGTCCGCGAACGGAGCTCGGACAGGCGCGGGCTGGGAGCGCCGATGAAAATTCCGTCAGATCGCATCCAGGTGTTGCCGTAGAATTCGGCGAGGCCCTCATCCAGCCAGACCGGCATCCGCGTAAAGTTCAGATGCAGGAGCTTGTGGATGTATTCATGGTAAACGACATTGCGATTCTCGTCCGGGATGTCCATGCGGACTATTACGTAGTCCTTTTCCCAGCCCTTCATGAACAGACCGGCAAGGTGGCTGACCAATTTCTTGTCAGAAGGCAGAAGTTCGGCGAATGTACTTTCATCCTTGGCGGCGATCACGACAGTTTCCGCCGATGAGTCCGTGCGAAGCCCGGGGATTGTGGAACTAAAGACTGCGTGGATTTGCTCAAATCCCAGCGCCACCTGGCGAGCCTGCTTTTCACTGCCATTGCTAATCACAGTGAAATGTGGACTCTTTACCTTAACCCAGGTATCGGCCTTGCCGGGAAGAGCTCCCAGGAGGAAGGCACAAGAAGCGAAAAGCAGTCTTCGCATATAAGTCTCCGTTAATTAATGACCTTATATACTAGAACGCTTCTCGCGGCAAGGCGGGGTGGATCGAAAAGGAAGGAGGATGATACTAAGCCGTTTGTATCTTTCTTCGATGGCTCGGCGGGCCCGCGAACGCCATTTCACCCTCTGACTCTACAGACCCCCTCTTGACAATCGCGCTTTCCCCCGACAGACTTACTCTATGAACTCATTCATGAAGCGGCTGTTCCTGGCGGATTTCTGGAAGGGCATGATCCTGACGTTTCGCACGCAGAATCCCAAGAATATTTATACCGAGCAGTATCCGCAGGAGCGCCCGATGGTCGCGGAGCGGTACCGCGGCGCGCCGCGCCTGAACATGAATCCGGAGACGGGCGAGACGCTTTGCATCGCGTGCAACTTGTGCGCGTTGGCCTGCCCTGAAAATTTGATTGTCGTTGGTTGGCATCGCGATGACGCGACTCGACGCAAAGTGTTGACCAATTTCACTTACGACACTTCGCGCTGCATGTTCTGCGGGCTCTGCGAGGACGCCTGCCCCACCGATTGCCTCGAGCTCACGCAGGACTTCGAGATGGCGTCCTACTCCCGCGAAGGCGCGATCTGGGATCGCCACCGTCTCGAAGAGGGCCCCACGCCCGCGCGGTATACGCGTTAATCATCTGGAGTCCAGTGATTTCCGTGGCGCCGGCGCCACGCACCCGCAAATTTTTCTTTCCGGGCCCAATGAATCCTTCTGCAATCCGCTGCCTTGCCTTAGAATCCTTTCATGGAACTTCGTAAAGATCCCATCACGCGCAGTTGGGTGATCGTGGGACGCCGCGGGGACACCTGCGAAACCACCGGCGGCTGCCCGTTTTGTCCTCAGAAAACGAATTCCATGAACGCTCTTCTCCGTCTCCCCGCTCAGGGACAGCCGCAAGTCGCCGTGTTTCCCCACCCGGACCCGCTTTATCGCGTCGAGGGCGACCCCGAGCGCCGCGCCGACGGAATCTACGACCAGATGCAGCCGGTGGGCGCGGACGAAATCGTGATCGAGACTCCCGAACACAACCGCAAGCTTGAGGATTTGACCGACGATCAGATCCTTCTCGTGACGCAAGCCTGGGGCCAGCGCGTCGAAGATTTGAAGCGCGATCGCCGTTTCAAATATGTCTCGATCTTCAAGAATTACGGCTCCCTTGCCGGCCAGGAGGGCTCGCACGCCCATTCGCAAATCAGCGCGACCACGTTTGTGCCCCGCAGGGTTCTCTATGAACTGCGTGCCGCGCGAGAGTGGTTTAAAGAAAAAGAGCGCTGTGTTTTTTGCGACATCGTGAAACAGGAAGAGCGCCAGGCGAAGCGCATCGTAGACACGCAGGGCGATTACGTCGCGCTATGCCCCTACGCCTCGCGCGTTCCGTACGAAGTCTGGATCCTCAATCGCAGGCACAACTACCTCTTCGAGCAGCCGCGCCACGGCACAAACCGCAAGCACATGGCGGCGCTTCTGCGCCGCATTCTCAGGCGGATTCGCCAGGTCGCCCCGGCCTACCATCTGGTGGTGCATACCTCGCCCAACACCATCCACCCCAAGGGTGAAACCGCTTCCCAGTATTGGAAGACCATCGCCGACGACTATCACTGGCACATCGAAATCCTGCCCATCGTAGAAACGCGCAGCAAGTCCTACAGTATCAAGGAAGTCTATTACAACGCCGTGATGCCGGAAGAGGCAGCCGAACGCCTGCGCAAACTGGATCCCCTCGCTTGAAGCGCGGAGAACACGGCGGGGTTTTCTTCCGGTTGATATTCCTGTTGTTTTTCTTCGGATTTCTCGCCGTTCTCTACTTTGCCAGGCATCCTCTAATGCGCCTCGCCGGCGAGTGGTGGGTTGTGGACGAGCCGGCCGCGCCGTCCGATGCACTGATTGTCCTCGGCGACGACAATTACGCGGCGGACCGCGCCTTTCATGCGGCGGAGCTGTACCGCGAAGGGGTCGCGCCCGTGGTCGTGGCCAGCGGCCGAATGTTGCGCCGCAATGTCAGTCTGGCGGACGTGATGGAGCACGACCTCGAATCCTTTGGCGTGCCCGCCGCGTCGGTCGTGAAGCTGTCGCACGCGGCGCAAAACACGCGGGAAGAGGCGGTTGAAGTGGCGCGCCTCATCCAGGTCCGTGGATGGAAGCGCGTCCTTGTAGTGACTTCCAATTACCACGCGCGCCGCACGCGGTTCATCTATGAAAGGACCCTTCCCCCGAGCGTCACCTTGCGCGTCAGCGGCGCCCGCGATTCCGAGTTCGATCCCTCGCGCTGGTGGCAAACGCGCCAGGGCCTGAAGCTCTTCATGTCCGAATTGGCAGGCTACCTGGTTGCGAGATGGGAATTGCGCGGCAAGCCGGCTCCCGAGAACGAGTCTGGACTCCTGATTTCGCGCGCTTATGTGTTGATCTAGTCCATGAGAATCAAGACAAAAACCCCAGCCTTCGAAGACCGAAGGCCGGGATGCCCGTCAATTCAAAATCCTTCAGAGGCCGGGCCGGCCGCCATTGGCGCCAATATGTTAAGGTCAGTGTGCACGTACCTTAATCTCCTTTATATCAACTCGAACTGGCACTCTATAAATCTAGAAAGACAGGGGCTTAGTTGGCACTAAACCTAGGCAACCGAAAGGTTTGGATTGTTCTGCTGATCCTGTGCTGCATTTGGATTGCGGCGGTAGTGGCTCCAACTATCTACGCGACTCTGTACCCTCGAAGTGATTTTCAGCGGATTGTTCAGATACTTGAAAGTGACGGCGCTTCACCACTTAGCACGGTAGCCTTGGTTCAAAACAGCCTTAAAACGGCCGGTCGGCTTCGGCACGCCGTCCAAGTCAGTGCTGCTATTAGAATAGAAACGACCCTCGAATCTGGTGGAAGACACGCCACCAAAAGGACCCAAGCGGGCTACCTTGCCTGGTTTGAAAATAGGCAAAAGACTACAATGCTCGTGATCGAGGACACAGAGACCAACGACTCCGCGAATGTGTATGCAATCAGTGAAGCGGAGCCAACTGGCTTGATTAAGGGCCTTGGCCCTCCACTGGTCCCACTCGCATTTTGTCTTTACTTAGTTCTGAGTAAGCGCCGGCGTTCGGCAGCCTGATTCAATGAGAGGGCGGGCAGCCTGCTTTCTTGCATTCCACATAATCGTGTCCTCTGCGCGGTCTAATGCTATTCCAGTACGGCCACTCTGAGTTGAGGTTGTCAGCTTTGAGTGCCCTGTCCTTGATGGCTTTTCAATGACGGGACTTTTAGTTCGATTACCCATGCCGAAGGCTTGAGATGCCCGTACGGACTGGGCCATCAGGCCACCAGCCCTGATGGCGAAGGTCTTTCCAAAGACGCCACGTAACTACCGCTTCCCCCTCCCGTATCCGATTGGAAACACACCGGGTTTGCGGCGCTCTTCCGCCGGACATCCGCGTACTATACTTCGCAAGTTACCGTCCACTCCGGGCTGCTCTGCGCCTTCCCCAGCCTGTGGCTACGGAGTTTTCGGTCGGGGGAAAAATCATGTGGCGTAGACCAGAAGATTCAAAACCGGCGGCGCCAGCTGCCGAGGTTCCAACATCAGCGCCTGCAACCGCGCCGCGAGTGGAGCAGCCCACGGTGCGAAGCGTAGCTGGGTTGACCGCGGAAGTGGTGCAACCTTCCGGGGGGATCATTACATCGACCTTATTGATTAAGGGCGAGGTTCGCGGGAGCGAAGACTTGTATATCGACGGCGAGGTGCAGGGCACCATCCACCTCACCAACGGCCGCGTCACGGTCGGGCCGCACGGCAAAATTTCCGCCGATGTCGATGCGCGCGAGATTGTCGTCCGTGGAAAAGTGGTGGGCGCATTGCGTGGCCGCGAGCGGGTGGAAATTGGATCGACCGGAGAAGTCCGCGGCGATATCGCCACCTTGCGGATCGCCATCGGAGAGGGCGCGCAGATTCACAGCAAAGTGGAGATCGCCCGCACCGACGACTCTCAGAGCAATCGCGCCGCGGCAAAGCCTTCCGGCAGCGGCACGGCCTTGGCGCAGGCGGTGGCGATGAAGGCCGGCGGAGAGAACGGGAACTAGGATGAATTTTTTCACAAAATCACGGCCGAGCCAGGCTCCGCCTATGCCGGAAAGACTTTCGCCACCGGGGAAAGTCCAACCTGCTAAAGCCGTGGCTGTCGCCACCCATGGCGCATCTCCCGCTGCGCCCGGAGCCGCGCCGATGACCGGGCGCCAGTCCAACGGACTCAAGGAATTTCTCTGGCAACTCGAAGGGATTGGCCACGGCCATTTGCTGGACCTGGGTCCGGCACGGCAAACCACAATCACTTTCTTCATCGAGCGCGGCTACAAGGTGTACACCGAGGATTTGCTGGCCACCTGGAAGAATTTCCTGGATGACGAGTTAGAGCGCAGGAGGAAGCTTCCGGTCGGCGCGGATTCGCCCGAGTTAGCGCCGGAAGGGCGGGCGAAGAGGTTTCTCGAGACCACCATGCTGTATCCGGACGACACTTTCGACGCCGTGCTCCTCTGGGATATGTTGGATTATCTCGATACCGACCTCATGAACACGCTTGCCGCGCGCGTAACTTCGCTCGTGCGCGACGGCGGAGTCGTCTTTGCCATGTTCCACACGCGCAAGCCGGTGATCTTCCATCGTTACCGCGTCCTGGACGCTCAAAACCTGGAGTTGATTCCCGCATCATGTCCCTTCCAACCGCAGCGAGTTTTTCAAAACCGGGAAATTTCAAACCTGTTCGGCCGCTACCGTTCTTCCAAAATGTTTGTCGGGCGCGATCAACTTCGCGAAGGCCTCTTCGTCAAGTAGCCCCGCTATCGGCAAAATAAATAAGCCCGGTCCAGCGCTCTCATTCACGCCAGTGTTCGCGTTGTAGGGGCACGACATGTCGTGCCCCCACAGTTGACCCCGAGGCCGCCTTCTCTGAATATCGTGTGGACCGTACTGAGTTTCATGGAGTCGGGCTCGTCGAAATTTTTTGCTTGTGGAAATCGCAAAGGCGCACTTGCCAAAAATGCGCCATGGGCGTAGAAGGGAATTGTTGTTCGAAAAGCTGCGGAGGTGAGGTTGACTCCACCGGGCTTAGAACACAAACAGCTGCCATCACACCGCGCACGCGGTGCGTACCGCCAGAGGCGCTAATCGGCGCCGCGACGGCGAAAACCAAAAGCGCTGAAACGGGGAGCCGCCAGGTTCCCCGTTTTGGTTTTTGGCCCCCGGGAACGCCAATCTCCCGATTGGCGATTCCGAGACGCCATTCAGGAGAGTGGCGCTCCCACATGAAATATCCGAAGGGCGCATCGCCCATCGCGATCGCATACGCGCGCACGGACAGTGCCAGAACCTTTCGCTTCGTTCCATGAAGCAAATCTCTTAAGAAATTCGATCTACGCAGGCTTGTGACTGTGTTTGCTGTGGCGGCTTTTCAAAATCTTTTTTCTCTTCATCTTTTTGGCCTTGTTTTTCTTTTTGGCGGGTGAGGCCGCTGCGGGAAACGCTCCGGCAGAAACGCTGGGAACGAAGGGAGTCGTGGCCTGAATGGATAGCAATGCAAAGGCGGACAAAAGCGCCGTACGGCAAAGTTTGATCACAAAAAACCTCCACTGCTTCTGGCGATTTCCTGGAGAGGTGACACATTATATGACAAGTGCTCGCCAGGCGTCCTTGCGAATGTGTGTCCAATAGAAAAAGTGGGCGGCGCCGTTTTTCCCGCGCCGCCCATGCTCATTCCCCCCGGCAGGGAAAAACTAAAAAGTCGATCCAAAATGGCAGCCGGCAGGTGGTTACCCTGGGCCGCCGAACTGAGCGCCCTGCAGCGCACGGATGAGGTCGCGTTGGTAGGCGATGATACTGGCCTGCCAGAGGATGGCCCAGAGCATCAGAGCCATTGCCACGGCAGCCACAGCCAACGCCATCCCAAGATGGGAATCGGATGCTGGCCGATTCAGACGGCGAAGCGCTTGAATCATCCATCCTCCCAAAGTGCGCCACACAAACCACGGCTGGGTCGCTCGTAGGTCCCAAGTCGCATGCGGCGGGGCGATTCCCGAGCCGCGGCACGCAAGATAAGCTATGGCAAGACCAGGGCCACGCCGCAACGGGCTCATTAAAACCTGTAAACCCATTCAGCTGTGTGGATTAGCTCGGCACGCGCAAATTCCTGGAACGATATTGGTTGCGGAAGGCAGCGCAAAAGTGTCTCTGAATAGTTACAGTTTGAACAGAAAATCACAGGAGGAGTGGTACTGATAGTATTGAGACTACCCGATAATATTCAGAATTGCCTGGTTCCATCCGACTGACCCAGGCGCGTCTCCCATGACGATTGTCCCTGTCCGGCCCGGAGTTTCCCCCGGATGCTCGGAGGGTTTGTCGGCCTCACGTGAATCCGGCAGAAGAACGGCATGATCCACCGCACGAAGCCAGGGCAGATCCTGGTCCCCTCCTCCTATCCCCACCAGACGCAGCTTGATGTGCGTTGCTTCGCGGAACAGCTGTGCGAGCGTTCGGACGGCGCGCGCAGGATCGCATTTGGCGGAAAAGTGCCAGAACGTCTGGCCGCGCCGCACGTCGAAACCGCGCGCGCGTGCGGCTTCCACAAACCGGGCTATCGCCTTATCGTCCGCGGAAGTGAAGTAGAACGGCTCGTCGAATTCACGCGCACGCGCCAGCTCGGCGCTGCGCGGACGCAGGCCAGTATTGTCGGCAATCTCACGAAGGCTCATGTGATGGAAGCCGGCGACGCCAACGGCGGATTCCTCCGCGATATCGTCAAGCGCCTCGCAGACCTCCGCATAGGGCCGGCCCTGCGCGATGCTGAGATAGCGCGCCGTGCGCACGGCGCCGGGAATACGCAGGCTAAAGTAGCCGTCAGGGAAAAAAATCCCTCCGCCATTTTCGGTGACGAATGGATGATTGTGCCCAAGCTTTCGCCGGATGGGCTCGATTTCTTCGCGCGTGCGCGACGTCAGTAAGACGAGTGGAATTTTTCGCCGCTCGAGTTCCGACAAAGCTTCTTCCGCGCCGAAAAAAGATTCCGTGCGCGGATCGACCAGGGCGCCTTCGAGCGCGGTAAAGATCAGATGACGAGGGGCAAGCAAGACGCTAAGCAGTGTAACGTGACTGGACGATGCTTGGAAGCAGGGCGTTTAGTTTCTCGGAGGAGGTGTTGGCGGGTTTCCGTGCGGAGGGTCCTCGAACCGCAAAGGCTTTTGCAAATCTCAAATCTAAAATTTCAGATCTCAAATTTGAAATTTGAAATCACTCCCAAAAACGCCAACGGCGGACAGGGCACCCCCGTGCCCTGCCCGCCGAAACGCTAGTCCAGTCGCTGAAACCGCGCCGGACCCGATCAGGCACAACTAGTCGCTCGATGCGGATTGAGCGCCAGCGGCCTTGGGGACGCTGATGTAGCCCGTCACTTTATCCTTGGCTACGGTATTGACGACCAGTTCCAGCGGGCGGCGATCGTTGCCCTGATGGAAGAAGATCGGCTCATTGATGGGCAGATTCTTCTTTTCGATGCGGGCGTCATCCACGATCAAGGAAACGTTGTAGCGCTTCTTGGTGACGTTGGTGCCGCGCAGTTCGACGATGAAGCTGCCGACCTTCTGCGGCTTGTTCTTGGCGTCGATGGTGAACTCGATGTAGTCGCGCTCGCCGAGCCGGCGGAGCTGTTCGACATCTTCGTGGTTGCGCGCGATCAGCGTGCCCAGTTCGCTGCGCGCCATTTTCAGGTCGTTCTGTGTGCCAGTGAGATCGGTGCGAACGCCGTCCACCTTGCCGTCCACGCCCTTCACGTCATCCGTGGTGGCCTTGGTGGCGAGCTCGGTCGTTGGCACGTTGCCATCAACTTCGGCGATCTTCTGCTGGTCTTCGGTGCGAATGGCCTCGGCTTCGTCACGCGCCTTCTTCAGGTCGCTCTGCGTGAGACGGAGCCGCTTGGTCACCACGGTCAGGTCGCTCTGCAAGCCCGCGTTGGTCGTGTCGGCCTGCGCCTGATGCTGCTGCAATTGAGCGATCTGGCTGGTGAAATCCGTTTGCATGGCCTTGACCTTGGTGTCGATCGATTGCTGTACTTCCGTGGCCTGCGTCGAGGCATTGTGCGCGAGCACCAGCCCGACCAGAGCCACCACACCAAGGACTGCTACCGCAGCGATTATCCATCCGGGTACGCCTCGGTTGCCGCTCAGATGAACGATCCATCTCTTCTGACATAATGTTCCCCCCTTTGAAGTACCAACTGCTGCAATGGGAATATGCACGCCAGCACGCCAAGTGGCCCTAAGTACAGGTGGCGCTGTATCCCATTGAAATATAATGGGTATATTGCGAAAGCCTGTTTTCTCGATGTGTTCGCCTCTCTGTGCAAACTTTACGTCCTTCGGGAGTTTTCTGGATATGTGGGAACTGGATTCGATCGAACGAGGGAAGTCAGGCACGTAATCCGTCCCGCGACGCAGCAAGCGTTGCCTCATACGCATGCGTTAGATCGCCCATACGCCACTTCGCATCTGAAGGTTTCCAGAGTCCCAGGCGGGAGAATTCGGCGAGAAGTTCATCGGCGGAGGTGAAATGGAAGGCGTTGATGCCGAGGCTGGCCGCGGCGCGGACATTTTCGCGCACAGTCGTCGATGAACATGGCTTCGTCGGGCAAGGCGTCGATTTCGCGCAGCGCGTGGTGGTAGATCACGGGCGAAGGCTTGCTCGATCCCACGCGGCAGGAATAGACGCGCACGGGAAAATGGCGCACAAACGGAAAAGTGGCCTCGATATGCGCCACGTGGATGGGGTCGGTGTTGGAAAGCAGGGCCAGGCGGCATTTTTTGGCGAGGCGTTCGAACAGAGGTCCGGCAAGATCGGCTCGGGTTCGAGGACGCTGTTCCAAATCGCGCAGAATTCTTCAAAGCCGTAGGAAAAATGGAATTTTTCGGAGAGGTGCGAGTGCCAATCGCGCGGCGTCATCCGGCCTTCCTGCCAATCGGGCCAGCGCGTGTCGGCTTCCAGTTCTCGCAGGACCTGCTGGTGCGACAAACCATTGCGTTTTCCGAGCGCTGCGACCGACCGTGACATATCGACGCGGATAATGACACGGCCAATGTCAAAGATCACGGCGCGCGGCGCTTTTTCAATGGGTGGACCCAGGAACGGCACGGCTAGTCACGCTCGGAAGGTGCGGGCTGCGGAATGGCGGAGAGCTCTTGAAGCGTCCGGCAGATCTGGCGCGCAGCATGCTGATGATGGGAGGCAGCAGCGACAAGAAAAATGACTACGGCGATGACGTAGTGAATATTTTCGCCGATGTTCGGGATCTTGCCGGCCGAGAAAATATCCGCCCAGAATCATGCCTCCGCCCCACAGGATGCCGCCGGCCACGTCGAAGGCAAAATAGCGGCCGTAGGGCATCAAGGCCGCGCCGGCCACCGGCGGGCAGAATGTTCGAACGATGGGAACGAAGCGCGCGAGAATCACGGTCTTGCCGCCATATTTTTCGTAGAACTGGTGAGCGCGTTCCAGATGACGCTTGCGGAAGACCAGGGAATCCTCGCGCCGATAAAGAGCCTGTCCCGCTTTCCGGCCGATCCAGTAGCCGATCTGGTCGCCGGTAATCGCGCAGAGGGGAACGAGCAAGCAGCAATTCCGCGAGATGGAGCTGCCCCGTGGCGGCAAACACACCGGCGGTAACCAGCAGGGAATCACCGGGAAGAAAAAATCCGACGAAGAAGCCCGTCTCGATGAAGACGATGACGCACACCAGCAGCGTGCCGCCCCACTCGATCAGGCCCTTGACGTTAAACAGGAAATGAAGTAAGTTGCTCGAGCGATCCGATCATGCAAATCCCTGTCACCGACGGCATGGCCGAATCTCCCGAAGAAGACGCGCACAGGCTCCACTCCAATACGGTAACAGAAAATGACCGGATCCTGACTGCAGAGTTCCCACTCCAACGCCAACATGACAATGAGCGTTCGCATCAACGTGGGAAGTTCTCATGACTGCCAGCCCGCGTTTCCGCACCGTCGGACGCGCCGGGGGCGCGTGCCACTTGGGACCTGCCGGTGCGAGCAATTCGCGCAAGCGACGGCAGGGCGCGGCGCATCGCTTCGGCGCCCGCGGCGTGGGCTTCGTCCACGCGCGAGAAATCATTCCAATCGATGTGGTGCACTTGCGGTTCGAGCAGAATGTCCGCATGCCTGGCACGACGAAGGATCCAGTGAGTTTCCGTGCGAGGCCCGGAAGCGGGGATCGAACACCTTCACCACGCTTTGCGATCTTGAGGAATTCGCCGCGTTTGAGCCCACGGGAACTCCCAGCACGAATCCACCGCAGATGCTGGCCGCAACCGCGGTGGGCACCGGGGACACGATGCAGCCGTCGGCGAAGCAGATGGCCTTCGTATTCCACCGGTTTGAACAGCCCCGGAAACGCGCAGCTCGCGCGGATGGCGACTTCGAGCGGCCCGCTGTGTAAAGATGTAGGGTGCGCCGGTGTCCAGATCCGTGGTCACAATCGCGGTCGGAATGGGCAGTTCCTCGACCTGGCCGGCATGGAACCATTCCCGTACGAACTGGCCGATGCGATCCTTCCTTTGCGTGCCCGCCCTCGGGGACAGCTAGATGAAAGCGGAGGAAGTCGCGCACGCGGACCTGTCGTCCAAGTTCGCAAAGTTCGCTGGACGGAAATTCCGTCGGCGTAGGCAGCGCCCAGCAGGCCCCCGATGCTTGTGCCGACGATCGCGGAGATGGGAATCTGCTCTTGTTCCAGGACTTCCAGAACGCCCAGATGAGCGAATCCCCGGGAGAAGCCGCCGCCCAAGGCGAGCGCGATACCCGATCCAGCGTCTCCAGCCGGTATTCTGCGGGTTCGCAGCTCGGCGCCTGGCTGACGCATTGAAGTTTGGCTCGGGACCGCGTGAGGTGCGTCATGCGGTCAGTGTGGCGGGGTGTGCCGACGCGCATCAATGAAGCAGAAGGCCAGCTTTTCGGTACGCGCGTACCTAGTACTCTGAGTACCCGAAAATTTGTGCCGCAACCGCTAACAGTACTTCTTTCCTATGAGATTTGAGGCCTCCGTACCATTGTTGCGCCGCACTCGTGGAACGAAAAATGGCAACTGTTCGCAGGGAACTCAATTGATCTAAGGGGGTCAATGCCATGCCAAGCGCTTACGCATCCTGGGTGGGACAGGCGGTTGTCCTGCAAGTAGCGGCTGGTGATTTGCGCGTGCCGCTGCGCGGAATCATTGTTGGGGAGTCGGATGGCGCGGTTCGATTCCGGATTGGCGATACCTGGGACATCGATATCTATAAGCCCATGATCCTGGCCGTGGAGCAGGACAATTGGGCCAGCATCGTCATGAACTAGGCTCGCATTCCCGGCGCACAACCATCGTGACCATGAAGCTGCCGAATCGAATGACGGAGCCAATTCGAAGAGAAATGATCGACGAGAGCAGAGCCGCTTTCCTGCTGGGCCTGCCGAGAGAGCAACTGCGAGCAGATTTGCGAAATGTCCGGTCTGGGACACATGGAACAAGGAACGACAGCCGAGCGATTGGTTTTCACGTACGAGGAATTGTACAGGCTGTGCCGATTGATTGTTGGCCCGACGTCTTAGCCAGGCGGCACAGTTTGAATCGAGATTGATTGAATCGAGATTGAATTTACTCCGGCCCTGCCTCTGTCTCTACCCCCCGGCCCCGGGTTTGCATCCCCCTGACGAACCCGGGGCCTTTCTCCCCTCTTTAAGTTGAATCGTGAATCAGTCGGTGAGGCAGTGACCGGTAACAAGCGACGGTGGTTCGTGAACCGGTGGCTTGCGATCAGCGTTCTGTGAATTTCGCCTCTTACATTTCATAACGATTTTCAAATCTGAAATTTCAAATTTCACATTTCAAATCCCTGCTCCTAGTCCCTACTCTCGGCGGGCCAATCGCGAGGAACATCCACATACGATTGGTCGAGATCGCTAATCGACAGCGCATCCTAAAAGCTTCATGGTTCGTTCCAGATCTGCGCGCAGGATTGCCGATGGCTCTGGAGACGCCCGCTTCTCCTGCGGCGGCGAGTCCGTAGGCGTAGGCGCGCCCGACCAGCACGGCGCGCGCTCCCAGGCAAATGGCCTTTACGATATCGCTGCCGCGGCGTACGCCTCCGTCCATCATGACTTCGGCTTGGCCATTCACGGCCTTCACGATTTCCGGCAGCGCACGCAGTGTTGCGGAAACGCCGTCCAGCTGGCGGCCGCCGTGATTCGAAACGACCACGCCTGCGGCGCCCGCGTCGATGGCGCGGCGAGCGTCCTCGCCGGTCAGGACGCCTTTGGCGACGATCGGACCGGGCCACGCTTTCGCGCAGCCACTGAAAATCCTGCCAGGTCACGACGGAATCCGCCAGCGCGGCGGCGACATCGATGAGGGCCATCGGACCGTTGCCCGGGAATAACCACGTTGGGCAGTTTGTGCAGGCCGCCATCCAGCAAATAGGAAGCTGCCAGCCATCCCGGGCGGGAGAAAAATTGCGAGAGATGCGGAATCATTCCGATCGCAGTTGCCGCTCATGAGCTGCGCGGTGCCGTTTCGGATGTCGCGCTCGCGCATCCCCGCCGTGCCCGTGTCGATCGTGACGAACAAAGCGGAGAAGCCTGCGCTTCGCGGCGCGGTCCAGCGCCGCTTCCGCTGCCGGGCGGCCGCCGACCAGATAAAGTTGGTACCAGACTGGGCCCGTCGACGCCGCCCTGAACGTCTTCGAGTTTGTGCCCGGAAATTGTGGAGAGAATGTAAGCAGTGCCCGCCGCGCCGGCCGCGCGGGATGCGGCACACTCGCCGTCCGGATGCATCATTCGGCTGTAACCGATTGGCGCGAGGATCGCGGGGAAAGAAAGTTCGGCGCCCAAAACTTTCGTGCGCAGATCGCATTGCGGCACGGCCACGGCATTGCGCGGGCGAAACGTCACGGCTTCAAAGGCGCGACAATTTTCGCGCAGGTGACGTTTCGCCCTCGGCGCCTCCGTCGAGATAATCGAAGACCGCTCGCGGCAGGCGGCGCTGGGCCAGCCGGCGCAAATCCTCAATGTTGACGACGCGCGGCGAAGAGATGGAGCGCGGCCACTTATTCATTCGCCACCGAATTCGCCGCGCGCCGGAGTTCTGCACGCCTGTGCATATTGGATTGGACATGGCGGGAGGCATTGTACTCCACGATTCCGTGGCACGATCGCGCGCGATGCAGATTTTCGTTTGACACTTCGACTCCTCGTGAACGACACTAGACAGCCGATTCCTGAAAAACGATTGGCTTCGCCGCAGCCGGATTATCCATGACACTGACGCTGCTCGACTGGGCCGTGATCGCCGGATACCTGCTGCTGATGCTGCTGCTGGGAATTTATTTCCGGCGGCGCTCGAGCCGGAACACGGAAGAATATTTCGTGTCGGGGCGGCAAGTGACGTGGTGGCTGGCGGGAACGTCGATGGTGGCCACGACGTTTGCGGCGGACACGCCGCTGGTGGTGACCGGCCTCGTCTACACGCAGGGCATCGCGGGGAACTGGCTGTGGTGGAGTTTTCTGCCGTCGGGAATGATGACGGTGTTTTTGTTCGCCCGGCTGTGGAGGCGTTCGGGCCTGCTCACCGACGTGCAATTTGCCGAAATGCGCTACGCGGGAAAGCCTGCGGCGTTTCTGCGCGGGTTTCGCGCCGTCTATCTTGGGCTGCTGATGAATTGCCTGATCCTGGGCTGGGTGACCAAGGCCATGACCAGCATCGTGGGAGCCGCGCTTGGCAAGAGCGAAACGGCGAGTCTGGCGATTTGCATTTTCTTTTTGATTCCATTCACCGGATTTTACGTTTCGCTCGGCGGGCTTGTGGGGCGTACTGTGGACCGACCTTTTTCAATTCGTTCTGAAAATGTCGATCGTGATTGCGGTCGCGTATTACGGCGTGCGAGGCGCCGGGCGGAATGCACGCGATGCTTGCGAAACTTGCGGCCATGCGAGCCGTTGCGGGCCCCGGAGCCTCGCACATCACGGCAATGTTTCCCGATTTTTCGCGCGGGCTTACCGGCGAAGCCCTATGGACGCTGCCGGTGCTTACGTTTCTCGTGCATTTGGGAGTTCAGTGGTGGGCGTTCTGGTATCCGGGAGCGGAGCCGGGAGGCGGCGGCTACATCGCGCAGCGGATTTTCAGCGCGCGCGACGAACGGCACGGATTGCTTTCCGTGCTGTGGTTCAACATCGCGCATTACGCGCTGCGTCCGTGGCCGTGGATCCTGACGGCGCTCGCCGCCGCGGCGCTGTATCCCGGGCTGCAGCATCCGGAATCGGGCTACATGCTCGTCGCGACCACGTATATGCCGCACGCGCTGCGCGGAATTTTGATCGCGGGATTCATGGCGGCGTTCATGTCCACGATTGCGACGCAGCTGAACTGGGGGAGTTCGTATCTGGTGGAGGATTTCTACCGGCGATTCATCCGGCGCGACGCCACTGAAAAACATTACGTGAATATTTCACGGCTCGCGACGTTGCTGCTGGTGGCAGCGTCGGCGTACGTTTCGGCGCAACTCGCCACGATCAGCCAGGGCTGGGAAGTGGTGCTCGAAGTCGGCGCGGGGACCGGCGGAGTTTATCTGCTGCGCTGGTATTGGTGGCGCATCAATGCGTGGAGCGAAATTTCGGCGATGGCGACCGCGCTGATCATGACGCTGGTGCTGCATCACTGGCCCATATTCAGCGGCAGCGCGCCCGTCGTTTTTGCGAAGACGACGCTCGCGACGACGGCTGTAACGACGGCCGTGTGGGTTGCGGTTACGCTGCTGACGCCCGCCGAACCGGACGAAATTTTGCTTCGCTTTTACCGGAAAGTCCGGCCGCATGCCGCGGGATGGCGGCGCATCGCGGCGCTCGCTCCGGAGCTGCCGGAGACGCGCGACCTCGGCCAGAATTTGCTGGCGTGGTTGCTGGGTTGCGCGATGGTGTACGCAGCACTGTTCGGCATCGGGAAATTGTGCTTCGGGCAGGTGGGCGCGGGAATCGCGCTTCTTGCGCTGGCCGCTGTTTGCGCGGGGTCTCTCTATCGCGATATTTCGCAGCGCGTGAGCGCCGGACCCCATGGGGGGCATCAATGTCTAATGGTCGCGCTGATAGCGGGGTCGCCGGTGCTTTCGGAATCGGGGCAGCAGAATGCGAACTCCCGCAAAGCCTTCCTGCGGATTCCTGGGCTGGACGTTCGACGCATTTGATTTTTTCATTCTTACCTTCGTTCTCGGGCAGCTCGCCAAGGAATTTCACAGACCCATCTCCGATATCGCTCTATGCTCACTGCGACCCTGGTGATGCGCCCAGTCGGCGCGCTGCTTCTTCGGCATGCTCGGAGACCGTTACGGCCGGCGCAGGCCGCTGATGGCCAATATTTTGTTCTATTCCGTCGTCGAGGTGCTGTCCGGCCTGGCCCCCAGTTACCATCACTTTCTTCTTGCTGCGTCTGCTCTTCGGCATCGGCATGGGCGGCGATTGGGGATTGGGCGCTTCGCTGGCGATGGAATCGGTCCCGGCGGGGCGGCGCGGGACTTTTTCCGGAATTTTGCAAGAGGGCTATGCCATCGGGAATTTGCTCGCGGCCTGTGGCATTCTGGACGGTCTTTCCCCACTGGGGTTGGCGCCCCATGTTCTTCCTGAGCATCGTGCCTGCGTTACTGACGGTGTTTATCCTCGTCCACGCGTGGAGGAAAGTCAGGCGTGGAAGGTTGCATCCGCTGCGAAAAAGGACTGGGGAGATTATTTTCGCACGATTGCCGCCAGTGGAAAGCGCCTCCTGTATCTTGCGGTCCTGATGACTGCGATGGGATTTTCTGTCGCACGGCACGCAGGACCTCTATCCGACGTTCCTCCTGCAGCAGCAGAAATTCACGCCCAGTCTTGACCGCGATCATCGGAGTCATTTCCATGTTGGGCGCAATTGTTGGAGGCACTCTCGGGCGGCTTTTTCTCGGACCGTCTGGGCAGACGCGCGCACCATGATCTCGGCGGAAGTTCTGCGCGCTGCTGCTGATTCCGCTCTGGGTATTCTCCCACGGTGTCGCGCTTGATTGCGGCGGGCGCATTCTCTGATGCAATTCATGGTGCAGGCGCGCGTGGGGCGTTATCCCCGCCCACATTAATGAACTGATACCGGACAAGGTCGCGTGCCCTTTTGCCGGGCTTGGCCTATCAGATCGGAATGCTGTTCGCGGCGGTGGCGCCTTATCTCGAAGCCGTCGCAACAGCGTTTCAGCTACGGCAGGCGATGGGAACTGTTCTCGCGATTGTGGTAGTCGTGGGCGTCATCGTGATCAGCGCGGGCCCGGAAGCGCGCCACGTTTCCTTCGGGAGCGAACCTTTGTAAGGAATGATATCCCTGCCGCAAGATGGTCTCTGCCAGTGGTTGAGCGGCGCGCATGGCCTTGCTCGGTCACGCCTCAATTCTAAATCAAGTTTTCCTCAGCTGAAATTCCATGCCTGGAACATGGCGAGGCGCTGCTCGCGCAGCGGATCGTTCACCAGTTTGCTAACGTTATTGATAGCTGTTGTGGCGCGGTCCTTCGCATCGTAAGCGGGCCAATGCGGCAACTTCGGCGTGTTTGGATCCCCGGTACGCGCGAAGGCAATCCAGGCATCGCTGACTTTATCGGCGAGGGCCATGGCCTCCGGTCCTCCGCCCGTCATGCGCGCCTAAATTTTTACGTTGTCAAAGGCGAACGGAATTTCCAAAGTGTGAGGCGTCTTCGGGCGGCCGCCTTGCACGGGCGTCTCCGATGTGAAGTAGTAGAGGAAAACAGGAGCCCTGCCGAGCGTGGCGCGCCGCTGGGCCGCGATCATGGTGGGAGCGCCGTAGCGATAATCGCTGGCGATCAAGAAATAAATATCGGAAGGCGATGCGCCCGGATTGAGTTTTTTATAGATGTCGATGATAGCGGTGGCACGGTCACCGAGAATATTGCCGGTCCGTTTGCGCATGTCGTCGCCAGTCTGCGAAAACGCCGAGGGATCGTTCACCGAGAAGAGGGTCATCTCCGTTCTTGTGCAACCGATCATCATCGGAACATCGGGCGAGATGGTCGACGCCTCGGGGGAGAACGGATGCTGGGGCACAACGTTGCCGTCCATGTGGGCGCGAACCCGGCGAGATTGACGTCGACGGTCGGGTTGTCCTTCACCACAGCGAAATACGCGGCCATGATTTTTTCCACGGGAAGCTTTTGCACCTCGCGGACATTTTTCGTGTCGATGCTCAGCTTGGCTAGGAGTTGTTGCGCGTTGTGCACGGCGACATCGTGATCGACCAATGTGACCGCCGCCCGCTTTCGACAATCGCGCGATGGAAAAGCCCCTTAGCCGCGGGCATCGTGAGCAGCGTCTCCACCTTGCGCGCGCCGCCGGACTGGCCAAAGATGGTCACCAGGTTCGGGCGCCTCCAAATTGAGAGATGTTCGCGCGCACCCATTTCAATGCCTGAACGATATCCAACATGCCCGCGTCACCGGAGGCCGCCAAATCCTTGCTGAATTCGCTCAGGTTCGCAAAGCCCAGAACATTGAGCCGGTGATTGATGGACACGACCACCACGTCGCCGCGCCGCGCGAGGTTTGTTCCGTCGGTGCCGGACGCCGATCCCGAACCCGTGACGAAGCCTCCCCCATGGCACCAGAACATCACGGGCCGCTCGCGGTCGCTGCCGGAAGCGGGAGCCACCGAGGGCGTCCAGATGTTGAGCACGAGGCAATCCTCGCCCTCAGCCGGGAGGTTTTCGCCCCAGACGGTAAGGACATCTGAGGCTGGCGGCGCTGCAGGGTCATGCTGCGGGGCGCTGTGCCCGTAGGCCAGGGCATCCGCACGCCGGGCCAATCCGCGGGTTCAGCGGGCGGCATGAACCGATTCGCGCCAGTGTATTCGCGCCGTAGGGAATGCCTTTGAAAGTCTTGATTCCGTTATTGTCGACGCCGCGAATTTTGCCGAAGGCAGTTTCGGCGATGATGTAATTCGCGTCCTGCGGATGCAATTCATGCACACAGATTCCGCTGGAAGCAGCGAGGGCGGAGATGTACTTCAGGAAATCTCAGCGAGTAGTGGAAGAAACCCGCGAGGTCACTGTCATGACGGTCTCCATTTGGCGGATTCTATCACCACAGCGACGTTTTATTTCCGCGCTTTCAAGTCCTTGAAATCGCAGCGCACTTTGTCGAGCTCCTTGCGATACGCGGCCGCATCGCCGTAGGGGAGAAAATGCGCGTAGCGGTCATGTACGTTCTGCACTCGCCGCGCGTGTTTGATCGGGCACCAGTGTTGCTCCGTCCGCCCGGCAATTTCCACGGTGTAGGCGAGCACGCCGTTCCCATACGAGCAGTACATGCAATTGAGCCCTTCAAGGGCGTTCAGATATCGCAGTTTGTTCCGGTCAATCGCGATGTAATCCCTGCGCCGCGCTTTGGGTATGCCGTACACGGGAAAGCATACGGCCTGATACACGGAAACGAATAGATCGAGCAGCACAAATGGAATAATCAAAGCATAAATAAATGGCGATGTTACAAATGCAAAAAATCGCGAATGCAGGAGGTAGCGGAGAAGCGAAGTCTTTAGCCTGCGATGCTCGCGCTTGATCTCCTCGGAGAACCAGACCCTGCCTTTGCGCAATTCGTAAAATTCGGATTTGATTTCCTCTTCCAATTTGTCGACGTCAGGGAGCCGAACGAGAGGTTCGGATTTTTTCGATCCATGATCGGCCACATTCACCTCACACGAGCTGAGTAACAAAGCCAGCGTCCATCACTTCTACACGCTTCTTGGCGGTTTTCCAATCAGATATTCGCTTGACCATCGGATAGCCGGGGAAAAAGATTTAACACAGAGGACGCAGAGAAAAACGGGAGAAAGATTCCTTCCTCTTTTCTCTGTGCTCTCTGTTTTAAAGCATTTCCGTCGTGCGGCAGGAAACGGAGCAGACCGGAATTTGCAGGCAAGCGGGCGTTTACGGCATGATCGTGGCCATGGAAAGCGCCGAGCCGAAGAAAAATTTCGCGGGGCTGCGCGTGCTATCGCTCGAAAGCAGGCGCGGCGCGGAAATGGGGAAGCTCATAGCGAGTTACGGCGGCGAGGCTGTGATTGCGCCGTCGATGCGCGAAATTCCTCTCGAAAGTAATACGGAGGCGCTGGCATTTGGCCGCACCCTCTTTGCGGGCGGTTTCGATTTCATTATTTTTCTGACGGGAGTGGGGACGCGCGCGCTCGCCAGGGTTGTGGAGACGATCTATCCGCTCGAAAAATATTTGGCGGAGCTGCGCAAGGTTGCGGTCGTGGCGCGCGGGCCGAAACCTGTGGCTGTCTTAAGAGAATGGAATATTCCGATCGCCGTCACCGCGCCCGAGCCCAATACCTGGCGTGAACTATTGCGCGCGCTGGATGAGAACGCCGCGGCGTTTCCATTGAAGGGACGGCGAATCGCGGTGCAGGAATACGGAGTCCCCAACGCCGAGCTGACCGCGGGCCTCGCTTCGCGCGGCGCGCAAGTCACTTCCGTCCCCGTTTATGAGTGGGCTTTGCCTGCGGACACTGGGCCACTCCGTTCCGCAGTTGCCGCAATTGCGCGAAATGAAATTGATGTGATCCTGTTCACGACGGCCACGCAGGCCGATCATCTCCTGCAAATTGCGGCGGAAATGAACGAGGAGGACGCCCTGCGCCGCGCGCTTTCACGGATGGTCGTGGCGTCGATCGGTCCCACGACCAGCGAAAGACTCCGCGAATTCGGAATCGCTCCGGACATGGAACCGACGCACCCGAAAATGGGATACCTCGTCAGCGAAGCGGCGCAGCGCAGCGCTGAGATTTTGCAGCGGAAGCGAATTGCCGGAAGTTAACAGCCAAGTTGCACACAGGCCCAATTCCGAATTCCGTGTCCTGGTTTTCGGGTGCCGCACCCTTCACGACTTTTGTGAAGGGTGCGGGTTTTCCTCTCTTGAGCAACCACTGACCGTGGCGCACCAGACGCGATCTCTCGCATGACTGGAATCGATTCTTTGGGAAAATTGATTGAGTGGTACGAAAACCCGCACCCTTGAAAACCGCAAGGGTGCGGCACCCGCCGAAAATCAAAACCCCTTCGATGCTGCCCCGCAATTTTTCGCACGCGCAATTTCCATTTGTGAACACCCTGTGACGGCAAGCAAAGACTGATGGTTCGCATCCATAGGACGAATTGGACAGTCCTGGCGGACGCGCATAGCCTTGCTGTGTGAATACAGAAATCTCCAAACTTGCCATGACCGACAATCCAGAGGTTGATTTCATCCATAAGATGGCCAGCCGTATGGCCGCGGCGGATCCACTGCATGAGGTGCTCACCCAGATCGTGGATTTCGCGGCATCCGTAGTGAGTTGCGATTCCTGCTTCCTGTATGCGCTCGAAGAGGGCGAATTGATTTTGCGCTGCTCAAAAAATGCGCATCCTGACGTTGTGGACCGCCTCAAGCTGCGCTTGGGTCAAGGCATCACGGGATGGGTGGCGGAGCACGGCAAGCCAGTCGCGGTGGCGGTGAATGCCTCGCAGGATCCGCGCTTTCAATTGTTCAAGGATTTGCCTGAGGATCGGTTTGAAGCGTTCTTGTCCGTGCCCGTGTTGTGCCGCGGGCGGGTGGTCGGTGTCATCAATCTGCAAAATCGCGAGCCGCATGAATACTCGGAGCGCGAAATCATGCTGGTCTCCACCATCGGATTTCTGGTGGGAGCGGAAATCGAGATGGCGCGCCTGGAAAGCGAGAACGTGCACCTGTCGGAAAAGCTTGAGACGCGCAAACTGGTCGAGCGCGCGAAGGGGATTCTGCAGCGCGAGCTCAAGATTACGGAGGAAGAAGCCTACCTCACCATCCAGCGCCAGAGCCGGCAGCGGCGCAAATCGATGAAAGAAGTTTCCGAGGCCATCGTGCTGAGCGAAGATGTGAGACGCGGGATGGCGGAACAGTAGGACGGGCTTCAGCCTGTCTGGTTTTTGCTTGTGACCTGACAGCGCTTGAGATATTTATTTCCTGCCTGCTCGAACCTTAAATCCGAAAAGCAGACAGGCTTGAAGCCTGTCCTACTGAAAACCTTGACATTTGGGGTGTTCCTGCGTATTCTCGGGCTCGCATGCATTCACGCTATTACTCTTGGTTCGCCTTTACGTACCGCTTCCCTTGGTCGGGAAGCGGCCAGGGGCGGATCGCGCGCAAGTCGAGGTAAAGCGAAAAGTTAGATAGCGCGAAAAGATTCCCAAACTGGCCGCGAGCACCCACAGGGTCCGCGGCTTTTTTATTTCCCCTGCGGGTGCGGGCTCTACTTGGAGCCCGCCGCATAGAAGACAGCCAAAGGAGATTTTCAATGATCGTCAATATGTCAGCCAACGCCACGAAGGAGCAAATCGAGCACGTTATGGACAGAATCAAGGAATGCGGCTTTCTCCCTCACCTGATTCAGGGCGCCGAGCGCACCGTCATCGGCGTGGTCGGCAAAAATCGCGGGCGCCGCGCCGAAGTCGAAGCGCTGCGCGTCGCGCCGGGCGTGGACGAAATTCTGATCATCTCGCAGCCGTACACGCTGGTCAGCCTCGAGCTGCGCCCGCAGCGCACGGTGGTGGACGTGAAGGGCGTGAAGATCGGCGGGCCGGACCTGGTGGTGATGGCGGGGCCATGCTCGGTCGAGTCGCGCGAGCAATTGATGGAGACCGCGCGCGGGGTCAAGGCGCCGGCGCGCATTTGCTGCGCGGCGGCGCGTACAAGCCGCGCACTTCGCCGTACGATTTCCAGGGCCTCGGCCTCGAAGGGCTCAAGATCCTGGCGGAAGCGAGGAAGGAAACCGGCCTGCCTATCGTCACCGAAGTGATGGGCGTCGAGGACCTCGACGCCGTCGTCGAATACGCGGACATGATGCAGGTGGGCGCGCGCAACATGCAGAATTATCCGCTGCTGCGGCGTCTCGCCACGGTGCCGCGGCCCGTGCTGCTCAAGCGCGGCCCTTCGGCCACCATCAAGGAATGGCTGCTGGCCGCCGAGTACTTGCTGTCTGGCGGAAACCCCAACGTGGTTTTGTGCGAGCGGGGAATCAAGACGTTTGACGCCGAACTGAGAAACACGCTGGATCTCGCGGGTGTGGCGCTGGCCAAGGAACTTTGCCACTTGCCTGTGGTGGTCGATCCATCGCACGCCACCGGACGCCGAAGCCTCGTGCCTGCGGCCGCGCGCGCGGCAGTTGCCATCGGCGCCGACGGCATCATCGTCGAAGTGCATCCCTGCCCGGAGCGCGCGCTGTCCGACGGTCCGCAATCGCTCGATTTGCCGGGATTTGCTGCAATGATGGTGGGATTGCAACCCGCGATTGCCATGGCAGCGGCGGGGAGATAAAAACAGTGGCGCGGGCTTCAGCCTGCGGGTTTTGATTTGGTCTTTGCGAGGGCTAACCCCGCAGGCTGAAACCCGCGCCACCAAAAACCGCGCCCGAACGAACTTCAGCTTCAGCCGCCGTCGAAAATTATCGCCGGGACCAGGCCACGCCGTCGGGGTCGGTGCCGATGGGCATGGTGCTCAGAATTTTCCGCGTGGGCACGTCGATGAAAGTCAACTCGTTCGCAACCGCATTGGTGATATACGCGCGGCGTCCATCGGAAGAAATGAAAACGCCGCTGGGTGATTTTGATAGAACCAGGGTGGCGATTAATTCGCGGCCGCGAGCGTCAAACACCGTCGTCTGATTGCTGCTTGGATTCGTCACCCACACCTGCGTTCCATCGGGCGTGAAATCCATACGCTTCGGCCCCTTCCCGCCGCTGGGAAATGACGCCACGATCGAATCCGTGGCCGTCGAAATAATCTCAATCTTGTCGTCGAGGCGGCTTGCCGCCCAGACCTCTTTCCCATCCGGCGAAATCGCGATGCCCTCCGTTCCCGGGCCGGTCGCCACGACTTTCACCTCGCCTGAGGACCGGTCGACTACGCTAACGCTGCCCGAGACAGTGTTCGTCACGTAAAACTTCATTTCATTCGGTGTGGCCACGATCATGTGGCTGCGAACTTGATTCGTATCCCAAACGTGAAGAATTTTTCCGGTGGAGGAGTCCAGTTCGAGCACCGCCTGAGGCGTCTCCGACGTCGCCCAGACGAGCTTTCCGTCATGGCTCACGATCATGCCGTGCGGTCCCGTGTGGGTCCCGAGATCGAATGTAGCCTTCACCTTGCGGTCCACCAGATCAATGACCGTGATCGTATTGCCCGCCTTGTCGTGTTCCGTGTCCCCCGCCGGATAAACACTGTATCGCCCGAAGTTGGAGACGTACGCCGTGCGCCCGTCCGGCGAAACCGCGACTTCGTGCGGACCGAGCCCTGTAGGTAGCTTCACGAGCACCTTCTGCGTAGCCGGATCAACCAGCGCCAATTGGAATTCCGATTTGCAAACCACGACGACAGTGTCGGCCCACACTTGTGGCACGAACGCGCAGACAACCAGAAATGCGACCAGCGAAATTTCACAACAGGTTTTCTTCATTTTGTCATCCCTCAAGCAAACCCAGCCATCTCCATGAGCGCGACGCTACCCCGACAATCGTCCAGTGTCAATCTCCGATCGTCCTTGCCCGCGGCTATGAATTCGATTGCGTACGGGGCAAAATTATGGTTCCTTGCCATAACCACGCCGTAGCCCGGGGCGATGCCGGGCGGAGAGCCAGAGCCGAATATGAATACTGTCGCCACAAAACAGCCGCGAGGCTTGAAAAGATCCTCGAAAACGAGCCGCTCCTTCCTGCTGAAACTTGAGCTGCGCAGCCACCCCACTTTGCTCTGCGTGGTCCGCGGCGCGCTGGAACCGCTGATGGAAATGTTGGGGTTTTCCCCGGAACAAAACAGGGCCATCATTCGAGCGGTGGACGAAGCCGTCTCCAATATCATGCGGCATTCCTATCACGGCCGTCCGAACCAGCCCATCGAGGTGTATTGCAATCGTCTCCAGCGGCACGCGAATGGGGTAACCGAGCAGGGCGTCGAAGTTCTGCTTTTTGATTGCGGGCCCGCCGTGGATACGACGAAGATTCAGGCTCGCTCGCTGGATGAAATCAGGCCCGGAGGATTTGGGTTGCATATTATCCGGGGGAGCATGGACTCGGTCCAGTACAAACGCGCGGGCCGGTTGAACCGGCTGCGCCTGGTAAAATACGCCCTACCCGCGGAGGGCGGGTGCGTATCCGCGGAGGAGAAGCCATCGTGAAGATATCTGCACGCCGAGTCGATAAGGCCACAATTCTGGATGTATCCGGAAACATAGACATGTCAAATTCACCGGAAATGCGCAAGGCCTTGTTGCGCGAGCTCCGTGAAAAGGACGTGACGCGAGTCGCGCTGAACTTAACCGACGTGGCGTACATTGACAGCTCGGGCGTGGCCTCGTTGATCGAGGGCCTCAAGGCTTCCAAGGAATCGGGTTCGCGCTTTGTTCTGTTTGGGCTGAACGATTCCGCGCGCGAAGTTTTGAAGATTTCGCGTTTGCTGAAGCTTTTTGAAGTGTACGACGACGAAACGCAGGCGATGGCCTCCTAGACGCCTTCCCCTTGTCGGAACAATTGAGATTGCCATGGTGGGAGAAAACGCAATGGAAGTTGTCTCTCAAATCGGCGCTGGAGTCATCGATAGTCTCGCCTATGTCGGCGCCCTCGCCACGCTCGGAAGCCGCGCGGCGTATTACACCTTTATCGGACCATTCCAGGGCAAGGCGCTGCGTTTGCAAAGCGCCGCTTCGCAGGCGATGGAAGTGGGAGTGCGGGCGCTGCCCATTCTTTCCCTGATCACGTTTTTCATCGGCTTGATTTTGGCGTTGCAGAGCGCCTATGAGCTCGGCAAGCTCGGCGCGATGAACCTCGTGGCGAAAGCCGTCGCCCTGTCCATGTCGCGAGAGCTCGGCCCATTGATTACCGCCATCGTCGTGATAGGCCGCTCGGGCTCCGCGTTTGCCGCGGAAATTGGAACCATGAAGGTCACCGAAGAAATCGACGCTCTGGAAGTAATGGCGATTGACCCCGTCCATTACCTCGTCGCCCCGAAATTTCTGGCCATGATGGTGATGCTGCCGTGCCTGACGATCTGGGCGAATACGATGGGCATCCTCGGAGGAGCGCTGTTCGGAGTCACGCAGGCGGATTTCACTTTCGGGGCATACATTCAGGCGTCCGTCGAGTCTCTTTATTTGCGGGATATTCTGTCGGGGCTGATCAAGAGCGTGATGTTTGGCGTCACGATCACGGCGGTCGGGTGTTTGGAAGGATTGTCCACGGGAGGGGGCGCTGAGCAAGTGGGGCGCACCACTACAAAAGCCGTGGTGGTTTCGATCCTGCTGGTTGTAGTCGTCGACCTGGTTTTTACGGCGGCATTTTTCTTTCTGGGGAATGGATAGCTCGTTTGAGTCTTTCATGGACCAGGAACATCCAAATCTGAGTGAGCCAAAGCCGGTGATCTCCCTGCGAGATCTCCGCGTCAGTTACGGAGAGACGGAGATTTTGCATGGCATTCATTTTGACGTGAAAGCCAGCGAAACGCTGGTCATCCTGGGCGGTTCCGGCTCGGGCAAGAGCACGCTTCTGCGGACGCTCGTGGGCCTGGAAAAACCAAGTTCGGGCCAGATCTGGATCAACGGCCGCGATATTGCTTCTGTTTCGACCGACGAACTTTATGAGATCCGGAAAAAAACTGGGATGTCATTCCAAGGCAGCGCATTGTTCGGCTCCATGACGGTGGGCGAAAATGTGGCCCTGCCGCTGCGGGAACACACGAAACTGGAAGATTCGACGATCGAAATCATGCTGCGGCTCAAGCTGGAGCAGGTTGGGTTGGCAGGTTTTGAATACCACATGCCGTCCCAGCTCAGTGGCGGCATGAAAAAGCGGGCCGCCGTGGCGCGGGCCCTGGCGATGGATCCGGAGATTCTTTTTTTTGACGAACCCTCAGCGGGGCTCGATCCCATCATTGCGGCGGGCATCGATCAGTTGATTCTGGAGTTGAAGAAGGCGTTTCATATGACCATCATCGTGGTCACGCATGAACTGGCCAGCGCCTTTCTCATCGCCGATCGCATGGTGCTGATCGACAAAGGAAATATTGTGGCGATCGGGACAGTCGAGGAAATGCGCTCGAGCGCGCAACCGCGCGTGCGCCAATTTCTGGATCGGGTTCCCGAGCCGGATGTGGAAGGGGAATTGGATTATTTGCAGACGCTCACCGAACGGTACCGGCGTCGCGGATGAGCGCCGCCTGAAAATGCGAGAGAGCCAAAGTAACGGAACGCAAGGATAAGGGAAGATAATGAGCCCAAAAACCGAGCAGACATTTGTCGGACTGTTCGTGCTGGTTGCAGGAGGCATTCTCCTTGCGGCGGTTTTCGCGATCAATGGTGCGTTCGGCAGCGCGGCCAAGACCTACCATGCTTATTTCGCATTCGCAGGAGGGTTGGAACCTGGCGCGACGGTCCGTTATTCGGGAGGCCCAAAGGTGGGGCGCGTAGAAAGTGTGCGCATCGACCCGCGAGACCCAACCCACCTCGATCTCATCTTCAGCGTCCAGTCCGATGTGCTTGTGAAGACGGACAGTAAAGTGAGGATCATGAGCATGAGCCCGCTCGGCGACAATCACCTGGAGCTGTATCCGGGATCGGCGCAGGCCGGCCCCGCGCCCGCGGGATCTTTGCTCCCTTCCGAAAATTACGTCGACTTCAACGCCTTGACCGAGCAGATCAACAATCTCGCGCCGGTGGCGCAACAACTCCTTCGCACGCTGGACGCGCGCGCCACGGAACTCAAGGTGACGCTCGATCGCGTCAATGATCTGTTGAATGCGCAGAACCGGTCGAATCTTTCGGCCACGCTGGCCGAGACGCACGGCCTGATTGCCGATTCCCGGCCGCAGGTGCGTTCGGCGCTTAATCATGTAAACGATCTGAGCGAGAAATTGGGGCCGCTGATTGACGATTTCCAAAAGACTTCCAGACAGGCGACTGAAGTCCTGGCGCACATTGATGCCACGATCGGTGATACTGAGCCTGAAGTTCGCAAGGCCATAACTGATCTCCGGGGCACGCTGAAGTCCCTGACCGATTTGACCGGTCAGCTCAACCAGACACTCGACGTGAATTCGGAAAACATCGATCAGCTTCTCGATAATTTGCTCCACGTCACCGAGAACCTGAAGGAATTCACCGAGACAATCAAGATGCGGCCCTACTCGTTGATTCGGACGACCAATCCGCCCGAGCACAAGACGGGGGAGCAGTAGGAGCCGTGATTCGTGACCCGTGGCCTGTGCCCCGTGGAACCCAGCTGTCGCAGCAAGGGCTTGCACGGGTCACGACAGAAAGGCGTTCCATGAACTGCAGATTCATCTCGATCGCGGCGCTGACTGCCGCTCTTCTCGCCGGGTGCGGAGCTGCGCGGCCCAGCAAGTATTATCAGCTTACGGTTCCCGGTGGCGATCCGGCGCCCGCTGCGGAGCGCAGTCCTTATCCCGTGACGCTGCTGCTTGGCCCTCTGCGGGCTTCGCACCTTTACAGGGAAGATCACATCGTATTTAGCTCGAGCGGCGAGAATATGGGGACGTACCAGTACCAACAGTGGTCCGAGCCTCCAACTGAAATGCTGGTGGAAGTTTTGCTGCGCGAGTTGCGAGCATCGGGAAGGTACCGCGCGGTGGATGCCCTGCGCAGCAATTCTCACGGGGACTTTATTCTCTACGGCCGCTTGTATGACTTTAAAGAGATTTCTTCCACCCCGCTGATGGCGCGCATTACCATCGATTTGGAATTGCGCGAAGTGAAATCGGGCTCAACCGTCTGGACTCATTATTATTCGCATGACGAGCCCGTGAGCGGGAAGGATGTATCCGCAGTTGTAGCGGCACTGGACCGCAATGCCCAGCGCGGCATGGGTGAGGTAAAATCAAGCCTGGAGCAATATTTTTCAACGCGTTCCTTGAATTAGTGAATTGAGACTCGAACGATGTCAGCCCCCAACAACGAATCGGCCGCAAGCAACAAAACAGCGCAACAAATGACGTGTATGGAAGTCTGGGGCGGAAGCCAGCTCACCACGCGCCGCGTGGAAATGGGCGGGCTGGACGCGTGGGTGTACAGCAAGCCTTTCGGCGAGGCGCAGCGCGGCGGCGATGTCTATTACGCATCGAGCTGTGCTACGGGCCGCATCACGCGCCTGCTGCTCGCGGATGTTTCGGGACACGGGAACGCGGTCGCCTCCACCGCCGCAAATCTCCGAACGCTCATGCGGCGATTCGTCAATCGCCTCGACCAGACAGAGTTTGTGCGGCTGCTCAATCAGCAGTTCGCCGCGCTTTCCGAGGCCGGCACGTTCGCGACCGCCGTCGTGGCCACATTTTTTGCGCCCACGCAGCGCTTGATTGTCTGCAACGCGGGCCACCCGCGTCCGCTTTTATTTCAGGCCGCAAAGCAGGAATGGACCTTGCTGGGCGCGGACGTGTTGGCCGAAGAGCCCTCGCCCAATAACATGCCGCTGGGAATCATCGACATGACGGAGTACGAGCAGTTTGACGTGGAGCTGGAATCCGGCGACTGCGTGCTTAGCTACACCGACGCGCTGATTGAATCCCGCGACGCCGATGGCGAGATGCTTGGCGAAGCCGGGCTGCTGCGGATCGTGCGTCTTCTCGGGGACGTCGAGCCGCAACTCCTGACCAAGACCCTGCTGCGCGAGATTAAGGATCGCCATCCCGACAATCTGACCGAGGACGACGTGACCGTTCTACTCGTCCGCGCCAACGGGAACAAGCCGCACCCTTCGTTCAAAGAATTTCTCTGGGCGAATGTCCGGTTCCTCGGCTCGCTCATTCGCGGCATAAATCCTTGGGCCGAACGCCCACCGCTCCCCGACTTGAACATCGCGAATATCGGCGGCGCGATAATTCCCGCCCTAGAACAGCGCTGGCGCGCCACCAATTCGATGCGCCCGCCGCCCAAGTAGGACAGGCTTCAAGCCTGTCTGCTTTTCCGTGCCGGCGGAAATAGAAAACCAAACAGGCTAAAGAACCAGCGTGGCAACAGCAAATCTTTGTAGGGCGCGGTTTCAGCCGTGCCGCAAGGTGTTTAACATCGACTCCGGCTTCAGCCGCTGGCCTTTTCGGATTCGAGTTTTCATATAGACTGTTCAGCATGTCGCCCGCTCCAAGCTCGCGAAAATGCAAAACCAGACAGGCTTCAAGCCTGTCCTACTGAGAGGCACTTGATGAAGCAACGATTCGCTCTGATCCTGACTCTTCTTGCGATTCTCGCGGGCGCATCCGGCTGCGGCGGCGAAAACAAGTCAAACACATCCAGCGCGCCAAGCTCCGCCAGCCCCATGAAAGTCACCGGCCAGCCGACAGCAACCGCATCCGGCCTTCAGTACTGGGACATCGTAGTTGGCACCGGCCCAACAGCGGCCCCCGGAAACATGGTCAAAGTTCACTACTCCGGCTTCCTGACAACCGGCGCGAAGTTTGACAGTTCCCGCGATCGCGGCGAACCTTTCTCATTTCTATTGGGAGCCGGACAAGTGATCAAAGGCTGGGACGAAGGAGTCGCGGGAATGAAAGTCGGAGGCCAAAGGCAATTGCGAATTCCGCCGCAGCTGGGCTATGGAGCGACAGGAGCGGGCGGCGTCATCCCTCCCAACGCGACACTGATTTTTGACGTGGAACTTCTTGATGTCAGCAAGTAGCCAGGAAGACTTTTTGCAAGGCTTCAACTCTGTTCAGAGTACGGCTCCGAGGCGCGGACGCATGAGCCTGCACACATTCCGAATCGTCGCGGCCACAACCTTCATCGGTCTATCCATCCTTGTGTTGGGCACGCATCCCGCGGGCGCGCAGCAATTCTCCATGCCGCAGGCTCTCGATGCTAAGCACCCAATCACCTACTTCATCGCCGACGGCAGCGGCAAGCCCGGCTACCATTCCTCAGATCCAGAACTCGCGCGCTGGGCCTTGCAGGCCTGGCAGCGAAGCGCCGCAAAAGGCCTTCGATTTGCGGCAGCGACGGAATCGACCGCGCTCATTCGAGTCTACTGGGCCGGGCCGGAGAGCGGCGAGTACGGGGAAACGCGCCCGATCGTGGTCGGCGGCCAGCAGGGTGCGGCCGTCTTCATACGCCCAGACATCGATTCGCTCGGTGAGGACATTGCGCGACGCGCCCGGGCGGACGCGCTGCTGCGCGACAGCATCGTCTACTTGACGTGCCTGCACGAACTCGGCCACGCGCTGGGCCTCGCGCACACTCATGGCTTCCGCGACATCATGTTTTACTTCGGGTACGGGGGAGACGTCGTCGAATATTTCGGCCGGTATCGCGCACAAATTCGCACGAGAAACGATATCGCGGGAGTCTCCGGACTTTCCGATGACGATGTGAAACGTATTCGTGAGATTTACGGAAGAGAATAAATCACTGCGGCGTGGCCTGCTATGGCTTTGTGTCTCCCGGGCCGCCATCGCCGGGAGTTCCGCCAAAAATTCTGCGCCCATCGGGCAGGGTCACTCTTCTCGCGTCAGCCAGTTTGGAACCGTCCCTTGCCGGGTAGCCGCCGACGATGACCTGATCTCCCACCTTTAAGGAATCCCGATTCCATCCTTGACGGTGCAGCGAGCCGGGACTCGCGGCCTCGCAGCCCCAGTTCGTCGTATTTCCCTTGTCATCCTTCACATCGAGATAGAAATACACGTGAGGATTCGTCCATTCAATTCTGGTGACGGTGCCGTGCAGTTCGATCAACTTCGCGCCGTCAAACTCCGCCGAAAAAGAATGGTGGGCAAGCGCAGGCATCGCCGCCACCATAGCGGCGATCCCAGCCAGGACGACAAATATTTTTCTCACGAAACGCAATGTACATCAGGGCAAAGGAGGGGTCAAGCTGTTGAAGCGTTCATGAATCAGTTTGAATTCTGGTCACAGCGAAAAGCTGCCCGCCCTAAAGGCGGGCGGCCTCTACAAAACCAACGGCGTGTTTGGTTTAAGGTTTTGTAGAGGCCTCTCCGTCCCGCGTTCTTCGGGGCGGAGAGGGCACGTTTCATCTCAAATTGTGCCAATCCTGTCGGAGTACGTTCCTTGACACCGCCATGGCAGTCCGCTAGTTTACGCACATGCGACTTCTTATTGCGTGCAGTGCGATTGCTGCATTTCTATGGGTGCACCCGTCGGCATCTGCGCAATCGCCGCCGCCGGAGAACCCTTACCGCGAGGTGAGCGGGGATTCCGGGTCGGTGAAAAATCCCGCGGGGCCGCTCAAACCTGCTCCTCGCACCCCGGACGGCAAACCAGACCTCTCCGGATTCTGGAAAGGGCCGCTGATTTTCGGCGGCATGTTCAAAAGTGTGGGAGGTCCGCCATTCACTCCTGCCGGAGAAGAAGCGTACAAATACAACCTGACAAAATCGATTAATCCGGAAGCGCTGTGCCTCTTTGCCGGAATACCGCGAGCCAGCATCAGTGGCGTGCCGTTTGAAATCGTTCAGAACTCGAATCGCGTCGTCTTTCTTTACGAGCTGATGTGGACGTTTCGCACCATTCCCCTCGACGGCCGCGCGCACTCGAAAGACGCGGAGCCCTCCTTTTTCGGAGACGCGGTCGGCAAATGGGACGGCGACACGCTGGTCATCGATTCGGTCGGATTCAAGGATAAGCTGACCTGGATTGACGATGACGCGCATCCGCACAGCGACGCCATGCACGTTGTCGAACGCTGGTCGCGCCCCGATGCGGACCATCTGGCGCACGAGGTGACGGTCGAAGATCCGAAGTTCTATACCAAGCCCTGGACGTTCTCCCGGGTCTTCACAGCCATGCCCCCCGGCGATGAACTCTACGAATTCGCGTGCGACGAAAACAATGTGGACCGCGATGGCGGCCACCTGGGATATGGCCCGCTGAATCTGAAATCGTATCCGCTGAATCCCGCCGCGCCAAAAAAATAGCGGAGGGTTTAAGTAGCACAGGCACCTTGCCTGTGCGCTTTTTGCCATGCTTAAGTTAGAGCCATAGCGCAGGATGTGACCGGGCACTTGGATTCTTTCTGCAACCTTTATTGAGGAGGAACTAAACATGAACCCTCGAATGGCTCCCAGTTTCCGATCGCTGGCAATGCTGCCGATCGCGCTGGCCATTTTGTTTGCCTGCGTCCCACAGTCGCGCGCCCAGCAGTCCGCCGCCGACAAGCCCTACATGGTCGAATGGGTTTACAAAGTGAAGTGGGGCTACGCCGACGAATTCTGGCAGCTCTTCAAAAAATATCAAATCGCAACGTTGAACCGCGAAAAGGAATTGGGTTACGTGACGTCCTATACCGTCTATCGGCCGGGTTTCCACACGGGGGAAGACTCCCGCTGGGAATACCGCATCGTAATCACCTACAAAAATATTTCTTCCTCCGGACACGGCAGCGAAGTGGAAAAGCAGCTTTTTCCGGACCAGGCCACCATGAAGCGCGAAGAAAATCGCCGCTGGGAACTCACGGAAGCACACTACGATCTGCCGATTCACACGATTGATCCAAATGGAAACGGTACGGAATAGAATTTCGTTGTTCAGTTGTCGGGGCGAAGAGAACTGGGGAGGCCAGGTTTTCCATGGGGAGTGAATCACTAAAAACCAAGAAAAAGTCGCGCGTCACCACCATTCCATCGGGAAAAGCGCTCGGAGCGGAAATTCAAGGCGTCGATCTGCGGACGATCGAGGCGAATGATTTTGCGTGCATCTATCGCGCCTGGCTGGACCATTCGGTCCTCCTGTTCCGCGGGCAGAATCTGACCGACGAGGACCTCATCTCATTCAGCGAGAGATTCGGAGACCTGGATTGGGCGCCGGTGCAAGAATCGGGTCGCCGCTTCGTCGAAGGCCATCCCGAAATTTACGTCGTGTCCAACGTAATGGAAAACGGCGCACCCATCGGCAGCTTGGGCGCCGGTGAAGCAACCTGGCATACGGACATGTCCTACCTGCAGGATCCTCCAAAGGCCAGCATCCTTTATGCGCTGGAAGTTCCGCCGTCCGGAGGCAACACATATTTCAACAGCATGTATCGCGCCTACGAATTCCTGCCCGATGCGGTGAAAAAGCGAATCGAAGGCAAAACGCTGAAGCATGACGGGACCTACAACAGTGGCGGCTATGTGCGTCAGGGCGTCAATGCAATCGACGATCCCGTTATATCTCCCGGCACCTATCACCCGCTTGTCTGCACGCATCCCGAAACCAAGCGCCGCGTCCTGTACCTCGGCCGCCGGCGCAACGCCTACATCGAGGGCCTGTCGCTCGCCGAGTCCGAGTCCCTGCTCGATGAGCTGTGGATGTATGCCAACCGAGAAGAACTCGAGTGGCACAACGAATGGCGCGTCGGCGATCTCGTCCTGTGGGACAACCGCTGCACCATGCACCGGCGCGACCCCTTTGACGCCAGTTCGCGCAGAGTCATGCACCGCACCCAGATCAAAGGCGAAACCCGCCCGAGCGCATGATCCGAGCGCTCGAGAAGTTGTAGCGCCGGCGTCCCGCCGGCATGCTTCAAATGTGTGCAGATCAGAAAAATTGCCGGCCCCTCTTGCATCGGGACAAGCGAGACGCCGGCGCCACGAGAAGCGCCTGCGTTTTCGGATGCCTCGTGTCCTGGAATTGAGTGAATGCGGTAAATAGCCGTGAAAAAAATTTCATTTGCCATCGTCGGCGCCGGAATCGGCGGAATGGCCGCTGCAGCCACTCTGCGCCAAATCGGCATCGACGTGCGCGTATACGAGCAAGCCCCGCGCTTCATGCGCATCGGCGCCGGCATCCAGATGATGCCGAACTCGATGAAAGTTCTGCGCCGCATCGGCGTGGAAGAAAAAGTTCTCGCGACTTCTTTCCAGCCGTATTCTCACCTGAACCGCAAGTGGGATACCGGCGAAGTGGTGCGAGAGTTGCCCATGCCCGAAAGCCTTTTCGGCGCGCCGTATCTGTGCATGCACCGCGCGGACCTGCACAACGCTCTCGCCGCAGTCGTGCCCGAAGACATCGTCCACCTCGACAAAAAATTGGTCGGGTTGGAACAGACGCGCCGGGCAAGTCACTCTCACGTTTGCCGACGGAACGCGCGCGCAGGCCGACGCCGTGATCGGCGCGGACGGCGTTCACTCCGTGGTGCGCGAAATCATCATCGGCCCAGACCAGCCGATTCACAAAGGCCGCATCGCCTACCGCGCAATTTTCCCTTCCGCCTTGCTCAATGGATTTGATATCGGACTCTCGCGCACCAAGTGGTGGGGCCCCGACCGTCACATCGTCATCTACTACACGAACGCAACTCGCACCGAACTTTATTTTGTGACCAGCGTGCCCGAACCCGCCGAGTGGGTGACGCGCGAATCGTGGTCGGCAAAAGGCGACGTGAAAGAATTGCGCAAAGCGTACGAAGGTTTTCACGCCGATGTTCGTACTGTCCTTGAAGCGTGCCCCGACTGCCACAAATGGGCGATCCTCGAACGCGAGCCCTTGCCGCGCTGGAGCGATGGCCGCGTCGTGCTCCTCGGCGATGCCTGCCATTCGATGACGCCCTACATGGCGCAAGGAGGCGCGACCGCCATCGAAGACGCCGCCATCCTCGCGCGCTGCCTCGACGAGATCGGCGCAGACGACATCGAGGGTGCCTTCCAGCATTACGAAGCTCATCGCAAACCCCGCACTTCGCGCATCCAGGCAATCTCCAGCGCCAACACCTGGATGAAAGGCGGCGATGAGGACACGAGTTGGCTATACGGCTACGATGCGTGGAACGTGCCTCTGACCCCATCGGAACCCTACGTCAAAGCGGTCTGAGGAAAACGCCGGTGCAAAAAGAATTTCAAAAGAAAACTTTCACGACTTCCGACGACTGCGCCATCGCGTACACCCTGCGGCCCGCGGAAAAGCCCGGCGCGCCGCGCTTGGCGCTCATCCATTCCTTGGCTCTGGACGGCAGCATCTGGGACGGCGTCGCGGAAAGACTGGCCGGCCAGGCAGAAATCCTCACCTACGACTGCCGCGGACACGGGCGATCGGACCGCGTCTCCGGGCCATTCACCACGGAACTGTTCGCCAGCGACTTGGCGGAATTGCTCGACGATGTCGGCTGGCCGATCGCCGCAGTCGCGGGATGCTCGATGGGCGGCTGCGTCGCGCAGGCGTTTGCAGGCATGAATCCCTCCCGCGTGAGCGCGCTTGGACTGATCGACACGACCGCATGGTACGGCGAGCACGCTCCCAAGAATTGGAGTGAACGCGCCGCCGCGGCCCGCTCGAAAGGTCTCGCGGGACTCGTGGAGTTTCAGGTCACGCGATGGTTCAGCGACCAATTTCGAGCCGAGCAGCCCGAGCTGGTCAAAAAAATGACCGAAGTTTTTCTGGCCAACGACGTGGATTGTTACGCGGCTTCCTGCGCCATGCTCGGCGACGCCGATTTGCGTCCCGCCTTGCCATCGCTGCGCATGCCGGTCGCGGTAATCGTTGGCGAAGACGACCACGCCACTCCCGTCGCCATGGCGCAGCAATTGCACGAAGCGATTCGCGGCTCCACTCTGACCATTCTTCCCGGCGGGCGGCACCTGACTCCGGTGGAATGCCCGGACCAAATCGCCGCGAGCTACAAGCGCTCTTGAAGCGCGCAGCTTCGCAACAGACCGCGGCTGAGGCCTAGCAACCGTTGCAGCAAATCTGCGCGATGTGCGTCCGATGCATGATCTCTCGAATCTCATCCTTAGTTTTGATTGCGAGATCCAGTGAATCCCATTGACGGCCCGGTTGGCGCCGAAGAACGCGAAAGCGAACGAGCCCGTCGCAGCGCCGCCGATGCCGCAAGCCTGCTTCTCCGAATGGAGCAGGTGCCCTTCTCGCGATGGCACAGGAATGCTCGCATCGTGATGGGCAGCGCGACCTTCTTCGACGCCTTCAATGCCTTGTCACTCGCGTTTGCGCTGCCCACACTCATTCGTCTGTGGCACATCTCTCCCAAGCAAAGCGGCCTCCTGATTTCATCCAGCTATGTCGGACAACTGGCCGGCGCATTGATCTTCAGCGCGCTCGCCGAAAAAGTGGGCCGCATTCGCGGCACGACGGCCGCGATCGCCATCATGTCCGTCATGAGTTTCGGCTGCGCTTTTGCCGGAAGTTTCCCCGCGCTTTTTGTATGCCGCTTCGTGCAAGGCATCGGCGTCGGCGGCGAAATGCCGGTCGCCGCAACCTACATCAATGAATTGTCACGCGCGCACGGACGAGGAAGATTCTTCCTGCTCTACGAAATGATTTTTCCCCTGGGACTCATGGCCACGGGCCAGATTGGCGCGTGGCTCGTGCCGGCCTACGGGTGGAACTCCATTTTTCTCCTCGGTGGAATTCCCGGATTGCTGATCACCTTCCTGGTCGCGCGCCTTCCGGAATCGCCGAGGTGGCTGATCTCCAGGGGCCGCCTCGAGGAAGCGGAAGCGATTGTCGAGAATATTGAAGCGAGCACCGAACGCAGAGTTCCTGTCCCGGCAACCTCGCCCATCGCTGCAACGGCAAGCCTGATGCAACGCGGAAGCTGGACCGAGCTTCTCTCGAAACTATATCGGGGACGCACGCTGATTGTCTGGACTCTTTGGGCCAGCGCTTTTTTCGTCGCCAACGGCTTGAATAACTGGATGCCAAGTCTCTACAACACCGTCTACCACCTGAATTTGCGCCAATCGCTGCGCGCCGCTTCCATGACCAACGTCGCGCAAGTCGCGATCCTTTTCGTCTGCGCGTTCAGCATCGATCGAATAGGCCGCAGAAACTGGACCGTCGCAGCCTTCCTCTTGGGTGGAGGAATGCTGGCATTGCTCGGAATCATGGGCGCGCAAAAAGCATTGAGCGTAATGATTTTGACCACTCTCGGTTACGGCCTCATCGGATCCGTAAACGCCGTTCTCTATCTCTACACGCCGGAAATTTATCCCACCCGCATGCGCGCGATTGGAACCGGCCTCGCCACCTCCTGGCTAAGGATCGCCTCCGCAGCGGGCCCAGCACTCGTCGGCTTCATGGTCGACGCAAAAGGCATCCATTCCGTTTTCTACATGTTCGCAGGCATGAGCGTCGTAGGCGCATTCGCCGCAACCCGCATGGTAGAAACCAGCGACCGCCGTCTCGAAGAAATCGCTCCGTGATGTTGTAGCGCCGGCGCCACAAAATACCCGGCCGCACCAGCCATATATCCCTTGAACATACCCGTGTCGACCCGCCGTGCACGCGTGCTATACTTCGCCCACAGTGTTAAAGGGAGGTCCTCCTTGCGACACGAGCTTTCCGCAATTTTGATCGCCATCGCCTTGCTGCTCGCGGCAGGACCTGTCCGCGCGCACCACTCCCCTTCAGCCGTCTTCGATATGTCGAAGGACTTCACGCTGACCGGCACACTGACGAAAGTCGACTGGATCAATCCTCACATTGTCGTTTATATAGACGCGAAAAAAGACGACGGCAGCGTCGACAATTGGAAGTTCGAGAGCAACCCGCCCTCCTGGTTCAGGCGCGTCTCTGTTGGCCGCGACGATTTTGCCAAAGCCATCGGCCAAACCGTAACGGTAAAGGGAGTGCGCGCCAAGGCCGGCGGGCTTTACGGTTATCTTTTGAAGATCACATTCCCGGATGGAAACTCACTGGAACTTGTGTTTAACCCATCGGCCAATACTCAGTGATAAGGAGTATCCACGCCATGAAACACCGATTTGTTTTCGCAATCGCGGCGGCATTCCTGATTGCAGGACTTGCGACTGCTGCTGACAATAAAGACAGCGCGCCACCCAGCAAGCCGCCGCGCGCCGCCGACGGGCATCCTGACCTCAGCGGCATCTGGGCCTACGCGATTGATCTGCCCCCTGTAACTTTGAAAAAAGAGATCAACGGGAAAGTCACCGTCACACAAATCGATCAGAGCGCGGCCAAGCCCGCAAAAAAGCCCGTTCCGGGCGCGCTGCCGTCCACTCCTGCTCCCTCCTACAAACCTGAGTTCCGCGAAAAAGTGCAGAACCTCTTTGACAACGAGAGCAAGACCGACGAAGTGTTCTATTGCGGAAAGCCCGGCGTGCCGCGCATAGGCCCGCCGCGCAGGATTATTCAAATGCCCGGCGAGATGGTGTTCCTCTACGAAGACGTCTCGGGAGACCCTTACCGCATCATCCCCACCGACGGCCGCGCGCACCGCAAGAATGCGAACCCGTCCTACTATGGAGATTCCGTGGCTCACTGGGAAGGTGACACGCTGGTCGTGGACGTCACCAATTTTCTCGAGAATGGCTGGTTCGGCGAAGGCGGGTATTTCCACACGGATGCCATGCACGTCACCGAACGCCTGTGGCGCGACGGCGAAAATCTGATCTGGCAAGCCTCAGTGGATGATCCGAAAGTGCTCGCATCGCCCTGGAGCATGCCCCCTCGCGTCGTGACGCCGTCCGACGATCCCCTCGAGGAATCGCCTCCGTGCGTCGAAGACGATGGCCACCGGCTTCTGAACTCCGACCATCATCAACAGCGCTGAATTCATTTTTCATTTCACGCCGGAACTGTGTTGAAATGAATTTGAAATTGGAAATCCCTGCCTAGACCATGAGAGATCTTCTAAAGCGCTACGCTAAATTGGCACTGGGAAAACCGTTCTCGCCCGCCTTGCTGAACATTCTTGTGACGTCCGTCTGCGACATGCGCTGCACCCACTGCTTTTTCACTGAACAGCTCGATGACGCCCCACGCAAGAAACTGCAAATGAAAACGCGCGAGATTGAAAGAATCTCCGAAACGCTGGGCGGAAATCTGGGAGTCCTGGTCCTCGCCGGCGGCGAGCCCTTCACGCGAAAGGACCTGCCGGAAATTGCGCGCGCCTTTTACACCAACAACCAGGCTCGAATCGCTCTACATCACGTCCAACGGCCAGATTCAGCAGCGGATCTTTCCCGACGTCATCCGAATCCTGCAGGAATGCCCGCGACTCAACGTCACCGTGGCTCTTGGTATCGACGGGCTCAAAGAGCAGCATGACAAAATCCGCCAGAAATCCGGCTCCTGGGAAATCGTCATCGACACCGCGCGCCGCCTCCAGTCCATGAAGAAGGAATATCCGCGCCTCGACGTGCAAACCTGCACCTGTTTCATGAACTCCAACCAGGACAAAATTTTTGAATGGTACAATTTTCTGAAATACCAGTTGAAGCCGGACAAAGTAAATTTCAATTACATCCGCCCTCCCGCCGCCGACGCCAAAGAGTTGGAAATTGATGGCGCGCGATACGCCAGGCTCGCCGCCACGATCGATGAAGACTCGCGCCGCGGCACGCTCAAGAATCACTACGCAGGCGAGATCGGCTTTTTCAAAGCCGCTCTCGATGTGTACATGCACGGCCTGATCGCCAAAACCCAGGAGACGCAGCAGGCCCAGCTGACGTGTTACGCCGGAACCGCTGGCGGCGTGATCTACGATGAAGGAACGGTATCGTCCTGCGAAAACCTGGCGCCCGTCGGCAATTTGCGCGACTTCGACTGGAATTTCCAGAAGCTCTGGTTCTCTCCCCCCATGCAGGCGCGCCGTAAGCAGGCCGCCGACGGATGCTTCTGCACGCACGAATCAAACTGTTATTACCCGTCGCTCCCGCTCAACCCAAAACATCTGATCCAGATCAAATTGTTGGAAAGAGAAATGAAGCAAGCGTGGAAAGCAACCGCCCACGCGGAAGTAAATGTGAATGGCGCGGAGAAGACAAGCTCCACAGCAACAGGATGAACATTTCCTGTATGACCCTGATGGCACGCAAGTCTCTTGTGGCGTCGGCGTCCCGCTTGTCCCGATGAAAGAGGGGCCGGCGTTTTTACAACAAAAATGAATGAAAAAGCTGCCGGCGATGAGCCGGATAACCGGATCCTCCCGCCCGCGAGCACTCAGCCAAACCTAACTATCTGATGCACATGGACTTAGCAAGGTGCGTACCGGAACCTCGGTACCTCGCAGATTGGTTCTTCCCGCCCATTGAGACATCCGTTGCCCGCTGCGAATATGCTTCGTGGGACGCCGCAATGAGTGATCAAGCAAGGCCAAGTAACCCGACCCGGAGGATTGACCCGATTATGGAAGATACACAGCTGAAGACAAGATCTGAAAGCCAGCAAACAGATACCGCCGTTCAGGGATCAAAATCAAAGTCCAGCTTCAACAATGCCGAATACGAACGTTGGTCAGAGAAGCTCCGCAGCCGCAACGGCTCCAAGAATAAGTAAGGGGAATCGAAACCTGCGATTTGGATTCCACACTTTACGCAAAGTGGGCTAACGAGGAGTCGTGTGGAGTCCAATCCCGTCCGGTGATTTCCGAACCGGAGTTACTTGCGCCAATCCGATCAACTCAATTATTTCACAAAATAATTAACTGAATCATGATCTTTTAGCGTGGTGCGGCAGGGAAGCGCGAACGCCGTGAAGCTCAGTCCACCAGTTGTGACCACCCATTGCCGGCCATCGAGCATGTAGGTGACGGCGGCCGAGCCCCAAACCGGTGCGCCCACTTCAAACTTCCAAAGTTCTTTCCCGGTCGCTCCCTCGAACGCGTAAAAATACCCTTCGTTGTCGCCGGTAAACACGAGCCCGGACGCGGTGGACATCACGCCGCCAGTCAAGTCCAAAGCGACGGTGGAGGGATACGGCCGGTATTTGTGCTCCCAGCGCCGCTGGCCCGTGATCGGATCGATCGCCCGCAGCGCGGAAAATTGATCGTGGCCCTCGACGAGACTTCGGCCGCCGCTCGGGACGCGCACGCCCATGGCGATAGGTTCCGTCGGCTTTACTCCCTCCCATGTGGCGCAGGTTTCGTGAGCCGTCACAAAAAACAATCCAAGGTCAGGATCAAACGTCGGGGGCTGGAAATTCGTGCCGCCATGATTGTCCGGCAGGCATTTGTCCGCAGTGCCAACGTTATCGAGAACGATTGGCCGCCCATCCTTGCCGATTTCCTTGGCCCAATTCGATCCGTCGATGAAGGTCTTGGCGACCAGCAGTTTTCCGGATTCGCGATCGAGCGTATAGAAAAAGCCGTTCCGGTTGGCCACCATGATCACTTTTCGAGCCTGGCCGCCGATTTTCAGGTCTGCCTGCACCGGCACGTGCGCCGAGTCCCAGTCATGCACGTCATGCGGAGTGAATTGGTAATGCCATCGCATCTTCCCGGTGTCGGCGTCGAGCGCCACAAGTGAACATGTGTACAGATTGTCGCCCTCGCGATCGTCGCCGTAGTAATCGGGATTCGGATTCCCCGTGCCGTAGTACACAAGGTTGAGCGCGGGGTCGTAACTGCCCGTCACCCAGACAGAGCCGCCCCCGCGCGCGGCGACATCGGCGTTCGGCCAGGAATCGCTGCCCGGCTCGCCGGGCATGGGAATCGTGTTGAAGTGCCACACGCGTTCCCCGGTTTGCGCATCGTAGGCATCAAGGTAGCCGCGGCTTGAGAAATCTCCACCGGCCACGCCGATAATCACCAGATTTTTGACAACGAGCGGCGCTGCCGTGATGGCGTTGGCTTTCTTAAGATCGCCCACGGCCACATCCCAGATCACTTTGCCGGTCATCCGGTCTAGCGCCACGAGGTGCGCATCCAGCGTGCCCATGTATAGCCGGTCGCCGAGGATACCAAATCCTCTGTTTGCCGGACCACAACATACCGATGCGATAAAATTAGGGGGAAGCCTGCGCCGATAATTCCAGATCGGACGGCCCGTCCGGCCGTCAATCGCCCAGGCCGTATTGTTATTTCCGGTCACATAAAGAATGCCGTCGACAACCAGAGGCGTGTTCTCAATCCCGCGCCCTTGCAGGCCGGGTATATCGGTCTGGAAAATCCATTGCGGGACAAGTCCCGCGACGTTTTGCGGCGTCAATTGTTTCAATGGGCTGTGCCGCTGCCCGTTGTAATCCCCCGAAAACGTCAGCCAGCGCGTGGGATTCTTCAACCCTCCAAGCAGATCCTGTTCCGTGATCTGGACCGGCGCCGATTCCTGCTTCTGGGCGAATGCCGGCACGGCGAACGCGAGGATAAACGCCGCAACTGAAATCTTCCGCTGTATTCGCATGCGCTTGCTCCTATAACTTTTCGCGTTCACACAAAGAGGGCTTTTAGCAAAATGGATGAATTGAGATCCGGAAAATATACTCTGGCCAGAGTACTCTGTTCAGAGTATCAACTGGCGCATCGTACGCCCCTCTCGTCTGAGGCACAACCAAATTGAAGTTTTGGCAGGGTCCAGAAACATCAAAACAGCCAAAGCTGCAACTGCCATCCATGGGTCGCGACCTTTTTGTTCGATTGGGGTGGCCATTCTCCGGTCATCAGCCCCACACACAGCGAACTCCTTGTATTCCTTTAAGAATCAATGTGTTGCACCCAAATGGTCATGTAACCTTTCGACCCCAGGTACATACGTACTACTGTATTGTTACCTCGGAGCCATTGGCCCTGCCCCTCAACTGACTCATACTGAACTGGTTCCAAATTTATGCATTCCGCAGATGATGTCGACGCACTTCTGAGAGCACGAGCTGAGATCGATGAGCAGCTTCGCAGGCACAAGAATGCCTTGACGGTGCTCTTCACCGATGTGGTCGGCTCGACCAGCTTTTTTGAGCGCAACGGGGATACGGCCGGCCTGGTGATGATCCATCGCCACGACGAACTGGCCGCGCGCGCCATCCAACAATATGAAGGTAAAGTGGTTAAGACCATCGGCGATTCCGCGATGGCGGAATTCCCCAATCCCGGGTCGGCCGTCCGCGCCGCCGTGGAGATTGAGCGGCAATTTCTGAAGCTGAATTTGACGCTGCCGGAAGACCAGCGCGTAGAGGTTCGCATTGGCGTCCATACCGGCGTTGGCTTTCGGAAAGGGAACGATTTATTCGGGGAGGTGGTCAACGTCACTGCGCGCATCGTCAAGTGCACGGCGCCCGCGCAAATTCTGATTTCCCGCGCCATGTATGAAGCCATTGCGCAAGATTCCGACCTGCATTGCCGGTGGCTGAGCAAGCTCACAATCGACGGGCGCACGGAAAAAGAAGATATCTTCGAAGTGGTCTGGACCGACGCGGATGCTTATCGCGATGTGCAAGACAGGCTGGCGGCCTCTTCGCACATCCCTCCGCGATATGAAGTCCTCTCTCAGATCGGGACGGGGGGGACCGGCATTGTCTATAAAGTTCGCGATCTCGAGACCAGCGAAATCGTGGCGCTGAAGATTCTCAAGCCCGAGATTGCTTCCGATCCCGACGTCCAGGAAAATTTCAAAAGAGAGTTGTGCCTCGCCCGCAAAATTACGCACAAGAACGTTTGCCGAATCCATGAATTCAGCCGCTCGAACGGGACGGCTTACACTTCGATGGAATTTGTCGAGGGCGAGAGTTTGTCGTCCAGGCTAAATCGCGTGGGAGCGCTGCCTTTGAGCGAAGCGATCGAGATTGCGCGGCAAATTTGCGCCGGGCTGCGCGAGGCCCATTCGCAGGGAATCGTTCACCGCGACTTGAAACCGGCGAACATCATGCTGGACCGGAACAGCACCGTGAAGATCATGGACTTCGGCATTGCGCGCATGGTTCAGCGCGATGGCCCGATGACGGGGAGGATCGTCGGCACTCCCGCGTATATGGCGCCCGAGCAGGCGGAACTCAAACCCCTGAGTCCGTGCACGGACATTTATTCGCTGGGACTATTGCTTTACGAAATGATCACCGGGGTTGCCGCTTTCGACGGAGACACTCCCGTCGCCGTGGCGTTGAAACAGATTCGCGAGTACCCGAAACGGCCTCGCGAAATCATGCCGCAGCTTTCGCGCGCCATCGAAAATGTGATCATGAAGTGCCTGCAAAAGGATGCCGGGAAACGTTTTCAGTCCGCTGATGAATTCGAGGCCGCTCTGCTGAAGGCTGCGAGAGCCAGGCCTCTCAGTCCCTGGGAGGCCGCGATCAATCGAGCGCTCGCGCGCGCGGACGCCGAGATTCGCACCCGTATGCATCAGGCCATTGAATATGCGAAAGCATATCTGAAACGGCAAGATTGGCGCGCTCTGCTGATGAGCCAAAAAAATTCCAAGGCAATCCTTGGCGCAGCGGGACTTGTCGGGGCCTTGGCGGTAATGCTGTTGTTCTGGGGATGGAAGCCTCGCACAACCAACGCGCACGCCGTCCAGGCTGCTGGCCAGAATTCTTCGCCGCCCGCCGCTGCGGCCAATGGTTCCTATACTGGCTTCCCAGCGCTAGCGGCGCAGAATTCTTTCCAACCGATTGCAACGCATGAAGTGAACCTGTATCAGAAACCCGGGACGGACCAGGCAAAGACGCCTTCGGTTGATTTCGGTTTGACGAATCACAATCCGGCGCCTGAGCCCGCAAGTCCGCGAGCCGCATCTCCAAAGCCGTCTCCAGCCGCGAAGCGCGTGAAATCGACCGTGGGCACAGACGCGCAGAAGGCCCATTTGGACGCACAGGGCTCGACTCAAATTCAGACGCTCGCGACACCGGCACAACCTGTGAACCCGGCAACGGTAATCGCCCCTACGTCCAGTTCTCCGGCGTCAGAAATAGATTTGTCGCAGCCATCCGCAGCACCCGAACCCGTTTTCGAGTCAGCCAATATGGCGAGCCAGCCAAAAGCCGGCGTCAACGAGACGAAGGCGCCCAAGTTGTATTTCGAAGTGGGTTCCTTCAAGGACGAGACCTGGGCGAATAATGCCGTGGACAAATTGACTCAACTGGGCTTTCACGCCGTGTTGATTCACAAAAATCTCTTGTGGGCGCAGTCCTATCATGTGGAAGTCGGCCCCTATACGAACCAAAAAGATATTGCGGAAGCGCGGCAAAGCCTCGCTTCGCAGGGGTTCAAGGCACATCCGGTAAATTAATTTCCCCCCTGGATTCATAAAAAAGAAACGCGCAACGGGCCATTTTCTCTACCAGGTCGCGAAGGCTGTCCATGCCTCGGCGGCAGAAGAACGCTTTGGACATGGAGCGACGAGTTTCTTGACATGAATTGTATTTGACGCTATAGGATTCGCAAGTAGTTTTCGGCAGGGAGGATCCCACCATGAATTCCAGGAACGCGAATCGCAGAGGATTTCTGAAGCGCGGCGCCGCTCTGGCCGGTCTGGCCGTGGGGGCGATGCCGTTCGCCCGCGCTCAGTCGCTTCCGGCCGATGCGGCCGAAGAGCGCCCGCCGAAGGATCTTTCCTACGGCGAGCGTTCGCGTTTCGAGAACTCGGTGCGAACTGTAACACTGGGCGGGCCGCGTGACATTATTCCGGGCCTGCCGGCGGGCGAGATGGGGCAACGACTGACGCCGCTTCAGGATTCGAGAGGAATTATCACGCCGTCGTCGCTTCATTTCATGACCGGCCGCGGTTCGCGCCTTCCCGACATCGATCCTCGCGAGCACCGTTTGATGATCCACGGCATGGTGGACCGGCCCCTGGTTTTTACGATGGATGAGCTGAAGCGGTTGCCTTCGGTCTCGCGGATTCATTTTATCGAGTGCGCGGGAAACAGCGGCGTATCGCATTACAAAGCCATGGTGAAGGCGCTGGAGACGGCGAAATCTCCCGAGCTGACGAAGAGCACGTACGTTATCCAACAAGTACATGGTAGAGTCAGTACAAGTGAATGGACCGGAGTGCCGCTGTCGGTGCTGCTCAAGGAAGCCGGCGTGCAAAAGAATGCCAGCTGGCTGGTTGCCGAAGGCGCGGACGCGAATCGCCATTCCAAGAGCATTCCGCTCGAGAAGGGAATGGACGACGTGCTGGTGGCTTACAGCCAGAACGGCGAAGCGGTGCGTCCCGAACAGGGTTATCCCTTGCGGCTGGTCGTTCCCGGCTGGGGAGGCGTCAGCAATGTGAAGTACCTGCGAAGCATCAAGGTGGTGGACAAGCCCTACTACCTCAAAGTGGAAACCGCCAACTACACCAACATGACGCCGGACGGCAAGGCCAGCTGGTACGAATTCCAGGTCGGGCCGAAGTCCCTGATCACTTACCCGTCCGATGCGCACGAGCTTCCCGGGCGCGGATTGTACGAGATCACCGGCCTGGCCTGGTCGGGCCGCGGCGCGATCAGCAGGGTGGAAGTCAGCACCAACGGCGGGCGGACGTGGAAGGACGCGCAACTTCAGCAGCCCGTGTTCCGAAAAGCGTTCACGCGATTTCGCCTGGCGTGGAATTGGGACGGAGAAGAAACTCTGATCCAGTCTCGCTGCACGAACGAATTCGGAGACATTCAACCGTCGATGAGACAGCTCGGCAAACTGTGGGGCGATAAGAGGGAACCCGCGATACCCGATAGCGATGTTGAGGCGTTCTGGCAAAACGCGCCCATCATGGAATTTTTCTCCAACCCGATTCAGCCGTGGAAAGTGGGCCGAGATGGGAGCATTCAAGATGCGCTTTACAAGAGCTAGTCTCTTCGTCTCCGTGTTTGCACTCGCAGCTTGCGGCGCGGCTATGGCGCAGTCGCCCACTTATAAAGTGGGCAGGCCTCCGACGGAAGCGGAATTGCGCGCCTGGGATAACGTCGTCGGTCCGGATGGAAAAGAGCTTCCGCCTGGAAGTGGAACGGCCAAGGATGGCGCGAAAGTTTACGCCGGCAAATGTTCGTTCTGCCACGGACAAACCGGGGTAGAAGGTCCCGCTCCGCGCCTGATAGGCGGCGTCGACACACTCACAACGCGCACTCCTGTGTTGACGCTTGGGAGCTTTTGGCCGTTCGCGACGACGGTGTGGGATTATATCAACCGCTCCATGCCACGGGACGCGGAAGGATCGCTGACTCCCGACCAGGTTTACGCCGTGACTGCATTTCTTCTATACAAGAACGACATCGTCAAAGAGAGTGACGTCCTCGACGCAAAGACACTGCTGAAAGTCCAGATGCCGAATCGTTTTGGATTTTATCCCGCCAAGCCGGAAGCAACGGCGAAAAACGGCAATTGGAAACCCAATTGGAATCAGGCGAAGACCGCGGCGCACTGATAACTTTGAGCAGACGACCAAAAAATTCTCATAGCGCTTTTCTTCGTGTAGCGCCCGCCTTCAGGCGGGCACTTTGGTGCCAAACAGATGCCCGCCTGAAGGCGGGCGCTACAGCAAAGACAACTCTCAAACAGATTCTCTGAATCCGCGCGCCAACGAGATTTCGAACAGGACAGCGGCTAAAGCCGTGCCCTACAAAAATTTGGCGGTAGTCACGCAGAATCTATACAGGGGCTCAGCGGCGCTTGATCGTTTCAGCGATTTGTCCAGGTTTCACTGGCTAGCAATGGGAGATCGTGCGCCCAGTCCTCTATTTTCACTCCCCCGGGGTAAATTACGTGGGCCAGATTGTCTTTCGTGTAAGCCAGCACAAAGGCGGCGTGGCCTACTTCGTAGGCTCCGTCTGGACGCACGGCTGACTTTTTGGCGGGAGAGAGGTTCGCCGCGATTTGGGCAGTGTCGATTTCCGCTTCGCTCCCCGTGAGGCCTATAAAGCGCTTGTCAAAATGATCGAGCCACGTGCGCAGGACCTGCGGGGTGTCCCGTTCGGGATCAGTGGTCACGAAGACGATCTTAAATCGATCGGCGAAGGCCGGCGATATTTTCCTGAACGCCTGCGCGATCGTGGACATCTCGAGAGGACACATGTCCGGGCAATGGGTGTACCCGAAATAAAGCAGCGTCGCGTATCCCTGAGTCTTCTGCGCGAAATCGAAGGGAGCGCCGGACGTATCGGTCAGCGTGAATTTGGGTTTCGGGAGCGGTGGGGAAACCAGCCCACCGTTGTACTTCGATTCGGCGCCGCCTGCCGGGGCGGGCTCAGGCGTATTTTTTTGCGCCTGAGCCGACCCGCGGAGAACGGTCCCGAACAGAAATGCCAGGACGAGCAACACTCTGCAGAAAAATCGCAACTTCATTTGACCGGCCGTTGAATTACTCAACAATTACTTCGCCATACATGCCATCTACGTCGTGAAGAGCACAGTGGTAATAGTAGTGCCCCTTATTGGGGAAGAAGATGCGGATGCGCGTCGTCCCGGGAGGCACCTGGGCGGATCCGGTGCGGTCTGGTTCCGCTGCCTGAATGAACCCAGAGTTCAGGAAACTATTCGGAGTAAAGGCCGGCGGCGGTGGGGAAACCGAATTCTCCTGTGGGGTGAAGGCGGCATCGCAAGGAGTCGTCCCGGCAGTTGCGGCGGGTGCGGTGGTGCAATTGATCGTCCCGATCACCACGCCCGTCCCTGGATCCTGGCAATCCGTCAGCGTCGCCAACGTGCATGTGACGGGCGGATTGGGGATGGGCGGGCCGGCAGGTAGGGACAGAGCAGGTGGGAGCGAGTACAGCGTAGGAACAAATCCCGCGGGCTCGACACCGAAGGTGACTGTGTGCGGTTCGGTCGGATCCAAATTCGTCCACAACACGGACTCGCCTGCATGGATGCGAATCGTTCCGGGCAGAAAACGCAAGACGGAGCGGTACTGCGTTCCGCCTCCCGTCGCTACGATCTCACCGATGCCGGCGGTCACCGAGTTATTTGCATCATTCCGATTGTCCCATCCGCGCTGATCCTCATCCGGATGATCGTTGTCGGAAAGAATCGCCTGAAGCTCATCCTGTGCCTGGTCGTTGTAGAACCGCTGGCTGTGAATGAGTGGGGCGTTCACCGGCAAATTTTGCAGGACATGAACCGTGCCGTTCATATCCGCGTGGATGAGACACACGAGCTTGTAATTTCCCGCTTTCGAGAAGGTCACCGTAAAGGTGGACCCGCCGCTCACGCCAACAGGAGTGGAAACGCAGGCGCTGCCATCGTAGGTGTTAGGCACGGGACCGCAGGCTACGCCCTGAACAGAAAAGGGCGGCCCCGCTGGAGGGGGCGCCGACGGGCGGACTTGTCCCGGCGTGAGGAGCGTAACCGTGTGGACCTGGTTCTTGGGAACAAAGGTCCAGGTGATGCTGTCGCCTTCAAAAAGCCAAAGTTCATTGGGGAGAAAAGCGTTGGCCTGAACGGACTGGTCCTTCGTCTCTCCTCCGACATTTGCATTGTAAGTTGTACTTGCCTTAGCCGGCGACGCAACGATTAAGACCGCCGCCAGCAGCATCCCGCACAAACAGGCTGGGAACAGGATGTGTTTCATTGGACCTCCCTCAGACTTTCATAGAGTTGCTATCCCGCGGAGGCGGGATCGTTCATCTTCAGTGGATAATGCTTTCCGTTTTCGGAGTAGTGTTCATAATTCGGCGCATCGCGGCCTGTCAAGATGATAACTTGCTGATTCGGACAATTTTGAGCAGGCGAGTACTAGCACTTGCAGTACTAATTCCCAGGCGAAAGTGGCGGTGGATCCACGCCGGGTTGGGCCGATTCCGGGAATCTCGAGATTTGCTTTTCTTCTGCTTCGCCGAACCGGCGAATTGCATGGGCTTCCCGGTCTTGCTTTCTGTATAATTAGATTTTGGCGGACACGTAGTTCTTCTCCGGCGTACACTTGGCCATATTTCTTTCGGACGCTCGAATACTTTCGTATGGTAATCTCTGGCCAGTTACGCGCACCGCTCCAACAAAATTCGGAGGATCCAGAAATGAAAATATTGTTCAGGGCATTCGCGCTCACGATCCTGTTCGCATCTTTCGCTTATGCCGCTCCCGGTGGGGTGATTTCCGGCAACGTCAAAGGACCGGATGGGTCGGCCTACAAGGGCGCTTTTGTGCGCGCGCAGAGCACGAAAACCAAAATCACCGTGAATGTCCTGTCGGACCGGAACGGCGCCTACCGGATTCAAAATCTCGAACCCGGCGAGTATCAGGTAACTGCCGCCGCGGTGGGCTACAAGAGCGATCCTCGCACGGGCGTGAAGGTCGACGCGGAACAATCCGTCTCGTTGGATTTCGCTCTTCAGAAGGGAATTGTGAGATGGGCTGATCTTTCCATTCACGAGGGACAGGTTCTTCTCCCCGACGGCTCCGGCAAACAGTTGTTGTTTTACAGATGCATGAGTTGCCATGGACTCCAGACCAAGATTGCGGCAGTTCGTCGCGATGAAGAAGGCTGGCAAAACTGCGTCGCCTTGATGCGCGACCGCGCGAACGGCGTTGGCGACTTGCGGATCACGGAGGAAGATGGCGCTGCAGTCGCCTCCTATCTCGGAAGAACTTTTAGCCCCGATTCTGGCCTTCCTCGTTCCCCCGCGGATCTTCCTGAGTATCCGAAAGCCAAGCACGCGGAGTTCAGCGACGAAGCGATGAAAATTGTTTACGTCCTCTACGATTTGCCGAAGGCGGGCCGCATCCCCTGGGTCGCTTATCCGCAAAAGGATGGCAGCGTGTGGATGCCGCATTCCTGGACCGCCGATCAAATCGCCAAACTGGATCAGCGCACTGGAGAAGTGCAGGAGTTCGACGCGCCGCAGGGCACGAGGAAAGCACTGCATCTGCATTCCGTAACGGAAGCGCCGGATGGGATGGTTTGGTTTTCCGAGGATGCGGCGTGCAAGCTCGGAAAATTCGATCCCGAGACGCGGAAGTTCAAGGAATATCAGCCTTCGTTCTGCGCGCCGAAAGATGACGATGCTAAGACCGGGCGCGGGATGAATTCGATTGGCCTGGGCAGCATGAACTCGATTCGGCTCGATCGCTTTGGAAACATCTGGGCTGGCGGATCGATTCTGTTGCGCTTCGATCCGAAGAAAGAAGAATTTATGGAGTTCCCCGAAGCGCGCACGCCGTACGGTATCGAGCTCGATCAGCAGGGCAACATCTGGTTCGCGGAGTTTCCCCGCGAGGGCATGATCGGGAAGATGGATACGAAGACGCTGAAGATCACCAAATGGACTCCGCCCACCACCGAGAAGCTCGCGGCGCTCAACAAGAATCAGCCCGATGAAAATTACGGGAACAGCGCGACTCATCCCAAAACGTCGGGGCCGCGGCGAATCACGGTCGACTCGCAAGGCGTCGTCTGGTTCGGCGAGTGGTGGGGAAATCAGATCGGCCGCTTCGATCCCAAGACGGAAACGTTTAAGGAATTTGCGTTGCCTGATCCGGATCCCACGCCGTATGCGGTCGCAGTCGATCGCAATGATTTTGTGTGGTACAGCTCCTACGATGACGACATTCTCGGCCGCCTGGACCCGAAGACGGGTTCAGTCGTCGAGTTTCCAATGCCTTTTTCGGGCAATGGGATGCGGGAACTCATTCCGGATTCGCAAGGGCGGATCTGGTTCGGCACTCCGTTCAACAACAAAGTCGGCTATTTCATTCCGCCCGAGCAGCCGAAAACAGCGCAGCGATAATTCAAGTCTTGAACCGCGCGAATCATGCTGGGACTGAGGAGTGTTAACCCAAGAGGTTTGAACTCAGGCAAGAATTAAGAGACTGAGAACGCTGGAAGCTCAAATCACCAGGCGACGCGCCGCAGGCCCGGGATAACGTCGAAATGCAGGTCTCGGCTCAACAGCGGCAGGGAATGCTGGCGGCAAAGAGCGGCGATCCACAGATCGTTTGCGGGGATGGGCTTGCCTTTCTTCTTCAGTTCCAGGCCGATAGCGCTATAGGAATGAGTCGTCTCCTCGTCGATGTTCAGTACAATCACCGACGGCGATCCATTCCTGGAGCCAACTCTCGTAGGTCGCCCGGTGGCGGGATTGGGCGATTCCAAACCGGTACTCGCCCAGAACGACCACCGGAACAGCGACACGTTCTGCCTTGGCGATGTGCGCGACGGCTGAAACTTCGCCGTCGGCAACGGCGGACAAGGCGTTCGTGTCCAAAATCAACGCCACATCTCCGGATCGATTTTCTCGGTTTCCTCTTCAATCAGGCGGTCGATGCGAAGCGTCTCCTTGTGCAAATGCTTGAGGCGGCCCACCAGTTTCAGCCAGGGTCTCTCGCCAACCCGGGCTTCGGTTGCGAGCTTGTCCTTCACGGCTTCGGTCACAAATTCCCGGAAGGGAATTCCTCGCGCTGCGGCCACCGACTTGGCGCGGCGAAAGACGGGATCGGGAATTTCCAGTGTGGTTTTCATCAAACTCATTTTCCCATATTTATGGGAATTGGTCAATCACGGCGTTGCCGGCTGGGTGGGTCCGATGCCTGCGATACAAGATTTTCGGCGTCCTGGCATAGCCGATAAGGATTTGGGAGGCTAGTATGGTTGGCGCGCCGGAAACGGGAAAGGGCTGCGAATGGAGAACGTGACCAAAGGAAAAAAGGCTGGGCCGCTCGAAGGGCTGAAGGTGATCGACCTTTCGCATATTATGGCCGGCCCGGCGTGCTCGATGTTGCTCGCCGACATGGGAGCGGACGTCATCAAGGTGGAAAAAATGCCGGGCGGCGACGATGCGCGGCGAATGGTGCCGCCGGCCGTTGGCGATGAGTCTGCTGCGTTCCTAATCATGAACCGCAACAAGCGCGGCATCGCGTTGGACTTGAAGACGGAGGCGGGACGCGATGTCCTCACACGTTTGCTGAAGGACGCTGACGTATTGATCGAGAATTACCGGCGCGGGACGATGGAGAAAATGGGATTCGGCTACGATGTCCTGCGCGCGCTGAACCCAAAACTGATTTACTGCTCGATCTCCGGCTTCGGACGGACCGGGCCGTACGCCGATCGCGGCGGATTCGACCTGGTCGCGCAAGGCATGACGGGATTGATGAGCATCACCGGGGAACGCGTGGGCGCCCCGCCGATGAAGTCGGGAGCGCCGCTGACTGACATTACCGCCGGAATTCTCGCGTGCGTCGGCATTCTCGCGGCCTTGCACGCACGCGAGTCCAGCGGGCAGGGGCAGATGGTGGACACGTCGCTGTTTGAAGCGGGAATCACGCATACGTACTGGCATTCGGCCATCTGCTTTGCAACGGGCCACGCGCCGGGGCCGATGGGGTCGGCGCATCCGTTGAATGCGCCCTATCAGGCGTTTCCTGCGTCGGACGGATGGATTACGGTCGGCGCCGCGAATCAGGAAAATTGGCTGCGGCTGCTCGGGGCGCTCGAAGCGCCGGAGCTTGCGCGACGATCCGCGCTTTGCGAACAACGCGGCGCGCATGAGAAATCTTTCCGCGCTGACGGAGACGCTGACTCCGCTGTTCCAGCGCCGCAGCGTGGCCGAATGGCTGCGTCGCCTCGAGGAATCCGGCGTTCCGGCGGGGCCAGTGCTCGACATTGCGCAGATGCACGCCGATCCGCAGGCGCTGGCGCGGGAAATGATCGTGGAGACAACGCATCCCACGGCTGGACCAACGAAAGCGATCGGGCTGCCGATTAAATTTTCGGACACGCCGGGCGGCGTGCGCAGGGCCGCGCCGGTGTTCGGGCAGCACACCGCCGAAGTGCTGCGCGAACACGGCTTCTCCGATGCCGAGATTGAACGAATGGCGGCGCAAGGCGCGATCCAATTGCGCGGCCTCAACCAAGAAAGGCGCGACACGATGAGCGAGGAAATCCTGTATGAAATCAAGGATGGCGTAGGCCGCATTACGTTCAATCGCCCGGAGTCTCGGAACGCCTTCACTTTCCAGATGTACGAGCGGCTGGCAAAAATTTGCCGATGAGGCGTCGGCGGATTCCTCCGTCAAGGTGCTGGTGTTGACCGGCGCGAATGAAAATGCATTCGCGGCGGGAACGGATATCTCCGAGTTCCGGAAATTTTCCAGCGCGAAAGACACGCTGGATTACGAAGTGCGCATCAACGCCTTGCTCGACGGTCTGGAGCGAGTGCCCAAACCCACCATCGCCGCCATCGCCGGGTCCTGCACAGGCGGCGGCGCCACGATTGCCGCGTGCTGCGACATGCGTATCGGCGCCGCCAATGTGCGCTTCGGCGTTCCGATTGCCCGCACGCTCGGCAATTGTTTGTCGATGGCGAATTACGTTCGCCTCGTGGCCTTGCTGGGGCAGGCGCGCGTAAAAGAAATCATCTTCACGGGGCGCCTCGTTGAAGCCGGCGAGGCGCGCGCGATTGGACTCCTGAGCGAAGTGCTGCCCGATTACGCGGCCCTGCAAGCCCGCGCGGACGAGCTCGCGCGAACGGTGGCCTCTCGCGCGCCTCTCACCCTGCGCATGACCAAGGAAGCCCTGCGCCGCATCAAGGAAAAAATGACCCCCGATGAAGACGACCAAATGATTGTGGCCTGCTACACGAGCCGCGATTTTCAGGAGGGCATGGAAGCATTCCTGAACAAGCGCCCGCCGAAATGGACGGGAACGTAGCGGCTTCAATGGTGCATCATTGATCTCCACAGAACGACTGATTCTCCGTCCCTGGAAGAACGAGGATTTTCTTCCCTATGCGGAGATGAATGCCGATCCGAGAGTGCGCGAGTTCTTTCCCTCGGTTCTCACACGCGAGCAAAGCGACGCGGAAGCTCGGCAATTTATGATGACTCACGAAAGGGACGAGTTCTGCTTTTTTGCCGCGGAGCTGGTCGCAACAGGGGAATTTGCAGGTTTTATCGGGCTGCAGACGATGAGCCTTATCGTGCCATCCGTGGCGCAGCCCGCCGTGGAGATTGGCTGGAGGCTTTCGCCGGTGCACTGGGGAAAAGGTTTGGCGACCGAAGGCGCGCGCGGCGTGATTCGATATGCATTTGCAACGCTGCAACTCCGCGAAGTCGTGGCCATCACGGTGCCCGCCAATCTTCGTTCACGCCGCGTAATGGAAAAAATCGGAATGAAGCATCACCCCGAACTCGATTTCGATCACCCACGCCTCCCCCAGGGCCACCCAATGCGGGCGCATGTGCTGTACGCGCTCAAAAAAGAGGACGCTCCCTTAGTTTGAAGCGGTTTCTTTCACCCCCGAAGCCGGACAGCACTCGATAGATTGAATTTCCAATAACAGGTCGGGGCACTGTGCTGATTTCAAGCTTTCAACCACAATTTAAATTGAAGTTGGTTTTTAGGAGGTCCGACCTTCAGGTCGGACGGACAACGGCGCATAAAGCGGCCTTTAGGCCCTGAAGCTTCAGGGGCTAAAGCCCGGGAATACGCAGGCCTGAACGTCGGGGCTGAAGCCCCGACCTCCTAAAGGCGAGAACCATCGAGAGCATTTTCAAATTAGGACACTAGCCAGGCCGGAGAGTTGGCCCGGGACTTGGCCAGCGGCTGTGGTATAAGCTTGAGTTTGAAGCTCGCTTAGACGGGCAAATTTCTCCGCATTGGGGTAAAACTACAATGAAAAAACTTTTTGCCGTTCTCATGCTCGCATCTTTGGTGGCCATTCCTGCCGCGGCGCAAACGACACAGCAAACTCCGGCCAATCCGCTGTCTACATGGCTGCGGAACGCTTACACGGGCAATCGAAATATCATCGTGAGAGCCGCGGAAAAAATGCCGGAAGAAAATTACGGCATGCGCCCCGGGCCGCAAGAGGAAGTGCGCACGTTCGGGCAACAAGTCGGGCACGTCGCCAGGTTCAACTACCTTTGGTGCGCGCAGGCCAAGGGCGAAAAGAATCCCAGCGCGGGCACCGACCTTGAAAAACTGCCGACGAAAGCCGAATTGCTGAAGGCTCTGAATGATGCATTCACTTACTGCGACAGCGCCTACGCGGCCCTGACGGACGCCTCCGGCATGGAAGTGATCGACATTACGCAGGAGAGCGGCAGGCAAACGCGGAATCTGCGCATGGCCCTGTTGATCTTGAATTACGGCCACAACAACGAAATTTACGGCAATCTCGTCACCTATTTGCGGATGAAGAGCATTGTCCCGCCCTCTTCGGAGCCCCGCCCGCAACAGCCGCAGACACAACGTTGAGATTTGAAATGTGAGGCACGCTATTCGCGCATCTTATGCGCAAATCGGAAACTCATCATGGTGCTGAATGCGAAGGCGCCGAGAAGAAACAGTCCGAACGTCACGTAGCTTTCATGTGAAACCTGGCCGACTCTGTACAACAGGCAACCCACCAGAAGATTCACGAATGCCCAGACAACATTCACGGCGGGCGGGGACAATCCTTTTCCGGGAGGATGCGCGAACGGAGTCGGAAAACGATCGCCGGAAATTCCGTGTACGAAGTGAGGCACAAAATTGGCCAGAAAAGCGCCCGCAAAAAAACATGCGACGTAGTTGTACCAACTCATGGCATTCATCCTCCCGCAGAGGAAAGTATTTGATCTGGAATTTCTGAGTTGGGCCGATAGCTGGTGCATCGTACGTTTGTCTTTCTCCTGAGTCAACGAAATCGCAATCGGAGTGGGTCTTCCCTACCAATGTGAGGATAGGAGCGATTCTTCGTTCTGTGGGACAGCCTTCCAGAGTCATACTCTGCCGATTCAAAAATCGGCGGCAGCACATGACGATTCCCTCTGGCACAAAGCTCGGCTCCTACGAAATCACCGGCGCGATTGGCGCGGGCGGAATGGGCGAGGTGTATCAGGCGCACGACACCAAACTTGGGCGCGACGTGGCCATCAAAGTTTTGCCGGAAGCCTTTGCCGAGGCCGCGGTGAATGTGGTCGCGAACAGGGAGAAAGGCGCGCTCGGGAGCAAGTGAGGTCGCAGTCGATACCTGGCAGGAGCGGACTCAACTCGAAGTTGCGCCCGCGGCTCTTATCGTGTCAGCAACACGGAGTTGTAAATTCCGCCTGAAACTTTGGCCGAGATATTCAGGGTTTGCGGCAGCCACCACACCTTGCGCAGGAGCGGGTGGCTGGAATGCTTCATTCGATCCGCAATGAAGGCCATGAGCCACACTTCTGTGACGGATTCGGCGGCCAGCGTACCGGAATTGTGCACGAACGGGCGCATGAGTGGATTCTGCTCGTAGCCACCACTCTCAATCACCATTCGCGAGGCAACGTCGTCCATGACGGCTGCGCCGGCGTTCATTTCCGCAAGGAGCCGCACCTGCTTGTCGTAGAAAGGGCGGGTGATGAAGTTGCCCTGCGGGGCGGGCTTGTCAGGGAGCATGCTATTGGCTGGCAGCGCGGTGTTGGCTGGCTGTACGTTCTCGCTAGGCACATTACTGCCCGGCAGCTCGTTCTCAGGAGGTACGTTTTTAGTAGAAATCTCCTGAGCTGCCGCCGACGAGGCGAGTAGAAACACTACTACTGCAATACGGGCTGGGAAAAACATGCTGCACCTTTACTATCCGCACTCTACCCAATCATCTCCACGACGAACGAGCGGTCATGAAATGATTGATGGGAGTACTAACGCGCGTTTCAAAATCCGGGGGACGCCGGCTGGCCACTTGAATGTTTCCGATTCTGTCCACGGCATCTGACCCGCAGGAGCCGCACCGGCCGTGGTTGTCCAAGGCAGTTTGAGCCAGGCAGCTAGCGCACCACCATTGATTCTTCATCGGATCCCCCGTTTGCGTATGGCCTGCTGGGATGGCCCAACATGTTTTCAAATGGGAGCAATGGCCGGGCCAAGCGCGCGAGGAGAGCAGCCTTTCCCGGCGGTTTGTGTTCTGTTGGTCACAGGGAGCGCAGCCGAAAACGCTGGACTTACTCTCGGGCTCGGCTTTGGACTAAAGAGAGCGGTTCAACCCCACGTCACTCCGGAACCTGAAGCTGTAAATACTTCCGGTCGCACCCATTTCTTACCTTTTTGCCGCCCCATTTTCATACGCAGACACCTTGCAGCTTCGCCTTGTTTATTGTTTGAAAAACTAAAAACCTTTCAATCCTCTGTCCTCGCGGCGACCTCGGAATGACAAAACGCGGCGCTTTTTCCGAAACCTGCGTATCCCGGGTGCGATGTTAGAACTGGGCCCCTGATGGTCATAATGTCGAGCGATCATGGAATTACGACGAAGTTGTTGAATCCGCGATTGGCGTCCTGGAGTGAGGTAAGTCCTTCGTTCACATCTTTTAGGGGGATGCGGCGGTGTTCGAGCACCGAAAGGTTCAGCGTCCCGGCGCGGGCCATCTCCGCTAGTTCTTGCCCCTCGCCGGTCGTGAACCAGCAGGAGCCGATGAACTGGATATTCATTCCCATGATCCGGTGGACATTCAAAGGCAGGGGTTCGCCCACGCCGCCGACATTGACGGCGCGGCCGCCGCGGCGCAGGGCACTCAACGCATCCTGCATGGCGCTCGATGGAGAGCCTGGGGGCAGGGTATCGATCACCGCATCAACGCCTTCTTGGTCTGTTAATTCCATGGCCCATTCGTGAACGGGACGCTTTCCGACGGCGAACACTTCGATCCTCGATGGCGCCAGGGCCTTCACGCGGTCCAGCAGCGCTTGATTGCGGCCCGTGCCAAGGATCGTTGTCACCCCCGTCGCAAGTCCCACTAGCGCGGCGCAGAGCCCCAGCGTGCCGCCAATACCGTTGACGAGCAACGTGCGGCCAGGACCGGCGCCGGCTTTGCGGATCGCGGCGTAGGCCGTGCCGAGATATCCGAATCGAGCGGCCTCTTCAAAGCTGACATTGGGTGGCAACTTGACGAGGGCGCTCTGCGGCGCGGTGATGTATTCCGCCATGCCGCCATAGGGATACGCGTCGAAAACCGCCTGTGATAAGGGCCCGCGGCCAAAATACCCTTGAAACGAAAAACCGCGGCAGTTCACGATTTCGCCGCTGCGGCAGGCGCGGCAGGATCCGCACCCGCGCGCCGGGTTGACGTAGACGCGGTCGCCCGGCCTGATGGAAAACACCTGGCTGCCGACCTGCGACACGACGCCCGCTACATCGAGGCCAAAAATTGCGGGGAGTTTCGGCAGCGGCAGATAGGGAAACCACTCCGGCCATTTTGTGAGCACGTTCTTCAGGTTCGGCACCACGCCGCATGCCTTCACGGCAACCAGCACGTCGGTTGGGCGGGGTTCCGGTATCGGGACCTGCTCCAGCAACAGAGGCCCGCCGATTTTGTGCAAACGAGCTGCAAGCATGGTCTTCATCCACTGCTCCCTTGAAATGGCTTTCACAAGATGCGGAGGCTGAAGCATATATGAATAGGGGAGAGATTTGAATTGCGGAGAGATCGCGGGAATCTACTGGTGTGTTTCTCGGCCGTAGGGGCACGACATGTCGTGCCCCTACTTGTTGAAACACGGTGGGCGCGCGGGAAAGCGGGTCATCAATTAAAGCCCGGGTAGAACAGGGGCGGTGCGGTCCTTGTCAAACACAATTCGCCGAGTAGCGCAATTTCGCTGTGTTTTCGAGCAATTTCGATTTCCACGCGAGCGGCGGCTTAGTACGCCGCCGTGCCGACGGGCATCTCTTCGGCTTCCTTGCTTGACGAAGCCGACGATTGGGAGCGCTCGATCTCGATGTGTCCTTTGAAATAAGCGCCGTCCTCGATGCTGATACGCGTTGTGGTGATGTCGCCAATCACCTGGCCGTCCTTCTTGATCTCGACGCGGTCTCGCGCGCGGAGATTGCCGGAGGCGTTGCCGTAGACGATCACTTCGCGCGCGTTAATTTCAGAATTCAAATGCGCTGTGCGTCCGACCGTCAGCCTGTGGCCGCGAAGGGAAATGTTGCCTTCGACTTTGCCATCAATCTGCAGGTCTTCATCGCTGGTGATTTCGCCCTTCACCATGATGGTCGATCCCAGGCACGCCAGCGTGCGCGCGGTGGGAGCGTTGGCGCGAATGGTGGCGGGCGCATTCGCCGGCGCGCCAGGCATTCTCGAATCCTTCATCGGAGATGTGCCGGGTATTTCGGATTGCGAATCCTTCGTCCACATAGTTCCTCCAACATTCCACTGAAAATTCGATTTCGGCCCTCAAGGACCAGTCTTATGAATACTGTAGGTGGATAGGACAAACGGGGCTACACCAAAATGGGAAAGCGATGCCTACATCGAAACCTGCCCCTAAGGACAGGTCGAGCCCTAGGAATTTAGCGGGCACTAATCAAGCAGAAGCGGCCTTGGCACCGACAGAAACTTTCTTGCCTACCCCAACTTTCGATAGTTCGATTTCGAGAATGCCGTCGTTTACGGTTGCGCTAACCTGGCCCGGATCGACTTCAGACGGCAGGTCAAACGCGCGGAAGATCTGGCTGGAGCGCCGCACAGTACTCGCGGTCTTTTCGTCGGTTTGTTCCGATACCTCTTCCCGCTTGCCGGTGATGCATACGGAGCGGGGCGCAACCCGCACTTCGATTTCTTTTTCGCTGAACCCCGGCACAGCCGCGTGAATCGTGAACCCGGTTTCCGTCTCGGTGATATCCACCGGGACGTCCACAAGAATTTCCGATACAGCCTGCACCCAATCTTCCCGATCGTGGCCATGCTCAGATCCCCGAAGCTCAAACAACTCATAGGCGCGACGCGAGATCAAATCGTTGAACCCTTGGGAGAGTTCAAAGAATGCATCGCCCGGATTGAGCGCACGGGTTTCCGGTGCGAGGAAACGTTTCGACTCCGTTTCGACTCTCATGTCTATTTTCTCCTTCTTGAGAAGATCTCTCAGTGAGTGAATTCGACTTGGACAGGGAACGCATTTGGCCTGTACCACGAAACCTCTGGCAGGAACGCTAGCGCAGATGAGCGGTGGATATCAAGTAACGAGAGAGGGAAATGTGAGGTGAAAGGCATGGCCGTCCCGCGATGAAATATTTTCGTATGCGCAAACGATGGACGTGCGTCGTAAGTGGGAAGCGTCGCTGCTGGTGAGGCTGCGGGTCTGCGGGTTGGCAGTAGGGGCACGGTCCGCCGCGGCGGATGCCCCTACTGCCGCGCCTAGTCGTAATAGGCAGGTGCGTGTTTCAGCTTGTCGCTCTGCGCTTTCTCGTGATTGATCCACAATTGCGCGTGATAGAAGGCGATCAGATCGGCCATTCGCTGCATCGATAGCTGTGTTTGAAGTTTCTGGTCGGCCGGCATCGTGCTGAAATACGGGATGCGTCGGTTGTCCCAATTCTCCTGCAGGTGAACGGCGTCGCCGCTCAATAAAATCCAGCCGGTCTTGGAAAGATGCACGAGGCAGGACTGATGGCCGGGCGTGTGGCCTGGCGTGTAGACGATCATGACCGAGCCGTCGCCGAACACATCCAGATCTTCCTGCACCAGATTCACCGGGTGCTCCTTCTGGAAAGTGGGCCTGGTGTCCGAGGGAGGCTTCGCAATCCCTGTTTTCCCGGGAGCAAAATAGAATTCGTACTCCGCCTTCTGAATGAGGAACGGCACGGTGGCGAAGAGTTCGGCATTGCCGATGTGGTCGGGATGCGTATGGGAAATTCCCACGAACTTTATGTCTGGCGGCTTGACGCCGATTCCGGCAAGTTGCGATTCGAGCGTCTTCGCGCGCGTCCAATGGATGTCCGTTGCCGGATTATTTCCCGGATACCAGCCGTCGGCCATGGAGGCGACTGCGTCGGAGATGCCGGTGTCCCAGAGAAAATAGCTGTCCCCGTGATGGACCAGATAGCAGTTGACCGAGATGTCGATCGGCTTTCCGACATTCACGCCAACCGTCCATCGGGATTCGTCGGGGGCGTGGCCCTGGCCGCAATCGAGAATGTAGAGACGGTCCGCGGCTTTGCCGTTCAATTGCGCCCACGATGGACTCGACAAAAGGAATGCGGCGAATGCCAGGACAACTAAGCTGAATCGTTTCATTGGAAGACCTTTGTTTAGCCTTTCAGGAATTTTGGTGGTCTCCCCCGGGAACGCCAATCTCCCGATTGGCGTTTTGCGTAGACGCCAATCGGGAGATTGGCGTTCCCAGGGTAATCTGTCGAATCTTATTTATCCGGGCCGCCGGGGCATCCGCCATTACCTCCACCGCAATCGCCGCCGATATGTTCCGGCATCCCTTTTCCGGCGACCTCGGTCCTCATTCCCGCAGGATCCTGTATCGACCAGCCGTATTTGCTATCCGGCTGGGGTTTGTAGCCGCGCCGTTCCAGTTCGGCTTTGACGGCATCCCGATCGAAATTCTCGACCGCCATCGAGAAATGCGCGACGTACGGTTTATTTTCAGGATGCTGGCTCTTGCGGAGATAAAAATAATTTTCACCAAACTTGAGGAAGCAGATCGGCCCCCCTTGCGCATCCACGCCGAACACGTTGCCGGGCTTGTAATAAATTACTTTCATGCCCAGCAAGTCGGTATAGAAATCGCGGCTTTTGTCGACATCGGCGACATTCAGAACCATGTGGCTCACGGCGTAGGCTTTGAAACCTTTGCCATCGGGCCCGGGGATCGAGGCGAGATTCTTGGTGCCGTCCGATTCCTTCGCGGTCGGCGCAGCCGCTCCGGGGAACACGCCGTGCGTCGCGCAGATTTGCAGCGTGACGCCGCTCGGATCCTTGATCGTCCAGGCATATTCGCCGTCCGGCTTGGGATCGAGGCCGCGGCGCGCCAGCTCCGCTCTCACCGGCTCCAGCTGAAAATTTTCGATCGAGAATGCGAAGTGGTCGACGTTGCCCGTGCCCATTTGCGCGGACCAGTTCCCGGCGGGCCGGTCGAGCGGCCTGTTGAGCGGCCGAATATAGATGGCGTTCGGCGGATCGCCGCATTCGACGGAGCACTGTTTGCCGTCGTCATAAACCAACTTCATCCCAAACAGATTCACATAGAAGTCGCGGACCTTCGCGTAATCGGTGACCTGATAATTGATGTGATTGTAGGCTACCGCTTTTAGAACCATGCCGCCGGGCATGGCTGCCTGCGCGCCCCGCCGGCGAATGCCGTAACTTCGGGCGACACGCTCGCTGCGAACGCGGCGGTGGCTGTCAGGCCCAGCGCCTGCATGAGCTGGCGGCGGTCGATCTTTCCGCTCTCGAACGCTTTGCGGAGTTTTGCAATATTTTGGTTCATCGCGGTGCCTCCAGGGAATATCCGTTCGGATTCGACCACTGCAGTGACGGGATTGTATGCCTGTTCCTATTTTCGTGGGACTTTTTATGTAGGGCGGGCTTCAGCCTGTCTGGGGTTTAGATGTAGCGAAAGTCAAAAGCAAAAGTCAAAGGCAGACAGGCTGAAGCCTGTCCTACTTGGGCAGTACATCTTTCGCGGCGGGCGGGTGCGGACGCGACTGCAGGAATGCGTAGATGTCGGCCAGTTCCTGGTCCGAGATGACCTTGGTGGTATACGGCGGCATCTCTCCCGTGGGCTTGCGGACGTAGCCGGAGAGCACATCGAAGGGGACGGGGTCGGGAGCGATCCGAGGTCCGGTCACTACCGAGCCCTGCCCTTCGCGGCCATGGCATTGGTAGCAGCCATCCTTGACGAAGATTTTCTTCCCATTTTCAGCATTTCCGGCGGGCGCAGCAGAAGGTTTTGGCTCCTGGGCCGCATCGGTGATCCTCACGCGCGCGGCGGAAAAACATAGCATCATCGCAAGCGCTACAACGGCCGTCTTACTGTGCTCACGAATAGTTTTCATGTTTGCTCTCTTGCGCTCCTAAACGGGAACTTGCGTGTACTAGCGTGGCTGAGTAACAACATCGATCAGCGCCGGCTCGCCGCGTTTGACCACCGCGATCGCGCGCCGAAGCGCCGGCGCAAGTTCGTTGGGATCCGTAATGGGTCCCTCGGCGTACACGCCCATGCTCTGCGCGAGCTTCGCGAAATCCATATTCGGGTCCTCGAACGTGGTGCCGATGCCAGCGCGGTCAATGCCGCGATTGTGCCGGTCGGCCATGCGTTGCACGTGCATGAGCTCTTCATGATAGGCGCGGTTGTTGTGCATGACGCTCAAGAGCGGAATGCGATGATGCGCCGCCGTCCAAAGAACGACTGGGGCGAACATTAAATCCCCATCGTCCTGAATGCTGACCGACAGGCGCCCGTGTTTCTTGTTCGCAAGAGCGGCGCCAACCGATGCGGGAGCGTTGTACCCGATGCCCCCGCCGCCCTGCGTGCCGATGTACTGGTATTGTTTGTCGAAAGGCCACAATCGGAGAGGCCACCAGCTGAAGTGCCTGAGGATCGATACGAGCGACCAATCTTCATCCTTAATCTGGGCCCACAGCTCGGAGCATAAGCGGCCGGTGCTGACGGGGCTCGCGTCCCACGCATACGTGGCATCGGTTCGCGCCTGTTCCAGAGCGCGATCGTGCGCCGCCGCCAGTTTGGCCCCGCGATCCTGGTAGGCCCGCTTGCGATCCGCTGTGATTTGACGCTTGGTTTCCTCGATGAGCGACGGCAGCGTCGCCTCCGCATCCGCCGCCATCGCCAAATCAACTCCCGTGTAGCGGTAGAAATCCTGGTAGTTCGCTTTGGTGTAGAGATCGCCGGTGGTGATGCTGATTAATTTCGCGTCCGTCTTCATAATCGGGCGCGAAGTGCGGCGCACTTGATCGTGCATGGTGTTCAGCGCGCTCCAGAAATCGGTAGCTTCAAGACCCATGATGACGTCGGCGTTGGCGACGGCCGCGCCGCGGCGGGAAGATTGGTTGAGTGGATGCCGCGTGGGAAAATTCATTCGCCCGGCCTGATCGATCACCTGCGCCTGGAGCGTTTCGGCAAGCTCGACGAGCAGATCGATGCCTTTCTGCGTTCGCGCGTAACGGTCCACAACGATCAGCGGATTCTGCGCCTGCACCAGAAGACGGGCCGCCTCGGCCACGGAGCCGGAATCGCCCTGCGGAGGCGCGGCCAGCGTCAGCTTTGGAATGTGCAACGCGGCGTCCGGGGGAATCGGGTTTTCCTGGAGTTCGCTATCGGCAACGAGCAGCACCGGGGCCATCGGCGGCGTCATGGCGATCTTGTAGGCGCGCACGGCGGACTCGGCGAAGTGTTGCAGCGAGATGGGCACATCGTCCCACTTCACGTAGTCGCGGACCATCGCCGCGGCGTCCTGGACGCTATGGGCCCATTCGCCATAGGCGGAATCGCGCATGGTGGCGTCCAGATTGTTGCCGATCACGATATACACAGGGACGCGGTCGCAGTAGGCGTTGTAGATGGCCATCGCCGCATGTTGCAGCCCGACGGTGCCGTGGGCAAAGATGCACAGCGGTTTGCCTTCAATCTTGGCGTAGCCGTGGGCCATGCCAACCGAGGATTCCTCGTGGCAGCAGGTGATGAATTCGGGTTTACTGTTTCCCCCATAGTTAATTACAGACTCATGTAATGCGCGAAAGCTGGAGCCAGCCACAGAGCAAACGTACTCGATGCCCAAGGATTTAATTACGTCCACCATGAAGTCGGAGCCCGAGCGGTCCAGGTTCAGCACTTCGGCATCGGCGGGCGGATCGGCTTCGATCACCGGCGGCAGCAGCGGCATGGCGCGGGACGCCCGCTCTTCGACCGGCTGCGCGGGCAGAGCTTCCGCTGGTGCTGCAGCCAGCGTGGCTGCTCCGGCGACTACACTCTTCAGGAAATCTCGGCGGCCAGCCGGTTGTTTTTTGGATCTTGCCATGACACTTGCCTCCACGATCGCGCTGGATCCAGATTTAGCCTCTTGTGGCGCAGGCTTCAGCCTGTGGGGTTTAGTACTTGCAGGGACGAACCCCCGCAGGCTGAAGCCTGCGCCACAAAACCCCGAAAGAATCGTCTGTTCGACCAGAAAAACATACGACTAACTTTGAGCGAATGCAACCAACGCTCGTCGTTAGCGGGGCTCCGGGCGTCTGGCGATCAGCACGCAGACAAGCGCGATCACCGCCAATGCCGCAGCGGTATAAAAAGCGACGCCATAATTTTTATACCTGTCGAAGAGGACTCCTCCGATGGTGGGGCCGAGAATCCCCGAAAACCCCCAGGCGGTAAAGATTGAGCCATAGTTTGTGCCTGCATAGCGCGAGCCCCAAAAATCGGCGACGGTGGAAGGAATCACCGACGCTTGCGCGCCGTAGCAAAAATACACCACGTAAATCAGTACGTAGAGCGCAGCCAGATGAGCGCCTACCCAGTACAACGAGGGCATGGCGACGCCGGAGATTGCGAGCACGACGCGAAGCGTGTTGAGCCTGCCCATGATGTCCGAAAGCCAACCCGACAGGACCCTGCCGGATACGTTTCCGAAGGCGCCAACCACGAGGCCCAAAGTTGCCAGTGCGGCGCTGGAGATTCCCTGGCTATTCGCAAAGGGAATCAGCTGGCTGATGACCATGAGCCCCGCGGTGGAACCCAGTCCAAAGCCAAGCCACAACAGATAAAAAGCCGGCGTGCGCAACACTTCGCCGGGAGTGAATTGGTGACGGGCGGTTGCTGTGCTGAAGACGGAAATAGGATCCGTTGTCTGCCGGCTGACGGGCGGGTTCTTCAGCAGAAAGGCCCCAGTCATGGTCATTACAAGAAAAATTCCACCGAGGATTATGCAGGACGTGCGCCAACCAAAGCGGGGGAACAACACCAGATTTGCGAACGATCCAAAAACAGCGGAACCGCCGCCGAATCCTGCGAGCGCAAGACCGATCGCCAGGCCTGTTCTGTCAGGAAACCATTTGGCCATGACGGGAACAACTGTCCCGAAACCGAAACCAAGGCCGATGCCGCCGAGCACGCCGTAGAAAAAATAGAGAGAGTACAGACTGGATGTGTACGCAAAAAGCAGGAAACTCAAGCTCACCAGAATGCTTCCCGTCAGCGAAATCCAAAAGGGGCCGAAGCGGTCTTGAAGTTTTCCGGCAAGAAGCAGCGACGCAGCGAACATGATGACCGCGAACGTAAAGACGGAAGACGTCTGCGCACGCTTCCACCCGAATTCATTTTCGAGCGGTGTGACGAACACGCTCCACGCATAGAGAGTGCCCAGCGCCAGTGTCATCAGCAGTCCGCCCAGCATTCGCCACCAGCGGCTGATGGAAGCGCCTTCGCCGCTTAATTCAACAGGAAGGGATATGGATCGCTGTGAAATGCCGCCGGGCGTGGAGGTCGCGCTCATCAACTTTTTTCCGATCAGGCGTTCTTCGGTTCGATTTTCGGACCTTTCACTGTTTCGGGAACGTGCCCTCTCTTGTAGATCATAATGGTGCGTTTAAATTCGATCACCACCGTGCCTTCTTGCGTAAAGCCCGTGGTCTTGAAGCGCACGATGCCCACGTTGGGTCTGGATTTCGATTCGCGTTTCTCCAAAACTTCACTTTGCGAATAAATTGTGTCGCCTTCGAAGACCGGATTGGGAAGGCGCACTTCGTCCCATCCGAGATTGGCCATGGCATTTTGAGAAATGTCGGCGACTGACTGGCCTGTCACGAGCGCGAGCGTGAATGTGGAGTCAACCAGGGGTTTGCCGAATTCCGTTCTTGCCGCATAGGCTCGATCGAAGTGGATAGGATTCGTATTTTGCGTAAGCAGCGTAAACCAGACATTGTCCGTTGCCAGGACCGTGCGGCCCAGAGGGTGGCGATAAATATCTCCGACCTCGAAGTCTTCGAAAACTCGTCCGGTCCAGCCTTCTTTAATGGCCATCGTTGCAGTCCTTTAATTGTTTCCTGGGAACGCCAATCTCCCGATTGGCGGGTTTCGCACCGCACGCCAATCGGGAGATTGGCGTTCCCGGGGAAAATCAAATTATTTTTTCGCGCCGCCAACCTGCAATGGTTGCCGAATCAAAACCAATTTCGGCTAAAACAGCGTCGGTATGTTGCCCCAGCGCCGGCACTTCGTTCATCACGGTTTCCACATTTTCCATGGTGACAGGCGGTAGAAGCGCGGGCAGCCGGCCCGCCGGCGAATCCACCGTGGCCCAGCGCCCGCGGGCCTTTAATTGCGGATGCTCGACAAACTCTTCAACCGTGTTCAGCCTGGCGTTGGCAATTTGCGCGGCTTCGAGCCGCGCGATAATTTCCGCGGCGGTCAGCTTCTGAAACACATTTTGCATCACTCGATCGAGCTGCGGCCGATTCTGAACGCGCTTGGCATTGGAATCAAAACGAGGATCGGCGAAAAGCTGGGGGCTCTGCAAAACCACTTCGCAAAACTTTTTCCATTCGCGTTCGTTCTGCAGGCCGAGGTACACCACTTTATTGTCCGTGCTCATCACCGGCCCATACGGCGCGATCGTGGCGTGATTGGCGCCCGACCGCTGCGGTGCTGATCCTCCCATCGTGTAGTACGCGGCGTAGCTCATCCATTCCCCGAGCGAATCGAAAAGGGAAGTTTCCAATGCGACGCCCTTGCCTGTCTGCGATCTCACGAGAAGCGCCGTCAATATGCCCGTATAGGCATACATCCCGCAGGCGATATCGGCGGCGGAGATGCCAACCTTGCACGGCGTTTCCGGTGTTCCGGTGATGGAAATCAAACCGGTCTCAGCCTGAATCAGCATATCGTACGCTTTCTTGTCCCGGTACGGCCCCGAAGATCCATAGCCGGAAAGATCGCAGATAATAAGGCGCGGATATTTTTTTCGCAGCTCTTGGGTGACGAAGCCAAGCCGCTCCGTCGCTCCGGGCGCCAAATTCTGCACGAAAATGTCCGCTTTCTCGAGCAAGCGGTCCAGAACCAACCTGGCTTCCGCGCGCTTCAGATCGAGCGTCAAGGATTCTTTGGAGCGATTGAGCCACACAAAGTGGCTGGACAAGCCTCGCACGGTCGCGTCATAGCCGCGCGCAAAATCTCCGACGTCGGGGCGTTCGATCTTGATGACGCGCGCGCCTAGGTCCGCCAATTGCCGAGTGGCGAACGGCGCGGCGACGGCCTGCTCCAGCGACACGACCGTGATTCCGGCAAGCGGCAGCATCAATATGACCTGGGCAGGCCAAGAACGTGCTCCGCCAGATAGCTCAGAATTAAATTCGTGGAAATGGGCGCGACCTGATACAGGCGGGTCTCGCGGAATTTGCGCTCAATGTCGTACTCTTCGGCAAATCCGAAACCGCCGTACGTCTGCACCGCAACGTTCGCCAGCTCCCAGGAAACGTCGGCCGCCAGCAGCTTCGCCATATTTGCCTCGGGGCCGCACGCTTTGGCGCTATCGAAGAGGCTGCACGCGCGCGCGACCATCAGACGGGCCGCTTCCAGGTTGGCGTAACCGCGGGCGATCGGAAACTGAATGCCCTGATTTTTTCCGATCGGCCTCGCGAAAACTACCCGCTCGTTCGCGTAGCGACACGTGCGTTCCAGGAACCACCGCGCGTCGCCGATGCATTCTGATGCGATCAGGATTCTTTCCGCATTCAGACTGTCCAGCAGATAGCGGAACCCCTGGCCTTCCTCGCCCACCAGATTTTCAACGGGAACTTCCAAATTATCGAAAAATAATTCCGTCGTGGCGTGATTCATCATCGTGCGGATGGGCCGAATCCTCAGCCCGTGGCCCACGGCCTGGCGCAGATCAACCAAAATCGTGGACAGGCCTTCGGTGCGTTTCTTCACCTGGTCCACAGGAGTCGTGCGCGCGAGCAGCAGCATCAGGTCGGAATGTTCGGCGCGCGAAATCCAAATTTTCTGTCCATTGATCACATAGCGGTCGCCGCTTCTGACGGCCATGGTCTTCAGCTGCGTGGTATCGGTGCCGGTATTCGGTTCGCTCACTCCGAATGCTTGCAATCGAATGGAACCGTCGGCGATCTTCGGCAAGTACTGCCTCTTGTGGGCTTCCGAACCGTGCCGCAAGAGCGTGCCCATGATGTACATCTGCGCGTGGCACGCCGCGGCATTGCCGCCCGAGTGGTGGATTTCTTCGAGGATGACGGATGCTTCCGTGACGCCCAGCCCTGCGCCGCCGTACTCTTCGGGAATCAGCGTAGCCATATACCCGGCGTGCGTCAGGGCCTGGACGAAGGCCTCGGGATAGGCGCGCTTCTCGTCGAGTTCACGCCAATATTTGTCCGGATAATCCCGGCACAATTCGCGCACGGCGGATTTCAGTTCTTCGTGCGATTCATCCACAGAGCCGCTCATTTTATTCAACGGAAGACCTCGTCCTCTTGCGAGCGCTAGCGTAAACTCTGTCCCAAAGGATAAGCAATCGCTTAAATTTATAAACGGCAAGAGGGCAGGATAGCAGAAATAAATTTGTGGGGTATCTTAACAAGGGTCGAGTAGCGGCCCAGTTTATCGCTCGACGAAACAAACGGCTGCCCGCCCAAAAGACGGGCGGCCTCTACAAAACCTATCGCCAGCGGTGCGGGACGGTTTTGTAGCGGCCGTTCCGTCCCGTGTTCTTCGGGACGGAACGGGCAACTTCGTAGTCAAACTGAACTGCTATCGAATGGCGGCAAGCGGGGGGACGGAGAATTCATGGAGCCCATAACTCGGACACTTGTTTCGTTCTCTCACGCGCTCGATTCCAAGAGCTTGAGCGGTGAAGTTGTAGAGCGCACCAAGTATTTGCTCCTCGACTATCTCGGCGTTGCAATTGCAGGTTCGCTCACGGAATCCTCGCAGCCGGTTTACCGCATGCTTGCCCGCTCTGCGTCACCGGGCTCCTGCACGGTGATCGGCACGGCGTCACGAACGTCGCCGGAATTCGCGGCGCTGGCGAACGGCAACGCGGCTCACAGCGTGGAACTTGACGACACGCATCAGGCCGGTTCCATTCATCCGGGCGTGGTGATGTTTTCCGCAGCCATCGCGCTGAGTGAGATTAATCCTGACATTGACTTCGCCCAATTTGTGTCCGCGGCCGTCGCCGGATACGAAGTCGCCGCGCGCCTGGCCATGGCGCTGCAGCCGAAATCTCAATACGAATTGGGATTTCATCCGACTTCGACCTGCGGCGTATTTGGCGCGGCTGTCACCGCGGCGAAGCTTTTGCGTCTTACCGAAGAGCAAATGCTTTCCGCTGTTGGCATCGCCGGAAGCATGGCCGCCGGTTCCCTCGAGTTTCTGGCGGAGGGCACATGGACCAAACGGCTGCATCCGGGACTTGCCGCGCAAAACGGAATCCTGGCGGCGAAGCTCGCCGCGGAAGGTTTTCGCGGCCCGGCCACGATTCTCGAAGGGCGCGACGGTTTTCTTTCCGCGTATTCGCGAAACGCAAAGCCGGAACTCGTCACGCAAAATTTGGGACAGGATTTTGAGATCTTGCGGACCAGCATCAAGCCCCACGCATGTTGCCGCTACATGCAGGCTCCCATCGACGGCCTTATCGAACTCGCCACCGAGCATGACATTTATCCCGAGCAGGTCGAGCGCATTGAAGTCGCTGTGCTCGAAGCCGGATGGCCGCTGGTTTGCGAGCCTCCCAAGCGGAAATACGCGCCCACGAATAGCGTGGACGCGCAATTTTCCATGCCCTACGGGGCCGCAGTGGCGCTTACCGATCGTGCGGCCGGCCTCGATCAATTCACGGGGGAAAGTTTCCACTCGTCGCTGATCAAAAGTTTGATGGGGAAAGTGGTCTTGCAAAAAGACATCCGTATCGAAAAAAACTTTCCGGCGGAGTGGCCGGCGCTCGTTTCCGTTCACCTGACGAACGGCGCGCACTTCGAAAAATTCGTCCGCTTTCCGAAGGGCGATCCGGAAAACCCGCTCACCTGGCAGGAATTGTCGGCCAAGTTTCACTCGCTCGCGGCGCGTGTTTTTCCAACGGCCGCGTGCGACCAGATCATTCATTCGGTAGAGGAAATGAATACGCAGACGGAAGTTCGTAACATCTGGAAATTGACGGCTCGCCCGGCTTCGCTTTCTCTGCCGGCAAATTGAAATGTCACATGTAGCACAGGCATCCGCCGCGGCGGATGCCTGTGCTACTTCTAGGAGACACAAATGCCAGGCAGGCTTCAAAATAAAGTGGCCCTGATTACCGGCGGCAACAGCGGGATCGGCGAAGCCACCGCGCGCCGCTTTACACAAGAAGGAGCAAAAGTAACGATTCTGGCTCGCCGCGAAGTGGAAGGTCGCGCGGTCCAGGAGGCGCTTCGCGCTCAGGGAGGCGAAGTCACGTTTCTCCCGTGCGATGTCACCGACCGCGCGGCCGTGGAAGCCGCTGTCGCCAAAACCGCGAGTCTCTACGGCGGCTTGCACGTGCTTATTAACAATGCCGGCGGCGGCGCCCGCGAAATGTTTCCAGCGGAATCCGATGAGACGTGGGATCGCATCCTGCGAGTGAATCTGACCGCGTGCTTCCTCACCTGCAGGGCGGCGTGGCCGCACCTCATCGCAGCTGGGGGCGGTGCGATCGTCAACGTGTCTTCCTTGTCGGCCGTGTCTGGCGTTAGCGACGCCGTCCTGGAACGGTATCCATCTCTTCCTTCGGCATCGTATATCGCCGCAAAAGCCGGCCTCGAAGGTTTTACGCGCTACATCGCCAGCCTGGGTGGACGCCACAATATCCGCGTCAACTGTGTCCGCCCTGGGCAAATTCTGACGAAACGTCTCACCACCGGCGCCGGCGAGCACGTCTTCGCGCGCCACTTCGAGATGTGGCAGTTGATCAAAGGCCCGGGCTTTGCAGAAGACGTGGCGAACGCCATGCTCTTCCTCGCTTCCGACGAGTCGCGTTTCATTACTGCGGAGATTGTCAATATTGATGGCGGCGCAGCCGCAAAGTTGTAGCTTTTAGTAGCACAGGCAATCTGCCTGTGCGGTTTTGTGAGCCGCACGCGCAGGCCACCCTGCCTAATTACGATCTCAAAACCCTCACAGGCAGAGTGCCTGTGCTACCAAAACGAAAAAGAATTGATTGTGGCCGGATTTAAAGATGTAGAATAACCAAGATTCTGCGCGGTCCAAACGAAAGTCACAGTTTCTGGAGAGCAAAATGAAAAACATATGGATCGGAGCGGTGACAGTTTTTGCGATTCTGATTGCCCTTCCGGGTTCAGCGCGCGCTCAATCCGCGCAAGCCCTGCCCATACCCGGCGTCGATGCGGCCATTGATTTCCCCAACGAGCACGAAATGCCCGATCCGAGCCTAGTGTACAAAGTGGTTTTCGATATTGGAAAAGCCTCACCGAAAGTCGATGAAGTGAATCCAGGCCTCACCTTCATCTCACGATATTTCAACACGCTCGCCAAGGGCGGCGTCCCGGCCGATCACCGAAAATTCGTGGTGGTATTCCATCAGGAAGGCACCGAGCTCGCCCTGAACAACGCGGCATTCAAAGCCCTCAAAGACGGCCATGACAATCCCAACATTCCCATCATTCACACCATGAAGCAGGCAGGCATCGACTTCCGCGTTTGCGGCCAGGGCGTACTGGGAAGAAAAATCGACATGGCCACGATCAATCCCGAAATCCAGATCGATCAGTGGGCGATGACCACGATCATGAATCTGGCGGTTCGCGGCTACATTCACGTGCCGGGGAATTAGTTTGCATTTCGGCCGGGAACGCCAATCTCCCGATTGGCGGTTTGCGCAACGCCAATCGGGAGATTGGCGTTCCCGGGGGCCAACCAACTCTAAGTCCATATTATTTATATCGTTGACAGACCCTTGCCTACGGGGTTATATCAAAGCAAATCCTTATTCAAGGGAGTTCCGATGGCAGACCATGAACTGACGGACCCCGGCTGTTCCACCTCCAATACTACAAGCCAGATTTCGAGGCGGGACGTCATCAAAAGCGTGATTGCGACGGGCGTCGTGTCCTCGACCAGCTACTTGTTCCGCGTCTCCAAGGTGTGGGCGCAGGCTTCGGCGCCGGGCGCGGTTGACCGGCTGATCACGCTGAATGTCAACGGGCAGCAACGGCGCGTCGACGTCATGAAGCAAGAGACGCTGGTGATGACGCTGCGCTACAAGCTCGGCCTCACCGGCACGAAGATTGGCTGCGACCAGGCCGAATGCGGCGCTTGCACCGTGCTGATTGACGACGTGCCGTACTACTCCTGCTCGGTGTTCACTCACACTGTGCGCGACAAGAAAATCCAGACCATCGAAGGCCTCGCCAAGCCTGACGGGACGCTGCACCCGGTGCAGCAGGGCGTCATCGATGAACAGGGCTTCCAGTGCGCGTTCTGCATGTCCGGTTTCATGATGGCGACGGTTGGATTTCTGAAGACCAATCCCAACCCCACGCGCGCGGAACTTGCGAAAGGTATTTCCGGCAATCTGTGCCGGTGCCAGGACTACGACAAGATTCTCACCGCCATGATGCGCGGGGCAGAGAATCTGAGGAAGGCGTAAACATGCCAAACATCACGCCACCAAATAAATACAAACTGATCGGCAAGAACTACACCACGGGCGACCTCTTGGCGAAAGTAACGGGCAAGGCGAAATATGCCGAGGATTATCGCGCCGATGGCATGCTCTTCTGCAAACTGGCGCTGAGCCCCATGCCCCATGCGCGCGTCCGCAGCATCGACGCGAGCGCGGCGCTGGCCATGCCCGGAGTGAAAGCCATTCTCACCGCGAACGATCTGCCTTCTCCGGCCGATAGCATCAATGATAACGGCACTGTGATCAAGGCCAACCCCAGAGGCTTTCAGGCGCTGACCAATGAGCCGTTGTTTCAGGGCCAGCCGATTCTTGCCGTGGCTGCCGTCGACGAGCTCACTGCCGCCGAAGCCATAGAAAAAATAAAAATCGATCTTGAATCTCTGCCCTTCGTTGTCGATCCGCTGGTGAGCCTGCGGCCCGGCGGACCGAATGCAAGGACGGACGGAAATGTTTGGGTGCGCGTGCCTCCTCCTCCGCCGAAGCCTGGTGAAAGGCCCGCTTTGACGCCGCCGGAACTGCACACACTCAAATGGACCAAGGAAGATTTTGAGGAGATCAAGGCAGGCCGGTTGCCGATGGGCAAGGAGACCGAAGAGTGGCACGTCGGCGATGTAGACGCCGCGTTGAAAAACTCGGCGCTGGTCCTGGACGAAACCTTCGTCACGCCCAACACCAGCCACCAGTGCCTGGAGACGCGCTCCACGATGGCCTACTGGCAGAACGGCAAGGTCTACGTGCACACCGGCACGCAGAGCACCGCGCAGACCGTCCCTGCGATCGCGCGCTGGCTCGGGATCGACGTCAGCAACGTCGTATTTATCAGTGAGTATACTGGCGGAGGATTTGGCAGTAAGATAACTGGCGATATCACGCTCGTGATCCCCGCGCTGCTCTCGAAAAAAACCGGCGCTCCGGTCATGATGCGCATCACCCGCGAGGAGGAGAATGCCATCGGTCGCGCGCGCCCCAGCCTGCACGGCCGCATGAAGGTTGGATTCTCCAAGGAAGGCCGCATCACGGCATGCGACATGTTCGTGGTCTGTGACAACGGCCCCTATGACATGGTGGGCGACGCCTTCTCGTCAGGACGCATCGTGTCGGTGCTTTACCAGCCGCAAGTGATGCGCTGGCGCGGCGTGACGGTTCTGACCAACACGCCCCCTCGCACTTCGCAGAGTTCGCCGGGTGGAATGCAGGGAATCGCACTCATGGAGCCGGTCCTCGCGAAAGCCGCGCGGAAACTCGGCGTGGATCAGGTCGCCATCCGCCGCATGAATTCGCCTGAAGGAAAAGCTCCGTTCGGGCCGCTCGTGGCGGGCAAGCAGCAATACGCCACCAGCGCATTCATCAAGGAAGCGCTCGACCGCGGCTCCGAGCAATTCAAGTGGAACGAGCGAAAAGTGAACACCGGCAAGCGGAACGGCTCGAAGGTGCGCGGTGTCGGCGTTTCAGTTAGCTGCTACTCGGGCGGCACTACCGGATTTGACGGCTTGTTCGTCATCAAGCCCGATGGCCGCATCTACATCCAGTCCGGCGTTGGCAATCTCGGGACAGAGTCCTGGACCGACGTGCATCGAGTGGTCGCTGAACTTCTCGGCGTGCCCTGGGAAAAGTGCGATCTCACTTGGGGCAACACGTCGAAGAACCTTCCATGGACGTGTCCATCCGGCGGCAGCCAGACGACCCATGCCATGACGCGCGCGGCGCACGCCGTGGCGTCAGACGCTATCCTGAAGCTGCAACAGATTGCGGCCAAGGACCTCGGCGGCAAGCCCGAGGATTACGTGGTCGCCAACGAACGCGTTTCGCGAAAAGGCGGAGGCGCCGGCATGACGCTGGCCCAGGCCGCTCAGCGCGCAATCAAGCTCGGCGGAATTTACGATGGCCACGAGCTTCCTCCCGACATAAATAAATTCACAGTAGTGTCCGCCACGGCGCTGGCAGGCCAGGGCCTGCTTGCCGTTGCCAAGGACAAGTACCCGCACGACGGCAACACATTTTCCTTCGTCGCCACATTTGCTGAAATCGAAGCCGACGTCGAGACCGGCCAGTATCGCATTTTGGATTTTCTGGCTTATGCCGACGTGGGCACCGTGCTCCATCCGCGGGCGCTCGGCGGCCAGATTCTCGGACGATCGATACTCGGCATCGGCCACACCATCGGCCAGAAATGGGTTTACGACCAGCAGTATGGCCTGGCTGTGTCACGGCGCTTCCATCACACCAAGCCGCCGACGATTCTGGATATTCCGGACAAGATGGCCTGGGCAGCCGTCGAAATTCCAGACCCGGAGACGCCCATCGGCTCGCGCGGCATCGGCGAACCGCCGGTTGGCGGCGGGTGCGCTGCGATCTTGAACGCGCTCTCGGACGCCCTGGGCGACGAAGTTTTCCGGCGCGCGCCGGTAACTTCTGACGTGATCCTGGCTTCCCTGGAAGCGGGCAGGCCGATGCAGGACCGGCTGAGATCAAACATATAAGCTATGCCCCTGGCCGTGTGCCGGGGAAATGACGTGCAGGCCATGACCGGAAAGACGCAACCGTAAGTAATGAGGAGAACGGAAAATGGCTGTCATTCATGACGTAATACCAGCGTTCGAACTCTTCCAGCCCACGTCCGTCGACGACGCGCTCGCCTTGCAGGCCCGCCACGGCGCCAGGGCTTGGGTGCTGGCCGGCGGCCTCGACAGCTTTGACTGGTTCAAGGATCGGATCAAACGTCCCGAAGTGGTGATCGATCTGAGCCAGGTCCGGGAGCTGCGCGGCGTGCGCCAGGCTGGCGACGGTCTCGAGATTGGCGCCATGACCACGCTCACCGAAGTGGTCCGCCACCCCATGATTCGGGAAAAGTTCGGCATCCTGCCGGACGCGGCCGAGGCGGCTGCCTCGCCGCAGATTCGCAATCAGGGCACGATCGGTGGCAACGTTTCCCAGGATGCCCGTTGCTGGTATTACAGAGGCGGCTGGCCGTGCTATCGCGCCGGCGGCAACATTTGCTACGCGGATACTCCGACGGGCCTGAATCGCGAGCACGCCATCCTCGATGCCAACCGTTGCGTGGCCGTCAATCCTTCGGACACGGCTCCTGCGCTGATCGCGCTCGATGCGAAGTTTGTCATTCGAACGCCGAAGGGCGAGCGCGTCGTCGACGCTGAAAATTACTTCATTGGTCCGGGAACTGACATTACCAAGATGACGATCCTGCAGCCCGGCGATCTGTTGACTTCCATTCGAATTCCGTCCACGTGGGCCGGCGCGAATTTCTTTTTCGAAAAGGTTCGAGACCGCGCCGTGTGGGATTTTGCTCTGGTCAACGTGGCTGCAGCGATGGTTATGTCCGGCGGCACGATCCAGCGAATCCGGCTGGCTGCGAACGGCGTGGCGGCTCATCCTGTCCGCTTGACTGCGGTCGAAGCCGCCGTGGTGGGGAAGCCGCGCAACGAGGAAACGGCGGAAATGGCCGGGCAGCTTGCCATTCAGGGGGCGCAACCCCTGCAATACAACGGCTACAAGGTGCCGTTGCTCAGAAACCTGGTAAAACGCGCCATTCGTGGCGAAGCCGCGTAGCACAGGCACTCTTGCTTGTGCGGTTTTGTGCGCTGCACATTTAGACTAGAAGTCCAGCCAGCCGCAATCGCGAAAACCGCACAGGCAGGGTGCCTGTGCTACTTGCAGGAGGGAACTTGAACCTCATTCAGTGGGCGACAAGTCCGTGGGGACAGCAGGTGCCGATCCATATTTCCTGGATCCTCTTGTGGGTTTCCGCGATCGGGGCATTGCTGTTTCTGATCGTGCATGCGCTTTACGTGAGCATTTGGGCCAAGCCTGCGCATTCGGCAGCCTCCACTGGCGTTTCCGCTGCAGTCGCGGCGCGAATTCCAGAGCGCGTTCCCCGGCACAATCTCAGCGCCCGGCTGTTTCACGCGATCATGGCGCTGGCCATGCTTGCCTTGCTGTTCACTGCATTTCTCCCCAAAGTGGGCGTCCAGTTTCCGTGGGTCACTTACCACTGGATCGCGGGAATCGTTCTTTCGATCTCCGTCGTCTATCACATCTTTGATTCTTTCCTGGGTCAGGACTTCTGGTCTATCTGGCCTGACAAAGATGACATCGAGGACGCTGGACGGAGAATGAAGCGCGCCCTGGGGCAAGCCGCTCCCGAACCGCGGAAATTCGCCAAGTATCCTCTGGAAAATAAGCTGTATCACCTGGTGGTGATGCTGGCCGGCCTTTCCGTGATCGGGACGGGCCTCTTCATGATGAAGCGCGTGCGTACACCCTTCTTCCCGCGCAATCCATATCTCTTCAGCGATATGACCTGGGGCTGGATGTACGTGCTGCACGGACTCGCGGGCGTAGGATTTGTTGCGCTCGTCACGGTGCACATCTACATGGCGATTCGCCCGGAAAAGTTTTTCATCACCGAGTCGATGTTCTTCGGCTGGATGAGCCGCGAGAAGTACCTCGAACACTACGACCCGAGCCGCTGGCCTGTCGCGGAAGATGTCCCCGCTACCGCGCGTCCGGCGGAATCAAAGAAAGCTCCTGCATAGATGGGGCGCGAAGACGTTAGTGCCCGGTGCAATGCCATCGAAGAGTGTTACGAGTTCCTGCTTGCTTATGCGGGGCAGGGACTTTCCGGCAAGGAAAACAGCCAAGCCAGTTCGCAAGTGCGGGAGTTTCTGAATCGCGCGGTTGAGGCGCTGACGGGTCTGGCCGAAGCGTACACGAGAGCGGTGAAGGAAGAAAATTTTCAGCCCGCCGGCCGTTATCTGGAATTTTTGACTGTGCTGGAAAAGGACGCCCGCGATTCGCTCGCCTCGATTCACCTTGTTCTCGCTCAGGCCACTATCAGCTCTCAGCTGGTGGATAATTTGAATGCTTCCATCCATTTGCGTGCGCTGCTTACGGACCTTTTTCTTGTTGATGAAATATTGAAGCCGCAGCAGGTTGCGGCGAAACCGCCTTCGTAAAACACGCTTTAGATTCCGTGTGGCATCTGCCAAATCTTTGTAGGGCACGGCTTCAAGCCGTGCCGTAAAGCTTGCGGAATCGAGCCGGATTTAGCCGCTGGGTTGTCTGTCGAAAATTGAGTTGCCACACATGCTCTTTAGCTTATTCGCCGTTCCGAGCTAACGAAAATCAAAGGCGACAGGCTGGAAGCCTGTCCTACTGGGAACGCGCTACGCCTTTTTCTATGGTGGTCTCTTGGCGGTGGAACAACTGCCAGCGGCCGTCTCGATTTACCCAGACGCGGATGACGTGATAGGGCGGTTCGCCGGCCGCCTGGTGATCGGCAATGATGATGGCTGCGTCGCCGAAGACGTAGGACTCGCCCCAGAGCATCTTGGGCAAGACCACGCGATTGGTGACGATTCCGATTTGCCCCACGCGCCCTGCCTTCGTGTCGGGCGCGCCCGCATATTTCCTGCCGATTCCGACGAATTCGTCCGCGACGTGATACGCCCAGGTCTTGGCGTCATGGGATGTGACCGCTGTCTCCACATCCTGGTAGGCTTTCACGACTTCTTTTTGGGCTGCTGTTTTCGGCATGTAAGGAATCGTGCGGCAAGGATTTTCGCAATCTACCGCAGCTGGCGGGCTTTTTCCGGCGGCGGGCGCCGGAGGGCTCGGAGGGAGTTTCGCGAGGATGACGGTGTCCTGATGTGTGAGCAGCAACCAGCCGGCCGTCCGCTTCACCCAGATGCGCGCGAAAAATGTGCCCGGGTGTCCCGTGCGTTTGCCGATGCCGGTGACGATGGCGAGCTGTCCGTAGTCGCGGCCCTTCACGTCGGTATATTCGGTGTCACCCACCGCGGTGCCGGCTGCGGCGTCTTTCAGAAACTGCGCACTCATCAGGGTTTGCCCTGCGCCGCTCGTCCAGGTGAACTGCTGGTCCAGAAGCGCGCCGACAGCCTTCGCGTCTTTTTTCTTGAGGGCGAGTTGCAAAGCCGTGTCGGCCTGCAGAGCCGCGGCGCCGCTATCGTCTGCCGCGAATGTGATTGCTTTGTCTGCCCTCCACGCGGCGAAAAACATTATGCCGATGACCAAAAAACTTGCAACGAGTCGTCTCATGTTTACCTCTCCGTTGGGCACACTTATACACTTAACCCAATTTCAATAGAACCAAATTATTCTCGTTTGTATCATCGCCCGCAACTTTTGCCGGCCGGGTGTCATACCGATTGACAGGACGGAGCAGCCGCCATAGCATTCGGCATACACGTTATCTGCTATTCCTACTGCGATTCAGCTGAAGGAGAACAAAATTATGGGGCCACGCTCGAATCACGCCAGATTAAAGGCACTTTTTGTTCTTACGCTATTGGGCCTCGTGGGGGCGATGGGCGCAGCCCTTGCCGCGGACGCGCAGGAAACGGCGCCGATGGGCCACAATCAGACGCAACCTCCACCGCTCGTGCAGGAAAACAAGACGATCAAAGTGTCCGAGCATGTCTACGTGATCCCGGACGGGCGCGTGAACCTCGTGCCCAACATCGGCATCATCGTTGGGACTCGAGCGACGCTGATTGTGGACGCGGGAATGGGTCCTCGAAATGGGCAAACCGTTATGCGCGAAGTCGCCAAGGTCAGCAAGAATACCGATCTGTATTTCACGACGACTCATTTCCATCCCGAGCACATGACCGGCGTACAGGCTTTCCCTGCCAATACGATTGTGATTCGCCCCGAAGCGCAACAGGAGGAAGTCGACCGAAAGCAGCCGGAGTTCATCCACAATTTCAGCCAACGGACCCCGGAATTGAAAGCGCTCCTGCAGGACGTCAAGCCGCGCCCGCCCGACATCCTTTTCGATCACGAAGCGACACTCGACCTGGGGGGCGTCACGGTGAAGCTGGTCTGGCTTGGGCCGGCGCACACGCGGGGAGATAACAACGTCTTCGTCGTGGAAGACGGAGTTCTCTTCACCGGTGATGTGGTGATCAACCGATTTTTCCCTATCTTTCCTGATGCGGACGCGAGCGGAAAAAACTGGCTGTCCATCCTGGACCAGCTCGATGAATTTCATCCGCACACGATTGTTCCCGGCCACGGCGAAGTAGGCGGCGCGGCGCTCATCAGCACGGAACGCACGTACCTCAAGGCCGTGCAATCGCGCGTCGCGGAACTCAAGGCGCAGGGAAAGTCTTCCGATGAAACAGCGCAGCTGCTGTCCACGGAATTCCGCGCGAAATATCCGGACTGGGAGAATCCCGGCTGGATCGCGGATGCGGCCAAGCGATTTTATATCGAGGCGAAGTGATTTTTGGGGTTTAGTGGAACAGGCTTCAGCCTGTTGGTTTTGGTCGGAGCATAGTCGCTCTCGCCGCAACCAAAACCCACAGGCTGAAGCCTGCGCCACTAAGGAATCGGCAGCAAGGGCTTATCCGCCGGGCGCACATGCTGATCAAACGCATTCAGCAAAATGGCCGTGGAAGCGTAATCCCCAATCAGGGAAACGAAATTGACGAACCCCTGTTTGCCAAACAAATTTAGCGCGCGCGCCGCGACGTCCGAACTCACGTGATGCTTGCCTACGGCCTCGCGTCCCAGCGCAATGATGACTGCATCTTTCTCCGCGAGCCCGTCTGTTGATTTGCGATGCTTGACGATTTCGATGATCTCCTGCTGCAAGCCTGCTTTCACAGCCATTGGCTCATGAGCGGTCCATTCATATTCACTGTCCGACTCCCGCGCCGTAACCAGGATCGCCAACTCCACCAGCCTCGGATCAAGACCGGCTTTGCGCCGCAGGAAGTCGTTCACAATTCCCATGTGTTCGGCAACAGGAATGCTGTAGAGCCGTAAGGGCCCCGGTCCGAAGGAATCTACTGGCCCTCGTGAGTCGAAGAGTTTCTTTCCGGCATCGTCCAGATCATCGCGTTTGAGTGCGGGCAGGCGGTTCCCCGTGTCCGCAAAAATATCTTTTGGAAATGTTGCCGCGGATGCTTGCGCTGACGTTCCAGCGGCGGCGGGCGTTAGTTCGGATCGACTGCTCGGCGCGCGCCCTGCGGCCACACCAGTCCCGACTACCAGCAACAGTCCGATCAAAATCCGAAATGATCTCATAGGTTTCTCCTGACGAGAACTTTGTGCGGATCCAATTTCCAATTGCGGTTTCAGTTCGCGGGCGGCCAGGAATGGCAGGTCGAACAGACCACCGGCGCGGCATGCTCTTTGTGGCAAGTAAGACAGACGCCCATGGTCGTGACGCTGGTCGCTTCGGACATCCGGTCCATCTGCGCGACCTGTCCGTGACACATCTGGCATTTCATTCCTGCGTCCAGATGTTTGCGATGCGTCCAGGTGACGCCCGGAAGGACTTTGTAGACGCGCACCCACGGGATGGGCTGCTTGGATTTTGAAAAGGCGGCCAGCTTCTGAATCGCCGGCTTGTTCGTGGCAATCGAAATATGGCATGACATGCACGTGGTCGTAGCCGGAAACGTCATCAGATTTCCGGGAGCCGGATTCGTGTGGCACGTTGAACACGGCAAACCGAGTGCCAGGTGGGTTTTATGGCTGTAGGGAATCGGTTGTTCGGGCGGCACATGCTCCAGCGGGTTATCGGGAACTTCCTGTTTTACTTCCGGCGCTGCCGCCGGTTGCTGGGCCCGGGCATTCTGAGCCACGCAAAACGGAAGCGCGAATAGAGCAGCGTTCAGCGTCACGAGCAACAATCTCGCGATCCCTCTCAAAAGCCCACCTCCGATGCAGCCTGGCGAGTTCAACGCAAAAGTAGAGCGAGCACCGCGTCGTGCGTGCTAAGACTTCTTGCTTTCTTTCTTGCCCACGACTTCCTCGATGCTGGTGCCGAGATCCTTGAGCATGACGATCGCGGCGTTTCGCCCGGGCTGGCCGGAGACAGAACCGCCAGGAGCCGTCGTCCCGCCGGTTTGATACAGCCCGGGAATTGGCATTCGATATCCTGCCCAGCCGGGCATGGGGCGCATGGCTCCTGACTGAGAAGGGCCCGATGCTCCGGCGTGGCAACTGCCGTGCCAGTTGTGCGGGTTCATGCGTTCGAGATCGAGCGGGCTGTGGACGACGCGCTCGAGGATTTTGTCGTTGGTCAGATTCGGCGAGTAGCGCTGGATGTATTTCAGCGTCGCGTCGGCGACCTGTTCCTTAATTTCATCCCAGTGATGCGGACCTTCCTTCAAATCGTACGGGTGATACCCGACGACCTTGATGGTGTGCATGCCCGGGGCGGGGACGCGAGTCGTATCGGCGACGGAAGTCTGGATGATGTGGACAGGCGGCTCATTGGTATTGGCAACTCCCGCGAAGTAATCATATGCGAAGCGCAGCGCATGCTCGGGAGTCGACAGCAATTCCGAATGGACGGGCGAAAGCATGCCTTCCGCGGTGGGATATTTGATGGGTTCGCTCGTCGCGTAATTGGTGCTCATCATCTGGAACTCGGGCTGCCAGGTCGCGACGCCGTCGACGAAATCCGTTCCCCACAATTCTTTCGGCGCCATGTCCACCAGATGCTTGATGTGAATGGTCGAGAGCACGGCTTTGTCGGCGTGATACGCGCTGCCGTCCAGGCATTCCACACCAGTGCACTTACCACTTTCGATAATCAGACGCGAGACCGGCTTGTTCGTGAGGATCACACCGTCATGCGCTTCGATGTAACGCGCGAGGGCTTCCGACAATTTCCCCGAGCCGCCCTTCGGAAGCGGGCGGCCGCGCTTCTGCTGCCCAAACGCGCCGTAGGCGGTGCGCCCGGTCATCGGGAACTGCGGGGGTTGCTGCGACCACGGACACGCCAGCATGAAGGAGCGGCAATGATCGTCCTCAAAACTCATGCGGATGACGTCCCAATAGGACATCGCCAGGCGGCGCTGCCAGAACGGCCTTTTGGGGTCAATCGAATCGGACTCTTTGAACATGCGCCAGTAGGTGTCGCCGTCTTTCTTATTGATCTTTGCAAAGGAGTCGCGAGTGCGCTCCGGATCAAGCCACTGCGTGACGTACGCGCCGTCGAGGAAAGGCATGTGGAAGACGGGATCGGGAGTGATGTACTCGAGGCCGTAGCTCTCGAGGTCGATTTCCTTGTCGCGGAGAATCGGATTTTCATTGATGCCGCCGTGAGCGGACGAGCAGGTGTCATGGATGAATCCGCGCAAGGTGAATTGCGCTGATTTCACGCCGCCGCCGACGGTGGGCCGGCCTTCGAGCACGACGCAGCGGAAACCGGCTTTCGACAGATACGCCGCGGTGACCAGGCTGTTGTGTCCCGCGCCCGCCACGACAATATCGAAACGGTCCGGCGCAGCCGACTGCCGCGCCATCGCGCTTAGCGGTGTCAGCGCCAGAGGAGCAAGCGCCGCGCCCTTCACGAATCCACGCCGTGTGATTCCACTCATTCCGTGCCTCCTGCAGCGAATCGATTTCAGGTGGGATCAAGCCGTACGGTGCAGAGCTTGTTGCCGTTTAAGCGTTTTGTCAATAATATTTGCTCCGCGGTGTGGTTTCTCCACTCTTACACGAAGGATTAAAATATCCCAACGGAAGTTGAAGTGGCGTATGATTGCGCCGCAAATAGCAGTGCGACTCGCTTGAAGTATTTTCAGGTGCGGAGGGCAAAATGCGCTTTCCAAATATCATCGCGGCTCCCGTAATTTCGGCGGTCCTTCTACTAGTGCTGTCCGGCGCAGCTCCTGCGCGGGGCCAGTCGAGTGCCGCGGACGCCGATTCGGCTGCCATCAAAAAAGTGTGCGGCGATTTTTCTGAAAATTTCAGCCGTCACGATGCGCATGGCGTCGCCATGACGTTCGCGGAGGACGCGGACTTTACGAATATGGGCGGAAGGCACAGCCATGGCCGCGCGGATATTGAAAAGTGGTTTACTTCGCTTTTCACGGGCAATCTGAAAGACTCGCAGCGCACGGACACCGTGAGAAGCATCCGCTTCTTCACTCCCGAATTCGCCGAAGCCGATGCCGACACCGTCATCACCGGAACAAAGTCGGCGGACGGATCGATGATTCCGCCTCGCAAGGGATTGATGATCGTCACGATGATCAAACAGAACGGCCGCTGGTTTATCGGCACTTTCCATGAGGCGGAGTATCCCGCGCCTCGAGGCGGCGGCGCTGGGAATGCTCCAGCAGGCAATTCGACCAATTGAACGCGGCTCGGCCTGAACGCCCAGCTCGGTTTTGTCAAAAAGTTCTGTACTGAATTTTTTTCGTGCCGCGCGAATCCACATCAAACGGATGGTCGGGATCAGTGGCGCAGGCTTCAGCCTGTGGAAGTTTGTCCTCGCAAGGACTAAACCCCACAGGCTGAAGCCTGCGCCACCTTGACGCTTTACTTGCCGTAAATCAGCAGCGTAAATGTGCCGGGCACCTGCACCGGCCGCGGATTCGGATTGTCAGCGGTCGCCGCCGGCGCCGGACCAAAATCAGACGTGACGGTGAAGACGCGATGGTTTGAAGTGTCGAGGGCCATGGTCCGCGCCCCGCGTTGCGTTGAAATTGTGTCCACCACGGTGTACTTGTCTGGCGAATCCTCATGCGCCACGGTGATCGTGCCGTCGCCGCAAGAGGCAAATGCCAACCCGGTTGCAGGATCGAAGGACGCGGCGTCCACGCCCTGACCGATGGGCACGCTCGCAACAACCTTGCCAGCGTAATCGGTGACGAGCATGACTTTGCTGTGGCAACCGATGAACAGCCGCTTGTGGGCCGTATCGATGGCCATTCCGGTCGGTTCCTCACAAGTCGCCAAGGGCGAAGTGTTGAGCACCTTGTATTCTTTCGTATCGAACTCGATCAGCTGTGCTTTGTCTTCGATGTTGACCCACGCGTGGCCTGCGCCATCGGCTTGCGAAGCTTCGGGCTTGCCGCCAAGCGGGACAGTGCCACCCACTTCGCCCGTCTTGGCGTTTACGGCGGTGGCATCATGGCTTCGAGCGTTGAACACGAAAACGCTCTTCGATGCCGGGTCGTACATGAAGCCGTCGGGGCCATCCGCCGCGGGCAATTTAACTTCGCTGATGACTGCGAGCGTCTTCAGGTCGAAGATGGTCACCGAGTTTGTCCGCCCATTGCTGGAAAAGCCGCGGCCAAACTCCGGCACGATTTGCGCGCCGTGTGTTCCTTGCAGGTTGGGAATATCGCCGACGACGGCGCCGTCCGCGTCCACAACCATGATGTGCGTGCCGCGCGAGATGTAAAGACGATGGGAGACGGGATCGGCGGAGAGATAATCCCACGCGCCTTCGCCGCCCAGTGTCAACTTCTTGAGCTGGTGATAGCCCGAGTTCTGAGGCGCGGGAGCCGCCGCGACAGTCGCAATCGCAGCAGCGCAAATTACAAACAGAGCAGCCCAACTTGTTTTTCGCATAGGTTTCTCCACCATTTTCAGATTTAGGATTTCTGTTTGGTCCACGGGGTATTTCTTCGCTCACCTTCAGACGTTCGAAGCTCGCGGGCAGTTACATTTTTCTCATGCCTGTCCCGCAACGCCGCTTCATTCGCTGAGCGGAATCAGTTCCCACCCGACATCTGTTTTTTTCCTGACATTGTCTCCGGTTCGAGCCGAGCCTTGATCCAGGGCGTAATGACTTCCTCAGAGATTCTTGAATTCGGCCACTCCTGCGAGCGACCCGTGTGTCCGCCGTCGGGATTCACCCAGGACCACTTGGGCGAGCCGCCCGATTGCATCAGCATGTACAGATCGGAGATCGGCACCTGGCTGTCTTTTTCTCCGTTCAAAACAAGCATCGGCGCCGATGGCTGTCCGAGAAATCCTTGCGTCTTCAGCGACAAACGCGTTTCGTAGGTCATCATTTCATCCACGGACTCCACGCCGTAAATCGCCGCGCGCGCCGCGAATAGATCGAACAGATACTCGGGCGTGCCCAGGGATTTCTTCTGCCATTCGGGACTGTAATAGTCATGCACCGGACCGCCCTGCACGACTGCGCCGCGCAGACGCGCCTTCTCTATATAGGCGAGGCTCGCAGCCCAATGGCCGCCGTAGCTCGTGCCCCAGGCGACGATGCGTTTGCTGTCCACGTCAGGCCGCGTGGCCAGATAATCGAGCGCGCGCGAAAACATGCGCTCCGCGCCCACATCCGCCTTGATCGGCGATTCTCCGGTGCCGGGCATGTCAATCGCGAACACGCCGATTCCGCTGCGGAACATCGCGTCACGTCCTTGAACTTCGTCCTCCTTGCGCGAATCGGTTCCATTGATCATGAAGACGAGCGGCGCGGGGCGAACATCCTTAGGCAGCCGGATATATCCGGGAATGTCTTTGCCCTCAAATGGGATGTGCACGATTTCGACGGGTGGATCGAGGAAGCGCCCGTAATTGCGAAATGCGGCCAGGGCAGCCAGATAGGCTTTTTGCTTGCCCATGGAATTTGGCACAGGCCAGCGGGCCGCCGTGTAATAGCGGAAGGCCATGAAATAATCGTCGCGCGCCGCGGTTATATTTTTGTCCGCTTCTTCACTCTTCGCGCGCTTGTCATAGCGCTCGCCGATGGCGCTCCATGCCGCGGCCCATTCGTCGCGGTCCAGGCTGTGGATATTGGAGAGCGCTTCGCGCGCATCCTCGGACTTGAGTCCGCCTACCGGACCCAGACCCTTGTCCACGCGCCGTTGGGTCTCTTGCTTGAGTTCTTCCCACGTGCGCGTCGGGGCCATTTGTGCCGCCGCCGAGACTCCGGCGAGAAGCACGATCAATATCGGCATTACGATTTGGCGCAGACCGGACCAGCGATTCAATCGATGCATTGGAGCCCTCCCTGAATTACGAGGAAGGATGGCACAACTGCCAGTGATCGAGCAAGGAAAGAAGTCTCGTTCAATATCCCGGAAGTGCACGGCCAGGGGCCGGACGCGAAACTTGACGTGCGGGACTATGTCGTGTGTATAGTAAGGGCCAGCCGGGGAACAGGAGGCAATCTCCTGGGTGCGTTTCACATTTGCGGCTGGCGCGAAAAATGAATCTCCGGGCTTGGCTCTGCTTTGCGGGGCTGCATTGGGCTGAACAGGGAATCAGTGCTTCCGGCAATCCCGCAAGGCTGATTGGCTCACTGCAGGAAAAAAGGTAGACGATAAATCTGGGAGGGCAGGACAAACCTACCAGGGCTTTTTCTTCGGACCGTTAGCGGAGCTGCAGGATCACACCGATGTTTCTGAACTTTTTTGGTTTGCGGGAACAGCCATTTGGAATGACTCCAGATCCCGCGTACCTCTACGCCAGCCGGACTCACAGCGAAGCGCTGGCGTCACTCTCGCTCGGAATCGCAGACAATCGGGGATTTTTTGCGCTGGTAGCCGAGCCGGGGATGGGCAAGACCACCCTGCTCTATCAGCTGCTGGAAGATTTGCGCGACACGACGCGAACCGTCCTGGTTTCCCAGACGCAGTGCAACTCGCGCGAATTTATCGAGTACATCCTGCAAGGACTGGGCGTCGAAGTGAAGGGAATGGGCCTCGTCGCCATGCACGGGAAATTAAACGAGATCCTGTTTGAAGAATTGCTCGCAGGGAAACGCTTTGTCCTGGTCGTCGACGAAGCGCAAAATCTGGATGACGCGGTGCTCGAAACCGTGCGCATGCTTTCCAACTTCGAGACTCACAACGCCAAGTTGCTGCAAATTATTTTAGCCGGCCAGCCTCGACTTGCGGCCAAGCTCGCGCAGCCCAGGCTGTCGCAATTGCGCCAGCGCGTCGCCGTTCTCAGCCATCTGGAACCTTTCACCGTTGAGGAAACGGGGCTCTACATCGAGCACCGCCTCAAGGTTGCAGGTTACTCCGGCGAACCCATTTTTGACACCGCTGCGATCAGGCTGATCGCGCGCCAGAGCGACGGCATTCCCAGGAACATCAACAACCTCTGTTACACCTCGCTGCTTGTGTCCTCCACTCGCGGGGTTCGTACCGTCACTGCCGAGATCGCACAAGAGGCTGTGAAACGTCTGGATATAGAATCCTTTGTCTCCGGGCCGCCGGCAATTGCCGACACCGTGGCTGCTCCGCTTGCGACTGCTACGGCTGCGACTGCCGCGTCTGCCGAAGTTTCGAGAGCACGCCCCACAACGGTTTACGGTCCGATTTCGTCTCCCGCGGCTGCGACTGCCGCGTCTGCCGAAGTTTCTAGACCGCGCCACGCAACGATTTCAGTTCCGGCTGTGTCTGCTCCGGTTGCCGCTGCTGCGACTGCCGCGTCTGCTGAAGTTTCGGGACCTCGCCCCGCACCGATGCCTGCCCTAATCAAAAAACAAGGTCCCTCAAAGGGATATCTTACGTATGACGCGGACAAAAAAATCGCCCTGCTGAGATGGCCCTCGCGATCGGCGATATTGGTCGCCGTACTTTTGTCCGGGACACTGACGCTCGCAATCCTGGGCCGCTCGGAATCAAAACAAGCCACGGCGACGGCCATTTTCCATCATTCTTCCAATCCCCCTGCGACACTGACCCGCGCCGATCCATCCGAAGGCGTTACCGCAAGTTACGACGCCGGCCCACAGGATACGGAGAACGGGCAAGTATTAACTGTAATGGCCGGCCCCCAGCAAACGCTGAGAGATCTCAGTCTGAGATACGTGGGACACTTCGACAGCGATCTGTCTAAAAAAATCTGCAGGCTCAATCCGGACCTGAAAGACCCCGATCATCTGCAAGCTGGTCAACTTATCCGCATCCCCTTGCCCCCCGGAGCAATGAGAAAAGTAAACGATACGGCAGACGCCGCCACCCCTCCCAAGGCGGAAGTTTCAGGAAGTCTCATCGCCAAGTTCACCGCGCTCCTCAGGGAACGGAAATAAGAACTCCGAGCATAAGAAGACGGCCCAGCATTTCGACCACCCTAAAAGTCGCGGTTGAAGAGGATGCGGATGCTGCTGTAAGCTGTTAGAACGCAGTAAGCAGCAAGATGCGCCCGTAGCTCAGCTGGATAGAGCGTCTGGCTACGAACCAGAAGGCCGGGAGTTCGAATCTCTCCGGGCGCACCACTTCTCCCCAATGTTTATGCGGATTCCGTGAGTTTGCCGAAATTCGACGGTCTGTCAGATTTGCTCCAGGTACACTTCAGGTACACCCGGCGCGACGGGAAGAAAACGCTCGGGCGCGCGGGCGGCGCGGAATCCACTCGGGGCCGGGTGGGTGTTCGAGTCCCGTGACCGCGGCGGCGCGAGGTCGGCAGCGCGGGACATGAAGACAGCATGGCGGAGGGCGCTCGTGCGCGCAGGAATCGAGGACTTCCACTTGCACTATCTTCGGCATACGATGGCGTCGCACTTCGCCATGAAGGGCGGGAACCTCTACGCGCTGACGATGATCCTCGGGCACAGCAACCCGAAGATCACGATCGACCGCTACGCGCATCTGTCGCCGGAGTTCGTCAACGAGCAGCGCCGCGTGATGGACCGGACCTGCTCTTCGGCGGGCAATGGGCACCGAACAGACACTAAGGTGTTTTTGGCCACTTCGGGAAGTCTGCAAGCGATTGATTTTATGGTGGGCAGTGCGTGATTTGAACACGCGACCTTCCGGGTGTAAACCGGACGCTCTAACCGCTGAGCTAACCGCCCCTAGCTTTTAGATTCTATAGGTTAGCCGGAAGGATTCCTAGATCAAATCGAATTTGTCCGCGTTTTGTCCGCCTTCTCAAAAATCTACGCGCCCAGTTTGAATTCCTGGTCCGTCTTTCTCAGAGGATGGCGAAGCGTTTAGGGTTGAACTCGCGGATACCCGGCGCCTCGCGGTTTTTCGAGAGGTCAGATGATTTGAGCAAACTCCACGAATACATTAGTCGGTTATCTTGCCTGTAACTTCCGCATAGGTGCGGCGTATCCCGTCCGCGTTGCGATCCTCAAAGTTGGGCATTTTGGAATACTTGCTGAGGTCGACCGACTTGACCGCATCGTCGGCCGTCATGCCCTTGGCGGCGGCTTGTTTCACTCCGGCGACAAGGTCCTGCAAGTAGGCCGTGAATCCATTGATCGTCTCTCTGTTTCGCTGAACGCCGCCGTGCCCCGGAATGACAATATTCCAATCGAGTTTCTTGATGGACTCGAGCACACTGAGCCATTCGGCCGGATACGCGCTGCGCATGATTGGGACGCCGGACTCGAGCACGTCGCCCGTGAGAACGATTTTCTCAGCAGGCAGATAGACGATGGCATCGCCGCGCGTGTGCGCGTATCCATAATAGTAAAGGCAAATATCGCGGCCCTTCTCATGCAACACCAGCGAGCGGCCAAATGTGAGATTTCCAGGTACGAGTTGGATTTGCGGAATCTCCGCGACGTAGGCGTGTTGCAAATCGAGAGCATGCTGCAATTGCCCCCGGTCTTCCGTTGTCAGCAAAACGCCCTTCTCGTTTTTGCCGCTCGACAACAATTTCTCGAGTCGCGCGATTTCCTCCGGAGCGCGGGTAACGATCTCGATTGGCTGGTTCTTGAGTTGGTCTTCCCGGGCCAGATCCTGCTGGATGATGGTTACGCCGGGCCCGAACGCGGCGATGTAAGCCTGGTTCCCCTGCACGTGGTCGCGGTGCCAGTGCGTGTTGATGACGTAGCGCACCGGCTTGTCGGTGACTTTCTTGATTTCGGCGATGGTCTCGCGCGCCCAGCTCGGACGCAGATGCGTGTCGACGACCACCACATCATCCTGATTCACGATGAATGCGCCGTTTGACGCAATGCCGGGTTTGGCGATGACGGCATAGACGCCGCTCGCGACCTGGGTCACATCAAAGTCAGCGGATTGAGCGAGGGCCGGCGCGGCTGACGCGGCGAGGCAAATCAAAACCAAACCCACCGAACGAATGTGGCGAAACATATATTCCAACCTCCGTCCAACAGATAATGTCCACTCTGTTAAGGAATGCGCGGAATGTAGCACAGGCAATGGGCTCATTCAACGCGGGCGCAGCAACCCTGCGCGTGGACCACTTAAGGCGAGATTTCCTCCAGCGCGCGCTCGCGTGTTTCCACGGTACCGAAAGAAATTGCCGCGCCTGCGAGCGAAATCATTCCAAACAATAGAAACACGCCGCTCACTCCGTAGCCTGTCAGCGCGAATCCAACGATCGCCGGTCCAGCCGCCGAAGCGACGCGCAACCACGCGCTCGCCGCGCCCGTTCCAAGGCTTCGCAACCGCGTGGGATAGATTTCAGTGGTGTACAAGTAGACCAGCATCGAATTCCCGGAAATAAACATGAAGCTGATCGCCACCAGCACAATCACTTCGCGCGGATTCGCAGCGCCCCGAACCCAGATGGCAATCAGCGGCGCGGCTCCCAGAGCATATGCCAGGATGAACCACGGCCTTCGCCCCAGGTGATCCACCAACATCGCGCACAGGAAAGCTCCGGCCAGTCCGGCAAGATTGATGATCACGCCATTCCTCAGCGCGTCCGCAACGCTATATTTGTAGTACGTGCGAAAAATGGTTGGAAGCCACGTATTGACGCCATAAGTTACAAAATAAGTCGTGATCCAGATGCACCAGACCACAATCGTGCGGGGGCGGTAGATCCCGCGGAAGAGTTCGAGCCACGAAGTTTCACGTTGCGGAGGCGTCGTGATTGGCAAAGGCTCAGGCGTGGAAGAAATCTCCGCTCCGCTCGAACGTCCCGCCATTTCCATTTGTCCGACGATCTGCTCGGCTTCATCGAAACGCCCTTTTGATATGAGCCATCGCGGCGATTCCGGAAGAATGTTTCCGACAAACAGCACCAGCACCAAAATCGCCGGCAATCCTCCGATCAAAAACATGGTGCGCCATCCAAAACTCGGTACCAGCCAGAAACCGAGCAGGGAAGCGCCCACCAACCCGATCGGGAAAATCAGCTCGTATAAAAGAAAGAAACGCCCTCGCCCCTTCGCCCGCGAAATTTCGTTGATGTAAGCCGCTGCGACTGGGACTTCTCCTCCGAGCCCAATCCCTTGAATGGTGCGGAACACCAACAGCGAGGGAATATTCCAGGACATCGCGCACAGCAAGCTCATCAGCGAATACAGCGCGATCGTAATTTTCGCGCACCGTAGCCTGCCAATACGCTCGGCCAGCCAGCCAAAGAAAAGCGCGCCCACGATCTGGCCAATGAAGCTCGAAGAAATCAACACGCCAATCGTGCGCGGCGCGAGTTTCCAAACTCCGATCAGTGAGGGAAGGACGTACGCGATCGCCAAAACATCAAAGGCATCGAAGAATGTGGCGCTGCCCATGACCAGGAGCGCCCTGATGTGCCACGGGCTGACCTGGGTTCGCTCGATTCTTGCAAGCAGCGAAGCCGCTCGCCGATCCTCTGAGGCAAGAGCCATCTTCTAGTCCCACGTTGCTCGGGGAAATCTATTGACGTGCGGATGCTGTGGTCGGCGCAACTGCAGAGGCTTCGTCACACCTGCACGAAACTCGCGGCTCGCGCCTGTAAGGCCGACAAGCTGGTCTCAGACTTTTCGATTACCGAAAGCCCGAGGTTCTGCAGCAATTCATAAATCGTATCAATCTCAATCTGTCGGGGAAGCGGCATCGGAGGACGCATATAGGGATTCGGAATCAATCCCCTGAGCCACGCTGCCGTTTTGTACCGTGTGTGCAGGCGGCCCATGTCGGCGATGTATTCATGCAGTTGTACCAGGCCGCTGTCCCAGATTTTGCACGCTCCCTCGAGGTCCCTGCGTTTCCATGCCTCCAGGTGGTCGAGCATCGGTTCGAACGCGAAATTCCAGAAGCCGCTCAGCGTCCCGTCGAAAAATCCGGTGGCGTTATATTCATGAAAGCGGCTGGCGAGCGCGCCGAGAACGGCTACGTGGCGGTCGAGCGACCTGAGCCCTTGCGCAATGATTCGAAATCCGTCGTAGCCGTAGGTCATCTTCCAGCCAACGATATTGGGCACCTCGCGGCAGATTTGCAGCGTGGCGTTCAACGGCAAGCCGGGAGAAAACGGCGGCCGCGATCCGGAAACCGGGTGCGTAATAATCGGCAAATTCACGGCCTTGTCCTGCGCCTTGATCATGTCCCCCCACACTTCGGGATACATGTCCGCATCCCAGCAGGAGGTGACGTCCTGCGCGCCGCCGGGAGGCGTCACAAAAATTCCATCCGCTCCCAGGGCCTTCACGTCCCGCGCCGTGGCGACCGTTTCCTCCGTTGTCAAAGCCCAGGTGCCGGCGAAGATTGGAACTTTTCCGTGAGCCTCTTCCATGGCGATCTCGAGGACGCGCCGTTTCTCCGCGCGAGTGAGATAAAAAATTTCTCCCGCCTCGGGATTTATGCATAGGCCGCCGGTCTTCAGAAAGCGCGGCTCGCGCAGAAAGTATTGAATGAAGCGGCGATAGGCCTGCTCGTCGATTTGCAGCGACTCGGTCATCGGAAGCAAAATCGCGACGTAGTACCGGTGTGCAATATTTGTGTCGATCATTATGGCGTCTCCAATAGGATTACGATTTCGCCCGGCATAGCTATAATCTTTTCACGATTTGCGATGCGCTCCAGCATACCCGCCGTCACAAACGATCCGCCAAGCCGCGCGGCGAAGAAAACTTGACGGCGTGATTTGATCTTCGTCATACTGCGCGCCGATGACTCTCAACAATTTCAGCGAATGTTATCACGTTTCAAGAGGCGCGAAGGGGCGGGCCGCCTCGAATCTCTCGCGCCGTGAATTTCTCGCAGTGGTATCCACAGTCGGCGCCGGCACGCTTATTTCAGGCCATTCATTCTCTGCCTGGGCTGCCGCGAATCCGGGCCGCATTGATATTCATCATCACTTCCAGCCGGATGTTTATTTCGCCTTCCAGAGGAAATACGGCAAGGGCTTCGACACCAATCAATGGAGCCTGGCGAAAGATTTGGAAGATATGGATCAGGCCGGCACGGCCATTGCTTTTCTTTCACTGACGACCCCGGGATTCGTATTTGGAGAGACGAACGAGGTAAGAAAAGTCTCGCGGGGCTGCAATGAAGATGCAGCGAAATTATGCGCGGATCATCCGGGGCGCTTCGGGAGTTTCGCCACCATCCCGCTGTTTGACACCGAGGGCGCCCTTCGCGAAACCGAGTACGCGCTCGACACTTTGAAGGCAGACGGTATCTGTCTCTTCTCCAACTACGGAGACGTCTGGCTGGGCCACGCAACTTTCGCACCCGTTTATGAAGAGCTGAATCGCCGCAAAGCACTCGTTTACGTTCATCCGGTTCTTGCGAACTGCTGTGCAACCTTGAGCGTGGCGAAAGACGGCGTGCCCAACGAAATCGCCATGATCGAATTCGGGACCGACACCACGCGCGCCATCGCCAGCCTTATTTTCAGCGGTATGACCACAAGATTTCCGGACATCACCTGGATTTTCGCGCACGGCGGCGGCACCATGCCCTTTTTGATCGAACGCTTTTTTCAGGGAGGAGCCTCAGCAGAAATTGTCCCCGGCATTTTGACCAAAGGACAGGCTGAGCCCCCGGCAAAAAACTCCCCCACGGGCGACAGTATTCTCCACGAGTTGAGAAAAATGTATTACGACACGGCGCAAATCTCGAACCCAGTCGCCCTCGGCGCGCTTCGCAAGGTCATCCCCGTCTCTCAAATACTTTACGGTACCGATTATTGGTACAGGACAGCGGTGGACAGCGTTCGGGGCCTGACCACGAGCAAAGTTTTCAGTGCGGAAGAACTCCGCGCCATCAATCGCACCAACGCCGAAAGAATCCTTCCTCACTATCGCAGTAAATAGAGCGCTGGTTCAAAGGATTCGGTAGTGCGCCGATCTGAAGCATGAATACAGCGAAAAGCTGCCCGCCCTAAAGACGGGCGGCCTCTACAAAACCAGCGGCGTACTCGGGCCACGGTTTTGTGGAGGCCTCTCCGTCCCGTGTTCTTCGGGACGGAGAGGGTATCTTTCCCTTCCAATTGAGTCGCGACCAAGTTTCGTAAACCTTGACACCATCGGCGGTGGGCATATCGTCTCGAACAATATAGGAAAGCAAATATGCAAAAGTTCAGTGCGCAACGGGACCCTTTCGAGTCGCAGGAGGCCACCTCATGGCAATCGCAAACCAGCAACCGTTAGAACGAAATCGTGGAAATGAATTGGCGAGCGAGTTGCCCGTGTTGGATTTGGCGCGCACAGGGCCCCGGCACTCCGGGCGGGCGCTTCATGCGGCGTTTCTGGATGGCCGTCGGCCGCAGCCAGGATCTAGCGAAAGGCACCGCCAAACCGATCCGCATCATGAGCGTGGACTATGCCCTTTATCGCGGTGAATCGGGCCGGGCTCAGGTCATCGATCATCGCTGCCCGCATCGCGGCGCGCAGATGCACCTTGGCTGGGTCGAGGGCGACGACATCCGTTGCATCTACCACGGCTGGAAGTATGACTGCACGGGCCAGTGCGTTGAGCAACCTGCCGAAGATTCCAGTTTTGCCCCCAAAGTTAAAATCGGCAGCTATCCGACTCGAGAATATATGGGTCTGATCTTCGCGTACTTTGGCGAGGGCGCGCCCCCGCAGTTTCCGCCGTTTCCAGGCGAGAGGCCGGACGCCATCGTCGATCTGTGGAACGTCGAACAAGTGCCGTGCAATTATTTGCAGTGCTTTGAGAACAGCATGGATGAAGTGCACGTCGCCTTCGTGCACCGCCCGGGCGGATCGCACAAAAATATCGCCGATCTCCCTGAGGTTGGCGCGGAGGAAACAGATTGGGGCATGTTGCGCCTCGGAACTCGCGCGAACGGAAAGGTGCGGCGCAGCCTGCACTACATGCCGAACGTCACGCGGGTGATCGTGCCGCCCGTAGCGGGCATGGATGGCGTGGGCGGATGGGTGGAAATTTTCTTCAGCTTCACGCCGATTGACGACGAAAATCACATGTGGCTGATCACCAGCAACGTGACCGTGAGCGGCCCGGAGGCCGAGGCGTATCGCGCCAAGCGCGCCGAATATCATCAGAAAATCGCCGCGGCGCGCCCGGCGCGAGATCTTGCGGTCGAGCTCATGGCCGGCCAGCACCAGTTCGCGGAGATGAAGCATCCGGACCTGGTCATTATTCAGGACATTGCAGTGCAGGCAGGACAGGGACGCATTGCCGACCGCGAGCATGAACGCCTGGGCAGGTCTGATGCGGCCATCATTTTGTGGCGAAAAATTCTGGCCCGCGAACTGCGAGCGGTAGCGGAGGGAAGGCCCGTGAAAAATTGGACTCGCGCGCCGGCGGACGAGTTGCCGACTCTGGGCTTTTAACAGCCCGCACTTGTGCGTTATGTTAGGCAGGTTTTTTGCACGAAAATGAAGGGAAATTTCGATGTCTGAACCGAGTGAAAGCAACTTCGTTCCGCAAATTGTTTTAAGGCCAACCTCCGAGCGTTCTCCGAGCGGTATTTCGCGCAGAACTATGCTCCAGCAGATCGCGGCAATGGGAGCTGGCGCCGCCCTTTCCACTCGCTCAGTTCTTGCGGGGATGCCTCGTGTCGATTCCAATCCTAAGCGCGGCCGAATCGACGTGCACCATCACATGCTCCCTCCTTTTTATATGGACCTTCGGCGCGCCGTTCCCAATGTTGGAGCCATGCCCACATGGTCGCCGGCCAAGTCGCTCGATGACATGGAGAAGAACGGCGTTTCGACCGCCATGCTGTCACTCGCCGTATCCGGCGTGGCATTCGATGCCGGAGAGGCTGGGCGCAGTCTTGGCGCGAAAAAGCAACGACTACGGCGCGCAACTCGTCAAGGACCATCCGGAAAGTTTTGGATTGCTCGCGGCACTGCCCATGCCGGACCCGCAGGGCAGCCTGAGTGAGATTGAATACGCGCTGGACACTTTGCACGCGGACGGAATCGCGTTGCTCAGCAGCTACGGTGACAAATGGCTTGGCGACGCCGACCTACGCGCCCGTGTTCGAGGAACTGAACCGTCGCAAGGCCGCGATATTCGTCCATCCAAACGCGCCGAATTGCTGCACCAACGTTCTCCCGCACGTCCCGGCGTCCACCATGGAATTTTTATTTGACACGACTCGAACGATCGAAAGCCTGCTCATGAACGGCACTTTCTCCCGCTTCCCGAATCTTCAGTTTATTTTTTCCCACGGTGGGGGAGCCATGCCGATGCTGGCAAATCGAATCGCCAGAACCTTTCCCAAAGATTTTGCGTCTCAGGTGCCGAACGGTGTCCTCTACGAATTGAAGCGTCAGTATTACGACACCGCGAGCGCAAGCAATCCAACTTCGCTTACCGCGCTCCTGAGCGTCGTCCCGAGTTCCCAGGTTTTATTTGGAAGCGACTTTCCGTTTATTTCAGCCGGAGAACCGGCGAGCGATCTGAAGCAATCCGGGTTGCCTGACAATACAGTCGAAGCGATCAGCCGCGGCAACGCGGTCCGTTTGTTTGGCAGGTTGAAAGTCTGATCCATTATGTCTTGTAAGCTGAATCTCTAAGTCAACGCGGGATCGCCATATTTCGTGCGCGTCTCGCCGAGCTCATACTCTGTGCGGGTGCGGAGCCAAGCCCGTTAATCTGTAGGACAAACAAACGTTTCAAATCGGCCATGCCCTCCCGCGGATCCGGCCTCCTGCCCGCGATCCACCAACGAAGCGCCCCGGCAAAAACAAAAAAGATATACCGTGCGATAAGCTTCGGATCTTCATCCGATCTGATCTCCTGTTCCCGCTGCGCGGTCCTGACCACCTCCTCAATCCCTGAAAGCAGCCGGCCCCGAATTCGCTGGAATTCGGCGGCCTGCTTGCCCTCCGAATAAAAGGCCATGTCCTTTAAGAGGATTCGCGACAATCCAGGGTTCTTGGCAAAAAAATCAAAATGAGGCCGGCATAAACCGAGCAATTGCTCCAGCAAATGCTTTTGCGTTTGTGCGGCCTTCAGCGCCTCGTCGGTAACGGCTGCAAGCTCTTCGTTGAAGATAAGGAAAACCAGATCGCGCTTGTCCTGGGCATAATTGAACAGGGTACCCAGCCCCACGTGCGCGCGCTTGGCGATCTGGCGAAGCGTTGCCGTCTCATAGCCGTGCCGGGAAAACAATTCGCGGACCGCGGCGCGAATGCGCTGCCGCTTTTCGAGTTTGTGCTGTTCCCGAAGTCCGAGCTCGGTTGATTCGTGATACTTCAAAGGGCGTTCTCCGGCTGCATTAGACCATCATCGTACTTCGTCTGCCAAGCGCCGCATCTGGCGGGTATGGAGGCGGATCATGGACCCAGTCTTCTCCACAGTTCTTGTGAAAAATCCCGAGAATTCGTTGACACCGCTCTCTTTGACATGTTACAAGCAGCCCATCAAGTCAGCCAAAGTTCGCAGATCTGGGTGAGGCGACGTTCTTTTGATCTGAAAACTGAACTTGTTCATAACTGGACATGCTTACTTCACAACCATGCACACGATTTTCACGAACGTAGATTCCAGAATCGCTCGCGGCGCAGCAAAAGGAGGAACGGTGGATAGCCTAGCGTTACACGCAAGAAAACAATTTCGATTGCTTGTTGCGGGCCTTGGTGTTTTTCTGCTTTGCCTCCCCGCGTTCGGACAAAGCAACCTGGGCAGCATTTCCGGAAGCGTCACTGACAAGAGCGGCGGGGTCGTCGCCAATGCCACAGTCACCGTGACCGATACACAAAGGGGTCTCTCTCGAACTTTAACCACCGATGATGCCGGAGAATACGTTGCCCCCAACCTCCTTCCCGGTGTGTATTCGGTCAGCGCCGAATCCAAGGGCTTTACCAGGATCGAGCGGCAAAATATTCGCTTGGAGGTGAGTAAGGACGCCCGGGTTGACCTGACCCTCCAACCGGGAGAACAAACCACGACGGTTACCGTCACCGAAGAGCTCCCGCTGGTGGAAACCACCAACTCCACCCTGGGCGGCACGCTCAGCAATGAGACCATCAACGATCTGCCCTTGAATGGCCGCAACTATCAGAATCTTGTCGTCCTACGCCCGGGTTCGATGTTTTATCCCGGCGGTGGCGGATGGACCCAGAGCACCAACGGCAGCCGCCCGGAGGACAACGGATACATTGTCGACGGTTTGACCAACGACCACCCCTTGACGGCGCTCACCGTTATCAACGGCGCGGGCGTCGAGGGCGATGCCGCCACGATCCTGCCCATCGACGCGATTCAGGAGTTCAACGTCATCGAGAATCCGCCGGCGCAATATGGTTGGAAGCCTGGAGCCATCGTCAGCGTCGGACTGAAGTCGGGCACTAACGGCCTTCATGGAACGGCTTACGCTTTCGGGCGCAGCGATTCCTTCGACGCCCGCAACTACTTCAATGCTGCCCCCGCGAGCGGAACTTGCACGATCTTTGGTCCCTCGCCGCTCAGCCTGTGCGACAAAAATCCCGTAGAACTCGAACAGTTCGGAGCGACCGCTGGCGGACCGATCAAGAAAGACAAGCTGTTCTTTTTCCTCGGATTCGAGGATGAACGCTACTCGCTCGGAAATTTGTTTGAGCGCAACCTTCCCGAAGATCTGCCTCAGGCGACCCCCAATCCGGGGCAAAGCCTCCCAGACGCCATTCTGGATTTAGAGCAGACCTTTGGAATGCAGCCCAGCGCCCTTAGCATGCATCTGGCCGGCTGCACGCAAGCCACACCCACGGCTACGCCGGTCTGCACCGGTGGCTTGTTCCCGGCCAACGGGACGACTTCGGTATCCTCCGGCGTAAGTTTGGAGAGCACTTTCCGGTCGGACAATGGATTGGCGAAGATCGATTACCACATCAATGACAAAAACTCCTTGAATGGCATGTACTTTATCAGCCGGGGTGACATCGTTGCACAGGACCCCGGCACATTCGCTGAGCTGCAGCCTTATTGGCGTTCACATCAATCCAACGAGCCGCAAGTCTTCGGACTAAATTGGACCTATACTCCGAATTCGCACTGGGTCAATGAAGCCCGCTTCGGAATCATCTACATGAACCGGGAGAACAACACACTGGATAACAACGTCGCTGCGACAACCTACGGCATCAACACGGGCGTAACGGCTCCTCTGGACAATGGGTTTCCCACGCTTCTCATCGCGGGGCTTAGCCCACTCGGTGGTTTTCCGGGTTGGCCCATTGAAATGGGTCCCACATGGGTATACCAGGGCGTCGATAACGTGTCCTATCTGCATGGCAAACATGCGTTCAAGTTTGGCGGAGAGGTCCATTACAACGACGTGACCGCGGGCCGTTTCAGTTACGGCAAGGGCGTGATTTTATTCCTTCCCAGCGGCCCCTACCCGGCAAACCCGACGCCGCTTGAAGAATTCATGTCCGGCACCGGCGGTGTGGCCAAGTTCTTGGTTGGGACCAACTTGTTGCATTTATCCACTTGGCAGTACTCGCTTTTCGCTGAGGATGAGTGGCGGCTTAAGCCGCGGGTGACCCTGACGTATGGTTTGCGCTATGAATACATCACCCCGCTCCATGAAGCCAACAATCAATTGGGCAACTTCGATCCCAGTTCGCCAACGGGCTTGGTCCAGGTTGGCGATCAAATTAAAACCCCTTACGACGCTGATCATTTGGATTTCGGACCGCGACTTGGCTTGGCCTGGGATGTGACGGGCAAGGGAACCACGGTGGTGCACGCCGGAGCAAGCGTTGTAACCGATGGCGGAATTCCCATGTTCCTGTTCGTGGGCCAGGGCGGGGAACAGAACGATACAACGCTCGGCCTCGGCGCGATCCCCACTGGTGCTCAAATTTGGGAGAATGGCGCTCAGTCCTCGTTGACGTTTGGGGGAAACATCAACTACGTAGTCACCAAAACGGGCGGTCCGCCGTTCCAGAATCACTGGCAAAGCCAGCCGGGAGACGGTACCGGCACGCCCTTATGGTCACTTAACCCTGTCTGTGCCGACAACAATTCGCCGGGAAAATTCCCTTGCGACATCCTTGGGGTGGACCAGCATTTTCGTAACCCGTTCGTTACTACCTGGACTCTCGGCGTCGAGCACACTTTCACCCCTGACCTTTCTTTGAATTTGGCCTACGTTGGCAATCACGGAGCGAGAATGCCGGGAATTACCGATCTGAATCAGCCCGTTCCAGTAGCCGGCAGCAGCACGCCTCTCCCCGGCCCCTACGCCACACAATTTCCGTACTTGGACAACATCAACTGGCTTTCCAACCTCTACACGTCCAACTACGACGGCCTGCAAGCGACGCTGACCCAGCGGACTTCCCACGGATTGTCTTTTGTCGCCGGATATACCTACTCTCACTCGTTGGACGGTTCTTCTTTCAACATCAATATACCGTTGCCGCAAGACAGCCGCTTTCCACAGCTGAACTACGACAGCAGCGTCTTTGACATCAGGCACCGCTTGACTTTCTCAGTGACCTACAATATTCCCGAGGTTCAGGCGCCCGCCCAGCTCCTTAAGGGTTGGCAACTCAATTCCATCGTCACGATACAATCCGGCATGCCCTGGGGCGTAGACGATTCATCTAACAACATCAGTGGAACCAATGAGTTCACCGAGCACTGGGATTTCTTTGGAAAAAACAGTGATTTCAAATCGGGTAACTCCTCGATTCCGTATTGCGCCTGGAACGGAGTCGTTGGCACGGGAGCGGATTTCAGCAATCCAGCGACTATATCGTGTACGGAAACTACCCCGGCCGGCACAATAAACCTGGCCTCTCAAACCGCAAAGTTCGCGAACGCATGCTTCGCTGCCGCCAACGCGATCAACGCGGGTACCGTGACTTCCCTCAACTCTTTTGGCTGCTACGCCCAGGGGAATTCGGTCATGATTCCTCCGGAGGCGGGCACCTTCGGAACGATGTCCCGGAACCCTTTCCACGACCCCGGCTTTCGCGACTGGGACTTGTCTATAACCAAGAGTTTTCGTTTCAGAGAACGGCTCACCACTCAGTTCCGAGCCGAGCTCTTTAATGTTCTCAACCATCCCAACTTTGCGAATCCATACGGCGGATCCAACGGGTTCAACGAAAACGATCCTTCCTCACCGGGTAACTTTGGCTGCGGCTGCGCCACGCCCGACCAGGCGGCCGGCAATCCGGTCCTTGGGTCCGGTGGGAATCGCGCGATTCAGCTGGGCCTGAAGCTGCTTTTCTAAGAGTTCAGCGAAGATGACGAAACGGGAGCGGCTCTGATGCTTTGGGTCTCGCTCCCGTTTTTCTTTTCCAGTCCTTGAAGATGGCAATGAAATGAGTTAATGTCCACCGATCTTCCGCGCATGGTCAAAATAAATGATGCAATCGGCCAGCGGCTGTAAGACTTCTGAACGAAACCTGAGGAGGAAATACGATGCGAACAAAGTTAGTCCAATTGCTTACAGTTTTGGCATTTCTGGTGGTGGCGGGAACCGCCAGCGTGGCCGCGCAACAACAAGCAGCCGCGCCTCCGCCTCCGCCTTCCAAGTTTAAATTGTCCACCTCCGCGTACACAGAAGGCTCCATGATTCCGACCCAATTTTCGTGCGCGGATCCCAATGCAGCTTCGCCGGCGCTTTCCTGGACCAACCCGCCCAACAACACCCAAAGCTTCGCCGTGATCATGCATGACACCGACGCCGCGCCAATGAAAGGCGTAATGGATGTCACGCACTGGATCTTCTGGGGCATTCCTGCCAGCTCCACTTCCGTAGCAGCAGGAATAAAGCCGGATTCCTCACCCGACGGAATCATGCAGGGCTCGAATGTCCGCAAAGTGAATGGATATCAGCCGCCGTGCCCGCCTCCCGGCGCCACTCCGCACCATTATATTTTTGAAATTTATGCGCTGGATGCAAAGCTCGATCTGGCGGCAGGATCGGCCCGCGCCGACCTGTTGAAGGCGATGGATGGCCATGTCATCGGCAAGGCGACCTACGTGGGTTTATACGGGCGTTAATCAACTGTCCGCGAGCCGGCCGTTCAGCGTGAACGGCCGGCGCCGCAAAACACTGTGCAGGTCACTCGTGGTGAATCCTTTAGCTCCTCATGGTTTAGGATAATCGCCAGATTTGGACCCGCTCGTTGCGCCAGCGTTCGTTCCACCTTGCGCGCCGCCTTCGAGAGAACCAAATCCGCCGCTCATCTTTTGTCCGTTGGGCAGCACGATATCGATGACGCGGCCGACTTTGCTGCCATTCTTGGCGGGCTCGAACGTGACGGTCACTTGATCGCCGGGCTTCATGGTGAGTTTGCCCCAGCCGCGGTTGACCATATCGGCCGGATTGCTCGTCTCCGTGGCCCAGTGTACGACTTGGTTATTCTCATCTTTGACGTCGAACTCCAGGATGCAGTGGGGATTGGCCCAAAACCATTCCGTGACGGTGCCCTTCAGCGAAAGCTTTTTCGAGGCATCAAACGCGGCGTTGCCGTGATGCGCGAACAGCGGAACGGAGACCATCATACCGCCGAGAACAAGAGCAAAAACCATGAAGCGTTTCACAGGTGACCTCCCCTCTTCCTCGAAGCTGTAGCTATATTTACTTCTTATTAAATTCAGTGCGACGGCTTCTTTTCATCGTTCCGGCGCTTTGCTGTCCGGCCCGCTCGCGGGGTTCCCAATCAATTTGTTGAATTTCTCGATCTCCGACGGCGAGCAATACATCTCCATCACATCCGTATGTGGGTCTTGCAACTTCATCGGAAATTTATTCATGGCCACCCACGGTTTTGTATACATTTTGGGATCGTCAATGGTCACGGTCAACTCCAGGTGATCGTGGTCCACTCGGTGGAAGCGTTCCTCCACGCTCAGCGCGTCGCTGACCGGGCGGCCTGCAAGATCCATCCAGGTTTTGTCATCCCCCATCGTCCCGACCGTTCGAACGGCGAGCGTCGTATCGTCGACCCACTGGCCGACGGAGTACCCATAATACCGCGGCTCCCGAATCTCCTTGCCCACTTGCACGCCTCCATCAACAACTTTGGGGACTTCCCGTCCGTCGGTCCAGATGACTCGCCATGTCTCCCCATACTCATATAAGATCGCGACCTTGTATTCGTTCTGAAGGATCTGCGTCTGCCTCAGGTTATAAAAATTGAGGCGTGGGAACCCGATCGGTTCGCACTTATCTCGCGGGTCATTATAAAAACCCGGTAGCACTGCATCGACCCCCTCCAGCGCCTTATGGGACTTGAGCGTAGCCAATCCCAAAGGGGTGTAAGGCAATTGATGCTCTGGCTTGCCGTCAGCCGGCATGGCCTTCACGCCAGTCGCCTGAATCCCGTCTCCGACTCCGTTGGCCGGCTCCCACGTCCCGGAAATGTCATGGCGAGGAGCGGAACCAGGCGCCCCGTTCTGATCCTTCGCCGCTCCTGACTGTCCGGCCCGAGCGGATTGAGACAACGCCAGGCAAGAAATCAGCGCAGCGACGTAGAGAATCGACAGGAACACGGCCCGAGCGCCGGCGGGACGTGCCCTCCCGAAGCCACCAATGATGGCAGTGAAGTTGCGCATGCGGGCGGGGAGAATATTCACTGAATCAAGTCCTCCTAAAGCTGTTCAATCAGGCGAACCAGCATTGTGATGAGTCACTATGACGTAATTCGCCCCAAAATTGATCGGGCAGCCATTGAATTGGGTGCCGAGCCTCACCTGGCTACTTCTTTTCCGCACCGGCTTGCTTCTGAAAGTTCAGAAAGATGTCATTATCCTCGCAGACGAACTCCGCGATATTCCAATCCGGGTGAAATTCGAAAACCTTTTTGGTCGTTACGGGGCTTGTATAAGCTTTGGGATCATCCACGGTGATCATGTCAACCAAATGGTCGTGATCCACGCGCCGGATGCGCTCAAGAACGTGCAAGGCGTCCGAATGAGGATGGCCTTCACTATCGATCCATGTTTTGTCGTTGAAACCGCTGGCGTCGACGACGAGCGTATCCCCCTCCCATTTGCCAATCGAGTCTCCCATCCACGTCGGCGTCAGACCCTGATGCTTTCGCCCGTCCGTAAAAATTTGCCGTACGTAATTGCCGTACTCGAAAAACATAAGCACTCGTCCGGGAACCTGGATGATTTCCATCGGGTAAATGGAAACCATATAGATGGCCGGCACTCCGGGAGGCAGACACTTTACAATCGGTTCTGTCGATGTCGTCGACGCAACTGCGTTGGGTCCGTGAGTGGCCCGATTGGCCTTGAAACGTTCTTCTCCCCAGGCCGTCAGAGGGAGTTTCTCCAGGCGATTGCCTTGTGAATCAGTCCATTCCGCCCTGGTAGCTTTGGTGATCTCTTGCACCCAAACTCCAGCCAGCTCCGGGGCGTGAGTTCCGGTATCGGCACTACCTTGTTCTGACCTGGTTGCAGAATGAGCCAGCAGGAAAGATGAGCACGCAATCGACGCAACGAGCACCGTCCAAGCAATCTTCCTATTTTGCATTTGGTGATTCTCTCTGTTTGGATTGCCGTCAGTTCTCCAGCGGTGATCAGGATGCGAAAATCAATCGCCGGGAAATTCGTCGCCGTTCGACAATACGACTTTTCTCACCAGCATGGTCTTCGATCCATTTTTCGCCGGACAGCCGAAAATTGTGATCTGGTCTCCTGCCTTCACGGTATCCTTCGTCCAGTGACCCTTCCTCGCCAGCATGCTGGGACTCTGCAGTTCTCCTTGCCATTCCTCGACCTTGTCCTGATCGTTCTTCCGCGTGAAATCAAGCAGTGCATGTGGATTCACAAACAGAAATCCGGACACGGTCGCGTGCCAGGTAACGACATTTGCCATGTCATAGTCGGAGACGCCATGGTGTCCGTACACGGCCGGAGAGATAACGAAGAGGGCAGTGACTGCCGCCAAATAAATTGTTGGTTTCTTCCTCATGTCAGGTCGCCCCTGGGGGAACTATCCCTCGGTTGCAACTTCAACTGTCGCACGCAGTCTGGCAGCCTTCTGAACCGGAATTCCAGAATGGATTCTGGCTTGCATCGTACGCTCCGCCTGCGCGCCGCACAATAAATTTGTCACAGGAGCAGGCCAAAGCAAGTAACGCGAGGTTCTGGCGGCCAAGTCTGTAGAAACGGAAAACTCGGAACGTGGCCCAAATCCCATGGCAAATCCCGTTTTCCGACAAGAGGGCCGAATTGCGCTTGGCCGGCAAAATCCAACCGTAATAAGCTATACTGCCACTTAACCATTCAAGGTATCCCTCTACAGCATAGAGGTTATATGACTCGATGGAAGTTATTCGTGGTCCCTGCTGTGTTAGTTCTCTTCGCAGCTACTCTCAGCGCCGGCCAGGAAAAACCTTCTCCTGACTGGCAGAGCTATGACTTTTCATTCCGCGCGCTGAATATAACAAGTACCGGGCATTCGCTGTGGATTTGCGGGACCGATGAAACGATCGCGGTTTCATCTGACGACGGCGCGCATTGGCAAGTGAAGCATCAAACGGACGGCGGCGGGTTGCTGTTGAATATCGATTTTGCTGATTCGAAATTTGGTTATGCTGCCGGGTCCGCGGGTCTCCTCTTGACCACCGTGGACGGCGGTGAGACTTGGGTACAACGTCCTGGGATGAATCAAACTATCTTGCAGGTTTCCTTTGCCGACCCGCAACATGGCCTTCTACGGACTCTCAGTTCGCTGCTGTTCACGGCCGATGGAGGATCGCACTGGGCAGCGGTATCCGCGGGAAAGAATTCGGCGGAGATAAATCATTTTCCTTTTCCCTTTTCGCTGGTGGCACTCGATGGCGCGCACTTGGCGGTGATGCTCAAGCAGGGCACCGCCCAATATGAGCCCCAGGCTTTCCTGTCCACGTAGGATTCAGGGCAGTCCTGGACTTTCGTTAACATACCGAACGTGACGCTTTACAGTTTTTTGCGCGCTGACGGAAAGTATTGGGCCGTCGGGACCGAGGTGGTTCACAAGGAGAAGGATGGTGGGTACGCTGTGCCCGTGGCTTTGTATTCCTCCGATGGCATCACCTGGAGCCATTCCAACGGTGACCTCTCCGCATGCAAGGGCGAAAATTGTACGGTGTGCAATTCAGAAGGCTGCTTATCGTCGAACGGCGTCATTTCCCGAATTTTCTCCGAAAAGACAAGCTCTCGCGCCTTCCCTCCGGATAAAGAGTTGACGACAAAGTGGGCAGCGTCCGATTCCGCAATATGTTTTGTAGGTAGTCGCGTGCAATGCGCAGGTTTGAAACTAGTGGCGCAAGCTCCCGAAAATTCTGCGGGTCCAGTGCCCACAGTTGTCGGTCCGGGCCCGCTGGGAGTTGCCCTTCCAAGAGAGCCACGCTGCGTGGTTTGTGGATTTGACCGGCTGTTTGTCGACAAAAAAGTGCAGGGCGATTACACGGTAAAACTGGTCGTTGCAATCGCCCGCAATGGAACAGTGACAAGCGTCAATGTTCAAGACGCTCCGACGCCCGAGGTCAAGTCTCGAATCGAACAACAAGCCCAGCAGTGGGTATTTGAACCCACCCTGAAAGATGGATCTCCGGTGAATGTGAAGCTGAACACGATTATCAACGTAAACGTAATAAAGGCTCGTTGAAAAAATGCAGTCGCCACCGCTTCTTTGACAGACGGACGAATCGGAAGAAGGCCCTGTCCCCAGCATTCGGTATGGATTGAATCTGTTGGCACACTTAGACGCAGAACCGTGCCAGACACACATACCTAATCAATCTCAGATCTCTCCGAAGCGCTACAAGGCCTCCTACAAATATTAATCGCGCCCTATGTCCACACCGGCTTGGCCCCTGGGCCGATTAACATGGCCGGGTTCGCGCCCTTCCTCGGAATATATTTTTGCGCTCGCCCGTTGTCCACCTCGGCAACATACAAATTGCCTTCCTGGTCGACGTGCATTCCATGCACGCCCCAGAATCCGCCCGGGAAATCGCCGAAGGTGCCCCATGCATATTGGAAGTTGCCCTCCAGATCGTACTTGATCATTTTGTTCGTGCCGCGATCGAATAGCCACAAGTGTCGGTCGTTGGCGGCAAGGTGCAGGCAATGCACGTCGGATGGCGGATCGCCCACTTTCCACATGTTGAGGAATTTGCCGTTGGTGTCGAACACCTGTACGCGGTGGTTGTAGCGGTCATTGACAAAGACTCGCCCGCTGGGAACGTCCACGGCCACTCCGTGCACTCCGTTGAGGTAGCCGGGACGCGTCTCGTTCGGCGGCGTGCCCTTCATCCCCCAGTCGCTGATGAACTTGCCGTCCTTGTCGAACTTCGCCACGCGCGTGCCGACATATCCGTCGGCCACAAACATCGTGCTGTCGGGCAGCCACGCGAGGTAAGTTGGCCGGGAGAAGTGTGTGGCATCGGCGCCCATTTGGTTGGGCGTTCCGATTGTCAGCACCAACTTTTTCAAATCGTGTGTGAACTTGAAGATGGCGTGCCGGTAGTCGTCCACCAGCCACACATACTTGTCCTTGTCGTAAGGGTTGATGTAAATCGCGTGAGGCCGGCGCAACATGCTGTCCCATTCCGGCCAGGTCTCCTTGATTTCTCCCTTGGCGTTCACGCCGACGATGCAGTGCTGCCAGCGCCAGTCCACATTTTCCGTTCCGTGGTTCGGGCCATCCAGCGGTCCTGGCGGACTGGCCGAAGTAGCGTCGCGCCACGGCAGGCGCCCGATGGGAAACCCGAGGCTCGGCCCGAGTTGCGGGAGATCAATTTCTTTCGGCCGTTTTATGTTCGGGAGTTCGCCGCGCTGGAGGATGAACACGCGGTCGGGATTCTCGGCGAAAACGCCTTCCCCCGATCCCCAATTCCACTGTTCGTTCCCAGGCACTGACGACAATGGTTGCGGCCAATTCGGGTCCACGTCATAGGCCCCGAAGACATCTTGCACACCCTTCTGTCCCGGGACGGCTGCAAATGACGTTTCAGCATTTGCCTGCGCCTGGGCGGTGGCAGGCGAACCTAACAGCCCCGAAACCACAGGAAGCGTCGCCGAGGCCAAGCCACACTTCATCAAATCTCTCCTGCTCACATTCGATTCTGAACCCATCTCTCGTCCTCCTATTTGAAAACAGGTCACTCTGACCAGATTATCCGTTTCGGACCTCTCGCTTGCGCATCGTACGCTTCTCCCGCCCCGGACACAATGAATTTGCAACCAAGGCAGGCCCTCAAGTTTGTGCGGGAACAGGATCGCCTAGCCTGCCTCATCAACTTGGTGAAATCTTCGCACGGCCGTCCAAATCTAATCGAGTCACTTCTAGGGAAAAGAAGGCGGCGGTACTCGCCGCTTGGTCGCGTGCTCAAAGCTGTAGGCGAGTTCAATTAATCTTGGCTCGCTACACGCGGTCCCAGTAAAGGCGACACCGAGCGGGGCAGGTTTCGCAGCAAACCCTGGCGGGAAGGAGGGAGTCGGGGCATTCGGAAACGTTCCAAACGGAACGATTACGGTTGGGTATCCTGCTTTCGCCGCAATGGCAGCACCGCTTGCACCCGAAAAGACGAGCGCATCCAGATTATATTTTTTGAGAGCCCCGTCAATTCCCTCGGCTCCGGACAGTCTCAAATCTTTTGCTCGGTCCTCTTCGTACCGCGCGCGGTCGGTCGCGAGATCCATCTCGTCAGAGATGTCAAGCTGCGACTGGCCATACTTGATCGCGCCGGCTTTCACATGTGCCAGGTTGAACATGCGAAGCTCGGTGAGCGACTTTACCGGGGCCGTATCACCAAGCGAATCGATCCACTTATTAAAATCGCGCTTCATTCCATACTTCAGAACCACGGAGCAGTCCTCATCCTTGCCCTTGGCGTTTTCGAGACCGGAACAGGTATTCCACTTCAGCAGATTATTTTTTGGATCAGTGGAAATGACGCTTGCAATGTCCGCCGGATCGACAATCACAGCGCCTTGCTGTTTCAGCGCATCGATCGCCTCGTCCATCGCTTTCTTTTGATCGGGCTTGAGGCCCTCTCGCGCCTCTTTCTCGCCGGGCGGTGTGACGGGATCGTAGTAAGAAGCACGGGGAATTCCGATTCGCGCTCCTTTGAGGCCGTCCGGCTTGAGAAATTTCCTGTAGTCGCGTCCCGGCGGCGGAGCGCACTTTTGAGTGGCCGGATCGTTCGGATCTGGAGCAGCGCTTTCGAGTGCGCCCAACAGAATGGCTGCGTCGGTGACAGTCTTGGCCATCGGGCCTGCCGTGTCCTGGTCCGCAGTTATCGGAATAATGCCGTGGCGGCTGATACGGCCCACGGTCGGTTTGATGCCAACAAGCATGTTCTGATTGGACGGACTCAGAATCGAGCCGGACGTCTCGCTTCCCACATTTGCGGCCCAGAAGCTTGCAGCCGTGCCCACGCCCGAGCTCGATCCGCCGGTGGAAAGAACCGGGCGGCCGTCGAACGTATCATCGCGCGGGTCACGCCGTGGATCGTAAGGATTCATGCTGTATCCGATGAGCGCGTTGTAACCGCCCGGCATCGGCGTCGGCCCGCCTGCAACCCAATTCGCGAGTTCCGTCATCGTTGTTTTCGCGAGGATGATCGCGCCCGCATCCCGCAAATTTTTCGTAAGCGTGGCTTCGTACGGAGGGATAAGGCCGCGAAATGCCAGCGCGCCGCCGGTCGTGGGCATATCCACTGTATGCATGTTGTCTTTGAGCGCGATGGGAATGCCGTGCAGCGGGCCACGCACCTTGCCCTGAGCTCGCTCGCGATCGCGCGCGTCCGCTTCGTTCAGAGCGTTGGGATTTACCGTTATGACGGCGTTTAGTTTGCTGTTGTAGAGCGCGATGCGCAGCAGGTATTGGGTGACGAGCTCGCGCGATGTGACTCGCCCCTCTTTCATTGCTGCTTGCATTTCCGGGATCGTGGCTTCGACGACGCTGAACGGTCGTGGCTTTGTACGCGTCTCGGGACCGCGAGCACGCGTCTGTCCATACAAAGCAGTGGCGGCAGACAAGAGAAAGACCGCGGAAAATGCCAGCCTCATAGTGGGCCGATTCTATCCCAATCAAGCATGAATCCTGCAACCGCTTCAAAGATTGCGAGCGCGATCAAGCATTCCAGACCGCAACAGAGATCCAGTCGCAGTTATCCAACACGAGTCTGAATTCGCGAATTTAGATGAGACGTAACGAGAGAGAATAGTAAGACAACGGAGGGAGGATGCTGGAAAACGCAGGAAGAGGACTGCTGGGGAGGGAAAAACTCTTGATCGGAAGGTGCTATGGCCCGAAATGATTCCACGCCGTACAGGGCTGGGCCGTCATCTCTTTACTGTCGAGAAAAGTATTGGACAGCCCAGCGAGCAGGCGACTCGAGTCGCGGCTCAAGGTGACCTTAAGGGTTAAATTAGTCCAGTGGTAGTGTGCTGAAGCGGAAACCGGGAATGATGAAGACCACCCCGCACCCCGGCAAGGGAGTAGAGATCCCAATGAACACACACTCCCACAGCATAAACGCGGAACCATAGCGGCTTCATGAAAGCCGCTACCCTCCACCTGAATGCCGCTGCCAATTTAGAGAGCGCGAATGCTCACTTCAAAGTCGAAGCTTTGGGTCCTCCTAGTCAGCTATATCTCGTATCCCGGCGCGAACTCTACAGCAAGCACAAGAGTGCCAGGCACCGACGACACTTCCCGCATGAATTAACAGCTGAATCCGACTGTTTACCTTCCAGTGCCCGTTAGACTAACGGTCTGGGGACTGCCGCTGGCGTTATCGGTGATCGCAATGGATCCAGTACGGGTTCCTGTTGCGGTGGGCTTGAAGCTAACCCTGATCCTGCAACTACTTCCCATGCTAACCGACCCGCCGCAATTATTTGTTTGAGAGAAGTCACCGGTTGCGACAATGCTCGCGATGCTCAGTGTTGCGCTTCCGGTATTGTAAAGGGTCACTCGTTTCGTAGAGCTAGTTGTTCCAACGCTTTGCGACCCGAAACTCAGGCTGGTTGGGGAAAGGCTCAAAGTGGTGGCTGCTGACCCAGTCCCTGTGCCAGTCAAAGTGACCGTCTGCGGGCTGCCGGCTGCGTTATCGTTAATCGTCACTGCGCCGCTTCTTGTTCCAGTCGCTGTGGGCATAAACGTGACATTGATCTTGCAGGCCGCCGTGGGCGAGAGCGAACTCGGGCACGTGGTAGCGGAATAGTCTCCGCTCGCAGCGACACTTATGCCTGTAAGCGAGGCATTGCCCGTATTGGTCAGAGTTACGGATTGCGATCCGCTCGATGTGTTCACTGTTTGGCTGCCGAAATTCAGGCTGGTGGTTGAAAGGCTGGCGACTGGCGCGGACGCCGCGCCTGATCCAGTTAGGGTAATCGTCTGCGACCCGCCGGAAGCATTGTCACTGATGATGATTGTGCCGTTGTCCGTGCCGGTCACCGTCGGCTGGAAGGTCACGGTAATGGTGCAGCTGTTGTTTGCCGTAACCGAGGTGCCGCACGTATTTGACTGCGAATAGTCCTTGCTAGGCGTGATGCTGGAGATATTCAGCGAAGCGGTCCCCGTGTTCGTCAGCGAAACGCTTTGCGACGCGCTCTTGGTATTCACGATCTGGCTGCCGAATGCCAGATTCGTAGCAGAGAGGCTGGCGCCTGGCGTTCCTGAGCTGCCAGTCGTGAAACTCCATGTCGGCCCCGTCGTTGTATAGGTGCCGTTGGTGACGACTGCGTACCACTGGAATTGCACACCCGTAGCCAAGTTGTTCCACGTCATCGTGGCGTGGCTGCCGGAGGCAACATTGGAGATCGATCCCAGGTTGGTGTAGCCGCTGTTCTGCATGTTCCAGGGCAGCGAGAACTGGCTGCCGCTGTCGGTCATGTACTGGTTTAGCACCGGCGAATATGTCTGGACATTGATCTGGTTGGTTGAAGGAGAGAAGGTCATGATGCGCATCCAGCCGTCACCGCCATTGGCGCGGTCCTGGAAGTCGGACATCACGCTGGTAACGGTGTTGCCGTTGAATGTGTCGACTCGTTGACCTTCGCCTGGGAGAGGATAATGGCCCGAAAGGGTGAGAAATACGTTTGGGTATTTGCCCAAGGTCGTCACAAGGACCTGCCCCTGATCGCCGAATTGCGCCGGGTTCCCGTCCTGCAGAATGTAGTGGCTGACGAGAATTGCATGGCGGTCCGAGTATTGCTGCAGAACTCCTTGAGCCCATGACAATACGCTCGTGAAGCGCGACCCGGTGATATTTTCGTCGTAGGCAAAATAGATGATGATGAAGTTCATGCCGCCGGCGCTGATCAGGTCGTAATGGTCGTCATTACCCGTCGAATAGTGGCCGCCGTAGTAGGAACGGCCGCTAAAGCGAGAGACGCCGAAATACTGGTTGTAAGCGGTCGTGTTGCCTGCGTCGCCGCCGCCGTCCACGCCCCCGGCGCCGCTGCCCTTCACGCCCTCGTCATGATTGCCCGGGTGAACGCCGTAAGGGATGTTGGCGTTTTCAAGTACGGTCATGGCGCTGTCGGCCACGGTCCACTCAAACGTCTGTGAAGCACCATCGTTGACAATGTCTCCCAAGTGAACGACGTAAGGGATGTTCAGAGCCGCCTGATTGTTCGCGATCCACTGGGTTTGTGCCATATACATGGCCGCCGTGCCGTTGTCATCTTCGGCGGAGTAAAACTGGGTATCGGGCAAGACGGCGAGGGTGAAGTTCTGGCCGGTCGCATTGGCAATTTTCCCGTAGAACGTCACCGTGAGATTACTGCTTGCAGGATCGGTCACGGAAACGTCTAGCGTCGGAGAAGTGGAGGCGCCGCTCGCACCGTTCGTAGGCGCGGACAAAACTGGCGCATTCGGCGGGCCCGTGGGAGTAGGGGGCGCGGGAGCAGCCGCCGGCATCTTCGCACGGACCGCCTTCACACGAACCGCCTTCGCCGTGACTCCATTTGCCGATGACCTTGCGCGTAACACCGTCGGCGTTTCTACCAGAGCGGCGCTCGTGTTGAATGGAGTGGAAGGCGCGGAAACACCCGAACCACTCGTTGCGGCTCGAGTGCCCAGACGTGCCTGCGTACTCGCGAACAGACAAGCAACAACGAGCAACACCCAACCTCCCACGCGGCGGACATTCCTAACCCTGAAGAGCTTTCCCCAGAGTCCACGCTGGTGTTGAGCAGCGCCCCGACTTGACTCATTTGGGTTTCTCATGTATCCGTGCCTCTCTTTCGTATCGATTGGATTTTCCTGTCGAACGTACGGCCAAGATTCCGCTTCACACTTATAAAATCATCGCAATCGGCGACGACGTTTCGTTCTACTCGGTTGGGATGCAGTCCGCCCAAACCACTCTCAAACCAATCCGACGACAAAAGCAGCTACGGATATGTCGGAGCAATACCGGGCCCGTGTGGTTTAAATTCCGGTCTCCTGCGTGCCTATCTTCTGATGACTACTTTTGGGTTATTTAGCGCGCGGAAGAACTCCCGGCACGCTGGACAGAACGGGTGCTTCTCGACCGCGGCGCCACACCGCCCGCACCATTTCGCAGCGAAACTCAACACCGGCGGGCTCACGGCTCGTTGCTTAAGAGTTGTGATTGGCACTTTGGAATCCGACCCTGTTCTTATTGGGAGCCCGTCAAAGAAGCGTGGAGAAAGGTTCAAGCTATGCTGATGTTTGTGATCGTCGACGGTGCCGGATGCGGGCCGGTGGACCTGACGCAAAATAAGACTGCAGATTGCCCTCGGACGACGAACTACAATCCCCATCGGACCAATTGATCCACGATGAACCGTTGCTGGTGGATTGCGTGTGTTCGTCAACAAGAAACGATGGCGCAGCTGAACTGCCAAGCTCCGTCAGATCAATGTTGTACGAATTGTCTTCGTATGCGCAGCAAAGCCACCTGTCACTAGGAACAGGTAGCTGATGATAAGAAGTTCTTCTTTTGGGATCAGTCCGGTAGGTTCGGCCACTGTTTGCGCGGCGTATCCAGGTCGCCAAACCTGCGTCCTATGTCCGCGTCTGTTAATTGCGCTCCTTCGCTGCCTTGCACCAGGACGGTCGAATCACCGGTTCGAACGACGAACGTGCCGTCATAAAAGACTTCCACGATCTCACCAGGAAGCGAGCCCGGCCAGGAGAGCCGGGTATCAAACGGAATGCAGCGCCAGAGGAAGACCTTACGTGCGGCATCGTTATCGAGGAAGGTGAACGCGCCGGGGAATGGTTTGGTTAAAGCGCGCACCAAGTTGCAAATCGCGATGGAGGTATCAGTCCAATAGATGAGACCGTCTTCGGGCGAACGCTTGGGATAGTAAGAAGCACCGTCCTTGGGTTGCGGTGTCAGCACGGCGTTCCCTGCCAGAAGCTCCGGCATTGCCTTGGCACATAAATGAATCATCGAGGTAACGTTCTTTTGGTGCAGTGTATGACAATCATCATACGGAGTGATGTCGAACGTCTGCACGTCTACCACCGGCCCGTTATCCACACCTGGCTTGTATTGAAACAGGTGCGTGTAAAAAATCTCCTTGTTCTGGATGAGCGACCAGTTCAATGGGCTGCGGCCCCGGCCATGCGGCAGGGGCCGGCTGGAGCCATGCATGCCGAAGGCGCCCACGCTCAACGATTCCAGCCACCACTCCGGAATCAGCCGTTGCCAGCCCATCACGAGCAGCATGTCCAGATTCAGGCCGAGCAAGGTTTGTCGGTCCTCTTCGCTGTTCAGGGTATATTTGTGGGCGATCGTGTACGGCACACCGACCTTATTAAGAAGAGGCCGCAGATCGTAATAGCCCGCTACCTTCTGCTCCACACCTTTTTCCGGGCAAAGCGTTACGCAATGATCGATCGTAATGCCGTGACGCCTCAGGCCGAGGATGAGATCGCCCGTCGTGTGTTTGCAACCTACCACCCCGACCCGCTTGTTCGTGCCTGCTATCTTATTTCTAGCTCGTAGTTCCTGGCGCCGATAGCTGTCCGGCCAACCCACCACCCCGACCCGCTTGTTCGTGTTTGCCATCTTATTTTGCGTCCTTTGTCCCTGGCGCCGGTAACCGTCCGGCCTGATACACCGTGCAATTGGCCGCCGTGGATTTTTTCAGTGCGTCCGTGCTTGCGTCTATGTAGCGCACAAGAGTCTCGTAAGGACCGACCGGCTCCTCGTTCCACCAGATCGGGTGCACCAGCAGGTGCATGGGCCTTTTCTCCCGGAAAGCGGTACTTTTATCCGGTGCGTCCGCCGGCCAGCGGCCACGGGAGTCTGAGCAGTACCAGATCGGACCGGTAAACAGGGATTGATAGGTATGCGGACGCGGGGCCGATAATGCCGGGTTGCCGGACAATACGGCAGCATTTGGCCGGTGGTAGCTGACCACGCCAACTGGACAGCCAAACCAGCTTTCGAGCATTTCCGCTTCGAGCGAAGCCGCGGCGCACAGCTCCTCGACAGAATCATCGCTGTAGGAGGCGCAATCGAAGTGCAATCCCAGATGGTGACCCGAAGACAGGATGCTCTTCACCACCGCGCTCCCCTCCCGAGAGAACACGTTATAGTGAGTGGTGCGCAACATGAAAAAGAAGGTAGAGGCAACGTTCAGCGAGGCTTCTAGTTCGGCCATCTTCAGCGCCTTCTTGAGGTCAAAGTCAATGTCATGGCGCATCAATACGAATGGCTCTCCAGTTTTGAGTATCGGGGCCGCTTCTGGGAATGTGACAAAGCGGTAGCCTTCACCGAGCAGCCTTTTGAGCATTGCGGAATAGGCGGAACACGTGAAATCCGCAGGCGTGGCCTTCGGCAGTGAGTCCCGAGAATCGTGCGGCTGCAGAGCCGGTTCCCGCGTTGATTCGGTCAGTGACGTTCCTGCGTATAAAGGACCGCGTCGATCCTTTTGCAAGTCGATGTGAGGGTCCATATGCTTATACCTTAACGATCTTGAAGAAGCTTGGTATTGCGAGTCGAGATGACCGCCAAGCAGACTTTCACTCTGGTTGACTAACAGAGGCCGATGTCAGCTCGCTGAAAACATGTTTGTAAGATGCGCGAAGAAAGGTTCACATCACGCGGATGCTGGTGATCACCGGGGGGGCCGGACGCGGGTCTGCGGTCCCGATCGTGAAATAAAACTGCAGATCGCCCTCGGACGACGGACTGCCATCCTCATCGGGCCAATTGATCCACGTCGAACCGTTGCTGGTGTACTGCGCGTCTCCATCACCAAAAAACGTTGGTGCATCGAAATTGTGCGATCGGCCTTTACGAATTGGGAAGATCGAGTAAGCCGAACTTCCGGGCGCTGTAAGGACGATATTGTATGAAGTGCCATTCGTGAGCGTGCGTGTCTGACTGAAGGTATAAGTCACCCAGGCATCCGTCGAAGAGACCTTTCCTGCCGGAATATTCCCTGATTCGATAACCGTGCCGCTGGCCGTCTGCAAACTGACGGTCAATGGGTCGCTACCGCTGTCCATTCTCAAACGAATGGAGAAGCTCACGACGGACTTATCGCCGGCACTTACGGTAAACGTCTCGCGCACCTGGTTACTGCCGCTGATTGTCTTTCGAGATGTATCGATCCACACTTCCATGTAGCCGTTCCCGGTTATGAACCCGTCGCTGTAAACGAGTTCGAGCGTAGGCATATAGGCACCTTGTGAGTTTCCACCACGCCAAACCCAATTGGGGGTCCTGACGGTGCCTACATTATAGAGATGCGCCCAGTTGATGTCAGAAACCGTAGGTTGAGCTGGGCTCGTAACAGGCGGATAGAGGTAAATCATGTTCAGCGAAGTAAAGTTGGCGGATGAATTCGCATCGATGTTTGTGTACACGAGATGATAGAGCACGCCTGAATTTATTGTTGCCGGAGACGCAAACATTTCAGTTGTGTAGGTATGAGTCGGGTTTAGTTCGGTCGTCGTTGCCAAAACTGTACCTGACGGGAAATGGTTCGCGGTTCCGTCATCGGATTCCAGGTCAATCCGATAAGTCCCCCCAGTACCGCCTCCATACCCCGAACCGCTTTGCCAAAAGGTGTGGATTGCCGTCAGCGCACCAGTATGAATGGAACTAAAGCGATAATCTCCTTGAATGCCCCCACTGCCGCCGATCTGTGTATTTGCAAGGGAACCGGCTGCCCATTTCGACCCGTAGTACGCCTGAGCGGATGCGCCGCGCGCGATGAATAGTACGATCGCGGTTAGAACAGCTCGTCGAGCGACTAGCAACCGCCACGGGAACTGCCAACTTACCTTCATTTACGATTTCGCCTTTGCATAATCTAGATTCGCCGGCCACCGGGTGCTGGGCACACGCTCGCCTTGCCTGGCAGATCAGGGCCGCGCGTATCGCTATCCGTACTGCAATCTTTTGAGAGCCTAAGGCGTCGAAAACGCGAGGATAACTGGCCCCACGGTCAGTTGTTGGCCACCTGGGGGCCTCTACGTGGGCCGGGCGGCGCCCTGTACTAGGCACCGAAACTCCACGACTTGGCCAAACTATTGATGGCTTCTTCCGGCCGGAATCTTTTCGGTTCCAGCGCGGCAACCGTATCAAGGATGGCGGTATAAAGTTTCCGGTAACGCGGAGTCACAAAGTTTGAATTGTGCCAAAGCAAAGTAAACACGCCACCCACGCGGCAGCAACGGTTCACTAGCTGGGACACGAATCCTAAGCTGTGCTGTTCGCTTTGAGGAAGGAGCACCTGGTCCATTAAGACCAACGGTATTTCCAGCAAGTTAGCTTCCCGATTTTCCGAAAATAGCCACGGGCGATACGGGATACAGCTGCCGGCTCTAAATCCTCCTTCATCCGAGTAGCCAATCGTGCTGTCGTATACCAAGCCACATTTCTCCCAATGCAACCACGTGTCATGTGCCCAGCGAAGATAGTGCTGCCGGCCACCAAGCGCGCCAGGGCCAAGCAATTTCGTCAATTGGTCCACTTCCAGACGAAGCCGGTCGGGATTCATGAACGTTTCGTAGCTGGGGTGCACGCCGTTCCGGATACCGCGCTCCTGAAGCCAGGAGATGACTTTCCTGGCCTTTGGATGAAACGGGTAGTAGCCGCTGTCGAAGGGGCCCGGCGGGCAGCTCTTCCAGTAAAATTCGCAATCGAGGCCCCGTGCCAGCTCTATCTCAGCAAGCTGCTGTGCACAGCGAAGGTAAACAGGTTGTCCCGTACCGAAAGGAACCGCCAGAAAGTCGCAGGCTGCAGCTGCCGGGCTGCGGCGCCTAACCAAGTGGCCCAAGGTCTGCCCTAAACTGAAGGGTACACCGATATGGTCCATATCATGCGAGACGACGGCGCGAAGTTCTCTTTTCTCCGGCTGCCATGCCGGAAGCAGATGCCTCAGCGCCTGCTCAAACGCCAGCCCGTACTCGTCCACGATGGGACGCTGTAGGAATTCCTCCCGGCTGGCAATGCTCGCGGCGCTTGGGAAGCGGCCGTGCCGATCTCGCTGGCTGGTCAAAGTTTCCTCGACCCGCGAAAGCGTGAGGGCCAGTGAGGAAAGCAGATCAAACGCACACTCTACGATGTCTGGCCCCGCAGAACGGAACAGCGGCACGTTTTCGCGGTCATCGTCGCCCACCCAGGGCACGATGAAATCGGGGACCTCACGCCTGGTGGAATCGGTCGGCGATTGCATCCAGGGGGCTCGCCGAACAGAAACCTTCCGTTCGTGGACCTGCTGCTCTATTTCAAGATAGCTATGGGGAAAGCAAATATACTTCGGACGGCCCGCGTCCACGGACACAACGGTTTCATGTTCTTGGAGGGTTACTTTCCACGAGCGAAAGAACTGCGCACTGACACCTGCTCTGCGCGCGAGTTCTCTCAAGCCATACAGGCGGAACTCGCGAGTGAGCAGATTCCGCTGCGCCGAAATTTCAGCTAGCTGCGTGATCATTTTAGTTCGCAGGGAATTTCAAGAGTCTCAGGTAGAACCCCGTTCATACCAGGTTCGGTTCGTCGTCTAATCTTCTGAACCAGCGAAGCCCGGTCCAGTCACTTAAATGGTTCAGCAGCCTTGAGCGAGAGATCCAAAGGCCCAACGCCACTACCGACAGCCAGCACGCCGAATCGAACGCAATAGCCTTGATGTCTGCGGCGCGTGTGCCGTCAATATGGATGATTCCGTTGGCAAAATGCCCCACGATGGCTGCCGCCACGGCTACCCCCAGGGACTTGCCAATTTCACCGTAGCGCAGAGTCGTGAGTCGAGCCAGCCCCTTGCGATGCGTCAGTATGGCGAGGACCGCAACATTCGCTCCAGTAGCCAAACAAGTAGCGATTGCCAGGCCCATGGTCGACCACATGTGGAACATCAACCCGTAGATAGGAAAGAAAACAACGACGGTGAGCGTGCCGACGACGGCCGGCCTTACAGTGTCCATGGCGGCAGACAACCCGCGGCTGTATGTCATAATCAGTGACCAGAACACCAGTGAAATCGACATGCAGGAGAGATACAAGGCAGTCTTCTGAGAATCGCCAAACTCGAAACGGCCTCGCCGCAATACGACATCGCACAGGGGTAGCGCTACCGAGACGATCCAAGAAGCCGCTAACAGGGTCGCCGCAGAAACCGCATACACCGCCTGGTTGAGACTCTGCTCAAATTCTTGAAATCGCCGTTCCGAAAATAATTTACCGAGAAAAGGCACGGCCGCCTCACTGCTGGTGCTTCCCAACAGCGCTACGGGCACGAATAACAACTGTTTTGCGTAGTGTATGCGGGTAATATCTCCGCTAAGGCCGGAGGCGAAATACGACACAAACCAGGTGTCAGCGCTGAAAATGCTAATACTGATCATCATTGGCAGAGAGAGACTCAACCACTCCCGCAACCCCGGATTGTGAACATCTAAGGAAGGGCGATAGGAGAACCCGGCGCTTCTGACGCCCAGGCTGTGCAGCAAGCAAGGCCCCACCAGGGTCCCCAGCAGATTGCCCACCGCCAGGGACGCAACGCCCATCCTGCTGCCCATCAGCAGAGCAATGCCGAGCACTCCCATGTTTACGAACAGGGGCGTAATGGCAGGCAAAAAGAATCGGCGCATGGACAGCAGCACAGCGGAGAGCATCGTTCCGACATAAAGAAGCAGCCTGGCCGGAAGCAGAATTCGAATGATCCGCACACAGAGGCTGAGCTGATCGGGGCTGAACTTCGGGAATAAAAGCCGGGCGAACTGCGGCGCAAAAATTTCAGCCAAGACCGTAGCTCCGAACAAGATGGACACCATGACCGTGAATATGACCGAAAAGGCTTTGTGTGTGTCCTTCTCAGATTCTGCGCACTGATAACGGGTCAGTACCAGAGTAAGGGTAATGGCCATGGTCCCGCCCGCCAGCAGCGAATACAAAATGTCAGGAATCGTGTAACCCGCAATATAGGCATCGGTTTGCTGCTGGGCGCCGAATGCGTAGGCTATGTAAGCCTCGCGGGCAAACCCAAGGAACCTTGACATGATGAGGGCCGCGCCCAGCAAGACGGTAGCGGACAAGACCGAATATTCGCGGTTGTGACGGACTAATTCCCTGACTCTCCCGAGCTGAAAGCGGAACCAGGTGGTTGGTTCTATGACCGCGTCTATAGGCATGGTGGACGGGTGGCGCTATCAGATTTTCTTTCGCAGGACGAGGAAAATGACGTCATTTTGGTTCAAGTTGCGGGGCTGCTGCACCGGTCCGCGATTTCTCAATTCGGCGCGATAGCGTTTGTATTTTCACGGCCGTCGTTGGGAGTTATCCAGGGATAGCAGCGCAACGGGCGGCCAGCGGCGGCTTACAGGCGGGCTGCAAGGCCGATCACATTTGGAATTTCGGCGTTGTGGGAGCGATACGGCAAAGCAACCGTATTGTTGTTATGAGAATAGTTAACTAAGCGAGATATGCTGAACACAGCTCCGCACCAGAACCACAGTTCCCGGCTGTTAATGTCCTGACTGAACATGCCCGCTGAAAAATGATACAGCATCATGGGAAGGAGAAATGCGTAACGCCCGGCACCCGCGAAACGCAATCGATTCAGACGCTTAAAAATCGCCAAGAGAAAAAGCCCGAGCGCAATCAGTCCTGCGACGCCCTGCTCGACGGCAACCTCCAAAACGAAATTGTGTGGATACTCGGTTTGAAAAGGCAGATTGCCGCGATTCGTTCTGGACGTATCGTCATACCCATAGTAGTAGGCGACCCAACCACCTAACCCCCACCCCAATAATGGCTTTTCGTGAAAACCTTGTATTGCCCGGCTGTAAAACTTGAGCCTCTGGCCCGCCGTCCCGCCGGGATCTTGCAAACTGGAAAGGCGGGTGATTTCCAATTCCTTCTGCATGAACTTGCTTTGGGCGGCCGGAAACTTTTCGATCCACATCAGGGCGAAGACGGCGATGACTGCCACCAGAGCCATGCCGGCCAGGACTACCTTCCTTGGCACCACGCTAAACCCGCGCGGCATCAGGAAAAGACTGGCCACGAGGGCAAACCCCAGCGAAAATATCGGCCCGCGAGAGGCGCACGCGATCAATCCAACAATCAATATGGGGATACAAACGACGGCAATGAACCGCTTGAACCGCTCCGAAAACCGGTAGTACACGAGTATGAGGATCATCGCACCGAGTAGCTGAGCATCGCCGATTCTGGTGATATCACCATTTCCAGAGAGAATCACTTCCAGGCCCGCGCCCTGCACGATGTCCCAGACCGCCCGGAATGCCAGTACCAGAGACAACACCAGGCTGATGACCACGAATTGATTGAGGTCCTTTTCCTCGGCCAGCAGGAGGAACGGTGCGACAAATAGCGGCGCGCTGATGAATACAAAACGCGCCAGCTTGATGCCGCCGGCCATCGCCGCGGGAGTGTACAGATAACTGAGGACCATAATGGCGAAGAATCCCAGGAAGGCTACGAGCCCGAACTCCTCCCCAGCAAAGGCATCGGCCAGAGTAAAGCGTTCACATCCGCTGATTCGGAGCAATACTTCCACTACCAGGGAAATGGCCATAATTCCGAGGAATATGATCGTGGGGTCGCTCGCCGTGATCGAGGTGGCTGCCGTAGGCTTAAAAGCGCCAATGAACAGGAGCCCCGCTAGCGGCGCCATCCGATATTTGCGCGACAGCGCGATTGCTCCGGCGAACGCCATCACGGCCAGCAAGGACAACCCTGGGCCGAGGTCGGTTTTTGCGGCAACACAAGCCGCCAAACCAAGGAAGAGCACAACTCCGATTGTCAATCGCCTTGTAGGTTCAGACATTTTGCGGGGGCCTAACAATTCGATGTGTGTCTAGGATGAGCGCGGACCAATTGACCGACGAGCTCGCTGCTGGGATATCTTCGGGAAGCGCTCCCCGCCACGCATGGCTTAAGTTGCGCCCAATACCTCTCGCGGCAAAAGGGATTGGGTGTTCCTGGTTTCCGTTTGTTACAGGGATTTCACCAAGAGAGATCTAATAAGGCTTGTAGATAGCAATACCCGTCGCAGCCTGGAGTATGGCTTCCATCGTTTTGTGCGCCGCGGACTTGGCTGCACTATTCGGGACGAAGATGATGTCGTTGGCCTGCAACTCGTAATCTTTGGATTTCCCCGCGAGAATCTCCTTCAGAGGCAGGTGAATTTCCTGCCGTTCCCCGGCGTTCGTGCGGATTAATTTCGCTCCATTCAATGAGGCCATCGGATTTGTTCCCTGGGCCATGGCGATTGCCTGCAGGACCGTTAAGTCTGCCCGTGCCATAACGAAGCCGCCCGGCAAGTGCACGTCACCCACGACGTAAACGATTGCTGCTTGAGACACGATCACGGTGTCCCCGGACAAAAGCTCCACGTTGTGATAGGAATTGTTGCTTGTATCGTACTTCACGGTTTCCGTCTGGTCTGGTTGCCGACGATGGATGATCGATACTATTGGGCCCGCAGTCGGAGTGGTCCCGCCGGCCGCGGAGATCACATCGAAAAGCGTATGTCCTCCGAGCATTGGGTAAATACCCGGCTTATGGACTTCGCCCATAACTGAAATTCCCCCGGACACGTATTCTTTTGCGAATACCGAAACCCGAGGCTCGGTGAAGTATTTGTCGCTGGACAAGCGCCGTTCGATCAACTGCTCCGTCTGCCTGATCGTGAGCCCGGAAACTTTTACCGATCCGAGCAGAGGCAGCGAGATCTCTCCTGAGTCGTCGACTCGGACCTGCCTGTCAAACTCCGGTGCCTGATAGATACTTACTTCCAGCAGATCTCCGGTACCTACGATCAGATCTGTCTGCGAACTCGGGGTAGCGGCCACATCCTCGACGACCGGAGCGACAGGACTCACTCTCTGAATAGACGCCACAGGGTTTCCAGTTTGCTGAGCGCATGCTGGAGACGCGAGATAACAGAAGACCCCGAGCGCCAGGAAAACTGGTGACAACCAAAGTGCAGCTTTTTCTTTCGTACAAATTCTGGTGCTTGACATATTCAACCCCTTTTACTAAACGAAAGCAGGAAGCGCCCGAAAAGCTTTATTTGCCATGGAGCAGAGTGACTAAACCTGCCCATTTATGAATTTCCTGAAATAGTGAAGCCAATCCGCTGCTTCAGGCAAAGGATCACGGAGAGAAAACAAGTCATGAAATGTTCGGGGCACAGGTCTTAGAAATTCCCACAAGGTGCGCAGCCGCGGTGGAAAGTCCCCGGGAAAACCTTTCGGTTTGCCCTTCAGAACCTGGAGCAAATGCCCGCAATCTCCCACTAGCCACCGGCAACGAACGCCGAGGCGAAAGTCAAACTGAGGTTCGACGTCTCCATGTTCGGCCATGTGCGCAAGCAGGGCAGGGAAATCGACTCCCGCGTGGATCGAGAGGGCCAGGGAAGTCCAAAACCGGGGATTTACTTCCAGAAACACCGGAACGTTCTCCGGGTTGATCCGAAACTCCACCATAGCAACTCCGTGGTACTTCAACGCGCGAAGAATTCGTAACGCACCGTCCCGCACGGCGGGGTGCGGACGAACGCTGATGCGCACGGCGCTTCCCGAACCTGTGGGGTGGACGTCTCGAACGCGCAGGTGGGCAAATTCGGCGCGCAGTTCTCCGTGGTTCATAAGCGCAAAGTAGCCAGCGCCGTGGCCATGGATCAATTCCTGAGTCAGCACCGCCGAGCAATTCTGCGCCAGCCGACGATACGCTATTACAAATTCGTCGGCGTTACTTGCATATTGAGGTCGGTCGGTCCTTGCAACGCTGCCATCTGTTTTAAATTCTGCTGACCGGCTTGCCTTCAGCACCGCGGGATACCGAATCTCGCGCGCAACCTCCCCGGCTTGCTCCAGGGTGGTCATGCTATGCGATTCCGGCACGACCAGTCCCAGTGACTTGGCCAACGCGGTAGTTTGGGTCTTGTCCACCGCCAGCGACAGACACTCGGGCGAGGGCATCACCATGCGTGCCCCGGTGCTCAGCAGCAAATCGCGATTCATGGAAAGCGCAACCGTTGTATTTTCCGTGTGCGCGATGATCAAGGTGCCTGGCTCTCGTGCCGCTTCTATCGCCACTTCGGCACCGAATGTCGTTGAGCTCTTCTCGGGAGACGTATAAACGAATGTCCCGTCGCAATCACGGGAGACACCTGCTTTGGACAGCTTTCGTGTGGAGCCGACGACAACCCGATAACCGGCTCGCTTCAGCGAACGCACCGTGGCCACACAGGAATTCTCATCCCCATCCAGGGCCAGAACCCTCATCCGGCGTTTCAGCAACGCCGGACCGGGCGCAAGGGTAGATCTTAATTCCTCGTCGAGAACCGCTGCATTCCGATGCGTAGTCATTTCGAAAATTCCCGTCCAAGAAATGGGGTGGTAACCTCTGCTGACACGTCCTGAGACCCCTCAAAAGGAAGCAATCTCGCAGTCTTCTTTGCCATCGCTGACAGAATTGCGGCTTCAGCCTGCGCAATCTGGAATTTGAAATCTTGCGAAGCATCGATGAACACTACGTTCGGCCGGTTCTGCAGAAAAGAGCGGCACGAGGAGGAATAGGCGAGCGCTTCTCCCATCATAGTTTCACGGGTATGCGCATCAAGAGCCGATGAAGCCTCCTCGCCTTTATCTCGTCGAAACTTGCGTGAAACAATGAGCTTCGGCGGCCCATCGACAAGCAGCCACAGGTCCGCTTGCGACACGAACTTCGCAAACAGGCGAGCTGCGGGGACCGAACAATGGTATTTTCCGGGCGCGATCAACACATCATGGTAGTAACGGTCACAGATCAGGAGCAGCGAATTCGCGTTAAAAAGTTGGACCTTGTACAGCCAGTGCTCAAAGCACCAGACCGCAGGCCGGACGAACGACAGCAGTCGATCCATCATTCGCGATCTGGGATGAGCTGGCACAGAGGCAGGCCGTGGCACGGCCCGCTTGTAGGCAATATTTGGCGTGAACTTCAGGACGGTGACAGTCCCCGAAGTATCTTTCAGTCGTCGTTCAAGCTCAGCGATGAGAGTTGTTTTTCCCACGCCGTCCGGTCCAAATGCGGTGACTCTGGTGATTTTCCTGCCACTCAGCCGGTTGGAAAGTTCTCGCGCATAGTATTGGGAGGTTGCGGCTAATGCGTGCAGCGGTTTCCTCGAGAATTCGCGAAGACACAATTCGCGGCGAACCGCAGCCAGCTGCAGCGATGCCTTCTCGTAATCGCCTGCGGCGAACAAATCGATCAGTTTCGATGAGAGGCGCTCCCCAATCTTCTTTGAGATACGAGCGACCGCAGTGTCCTTATCGGCCTGGAACACCCGTGACACTTCTGCACGATAGTGCGTTTTGACGTTGCCGCAGCTCAGATAAGTATTCAGAGCTGCGTTCAGCGCACCATCGACGCGGTCTGGAACGCGCATCCGACGCCACGTCGGATCAGGGCAAGACCTGCTCAGTACATCCCGAGCGTCAAGATATATTTGCCCCTTCCAGCCAAATTCAAAGGTGAAATCGAGATGAATTCCTTGTCCTTCCAGTCCACCCACGAATACGCTCGCCTCATGAAGGTGCTGAACGAAGTCTGTAATGAGAATCTCGGGAATACTGGCAATCAGATGAAGGACCAGAGAAAACTGCGTTCGGTCGACGAGGATGTCGATATCGTCGCTCTCGGTGTGCTCCGGAAGGGCGGCATAGTTCCGCAGCACACACCAGCGAATAGCATGCTGATTGAGATCTGCGAAGAATCTCTGCAGAAATTGTGCAAGCGTCATGCGCGTCTGTTTTTGATGCGTGGAGATCACGGTCCAACGATCGGTGGATTGCTTAGCGCCCGGTACCTGGGGTGTCATGACCATGTCAATGGGAACAACTTCAAAGCTCAACTGCGAATGGTTTAGTTGAATGTCCCGGTCTTTAAACGCAGGCTCCGTTGATTCCAGTGGCGCACCAACTCTGTTGGCGTCGGCAGCCAAACGTCTGAGTCGTGCAATACATTCTCGATGATCTTTAACAGCACCGGCAATACGCCCGCATATTGATAGTCGTTGCAAACTGTTTCCGTATGCCAGTTCAGCAGCGCGACGCCTCCGCGCCGTTTGATAGCATCGATCAGCGCCAGGCCCGCTCCAACACTTTCGTCCACGGGCTTTCCCTGCGTGCAGATGTGACTGTCCATTAAGGCCGTCGGTATTTCACAGAGATCCAGTGCCGTATCGCTGCCAGGGTCGAAGGGTCGAAAAGGAAGGCACGTACCCGCGCGAAATCCCGCGCGGTTCCTCCACGCGATGGAAGTATCGTATTGAAACCCAGCCTGAATGTGCTTCCGAAATGTGAGATGTGGCTGAACCCAATCCAGTGCCCAGTAATGGTGCCGCAGCCCCGCCGCGCGGTGACCGATTTTATCTTCAATAAACTCTCTGCCTTGCTGCAACGCCCACACGTGTTCTTTTGCGTGGATTGGAGCATGCAGGCCGAATTCCCAACCGTCGTCCGCCATCGAGCGAAGGATACGCCAATCAATCGCCTGGTTCCCCACTGTGGAGCGGCAATCATTCAGGTCAGCCTTCAACCGATTGGGCCGAACAAACAGGTAAAAACAACTGCGTAACATCTGCCGCTCGATGCGTTCCCAGCGCGGAAATCCAAACAATGGATTGTCATTCGGACGGCCGAAGTGGGTGAACCCGTCTTTGAACCTCCGGAACGAAGCCCCGTCGCGACGGAGGATCGCCTTTCCGAGGTTGTACGTCATTTCCATGGCCGATCCCAACGTGATCGCGTCGGTGTCGTGGGTCAGCAACAGCGCATATTTCTTTCCGTTCGGCCATAATGGTTGACGGTTTTGTTTCAAACACGGGTGACCGTTGCAAAGGCGCTCGAAGAGTAGCTCCGCATGGTTTTCAACGAGGGGCTCGGCTACGACTTCCTGGCGGCCCTCCGGCAGGGAATCCGTATTGAAGATGCCTCGGCGATCGCGAGCGGTTTGCGGAACGCGACTTTCGTCCATAAACGTGAGAAGACGAAAGGTGGAACCAACCAAATCGACGCGTTCGAACGGCGTGCCTGCAGGGCCCCACACCACCTTGCCGTCCGACGACAGCCCGGTGCAATCTGTCTCTGGCAGATAAGCACGAGCATCGAAGGGAAGCACCGGGACACGACCGTCGGTTTGTTTGGACACTCCATAAACGACGTTGCACCCGGCTGTAGTGTCCTCAACAAAGCGAACAGGGAGTCCCCATGTGGTAGACAGCGTTTCGAAGGCATACCGTGCCTTCGATTCGATTTGAACCGGGACTCGTAAAATCACGTTGAGCATGGACTTTCTCGTTGGATGGCAACCTGCGACCGGCGGTTGGTGACGCGCGCGGCCCAGGTGCGGGCTCGGCCGACGATTTTCGACTAATACGCAGACACCGGCAGCTCCAGAGGATGGCTGCTGGCGAGGAGGGAGTCATACAACTCGAGAAGTGCCTTCTTCTCAATATCCCAAACGTAGGAGCGTTCCACTGCCCGCCGGCCGCGTCGGCCCATATCCTGGGCTTCTTCAGAATGAGTGAGTAGGTACTCCATTGCGGTCGCAATCGCCTGTGGATCTTCGGGGGGAACCAGAATTCCGCATCCCGCGGCGTGAACGATTTCCCTGAAGTCGGGAAAGTCCGAAGCGATCACGGGGATGCCTGCCGCCATGTATTCGAACAGTTTGGTTGGCCGGCAGCGAATGTAGTTCGGCGCGGCAGTCAATAAGACCAGGCCTACACGTGTCCTCCCCAGTAAATTGGCAACCCGATCGCGCGTCAAATATCCGAGATGCTCGACGCGATCCCATCCCGGGTTTTTCTTTAAGTCTTCGAGAAGCCCATCATTGATGAACCTGCCCGCCACGCATAGCTTTGGGGACAAATTCGCCGGCAGCAGTGACACCGCTTTGACAATATTGTCAATTCCGCGGACACGAGTGAGGCTTGCGCCCACATACGCCAGCGGGATATCGCGGCTTTCCCATGGAGTTTCAGGGCCACTGGAGAATTCTTCCAGCCTGGGAAAGTTGTTTACCACGACCGTATGGCGATTGACCGCTGAGAACCGCTCGGCAATCGGCTCCGTTGCGGCAATCAGCGCCGAAAGGCGCGCAGCGCCTGCGTTCTCCAACCACTCGGTTAGCGGCACAAGGATGTCACGAAGCCACAATGGCAGGTAAATCTTGTATGCAATAGTTCGAGGAACGTCTTCATGGATATCGTAAATGACCTTGGCGCCATGTGCTCGCAGCAAGAGCCCAACGCCAAGCAGCTCGGGGTCGTGAAAATGATACAACTCCGCGTGCTGCTTCACGGCCTCGCGATATACCCTCCACACACCTACGGTCATCCGGGCAATCCGCGACTTCGGTTTGCGGATGGCCTTGATTTGTATGCCATCCACCAAGCGATCCTGCAGATCCGGTGCAACCTCCACCACGTCGTAACCATCCTCGACGAGCGATTTGCATTCCTTATGAAAGATTCGCGTATTGAGCGGCCCGTGAACCGAAGTGAGATGGACTACTCGGCGCTTGCCTGTCCCTTGTGGCTCACGGCTAGTCTTTGAAACCGCACCGTCGAATTTGCTGCCCTTAAGGCGTCCCTGCATAGGGCCTCCTGGTAGAAATGGACTTTTTGTTGAGAGAGCTCAAACAATGAGGGTTGATCACAACCGCTACCGGAGCAGAGCAGGCCATCAGGCGGCGGTGCTCACAACTTTTCGCTTGTCCACTTGTGGTTCAGGGACGACTTCGCGGCACACATCGCCCACGACATCGTAAATCCGGCCGCAGTCACTACATTTCGTTTCCGCCGGCGGTTCCGGAAGGCGTATTCCGCATTGGCACATCCAGCCCATTTGCGTGGCCGGGACGCCAACAACTAGTGCGTAATCGGGGACATCTCGAGTGACTACAGCTCCTGCGCCGACGAAACTGAATTTGCCCAATGTGGCGCCGCACACGACCGTGGCGTTGGCTCCGATAGAGGCGCCCTGTTTCACCAGCGTTTTCCGGTACTCGTGCTTGCGGAGAACATGGCTGCGGGGATTGATCACGTTGGTGAATACCATGGAAGGGCCGCAGAAAACGTCGTCCTCCAGTTCCACCCCGGTATAAACCGATACGTTGTTTTGGATCTTGACGTTGTTTCCGATCGTCACGCCTGGGCTGACCACCACGTTTTGACCCAGGTTGCAATTGCGGCCAAGTTTTGCGCCAGCCATGATATGTGAGAAGTGCCAGATACGAGTCCCTTCGCCGATTTCGGATCCCGCATCGATGCAAGCCGAGGAATGGGCGTGGAATCTTGGCTGCTCCACTTCGACCTCTACGCGAGCGCCTTGTTTGAGCGAGCGCTCACAACCGTCCAGCACCTGCAGAACCCCCAGACCTTGTTCACCGCTGGTGCGGGGAGCTTTTCGAGTTCGGATGCATTCCAGGAAATGTTCACATTCGACGCGCAGGGGTTCGTCGTTGGGAAGTGGTACAACCTCCCCTCCCGCTTTCTGGGCCACGGGCACGCGGTTCACCCAGTCGATTCGGTGAGAATAGAGAACGAGCTTGCGCTCGCGTTCGAGGTCGTCAAACACCGCCATCTTCTTCCCGCCCACGACAATGAGCTTTTGTTCCTTGAACGGATGCAGCCAGCTGACGAAGATGTGCGCTTTTGCGCCACTTCTGAAATCGCAGGTCGTCAGCGTCGTGTCAGGAATTTGTGAATTCAGATAGCAGCCGCCTTGGGTTGTCACGTGAGTTGGCTTCTCACCCAGCAGAGAGAGGATGGCCGAAATGTCGTGCGGCGCGAAGCTCCACAAAATGTTTTCTTCAATGCGCAGCTTTCCCAAGTTGAGGCGGGAAGAATAGATGTACTGGATGTTGCCAAGCTCGCCTTTCGAGATCATCCTCTTTAGTTCCAAAATCGCGGGATGGTACTCAAGGATATGCCCGACCATCAGAATTCGCTTGCGCTCGGCAGCGAGCGCCACCAATTCCTGGCCTTCCTCCACGCGCAGCGCGAGGGGTTTTTCGACGTAGACATCCTTGTCGTGGAGCAGGCATTTCCACGCCATACTGTAATGTTCCGCTGCAGGGGCGGCAATGACAACGGCTTGAATGCTGCGGTCTGCCAGGACGGCGTCAAAATCACGCGTGGTTCGCACGTGATACTCAGCCTGAATTTGGGAAAGAATGTCATCCCGGCTATCACAGACGCATTCAAGAGCGCCCAAGGAATGAAGAGTGCGCGCCAAATTCTTGCCCCAGTATCCGGACCCGATCAGCGCCACTCTCGGCTGTAATGATTGCATTGTCGTATTCCTCCATTCGGTATTTAGCACGTGATTTTGTGTCCATAGAATTCCGCGATTGCTGCAACCGCGGATGCTTGCTGGTCTTCTGTAAGCTCGGCAAAGATCGGAATCGCGAGCACTTCGCGGCACGCAGCTTCGGCTTGTGGGAAATCCCCCTTGCTGTATCCCAGGTGTGCGAATGCTGGCTCAAGGTGCAAAGGGAACGGGTAATAAATTTCGGTGGGTATGCCCGCTTGCTGGAGGTGGCGCCGTAACGCATCCCGTTCCGGTGAACGGATTACAAACTGGTTGTAAACGTGGTCTTGGCGGACATCCTCTCCGGGGAACTGAATGTACCTTTCCAACCCATTCTCGATGAACAGGGTCCGGTATCGGCGTGCATTACGCTGCCGCGCCGCGGTCCAACCCGGCAAATAACGAAGCTTGACTCGAAGAATTGCCGCCTGCAGGGCATCAAGACGGCTGTTCATTCCGACAGATTCGTATGAGTATTTGTTCCTGCTGCCGTGGACTCGAAGTATGCGGAGTTGGTCCGCCAGCGCGGCGTCGTTCGTAGTCACGATTCCGCCGTCTCCGGCCCCACCCAGGTTCTTGGAAGGGAAGAAGCTGAAACATCCAACGGCGCCGAGGGTGCCCGCTGAGTGGCCATTCCATGCAGCACCGATCGCCTGTGCTGCGTCTTCCACAACGGCGGCGTGAGCAGTCTTTGCAATCCCCGCGATCGCATCCATGTCCGCCATCAGCCCAAATAGATGAACCGGCATGATCGCGCGGGTATTCGGCGTGATCGCCGCAGAGATCAGGCCCGGTGCGATGTTGAAAGAAAACGGATCGATGTCTACGAACACGGGTCTCGCGTGGAGGCGAGCGATCGCCCCTACGGTGGCGCCGAAGGTGAACGGCGTGGTGATGACTTCGTGGCCGGGCCCAATTCCCAAAGACATCAATGCCAGCAACAATGCGTCCGAGCCGGATGCGCACCCAATTGCAAAATCACAACCGACAAACTTAGCGACTTCCGTTTCGAAATCGCGAACCTCTGGTCCCAGGATGAAATGCTGGCTTTCCAGCACCTTATTCACAGCCGCTTGAATTTCACTCCGTATGCCGGCGAACTGCGCCTTCAGATCCAGAAATGGGAAGTCCGCGGAGCGTCGTTCGGGTTGCTTCTCCGCACCCGGCATTTGCGCGTGAGTTGACATTGGTTCCTCTCGATTCGTTTTGAATTCAGAGCAAACAGGAAGAAACAGATCACTCAGGTGGCTGAGTGAAAAGAAAATTGCGTTTACGCGGTGCCTTTGTAGCCGTATTTATAATCGTCAACAGTTGTGTCTGCTCCGTTGAGCACAATGGTGATCACCGGGCCTCCCTGTGCCTCTTCGAGCAGCTGGAGCGAGCGGATCATCGCCTGTCGGGTCACTACTCCCGATCGGCCCACCATCACCACGCCGTCCGCGGCGGCAGCTATGGTCCGGCCGTCGGCATAGGGCAGAATCGGCGGCGAATCGATGACCACTAAATCAAATTGCTCGCGGAGATGAAGCAATATTTCCAGCATTCTTTCCGAAGAAATAAGTTGGCCAACGGCATTAGTCATTTGGCCGGCTGGCAGGATGGAAAGATTCGGAATGCTGGAGCTGGTTATCAAAACTTGCTCCAGCTTGACCAAACCCAGTAAGAGATCGCTAAGTCCCTGCGCGGGCGGCAGACCAAGGGCTACACCGACTCCAGGTCTCCTCAAATCCGCATCGACGATGCAAGTTCTGCATTGCTGGCCCGAGGCCATGGCTAAATTGATAGCGACAGTTGTTTTTCCTTCCGAGGGAACGGAGGAAGTGACCAGCAGCACCTGCGGCGTATTCACGTTGCGCGGAAGAGCGATCCCCGCGTATAGACCGCGGACCGCTTCGGCATGGGGCGAGAAGGGTTTATCAAGCAGCAACGAAGGAGGGGCCTGTCGGACTCCTTCCCGCCCTGCAGAATTATTCCATGGCAAACGCCGGCGGACGTCACTCTCGATGATGGGGAGAATTGAGATGGAGGAGGGCCCGATCCATTTCGCGATGTCCTCCGGCGTGTAAATCCGGTTGTCGATTGCTTCGCGCACGAATGCCAGGACTAATCCGCTGATGACGCCGCCCATCAGCCCCAGGAGAATGTCTGTTTGCCGCTTCGGGCGAGTTGGTTTATCGAGGACTCTGGCCTGATCGACAACGCGAATGTTACTGGAGGTCGAAGCGACAGCAACAGCGGCTTCGCGAACTTTCGCATAGAGAGAGTCATAGAGGTTGGTGTCGGCCTGTGCTTGCTTCTTCAATGCGCTATACTTGGACATCTGATTTCCCAGTGTCGAGGTGGCCTTTAACTGCTTTTCCAGAAGTGCTTCATGCTCTTTTGTGACTGCATAACTGACCTGGAGCCCGCTGAGAATCGCTTCGCGACGTGCGTCGAGTTGCGCTTGTAATTCGTCGATCTCGTGTTGAAGCTCCTTCACTTTCGGGTGTTCATTTCCATAAATGACACTTTCCTTTGACAGCTCTGCGTGGGCCTCGGCGAGCTTCTCCGACAGCGTCTGAAGCATGGGGTTGTTTTCCACCTCGGCCATAAACTCCGGGGTTTGGTTCGATGAATTGCCGAGCAGCGCTTGCAGCCGAAGGCGCTCTGCTTGCACTTTCAAGTGCTGGTCGTTCAGTTCCGAAACATCTTCCGAATACGTGTTCTTGTCGGCATCCAAATCGACCAGTCCCGTGGCTTGCTGGAAACCGGCGACCGCGCGGTTAGACGCTTGCATTCGAGAGCGTACGTCGTCCAGTTGTTGTTCGAGCCACGTAGTTGATTGAATAATGGCATCATGCCGTGTCTTGTACTCTTTCTCGATGAACATGGTGATTAAGGTGTTCACGACGGTCGCAGACAGCTGCGGGTCAGGGCTCGCGAAACTGATGTTGATTAAGTGGCTGGTCGCATCGCGGTCTATCTTCAGGCGGCTGTGGAAAGCCTCCAACGCCGCACTTTCCGCAGGGGTCAGTCTGTCCCCGTTGCCAGTTGCCGCAACTGGCGCCCGTTGATCAGGCTTGGTGCCAACCAGCGCGCTCTCGTTAGCGAGGTTAAGCCGGCGAATCACATCGATTGCCAGGCCATCGCTGCGAAGATCCTGAGCCTGAGTTTCCACGTAAGCCGATTCGTTACTGTCCGACCCTGAGCGTTGCAATGAGAAAACTTCCGATCCGGGCGGGTCGATTACCATACGTGCAACCGGTTCATAAACCGGCTTGGTGAGAAGCGTAATTACTGTAAACGTGGCGCTGATGAGAAGAGCAAAGGCGAGCGAGAGACGCCAGTGTTTCCTGAGAATTGCGAACGCAGACACCAGCTCCGTAGGTTCATGCCGCATTGGAGTCCAAGCCGGCTCGACTCGGAAACTCTGAGGAGCTCGCGGCAAGGGTTCTGCCAGATTGGCCGGTTCATGGACCTTAACCAATGGTGATTTAAGAATGTTCATGGGGGGACCTCAATCGTCAACGTGATCCTCGATGGCGCAGTTTGTGTGTCAGCCATCGCCGTTCCAGTGTGGCAAGCTCAGGCCGAGGGATGGAATGGTCGGTCCTGGTTGTTCGCAGAAAGTCGAGAAGCTCTGCGACCGGGACGAACCAGCCGTTCTTGCGCGCGAGCCGCTGCAGAAGGCTCTTGAATCTAGGATTCACAATGCCTTTCGAGCTGAAACCCTCCGCGAAATGCGAGTACATGATGCATATGCCCCCCTCCGCTTCCAGACGGTCCTGGCTGGCTTCGTCGATCTGGTCACAGAAGCTGCCAACCTCTGCGCCTTCACAACTCGTGAACCAGAAGTTCACGAACGGTTTTGTCGAATCGAAGTAGGGCAGGGTCGGGTTGACGCGCGCAACGTTGATCTCGTCAAAGGTAAAGTTTCGGACATACTGGATATGTTGTTTGCAGATGTCCCCCCAAAAAAAAGGCGAACCTTCAACGTGCCCCTCATACCGGCCGGTTCGGTTGTAGCACGACCACGCGCGCCCTACCGCGCGCCCCACGCCCGTCGCCAGCCGGCTGGCGCCCCAGTACAAGTTGTCGCGATTGCAATGATGATTTGTATGGGTACGCGGGTAGCAGCCGAGACGGTCGCTGAACGCCTGCATTCCGAGCTCAATCATGTCCCGCGTGGAATCATGGTTCCTTACGCTGTGTAGCGCGATCTCGAATCCCTCATTCTGGAGCTGCCTGACGAACTTGAGATACTCGCGGTCGCAAAGCGTGCCGCCGGTCGAGCCCCCATCCGTGTAATCCGGGACCAGCGGGAGTGGCCAGACTGACTTCGTTGTGCGGAATCCCAGATCTGACAAGCACTGATAAACCGGCCCCACATTTTCAACCGTGCTCGCGTCGGTGTCGTCGAACACCGTAAATGCAAAGGTCTTGTTTCCAGGGAAGCTGGCCATTTGTACCCTTCGCTGTGCAGGAATTCTTCCGGAACAGAAGAACTTCGCAGTTAACCTTCTGTTTTCAGTTGGGGAGCGTGTGCGGTTTGGATGGGGGCAGCGGCCATCCTGCTGGTAATTCCCACCAGCGTGCCGAAACCGTAGGCAATGTGGAATGCAAGAAACACAAGGGGAAGCAAGAGGGGCTCAAGTGCCTCGCTGCGAGCAGCGGTCGCGCTGGCAGCCGCCAATCCACACGTGAGGTGAGCCCCCAGAATGAGGAGCACTGCGGCAAAAGCCCCGTACGCATATCGACCAGTTACGAGTTGAGACAGCAGACCCACGCCGATCAAACCTAGAAGGGCAATGACAAACCCGAATGGCACCAGATGACGCAATGACATCGATGCCGGCTTGCGACGCACAGATACACCATTCCACCATCCCGTACGGAACGCGTAATTCCACAAAACCGCGAGGGTGGGCCGCGCGCGGTATTCGCAGCGGGTCTTTGAGGTCAGGTACAGGCGGTGGCCATGGGCGCGCAGCCTTTGGCTCAAGTCATTGTCTTGGTTGCGATCCAGCGTCTCGTCGTACCCGCCGATTTCAAGAAGCGCTTCTTTCCAAAACACTGGGTAAGGGATGGTATCGGCAAAGCCTTCGCTCCTAGTGCGCATGGATGTCGGAGAGGAGGCGAAACGGCTGCCGAGGGTCCAGGCCGAAAGTCTCGCTTGCAATGTGCTCCCGGCGGGTACCGTCACAATCCGGCCACTGCAACCTGTAGCCCCATGCTCTTGCAATTCCTGCAAGCATACGGATATGTAGTCGGGCGGATAAACCGTGTGGGCCCCTAGTATACAGACGTATTCGCCCCGCGCGGCGTGCAGCCCGAGGTTAAATGCCACAGGCGTCTTGCGGACCGGATTATCAATCAAACGAACACGGTCATCGCCAGCCGCGATATCTGCAACCAAATCGGCTGTGCCGTCTGCAGAATTTCCGTCGATGACCAGGACCTCCAAATCGAAGCTGTCCGCCACTTGGCCGAGGACTGACCGCAAACATTGCTCAATGCTGTTGCGCTCGTCGAACACGGCCATGATTACAGAAACGAGAGGTTTCAATGAAGTTGTCATAGAGATTTTTTGGAAAAATTTCAGTTCAAATTTACGAGAAATGTGTTTAGGAGGGTCCCCACTTCAGTCCGCAGAGTCGCTCGATTTCCATCTTTGAGATTGAGATGTAACGTTCAGGTGTCCGATCTGGTCGACACACTTCGTTTTGCATTGCGGGCGCGATTGTTTGCAGCCCCTTCACCCCGAGGCGCTTTACGGGAGCGAGGCGGCTTCGGGACGCGCATCAACCGTCTCAGCCTCCGAGCGCAAGGAACCAAAGCAGAGAGCTCCAGATGCAAGGCTCGCCAGTACCAATATGGCAATGTACGGCGCCGCTGAAGGAGTTCGGATACACGCCCATCCGGCTAACACCAATACTCCAGTTGTCCCGAAAGACCATGCCAGCACACAGTAGACGCTCCAGCCGCGACGCGTGAGAAGGTCATAAAAATGGCGCCGGTCCCCCTCGAAGGGAGAGCCCAACGTCCTGGAGCGCCGCAGAATCGCGACCAGGGTGTCCACCAACGGAAGGCCGAGAAATATTAAGCCTGGCGCAATGCCGAGCGGGCTCCGCTGGGTTCGTAAGTATTCCAACATGAGAAATGCGAACGTCACGCCTAGCAATGTGCTTCCGGAATCTCCCATGAAGACGCGAGCCGGCGGGAAGTTGAGCGCTAGAAAGCCCAGGCATACTCCCAAGAGGCTCCAGACCAAGAATGCCGGGAAGGAGCTGGCGCCATTTACGAATAGCGGAATAAAACCCAAACTTACGATTGCAGCAGTGCCCGCAGCTAGGCCATCGAGTCCATCGAACAAATTCATCGCGTTCACGACGAAGGCCACCAGCAGGCAAGTCGCCAGAAAATCGGCAGCGGGCAGGCCAGTCAACTTTAGGCGCCATCCTCCCAACCAGAATAGACTTCCTGCGCCGAGATGAACGCAGAGCCGAACCAGCGACGGAAGGCTCCTTATGTCGTCGACGAGCCCAGTCGCCCAAACCAGCACGATCGCCAGGAGCGGAAGGGCGTAAGGCCGCAGCACAGCCGGTTCCGCCAGGAGTGCGCCGGCTGCAAGCCCGGCCATCATCGCGACGCCTCCGATACGCGGAATATTCCCTTTATGAATTTTGAGCGGACCGGGAAGATCGTAAAGATGCCATCGGCGGGCGACCGCGATGAAAGCCGGCAGAGTGCAGCCACAAACGCCCATCGCCAGCAGTCCCGAAATGTAGTTATGCGCCATGGTGAAGTCAGGTGAAGATTGGGCCCACTCTCGACGGAGTGGAATCAATCAATTGCCCTGGGACGTGGCGGAAGCCTTCTGCATCCAGCGCGCGCGATATCTCTTGACACACGTAACGAATTTCAGGCTCGCGCATTCGCGATGAGAAGGGAATCGCCAAGCAGGACCTTGCCGCATTCTCCGTATTCGGAAGGGTAGGAACCGGGCCCGTGTAATACTGCTCAAAATATGGTTGCAGATGTATCGCGGGAAAATAGGCTTGGGCGCCGATACCTTTTTCCTGTAAGTGGGTGCGGACGCGATCGCGCACGTCTGACTGCGTTCCTCCGCCGAATCGCAAAGTGTAGACAAACCAACTCCGCTTCATCCCCGGCTCCTCGGAGGGAAGCTGCAGTACATCATACCGCGGCAGGAGTTCGGAATAGCTCCGCGCGACCGCTGCGCGGGCGGCCAGAAGTTCTTCGATTCGTTCCAATTGGGCCAAGCCGAGCGCCGCATGAATGTCGCTGAGACGATAGTTATAGCCCAGCCGAACGTGGCGCAGCCAACGACCGTCTGCATCACGGCCTTGATTCCGCAGGCTCCGGCATACCTCCGCAAGCTGGGGGTCATTCGTTACGATCATTCCGCCTTCTCCCGTAGTCATTTGTTTATTGGGATAAAAGGCAAATACGGCAGCGTTTCCAAACGTTCCGACCCGGCGGCCACAAACCTCAGCACCAATCGCTTCACAGGCGTCTTCGATCACCTGAAGACCGTACTCATTTGCAATGTCCATAATCGCGTTCATGTCGCAGGGCTGCCCGAATATGTGTACCGGCAATATTGCCTTGACGACTCTCCCGGTCGCGCGATCGAGTAGCGAACCATTTGCGGCCCGGGAACACCGCGCAAGAAGAAATTCACGGACCCGTTCGGGATCGAGATTGAGCGTGCGAGAATCGATGTCGACCAAGGCAGGGAGAACACTCTCGTAGAACAGACAGTTAACGGATGCCACGAAGCTAAAGGATGTGGTGATGACTTCGTCCTCCGAACCGATTCCCAGCGCCCGGATGCACATATGTAAAGCGGAGGTGCCGCTGTTCGCCGCAATTGCATACCGGGTTCCCGCATATTCGGCGAACTTCTCTTCGAATCGCGTGAGCCAAGAGCCCATGCTGAGCTGGTTTGAACGAAGCACACGACTTACGTATTCGATTTCGCGTTCGCCGATATCAGGCAGAGAGAGAGGGACGTTCATGATCGTATCCTTCCAAAGGTTTCAGAACCAACAGGGACAGGACGAGCCCAGGAGTAATTCATGATCTCGGCCATGGTGGTGATCTGGGTGCCGTGAAACTGAACTATTGGTTGAGGTGCCACTTCGTTGCTGAACTATGAAAAGTCTTGGATATCCGAACGGTGCCGTGCAACTGACCCTTGCGGCCATATCCCGGCCATTACGCCCGTCGCGGTCCAGCGATCGCAATGCCGAGCTGCCTGCGGTGATGCCGCCAGGAATGATCGTGTCGGTAGACAGCACACAAAGCCTGGACTTCGGAACTTACCTTATATTCCGGCACTATCGCCTTCAAGGTCGCGACGAGCCCGTTCATGTCTCTGGCTTCAACCATGCGGGAGAGCTCATCTAGCCACGTTTGGACGTCGCCGAAACTATGCTCGCCACCATCCAGGGTGCGAATTTTGCTGTGCGCGGTCGGTTTCAAGCCTTCGCCTTCAAGCCTCAGCTCCTCATACATCTTTTCTCCCGGCCGTAGGCCGGTAAAGATGATTTTCACGTCCTTATCCGGCACCAGCCCGGATAGACGGATTAGATTCCGGGCCAATTCAACGATATTTACGGGTTCTCCCATATCGAGGACAAAAATCTCCGCGCCCTGGCTCATTGTGGAAGCCTGTAGCACTAACTGCGCCGCCTCGGGGATGGTCATAAAATATCGCATGGCATTAGGATGCGTAACCGTCACTGGACCACCGCGAGCAATCTGTTGTTGAAACGTGGGCACCACACTGCCATTGCTGCCGAGCACATTTCCGAATCGAACTGCAACACATCGCGTGTCCCGATCGTGCAGCCCGAGAACGATCAGTTCCGCCACTCGTTTTGTGGCTCCCATGATATTCGTGGGATTGACGGCTTTGTCAGAAGACACCAGGACAAAATGTTCAGCTCCGAACTGACGCGCGACCAAGGCGACGTTGTACGTTCCGAAGACGTTGTTCACAACCGCTTGGAAGCAGTGTCGCTCCATCATTGGGACGTGTTTATATGCCGCAGCGTGAAAGACGAACGCCGGCCTCCATTGGGAAAACACTTCCCGCAAGGTGCCCACGTCCAGGATGTCTCCGACGACAGGTACGATATTGGAGTGTCGATGTGTCAATGCGAGTTCGTTCGTCAGGCGAAACAGGTCATTCTCGGAGCGGTCGAGCAAGACGACTGTGCGCGGAGCAAACGCAGTGGCCTGGCGCACCAATTCCGAGCCGATCGACCCTGCCGCCCCGGTCACCAATACCACTTTGCCCTGAATGCTGTTTCGAATGTGATTTGTGTCCAGACGAACGGGCGCCCGCCCCAGGAGATCTTCCACCCGCACGTTTCGCACCTGGCGAATACTGACGCCATTAACGCGCTCGTGCGCGGGCGGGACCATTTTGATTTCCACATTGATGGCCTGGCACTTTGTGATGATCCGTTCTACGAGCTGCGGCCTCGCGGACGGTATGGCGATCAGTACGCGCTCAATCTCGTAGGTGCGGATGAGCTGTTCCAGTTGATCCGTCGTGCCCAGGACTTTGACGCCCTGGATCTTTATCCCTAACTTGCTGCGATCATCATCAACAAAGCCGACTGGATTGTATTCGAGATCTGCGTTTTGGTGCAGCTCCCGGACCAGGACGTTGCCACCCCTGCCTGCGCCCACAATCAGCGTTCGCTTTGAAGTGGCCACGTGGAATTGCCGTGAGACGTATTCGGAATAGACCCGAACAGTGAAGCGCGCGCCGCCAATGACCAACACCGTGAACGCCATATCGAGGACGATCACCGATTTCGGTACCTGCGGATGTAGAAGAACACCCAGAATGACGAACGCCCCTGATGCACTGATCACTGCGGCTTTAGAGATGTCGACCAAATCATTGATCCCAGCGTACCGCCACCATCCCTTGAGCAATCCGAGCACACGCAGGGATGCAAATTTCAACAGCAGCAAAATCGGCAAGCTGCGTGCAAAAAGCATGAGCGATGCCGGCGACAGAACAAAATTAAAAGCCAGCAGGAAACTGACGTAATAAGTGAAGGTTGCCAGAGCTGTGTGGATCAACAAGATCAAAGCCCATCGATTACTGAGCCAATCGAAGCCATCCATCTTCAAGGCTGGCTTAGTCGCATAGGTTGTCATGGTTTGTCCCAACAAGGTGTCAGAGCGCTAAATCGCTTTTCAGCGCAAAAGTGCCCCGTGTCCATACGAAAACGTCGGTTCTAATGTTGGTGGTCAGATCGAACTCGGAAGAGATAAGAAACTCGATGAACTGTATTTCTCAATGAAATTGCTTCTGGCGCGGCTGCAAATCGCTCCCTTGCAGTCGTTCTCACGAGTTCGCAAACAACGGGCGAACCGAAGTCATCCCAGCCGCCATTGGCATTTGCGGACTTGAAAGGCGCTCGATGCTCAACCCATCCACTTCAACTGCAATGGATTTCCCGAGCAACTCAGCCGAAAGGACCAGCCGGAATGAAGTTTTCTTTCGAACAAGAATGCCCTCCACTCCAGTGAGCGGACCCGCCTTGATTCGCACGCGGTCGCCGAAACGCAAAAACGGGTGGGGTCCGACCTGCAGATGGCTGTCCACCACACGGCGTATGGCCTCGATCTCGACCGCGTCGATTGTGGCGTCAGTTCCCGCAAATCTCACGATGGAATGCACTCCCGGCGTTGAGAGAATGGCCACGCGTTGGTCCAGACCGCCGCGGAATAATACGTAGGAGGGAAAGAGAGGCAATGACAGGCGCTTCTGCCGGTCTTTCCATCGCCGTACCACCTCGTAAAGCGGCAAAAAAACTTCAATCCCTCGCGCCGAGAATTGTTCCGCGGCTGACTTCTCGTGCTGGTGGCGCGTGTAAACCGCGTGCCAATCCGCCCGCCCGTTGTTCCCTTGAACCGGATCCGATGGAGTCATGCGAATACACCTCCGTCCTGTGACTTACAGGAAGCCCTTTTCCTAAATCGCCCGCTCTACCGGGGCAGGGAAGAACGGCCCTCGTACGTGAAACCAGCCCCAACAAAAACTCGCCAGCGCCGCTTCCCATACATGCCGCAGCTCGTTTATCGGCGGCGCCGCGTCACTATTCGGCCTTCGGCGCCCCGAACGGGTCATCGAGATTCGAGCGGCCCGGAACGAAAGGGAACAGCCGGTAGTCGCTGAACTTCACAGCGACTGAGGGCTGACCTTCCACGCCCGCCGGAAGTTCCAGCCGGACAACTTCGCCCTTGCAAGCCACTTCGAGCCCCGAATCTTTAGCCCGCGAACTCGGCAATATGAAATTCATTTCCACTCGCGTCCCGCGATCCGCTGAAAGTTGGCAGCGAAAAAACACCCCGGCCGAGCTGACGTTCACCGTCCTCCCTTGCCGCCACTCGCCTTCACCGGAGACACGAAAACGAAGGGGCATCTTGATTGGGAAGCGTTGCGATCGCCGCGATTCGGTCAACCGGCTCATGAAAATTCACTTTTCATTCACGCGTCTGTAACTTCGAGCGTGCATAATCGACTCACAAATCGCCGCTCGAAACCTTTCGCCTCTCGGGAACGATGAAACTTGTGAACAAGTAAACGCGGATGGTACGGCAATCTCAGAAATCGTCAATGGCACGAAGGTGTGTAGCCCAAGGGGCACAATGGTGCTATGCGGCTATTGAGTCGCTTGCGGACGAGCGCGTGGCGCCGGCGCGGGCGACTGCGGCTCCCCAGAGTGACGCGGGCGATTTGAAATGTAAAATTTTTCACTCCCCTTAAGGGAGAGTTCGGCACGTGAAACATTGCGGAATCAGCGGCAGGACATCGACTTACGATTAAAATTCAGTGCGCCGTGTGGCTGGTTTCACCCGATGCCATCGAAGATAAATCATCTGGGTTCAAATTTGGTATTGACTTAGGGATTAATCCGAAGTAATTCTATGCGTGCCATGGCCCTCTTAGGGGAGGGCCGGCTAGGGCCTACGTCCTCAGGCCTTGGAATAAACGAATCAACTTAAACTTGTGGGCGCGCGCTAATGCGCTATTGCTTGTATTGTCTCAATTGCTTCGCGTTGAGATGGCACAAGCTCATAGCTACATTTATATAGCGCGCCGCTGTGATAGGAATTGTGCATGGACCTGGTTCCCAGCCTGCGATCCACTCGATTCCGCTACTGGCGCAGCCTTAGCTGCGAGCCGAGTCCAGAGCGGACCATCGGGATAGGACGTGTGTGGGCCGCCCTCGGCGTTCTAATTTTGGTGTGGTCCGACTTCCCCTCGCTAGATTTTTCGCAAAATCATGCCCTGGTTTCCGCCTTTGCTTTCAGCGTCTATAGCCTGCTCGTGCTTTTCCTGCTCAGAAAACACCGAAGCTGGCCGGACAGGACCCGGCTCACGCTTCATTGCCTGGACGTGCTCTCCGTCGCCAGCGTGGCCTTGCTAGTGCGCAAATCAGAGGCCGCTCTATTTTTGCTGCTCCTATACGTGCTGGTGGCCGCCGCGCAGCGGTGGGGCCCGAGCCGCGTGCTTTGGACTGCCGGAGCAGTTGTGGCGATTTTCATTGTTGAGTTGCTCCTGGTTCTGTCCACGACGCCGAACGTCAATTTCCAGGATACGATTCGCCCGGGTCCCGGTTACATCACTCTGGCAGGATTTTTCTTATTTGCCACCGGCACCCTGTGGCAGCTCACCAAAACGGATGCAGCGGAACGTTGGGAAAGTTCCGCCCGCGCGGCGCAACGTGTGCGCGCACTGGTCTCCCGGGAACTCCACGACAGCGCGATCCAGTGCCTGTACACAGTCGAGTACCGCCTGGAGAAACTGAGACGCAGTTCCGCCGGGATGTCTCGGGATTTTTCAGAGGATCTCGAGCAACTTCAGCTTCTGGTGCAGAGGAGTGAGGCGGAACTGCGGGAGATTGTCGAGCAGGGGCGGCCTCCCGATCTTGGCCCGAAAAGATTCGCGGAATACCTGGCCGATTTGACAGCGGAGTTTCAACAGGAAACGGGCATTTTGGTGCGACTCGTTTCCGATGGCAGTCAAGTTTCACCGCCTCCCGCAGTAGCTAGTGAACTCGTGCGGATCGTTCAAGAGGCGCTGCTGAACGTCAAAAAGCACAGCGGGGCGCGAAACGTCTCGATCGAGTTCGGCGCCGCCCAGGGCCGGTGGAAACTCTTGATCGACGACGACGGGCGGGGATTTGATTTCACCGGGCGGCTCTGTATGGTGGACCTTGAAGCCAGGGGCCAGGGGCCTTACGTTATCCGCGAACGGGTGTCGACCCTTGGCGGCGAGCTGGAAGTTGAATCAACACCCGGGCGTGGCGCGCGCCTGGAGATTGCGTTTCCGAAGGATGCCCTTGGATAACATGACACAGAATATCCGCGTTGTGGTCGCCGACGATCACCCGGTGTTTCGAGAGGGCTTGCGGATGCTCCTCGAAACGGACCCGAAGATTCAAGTCGTTGGCGAAGCTTCTGACGGCAGGGAGGCTGCAAAGCTCGCAAACGAATTGAAGCCGAACCTGGTCTTGTTGGATCTCCGGATGCCGGGATGCTCCGGCATGGAGGCTCTGAAGCTGATACGGCGCTTATCCATCCCGGCTCGTATATTGATCCTGGCCACGGAAGTCCGAAAACCGGAAATTATTGAGGCGCTAAGCCATGGCGCCTCCGGGATCGTACTGAAGGACACCGCCACGCACCTGTTGCGAAAAAGCATCTCCACGGTAATGGCGGGCCAATACTGGATTGAGCGGGAAGGCATTTCGGATTTTTCTATGGCAGCAGAAGCGGGGTCCGGCGGGGTGTCTCGAAATGGGTCTAATAAGAAGTGGCGATTGACGCCCCGCGAAGAGCAAATTGTTTCTGAGGTTGTGGCCGGCAAAACAAACAACGAGATCGCTCAAACGCTGGGCATGAGCGCGCAGACCGTCAAGCACCACCTCACAAGCATCTTCGACAAGGTCGGCGTCTATAACCGGCTGGAATTGGCGCTCTTCTGCGTCAATCATTCGCTCGTGAGCGAAGGAAGCCCTCCGGAGGCCGATCCGGACACCGGACCTTCGCGGTGCTCGTGAGTGTGAGTCGGACCTGGCAACATCTCAACCTACCCAGCCTTTGCATTTCTCTGCGGTCGACCTTGACGTCCGCGAAGCACGGGTGAGGCCTCAAGCTGCGCCTGTCCTCCGCCCGCTCGGGAGCCAAGAAGATTATCTCCCCAAATAACCACTCCACCTCCTCCCGGGAGGATGAGACCGGAATGGCACCCTAGCGGAAAGCGGAACTGGCTTCGAACAATAAAGGCAGCCAACCGCTTGGCAGGATTTCTACGACATCTCGCTTGTCACTGGCATCTCCCTTTCATGAAGGTCATCCGCCCCAAGATCCCTCTCGCGGCGTGGACCGGAGACGGGTCAGTTGCAGAACTCATCCAGTTTCGGACGATATCCGCTTTGCAAAGCATCGGCCTGGGTCATTAAGGTTCCGGGTTGCACCAGCTTGTAGTAATCGCTGTCGGTGCAGTAATAAAATCCGCTGTTTTTGGAAGTCCACACCCGCACACGGAGCTGGTCGTCATTGATTTCGGGCTTCGCGTCAGGAATGTCAGGCCCTATTCCCAGGAGATTATGCGCAAGATTTGCAAGCGGGGATCTCTGCGGAGGGCCGGGTTGTGGTGAAACAGCCGCGTGCCGCGGCGGAGGCGGTTGCGTGGGAGTCTGTTGCGCCGCGGGCTGCTGCGCAGGTCCGTTCTCCTCGTGCTTGCCCGAGGAACTATCGACTTGAATCAAGGCCAACGTGAAGATCAGCGCAAAAGCCGCCAGGCAAGCTATTCCTGAACTGGCAATCAGTACCTTCCGCTGACGGTTTCCTCGACTCCATGCAGTGAGGAGCGCGGGGGGGATCCATTTTTCTGCGGCAGTGGCCTTAACCAATTTATCCGGCAATGAGGAAACGTGGTCCCGTGGGATTGGTGCAACTTCTTCCGTTTTGCGAAGTTCGCTTATGCCTGCTGGTAGGGCGGAGGCCGGTGGTAGTTCCTCGCTCGCGGGTGGCAGTGCCTTTTCGGATGCAACTATGCTGGACGAGTCGACGGCCGGAGATTGAACGGGGATTTGCTCAATTTGTTCAGTTTTGCGAAGTTCGCTTTTGCCTTTCAACGCCGCGGAGAAGAGCGGAAATTTCTCGCGTAACTGCAGCATTAATTCCTCAGAAACGAAAATCGGGGACGAGATGCCGGCCGGAGATTGGCGCGGGTTCTCGATCGGAGGCTGTTCAGGTAGTGGCTGGCTCCGCAAGGGTTGCTCGACTTGCGATTGCTCGCGCCAAGTGGAGGAATTGGCGTCGCGACTTTGGGGGCAGCCGTCCAACGGATCAGAAGGAACATCGCGGTCCGGCATCGGCGAAACCATCTCAGCTAGTGGCGGCTTGCTATCGGATATTCCGCGCGCAGAATCACACGACGCCGGGTTCGATTCGTTCGCCTTCGCGTCCGCGCTTGAAGGAGATTCCGCGGGTATCGTGCCGGACATTGCTAACGCAGCAGAATGCGAATGGGGGGCGGACCTCCCATCTTTCGCGGCGATGCCAGGCATCGCGGGCATCGGCTTTGGCTGCGGCCGGTTCGCCAACTCCGGAGTCTCTTGAGATTGCGCTTCCCGCGCGATCCAATACGCAATGTCTTGCTGTACTTTCTCGGAGAGACTCTTGAAGGAAATCCCAGCGTCTTTTTTTGTCTCTCCCAGCCACACAAGTTCGCCAACCAGATTCACACTCAGGCCGGAACCACGAAGTCTAAGATTGAGAGTGGAGTTCTTCTCGGCAGTAATTTGTCTTGCTGCCTGACACCCGATCCCGTCCTTCCCAAGGTTAAGGACAAAGCCGCCGTTGTTGGCGCCGAGCTGAACATACATGATGGAAGGCACTTTGAGTCGCCGGCTGCGGCGGCGCTCAGTCAGGCGAGATTTAACTTCAGGCGTAACGGTTGGGAACACAAATACCCCCAGCGCGCCAGGGGACGGAGGTACTTGTGGACGCGTTCTGCCGGGCATTCTAGCCCTGAACGCCCACTGCCACAAGGGCCAGCTGAGGCGTGACCGTCCTGCCTTTCCATGGAAACCGTTCGCGTTGCCATGGCTGAACGGCAGTCCGGCAGTTCCATTCGTTTTGCCGGATATTCACTCCCATTTCCCACCCGAAAAGACTTCGCATGCACTAGTTTCGACTGATGCGGAAGTGAATGTACATGCTGGCACGGCTCAATGGATGGTTAATTACGTTGAGAAGCCGTTAAAAATGTAACTTCCCAATTCTAAGCAGTTTCATATTTGCCGATAAAATTGACACGTGCAGGAATTTCTTGACGCGGATTCAGGGGAGACAGATCACAACTCAACGTTTAATTCTGTTGGCAAGACGGCGCTCCGAACAGAATTCCCTAGTGTCGTCTTGCTGGCGTCTGCAGGTTTCGAAACGGCTAAACAAATGCAGTCGAGTTCAATCAATCCCCTTGTCTGAAATTGTTTGAGTGACGAGACGCACGTTTAGCCGGCATTGTTCCCTTGATCTACTCGCGATATTACTCCAGCTTTCAAAGGAGATTCCTGTCAAATCGTTCAAGATTTCTTGCTCCGTTCGGTCCGGAGCACGCGACATAATTCCTAAGGTTTGTTCTCGGAGACAAGGCCCGCCAAACTGAGGGATGGCTGTCCGCCGCCATACTCCGGGATGCCCCTTTGGAAAACACGATAGACATGGTCATAGCCCACGACATGTTCTTGCCCGTCAGGACCTTTCTCCACGGTTTCAGGGTTTCTGCCAAAAAAGGCGATGGCTTCGGCGCGGTCCGCGATCAATACCATGGTCGCTTCGTATAGTTTATCGCCGATTTTTATACGCACGCGCGGATCGCGGGCCACATTGGATGTCCAGGACTTGTCATTTGGAAATGAAACGTCCATGCGATCCTGGTGCGACCGGATGAAGAGCTCGCCGTTGCGCACGGTGGGCATCGTCCGGACCGAGTGGGGAATGAAGTAGGGCGTTCGCGTCTCGATCAAGACGGTGTTGAGGCTGCGTCCGGGGTGAGGCACTTGCGCAACGAATGACCAATCCGTGACAGGTGTGGTGACGACTTCGCCTTTCAGCCACAGGCCGGGACGGGCAATCATGTGGTGAGCGCGAAGTTGGTCCAAGTCAAGGTATTCCGGTTCGAGACCCGTGACGCGGAGAGTCAAGAGCGTTACCGCCAGGATCACTACGATTGCTATGATTCCTGCTTTTAGTATTTTCATCTTTCGCTTCCTGAATAGCGATCATCGTCCCGGGTGATGCTATACCACGGGTCGGCGGTCTGCAAAAAATTCGTTTTGTCTAAGGGCCTTGCTCTGGCGGCGAATTCGTTGTGTCCATTGCGGGAGACACGTTACGATACGCGAATAAGAAGTCCATATGGAGAGAGCCGATAATGAAGGCACTTTTAAAAATAGTGGCAGCGATACTCGTTTGCCTGGCCCTTCTGCTGGTCGTGTTGCGGTTCACCGGGTTTAACCCGCATGGAGGAATCCCCGGTCTCTGGCTCACAGGAGATCTCGTCACGACTCCGGTCACCGATTGGTCGTTCATCGATCAGGTTCCCAATATCAAGCTTCAGACCCAGAGCCGGTTTCTGCTCCCGCACTCGGTAACAATTAATTGTCTCGCCTATAAGGGCCAGTTTTACGTTTCCTCCGCGCATCCTATAGGAGCGCCGAGAAGCTGGGACGAGAATGTGATGCGAGACCCTCACGTGCGAATAAAAATCGGAGATAAGCTTTACGATCGTACGCTGGTTCTGGTCACCGATCCGGCGGAGAAGGATGCCGTGGTCCAGGTCAGAGAGAAAAAATACCAGTTGAAAGTTCCAGCGAATGCAACGATAGACGTATTTCACGTAGTCGGCTGATCGGGACTCTACATGAAGATTGTCATCACCGGCGCCAATAGCGCTGTCGGTCAGGCCATATTGCGACTCGGACAGAAACACGAGGTTACGACGAATACATTTGTCGCCGCAGTCCGCTCTGCACGCGCTGCCGAACAGATCCAATCGGAAACCGGCAATGCCGGCAGCGTGGCCCGAATCTCGTTCGAGGACCCCGGGAGTCTGGATGCGGCGTTTCAGGGAGCTTCCGCAGTCATCCACCTCGCGGGAATTCTCATCGAAACGCCGGATTCGAGATATGAGCAGGCCAATGTTGCTTCAACCCGCGCCATGGTGGAAGCCGCGAAGCGAAGCGGGGTGCAGAAAATCGTCTTAGTGAGCGCAACTGGTGCCGATGAAACGTCTCGCAATCGGTACTACCGCACCAAAGGGCAGGCGGAGGCCCTGGTGCGAGCATCGGGGCTGAATTATACGGTGCTGCGCGCCCCGCTTTTGCTTGGTCGCGGCACCGCAGGAGGCGCTGCACTCGGGCGGCACGTAAGCCACAGCCGGGCCAAGCTGATCGGTGGGGGCCGCTATCTTCAGCAGCCTCTCTTTGTGGATGACCTGGCGCGGGCTGCAGTGGCCGCGACAAACCCATCGGTTGCGAACAATCTCGTTCTAGACCTCGTTGGCCCTGTCTCCCTGCCGGAGCGGGAACTCGTCGAGCGAGCGGCGCGCTTGCTAGGTCGCAATGTCCGGATCGGTTCGATTCCAAAGTATTGGTTTTCGTTGGTGCTGGCCATCCGTCAGCGAATCGGTAAACCCGGATTTTCGCGGGACGCTCTTGACGTAATCACCGCGGACACAAGCCTGAATCCGCAGCCGGCCGCGTCCGCACTCGGAATCGAACTCTCCGGAATCGACGAAATGATTAAAAACAGTGTAGGCCAAGGATGAAAAAATGAGTGAGAGCGTCCCAACCACCACCGCATCTTCAATTCCAGCTGGCAGAAAGGCCAAGCCATGGCAGCGGATTTTGCCGTTTGCCATTACAGTGGTCTGCTTTGGTTATCTCTATACGCGTCTGAGAGGTGCTGCTGCAGCTGAAGGCAGCAGTCTGCTCGCCTATCTGTTAAAAAGCTTCGAGAATGTAAACTGGCTTCATTGGCTGGCCTTGGTGATTCCATACTGTTTCCTTTATCTCCTGATCGACAGCCTGGTTGTTTGGGCCGTAATCAACTGGTTCAACGCAAAAATCCGTTACACGGATATCCTGCCCATTCGGGCCAGCGCCTATATTCTTTCTTTAGTTAATGAACAAGTCAGTAAAGGAGCCATCGCGCTTTATCTGAACCGGCGGGACGGTTTGCCCGGCTGGGAGATCGGCTCCAGCATGCTCTTCCTCATGTTTTGTGAGTATTACAGCCTGATGCTGTGGGCCTCCATCGGCGCGCTGTTGAGGTGGAATAACATTCAGAACGTTTTTCACATCATCCCTTGGATCGCCTTAGGCTCCTGCGTTTTCTTCGTGTTTTTTCATCTCTTTTTCAGCGGAAAAATCGGCGCGGGGATCGCTTTGCGCGAGCGCCCGATCTTCCGCGCGTTCCGGCGAGCAAAGGTGTGGCAATACGGAGCCGTGATTGCCATGCGCGCGCCGCTGGTCATCGCCGGTGTGATTGTCTATACCCTGGCCTTAAGACTCTTTGGAGGCACGGTCGGCTTTGGCGAAATGCTCGGATATTTGCCGGTAATTTTCTTCGGCGCGGCAATGCCGGGGCCGATGCACTCGGTCGCCATCCTTTTCTGGGTTCTGCTTTTCCCAGACAGGCCCGGACAGATGACCGCGTTTGGATTCGTCATGCATAATTTCTTTATCTTCTTTAACGCCGGTATCGGCCTCCTATTTCTCCGGCGAGCGAGTCGGGAGATGTTCGGGTAGTCTGCTGAGCATCAGGCGCTGCCCCATGGATACCAGCGTGCTCAAAACCAACATCCACACCAAAATCGTAAGCAAGGGCTGCAGCCAGCGCGCGCCCAATCGAATTACTATTTCCATGCAGGTCGGTGCGAAGTAGAGCATGCCGTTGTAGCGGCCAAGTTTGCTCCCGCGGAGTCTGGCATGGCGGTGAATCCAGTAAGAATCGATGACGTACTGCGAGAAGGCCGCGACGATCAAGATCGGCAGTATCCATGGAAGCACTCCCCGGAATGCCCCGGCAAATAAGCCGCTCGTTACAAACAGAAAATCGGTGGTGTGATCGAATGTCCCGCTCCACGCCGTCACCGTACCTCTACGCCGCGCGATAGGCCCGTCCAGGAAATCCGTAGTCAACGCGACTACCCAAACGATCAAAGCAAAAATTGCAGAACGCACGTCTCCTTTGGTCATGAAGAACGCGAATGGGACCACGAGGAGCAAGCGAACAGCCGTTAGGGCATTCGCCATCAGGAGTCCAAACAGAGACAAGATTGGTCAAAAGTTGCTTTGCAAAGCATGCGTTTAATTGTCGCATAGAGTGGGCACGCCGCGACATTCAGGGCGGCAATCGGTACTGATTCAGTTTGAAGGTGTTTGTGTCACTGAAGGGGGTCAAGAATCAGATATTCTCCAAAAGCTTCACGGTGTAGAGGACAAAATTGGCAAAGTCAGAGAGCAAGTCTTCTACCGGAACTGGCTTAAAAATACCTGCCTCTGGCAAAGTTACCGTAACGGAGAGTTTTCCTTTGTCCTCAACTTGGATTCCGCTTTCGAAGTCAATAATGTAGCGTCCTTCGGTCCCTTTGGCTGGCATCGAACTCCCCCTTGAAGTCTGACCGTCTTTATCTCTTATCGCGATACCGCGAACATGCCCCAAGGGATCGAGTTCGAGAAGCAACAGATGTTTATCAGAAATATCGAGGTCGTGGAGAGTCCAAATAACCTCATTGTCACCTCCCTTAAACGGCTGTATGACCGAGACAATGCAATCGAACAACGGTTTGCATCGAGTGTCTACTTCAATCCCACGAAGAGTAGCTTCGAGGTCTTGTCTAGTTCTCCGAACAGGGAATTTGGTGGAATCCGAAATTTTGTCGGGAAGGTGCCTGCTAATCGCACTGTACCATGCAAAATCCAGGGCACTGTGCAGGTTGTGGATAGCGTCCCCGGCAATCAGAGACAAATCAAACAAAGCCTTTTCGAGATTTGGGAACTCGTGTACCAGCGATTGTGCTCCAGTCTCTGGGTGATGCTCAATTGTGACAGTGTAAGTGCATTCCCGTGCAATAGCAGCGGAGTGGAAATCCTCGATGTGTTTCACGGCCCGCTCAATTTTCAATCGGGCATCTCTAAACAATGTGCTCATGGAAAAGAAATTATCACGCGCGATGAACGAAAAGCCATTCGCACAAGATTCATGCCACACCCCGCCAAGCAGCGTAATTTCGGCCAAAATGAAAATGAGTCACCTCTAGTCAACCAGCCATTGGCCACAATCGCTGACGCAGTCTGCCGTGCGTTTAATTTCAAATTTCGTTTAAGTTGACACCATTAGTGTGGCCGCATATTCTTTGATTTGAGTTGGTTTCAATCGGTGATTCTCAAAGGCATCCCAATGTCAGACGTGGCCATTCCTTACAATGTGGATGTCGCTCTTGAGGGTGGATTAGAAGGCCGGGGTATTGGACGCAGAGATGCTCTTTCTTTGATGGAAGAAGCCCCGTTAGAAACCTTACTCCAGGCTGCTGCATCTGTTCGGGACCGCTTCAAAGGCAATTCGGTCAGTTATTCCAGAAAAGTCTTCATTCCACTCACCCACCTGTGTCGCGACTATTGCGGCTATTGCACGTTCCGTGCTGATCCGCGGGCCGGTGTGCCGGCGTACATGACGCCAGATGAGGTGCTCGCTGTCGCCGAAGCTGGCCGCCGCGCGGGATGCAAAGAGGCTTTGTTCAGCCTGGGCGACCAGCCCGAGCGGGTATTTCCGGAGGCGAAAGAATTTCTGCAAACGTTGGGCTTCGATAGCACGCTTGAATACCTGGCGGCGATGAGTGAGTTGGTGCTTTCGAAGACCGGTTTACTCCCGCATTCGAATCCGGGCTTAATGGGCGAGAAGGATCTTTGCCGCCTCAGGGAGACAAACGTCAGTGTGGGCATCATGCTGGAGAGCGCAAGCGCACGGCTGGGGCGTCCCGGCGGGGCGCACTGGCGAGCGCCGGATAAAGTTCCTTCGCTTCGGCTGAGGACCATCGAGACCGCGGGCCAATTGTCCATGGCCTTCACGACGGGCATCTTGATCGGTATCGGTGAGACTCCCGAGGAACGCGTGGATGCGCTGTTCGCGATCCGCGCAGCCCATGAAAAGTATGGTCACGTGCAGGAAGTGATCGTGCAGCCGTTTCGCGTCAAGCTGGATATTCGCATGGCTCTGGCGCCGGAGCCATCCAACGATGATTTACTTCGCACGATTGCCGTCGCGCGCTTGATTCTTGGCGGCAAGATGAACATTCAATCCCCGCCCAATCTGCTCTCGAAAGACTATCCGGATTTGCTGGGTGCCGGCATCAACGACTGGGGCGGAGTTTCTCCAGTGACAAAAGATTTCATCAACCCGGAAGCTGCCTGGCCGCAGATCTCTTCGCTGGCGGAGAGAACTGCGAAGGCAGGGTTCGTCTTGCGCGAGCGCTTGGCAATCTATCCGGAATTCTCCAGGCGGCCGGAATTTTCTTCGCGCCCGGAATTCGTAAGCGAGCGACTGAAACCGTATGTTCGAAAGCTGCAGGGCGGGGATGGCTATGCTCGAGGGGAAGGTAAACCATGCTGAAAGCCGTGAATGCCGAATGGACGGAGATTCCCCTGGATCGAGCGATTGCGGCGGCGAGCCGAAACGTCGCCGCGGCCCTGGAAAAAGTCCTCGCGGGGAACGATTTGGGCTTCGATGAGGGACTGACGCTGGCCACGGTCGAAGGGAATGATCTGCTGGCTCTGCTGAAAGTCGCGGATGAACTTCGGCGGGGCGCAGTCGGCGACCGCGTCACATACGTAGTGAACAGGAATTTGAATTTCACCAACGTTTGCATCGTTGGCTGCGCTTTTTGCGGGTTCAGCCGGGGGCCGGATTCGCCAGAAGCTTATTTTCATTCCACGGAAACGCTGATTGCCAAATCACTCGAGGCGATCGAGCGCGGGGCCACAGAAGTTTGTATTCAAGGCGGTCTCCCGAAAGATCTCAACGGCTACTATTACGTTGAACTTCTTCGTGCCATCAAGGCTCGATTTCCTGAACTTCACGTACACGCCTTTTCGCCCATGGAAATCACCTACGGCGTCGAGAAAACGCGCCTGCCCCTGCGCGAATATCTGGTCATGTTGAAAGAAGCCGGATTGGGGAGCATTCCTGGAACGGCCGCGGAAATTCTTGACGACGACGTGCGCAGATCTCTCAGCCCTAATAAATTGAAAGTTCGCCAGTGGATTGAAGTCATTCGCACGGCGCACAGCCTCGGCATCCCCTCGACTTCCACGATGATGTACGGCCATACCGAGCATCCCGAACACTGGGTCAGGCACATGCTTCTGCTTCGCGACATTCAAAAAGAAACTCGCGGATTTACCGAATTTGTGCCGCTTGGATTCATTCATTCCAAAACCAAACTTTTCCAGGGCGGAGGCGCCCGCGCGGGTCGTACGGACAACGAGGATCTGATCGTTCATGCGCTCGCCCGCGTGCTTTTGCACGGCTACATCCGCAATATTCAAGTCTCCTGGGTCAAACTTGGTTTTGAGCAATCCTTGACGTGTCTGCAGGCGGGAGCGAACGATTTCGGCGGCACGTTGATGGAGGAGAGCATCTCGAAGATGGCTGGCGCGAATTTCGGCGAATATGTCTCGCCCGGCGAATTCCGTGCCATGATCCGAACGATTGGACGCGTCCCTGCCGAGCGCTCAACGACGTATGGAATCCGCAAAGTTTTTGAGAATCCGGACGCAGAGGAACACCTTCCGCTTGAACCGATGCCGCTGCTCAACTCTTCGCCAAATCACGCACCGGTTACTGCGACGGGCTACTGATCGCAAGTGCGCCGTTTAGTCGTATAGTTGGCGAGGAGGGAACTCCCGCTATCCCACGTGCTTGTTTAAGGAGCCAGCTATGAAAACACTATCAAACATTCTTGGGGCAATAGTGGTTTGCATGGTCTTGCTGCTGGTGACGCTGCGATTCACCGGCCTGAATCCTCACGGGGATACGCCCGGTCCCGGGAGTTATCCCGGTTTGTGGCTCAGCGGGAATCTGGTAACGACTCCGGTTGCCGACTGGTCATTCGCTGACAAGATTCAAACCGTGAAGCTTCAGACCAACACTTGGTATCTGATCCCCCACTCGGTAACAATTTGGTGTATCGCGTATAATGGCCAGCTCTATGTGGCTACTTCCGGGGCAGCAGTCAGGGAATGGCCTCGAAACGTGGCCCGTGATCCCCATGTGCGTCTGAAGGTAGGCAATAATTTGTATGATCGTACCTTAGTGGTTGTCACTGATCCGGCCGAAAGGGAAGCCGTGCTGCAAGTCAGAGCGAAAAAATACTCTCAGAAGTACCCGCCAGTGGGTCAAACATTTACCGTATATCATGTAATGCCTAGCTGAAGGCTTACTGGATTTTTGATTGCTGCGTAGGAGATCTGCGAAGTGTTGATCTCTACTTGATTCATGCCAAATTTCATCGCCGATTCACGTATTCAGTCTGAAAAGACTGGTGATCTGAATGGATTGATGCTCTTATCGTTCAGGCCAATTTGCCGGCGTGGGTTTCCAGGAGCGACCAAGCGCGGTCGCCTATCGATTGCTTCCACTGGGCGTAAAACGGTACTAGTTTGGCGCGGAAAGAGGCTACGTCGGCGTCGTTGAAGATCATTCCCTGCTGGGTGAGATGCGGCCGCAGCTGTCCGTTGAACGAAGCGGTATCCGCCCTTTGCAGTCGAGCGAATTTCACCGTGTTGCGCTCAATGGATTGGCGGACGTCAGCAGGCAGCCCCTGCCAGATCTTGAGGTTGGCAATCAGGTTGTAGCCGGACCACGAATGGTTGGTCATGCTCATATATTTCTGCACTTCATAGAGGTGAAAGAGTTCGGCGACATCGAGTGGGTCCTCTTGGGCTTCGACCACACCGGTTTTCAGCGCTTCATACATATTGTTAATGTTCATGCCCACTGGTTTCGCCCCCAGCGTTTTCCAGAATTCCAGGTAGTTGGCGTTGCCGGGCGCGCGAATCTTCAGGCCTTGGAGGTCGACGGCGGTGCGGATGGGTCTCGTGGCGCAAGTGATTTGGTGAAATCCGTTTTCAAAGCAGCCGCCCGGGACGAGGTAGACACCCTTGGCACTCAGTTCTTCGCGGAGGTAATCCCCGATGTCACCGTCCATGGCCTTGTAAACCTGCTGCTGCGTGCGAAAAGCGAACGGCGTGGCTTGCACATTGGCGGCGGGTACGATCCCCGCCAGACCATTGCCAGCGCTCGTTAAGAACTCGAGTTTGCCGTCGAGAAGAAGATTGAGCGGATCAGGGTCGCCGTCCTTGAAGTGATTGTTCTCGGGGAAAATTTCGACCTGGACTCGGCCGTTCGTTTCGGCTTTGACCGCGTCCCACATTTGCACTAAGCGCTTGTGTAGCGGGCTTTCGGTGGGCTGATTGTGGTACTGGCGCATTGGAAAATCCACCGCGGGCGCGCGCCGGGTGGTAAGCAGCATCCCGCCGACGGCGCCGAGGCCCAAGGTAAAGCGCCTACGCGTGATAAGGGAACCAGGCATGGGGATGTCCTCTCCCAAGAACTCTCGAGAGCTTGGCTTGTGCCTTGAGGTGCCAGTGGACGCCGCGCTCCCCCAGAATATGCAATTTGCGCGGAACAAAAGCAAGCAATGGAATTATCGGCGTCGGACTGCGCACCTTCCGAGAGGCCCTGCCGGCTCAACCAGTCGATGCAACACCTTATAACCAATGGATCTAACGACGCTTCCCATCGAGAATTGATCAGGACAACCATACTCAATCAAAACCTAAACGGGCCTTTTGTTTTGTTCGAATTGATGCCGACGCACGAAATTAGCCTCCTGGACTCCTACAAGAAGACTTTGACCAAGTGTGTATCGACCCATTGAGACCACCCCTCTTATCGGAATGTGGCGAATACCAGCCTCCGAATTGGATTGCTTACATCCCACCACGCCGAGCCAGCAGCGTCGGATTGCTAGACGAGGCACATCTCCCGAGCCAACATACGGATGTCATCATGGATCTTGAAACTCTCAGTGCGAAACAATTGCGAAATCCAATGCGACACAAGACAGAAATGCCTCAGCGACTGAGATGCTGGTCAACTCCCGAGAAGTCCGGTTCGCGGTAAATTACTTGAGAGTATGTGCCAGAACGATATTGCCGCCTATTTCTGAGATGATTCCTCGTCCTTAGAGATTGTGGGGCCATGGGATCACGAGTTGAGGGTCACTTTGATTCACGAGGCAATTGAATCTCCTGGTTTGTATCAACAGCGAACAGAACATAGTTCGAGAGCCGGTGGCGGTTCAGTGATCGGTGACCATTGATATCAATATAAAAACTCGCGCTTTGCGGCAGCCAAAGCTGAATCCTGCGTTTTGGGAAATCCACCGCGCTGTAATCAACGCTCAGATGCTCAATGTGGAGGCGGATTGGCGGGATGGCTTCCAGTAAATCGAAATCGATATGCTCAATTTGCGAAGACTCCGGAGAAATCCATGCACGCCCCTTCAATTTCACGTCGTACCATTTGCCGTCGGAAAGAACGGCTTGAAATCGAGGCTGCTGGTCCGGCCGCTGTTCAAAGCGCAGTTGCCAGGCCGGCCTGGCATGCCACTGTCCCAAGCCTTCGCATGTGATTTCAAAATCGTCGACACGCAAAGGGTGAAAGACTGCGGCGCCGACAGCAAGACCCACAGTCTGAATCGGGAGCGGTGTAGGATTGCCTTTGCCGATTTGTGTCCTGCTCTCTTCAAACCTCAAATCGCCGTCGCGAGCGAGAGAAAACGCGGCCAGATAATCGAAGTTATATTTTAGCGACCGGGTCGCGCGTCCGTCTTTGCCGATTTCAGCATAATCGACAACTTCCGTGGCAGTGAAACGGTCCACATTTTCCAATAACTCCCTCACGCGTTGGCGCGTTCCCTTCAGAACCTTTTCAAGCGAGCATGGGACGCCCGACACGACAGGCGGCAGGGAGGCATCCACGTTCGTGGGCGGCCAGAGCACGGGGTCAAGCTCCTGCGCGCCGGATTTTACAATCGGCGAATCGTCAAAATTCGAGGGCGGGGCAACTGGCATTTCTGCTGCCACATCTTTCGTCGCGTCTGCTGCAATCGTTGATGAGGGGTTCGGGGCGGGCTGCGAGCGGCGCTTGCTGCGAATCTCGCAGTTTGTCCTGCAATTGCTTCTGCTGCTCCCGGGCCTTGTCGGCCACGGGTCCCGTCGGGGCGAGCCGGAGATAATTGGTCAGATCTTCCAGGAGGGCGGATGGATCTTCGAGTTGGCTGTGAACATTTGCAAGGACCAGGTAAAGCAGTGCATTCTCGGGTTGCAATTTCGACGCGGCCAACGCGTTTTTTTCAGCCTCGGCCGGGCGGATCAGACCGAGCAGAGATCGAGCTAATTCGGCATTTGCCTGCCAGGAGCTCGAGTCCAACTCAAGTGCTTTTCGTGCGATAGGTTCGGCGTCGGCGAAACGTTGAATATCGTTCAGCAGCGTCGCCAACCAAGACAACACATCGGCGTCCTGTTCTCGGCTTAACTCCGCAGCCTTGCGCAGCGACTGTTCGGCGCCCGGATTGTTTCCCGTGTGCATGTCGGCGATGCCGATCTCCGTATATGCTTCGTAATATTCGGGGTAGGATTGAATGGCGCGCTCGAATTGCTTGATACTCCCCCGGTAATCAGATTTCTTGTCCATCAATGCCAAACCTTTATCCATCGACTCGCGGGCCTTTCGAGGGATGGAGAGCTCCCGAGCCGATACTGGGGGCATTCTCGGTGTCACAGAGGCCGTAGCTGAATTGGGATGCAACTCGACAGAAAGGCCAAGGATAGCTTCAACCACGTCCAGCCGTTGGGTCGCCGTGTGGTATCCTGCTTGTTGCACGATGAGGTCGTAGCTTCCCACCCCTACATGCAGAAATTCAAAATTACCCCCGGCGTGCGTGAACACCGTTCCCACAGTCGCGCCTGTGAAGGTGCGAAGCTCGACGCGCGCGCCCTCTAATTGTGCATGGTTATCAGGGTCGAGTACCTTCCCCCGGACGGAAAAATTGTACTGGACCGTGCTAGATCGACTTGACGGGCCCCCGCCCTTCTGCGCAAACAGGGGCTCGCAACTTGCGATGAGGACAACCATTAGGGCGGACGCAAGGAAGGAACGAAAACCTGAAAATGGACACACGCTTCACCGCCATATCATTTACGGGAGCATACTCTCCGGAGCGCCTGAGAGCAATTGGATACCGTCAACATCCCCTCGACCCGGCCCGCGCTCCGATGACCCATTGAGACCTCGCCGCTAATCGGCTTTTGCCATTGGGAAGCGATCGGGCCACATTCCGAGAATCCAGTTTCACGGGACTTGCGTATGGACTTGTGTGCAGGAATGCGATGTTAGGTCGTCCGAACTCAATTCGGTGATGAGGGAAAAACAACCTCGATTGTCGTATCCACTTCCAGGTATTCAAGTACAACGGGGAAGGGTCCAGTTCCAATGGCCTTCTCGTCAACCGCAATTCTGTATTGCCACCACTTAACGGCTTCTATTGCTGCCTGGGCAAGTTGAGGAGGCCCGGAGACGTACTGGAGTTCCCGTGGCCTGCCACCCGTATCGATTATGGTGTTTCTCAGGCGGAACGCATGTCCCAATGGTAGGTGCGTGGCCGCTCTTTCAGGGGCTGTTACTTTTGGCCTTCTTATCTCTATTTTTTTGAGCGGCGTTTACCTGGCTAGCGATGTAGGCTGCTGCCTGAAAGTTTCCGCTCCCATTGGCCGCATTGATTCTTTGACTTGAGCCATGAGGCGCATCGCTGCCCGTTTCTCCGACCATGATCGCGCATCCCTGTTCCCCCTTCTTATTCTGATCGGCCTGAACCTCTACGACAATGGCAATGGTTCCATCAACCGAAGCGAACCGGTCGATTGTCAAAGTGTGGAGGCGTTCGTCCGTTATCACGCCATACGCCCGCCGATGGACCGCGTCCTTAACGTCCAACCAACATTGATTCGGTTCCACTTTGACAAACTGCTTGGCAACTTGACCGAAACAGGGCGCACCCGTCAAAAAACACAAGGCGGAACATCTGAGGCCGTAATAGATCGCATGTCGATCCATTCGCAAGACCCAGCTCCTAAGATACAAAGTTTTGTTCCGGGTAAATTACTCTTTTGGGTAAAGATCGTCAACAGCGCAGGCTCAAATTGGCGTCAAGCTTTTCTTGCTTGGGACGATGTCACATGTGACGGCAGACGGGAGTAATTCTGCGACGGGTGTGGGCCAAGTCCTGAGAAGTCGGGTGGTCTCAAGGGGTCGATGCAACACTGGCCTGCAGTTTATCCGCCGGAGTTCGAAATCCCAAGGTTTGTCGTGGTCGGGTATTGAGACGCAGAGCGATTGCGTCGAGTTCTGATTGCGAAAACGTAGACAGGTCGGCGTTCTTCGGCAGGTATTGCCGCAATAGCCCGTTCGTGTTTTCGTTCGAGCCGCGCTGCCAAGGACTCTGCGGATCGCAGAAGTAAACCTGCATATTTGTCGCCATGGTGAAGCTCTTATGCTGGGCCATCTCCAGTCCGCGGTCCCAGGTCAGCGAGCGACGCAACGCCGCCGGAAGTTGTTGCACGTGCTGGCTCAGAGCGGCCACCACCGTAGCGGTGTCCTTGCCTGCTACCTTCACCAGCATGCAGAAGCGCGAACGACGCTCCACCAGCGTGACCACGTGACTGTTGCCCGCCCCGCGCAACAGATCGCCCTCCCAATGACCGGGAACGGCGCGATCTTCGACTTCTGCTGGCCGCTCACGAATCGAGATCGCATCGATGATGCGGCCTTGCGAGTGCCCGTGAACGCTGGCGTGCCGCGAGCGGCGGATCCGCCGCTTGGATCGCAGATGCCGCACCAACTCCTGTTTCAGCGCTCCCCGCGCTTGTATGAACAGGCTGCGATAAATCGTTTCGTGAGACACGCGCAGGCTCTCGTCGTTCGGGTACTCCATCTTCAGCCACCCGGAAACCTGTTGCGGCGACCAATCCTGCATCAGTTTACTCGCAACCATCTGTTGCAGCTCGCTGTGCGTGGCCAGCCGACACGGCTTGGGCCGCACGGCTGACTCCCAGGCCTGCTGATCGGCTGCGTTGGCGCGATACTGCGTGCGCCCACCATGGCGGGTGATCTCCCGGCTGATGGTGGAGGCAGAGCGATGCAGACCTCGTGCGATGACTCGCATCGCGCAGCCGCTGGCGATTCCACGGGAGATGTCTTCGCGCTCGGCCAGGGTAAGCACTCGCCGAGAACGGCGACGAGTGGGCGGAGCGATCCCACCATGACGGGCTAAAACGAAGTGAACGACTACGTGGTCTTTACCCAGGGCACGGCCAATCTCATTGAGTGACTGGCCCGCCTTCCAACGTTTCCACAGCTCGGCTTTCTGCTCCGCAGAAAGCCCCCTTCGCTTCCGTTCGATCATAAACACCACCTTCGCTCAAAGCGATTAGCTTACGTGGTGTTGCATCGACCGGTTGAACCGGCAGTCTTATCGGAATATGGCTTTGTGCCACGGCTGGCTTCGGGCCAAATTCCGATGAGATCTTTCTCAGGAACTAGCTGAATATTGAGGCCACTGACTTGCCAATCGGAGACTGCGCGAGCAAATGTAAAGGGGCCAATTTTATGCCAATTGGCCCCGGGTGGAACTTCTTCAGGAGCTTGTGTTTACTTGCGTATGTAGATGCCGACGTCGAACCGACCGTGATCCCAGTCGGCCTTGTGATCGCGGCACCACTTGCGGTTGTTTTCCATAATCTGTATGTCATTGGCCACCTGTCGGCTGTTTTCGCCGTGTTTGACCGCATCCTTATCGATCCTGGCGCGATCGGCTTCAAGCTTCTCGCTGCAACTTTTACCCCAGTCACGATCCGCCCTGGCAGGAGCCCCCACAGCCAACAGCAAACCCCCTGCCAGCGCGGTGGTCAGAGCCATTCGAGTCCACAATTTAGTCATGATCAGCAATCTCCCGGTAAACCTGCAGCCATGAACGTCAATCCCGGCGCAGCCTCACCTCTGGTAAATTTCATTCCGATTTAGTCTGACACCGTAGCTGCGGCAATGTTGTTCAATATTGAACACCAGATCAAATAGGCAGCAAGTGGATTCTGTCATTATTCATCAGTTGTCTCGCGTCAAGCACGCCCTCCACTTCTTTGATCGCCAAGTCCCGATAAGTCGTGCCGGCTCAACCGGTCGATGCAACACCTTATGACCGATTGATCTGACGACGCTTCTGTATTGCTCCCCGCTAATTTAGACAGTCAGGGCCTCGTTTTTTAGTACAGCTACGAAACTCAAAAACGCTTCGTGCGGGGTGCGATTTCCTACCCCGCGATGTGGACGGTCGTGATTGTACTCCTGTATCCAGCGACCGATCGACTCCCGCGCTTCTTGCACGTTGCGATATTCCGCCGTCCAGACTTCCTCTTCTTTCAAGCTGCGGTGGAACCGTTCGATGTAACTGTTACCTTCCGGGTGATGATAGGCCGTGCGCCGATGAGTGATGCCCAGCCGATTTAAGGTCTCGATGAATCTCGTCGAAGTGAACTGTGTGCCATTGTCAGTGGTCAGCGTTACGCTGGCCTCGCGGCTGCCCTCGGGCAGCCGTTCCAGCACGGACTGCTCCACCGCTGCGAGTGCGTCTTCGGTCCGGCAGCGATGCGAGAGATTCCATCCCACGATCTCCCGCGTGCAGCAGTCGATTACACAGACCAGATACGCCCAGCCTACTGCAGGCCCCGCCCAGATCTTCGTCATGTCCGACTGCCAGATCTGATTCGGTTCAGCTGCTTCCACGCGGCCCCACTCTTTCTTGCGTCGTGCTCGCAGACGACGTGAGCGCACCAGCAACCCACGTTCGCGCATCACCCGTAACACTCGCTTGCGATTCACAGGCCAGCCCTTTCTTCCGCTGCAGCCACCACGCCACGCGCCGATAGCCGTATGCCAGCTTCTCTCCGCACGCCACGACAATCTGTTCATCGTAGGTTCGGTCCGCACGGCTGCCTCGCGGCTTCTTCCGGTAATACAAGCTCGACCGGCTGATGGCCAAGGTCGCCGCTACCAACGTGGCCGCGTAGCCTTGCGTCACCATCTCTCGCGCCTGGGAGTGAACCGCACCACAGCTCACTCCCCCACGACGTTTTTTAGGATTTCGATCTCCAGCGCCTTTCGCCCTAGTGTTCGTTCCAACTGCCGGATGCGATGGTCTTTCTCGGTTTCCGCCGCGGCAGCGCTTCTCCCCCCAAGCGCTGCCTTGGCTCCCTGTTCCGCTTCATCTTTCCAGCGATAGTACAGATTCGGAGCCATCCCGTGACGCCGACACGTCTCCGAGACGTTCCCGCTCTTGATGCCTTCCTGTACGATCTGCCACTTTTCTTCAGGGGATCGATCTACACGCGGTTTCCTGCCCATGTTGCCTCCTGTTTTGGAGGCCCTGATTCTACCTAAATGAGGTGTCCAGTTTTAGCGGGGAGCAATACATCTCCCATTAGCATGGTGAACCCTCCATCGCCGCTCAGGGAGATCACCTGGCGTTTCGGAAAGGCGAGTTGCGCGCCAATCGCATGAGGCATTGCATTAGCCATGGACCCATGGTTGAACGACCCTATCAATCTTCTATTTTCTGTCATGTGCAGGTATCGAGCAGCCCACACCGCGGTCATACCTGTACTCACTCGTAAAGATTGTGTCGCTATATGCCAACTCATTGAGCACGGCCGTAACGTATTCAGGATGCATGGGCCGCTCCCTTTTCTTCCCTTCGGCATGTCGGAAAAAGCAAATTTTCTGTTTCGCCGTGTTTCTCAAGGCAAGCCTTCAAATGCTTATCATTTTTCTTCTGCTTCACGAGCGGCAAAATTGCGTCCATCGTAGTTCTTATGTCTCCAACCACCCCAAAATCCAACTTTGACCTGCGTCCCAGATGTTCGGGACGGATGTCAACCTGGACAATCTTAGCCTTTTTTGGATACCAGGCCGTGTAGGGAGTCCGTGCCCAGCATTAGCAGGAGATCCGCCTTTTCCAGGGCATAGTGGCCGCTTTCGGTGCCTAATAGACCTGTCATTCCGGCCGCATAAGGGTTGTCGTGCTCCAAATACTCTTTTCCGCGAAAGCTGTAGGCGATGGGACCCTGGATTTGTTTCGCGAGTTGCAAAACCTCTCTATGCGCACCAGCGCAACCTGCTCCACAGAACAAAGTGATTCTATCGGTTGCGTTCAAAAGATCAGCGAGGGTACGCAGATCGGATGGGGAAGGCTGAACCGCTGGCCTGGTAGGGAAAACACGATGTTCCAAAGATTCATTTGTCATTTTGAGGGTAGCTACATCACCAGGCAAGACCAGAACGCTGACCCCTCCTCGCGATACCGCCGTTTGCATCGCGATTTGCAACAGGCGGGGCATCTGCTTTTCCGTCGATACCAATTCGCAAAAATGGCTGCATCCTGCAAGAACCTTTCAGGGTGCGTTTCTTGAAAATAGCCAGTTCCGATTTCGCTCGATGGGATGTGTGACGCGATAGCTAAAACGGGTGCGAGGGTCTTGTGCGCATCATATAAGCCATTGATGAGATGGAGGTTTCCGGGACCGCAACTTCCTGCACAAACTGCGAGGGTTCCTGTAAGCTGAGCTTCTGCACTTGCCGCAAATGCTCCAGCTTCTTCATGACGGACATGTATCCACTGAATATTTGTGCTGTGATGAACCGCATCAACAATGCTATTCAGCGAATCCCCGACGACACCATAGATCCGGCGCACCCCGGCCGCTGCGCAGTGCTTCTACAATATGAACCGCCACTGTTGTCATTTGTTCTCTCGCTTTCAGAATGGAGTCTGCCTGGAACTTAACATGCGGCTAGTAAACCCATCCAGCGTTTAAAGTATCGAAACTGTACTTTCCAGGATGTTCGTTCGATTTATGAGGCGTAAATTGCTTGCACTAGTGGGCGTCGCCGGGAAGCCTTCATGTTTTGCGGAGAAGCAAATGGCAACGCCGGATTAATTGCCAAGGGGACCTTGTTTCAAAATAATCCGCACATTTTCTCAATATCTCCGAAATTCAATTAGGATTCGTCTGAGTTAAGACCAGCTTTCTAGTTTTTCCAAATGGGTGGATCGTCTAGGAGAACGCAAAATGTAACATGATTGGTTGGGCTTGTTTTGCTGTACCGCATTGGCCGAAAAGGGGTAAATGGATTTCTAGACTTTCTCCAATCTAGTTACATGCCCGCACACGCACTGGGCCTTCAGTCCAACAAGGGGCAACCGCTGCCGCCCCGGGTGGACGTCAAGATTTCCTGATCCCGAGGGCAGGGAATCAGCTACTCCGTTCTCGTGCTGGCGGGCAACTTCGTTGCTCCGAGAGACGGCGCACCAAACTGCCTCTCGCCATTTCGCGAAAGAGATTGACTCGCGCTATGTGCCACCACGGATAGCCTCATGTGTGCTCTAGCGATGGCAGGGATCGCGGAGGCAGACTTGCGCCTGCGGATCAGGACGTGCGAACCGAAAGACGAAGAATGTAATTTTGCGAAACGAACTCATCTAAGCCATGTAAAATCTGTCGTTTGCGTTTTTCAGGGCCGGCGAAAACAGGGCCATTCAGTGGCAAAAGACGTGGCAGAACCCGACCAGGACACCCACAACACCGGAATCTCGGTCACCAAAAGGAAAATTGTCGTGTGGCCACGAGACTTACGTGGAACGAACTTTTGACCGTACGATAACGCAGCCCGAGCTTGCATACATAAAGGATGCACAAGACGCAACCGCTGCCGCCCCATGTGGACGTCAAGATTTCCTGATCCCGGGGGCAGGGAATCAGCTACTCCATTCCTGTCCTGGTCTGCAACCGTGGCGACCTATGGCGGCGGCTATTGCTGTCGAAGCAAATCGACCAGCTGTGCGAAATTTTGCTACGAAGTGCCGCCGCATCGTACAAGGAAGCAGGGCACGCATATCTCCAGAGGCTTCTCTCTCGCCAGAAGAAGGAAAGTTCCTCAGAGTAGGCTAATCCCCCACCTGTGCTTTTCGAGGTTCCTGAACAATTGCCAGAAGAGAACCTTCGGTAGGGTGCAACTTTAAGGGTGAAGCGCGTGAAGTTGAACCTGAACGCAATGGTGTTGTTTCGGCTTGTTGAGGAATTGCACAAAGCCGAGTACTTTCGATTCCATGTGGGCATGACTGGCTTGCAGAGGGTCTGGAAATAGGCTTTAGGCTGCAAAGGTAATTTGAGCCGGGATTGTAACAAAGCTCGGAGCGTGGTGTGTCTCATTAATAGAGTCGTTTATCTGTCGAGGGTCATCTCATCATCCATTTCCTGCAAACGGCGGGTTTCAAGAAGTTGTGGAACCTGAAGGGCGGCGTCCTGGCCTGGGCGGATGAAGTCGATCCGAGGATACCAAAGTACTAAAAGGGAATTAATCGTTTGCAGCGCGCAGCGTGAACGCGGCTTTCTCCGTTAAGATGGGAATGTCGTGCTTTGGTACGAGCCGATGGCGTGACGCTCAAGGCCTCTTCAACTTCGTTCACTTCGCGGGCATGGCGGGCGCATCCAACATGCCCTTCGCAGTGTATTCGATGGGTACAACCCGATAACGGTAAATCATGCCGTGATCTCCCACAACGTACGCGCGATCGCGCGCCGGCAGGCTGAAGGCATTTGGTTCCACGGGGAATTTGAATTCGCGTGAGATCCAACGTTGTCCGCCATCGGTGCTAAAGCGAAGCTCGCGGCCATAAAAAGTCCATCCGACTTCCGAGTCCACAAACCAGAGCCTCTTGCCTTTAATCGACGCACCTGCGTTCCAGGTAGCCCCGCCGTCGGTGGTTTTCAAAAGCAGGCCCGTATAGTCGTTGCCCCTGCGCATGATCCCGGTGTTTTCGTCGAGAAAGAAGACGTCACTCGGATAGCCCACACCTACATCGTTAAGTGTCAGCGCCCAAGTGGCGCCTCCGTCGGTGGTCTTGCCCACGACTGCGGTGTCGAGGTGGTCGATCCAGGAGACGGCGTACCCGGTGGTCGCGGTTGGAAAACTGAAGCTTGTCCCAATTGCATTCGACGTTTCGGGGCAAGCCATCCACCTGAATCTTGGCGGAACACTGATTCACCTCATTCCATGTGCGTCCTCCATCGGTGGTGTGGTTGATTCCCCGGCCGCCTGAGATAGCGATGCCATTCTTTTCCGATGTGAAGACGTAGTCGGCATTGTAATGGTCTATCTTTGCGCCGGCGACCCATGTCTTGCCGTCGGTCGTGTGAAGAAGATCGTTGTAGCCTTGGCGCACCCAGCCGTGGGTGGCATCAAGAAAGAAAAACTTGGTCGGAGCATCGTCCTTGCCTTGCGGATCTCCCCATTGAACGCTCCAATGGTCGCCACCATCCTCCGTATAGAGAATGACGCCTGCACCGCTGCCGGTTCCGCCGCTCACCCAGCCGGTCTGCGCAGAAACGAAGTAAACCGAGTTCAGGCTGATGTCCTCGGTATAGTTCACCGGTTCCCAGATGGCTTTGTACTTCGGCTTAGCCTGCGCGGCCGCGCTGGACTGGCCAGCAGGATGCGGCGCAGGCTTGCTTTGCGCCCGCGCAGTCTGCGTCGACAGCGAGAGAATCAAAGACAAGAATCCTCCGAACACGAAGCCAATCCGTAGAATCCTCATTGGGATTTCCCCCGTTCCTGAATTGAACTGTGCTTCAGATTTGAGAACGAGATACCGGTTATGAAGGGCCCTTAACCGGGATTTCCATTTTGACTTCCCGGCCGACCGATAATGTACACCCATCCCCGTCAGCATGCAATGTCTCCCGCCAGGTTTTTGAGTGCAGAGCCTTTCCGACGGCTGCGGCAAAATCTCAAAGCCAAAAACTGACGCTTCTCCCACCCATTCCTCAAACACTTTTCCTTCTCCAGTCTCGCTCAGCACCGAAATCTGTTTCAGTCTACGGCTCGCCTAAGCCTGTCGAGATTGCGGCGACTCGCCCATACGGTTGCTCGGTGAAATATCCCGGGAGTTGGTTCTAGTTGTGCCAAGCCGTAGGGGTTTTGCCTGAGCTACGCGTCTCGGTCTCGTAAACTCCCGCGTTCACTGTTCGAGCGTGCGTAGCGGTTCCGCAAGGGACAACGGCTTAGGCCCCAGGTGGGACGTCAAGATTTCCTGATCCCGAGGGCAGGGAATCAGCTACTCCATTTATGTGCTGGCCCTCAACCTCGCGGCAAGGTCCACAGTTGACAATACTGGCTTGCAGTTTCAGATCTGCGGTAGAGCCACATTAATTTTCAAATAGTGTGCTAAACAGGACTGCCCTACTCGATGCCAGACCCCATCATAGGTGCGTAAGACAATTCAGCTTGAGGGCAATACGGAGGGTAAGTGACCACCCACAAGTCAAAGGTTCTATTCCTATCCACTGGCGACGCCACGCGCGGCCTGATCGCCGAGGGTTTTCTACGTACCCTCACGGGTGACCGATTTGATGTCGTGAGCGCGAGCGTCGAAACTAGCGCTTTGGACCCACTCGCAAGTGAAGTGATGAAGGAAGAGGGCATCGATATCTCGGGTCAGGAGGCGAAGAGCATCGTGTATTCATTGAAACAACGTTTCGGCCACGTGATCGCGATCTGTGACACGGCTAAGGAAAGAAGTCCGATCTTTCCCTTCGCGCTCGGCGTTCTTCACTGGAATATCGTCGACCCAAATTCTGCCACCGGACTGCCAGAACAGAAAACAGAAGTTTTCCGCCGCGTGCGAGACGAGATTAAAGACAACGTTAAACAATTCGTTGCTGAAACCACTAAAGCGATGGCAAGTGAACTCTCTGTCGCCTGAGGAATACAGGCCTGGAGGCGCGCCGCATTTGCCATGAGGAGCATCGCTTGCTTTCCAACTCAGCAGCGCCCGCCTGCAACGAAATCGACAGGGCGTTGCCCAGGAAGGACCCCTTCACGATTCAGAACCCCAATCCGTCGCAGCTCGAGGGACTGATTCAGAATCTGGATCTTCTTCTCTCGGAAATGAATGAGCTGGAAAGATCCAGCTTGACCGGTGCAATGCCGCGTGCAGGATTCACAACATCAGTGGGCCATTTACAGGGTGCCGTTATCAGCATAACGTGCAGCGTCACTATCCGGCTAATTTGTGAGGATTTGGATTCATTAGAAAATCCTCAGATTCGCGCCTAATTTACGAGGATAGGGAGGAATCGATATGCTAACCGCCGTTAAGGAATGCCGCCAAACACCTCGGGAGAACCTCTCAGAACCCGTACGCGTCCGTCCATGCGACACACAATATCCCGAAGAAATTTGCATCAGCTCAAACGTCTCGCGGAGCGGGTTGTATGTCGTGACTTCGGCCGAGCATTACTTCGTCGGCATGAATCTGGTCGTGACGCTCAACTTCGGTCCGGAGGATCGACTGCACCGCGAGCAGATTGGGGATGTGGTGAGGGTGGAAAAGCTGGAAGAAGACATGTCGGGCGTCGCAATCCGAATTCTGATGCATAACAATCCCGGAATTTACTCGGGTACTTGACGTTTCCGCATGCTTCTGAGCGAATCAACCCTTTCTTTTCTGCGGTCTTGCTTCGGCACTCCGCCGAACGCCCTGATGATTGCCTTTAACAATGTGGGCGAGACAGTATCCGGAGTTCGCAAGCACCTCAACCACCTAATCAATTTGAGTGAAGAATCCAGCGATTCGAGGCACCCAAAAAGGCGGCCTTTTCGCTGCGTGTCTCTCTTGTCTGTAGGCGCCTGAGCGGACCCTGGCTTTGGGGGGAAGATCGAGACGCTTAAGTCCCTAGAGTCTTGAGTGGCGATCCTCTGTCAGCCTACCGCGTCTCACAATGGACTTTCGAGGAACACACGGAGCTTACTTGAGCGCGACGGTTGGCGCAGCTTGCGAAGCGCTTTGGCTTCGATCTGCCGGATGCGCTCGCGTGTGACTGCGAACGTCCGGCCCACTTCCTCGAGAGTGTGCTCGCTACCATCGTCCATTCCGAAGCGCATCTTGATGATCTTTTCCTCGCGCGGCGTGAGCGTCTTCAGCACTGACGCCGTGTGTTCCTTCAGGTTGAGGCTGATGGCCGCGTCCGAAGGTGACACGACAGCCTTGTCCTCGATGAAGTCACCCAAGTGCGAATCTTCCTCCTCGCCGATGGGCGTCTCGAGCGAGATGGGCTGCTGCGCGATCTTCTTGGCCATGCGTACCTTGTCAACGGGGAGATCCATGCGCTTGGCGATCTCTTCCGAAGTGGGCTCGCGGCCAAGCTCCTGCACCAACTGCCGGCTGGTGCGGACCAGCTTGTTGATCATCTCGATCATGTGCACCGGGATGCGGATGGTGCGCGCCTGGTCGGCGACGGCGCGGGTGATGGCCTGGCGAATCCACCAGGTCGCGTAAGTCGAAAACTTGTACCCACGGCGCCACTCGAACTTCTCCGCGCCCTTCATGAGGCCGATATTGCCTTCCTGGACCAAATCCAGGAACTGCAGGCCGTGGTAGGTGTATTTCTTTGCGATGGATACAACTAAGCGTAGGTTCGCCTCGGTCAGCTCCTTCTTCGCCTGTTCGGCTTCCACCTCGCCACGCAGAATCAAAGTGAGAGTCCGCTTCAGACTGGTTAGCCCGACCTCGCTCGACTCTTCGATCTCTTTCAGCTCCGATCGACGCGAGCGCAACTCCTTGCGCGCTTCAGCAGCGGTATTGCCGCGAGTGACGTCGGCGCGGTGTTCCAGCCGGCCGGCTTCGCGCTCCAGCGAGTGCAGTCGCTCGACCGTGTGCCGCATCGTGTCAATCAGGCGCTTCTTCTCGAGCGGGTTGAAATTGATCGAGCGGACGAGCAACGACATCTCAATCCGTGTCCGCGCCAACCGGTGCCGGGCCCGAAGACAGCCGCGCTTATTCGACCTCGGTGTGCGCTCGAACCGGGCTGCTTGCTTGAGCCCCACCTCGTAGAGCTTCTCAATTTTGTCAATGATCCGCTGCGTGTGCCGGCTCTTGTTCTTAATTTTTTCTTCGGTCAGCTCTTCCTCATCGAACCGGACAATTTCCTTGATCGACCGCAGACCTTTGCGAAGATCTTCACCAGTGGCCAACAGCTCCTTGAGAACAATCGGAGAGCGAGAGATACTCCTGAGCACCCGCAGCTGACCGCGCTCGATGCGCTTGGCGATGGCCACCTCGCCTTCGCGCTTCAACAGCGGCACGGCGCCCATCTCCCGCAGATACATCCGCACCGGGTCATTGCTCCTCTCGAGCACGCCCGACGTCAGGTCGAGTTCGACCTCTTCGCTGCCACCGGCAACTTCTTCCTTGGCCTCCGCTTCAACGGGTTCAGCGACTTCGAGCTCGGGGCGCGCAGCCTTCGCCGCCAAAACGCCTTCGTAGATATCTATGCCGTATCGCTCGAACGTTGCGAGCAGATCCTCGATCTCTTCTGAGGAGTGGACTTCGGCGGGCAGGATATCGTTGACTTCGTCGTAGAGCAGGTAACCGCGCTCCTTGCCCATGGCGATGAGGGCACGGACCTGGTCATACTTTTCTTCAATCGCCAGCGACACAGGTTCCTCCGGGAGGTGAGAGCGAGTTAAGCCCAATGTTCGGCGCCGAAAAGCTTCGGGGGAGGCTTTCTACGAATTTGCCTTTTGTTTTTTGCCCCGCATGCCTTTGTCTCCTGCCCAGTGCCGCATTGCCCCTTTCCTGCCGTCAAGCTGCAGCTGTTTATCAATGCCATTGGCCTCCAGATGTTTGTGCATCGAGGCGGGTGACCTTTTCGGCTTGGACTGGCCCAGTATTTTTGTTCGCGGGGTCCGGGTCATGAGCGCTCGAAAATGGAGTGGGTCTCTAAGGTTCTGCAATTCCCGGTAATAATAGAGTGGAGTGGGCCGTTTTCCGTTGAACCTCACCTTCCCTAGAAAATCCATTTCTTCCTTGGTGGCTGTCCCGCTGAGGGAACTATCATTTAGGAATTCTTTGAATCCAGGCTCTTCCTTTGGTTGGTCAGATTCCTTTTCAACGAACTCAAATTTCTTGGGCTGCCCTGGGGCGAGTCTGCAGTTTAAGACAATCTCCATACTGAAAGTCGCGAGGTCGATATCCCAGGATGCAATCAGCGGATCTAAGAAGGAGACGCAGTTTTCAACCGACACGTTGAAGACATCCGTGTCCAGAAACTCAAGAATGATGACCCGCATCTCTTCATAGGTTCGGCCGCTGAGTCGAGCCACCAGATGAAGCCAGTTTTCACTTTCCAGTTCTTCTTTCGCGACTCTCTTGACGACGTCCGAAAGCTTTTGTGTGACGAGGCGTTCGAGTTCGCCGAAGGGTTGCTTCTCAAAAATCGCGCGTATTTGTTTTTCTTCCTCGGGCGCGCACTTGCGGAGAATCAATTCTCGAACTTCGTGAAACAAGGGCGCCGGCGGGTCCCCCATGTGTCTCTTCAATTCCTCCATGCGCTGGAGGTCGACCAGCTTCGATAGCTTATCGCTCGGGAGCTTCAAGAACTTCGCCATTTTCCGATAAATATCTGTTCGGCCAGGCGCTGGCGGCAATTTCTTCCGAGCCAGCAGCTGGGAAATATAGGACTCCGTAACTTCAGCGGCAGCCGCTAGGTCTTTCTGCTCAAGCCCCAGTTCTTCCAGCCGATGTTTAATCACTAAGCAAACATCCACAGGGCGCCTCCCTTCGATATAACTAAATAGATTAACTACACAAAATAGTCTCAGGTTTCACTTGACACGTCAAGTTAACTAACATACTGTACTTCTTGGGTCCAGTGGGGGACTTCAGGTTTTCTGAAAGCAGCGAAGGTTATCTCAATTGCTCCCTTGGCCAAGACAACCAAGGAGGTTGCCATGAACACCATTACGCGTTGAGACCAGTCCCGCAGTTTGACATCCTTACAGGACAAAGTTAATCGCTTGTTCGAGGACATGGTACGAACTATGTCCGCGAAATACGGCACTGCAACCAGGCCGACTGCCGAAATCAATTTCCCCACGAACGAGACCGGGGAATATGGTCCGACAGAAAATGTGATCGTTCGCTGGGAAGACTCTCAATACTCGTTCAACCTTTTCCAGTCGTCCCTGTCGAACACCTTTGGGCTAGTCATGTTTTCGAAACGGCTGGAGGCAAAAGCTGAGGCTGCGATCGCCAAATCCTTGAAGCTGGAGAAGCAAGAGGATCCGCAGAAAGAAGTCGCTGACGTGAAAAAAGAAGCCGACGACCTGGAAACATCGCGACAGGAGAATATAAAAGCGTTTCTCCACTGACATCGTTGCGGCGCAATAACGAGTTTGTTGTTGGAATCTTTAAAGCGAATTTAACGGAGGATGAGAAATGACGGTTCAAATAACACCGCTACATGACCGCGTTCTGGTAAGGAGACTCGAAGAGAAGGAAACCGCGAAAGGCGGCATCATTATTCCCGACACGGCCAAGGAGAAGCCCCAAGAAGGCGAAGTGATGGCCGTCGGGGCCGGAAAGATCGACAAGGGTAAACGCGTCCCGCTTGACGTGAAGGCGGGAGACCGGATCTTGTTCGGCAAATACACCGGTAACGACATCACGATTGATAACCAGGAGTACCTGATCCTCCGCGAGGAAGACATCCTGGCGAAGCTCAGCGGAATGGCAAAAGCAGCATCCAGCAAAAAGTAGTTTCCCCCAGACCAAGGGCCTTAGACGGAGCACACGTTTTCATTCACTCAGGAGGCTGGAGTCCTATGGCAAAGCAAATGGTGAGGTCCTGAATGTCCATGAACATAAAGAGCTTAACAAACAAGGCAGGGGAAACACTCGGCGCTATCTCTTTCGATGAGAACGCTCACTCATGGCGGATAGCCTCTAAAGCTGAGCCAAATTTCCAACGCACGTTTCCGACTGAGCAAGATGCATTTTATTTCTGGTATTCCAGGTTCGACCCAAAGACTGGCCAACTGCGAGCCCATCAAGATTGATGACCAGGAGTACCTGATCCTCCGCGAAGAAGACATCCTGGCGAAGCTCAGTGGGATCGCCAAAGCGGCATCCGGCATGAAGTGTTTCCCCCGGTCCATACATTCTGGTCGGGGCAAAGGTTCTCATTCACCCGGGAGGGTGAACTCCAATGGCAAAACAAATTGTAACAGGTGAGAATTCACGTCAAGCGATTCTGCGCGGCGTCAACATTCTCGCCGACGCCGTGAAGATCACGCTGGGCCCGAAGGGGCGCAACGCGGTAATCGAGAAGAAGTTCGGCGCGCCGATTATCACCAAGGACGGAGTGACCGTGGCGAAAGAAATCGAGCTGCAGGATCCGCTCGAGAACATGGGAGCGCAGATGGTGCGCGAAGTTGCGTCCAAGACCTCCGATGTGGCCGGTGATGGGACGACGACGGCAACCGTGCTGGCCCAGGCCATCTTCCGCGAAGGCGTGCGGACGGTTGCTGCTGGCGCAAGCCCGATGGCCCTCAAGCGCGGCATCGAGAAGGCCGTCGAAGTGGCCGTCGAAGAGATCAAAAAGCTCCATAAGGATGTGAAAGGCGAAATGATCGCACAAGTAGGCACCATAAGTGCCAACACCGACAAGCAGGTTGGCAGCATCATTGCCGAGGCGATGAAGAAGGTGGGCAAGGACGGCGTCATCACCGTTGAGGAATCCCGCACGATGGAAACCACGCTTGAAGTGGTCGAAGGAATGCAATTCGACCGCGGCTACCTCTCCCCTTACTTCGTTACCGACCCGGAACGCATGGAATGCGTGCTCGAGGACGTGCACATCCTGATCCACGAAAAGAAAATCAGCTCGATGAAGGATCTGCTTCCCCTTCTCGAACAGATTGCCAAGCTCGGAAAGCCGCTCTTGATCATTGCCGAAGACGTTGAGGGCGAAGCCCTGGCGACCCTGGTGGTGAACAAGCTGCGCGGCACGATCCAGTGCGCTGCCGTCAAGGCGCCCGGCTTCGGCGACCGCCGCAAGGCCATGCTCGAGGACATCGCTACTTTGACTAGCGGCAAAGCCATCACGGAAGACTTGGGCATTAAACTTGAAAACGTGATGATCGAGGACCTGGGCCGCGCCAAGAAAGTGACCATCGACAAGGACAACACCACAATCGTCGAGGGCGCCGGCAAGGCCAGCGAGATCGAAGGCCGCATCAAGCAGCTCCGCACGCAGGTCGAAGAGACCACTTCGGACTACGACAAGGAAAAGCTACAGGAGCGTCTAGCCAAGCTGGTGGGTGGCGTTGCTGTGATCAAGGTGGGCGCGGCAACCGAAACCGAGCTCAAGGAGAAGAAGGCGCGCGTCGAGGACGCCATGCACGCGACGCGTGCCGCGGTCGAGGAAGGAATCGTGCCCGGCGGCGGCGTGGCTCTGCTGCGCTGCATCCCGGCGCTTGAGAAGCTGAAGGTCCACGGGGACGAGGCCATCGGCGTGAACCTTGTCAAGCGGGCGCTGGAAGAGCCCACGCGCCAGATTGCCCAGAACGCGGGGCACGAGGGTGCCCTGGTCGTGGGCCGCATCCGCGAATCAAATGATGAGAACTTCGGCTTTAACGCGGATAGCGGCGAGTTCGGAGACTTGGTCAAGGCCGGTGTAATCGACCCGGCCAAGGTCACCCGTCTGGCGCTGCAGAACGCCGCGTCTATCGCCGCCCTGATGCTAACCACTGAAGCCCTGGTGGCCGAAATTAAGGAAGAGGGAATGAAGGTCGCGGCTGCCGGAGGCGGCGGCATGGGCGGAATGTACTAAAACCTTCCCTCTTTCGGCAAACGAAGATTTAGGAGGTAAACCTACATGGCACAACCACAAGTGGCTCGAATCACCTGTAGTCTATGCAACGGTTGGTACAATTCGGAACGTGAATTGCGCGACCACATGCAGACGGTTCATCGCAGGTTTGTCTCAGAACAAAGTACTTTCCAGCATGATTGTACACAACGAGATAGCTTTAAGAATCGACTCGGCTCATCAAAGGAAGAATGGGCCAAACTTTCTGTACAGTTGAGGAATCAAGTCCAAGCCCGCTTCAACCCGGAAGAGCTAGACACCATTGACCGATTCATACTGCTTGCCAGTCAAGGCTCGGTCTTCGATGATGTGTGTCGATAGCTGTTGAGCTGGCAGATCAGCCCGTCGCGATCCTTGGCGGCGCGCTCGGCCAGATCGTTGATGAAGGCTTCGACCTGCTCTCGGTTGGCATCTCGCAGGGTGGGGGTTCCGCAGTAGTCGGCGGCATAGGCCTTCACGAAGCCAGCATCTAGATGATGTTGGCGGATCAACAGGCAGAGGCGATCGCGGAGGCGCGGCTGGCCGTTCTGGTGACCGTTATTTCCGTTCGCGGAAGCCTTGGGCTTAACGAGTGGTTCGCCAACGCTATTCCAGCGTTAGTACACGGAGTACGACTTCCGCTGAGAGAAGTTTGACCGCTCTCGTTGCCGCCGCAGTCGAGAAGCGCAAGGATGTATTGGGACCGCTGCCGCACCGAAACTGAAGGAATCAAGCAAGGTGACGGAACATGCGCGAGCACGTCAGCGCAGTGCCACGCATCTCAAGCGCTCGCAAGCGCCCGCCCTCGGGACCATTCTCGGCGTGCTCTCCGAAGAAAGCGCGACAAACGACGGCTTTTGGCGCGACCGTGTTTATCTGTAATGCCCCACTTATACCCCAGGTAGCAACGAACCTCGGGCCACGCCCAGTCGAGCGATGCTTGACCTGCGTCGAAGAATTCGGCAAGGAGCTCTTTTAGAGTGACTTGATTCTGGGGAGCATACCTTTCTAATTCTTCTTGCAGTGGCGCTCCAAGCTCGACTAATCGCTTGCCCTCAGCTAACCATACCTTGCCGTGCCCCGTGCCCACGGCAGCATGCACCATTTCGTGCAGAAGGATCACAGAAACATCTCCCGTATCCGGATTGATGAAGATTCTTCTCTTACGCCGTTCGCACCGACTGTGGTCAATTGTGAGGAGCACCTTGTACCGCGCCAAGCGACCTCCAAAATATAGTTGGTTGTACTCCGCGAACAAACTCTGGGGATCCTTTCTCTCGCCACTATTCGAAACGAGCCCTGACATAATTAACTCCATTGTCCCGGTTGACCGGACCGATTTTTTGTAACACAGCGAATGAGAGAGTTTAAATCACGAGTGAGCCTTTTCAAAATCGGGTTGAATTCTGCATCAGTTAAAGGAAATCGTCGCACGCTCTTCAGCTTTCTTCGGCAGATCACTTTCGAGCGGCTCAGCGCCCGGCTCACCGTTGAAGTGGGGAGTTGTAACTCCTTTGCCGCAGCGGTCAGTGTGCCCGCCTATGCCACCGCAACAAACGTACGGACGTCATTGAGATCCATGTCTTTCATCAACGGTTCCTTCTTTTCTCGTACGCCCGCGCTTCGTGCGCTCACAAGTATTGCGACGCCGTTCCTCCCACCTGAGCCTCAGGAGGCTCAAGACGATGACGCCACTTGTACAACAGACAGCGATCTACGCCGATTTCGCGTGAGAACCTTACGATGTTCTCGCAGGTATTCATTCGCGCAACAGCTCGGCGGCGGAAACTTTGACTCTATCGCTCTTTCCATTTTCTCTCCACTTTGCAGCTCCTTTCCTGCAAAGTGTGCCTTCCGAATGAGTCTCAGTCCAGGGGTTCAGTCCAAACTCTGAGGTGTGACCTCGGCGGGTGGGCGAGCAGCATCCTCGGTACGGCTGCGCGGTACGACATATTCACCGCTATCGATGGAAATCCCTCTGCTGCGGACAATGCCGCGAAAAAGATGGGAATTTCTTATAAGATTCAGTGCGCTAGCGGATCGGGTCGTATCTGAACCTTGTAAAGCTTGGGGCGTGCCGCCGTTCCACCTTCGTTGTGGAATACCGTGCGCGTACCTGTCGTGGTCCACAATCCTTTGCCCTTCCAGCCGGCGTCCGGATCGTCAATGCGGCCATCCACGTTCTTGCTGAAGAAGCCCATCGGGTACGGGATATGAATGTCTACAAATTTGCCGTTTACAAGAGCCAATAATGCCTCGCTGCCGTTGGCTTCCGCAATTGGCACGTTTGCGCCAAGACCCAGCGTGTTATAGCGATCCACCCAGACGAAATAGGCATGGTCTGCGCTGCCCGGATCAGTAACGCCTTTGAACTGTGGCCCCGGAAATTGATACAGGGTCCAACCTTCCGGGCACAGCTTGCCGGTTGCCGCGGCCGGCCCATTCAGCGGGCCTTTGCACTTGCGGCGGTCGAAACTGGCAAGATGGCCGCTTGCTAGTGCAGTCCAAACAACACCGTTCGTATCGAGGTCGATGCCGCGTGGCCCGTACCCGATGTCCGGGGGAAGATAGATTTCTGCCAGAGCGGTTTCCGGAGGATTGGAACCGGGTACTAGGCGAACGACGTAGCCAGGTTGATTCATGTGCGAAAATCCGACGTCCATCGATTGTCCCCAGATCGAATCATCCACCGGACTAGGCTGAACGCCGTAAAATGCGGCCATGATGCGCTTGTCCTTCGTAGGATCGAGCGGCTGGTTGGCCTCCACGTACGCGTCCCGTTTACCGTTGCCATTGGTATCAATAATTAGCGGAGTCCAGCCCTGCGATTTCTTTGCGTCGCCGGTCTCCAGGTACATCTTCGTGTTCAGCCAGCCGACCACACCGCTTTCCGGCGATCCTGCGCTGGTCCAGAGCGTGTTATTCGCGTCATGACCGAAGTAGAGATGTTGCGTGCCAAAGCATGTGTCGATCAGTGAAAACTTTCCTGTTTTCGGATCGTACATGGAGAGCTGTCGCGCTGAGGTATTCAGCGGCACCACCTTGGCCGAGGGAAGATCAGAGCCCGATTTGCAGTAGTCCGGATTATTCTCCGGGTTTCGGATTCGCGCGGTGAACCAAACGCGACCCGTTTCGTCGAAGATTGGATTGTGAATAGTCGTGTGGCTATCCCAATGCGGATCGTCGCCCCAGTACACCGAATGACCGTCTGGTAATCGAGCGAGGACGGCGTGTCCGGGTCACGGAATGGATGCTTGATCTGCGAGGCTTCGTTCGTGATCGGATTGAGCACGGGAACCATGTCCGTGCTTTCTTCCGGCGAACCGTAGATCAGACCATTGGCGTTTACGCGAGGATTGCGCTTGTCGGTTGAGATCTCATCGTGCAGGTAGGCCTGGGGCGTCGACCATTCCCACATGCTGATTACAACGTTCCGCTCGACACCTTGGGGCCTCTGCGGCTTCGCGGACGGCAACTCGCCGGCGGCGATGCGATCGGTCCAGTCCGCGAACAGTGATATGGCTTCCTTGCGACCGAGCTGGCCGAGAGTGGCCGCCATGGTTCGACTGTGCCTGACCCGCCTGCACACGCTTCGTCCAGGCCTGAATGGAATTGTCGAAATGCCCCCAGGCTTCGGGAATCCTGCGCACGCCCTGCGAACCCAGGGCATGGCAGGACTGGCAGGAATTCTTGATCGTATCGATCCAATCCTGCTGCGTCTTCATTATCGGCGAGATGCCGTTCCCGTTCGGGCCGGTCCCTGGGAATAGACTTTTATCCGGAATTTGAAGCATCGAATACCAGTACACGCCCGGATAATATTCGGCGGCCGCAGCAGCGGTCGGCGCTGGCACCGCAGTCAAATCGAGATGCTGGCCCGGAGTCGCATTTACTTTTTGCGAATCGACAAGACCATACCCTCGCACCCAAACGTTGTAGTTTGCCTTCGGAAGTCCCGGGATGACATAACGCCCCCGCTCATCCGTAACGACCATCTTGGCAAACTTGGTGGGCAGGTCAGCCGTTTCTGCGATGACCCATACGCCGGCTTCCGGTCCGCTCATGCTTGTAACCACGCCCCCGACATCGGAGGTGCCAACGGCGACTTGGACCGGAGGACGTTGCTGGGCATTAACCAGTGTAAAAGCCCCCGCGAGACATGGGGCAAGCGCGATCACCGCGATCATTGAGTGTCTGCTGATACCTGTCTTCATCGGTCGTTGCTCCCGTAGCCTCGCCACCGGTGGTGCCCTGTGGGCCCCCCCGGTTTAGCAGGTAGCTGAATCGGACTATAGTTCGGAGCAAGTCTAACATCATTTAAATCATTTGGATCCGGCTGCGTCCATTCCAGCCATCCCTTCCATTCCCGACATGCCCTTCATTGCAGCTCTCGCAGATGCAGCGAGAGGACGACTGGAACCGTTTGAGGCAGGTGGTATCGGTGGACTGGTTATCTTGGGAGAACTGGCTGAGTCACGACTGGAAAGGACCCGAATGATCGCCATCATGCCGAAGTCCGAATGGAAGATGAAGTGGCAATGGTAGACGAAATCTCCGACCACCGCTCCGCGGAAGTCCATGCGAACCTTGACACTTGGACAAGGGCCTGTCCCTGTCCAGTATGGAATATTGACGGTATCCAAATACTGCCTCTGCTCCGGTGGCTGAGGCAAACCGTTCCTCGCCAGGAGTAGGAAGTGAATCTGATGGATGTGGAACGAGTGGTTTTCCTGGGCCCTGTTCTCAATGGTCCAGTCCTCTACTGATCCCTGCGTTGTGGTAATAGCAGGAGGATTGTTCGGATCGAAAAGCTTCGGGGTCTGCCCGTCTACGGTGATGAAGAAATTCGTAGGGCTCGTGGGTACACACCGACCCCTCCGTCGAAATTTCATGCCCTGAATCGTGCCACTGGATTCCCCGCAAAACCTCCGAGTGCGCCGTGATACTGCCAGAACGTGCGTCATCACGCGCAAGATAAGTAAGCCCTTGCGATGAACACGGGGAAAAGTGCCCAAGTAGTGTTTGGCAATTCATTTTCATCGACGCGAGATTAGTCAAATGACCAAGACAACAAAAGCCAACTCCTGACGAAGAGCAAACTTCTTATTGGGCGATGATTGACTAGGACTCCTATTGGTACAAGTTGTTTCTCTCACCAGGCAGGTGCGTTAGCTTTCCAACAAGCCTCTGCGCGGACGTGCCCAAGTCAGGCGTGCTACCTCTGGGAAGTCCTTCCTTTCCAATTCTACTTCTGAAAGCAAGGGATTTAGCCGAAGAATTGGTAGTGGCACGATGTACGACAATGTGGCTCGGCATGCATGGAGTCCCCTGAATTTTCCCCATACCGAATAAAGAGGCGAAACTCGACAACTCAGCTGAGGAGGATTGGCTCGATCTGGAGATTCGCGAGCGGAAGGCATTGAATGAGATCCTCCAGCCGTGCCCGAAGGAATGGCTGACGGCTGTTGAGATTTCGCCCCTGGTAAATTCCGCAAAGAACAACCGCCCGGAATTGCTCCAGCCGGCAGTTTTCAGCGGCTTGTGGGGGGACGAGGTAAACTAAACCCGTTGTCTCCGCGGTGACAGGCAGGCGTTCTAACCGACTGAACTACGGCCCCGCATTGGTTTGCAACAGCTTGACGGAAATGCCTAACAAATAAGGCGGTTGCAGGTTTCGCATGGAGCGCATGATTGGCGGCTTCGGCGTTACCGCTGTCGGGACTCTCTATAAAATGGCGGACCAGAGATCGGTGTCGCTGTGTGAATTGCTCGAACAGGCGCTCAATGCGCGGGAGAAGCTCGGGGAATGCAGGTCGTCAACTAGCTTGCAGGAGCTGACGTGCCGAGGGACAATGGCCGCCTCCCAAAGGACGGCACGGTATGCGTATTTCTCGTGTGCAAATTGAAAACTTTCGCAATTTTCGTCACCTCGATGTGGCCGTTGCGGCGCACGCGGTAATCGTCGGGGAGAACAAGATCGGGAAATCCAACCTTTTGTATGCGCTTCGGCTCGTCCTGGACCCGGCACTTCCCGATTCAGCACGTCAACTTAAAGAGGAAGATTTCTGGGACGGGTTGCCGCGGCCGCTTACGAAAGACGACGTGATAACAATCTCCGTGGACTTTGCAGAATTCGAAGATGATGACAGGCTTCTGGCAGTCCTTGGCGAATTTCTAATCTCGACCGAACCAATGGTGTCGAGATTGACGTATGTCTTCGGACCGAGTGGCGGTGGGGACGATGAGCCCATTAAAGAATCGGACTATGAGTTTTTCATATACGGCGGCGAGAAGCCCGAAAGTAGGATTGGTACTGAGTTTAGGCGACGCCTGCCGCTCGATCTGTTGCCGGCGCTCCGCGACGCCGAAGGCGATCTGGCAAACTGGCGTCGGTCGCCTCTACGGCCATTGCTTGACGAAGTATCGAGCCGGATCGATCGGGAGGCGCTTGAATCCATAGCTGAAAATATCTCGGAGGCCACGGAGGCGTTGACGGACACCGAAGAAGTAAGCGCGCTTGCCGATGAAATTACGAACCGGATGACGGCCATGGTCGGAAGCGCTCACGCCTTGGAAATGAGTCTTGGATTCTCGCCCACTGAAGCTGATCGTCTGATCCGCTCTCTGCGCTTGTTTATCGACGACGGCAAACGCGGCGTCGGTGATGCCAGCCTTGGTTCCGCGAATCTCCTCTACCTGGCATTGAAAGCTCTCGAACTCGAGGAGCTCGTCGAAAAAGGGAAACGCGACCACACCTTCCTGGCCATAGAAGAACCTGAGGCGCATCTCCACCCCCATTTGCAGCGCTTGGTATACCGTGATTTCCTTAGGCGACGGCCCCATCAAGAGGGTGGCGACGCGGGGAAACCACCGCGCCCGGCCACCTCGGTCCTGATGACGACGCACTCGCCCCACATCGTCAGCGTATCACCGTTAAAGTCGATCATTTTACTTCGCAAAACAGCTGATAAAGAGAGCTCCGAAGGGGTATCGACAGCTGAAATTGAATTCGAGGATAAGGAATTGGAGGACCTCGAACGATACATTGACGTGACGCGCGGCGAAATGCTGTTTGCGAAAGGCGTGCTTCTCGTGGAAGGGGAGGCCGAAATGTACGTCGTTCCGGCCCTCGGGAAGCTCATGGGTTACGACTTCGATGAAATCGGAATGACCGTGTGTTCCGTGGCCGGCACGAATTTTGCGCCTTATGTGAAGCTACTAGGTCCCAGCGGGCTGGACATACCGTTTGCGGTGCTTACGGATTTTGATCCACAAGAGGACGACAAGAACTTGGGAGAAAAGCGCATCCTCAATCTTTTGCCGCAGTTGGTCGCCGAGAAAAAGCTAAAGGGCAAGGACCGAGCTGAGCTTCTGGCGCTCGCGCTAAACTCTGGGCTGTTCCTGAATGAATTCACGTTTGAAGTGGACCTCTTCAAATGTGGACGGCACAAGAGCATTTGCAAAACTCTGATTGAGCTTGCAGAGTCCAAATCCGCGAAAGATCGGGCCGAGAGCTGGAAGGACGAACCCGCTGGATTGGATGCCGAGGAGTTGCTGAAGGACATCGAGAAAATCGGTAAGGGACGGTTCGCGCAACGTCTGGCGGGAAACATGAAGTCAAAGGACTGCCCGCCATATATCGAGAAGGCCATTAAATATGTCGCCGCGCGATGCCGCTAGAGTCAGAAAGCCGTACCTTTCTGTGGCCGACGAGCTTCGCCACAACCCGGAGCAGTGGAGTGCGTACGAATCGAAGGGGCATTGTGTGGTCCTCGCCGGTCCGGGGAGCGGTAAAACCAAGACACTAACAATCAAGATGGCACGGATGTTGAGTGAAGATGTCCAGCGGCCGCGAGGTATCGCCTGCATTACGTTCAACAGCGAATGCGCTGGCGAGTTGAGGCGACGTTTGGAGAAGTTGGGGATCAGCGAGAGCAGGAGCGTATTCGTCGGCACTATACATTCGTTCTGTCTGAAACACGTTGTTATGCCGTACGCCCGGCTTGCGGGTATCGACATTCCCGACAGAGTTGCGGTGGCGCTCCCATCGGAACAGGAGAGATTCTACGAAGAGGCTTTCGCAGAGGTTTACGGAGGAATGCCTCCAGGAGGGCGGACGAATTTTGATAAGTACCGGCGAACGCATCTCGACCGGCAAGCAGCAGCGTGGCGCGGCGATGACAACGATATGGCGGAACTGATCGAACGGTACGAGGCGCGCCTGCGTGGCAACGGATTGATCGACTTCGACGACATGATGCTGCTCGGCCTACGACTTATCGAGGAAAATAAGTGGGTGCGGCGTGCTCTTCACGCCCGGTTTCCAATTTTGGTAGTAGACGAATACCAGGACTTGGGGTTGCCGTTGCACCGGATTGTAATGGCGCTGTGTTTCGAAGAAGGTATCCGGTTGTTTGCCGTTGGAGACCCGGACCAATCGATTTATGGATTTACGGGAGCCAATCCAGAGTTGCTCCGAGAGCTGTCGGAAATGCCAAACGTGGAAAAGATTCATCTCCGGTTCAATTATCGGAGCGGCCAGAAGATTATCGACGCGTCGGAAGTGGTGCTTGGAGAGGTGCGAGGATACAAGGCAAGTGAAGATCGCTCAGGAATAATCAACTTTTACAAAAGTCCGGATGGCTTGCAGCAGCAAGCAGAACGAATCTGCAATGAAATAATACCGCGCGCGATTGGTAGGGGCGCGAACCGAAGAATCGGAGACGTGGCTGTGCTGTATCTCGATAGAAATGACGGTGATGTCATCGAGGAGGCTGTACGCGGCGCGGGGATGAAGTTCATTCGCGTGGACAAGGGTGGACCATACGCTAAGACCCCTTTGACTCGTTGGCTTGAGGATTGCGCCGCATGGTGTGCGGGAGGCTGGAAGACGGGTTCTCCTCGTCTGTCGGGTCTGATTCGGGCGTGGGAAGGTTTCAATTCGAGTGTGCGAACTGAGTCTGAACTTTTTCGATTGAAGATCTCCCTTACTAGTTTTCTTTTTTCGCACCGGACGCCGGGCACTGCGGCAGCGATGTGGTTAGAGGAAATGTATAAGGAGATTTTAGCGCCTGCCCTGAAACGAGAAGCAACGTTGCGGGATGAGACTGCGGCCGTCGCCAATTTAATGCGCGTTTGTGGGAAAGAGGGCAAATTGAAAGAACTGACCGTGGCCGGGCTGGGCGGTCAGGCAGGTTCGCCAGACCACCTCAATCTCATCACGCTTCATAGCGCGAAAGGATTGGAATTCGATGTTGTCGTGATGATGGGAATGGAACAAGGACGAATGCCCTCATGGGCGGCGAAGACGGTCGAAAGCAAGCGAGAACCAAGACGTCTTTTCTACGTCGGGCTGACGCGATCCCGACACGAAGTACACATTACGTTCTCGGGTTTTACCATCAATAGGTATGGCACGCGATTCGAGAACGGGCCATCGGAGTTCGTTGTCGAAGTAGCGAAGCGCCTTAAAGAAAACGCCTAACACTTGCAGGGAGGCGCGCCGATGTCGGCGCGCCTCCTTGTGTCGATGCTCGCTCGGCAGATAGATCGTGTTGTTCGTGAAATAGAGCGTGATTTCATCGAGCGCACAATCCGTGTACTCGATGTCCTGCATATAGACGACGTTGTGGTTGCCATCGTCGCATAGGGGAGCGTCGTTTATGCCGCGAAAGGCCTTGACGCTAGCCGGCGGCCGTTAGGTTGACTCCGCCCGCCGGTCAAGCGGGTCACGAAAGGGGCGAACAGGGCAGGGGAAACGGCAAGATGCGAGCGGCGGACACGGCTGCTATATTGGCAGTTATGGAAGGCGCGAACGATCCGAAACCCGAGCTCTCCGACGAGGAGATGATGGAGGAGTTTGCGCGGCGGCCTTCGACGTTGCCGCCGATAGGCGTCGATCTCCGCAGCTTCGCCTCGAAGGAATTCGCGAACGCCGTCGGGGCCGAAGTGCAAGCCTGGCTCCATCTGTTTGGCAAGCTTCTGAATCTCAGTCGGCTCATCCGCGTTGTCGTGGCGTATGACTACGACGCGACGCTCGCCGGGATTGACCGGGGTGTCGCTGCTTCGCGGTCTCTGGCCGCTACCCACAATGGGATCGCCGTCGGAATCGCGATGGCACCGGCGACCCTTCACGAAGGCGAGGCGCGATCGGTGATGGTGATCAATGCCAACTATGCGAGCGTGCTCGCGCAGCCGGAAAGCGCGGAAACGGCCGAGGCGCGCGAAATGGTTCTGTACACGCTGGCCCACGAATCCGCCCATGTTCACGATCTTGAAATGCAGGACACCGCCTTTCCGGGCACGATACTGAGGGAGCAGCTTGGTTTTCGCGACGGGATTCTGTACGAAATCGCGTCGGGCTGCTGGGAAGAATATATTGCGTGCCGCCTCAGTGCGTTCATGGGCAAGGAACTCACTCTGCGAGGCTACGAGGATACGTTCTGCAATGCGCTGGAGCGTGCGAAAAACCGAGCCGATGCGGCAATCAGGCAGTACAGGATGCATGCCGATGTCCCCCGCGTCACCCGCGAGGTCGTCGATGAATACAAGAGCGTGATGCTTTACGCCTCGTATTTGTTGGGCCATGCCGACGGCTCGGACCAGGCGGTCGAGGAAATCGCGCCCAAGGCGATCGGCACCATGGAAAGCCATGCGTATTTCAAGCCGTTCTTCAGCAAACTGCGCGACAAGTTGCGGACGATGCATGCATCTTACGGCCAATGGCAGACTCTTGAGGTCTTTGCGCCGTTGAAGAAGCTTGCCGACGACCTCCTCAGGATCGGCGGGATCGACATCCAGGCTAGGCAGGATGGAGGCGCGCACGTCGCCATCCCGTTCACCGCCGAAACGATGCCTAGCCCCGAGGAACAGATGGCCTTTCTCGCCGAAAGAGCTTCTTCCGAACGACAATAAGAAAGCCGCGCCCGCATTGCCGGCGCGGCTTCGCGTCAGCGTGGAGCCGGGCTGGCAATGTCTTTGTAGTCGACGAAGGCCTCCCGTGGATTTTTTGGACCACCACCTCCGTTGGACGATCCTCCTTCACCTGGAAAGGTGATTTCCATAGTTGCGGTGATCGCGACGAAGAGCGGCTTGACGGCGACCTTTCCTTCGCCAACTTCATCGACCATGATTATCGCGACGCCTGGTTCGCCATTGACCGTGCAACTTGCGAGTGTGATGTTGTGGTAGAGCTGAGATCGGACAACTTGAAATACGCGTACGTGGCTGGGTGTTATGTTGCTCATAGCGGTTCCTCTTTCGTTTGTGTTCCCCACAGCGGGGCGAGAGAGGAAAACGGCAGGCGTCTTAAAAGCGTGGCGTCATAGGCAGCGTGGAATAAATGAGGGGTAGCCCGTAGGGCAGGACTCGTTTATGCCGCGAAAGGCCTTGACGCGAGCTGGCGGCTGCTAAGTTGACTCGGCCCCGTGGTCTGTTGGGGAAGGTTTACAAACACATGAGGCCGCGATGTTCGCAACGTCACGCACAGAGAGCATCACAGAGGGAAAGGTGCGTCGTCGGAGCTCTCGACCAGGGTGTTTAAACCGTGGTAAAACCACGTCGGCTGGATACCCTCTCGTGCAAAGAGTTGATGCGAAATTGTCCCAAGCGTCCCCCGATGAGGTTCGTATGAGTGGAGAAGCGCAGCAGGCAGCATTTTTCAGAGAGATGGATAAATTGCGAAGAGGGCCAAAGCACATTGAGGCCTTGGAGGTTGTTCGGCTTGCGCGGAAAGTGGGATTATCCCCACACGACGCCTTGGTCGGAGCTCAGAAATACACTGGCTATGGCCAACAGCGACCGAGCGAAATGTTTGATGCACTGGCGACGTTCGTTTGCGCTCTGTGTAGTCGCGCCAAAGTGAAGCGGGTTCTCGAATACGTGGCTGTACCTTCCGTATTGACCGCATGTCTTGCCGAGGGCCACGAAGGCAGGGATGTTTCATACCTCACGCCTTATGACAATGTTGCGATGATTCTTCGTGCCGCTTTCGATGAAAAGCGTGCCGCAGTATTCCAAGGTGTGGCACACGTAAAGAAAGACGCTGTCTTTGATGCGATTGTCTGTACGGCGCCGCTAGGTCATAGGGAGCAAAAGGATACCGATGCTGATGGATTCGGGGGAGAGGTGGTCCGGCGGCTTGTCGCCAATATCGCTGAGGGAGGGAGCCTGTGCTGGGTAAGCGGGCGCGGAGCTGTTTTCAGCCCGCGACCGATGAAAACGCTGGCTGATTTGCGGAGCGAGGGGGTAAACGCTGTTGCAACCATCGATGTCGCTCCTGGCGGCTTTCCGGGTACGGCAATTGAGGGTGTCGTGATCATCCTGCGTCGAGAAGTGCCTATGAAAAGATTTGTAGGGGCACTGCGTGACATCGACACGGCAGAACCTATGGCTTCCGCGTTTCTAGCGGGGCCGTCCCGCAAGCCTGGGGCAAGCTGGGCATGGCTCGATATAGACGATCGGAGTACCTATGCTGCCCTTGAGCATTCTCGCCTCCTTCAAAAGCTTACTCCACGCGGGCGGTGCAAATCTGTATCTCTCGCTTCTCTCTTGCTTTCGGAGGATCTGGAAAGAGCTGATCGGCCAATCATTCCTGAACATGAAAGAGCAAGTTTCTTGTTTATTCCCGAATATGCGGGGAGCCGCGTCACGGCTGATCTTGAAGAGCAGACCGTGAAGCTAAAGGCTGTCTATCGTTTGGTTATTGATTCAGCCAAAGCTAACCCACGTTTTCTGGCTCGCCTCTTGAACGGCGCTTATGGCCGACAGCTTCGCGCGGAAAGAGCTAGCGGTGCGACCATTCAGCGTGTGACGGCGGAGGCTTTGCTCGCGTTAGAACTACCGATACCAGACATGGAAACTCAGGAACGCATTGCCAGGATTGAAGCTGATATTGGACTCCTGCAATCTGCCTTTCGGGATGTGCAGGACAGGCTGGACCATGATTGGACAGAACTCTCTGAAGTTGTCGAGACAATTGATGAGCTAAAGGGCGTCCTGGATATAGAGCGCCAGATTGCTGACTGGTGGCGGGAGCTGCCTTATCCGCTCGCTACCGTCTATCGACGCTATCAAGTGTCGCAAAATCCGAAAGACCGCCTTGATACGTTGCTGCACTTCTTCGAAGTGGCCGGCGTTTATTTAGCCACTCTCGGGGCAAGCCATATCAGGGCGATGCGAAAGGATTGGCAGGAAGTGATGGCGAAGTGGCTTCACCCGACTGGTGCGGCTGGAATAGAGCGCGCGGATTTTGGTTTCTGGATCGGACTCGCCGGTGCAAGCCTGAAGGATGTAAATCGCATTGCCAGCGATAAGGAGCTGCGTGCGAGTGCAATCGAAATGGCCGGCCCCGAGCTTGTCCAGGTTGCAAGCACCATTGGAGCGCTCGGCAAGGCGAGTGAGATCTTGGACGTTCCGAGGCGTCATCGTAATTCATGGATAGGCCACGGCGGGCACTTGAAGCCAAGCGATGCCGCGAGATTGGATGGCGAATTACAACAATCAGTTCGGGACCTGTACGAAATCACTGCTTCCGTATTCCGTCACTTGCAACTGGTGCGGCCCGGGATGGCCGAGTTCGGGGATTCGGGATTTAGATTTCAGATCGAGAAACTCTCCGGTAGTGACCCAACATTCGGGACAGAGACAGTCGAACTGGACAGACCTGCCAAGTCTAAGGCCTTAGCATTCTGGATGCGTGGCGCGAGAGCGATGTGTCCTGCACTTCCATTCTTTCGACTTGGGGCACCACAGCAACCGCAGGAAACGAGCTTCTATGTGTTCAATCGAGTCGAGAAGAGTGGCTTTCGCTGGATTTCATATCAGGAAGCCCGTGAGCAAGACTTCATTGCTCCAGACGATGAGCTTTTGCGAATAATCGCCCTCGGAAAGAATGACAGTTAACGACAGCCTGCAAAGTGGTGGTGCCCGTAGGATTTACTCTGAAGCCTCAAAGAGATATAGCCCCCCTTGACAGAATATAGTGAAATCACTATATTGAGGTACACGAATGAGTGTGAGCCGCGTCTCAAGCCGGTTGTCTGGATAGGTTCGTCCCGCAAGGATTTGCGTACGTTTCCCGATCCGGTCCAGGACCATATGGGTTATGCGCTGTACGTTGCACAGCATGGCGGCAAACACCGCGATACGAAAGTGCTGAGCGGTTTTGGAGGGGCAGGGTGGTGGAAGTGGTCACGGATTTTCGTGGAGACACATTCCGGGCCGTCTATACCGTGAGGTTTGCAGCGAGCGTGTACGTGCTGCACGCTTTTCAAAAGAAATCGAAGTCGGGGCGTGAAACCCTTCAGCGGGACATAGAGTTGATCAAAAGCGACTTCGTGAGGCCGAACAGATAGCAAAAGGGAGAGAGCAATGAGCAAGAAGCGCTACGAAATCGGAAGTCGAAACGTATTTAAGGATCTCGGTGTGCCAAACGCCGAAGAGCACTTGGTCAAGGCACAGTTGGTGTATAAGATCGACACTATCATGAAGGACCGTGGCCTTAAGCAAGCCGAAGCCGCTGATCTTCTCGGTGTTAAGCAGCCCGATGTTTCCAAGATGTTGCGTGGCGAGTTTCGGCAATTTTCTGTTGAGCGTCTACTGCGATTCCTCGTCGCTCTCGATCAAGACGTTGAAATCGTGATAAAGCCGCATCGTGGTCGAAGTGAGACCGCGGCGCTGCACGTTTCCTAGAAATTCGCGACACCATGAATAAAAAGGAGCTCAGCGAACGCGATATCTGTAGCAAGTTCATCGGCCCCGCCATCAAGCGCGCGGGCTGGGACGGGATGATGCAGATTCGCGAGGAGGTGGCCTTCACGAAAGGCCGCATCATCGTGCGCGGCAAGCTCGTCACCCGCGGCAAAGCCAAACGCGCTGACTACATCCTTTATTACAAGCCTAATATTCCTATTGCCATCGTCGAGGCAAAAGACAACAACCACAGCGTCGGCGACGGAATGCAGCAGGCGCTCGACTACGCGACCACGCTGAATATTCCCTTCGTGTTTTCATCCAACGGCGACGGCTTTGTCTTTCACGACCGCACTGGTGCGTCCAAGGAGAAAGAAACATCGCTTTCGCTCGACCAATTCCCGTCACCCAGGGAACTCTGGTCAAAATACCGTGCATGGAAGGGACTCACTCCCGAAGAGGAAGAGATCGTCCTGCAGGATTATTTCGACGACGGCAGCGGCAAAGCGCCCCGCTACTATCAGACAAACGCCATTAACGCGACGATAGAAGCGATTGCCAAGGGCCAGAACCGGATTCTGCTCGTGATGGCCACCGGCACCGGCAAAACCTACACGGCGTTTCAAATCATCTGGCGTCTGTGGAAGGCAGGGCGCAAGAAACGCATCCTCTTCCTTGCCGACCGCAACGTGCTCGTCGATCAGACGATGGTTAACGATTTCCGGCCGTTTGGCGCGGCCATGGCCAAGCTCAGCACCGGCGCGAAAACCATCGAGCGGCCTGACGGCTCCGAAGTCGAACTTACCACGGCCCTGGACAAAAAGCGCCGGATCGACACGGCCTATGAAATATATCTGGGGCTCTATCAGGCCATTACAGGCCCGGAGGAACGCCAGAAGCTCTTCCGGGAATTCTCTCCGGGGTTTTTTGATTTAATTGTGATTGATGAGTGTCATCGCGGCAGCGCCGCTGACGACGCGGCCTGGCGGGAGATTCTCACCTACTTCTCCGCCGCTACCCAGATCGGACTCACGGCCACGCCCAAGGAAACCGAGTACGTTTCCAATATTCATTATTTTGGAGCGCCTGTGTACACGTATTCCCTCAGGCAGGGCATCGCTGACGGCTTCCTTGCCCCGTACAAGGTGGTCAAAGTCCACATCGATGTAGATGTCGAGGGCTACCGGCCGGAGCGCGGAGATGTGGACCGAGACGGCAACGAGATCGAGGACCGCATCTACAATACGAAGGATTTCGACCGCACGCTCGTCATTGACGACCGAACCAAGCTCGTCGCCAAGAAAGTTTCGGACTTCCTGAAAGAGAGCCACGACCGTTTTCAAAAAACGATTGTCTTTTGCGTGGACGAAGAACACGCCGCCCGCATGCGGCAGGCTTTGATCAACGAGAACAAAGACCTGTGCAACGAAAATCACCGCTATGTCATGCGAATCACGGGGAGCGATGCCGAAGGGCAAGCGCAGCTCGGAAATTTCATCGATCCGGAAGCAAAATACCCCGTGTTGGTGACGACTTCTCGCCTGCTTTCCACGGGCGTGGACGCACAGACCTGTCGTCTCATCGTATTGGACCGGTCCGTGGGCTCCATGACGGAATTCAAGCAGATCGTCGGCCGTGGCACCCGCGTGCATGAGGACACGAAGAAGTTTTATTTCACGCTGATTGATTTTCGCGGAGCGACCAACCATTTCGCTGATCCGGAATTCGACGGTGAGCCAGTCCAGATTTATGAGCCCGGCGAAAATGATCCCATCGTTCCGCCCGACGATTTGGCGCCGGTCGATGAAAACGGCGACCCGATTCCACCGCAACCGGGAGAAGACGAAGTGATCGTTGACCAACCGCCTGATATTTCCATCAACACGAACCCGGAACCCATCCGCAAAATCTATGTCGATGGAGTAGGGGCCACCATCGTGGCAGAGCGTGTGGAATACCTGGACGAGCAGGGGAGGCTGGTCACGGAAACCCTTCGGGACTTCACCAAGAATGCCCTGAAGAAGCGATTCGCCAGCCTGGACGCTTTTCTCAAGCGCTGGAAATCCGCTGAGCGGAAGCAAGCCATCATCGAGGAACTCGAAAATGAAGGTCTTTCCCTCGATCCACTGGCCGAAGAGGTAGGCAAGGACCTCGATCCGTTCGACCTTATTTGCCACGTCGCCTTTGACCAACCGGCGCTGACGCGGCGCGAACGCGCAGAAAACGTTCGCAAACGAAATGTTTTCACGAAGTACGGCCCCCAGGCCCGCGCGGTCCTTGAAGCATTGCTTCAAAAGTATCAAGATCAGGGTGTAATCGATCTTGGAGACCCGCGTATTCTGCAGATTCCGCCGCTTGATACGATGGGGACACCCATGCAGCTCATCAAGGAATTCGGCACGCGTGCAGATTTCATGTTTGCGGTACAGGAACTCCAGTCCGCGCTTTATCAGAAGGAAGCCTAAACGATGTCCGTTCGCAATACCGTCAAAACGATACAAGACATCATGCGCCAGGACTCTGGCGTCGATGGCGATGCCCAGCGCATCTCGCAACTCTGCTGGATGTTTTTCCTAAAAATCATCGACGACCAGGATCAGCAGCTCGAACTACTGCAGGATGGCTACCACTCGCCCATTCCGGCGAAACTCCGGTGGCGCTCCTGGGCGGCTGACCCTGAGGGCATCACAGGCGAAGAACTCCTTACGTTCATCAACACCCAGCTTTTCCCCCAGCTCAAGGAACTCCCCACTACCGGGAAGCAGGCTGACCGCCGCCGTGTCGTGCGCGACGTGTTCGAGGACGCCTACAACTACATGAAGTCTGGCCAGCTCATGCGCCAGGTCATCAACAAAATCAATGAAGTGGACTTCAATAACCTTGCCGAGCGGCAGCACTTCGGCGACATTTATGAGCAAATTCTCACTGATCTCCAAAGCGCCGGCAATGCCGGCGAATACTACACGCCTCGTGCCGTCACGGCTTTCATGGTGGACCGCATCGATCCGAAGCCCGGAGAAATCCTTTTAGATCCAGCCTGCGGTACAGGGGGATTCCTCACTTGCGCTATCAGCCACATGCGAAAGCGCTACGTGAAAAAAGTGGATGACGAACAGCATATGCAAGAGGCTCTGCGAGCCGTCGAGAAAAAGCAGCTGCCTCACATGCTTTGCGTCACAAACATGCTCCTGCACGGCATCGAGAATCCCAGCTTCGTCCGGCACGATAACACGCTGGCAAGGCCGTACATTAGCTACACGCAGTCTGATCGTGTAGACATCGTTCTCACTAATCCGCCATTCGGTGGACGTGAGGAAGATGGAATCGAGAGCAACTTTCCCAAGCACTTCCAGACTCGCGAAACCGCTGATCTATTCCTCGCCCTTATCATTCGCATCCTGAAACCCGAGGGCAGGGCGGCCGTTGTGCTGCCCGACGGCTCACTCTTCGGCGAAGGCGTGAAGACGAGGCTCAAGGAACAACTGATGGAGGAGTGCAACCTCCACACTATCGTCCGGTTGCCCAACAGCGTCTTTAAGCCTTACGCCACCATCGGCACCAATCTTCTGTTCTTTGAAAAGGGCGCTCCCACCAAGAACATTTGGTTCTACGAGCACCGCGTACCTGATGGGCAGAAAGCCTATTCCATGACCAAGCCCATTCGTATCGAGCACCTGAAGGCCTGCATTGATTGGTGGGGAGGGTCGAAGCGCAAGGGCAGGCTGGAAACACAATTCGCCTGGAAAGTCACCGCCGACGAGGTGAAAGCGCGCAGCTATAACCTCGACATTAAAAACCCGCATGCCACCGAAGACAATCACGGCGACCCCGAAGAACTGCTCGCTAAACTTGATGAAGCGGAGGGCCTAGCGGCCACCCTTCGCGATCAGCTTAAAAGCATTCTGGCAGAGGCATTGCTACGATGAAGCCGAACCCGCTGCTTTCGCGTTTTGAACTGATAGCCGATACGCCCGGCAATATTCAGCGCCTGAGGAAGCTTGTTGTTCATCTAGCGGTGAGTGGCCGCCTTTTAGAACCCCTCAACAATGACCTCTCGACAGTGGAAATCTTAAGCACTATTGCTTCCAAGAGGCAGGCGCTCATCAAGAGCGGCACGGCAAAGAAACCGCGAGTGCTTCCTCCGATTGATGAGACTGAACTGCCCACAGGATGTCAGGACAGTGCGAGGTTTGAGCGCCTGGAAAACATTGCGACACTCGAAAAAGGTCTGACGGCAATTCAGCGCTCTAAACCGGGGGACTATCCGCTTGTCACGACGGGGGAACACAAATCCTCCTGTGATCATTATGACTTCGAGGGGCGTGCTGCCGTTATTCCGATGGTTTCCTCGACTGGTCATGGGAGTGCCACCCTCAAAAGACTCCACTACCAGGAGGGCAAATTCGCGGTCGGCAATATTCTGTGCGCAGCATTTCCATTTTCCGATGAGTTGATATCTGCCCGTTTCATCTTCGAATACTTGACCGCATTTAAAGAGGAATTGCTGGTCTCGAAAATGATCGGGACTGCTAACGTGAGCCTTACCCTCGGCAAGATTGGCGAAGTCCCAATTCCCATCGTGTCTCCGACAGTTCAACGACGCGTAGATGAACTAATGACCCTATGTGATCGTTTTGAGGAGGCCCTTGAGAGCCGCGAAAAGGTGCGGGACCAATTGGTGACGGCCTCTCTCCACCATCTCAATGAGAGTGCCAACAGACAATCTCTCCGTAAACAGGTCAGTTTCTATTTTGAACACCTCCCGCGACTCACCACCCAATCCCAGCACATCGGTCAACTCCGCGAGACCATCCTTAATATTGCCATTCGAGGCGAACTCAGCGGACAGAACCATACCGATGAACCGGTTCCCAAACTACTAGAGCGGATTCGGTTGGAGCAACAGCGCCTCGTTAGCAAAGGCACAATTTCTAAGCCCAAGCCGCTGCCCTCAACAAGCCAGACGGAATTAGCATTCGACCTTCCGCCGAGTTGGGAGACAGTGAATTTTGGCGAGCTGTGTAACGTCGTCACGAGCGGATCACGCGGATGGGCGGAATATTATTCCGAGTCCGGGCCAAGGTTCATTCGAGCGCAAAACATCCGGTTTGGAAGACTGAGACTTCACGATCTGGCATGTGTCAACCCGCCCAAGAGAAGTGAAGGCACGCGAACTCAGGTCTCCAAAGGCGATCTCCTCGTTGTGATCACGGGCGCTGGAGTTACCAATCCTGCTCTCCAGGAAGCGGATCTCGGCGAGGCATACGTGAGTCAGCACGTTGCGCTGATCAAGGCAACTGACACGAATTTGTCCCCCTGGCTTCTTCTCTGTTTAATGGCCCCGATGGGTGGACGGGCCGAATTAGTCGCGAGAGCCTACGGGGCAGGAAAACCTGGCCTTAATCTCGATAACATTCGTTCTCTGCCCATTCCTTTGCCACCACTCGCCGAGCAACGCCGCATCGTTGAAAAGGTCAATGCCTTGATGGATGTTTGCGACCAGTTGGAGGCACAACTCGCTGCCACCCGAAGCGACAGCGTCCGATTGCTTGAGGCTGCTCTGCACAATGCGCTTGAAAGCCCGGCAATCCACGCCACAACAGCAAAGTCTGCGTAACAGATGAGAGCGCTACAAGAATCCCTGGAGGAAGCAGCTAAGGGACTCCCTGCAATCTTTCTCGAAAATCTGATCTCCAAGAAACTTAAGAAGCGGGGGCTAACCGCACCCAAAAACCTTTCCAAAAAGCTCGCGCGGCATATCCTGAGCGGAAGCGTCGAGCCATTCAGGTACAACAGCCGCAAATATTGGGGGAATATCGATCTCGCCTTTGATGAAACGGATGCAGATGAAATAGATCGGGCGCTTGAGCGGTTCCAAAATGATCTGCTGTCGAAAACACTTCCGCGGATCGCAGAACGCATCTCAAAGAAGACTCTTAAAAACCTTAAATCACGATGGCCAGATGAACATGCACAGCAAGAAGTCGATCTGGCAGGTTTCCGGAAGCGGCTGGAGGAAAGATGGGGGAAGCCGCTCGGACAGCTGCGAATGCTGCTAACCATGTCCCGCGAGTGGTGTGAATGGTCGCATAGGCGCAACGAATCTCTGAAAGGAGGAAAGAAAAAACAGCTGAGGGCCATCCTGATCCGATTACTGGTCCGAGGCTGCCAAGTGACCGACGAAATCATCTGCCTTCTGGAGAACGGCTTTGCCGATGGCGCAATGGCCCGCTGGAGAACGCTTCACGAAATTGCCGTTGTAGCGGCCGTGATCTCTCAACACGGCGAGGACATCGCAGAACGATACATCGACCATCAGGCTGTGGAGTCCAAGCGTGCCCTGGACAAATATTTGGCGTGCTATAAAGACCTCGGGTACAAACCGCTTCCTGCCCGCGAACAGAAAAAGATTCTCAAAGCCTATGACAAGGCGATTACGAAGTACGGGAAATCCTTTGACAGCGACTATGGATGGGCGGCGCATCATTTGAACAATCCGAAGCCGTCATTTACCGCCCTTGAAAAAGCGGCTGGACGCGCCGAAATGCGCTCCTACTATCAGATGGGAAACGACAACATACACGCTGGCATAAAAAGCATGTATGTGAGGCTCGGCTTGATGGACTACGACGGGTTGCTAGCCGGACGCAGCAACGGCGGGCTGATGGAACCGGGGCAAAATGCCGCGCATACGCTAACCCAACTCTCAGCCATTGTGTGCCTGTCGGAGCCCATCCTGGATGATCTGGTGGCCGGGGACATGGTGCGGATGTTGAGGGATGAAATCCCGAAATCTTTCAATCGGGCAGATAAGCAGCTTCGCAGGGATGACAGATCATATGGGTCTGCCCAAAACGGCACGAGCCCTACAAAGTAGAGGCAGGATTCGATTGTGTTTGGCTGCCCAGAGCTTCCGATACCTTGTTCCTGAGGTGCAGTGCTTCCGGAATCTGCCGAGCACAAAGTTCGGTGAGAATCTGCAGGAAGGCTTTTCGCAGCTCGGGCTGCTGTTCGATTTCGCTCTGCTTGCGTTTCCAACAAGCCGCCAGCGCATCGGTAAAAATGCCTCCGAGACCCTGCTGATGCCAGTCGCGGTCCTCGAACGATCCCACAACCTTCGCCAGCTCCTTGATCCCCATAACAAGCAAAACATCGCCGGATTCCGTAGTCAGGAAATGTGCAAACCATCCCGCCACGGACGCATGATTCAGCCAAGCGCTTAAACAGCGTTCAAAGACCGGGGCCATCGCCTTCACAACCGCTTTGTTTTTGCCTTGTCCCAGCACTGCTGCCGCATCATTGTGCATGCCCACCAGATCCACAGCGAGCGACTCAGCGCGAGACCAATAGCCCCGCGCACTGGGCTGCCACGCAGGCAGCGTCATCGCATAGTCCACCATCTCGGTCCAGATTTTGGCAAAAGTGGTCGGATCAGCGGTCATTTCCAGCCCGATGCGGACCCATGTCTGAAGGAAGTCCTCCACCCAATACCGTCCAGCTGGGCCGAGAGCGAGTATCGGACGGTAAAACGTCCTCGCCACCTCGACCGAGTTTTCTTTAACAATGAATTCCGCTGTGCGGGCCATGACCCACACATCGAATTCGTAAGGCGTCCCTTGGATTTCGTAGTTTTCTTCGCCAGGTCCCGGTGTCGGCAGAGTGCGCATTTCCAAATCAAACAAATCGCGGAGATAATGACGAAGCATAGGCTCGTCTGACGGGAGGGGTTCACGCACCATCCCCCAGAGGAATCCGAATCCCTTCTGGAGCACATGGAAATCGATGCTGGGAATGTCGCGGTCCAGCTTGCGGTCCCTCTGCGCACGTGCCCATTCTTTGTGTAATGCTCGCCGCCGCCGTTCCTCAGCGGACTCCCTTCTGCGGTCGATGCGCTCGACCAGACTGTTTCCCAACGTTTCCGCCTCGGTGAGGGGAACCAATCTTCCCTTTAGCTTTCCTGCGGCGTATCTGCGAAAAAGCGCTGCTTTGAACTTGGCTAGCAGGTCCCGGTTCGCCTCATATCCCGATTCCCGATTCGCCGCACGGCGAAGAGCCGACCAGAACACTACGATGTTCGTCAACTCGCCAAATTTCTCCCCAAGCTGCTCCCGTAGCCAAAAGGCACGCACCATGGTCTGGAAAGTGGAGTTGTAGTAGAAACCGCTGACGCCTTCGAACACAAGGCGCAGAACCCACTTTTCATCGCTCTCCAGCAACAAGGCCACGCCCGCCTCGCCCAGGAACGACTCCGCGGTAGAATCGAGCGCGGACACCGACGAATCTAGTTCAGAACCTTTCGCCGGTTTCAATTCGCGCAACGTATCCATGCACCATTTTTCGATGTCGGGATTCTGTCTGAGCCAGTCACGGTGCTGGATGATGAGAACCGCGATTCCTCCTGAGAGCGAATTCACGCGATACTGCTCCTGCTGTGCATCCAAGCCGGAAGGGTGCCAGTCGGCCAGGCGCCGTGTCTGGCGCGCAAATTCCGGCACTTCTGCAGGTTGAAGTGACTTGCGGTCTGAGAGGCAAGCTCGCGCCGCTGAAGATAACGTCAAGGACAGCATCTTCAGCTCTCGGTCATCCTGTCCCTCCTTGACCTTAGCCTCTAACTCCTCAGGCCAGCGCATCGTAATCATCACGGAGCCATCGGGCTGTGGCGTCTCGGTGTAGTTCTTCAAATCGAACCGCGCGAGGAAGAATTGCAGATCATCACGCTCCTTTTCAGTCTCTGCAGGTTGCTTCGCCCACTCCGCGGCGCGCCCGACGAGATAATTCTGTGTTCCTTGATCCTGAATCATCAGGAGCGCCGCGTTATCGCGGAGAAAAGCCCGCCGATGAGGCATTCTGTGCCACTCCACGGCCCATTGGATGACCGTTTGTGGCTGCCCGCTCAACGCAATCGTCCATGCCTCCTGCGATTCATTGATTGCCCAGCTCGTCTGGCATTCGTACAGGTGGAGATTTCCCAGAAGAGGTCGCAGCTCCTTGGTGAAAAGCCCAGGGTATTTCATGCCCACTGCCACCAAGACGCCGGCAAAGGCGAGAGATTCGGCGCGATCATAAATGTGCTGCACCCATGGTGCAATGCTCCGGCCGGCCTCGACTTCGTCGTAAAGCCACTTCTCCAGCGCCATCAGCGCGGCTTCCACCGCATCGCCGTCCTTTGGAAGATATCGATGCCAACCGAACACATTCGCATCGCCAAGCCAGCAAACCGTTTTGCCAGCGAATTCAAATTGCAAGGCCGTACTTCGCGCGCTGTTCCTCATTCAGACGTGCACCCACATCTTCAAGCCAGCGCTGGGTCGCGTAGTTGACCAGCCGAATGATCGCGTCGAGACCCTGCCCCGGCGCAATTTGGAGGAAAGTTAGGAACGGACCTTTCCAGTAGTACGCAGGGTATCCCAGCCGCCAATCCGCCAGCCCGAAGTCGTCAAAGAGTCGAGACCGATCGCCGTAGGGATCTGTCGGTTTTGGTTCCTCAATGCACACGGCCAGGAGAACTTCACGCGCGGCCGCGGGACGCGTGGCGATCAGACTCGAAAGCGCGGCCGTGTCAAGCACGGCGGATCGGAATCCCTCCGGCACTTCGCGCGCGGGGCCATCAGCGGCTTGCGCCCGTAGAGGCCCGCGTGGCATGGACAACATCACGGGTGGCGAAGGGCGCTTGGCCCTTTTCTCTTGTGGATGGGTCTTGAGCCACTCTTCTGTCCGTTTCCTCTCCTGCTCCTGTGCGGCTATTGCGCGAGCAATGGCGTGCTGTGGTTCATCGCGCCTGCCGCACAGCTCAAGAGCGATTTGTGCAACCTCGTCTGGGAATTCCGTCGCAGCCCACAGCATGGTTTCATAAACGACTTTATCCTTGTCACCAAAATGCATATCTTCGGCGATTCGCCCCTGGGTCTCCTTAGCTAACTCCAGGGCAATCAACCCTGCTTCGCGTCGGCCGGGAACATCCTTGGGCATCGTGCGGAGCCAGAGGGCACAGACTTCAGCGCCTAGCAAAAGCGCATGATCAGCCACGTCCTTGGCATGCCTGCTAAGAACGTTCAAAGCTGGAGACCAATAGAGGGGATGCGGGATGCGAAACCATGCCTCGGATTGCTCCGCGTATTTCGGATCGACGAGCCCGCGGAGCCGGACATCGGGTATCGACGCCGCGTTTTGTAAACGCTTCAGCAGCCGTCGCAGAATCGTGCCTCCGTCGGCGATAAGGTTCGGCCAGACAAGCTCCAGCAAGACTTCCGAATTGGCGGCAAACAGCACACCGTCCAGAAAAATGTCGCTTGCGAGTACCGCTTCCGCCTCCGCTCCCGATAACTGAGCCCATGTCGATTTCCACGACGCAAGCTCGTCTTTTCTTTCAGCGAGCGATTGGGCAAAAAGGCGAATCGCCCGGCCCCAGCGAGGAATAGATGCAAGTGCCTTGATCTCTGACGCCGCACTATTTTCCGCAAAACTCAGCACGCGGTAGCGAGCCCAGTCGCCCATCAGATCGTGCGGAAACTGCACCGATGGCAGATTCTCCCGTATCAATCCCTCTTGCGCTAACGTTCCCAGCAGCGGCAGCTGATCACGCGCAATAGCATCGATATGTACCGCACCGCTCAGCTTCTCGCCCTCCTGGCGGCCGAGTGCGCGCAGCAGTGAATCGCGCGCGAAACGCATGGTTCCGTTACCAACCCATCGATCCCAGATCCAGTTGATTAGGTCGGTCTCTCCGATCCAAACCTGTGAGGAATCCGACAACCGCTTGGCGATATCCGCCCTTAACACCCAGTCCAGCATGACCAGATTTCGCAAGATGGGCCGCAGATGGCTGCGCATCAGCAAGAAGCGAATCTCAGGAAGGCGTGGGATTGCATCGTAGATTTCCTGTGTCGTGGGTACGCTGAAGTCAAGCTTGTGCATGGCTGTGATGCCAGCTCCGATAAGCGTGTCTTGCGCGGACTCCCATGATTGCGTCTGGCAGGTGACCATCAGCTTCCAGCCGATAAAGTTTTCAGCCTTGACCGCAGCGATCAATTCCTGGGCGCGTTTGCGGGCTTCGCCTTCGAATTTTTCAAAGCCATCGATGACAAGCACACAGCTCTTGACGCTGGAACTGGAAATCAGCTCGGGAATCCCGTGCCTTACCTGGAAGGCTTGGGACAGCTCGGCCTGGCTGGGTTTTGATAATTGCTCGGGGCTTAGCCACAGGATACGTTTGAAGGTTTCAGATTCGGCCACAAGTTGGGATACTAGCGAGGATTTGCCGCTGCCTGATTCTCCCACGACGACGACCACATCATCCGCGGCAACCGCCTGCAAAACCCTGTTCAGCTCCTCGCTACGCACTAAATGAATGTCAGCGCCCAACACGGTTCTCACGTTACTCAAGTTCTGGCGCGAAACCGATTCGATGCGAGTCCAATCGGCCTCGTAGTCTGGGTAATCACGTAGCTCGAAGTCAGGCCGCAGGACGCGCACCAACTTCACAACGTCAAAGAATCCGCCCGTAGCCCTGTTTTCAGCTGCGAGCTGGAGCAGACGGCTCCACAGCTTCGTGCCTTCCTCTATATTTCCCGCGAGCGTAATTTCCGCGCACAAGTTTATGTATCGTCCTTCGTCCCCCTCCACGAAGGACAGGACCCGGATTCTTGAAGCTAGACGGGCCGCCTCAAATGCGTCCGGGTTTTGCCCATTTTGTTCTCTGCGAAGGCTTTCAAAAATGGCCCGCTGAACCGCCGAAGACTGCTGCGAATCCTTGAGCCTCTCGGCCATGCGCTCCGGCGTCGTGGCAAAATCCTGCTTCTGCAACTCCCGCCATTCCTCCAGAATGGGAGCGTCAATCACGCCGACGACCAACCCGAGAAGGTCGACCTCTTTGTTGAACCCCTGCCGATTCCATTCTTCCCAAGCATCCACAACGAATTCCTGGTTGAAACCTGCCTTGGTGAGCTGCCGATTACTTTTGACGGAAATCGCGCAGTGCGTTAAAGCGGTCCCGCGCTTCAGGACCAGCCGCAGGTCATCGAGGATCTGCCCCGTATCACGGGCCTCGAAGTGCAATTCTGAAATCGCCCCGAACTCGGGTTCGACAGGAAACCCCCGCTTGAGGATCTGCCCCAGAAAAGACGCAGCAACTTTATCGGCAAACGTGTAGCCGCCGCCGCCCGTAGCTTTTGTGGATGCGCTGTTTCTAGACATAATTTGAAATAGAATACTCCGGACGGATGCGCAGCTCAATTTGTGATCGCACAGTTCGACCTGCAGACGAATTGCGCGTTATCAGAGATTTACTGCGCGGTCCCAGCATTGAAGGAGGATCTTCCCGAAGTCGCCCGAGCGTACCGTGGCGCGAATATCTTCGCCCGTCACCGGCACGACGAGAATCTGTTCGCGGCTGCCCCGTAACATCTCCTTGGTGACCGTACCGCTAAAGCCGTTCCACGAAATTAGGAAACCCAGAGTGCATCTCTGGCTCCTGTTTTCCAGCTTAGAGTGGAAGACCACGAATTCATTCTTCCCGCATTTCCCGGTCCAATTCTTGCACTCAGCAAGGATAAGAGCGCCTTCGCGGCGCAACCGCGGCTCGCCGCTGTCGTTCAGCACCGAGATGTCGATTTCCTCGGTTTCAGTACGGACTCGACCCGTCACGGCGAATCCCGGCACCGAACCGAACAACTTGCTGCAAAGCTCTTCCAAGGCTCGGCCCTTATCATCAGCTGATTTGGCTGTCTCGACCCCGTCAACAAGTGCGTCGGGGGTCTGCGATCCCCAGCCAGATAACTGCGCCGCTACCTCAGCAATGCGTTTCCCGACCTCATCTGCCGCCTGTTCCGCCGCTTCCTCTACCTCTGCAGCGGTTTTTCGGATGGCATCGTAAGCTTTGCCTAGGTTCTTCTCTGCAGTGTCGATACGAAAGCGGAGCGCGACATACGCCCCATCGTCGTGGTAGTCCGTTAGCTCCACGTCCCCGCGGACGCGATGCCGCGTTTCAACCGCGCGCCTGACCAGGTCCAAATACTGCTCAAGACCGAGCGGCGAATACCAGTATTTGCGTGTCCAAGTGTGGTCGGCTTCGCCATAGATACCCCTGGTATCTCGCCCGAGCGTCCCATTCCAGTCCAGATGCAACGCGCCGTCCTTCTTGGTGCCGATCTGTATCGTCACGCCATCCGGCAGATCATCGATGGTGAGCTTGGGCAGGACAGAAGGCGGCAATTCAGCAGGAGATTCCTCGTCCTCACAGGCAGCGATGATACGGCGTGCTTCCTGCACATTCATGCGTAAATCCTTTGAACTGTTTCAATCTCACCGCCGATCAGGAACTTTTGCTCATCGCCACCAATGCCAGCAGCACAAGTCCGCCCAAGGCAAGCGCTCCTAATGCCTGCTGATTCTGCTTCATCAACGAATTCTTCATTACCGTTTCCCGGAGGCTGTACATCGCCTGCTGCGGATTCTGGAAGGCCGCGACATATCGAAGTTCCTTGATGAACCCAGGAAGTGATAAGCCCTGCTCCAACACAAACGGCAAAATCGGCTTCTGGACACCATGCGCGATGCCGATCTCCTGACTCACCCACTCCGACGCCAAAGCGTTCTTACTCCAAAGCACCACGAACAGATCACACGTCAGAATGGCGTTCTTTATCGTTGGAGCGAGCGGGGCGCCGGGTGTGACTGCATACTCTGACACAAAGCATTCCACGTCGGGAAACTGCAAGAATTGCCTCAGGGCATCGACGTTGGGTATATCCTTTGTGGAATAACTGACAAACACTTTGTATGCCATATCAGCTCTGTCCTAACTAGCATCCTCTCCAAGTTTCTTCCACTCCTCATTGCTTATCAGCGTGGAGCGTACAATCTCCAGATCTTCGCATCCCTCGATGGCCCAGAGCGTCTGCTTGACATAATGGGACAGGCTCGAATGCATCCACGGACTGAGTGTAATCCTTTCAATACACGAGAGAGGAATCGAAATGTCCAGCTTGGGAAGTTTTTCCGTCTTGGACGTGTAGATGATCCTAAATTCGTCTTCGTGTTCAAAGGCATGCCGTTTTAGAAACGGCAGTTCCGCGACAATGAGTTCCTTTCTCCGGATTTCGTGCAGTTTCATGTACGTCATGGAATGCATGTGGATGTGTGGATGTTTCCGCACCGCCGCCAGGAGTCTGTCGCGTCTGAATTTAATGCACACGCCGCTCGGGCCTGGGGCGAACACGCTCCAGTGATGGTACCGCTCATCCGACTGCATCAGGCAGAGAGCCAACACGGACTTAAGTTTGCGCTTTTCCTTGTACTTCGCGAGGTAATACGAATCGTTTTTGTCGTCCCACGACGCTGGGTCCAGCAACGTGATTTTCCGTTTGTGCAGCAGATACATCAGCGCTGTCAGGTCTGTGTAACGCCGGAGATAGTCCTCGCTCATGCTTGCGCCATCCCTAGGACTGCTACTACTGCTCCCGCGCACCCCAGAAGTTCGTAAGAGTCACGCATATCAACAATATTCAGATAGGCTTCCATAGCTTTGCAGAGTTCACATCCAATAGAAACTATTTACTTTTGTAGATGCCACGGTTGGAACTCTCCAGCTTCTAAGATAATTCCGAGTCGTCCTGACATGATTTTGGACCCGAAATCATACGGCCCTTGATTCACTGAGGACGTAGTGATACAGCAAGCCCCCCGCCCGAATAGCAACGTTCGAACCGATTCCTACATCTACAGATACCAAGGGCGTGAATCCCATGAAAAAGAGCCTCCCCTGGTTGGTGCTTTTAGGCGTTTCGCTACTGATCGGCTGTGCAAGCAAGAAAGACGCGAACGAAAAGAACTTCTCAGAAGCATTGAATTCTTACCTGGCCAAGAAGGGCCAGCTTTGCCTCGGCATTCCCTCCGCGTGGCCGGTCGACCTGAATGACGCCGAGCGCCGAAGCGGCATGGGCACGGCAGCGGAAATGGCCGCTCTCGAAAAGGCCGGATTGGTGCGCTCTCACGAGGCGGAAACAGAATACACGCCGCCGCTCAGCAGCCGGCTTGTAAGGGCCAAAGTCCTTCGATACGAACTGACTGACAACGGGAAAACATTCTACCGGCAGAAAGACCGGCTCGGCTTAGGCGGAAATAAAGAGGTCCATGGCGACCTCTGCTACGGACAACAAGTGCTGGACAAAATCGTCAACTGGCAGGGGCCGACTGCCGCTGGCGACTCCGAAGAAGCCACAGTCTTCTATACGTACAGGATCGAGAATCTTGCTGACTGGGCAAAGAATCCAGACATTCAAAGAGTTTTCCCCGGAATTGTCTCAACAATTGACGGGGCCGGAAAAACACAAATGAATCAATCGCTGACCCTAACCAACCAGGGATGGCAGGCGAAAGGGATCGGCAGCCCGCTTTAAAATCCGTCTTTCTTCCTGATACCACATCTGCTTGCTGGGATTCCGTTCGCTCTCCTCTATTGCCCGCTTCGAGATTGCCGCGTCCCGGCGACTAATACCTCCGCCTCCGGTCTCCACTAGCACGCTTCGCGCCACCAAAGCCCGTGTCACTCAGGCGTGCGGCTCGTTCCGACCTGGACGCGCCAATCTCTCCGCTTCTGTCCCCTGTTTCGCGTCCTTGCTCCCTCGGCTGTGGGTGAAGGGAGCAAGGACTCCCCGAAACAGGAGGACAGGAAAAATGAAAGTCGAACAAGCAAAACAGATCGCAAGCAACGCAATCGAGCAACTCAGTCAGGCCCTCGAAGCGGGCCACAGTGAGCGGCTGAAGGAGCATCTCGCGGCGATGGCGCGCTTCCGGCGCTATTCGTGGCACAACATTATGCTCATCGCATCGCAGAAGCCGAACGCGACGCACGTCGCTGGCTTTCACGCTTGGCACAAGCTGGGCCGCTTCGTGAAGAAGGGCGAGAAAGGCATTCTGATTCTCGCCCCGATCATTCGGAAGAAGACCGAGAACAACGGCGAAACCGAGCCGGACGAATCCTCAACAGCAGTCGGATTCCGCGCGGCCTACGTGTTCGATATCAGCCAAACGGACGGCCAGCCGTTGCCGGAAATCGGCAGCGTGAACGGCGATCCGCGCGAATATCGCGAGCGGCTTGCGAAATTCGTCGCCGAGCAGGGCATCGCTCTCGAATACTCCGAAGACATCGCGCCGGCCCGCGGCACGTCGTCAGGCGGCAAGATCACGTTGCTGCCCGGCCAGTCTCCGGCTGAGGAATTCGCCACGCTCGCGCACGAAGTAGCGCACGAACTGATGCACCGCGACGAGCGCCGGAGCAGCACGACGAAGCGCGTCCGCGAGACCGAGGCCGAGGCCGTCGCATTTGTCGTTTGCAGCGCAATCGGCCTCGAAACGGGATCAGCCGCTCAGGACTACATCGGCTTGTACGGCGGTGACGCGAAGCTCCTCGGCGAGAGCCTCGAATACGTCCAGCGGACTGCCACCAACATTCTCAACGCAATCGGCGCGGAGGTTTCCTCCGCGCCGCTCTCTTAAGCCACGTGCTGCAGACGGTCTGACGCGCACGGACTTTTCATATTTCAATCTGGATCGCTGCAGCAATGGCGTTTTGAATGGGAGTGTAAATATCAATTGCTCCAGCGACTGCCCGAAGGGAAACAACCAGACAGTATCGAACCGATCTGTCGTATCGTTGCAACGCTCGCTTCTCCTTCCACCATCCGCCGACCGGGTAAACCGCAATCGCATCACGTCGTCCCAACTCAGCTCCAATTCCTCTCCAGTAATCAGAATGGATTGAACCCGTATCTCGAAGTGTTCCTAAGAACCAGTCATCGGGTCCCGCATCTACTTGGGCTCCTTGCTCTTCGAGTTCCACCGCACGATTTATCCGCGCTCGAAATTCATCAATGGTTTCCACACTTCTCTTAACTGCAAACCGCAGCCCATGTGAAGCATAACGATGTCGCCTTACCCAGCCACGCTCTCCGGGATTGGGTTCAACAAAGTATGACAGTGTCATTCGAAGCTCAACTTCTGTTTCTGCTAAAAGCTCCAACTCGGTACGCGGCCACGGCAAGCTGTGAAGATGCATGTGCCGAGTCTTGATGACTCCATCAGGGGCGCGCCAAAACGGCTGGATTGAGTCTTGAACAACGAATGTCGCATCATTCAAACTGCTATACACTGCCCGTTGAAAATTCGGCACTCCGTACCCGTAGCGGCGCAATAAAACAACTTTCTCCTGCCGCCTTGCCGGTTGAGACAGATGCTGTTTCATCCTTGGCGTCCATTCAGCCGAGTGAACAAGCAACCCCCGAACCGTCTCTGGCCACAATTGCGGGCGCGAAGCTAGAATCTGACCGGCCATGTTTGCGGCCATTGCTGTCGCCGCGCTAGTGTCACCCAACACGGAAAACTGCCTAACTTGCGGCTGATGATGCGTCGTCAACAGGGCTAGGTCGTCCGGGCAGTCGACCTGTTGCCCGTCTGTCGCCCAATTTCCACCTTCGCAAACAATGTCAGGTTTGGTCGGCCACTGCCTTTCCCATGTTAGAGATGTTCGACTTGTAGGGGCTAATTCACCACTCGGTGCAAGTGGCGTCCATCCATCAAACGTCCGATCAGCGATTGTAGTTTTCTCCGTGTAGGCACCTACTGTCACGGCGTTCCACGCTTGCGCGGGGTTAAAGATCGGCTCGACATCATTTCGATTGAGGTAGTCGGCAACGGGAATATTCTGGCGATCTACATTGCCTGCGGAAACAAAAAACAGACGCCGTGACGGTTCGTCTCCAAAACAGATCTTGTCAACAGCCGACGACCACGAAGATGGCTTGCCTTGCTTCACATCAAGATCTGAGGTAACTGCCATACAGAATGCTCGCGGACGGCGTGGTGCCGCAACTTCAGTTCTCGAAACGCATTCGCTGGTGACGACACCGTAAAGCTTCGGGTCATGCTGAACACCGTTTGGGTCCAACATCTTAACCGATTCAAGACGATGAACAAGCGTGATGGGACCGTTCCTAAGTAAAGCAGATTTCAAATCACCGTAGAGGGTAATTCCACCCATTGCCGTTCCATGCCCTTGCCAGAATGCGCTGTCACCTGTCCCCCACGTGGGGTTGTACGTGTGAACATCTGTAGGGCCGAGCGCCACGGAAAGCAGGTTATGAGTCTGTGTAATCCCGCTATCCAGAATACAAACAGCCACAGCCTCATCATTAGGAGCCACAACCCTAGCCAAAAGCTCGCGAACCCATTGCCCCTGCTCTATATTGTTCATCTCAAGAAACGAAGCAGGTGTATCCCTGGCCAGCCGAATCTCGGCCATAGCGTCAGTCCTCGCCATTAACCTGCCCAGCGTCTCGAAATCAGATTGAGCGAGAAATACTTCTCTCTCAGGAAAATCTATGATTTGATCTTCAGCTACATTTACACCTAAAGCTCGCGCAACCGCCTGAAACTGCTCTACAAAACCACCTCTTATCCATATCTCCCACCAAGTCTGAGCATCTTGAGCTGGTAGCAGATTCTCATCATCAGTAAATAGCGCGCGGATCGCAGCAAGGGAGATTGAATCTATGCGATTGACGAGGGCTTCGTGGCGCGGCCGTTGCGCTTTCGCCGTGACTTGAGTTCGATATTCATTAAGGATGCGCTGAAAGTAATTTGCAGACCTAAATGGGATGAACACTGTGGCGAACGCCGGGGCGTTGTCGTCACTCTGCCGCACAGAGACTAGTTCGATCCCCTTACTGCGATTTTCTATGTTCTGGACGAATTCCGAATTTCCAGGAGGCAATTGAAATTGGAGATAGAACCCTCCTGAGGCGGCCTCTTCAGGCGGACGTACTTCTGCTCTTGCGCGGGCACCCTCAATAGCACGATTGAGCGCGGCCTCAAGTGCTCTTGCATGTGTTTCTCGCTCTCTAACAGGAGGAGCGGGGGTTCTCGGGCGCTGCCTAGTTGTGTATTGCTCCGGCCGACCTACGTTTTGGAGATAGAAGTGGGAGCGATCTCGTGGAAGCTCAGGCATGACGCTGACCCTTACTGATCAGCTGAACGAGATGCGTTTTTTCTTTCATGCAGCGCGCCCACCAAATCTTCGGTGTGAATCTGATCTGTACCTTGTAAAATTGAGTGTTTGGCTGCCTCGTCGCTCGCTCGAACTAGTTCGGCTTGGCTGAGACCTCCAACTTCGCCACAAATGCGCTTCCAATCCAGGTCATTGACATTGAAGCGCGCGAGCCGCGCCTCAACGACCTTCACAGCTGTCCTTTGGTCCGGCAACGGGTACTCGAGCACATCGTCAAATCTGCGAAATAGTGCCTTATCCAAGAGGTCAGGATGATTCGTCGCTGCAATTATCAAACTATCTGAGTCGTCTTTTTCAAGTAACTGCAAGAAGGAATTCAGAACACGCCGTATTTCGCCAACGTCATTTAACTGTGTTCGCCGCGCACCGATCGCGTCAAATTCGTCAAAAAGGTAGACGCCTTTCTCCACCACCATAGCGTCAAATATCAATTTGAGCTTGGCGGCAGTTTCACCCATGAACTTTGTGATCACGCCCTCTAGTAGAATCGTGAAAAGGGGCAAATGCAACTCACCAGCTAGGGCTGCCGCCGTCATGGTTTTACCAGTACCGGGAGGCCCCAAGAAAAGTAGCTTTCGCCTTACTTCTAAATTGTGTTTATGCAATTTGCTTTTTTGTCGCTGCTCCAGCAGCACTCGACGCAAACGCTTCTCAAGGAACTCCGGCAGCACCATGCTGGATAGCCTTAGGGTGGGTTGATTGACGGAGAGGAGATTAGCCATGTCTCCCCTCGGTTGTAGAACAACAACAGACCCGACTCTTTTTTGGGCAAGTGTCGCCTTTGACCGTGCTTGGTCAACAAGTTCGCGAATCTGCTCGGCCACTTTCATGTGGCCCTGGCGCGCTTCGCGTGCAGCGACTTCCATGGCGACAGACATAAATTCTTGTTCGTCGCCACGAACGTGAGTCTTCAGAAGGTTAATCAGATGGCGCGCGGAACTCATATGGAGTGATTCTCCCTCATTCATGCCGTCCACAAACTACTGGACTTATTGGGAGTCGGCGTATCGAGTTCCCTTGGTGCAGGCATACTCCCGAACAATTCCGCGCCGTACACAACTCAATCTTTTATAGGGTTTCCCATGAGAAGGCAACTGTCTTTTCGGACTCGGGTTCTCTAGATTATCAAAAAAAACCGTTCTAGTCTCCTCGCAGTCATTCGATCTTCTTGCACCTGATGGACGACCGTCTCGCCTTGACACATTTATTCCGTCCCTGGCCTTTCCATTGGGCAGTGCTTCGGGATAATTCCTGCGCCCGGCAGCTTCGCGGCTTCTGCTTTTCCGGTTCCTCCCAACAAATCTTCTGAAACTCCGCCGAAGATTTCTTGTGCCCCTCCCAAAAAGCAGCCGCTCGCCTTGGGAGCAGTATCCGCTCGCTCTTGGGTGCCCCAATTACAAGGGCAGAAACGGAGAAAGAAAATGTACCAAAACAGAGTTCATCTCATCGGTTATCTCGGCAAGAACCCGGAGCACAAGTCGGTTCGAGCGTCCGACCGCAAATACGCGGTTCTGTCGCTGGCGACTCAACGGTCCTGGAAAGGCGCTGACGAAGAATGGCACTCGAAGACCGAGTGGCATCGCGTCGTTGCCTGGAACGGCCTCGGCGAGTACGCAGCGACGAAGCTGCGCAAGGGCGATCACATCTATGTCGAAGGGACGCTGGTAAGCAGCACCTACGACAAAGAATTCGGCAAAGGCAAGAGCAAGATCACCGTGCCGCTCAAGGCTTGGCAGGTGAAGGCGGATTCCATCCGCAAGCTCAACCGCGCCAGGAAGGAACAAGTGCTCGACAGCGCGCCGGTCGACGCGCAGCCGGAGGAAGTTCCCTTCTGACGGGCATAGCCGCAAAGGGGCCTCGGTTTTTTCCGGGGCCCCTTTTTCATTTTTGCAGACGGT
>CAWDPI010000009.1:0-180540 GCA_963804145.1 uncultured Acidobacteriota bacterium | reverse complement strand
GGGAAAGCGATGCCTTGAAAAGGGAGAATATCTTTCGTTCGACGCGGGCATGTTCATGGAGCGCATTCGTAAGGAGATTCCGAACCTCGATGTCGTCATTTCACTGTACCTTGTCGAGTCACTGAAGTGTTTCCGTAACGGAACGTTCGTGGCGTCCGCGATGATGGTCGGCGTGGCTGCCGAGCAGATTATGCTGGTTTTGAGAAAGGCGGTCTACGACGCCTTGGGCAGCCCGGAGAAGAAGAAGCGATTCGACAACGAAGCGCAAGGGCAGGTCAAACGCGTCTACAGCGCGGTGTGGAAGAGACTAGACCCAGTGCGTGAGCAGATGCCTGAAAGGTTGCGCGAATCGGTGGGTGTAGAACTGGCGGGAGTCTTTGAGCTTGTGCGCAAGACGCGCAACGAAGCTGGACATCCAACCGGGAGAAGCATAGAGCGCGAAGAGGCAGAAGCTCTGCTCCTCCTTTTCCCGACATACTCGAAGACGATTTACACGCTCATTGAATGGCTCGCGACCCAGCGACTTTAAGAGGGGCGACCCTGCGACTCAACCTGAACAATTTGTCCTGAATGCCGTAATCCATTTAGAAACTCAAAATGACCTTGGAGGAATTTCGCAAATCGCTCACCGCGACCGAGACGCGAACCGGACTTACGCACGCCGTCGCCGGGCTGTCGTGGGATGCGAAGGGCGATTGGGCCGCGGGGCGCAGCAGCGGAAAAACCAAATGGGGCTGGAATGTCGGACCCTCGTTGCGGCGACCGTTTCGTGATACGTTCCTGATAGAATCCTTTGCGGTCCGTTTCCGGCATGAACGACGTTACGCTGCTCGCGGATTTATGAAGCCCCTGATTGTACAAAACCGATGGTATGCCTCATCCACTTCTTGCTGGCTCTCGCCTTCTAACGCCGTTGGGCGGTCAAGATATGCTGTGCGACCCAACACCGCTCCCCGTTTCTTTGCGTCAGCGATCTTGGTATCGAAGTCGTGTGCCAGAAAATCGACGTAGCCCACGATTCGCAGCTCCCGTTGAGCCGCCGCCAAGTCGATGACAGCTTTCTGGCTACGCGCCTTGGACTCCACTTGTTCGCGGAGTTCCTTCGCGCTCGGGATGAAAGACGTTGACGCGGTTGCCTCTTCTCTCTTTTTTCCAAGAACCGCATGGACGATCAGGAGTGTCCCAACGAATAAGAATGCGAGTCCCCATCCTGTTCCGGGCAACAGAACGAGAAGCGCACCCCCCACCCATCCGACCCCCAAACCGCCGAAAACCTCGTATCGAGACATGCGAACCTCCGCGACGAAGCCATTTTAGCGAATCGTAGTCTTGGCTTGAAATGAAAAAACGGAGGTCATGCATCTATGCCGAGAATCAGGACGGGCATGTCAGTGATAGAATCGCGGTCACCTTGATCGCTGGAAGACATGCTACTCGCAGGAAGGAGCGAATCGTGATCGAGCAAATCAAAATCGCCGTCCATGGTGCAGCGGGGAAAAACCAGAAGATTGCGATGTTCCACTTTCGGTCTTGAAAAACGCCGATGAGTTGGCAGGCATGGACCCGGAAGCCTTCTGTAAAGAAATCTCGGTTCCAGTATCCTATGTGACTGAGTTCACGAAAATGATCGCCTTGGCTCGGTTGATGAAGGAACAGGGTACCAAACTTATTTGAGAGACACGGACTCAGGGCAAGCTCTGGTTTCCGGCTTGACCAAGCGGATTTTTAGTGAAGGGCATCATAGCCAGCACTCACGCGACTAGGACTCACGAGCGGATGATTGTGGACGTAACTACAGACTGGTTCTGGAAGGAAATGTTGTCGATGCTGTCGCCTGCAATCTGGCGAGCAGGGGGTGGAAGATCGAAAGTCGGGCAGACACTCGCTCAAAGGAGCGAGGCCTTGACCTTCGCGCATCGAAAGCAGGCATAGTGTTGCTAGTTGAGGCGAAGGGCTATCCCTCAACGATCTACCGTGATCCGCGTCGAGCGTGTGAGCGAAAGCCCACGAACCCGACAAATCAGGCGCAGCAATGGTATTCCCACGCGCTTCTGAAACTTCTCCGACTACAGAATGAGCATCCGCAAGCAAAGGTCGCTCTTGCTCTTCCAGATTTTCCTCGCTATCAAACGCTGTTCAGCGAAACCAAGCTGGGCTTGGAGAAGCTTGGAGTAGCCGTGTTAATCGTGAACGCGTCGGGACAGCTATGGGAATGGAGGCTTTGCTAGAACCGGATGTGTGGTTCGTCTGCACGGTCCGTGCCCAGCAACCCCGCACCCCGGTAGTAGGTTAGCTTCCGAGTGGTTTGTTCATACCAGCCTCGGCAAGAAACTGGCTCTCCAGAAGGTCGATGGCGGTCCGGAGTCCGCCGACCGCTTGCCCTTTCGCGTGCTCTACGGTTTGCGCGGGCAAAATTGCCCGGAGAAGCTGATCGCAGCCGCTATCTGTACGCCAGTCTACGAATCTGTTCTCCTTGTAGGAATTGGTCAGGAGAAGCGCGGCTCTACCGTAGATGCCTTGGAGGACGAAGAAGATAGACCACAAACGATTGGTGACGAAGGGCCGCTCTTTGGCTGCATCATCGGCACCCGCACTTGCGAACTTACGAAGGGGATGGTTCATGTCGGCATATTCGCGAATGCAGTCCGCAACGTGAGCGTGTTCTCCTTCTCTGAAGTAAGCGTCAAGCTCCGATGTGGCAAGGATGGTATCGACGAAGACGACGAGGCTGAACTCCCTGCTCAGGTTGCGCACTACTTGCCATAGGTGCTCGACTGCTTGGATTTGACGCTGGCGCGTGAGATGACTCGTGGATGGTGTGCTCTGCACGGTGATGGTCGAGGCGTTCACGGTGTGGGCTGACAACCCGCCGCTTTGACCGATATTCGTGACCGACTGGATGAATCCCTCAGCGACGGCGGCAGCCTCGGCATCGGGAATCGGCAGCCTGACTGTGCCTCGTGTGCAGCCTTGATCTTGCAGAGGCGCTCCACCGTGTACGCCTCTTCATCCGTCCATCACCGTGTGGTGAGTCGGGCACACCAGGACAAGGTTGGCGTAGGCATGACGCTCCACCTCGGTTTGGCCCGGGTCATAACGGGCACTCCCGAGCCGTGCCCCCTTAATATGGCAGACCTCGCCAGTCAATGTCCCGTTGACCGCTAGCGGTGCGCGGCACTTTGGAAAAGCGCATCGGTTACCGGAACGAGCGAACAACACCTTGATGTCGGTGATACCCGGACCGCTAGCAGCCATGTTTCGTGCAGGTGAACTTTGCCATGGGTGGGGATTGTAGCATCATGCACAGGATGAACCACGGCGACGAAGGCGAGCTAGCGCGAAGACTACGCCTGTCGCCGTCGTGAGGAGAAGAATGAAAAAGCAAAGGCAAGTTAACCCACATTGCCCAGTGCCTGGTTGCAACAGCAAGGCTCCACACACGGCAGACCCAAACGTCCAAGCGCTGCTCAGTCAGCCTCCTGCGACCATCGTGGACTGGACTAAGAGGTGCATGGTGGAACTGATTCAATCGGTGATCGCCGATGTAAACGCCCCCGGAGCAGGCCGCATGTTCGCCTATTTGACCCGTTGGCGCGATCCCGAAGAGCTATACCACAGGGTGCTGTACGCCCTACTCATCGCGCCTGAAGGCCACCTCCCGCACATCTTTTCGGGTGCGCTGCCTAACGGCTTTTCCGCCATCTGGCGTAAGGTCAACGAGACCATCTATGAAGGTCGAGGCACACTGCTTCACGAACAGACCGATCCAAGCGGTAGGACCTTCACTCCCATGGACCTCCTGAATCAAAACGCGCACAACTCTTATTTCACGATGTTGATGACCTTCGGCGTCGTTCGGGAAGGGGGCAGCGAGTGGAAGCCGTATGTGCAGAAGCATGTTGAATCTTGGCAACGCCGCGTCGAGTACCTCAATCACATAGAGGGACTCTTCCGCGCCGGAAGAGACAAGGCGGTGATTTTGAGCGCGATCTCCAACATGCACCGCCCCCTTGAAGCGTGGAAGAACATCAAGCCCAGCGGGCCTCCGGTAAAGCTCGTTCGAGCCGCGCTTTTGACGAAGGGTGCGAGGAGCCGTTATCTGGTCATTGACCAGCCGCCCGATATGTCGGAGTTTCGCTTCCGCCTCCATGTTGGAGAAACCCGCACTTGGGACGAGAAGAACCTAGTGTTCGTTCGCACGGGAAGTCAACAGGCTCTCTTGGAAGCTTTTGAGGCTGATTTGGAGGCAGTAAAAAAGGAAGGCTGGGTCGAAGAAGGGTCTTGGTTTGGTTCGGGCGCAAGCTAAAAAGGAGCGCTTCAGCAAGGTCGGCGGGGGGCAGCGGCAGCCGGAGTCTACCCATGTCAGCTTGGCTGAGTGAGCGCGGCACCACCCAAAATGACGAATCGATTCATTGGCTTCTGCTAGCCGTCGTCCTGCGGCTGGGTCAGCCTTGATTCGCGCACGTTCGAAAGACCTCTCCGCCAGCGCCGCTGCAAGTTGCTGATCCTGTTGGGTGGAATTTGCCGATTCAAGGGTTCGGAATACATCCGTTTGGTCACCGCAATTCGGTAGATGTTTTCGGTATCAGAGGGCTGACAAACAAGGCCGTAGATTCCGCGTGTTGCATTAGCAATTTAAGATCAGCGGGCTTTGTAGAACTTTCCCAACTCATCCAAAAGTGTCTTGCTGTAAAACGTCTGGTGTGTTCCATTCGGATTCTTGGGATTTAGCAATCGTGTTCTAGCGAGATTTGCGTTCTTTTTCAGGTCACGCATTATGTCGTGGAACTGCTTGACCATGGTGAAATTCGAAAACTTCTTTCGCGCCGCGTCTACCACATCGTGGTATGTGTAAGTGAATAAGTTGTCGTAAACGCTCTCTTCGCTGAGACGCAACTGTTTAGCCGAAGGCTCATTCGTCAGGTTTGCAGTAGAAATCACGTTCTGTACCGCAATGACATTTCCTTGGGGTACAGCATTGTTGATGGCCGCTGTCAGGTCAGCGTTCTTGATGCGTGACTCGGCCACTAGCGCCATCGAATAGTTCACGATGATTGAATCTTCAAAGCCTTGTTTTTGCAGGTATTCGGAACTTTTCTTAATGGACTCCAAGAATGCCTTCACTTCACTGGAACTGTGTTTCGCTGCTGACTGATTGGAAAGGAAATCCAGAGGAGAAATTGGTTTCTTGAAGCCGATGGGAAGTAAAATCAGATTTTCTGCCTCATACAACTTTTCCCCGAGTTGGTCTTCCATGAAGTCGCTGAAGAATATGACGGCGCTCTTCAGCAAACCAAGGATCACCGTTTCCAGTTCACTGGCATAGAAGTGCGCCACTTTGTTGCGGTATTCGTAAAGGATTTCCAGATTGTGTTTCGTGGGTTCGAAAGACTTCCCGAGCTTGCTCGCTACACATGCCAAACAATCAAGGAAAGGCTTGGTCGTACCATCTTTCTTGACCAGTTTGACGGCCTGGAGTTCCTTGGCTATGTAGGATTTCAGAGCCAATTCCCAAGCGTTGGTCATCAACAATGTGCAGACTTCGTACCTGTACTTGAAGATGGGCTTGTTGTGGATTTCAATGGCGGCGAACATCGCTGAGCGGGCATTAGCTTTCAGGGCCTTTGAAAGCTTCCGTCTCGCCGCTTTAGATGCAGGTTTGGCTGCCATCTCTCACCTCAAAAAACGGTTCGCAATAGGGAACGATGGCCCTACAATTGTTCCTGCCTGATGCAGAACGCTGGCGATTGTATCAGGTCAAGTCTCCAGTTCTGTCAAAATCCAATTGAGGATCAATCTACGCTGCCAAGTTGTAGAACCAAGATTTCGCGTCCTCCGGGTTCTTCCACGGGAGGCAAGGTGCAGAACTGTAGTCTAACAATTCGTTCATCATTGTGGTAAGTAAGTGTAAGGACCTGAAGGCAACGGGCACGTCTATACAGCTGGAGCGTGGTATGTCGAGTGTGGGTATGAAACGGTCCGGCGAAGAGAAGCAAGCGATCTGGACCCATCCCTCTGTTCTGTCTTTGGCCGCCCTAACTGGAGTCAATCCCCTCAATGCGGTTACAGGCAGAGCCAGGGAAACAGTTTTCAGAGCAATTCAGTCAGGATGGTCTGGGCCTCCTTATGATCCGTTTGCGCTGGCGGAATTCCTGAAAATCTCTGTTGAACCTCGGCAGGATGTTGTTGACGCGAGGACGTTGCCTGCTGGTGGGGAAAGTTCAGGATACAGTTCAATCCGAACCGCTCCGCCGCGAGGATCAACTTTTCCGTCGCGCACGAGATAGCACACACTCTGTTTCCCGATTGCGCCGAGGCAATTAGAAACAGATTCACTCACGCTGAGATGAAGCCGAATGATTGGCAATTGGAGGTTCTCTGTAACATCGGTGCAGCTGAGATTCTAATGCCAGTGGGAAGTTTCCAATTTGACGAAACTCGTCCACTTTCGATTGATACGGTGATTGCGTTACAGCGTGAATTTTCCGTGTCGAGTGAATCAGTGCTCCTTCGAATTGCTAAGTTGACTAGTCAGCAGTGCTTTGTTTTTGTGGCTCACAGAGATGAAACGAAGAATTCATCGACATATCGGATTGATTACGCAGTGTCTTCCAGAAGTTGGCCGAATTCTCCGGCAACAGGATTCCAATTGCCTGCGAGCACAATACTCGCCCAATGTACAGCCATTGGTTTCACTGCAAAATCTGAGGAAGAGTGGATTTCAAACAGAGGCCGTTGGCGAGTCGAGTGTTTGGGGATCGCACCATACCCAGGCCATCTATATCCGCGTGTCGTGGGTATTGTGAGGCCAGCAAACGACAGCGCGACTCAAACGGTCACGATCCAATACTTGAGGGGCGATGCCACACAGCCACGCGGTTCGGGTTCCCGGTTGATCGTTCAGGTTGTGAATGACAAGGCGATTACTTGGGGCAAGGGCTTTTCGGTGGCTGTAAGGAAGCAGTGGCCGCACGCCCAAAAGGAATTCACGCGATGGGTTTTTGAAAATCGGCCAGAATTCACACTTGGCAATATCCATGTCGTGAAGCTTGAAGAGTCAGTAGAACTCGCCAGCCTTGTGGCTCAGCATGGGTACGGACCGTCGTTGTTCCCGCGCATTCAGTACTCGGCGCTTGAAGCCTGCCTCTCAAAAGTAGCGGTGCGAGCTAGAGAGACCAGCGCCAGCGTGCACATGCCGCGAATCGGCTGTGGAGAGGCGGGAGGCGATTGGAAGATTGTGGCAGAGTTAATTGATGAGACATTATCACGACAAAGTATTCCGGTAACAGTTTATGATCTTCCTAGTGACCTACGGCAGATAACAAATCGAACGACTGGCACTCTCGCCAAAAATTAGCAAAGAGCACCTTGGGAGGCTCACTGCCCAATGCAAATTGTCCTCCTCTCGGGGAGCGTCTCTTCCGGTAAGACAACTTTGTCTGAACAGCTTCGCGTCCAGTTTGAGTTTGACGTCCTGAAAACTAAGGAGGTCATTCAGCATCTTGCCCAGAAGAAGCTCGGAAGAGAGCTGGAGGCTGATCGCCGAGCCATGCAACGGTTTGGGGAAAGATTGGACAATGAGACTGAAGGCAAGTGGGTTCTTGAGGCCCTTACAAAGTCCGTTCGAGGCTCCAATCAACGAGTCATCGTTGACTCGGTTCGAATCCTTAAGCAAATCCGAGCCATTCGGCAAGCGTATGGTTTTGCTGTCGTGCATATCCACCTGACAGCGCCGGAGAAGGTTCTTGGCACGAGGTACCTGACAAGAAAAGAGACAGGTTTTCGCGAACTGAAGTCGTACTCCGCTGTGGAACGTGACCCAACGGAGGCGCGTGTTGATGAGCTAAAAAATGCTGCGGATGTGGTGATAGATACTGCTCGGTGTACACCCACGGATGTGCTTGTCCGAGCGGCCACCCATCTCGGACTCTATTCCCGCAATTACGCAAGCGTGGTAGACGTCATAGTTGGCGGACAATTTGGAAGCGAAGGCAAAGGGCACATAGCGTCATATCTTTCTCGCGAATACTCAATTCTCGTCAGGGTAGGAGGACCAAATGCCGGACATAAGGTCTTCGTCACACCGGACCCATACACGCACCACCAGCTGCCGTCAGGGACCTTGCGGAGTCCCGAATCCAAGCTCATCATTTCCCCTGGGTGCGTATTGAACGCAGACAATTTGTTGAAAGAAGTCGCAGAATGCAAGGTTGGGACCGACCGCTTGTCTATTGACCCTCAAGCGATGGTAATCACAGAGGAAGATATTAGAAAGGAAGGGGGCTTGGTAAAGGGGATCGGTTCAACGGGCCAAGGAGTTGGGTTTGCCACTTCCAGACGAATCACCCAACGTGGGGCGGGAGTGAAACTGGCAAAAGACGTAAAGGACCTGCGGCCGTTCATTCGTGAAACCTGGACCATTTTGGAAAATGCTTTTCGAGATGGTCGGAAGGTCCTCGTGGAAGGAACCCAAGGTGCAGGCTTGAGTCTGTATCATGGCAACTATCCCTACGTCACGTCGCGAGACACGAGCGTTGCCGGTTGCCTGTCTGAAGCTGGCATTCCCCCTAGCCGGGTGCGCAAAGTCGTCATGGTTTGTCGGACCTACCCAATAAGGGTCGAGAGTCCCAAAAGCTCAACCTCCGGCCCGATGGGGACCGAAATCAATTGGAGAATTGTCTCAAAGCGGTTCTGGAATTCCATCTAGGCAGCTCGAAAACACAGAAAAAACGTCAACGACTCATCGACGCAGGCGAGTAGCTGAATTTGACTGGGTACTTCTGCGTCGGGCTTCAGCGCTAAATGGCCCCACAGATATTGCGCTGGCGTTCGCAGACTACCTGAACCGCAAAAATGAGAACGCCCGGCGATTTGAACAACTGGATGCGCCAACAATTAACTTCATCGAAGAGCTTCAGCGTGTTGCGGCTGCGCCAGTTTCGTTGATCTCTACGCGCTTTGATTTCCGCAGCATAATCGACAGAAGGGCGTGGTAGCAGATTGGGCATCAATACTGACCAGTTTATGCAACATTACCCCCATCTCTATCATATGGCTGAGGCGAATTCCTGGCCGTCCTTAAGAAAACACGGTTTGTTGAGCACCACGGCACTACTTGATCTATTTGAAATCAAAGGCGAGAGGCGTCGCTCGCTCGAAAGTGCGCATCGACCTGAATCTGTCGAGATACGGCATCCGAAGTACGGGACGGCGGTAATCCGCGATCAGAAACCGATGCGTGAAAGTGCGCTCAAGAAGTGTTTGATGGGAATGACCCCGGCAGAATGGTACGAGACGCTGAATGGGCAAGTCTTCTTCTGGTTGACGAAAGAAAGAGTTCAGAACCTACTGACTGCCAGGGCTTATCGGGGACGTAAGCACACGGTGTTGTGTATTGACACGGCCAGACTAATAGAGAGGCATGCCGCGAATGTTAGGTTGTCACCGATAAACTCCGGTAGCACGATCTACAATCCGCAGCCACGTGGGGCGGACACTTTTCAAAAGATGCGCGACTATCCTTTTGAAGAGCGCAAAAAGCTCCGAGGCTGGGCAAATGCGGTTGCTGAACTAGCCGTGCACTATGCTGTTCCGGACATTTCGGACCTTGTTGTCAGAGTTGAACACCGCAGCTGGGACAGGGTGCTCGAAATCATTTATCCAGCGTCTCGTTAGGCCATCCGACCTGTCACGCTCACTCTTTTCGTCAAGTGATGCGATATGCGTTGTCATATCGTGTTCCTTCGCCATAAAATCGCAAGCCGAACTTGGCAATGGGTTCACTAGATCGCAAGTCCCACTGGGAACCCGGACAACACTGATCTGAAGAGTGACACCCGAATTGTCCCATCGTGTCCTTCAAACAGGCACCAGGAAGAAGAGTGTTTTCATGCCGCGACTGACGGAACAAGAACAACAAGAGATCATCCGCTACATCGAAGCGGACAAGCCGCTGCCGGATAAGTTTCGCTTTCTGCTGTTTGAGGAAAAGCGCGAAGTGGAACTGGTTTGGAACGGCAAGAGCAGCGAGGTCTGCAATATCGTCCTGCCCTTTCAGGTGATCGAGCAGGTGGACGAGCCGCGTGCCGAGAAGCCAGCGGACACGGCGTCGCAAGCGGGTCTGTTTGACGAGCGGGGCCGCCAGCTCAAGGGCTGGACCAACAAGCTCATCTGGGGCGACAACAAGCTGATCCTCTCATCGCTAAAGAACGGCCCGCTGCGCGAGGAAATCGAAAAGCAGGGCGGCCTCAAGCTGATCTACATTGACCCGCCGTTTGACGTGGGCGCGGATTTCAGCATGGACATCGAGATCGGCGACGACACCTTCACCAAGAAGCCCAACATCCTGGAAGAGATCGCCTACCGCGACACCTGGGGCAAAGGCGCGGATTCCTTCATCGCCATGATCTACGAGCGGCTGGTGCTGATGCGCGATTTACTGGCGGAGAATGGAAGCATTTACGTGCATTGCGACTGGCGGGTGAATCGCCTACATTCGCGCAGTTCTGGACGAGGTGTTTGGAAGGACGAACTTGCGCAACCAGATCATCTGGAAGCGGCAAGCCGCGCACGAGCGACAGTAGGCAATTCGCAACATTGGGCGATTGCATGATACGATTATCTGTACGTCTTCGAAAAGCAGATCGAGTACCCGTGGAATATGCAATATGACGCCATACGACGCAAGAACTACCTCGGATGCATTACAGACGTCGAGAATGGACTGGCAGGCGCTATCGCAGCTTGACGACCTGACTGAGTCCTGGTGGCGCGGCGAACGGCAATCCGACGCTACGAGTGTCACGGCACTCCACTCGAACGGCTTGGCGATACTCGAAGGAAAGAATGGAAGAACTCGATAGGCAGACGGGCAGAATTGTTCAACCAGCAAGGAAGCTGATTCCAACGCTACAAACAGTTCTTGACGAGATGCCGGGCGTTCCGTGCAAGACATTTGGGCCGATATGTACGCAATAACTCGCAGGCCAAGGAACGCGTTGATTATCCGACCCAAAAACCCGAAGCCCTCCTCGAACGAATCATCAAGGCTTCATCCAACGAAGGCGACCTCGTCGCCGACTTCTTCTGTCGGCTCTGGCACAACTGCCGCCGTGGCCGAAAAATTGGGCCGCAAGTGGATCGTCAGCGACCTGGGCAAATTCGCCATCCACACCACCCGCAAGCGACTGATCGGCGTGCAGCGAGAACTCAAAGCCGAAGGCAAAGACTACCGTGCCTTTGAAATCCTCAACCTGGGCAAGTACGAGCGCCAGCATTACATCGGCGTGAATCCCAACCTGCGCGAGGCGGAACAGCAAAAGCAACTGGCGGAAAAAGAAGCCGCCTTCGTTGACCTGATCCTGCGTGCCTACCGCGCCGAAAAGACCGACGGCTTTGCCACCTTCCACGGCAAGAAGGCCGGGCGGCTGGTGTCGGTGGGGCCGGTCAACCTGCCCGTGACGCGCCTGTTCGTGGAAGAGGTCATCCTGGAATGCCGCCAGAAGCACATCACCCGCGTGGACATCCTGGGCTTTGAGTTCGAGATGGGCCTCTTTCCCAACGTGCTGGACGAAGCCCGCGCCAAGGGCATCGACATCGCGCCGAAGTACATCCCCGCCGAGGTGTTCGACAAGCGGGCGGTGGAAAAGAATCAGGTGGTCTTCCACGATGTGGCGGCGATCGAGGTCAAGCCGCACGTCAAGAAGAACAGCGTGGCGGTGGAACTGACGGACTTTTCTGTTTTCTACTCGCAGGATTCCATCGCCTCTGCCGAAGCGTCGCTCAAAGACAACGCCAGCAAGATCGTGGTGGAAAAAGGCCAGATCGTGAAGGTGAGCAAGGACAAGAAAGGCGTCGTCACACCGCGAACGGCTCACGAAGAAATGGACCGACTGGATTGATTACTGGGCCGTGGATTTCAACTTTGAGAGCAAGCGCGAAATCGTCCGCGTGCTGCGCAGTGAGGCGAAACAAGTGCAGATGCCAGGGATGGAGAAGCCCGAGCAACTTGACTTAGCGGAATATGAGGAAGTCTGGACCGGCGATTACATTTTTGAAAATGAGTGGCAATCCTTCCGCACAAAGCAAGACCGTTCGCTGGAACTGACCAGCGTCTTTCACGAATGCCCGCCAGGGCGGCGCAAGCTGGCCGTCAAGGTAGTGGACATCTTCGGCAACGACACCATGACGATTGTCGAAGTCAGCGTGGGAGGGAAGAAATAATGGCGCTGCATCCTAACTTCCCTGAATCGCCCTACGCCATTCTCGACCCGGCTATCCGTTGGTTTCCGGCGGATGAAGCATTGCGGGAGTCAAGTTCCGACAAGCTGATGCCGCCGCTTGTGGCGCAACTTGCGCAAGAAGGTTCAACAGTGGCGTAATAATGGTTACGCCGAGGCGACGGATACGAGCAAGAGCTTGCTCAACTGGTGGTTCAACACCCCACATCTAATGCCGCCAGGCCGACGGCAACATGACCGAGTTTCAATATTACTTTGCGCAACGCGAGGCGCTGGAGTCGATCATTTATCTGTACGACGTGGTGGGCGTGAAAGACAAGTACGACTTGATGCGCTTTGATAGTTCTGGCTTGGTCTCCGCAGGCATGTTTGACGAGACTTGGCGTCGCTTTGTGGTGAAGATGGCGACTGGCACGGGCAAGACTAAAGTGCTGAGTCTGGTGTTGGCCTGGAGCTTCTTCCACAAGCTGTACGAGCCTGAGTCAGGGTTGGCGCGTAACTTTCTGGTGATCGCGCCCAACATCATTGTGCTGGACCGTATCTACAAGGACTTTCAAGGGCTGCGCATCTTTCTCAAAGACGATCCGATTCTACCTGACGACGGCGTGGACGGGCACAACTGGCGAGACGATTTTCAATTGACTCTGCATGTACAGGATGAGGTGCGGATCACCCGCCCCACCGGAAACATTTTTCTGACCAACATCCACCGCGTCTATGCCGGGGACGATATTCCGGCTTCGCCAGACGATGAAGACACGACGGATTATTTCCTCGGCAAGCGGCCTAGCGGCGCAACTACCGACTCCAAAGTGGATTTGGGAATGATCGTGCGGGACATTGACGAACTGGTTGTGCTCAACGACGAAGCCCACCATATTCACGACCCGCGCATGGCCTGGTTCAAATCCATCCAGGATATTCACAATCGCCTGTTGCAGAAGGGCGCAGCCCTCTCGTTGCAAGTGGACGTGACCGCCACGCCCAAGCACAACAATGGTGCGATTTTCGTGCAGACCGTCGCCGATTATCCGCTGGTGGAAGCCATCTCACAAAATGTCGTGAAGCATCCTGTACTGCCCGATGCCCCTAGCCGTGCCAAACTGGTGGAGCGGCAAAGCGCGAAGTTCACCGAGAAATATACCGACTACATTCATCTGGGCGTGATCGAGTGGCGCAAGGCGTATGCCGAACATGAAAAGCTGGGCAAAAAGGCCATCCTGTTCGTGATGACCGACGACACCCACAATTGCGACGACGTGGCCGAATACCTCGATGGCACCTATCCCGATCTGAAAGACGCCGTGCTCGTCATTCACACCAAGAGCAACGGCGAGATTTCCGAATCAACGTCAGGCAAGAGCAAAGATGAATTGGACGAGCTTGCGCAAGCAAGCCAGCTCGATTGACGGCCTGGACAGCCCCTACAAAGCCATCATTTCCGTGATGGTGCTCAAAGAAGGCTGGGACGTGCGGAACGTCACCACCATTGTTGGCCTACGCGCCTATTCCGCGAAGAGCAACATTTTGCCCGAACAGACTCTAGGACGCGGCCTGCGCAAGATGTACCCCGGCGACGTGGAAGAATACGTCAGCGTCGTCGGCACAAATGCGTTTATGGAGTTCGTGGAATCCATTCAGGCGGAAGGCGTGGTGCTGGAACGCAAACCGATGGGCGAAGGCACGCAGCCCAAAGACCCCGCTGGTGGTGGAGATCGACAACGAAAACGCCAAAAAGGATATGGAGGCTCTGGATATTGAAATCCCGGTGCTGACGCCGCGCGTCTACCGGGAATATAAGAACTTGGGCGCGACTGGATGTGAGCGCAATGCCGCATCAACGTGTGGCCTACCTGCAATTCAGCGAAGAGCAACAGCGGGAGATCGTCTTCAAGGATGTCACCACCGGAGAGGTGACGCACACCACCATCCTGGACACGGCAGGTATCGCGGACTATAGCAGCGTGATCGGTTACTTCGCGCAGACCATCATGAAGGATTTGCGGCTGGTGAGCGGCTACGACGTGCTCTATGGCAAGGTCAAAGCGTTTGTGCAGACCGAGCTGTTTGACCGTCCAGTGGAACTAGAAAGCCCGAATACATTGCGCAACCTTTCGGAATTGGCCGCGACCAAAACCGTGATCGAAACGTTCAAGAAAGCGATCAACGCTCTGACGGTACAGGACAAGGGCGACGCGCAAATCCGCGACACCATCAAGCTGCGGCAAACACGTCCATTCGTAGCTAAAGACCAGGGCTACCTCATCCCGCACAAGAGCGTCTTTAACCGCATCATCGGGGACAGTCCCCTTGAATTATCATTTGCCCGATTCTTGGACGACTGCGACGACGTGGTTTCCTACGCCAAGAATTATTTCGCCGTGAATTTCAAGCTCGACTACGTGAAAGCAGACGGCGACATCTCCAACTACTACCCGGACTTTTTGGTCAAGCTATCCGATAAGCGCGTTTTCATTGTCGAAACCAAAGGGCTGGAAGACGTGGACGTACCCCTGAAAATGCAACGGTTACGACAATGGTGCGAAGACATCAATCGCGTTCAAACGGACGTGAAATACGACTTCGTTTACGTGGACCAAGAGGGTTTTGAACGGTACAAGCCCACATCTTTCCGTCAATTGGTCGATGGTTTCAGGGAATACAAGCAACAAACCTAGTTGTTTCGCGGACGGACGCGGTCTTATCAATCTTCCCGAGGACGTCGCCATCGGTCGGAAGGCAACGTATTTTCTAGATCGTTCCCCTCGCTTTCTTCCTCATCATCTGGATCAGGCAGTGATTCTCCCCAAAGCACAGTAAGTGTTCGGCCATAATTTCCTAGGCCAACGACTTCTTCGACGACTTCCAGGCTCCCTCCACAGTCAAACCATGCGTCCATAGTAGAACTTGAAGTCACGCGCCTTGCTTGGGCCACATTCTTTGGGTCCTTGTTGAATCTTGCCGTGGCTGTTCCATCCGGTATGCCTGAGTTCTTCTTGATCCAATTCAGACCGCGTCTTTCCTTGAGAGAGTCTGACATGAACGCAAATTGGACGCGATTATCTTTCGAACAAATGACGGTGATCGGGTCATCGCTGAGAATGGCGTAGCGGATAGCCGTGGCGGTCAGCGACGTTCCACACTGTTCGGCTAGAGTTTCAACAGCCTTTAGTCCTGGCTTGACTCGGGCGCAGGCAGCCATGAAGAGGGTTTCGGGCATCAACAGTGCAGCCGCAAAACTATCGGCCTCGCGCTCGTAGTGGTCGTCTGAGTTAAATCCGCTATCCGACTGATGCCGGACATTTCCTGCTGCAAAAATGTGTTCAGCGTGACCGTCCAAGAAATAATGCCCGAGTTCGTGCGCGACCGTAAATCTGCGAAATCCGTCGTTGGGAAACGAGTCGCTGTAGAAAATACCGAACTGATCAGCCGACTTCAGCAAACAACCAGATATCCCCGGTGACGTCGAGTTCATCTTTTCGCAAAGTATGCCTTCACGTTTCGCAATGGCGAACGGGTCTACGGGCAGGGCTGAAATTGTGCTCTTTGCGAGAATCTCAGAGGCTCGCAGCTCAGCCTGCCAGAAATCGCGGCCTGACATAGCTATTCCTTCTTCGTCTGTTTTTTAGCCATCATGTCAGCCATGCGGGTTATGGTTTCTAAATCTTCAGCTGACATTTTGTGTGCGCTTCGCAGAAGTTTCAGAGTGACGGCACTAGAAACGTTCAGGTCATCAGTTCTGCCAATCAAATAATCCGTCGTCACCTTCAACGCATCGGATAACGCCTTGAGATTCGCGAACGATGGCGACCTTCGTCCAGTTTCAAAGTGCGAGACGGCGGACGGCTGTAGGTCGGCTTTCTCGGCCAGTTCGGCCTGACTCAATTTGCGCCGCTCACGTGCGGTACGGAGGCGCTCGGCAAAAACATTGGACATGGGGACCTTGACTTCCTATAGACGAGTTCGTATAGTCGTATCGTACGGAAGCGTAGTCTTTTGTAAGTATACGCTTCCGTCAGATTGTAGTTTACAAGGGAGCAAAATTCAAGGAGTGCGAACTCCGAAAGGAAAATATAGATGGCAGACGCCAAGGTAACCTGCATCAGGAAACCCCATCCAATGAGTCCCCACGAACACATTACTCACCTAGGGAATCCGCAGGCCGGATGGGAATGGACTCGCGATCAGGTAATTGAGAGCATCGACGCGGGAACGAACACGTTTTACGTTATAGACCCTCGCACAGGTCAGCGATCCAATGTTGGAGTGGTTCGTCCGGCAGGGAGAGCAGTCTACGTGCGAACTCACGCAGACGGTGACTGGAACGACAATTTGCTGTCGTTGGATCAGTGCCACTCGTAAAGCCGTAGCCGTCAGGCTCGAACTGTGTGAAGGCGGTTTTGCCCCGAAATCGCCTGTGCTTCTGTCTCGGGGGCTTCTGGCACAATACTTTGAGGAGATTGTTCATGACGAAGAAGGAACTATATGTTGAACGTCGGGAAGAAGGCGATTACGCCATCCGGCGACCAGATTCAGAAAGAGCCAGCGACGTATGCGATACGCAGGCGGAAGCCATTGAGAGGGCGAGAGAGATAGACCCCAACGCGGCTATTCACGTTGAGCGTGTGCGGTACACCTCTCAAGGTACGCCGGACAAATGGCGTAAGCCTTGATGCCGATTCCCGACTGGCGGGATATACACGAGACCTGCACCTGTAATGCTGCTTTTTGCGTTCCCGGGACCTGATCCTGAATACTCGCAACGGCATTCAGAAGGATTCTCGCGCCCGATATTCGGCGGGTGGGGTAATCACACTGAAAGTTGAAATTCGTTCCTGACATCGCATCTCTGCGTTTTCGCGTGCGATGAAGGAGGGCATTTCATTTAGGTGCGCCGGGCCGTACCAGGAATCGTCTCCAGAGGTTAAATCTTCCGGGTCATAGGCGTACCGCCAACGTGGCGGTGTCGAGCCCAAGCCACAGAACCACCCGGCAAGCTGGTCACAAAGGCTTCCAGCACTTCGGAAACGCTCCGGCCGCCCCCAACCCCACTGGGCAGCCAATTCGGCGCAGAATCGCCATTCGAGAGCAGACGGTGTTCACAGGCTCTTCGATGTTCGGGGCATCGGCACGGACGAGAGGAGCCGCCCAAAACTCTACTCACTTGCTCCTGTCAAAATCGGAAGGCAGAAGTGGCGTGCGATGTCACGTGTATAGATCAGACCAAGCGGAACTGCTCGGCTATGCGGAAGTTGAAGGCGCGGCAATGGGCCAGACTCTTAATCTCCGGATACGCCGTCATCCGTCCGGAATCCGGCTTACAGGCTTGTCCGCCATTTTCTCAATGTTTTCGCATGTATTTCGAGGATTTAGTGCTTGCCTAACAATAACGGCGGGGATACAACTTCCGCATGCGTACCCACTGGACCCGAGACAAGCTTGAACGCATGGATGCCGCTGTCTTGGCGGCGCGGTGCAAAGAGGCCAGCGAAGACTCGTCTGTCAGCCCGGTAGTGGCCGAGCAAGCGCATGCTCTCATATTGGAATGGAAAGCACTGGTCCTAAAGATTTCGCCGCCGCTTCCAGACCCACGAGAGGAAGAGAAAGTCGAAGCCGCCATCGAACAGGTCAGGATGCGAATGGTGAACCTTCTGACCGCGATCTAGACGCTAATAACAAGACCGATCCGGCAGACCGGACCGCATCACCAAGATGAAAAAGATTTCGTGTGTTGAGTGAACAAAATTCAATCGAGACCGATTTCGAGTAGCTCCGGTGCATCCTTCGCAGGCACAAAACCACGGTGGACATACCACGCAATCAGATTATCTTTACTTTGGCCAGAAAGAGGCGTAGGCCGAACAGTTAGGCGCGGCTTGCCGAGTTCCCCCGCAAGATCGACCGCGAAACAAATGCATTCGGACCCGACGCCCTGTCCACGGAAAGATTCCGCCACAAATATCTCGTATAAGTTGAGTTGGTCGCCCCAAAACGTATCGAACGAGAGATACGCCGCGTCTTGCTGGTCCACTTGAACCCGGTATTGCTTCCGTCCCGGCGCGAGCGGATTCGCGTCGGCCCGCACCTGTAGTTCAGGCAGGCTGAATGTGCGCTCTTTCCCGAGTTCTTTGAATTGAACTCTTCCTGCCGATTGTGTCGCAGGTTCCATCCGGCCTACACTGCGCTCCTAGCCTGTGGATTTCAAGTCAATCCGCTGCGCCCAAGCATCGACTTTAGCGCTCTAATGATGTCTTCGATGGAATCAGTCGAGGAGTTCTTTGCCAGCCGTGTTGAGAGCGACGGCGCATACGCTGCGAGGTCCTCTATCGTTATGTTATGCAGTATCGGCAGGATTACAGGTGGTGCTCCCTCTTTTTCTTTGGCAAACAACCCGCTCAGTTCATACTCAGTCCACTTTTTCACTTTCAAAAACGCAGGTGAAAACACTACGATGCCGAAGGCGCAGTCCTTCAATCCTTCATCGATTTTCCGGCGCAAATCGTCTCCCCACTGAAGCGAAAATCTGTCGTACCATGTACTTATCCCGGCCTGCCTCAATGCCTCCGCAAGAGGTTCGACATAATCCTTATCTTCGGTCGCGTGACAAACTAGGACATCACATTTCTTCGCCCCGGACGTTGGGGTGTCGATTTTAGACTCAGCGAGGGTTGGGAGTTGCTCACCAAGGTCGCTTTTCATTAGCACCACAAACTGACCTAGCTGTCTGTAGATTTCACGCTGAACGGTAGGATCATTCCCCACGTCTTCAACTTTCTCTCGGCTGAAAGACCATCGCCTCACTTGACCTTCGATGGCACATTCGAGCCAATACTTCATGTGATTGAAATCGTAGTGCCAGTTCACTCCGTCCGTTAGGCGCACATTTCGTTCTGAACAGAGTCTGCCAATCATGTTTTCGATAACGTCTTGACCCGCTTTGATTTGGTCGTCAGCCATCTTAGAATTTCCAAAACCGCCAGCGGTCTGATCCCTGTTCTTGAGCCATTCGATCACATGCTGCTTGTCCCAAACTGGAATCTCACCCGAAGGTGTCATTTTCATTTTACTTGGAATCCGATTGTTTACGGCGAGGTCTTGAAGTTGAGCCTCGGTCAGATCGTCATAATTGATAGTCGGGTGCGATGAGTCAGCTTTTGATTGTTCCAGTTTTAGCTGTTCGGCGAGCCACTCGAACCGCTTCCTTCCTCCCGGAAGCGTCTTGAGACGGAACTGACCAACCGTGAAGAAGTTTCCCCAATCTCTATGGTTTCGCACTTTCTCAAAATTGACAGGGAGGTTGTTTGGAAGAAATCTCTGCAAGATTGCATGCTCTGAACTCAAATTGTACAGTGCGTCCAGTATTTCGCCGTGATCGCACTCCAAACACCGACTATTCACGTCGTTGAACAATTGGCCGATTGTCATGGGGCGTCCGTATCCATCCGTATCGGGGCCGAGTCCGTATTCTAATAGAAAGCACTCTAGCCTTTCGCTGCGGATCATCGGAATATGCCCAAGGCGCGACGTGATGACTCAACTATTAAAGTCCACATGCTAACATAGAGACTACGTTGTTGGTTTTGGTTCCGAAAAAACAGATTATGAAAAACTGTTGGGCTGCATGCCTTGGAGAATGCTCCGACAAGATATCCCGCGAACACATCATCACGAAGGCGATCTGTCTCGACAACGAAATGACCGTGAGCGGAATGCCTTGGTGTCTCGAACCGAAGAAAGTAAGCGTAGAAAACCTGACAGCGAAAATTCTTTGTGTTGCTCACAACTCGACACTCTCAGAAGTTGACCAAGAAGCTGTTCGCTTTGTAGAAGCGTTGCGGGAGTCTTTGAGGCTCCTAGCGGTGCGTGTTGCTCGCAAGAACCATCGCTGGCGAACCGTCAGATTTCCGGTTGATGGCTACCGACTGGAACGCTGGCTACTCAAAACGATAATAAATGCTACGTACGGTCGTGGTTGCCGGATAGGAGCAGATTCAGCCGAACACGGCCAACCTTCAAATTCACTCGTCGAAATAGCGTTTGGGAAAAATAGATTTCAGCCCGAAGCAGGAATGTATGGGGTTTACGATGAATTTGAAACCCGACCGAAACAAGATGGCATCGATATTCTTGTCTACAACGCGCCTGCGGGCGTCGTTCAAGGGGCGGTCTTCTCATTCTTGGGATTCAGACTTCTACTGCATCTAGATAGGAATGGGCCGACGATGCCGCTTATGGAGATATCCACTGAATCGGGAGAAGCAGCCGACATCGTTGAACCCACATACCATCCGAAATCGGTGACGTACAACGCGGGAACAGGTGTCTCACACATGGTCGAGTTTGTTTGGACGGGTAGCCACAAACGCATTGCAAAGAAGAACGCCAGAAGCTAATGGTTCGAAGAAACAATGTCCATCGCAACTAATTTGCTGAATCGCATAGTCGATTTTTATCTGACTTCGCACGACTTCAACGGAATCGGAGCAAACGTCATCCTCGTAGACTCGGGACCTGACGCACTCGGAACTCTCAAGAAGTTGGTCGGTCGAGGACTCGTGGAAGTGTATTCAAGCGTTTACGACAACCCGCATATAAAACGACTCCCGGCGCTATCGATTCCCCAACAGTTAGGTTTCCTCGACGCGGCAAGCGGCGACGAGCACGTCTGCCTCTTTCCTTCCATTAAGGCCATGCGTCGGAGGTTGCCGAGCAATAAGTACCGTACCAAACCATTCTCGCGCTTTCTCGCGTTGGGTCATCATCAGCTTGAACCGCTTTTTTTCGAATTGGGTGTATTGGGGCGCTATCAAGCGGACCCGAGATACGCTTTTCAATTCAGCGGTCTCGACGGGTACATTTCAGTAGAAAACGCGGCCTATCGAGGGCGAGAAATGGCTGAGGCTGACAAGGTTGGGGTCGAAACATTTGGATTGGGCACTGGCCCAAAGGGTCATCGCGTGATCGTCACGTTTCCAAGGTACTTGTCCACTATGTCGGCCCGACATCAACGTCATTGGGAGAGCTACCGGGTGCGTGGTAAATCGACGGTTGAGAAGAACTACTATCTCCGGGGCGTGTGGGGCCAGTGGACACAAGGAGTGTCGATCTACGATGCGTTGTTGGCAGAGATTTTTCATATTAATCGGATGTGCCAGTTGATCGGACTCCCCAATCTGTTTCGCCGCGACTATTCGCGAGATTCTCTCGATGGTGTGGAAGGACCCAAAGGATTTGGTCTATTGCTGGTGCCGACCAAGAAGCATTTCCTTGAATTCGCGCAAACGCTGGACAAAATCATTTCGGAGAATCTCAACTCCGACTTCTTCGCAGCCCAAGAATTGGAATTGGAATGACCTGACCGGGGATTTTTGTACCAGGTGAAATGAGAGAGAATCCACCTGGAGGAATACCGGTCATGCCCATGAAAAGATACAAGCCGGAGCAGATCGTGAATTTGCTTCGGCAGATTGAAGTAGAGATTGCGAACGGAAAGACCACCCCACAAGCTTGCAAGGAAGCGGAAATCACCCAACAGACCTATTACCGGTGGCGGAAGGAATACGGCGGTCTGAAACTGGATCAAGCCAAGCGTCTCAAGGAGTTGGAGCGGGAGAATGCGAAGCTGAAGCGGCTGGTGGCGGAGCTCTCTCTGGAGAAGCAAATTCTGAAGGATGTGGCCGGGGGAAACTTCTAAGCCCTGAGCGGCGGCGTGGCGCGGTCAGGCATGCTTGCGAGAACTACCAGGTAACGGAGCGGCATGCCTGCCGGCTGCTGGGGCAGTGGAGAGGGACACAACGCTACGAAGGGATCGCTCGGGCGGATGAGGATGCGCTGACGCAGGAAATCATCGCGCTTGCCAGTGAGTATGGACGCTATGGCTACCGGAGGATCACGGTGAAGTTACGGGATGCGGGCTGGCACGTGGGAACGGATCGAGTGCAGCGGATCTGGCGGAGGGAGGGGCTGAAAGTGCCGCAGAAACAGAGGGCACGAGGGCGATTATGGCTGAACGATGGATCGTGTGTGCGGCTGCGACCCGAGCGTGCCAATCATGTGTGGAGTTACGACTTCGTGAGCGCCATGACCCACGATGGACGAACACTGCGCCTGCTGGTGCTGCTGGACGAATACACGCGGGAGTGCCTGGCGATCCACGTGGCCAGACGACTGGGAAGCAACGAGGTGATTGAGACGCTGGCGGAAGTGATGCTGTGGCGAGGAATTCCGGAACACATTCGTTCGGATAACGGACCAGAGTTTGTGGCCAAGGAACTACGGAAGTGGCTGGGCCAGGTAGGAACCGGGACGCTATACATCGAACCCGGAAGTCCGTGGGAGAACGGCTACTGCGAAAGTTTTAACGGGAAGCTGCGAGATGAGTGCCTGAATGGGGAGATTTTCTACTCGCTGAAAGAAGCGCAAGTGGTGATCGAGCAGTGGCGAATGGAGTACAACTTGGTTTCATACTGCCCCACCTCGCTATGTAGTTGAGAACAAGCTCTGATGTTGTTCGGAATCAAGTACCGCGGGTCGACGCCTTCCTATTCTGGCGCGGCGTTTCAATCCTTGAGCCGCTTTGCCTTGCAAGGCATCTCTGCTGATCACCCATGGTCCATCCGCAAAAGGATGATCGGCGGAGATGTCGCCGCGATCGATGGCGAGCCGGAGAGTTCTCGGACTGACGCCGAGCAGAGCGGCGGCATCGGTCAAGTTCATCCAGGATCGTGATTGCCGCTCATCTGGCTTGTAACAAGGGATGCGATGATGGCTGCGCAGTGCGGTGACTCTCTCTCGCGTCCAGCGATTCCCACGGCCGGTAAGTTGCCCATTGCGGTTTAGAACGCCAGCGATGAGGTCATCGCTGCAGATACGAGCCAGGACAACAACGCCTTCTATCAACTCGCGCGATGTCTGCGTGCTGCACTGGCCACGACGCCGGCGAGGGAGGCGCAGCTGTGTATGTGCGCCGCCCTTCCAGTGCAGGGTGAGGAGCAGTTCACCTGCTGGACCATCCACGTCTACGAGAACTTCCTCGATCAGTGTGCGGACAATGCGCTTTTTCAATCGCACACTGGTGGCTGGATCGGTCCAAATGGTCTCCAACTGTTGGGAGAGTTGGTGGAGGTCCTCAAGGGAAGGGGTTGGACCTGGATCGATCGCAGCGCCGTGCTGCTCGATGCGCACTTCGATCTCCCGTACGTGTTGCAAGGCTAGGTTCCAGCGGCGTTCCAACTCCGCCGTGACCTGGCGATTCTCAGGATCCGCCGCATCAAACTGGCGTTGTGCCCGCTCCGCCGTATAACGGGCTGCTTCCAGATCGCGGTGCAGGGCGTCCAGGATGTCGTCTCGTTGGCGGCTCAGCTCTTCTTTGGCTAGCATAGAAGCTTCGACCGCTGCAGGTTGGACCACGCGTAGGACCTCTCTACTGATTGCTTCGTCCACGCTGATGCCGCCGAAGGCAATGCAACGCGGTTCGCCATTATCGAGCCAGCCGCGCATGCAACAGTAACGCAGCACATCGTGGCCGCTACCTGTGTACCGCACCGTGAGCTTACGTCCGCAGCGCGAGCACCGCAAGAGTCCTGTTAACAATGCTTGCCCATTTTTTACTGCGCCAGGCTGCTGTTCCCCTGGTGTGTTCGCACGGATGGCAGCCGTGATGCGCTCGAACTCTTCCCAACTCACATAGCCTTCGTGCGCACCCGGAATGAGAGCCAGCCACTGTTCCCTGGGCTTGCGGCGGCAGAGATGGCGTGGTTTTCCACCATCATAGCGGATCAGTTGTTCGGTCTTGCCATAGGTGTATGCCCCTCCGTAAATGGGGCTGGTCAGCATGCGATGCATCGAGCGATAGACAGGCCGCTTCCAGCAAGTCTCTCCGCGTGGTGTACGGGTTGGAACCTCCAGGCCATGTTCCAGGAACCACATTAGTGTCTGCCGCACCGTGCCCAACTCAGCGAATTTACGGAAGACAAGAAGGATGGCCTGCTGCACCCGAAGGTTGGGATCTTTTTCCAGACGCTGATCCTCTGTTTTGATGTAGCCAATCGGCGCTGCCTGGATCAGTTCGCCACGACGCGCCTTCTCCCGGCGTGCTTCCACCGAACGCTGCCGCAGCAAGTCCAATTCGTACTCATTCAAGCTGCCCTTAAGGCCAAGCAGGAGGCGGTCATTACTCAGCCTGGGTGCGTAGACCATCTCTTGATCGATCAGCACCGTGTCGACCACACGGCAGACCTCCACCAACTGCTGCCACTCGCGACTGTTGCGGGCAAAACGAGAAACTTCGCGGGCCGCGACTGCGCCCACTTTCCCCAGACACACTTCGGCGACCATACGCTCGAATCCGGCCCTAGTGACGACGCCTGCAGCGGATCTTCCCAAGTCCTCATCCACAACTTCGATGTCGCACCATCCGAGTTGACGCAGACGCTCTTCCATGGCGTACTGCAACTTCTGACTCTCCAGGTTGTGGGTCACTTGGTAGGGGGAGGACTGGCGAACATAGAGAATCGCTTTTCGTGCCAGGTGCTGCGCTCTGATCTTGTCACTCATCGCCCACCTCCTGTCTCGCGACAGTGGGGTGCTGCTGGAAATATTCCTCCAGCATCCTGGCCAGCAGCCGAGCCATCTTCTGCCGCACTTCTGCTGGTAACTCGGGGAGCTTCGCAGGTGGAGAAAACAACTCGCCTTGACGGGTTCTGGACAGATTCGGTCTGCGCATCAGCATCTCCTGAACTGCTGGAATGATGCTGCGCTTGTATCACGCCCCGTTCATTCGGTCCTGTCGCCGCCGAAAGCAGATGCTGTAGAGCCAACAGGGCGGCGCAATCTACGTGTGGCAACTCGGCTGGTTTCATCCGACCACACGCGCGTGAATCGAACATCCACTCGGGAATCTCCAGGGTAGGAAATCCCTTGAGCTCATCGCGCACGCACTGCAGAACAACACAATCCGCTCTGCGTGCCTCGCCACGGACCAACACGCGCTCTCCGTGCCACGGGTGCCAACGGTATTTTACTTCTCGAAAGGTTGTTTTATGGGTGTTCCGTACCTCAGTTGTACAACACGAGGAGACCGCACTCGGCACTGGGCTATAGGCCACCGGCGCCGGCGGCGTTCGCGCCGCGAATGGCGGCTCTCCGGTCGCCTTCGGCTCCCTGCGATCCGCCATTCGCAAACCCCCTTCCATCGGAGGTTGTGCTATAAACTTTCTCACACACCGTGGTACAAAAACTCCATCAGGTCAGGAAGAGAAGACTGTGAAGAACGGCGAGACTGTCGTGACCCAAAAGGGGACGTTGCGTTTGCTAGAGGAATGGTTGACGAAATATATCCGCATCCAAGCCGAGAACGGTCCCGTAACAATCGTGGCACCGCTAAAAGAAGTGCGAAAGCTGCGACAGAGTCCTGCACACCAATTCGTTGATGACGAATTTTCGATCAAGCACCAAGACAAGAAAGAGAGACTCATTATGGAAGTGTATCGGTCAGTCTCAAACATTAGAATGTTTTTCCAGACACACCCCAAAGCCCGCAACTACGAATTCCCCGACCATCTCAAGCCGGAGCACCTAGTCGTCTTCTGAGCATGATGCCAACTTTCACATATGCGTCGGGAGGATTTGAACGCGCCCTCGAACAGAACCCGGATACGAAATCGCGTTGGGCTGCGATGGCGAGGGAAGGAAAGAGGGTGATGCAATTCCTAGTTGAGGGGCGCTACATCGCGGTGGTAGTTGATGGCGAAGCGAAGCTTTACGGTGCAAGGTAGGTCAATGAATCAGGCTGAGCAATAGCCCCATAGCCAGACGTCTCTTCGTCAGTCAACTCGCTCCAGTCTGCGGAGCGCCCCCAGACTGATGAACTTCACCTTCCACAGCGTCTTCGTCTGAATGGTCTCTCCCGAGAAACCAATCTTCCGACGAATCCCCGCCTTGTGGCGCACATAGAACTTGCCAAAGCTGCCGAGCTTCAGCGTGAACCCGTTCGTGCCCAGATGATTTAATAGGGTGATCTCCAAACTCTTGATCACGGCGTCGATGACGTGTGCAGCCTGCTTCTTGGTTGCCAATGCTAGAGAACGCTGAACTGTCACTGCCAATTCGTCCCGACCTCCTAGACTTGTTCGCATGTGTCCAAATTCCTTTCGAAGGAGAGTGTTCCCATGTCGAGCAATACTGTTGAAATCGAGAGTCATCCCGTTAATTTTCCCAGTTTTTCTGTGGAAAAGAGGCCATTCAAGCTTGATCCGTTCACGATCAAGGATGGTCGGTCTGTCGGCAGCGACGGCTTTGTCGTCCCGAAGGGCTTTGCGGAGTTCCACGAGCGGTTTCCCGATTACGTTCACAGATGGGTCAGCAAGCACGCTGGTAGGTCGGCATCGCAAGAAGATATAGAGGACTGGACGCAGGACATGCTGATCCACCTTTCGCGCCTGCCGCAAAGGTCCAAGTACCGCGAGGCGGGCAAGAATGACATCGTTGCAACTTTTGACCCGCTGAGGCATTACGGGGCGAACGAAGCCCGGTTCCGTAATTACATCAATCTCTGCCTCATGAATAAGTTCAGAACCATGCAGTCCAAGCGCATGAAGGATGCCCTGTGCCGCCCCGGAAACCTGTCCTTGACCACCGATTGGAAGGAGACGGAGCGCAATCAGGTGGACGACGAATTCTGCCACAGGCACTCGGAGCACCTGAGAAAAAGATGTCAGCAGCAAAACAGACTGTGGGACGAGAGGCAATCGCTCGCCGAGTTCTCGGAGTTCGCGAAGCGCGAAGATTCAAGCGTGCTGCCAGCGATGGAAGCGATTGCGGCGGTCGGAACATGGGATGCTGTCGCTGAGTTTCTGGGAATAACGAGAGCGGACCTCCACCGTATGCGCTCACGTCTGCGCCAGTTGGGCAGGAGCTTTGTGAGGAATGAGCCTGTGCCAAGGAAACCGAGACCGTACAGGAGAGGAGTAGCAATTCGGCTAAGTTCCCGTCCCGCTTAAACGCGAGGGAGCACCGGATCAATAGCGGTTCGGTGCTCCAGTCCAAAGCTCAAGAAGCATTGGGGTTGAAAACTTCTTACCCACAAACTTACCCACAGGCTAAGGTTCCTACAGTCCTTTTCAGTGACTTGGCAGCCCCCGCTTAGAATGTAAGTCACTGATAATACGTGTATCCCTAGCTTGACACGGTAGAGGTCTGCGGTTCGAGTCCGCACGGGCCTACCATTCTTTTCAATACTTTAGAGCGTTTTCTCCGTAATCCGACAGAAACTTCACCTGTGATTCTTCACCTGTAATCGGGCTGGTCGGCTGGGGCGGGGCTTCGTCGGTGAAAAATCCTCCTGCTCATCCTGGCGGAAACCTGTCATCATTGCGCTACGTCGTACCGCAGCGGAGGTTGCGATGGACAAGAACGCTTCGCCGAAGGCAGGCAAGACTCCGCAGACTTCACCTGAAGCTCCCTTCACAACGTTCATCCAGTTAGACGGGAAGTCCACCGTTCCATCGCAGTTTCGTGTTCCGGGGACTTTTACGATCACTCGGCTCCAGTCGCCGACGGGGCTTCCCGACCGAATCACAAAGTTATCGCCCGTCCCGGCTCTGCTAGTTTCGATCTCCATTAAGTCTCTGCCATCATCTAGCTATCAGGTGTGGACAGAAGACAAACTTGTTCCTACATCCATCGTTCACCCGTTTCGCTCCAATGTCATGGATTTCGATTCACAGCCAAGGTGCTGGGCAGGTAGTGCCTTCGATTACGTTCACTATTCTGTCCCTCGTCAGGGGTTAGACGAAATCGCGGAGGACCTCGGTTTTGGCCGTGTAAATAACTATCGCCGGGCGGTGCTCGAAGACGATCTAGTTGTGGCCCAGATCACGAAAAGCATTCTTCCGTTCCTCGGGCGGAGCGACGCTCCTTCTGTGCTTGCCCTCGATCAATTCAGTCTCATCCTCGGAGCGCATCTCATCCAGCAGTACGGCGTACTTCAGAAAACAGCACGGCCTTCAAACGGAGGTCTGGCGCCATGGCAGAAGCGACGAGCGTCGGAACTTCTTCATGAGAACATGCATGGCCGGATCAGGCTTTCCGACATTGCACGCGAATGCGGACTTTCCGTCAGCCATTTTGCCCGCTCATTCAAAACCTCTTTCGGCTCCTCCACTCACCAGTGGCTGATTCAGCATCGCATTGACCACGCCAAACAACTGATGAGCCAGACCAGCATGTCGCTGATTGAAATCGCGATTCAGTCGGGATTTAATGACCAGGCAGCGTTCACGCGCACATTCCGTCAACTAGTCGGTGTCAGTCCCGGAAGATGGCGGCGGCATTACATGAAACGGCATACCCGAGAGTAAGGCCCCATTTTCCAAACTTCGAAATAGTCGTGTTTGCCCGCTGGAGGGTGCGAATCATTTTAGGTAAGAAACGACAAAAACAGCAAAATTCTGCAAGAAAGCGCGTGCACACGAGCTTAGATTCAACGGGGACATGTTTGTCCAGTTCTATCGAAACAGAAATGCGTGAAGGCGCAAAGGAGAGCAAAATGACGCAAGCAAAACCAAGTATTGTTTTCTGCCACGGACTCTGGGCCGATGGCTCGTGCTTCAGCAAGCTGATCGTTCCCCTTCAGGCGGAGGGGTATGAGTGTATTGCAGCGCAGTACGGCCTCAACACAACAGCAGAGGATGTCGCCTTGGTGAAAGCAACGATGGGCCGGGTCAGCAGCCCCATTATCCTGGTCGGCCACTCCTACGGCGGAAGCGTCATCACTGGCGCCGGAACCGACGATCGCGTCGTCGGGCTGGTTTATATCTGCGCGCTCGCTCCGGACGCCGATGAAACGTCTCAGACGCAGCAGTCCAAGTTCCCGAGGACCGACGTCTTCTCCCACATCGAAGTCGTGGATGGACGCATCTGGCTGCGTCCGGAAGGCACCAAGTACTTCTGCGGAGACCTTTCGGAGCAGGAGCAGAAGCTCGTTTGGGCGACCCAGGGCGTCCCCAAACCCGACCTGTTCGAGGCGAAAGTAGGGGGAACCGCTTGGAAGTCGAAGCCGAGCTGGTACATCGTCGGTAAACAAGACCGCACCGTGCATCCCGATCTGGAGCGCGCCATGGCGAAGCGCATGGGCGCAACCACCTATGAGCTTGACAGCAGTCACGTGCCCATGCTCTCCCAACCGGATCGCGTGCTCGACGTCATCCGAACCGCCGCAAAAGGAGTTCAAAAGGCCACGGCAACAGCGTAAAGCGGATCGGGATTCTCTTTTGGCTATTGTGCTTCAGCATTCTAGGTAACTGTCCAGCGAGGGGCTTATTCAGGTTTGTGATTCGTTCTTACTGGATGACGGGCAAAAGGAAGTTTTGCCCAGCCGGAGCAAACCAGGTAGGCAGGCTCGTTTCTAATCCACTGCTGCGGTACTTTTGATCGCCAGGGCGATGTCTTCTTGCGCTTCAAGCTTGGCGGCGTCAATCGCTTGGGAATACAGGTCAAGGGTCGTCGTCACCTTCGCGTGGGTCAGCAGCCTCTAAATCGTCTTTACGTCCTTGCCCCGACCAACCAAAAACGTCGCAAGCCTATGACGAGAGTCATGGAACCCGAATCTTTAATATGGAAACCGTCCGCGATTCCCTTCGCCGGGCTCAGGGCGAGCGAGTCTGCACGAGCCCACCATTTCATTGCGATGGACTTAACCGCGTCTTCGTTACGCTATTCCAGACATTACGTTATGCTCTCCCTACCGTTGAAACTCTCGCGCTGATGGCCGGCCGGTCAAGAATTGCCGTTACCGTTTTGCTCTCCACGAGAACCACGCTCGAAGCACATCCTTCTTATCGAGATTTGATTCATCGGAAACCCAATGTTGGATTGACGGGCAGCATTGTATTCGTCTATGGTACCCCTCCGTGTGGCTGCGAATGGGTGGGGGGCGCTTGAGTTCGGTTTCCTGTCCGCCATTATCAGGATTCTGGAAATCCGTTAGTCAAGCTGCTGGCAGTTGTCAGGACGGATACCACCAGGAACAGTACCCACTTACGATTTCTTTCGTCCTGCATCGCGAGAGATGAGTTTGCCGACTGAGGTTTGCAGAAGATGACAACCTAACCATGCCATGACCATCGACATTCACCCTCACGTGATCAGCACCGATAGCGAGCGCTATCCGAACGCTCCGGTCGGCGGTCATAAATCCGACTGGTCACGCGAAAGACCTGTGAGCGTGGAACAGATGATTGCCGCCATGGATCAGGCGGGCATTGCGAAGTCGGCCTTGGTGCAGGCTTCCACTTGTTACGGTCACGATAATTCGTATATCGCTGATGCTGTTGCCGCTCACCCGAACCGTTTCACGGGCGTTTTTTCGGTGGATGTTCTCGCACCCGATGCTCCGGAAAAGATCCGACATTGGGTAGGCCGCAAACTGACCGGAATGCGTTTATTCACGGCAGGCAGCACGATGCCAAATCAGGCGGACTGGGTTGACGACGCGCGATCTTTCCCGGCCTGGGAGTGCGCGAGTGATCTCGGGATTCCTGTGTGTATGCAGATGACGGTGAAGGCGATTCCGCAACTCATTCGCATGCTGGAACGCTTTCCGAAAGTCCGCGTAATTTTGGATCACTTGGCGAAGCCGACTCTTTCGGACGGACCTCCATACTTCGGCGCGAGCGATGTCTTTCGACTGGCGGATTACAAGAACCTGTACCTGAAGTTGACCCCGCGCACCGTCGCGGAAGCCCAAGCCGGAAAGGCCAGTCACGCGACCTTTTTCCCGTTACTCGTATCGAACTTCGGGGCATCGCGGATCGCCTGGGGATCGAACTATCCGGCATCGGAAGGAACGCTCCCGGAATTACTGAAGGTTTCTCAAGCGGCATTGTCCGTGCTCTCAGCGGAAGATCGCGATTGGATTTTTGCCGGGACGGCGCTGACTCTTTATCCCGCGCTGGCCGGGAAGTAGAAGGAAATCGATGTCCGAAGCACGGCACTCGCTGACCGATGTCACGCGCTCGCTCGACTAGATGCCAACCATGCAAACGCCGTCCACAAGACCAGAAGCTAAAGAAGGCAGCCAGGTCTCCGCGACTCCGCGCGCGCGTTCCTGGTACAAACATCTCTCCGTCCAGATCCTCGTTGCGATGATCCTGGGCGTATTCGTCGGCCACGTGTGGCCTGAACGCGCCGATTCGTTGAAGCCTCTCGGTGACCTTTTCATCAAACTCGTGCGAATGCTTGTAGCGCCAATCATTTTCTGTACGGTGGTGCACGGCATCGCGAGTGTTGGCGAAGCGAAGAAGGTCGGCCGCGTTGCGATTAAATCGTTGATTTATTTTGAAGTTGTGACCACGATCGCTCTCATTCTTGCCTTACTTCTCGTCAACTTCTGGGCGCCCGGCGCCGGAATGCATGTGGATTTGAAGTCCATCGCCGATATCGGCGTGAAGGCGCCTGCAATGCCAGTCACTTTCGGCCAGTTCTTACTTAACCTGGTGCCTGCAAGCGCCGTAGGAGCCTTCGCCGACGGCGAAGTCATTCCGGTGCTGTTTTTCTCCCTGATGTTCGCCTTCGGATTGCTTGCCCTCGGGCCGAAAGGAAAGCCTCTGGTCGACATCATTCACTCGATCACGCAGGTGTTGTTCAAGATGATCGGGTTTGTAATGTACGTCGCTCCGATCGGCGCGTTCGGAGCTATCGCATTTACAGTTGGCAAATTCGGTTTGCCCTCGCTCCTGGCCTTGGGAAAACTGGTCGCGGAATTTTATGTGTGCTGCTTGCTTTTTGTTTTGATAGTGCTGACCCCGATCGCTTACGCCGCCGGCATAAATATCCTGCGATTGATTCGCTATATCGCAGCCGAACTGATGATCGTCGTCGGCACCAGTTCCGGTGAAACCGTATTTCCAAACGTATTCGCGAAACTGCGGCGCCTCGGCGTGGAGGAATCGATTGTCGCTCTGGTGCTGCCTACAGGTTACTCATTCAACCACGACGGGACGTGCCTGTATTGGGCCACGGTCTCCGTGTTTCTCGCTCAGGCAGTCGGAATTCATTTATCGATTGGCCAGCAGTTGGCGCTCCTCGCCACCATGTTGTTTACGTCAAAAGGCGGTGCTGGCGTAGCCGGATCGGCGATCGTCATTCTGGCGACAACGCTTTCGGCCACGGGTGTGGTTCCCGTCGCCAGTGTCGGGCTCATTCTCGGAGTTCACAGTCTCCTGTCATCCGCCTTTGTGCCGGTGAACGTATTGGGGAACTCGCTCGCGACCATCGTGATTGCTCGCACGGAACGGGCAGTCGATTTGCAGACTCTGCGATCAGAGCTGCAAAGCGGTCCGGAAGAGACTGTGCAGGTGTCTGCGCTTTAGGATTCGCATCATCGCTCGACGAGGTCCATCTTCAAAAATTAAATTCTGCGATAAGCGCTCTCTTCCAAAAGCCGCAATCTTGGTTAGTTGGTCTTTGACACGGTAGAGGTCTACGGTTCGCCTGGCAACGGTCCAAACTCCGGCGGTGGCAAACGGCGTTTGGAAGCTGCCTCGTAGGCCGAGGCGATCTTCAAGATGACATCTTCCTTTCCGGGCTCCGCACGAAAGACCAGGGAGAAAGGCAGACCGGGCGGCGGCAGGGTTGTTGGTGTGTTGTTGTTCGTCGGAATGTATCGCTTTTTGTCGGCGCTCAGTACGAAGACGGGATCGTAGACTGTTCGCACGTACCCGGCAGGAATCAGGACTTCGGTAACGCCGGCAAAAGGTCCCATGCGCAGTTCACCGCGAATGTCGCCGGTTGGCTCCGGCTGACCAGCCAGGCCTATCTTCCCGGGCGGAAGTGAATAGTGGAGACGCACGACGGCGTCCAGATGGTTCTCGTAAATAACTTTCATCTCCACGCGCCGCAATAGTTCTCGCATCATAATGTGCTCGTCGATCCCCTGGCGTTCCCCGAGCGCGTTGCGCATGTCTTCCATCTCTTCCCAATTTTTGAATGCCGCCCGCTGGTCGTCGCCCCAGAACTTCGAGCGCGCATTGAGCGCGGGGAAATCGATCAAGGTTTCGGTGAAGCCGCGTTCCTTCCAATCGGCCGCACGCCGCGAGGCATATTGATTGAAATGGAAGGTGAACGCGTTGGGTTCAATCTCCTCCTCGATCGCGCGGATGTTCAGGTTTTTGGGGATGGGCACGCGTCCTTCGGCCAAATCGAGGAAGTAATCAATGGGTTTCTCCGTGCCAGATCCGAGCGTCTTCCCCGGCGCAAACTCTGTCGGTTTGATCCTCGCGGCGAACTCGGGGAATTGAGGCTGGCCGTCACGCGTAAGGCGATACAGAATATCGGGAAAAAATACGGGGACGAGTTGCGCGAGAGCCTGGGTATAGGACGGGTTCAATTTTTTTAGGCTGGGATCATCGGGCCAGAGAGGATCGACGGACTCGACCAGAGTAGCTCCCAGGTAGTCGCCCAGAATGGCTTTGATTTCTTTGTCCGCTGCTTGAGAAATCGGCTCGTCAGCCTTGATGCCCGGGAAAGTCAGCATCGATTCACGGATAATGCCGATGCGCATTCCGCGCAGCGAGCCGCGCGTACCCGGCGAAACCGCACTCGCGGCATAGGGCTTATCCAAAACACTCGATCTCGGAACCGTGGTGAAGATGTCGCGTGAATCGTAGTAGCCATTGGCCGGATCCTTGAGCGCATCCAATACTTTTGCAGCGTCTTTCACCGTGCGGCACATGATGCCCGCGCGATCCAGGTAGATGTCCGCGCCAATCGAGCCGCCGAGAAATGAAATGAGCGACTTGTGGGGCAGGATCAGCGCCACCGCATTGTGATTGGAGGGGCCGCGGCAGGACATGCTGGTCTCTTCACAAAGGCTGCACGTCGCAAGGTTCGCGCTCACCGAAACGCCCGAGCCCGAGCTGGAACCAAGAGAAGCGGCGCGCGTGGTGTCATAGACATCGCTCGGATTTCCCGCCCAGCTGCTGCGCTGGTAACCCTGGACCGAGACAAATACCTTTGTGGGTCTGTTCGTGCCGCGCTCCCCGCCGGAGCCGCCGCGAATGGCCGGAACCGGCCGCCCGTTGTATTCCGTGTTCGCAGTCTTGGCGTAAATGATGGCGCCCTTTTCCCGAAGCTGCGCCACAAGCGTCTGGTCACGAGCCGGGAAATCGATATCGTAGTTGGCATCCGCACCACCCGTGCTGCGCATGTCTTTTGCGTCATACGAGTCTTTGAATGAGAACGCGACGCAGTACATGGGCAGTTTCGCCAGATCGGGATTCCTGCCATATTGCGCATCGAGCTCGGCCGCGCGCTCGAGTGCATCCGGCTGCTTGCGGAATTCCTCGCAAACCGCGGGCGAGCCAGGCCGCAGAGGCCCGTCGGACGGACGCCGGTCGCGATCGCCTTTGCACGTCACCGAGCGCTCGCCGCGGATATTGAGCGTGCCGAGCGCGTTGAGCTGACCGGCGTGCGGAAGGCCGATGGTCATGCCGTACTGTTGCTGCACAGTCGGATCGGACGCAGTTGGTTCCATCCTGCCAAGCTCAATCGGCAGTCCCGCATACTGATCAAAATTGGGCAGCAAGGTGGATATGGCTACGGTCTGCGTAGGAAACTTGAGCGGCGAGCCCGCGCGAATTACTCCCGGCGCTGAAGGGATCGCCGCGCCATCCTTTGTGACCAACACATCGGCGACGCCGTTATAAGCTTTGGCTCGATTGATATAGAGTTGGACCAATCCCCGGCAGGTGATTTGGCCGTCTCGGATGGCCCGATGGATGTCATCGATCGTCGCCTCCTGAAGATGAAAGCGAGCCTGCTGCGGATTCGCAGCTTCCGCCGTCGCTAACATCGCAGCAAGCAGGAAAAACGCTCTCTTAGCGCTGATCATAGAGCCTCCGGAACTTCCGTGCTCTCTCGGAAAATGTGGCCGCAAATGCGGTGAGTGCAATGACAACGGCTTCGTGACCTGCGGCGAGGACCTCTTATCTGTTGTCCATCTTTGCCCCTATTGTCAGGCCGTACGCATTCGTGATTGTTCCTTGCTTTCGTTCATCTTGTAAATGCGCATCCAGGCTCAGTTCATTTATTTGCAAATCCTCTCCATCAGCCTCAAAGGGAAACCGTCACTCGCATGAAAGTAGCAGGTATGGAAGTGCTGCCATCCGTGCCCTTGTTCTGTGCTTTCGCCAGTTCCAGAAGCTGCTTGTGGAGATCCTCCATTTTTCCGTTCTTTTGGGCCGCGTCGACAGCATTCATGGTTGGGCCATAGAATCGTTCCAATAATTCGACGAATTGCGCCGCGCTTTTGTCCGTAGAAATAAAGGAGTAGGTGTCCTTGACCATGGATATTTTTTCCCTGGGCACGCCGGCCTGGCCGAAACGCTCGATGATGTGAGTATCCACGCCCCAGTTCATCGGGCTGATGAAGCCTTCCGGAGGCGGCGGCATAAAGGATGCGCTTATTTTCAACAGTTGTGACACAAATGAAGTTGGATCGTTGGGGATCCAGTTTCCCATCACAATCCGGCCGCCCGGCTTTGTGACCCGGACCATCTCCCTGGCTACGTCAAAAGGCTTGGGAGCAAACATCGCGCCGAATATAGAGATGGTTAAATCAAACGAATGGTCGCTGACCCCTTCCAAGTTAGACGCATCTCCCTCTTGAAATTTCAGCCGCTTGAGACCCATCTCCGCAGCGCGTTTGTTTCCGGCGTCAACGAGGTTCCTGGCGATGTCGATTCCAAGCACTTCAGCTCCCAGTAGCGCTAGAGGAACCGCCGTAGTGCCATCTCCGCAGCCGAGGTCCAATACCCGCATCGACGGCGTTATCCTGAGAGACTTAACGATTGTTTCTCCAGATTGACGCATGAACGCGGCAATCTCCGTAAAATCGCCTTTTTCCCACAACGCTTTGTTTGGATTCGTCATAGCTCCCCATGGTGCGAGCCGACTTAGTCGGCCACAGTTGGGCAGCATCCTACATCGGCAGGGCCGCCATTTGAATCGAATTTCGTTTTCGCGTCGATCGCACACCACGAAATCCGCAACGATGACCCGAATGGCAACTCTTGGTTTCCGCCGAGAGAATTTCGAAGCGTTCAGATTCCCATTGAACAACTTATCCGAGGCGATTGATTAGACAGGTTTCAACTGTTTGCGCTGGAGCGCGCGGCCGAAGGTTATCAGGGCAATGGACATAACCGAGAAAAACACGATCATCCTCAGATCATCCGCTACTTGAGGTCCGGACTCCGGCATGTCGCCTGCATCGGGCAGGACGGCGTTGTGATCCTCGGGGTCGTAACGAATCGGAAGCGTTGTTCCTGGCGGGTGACGCGAAGCCCAGCGGCGCATGGCCCCCTCTTCCCAAAATGCTCCGCCAAGCGAGTGAGTGTCCGCTGTCAATACTTCGCCGTCAACGCTATAGCGCAGCGCGAATTCGATGAACCATTCGCCTTTACTACCAGCGGGAATCTTTCGGACAGTTTCGTGAGTGATAGTGGCCATAGCGCTTGGCCATTTCGCGTGCTTGGCTTCCTGGTACGTGTCGATGCCGGTCTTGAGGATCGCGACGAGAGCGCAAAGGCCGAAGAAGAATCCAAGCACACTCAGATACGCCGGTGACCGGCCTGTCTTCTCGACTCTTAATGTTATCGCCATATTTTAAGACACACATTCGAACGGACTGTTAGACGGTGGGCTCACAAGTCGGCGTTTTCCATGGACGCATTCGAAGATTCAGACCCTGGCGAACTCGCGCTGCGCGGCAGAGGACTTGCGCTCCCCGCCGAGAGTGCTTCTGGAAGGAGCACGGAGACCCGGCTTCGCGCTCCCATTCTCTTCCGTGACGAATTGGTCCATCGAGTCCAGCAGCCCTCGGGACAATTTGGACATATGCTCGGCGGTGGCTGCCAGTTGCGTGGAGCTGGACGTGGATTGCTGCACGAGATCCCGCATCTTTTCCATGGCGCGTACAACGGACTGCGCTCCCGAAGCTTGCTCCTCGATCGTGGAGTTGATCTCCTGGGTGATTTCGGTGAGGCGCGTCGTTGCTTTGGCGATTTGCGTCGAGCCTGTGGACTGCTCGCTCGTCGCGGCGCCAATCTGCTGGGCGAACTTGTAGACTTCGGTGACCACGTCGGAAATTTTTCCGAGGGCCAAACTGAGTTCGCCGCCAAGGTCGAGCCCTTCCTGGACCATCGTGGTGCTCTTCTCCATGTTCTCGACGGCCTCGCGCGCTTCCTTCTGTATGCCCTGGATCAGATCGGAAATTTCCTTGGTGGACTGAGTGGATTTTTCCGCCAGCTTGCGAACTTCTTCGGCCACGACGGCAAAGCCAAGCCCGTGTTCGCCGGCGCGAGCGGCTTCGATGGCCGCGTTGAGCGCGAGGAGGTTGGTCTGCTCTGCAAGATCGTCGATGACCTCGATGATCTTGCCGATTTCGTCGGCGCGTCGCCCGAGGACGTCGATAATCTGCGCCGAAGACTGAATCGCGGAGCTCGTCCGCGTCAGACCTCGGGTGGCCTTTTCCATGGTTTCAATGCCGGTGTGTACCTCCTCGCGGCTGCGCTGGCAGATCTCCAACAGCGTTCGCGCGGTGTCCGCGACACGGTTGATGGAAGCGACCATCTGGTCGACCGAAGCCGAAGTTTCCGCGACGCTTGACGATTGCATCTGGGTACTCTTCACAACGTTTTGCGTGTTGATGCTCATTTCGTGCATGGTGCTGGTGACTTCGTCGATGGCCGAGGCGGCGTCGATGCTGACTTTGGCGGTTTCACTGGAAGCTGCGGCCATCTGGTTGGCTCCGCTAGCGACTTGCGAAGCGCTGTCGCGCACCTTGCTGACCAGGCTCCTGAGGCCGTGCAGCATCTGCAGCAGGGCATTGGCCATGGTGTCTCGCGATGAGCGGGGTTGCACGACGACGTTCAAGTGACCGCTGGCGATGGAGGAGGATATGCCCGCCATCTCCTTCACGTGCGCCATCATGTTGCGATGATGCTCGGCCAGAGCGCCAAACTCGTCGTTGCTGATCACTTCGATCTTCTGGTCCAGATCCCCGGTCTCCGCCAGTTGCCGGGTTTTGTCGGTCAGTTGCGTCAAGGGCACGGTGATCGAGAGCGAAGTGCGGTAGGCGATGAATGCTCCCAGCAGAGCAGCGAAAATCGTACCCAGGGTGAGAAGAATGGCCGAGATCTTGGCCGCGCTATTCGCCGCTGCGTCCGACCCATCAAGCTCCTTGCGGATGGTGCGCTCGGATTCGTCCAGCTCCTTCACTTCCGTGGTCACCCAGTTCCCGGGGGAGCGTTGCAGGTAGGTGGCATGAAGGTCCGCCAGCGTGGCCTGACCCGCATCCAACTGGTGCCTCTTATCCATCAGAGGCTTGGCGAACTGCTCGACCCAGCTTTGTTCTGTCGTTTGGATGCTGGCGTAGGTCGATCGCAATTGGTCGAAGGAGGTTTTGCTCTGGGCGTCTTTCATCATTTCGCTCAGCTGGGAAATGCCCTTCAGCTCGCTCGTTTCATCCTTCCGGTCCCCGCTCAACAGGAAGTTGCGCAGGCTCAGACGGTTCTGCATCATCTGAAAGCGCATCGCCTCAATCATCTGAATTTCCTGAAGGGAGACGGCTCCCGTGCTGCGGGCGCTGTGCTCGCGGTCGATGGCCAGGTAGCTCACGAAGATGAGCAACACGAGTATGCCGAGGATGCTTCCAAAGCTTGTGTATAGCTTTCGTCCGATGCTCATGCGAGGGCGCCTCTCATATTTCTCGCGGATTCACCCCGAAGCGCGTTCATCCGCGTCACTGCCTGGGCCTGAGGGGATTATTCCAGCTTCATTAATGCACGGCTTGTACCACCTCAAATCTATTAACGTCCGACCTTGGCTGGAGTTTCCATGCGGGATAGATGGCTGAGGATGAGGAACTTACGGCTGAGCGGCCCAAAGGGCTACCCTCACTGGAACGAGGATTACTGTCTCAACAGGGAGGTGCTCTCTCTATGGCGTCTCATATTGAGATAAACGGCGGCTATCGAACCACGCATCACGCATTGTGGACCAATGCTCAGCCTCTCGTTGCCTCCGGAGGCGGATGGATCGCCGTCTAGAAAAATTTGAAGATTGAAAGGCGCCGGACATTGCATTTCGAGGCAGCCGGATATATGTTGCCGGTCGGTGATGTAAGGTAAGCGAAAATCCGAGGCGCGGAGGAAAAAGACATGAAGCGACGGATCGTGTTAGCGTTGTGCGTCACGGTTGGAATTGGTTTGGCGCTCATGATGCCGGAGGTGCAGGTGCATTCCTCGGATAAGGAACAGCGATTCCCGCTGCTCAAAATGGAGCAATTGAACGATCAGCAGCGGCCGTTTGCGGATGAGATTCTGAAGGTCTCGAGTATCGGGATTTCCGGCCCGTACAACATGATGCTGCGCAGCCCGGTCATGGGCGAGCGTATGTTCGCGATGCTCGATTACCTGCGCTTCAACACTTCCGTTCCGAAGCGGCTGAACGAGTTTGCGATCCTGATCCAGGCCCGGCTGTGGACCTCGCAGGTGGAGTGGACGGCGCACTACCCGCTCGCGCTCAAAGCAGGGCTGCCGCAAGCTGTTGCGGATGATCTCAAGGTGGGAAAGCGCCCGGCGTCCATGCAACCGGACGAGGCGGCAGTCTACGATCTCTGCATGGATCTGGCGACGAATCACGTGGTCAGCGACGCTTCATTCAAAAAAGCGCGAGACATTTTCAGCGATCAGCAAATCGTCGATCTCATCACGGTTAGCGGCGTCTACATAACCTTAGCCATGTTAAGCAACACGGCCGAGGATACTACTCCGGGCGGGAAGGCTCCACCTCTGCAGCCGCTCCCAGCGCGGTGAGTTTTTAGTGGCGCAGACTTCAGTCTGTGTGGTTTCGTCTTTCCAAGGACTAACCCACACAAGCTGCCATTCAGAAGTGCTCAGGGTAAAAAGCCCGCGATACTGATTCCCCTTCAACTACTTCAAGTCAGGTTGATTTGGCACGGCCGTCATGACCGGCGAAGCCAGAATATAATTGTGATAGCTCTCCATCATCTGCCATAGGCCGGACTCGTTCGGAGCGAGCACGCGGCTGGACCAATACGCTTTGTCGCCATAGGTCGGCTGGACTGAAACCATTACGACCGCATCTCCGAAATCCCAAGTGCGAATCCACAATGCGGGAGCCGCTCCGACCTTGGGAGCATCGGGATTTGCCGTTCTGCGTTTGTTCATTCCGATGATGCGGTCGGCCTTGGAAGGCGAGGCACCGCCGTACGTGCTTACGACGCGCTGATCCATATTGTCGGCGACGTGCAGTTCCCAATTTGCCTGGCTGGATTCTTGCGTTTGCCATTCGTCGAGGGAAGCCTTTTCCCCGGGGCTCAGCGGCTTGTACGGCACGGCCTTGCAGGGATTATTGCAGGGAACGTCGTACGTCGGCTCGACGGTCTTGAAATCCCGCTTGGGCATCGACGCAATTTCGGTCGTGTGCAGGAGTTTCCAACCGGCCGGGCGCTTCACCCAGAATCTCGCGGAATATTTATTGTCCTGATTCCACTGGATCCACACGACGCTCTTGCCATATTTGTGCTCGGTGATTTTGACGGCGTCTCCCGCCACAACAAGAGGCTTCAAGCCGGCCCGGAAAGCGTCTTCCTTGGCCCACATGATTCCTTCGGAATCGATCCAGCTGAAATCCGGGTCAAGCCATTTGTTGGCGGAAACTTTATCGCCTTTCGCGAGCGCCGCCACCACGGCTTTGTCCGCGGTTACGACGGCATCATCGGCAGCGGCTGCCGGCACGCTTGCCAGAGTGGCCATCAGGCCAACGCAAGCGATGCCCGTAGCGACTATATTCCTGACTGAATAATTCATGCTTCCTCCTTGGATCGGACGATGCGTGCATTCTAATACAACCGCACATGCGGGGGACGATTTGTTGTAGTAGCACAGGCCTTTTACACTGAGCCCTTCAGAAGTGCTCAGGGTAAAAAACCTGCGCTACTGTTTGTCAGCCTGAATATTGTCCGGGCCGGGAGCCGGAACGTCCCAGCCGCCGGGCGGAGCCACGCGCGTGACTTCCGCAGGGCCCCAGGTATTCGCCGCATAGGGATAGACCGGCGTGCCTTTTTTCAACACGGGATCGACGATGCGCCACGCTTCTTCCACGTAATCTTCTCGCGCGAAGAGCGAATTGTCGCCGGCCATCGCCGCGCTCAGCAGGCGTTCGTAAGCATCCATGTCACCCGCGCCCGGAGAACTGGTAGCAACCATTTCGCCAGCCTGGAGTCCCACTCCTTCGCCCGGCGCCAGCGACATCAATCCCATTGCGATTACAACATCGGGACTGAGGCGGAGCCGGAGATGGTTCGCCGTCAATATGCTGTCGGGTAAGATTGTGGGAGGCTTGCGAAACTTGCCGAGTATTTCCGTGCACGTCACCGGCATGCACTTGCCGGCGCGAATGTAGAAAGGAACCCCCTTCCAGCGCCAGGAATTGATTTCCAACTGCAAGGCGGCGAAAGTTTCCGTTTGCGAGTCTTTGGCGACCCCATTCTCATTCAGGTAGCCTTGGAATTGTCCGCGCAGCAGATTTTTTTCCTCGATAGGCGGAATTGCCTTTAGCACTTTGACTTTTTCATCCCGCAGGGACTCGCCGTCGGCCCTGACCGGGGGCTCCATCGCCAGGTTGGAGAGCACCTGAAACAGATGGTTCTGAACCACATCGCGGATCGCTCCGGTCTTGTCGTAAAATGCGCCGCGGCCCTGAACTCCAAAGTCTTCCGCCAGGGTGATCTGCACGCTTTCGATATAGTGGCGATTCCAGAAGGCTTCCGCGAACGCGTTCGCGAAACGAAACACGAGCATGTTGTCCACCGGCCGCTTGCCGAGGAAGTGATCGATGCGGAAAATGCAGGATTCATCGAAGATGGAGAGCAGAATTTTGTTCAGCTCCAGGGCGGAGGCCTGATCGTGCCCGAAGGGTTTTTCGACAATGACGCGAGCTTCGCCGGACCCGTGCGATTTCGCGATATTTTCAACCACGGTTTCAAAGAGAACGGGCGGAATGGCCAGGTAATACGCGGGGCGATGCGCGTCTTTCAGCTGCCCGCGCAAGGCCTCGAACGTCGCCGGGTCCTGGTAGTCGCCGTCCACGTACCGCATCAATCCGCTCAACTTTTCAAAGGCCGCGGTATCGACGCCGCAGTGTTTTTCCAGGCTGTCCTTGGCCCGCGCGCGGAGCTGATCCAGATTCCATCCGGCCTTGGCTACGCCCACTACGGGCACATTCAAATTCCCACGCTTTACCATTGCCTGCAGCGCGGGGAAGATCTTTTTGTAAGCCAGGTCACCGGTAGCTCCGAAGAAGACCAGCGCGTCGGACTGTTGATTACTCATTAGTTAACTCCTCAAGCGGGAATCCCGGCTTTCAGTTGGCCGCATCGTGTGGCGCCAATGTGACGCCAAAATGGTAGCGCATGGCCGGAGAATTGTGTCGGCAAAGTGGTCCCGCCTGAAGGAGCGGATGCGATCGAACTAAGACCCGGCCAAAACACCTTGCGCCAGCTTCCGCATTCTTATGGCGGCGTTACGGTCAGAGTGAGGGTGCTCGGTGTGCTCACCGTGCCCCCTGGGCCAAGGCCCGAGACCGTCACCGCGTAGGAAAACGCACTACTGCCGTTGCCGCAGCCGGCGAGCGACGTCAGCAACACCAGAAACAGGCATGCGTTCACAACCCATCCAAACTTTCGACGGCGCGCGCGGAACAGCAGGATTGACAATGCCAGCAGCACAAAGACGAGGAACCTCTGAATGCTCGTCCAACCAGAGGGTGGTAGCAAGCGATGTGCGGGAGTTACGCGCGAGCTCGATGTCGTGTCAATCGTCACACTCAACGTCGCCGAAGTTACGTTTGCTGTGAGCATGATCGACGCTGGCGAGAACATGCAGGTCGCCTGTGGCGGGAGCCCGGAGCAGGAAAACGACTGCACGGTCTGAGGTGTGCTGCTCGGCGAACTGACGATGACTGTAAAAGGAGCGGAGTTTTGCCCCGCCACGACGGACAGCTTGCTCGGGGATGGAGCGCTGAGGACTAAGCTTTGCGCAGCAGCATTATTCCTGGGATGCGCGATTGCGGGTGATGCGCCGGCGGCGGAATTGGAATCAGCCGCCGGCAAGCCGGACGTTCCCTGGAACGTTCCGTCGCCATTCCCCATCAGCGCATACGCAAAATCAGGGAAGTAAGCATCCCCGCCATAGACCCCATCGCCGCCATATCCGGTCCACAAGTCGATATTTCCGTCTCCATCGAGGTCCGTCGCCACCAGAAAGCCGTAGTTCGGGATTGTGGAATAGGCCGGCCCCGCCGCAAACGTTCCGTCCCCATTTCCCTGGTAGGTGCGAATCGTCAACCCGTCGTCTGTTGCGAGGTCCACATTTCCGTCACTATTGAAATCCGCCGCCACGATCGAGGGAGCAAAGTCGTTCGTAGCCGAGCTCAAGGGCTGGAAAGCCGCCTGCGATATCAGCGAGTACGTAACTCCATCCCCGTTTCCAATAAACACCTGGCCCTGAACGGTCACGATATCCCTGGCCCGGTCTCCATTCACGTCCGCAGTGATAAAAGCGTCGTTATAACGGAGGCTGGTGTTTGTCGGCCTGAAAGTTTGTGGCGGCTGGAACGTTCCATCGCCGTTGCCCATAAAAATAGAAAACTCGAACGTGGGGGAATCCGAACTCACCAGCAGATCCAAAATCCCGTCGCCATTCAGATCGTCGAGCACGCCGTATTGGGCGTGTGCACCGGGCAGCGGATAGTCAACTCCCGGTTGATAGGTGCCGTCGTCCTTCCCGATGAAAACGGTCACAGAGGATTGGAATCCGTTCGAGTTGATGGAAACCACATCCGCGTTTCCATCCTTGTTCAAGTCCGCGCTGAGGAGAGAGATGGAAGTGATCGATGTCGCTTGAGTAGCGGGTTGCGTGAAGGTTCCATCGCCCTTCAGTCCGCTGGTGACGACGCCGTATTTGCCCGGCACGGCGACGAGCTCCCGTCCGTTCTTTCCTGTTCCAAGGAAAAGAAACGGCCGGGAAGTGGTTCCCTGGTTGGGATCCACGCACCCTGTTAGAAACCGATCGGGCGTGGTGCTCAAAAGCGCTTCCTCATGAAGCGTTTTTTCATAATGCGAGATCTGTGAATTGGGCGTTACGCTCACCGTGCTCGAGCTGGAAGCGTAGGAGAAATCAAAATAGGTCAGGGAACAGTCGGCCTGCCGCTGCAATCCGCCGACGAGCCCGGTTGAGACGGAAAGGGCAGAAAGCTTCCCAAAGAGCGGAACAGGTTCAGGTTGTGCCGTGCTGCTCGATTTAGCGGAAGTTTGCAGAGCAGTCCCGGTCCGGTCCGGAGCGACAGAGTTTGTCGAGTGCACCTGAGCATCAGGCGGTTCGGCGATGTTCCAATCAATGGGAATGAGACCCGCATAATTTCCATAGCACCCTGAGAGCGCTGTCCCCGCCATTCCCAAGAGAACACTCGTCCGGAAAATTCTTCGCAGATTTGGACCTGTTCTAATTGGCAATTTCATCGTGGTCTCGCTATTTACGCCGGATAAATTTCAACATGTCCGCGATTCTCTTCAAAGCTGATGGGTAGATGCGGCACAAGAATGGGGAGTTGTCGTGTACGTTCGTCTGGGCTCCAAATTATCGTGATCTGACCAAGTCACGGAAAGATTATAGCGAACGCCCAAGAGTGGCCAAGATCCATCGACCCATGGGTGGGTAGCCCTGGGAGGGTAAGCTTTTACTACAGGTAAGCCACACACCGTCAAGCCTTTTTCGCAGCGCCCCGCAAGCGGCGAGGAGGATAGTGATACAATCACTGCTCCGGATCAACCTATGACAGACGACCCAGCCTCCGGCGAAGCCGTTCTTGAGCTTATTTCGCCCGAAAAAACTCGACGCTCGGTATCCCTTACCGAGTCTCCGTTTTTGATTGGACGCGGCGAAGTGGGAAACCAACTCGCCATTCCCGACCGGCGCATCTCTCGCAATTGTGCCGCGGTTCTCATGGAGGGCGACCAGTACTTTCTGGAGGATCGCGGCAATCAGCTCGGCGTTTTTCTGAACGGCGAGCGAATTTCCAAGCGGTCTCTGCAAGAAGGCGACGTAGTCACATTCGGCCTCGAGAATTCCTACCAGATCGTATTTCATCCCAGCCCCAAGGAAGTCACGGTTGAGAACCTCCTCACCCGCATGGGACGCATTTCCACCAGCGAAACTTCTCCCATCGGCCTCGGCAAACTCAATTTGCTCCTCGAAGCGACCATGCTGCTGCATTCCCAGCTTCCCCTCGACGCCGTACTCGAAGCCATGCTGGACCGCGCCATCACCATCACCGACGCCGAACGCGGCCTTTTGCTTGAGGCTACCCCTACCGGGTCGCTCGTTCATCGCCTGGCCCGCCGAGCCGGTGGCGTGAGCATGCCGACGGGAGGCTTCTCTCCCACTCAGACTGCGTTGCGCATGGCCGTCGAAAGCCAAACCGGCGTCATCACTGGAGACCTTCAGCAGGCCGATCTCGCCCTGCAAGGCGCGCAGAGCATCGTTGCGCAGCGGCTTCGCTCCGTGGTGGCGATTCCTCTCTACGCCATGCCCCGCGCGAGTAGCACGGAATCGATTGTTAACATCCAGCGCGGGCACTTTCTCGGCATTCTCTATCTGGATTCGCGCCGCACCGCCGCGTTTTCCAAACTCGATCGTCAGATTCTCGACGCCCTGGCCGTCGAAGCCGCCAGCATCCTGGACAACGCGCGCCTGGTGGAGCGCGAACGCCAACGCCAGCGCCTCGAACAGGAGCTGAGCATCGCCCGGGAAATTCAACAGGCGCTCCTGCCTCGCGGCTTCCGCGATTTTCCTCACCTGGCCATCTCCGGCGTCAATACTCCGTGCCACGCCGTTGGCGGCGATTACTTTGATGTGTTCCCCATGACGGATGACCGCACCGCATTTGTCATTGCCGACGTTGCCGGGAAGGGGATTGGCGCCGCGCTGCTCACCACCATGCTCCAGGGCGCACTGACGGGCATGACCCTCGGCACCGATCCCGCGCGCGTCTTCCGCCACATTAATGACTTCCTTTGCCAGCACGCCGAGGTCGGCCGCTACGCTACGATGTTTTTCGGGACGCTTGACCGCCATGGCAATCTCGATTATCTCAACGCCGGGCACCCTTCGCCGTTGCTTCTTCGCCGCGGAGAGGTTACGGAAATTTTCACGGAGGGTTCTTTTCCGGTGGGGCTGATTCCGGACGCAAATTACTCCGCGGTACGCGTAACGCTTGAGCCCGGCGACACGGTGGTCCTCTTCAGCGACGGCGTAACAGAAGCCGCGGATCCGGAAGATCAGTTGTTCGGTGTTCCTCGACTCAGCGAAGCTCTGGCCGGCCAGCACGACTCGCCGCTCGATCAACTCCAAAAGAGGGTCGTGGATTCCGTCGACAGTTTTGCGCGCGGGGCAAGCCAGGCTGACGACATTACTCTTCTCTTTATCCGTTACCGTGCCGCTTCGCAAACTGCCGATACTGCCGCCTGAACAGGTTTGGTCCGGGATTCTCGACATGAATTCAGAATATGCAGTTACGCCGTGCAATCTGCGCGGCGCACGGTCTGTTGTGGCACCGGCGTTCTTGCGCTATGTCGAGGAATGAAAAATCGCCGGCGGGACGCCGGCGCTACGAAAAGCGCCGGTCGGCGAGTTCTGTTCCACCGACCGGCATTATGGTGAGAAGTGAGTGTCAGCCCTTGCTGAATCCAGGAGCGGGACGCAGCTCCGGACGCGGCGCTTGCTTGGGCTCGGCGCCGGGGAGAGGCTGCGGGGGCGAAGGCGGCGCAGGGCGCACCTTCTCCGGCAGCGGTTTGTTCTCCATGAGCAGTTTTAATTCGGTCGCGTCGAGGACTTCCCGGTCGAGCAGCGCAAGGGCGATCCGCTCGAGCGTGTCGCGGTTGTTCTCGAGAACGCCGCGCGCGTTGTTATAGGCGGTGGTCACGATGCGATGAACTTCCTGGTCGATGCGAATCGCGGTGTCTTCCGAATAGTCGCGGTGCTGCGCGATTTCGCGGCCGAGGAAAATCGCTTCTTCCTTCTTGCCATAGGCCAGCGGCCCGAGCGAACTCATGCCCCAGTCGCAAACCATCTTGCGCGAAATATCCGTGGCGCGCTCGATATCGTTGCCCGCTCCAGTGGTGATGTGGCCCAGGAAAATTTCCTCGGCGCAGCGGCCGCCCATAAGCACGGTGAGCGTTCCTTCGAGATAGGTCTTCGTATACGTGTGCTTGTCGTCGATGGGAAGCTGCATGGTCAGGCCCAGTGCCATGCCGCGGGGAATAATCGTTACCTTGTGCAGCGGATCGGTACCCGGAGTGATCGCCGCGACGAGCGCGTGCCCCGCCTCGTGATACGCCGTGTTGCGCTTCTCTTCCTCGGAAAGAATCATGGACTTGCGCTCGACGCCCATAAGGACTTTGTCCTTGGACATCTCGAAGTCAATCATGAAAACCGTTTTTCGCCCCTGACGCGCCGCCCACAGAGCGGCCTCGTTGACGAGGTTGGCGAGGTCTGCGCCGGAGAAACCGGGAGTGCCGCGGGCGATCACGGACAGGTCCACGTCATCGTTCAGCGGAACTTTGCGCGTGTGCACGCGGAGAATTTCCTCGCGGCCCTTGACGTCCGGACGCGCGACGACCACGCGGCGGTCAAAGCGGCCGGGGCGAAGCAGCGCGGGATCGAGCACGTCTGGGCGGTTGGTCGCGGCGATTAAGATCACGCCTTCGTTGGATTCAAAGCCGTCCATCTCCACCAGAAGCGCGTTGAGCGTTTGCTCGCGTTCGTCGTGGCCGCCGCCGAGGCCGGCGCCGCGATGGCGTCCCACCGCGTCAATTTCATCGATGAAAATGATGCAGGGCGCATTCTTCTTGCCCTGTTCAAACAGGTCGCGCACGCGGCTGGCGCCCACGCCGACAAACATTTCGACGAAGTCGGAGCCGGAAATCGAAAAGAAGGGAACGTTCGCCTCGCCCGCAATGGCCCGGGCGAGCAGGGTTTTTCCAGTTCCCGGAGGGCCGACGAGCAATACGCCTTTGGGGATGCGTCCGCCGAGCTTCTGGAATTTCTGCGGGTCTTTCAAAAATTCGATAATTTCCTGGAGCTCTTCCTTGGCTTCATCCGTGCCGGCCACATCCTTGAACGTCGCTTTTTTCTGCTGCGCCGTCAGAAGACGCGCGCGGGATTTGCCGAAGCTCAGCGCCTTGTTTCCGCCGGCCTGCATCTGCCGCATCATGAAGATCCAGAAGGCCACCAGCAAAAAGAGCGGCGCGGCATTCAGCAGGAACGTCACCCAGTCCGCGCGATTCACTTCCTTGACGTTGATCAGTACATTCTTATCGCGCAGCGTTTTGGCCAGATCGGGTGCGGATTCCTTAAAAATTGTGGTGCGAAATTTCTTGGAGGGCTCGCGCCATTCGCCTTCGATTTCGTAGCTGGTGGGTGAAAGATACAGCGTAACTTCTTTTACGTTGCCGCGATCTACCTGCGCCATAAACTCGCTGTAGCTGGGTTCTTCCTCGCGGGCCGACTGGCCGCTCTTGGAGACAAGCGTCCATAACAACACCGCCAGCATGACGATGAACAGCCAGAACATGATGGTCTTCAATGTCGAACTCGGGTTCACGGCTTTACCTCACCTGCCGGATCTTCCGGCGCGCGGCACCCTGCAATCGCCCGCGCATCAAGATACAATTGCTGGCACTTCGACGGGCACATTCCTCCGAATCCCAATCCCCCTTAGCCATTAGATGCAAGCCGGGGGCCAAAGTAATCCTACCGTTCTTAAAGTTCTTCCTCGCCAATCACCAGGCCCGTTTGGGTTCCCGAATGCGGCGCAAGTTCCTCGGCGACTGGATAACCGTATGCCCAAATCACTTTTCCCGCGCTGGTCAAAACAGGCCAGCTTCCCCGCGCGCCTCGGGGAACACGGGACTCCAGGAGCAACCGTTTTAGTTTTCGAACGCGCCGGCTCCCATGAGGGCGATAGGAGTCGCCAGGACGCCAGTTTCTAAGCACCAGTGGCCATTGGACACGGTCGAAGTCGAGGGCACCCCTACCCACTACAGTGTCGCTCTGGGCCGGAGGCCAGTCAACCATTTTCAAATTGAACCGGCGTTGAATTTCCGTAACAACAACGGACGCGGATTCCTGGCGCCGCGGCTGTAAAACCGTGTAAGCAAAATCGAAATCGCGGCGCATCTTTTCGTCGCCTTGTCCGGCATCCTGCGCAGCGAGAACACTGGTGAAACATAGCCGGTCAAAAATTCGCTCGACGCAAACTCCCGGGAGATCAATCCTCGCGCTGCTTTGAGATTGAATGGCCAGATCGATTACGGAGTCGACGTGCCGCGAAGTCAATTGCTCGCGGCCGCCCCGGAGTTCTGCAAAAATCCGCCGCACCAGGCGCCGAGTGAGAGCCATGGTCGGGACCGAAACCGATGCGCGATTGTACTTCACGCCGCGGTCCTCGGCGATCAGCGCGGGCAATGGTGACAAAAGATTTGTGATGCTCAGAGAAATCGCAGCCGAAGATTCGCGAGTGGCCAAAGCGTGGAATCGCTCGTCTTCGAGCGAACGCCAGAATGTTTCATCTTCGCGCGCGTGTTTTGCAAGGCGCGCTAAACGCGTCACCGCAGCGGGGTCGAAATCGCGAAGGAGAAGGGGAATCAGCTGGTGGCGAATCTTCGCGCGCATGTGCGAAGTGTCTTGATTGGTGGCATCTTCCCGCCAGGGTTGTTTCAAATCGGAAAGATACTCGCGCAATTCCTCGCGCCCAAATTCGAGCAGCGGGCGAATGATCAGGCCGCCGACAGGATAAATTCCCGCCAGGCCGGTCACGCCCGTGCCGCGCAGCAGATGCGATAAAACGGTTTCGGCCTGATCGTTCACCGTATGGGCCACAGCGACGTGATTGAGGCCGTGCGCTTCGGCTACGGAGGAGAAAAATTGATAGCGCAACCGCCGCGCCGCGTCTTCCACATTCCAGCCGTGAAGGCGCGCTTCACCGGCCACATCGGCGCGGCCGGATTCAAATTCCAAATGAAATTTCTCCGCCAGCGCCTTTACAAAACGTTCGTCTTCGTCTGCTTCCGTTCCCCGCAACTGATGGTGGAAATGTAAAACAAGTACCGCGATCCCCAGTTGTGCCCGCAACTTGTAGAAAACCCGGAGCATCGCCACCGAATCCGCGCCGCCCGAAACGCCCAAGCCGATCCGGTCGCCCGGCCGAATCATGGCGTGCCGGCCGAGGGTGTCGAGAACTCGTCTGTAGAGGTCTTTTTTCATCCGAAGAAACGGTTGCCGCGGATCCCTATGCTGGGTGCCAACTCTCGATGGATTCCGCCAGGACGGAGCAGCCCACTCGCATTGTCTACAATTAGAGTAGAATCCAGGGCCGGTGGGGTCAACGGTAAATCGGCGCTCCTAGGCTTCGGCAATAAAGTCCTTCTCTTTCAATGACATCGCCCAGGCGGACGTGGCAGAATCTTGGTGGGACTCTTGCCATTCGTCCCAGTTTGAGCCTGTTTGTAGAAGCACCGTTCGCTTCAAGTACCCTTTCCCTGCTTGACAGTGCTTGGAAGCCATCCGTAACATGGAGCGCTTTATTTTGCCGGCGTAGCTCAGGGGTAGAGCGAGGGTCTCATAATCCCTAGGTCGTGAGTTCGAGTCTCACCGCCGGCACCACTCATTCCACGGGAGCTTCCAACTCACTCATTTCCGGCAAGGCCTCCGAGCGCTTCCAATCCCTGGCCAGGCAACCCACGTAAGCGGTCAGGCAAAAAGGGACGATCCATGCCACCCGGCTTTGGTAACGATCGAACACTCCGGCAAACGTCGCGCAAATCGCTGCGTTAATGACGAGGTATGCGATCGCCGAGTAGAAGAGCATGTTTACGCGTCCGAAGCGGCCCGTCCCCGCAAGAAACAGGCAAGTCGCAACGCTCAGCCAGAAGAAAGTCGTGTCCACAACCGCAGACGAGTCAGCGAGGGCCGTCAGCCGGTCGTGATATTGCCTGCCATTCAAAAAAGACTGCGAATCTCGGGGATACACCTCGGGGATGACTCTGCTGTTCCACTCCCGGGCGCCGTAAGAGCGAATTTCGTCTCCCGTGCGCAGGGCCGTGAGCTGGAGCAGGGTCTCCTTGGCGCTGCTTGCCAGGAACCTGCCCGGGTAGGCGAGAATCGTTCCACGCGCAATTTTTTCCATTTCATCTTCGTGCGCGAGGAGCACGTGAAACAGGATAGGCTTTTGAAATAAAAACTCCTCCTGCGTTCGAGGCAGATGGGAAAGAAAACGGCAGGAAACGAAATGCCGCTTCGGACAATTTTCACGCAGGAAATCCGCCGCCAGGCCATCGCCAAAAAGTCTCGCCACCATGAACGAATTTCTCGAGGGAGAAACCTGAAAGCGGAGGCCCATCTGGCGATTCAGGGTCGCAGTGCCAATTCCCGCTGCGAGGATCGGGACGAGCAGCCAAATCAGCGCGGAGGTTGTCGAACGAAACGCTCGCGGCTCGCGGCTCACATGCCTCAGGATAATCAGGGCCACGACAAACAGCGCCGTGATCGGAAGCAGCGAAGAGTGGGCGGCGATGGAGATCGTGAAAATCGCGGCCAGGACAATTCGGCGCAGCGGGCCTAATTCGTCGGCGAACGCCAGCAAGAATGCCGACAGAAATAAAACCCCTGCAAAAACGTCAGGCATGACCAGTGAAACCATCCAGGGCAGGCTGGTCAGCGCCGCCATCGCGCATGCACTGGCAAGGAAGTAAAGGTCGGCAAATTTGCTGTCGCCATCGATCAGGTAGTCGCACGTTTCGTGCAGGACGTAGACGACGATGATTGCCTGCGTCACGATCGTGAACCACGCGCTGATACCCAGGCTCGTCAGTCTTGTGAAGATGGCGTAGCCGGGCGCGCGAAACGGCGCAAGCGCGACAAAAAACTTGCCGGTCAAGAGGTAACCGCCGGTGTCCGAGAAGATCGTCGGATAGCCGTTGTACAAGGCGATCCAGAGCAATAAAAACGTTGCCAAAGCTCCGACAAAGAGCCGCTGGACCCGGTATTCTTGCTTTTCTAACTCCGGCTGCAGACTACAGTTTGCGTCCTCCAAAACCGCTTCTCCCCGGACTGGGTTTCGACATCCAGCACGCCCCGATTGAAACTGCTACCCACTAGAATGCACGATTTTACGGGTTTTGGCGGTTTAAGTTTTTTATGCTATCAATAACCCGCGCGTTTCCTGGTTGGCGGCGGGTTCGAGCCTTAACGCCGGCGCCACTCGTTGGTTACACCCATTTCAAATAGTTTACCGATTAGGGAGAGCAGACTTTGGCAAAAATCACCGGCGGCCGATTTATCGCGGAATTTCTGAATGCCCAGGGCGTCACCGCTTTCTTTTTTGTCCCGACCATGCTCAGCCGCGCCCTCGCCGAGATGGACAACATGCCGATCAAGCGCGTCTTGACCCACGGCGAGAAGGCGGCCGCCTACATGGCGGACGGCTATGCGCGCGCTTCCGGGCGTCCCGGCATCTGCGCGGCCCAAGCCGTGGGCGCGGCGAATCTGGCGGCGGGTCTGCGCGACGCGTACATGGGGCACAGCCCGGTGATTGCCCTTACGGGTGGGCGCTGGGGGCACCAGAAGCACAAAATCAATTACCAGGAAATGGATGATTTCCCGATTTTCTCTCAGGTGACGAAAGCGAATTTTCAGGTGGACAGCGTCGGCCGGTTGCCCGATTTGCTACGGCAGGCGTTTCGCGAGGCTACGTCCGGCACGCCCGCGCCGGTGAATCTGCTGTTCGCGGGAAAAGAGGGCGACATTGAGCACGATGTGGCTGACCTGAAAATGATCGCGGAAGAATCGACCGCGCGCGTTCCCGCTTATCGTCCCGCGCCGGAAGCGGCGCGCGTTGCCGAGGCCGCACGAATTTTGAAAAAGGCGAAGCGGCCTGTGATCGTCGTGGGCGGGGGCGCGCGTTTGTCGGGCGCCGGGCCGGAGGTTTTGAAGCTGGCGAAAACTCTTTCGATTCCCGTGGCGACTTCGCTGAACGCGATGTCCCTCGTGCCGGAGAACAATCCTTTGTATATCGGCGTGCCCGGAACCTACTCGCGCTCCTGCACAAATAAAATCTTGATGCGTGCCGATCTCGTTCTCTACATAGGAAGCCAGACGGCCGGGCAGGTCACCCACTTCTGGAAAATTCCGCCGGCCGGAACGCCGGTCATCCAGATTGGAATCGATCCCGCCGATTTGGGCAGGAATTATCCGAACGCCGTTTCGCTCTTGGGCGACGCGAAGGTGGCGCTCAAAGCCTTGAACGAAGCGGTTGCCGGCGCCGCGAAAGCTTCGCGCAACGCAAAGTGGGTCGAGGAAACGAGCGCCGCAGTGAAAGAATGGCGCGCGGAAGTAAAGCCGCTGCGGGATTCCGACGCCGAGCCGATGCGCCCCGAACGGATCATGAAGGAATTGGGCGACTGGCTGCCGCGCGACGCCATCGTGGTTTGCGACACGGGCCACGCGGGCATGTGGTCCGCCCAGCAGCTTTGGGTGGGGGGAAAACCGTGGGATTTTCTTCGCGCCGCCGGATCGCTGGGCTGGGCTTTCCCCGCGTCCCTGGGGGCGAAAGTCGCGATGCCGAAACAGCCGGTAGTCTGCTTCACGGGCGACGGCGGCTTCTGGTATCACCTGCAGGAACTCGAAACCGCGGTGCGTTGTGGGATTCCCACGGTAACAGTCGTCAACAACAACAATTCCCTGAATCAGGAAACCACCATTTTCCGCCACGCCTACGGAGGGAAACCGTCGAAGAAGCAGGGCGAGATGTGGCATTTCTCGAAAATTAATTTTGCCACGATCGCGGAGAGCATGGGCGCACTGGGAATTCGCGTCACAAAACCCGCCGAGTTGCGCTCCGTCCTGGACCGCGCCATTTCGAGCGGCCGCCCTGCGGTGGTCGAAGTGATGAGCGACATTGAAGCGCTAGCGCCCAATGCATGGAGAGAGTAGTCGCTCGGACTGCCATCCGGCGCTCGAAAAATAGTGAGCTGTGGGCCACTCGGCTAGTATGTACTGCTTTCATTGACCTATTGATATTAGTCACGGCTCAGAAGTATTGGTCGCGCTCCTGAATGGATTGAATCGCTTTGATAGCAGACTCTCTGACAGTAAAATACAGCTTTCCGCTGTCAAGACGCCGCGAGACAGGGTCGGAATCAGCTATCTTCTGCAATTCGGGAACCATGTCCTGTGTCCCAAACTTGCCCAAAGCTTCGACCGTCACTTGTCGCAGTGGTACGTTTGCGTTGTGGAGTCCTGACAGTGCTGCGTCTCTGATCTGCTGCCGATCTCCAGGTGAAAGATCGCGTACTAGCGCATTAGAATGCAAAAGAAGAGGAATTGATTGATAGCGATCAAGGGTATCGCCTCGAGAATTTTGAGTAGACACGAAACGACTGCCACTCCTCCTTTGACGACGAGATCGGAAGCAAACTGGGCAAAAAGGGTCGAAGGGGCTGTCTGCCAAAATACATAGCTGTCGCCGGTCACGCCAATTTGCTATTTCCGCTGCGGTATCTGCTAAATCCGAAACATATTCTCCATAGGATTCACCGTAACCTGTCAGAGCCTGCCCTTGGCTTGCGAAGTGTCTGATTCTCACGATCTAGGAGATCAAACAGCGCAGCCTTGACCTCAGATCGCTTCAAAGCTTCCTTATCAGCAGCCATTTTCGTGTATGCAGCCGAGCGCTTCTGCACTTCGGAAGACCTGAGATCCGATAGCAGCATGGACAAATCATTCTGTTGAGAATTCGCAGTTGAACAAGCGATAACGATAATCCAGAGAATTAAGCCCAGTTTGATTCTCATGGCGGGTGAGCCACCCTTTCGCGTCTCTTCCGTCAACGAGCGCTCAAAGCTCTGATAATTCCGCCGCGGCAAGTCAACAGCGGGAGGCCAAGTCGCGATCCTCGGCGGCGCCCTGCTCAAGACGGGTCAGCTCGTCGCAGAGGACGATCTTGCCCTCGTCGATCACGAACAGAGCGAATACGCGGATGGCGATCCTGCCGCCCGCGACCTTCTCGGCTTCGGCGCGATGGATGCTTACGACGCTCGCGCCCTCTGCAATCATGCGCTCAAACGTGATCTTGACGTTCTTGAGCGTGCGTTTCAGTTCGCGAACGTGAGCGACGAATCCCGGAAAATCGAGCGTGTGTCCGTCGGTCTTCTGCACGTACCGGGGACTGAAATAGCGGGCGATCGCGACTTCATCGAACGCGTCGGACGCGAACACGTCCTGGAATGCGCCGCTCGACCAGGGATTTGTTGAACTCTTCCTGGCGGGTGGGCCGCCCTGCCGCGCTCTCCTGCGGGTGAACGCTCATGGCGGGATGATATCACCTCGATACGTCTCCATCGATTGACTGGTTTGGTTTTTCGGGTGCCCCATCCTTCCAGTTTTTGGAAGGGTGGGGGTTTTGAATTCAGACCTTTCCACAACTTCAGGTCAATTCCGTACGGGTCCGATTCACGAGAAACGACTACCTGGATCAAGAATCAATCCCCCACCCTTGCCAAGGACGCAAGGATGGGGCACCCAAAACCTAAAACTCAAAACCCAAATCGCAATCCAAGATCGAAGGTGGCGTCTCTCGGCTGGGGTATACTTCCGAGTCGCGCGCAGCAATTTTCATTGCAGGAATTTCTTCTGAGGAGATGCATGGCGGAAAACTACGACGTCATCGTCGTGGGAGGCGGGAACGCTGCGCTGTGCGCGGCGCTCGCGGCGCGTGAAGCGGGGTGCCGCGTGCTGGTGCTCGAACGCTCGCCGGAGCATTTTCGCGGCGGGAACACGCGGCACACGCGCAATATCCGCTGCTCGCACGCCGTGGCCGACCAATTTTTTTCCGGCCCGTACTCTGAAGAGGAGCATCTACAGGATTTGATTGGCGTGACCGGCGGCCCCGCGAATCTCGATCTGGCCAAGCTGGCCATTCGCGAATCGAGCACGCTGCCCGGATGGATGAGCGCGCACGGGGTGCACTGGCAGCAGCCGCTGGCGGGCACGCTGCATTTGGGGCGAACGAATCGCTGGTTTCTCGGAGGCGGCAAGGCGCTGCTGAACACCTACTACCAAAAAGCGGCGCGCATGGGAATTGACGTCCGCTACAACGCACTGGTGGAAGATCTGGTCATCGAGAACAATCGCTTCGACGCCGTGCGGCTCAAAAATGAAAATGGGGGAGAACTGATTCGCGCGCGCGCCGTGGTCGTTGCCGCCGGCGGTTACGAAGCGAATATCGAATGGCTCAAGCGGCATTGGGGCGATGCGGCCGACAATTTTATTATTCGCGGCACGCCTTACAATGACGGCACTCTGCTCGCGGCGCTGATGAAACATGGGGCGAAATCGATCGGCGATCCGAAAGGTTTTCATGCGATTGCCGTCGATGCCCGCGCGCCGAAATTCGACGGCGGCATCGTGACGCGGCTCGACGTTGTCCCTTTCGGAATCGTCGTGAACCGGGACGCGCGCCGCTTTTACGACGAAGGCGAAGAAATCTGGCCGAAGCGTTACGCGATCTGGGGGACGCTGATTGCCGGCCAGCCGGGACAGATCGCATACGGCATCGTTGATGCAAAAACAATTGACCGGTTCCTCCCGCCCATGTTCAAGCCGTATCAGGCCGAGACGCTCGAAGCGCTCGCTCCCTTGCTGGGCCTCGATCCCGGCGCGTTCGTGAGCACCGTCACGGAATACAATCGCGCGGCGGCCGGGAACACGGAACTGCGCATGGAACGCTTGGACGGCAACTGCACGCGAGGCATCACGCCGCCAAAGAGCAATTGGGCGCTGCCGATCGATCGTCCTCCGTTTTATGGGCTGCCGTTGCGGCCGGGAATCACGTTCACCTATATGGGAGTCACGGTGGACGAACGCGCGCGCGTCGTCGATCAAAGCGGGCGTGCGTTCCAGAATGTTTTCGCGGCGGGAGAAATCATGTCCGGAAACATTCTCACGAAGGGCTATCTCGGGGGATTCGGCCTGACGATCGGCTCCGTGTTCGGCAGGCTCGCGGGCAGAGAGGCGGCGGCCAATGCCCGGGCTTGACGTCATTCAGGAAGCCGGCCGCCAGCTGGTCATTTGCAACGCGTGCCGCTACTGCGAGGGCTACTGTCCCGTATTTCGCGCCATCGAAACGCGCCGCGATTTCAAGCAGGGCGATGTTTTTTATCTTTCCAATCTTTGCCACGATTGCCGCGCCTGCTATTACGCGTGCATGTACACGCCGCCGCACGAATTCGCGATCAACATTCCACAGATTCTGGCGGAGTCGCGCATCGAGACGTACCGCCGCTGGAGCTGGCCCGCGTTCCTCGGTCGCGCATTCAAAAATCGCAGTGTGACCGTTTTTTTGGCCACTGGGATCGCAGCGGTTGTCGTCATTCTCGCGCTGCTCTTCATTCCCTCGGGAAATTTGTTCAGCGTTCATGCCGGTCCCGGCGCTTTCTACGAAGTCGTCCCATATATCGCGATGGTAGCGGGCGCGCTGATTCTATTTTTCTACGGGATCGCCGTGTGGCTGCACGGCGGCGCGCGCTTCTGGTCGGAAACCCGCAGCGCGCTGAACGCACGCGGCAGTTGGAAAACTTTGGCCGCGGCCGTGGGAGCGGCGCTCGGATTGCGATATCTAAAGGGCGGCGGGCCCGGATGCTTCTATCCGGACGAGCGGCCTTCCTCGGTTCGCCGCGTCTATCACTCGCTCACGTTCTGGGGACTCACGAGCGATTTTGTTTCCACGACGCTGGCATTTGTCTACCAGGATTTCTTTCACATCCTTCCGCCTTATTCGCTGACCAGCCTGCCCGTGATTTTCGGCAGCGTCGGCGGCGTAGCGCTCATCCTCGGAACGGGCGGCCTGATCTACTTCAAATTAAAGAGCGATCGCGAGCCCGCGACGCCAGCCGCTTCCGGCATGGATTACGTTTTTCTCGTGACGCTCGGCCTCGCGGCCCTGACCGGCATGCTCACGCTAATTCTTCGCGATACTGCGGCGATGGGAAGCATTCTGGTCCTGCACCTGGCGTGCATCGCGGCCTTGTTCATCTCCGCGCCCTACGGAAAATTCGTGCACGCCGTCTATCGAACTCTCGCCTTGATTCGGTATGAGACGGAACAGAGCCAGCCGCGCGGAACGGTGGGGCACTAATCTATTTTTAGCACGAATGGGCTTCGAGCAATTCTTGCGGATAAAGCGGGGCCTTCTGGCTTCCAACCTCTAACTTCCAACCTCTAGAATTGGTGGGCCTGGGTAGACTTGAACTACCGACCTCGCCCTTATCAGGGGCGCGCTCTAGCCACCTGAGCTACAGGCCCACACGGGAATACAACCGCTAAACAGTACCAAGCATGATAACGGGCGGGCGCAGAATGGGTCAAGTAAAGAGCGGCTAACGAGAGAAGAACTATCCTCTCTGCGGGATGTACCGAGCGGAAGCGATTCGTTGCTTATTTCCACAATCTGACCGGGAGCCGCAAGGTGTATATTGCCGGGCAGCCAAACATCCAAACATGAAATTCAGGCAGTTGCAGGCACATGCCATATCTTCGGGAGGCAATACATGAAAGTACGAATGCGCGTGGTTGCAATTATCCTAGCTCTTATGTTCCTCGCGGTGTTTTCATTTGAGGCGCAAGCGGGAGGGCAGGGAGGAGGCGGGTCGCGGTCCAGCGGCCCCATAATCACCGGCAAGGTTTACGTGTTTGAAAAAATCGCCGACGGCGTGTACTACACCACTTCCAGCAGTCCTATAGCCACGGGCGGCAACCACACGATCGTTGTGGGAGATCGCGATGTGTTCCTCGTAGACGCCGGGACAACTCCTCTCGCCGCGCGAGCACTCCTCGCGGATATGAAACTGATCACGGACAAGCCCGTCCGATGGGTGGTCAACACGCACTTCCACTTCGATCACACCGACGGCAATTCCATCTTCGGGCCCGAAGTTCAAATCATCGGCCACGAATATGTCCGCCACGCCATCGCTGATCTCGATGTGCTCCATCGCGAGCCCTTCAAGTCGGCCCTGGCGAACATGCCGGTTCAAGTCGATGCGCTGAAGAAACAAATTGGCGAAGAAAAGGATCCTGCGAAGCGGGCCGAATTACAGAAGCAGCTCGCAGCCAAGCAAGCGGACTGGGAAGAATTCAAGATGATCAAGCCCATGCCGCCCACCATGACGTATACCTCGAAAATGACGCTGTATCAGGGCCAGCGTGAAATTCAACTGCTCTTTCTTGGGCGAGGCCATACGCAGGGCGACACGATCGTTTACCTGCCGAAGGAGCGAATCGTGTGCAGCGGGGACATGATGGAAACGCAACCTGCGTACATGGGCGACGCGATTTTCGACGAGTGGATTAAAACGCTCGATGCGCTCAAAGAACTGGATTTCACCACGGATCTGCCCGGCCATGGCGTGCCGTTCCACGATAAGGCCCTGATCACCGCGTACCAAAGCTACCTGAAGGATTTGATGTCCCAGGTGGCCGAACTTCGCAAGCAGGGGCTTTCCGCCGAAGAGACCGCACAGAAAGTCGACCTGACATCCCACAGTACGGATTTTCCGCAAATCAAAGGATCCGGCGCCGAGGTGAGAGGCGTGCGCCGGATGTACGAGTGGATGGACGAACGCTCGCATTGAGCTGCGAGAAACCCACGCAATCCTCTTCACGGCTGGACGAAACGCCGCACATAAGGTAAGATTGTCTTACCATGCGAACCAAGGTTTCGACCAAAGGACAAGTGGTCCTACCCAGCCGGATCCGGCGCAGGCTCGGCCTTCAGCCCGGCGATTCGCTCGACGCCGAACTCGACGGCGAACGAATCATTCTGATTCCGCGGAGAGCGCGGCGTGGAAGCGCGCGGATCGTCAAGGATCCCGTCACCGGTTTGCCTGTTCTGACCGCCGGCGCGGATGCAGCCAAGCTGACGAGTGAGCAGGTGCGCGAAATCCTGGCCGAATTTCCATGACCTATTTGCTGGATGTGAATTCACTGCTTGCGCTGGGTGTGCTTCATCATGAATTCCACGCGCGCGTGGCGGGTTGGCTTGCCCGTCTGTCCAAAAAAGAAAATCCGGACTTAGCAACCTGCTCGATCACGGAGCTGGGATTTGTGCGCGTGCTAAGCCAGGCGCAGCAGTATAGGTTCTCAGTTATTCAGGCACGTGAATTATTGCTTCTGCTGAAAGCCAGCGAATCAATTCGCTGCACATTCATCGCGGATGGGCACGACATCTCGCATCTTCCAAAGTGGGTCAAAAGTCCTAAGCAGACCACGGACGGCCATCTTGTGGAACTGGCAAGAGCCAACGGCGCTCAACTGGCGACGCTCGACGGAAAAATTCCCGGGAGCTTTTTGATTCCCCAAATACGCTAACCGGCGTCGCTGGCCTCGCTCGCAGAGGTCATTCAAACGAACGCACGCCCTGAGGGGCCTCTACTGCTTCTCCCAGACTTGTAGATTGTCGAAAGGGCCTGCATCGGTCGCGCCCTTGGCGTGGATGGTCAACGTCTTCCCGCCGTCGGAGACCGTGAACGTAGCCGTTTCGACGTGTTTTCCACCCTTCGTGAAATTCACCTCAATTGAATTGGCGCCGGTCTTTTTGGACGTGAGCTTATCTGCGGTATTGGGTATCGCGCCCATCGTCGGATACTCGTTGCCGTCACCCTTCACCGTATAACCGTAGGAAGTAGATTTCCCCGCGGCGTTGACTCCATTGACCATCACCATTCCAGAGGCGTCCCATGTGCGCGTCTGGCTTTGCGGCGCGGGTCCCGGAGTGTATTTGGATTTCGCTACGTTCAATTTCCAGTTCCCGACAAAGGGATTGTCCTGGGCAAGCAATACGCTTCCGGCTGCAAGCACCACTACGAGAAACGCAAATAACCCAATCCGTCGTTTCATGGCGCGTCCTCCACAGATAGATTTCATTGCATGTTGAGCGGGTGAGAAATTGGTTCGCAAAAGGTTACGCCGGGTTTGCTTCGGGAGTCAAGTTTGTACGAAATTCCTGCGCTTGAGGGGAAGCCTGTCGTGGCGTATCATTCTTTCACGTCGGCAGGGGATGACGTCGCAAAAGTCATGATCACACGCAAAATTGGCGAGGGCGGCCGCTGGCTGCTTGAAAAGATTGTGGATCTGGTCGCGTCCACCGGAATCAACCCGAACCTGCTTACATTCTTTGGGCTTCTGGTGAACTGCTGGGCGGCCTTCCTGTTCGCGATGGGGAAATTCCGCGCCGCGGCCCTGGTGATTTTTTTCGCCGCGTTTCTGGACATGCTTGACGGCCAGGTGGCGCGGCGCGAGAAACGCGTGACGGCGTTTGGCGCTTTTTTCGACTCGACGCTGGACCGTTACTCGGACATGGCGCTCTACATGGGCTTGCTGGTGTACTACGCCGTGGCCGAGCGGACCTCCTACGTCGTGCTTTCGGCGGTGGCGACGGCTGGATCAGTGATGGTCAGCTATTCGCGCGCGCGCGCCGAATCCTTGATTCCTCTTTGCAAAGTTGGGTTCATGGAGCGCCCCGAGCGCATGGTCCTGCTGATCATCGGCGGATTGTTCAACCGCATGGCTCCCGCGCTGTGGGTCATCGCGATCGTCGCAACGATGACTGTCATCCACCGGATCCTCCACACCTGGCAGGAAACCAAAGCCGGCCGCACGCTCCCCGGAATCCGCCTCTCGCTTTAGCGAGAAAATTAGGCCGTGTCTGCCCCGCATCGCTCGATCTTGCAAGAATTGACTCCCTCGGATCAATGTAGCTACAATAGAGCCGAGGTAGCTACATGAAGACCGTTGGCAGCCGCGAACTGAAGAACCGCCTGGGCCGTTACCTGGGACTGGTCCGCAGAGGCGAAACGATTATTGTCACAGACCGGGGGAAGACCGTCGCGCACCTGACTCCGCCCGCGTCAGAAGAACAAACCAACAATTTAGATGATTTGCTGAAGCGTCTCGAAGCTGAGGGGCACCTGCGATTGGCTAAAGATCCCTACAAACGCATGGCATTCAAACCGATCCGTACAAAAGGTAAGCCTGCATCGCAAATGGTTATTGAAGACCGAGAGTAATGCTCTTTCTCGACACATCCGTCCTGGTTAAGGTCTATTTCAAAGAGATCGGAAGCGAGGCGGTCATCGCTCGGTCCACCTCCCCAAACCAGGTGTTGGCCGCATCTGTGTTGAGTTATGCCGAAGTACATTCGGCCATGGCGCGAAAGTATCGCGAAAAACAAATTCGTTCCGCGGAACTAATCAGGCTTCGCGAAAGTTTTGAGAGAGACTGGGAAATCAAAATCATTGCAGTCGAATTGAACCAGCAAACTATGGCGGCGCTGCCCGGACTCTTGGAGATGAATCCACTAAAAGCTGCGGACGCCATCCAACTTTCCGCGGCACTTTGGCTCAATAACAATTTGAGTGCAGGAAAATATTCCGGAGAGGGTCAGGTTCTGGAATTCGGTGTGTCCGACCTGATTCTGGCCGAGAGTGCGCGAAAGTGCGGGCTGGTTGTTTTCAATCCCGAGGAAGAAATTTAGGGCAGAATTTTATTCTTTTCTGCAGAGGCGCGAGCCTCATCGATCGGCCCCGCGATGATTGCGTGGACGCGGTCGCGCAGAGCCGGAAAATCTTCCTTCCCCAGGTCCTTCGTTTCAATCACATCGTGCAGATACACAGTGACAGTGCCCGGCCGGATCAGCCAGCTCGTCTTCTTGTTGAATTCAAACGAACCGACGACGCTGACCGGAATAATAGGAGTGCCGAATTGCAGCGCCATGCGAAACACCCCGCCCTTAAATGGCCTGACTCGCCCATCCAGCGTTCGTTGACCTTCAGGGAACACAGCGAGACTCACTCCGGAATCGAGCGCCGCGTGTGTCAGCCGCCACATGCGTTTCAGGTCGGAAGGCCGGTTCACGTCCGGCACGGGAACATTCCCGAAGCGTTTCATCATCCAGCCGTATATGGGAATGCGAAAATGCGATTCGAGTTCCAGGCCCCGGAAAAATTGCGGGACGGTGGCATACAGGACGAACGGATCGAACAGGTTGACGTGATTGACGAGAAGAAAGCAGGTGCGCGCAGGGTCGAAGCCGGGCGCGCGCCGCACCACGAGCTTTGCGCCTGCCAGCTTCATGGTCACGCGGCACAGCATGCGTTGCGCGCCGTCATTTCTCCGAGGGTCAATGATGGAGCCAAGCAAAAGGAGGAAGGTGCTCACGGGAAAGAAGAATGCCGCGGAGAGCAGCCAATGGTAGGTGCTGCGTGCAATGGCCCACACGCGCCGGAAACCCTGCTCGCCGCCAGGCTCCGCGGTTGCAGGCGCGGGAATCGGTTGTTCGCTTTCCACGTTCATACCATCACATCGAGCGCGCCGGGCAGCACTTCCAGCGATTCGGCTTCGAGAGTGAGCACTTCTCCATCGACGACCACGTCGACGGGATTCTTCAACTCGAATTCGATCCGCGCCGCCGCACGTCTCGAAACCATTGGATGCCGGATATGCTCGCCGGTGAAGAGAGTCGGCAGATTCCGCACCAGGCCCAGTCGGCCGATCGGTCCCCAGTGAACATATTCAATCGTGCCGCTATCGATTGCGGCTTGCGGCGCGATCATCATTTTACCGCCGGTGTATTTGCTATTGCTAAAGGCAACAAACAGACAGCGCCGGTCGTCGCGCTCGCCGTCCGCGCGCAGCGGAAACGGGCGGCGCCGCAGCCGCGCCAGGGAAACGAGCACTCCGGCCAGATAGCCGGGCTCGCCCAGAAATTTCAGGTGGCGATTGGTCAACGTCGCGACGTCCGCGGCGAATCCCATGTTTAGCGTATTGATGTAATAAATGGAGCCGGCCGAGTGGTCCAGGCGGATGACGTCGCAGGGACGCGCGCGATGTTCGAGGATCGCCTTGATCCCAAATTCCGCGAGGTCCGCCCCGTTTTCAACGAAGTCGCGAAGAAAGGAATTTCCGGTTCCGAGAGGCAGAAATCCGAGGGAGGCGCGGCCTTGCGTGGCTGCGTCCGGAAAAAGTCCGTTGACGATCTCAAAGCTTGTGCCGTCGCCGCCCACAGCGATGAACTTGCGGAAGCCGTCGGCGTACGCGCCGTTCGCGAGCACGGTGGCCTCGCCGGGAGCGCGCGTTTCGCGAACTTCGAGTTGCAAACCCGCGGCGCGTAGCCGGTCCAGCGCGCGCGCCGCGAGCTTACCGCAGCGTCCGCCGCCGGCTGCCGGATTCACGATCGTGAAATAGGCTTCGTTCACAGGGAGACCATCGCGCTGCGGTCGAGTTGCTTGCCGATCTGTCCGGCAAGGATGACGCGCCTGATTTTCATCGCGGCGTTGCGGGGGAAATCCTGTTCCCACACGACGAAGCCGCGAGACGCGTTTGTAATTCAGAAGTTGCATGTTGCGCCGCGAAAGTTCCTTGAGCAGGGCGTCGTTCACAGTGTGTCCCGGTTCGAGATGAAGCACCAGCACGAGTTGCTCGCCGGTCATCGTGTGTTGCGGCCAGATATAATTTGCCGCAAAGACACAGAATTCCTTCACCGCAATTCCCTCGAAATTATTTTCGATGTCTTCCGGATAGATATTCTTTCCTTCGGCGGTGACGATCATGTTTTTCTTTCGCCCGAATAATTGCAAATGGCCCGTCGCGTCGACGCGGCCGAGATCGCCGGTCATGAGCCAGCCATCCACGATGGTTTCCGCCGTCATTTCGGGATCATCCAGATACTCGGACATCACGGTCTTGCTGCGCACGGCCACTTCGCCGATTCCGTCCGCGTCGGGCGCCACGATGCGAATTTCCATCCCGCGCACTGGTTTACCGACGGTGTCCGGCCGGAAGGGACGCAGATCATTCAGTGTGATGGCAGTGCACGCCTCCGTGCAACCGTAGCCGTTGTAAATCGGGATGCCGATATCGTGGAAAAATTCAATTGTTGCTGGCTCGGTGAACGCGCCGCCAACGAGCAGCGCTTGCAGTCCGCCGCCGAAGGCTTTATGGACATCCTTCAACAGCGCGCGGCTCAGGCCGGGGCGCGGTTTCCCGCGGGTGAACGCGCGGTTCACGCCGATCAGGAAATCGAGCATTTTCCGTTTGGCCGGCGGAAGCGCCGCGAATTTCTCGCGCAAACTGCGTTGCAGATTTTTCAGAATCAGCGGCACGACAGCCATGTACGTGATTTTGTATTTCGTGAAGGCTTCGCGGATAAATTCCGGCCGCAATGTGCGCAGATGAACGACGGTCCCTCCGCCCGTGAATGGCATAAGGAAGCCGCCCATGAAATCGATCGCATGATTTGTGGGGATGATGCTCAAATATCGCGCGCCCGGCCAGAACGGAAAAACCGGCACCACCGCGGCGCACTGCTCGAGATAATTATCGTGCGTGAGCACGCATCCCCTGGGGTGGCCTCCCGTGCCGGATGAATAGACGATGCACGCCGTGTCCGTTTGAGTGCGCGGCCGGAATTCTGGCGCGCGCGCCCCGCGAAATCCCTCCCAGCGCACGCCGCCCGCGAGATCGGCATTTGGCGGCGCCTCGGTCACGAGCACCGTCCCCAGTTTATGCTCGCTGAACGCGGGCGCTTGCGCGATCGCCCGCCACAGCGGGTACTCGACAAACAGAACCTGCGCTTTTGAGTGCGCGAGCAATTGAAGATGCTCGGAGGCGGAGAGTTTGTAATCGAGCGGAACAAGCACGCCACCCGCAAAAAATACGGCGTAAGCCGAAATCAACCACTTGGGCTGATTGGTCATGATGATCGCGGCGCGATCCCCCGCGGCAAATCCCGAATCTTCGAGGGCTGCCGCTACGGGCTCGGCAGCCTCGCCAAATTGCCGGTAGGTGAGGCGGGAGCGCTCGTGGTCGCGGTCCGCTTCGATCAGGCAGACTTCCTCGGGCCAGCGCCCCAGCGCATCGCGCAGCGCCGCTCCCAGCGAATCGTATTTCGCTAAATCAAGCATCAAAATTGCCGCAGAGTCACGGAGAAACACAGAAAAGCATGAATGAGATTATATGGGGAATTCATCGGATGAGGCGGTTAATTCCAATCAGAGTCGCGCCTGTATTCTGGTGGCGAGAGTGTGAAAATCACTGACGCCCTGGACCTCGTAATCGGGCAGCTCCACGCCGAAATGATTTTCGAGGCGCGTGAGCAGTTCGAGCGCCTGCAAGCTGTCGATCCCCAGTTTCTTGTAGAAATCGTCGCCCGGCTGAAGCGTGGCGCGTGAAACCTTGAAATGAGTGGCGGCGAGATTCAAGATTTCGTCGGTTGTTTGTTCGATTGTCTTCATGATTCATTCCATTTTACAGGAAGATCGGGCCCGCTGGCTATTTTGCCGGGATTTTGTGGGACAGCCACCCTCGGCTGTCCGCCGCGCAACGTTGAACGTGCAAGGGACAGCCAAGAGTGGCTGCCCTACAAACCCGCTCACGGCAGATACGGATGCGGCCCGGCGTTTTCGACGAACTTGCGCAGGCCTTCCATGACGGCGGGCCGCGTGAAGAGGTCGCAGAAAATGTCGATTTCCCGGCGCAATTCTTCCGCGGGCAGCGGCTTGATGAAGCGCTTCGCGGCGGCGGCGGTCGCGCGATCGAACTTTGTGGTCTGCGCGGCGGTCGAGCGAGCGAGGCGCAGTGCTTCGCCCTCCGCGGCTAACTGGCTCACGAGGCCCACTGAAAGCGCCTTGGTGGCATTGATGCTGCGCCCGGTGAGCAGCAGATCGCGCACTACGGCGTTGCCGATATCGCGCTTCAGACGCGGGATTCCGCCGAAGCCGGGGATCAGTCCGAGCCGCAATTCCGGAAAGCAGAAGCGACGCCATCTTGTCCGCGATGATCAGATCGCACGCGAGCGCAAGCTCGAATCCCCCGCCAAAACAAACACCGTGAACAGCTGCGATCGTCGTGAGCGGCGAAGTGTCTAGCCGGTTCAGCACGGCATGAATTCGTTCCAGGAATTCGCGGACTCCGTTCGCGGCCGCGGACGCATCCATCTTTTTTGCCCGCTCGTACAGTTCGCGCAGGTCCGCGCCCGCAGAAAAGCCCGCTTTCTGCTCGCTGTAAAGAATGAGCGCGCTGGCCTTCGATTCAAGAGCGGGAAGCGAGGAGGCGAAGCGCTCCAGATCCTCGAGCATGGCCAGGCCAATTTCGTTCGCCGGTGGACGATTGAGCGCCAACTCGACGACGCCGTCAGACAGCCGCCACGAGAGCGTTTTTCCTTTGTATTCGTCCATGCGTTCAGCCTTCATCTCTGCGGGTGCCCCATCCTTGCGGTCTTTGCAAGGGTGGGGATTTTCGGACCGTCCATTTCCACATTCCCGGTTGTGGGTGAATCTAACCCCCCACCCTTTGAAAAGCACAAAGGGCGGGGCACCCACTCTAATATCTCCTCCACTAGACTTGAGGTTTCACAAAGATTCTGAAGTCCCGACCTCCAAAATCAAACCTACTCTCGCTTCGCGTACATCCGTTCAATCTCGGCAGCAAATCTCGCTGCGATCGTATCGCGCCGCAATTTTCCATTGGCCGTGAGCAAGCCATTCTCGATGGTAAACAATTCCTTCGCCACGTGATACCTGCGAATTTTGCGGTAATGCGGCAGCGGAGCATTCACCCGCTCCAATTGCGAATCAATTTCCGCGCCCGCCGCCGCGCCCGTGATGATGGCTGCCAGAAAACTGCGGCCATTCCCGACCAGCATGACGTGCTGCGCACCCGGGACGGCGCGGAATAATTCTTCCTCGATCGGTTCCGGCGCGATGTTGTGCCCTGAATTGAGAATGATGAGATTTTTCAGCCTTCCCGTGATGCGCCAATTTCCATTCGCGTCCACGTCGCCCTGATCGCCGGTGTGGAACCAACCATCGCGCAGCACTGCAGCCGTTTGCTCCGGCCGGCGCCAGTAGCCTGGAAAAATATTCGGGCCCCGGACAATGATTTCGCTATTCTCGCCGACTTTCATTTCGATTCCTGGAATCGCGGGGCCAACGCGCCCCGGCTCGACGTGCCGCGGATCGTCCAGGGTGCAGATGCCCGTGGTCTCGGTGAGGCCGTATACCTGCAGCACAGGGATTCCGAGCATCATGAAGAACAGCTGCGTTTCGCGAGCGAGAGGCGCGGAGCCGCAAATCATCGCGCGAAGATTCGGTCCCAGGCGTTTGCGAATCGAGGGAAAAATCAAAAGGCCGGCAAGCCCCAGCCAGAAAAAATCCCACGCCTGCGGCGCCTTCGCATCGAGCCGATACCAGGCATCCTGCGCATGGTCGAAAATCTTCGCGATTGTCCCGCCGCGCTTGCGAATATTTTCTTCGATGGCAGCGCGCATTCGCTCCAGCAGCAATGGAACGTTGAGGAAGTAGTTCGGAGCAGCAGAGCGGATTTCGTCAGCGAGCTTCGTAAGATCCATTGAAAACGTAAAGACGCTGGTCCGGGACAGACACGATAGCAACAGAATCCAAGAGGCAGCGAAGCATAGTGGCAGGTAATGAAACACGCGGTCCGGAACATCGCGCGCCCCCATCAATTGATCGAGGCGCGCCGTGGTGCAGGAAAGCATGTGATCGAGATTGCCAACCGTCAGCATCACGCCTTTGGCTTCGCCGGAAGTTCCCGATGTGTACAGAATGGCGACCGTGTCCTGCGGCGTGAGGGCCACAGGCGCGTCAGGCGCGCTGGGCGCGGTTGAATTGGCGCTGAAAATTTCGTCAAACAATACAAATCGCGGCGCATCCGGCCACGCCGCCGAGATCGCATCGCGAAGCGCCGCATCGCCGCAGCAAACGAGGCCCGGCCCGGCGTCGCGCAGCATCGCGGCGAGTTCGCCAGCAGCCTGGCGAGCGTACATCGGAACGGCGATGAGTCCCTCCGCAATAATCGCCAGATCGAGCGCGGCCCAGCGGATACTGTTCGGAGCGACCAGCGCGCAGCGGTCTCCCTTGGCAAGCCCAGATGCGCGCAAGAATGCGCGCGCGGCGGCGATCTGCCCGAGCAAGTCCGAGCCCGTCGCAGTTCGATCGGCACCCGCGTACGCTTCGGCCAGAACCACGCGGCCGGAGGCTCCCTGCAATTTCGAAAAAATATTTTCGAGGAAGTTCATGCTTTTAAGTAGCACAGGCACTCTTGCCTGTGCGGTTTTCCGCGCGCAGAAGATCAACCCACACAGTCCCGCCGCGGCAGGCCTGCGCCACAAAAACCTCACGCACTTGTCAGGCTAATCCCCCGCTGCGGCAGCCCTCGCGCCTTCGTAACTATTGAGCAGCCCCTCGAGGTTTGGGCTGAGCGGCGGCAAATATTCTTCCCAGCCGTGCACTCCAGACCGCACCGGAAATTCCGGATATTGCTGATGAACCGCGCGCTCCAGGAACACTCCCATTCGAGCCATGGTTTTCAAATTGCGAACCACGGAGTGAGCGATGCCGTCTCGCACGGCATCGGCTTCCAGCGACAGGCGATCCATAACGCCTGCGAGCTTCTCTCCGAGATCCGGATCATCCACCGTGAGGAGCAAATGTTCGTGGCCGCGCTCCCGCAGCAAATTGCGAATGCGCTCATCCATCGTGACGCCCGCCGAGGGCACCAGGGAAGGCATCGAAGTGACGATGGCGTGGTAGCGCGAGGAAACCATCAGGCTGGACCAGCGCAAAATGCTCACGATCTGGTACATGTCGAAATTGTCGGAGCTGAACACGGGCGCGCCGCCCAGTTGCGGCGCGAGCTCGTCACACGCCCTCGTATCGAGTCTCTCCATGGCGACCAAAATCAGAAATACCCGATGCTTGGCACGAAACGCTTTTATACCTTGCGCCAGCGCGGCCAGATATTTTTTGAACGCGGCATCCACCGCGGAACCCGATTTGTGAAAGTAAATCGTGCGGTAGTGGCTTTCCTTGTAAGCGCCAAAGCACGCGTGCGCCAAAAACTTCGGCGTGGATGGCGTCACCGGCCACCAGAAAGGGTTGATCGGGCAGACCGTCAGCACCGGAGTCTCCCCATCCCAGCCAGCATCGATCAGCGCCTTGCGGCCGTATTCCGGCGGATGCGGCTCGAACGTCCACGCCGTGTCCGTCCCGGCTTCGCTCGCCACGCCCAGTTTGCTGAGCACTGCCTGCGATTCCTCGTTGCGCGTGATAATCAAGGAACGCCGGCAATAACGCGCGCACATTTTCTCCAGCATCGGATTCATGTGCCCCGCTTCCGCGCCATACCCAACCGATAGTTTATTTTCCGCCGATGCAATTCCCAGCGCGCCGATGAACATAGTGGTCAGCGCATCCGCGAATTTGCTTTTGAACATCGACCCTTCGCAAGCGATCACGCCGTGGTGCGGCCTCACTTCGCGGAACAAAAACGGCGGGTAGATGTCCGGAAGATGTACCTGGCGCGCGTCGCCAAAATATCCGCGGCTCCAGTCCAGATTCTGGGACATCACGCTGAGCGCAAGATTTTCCTCGCCCAGAACGCGCCGAATTTGCCGCAGCATTTCCTCGACGCGAACATCCGAGCCCGTGTTGCGCGTCCCGTTGTATCCCGCAAAGAGGAGTTTCAGTTTCTCGCCTGGCTGCCAGGAATGCCCGGCGCCAAACTTCCAAAGCGCGCTGGAGAGTTCGATGTGCCCGCTGGTCCAGGCCTCCAGAATGAAGTCCATCATGGGCGTGACCCCCGCGCAGATCCCACGCCGGCCGCTGCGGCGTCTTCGCGGACCAAGCCGGCAGTCGCAGGCCATGGCAGATACGGATAAGTAAAATGATGATCGCGGCTGAACCGCAGCAAGGGATAACAGTACTTGGAAAATGGTTCCGGCGCGCGTCCCATTTCCGCGACCACCCGCGAATTCTCGAACACCGTGTCCCAGACGAGATACGGCATGAACACTTTCAGCAGAGATGCGCTGCGGCCAAGCCGCCCCGCGATAATTCGACAGCCAGTTTACGACCGAAGCGAAATTCCGCTCGAGTCCCGGCCAGAACAGCGGCTCCATTTTTCCGGCGGCCTCAGCGAGCGCGTGCGTGAGCTGGCCAAACGTTTCGGACCGCGTGCCCGAAGAGAGATGGTAGATCTCGTGCACCGGATTCTGCTTCTGATGCAGCGTGACGACGGATTCCGCCACGTAATCCACCGGGACGATATCGATCCGGTCGGTCGAGCGAAACGGCAGGACCGGCAGCCCGGCGAGAAACACGAATGCGCGGACCATATCGAATTGCGTCGTCTCCGGGCGGCGGCTGTCGCCGAGCACGATGCTCGGACGAAAAACAGTTCGCGGCACATCGGGGAGAAGTTCGCGCACCATGTGCTCGCAGAATTTTTTCGTGCGCGCGTACGGATCGTAGTCGGAGCGGTTCCAGTCGATCGAAGCATCTTCGGTGACGACTTCGTGGCTGCGGTGCCCGGCCACGGCGACGGTCGAAACCTGGCTGAAGCGGCGCAGGCCGTGTGCGTCCTGCGCGCGGCGAGCCAGTTGCGCGACTTCCAGCGTGCCGCGCAGATTCACGTTGAGGCAGCTTTTTTCGGATTTGCGGTTGAGCGAAGCCGCGCAGTGAATCACCGACTCAGTCGTTCCGATCAGGCGCGTGTAGTCGGCGGCGTCCAGACCGAAAGCGCGGATCGGTGAGATCGCCGCGAAATATGGAAATGCGCGTTTCGAGCGCATCCTGAAACTCCGGAAAATCCAGGTGCAATTGCAGGGCGTGCCAGAGGCGCTCGTTCGCCTCCTGTTCCGTCTTCGCGCGCACCAGCAGATTCAGCCGGTCGGTGTGACGCGTCGAGCAGAATCGAGGCGATGTGCGCGCCGATGTAGCCGGTGGAACCGGTCAGAAAGATGGCCATGGATTAGGCTTGGGTCCCCGCGCTTGACGCCGCCCCCGCACGCGGCAAATCTTCCGGGTGTTCCGCCGCTCCGTTGCCGGCGTGCTGCGGGGAAAAAGCGCGGCGCGGACGTGATTCCGGCGCGCGCCCTTCGATCAGCGGATAGACCCACCGGCGCAGAGCCGGGATATGGATGTTAATCCAATAATCCCACCAGTCAATCGCGGAAGGATCATAACCGAAAGCCGCTTGCTCTTCCGGGGGAAGGGCCGCGGAAAGCAACTGGACATTTTCGAGCTTCGAAGACCTGCTCGTTATGCAAAATGAACGGCTCGTAAAGCTCGATAAGTTTTTCGACGCGAACGAGGTCGCGTTCCTGCCGGGCCAGCGGCGGTTGCTTCATCTGCAGGGCCGAAGCGGCGCGATTGATGCCCTGGACCACGGCCTTCTGCGCGGGAACCGAAAATTTCTCGTAGCGCGATTTGGATACGGGAATCGTGTCGAACTGCATGCGCATCCAGTGCTCCAGGCTTTGTTGCGCGCGATAGTGCTTGCGGTGCGCGAGACCGGTCAGTTCGATGGAGCGGCCCATGTCGCACGGATTGCTCGCAGACGTGGCGAGCTGATAAATCGGTTCGTGACGGCGCGCGATGATGGCGGCGGCGATCAGAGTCATTCCGCGGCACACCATATCCACGGGAATCACGTCCAGGCATTTGCGCTCGTTGGTCGGCAACTGGCGGAAGTAGGTGCCCAGCAGATAGGAAAGAGGCGCCGAGGTGTTGATGCCTTCATTCCATCCGCGGAACGGCTGGTCCGTCGAAGTCTCGACGATCGATGGCCGCACGATGGCAATCGGCAGTCCGGCCCCGTGACGCACGATCAGGGATTCGGCGAGCGATTTGGTCAGCGTGTAGGTGTTGGGCCAGCCGAGGCGCCGCGCGCGGCGCGTCCCCGCGCGCGTCAGGCGATTGCGCAGCCAGCGCATGCGATTTTTTCGGATGAGATTTTCGAGTTCGGGACCGGACGGTTCGTCGCTCCCGCGATGTTTCCCGAGCGCCTGCCGGCGAAGCGCCGCCGTGATCTCCGGGCTCTCGGCGCGCGCCTCGGCATGCGCGACCACTTCCTGCAACGAGTGCCACTCGTGCTCCGCGTCGAAATCCGCCATTCCCAGCGGCGTGTAATTCGGCTGCGCTTCCTCGACCACGCGGCCGTCCTTCGCTCCCACCACATAGCAGGTCGAAAGGTGCATCAGCCCGGCGTGATCCGATTCGCGCAGAAATTCGATCAGGTGAAGGACTGGCGCGACGTTGCTTGCCAGCGCTTCGCGAAGGTCCGGATTGAAATCCGTCAGCCCGGAACTATTGACGACGAGGTCCAGGTTGCGTGCGAGTTGCGCTCGCCTTTCCGGGGCCATCCCCAGTCCCGGCTGGCTCACGTCGCCTTCGATGACTTCGACGCGCTCGGAGACAAACTCCGCGAACCGATCCCCAAGCCGCTCCTGCAGTGGATCGAATACCGGCGACTCTTCGAAAATTTTCTCAAAGCGCCGCTGCGCGGTCGTCGTGCGCTGCCGGCGGATCAGCAGGTAAATCTTGCCGATCTGCGGCACTTCGTTCAAAAGCTGCGCCAGCCATACCTTGCCGATAAAGCCCGTTACCCCGATCAGAAGAATGTTCTTGCCCGCGAGTGTGCTCCGGACAGAGAGGGGTTCGATCTTCTTTTTGCCATTAAATACGACCAGGGCGCCGTCCTTTGGCGCCTTGGGACGCTCGGCCGGCAAAATTGCCCTTTCGAGCCGCTCCGGACGCGCTGTCAACCCGAGATTTCTCAATAGTCGATCAGCCGGCACACGGCCGTCGGCGCTGCGTTCGAAAGCCCGAGCGATCGGACTTCGCGGGCGAATAACAGGCTCGAGCAGGCGTCCCGTGGCGACTCCATTGCGAAATTCGAGCCGGTTCGAAACGAGGCGGGAAACGCCCAGATATTGCGCCAGGGGCCGCATCACGTGGTCAAGGCCCTGGCTGACCAGCACCACATTCTCCACGCCTTTTTCCGTCAGGCAGGCGCGCAGGCGCTTAACCCCTTCCGCCCTCAGTTGTTTTTTCAGAATGTATTCGAAATATTCCTCGCCCAGGGAATCCAGGCGGTCGCGCGTTACCCCGGCCAATAGCGTGTGCAGGACACGCGTGGCAAACACCCTGTGACTCGCATACAGGAAAGGCCGCACGAGCGCCAACGCCAGCGCTCCCCCCCGGCGGGCCCATCGGCCCGCAAATGTGTGGGAATTCCAGGTGAAGTAGGCCACAGGCCGGACAGCGCCCAACGCAACCAGGCTCCCTTCCACGCGCCAGAAGGTGAGGGCAAAAAGGCCAGTTTGCGAGGGAGATGGAGAAATGCTCCCGGGAACACGGTGGCCGTTGTTAGAACTATTTTGGGCGCTCTGATTACTCAACGGTGACTTCCACTCCCATGACGTAAAGAAGAATCACCCAGTCTGGCCAGATTGAAACTATCACTCCCGGCCCCTGAATCGCAAGGGTTTGCGGCGTCCGTTGTTCAAAAAGGGAAGCATCTTCCCGCTATTTTCGATTTTTCACGGAGGATTCACATCCGGTTCACGTACCTCTCAAGGTCCGATAAGTAGAGTGCGGTCCCCCGCAATGCCAAATATGAGGAAAGAAATTCTTAAGGAGGATTGGAATGGCTAGTAAGTGGAAAGTTGGCATTTTGACAGCCGCACTCGTCTTGTCCGCCATGTCGAAAGTCTACGCAAGGCCGAAAGACAATCGCCAGTGGGACGACGACGATCACCATAAAATTCGCCATGTCCTGCTGATCAGTGTTGACGGCATGCATGCGCTTGACCTCACCACATATGTCGTCTCACATCCCAATTCCACGCTCGCTCTGTTGAGCCAGCATGGCATCACCTACACGAATAATTCCACCTCTTCGCCATCGGATTCGTTTCCCGGACTCGCGTCCCTGGTCACTGGCGGAACTCCAGTCACCGCCGGCCTATGGTATGACGACACGTACAATCGCAAGCTTTCACCGCCCACGATGACGGACGGCCTCGGGGATCCCGGCGGAGCCTGCCCCGGCACAGTCGGCACGATCGTCGCGTGGGATGAATCCGTCGATATCGATCTGACCCAGCTCGACGGGGGTGGTGGGATTAATCCCAATTACCTTGTGCGCGATCCCAACAACAATTGCGCCAAGATTCTGCCGTACCAGTACCTTCGCGTGAACACCATCTTCGAAGTCGTCAAAGCTCATGGCGGATATACAGCGTGGACAGATAAGCATCCTTCGTACATGTGGACCAACGGCCCCAGTGGCCAAGGCGTTGACGACTTTTACGGTCCTGAAATCAATTCCATCCCGGTCGCTCTGCCGCAGTTCCCAGGCTGCAGCCCCGTCCCGTTCCCCGACCCAACATATGATGATGGCTGGACTACGGACCTCCATAACATCCAGTGCTACGATGACCTGCATGTGCAGGCCGTACTCAATCAGATTGACGGATACACGCACGATCGTTCGCACAAGGCGCCTGTACCGGCCATCTTCGGCACGAACTTTCAGTCCGTCAGCGTCGGCGAGAAGCTGGCGGGCAGCGGATACACGGATGTGCTGGGAACTCCCTCGGCGGGCCTCGAAGGCCAGCTCGACTACATCGATCAATCGCTCGGGCAATTTGTCAGCGAACTCAAGAAGCGAGACCTCTATGAGTCGACACTCATCATCGTCGCCGCAAAGCACGGCCAGTCGCCCATCGACGTCCAGAAGCGTGTCGGAATTGGCAACGGACAGCCGGGCGCGACCATCGGTTCGGCCGAGGCCTTCGACATTTCCGATGACGGCTCGCTGATTTGGCTCACCGATCCCTCGCTCACCCCGAGCGTGGTCGCCACTCTCAGCACTCCCACCAATCAGGCAGCGCTTGGCATTCAGGAAATATTCGCCCTGGATTCGCTTTCCGAGAAATTCGACGTTCCGGGCAGTGCCGCAGGCGAAGACCCCCGCACGCCGGACATCGTCCTCAAGGTCAACACCGGCGTGATCTTCACGGGCGGATCGAAGATCGCCGAGCACGGAGGCTTCAACGAAGACGACATCCACACCGCACTCCTCGTATCTCATCCCGGCCTCGACCAGCAGACGGTGAAGGCGGTCACATCGAATCAACAGGTCCCGGCGACGATCCTGAAAGTTCTCGGCATAGACCCCAACGAGCTGCAAGCCGTGCGGAAAGAACAAATCCACGTCCTGCCGTTCCTGTTCGACGACGATCACTACTAGTATCGACCTCGTCGTCGATCGCGCCAGAGCACGGGCCGCCACTTCGGCTGAGAAACCGGCAAGGGGAGCCAGCAAATGTTGGCGCTCCTTGCCGGTTTTGCTTTTTACAAAGGATTCATTTTCGATTCACGCAACTTTCAACGTCCGATAAGTAAAGTGCACTCCCCGCAGGGCCAGGTACGAAGAACGAAATATCCTAAGGAGGATCAGAATGGCTAGTAAGTGGAAGGCCGGCATCTTGACTGCCGCTCTCATGTTGTCCCCCTTGTCGAACATCTACGCTGGACCGAAAGATGGGAACGACTGGGACAATGGCCGTCACAGCCGAATTCATCACGTTTTGTTGATTAGCATCGACGGAATGCACGCCGTTGATTTGCTAAATTGCAAGAACGGGTTGTCTGGTGTCAACGGCGGCGCGCCTTACTGCCCGAACCTCGCGGAACTCGCAGAAACAGGCGTCAACTACCGGGATACATCAACTTCGAAACCGTCCGATTCGTTTCCGGGCCTTACGGCGCTGATGTCCGGCGGCGGTCCACGCTCGGAAGGCGTTTTTTACGATGTCGCTTACGATCGCTCGTATGATGGGCCGATCAACACCACTGGTAACGGCGTTGCCGGTATCGGCGCCGGCGGCTGCGTACCTGGCACGGCTCCGACTGGATACACCACGGAATACGACGAAGGAATCGACCTCAACAAGCTTGCGTTTAATGGTGGGGCCCCCGGCGCCGATCCAATCTACGGTGGCGGAATCGCTTCCATCGATCCGACCACGCTCGACCGCGACCCCGCCCGCAACTGCGCACCGGTCTACCCCTGGGAATTCGTTCGCACCAACACTATTTTCGGCGTCATTCATGATGCGGGCGGATACACGGCCTGGACCGACAAGCACCCCTCCTATTCCTCCGTTTCCGGACACGGCAGCCATGGCAAAGCCGTTGACGATTACTTCGCCCCGGAGATCAACTCGATTCCCGTTGGTCTGCCCGGCATTAACGCGGAAGGCGTGGACTGCAGCACTCTTCCGGACCAGACCGCAGTGTCCTCCTCCAATGCTTGGACTGATAGCTTCCAGAACATCCAGTGCTATGACCAGGTGAAGGTCAACTCTATCCTCCACGAAATCGCCGGTCTCGACCACAGCGGGAAGTTCCCCCGCCCACGGCCCGACCTCATGGGGATGAATTTCCAGGTGGTCAGCGTCGGCCAGAAACTGATCGAGAAGTCCGTGAGCCCGACCGTAACGGGCGGCTACCTGGACTCCATCGGCACTCCGACTGCGGCGCTGCTTAACGAAATCCAATTCGCGGATACCGCGATTGGCGGCATGGTTGCGGCCCTGAAGGCCAATGGCATTTTCCACGACACGCTGATCATCATCACCGCCAAGCACGGGCAGAGCCCGATCGATTCCGCGCGCTATCTCGGCATCGCGACGTTCACGGGTGACCCCATCCAGACCTCCCCGGCCACCATTCTGGATAACGCCGGCTGCATACCTTCGACCGAATCGCCGTCCAATCCGACCGGCATCGGCCCGACCGAAGACGACATTTCCCTGGTTTGGCTCAACAGCGCCTGCACCACGGAGAGCGCGGTTGCCATGCTCCGCACGCAGTCTCCCACCACCAATAACCAGGCCGGAATCGGCGAAATCTTCTCCAGCCGGCTGCTCACGACGTACTTCAACAAGCCCGGCCTTCAGCCGGATGGCGACCCGCGCACTCCGGATATCGTCACCACTCCTGACATCGGCGTGACGTACTCCGGAAGCGGCAAGAAGCTCGCCGAGCATGGAGGTTTCTCGCGCGACGACACCAATGTAATTATGCTCGTCTCCAATCCTTCGTTCGAACCCAAGACCGTGACCGGACCCGTCGAGACCATGCAAGTCGCCCCGACGGTTCTGGCTGCGCTCGGACTCGACCCCGGCGCCCTGGAGACCACGCATATCGAAGGCACGGCCGTTCTTCCGGGCCTCGATTTCGGTGACGGCCATTAGAAAATAGGTTTTCTCGAATAAAATGGCAGATTTTAAGGGAGCGCATCTCGAAATTGGGAGCGCTCCCTCTGCTTTATTTTAACGTGACCACGAGCGCGCTTCCTGCTTCTGCTATAGTGCGCTAAACGTTCAGGCGTGACCTCCTGCGATTTTGGGAGAAGCAGTGGCTAACCCGGGAATCCAGCATCTATTGGGATTAGTGGACGAGGCCTACAACCGCGCCGCGTGGCACGGGCCCAACCTTCGCGGTGCGATTCGTGGTGTTACGGCGCGCGAAGCGGCGCTGCCTCCGAGGCCCGGTCGGCACAATATTTGGGAAATTGTCGTTCACGCTGCCTATTGGAAATATGCGGTGAGGCGCCGGCTGTCCGGGGAAAAGCGTGGTTCATTTTCTCTTCCGGGGAGCAATTGGTTCAGCCGGCCATTGGAGAGGACCGAAAAGGCATGGCGGACTGATGTGGCGCTGCTCGATAAGGAACATCAACTTTTGAGGGAAGCCGTTTCGTCGTTCCGGCCGGAAAACTTGGACCATCGCGCGCATGGAAGCAAATCGTCCGCGCGGCGGCTGATTGCAGGCATCGCGTTACACGACGTTTATCACGCGGGACAGATTCAATTGATCAAGAAACTTCTGAGGGCCAAAAAATCCCGCTAGGCGCCCGGGTTGGCGTGCTGTGAATGGTGCGAGGCGGCCATCTCGTTGCACAGCCGCTGGCCGAATTCAATGCATCCAACTTTGGTTGTACCCGGCTCAACGGTGTCGGGAGTGCGAACTCCGCTCGCGAACAGGCAGTCCACTGCCAATTCGATCGATTCGGCCTCGCGCTTCATGCCGAAGCTTTCGCGCAGCATCATCGCAGCGGAAAGAATCATGCCCACCGGATTGGCGACGTCTTTTCCGGCGAGTGTGGGCGCGGAACCATGAATCGGCTCGTAGAGCGAGGGTCCCGGCCCGCAGCTCATCGACGGGATCAGGCCGATCGAGCCGGCCAGCGCCGCGCCGAGGTCGGTGAGAATGTCGCCGAACATGTTTGAGGTGAGGATCACGTCAAATTGCGAAGGCGCGAGCACGAGCTGCATGGCGGCGTTGTCCACGTACAGATGTTCCAGCTTTACTTTGGGATGATCCGCGGCGAGGCACGTGACCGTCTTGCGCCACAGCTGCGACATTGCCAGCACATTGGACTTGTCCACGGAAGCGACTCGGCCTTTCCTGGCTTCCGCGCGCGCGAACGCATACCGCGCGACGCGCTCGATTTCTCCGGTGGTATACGCGCCTGCGTCGGTGGCGCGTTCTCCGCTCGGATCGGCCTCCAGCCGATGCTCGCCGAAATAAACGTCGCCGGCGAGTTCGCGGACAAAATCGATATGCACGTCGCTGGCGCGGTCGGCCCGCAGCGGCGAAAGTCCCCGGAGGGGAGCGTGCAAATCAATCGGGCGGAGATTGATATACAAACCCAGCGCTTTGCGCAACGCGAGCAAACCGGTTTCGGGACGTTTGGCGAGTGGCACCGCATCCCACTTGGGTCCGCCAATCGCTCCGAGGAGAATGGCGTCGGCGGCCCGGCAAGCTGCGAGCGTTTCGGCGGGCAGCGGTTCGCCCGTCGCGTCGATGGCGCAGCCGCCGAAAGGGAACTCGGCGAAGCGAAACTCGTGGCCGAATTCCGCGGCGCATTCCTTCAACACGCGCACAGCGGCCTGCATGATTTCAGGGCCAATGCCATCGCCCGCGAGGAGCACAATTGTTTTGGTCTGACCCGTCATCTTTTTTGTCTCACAACGATTCCATCGATTCGCCGGACGGGCAAGGACCCCATGCCAACACATTTCCAGCCGTGCAAACCAGAGAGTATAGTCCGGATCGATCACCTTGTCAGCGAGTGGCGATGAGTGTGGTTGGTCCATTGTTTAAGGACAGGGGAATCTTGGGTGCCGCACCCTTGTGCTCTTCAAGGGTGCGGGGTTTCTTATCCCCTATCCGCTTTTCATTCGGAGCGGTTCGCAGGGACCATTTCGCGGCACCTATCGGGCTGCGAAATGCGGAAAAAACCCGCACCCTTCACAAATACGGTGAAGGGTGCGGCACCCGGATGACGCCAGCGGGAGATTGATCTTCCCCCTTGACACGGATTCCGAAAGCGTATATTACTAAACCGAATGGTTAAGTATAATCAAGGACTCGACGCCACCTTTCAAGCGCTGGCGGACCCCACGCGCCGCGCCATCGTCGCGGCCCTGGCGCGCGGACAGGCCTCCGTCACCGAGCTGGCCCGGCCCCACCGGATGAGCCTGCCGGCGGTGATGAAACATCTGAGAGTTCTTGAGAACGCCGGCCTCGTCACGCAAAGAAAACGTGGACGCACGCGCCGCTGCCGGCTCGCCGCTCGGCCCTTGAAGAAAGCGGAAGCGTGGATTTCCCAGTACCGCGCGTTTTGGGAAACGCAGTTTGACGCTCTGGATCGATACCTGGCTCAACAACCGACGGAGGTTCCCGAATGGCCAAAGAACAACTCTCCCCAGAAACAACGCTTAAGCTGAGACGAACTTTCCAGGCGCCGCGCGAAAGAGTATTTCGCGCCTGGACCGATCCGGTGGAGCTGAGCCGCTGGTTTGCTCCCTCCGAGGAATATTCCGCGCTCGTGCCCGTGCTGGAATTGCACGTGGGCGGAAAATATTGTCTGGAGATGCATCACAAGGGCGGCAATGTCCATCGCGTGTCCGGAACGTACCGGGAAATCAAGCCGCCCGAAAAAATCGTGTTCACCTGGTTGTGGGAACACGACCCTGGTAAAGATGAGTCGCTGGTCACCATCGAGTTTCGCGATTTGGGCCCGTCGACCGAAATCCTGCTCACGCACGAGCATTTGCCGAATGTGGAACAGCGCGACAGACACGAGCACGGGTGGCAGGGCTGCATCGATTCACTCGGGAATTATTTGAACATGTAGGTCCAGGAGATTTACAAGATTCGCGAAACATTTGATTTCAAATCTCGAAAAACGAAAAGGAGCAACTATGGCAATCGTCGATTCAATTCTGATGGAGCTTGACCAGGAAGCAAAAACTACCCAGCGCGTTCTCGATCGCATTCCAGAGGGCAAGCTCGCCTGGAAGCCGCACGCCAAATCCTATTCCCTCGGCCAACTTGGGCTGCACATCGCTCGGGGCCAGGGTTTCCTTGCGGATGCGGTCAGTAAAGATTCGTTTGAGATCGGCAATATGTCGCAGCCGGAACCGCAGAATAAAAAGGAAATCCTGGACGCGTTCACGCAAAGCACCGCGCACGCCAAAGAGGCTCTGGCCAAGCTGGACGATGCCCGGATCATGTCCATCTGGACTGCAACCAGAAACGGAAAAGTGCTCATGTCCACGCCGCGAATAGGTTTTATTCGCGCCGTCGTGATGAACCACTTCTATCACCATCGCGGGCAGCTTTCCGTCTATCTGAGGCTGCTGGACGTGCCCGTGCCATCGATCTACGGCCCCAGCGCGGACGAAAACCCGTTCGCCTGATTTGCGCGGGATTTGATTTTGTAGGACAGCCACTCCTGGCTGTCCTCTGTGGGCCTGGCGAAATCGCAGAGGACAGCCAGGAGTGGCTGTCCTACGAGTATCCCGGCCCGTATCGATCTTTACGAAAGGAACGGGCCTGGCCTATTGAGCGGATTTCGCCGCGCGCGCGGGATATTCCTTCGTGAATCCCGTTCGCTCATTGGTCATCGTAAAGCTGCCGTCGGCTCGTACGGACATCTTGATGTAATGCCCGTGGTCGGTTTCGTTGATGTTCGCGAGAAACTGTTCCGCCGAATTGTGATCCGCGCCGCCCGCCGCAGAGCGGTGGATCTGCCAGAAATCCTCAAGTCCAGGCGCATCATGAACGGTTTGCCAGTATTCGGGCGAGCCGCCTTTTCTCTCTCCGTTGTTCATCACGGCAACGCGCGCGCGAATCGCGTCCACGAATTGCGGCGCGCCGGAGTGCGGGTCTCCGTGCCGCGTGGTGTGAAACACGGTCATCGCGCCGACCAGATTATTCGGGCAAGCCAGAGCGTGCTCCTGATTCCAGGTCAAGTCCCCAAGATCGATGAGACGAAAGCTGCCGTACCGCACCACAATCCCCACCGACTCAAAATTTTCCGGTGTCGGGTCCTGTTCCTTCAATTTAGCCTCGCGGCACAACGGGTTGGGCGCACCCGCTCCGGGAGCTCCCGCCATCGGTTCCTTGATCGTCTCGCCGGCCGAAGAAACGACTTGCACATCAAGGCCCTCCACGGGAATCCGGTCGCCCGGCTTCGCCACGGAGACGCGCGCATGTTCGCGAACCGGCAAATAAGAAAGGAAGGCAGCGTCGCGGCCCGGCTGCATTTCGTCCGTATATGGGCCATGGTCTACGTAGTGCCGTATAGGAATGCGATGGGCGAGTTCGGCTGCGTTTCCCACGTGGTCCGCATGGAAGTGCGTGATGACCAGGTAGTCGAGGACTCCCACATTCGCCAGTTTCAACACTGCCATGATGCGGTCCGCGTCGCGCGTGACGCCGGGAGCATTCGCTTCCGCGGGTGGCGCGCCCTGATTCCCCGGAAATCCCGTGTCCACTAGCATCGACTGTCCCGAGGGAGAAACGAACAGCGTGGCCTGTCCGCCTTCGGTATCCAGAAAATAAATATCCAGCGGCTTTTTCTGCGCCGGCTGTTGCGCGTGGACAAACGAGAAGGAAACAAGCAGGATCGCCGACACAAGGAGGGACATCCTCAATCGCATAGAAATTCACCTCGGATTCTTGAGATGGCAGCTATGGAAGACGATTCGCGAGCGATTGTCCAGCGGAATTGTCAGCTCAGGGAAAAAGCTTTGTCATTCCAAGCGAAGCGAGGAATCTCTCTTTCTTTGCTTGAAAATGGAGAGAGATTCCTCGCTTCGCTCGGAAGGACAAGGGAACGCGTTTTTTCTGAAAATTATTTATTCAGCCGCGACCGGCGTTTCACTCCCGCGCTTCCGCATCACCTGATGCGCAATGGCCAGAAGATCGCGATTCGTCACATTCTTCGACGCATCTGCCAGCGTCACCACGCGCTTGTAGCATTCGTCCAGCTCTTCGCGCGTCGGCTGGTAGCCTAGATCGACGAGCGTCGCGCGCAGCGCATTGCGCCCGGAATGTTTGCCGAGCACCAGTTGCCGCTTGGGAACGCCGACCGCTTCAGGAGAAATGATTTCGTAAGTGAGGGGGTTCTTGAGGATGCCGTCCTGGTGAATGCCGGCTTCGTGGGCGAACGCGTTCGCGCCTACGATGGCCTTGTTGGGCGCCAGAGGCGCGCCCGTAATTTCTACCAGCAAGCGGCTCGTCGCGTAGAGCTGGTCGAGATGTACATTGGTGGTTACGCCCAGCGCGGCCTGCCGCACGTTCAGCAGCACGACGACTTCTTCCAGAGCGGCATTCCCGGCGCGCTCGCCGATGCCGTTGATGGTCAGCTCGAGCTGCCGCACGCCCGCCTGCACCGCGGCCAGAGTATTGGCGACGCCCAGGCCAAGGTCATCGTGGCAGTGCGCGCTCAGTGTGATGCCATTTGCGCCGTCCAGGTATTCGATCACGCGGCGGAACATGGCCGCATATTCTTCAGGCACCGCGTATCCGACTGTGTCCGGCAAATTGATAATCGTCGCGCCGGCGCGTACGGCCCGGCCGACTGCTTCGCAAAGAAAATGGATATCGGTGCGGCTCGCGTCCTCGGCGGAAAATTCGACTTCGGCGCAATGCTCGCGCGCGTGGCGCACGTTGTTGGAAATGGCTTCGAGGGCTTCCTCGCGCGTCAGGCGCAGCTTGTGGTGCAGGTGCAGGTCCGACGTCGCGAGAAACGTGTGCAGACGGGGATGCGCCGCTCCCTTGAGTCCATCGAGCGCCGCGTCAATGTCGTCGCGCCGCGCGCGCGCCAGGGCCGCCACCGTGCAGCTGCGAATTTCGCGGCAAACCGCACGCACGCCTTCGAGGTCTCCCGCCGAGGCGATCGGGAAGCCGCTCTCGATGACGTCCACGCCGAGCGATTCCAGCTGGCGTGCCATGCGGACCTTCTCCGCCACCGACATGGAAAATCCCGGGGACTGTTCCCCGTCTCTCAGCGTGGTGTCAAATATGCGTACGATGTCCATGGCACTCTCCCACACCCCCATTCCATACGGGAACAAGCCACAGATCAAATTTATAATAGTTGTGAGTTCTATAAGGTGCAGTTATATGTGGGACAGGCTTCCAGCCTGTCGGGTTTTGTGAAAGCGAGGGTAGGGGAAGCAAGAATCGTGAAGCGCCATTGGGGAGTCCATGCGTTGGCGTACCGCCGAGCGGCCGAATACCAGACAGGCTGGAAGCCTGTCCTACTTAAACCGCTCGTCGACTTCCACCTGGTACCCAGCCGCAAGCCGGTTCGTCTCATTGGCCATTCCCACCACCGCCATCAGCTCGTGAAACATTTCCCCGGTCATGCCTTTGCTCTCCGCCGATGCGGTGTGCGACGCAATGCAGTAGGGGCACTGGTTGGTGACGCTGACGGCAATGTAGATCAGTTCCTTGGTCAGCGCGTCGAGCGCGCCCGGCGCCATGATCTGCTTGATGGATTCCCAGGTGCGCTTGAGCGTTGCAGGATCGTTCGCCAGCGCCTTCCAGAAATTATTGATGTAATCGGTTTTGCGCGTCGCGACAATGTCGTCATACACGGCGCGCACTTCCGGACTTGCGTCCGCATATTCAATCAGGCGTGGCACAGCCATAACGCCTCCTTATTCATACGTGTAAAGCGCGCGAGCTTTTCCGAGTTGAAAATCGATGGCAGGCAGTCCGTATTCAATTCAAATCGCGCGAAAGCATCAGCTTCAAGGTCACCTTGTCGGCTCCATGCGTCACGCCGAATCCGATGCCGGTTTCGATATTCAGCCACTTGTTGTTGCGATCCATCACGGCCCAGACTTCGTGGAACTCGTCGCGCAACGGCAGGAATTTGCGCAGCGGCCCGTCATCGGAATACTCCTCGAGGGCGGCGGCCCATTTGTCGTTGAAGTTATAAGCGACGCGCGTTGCCGGAACGAATTCGAGGCCTCCAAATCCGCCCGTGTAATCCGTGTCCACAATCGGGTTGAAAACGATATCCCACGGGTGCAGGTGCAATCCCACGATGGGCCGGACCTCGGAACTTATGCGCTTGGGCTCCCAATATTTGTAATTGACGCTGAACTCAAAATTCACGCCGTAGAAAAACGTGTGATCGTGAGCGTGCGGCCGCACGAACAGTTCGCGAATCTTGAATCCGTTCAGCGACCCGCCGCGCCCCGTGGAGTAGGCGGAGTAAACCGGGAAATAAAGCCCCTGCTCGAACCAGGGAGCGACGCCATAGGCCCACTCGACCGCGCCGTTGTCCGAGTGGTTGGGAATAATCCCGCCGGGGAAATCGGGAGTCGTACGTCCCGCGGGGGTGAAGTTGTTATGTACCATGACATTGAATTTGCCCAGTTCCTCAATCTCCGCGTCGTAAACCTGAATTTCATCTGTTTGCGCAAACGTCACCGCGGGGGCGGCAAACAAAGCGAAAGCGATCCACGCCAACACGAAGTATATATTTCTTTGAAAGGATTTCATTTTGCCCGATGTTCTCCCTGTGGGCTCGGTTCCGATCTTCCAGTTTATTTCCGGTCGAACTTCACCCCTGGCGAAGCCTGCCGAGAATAACTCAGCCCGCCCTTTACGGCAATTATCCTTTTCAGAACGGAATGCGCCGGAGTATTATCGCCCCACGAGATATTAAAATTTATGGCCAGGACGCATGCAATCTCGCTTTGGGTTGGCACCCGGCGCTGTCCTCTTTGTGGAAGTGAAGATATTTTGCGCTCTCACCGGCGCGGCGTGCTGGAGTGGACTGTCCTGCTTCTCCTGCTCATCAGACCTTTCCGATGCCGCCAATGCAGCGCCAGGCATCTGACTTTTTTCTTTCGCCGCCGTCGATCGAAAATAGCGAACTCCGCCGTCCCCGAACCCGCTGAAGAGTAATGCAGTTTTGTAGCGCCTGCGTCCCGCTGGCATTCTTGCACCGTCTGGAATTCTGAAAAGTTGCCGGCGAGACGCCGGCGCTACGCAAACAAATTCAAGCGCGCGGGTGCGCCTTGTCAAACACCTCAAGCAGTTGGCGAATCGTTGCGTGCGTGTACCGCTGCGTGGTGGACAGAGAAGAGTGACCCAGCAATTCCTGAATCGCGCGAAGGTCCGCGCCATCCGCCAGCAAGTGCGTGGCGAACGCATGCCGCAACGAATGCGGGTGCAAATCCCAATTCACATTGGCCAGCCGCGCGTATTTTTTGACGATGCGCGCCACCGACCGCTGCGTAAGCCTCGTCCCCAGATGATTGAGAAACACGGCCTGCCGGTCGCCGCGTCCCCCGGCCTTGTGCAACATCTCATCGCGCAGGGGCTGATAGGCTTCGAGCGCCTGTTCGGCTTTGCCGCCGTACGGAACGATGCGCTCCTTGTTCCCTTTGCCGCGCACGCGCAACATGAGTTCCTTCCGGTCCACGTCGACAACGTTCAGCCCGGTGAGTTCGCTGACGCGCAGCCCGGACGCGTACAGCAGTTCGAGAATCGCGCGGTCGCGCTTGACCATCAGGCGGCTGTCGTCGCTCGATAAAGCGCGTTTGCCGCGCCTCGAGCCGCGCGCCGGCCCCGCCACCACGCTATCGAGAAACGCATTCAGATCTTCGGCGCTCAGCACCGCGGGGATGCGCTTCGGCAGCTTGGGTGTCGCCACCATGCGCGCCGGGTTCCGCACGACCTTGCCCTCCCGCACCGCATATTTGAAGAACGATCGGATCGCCGCAAGCTTCCGCGCAATCGAGGATTTTTCCAATTTCAGATCGTGCAGGTGCGCCACGAATTCGCGGATCATCAGGTGCGTGACGTCTTGCGGAGGCGGCATTGCCGTGCCGGGTGGAGTCAGAAACGTGAGGAACTGCCCGAGGTCATTGTCGTAGCTTCGGATCGTGTGCGGGGAAGCGTTGCGCACAGAACGCAAATAAATTAAAAATTGTTTTACTGCGGAATCCATTTCCCCCCTGCCGGACCGCAAGTTTTGCGGCTTCGCGCCTGCGCCCCATAAAACCCGCGCTCATTCCTGGAAAACGAAATCGCGGCGATTGCGCGGCGGCGCTCCGATTCCGTCAGAGCGGCCGAACTTGGGAGCCGTTCACAATTGCGCCGTGCCCACGGGTTCGGGAACGGCCGCGGCGGGGACTTCCGGAAGTGCGGCTTCCCAATCGCAACCCTCCTTGATGCAGGTTCTTACCGCGCCCAGCTTGCCCCGCTTCTCGACGATGAATGTCGCGCCGCATTTCGGGCAGGCCTCGGGGATCGGCAGGTGCGGCGTCGTGAAATCGCATGCCGGATATTTGTTGCACCCGTAAAAGACGCGCCTGCGTCCTTTCCTGGCAACCCGCTCCGTCAGTTCGCCGGTCTCGCACTTCGGGCACTTGATCCCCATGGTCTTCGCGCGGATGAACTTGCATTTCGGATAGCCCGTGCAGCCTGTAAATTCCCCATACTGCCCGTGTTTCTTGACCAGTTGCGAAGCGCACTCGGGACATTTTTCATCGAGCAGTTCGTCCGGCTGGAGAGCGCGGCGCGTGCCGGCCTTCAAGCGGCGCGTCGTCTTGCAATCGGGATATCCGGTGCAAGCCAAAAACATTCCCCAGCGTCCGCGCTTGATGATCATTTCGCGTCCGCAATTGTCGCAAGCTTCAATTTTTGCCGCGCCATCTTCGCCCTCGGGAGGTAATTCCGGCGAGAGATCGCGTATGAAATCGCAATCCGGATAGCGCGAGCAGCCCAGGAAAAATCCGTGCCGGCTGATGCGTTCGAGGAGTTCGCCCTGCCCGCATTTCTCGCACTTTTGTCCCGTGGGAATCCCCGCTTTGTAAGATTCCATCTCGCCCTTGGCCTGTTCGAGATCGGCAGCGAAGCGTCCGTAGAATTCCTTGACGGCCCTCGTCCAGGGAAGTTTTCCTTCTTCGATTTCGTCGAGTTCCTCCTCCATGCGCGCCGTGAAGCCCACATCGAAAATATCCTCGAAGCTCTTGACCAGCAGGACGCTCACTTTTTCGCCCAGCATCGTCGGAGCGAACCGTCCCTGGTCCTTGGTGACGTATTCGCGCTCGACAATCGTCGAAATAATGGACGCGTAGGTCGACGGACGCCCGATGCCTTTTTCTTCCAGCTCTTTCACCAGCGTTGCCTCGGTATAGCGCGGCGGCGGCTCGGTAAAATGCTGGTCGGGCCGCAAGGTTTCGAGGCGCAGAGTTTCGCCCTCGGTGACTGGCGGCAACAAAGCCTTGGTTGCTTCCGGATCGGCGTCTTCGTCGTCATCGGCGGACACCTGGTACACGGCCAGGTACCCATCGAATTTTTGAACCGAACCCGAGGCGCGGAAGGTGTAATCCCCCGCCGCCACGTCGACCGTCGTCTGGTCGAACACCGCCGGCACCATCTGCGACGCCACGAACCGCTGCCAGATCAGCTGGTACAGCCTGAACATGTCGTCGCTCAGGAATGGTCTGACTTCCTCGGGCGTCCGGGCGGCGTCGGTCGGGCGAATCGCTTCGTGCGCGTCCTGCGCATCCTTCTTTGACTTATAGAAATTCGGCTTCTCGGGCAGGTACGGCTGTCCGTATCGGGAGCCGATCAGGCCGCGCACCTGGTCCAGCGCGTCATTCGAGACGCGCACTGAGTCCGTGCGCATGTAGGTGATCAGCGCGACCGAGCCTTCCTGGCCGAGCTCCACGCCTTCGTAAAGCCGCTGCGCGAGGCCCATGGTGCGCTTGGCCGTGTACCGCAGGCGATTGTAGGCGGCTTGCTGCAACTTTGAGGTCGTAAACGGGGGCGGCGCAAAGCGGCGCTTTTCCTTCTGCGTGACGCCGGCCACCTTCCATTGCGCTTTTCCCGCCGCGGCCACAATGGCGTCCGCTTCGGCCTGCGTGTGAACCTCAATGTCCTCACCCTTATATTTGGTCAGCTTCGCTTCGAACGCGGGCGGCTCTCCGGCGGCCAGCATGGCGTGGATCGTCCAATATTCCACCGGGATGAAAGCGCGGATTTCGACCTCTCGGTCCACGATCAGGCGCAGCGCCACCGTCTGCACGCGTCCGGCGGAAAGTCCCCGCCGCACCTTATCCCATAACAGGGGGGAAATTTTGTAGCCCACCAGGCGGTCCAGCACGCGGCGCGCCTGCTGCGCGTCGACCAGGTTTTCGTTGATCTCGCCGGGATGTTCGAACGCCGCCTTGATCGCCTTGGACGTGATTTCGTTGAACATCACGCGAAAAATATTCTTCCGAGCGATGACGGGCTTGCCTTTAGCGACGGCTTTCTTGACGGGCTTCTTACCCTTCTTCTTGCCCTTCTTGCCTTCCGTTCGCTTCTTCGGCTGCCTTTTCTTCTTCGGTGGGGAATTCCAGCTTGGGTCCGCTCAACACTTCGGCCAGGTGAGCGCAAATCGCCTCGCCTTCGCGGTCCGGATCGCCCGCCAGATAGACGGCATCGGCAGTGGCGGCGGCTTTCTGCAGTTGCGTCACAACGCCCGTTTTGTCCGGGTTAACTTCATACGTCGGCGCAAACCCGTGCGCGATATCGATGCCCAGCACCTTCTTGGGCAGGTCCATGATGTGCCCGTAAGAGGCCTTGACCGTGTAATTGCGTCCCAGATATTTGTTGATCGTCTTCGCTTTTGCGGGCGATTCAACGATGACCAGCGATCTTCCCATAGCTTTTTTGTAGACCTTTACGCTCGCCGCGGCGAGCGTTTTTCCCTTTCCGTTCCCCTAGCGTGGCCCTCGTTCACGCTGTTTGTCAACGCTTGATAGATGCCTCTTGTGTCCTTAACGATTCTATTCGCTATGGCAAATTCGCCTATGGGCTTTTATTTTCAGCAGGTTAGCAGGCAATCTCTGCGTTTCGTCTTTCGCGTCGGCTCTCTGGGAGAGTCGGCGCTATAACAGGATTTTGAGAAATTGCTTTCCCGGCATCTGCCTGACCATCCCCTTCATTTCCATTTCGCACAGCGCCGCCAGAACCTCCGAGGAGTTCAATTCCGCCTTCTCCACCAGTTCATCCACATGGATCGATTCGTCCGTTCCCAGCAGGCTGAAGATCTTTTTCTCCACAGGAGAAAGAGCCGCCTCAAAGAGGGATGCACGCTCGGCGCTGGTAGTGGTCTCGACGGGGAACAGCTCGGCGCGGATTTCCGTCGGCAATTCCTCGATCACGTCTTCCCAGGACGTCACCAGCTTGGCCCCCTGCTTGATCATCTGGTTCGGGGCGAAGCTCACATCCACGGTCACGTTCCCGGGCACGCCGTAAACTTCTCGGCCAAATTCCATCCCCAGCCGCGCCGTGATGAGCGAACCGGAATACTGCGCGCCCTGCACCACCACCACGCCAAGCGATATCCCCGCGACAACGCGATTGCGCACCGGAAAATTCTCAGGCGCGGGGTGCGTGCCCAGCGGGAATTCGCTGATCAGCGCGCCGCGCTTTTCCACTTCCGCAAATAATTTCTTGTTTTCCTTTGGGTAGATCACGTCCACGCCCGTGCCGAGTACCCCGACCGGCGCCCCGTGAGAAGCGCGGCAAGCGCCCTGGTGCGACAGGCTATCGATACCCCGTGCCATGCCGCTGACGATCGTCAGGCCGCGCTCGGCCAGGTCATGCCCCAGCCGTTCCGCCACCTGATTGCCGTACGGCGTCGGGCGGCGCGTGCCCACCATCGAAATCGAATGCCGGTTGAGCGCGCTGGCATCACCCCGGACGTAGAGCAGAGGAGGCGGGTCGTAGATTTCCAGCAGGCGCTGCGGATATTCCGGCTCGTCCCAATTCAGCAGGCGGCAGCCCAGCTTGCGTACCTGCGCGAGTTCTACTTCGGCATCCTTGTGTGCGCGCTTGGATTGGATGGCCTGCGCGGGGGCGGCGGGGAGATGGCACGCTTCCAGCGCGGTGAGGGAAGCGCGAAAAACTTCGCCGGGCGAACCAAATTGACGCAGCAATTTCCCGGTGAGGCGCGAGCCAAGGCCCGGCGTCAGCGATAGCGACAGCCAATCGAGGGAAGCATCCAGTTCCACGGCAGGAGTGACGCTACTCTTTTGTCACTATTCGTGTCAAGTTGTTCGTTTAGTAGGACAGGCTTCCAGCCTGTCGCTTTTCCAGGCGTTCGGCAAAGTGAAACCCGACAGGCTGGAAGCCTGTCCTACTCGAAATCCGGGCTAAGGCGAGGCCCTCAACGATCCGGATGTCCCGCTCGACCGCGCCCTCCAGCAGGCGGGCGGCCGCCTGGTACGCATCGCTCTCAAATGTCCTGGTGGCCTGCTGCACGCTGTCAAACTCGGTGACAACGGTTCGCATGTTCAATCCCGCTTCGTATGTTTTTGCGGGCACGCCGCGCACCAGGAAGCGGCCTCCACCACTTTGAATTGCGGGTCCAGCCAGTTTTGCGTAGGCAGCCACCGCGTCCGGGTTCGAGACCGATCGATAAAAAGTGATCCAATATCCTTTAGCCATGGGACTCTCCTGAAAGTGAAAATTCATCGCATTGCATTTGAATAAGAAAGGGGCAGCGCGAATGACGGCCTTGTGAGTTGACCGGCTTCACTTCCTCAAGCGCGAAAGTCTACCGTGTCTCAACTTTCGTCGCAAGAAGACTTGACCCGCGGAATGAATCAAGTAGCACAGGCACTCTGCCTGTGCGGGTTTGACGTCTTGAAAGATCGCGTAGCCTGTACTTGCCGTCCACAAACCCGCACAGGCAGAGTGCCTGTGCTACTCGTTACTCACTGTTTCAGCGAGACGCCCAGAAAAATCCGGCTGGCGACGGGCTGGCCGGCGCTGAACGCGGGGATAAATTTCCACTTCGTCGTTGACTTCAGGAGTCCCTCGTCAATCCGTTGAGCGCTTCCAATCAATTCGGCGGACCTGACTTTTCCCGCGGAATCAATTACCAGATTCAACTCCGACTCTGTTTGCGCCAATTCTTTCTCCAACGCAGTCATCGGAGGCTGCCGTTCCATCAGAATGGCTCTGGGCGGCGTGATTTCCGGTTTGGGCTTTACACCTTTGGGTGTTATTCCCGGCGTCGCGGACACGGTGATTGTCCCGTCGAAGATCTTCACCTGTATTTCATGGCCGGTGGGAACCGCGGTTGACACGCCATCCACTTGTGAACGGACGCCGCGCGCGCGCGCATTCAGGAGTTCAGTGCGAATCCGGTCATAATCCGCAGCGGGCCACATCTCGGCAAGGGAACGCCAGGCCTCCTGCTCACGGCCGCTATAAAGATAAGACCAAACGATTTCCAACACTTTCATTTTTACGATTTGCAGACGCGACAGCCTGCCGGGTTTTGCGGAGGCAGGGAACGGCAATTTGCCATCGCTGCTTTTGAAATCGGCAAGGTCCTGCGGATCGAGCTTGGCCCGCTCTTCGGCGATTTTCTGGTCAAAATAGGGCCGGAATTCGGAACTTACGTCCAACAAACGCCCGCGCACAAAGCGGAGGACGACCGGAGGCGCAAAGTCCAGAACGCGCAAAGGAAAATTCTCAAAGCCCTCCACCGAGGCGGCATCGTCCGTCCAGATTTCCACACGGCCATCCAGATCGGTGTCCGCGGCGCTGAAAAACTCTCCGCCGGTAATGCGTCGCAGCAACGTGGGCGGTTCTCGCAGGGAATAAATATCGTATTCCATGCAGCAGTCGGTCTTGGATTTCTTCACTTGAAGGGCGACCACAGGCACGCCGACGCCAAGATCCACGCCGAACGCGTCGATATCCGTCTCCGAAGCCTCGGGCGCGACAACCAGATTTTGAGTGCCCCAACTGAGCGCTGCCTTGCAGACTCGCGCCTCCAGCTCCTCATTTCTCGCCGGTCCAACGGTCACCCGAACGCCCGTGGGGAACTCTGCTCCGAAATCGCCCGCGCCGTCGCGGCAGACCACATCATGGTTCTGAGCTTGGCAGACGCCAACCGTGGGGAAGGACATGAAAAATAATGCCAGCCCGCACTTCCCCCAATTCTGCAGAAGATTTTTCGCGAATTCAATAAACGTCGTCACAGTGTAGTGTCGCCGCAGTCGTAGGAGCACGGCATGCCGTGCCCCTACAACCGAGCCACAGGCAAGAGGCCTCATGTGCAGCCACGCTTTTGCTTTAGGATGCGTGTTCATCGAACCTGAGAAAGGCGGGCCCTTAGTCCCGCTTCGTTCACAGCCGCAGCAACTTGACCAGCGTGCCGCCAAGGATAGCTTCCTTTTCCGCGTCACTGAGGAACGGCGCGTTCAAAATCAGGTCCACGTTGGAATGCCAATTGAACGGCATGTCGGTTCCAAAGACGACCTGGCCGGTGCCAACTTCCGCGGCAAGATGACGCAAACCCTCTTCGGAAATAATGATCGTATCGACGAGGACCTGGCTCTTCAGATATTCACTCGGCTGCTTCTTGTTCGCGCAATCGGCGTTTGGCCGCACCTCGCAGGCGACTTCGGTCCGCCCGAGGTAGGACGGCAGGTATCCGCCCGCGTGCGCAGCGCAGATTTTCAAGCCGGGGAAGCGGTCGAACGTTCCGTTAACCATCATGCGCGTCAGGAAAATCGTGGTTTCCAGTGGATTTCCGATGATATTGCCCAGATCGCCTTTTCCCTTGAGCGCATCCTTCTGCAGGACATTCTCAGCGCCTTGTGGGTGCATGAATACCACGACGCCCAGTTCCTGCGCTTTGGCCCAGAACGGATCGTACTTCGCCAGCGATAAATCTTCGCCATTAACGTGACCGCCGATGGCTGCGCCGCGCGCGCCCAGTTTCTTGACGGCGTATTCGAGCTGATCGCCCGCCAAGTCGGGAAACTGCAGCGCGACCGAGCTAAGATAAACATAGCGGTCCGCATGAGCGTTGCACCATTCCGCCAGCTTTTCATCATGGAGCCTTACAATTTTGGCTGCAAGGTCGCGGTCGGTTGCGGCATAGAACCAGTATCCGTTGATGCTCAGCACTTGCACGTCGACGCCAAGTTGATCGATGGCGCGGATACGGTCCGGCCCCATGAGGTTTGGCCCGCGCGCTCGCGGGCCGGCGCTCGAGGCGAGCGGCGTGTCTTTGACCACGTCCAACACTTCCGGAATGACGCAATGAGCATGCACGTCGACGACTTTCACACGGCGGCCTGCCACAGACACTTCCCGGCGCTTTACGGGCGCCCCTGGCGCGGCTGGACCGCCCTGGAGAGCGGCTTCGGCGAACGCGCTTCCAGTCAATAGCATTCCGGTTGTCGCGCCCGCGACCGTCTTTAAGAAATCCCTGCGGTCTCGCATGCTTCGCTCCATTCCATATTCCCCGGGATGCGGGCGGCACGTTCATTCCCCGCTTCCAGGCAGAATCGAAAAGGTATCGGTCAGCCTAAATCTCTAGCTGATTGAATTGTCGTAAGTAAACCCCTTGCCGGGGTGGAAGTCAAGAAGCTGCGATCCACGGGAACGGATCAGTTTGCGAGAGATTCAGACGGCAGAATAACGCATCAGGGATAAAGAGGGGTAGTCCGCGTGCGGAAATTCTTGGACTCCCCCTCCGGCCGGCGCCGCAACTCAATCGGACCAGGCGAGATAGCCGGGAACGAGGAGCCCGAGAAGGGGCACGATTATCAATATGCCCCACCAGTTCGGTTTGTGCCGCGCCTCTGCGACGGCCATCCAGACAAGGATGAAGATCACGATGTTGACCAGCGGAATCAGGCAAAGGATGATCCACCACACGGGCTTCTGGGCGATATTGAGCACCAGGAAGACGTTGGCGATTGGAATCCAGGCAAGCCAGCCGTTCTCAGTGTTTGTCTTCGTGGCTATGGTCATGAGCGCCAAGGACATGTAGATGTAAAGCATCGCCATGAACAGGAAAAAGATGGGTCCAAACATCATGAACATTTTCGGTGCCATGAAGTTCCTTTCCCCGGCGATAGACGGAATGACGCTTCCGGCGCGATCCAGCCGGGATATCCGATTTAGCCGGAATGCCCTTTTTGAGGTCGAAACGGCGTTGATTGTACACCTGAAAAATGGAGGGGTAGGGGTGATTTTGAGGCGGTCTGGGAGCGCGCTCACGAACCCGATTTCTCGGACCCGCCGTCCCCGCAGCGCTACTCCCAAACCACTCCGGTGAAGTAGATAGCAAGCCAGCTTCCATTTTCGATTTCTAAAATCATGATCCAAACACAAGACATTTGTGTATTCCGTCGCCGGCAGGACGAAACATTGTGCACATTAAGGGACACCCCCCTTGGCAGACTTGTCCAGAAACGGATACCTGTCTTTTCTTCAAAACGCAGCGAGATTAAGCGCCGCGAACTATGATCCGAAAATTTTGATTTCAATTTCATTACTGTGGGAAACGATGGCCGCGCCGTACTATTCGCTCGAGCTTTCGGAGCAATGCCCGGGCTATGCTATATTCAATTGTCCCCTGACGTTCGCGAATATGGACAAACTGCGCATTTCCATCGTGGAATTCCTGAACACCGCGCCGCTGGTCTGGGGCTTCACGGACGGGCCTCTGGCGGGCAAATATGACCTTCTATTCGCCGTTCCTTCACAGTGCGCGGAGGACTTGCGCGCTCGACGCGCCGATGTGGGCATCATCCCATCCATCGAGTACCAGCGCATGGAAGACGTCGTCGCCCTCCCGGGGATGGCGATTGCCGCCAAGAACGAAGTCCGCAGCCTCCTGGTCGTTTCCAAAGTACCCATCGAAATGGCGAAGAGCTTTGCGCTGGACACGAATTCGCGCAGTTCGGTGGGTCTTGCCCGGATTCTCAGCCAGCGGCACTGGAATATCGATCCTGAATTCATCGACATGCCGCCCGATCCAGACAAAATGCTGGCCCGCGCCGACGCGGCTCTGGTGATCGGCGACCCCGCGCTGCGCTTGCGGCTCCGCGTGGACGCGCTGCAAGCGAAAGTCCCGGGGACGGACGGCTGCTGTTGCTGCGACGGGGATGACGAGCAGCCTGTGAAGGGCATCGAAACTCTGTTTGTGTATGACATTGCGCAGCAGTGGCGCGAAATGACCGGGCTGCCCTCCGTGCTGGCGATCTGGGTGGCGCGCCGCGGCGCAATTACGCCGGAAATCGCCGCGGACTTTCAGGCCTCGCGCGAATACGGCCTGGCGCGTATCGGCGAAATCGCCGAAGGCGCTGCCTTGAAGCTCGAACTTCCCCCGCGCGAACTGGAGCGTTACCTGACCGAGAACATCAATTTTTCCCTGGATGAGGAGAATCTGGCGGGCCTGCGGCGGTATTATGAGGAGTGCGCGCGGGCCGGACTCATTCCGCGAGCCCGCGAGGTGGAATTCGTCAACGGCGTGAGCGTAGCGCGGTAGGCTTTTTTGGCGCCTTTTGTAGCTCGCCTCTTCAGAGGCGAGGGTTTATTGCCGGCCAGGAAGGAAACCCCCGCGTCTGAAGACGCGGGCTACAGTAGACCCGGCGCTCCCCATGGGGATCGGACGGGGGATCGGCGCATCATTAGCTAAGGATGGAATCGCGATGGGACTGACACAACAAGAAGCGCTGGACCTGTTTCAATCCGACGACCTGGTGGGCATCGGCATGGCTGCGATGGAAGTGCGCCGCAAGAAAACCGACCCGCGCGTGGCCACGTATCAGATCGACCGCAATATCAACTACACCAATTTCTGTACCGAATATTGCTCGTTCTGCGCGTTTTACCGTCCGCTCGGATCGAAGGAAGGCTATCTGCTCTCGTTCGAGTCCATCTACGAAAAGATCGAGGAAATGCTGGAGCTCGGCGGCACGGGCATTCTGCTGCAGGGCGGCTTGCATCCGGATTTGCGCGTCGAGTATTACGAAAATCTTTTGCGCTCGCTCAAAACGCGATTCCCGCAAGTCCACCTGCACTGTTTCTCCGCGCCGGAAATCGGCTGTATCGCGGAAGTTTCCGGCCTCAGCGTGCGCGAGACGATCGCGCGACTCATGGCCGCGGGACTCGATTCCATCCCCGGCGGCGGCGCGGAAATTCTCGATGACGAAATTCGCGCCCGCATCTCGCGCCTCAAGTGCACCTCCGACGAATGGGAAGACATGCACCGCGTGGCCCACTCGCTCGGCATGCGCACCACCGCTACCATGATGTTCGGCTGCGGCGAAGAATATCGACACCGCGTGAATCATCTCGAGCGCCTGCGCCGCATCCAGGAAGATACCGGCGGCTTCACCGCGTTCATCCCGTGGATGTTCGCGCCGGACAACACTCCGCTCGGAAAGAAAATCCCGCAAGCCACCGCCGTCGATTACCTGAAGACGCTTGCGATCAGCCGCCTGTATCTCGACAACATCGATCACATCCAGTCGAGCTGGCTCACGCCGGGAATCAAGGTCTGCCAGGTGGGATTGCAATTCGGCGCCGATGACGTGGGCAGCATCCTGATCGAGGAAAACGTGGTCTTCGCCGCCGGCGTCCGCAATCGCACGAACGAAGGCGAACTCCGCCGCATCATCCAGGATGCCGGCTACATGCCCGCGCAGCGCGATACGCTGTATCGCTCCTACGTACTCAAGTAGGACGGACTTCAGCCTGTCAGCTTTTGGGGCGAGGGAATCTAAACCCGACAGGCTTGAAGCCTGTCCTACCAAAGGCGAACTCCGGCGGCCATATAGAATTTAATTCGACGTTGCCGGATCACCCTTGCGCTTAAACGCAAGAATTTTCGCGGTAAACACCTGCACCTGCTCGTCTTTTTGATTGAAGGTAATACTCCGCACGGTAACAACTCCACGGTCGGGTTTGGATCGCGACGGCACGATCGCGAGGATTTCGCTTTCGACGCGCAGCGTGTCGCCGGGAAACGTCGGCCTGGGCCACGCAATTTCGCCGCCCAGGCCGGCAAGTCCGCCGGCGAACGGCAAGCCACTAGTCACCAGAAGGCGCATCGTCGCAGCCGCCGTATGCCAGCCGCTGGCGGCGAGCTTGCCGAAAACGCTGTGCCGTGCGGCCTCCTCATTCAGGTGAAAGGGCTGCGGGTCGAACTCCGCGGCGAAAGATTTGATCCGATCCTTATCCATGCGGTACGTCCCAGTTGAAAATTTCTGGCCAACGTGCAAATCATCCAGATAAAGCACCTTGGCCGGGGTCGCCACTTTTTCAGGAGCGGAGTTATAGGCCGGCTTCACGCCGCTGGTGCTGTCGAGCGCGGCGTTGGCCAGGTCGTCCGCATCGCTGTTTTGTTCGCGCGGCACGTACTGGATCGTGAAGGTTTCGAGGCTCGCGGCTTGTTTTTTTGCGCGCTCGTGCAGCGGGCGCAAATCCGGATGCTTCACTTTGTACAAGCCCTTGATCTGATTCACGATCAATTGCGAGTCACTGTACACGCGCAACCGTTTGATTCCGCTGGCCGCCGCGTAATCGAGCGCCGCGATCAACGCATAATATTCGGCCACGTTGTTGGTGTGGCGGCCAATATATTTTCCGAGGGATTCGTGCGTCGTGCCGTCGGGACGCCGTATCACCACGCCGTAGGCAGCCGGGCCGGGATTCCCGCGCGCCGCGCCGTCGATGTTCGCCGTGTACGCGCCTTCGAGCCGCGCTGAGGGAGTCTCAGGCTCGGCGAACAACCGGCCGGATGGTTTGGGTAAGTTTTTAGCCATAGGATTCGATGTTGTCACACCTTGTGATTCAACGTCTTTGTGGGTCGGTGCTTCAGCACCGACAATACAATTGCGCAATCGTTGGGCTTTAGCCCCTGGATTTTGGGGGGAAATGAGCCGGGACGGCAAATCATTCCTCACCAGGCCAGCGGCTAAAGCCGCAGCATTTCCAGCCATGTAGTGTCACGGCTGAAGCCGTGACCCACAAAACTTAAATCCCCCTCCTTACGATTAGGTTTCACTGGCGGGAGTACCTGGCGGATCTCCGGCGGAGGCCACGGCGGACGCGGAAGTGGCCGGCGGCCCGGGCGCCGCGGAGTGATCCGCGTAATAAAGGATGCGCGTGCACGTCTCGCAGTGGAAGAAACCATCATTGCTGTCGCGCTGCAATTGCTGGATCACGTGCGGGCGGATGTGGACGCCGCACTGGCCGCAGCCTTCGCCGCGGATTTCGGCCAGGGCGACGCCGCCGTGGCGCTTGGCGATGCGCTCGTAGTGATCGACCAGATCTTCCGGCACGGCGGCGATCGCGGCGGCGCGCACGGCCTCCGCGGCGGCCAATTCCTTTTGCGTGGCGTTGTACTCGGCTTGAATCGCGTGACGTTCCTTGCTCGCAACCGCTTCAATTTCCTTCACTGCGGCCTCGGCGGCCTTCACTTGCCGGTCGTACTCCTCGCCGGAGACCATGCGTTCGAGCAGGCGGTCCTCGGCCCTGGCCATTTCGTTTTCGGCGTTCTGGATTTCGTGCAGGAGGGCCTTATACGCCTCGTTGGTCTTGACCTCCGCGCTCTGGTTCCGGTATTTCTTGGCGCGCTCTTTCCACTGCTCGACGTCCATTTCGTATGTCTTGCGCTCCTTCTGGCCGGTGAGGAGCGATTCCTTGGCCGCGGTGACTTGCTGCCGCGCGGCCGTGACGCTCGCTTCCACTTCCGCCAGGCGCTTTGGGAAACGGGCCAGTCGTTCGCGAATTCCGATCAAACGCAAATCAACGGCTTGCAGTTCAATGAGTGATTTTAGGTGGGGGTGCATCCACACAGCATTTTAGCACAGACGCTGCGCGGGCACGGATCGCAATTCGTCTGTTGGATATTAGCTTCACTTCCGGAAGAGTGCCGTTCTTTGACGATCCTATTAGTGAGACCTAACATTGCCACAATTGGGGTTCGGATTGGTCTAGGGCGCAGGGCATGGAGACAACTTCTGCGCCATTCTTCACGCCTTGCCAGATCGTTCCACTACTCGGGCGCTACGCAGGGTTCCGCAATCATCGCCACCTTCATCGTCACAGAACTATCGCGGGTTTGCCCGCAACCGTATTTGCAGCTGAAGATGATCCGCGGCCGTTTCTCGGACTATCACTCCGGCTGAATAAGCTGTTTCCATTTCAGGCTGTGGAGGACTTTTGGCCAATCGTGGGCGGCGTGCGGAACATCGTCTTCGTGTTACAACTCATACGCTAGCGCATCCCTGCCTTGATACTAAGAAAATAAACTTTTAATCCTACTGGCCTCTGCAGTTTACTTCTCCCGTTGCTCTTTTTCCTATGCCTCGTGGTATCGAATGTTGCGTCCAACGCATGTCTTCGATGTGCTTCGTCTCACCGGACCAGCGGAGCCGCACCGAATTTAGTTGTCGGGACTCCATATACGGGGAACCAAATTAATTCCGGGTCGTGACCTGACGGTGGGACGTGTTAATTCCTGAAGAGCTGACGATAAGGCCCGAGCAAAACAGTAAGAGTATCGGAAGCCGGTTCAATGGTCGATACCCAGTCAAGTCAGCCGATCTTCCATTGGGGAAATTCCGGAGTAACACTCTGGGGATATATTTCCGCTGGCGGCTGATTAGCCCCATCTCAGTTTGAATTGCAGCGACCCAATAACAAAGGTCAGCATCATGTCGATGGAGCTTACCCGTCATTACACTGCCCTCCAAAGACGCATGCTAGCACATAGTTTGGCACCCTTTCACCGGAAAGTGGCGAGCTGAATTCCGCAGATCCAGAGCGTCCGTGCTGGCCAGAAGTGCCGACTGGAAACGCGCTATTTTTCTGGATTCGATTCCTCTCCACGAGGAAGATTTGTCACGCTGGCCGGCGCAGAGCTTTGGTCTGAAGGGCGAGCCGTCGCGGTGGTAGATGTGCCGATCGCATCGCCGTTGACCACAATTTCGACGCGGCGATTGCGCTGCCGGCCCTCCGGCGTGTCGTTCGTCGCCACGGGCTCCGCTTTACCGAATCCCTGGGCGGTGATCGAAGACAGCGAAACGCCCTGTTCCCCCAGAAAATCCTTAACTGAATCGGCGCGCTGCTCGGAAAGCCGCACGTTATATCCGTCGCCGCCCACGCTGTCAGTGTGCCCTTCGATCTGCATGTTCAGTCCCGGATGGGCGAGCAAAATTCCTGAAACCTTGGCCAGTTTTTCCCGTGCGCCGGGTTTCAGTGTGAAGCTGCCGGTGTCAAACAACACGTCAGACATATTCACAATCAGGCCGCGCGCGGAATCATTGGTCTGCAGGATGGAGTTCAACTGCGCTAGAAGTTGCGCGCGCATGTCGGCTTTTTCTGCTTCCGCTTTTGCAGCGGCTTGGCGGGCTTTTTCCGCTTCGGCTTCCGCCGTCTGCTTTTGCGCAAGCGCCGCCTGTTGATCGGCGACTGCGGCCTGGCGTGCCCGGTCCGCATCTTCCTTGGCCCTGGCCGCATCGGCGGCAGCCTTCATGGCCTCTTCCTTCATGCGTTCCGCGTCCGCCTTGGCCTGTTCAGCCTGCTGGCGGGCCTGTTCGGCTTCCTGGCGGCGATTGGCTTGCTCATCGGCGTCGGCGCGCGCTTTCGCGGTGCGTTCCTCGGCTGCTCGCTTGTCTGCTTCGGCTTGAGCCTGGGCTTCCTCTTCGGCTTTCTGCTTCACGGAGATTACGCGCGCTTCTTCCGCGGTCTGCACCGCGTCACGCGCCATTGAGATTATGGTCTTCTTATCGCTCTTGCGCCCGTAGGCTTCCTCAGCCTCCTGCAATTGCTTATCGGCTTTCGCGATCGTGGAGGCCGCATATTTTCCGGCATCCGCATTTTTCGCGATGCGCACCGCATTGCGCGCCTCGAAGAGTTCGATCGGCGTCTTGCGATCGATCCCGAAAATCACGTTCTCAATCTTGGTGTTCGAGGAGGAGTACACGCCGTGCGGGACCAACTCGTACGTCGCGCCAATGCTCTCGCCGCCCGTGTCGCCCCCATTTTCGAGGACCACTTCATCTCCCGGCTGGGAAACGGCGAAATACGGTTCGGCGGTCACCACCATTCCGAAGGTCTGCATGTCCGTAATGGCCTTGACCTCCGCGCTGCCGTTCTTGACCTGGACTTCCCCGAGGTTTACGGCGCGGCCCTGCGTAGAAACGGCCCAGAGGACGTACGTCAGGTACTCGAAGCCAAACTTGGTTGCCGGCTCCATGGCCTCGAACTTCACATCAATTTCCACGCGATTGCCCTTGTTCTCAATCTGGGCTGCGCCGGTGCCGCCGGGCATCAAGCTCGTGCCCTGCAAAGAGGCTTTCACGATGCCGCCGCGCCGGTAAGTGACTGCCTTGGCCGTGCGGGATACGGCTGAACTGGTGCTTGGCGTAGCCTGTCCGCGCGCGTTTGCGGCGCCAAGACCGAGGCCGCCAAGGAGGGCGGTAAAGAGCAAAGCGGACTTGTAGAGGCGCCTTAATCTGGCGCAAAAGGGCGATTGGCTCGCTTGAGAGGGCATGTTCTACTCCTTTAATATCCGTAGCCTTACTAGGGTAGCAAAGGTTGGAGGCGCTGAAATGGCTTCCATTCTGCGAGTTGCGAAGTAATTACCCATTCATTGAACGTGATGAGGTCATTCAGAAGTGAGAAAGGAGGGCAGTACCCGTCCGTTAACGTTAAGTCCCCTGAGGCTACGATTGCGTTTACGTTCGAGAAACTCCGCGCTATCTTAACTCTATTAAGAGAGAAGCTTAATTTCGCGGAGATTAATTATGGAAATTCCGGATTACTACGAATTTCTCCAAATCAGCCCCAATGCGGAACCCGACACGATCCACCGTGTGTATCGATTTCTGGCGGTCCGCCTCCACCCGGACAACCCCGAGACAGGCGACGCTGAGAAGTTTTTCATGCTGAAGCAAGCCTATGACGTTTTGTCCAATCCCGCGCGCCGCACCGAATACGATGCCGCTTATAAGAGTGAAGGCCCTCAGTCGGTTCCCCTTTCCACTACGGTTGATTTTATGGACACCATAGAGGGCGAGTTGAACCGGCGGCTGGGAGTGCTGGCCTTGCTCTATATTCAGCGCCGCACAAACCCCTATTCACCTGAAGTTTCCCTGCTCGATGTGGAAAGACGTATGGGTTTCCCCCGCGATTATTTGGAATTCACGAGCTGGTATCTTCGGAACAAGGGGTACATTACTCGGGGGGACAACTCCGATTTCACGCTGACGGCCGATGGCGTGGACTTCGTGGAATCGCAACGCGTGAATATCCCGATTCTGAATCGATTGCTGACCACCGGTTCGGGACCCACCACAACAGACGGTGCGACTGGGCCCAAGGCCCTGACCCCTTCCCCGACGCCTATCATCGTGCCCGCTCCCGCGCCGGAGGACAATGGCACACCCAAGGGGAGTGGCTCAAAGAGGGACGATAAGAAGTGACGATCGCATTTACCCTCTGACCCGCAGATGCAGACCTGACTGAGTGAGCCGTTCGCCACTCAGGAGTTATCCTCAGAAAAAATTCCTCGCCCGCACGTTGGAGATTTGTTGGTGAATTTTCTCATCATCGTAGAAACACAGCGTTGCAAGCAGGCCAAATCCTGCGAAGTCCCCTCTTCGGAATGCGGGGCCTGCGACGCCACTGCTGCGTCTGCCTTGACGCGCCACCTTGGATCGTGTACAAATCCTGCAATGCAGTCGGGGATTTCGCCGGTCTAACTGGAGCCAACTTTGAAATCCGACCAACGCCCTCGCGCGTTGCGAAAGCCATTTGTTGCGGCAATTGCGATCACCGATGTGCTTTCGGAACGGCAAGTATCCGCGCGTACCCGCAATTTGAGCGTGCATGGCTGCTTTGTGCCTACCCCAACTCCCTTGGAGCCCGGGACGAAAGTCCAGATCACTATCGTTCATGCAGGCGCGAAAGTCGCGGCCTCCGGCCGTGTCGTTTCCACTCGAGAAGACGGAATGGGGATCGCTTTCATTAAAATCGAGGAGCGCGATCAGGTGGTTCTCGAGCGGTGGCTGAGCGATTTGCGCACAAATTGATCCGCGCAACTTTGGCGTGAACTTCACATCTTCCGACTCTGTACAAGTCATCACATCGAAATACGGCGAGTGACGTTCGTGTGGCCAGGGTTTTCCCGGCTACTTGCGTTGTGAACTCGTGGGTGTTTCTGCGCCGGCGGCAATAGAGAATTTGAGATTTGAAATTAGAGATTTGAAATTTGTAAAAACCGGAAATTTCGTGGAACTGGTGAAGTTTACCGAAGATAGTTTTTCACGGGTCACGGGTCACGGGTCACGGGTCACGGGTCACGGGTCACGGGTCACGGGTCACGGGTCACGGGTCACGGGTCACGGGTCGCCTCAGTCGCCCTGGTGAACTTCCATGGTTTGATCGATCGAAAACGTGGGGAAGTGGGGCGGTGTAACGCCCGCGGGGTTTTCCACAGGCGGCGGCGTGTAGGTCGCAGTAACAGTGAAGGTATTGCCCGAAGGTATAGCAGCATACGTGTAGCCGTCGCGGCTGGTGCGCGCGATGTTCATGGTGCCCGTGGAAGCGAGCGTCGGCAGGTCGGCGTAAGAACCATTCTGCGTGTAGTACATCCGCTCGGCCTGCGCGATGCCCACCAGGTCGTTTTTCACGCCCACGACGCTGATGTTTTGCGTCACCACCATGCCCGGGCCAGGCGCGGATTGCTTCAAAGTGTACATGTAGATGCCTAGACCGACGCCGGCAAAGACCAACAAACCGATGAGTCCCTTCATAGAAAGTTTTCCTCAATAAAAATTATACTCTGGTCATGATTCTATGCGCCGGAGAGCAGTCAGAGTGTGCATTTCCCGGCAACCCCCTAGCAGAGGGGCAGCATTGCCAGGAAGGAAAGCCTCCCCCCGCGGCTGGTGGCTGCCCCTTTAACAACCCGGATCGCCAGTTAACTGATCCAATACAACACCGCTATCTCGCCTGAGATTTGATCCGACGTTCGACTATAGTCCCGCTATCCGGAATCGGTAGTAGCAGTTTCATGCCTGGACTTCTTCGGTGGTGGACATTATGAAATTGTTTTCACGCGCGCGCACAAACAGTCGCACCGGGATTGTAAGCAGCAGCGGAATGTTGCGTCGCTCTTCCTATTTTCCCTGTTTGCTCTTTCTGGCAGGAATCTTCGTCTGGGCGGCAGCTCCCTGCTCATCGGCTTTTGCAGCGACTGCAGCGAGCGGTCCGGCCGCTTCCGCCACCAGCATTATCGGGAAGGATGCGAAACTGAATGGCACGCCCATGTCCGCCGGTGCGACGCTTTTCCCTGGCGACGTCATCCGCCTGGGCGAGGACTCCACGGTTGCTCTGCGATTTGCAGAGAGTCTGGTGCTGGCGGCTCCAGACACTGAGCTGGTGGTCGAATCCCAGGGCGTAAGCTTGCGCAATGGGCGCCTTCAAGTGCGCGCCGACGGGGGAGAGTCCTTCGCCGTCTCCGGACCGTTTTTCCAAGTGAACCTCGTTGCGTTTGAAGGCATGCCGAGTTCGGCCGAGGTTCGTCTGGGCGGCATGCGAGCACTGGTTTCCTCTTTCGCCGGCGCTGCCGATTTGACGGCCACGGGGAGTGCCGCGCCTTACAAGCTGCACGCCGGCGAGACGGCTACACTGGACGCTGCCGGAGCAGAGGCCTCTCCCGCCCAAAGCGCCGCCGGCCCAGAGGCAGGCCAAATTTCTCGCCTCCTCCCGCACGTGCAGATCGACCGCTCGTCGCAGATCCTCGTAGCCACGGTTTCCGACCGCGTCTACTGGAATGACGAACTGCGCAGCGGCCCCACCGGCCGGGCGCACATTACGCTGAAGGATGGATCGCAACTGAACTTGGGGTCGGATTCCTCTCTCCGCATCCTGCAGCATGACGCGCAAGCGCAACAGACTTCGCTCGATCTCCTTCTGGGGCGTATACGGGGCAACATTACAAAATTGTCGCGCCCGGGAGCGAAATTCGAAATCCACACTCCTGTAGGTGTCGCCGGGCTGGTGGGTACGGATTTATCGCTTGAAGTCACGAACGACTACGTGGAGCTGATGGTGTTCGAAGGCGAAGTGCGCTTTACTAATTTGAACGGCCAGACGGCCGACGTAACTGCTGGGAATAAGCTCCGCATTTCCAGGTCTGGAGCGTTCGAAGGGCCGTCCCCCGCATCACCTCAAGAAGCGCAAGTCGCCAGAGACCTCACCGATATTCTGGGAAAGACCAACCAGGCTCCCGTCGTCGCCGGAACGCGCCCGGTCGCGCCCCTCGTGGTTATTTTGACCGGCACCGCGGCTGCTGTAGGCATAGGCGTTTGGCAGGGGACGCGTCCGGCAGTTAGCACCGTAATTCCATAGCGCATTCATTTTCCTTCCTGGGCGCGGCCACTCGGTCCAGTAGATGTCCGCGCGGCTCCGAACATCTGTGGCAGGCCGGAAGCGAGTCAAATCTTCGCAACCGTGCGCACAATCTTTTGCAGGTAAGGGTGGAACTGCGGGCAGGTTCACGGTAAAGTAGCGCGGAATGTGCGGAATCTGCGGTGTCATTGGAATTCAACGGTCCGAGCTGGCCGAGGAAATTACGCGCCGGATGATGGGGGCGCTGGAGCATCGCGGCCCGGACGAAGATGGGCTCCTGGTTGCTCCGTCAGCGGCGCTTGGGATGCGCCGCCTCAGCATTATTGACCTTCCTGGTGGACATCAACCCGTATTCAACGAAACCGGCAATGTCGCGGTTGTTTACAACGGTGAAATCTATAACTTCCAGCAGCTGCGCAAGACGCTGGAAGGCCGCGGGCACGCGTTCCGTACGCACTCGGATACGGAAGTCATTGTCCATGCCTATGAAGAGTGGGGTGAAAATTGTTTGTGCGAACTCCGCGGGATGTTCGCCATCGCCATCTGGGATGCGCGTTCCTCCGGCGCGTCGGGAGAAGCGGCGCGGGGCGCGCGCATTTTTCTCGCGCGTGACCGGATGGGAATCAAGCCCCTGTATTACGCCGCCGTGGATGGCGCTCTCCTGTTTTCCTCCGAAGTGCGTTCGCTGCTGGCCGGCGGGCGCCTCCAGCCCCGGCTGTCTCCGGATTCTCTAGAAGCCTACTTAACCTTCGGTTCGGTGGTCGAGCCTTGCACGCTGGTCCAGGGCGTTTTCTCGATTCCTCCGGGACATTGCCTTTCCTTTTCCGCCGACGCTCCACCGGCAAAACCGTCGCCGAAGCCCTACTGGATTTACTCCGATGCCGTGCTTCAACAGGAAGGGCCGAAACCGAAAAGCTTGCAGGAAGCCGCAAAACTATTGCGCCCGTTGCTGGAAGAAACCGTTCGTGACCACCTGATCGCGGACGTTCCTTTGGGAGTATTCCTGTCCAGCGGGCTGGACTCCACCAGCCTGGTTGCGCTTAGGCAGCCGTTTCCAGAGCGACTTGCACACATTCACCGTCATATTTCCCGAGCAGAGGTTCAGCGAATCCAAAGTTTCGCGCGAAACCGCCAAACGCTTCAAAACGCGACATCAGGAAATTCTCCTCGCCCCGGATACGTTGGTGGCGCAGTTGGAGGATGCGGTCAAGTCGCTGGACCAGCCCACCATGGATGGCCTGAATACTTATTTTGTGTCGCGAGCCGCGCGCCAGGGCGGCTTGAAAGTGGCCCTATCGGGGCTCGGCAGCGATGAGATTTTCGGAGGGTATTCCACGTTTGTATCGACTCCCCGCGCCGCGTTTGTTGCGGGACTCGGGCGATGGATTCCAGCCCCGTTCCGCCGCCTGACCGCCGGCGCGGCCGTCAGGATTGCCGCCGGCGATGCCGTGCGCAAGGCCGCCGCAGCCTGGCGTTCCCCCAGGGACTTCCCGCATGCGTACTATTTCACTCGGCTGCTATTTACTCCTTCTCGCGTGCGGCGCCTGCTCGCCCCTTATTTCGAATCCGCGCAATATTCCGGCAGCCATGAAAATCCCTGGCGCGATCGAATGCGGGAAACGGCGCGGCAGGCGGGACAGCTTGATTCCTTTACTTCGGTTTCCTGTTTCGAATTGCAGTCGTACATGGTGAACACGCTTCTGCGCGACACCGACTCCGCCAGCATGGCCAATTCTCTCGAGGTCCGCGTGCCTTTCCTCGACCACCGCCTCGTGGAGTTTGTCGGCCGACTGCCGAGGACTGCGAAATATACGCCCGAGGTTCCGAAATCCCTATTGGTCGAGGCGCTCTCCGACTTGCTGCCCGATGAAGTCGTCGGCCAATCCAAGCGAACGTTCACTCTGCCGTGGGATGTCTGGCTCAGAGGTTCTCTCGGCGTGCGTCTATCGCAGGATCTGGCGAACCTCACGCCGCCGTTACGGCAATATTTGAACCCGCGCGCCGTCCGTGGCGCCTGGCAGAACTTCGTCATCGGCCAGACCAACTGGTCGCGTCCCTGGAGCCTGTATGTGCTCAATGAATGGGTTCGTCATCACGTGGCGAATGCAGCGAACCATCCAGCTTCTACCACAGATGCCGTTCACACTGCCGCTGCCTCCGCGACTGCTTCGAACGCGCGGTCATGAGGGAAAGGAAAACCATTCCGGATGTACATCCTGGGAATCAATGCCTACCACGGCAATTCCTCCGCGGCGATTATTGCAGACGGCCGCCTGATCGCCGCCGTTGAAGAAGAACGCTTTAACCGTGTGAAGTATGCTGCGGGATTTCCGGCGGCGGCTATCCGTTACTGCCTGGACGCTGCCGGCATTACGCTGCCTGAAGTCGACCACATCGCGATCCCGCGCAATCCCTGGGCTCGCCTTGGGACTAAGCTCTTTTACGCTCTGAGGATGCCGAGTTTTGCGGCTGAGAGAATAAAAGTGTTGGGCCAGTTTGCCGGAATTCCGGAAGCGCTTGGGCGGGCGTTCGATATTTCCCCGCACGAGATTCGAGCCAAATTCCACCGCGTCGAACATCATCAGGCGCACCTGGCGAGCGCGTTTTTCGTGTCTCCGTTCGACGAGGCCGCACTGCTGTCCGCGGATGGTCTCGGCGATTTTGCCAGCACGATGTGGGGAACCGGGCAAGGCAATCGCATGCACATCGACGGGTCGATTGCGTTTCCCCATTCTCTCGGAATGTATTACACGGCCGTGTCTCAATACCTGGGATTTCGCAAATTTGGTGATGAATACAAAGTCATGGGCCTGGCCGCGTACGGCGAGCCTGTCTACCTTGAAGAGTTTAGGAAAATTGTGCGCACCAACGGAGGCGTTGGCTTCCGCCTGGGTCTTGACTACTTTAAACACCATCGCACCGGCCCGGAAATGTCTTGGCGCGATGCGGACAAGACTCCCGAGCTTGGTGCGATGTACTCCGACTATATGGCCGAACGCCTGGGACCTGCGCGAGACCCCGCGGCTCCCGTCGAAAAGGTGCATCGTGACGGCGCGGCCACGCTGCAAGCGCGTCTGGAAGAAGTTTTATTCGAAATGCTTCGCGCCCTGCACGCCCGAACCAAGCAAAAAGCCGTCTGCCTGGCCGGCGGGGTGGCGTTCAATTGCGTCGCCAACGGGAAAATTTTTGACGAGACGCCATTCGAACGAATCTTCGTGCAGCCCGCGGCGGGAGATGCCGGCCTCGCGATCGGCGCTGCTTATTTCGTGCATCATCAGATCCTTGGGCAGCCACGATCTTTCGTTATGGAAAACGCATATTGGGGGCCGGGCTACTCGCCCGAGCAGGTACGCGCTGCCGTTGCTGCCAGCAGATTGCGCGGCGAAGGCATGGAGATTTCCGAGCTTCCCGAAGAACAGATTGCGAAAGAAGCGGCGAAGGAAATCGCTGCCGGAAAAATCCTCGGCTGGTTCCAAGGACGGGCAGAGTGGGGACCACGCGCGCTGGGGAATCGCAGCATCGTTGCCGACCCGCGCCGCGCCGGACATGAAAGACATTCTGAACGCCAGGATCAAACACCGGGAAATGTTCCGGCCATTTGCCCCGTCAGTCCTTGCGGAAGCCACTGGAGAGTATTTCGAGAAGTCCTATCCGTGTCCCTTCATGACTCAGGCCTATTCCGTGCGGCCCGAGAAGCGCGAAGTCATTCCCGCGCCCACTCACCTGGACGGTACGGGGCGCCTCCAAACTGTTACGCAGGAAGCGAACCCACGCTATTGGCGATTGATCCGGGAGTTTGGCAACATTACCGGCGTGCCGGTCGTGTTGAATACTTCGTTCAACGACAACGAACCCATTGTGTGCAGGCCCGAGGAAGCCATCGAATGTTTTCTGCGAACTAAAATGGACGTGCTGGTCCTGGGCGACATCCTCGTTCGCAAACCTGAGACCGCCGAGGTGCAGCGCTGATCCGACGCGCCGCAATTTGGCAGGATTCAAGCTGCGGGAAATGTGCCCCACTCTTTTGTCACTCCGAGCGAAGCGAGGAATCTCTCTTTCTCTTCTTAAAATTAAACCGGGGAGAAGTTCCTCGCTTCGCTCGGAATGAAAAATAAATCGCTTTCTTCGAAGCCGGGGATTATGAATCTTCGCTCTTGCACTCGTTTCCTTTCCCTTCCGGACGAGCCTGTGCATATTCTTCTTCTGAACGAATATTTTCCGCCGGACACCAGCGCCACGGCCAAGTTCGCGGCGCAGGTCGCGGAGGCCCTCTCGGTGAATCACCGCGTGACTGTGCTGGCGGGCCGGCCGAGCTACGATCCGTCCGAGCGCCATCCGCATTATTTTTTGAATCGCGAAGTCCGCGGCAATCTGGCCGTCGAGCGCGTGGGCTCGACCGCCTATCCGCGCTTTCAGATGCGACGCCGCGTCTCGAATTATCTGACTTATCTTTCGCTGGCGATCCCGCGGGCCCTCTCCATCCCTTCGGACATCGTGCTGGCCATGACCGACCCGCCCATTGAAGGCATCGCGGGGGCGCTCGTTGCGCGCCTGTCTGGCCGTCCCTTCGTCTACAACATTCGCGATATGTATCCCGACATGGCCGTGGGCGGCTCGATCGTGCGCCCCGGCGGTTTCACGGCGCGCTGGGAGGCGATGCATCGATGGGCGCTGCGCCACGCGGCGCGCGTCATTGTTCTTGGCGAAGACATGCGCGACCGCATCGTCGCGAAAGGGGTCGATCCCGCTCGCGTCGTTGTCTCCCGCGACGGAATCGTCATTCCGGAAACTGTGCCGTCGCCGGACAATTCCGTGGCGCGTGAGATTCGCGGCGATTTCAAGTTCGCGTTGGTTCATGCGGGGAATCTAGGCTTCTATGGGGCGTGGCAAACGCTGATTTCGGCGGTCCGCCTGCTGGAGAAGGAAGGAGTGGGCCTTGTATTTATCGGCGAGGGAGCGATGAAGCCGCAGGTCGAGGCCATGGCTGATGGATGCCGCGCGATTCGCTTCCTGCCGTTTCGCCCGGCAAGTGAAGTGCCGCTGGTGCTTTCTTCGGGCGACATGCACGTCGTTACGGTGAAGAGAGGGCTCGAAGGCGTTGTTGTGCCGAGCAAGTTGTATCCCACGCTTGCCGCGGGGCGCCCTGTGCTGGGTATCGCTCCGGAGGAGACCGACGTCGTGCGGATTATTCGCCGGTCAGGATGCGGCATTGCCGCTGATCCGGACGATCCGGCGAGCGTTGCGGAAGCCATCCGGAGCGTGTTGCACGACTCGGAACATTTGCAAACGATGGCGCGCCGCGCGCGGGAAATTTCTTTTTCCTATGATAGAGTGGCACAGTTGAAGATTTTTTCTCAGACGTTGGAGGATGCAGTTCGCGAGTGAAGCTGGCTCGACCGATGTGGATGGGAAGATGATCTAGCTCGGGAACGCCAATCTCCCGATTGGCGGCCCGCACAACGCCAATCGGGAGATTGGCGTTCCCAGGGGGCGATGCGCGCGTTGCGATATGGGAGCACTTTCTTTGAGGACGCTGACCGAGGGATGAATTCGGTGTCTCTATGAATACCGGCCTGATTGCATTTGCCGTTGGCTTGATTGCCTCGATGGGGCTCACTGTTCCGGTGCGGCAACTCGCGCTCCGCTTCGGGATGGTGGATCATCCGGGCCCGCGCAAGGTGCACGTCCAGCCGATGCCGCTGCTCGGCGGGCTGGCAATTTATCTGGGCGTGCTGATCGCGCTGCTCGTGTCCATGAACGGTCCCGCGCTGACGCAGGTGATCGGAATTTACGCGGGCGCGACGCTCGTCGCCGTCGTCGGCATACTGGACGACCGCGGCCTGCTCCATCATCAGATCAAGTTGTTCGGAGCCATGCCCGCCGCGGCGGTGATCCTGCTCGTTTCGGGCATCCGCGCTCAGGTGTTCTCGAACATCTGGCCGGGAAGGCCCGGCGTGTGGGCGGACACGGCGCTGACTCTGGTCTGGGTCGTCGGAATTACTGCGTCCTTCAGCATTCTGGATCACATGGACGGGCTTTGCGCGGGCGTCGCCGCGATGGCTTCGCTCTTCTTCGCCATCTTCGCGCTCGAAAGCGGCCAGCTCCTCGTCAGCACCATGGCCGCCGCGGTCCTGGGCGCCGCCGCGGGATTCCTGCGCTGGAATTTCAAGCCTGCGAAAATTTTCATGGGAGATGGCGGCGCGATGTTCCTCGGTTTCCTGATGGCCACTCTGGCCCTGAAGTTGCGGCCGGAGGTTGCCGCCGGTCACAACGCCGCGTGGCTGATCCCCGTTTTCATTCTCGGCTCGACGATTTTCGACACCACGCTGATTTCCATTTCCCGTTCCCGCCGCGGCTTCCTACCCTTTACGACTCCCGGCAAAGACCACACCGCGCACCGCCTCTCGAATCTTTTCAAGAGCCAGCGCACCGCCGTTTTGCTGATGTACGCACTCGGCGCGTTTTTCGGCCTGCTGGCCCTCGCGATCAGCCGCCTCGCCGCGGGGCCCGCGTATGCGGTCGCCGCTCTCGCCGGCGTGGCCGTGCTCGCCGCAGTCGGTTTGCTCGAGCGCGCGCCCTACGAACGGCAAACCCGCAAAACGTAGCAACGCAGAAACGCTTCTCGAATTCCTGATTCCAGAATCCTGGAATTTAAACCCCCACCCTTTGAAGAGCACAAAGGGTGGGGCACCCGCGTCGACCTTGGAGAATTCACTTTGAGGTCTTGGATTTGGAATCTGAAATTTCAAATTTGAGATGTTGTGTTTGTGGTGTTGAATCGCCGGGTGCCCCATCCTTGCGCCTTTTGCAAGGGTGGGGATTTTCGGACCCCCATACAGTTTGATACTGAGAACCTACAAACCCACGCTTACAAAGAACTATCCCGCAGCGAGACTGCCTTGCCAGTCGCTTGCGCGCGGGTAGCCGCGAGTGCGATGCGCAACGTTTCCATCGCATCGTCAATCGTAATGGGGGGCTCGCGATCGTTGCGCAAGTTGTCTGCGAAGTTCTGGAGCTGGGCCGGGTAGGCGTCGCGGAATCGTTCCATGAAGAATGGGACGGTGTCGTGCGCGACCTGGTTTTTTGTCATCACGAACAACGGAGTCTCGCGGAGGTATCCGATTCGCAGAGTGCCCGTGGTGCCGAGGATTTCCCCAAAAATGTCATAGCCATAGATGCCGCTGCGGCTGAGGTCGACGACGCCGATGCGGCCGCTGGCGAAGGTGAGCGAGACGATGGCGTTGTCGATGTCGCCGACTTCGTTGAGTTCGGGATACGCCAGCGTTCCGCCCACCGCGCTGACGGTGGAAACTTCGCCCATGTACCAGCGCGCCAGGTCAAAATCGTGAATGCCCATGTCGACGATCATGCCGCCGCTGCTCTTGGGGTTCGCGTACTCCAAAGAAGGCCGGTATGGATCGCGCGAGGAAGACTTGAACACGATGGGCGTGCCGATGACGCCCTCGTCGAGCTTTTTCTTGGCGGCGGCGTAGCCCGAGTCGAAGCGCCGCATGAATCCCATTTGCAGGAAGCCATGCGCGCGCGCGACGGCGTCTTTCATCTTTTGCGTTTGGCTGAGAGACAATGCCGGAGGCTTCTCGCAAAACACGGGCTTGCCGCGCTCAAGCGTGCTGATGACAAGATCGCAATGCGTGTCGGTGGGGCTCACGATAATGACCGCGTCGACCTCTGGATCGTCGAGCATCGCGATGGGATCCATGTACCATCGCGGCACGCCCAGCTCGCGCGCGGTTTCCTCGGCGAGCGTGGCATTCGTGTCCGCCAAAGCCGCGAGGCGCACGCCGGCGACGCGCGACGCCAGGTCACGCGCGTAAACGGCCCCGAGCCGGCCAAGCCCAATCAGGCCTACATTCACCTTCATCTTTTCCTCCTTGAAATTTTTGCCGCTCAAGTGGCGCGGGCTTCAGCCTGCGGGGTTTAGTCCTCGCAAGTACGAACCCCCGCAGGCTGAAGCCCGCGCCACTACATCTAAACCTGCTCGCTGAATTCTTTGCGCCAGGATGGGGAGAGGTATTCCACCTGGAGGGCGCGGTTGCGCAATTCGCTCGAATCCGATTCATGGAGATGCAGGTGCAACGCGTCCAGCACGGAAACTCGATTCTCGTCCTGATGGACCGGAATAATTTCGTCGCCTGCGCCGACTTCTCCTTCGCGGAGCACGCGGAGATAAAACCCGGTGCGGCCGCTCGCGAGGAAGCGCTTGATCATGTCGTCGCGATTAAATTTCAGATTCAGTTTGAAGCACGGAAGGCGCGGCTGCGTCACAACCACTTCCGCCGTGCCGATCGCGAAGCGGTCACCGATGCACACAGCGCTCTCAAAGAGGCCCGACGTCGTGAGGTTCTCTCCAAACGCGCCCCACGGAAGTTCCACGCCCGGGAGTTCCTTTTTCCAGAAGGGATAGTGCTCGGAGGGATAGACGTACACGGCCTTATTCGGTCCGCCATGGACCGACAAATCGGCCTGTTGGTCACCGTCAAGATTCAGCGTCCGCATCCGCACCCGCTTTTCAACGGGTGCTTTGAAGATGCCCGTCAAAACTTCCTGGCCATCGCGAATGACGCTGCGCGGGACTCCGACCTGCAGGGAAATCAGAGTGGGGCTCACTGCCAACCTTTTCTGGCGCGCGGTGCGGAAGGGCTCGCGGCCTCGGAGACTCAGCTTCAAATGATATTCGTCTTGGCCCCGCCAGTCCAACTTGTATCCAATAATTTTCTTTCGATGAATGTCGCCTTCCGCTTTGCCTAATGTCCCGGTTTGGCTATACTGCTCTCTCGCTGATCCGGCTCGGTGAAGGGATATCCGCGGATAGTGGTTTTAGGATATTCTCGTCGCGCTGCGAGGGAAGACTGGCGGCCGTCCTTGGAGGCGCGCCCTCGCATTTCGCCCACAGCTTCGAGAATGGAAGCGCTTCCACGTTGATGCGTTGTCGGCGTGCCGTAGGACTTTGAAGCGCGGGAAGGTCACACTGCAGCAGCCACTCAAAGAGGGGCGAGGCACCAAATCCGGACCACAGGTCGCCGTGATCGGCGGTTCCGCTTCCGGTTTTTTCACAGCATCCCTTCTGGCGCGGGCCGGATGCGCGGTGGAAGTGCTCGAACGGTCCGACCAGCTCGACCCGACTCCACGAACGCTCATCGTGACCAGCCACATGCGAACCTTGCTGGGGCAGCTCGGTGAGGCCTCCGTCGTAAACGAAATCCATAAATTTGAATTATTCACCGACGGGCGCGCCGCCCAGGTTCCCCTGGATCGACCCGATCTGATTATTGAGCGGTCCCGTCTGATCCGCGACCTCGCCGAGGACGCGCAAAGCCATGGCGCAAAAATTTCCTTCGGCAATCGGTTCGTCGACCTGCAAAGCAATGGAACCGGCTTGCGCGTGAACGTCGAACGCGGGCAGGACGCCCGCGTCGAGGAACTGCACGCTGACGTGGTGGTCGGCGCCGATGGCGCGCTCTCACGCGTCGCGCAGAGCGCTGGATGGCCGCGCCAGCCCACCGTTCCACTTGTGCAGGCCATCGTGCGAGTGCCCGCGGACATGTCGCCCCATTCGGTGCGCGTGTGGTTCGTGCCGGACGACACGCCATATTTCTACTGGCTGATTCCGGAATCGAGCGAGCGCGCTGTGCTGGGTTTGATCGGCGAGGACGGCCAGGAAACCGGCGCTGCCTCGAGCGCTTCATGGAGAAGCGCGGGTTCACGCCGCTCGGTTACCAGGGCGCGCGAATCCCGGTGTACGACCGGTGGACACCGGTCGAGCGCCGCGTGGGAGCGGGGCGCGTGTTTTTGGTGGGCGATGCCGCTGGGCAGGTGAAAGTTTCGACGGTCGGCGGAATCGTCACCGGATTTCGCGGCGCCATCGGCGTCACCGAATCGATCATGAACGGCGGAGAAAGTCGCGAGCTGCGTTCGCTGCGCCGCGAGCTCGATCTCCACCTGCTCATTCGCAAGACGATTCATCAATTCAAGCAGGCAGACTACAGCCGCCTGGTCGATCTCATGAACGACTCGACGCGCCGCTCGCTCAGCCAGTACACGCGCGACGAAGCATCGCGCGTCCTCTGGAACATCGCCCTGAGCCAACCGCGCCTCCTGCTGCTCGCCCTGCGCGGGCTGCTCTCCGGCGGTTCCATCCTTCCCAAAAATCGCGGCTGAGTTTTTCCTGCGAATGGACGTATGCGCCCTCCGCGAGTAAACTCCACGGCGTTCGGCTTTTAGTAGCACAGCCATCCGCCGCGGCGGATCGCTGTGCTACTTGACCCGCTGAGAGAAGAAACTCAGAAGAGGTGCAGCCATGAAGAATCAAACGACCAACGTCGGTGCAGCGCTTGTTCTGTCTTTGAGCCTGTGTGGCGCAAACACGTTTGCGCAGAACATGACAGACGCGATTGACGCCCATTTGGTCGCGGCCAGAAACGCCGCGGGATTCGACTTTACCGGCACGCTGGCTCGCCTGTGCGTAGCGCCGCCGGCGGTTCCGAATACGGTGCGCGACGTAGCGCCCGGCCCCGCACCCGCTCGGGATACATGGTTCATCGAACCGGCCAAAGTTTTCGACAACCTCTATTTCGTCGGCTCCAAGATCCAAAGTTCCTGGGCGCTGACCTCCAGCGAGGGAATCATCCTTATCGACACGCTGTTCACGTACAACTCGGAGGAGGAGATCATTGGTGGGTTGAAAAAGCTGGGTCTCGATCCGGCCAAGGTCAAGTACGTCATCATCAGCCATGCGCATTCCGATCATGTGGGCGGAGCCAAACTCATGCAGGACCGCTATGGCTCGCGCATCGTCATGGGCGGCCCCGATTGGGATTCCATCGAAAAATCCGTCAACGGGTATCCGGCGGGAAAACCGAAGCGCGACATCGTCGCCGACGATGGCCAGAAAATCACGCTCGGCGACACGTCGGTGACCCTGATCGCCACGCCGGGCCATACGCCGGGGACGCTCTCGATGATCTTCACGGTGAAAGATAACGGCAAGCCGCTTACCGTCGCATACTCGGGCGGCACGGCATTCAATTTTCCCAGCACGACGGCGAATTTCGATACGTACATCAAATCCCAAAGCAAGATGGCCGCTGCCGCGGCGGCGGCGAACGCGACCGTCCTCATGTCCAACCATTCGGAATTTGATCTCGCGACCACGAAGATCAGGATGATCGCCTCGCGCAAGCCTGGCGAGCCGCATCCCTTCGAGATCGGAAAAGAGGCGGTGGCGCGCTATTTCGTCGTCACCGGCGAATGCGCTCAGGCTGCGCGCCTGAAGCTGACGCAGCCGCCGAAATAGCGAATCGAATTCGATCTTGTTGTTTAGGAGGTCCGACCTTCAGGTCGGACGATCGCTGTGGTATGAACTAGGCCTTCAGACCCTGAAGCTTCAGGGGCTAGAGCCCACGAAATCGCAAACCTGATCGTCGGGGCTGAAGCCTCGACCTCCTAAATGCCTCACCTTTCAGAGCGATTTTCAAATTAGGATCCTCCCTCACGTCGTCGTGCGTGGACACGCGAGCTTTCCACGCGTAAACTCCGCGATACTGCCTATCTAGATTCCGCCGGGCTTCAAAAAGCTCCCACAACCGGCTAGGCAGGATCAGGGGACACGCTTGAACATCCTCGGCCTTTCCGGGCTCGCGCATGATTCCGCCGCCGCGCTGCTTTCCGACGACGGCATTCTCGCCGCCATGGAAGAGAGCAAGCTCGTTCGCAGGCGCACTGCCGCTGGAATTCCGCGCGAGGCGATTCGCTTTTGCCTGGAGCGCGCCGGGACCGGGTGGGGCGGCGTGGAATGCGTGGCCGTGGCCAGCCGCCCTGTGCGCACCTGGGTGCGCCAGGCGTGGATGCGCGCGAAGCTGACGCCGTTCGCGCCGGTCCCCAGCGGCTACTATCAGACCAAGGCGCTCGGCGAACTGGGCCGCGAACTCAACAACGGGCGCTTGCTCGAAATGCTGGGCGAATCGCCGCACCTGAAAGTCCTGCACCTCGAACATCACCTCTGCCACGCTGCAAGCGCTTTCTACGCGTCCGATGCCGACCGCTCTTTGGTGCTCACGCTTGACGAGCAGGGCGACGGGCGCTCCGGCTCGATTGCGCTCGGCGAAGGCAACCGCCTGCGCGTTCTCGAATCGATTCCTTTTCCGCATTCGCCGGCATGGATTTTTTCGCAGATCACGGACTTGATCGGCTTCACGCCGCACGCGGACGAACACAAGACGCAATGGCTGGGCCTCGAAGGCGAGCCCGTGTTCGAGTCGCTGTTTCTGGAGATGCTGCGCCGCGCGCCGGGAAAATTGCCGCGTCTCGCCACGCGCTACTTCAACGCGGGCCTTGCGGGGCACATCGCGTTTTCTCCCAAATTCTATCGGGCCGTTGGAGTAGACCCCGCCATCGGCAAAGCCACAGAAACGGGCTCGCCGCGCCCGCCGATTTCGGAGGCGTTGCGCAAGCAGCTGGCCGCGAGCGTGCAGCAGGCGTGCGGCACGATCGCCGCGGAACTGGCCGAGCGCTACCGGAAGCAGACGGGCGCGAAGTCCCTGTGCCTGGCGGGCGGATTATTTTTGAACCCGGTTGTAGTCTCGCACGTGGAAAAAAATACGGGCTTCGATCGCGTTTTCGTTCAGCCCGCTGCGGGAAATGAAGGCACGGCGCTCGGCGCGGCGTGGTACGTGCGCCACCAGATTCAAAAAAAACCGCGCCAGCCCGCCGTCGAAAGACTCGACTGGGGGCCGAGCTATTCCAGCCAGGACATCAAGCAAGTCCTCGACAATTGCAAAGCGCGCTACCGGTTTCACGTGGGAGACGAACAGCGGCTCGAAGAAACCATACAGTTGCTCGCTGCCGGAAAAATTGTGGGATGGTTTCACGGCGCGGCGGAATTCGGGCCGCGCGCGCTCGGCAATCGCAGCCTGCTTGCTTCTCCCTGGGCCCCTTACGTGAAGGAAAACCTCAATGAATTTGTGAAGCACCGCGAAGCGTTCCGGCCGTTTGCCATTTCCGTTCTGGCCGGGCGCGCCGCGGAGTATTTCGACTATTCGCCCTCTTCGCGATTCATGGCCACGCTCGCCGCGGCGAAGCCGGAAGCGGCCCGCCTGCTCGAAGGATTTCTTCTTCCGGGCGCGCGCGTGCGTTTGCACGTGGTGGAGCGCGCGGCGAACCCGCTTCTTTGGCGCCTGCTTGAGCGATTTGGCCAATTTGCTTCCGCGCCCATGCTGGTGAATACGTCCTTCAATTTGTTTGGTGAGCCGCTGGTGGTTTCGCCGCGTGATGCGGTGCGGAGCTATTTTTGTTCCGGCGTCGATGCGCTGGTGATCGGGAGTTTTTCGCTGACGAAGAGCTAGTAGTTTGTGCCGTGGAAAGATGAATCGCTCTTGTCCTTTTGGCCAGTCCGGTGAGGGACGAAAGAACGTAGCCCACCGCGTAAGCGGTGGGTCTGTGCGAGGACAGATGGCCAAGCCCCGGAGAGTGTGCGTGAGAACTGGCTTGAAATTTTTAAGCAAATCGTGCAGTAAGGGAGCATGACACGATTTCTACCGTACCACCCGGATCAAGCGTATCTTCTGCCGCCCAACGTGAAGGATGTGTTGGGCGAAAATCACATCGTATTTTTTGTGCATGGCGTGGTGGAGCGTTTGGATCTTTCCGAATTTGAGCAGGTGTACAGCGAAGAAGGCGGAGCGTTGTACGCGCCGGAGTTGATGCTGAAAGTCTGGTTGTACGCCTATGTGTTGGGGATCACCTCGGCGCGACGCTTGGAGCAACGGATTCAGGAAGACTTGGCGTTTCGCTATCTGGCGGGGGGAGCGCGGCCGGACAACTGGGCGCTGAGCGCGTTCCGGCGGCGCCACGGGCGGGGCCTGAACGATGTGTTCACGCAGGTGCTGGAGGTGGCGCGCGAGATGCGTCTGGTACGCTTGGGGCACGTGGCGATTGATTCGACGCGGGTGCGCGGAGCGGCCTCGCGGGATCGGATCGATACGGAGACGAAGTTACGCCGGGAACGAGCGCGGTTGCGGCGGCAGATTCGGCGGTGGCAACAAGCCTGCAATGCCGAGGATCCGGATGAGAACGCCGGAATGCAAATGCCGGTGGCGGAGTTGCAGCGACAGCTGGGGCAAATCCCGAGGCGGCTGCAGCGACTGCGGAAAAGCGGGCTGCGGCAGATTTCGAGGACCGATCCGGAGAGCCGCTTTCTTCGCAGCCGGGATGGCTGGCAGCTGGGATACTACGGCCGAAATTGCGGTGAGCGAAGATCATCTGATCGTGGCCCAACGGGTGACCCAGAACGCCAGCGACAATGCGTCCTTACTGCCTCTGGTGGATGAAGCGAGCCGGCAATGCCGTGGGAAACCGCAACGCGTCAGTGCCGATACGGGATTTTTCTCGTTGCAGAACTTGCACGGACTGCGGGAGCGGGAGATCGATGGGTATGTGCCGGATGCAAATCTCAGTTACGAACTAAAGGGCAAAGGCCGCGCGCGAGGGATCGGCAGGAGCAAACATCTGCGCGACCCGGCGCATTGCCAGATGCGGCAGAAACTGCGTGACCCGGCGGGTCGAAAAGTCTATGCCCAACGCAAAGCAATCGTCGAACCGGTGTTTGGAGTACTGAAACAACAACGCGGGCTGCGCCAGTTCCGGTTGCGGGGCCTGCATCGGGTGGGAATCGAGTTCACACTGGCGGCGATTGGATACAACTTGAGTCGCTTGTATCACCAAAAGAACTAACCGCCAGGGTTGCCAGGGCCAACAGGGATCCTGGGAAGCACGCAGCGCCGGAAGCGACCGAAAATTCTGCCCTGAGTCGTGAGCTGAGGATGTTCTCACGCACACTCGGAGGGGCGACACAGGGCGATGCCAATGTGCCGCCCCTCCGAGTGTGCGTGAGAACTGGCTTGAAATTTTTAAGCAAATCGTGCAGTAAGGGAGCATGACACGATTTCTACCGTACCACCCGGATCAAGCGTATCTTCTGCCGCCCAACGTGAAGGATGTGTTGGGCGAAAATCACATCGTATTTTTTGTGCATGGCGTGGTGGAGCGTTTGGATCTTTCCGAATTTGAGCAGGTGTACAGCGAAGAAGGCGGAGCGTTGTACGCGCCGGAGTTGATGCTGAAAGTCTGGTTGTACGCCTATGTGTTGGGGATCACCTCGGCGCGACGCTTGGAGCAACGGATTCAGGAAGACTTGGCGTTTCGCTATCTGGCGGGGGGAGCGCGGCCGGACAACTGGGCGCTGAGCGCGTTCCGGCGGCGCCACGGGCGGGGCCTGAACGATGTGTTCACGCAGGTGCTGGAGGTGGCGCGCGAGATGCGTCTGGTACGCTTGGGGCACGTGGCGATTGATTCGACGCGGGTGCGCGGAGCGGCCTCGCGGGATCGGATCGATACGGAGACGAAGTTACGCCGGGAACGAGCGCGGTTGCGGCGGCAGATTCGGCGGTGGCAACAAGCCTGCAATGCCGAGGATCCGGATGAGAACGCCGGAATGCAAATGCCGGTGGCGGAGTTGCAGCGACAGCTGGGGCAAATCCCGAGGCGGCTGCAGCGACTGCGGAAAAGCGGGCTGCGGCAGATTTCGAGGACCGATCCGGAGAGCCGCTTTCTTCGCAGCCGGGATGGCTGGCAGCTGGGATATACGGCCGAAATTGCGGTGAGCGAAGATCATCTGATCGTGGCCCAACGGGTGACCCAGAACGCCAGCGACAATGCGTCCTTACTGCCTCTGGTGGATGAAGCGAGCCGGCAATGCCGTGGGAAACCGCAACGCGTCAGTGCCGATACGGGATTTTTCTCGTTGCAGAACTTGCATGGACTGCGGGAGCGGGAGATCGATGGGTATGTGCCGGATGCAAATCTCAGTTACGAACTAAAGGGCAAAGGCCGCGCGCGAGGGATCGGCAGGAGCAAACATCTGCGCGACCCGGCGCATTGCCAGATGCGGCAGAAACTGCGTGACCCGGCGGGTCGAAAAGTCTATGCCCAACGCAAAGCAATCGTCGAACCGGTGTTTGGAGTACTGAAACAACAACGCGGGCTGCGCCAGTTCCGGTTGCGGGGCCTGCATCGGGTGGGAATCGAGTTCACACTGGCGGCGATTGGATACAACTTGAGTCGCTTGTATCACCAAAAGAACTAACCGCCAGGGTTGCCAGGGCCAACAGGGATCCTGGGAAGCACGCAGCGCCGGAAGCGACCGAAAATTCTGCCCTGAGTCGTGAGCTGAGGATGTTCTCACGCACACTCTAGGGGGCTTGCCTATCGTGACCACGCGGGTTCCCACCGCTCCCGCGGTGGGCTACGATCTGGTACGGACCGGGGACATGCCTGACAGAACAAACCGGGGAGATTCCTGACACTGTAAGTTGACAGGGCGTGTAGAAGTGAAAGATGCCCTGGAAAGCGAGCAGTGTGATGGACGAACGAACGCGGTTTGTATTGGAGCATGAACGCGGGCTGTACACGATGACCGACTTGTGTGAGATCTACGACATCGCGCGGGAGACCGGTTACTATTGGCTGCGGCGGTACCAGCAAGGAGGGCTGGAGGCGCTGCGGGACCGAGGCCGGGCGCCCGAGCGTCACCCGAATCAGACGCCGGAGCAGATCGAGGAGGCGGTGCTGGAGCTGCGGCGAGCGCACATGCGCTGGGGTCCGCGCAAACTGAAACGCGTATTGGAGCGGGAAGCTCCGCAGACGCCCTGGCCGGCGGCGAGCACGATCGGTGCGCTGCTGGCGCGGGAAGGACTGGTGATTGCGCGGAAGAAACGGCGTCGCGCGCCGCCCTACACGGAGCCGTTTGCGTTGGCCGATGCGCCCAACCGGATTTGGTGCGCCGATTTCAAAGGCTGGTTTCGGACCGGTGACGGCCAGCGCGTGGATCCGTTGACGATCACGGACGCGCACACCCGGTACTTGCTGCGTTGTCAGCAGGTGTCCAAGACCGATGGCGAGCACGTGCAGGCGGTTTTCGAGGCGGCGTTTCGCGAATACGGCCTGCCGCAAGCCATGCGGACCGACAACGGCGCGCCGTTCGCCTCGCGAGCCGTGGCGGGGCTGTCGCGTCTGGCGGTGTGGTGGATGAAATTGGGGATTGTGCCGGAACGCATCGCGGCTGGGCATCCCGAGCAAAACGGGAGGCACGAACGGATGCATCGCACGTTGGATCAAGAGACGGCCTCTCCCCCGGAGGCCAACCCGCGTGCGCAGCAGCGAGCCTTCCACCGTTTTCGCCGCGAGTACAACGAAGAGCGTCCGCACGAAGCGTTGGGGATGCAAACGCCGAGCGCGGTGTACCGGCCTTCGCCGCGAACGTATCCGGCGCGGGTGCGCGAGCCGGAATACGGCAGCGCCATGCGGGTGCGGCGTGTGAGGCGGCGAGGCAGTTTTTCCTGGAAGGAACAAGACGTGTTTCTCAGCGAGACTCTGATCGGAGAACCCATTGGGTTGCTGCCGGTGGATGATCGGATCTACACGGTGTACTTTGCCGAGTTTCCGATTGCGCGCTTTGACAGCCAGCGGCGGACAATCTTGCCGTTGCGCGCGGTTTCCTGTCAGGTGAATGCAGGGGAAGGGGAAGTCTCCCCTTCCCCTGCACCCCATCCCCTCGAAGCAAAGGTGCCAAAAGTGTCAGGAATGTGCCCGGTCTAAAGTGTCAGACATGTCCCCGACCGGACAATGTAACGTCCCTCCGGGACTTCGAGTAGCACGTGAGCAGAATCCCGCGCATGAACAGTTGCCGAGATTTTCTTCGGGACAGATTCTTAGTCCAGTGTTTCTCTCACAGATATGCGGGTAAATCACCTTTTGTTGTGTGGCGCAATAAGCGAAAATGGTTTTGCCCGACGGCAGCGGAACCAATGAGGCTTTTTGAAAAGGGAGAACCAGCGTGAAACTAGCGGTGATTGGCTGCGGGTACGTGGGACTCGTGTCGGGCAGTTGTCTGGCCGAGGCCGGCCACGAAGTCGTCGCGACGGACAACGACAGCGCGCGGATCGCCGTGCTGCAGGCGGGGAAGATTCCGATCTACGAGCCCCACCTGGACAAAGTGCTGGACACCGTAGTGCGTGAAGGGCGATTGCGTTTCACGGCCGATGGGGCGGAAGCCGTGCGCCAGGCGGACGTGGTTTTCATTTGCGTGGGGACGCCGCCGACCGAAACGGGTGAGGCAGACCTCTCCGCGATCGACAACGTGGCGCGGATGATTGCCAAGGAATCGCGCACGCCGAAGCTGGTGATCGAGAAAAGCACCGTGCCGGCGCAGACGGGCGAGCAGCTCAAACGGGCCCTCGAGGTATATGCGAAGAATGCCGGGGCGAAGTTTCGCGTGGCCTCCAATCCGGAATTTTTGCGCGAAGGGACGGCGGTCCAGGATTTTTTTCATCCGGACCGGATTGTGATCGGCGTCGAGGAGAGGGAAAGCGAACAGCAGTTGCGCGAGCTGTACCGGCCGATTCTCGAAGGGCGCTATCGCTGCCCGGTGCACCAGCCGAATTGTCCGCCCGCGGCGACGCCGGATTTTGTGGTCACGACGATTGCCAGCGCGGAACTCATCAAGCACGCGTCCAATTCTTTTCTGGGTCTGAAGATTTCGTATGCCAACGTGCTGGCCGATTTATGCGAGCGGCTGGGCGGCAACGTCGAGGAAGTGACGCGCGCCGTGGGCCTCGATCCGCGGATCGGCGGGCAGTTCCTCAAGGCCGGGCTGGGATTCGGAGGATATTGTTTACCGAAAGATATACAGGCGTTCGTTAAACTGGCCGAACGCGCCGGCGTGGATTTCGGATTGTTAAAGGAAGCCGAGCGTGTGAACAAGCAGCGTGTCGACCGCCTCCTTGAGAAAGTGAAGAAGGCGCTTTGGGTGATGAAGGGAAAACAGATTGGCGTCCTGGGAATCGCGTTCAAGCCGAACACGGATGACATTCGCCTCGCGCCCGCGATCGAAGTGATCCGGCGTCTTCTGGCGGAAGGCGCGGAAGTCCGCGCGACCGATCCGGAAGCGATGGAGCGCGCGCGCGGCGTGTTCCCGAATTTACACTACTCCGCGGACCCCTACGAAGTGGCGCGCGGGGCCGATGCGTTGCTGGTGCTCACCGAGTGGGAGCAATTCCGGCGCCTGGACTGGAAGCGCGTTCGCAAGGAAATGGCGCGCCCGCTGGTGATAGACGCGCGGAATATGCTGCGCCCGGCGGAGATGAGAGATCTGGGATTTGAATATATGAGCTTCGGGCGGCCCGACACGGTCGCTGTAACGGCGGGCCAGTAGGACAGGCTTCAGCCTGTCGGTTTTGACTTTTTGCGACGCTGACAAAAATCAAACCCCGACAGGCTGAAGCCTGTCCTACGGATTTGCTTCCGCAAACTGCTTCTTGAACGACTCCAGCGTCAGCCGCAGCCCTTCTTCCAAATCCACTTTCGGTTCCCAGCCCAGCAGGCGGCGCGCTTTGGAAATGTCCGGGCAGCGCTGCTTGGGGTCATCCTGCGGCAAGGGTTCGAAGACGATGGGAGCGGACGCGCCGAGCAAAGTGCGAATCCGTTCGGCGAATTCAAGGATCGTTATTTCATGAGGATTTCCGATGTTGGTTGGTTCATGTTCGTCGGACATCATCAGACGGTAGATGCCGTCGATTAGATCGGAAACGTAGCAGAAGCTGCGCGTCTGTTTTCCCGTGCCATAAACAGTGATGGGCTGCCCGGTCAGCGCCTGATAAACGAAATTGGGCAGCGCGCGGCCGTCATTCAGACGCATGCGCGGCCCGTAGGTGTTGAAGATGCGGACGATGTGCGTGTCCAGGCCTTTGGCGCGGTGGTAGGCCATCACCATGGCTTCCGCAAAACGCTTGGCTTCATCGTAAACGCCGCGCGGGCCGACTGTGTTCACATTGCCCCAATAGGTCTCCGGCTGCGGACTGACCAGCGGATCGCCGTAACATTCCGATGTGGACGCGAGGAAATACTTGGCCTTCTTCGCCAGGGCCAAGCCCAGAGTATTGTGCGTTCCAAGCGAGCCCACTTTCAAAGTTTGGATCGGGAGTTTCAGATAGTCGACCGGGCTCGCCGGCGAAGCGAAATGAAGGACGTAATCGACCGGGCCCGGGACATCGATATATTTGGTGACGTCCTGCTGCATAATCGCGAACGGAGCGTTCCTCGCGAGATGGCGCAGGTTGGCAGGAGTGCCGGTGACCAGGTTATCGATCGCCAGAACTTCCCAGCCGCGATCGAGGAGGTAGTCGCACAGATGCGACCCGAGAAACCCCGCGCCTCCTGTGACTACCGCGCGCATCGAGATGGCCTCTTCATGCCGGTGCTTTCCGAATGATTGCGTTTCTTCATGACACCGTATTCTCTCACACGGTCGAAATTTGCGGCCACGCTGAATTTCATCTTAAACTCGGCTGCGTTCGGCACAAAGTCCGGGCCGGCGGACCAAGCGCGTATTTGAAAATGTCCCGCCCGGCCGCTGGGGAGGTGGAGGGAATCAGCGGCCGCGATTGACCTCGAATGGACACCGGGTTAGGATGCCACGTCCGCCCGATGACTATGTCCCACGATCGATTCTTTTTGCTGCGGTGCTGTCCATCCTGCAGGAGCTTTGACGTTCGCCGTTCGCACCGGCGGGGATTATTTGAATTGCTCATTCTCCCATTTGTTTTGCTGCGGCCATTTCGCTGCGAGGACTGCACCAAGCGACACTATAATTTAATTTTTACCAGGGCACTCCACGAACCCGAGGAAAAGGCTCGCCGGCGCTCTTGAGGAATATGCGATTCCTTCCCGGGGACGATGCGCGGATGAGGCGGAATTTTGACTGAATCAAAATCGAGAAAGCGCCGCTGGCTGGTTCCCGTTGCGATTTCCATCGTGCTCGCGGGCGCGGTGGCAGCCGTGTTTTTGACCATCGGGAATTGGCTGGTCGTCGAGGATCCGCTCGTTCATGCGGACGCGATCGTGGTCTTGAGCGGGCGCCTTCCGGAACGCGCCCTCGAAGCCGCTCGCGTCTACCATGCCGGTTACGCGGACCAGATTTGGATTTCTCCGCCGCCTTCTCCCGTGGACGATCTGAAGGCCATGAGAATTTCCTATCTGGGGGAAGATTTTTATAACGAGAAGGTTTTGATCGCCAAAGGAGTTCCTCCGGACTCCATTCGTATTCTGGAGCGCGCCGACGCGAACACGGAGGAGGAAGTTCGCCAGATCGCCGAGGTTCTCCACAACATGGATCTCCACTCTGCGATTATCGTGACTTCAAAACCCCATACACGCCGGGTCCGCACGATCTGGCGGAAACTGGTGGGTTCTGAACCGCGCATGATCGTGCGCTATCCCCAGGATGACATCTATGACGGCGCGCACTGGTGGCGCCATACCCGGGACGGTCTGGATGTGGTGCGTGAGACACTGGGCCTTTTGAACGCCTGGGCAGGCTTCCCGTTGCGCCCGAGCCAGAATTAATCATGCCGGTCCTCGAACGCAAACCAAACGAAATCGCCCAGCAAGTGGTCCCGCTGATCCTGCTGGGCATCGGTCTGGTTATCACCAACAAAGCCGTGACCATCATTGATGATGAATCCATCATTCTGGGCGTCGCGGCGAATCCATTGCGCGCCACGCTCGCCCAAATCTTTTCCGGCGCCGGCAGGCACGAGCACCCGCCACTCTACGATATCCTTCTCCATTTCTGGCTGCGCTGGACGGGTGGAAATTTCGATTACCTTCGGATTCCATCGGTCCTTTTTTTTCTTGTGGGACTTTTTCTGCTGGTCCGTGCCAGCCGCTATTTCACCGGGTCGTCCGGCGGGATCGCCGTCATCTGGGTGGGAATCCTTTGGCCCTTCGGTTTTCACTTCGCCCGTCTGGCGACCTGGTACTCGTTTTCGTTCCTGTTAGTCGCGGGATTGACGCTCGCCTATTTCAACTTTCTGGAAGACCAGACGTTTGGCCGGTGGGCGGTGCTATTTCTCTTTTGCGCCGGTCTGGTTTGGACAAATTATTTCGGCTGGGCAATTCTCGGTTGCCTTGCGGTCGATCAGTTTGTGCGCTCACGAACCAAGGAACCTGTGGCCACTCTCAAAGCTCTCCTCGGAACTGTGGCGCTGCTATGCGTGTTTTTCCTTCCTCTTTATTCAGCGTTTCGAGCGGAGCTTTCCCACGGCTTGAATTTTCATCAGAGCGCGTTGACGATTCTGGCGACCGCTGCGTTCAATGTATTTTCGTTTTTCGTAAGCGAATCGGTGGCCCCATGGTATTGGCGGTTTAGCGTTCCAGCGGGAATCGCGATCCTGTTTTGCGTGGCGTTGGTCGTACGGTGGCTTCCGCGCCCGGCGCGCCGGTTTTTGTTCTACAGCGCATTCCTGCTGGCTGCGATGGCTTTGCTGGGAATCCTCCAAACGAAGTATCTGCTCATGCTCTCTCCCTGGGTCTTGTTGCCGGTCGGCGTAGCGATTGAGACGGCGAAACCACGCTGGGCAACCTTCGGACTGGCGGCCGCGCTTTTGATCATTGGCACGGCCGGCTGGTACGGAATCTATTCGCGGCGCTTTTATTCCGCGCCACGATTCATCGAACCGTGGCAGGGAGTTGCGGAGGAAGCGGGAGCAAAAATTCACGGCGGCGCTACGGTGATCGCCGACCATCCTTCGTTTCTGTTTTATCTCACTTATTTTCTCCGTGTCCCCAGCCAGAATGGGCCCTGGAAATTCGAGGGCTTGCTTCCCGATTCCGTCAGACATCCTCAAGTATTTTCTTCGACGGCGTGGCTTGCGGCAGGGCGTCAGGCGACTGGGAAAATGATCCTGGTTCGGGGCGGGCGCGACCCGGGAGGAAACCAACCTATCGATGAAGTCGCGCGGCAACTGGACCGGTCCTGCGGCTCCATTTCGTCGAGTCTAAGGATGCGCGACGAAGGTTACGCATGGAAGCAAAGATTTTTCCCTCAGTTGGGCGAGCCGCAGTGGAGAATCGAAATTCGTGAATACGATTGCGACTCCTCGAATTCAAAGCAGATCTACCATATCCCTGCGCGCTGATCCGATTGAGAATTCAGGATTAGCCAGATAATGTATTTCCTGCGCCGGGTTGTTGATTCTGGTGGAAACATCTGATCCGGCCGGTCCATTTTCACCTCCGGTTCCTGTCCAAATAAGGGAATGGAAGGGTGAATCCTAATCGTGACCGTTACCAATTTGGAACTTGTTGTCAATATATACAGCAATAAGCTCATTTCCCATTGGAAATCTCTCACCGGCTCCTCACATTGGGTAATTTTTATCCAATATGTCGTTCTATTTGGGGTCGCCTCTGGTACCTAGGGCACATAATGTTAGTACGAGCCATTCATTGCCCCTAACAGGTAGATAAACGAAACTGTAATCCTGAGGATAATCCTGGATGGTTGCGGCTATCTTAATCGCGGTCTCGCTGGTTGCCTTCGCACAGATAGGGCTTTACCACTGGCGAGCGACCATTTCCGGTATTGCCGAACAGGCAATCTCGGACCGGGTCCGTGTGGCTGCAGGGATCACCCATGAAGGGATAGGGGCCCGGGACTTCCGCAGTCTTATAATTCTAAAAGACTTATCTCCCGACCTGCGCGGTAAGAATGCTAGATTCACGGCCATTCGAGCGTACTACGCAGCGGTGGAGAAGCTCGACAATGTCGTCCCCGGAATGGCCAATTGGGCGAACGGCGAAATGGCTACCTGCTCGCGGTACGCAGCCGTTCTGATGGACCAGCACCTGGAACGCAACATGGTTTACGCCGCCCAAGTCCGCGGTAAGTAAGTGAAAAGCCCCTTGCGTGCGGCGGTAATCGGCGCGGCTGACTAGTACGCCCAGCGAAGCAGAACCCCGCCTGAAGTGTAACCCGCACCGACCGCGACGAGTAAGACGAGATCCCCTTTTTTGAGGCGACCCTCGTCGACGGCGTCGCGCAGCCCCAGGGGTATGGTTCCCGCGGTCGTATTTCCGTAGCGATCGATGTTCACCATGATTCTCGCGTCTTCCACGCCGAGCCGCTCCTGCATGGCGCGAATGATCCGCATATTGGCCTGATGGGGCACAACCAGCGCCAGGTCCTTGCTCGTGAATCCATTTCGTACGAGCATCTCGCACGCCAGATCCGCCATTCGGCGCACCGCGTATTTGAAGACTTGAGCGCCTTCCTGGTGGACGTAGTGCATCTTCTGATCCACGGTTTCGTGTGAAGACGGGTGAAGCGATCCGCCGCCGGGCATGTAGAGATATTTTCCCCCGGAGCCGTCGACATCGTGCACGAAGTCGAGAATGCCTTCGTCCTCGCGGTCGGTGGGTTCCAGAAGGACGGCGCCAGCGCCGTCTCCAAACAACACGCAGGTTGCGCGATCCTTATAATCCAGGATGGAAGTCATGACGTCGCTGCCGATAACCAGCGCTTTTTTTTGAGTGCCGGCGCCCACAAATTGCGCGCCGACCGTGAGTCCATAGAGAAATCCGGAACAGGCCGCCGAAAGATCGAATCCCCATGCATGCGTTGCGCCCAGGTTGTTTTGAACCAGGCAGGCGGTTGCGGGGAACATCATGTCCGGCGTGACGCTGGCCACCACAATCAGGTCGATTTCCGAAGCCGGCACATTTTTGCATTTCAGGAGCTGGCGCGCGGCAGCCGTGGCCAGATCGGACGCGCCAACGCCCTTTTCGGCGACGTGGCGTTCGCGGATGCCGGTGCGCTCGCGAATCCAGGCATCGTCGGTATCCACCAGCTTCTCCAAATCGGCATTGGACATCACCCGGGGCGGGACGTACCCGCTCACACCGGTAATCTTCGCTGCAATGCGTCTGGACATTCCGTCTCCGTGAGGCCTGTTGGTCCCTGCTGGAAGAAGCGCGATTCTACGCAATCGAAGGCGGCGAAACAAGCCTGGCGTGCGCGCACTGTAGGACGGGCTTCAGCCTGTCTGTTTTTGATTTTTGCTGGAGATATTACAGAAGTCAAAGGCTGACAGGCTGGAAGCCTGTCCTACTGGATCTACCGGTAAACTTCCGGCTCCTGGGCGAGGACAGGATTCTGGATCAAGGGGTTGGGCATTTCACGCAGGCGCGAGATAAACATCTGCACTAAATCGGGATCAAATTGCGCTTTGCCGCAGCGGTCGAGTTCCTGAAACGCTTCTTCCGGCGTGCGCGCTTTCTTGTACGTCCGTTCGGAGGTGATCGTATCGTAGGCGTCGGCAATGGCGATGATTCGCGCGCCCACCGGAATCTCGCCGCCGGCAAGTCCCTCCGGGTAGCCTGAGCCGTCGAAGAATTCGTGATGATGAGCTACCATTTCGCGGACTCGCTCGGTGCCCCGCAGCGGTTCGAGCAGCTTGGCTCCGTATTCCACATGGCGCTTCATCGCTTCCCACTCATCGGGGTTGAGCGGGCCGTTCTTGTTCAATATCGATTCTACGATTCCGACTTTTCCAACATCATGCAGCATGCCCCCCAGCCGCACTTCCTCGATTTCAGCGCCGTCCAGGCCAATGGCTTCGGCGATCAAGACGGCGTAGCTCGAAACCTTTTGAGAGTGGCCCTGAGTAAATTGATCCTTGGCGTCGACGGCGAGCGCAAGCGACGTGAGCGTATCCATAACGATGGGCGGCAACGGCTCGTAGGGCGACCCGCTGGGGGAACGTGAAATTTCTTTTGTTACCGGGCGATTCGAGGTGGATTCCGTTTCAGCAAGCGACCTCGCGAACTGTTCGATGCGGCTGTAGATTTCAACGAACGAGTCGGGGCCCGTGGAAAACAGGCGCTTGAGTGTGACGCCGAGGTAGGCGTCTAGGACGTCGCGTTTCCATTGCTTGGAATCATCCGGATTGAATTGATCCGCGGTGGAAACGGCGTTGCCGCCCTGGTGCTTGGAAAGATACATCGAGGCATCGGCGACCTGAATGAGTTCCTCGGGAGTCGAACCGTTCAGCGGAAACGTGGCCACGCCAAAACTGGAGGTCACATTTTTTTCGCGCAGGACGGGATCGGAGCAAATCCACGAGCGCAACTTTGCGGCCAGCTGGTGGCTTTGCGCGGAGTCTGTTTCGGGCATCAGGATGACGAATTCATCGCCCCCGTAACGCGCCACGACGTCCGACCGCCGGCAATTCAACTCGAGAATGTGTGAAACGCGCTGCAGGACCAGGTCGCCGTCCAGATGTCCGTAAAAATCGTTGACGAATTTGAAGCGGTCCAGATCCATCAGCACCAGCGAGAAGGAACGTCCCGCGCGCGTCGAGCGTTTCCATTCCGCCGACAGCGCCTCCATGAAGAAGCGATGGGTTTTCAACCCGGTCATGCCGTCGGTAATGGCCTGCTCCTGCGCTTTCTGGAAAGTCATGGCGCTGTGAAGCGCGCCGGAAATCAAGTCGGCCAGCGTACCCAGAAACAGGACTTCCTCCTGGGGGAAGTCGCACGTCTTGTCTGTTTCCATGTACAAAATTCCATGCAACTGGTCGGCGTAAACGATTGGCAGAGCGATCGCGGAAGCAGAACCTTCGAGCACTGGCTCGACCGTGGAGTGCTGTGCGTCGTAGGACAACGATTCCATCTGTCCGGTGCGCGCGACACGCCCTACGATGTTGCCGTCCAGGCCCAGCCGGCGTCCCAGGGCGCCTTTGCGAGGTCCCGCTTCGGCGTGGATCACAATTTCCTTGGCCGAATAATCGAGCAGCCCAATGCCCATGTGAGAGTAGTCGAGCACCTGTTCCAATTCTTCGGCGATTTTGGCGAGCATTTCATCGGGATTGAGCGTCGTGATGATATTGCGGGAAATGTTGTTGAACAGGGCCAGGCGCCGTGATTTCGCACGCTCTTCGCGAAACAAACGCGCATTTTCCAGGGCAATCACCATTTCGCTCGCCAGCACGCGCATCATTTCCAGATGCCCCATATCGAGTGCGCGTTCCTGGGGACTCTGCAGGACCATGGCTCCGATAGGCCGCTCGTACAAGAGCAGCGGCACACCGCAAAAACTTCCTCCGTGCGAATTTTCTGGCTCGAGACCCAGCTTGCGCATTTCTTCGGCGTAATTTTCCCTGATCAGAATGGGCTGGCGTGTGCGCATCAGGTGTTCGATGACCCAGTTTCCGCCAAATGGCCGGGACCTTTTGGGCAGAACTTCGCCGTCGCGAACCTCGACCTCAAATTTAATTTCATTGCGAGTCGTTTCGTGGAGCGCGACGCAGAATTGATTCACGTCAAACAGGCGCTTGATTTCGGTCAGAATCGTGTCGAAGAGCGTGTCCGGATCGAGCGTGGAGCTCAGCGCGCGGCCGATTTCGTTCAGCATATGGAGCTCTTGCGTGCGGCGCGTGGACTGCTGGACGAGATAACTATTTTCGACGGCCATTCCGATTTGATGGCCCAGCGCCAGCAGCAGGCGGAGTTCGGCCGAACTAAACCGCCGGGTGTCGGAAGTGCCGAGGAACAAAACGCCGAACGCCTGTTCCTTGGCTTGCAGGCTGATCCCCACGACGGTCCGCAGATTCTGGCTCAACGCCAGTTGACGGAAACGCCGGAAAGCCTCCTCGGCCTCGAGAGCCGTCCAGGAAGCGTCGCGCCCGAGATCGCGGAAAACGACAAGCCCGCCCAGCCGCGAAACCATATCCACAAGATGGTCATCCAGACCCTCTTCCTGGGCGATGGCGCAGAAATTTTCCGGCAAGCCGACGGCGACGATGGAAGTTGGACCCTTCGCATGTCCGTGGTGCAGGAACAGCACACCGGCCGGCATGCGCACGACGCTCAGCACGCGCTCCAAAGCTTGCGCGAGCATCTGCTGAATTTCCGGGCCCACAAAACTGGAAGTGGCCAGGTTCACATTGGAAAGCGCCAGCATGTTCTGTTCGACGCGGCGCTTTTCCTCTTCGTAAAAGCCCATCACCATCAAAGCCGCCGCAAACAGCTGGGGCAGGAGCTCCAGCGCGCGCAGCGAATTGACGACGCGGGAACTGAGCAACAGCTCCCCGATCAGGATCGCGCTCCAACTGAGGAACGAACCGGCCAGCAGCAAATCCGCAAATGTTTCGTGACGACGGCTTTCCTGGTAGAAGATCCAGGCGACGACGGCAAGCACCGCGCCAACGCCGAGCTGCGGCGAAATTCTGATTTCATGCAGATAGAAGGCGGCCGACCACAACGCGAATACTCCGCCCGCGGCGATCTGCGGGCGCACCCACGGCTCGGTATTCGTGTACACCTGGGCTGTGCTGAAAAACAGCAACGCCGCCGCGGCCAGCAGCCATTCGTTTACCGCTGTCTGCCACGGAGCGACGGCCATCCACGGCTCCAGCGCGGGGCTGAGGTAATGCAGGGCGAGCAGGCACCATCCGGCGCTCCAGAACATGAGGTAGGCCTGGCGCCGCAAGCTGTGCATGTAGGCGAAGAAACCCGACGTCAATGCCGACGCTGCCAGCAGAGTGATCGCAATAATGCTTTCCGATGTCATCAAATCAAACGCGCCGCTAGGGCCGCAATTCGCGTATCCCTCTCCGACAAAATGAAGTTGCAGGCAACGTATGGTGAAGAGATCAAAATTCGATAAAGGAATCCATGCCGCATATCATCTGATGAGAATGCCTTTACCGGCGACAAAGACACCACACCTCTCCCCAGAAATTTTCCCACTTTCGCGACTATAAGGGACGCATTTCCAGGCGGTCAAGGGTACGGGGGTACCAGTCGGGAACAAGGCACGTGAGGGATCGGACACACGATTTTTTAACTAAGAATTGACCTTTTTCCTTTTTCCGGAACCGTGAGGATCGTCCGTTCCTCTGGCTCGCCTTCCTGAGCAGGTTCGGCTAAGATGAAGTGTTTTTCACACTTAGGAGAGACCTGCTTAGGCGCATGTCAACGACTTCAGGCGCATCAGGAAAGCCGGCTGGCGAAATTCGGGTGCGATTCGCGCCCTCGCCGACGGGGTATTTGCACGTGGGAGGCGCGCGCACCGCGCTGTTCAACTGGCTGTTTGCGCGCGGGCGGGGCGGCACGATGGTGCTGCGCATCGAAGACACGGACGTCGAACGCAATCGACCTGAACTGGTGGAGGGCATCCTGGACGGGCTGCGCTGGCTCGGCGTTGATTGGGACGAAGGCCCGTACTTCCAGTCGCAGCGCCTGGATTTGCACCGTGAAGCGGCGTTCAAATTGGCCGCGTCGGGCGCGGCTTACTTTTGCGATTGCCCGCCGGAAAAATATGCGGGCGGCGACGCCGTCGAGGAAACAGAGGACGCGAAGAAAGAGCAGGGCCCGCGACGCATCACTCGCTGCGCGTGCCGCGAAGGCAAGCCGGGACTCAGCGCGGAGAATGCGGCGATTCGTTTCCGCGTCCCGCTTGGCGGGGTCACGCAATTCGAGGACGCCGTTTTTGGTCCGCGTGAAGTGTCGAACGAGGAGATCGAGGATTTCGTTCTGCTGCGGTCACCCAAGGAAGGCCAGTCGCGCGGCGGGCCGACGTATCAATTGAGCGCAGTCGTGGACGACATCGACATGCGGATCACGCACGTGATTCGCGGCTCCGATCACATTTCCAACACGCCGAAGCAGGCTCTGCTGTATCGCGCGCTCGACGCCACGCCTCCCATCTTCGCGCACGTGCCGCTGATTCTGGGGCCGGACCGCACCCGGCTATCCAAACGCCATGGCGCGACGAGCGTGGGATCGTACCGCGATGAAGGTTTTCTTCCCGAAGCGTTTCGGAATTTTCTGGCGCTGCTGGGCTGGTCGGTGGGAGACGCAGAATTTATGCGAACCTCCGAAATCATCGCCCGATTTACGCTCGAAGGCGTGAGCCGCACGAATGCCGTTTTCGATCGGCCCAAACTCGAATGGTTCAACACGCAATATCTGCAGAAGCTGCCGATCGATGAGCTGCTTCCCGCCGTGCAAGGCGAGCTGGAGCGTTCCAAGCTGTGGATGCCGGAATGGGCGGGCGAAAAGCGCGAGTGGTTTTCCAAGACCGTGGACTTGCTCAGGCCGCGGACGCGCTTGCTGCCGGATTTTTCAACGTGGGCACGCGCGTTTTTCAGCAATTCCTTTGAGTACGATCCGCAGGCGCGCGAGAAATTCTGGAAAGACGAACGCCTGGGCGCGATGCTCGGCAAACTTGCAGATGCGCTTGCGCCGCTCCCCGATTGGAATCACGATGCCTGCGATCACGCCCTGCGCGAGCTGGCCGCCGCGGAAGGCGTGAAGGCCGGCCTGCTGATTAACGCCACGCGCGTCGCGATCGTTGGCCAGGCCGTCGCGCCGCCGCTATTTGAAACGATGCTCGTGATTGGACAGGAGCGCGTCGTCAGCCGCCTGCGCCGCGCCGTCGAAGCGTTCCCTCCGCGCTGATTCCATTCCCAAAATTTTTTCTGCGTAGGGGCACGACATGTCGTGCCCCTACTGCCACATCACCAAATTGCATCGAAATGGGTAGAATTCACGAGCAGTGTTCGCGGATCCGCAGGAAATCAAGGTTAATGCAAAGCAGGTTACTTCGCGCCCGGAGAGAAAATATCCGCATGAACGGGATGCGGGGTTGTATCCGCGTCGGCGATTTCCAGGTTCGCCGTCACCGAAAGCTTTGTCGGCGGCAGGCACGCGTCCTGATTGCAGGCCTGGTAGCCAACCGTGAGGCCAATTTTTTGTGGACCGAGCGGCGCGGTGCCGTTCGCGCGCAGTTTCATGAGCACCGTGAAGGAGCCTTCGTAAACGCGCAGAGGCGTCTTCGAAAATCGGAACGCGCGCATCACTCCGCGCGGATACGTCGTCTCCACGAGAAATACTCCGGGAGAAAGATCCGCCATCACTTTTGTGGGGATCAGATAGTCCTCCGAAGGCATGTGCGCGTTGATATGGAAGCCCGGAGAAATCTTCGCGACCACCGCGATTTGAAACGCGCGGCCGCGCGGCACGGGCTGCAACGAAACGTAAGCCTGAGGCTGTAGAACGCTTGCCGCGGGCGGGTAGGCGCTGTCCTGTGCCAAAGCATTGACGGTGAGGACCGCCAAAGACAGGAAAACAATCCCCGCAAGCAAACGTGACGCCCGATTGCAGAGAGCTTTGAGCGGCACATTCGCGCACCGGCCGGAAATTCGCGAGACGCTTTCAAGAAGCATGTTCATATAAATTTAGACCGTCACGGGGCTGCCGAGTTGCTCGGTGAGGATGCGTCCCATGAGCTGCATCAGCGTCTCACCCGTTTTGTCCAGGACGAAAGTCCCCGCCGCGTCCGACCAAGACAACTTAAAACTTGTGGTCAGCGCGGAAATCCAAATCTGGCGAACCGGCGTGTTCGGGCTGATCACGAATCTGGTTTCATCCGCGTCTTCAAACAGCACTTCAAGCTTCCCGCTTCCGCCCTCGACTTCAAAGCCGCGCTCATCGCCAACCTCTTGAAGGCGGTGAAGCAGCGATTCAAAGGCCGCGTCACACCGTTTCTTAAATAATTGTTCATCCATGTCGAATACAGAGTACCGCGAAGCCGAGGCGCGGGCAAGAAAGGTAGCAGGGGGCAGGTGGTAGGTGGCAGGTTCAAGAAAACCCGAGGTTTCTGCCCAGATTGGGGTTTGCGCATTTGTCAGCTTCGTGATACATGGATATATGTAGACACGTTTCATGTCAACGCTATCCAATGTCACGCCTCAGATTGAGAGAACGAAGGTCACTAGCTATCGTGATCTTGTTGTTTGGGCTCGGGCGATGGATCTCGTTGTGATTTGCTATCAATTCACAAAGCAGATTCCGCAATCGGAACTTTATGGACTGACCAGTCAAATCCGGAGGGCTGCTGTTTCCATTCCGGCAAATATTGCTGAAGGGCACGGGAGAAGAAATCTCGGTGAATACATCCAGCACCTTTCGATCGCGAACGGATCTCTAAAAGAACTGGAAACTCATCTCCTGATCGCCGGGAGGCTTCAATACGTCAAAAACACTGAAATTATTCCCGCGTTGGAAGGTTGCGCGGAGATTGGCCGAATGCTCTCCAGCCTTATGCAAAAACTACGCCAAAAAGGCTCTGAAACCTGCCACCCACCACCTGTTACCTATAACCTCTTACCCTACTCATAGCGCAGCGCATCCACCGGATCGAGCCGCGCGGCCTTCACCGCCGGATAAATGCCGAAGAAAAGGCCGACGGTCATGGAAACGATCACTGCCAGGAGCACGGCCCATAGCGGTACAGTCGAAGGCAATCTGGGCAAAAACGCGTGGATGAGCAAGCTGATGCCGATTCCCAGCAGCACACCGATGACTCCGCCCGCGCCGGTGAGCACTACCGCTTCCGTCAGAAACTGCCAGATGACGTCGCGGCGACGCGCGCCAATCGCCTTTCGCACACCGATTTCCCGCGTGCGCTGCGTGACCGACATCAACATGATGTTCATCACGCCGACTCCGCCTACGAGCAAACCAATCGAGCTGACCACGGCGGTCAGCAGAGCAACCGAACCCGTGATCTCCTTGAACTGGTTGGCAATTTCCTCCGCGGAGGACAGGCCGAAATTTTCCGGCGCCGAATAGGGAACGTGGCGCGTGCGCCGCAAGACCGCGCTGATTTCGTCCTTTGCTTCCGCCATTTTCCCGGGGACCGCCACGGCGCCAATGAAATGCTCGTCGTCGGCGGGGTGATGCTTGCGGTACGTGAAGTAGGGAACGAGCACCTGTTTTTCCGCGGGAGGATTCTGAAAGAGCTGGCCCTTGCGATGCTCGAATACGCCGATGACGCGGTAAGGAAATCCCTCGACGGAAATAATCTTGTCCAGCGCATCCCCATCCGGGAAAAATGTTTTGCCGAGATCGTAGCCGATGACGGCAACGTCTGCGCGATGCAAATCTTCGGCTTCCGTGAAGTAGCGGCCGATGTAGGGCCGGGTGTTGTAGACATCCGGATAGTTGACGTCCGAACCGGAATAATTCAGGCCGCTGACTTCCTTGTCCTTGTAGCGCGCGGTGATCACGGGCGGTCGATTGAAGTCATAGACGCGCTTCAGAACCGACACTGACACTTCCTGCACCGCCGGGCATTGCTCGCGGATTGCTTGCGCATCTTCATAGGTCAACGGTTTGCGGTTGCGCTGCTCGGCAGTCATTCGTCCGGTGTTGATCCCGGGGGCCACTTTGAACACCCAGATTGTGTTTGCGCCGTAGTCATTCAGATACACAGATATATCCGCGTAAAATCCCACCAGGATGGACGAAACCGTGATGAGCGCGGTGATCCCGATGACCACTCCCAGCACCGTGAGAAATGAACGCAGCTTGTTCTCCCGGAGCGTGTCGAGGGCCATCTTCGCGTTTTCGCCGAGAGAGATTCGCATGGATCTCCGGTCTTCGATCAGCTTTCCTGCCGCAACGCTTCGATCGGGCTTAAGTTCGCGGCCTTGCTTGCCGGATAGAGGCCAAAGAAAACGCCTACGGCCGTCGAAACGGCCAGCGAAATAATTACCGCCGAAATAGGGACGTGCATCGGCACGGGCGTGTTGGCGGCAATCACCAGCGCAAACACATAGGCCAAAGCGACGCCGATCGCCCCGCCGATCGTGGACATGACGGCCGTCTCGGTCAGGAACTGCAGAAGAATATCCCCGCGGCGCGCGCCCAGGGATTTGCGCAGGCCGATTTCGTGCGTGCGCTCGGTCACCGTCGCGAGCATCACGTTCATGATCACCACGCCGCCAATCACCAGGAACACCGCCACAATCCCCACCATCGAGGCCGCGAGCGCCCCGGTGATTCGCTTGAACAAATCCACCAGCGAGCCGCCGTCCAGAACGCCGAAATTGTCCAAATCGCCCGGATTCAGATGGCGGTGCGCGCGCATCAATGCCTGCGATTCCTCTTGCGTGCGCGACATCCAGTCTGCGCCGCGCGTTTGCACGTTGATGGACAGGCTGGTCGCGCTTGTGGCGTAGAATTTCATCCACGTCTCGATGGGAATATAGACGTAATTGTCCTGCGTCTGCCCGAGCACCGTGCCGATCGGCTTTCCAACTCCAATCACTTGGTAGGGGCGCCCGTCCACGTCGAGTTCCTTGCCGATGGGATCGACGCCGGGAAAAAGTTTATCCGCGATGTCTGTGCCAATCAGCGCGACGAGCGAGCGGTGCTGATTGTCCGTGTCCGTAATATAGCGGCCCGACGCGGGGCCTTCGGTTTTCATGTCGCCGATATTCGCGGTCACGCCGTAGATGGTCGTGTCTTCGACCGTCTGGCCATTGGCCTTGGTGCGGCCCAGGAGATTAGCCTGTGCGCCGACGCGCAGGGCAAGCTTGGAATTGTCGCGCAAAAATGTGTACTCGTCCCAGGTGATCGTTTTGTTTCGCCGGGTGGCCTTCACCAGTTCGTCCATGTCCGTGATGATTGGAAAGCGCAGAACCAGGAATACGTTCGCCCCGAGATTGGCGATCCGATTCTGCACGTACAGGTTTACGCCGGAGATCAGCGCAACCACCATGATGAGCGTGGAAACGGACAGCACGATCCCCAACAGCATCAGAAACGAGCGCATTTTGTGCGCCCGCAGCGTTTCCAGCGCCACGCCAATCGGTTCACGAAAATTATGGAGTCGAGATTTCATGCGCCCAGCCACGAGCCCCTATTATTTCACATGGGAAGCCGAAAAGAGCGCGTTTGAAAGGGTGAGATTACCTACAGCAGGTTTTCGATTGCTTTGGAGATATCGTCGTGATTCACGAGGCCGACGATGGTCCTGACTTTTTTGCCGTCGCGGGTGAAGAGCATGCTGGTGGGGAGGCCCAGTATCCCGCCGAATTTTTCAGCGATGGTGTCGTTGCCGAGCAGGATCGGGTAGCTCATCGCCTCTTTTTGGCCGTTCACGTCGAAGCGCTCTTTGTCTAGGAAGGGTTCGATGGCCTTTTTGCCGTCTTCATCCATGGAAACTCCCAGGATGGTGAAGCCGCGCGGGCCGTACTTTTGCTGGAATTCGATCATCCACGGGATTTCCACTTTGCAGGGTTCGCACCAGGTCGCCCAGAAGTTCACGAGGACCACCTCGCCCTTGTACTGCTGAAGCGTGACATCTTTGTCGTTCAGATCTTTCAGGGTGACGGTCGGGGCTGCGGTCGGTTTGGCGGGCGCACTCTCGGAAGCAACACCAGCCGCCGGAAATTTGTGGTCGGCCCACACCATTACGGCCAGCAAAGCAATCACACCCGCGGCGATGAGGATACCCTTCTTCATGTTGCGAACTTCTTTCCTGCGGGCTCCCGTTCCTGCGTCAGGATAAGCACGCAGGGCCCGCACCCGTTACAGCGCAAACTTATTCAGAAATCCTAGTTTACCCGATAGCCACGTCAGGCGGTTCAAAAAAATCAGGCCGCCGACGAACAGCAGCAGCACGCCGCTCAAAACTTCGACGGTGTGCAGGTGGCGCCGGAATCGCTGGTAAAAACGCAGGAACTGGTTGATTCCAATCGCGGTCAGAAGGAAGGGAACCGCCAGGCCCGCCGAATATATGGCCAGCAGAAAAATGCCGCGCGAAATCGTCTGCGTGTTGGCGGCCAGCACAAGGACGGCGGCCAGAATCGGCCCGATGCACGGCGTCCAGCCAAAAGCAAATGCGAAGCCGAGCAGGAAGCCGCTGGTCACGCCGGAAAGCGCGCCGCCGGCTTTGGCTTCTTCTGCTGTTTGGCTGCCAAGATTGTGGAAGCGCACGTCTCGATTGAGCCAGCGCGTCAGCGACGGTCCGGCCAGGAAAATAAGCGCGACGGAAAGCAGTTGCACGGAGCCGAACACGCCGCCTGGGCCCACCGTTTCAGTTCCAGAGCGCCGCCAAAGAATCGCGGCGCCAAATGCCAGCACGCCGCCGATCACGAGGCCGGCATTCACGGGCAACTTGATCAGCCATCCCACCAGATGCAGGCCGAAGAGAACGATGACCGCCCCGGCCACAGGCCCCATCAGCGCCTTATGCTGCAGCAAAAACTGCCCCACGGCGCTCGCTGACGCGCCAAAGCTGATGAAGACCACGGAGAATCCCGAGACAAACGCCAGCGACGAAGCAAATAAACTGTTGCGCGCCGGCTGCCCCGTGCGAAGTTGCTCGACGCCGATGCCCGAAAGCATCGAGACGTATCCCGGCACCAACGGCAGCACGCACGGCGACAGGAATGAGATAATTCCCGCTATGAACGCGTAAACAATCGATACTTGCATCGGACGAAATTATCTCCGGCGAAGAGTGAAACGAACTGTTTGATGCTTCGTTGGTTTAGACGGCTGCAAGCCCGCCAACGATTCCACCCAACGTCTATTTTCACATAACTATGCGCCGGCTCGGGGGATTTCTTGGTAGCCGGCAATCTTGCGTGGCCAGAAAGGCGTGAGGCGCAGCGACCCGGGAACGCCAATCTCCCGATTGGCGGTTTGCGCGACGCCAATCGGGAGATTGGCGTTCCCGGGTTTCAGCTGACGTTGGGATGGCGCGCGCCCCAATCCTGCGCGCTCTCGTAGGTTAGCGCGATGCGCAAGAGCGTCTTCTCATCGAAGGCCCGGCCGATCAACTGCAAGCCGATGGGCAGGCCTTCGCGCGTAAATCCGCAGGGGATGGAGATGGCGGGGAGTCCCGTGAAATTGGCCGGCCGGGAGTGCCCGACAACCGCGCGACGCGTGTCAATGTCTTCTCCATCAATCCGCACGGATTCCGCGCCAATCGGCGGGGCGGGGACGGGTACCGTAGGCGCAACGATGACGTCTACGGTTTGGAAGGCCGCGTCGAATTCGGCAAGCAAGCGCTTTCGCACATCAAATCCTGCCAGATACCGATGGGCCGGCACCTTCGCGCCTGCTTCGATGCGCTGGCGCACTTCTTCGCTGTAATCCGCGGCACGCTGCGGGAAATATCCGGCCGCTTCGTGAACGTGCAACGCTTCGGCGAGCGAAATGTCGGTCGCCGCGTCCCGCGATTCTTTGACGTGCGGCAGGGAAACTTCCTTCACGACGGCGCCGCGCTTTTCCATCGCGCGAACGGCGGCTTCGGCGGCGCGGCGCACTTCGGGGTCCAGCTTCTCCCAATAGAGTTCGCGCGGACGTCCCAGTCGAAATTTGCGCATCGGTTTTCGCAGCGCGCCGCGATAATCCTCCACGGGCTTTGGCGAGGAAGTCGGATCCAGCGGATCGCGCCCGGCGATCACGCGAAGGAGCAGCGCTGCGTCTGCTACGCTGCGAGCGATCGGCCCAACATGGTCGAACGAGGGCGAGAGCGGCATGGTCCCAAAAACGCTGACGCGCCCGAACGTCGGCTTCAGTCCGACGGTTCCGCAAAAGGAGGAGGGCACGCGGATCGAGCCGCCCGTGTCCGTGCCGACCGAAGCCGCGCAAAGACCCGCGGCAATGGCGGCTGCCGAGCCCGCGCTCGATCCTCCGGAAATGCGGTCGAGAGCCCAGGGATTATGTACCGGGCCATAGTGCGCGTTTGCGCCGGTGATTCCGTAGGCGAATTCGTTCAGGTTGGTCTTGCCGAGCAGGATGGCACCGGCGCGGAAAAGTTTTCGCGCGACCGTGGAATCTTCCGGCGGGATGAAATCGCGCAAAATTTTCGATCCCGCGGTGGTGCGGATGCCGCGCGTCCAGATGTTGTCCTTCAGTGTGATCGGTATTCCGAGGAGCGGAAATTTTTCGCGCTGCGAACTACCTCGGCGGAGCAGCTGCTTTTCCGCGCGGCGCGCCGCGGCGAGAGCGTGCTCGGCTGTGACGGTCAGGAATGCGTTTAGCGCGGGATTTTGCACCTCGATGCGGCGCAAAAACAATTCGGTCAACTCGACGGGGGAAATCCTGCGTTTTGCCAGCAGCGCAGCGAGTTCTTCGATGGTCGCAAACGCGAGCGATTCTTCCTTCTTCATGGTCAGAAAAGTTTCTCCTCGCGGCGCAGATTTCCGAACGTTCCGATGTTCGCAATGTTCAGCGAGACGCGAAACTGGTTTTCCGTGCGGATCTCGCCGAGCGAAAGCCGCCGGTATTCCAGCGAAATTCCGCAGCACGATCCGTTGTAACTGACCTCGACGAATTCGTTCTGCAGGATATTCTGTTTGACGTCGTAGCCAACACCAGCACTGGCGCTCCAGCCGCGCCGGTTTGACGAGCCATATCCTCCCTGAAACCGAATCTGATTCTCGGCCGGCTGCAACACCGCATTGAAAGGAGGGAGCACGGCCGTGTTGTCGATGGAGAACTGGGCCACCGAGAAATTGAGATTTTCAGTCGGGTGAATTTTCAGAAGCGTCTCCGCCGTCGTAATTCTGTGGCGCACGGTGTCGAAATCCAGCCGAACCTCGGCGTCGTATATTCCGCCCGGCGTGATCACCAGGTCGCTGTTGATCGGGGAGAAGCGGCGCGGTTCATCCGCGAAAGCGAACGGCGTGATCGAATCGAGCGCTTGGAAAACATTGCGCGTTCCGGGAGTGAGCGCGCCGCCGAAGGTCGGATCGAAGTAATAAGCCTGCGCGATTTTCCAGGTGACCAGATCGTTCGCCTGGCCGTCTCCCGTGCGCCGAAACAGGCGCTGCGTGACAGAGTACACGAAATCATTCGTGTTCGTGAGTGTTTCATCCTCGTCAAAAAGTATGAAGCTGTCGAACTGCCTCACGCCCCCCACGTAGTTGTATTCGATCTCCGGATCGATCGTGTGCTTCCATTTTCCGCTCGCGGTCTGCCAGACCCGCTCAAGCGTGGGCGGCCGGATATCGATGTTCAATTCGCCTGTGGTCCTGAGCAGCGCATTACTCAGCACCGCCCCCCCGACGAGTTGCGAGCTGTACGAAGTTGCCCGGGCCGTGAAACTCGTAGTTACCCCGAGCCAGGGTCCCCAGCGCAACGGCACGACAATGCGCGGGGCCACTTCCGAGCGCTCGACAAGCGCGGGAGTTATAATTCCGGGCACAACGCTTTCCACTCCCGTCGTGGAGTTGGTCACCAGATTTTCATCGTCGCGGTGCACCGCTCCCGCGAACGCATCTCCGCCAAAATAAATCGGCAGGTTTGTCCAGGGCGACTGGTCCACCGAACTGAAGCGCGCCTCCGGAGCGGTACGAACGTCCGCGCTGACTTGCGGCTGCGCGTTCACAAAGTTCTGATAACTGGTCGCGCCGAAATCGATACTGAACCCCCGAAAGTTATTGGTCAGAAATCCCGCGTTGCGCACCTCGGAATTTACCGCTTCGCCAAAGGTCGGCGCAAACGCCAATTGAAAGATCAGCGAGGTAAGCTGATTGAAATCCGCGACCGCGCGCCAGCCATCGTGCAGCTGCGCGTCCAGTTTGAATTGAGCGCTGTGGCCGCCCTGGCTCTCCAGCACCGTTTCCGGATTGCCGGAGGAATCCAGCACCGGCATTCCCTGAGCGTTCAGCACCGGCGCGGGTAATCCGCGGTCGATCACGCCGAAATATCTTGCCGAAATCGAAACATTTTCCCAGGGCTTGGCGCGAAGGTCCAGATTCTGCTGCCATCCGCGCCGGCTGAGATAGGCCGCGCCGAGAGAGAGATCGGCCCAATCCCTGGGCGCCCAGTAGTAGCCGTCGCCAAAGACGAATCCCTTGACCGAAGTATCGGCGAATTCCGGGATCAAGAGTCCGGATTTCCGCAGGTTGCGGCCGGCCGGCACCGACGCGTAAGGGAAATACAGGAGCGGGATACGGAAAAATCGGAAGTCGGCGTTGACCATGGCGACCGTGCGATCCACGTGCAGCGTGGCGTGTGAACTGAAAAACTTCCAGCTCGGCTTGTCCGGTTCGCAGACGGTCAACCAGGCGTGCTCGATCGAATAGGTGCGCGCGTCAAGACGCCGCACTTCTTGCGCTTCAAAGACCAGCGGATTCGGCGAAACCAGCAAATTTGCGTTCGGCGGGTGTTCCATCATGACTTCGCCGCGCACGTGCTCGAACAGCCCTTCTCCGGTTTGCACGTTGAAATCAGCGGAATCCGCCGTGAGGTGCTGCGTGTCCACATCGAACAAGACGTGGCCGCTGGCCGTGGCCTTGTACGTCTTCGTGTCGTACTTCACATGGTCGGCGCGCAATCGAAGGTTCTTATATTGTATTTCGACTTTGCCGTCGGCGAAGTAGATGTCCCCTTCCTTGCGTTGCTGTTCGGCTTCCAGCCGCACGCTGACCTGGCCGGTAGAGGCTGGCGGAAGGATTTGCTGCGCGGCGGCTCCATGAAGTGCGAAGAGACTGCCGATTAGAGCAAGCAGGACGCGCCCCCGGCATGCGACACCGAATTTATGAAAAAGTTCCATGAGTTGGCGCCGCCCATCCACCAGGAGAAGAAGGAGCCTGGAAGGGCTTTATTGAAAATAGCTCGTTAGCCTAGCACTCCCTCCCAAGGCTTACAATGATTCCGGCAAGCCCTGCGATTCAGTTGAAACCTTCCGCATACAATCCGAGCCCGCGCTGTTGGCGGTCCATCGGTCCCGGCTGCTTTCGCTACCTATAGATTGCGAATCGCGCGAGTAGGCTGCCTGGGGTATCCAATTCGCGACAATTCGCTGCAAATCCTTTCGCGGCGGCGCGCAGCTGGTAGAATGTTCGCGACTCCCGACTTCCGTTCGGCGAGACGTCCGCAGCGCAAAACGGAACGGTGATAAAAACCTGTCAGCATTGCGGCGCCGTGAACGGCGACCCGTCCGACGTTTGCTTCTTCTGCGACGCCCCTTTGGGCGCCCTCGGACGCTCGTCGCTTTCGCGCCGAGTAGCCACTCCCACCGAAGGTAACCTGGCCATTGAACCCGAATGGCGGCGCGAGGTTTCCAGCAGGCTCCAGGACTATCGCGCCCGCCGGCGCGGAGGCGCGGCCGCCGAGTTGCAATCGGCGCTGCCCTTTGAATCCACTTCTCCGTCCGTTCTCGAATCTTCAAACGCAAGGACGCAGGTTGCCTCCCCAGCGCCTTCCAGACAGACCCATGGCTCCCGCACGCATCGCAACGAGCGATTTGAAATATCGATTCCCAATCTGGAAACTGCCCCTGCTGGGGGCCATGCCCACTGGCCGGCTACTTCACTGCCCGGCGCGGGGTTGTCGCACGCGCCGTTGTATGCCGTGGCTTCGCTCGCCGAGCGCCGCAGGGCGGCGATCATTGACGCAGGGCTGCTGGTATTCAGTTACGGTGGGATGCTGGCGCTCTTTACCGTTCTCGGCGGACATATCGGTCTGAACAAGATAGACTTGGCCGTGGCGGGGGCCACGTTTGCGCTTTTCTACGCCCAGTATTTCGCGCTGTTCACGGTTTTCGGTGGCTCGACGCCGGGCATGATGCTTCGCGGCTTGCGCGTCGTCAGCTATGACGGCGGCGTACCCACGTCGCGCCAGATGGTTTGGAGAAGCTTTGGATATCTGCTCTCCGCGGGCATCTGCTTACTGGGCTTTGTTTGGGCGCTTTGGGATGAAGACCAACTTTGCTGGCAGGACCGCATCTCCCAAACCTATCTCACCTCGATTGATGAGATTACACCTTACTGACGCCGCCGCGACCGGGTCCCTCGGAAGCGCCCGGTCCTCATGAGCAACCATCCAAGAAACGCCACGCGTCAATTGCGCTAATCGTGCTATCATGATTGGGAATTTATCCTTGTGAATGAGGCCAATAACAACAATGAGCCGCCTCGCTAGAATATCCGTCGTCACACTCTCCGTCGTCGTGTTTCTTTATGTCGGTCTGGGCTACGTGCTCGGCAAAACCAATGACGACAAGTCTTACCGCTCGTTGAGCGTGTTCGGCGAGGTGGTGCAGCACATTCAGGAAGACTACGTGGATGAGCCCAACATGGCGGTCGTAACGTCTGGCGCCATGCACGGACTGCTGGAATCGCTCGATCCGCTGTCCGGTTATTTGAGTGCGCGCGAATATGCCGACTATCGTGACCGAACGAAGAACGCGGTGCACGGCGAAGTCGGGATGACTGTATCGAAGCGGTACGGCTACATCGTGATTGTTTCGGTTGTTCCGGACGGCCCGGCTGGTAAGGCTGCCATGCGCAGCGGCGAAATTCTGGAATCGATCGCCGGATTCGGCACGCGCGATATGTCCGTCGGGCAGGCCAACGCTCTCCTGCAGGGCGGTCCCGGAACACCCGTAAAAGTGGCAGTGATCCGGCGCGGAAAGACGGAGCCTCAGGAAGTCAGCATGAATCGCGCGGTGATCGCCCCGCAACACATCGTGGCGGATCGCGTCGGCGACGATGTGGCGTACGTACGCTTGCCCGCTCTTGACCCATTGGACGTGTCGGAACTGCATGACAAACTGGCGCAATTTGACAAGCAGGGCGTGCACAAGCTGCTTCTCGATCTGCGCGATTGCACGCGCGGCGATGTTAGTGAAGCCGTTGTTGCCGCCCAGCTTTTCCTGACTTCCGGGAAGATTGCCTCGCTGGAAGGGCAGACCGTGACGCACAAGGATTTCAATGCCGAGCCGGACAAGGCCGTGTGGCACACCTCTGTGGACGTCCTGATTTCGCCGAGCACTTCGGGCGCGGCGGAAGTCCTTGCCGGGGCGATCAAGGGGAACAAGCGCGGCGATCTGGTTGGCGAGCGCACGTTCGGCTCCGCTTCCGAACAAAAAATTATTCCGCTGGATGACGGCGGCGCGTTGATTCTCACGGTCGCGTTTTATTCAACGCCTGACGGCAAATCCATCGTCGAGGACGGCGTGGCTCCTACGGTGGAAGTGCATCCGAAGGCCGCCGATCCATCCGCCGAACCCACCGATACCGAAGACGGGGCCCCGCTCGGCCCCGGCCAGTTGCCCAAAGCGGACGACCCGGTTTACAACAAGGCTCTCGAACTGCTCAAAGGCGGCGAGGCCCAGAAGGCTGCCTGAAGTGTGAATCGCCGACTGGATGCGCTCGGCCTGCTCGCCATAAAAAATTTCCCTCTGCGTTCCATCGTATTTCTATCTCTTGCCGCCGCGCTATTTTTTGCGGCGGGCTGCAAGAAAAAATCCGCGCCTGCCCCAAACGTAGCGATCCGGAACATCACTCGTGAATTTGTGTTCGCCGCGCGAAACGCGAGCGGCGGGCGCGCCGAAGTAGGCATGCGGCCCGAATACGCCGCGCGCCAGCCGGGCAAACAGCAGACGCTCGCTGCCGATCACATTTACATCACTGTGCCGCTCACTAAAGCGGGTGCGCCGGACCGTACCGCGCAAGACGCCATTGAAGCCGAACTCGCGCGTGTCGCGGAGTTTCACCACTTGCAGCGCGTCACGCGGCCCGGAGCGCCCGGCCTGGAGCGCTTTGACTACCTGATGGATGGCCGGCGCACGCAGTCCATCCAGCTCATTACGCCGCTGCCGAATGCGCAAGCTGCGTCCGCGGCGCCGGGACGCCCGCGCCTTGCCATCGTGATCGATGATCTCGGAAACGATCGCGCGCAGGCGGACTCGCTTTTCCGCCTTGCGTATCCGCTGACGATCTCGGTGCTTCCGCACGAAGCGAACTCCGGCGAAATTGCCGAAGAGGCGCACCGGCGCGGCTATCAGGTGATGCTCCATCTGCCCATGGCCTCGAACGCAGGGGACAGGGACGAAGCGATAGAGTTGCATCCCGGCATGGCTTCAGTCGAGGTGGAGAATACGTTCTTGGCCATGCTGGACACGGTCCCTTATGCCACGGGAGTCAACAATCACGAAGGCTCGCTCGGCACCGCCGATCAAAAACTCATGGACGAATTGATGCCGTTGCTGCACCAGCGCAATTTGTTTTTTATCGACAGCCGCACGACTGTGGCGACCGTCGCGGAAACGGCGGCGCACGCGGCCGGCGTCGCGGCTGCACGCCGCAACGTTTTTCTGGACGACGATCAGGCGGTCCCGGCGATCCGAAAACAATTTGTGCTGGCCATTCGCGATGCCCGCGAAAAAGGCTCGGCGCTGGCGATCGGACATCCGCATGCGGAGACGCTGGAGGTGCTCGGCGAAATGTTGCCCGAGGCGGAACGGCAGGGCGTCCGCCTGGTGTTCGCGTCAGATCTGGCGCGGTGATTTGAGTAGCACAGGCACTCTGCCTGTGCGGTTTTGGCGATCGCTGCTACATCATTGGCATAGCGCCAGCCCACAAACCCGCACAGGTCCGCCGCGGCGGATGCCCGTGCTACATGCAAAATTTCAGCCCGTCCTTTGATACGCGGTCAGAATGTCCGGAAGCGACAGCACCCCTTCCAGCTTACGCGAGCCCGCGCGGCTCACAACAGGCAAAAGCGCGTGGCCCTGAATGAATCGCAATGCGTCATCCAGCCGCTGGTCAGGATGCAGGATGGGCAAGCGGGCCGTGGACAGAACCTCGCGCAGCTGTGCCTCTCTCGGGTGCGTCGATGTCATCCCCGGCAAATCTTTTCTGGCGACGCCCGCCCACCGGCCCGTTGGAAAGCGCACGAGCAAGACTTCTTCCGTTGAAGTCTCCGCAATCTCCAGGGCGCGGGCGAGTGTGTCGCTTGCCTGCAACGGCGGCAAAGCCGGTTTCCGCATCGCATCCTCGACGCGCAGGACGATTTGCTCGCGCTGTTCCTCCATTGAAGGCAATTCCAAATTGTCCTGCTTGGCCAGAAGATCGAAGAGCGCGACATCCTGATACTTTCGGGAAATCAGGTAAGCGATGGTGTTGGAGATCATCACAGGCAGAACGATTGAATAGCTTCCGGATGTTTCGACGACCATGAACACGGATGTGATCGGAACGCGCAGGAATCCCGCGAAGAAAGTTCCCATGCCGACCAGCGCAAACGGCGCAACGGACGCGCTAATTTGCGGAAAAAAGTGATGCTCGAGCCCGCCGATCGCTCCGCCAATCATGGCGCCAATGAACAACACCGGAGCGAACATGCCTCCCGGAGTGCCGCTGACAAATGACAAGCTGGTCGTCAATATTTTTGCGAATCCGAGGATCGCCAGAATTTGCCATGTGTACTGGCTGTGGAGAGCCTGGTCGATGTAGGGATAGCCTGTCCCCATGGATTGAGGGAATCGCAGACCAATGAAACCGATCAGCAGCCCCGCGGCCGCTGGTTGCAAGTAATACGTCCACTCGGGCAAGGCGCGAAGCTTCGGCCGGAAGTACGCAATAATTTTTGTGAAAGCGAGGGACAGAATTCCGCTGACCACACCCAGCACGGCATAGGCAAGCAATTCGGCGGGATGGGCGAGCGTGTATGGAGGGACGCGGAACATCGGCTCACCGCCGAGAAAAGAACGCATGACGACGGCGCTGGAAACCGCCGCAAGCACGATCGCCCCCAGGGCGCTCGCGCTCCATGTGCCGATCACTTCCTCGATCACAAACAGGACGGCGGAAATGGGCGCGTTGAAAGCAGCCGCGAGGCCCGCCGCGGCGCCTACGGGAGCGAGCAGCCTCAGCTTGTCCCGCGAAAGTTTCAAGCGCCTGCCGAGCGCGGAAGCGATTCCCGCTCCCATCTGCAGGGACGGATCTTCAGGGCCAAGCGACTGGCCGCTGCCGATCGAGAGCGAACAGGTCAGAAATTTTCCGATGACGGTTCGGAATGGCACGTACCCATCGAATACGTAGACGGCTGCTTTCGTCTGGTTCACACCGCTGCCGCGCGCGCCAGGAAAGAATTTTTGGACCAGAAACGCGACGACCAGCCCTGCTCCCGCCGGCACCAGTAGAACACGAATCGGCGGCGGCGCCAGCGCGGACCCGAGAAGGCCGAGGCGGACCCATTCGATCGCAATGCGGAAACAAACCACAGCCATTCCAGAGAACATTCCAATAATGATCGCCAGCAGCAGGAAAAGATTGCCTTCCGAAGGGGTAAACGAACGCGCCCGGGAACTCAGCCATTTAAGCCCCGAATCGGCAGCACTCCCGGAAGCAGGTTCTCCCTCCGGACCGGGAATTTGCGGTTCCTCGACCGGCGTGTCGCGTTCGCTCATGGATTGTTTCTCTCGTGCCGATTTTCGATAATCGTCAAAGCCTGATCCAGACCCGTGGGTGGTCCGCAGATCTGTGAAGTGGCGTCCTCAATTCGGGAAACGAATTGCATGGCTTCATTCCGCAGTTCGGGATTCCCGCCAAGCGACCTAACATTCACGCGTTTCTGGATGTCCTGCGCTTCCTTGCTGAGGAGTTGCAAATCAGATGACGATTGGCCCGCAGACGAGTTGCCCGTGCCGGCGCCGGTACATGCGCGGAGACGTTCGAGGCCTTGCCCAAAGTCGCGCCATGTCCGGCGCGCCTCTTCCTCATCGCTCAGCCCGGCCAAATATGGATCGTTGCCCAGGACGTCCCGGACAAGCACCAGCGACCCATGAATTTCTTCGGACGGATTTTCGATATCCGATTTGGAAAAATAAGTTTCCGCTTTCAAATAGTCGCCGTCTTCAAACGCCACCCGGCCGGCGTCTGCCAGCCACTGGCTTTGCATCGGATTGATCCGCAAAGCGGCTTCAAATTCGGCGAGGGCCTTGCCGGGCTCTCCTACCCTCAAAAAAAGGCGGCCATTTTCCTCGCGCAGAGCGCCGTTGTCAGCGGGAGTATCCGCGGCGAGTCCTGAGATTTCCGCATCCGCTTCATCGGTCCGCCGGTGGGAGAGGAGAAATTCGCACAGTTCGAGCCGCATCTTTCGCCTCTGGAGCACAGGCTCCTTATCCCAACTGCCGAAGATCGCGCCGCGATAATATCGAATCGTCTGATCCACGTCCCCTGTTTGCATGGAAAGGTGAGCCAGGTCGAGATTCACTTCGCCGGAGCCCGGGCTCCGGTCCCACAGGTTCACAAGATATGAACGCGCTTCGGTGTACCGGCCGTCGGCCAGCAAAGCCTCGGACAGGCGGAGTTGCACATCCGGATTGTCGGGGCCATAGGAAAGCGCGTTCCGGAAATCCTCGAATGCCAGGGCGGGCTTCCCCGCCGCCAGATCGGAATTTCCCCTTTGAAACCATTCCGAAACGAGCCCCTCCTCGCGCGCGTGGTACGTGCGCGCGAGCGCCGCCGTGATGACGGACGACAAGGCGAGAAGTACCAGGCTCAGCAGCAGCACGCGCCGCTGTACATATCGCGATACGATACTTTGGGACTCGGCGATCACAACTCAAAGATAACCCAGCTGGGGAGTGAAACGCATGGATTTATGAAAGTGTGTTTTTCCCTGACGCACGCTTTAGCCTGTGTGGTTTTGGCCTTGCAGGAACCAAAGCCGTAAGCGGAAGCCCGCGCCACCAGAATCGGATCAGCATTGATGGAATAAAAAACAAAGCCCCGGAGGGCCGGCTCCGGGGCGAAAAGGCAATGTGTGAAATACCGCGAAGTTTAGGAATGCTGCTGGGTGAATCGGCAGGATTTGCCGCGTCCCGGCAACCGCCGAGGCGGATTCGGAACCAAGGCGATACACCCAGCCCTTATGTTGTTTCGAGAAGCCCGGTTTGCGAAGCGCCTCTTACCCGAGAACCGCATCCTTGAGCGCCTTGGCAGCGCGAAGACGAACCACGGTTTTCGCCTTGATCTTGATGGCTTCGCCCGTTTGCGGATTGCGGCCCATGCGAGCCTTGCGATGCGCCTTCACGACGCGTCCGATATTCGGAATGACGAACTTGCCGGCGCCACCCTTGGCTTCCTTGACCGCCAGCTTGAACAGCTCTTCAAAGAACTGCGCGGCGACTTTCTTGGACGTGCCCACTTTTTCGGCGACGTGCGCGACAATCTTGGACTTGCTCAGTGGTTTTGCCATCTAGTTTCTTTCTCCTCCTCAGAATTATTACTGCGAATGTGGCCGCACGCATCGAAGCGTACGAGCCACGCACGGCGAGCACTATACGGGCGAAGCACGCGCAACGCAAGAAGAAACATATAAAAACCTCGATTTGACGCGGCTTCCAGCGTCGCGCCCTCCGGCCGCCGCGAGTGTGCTATTCTTGCTGTTCATTTTTCGCGTGAGGAGCGTATATGGTGAACTGGGCAGAACTTGAAAAACGATTTGCGGCGCGGTTGGCGCTTGGCCGGCGCCCCGTGGCTGTCACATTTCTTGACTCGGAGCCTTCGGGCGTTCCCAAATTTTCCGGCACGGAACCCGCGGGCTGCAGTTTCTGGCGATTGGCCGCCGCAGGCCGCACGTTCTACACCGTTCCGGCGGATCACTTCAATTGCGCCGTGGGAGCATACACGCACAACGTTCAGCTTCCGCCCGACCGCGTTCAGGAAACCGAGACGATGCTGGGCATGATGTTCAACCTCGGTTACGTCCGCCCCGAAGAAGTTCCCGGAATTCCGCGCCTTTCCAAAGAGCCTGCCGCAATTGTCTTCGCGCCGCTGGGGGATGCGCCTGTCGCGCCAAGCGTCGTGCTCTTTGCGTGCAAGAGTTCGGCGGCGATGCTGCTTAACGAAGCCTCGATCCGCGCCGGAGCCAGCAGCGCGCTGCCGCTGCTCGGAAGGCCGTCGTGCATGGCGCTTCCCGCGGCGCTCGCGCTCGGAACCGTTTCAACGCTCGGTTGCATTGGAAATCGCGTGTACACCGGCCTTGGCGCGGACGAAATGTATGTCGTCGTGCCCGGCGCGAAACTGGAAGCCGTTTCCGACGCGCTGGGAATCATCGCAACGGCAAACGCCACGCTGGAAGAATTTGCGCGCGGGCGGCAGGCTGCGCTCTCGTCCATGTAGGACAGGCTTCCAGCCTGTCTGCATTTGGCTCCCGTCAGAGTTACAGAAATGCAAAACCAGACAGGCTGGAAGCCTGTCCTACAAATTCCCCAGCCCTTCGTAGAATTGCGCCACGGCCTTGATCCCGCCGAAATAATTTTCGAGCGCGATGTGTTCGTTCGGCGCGTGGGCGTTTTCATCCGGCAAGCCAAAGCCCAGCAGGATGCACGGCACCTTGAATGTGTCATGCATCTGCGTGACGAACGGAATCGATCCGCCCTCGCGGATGAAGACGGCGCGCTTGCCGAATCCCTTCTGCAATGCTTCATGCGCAACCTCGAAAAACGGGTGCGTGTACGGCGCGGCCCACGCGTTGCCCTGGCTGTGCACGTCCAGCTTGAACTTCACCGTTTTCGGCAACAGCTTGCGGATGTGCCGCTCGACCAGGCGCGTGATTTTTTCCGCGTCCTGATCGGGCACCAGGCGCGTCGAAAATTTCGCGTACGCCTTGGACGGGATCACCGTCTTCGCGCCTTCGCCCGTGTAGCCGCCCCAGATTCCGTTCAGCTCCAGCGTCGGACGCGCCCCTAATTGCTCGATGATCGAAAATCCCTTCTCTCCGCTGAGCCCCGGCGCGCCCACGGTTTTGCGGAAATCGCTCGCCTTCCACGGCAGTGATTTGAGCGCCTTGCGCTCGGCCTTGGAAAGTTTCGCGACGTCGTCGTAGAAGCCGGGAATCGCCACTCGAAAATTCTTGTCATGGAGCTTTGCAAAAAGTTCGCACAGGATGGTGATCGGATTTGGCACCGCGCCGCCGAAGATTCCCGAGTGCAGGTCCTGCGCCGGGCCCGTAATTTCGATCTGGTAGTAATTCAGTCCGCGCAGCGCATAGGTGATCGAGGGCACGCCGCGCGCGAGCATTCCTGTGTCCGAGACCACGAGCGCGTCGGCCTTCAGCCGCGCCTTGTTCGCATTTACAAAATCCCACAGGCTTACGCTGCCGACTTCTTCCTCCCCTTCGATCATCACTTTCAAATTGATGGGCAACTTGCCCGCCGTTTTCATGATGGCGTCGAGCGCGCGGATGTGGATGTGCACCTGCCCTTTGTCGTCAGCGGAGCCGCGGGCGTACAAATCTCCGTTGCGGATGGTCGGTTCAAAGGCCGGCGAGGTCCACAACTCCAGCGGTTCGGCCGGCTGCACATCGTAGTGGCCGTAGAAGAGGATGGTCGGTTTGCCGGGCGCGCGCAGCGATTCGCCGTACACTAGCGGATGCATCTTCGTCGGCAGGATTTCGACGTTGTCCAGGCCCGCCGCGCGGAGCTTTTCGGCGACCCATTTCGCGGCGCGCTCGATGTCCGGCTTGTGTTCGGATTGCGCGCTGACGCTCGGAATCCGCAAAAATTCGTAGAGCTCGTTCAAGTGCTCATCGCGTTTGGAATCGATGTATTCCGTCAAGTTCATGTGCGGTCCCCTCGGATATGCAAGTCATGCTGAATATCACGCGAGATGATAGCGCGTAATCCGTCCTCGGGCACATGGAAACGCTTCCGCAGCTGTTCTGTTTGCCCACCGTAGGGGCATCCGCCGCGGCGGACCGTGCCCTAGGCGGGCAGTAGCAGCACGGACCAGCGCGCAATGCGAGATGAAAGCCCCCAAGTTGCAGAGCCGGAACACATCGGCGACAGTCTCGTTGACGGGGCAATCGAACTGCCGCAGCATAGACTTACCATGCCCGAGAACGATTACGACAAGGCTCGCCGCAGTACTCGCGTCTTCATGCGGGTGCGCGTGGTGGTTGCGGGAAAGAATTCCGACAATCGCCGATTCCGCGAGGCCTGCGAAACCGTCGTAATCAACGCACATGGCGGCCTGATGTATGTCAACCAGCCGCTGGCCATGAATGCAATCCTTGTCCTTACCAATCCCTTTACTCAGGAAGAGCAGGAATCGCGCGTCGTGTATCTCGGCGAGGCCAACGACAAAGGCCAGCGCGTCGGCGTCGAATTCCTTACGCCCGCGCCGCATTTCTGGGGAGTTGATTTCGTGCCCACCGATTGGCCCGCGCCGTCCGCTGCCGTCCGCCCGACCTAGCCGTTCCTAAAATTATTTGAATGAAAACGGAGGCTATCTTTTTGAAGGGCCTTCGCCGGAGGTGAGAGGCAATAAATATTCCTGCAATCGTCCGCTCTCGGCGGCGGATAAGGCATCGAGTTGGATACCCATTTGGCTGCCGCCCTCCACTAAACGCATGATGCAGCCCAACGCGGCAATCGGGGGCTTTCCATCAAGAAGAAACAAGATGACTTCTACGAGGGAGCCGACGGGAAATGCATGCGCACCGCGAACTAACGCGCCGTTCAAGCTGATATCGATCGTTTCGCCTTCCACGCTTTCGCCGTCGCATTTGACTCGAACCCTGACGTGTGCTCCGACGCGCCGGAATCTGCGCTTCTCTTGCTCGACCGCTCCTTGCGTTACGCGGATCAGTCTCATCAAGTGCGCTCGATCGATCGGCTTGTAAACAAAAAAACTGGCTCCGGCTTTGAACCCTTCCGAGAGAGCGGCCGGCCTGAGATCATCGCTGATCATAATGATTGGTGTTTTTTGATTAAAACCTGATTGGCGAATTCCACGCACCAGTTTGGATGGGTCCACCGGCGGCGCGCACAGGTCCACGAGAATCACGTCAAACTTCCGCTTTTGGACCTGAGCGGTGGCCTCCGCGCTTGCTGTCAAAGTCACCGCCTCTATATTCGCCGCACCCAGGACTTCCTTGATGAGCGCGCACATGGTTTCTTCATCGCCGACGATGAGCGCCCGCGTAGGCGTTCCGCTTGGCGTCCCCCCGCGCGCTCCATTCTGATTGCGGGCTTCATTTATGGTCTCGATTTTCATGATCCGGTTCCCTGCCTCTGCGGCGCTCGGGATCTCCTCTCACGGCCCGTCGCGCCGTGGCATTAACTTTTCCTGGCGGCGACATCTGTGAGATCTACAGGAACCGCGCACTTTTAATTTTGAACAGGGAACTGGACGCCAAGCTCGATGCAATCTGGGGAGGGCAGAGCAGGAATGCGTAACCGTTGCCGGGCCCGCTTCCGACCTGCACGATTAGAGTGTGCTTGCGTGCCTAGGGCGTCAAGGTCAATCGCCTCTCGCATCCCAAAACGCTACACAAAGAGTCTTCACTACGCATTTCTTCGCGATGCCACGCAGCGATAACTCAATCAAAATCAGCAGGGATAAGAATTTTCTAAGAATTGCGTGGAAAGAGAAAAACAAAAACGCCGGCGGACATTGCCGGACCAAGTCAGGGATTCGTTTGCAGAACGATGCGCATTTCGCTTAGCGCGAGCTTCCCTGCGACTTTTCAATCTGCTGCTGCACTTGCGTCCTGAATTCGAGCGGGTGGGCAATCCTGTTGAAGACCTCGGGCGTGCCGCCGGTTCCGTGAACGATCACCGTGCCATAGCCGAGCATTCTCCCCATCACGCTTTCTTCCACGCCGATGCTCTCCACTCTCGAAAGAAGCAGCTCGACCGTTCTACGCGCGGCGAGTCCAACTTTTACAAAGACACGCTTGTTGGTCACCGTCATTTCCGTTGCATTCCTCATCACGATGCCTCGGGCGATAAAAATGAGCGCGACGGCGAAAAAGGCCGCTCCCAGGACGATCAGTGGTTGGTGTGCCGCGCTTTTGTCGTCCGTGGCTCGGGCCGAGAGCACAAACATTCCCACTCCCGTCAAACCGAATAGCAAGCCGAGCAGCACCGGTCCGATGAGCATGATCCAGTGCAGCCGCGTCTCGTAGATAATCGTTTCACCCTCGATGAGATGCTTTTGAACGTAGCTCATGGCGCTCCTTGACGATTTGAGGATTCCACATTTCTACCATACGTGGCGCCACGATTTTGGAGAACGAGAAAAATATCCGAGCGGGTGTCGATTTCTTTTGTAGGACAGCCACTCTTGGCTGTCCCCCGCGGCTTCAGCAGGGCGAAAGTGGACAGCCAAGAGTGGCTGTCCTACTAAAGTCGCAAACTGAACTAGCTCCAAAGTGCGGGTCAACAACTGGAGGGCAAATTTCAGTTACAATGCCTCAGCCCAAACAGTTGGAAGACATCGATCAATTTAGAAACGGCAACGGCAGCAGGGAGAAAACCGAGTATGCAACCTGGCTCGATCGCGCGCTTCCCGGCGTCAAATAAAGATGGCAGGGGCCTGAGCCGCCGCGGGTTGGTGCAACGTGCGGCGTGGCTCCTCGCGGCCGCGGCGTTTCCCGGCGGCATGGATTTAGCCGCCGAAGATGTCAGCCCCGATGTTAGCCCAATGATGCTCAAGCTCAGCGCCTACATGAGCGAAGCACGCAACTCCGCGCTACCCGATAAAGTGCTGCAAGAAACCAAGCATCACATCCTCGATACTTTTGCCGCCATGATTTCCGGCTCCGAGCTTCCGCCGGGACGCATGGCGATAAAATTTGCCCGCGCCTATGGCGGCCCGAATATTTGCACGGTGGTTGCCTCGGATGTTCTCCTCGGACCGATCGAAGCGGCCATCGCCAACGGGGAGCTCGCGCATTCCGATGAAACGGATGACGACTACACGGGCGGAGGAGCGCATCCCGGCAGCTCGATCGTGCCGGCCACGCTGGCGATCGGAGAAAAGGCAGGCATCAGCGGGCAGCACTTCACGCGAGCCGTTGCGCTCGGTTACGACATCGGCATGCGGGCGTTTCAGACCGTGGGCACGGGGCCCATCCTCAAAGACACTCACGTGCTGGTGGGAACTTTCGGCTCCGCTGCGGCCGCCGGCTGCGCGATGAATTTCAACGCGCAGCAGATGCGCTGGCTGCTCGATTACGCGGCGCAGCAGGCGGGCGCCGGCTTTGCCACGTGGCGGCGCGATACCGACCACATCGAGAAAGGATTTGTGTTCGGCGGCAGCAGCGCTCGCAACGGAGTGAACGCCGCCCTGATGGTTGACCTCGGCTGGACAGCCGTCACCGATGTCATGTCCGGCCCCGACAATTTCGTGCTGTCATACAATCCCAAAGGCGACCCGGCGAAAATGATCGACGGCCTCGGCGAGCGCTACGAAGTGACCATGACCACGCTCAAGCGATGGACGACCGGGGGCCCCATCCAATCGCCGCTGGACGCGCTGCAATTGATCCTGAAGAAGCACCCCTTCGAGCCTGGAGACGTGAAACAAGTCGTCGTGCGCGCCGCGACCAGCGCCGCCTACACCGTGAACAATCGCGAGATGCCTGATATCTGCCTGCAACACATGGTCGCAGTCATGATCCTGGACAAGACCGCTTCCTTCCAAGCCGCCCACGACAAGCCGCGCATGCAGGACCCTGAAGTCCTCCGCGTGCGCGCCAGGGTGCAGCTCATCGGCGACGACGAACTCGAGCGCCTGATCCCCAAGCGCGTGGCCATCGTCGAAGTCACCCTGAACGACGGAACCAGGCTGACCGAGCGCGTCGAATCCGTTCGCGGCACTCCCGAAAACCCAATGAACCGCGAGGAAGTTGTCGCCAAAGCGCGCGACCTAATCGTCCCCGTCCTCGGCGCCACAAAATGCGATGCCCTTATCGAAAAATTGCTGACCCTCGAAACTGTAAAAGACATCCGCGAGCTGCGGCCTTTGCTGCAGCGCGCGTAACTGCGCTTGGCTTTTGGTAGGACGGGCTTCAGCCTGTCGGGTTTCAGTTTTCATTTTTCCTGCAAGTGCCAAAGTCCGCCGCGGCCAGGGCGGATTTCTCGGCAAGACGGATGGAGGAACTATGCGAATCGTATTGAATATCGTGGGTGTGCTGCTGGTATTACTTGGCAGCATCTGGGTGCTGCAGGGAATCAATGTGTTGCCCGGCAGCTTCATGAGCGGGCAAATGCGCTGGGCGGTGCGCGGCGGGATTCTGATTGTCGCAGGGATCGTTGGGCTCGTGTGGGCAAACAGGAAGCGGCAAGGCGCGGCTTGATCGCAGGCTGTCGGGTGACTAGGCCGCTGACTCGAGCCGCAGCTGCCTCCGCACTTCCGGGGTTAAAACCCCTGAGGAAGGTAACCCCCTTTTGTCGTGCCTGAAGGCACGACCCACAAAGCATGAAGAGTTATCCAGTTTGCTTAGCGGCGCGCGAATATTTGTGGGTCACGGCTTCAGCCGTGACATAAGGCAGGCTTTCTCAGTTCGGCTTTAGCCGCTGACGTTCTGGATTTTCGCCTGCCCCGCAAACTCTACCGCCGACCGTGTTCCTCCGGCACTCTGCGGCCTTCTCGCGCGGCGCCGCGTTCGCGCTCTGAGCGTCCGAATAGGCTGTGCCGCTCCGGGACGCGTTCGGCCGGCGCGTATCGATGGACGCCAGCGTACGGATGAACGTATGCGCCGCGGTTGACCCAGGTCCTGCCCCAGCGGGCATTGTTGATGAACACAGCGTGCCCGCCCCAGTCAAAGCGGCCGAAGCCCGGTCCCCAGCCCCACGGCCTGAAAAATACTCCGAGCGACACGCCGAACCCGAATCGGATCGCGCCGCCGACAAAGAAACCGGGCCGCGGCGCGAAGAAAACGATTCCGGGGTCGTAGTACGGCACCACGACGTAGTCAGGATTTACCGGCATGATGGTGATAAACGGACCGGCGCCAACGACAATCTGCGGGTTGGTCCGAAGATATCCGAAGTCACGAGCCTTCCGCCGCTCCCGCTGGACCGCGTCCATCACATCCGCCTGCTGCGCCAGAAACGCATTGCCGAGGTCGGTGGTCCAGTTCATATCCGCGGCCATCATTTCCAGCACGGAGGGGAACGGCAAAAGCGCCTGCACGCTGGGATCCCACGAAAGTTGATCCCCCTGGATCGCGTCGGCCAGGGCTTTTCCGGCGAGGTAGTGATGCTGATCCGCCCACTTCGCTGCGTCGGGAATCTGGTCGGGATAGGTGGCGCCCGCGAGAATCTGCGCCACGAGCGGGTCCGGATAAAGCGCGATGCGCGCGACCAGTTGATCGAGTTCGGCCGGCGCGTGCGTCGGCGGCGGTGGGGGAGCTTGGGCAAACACGGGAACAGCGGCAAGAACTGCCAGCAGCAGGACGAATTTCAAGATCCGCATTTTTTCTCCTTCTCTCGATACGAACCAAGCGCTCGGCGCCCCTTGAATTGAATCATGATCTCCCTTCCAAACGAGCAAATAGTAACGCAAAAATTTCACAATCGTAATCGGAAGGATGCAACTTGTCGCGCCGGGGATGCTCGAAGTTGAAGAATGCGCGGTTTGGTCCCAGGCCATTTGCTGGTAAGAGCCGCGGCGAGGACACGCAGGCGTCCATGACGGCGCGAGCGTTGCGGGATTTTCACGTAAAAAATACGTTTAAGGCTGACAGGCGCCGAAATCCTTTGTTTCCTTGTTTACCTCCCAGGCTAGCGGTGCATTGGCGTCCTTCCGCTTCGCGACTTTGCCCTGCAGCGTAACACGGTCGCCCGGCTTGATGTCTGCCGTGTTGCCAGTGAGCGCGTAAATCCGCTTGTTTTTTTCGTCCGACACACTCATCCCATTCGCTCCCGAGGCCACACAGCCCGTAATCCTTCTTGTTTTTCTCGATTCGTGAACGATCACTACGGTTATGACTACCAGGGCGGCGGCCACGGCTACGATTCCAATGAGGGCATTCCGCGCATCATCGCCTAGTGGATTATTTGATGCCCGAGCGGGCGTGGCAAGGGCCATGCAGAGAACGACAATCAAGAACGCACGCCAGAAGGGTTTCTGCGGCACGTTTTTCTCCCAATGCTATTTGAAATTCGCGCTTGCGATGGGCCTGCGGCGCATTCTCCGCCGACAACAGGTGTGTGTCAATCGCTTAGAGCTAACTCGGCCGGCGGCCCGCCCGTCGCTTGAATCGTCTCCGACTGGCACCGTACCCTTGACTCTCACAATTCTGTGACGGAAACTCAGCCAGAGTTAACGCTCCCTAAAACTCTGTGCCAACGGTGATGCGCAACGGCGCTTCCGAAAAGAAGTGAGAAACCGATTGCGGCTCTTGCTGCAAGACTCGTAATGAGGCAGTTGGTAGGACAGGCTTCCAGCCTGTCTGGTTTTAGTTTTGCTACCGATACAAATGCGACAGGCTGAAGCCTGTCCTACAGGTGATCTCCTATGATCCGACGTGATTTCTGCAAGACATCGCTGGCACTCGCCGGTTTGGCGCTGCGCAGCAAACGAGCGGAAGCGCTGGCAATTCCCGCGGAAGAATTAGCCAAGGCGCCCGGTCTCACCAAATACGTCTCCGAATTTATCGTGAACACGAAGTATCAGGACATCCCGGAGAACGTGATCGCCCTCGGCAAGAAAACAATTTTGGACGGATTCGGCCTCGCGCTTGCCGGGTCCGCTTCAACAGCGGGCCCGCGCATCCGGCAATACATCGAATCGCTCGGTCCATGCGGCGGAACTTCCAGCGTCATTGGAACGAAAATGAAAGTCCATCCCCGCTTCGCCGCGCTGGCCAACGGCATCTCCATCCACGCGGATGATTATGACGACACCGGCTCGGCGCTGCACGTCGCGGCGCCCATTCTTCCGCCATCCTTCGCGCTCTGCGAATTGGACCACCGCAGCGGCAAAGACCTGATGCTCGCGTTCCACGTGGGCGTCGAAGTCGCAAATAAAATCGGCGACGCGGTCTCTCCCCGCCACCAGCAGGACGGCTACCACACCACGGGAACGATCGGAACGTTCGGGAGCGCGGCGGCATGCGCCAAAGCTTCGCGGCCTGAATGCGGAGCAGACGGCCATCGCGCTGGCCATTGCAGGGTCAGAGACCAGCGGCCTGCGCGATAATTTTGGCTCCATGACCAAACCGTTTCACGCCGGGCACGCCGGCGAAAGTGGCAGCGTGGCAGCCGACCTGGCCGCCATCGGCTGGACCGCCGCGCCGGATATTCTGGAAGCGCCACTTGGATTTTTTCAGGCCGGCGGAGGATTTGATCCGAAAGTGATTGTTGACCGCCTTGGCAAGCCATGGATGTTCGCCTCGCCCGGAGATTTAATTAAGCGATTTCCGTGCGGCACGATCCAGCAGCAGGCGATGGACGAAATGCTGCGCCTCATCCAGAAAAACGACATCAAAGCCGCGGACGTCGAAAAAGTCGAAGTCGGAGGGAACAAGAGCAATTACAACACGCTCTTTCAGCACCATCCCACGACCGGCCTCCAGGGAAAATTCAGCATGGAATACGCCATGAGCATCCTGCTGATCGAGCGCAAGGCAACTCTCGCTTCGTTCACCGACGCCGTCGTGCAACGCCCCGACGTGCAGGACATGATCCGCCGCGTGCGTTATTACGTGGACCCTGAATACAACAAGCTGGAACTTCAGGGCGCCTCGCTGCAAGCCATGCTCGTCGAGCAAAGCTTCCTAAAAATTTACATGAAGGATGGCCGGGTAATTTCAGGCCGCACGGAACCCGCCAAGGGAAGTCCCGAAAATCCCATGACCTATGAAGAAGTCGCCGACAAGTTCAGAGGCAACGCCGAATTCGCCAAATGGCCGCCGCAAAAAGCCGCGTCAGTCATCGAACTCGTGAAATCCCTCGAAAGCGCGCCCGACATGAGCCGCCTTACTGCCGCGCTCGCGGGTTGAAGTTGTTGTTGTGGAGGTCCGACCTTTAGGTCGGACGAATATCCACGCACGAATGAGGCCTTTAGGCCCTGAGGCTTCAGGGGCTAAAGCCCACGAACACACAAGCCTGAACGTCGGGGCTGAAGCCCCGACCTCCTTAATGCCAGAACTATCGCGACGATTTTCAAATCAGGATGCTACCAGGGCAGTTACCAGGCCGATTCTCTTTTCTCCTTATTGCGCCTGGGCCGCATTCGGTGGTAGCTTCGGAATAGCCCGCCCGGGAGGATTTCCCCATGTCATTTCTTCATTCCATCGTTTCGTTTCAGATGGGCTGGCTGATTGCTGCTGGAATCCTGGCAGCCACACTACTGGTGCTATGGATTTCGACTCTGTTAAGCCGCAGGTGGTTCGTCACCATCAAGAAATCCGAAGAAACCGAATTGATGGCCTTTCATCTTCGCCGGATTGCGGATGCCCTCGAGCGATTGGCCACCACGCGCGAGACTCAAATCCAGCCTCCTTTGGAATCGAGCGCGGGCAAATCCGTCGGCATGTCTGCCTTCGGACGCTGAATCGAAAGAGCTGCGACTGGATCGAGATAAGTTAGATTAGGCAGCCACGGCTTTCGCGCAATTTCCCAGCCAGTTTTGAATGTTCGCACAATCTGGCCGAACGGGCGCAAGCATCGGCGCACCGTTGAGCAGCTCTCCCTCCCCAGCACTGGGTCCTGCGCGGCATTAAGGATAAACATATGAACAGCAAACGAAGAGCGGCTTACTTGCTCGTGGTTTTCGGAAGCATTCTTTTGCTTGTGGCTGGCTGGAACCTTCCGGAGGAACCGGCCTCACGAACCGACCGGTAAAGCGCGCCATCTAGATCTACCGGAAAGCAAGCGGAAATCCGAGTGGCCACGCGGACTCGATCGCTTTGCGTATTTGTCATCGACGCGAGTCTGGATGTGCGGCCTCGGCTCCACTTAACGCGCGTACGATCCAGTTTTCAAGTCATCCAGCACCGACGGCGCGTGTGGTGACCAGCCTAGTTCCTTTTTGGCTTTTCCGCCGCTCACCTGCTGGTCGAGGACCAGCGCGTCGGCAAATGCATGCAAAGTTTTTCGCGCCTCATCGAGCGGCCACGCTTGCGTCTTGCCCTTCGCTCCTGCGCCGATGCTTGCAGCCTCGGCGACTTCACGGACGCGGTAGGATGGGCCGTTCGCCGCGTTATAGAGCGATCCCGGCGCGGCTTTCTCCAGCGCCAGTACGTAGAGCTGTGCGAGGTCGTCGACATCCACGAATGGCCATCGGTTTTGCCCGTCTCCGACGTAGCGCGCCGCACCGGTTTCGCGGGCAGACTGCGCGATCATTTTTGGAATGCTTCCTCCTCGGCCGTAGACCAGCGCGGGACGGATCACGATCGTGCGCACGCCGCGGCCTTTGTAGCCGAGGACTTCCTCCTCTATTGCCGGACGGAGCGCGACGAGCGGCGTGGGATTCAGTGGCGTGTTCTCGTCCGCAACAATGTCTCCGGTTGAGCCGAGCACCCACACGCCGCTCGTGTAGACGAACGGTTTCCCCGTGCCTTCGAGCGCTTCGAGAATCGCGCGCACGACGGTCGCGTCCACCTGCGCCGAGTTCGCATCGTTGGTGTTGGCCGTGTGGATTACGCCTTCGGCCGCGCGCGCCGGCGCGGCAACGGTTTCCGGCTTGAGCAGATCACCCAGGCAGGCGCGGACTCCGCGCGACTCAAGCTGCTTCGCCTTTTCCGCGGTGCGCGCCAAGCCGGTTACTTTGTGTCCCGCTTTCTGCAAAGCATCCGCGACCGCACTTCCGATATATCCCGTGGCACCAGTCAGAAAAACATCCATTTGAATATGACCTCCGCGGTCGAGCATTGTACTGCTTTGACGTGCTCGTGTAGCGCCAACCTTCAGGTTGGCATTTTTGAATCAATCAGATGCCCGTCCTGCACGCGGGACGGGCACTGCATAATCATAGAAGGGAAATTCAGGTTACGGCCGGTGTTCCTTCGCGGGAGTGGAAACCGGCTTGAGGGTAGCGTGCCAGCAGCGTTCGCACACTTCATCGGGATAGACGAAATAGTTGGAGGATTTTCCGCACTTCTTGCATTCCAGCGGCACGGGCCGCGCCACGCCGCGCACACTCAATCCGCGCGCGCGTGCCTGCCGCTCGACCCACTTGACGAATTCCACCGCCACGTTCCGGTCATGATAGGAATCGGATTCTTCAGGAGGGAGGAAAAACGGCCACGGACGGAGCAACAGCGCCACGCCCACAACCCCCAGAATCGCCACCACCAGCCCCAATATCATCTGCCTGCCCCGCTCCGACTGCGGCCTCAGCAAAACTACAATTCCACACTAACTTAGATGCGCCAGAACTCCCCGAGGGTTGTTGCGCCCGCGATTCGTATTGGTTACGGGTGCCGTTCGAACAATTCCAGTCGTCACCATTCCATTTGAAAATCGGAATTCGCGTTACCTACTTTTTCACGGGCGCGGGTACGGGAACGATTCCGATTCATTTGTGATGCCACTGGTTTTCTCAGTAGCCAGAGGCGTTCCGGGAAGCACGAACTGGCCGGAGGTACGGGCGGTACTGGCCTCGCAATTCACTGAACCTCAGACCAGTAGTTTTGCAGGACGAGTTGGGGGTAGTCTGACGCTGGAGCACAGTAGTCCCACACCAGCACCGTGGGAGGGAAAACGTGTTCTGCGACCGCTGCGGGTCCAACTTTCTGCCCAAACAATCTGTATGCACGCGCTGCCGTGTGGCGGCGACGAGGCACTGGTTTCAGCTGATGAGCCTGGCGACACTGCTAGTCGCGGTGCTTTGCAATGCGCTGGTGGGACTGCTTTTGCTGCCGCGGCTCGCCGCAGGCGGGCACTCGCATTTTCTCTTCCGGGCGTGGATGTGGTTTGACCACAAAGCTGCCTTGTACGGCTGGGCGCCCATCGCGGTGGCGTTGCTCGCGTGGGACTATTTCGTCTGGAAGGCGGCAAAGCCAAAGGTCAAGGGGTGGTTCACGCGGAAACTGCTCACATTTTCGCTAGCCGCAGGCCTCGCGCCGATGCTGCCGTGGTGGATTCCCGCGGGGCAGCCGCCGGGAGAATTTTTGGCGATGATAGGAAAATATCCGGGAGTGCCCTCGCTATTAGCGTGGGGTGTGGTGCTGGTGGTCGCAGTGCTCGTGTGCGCCAACGCGGAATCTCGCGATTACCTGCTGGGCCATGGTAAAGCGCTGAGCGTGATTTGTCTGGGACTGCTGTTGCTGGTCCTGACGATGACCGTGGTGGGCTGGTCGGTCACGCACTGAGCGGAAACCGCTTCTTATTGTGGCCGGAAAAACCTTGCCGTTTTTTCCGATCCTGCTTTTTCTCCTAGATTACTAATCTGTATACTCGAAATCGTTCCATGTGAACCGAATTGTTTTCGGCGAAAGGGCGCTCCAATCCTCATAAAAATAAATTTGAATTGGAATTCGCGCGAGCTACTTCTTTTCAGTCGAAGGAACAACGACGTTCCCAACCTGCCTGTTATATTCCTCGATATCGATTGGTGAGCAGAGAAACTCCTGCATATCGAAGCCCGCTGGTTGCAAGTGGAGAGGCATCTTGTTGAGACCCTGCCAGGGTTCCGCATACATCTTCGGATCGGTAATCGTTACCGTGAGTTCCATGTTGTCATGGTCCACGCGGTGAAAGCGTTCCTCGACGCGCAAAGCATCGCTGTGCGGCCGGCCTGCGTGATCGAGCCAGCTTCTCGCATTGAGCCCGGTCGTCTCGACCACGAACGTGTAGTCGTCCACCCATTTTCCGACGGAGTAGCCGTTCCAACGCGGCTCGGGGTCCTTGGGGAGTTCGCGGCCGTCGGTCCAGATGACGCGGAAGTTCCCGTAAAATTGATTCAAGAAAATCACCTGGTTCGCGGTTTGAACGAGCTCGAAGGTCCTCAACTCGTAAAGTTCCATCCCCGGAAACCCGATCGGGTCACACTGGCTCACTGGATCATTTGTCAGCGCGGCAGGGACTTGTCTTACGCCGGGCCCGGACGGCTTATTGGCCTTGAGTGCCGCCAGCCCTTCAGGGGTGTAATGGAGGGGATTCATGATGCCCGTCTCGTCGGGTTGCCCGCCTTCGACGCCCTGTCCTCGGGGTTTCATCAGCGCCGGGTGCTCAAACGCGCCGCTTGGTTGGCGTCCGCCGTCCGCCTCGGCTGCATCCCACACGCCGGACAGTTCACGGCGCGGCGCCGAGGCTGACTTCTTCCGGGCGTATGCGGGTTTGATCGGCGGGATGCTGTTCCATGGATCCGGCTTCGCCTCTGCCGTCGCTTTGGGCGCAGCGGTTTGCGCGCCCAGAACGGGAGAAAGCGTTAATCCTGCGAGCAGGGCAACTACGGAGATCACCAAGCGCTTGGACATTTCCGAAATTCCTCCGAAAGCTTAGATCCAACCCCTTCTACTCAACTCGCCGGGTGCCCCATCCTTGCGGGGTTTGCAAGGGTGGGGATTTTCGAATCGTACGTCTCCGCATCCCATGCTTTCGTCGAATCCAAACTCCCACCCTTTGAAATACGCAGAGGGTGAGGCGCCCGCAAACCCGACGGCGACATGCCCGGGCCACACCTGGCTGCGGCAAGGGCGCTGGCTCGAGCGATTTCTACTGAAACTGTTTGCCGTTAATCACGATACGCTTTCTCGGGGCGGTTGGGCTGGCACTTCCCAGGAAACCGATCGGGTTGCCGTTCTTGGCCGGCATGGCCTCAATTTCGACTACATCCCCCGGCTTGAACGTATCCTTGGTCCAGCCGATCTGCGTCATGGACACGGGATTTTGACTTTCGACAATCCAATGCACCGTGTTGCCGCTGTCGTCCTTGGCGTCGAGTTTCACGAACACGTGGGGATTCGCCCAAATATATTCCGTCACGGTTCCCTTCACGGTGATCCATTTCGTCGCATCGTACGCCGCGTTGCCGTGATGGGCGAACAGCGGAACAGAAACCGCAAACAGGGCAACAACTACCAAGGAAATAATTTTTAGCTTATTTATCATCGTGTTTCTCCATGTTCCTTTATGGGACAGCACTCAGTTTACCACGGAGGTACAAGTGCCGAAAGAATCCCAACAATTTCCGTTTGCAACGCCCGGATGCAAATCCTACTGGCTGTCTTTGCCGCCGGAGGTGTTGCCAATCAATTTGTTGTATTGCTCATACTCCGACGGCGACCAGATCATTTCACGAACATCGAAAGTGGGCGGCTGCAGCTCGAAAGCGAACTTGTCGAGGGCGACCCAGGGCTTGGTATACATCTTCGGATCGTCAATCGTTACGGTCAGCTCCAGGTGGTCGCGATCCGCGCGGTGGAAGCGCTCCTCGACGCGCAGATCGGGGCTATGCGGACGGCCTGCCCGATCGATCCAGGTTCGTTCATCGGTCCCAATGGTCTCGACAACCAGAGTGGTATCGTCCACCCACTTGCCTACCGAGTATCCGTACCACCTCGGTTCGGGATCTTTGGGGAGTTCTCGCCCGTCGGTCCAGATGACCCGCCAGACTTTGCCGAATTGGTAAAGGATAACGACGCTCTGGGGCGTCTGAAGGATTTGCGTCGCTCTTAGTTCATAAAGATCTTCGCGAGGAAATCCCTGGGGATCGCCGTATTTGAATACGGGATCGTTTGTATCGCCGGGGAGAACGCTTCTGGTTCCGTTGCTCGGTTTCGTTTGCTTCAACGCTTCCAGTCCCAGCAGAGTGTAGGGCAACTGATGTCCCGGCTTACCGTCATCCGGTACCGCCTTCGAGCCGACGGGCTGGATTCCGTCCATATTGTAAGAGTCCCAAATTCCGGAAATGTCATGCCGTGGAGCGGGGGGCGCCTTTCGATTATTTTCGGGCGCTGCGATGGGGCGTCCCCAACCGTCCACAGCCGGGGCAGTAGGGGCGGACGACCTTGGCTTATCCGTATCCTGAGAACGGGCGGGAGACGAGCAGACCAACGCTGCCAGCACAAACCCCGCGACGACAAACTGCTTTAGCATTTTGCGAACCCCTTCCAGAAAATAGCGCGCCTCTGCGGCTCCTCAAGGTTTGGGAGAATCATCCGGCTTGACTTCGGTGGCCGGGTTTACGCGGCCCGGCAGCTTCTGGCCATTCGAGAGTATGACGTCAATGATGCGCCCAACCGGGGCGCCACTCTTCACCGGCAGCGCAGTGAGGGTAATTTGATCCCCGGCCTTTAAGGACTTGTCGGACCAGCCCACGCGGCTCATGGCCGTGGGATTTTCAGTCTCCGCGATCCAGTGCACGACCTGGCCGCTATCGTCGGTTACGTCGAGCTGAAGCAAGCAATGCGGATTGGACCATATCCACCGCGTCACGGTTCCCTTGAGTGTGACCTTTTTATCGGTGTCGTATCCCGCGTAGCCGTGATGCGCGAAAAGCGGAATGGAAACGGCCAACACGGCAACCACCACGATGGAAATGGCCGCGAGCTTGTTTCTCATAGCACTCCTCCAGATTCTTGAATGCCACACCATTCCGTTGCACGGCCGTTCGGGGGAAGAGGCGACTCCAACGATTTTCGTTTTGAGCGCCCAGATGAGCACTTTATACATCCGAAATCGTTCCGAGTGAACCAAATTGTTTGCGTTGCAGGCGGTTGGTCAATCTTTTTGTGAACCTAGTGGCTGCCGCTGGCGGTGTGGCCAATCAACGAGTTGTATTGCTCAAACTCCGACGGCGAACAAATCATCTCCCGGACATCAAAACTGGACGGCTGTAGCTCTAAAGCGAACTTGTCAAGGGCGACCCAGGGCTTGGTATACATCTTCGGATCGTCAATCGTCACGGTCAGCTCCAGGTGGTCGCGATCCGCGCGGTGGAACCGCTCCTCCACGCGCAGGTCGGCGCTATGCGGGCGGCCTGCTCGATCAAGCCAGGTTCGTTCATCGGTCCCGACGGTCTCGACGACCAGCGTGGAATCATCCACCCACTTGCCCACGGAGTATCCGAACCACCTCGGTTCGGGATCTTTGGGGAGTTCCCGGCCATCGGTCCAGATGACTCGCCATACCCTGTTGAATTGGTAGAGGATGAATATACTCTGGGGCGTCTGAAGGACCTGAGTGGTTCTCAATTCATGAAGATCTGCGCGAGGAAATCCCTGCGGATCGCAGGAATATACTGGATCATTTGCCTCCGTGGGGAGAGCGCTCCTAGTTCCGTTGCCTGGCTTGGTGCTCTTCAATGCTTCCAGTCCAAGAGGCGTGTAGGGCAATCGATGTTCCGGCTTGCCGTCTTCCGGCACCGCCTTCGCCCCGAGTACCTGGTTTCCGGTCATATCCGGTTGCTCCCAAATTCCGGAAATGTCATGCCGTGGAGCAGGAGCAGACTTGCGATCTTTCGCGAGCGGGATTATGGGGCGTCCCCAACCGTCCAGAGCCGGGCCAGTAGGGGCTGGCGACCGTGGCTTATCCGTTTGAGAATGCGCGAGAGGCAAGAATAGCAACGCTGCCAATACAACCCCTGGGGCGACAAAATGCTTTGGCATGGTGCAAACCCCTTCCACGGTTTAGCGTTCGTCTGCGGCTCCTCACGGTTTTGCAGAATCATCCGGCTTGACTTGGGTGGCCGGGTTTACGCGGCCCGCCAGCCTTTCGCCATTTGCGAGCACGACCTCGAGAATACGGCCCGCAGGGTTGCCGTTCTTGACCGGCAGCACAATGACGGTAACTTGCTCCCCGACCTTTATGGATTTGTCGGTCCAGCCATTGCGGCTCATGGTGGAAGGATTTTCAGTCTCCGTGATCCAGCTCACGACGTGACCGCTGTCATCGGGTACGTCGAGCTGAATCATGCAGTGGGGATTGGACCATATCCACCGCGTCACGGTCCCCTTGAGAGTGACTTTCCTATCCGTGTCGTATGCCGCGTAGCCGTGGTGCGCGAAAACCGGAATGGAAACGGCCAACAGGCCTACCACCGCGATGGAAATGGCCGCAAGCTTGTTTCTCATGGCACTCCTCCAGATTTTTTGTACGCAACAGTATTCGGTCTTGCATGGCCGGCCAAGGGGATGGGCGAATCCAACGATTTCCGTCAGGAACACCCAGATGACCGCTTTATACATCCGAAATCGTTCCTAGTGAACCAAATTGTTTGCATCGCAGACCGGGAGGTCGCCAGCCCGCACATTATCCGCAACCTGTTTCGGTGCGCGCGCGTCTTTGGATTATATATTTCTCGCACTCCGGACTCGCAATCAGTGAAAGCGCGAATTGGCGCCTAAGGATGGGCAGCCGGGCAGATACACGCATTGACAATTCACACGCGGCGATGAGACATTCGCCGCCAACGAAAGGGGTCCACCATGAAATTCAAATCGCTAGCGTCTTTTTTACTCCCGGTTGCCGGGCTTTTCGTGCTTTCCGTCCCGGCGCTCGCGCACCATGGCTTCGCGGGCCGGTATGACGAGGAACATCCATACACGGTGGAAGGGACAGTCCTGGAATTCCAGCTTGAGAACCCGCATTCGGCGATCATTTTTGAAGTGAAGGACAAGAATGGCGCCACGCAACGCTGGCATGCCGAACTGGGCGGCGCCAACGCGCTGCGCAGGGCCGACGGCTGGGAACGAGACACGCTTGAAGCCCGGGGACAAAATCACCATCGTTGGTCCCCGCAACAAAAACGGCTCCTACGACATGAATCTTTCCCATGAAAGCAAAATCACGATGACAGATACCGGCAAGACCATCCACAACAGCTTCAGAAGCGCGCAAGCCCAATAGACAGCTTTTTGGAATTGCCGGGCTCCGTAGTTTGTCGCCGCCGAAATCGGTCACGCCTGTGATGCGTTTTCATGAGACTGCTTACAAGAATTTGACCGTGCGTTGCGAGGGCCCTCAACGGAGGCCAGAATGAAATTGCGGAAGAAAATTTTAGCGGCCAGCCTATTTGGCCTGATGCTCACGGGGCTGACCCTTTGCAGCGCCGTGAGTTTTGCCCAGGCGCCGGCGGCCACTCCACAACCCGCCGCGAATCCTCGTGGCACTCCGATCCGCCCGTCGGGCTCCGCATGGAATCCCAAATCGATTGCCTACCTGAAGGCCTCCAATGCAATGAAAGACGACCAGTTCGGATTCACCGTGGCGCTCAGCGGCGACGGCAACACCATGGCCGTAAGTTCCACTGCGGAAGATAGCGCCGCCAAGGGGATCAACGGCAATCAGGCGGACCATTCCGCGCTGAATGCCGGAGCAGTTTACGTTTTCGCTCGCAATGGTGGCGCCTGGGTTCAGCAGGCTTACGTCAAGGCATCGAACGCGAAGAAGTCTTACCTGTTCGGTTCCTCTCTGGCCCTGAGCAACGACGGGAACACGATGGCTGTGGGCGCGGTCGGCGAAGCCAGTTCAGCTACAGGGATTGGCGGCGATCAAGCCGACGCGTCGATGCCGGGTGCCGGCGCGGTATACGTCTTCGCGCGGACGGGCGGCACATGGTCGCAGCAAGCCTATGTAAAGGCATCCAACACGGGCGAAAAATCCGATGGCGACCAGTTCGGTTACTCCGTGGCGTTGAGCAGCGACGGCAACACACTGGCTACCGGCGCAATTTCCGAACGCAGCGCGGCCACGGGAATCAATGGCAACCAGGCGGATAAATCCGACGATGGCGCCGGCGCCGTCTACGTCTACGTGCGCGCCGGCGGCGCGTGGTCGCAGCAGGCCTACGTAAAACCCTGGAACACCACGGCCCGCGGAGGCCTTTTCGGCTATTCCGTTGGGATTGAGCGGCAACGGGGATACGATGGCCGTGGGCGCGTACGACGAAGAGAGAGGCAAAGGCGCGGCCTACATTTTCACGCGCACCGGCGGAGCCTGGTCACAGCAGATTCGCCTGATGTCTTCGAACGCAGAGGATGGCGACTCGCTCGGTTGCTCCATCGCCATCAGCGATGACGGCAACACGATGGCCGCAGGCGCATTCGACGAAGACAGCCTGCTCCGGGGAATCCAGCCGCCCAATGAAGGCTCCAACGACGCGGCGTCGGACGTCTCCACCGGCGCGGCGTACGTCTTCGTTCGAACCGGCGTCGGCGTGGACGCAACAGGCCTTCGTCAAGGCCACCAACACGCGTCTCAATGACCAATTCGCATGGGCCCTTTCCCTGAGCCGCGACGGCAACACGCTGGCCGTCGGCTCTCATCTCGAGGACAGCGGCGCCAGCGGCCTCAACGGCAACCAGGAAGACGCCTCCGCCGAAGATTCCGGCGCGGTTTATGTCTACACCCGCAGCGGAACCACCTGGACGCCTGCCGCTTACGTCAAAGCTTCGAACCCGCGCGCTTCCGCCGAATTTGGAATTTCCGTCGCGCTGAATGCGGATGGTAAGGAGCTGGTCGTGGGCGCTTTCAAGGATAGCGGGGGCGGCGCCGGAATCAATCCTGCTCGAACCGCCAAGCCGGCGGAGGAATCAGGGGCGGCGTTTGTCTATTACTGAGGCGGGGTGGCAGGGAGCAGGGGGCAGGGAGTAGGGAAGCAGGGAAGCAGGAAGACAGGGACACGGAGGCAGGTGGCACTGAGGCAAGGAGGCGAGCGCGTATGCGACACAACTTATTTTTTCTGTTGAGCGCACTGGTGGTCTTGGCTGCGTCAAGTGTTGCGGCTGCTGCGCAGAATGCTCCCGCGCCGGCGGGCGGAGCCGCTCCTGCTGCTCCAGATCCAGGCGGCCAGCGCGGCGCTGCTGGCCCGCCTCCGCCCATTCGGCTCGTGAGCACGGACATCTCCGACGGAAAGATGCTCGCCGCAAAGTACACCTGCGCCGCGGGAGCCGATGCCGTCTCGCCCGCGTTGCAATGGATGCAGCCGCCGAGAGCCACGGCCAGCTTCGCCCTGATCGTCCATGACATGGAACCCCGCCCGCGCAAAGGCGTCGACGACATCCTGCACTGGATGGTCTGGAACATGCCCGCAGGCGCGAATTCACTCCCCGAGAACGTCTCCGCCGCGAGCGCGGATTTGCCGGACGGCAGCCATCAAACCAACGGCAACGCCGGCCAGGGCGGAAACCTCGGCTACCGCCCCCCGTGTCCCCCGCAAGATGTCCCAGTGGCGCACCACTACGCGTTCGAACTATTCGCCCTGGACCAAAAGCTCGACCTGCCAGCCAACGCCACTCGCGCCGACGTAATGAAAGCTATGGACGGCCACATCGCAGGGCACGCCACGCTTGTCGCGCCGTTTAACCGGTAGGGACGGTCCGCAACTGTCTCTTTTATTTTCTGGAGGACGGTAACCCACATGGAGGCCTTTGTTAGATTTGTCCTATGCCACACGACAATAAGAATTCGTACGTTTCATCGTAGAAATCAGGCGGCCTCGTGTAATCTCTCTCGTCTCCTTTAGGGACAAAGACCACCATTCCCTGACGCGCCCTGGTTAACAGAACTCTGTAAGTATTTGCCAGGTAAACACGCCGATACTGGTCATTCACATCCTGCCACCGCGTACCTTTAAAGGCATACAAAACCCACTTGTTCCCCTCTCTGCGAAAATCTGCGTCCCAACAAACACCGGTCCAGTCCAGCTCTAAGCCTTGAATATCAAATTCAGTCGCCGGATCCTCAACATAGTAAGACGAACGAATATCGTCTTTGTCGTTCAGAAACCATGAAACGGGATTTATTCCGGCTTTGACGTTTATTCCTTCTGGCTTAAGTCTGATTGCCCCAGAAGATGCTACGAGTCCATAACGCTCGGTGCCCCTCGCCTTCTTTCTTAGCCAATCACGTGCATGTCCAATATCTCTCGTTAGGATGATGGGATAATCTTTTTCGATTGCGCCGTACAAGTCGCGAGCTAAATCAGCTTCACCATCAATCACAGCACCAACAAAGGCCGAAAGTTTTTCTGCCCGAAATGATCGAACAGACACTGCTAAGTGCAAGGCTTCCTTTAGTTCGGATCTTAAACCGACCAGTTTGGAGGCCAAATCCTGACCCCAGCTATAGTTCTTGTCTGTGATCTGATCGGAATAATAAACAAACCAATGACTAAAATGTTTCTGAAGTGCATCAAACCACTCTATGAGCCCAGCCTCTCCAGTATTGATTTCTTGGCCGCCCCCAATGAGACAAATGATCGTGCACCAATCCTTTTTGCGATCCATCACGTCGATAAGAAATTCAGGCTCAGACATGCCAAACTCTGATGCGCCACGTTTTTGAATCATGAACTTCTCTGCGTGCCCTTGATTCCAAGCCCTCTGAGCCTCATCAAAAACCACAACATGTTCGACTGGTGCAGCATCAGACCTGAGTCCTTCATCCCTAAAATGGTGAACGTTTTGAATAAAAGCGCTTACTCTAGAAGCAGCCTTTTTCTTAAGAAGATATTCGCTCTTTTCTTTGGCACGATCTACCTCGTCTCTCGCCAATGCCTCCCTCAGGACGATGACCAGAGGCCCGTTACCAGACAAAAACACTCTAGATCCTTCCTCTTTTCCTTGTAATCGTTTAGTGGAGATGTTCAAGCCCAACAAAGTTTTTCCCGCGCCGGGTACGCCTGTAACAAAACAGATCGACTTTCTTCTGTTCCTCTTAGAGAGATCAATAATCTCGGAGATGCATTTTGTTGTATGTGTAAGATTTGTAGCCCCGGCATCCGACCGAGATATTTCCTCTACAGCATGTCCTCTATAAAGCGCTTGAGCGGCCTCGACAATTGTAGGGGTCGGCTTGTACCCGCTGCGAACCCACGCATCTGCGTCTACCCTTTTCTGCGCCGGAATATCAGAAAGAGCTCGATTGATCATTTCGCTCAAATCGCTGCCGTTTGAGAGCAACGGAACTGCAATATGGTCGAAAGACCAGCCGATATGATTCCTTTGCTTAATCCTCAGGGATCACCCAAATCCGGCCATGTAGGGTCAGCTGAAAACCGGCCATAGTAAGGCCCGGGACATTGACTCCGAGAGGAGCCCTTATAGGCTCCTTCGGCATGAGCAATGTCTTGAGCGAAGAGAAAAAACAACAAGTCATCGCACTGGGGAAGCTCGGATGGCCCTTACGGCGCATCGAGCAAGCCACTGGTGTCCGTAGAGAGACAGCAAGTGCGTACCTAAAGTCAGCCGGGGTGGTGGTGTGCCTACCTGGGTGGGGGCGCCGAGCGCCGGCAAAACCGGCCATACAAGTGACCCCCGACTCTGAAGCAAAACCGGCCACGGTGACCCCCGACCTTATAGCGCCTTTTTCAGAAAAACAGGGCGCCCCGAGTGCCCCTTCTCCTCCATCAGCAAGTGTCTGTGAAGCGTACCGGGAGTTGATCGAGCAGGGCCTTGCCCGTGGACGTAATGGCAAGGCGATCTGGCAAGACCTAGTGTCGGACCACGGTTTTGCAGGCGGCTATCAGGCGGTGAAGCGCTTCGTGCGCACGCTTCGAGGACCACAACGTCCAGAAGCGGCGGGCATTATCCTCACGGCCGTCGGAGAAGAAGCTCAAGTCGACTACGGCAGCGGTCCGCTGGTGCGCGAACCGCAGAGTGGCAAGTATCGTCGCACGCGGCTATTCGTGTTGACGCTCGGCTACAGCCGCAAATCCGTACGCTTGCTAACGTGGCGTTCGAGTTCGCGCATCTGGGCCGAACTGCATGAGAAGGCGTTGCGCCGCTTAGGTGGTTGTCCGAGAGTAGTGGTTCTCGACAACTTGAAAGAAGGGGTGCTGGTTCCCGACATCTACGAACCCACCGTCAATCCACTGTTTCGAGATGTCCTCGCGCACTACGGTGTGGTGGCGCTGCCTTGCCGGATCCAAGATCCAGATCGCAAAGGAAAAGTGGAATCGGGGATCGGCCACACGCAGAAAACGCCCCTTAAAGGGATGCGCTTCGAGAGCCTGGAACAAGCGCAGGCGTATCTGGACCGTTGGGAAGAGCGCTGGGCTGACACGCGCATCCATGGCACGACGAAACGGCAAGTCGCAGCCATGTTCGCCGAAGAAAAGCCGCACCTGCTGCCATTACCGCTCGAACCCTTCCGCTATTACCAATACGGAGAACGCGTCGTTCATCTGGACGGTTGCGTGGAGGTGGAGGCGGCTTATTACGGCTTGCCGCCAGGATGGATCGGACGAAGTGTCAAAGTGCAATGGGATGCGCTGCACGTGCGCATCCTGCATCCCAGCACCAACCAACTGCTTCGCGAACACTTGCGTCAGAAACGGGGCGGATATCGCATCCAAGCAGAAGACCACCCAAAGAAGATGCCGCTGAGCACGGCGCAACTCTTGCGGCGCGCCGAACACGCCGGAACGCAGATCGGCAAGCTCTGCCAGTTGATCTATCAGCGGCAAGCAGAGACCGGCATCCGCCGCATCCTGGGAATGCATTCCCTGATCAAAAAATACGGGGCGGCGGCGGTCGAAGACGCCTGCGCCACCGCTCTCGACATCGGCGTGTATGAATATCGCTTCGTGCGCCGTTATCTGGAGCGCCGCCCACACCCGCAAATGTTTTTGCGCCAGATCGATCCCCTAATTCGCGAGCTCACCGAGTATCGCGATTTCATCAATCTCAAAATCAAGGAGCAACCAGAATGAATCTGATCGAGTTGAATCGTTCCTTACGGCAACTGCGTCTCGGCGGCATCGCTGCGGTGCTGGAGACGCGCCTGCAGCAAGCCCAAGCGGAACCGATGGCCCCCATCGACTTCCTTTCCTGTCTGGTAGCCGATGAGCTGACTCGTCGCGGCGACCGACTGCTGGAACGGCGCCGGAAGCAAGCGCAATTTCGCGATCCGCAGGTGACGCTCGACAACTTCGATTTCAACTTCAACAAGAAGATGAATCGGAGCCTGGTCTTCGATCTGACGACGGCCACGTTCATCGCTCGTCGCGAAGACGCACTTTTCCTAGGTCCACCCGGCACCGGGAAAAGTCACTTGGCCCAGGCCATCGGGCAAGCGGTCATCGGCCAGGGCTATCGGGTGATCTACCGTGAGGCGCACATCCTGCTCGAGGAAATCGCCGAAGCGGCCCTCGATGGAAAACGCAAAGAGCACATGGAACTGCTGGCCACCGTACCCCTGCTGATCATCGATGATTTGGGAATGCGTAAGCTAGGGCCCACAGCGGCAGAAGAGTTGCTGGAGATCGTGATGCGCCGTTACGAACGCGCGAGCACATTGGTGACGTCGAACAGACCGGTCGAGGACTGGGGAAAACTGCTCGGCGACAGCGCGGCCGTCACCGCTATGCTCGACCGCCTCCTCCATCACGGCCATATCCTCAAATGTGGGCCGCGGAGTTGGAGAACCAAAACAGGCTTGCCGGATCAGGAGAAAGCGGGTTAAAAAGGATCACGTCCCGAGCCATCTCATATGGCCGGTTTTGAAGTGACCCCGCATGGCCGGTTTTGCACTGA
>CAWDPI010000008.1:0-381110 GCA_963804145.1 uncultured Acidobacteriota bacterium | reverse complement strand
TTACCGCGGCAGGGTCGACGAAATTTCCAATCTGACTGGAAGAGTGAATGTGCCAACCGCCTTTGCATCTTTTCCACGTGAGTTGCCGACCCTGGATCCTCCACAAAGCGTGATCGCTCGCAATTTCAATTTGATCCAGTATACAAAAATGCCGCGAGGCGGACATTTCGCCTGCTGGGAACAACCACAATTGCTGGTCGGAGACCTGCGCAATTTTTTCCGAAAATTAAGAGGCTGAAAACACCTCATTCCCACGAGATGAATTTGAAAGCATAGGAGTGAAACGACTCGCCCCGATCCGAAGCACGTCAGTCCTCCAGCAGCAACCGGTTTCAGACCCAGGGGCAGGCTACGAACCTGCCTTCTTTGAATTCCAGGGGAGGCACCGCATCCGCGCAAGAAGGTTTCGCGATGGGGCAGCGCGTGCGAAATGCGCAGCCGGAAGGCTTGTGGATCGGATTGGGGACGTCGCCGTCCAGGCGAATGCGCCGGTCGCGGCGCCTTCCGGATCGGGACGCGGCACCGCGGAAAGAAGCGCGCGCGAGAGGGGATGCTTCGGGTTCCTGTAGATCAGTTCCCCCGGGCCGATCTCCACGAGATTGCCGAGGTACATCACGGCGATGCGATCCGAGATGTGACGAACCACCGAGAGGTCGTGCGCGATGAAGATGTACGAAAGGCCGAACTCGCTCTGCAGATCCTGCATCAGGTTTACCACTTGCGCCTGGATCGAAACGTCCAGCGCGCTGACAGGCTCGTCCGCGATCACAATTTTCGGATTCGTCGCCAGAGCGCGCGCGATGCCGATGCGTTGACGCTGGCCTCCCGAAAACTCGTGCGGATACCGATTGGCCTGCTCGCTGGTAAATCCCACTTTCCCCAGCAGTTCGGTCACCCGATCTTTTCGCTCCTGCGCCAGGGCGCGCGTGTGGATCGTCAATGGCTCTTCCACGATCTGCGCCACCGTCATGCGCGGATTGAGCGACGAATAAGGGTCCTGGAAAATCATCTGGATGTCGGCGCGAATCGACCGCATCTGCTTCGCGGCTCAGGTGGGTCAGGTCCACCGCCCGCCGCATCGTTGTGGTAAACGATGCTGCCCGAAATCTCGACGCCGTAAACCATGGTGTGCAGAACGTTCACGATCGCTCGCCCCACAGTGCTCTTGCCGCATCCGGACTCGCCCACCAGCCCCAACGTCTCGCCCTGCTCGAGCGCGAAGCTGACGCCGTCCACCGCCTGCACCTCGGCAATCTTCCGCGCGAAGACCCCGCCCACAATGGGAAAGCTGACGCGCAGATTCTCCACCTCGAGAACTTCCGGGTTTCGTTGGCACGAGGCTGATTGTTACTGGGCCGGCTGTTCACGGGTTCACCAGATGGCAGCGCACCCAGTGGCCCGGCGAGCGGACTCGATCAGGCGCGGCTCGATCAACGCGCATTGTTCCAGGCGCTCGCTGCAGCGCGTCTCGAATTTACATCCGGCCGGCAGTTCGAAAATGCTGGGCACATTGCCGGGAATCGCGGCAAGCCGTTGCTGCCGCTCGCCGTCGACAGTCGGCAACGATGCCAGAAACCCTCGCGTATAGGGATGTAGTGGATTCTTGAACAGCTCCTTCACCGGCGCCACTTCCTGAATTTTTCCGCCATACATGACCATCACCCGATTGCATGTCTCCGCCACCACGGCAAGATTGTGCGTGATCAGCAAAATCGCGGAGTCCTGCCGCTGGTCCTTGATCTGCAGCATGAGTTCCAGAATCTGCGACTGAATCGTTACGTCCAGTGCGGTCGTCGGTTCGTCCGCAATCAGCATCGACGGATTGCACGCGAGCGCCATAGCAATCATCACGCGCTGACGCATGCCGCCGGAGAACTGCTGCGGAAAGTCGTTCATGCGTGACGCCGGATCCGGAATGCCCACCAGCTCCAGCATTTGGACGGATCGCTGGAACGCCTCCTCTTTCGAGACCTTTTCGTGCACCAGGACGGCTTCCATCACCTGCATGCCGATGGTGAAAACCGGATTCAGCGAGGTCATGGGTTCCTGAAATATCATGCTGATTTCCTTGCCGCGCACGGCCCGGATCTCGTCCCACGAGATTTTCAGCAAGTCACGGCCCTTGAAGAGAATGGATCCGTCGACGATCTTTCCGGGCGGGTCGGGAATTAGTCGGAGCACGCTCAATGCCGTCACGCTTTTGCCCGATCCCGATTCACCGACCAGGCCAACGACTTCGCCGGGGAATATATCGAAGTTCACGCCGTCGACGGCTTTGGCGGTCCCTGCCTCCGTCTGGAAATAGGTTCTCAAGTTTCGGATCTGCAGGAGTGGGGCTTCCGTTGTGCTCACCGCAGCCTCGAATATTCCTTGGGATCGAACGCTTCACGCACCGCCTCACCGATGAACACGATGAGCAGCAGCGTGACGAACATCGCAGCCAACGGAAAAAAGACAAGCCACCATTTAGTAAGGTTGTCCACACCCTGCTCGATCAGTTCTCCCCAGCTCGGCGTGGGCGCCGGCAGGCCAAACCCAAGAAAATCCAGCGCGACCAGCGCGCTGATGTTCGCGACAATCATGAACGGCGCGAAGGAGACCACGGGCGTGAGTGAGTTGGGCAAAATATGCTTGAAGATGATGGCCGAGTCGGAAGCGCCCATGGAAATGGCGGCCGCCACATAATCCTTCGTTTTCTCGCGATAGAACTCGCCGCGCACGTAGTATGTGATCCCCATCCAATCAAACGCGGTCAGGATCAAGATCAGCAGCCAAAAAGACGGCTGCAAAACGAGATTTCGTCCCGGAAGGTAAATCGGCACCACGATCGAACTCACGATAATGATGGTGTATAGAAACGGAAGCGAAGACCATATTTCGATCAGGCGCTGGCCCAGAATATCCAGCTTGCCCCCGAAATATCCCAAGAGCGCCCCGGCCGATACCCCGACGGCCAGACTGATAACCAGAACCAGAAGCGCAAAGGAGAGCGATACATTGAACCCGTAAGCCAGCCGCGCGAAGATGTCCCGGCCGCGGTCATCGGTGCCGAAGATGTGCTGACGCGAAGGCGCATTCGGTGGGGTGCCGGGAAGATCCAATAGCGATTCGGTGGGACTATAAGGATAGAGCGGCAGGATCACCCAGTTTCCCCGGTTTTCTTGGCGTAAATCCTGCGCCACAGCCCGATAATCGGGCTCGCCGATCCTCTCCTGGCCGAAGGCTGACGCCGGGTAATAATGGATCAAGGGAAAATACAACTTGCCGTTGTATCGCACCAGCAATGCTTTGTTGTTGATGAGCACCGGCAGAAAAAACGAAATCCCGTACGCGACCAAAAGAATGAGGAACGAGTAGTATCCCCGCTTGATGCTCCGAAACTTGCGAAGGCGTTTGCGAAAAACGGAGATCGAGGGACGTTCCGCCGGCGCCTGGGCGTGTGGAGCAGGCGGAAGTTCCTCGAGATTCACGATCGTGTCGCGTCCGCTCATTTGAACCGAATCCTGGGATCCACGACAACGTAGATCATGTCCGAGAAGATATTGCCGACCAGCAGCAACACGCTGTCAATCACCAGAATGCCAAAGACCACCGGATAGTCCCGCTGCAAAATCGAGGTGTATCCGAAATAGCCCATGCCGTCGATGTTGAACACCTTCTCAATCAGGAAAGAACCCGCCAGGATAACGCTGATTACATTTCCGAGACCGGTGACGATCGGGATGAGCGAATTCCTCAGCGCATGCACAAAGATCACGCGCCGTTCGCTCAAGCCCTTGGCGTACGCCGTGCGGACATAATCCTGTCCCAGGTTCTCCATCAGCGAGTTCTTCATCAAAATGGTCAGCGTGGCGAAGGATTCGATCGTGTAACACAGCACGGGAAGAAACATGTAGTGGACCTGCGCGAATATTTTCTGAAACAGGCTCAGGTATTCCCAATTGGTCGGACGGAAACCGCCGAGCGGAAAAATGTCCCAGAAGCTTCCTCCGCCAAAAAGCACCAGGAGCGCCGTCCCCAGCGCCCAGCCGGGGATCGAGTAACCGAGAAACACGGTAAGGCTGCTGAAGAGATCGAAGCGAGAACCGTGCCGGATTGCCTTGAACACGCCGAGCGGGATGCAAACCATGTAACTCAGGAAAAAGCCCGTCAAGCCCAGGAAAAGTGATATGGGGAACCGCGATTTGATGACGTCCCAAACGGGATCCTGATAAATGTAAGACCGTCCAAGATCGAGGTGAAGCACATTCCAAAGCCAGATCGCATAGCGCGTGTACACCGGCTTGTCAAAGCCGTAGTAGTGCTTCATTTCATCCAGCGCGTCCTGCGGAATATCGACGGTCGGGCCCCCGCCGCTCACGCCGCCCTCGGACGCCACAGCCGTCCGGTAGCGCATGATTTGCCGTTCCACCGGCCCGCCCGGAACAAAATTGGTGATCAGAAACACAGCCAGAGTGATGCCGATAAAGGTCGGTATGATCAGCAGGAAGCGGCGGACAAAGTAGCCGGTCATGAAGCTTGGGTGGAACTGTGGTGGCTCATGGGTGGGTAGATGCCTCTTTCTTGTCGTACTCGGGCCAGTATCGATCGTCCGTCGGTCCCACCGGCAGTTTCATCGACGAGTTGCGCATCGCGTTTTGCAACTGCGCCTCTTTTTCGGGATCGATCCACCACATCTGATGAATGCTGTAGTAGTCGCCGGTTCGCGTCAGATAGCCCGGCGGAGCGCCGAACTTGTTCAAATAGAGCACGCGATAATAAGGAGCGTCCCACAGCAAAATGTATTGATAAGCGTTGGCCAGAATGCCATCCATTTCACGTATTGCGCGAATTCTATCCTGCAAGTCGAACATCTTATCGTATGCCGCAAGGATTTCATCGACCCGCGCGTTCTTGAATCCTGTGATGTTGTTGGTGTTGTCCACATCAGCCAGTGTGGAATCAAACTGCGATTCAAAATCGGGAAAGACCTGTCCCGACCAAGCCATGATCGTCATCTGGAAATGACGTTCGTTGACCATCTGGAACTGGGTCTCCGGAGTAATCAGACGAAGGTTCAGGGAAATTCCAACCTTGCGCAGGTCTTCCTGATACACGGTTAAGTGGGGCTCGAAGGTCTTCGTGTCGTAAAGCACTTCGATCTGTAGCGGACTGCCTCCCTTAACGAGTCTTCCCTGGCTGTCCCGGCTGTTCCAGCCAGCGTCGGCGAGCAGTTTCAGCGCCTGTTGCGGATCGTACTCGTTTTTCGGATTATCAGGATTTTCATATGGCGTTTGCGGGTTGTAAGAATTCTCCGGCCCGTATTCATTGAACATGATCTTCTCCAGCAATTGACGGCGATCCAGGAGAAGGGTAAGGGCTTTGCGGACTCGAATATCATCCAAAGGTGGTTTCCGCGTGTTCAGGGCAAAGCCTTCGACGCCCTGCGGATAATTGTTGAAGATTTTTCGCTTCTGAACAAGCCCCCTTTGAACACTCTCGAAATCCGTCTCTTCTACCCATTGTCGCGCCCGTGTCACCTGGAAGATATCCAATTCCCCCTTTTTAAACTTCTCAAACGCCAGGTTGTCATCGCGGACCACATCGAATCGCAATTGGTCGAAATTGTTCATCCCGATGTTGGCTCTGGCGCTGGCCGCCCAATAATCCTTGCGCCGGCGAACGATGATGGATTCACCCTTGGAGATGTCTGAGTCGAGGATGATGTAGGGACCGGAACCCGGCAGGATTTTGAAATTGTACTCCTTGAGATATTTGTCGCCGTTCATCGTCTTCAGAACGTGGGCCGGGAAAACAAGCATGCCGGAGAAATACAGGAAGGTCCGCCAATTGACCTGCTTGGTCTGCACTCGAACGATGTATTTGCTTTCCGCCACCGGCCGGCCGAGCTTGCCGAAGATAAGCTGGTCCATGGGCGCCTGCAAGGTCTTGTCCATCCTAAAATCGTAGGAAGCCACGACATCGTCACTCGTCACCGGTGTGCCGTCTGAAAACTTGGCGTTCGGATTGATCCGGAATCGGTACGTCAGCTTATCCGGCGAGATCTGCCAGTGTGTAGCCAGAGCAGGCATGTACTTCAGCGAGGTGGGATGCAGGCCGAGCAGGCTTTCGTAACACATGGCCTCGATTTCAAAGTTGAATTGCGTGTTGGCCTCGGGCCCCTCCATGCGAAGTGTTCCCGGGAAATCCGGAATTTCATCGCGCAATAAGCCGCCCTTCACCGCTCGGGGGTCGCCGATAAAATCAAAATCCGTACTCGTTTCCCACCCTGTTCCGGTGAAGCCCTTTCCTCCCTGCTCCGCGGAAACGGAGGGATCGGCGCCGGCGTCGGCATCCGGGAAGACGGGATAATCCGCTTTGTTCATGGACACCGGGCCGGACCGCGCGACAGGAGATGCTGAACCGGGCCCAGACTCTGGATTCGAGCTCCTACCGCAGCCGGTAATTCCCAGGGCCAGCGCTGCGATCAAGACGGACACTATCGTTTTCATCGTGGCCTCTCCGCAGAAAAGGGTACCATTTTAAGTCAAGCGCCCATCCATCTTTCAGCCTGGATTGCCGCGACGGATTATATCCATTTGAATAACTCCCATAAGTTGGAACTGTGCTGGACGGTAGGACTTCAGGCCGTACTTGCGGGGATACCCATTGAATGTTCGATAGTTAGAAAAAGGCTGGTGGGCCCGCCAGGATTTGAACCTGGGACCGACGGATTATGAGTCCGCTGCTCTAACCAGCTGAGCTACAGGCCCGCCCTTTGTAAGCGCTTGATTTTATATCATTTGGGAGCGAATGAGGAAATTATCTGCATGCCCCAAAATGGTGCACTGTAGTAAATTCGTAGTACTTCTTGGTCAGTGCTATCCGTCCCCGGCGTTGCTTGGCAATCATTTCATTTGCCGCAACCGTGCTGCGCCTTTTCGAACAGATCGAACAGTCGGCCTGCGTTCGGGCCCGCGAGAGTGTCCAAACGGTGGGGCTGTCCCTTTTCGACGGTGTATTGCGCGGTCATGCCTTTGGCGCGAAACTCCGACGCTTGCCTCTGCATCATGTCCTGCCATCCCATTGGGTCCAGTTCTCCGACAAACATATTGATGCACATTTTGGAGATGGCCTGGATATGCGCTGGAGTTTCCTCCCACAGATACCCTGGGAACGCAGTGATAGACAGAAAATACTCGGGATTCAGCGAGGCTACGTGGAATGCGGAAATGCCGCCATTTGATGGCCCGGCGATATGGAATTTATTGTCCTGGATTTTGTAGTCAGCCAGAATCTGTTTCAAAAACTCGGGGAAGATACGCTCTCCGCCTTCGAAGAACAACTGGTCGTTCGGCGCCGCGGGGACCACGACGATGTAGCCGCGCTTCTCCGCCTCATCGCGAAAATTCCTGGCGATGACGCTATCCACGACGTTCATGGTCTGCGGTCCGCCGCCAAACGCAAGGACGCCGGGATAGGCTTTGCTGGCATCGTAGTCCTTCGGGAGCACGACCTTGTAATGAACGGTGGTTCCTCCGATATTCTTGGTCTTGTCGAGAACCTCGGCCTTCACCGGAAGGTTAGCCAGGATCAAAAGAGCCGCTACGAGCGACAAAATTGTCCATCGTTGTTGTTTCATTTGCTTCCTCCTCGCTAGTGGCACGGACGTTGGTGGCGGTGATGTCCAAGCCGCGGGTGGCCGACTTTCTGAGACGCTCTTACACTTCCGGGTGGCCGCTCCTTCGTCCGCCGCGGCGGAAAGGGGCGGAGAGTTGGGCCTGTCTCTTTTTTGACGATCAAGATTGACCCTTTAACTCACACGCCAAAAGTCCGCGGATTCCAAAGCAAATCACTGCAGTAAATTCGTAGTAGTTATCTGTACAAATCGGATCAACTCGCGTACAAACGAATCAACTCACCCACGTTGAAAGCTGTTGAGCAAAATAGTAGAGTCCACAATTTTCATAACCAATCAGAACCGCCCCTTGTGTTATGAGTCCGCTGCTCTAACCAGCTGAGCTACAGGCCCGCACGCCAACTATAAGCGAAAACGAAACTCACTGCACCGGCGAATGAGTTGGTCGGCCATGGAACGAAGGAGAAGTCAAAACCCCGACCCTTTAAAGCCGAAAGGGTCGGCCACCGGAAAAATTAAACCAATGCCTCGGCGTTGACGTACTGGAGCGGTATCATTCAATCTGGCGTGTTCCTCAACAAGAAAGACACGGAAGGGTGTGCTACCCGCCCTTCAAGGATTGGAAGAAATTAGGACTTATCCGAAATGAGTTTCAGACCCGCACAACCTTGGTTGGAGGAACCATGACAGAAAATTCAGTGTCGGCTTACGGCCCCAAAAGGGGCAGTCTTATTGCTCCCGTCTGGCACACGGTGCTGCTTGTCACCGTCTTCTTGGGAATCACCATAGCTGGGGCGCTGTTCCAACGGCATGCGCAATCAAACCCAGGCGCGTTGCAACAACATCCGAATGTCGTTCCGCTCTATCTATCCCTGATTGCGGCCGAGTGGTTACTGGTGTACGGCGTCTGGGCGGGAATCCGCAATCGAGGCGTGCGTCTGGTCGATTTGATAGAGGGCAGATGGCATAGCGCAAAAGATATTCTAATCGACGTTGCGCTTGCTATTGTCGTCTGGATTTTATGGCTAGGGATTCAGGCCGGAGTCGGGCGCATGGTTCCGAGCCACTCTACGTCCGTGTCTGCGCTCCTACCGCAGAACCCGCTTGAAGTCGTGCTGTGGATTGCGACCAGTTTGTCTGCGGGATTCTGCGAAGAGGTAGCTTTCCGAGGATACTTTCAAAAGCAGTTTGAGGCTATGACGGGGAGTGCAGCTGCTGGGGTGACCCTGCAGGCGATACTTTTTGGGATTTCGCATGGCTATCAGGGCCTCCAGGCCATCGTCATGATAATTCTGTTCGGGTTGCTGTTTGGGATACTCGCGCTTTGGCGCAAAAGTTTGCGGCCGGGCATGATTTTGCATGCTTGGTCAGATATCTACGCGGGATATCTAATTCAGTTTATCCGCTTTTGATCACCCTGGAGGGCAGCATCAAACGCCCCCGCGGCCGCGAGGGCGGGAAATTGGGAGATCCATTGCCCTTGGCACTGACAGAGATAGCGGATCACGGCTTAGTCGGAAGCGATCTCTCTGGGTAATACAGTAATTGGTGAACTTCAATTCGGGAATGTGAATTGGTTCTAACGACGAGTTAATCCAGATACCGCCTGAGAAACGAGGGGTATCGGAATGTGAGGAGCCATCAAATTAAAACCTACAAGCCGTAAAAAGTTGAACAACGCCAGGAGACCGCACGCGATGCCCGGCTACAGGCCGGCACGGTAACTATATGCGAAAACGAAACTCACTGCACCGGCGAATGAGTTTGTCGGCCAGGGAACGAAAGGGAAATTAAAACCTGCCCGTGACGCCGAGATACCGCTGTTATTATCTGTCCGTGCTCTACTGGGAGTGCATGCGGCGGCTCAAAAACCTTCAAGATTTTCGAGGGATCGTTGCGGGTTGCATCCTGTCTCTCGGCGTAGATGAATTCACAAGAGAGCCTTACACTTAATCAGCAAGATTTGACTGAATTCGAGGAATAAAATAGTGCCAATCCTGCCTTGATCTTCCGACGACAACCCTGGATGATTCCCCGAACTCAGAAACGCCCATGCCGATATAAACGCAACCTGGTCATCTGTTGAAAGAAAGGTTTCTCTCTCCAAAAATTCAATTTGGTTTTTGGTCCCACCACCACTTCGTCTGCTGACTTTTGCTTCCACAAGAATCACAGTTTCTTCAATAATTGCTTGCAAGGCACTCCGCGCTTCACCGATTGCGGGGTGATATTTGCTTTGGCCAAATAGGTCCGCCGCATCGGCCAGATGCTTTGAAATCACATCCTGCCTACCTAGCTTTGAGGTTTTAAGAAAAGATTGAAGACGACTTTTTTCCTCCTCGGCACTCACTGGGCCATCAATGGGTCTAAGTTGTTTCCCGCTCACATCGAAACCATCAAGTTGGAGAGATAAGCGAATTGCTTCCCGAATTGGTTGATTTTGTGACTCTTCAAAAGCCATCACGGTGAGTCTCGGCAGTATTGCGTGGCAGACAGCACGACCAATCTCGCCTCGGGGGTCAGTGCAAAACCGGCCATGCGGGGTCACTTCAAAACCGGCCATATGAGATGGCTCGGGACGTGATCCTTTTTAACCCGCTTTCTCCTGATCCGGCAAGCCTGTTTTGGTTCTCCAACTCCGCGGCCCACATTTGAGGATATGGCCGTGATGGAGGAGGCGGTCGAGCATAGCGGTGACGGCCGCGCTGTCGCCGAGCAGTTTTCCCCAGTCCTCGACCGGTCTGTTCGACGTCACCAATGTGCTCGCGCGTTCGTAACGGCGCATCACGATCTCCAGCAACTCTTCTGCCGCTGTGGGCCCTAGCTTACGCATTCCCAAATCATCGATGATCAGCAGGGGTACGGTGGCCAGCAGTTCCATGTGCTCTTTGCGTTTTCCATCGAGGGCCGCTTCGGCGATTTCCTCGAGCAGGATGTGCGCCTCACGGTAGATCACCCGATAGCCCTGGCCGATGACCGCTTGTCCGATGGCCTGGGCCAAGTGACTTTTCCCGGTGCCGGGTGGACCTAGGAAAAGTGCATCTTCGCGACGAGCGATGAACGTGGCCGTCGCCAGATCGAAGACCAGGCTCCGATTCATCTTCTTGTTGAAGTTGAAATCGAAGTTGTCGAGCGTCACCTGCGGATCGCGAAATTGCGCTTGCTTCCGGCGCCGTTCCAGCAGTCGGTCGCCGCGACGAGTCAGTTCATCGGCTACCAGACAGGAAAGGAAGTCGATGGGGGCCATCGGTTCCGCTTGGGCTTGCTGCAGGCGCGTCTCCAGCACCGCAGCGATGCCGCCGAGACGCAGTTGCCGTAAGGAACGATTCAACTCGATCAGATTCATTCTGGTTGCTCCTTGATTTTGAGATTGATGAAATCGCGATACTCGGTGAGCTCGCGAATTAGGGGATCGATCTGGCGCAAAAACATTTGCGGGTGTGGGCGGCGCTCCAGATAACGGCGCACGAAGCGATATTCATACACGCCGATGTCGAGAGCGGTGGCGCAGGCGTCTTCGACCGCCGCCGCCCCGTATTTTTTGATCAGGGAATGCATTCCCAGGATGCGGCGGATGCCGGTCTCTGCTTGCCGCTGATAGATCAACTGGCAGAGCTTGCCGATCTGCGTTCCGGCGTGTTCGGCGCGCCGCAAGAGTTGCGCCGTGCTCAGCGGCATCTTCTTTGGGTGGTCTTCTGCCTGGATGCGATATCCGCCCCGTTTCTGACGCAAGTGTTCGCGAAGCAGTTGGTTGGTGCTGGGATGCAGGATGCGCACGTGCAGCGCATCCCATTGCACTTTGACACTTCGTCCGATCCATCCTGGCGGCAAGCCGTAATAAGCCGCCTCCACCTCCACGCAACCGTCCAGATGAACGACGCGTTCTCCGTATTGGTAATAGCGGAAGGGTTCGAGCGGTAATGGCAGCAGGTGCGGCTTTTCTTCGGCGAACATGGCTGCGACTTGCCGTTTCGTCGTGCCATGGATGCGCGTGTCAGCCCAGCGCTCTTCCCAACGGTCCAGATACGCCTGCGCTTGTTCCAGGCTCTCGAAGCGCATCCCTTTAAGGGGCGTTTTCTGCGTGTGGCCGATCCCCGATTCCACTTTTCCTTTGCGATCTGGATCTTGGATCCGGCAAGGCAGCGCCACCACACCGTAGTGCGCGAGGACATCTCGAAACAGTGGATTGACGGTGGGTTCGTAGATGTCGGGAACCAGCACACCTTCTTTCAAGTTGTCGAGAACCACTACTCTCGGACAACCACCTAAGCGGCGCAACGCCTTCTCATGCAGTTCGGCCCAGATGCGCGAACTCGAACGCCACGTTAGCAAGCGTACGGATTTGCGGCTGTAGCCGAGCGTCAACACGAATAGCCGCGTGCGACGATACTTGCCACTCTGCGGTTCGCGCACCAGCGGACCGCTGCCGTAGTCGACTTGAGCTTCTTCTCCGGCGGCCGTGAGGATAATGCCCGCCGCTTCTGGACGTTGTGGTCCTCGAAGCGTGCGCACGAAGCGCTTCACCGCCTGATAGCCGCCTGCAAAACCGTGGTCCGACACTAGGTCTTGCCAGATCGCCTTGCCATTACGTCCACGGGCAAGGCCCTGCTCGATCAACTCCCGGTACGCTTCACAGACACTTGCTGATGGAGGAGAAGGGGCACTCGGGGCGCCCTGTTTTTCTGAAAAAGGCGCTATAAGGTCGGGGGTCACCGTGGCCGGTTTTGCTTCAGAGTCGGGGGTCACTTGTATGGCCGGTTTTGCCGGCGCTCGGCGCCCCCACCCAGGTAGGCACACCACCACCCCGGCTGACTTTAGGTACGCACTTGCTGTCTCTCTACGGACACCAGTGGCTTGCTCGATGCGCCGTAAGGGCCATCCGAGCTTCCCCAGTGCGATGACTTGTTGTTTTTTCTCTTCGCTCAAGACATTGCTCATGCCGAAGGAGCCTATAAGGGCTCCTCTCGGAGTCAATGTCCCGGGCCTTACTATGGCCGGTTTTCAGCTGACCCTACATGGCCGGATTTGGGTGATCCCTGAGGCAATCTCGTAGTCGACATAAGCGCCTGCGAAGCGCTTCTGGGTCTTTACCGTTCCGTCGAACAACGCTGGGATTACGACCGACCAATTCCTGTTCTTTGCCAGGACAAATTCGATGAGCCAACTTGGAAATCCTTTCTCAAACAGTTTTGTTCGCCAGAAGTCATCAAAGTCGTGTGCTGTGCAGGCCTCGTCTGGCCCCATCGCGGTTAGAGCAGTAATCACCTTTCCTAAGGTTCTTTGTGAGATTTCAGGCATGGCTCCGTTAATTCTACCCGATGCATTGCCTCGTCGTGACGTCTTTTCACCTTGCAGATTTATGTCTTTTGTAACGTCGCCCGTTTGCCAATGGACAGTGGTAGAATCCGCCGAACAAAGGTGCGCGATGAAACTCGCAATTGTGGGATTGATTCTGGTGTGCGCCGCTTCTGCATCAGCGCAGAAGCTGGACGTGAAGATAGCTGATCGACAGGATAAGGAAGACGAGTACGACTATGCCGCTGTCTTCAATAATGTTGCGATAGCAAAGGCGTTCAAAGTTCGTGGTGCAACATTCACTCTTCAATTGCCCGATGGACGAGGGGCGGTTGTCAACTGCGAAAGTAAATTTGCCGAGCACATGGCTGGTCGCGCTGGAAACCGGAGAAGTTGCCGCGTGCCGCTTGTGGACAACATCCAAGCCGATTTTAATGGTGACAATGCAAAATTGATCTGGCCCGTCAGTCTCGACGGCAATAAAATGCAGTCGGAAACGTACAAAATTCTTGCGATTCTGGACAAGCCACAGAGCTGATGGAATGCCTGCACGCCCTGCTAAATCCGGGCCGCGTTTGGGGCCATACTAGATTCAACCGCTGCGCATTTCGCGGAGAGGGAATCATGTCAGAGATAAGGGAACCACTAGAGCCTATTGGGACGCAGCACGACTTCGACCTTGAAGTCGATTCCTTCGTTCTCGCAAACTACGAGCACACGCTGCGTGGCATCGAGCAACGCGAAAATGACGCATTGGCAGAAACAGAAGATGATTTCAGGGATGACACGGATGGAACGCACGGGGTGGATACCCAAATCCAGATCTACTACGAACGACTTAGGGTGACGGCTGTCCATCTTGCACTAGTTAGGCTAGTGATTAGGCTTGAGCACTGGGTCAGCAGATTCAAACGCGCAATTCCTGATGTACCGAAACAGAGGCCGCATAAGGAACGGAAATCAAAGCTGGGCAGGAAACTAGATGTATTGAACGACTGTCTTGGTAAAGGCCCTGTGCAAGTTGATTTCTTTGACGATTTGGCAGTTGCGAGAAATTCTGTGGTTCACGCAGACTCAAGTGAGAGTTGGCTTAATGCGTTTGATAAAAGAGCGCACGTTGCCAAACACTATGCCAACGATTTTGGGGAACTGAAATTTGCCGATGACAACCTTAGAGATGCCGCTAAGAAAGCGAAGCGACAAGTGAAGTGGTATGACGAAAAACTGTATGAAGCCAATTGGAAAACGGCTGGCGCATCCTGACGAGACGTGCGAGTCTCAGACTCCATTTTGTCGAGACGCGTTCAAATCCATCCGGGCTCTAGCAATTTGCCAAGGGTGATGAAGAGTAAAAGTCCGCCCAGACATGCTTCCACACGCGGTCTTCTGTCATTCCTACTTCATGAGGATGTGATATTTGAGATCCTTCCACGGGGCAAGCCCAAAATGGGTCTGGCGAAATTCCTGCGGTGTAAGTGCCGCGAGATTTGAGAATTTCTTCTTCCATCTCGTTCCTCCTTCCAAACAAGAAAATCTTATCACGCTTCGTAACGTTCAGTCCCCCAATGCCGCGTCGATATCACCGCGCAACGTGCCGCTGTTCGTGGTTGCCATTTGGTTGCCATAATCTGCGTCAGAAGCCATCGATTTGCTGGTTTTAACCATCGCAGAATCAACAAAGCCCCGCGTATTCAATCGTACTAGAACGTGGGTAGAATTTTATGAGTCCACTGCTCTAACCAGTTGAGCTACAGGCCCTACGCGTGCGAGCCCCTAATCTAGCATTCGGTTAGCAAAATTGCATTCGGCATTCGGGTGCCGCAAAATGCAGCGCTGTTGTAAATTCGTAGTACTTTCATGTTGCCTGCTTGTGGGTGCTTGTTAGAGAAGCGATCAGCCTACGTCTTGACCAACGTTTCGGTTGCCGCGTTCCTTTTTTTCCGATCGAGAATAACTGCATTTGATGGTCAGCCGTGACAACATGTCGGTTTCCTCGCGGCTGGGCAAATTCCGCTGCTGTCAGCGAACTTGACTGGCTAGTCCGATATTCTGTACCTTGCGTGTGCGGGCCGCGGGGCCGTGCAATGCGAGGAGTTCGGAACCAGATAGGAGACTCCGATTGACAGCGGACACGAACGAACGTTCAGCCCTCAGCCCCGAGCCTCAACTCCCGGATTACGTCGACGCACCTCCCCGACATAACGGATTGCGAATTTTTATCTGGAGTCTAATTCTGCTGGTCCTTGTGCTTGTGGCCGTATGGTTATACCGCCGCCATGAGGCAGCCCTTAAAGCTGCGGCCACGCCTCGCGCCGCGCCGGGAATCACCGTAACCACGGCGACCGCTCAAAAAGGCAATATCGGCGTCTACCTTGATTCGATCGGCACGGTTACGCCGGTCTATACCGATTCGATCACCGCCCAGGTAACTGGACAGATCGTTGCCGTTCATTATGTAGAGGGCCAGCGGGTAAATAAGGGCGATCCCCTGATTGACATCGATTCGCGTCCCTACGCGGCGTTGCTCATGCAAGCGCAAGGAGCGCTGGAGCGAGACCAGAATCTGCTCGCCCAGGCGCAGATGGACCTGCAACGCTACCGTGACGCGTGGGCGCGCAACGCCATTGCCAAGCAGATCCTGGACGACCAGGAGAAACTGGTACTGCAGGACGACGGCGCGGTAAAAAACGACCAGGGAACCGTGCAATACGAGCAGGTTCAGGTCGATTATTGCCATATCGTTGCCCCAATTTCCGGCCAGGTTGGCTTGCGGCTGGTTGATCCGGGCAACGTTGTGCAGACCGCTGGATCCGTAACGCTCGCAGTCATCACGCAACTCGAGCCCATCACCGTAATTTTCACGATACCGGAAGACAGTCTGGGCCCCGTTGTAGGCCGCCTCAGAAAAAATGCCAAGCTCAGCGTCGATGCCTTTGATCGCAGCGCACAGACGAAAATTGCCGGCGGGCAACTGCTGACACTCGACAACCAGATTGACACCACGACGGGGACGGTAAAAGGGCGATCGCTCTTTGACAACAAAAATGACGCCCTCTTTCCGAACCAGTTTGTGAACACGCGCCTACTGGTCAATACGTTGCAGGGAGTGACGCTGATTCCGTCCTCTGCCGTACAACAAAATGGACAGGCGTCGTTCGTGTATTTGATTCAAAACGATGTCGCCCATATGCGCAGCGTAAAGCCGGGAGTTACGGATGGCGGCATGACGCAGGTTGACGGCGTCAATCCGGGAGACGTCGTCGCCAACAGCAGCTTCGATAAGTTGCAGGACAATGCGAAAGTCGTCGTTGCGAACACGCCCGCCACCGCTAACCCGAGCGGGAACAGCACAAGCGGGAGCAATGCAAGCGGGAGCAATGCACCGTGAGTCCGTCACGCCCTTTTATTTTGCGGCCGGTCGCCACCGCCCTGCTCATGGCCGCAATCCTCCTCGTCGGTATCGTCAGCTACACCCAGCTCCCTGTTTCCGCACTGCCGGAAGTCGATTACCCGACCATTCAGGTGCTCACGTTTTATCCGGGCGCAAGCCCGAGCGTCATGGCAACGACCGTGACAGCGCCACTGGAGCGCCAGTTCGGCGAATTGCAAGGCTTGAGCCAGATGACCTCCACCAGCTCGGGAGGCACTTCCGTCATCGTGCTGCAGTTTAATCTTTCGCTGGCGATTGATGTGGCCGAGCAAGAGGTCCAGTCGGCCATCAACGCGTCGCAGAGTCTCTTGCCATCCATCCTTCCCGCGCCGCCGACCTACAGCAAGACAAACCCGGCCGACGCCCCGGTCCTCACCCTGGCCATTACTTCAAATTCGGTGCCTCTTTCCCAGGTCGAGGATCTAGTGGACACGCGGGTTGCGCCTAAAATTTCGCAGCTCAGCGGCGTCGGCCTTGTAACCATCAGCGGCGGCCAAAAACCGGCCGTCCGCATTCAGGCCAACCCTGCTGCGCTGTCATCCTACGGCATCAACATGGAAGACCTGCGCACTGCGCTGACACAGGCCAGTGTGAACGCTGCAAAAGGGAACTTCGACGGGACACGCCAGGATTACCAGATCGACGCCAACGATCAGCTTGTCACCAGTGACGATTATCGGAAAGTTGTGGTTGCGTACCGCAACGGCGCGCCAGTGATGCTGACCGACGTGGCAAACATCGTGAATGGCGTGGAGAACAATAATCAGGCCGCGTGGATGAATCAGACTCCCGCGGTCATCCTGAACGTGCAACGCCAGCCCGGTGCCAACACCATCAGCGTGGTCAAAAGCATCAAGAGCCTGCTGCCGCAGTTGGAGGCCAATCTTCCCACGGGCATTCAGGTGACTACGCTCACCGATCTTACAACCGCTATCGAAGCATCCGTTTCTGACGTTGAGTTTGAGTTGATGTTGACGATCGGACTGGTTGTGCTCGTCATATTCCTCTTCTTGCGAAGCCTTTACGCCACCATTATCCCGAGCGTGGCTGTGCCGCTGTCTCTCGTTGGAACTTTCGGGGCGATGTACATCCTTGGCTACAGCCTCGATAACTTGTCGCTGATGGCGCTGACGATCTCCACAGGTTTCGTCGTGGACGATGCCATCGTGATGATTGAAAACATTTCGCGGTACATCGAGGCGGGCGACCCGCCGATGGAGGCAGCGCTCAAGGGCGCGGAGCAAATTGGCTTCACCATTCTCTCGCTGACCGTGTCGCTCATCGCCGTGCTGATTCCGCTGCTATTCATGGGCGACGTGGTTGGGCGGCTGTTCCGCGAGTTTGCCGTGACGCTGGCGGTCACGATCGTCGTCTCGGCAGTCGTCTCGTTGACGCTCACGCCCATGATGAGTGCGCGAATCTTGCGGCACGAGCCAAAAGAAAAGCAGGGGCGCATCTATCAAACCACCGAGCGCGCGTTCGAGGCCATGATCGCGTTCTATGGCCGCACGCTGAAGTTTGTACTGGGCTACCAGACGATCACGTTGCTCATCGCGCTGGCTACACTCCTGCTTACGATTTACCTTTACATCATTATTCCAAAAGGATTTTTCCCGGTGCAGGATACCGGCGTTATCCAGGGCATCTCCCAGGCCCCGCAGGTGATCGGCTCAAAGGCCATGGCGGCGAAGCAACTGGAACTTACAAAGGCCGTCTTGAGCGACCCGGCGGTGGAAAGCGTCTCGTCGTTTATCGGCGCGGACGGAACCAATACAACGACGAATAGCGGCAGGATGTCGATCAATTTGAAGCCGCTCGCCGATCGAAAGATCAGCGCGTCGAATTTGATCCGCAGGCTTAACACCCTGGTGAATCAGGTTCAGGGAATCCAGCTTTTCATGGAGCCCGTGCAAAATATCACTGTGGACGATCGCGTGAGCCGCACGCAATACCAGTACACACTCGAGGACCCCAATGCGGACGAACTGAATGATTGGACCAATCGTTTCGTCACGCAGCTGAAAAAGTTGCCGGAACTGGAAGATGTGGCCACCGATCAACAATTGGGAGGGCTGGCCGTCTCTCTGGTGATCGACCGCGTCACTGCCTCGCGACTGGGCATCGCGCCTTCAACGATCGACAACACGATGTATGACGCCTTCGGCCAGCGCCAGATCAGCACGATGTACACGCAAGTGAATCAGTACCATGTCGTCCTCGAGAGCCAGCCGCAGTTTCAATTGGACCCCAACAAGTTGAACAAACTCTACATCCAGTCCAACGCGTCTTCAGGCGCATCCGGTGCCGGAGCCTCTTCCTCATTCGCATCCTCCGGATCATCGTCCGCGGGATCTAACGCGCTGACATCCTCCGCGCTATTTACTCCATCGGCGAATACGCTCACTCCCCCTGCGAACGCGCTTTCGCCGCGCGCTTCCACGCCGTCGAGCACGGGAGCGAACTCCGCGGGGGCGACCAGTTCCGCCACCAGCAACGCCGTGCCGCTGAGCGCTTTCGCTCACTTTGAGAATACGACGGAGCCGCTCTCCATCAATCACCAGGGTCAATTTCCCGCGATCACCGTATCGTTCAATCTCGCGTCGAACGCCGCGTTGGGCGATGCCATTACGGCGGTCGACAAAGCGCAGAAAGACATGCACATGCCTGCGAGCCTGCAGGCTAGTTTTCAAGGTACCGCCGCATCCTTCACGAATTCGCTCGCCAATGAGCCGTTGCTCATTCTTGCCGCCCTGGTCACCGTGTACATCGTGCTGGGCGTTTTGTATGAGAGCTTTGTCCACCCGATTACGATTCTTTCCACGCTGCCGTCCGCGGGCGTTGGCGCATTCCTCGCACTGATTCTTTTTCACGAGGACCTGAGCGTGGTGGCCATCATCGGTATTGTGCTGCTCATCGGCATCGTGAAAAAGAACGGCATCATGATGGTCGACTTCGCGCTCGAGGGCGAGCGCAATCACGGAAAGAACGCCACGGATGCGATTTACGATGCCTGCCTGCTTCGCTTCCGTCCCATCATGATGACCACGATGGCCGCGCTGCTGGCTGGGCTTCCGCTGGCTCTTGGAACCGGCTTCGGTTCTGAGTTGCGCAGGCCGCTGGGCATCGCCATGGTCGGGGGACTCCTGTTGAGCCAGGCGCTCACGCTTTACACCACGCCGGTCATCTACATCTTTTTTGACAATCTGGGACGGCGCTTTTCGCGCAAATCGAATCAGCCGGAAACCGGAGACGCGGAACAGGCGGAGCCGGCATGAACATTTCCGAACCCTTCATTCGCCGGCCCGTGGCTACGACGCTGCTTACAGTGGCGATTGCACTTGCCGGAGCAGTTGCGTATGAGGTGCTGCCCGTGGCGCCGCTGCCGGAGGTCGACTTTCCGACCATCTCCGTCAGCGCAGGTTTGCCGGGCGGCAGCGCCGATATTATGGCGTCGTCCGTGGCCACGCCCCTGGAGCGGCAGTTCGGTCATATTGCAGGCGTGACGGAGATGACCTCCTCAAGCACGCTCGGCAGCACATCCATCACCATCCAGTTTGACCTCAGCCGTGACATTGACGGGGCGGCGCGTGACGTCGAAGCCGCCATCAATGCGGCGCGAACCTATCTGCCCGCCAATCTTCCCGGCAATCCGACCTATCGCAAGGTTAATCCGGCCGATGCGCCGATCATGATCCTTGGTCTCACATCGGACAAATACGGTCCCGACAAACTGTACGACGAAGCCTCGACCGTCATAGAGCAGAAGCTGTCGCAGATACAGGGCGTGGGGCAGGTTTCGGTCGGAGGCGGCGCGCTGCCTTCCGTGCGCGTTGACGCAAATCCCACCCAGTTGGCCAACTACGGACTTACCATTGCGAACTTGCAGTCCGTGCTGAGCCTGCAGAACTCCGACCTCGCCAAAGGCCAGATCACGAACGGCATCGTGACTGCGGACATTATTGCCAACGACCAGATCTCGCACGCGGACGATTACAAGCCGCTCATCGTCGGTTACAACAAAGGCGCGGCGATTCGCCTGTCCGATGTAGCCCAGGTGACGGATTCCGTGCAGAACATCCGGTCTGCCGGATATTTAAACGGCAAGCGTTCGGTTACGGTCATCATCTTCCGCCAGCCCGGCGCCAACATCATTCAAACAGTCGACCGCATACGCGAGCAACTTCCCGTGATCCAGGCAACCGTTCCGCTCGGCATCGATACGACCATCGTTCTTGACCGCACCACAACCATTCGCGCCTCGGTGAGCGATGTCGAGAGGACGCTGCTTATTTCCATCGGCCTCGTCATCCTCGTGGTGTTCGTGTTCCTGCGAAACGGCCGCGCCACGCTGATTCCCGGCATCGCTGTGCCGGTCTCGCTGGTTGGCACGTTCGCTGTGATGTACCTGTTCGGATATACCATCGACAATCTTTCGCTGATGGCGATGACCATTTCCACTGGATTTGTGGTCGATGATGCCATCGTCGTGATGGAAAACATCACCCGCCATCTGGAAAACGGCATGAATCCTTTGGCCGCGGCGCTGAAGGGCGCGGAGGAAATCGGCTTCACCGTCTTCACGATCAGCATCTCGCTCATCGCCGTATTTATCCCGCTGCTTTTGATGGGCGGAATCGTTGGGCGTCTCTTTCGTGAGTTTGCCGTTACCCTCTCGACGTCCATCGTCGTGTCCATGGCCATCTCGCTGACCACCACGCCCATGATGTGCGCCTATCTGCTAAGGAACGAGCGCGGGGTAAAGCATGGCCGCATCTACATGGCCAGCGAAAAATTCTTTGATTGGGTGCTTTCTCTGTATCGCAGCAGTCTGCATTGGGTGCTGGAGAATCCGATGCCGACCCTCATCGTCCTCTTCCTGACCGTAGCGCTGAACGTGTTGCTGATCATCAAGATACCCAAGGGCTTTTTCCCCGAAGAGGATACGGGATCGCTCACTGGCTCGGTAAGAGGCCCGCAGGATTCGTCCTTCCCGGCGATGGATGACTCCATTCAGAAGATCGGCGCAGTGATCAAGCAAGACCCAGCTGTCGCAAACGTGATTGCCTTTACCGGCGGCAATGGAGCCACCAATACCGGAAGCCTCTATGTTGCGCTCAAGCCGCTCGCCAACCGCAATGCCAGCGCCGATCAAATCATCAGCCGCCTGCGCCCCCAACTGAACCGGCTGCCTGTGGCTTCCGCATTTCTGCAGGCCGTGCAAGATCTGCGCATCGGCGGACGGTCCAGTAACGCGATGTACCAGTACACGATCCAGACCGATAACGTGCAGGACCTCACGAAGTGGGGGCCGATCCTGCTGGATCAAATGAAACATCTGCCCGGCCTGCAGGACGTCAGCTCAGACCAGCAGGATGGCGGACTTGACGAACTGCTGAACTACGATCGCGTAACCGCGGCAAAGCTCGGCGTCACCGCGCAGTCGCTGGATTCGTCGCTGTACGGCGCCTTCGGCCAATCGGAAGTGTCTATCATCTACACGCAGCTGAATCAGTATTACGTGGTGCTGGAAGTCGCTCCCCGGTATTGGCAGACTCCGGAAGGGCTGAAGGACATCTACATTCATACGGCTGAAAGCAACAACAGCTTTCCGCTTCTCTCAGTGGCCAAGGCCAGGGCGAACACAACCCCGCTCGCCATTAACCACACGGGTTTATTTCCTTCCGTCACGCTCTCTTTCAATCTGTCGCCGAACGTTTCCTTGAGCCAGGCGACCTTGAGTATCGAGCAGATGCAAAAACGGCTCGGCACGCCCTCCACGATGCAAGGTTTTTTTGCGGGCACGCTGCTCGCCTATCAGCAATCTCTGGGCACCGAGCCTGTGCTGATCCTGACCGCGCTGCTGGCCGTCTACATTGTTCTCGGTATTTTGTACGAGAGCCTGGTCCACCCGCTGACGATCATATCCACTCTGCCGTCGGCCAGCGTTGGCGCGATGCTTGCGTTGATGCTCTTCAAAGAAGATTTGAACGTCATCTCCATCATCGGCATTGTTCTGCTGATCGGAATCGTAAAAAAGAACGCCATCATGATGATCGATTTCGCTCTTCAGGAAGAGCGCCAGGAGGGAATGAGTCCGCACGACTCGATTTTTGAAGCTTGCATGTTGCGCTTTCGCCCGATCCTGATGACCACGATGGCCGCGCTATTGGGCGCTCTGCCGCTCGCGCTGGGCACCGGCACCGGCTACGAGCTCCGCCGGCCTTTGGGCATCACGATTGTTGGAGGATTGATTTTGAGTCAGATGCTTACGCTTTACACGACTCCGGTCGTTTATTTGACGTTTGACCGGCTGCGTCTGCGGATGCAGGGGAGGCATCAAAACGTCCTCGATCATAGGGCCGGGCCAACCCCCAGCGCAGCGGATTAATGGGAGCCATCATGAGGCACGCAAAAATATGACTCCTTTTTATCGGAGAGCCGTACTGTGTCTCGCTGCGGCATCTTGCCTGCTGACGGGTTGCATGGTCGGCCCGAAGTACCACACACCGTCCGCGGATACTCCCGCGGCGTATAAGGAACTCACTCCCGCCGATTATCAAAATACGGATGGTTGGAAAGTGGCGCAGCCGAAGGACGACGCGCTTCGCGGCAAATGGTGGGAAATTTTCAACGATCCCCAGTTAAATGCTCTGGAAGAGAAAGTCAACGTTTCAAACCAAAGCATCGCAGCTGCCGCGGCAAACTTTTTTGCGGCGCGCGCCCTCGTCAAGGAAGCTCGATCGCAACTTTTCCCCACGGTGTCGACCAGTCCTTCCATCACCCTGCAACGGCCATCAGCCAATGCCAAGGGAGGAGCTTCCTCAACTTCCAGTTCCGGTTCCACGTCTTCCTCGACGGGTACATTTGCTGACTATACGCTTCCGTTCGATGCGACCTGGCAGCCGGACTTGTTCGGCCGAATCCGCAACACCATCAACGCGGCCGCCTACGGAGCGCAGGCCAGCGCGGCGGACCTTGAAAATACGCGCCTCACAATGCAGGCCGATGTGGCCATCGATTACTTTGAGCTTCGCGGACAGGATGCGCTCAAGCGATTGCTCGATTCCACTGTCGACGCTTATCAAAAGTCTCTCGACCTGACGACGGCACTCTACGAAACAGGCATTGGTACGGAAGAATCCGTGGCCCAGGCCGAGACTCAGCTCGAATCCACAAAAGCGCAGGATGTCGCTCTGGGCATCCAACGGGCGCAATTTGAACATGCCATCGCCATGCTGACCGGCCAACCAGCATCCACATTTTCATTGCCCGCCGCGCCTCTCAATTCAAATCCTCCGGCGATTCCCCTGGGCGTTCCGTCCCAGCTTCTCGAGCGGCGCCCGGACATCGCCGCAGCAGAGCGCCTGGTCGCTCAGGCCAACGCGCAGATTGGCATTGCGAGAGCGGCATACTTTCCGACCGTTACGTTAAGCGGCGCCGCTGGACTCGAAAGCTCTTCGATCGCAACCTGGTTCGCGTGGCCGAGCCGCTTCTTCTCGATCGGCGCGTCGGGCGCGGAAACGATTTTTGATGCCGGGTTGCGCCGGGCCACGGTCGAACAATTCAGAGCTCAGTACGATGAAACGGTGGCCAACTACCGCCAGGCGGTGCTGACTGCTTTCGAGCAGGTGGAAGACAATCTGGCGATGCTGCGGATATTGTCCGCGGAGATTCAAGATCAGGACCAGGCGGTCGATTCGGCGGAAAAGGCCCTCCGCTTAGCCACGGATCGCTACGAACTGGGACTGGATCCTTACCTGAATGTGATTGCCGCGCAAACCGCGTTGCTATCCAATCAGCAAACGGCGGTCAATCTGCGAATCCAGCAGATGACGGCAAGTGGAGGATTGATCGAAGCGCTGGGTGGGGGTTGGGATGCCTCGCAGCTTCCATCGCCGGCGCAACTGATCAGCAGAACACCATGAAACTTTGAATCGAGCACTAGTCATCCGCGATTCGAAGCTTGGTTTGCTAACCCGTTCAACTTTTGATCAAGCCGGCCAGCCCTCCGCGGCGGGTCGGTATCGCACGCACGCCAAGCTAAACCGGGATCCTGATGACGGAATTCGTTGCTGTCTCGTTGATTTTCTAATTGGTGCTGGATGTTGAATATCAAAAAAATCCTTCTGCCGGTTGACTTCCCGGATGCATCGCTGCCCGTGATTCATCAAGCTGCCACGTTGGCTCGCCATTTCCACTCAGAGATCGTGATGCTGCATATTGTGACACCCAGGAGTCATACCGCCGGCGTGCCGGAAGACAGCGCAGGGCTGGCTGGTTGGGATTTGCTCGAGGAGATCGTCAAAAGAGCGAAAGAAAAGAAGGATCAGACTCTCGGCCCGGAGCTGGATGGCCTGACGATTAAGCGTGTGCTGGCGAAGGGCAACACGGCCCACGCAATTATACAAATGGCTTTCCGGGAAAAAGCCGATCTGATCATGATGCCTTCCTATGGTTTCACGTTTGACCAGTATCTTCTGGGCTCCGTGACACCGAAAGTACTGCACGGGAACGAGTGCCCGCTTTGGACCTGCGCCCCCGCGGAAGAATCGCCAGCGCAGGATTTCGCGATTCGTAATGTCTTGTGCGCCGTTGATTTCAGTTCGCACGTCCGCAAGACCGTATCGTGGGCCAAGGACATGGCCGCCGAATTCGGCGCCCCCCTTGCCCTCGCTGGCGTCACTCCCAGCGTGGATTTTTGGGGACCCGGCGGCGACTACGTCAACCCGAAGTGGAAGATGGCGCTTGTCGGCGACGCCGCTCAGCGTATCGCGGACGTACAACGTGAGATGGGAATTAAGACCGGCATATTTATTGGCAGTGGTGATGTTCCCAATGTGCTGAGCCAGGCAGCGAAGCAGACGAAGGCGGACTTGCTGGTTATTGGGGCCCGTCCTTACGGCGTTTCCCTGAGAACCCACGCTTACGCGATTATTCGCGCGTCGCGCATTCCAGTTCTGAGCGTGGGAGGGTCTTGAACCCAGGTCACGAAAACTCGGCGTTGATAAACAGGAGTGGTATCATTCCGCAAACTTGCGCGGTTCGAGGAAATGATTGGCCGGGCCGCACGCTCAATCGGAGTGGGCAGATGCTGAGAGATCTCATTTTAAAGTTTTAAAAGGAGAGGCATATGTCTACGAAATTCGCTATCACTGCAGGGGCTCTGTTTCTTCTTCTCGGAACCCTCGCTCCTGCCCACGCGCAGCGCGAACAGCAGGAAGAACCGAAAAAAGAGGAAAGCAAGCCGCAACAAGGGAAGCAACCTCAGCAGGCGAAACCCGCGGAGCAGCAGCGTCAACAGGCGAAACCCGCGCCGCAACGGCAGCCGCAGGCTGACAGTAAACCTGCGTCAAAGCCGCAGCAAGCTTACGGCGGCGTTTATCATGCCGGCGTCAGGCCCACGGAGCCAACCCATGGCGGCGTGCACCCCAGCGGCGTCCCACAACACGCGGGACAGGTGAAAAGCGGTTTCGCGCAGTCACGCGCCAAATCGTGGAACACCGACCACCGCACCTGGCAACAACGCGGCGGCTACACCGGCTACCGAATTCCTGACGACCGCTTCAAGCTCTATTTCGGGACAGGCCATTTCTTCCGGATCGGCCGTCTTCCCTTGCTCTTCGTGGGCGGGTATCCGCGCTTCCAGTACGACGGCTATTGGATTACGTTCGTCGACCCGTGGCCGGATACGTGGCCTCCGACGTGGTACGAAACCGACGATGTATACCTCGATTATACGGGCGACGGATATTACCTATATGATAACAATTACCCCGGCATCGGAATCGCAGTCACCGTTTCGTTCTAACCGGACCTGAGAAAATTGCTAGGGCCGCATGGATTCGCGGCGCGTCCAGACGCCGGTCACCCGAACAAGTCGCAGCGCAAATATTTTTTGTGACGCTGGCGTCCCGCCGGCGGTTTTTCCGATCTCCACAAAGCGCAAAAACGCCGGCGGGACGCCGGCGCCACCACACAATGCGTGGCACGCTGACGGTATTTCTCGCCCCCTGCATTCTGAATCCTTGCTGGGAAATCCGGCCTGCGGGCAACGGGAAACTACGGCGTTGACATCGCCCTCCCCCGGCAGTAGATTCGCGCGGCCTTTAAGGAGGCACTCGATGCGTATGTTAATGAAGGTTACGTTGCCCATAGCGGAAGGAAACGCCGCCGTCGCCGATGGAACGTTGGGCTCCACGATCAGTTCCATTCTCACCGATTTGAAACCCGAGACGGTTTATTTTGCCGAGGATAATGGCGCGAGGACTGCGTTTGTTTTCCTCAATGTGGCGGACTCGTCGCAGATTCCAGCCATCGCGGAGCCCTGGTTTCTGGCTTTCAACGCGAAGGTGGAATTGCACCCCGCGATGAATCTGGAAGATCTGAAGAATGCCGGGCCGGGCATGGAAAGCGCCGTCCGAAAATATGCGCGCGCAGCTCGTGCCGCCGGCGCATAATTTTTTCGCTCTCCGGTTCCGATGAGCAGCCGCCAGGAGTCCTGGTGCGTCAGGCGGGGGCCGCTTTGACCCTATCCGGTCCGGATGGGCGAAGAATCGCGGGCGCTCTACTTACGATGGCGGCCCAGATTCTTCCACCCGCGGCGCGGGCGACATCATGCCCTGCGCGGCGACGAGATCGCGCGCCGGCCCGCGCATGGACGGCCACTTGCGCGCAAACGCCAGTCCGCCAAGGCAGCTGACCAGTCCACCGACAGCCACGGTTACCGGCGCGCCGATGTGGTCCGCCAGCGCGCCCGCGAGAAGCGAGCCGAGAGGCGACACGCCCAGAAACATCATCGAGTAAATGGACATCACCCGCCCGCGAAGCTGGTCCGGCACCATCGCCTGTATGAGCGTGTTGGTGGCCGTAAACTGCATCATCATCGTGAATCCGGTAATTACCAGAATTGCAAATGAGAGCCAATACCAGTGGGACGCGCTGAACAGGACCAGCGAAAAGCCCAGCCCCGTCGCCGAATACGCCACCACATTTCCCAGCCCGCGCAATTGCTGGCGCATCGCCAGCACCAGCGCGCCGAACATCGCCCCCACTCCCACCGCGCCCATCAAAGTGCCGTAGGCCGAAGCCCCACCGTGCAGAATCCTGTCGGCGAAAATGGGCATCAGCACGCTGAAGGACAGCGCCATGAAGCTCACGATCGCCACGAGCGTCAGCAGCGCGCGAATCGGTTTGGTATGCCGCACGAAGCGGAATCCCTCGCGCAATTTTTCGAGGGGCGCGGCGCCGTCGTGCACGGGCTTCGTCTTTTGAATGCGCATCATGAAGAGGCCCGCGATTACGGCGAGATAACTCACGCCGTTGAGCAGAAAACACCAGCCCTCGCCGACCACCGCCACCACAACGCCGGCAATCGCAGGTCCCGCCACGCGCGCGCCGTTGAACATCGAGGAGTTGAGCGCGATCGCGTTCAGCAAGTCCTCACGTCCCACCATCTCGATCAGGAACGATTGCCGCGCCGGCACGTCGAATGCGTTCACGATTCCCAGCACCGTCGCAAGAACGATAATTTCCCACACGAGGATGCGCCCGGTCATCGTCAGCGCCGCCAGAATGAACGCCAGCAGCATCGAAGTCGTTTGCGTCGCGATCACCACGCGCCGCCGCGGCCACCGGTCGGCCGCGAGCCCAGCCAGCGGCGATAGCAAAAAAATCGGAATCTGTCCCACGAATCCAAGCACGCCCAGAAGCACCGACGAACCCGTCAAGCGATAAATGAGCCACGCCTGCGCGACCGTCTGCATCCAGGTCCCGACCAGCGAAATAATCTGTCCGCCGAAAAAAAGTTTGAAATTGCGATGCCTCAGCGCACGGAACGCGCTCGCAGCCCGGCCTTTCCCGGCAGGGCCGGGGGCGGGTGTTGTTGCAGCTGAATCATCAACCGTAGCTGGAGGGGAATCCGCCATATCTCGTGAAGCCACACGACATTGTAGCGCACCACCGGCGCCGGCATGTAGCACAGGCACTCTTGCCTGTGCGGTTTTGAGGGCTGCGGCGTCTTCGAGCGCGCGAATTCTGCTGGGAGTTTCGATCGCGAAAACCACACAGGCAAGAGTGCCTGTGCTACTTGACCCTCCGGGCGCAACCCGGAACACGCCGTTCCCTGCGCAGCCGGTTTGGTGTATATTGCTGTTCAGCCGGACAGTCAAAAGGGAAATTCGGGAGTTAATTCGTTTCGTTTCTTCACGCTGTGCCAGCAATGTTTGACGTAGCCACAAGGACTGTGCAGCTTGCTCGTTTGCGATTTCTTTGTGAAAGAGGGAACAATGCGAACACGATTTCTGTTGCTGATTGCCGCAGTTAGCCTGGTTCTTGCCGTCTCTTCATTCGGCGCCCAGGATTGTATCTGCTGCGGCGGACCCGCTAGGTCCGCCGGCGCTCGTCGGGCAAGTCAGCTCGCAAGAGGAAGGCCCGATGGAAGGCGTGGTGGTCAGCGCCAAGAAGGATGGATCGACGATCACGGTCAGCGTGATCAGCGATGACAAGGGGCATTTCAGCTTCCCTGCGAGCCGCCTCGATCCCGGCCATTACACCCTCAAAATTCGCGCGGTCGGCTACAGTCTCGAAGCTCCCGCAGCGGTGGATCTCGCCGCACAAAAACCGGCGACAACCGACCTCAAGCTCGTCAAGGCCAAGAACATCATCCCTCAGCTCACCAACGCCGAATGGCTGATGAGCATGCCCGGCACGGATGAACAGAAGGCCTCCATGCTGAACTGCGTCAGTTGCCACACCCTGCAGCGCATCGTCCAGTCCACGCACGATGCGGACGAATTCACGCAGGTGATCACCCGCATGATGAACTACGCGCAGGTGAGCCAGCCGATCAAGCCCCAGCGGCGCATGGAAGCCAATCGCGCCGGCGACCCCGAGCAATATCGCAAGCAGTCGGAATTTATCTCGACCATCAATCTGAGCTCGGTGCCGCAATGGGAGTACAAACTCAAAACTCTCCCGCGCCCCACCGGCAAGGCCACGCATGTGATCATCACCGAATACGATCTGCCGCGCGCCACGATCGAGCCGCATGACGTAATCGTCGACGAACACGGCATGGTCTGGTACACGGATTTCGGCGAGGAATTCATCGGCCGCCTCGATCCCAAGACCGGCGCGCTCAAGGAATATCCCGTGCCCACGCTGAAGCCCGGCTACCCGCAGGGATCGCTCGACATCGAGGAAGACAAGGCTGGGAATTTCTGGTTTGGCATGATGTACCAGGGGGCTCTCGGGAAGCTGGACCCCAAGACGGAACAGATCACCACTTATCCCCTGAACAAGGAGTTTAATGATGACGCGGCGCAGCCCAACATGCTCGGCCTGCGCTACGACATCGACGGAAAAGTCTGGACCGACAGTCCCGGCCACTACGATATTTTCCGGCTGGACATCAAGACTGGCAGCTACGATCGCTTCAAGCCGCTCGATAAGCTGCCCGACAGCCGCCGCGGCACGATCTACGGCATCGATTCCGACTCGCACAACAACATGTACTTCACGGACTTTGCGACCGACTACATCGGCCGCATCGACGCGAAGTCTGGAAAAGTCGATTGGTTCCAGACGCCCACTGCGAATTCCCGTCCGCGCCGCATCCGCACGGACGCCCAGGACCGCGCCTTCTTCGGCGAATATCAAGGCAACCGGATCGGCATGCTCGATCCCGAGACGAAGAAGATTACGGAATGGCCGCTGTCCGTTCCCTGGTCCGGCCCGTATTACGTGACGTGGGACAAGAGCGGGAACGTCTATACCGGTGGCATGACCACGGACCGTCTTGCAAAGATTGATCCCAAGACCGGTCAGGACATCGAATACCTGATGCCGCGCGACACCAACATGCGCCGCCTCTTCGCCGACGATTCCACAACCCCGGCCACAATCTGGACGGGCAGTAACCACGGCGCCGCGATCGTCAGGATCGAGCCGCTCGATTAAGAATAAGTAGTCTCAGAAGATTTGAACTGGTTCGGGTGCCGCACCCTTGTGATTTTCAAGGGTGCGGTTCTTTTTTCAGATCTATCTTTCAGCTCTTTGCGCTTTTCAGTTTCCCCGGTATCCCGGTCCTCGCAGAGCCATACCAGGCCGCTCGCCAGTATGATTTCCTTTGTCGATCACGACGCGGCCGTTGACCATGACGTAGTTGATCCCCGCAGGATATTGCTTCGGATTTGCGAACGTCGCTTCGTCGCTGATGCGCGCGGGATCGAACACCACAACGTCGGCCCAGTATCCTTCTCGCAGCAGGCCGCGGTCTTTCAAGCCGAGCCGTTGGGCGGGGAGCGAAGTCATCCGGCGCACTCCATCCTCCAGCGTCAACACTTTCTCATCGCGCACGTAGTGGCCCAGGATTCTCGGAAACGTTCCAAAATTTCGTGGATGCGGATGGCCTGCGCTGAGCAATCCCTCCGTACTGAGTGACGAGCCATCCGAGCCAATATCCACCCAAGGTTCTCGCATCGCTGTCTGCACGTCCTTTTCGTTCATCATGAAGGGCATGCACGTCACCTGGCCGTGCTCTTCGAGGAGCAAATCGAAAAATGCCTCGGCCGGATCCTTCTCGCGGATGCGCCCGATTTCTTCAAGATTTTTTCCCGGGAGCGACGCGTTCTTCTCCACGTGCGTTGCCCCGATGACAATCCCTTTCCATCCGCCGGATTGCAGGACGTAGTTCGAGTTCCAGCCGGGCAGTCCGTTCTCGATGTCATGCTTGATGCGAACGCGGAGTTGCGGATCCCGCAATCGCTCCATGGTCTTGTCGAGGCCGCCTTCGAGAGCCCATGGAGGAAGGAGCGGAAGTGTGGGATGGTTCGCCGCGATGTAGGGATATTGATTGGCATTGATGTCCACGCTGCGGGCGCGCGCGGAATTGATGAGCGCGACGAGTTCCGGCATGCGTCCCCAGTTGTTGGAACCCGCCACCTTGATATGGAAAATTTCCACCGGGATGTTGGCCTTCTCTCCAATCTCGATCGCTTCGCGGATCGAGTCCAGCACGGCGTCGCCTTCGCCGCGCAGGTGTGTTCCGTAAATCCCGCCGTAGCCCGCGACGACTTTCGCCTCTTCGATCAGCTCATCGGTTTTCGCGTACCCGCAAGTCGCCTCGAGCGCGTCTGCCAGCCCCACTGCCCCTTGTTCCATGGACGACGCAACCAGGCGGCGCATCTTTTCCATCTCCTCCGGCGTCGGCGGCCGATTCTCGAAGCCCACCACGTCGTAACGCACCTGGCACGCCGATACGTAGGAAGCCACATTGACGGAGCTTCGCGTTTTCATGAGCCTTTGGAAATATCCGTCGAGATCGTTCCATGTCAGGTCGATATGAAGCGGCTTGAGCAGCTCCTGATTGGGCTCGACGCCCGGCCCCTCAATCGGGCCCGGCGAAGTCGCTTCGCCGAACACTTCCGTCGTGACGCCCTGCCGAATCTTGCTCTGCGCGTTTCCGTCGTAGAGCAACACGTACTCGGAGTGCGTGTGCATGTCGATGAAGCCGGGTGTGACCACCTGGCCCGTGGCGTCGATGACGCGCGCGGCCTGCGCGCCGTCGAGACGCCCAATCCGCGCAATGTGTCCGTCGCGAATTCCGACGTCGGCCTTGATCCAGGGATTTCCTGCCCCATCGATGACGTGCCCGCCTCGAATGATCACATCGTAGGTCTGCGCCGAAACATTTGGACTAGCGGCGATCAGAATGGTGAAGAGCAGCCAACGAAGTTTCGGCATGTCAAACCTCCAAACGCCAGAGAAAATATTCCCGCTCGCAATTCCGTGATCGCGCACCCTGATTTCAGCGCACGTTCTTCTCAAGCCAGTCCATGAAAAACTTGGAAATCTCCGCGCTATTCTTTTCGGACATGAACTGGTGCCCGTTCCCGCTTATCCCCACATCTTCGAGCCTCACGAACGTGGTCTTCACACCAGCCTGATTGAGCCACTTGGCCACGCAGTGCGCGTAAGGGCGGTGATAACTCGCCTCTCCGGACACATTGAGAACCGGGATGCCTTCCAGGTTTATGAGCTTATGCGCCGGCTCTTTCTGCACCCAGCAGGGAATGAGGTCCGGCCCGTCCGCTTTATCCTCGCGAACGGTCTGCAGTTCGGACGCGTTTTTGATTGGCGGATCGTACGTGATCGGCATATTGGTCAGGCCCCACACGCGTCCCGGGCCCGTCCCTCCTCTTTCCGCATTCTCGATGGGCGGCGCGACCGGTTCCGCGGCGACGATACCCTTCACCATCTTCGGCCGGGCATCCGCAACCAGCCAGCCGGATGGCGACACTCCGGAGTGCAGAAGCAGGACGACCGGCTCGTGAATTAAATCCACGAGCGCCACAATGTCGTCCGCGGAAAGTTGCTCCATGTCCTTGCCCGTTGGGGCCTGCGAATCGGTCTTGGCAAAATAATCAAACACCGGGTCGCCCATTTTTCCTTTGTTGGGCCCGTCGCCCGGCCATTGCGTGTGCTTCGTAGCCTGCGGCCAACTGCTCTGCGGAGTCGATGGCGGGCGCGCGCCTGACCAGACCTCTTCCATCAATGGACCAGAGCGCGGCGGGAGCAAGTCGCCGTCAGCGCCCGGCACATACGCCGAGCGCCCCCGCGCCGGAAGATCCATCATGTAAATCGTGTAGCCCCTGTTGACAAAATCGTAGGCCCATCCCGGGCGCCCGTCCGGCGTTTGCAGCAATGCGACATTCGTTTCCCCGCCTCCCGACTGCACGAACAGGATCGGATACTTGTAACGAATCTTTTTCGGCACCCACGTTTCCACATACATGGCCCCGCGCATCACTTCCTGCCCCGGCTTGCCATACCATTTCCCGCCCACATAAAAATGCCCCTGCCGCGCGATATTGGCGGTAGAAAATGTCGGAACCGATGCCAGAGGAAGAGCTATCGGAGCATCCTTCGTCTTTTGCTGCGCAATGGAGCGCCCAGCCAAAACGAAAGCCATCACTGAAAGTATTGCGGCCGAAATCTTCATAATTTTCATGACACTCTCCCCCGAAAGGTCTTCCCAAAATCTCAAATTTCAAATTTGAAATTTCAGATTTGATTCGCGTGTGGAGCTATTACAACGCCCTTCGTTAAATTGTCAAGCGTTCAAACCAAGGAGAGAGAATCGTGACGGGTAACTGGTAATTGGTGGCTGGTGAAAAGCCGAGCAAGGTGTGCGGGCTTCAATATGTAATTTCGGGTGCCGCACCCTTTGTCTTTTAAGGGTGCGGGTTTTCGTCCAGCGTAAAGGCGGTTAAGCAGCGCGAGCAGATCTTCTGACTACTCCGTAAACACAATCCCCACCGCAGTGCGCTCTTTCTCCTCTTGCACTTCAATGCGCACGACGTAGCCGCGCAGGCGCAGCGGGCTGTTGGTCGAGCCGTCGATGCCGGGATTATCGAGCTGGACTTGCAATTCGGATTGCAGCTTCGGGCTGTGGTCCAGGTAGATGAGCGCGCCGTGCAAGGTCAAATCGCTGATCACGGTTTCTTCTTCAAAGGCGTGGCCCGCGTCCGTGTAGCCGCTGACGCGCGCACGGAAATGCGCGTCGCGCCGCAGACCTTCGCGCGACTCCGGGATGACCACATCGATCTCATCCTGGCCGAGCGTCATCACCATGCCTTCGGCCGCGGCCCACACATTCGCAAATCTGCCGCGCGCGTCGCGCAAAATGTAGTCCACAGCTTTATCGGCGGAGTCCGGATCGTGGTGAAACAGCACCAGGTTTTTCACTCCCACTTCGTCCGCGATCTTCACGCCCTCGAGCCACGAGGAGTGGCCCCATCCCTTGCGCGTTGTGGCCAGCTGATCGGGAGTGAACTGCGCGTCGTTGATGAAAATATCCGCGCCCGCGGCAAGCTCCCGCAAACTCTTGTCCAGCGCTGGATTACCCGGCTCGTTATCCGTGGCATACACAACGGTTCCGGCGGAAGTTTCAAGCCGGAAGCCCAGGCAACCTTGCGGGTGGTGCAGCCAGCGCGCGGTTACGCGCGCGCCCGGCACACTGATCTGGTCTCCGCCGCTCACTTCGGTAAATTCCCGCTTCGCGCACATTGCGTTGAGGTCCACCGGAAAATACGGATACGCCATCTGCGCTTCAAACACACGCTTAAGGCTGCCCGCTCCAAGATACTCGGACCGGAAGCTGTAAAAATGGAACCGGTTTTGTTCCGCGTACAAGGGAGCGAAAAACGGGATGCCCTGAATGTGGTCCCAGTGATAATGCGTCACAAAAATGTGCGGCTCGTGCTTCTCAGCTTCTTGCGTCGCCTCCAAATGCCGGCCCAGCATCCGCAGTCCGGTCCCGCAATCCAGAATGATGCGCGCACCCACGGGAGTCGTCAGCTCCACGCATGCCGTGTTGCCTCCGTAGCGCCACGTGGCTTTGTCCACCGTGGGAGTCGATCCGCGCACACCCCAGAAGCGCAGCGTGGCGGCGCGGTCTGGGGCAACCTTGCGCGATGGCTTTGCCGCTGGCTCGGCTATGATGGAGTGGGTGGATGGCACGGAAGCTCGAATCGATGATCTTTTCAATACTAGGGAGCGCCTAAAGGTAAGTCAATTATCTTCCCGCGATCGTGTGCGTGAACTGTACGAGTCACTAAATGGCCTCGTCCAACGTTCAACTGTCCTTAGGGGTGTAACTCCCAGTACAATGGGGCAGATGCATGTCCATGCGCATGGCCACGATCATTCAGCCGGCCATTCGCACCCTTCCGAGCAAATGACCCGCGGGGTGCTTGCCGGCGCCGTAGCCGCAACCCTTTTGCTGGTGGTCGCCGAGCTTCTTGGCGGCTACCTGGGCCATTCCATTTCCCTGGTCAGCGACGCGCTCCACAATCTGTCCGACATTCCCACGCTGCTGATCTCCTGGATCGCCCTGCACTGGGCCGCGCGGCCCGCGGACCACGAACGCACCTATGGCTATCAACGCGCCGGCGTTCTGGCCGCATTTACCAACGCAATCTTGCTGGTTTTAGTGTCGCTTGGTCTTTTCTATGAGGCGTTCGAACGCTTCTTTCATCCTGTGGCCGTCCACGAAAGCTGGATGATCGGCGTCTCGCTGCTGGCCCTGGCCGTCAACGGCGGCATTACGATTGCGCTGGTGAGCAGCCGGCGCGATTTGAATCTCCGCAGCCTGTTGATTCATAACTTCGGCGACGCCATCTCGAACATCGGAATTCTGCTGGGAGCTATCGCCATTCGAATGACGGGAGCGCAGTGGCTCGACCCGCTGATCGGCGTGGCCATCGCCGCGTTAGTGCTCTGGTCCACCAAGAGCCTCCTGCAGGAGGCCGGCAACATTCTGCTCGAGGGCCTGCCCAAAGGGATTCAACTCGAGGCCGTGGCGCGTTCCATCTTGAGCGTCAAGGGCGTGCAGGAAGTCCACGACATTCATGTCTGGACAATTGGGACGGATATGGTTGCGCTCTCCTGCCACGTGCGCATTCCGGACATGCACATGGATGAAAGCGAAAAAATTCTGCAGGCGGTTTGCGCCAGGCTCGATCAGGATTTCCACATCACGCACATTACGATGCAATTTGAGCGCGCCGGCCTGCCGCACGAAACCAGTTACATCATGCCGCACCCGATGCAAACAACGAAATAATTCTGAGTTTAGTAGCGCGGGCTTCAGCCTGTCTGCCGTTTCCATCCAGCTAAAATCGAAACCGGACAGGCTGAAGCCCGTCCTACAAAAGGCCACCCCTCATCGCAATTTGAAAATTAATTAAGTAAAGAAAGGGAATCCGATCGAGGCAGTCTAATTGTGAATCTGCACCGTAGTTCCGCGGGCTTCATTCATCTGCTGCGTCGCGTCGGCATCGAGATCCGAAATCGCGAGCGTATGGCGAATTCCTTCCGGCGTGACGTACTGCAATTGCGACCCGACAACGGAAAATATGGAGGCGAACAGAACGCGCCCGTCTCGCCGGACCAGAATGAAATCACCCACGTCAGGAGTGGGCACGTCCGCTGGCGCCGCAGAAATTGAGGCGGAAGAATTTCCCGCGTCACTTTCTGCGTCCGCAGCCTGCTGCGCCGGAACCGGTTGTTGAATCACGATAATTTGCGGCTGTGGCTGCGATTGCTGCGCTGCTTGCTGATCCGGTTGATCGCTGCCCGGGTCATCATAGTAGTAAGGATAACCACCAAACAAAATTGGCACGAAAGAACCCTGCCCGCGAATGCCATTGTGCCCAAAGCGCGAAGAAGGATTATTGCCCAGCGCCCCGCTGATCGCCGCGAGGTGCGGGAAGTCGAATCCCAGCCCGGGAACGCCGGAGGTGCTGTCGAAGTTAAATAGATTTGCCTCGGTAACAAACCCCGGAGTAATCTGTCCGCCAGGCGAAATTTGGATCACACTGGCTTGCGGGCTTGATTGGGACGAAGTCGCGGAATTGCGCGTTGCCTTTGCAGATGCTCTCGCGGCAGGCCTCGTATGCACGGACGACGACCGGACAGAAGATGCTTTGGTGCGCACCTGGGCCCCGGCCGCGGAGCAAACCAGAACCCCTGCCAGTGCCGCTGCGAAAAGGTGGAGTTTCGAGATCATTGCCTCGTTCCTACTACTAGAGATGCGCTTGCGGATGCCGCGGTTGCAGTTATCTGTGCGTGCGATGTGGATTGCCCTCCCCAGCCTTCCACCCTATCGAGATTGCAGACTATCGTGTTCGAATTGACGCAGTTTGACCACGAATCTGCCTCTTCCGGTCCCGGGAAACCCGGGATACAAAGCGCCCCCACAGTACAGTCCCGCCATCATTTAGGCGGGTTTTGTAGCGGCCGCCCGCTTTAAGCCCGCGCTGCCGTTTGTTTCTTCCCACCCCACCCAGGTTGTGCTATAACCTTCGGGCCGTGCAACGAGCTATGCAAGGAGACACGAATCGCGCCGCGCTTCACGCGGATTCCGGCGAGCGGCAGCAGGCTGCGGACCATCCCATCAGTTTCTGTCCGGTTTGTTCGGAGCGGCTGGAACCGATGCGTTGCAAGCTCGTTTGCGGGAAGTGCGGTTATTACCTGTCTTGCTCGGACTATTATTGAGGCCGCCTTTTTCCGGCGCTGAAAGTTCACTTTACATGAAAGCTTAAGTCAGGAGGAAAGACCGTGGCACTGAAAATGACGGATCGAGTGGTGGATGGTGTAGTGGTGGTGGCGATGGAGGGACGCATTGTGCTTGGTGAGGAGAGCAACGCGTTGCGCGAAAAGGTGAAGTCGCTGCTGGCCTCCGGCCAAAAAAAGATCGTTCTCAACATGAACAACGTCACCTATATCGACAGCTCGGGGCTGGGCGCCCTGGTCGCCTCGCACACCAGCGCGCGAGGTCAAGGCGCGTACGTGAAGCTGTGCCATCTCGGGGCGAAATTTCAGGAAATACTGCAGGTGACCAAGCTGGTCACTGTGTTTGAGGTTTTTCCCACCGAAGCAGCGGCCATCGCAAGCTTTTCCAAGTAATCCTGCAAATAAATTCTTCGCCATCGCCGCTGGTCCCGGACCAGCGGCAATGTCTTTCCTGCGGCGCCACAACGATTAGCGAATGCCAATCTCTGCACGGAATAGCTGCGAATATCTGAATGCTCGGTGAGATATCGCGCCTAGAACGAATATTTCAGCCAGAATTTTATTTGTCGCCCGCCGTTGATCGTAATAGCCGTATTGTTGAAATGCGGGTCGAACATATTGTACGAGGGCGTAAACAGATTGGGGTGATTGAACGCATTGAACAGCTCGGCCCGGAATTCGAGCATTTGATTTTCCAGCTTCCAGATGTGGATGGGAAAATCGCGCTGGATAGCGGTATCAAAGTAAATCTGCCCCGGCCCGAAGAGTGAATTGCGGCCCACATTCCCTGGAACGTGATTTGGCACGATGAAATGATACGTGCTGGCAGGTTCGGCAGGACACGGTGTCGCGCTTCCATCATAGACGCGGTTGATCCAGCAATTAAAACTGTAATAGTCCCCGGAAACGAAACCCGGTTGGCTGAAGTCTCCGCCATCGATCCCCAGAGAATTGAGCGGCGCCGATACGTTGCCCAGGTCGGGCCGGGCATTCGGATGGCCATTGCCAATGTTGTCGAAGCCGACCACCACTGTGTTCGGCGTTCCTGATTCGATGGTGGCGATGCCCGACCACTCCCATTCGTCGGTCAACGCTCGAAGCAACGCATTGTTACGGAAGTAAGGGACCTGCCAAACGTACGCCGCGGTAAATCGATGGCGCTGGTCAAACGCGGAAGGCCCCCAATCCGAGCGCTGGTTGGTCACGATCTGCGAATAGGCGCTCGCACCGGTCGTCGTGTTTATTTCTGATGAGTCGTCCAGAAATTTTGAATACGTATAGGCCGCGCGCAAGACCAGTGTGTGAATTCTTCGCTCCACTTCGGCCTGCCCCGAGTTATACCAGGAGTCCGCCGCGTTCGTGAGAATGCCGATGATTCCGAAATTGGGGTTTGCACCCACATCAAAGACCTCGGGATTGAAATCCTGATTTGTGAAGAGATGCTCGCCCCGCGTCCCTACATAAGCGAGCGTCAGAACAAGCCCCAGCGGCAATTCCCGCTGCACGTCCACGTTCCATTGCTGCGTCAAAGGATTGTGGAGGTTGCTGGCCATGGATTGGATGAAAAGCTTAGGGTCGAGTGTGGGCGCAATCCCCGGGAATGTGGATGCGTTTGCCTGGCCGCGCCCGGTCGGGGAGGGAATGGTGCCTCCAAATGTGTTCGGTTGCGACTCCCCGGAATTGTCCGCGATATTTGTAAACAGCCCGTCATAAAAAATTCCGTATCCAGCGCGAAGCACGGTCTGGCCGTCCCCGAACAGAAAGCGGCCCCAATGCGGCGTGTAAGCCAGGCCAAGGCGCGGCGCAAAATTTCTCTTGTCCGGAACCTGCTTGAAAGAAAATAAACCGTCGAACAAGGCTGGAGTCGTTGCGTACGCCGGCGTAGCGTTTGGCAGGCCAAAACCGGCCCCAATATTGAATCCGGGAAAGGCCAGTCCGTTTGCCAGCGCGCCCCAGTATTCATAGCGCAGGCCCATGTTCAGCGTGAAGTCGTTCTTGATCCTCCAGGCGTCCTCGATGTAGGGCGCAAACATCGTACCGTTGGAATTTAAATTTGGATTGCCAAAACCCTTCGAGATGAATCCAGGGTCCTGGCCCGTAAAGTCATCAATAAAATTTCCAAGAGAGCTGAACCCTCCGCCGGAGTTGTACTCAATCGAGCCGCGCGTGTTCAGCGGGAGCGTATCGTCAATGCTGAGCACTGTAATGTCCACTCCACCTTTGATGGCGTGGCGCCCGGCCGCATAACTCAGCGACTCCTGGACCTGCCAGGCGGTGTGGGCCCGCCCTTGCGGAAAGTTGCTCGCGACCCCGATCGAGGGGAAATTGATGTCCGCACCGAAACTGATGGACGGGATATTGGCCTGAGGTCCGGCAAGCGTCGCCGGCGCCAGGGGAAATGAGAAATCAATATTCGTGTAGGAGAACCGCAATTCGTTGACGAGCTTTGAAGAAATCGTATGAACCCATTGGCCGCGGAAAATCTCCGCGGGCCCGCTGAATTGCGTTTCGAAGGCGGGCAGCGCAGCGGCTGATTCCGGAGAAATAGTGCCGGTGTCCCGAATGGCGCTCCCTGTCAGCGTGTCGTGGTCCGTGAAGTGCCAATCCATCCTGTAATTCCAATCCACGAAGTTGCTGACGGTGCTGATGTTCTGCAACTGGAAAAGTCCGATCTCCACATTGGGGCGCCCGCCTCCAATCGGTTCTTCGATCACGCCCGCTTGCCCAGCCTGCTGGAGGGACTCCAGCGATCCGATCGCGTTCAGAAAAAGTGAGATATTGGGATTCGGTTCCAGTGTCTTGAGCGTCGCGATGCCGGCCGCCGTCGGCAAATTAAACAAGGGCCCTGTGGCTTCGGAGCGTTCGCGGTTCCACTGGGCGGAGCCGAAAACGAAGAGCTTGTCCTTTTTCACCGGGCCGCCCACGTCAAAACCGAACGTATTCTGGTTGTCGTAAGGGTTCTTGGTGACGGTGTTGGCGACTACGTCTTGAGCGGGAATGGCGGCTAGAGCGGAGTTCCGGTTGATTTCCCACAAGTCTCCGTGAAAATTGTTGGTACCGCTCTTGTAGATGTAGTTGGTGACGGACCCGCCGCCGCGGCCGTATTCGGCGCTGTACGCGTTCGTCAAGATCGTGATTTCCTGGATGGCGCCCGCGTTGATCGGCTGGTACGCCTGCCCTGCAACCTGGTAATCGTTGTCATCCTGGCCGTCGATCAGGAAATTGTTGGCCCGCGGCCGGGTGCCGTTCACGGAAAACGCGATCCCGTTCGTAAAATCCGTGTTTACCGCGCCTTGTCCCTCGGGTGTATCGTGAATTCCAGGCAGCGTCAATGCCAATTCAACAGTATTTAAACTGTTATATAGTAATCCAGTAATTTCCTGATGGCTGATCGTTTCCCCAAGCTGGCCGGACTGCGTGTCGATCACTTGTCCCGCCCCGGCTTGCACCTCGATGGTTTGCCGAGCGGCGGCTATTTTCAGCTTGCCGTTGATGGTGGTCGCCAGAGACCCGTTGATCGCGACTCCAACGACCGTGAGGGTTTCAAAGCCCGGCGCGGCAATTGTGACGGCATAAACCCCGGGTTGTAGACTTTCCAGACGGTAGGTTCCGACAGAGTCCGTGCGCGTTTCATGTGGCTGGCCGTACTGTGTGCTCACGGCGGATACGCTCGCCTTTGGCAACACGGCGCCGCTAGGATCAACGATCGATCCCACGAGCGTGCCGTTACTCGTCTGCGCCCATGCGACTCCCGAAATGAGCGCAGCCAGAAGCAGCACTGCGGGCCGTGCTCGAATCTTTCCCGGCTTCATCTCACTCCTCTTGCTAACCTATTCGGATTCACTTCATGGATGCACTCGCGCAGCAGCTTGTTCGAGCCCGCGGCGCGATGCGAGCTGCGAATGGATCCAGTAGAGCAGGAATGAATGAGGTCTTGTCCCAAATCGTCACCCACGAATTGGGTTTCCCAGGAAACACCTTGCCCAAAAGACAGACAACCCCGCGCAGACAATAGCACCCTCACAATAGGAACCAAAGACTTTTAGGTCAAACTCATTAAACAAATTGGTCCGATCATGTTTATGGAATCTTAATCCCGGGGTCGTCTCGAGGATTCTTGGCACGCAAGGATGCACCGTATCGCGCCGCGCCCTGGCCCCAAACATCAGAGGCAAAAGGGATGGCCAGCCACGGCCTCGAATTGTCCTAGTTCTCCTGGCCTCTCTTCGAGTGCAATTTTAATCTTTCAGGCGGTACATCGTGATGCCGCTCATCAGCTTGGGAAAAAAATCCGTGGATTTTTGCGGCAGAACTTCGCCGCCCATGGCCATCTCCGCCACGGTTTCGACGCTGACCGCATTCAACAAAAAGCAAATCTGTGCGCGGCCGGAGTCGACTTCAGCAATGGCCGTATCCATCTCGCGCTCGTAGGTGATGTTTTTCTCCGTCTTTACAGCGTCGGGCGTGATGTTCAGGCCGCGCTCCAGAAGCAGCCGGTGCAGCAGAACAACGTCCAGTCGCCGCTGCGCCGGTGAAACCCCTGGCAACAAAGTTTCCAGTTTCGCTTCCTTCTTCAGCACAAAAATGTGGAACGCTCCGCCGCCCGCGTACGCGCCAATGGCCCGTTGCTCCTGCCCGCGCACTAGATCGCGTCGAAACTGTTCGTAGGCTCGCGGACGCTCCGCGCTCCCGTTAAATGGAAAGGAGTGAACATCAAATGCGTTTCCCAGCGCGGCGCGGAATCCTGCGAAAGAAAAATTCGGGACGTTGGCAACGACGCGGTGCGTTGGCAGAATCGTCAGTCCCTTGCCGGCCGTGTTGAACAGCGTCATCATCACTTTTTCGTACGGTGCGTTCGGATCCACCCGGCCCGCCCGCGCGCGGCGCTCGTCCCGGTAGGCCAGAGCGGTTTCGTAGCGATGGTGCCCGTCCGCGATCACGAGTTTCTTGTCCGCCATTTCACGCCGGATGTTATCGAGAGTTTGCGCGTCGGTCACGGGCCACAATTTGTGAACCACGTCGTACTCGTCGCGAATTTCCACGCCCGCCTTGGATCGCGCAGCCGCGTCGAGCAGTGCGTCGACGCGCGCCGCAGGGTCGCTGTAAAGCATGAATAGTTGCCCCGTATGCGTCTCCGTGTGCCGCAGCAACTCCAGCCGGTCCGCCTTCGGTCCCGACAGAGTCTGTTCGTGCCGGAACACCACGCCCGCCGAGTAGTCCTCGATCCGTCCAACGCCAATGAAGCCCTTGCGCACCCGCCGCTCGCTCGTCCCCGGCACCGTGTACTCCTGAAAATACGCGTAGAGCGATGGCGCCGCATCCTGCACGATCACACGCGCCCGAATCCACTCGTCAAGCTTTGCGGCGGCGCGCGTGTATACGTTGTCCGCCGGCGTGTCGGAAGGCAGCGACTTTCCCTTCTCGACCGGTATCAAGTTGTAAGGGCTCGCCGCCGCGTATTTCTCCGCCATGGCCGGCGTGATCTTGTCATACGGCTGCGTCAACACTTTCGCCGGGTCCACGAGGGCCGCGTTGTACCGGTACGCCCGAAACGGAAAAATCTCAGCCATTCGCACTTCCTCCAGTTTGAAAAAATATGCCGTCGCCCGCTCCCCCGATGGAATTCACTCGGAGACTTTCCCCTCATGAAACGCAGCCCGATATATTACAATTAAAATTTCAAGGAGCCGCAGTTTAAGTAGGACAGGCTTCAAGCCTGTCTGCTTTTGAAGCAGCAAGATTACAAGAAAAGGCCAGCCGTTCGCATTGGGTTGACGCATGCATTACCCGTCTGGCCCGGCAAACTCAGCAGATTGATCAAAACCTCCATAGGGGGACCCCATCACCCGTTTCTCCGAAGTCCGCGCGCTGATCTTCGATCTGGACGGCACGCTGATCGATTCCAAACTCGACCTGGCCCTTTCGGTCAACGCCACCCTCGCCGAACTGGGCCGCAATTCGCTGCCGCACGAGCAGATTTTCAGCTTTGTCGGCCAGGGCGCTCCAGCGCTCATCGCGCGCGCTCTGGGAAGCGATGCCTCCGAAGAAGATTGCCAGCTCGGCCTGGAATTCTTCATCAAGTATTATTCCGCGCACAAGCTGGACAACACGAAATTATATCCCGGCGTACGCGAAACGCTCGATGCCCTGAAAGGGATGCCGATGGCTGTCTACACGAATAAGCCCGTGCGCGTCAGCCGCAGCATCATCCAGGAACTGGGCGTGGCCGATCATTTCCGCTTCGTGTACGGCGGCAACAGCTTCGAGCGCAAGAAGCCCGACCCCATGGGCGTCGATTCGATCCTGCGCGATTTCGGCGCGGCGCCCACGCAAGCCATGATTGTCGGCGATTCCGAAGTCGACGTGCAGACGGCGCGCAATTCCGGCACCTGGGTTTGCGGCGTAACCTACGGATTCGGCAGCCACCGCCTCACCGAGTATCCGCCGGACGTGCTCGTCGATAATCTGACCGAGTTGCTCCCATATCTTTCCCAAGCCCCGGTCCGCGACCCGCGTTAAAACTCGCAATTGGAATGTTTCTGTAGCGCCCGCTTTCAGGCGGGCACTTTGAACTCAGGCCGATGCCCGCCTGAAGGCGAGCGCTACAGAAACATTGACCGGTTCTCGCACAGACTCGTTAGCCTCAAACCATCATGCCCGCACCGCCATAATTACTTTCAAAATAGACTCTTAGCAGTATTCCTTGCGTTATACTCTGCCAATTCCAATTTAGGGGCAGCCCGTGGCGATTCTCCCAGGCAGACGTCTAGGGCCCTACGAAATTCTCTCCGCCATCGGTGCGGGCGGAATGGGCGAAGTGTATCGCGCGCACGACACTAAGCTCGCCCGCGACGTGGCCATCAAAGTCCTCCCCGCTAACTTTGTGAATGATCCGGAGCGCCTGTCCCGCTTTCAGCGCGAAGCCCGCATGCTGGCCGCGCTGAACCACCCGAACATTGCCACGGTCTACGGCCTGGAACAGTCCGGCGAAGTGGCCTGCCTCGTGATGGAGCTCGTTCCCGGTGAGACGCTGGCGGAGCGAGTGAAGGCTGGTCCGCTCCCCATCGAGGAAGCGCTGAAGATCGCCGTGCAGATTGCCGAAGCCCTCGAAGCCGCGCACGAGAAACAAATCATTCACCGCGACTTGAAACCCGCCAACGTGAAAGTGACGCCCGAGGGAAAAGTCAAAGTGTTGGATTTCGGATTGGCGAAAGCATTTGCGGGTGACGCATCAACCGAAGATATCGGCAATTCACCGACTTTGAGCCAAGCGGCCACGATGCAGGGAGTAATTCTTGGCACGGCTGCGTACATGAGTCCCGAGCAGGCGCGGGGCCGGGCGGTGGACAAGCGCACCGATATTTGGGCGTTCGGATGTGTGCTCTACGAACTGCTCACGAGCAAGCCCGCATTCCATGGCGAAGACGTTACCGAAATTCTAGCATCCGTGGTGAAGTCCGAACCGGATTGGACCGCGCTGCCCGCGAACATTTCTCCCTCCATTCGTGTGCTGCTGCAACGCTGCCTGCGGAAAGACCGGCGACAACGAACGCCGGACGCGGCGACGATCCGCATCGAGATTGAGGATGCGATCGCCGCGCCGAAAGACTCCGGTGCAACGCAGGCTGCTCCGGCTCCCACGAGCAAGTTGCTTTTTGCCGTCGGTGCGGTGGCGGTAGCAGTGACAATCATCGCTGTGGTCGCGTTGTGGGCGTTGTGGCGAGCGACGCGGCCCGTCGAGAATCCGCTGGTGCGGCTGGACGTTGACCTCGGACCTGACGTTTCGCTTGGCTCCGCAGCTGGAACAGACACGATCATCTCACCCGACGGCACGCGACTGGTGTACGTGTCGCAAGGGCGGCTCTTTACCCGTCGGCTCGATCAATCCAAGGACACCGAGCTTCCGGAAACGGAAGGGGCGTTCGCTCCCTTCTTCTCGCCGGACGGAGCAGTGGGTTGCATTTTTCGGGTCGGGAAAACTGAAAAAGATCTCCGTGGAGGGCGGGACGGCAATCACGCTGTGCGATGCTATTGCTGGCCGAGGCGGCAGCTGGGGGGACGACGGCAATATTGTCGCGGCGATCGGCCAAACCAGCGGCCTGTCGCGATTCTCCTCCGCCGGAGGTCCGCCAACCCCTGACCGATCGCAGGATGGTGAAACCACTCACCGGTGGCCACAAATTTTGCCGGGCAGTAAAGCCATACTTTTCACGACTAACACGACGCTCGCCGGATTCGACAGGGCCAACATCGAAGTCATTTCCTTGCGGACCTCGCAGGAAAACCGTGCAGTTCGAGGCGGTACATTTGGGCGCTACCTGCCAAGCGGCAATCTTGATTTACGTGAATCGGGGCACGGTTTTTGCAGTACCGTTCGACTTGGACCGCTGGAGGTGCGCGGGAGCCCGCACCGGTTCTGGACAGAGTGGATATGCCGTCCCAAGCGGGTCGGCGCAGTTCTGATTTCTCCCAAACTGGAACGCTGATTTATCGCAGTGGCGAAGCGGGCGAGGACGTTGACCGTACAATGGCTCGACGCTTCGGGCAAGACAGAGCCGCTGAGTGACCCAAGCCGATGCATATCAGCGTCCGGCTTGTCCCCAGACGAAAGCGAGTGGCGCTAAATACGTCAGACATTTGGGTCTACGAATGGAAGCGGGACACCATGACGCGCTTGACCTTTCGGGCCCGAATTTTCCCGCTATCCAGTCTGGAGCCCCGACGGAAGGTACATCGTCTACGAAGTAGTGGGAGTTGGCGTTTATTGGATTCGTTCCGACGGATCAGGCAAGCCTCAACCGTTGACCCAGAGCAAGAATTCAGCACACACCGTGGTCCTTCTCCAGAGATGGCAAGCGTCTGGCGGTCTTCGAATGGGTTCTGGTGCCGAGCCCCGTACACATTTGGACAATACCTCTGGAGAGCGATGGCTTGGGTCTTCGGGCGGGGAAACCGGAGGCCTATCTGCAAACGCAGTTCGCGAGTGGCATCCCTCCTTTTCTCCTGACGGACGGTGGCTGGCCTACATTCGAACGAGTCGGGAACCTATTAGTTTACGTGCGTCCGTTCCCGGACAAGGCGGCAAGTGGCAAATCTCGAACAGCGGAGGCATGTACTCCCGTGTGGTCGCATAACGGACATGAACTGTTCTTCCGCACCGAGGACAACCAGATCATGGTGGCCGGGTACACGGTAATGGGCGACTCGTTTGCTGCGCGGATAGGCCTCGGGTGTGGTCGCGAGAAAAGAATCGCCAATATCGGTCGCTTCGCTAACTACGACTCAGACCCCGAACGGCCAGCGCTTCGTCGTGTTAATGCCCCGCGCGAGACAACCGACCGCTTCGGTAAGCGCAAAGTCACGTGTCATTTCCGGAAAATTTCTTCGACGAAGTGGACGCATTCGGCATCGGCGAGCAAATGACGCAACATGCTCGGCACTTCAAATCGCCATTTCGCACGATCGCAGGGTGGGGCGGTTTGGTAGCAGGGCGACTCTTGGCGTGCTCTCAAGACTCTACGGCACACGCGCATCAACGGTCAAACTCATCAAAGGCGGCTCGGCGCATTCTCAGAGGCGCAAAACCACTCCCAGGTGCGCTTCAAACCTTCTTCAAATCCGAAACGCGGATTGTAGCCGAGCGCCTGCCGGGCGAGGCTGATGTCCGCTTGCGAATCGCGGATATCACCTTCGCGCGGCTCGGCATATTTTGCGCGGGCGGGGCGGCCCGTAATTTTTTCGAGCAGCGCGAGCGTTTGATTTAGTGTGCTGCGGTCACCTGTGCCGATGTTGAAGGCGAGGCCGGGCGCGCCTTTTGCTTCGGCGGCCAGCAAAATTGCTTCCACAACGTTTTGCACGTAGACAAAATCGCGCGATTGCTCGCCGTCGCCGAAGACAGTGGGTTGCGTTCCCGCCAAGAGCGCCGCGCTGAACAGCGACAGGACGCCGGAATAGGCGGAGCCGGGATCTTGCCTCGGTCCGAAAACATTGAAATAACGGAGCGCGACAAACTCGAGCCCGTACAGTTCTTGAAACACACGCCCATAGGCTTCGCCAACCTGCTTGGAAAGACCGTAGGGGGAAATCGGCGCGAGGGCTGTGCTCTCTGGAATCGGTAGGACGGAAGTTTTTCCGTAGACGGCGCAAGAACTGGCAAACACTACGCGTTTTACTTTCGCGTCGCGCGCCGCCACCAGAACATTCAGTGTGCCGTCCACGTTGATCCGATTCGTCTCGATCGGGTCTTTCACCGAACGCGGCACGGATGTCTGCGCCGCCAGGTGTATCACGCAATCCACGCCGCGGCACGCCTCGCGCAGGGCGTCCAGATTCGTGACGCTAACCTGGATTAATTTAATTTTTGTTTTTACGGTGTCCAGGTTTGCAGCTTTGCCGGTGGACAAATCATCCAGAACCACAACGTCATGGCCGCGGCGCACGAGTTCATCCACCGTATTCGAGCCGATGAATCCTGCGCCTCCGGTCACCAGGTACCGCATCCAGTTAATCCTCTCCGTATAGGACAGGCTTCAGCCTGTCGCCTTTGCTTGAATGACCAAATCCAGACAGGCTGTAGCCCGTCCCACTCATTCGCGACGGCACGCATCTAAACACCAGGCGCGGCACAACTGGTTTCCGGGCGCTTTTTTCTGTACCCTGAATATAGCGTGCCCCCTGGGCGGCGTCACGACGTCTTAGTTTGCATGCTGGAAAGGGAGGGCGCGACCCGGTTTCGCCGCTCCGAACCAACCCATTGTTGAGGACACGCGCAAGGTTCCATCGTTTTGTTTCTGTTGCGCCGCTGCTGGCGGTGGCGCTGGCGTTCGCCTCCATCGGACTTGCGCAGCCGCAATCCAAGCCCTCGAAGAAACGCGCCAAACCCCCGGCGGCTCCCGTCGCACCGGTTGCGGTTCCCGTTCCATTTCAATCGGGTGAAATTCTCGCATACCGCGTCTTGTTCTCAAAATACGCGCTGAACGCCGCCAAGATCGAAACTACCGTCGTCGAGCAGCGCGATTTCTTCGGGCATCAAGCCTGGCATTTCCGCGCCACCGCTCACACCATGGATACCACCCGCGCGCTGTTTGCCATTGACGACCAGTTCGACTCCTACACCTCCGCCCTCAATTTATTTTCCCTGCAATACGAGATGTACCTTCACGAACAGGGGAAAGCGCAAACGAATTTGTATCGCATGACGACCGATGGCGATCCGGCGCCGAGTGATTCCACCGCGGTTCGCGTAGCCCCCGGAACGCGCGATGCCATCAGTTTTCTATACAATTTGCGCGCCGCGGATTGGCAGCACGCGCCCGAGCTTCGCGTTCCCGTTTTCGATGGCCGGCGTCTCTATGACGTGGTGGCCCGAATCGATACGCCGCAAGGAAACGTCACCGTTCCTGCCGGAAATTTCTCCGCTTTTCGCATCGCCATTTCATTGTTCGATCACGGCAAGGAAATGAACGACACGCGGTTCTGGCTGTGGATTACGCGGGACGCGGCACACACGCCCGTCCTCGTCGAGGCTGAAATTCCGATCGGCACCGCGCGAATTGAACTAATGCATTTGCCTTGAGCGGGGGTTGCTTTTGCTCGGACAAGAACGTGCGGGCTTCGCTTCGCTGCACTCAGGGTAAAAAGCCCGCGCTACAAAAACCAAAGACCCGGCTCTCGATTGGAGAGCCGGGCCTTTTTCTTTTTGTTTATTCTTTATTCGATCAGTGCACCGGAGGGATCACAGGTGCGGGCCCTACCGGCGGCAACAGCCCCTTCTGTAGCCCTGCGGCGACAGGAACGGGCTTTGAGAGCGCGATCTCGAGGGCCTCGTCCACCGTGTGCACGTAGTGAATTTGCATTCCTTCGAGCATGTGCGGCTGCAAGTCCTCCTTCACGTTCGGCTCGTTCTCCGCGGGCAAAATCACCTCGCGGATTCCGGCGCGTTTTGCTCCGAGCACTTTCTCCTTGATCCCGCCGACCGGCAGAACGATGCCGGAGAGCGAAATCTCGCCCGTCATGGCCACGCGCGGGCGGATGGCCCGGCCGGAGAGCAAGCTCACCAGCGCGTTGACCATCGCCACGCCGGCCGAAGGACCATCCTTCGGCACCGCGCCCGACGGCACGTGGATGTGAATGTCCTGCTTCCGGAAGAAGTCGGGATCGATGCCGTAGCGCTCGGCATTGGCGCGTACCCACGTCAGCGCTGCCGTCATCGACTCCTGCATCACCTCGCCCAGATGCCCGGTCATGGTGAACTGTTTTCCGCCACGCATGCGGCTCGCCTCGATGAAGACGATGTCGCCGCCCGCGGGCGTCCAGACGAGTCCCACCGAAACGCCGGGCGTCTTGACGCGTTCCTCGACTTCCCGTTCGGCGCGATACTTCGGCACGCCAAGCGCTTCGTGCACCACCTCGGGCGTCACCACGAGCTTCTGTGTCTTGCCCTCGGCGATGCGCCGCGCCTGCTTGCGGATCAACGTGGCGATTTCGCGTTCGAGATTCCGAACGCCGGCTTCACGCGTGTAGCTGTGAATGATCTCGCGCAAGCCGTCGTCGGTGAATTCGATTTGCTCGCCTACCTTGATCCCATGCTCGTTTGCCTGCTTGGGAATCAGGTACTTGTTGGCGATGTGGACCTTCTCGACCTCCATGTAGCCTGCGAGCTCGATAATTTCCATACGATCGCGCAGCGGCTCTGGAACCGGATCGATCATGTTCGCGGTGGCGATGAACATCACCTTCGACAGATCGAACGGCACGTCCAGATAGTGATCGCGGAACGTACCGTTCTGCTCCGGATCGAGCACTTCCATCAGCGCCGCCGATGGATCGCCCCGGAAATCGCGTCCGAGCTTGTCCACTTCGTCCAGCATGAAGACCGGATCGTTGGTTTCGGCGCGGCGAATTCCCTGGATGATTTGTCCGGGTAACGCGCCGATGTACGTCCGGCGGTGGCCGCGGATTTCCGCTTCATCGTGCATTCCGCCCATCGAGATGCGCACGAATTTGCGGCCCAGGGCTCGAGCGATGGATTTCCCGAGCGAAGTTTTCCCAACGCCTGGCGGCCCGAGGAAGCACAGGATCGGCCCCTTCATGCCGGGCTTGAGTTTCTTCACGGCGAGATAATCGAGGATCCGCTCTTTCACCTTTTCCAGGTCGTAGTGGTCCTCGTCCAGAATGGCTTGCCCCTTGGGGATGTCGATCTCCTCGACGCCCGAGGATTTCGCCCAGGGAAGCGAGGTCATCCATTCCAGATAAGTGCGCGCGACCATGTATTCGGCGGAAGCCGGAGTCATCTTCGCGAGCCGTTTCAACTCGCGATCGCATTCCTTGCGCGCCTCCGCGGGCATTCCGGATTTTTCGAGCTTTTCGCGAAGCTCGTCGATCTCGGCCTGGCCGTCGTCGGATTCGCCCAGCTCTTTGTGGATCGCCTTGAGTTGTTCGCGCAGCAAATACTCGCGCTGGCTCTGGCTGACCTGCTCCTGCACCTGTTCCTGAATCTTGTTGCGAAGCTCCAGGACTTCAAGCTCCTTGGAGAGTTCGCGAATCAGGGTTTCGAGACGCCGGCGCACATCGGCCGTCTCCAAAAGTTCCTGGCGCAGCAGGGTCGGAAGAGAAGGCAAATTCGCGGCGATGAAATCGGCCAGGCGAACCGGGTCTTCGATATTCAGCGCGGCGGTTTGCAAATCATCCGAGAGTTGCGGGGAACGCGCCACGACGTCGCGAAACAGTTCGCGGGCGTTGCGTTCGAGCGCCATCAATTCCGCGTCCTGATCGCCGACGAGGTCCGGCTGGATTTCCACACGAGCCGTGAGAAATGGCCGGAAGCTGACCAGTTCCACCACACGAATCCGTTGCAGCCCCTCCAGGAAAACAACCACGTTTCCGTTGGGCATCCTCACCAGCTTGTGAATTTTCGCCGCCGTGCCGACCAGGTGCAAGTCTGCCGCGGCGGGCTCTTCAATTCGGGGATCGTGCTGCGCCACGATTCCAAGCAGTTTTTCGTCTCCGTGCAGGGAGTTCAAGAGGGCCAACGACCCTTCGCGCCCGACGGTCAGAGGCTGAACGCCCCCTGGAAACAATACCGTGTCGCGAACGGGCAGAATCGGCAGCTCTTTTGGAATTGGAATCGACTTTTCACTCATTGGGTCCCCCTTAAATTCTAAGGCAAACAGCGTCACTAAGGCTCGACACTAAAGTTAGATGCAGGACAAACCCAAAAGATACCACAAAGAAACAAAGCGATTAGCAACAACCTTTAGTGTATGCCACTAAAGAGTTAAAAATTGGCGCATGAACATTAAAACTTTTGGTAAAACTATAAAAATAATACTCTTAATAGCAACACGGCCCAGGTTCCGCATCCACGCCGCTCCCCATTCCTCACCGCATAGCTCACATCGGCAAGATCAAAATCCTCGTGAGCGTGCTGGAATCGGGGCTGAATCTATTTCAAACCGGCAGGGTAATAAATCCCCTGGTCTGGCTTAGGCCTGGGAGATCGACCGCGCATATCGAAGGGCGCTTTCGCGGTCCTGGAGCCGCCCTTCAAGCTGGGCCTCCTCAACGGCCAGCAGGATTTCCCTGAATCGGGGTCCCGGGACAAGGCCCATGCCCTTAAGATCATCGCCTGTGACCAGCTTTGGGGGATACACTTTTTCGAGGGGAGTTTCCACCAGAAACCGCTGTACGAAGGTATAGGCCTCCAGACTCCCGTGGCTTGCCAGGCAATCCAGGCGGTGCAGTTCCAGGTGCTCCTCGAATCGCGGCAGGCGCACAAATCGCGTGAGCGTCGCGGTGCGCATCTCGTGGACGTCCTTGAAACGCAGGTGATTCGCGACCAGCTTCTCGATCTGCTCGGTGTCTTCATTCGAGAAGCGCAGGGCGCGGCAGATGTGCTCGGCCATGCGCGCGCCGACCTCCACGTGGCCATCGAAGCGGATGCGAGTGCCCGGCCCGCTTGCCGGAGTAAAGGTTGGCGGCTTGCCCACATCGTGAAGGAGCACTCCCCATGCCAGAGTAGGGGAACAATTGGGCTGGAGTTTTTCGAGCATCATGCGCGTGTGAATCCAAACGTCGCCTTCGGGATGATACTGCGGCGGCTGCTCAACGCCCTTCATTCGCGCGATGTCCGGGAGAACAACGGCGAGCAATCCCGTTTCCTCCAGCAGCTCGAATCCGCGGCGCGCGGCGCCCTCAGTCAGCAGCTTGGTCAGTTCATCGCGAATGCGTTCCGGGGAAACCTGCGTAATTTGCGTGGCGAGACTCTGGGCCGCCGCCATGGTTTCCGGTTCGATCGTGAAACCGAATCGCGCGGCGAATCGCACGGCGCGCATCATACGCAATTTATCTTCCGCAAAGCGCAGCCGCGGATCGCCGATTGCGCGTACGATGCCCGCGCGCAAATCGGCGAGGCCTCCGACATAATCCAGGACTTCGCCCGTGGCTGGGTCCAGCAACAGTCCATTGATCGTGAAATCGCGACGGCGAACGTCTTCCTGCGGAGAGTCCGAGTAGACGACGTGGTCCGGATGGCGCCCGTCTGAGTAGCCAATGTCGGAGCGAAACGTCGCCACCTCGACTTGCGCTCCCTCCTCCACGACCAGAATCACGCCGAATTTCGCGCCCACCGCAAGGCTGTTCGGAAAAAGTTCCTGAACGCGTTCCGGGCGCGCGTCCGTGCAAACGTCATAATCCGCCGGCTCGCGGCCCAGTTCCAGATCGCGCACACACCCGCCCACGAGATACGCCTGATGCTTGTGTCGGCGCAGCGTTTCGCAGATCTGTTCCGCCAATTCACGCGGAGTCATTCTTGGATTATGCGCCAGTCGGCGCGATGAACAAAATATTCCTGAGTTGCTAACCGGAAGGGGCTTCCTGACCTGCCGCGCATTGTCAACGCGCCGTTCCCCGCGTAATAATTGCGTTCATGACCTCGACCACAGCATTTTCCAAAGGACAGTTTGCCCAGACACCTGAATTCGAAAAAAATCTCGACCGTCTGGCCGAAGTCGCGGTCCGCGCCGGACTGGGACTCGCGCCCGGACAAGAGCTGGTGATGACCGCCACGCTGGATGCGATCCCGCTGGCGCGCCGCATCACGGAGCATGCCTATAAAGCGGGCGCCTCGCTTGTCACCACGTTGTTTACCGACGAGGAGTCGGCGCTGCTTCGCTTTCGCTACGGTCCGGACGCCAGCTTCGACGCCGCCGCGTCGTGGCTCTATGAAGGCATGGCCCAGGCATACCGCAGTGGCGCGGCGCGGCTGGCGATCACCGGCAACGATCCTTCCTTGCTCTCGAAGGAGGATCCGGAAAAGGTGAGCCGCGTGAATCGCGCCACCTCGAAAGCATACCGCCCGGCGCTGGAACTGATTGCGCGCCACGAGATCAACTGGACCATCGTAGCCTGCGCCACTCCCGCGTGGGCAGCGGCGGTATTCCCCGATCTGCCGCAGGACGAAGCGCTGGCCCGGCTTTGGGACGCCATCTTCGCCGCGTCGCGCGCGGACCAGCCCGATCCGGTGGCCGCGTGGAAAGAACACGACGCGAACCTGCACGCTCGCGCCAGCCGGCTGAACGAGAAGCGCTATTCGGCGTTGCACTTCCGCGGACCCGGCACGGATCTGCGCGTCGGTCTTGCCGACGATCACCTCTGGCTGGGCGGAGGCACAACGGCGGGAAACGGGCGGTACTGCATTCCCAATATGCCGACCGAGGAGGTTTTCACCACGCCGCACAAAGATCGCGTGGAAGGACAGGTGACCAGCACCAAGCCGCTGTCGTATCAGGGCACGATGATCGAAGAGATTTCCGTGCGGTTCGAGGCCGGGAAGATTGTGGAGGCTCATGCCGCGCGGGGCAACCAAGTCTTGCAGCGGATGATCGAGACGGACGAAGGAGCGCGGCGGCTCGGCGAAGTTTCTCTGGTGCCGCACTCGTCGCCGATTGCGTCGAGCGGATTGCTCTTCATGAACACCCTTTTCGACGAGAACGCCGCCTGCCACATTGCCCTGGGGCAGGCCTACAGCACTGCCTGAAGGATGGCGACAGCCTCACTCCGGAACAACTGGCGTCGCGCGGCGCAAACAGCAGCCTGATTCACGTCGACTGGATGATCGGATCGAATCGCATCGACGTGGACGGCATCAGCGCGGCGGGCGATTCGGAGCCCGTGATGCGCGCCGGAGAGTGGGTTTAGATCTCGCTCCCGGCTGTTCCCTTCGTCGGCTGTTGAGGCGGAACGTCGCTGTTTCGACCGATCCACTGTCCCCGACCACCAGAATCCCTCCGAACTTTCCGCCCACGACGAGGCAGCGCTGAGCCCTTGAAAAATGAATGATTTAGCGGCCACTTTGTAAGGCGGAGAATTCCTGGGTGCTGGAAACGCGCAAACCATTCACCGGCCCTGAATCAAAGGGGCCGGCGGATTTCCTCGATTCACGCGTTCCGGTACGCTCGTACCATTGGTTGCAGGAATGAAATCATTTAGCCTTAGTTTTGAATAAGGGAATCGCGTCCGAAAATCAGTCATGCTCCAGGAGGCAGCGAAAGTTAGGCTTTTAGGCAGGCCTCTCTTTCGATAGCCCACCAATTGAAGAGCGAGGAGAATTTCTTGGAAAAGCACATCATACGATGGAGTTATTTTCTAGGTGTCTTAGCTCTCGCCCTGGCGCTGGTAACTCGCGCAATGGACGTCGTTGCCCCTAGCATGAATGTGATTCGGACAAGAGGCGATAGTATCGGATATAGAGCCTTTATGAACGGCGCCCTCCTGTTTTTCATTACTACGATCGCCTCGGCGTGCTATGCCTGGTTCAAGTCACAAAGCTCGCAGCTATTGCTGGGCGAAGACGCATGGAGTCGCCACAAAACCAATCCGCAAGAAATTGCTGGAGACCTGGTAAGCGGCGACAGCAGTCAAGCGAACAGGAATTAGCCGCCAGTAAAGTGACGTGTAAGCGGCCCATCCCTTCGATCGGACGCTTTCATGATTCTTCCTGGTCTCTTCGTGCTTTTGTCATCGAGCCTCCGAATTGAATTTTTGAAAATCCGAAGCGGTCGCGCAAGGCGTCGGTGGCTCGCGCCAGGCGCTCGAGTTTTTCGCGGCGCGGTGCGTCGAGCAAATCGAGTTGCTCGCCGCCGTGCGTGAACGAAGAGAGCGCCACGCCGACCAGTCTCACTTTCCGAGCGCGATCGCAGTGCTGCTCGAATAATTTCTTCACGGTTTCAAACACGACAGGATCGAGATGAGTGGGCTCGCGCAAAGTCTTGGCGCGAGTGATGGTTTCAAATCCCGCGTACCGGATCGTAACTGTAACCACCCGAGCGCTCAGCCCCGCTTCGCGCAGCCGCTTCATCGCTTTCTGGCAAAGATGGCTGAGCGTCGAGTCGAGCGCGGCGCGGTCCTGGGTGTCCTCCGGGAATGTGCGGTTGTGCGAAATGGATTTCGGCTCGGCATCCACGAAAAATTCATAGGTGTCTCCGCCGCGCGCTTTTCGGTAAAGCGCCGTGCCCCAGCGACCAAAATTTTCCTCGAGTTTTTCGCGCGCCGTCGCGGCAAGCTGTCCGACCTTTTCGATACCCGCCGCCTTGAGAGCCGCTTCGGTGACTTTGCCGATTCCGGGGATGCGCCGCACGTCCAGCGGAGCGAGAAACGCTTCCTCGCTTTCGGCGGGAACCCACACCAAACCGCGCGGCTTGGCCTGATCGCTCGCCACTTTAGCGACGAGCCGCGTTCGCGCGAGCCCCGCGGAACACGGCAGCCCGGTCGTCGCCGTGATTTCGCGCAGCAACGCATCCGCGGCCGCAAGCGGCGGCCCGTGCAGGCGCTCCGTCCCGGCGAGGTCGAGGTAAGCCTCGTCCACCGAAGCCATTTCCACGACCGGAGAATATTTTCCGAGGATCGCCGCGACCCGGTCGCTCCACTCGGAGTAGAGGTGATGGCGCGGTTCGAGAAATACGGCGTGCGGGCACAGACGCCCGGCCGTGCGCAGCGGCATCGCTGAATGAATCCCATATTTCCGCGCTTCATAGCTTGCCGTGGAAACGATGCCGCGCTGATCCGGCTGGCCGCCTACGACGACGGGCTTGCCGCGCAGCTCCGGCCGGTCGAGCAGTTCGACCGAGACGAAAAACGCGTCCATATCGACGTGCAGGATCGAAGTCGAGGAAGCGAAGGAGGTGGAGGAAGTGGAGGACGAAGAATCCGCCGCGGCGGGATCGCGCTTGGCCCTGAAGGTGGCGAGCTTCGGCATGGTTAGTGGCCGCTACTATACACCCAGGCGAATATAGAGCGAAGAAGATCCCGTAGGACAGGCTTACAGCCTGTCTGGTTTAGGCTTCCTCCCGGCCGGAAAGTCAGACAGGCTTAAGCCCGTCCTACATGCATGCTAGGATGTTCTGAAGGAGTGTTTTGCCGTGGGAGAAACCTCTTCGACAATCGACGATGCCGTCAGGAAATTTATTGAAGGGCAGCCGCTCTTCTTCGTAGGGTCAGCCCCGCTCGACCCCGACGGCCACGTCAACGTATCGCCGAAAGGGCTCGATACGCTTCGAATTTTAGGGCCTTCGACCGTGGCCTATCTGGACCTGACCGGCAGCGGGATTGAAACGGTTTCTCATCTCAAGGAAAACGGCCGGATCGTCCTGATGTTCTGCAATTTTCAAGGGCCGCCGAAAATCCTGCGCCTGTATGGCCTGGGCCGCGTGGTCGAGCTGGGGCATCCCGAATTTCAGCCTCTTGCGGACCGCTTCCCCGCGCATGACGGCGCAAGAGCGGTTATTTTGATTGAAGTTTCGCGCATCGCCGATTCCTGCGGATATGGCGTTCCCCTTTTTGAATACTCAGGTCAGCGCAGCCAGCTTTCCGCATGGTCTCAGAAACTGGGCCCTGCGGGGCTCGAGAAGTACCGCCGGGAAAAGAATAGCCGGAGCATAGACGGTGTTCCGGGCCTCGAAATGCCGGCGGGCGAAATTTAAGCATCGCGGAATTTCATACCGGCGGAGTGCCCTTGTCTTATTTTTGTAAATTCTCCATCGCGCTGGCAAAAATTCCCTCCATTTCCTGCGTATTTCGCGCGATTTGTGAGCCCTTCCGCTGCGCCAAAATTTGTCAAAGACGATTTTGGTGACTAAAGAGGCAAGATGCCAGACCCTCTCAAACCGTAGTATTCCGAACAAACCCGCTCAAATCGCCGGAATTCTTCGCACGGGAGGCCATTTCTTTCTGGCCTCAATGCAGATGTGGCACATGAACTGCTCCCTTCAGTGTACTCAGCCGTACACAACTTTGAACTGGGGGCCAAGACCATGTTTAAAAGTTCCATCTTGCATATTCAAGATCGGGGCACGGCGGAAGAAAGACTTTGGCGCGCCGTGATCACAAAAACTCTGGAAGAATGGATCTGCGGGCCATTGAGTTTTAGCCGTAAAGCTGAGCAATTCCTCTTTAACGATAACAAGGACTTTAAGGCCGTGTGCTCCTCCGCGGGAATGGATCCGATTCGGTTGCGAAAGCGGCTCGAAACCATACGCGCGCGCGGCATTCAAAAGGAAAATATTCCCTTCCGAGTCCGAACTCCAAAGAGGTTAGGAATTCCGCAGCCTGGCAACTGGGGCCAAAGAGCGTTCGGGGTTTAATAACCCCCTCGGCGGCCAATCGCCCTCGCAATTTGTTCCGGCAATTCACCTTGTAACGCCATGAGAGCAACACGAAAGAGAGCCGCGACGCTGATCGCGTCGCGGATCTCTCCTCGCTTGACACGATCAATCGCATCCCAGAAGGGTACGCGCGCAACCTGCAGCTTTTCGGTTTCATCCGGCTCCGCGGGCGCTTCGGAAAGCTCCCACGCCAGAAAAGCCGTGCTGCGTTCATCGGACACGCTGTTGGAAAGATCCATCCCGAGAATTTCCATCCAGCGTCGGGCAGCCAAGCCGCATTCCTCGCGCAGTTCGCGATGCGCGGATTCCAGAGCGGCGACCGAATGCGCTCCGCCGCCCTCGGGAATTTCCCAACTGTAGGCGTGAAGCGGAAACCGGTATTGACCCACCAGGATGACATTCCCATTTTCGTCGATCGGGACGACGCCTGTGGCCTGGTTCTTGAAATGAACCGTCCCGTAAACGCCCGGCCCGCCCGACGGGCCTAAAACTTCGTGGTGCTCCACTTGAATCCATTCATTTTCGTACACCGTCGCGCGCGCCAATACCGTCCAGGGATTTTTCGTTTCGTCCATGTTTTCTCCGTCCGGGATAATACTAGCGCAGAAGATTAGGAAGCTGAGGAAGTTCGCGGTTTGGGTAGGACGGGCTTTCAGCCTGTCTGCCTTTCCGAGCTGGCATAAATCAAAACCAGACAGGCTGGAAGCCTGTCCTACAAAATACAGTGTTCAATTGGAATTACGCCGGGCGGAGGCGATGCGCGGGATTCTCGCAAGATCCTTGGTGATGGTGACGTTCGTCCAATTCGGTGAGTCGAGCAGGTGCAAGACATGTTCCGCAGAGTTATGACCGAGTTCCAGCGCAATGCTGCCGCCGGGCTTCAGCAGTGCTGCCGCTTGCGCGACAAGTGGCACGTAGATTTCCGTGCCGGTCTCACCGCCGAAAAGCGCGACGGCAGGCTCGTGCTCGCGAACTTCGCGCGGCAGCGTCGCAGCTTCCGTCCGGCCGATGTAGGGAGGGTTGCTGGCGATGAGATCGAAAGAGCGTGTTTCGTGGCCCGTGATTCGTGACCCGTGTAAAAGAAAATCTGCGAGATTGCATTCGACAAAATCGATGCGCGAGGCGACGCCGTGGCGGGCGGCGTTGCGTCGCGCGACTTCGAGCGCGGCGGCGGAAATATCTGTGGCGACGATTCGCGCAGCGGGCAATTCGTGCGCCAGGGCGATTGCGATGCAGCCGGAGCCGGTGCCCACGTCCGCGATGCGAAAAGCTTCCTTGCGGCGCGGTGAGCCGGCGTCGGAGCCGATCCCAAGGCATTCGAGCGCGACTTCAATCATGTGCTCGGTTTCAGGGCGGGGAATCAGGACGTCCGGCGTGACTTCAAAATCCAGGCCCCAGAATTCCTGATGGCCGGTGAGGTGTTGGGTCGGAACTCCGCTCGCGCGCCGGGCGATCAAAGAAAAATATTGATCGCGCGTTGCCGCTTCGAGTTCGTGTTCGGGATGCGCATAAATCCAGGCGCGGTCGCGGTCCAGCGCATGCATCAGCAGCAGTTCAGCGGCCAGCGCGGCGGAGGGAACGTGCTCGCGCTCGAGTTGTGCGATGCCGTCGCGGAGGGCCGAGCGGACGTCCGTGATTCGTGATTCGTGACTCGTGATTTGTGATTCGCAACCCATCGGCATGGCTCGATCCAGCGCGGGCAGTTGAGTCTTCATCACGCCTCGACCAACTCCTGCTTCAGGCGCTCGGCCTCGAAGTGCGTCACGAGCGCGTCGACGAACGGGCCGAGCTTGCCGTCCATGACTTCAGTGAGTTGGTGCAGGGTCAGGCCGATGCGATGGTCGGTCACGCGATTTTGCGGAAAATTGTACGTGCGGATTTTTTCGGAGCGGTCGCCGGTCTTGATCTGCCCGAGCCGCTCGGCGGCGATGGCTTCGTGCTGCTTGGACTGTTCCATTTCGTACAGGCGCGCGCGCAACACGCGCATGCCCTTGGCGCGATTTTTGATCTGCGATTTTTCGTCCTGCTGCGAGACGACCAGGCCCGACGGAATATGCGTGATGCGCACGGCCGAATATGTCGTGTTCACAGACTGTCCGCCCGGGCCCGAGGAGCAGAACGTGTCGATGCGCAAGTCCTTCGCTTCGATTTTGATGTCGATTTCGTCGGCCTCGGGAAGCACCGCGACGGTCGCCGCCGATGTGTGAATGCGCCCCTGCTGCTCGGTGGCCGGCACGCGCTGCACGCGGTGCACGCCGCTTTCAAATTTCAGCTTTGAGTAAACCTTCTTCCCCTGGATCGACGCGACGACTTGCTTAAGCCCGCCAAGCGAACTCGGCGAACTCTCCAGGATTTCCACTTTCCAGCCCTGCGACTCTGCGTAGCGCGAGTACATGCGAAACAGTTCGCCTGCAAACAGCGCCGCTTCGTCGCCGCCCGTGCCCGCGCGGATTTCCACGATCACGTTTTTCTCGTCGTTCGGGTCCTTCGGCAGCAGCAGGAATTTCAGCTCGCGCTCGACTGCTTCCTTGCGCTCGGTGAGCTGCTTTTCTTCTTCCTGCGCGAGCAATTTCATTTCCGGGTCATCGCCTTCGAGCGCCATTTGTTTGGCTTCGGCGAGCCCTTTGTCGATCTGCTTCCACTCGCGGTATTTCTCGACCATCTCGGAAAGCTCCGAATGCCGCCGCGCGAGCTTCTGGTAATTCGCCGAATCGTTTAGAATTTCGGGCGAAGAAAGCTCCGCGGTCATTTCCTGGTAGCGGTTTTCAATCTGATCGAGTTTTTCGTACAGCGTTAAACCTGCCATGGTTTCCACCTGTCAAATAGAATTCCAATCGGGATCAGGGCCTTGTTGCGAGAGAACGGATTCGTGCGGCGACCCTGCGTGGCAGGGTCAGGAGAGGATTGCGGCTAATAGAACGCAGTAAGCATCGGTGGTCATTGCTAAAATAGCTTGAATTCGCTGCAAAAGCAATTCGCGGATGCCGGGTTAGTTTCCAATTGGAGGCTTGCCCGGTGCGGCTCCGCAATATTGCAGATCAGCCCGCCAGATGTTTTACAAATGACGAAGTTCCGCCTGAAGGCGGGGCCCATTCCCCATGTCACGATCCAGTGCAACTGTCCCACTACGCGTACAACGCCGTCAAAATCGACGGCAAATCAATAAGACGCGAAAGCTCTACGAGATTTCGCCACTTGTGATCGTAGATTTCGAAGCTCTTCTTCTTGGTTTTCCCGTTCTTATCAGGAATCTCGAGCTCTATGGAACTGCCATTGAGCGTCCCGTGATACTCGACGGTCCGGTCCAACTCGATGCCGCCTAAGATGCACCATTGCCCATTATTTTTGGCCACAGCCTCGGCGTTGTCGGAGAGCACGGTTACGTTCGAAAAATAGACGCTGCCGTAAATGGACGTGGGGATCGATGCGCCGCCGCCCCTGGAGATCGAGTCTTGCGGGCGATCTTTTACGATTTCATCGTTGATCTTGATCCTCACTTCGACTTTCGGTTTTGCCCAGAGAGACGTCGCCGCCACTAAAAGCAGAAGCCACCCGAGGAGTCGTCTCATTTTCGTTTATTCCTTTCTGACGATACTGTTTCGCCAGTCATAAAGATAGAAACACCGCTTTGGACTCACGTTACGCGCATCCTACGCTTCTCCCGCCTTCGATGCAACAAACTTACAGCCGAGAAAGGCATCAGGGTAATCGCAGGGTTCACGACGGGCGGGTTTGCGAAATACCGCAATCTCGGACCATCCCACGAACCGGCCCACTCCCAATTCCACCCGGATGGCATTGCGAGCGCGATTGATCGGTATATCATAGGCGTGCGACTGCGGAGACTTGTGTCTAGTCTCAGGATATGTCGCGCGATTTTGAATTTGTAAATTTCAAATTTGAGATTTGAAATTTCCGTCCATGACGATGAACCAACCCGTCTCCATTCCGGGCGTGACCGCTTCCAGCATCGACGGCGAACTGCTGTGGGGCTTCTGGTACCCGGCGCTGCGCAGCGCGGAACTTCGCGGGCGCGCGCTGGTAACCGCGACGCGGCTGGAAATTCCGCTCGTGCTGGGGCGCGACGCCACAGGAAAACCGTTTGCCTTGCGCGACGTTTGCCCGCACCGCGCGTTTCCGCTTTCGGCGGGCTCCTGCGACGGCCAGACCGTCGAATGCACGTATCACGGCTGGCGCTTTGACGCGCACACCGGGCAGTGCCGCGAGATTCCCTCGATCACCGCGGATTCCAAACTTCAGTGCGACCGCATTTACGCGGGAAGTTTTCCGTGCGAAGAGCGCGACGGCTACGTCTGGGTGTATCTCGCGAATCCCGAGGGCCGCGCCGTGGATCGCGCGACGATCGCACCTGCCCCCGAGCTGCCGAAATTCAGCGAGCGCTTCCGCATCGCGCATCTCACTGCCGATCTCACCTGCAGCATGGACACGGGCATTGTCGGCCTGATGGATCCGGCGCATGGCCCGTTCGTGCATCAATCATGGTGGTGGCGCAGCCGCCGCAGCATCCGCGAAAAACAGAAAACATTCGAGCCGATCCCCGGCGGCTTCCGCATGAGCTCGCACGCGCCTTCGGCCAACAGCGGCCCGTACAAGTTGCTGCGGTTTTACGGCGAAGAGGTCACGACGCAGATTGATTTTGTGCTGCCGAATGTGCGTACCGAGCAAGTGCGCTGCGGCGCCTACTGGTTCACCAACCGCACGACGGTCACGCCGATCCGCCGCGACCTGTGCCGCCTGGATTTTGTCGCGGCCTGGAATTTGTTCCGCTGGTTTCCGGTGACGCCGTTCTTGCGATTCTTCGGCAATCGCTTCATCGCGCAGGATCAGGACGTGATCCAGCGGCAGCAGCCCGGCCTGAAAGTGCAGCCGCGCATGATGCTGATCGACGACGCCGACCGGCAGGCGCGCTGGTATTTTCAGTTGAAGGCGGCGTATCTCGCGTCGCAGCAGACGGGCGCGCCGATGGCGCATCCGCTCGATGGCCCGGTGACGCTGAGATGGCGCAGTTAGTGAGACGCGATTTGTGATTCGTGAATCGGGATTTGTTTATTCGGCCTCGCGAAAAGTTTGGCAGTCCGGAATGGTTTGTGGGTCACGGCTTCAGCCGTGACACAATGCCAGCTAATCAAATCGGCTTTAGCCGCTGACTCCTCGATCGAAGAGTCAGTGGCTAAAGCCGTCTTGAATCTAGCCCCTCATGTCGCGGCTGAAGCCGCGACCCACAAACATGGCGCTGTTACGACTCCACTTTTTCTACGAACGCGCGATGGATGAGGAACAGAACCGCGGCGGTCAGCGCAGCCACAGGCAAGCCAAGCAAGGGGTGGTTTTCGGCAATCCCGCGCACACCTAGAAATAGTAAAACGGCAACCTGGCGCCCCGCGCCCTGCAGCCCTGCCGCGTCCGTCACGCGAGACGCCCAGCGCACTCCCCACGTCAGCGGCAGAGAGAGAATGATCCCGGCCAAGGCCCACTGCCAGAGACTTTCCGCGTGCAGCCAACGCATGGAAAGCCGCAACAAAAACGCAAACACGACGGAAAGAAACGCGCAAAAAATCAGAACCAGGAAATACGTCGTCAGGATCGCAGCGCCCGCTCCGGATGGCCCGATCCCCATTCCCTCGGGCGAAGCCCGCTCCTGCAGGTACATCGCGACCGTCAGGAAGAGTCCTCCGCAGATCCACGAGGCGAGGTAATAGACGAGGCTGCCGCGGCGCGTCATTAATGGCTCTTATTTGAGTTTCAGACGCGCGGCGATCAAATTCGCCGCTCGATTTTTGGGAATTCCTGCCAGACCTTCACGCCGCAGAAGTGCGAGCCTTCCGTACAAATCGGCGTGGCGATCCCGGCGCGAATGTAGCACGGCGGCCCGAGGTATCTTCCAAGCGAAGGAAGCGCGGCGCGGACCTGCTCGACCTCTTCCATCGAGGCCTGGTAAATCTCCTCCTGCGCGTTGAAGCAGGTGCGCATGGTCCACTTGTGCAGCAGGTGGAGCAGCGAGCCGGTTTCGACAAGGCGAATGGCTTTCGCGTTCGGCAGCAGGTAGAGCGCGATTTCGCGCGGCGCGCCGCGGTCGAGCAATTCATTTTTCGCCGCCCAGGCGTCGGCCATCGCGCGTTCGTAGACTTCGCGGGCGCGCGCGTTTCCGGCGATCAGCATGGGGACGACGAAATCCGGCGAGCGCGTGTCGGTGAGCATCAGCAGAGGGCGCGAGCCGGGCACCATGCGGTGGCGCTGGTCCTGGCTGTCGGCAGTGTGGCTGATTTTTTTCGCGAACGTGAAATTCGCGTGCTGCAGCGCGCGCATGATCGGCGCGTGCACGCCGATGTTGAGCGTTTCCAGGCGATACGAATTGCGCGCCGGATTGAGCAGCCGGTCGATCGCTTCTTCATCGGAGCACGCGCTTTCGGTGAGGCCCAGCACGGCGCGATAAGCTTCCGCGACGACGCGAGGCGCGTTCGGCGAATAATCCGTGAGCAGCGAGACGCGCCCTGCAAGGCGCGCGTCGAATTCCCGCGCGAACTCTTCACCGTGCGCTGTAGAAGTGCCGGCGGAATTTGCGTGCGACCACTCCGGCATTTCCTCCTGCTCCATCGGCGCGTTATCAAAGCGATCGAAAAACTGCGGGTCGATCTCGCGCACCCGCGCGACCATCTCCCCAATCACCGCGCGCGCCTCGGCGGGCGTATCCGACGCCGCGGCCATCCGCCACAGCCGGTGCAGCACGATGCCGGAAAGCGTGTGCACCATCGTCGTCGCCGCCGCGACGGGCAGGACGTAGCGCGCCACTTCAATCGCGCGTTTCTCCGCTTGCCGGTCCACTTTTTGCACGCGCTTGGCATGCGACATCGGGCCGATGTGCCAGATGTCGCTGAGAATTTCCCGAGCGTCGCCGCGCAAGAGCGCAGTCAACTCCCGGTAATACCCCCAGGCGCGCGCGATCGCGCCTTCATAAATCGCCCGCTCGGCCGCGCCGAATCCGGGAATTTCGGGCGGCAAATAGGCGAGCGCGTGATCCAGGCGCACGTACCGCTGGCTCTGCTGCTCGGAGTTGTAGAACGGATGCGCGTGCAGGAACGACCACACAAATTGCCGGCTGACGTTTTCGAGGCCAAATTCAAAATGCGCGTGCTGGTAGACGGTGTGATGGCCGCCGTAAAACGTGGACGCCCCGATTTGCAGGCGCTGCTTGTCGGTGATTTCCTCGGGCCCGATCAGGCGCGGCGCGTAGCAGGTGCGCGCCGCGGCGATGGCCGAATCGTAGGGATGCGCGAAGTGATTGCGCAGCGTGACGCGTGGCGCAGCGGCTTCAAACGGCACGCGATCCGGCTGCGGGGAAGTCATCGGTTGAGCGGCCATGTCTCGCGCGACATTCTACACCGCGGCACAAAATAGGAATAGCCGCGCGGAAGAATGGATGCGAATCTTCTTACCGCTTTTTCTTGTTTGCGTCTTTGATGGCCTGCTGCACTTCGGCGGCCTTCTCGTATTTCTTGGTGAAGCGCTCGACGCGGCCGGCCGTATCGACCAGCTTCTGCTTGCCCGTGAAGAAGGGGTGGCAATTCGAGCAGATTTCGACGCGCAGGAACTCGCCCTTCATCGTCGATCGAGTGGGGAAGGTGTGCCCGCAGGCGCAATGCACGGTTACCGGGTGGTAGTCCGGATGAATGTTCGGTTTCATGGAAGGTCTCCCGCCGGCTGGCCGGTCTGCGCGGCTCCCGGTCATGCGCCGGGGCTACAGTCGCGTCGCTTGGTCAGCGGACAATTTTCTATCATACGTGATTCTGCAACCCCTGCCAACATGATATACATGCGGGCTGGGGATTCGTTTGGATGCCCGGACGGGCACGAACGATTCAACGAAGGAACGACCAACTTGCCGGGAGGGGAAGAAAATGCCGATCCAATCGAAAGTGAATACCATGCGATGGCTGTTGCTTCGAATGGGGGCAGTCTTAATTCTGGCTTCCTGTGGCCTTGCGGGGCAGGCGCTCGCTCAGGAGCCTGGGGCGCACGATAGGATTTACGTAGTAACGCACGTCGATATCATCCCGCCGGAAACGGCCGCGGGCACAAAATTGGTCCAGCAATACGTTGTGGATACGCGCAAAGATCCGGGCCTCGTGCGAGTGGAAGCCGGCTCGGAGATCTCGCGCGGCAATCACATCTCGATCCTCGAAGTCTGGCAGAACCAGAAAGCATTTGACGAGCACGTGGCCGCCGCGCACACACGCCAGTTCCGCCAGCAGATTGATCCCAAGCTCGGAAGCCCTTACGACGAGCGCCTTCACCATAGCGTCGAATAGCGTCTGATTTTGCTTTTGACCTATTCAAGAAAAAGATAGGGTTCCCGCCGTGCGCGTCGAGATCGTCGAGGAAGCCGATGGCAAATCGCCCGCTCCGGTGTTCCCTCCGGAGGAAAACTATCTGGATCTCCGCGCGAATCCCGAGGTGATCGAACAGATCGCCGAAGCTCGGCAACACCTGCCGCTCCGGAATTTCCTCGCCTCCGTAAACAGCGCCGAATCGATTTTCGCCACGGCCAGCACTGCCACCAAATCCGATTTGCCGGCTGCGGTTTCCGCCGGCCCTGCTTATGAATTTGCGTCGCAGGCGAGAATCGTGTTTGCGGCGCCCGTCCTCAATTGGGAGCGGAAAAATTATGTGGACCTCAGCTCAGGTTTGAAAGAGCTTCTCGAGCGGGACACGGCAGACGCTGTCCGCGCGGTGCTGCGCATTTCTCCTTGCGATTTCACGGCTGAAAACAGGCGGGGATTTTGCCTGAGCATTCGCCTGGTCGCCGAGGGAAGCTCGGCGCAGCAGGCGGAATTGCGGTGGGGATTAGCGCTGGCCCGCGTACAACAGGCCCTTCTGTTCCGATCGCGCGCCCTGAAACAACAAATCGCGGAATGAACCCCGTGCGCGGATTTCTACTTCATCAGGTCACAAAAGAACAGCCGATACGCGTCACGCCGGAGACTCCAGGTTTTAGATAAACGCGGCGCAAGCTGACGCGCACGGGAGGCAGAATCGGCACGTGCAGCACAGCGTGAAAGGCCTCGCTGAATTCTTCCGGACGCGAAGTTTCCAGAGCGATCCCGCCATAGCCCAAATCCAGCACGCGCGCCGTGCGTTCCACTCCCTCGCCGATCAGCGCGTAGGCGTGCGTATTCGCCAGAGAAACGCGCTCCCACCGCCGCTGCTCTGTTTTTTTCACGTCGGCGGCCGGCTGTGGTTGCATGGGAGGCACGGCAGGAGCCGCAACTTCCGGCTTTGGTTCCGGGACTTCCGGACGCGAGCTCGTTCCGTTCGGCCGCGCAGGCGCAGCCCCGCGCGTTCCATTCTTGAGCTGATAAAGCCTTTCATCCGCCACGCGAATCAGCACTTCCTGCAACTCGCCATCTTCAGGATACGCGGCCAAGCCATAATCCAGTGCCAGGGGAATTCCTAAATTTAGAGGCTCGATGGACTGTGCATATGCGGCGCGCAAGCGGCGGCTGAGTACTGCCGCCTGCTCCTTGTCGGATTGAGGAAGCAGGAGCGCAAACTCATCTCCGCCGATCCGAAACGCATAGTCAGAAGTACGCAGGGATTTACGCAGCGTGGCCGCCGCCATCTGCAGCAGCGCATCCCCTTGCGGATGCCCGAACCGGTCGTTCACTTCCTTGAATCGATGCAGGTCAAAAACGACAAGCGCAAGCTTATGGTTGTAGCGGCTCGACCGGTTGAGTTCTTTCTCGAAATAATCCTCGAAGAAGCGCCGGTTATAAAGAGCCGTCAAGGGGTCGGTCGTTGCATTGATTTGAAGCTTCCGCAGCTCTTCGTACTCCATCAGAATCGGCAAACGCAATTGGCCCGCGGAAGCCAGCACATCCACCAGAGCTGCCTGCAACGCGATTCTTTTGCCGAGGCTTTCGGAAAGTTCCCGCTTGCGCGCCAGCGCCTGGTCCCAATAATCGAGACTTTGCGTTTCCGTTAGTTCAATCTGTGAGATGGAACGAAAAAAACGCTGCAAGAATTGCCCGCGGGCAGGCCGGTCCATTGAGTCGAGCGTGTCCGTTAAGAGCTCGAGGAAAGACTCCTCGGCGGACCAACGTGGTGGGTTGGGGTCACCAGTTTGCGCCATCAAATGTGCCGTTATACCGATAAATTTCCAGGATACCCCAACGCGGGACGAGCGTGGAGACCGAGTACGTAGAAGCATGTGCACGGGAACTGCCATAGGCCGTGCACCAGCCCGTATAAATCTATTGCTTGTAATACATTGAGCCCTAGAGAGTAAGGGCTTCCTGCCCCGTCCAAAATAATAGCGGCTGGACACTGCGGGAAGCAATGTGCAAATGATTGCATACTCTTTGGGGATATTGTGTTACCACGGGTTCACTTTCCGTCATCACACGACTCCTAATCCAGCGCCTTCAAAAATTCTACGCCCAACAGATGTATTCCGTCCGTGGAGCGATGGCGGCGCACGCGTGCGCGGATGGGAGGAGTTTCAGAAGGCAGCATCGCAGAGGGAGAAGATGGTGCAGGAATCGTCAAATTAACGAGCTGATTCGTGCGCATCGCGCGAGGGCTGGCTAGATACGCCCCGTTAGCGCTGATATCAAGCGTCTTCGTGAGGTCGAGGAATTCCAATCCGGCTGCGTCCGTCCCTCGGACGAACATTGGAATCTGCACGTGAATCCGCTGTGAACGCCGGCGCTCAGCGGGGGTTAAGCGCATGCTTTTTCTTTCCGTGATCAAAATTTGATAGGGAAATTAATTTCCCAGCCTCAAAAAAAGTAGTACTTTGGAACTAGTACTCCGGAAATAGGTGCACATGGATTGCCAGCAATCCCGAAAAACACGGAGACCGCAAGTTCTTATTACACAGATACTTGCACCCGTCTCCGAAAGGGGACAAATCGTTTTCCACATCATTTCCACTCGATTGAGGTGAGTGGTTTACTACAATTGTGCAAAATAGAACCCATTTACCATTGACACCGGGGTCGGGTTTTGACAGTATCCGGTTGGTTCCCCGCTAACAAACCGAAGTGAATCAAATGGAATTCTCCGCTTCCCACAAAGCGGACAAGTGTCCCGAGGAGTCCCAGTTGAGACGCGGTCCAGTTATCGAAATGCCGGCCAATGAAGCGATCCCAGCCAGCGTGATCGCTGGTCTTCTTGACATGCTGGAACAGCCCATTCTGATCTCCGACCGGTCCGGCCGAATCCTGCAAGCCAACGCGCGGGGCAAACAACGCCTGGCGTCTCACGGTTTCCTGCTTGAACCGAATTTAAATCTGTTTTCCGACCTGCTGCGCATCAATCCAACCAAGATTGCGGATCAAATCGAAGCGGGAGGGCAATCGATCGATTCGAAATTCGATTGCTGTGGTGGCGCAGCTCTCGCCCGTATCCAGTGGCTGCCAGAGGCGGACTGGCTGGTGGTCCGGATTGAAGATGTGGAAAAAGGCGCGGTGCAAGGCCAGGGAACAGCCACGCAGCATACCGTGCAAGAGTTGCTGCAGGAACGCGAGATCACGTATCGAAACCTGCTTGCCGCCTACCTGCGGCTCCAGGAAGTCAACCGTCAGAAGACCGTATTTCTAGCCTCTGCCGCGCACGAATTGAAGACTCCCCTCGCCGTGATCAAAGGTTATTACGATCTGCTGCTTTCGGGTTCGCTCGGCAAGCTGACGGACAAGCAGCGTGACATCCTTCAGGAATCCAAAGAAAGCTGCGAGCGTCTGGTCCGCCTGGTTTCCATGTTCCTGAATTATTCGGCCTTGGAGAGCGGCAAGCTGGTGCTGCACCTGCGCGAAAATGATTTGCGGGATTGCCTGAGCGAACTCGCAACGCGCTGGCACGAGGCGTTTGTGCGCAAGCACGTCCGGCTCGATACCATTCTGAATACCGACATCCCCATTTTCAAATTCGATTACCAGAAAGTACAGCAGACGGTCGCTAATCTTCTGGATAATTCGCTGAAGCACACGCCGGCGGGAGGGAATGTCACGTTCCGCGCCGAACTTTACTTCTGGGAGCGCCGCTCGGCCGAGGAAGTGCAGATCCAGGATCGCCGGCGCGAGCGCATTCAGCATCCCAATTGCATCAAGGTGTCCGTATCGGATTCCGGTCCCGGGATCGCGTCCGAGCATCATCAGGAAATTTTCGAGGATTTTGTGCGCGTGGACCGCACCTCCTCGGGTATGGGACTGGGCCTCGCGATTGCCAAGCGGCTGGTGCAAGCGCATCGCGGCAAAATTTGGGTGGAGAGCGAACCGCGGCGGGGCTGTACCTTTACGTTCCTGCTGCCGATAGACAATGCATGATGGAATTCTGGCTGGATGAAGGTGGGGCAAATGGCTGAAAAAGAAAGAATCCTCGTCGTGGACGACGAACCCAGCATACGAAAGTATCTGGGCACGCTGCTGGAAGTGGACGGGTACCAGGTCGAAACCGTGATCTCGGGACCGGAGGCGATTGAAAAGATTGAAGCCGGCGACCGTCCGGACTTCATCATTCTGGATATCCTAATGCCGGAACTGAATGGTCTCGAGACCTTGAAGCAGCTCATGCAGATCGACCGGTCTCTGAACGTGGTCATGCTCTCCTGCTCCAACGAAGTGGGCACCGTCGTCGAGGCCATTCGCCTGGGCGCGCAAGATTACCTGACCAAACCGTTTGAAAAAGCCGAGCTCGACGTGGCCATGCTGAAGTGCCGGCAAAAGCAGCAATTGCGCGCGGAAAACAAGGCGTTGCGCGAATACTGCGACAAGATCACGGAAGACCTGTGCTTCCTGGCCGCCAGTCCGCAGATGGTGAGGATCCGCCAGCAGATCCTGCAAATCGCTCCCGTCGACGTCCCCGTATTTATTTATGGCGAGAGCGGCGTTGGAAAAGAAGTCGTGGCGCGCATGATTCACATGCGGTCGACGCGCCGCAATCAACCCTTCATCAAAGTGAATTGCGCGGCGCTTCCCGGAGAGTTGCTCGAATCCGAATTGTTCGGCTTTGAGCAGGGCGCATTTACCGGCGCGGTTCGTTCAAAACCGGGCAAGTTTGAGCTGGCCACCAAGGGAACGATTTTCCTCGATGAAATCGCGGAAATGAGCCCCCATTTGCAGGCCAAACTCCTGCATGTTCTGCAGGACCACCAGTTTTCGCGCCTGGGCGGCCGCCAATTGATTGACGTGGATGTGCGCGTCCTCGCCGCAACCAACGTGGAGATTCAGGAAGCGATGAAATCGGGCCGCCTCCGCGAAGATTTGTACTACCGCCTGAATGTGCTCTCGATCAACGTGCCTCCGCTGCGCGAGAGGGCCTCGGAAATTCCGCTGCTCTTCCGCCATTTCCTGCAGAAATACAGCGAGAAATTCAACAAGGAGCCCATGGTTCCTTCCCAGCATTTGATGGAAGCCGCCGTGCGCTATCCCTGGCCGGGAAATCTTCGCGAACTCGAAAATTTCGTAAAGCGCTACGTCATTTTGGAAGACGACGAAGGCAGCTTCCGCGAGCTACTGGAAATGTCCGCCACGCGCCAGCGGATTTCTCCAAGAGAAGAGGCTGCGCCGGTGCGCGAACAGGGTTTGAAAGCGCTCGTCCGCAGTTTGAAGGATGAAGCCGAGATGGAAGCGATCGCGGATGCTCTCGAAAAGACGCACTGGTGCCGCAAGGACGCGGCCAAGATGTTGGGAATCAGCTACAAGGCGCTGCTCTACAAGATTCGCCAGTTTGGGCTGGATACAGGTCGCCCCGCGAGAGCGAGCAGCAAAAAGAGTAGTACGGAGGGAGGAGGGGGAACTCCCAGCACTGGTTCTGTGCCCACCGATCTTGCGCCAGCCGGCAAGCATGGCTAGTGGGGCCAGTACGTGCAACGGTTTGCTCATACTTGGGTGTGAACTTTCCCGTATTTCCCGTTTTACGATTTATGCAGAGTGTAATCTCCGAGAGAGAATCTTGGTGCGGGCCTGTATAGAAAGTGGAACTTCTAGTTTCCCAAAACGGACCTAGAACTGGTAGAGTGTGGTTTTGGCTGGCTTTTACTCGTCTCCTTCCAGATCGTCGAAACAGTAGCTTAAAAGCTGTAATCACATATATCATTAGGACTTAACGGCATTTGGTCGGGGCATTCATACTTGTGTTCATTTTAGATTGCCGGCGGGACCTAAGCCGAATACTGAAATGCTTTGTCTCTTTGGAACGTCAATTGCCCCCATTTCTTAATCGGGGATGGGACAAGTGAGTACAAAACAGGGGTCCGGGGGAAGAAGATGACGGAGCGTCGAACCGCGCGTCGATATGACCTTTCTTTGCCGGTCATTATTCGCGTGCCAGTTGATAAAGAGATATCTTCGCGCAATGGAAAGACTCGCGACATTTCCACGCGCGGCGTTTACTTCACAATTGACCAGGACCTGGGGGCGGGAGCGGAGCTTGACATTACGCTTACTCTGCCCGCCGAAGTCACTCGAGGTTCGGAAGTTTTCATTCGCGCGATGGGCAAAGTAGTTCGAGTCGACAGGAAACCGGACAATGACTCCGCTCGAATCGGCGTCGCCGCCGTGATCGAGCGGTACGAAATTATTCGTAACGAACCTTCCACCCACTAAGTCTTCAGCTTCCAAAGGCCTCATTAGTGGCACACGCTTTTGCGTGTGGGGGTTACTCCTTGCAAGGACTAAGCCCCAATGGCTAAAGCGTCTGCCACGTCCATCGCCGCACTTCATGGACGAATCCTTTTTCAGACGATATAATCCCGCCTCTGGGGGGCGTTCCATATGCCGCGCGATTCGCGCGGCGCCATCGCAAATGAATTCGCCGACGCTGGACCTCTCCGTCGTTATTCCCGCATACAATGAGGAAGGCCGCCTGCCGAAAACTCTGGATAGCGTCATTGCCTACCTGCAAACCAGGCTTTACCGGGCTGAAATCATCGTCGTGGACGATGGATCCACCGACGGGACAGCCGGGGTCGTCATCGCCTACCAGCCAAAATATTCCGGGCTGCGCATGGTCTCTAACCCGGGAAACCGTGGAAAGGGATTCAGCGTGCGCCACGGCATGCTGGAAGCGCGCGGGGAAATCGCGCTTTTTACCGATGCGGATCTTTCCACGCCGATCGAGGAGGGCGACAAACTTTTCGCCGCCCTAACGGAGCAGGGATTCGACGCCGCCATAGGTTCCCGCGCGATGGACCGGAGCCTCATCGAAGTTCACCAATCGGTGATCCGCGAGCAGGCGGGAATTTTTTTCAACTATCTGGTGCGCTGGATCATGGGCATTGAATTTTCCGACACGCAATGCGGATTCAAGGCCTTTCGCAGGGAACGCGCGCGAATTATTTTTGAGCAGCAGCGCATCGAGCGTTTCGGTTTCGACCCTGAGATCCTGTTTCTGGCAAAGCGCCATGGGTTGCGGGTGGCGGAGATTCCCGTGCGCTGGTCGCACGACTCCGGCACGAAAGTGAACGTGCTGGCGGATGGAATCCGAATGTTGCTGGAGTTGCTGTTGATCCGGTGGAATGCGATCCGGGGATATTATCCCCGGGCGAGCAAATCCTGACATGAACGTACTTGTAATTCAGTTGCGTTCCTCGGACGCGTAATCGATGATGTGATCCGAATCAGTGGGACTGGCTTTTTATCTTGAGTACACCGAAGGAAAACATGCCTGCATCGCCGCGAGCGCGAAGGTAAAGGCAGACAGGCTGAAGCCCGTCCTACTCAAATCCAGGATGAAGTCGCGTGAACCCAAATGAAAGTGTCCGTCATAATCCCGGTCTATAACGAACGCGCCTTTATCGAGGAAGTCCTGCTGCGCGTGCAGGCGTCGCCGATCGATAAGGAAATCGTTCTCATCGACGACAAATCCACCGACGGCACGCGCAACCTGCTGGAGGATTTTGCTAAGGGGCAATCGGAGGGCCAGCGCGAAGTCGCCGTGCAGAACGGCAAGGCTCGCCTCTCGCTCGAAAATATCCGTTTTCTCTTTCAGCCGCAAAACAGCGGCAAGGGAGCGGCATTGCGCCGTGGTTTCGAGGCGGCCACAGGCGATGTCATCCTTGTGCAGGACGCCGATCTCGAGTATGACCCCAGGGATTACGGCAAGCTCCTCGAACCGATTCTCGAGGAAAAGGCCGACGTGGTATACGGCTCGCGATTTCTGGGCGGCCCGCAGCGCGTTCACTATTTTTGGCATTACGCCGGCAACAAATTTCTGACGCTGCTCTCCGACGTCTTCACCAACCTGAAACTCACGGACATGGAGACCTGCTACAAAGTCTTCCGCCGCGAAGTCCTCCAAAACATCAAGATCGAATCGAACCGTTTCGGTTTTGAGCCGGAAATCACCGCCAAAATCTCCAAGGGCAACTGGCGCATCTATGAAGTCTCCATATCCTATGCCGGCCGGACCTATGCGGAGGGAAAGAAAATCACCTGGCGTGACGGCATTTCCACGCTCTGGTGCATCATCCGGTTTAATTTGTTTGATTGAACTTCGGCTTGAAAAACTTCAAAAGCGACACCAAAACAAAATCCCTCAGGTTTTATGTTCGGGGTCGGATTCGGCGGCGTGAGCTTCGGCCTGGTTAAGGCGGTCGACCAGGGTGTTCAGCGCCTGCAAGAGGGATTCGATCAGAGGCGGTTGATCGCCGTTGGCATCGCCGTTCGTAGGCAGCGCCACGGCGGGCGCCGATGTAGGCGCATGCGCGAGCGGGTCGACGATGTGCAAATCAAAGTCGCGCGCCACTTCTTCCACGATTTCTGCAGGCACGGGGTTCTTCTGATCCGCGAACGAACTCACCAGCGCGTGTTCGCACAGGAGGTTTGTGACCCTGGGAATCCCGCGCGCAAAACGGTGGACGGCCGCTACCGCTTCCGGGCTGAAAATATCGGGGTTTTCCGCTCCCGCGATGCGCATGCGTTCCTGAATGTACCCGTGAGTTTCCTCGAGGGTGAGCTGGCGCGTCTTGGCCCGGAGCGTGATGCGCTGGCGGAGCTGCCGGAGTTCCGGCTGGTTGAGCTTCTGTTCGAGTTCCGGTTGGCCGGCGAGAACGATCTGCAGCAGCTTTTCCGTGGAAGTCTCGAGATTGGTCAGCAACCGGATTTCCTCGAGCATTTGCGGCGAAAGATTCTGCGCCTCATCGACGACGAGCACGGCGCGTTCCCCGGCCTGATAGCGATCGAGCAGCCACTGATTTAATTTCATCAGCATCTGGCCTTTTTGGTGCGATTCGCAGGGAATGCCGAAATCGGCCATCATGAAATCGAAAAATTGCGAGACGCTCAGACGCGGGTTGAACACAAATGCGGTGAAAACGCGCTCCTTGTGCAGCCATTCCAGAAGCTTGTTGATGAGCGTGGTCTTGCCGGTTCCGACTTCCCCGGTCAGCAGGATGAAGCCCTTGCGGGTCTCAATTCCGTAGGTCAAGCAAGCCAGCGCTTCCTGCGTGTGCGGCGTCAGGAACAGATAGCGCGGGTCCGGATTGACGTTAAACGGATTCTCTTTGAGTCCGAAGAACTTCTTATACATGCAATGACCTCAGGTGCTGATGACTAAGCGCGACAGCTGAAATTTCCGTTTTCACACGCATCGAATTAACGGGCAACCTCACCGACCGCGCGCAGATGCCAGTTTAGAGATACTCCGAACGTTTCCTGCAGACCCGTCCCTCCGCAACTGACTACCGGGCAACTGGCGGGACTGTTCTGTTCCGCCGCGCCGAAATTGAAATTGATCCCCAAGTGCGTGCCGACTGGCCGGCCCAGGTTCGCGCCGGCGAACCAGTTGTCGAATTGGGTCGCCGCAGCGCCGGCGGTGGGGAGACTGTCGTTGATTGCATACCCGCCGTTGACGGATCCCGTCCAGTAACGCGTGAGCTGATAATGCGCCGAGCCTGTGAATGTATTGCTCGTCGCGCCCAGGTACACGCCTGATCCTCCGTTCAGCCCGCGAACATAAGTAAACGAAACGCCGCTCCGGCGCCGCTGATAACTCAGCGCGGTGTTGACCGAAGCAAATATCAGCTGGAAATTTCCGGCCGTGGTGGACCAAAGTATATCTTGCGGCCCCGCGGAAACCTGGAACGCCAGACGACCCGTGATTTTTCTTCCGTAAGCCAGCGCGCCGACGTAGTCAACTACGGAGGTCCCGCTCCCATTTGTGGAACTCACGGTTCCGGTGTAATTAATCCTGCCATAGTTGCCGAGGATGGCGATGGAATCTGACGGATCCAGCAGGTAATCATAGCCTGCCTGCGCGTTCATCATGGTGCTGTTGAAATAACCCGTTCCGGTGAATTGCAGCAAGCCGTAGGAACCCGAGAGAGTAAGCGCCGACCTGCGGCTGAAGGAATATTCCACCTGGCCGAGAATCGAGTTGCGGTAGCGCATCTCCGCGCCGGTATCGATGGTTTCAGTCGGCTGGAACGCCTGCGCGAAACTGTACAGGGAGGAGCCCAACAGGGAAGAAAATTGAGAAGCCAGTCCGGGACCGCCCATGCCCTGGCCGGTAAACGCGGCGCCGGGAGAGGCCATAAAATCGTCGCGGAAAAGAACGTGCCACCTGCCCCAATCGGCGTCCTGAGAAACAATCAGGTCGTGGAATTGATAATGCGTGGAAGTCGTACCAAAAAATCCTGGCGCCGCGCCATAGCCTTCGTCGAAAGTTTCACCACCATTATAGAGGACGGAAAAGCGGTACTCGCTCCAGGTGTGATTGAAATTCAGGCTGCCGCTGGCCACGGATACGCCAGTCAGGACCGATTGTCCTGTTGTGCCGGGTACCAATTGCCCGACCTGTGAAACCGAAATCGTGGGGTCAAAAATATTTGCGGTGTGCTGCAGTGACCCGAGCGTGAAAGGCGCGGCTCCGGCAAGCGTATTCTGGTCCGGTGTGACCTGCGACGGATCATAAGTCTGGGGATCATACGGCGCGGTAACGCCGCGAGCCGCGCCAATGGGCGGTTTATTGGGATAAACGGCACTGGTTGGGCTCGTCGCATCCAGGGGTTGGAGCGGCGCATTGGGATCGATCGGCGAAGTGCCCTGATTTTGGTCTTGTGCATATGCCGCGGTAGCGCAAAGCGCCAGAGCGACGACGAGGGCCCGGATTGTTTTCCACAAATTCATGGCTTCACCTCTTACGGGACGACGACAGTGTCGCCCGGCTCCAGCTTGATATTTTGGTCCGCATTGTCGCCCTTCAGGACCTCACGGTAATTGAAGGGCAACTCGATATGCTTGCCGTTCACCGTCCGCATCACATGGATTTTTTTCACGTTTGCAAACGTTGTAAATCCACCGGCGCTTGCGAGCGCCTGCAAAACGGTCGTGCCCGGCACTAAAGGAAACGCGCCGGCACGCAGCACTTCACCGACCACAAAAATGCGCTGGCTGTTGATTTGCGTAACTATCACCGTGACCTGAGGTTCGGTAATAAACTTGCGCAATCGTTCCGTCACGGTTGCGGCCAGTTGCTGCGGCGTCGAACCCGCAGCCTCAACGTCGTTGATGAGCGGCAGTGTAATTTTCCCGTCAGGCCGCACCGGCACGATGCGGGTCATGTCCGGTTCTTTCCAGACATTCACGTCGAGCACATCTTGCGCCCCGATTACATAGGCCGGGTCCGTCGTAGCAGGGGTGACCGCCGGCTTGGTTTCGTCATTATTAGCGGGAGGATTGGCTTCCGCCTGGGTGAATGATGGAACAGGCTTGGCCGACTTCTTCTCTTGCAATGCTGCCCGCGTGTTCCCTGCATTCGCAAGCAGAATCACCGCGGCAAAAAATAGAATGGTTCGTTTCATCAAAGACCTCCTCATTGCTCCTCCGGCCGGTCGGAACCGTCCAGACCTAACTGCTTTAATTTATAGAGCAATGCTTTGTAGCTAATCTGCAACTCCCGCGCCGCCCTCTTTCGGTTCCAGTGCGTTCGCTCGAGTTGGTTCAAAATCATGGCTCGCTCGGCCACCCGCGAAGCTGCCCGTGCCGCCTCCTTGAGGGAACCTGACGGGACTTGCGAAAGGCCGGGATTGGTAATTTTAGATGCGTCAGGCGGAAGTTCGGGCGCCTTGGCTCCATGTTCCGCAGCAAGGTCGTGTGTGGCCAGGTGTTCATCTCCTAGAGCCACGATTTTTCGCGCAACATTTTCCAGCTCGCGGATATTTCCGGGCCAGGAATGCCTTAGCAGCAAACTCATCGTGGATTCGCTGACTTTCGGGTCCGGCCGCTCGAACAGTGAAGTATATTTTTGAATGAAAAATTCCAGCAACGCCGGAACGTCTTCTTTTCGATCCCGCAGCGGGGGCAACCGCAAGTGAACTCCGTTGATTCGGTAATAAAGCTCTTCCAGGAATCTCCCGCCCTTCATCTCTTCTTCGAGGTTTCGCGTGGTCGACGATATGACACGCATGCTGTGGCAGCCTTGCGGGGGCATACCGCCGCCGTCGGGAAGCAGCTGAAGCAAACGTCCTTGTGCGGCCCGTTCCAGATGATTGATCCCATCTAGAAACAATGACCCGCTGCTCGCTGCGTCCTCTTCCGAGACATTTTCAGCTCGTTGCAAGCGTGCGGAGAGAGAATCTCCAGTCAATCCCGAACATCCGCACTTCACGAATGGCTGATTGCGCCGCCTGGAGAGCCGGTGAATTTCCAGGGCCACGACTTCCTTGCCTGTGCCGCTTTCCCCAACCAGAAGAACCGGGATTTCCGTTGAAGCAATGTCGGCAATCGTCCGCTCCACCGCGCGCATGGCTGGGCTTGCGCCATGAACGAAGGAATGGTAGGTGCGCACACGTGCATCTGGCACCCCTACCGACAGAAGATTTTCGTCCGCCCGAGTTGCCATTCCACCTCTTCAGCACGAATACGGACTGCGGCTGCACAGCTCACACACATAGCTATTCTGATATAGAGCAAAGTACGGGCCATGCCGGAGCCTGCTGGATCGGAATGTTCAGAATCCATGTAAGTGCTTATATGAGTTCGAGTTGACAGGGGGTAAGGCGCTCGGTAGGCGGTACGTCCACCTGCGGTAGGGGGTGTCTCGGCTTACCACAATGTGGAAATGTATTTCCATTGCGGTTTCTTCTTTTGCTCTCGCTTCGCACACTGTACACATAATAAAGGAGATGCACAGGCGTGAGAAAGTCCGGTTCCATTCAGGGAATCTTGACCTGATTTGTGGCAGGTGGAAGCTGATTTCCACATTATGCCCCTACTTTTCAACAATTCCACAATCGAACGCCAACTCAAACGCCCTGCGTTCTTAACCGCACGCATGGCTCAGGCTGCGCAGCATTGGGCCTTCCCAACTCGTTAGTCTTCAGTTTCGGTGGGGCGAACAATTGCGGGGGCTTTAGAACTCATTCCCCGCTTGGCCGGCAATCCGGCACGGCGGATCTTGTAGAGAAGAGCGCGGTAGCTGATTTTCAACGCGCTGGCAGTTCGTTTGCGGTTCCAGCGATTGGCTTCCAATACGCTCAAAATGATTTTCCTCTCAAGATCGTGGACCGCCTGGCGAGTCACTTTCTTGAGATGGATCTGGCCTTCGAGCGGAATTTCCGGAACTGCGTGGGTGTGCTCCCAGTTTAACAGCTCGCTGGAGATGGCATCTTCCGAACCGAGGATTACGTATCGTTCAATCAGATTTTCCAATTCGCGAATATTGCCGGGCCACGAATGCTTGCCGAGCAAATGGAGAGCAGCAGGAGAAAGAGGCCTTGCCAGCATGTTATGGCGCGCTTTGTGAATCTGCAAAAAATACGCCACCAGCTCGGGGATATCTTCCGCGCGCGAACGCAGTGGTGGAAGTTCAATGCTGACCACGTTGATTCTGTAGAACAGGTCTTGCCGAAACCTGCCATTGGCGATTTCCAATTCGAGCCGCCGATTCGTCGCGCAGATCACGCGGAGTTGAACGTGCCTGTCTTCCTGCCCGCCAATTCTGCAGAACTGCCCATCCTGCAGCAGTTGGAGTAATTTGGCCTGCAGCGACATGTCAATTTCATCGATGCCATCGAGAAAAAGCGTGCCGCCATCGGCCAATTCCACTCGCCCGGGTTTGGAGCTGTGCGCGCCGGTGAACGCGCCCTTCTCATACCCGAACAGTTCGCTTTCCAGGAGAGCCCCTGGAATCGCCGCGCAGTTAACCTTCACGAATGGCGCGTTGGGTTTGGGTGAGAGGTTGTGAATAAAACTGGCCAGCAACCCCTTCCCCGTACCATTGTCGCCCTGGATGAGAATCGGAACCCCGGACATAGCCACTTTATCGATCTTCTGCCGTGCGGTCTGCATCGACGCTGAACGGCCGAAAATCAGGTTGGTCGGCGGGAGGCTTCCTTTCCGGTCGCCAAACCCTCCTTTTGAGATAGCTGTAGTCGCCATGTCGCCTTGTTTTTACTAGATTTGGGGGGATAGACACTGCCCCCCAGTAATCAAATGCACACAACGAACCAAACTAATTCGGCGAGTGGTTTTAATCTTTCCCCTCCAGGGAACCTCCTAATAATCCATATCTTCTTAAGGTTCATAAAGTTACATAAAATGTGACCTTTCGACTGAGCTCGGGCCCAGAATGCAAGACCATCCGGCGACGTCCAAAGGTGTGAAAAAGTTTTCTCTAACGGGACACCAACGTTCCGAGGTGTGATTCAGATTGGCGCAAACTGGGGCGGTCGGCCGATACAACCGGATTTGTCCGAAACGATTGGGACCAGGTACAAATTGAGGCTATCTCCTCTGGTTTCAATCGCAAACTCTCGGCGATAGAGGAATCATTAAATTTGGGTCTGTCCCGGGTTGGGGATCCCTCTGGCGGTCCGGCAGAAGCTGAATCCCATCATAGTCCGGCCTAGCTTTGGGAATGCCAGAGTCTGGGTGTCTTCCCCACGATCGTCGGGGATAATTCGAAGGGTTTGCTTGCCGCAAGGAAAGAAAGCGGGGAGTAGGGAATCGCTTCGCTGCCGGTTTATATTCTCGTAAGAGTTTTCATCAAATGGTGCAAGCGCGCGCGTGCCTCCTGCCCCATCGAAGTAAATTCGATGCCCATGCCCTTGCCGGGCTGGCTATCGCACACCAAAGCGCGGGCGCGCACATCGCCGCCCGGGACTTCAAAAACCAGCTTAATTACATCTCCAGCAGGGGGAGGCTCCGGTGTCGCGATAAACAAGCCCCCAAGAGCTAGAACGATGACGGAGGATATTTTACGTTCACCCATATGTTCCCAGGCAACGATCGCGCCTTTCGGCAACGCCACGCGCGGGTATCTCCGAACCTTCTGTTTGGAGGGCATGCGAACCTGCTTTCCTAGAGAGTAAGCTATTCGGTAATCGCGAAGCCAAGATCCGCGAAGAAGAGTGTCCTAACAAGAACCCTGCTGGATCGAAGATCATCGAGCACCTGCAAGAGGTGCGCGTGAATACACGGTGGCCCGTGTTCGTCACCCATCGGAAGGGTTGGCCGCGGAGGAGCTTCTCGTTCTATGCAAGGAAAGGCCTCCGATTTTTGGGCTCCCAAGTCTCCATTCAGTAACCGTTGTGCGTCTACGCAACTCGCCATTGACCGAGCCTTGCTCCGCCTTCACGGTTCCGATAACCTCGAAGTCTGTGAAAAAGACGGCCAAGAAGAGCGTTTTGCACGTTTGCCTGCTGTCGCCGCACCCTCTGGTGCTCAGCGAATTTGAGCGCGTGCTCGCGAATCCCGAGTTCAAAACAATTTCAAAGCATTTGGAATCGACGCTCGGGCCGGATTTGCGCCATCTGCCAATCCCCAAAGCCGCGGTGTACGTCGTGGACGCTCATGTGGCCAAGCCCGCTGCCGGTGCGCTGCTTTCCAATATTCTCGATCATCACAATGAGGCGCGCATCCTGGTGGTCGCCGAAAAATTTGACGCTGCGGAGAGCTACACGCTGCTGCAGATGGGCGCGAAAGGATTGCTCAGCTACGGCGAAGCGCGGGAGCAACTGGCGCGTGCGCTTCCGCTGGTGGCCAATGGCGGATTCTGGGTTCCGCGTTCCGTCCTTTCGGGGTTTGTCGATTCGGTCCTGGCCGGATCGCACAGCCGCCGCCTGAAAGTGGACACCGCGGCGGACTTGAGCCGCCGCGAGACGGAGGTTTTAAATTCGCTGCTCGAAAATCTTGCCAACAAAGAGATCGGAAGCAAGCTCAACATTTCCGAACGAACCGTAAAATTTCACGTTTCCAATTTGCTGAGCAAGTTTGGCGTCCGTCGCCGGGCCGATCTCATCCTGCTCTGCTATCAAAAGCGCAGCGCCACCAGTTGAGGTTCGCGCCAGCCGAAATGATGTCCCCGAATCGTGATTGGCAACTGGGCACACAAGCGCGGCGAGCGGGTATTGCCTCGATGCGAAAATTGTTATAGTCGGCTCGTTAACAGCGGGAATAGAAATTTGACAGGAGCGGAAAAAGACATCAATGCCTACCGATCGCAAACCGGAATACTTCAAGGGCGCGCAACTCCGCGTCGGAATTATTGGTTGTGGGTACGTGGGGCTGCCGCTGGGCCTGCGGTTTGCCGAAGCGGGGCACCGGGTCACCGGTTTTGACACGGATCCCGTAAAAGTCGAAAAGCTGAACAAGGGACAAACCTACATCCAGCATATTCCGCAGAACAAGATTCAGCAATTCGTGCAGTCCAAGCATTTTTCGGCGACCACGGATTTCTCCCGCCTGGCCGATGTCGATGCGATTATTATCTGCGTGCCAACTCCGCTGGATCAAAGACGCGAGCCGGACCTTTCGTATGTGGAGGACACGGCCCGCGCGATTCGCCCGAACTTGCAGCGCGGCCAGTTAGTGGTGCTGGAATCGACCACCTATCCTGGAACGACCGAGGAACTGGTGCTGCCCGTGTTGGAGGAGACCGGCATGAAGTGCCCGGTCGCGCACGGTCCGGACAACGACCAGATCGGGACGGATTTCTTTCTGGCATTTTCGCCCGAGCGCGAAGATCCGGGCAACAAGCAATACGGCCTGGCGCAGATTCCAAAGGTCGTCGGCGGAGTAAATCCTCCTTCGGGACGCGCGGCCTGTTCCCTGTACGCGCAGATCGTGGCGAAAGTCATACCGGTAAGCTCGACGCAGGCAGCGGAAATGACCAAGCTGCTCGAAAATATATTCCGCTGCGTGAACATCGCGCTGGTCAACGAATTAAAAATGCTGGGCATGCGCATGGGGATCGACATCTGGGAAGTGATTGACGCAGCGGCCACCAAGCCTTTCGGGTTCATGCCGTTTTATCCGGGGCCGGGCCTCGGCGGGCACTGTATTCCCGTGGATCCGTTTTATCTGTCATGGAAGGCGAGAGAGTACGATTTTGCGACCCGGTTCATCGAGCTGGCCGGTGAAGTGAACACGGCGATGCCGTATCACGTGGTCGATTCTGTCGCTTCGGCGCTGAACGAACGGCAAAAATCGCTGAAGGGTTCGCGGATCATGGTCCTGGGCGTCGCTTACAAGAAAGACGTGGACGACATGCGCGAGTCGCCGTCGTTAAAGATTATCGAACAGCTGACCCTGCGTGGGGCCAAGGTGGAATACAACGATCCGCATTTCCCGGAAATTCACAAGCTGCGCCATTACAATTTCCAGGGAATGAAATCCGTGCCGATCGACAGCAAGTCGCTGGCCGCATACGACTGCGTGCTCATCGCCACCGATCATACCAGCTACGATTACCCGATGATTGTCGAGTCCTCGCAACTGGTGGTCGATACGCGCAATGCCACCCGGCGGATCGCCCGGCACCGCAATAAGATCGTGTTGGTCTGAGAGAGTCCTCTCACAAACTCCGAAATCAACCTCAGTTTTGTGCTGAATTGGGGAGTGCTTCAGTCCAGCACATAGGAATCAAGTCAAAAGCCCCGCCCTTCAAAGAACGAAGGACGGGGCGCCCTAAGTTCTAAATCATTCAAAGCCAGGGCCCCACCCGATCAGTGTTCGTGAGAGACTACGGGAGAATTGACAAACCAAGATTTGTGAATGTGATCCAAGATGCCTCTTGATTATCCCTTGTGGCTGCGGGCGGCGCACTTCTTCAATTTTCTTCTCCTGTCGCTTCTCGTTCGAAGTGGTCTCGAGATCTTGAGCGCGCATCCGAGATTTTACTGGAACGATCACTGCACGCCGGGCAGCGAATGGCTCAAGTTCACGAAGAAGCAGCGACCTGAGGACCGACTCTGGACGGCGAGCGATGAGGAAACCTCATTCTCGTCCGCGATTGCCCTGCCCGGCCACGAAAATCTAGGTCTCGGACGGCACTGGCACTTTCTCGCGGATTTCGCATGGTTGCTTACAGGTTTGACATACGTGCTGATGCTTTTCATCACTCCGGAGTGGCGGCGGCTGATCCCGACTTCCTGGCAGATTGTCCCTGACGCATGGCACGCAATACTTAGCTATCTGAGGTTCCACGTCGTGGAAACGCCGGGAGGATATAACGCACTACAGCAGTTGAGCTATGCGGCTGTGATATTCCTGCTTGCACCGTTCAGCATTGCGACGGGAGTAGCGATGTCCCCAGCCGTCGCCGCTCGTTTTCCGTGGTATATCAAAATCTTTCACGGACGGCAAAGTGCGCGGAGTCTGCATTTCTTGGCTCTCTGCACCTTCATCGTATTCTTCATCGGACACGTCACGATCGTGGCCCTGCATGGTTTCCGAAGCGAGCTGGCGCTGATTGTTCTGGGCGAGACGCACGATCCGCAGTTGACGCTTGCTCTTGTGGTCTGGCTGACAGGCTTGACCGGCATAACGGTCATCCATGTCGTGACAACTGTGTGTTCGCGCCGCCGCCCGCGCTTTGTCCAGAAAGCCACTCAGTCCATCACCGATCCGATGCGCACGCTGCTTTTCGGCCACGAAGTGTCCACGCAGCATTACTCCCTTGCAGACATCTCGCCATACTTTTGGGTGAATGGCCGCCCGCCAAAAGAGGAAAGCTTTCTGGCGATGGCACGGGAGAGCTTTGCAAACTTCAGCCTGGAGATCGGCGGATTGGTCGAAAAGCAGCTGCATCTAACGCTGTCGGATCTCCGCGCCATGCCGAAACGAACTCAGATCACCAAGCACTGTTGCATCCAGGGCTGGTCAGGCGTTGCGGTGTGGGGCGGCGTATCTCTGCATCACATCATCGGACTTTGCCATCCGCTTCCCGCCGCCCGCTACATCGTTTTCTATGCTTTCGACAATAAATCCACATCGGAGCCACACGCCCAAGGACCGGGGTACTTCTACGGCACGATTCGCTTAGAGTTAGCGGAAGACCCGCAGACGATTCTTGCCTACGAAATGAATGGCCAGCCACTGCCGATATTGCATGGAGCGCCGCTCCGGCTTCGCGTTGAAACGCAGCTAGGATTCACGATGGTGAAGTACATCCGCGCAATTGAGTTTATCAAGGATTACAAAAACATCGGCCTGGGCCAAGGCGGCTGGCGGGAAGATTACCAGTACTTCAGCCAGGAGGCCGGAATTTAAATCACGAGTTTTGGCTGATTACATGACGTTGTCGGCCCTCCTTCCGAGTAGACTTAGTTCTGACTTCTATTTCGTTTCATGGGGTGCGTGGACCGGCCTTTTGTTTTCGCTTGACTGCGCACCACAGCAATAAGATCGTCCTGGTCTGAAGTGGACTGCGGGTGCCTTTGCCTGCCCCTTCGATCCGGTTACTCATTGAAGCCACTGGCCTTGCGTACTATTGTCCGAATTCTGCGGTTCCCGTAGCATTACCTGAAATGGCAATTGCCAATCCAATTCCCGGCGGGCCCGAAGTGAGCCGCAGGCGCAGTCAACGCGTGATCCTGAGCCTGGCGGTAACGGTGCGCACCGAAGGCGCTCCCCAAGACAAATCATTTGAAGAGGAAACGCACACCCTTATTGTGAACGCACATGGCGCGCTCATCGCCCTGAATGCCAAAGTCGTGAAGGGTCAAAAGATTCGTCTGAAGAACCGCGCGACTAAGGCAGAGCAAGTGTGCCGTGTGGCCAGCGTGGGGCCGACGACAGAGGGCAAGGGTCAAGTCGGCATCGAATTTCTAACCCCCTCACCGGATTTTTGGCACATCTCTTTCCCGCCCGAAGACTGGGTCTTGCCTGAACCCGTTTCCGCCACCTCAGACAAAGGGTAATGCCTGCTTCCGGGCAGGCCGCCCGGAAAAAATCGATTCAAAACGAGCCCTGATCGCACAGGCACTTTGACACTTTCGCCATTGGCATTTTCCGGCGCGCAGTTCGATTGCACAAGGCGAACGGTCAAAGATCGGTGGCCCTCACGCGGAATTTCAAATGCAGTTGCCTGCCGCTCCGTAGCCGCCTGCTGTTAAGATTTGGCAATGGCACGCGGACGGAAGCTGTTTCCGATCTATGGAAGCGCGCTCGCGAATACTATGCTCCTGGCGATCGAGCGCGATCGCCTGGTTGATCGTTTTGTGGCCGGCTATGTGGCTCAACATGACCGCCGCGGAATTCTGGGCGGGCCCGCGCGCGAAAAAGAATTGGCCGAAACGATGGGCCGCGAGATCCTGCTGGCCATGATTGTGGAAGTGCGTAAGGCGTTGCCTGCCTTTTTCGGCCGGAAACAAGAGAGCAAATTAAAGAGCGAAGTAACGGAAGCCATCGACGCTTTTTTTCGCGAGCTGCTGGCCGCTCTGGCGCGCGCGCAAAATTGGAATGGAGAGGATCGCCGGCAGTTTCGGCGTGATCTTGCGTTGTATTCGGATTTCAGTGCGCGGCAGATGATGGCAAAGAGCCGGAAGAAGCGGGAGACGCCCGAAGAGGAGGCTCCCTTCACCGCGCGCGTTGCGTTGCTGCTCGATCCCTCCATGCTGGAACAGGCCCGGCGCGCGGCGCGAAAATTTCACAGCAGCGTTGGATTGCTGGCGCGGAAATTTTTGCGGCAAACGCTTGGGTAGCACACGCTTTAGAGCCTGTGTGACCTCCCGATTCTGGCAAGTGTAGCGCCCGCCTTCAGGCGGGCATCCGGTTGCCTCCAACGTGCCCGCCTGAAGGCGGGCTACTTCTGCCTGTGGGGAGTCTCTTCTGTGCGCGGCGGAAAACCACACAGGCTGAAGCGTGTGCCACTTGAACCCGCACCGCAATGTCCTACGAAATGCGCTCCACCTGAACGGCGGTGCCGTAGGCGAGCACTTCCGTGACGCCCTGCATGATTTCCGTGGCGTCGTAGCGCATGGCGATGACGGCGTTGGCGCCGTGCTCAGCGGCGTGCTGCATCATCAATTCGTACGCCTCTTCGCGAGTGTTCTCGCAAAGCTCGGTCAGGATCGTAATGTTTCCACCGATGATGGTCTGCAGGCCCGCCCCGATGGAGCCGAGCAGGCTGCGCGACCGGACAATAATGCCGCGCACGATGCCGTAATTGCGCACGATGCGATAGCCGGGCAATTCCTGGGAAGTCGTCACCATCATGGTTTCCACGTGTACGGGCATGGCTGTTTCTCCTTGTGTACGGATAAGTCTCATAGCGATAGTAACTGGCCATCCGCCGGCCACGCGGCGAAATTTATCTGGTATGCTCCGGCCTGTACCTCTCGGTTGCAGGGCAGGCGATGCTCACACTGTTCTACTTCCTCGTCCTCGAACAGATTTTGCAGGGCCTGTACAATCTTTGGGACGGGCTGGGCTGGCTGCGGCTGGCGCAGCGCCGTGCCGGTACCCATTCCGGGTTTTACAAGCCGCGCGTAGCGCTATTTTGCCCGGTGAAGGGCGCCGAGCCGGGCCTGGAACAAAACATCTCGGCGCTCGTTTCGTTTGATTATCCCGATTACGAGATTTTCTTCACCATGGCGAGCGCCGACGACCCCGCGCGAAAAATCATCGAGCGCAGCACCGCGGCCAGTAAGCACAAAGTTCACATCGTGATTGCCGGACGGCCGAACGGGTGCGGAGAAAAAGTGAACAACCTCCGCGCGGCCATTCCGCAGGCCAAAGAGGGATTCGACGTTTATGTGTTTGCGGATTCCGACGGGCGTCCCGGCCGGAGCTGGCTCGCGCGGCTGGTGGCGCCGCTGGAGGATTCCAATCTTGGCGCGGTGACGGCGTTTCGCTGGTTTTTTCCGCAAACCGGCGGATTCTGGAGCGCGCTGGCGTCGGCCTGGAATGCGCCTGCCGCGACGTATCTCGGCGAGCACCACCGGAATTTCTGTTGGGGAGGTGGCACGGCGATTCGCAGGGAACGCTTCGAGCAATGCAACGTCTTGGAATTCTGGAACGGGTCGGTGAGCGACGATTTTTCCCTCACGCAGGCGCTGCGGCAATCCGGACTTCCCATCCTGTTCGCGCCGGAGTGCATGGTCCCCACGATGTTCGATTGTGACGCGGCCGGCCTGCTCGAATTCACCAACCGCCAGATCATCATCACGCGCGTCTACGAATCGAGGCTCTGGATTCTGGGGGGCTTCGCCCATACGATGTATTGCGCCGCCGTCCTGATGGCCATCTTTTTATTTATAAGTAATTTGGTTACGGGCGCGTCCGCAGTTCAACTGCTGCTGTTGGCGCTTGCGCTTCCGGTGCTCTCCATGGGGCGCGGTGTGCTCCGCCTCGCTTCGATCATGGAGGTTCTGCCGGATTGGAAGACGAAGTTGCTGGCTGACGGCTGGATCTGGACTTTCCTTGCGGCAATCGTGCCGTTTTTGGCCTTGTGGAACACTCTGGTGGCGTTGTTCAGCAGGCAAATCCGCTGGCGCGGCATACGCTACGAGCTTCTCTCGCCCGGACAAACGCGCATCCTAACGCAATGACGCGGCGCAGCACCCTCCCTGTCCTCGTTTTTCTCTGTGTCCTCTGTGTTGAACGCCTTTCCGGAAAAAATATTAACCCAGAGTATACAGAGAAAAACGAGGACAGGGAGAATTCTACGAGACTTTTATCCGCCTGATAGAAACGGAAAGTGCGCCGATGCGGCCATGAAAAAAATCATCGGGAAACTCAGCCAGAAATTGATTTGCATCGTGAGCGTGGCCAGGCGCGCGAGATTCGCCGCTTCGGGCGGCATGGGTGTTCCTTGTTCCGACGCCGCGCGAGTCCACGCAATCAATCGCTTCTGGCAGCGCCAGGCAATGCCCCACACGTTCAGGAACAGGATTGTCCCCAGCCCGCCGCCGATCGAAATGCAAAGCGTGCGATTGCCCGCTCCTGGCTGCGCCAAAAGCGAAACGACCAGCCAGGAAACCGCCGCCATCACGAAAAATACCAGCCCACCCGCCACGAGTGAATTGCCCAGCGGGCCGCCGGCCCGCAGCAGCGCCATCTCGATGGCAAATGCCGCGAGCCAGCACGCCAGCCAGATTCCAATCCACCCGGCCCACGCATTGGGCCGCCCGGCGTTCACCGCGTCGGTCTTGGCCAGAATCATGAAATAGCGGAATCCCGCCAGCCACCCTACCACTGCGCTCCAACGCAGCCACCACAAGCCGCGCGAAGCGAGTTCCGGAAATACTTTTGCCCGAGTTGCGGGATCGAGCGTTTTCAACGTTGGGGCGACTGCCAGGACAAAAAAGTAAAGGAAGCCCAGCCAAAGAAATCCGGCCACGATGTGCATCCAGCGCAAGGAAATCTGTTCAATGCTCGACGGGCTGGCGGCGAACGCTACGTCCAGCTTCCACAGCGCAAATGAGACCGTCCAGACGGGCCATATGATCGAAAAGGCCATAACGTCCCCCATTCTATAGAGGTGATCCGACGGGGCATTGTAAGCCACGAAGAGCGCCGGCGGTGATTTCATGTGCCCCGTCGTGAAAATTTTTCTGGTACAGGGAAATCTCTACCGTCCGTCAGGTGAACACTGTAGCGGAACGCAGGTCAACTCCTTCCGATTGTGTGCAAGTATTTTCCGCTTCAGATGGTAGGCGGCTTGCACAGTCTATGTGTCATTTTGAATCTTTTGCACAGCAAGCTTATGCCAAAGGGCATGGCTTGCGTTTTTCCGAGGCGATTCCAAGGACGAAAGTTCGTCCTCGGAGGCGATCCCTGTCCCGGTCTGCTGGTGGTCATGTTCGGAGAGTGCGGCCACGCTTCGTAGATTGCCCAAGCTGAATCGCTTTGAACTTATAAAACTTAATTTGGTCCTTTTCCCCAGCTTGGACTGAAAACTGTGAGGCTAACACTGATACACCGACGAAAGCAGTCCACTGAAACGCAAAATCAACATTCCCCATTAACCCTTCAAAGTTTTGTTTTGTGCGAGCGATCCTCGGGCGCGGTGCGTTTCCGCGTCGAAGCGGAGCCCGATGGCAGCATGCCGGTGGAAAAAATCGCAGGTTTGCTGGCCGTACATTGCCTCGTGCGGGGCCAGGCGCCTGAAGATTACGAACTGATGATAGTTCCCCGCGAGTCTCTCTTGGACGCTGCAGCCGAACGCGCTCAGCAGCTTTTGGCCGCCGGGCGAGCCTTAGGAGCGGGCGTCAAGGTAAGCCGCCGCGAGCAGGAAGTGCTGGATTGCATTCTTCAAAGCCTCTCGAACAAGGAAATCGCGGCGAAGCTGAATGTTGCGGAACGTACGGTGAAATTCCACGTTTCTTCCTTGCTGGCAAAATTCGGAGTCCCCGATCGCGTGGCCCTCAGCCGCGAAGCCTCGCTCGGCCGCATGCCTGCTCTTTCTTCGTCCGGACAGATTTCCCCTGAAAGTTTGTTCGGCTTCCCGGTCCGTGCGCAACATTCCGCAGCGGAGGATTCGCCCGCGTCCAGTACGCCCGAGAAAGCTGCCGCTCCGCCGCGAGAATCTCCCCGTAGCGCGCGCAACCGCCTGTTGCCGATGTTTGCCCGCGAGCGGTTTGCGACTTAGGTCCGAGTAGCACTGCCACTCCTGGCTGTGCGCCTTTTTTAAGCGCCGCAAAAACCGCACAGCCAGGAATGGCTGTGCTACAAAAACCAACGGCCCATCCGAAGTTCGATCCGGATGGGCCGCTGATTTTTCTGAACTTTTTAGAAATTTCCCGCTGGAACGATTATTTCGCCGCCGAATAATGGCTCGCGACTTCGTCCCAGTTGACGACGTTCCACCAAGCCTCGATGTAATCGGGTCGGCGGTTTTGATATTTCAGGTAGTAGGCGTGTTCCCAGACGTCCAGGCCGAGGATCGCTTTTCCGCCGGCCATCAGCGGATTGTCCTGGTTGGGAGTGGATTCGATCGCCAGCTTGCCGTCTTTGACGACCACCCAGGCCCAGCCTGAGCCGAACCGGCCCACTCCTGCCGCCGCGAATTTCGTCTTGAAATCAGCAAAGGAGCCGAAAGCAGTCTTGATCGCGTCGCCCACGGCGCCCGCGGGTTCGCCGCCTCCGCCTTTCTTCATCAATTTCCAGAACATTGAGTGGTTCCAGTGGCCGCCGCCGTTGTTGCGGACAGCCGTGCGAATATTTTCGGGGACTCGGTCAAGGCTCTTGAGCAGCTGATCGATGGACAGAGCCTGTAGATCAGCGTTTCCCTCGAGGGCCTTATTCAAGTTCGTGACGTACGCGTTGTGATGTTTGTCGTGATGAATTTCCATGGTCATCTTATCGATGTAAGGCTCCAGCGCATCGCTGGGGTACGGGAGCGGTGGAAGAACGTGGGCCAAAGGACCCTCCTTTTGTGACGTTGCAGCCTGTTGTGACATGAATACCTCCTTACCAGATTTGGATGATAGCTCAGTGTCACTGGGCAATGGCATTCTAACTCCGACCACCGGGCGGTACAACCCAGGGCTCTGCGGAAAAGCGAACTCTTCGATTTCAAAAGGGCGCGGAGGTGATTTCATTGCGATACTATGGCATCCGAACTTGGCGAGCGCGAGCAAGTGGTTAAGACCTCTCTTCCCCGGACAGGAGGACTCATGAAAGTTTTGCTGGCTTCGACAGCCGCGCGAGCGGCGAGTTATCTGGCTGGCGCCGGCGACCGGCAAGTGACACCGCGCGCCGAAGATGTCGCGCGGATGGATGCACTTGGCGGAGCGTTGCCGCAAGCCGGTTCTGACCCTGCCGAAGTTCTGACTTTGCTCGATAACCTCGGTTCGCCCGCCACGGTGACCACGGCGGGTGGACGCTATTTCGGATTTGTGATCGGGGGTGCCGTGCCTGCCGCGCTGGCAGCAAACTGGCTTGCCGGAGCCTGGGACCAGAACGCCGGCCTCTCTGTCACGTCGCCCGTCGCCGCCAAGATCGAAGAAATCGTGCTGTCTTGGATCTTGGAGCTGTTCGATCTTCCGTCGACTTGTGGCGCCGGGTTCGTTACCGGCACTACCATGGCAAACTTCTCGGCCCTGGCGGCAGCGCGAACAGCGCTCCTTCAGCGCGCCGGATGGGATGTCGAGGAAGACGGGATATTCGCTGCTCCGCCGATTCGAGTTGTGGTGGGAGAGGAGGTTCACGTCTCGCTGCTGAAGGCGCTGTCGATGCTGGGGCTTGGCCGTTCGCGTGTGTCCCGGGTGCCGACGGATAGTGAAGGCCGAATGAAATTCGAGGAATTGCCGCAACTGGATGAGCGGACCGTAGTCTGTGTTCAGCTTGGGAATGTGAATAGCGGGGCTTTCGATCCGGTCAAGGACATATGTACACGGGCGAAAGAAACTGGAGCATGGGTGCACGTGGATGGCGCCTTTGGATTGTGGGCGGCAGCCTCTTCGCGCTACGCGCAATTGCTGGAAGGCCATGCTGCCGCGGATTCCTGGGCCATTGACTGTCACAAGTGGCTGAACGTGCCATATGATTCTGGAATTGCAGTCGTGCGGAAGGCTGAGCATCTTCGCCGCGCGTTCGCACTTACAGCGGCCTATCTGCAGACCGGAACGGTGCGCGAGCCTTGCCATTACACCCCCGAAGTTTCGCGGCGAGCGCGAGGGATAGAATTGTGGGCTGCCCTTCGGTCCCTTGGGCGCGACGGACTGAGGGATCTGATCGAACGAAACTGCCATATGGCGGGGGTATTTGCCGACCGTCTTCGAGGGGCGGGGTTCGAGATATTGAATGACGTTGTACTCAACCAAGTGCTGGTGTCATTCGGCAGCGCCGACAATACTCAACGCGTCATTGCCGAGGTGCAGAATGAAGGTACCTGCTGGTGCGGCGGCACGCAGTGGCATGGACGCACCGCGATGCGCATCAGCGTTTCGAGCTGGGCAACGACCGAAGAAGATGTTGAACGCAGCGTGGCGGCAATCATTAAAATTGCAAATTCGGGAAGGGTGCCTCCAGCGCGAGCGGCATTGTGAAATTTGCTCAGGGTCTCGGGACGATAAGTTCACTGAGAGCGGCAGCACAACGGGGAGAGATGCCACGCACACCCCAATCACGTCCCGAAGAAATCGGCGTTCCATACAAGCACGGAAAATCAAACTGGTTTCATAGCGAGGGCGGCCCATTTCGCGTGGCAGCCTTTGGAAGGTTGGCTACGAAGCCGAGCCGGGCGAGCGCCCATTGCGCGTGCTCGGCGAGGATCGCGTCCCGGGACGCGGCCAATTCCGATAGCAGCGTGCAAATTTCCGCGCAGTGCGGTTCACCCGGGAGCAAGCCGGAATTTCCAATCGCGACACACGCATTGCGCACCAGGCCGCGCCACTTCGCGCGCTTCACAGGGCTTCCGCGAAACACAGCGCGGAATTCCTCCTCGTTGAGAGAGATCAACCATTCAAGGTCCGGCGAAAAAAGCGAGTGCCCTTCCCGCGCGCGCGGCTGAAAATTCGGCAGCGGGGTCGCGGGCGCGCGACGATTCCACGGGCAAACGTCCTGGCAAATGTCGCAGCCGAAGACGTGCCGTCCGATGGGCTCGCGGAATTCGTGCGGAATCGCCCCGCGCAGCTCAATCGTCAAATACGAAATGCAGCGTCGCGCGTCTAGAACGTACGGCTCGACGATGGCGCCAGTCGGGCATGCATCGATGCACAGGCTGCAGTTCCCGCACAAGTCCGGCGCCGGCGCTTCCGCGGCGTCCAGCGACGCGGCGAGATCGAGCGTCGTCACAATCACGCCGAGGAACAGCCACGAACCCAGGTCTTCGTTAATGAGGCAAGTATTTTTCGCGAGCCAGCCGAGCCCCGCATATTTTGCGGCGACCCGCTCGACGATCGGGCCGGTATCCACATACGCGCGCGCCTCGAAGGGTTCGGGGAACTCGCCGCGTAATCGCTCGATCAGCGTTTCGAGCTTTTCGCCGAGCACGTGGTGATAGTCATCGCCCCAGGCATAGCGGGAAATCCAACCGCTTGGACCAGCGCCCGCCTCGGGCAGTTCCCGCGCCTCGGTGGAAGCGGGGAACGCCGTGTTGTAATTGAGCGCGCACACGATTACGCTGCGTGCGCCTTGCATCACGTCGGCAGGCGAACGGCGACGCGCGTCATGCAGGTATCGCATTTCTCCCGCGTGGCCGCGCTCAAGCCACTCCTCCAGATGCGCGAGCTCGGGAAACTCCGCCGCCGGAGCGATGCCACAGAGATCGAACCCCGCTGCGCGCGCGAGCTCAATTGTCCGCGCCGCTGGATTGGCCTTTGTCATGGGTTGATTCTAGTAGGACAGGCTTCAGCCTGTCAGCTTTTGACTTCTGCCGCCGCCGCAAAAATCAAAAGCAGACAGGCTGCAGCCTATCCCACTCGCGCTGTACCGTTCGGCCTCGGCATTTCATCCAAGACGTGATAAGAAACGTGGAGGAAGGGCTCAAGATGAAGAAGCGCACCCTGGGCAAGACGGGACTGGAGATCGCTCCTCTCGTTTTCGGAGGAAACGTTTTCGGCTGGACGGTGGATCAAGCCGCGTCTTTCAAGCTGCTGAATGCGTTTTTCGCCGCCGGCTTCAATTCCGTCGATACCGCGGACGTGTATTCCAAGTGGGTGCCGGGCCACAAGGGCGGAGAGTCGGAGATCATTATCGGTGAATGGATGAAGCGCAGCGGAAATCGAAATCAAATCATCGTCGCCACGAAAGTCGGGATGGACATGGGCGATGGGAAAAAAGGGCTCTCGAAATCCCACATCCTGCGTTCCGCGGAAGACTCCCTGCGCCGCCTGCAAACAGATTACATCGATCTGTACCAGTCGCACATCGATGACCCGGACACGCCGCTGGAAGAAACTCTGGGAGCCTACGCGCAGCTCATCCAGCAGGGCAAAGTCAGAGCCATCGGAGCTTCCAACCACAAAGGGGAAAGACTCGCTGCTGCGCTGGAAACCTGCAGAAAATCCGGCCTGCCCGCGTATCAGACTCTTCAACCGAACTACAGCCTTATCGAACGCGCCGAGTACGAGAGCAACGTGGAGCCGGTCTGTGAAAAGGAAGGACTCGGCGTCATCAATTATTTTCCGTTGGCCGGAGGTTTCCTCACCGGTAAATATCGTTCGGAGAAGGATGCGGCGGGAAAACCTCGCGCCCGCAACGTGACAAAGTATCTCAACGAACGCGGCTTCAAAATTGTCGGCGCGCTGGAACAGGTCGCGAAGAAATACAACGCCACTCCCGCCAGGATTTCCCTCGCTTGGCTGCTGGCGCGCCCCAGCATTACGGCGCCCATCGTGAGCGCAACAACTCTGGAGCAACTGAGCGATCTAATTTCTTCCGTCGATCTAGCGCTGGACAGCGAGTCCATCGAGTTTTTAAATCAGGCCAGCACTTAGCCTGTGCCACTGAAGACAGAACTCATTCGTGCCTTTTCCGCGAGTAGCTATGGCCCCGCGTGCGTGCGGCTGTTACAATATCGGCTAGTGAGCGATTGGCGACAAATCCAGGCCCGCATCCGCAAAGCACGAACCAGCGCGGATCCCCCCGGCCAGCTATCCGCATTGTATGAACGCACGCACGACGCCATGGTGGCGTTCGAGCTTGCGCAGCTTTTTGAAAAGGCCGGCGCAACCGCGGAAGCTGTCCAATGGTTCACAACTGCCGCCGAGCGATTCCGCCGCCCGCAATGGAAGCTGAAAGCAGAAGAGGGCCTAGTCCGCCTGGGCGCGCCGGTTCCGGTGACGCCAGCCGCAACCGCCGCCGTAGCCGCCAGCGAAAACACTGCAGAGCCAGTGACCCGATTGGAGCCGATCATTGCAGAATTTTCTGAAGAACAGCCCAACGAAACCGGGCAAGAGATGAACGAGGGCGAGCAAGAGTCCGTTTTCGAACAGCCGCCGGCGGCAGCAGCTTCAGCCGCAGCACAACCCGCCGAGACTGGTCCCGACCACCGCCGCAGACGCCGCGGGCGCCGTGGCGGGCGCGGTCGCCACAAAGGAGTGCGCACGGCTGCCCCTGCATCCGCAGCGCCGGCTGCGCCACCCTCGCCGCCATCCATGTTTGATCGAGTCGCGGAGCCGCGCCCCTTTACCGTTGCTCGTCCTGCTGCATCCGCAGAGATTGCGGAATCGCGTGTGCGCGAACCAGAACCTGCGCGCGGCTATGAGACTTCGCCCGCCAGTTCCTCATTGTCCTCGGCGCGCGTTCGCTCGGGCGATCCCGCGCTTTCCTCGCGCATGGCGCAGCTCGAGTCTCAGCTTCGCCGCCTTTTGGCTTGTTCGATCCATTCGCTCGAGCAGGCTGACGAAGCTCCCGCCGGTCCCGGCGTATTCCTCATCACGGATACGGACCTGACCACCTACTATTACGCCGAAGCGTGCCAGACTCTGCGCGTGGGGATCGGGAACATGCTGCGCAGCGGGCGCGGCAGTCGCGAAGGCTCGAACCTGAAGGAAAAACTCGCCGAACATCTCGGCATCAACGAAGCGCGCGTCGGAAAATATCTGAAAGACCATTGCTGCGTGCGCTGGCTGCAGCTTGATGACGGCGCGCCTCTCCTGGCGCACTTCGCCGTCGCGGTCCTTCGGCCGATCTCCAACGAATAACGCCGCGCCTTTTCGCGCCACCCTTCGCGAAATTTTCATTTAGCCGGGTGCCCCATCCTTGCGGCGTTTGCAAGGGTGGGGATTTTCGGAGAATCCATCTCCCTCCACCTTCCCGCTTTTCTTTGAACCCAAACCCCCGCCCTTTGAAACCCGCAAAGGGTGGGGCACCCACGTAGTTTTAGACTTGAGTTTATTCCGCGCCGTGGACAAGTTGCACCTGGTATGTCTAAACTGCGCGTAGTCCTGAGTATATTGCCAGCAGCGAGAAGGAGAATGGTGCGCACGCAAATCGGCATAGTCGGCGCAGGCCCGGCGGGACTCGTGCTCGCCCATCTGCTCCATCTGCAGGGCATCGAATCCGTCGTTCTCGAAACGCGAACCAGGAAATACATCGAAGAGCGCGTACGCGCGGGACTGCTCGAACAAGGCACCGTCGATCTGCTCATCGAGACAGGTGTGGGAGAACGTCTCCAGCTCGAATGCCTTACTCATCACGGCATCGAGTTGCGATTCAACCGGCGCGGCCATCGCATCGACTTTGACGACCTGGCTGGAGGCAAGACCGTCACGATCTACGCGCAGCAGGAAGTGATCAAGGATTTGGTCGCCGCTCGGCTCGCGGCGGGCCTCCCGATTATTTTCGAGGCAAGCGATGTCACCGTGCACGGCGTCGATTCGGGAAAGCCGTCGATCCGTTTTCGCGCGGCGGGCAAGTCGGAAGAAATTCAATGCGACTTCATCGCGGGCTGCGACGGCTTTCACGGAATCTGCCGCCCCAGCATCCCCGCGGGCGTGCTCACCGAATTTGTGCGGGAATACCCGTTCGGCTGGCTGGGAATCCTGGCGAAGGCGCCGCCCTCCTCTGAGGAACTGGTTTACAACTACAGCGAGCGCGGCTTCGCTTTGCTAACCATGCGCACTCGTGAAATCAGCCGCCTCTATCTCCAGGTGCCGTTCGATGAAGACATCGAAGCCTGGCCCGACGATCGCATCTGGAGCGAATTGCGGCTGAGAACCGCCGCGGACGGCGACTGGAAACTGAGCGAAGGCGCGATCTTTCAGAAGAACATCGCCAGCATGAGAAGTTACGTCGTCGAGCCCATGCAGTACGGCAAGATGTTTCTGGCCGGCGATGCCGCGCATATCGTCCCGCCGACCGGCGCCAAAGGCCTCAACCTCGCCGTGGCCGACGTTCGCATCATGGCCAAAGCATTCGCGGAATTTTACAAGACCGGAAAAACCGATCTGCTCGAGCGATATTCCGAAACATGCCTGCGCCGCGTCTGGAAAGCCCAGCGCTTCTCCTGGTGGATGACGTCCATGCTCCACCGCTTCGACACCGACAACGCCTTCGATCAGCGCCGCCAACTCGCCGAGCTCGACTACGTAACCAGCTCGCGCGCCGCAAGCACAACGCTAGCCGAAAATTACGTAGGTTTGCCGTGGTAGGACAGGCTTGCAGCCTGTCGCTTTTGAAATTGAGTCATTCAAAAAACAAAAGTCAAAACCAGACAGGCTGGAAGCCTGTCCTACTTAATTCAGTGGCCTCCCGCCATCCACGCGAACGATCGTCCCTGTTGTAAAGGTAAGATGCTGGATCACGGAAATCACGGCCGAGGCAACTTCCTCCGGAGCAGCGAGCCGCTTCAGCGGCGTACGCCCTACCTGTTCCTCAAGCCACCGCGGGTCCATCGACCGAATGAAGTCGTTATCGACCACGCCGGGCGCAACAGACACAACGCGGATCCGCGGCGCGAGCGCCCGCGCCAGCGATTTAGTCATGTTGTCCACAGCCGCCTTCGACGCGCAATAAATCACGTTGCTGCCCATCGCGGTCAGCCCGGCGATTGAGGAAATATTGACGACTACTGCGCCGCCGTGGTGCTCACTTTTTTCGAGCAAAGGACGCAGCGCACGCACGGCCGCGAACGGGCCGCGCACGTTGGTGGAAAGTATGTTTTCGATCAATGCGTCATCGAGCGCGTCCAAATCGCCATGCGGCACGAAGCGCGTGACGCCCGCGCAATTCACGAGTACATCGCAGAAGCCGTAGCGGCTGCCGATTTCCTCGGCTAGAGTGCCCAGCGCCGCGCTATCCGTCACCGGCGCGGCCAGCGCGGCATGTCCGCCCCCCGGCAAGCTCGCGGCCAGCGCTTTCGCCTTCTCCGCGGATCGGTGGTAACCGACCACCACGCGCAGGCCTTCGCGCGCGAGCGCTCCGCAGATGACAGTGCCCATGCTCCCCGCGCCGCCGGTCACCACGGCGACTCCGCGCGCGGATTGGGCGGTTTTGTCCGAAACATTTTTACGGGTTGAATTCATGATCTGATCCGGCCTCTTCGTTGGACTCAAGGTAGGACAGGCTTCTAGCCTGTCGGGTTCAAATTTCGCCGGACTGTCAAGAAAGCGACAGGCTGGAAGCCTGTCCTACTGCGCCGTAGCGCCGGACGCGCAGGTCCGCCTGTTCCTTATGCGCGGCAAATCCTTCGAGCGCGCACAAGCGCGAACAATATTCGCCCACGAGCGCGGCGGCCTCATCGGTGAGCACGCGCTGGTACGTGCAAGTCTTGATGAATTTGCCGACCCACAGTCCACCCGTGTAACGCGCCGCCTTCATGGTCGGCAGTGTGTGATTGGTGCCGATCACCTTGTCACCGAATGCCACGTTGGTGCGATGTCCGAGGAAGAGTGCGCCATAATTGGTCATGCGCTTCAGGAAATAATCCGGATCGCGCGTCAGGACCTGCACGTGTTCGGAGGCGATTCGATCGGCTTCGGTAACCATTTCATCAAGGGTATCGCACACGATAATCTCGCCGCAATTCTGCCAGGCTTGTCGCGCGACCTCCGCGGTTGGCAGCCACGAGAAAAGTCTTTCAATCGCTGCAGGAACTTCCGCCGCGAGCTTTGCGGAATTGGTGACCAGAACGGCGGGGCTGCTCGGCCCGTGCTCCGCCTGCCCGATCAAATCGACAGCGGCCATTTCGGCGTCGCAGCTTTCATCCGCAATGATAAGGGTTTCGGTCGGCCCCGCGAGCAAATCGATGCCCACGCGCCCGAACAACTGCCGCTTCGCTTCCGCAACGAAGGCGTTGCCCGGCCCGACGAGCATGTCCACCGGCGCGATCGTTTCCGTACCGAGCGCCATGGCGGCGACGGCCTGCACTCCGCCGAATGCGTAAATTTCATCCGCTCCGCCAAAATGCATGGCCGCGACGGTGGCGGCATGCGGCTTGCCGCCGGTGGGAGGCGCGCTCGCGATGATGCGTTTCACGCCCGCAGCCTTGGCCGTCACCACGCTCATATGCGCGGACGCAACCATCGGATATCGCCCGCCCGGAACGTAGCACCCGACGCTATTCACCGGAATGTTTTTATGTCCCAGTACGACGCCGGGAATCGTTTCCACTTCCACGTCTAGGAGCGCCGCTCGTTGCTTCAGCGCAAAATTGCGGATCTGTTCCTGCGCGAATCGAATGTCGTCGATGACCTGCTGCGGCAACGCGCGTATGCACTCGGCAATTTCGCTCTCGGAAAGGCGGAACGATGCGGGCGACCACTTGTCAAACTTTTCCGAATATTCGCGGACCGCGATTTCCCCGCGGGCGCCAATATCAGCGAGGATCGCTTCCACGGTCTTTCGAACCTGCGCGCTGTTCTCGGCTTTCGTCTCGGCAGATTGCCCGGACTTAATGTGGCGGATCATGGCGTGCTCCCCCAATTTAGTCCGTCCAGTATACGACGATCTCATCCGGATGCACGCCCCGGCGCGCTGAGCTGCAGGAATGCGCTCGAGAACATCGATTGCGCACTTTTTCAGATTTCCCGCGCAGCCGGCGAATGTTTGCCATTGGAAATGTTTTAGAGGCGCCGAGCAAGCGGACGCGATCTCGCGCACGTCTCCAAGCTCGTGGCTGGAGTCTTTGCTCACTCCAGCCACTACGATGCCGGCAGGCCCTGGCAGAACGCCAGGAGATATTTTCAGGAGTGCGCCGCCTACGCCGAGGAATTGCCTGGCGCTCTTAGGCGGATGCCAAAGTTCACATTGGCACGGCGACGGCTTTAGCCTCGAGTTCGCCGCGGCCTTTGCTGGCAGGTGTCTGGATCAACCCAGAATCGAATCCTGCTGCCTTCGTGTCGAAGGACGACACTGGGTAAAGAAACACGGGGGTCAGGCCTTGTCCCACGTAACCCAGTCGTTCCGCTGCAGCTTCAGACAGGTCGAGGATCCGGTGAAGTCGAAGATTCGGACCTCGGTCTGTAATCGTCACTACCACGGATTCTCCATTTTTCACGTTCACCACCCGGACCGTCGTTCCGAGCGGGAAATACCAACTTGCGGCAGTTAATTTGTGGCAGTCAAACGGCTTGCCGTTCGCCATTTTCTGCCCTTGGCGTTCCGCCCCGTACCAGGAAGCCATCCCTGTGTACTGAGTTTTGCCCTTCTTATCCTTGCCTTGCACCTTCGCCCTTTGGGATACCGCAGATATTGGGGTTATCCAGAGCAGGCTCGCTACGACTACAAGAACTATGACGCGTAGCTTGGTCTGCATGTGTTTATCTCCTTTTCCCCGGTTCTCTTAAGTGTCCCCCCCGGGCTTTTCCGTGTCTTTAGCCTCCTTTCTATTCCTTCGTTAAGCTGGTCTTGCCGAACTCTAATCGGGCCGTTTAACTCAGCTCAGGCACACACCAGAGCTGGGTTTGGAAGCTCGTTTGCCGTTGAAACTGACCAAGTTAACTTGCTTTCCTTTGGGATCAAATCCACGGCTTCGGAATCGCACACCGCACACCTGCCGTGTTTTCCCAACCCTACTTTTTCCTGACATTCCATGCACCACCAATGCTTCATAAAATTCAGCCTCCTAAACCGGATTCAATTGGGTGTATGAGAAGAGTCTGAACCTGGGCTGGTTTTTTGGCGATAGTCAGTTGGGGCCATTTTGCGGGGTACATGAGTACTGGGGAAGTTTCTACCCATCCCTCTGTCCGTAGAACCCTCTCGAAGATGCATCCGTTGCCGCCAGCTACATTATCATCTGTATTTACAGGCTCTTGCGTGGCATCGCTATAGCAGCTTGACGAGGAGCTTGGATTTTAGGCGGTAGCGGCTCAAGGCTGGGCGAAAAGCATAGGTTGTTAGACCTAAATGCCCCATGCATCGGCTGGACGGGTTCGGTCGGATGGTCGTGACCACCGGACGGCGGCCTGGTCTCGCCGGGGATCGAAACCACAGACGACCTTTTCTTGCCTTTGCTGGTTCCTGTCGCCGGTTGGAACGAAAATCGCAGCATCGGCAGGCGTCACCGAAGACAACTGTTTTGCCCGATTCTTCGTTCCAAGTACAGGAGGGGGCTTCTTCCACGCAGTAGGAATTCTCTCAAAACAGGCCCATCTATAATTGAAAATCTAGGCAGCAAGGATGTCATAATTTGGCTTCGAGTTTACATCGAGAAAAAGTGCCAAAACAGCGCTCCCAGGCCGTTCCCATTGGCTGCACCAGATCACCGTTCAAGCCCCTTTTTGGTCGTTTTGCTACAAGCCTGTGGACGTTTCCGAGTGTAGTCATGCAAAGTACACAGTGGGAAAGGTTTACCTGGACGCCAAGGGGGCGCTCTTGGTAGGCTAATCTGGCATCAGGGGCCGTTTTGATCAGCTGAGGGCTCCCGTTCGGTTTTGAATGTTTTGCTTTCGAATCGCAACTGTGGAGGACTGTGAAAAATGCCTCAAACTCTAGGTACACGTGCATGGAAAGCAATGGATTATGTCCTTTGCAAGACCGCGGGCGTGACCTTTGATACGATCCACTTTTTCAACAAGTACAACCCCAACCCGAATTTCACGCCGAAGTGGTCGGATAAGCCGCTGCTGAAGTCGTGGGAAAAATCCAAGCCCACGCTCGGCTGGCCGCGGCAGACGGACTCGCTTTGCCCGGGCTGCGTCAAGGAAGCTCGCGATGCCATCTTCGAGGGCAAGAAGGATTGGCGCGACCTGATGCACGAAAAGGTCGGCGAGATCAAGGCGCAGATCATCGAGCGCGACGGCCAAATCTGGATGGTCAAGGAATGCCCGATTCATGGCCGGTACGAAGACATGATGGCCATCGACGCGAAATTCCTGAACTGGATCGAGCAGAATTTCCCCGGCCGCGACATCCCGGCGCACAATGACGAGGACCTGCACAAGCACGGCTCCAGCACCGTCCGCTACGGGCGCGGCTCCGTGCTCACCGTGGACCTCACCAACCGCTGCAACATGATGTGCGATCCCTGCTTCATGGACGCCAATCAGGTGGGATACGTTCACGAGCTTTCCTGGGAAGAGATTCAGGAGATCCTGGACAACGCGCTGAAAATCAAGCCGCGGCGGCAGATGTCCGTGCAGTTCTCCGGCGGCGAACCGACGATGCACCCGCGATTCTTCGACGCCATCCGCTACGCGCGCAAGATCGGCTACAACAGCGTGCAGGCAGCGACCAACGGCATCGAGTTCGCCAAGAGCAAGGAATACTGCAAGCAGGCCTTTGAAGCCGGGCTGCGCTACGTCTACCTGCAGTTCGACGGCATCGGCAACGATGCCAACAGCCACCGCCAGGTGGGCAACCTGTTCGACGTGAAGCTGCGGGCCATCGACAATATGCACGCGGCGGGCATCGAGATCATTCTGGTCACGACCATCGTCAACAACCTGAACAACGATCAGGTGGGCGCCATCGTGAAGTTCGCCATGGAGAATCCGAACAAAATCTCCTTCGTGGCGTTTCAGCCCGTTTCCTTCACCGGCCGCGACGAGGAAATCACTCCCGAGCGCCGCATGAAGCAGCGCTACACGCTGTCGCATCTGGCCAAAGACGTCAGCGCGCAAGTAGGCAAAATCGAGCCGACGCGCGACTGGTTCCCGATTTCGCTGATCAGCACGTTCTCCGCGTTCGCCGATCTCTCCCACGGGCCTGACGCGCAGTGGGGCTCGGTGAGCTGCGGCTGCCACCCCAACTGCGGCGTGGGTACCGGCGTATTGATCAACAAGGAGACGAAGGAATGGGCGCCTGTGCCCAAGTTCCTGAACGTGCCGCAACTGGTCGAGGACATCAAGAAGGTCACCGACGCCGCTCGGGGCAAGAACTTTTCCAATTTCACGTTCGCGCTGGCGATGCTCAAGAATTACAGCCCGTATCAGGCGCCTCCGACTTTCCGCCTGATCGATTTGCTCAGGAAGATGGACAAGTCCTGGGGGCTGACTCCAAACCAGCGCCAGAAATACGGCACGGCGGGTCCGGAGCGCACGTTTGACGACGCCAAGAAGCGCCGCACCGATCCCGTGGAATTTCCTGATGATCGCCGGCATGTGGTTCCAGGACCTCTTCAACTACGATTTCCGGCGCACCGAAATGTGCATCATCCCGTACGCGACGCAGCAGGGCGAAATTTCCTTCTGCGCGTACAACACGGGCATCGGCTGGCGCAAAATCATCGAGAACATGTACAAAAACGCGACCGTCGCCCAGTGGTACAAGGAACACGGCAAGCACGAAATCTACGCCAAGGGCAAGGCCGTGAGCCTCGATACCTACGAGCATTCGCTCGTGATTGACGCGGAAGACGCCGCGCGCGTCCGCCAAGTCGACCACGAAGTGCCGAACACCGCCGCCGAGGAAAATCGTGCGCGGCGCCGCGCCGATTTCCTCAAGGAAGAGGCGCGCGTCCGCAAGATTTACGAAGAACTCGTGCTGAAGCAGTCGCCGCAGGAAGTCGTGCAGATCGGCTCGCTCACCGACATCAAGAAGGCCACTCCGTCCGTCGCTCCCGTGACGATCAGCAACGCCAATGGGAACGGGAATGGCGCTGCGAAGCCGCAGGTGGCCGAGCACGTTGCCGGCGACTAGTCTTCCGCACCATCTCGAAGCTTTCCAACTGCCCCCGGCTCGCCGGGGGCAGTTTTTTGTAGGACAGGCTTCCAGCCTGTCGGTTTTGATTCCTTCCTGGCTAAATGAACCCCGACAGGCTGGAAGCCTGTCCTACTTAATGGCTTGCAGTCGCTTGCGGATGCGTGCAAACTCCCAGCACTGTTTCATCCTGGAAATCGAATCCGGAGGAATTCTTCGGTGGATGTCAGCGCGGCAATATCGGACCTGGTGATTGCGAACCGCGTCGTCGCACATTTGAAGCTGGTCGATTCCTTCGGCCACGTCACGGTGCGCAATCCGGAAAATCCGCAGCGGTTTTTCATGTCGCGGTCGCGCGCGCCAAGCCTCGTGACCGAGAATGACATCCTCGAATTCAATCTGGATAGTTCGCCCGTCGATCTGCGCGGTTTCAGCCCTTATAAGGAGCGATTTATACACGGGTGTATCTACAAGGCGCGGCCGGACGTCGTGGCTGTCTGCCACAATCACGCGCACGAACTGCTACCGCTCGCCGTTACCAAAACAGTGATGCGGCCGGCGCTCCACTCTGCGGCCGTCATCGGGTACGAAGTGCCTGTCTGGGATATCCGCGACGAATTCGGCGACACGAATCTGCTGGTCGCCTCCAACGAGATGGGCGATTCGCTCGCGCGAGCGGTGGGCAAAGGCCGGGCCGCGCTGATGCGCGGCCACGGCAGCGTGATCGCCGGAAAATCGATTCCGGACGTTGTGTTTACCACGTATTATTTGCGCCTAAACGCCGAGGTCCTCATCAAGGCCATGTCCATGGGCAAGGAGATCACGTATCTTTCGCCCGGGGAAGTGGACCAGTCGGGCGAACTGCACACCCAGCCGCTGAGCCAGGGCCGCGCCTGGGAGGAGTGGTGCATGCAGGCGGGAGTTGCCAAAACAGGCCTTTAATGCGAAATTGCAGGGCAACGGAACACAGGTTGCCTTTCTCGCGACTGTTAGCGGAAACGCCGGTGGAGGAATCATGCCCGTCCTGAATCGTTGGTGGATCGCCGTCGCCGGCGTGTTCCTGCAGATGGCCCTCGGCTCGGCCTACGCGTGGAGCGTCTTTCGCATTCCCCTCTCCAAGGAATTCGGCTGGACCATTTCCCAAGTCACTTCGACATTCTTGATCAGTTGGTTTTTTCTGGGCGTTGCGGCATTCATCGGCGGCCTATGGATGAAGCGCCGCCACCCGAGAGTTGTGGCCATGACGGCGGGCCTTCTGTGGGGCGGAGGAGTCTATCTGGCCAGTTTTTCCGCGCACAGACTGTGGTGGCTCTATCTCACGTATGGCGTTATCGGCGGCATCGGTCTCGGAATGGGCTACGTCGTGCCGATCACAGTTCTGGTGAAATGGTTTCCAGATCGCCGCGGTTTCATCACAGGTCTCGCCGTGGCCGGTTTCGGGACGGGAGCCTTATTTTCCGCGCCCGCCGCCGGATGGCTCATTCGCCACGTCGGATTGATGCCGACCTTCGCATACCTCGGGGTTGCGTACGGCGTCATCGCCATCGTTTCCGCTTCGTTCATGCAATTTCCGCTCCGAAGGCTGGATGCCGGAGGGCTGGACGCCCACAGCCAAGCATTTGTCGCAGAGATCCGATCGGGATTACACGCTGGGCGAGGCGCTGGGCACCTGGCAGTGGTGGGCCATCTGCTTGCTGATGTCGGTTAATACAATGTCCGGCCTGTCGATCATCAGCCAGGCGTCGCCCATTCTTCAGGAAATGGGAAAGGCAACCGCGGAGACGGCCGCGTTTCTCGTTGGGATCGTGGCGATTTTCAACGGGGTTGGGCGAATTTTCTGGTCATGGATCTCAGATTTGACGTCGCGGAAAATCGCATTCTTTCTGATGTACCTCGTCGAAGTGATCCTCTTTTGGACGTATCACTCGATCGATTCTCTGCCGTTGCTCGCTGTCGCTACCTTCGTCGTCGCCATGTGCTACGGGGGCGCGTATGGCATCACGCCTGCCTTCGCAGCGGACTATTTTGGGCCGCGCGATGTCGGTTCGATTTTCGGCCTGATGATGCTGCCGTGGGCGTTTGCCGCCGCGGCGGGTCCCTACTTGTTCGCCTATTTGCGCCAAGTCAACGGGGATTACACGCAAGCCTTGTACGTCATCGCAGGAATCATGACCTGCGCCCTCATCCTTCCCGCTCTAATTCATCCCCCGCAGGGCAGGAAAAGAGGAGATGAACATCCTACGGGCGCTGCGATCGAGGCGGAGGCCGAGGCTATTTCTCCCGAGTGATGATCGTGCCACGAAACGCCATAGGATCGTAGCGCCTCGATCATTCCTTCCGATCGAGCCTGGCCATCGAAAAATCCCCATTTGCGTTGCCTCCCCTTCGCGAGTAAAATCCGCGGCATTGAGTCGGTGCTTCAAGGCACAAGCGCAGGGTGCTCGTGCCGGCATCCCATCCTATTCGTGGTGTCCGAAACTAAAGACTTGGAGGCAGCCCATGGCGCTTGATCAGAGCAAGCTAAATGACATGCTTCATCGTGGTGTAAACGATTTCGGAGCGACCTTCCATGCCGCCTGCGTAATCATTGGCGACAAACTCGGACTGTACAAAGCGCTGGCTGCTGGTGGATGGCAAACTCCCGCGGAACTTGCCACGCGCACTGGTACGACCGAGCGGTACGTTCGCGAGTGGCTCGCTTCGCAAGCCGCCGGTGGGTACGTCACATTGGATGCTCCAACGGGGCGCTATCGTCTGACCGAAGAGCAGGCATTTACGCTCGCCGACGAAAAGAGCCCCGCGTTTCTGCCGGGCGCCTTTCAGGTCGCTCTCGCGGCTACAAAAGCAGTGCCCAAACTGATCGAAGCATTCCGGACCGGCGAAGGCATGGGCTGGCACGAGCACGACCACGAACTATTTCACGGCACAGAGCGTTTCTTCCGCCCCGGATACGCCGCGCATCTGGTCAGCGAGTGGATTCCGGCGCTCTCCGGCGTGGAGGCGCGGCTGAAGGCTGGTGCACGGGTCGCTGACGTGGGGTGCGGGCATGGCGCGTCTACAGTGTTGATGGCGCAGGCCTATTCGAAATCCACATTTGCCGGATTTGACTACCACGAGGGCTCGATCCAGACCGCTCGGGAGCGCGCCACGGGAATCCGGCGTTGCGGACCGCGTGAAATTTGAAGTCGCTCGGGCGAAGGATTTTCCTGGAAACGGATACGACCTCGTCACATTTTTCGATTGCCTGCATGACATGGGCGACCCTGCCGGCGCGGCCCGCCACGTCCTTTCCACACTCGCGCCCGAGGGGTCCTGGATGATCGTGGAGCCTTTCGCAAACGACCGCGTCGAGGATAATCTCAATCCGATTGGCCGGGTGTTTTATTCGGCGTCAACGCTGCTTTGCACGCCGGCATCGCTTTCGCAGGAAGTGGGGCTGGCGCTCGGCGCGCAGGCCGGAGAGGCGCGCACGCGGCAGGTGGTGATGTCAGGAGGATTCACACGCTTCCGCCGCGCCACCGAGACGCCGTTCAATTTGGTTTACGAAGCGAGGCCGTAGGCGTCACAGTAGGACAGGCTTCCAGCCTGTCGGGTTTCGTGGCTTGCAACAAAGGCAAAACCCACACAGGCTGAATCTCGCGCTACAAAAGCACCCTAAAACTCTTCTTCGTCGTCCGCTGGTTTCCTTTTCGTGATTTTCATCGTCACGCGAATGCCACGCGACTTCAGGTCCTTGAAGATCGCTTGCCTGTCTTCCAGCGGGATCGCGCCGGGAGGAAAAACTCCGGCCGAATCGCGCGGAAAATGCTTAACGAAGAGTGAAGCCATTTGCGCGGTAGCGTAAGAAATGGGAGAGAGCGCCAGTCCGCGCAGGCGGATTTGGTAGAGCGAAGGGAAGATCGCGTCGTAGCGCACTTCCATGGGTCGATCCTGCTTGGTCCCGTACACGATGACGGCGGCGGCAAACCGCGCGTTCTGTAAGCTGCCTTTTCGGATCAAGCGGGCCACTTGCCGGGGACTCGGAGTCTTCGGGAATCGCGACGCGACCAGTCCCCGCGACTTGGAGAGCTTTCCCTGCCGGTACCAGCGCCGCAATCTGTCGATTTCGTTGCCGCCAATTTTTACGTCCATTTCTTTCAACTTCAAAAAATAGGGAACGGTTCCGACTTCATCCTGCGCAGCGAGGACGACATTTGCTTCGCCGATCGGAGGCGGAAAACGAAATTTTTCCCGTTCGCCGAAACGTTTTCCAAACCGGAATCGGCCGTCGCGCACAATGCGGGGAAGGGAAATAGCCTCATCGAAAGAAACCTCCGCGGACCACTGCGAAACGGGGTCATCGCTTTCCGTGCTTTCGTAGAGACGAATATGAACCGCGTTCACCGAATCCATCAAAGCGGATGCGCGAGCAACGAGGAGATTCGACAATCCCGGCGCGGCGCCAGCGGTGATGACTGCGGCGCGATTCCTTTGCTGAAAACGCTTGTCGAAGCGAAGCTGCTCGGCCTTGAATGGATTGCGCGTGAGGTGCGCGCTCAGGTCCATGTAATGGCAACGAATCCGAAGCGCCGCCCGCAGAACTATTTCATTGAAGACTGCGGCGCTCGCATTCACCAACAACTGCGATCCTTTCGCGGCGCGGACGATGCCCCACAGGTTCCGCGCATTGACCTGTACCACGGGAATAGTGCTCTTCTTTCCAAGAAATCGCCGAGCGCGGTCGAGGTCGCGGTCGCCGCAAGTGACCTGGTGCCCTTGCCGCGTGAGCAGGTGTGCGAGATAAGAGCCGGTTGCTCCGGTCCCCAGAACGAAGATGCGCATCGGGGCAAAACTCTACCACATTCGTTTCAGTCACGCTTTTAGTAGCACAGGCACTCTTGCCTGTGCGCTTTTCGCGGTCGAAACACCCGGCACAATTTGCGTGCTCGAAGACGCCGCAGCCCACAAAACCGCACAGGCAAGAGTGCCTGTGCTACCAGGGGAAAAACCCGCACCCTTCACAAAGGTCGTGAAGGGTGCGGCACCCCAATTCTCGCGCGGATCGCACAGCGTCTCCACTGGAAATGCGCCGCGCAATGAATGACAATGGAACCGCGCCCGGCAGCCTCGCATCCAAGATAGCCAGGATGGGACATAGCAAGCGCTGCGCATATCCCGTGTTGTGACTGACAAAATCAATGGACCACGAAGAAAACGAACCGAAACTTTTCAGCCTCTCGGAGGCGGAGCATGCCCGGCGCGAAGTCGAGCCGCTTCTGATTGACGCGATGGAAGGCCGCCGTCAGATGGCGGACCTGGAAGAAAGCTTGAGCGCTATCGCCAACCGCATCCAGATCATGGGCGGCATCACACTCGATTACGACGCGGCTGCGCGGATGCGCGCCGATCTCAACCGCGTCGTCGCCAAGGTCAAGGACGCACTCGACCATATCCAGGCGACGGGCTGCATCGTGAAAGACCTGGATTCCGGCCTTGTCGATTTCCCTTCCGTGATCAAAGAGGAAGAGGTTTACCTGTGCTGGCGCCTCGGCGAAGACCGCATCCGTTTTTACCACCGCCAGGATGAAGGTTTTTCCGGACGCAAGCCGATCGACCCCGAAGACACGGGCCCGCAGCATCCGATCCAATAAATGAAAACAATTTTTGCGCGGCCGCATCTCGAGCGTCCGGGAAGGAATAGCGTGAACGAAAAATCCGAAGGCCGCCTCGCTCGAGCCGCAAGCCCTTATCTCCGTTCCGCCGTGCACCAGCAGGTGGATTGGTACGAATGGGGCGAGGAAGCCTTTGCACGAGCGCGCGCCGAGGACAAGCCCATCCTGCTCGATATCGGCGCAGTATGGTGCCATTGGTGCCATGTGATCGATCGCGAAAGCTACGAGAACCCGCAGCTGGCCGCGATCATCAATCAGCTTTTCGTTCCCGTGAAAGTGGACCGCGACGAGCGGCCCGATGTGGACGCTCGTTATCAGGCCGCCATCAGCACGCTTTCCGGACAGGGTGGCTGGCCGCTTACCGGATTTCTCCTGCCCGACGGGCGCCCGTTTTTCGGCGGCACGTATTTTCCTCCGGAAGACGCCATGGGGCGTCCCGGCTTCCGCCGCATTCTCGAAGCCGTGGCCGCGGGATTTCGTGAACGGCGCGCCGAAGTAGAAGAGGCCGCGTCGCGCCTGGCCGAGGCGGTGGCGAATGCGGAGACGTTTGCGGGCGGGCGGGGAGCGTTCGACTCGCGCGTGGCGGAGGATCAGGCCGAGTCCATCGTGCATTTATTTGATTCGCGCAATGGCGGATTTGGCCGCGCGCCGAAATTCCCGCATCCCGCGGCGCTCGATTTGCTCCTCGAATGCTTTCAGGCAGGCGGCGGCACGCGGATGCTGGAAGTTGCCGCGTTCACGCTTGAGAAAATGGGCTCGGGAGGCGTCTACGACCAGCTGGCCGGCGGGTTCCATCGCTACTCGGTGGACGAGCGCTGGTGCGTGCCGCATTTCGAGAAAATGTCGTACGACAATTCGGAATTGCTGAAGAATTTTCTGCACGGCTTTCAGGTCGCACGCGAGCCGTTGTTTCGCGAGATCGCCGAAGGAATCATCGATTGGACAAATGCCGTCCTCTCGGACCAGTCGCGCGGCGGCTTCTACGCCAGCCAGGACGCCGACCAGACGCTCGACGACGACGGCGATTACTTCACGTGGACGCAGGACGAAGTGCGCGCGGTCCTCACGCCCGAAGAGGCGCGCGTCGTCGAGCTTCGATATGACGTCGAAGCGCACGGCGAAATGCACCACAATCCGGCGAAAAATGTTTTGTGGATCGCGCGGTCCATCGCCGACGTGGCAAGAACGATTGGCGGCGGCGAGGATATGGCCACGGTCGTTGAGACGCTGGTGCGCGCGAAGGCAAAATTGCTGGCCGCGCGCGAGGCGCGGCCCGCGCCGTTTGTGGACACCACTCATTATGTGGCCTGGAACGCGATGTTCGTTTCGGCGTATCTCGATGCGGCGGCGGTGCTTGGCGGAGAAAAGGGCGAGGCGTGTCGCGCGTTTGCGCTCAAGACGGTCGATCACATGCTGGCTGAAGCCTGGAGCGACGCGCGCGGATTCGCGCATCGCATGGGAGGCGCGCGCCTCGATGGTTCACTCGACGATCAAATTTTTGCGGGGATCGCGCTGCTCGACGCGTATGAGGCGACGCTTGACAAGAAATATTTCGACGCGGCCCGCCGCGCGGCGGATTTTGCCATCGCTGAATATTTTGATGCGGAGGGAGGTGGCTTCTTCGATCGCGCTTCGGGAGCGCCTCCAATGGGCGGGCTCGAATTGCGCCGCAAGCCCCTGCAGGATTCTCCAACGCCCGGCGCGAATTCTTCGGCGGCCATTCTGCTGGACCGCCTGCAGGGCTACACCGGAGACGCGCGCTACCTTGCGTGCGCGGAAGCGACGCTCGAAGCGTTCGCCGGCATCGCGCCGCAATTTGGGATTCACGCCGCTAGCTACGGACTTGCCGCGCTGCTTCACGCCCGCAGGCCTTTCGAGGTGATCATCACCGGCGCGAGCGAAGACCCGCAGGCCGCCGCGCTCGAAACGGCCGCGAATTCCGTCTACCGGTTCGGCAAAGCCGTGCTTCGAGTCACGCCGGAGCGCATCGCGTCGCCCGATGCTCTTGCGCCCGCGTTAGCCGAAACGCTTCCGCATCTTCGCGCTGACGTCGCGCAAGCGCTGGTCTGCGTTGGCACCACGTGCCGCCCGCCAGTCACCGATCCCGCCGCGCTCGTGGCGCTGCTCACGCAAAAGCCGATCGTACTTTCCGCGGATTGAACAGACACCAATGACCGAAAACGAAAAGCGCGCTTCGACACGTTTCAAGGCAAAATCGGGAAGCCATATTGTCTATCTCGAAGGATCTGGAGCGATCAAAGACCTGAGTTTGAATGGCATGTTTGTATTTGACCCGGAACCTCTCTCCGAGGGATCGAAGGTCAACTTTGCGCTTCGCCAGGGGACCGATGACATTCAGCTTCAAGGAATTGTCACGCGCTCGGACCCTGGGCAGGGAATGGTGATTCAGTTCACGGAACTTAGTCGCGAGTCGATAAGACGTCTAAAAATTTATCTCGCTACGATAAATCCGGCGCCTGACCAATCGAAGAAACAATAGAACTTCCCCCGCATCGTGGGAACTCTTCTGAAAATTGCTCCGCGAACGCTGATCTGGTCCAGATAGCCTACGGCACTATGTAAGGCTCTCGCCTGAATGTTTTAGTAGCACAGACTGAAATCTGTACTACTCGTGCTCAGGAATTGGATCGCCCTTCGGGAAAAACCTCGCAACCCATACCAGCGACGCCGCGCCCAGATAGCCGAACGCGAAGTGCCAGGGCAGCGGCGAGCCCGCGCGCCATGGCAGGATGAACGTTCCCTCCGCCGCGGGCGAGTGGATGACTCCGAACAGGCAAGCCAGCGCGCCTGCTGCCAGGCACCATGCGCTGCGCCCAAAGCGTCGATCGATAAGCTCGGCCGTGGCCGCTCCCCAAATCAATGCCGAAATGATGAAACCATTGCCAAGCAGGATCACCGTGCGGACCGTTTCGCCAACGTCGCCCGTCAACTGCGTCGTTTGCGCGCCGACGGCTCCCAGCGCCGCGGTCACTTCAAGCGCAATCAGGAACGCGACAGAAGGCAGCAGCGAGACGGCAACCGCCAGTCCGTGCCGCGCCGGCGTCGCTAAAAAGGCCTGGGAAACGACTTCCAGACCGATGTAGACCAGGATCGGCGCAATCGCCGCCGCCGGAATCCACGCCACAAAGAACGGGAGATAACCGAGGATGCCGCCGAGTCCTATGAACAAGGCGGTCAGAATCACGTAGCCAGCGCCCGCTCCCATCGCTTTGTAGGCTGGATGGCCGATGTAGGGCGTGCTCTCCACGACGCCTCCGCAAAGGCCTGCCAGCAATGTGCAGAAGCCCTCCGTGAGCAGAATGGTCCGCGTGTCGTACACATCGCCAGCGGCTGCGGCGCTCTCGGTATTGTCGATGCCTCCCACCACCGTCGAAAGGGAGAAAGGCAGGATGATCGGCAAGTAGACCCATGCGAGCGAAAGACCACCGAGGAACGTCACAGTTGGCCAGGGGAATGCCAAGTGAAACGCTGCGGGAACGCCAACGGGCGGCGCCGCGATGGGACTCACGATGTGAACTGCGCGGAGAAAGTGAAAAGCTGCAATGCCAACCAGCGCGGATGCAAGCGCTCCCGGCACTTTTCCCGGGATCTTCACATTGCCCACGAGCGAGACCAGGATGACGCCGAACGCCAACAAGCCCGGAATCGGGTCGGCATACATTTTCAGCATGGGCAAGAGGGCAATGAGCGCCAAGCCCGCTCCGCCGATCGAACCCAAGAGCGCGGCTCGCGGCAGGGTCCGCCGAACAGCATTTCCGAAAAACGAAAGCGCAATCTTGAACACGCCCACAAGAACCGTCACGGCCATGCCCATCTTCCACGCCAGATACGCGTCGTGGGTCGCAAGATACGCGGGACCCAAAACACCGAAGGACATTCCGAAAATGCTGGGAGCGTTCAGACCGAGCGGCATCGCCGTCACATCGTCGCGGCCCGTCTCTTTGGCCAGGCGGCCCGCCATCCACGCGTAAAAGAGATCGCCGGCAAGCACGCCCATGGCTGTGCCGGGAACCATGCGGTACAGAACGATCGGCAACGGGAAACCGAACGCGCCGGTCAGAATACTGGCCAGAATCACGAGATTCGCGACGTTGTCAAACATGAGCGCGAAGAAACCGTTCAGATCCCCCGCCCGGAACCAGCGATAGCCTGTCGCCATTTTTTTCTCCATCTGCCCGCGCGGATCGCCGGCGTGCAGGCGCACTTGATACTACAGGTCGCTTCGCGACGCGAAGATAATTTCAGGAAGGCCACCGCAGTTTAGAACGCACCGTTGGTGCCGTCCCAATTTCCAGATGTCTCACGGAATTGAATTTGGATATGCCGTTTAGGAGGTCCGACCTTCAGGTCGGACGAAGAGCGACGCATGGATGCGGCCTTTAGGCCCTGAAGCTTCAGGGGCTGAAGCCCACAAATGCACAAACATGAACGTCGGGGCTGAAGCCCCGACCTCCTAGATGCTGGAGCCTTCGAAACGATTTTCAAGCTAGGACACTCCAATGCCGTCGCGGGAATTCCGTTGGCGAGCCGAGCATGCGATAATCCCCACCATGACCGCTGCAAAAAAACGCTCCGCAAGGAAACCGTCTCGACGCTCCCGCCGGAAAGAGTCGGGCGCACGCTTTCAAAATTTAACTGCCGCGCTTGCGGAGATCGGAAGGAGTTTCTACCAGCGCGGATGGGTGTTCGGAACGAGCGGAAATTTCAGCGCGGTGGTGAGCGAGCGGCCGCTGCGCCTGGCGATCACGCCGACTGGGCTGGATAAAGGCGCGCTCGGCGCGGAGCAATTCCTGGAAATCGACGAAGCGGCCCGCGTGCTCCGCGGGGACGGGCTCCCCTCGGCGGAGACGGGACTCCATCTGGCCATCGTGCGCACGTGCGGCGCGGGTGCGGTATTACATACGCATTCGCTTTGGAGCACTCTGCTTTCTGATTTTTTTGCAGCCGATGGCGCCGTGGCGCTCGAAGGATTCGAGATGCTCAAGGGCCTGCGCGACGTCCACACGCACGAGCACCGGGAAATCCTACCGATCCTCGAAAATTGCCAGGACATCGCTCAACTCGCCGAAAAAGTCCAAGCGCTGTTAAAACGCGACCCCGCCGTTCACGCATTCCTGCTTCGCCGCCACGGACTCTACACCTGGGGGCAGGACCTGGCCGAAGCCAAGCGCCACGTGGAAGTCCTGGAGTATCTTTTGGAAATATTGGGTCGGTCCCGAACCGGAGTATAATAGGCGGAGTTTTGCATCCATTCGCCTATCGATGGGCAAGGAGTGCATTCCAATGGCTCTGCTGAGGATTCCAGACGAGAAGCGTTCACTGAGCGAGGCGGAAGAGATCACCCGTTACCTCGCGAACATGGGCATCGACTACGAACGCTGGGAGCCGGGCGCGACGCTCGCACCTGGCGCCAGCGCAGACGAAATCCTCGCGGCTTACGCGCCCAAGATTGAAGAGCTCAAGGCCCGCGGCGGATACGTCACCGCCGATGTGATCGACGTCAATCCGAAGACGCCCGGGCTGGACGCCATGCTGACAAGATTCAACACCGAGCATTGGCACGATGAAGATGAAGTCCGTTTCATCCTTGCGGGCAGAGGTGTATTTCACATTCATCCCAAACAAGGGCCGGTGGTCGCGATCGAGGTGGAGGCGGGCGACCTGATTCGAGTGCCGCTCGGAACTCACCATTGGTTCGATCTGTGCTCCGACCGCTGCATTCGCGCAATCCGCCTGTTCCAGGATCCTGCCGGGTGGACGCCGCACTACACCGGGAGCGGCGCCGATCGTGGTTACGAGCCGGTTTGTTTCGGACCAACTTACATTCCCGCGCCTCCGGCGGTCAGCTAGCAGTGGCAGCGCCTTCCGGCGAAAACAAGATTCAAGCGATTCTGCTGGACATTGAAGGCACGACCACTCCGATCGATTTCGTCTTCCGGACTCTGTTTCCGTACGCACGCAAAAGACTGCAGCCATTTCTCGCGGAGCACAGTAGTGATCCAGACATCCGCGGTGACATGGAAGCGTTGCGCGCGCAGCATCGGGCCGACGCGGCCGGGCAACTCAACCCGCCTCCATGGTTCGATGACTCACCGGGCGCTGAACTGACTTCCGCGGCTGTCTATGGCGCCTGGTTGATCGACCGCGACAGCAAGTGCTCCGCCTTGAAATCGCTGCAAGGAAAAATCTGGCAGGAAGGTTACCGGACGGGAGAATTGCGCGGCGAAGTGTATCCCGATGTGCCTGTGGCTCTGGCTCGCTGGTCGCGCCAGGGGAAAATCATCTGCATTTTTTCCTCCGGCAGCGTGCTGGCGCAGAAGCTGCTCTTTGGCAGCACCCCCGCTGGAGATTTGAACCGCTTCCTGCGCGCGTACTTTGACACCACCATCGGCCCCAAGACCGCGCCGGAAAGCTATCTGCGGATTGCCGAGGCGCTCGCCCTCAAGACGCCGAGCATTCTTTTTATTTCTGACGTGGCGAAAGAGTTGGACGCAGCCCGCGACGCTGGAATGCAGACGGCGCTCTGCATGCGGACGGAGTCCACGGAACATGTTGCAAGCTCGCACCGCGTGGTTAAATCTTTCGTGGAAATATTTGCGTGAAGCTAGATCGCCATAGCCGATGCGCTCAGCGGCAGCTGCCCGCCCAAAAGTCGGGCGGCCTCTACAAAACCCGCTCCCAACGTACTGTTTTGTAGCGGCCGTTCCGTCCCGCGCCTTTCGGGACGGAACGGGCAGGTTCCGGGTCAAACTGAGTCGCTAGCAGGCCGCCGTCAAGCTTTCCCCGGATTGAGATCTCGGTATAAACTCAGTCGCAAAGTTCGACATTCAAACTCGTGAAGATGTCAGGTGGAGGATTGCAATGAAGCTCAAAACATTCGGAGTTGTTCTCGTGGCGCTGGCGCTCGCATTGATCCTGAACGTGAATGCCCAGTCTCCTCAGCAAAAGAATGGCGCTGAGAAACCTTCGACCGCGACGCATCCACGAGTGATCATGAAAAAGCCTCTGAAGCTGGTAGGCGCGATTCTTGTGCCCGGAAATCCAATTCGCTTTGACATCAGCTGGGTGGACTCTGCCCGCGGAAAGTACTACCTGGCGGAGTCCGGAAACGCTGCTGTGGACGTCTTTGACTCCGAAAACGATTTATACCTCGGCAGGATTACCGGTTTCCACGGCATACCGGCCGCGGACGATCCCTGCGGACGAATCGAGGGAATGGGACCAAACGGCGTCGTAGTCACGCCCGACAACCATCTTTGGGCCGACGACGCGCACGGCACGGTGAAAGTTTTTGATTTGTCGACTGCCAAGCCTCCCTTCACCGGAGTAACTCCCGCGGCCACGATTTCCACCGGCGCAGTTTGCCGCGCCGACGAAATCGGCTTCGATCCGAAAGACCACGTCATCGTAGTGGGAAATCCGGAAGAACATCCTCCCTTTGCGACCATTATTTCTTCTGACGCGCCGTACGACGTCCTGAGCAAAATTCCTTTTCCCGACGCCAGCGGATTGGAGCAGCCCTTGTGGGACCCGGGCTTGAAAGGCGGCCGGATGCTGCTTACCGTTCCGGGGAAGGGTGATGGTTCAATGGTTGCGGTGCTCGACCTGAGCAAGCCGAAATCGCCGGTCGTGGAGACAACTTACTCGACGCCCGGTTGCGGCTCTGGTCTGGCTCTCGGGCCATCTCAGCGTTTGCTCGTTGGTTGCGGAGGGGGAAGGCCGCTCATTATCGTGAGCGCGCTGACGGGAAAAATAATTACGACGGTCGCCGATACGCACGGCGCGGACGAAGTCTGGTACAACCCGGGCAACAATCAATTCTATGCCCCGAGCGGCCAGAACCCCACGCCAACGCTCAGCGTCATAGACGCCGAGTCCGGCACGCTTCTTTATAATTTGCCCGCAGGCCCGGGCTCTCATTCCGTCGCGGCGAGCAGCGGAAACAATCACGTATTCGTTCCCATTGCGACTCCGTCTCAGGCGTCTCCGACGGATGCGTGCAATGTCGTTTTTGGATTGCTTGAAAAGCAGGGATGCATCGCCGTCTACGCGCCGGAGAAATGATCCTGCTGTGCAATTGAGGTGGCCCGGAGAAATCGATTTCAATTTCGAGCGGGGAGCACTGCGTATTTGGCAATCACAAATCCCATCGCCCCGCCAAAAAAAACATCACTTGGGAAGTGCTCGCTCCGCGAGATTCTCGAAAAGCAGATTACTCCGGCCAATCCATAGGCCACAAAAGGCACCCAACGATGTTTGCGGTATCGTTGTGCGATGACCGTCGCGACCGAAGTCGCCGCAAACGCGTGCACCGAATAAAACCCCCCGGAACTAATTGGGTTGTGCGATCCATTGAAAAAACTGTCCGAATACGGCCCATTCCCGGCGTAATCGAGCGGCTGTTTTCGTCCCGTTATCCCCTTGAACGGAATATCAAGCAGAAATCCGTCGGCCACCGCTTCTCCCGCCAAAAGCGCAGTGTCTTTCGCGTAGGAATTTTTGCTCAGCCAACCCACGCCATACATCGCAGCGGGCACGGCAGCGATAAAAGCTGCTGTATTTATGGAGCTGAGGTCGCGATTGAATCCATTGAGCCTGGTCGTGGTGTGAAAGGGTGGGGCCGTATACGGGTCCGAGGCCACCAGTGCCACGGTGCCTCCCAGGATGCCGATGGTTGGCCACCAGTGTTTTCCCTTTGCCAGCCCTTCTGGAAACAAAAAGATTTCTTTCTCGTCTTCGAGGATATTGCCGGGCAACTTTCGCAGCGAAACAGTTCGGTTTGGCGCGCCGGAGCCTTGCTGTCCCGTCGGAATATTTTGTGTTGCATCAGGAGGAGCAGCAGGATCAATTTCTTGTCCCCGGACATTTGTTGTTCCGACGCCCAGCAAGAAGGATGAAGTCAGAAGAGAAGAAAGCAGCCATCGGCGCGTTCGATGTTCCATGGATCCAGTCTATCCTATGATAATGCACGCATGTCCGATTAAAGACATTTTCGGTGCCTGAGTCATATTCAACTCGTCGGCAAAACGTTTGAGGGCCGCCGCCTCTCTTATGAATTGCGATGAGGCGACTCAGTTACCGGGACGCATGGACCAGGGCGTACCGCAATTGTACTTGCGCTCCGCCTGGTATTTTTTGCAGCCAGAACTCGAAATCGCCCGCGCCCGTGGAAACGGTCGTAGTGAGGAACGGTTTGTTCTGCCACGGCACGCCCGGAGCATTATTTCCGGCGTAGCCCGCGCCTATTTTCCAAATTCTGGTCACAGCGTACTCGATCTTGGCCCTCTCAATAACGTGGTGAATCCGGGCGGAATCGTTCAACGGGAGATACACGAAATAGACCGTCTCGTTCGTGAACTTTGGAGTGAAATAAAAACGGAGCATCGACCAGGGCAGCAGGTAGCGCGCGCTCCCGGCGGCCGGACCCATGGTCTGGACGTACATCAACTCCTGATCCCACGAGGCGAATTTTCCGTCGTAAAGCGTGCGCCCGCCGCCAATGAAAAATTCCCGATAGTTGCCCTTGCCGAAGTCCACGTAGCCGATGTCGGGATAAATCCATTTTTTGCGAACCTGGAAAAACTCGAGATAGTGAAGCGTGCTGGTGTACGGCGCATTCAGGCTTTCGCCCGTGCGAGCCATAAAAAACGATTTCGTGAGCGCATCGGTAGTGTAACCAGCAGGCGGAGGTTCCTGGGCGAAACCCGTAACCGCGCAGCCCAAACAAAGCAGCGCCGCAAACTTCACAGCGCGCGAGATCACAATGGACGAGAAGCCACCCTTGAGGCGCAACATTTCTCGCCACGATACCTCATTCGTTGCACTTCATGGAAGTGTTGGCACCCGGTGAGAGAGGGAATAATATGCCCCGACAAGTGCGTACGCGGTGAGTGACCCTGACTCGCGCGCCAAAAGTCTTAGAACTCCATGCGCATTTCAAAAGCAATCATGCGCGGCGTGCTATCGCCGCCCAAACCGACGCCCAGCAATCCTGTCGGCGGGGAAGTGGTGTATGTAATTGCTCCAAACCCAGGCAGCGTGGACGGCTTTCCCGGAATGCCGGCCAGCACCATGCTCGGAAGCGCGAAATTTGGATGGTTGAAGACGTTGAAGAATTGAGCGTCGAACCGCAGCTTCACCCGCTCGGTCACAGGGAACCACTTCGTGAGGTAAAAATCACTCCAGAAGAATTGAGGACCACGCAAAGCGTTGCGGCCGAGGTTCCCAAATTGACAATTCGCCGGGGTGTCGTCTCCGTTGCAAGCGCCCGTGCTCGGGTCCACGGTCGAAACAAATGCGTTGGGATTAAGCCACTGCACCGTGCCCGGCTGTGTGACGCCGGGAATGAAATTATGGTCATAGAGCGGCACTCCGGGAACCACGCTCGCAAATTGCGGCCCGCTGCCGTTCACAACGCCGTTTCCATTGGCGGAATATGGCGTGCTCAGAACGGAGAAGGGAAGCCCGCTGTGCCAAAACACGGTTCCCGATACCTGCCACCCATTCAATGCGAACCCAAGCGAAGGTTTTTGGATCTTCAACGGCAATTGATAGACATATTGCGCGCTGAGATTGCCGCGGATGTCGTAGTCGCAAGGGCCGTAATTCCGCGCCAGTTCCCCCGGAAGTGGCGATAGAATTCCTCCCGCTGAAAATTGCAGGAACCCGCCGTTGGAAACCTCGTCCATGCAGCGGCTCCAGGTATAGTTGACTTGTCCCATCAGGCCGTGCCCGAGGCGCTTCATCGCGGTCAACTGCAGCCCATCGTAATGGCTGTTCGCGCCGATGGAAAATTGAGTAACGGCACCGAATCGCGGATCGATCGCGCCAGTCCGTTGCGGATCGGCCGGGTTCACATAGAGAAATGGCGCAAAGCATCCCTGGCACACGGTTTGATAACCATTTACCTGCGTCAAATACGGCTGGTTGACCGCGCGCGTGCCGACGTATTGCGCCTTAAAGCTCCCCGTACTCCCAAGTTCGTGTTCCAGACCGAGGCTCCACTCCATAAAATATGGCGCGTGAAGTTTTCCGCTGGGCACCGCTGTAATGGCGATCGGAGGAAGGCAGGTTGCGGGATTGGCCTGTACGGATGCGCAGGAAAGCTGGCCCTCGGCAAATCCGGAAGCGAATGACTGGTTGGCGGCCACGGTTGCGTCAACCGCGCTGTTCGCAACTCCCGGAGCGATGGCTGTGCCGCCGACAGTTCCAAGTAGGCCGCCCTGGAATGTCTTCACATACGGCGGGTTGACGCCGACTACGTCGGCGATGCTCCCGGGCAAAAGGTCGCTGAATATTCCGAAGCCCGCGCGCAACACGGACTTCGGCTCAAATTGCCACGCGATCGCTGTCCTCGGTTGCAGGATCGCCAGGGGCGTTGAGGAAAACACATTGCCGAGGCCGGTCTGAATGGCGGTGTTAAGCGGCTGATTAACATCGTGGGAGATGGAATCGAATGAGCCGCTAAGGCGCGCAATTTGATTGCGCGGATTGAGCGGATTGGAATTGAACGTGTCGCGAACGCCGAATGTCCACGTCAGCTTCTTGGTTATTTTCCATGTGTCTTGCGCGTACAGGTCGATATTCAGAAAGTTGAAAGGTTCGTTGCCGGAGGACGGGAAAGTCTCTGACGCGGTAGAGGCGACTCCGTCAATGTATTGCTGCAGCGTGGAATACGTCACCGTCGGGACGCTGCCCTCTCCGAAATCATAATCATTCAGCCGCAGGATTCGAGCATTCGTTCCGAAACGCAGTTCGTGCGCGCCGTGCGTCCACGCGAGATTGTCATTGATGAAGAACCGCGACGCGCGCCTGCCCTGAACCCACGTGTTGTCCAGTCCTCCGACCGTCGTGAATGGGTTCGCGCCTGTGTCCTGCAGCACAATCGGAAATGCGGCGAGCGTCTTTTGAAAATCGCTTGGTCCGAACAGGCTGGCGTACCAGGAAAACGCCGGGTTGAAATAGTTCACCAGATTTTGCGAAAACACATGCGTGTATCCGGCCGCAAAAGAATAAAGCGGTTGCGGTGAAACTGAGTCGAAGAGTGGATTGATGGGATCCGTATTGGCGGCCTGCACGCCGGTGTCGGCCTGAAAGCGATACCACGTGGTGTTTTTCTCATTGATGTTGTAATCGATTCGGATCGTCTGGACCTGTTCGTGATCGTCGCTCGAATGCGAAATACTCTGGCGATTCGCGCAGCCATTCCCGTCATTGCCGCTCCCGCCCACGCCGAGCGGGCAGCCGAGGACCGCTTGAGGCGTTCCGTTGATATTTCCGTATAGCGAAAACATATTCGCGTAGAAAGCAGCTTCGCTCGACGGGACGTGCTGTAAAACGTAAGTTTGAAATGCGGAAGTTGGAACGGTGGTGGCCGTGACGATGGGCAGCGCGATCCGGACCCACTCGCTGTCGAAGAAGAAAAACAGCTTGTCGTGCACGATCGGCCCGCCCAGGCTGCCTCCGAAGTGGTTCACGGTTGAGCCCGGTTTGTGATCTCCCAGTGAGGCGTTCGTGAAATAGTCGGCCGCGTCGAGCTTCGCGCCGTTCCACAATTCATACAAGTTTCCGTGAAACTGGTTGGAGCCCGATTTTGTGACGTAGTTGACCTGCGACGCTCCATAACGCCCCTGATCGACGGCGTAGGAAAGCGTATTGACTGTTACTTCCGAGATCGAGTTGAGTCCAAGAACGAGGTTGGTCGAGAGTCCGCTGTTCAAATTGGTCAGCGGGTCGTTGGTCTCCAATCCGTCGACGATGTAACCGTTCGAAAGAGCGGGCAGTCCGTTAAATTCCACGTTGCCGTACCCATTCGTGCCGCCGACGAAATCATTTCCACTGCCTGCCGTGTTGATGAGCGCCCCGGCAGCAAACTGCAGAGGGTAAGTAAGGTCGCCGCCCGGATTCGGGAGGTTTTCCAGCGCGGGTGCGCTGAGGGTCGTTGAGGTATTCGCGTTCTCGGGGCTCAGAATCACCGCTTCGCCGCTCACTTCAATGTTTTCCCTGGCCTGGGCAATTTTGAGAATGAAATCGACCGCCTGCTTCTGCCCCAGGCTGGAAGTCACGGCGTCATTCTGCTGCGGCTCGAACCCCTGCGCTTCCACTCGAACCGTGTACGTGCCCGGCTTCAGTTGTGGAAAATTAAATCGGCCCGAGTCATCCGTTGTGGCGGATCGCTGCAGCCCGGTCTCCGTATTGTGGATCGTCACCGCGGCGCCCGGCACGGCAGCTCCGCTCGCATCGCTCACCTGCCCGGCGATCGCGCTCGTCGTTTCCCCCTGCGCGAACACCTCCGCTGAAAACCATGGAAGAATAAGAACGATTAGAGTGGCGGCAATCAGTTTCGAGAGAGTGGCGTGCATCATCAGTGCGGAATCTCTCGATTTCACATCGGCGGGCGTTCGAACAATCGTTGCGGGAGCCACCGTCAATTTCGGTCCGATTCGTTAACCAGCACTAGCCCCATATATTAACTCAGATTAATAATAAGTGTGAATTATAGTTTATGCTGAGGTTCTTGAGGCGCGCTTTGTAGCGCCGGCGTCTCGCCGGCGGTCGCGCGCGGTGTGGCTCGAAGGTCCGTGCCGTGTCCCTACGCGCGGGCGGTTCCACCCGCACTCGGATTGCGGGATTGGAATTTGGCGAACTGTTCTTCCCAGCGAATACGTCCGGTCAATTGCATTACGACGAAAAGCGTTAGGATGGAGCCGATGGTGATCGCGAGGCCCGTGAATCCTTTATAGAAAAAAGCGTACGAAAACAGCACGAGGAACACGAGTTGCGCGAGGCCCGCTTCCACAGCAGCGAACCGTATTCCCACAACGAGACGAAGGTAGCTTACAACCAGGGAAATCGAAATCAACGAGCAGATGCCGAACGCCAGGTGGATGGAAACATGGTCAACCAGATACGCCAGCAAAAGATGGAACGCGAAGAAAGCCGTAGCCAGGAAAAAATAATTCATCGGATGTAGATCGATGCCCCGCAGTGTTGTGATGATGAACATCAGGAAGAAAAAGAAGAATAACGATACGGGGGCAAAGTAGCTGATCTCTCCAGCCAGCGGGCCCGGTTGTAACTTTTCGGGCATGGCCATTCCGATCTCATATCCCGAAACGAAGTTCTTGTAGTTCCACGACAGGTTCCATCCGTTGCCGGTTTCCTGTTTCGCTGTCGGTGATATGGTATTTTCGGGGAAATCGACGTCTTTGAAATTCGTGTGCATGGTCAGGCTGAAGTTGTGGATCTGGGAGACACCTTCGCCAAATTTATATCGCCAGCTGTCGAGCCCTTGTGAGCGATAGCCCACGTGCAAAACGCCGGTTTTCCCGGCGGCCACCTGCGCCGTTCCCTGGACGCCGGGGCCGGCGTTTTTCACAATAATTGGCTGATTGTCGAGCGACATGGCGAGGTCATCGTAGACCGCCTGTTGGGAAGGAAAGCTGAGATAGAACGTCACATCTTGGGCGCTGCCGCTTGTGTTAGTGAAACTATAATCGCCCAGAAATGTGACCGCGTAGGTGCTGTACCACAGCAATCCTTTTTGCCGGTGCTCCAAGTCAAGTGCCACATCGATTTTGCTAGCTTCCAGATTGAGCGGGGCAGTGGTTGTGGTCTTAATTTCTTTCACAGATTTTTTATCGGACTCTAGGCGGATTACTTCACGCAGGTAGCTGGCGGTGGGTGGTGTTTGCTCTTGCGCAGTGCCCCAACTTGCAGCGACGCGGGATTTTAGTTCACCTGACAGCGGAGAATAAGTCCGCACAAAAATCGTGGAGCCGAGAATCGCCCAGGCAATCGACGTGCAAACAAAAATGAATACCAGTGCGCCGATGCGCTTGATCATGATTTTCTCCGTGAAGAAATTTGACAAGGATAAAAGCGCAACCCAAGGGCCAAAGCCTATCAATCGGAGAGATTTGGAGCGCCAGGCAAACAAACCACTTATAATTCTTCTCGTGCGCGATCCCGTGTCTATTCGCACACATGCGCGGCAATAGGGACACTCTGGCGCGACTTGGTGCGCGGCTGAACAGAAAAATGAAAAGCCCGATCAAGGGTCAGGTGTTAGAATGCGAACCTGATTTAACGCGGCGATACAACTCAAAATTTAATGTGCAACATTGGGCATTCTAATCCGACTTCTACGATTCACTCGCAAATGAACGGACGCGAGGATCGGCCGCGCACGGTTGCGCGATTTGTTGGTTTTTGCAGGAACGTTTGATCTGGATCAATTAAAAAGGAGCCGTTCACAATGTCGAGCAAACAAAGTGATGTCATGCGGTCGGCGGGAATTCGCCTGGGAATCGGATTGCTGGCCTGGTGCCTCGCGGCCGCGCCTGCAGCGTTTGCGCAATATCCCACGCAATCCATGGTCAGCAAGGACGGCACGGCCATCCTGCTCGAGGACTACGCCAATCCGCCGCTCTCCAGCCCCACGCACGGAGGGGCGAGTACGACGGCGATCGATTACAAGGCCCAATTGGGCCGCTTAACGGCTATGCGCCCCGAGCCGCCGAACGCTCCGCTCGCGGCCTCGCGCACTTTTGTAATCGATCAGAACGGCACCATCTACATTCTGGACACAGCGACCAAGAAATTCACGCCGTACATTAAATTTGTCGATATTTTTCCGAAATTTGCTTCCGACAAGGGCAACGCCAGCGGCATTGTTTCCATCACCTTCGATCCGGGCTACGCAAAAAACGGAAAATTCTATACCGTGCATGTGGAGAATCCGGCATTGCCCGGTTCCGCGGCTCCAGTCAACACGCAGACTCCGAGTTTGAATATCACGGGATATACGACGACCGACACTGTGAATCCTCCCGCGGGCCCGGTCCATCTTGAATCCGTGCTAATTGAATGGACGGATACCAACGTCCGCAACGCCACGTTCGAGGGCACCGCACGCGAACTCTTGCGCATCGGTTTCGATCGCAACCACCCCACGGACGACACGATCTTCAATCCGCTGGCCAAACCCGGCAGCAGCGATTACGGCAATCTTTACATCGGCGTAGGAGACGGCGCCCAGGGAGAAACGCCCGGCCCTTCGCACACCCTCCCACAACAGCTCAATACTCTGCTCGGCAAAATTTTGCGGATCACTCCGGACATTAATTTGCATCCGAAAGACACGCTCAGTCCAAATGGCCGTTATCGAATTCCTTCCACCGGTTCGGATCCGAATCCATTTGTGAATGTAGCGGGCGCGCGGGGTGAAGTCTACGCTTACGGCCTGCGCCATCCACACCGCTTCGATTGGGATACAACTTCCAAGACGTTCCTGGTCATCGATATCGGCCTGCACTACTGGGAAGAAGTCGACATCGTCGCCAAGGGCGCCAACTACGGTTATCCGGAGCGCGAAGGCAACGAACAGCTATTTGTAGACGACATGGGAAAGACGGGAAGCCTGGAGACCCCGCCAGTCGCTTTCCCCGATCGCGATCTGTTGAAGGTGGACGGAATCGAAGAGCCGGTCGTTCCTATCTATCCGGCCGCCGTCTACAGCCATTGGGAGGGCGATGCGATCGGCAGCGGCTTTGTGTACCGCGGCAAACTGATGCCGCAGATGCGTGGAAAATTTATTTTTAATGACATGACCACAGGCCGCATCTTTTACGTTGATCTCGCCGAAATGCTCGCGACGCACGGACAGCGCAATCACCAGGCGCAAATTCATGAGCTGCAGATCATGTACAAGAGCCCTACGGACTCTGCCAGCCAAACCCCTGCAAAGCGGCGGATGTTTGACATCGTGGCCCAGACCTACGCGCAAAAGGGAGGAACCCCCGGTCAGGACCACGTGCTGCCCGGAGCGGCCGCAGCCACAACCGGATGGCGGGACGCGGATCATAAACAGCCGAAAGCCGATCCCGAGGGCGTTGCCTATGGCGGCGGCCGCGCGGACCCGCGCATCGTCAAGGGCGGCGATGGCGAAGTCTACGTTTTGACCAAGTCTGACGGAATGATCCGGAAAATGACGGCGGTAGTTACTCCGCCACCTGCCGCAAAATAATCAGGGGCGCGATAACACAGGACCCACGATACCCGCGCGCCTTGTGTCTCGCCCGGGAACGCCAATCTCCTGATTGGTGTTCCCGGGTCTCCACCGACGCTGTTCTTGCCACGAAACATCCCCTGCGTCTCTGTGCAACCCGGCGATTTACGCGGTATTCTATTCATGAGGAATATTGGTTGATGTTTCATTCGGTCCTGGTCTTTTTGGGTTTTGTAGGCGCGATCGCTGGTCTTTCCCTCGCATTTCTTTCGCAGCGCTATTGGTTTGCGCGGGCGTGGAGATTTGCGGGGCGCATCCATCGGCCACCATTGCGCAAAGGTGTTCGCGGCGCGCTGCTCGCAGCGCTCGTGGTGATCGCTCTTGTGGAGTTCTTGGCTGTTGCGAGGAATATGCGCGGGGTCATATCCCCAGGCTCGTGGTGGTCGGCATTTTTCGGTTTGTGGCTGACGAGCTCCATTTTTTCCTACCTGTTCATTAAAATCATCGCGAGCGCGGAATGGTTGTGGCGGCGTTTGCGTATGTCGTCTTCCGTAAAGCCCGCGGTCCGAGATTCGCCGCCTGCGCCCGCGGCAGGCAGCGCTCACGCGGAAAGCATCAATATTTCCCGGCGTTACTTTTTTCAAGCAGCGGGAGTGATTGCGGGCGCGGTGCCGTTCGTGAGCGGGGCGTACGGTTTTGCAGCGGAGCGATTCCGGTTTTACGTTCGCGAAGTCGAAATCCCCATCGCCAATCTTCCTCCCGCCCTCGATGGGCTGCGCATCACGCAACTGAGCGATATTCACATCGGGTCGTACATGCCCGTCGCGCAGGTGCGCCGTGCCGTAGGCATGGCCAATGAACTGAGTGGCGACCTGGCCGTCGTCACCGGCGACTTCTTGACCACCAGGACGGACCCACTCGAAGACTGCATCGCGGAACTTTCGCGCCTGCGCGCGCCGCTGGGCGTGTGGGGCTGTAACGGGAACCATGAGATCTATGCGCGCGCCGAGGAGAGGTCCGCAAAACTTTTTCAAAAATTTGGTATGAAGCTTCTCCGCCAGGAAAATGCCGAGCTGCGCTGGCACGGCAGCGCGTTCAACCTGCTCGGCGTGGACCACCAGCGCCAGCGGGACACGGAAGGGAATCGCATGCCGATGCTGGCAGGCGTGGCGCCGCTGGTCCGGCGCGACGTCCCCAATATTTTGCTGTCGCACAATCCAAATTCATTTCCGCGCGCCGCCGAATTAGGCATCGAACTTTCTCTTGCAGGACACACGCACGGCGGCCAGGTGCGCGTGGAAATCCTTGATCATCGCTGGAGCCCGGCGGAGTTCCTCACCCCCTACGTCGCAGGCTTATACCGGCGCCCTCTTTTTGCCCCGTCTGGTTTGGACGACAACAAAATTCCCAGTTTCCGCCCATCCGCCAGTTTGCAATCTCCATCCTCCGGCATCTACGTCAATCGGGGCCTCGGCACAATAGGCGCCCCAGTCCGCCTGGGCGTCCCCCCCGAAATCACCCTGATCACCCTGCGGCGAGCGGTTTAAGTAGGACAGGCTTTTTACCCTGAGGGTAGCGAAGGGCAGCCTGTCTGGTTTAGATTTTCTTTTGCCAGCAGAAAAGCAGACAGACAGCCCTTCGCTACCCTCCGGATAAAAAGCCCGTCCTACTTCGGCCGGTTGCCGCGCGCGCACGGCGGTGCGATAATTCGGCGTCACGAGAGAGACGCTCCGCGAGCGGAGACTCTTCAGGGGGAAGCGATGGGAGTGCGAGACGCTTGGGTTGAGAAGCGATTGACGGAAACGGCGGCGGCCAACGGCACAAGAAATGTGTCGCAGATGCACTACGCGCGCAAAGGTGCGATCACCGAAGAGATGGAGTACGTGGCGCGGCGCGAGAAGATCGAGCCTGAACTGGTGCGCAGCGAAATCGCGCGCGGCCGCGCGATCATTCCCGCGAACATCCATCACAAGGCGCTGGAGCCGATGGGCATCGGCATCGCGTTCAAGTGCAAGATCAACTCGAACATCGGCAACTCGGCGACGACCTCGCACATCGACGAAGAGCTGAAGAAGCTGCATCACTCGGTGCACTACGGCGCGGACACGGTGATGGATTTGTCGACGGGCGGCGACATTCCGACGATTCGCAAAGCGATCATCGAAGCTTCGCCCGTGCCGATCGGGACGGTGCCGATTTACGAAGCGCTGTCACGCGTGAAGCGCACAGAAGACCTGAGTATCGGCTTGATGCTGGAAGTGATCGAGGAGCAGGCCGAGCAGGGCGTGGATTACATGACGATCCACGCGGGCGTGCTGCGGGAGTTTGTGCCGCTGGTGCGCAACCGCATCACTGGAATCGTGAGCCGGGGCGGGGCTCTGCTCGCGCACTGGATGAACACGCACAAGCAGGAAAACTTCCTGTACGAGCATTTCGATGCGATCTGCAAGATATTCAAGAAGCACGACGTGAGTTTTTCTTTGGGCGACGGCTTAAGGCCGGGATGTCTCGCGGACGCGAGCGACGCCGCGCAGTTTGCCGAACTAAAAGTGCTGGGCGAGTTGACGAAGAAGGCGTGGGAGCAGGACGTGCAGGTGATGATCGAAGGGCCGGGGCACATCCCGATGGATCAGATCGAGCTGCAGGTAAAGAAGGAAATGGAGCTGTGCCACGAAGCTCCGTTTTACACGCTGGGGCCATTGGTGATTGATATCGCGCCGGGATACGACCACATCACGAGCGCGATTGGAGCGGCGATGATCGGATGGCACGGCGCGTCGATGCTGTGCTACGTGACGCCGAAGGAGCATCTGGGCCTGCCGAACGCAGAAGATGTGAAGCAGGGCGTGATCGCGTACAAAATCGCGGCGCATGCGGCGGACGTGGCGCGGCACAGGCCAGGCGCGCGCGACCGCGACGACGCACTCTCCTATGCGCGCTTCCTGTTCGATTGGAACAAGCAGTTCGAGTTGTCGCTCGATCCCGCAACGGCGAAGGCGATGCATGACGAAACGCTGCCGGATGATTTCTACAAGGACGCGAAGTTCTGCTCGATGTGCGGCCCGAAATTCTGCTCGATGAACGTGACGCAGCTGGCGGAAGCAGCCGGCGGCCAGGACCAGGCGGAGCGCCAGCAGAAATTCGTGGAATTGCTTGCGCGGATCGACAAGTAGGACAGACTTGCAGCCTGTCGCATTTGACTTCATCAAGCGCACCAAAAATTTCAAAACCAGACAGGCTGGAAGCCTGTCCTACAGAAATGCCCAATCCCAACGAACCACTCCGCGAAGAATTCAACCGCTGGGCCGAAGCCGGCAAAGGCGAAGGAATGGAAGAGGAACATCTTCCGATCACTCTGCCGGTGCTTGACCAAATGAATCTCGCCCGCGACGAAAATGTTCTCGACGTAGGCAGCGGCGCGGGATGGCTCGTGCGCCTGATCGCCGAGCGCGTCCCCGAAGGCCGCGTCATCGGCATGGACATTTCCGACGAAATGGTGCGCCGCGCCCGCCGCAAGTACGTTGCCGTGGAAAATGCCATGTTCGTAATCGGCAGCGTGGACGAGATTCCGTGGGACGCAAACTTTTTCACGCACGCAATTTCAGTCGAGTCAGCCTATTACTGGCCCGACCCGGCACGCGGCCTGCGTGAAATCCACCGCGTCCTGCGCGAGGGCGGCGCGGCGTGGATTGTGATCAACTTTTATCTTGAGAACCCGCATTCCCATCAGTGGGCCAAGCAGTTTGCCACGCCCTCGCACCTGTTGAGCGCCGGCGAATGGGAGGCGTTATTCCACGATGCGGGCTTTAACTATGTCGCGCATCGCCAGATTCCCGATCCCACGCCCGCGCCCGAATTTTACAAAGGGCGATGGTTTCAAGACGCTGCCCAGCTCCGCGCCTTCCGCCAGACGGGAGCACTGCTCGTTCACGGGACGAAGTCGGAGTTGTGAATCATGGGGTCAGAGAAGCCGTCGGCAATCCACGCGAATCCATACCAAAGTGATATTCTAGGTAGTGCGGGAAATTGGCGTTCGAGTTTGACTCGCCTTGCCGGGGATGGATATACTCCACATTCCTAAGGGACTAGAGGAGACACATGGGCGTTCTCGATCAGCGGTTTGAAAAAAACTTCATGATTTCTTCGGTGGACTACGTGTTCAACTGGGCGCGCAAGTCCGCCATCTGGCCGCTGACCTTTGGCCTGGCGTGTTGCGCCATCGAGATGATCGCCTCGACCACGTCGCGATTTGACATTGCTCGATTCGGCGCCGAAGTCTTTCGTCCCTCCCCGCGGCAATCCGACCTGATGATCGTGGCCGGCACCGTAACTCTGAAAATGGCGCCGGTGCTGAAGCGCGTATGGGACCAGATGCCCGACCCCAAGTGGTGCATCTCGATGGGCGCTTGCTCCAGCGTGGGAGGCCCATTTAACGCCTATTCAGTGCTCCAGGGCGTTGATCGGATCGTTCCCGTGGATGTTTACGTGGTTGGCTGCCCGCCCCGCCCGGAGGGCTTGATCTACGCGCTGCTGAAGCTGCAGGACAAGATCGACCAGATGTCACTGGCAAAGCGGCCCACGGAGATCCGTCTGCACCCGGGTATGGCAGAAGACTTTAAGCGCAACGTGATGGTCGCGCAGACGCCGTCACCGCGCTGAAACTGTTGTAGCCCGCCTCTTAAGAGGCGGGGATTTTCTGCAATCTTGAACTAACCCCTCGCCTGCCGCGGCGGGCGAGCTACAAAGCCAGACAATATCGACAATCTGCTGAAGGAGTATGCCAATGGGTTTTGTGCGTGCCGCGCGAAAAGATGAAATTCCAGCGGGCTCGATCCGCGAGTTTCAAGTCGACGGCCTGACCGTCGCTATCGCTAACATAGGAAACAAGTTCTACGCGGTGAACAATACCTGCTTGCACCGCGGAGGCCCCCTGGGTCAGGGTGAACTCCACGGTGTCGCGGTGACCTGCCCCTGGCACGGCTGGCAGTACGATGTGACGAGCGGCAAGCTGGTCATGAATCAAGCCATCGGGGTCAAGACGTACACGCTTGAAGTGCGAGGCGAGGACCTCTGGATAGAAGCGAGTTAGTTGGGGCATTCAAACAAGATCGTCCCCTTCCTAAGTTATTCAAAAATAATCACATAGTAGTCACATACGGCAAGCCCCTGGCACGCCAATTCTCTTGAGTCCGATTTAATGAGCTATGCGTCTAATTCTACAGGGCTGATGAATCGCGGGTTATTCCCATTATGGAACAACCCGGAAATGCACGAATTTTTGCACAACGGGCGAGGTCCCGTGTATAGTGTCCGACCGACTCACATCTCGAAGAACGATCATCATTCGGAGGCTGCCCGGTTTGACGACAATTCGCCCACCGGCAAAGCGAGGGCATTGGATTTTTTCGGTCAATCCTCACCAATACCATTGGGATACGCTTTTTGTGAAGGGCAAGGAGATGTGGAGGGGCGCTGGGACGCGTGCTGATGCGATTCGCGCCCTGAAACAGGTGCGCAAGGGCGACCGAGTGCTCTGCTACCATTCCGCGCCTGAGAGGGCCCTCTACGCGATCGCCGAGGTCACGCGAGATCCCTACCCTGACCCGCACGACCGGGAATCGAAAATGATGGTTGCGGACCTTCGCGCCATGGAGCGACTGCCCCGCCAGATTCCTCTGGACGAACTCCGGAACAACCCGTCCGTGCGCAAGGTCAAGTTCCTGAAAAACGTGCGCCTGATCATTTCCCAGGTCACGGAAGACGAGTACCAGGAGATCCTGCGGATGGCGGGCATCGTTGCGACGCCCGGGCTGCCGCTGCCGTAATTCCGTGACTCGTGGTTCGTGACTGGTGACTCGTGCAAACCTTTCTGCCGTGAAGGTTGCCTTTATTCCTGCAGAATTTTTCCTCTGTTGGCTTCCCAATGCTCGCCGTCTGATTGTGCTATTTTGATTTGGATTTCTTTATGCCGGAACTTCCAGAAGTCGAAACGGTTGTGCGCGGATTATGCTTGTCGCTGCCGGGCCGCGCCGTTGTCGAGGTACGCTTCGGCAAGACGGACTTCGTGGACAATCCTGCGGAGATTGCCGAACGCCTCCCCGGAGCGCGGATTGCAAGCGTAACGCGCATGGGGAAATTTATCTGCATCGGGTTGGAGTCAAGCGCCGCGCAAACCATTCCACGTTCGCAGTTCTGCCTCATCATTCATCTTGGAATGACCGGTCAGCTGAAGGTGATCCGTTCCGGCGAAACCGTTGCGCCCCACACGCATGTTTTTTTTGCGCTCGACGATGGCCGCGAGCTGCGCTACACGGACATCCGCCGATTTGGCCGCATGCTTCTCATTGCCGAAACCGCGCTGGGGGAGTTCAAGGGGAGACTGGGAATGGATCCGCTGGAGATCGGCGCGGAGGATTTCTGCCGCCACATTGGATCGAGGGGCGCCCGCGTAAAGGCATTGCTTCTCGATCAAAAGGTATTGAGTGGAATAGGCAACATCTACGCGGACGAAAGCTTGTTTCGTGCGCGCCTGCACCCTGCCCGAATCGCAGAAAATCTGACGAAGAAGCAGCTTCTTGCGCTTCATAAGAAGGTCCGCCAGGTCCTGGAGGAAGCCATACTTTTTCGCGGCTCCTCCATTTCCGACTACGTCGATTCCGAGGGCAAGCGCGGTAAATTTCAACTCCGTCACCGGGTGTACCAGCGCGACGGCAAACCGTGTTTCCGTTGCAAAGCAATCATCAAGCGCGTAATCGTGGCAGGCCGAAGCAGCCATTTCTGCCCCCGCTGCCAGCCCGCTCCACACCGCCGCTCGAAAAAAGCTTTGAAACCACAGATGCACACAGATAAACACGGATAAAAGCAAAAACAAAAGAGCATGGGAAAAGCTACATGAACAAACAGGAGGGAAAGAAACAACCGTCTCTCTTCTTAAGATTTCGTTCTGTCTTTATCCGTGTTCATCTGTGTGCATCCGTGGTTCCATTTTCCGTTCCCAATGAGGCTCAGCGCGCTGCGGCTGCCTGTGCGTGCAGCGCGGGACGAACCAGGGGAGTTGCTGCTGCAAAAATAATTTCGCCCCACACGCGGCGATCCCGCCGGTCCAGCCACAACACGCGGTCATGGTGGGCCGAGAACGGCGGTTCCAAAAGCACTTCCCCGATCAGGTCGTGGATGCGCTCCTGAAATTCCAGGTTCTCCGAACGGAAGCCGTCGGGCGGAATTCCGTCCGCCATGGGAGGAACGGAAACCAGCAGGGAATAGCTCTCCAGCCACCACGAGAGCCATTGCTCGAGTTGCGGTTGCCGTCCGAATTTATTCACCAGATAGCAGTAATTGTCCAGCACGGAGCGGTCGCAGATCAGGTGCAGGGCGTGCGCGGAGGTGTCCAGTTCCTTGGCAATCTGCGCGTGCAAAATCCAGAGCTGCCCTTCCAGAGTGGTCGCTTCATTAATAGGGAAGGGAGAACGCCGCGCCACTTCCGTTACGAGGTCAACGTTGTGGTTAGCCTTCTTCAGCAGTGAACAAACTTCGTAAGCGAGCGTGGTTTTACCAACGCCGTGAGTACCAATCAGGGCAAGTTTCAAGGTCTGGGCTACCTCGACGGAATCTTTTCTAACACAAGTGTTACGCCCTCGCAAATCACGAACCTGTGCAAAGAAATTGAACCTGTGGATTTCTTACCGTTCAGGTTAGAATCCCGCGGTCGGAGGGTCATCGTGCGCGCCGTCATCCAGCGTGTTACCCGCGCCAGCGTCGCCGTTGAGGGCCGGGTCGCCGGAGAAATCGGCGCAGGCCTCCTCGTATTGCTCGGAGTCAACCGTACGGACAATCCGGAATCCGCAGCGTATCTCGCCGAGAAAATCGCGAACCTGCGAATTTTTTCCGATGAAGCGGGCAAGATGAACCTGTCATTGCTCGACATCGGCGGTTCAGCGCTGGTGGTCTCGCAATTCACTCTGTATGGAGACACGCGCGGGGGACGCCGGCCTTCGTATATCCAGGCCGCTCCGCCCGAGGAAGCCAGCCGTCTTTACGAGGAATTTGTGCGGTCGATTCGCGCTCTCGGCGTGGCGGTGGAAACCGGGGTGTTCCAGGCGCACATGCAGGTCGAGCTGGTCAACGACGGGCCGGTCACGATTCTGCTCGATTCCGAGAAGACAATTTGAAGTTTCGAGGGCATTTCTCATATTGGTGCGGCTCTTTCGATTTCTCTCTGGAAGGGTTTCTCAAATGGCGAAGCCCGTAAACACTCTGGCGATCAAAATTCGTTCGGCGGAAGAGCGCGACGTTACAGCCCTGGCCCGTCTCGCCGCAGAATTAGGTTATCCCTCGACGCCCGAGCAGGTCCGGGAGCGGTTCGCCAGCATCAAGGCAGCCGCGCACCAGGCCACGTTTGTGGCCGTGATCGATGGTGACACCGTCATCGGCTGGATTCATCTTTCCGAGGCGCACACGCTCGAAACCGATCCTCGCGCGGAAATCACCGGTTTGGTGGTCGACTCGAATTTCCGGAGCGCCGGGGCGGGGCGTTTGCTGGTGGAATGCGGAGAAGAGTGGGCGCGGCAGCGGAGGCTTGCGGTCATAGGCGTTCGCTCCAACATTATCCGAGCGCGCGCGCACGCGTTCTATGAGGGGCTGGGGTATGCCGCAACGAAAACGCAAAAAGTGTTTCGCAAAATGCTTTAGCGGCGTGCCGGGAAAGGCCGAATGTTTTATGACGGGCGGCTTCAAAGCGTGCGAAGGAGTGCAAGACTGCCGTATCTGTGCACCGAAGCCGGAATGACGTCGCGCGTCTATTTTCAACTACGCGCCGGCCGGAGCGCACGACATCCCGGTTCGGGACGGGCGGCAAAAATCGCGTTTGTATTTATATCGGAGGGCGATATAATATGGAAGTGTCCACCGGCACCATGACCGCTGCGGAATTTCGCGCTCTTGCGGAGTTCCGTTACCGGATCCGTATTTATCTGAATGGCAGCGAGGAAGCGGCGCGCAATGCGGGCCTGGAGCCGCAGCAATACATGCTCATGCTGGCCTTGCGCGGGCTTCCGCTCGGCCGCGAGCCCAGCATCCGGGATCTTGCCGACCGCATGCAGTTGCGCCATCACACCGTTGTCGAGCTGGTGGACCGCCTGGAACGCAGGCAGCTGCTGCGCCGGGAGAGGTCGCGAAGCGACCGGCGGCAGGTGATTCTGCATCTGACTCCGCGTGGCGAAAAGATTCTCACCAGGCTGGCCAGGCAGCGGATTTCAGAGCTTCGCACGGCCGCGCCCGCGCTGGTCCGCGCACTCACGGCCGTGATCCGCTCGACGCGGGCGCCTAGGAAGGGAAAACTTTGAGTTCCAATTCTCAGGAGAGCGCCGCTACCGGCAGCGGCCAGACTCCCGTTCAATTCCGTCTCGGATACATTTCTTTGCTGGCCGGGGTCGTAGGCGTCATTGCCGGAGTTGTTGCGTTTCTGCTCTACAACCTGATCGGACTCTTCACCAATCTGGCGTTCTACCACGAGTGGTCCTTCCATTTTCGCAGTCCGGCGAATAACCAGCTGGGCCCGTGGGTGATCGTCATGCCGGTCATCGGCGGAATCATTGTCGGATTCATGGCCAAGTATGGCTCGCCGAAAATTAAGGGGCACGGCATCCCGGAAGCGATGGAGGCGGTTCTCACGTCCAAAAGCCGCATCGAAGCCAAGGTCGCGATCCTCAAGCCCATTTCGGCGGCTATCGCGATCGGCACCGGCGGCCCGTTTGGCGCCGAGGGACCGATCATTCAAACCGGTGGGGCATTCGGTTCGCTCGTCGGCCAGCTCGTTTCGACCACTGCCGCCGAGCGCAAAGTCTTGCTGGCCTGCGGCGCGGGCGCAGGCATGGCCGCGACATTCAATACTCCGATCGCCGGAGTTATCCTGGCGATTGAGCTTCTTCTCTTTGAATTTCGCGGGCGCTCCTTCGTTCCCCTGGTGATTGCGACCACGCTGGCGACCAGCATCCGTCAGCTACTAATGGGCACGGGTGCGATGTTCCACGTGCTCCCGATGGATTTTGCGATTCCCCGCGCCCTGCCGTATTACCTCGTCCTGGGAGTGCTGTGCGGTGGAGCCGCGATTGTTTTTACAAAGGCTCTTTATTTCATCGAGGATGGGTTCGACCGCCTTCCGATTCCTGAACTATGGCATCCCGCGATCGGCGCGCTGGCGCTGGGCATCATTGGATTTTTCGTGCCGCGCGTGCTGGGCGTGGGATACGACACGCTCGGAGACATTCTGAACAACAGCCTCGCTCTGAAGCTCCTCATTCTTGTCGCACTTTGCAAGGCAGTTGCGCTGCTGCTTTCTCTGGGCTCTGGTACGTCGGGAGGATTGCTTGCGCCGATGTTCATGTCCTCGGCGGCGATGGGCGGCGTCTTTGCCATGGTCGTGAACCACATCTTCCCGGGCGCGCATCTGTCCCCGGGCGCGTGCGCTCTGGTGGCGATGGGGGCCGTCTTCGGAGCGGCTTCGCGCGCCACGTTTACGTTTATCGTGTTCGCGTTCGAGATCGTTCGCGATTACAACGCGGTGCTTCCACTGATGCTCGTTTCCGTAATTGCCTACGCCATCGCCCTGCGCTACCTGCCAAATTCGATCATGACCGAAAAGCTGGCGCGCCGCGGGCTGCATACGAATCAGGAGTACGAAACCAACGCGCTCAAGCAGCTTAAGGTCGGGGAAGTCATGGCCCGCGACGTCGCTACGGTCGTGCCGGAAGAAAGTGTCCGCGTTGCCGCGGACCGCTTTGCGAACGGAGATTTGAAATCTTCGCGGCACCACGCGCTGCCCATCGTGGATTCCGAAGGGCGTTTGCAGGGTCTCGTCACGCAGGGCGATTTATTGCGCGCGCTGCAGGCGGACCCGTCCGGCGATACGAGCGTGCTCGACGCCGGCACGCGCTCGCTCGTGGTTGCATATGCCGACGAGCGCGTCTTCGATGCCGTGACGAAAATGCTGGAGAACAATATCGGCCGATTGCCGGTCGTTGACCGCAATGACCCGCGAAAACTAGTTGGCTACATCAATCGCGCGAACGTAATGGGGTCGTGGCGCGGCCATCTGCACGAGGAATCGGTCCGCGATCACGGGTGGTTGCGAAATCTGGCGTCGGCTCCTATGAACGGAGATGCCAGCGGCGGAATTGCAACGGGCAGGATCGTAGCCCTGACGGACGATGAAATCCGCCTGACGCTGAATTCGCAGGCAAGCGGCGTTGATGAAGAGTTTGTGCTGAGCTCGCCCGCGCGGGGAGTATTTCTCGGAGACGAAGTCCGTCTGAGCTACCGGGAGAAGAACGGCCGCAAAGTCGTCGCGCGCATCGAGGAGCTTTCCAACAGGCAGTAGAAATTAAGTGGCGCGGGCTTCAGCCTGCGGGGGTTAGTCCCTGCAGGGCCGAAACCCCACAGGCTGAAGCCTGCGCCACTAGAACCCTCCTCCACCACCGCCGCCCATCCCGCCGCCCGAAAATCCGCCCCCGCCGAAACCCGAACCGCCGCTGCTGCGCGGAGCGGAAGCCATCACCGAACTCGCACGCATGGTCATGTTGTCCAGACTACTGATGAACACGATTGGATAAAATCCGCCGTTGTAGAAGCCGCCCTGGTACCACGAGGGCGGTTGCGAATAAATATTCTGGAACGCGCCGACCCATTTCTTTTCCACGCCCAGCGCCATCGCGAACGGCAGAAACTTCTCGAAGGTTTCCGGCGTCTGGCTGATCCGGTCCATGTGATCGGCCTCGACGTGCGTAAGGAAATCCTCGAAGCCCAGCACGCCCGCGAGCGCCTTTGCCCCGCTGGCAGTGCGCGCCGCCATAAACCATCCAAATCCGGCGATGATTCCGCCTGAAAGAATCGCCGCGACGAAAAACGGCGCCGGCGCCATTCCCATTTTTGCCGAGAGCGCATTGCCCATGTAAAACAGCACCACGCCGGCGGCAATTCCTCCCCCGACATAGCCGTTGCGCACGTAATCCGGCCGGTGCTGGAAATAGCCGCGCTCCATCAGCTCGTCGAAAATATTGTTTTTGATTCCGGGGAGATTTCTGTAAAACACATTCTGCAGGCTGGAAAGCGCGACGTCGGTTTGCCCGCCATTCAAGAAGATCCCCGCAAGAAGCGCCAATTCGTGCGCCTTCAGGCCGGGCCATTCCCGGGGGCCCTTCTTCAAGTGGAAGATGTAATCCTTGTTGTGGACGAGGCCCATCATTCCCGACTTATCCTTTTCTTCGATGACGATGTACCCGCGCACGGCGAGGTCCACGATCGTGGCCGTGATGTCCCGCATCGCCGCGTTCTCATCCACCAGAGTGCCGGCTTCCGCCGGGCTCATTCCCTCCGGCGGCGCGTACTGCACGGCGATCGGGCCGGCGCGCGGGCTGCGCCCTCGCGTGTACCACAGCCAGAACATGAACACGAATACAGGGATGGGAAGGAAGAGGGGCCAATTGCTGGCCAGAAATTGGCTGATCAGATCGCCCGTGCCCGGCTCATTCACGAAGCCTTTGTCCCAGCCGACCACGATCGTCAGCCCTTCGTGAAACGAAAGCGGCCGCGTCATGGAAACTTCCACGGTGTTTTGCGAGGCCTTAACCTCGGCGTCCTGCGCGCGCGAGCCGATACGACCCCGTGAATTCGCTGGTCCGTACGCCGGTCACGCCCGCCGGCAGCAGAATCTGCGCGCTGGCGTCGCCGATGGGGACGTCCCACTCGTCGCCGGTCACGTTCCAGTAGAGTTCGTCGTGGTCCTCGAAAAATTTCAAGCCGTTGCGAGCCTGGTAGTGCAGGTGGATGGTTCTGTCCGCGTCGGTCGCATCATCGACGTAAATTTTCCATTTCAGATACTTGCCTTGGCGCGAGGATTCGACTTTCAGCGCCTGTCCCGCGGCATCGGTTGCGCTATCGAGCTTCACGAAAAGCGTAGTAGTTGAATCCCTGCGGCGTCACGTATTCGACGGGAATCGTGCGGTATAGTCCATGCCACACGCCGATGAAATTCACTTCGATGGTTTCGGTCACGTCCAGAGTGGAATCCGGCTGAACGAAAATCTCCGCGGAGAATTTCTCGATTTTGAGCTGGCGCGCGGAGGCGGACGCGGACAGCGCCAACACGAGCAGCACCAGCACGACGGCCCGCCCGAAAACGCCGTTCTTCTTTGAGAGGATTTTCCCTGAGGGGCATTTCTTTGGAGGGCCGGGCTTCAGCCCGGCCGCAAATGCGCCGCAATACGTCGGCTTTAGCCGCTGAAGTTCCATTGGGCCGCGCGATTGGCCTCGCTTTGGAAACCATTGCGGCTATGCGCCCGTCGCGCCGAAGCTGACCTTGGGCACTTCGCGTTCGGCCGGAGCGCTGACCTGGAAAAATTCCCGTTCCTTGAAATTGCCCATCCCGGCGACGATGTTGGAAGGGAACTGCTCGATCATCGTGTTGAAATCGCGGACCACGGCGTTGTAATACCGCCGCGCGTTCTGAAGCGTGTCTTCAATCTGATTGAGCGTGTTCTGCAACTGCGTGAAGCTCTCGACCGCGCGCAGTTGGGGATACGCTTCGGCCAGCGCGAACACTTGCCGCAGCGCGCCGGTCAGCAGGCCTTCGGCTTCTCCCTTGGCCGCCGGGCCCTGCGCCGACATGGCCTGATTCCGCGCCGCCACGACGCCTTCGAGCGTGCCCTTTTCGTGCGCGGCGTAGCCCTTCACCGTCTCGACGATGTTGGGGATCAGGTCGTAGCGCCGCTTGAGTTGCACGTCGATGTCCGACCAGGCGTTGTCGCACTGCACCTTCAGCCGCACCAGGCCGTTGTACGCGTACATGAGATACATCACTACCGCCACCACAAAGACGATGAGGCCAATCAGCATGGGAAAATCCTTTCGCGATCGGAGGAATGGCCCGACCCGACGCCGGGTCTCACTATAGGAGAGCTTCCGGGCACAGTAAAGCTTTGCGTATCCGCGATGTGCGGTATGCGCTCTCAGGTTACCGGGAAGCAATTCGGAGCCGCGTCCTGCCAAACCGGCGCGTTACAACTCTTCTGTTAGATGGCCCCTCGTTTGATTCCGGTTGACAATAAAACGTACTAGCCAGAAACTCTTTCTCTCCTCTCCAGAACCTCTTGTGTGTCTCGAGGTGCTGGCCATGAGAAAAGCATTTTTCGCCGCTGTCTCCCTCCTATTTTGTGTTGCTCCCCTCCGTTCGCAAACCGGGATATCGAAAGTCAAGGTGCGAGTCATCCTCGTGGACAAGGACTTGAACCAAAAGCCTGTCCCGCATCTCACTGTCGTACTGGCCGCGGATTCCAACGATCCCGATAGCGCGCACGAAGTAAAAACCGATTTTGAAGGCAAGGCCGAGTTGCAGGTGCTGCCCGGAAAATACCGGATGTCCACTCCCCAGGGCGTGGATTTTCAAGGCCATCATTACGCCTGGGAGATGGAAATCAATGTCAGCGGCGAATCCGTTTCCTTGGATCTGAGCAACGACAACGCTCGAATCGCCGATCCGACCTCTGTTGAACCCGCGCGCAAGTTAGACGGCTTGACGATGATGTTTCAGAAGTATCAAAAGTCCGTCGTGACTGTCTGGAGTGAAATAGGTTCTGGCACAGGTTTCATTGTCGATTCCGCCGGACTGGTGATGACCAACCAGCACGTAATCGGCCCGTCGGAATTGATCTCTGTTCAGTTCGATGCCAAAAGGAAAGTCGCGGCGAAGGTCTTGGCTTTTGACGCCGAACGCGATGTAGCGGTTCTCTACGCTGACCTCAACGCCTTTCCCGGCGCCGCGGCCGCGCCGATCGCCACGGCGCACGCGGGCCGCGAACTTGCTGTCGAAGGCGAGAGAGTGTTTACCATTGGCAGCCCGTTGGGCCTGAAGAAAATCATCACCAGCGGCATCGTCAGCAAGGTCGAAGCGCGCGCCATCATTTCCGACATAAATATCAATCACGGTAATTCCGGCGGACCACTCTTCAATTCGCTCGGCGAAGTCATCGGAATCACCACATTTTTAGTGCCCGGCGGAAATGGGCCCGGCGTCGCTGGCGTTGTGCGCATCGATCAGACTTTTCCGGTGCTGGCCCAGGCTCGAAAGAAGATGAAGGACGCCACTCTCCCCAGCGCCAGGCTCTTGCCCGTGGAACCCAGCGACCCCTATCCTCTGGACTCGCTAAAAGAAATGAGCAAGCCGGGCAAGTTCGATAGAAAGCCGTACATTTTCTCGGAGGGAGGGTTTGATGTAGCTCTCGGTACTCCGGTCCTGCAATACGAGCTTCAAGCGGAAGTAGGGCACGCAGCCGCTCAAGAAAAAGGCAAGAGGACGAAGAAGCGCAACGAGTCCGGCCAAAATGCGTTCGAGCCGCTGCAGGATTTGCATGAATGGGCCGAATACACTGGAGAATACAAGCCAGTGCTGCTCGTGCAAGCAGCGCCGCAATTGCGCGAGACGTTTATGTCCGTGTTGGGCCGCGAGCTAACTCCCGCGATCGAGTCCTACGCTGGCGGACCCCGCATGAAATTCAGGACCGACTTCTACCGGATGAAACTTCTCTGCGGCACGAAGGAAGTAGAGCCTATCCAGCCGGGCAAGGCCGCTACCGTTGTAAATGCCCACAACTCGTTTGTAAACGTTACCGACGCGACCTACGTCGGAATTTATTCCTATCCGCCCGACGCGATCTCGCCTTCCTGCGGCAAAGTCACACTCCAGCTTTTTTCCGAGAAGGACCCTGACAAATCGGAATCAAAAGATTTGGACCCGAAATCAATCGATCGCGTTTGGAATGATTTTAGGCCTTATCTCGCCGCCCATGGCAGCGCCGGAAACTCGCAGTAGTTCTTTGTAGCACAGCCACTCTTGGCCGTGCGCTTTTTTCCCGCGCTCCAAAAACCGCACAGCAGTGAGTGGCTGTGCTGCGAAAACCTATTCCCCGCTGTTTTTGTCGAAGCTTCCGCTGCTTCGCTAACGGCCTCCACGAGCCTCCCATGCATGGCATACCGATGCGTCCTTTTCACTGGCAAGGAAATAGCATTTGGGTTACTCTTGCGCCCTCGGAAGTTGTCACTTCCGGTGACACATGCACTTCAAAAACTTCAGCGCCGCGGTGTTCGGCATCGACGCTTACCTCATGGAAGTCGAGGTGGACGTCGGCTCGGGGAAGCCCGGCGACTTCAATATCGTCGGCTTGCCCGACATCGCCGTGAAGGAGAGCCGCGAACGCATCAAGGCCGCGCTGAAAAATTGCGGCCACGATTTTCCGTTTCAGAGCGTCACGGTCAATCTCGCGCCCGCCGACATTCGCAAGGAAGGCTCGGCCTTCGATCTCCCCATGGCGCTTTCGATTCTCGGTTGCGAGGGCGCGTTCTTCGGCAAGCGCCTCGATCAATACATTTTTCTCGGCGAACTTTCACTCGACGGGCAGGTCCGCTCGGTGCGCGGGTCTCTCTCGGCGGCGCTCGCGGCGCGCGAGCACAAGATCAAGGCCGTGGTCGTCCCGGAAGCCAATGCGCGCGAGGCCGCGGTCGTCGAAGGAATCGACGTGTTCGCCGTGCGTAACTTGCCGCAGGCCGTGGACCTCGTCAACGTGCCGGAATCGTTCTCGCCGGTGCGCGTGGACGCGAACACCATGCTGGCCGATGCAGCGCAATATGCCGTTGACATGCGCGACGTTCGCGGACAGCAGGCCGCCAAGCGCGCCCTCGAAGTCGCCTGCGCCGGCGGCCACAACATTATTTTCATCGGCCCGCCCGGCGCGGGGAAAACGATGCTCGCCAAGCGCATTCCCACGATCCTTCCGCCCATGTCGCTCGAGGAAGCCATCGAAACCACGCGCATTCACAGTGTCGCGGGACTCCTGGACGACGCCCGCGGCCTTGTCGGCACGCGGCCGTTCCGAGCGCCGCACCACACCATCAGTGACGCGGGTCTGATCGGCGGCGGCGCTATCCCGCGGCCGGGCGAGGTTTCGCTGGGGCACCACGGCGTGCTCTTTCTCGATGAATTGCCGGAGTTTGAGCGCAACGTTCTCGAAGTGATGCGCCAGCCGCTCGAAGACGGTGCGGTCACCATTTCGCGCGCCGCGACTTCCGTGACGTTTCCAGCGCGGTTCATGCTCGCGGCCGCAATGAATCCCTGCCCGTGCGGATTTTTCGGCGATCCGACGCGCCAGTGCCACTGTTCGCCGCCGCAAATTCAGCGCTACGTCTCGAAAATTTCCGGGCCGCTGATCGACCGCATCGACATCCACATCGAAGTGCCCGCCGTGAAATACAAGGAATTGCGCGGGAACGGAACCACCGAGGATTCCGCCGCGGTCCGCGAACGCGTGTTGCGCGCCCGCGAGCGCCAGTCCAAGCGATATGCCGCAGAACGAAAGGTTTTCTCGAACGCGCAGATGCCTCCGAAGCTGATCCGCAAATTCTGCGCCATCAGCGAGGAAGGCGAAAAAATGCTGGAAAACGCGATTGGCCGCCTCGGCCTTTCCGCGCGCGCCCACGACCGCATCCTGAAGGTCGCGCGCACCATCGCCGACCTGGACGCCTCCGAAAGTTTAGAGACGCGCCACCTCGGCGAAGCCATCCAATACCGCACCCTCGACCGCACGTATTGGGCATAGAACATCTGGAAGAAAGCCTTAACACAGAGTACACAGAGACCCGAAGAAACCCGGAGAAAACCGCTCATCTCCGACAAATTCTCCGCGTCCTCTGTGGCCTTTCTCAGTGTCCTCTGTGTTAAAGCCCTAGCTGTCGGAGGCCCCGTTGTTCCCGTGGAAACAATGTTTGACACATCGTAGTGCGATATAAATAATAGAAAAAGGTCGGGCGTTCCTCCGACACGCTCGGCCTGCTCTGAATCAAAGGAAAGGGAGGCGGGTATCCCCTGTCTCCCTCTTCCTTTTTCTCACAAGGTTTGCTCTTTACGGTAACCTTCGGCGGCCGTACTAACTGGAAATCCTACTTGTGGCGGATGTCTTCCGGGGCGCGCTGGCGATCGAGCGGCACAATCTGGAATTGCCACTCGAGCGGAACTGTCGCCGGCAAGAAACAGATCTTGCTGTCGCACGCCTGGTATTCGAGCGTTCCCTTGACCGCAACCTTCTTCCCGTCCGGTCCAAGGGCCCCGCTGAATTCGGCCATCGAGTTTACTTTCAGTTCCTGCCGGATACGGAATGTGTTCTCGAAGACAGGCACGCGCTCCTTGATGGCAGGCAAATACAGGATCTTTGCGGAGGGATAACTTGCCTGTCTCACTTCAAAATCCGGAAGGGGATCGATCGCGAGTTTCACCGTTTTGTATCCCTTGGTTCCCGGCGCATACACATGCACATCGGGCGGGAGGCGCACCTCAGCCGTCAGCGTGACGAGATTTCCAGGAACGGCCACTCGATCCGATTGCCCCACGCTCAGCTGCAAGTGCGGCGCCTCGACGGTATCTGTTACTTCTTCGCCGAGTTCCGGGAACAGCTTGGACAGCACTGTATTTCCGGTCAGTCGCTCGCGATACTTCGCCTCAAAAAATTTCTCGCGAATCATGCCTTCCGGATCGATGTAGAAGTATCCCGGCCGCGCCATCCCCGCGTTTGGTCCCACCGCTTCCGAATTCAGAACCTGATACATCCGGATAATTTTTGAATCCGGATCGGAAAGAAGAGGGAAGTCGATCTTGCGCCGGCCGGAAAAATATTTCAGAATTTCCACGCTGTCGTAACTGATTCCCGCGAGGCCGATTCCTTGCTTCTGGAAGCGTTCTTTGGCCGCCTGCAACTGGATGAGCTGCCCTTTGCAGTAGGGGCACCAATCGGCCGAGCGATAGAAAAGAAGCACCGTGCCTTTTGGCCCTCGCAACGTATCGAGAGTCTGCGTTTTGCCAAATTGATCGCGCGCGGAAAAGGCCGGAGCCTTCTGCCCCGCGCGGAGTCCCACCTCGGAAAACATGCGCAGGGAAGCAACGCGAATTGCATTGCCCTCCAGCGCGCCTTGCACCGTGACGCTGTCTCCCAGATGCCCCTTTGCCTGGTCCTGCGGGTCGAGCGCGTAGACCTGTCGGATCGTATCGTCATACAGCGCCAGGGCCGCGCCGGGCGTCTCGGCCGTGCATTTCGCCGCTTCGGCGAACGCTTCATCGGCGCTGCACGATCCGTTGACAATCACGCCGGACCAGGAGCCGGATTTGGTGTTTTCGGATTGGCCCGCCAGCGCAATTGCAGCAGCAAACAATATTGCAAGTGCGCTCGCGATTGCACGCTTGTTCATATTGGAATCATCTCCGGCTCGCAGACTAAATCCAAATCACGGATTGCTTGCGGACTTAGTAGCACAGGCACTCTGCCTGTGCGGTTTTGTTAACCGTGGCGAAACCCGCACAGGCAGAGTGCCTGTGCTACTTCGGTTTCACCACGTTTCAGAATACGCTCACGCAGCTCCAGTCAGCAAGCACGCCCGGCGATTTCCAGTTATAATCAAGAGATATGCTTTCGCTGAATAACGTGACAATGCGCTACGCCGCGAGGATCCTTTTCGAGGACGTCACCTGCTCGTTCCTCGAAGGCCGCCGCTACGCAATCACCGGCCCGAACGGCGCCGGCAAGACCACTTTGATGAAGATCCTGGAAGGCGATATCGAACCGACCAAAGGATCGGTCTCGCGTCCCAAAAAGCTGGGCATTTTGCGGCAGGACCAGTTTGCCTTCGACGAATTTCGCGTCATTGACACAGTCATCATGGGCAACGCCCCTTTGTGGAAAGCTCTCCAGGAACGCGATGTGCTGTACGCCAAGCCTCACGAACAACTGACCGACAAGGACGGCATGCGCCTCGGCGAACTCGAAGGCGTTGTCGGCGACGAAGGCGGCTACACCGCCGAAGCGGACGCCGCGATCCTCCTGGACGGCCTCGGCGTTGAATCGACTCTGCACGAGCGCAAGATGAGCGAACTCCAGGGCGGCCAGAAAGTTCGCGTCCTCCTCGCGCAAGCACTCTTCGGCAATCCCGCCGCGCTGCTACTCGACGAGCCGACCAACCACTTGGATCTCGATTCCGTCCACTGGCTGCAGGATTATCTCCACGAGTACCCCGGCGTGCTCATCGTGATCTCGCACGACCGCCATTTCCTGAACAGTGTCTGCACGCACACCGCCGACATCGACTATCAAACAGTGATCATGTACACGGGCGGCTACGACGATATGGTTCTGGCCAAGACGCAGATTCGCTCGCGCATCGAATCCGAAAACGCCGTGCGCGAAAAGAAAATCGCGCAGCTCAACGAATTCATCGCGCGCTTCTCGGCCGGCACGCGCTCCTCTCAGGTGATGTCGCGCAAGAAAGAAGTCGAGCGCATCCAAACTGCGGAGCTGGCCAGGTCCAATATCGCCCGTCCGTACATTCGCTTTGACATGAAAAATCCCTCCGGCCGTCACCCGCTCGAATTCAAGGGCCTCAGGAAGGCCTACGATGGCCACACGGTGATCGACAAATTTTCCGCAAACATCGAACGCGGCGAAAAGATCGCTGTGATTGGCCGCAACGGGGCAGGCAAAACTACTCTGATCAAATCGCTGGTTCGCAGCGCGCCGGGATATATCGATGACGCCGACCGCCACTTTCTCGCAGACGCCGGCAACGTCAAGTGGGGCCACGAAGTAGCCGTAGGTTATTTTGCGCAGGACACCACGGATACCATCGCCAAGGACACGACCGTCATCGAGTGGCTGCACCAGTTCGATCCCAAGGCCTCGCAACAGGAGTTGCGCGGCGTGCTCGGCCAGATGCTCTTCAGCGGCGAGGACGCCGAGAAATCCACCCGCGCGCTTTCCGGAGGCGAATCGGCCCGCCTGATTTTCTGCAAGCTGATGCTGCAAAAGCCAAACGTCCTGGTGCTGGATGAACCCACCAACCACCTAGACCTCGAAGCCATCAACGCGCTCAACATCGCGCTTCAGAAATATCCCGGCACCGTGCTGTTCGTCACCCACGATCACGACGTCATCGACGAAGTCGCCACCCGCATCTGGCAATGCAAAGGCGGCCACGTCGAGGATTTCAAGGGACCGTACGAGGATTTTCTGATCTACGCAAAAGAAAAAGCTTCGTAACGCCTAGCCGCAGTGAATCAATCGGTATCGCCACAAGGCGCGAGCCGCTACTTCTCCCAACCGCATGTCTTGGATTGACTTACCCGATGGCGCTGTGTTACCCATACAATTCCCAAGGCGGGTTCCGACAGCTGGATGCCCTCAAAACCTCAGCGGATTGAAGTCGTTCTGGAGACCTTGATCGAGAGCATTGCTCTCGCCGAAGAAGTGGGCATGCGTGTCGCCGCAGTGGCCGGATTTGGCGAGGACGACCAATACAAGATCGGCCTGGCCGTGCACGAAGGCGTCATGAACGCCTTTCAATACGGCAACAAACAGCGCCGCGAGAGAAAAATCCACCTGACCTTTGAGCTGCACCACGAAAAGCTTGTCATCCATGTGGTCGATCAGGGAGCGGGATTTCGCATCGAGGACATCCCCGATCCCCGCGAGGATGAGAACGTCCTCGGCGATTCCGGCCGCGGCGTGCTCCTGATGAAGGCATTTATGGATGAGGTCGACGTTCTCTCCAGTGCCGCCGGTGGCGCAGAACTTGTCATGGCCAAACTCCACAAGCGCTGAGATTCCTGCCGATGGGCAAGCCCTGGGCGGCGCGCCTTGCTCGAGAGGCAAAACAATAGCCGGGAAAGGCCTGCAATGAGCTTCAAAGCAACCACCCGTGAAGTCGGAGACGTCACGGTAATCGACATGGACGGGCGCATCACGCTGGGCGAAGGCAGTTCCCTGTTGCATGACCTTATTCGAGAAAACCTCGCCAGGGGTCGCAGGAAAATCGTGTTGAACCTCGCAGGAATCATCTACATCGACAGCACCGGGCTCGGCGAATTAGTCAGCGGATACCGTTTGATAAAGAGTGAAGGCGGGGAAATAAAGCTACTGAATCTGAACAAGAAAGTCACCGACCTCCTGCAAATCACCAAGCTGTATACGGTGTTTGACATCCATACCCAGGAGGCGCAGGCGGTATCCAGTTTTCATTCCTAGGCAGTGGTTCCCCCACGAACTCGCGAAGGAAGGCACAGTTGAACAAGCAACTTCCTCATCCTCCCATTTTTGAGCGATTCCCGAATCGGGAAATTCTCTAGACAGCCGCCCAATTTTGTTGTATTGATGGCCCGCTTTTGTGGGACGTGTAATTCCGTAGGTGTTCGGAGGCCCGCCCCGGTCCACCGCCCTCGTTTTGTCCCCAGGACGAACGGGGGAAGGGTCACTGGTCACGGCGGACATATATCTATCACCGACTGGCGTTACGCCCGGCAAACAGCGACCGCTCAAGATGGAGGATCGACTAAGTTGAGCAGAGAACAAGGTGTCGTCAAGTGGTTTAACGCATCAAAAGGGTACGGTTTCATCCAACGCCAGTCGGGCGAAGACGTGTTCGTTCACTTCTCCGCCATTCAAATGGACGGATACAAGACACTGAACGAAGGCCAGATGGTCGAATTTGAGGTCAAACAAGGACCGAAAGGCTATCAGGCTGAAAACGTCACCGCTGCTTCCTAATCGGGTACACGTGTTCTGGGGGCCTTGTCCGGCGCAGCCGTGCAGGGCCCTTTCGCTTTTCCGGGCGGGCCAGCCCGATCTAATTCGTGCTAATATTCAACCTTCAAACTGAATTGGAGGGATCAATCTGTGGCGCAGCATATCTTGCGCAGGGACCTGAAGAAAGACGAGATCCGGGAGAAAATAGTCTCGGGAGTCGAATCGGTCGCTTCGCATCAGCAGGCTTTGTGGATCGTGGTGGCGGCGGCGCTGGCCGTGGCGCTGGCGGTGTTTGGCTGGAACAGCTACGCGCGGCGGCAAACGGCGAAGGCGTCAGCGTCCCTTGACGACGCCATGAAAATTTTCCAGGCCCGGATTCGCGTCGCCGGCGAACCGCTTGACCCCACCGAGATCACCTATCTCGACGAAAAAAATAAATTTACCGACGCCGACAAGAAATTTCTCGCGGTAGCCGCCCAATACGGGCGCACCAAACCCGGGCAAATGGCGCGCTACTACGCGGCTCTCTCCGAAGTCCAGCTGAAGCAGTATGCAAACGCGGAGAAAGATCTTGAGCAGGTCGTGTCGGGCGGCGACGAGAATTTGACGAGCCTCGCCAAATTCCAATTGGCCGGGGTCTACCTCCAGGAGAACAAAGGTCCGCAGGCCGTGGACCTGTACAAGCAATTGTCGGACAAGCCCAGCGTATTTGTGCCCAAGCCAATGGCCATGCTGGCCCTCGCTGATTATTACCGCAAGGCCGATCCCGCGCAGGCGACGAAACTTTACAATCAGGTCAAGAAGGATTTCCCCGACGCCGCCGAAGAGGCCGACCAGGGCCTGGAGCTGCTCAATTCCAAGACCTGAGTAGCACAGGCACTCTGCCTGTGCGGTTTTGGCCCCCGCAAATACAAAGCCCCGCAGGCTGAAGCCTGCGCCACTAAATCGTCAATTCCAGCCGCTGGCCTACCGTTCCTCCCCCGAAAACGGCCGTATCCGAATAAACATCGTCACTCCAGCCGGATGCGAGCCATACACAGGCTTCAAGTTTTCCCCGACGCCGTAGACCGTCACCTGCGCGCCCAGGGCCGTAGCAACGCGCGGAATCAGATCGATATCTCGATCGTAGCCGAGCGTGTAAGCCTGGACTCGTCCAATCGGCATCTCCACGAAATTCGGCGGGAGCGCATTCTCGCCGAGCAGCAGTTCGTTCGAGCGGTCCACGTTTTCGATGCGCGTCCAGGCATGATTGCGCGTGAGGAAGCGCAGCGTCGATTCGAGTGTGTAGCTGTTGAATTTGGAATTGTCTTCGAGCGACCTCGTGCGTCCCCAAATCAGCGAGCTGGCCCAATTGCCGTTGTGGATCGGGCGGTTATACATCGCCGAGGCTGTCATGCGTTCCTGGTTTTCCGCGGGAAAGAGGGCTTCAGGACTGGCGATCCGGGCGTACGAATATTGCCCGCTCCAATTTTTCCCCGGCTGAATCGTCAGCCGAGTGGACCACGAATCGATTTTTCCCTGGCTGATATTCCAGCGATTTTCGCCCGGTTCGCGCCCGTGAAAGCCCGACGCTTCGATCCGCGCGATGCGATACGTCGCGCCCACGGTGACCACGTCCTCGGCGATGTGCGTCGAGTCTTCCTGATGATGGCCGAGCGCCGCGAGAGGATCTTCCGAAGCGGACGCGCGGTGCGGGTAAGCCATCGGTCCGATGGCTGGATCGCCGATGGGCGCGGCGTAAAACGAGAGCAACCCGTTTTTTCCCAGCTTCAAGTCGTACAGCGCAGCGATCTCCATGAAAAAATTGTGCGGATGCTGCCCGTCGGCAATCGGTTTTCCAAAAGCCGTTTCGCCTTGCTGAAACAGGAGCGGGTACTGGCGCCCTGTGATGGTCGCAGGTTCGAGGCTCAGCATCGCGCGCGCCGTAAACACGCCCGGCCCGAGCGCATGCTGCGCCATGCCCATGAACCAGTTCGTCGAGAAAAATTTATCTCCCCCGCGCGGGCTCGATTGCTGCTCGTCCAGCACGAACACATTCGCGTGGAACATCAATGTCCACTTGCCCTTCGTCGTCATGAGCATGGGAACCGGCGTGGAATCGGGCTCGGCGCTCGTGCCCGACCCCGCATGGCGGAGGATTTCCTGCGGGAATGTTTCCGGATGCATCGTCATCAAATCAGGTCCCGCCCATGTTCATTCCCGGCATTTGCGTGCCGTCCATTCCGGGCATGCCTTGCATATCGTCATCTTTCTTGCCGTTTTGCTGTGCTCCGGCCAGTCGCCGGAATTGCCAGAAGTAACGCAATGATTGCGATCCAGTGCCGCATAAAAAATATCTCCCGGGGAAATTTCCTCTTGCGTTGATGGAATTGGTTTCTCCGTGCCCTCTGTGTTCTCTGTGTTAAATGTTTTGCCTTAGCACGGAAAAGGCTTTCAACACAGAGGACACAGAGAGCACAGAGAAATGCTGAGAGAGAAATCGGGAGGGCTTTAGATACGCAGACTTAGCTGGAGGGGACTTGCGTCACGAATAGGAAACGATGCCACGTCATCACGCGCGTCGTGAAATATCGTCAGCGCATCATCGGCGCGGGGAGTTTCAGCAACCGCCAGGAGGGAATGAGAATGTGAATCAACGGATCGCGTCGTCTTTGCGGAAACGGCGGACCCGTTATCGCAATTCTGCTTTTCGCACGGCCCCATCTCGCCAATCGAGGGGTGAGCAACGTTTGGAAGCGCGGCAGCGGAGACCGCTTGCTGGCCTTCGCCGCCTGCCGTTTCCGGCATGGTCATTCCGGCCATCTCCATGCCGTCCATCTTCATGCCGCCGACTGCCGAGTCTTGCGATTCGGTTTGCGCGGAATGGCAGTCCGAGTTCATCGAAGCAAACGCGCAAGAGAGATCGCACGCCGCGGTGAACGACGACACCGACAGAAGCAGCGCCACGATAGAGCCCGCGAAAATGCGCCTGATTGTCATCGCCAGTTTCGAATCCTACGTCAAAGCATTACGACATTGCAACTTTAAGGAGATGTGGGGCAGTTGGCCAGTTTCTGGTAGGACCGCCTCTCAGGACTTGGGAATCAACGAACCGATTGACGTAGGCTCCGCTCCGGAATCAGAAATATCCAGTCCGGCTAAAGGTAGGTGGACAGGAGCAGTTACCCCCGACCGCAGGTCGGAGACTGCAACGCATCTCCACTTAGCGTTCATGCATCGAAACCCGAACAACACAGACTCTCCGGTGTTTCCCCAGCAAGCACGCACGGCTGCCTGCTTATGCCGGCGAGTGCGCGATGGCATTGCGACTCGAAAAAGGCGAATGCCTTTGCCCGGCAGCTTTGGTACAGGGAGGAGTTCCCCATCTCGGTAGAGCAGAGTCATCGACCAATCCAAGTTGGGGAATGACCTATTTTCGCTGGGCCACGCAAATCCGCCAGCCACAGTCCATCGTTCCTGATGTGGCCTCCGCCAGTGGGAACAAGCACCAACTAGCATCGCCCAATCTTTTTCAGTTCCCGGTTTGGAGACCAGAATCGCAAACTCGTCTGCCAAAACAGACAGCGCGGTTTGCCAGAATTCGGGGTCGTCATCCGCTGTCAAGTGGGCTTCAACAAAGTCAAATGGAATCAAAACACTCATAGTGGTGACTCAGTAGAGTTATTGTAATACATGGCGCTACGCGGTTCCATCAAGGAGACGGGGCGTCGCCAAGTCCTGACAAGTCGGCATATCGGAAACTGGCCCAGCACCGAATGTAGGATTTGGCAAGCACGAAATCCAACCGGAATGCCCGTTTAAAGAAGGCTTTACTTGGATTTATTGTTTTCCGCGCAGACGTATTCCTGAATCTGCCAGTCCGGTTTCAGCTTGAAGGTTCTCTGCGCGGTCCAGGGTTTCGTGTACGCTTTCGGATCATCGATGGTGTACTCGTCCACCAAAGTTTCGTGATCCACGCGGCGCAAACGTTCGGTGACGTGCATGGCGTCCGAGTGCGGAAGGCCCATCGGATCGAGCCACGTCTTGTCGTTAAATCCGATCGTGTCGATGACCAGCGTGTCGCCTTCATATTTTCCGATCGCGTTTCCCATGTAGGTCGGTTCAAGATCTTGCGGGTGTCCCCGCCCGTCGGTAAAAATTTGCCGGATCAGAGATTGGTACTCGAAAATCATGATCACCCGGTCGCGTGTCTGCACGATCTCCCACGGAAATGGCTGGAACATGGTCCGAGGTATGCCGGGGGGTATGCATCGCTCCGTCGGGTCCGGCCCGGTGTCGGGTTCGCGGTGCGAGTTTTGAAAAATTCGTTCCTTGAAGAGCGCCTCCGCCCAGGGCTGCAAGGGAGGATCTTCCTTAGGGAGCATGTTTCTTTGGTACGCGTCAACAAACCACACGCCGGAAAAATCGGGTGTACTGGAGGCGGCCCGCGTTTTTGCCGGGCCCGGGTGCTGCGCTGTCTGAGCGAAGATCACGAGAGGCAGGGCTAGAGTCGCCGCCGCAACGACCGAAAGGATGGAATGATTCCGCACCGTGGACCCCGCTTGAAATATCCAGCCTCGCTCGAATTACTTGAATCCCTGCCCATCGTACTTCTGGCCATTCGCCAGCGTGAGGGTAATGAGCCTAAGGACCTTCGTTCCATTTCTTTCGGGCGCGCCATTCACCGTCAACTGGTCACCAGCCTTAATCATTTCCCTCTTCCAGCCCGTCCGGATCAGCATGTTGGGACTGTTGCCTTCCACGCGCCATTCCGCGAAGTTCCCGCTCTCGTCCTTCACATCCAGGAAAATAAACACGTGGGGATTGGTCCACTCAATATTGGTTACGACGCCTTTCATGCTGACCGGGTGCTCCATGTCGTACCCTGCGCTCGAATGGTGGGCGAAGATCGGCGTCGAAGCCGCAAACGCACCTGCGGCAAAAAGGAATAAGATTGCAAACCTGTTTTTCATGGCGACACCTTGCGATTCGATGATCGAAGCTCCCCGATTGAAATATTCTGCTTGAACTTTACTATACATCAGCCGCGTCGAAAATTCGCGCCGCGAGCAGCGCATCGAACACGACCGTGCTCTGGCCGCAAATTCGTTGTGTCCCGGGCAAGAGAATCGTACGATGCACCAGCCAAGGATCGAAATCGGAAAGTCCGCATGAAGAGATCGATCCAGTTGTATCCGTGCGGTCCGCGAAAAATCCGAAGAGGAGGGACATTATGGACGTGAAGCGGAATCGAGCGCGCGTTGCACTTGCTTACCTTGACGCAGCGAAGGTGGCCCGCCATTACGTTTTATTGTCCGCAGGCGCAAGCATCGTCGTGGTGAGCGATCGTTGCGTTCCTGATTGCCGGATCGCGCCGAACTTCCGCCGCCCCGCCTCTTCCAGCCAACACAGTCGAAGTGCCGAAGTTCGTGGTCGATCCATCCTGGCCGCACATCCCGAACGGTTGGACGCTCGGCCAGGTGTCCAGCGCGGCGAGCGATGCTGATGGAAACATCTGGATCATTCATCGTGTGCATTCCGTGAGGCCCGGCGTGAAAACGGGACCGCCGGTAATGGAATTCGACGCAGCGGGCAACTACATTCAAGGCTGGGGCGGTCAGTCAGGCGAAGGCTACACCTGGCCTTCGACCGAGCACGGAATTACCGTCGACTACAAAGGGAATGTCTGGATCAGCGGCAACGGGAACGACGATCAAATTTTAAAGTTTACGAAAGCCGGCAAATTCATCATGCAGATCGGCCATGCCGCCCAGAAGAAAACCAACGCGGATACGACCAGTCTTTGGAAGCCTGCCGACGTCTACGTCTATCCCAAGACCAACGAAATTTTCGTGGCCGACGGCTACGGCAACAAACGCGTCATCGTCTTCGATGCGGACACCGGCGCCTACAAGCGCATGTGGGGCGCGTTCGGCAACACGCCCATGGACGATCCCCCGCGTCCGCCCGCCTTGACGGGCGAGGCCGCAAAAGCCGCAGCAGAAGAAGAGGAAGCCACACGGACACTGGCCACTGGGTTCGATCCGAAAGACCCAGGCCCCTCGCAATTCGTGCCGCCCGTGCACGGCGTGAAAGTTTCCAACGACGGGCTAGTATACGTTGCCGACCGCGGCGGCAAACGCGTGCAGGTATTCACAACCGAGGGCAAATACATTACGCAGGTATGGATCGACCGCTGGTGCCTCGTCGCCGGCGCCGGTTGCAACAACGGCAACACCGCCGCCAGCGTGGCCTTTTCGGCCGACCCTGGACAGCGCTTCCTGTACGTCGCGAGCCGCAGCCCCGCGCGCATCTGGGTATTCGACCGCAAGACGCTGCAAGCCCTGGACTCGTTCGGCCGCCCCGGAATAGCCCCCGGCGAGTTCGACGTACTTCATCACATGACAACTGACAACAAAGGTAATCTCTACAGCTCCGAAGTCGAAGACGGCCGGCGAGTCCAAAAATTCGTCTTCAAGGGCCTCGTTCAAATGCCCGCGCCGGTGAATGCCCCTAAGTAGCACAGGCACTCTGCCTGTGCGGTTTTGGCAATTGCTGCTACATCGTTGGCGTACCGTCAGCCTACAAAACCACACAGGCAAAGTGCCTGTGCTACTAAAGTCCACCCCCTAAGCACCCGCAATGATTTGGCGTCACCCGCTCCATATCATAGAATCGTCCGATGCCCCTAGCCTCTTACGCCATGGACGCCGCGAAATCGCGCGGCAGGCGTTATCCCGAGCCGCCTCACCCGTACCGCAACGACTACGCCCGTGACCGCGACCGCGTGATTCATTCGCGCGCCTTCCGCCGCCTCGAAGCAAAAACGCAAGTCTTCACCACGCGCTATTCCGACCATTTCCGCAACCGCCTCACGCACACGCTGGAAGTCGCGCAGATTGCGCGCACTGTTGCAGGCGCGCTCGAACTCAACGCCGATCTCGCCGAAGCCCTGGCCCTCGTTCACGACATTGGCCACCCGCCCTTCGGCCACGCCGGAGAACGGAAGCTCGATGAATTGCTACGTCCGCACGGCGACCGCTTCGATCACAATTTGCAGGCCCTGCGGATCGTCGAGCAGTTCGAGCAGCGCTATCTGGATTTTCCCGGCCTCAATCTGACGTTTGAAGTTCGCGAAGGCATCGTCAAACATTCGCGCGATTACGACGCCGCGCAATATCCGGCGCTCTCAGAATATTTGCTCGACCAGCGCCCGCCGCTCGAAGCCCAGCTCATCGATTTCGTCGACGAGATCGCCTACAACACTGCCGATCTCGATGACGGCTACGAAGCGCATTTGCTTGGCATTGAGATGATCCGCGCGGAGGTGCCGCTGTTTGCCCGTTTTTATGAAGAGGTTGTGCGCAGCCACCCGCAGGGCGCCGACAAGCTGAAATTCAACGAAGCCGCCAAGCGCGTCCTCGACCATCTGGCGACCGGCCTGATCGAAAACACGCGATCCGTCGTCTCCGCGTCGGGCGTGCAAACCGTCGAAGACGTCCGCCGTGCTCCGAAGCGCCTCGCGGGATTCAGCGCGTCCCTGGCCGCCGAAAACGCCGCGCTCAAGAAATTCCTGCTCGCGCGCCTTTACGACAATCCCGCAATTGTCATCGATCGTGAACGCTCGGTAGAAGCCCTCGCCCAACTCTTCGACTTTTATATGGAGCATCCCGCCGCAATGCCCAAAGCCTACGCCGAACTTGCGCAACGCGCTCCGAAGCATCGAGTCGTGTGCGATTACATCGCGGGGATGACCGATCACTACCTGCTTCGCCTGCACGCAGAATTGCTCGGAACAAAATCGGCAAAATCCGCGTAGGACGGGCTTCAGCCTGTCGGGTTTTGGATGGTGATCCTGACGAAAGGCAGACAGGCTGGAAGCCTGTCCTACTCGTACCTGTTTCGAATCACACGCTTCGAACCCCACAGTGCCTTCCTTGACATCACTCCGGCGGCACATATAATGGACTCTGCACGAAAGTTCAGGGAGACCCGCGCAAGCGGCGAATATCGATGTTCCTAGACGTCAAAGACCTGGCCGTTCGCAAGATTCGCATCCGGAAGAGCTACGCCCCGGGAACGGTGGATTACCGCACCGGCGACTTCCGGCAGGCGGAGCCTCTCGAGGTGCGCGCGACCGCCGAACTCGTGGAAGGCCAGATCCGCGTCACAGGAGAGCTGCACACCCGGCTCGAAATGGTCTGCGCCCGCTGCCTGGAACCCGTCCACGAGGATATCGCCCGTGAATTTGACCTCTTCTACAAGCCGTTGGCTACCATGACCAAGGAAGAAGAGGAGCGCCTGAAGCTCGACGACACCGAAATCGCGTTTTTCGAGGGAGAAGGAATGTTCCTGGCCGACGTGCTGGCCGAGCAAGTCCTTCTGGCTCTGCCCATGAAGGCGATCTGCCGCAGCGATTGCCGCGGGCTGTGTCCGCAGTGCGGAGTGAATTTAAATAACGAGGAATGCCGCTGTGAAAGTCACGCAGCCGATCCGCGTATGGCGCCTCTGGCGCGTCTGAAACAGGACTGGTTCAAAAAGCAATAGGAATCCCAGGCGAAACACCATAGAATGCCTCATGCAATTTGGGGCCACGAGAAGGAGTTTGTATGCCCAATCCAAAACGGCGTCATTCCCACGCGCGAAAGAACAATCGGCGCGCTCATGATTTTCTGAAGGCTCCGGCCCTCGCCAAATGCCCCAACTGTCATGAAATGAAGCAGCCTCACCAGGCATGCCCGCAATGTGGCTATTATAAAGGCCGGGAAGTTGTGGACACCGGGGCCTGATCCCGGACCTGCACGGCCTCTGTGCGGTTCCCCTACCGGAGTTTGAATGATCACCATAGCCGTAGATGCGATGGGTGGAGACCATGCGCCGCGTCCTGAAGTCGAGGGCGCTGTTCAGGCGGCGCGGGAGTTGGGTGTTCGAATCCTCCTGGTTGGCCTTGCGCCGGAGCTGAAGAAAGAGCTGGCGAAGCACTCCCACCGCGGGCTGCCCATTGATATCGTTCCGGCAACCGAAGTCATCACCATGGATGACTCGCCCACGCAGGCTTTCCGGAAGAAGAAGGACAGTTCGGCGCATGTCGCGGCAAAGCTCGTACGCGGCGGCCAGGCCGACGCCATGGTCAGCGCGGGAAATACCGGCGCCGTGATGGCCGTTGCGCGATTTGGGCTTGGTACGCTGTCTTCTGTGGACCGGGTGGCGCTGGCGGCGCCGTTTCCGACTTCGCGCGGAGGGACAGCGGTTCTGCTCGACGTGGGCGCGAACGTGGACTCAAAGCCCGCGCACCTCGTCCAATTTGCCGTGATGGGGGAGATTTACTACCGTGCGATTTTCGGAACGCGCCGGCCGAAAGTGGCCCTGCTATCGATCGGCGAGGAAGAATCCAAGGGCAACGAGTTGACGCGAGAGGCTTACAGCCGCCTGAAGCTCTCCTCGTTGAATTTCAGCGGAAACGTCGAGGGGCGCGACATTTTCAACGGCTCCGTGGATGTCATCGTATGTGACGGCTTCATCGGAAATATCGCTCTGAAGATCAGCGAGGGCGTCGCGCAGCATATTGCGTCGATGCTCAAGGAAGCTTTGCAGAGCACCATCAGTTCTCAGGTCGGGTACGTGCTTTCGCGCAAGGCCTATAAGAGCTTTCGAAAGAAGATTGACTACTCGGAATACGGTGGCGCTCCTTTGCTGGGGGTGAAGGGCGTGACCGTGATCGGGCACGGGAGTTCGAATTCCCTGGCGATTAAGAATGCCATCCGGGTGGCAATGGAATTGGTTCGGGGCGGGGTCAATGAAAGAATCGAGCAGGAACTTGCCACGATTCCTGTCCCTGTGGAAGCATAAGCGGCGAAACGGCGGTTCATTCAATGGGAAAATTGGCGTTTTTGTTTCCGGGGCAAGGCTCTCAATACCCGGGCATGGGCAGGGAACTAGCCGCGAACCACGCGGCGGCCCGAAGTGTGTTTGATGAGGCGGACAAAGCCCTTGGATTCTCGGTCTCCGATCTGTGCTTCAATGGCAGCGAAGAGGCGCTGAAGCTGACGGCGAACACGCAGCCCGCGATTTTGACCGTCTCAGTGGCCGCATACCGTGTGCTCGCGGAAAATGGAGTGGAGCCGGCATTCGTCGCGGGGCATAGCCTGGGCGAATATTCCGCGCTCGTGGCTGCTGGCGGGCTGGAATTCTCGGACGCGGTCCGGCTCGTGCGGCGTCGCGGAGAATACATGCAATCGGCGGTGCCCGAAGGCGTGGGCGCGATGGCGGCGATTTTAGGATTGGCGCCCGCTCAGGTCGCGGGGATCTGCCGGCAGGCGGCCGATGGGCAAGTTGTGGCGCCGGCCAATCTGAATTCTCCCGAGCAGACTGTAATCTCCGGCCATGCCGAGGCGGTGAAGCGCGCCGTGGAACTTGCATCGGCGGGCGGAGCCAAGCGCGCCGTGATGCTTCCGGTTTCCGCTCCCTTTCACAGCTCGCTGATGAAACCCGCGGCAGAGCGGCTGGAAGTCGATCTGCATGCAACCACGTTCCACACTTTGCGCGTGCCGCTTGTGAACAATGCCGACGCCGAGCTCACCACCAGCGGCGATGAGGCGCGGGAAGGGCTCGTCCGCCAGGTCACTTTGCCCGTGCGCTGGGAAGAATCCGTGCGTGAGTTGATCGAACAGGGCGTCAACACGTTTGTCGAGGTCGGGCCAGGGCGCGTTCTCACGGGCCTCTTGCGGCAGATTGACCGGTCGATCCACGTGTTCAACGTGGAGGACGAGAAATCCCTGCGCTCGACGCTGGAGAGGCTAGCGCAAGCGCAGACCGAATCGGCGGAAGCGTAATCAGTAGCACAGGCACTTTGCCTGTGCGGTTTTCGCATTCGTGGCTAGTCGCCAGCCCATACGTGCGACGAACAAAACCCCACAGCCAGGAGTGGCTGTGCTACAAAACCCCACATGTTTACCTTGAAAGATCGCGTAGCTCTGGTGACCGGCGCGTCGCAGGGAATCGGGCGCGCCACGGCACTCGCCCTGGCGCAGGCCGGCGCGCGCGTCGCCGCCGCCGCGCGTAACGCCGAAAAATTGGCGAGCGTCGTCGCGGAAATCGCCGCGGCAGGAGGCGAAGCGCTGGCCGTCAAGATGGATGTGGCTGACGCCGATCAAGTGAAGTCCGGCTTCCGCCAAACGATTGAAAAATTCGGCAGACTTGACATCCTGGTTAATAATGCCGCCATTACTCGCGACGGCCTCGCCGTCCGCATGAAGCCCGATGACTGGGACGCCGTTCTGCGCACCAATTTGACCGGCGCGCACCTGTGCGCGCAGCAGGCCATGTCCGTCATGATGCGCGCCCGCTATGGCCGCATCATCAATGTGACCTCGGTCGTTGCCGAGACGGGGAATCCCGGCCAGGTGAATTACGTTGCCGCAAAGGCCGGCCTTATAGGTTTAACGCGCGCCCTGGCCCTGGAAATCGCTTCCCGTAACATCACCGTGAACGCCGTCGCGCCCGGCTTTGTCGTCTCGCCAATGACCGACCCGTTGCCGCAAAACGTAAAAGACGCATTGCTCGCGCGAATCCCGCTCGGCCGCATGGGTTGCGACGCGGAAGTCGCCGCAGCCGTCGTCTTCCTGGCCAGCGAAGAAGCAGGCTACATCACCGGCGCCGTCCTCGACGTCAACGGCGGCATGCGAATGGGATAATAAACCTGCCCGTTTTTTGGGCGGGCACGATTCCTTTCAATTGTTTCACTACCTAAATTTCGCTCCGGTTCTCAGAATCTGGAGGATCCAATGAGAATCATTGCAGCCGTTCTCCTCGCGGGCATGTTCGCTCCAGTTGCATACTGCCAGACAGATTGGCCTGCGTATGGCTACGATGGCGCCGGCCAGCGTTACTCCCCACTGAAGCAGATCGACACCGCAAATGTATCGAAGCTCAGAAAGGCCTGGCAGTACGGCATTCCGGCTGATTCCGGTAACCCCAACTCCGCAACGCAAGGCCCCCCGGCAACAGAGGCCGTGCCAATCATGGTCGACGGCATGCTGTACACCCCAACCGTCAATCACACGATCGTTGCGCTGGAACCTGAGAGCGGCGAGGAAATCTGGAAATACGATCTCAGCAAAGCGAACGCCACGCTTCGTGGCGTGACCTATTGGCAAGGGGATAAAGACAATCCGCCTGCGATCCTCGCGGGCACAAGCGAAGGACGCCTGATTGCCATTAACGCCAAAACGGGGAAACTCGTTCCAGGATTCGGCAAGGACGGCGTCGTTGACTTACGAGCTGGTGTTACTGAGAAATTTCCTTCCGCGCCTTATCACATGAGTTCTCCCGGAGTCATCTTCGGCAACCTGATCATCACGGGAGCGCAGGGGAAAGAAGACGACCCCGACGGGCCAGCCATGGATGTGCGCGCCTGGGATCTCCGCACAGGCAAGCTGGTCTGGACCTTCCACACCATCCCTCATCCGGGCGAAGCCGGTTATGAAACCTGGCCGAAGGACAATTGGATGACCGCCGGATCGCCTGCGAACTGGGGTGCAATCACCGTAGATGTGCAGCGCGGCCTGGTCTTTTTGCCGATCGGCCAACCCGCTGCCCAATACTACGGAGGCGCGCGGCACGGGCAAAATTTATTTTCTTCTTCGATCGTGGCATTGGACGCCAACACCGGAAAGGTGCGTTGGTATTTCCAGTTAACGCATCATGACGTTTGGGACTACGACGCCGAGGCGGCCCCATCGCTGCTGGACGTGATTCGCGACGGAAAGAAAATCCCAGCGGTCGTGGCCATCTCAAAACCGGGCCTGATGTTTTTCCTGAATCGTGATACCGGTAAATCCATCTATCCGTGGGAAGAGCGGCCCGTCCCGCAAAGCGATGTCCCCGGCGAGCAGTCCTCGCCAACGCAGCCATTCCCAGTGAAACCTCCGCCGCTTGCTCGCCAGGGGATGAAACCCGATGAAGTCTTCACGGGTGAGCCGGAGCATGAAAAGTTTTGCCGGGATCTGGTGGCCCAGATAGGCGGCATCCACAACGAAGGCGCATACACCCCTTACAGCAGCAAGGAATTCAGAGTCATTTTCCCAGGCCAGCAGGGCGGGCCCAACTATGGCGGCGTCTCCGTGGACCCCAACCTGGGATATGTGTTCGTAAACTCGCGCAACGTCGGCGGTATGGGCCGTCTGGACAAGACCCCTGACGGCGATCAAGTCGCGTACCGCCGGTCCAGTCCGCTTGGAAAAGGTTCGTTCAACGCGCGCTTCTGGGATCCCGACACCGAGCTGCCTTGCCAGCAACCGCCATGGGCTGAACTAATGGCCGTAAATGCAAACACGGGCGATATCGCCTGGCGCGTCCCCCTCGGCACGAGCGACGAAATGGAAGCCAAGGGAATCCACAACACCGGAGCCTTCGGGCAAGGCGGTTCCATCGCCACTGCCGGCGGGCTCGTGTTCATCGCCGGCACCATCGACAAACGTATTCGCGCGTTCGAATCACGGACCGGCAAGGTGCTTTGGGAAGCAAAGCTCGACGCGGAAGGGCATACCAACCCGATGACTTACATGGGCCGCAACGGAAAGCAGTACGTGTTGATCATGACCTCGGGCATCAACGCGTTTGCTTTGCCGTGAAATCCTATGCACAATCATTCGACCGCCAGGGCCGAGGGGGCTGCCTAAAAGCTCATTGAGTATCTAACCTGACCCACTCAGGCAGAGTTAGGTTGACCTTGAGCGGGACCGTACATAGAATGTCGGCTGCTCAAAATCAACACCCTAAGCAGTGAAGCAACGAGCCACACGAAGCCGGACATAGCGCTTATCGGAGGCAAAACAGAATGGCCAGTGTCGATGAACGAGTAAAGCAGATTATCGTGGAACAGCTTGGAGTGGATGAAGCCGAAGTGACCGCCACCGCTTCCTTTGTGGACGATCTGGGTGCGGATTCCCTGGACACGGTTGAATTGGTGATGGCCTTTGAAGAGGCCTTTGGTATCGAAATTCCCGACGAAGACGCGGAAAAGATCGCAACCGTGAAGGACGCGGTCGACTACATCCAGAAGCACGGCAAGAAGTAATTCAGGGGCCGCTGCAAAACCACCAGGAGAGAGTTAATCAAGTGAGCCGCCGGGTCGTAGTAACGGGTGTCGGACTAGTCTGCGGTTTGGGAATCGGCACCGATGAGGTTTGGAAGAATCTCCTGGCGGGAAAGAGCGGCGTCCGCACGATCACCCAATTTGACGCCGCCGCCTTCGATTGCACCATCGCCGGGGAAGTCCGCGATTTCGATCCTCTCCACTGGGCCGAGAAAAAAGAAATCAAGAAAATCGCCCGCTTCATCCAGCTTGCGCTGGCGTCCACGGATTTCGCCATGCGCATGTCGGAGCTGAAAATCACGCCGGATATCGCGGAAGTGACCGGCGTCTATGTGGCCAGCGGAATCGGCGGATTCGATGTGATCGAGCGTGAGCACTCCAAGCTGCTGCACGGCGGTCCCGGGCGCATCTCCCCGTTTTTCATTCCCGCGGCGATCATCAACCTGGCATCGGGGCACATTTCCATCCGCTACGGAGCGAAGGGGCCGAATTCGGCGACCGCGACGGCGTGCTCGGCTTCCGCGCACGCGGTCGGAGATTCCTTTCGCATGATCCAGCACGGCGACGCGGAGGTCATGATTTGCGGCGGCTCCGAAGCCGCCATCACGCCGATGGGCGTGGGCGGATTCGCCGCGATGAAGGCGCTCTCGACGCGCAACGATCAACCCGAGCGCGCCAGCCGCCCGTTTGACGCCGACCGCGACGGTTTCGTGATTGGCGAAGGCGCCGGAATTCTGATCCTTGAGTCGCTCGAATACGCAGAGCGGCGCGGCGCGCGAATCCTGGCTGAAATTGTGGGCTACGGAATGTCAGGCGATGCCTACCATATCACCGCGCCCGAGGGGAACGGCGACGGCGCCTACCGCGTCATGCGCGCGGCGATTCGCGACGCGAGACTCGAACCGTCCCAAATCGATTACGTCAACGCCCACGGCACTTCCACGCCGCTCGGCGACGCCATTGAGACCAAGGCCATGAAGCGCGTCTTCGGCGAGCACGCCAAAAAAATTGCCGTCAGCTCGACCAAGTCCATGACCGGCCATCTTCTCGGCGGCGCGGGCGGCCTCGAAGCAGGCATCAGCGTCCTGGCGCTTCGCGATCAGGTCCTGCCTCCCACCATCAATCAGGAGATGCCGGACCCGGAATGCGATCTGGACTACATCCCGAATCACATGCGCAAGGCCGCCGTCCAGCATGCGCTTTCAAACTCATTCGGTTTCGGCGGCACCAACGCCGCACTGCTTTTCAAGCGCTGGGATTCGCGATAGTGGTTCTAGTAGCACAGGCACTCTTGCCTGTGCGGTTTTGTAGATCGTCGATCGCGCCAGCACGCCTGAAAGTTGAGAAACCCGCACAGGCAAGAGTGCCTGTGCTACGGCGAGAGGACCGGATGAAGATTGTTGTCTGCATCAAGCAAGTGCCCGCCAAGGACGCACCCCTTGCCATCACCGATGCAAGCTGGATCCGCGAAACTGATATCGGCTTCGAGATGAATGAGCCCGACAGTTACGCGCTCGAGGAAGCCCTGCGCCTGAAGGAAAAGCACACCGGCGAAGTGATCGCCGTGTCGATGGGCCCGGAGCGCGTGAAGCAGACGATCAAGGAAGCCCTCGCCAAGGGCGCCGACCGCGGCGTGCACATCGCGGATGACAAGGCGCACACGCTCGATCCCCTCGGCGCGGCCAGATTTCTAGCTGCGGCTATCGCGCGGGAAAAACCGGACCTCGTGCTGACGGGATTGCAAAGCGAAGACCAGGGCTTCGGCCAGACGGGCGTGCTGCTGGCGGAACTTCTTGGCCTGCCGCACGCCACGATCATCATGCAGATTGACGCGCAGGGCGGCGGCTTGCGCGTGAAGCGAGAACTCGAAGCCGGATGGTTCCAGTGGGTCGAGCTGCCGCTGCCCGCCATGCTGACGATCCAGTCCGGCATCAACAAGGTGCGCTACGCGACGCTCAAAGGCATCATGGCCGCGAAGAAAAAAGAAATCGCGACGATCACGCGCGAATCGCTCGGCGTCACGCATGATCCGACACAGCACATCGAGCGCATTTACGTTCCGACGAAAACCAAGAAGACCGAGTTTCTAACCGGCACGCCGAAAGAGGCCGCCGCAAAGCTCATTGAAAAATTGAAGCACGAAGCGCGAGTGATTTAGGCTAGGGCCGCCACGATGAACATTCTCCTGATCACCGAACAGCGCGACGCGCAGTGGAACAAGACCAGCTTTGAAACGCTTGCCGCGGCGCAACAAATGGCCGCGGAAACTAAGAGCCGCCTGGCTGCCGTCGTGATCGGCAAAGGTGTCGCTGCGTTGGCCGGCGAACTTGCAGCAAACAAGCTCGATGAAGTGCTCCTTGTCGAGCACGAATTGCTCGCCGCGTACACGCCCGACGGTTACACCGTCGCGCTGAAGCAAGTAATCGCGCAGGCCAAGCCGGATCTGGTGCTCTTGCCACACACCTACCAGGTGCGCGACTTCGCGCCAAAACTGGCCGCGTCGCTCGGCAAAGGCATGATCGGCGACTGCGTTGGCTACCGCCATGAAGACGGGAAACTGATTTTTGTCCGCCAGATGTTTCAGGGCAAGACGGCGGCCGACGTGGTGTTCGAAGGTTCCGCGCCGTGGTTCGCAACGTTTCAGGCCGGAGCGTTCCGAGCGGATCTCGTGGCGCGGGGTTCGTCCAAGGCGCCCGTAACGCCAATCTCAGTGGATCTCAAGGCGGAACAGATTCGAACGAAGCCCCTCGAACTATTCCGCGAAGCGAAGCAAGCCGTTGACCTTACGCAGGCGCCCATCCTGGTGGCCGTCGGCCGGGGTATCAAGGCGCCCGAAAATATTCCTCTCGCCGAAAAGCTCGCAAAGCTCCTCGGCGGGGAACTGGCCGCGTCGCGCCCCATCTGCGACGAAGGCTGGCTGCCCATGGACCGACAGATCGGCAGCTCGGGCCAGACCGTCGCGCCCAAGCTTTATCTTGCCATCGGAATCAGCGGAGCCATCCAGCACGTGGTGGGAATGAAGGGCTCGCGCACCATCGTCGCGATCAACAAAGACCAGAACGCCCCGATATTCGAAGTCGCCGATTACGGCATCGTCGGCGATCTTTTCGAAATCGTTCCCGCCCTCAACGAAGAACTTGAAAAAAAGTAGGACAGCCACTCTTGGCTGTGCGGTTTTGTAAGTCGCACGTGGAGACTTCCCGATCTAACAGAAGTCGCAAAACCCGCACAGGTCCGCCGCGGCGGGTGCTTGTGCTACAAAAACTCTCTTAAGTCCGGAGAGAACTTAGCCTTTCGACTCGCCGCAACTCCGGGAAATTCCACGCCCATAGCGCCGTGATGATCAGCGTTCCGATGCCGCCCATGATCACGGCCGGAACGGCGCCGAACCATTGCGCGGTGAGTCCCGATTCGAACTGGCCGATTTCATTCGAAGCGCCGATGAAGATCATCTCCACGGCGCTCACGCGCCCGCGCATCTCATCCGGAGTGGCCAGCTGCACCAGCGTGGTGCGAACCACCACGCTGACCGTGTCCATCGACCCGACCAGCACGAGCGCCACCATGGACAGGATCAGGCTTCGCGAAATGCCGAAGAGTATCGTGAAGACTCCAAAGCCAGCCACGCACCATAGCATGGTCACACCGGCGCGGCTGCGGAAGGGCCGGTGCGCGAGAAGCAGCGCCATGCTGCCCGCACCGATCGCAGGAGACGCTCGGAGGAGACCCAGCCCCCAGGGCCCGGTCCGAAGAATATCGCTGGCAAAGACGGGCAAGAGCGCCACCGCGCCGCCGAGCAGTACGGCAAAAAGGTCCAGCGAAATGGAACCCAGGATGATTTTCTTTTCCGCGATGTAGCGGAGTCCTGCCATCACTGATTTCAGGTTGACCGGTTGCCGGGGCCGCGGCTTGGAATGCAGCTTGATTTTGGCCATCAGAAAAACCGCCGCTACAGCGGCCAACATCGAGGTCGTATAGACCGCCGCAGGTCCTTTAGCGATGGCGTAGATCAGGCCGCCGAGAGACGGGCCAAGAATCGTCCCGGCCTGGTTCACGGAACTGTTCCAGGCGATGGCATTCTGCAAATGTTCTTCCGGGATGATCATCGGCACGAGCGAGCGGCTCACCGGGTTGTTGAACGACCGCACGACGCCCAGCAGAACCACGACGGCGTACATGGGCAACACCGTCCGCAATCCGCTCAGCGCGTAGAAAAGCAGCAGCGCCGAACACACGCCAAATCCCGCGTAACAGGCCATCAGCAATTTTCGCCGGTTGAAAGTATCTGCGGCGTGACCCGTGACGAGAAACAGCAAAATGCCCGGCGAGAACTGCGCCAGCCCCACCAGACCAAGGTCGAGCGGCCGCTTCGTGATTTCGTAAATTTGCCAGCCGACCGCGACCGATTGCATCTCGAGGCCGGCCACAATCAGAAAACGAGCCAGCTGGTAGTGGGAAAAGTCAGGATACGTGAAGGCAATGCGCCCCGCGTTTGAGGAGTTCCCGGATTCGGCCATCAGAGGATACTACTGTGCCATAAAACCCAGATTTGCACGAGGGGAGGGGGAGGCACGGGAGATCGTATCGCTCCGTATTCCACTGCCTGTAACAAGCGGCGTATATTGGTCGTATGCATGAAAGAATATCGCTCACGCTCTCTTCAGGTGTATTGGCAAATGTTGACCGGCTCGCCAGCTCCAAACTCTCTCGCTCAGAAGTTATTGAACGCATCCTTCGACTCCATTTTCGGCAAAGATCCCGCAGAAAAGTTCATGCGCGCGATTTGGAGCGCGTCAACGCTGCGGCCACGCGCCTGAATTTGGAGGCTGAAGATGTTCTCACCTACCAGGCCTTGAAAGACTGAAGTGACGTCCACCGAGAAAAACCGGTTCGCCCTTATCTGCGCGATGACAACCCAGCGGCCAAAACTTGCAGCGGGGCGGGGCAATCGGGTACCGTCTATGGCTGAAGATGAGCGCTAAACCTACGCTCGTCGGCGATTCTAGGAGGACGGATGAAGCGGATGGGGATGGCAATTTTGGCGCTCGGGCTGCTTGCCTGCGGCGCGAAGGCACAGCAAGCGCCTGCGAAAGCGCCGGCGGCTCCGCCCGCCAAGGCGCCGGCGGCCGCACCGGCGCAATCGACCTCGGGGCAATCATCGGCACAGGCGCCCAGCCTGGCGCCTGGGTTTAAGACTCAAAAAGAGAAAGTCAGCTACGCGATTGGCATGGAAATGGGCAAGGGCGTGAAGACCCAGGGGATCGATGTCGATCCCGCCATCATGACGCAGGGCCTGAAAGATGGGCTCTCGGGCGCAAAGCCCCAGATGAGCGAGGATGAACTCCGTCAGGTGATCACGTCGCTGCAGCAAGAGATTCGCCAGAAGCAAATGCAGGCTCAGGAGGCCGCTGCCGCGGAAAACAAGACGAAGGGCGAAGCGTTCCTGGCCGAAAATGCGAAGAAGGGTGGCGTTGTCGCGCTTCCCGATGGGTTGCAATACAAGATAATGACGCCTGGCCAGGGCAAGAAGCCCCAGGAAAGCGACACGGTCCTGTGCAACTACAAGGGAACATTCCTGGATGGGACCGAGTTTGACAGCTCCGCCAAGGCCGGGAAACCGGTACCCTTTGAAGTGAAAAACGTGATCCCCGGTTTCAGGGAAATTCTGCAACTAATGCCCGTGGGTTCCAAGTGGCAAGTTTTCATTCCGTCGAATTTGGCGTACGGCGAGCGCGGCGCGGGCGGCGTCATCGGACCGAATGCCACGCTGATCTTTGAAGTGGAAGTGGTCAGCATCCAGGATTCTGCGCCGGCTGCCCCAGCCAAGCCAATTGCGCCAGCTGGTGGCGCACCGAAGAATTAAGCTTCGCCCGGAATGTCCGCTGCATTTATCTGCGAAGGAGTGCGCACGCCGATTGGGCGCTACGGCGGCGCGCTCGCGCAGGTGCGCACGGATGATCTGGCGGCGATCCCCTTGAAGGCGTTGCGGGACGCGTTTCAAAAGAGCGACTGGGAATCGGTCGACGAGGTCATCTTCGGCTGCGCGAACCAGGCGGGCGAAGACAATCGCAATGTGGCGCGCATGGCGCTGCTGCTCAGCGGAATTCCTTACGCAGTTCCTGCGATGACGGTGAATCGCCTGTGCGGTTCGGGGATGGAAGCGGTCACGACGGCAGCGCGCGCGATCGGCGCCGGTGAAATTTCACTGGCCATCGCGGGCGGCGTCGAGAGCATGAGCCGCGCGCCGTTCGTGATGCCCAAGGCCGCGACTCCTTTTTCGCGAACCGCGGAAATTTACGACACGACCATCGGCTGGCGTTTTCCGAATCCGCGGATGTTGAAATTGTACGGCAACGCATCCATGCCGGAAACGGCGGAAAACGTCGCCGAAAAATACAAAGTCGATCGCGCCGCGCAGGATTGCTTTGCGCTGCGCTCGCAGCTGAAAGCCGCCGCGGCGCAGAAGGCCGGAATCCTCGCCGAAGAAATCGTCCCAGTGCAAATCCCCGGGCCGAAGGGAACGGCGAAGTCTGTTTCCGAAGACGAACACATCCGCCCGGATACGACCATCGAAGCGCTGTCCAAATTGCCCACTCCCTTCCGCCAGAACGGCACTGTGACGGCCGGAAATGCCTCGGGCATCAACGATGGAGCCTGCGCCATGTTCGTGGCTTCCGAAGAAGCGGCCGCGAAGTTTGGCCTGAAGCCGATCGCGCGGGTTGTAGGCGCTGCGACCGCAGGCGTCGAGCCGGACTACATGGGGATCGGGCCGATTTATGCGGTTCGAAAGCTGCTCGAGCGGTGGAAGATTTCGATGGACGATGTGAGCGTCTTCGAATTGAACGAAGCGTTCGCCGCGCAGGCGCTGGCCGTGACGCGGGAATTAGGCTTGCCGGACAACAGCGAAAAGGTGAATCCCAATGGCGGCGCGATCGCGCTCGGCCACCCGCTGGGGATGAGCGGGGCAAGACTCGTTTTGACGGCTGCGCGGCAGTTGCAACGCATCAAGGGGCGCTACGCCCTTGCGTCCATGTGCATCGGCGTGGGGCAGGGCATCGCGATCCTGCTCGAACGGGTTTAAGTAGCACAGGCATCCGCCGCGGCGGACCTGTGTGGTTTTCGCGATCGCTGTTTAGCGATTGCCGCACATGCGGACTCCAAACCCGCACAGATCCGCCGCGGCGGATGCCTGTGCTACTGCCTCTTCATCCGCGCAACGCAACGCTCCAAATGTTCGTGCATTTCCTCGGCGGAACCGTGGCCGATGCGGCCGTGGCCGGGAAGAACCCATTCAAATTTGTAGCCCAGCAGTGTTTCCATCGAGCGCGTCTGCTCGGTCCAGGAATACCAGCAGACATCGCGGAAAGCGGTGAGAGTTTCGCGTTCCGGCGACCACGCCAGATGATCCCCGGTGAAAAGCACCTTATCGCGATAGAGAAAAACCTGGTGGCCGCGCGTGTGTCCGGGCGTGGGGATTAACTGGAGATCATCGTCGATGCGCACGGGAGCTGTCCCGGTGATGACGCGCTCGATGCCGCGCGCGGCGGCGCCGTCGGCCTCGTGCATGACGCGCGGGCAATGGAAGTGCGCGGCAAACTTGGCGTGGTCCGCGATGTCATCGCGATGCGAAAGAATCATGAGACTGACGCCGCCCATATCCTCGATGCGTTTCGCGAGCGGATTATTGAAGCGCGGCGAATCGACGAGCACGTTCCCGCCTTGCTCCCGAGGGCGCACAATCAAATAGGACCACGCGCCGAAGCTCGCTTCCGAATTGAACCCGCAGTAGTAAACGTCATCCACGACATGGGCGGGAAAGGCTTCGACGCCGGGGCGAGCGCTGCGGTGGGACGCGGTGCCGATGGATGCGGTCGGGCACGCAACCAGCGCCATCAGCGCGCGGTGCAGTTCACCGGGATTTTGCGGCTGGTGGAAGACGCTGGATTTGCCGCCGTGATCGCGGAAGCTCGCGGGGGCGATCTGGCGGCACGCGTCGCAATCGATGCAACTCGCGTCGACGAAGAATTCGCCTTCGACATTTTGCGGGAGCCGCTCGTCGATTTGCGCCATGGTTGTTTGATGCCCTGCGGGCTTAAGGGCTTGCATTATTATGGGGCCGGGCTGGCGTTTTGGAAACCGACAGGCTGGAAGCCTGTCCTGCCTGAAAATACCTTATAATCCTTGCGCTCTGAAGGGGCCGGGGTTCCCGGCGAGGTGAGGCATTGGCGGCAAAAGCGAAAAGTGCAAAATCCAAGTCAGGCGGCAAACCTGCTCCCGCGAAGAAGCCGGTGGTTCGGCGGAAGAAGCTGAAGATTGCGATTGCGGGCTTCGGCACCGTGGGCCGGTCGGTCGCAAAATTGCTTTGCCAGGAAGCGAACGGCACGTTTGAGCTGACGCATATTTTCAATCGCAATGTGGCGCGGAAAAAAGTGGACTGGGTGCCCGCGAGCGTGCGCTGGACGGAAAGCATCAGCGAAGTGCTTTCCTCGGACATCGACATTTTTGTGGAGCTGGCTGGAGGAGTGAAGCCCGCGGGCGATTGGATCCGCAAGGCGCTGCGCGCTGGAAAATCGGTGGTCACGGCAAACAAGCAGTTGATCGCCGAAAGCGGGCCGGAGCTCGTTGAAGCCGCGCGCGAGGCAGGCAGACGTCTTGAATTTGGAGCGTCGGTCGCCGGAGGAATCCCGGCCATCATGGGGATTCAGGAGGGTCTGGCCGGCGACCGCCTTTTCAAAATCGCGGGCGTGCTCAACGGCACGTGCAATTTTATCCTGACGAAAATGGAGGCGACGGGCGCGAGCTTTGAAGCGGCGCTGAAGGAGGCGCAGGAACTGGGCTACGCCGAAGCCGATCCGACGAACGATGTCGAAGGGTACGACGCGCGCGCCAAGCTCATCATATTGGCGCAAGCCGGGCTGCGCGTGCGATTGCAAAGCGAACAGATTCCGTGCTGGCCGATTTCCGCCGTCGAGGCTGTTGATTTTGCCTACGCGCGCGAATTGAACTGCACCATCCGGCAGATTTCCCTGGCCAAAAAAGAAACGGAAGATGGATTGAGCGTGCGCGCGTTTGTGCGGCCCGCACTGGTTCCGGCTTCCTCGCTCGTCGCGCACGTCGAGGGCAGCAAAAATCTGGTCGCAGCAACCGGGCAATATGCCGGGCAGATGATTTTTTCCGGCTTCGGGGCGGGCGGAGATCCCACCGCCGTGGCCGTGGTTTCCGATTTGTATTCGATCGCGCGCAGCGGAGCGAGGCCATCCGGCAGCCTTCCGGAAGTCGAGACGCCGAAAGACGTGAGTGGAGAATTCACCGCGCCCTACTATCTGCGCTTCGTTGTAAAAGACCGGCCCGGAATTATCGCGGCTGTCGCTACTGTGCTGTCGCGTTACGGGATCGGCATCGACGCCGTGCTGCAGCGGCCGGGCTATCCACATTCGGCGCTGCCCTTCATCATCACTCTCGAAACCGCGCGCAGCGCCATGCTGGGTTGCGCGCTGCAGGAAATCAACCGGCTCGATTTCCACGTCGAGCCCGTGCTATGCATGCCTATCCTGATGGATTGACCGCGACATGTTTTCGGCGAATTGAGTAGCACAGGCACTCTGCCTGTGCGGGGTTGAAGACCACACTTACGTCATCGATTTAATGACAATCGCGAAAACCGCACAGGCAGAGTGCCTGTGCTACTGAAATGCGCTAGAATCCTGCTACATTCCTTCGCGACGAGTCATAGGAGGAGCCATGAAATCAGCTTCCAAGCTCGCCGGTCTTCTGACCGCTTTGCTATTTCTTGCCGCGTTCGCCCAAGCGGCCACAGTGACCGGCTCGGTGAAAAGTCCGGACGGAACGCCGTTCCGCGGCGCGTTCGTGCAAGCGCAGAACACAGGCACGCGCGTCCTCGTCAGCGTCTTGACGGACAAGGATGGCCGCTACCGGATTGAGAATTTGCCGGCAGGCAAATATCAAGTGCAGGTGAAGGCCGTCGGCTATCGCACCGATCCGCGCACCGCCGTGAGTTTGACCGCGGAACAAAACGCCACTTACGATTTTGCGCTGCAGCAGGGAATGGTGCGCTGGAGCGATTTATCCCAGTATCAAGGCGAGGTTTTGTTCCCTGACGCCAAGGGAAAAGATTTGCTCACCGGGAGATGTTTCGCGTGCCACGGCTTTCAATCGCGCATGGCCTCCGCGCGGCGCGATGAAGAAGGATGGCGCGACCGCGTCGCGTACATGAAGGAATCGATGCACTTTTTCCTGGCCGGAGTCGGCGGCGGGTTCAGTGACGAGAATGCATCAGACGTCGCTTCCTACATCAACTCGCTGTTCGGCGAGGAATCCGTTTTGCCGAAGTCTCCGACGGAGATGCCGAAGTACAAGGAACTGGTCAGAACTTTCAATGACGATGCGATGAAGATTGTTTACGTCGAATACGAATTGCCCGGTCCGAGCCGCATGCCCTGGAGCGCGTTCCCGGACAAAGATGGCAACTACTGGATGCCGTATTACGGCAACGCCAACAAAATCGGCAGGCTGGATCCGAAAACCGGAGAGGTGCAGGAGTATCCCGTGCCGAATGTAGGCACGGCCGCGATTCACTCCGCGGTACCCGCGCCGGACGGCAGCGTCTGGCTGACCGAGCAGGGTTCCAACAAGCTAGGTCACTGGGATCCCGCTACGCGAACGATTACGGAATATCAGGATGCGTATATTCCAGGCAAGGAAGGGACCATTGCGGGCGGATCCAAGCACACGCTGCGGATTGATGCGCAGGGAAGAATCTGGGCCACGGGAGGCCCGCTCACCGTTTTCGATCCGAAGACGAAAACGTTCACGCAAATCAAGGAAATCCCATCCGCATACGGGCTTGCGCTCGACAAGGACGGAAATTGCTGGTTCGCGGAATTCGTGCCCAATGGAAAAATCGGAAAAGTGGACGCAAAGACTCTGCAGGTGACGAAGTGGCAGCCGCCCACGGCGGACGCGCGTCCTCGCCGCATTCAGATCGATACCGACGGCACGATTTGGTTTGCCGAATTTCAGGCGGGCAAGATCGGGCAATTTGATCCGAAGACGGAAACGTTCAAGGAGTTTGCTCTGCCGGGGCCGGAGACGACGCCTTATGCTCTCGCGATCGACAAGAACCACACGCTGTGGTATTCGTCCGAACATCTGGACGTGATTGGGAATCTTGACCCGAAAACCGGCCACGTGACCGAGTACCCGTTCCCGCAAGCGGAGAACACCATGCGGGAATTCTATCTCGATAAGCAGGGGCGCATATGGTTTGGCACGCCGGCCAACAACAAGGTGGGCTATTTTTATCTTGCCGGGACAATGCCGCGAGCGGCGGATTGATTTGAGTAGCACAGGCACTCTGCCTGTGCGGTTTTTGCCATTGTCAATCCTGCGTGATTTGCTGAACGTGTAGAAACCCGCACAGGCAGAGTGCCTGTGCTACTTGGTGCGATCCCCTCTCCACCAGCGTGCTGAGAACACGATAAACGCCGCGGCCAGCCAGCCGCCTGCGTACATCGGCTGCGCGCCCCAATGCATGATCGGGGAGTGCATCAGTCCGAACCAGGAGAAGATGCAAGCGATCAGGCACCAGAGCGCGGCGCGCCCGAAATTCCGGTCGATCATTTCGGTAATGAGCGCGGAGACCACCAGCACCAGGAAAAGAAATCCGTTGCCGAGTCCCTGAATCGAAGACCAGTAGATGGAGCGATTCAGCGCGGCCTGGACTTCCGGATTTGCCACGGATAATTTCAGCGCAGGCAATGCGGAACTCACGACCGAGCCCACGATGGCTCCAGCGGGCAAAACCAGTCCCAAGAGCACGGCGTTAATGTATTTGTGATCCACGTGGTGGAGCGTCGCGCGGCCCACTCCAATTGCCACGTAGGCGATCATCGCGGCGAGAATCGCCCAGGGGAAAAGCTGCGCCATGAACAGCGAAATTCCGCTCATGACCACAGCCAGGAAAATCACGCCCGTCCAGAAACAAAACCCGATGCGCGCGCCCATCATTTTGTAAGGCGGGTGCAGCGCGGCGACGACGGGAGTGATGATGCTTCCGGCCGCGCCGCACAGAAAAGTCCCGAGGCCGTCACAGGCGACCACCAGCCGCGCATCGTAATTGTCGCCGGCGGAGTTCGCTCCTTCCACCGAGGCGATGTCCTGCAGCACCTGGTAAATCGCCATCGGCGCGATCACGGAAAGATAGGGAATCGCGAGGCCCATCGCCTGCAGCATGCCCGGCGTCCGCACGAAGGGAAGCTGCACGGAAAATCCGCTCCACGCGGGATGAATGTAGCCGATGGACAATCCGATGGCGAGTGGCACGAGCCACGCGACGAGGAAAGGAGGAATCCTCCACTTCGTGATCGGAACATTGGCCAGCACCGCCGTTGCGACAATCGCCAGCGCGACGATTCCCACGAGCGGCTGATCGAAGATGCGCTGCAGCAGGACCATGGCGAGATACGTGTACATGGCCGCGCCGAACACCGTCATCATCGCCGGCTTGGGAATATATTTGCGGATCGTGCCGGCAAGCGGCGCCGCCATGAGCTTGATGATTCCGGTCCACACCACGGCGGCGGCCCCGACTCTCCACGCAAGTTCCTGATCGCGCGTCTGCAAATACACCGGCAGCATGATCGACAGCGTGTAGGCAATAATTCCCGGCACATTGTTGATGTACACGTGGGCGGTAACATCGGTGCGGCCTTCGCGTTTCGCGAGTCCCACGGCAAGCGCCGCCAGGCCCATCGAGCCGACAAAGAATCCCAGCGCAAAGCCCGGCAAGAGGTGGCTCACGCTGAATCCCATGGCGATGCCGACCGGGAGGAGAAGAAATGCGGGAATAATCATTTGCGCGACGTTGAAGCCCACCTGCGCAACCGTGGCGTCGATGTCTCCGCGCTCGAGCGCCCACCAGCGCAGCGTGCTGGTCTGCCCGCTTTCCACCATTTCGTAGTTTTCCTTCCGGATTTAGGTAGCACAGGCACTCTGCCTGTGCGGTTTTCGCGATCGCCGCTAAGCTGCTACCGCACGTGCGTCCAACAACGCCGCACAGGCAGAGTGCCTGTGCTACTAAAATCTCAAATCTTAAACGCTTCCAGCGCTTCTGGCACGAACAGTTCCTGCGGCGTCAGCAATCGCTTGGCAAGTCCCTGCTCGTAGGAATAGCGCAGAAACGTGCTCAGCCCGTGCAGGTTTTGCTCGACGCCGTAGGGCCAGAAATCCTTGCCCATCAGTTCGCGCGTGTCCTCCGCGTGGCGGATGAGCCAGGGGAGCATGAACTTCAGCGCCGCCGTTTCGTACAGGTCCTCATAAACTTCGCGCTGCGCGAGGACGAAAGCCTTATACAGCGATTGCGCGATCCAGGGATGCTTTTCGTACACTTCGCGGCGAATGACGACCGTGTGCATGATCGGAAAAATTTTTGTGCGCTGGTAATATTCGCGCTCCACCGTCTGGTAATCCTCGAACAGCAGGCGGACGCTCGGCGATTTTTGCGCGATACAGGACGGAGTGCGTGGCGAGTAGATGGCGTCGATTTCTCCGTCGCGAAGCATCTGGGAAAGCGTCTTGTCCCCGGGAATATTTTCCAGACGGATTTCCGGCGGGAGGGAAATGGTTTGTTTTTCGGTTCGTCCCGGCGTTTCCTCGCCGCCGCGTAAGTAGGTGACGCTGGAAACCGGAACTTTGTACTCGTCGCTCAGAATGCCGCGAATCCACACGCAGGCCGTCAACTGATATTCCGGATTGCCGACGCGCTTTCCAATCAGATCCTTCGGTTCGTGGATGCCGCTGTTGCGATGGATGAAGATGCAGGAGTGCCGGAAATATCGCGAAGGAAATACCGGAATGGCTACAAACGGCTTGGGGTCGCGGAACAAAGAAAGCGTGTAGGAGGAGAGAGACATTTCGGCGACGTCAAATTCCCGGTGGCGAATCATTCGGAAAAAGGTTTCCTCGACCGGGATGTTGATGTATGTCAGGTCGATTCCGTCGATGGGAATGCGCTCCTCGAGCAAGGCGCGCGTGCGGTCATAATTCCAGCAGGCCATCGATAAGCGAAGCTTGGACATTTTGAATTTCTCCGTCGCGAGCGTCCCGCAGCAGGCAACTTCCTGAATGCGCGTTGCATTGCCCGCATAAAGGCAATGCCGCGCGAACCTGGCGGCCCAACCGCAGCGCCGGCATCTTACAAGCGAATTTCAGCAGGCGTTTGAAAATCTTTGAATCCGCCGCCCTGGTCTGAACGGCTGGCGGCGGCGTACCGCTCTGGTGGCCACGGTGCGATTAGGGATAAGAACAAAGGCTCGTTCCCTTTGTCAAGCGGGTTGGGCAGACTTCGATCTCCCCGATAAGGGGGTCGTGGCTTGCGTTTCGTTCTCGGAACAGGCGCCGGGTCCCGAGTCCAATGGTGTATTTCACTACGCGGAAAGTTTTCGTAGGATCGCGTTGAAGTCCGTGTTCGAGGTCAGAGAGGCTTGCAATATTTGATCCAGTCTAAATCTCTTGTCCAGTCCTGAAAGAAGAAAGGAGATCCAGGCCTGGATGTTTTGCTCCAATATCTCTGCGGGGTGGATGGTCTGTTCCCAAACAACCGTGGAGTTTCTACGCTTGGGTTTGGAAAAGCTGGAAACAATGTTTCTCCATGCGGCCCCAAAGCGTCCTTTCGTGGAGAACATCAAGACGATCTCGCCGTTCCGAATCACGATTTCCAAACTGTGTTTGACCCGCGGCCGGGTAAAGGAAACGCGCAAGACGTTTTTCTGCGGAGGGAGATAATCCACCATTTCCAGGACATGGTAACCGGCCGCCCGATTGACTTCAGAGACGAGTCTTCCGACGCGCTCCGTCAATTCACATTCTTCGATTTGTCTCCAGCAGGCGTTCTGGGGAAGATTTGCTTCCCCTTCACGCACCAGATCGAGTCGCTTAAGCAGGGGATTGATCCAGTATTCGTTACCGCGTCTCTCATCCAATGGGCATCGCCTCGCTCGGTCGATTTTCTCGCAAATTCTTTACGAACGCACAACACGGCGCCCCTCGATGATTCGAGAAGCTCAGGGAAATTTCAGTGATGCGGTGATGGCCCCCGCTCCAATGAAGATCCATTCACAATCTAGGTGGGGGTACAAATCGTGTCAAGAAGAAATTGAATTATAATCAAACGCGACCGGCATTCAAACCGTTGCTGGAGTTCGCGAGCCACGTAGAGAAGTGGTCAACTACAATCCGGTCACGGTAATATTTTGCGCGGCTTGAAGCGCGACAGTGCCACCTGCCCCCGTGCCAGCGTATTCTGAATCCAGCCGCCTCCTGCCAGCATCTGATGAAGGTAAATCTTTTGATCTCCAGCAGAGGATTGAAGTGGCTTTGCACGATCGCCTGGCTGGCAGATGAGGGCAACGCTGCTTTCCGGGCGAGTGGCGGCGCGAGGGTCAAATCCTCTAAGATGGCTGACAGATGAGAATGGCGGGCGGATTCGGGGGCATGGGATCGCAGCGCGGGATGGCTTCGCGCGCCGAGCGCGGGCATGGCTCGAGGCACGCACGCGAAGACGCCGACGCGGGCAAAAAAAAACCGCTGCGAGTTCTGGATCAGCTGCCCGAAATTTGGGCGCTGATGAGGCCGCGCCGCGGCTTGCTGGCGGTTGGCCTGGTGCTGATGGCCATCAACCGCGTTTCCGGCCTCGCGCTTCCTTACACGACAAAATATCTGGTCGACAACGTGATGATCCATCACCAGACGCGGCTCTTGATGCCGCTCGTTGGTGGAGTGCTGCTCGCCACGATTCTGCAAGGCGTGACCTCCTACACGCTGACGCAAACCCTTTCCAAAGCGGCGCAGCGGATGATTACCGAACTGCGCAGGAAAGTTCAGGAACACGTCGGGCGCTTGCCGGTCGCGTATTACGATGCGAACAAAACGGGCGCGCTGGTCTCGCGCATCATGAGTGACGTCGAGGGCGTGCGGAATTTGATCGGCACGGGCCTTGTGGAATTTCTGGGCGGCTTGCTGACGGCAGCCATCGCTCTCTACATGCTGCTGCGCATCAGCCCGGTGATGACGGGGCTCGCCGCCGGGCTCTTGCTCGTCAGCATGTTTGGACTGCGCAAGGCGTTTAGCGTTTTACGGCCGATCTTTCGCGAACGCGCGAAAATCAATGCCGAGGTAAGTGGGCGTCTCACCGAATCTCTCTCCGGCGTGCGCGTCGTGAAAGGGTACCACGCGGAGGAACGCGAGGCCGGCGTCTTCACCCAGGGCGTCCAGCGATTACTCGACAATGTAATCAGATCGCTCACGACCATGTCCATGATGAGTTTTTCCACGACCGCGCTTGGCGGCGTGGTCGGCGCGCTCGTGATGCTGGTCGGCGCGCACGAAGTCATCGCGGGGAAAATTACGGTCGGGCAATTCATGAGCTACACGGCGTTTCTGGCGTTCATGATCGCGCCCGTGTTTCAAGTCGTCGGCATCGGCACGCAACTGACCGAAGCCGTCGCGGGACTCGAGCGCACGCGGGAAGTGCTCGACGAGCGGCCCGAGGATGAAGACCCGCGCCGCACCGTCACGCTGCCGGACATCGTCGGCGAACTCGCGTTCGACCACGTCAGCTTCGCCTACGAGCCCGGCAAGCCTGTGTTGCAGGACGTGAGTTTCCGATCGCAGCCGGGGACGGTGACGGCGCTCGTGGGTTCGTCGGGCTCGGGGAAATCCACGATCATCGGACTCGTCGCGGCGTTTCACGTGCCGCTTGCGGGGCGCGTGCTTGTGGACGGCGTGGATCTCGCCACGGTGCGCCTCGATTCCTACCGCACGCGCCTCGGCGTGGTGCTGCAGGAATCGTTTTTGTTTGACGGCACGATTCGCGAGAACGTCGCGTTTTCGCGGCCCTATGCGAGCGAGGAAGAAATTCTGGCGGCGTGCCGCATCGCGCGCGTGGACGAATTCGCCGAGCGCTTTCCCGAAACGTACGACACGATCATCGGCGAGCGCGGCGTGAAACTTTCCGGCGGGCAGCGCCAGCGCGTTTCGATCGCGCGCGCGATTCTGGCTGACCCGCGCATCCTGATTCTCGACGAAGCGACGTCGAGCCTCGATTCCGAATCCGAGATGCTGATTCAGGAAGGCCTGGCGCAATTGATGCGCGGGCGCACCACCTTCGTCATCGCGCACCGCCTCTCCACCATTCGCCGCGCCGATCAGATTCTGGTGGTCGAAGGCGGAAAAATCGTCGAGCGCGGCACGCACGCGTCGCTCTACGCGCTCGCCGGGCGATACCGCGAACTCTACGACAAGCAGCACGGCCTCGAAGCCAATCTCTTTCTCGCCGCGGGCGAAGGCGACGTCGTCGAACCCGCCGAAGCCGATGGCCCCGTGCCGAAAAATTCCGACCCCGACATGATTCGCCTCCTGCGCGACCGCCAGGCGTAGTTAAGTAGCACAGGCACTCTGCCTGTGCGGTTTTCGCGATTGTAGTTACGTCGATGACGTAAGTGCGGTCCACAAAATCGCACAGGCAGAGTGCCTGTGCTACTGAGAATTTGTTGCTACGCCCGCCAATTCAGTCTATAAACCTGAGCGAATTTGGAATTCATCGGAGGAAAACATGCGAGCGATGTTGCCGGTTCGGGCGATGATTTTCGCGCTGGCATTCGGTTTTGCGGGCGCCGCGCTGCACGCGCAATCGTGGGAAATGCCCAGCGATGCGCAGCGCTGTCCATCGAAATGGGGCGCGAAGGACGAAATGGGCTCCGGAAATCTGATGAAGCCCGAGATGGCGCTGAAAGCCGCGAAATTAATTCACACGGGAGAAGTCTTCACGCTCGGCTTCCATCTATCGGCGGCGCTGCCCTTGATCGGCTCGCGGCGTTTCGATATGCACATGAAACGCAGCACGGCGACGGACCCGGGCACGCGCGGCGAGAACGAAGAGATCGTCATCACCGAGCTGGGCCAGGTCGGCACGCAGCTCGACGCCTTCGCGCACCAGATGTACGGCGGCGAATACTACAACTGCATCACGAATCATGACATGAGCTTCGGCGATGGCAGCGCCACGAATGACTTGACCGCCGGAGCGCGGCAGGGATTTCCGAAACTCGGCGTCGAGAAAATTCCGGACATCATGACGCGCGGCGTGCTGATCGACGTGGCGGGCTTGAAGAATGTGGACATGCTGCAGGGCGGCTACGTGATCACCGCCGACGATTTGCAACAGGCGCTGGCCAGGGAAAAAGTAAAGCTGGAGCCCGGCGACGCGGTCATGATCAATACCGGCTGGGCCAAGCAGTACACGGTGAAGGACAAGGATAAATATTTGAAGTCCTCACCCGGGATCGGCATCGAGGCGGGCGAGTGGCTCATCAAGCAGAATCCGATGCTGGTGGGAACGGATACGTGCTGCGTCGAGGTGCGTCCTTACCCGGAACAGAAAATGAATCTGCCGATTCACGCCATGTTTCTGATCGTGAATGGAGTTTACCTGGTGGAAAATCTGCGGCTGGAGCAGCTCGCGGCGGCGCACGCCTACGAAACCGCGTACATCATGACTCCGCTGAAAATCGAAGGCGGCACAGGCTCGACGATCGTTCCCATTGCGGTGCGGTGATGTAGCACAGGTGCTCTCGAGTAGCACAGGCACTCTGCCTGTGCGGTTTTCGCGATTGTTGTTACATCGATGACGTAAGTGCGGCCTACAAAATCGCACAGGCAGAGTGCCTGTGCTACAAAAGCACTACGCGATCGTGGCAGGTTCTCCGCCGCGCGCCACCTTGCGCGGTGGGACCACTTCCAGGTCGGGATTTTCCGCGGCGCGTTGCCGGACCAGCGCGATGAACGCGGCCGAGGAACGCGGCAGCGTGCGGTCGCGGCGATAGACGATTCCCAGCTCGCGCCACAGTTCCACGTCCGCGATGGGGATCAGCTTCACTTCTCCGGCGCGCACTTCGTTGCGCGCGAAGCTCGCGCTGATCAGCGACACGCCCAGGCCCGCCGCGACGAAGCACTTGATCATTCCCACGCTCGTCAACTCCATGGTGATCTGCAGTTGCGGCTTGTACGGCCGGAAATGTTTGTCGAGCAACTGCCGCGTGTATCCGGTGCGCGGGAAAATCAAGGGCTGCTCGGCGATATCCTTCATGCGCACGGTCTTGAGCTTTGCCAGGGGACTGCGCGGATTGACCATCAGCATCACGCGGTCGCGGAAAATCGGATGGAACTTCAGGCTCGGAGATTTCGCCGGAAGCGTCACGATGCCCACGTCGATCGATCCGTCCTCCACCTTTTGCAAAACTTTGTGGCTGAAGTTGCGGTAGATGCTGATCTGCACCGAAGGGTAGAGGCGGTGATACTCCGCGAAAATTTCCGGCAAAACGTACAGGCACGTCGCCTCATTGGCGCCGAGCGCGAGCACTCCACGCGGAGTGGTGGCCTTGTCGGCCACGGCGCGCAGCGATTCAGCGCGCATATTCACCATGCGCACGGCGTATTCAAAAAGGGTTTCTCCCGCGGAGGTCAGGCGCACCGACTTGCGCCCGCGGTCAAACAGCTTCTCGCCATATTCCTGCTCGAGCTGGCGCACCTGCGCGCTGACGGCCGGCTGCGAGCGGAACAATTTCTGTCCGGCGCGCGAAAAGCTGCCGAGTTTGGCAATTTCAATGAAAGTGGTCAGTTGGTCGAAATCCATGATTGAGGGCGGAATTATAGCAGAACCGTGGCGGCTACCCGCAAGCAATCCAAAAAAATAATGCCATGGATCGCAAATTCGGATGCCCATTGCCGGGGGGACAACCAGGCTAAGACAATGGTAAGATAGGCACTTTCCGGAAACCTGCTCTGGGGACGGCGTGGAAGTGTATGAGGGGCGCCCCGGAGTAGCACAGGCATCCGCCACGGCGGACCCGTGCGGTTTTCGTGATCGCAGTTGCAGGAGTGATCGCAGTTATTGCTGCGATCGTTGTTACATCTGCGATCGCATTTACATTATCGAAGGACGCGCAGCTTACAAAATCGCACAGGCAGAGTGCCTGTGCTACGGGATCGGATCAAAATCGCGATTGCGATGATATGAGCGAACTATACCCATTTCGGGGCCTGCCGCCTGCTCAGGGACTTTACCGCCCGGAGCACGAGCATGACGCTTGCGGCATCGGCTTTGTCGCCAACATCGAGGGCCGTAAGTCTCACGATATTGTCCTCAAGGGCATACAGATTCTGATCAATCTGACGCATCGCGGCGCGTGCGGGTGCGATCCGCAAACCGGCGACGGCGCGGGAATTCTGATCCAGATTCCGCACACCTTCTTCGAGCGCGAAGCAGCGACGCTGGGTTTCTCTCTGCCACTGCCGGGCGAGTACGGCGTGGGCATGGTTTTCCTTCCGGTCGATACGCAGGACCGGCTGATCTGCGAAGGGATCATCGAAAAAATTGCGCGCGAAGAGGGCTTGACGGTCCTCGGCTGGCGCGATACGCCCATCAACGGCAACACCATCGGCCGCCTGGCGCGCGCTTCGCAGCCCTACATCGAGCAGATTTTTATTCGCAGCGGGCCGGGCATGGATCAGGACGCGCTCGAGCGCAAGCTGTACGTGGTGCGCAAGCGCGCGGAAACGGCCATTGCGGAAACTGACCTGAAGGAAAAAGATTTTTTCTACATTCCGTCGCTGTCTTCGCGCACGATTATTTACAAGGGATTGCTGCTCGCGCCGCAGATCACCGATTTTTACAAAGAGCTGCTGGACCCCGACCTGACGAGCGCGCTGTGCCTCGTGCACCAGCGCTTCTCCACCAACACGTTTCCGAGCTGGAAGCTGGCTCACCCGTACCGCTACATCTGCCACAACGGCGAAATCAACACGCTGCGCGGAAACATGAACTGGATGTACGCGCGGCAATCCGTCCTGAAGTCTCCGCTTTTTGGCGACGACATGAAGAAGCTGATGCCCATCATCACCGCGGGTGGCAGCGATTCAGCCATGCTGGACAACGCTGTCGAGATGCTCACCCTTTCCGGCCGCACGCTTCCCCATGTGATGTCCATGCTGATTCCGGAAGCCTGGGACCACGACGCCACCATGCCCGAGGACATCAAGGCGTTCTACGAATATCACGCGTCGCTGATGGAGCCGTGGGACGGCCCTGCGGCGGTGGCGTTCACCGACGGGCGAGTGATCGGCGCGAAGCTCGATCGCAACGGCCTGCGCCCCGGCCGTTTCCTTGTCACCAACGACGGCCTCGTCGTTCTGGCGTCGGAAGCGGGAGTGCTCTCCATTAAGCCCGAGGACGTCCGCATGAAGGGCAGGCTCGCGCCCGGACGCATTTTCATTGTGGACACGGAGCAGAAGCGGCTGATCACGGACGAAGAAGTGAAAAAGCAACTGGCCGCGCGGCAGCCGTACGCGCAGTGGCTCAAGGAAAATCAGATCACGCTCGATCATCTGCCGAGCCCGACGCACGTTCTGCAGACCAACCATGAAACGATCCGGATGCGGCAGCGTGCCTTCGGCTATACGGACGAAGACCTGAGAACGATTCTCCTGCCGTCCGCGCTCGGCGGCGAGGAGCCCGTGGGCTCGATGGGCATCGACACGCCGCTGGCCTGTTTGTCCGACAAGCCGCAGATGCTTTTCAGTTATTTCAAGCAGTCGTTCGCGCAGGTCACGAATCCCGCTATCGATTCGATTCGCGAAGGCCTGGTGATGTCCCTCAATTCCTACATCGGAAGCGAGGGCAACATCCTCGAAGAGACGCCGAAGAATTGCCACACGCTGAAGCTGCGCCATCCGGTGATTTCCAACTGGCGCCTGGAAAAATTGCGGCGCGTGAGCTGGGGAAATTTCCTGGCGACCAGCCTGTCCATGCTCTTCCGCGTCAACAACGGCGAGAATCAACTCGAGCAGGCCATTGAGAATCTTTGCCGCAGCGCTTCGCTGGCAATCAAGTCCGGCTACACTCTGCTGATTCTGACGGACCGCGGCGTGAACCACGAGTACGCGCCGATCCCGTCCCTGCTGGCGCTCTCGGCCGTTCACAATCATCTGATTCGCGAAGGAACGCGCAACCAGGTGGCCCTGATCGTCGAGTCCGGCGAGCCGCGCGAAGTGATGCACTTTGCGCTGCTGCTCGGCTACGGCGCGAGCGCGGTGAATCCCTATCTCGCGATTGAAACGCTCGAAGACCTCACTGAAGGGCGGGGCGTTTCCGCCGGAAACGACGTGGGACAAAGTTTTCAAAAGCTATATGAAGTCCATCGACAAGGGGCTTCTGAAAACGTTCTCGAAGATGGGGATTTCCACGCTGCAGAGTTATCAGGGCGCGCAAATCTTTGAGACGGTGGGGCTCAATCAATCGCTCGTCGAGAAATATTTTACGGGAACGTCCTCGCGCATCGATGGCATCGGCATCGAAGTGCTGGCGCGCGAAGCGATCATGAAGCACGAATTCGCGATGCAGCCGCCGCACCTGTCGGACACCGAGCTGCGCGTCGGCGGAGAATATCAGTATCGCGTGCGCGGCGAACGCCACCTGCTCAATCCGACGACGGTGAGCAAGCTGCAGCATGCCGTGCGCCAGGAAAAATTCGAGAGCTTCCGCGAATTCGCGGACATCGTCAACCAGCAGAATCGCGAACTGCAAATGCTCCGCGGCATGTTTGAGTTCAAGCCGGCCGGCCCAGCCATCCCGCTCGAACAAGTCGAGCCCGCCGCGGATATCGTGAAGCGCTTTGCGACCGGCGCGATGTCCTTCGGCTCGATCAGCAAGGAAGCGCACGAAACGCTGGCCATCGCCATGAACCGCATCGGCGGAAAATCGAACACCGGCGAAGGCGGCGAGGACGAGGCCCGGTTCGCTCCGGACGCGAACGGCGATTTGCGCCGCAGCGCGATCAAGCAGGTGGCCTCGGCGCGTTTCGGCGTCACCACGAACTATCTGATCAACGCCGACGACCTGCAGATCAAGATCGCCCAGGGCGCCAAGCCCGGCGAAGGCGGCCAGTTGCCCGGCCACAAAGTGGACGACGTGATCGCCCGCGTGCGCCACTCGATCCCCGGCGTGGGCCTGATCTCTCCGCCGCCGCATCACGACATTTATTCCATCGAGGATTTGGCGCAGCTTATCTTCGATTTGAAAAACGTCAATCCGCAGGCGCGCATTTCCGTGAAGCTGGTCGCCGAAGTGGGCGTGGGCACCGTCGCTGCGGGCGTCGCGAAAGCGCACGCCGACGTGATCCTCATCAGCGGCTACGATGGCGGCACCGGTGCGTCGCCGATCAGTTCCATCCGCCACGCAGGAATTCCCTGGGAGCTCGGGCTTTCCGAGACGCAGCAAGTCCTGGTGATGAACGATCTGCGCAGCCGCGTGCGCGTGCAGGTGGACGGCAAGCTGCAGACCGGGCGCGACGTCGCCATCGCCGCTCTGCTCGGCGCCGAGGAATTCGGTTTCGCCACCACGCCGCTCGTCACCATGGGCTGCATCATGATGCGCAAGTGCCATTTGAACACCTGCCCGGTGGGCATGGCGACGCAGGACCCGGAGCTGCGCAAGAAATTCGCGGGCAAGCCCGAGCACGTGATTAATTTCCTGTTCTACGTCGCCGAAGACCTGCGCCTGATCATGGCGCAGCTCGGCTTCCGGAAAGTCGACGAAATGATTGGCCGCGTGGATTGCCTCACGCAGCGCACGGACATCGAGCACTGGAAGGCCAAGGGCATCGATCTCTCCTCGGTGCTCTACAATCCGCCGATGCCCAGCCACGTCGGGCGGCGCTGCACGCAGGCGCAGGACCACGGCCTCTACGACGCGCTCGACGGCAAGCTCATCGAATACGCCAGCGACGCCATCGAGCGCCTCACGCCCGTGTCGCTCGATCTGCCGATTCGTAATGTCCACCGCACCGTCGGCGCGATGCTCAGCGGACGCATCGCGCGCCGCCACGGCTCCGTGGGCCTGCCTGACGACACCATTCGCGTGCAGTTTCACGGCTGCGCGGGGCAAAGTTTCGGTGCCTTCCTCGCCACCGGCGTGACGCTCACGCTCGAAGGCGAAGCCAACGACTACGTCGGCAAGGGTCTTTCCGGCGGCAGGATCGTGATCTATCCGCCGCGCAATTCGCATTTCGTGCCGGAGGAAAATATTCTGATCGGCAACGTGTGCCTGTACGGCGCGACGAGCGGCGAGGTCTTCTTCAACGGCATGGCCGGGGAACGGTTCGCGGTGCGCAATTCGGGCGCCACGGCGGTCGTCGAAGGCGTCGGCGATCACGGCTGCGAATACATGACGCGCGGCCTGGTGGTGGTGCTCGGAAAAGCGGGCCGTAATTTTGCCGCGGGCATGACCGGCGGCATCGCCTTCGTTCTGGACCAGACCGGCGATTTCGCCAGCGAGTGCTGCAACCGCGCCGACGTGGACCTGGAGCCATTGGCTGAAGCTAAAGATATCGACATAGTACATGGACTGGTGGCCCGCCACGCCGAGCTGACCGACAGCCCGCAGGCCAAATGGATTTTGAAACACTGGGACGCCATGCTGCCCAAATTCATCAAGGTGTTCCCGCACGAATACAAGCGCGTCCTGGGCATCCCGCGAATCCCCGCAAGCGTGCTGGCGGCACAAGCCGGAACGATGCAAGCCCAGGGCCAGGTGATTCGGGGGTAGGTAGCACAGGCATTCTGCCTGTGCGGTTTTGAAGGCTGAAAATTCGGTCCGGATTTACATGTGAATTTGTAGGTTGTAAGCGCGCCGCCCGTCTATGTGCAATCTAGAAACCCGCACAGGTCCGCCGCGGCGGATGCCTGTGCTACAAGGGAATCATGGGTAAGGTTACCGGCTTCAAAGAATACACGCGCGAAATGCCCGCGCGGCGCCCCGTCGCCGAGCGCGTCCTCGATTATTTCGAGGTCTACCAGCCGTTCCCCGAGGAAAAAGTGCGCGTACAGGGCGCGCGCTGCATGGATTGCGGCATTCCGTTCTGCCACACGGGCTGCCCGGTCAACAACATCATTCCGGACTGGAACGACCTGGTGTACCGCGACCGCTGGAAGGACGCCATCCGCGTCCTGCATTCCACCAATAATTTTCCGGAGTTTACCGGGCGCATCTGCCCCGCGCCGTGCGAAGCGGCCTGCGTGCTGGGCATCAGCGAGCCGCCTGTTACTATTAAGTTAATCGAAAAATCCATTGTGGACCGCGCCTGGGAAGAGGGCTGGATCCAGCCCGAGCCACCCGAGTCGCGCACCGGAAAACGGATCGCCGTGGTCGGTTCCGGCCCGTCGGGCCTGGCCGCCGCGCAGCAACTCAATCGCGCGGGCCACGACGTCACCGTGTTCGAGAAGAACGACCGCATCGGCGGCCTGCTGCGCTACGGCATTCCCGACTTCAAGCTGGAAAAGCGCGTGCTCGACCGGCGCCTCGAACAGATGCTGGCTGAGGGAGTGCGCTTCGAGACCAACGCGCACGTCGGTGGCGCCATCCCCGCGCAGGATCTGCGCAAGGAATTTGACGCCCTGGTGCTGACCGGCGGCGCGGAAGCCCCGCGCGACCTGACCGTGCCCGGCCGCGAGCTCAAGGGCATTTATTTCGCGATGCAATTCCTGCCGCAGCAGAATAAAGTCGTCGCCGGCGACGCAATTCCAGACCAGATTCGCGCCACCGGCAAGCGCGTCGTCATCATCGGCGGCGGCGACACCGGCGCGGACTGCCTCGGCACCTGCCACCGTCATCAGGCGAAATCCATCCACCAGTTTGAAATCATGCCGATGCCGCCCCTGGAACGTTCGCCCAGCACGCCCTGGCCGCTGTGGCCGCTGCAACTGCGCACCGAAAGCGCGCACGAAGAGGGCGGCAAGCGCGACTGGGCGCTCAACACCGCCAAATTCACGGGCGATGAACACGGCAACGTGCAACAGCTGCACGCCCTTCGCGTCGGACCGCCGCCAAAGTTCGAGGCCATCCCCGGCACGGAATTTGTGATGGAAACCGATCTGGTCCTGCTGGCGCTCGGTTTCCTCGGCCCCGTGAAAAACGGAATGATCGAGCAGCTCGGCCTGAATCTCGACATGCGCAGCAACATCGCCACCGGCGCCGACTACATGAGCTCGGTCCCCGGCGTCTTCGCAGCGGGCGACATGCGCCGCGGCCAGTCGCTCGTCGTCTGGGCCATCTCCGAAGGCCGCAAAGCCGCCGCTGCGGTGGACAAATACCTCATGGGCAGCTCCACACTAGCGTAGCCGCAAGTAGCGCGCCGCAAGTAGCACAGGCACTCTGCCTGTGCGGTTTTCCAGGCTGCCGCTACGCCACCAATGCCCGCGCGTCCGCAAACCCCCTCGGCACGCAGCTGCCAATGCCAGCGCTGCTTGCGCCCGTAACACAACTGCTTCCGGTTGTTCGGGGTTTCGCGATTGCAACGGAATTGGTGGCTTGGCGGCAGCTTTCAAAAGCGCACAGGCACTCTGCCTGTGCGGTTTTCCAGGCTGCCGCTACGCCACCAATTCCCGCGCGTCCGCAAACCCCGCCCGGCACGCAGCTGCCAATGCCAGCGCTGCTTGCGCCCGGAACACAACTGCTTCCGGTTGTTCGGGGTTTCGCGATTGCAATGGAATTGGTGGCTTGGCGGCAGCTTTCAAAAGCGCACAGGCAGAGTGCCTGTGCTACTTACACCACAACGCCTATGGATTCCACCGGGGTGGTTACGAAGCGCTGGCCGTGGGCGTTGATTTCCATGCGGAAGCCTACGTAGATGCCGCGCATTTTGCAGAAGCTGCCGCCGAGCGTGGCGCCGGTCAGCCGCGCGGGCGTCAGCTCGGGGAAGAATTGGCCGCCGCGAAGCAGGATCTCTCCGCTGCGTCCCTCAATGATGGTGATCTCGTACTCGGTGTTCCAGGTGCGGATGGCCAACTTTTCCATGTCCTCCCGGTCGTCGATCTGCAGGCCGTTGGACCACGGATCATTGGCCCAGGTATCGAGGATGGCTCCGGCGGGTATCGTATCTTGGTCTGGCATTATGATTCCTTCGGACTCCTGATCCTACCTCCCAAAAAGTTAGATGCAAGCAGCCCGCGATTTGATACCGCTATTTTGCGAACCCGCCCCGCCTGACTCGAAGCCTGGTTCATGTAGCGCCCGCCTTCAGGCGGGCACTTTAGAATCAAGCAGATGCCCGCCTGAAGGCGGGCGCTACATAAACGCAAGCCCCGTCCGTGCAATGACTCCTATTGCTGCTCCGACAAGAGTTGCCGCACGCGATTGACCAAATCACTTCCGGCTTGCCCTGCCTCTTCTGTGGAAAAATCGGCGGGCAGGTTCAGAATCCGCACTTTTGGTTTCATCTCCGCAAGTTCCTGCATGGCCGTCCCGTTTTTTTGCATCCCCGGCCCGCAAATCAGGATTTGGGGCCGCGTGACCCTCATAAACAGCATGGCGTCGGAAGGGTTTCTCGTGGTGATGATTTCGTACCCGGAACGTTTGAGCAGCGCGCTCAGATACGCCAGCAAATCTTGCGAGGGATCGATGCACACGATGCGCGTCTTGGAATCACCGAACGTCTCTTCCTGGAATTGCGTCCCTTTCGAGAACGCCTGGATCGCTTCCGCTTCCGACGCGTGCATGGGGAAGACGCGCAGCAGGTTCGTGACCTGCAGAACCTGCAGCAGGAAGGGAGATACCTGGCAGAGCTTCAGATCGCCGCCCTTGGCCCGCAGCACGCCGAACTGGCGCACCAGCGCCCCCAGCCCGACGCTGTCGATGAAGCTGACTTCTCCCATGTGCAGAACCACTTTCTTGGTGAGCACCGTCAGCTTTTCCAATTCGTTTTGCAGCGACTTGATTTCAGGACCGACGACGATGCGCCCCTGGCACCGCACGACCACGACGTCGTCGATCTTCTGATTTTGCAGCGTAAGTTCCATAGCGCCGGAACAATATCACAACTGAGTAGCACAGGCACTCTGCCTGTGCGCTTTTGTAGGCTGCCGCTACGCCAACGATGTATCAGCAATCGCGAAAACCGCACAGGCAGAGTGCTGGTGCTACTCCTCCCTGTGTGGGGTTCGCGATTGCGCGTGAATCGGTGGCTTACTGGCAGCCTTCAAACCCGCACAGGCAGAGTGCCTGTGCTACTTGGCGCGGCGGAACGCGCTTGACCACGGCCAATCTTGCGGCGTCGCACACAGGCCTGCCTTCACCGGATTGTTTTCAATGTACGCCTGGATTCGGGCGAACTCGCCGTGGGCCGCGAATCCAATGATCGAACGATTCATCCTGCCAGAACGGCTTTCCCGTGCGGCCGAGAGCGGCCTTCGCATCCCGGGCTGAAGCCCTCTTGATCCCGAGCGTGAGCTTGGCGAGCGGCACGAGCGGGTCAAGCAATACGTGCACATGATTGGGCATGATCGCGTAGGCGCGCAACGCGTAGTGTCCGAGCTCGGCGCCGCGATGGATCGCGCGGAATGCGTGCCCGGCGATTTCCCGATCGTTCAGCCAAAGCGGTCCATTCGATCCGGCGTCCAGCAATCGGTCCGCATGGAGAAACTGCTTGCCGGGTTCGCTGCGCCATTTGAGAAGGCTCTCGGGAAAACCCTTCGGCAGGGAGCCGCACAAGCGCCAGGTCACGAAGATCGAGCAGTTTTCCGGCTGCCAGTGGGGAAGGTTCCGCCGGTAGAAGTTAACAGTCATCATTCGTGACTATAGCACAATTCGAGCCGGCAGGACAGGCACAACAAGTAGCACAGGCACTCTGCCTGTGCGGTTTTGAAGGCTGCCAGTAAGCCACCGATTCACGTGCGACCGCCAACCCCCACACCCGCACTCTGCCTGCGCGGTTTTCCACGCCGCCGCTACGCCAACGATGTAGCAGCAATCGCGAAACCCGCACAGGCAGAGTGCCTGTGCTACTCAAGGCTGCAAATTCATGCGGCGCAGCAGAGCGGCGAAGCGCGGGTCCGAGCGCAGCGGATCGTAGATTGGGTCCATTTTAATCGTGGAAAATGAATTTCCAATAGAGCGATCCTCATAAGCCTTTTCCAGCCACTCGAATGCCTTTTCCTTCTCCGCGAGGCCTACGTAGACTCCAACTCTGGAAATCGCTGGAACATACTTTTGCTCCGAGATCGCGTTCAACTGGTCCAGCATTTTCTGCGCGTCGGCGCGTTTGCCCGCCAACGCATAGGCGTATCCGAGTCCCGATAATGCATAGGGGTGGCGAGGAGATACCACCAGCTCCTTTTCCATCTCCGCTATGCCTTCCTTGTACATCGATTTTTGGAGATAGGACTGGCCCAGCTGCATATGTACGAAAGCAAAGTTAGGGTCCATCTCAAGCGTCAGCTTCTCCTGCTCGATCGCTTGGTCATAGTGCCGCGCATTGTAGAAATCGAGTGCAAGAACCCTATTGATGATGAGCGAGAGTGGGTCAAGTTCCAGGGCTCGTTTCTGCTCCGCAATGGCTTCTTCAGAACGTCCCATGCTGCCGAGTGCTAAGGAATGCCAGAAATGGGCGGTGGCGTAGCCCGGATTGAGTTCGATGGCTCGTTGGAATTCTTTTTCGCCGCCTGACCGGTCCCAGTCATAAAATGTTTTGACCCACGCAAGGGACGCGTGGCCTTCGGCGAGCGTCTCATCTACTTCCAGTGCCTTCTGTGCGGCCTCCCTGGCTCTCGGATAAGACTCTTTTGGGGAAACGTACCCGTATTCCGCAAGCAGACTGTAGCAGTCGGCCAATCCCGAATAAGCCAGGGCGTAGGTTGGATCTCTATCGATCGCCTGCTGAAAGTATTCGCGGCCCTTGTTGAAACCATCCTCATTTCTCTTATTCCACCAATAACGCCCCTTGAGGTAGTCCTGATAGGCTTCCGGGTTCGCGGTGTAGCTTTTGGCCATGCGCTTCTTGTCTTCGCCGGTCAGGCGCATCCGCAGCGCGGTCGTAATCTCTTTGGCGATGTCTCCTTGAAGCGCGAAAATATCCGACGCCTTGCGGCTGTACTGTTCACCCCAAATGTGGTCGTTGTTTCGGGTGTCGATGAGTTCCGCGCTGATGGCCAGGTTGTCGCCCACTTGCGTGACTCGGCCTTTGAAGACAGCTCGCACTCCCAGCTCGCGTCCGACGGTCTCCGCATCCGGGTCCTTCCCCTTGTAGTGAAATGCAGAATCGCGTGATTTCACTTCCAGCTTCGGCAACTGCGACAGGCTGTTAATCAGGCTTTCCGTAATCCCATCGCTGAGATATTCCGTGTTGGGATCGCCGCTGCCATTCACGAAGGGCAGCACGGCCAGCGAATCAATCGCCTCGCCGCCGCCCATGCGTGATCGGTAGAACCAGCCCGCGCCCGCCAGCGCAGCCACCAGGACAACTACCGCAATCACCAGGGCGTCTCTGCCGCGCCACCACGCGTGAACGGGTGCTTCAGCCCCGGGTACGGCGACGACTGCATGTCCTGAATCCGTGTCGCGCTTCAACCGCTTGAGATCGGCTCTCATCTCCGACGCGTGCTGATACCGCACATCCCGGTCCTTCTCAATTGCCTTACTGATGATGTCTTCTAACTTAGCAGGGAGATCAGGATTCAGACGCGTCGGCGGGGTGGGTGCTTTCGTGAGAATCGCGCTAAAGATTATCCCTGAAGTGTTTCCAGAGAACGCCAGCCGCCCGGTCGCCATTTCATACAGAACCAATCCAAACGAGAAGAGGTCCGTGCGTGCGTCCACCTCCTCTCCCCTCACTTGTTCCGGCGACATGTACGCCACCGTGCCCAGCGTCGTCCCGGGACTCGTTAGTTGCTCCTCAGGAACTTCCGTCGTTCCTGCTGACATTGTTTGGCCGACTCCTGGCGGAGCAGACTTCGGCGGAGCCGCCAGCTTCGCCAACCCGAAGTCCAGGATTTTGGCGTGTCCGCGATCCGTAACGAAGATGTTCGCTGGCTTGATGTCCCGGTGCACAATTCCTTTGCCGTGTGCGGCATCGAGCGCGTCGACAACCTCCGCCCCCAACTCCAGTAACTGTTCGATGGCGAACGGCTTGCCGCTGAGCAAATGCTTCAGCGTTTTTCCTTCCAGTAATTCCATGGCGATGAAGTGCTGGCCGTTGGCTTCGTCGATTTCGTAAATCGTGCAGATGTTTGGATGATTGAGCGCCGAGGCGGCAAAGGCTTCGCGCTGAAAACGTTCACGCGCCGCGGGGTCTTTCTCCATTTCGGGTGGAAGAAATTTCAGCGCGACGTGGCGGCGCAGCCTGAGGTCTTCAGCTTCGTAGACCACACCCATTCCGCCGCCGCCGAGCTGCGACAGAATGCGATAGTGCGAAATGGTCTGGCCGATCATGGTTGCAGCGGGAGAGAAATTTTCAGCACCTCGCCGCGCCTACTTTAGCGTATCTGATGCTTTTGTAGTAGCACAGGCACGACAAGTAGCACAGGCACTCTGCCTGTGCGGTTTTCCAGGCTGCCGAGTACACCACCAATGAGCGCGCGTCAGCAAGGCTCGCACAAGCCTCGTCACGCCGCATGGCTGTCGCTCGGGTGCAATAGATATCCCGCTTGGTGGTATTTGCAACCTTCAAAACCGCACGGGCAGAGTGCCTGTGCTACTTGGAGCGCCTGTGCGGTTTTCCAGGCTGCCAGTCCGCCATAAATTCCCGCGCGTCAGCTAGGCTCGCACAAGCCCCGCCACGCCGCATGCCAGTGCTCGGGTGCAATAGATATCCCGCTTGGTGATATTTGCAGCCTACAAAACCGCACAGGCAGAGTGCCTGTGCTACCTGGAGCGCCTGTGCTTCCTGCCTGCTGTATAATCCTGCGACCAAAGGTTTGCTCGGGCATCCAATCAAGCTATTCTGGTGCCGTGCGGGCTTGAAACCGGCTCCATCATCACAGAAGAACTGGTACCGACCATGGCGAAACCAATCTTACTCAGTGTGGACGACGACGCGGACGTTTTGCGCGCGATTGAACGCGACTTGCGTTCGCAGTACGGCGCGGACTACCGCGTCCTCGGCAGCGGCTCTCCCGAGGGCGCGCTCGATCTTTTAAAGCAGCTCAATCTCCGCAGCGACAGTGTGGCCCTGCTCCTCGCCGATCAGCGCATGCCGCACATGGACGGCGTGCACTTCCTGCAGGAGGCCATGCGCATTTATCCCGATGCCAAGCGTGCGCTGCTCACTGCTTATGCCGACACGACTGCCGCGATCGGCGCCATCAATCAGGCCAGCATCCATTATTTTTTCATGAAGCCGTGGGACCCGCCCACCGAGCATCTCTACCCGCAGCTGGACGATTTGCTGGAAGACTGGCAGGCCTCAAACCATCCGCCCTACTCGGGCATCCGCGTACTCGGGACGCGCTGGTCGCCACGCTCCTACGAATTGCGCGACTTCCTCGCGCGCAATCACGTCCCCTACCAGTGGATCGACGCGGAAATTTCCGCGAGCGATCCGGAGACGAAGCTTTTGCTGGAGTCTCTCGGGCCGGATGCGACCAGTCTTCCCATCGTCCTTTTTCCCGACGGGACAAAGCTTCTCGAAACCACGCCGGCGCAAGTGGCGGATAAAGTCGGCCTGCGCACGCGCGCGCAGACGAGCTTCTACGATTTGGCCATCATCGGCGGAGGGCCCGCGGGCCTCGCCGCCGCCGTATACGGAGCGTCGGAAGGATTGCACACGGTGATGGTCGAGCGCGAAGCGCCGGGCGGACAGGCGGGCATGAGCTCGCGCATCGAGAATTATCTCGGCTTTCCCGCGGGCCTCAGCGGCGGCGATCTGGCGCGCCGCGCCGTGGTGCAGGCGCAGCGATTCGGCGTGGAGATTATCGCGGCGGAAGCTTCGGGGATTCGCACGGAGGGTCCCTACAGGATCATCAAGCTCGCCGACGGCAGCGAATTTTCCTGCCACGCGCTGATGATCGCGACGGGAGTGCAATGGCGGCGCCTCGACGCCCCCGGAATCGACCGGCTGCAGGGCGCGGGCGTGTACTACGGCGGCGGGACGACGGAAGCGCTTTCCTGCGAGGGAGAAACGGTGTACGTCATCGGCGGAGCGAATTCGGCGGGGCAGGCGGCGATGAACTTCGCCAAGCACGCCGAAAAAGTTTTCATCCTGGTGCGCGGAAGTTCACTATCAAGTACAATGTCGCAATACTTAATTGATCAGATCAAGGAGACGCCCAAGATTCAGGTCTGGGCGCACGCCAGCGTCGCCGAAGTGCACGGCGAAACGCACCTCGAGGAAATTTCCATCCTGTGTTCGGACACCGGCAAGGTCGAGCGCGTTCCCGCCAGCGCCGTGTTTATTTTTATCGGCGCATTGCCGGAAACGGATTGGCTCGCCGGCGTCGTCGAGCGCGACGAACGCGGTTTCCTGCTGACCGGCCCCGACCTCATCGTCGATGGGCAGCGCCCCAAGGGTTGGACGCTCGAGCGCGATCCCTACCTGCTCGAAACCAATGTGCCCGGAATTTTTGCCGTGGGCGACGTGCGGCACGGCTCGGTCAAGCGCGTCGCTTCAGGAGTCGGGGAAGGATCGGTGGCCGTGCAGTTCATCCACCAGTACCTGAGCAAAGTGCAGTGAGAAAAAAAGTAGCACAGGCATCCGCCGCGGCGGACCTGTGCGGTTTTGTGCGCTGCCGCTACGCCAACGATGTAGCAGCAATCACCAACCCCGCACAGGCAGAGTGCCTGTGCTACAAGATTCGGAAAGCCCAATGACCGATACCACCGAACTCCTGCGCGTCCCGGCCTTCGCGGACCTGCCGCAAGACCAGATCGAATGGTTCCTCAGCCAGGCGCAGAGTTTGCGCTTCAAGGCCGGAGACATTCTGATGACCGCGGGCGATCCGGCCGACTCCATGTATGTTCTCCTCGAAGGCCAGATCCAGGCGCGCGGCGAATTCGCCGGAGAGACGATGGTCATTACCGTCGAACCCGGCCAGGTGACCGGGAAGCTGCCCTTTTCCAGGATGAAAATTTTCACCTTTGGCAGCCGGGCGCTGACTGACTGCCGCATCCTGCGATATCCAACATCGAATTTTCACGAACTCATCCAGAGAATGCCCGAGCTGACCGAGCGCCTCGTCGGCATGATGACCGACCGCGTTCGCGAGACCACGCGCAGGGAACAGCAGCGCGACCGCCTCGCCGCCCTCGGAAAACTTTCCGCCGGCCTCGCTCACGAACTCAACAATCCCGCCTCCGCCGCAAAGCGAGCCGCCAGCCAGCTGCGCGATATCCTGAAACGCATCAAGGACGCCAGCCACGAATTGGGCAGGCGCGAGCTGACTCCCACGCAGAAAGCGGAGGTCGAAAAGCTGGAAGCTTTCCTCACGCAACAAAATGAACCGCCGCCCGACACGCTGGCCATGTCCGACCTCGAGGAGCAATTGGATTCGCTGCTGCGCAGCCACGGGCAGAACGATTTGTGGCAGCTTGCGGCCGGCCTGGCCCACCGCAACATCCACCCGGATGTGCTGGAGACGTTGTTCGGGGCGCTGGATCCCGGCACGGCTCGCGCGGCGCTGGTGAGAATCGGCGCCCTTGTCGAGGTCCTCAGCCTGCTGGATGAAATTGAAAGTAGCACGTCGCGCATTTCCGATCTCGTCCTGGCGATCAAGGAATACACCTACATGGACCAGGCGCCGGTGCAAAACGTGGACATCGTGAAAAGCCTGGAAAGCACGCTCACGATTTTGAATCACAAGCTCAAGCGCGGCGTGACCGTGCAGCGCGAGTACGAGCGCATCCCGCTGCTCGTCGATTCCTTTGGCAGCGAGCTCAATCAGGTGTGGACCAACATCATCGACAACGCCATCGACGCCATGGGCGGCAAGGGCGAGCTCCGCGTTCGCACCTATCGCGATGGCGCCTGCGTGGTCGTGGAAATTGGCGACAACGGCCCGGGAATTTCGCCCGACGTGCAGACTCATATCTTCGAGCCCTTCTTCACCACCAAGGGAGTGGGCGAGGGAACCGGCCTCGGCCTCGACACTGTGCAGCGCATCGTGAAAAAACACCGGGGCAACATTCAAGTCAACTCCAAGCCCGGCGACACGCTGTTTCAAGTGTGGCTCCCTCTCTCAGACGCGCAGACGCCTCCCAAGTAGCACAGGCACTCTGCCTGTGCGTTTTTGAAGACTGCTGCTCCGCCACCGATTCGATTGCGATCGCGAACCCCGCACAGCAAGAGTGGTTTCACGGTTTTGTAAACCTCCCATACGCCACCCTTTCACCTGCAGCTGCAAAAACCGCACAGGCAGAGTGCCTGTGCTACCAAACCGCCATTGAGTTTCTCAGCGAATCCCTATAGTCTCGCGGTGGCGCAAGGGGCGCCGAGCCGAATCCGTGACCGATAAGCTTCTCCAATTCATGCCGCCGGAAGGCATCAAGATTCTCCTCACGCTCTTCCTATGCTTCCTGATTGGTCTGGAGCGCGAAGAACACCGCGTCGCGGGACAGCGCTACAGCTTCGGCGGCGTGCGCACGTTTCCGCTGATCGGGCTGACCGGTTATGCGCTGGCTCTCTTGTCAGGTCAGCAAATGCTTCCGTTGACGTTCGGATTCGGCGTTATTGGCGCGTTCCTGTGGCTCTCCTACAAGCACAAACTCGAAACGTACAACGAGGCCGGAGCGACCACGGAGGTTTCCGGCCTGATCACCTACGTCATCGGCGCGCTGGTGTCGCGCGATCAACTGTGGATCGCCACAACGATCGCGGTGATCAGCATGTTGCTGCTCGAGCTGAAGGAATTTCTCGAGAATCTCACCACAAAAATTCCGGCCGTCGAAATTCTCACCTTCACGAAATTTCTCCTGCTGACGTTCGTCGTCCTGCCGATCGTGCCGAACAGGGATTTCGGACCGTTCGCCATAAATCCGTTCAAGTCGTGGCTGATTGTTGTGGCCATCAGCGGAGTGTCCTACGGCAGCTACTTGCTGGAGAAATTGTCCAAGGGGAAAGGCGGCATCAGGCTCTCGGCCGTGCTCGGCGGATTGTATTCGTCGACGTTCACGACCGTGGTGATGGCCAAGGAAGCGAGGACGGCCGGGGCTCCGCACACTTACGCAGGCAGCATCCTGATTGCCTCCGGCGTGATGTACTTCCGCTTTCTTGCGCTGATCGGTATTTTCAATCTTCAGCTCATGGATCGCCTGCTCGTTCCGTTTCTCGTCCTGGGAGCCATCGGAATGGCGGGAGGATGGGCGTGGTCCAGCTTATCCGACGCGCCCATTGCAGAAACAAAAACTGCGTATTCTACAAAAAATCCATTGGAGCTGGGCTCCGCATTTTTGTTGGGAATTGTATTTCTTGTGGTGCTCGTCGCGACGAACTTCGCGCTGATCCATTTGGGCAGCGGCGGAATTTATGCCATGGCCGTGATTTCCGGCCTCGCGCCGGTGGACCCGTTTATCATGGGACTCACGCAGACAGCGGGGAATTTGACGTCGATGGGTCTCGCCGTGGCGGGAGTGATCGTCGCGGCGGCGAGCAATAATTTTGCCAAGGCGTTCATCGCGCTGGCGCTCGCCGATCGCAAGACCGGCAGGCAGAGCCTAATCCTGATGCTAGCGCTGACGGCGCTCGGCCTCCTGCCGCTGATTTGGGTGGCAAAGTAGCACAGGCACACCCAGTAGCACAGGCACTCTGCCTGTGCGGTTTTGTGGGCTGCCGCTACGCCAACGATGTAGCAGCAATCGCCAAAACCGCACAGGCAGAGTGCCTGTGCTACGAGGACGCCAAGTGCTTACACCTCGAACGCAACGTGCCCTTCGGCTGGCCGCCGGCGTAATCTGCGCTGGATTGCTCCTTGCTCCGATCTGGCTCGTCGCGTTTCCCCCTTTGCTCGATTACCCCAATCATCTGGCGCGCGCGTTTGTTCTATCGCACTTGAACGATCCTCAATTTTCCTTCCAGAAATTCTACCGTTCCGATTGGGGCGCGTATCCCTATCTGGGGATGGACGCCACGCTCGCCGTGCTGGTGCGGATATTTCCGATTGAGACGGCAGGAAAAGTGTTCCTCAGCCTGTGCGTCCTCGCGCTGCCCGGCGCGGTCTGGTTTTTTCTTCGCCAGGCGCAACCGGAAGCGGAGGCAGCTGCTTTGTGGTCGCTGCTGATCGCCTACAACGTTTTTTTTCTCGAAGGATTTCTGAATTTCGATCTCAGCATCGCCGTGGGATTGCTCGCGCTCGGATTGTGGTTGCGCTGGCTCGCAAGGCCGGGAACGGCGCGGTGGGTTGCAGCGCTCGTGGCCTTCACGGCGGCGTATTTCGCGCACCTGCTGGGTTTCGCTCTCGCGGGATTGATTGTGGTGGCGTGGCTCGCGCTTTCACGGCGCCCCGTTCGTGACTGGTTGTGGAGCGGCGCGCTGGCCCTGCCGGGCCTGGCGTTTTATTTGCTCTTCTCGCGAGTGGGACTCACCGCGAACAAGATCGTTTTTCACGGCCTGGCAGACAAGCTGGACTCGCTCGGCCTGATCCTGCACGGGTATTGGCCCTGGCTCGATTGGATTTTGCTGGCCGCGTTGGCGGCGTGGTTTCTGGCGGCGTGGTGGCGCAATCCCGAATTTCACTGGGACCGAAAATGGCTGGCCATCGCCGTATTTTTCTTTGCGCTGTTCTGGGTGATCCCCTGGATGTGGGGCGAGGATTCGTCCGACCTCGACATTCGCGTCCTGCCATTTTTGTTTGTGGCGATCCTGGCCACGGCGCGCGTGGGGCGCCGCGCAAGAATGCTCGCCGCGATCCCGCTTTTGCTTTTTGCCGCGCGCACCGTCAGCGTGACGCAGCATTTTAAGGAAGCGCAGCCCGCGCTGGCCGATCTCGCGCGCTCCTTCGATGCCGTGCCTCGCGGCGCGCTCGTCCTGCCCATCGTCGAGGGAGACGAAGATCCCATCGAGCGCCCCTTCACTCATTTCTGGGCTTACGGCGTCATTCGCCGCGGCTGGTTCTCACCGTATCTCAAGGACGCGCCCGGCGAGACGCCCATGCGCATCACTTACAACTCCTACACGCCCGACGGATTCTGGAACCTCGGCTACGACGAGCCGCCGGATTGGCAGCAGGTCCAGAGCGACTACGAATACGTGTGGGCGTACGACGTGCCGCGCTTTTCCGCGCCACTTGCGGCGATCGGCGAACGAATTTACTCCTCCGGACCGCTGGAAGTTTTTCGCATCCGGAAATCGGATGAAACGAACAAGTAGCACAGGCACTCTGCCTGTGCGGTTTTGTAAGCTGCCAGTACGCCATCTGCTCAATTACGACCGCAAACCCCGCACAGGCAGAGTGCCTGTGCTACTCAGGAGTGCCTCTGCTACTCGTGCGAAGCGCATCATATGTCGTGAAACTGTAATAAGAATTCGCCAGGGAGAGGTGTAATCTTATGCTGGTACTGCGCAACCAAATGATGTTCCGGTGGCATCACCCGCCGGGGCAGGGATTTAAAAAGATGGTCTTTCGCAAAGCATTTCCAGCCATCGCTATCGCTTTCGCACTGGCGTCGGTCCCGCACCCCGCAAGCGCTCAACAGCCCGCCGGCGGAACCTGGCGCTTCCTCGTGTCGGGCGACTCGCGAAACTGCGGCGACGTCGTGATGCCTGGAATTGCCGAGACCGCGCGGAAAAATCAGGCCGCCTTCTACTGGCACCTCGGCGATTTGCGCTGGACCACAAACTTCGATGAAGACATTCAGCACCAGCCCGAACACATCGCCAAGCCGCTTTCCATCACCGAATACGGAAACATGGAGTGGAACGATTTCATCGAAAGCCAGATCAAGCCGTTCGGTTCCATCCCGTTTTTTCTGGGAATCGGAAATCACGAGACCGTTCCTCCCTACAAGACGCGCGAAGATTTCATCCTGCAATTCGCGGACTGGCTGGATTTGCCGGTGCTGCGCGCGCAGCGCCTTAAAGACGATCCCTCGGACTACCGCGTGAAGACCTATTTTCACTGGATCGACCGCGGCGTCGCGTTCTACTACTTGGACAGCGCAACCGCCGAGCAATTTGACGCCGCCCAGTTACGCTGGTTTGAGCGCACGCTCGCGAAGGATCTTGCCAATCCGGCCGTTAGCACCATCGTCGCGGGAATGCACAAGGCCCTGCCCGAAAGCATTTCTGCGGGACACAGCATGAACGAGTCTCCCACGGGGACCGAAAGCGGCCGGCTCGCCTATGCCGATCTGTTGCGCGCGCGGGACGAAGCGCACAAGCATGTCTACGTGCTCGCGAGCCACTCGCACTATTTCATGGACGGAATTTTCAACACGGACTACTGGAAGCAGCACGGCGGCGTCCTGCCGGGCTGGATCGTGGGCACCGCTGGGGCCGTGCGCTACGAGCTGCCGCCGAATTCTTCGGACGCGCGCATTGCTCTCTTCAACGTATACGGCTCGTTGCTCGGAACCGTGCAGCCCAACGGCGAAATCAACTTTGAATTTGAGAATCTTCTGGAGAAAGATGTTCCCGATTCCGTGACCGCGCGTTACGGCAAGGATTTCGTGCACTGGTGCTTCGCCGAAAATACGCAGGCGAAGTAAGTAAGTAGCACAGGCACCCTGCCTGTGCGGTTTTCGCGATTGTGATCGAATCCGTGGCGTAGCGGCAGCTTACAACCCCGCACAGGTCCGCCGCGGCGGATGCCTGCGCTACTCAAGCCCTCAAATAATCTCCCTGCCAGTCCTTTATCAATTGCTTGATGGCCTTGCGATTCTCCATCTTTTCGTCGAGGACCTTGCGCGCCAGCGCCGGAAGCTCCGCGTCCCCGGCGAAACGCAGGGAGACCAACTGCCCCACGCTGAACTCCGGAATGCGCGGCCGCAAATCTGGCGGTAAAAGTTCCGCGAGGCGCATCCGCATCTCGAGGCGGATGACGCGGTCCTGCACCGTCAGCGCGAAAACGCGCGCGAAAAGGGCGAACGTAAGCAGCGCGAAGGCCACCAGGATGCCAAGGACGGACTGGTACGTGATGCCAAAGTGTATCACGCAGTAAATCGAGCTGCCCGCATTGAGAAGGAACACGGGAAGAACGAACATGTGGAAGGGCGCCACAGTGCGAGTGTGATTCTGTAAGTTCTGCGGTTTCTGGTTTGCCATACTGGTTCACCATCCTCTCGTTTTCAAAATGAAATCCTAGCGCATGGGTTCGGGAAACGACGAAATCGGATCGATGTCCACGGGCACGTCGGAAGCGGCTCCGAGCGCTTTGGCCAGCTCCGGCGGAATCGCGCCGTATTTTGCAAACCAGGCCTCGACGCGCGCGCGGTCTCCGGTGGCTTCCTGCAGGAGCAATTCCTTGCCGAGCGCCGCGACGGCTTCCGGCATGCGCGCGAAGTCGATCGCGTAGCGGCCTGACGCCGCATCGCGCGCGATGGCGCCGCGCTCCGCGTAGAAGTTGAACTCCATAATTTCAGCGCGCCCGTGAGCCTCGGCGACGCCGAATCGCACCGTGCGGAAAATTCCGGCCACTTCGGAAGCATAGTATCCGTTCAATTTTTCCTTCGGCAGATCGCCGCGGTCCACCAGCCATTTCAAGCCGTAGAGGCCGACGACATCGGCCTTGGCTTCTTCGAGGCCCGAATACGTGGGCCCAATCGCTTCGCGGATGTCCCGCCGCCCGCTTGACGTGCGCGCGAACGCGGGGCCGAGGCCGTGCGAAATTTCATGCATCATCGTGCTGGCAAGATAACCTTCCGCGGAAGCGAGCGAAGCCTCGTCGGCGCGCAGCAGGCGCTTGGCGATCGGCAGGATCACGTAATTCACGCGCGCGTCCATGAAATTCTTGAAGAAAATTTTCTTCGAGCCTTTTTGTTCGTGAATGCGCGGATCGTTCGGCAAATTGTCGGCCACCGCCTGGTAGCCGTGGCGCAGATCGCCCGCGCGATACGGCGCGTCCATCACTTCCATGGGAGAAAAAAGGCCGCGCTTCGAGGGACGATCCTCGGCCGCGAGCGGCAGGCTGTCCTGGATGTCCGGAACATATTTCTGGAACACGTCCAGCTTGCGGCTTTCTTCTTCGTTGCGGACGAGGATGGCCGCGCCGTAGGAAGTTTTCACGCCCAGAAAATCGTCGAGATAAGTTTCGTACGGCGCAAAAATAATATCGAATTTCGGATTGACCAGGCTGACCCAGGCAATGTCGCTGTCGAAATACTGGTCGGTCAGCAGCGAGTCCGCGCGCAGGCGCAGAAATTTTGCGAACGCAGGATCGTCGGAAAGATCAGCGGCGTCTCGCAGAGCTTTCGCCGCGGGATCGACCCACTGTTTGTAAGCGACGTGATAGGGAATCGCTTCGAGCGCGGCGCCCTTGCGGCGCACGACGGTCCATGGATCGTACAGCGCCGCTTTCTCTTTTGAATGCGCCGCGACGTAGCCGTCGAACTCTGCGTGCGTCAGGTCGCTCGGGTAGAGCCCACGCCCCTGCGGCCACGGAGCGGTCCCGACAAACGGCGCGTCATTGTTGATCAGGTCAAAGCGGCTGCCGTTGATCCGCAGAAATCGGCGCAGCGCAATCTCTTTCGGATCGCGGCTGCCGGCCAGTGCCTGATAGAGCTTCAAACCTTCGGGATCGCTCTGCCGCCAGTAAATGGATTCCAGATCCTGGCACGCTTCGACCAGTTTGCCGACCATCTGCTGTTCACGCGCGGTCAGATGCGCGGTGTCGAACGGCATACGGACCGGCTTGAATTTTGCGACTTCCTCCGCGAGGTTCGGCGCGATGACGAGATTCTGCGTGGCCGGTTGAGTTTTGCTGCTTTCCTGCGCGGAGGTTCTGCTCTGCGTCAAGGTGGCACACATTCCCAAGAAAATGGGAATCAGAGCCAGCAGCACGGCACACGCCCAGCAAATCGAGCGGCGAGTACAACGGGAGCGGAGAAACCCCGGCAGCATGCCCCGGATTCTAGCAGAGCTATCCACGGAGCGCGCGCTCGAATTAAGTAGCACAGGCACTCTTGCCTGTGCGGGTTTGTGTGCCGCACATACGTCATCGATGTAACCACAATCGCGAACCCCGCACAGGTCCGCCGCGGCGGATGCCTGTGCTACTCAAAAGATTAAATCTACCGCTTCTGAAATTCCGGCGAGCCGAGGACGAGGCCGGTAATCAAGCTCACGTTCACCTGCGTCACCGGGTCATCGAGCTTTGCGCCGAGGATCCGCGGTTCCTCCATTTCCTTCTCCAGCGTCTCGCGAGTCGAGTCGGAAATTTGTCCGGCAAGGAATTCGTTTTCGACGCGGTCAAGTGCCAGATGAGGATTCGCCCCAACGTCCGCGCCCACCAGGGAATTGATGTCCACCTGCGCGCCGCGCACCTTGTTGCTGGTCAGAGCGACGGCAAAATTCACGCGATTCAAGAGCGCACCGGTGCTGACCCACGTCGCGGCCTTGTCCGAATAGCCGTTGGGCGTCAGGCACTGGTACAGCGGTTCGCCGATGCGCGAGACCCACTGCGCGAGTTGCAGCGGCTGGTCCACGTCGGCGCCGAGCGCGCGCGTCGTGGACGCCACAAGCTCGAACGGCGTCTTCACTTTTGCGCGAAACGCCGCGCGCGACCAGAACTCCGGCGAATAAATCATGGTCGTCATCACCGCGCGGATGTCCCCCTTGGATTTTTCAAACGTCTTGGCCATGCGCGCAACCAGCGCAGGAGGGGGATCGTCCGACACAAAATGCTGCGCCAGTTGCAGCGAAATGTGCTGCGCCGTGTGCTGGTTCTTCGCCAGGAGATCGATGACCTGTTCGCCGTCCTTCATCCCTCCGCCCTTGATTTTTTTTCCGAGCACGCGCTTCGGATCGGGATCGTGAATCCGCTCGTCAAAATAAAATGCGGGATTTTCACGCGGCGATTCGATCGTCCACCCCGTGAACGCGCGCGCGACTTCGATGACGTCCTCCTGCTTGTACCCGCCGTCGACGCCGAGCGTGTGCAGCTCCATCAGCTCCCGGCCATAATTTTCGTTCAAGCCGCGCCTCGGCCCGAGCGGCGGCAGTTTTTCGCCCGGCCTCGCGCGCACCGGATGCTGCTTGAGCCGGTCGAACGCATGCGGGTCCGCGCTCGACGAGTTATCTAAATAGTAAAGCATGGCCGGGCTCTTCGCAGTGGCTTCGAGCAGATAGCGGAATTTCCCGAGCACGTGCGGGCGGATCGCGTCCCGTTCGTACGGGATGAGGTACCAGCGGTCCGTATCCTTGTAGATAAAAATATTGAAGTGGTTGAACCAGAAACCGGAAAGCTGCTCGGCCAGCTGCCGCTCGCTGTAAACCGCGCGGATCATCTTCGCTTCCATCGCTTCGTTTACGATTTCATTCTGATCCTTGAACGGCAGGGAATTCTTTCCTCCCGGCTCCTTGGCCAGTTCCTGCAAACGCTTCTGGTATTCGTCGACCTTCACCCCCAGCCGCTTGGCGCCCACGTCCTGCGGCGGGTACTGATCGAGGAGCCCGGCGGCGCTGAGGCCCAGCGCCGGGAATTGCGCGAGGCGCGCGTCCACCACCGGATCGCTGATAGTTTCTGGATGCAGCTGTGCCTGAATCCAGTTCTCGAGCCCCATCTTTTCGATTTGCTCCACTTGTCCCGGTCGCGGGCCGAATCCCAGCCGGTTGAGGGCGTGCAGGATGGCTTCCTCTTCGTTCAATTCGCGGATGGGAAGTTTTCCGGCGAAGTTTACATTGCCGCTGCTTTTGTCATTCCCGCCCGGCGGCAATGGAGGCGAATACGTTTCCGGGGCGCCGCGGCGAGGCCCGGCCCAGGCCAGCGTCGCCAGAGACATCGCGGCCAACAGACCCGAACAAATGATTTCAGCCCAGCACTTCATGGCTTAATCATACGATTCTCAACCCCGGACGAATCAAAAAGTTGTTGTTGAGTAGCACAGGCATCCGCCGCGGCGGATGCCTGTGCTACTTTATAGAGAGAAGAAAAACGGGATTCCGGCCTTAGGAGGTTCCATGGAAATTGACAAAAAAACTTTTCTCGACTCTCTCGGCGGTCCGGAAGCCGCCGGCCGCATGGACTCGGAAGCGCGGGCGGACGCCCTGGAATCCCACATGATGGCTCAGCTCAACCGCGCGAAAACCGGCGATCCCGCGTGGGACCAGATAAAACCCGAAAAATATCCCACGACCGCCGAAGTCGAGGCGCAGATCGAAACGCGCAAATACCGCGAAGGCGTGGGCTTCATGTACGTTCCGCGCACCGGCGAAAATGTGAAGAGGCTCGCGCCGATGCCGCCCAATCCCACACTCTACGATTTTTTCAAACTGCGGTTTATGGACACGTCCAACCACGTTCTGCAAAGCGCGGCCCTGGCGATGAAAAACGGCATGAAGGAAGAAATTATTCTCGCTTGCCTGCTTCATGACGTGGTGCAGGAAATTATTCGCACCGACCACGGCTGGTGGGGTGCGCAACTTTTCGAGCCCTACGTCCCGGAAAAAGTCCGCTTCGCCATTCGCTATCATCAGGCGCTGCGGTACTATCCCGATCCGTCCGTCGGCTACGAGTACCCCGATCTGTACCGCCAATTGTTTGGCGCCGATTACGTTCCGCCGCCCTATATCGAAGCGACCTACCAGATGGTCCGCAAACACCCGTGGTACATGGACGCGCGCCTCGTGACGGTGAACGATTTGTATGCATTCGATCCGAACGCCGTCGTTACCATCGAGCCGTTTGTTGATATCATCGGACGCCATTTCAAGCAGCCGAAAGAGGGGCTTGGAAATGACGGCAGTCCGGTCGCGCACATGTGGCGAACGATTGCCAGACCTGATCAGCCGTTGTGAGCGCGCCCCAATGAGAAGCGGGTTTATGTATCGCCGGCGTCTCGCCGGCTCTTTGCCTTTTCGTGAAACTTTAAGGGCTGCCGGCGAGACGCCGGCGCTACACTGAGTGGGCTCTCTCAAGAAAACGCGGAGGAAATTGTGAACAGGAAAATCAAGATTGTGGTTACGATCGCGGCAGCCGCATTGGCACTGGGTGCCGGATTGTTTAGCATGTACGTTCGCAGCACACCAGCGCAAACCGCGGACCTGCGCGTCATGATTTCGGACGGCATGAAGTCGGTCGTGGAGGAAGTCACTCCGCAGATCGAGCATTCGATCGGACGCAAGCTCGCGGTGCAATTTAATTCCTCGAAAAATCTGAGAGACAAAATTCAGGCCGGGGAAGCGTTTGACGCGGCGATTCTGACCTCCGATGTGCTGGACGATTTGATCAAGCAGGGAAAAATCGCGACCGCCGGACGCGCCGAAATTTCCCGCACCGGATTGGGTGTCGGCGTTCGCGCCGGGGCCCCGAAACCTGACATCAGCACGCCCGACGCGCTGAAGAAAACTTTGCTGGCCGCAAAATCCATCAGCTTCAATCCAACCGGCGCGAGCGCGGCGCACACCTACGATATTTTCACGCGCATGGGAATCACGGACGCCGTCAAGCCGAAATTGATGCTCGATTCGGAAGCGGGACGCCCGCAGATGAATGTGGCCGGAGGAAAAACGGAACTCGTGATCTCACTGATCCCCGAGATCGAGTTTTTTCCCGGCGTGGATCTGGCCGGTCCGATGCCGGCTGGTTTTCAGAGCTACGTAAATTTCGGGGGCGGCATTGCGGCGAATGCACACGATGCGGAAGGCGCCAAGGCGCTGATTCAGTTTCTCACTGGGCCGCAAGTTGTGCCAGTGCTGAAAGCTAAAGGCATGGAGCAGCACAAGTAGCACAGGCACTCTGCCTGTGCGGGTTTGTAGACTGCCGCTACGCGACTAATTCAATCGCAATCGCAATCACCGCACGAATACGTTGTCGAATGCCTATACTGCTGCTGATTCGGGGTTTGCGATCGTCTTTTGAATTGGTGGCGGGGCTGCGGTTTTCAAACCCGCACAGGCAGAGTGCCTGTGCTACTCAGGCGCGCTGAGGGGACGCTCGGGCTGCGACGTATTCGCGCATGGTGGCATCGAACGCCCGCTCGAGTTTCTGCGCGACTGCGCCCATCACCACGGGATACCGGTGCCCGCGAATTTCGCTCACTCCCAGCAGGCTGCGGTTCGTGGATGTTATGAATACTTCGTCCGCGACGTGAAGGTCCGCGAGCGTCAGAGTTTTTTCGCTCATGGGCACGCCCGCGCGAGGAGCGATTTCCAGCAGCACGCTGCGCGTCACGCCTTCGAGGCATCCTGACGAAAGCGGCGGCGTAAAAACCGCGCCGTCCTTCACGCAAAAAATATTCGCGGAAGTACACTCGGCCACTTCGCCGCGCTCGTTCAGCAAGATCACTTCGGTCCAGCCTGCTTTTTGCGCTTCAGCCAGGTGCCACACATTATTCAGCCAGGAAGTGGTTTTCACGCCGGCGAGCGGCGAGGCCGCATGGCGGCCGTGTTCGGCGACGCCCAAGCGCGCTTCTCCGGGATACGCCGGAAGTCCCGCCGTGTAGAGAATCAAGTCCACCTCGGGTCCCGACTCGCCGCTCTGCCAGAACCCGACGCGGTTGTAGATCATGTAAATCCGGGCCGTGCCCTCAGTCACTTGATTGGCGGCCAGCAATTCGCCGAGGTGCCGCCGCACTTCCGCCGGATCGAAAGGAAAGGGGAGCCGGATGCGCCCCGCATCTTTTTCGAGCCGCCGCCAGTGCCGCTCGTAGGCGAACGCTTCGCCTTGGAAGACGCGCATCGTGGTGAACAGTCCCCATCCATTGAGGAGCCCTGCCTGGCCGGGCGAAAGACGCGCCTCGTCGACGGGAACAATCCGGTCATTATGAAAAATCAGCCGATGGATCAAATGGACCTCGTGCGCAGCCTGCCGCAAAGCGCTCCGATATTCTAACTCACTCCGGCCAGATGACGGTGCCCTCACGGATGGCTTGGTGACGAAGGAAGCAAATAATTCACACGGTTCCGTCTGCGGATTACGCAGCCGTGATGCGGTCTTCCGGGACTTCGACTTCGGTGACTCCTCGGAAGGAAAAGAGCAGCTTGATCAGATACGTCGGGGGACTTTCGGAAGTTTGGCGCACGACGTGGCCGACGGCGGCGGTTACGGCCGCGTGGAACAGGACGCCTCCGGCCTGCAATCCGGCGAGATTCACGCGCACCGCTTGTCCCGGCTGAAGGGTGGCCACAACGCACCTCGTGTCAAATTGTGAGCCTGTAGCGGGCCGATTGCAAACCGGACCGGCTCCTTGTGGCGCCGGCATCTTGCCGGCGATTTTTCAGCGCTCCACACTTTTCAAAAACGACGGCCCTCTTGCATCGGGACAAGCGGGACGCCGGCGCCGCGCAACGCGCTCCATTGTCTCTTGCCGCCACGAGAGATACTATGCAGCGGCGCGGCCATTTTTTCTGTTCGCGCCGCGACGGAGATTCCTATGCAGCCTGTTCGATTGCATCGTCTCTTGAAATTAATTCTCGCTTCAGTGGCGATCGCTGCGCTGTCCGGCTGCTCGCGCGGGCCAAGCCCTCCCACTGCGGCGCTCGCATCGCTTTCAGGCGATCGCATCCTGAACCATATCCGCACTCTTTCTTCGGATGAATTTGAAGGACGCGGTCCGGGGTCCAAGGGCGAGCAACTCACAATCAAATATCTCGAAGACCAGTATCGTTCGGCGGGCCTGGAACCAGGCAATCCGGATGGCACTTACTTGCAGAGCGTGCCTCTCGTCGGCATCACTCCGGATAGCGGCATGAAGCTTACGTTGACTGGGCACGGAAAAACTCTCGATCCGAAATTTCAGGAAGATTTCGTGGCCTGGTCCAAGCGCGTGACGGAAACTTCCGCGATCGACGCGGACATGATTTTTGTCGGGTACGGCGTGCAGGCGCCGGAATTTCAGTGGGACGATTTCAAGGGTGCTGATGTAAAGGGGAAAATTCTCGTTGTGCTCATCAATGACCCGCCCGTGCCCGATCCCGCGGATCCGACAAAGCTCGATCCCAAAACGTTCGGCGGCTCGGCCATGACGTACTACGGCCGCTGGACCTACAAGTTTGAAAAGGCCGCGCAGATGGGCGCCGCCGGGTGCGTCATCATTCACCAGACCGACCGCGCCGGCTATCCCTGGGAAGTGGTGCGCAACAGCTGGAGCGGAACGCAATTCGATCTGGCCACGCCAGACAAAAACATGGGACGCTTGGCCGTGGAAAGCTGGATCACGTCGGACTTCGCCACAAAATTATTTCGCGCCTCGGGGCAAGATCTCGACAAGCTGATCGCAGCCGCCGCGCGCCGTGATTTCAAGCCTGTTCCGCTGGGCATCCACGCCAGGCTGACCATTCATAACGCGCTGCAAACGATCGATTCACACAACGTGATCGCCAGGCTCACCGGAAGCGATCCTGATCTCAAAAATACCTACGTCATCTACACGGCGCATTGGGATCACTTTGGGATCGGACCTCCTGTGAACGGCGACAAAATTTATCACGGCGCGGTTGACAATGCCTCGGGCACCGCCGCGCTGTTGGAAATCGCGCGCGCGTACAAGGCGCTTCCCAGGCCGCCGCGCCGGACGATGATTTTTCTTTCCGTGACGGCGGAAGAACAAGGGCTTCTCGGCTCGCAATATTACGCGGAGCACCCGCTTTACCCGCTGGCGCGCACCGCGCTGGACATTAACATGGACGGAATGAACGTGCTCGGCCGCACGAAGGACATTGTGCAAATTGGCCGCGGCGTTTCCACGCTGGACGATGTAATTGATGCAGTAGCGGCGGAGCAGCACCGCGTCGTGAAGCTCGATCCCGAACCCGAGAAAGGTTATTACTACCGCTCCGACCATTTCGAGTTTGCCAAGAACGGCATCCCCGCCTTCGATCCGGACGCGGGCGTGGATTTTATCGGCAAGCCCGATGGCTGGGGACTCGAACAGCGGCAAAAATATACCGCCGAAAAATATCACAAGCCCGCCGACAAGATACAGTCGGACTGGGATCTGAGCGGAGCAGTCGAGGATAGCCAGCTCTTTTTCCTGGTTGGGTACCGCGTCGCCAATGATCCCCACATGCCCGAGTGGAAACCAGGGGCCGAATTTAAAGCGATCAGGGATGCGTCCCTGAAGGCTGCGGGAATGGCCCCTTAATTCCACCGCTACAGTGAGATACCTATTGACTTATTCGAAGCGCGCCATTATTTTTTATCTTGACTCTTTCCGGAGGTGCCGGTGCGCAAATTCTGTGTCGCCTTTTTAATCGCAATCTTAGGGGTTCTGTTGTTGGAAGCGCCCGTGATGGCCGCGACTCCGGCCACGCCGGCGGCTCCGCTGGGAATCGTTCTGGCGGCTGAAAATGCCCATGCGGGAGTGGACGCTACCTACAGTGGGGCAACCATCTATGACGGCGACCGCCTGGCGACGCAAGACGATGGAACGATGCGTGTTCGGCTCGGAACCGGGCAAATATTTTTGCACCAGAACACGTCGACGCTGGTGCACGCCATTGCCAATGGATTTTCAGCCGACCTGGACGCTGGAACTATGACTGTTTCCTCATCGGAGGGACAGACCTTCCAATTGTTCGCGGACGGCGCAACCATCAGCCCCGCGAGTTCGCAGCCAACCACCGCTCAAATCTCCAAAATCAGTGCAACCGAAGTGATCATGACGAGCACTCGTGGAGCCCTCCTGATCACCATGGGCGATGAAGTCAAGACGTTGGAGGCCGGTGGCTCCTACAAGATGGAAGTGGAATCCGAGGACCCGGGTCAAAAGCGGCAGCTTCCCGTTGCCACGGCTCGCAATCATTTCATCATAATTGTTATTGGTGCGATCGGGGTAGCCACAGGCCTGATTATTTGGCGCGCCCTGGTCAGTCCAACCGCCCCGTAGGAAAGGGCTGCGCCGTTGGGGCGATTTCGGCGCAATTCTCCCTTCGATTCAGGTTATCAGTCCCCCGCAGATTTTCCTGTTAATGTTAATAAGCCGCTTCAAAAGCGCTGCATGTTATTTCATGCCTCATTGGAAGGTGAGCTCCGCCTACCCGCCGCCAACGCCCCGCGCCGGCCCGAATGTCGAAGCACTGCCGAAACTTAGTTCGATCCCCGATGCGCCCCAAAAGGTAGCCGGAACTGCCCTTTGACGGCTCCAGGGCAACCCGGGAGCGGTTGATTCTTTGTATTTTCACCCCCTGATCTCTGTTGCTCCATAGGGGGTGTATTTTACGTGTCACGCTTGCTTCGCGTGTTGACACGTTCTGCCCATCTTCCTACCCTTATAGCGCAAGCCCTATTGGAGGTTTACGTGCGTATACTGTTTTCCGCTTTTTTCATCGCAACTTTGAGTCTTGTATTGATCGAAGCACCCGTCATGGCGGCGCCAGGAAGTTCACCAGCAACTCCCTTGGGGGTTGTCGTGGCCGCTGAGAATGCCAATGTAGGGGCGGGCGTAACCACCAGTGGTGCGACGATTTATGATGGCGATCACTTGCAGACACCGGCGAATTCAACTCTTCGTGTGCGGTTCGGAACTGGACAAATGGTTCTGCGCCAGAATACTACAGCCGACGTGCATTCCTTCCCGAACGGCTTTTCGGCCAACTTGAACAGTGGAACCGTGGTCGTTTCCTCAACAGAGGGGGAGACATTCCAGGTGCTCGCGGACGGCGCAACCATTCGTCCCGCGAACTCGGAAGCAACCTCCGGCCAGATCAGCATGATCAGCCCGACGGAATTAGTTTTGACCGGCACGCGCGGCACCTTGCTGGTCACCATGGGCGACGAAGTAAAGACCCTGGAGGCCGGCAGTTCTTACCGGATGGAAGTCGAAACCGAAGACCCGGGACCGAATCCGCAGGCTCCGCACCCCTCAGCAAAAAACCATTTCATTTGGATCGCGATCCCAGTGATCGCCGCGGTCACCGGTATCGTGATTTGGCGCGCTCTCGTCAGCCCGACCGCTCCGTCCAATTAACGGCGTGAGCCGGGACAACCCGGCGCTTGGCAGCGCCTCCAGAAAACTTGCAGAAATTTCAGGGCGGCCCAAATCGGCCGCCCTTTTTTTGTCCCGGGTTAAAGACTTCCGCGGAAACTGGAACCGAGGTGGCATGCCGTCCTCCCGGCTATAGCAAGATTGGGCATCAAGCAGCAAGGTGCGCCGGGCGCGGCGGGGCCTTCTTGGTAAAATAGGACCATGCGGTTTCCCGCGGCGCATCCCCTTCGGTTCTTCGCGGTTCTTTGCCTGGCCTCCGCCATTCCCGGGGGTGTATTTGCCGATACGATCTACCTGAAGAGCGGCAGGAAAATCAGCGCCACACACGTCGTTCAGGAAAACGGCCAGGTGAGTTACGAAACCTCCGCCGGGCGCTTCAGCTTTCCTGTTTCCATCGTCGATCGAGTCGTGCACGACGATTCGTCGCCGATTTCCACCGTCGGGACCCCTGCGGATCGTGCCGCCAACCTCTCCATTGCAGCGCCCAAAGAGCTGTCTGCCCCCAGTGATGCGGCCGCAAGCGCCGCCGTGCGCGACGGCTCGATTGACAACGGCTTGCTATCGAAACTTGAATCCGAGGCGTATGCGAATCCCACCCCTACGGCCGTGGCCCGCGTCGTCGCCGCGGAAAGTGCCGCCGCGCAATTTGAGATCAGCGTGGGAGATTTTGAACGCGCGGGGGATCACTATAATGTCGGCCTCCGCTTCGATCCCGATAACATCGGATTGTTGCTCGCATCCGCCTATCTCCATTTGAGGCGCAGCGAATACTCCGCGGCAGCGGATGTGCTGGACCATGCCCGCCGCATCGATCCGGATTCAGCCGAGGTCGCCAAGCTATCCGGCTGGGCGTACTACGGGCTCAACCGCGCGGCGGACGCCGTCACGCAATGGAAACGCGCCATGGAGCTCAAGCCCGATGAGGAGACCAAGCATGCGCTCGAAAAAGCCGAGCGCGATGCGCAGGAGGAAGCGGAGTATCACGAAGGGGAAACAGCTCACTTTCGCCTCAAGTACAACGGCGGAGCCGCGCCGGAACTTGCTGAGACTGTTCTCAAAACACTCGAGGCCGAGTTCGATGAAATATCCGCGACTCTGAATTACGTTCCCCCCGAGCCCATCGGCGTGATCCTGTACACCAATCAAACCTTCACGGACATCACCCGGGCGCCGAGCTGGTCGGGAGCGCTCAACGACGGGCGCTTACGCATCCCCGTCGAGGGCCTGACTACCATGACCAATGAACTGGCGCGCGTGCTGAAGCACGAACTCACTCATAGTTTCGTCGGGCAGAAGACCGGCGAGCGATGTCCCGTGTGGCTGCAGGAGGGCATTGCGCAATACATGGAAGGGAAGCGCAGCCGGGTCAATGCCGGAACGCTCTCCGCGGCGTTCGAGCAGCACATGGAAATTTCTCTGCTCTCCTACGAATCCTCGTGGTTGACCTTGCCCAAGGACGCGGCGTCCAATGCCTACGCCTGGTCGCTCGCGGTCGTCGAGACGATCATGACCGAGAACGGCGTCGATGACCTGGAACGAATTCTCGACCGCATCGCCGCAGGCTCCTCCACAGAAGATGCGATTCACGCTGTCCTTCATGAGGATTATTCGGAGTTGATGCTGTCCACCGCGCAGTATCTGCGTAAAGCTTACGAGTAGGGCTTCTTCAAATTGTGGTTAATAAACCTGCAAGCAGCGCGGCGCGCTCGGGCAGCGAGCGCATCACGATATTTTCATCCGGGCTGTGTGCGCCTTCGCCGACGGCGCCGAGGCCGTCGAGCGTCGGAACGCCCAGCGCAGCCGTAAAATTTCCGTCTGATCCGCCGCCCACGTAGGCTTCACCAAGAGTGACGCCCATTTCTTTTGCCAGGGACCGCGCTTTGGCATACAGCGCGGCGCTGGTTTTCCGTTCCATGGGCGGGCGGTTGAAGCCGCCGCGAATTTGCAGCTTTGCTCCGCGCAGGATCGGCCGGAGCGCGCGAAATTTCTGCTCGAGTGCGTGCATGTCTCCGGCGCGCTCCGCGCGCACGTCCACGATGACTCGAGCGTTCTCGGGGATCACGTTGGCGCGCGTGCCGCCTTCGATCACTCCGGCGCTCACCGTGATTCCTCGGCGCGGCTGATTCCAGCGCGAGATGCGCGCAATTTGCAGCGCGATTTCCTCGATCGCGTTGATGCCGTCCGCAGGGTTAAGGCCCGCGTGGGCCGCGCGCCCCGTTGCTGCAATCTCGATTTCGCCAACGCCCTTGCGGCCCGTTTTCACACTGCCGGAGAGCCCCGATGCGGGCTCGAGGACGAGCACGGCATCACTGCGCCGCGCCTCGCGTTCGATTAGCGCTCGCGAAGTTCCGCTGCCAATTTCTTCATCGCTCGTCCACAAGAAGACAATGCGCTTTTGCGGCGCACATCCGGTTGCGCGCAACGCATCGGCGGCGAACAGGGCGATTACCAGCCCGCCCTTCATGTCCAACGCGCCCGGCCCATACGCGCGCCCTCGCGACAATCGAAACGGCATCCGCGACAGTCTCCCCAGACCGTACACAGTATCCAAATGCCCGAGGACGAGGATCTGCCCCCTTGCGCGTTTACCTGACGAGGTCCATTCCGCACGGACGTGATCGCCCCGTTCGCCCTGCCGCAGGAGTGTGACCCTGGCTCCTCGCCGCCTCCACTCCGCCACGACCATCCTGCCGAAGCGATCCACGGCGGCTTTGCCGGTGCTGGGCGACTCCGCACGCACAAATTGCCCGAGAAGACGCGCCATCGCGGCTTCGCGCGGCCGCAGCCATTTCAAGAGAGGCAACATCGGAGCAGACGCATTCATCGCGCCGATATGCTAGCAATGCGCTGCGCCGCGAGCAACTTCGTTTGCACCCCAGCCTTACCGAGATTTTGAATTTTGGGTGTCGCACCCTTGCGCAATTTGCAAGGGTGCGGGTTTTGATCGAGTTCACGGATGGCGAGAACTCGATTAAAGCGTAAGGGCGATTACGCGTCAGAAAAAATGACGATATCTAAACCCGCACAGAAATATTACAATCCTGTTACAGTCAGGTTAAAATCGTGTAAAACAATGGAAGTTGCGGGCGAGCGACTTTGCAATTGGTTTTACCGCTATGAGATCAAAGGCTCGTACAGGTTGGCTGCTGTTCGCATGCCTTTGCGTGCCGTTCCATTCGAGTGCTCAATCCCAACAATCCGGCAACGTGGTTTCCGTCAGGGAACTGAGCATCCCGCCAAAGGCCCTTCACGCTTTCGAGCAGGGCATGGAGCAGCTGGCAAAAAAGAACGCTGCTGCAAGCCTGCCACACTTCGAACGCGCGATTGCGGAATATGCAGGCTATTACGAGGCTTACGACAGGATGGGTGCGGCGGACCTGAAGTTGTGGCGCATCCCGGAAGCAGAGCAGGCTTTTCGGAAGGCCATTGAACTGAGCGCCGGGCAGTACGCACACCCGCTGCTCGCCCTGGGTGCGATCCTCGTCGACCAGGGAAAATTCGGCGAGGCCGAATCCGTAACTCGCAAGGGGTTGGACCTGGACCCGGAATCCTGGACGGGCCATTATTACTTGGCCCTGGCGCTGTTAGGCTTGAACCGCCTGGTGGACGCCGAGAAAAATGTCCGCGAAGCGCTCACCCGGAAAGCGGATTTGCTCCAGGGTCATCTCCTGCTCGCTGAGATCCATCGCCGCGAGGAGGATTACGGCTCGCTAGTTAGCGACCTGGATGAGTATCTCAAACTCGCGCCGGACGGCCCGGCAAGCACCAGAGTGAAAGCCCTGAGAGAATCTGCTCAGGGCAGGATGGTCGCGTCCCAGGGCAATACTGCACTCGCCAAGCCTCAGTAGCACAACCACTCCTGGTTGAGCTACCCGGCGTTTGCGGCGCGCCGCGTTTCGCATATAATTCCAGTGAATAGGCTACACTTATACCCTGCCGGGAACCGGCTGTGGGCAGCACGTGTACCCGGCCCCAAGGCGGGCGCGGGCCATTCTTTTGCGCAGGCCACTGGGAAAATTGAGGCAATGAAATGATTCTCGACAACGCGGGTATCCAGAAAATTCTGCCGCATCGCTACCCGTTCCTGATGGTGGATACCGTTCTCGAAATCGAGCGGCTCAAGCGCATCGTTTGCTTGAAAAATGTTTCCATCAACGAGGGCTATTTTCAGGGTCACTTCCCTGGTAAACCCATCATGCCGGGGGTCCTGATCATCGAGGGCATGGCGCAGACCGGCGGCCTCCTGCTGCTCTCCGAAATCCCCGAAAGAGACAAGAAGCTGTTTTATCTCGCCGCCGTGGATGAGGCGCGTTTCCGAAGGCCGGTGGTGCCTGGAGACCAGTTGCGCATCGAAGTGACGGTGCTGAAGTGGAAAGTCAAATTTTGCAAATTGCAGGCGGTGGCCACAGTTAACGGCGATGTCGCGGCGGAAGCCGTCCTGCGTTGCATGCTGGTGGACCGCGAGCCTGAGGCCGCTCCGGCGGGCGAATCGGCCAACGACGCGGTTGGTGTGCGCGATGAATGAAATCGATTCCCGCGCGAGCGTTTCAGCAACCGCACGCATCGGACTAAATGTCCGCATCGGCGCGTTCGCCGTGGTGGGAGATGCCGTCGAGTTGGGTGATGAATGCGCGCTCGAGCCTCATGCCGTCGTGCGCGGCCCCGCGCGCATCGGACGCAAAAACGTTTTCGATTCATTTTCTTCTGTGGGCGGCGATCCGCAGGATCTGAAATTCGGCGGCGAGCACACCGAGCTGATCGTAGGCGACGGCAACCGCTTTCGCGAATTCTCAACCGTGAGCCGCGGCACTTCGCAAGGCGGCGGCGCCACGCGGATCGGAAACGACAATCTCTTCATGGCCTATTCTCACGTGGCCCACGATTGCGTCGTCGGCAGCAACACCGTGTTCGCGAATGGCGCAACGCTGGCCGGCCATGTGGTCGTGGAAGATTACGTGAGTGTCGGAGCGTTCAGTCCCGTCCACCAGTTTTGCCGCGTGGGCCGCTACGCGTACATCGGCGCTTGCACCGTGATCACGCAGGATGTGCCGCCGTTTTCGCGCGTGGTCACCGAGCGCGAAACGAAATGCTACGGCGTGAATACCATCGGCCTCGAGCGCCGCGGATTCGATCGCGAGCGCCTGGAAACCATCGAGCGCGCATTTCGCCTGCTGCTCCGCTCCAAACTCAACACCACGCAGGCGCTCGAACAGATTCGCGCGCAACTCAACGGTTCGCCCGATGTCCGGGAACTCGTGGAATTTATCGAGTCGGCGGAGCGCGGCCTGCACAAGTGAATTCCTCCATGCCCATCCAATCTTCGATGACACCGGATGCCGCCGCCGGATGGGGATTGATTGCCGGAAACGGACAATTTCCGTTTCTCGTACTGGAAGCGGCGCGCGCCCAGGGAATCGAAATGGCCGTGATCGCCATTCGGGAAGAGGCTTCGCCGGAACTCGAAAAAGTCGCGGCCCGATTTCATTGGGTCAGCCTGGGCGAACTCTCTCGCACGCTGGAATTGCTGCACGAGGAGGGCGTCACACGCGCCGTGATGGCCGGGCAGGTGAAGCACAATAAAATATTCAGCTCCATCCGCCCGGACTGGAAGCTGGCGAAGCTTCTGCTTTCGCTCCCGCTGCAAAATACCGATTCGCTGATCGGGGCCGTGGCGAGAGTGCTGGAATCGGAAGGCGTGCAACTGGTGGACTCGACGTCATTTTTGAAGCCGCTGGTCCCTGATCCGGGCGTGCTGACGCGCCGTGCCCCGGATGCGCGCGAAGCGGAGGATATTGCGTACGGGCGGGAAATCGCGCGCCAGATTGCTGGGCTCGATCTTGGCCAGACGGTGGTGATTCGCGACCGCGCCTGCGTGGCCGTCGAAGCGATGGAGGGGACCGACGAAACCATCGAGCGCGCCGCTTGCATCGCGGATGGCGCACCGCTGGTCGTGGTAAAAGTCAGCAAGCCTCGGCAGGACATGCGATTCGATGTACCCGTTGTGGGCCTCAAAACCGTCGAAGTGATGCAGCGTTGCCGCGTAACCGCGCTGGGTATGGATGCGGGCCGCACGCTGCTGTTCGACCGCGCGCGCGTCATTGAAGCCGCCGACGCCGCCGGGATTGCCATTGAAGCATTTCCGCTGGACGCCTTCGGAGGGGCGGAACGGCCGGCGAAACAGGGGAAGTTGTGACCTCCGGAACTCAGCCAGGACAAAAAGTCCGCGTCGCGGTGGTGGGCGCGGGAGATTTCGGGCGCAATCACGCGCGTGTCTATCGCGAACTCGCCGACGCGGAATTAGTTGGCATCGTGGATTCGAGTGCCGCGCGCGCCGAGCAGATCGCCGCCGAATTTTCCACCAAAGTTTTTCCGGATATCGAATCGCTTGCCGGCCAAGTGGATGCCGCAAGCGTGGCCGTGCCCACTGTCGAGCACGCGCGCGCCGGCTGCCGCCTGCTGGAACTCGGCATCGATGTGCTGGTGGAAAAGCCTATGGCCGCCTCGCTGGCCGAAGCGGATGCGCTGCTTTCCGCAGCCTCACACGCGGGACGCATCCTGCAAGTGGGGCACCTGGAGCGGTTCAACCCCGCGATCGTCGCGGTGCTTCCAGTACTTAATCGTCCATTATACTTTGAAGTACACCGCCTCGGCGTGTTCACCCCGCGCAGCCTCGATATTGACGTGGTCTATGACGTCATGATTCACGATCTGGACATCCTGCTTGCGCTCGTCGACGCGCCCGTGGTGGACATCAAGGCCATTGGAATTCCTGTCCTGACGGATAAAGTGGACATCGCCCACGCGCGCCTGGATTTCGCCAACGGCGCGGTCGCCAACGTCACCGCGAGTCGCGTCTCCACGGAGCGGGTGCGCAAATTGCGCTTCTTTCAGCAGCACGAATATATTTCCGTGGATTTCACGCGACAGGACGCGCTGCGCGTGCGCGTGGCCGAGCCCGGCCCGCAGCCCAAATTTGATTTCGCGTCTCTTCCTGCCGAGAGGGAAGAACCCCTGCGCGCCGAATTGCGCGCGTTCCTGGAATCCGTGCGGACGCGCCGCGCTCCGGCCGTGGACGGCCTGGCGGGCAGACGCGCCCTGGCGCTCGCCGACCAGGTTATGGCAGGCATCCTGGAACACGGCCGGCGCGTCCAATTGGGTGCCTTTGCGGCCCCGCAGGCGAATCGATGATCCCAAGGTTTCTAGTTCCGAAAAATGCCCGGCCGGTCGTGTCTCCCACGGACGCGCCGCCCCGGCGATTGAGCTCAAACCTCGATGCGCGCACGCTTGTGCCATCGGACCTGCCGCAATTCGAGCTTGATCCGCACTCCTCGATTCCTTCCTATTTCAAGCTGGAGGTGCTGGGTAACGCCGTCGTCGTTCCGCGCGACATGCCCAACACCCCGCTCGATGCGATCAGTAAGACGCCCAGCTATGTTCCGCTAACGATCCTCGATTCGCGCACTGCTGTGCCCAAGGATGCCCACTCGGCCAAACTCGAGCCGAAAAAAATCGTGGCCATCCAGGATTTGCCCGACGTGCTCGATCCTGACGTGTTGACTACCGGCGAAGTCAATCTGATGACCAAACCGGCCGTGGACCGCTCCGAGGCCTGGAACGCCGTGGCGCGGGTTTCTTCGATTGTGTTTCACTTTGTGGTGATCCTCCTCGTCCTGCTCGCGCCGAAAATTTTCCCGTACCATCCGCCCTCGGATGCGGAAATCGCGCGGACCATCACCAATCTTTATCTGCCTTCGGACATGAATAGAATTGAGAAAGCGCCATCGGCTCCCGCGCCAAAGACTCCGGTGGTGAAGATCGATCCGCGCCTCCTGAAGCAACTGGCGCCCCCGCGCGAAGTGCAGCCGGCCCCAGCGGCGCCCGAACCGCCGCGGGAGAATCCAGCGCCCGCGAAGCCCTCCGCTCCGATTGCTCCCATGTCTTCGCCCCATCCTGCGGAGAGCCCCATCCGGCCGCAGACGCCTCCTCCGGATGCCCCATCCAGTCTGGTCCTGCCAAAGTTTTCCCCGGGCAAGGCGCTGCAGGAATCCATGCAAGAGGCCATGAAGGGCGGCGGGTCGGAGACCCTCACTACTCATGGATCCATTGGCAGGATATCGGGCGGCGGTGGAGGCTACGGGGGCGGAGGCGGAGGGCAGGGGTTTGCCGGCAATGCGGTGACGATCCTCACGCCGACCGAGGGCGTCGATTTCAATGCATACATTAATCGCGTGCTGGCCGTCGTGAAGCAGAACTGGTATGCCGTGATGCCGGAATCCGCGCGCCTGGGGGATCAGGGGAAAGTCGTCCTGCAATTTCGCATCATGCGCAATGGCGTCGTGCCGGAGCAGGAACCCGTCATGGTAGGGAGTTCTGGCAAAGAACCTCTGGATCGAGCCGCATCATCGTCCATAAGGGCGTCGACGCCGTTCGAGCCGCTACCACCCGCCTTCAGCGGCCCCTTTATCGAGCTAAGGTTCATTTTCCTGTATAATATTCCCCTGAACTCACAGACTGCCCAGTGAAGCCATCCCGCACACAAGTGGCGGGGTTCCTCTTGCTGGCGCTGCTGTGCTTGGGATATCTGGTTATTCGGTACTGGAAATACCTTTGATGAGTACCGCTCCGAAACTGACGCCTGATCCATCTGAAGAACTTGCCATAACGCGGCGCGACTCTCTCCCGCTCATCGCCATTGTGGGGCCGACCGCGTCCGGAAAATCCGCGCTGGCTGTGGCGCTGGCCCGCAAACTGAAGGGCGATGTCCTGGCGTGTGATTCCACGCAAGTCTATCGCGGGTTCGACATTGGCACATCCAAGCCTACGCATGAGGAACGCGGCGGCGTTCCGCACCACCTGTTGGATCTCGTTGACCCGAGCTTCCCATTCACGGCAGGCGAATACCGTGCGCGAGCGGTGGAAGTGCTGGAAGACTTGCGCCAGCGCGCGCGGCTCCCCATCCTGACCGTCGGGACCGGGCTGTATCTGCGCGCTTTGCTCGAAGGCCTCGCCGACGCCCCGGCGCGCTCGGAGCTACTGCGCGCGCGCCTCGAAGCCGGAGCCAATGCGCACAGCCTGGAATATCTGCATCGCGTCTTGCGGCGGCTCGATCCCGAAGCGGCGCTGCGGATCGGTTCCCGCGATCGCCCCAAGATGATTCGCGCCATCGAAGTTTGCCTGCTTACCGGACGCCCGCTCTCGGAGGTTCACCGGGCGGGCCGCACGCCCCTCGAAGGCTACCACCCGATCAAGATCGGCCTGCAGCCCCCGCGCTCCGCGCTCTACGACCGCATTGAAAGGCGCACGCGCGCGATGCTCGAACGCGGCTGGCTCGATGAAGTTGCAAGCCTCGTCCGCAACGGCGGCCCGCAAAATTCAAAGCCCTTCGACTTCATCGGCTACAGCGAGCTGCACGCGCACCTCGAAGGCACGGTCACCCTCGCCGCCGCCACCAAAGCCATCGCCCAAGCCACGCGCCGCTATGCCAAGCGCCAGGTCACGTGGTTCCGTAAAGAGCCCCTCGTGCACTGGCTCCTTGGCTTCGGCGACGATCCTGCAATTCTCGCCGCCGCGGAACAGTTAGCAGCGGGAAGTGCACAATCCAGCGTGGCAAGTTAACTGCGATGGCGAGCAAGGGTATTCCAACGACTGAAAACTCAATGCGGCGGCAAATTGAAGAAGCGACTCGTGTGCTTGTAGGTAAGGGGCTATGGCGATGCACACGTGCGGCTGATATGGCTTGCTTTGACTTCGGTCGGCGACGGAAGGTAGCGGGTCGAAACGGAGCGGAAAAGGAGGTTGGCGATTATGCGCTCCACGTGGAATGCGGGTGGCGCATCATACATGGAGACAGGGTTGCTGTGGGAAGGCACGATTTATACTACCCTGCCGAATATGACGAAAATGAGCCGATCCCTGAGGATTTTGACTGGCAATACAACTCTAATCGCCACGACAAGTTGCTCGCCTCACTTTTTAAAAATGGGACCCGGGAATTCGAGGTGCATGACGTCGAAGTAGGCATGGCAGGCAGTTTTCGTATCATCCTTCAGGACGGCTTTTCTTTGGAGGTGTTTCCTTCTGATTCTCTGAGCGGAGAACACTGGCGGCTTTTCGAGCCGGATCGTGACGGACCACATTTTGTTGTTACGGGGAACGGCATAGAACAGTAATCCCAATGCGAATAAGTCAATTCCTTTGACAGCCTCGGTCTTCATCTTTAGAGTTAAGACATGGAAATTCGCTTCAAGCCCGAAACGGAATCGAGCCTGTTAGAACTCGCGGATTGTACGGGCCGAGCGCCTGAAGACCTCGTCGAGGACGCGTTGGCAGGATATTTGGCCGAATTAGCCAACTTGCGAACCACTCTCGACGGTCGCTATGATGACATTAACAGCGGACGCGTAAAACCTGTGGATGGCAAGGCGTTTTTTGAAGCCTTGCGCCAGCGCGAAAGAATCTAGCGCTGCAAGACATTCGATTTTGGAACGCGCTGACCACATTTTCCTGCCGGGTGTATAATCTAATCGTGAGACTGTCCCAATCGTCGCAAGTCCCCCGCCTGCGAATTGTGCCCATTGTAAACGCCGAATGAAGACTACACGTCCGACAGAAAGCCACGAGCGCGTGTTCCTGGTGGGTGTGGGCATGAAGCGGGCCTCGCACGTGCCCGGGATTGATGCGGGGGATGCGGAACGCGCGTCGCTCGAAGAACTCGCGGAACTGGCGCGCAGCGCGGGAGCGCAAGTCGCGGGCAGCATTTTTCAGATGCGCGACAAAATCGACCCCGCCACAGTGATCGGGCGCGGCAAGATCGAGGAAGTAAAAATTGAAGCGCATTTACACGACGCGCCGCTCATCGTCTTCGACCGCAACCTGACACCCACGCAATTGCGCAATCTCGAAAAGGGCACTGAATGCCGCGTGATTGATCGCACTCAGTTGATCCTGGATATTTTTGCGCGGCACGCGCGCAGCCGCGAAGGGCAGCTGCAAGTCGAGCTTGCGCAACTGAATTACATGCTGCCGCGCCTGGCCGGAAGCGCCCGAGAGCTTTCCCGGCAGGCCGGAGGAATCGGGACGCGCGGCCCCGGCGAGCAGAAACTGGAAACCGACCGGCGCCGCATCCGCGAGCGCGTGGCGAAAATTTCGCGGGCCATCGAAGCCATCAGGAAGCAGCGCTCGCTGCGCCGCGAGACGCGCCAGGCTGTGCCGCTCGGAACCGTCGCGCTTGTGGGCTACACCAACGCGGGGAAGTCGACGCTTTTCAATTCGCTGAGCAAGGCCGGCGTGCTGGTTTCCTCAAAAATGTTCGCCACGCTTGACCCGACCGTGCGCGCCGTGCGCCTCCCGTCGAATCGCCGCGTACTGCTGTCCGATACCGTAGGATTTATCCGCGACCTGCCGCCGGGATTGATCGCCGCGTTTCGCGCCACTCTCGAGGAAGTGCAGGAGTCGGCGCTGCTTCTGCTCGTGACGGACATCTCGAATCCGCACCACACCGAGCAGGACGCCGAAGTCGAAAAAATTCTGAAAGAATTGGGCGTCGGGGACCGGCCGCGCCTTCACGTGCTTAACAAAATTGACAGGCTCACTCCCGAGGAAGCTGCAGCAGTGAACGGCAATCACAATTCCTCGCGCGTCTCCGGACTCACCGGCGAAGGGCTGGAGGCGCTGCTCAGCCGTATCGATGCGGCGATGCCCGTCGATCCCGTGCTGCACTTGCATTTTACGCTTCCGCTATCCAATGGGCGCGCGATTGCCCTCGTGCACGCACTGGGCCGCGTGCTGCATTCGGAAGTGCAGGACTCGACCATGGCCATCGAGGCGGAAATCCCAGAATCCGTGGCTCGCCAACTGAGAATCGGCCCGGAGCCGGCGCTCGCTTAATTGCGTTTCGCCCGATTCATTGCACAAAATTTAGCCGCGGCATCAAGTGGTGGAAGCGAGAAAAGCCCTCAAGAATCAAGGAAATCCGCGCATTTTGGAGCCAAAAGTAATTAACGGGAATGTCGCTCAGTTGTGGAAATGTCTGTGGAAATCAGTTTCCCTTGTGGGGACAATCCTGAGGAGAATTTCGATCTCGGGGTGATCCGAGGCACCGCTAAAATAATTAACCGATGTATTTTCAATAGGTTGCAGATATTATTGCTGAATCATTGAGCATTTGGCACCTTTCCCATGCGATTGGTTGTAACGTCATGATTTGCACAGCCTTGCGGGTGCGAGTTGTGTATGAGTACATGATTTTAAATGTACACGCGGTGTTCGGATGTGAGCCTCCCGCAGGCCATTGGGAACGTGCCTTGAGCAATCGTTGACTGCCCGCACCGGTGCGTCTATAGTGAGTTACGCCTCACGACTGGGCGGGTACGAATAAAAAGAAGCAGGGAGCCTCCCGGGCGCGTCATGAACCTGCCAAACAGCCTGACGATTCTGCGCATTTTCTTTATCCCAGTGCTGGTCGTTATCCTTTTGACCCGCGAACCAAATATTGCGTTTTTGGGAGTGACGATTAATTTTGGCGAGTGGGGCGTACTCATTCTTCTCGCGGCTGCGGCCACGGATTGGGCGGACGGCTACTATGCCCGGCGGCGCAGCGAAGTCACGACGCTCGGAATTCTGCTCGATCCCATCGCCGACAAACTTTTGATTTCCGCCGCATTTATTTCGCTGGTGGAAATGCACCTGGTGCCCGGCTGGATGGCGGTGATCATCATCGGGCGGGAAATTGTGGTTCTGGGGCTGCGCAATATCGCTTCCGCCGAAGGGTTTACGATTCCGGCTTCCGCGCTCGGCAAAACAAAAATGGTTTTGCAGGTGATCGCCGTTTGCGCGGTGATCCTGGCGGCGAAGCACACCATCATTCGGCCGCTCGGCGTGATTCTGTTGTGGCTGGTCGTTGGAAGCGCGGTGGTCTCCGCGTTTCAGTATTTTCAGAAGTTCTGGGGCCGTGTTGACGGCAGCGTGAAGCAGCGGCGCCGTCTCAGAATTCTCGAACGTCGCAAGAATGCTCAGGATGTCCCGACTGTCCAGTAACGATTGGCTGGCGCTGGTGGAGATTGCCCGGCGCGCGATTGCAAGCGCAGTCCTTGAGAAGCGCCTCCCGGATTTTCCCGCTTTCCCCGCAGCGCTTTCCGAACCCAGAGGAGCATTTGTCAGCCTGTACTGCGCCGGAGCGCTGCGCGGCTGCGTGGGACAGGTCGAGAATCCCGGCCCGCTCGGGGACGTGGTTGCCCGCGCCGCGATCAACGCGGCGCTGTACGATTCGCGCTTCCCTCCCGTAAGCGCCGAAGAAGTCGCGCGCCTGGAAATTGAAATATCGGTCTTGACCCCTCCGGAACGCATTCAGCCTGAAGCGATTGTCGCGGGCCTTCATGGACTGATGGTGGCGCGCGGGCCCCTCAGAGGACTTTTGCTTCCACAAGTCGCCACGGAATGGAAATGGTCCGGCCTGCGATTGCTCGAGGAAACCTGCATAAAGGCCGGTCTGGCGCGCGATGCCTGGCGCGATCCCGCGACCGATGTGTTTGCTTTCACCGCGGAAGTTTTTTCGGAGAAGGGGCAGCGAGCCATTTCCAGCTCGTGATTTAACAGGCTCAGGGCCGGCAATCCGCAAGCGCGTCTTGATTTCTCTCGCCTGGAAATGAAAAAAGGATCTGAATCGTCTTGCGAATCAGATCCTTTTTTCTGCGATGCGGATCGCGGAGTGAGACTCTGCCTGTCGTTATTCCAATTCCACGTAATCGCCGGCAAAAATTTCCGTTCGCACCGCCGTCAGCATAACGGAGGAAGAATTAGGCCCGGTGCGCACGACAATACCTTCGCCCACGATTTGCCGCGGAAGATTGTTCCACTCGTATGCAACGGGCGTGCTTCCAAACCCGTATGCCTTGTAGGCCGTATTCGGAACTTGAGCGACCGTTTCGATGCGCGTCCCCTGATAACGGAACACGCGGAAGTAGTCTCCTACTCGGACGCCCTGCGCGTTTCCCAGATTAACGTAAACGATTCTGCCGGGCGCGGCCTGCACCGCGTAATCCTTGGAGGTCACAACCATGGCGGTTTTCTTTCCCGATGGCGGAGCGAAGGGATCGAGTTTCATGTTGTGGAACTGGGGAGCCGGCCGGGCAACGAACGGACGAACAATGTCGCCGCGTTGCATCAAGTCGCAACCCACATTTATTTCCGCAGTGGAGGTCTTGGGGTCGACATGTACAACGCGCAACCGCCCGATATCGGCATACCGGGTGCCCATGGCGTGGCTCAACATCGTTTGGTACTTGAACCATGCGGTCGCTGTCGCATCGGTAATCGGGCGGACCACTTCAAACTGGTCCCCAACTCTTACTCCATGCTCGCCCCCCTGGTTAATGTAAACGGTATTGCCCAGTTGGAAGGTCGTCTTGTATCGGGAATTCTCGCCGGAAATCACGTAGCTGTCGTTTGGAACCGGCTTGTCGGTGATCACGCCGGCGCAATACAGGTCCGCCTGCGTCGGGGTGGTCGGATTATACTGTTGCGCTTTGGCAACTTCGGTGGCGGTCAGCAGGCCGAGTCCAATTCTAAGTCCTATCATTAGAATACGATAGCTAATCTTTTTGTGCATGGAGACTGCTCCTTGCGCTCGCAACTTTAGTTATCCCCGGACCGGTTATGGCTGCCCTTCCAAGCTAGCACTGGCCCCAGGGACCGTCAAGAAAACGTGGTGGGATGCTTTACACATTTGTCACCCACGTGGTAGAAGCCTAAAGTTTAGCTTCTGGGGTGGAGGACGCTTGAAGGGTCTCTTCGGAACAGATCGCGTGTGCGGCGTCGTCGCCGCCGAAACAGCGCGTGAGATGAGGTTGCTGGTCCGCCGGGGCCTCGGCGAGACGCGCACTCTGGAATTGCGCCTGGACTATCTTCGTAGCGAGAAAGAACTGAACGCCTTCCTTTCCTGGCTGCGCGGTAAACGGTCGCGCGCCGTGCTTATTGCCACGTGTCGGCGAAAAGCGGGCGGGGGTCTGTTTCGAGGCAGCCGGGAACAGCAAATCGAAATCCTGGCGCAAGCGGCGCGCGCCGGCTGCGGCTGGTGCGATGTTGAGATTGAAACGGCGAAGCATATGGCGCAGGGCGAACTGGTGCGCGCGCTTTCTCCCGCGAGAGTGATGGTGTCGTACCACGATTTTCGCGGAACGCCGCGAAACCTCAGAGGAATCATTCGCCGGCTGGAGGGAGCGGGCGGGCATGCGATCAAGATCGCAGCGCAGTGCCATTCCGTTTCCGACAGCGTGCGCATCTGCGAATTGGGCCGGACGCGCCGTGATATTGTGGCGATTCCGATGGGTGAATTCGGATTCGCCGGACGCATCCTGTCGCTGGGCATGGGCAGCGCTCTGGCGTATGCGGCGGTGGAGCAGGCCACGGCGCCGGGCCAGCTCTCGCTCGATGCCATGGTCGATCTTTACCGGGCCGGGCAGATCACGCGCCGCACGCGCGTCTATGGAGTCATTGGCGATCCGATCGGGCATTCGCTTTCGCCGCTGCTGCACAACACGGCGTTTCGCGCGCGCAAATTCGACGCCGTTTTTGTGCCGTTTCTTGTTCGGAATCTGCGGGATTTTCTTGGAGCGATGAAAGGATTTGGAGTCGCCGGTCTTGCGGTCACGATTCCGCACAAGGAAACGATCCTGCGGTATCTGGACGATTGCGATCCGCTGGCGGCGCGAATTGGAGCGGTCAACACGGTGGTCGTGCGTGGCGGCGGGCGGTTGTACGGGTACAATACAGATTACGTCGGAGTGCTGCGCAGCCTGGAGCGTCGGATGCGCCTTGCGGGGAGCCGAGTGCTGCTGTTTGGTGCGGGGGGCGCTGCGCGAGCGGCGGCGTTCGCGCTGGCGCAGGCGGGGTCGAATGTATGTTTTTGTGCGCGGCGTCCGGAGCGCGCCCGGGCGCTGGCTCGCGCCGCTGGGGGGCAAGTGGTGGCGCGCGCCGATCTGGCGCATGAATTTTTCGATGCGATCGTGAATTGCACGCCGGTCGGGATGCATCCGCGCGGCGGCTCTCCGCTCGCCGGCGCGGAACTGAATTGCCGGATCGTCATGGACATGGTTTACCGTCCGCGGGAAACGGAATTGTTGCGGCTGGCGCGCGCGAAGGGCATCGAAGTTATTTCCGGAGTGGAAATGTTTCTCGCGCAAGGCTTCGCGCAATACGAAATCTGGACGGGGGAGCGCGCGCCGGAAAGCGCCATGCGCCGAGCGGTGGTTTCGGCGCTCGATCGGGAAGAAAAACTAAAGGGGCGCCGCTCGTAACGGGCTGCGCCGGGGAATCGTCCAGGAATCGCCGGGAAATTTATGATTCAGCCTGACTTTAAAACTTTCAGCAAGCTTGCGCGGCAGGGAAACCTCGTGCCGGTGTACGACACCTTCACAGCCGACACGCTCACGCCGGTTTCCGCGTATCTGCGGCTCGCGCAGAACGCGCGGTACGCCTGCCTGCTCGAAAGCGTCGAGGGCGGAGAGAAGATTGCGCGGTACACGTTTGTGGGCGCGAACCCGAGCGAAGTGTTTCGCTACGTCAACGGCGCGTGCGTGCTGGAAAGCGATAGCCGCACGTCCTGGGTGCAGGTGAACCCGCTCGACTATTTGCGCAACCGCGTGGAGAGATACCGGCCCGTGCGCGTGCCGGGCCTGCCGCCGCTCGTCGCGGGCGCGATCGGATATTTTGCGTATGACATGGTGCGGCTCATCGAACGGATTCCGGATGAGACGCGTGACGACGTGGGAATGGACGACGCAGTGATGATGTTTTTTCTCGGCCTCGTCGTGTTCGATCACGTGCGGCACAGGGTCTGGATCGTGCGCAACGTGTTTACCGGCGGCGAAGGCAGCCTGCGCGCAAAATACAATCAGGCGGTGCGCGAAATTCGGACCACGCGCCGCCGCCTGGATGTGGCCGTTCCCTCGGAACATCCGAAGCGCAGGAAGCCGCGCCCGCTCAAGGTAACGTCCAATTTTTCCCGTGGCAAATTCATCGCTGCGGTGAACAAATCGAAGGAATACATTCGCGCCGGCGATATTTTTCAAGTGGCCATCAGCCAGCGATTCGCCGCGAAGACCGACGCCGACCCGTTTGAGATTTACCGCTCGCTGCGCGTCGTGAACCCGTCGCCGTACATGTATTTCCTGAAGCTGAACGATCTCGCGGTGGTCGGCAGCTCGCCCGAAATGCTCGTGAAGGTGCAGGGCCGCGAAGCGTTTTACCGGCCCATCGCCGGGACGCGCGCGCGCGGCGCCAATGAAAAAGAGGACGCGGCACTCGAAGCAGAACTTGCCGCCGACCCCAAGGAGCAGGCCGAGCACATCATGCTGGTCGACCTGGGGCGCAACGATCTGGGCCGCGTTTCGGAGTACGGCACGGTGCGCGTCGAGAAGCTGATGTTCGTCGAGCGCTACTCGCACGTGATGCACCTCGTTTCCAGTTTGCGCGGACACTTGCGCGAAGAGGTGGACTGCTTCGACGCGCTCGCAGCGTGTTTTCCGGGCAGGCACGCTTTCGGGCGCGCCGAAAGTTCGCGCCATGGAGATCATCGACGAACTCGAGCCCACGCGCCGCGGCATTTACGGCGGAGCGATCCTGTACCTGGACTTCTCGGGGAATCTCGATTCCTGCATCGCGATTCGCACCATGGTCGTTAAAAAGGGCGTGGCGTACGTGCAGGCGGGCGCAGGCCTCGTCGCGGATTCGGTCCCCGAGAAGGAGTACACGGAGACGGTGAACAAAGCGCGAGCGTTGCTTACCGCGCTCGAAATCGCGCACCGCGGACTCGATCCCGCGCCGGGCGGCGCCAAGCTCGGACACCGAAAAAAGTAGGTTCCTTGTTATAAATGTTCCCCGCGCGAATTGTCGGAACGAGAATACCGCATGGTGCTTTGTGCTGAGTGATTCCGCCCCTGAGCCCCGGACTGGATTCCGGATTTATGTAATCGTGTCGGTGGTGGCTTTTTTTTTCGTGGGACTCTATGTTGGATGGGTTTTTTATTCGCGGTGGGAGGCGAACCAAGCCATTGCGGATAAGGCAGCGGAAAAGCAGCGCGCGCAGGATCAACAGACTTTCGAGGCGATGGGCGGGAACCGCTTTGACATCCTCGTTTACGCGGCCAATCCTCCGATCATTCAGGCTGGGGAGAGAAGTTCCCTTTGCTACAGCGTGTCCAACGCGAAGGGCGTGAAGATCGAGCCGGAAGCAGAAGAGCCGGTCTGGCCGGCTTTCAGCCGTTGCGTGCATGTTTCGCCGCGTAAAACTACTCAGTACACTCTCACCATCGAAGACGGCGCGGGGCATACCAAAACCGCTAGCGTTGAGGTGAGGGTTCAGTAGCACAGGCACTCTTGCCTGTGCGGGTTTGTCGATCGTCAATCGTTACTTATTCGCGAAGGGTAAGAAAACCGCACAGGCAAGAGTGCCTGTGCTACTTATTTCTGCGCGTGAATAATTAGCTTTTGCACGCGCCAGTTGGAAGTTTCGGCGGCGTATATGACGTTGTCCGATGGGCAGGCGAGCTGGTGCGCGCCGGAAAACTGTCCGAGCTGGCGGCCGGAACGGCCAATCACTCCGAGCACTTTGCCGTCGAGCGAGACCTTGAAGATGCGGCCGGGGAACGTGGTTTCTCCGACGTAAAGCACTTGGTTCGCGGCCGGGCGTGATGCAAATCGAATTGGGCGCGCCGATCACGGCGGCGAGGCGTTCGCCGGTGGGCGTGTTGCCATTGGTTGAGTGCGTGTCCGGGAACAGGCGGCACGTCAATCGTGAACATGCGCAGAAATTTTCCGTCGGTATCGAACACCTGAATGCGACGGTTGGTGCGATCGCCCACGTAGAGATTGTTGTTGCGGTCGATCACGATGGCATGCGGCAGGCGGAACTGCCCCGGCCCCGTGCCCTTTTCGCCCCAGGATTTTACCCAGTCGCCATTCTTGTCATACTTCGCGACGCGCGAGTTGACGTAGCCGTCGGTGATGTAGATGTTGCCGTCGGAATCCCAGGCCACGTCGGTGGGCTGGCGGAAAAGTCCATCGATGGCGGGGAGGGGAGGATCGGGATGTCCCCACGGTTTGGTTTCCTCGTCAGCGCCTTCGGCGCGCCGGCCAAAAACCATGACCACGCGGCCCGCCTGGTTGAACTTGATGACCATGTCGGAGCCTTTGTCGATGGCCCAGATGTTGTCGTCCTTGTCGATGCGCACGCTGTGGGCTTCGGACCAGGCGTAAAGGCCTTTGCCGATTTCGCGAAGGAACGCGCCGTCCGGGCCGAACTCAAACAGCTGCGCCGCCGCGGGAGCGTAGGCGGGACCGTTGGCGCTGTTGGATCGCGTGAACACGAAGACGTGTCCCTTGGAATTGACGGCCACGCCGGGAACTTCGCCGAAATTCATTCCGGGTGGCAGCTTGAAGAAATTGGGAACGGAGTCAAACGCAAGTTCCGGCACATTTTGCTGCGCGAACAATGGCAAAGTGAGCAGCGCGGACAACAGAAAAAGACACAATTTCATTTTCATCGAAACCTCACAGCGGGTCTGAATTGGATTCCATTACGAGCGTGGCGCGAGACTACGACGGAGGCGCGTGAGTGTCAATTGGCAGGTGTGCTGTAGCGCCGGCGTCTCGCCGGCTTTCTTGCGGTGTTTCGAGACCCGAAAAATGCTGGCGGGACGCCGGCGCTACAAAAGCCCGCGCCTCTCTGGTCATGATTGCGGTGTGAAGGATGAGCTTAGGCCTTTTTCTGCGTATTGTTCAAGACGGAATCCGGAATGATCAGACGCTCGACTGGTTTGCCGCCGATGATGTGCGAGTCAATGATTTCATCGACGTCCGCGGGAGTCACGCCGCCGTACCAGACGGCGTCGGGATACACGACCACCGTTGGACCGACCTCGCATTGCTCCATGCATCCAGCCTTATTCGCGCGCACCTTGTCGCCGGGAATCCCGCGCTCGCGCAGCTTTTCCTTGAATACGCGGTGAAGTTCGGCTTCGCCTGAAGGATTGCAGCAGCCGCGCGGGTTGCCTTCCGGGCGCTGGTTGGTGCAGATGAAAATATGTTTTTCAAACTTTGCCATAGGTCACTATTGTACACGGCCTTTGGTAGGACAGGCTTCAGCCTGTCTGGTTTTGAACTTGCTCGTGCCTACAAAAACCGACAGGCTGGAAGCCTGTCCTACAAAAATCGTGTACTATTAGATTTCGGGGCCGATCGGGCGGCCATTGCTGGCGGGAGCAAATCATGAAGTCGCACTCCATTCGAGCCATCGCTGTTGCAACTCTTTTGCTGGGGTTCTTCATAGCTGGGCATGCGCGCGCGCAGCAGCAGCCGCAGCAGCGCGGGCCGTCGACGGCCGAAGAACGGGCCCGGGCCGTGAAAGTCGCGCACGAGCTTGAAGAAGATCCGCTCGCCAAGGATGCCAAGGATAATCGCGACTGGGTCTATAAATGGATAGTAGACATCCCGGACATCACTGTGAGCGTTTGCTATGACTATTTCGGTAAATTGCCAAAACCTCCGCGCGGACATTCCTTGGAGATTGTCAGTCAAATGGCCATCTCAAGCGCCGCGTTCATGATCGAGCATCCGGACAAAGCCAAGGACGAACAGGCGGTGGCTACAGCGGGCTTGCTCGGCGCACTGAAGACGTACCAGGCGATCCTCAAGGGTGAGCCCGACGCGCGCTGGCCTTACGTGGACAAGATCGTTCAGATGCGCGATCAAGGCAAGCTTGACGACTTCGTTTCCGACACTCGCCGCAAGTGCGCGCAGGACGGAGAAGAACCCGATCCCGACACGATTCGGGCGGCGCGCTGATTTTTACTTTAGCGCGCCTCTTCACAGGCGAGGGTTTTCCGCCGCGCTTCGAGAAAATCCCCGCGTATGAAGACGCGGGCTACAACAGCTTTCACGGCAAATCGACTGCGAAAAACCGGCGATGATTCTGCTTCTCGACAACTACGATTCGTTCACCTACAACCTCGCGCAGTTCCTCGGCCAGTTGGGCGGGAAGCTGGAGGTGGTTCGCAACGACCAGATTACGCTCGACGAAATCGCGGCCAAAAAGCCGGAGCGCATCGTGATTTCTCCCGGGCCGGGCACGCCGGAAGATTCGGGCATCTGTGTTGATGTAATCAAGCGCTTCGCCGGGCAAATTCCCATTCTCGGCGTGTGCCTTGGCCACCAGGCCATCGGCTACGCCTTCGGAGGGAAGGTGATCCGCGCGCCGGAAATCATGCACGGCAAGACCAGCCGCATCCATCACGACAACAAAACGGTCTTCAAGGATTTGCCGCAGGATTTTGTGGCCACACGCTACCACTCGCTGATCGTTGAGGAGAAATCGTTTCCTGGCGATCTGGAAATCTCCGCGAAAACCGACGGCATCATCATGGGCCTGCGCCACAGGACGATGCGCGTGGAGGGCGTGCAATTCCATCCGGAATCCGTGCTCACGGACGTGGGCATGCAACTTCTGAAGAATTTTCTTGCGCTGTAGGTTTTCTCTGTGTCCTCTGTGTTCTCTGTGGTGAAATCCGAAAAGCATTTAACACAGAGGGCTCAGAGAACACGGAGTTCGTAAGAGTATTATTGCTGTTTGGGCGCAAACGCGATGAGCGCGTCGAGTTTCTTGCCTGCTTCTCCGGAATCGATGGATGCAGCGGCGAGCTGCGCGCCTTCGAGAAAATCGGAGGCGCGGCCGGAGGCGACAATCGCGGCGGCCGCGTTGGCGACAACGATGTCCCGGCGCGGTCCGGCCTCGCCGGAGAGAATCGCGCGGATCAAGCTCGCGTTGTGCGCCGCGTCGCCGCCGGCGATTGCCTCGAGCGGCGCGCGCTCCAGGCCGAAATCTTCCGGCGTGACTTGGTAGATCTTCACCACGTCGCGGTGCACGTCGCCAACCGATGTTTCGCCGGCCAGCGAAATCTCATCCAGCCCGCCCGCGCCGTGAACCACGAACGCGCGCTCAACGTCCAGTTCGCTGAGCACCAGCGCCACTTTCTCCACGACCTTATCCGAAAAAACTCCGGCAATTTGCGCGCGCGCGCCCGCGGGATTCGTCAGTGGGCCGAGCAAGTTGAACGCGGTGCGTCCCAGGCGGCGCCGCGCGGGCATGGCGTGCCGCATGGCCGTGTGCAACGCGGGCGCGTAGAGAAAACCGATCCCGATCTCACGAATGGCGGCGCCGACACGCTCCGGCGGAACATCGAGTGAAACGCCCAGCGCCTCGAGAACATCCGCCGAGCCGCATTTCGATGAGATCGACCGGTTGCCGTGCTTGGCGACGCGCACGCCCGCGCCGGCCGCGACGAATGCCGCCGCGGTCGAGATGTTGAAGGTCCCTGAGGAATCGCCGCCGGTGCCGCAGGTATCCACCAGGAGTTCATCGGGGCGCGTTCCGTCCGCGAAAATCGGCGTCACATGGCGCCGCATGGCGCGGGCGAAGCCGACGAGCTCCGCTACCGTTTCACCTTTCGCGCGCAGCACCGCGAGCAGCGCGACGATGGTCTCTTCGTTCGAGCGCCCGGAGAGAATCTCTTCCATCGCGAGTTCGGCTTCCTGGCGCGAAAGGTCCAGGCCAGCTTCCACTTTTTTGATGAGCGCATTCATCATGTGAGGGCCAGCTCCGCTGCTTGCCTGTGGACTCGCGCCGTATCGTTAAGGATCATGGGGCGGAAACATTCCGGCGAGGACGAGGAACAAGCTCGCCACCGCAATTTGGGCAGGTTCGCCGCATTTCGGCCGCGCATTCCGGGCAAAACGTGCACTCATAGGAGCAGATCGTTGCCTCCGAATCGCTTGCAAGAGACCGGCCGCATCGTTCGCAGGCGGATTTCATTTGTAAACTCACCTGGTTCCTTTCACCTTGCCCGGTTTGAGTGTTCCCTATAAACTCTAAAGTTTCCAATGTAGGTAAATTCTAGCACTGATGGACGGACGATGAAGATCCACGAATATCAGGCAAAAGAAATTTTCAGGCGCTTCGGCGTGCCCACGCCCCGCGGAGAAATGGTCACGACGCCGGAGCAGGCGCGCGCAGTGGCGGAGCGGCTGGGGACGAAGGTCGTCGTGGTGAAGGCGCAAATCCATGCCGGAGGCCGCGGCAAGGCGGGCGGCGTGAAGCTGGCGAAATCGCCGACGGAAGCGGCCGAGCTTGCCCAGAAAATGATGGGCATGAAGCTGGTGACGCCGCAAACCGGTCCCGCAGGTCGCATCGTGCAGCGATTGCTGATCGAGGAAGGGCTGGACATCAAGCGCGAACTTTACCTGAGCATTCTCGTGGATCGCGCCGTTGCCGCTCCCGTGATTATGGCGAGCACGGCGGGCGGGATGGAAATCGAGGAAGTGGCGCACAAGAATCCCGAGTTGATTTTGCGCGAGACGATTCTTCCGGCGACTGGACTACAGCCCTACCATACCCGCAAGCTGGCATTTGGACTTGGTCTTTCCGGTGACGCGGCCGCCGCCGCGGGGCCGTTTTTGCAAGCGCTGTACCGCGCGTTCCTCGAAACCGACGCGTCGCTCGCGGAAATCAATCCGCTGATCGTGACGGGCGACGGCAAGCTCGTCGCGCTGGACGCGAAGATGGCGTTTGATGACAACGCTCTCTATCGTCATAAGGACATCGCCGAGCTGCGAGATTTGAATGAGGAAGATCCGCTGGAAGTCGAAGCGTCCACCTACAAGCTGAACTACATCAAGCTCGATGGCAATGTCGGCTGCATGGTCAACGGCGCCGGGCTCGCGATGAGCACGATGGACATCATCAAGTTGTCGGGCGGCTCGCCGGCAAATTTCCTGGACGTCGGCGGGGGAGCATCGGCAGAGCAGGTGAAAAACGCGTTCAAGATCCTGGTGAAAGATCCGAGCGTGAAGGGCGTGTTTATCAATATTTTCGGCGGAATCCTGCGCTGCGATGTGCTGGCCTCGGGAGTTGTGGCCGCAGCGAAGGAACTAAATTTGAAGCTTCCGGTAGTAGTTCGCATGGAAGGGACCAACGTGGAAAAGGGGCAGGAAATTTTGCGCGAGTCCGGGCTTGGACTCACGATCGCGAAGGATATGAGAGACGGAGCGGATAAAATCGTCGCGCTGGCTGGGGGCGCGCGATGAGCGTACTGATTAGCGAACAGACACGCGTCGTCGTGCAGGGCTTGACTGGGCGCGAGGGCAGCTTTCACGCGCAACAGATGATCGAATACGGTACAAAGGTGATTGCTGGCGTAACGCCGGGCAAGGGTGGCACGAAGCATGAAAATGTGCACATGTTCAACACCGTTTCGGATGCGGTTCACGAAACCGGCGCGGACGCTTCCATTATTTTTGTGCCGCCGCCGTTTGCAGCGGACGCGATTCTCGAGGCGATCGATGCGGGCGTGCCGCTCGTCATCTGCATCACGGAAGGCATTCCCACGCTTGACATGGTCCGCGTGGCGGCCGTGCTGAAAAATTCCAAGACGCGGCTGATCGGGCCGAACTGCCCGGGAATTATTTCGCCGGGAAAATGCAAGATGGGCATCATGCCGGGGCGGATTCACAAGCAGGGAAACATCGGCGTCGTGAGCCGCAGCGGGACGCTGACGTACGAGGCCGTGCATCAACTGACGCAGCTCGGCATCGGCCAGTCCACGTGCATCGGCATCGGCGGCGATCCGATTATCGGCACGACGCACACCGATGCGATCAAGCTTTTCAACGAAGATCCCGAGACGCACGCCATCGTGATGATCGGCGAAATCGGCGGCGACGCGGAAGAGCAGGCCGCCGCCTACATCCAGGAGAACGTGAAAAAGCCCGTCGTGGGATTGATCGCCGGGCAAACCGCGCCTCCGGGACGCCGCATGGGCCACGCGGGCGCAATCATCAGCGGCGGCGCCGGCACCGCCGTCGAGAAATATAAAGCTATGGCTGCCGCTGGAATAATTACGATCCAGAGTCCGGCGGACATTGGCGTGACGCTGGCGAAAGCGATCAAGAAGTAAGGGGGCAGGTGGCAGGGAGCAGGGGGTAGGGAAGTAAAGACGTGAAATTCCCGGGTGAAATTTCGATTAGGGAGAAATGCTGAATGGCGATTGAACGAACACTAGCAATCATCAAGCCCGATGCTGTCGGGCGCGGTTTGACGGGCGATGTTCTGGCCAGGATTCAGAAAGCTGGATTTCAGATTGTCGCGATTAAATCGCTGTACCTCACGCGCAAAGAGGCCGAAGGTTTTTACGCGGTGCATCGCGCGCGACCCTTTTTTGGAGAACTGACGGAGTTCATGAGTTCCGGCAAAGTCGTCGTGCTCGCTCTCGAAGCCGAAGGCGCAATTCTGAAGTGGCGTGACACGATGGGCGCCACCGATCCCGCCAAGGCCGCGCCTGGCACGATTCGCCGCGACCTCGGTACCAGCATCGGAAACAATTGCACGCACGGTTCGGACGCGCCCGAGACGGCGGCGTTTGAACTTGGATATTTCTTTGCCGGCTACGAATTGATCTGAGTTTTCCAGTAGGACAGGCTTCAGCCTGTCGGGTTTGAATTTTGTTGTCCCGCCCTAAGTGCGACAGGCTGAAGCCCGCCCTACTCAAATCAAAAACGAACGCTATCGCATATTTGTAGCGAGCACTGAGCCCCAATACCTCACAATTCGGTAGAATCACATCAATGGAACCCATGCGCGAACTAGGCAGGATGATGGTTTTTGCGGGAGTGGCACTTGCGGCGCTTGGGGCGCTGGTGTGGCTCGCCGCGCGACCGGGAGGGTTGCCGCTGCGGCTTGGGCGTCTTCCAGGGGATATTGCGGTTCAGGGAAAACATGGCTCGTTTTATTTCCCGGTGGTGACGTGTATCCTGCTGAGCGTGGCGCTTACGCTGATCCTGTGGCTGGTGCAATGGCTGAAAAGGTAAAGCAATTCGAGTTGAACCTCGCGCCGGAGCGAAAAATCTGGAGCGTCGCGGAGCTGACGGCGCGCATCAGCGGCGTGCTGGCCGCGCAATTCTCGAATCTGTGGGTGGAGGGCGAAGTTTCCAACTATCGCCCCGCGCAGTCCGGGCATCTCTACTTCACACTGAAAGACGCCAAGGCGCAGGTGCGCTGCGTGTGTTTTCGCACGCAGGCGATGCGGCTGAAATTCCGGCCCGAGGACGGATTGAAACTGATCGTGCGCGGATCGATCAGCGTGTACGAGCCGCGCGGCGAATATCAGATTTACGTGGAGCACATCGAGCCGTCCGGAGTGGGCGCGCTGCAGCTGGCGTTCGAGCAGCTCAAGAAGCGCCTCGAAGCCGAGGGCCTCTTCGACGCGGCGCGCAAGAAGCCGCTGCCGATGCTGCCACGGCGCATCGGCGTCGTCACGTCGCCGAGGGGCGCGGCCGTGCGCGACATTATTCGCATCCTGCGGCGGCGCTTTCCGAATTTGCACCTGATCGTTTATCCCGTGCGCGTGCAGGGCGAAGGGGCGGCGGAAGAAATTGCCGCGGCGCTGAAATATTTTAATCGCAAGCAATCGGTGGACGTCATTTTGCTCGCGCGCGGTGGCGGGTCGATCGAAGATCTCTGGGCGTTCAACGAGGAATCCGTGGCGCGCGCGATTGCGGGGTGCACGATTCCAATCGTGAGCGGCGTGGGGCACGAAACCGATTTCACGATTGCGGACTTCGTGGCGGACGTGCGCGCGTCGACGCCTTCCGCCGCCGCCGAAATCGTGGTGCAGTCGCGGCAAGAATTTCAGCGGCATCTCGGAGAACTGGAACACAAAATTTCGCAGCGCATGCGGTATATCTTGCTCGAATGGCGGCACCGCCTAAAGGACCTCACGACGCACAAGGGATTTCGCCGCCTTGAGGATTTGTTGCGTCACCACCGTCAGCAGACGGACGAGCTGACTTCGCGGCTGGGCGTCGCGCTTGAAGGCCGCATCGAGGTGTTGCGCCACCGCTACACGATTGCCGCGACGCGCATCGCGTCCTTTGATTTGCGCGCGCGCATCCGCACGCTTGGCTTGCGCCTCGTGCAGCGCTCGGCGGAACTCGGCATGCGCATGGAGCGGTATCTCGTCGGCAAAATCCAGCGGCTGGAGCGCCTGCGCGTTCAGCTCGACGAGCGCAGCCCGCTGCGCGTCCTGCAGCGCGGCTACGCCATCTGCACGGACGCCGCGGGAAACGTGGTGAACGCCGCCGATCAGGTGCAGGTCGGCGCCGAAGTCAACGTGCAACTCGCGCGCGGCCGCCTCGGCGCAGAAGTGCGAACTCGCGAAATTCCAAAGCCATAATCAAATTCTGTGGCAGGCTTACCTCGCAGGTGGAGGGTTTTAGTGGCGCAGGCTTCAGCCTGTGGGGGTTAGTCCTTGCAAATACATAAACCCACAGGCTGAAGCCTGCGCCACTTATTCGTCCGAAGTGCTCGCAACCTTTAAGACGGCGAGGAACGCTTCCTGCGGGATGTCCACGCGGCCCACGCGCTTCATGCGTTTCTTTCCTTCTTTTTGTTTCTCGAGCAATTTGCGTTTGCGCGTGATGTCGCCGCCGTAGCACTTGGCCAGCACGTTCTTGCGGATCGCGGCGACGGTTTCGCGTGCGATCACGCGGCTGCCGATGGCGGCCTGGATCGGCACTTCAAACATTTGCCGCGGGATCAGCTTCCGCAATCGCGTGACGAGTTCGCGCCCGCGCTCGTAGGAAAATTCGCGATGGCACACCAGCGCCAGCGCGTCGACCGGCTCGCCGGCGATCAGCATGTCCATCTTCACGAGGTCGGCTTCCTTGTAGCCCGCCAGGTGATAGTCGAGCGAAGCGTAGCCGCGCGACGCGCTCTTCAGCCGGTCGTAGAAATCGAGCACGATTTCGTTGAGCGGCAACTCGTACGTCAGCATCACGCGCTGCGGCGAGAGATACTCGAAATTTTTCTGCACGCCGCGTTTTTCCTCGCACAGCTGCAGAATCGAGCCGACCGAATCCTCCGCCGTGATGATCATCGCGGTGATCACCGGCTCTTCGATCTTGGCCATTTCGTTGGGCGGCGGAAATTTCGTGGGGCTGTCCACTTCGATCAACGTCTCCGGCGGTGGTGGTGATGCGGTAGCGCACGCTCGGCGCGGTGGTGATCAGGTTGATGCTGAATTCGCGCTCGAGGCGCTCCTGCGCGATCTCCATGTGCAGCAGGCCCAGAAATCCGCAGCGAAAGCCGAATCCGAGCGCCACGGAATTTTCCGGCTCGTAGAAAAACGCCGCGTCATTCAGCTGCAGCTTGCCGAGGGCGTCGCGCAAATTTTCGTAGTCGCTCGCCAGCACCGGAAAGAGGCCCGCGAACACCATGGGCTTGATCGCTTCAAATCCGGGCAGCGCCGGCGCGGGCCGCGCGGCGTCGATGACCGTGTCGCCCACGCGCGCGTCGGCCACCTGCTTGATGTTGGCGACGACGAAGCCGACGTCTCCCGGCGACGAACTCGTCGAGCACCACGGGCTTCGGCGTCAGCGCGCCGAGCGCCTCGACTTCGTACACCTGGTCGTTGAAGCACAGGCGAATCTTCATGTGCCGCGTGATGCGCCCGTTCATCACGCGCACCAGAACCACCGCGCCGCGAAATGGATCGAACCAGGAATCGAAAATCAGCGCTTGCAGCGGCGCTTCCGAACGTTCCCGTCGGCGGAGGAATTCGCGCCACGATCGCTTCCAGCACCGATTCGACGCCGAGGCCGCTCTTGGCGCTGATCAGCAGCGCATCGGACGCGGGAATCGCCAGCACGTTTTCGATCTGCTCTTTCACCTGATCGGGCTGCGCGGCGGGTAGATCGATCTTGTTGATGACCGGAATGATGGTGAGATTGTGCTGCGCCGCGAGAAACGTGTTGGCGACGGTCTGCGCTTCGACGCCCTGGCTCGCGTCCACCACCAGCAGCGCGCCTTCGCAGGCCGAAAGCGCGCGCGAAACCTCGTAGGAAAAATCGACGTGGCCGGGCGTATCGATCAGGTTGAGCTGGTACTCGTTGCCGTCCTTGGCCTGGTAATGGAGGCGAATGCTCTTGGCCTTGATGGTGATGCCGCGCTCGCGCTCCAGGTCCATCGAGTCGAGCACCTGCGCGCTCATCTCGCGCTGGCTGAGCGCGCCCGTAAGCTCGAGCAGGCGGTCGGCCAGCGTGGACTTGCCGTGGTCAATGTGCGCGATGATGCAAAAATTGCGGACGAAACGTGGGTCCATCAGTCAGCCTGCCGGCGCGCGGTCTTTCTGGCGCCGGTAAAATTCTCCTGTCCGAAGCGATTCGCGGGCACAGGTCTAACGGTTAGATGCCCAGCGGGATTCTAGAACCACCCCGTAACAATTCAGTGTGCCACAAGTGGCGGCAGGCAGGAAGTGGCGCGGCAGAGCCGGCAAAAGGTCAGTTTCCGATGATCCCGTTTCACAGATGGGATGAGAAGGCCGGTCTCCGGCGGGATGCGATACGCTCCCAACGATTGACGCGCTCAAGGCGCAACGGAAAGGAGACCGGCTTATGAAGAAGACTAGCACTGTGCAGGCATTAAAGAACGAAATTTTCAAGGGGCGAAAGCTGACGATCGGCCTGGATCTGGGAGATCGTTGGTCGTTCTACTGCGTCCTGGATGAAGCAGGCCAAATCATTTTGGAACAAACACTGCCGACGACACCGGAAGCGATGAAGCAGACCTTTGGAAAGGTACCGCGAAGTCTCATCGCGCTGGAGACAGGAACACATTCCCCGTGGGTAAGCCGGCTGCTCACCGAGTTGGGACACGAAGGGATCGTGGCGCACGCACAAAAGGTGCAATGGATCACCAAGAGCAGTCGGAAAGATGATCGGCACGATGCTCGGACACTGGCACGGCTGGCGCGAGTGGATCCCGAGTTGTTAGGGCCGGTGCGGCATCGCAGTGCGCAAGCACAACTGCACCTGACGGTGATCCGAGCTCGGGCGGAACTAGTGAGTGCTCGAACGGCCTTGGTGAACGCAGCACGGGGGCTGGTGAAGTCTTCTGGCCAACGACTGCCCAAGTGTGGGACGTATCAGGTGAGCGAGAAGCTGGCCGAGGGATTAAGCGCGGAGTTGCGCGAGGTTCTGGTGCCGCTGTTTAAAGAAATCGAATCGCTGAACGGGCACATCAAGCAATACGACGAACGGATGGAGAAAATCGCCAAGCAAGTGTACCCGGAAGTGTCCTTGCTCCAGCAGGTGAAGGGCGTGGGAACACAGATCGCTCTGACGTATGTCCTAACGATCGAGGACCCGTATCGGTTTCGGAAGAGTCGCGAGGTAGGTTGTTTTCTCGGATTACGACCTGGGCGCAGGAACTCTGGGGAGAGCGAACCACAGAAAGGCATCAGCAAAGAAGGAGACCGGTATCTGCGCACGATGATGGTGCAGGGAGCGCACTACATTCTGGGACCGTTTGGAGAAGACAGTGATCTGCGGAGATGGGGACGAAAGCTTGCAGAGCGAGGAGGAAAAAATGCCAAGAAGCGAGCGGTGGTGGCCGTGGCTCGAAAGTTGGCGGTACTGCTGCATCGGCTGTGGGTAGGTGGAGAGGTGTACGAACCACTGCGCAATAGTCAGAAAGGGATGCGGGAAGTGGCCTAGAGAGTTGCGATCCGGGCAGCCGAGCTCAACCGCCGAGTCCAGGTGACTGCGACTAAGTCCTGGGGCCCGACTCTCACCGAATCGGTGGGACGAGAGGTCGATTCACAGGTAGCAGCACCTACTGAAACGAGAACACCCACCAGGCACCGAGCGAATATCGCTCACCAAAGAGTGCGAATGGAAGGATGGCGACAGGGGCGGCTTGGCTGTATGGGAACAGACTCACGGAAAGAAAAAAAGAAAGTGAAAGTGTGCCTTGACATCAACCGGCCTTCTCATGGAAGGACTTGGCTAAAGGATCCGACCAGAGTACCGTTCGTATCTAACGAACATCGTCGAACGGAGAAACGGTCACGGCGCGATGCAGCAATACACAACTGTCTTCGACATAACACACAAAGGTTTCGATTTGTGGTTCCCAGCGTTCGGGCTGATTATCATCCTGGGGAGTGTCCTCGTCATACGGGAGCGCCGTGCCGGCTACTGGTGGGCGTACTTGGGCATCGTAATCGGCTTGCTGTGGATACCCCTGACCTTTTCAAGTATGCATTCTGCATACGGAGCGTGCCGCACGGCCTACGAAAACGGCCATTACTCCATCGCGGAAGGTTACGTAGCAGATTTCCATCCGATGCCGTTTGAAGGCCATCAAGATGAATGCTTCACTGTGCAGGGCGTAAGGTTTTGCTACTCGGACTACATGCTTGTATGCGGATTCAACAACACTTCTTCCCACGGAGGCCCCGTTCGGTCAGGGCTTCCCGTTCGGGTCACATACGCGGGTGAAAACATTTTTAAGTTGGAAATCAGATCAGATAGCGCTCCGTCCTCAGCCGAAGTGAGGAAGCGAGAGATCCGTGTGATCGGACGCTATGTCATCTCGTTTTGGCCGATTCTAGCGATTTTATTGGGACTAAAGTTCATCATTTGGCTATACAACAGGCTACGTCCAATCGCTAGTTGAAAGGTGAGAGGCCCTCCGAATCGATCTCGCCTCCCGATAAATCAGACTTGGCCAGAGTCCCAGTTACCTGTTGAGCCGGCACCGTTTCTCAGGACTTGGGATTCTTAAACACTGTGATTGCTAGCATGGCGAGGGACGGTCGAAAAAAATATGTTGAAGCGTATTCACTGCATCGTCGAGGTCCAGTTGTGACGGTGTCACAAAATTCCAATTGAGCCAGTAACTGTCGCGTTTGGTGCACACCATGGAGCTGTAGACCATAATCCCATTTCCCAACCATTTGTAGTCCGCTCTATAGAAGCTGTTTTCCCCTGAAACGAACGAGTATGGTTCCCGGATGACTTCGGCGTTGGCATTCCTTACTTGCGCATGGATGAACGCCGACAAGCGGGCGGAGCGATCCCACCATGACGCGCTAAAACGAAGTGAACGACTACGTGGTCTTTACCCAGGGCACGGCCAATCTCATTGAGCGACTGGCCCGCCTTCCAACGGTTCCACAACTCGACTTTCTGCTCCGCAGAAAGCCCTCTTCGCTTGCCTTTGATCAACATAAACACCACCTTTGCAAAGAGCTTCTAGCTCAGATGGTGTTGCATCGACCAGTTGAACCGGCACGGCTTATCGGAAACTGGCTCCATCCCAACTAACCCTCAAGGCACAACCGTTCAATGCAGCAGCACAGCAGGGAATTGCCGCATTGAGCAGCCCATCCGCGATCGGTTTGGCGCATAAAGCCGCAGCGGTATATAGTTAAATTTGCCCTGGCCAATGCCGATCCGCGAGTCTGCGGTCGCAACTTCACATAGGAAACCGTCTGAGCCCGCATGAGCGTGGACATTGTCAAACAACTGGAAAAGGCCAAGCGCTTCGTCGAAAAGAGCCGCATCGACGAGGCCATCGAGGCCTACCAATCGGTGCTCACGGCCGTTCCCAATCATCTCGAATCCATGCAGTCGCTTGGCGATCTCTTCACCAAGCAGAACCGGCCGGACCGGGCGGCCATTTACTACGGGATGCTCTTTGACCGTTTTACGGCCCCGCGAGAAGAGCCCAAGGCCGTGGCTCTTTACGTGCGCTTTTTGAAGCAGCAACAGCAGCCTCCGGAACGCGTCGCGCGATTTGCTCTCCTCCTGCAAAAGCAAAACCGCGCCGAAGAAGCCATCGAGCAATTCACGTCCGCCGCGCTCGCGTATGAACTGAGCGGCAAGGGCGAAGATGCGCTGGCATGCTTTGTGCGCATCGCGCAGCTCGATTCCGAAAATCGCGACCGTCACATCGCCGTGGCCGAACTGGCCGAGCGCCTGGGCAATCACGCGGCCGCTTCGCTCGGATACTTGCGAGCCGGACAGCTCACGACGCACAATGAAGACGACGCGCTCAAGTTCTTCGCAAAAGCGCACCAGCTTGGGCCAAATGACCGCAGCGCGGCTCTGATGTACGCACAGGCGATGCTGCGCAAAGGGAACTTCGCGGCTGCCGCTGCCCTGCTTGCTCCTCTCAGCGAAACCGAAAAGGACGCGACGTTCCTCGAGACCTATGCCGATGCTCTCATGCGTTCCGGCCACCTGGACACCGCGCGCACCGTCCTCGAGCGCCTGACGAATCAAGGTACGGGTTCGCCTGAAAAATTGTTTTCTCTGGTCACCGAGTTTCTGCGCGCCGGCCAGGAAGAAAAGGCCGTCGAACTTTTGGCCGCCACCAAGAAAAGCATGCTGGCGGCGCGGCGGGAATCGGAATTCGCATCCGCGGTCGACCAACTGGTGGAAGCGTTCCCGAAGTCGCTGCGCCTGGCCCAATTCTGGGCGGCCTTGTACGCTGAGCTCAACCGCGAGACGAAATATTTCGACGCCCTGGTGCGTCTCTTCGATCTGAATCTGGCGAACAATCAGCTTTCAGGCGCCTGCGAAGCCCTCGAAAAGCTCGTCGAAATCGATCCCTACGACTCGCGCAACCAGGAGCGCATGGACCTGCTCAAGGGCCGCGCGGACGAAGAGTTCCTGAGCCGCGTGAAGTCCCGCATGTCCAACGCCGCGACGCATCGCCCTGAAGCTCCCACTCAGGAACAGCACCGGCGCAAATTCGGCGATCCGTCGACGGCCATTCTCGAAGAGGTTCACTCCGGACAGTCGCTCGAAGACCTGCTGGTCCAGGCGGAAATTTTTGTGCAGTACTCGCTGCAGTCCAAGGCCATCGAGCGGCTGCAACGCATCGTGGAATTGTTTCCCGGCGAAGAAGAAAGCAACGAGCGCCTGCAGGGCCTCTTCGAGGCCGCGCACTGGTGGCCGGAGGCAGGCGGAGCTCCGCGGCCCAGCAGGCCCGTCGAGCAACCGAAGCCGGCTGTTGAGGAGCCCGCCAATCGCGCCACGACGGCTTCCACGTACGCTCCCGAAACCTTGCGCGATCTCGCGAAAATTTCGGAAATTAATCAAAACGTGTTCCGCCAGCCGTCGCCGCGCGCCATGCTTTCGGTTGCCGTCAATGAAGTCGGCAATTATTTGCGCGCGGCGAGATGCCTTGCGGTAGTTGGACCCCCGGGACAGCCGCCGCAAATGGCTTCGGAGTTTTGCGCGCCCGGCTTTGAGGCGTCCTCCGGCAGCCAGATCGTGCGCCTGATCGGCCAGATCGAACGCGCCATGCCTGACTCGCTCGGTGGATTGCCGCTCGAAGCCGCGGCCGCGCCTATCCTCAAGGAAATGGGCCTGGAGACGACACTGGGAGTTCAGCTCACCGATCCGGAGACGCAATCTCCCGCCGGGATGATGATCGTGGGCTTCGCCGGGCCGCACGCCTGGAAACCCAACGAAACGTATTTCCTGCAATCCATCGGCGACCAAATGCTGATGTGCGTGCACCACACGCGACTTCGCACGCTGGTGCGCACGCTTGCCGTGGCCGACGAAAAAACCGGTTTGCTGGCGCGCGGCTCCTACATCGATTGCCTGCTGCACGAATCGCAGCGCGCGCGAACGCAGGGCATGCCGCTGGCCCTGGCATTGTTGCAGATCGACGGCGGCCCGGAACTGCTCCGCCAGCAGGGTGAAGGGCCGTTCGACCGCTACATGGAGCAGCTCGGAAAGTCCGTGCAAGCAATCGTTCGCCAAACCGACCTCGCGATAAAGTACACTTCCTGGGCGCTGGCGTTGGTCCTGCCGGACACGCCGCTCTCGGGGGCGCAGGTGTTCGCCGAGAAATTGAAGAAATCGCTCGGCGGATTGCGTCCTCCGTGGGATGGCGGGCAATTGACCATGAGCGTCGCGGTTGCCGAAGCGATTGCCCGGCAGGACTATGACAACGAGGACATCGTCACCGACCTGATCAATCGCGTCGAAGCGGGCCTCGAGGAAGCTCGAAAGCGCGGCGGCAATGAAATCGTTGCCCTCGAAATGGCGAAGAATTGAGGGATGCGGATGGCCTACGAAAACCTGCTCTATGAAAAGCGGGATCGCATCGGGTTCATCACCTTCAACCGTCCGAAGGTGCTGAACGCGCTGAACCGGAAAACGATGGAAGAGTTGAGCGATATTCTGACCGCCGCGCGCGACGACGACGAGGTGCGCGTGCTGATCCTGACCGGCGCGGGAGAAAAATCGTTTGTGGCCGGCGCGGACATCGGAGAACTCGCGGTGCAGACGCCGGTCAGCGGCAAGGAAACGGCCGCGTTTGGACAAGGCGTTCTGCACCTGCTGGAAACGATGGGCAAACCGTCGATCGCGGCCATCAACGGCTTCGCGCTCGGCGGCGGCTGCGAAGTCGCGCTGGCCTGCTCGATGCGCCTGGCCAGCAAGACGGCGAAGCTCGGGCAACCGGAAGTGAAGCTCGGCATCATGACCGGCTATGGCGGCTCGCAGCGGCTCACGCGACTGTGCGGCAAGGGAGTCGCGTACGAACTTTGCCTGACCGGTGAAATGATTTCCGCGGACGAGGCTCTGCGCATCGGCCTCGTCAATCATGTGTACGAACCGGCGGAACTTTTGCCCGCGGCGGAGGCCCTGGCGAAAAAAATTATCGCCAACGCGCCGCTCTCGGTGAAGTTCACGATGGAAGCCATCGAGCGCGGGATGGAAATGCCGCTTGCAGAGGGCCAATATATCGAAACGACTCTCTTCGGCCTGCTGGCGGCCACCGAGGATATGCGGGAAGGAACGCGCGCGTTTCTGGAAAAACGGCCTGCGCAATTTCGCGGGAAGTAGCGCGGATACGCGCCGCCGAAATTCATTCACATGAGCCAACCTTTTAAAGGAAAAGAAATTCGCGCGGCGGCAAACGCCGCGGGCTTCCGGTTCGCCGTCGTGGTCAGCCGCTTCAATAGTTTTATTACCGATCGCCTGCTGGCGGGAGCCGTGGACGCGCTCGGAGCCGCCGGCGCGGACGAGGAAAACGTCACGATCGTTCACGTTCCCGGCTCGTTCGAGATTCCGGTTACGGCGAAAAAGTTGGCCGAGGGCGGGCGCGTCGACGCCGTCATCGCCATCGGCTGCATTCTGCGCGGCGAGACTTCGCACTTCGACTATATCGCCAGCGAAGTGGCGCGCGGCGTGCAACTCGCGCAGCTTGACACCGGCGTGCCCGTTATTTTTTGCGTTCTCACCTGCGATACGCTCGAGCAGGCCATCGACCGCGCGGGACTCAAGAGCGGAAACAAAGGCTACGACGCGGGACTCGCCGCCATCGAAATGGCCAACCTCTCCCGGAAGCTTCGCACCGCGGACGCTTCGCGCAACGGCAAAACCACTCCCCGCGGGAAACGCCGCTAGATGACACTGCGCCGGAAATCTCGCGAGTACGCCCTCCAGATGCTGTTCCAGTGGGAAATGGGGAAGCAGGAGCATTCCCGAATCGAAGACGGTTTTTGGAAAAACGCGCGTGCCCAGAAATCCACGCGGGAATTCGCCAATCAGCTTTTTGAAAACGCCGCCGCGCGCGCCGCGGAACTCGATCCCATCATTTCCTCGCACGCGAAAAACTGGCGCCTCGAGCGCATGGCCGCCATCGACCGCGCCATCCTGCGCCTGGCTCTGGCCGAAATGCGCACGACCAGCACTCCCGCGAAGGTCGTGATCAACGAAGCCGTGGATCTCGCGAAGAAGTTTTCTTCGGAAGAAGCGTCAGGGTTTATCAACGGCATTCTCGATGCCGCTGTGAAGTCGTTCGGTGAAAAGACGACACGCTGAGGGTTATCAGGAGACAAGTTTTCAGTCCGTATCCATGCCTGCCTTCTTCAGGAACTTGCGTAATTCTCCGAAACCCTGATCACCCTCCGCGGCCGAGGCCACCGTGCCGTCCGCAGCAATTACCATGTACGTGGGGAATGCGCCAACCTGGTAAGGCCGCGGCATTTCATTTTCACTCGTCAATACCACCGGAAAGCTATGCGGGTGCTCCTTCAAGAACTTCTCCACGACCGCGCGTTCCTCATCGACCGAGATTCCGATAATGACCAAGTCCTTGCCGCCATATTTGGCGTACAACTTATCGAGAGAGGGAGCATCGGCGCGGCAAGGCGGACACCACGTCGTCCAGAAGTCGAGCAAAACTGTTTTGCCCTTCAGCGCGGGGAGGGACACAGGATTTCCTTGAAGGTCCGTAACTTCGAGTTTCGGCGCCGGCTTGCCAAGAAGTTGTTTTTTGATACGGGACACGTTCCACAACGAAAGCTGCTTCACTTCATGCATGGCGGTCTCCGGCAACTGAAAGAGACCCGGATCAAGGATGGTGCCATACCTCATTCGCGTCAGCGAATAGTTCAAATCCATTGTGTAAATCATTCGTCCGTTGTCGATCACCTCACGGGTTTTCATTTGCACCAGCATCCCAGTTTCGCTATCGATTACCAGGCGGGCGATTCCATCGGATATTCTCGTAAGTTGTCCGCCAATTCCCATACGGGCCTGTTTCTTCACGGGCGCTTCGAAGATGACGCAAGAATGGTCGTCTCCTGAAAAACCGCACGGCTGGCGAGTTATCTCCCTCGCCTTTGCCCAATCGAGTTCGGTGGACCCGTAAGGGCCGGGCTCTGGATCGTCTTCCTTCGCTTTGTGTTTGGTGCGCACGTACTCGTCGCCCTCCGGTTCCAGCAGAAAGAGATCCTGGCCGTCGAAGATTCGGATACGATCCTCTGAGCCGTTTACGGAGTGTTCGCGCCACTTCTTCTGAGAAAAATCGACTACGATTTCAGTTTGTGAGCCTTGGGTTGCATGCGTCGTCACAAAAGTCCGTGTGGCTTCGAATTCCTGATGTAAACCAGTCTGTGCTTCACGCTTCGTCTTGAGTTCGTTCCAGAGATCGCTCGCCGATGGCCGGCCATTGGCGTTTGCCACGAGGCACAGAGCTCCAAGCATTAACCAGAAGCGCATACTCCCTCCGACCGTCCTGTATCGACCGTAGATCATCTGGATAGATATCACAATATAATATTCCTTGGCGGGCGGATACACTTTCTGCTTCTTACTGTTACGGGGTGATGAACGACGCTTTACTTGGGAACCGAACGCCACTGAAAAAGAGAATTACGTTGGCCATCCGGGGATAAGCGAATTCAGGGGATAGTGCTTCAGTTAGAGCGCGTGCACGATCAAGCGTGCTTCCTCTAGAATCTTTCGCGTAGTGGCGGGACTCCGCGTCTCCGAATAGACGCGCAACATCGGCTCCGTCCCCGAAGCGCGCAACAGCAGCCAGCCGGTGTCGCCCAGATACAACTTGATCCCGTCGAGATCTTCGCGGCGCACCACGGGCCATTCGAGAACATTCTTCACTTTCGCGTTCGTGAAATGCTCGATGGCGCGCTCCTTCTGTCCCGGCTTGAGCTCCAGATCGATGCGCCCGTAATGATACTCGCCAAATTCCGCACTCAGGTGCGCGACAAGTTCGCCTAAAGTTTTCTTGTGCCACGCCATCACTTCCACCAGCAGCAGCGCCATGACGGTCGCGTCGCGCTCGGGAAGATAAAGCTTCGTGCCAATGCCGCCCGACTCTTCTCCGCCCAGCAGGATGTCGCGCTCGAGCATCAATTCGCAGATGTATTTGAAGCCGATGGGAGTCTCGAAAACTTTGCGGCCGAATTTCTCCGCGATCTTGTCGAGCATTTTTGTCGTGGAAAAAGTTTTCGCGACGTCGCCGGAAATTCCGCGCGTGCCCGCCAGGTGCCAGAACAGAATGGAAAAAATCTGGTGCGGCGTGATGAACGTACCGTCGCGATCCATTGCACCGATGCGGTCGCCGTCGCCGTCCGCGCACAGCCCGGCGTCGTATTTTCCGGCAAGGATCGCTTGGCGCAGCGCCTCCACGTGCGGCTCGATGGGCTCGGGATTCACGCCGCCAAACAGCGGATCGCGCGTGCCGCGAATTTCGTCGCAGGCGATGCCGTGCTTCGTCATCAGCCCGTGCAGAAGCCCGCGCGCCGCGCCGTGCATCGGGTCCACCACAAACCGGAACTTGGCGCCGCGGATTCGCTCCCAGTCCACAAGTTTGTCGATGGTCTCGAGATACGGCGTAAGAATGTCGAGCGTTTGAATGTGATCCGGTTGCGGAGGCAGTGGCGGCACGCCGTTCGCCAGCACCGTGGCCAGTTCCTTTTCCACTTGCGCCACAATCGAAGGCATCGCGGAGCTTCCATAGCTCGCCTTGAATTTCACGCCGTTCCATTTGTAAGGATTGTGGCTCGCCGTGATCATGATCCCGCCCGCCGCGCCGCGCTGCCTTACCAGCAGCGAAAGCGCGGGCGTAGGGCATGCCTTCTGCGCGATCCACACCGGCATCCCGGCCATCGAAGCGACTTCCGCCGCGGCGCGCGCGAACCGCTCCGAGCCGTAGCGCGTGTCGTACCCGACGATCACGCCCGCCCCGGGCTTTTCAGCGCGCACCACGTACCGCGCAATCGCGCAAGCCACCTTGCGTACATTGGAAAATGTGAAATCGTCGGCGATCACGCCGCGCCAGCCGTCCGTCCCAAATTTAATTGTGCTCACAGTTCAGGAGTATATGCGAAGCGCGCGGATGCGAGAAGTGCGTGCTACTGAAACGCACCACCATGATCATTAGATGGGGACCTGCGAAAAATTAAGGCTAAAGCAGCCGGGAGAGTTTTTCCGCTTCCAGCCATTTTACAATTTTGCCGACATCTTGCGCGCGGTCGCGCGGGCAGAGCAGCAGCGCGTCTTCGGTTTCCACGACGACCAGATCGCGGATCCCGACCGCGGCGACGAATTTCTTCGGGCTCCAGAAAAAATTTCCCTGCGCATCGAGCGCGACAAATTTTCCCGCGGAAATATTCTCTCCGGCCTTGCGCGCGAGCAATTCGTAGACGGCGGCCCACGAACCGATGTCGCTCCAGCCTACTTCCGCGGGCAGGACGAAGACGCTGGGTGCCGCGGCGCGGCGCGTGACCGGTTCGAGGATGGCGTAGTCCACGGAAATGTTTTCGAGCTTCGGATAAATGCGCGCGAGAGCGCGCGCGTAACGCGGCGTTCCGATATCGCCGGCCAGCTGCATCAGCGCGTCATGCGTCTTCGGCAGAAATTTCTCGAGATTGCCGAGAAACGTCGAGACGCGCCAGAAAAACATTCCCGCGTTCCAGTAATAGCGTCCGGAAGCGACGTACTTCCGCGCCCGCGGCAGCGCCGGCTTTTCCGTGAACTGGCGCACGGAAAAAACGGGAACGCCGTCCGCGTCCACCGATTTCCCGCGCGCGCGTTCGATGTAGCCGTAACCCGTTTCGGGCCGCGAAGGCGGAATGCCCAGCACGACGAGCGATCCGGCGGCGTGCGCGACGTGCAGCGCGGCGCGCACGATCCGCAGATACCGCGCCGGCCTGGCAATGTAATGATCGGCGGGAAGCACGGCCATCAGCGCGTCGTTTTCCTTGCCCAGCCCGCCGTGCAGCAAATGCGCGGCGGCGAGGCCGATCGCCGCGGCGGTGTTTCGCCCAACCGGCTCCGCGAGAATGTGCGACGCAGGGACGCGCGGCATTTGTCTTCGCACCGCGGCCGCCTGTTCGGAATTGGTGACGACCCACTGGCGCGACGGCGGAAACAGAGGCGCAAGTCGCGCGGCGGTTTGCTCGAGCATCGTGTCGCTGCCCACGATGTTGAGCAATTGCTTCGGCGTGCGCGTGCGGCTGCGCGGCCAGAAGCGCGTACCGCGGCCTCCCGCGAGGATGATGGCGTGCGCGGCGAGAGCGTTCCGAGATTGGTCTCTTGAAGTCATTTCATCAGGCTTGCGAGCATCTCGTTGCTTTCTGATTCACGGGCGAAAGAGTCTCTTCGAGAACCCGAAATCTTTGTGGGTCGTGGCTTTAGCCACGACATAAAGTCTGCAAAATCAGACCGGCTTTAGCCGCTGACGGTTCCATTGCGCGGCCTCACATACACTCTTTAGACCCTGATGACCGATTTGGTCTGAAATGTAGCTACAGCGTCAGGGGCTAAAGCCCTTTTTCTCTCCGGCTCTCGTGTCAGGGCTGAAGCCCTGACCCACAAAGCGCAATCATAAGTTGGCTTCGAGTCACAGGTGCACCACGCGCGACCACGCCGCTTCCGCGACGTGCTCCTCGGTGAGCCGCTGCACGAAGCCGTGCAGGTCCGGCACATAAGTGCGCAAGAGCGTTGTGGCGGAATCCGGCGCGAGCTGATAAGCGCCGAGCGCTGCGGGGAGCAACCAGACTTGCGCCGGCGCGTAGGATTCGCGCCCCACCGGCAAATTCGATGCGTCCCTGGCCCGCGAGAAAAATCAGCAAATCGAAATGTTCCGGCGACGTCACCGCGGCGATTCGCTCGCGGAATTCCCAGCGCTCGGTCGCGAAGTACCGGCACGCCGCGTAAAATGTTTCCGTGACCGCGCCGCGCGTGATGCGCACCGGATCGCAAAGTCCGCCTCCGCCGCTGCGGATTCGCCGAACTGCATCACCTCCAGCGCCTGCCGGATGTGCAGCGCGCGCGGCTTGCCGTCGGCGCCCACGCGGTTGTAATCGAAGACGCGATACGTAATGTCCGAGTGCTGCTGGATTTCGCACAGCACCACGCCGGGACAAATCGTGTGCGCGGTTCCGGCAGGCACGAAAACGGCGTCGCCCGCGCGGACTGCCACGCTGGCGAGACAATTCTCCGCCGTGCCATCGACAACGGCGCGCTGAAACGACTCGCGCGTCACGTTCGGATTCAGCCCCACGCGCACCGCCGCTCCCTCGCGCGCGCTGACCACGTACCACATCTCGGTTTTCCCGACGCCGCCCGCCGCCGCCTCATGCTTCTCCGCGTACGCGTCGTCGGGATGCACCTGCACGGAAAGTTTTTCTTCCGGAAAAATAAATTTCACGAGCAGCGGAATGCGCGGCAACCCGCGAAGGCCCGTGCCCGTCCATTCCTCAGGCAGCGAGGGCCACACCTCGCCCAGCGTACGCCCCGCAAATTCGCCCGTGGCAAACGCGCACGCGTCGCCCGTCAGCCATGCTTCGCCGATGGGATCTGGTTCCTGGGAGCGTTCCGGAAACAGGGGAGAGAGATCGCGCGCGCCCCAGATGCGAGGCACGAAAATCGGGGCGAGCCGCGCAGGCGCTCGCCCCAAATCGGCTGGTGCCCGAATTCACCTGGCCGCTTCCGCCATGGCAAAGAATTTTTCGAGCCGCCGCAGCCCTTCCTCGATGCGATCGATGGAGGTCGCGTAGGAGAGCCGGATATAACCGGGCGTGCCGAACGCGTCGCCGGGAACGCAGACCAGGTGCTGCTTTTCCAGAAGCACTTTCGCGAGCGCGGTCGTGTCCGCGACGCCGTTGCCCAGATGTGCGGCGACGCTCGGGAACGCGTAAAACGCGCCGCCGGGCTCGACGCACGTCACGCCGGGAATCGCGCGAAGTCCGGAGACGATGCGGTCGCGCCGCCGCGCATATTCCGCGAGCATCGCCGTCACCGAATCCATCGGCCCGGTCAGCGCTTCGAGCGCCGCGTATTGCGCGATCGACGTCGGGTTCGACGTCGACTGGCTCTGCAGCTTGATCATCGCCGAGATCAGCGGCTCGGGCGCAAGGGCGTAGCCGATGCGCCAGCCCGTCATGGCAAACGTTTTCGAGAGCGAGCCGGCGACGATGATGTTCGGCTTCGTGCCCGGCACGCTGGCCAGCGACCACGGCTTCTCGTTTCCGTACACGAAGTGCGAGTAGCACTCGTCCGTCATCAGCCAGATATTTTTCGCGCGGCACACTTCGTAAATTTTCACGAATTCATCGCGCGGGACCACCGCGCCGCTCGGATTGCTCGGCGAATTGACGATCAGCAATTTCGTCCGCGGCGTGATCGCGCGCGAAACCTGCTCGGCGCGCAGGCGAAAGCCGTCGGACGGATCGGTCATCACCGGCACCGGCGTCGCGCCGGTGTACAGGACCTGATCCGGATAGCTGACCCAGTAGGGCGCGGGGATCAGAACTTCGTCGCCCTTTTCGAGCAGCGCGCAGAACGCATTGAAGAGGGCGTGCTTGCCGCCCACCGTCACGACGCATTCCGGCACCGTGTAGGACGAGCCGAACTGCGCCGCGTGCCACTTGCAGATCGCTTCGCGCAGCGGGCCGATTCCCGCCGTCGGCGTGTACTTCGTGCGCCCTTCCTGCAGCGCGCGAATCGCCGCGCGCTGGATGTGTTCGGGAGTCGGAAAGTCCGGCTCGCCGGGGCCGAAGTCGGCCAGGTCCACGCCCTGGGCGCGGAGCTTTTCGGCCGCCGCCAGCACAGCGGCGGTCGGCGAGATGGAAATGCGGTTAACGCGGGCAGCGAGTTGCACGGGATGACTCTCCTTTGGTTCTGGTTCAAGTAGCACAGCTCGGCGAGGACGTGCCTTGTCGCGAGCTGAGCTAAAGAATCTTAGCGCGCAGGCGCTCTTCCACCAGCGGCGGCACGAAGCTGGTAATCGACGCCCCGAGCTGCGCAATTTCGCGCACCAGCCGCGAACTCAGATAGCTGTACGCCACCGCCGGCATCATGAACACCGTCTCGACATTCGGATTCAGCTTGCGATTCATCATGGCCATCTGCAATTCGTATTCGTAATCCGAAACCGCGCGGATGCCGCGCAAGATCACATTCGCTTCGCGCAGCCGCGCGTAATCCACCAGCAGCCCGCTGAAGACGTCGACTTCGACGTTGGGCCACGGCCGCGTCACTTCGCGCAGCATCTCCACCCGCTCGTCAATCGAGAACAGCGGGTCTTTGTCGAGGTTGCGCAGGATGCTGACCACCAGCCGGTCAAATATCTTGGCGCCTCGCTCGATCAGATCGAGGTGCCCGTTGGTCACCGGGTCAAACGTCCCCGGATAAATGGCCAGAACATTTTTCATGGTTTCGTCCGCTTGCTTCCGAAGTATTGTAGCGAAAATCGGCGCAGATTACGCAAGGGAATTGACGGCGAGCGAAATTCCTGGCCGAGGCTTTTTTGCGCAAGAGCACGAAACAAGAAAACAGGCCATGGGCCGCATTTCAAGAAGGCTACGTCACCGGACTGGGCCTCTTTTAGACAAACCCACGCTCACTTCTTGGGGGAATTTCCCGATTTGGAGCCGCTCGAAGAGTCGGAGGAATCCGCATTGATAGTTCCCCCACTGGCGTTTAACGTTTTGCCGTTGGCGAGCACGACCTGTTTGATTCGCCCGTATGGCAGGCCATTTTTGGTCGGCATCAAAGTGACGGTAATTTCATCCCCAGGTTTGAAAGATGCCTTCCCAAAACCTGCGTAGACCATGTTTGCGGGATTTTGCGTCTCTGCAATCCAATGCACCGACTGGCCGCTTTCATTCTTTACGTCAAATTGAAGGAGGCAATGAGGGTTGGACCAGTCCCATTCCGTGACGCTACCCTTCAGCGTGAGCGTTTTGTCCGTATCAAATACTGCTGTCCCGTGGTGCGCAAACAGGGGCATTGACATGCTCAAGAGACCGACTGCCAGGGCAAACACCGAAATCGTCCTCATTCTCATTGTATTTGCCGCCTTTCAAAAAATATCCGACCTGGAACCCACATTCCCAGAAGGTCGCGGAAGAAGAAGGCGCCCCAACATTTGTGCGGACGAGCGCAAACTATCGGCCAGGTGTCTCGCCCCCCGATGGACTTGCCGGTGCGCTCGTGGGATTGCCGAATAATTTATCGTATTTCTCCATCTCAGACAGAGAGCAGTACACCTCCATCACATCATGGTGAGGATCCGCCAAGCGCATCGGAAACTTGTTCATGGCGATCCAGGGCTTGGTGTACATCTTCGGGTCGTTAATGGTTACCGTCAATTCCAGGCGGTCACGGTTCACGCGATGGAAGCGTTCCTCCACGAGCGCAGCGTCGCTGATCGGGCGGCCCGTAAGGTCCAGCCAGACTCTGTCTTCCGGCATCATCCCGACCGTCTGGACGACGAGGGTGGTATCGTCCACCCATTTGCCCACCGAGTAGCCATAAAAGCGTTGCTCTCGAACTTCCTTCCCCACCAGCACGGCTCCATCCACCAATTTGGGGAGAGCCCGCCCATCCGTCCAGATCACGCGCCACGCCTCCCCGTATTGATAGAGGATCGCCACTTTGTACTCGTTCTGAAAGATCTGAGTATCTCTCAGATAATAAAGGTCCGTTCGGGGGAATCCCAGCGGCTCGCACTTATCCCGCGGATCGTTATAATCCTTAGGAAGAACCTCATCAACACCAATGGTCGCTTTGTGCGACTTGTAAGTTTCCAGTCCGAGTGGAGTATAAGGCAGTTGATGCTCCGGCTTCCCGTCGTTGGGCATGGCCTTTGCGCCATAAGGCTGGATTCCATCGTTCGGTCCATTGGCCGGCGTCCAGGTTCCGGAAATGTCATGAGGTGGAGCGGGATCTGCCGTTGCTTTCCGATCCTTGCCCGCCCCTGACTGCTGAGGCCGGGCGTTTTGGGCAAAAGCCAGTTGGGAGAAAGTCAGTGCGGCTACTAGAACAATCACCGGGACCCTGAATTGGTTTAGCATTTTCGAAATGTCCCGTCCACATTTCAGTCTGAAATTCCGATTTAGACTTGTAGTTGCCACAGGATACGCTTCTGCTGTCCTCGATACAATAAATTTGCTAACCAAGTAAATCTCAGCGGAGGTTGCAAAATTGCTATGTTCAAGTCCCATGAAAGGCGAGTATCGGATTTTATCGCCACCCTCGAAAATCAAGAAGTATTGGCTTTTGATTTGTTTAGGATACAATCAAATTCCTGCAACGGATGCGGGGAGCAATGAAAACCGTTTGTCTCGCTTGGATCGCCGGCTTGTTCCTGTGCTTGCAACCTTCTGTCTTTGCGCAGGCTTCCCCGCAGCAGTCCCACGCGAAAAAAACTTCTGCAACTGCGGCATCGTTCGCGTTTGAGCCTCTGGACAGTTGGAAGGCGGCTGTCCTCGCTGGCGACAGAGCGGCCCTCTCTAAGTTCTACACGACCTCTCCTCCTGCGACCGCAAAAACTCCGAAGGGCGACTCGCTCGATCCCGGTGAGGAGCCCACTTTCTGGTCCTCGCTCAAGCCAGCAGGGCTCGACCGGCTCAACGTTCAGGTGCTCGAGGCGAAAACGCTGCAACCTGGCGTGATGGCCCTGACATTGCGAATGGAGGCGGGAATCAAAGAGCTTCCGGAGAAGAAAAGTCTGTCATCATCGGGGCCGCGCAAGTTTGGGTGCAGAAGCTCGGCGAATGGAAAATCGTTACGACGCAGCGGAGCGATCCCTCCGCGAAGCAGGTCCGCCGCTTGCCCGAACCGGCAAAGCCGAACATCCAGCTCTACCCGCCGCCGGAAGATGCGCACGCGGAAATTTCCTCGGCGCTCGCCGCGGCCGCCAAGGATCACAAGCGCGTCCTCCTGGTGTTCGGCGGAAACTGGTGCTACGACTGCCACGTGCTGGACGCGACGTTTCGTTCAAAATCTTTCGCGCCGATCGTCAACGCGAACTACCACGTCCTCCACATCAACGTCGGCAATTACGACGCGAATCTCGATCTCGCCGACAAGTACCAGATCCCCCTCAAGAAGGGCGTGCCGAGCCTGGCGATTCTTGACCCGGACGGAACTTTGGTGGTGAGCCAGAAGCAGGGGGAATTTGAGTCCACAGTGCGAATCGGTCCGGAAGACGTGCTCGAATTCCTCAAAAAGTGGAAGCCGCAGCGAGGCGGCTAGTCTCCCCAACGATTTTCACCAGTCACGCTTCACCTCCCTTAAAGTGCGCGTTTGAAAATCGCGAGTCTCGCGGAACGGATTTGGCGTATACTCCGCGAATAGTCAGGCCTAAACCACAGCTTGAATGTCTCTTGTTGCGGATGCGTTCCGAAGCGACATCGCTCGCACGCCCTGCGCACACGCATGCTGAGAGAAAATAAGGAGATCGGGAATGACATCCAACGGAACGCGACCGAAATTCATGGCCATTTTCGCAGCTGCATTGCTGTTCCTCTGCGGCCAGTTTGCGCGGGCAGCTGAAAATAATTCCGCCATCGAGGGCATGGTACAGGACGCCTCCGGCAAACCTGTCTCCGGCGCGTTTGTGAAGCTGAAGAACAATGACCGCCATCTCGAATTCATGGTCATCAGCCAGGCGCAAGGACGCTACACCGTGAGCAATCTGCCCGCCGGCCAGTACGTGATCCAGGGCGTCGGCGGCGGCTATCAGAGCAGCGTTTCCGCTCCGCTGGACGTGGCCGCGGGCAAGACCGCGAAACTGGATTTGTCGCTGACCGCCAAGCAAGGGGCCGCGCTGCCGCGCGCGTGGCCGATGAAGACTCCCGAAGCGTTGATGGTCACCGTCTCCAAAGAATTGCCCGAAGGCGACGGCAAGAAACTGATCGCCGCGCGCTGCACCACCTGCCACGACTTGGAGCGATTCATCGGCTTCCACATGCCGCGCGAAGACTGGCAATTCACCCTCCGCAGAATGCGCGCCCGCATGCGCACCGCAAAAATCCGTGACCTGTCCCCGGACGAAGCCAAGCTGGCGCTTGATTACCTTTCCTCCAACTTTGCGCCGACGCGCCAGGTGGACCTCAACGATCGCCTGCCCCGCACCTTGCTCGAAGGTAAGGCGCTGCACTACCGCGCCGTCCAATACGACATCGTGGACACCATGGTCGGCTCGGAGCCGCACGATGTCGCTGTCGATCCGCACGGCAACGGATGGGTCAGCCAGCGGGCGGGCAAACTTGGCAAGCTGGATCCCAACACGCTCGAATACACCGAAGTCTCTCTTCCCGCCGGCGTCGCCGCTCCCGACGGCCAGTTGCTCGGCAACCTCCAGATCGACGCGAAGGGACAGTTGTGGGTCCCGGATGGGTCGAACTACCGCTGGCTGAATTACGACGTCAACACCGGCAAATTCACGGCCTATGACTGGCCGAAGGACAATCGCGCCGATGCAGGCGGCAATTCGATGCTCGTCCATCCGAACGGCACCATTTGGGAAACGGCCGGAAACCAGGTGCGCATGCTCAACACGTCCACAAAGGAATTCAAGTTCTTCGACCCGCCCTCCTACGTCGCCACGCAGGTGCCGACTGGCGCCTACGGCATCACCGTCGCAGGTGATGGTTCCGTGTGGTGGGCCGAGGATATGGGGGACCGCATGTCGCGAATCGACCCGGCCACAGGCAAGGTCGAGGAGTACAAGATCCCCTACGACGGCGTTGCCTACCCCCGCCGCATGAGCCACGACGCCCGCGGCGATCTCTGGGTCGGCCTTTGGAACGCGGGACTCCTGATGAAGGTCGATTACGAGACCAAGCAGATGACGTTTTTTGCCCCGCCCACGGAAACCTCCGGCACCTATTCCGTCACCGTGGACCGCAAGAACAACCTGATCTGGGTGAGCGAGCAGATGGCGGACAAGATTGCCCGCTTCAATCCCAAGACGGGCGAATGGGTCGAGTTCCCGCTGCCGGATTCCGAGTCGGACCCCAGAAGGCTGGAGATCGATCCAACCAATCCCAATCGCGTCTGGTGGAGCGGAAATCTCTCCGGCCGCATGGGATTCGTGGAAGTTCTACCAGGGAATTAACAGGCCTTTCGCTGTAGGGGCACGGCATGCCGTGCCCCTACGTTTAGCCCGTTCAGCCCCCCATTATCTCCAATCAACCCCCTAAATAGCCAATTCGTTGCATCAAATTTGACAAAGCCGACCAAAACGGTCGTAATGTAAGGTGCTGGCCCGTTGGGAGTTGCCGACTTCGGTCGCACTTGACATCGGCACTCGGCTGGCGTTATTATTCATTTGCGACTAGTTTGGTCGCATATCGAATGTTAAAGCTCTCCAAGAAAGCGGACTACGCTCTGATCGCCGTCAGGCACCTGGCGACACATCGTGGTGAGCCTGCGCAGAGCGCATCCGATATTGCCGAGGCGTACGGGATTTCCGCGCCGCTCCTGGCCAAGGTGCTGCAACGGCTGGCCCGGCATGGACTCGTCACGGCGCGCCATGGTTCGAGTGGCGGCTATCAACTGGCCCGGCACCCGAAGGAAATTTCGGCACTGGATGTAATCAACGCTGTGGACGGGCCGGTAGTGATCACTTCGTGCGTGACGAACCACGGGAACTGCGATCAGAGTTCCACCTGCACGGTGCGCGAGCCGCTGCGGCGAGTGAATGAAAGTATTGCGCAGGTGTTGCGCTCGGTCACGATTTCGCAAATGGCTGAGGATTCGCCCGACGCGGAACTTGTCGGGCTGTCGATTTAGGATTGGTTGTTGGGTTTGTTGTTGCTGTCTTTGCTCGTTGTCATTCTGAGCGAAGCGAAGAATCTCTCTTCGATTTCCGATGCGTCACTGAGAGATTCTTCGCTACGCTCAGAATGACAACCAGTCGAACTGCGTCAGGGGATCGAAAGAATTCGAGACGGGAGACATAAGCATGGCCATTAAACTGCCGATTTACATGGATTACCACGCCACCACACCGGTGGACCCGCGCGTGGTCGAGACGATGCTGCCCTACTTCCACGAGAAGTTCGGCAACGCCGCGAGCCGCAACCACTCCTTTGGCTGGACGGCCGAGGAAGCGGTTGAAAACGCGCGCGCGCAGATCGCCCGTCTGATCAATGCGACGCCGAAGGAAATCATCTTCACCAGCGGCGCGACGGAGTCGAACAATCTTGCGCTCAAAGGCGCCGCGGAAATGTACCGCGAAAAGGGCAATCACATCATCACGCAGGTCACCGAGCACAAAGCCATTCTCGATACCTGTAAGCGCCTCGAGAAGTACGGCTACGAAGTGACCTATCTCCCCGTCGCCAAGGACGGACGCATCGACCTCGACGATTTGCGCCGCGCCATCACTGCCAAAACAATTCTGATCACCATCATGTATGCCAACAACGAAATCGGCGTGATTCAGCCAATCCAGGAAATCGGCAAGATTGCCAAGGAAAAGGGCGTCCTGTTCCACACCGATGGCGTGCAGGCCGCCGGCAAGATTCCGGTGGACGTGCAAAAAGATAATCTGGACATGATTTCGCTGACCGCGCACAAGATTTACGGCCCCAAGGGCTGCGGCGCGCTTTACGTGCGGCGGCGCAACCCGCGCGTGCAACTCTCCGCACAGATTGACGGCGGCGGCCACGAACGCGGCATGCGCTCCGGCACGCTGAACGTGCCGGGCATCGTGGGCTTCGGCAAGGCTGCAGAACTTTGCCAGATTGAAATGGCTGACGAAAGCACGCGCCTGCGCGGCCTGCGCGATCGCCTGAAGGAAACCATCTTCGCCAAGCTCGACGAAGTCTACATCAACGGCTCGATGACGCATCGCCTGCCGCACAACATCAACATCAGCTTCGCGTTCGTCGAAGGCGAATCGCTGCTGATGGGGATCAACGACGTCGCGGTTTCGAGCGGGTCGGCCTGCACCTCGGCCACACTCGAACCGAGCTACGTGCTCAAGGCCCTGGGCGTCGGCGAAGACCTGGCGCACACCTCGATCCGCTTCGGCCTGGGCCGCTTCAACACTCAGGAAGAAGTGGATTACGTTACGAGCCGCGTGATTGAAGTCGTGCAGCGGCTGCGCGAACTATCGCCGCTTTACGAAATGGCCAAGGAAGGCGTCGATCTCAGCAAGATGAATTGGGGAGCTTCGGCGGGTGGACATTAAGAAGAATTATTAAAAAGAATCGGGAAAGAGATTGATTCGTCAAATATAGAAGGAGAGTGAAATGGCTTATTCCGATAAGGTAGTCGATCATTACGAGCATCCGCGCAACGTCGGCAGCCTGCCCAAGGACGATCCGAATGTGGGCACCGGCCTCGTTGGCGCGCCCGAATGCGGCGACGTCATGAGGCTGCAGATGAAGATCAATCCTGAAACGCAGGTCATCGAAGAGGCCAAGTTCAAGACCTTCGGCTGCGGATCGGCGATTGCCAGTTCTTCGCTCGCGACCGAATGGGTCAAGGGCAAGACGGTCGCGGAAGCGCTGGCCATCTCGAACACGGACATCGTGCGCGAGTTGAGCCTTCCGCCCGTGAAGATTCACTGTTCGGTCCTCGCAGAGGACGCCATCAAGGCGGCCATCGCGGACTGGAAGAAAAAGAAAGAAACTTCCACTCCGGCGGCGAGCGCGACGACTGTTGGCGACTAGACGGCAGGGCGCGGAAGGTGTCTCCAATGAACTTTCGCGCCGCGTTGAACGTGCGAAGTGTGCTGTAAACGCATTTCAAATTTGAGATTTGAAATTTCAGATTTGAAATTGGAAGCGAGACGGATCAGAGCGAAACATGATTCACGTTACAGAAAAAGCGGCAACAAAAATTCAGGAGCTGCTCGCCAAGGAAGGCGTGGCGGCGGAAACCGGCGGGCTGCGCGTGGGCGTGCAGGGCGGCGGCTGCTCCGGGTTGACGTACGCGATGCGTCTGGAGACGCAGGCGCGCGACCGCGACAAAGTGATCGAGGAAAATGGCGCGCGGCTGTTCGTGGACCCGAAGAGCTTCCTTTACCTGAATGAAACCACGCTGGACTATCAGGAAGATCTGATGCGGCGCGGCTTCGTGTTCCAGAATCCGCAGGCCACCCGCAGTTGCGGCTGCGGCACTTCGTTCACCCAGTAGGACACGCTTTAGCCTGTCGGGTTTGTCGATAGAAGTTCGTGCAAGCAGCAGTGGGGGACTCTCTCAAGGAACGCAGCAGGCGCTTCCTCTCGAATCGAGTGAAACGCGTGGTTGGCCGGGATGGGGAGCCCGCCAGCCATTTTTTTTTAGTGGCGCAGGCTTCAGCCTGTGGGGGTTAGTCCTTGCAAGGCCCAAACCCCACAGGCTGAAGCCTGCGCCACTGGTCCCCGCCAAACGAATTATGAGCGCACCAACCACAACGGCCACGACCTCAGCGAATTGCTGGAGCTGCTCTGCAGCCACAAGCGGCGCGCACTTCTGCCCCGCGTGCGGAAAAATTCAGCCGCTGCCAAAAGGCGCCGATTATTTCGCCTTCTTCGGCCTGCCGCAAAAATTAGCTCTGGACCTGGCCACGCTCGAGCAGCGCTTCCACTCGCTCTCCTGGAAGCTGCACCCCGACCATTTCGCGCGCGCCTCGGAAGACGAGCGCCAGCTTTCGCTCGACCTCTCTTCGCAATTGAACGACGCCTACCGCACGTTGCGCGATCCGGTCGCGCGCGTCGAGTACCTGCTCAGCCTCTCCGGCATGCGCAAGGAAGGCCAGAAAAAACAGCAGGCGCCGCCCGAACTGCTCGAGGAAGTGTTTGAACTGAACGAATCGCTGGACGAGTTGCGCGAAGCGCGCGCCTCCGGCGGAAACGTGGCGCAAATGACCGGCTTGCGCACAAAGCTCGAATCGGCGCAGCACAAATTTGAATCGTCGCTCGCGGGTGTGGACCAGGAACTCGCGCGCGTCTCCTCGGATTGGGACGCCGCGCTCGATTCCAGTGCCGACGAAGCCGCAAAGAAAAAATTAATGGAGCGGATGAACGAAGTCCTGAACCGCCGCTCGTACATCAGGAATCTAGTGAACGGAGTGAGGCAAGAACTCGCAGGAACGTGACCCGTGGCCCGTGGTACGTGTCCCGTGTTCCGTGAAAACCATGACGCAGGCTCGTAGTTGGTTTTTCACGGGTCACGGAACACGGGCCACGAGTCACGCGTTCTCCGAAGGAGACTTTACATACAGTGGGAAAGACAGTCGGCATCGATCTCGGAACGACCTACAGCCTGATCGCTTTTCAGGATAAGCGCGAGGGACGGCCGAAGTGTATCCCGGGGCCGTACGGCACGCCGCTGTGTCCTTCCGTCGTGAGCGTCGATGCGGACGGATCGATCGTCGTCGGGCAGGCAGCGCAGCGGCGCCTCTTGACGCAGCCGGAGCGCACGATTTATTCCGTGAAGCGCTTGATGGGCCGCGGCCCTGCCGACGTGCAGGACGAACTGAAAATTTTTCCGTTTCGCATCGATCCGGCCAGCAAGAACGTAATTCGCGTGCGCCTCGGTGAGCGCGTGTTCACTCCGCCGGAAATTTCCGCGTTCATCCTGCGCGAGCTGAAGAGCTGGGCCGAAAATTATTTTCAGGATTCGGTCGGGCGTGCGGTGATCACCGTGCCCGCCTATTTCAACGACGCCCAGCGGCAGGCCACGCGCGATGCCGGGCGCCTCGCGGGCCTCGAAGTCCTGCGTCTCGTAAACGAGCCGACCGCCGCGGCGCTCGCCTACGGCCTGCACGAACAGAAGCGCGGTCGCGTCGCCGTCTACGATTTCGGCGGCGGCACATTCGACATTTCGATTCTGAAACTGATTTCGACGAGTGACGGCGACATCTACCAGGTGCTCTCGACCAACGGCGACACGCATCTGGGCGGCGACGATATCGACAACTCATTGCAGGCAATCGCACGCGAAGAAATTCGTGGTCTCGGCGTGGACCTCGCCACGCATCCTGAACTCGTCCAGGAATTGCGCAAGGCGCTGATCGCCGCCAAGCACGAACTTTCCGACGCGGACAAGACCACGATCAAATTTCCTCTGCCTGACGGCAATGTCTATTTCCGCGAAATCTCGCGCGCGGAATACGAGCGCTTGATTCGCCCCATCGTGGACCGCACCATGGGCCCCGTGCGCCAGGCTCTCGCCGACGCGAAACTTACTCCTGCGGAAATCGAGGAAGTCGTGCTGGTCGGCGGATCGACGCGCGTGCCGCTCGTGCGGCAAACCGTCGAGCAATATTTCGGGCGCCGCCCGCACGCCGAGCTCAATCCCGACGAAGTCGTCGCGCTGGGCGCCGCGGTGCAGGCGGACATTCTCGAAGGCGGCGTGAACGACATGCTGCTGCTCGACGTCACGCCGCTGTCGCTCGGCATCGAAACGATGGGCGGCGTGGTTGCGAAAATCATTCCGCGAAACTCGACGATGCCCGCGAGCGCGCAGGAACTCTTTACCACCGGGGTCGAGAACCAGACCGGGATCGACATCCACGTGCTGCAGGGCGAACGCGAACTGGCCAAGGATTGCCGCTCCCTCGCCCGGTTCCAGTTGAAAGTTCCGCCCGGCCCCGCGGGCCTCGCGCGCATCGAAGTGAAATTTCTGATCGACGCGAGCGGCATCCTGCAGGTTTCCGCGAGCGACCTGCGCGCCGGCACGGAACACTCGATCGAAGTCCAGCCGACCTACGGTCTCGACGACGCCGAAGTCGAGCGCATGCTTGAGGAATCAATAGAATTTGCCGAGCAGGATTTTTCCGAGCGCCAGTTGATCGAAGCGCGCAACGAGGCCGAAAGCATTCTGAAGCTCACGGAGAAAGCACTGGCGCGGGAACAAGTGGAAGCCCCGGGAGAATTGCCGGAAGAGGAGCGCCGCGCGATCGATGGCGCAATCTCAGCGCTGCGCGAAGCCGTCGCCGGCACGGATTACAAAGCCGTCCGCGCATTTGTGGACGTACTGAATCAAGCGTCCACGCCGCTAGCTGAACGCATGATGAATCGCGCGCTGGGAGCGGCTCTGGAAGGAAAGAAACTCGGCGACGTTTAGAATTAGGACAGGCTTTAAGGTCCGCGGAAAAAATGTCTTGTTCTGTCATTCTGAGCGAAGCGAAGAATCTCTCTTCGGTTTAATGATAAGAAAAGAAACAAGGGGAGATTCTTCGCTTCGCTCAGAATGACAGAGGTTTGAGTTTTTCAGCAACCTCGTTAGCCTGTCTGGTTTTCAGTAGGCGGATTATCGCCTTACGCAAGATTGAGCAGTCAAGAAGGAGAACACCATGGGCGGCAGCAACCCCTACATTGAACAAGTCAAATACACGCCCGCGACGAAAAAATTCAAGGTGACTTTTGTCACCGAGGGCAAAACCGTTGAAGTCGATCCGGAGAAAGTTCCCTACGCCCGCGAAGGCCTCCCGGGAAGCATCCTGGACATCGCCACGGGATTTCGCATGGGCCTTGACCACGCCTGCGGCGGTGTGTGCGCATGCTCGACGTGCCACGTCATCGTGCGCGAAGGTCTCGAGTCCTGCAACGAGCCGACGGACGCCGAACTCGATCAGCTGGACGATGCGCCCGGTCTGGAAGTAAAGTCGCGCCTCGGCTGCCAGTGCGTGCCCGATGGAACGCGCGACCTGGTCGTCGAAATTCCCGAGTGGAATAAAAATTTCGCGAAGGAAGCGGAGCACTAGATTTGGTAGCACAGGCACTCTGCCTGTGCGGGTTTCTGCGCCGCACGTGTTGGCAACGGGCGTAGCTACAATCACGAAAACCGCACAGGCAGAGTGCCTGTGCTACTTGAGGGCCGCACACCTGGAATGGATCGTTAATTTTGCTTGGGGAGCAACGCATGCCCGCCACATTTGATTGGGACGACGCCGAAGAAATTGGAATTCAGTTGGCGGAAAAATATCCGGAAGCCGACCCGCTCTCAGTGCGCTACACGGACCTGCACAAGTGGGTCACCGGCCTGGACGGATTCACGGGCGATCCCAAGCTGTCCAACGAGGGCAAGCTCGAAGCGATCCAGATGGCCTGGCTCGAGGAGCACAATGAGAGGAAAGAGTGAATTCGTGACCCGCGATCCGTGACCCGTGGCCCGTGAAAACCCTTTGCGCAGGTGCTGTTTCCTCTCTCGAATTTTGAATTCTGAATCTGAAATCTCAAATTTGAAATCTGAACTCCCAAATCTTTACTCTCAGCTCTTAGCTCTCGACCCTCAACTTTCCGCTCCCTCCCGAACCTCCAATGCAAGACGCGCGAGTATGCTAGAATTCACTGACGCCAGGCTTGCCTCGCGTGATTCCGTGTGGCCCGGTAGAGTAATGGTTAACTCGTCGCCCTTTCAAGGCGAAGATTACGGGTTCGACCCCCGTCCGGGCTACCAACACCTTCGTTGAAACCTCCCGCGGACCGCAGCATCCAATCTCCATGCCGGCCGCCTCAGGAAGTTGCGGCTCTGGCTTGCGCACTTCATTTACAATAGGCCTCCGACGGCGCAGGCCCTCTCTGATTCGAGCGAGGGCGCCAAGGATTACTTCAAAGGAAATATGACCTATGGCCGAAGAGCATCCTTCTGATTTTTCAATTGCCACAAGCAGGGAATCCGCGACGCCTCCACCGCCTCCACATTACGCGCGCTCGCACGGCCGCAGAAATATTCTAATTGCCGTGATGGTTCTGGTTGTCCTTGTAGGCGGCTTTTTTTTGTGGCGTTACCTGGGCAGCTATGAATCCACCGACGACGCGCAGGTGGACGCTCACCTCTATCCCGTCAGCGCCCGCGTTTCCGGTTACGTGATCAAGGTCAACGTGGAAGACAACCAGTACGTGCAAAAGGGCGCGGTGCTCGTCGAGATCGATCCGAAAGACTACGAGGTCGCGGTCGATGAAGCGAAAGCCAATCTCGCCAGTGCGGAAGCCACGGCCCAATCGCTGAGCATCAATGTTCCGATTGCTTCCGTGAATACCTCGAGCCAGTTGCGGTTCGCTTCGTCAGGTGTGGAAGACGCGGGCGCGGCCATCACCGGCGCCGAAACTCAAGTTGCCTCCGCTCACGCCCAATTGGAAGCGGCCGAAGCGAATGATGTGAAAGCGCAAGACGACCTTCGCCGCTACAAAGCGCTGGTGGACAAGCAGGAAGTGGCCGCACAAGCGTACGATCAGGCGCTCGCAGCCGCAAAAGCCAGCACCGCCTCCGTGGCGGCCGCGCGCGACAACGAGGCGACGGCGCAACAAACTGTGGAGCAGGCGCGAACGCGTCTGGCGCAATCCCAAGCAAACCGGCAGTACGCGGAAACGGGCCCGCAGCAAGTTTCTTCGACGCAAGCCCGCGCGCGCGCTGCAGTCGCCGACGTGCAGCAGAAACGCGCCGCCCTTGAGCAAGCGCAGTTGAATTTGCAATACACGCAAATCGTTGCGCCGATGAGCGGCGAAGTGAACAAGACAGTTGTCGTCGGGATGAACGTCCAGTCTGGACAACAATTGCTCACAGTGGTCCCTCTCGATGAAGTCTGGGTCACCGCCAATTTCAAAGAGACGCAACTGCGGCAAATGAAAGTCGGGCAAAGATCCGACATCCATGTGGATTCCAGCGGGCGCACATTCAAGGGGCATGTTGACAGCGTCGCTGGAGCCACTGGCCCGCTCTTCAGCCTGCTTCCGCCGGAAAATGCCACGGGTAATTACGTAAAAATCGTGCAACGCATCCCCGTGAAAATTGTTCTCGAGCCGGGAGAAAACCAGGATCACCAGCTTCGGCCGGGCATGAACGTTGTGCCCGACGTATACGTCCGATGAGCACATCCGCGTCTCTCACGGCCGATCAGGAAATCTGGCGGCCGAAATTTAATCCCTGGCTGATCGCCGTGGTCGTGGCCATGGCCGCGTTCATGGAGGTCCTCGACACCAGCATCGCCAACGTGGCCCTGCCGTACATGGCCGGAAATCTGGGAGCGAGCAACGACCAGAGCACGTGGGTGCTGACTTCCTACCTGGTCTCGAACGCCATCGTCCTGCCGATCAGCGGCTGGATGGCCGGCGCGTTTGGACGCAAGCGCTTTTTCATGATTTGCCTTTTCATCTTCACCACAAGCTCTTTGCTGTGCGGGATCGCGCCGAGCCTGGGTTTCCTGCTTTTCTTCCGCGTGCTGCAAGGTGCGGGTGGCGGTGGACTGCAGCCGATGGCGCAGGCCATTCTGGCGGACACGTTTCCACCGCAACAGCGCGGCCTGGCCTTTGCTCTTTACGGCATCACGGCTGTCACGGCCCCGACGATTGGCCCGACCCTGGGCGGCTGGATCACGTTCAATTATTCCTGGCGCTGGATTTTTTTCATCAACCTGCCCGTGGGCCTGCTGACATTGTTCCTGGTGTACCAGTTCGTCGAGGATCCGCCGTATCTGGCGCGGATCAAAGCCGCCGGAGTGAAGCTGGACTACATCGGGATCGCATTGCTGACGCTGGGCGTGGGCGCGTTGCAAGTGCTGCTGGACAAAGGGCAGGAGGACGATTGGTTCGGATCGCAATTCATCACCACGCTGGCAGTCACGGCGGTTGTCTGCATCGTAGCGCTGGTGATCTGGGAGTGGTATCAAAAGGCGCCAATCGTCGACGTGCGCCTGTTCAAGAGTTTCAACTTCGCCAGTTCCAACCTGATGATGTTCACGCTGGGAATCATGTTGTTCAGCAGCCTGGTGCTCATGCCGCTGTTCCTCCAGACGCTAATGGGATACACGGCCCAGGTCGCCGGCCTCGCGATTTCCGCGGGAGGGGTGTGTCTTCTGATTGAAATGCCCATCATGGGAACTTTAACGACGAAAATTCAGGCGCGGCGCCTGATCGCCTTCGGATGGCTCTGTCTGGCTCTGGCCATGTTTTATTCCACCAAGCGAATTGACTTGCAGATCGGTTTCAGTACGGCGCTGTGGCTGCGCGTCGCGCAAGTTTTTGGAATGGGTTTTCTGTTCGTGCCGATTACCCTGGTGGCCTACATCGGAATTCCGCCGGAGAAAAATAACGCCGTGTCCGGGATTGTCAATTTCATGCGCAATATCGGGAGCAGCGTAGGAACTTCGCTGGTTACGACGTTGCTCGCGCGGCGCTCGCAGTTTCATCAGGGGATTCTCATCGGACACATCCGCGCCGGAAATCCCCGCCTGCAAGGATCGGTCCTCGGACTTTCACAACGGCTGGCGAATTCCGGATTGGACAAGCACACAGCGCAACTGTCGGCCTACGCCAGAATTTACCAGTCCATCCAGGCGCAGGCGAGCGCCGCGGCTTATATTGACACCTTCATGGTGCTTGCCGCAGGATCGGCCATCATGATTTTTCTTTCATTTGTTTTGAAGAAGAATGATCCCGGCGGAGGCCATGTAGTGGCGGAGTAAAGAACGTGGCATAGTATCGGCGTTGGGCGAGTCGCCGAGCGTGTTCTGGAGACGGCATGATCAAAATCGTCACTATGGAACGGGAATACGGATGCGGCGGCGGTGAAATCGCTCAGCTGCTTGCGAACCGTCTTGGCTGGAAACTTTGGGATCACCTGCTCACCGAAGAAATCGCCCGGCTGGCGAATTGCTCCAAGGCGGTGGTCGAACAGCGCGAGGAGCGAACCGACCCGCTTTACTACCGGCTGTTCAAATCGTTTTTGCGCGGGAGCTACGAAGGAAGCATCAACGCGCACAAACTGAACCTGGTGGACAGCGAAAATATAATGAAGTTGACGGAGCGCGTCGTGCAACATGCCGCCGGCAAAGGAGACTCCGTTATCGTCGGGAGAGGATCGCAGCTTTTTCTGAAAGACCGCTCGGACACGTTCCGCGTATTCCTCTACGCCCCAACGGAAGACAAGGTGCGGCGCCTGCTCTCTCGCGGCAAGAGTGAGAAAGAAGCCCGGGAGCTCGTGGATACGGTGGATCGCGAGCGCGCAGGTTTCATCGAAAAATATTTTCACGTCGAGTGGCCCGACCGTTCCGTATACCACGTTATGATCAACACCGCGGCCGGCGACGAGACCGTCGTACAATCGATCATGTACTTCATGAAGGCCTTCGATTCAAAAAGCGGTACACAGTAGGACGGGCTTCAGCCTGTCTGCCTTTGACTTCTGCCAACACGCAATAATCAAAACCCGACAGGCTGAAGCCTGCCCTACTTTGCTTTTGTCCAACCCCCGAGGATCACACCCATCAAACACATTCCAACGAGCGGGTAAAATTCGTTGATCGCGAACAGTTCCTCCGACCACAGCTCATACACTTGGGTCGAGAGGACAATCGGCCCGACAATTCCGATCTAAAGGACTACGCCGACCGCAGCGCCGCAGTATTCGCTAGAAATGGGATCGAATCCCCGTATCCATCTGAAACTAAAGAAAATGAAGGGGCATGGCGATGAGCTGATGGAGTGGCAGGATTGTGGCCAAAACCACTTGTAGATTCACGGAGAGGCCTGGACTCGAATTGTACAGTTTCTACCCACCCCACCACGAGAGGACATTTTTTGACTCTTCCAAATAGCTGCTAATCTACAGATTGTAAAGCACTTGATTGAATGAAAGAGGGTGGCCGGACAGTTGCTCTACTCGATGTGGGTGATATGAGAAACAGGGTCGGCGTTCGAGGTAAGAACCTCTGCAAAGGCACGCATCTACAGGCGGCGGGTTGAAAAGGGCACGGACAGTGCGCCTACAACAATCAAAGACGCCCGGTTGGAGTTCCTGAAATGGCGAGCATGAACAAGAAAATCATTCAAGGAAAAATGGCCTCGGCAGGCTACTCCATGTTGGAAGCGCTGCTCGCCGTCGCCGTCGGTTTGATCTTAGTGGCCATAGCGATCCCGAGCGCCCGGTCGGCGATCGCAAGTTATGAACTCGATGCGGCGGTTGATAGCGCGGAAGGCGCCATTCAGGGCCCGCGCTACCAGTCGATCATGCATGGCTATCCCTATCAGGTGGATTTCAATTCGGCGACGAATCGGATCCAGATTTCGAGCGAAATCCCCCCCGCCGTTACATTCAGCACGATCGGCAGCGCTCTGCCCATTTCCGCCGAGGCGGTCACCCTGGGCGTGGGAACAGCCAGCTCAGGTTCAACCGGCCACCTGATCCTGCAATTCAAAGGGAACGGCTCGGTTTCAATCAGTTCAGGGCAAACGGCGCCCGCAACTCTCACGATCACGTACAACGGAGTTACTAAAACATTAACGGTGTCCAACTATGGATCAGTCTCTGTACATTAAACAGCAGCATTCTCGCGGCTTCACGATTCTTGAAGTCCTCGTCGCTACGACCGTCCTTATCATCGGCCTGGTGGCCGTTGCCGGCCTTATCGGGAGCACCCTTGGCGGCACAGCGCGCAGCGGTTATATGAACCAGGCAGCGACGCTGGCGACCGAAAAGCTTGAGGACCTGAGCCGCTATCCGTCCGCCGATCCCACGATCGCGGCGGGGGGCGGCCTTAGCTCGGACACCGTGACAAGCAATGTTCCTTATTACGACGAGGTCTACTTCTCGCCGTCGCAAGGCGCCATCGAGGAGACGGTGGGCAGTTTGGACTCGAGTGGAAACTCGCAATATCAAACGGTCACGTATACGCCCAACGGCCAAATCACCACCTCGGCGGCCACCTCGACCGGGCCAAGCTCCGCCGGCCAAACCGCCTACAAGCGCCGCTGGATTATCGAGGCGAACTCACCGGTAACAGGAGTTCGCCGCATCACGGTCCTGGTGAGCCTGGAGGGTTCGTTGATCCAACCCCCTGTTTCATTCCAAATGAGCACGGTGCGCCCATGAAAAATATCCCAGACACGAACGAGAAGACGTCAGGTACGGCTTCCCGAAATCGCCGGGCCGCTGGTTTCTCGCTGCTTGAATTGCTGGTAGCCTCGCTCATGTTCATAGTGATTGGCGGCGCGGCCTTCTCCATGTTCGCGAAGAATGCGCCCCTTTTCACCCAGCAGCAGAACACCGCGGCGCTCAACATTGCTTTACAGAACGTGGTGTCGCAAATGCAGCTTGACCTGGTGAATGCCGGCACGGGCTACTATCCGGGCATGCTGCTCCCGAGCTGGCCCACCGGCGTCACAATCATCAACCAGGATCCTACGACCCCCTGCAACGTTCCCGCGACCTTCACCTATACCGCGGCGTGCTTCGACAAGCTGAACATCCTGGCCATCAATCCCAGTACACCGCCGACTCATCCGACGGACACGACCGGAGGCACGGCGTCAAACAATTGCAGCGCTACCGCCGGAACCAGCTCGCCCACCCCCACGACTGGAAGTGCAATGGCGTGGGACTCTTCACAGAATTTCTATATCCAGGCCAGTCCGGGCCTGACGCTGGCACAGACCGCGGCGGGATACAAACAGGGCGATCAAATACTCCTGGTACAGTTCGTCGCCGGAAGTGGGAACGTCAATGGAGTGTCGACTGGCGGAGCCACGACGGTTGGTACCAACGGAGCCAAGATCAACTCATTCGTCTTGACAGGAGCGCCAGTGGTGGGGGCGAGTTACGTCGCGCTGCCGTTCAACGCGGGCAATCCAACGCTGGGCCCATTGGTGAACGGGGTCAATGTGCCGCCCATCGGCATGAATACCGCGGCCGACGATCCGTTGGACATCACCACTTCCAACACTTCCCAAAGTCTGTATTACAGCTTCTGCGGGCCGGACTGGGTCATGAAGCTGGATCCGATTACCTACCAGGTAAGCGTCGCCAATCCGGCAGATCCCACATTGACGCGAACTCACATCGTCAATGGCGTCGTGAATGTCGACAACATCGCCGAGCAGATCGTCGGCTTCAAAGTGGGCGCATCGGTCTGGGGAGTTTCCGATAGCGGCGTCTCCACCAGCACCACGCTCTATAATTTCTTCGCGCAGAACACAGCCACCGCTTCTCAGGTTGGTTATAACAGCAACTTTTCGCTCGTCCGCGCTGTACGCGTGACGCTGATTGGCAGGGGGGCTCCCGACCCCACGGGCACCTTTGAGAATAACTTCGATCAGGGGCCCTATCAGATTCTGGGCACCGACGTTGTCATTAATCCACGCAACATGACAATGAATTGAACGGCCATCGAGGACCAAAACTTATGCGCACATATCGAATCAAGTCGAATCCACACTCGCATCCCGCTTGCGGCGCTTGCCGGCCAGCGGCCGTCCAGGCGTCAGAGCGGGGAGTTGCACTCGTCATTACCCTGCTGCTGCTGTCCATGATCATGGCGTTGTCGGTCGGAATGGTGATCGCCATGAGTTCGGAAACGCTCATTGGCGGCTACTATCGTAATTATCGCAGCTCATTTTACGCGGCTGATTCCGGATTGAAAATCGCTTCTCAAACCCTCGTGAACCAGCTCCAGGCCGGCGTACCCACCGGCGCATTTACGAATCCGCCGATTGCCAATCAGACGACTCTGGCATCCAATGTTCTATCGACCTTGAACAGCAGTTACGGGTCTTCGACAAGTCTGAATGCGGGCGACGCAGGTCAATCGTGGACGGAATCCTTTAAGATTACGAGCAGCAGCCTGACGCCCGTACTCGGCTATCCACAAATTTCGTCTTCCGACACCACCACACCCGGCTGCACTCCGGTCGCCCCATGCCCGACCGGATATACTTACAAGTATAACTACACTCTGGCATCGGTAGGTTCCTCGCAAGGCAGCGAGAGCCAGTCCGTGACCGAAACCGGTCTTATCTCTCTAAACGTCACCGGCCTGGCAAAAGCGTATGGCGTCAACTTCTCCTATTTCGGCGCCTTCGTTGACGTTTACAATCCCGGCACCGGACCCCTGGTTCCCGGCACCATGACGGGGCCCATGTTTACAAACGGGTCGTGGGAATTCATGCCCACCACGTCGGCCTATCCATCTCCCTATTTGTTTACAGACCCGGTCGGGCAGCAGGGGGCATCGGTAGACTATTGGAATTCAAGCATTTCCGGCTATACAGCGTCTACGGCATCCCACTACGGATCGGGCACGCAATTGGTCGACCCGACGTTCCAGGAAGGCTTATTCCTGAGTCAGCCAAAGGTGAACCTGCCCTCGAACTCCCTAAACCAGGAAGAAGCAGTGGTCGATGGCCTGGGAAATAACAACACCTGGACGGCCACGGGGGCCGGTGGGCTTACGACGCTCACGAACGTCACCAATAGCGCGCACGCGTGGGCCTCTACCACGACTTCTGGAGTCTTTGCGAATCAGGGGACCACAGCAGCAGCCTGCGGGTCCAAGACTCCGCCTTGCGTGCTTGGCGGTGGCTTCTACGTTGAGGGAGCCGCCGACGTCGAACTCCTCCCCGTCAGCACTTCCGACACCGCGCAGCAATACATCATCACGCAGGGGAGCACGGTAACAAAGGTTACCGTTGATCCCGCCGCGAATAGCGGCGCCGGTACCACTGTGATCCAGCAGGGATCCACGACCTATCCCACACTGAACGGAGTTCCCATGAACGGGCTCGTCTCACAGGCCCAAACCGAGGTTTATGTGGACGGGGCCGTGACGATCCATGGTCCGGCTCAAGGCCAGGCAGCCGTCCAGGACAATGCCATGATCGGGATCACGGCCAACGGCAATATTACTGCAACGGCCGACGTGCTCTATAAAACGGAGCCGGTCACCATACCCGCGGATACTCTCGTTCCCGCAACCACCAATAACCCGATGAACCAGGTGCTGGGCCTTTTTACCGCCAACGGCAACTTCAACACGCTAACGACTCAAACGAACATTGAAGTCGACGCCAGCATCGCGACGGTTTCAGCAACGGAATCGGCGAATTGCAGCGCCGGAAAAGGCGGTCAAGTGTCTTCTTCCGTCATCAACACGTTTAACAACGTCGGCGGGATGATTCAGAGCTGCATTTTTCCCGCGCCGATCACCACCGAAAATACCTGGTACGATCGCCGCTTCAAGAACCGGCCGGGTTTCGCGCCGCCGTGGTTCCCTTCGACCACGGTCACACAAGGCGGGGCCTTGCCCGTGAACACCGTGCCGACGATTCAGCGCATCCAGTGGCTGAATACTTCGGCCCAGTAAACGCGAAGCAGCGAGTTCACGCATTACAAGAAATGCCGCCCAGGGCTCTCCGGCCCTGGGCGGCATTTCTCTTTAGAACGCAGCAGACGTTGGATCCACCCGATCAATACTTTTAAAAACAGCTTAATCCCCAGGCCAAATCCGAGCGGAAAAAGGCGCCTCGGACGGCGGCAACGTGCAGGCGCATCGCCTTGTCGAGAGCGACGGCTTGCGCGCGAAAGAAGTCGGTTACCCTGACGGGCGAAGTGTCGTAAAGCGTGAGATACGCCGCCAGGGTGCGCCCGCTCATCGCACTGAAAGGCACAAGCGCGTCGTGTGAGGCTGCTCATGCGGTGTGCCGAAGCTATAGGCGAATCCGAACTTATGCCGCACCCCCTGAACCAGCGGCCTTCGGTTGTTGACATCGGCAATGAAACACCCGCCCTAAAGTTCTTATCATTTTGGCCGATGTATTGGGAGTAGGTGAATTGTGCTCCGTATGCGCAGGTTTAGACCACAGGAATTCATCTTACTGAAAATAAGCACCTTAACAGAAATGGATTGCCGTTTTCTTGCAAGGAAACCGATAAGCGGGAAACGGCCATGTCCCTCGATAAGCTTCAGATAGGGTGAAATAACCCAAGGAAGTCGGCAATGACGCAGCCTCCGGAATATGGAGATCGCCGAAAGTTGCTAGCACGGGTCCCGCGGAAAACCCGCGGATACTCGATTGTCGAGCTCATCTTTTGCGTGCTGATCGGCTTGATTCTTACGGCCATGGCGGTTCCCCAGATTCAGTCCACCCTGATGTGGTATCGCCTGCAGGGGGCAGTGGCCAGTGCGACCTGGGCGGTCCAATCCACCCGCTATCAGGCCCTGATGGCCGGTTATCCATATCAAGTGGTATTCACGCAATCGAACAACAACTACCAGATTCAAAGTTTGCCGAATGGGACGGTCGTCTATGCAAACGTCGGCACAGCCGTCCCGCTTTCCGGTTCATCGATCGCTCTGAATCAGAACACGACATTGAGGTTCTCGCCGAACGGTTCGGTTTCGGCGCCCACGGGGGGGCTGACTTTCACGATTACGTACGCCGGCATTATGAAAACAATTACGGTATCCACCTATGGAAATGTCAAAGTTACGCCTTAAGGGGGCCCCCGTGCGGGGCTTCACCCTGGTTGAAACCCTGGTCGCGATGATGGTCCTGTGCATCGGTCTTGTAGCGCTGGGCAGTTTGGCGGCGCAATCCATGGTTGGCACTTCGCGCTCGCGGTTCATGGCGCTAGCGACGGACCTGGCGACTGAAAAGCTGGAGGACCTGAGCCGCTGGCCTACTTTCGATCCGAATGTCTACGGCGCGCCGGCCGCAACCGTGGGCTCCCTCACTTCCGATCAGTCGGCCAACGTCACTTCGGGTGGCATTCCAATTGAATTGGTGAACTATTACGACGACGTGGAAATATCCGATTCCAGCGGGGCGATCTCGGAAACCGTGAGCCAGGTGCTGGCGGGATCGACAACCTATAAGACCACTTCACACAATCCGGACGGGACGATCACAACGACGAGCAGCGCATCCAACGCGACTGCCAGCGCCAACGCCATCAGTTTTCACCGCCGCTGGACCATTGAAGTGGACCAGCCCGTCACGGGTTTACGGCGCATCACCGTTATGGTTACATTTACCAATTCGTACATACAGCCCCCCATATTTTTTCAGATGACGATGGTGCGCCCATGAAAACAATGCTCCGAACCCGCAGGGACCGTGGTTTCACGCTGCCGGAATTGCTGGTGGCTTCCTTCGTAGCCGTGCTCATCTGCGGAGCCGCCCTGGCTCTTTTTGCAAAGCACGCCCCGCTCTTCAATCAGCAGCAGAATATGGCGGCACTGAATATCCAGATCCGCAACGCTGTATCGCAATTGCAACTCGACACGATCAATGCGGGGAGCGGCTACTACCAGGGAATCAATATTCCCGATTTTCCAATTGGCCTGACCATTCAGAACAACACAACGACACCGTGCGATACGCCGTCCACCTTAACTTACGGCCCTAATTGCTTCGATCAGCTCAACATCGTGGCCGTGGACTCGTCCGCCCCGCCTTCGCATCCCACGGATACGAACGGCAATTGCGTCAGCTCGACTGTCACCCCCGTGTATGCGAATCCCGTAAGTCCCACGACCGCCGCGCAACTCGCTGCAGACTTCCACAGCGGCGATCAGATTCTCCTGGTCAGTTCGGATGGCTCCCAGATGACCAGCGTCTTGCTTACCCAGAACGGCACGGTCTCGGGCGCGAGAGTTCAACTGAATCACAATTTGACCGCGGCCAACGGAACGAACAGTTCAGACCCGGCTTACATCACGGTCAAGCCAAACAGCAAACTCGGCACGACGTTTTGCACCTCGGATTGGATCCTGAAAATCGCGCCTATCATCTACAAGGTGGATACCTCGACCCCCTCAGACCCAAAACTGATTCGAGAGCAGCCCAGCGGTAGCGCCAACGATGTGATCGTGGCCGAACAGCTGGTCGGCTTCAAAGTCGGTGCGATCATTTGGAATTCGTGCACCCCGGCCTGCACTTCGGACGACGGAACCACTTACAATTACGATTCCTCCACGTATTCCAGCGGCGGCGTGGCACAAGCCTATAATTTTTCCCTGGTCCGCTCCGTGCAGATGGAAATGATCGGGCGGACCAACCCCAATCCGGATCCCACCTACGTTTACCGCAACGGGTTCGACGGAGGACCGTACCAGATTCAAAGCGTTTCCATCGTGGTCAATCCGCGCAACCTGACGATGAGCAACCACTAAGGAAAGCGACAATAACCATGACAAAAATAACGCGCAACTCTAACCATGCAAAAAGGACAGCCGCGGGCGGGCAAAGCTCGCGGGGCATCGCCCTGATCGCGGCGTTGCTGATGCTCACGCTGATGGTGGCCATGACGCTTGGGATGGTCATTGCCGTCACCTCGGACACCCTGATTTCGGGTTATTACAAGACGTACCGTTCATCGTTTTACGCGGGCGACTCGGGCGTGAACATCGTGCGGCAGTATATGCTGAACCAGCTGGTGACCAATGCGACCATCGCCGTTGGAACATCGTTTTCCCCGGCCTCTCCCCCGCCGCTGTCCGCCACCGATGCTTCCACCACTTTGACGAATGCGTTGAATCAATACAGTTCGACCGCATCGGCTTCCAACCGGCAAATCAATAGCGGGCAGGGGGCGAACTCCTGGCCGGGCAATTTCTACATTGTGAGTACGATGTCGGGTACGCCCGGCACCACACTCGCGTCGCCGAATTGCACTCCCATTTTCACGCCTCCGAACGCGGGCACCGGAACGGTGGCCCCCGCAGCAGGCCCCTACGATTGCGTCGCAAATTATCCGAAGTGCACCGGCGCATGCACCAACTTCGCGATCACGGATTTCCAATATAAGTTCCCTTACGCGGTCACGGCATTAGGCCAATCGACGGGCGGCCAGCAGCAGCTCGTGGAAGACTCCGGACAGCTGGTCCTGGATATTCACGTCGCACCCTCTGGCGGCGTGAACACCGCCTTCTCGGCGTGGGGGATGTTCATCGATCAGGCCACACAGTGCGACGGCTCCACCCTGGTTCCCGGGACGATTAGTGGCCCGGTCTTTACGAACGGCGCCTGGAACTTCGGCACCAGCGGGTCCTACATCTTCACCGACAAGATCGGCAGTGTTTCTCCCACTTTCGGGTACCAGTTCAGCAACAACTGTGATTCATCTGCTTCCACAAGCGATAAATCGGGCAACCAGACGATCGCTCCGACTTTCCAGTCCGGCGTCTCTCTTGGCGCGAATGCGGTCCCGCTGCCAACGGACAGCTTCAACCAGGAGGAAGCAGTGGTTGATGGGCTGGGCACGAGCTGCGCCGGTTCCTCGTCGCAGTGCCCGTCCAAGGCTACGATGAATTCCAATTTGCGGGACATCAACGGGGCAGCCTATCCGTTGAGCGGAGCCAGCGGCGTGTTCCTTGGTTATACCCAGACGGTCTCCGGAGGGGTTACAACGAACACCATGACCGGGGGAGGGATACTCTTCGAGGGGAACGCCGGGGTCACACTCACAGCGTCAACTGCCGGATCTGACCCAGTCGAAGTTTATACAATCGCGCCGACCTCGGGGGCGTCGACGACGGTCACGGTCGACATCACGGCCAATACCACTACGGTCAAGTCCGGAGCAAAAACGACCGTCATCGCCGGCGTACCGGCGAACCACGTCGGCGCAACGGCCGCTCCGGCGACGATGCTCTACGTGGACGGCAATATCACTGCGCTCTCCGGCCCTTCTTCCGGTGCGGCAATCCAGGACGGCTATGGCGCCACGGTGGCGGCGGCCAGCAACATTACCATCACCGGAAACATCCTCTATAAGACCGAGCCCGTCACCATGACGCAGAACCAGATCCCGAATACTCCCGCGGACACGCTGATCCCCGGCAACAACAACGGGCAGGTCCTTGGCATCTTCACTGCGAACGGAAACGTCAATTTGAATGTGCCAAGCTCAGGGCAGAATCTCGAGATCGACGCTTCCATTGCGACCATTGCAAAAAATGGCAGCGGCGGGATCGTAAACACTGGCAACGCGATCAATACGTTGAATATCGTGGGTGGTCGCATCCAGAACACCATCCAAAATATTAATTCCACCTCGCGAAACGTCTTTTTCGATCGAAGATTCACGCAGGGCAACTTCGCGCCGCCGTGGTTTCCCTCGACCACGGTTACGGGAGCCGCATCGGACTCCGTTACTTCGGTTGTCCCATCCGTGCAGCGAACGCAGTGGGTTTCTCCGATCAGTTGAAGCACGGAATCGGCTTCTTCGCGCCTGATGATGACTCGCTCGATTGTTTTGATTCTTCGGCCGCTGGGTTCGCATTCTCGTCCCCGCTTACCGGACCATGCTGAATTCACGGTCCCGCCCGGATCCGCGCGGAAAAGGGCGCCGCGGACGGCGGCACCGTGCATGCGTACTGCGCGGGCCAGCCAGGATCGGTCGCCGAGTTCCGGCACAGAGACGTCAGGTTGTAAATCACGTTTCCCAGCACTACCGGTCCGTCGAGCGGCTCCGCGTAAATCTGGTAACTCTGCGACGTCCCCACCAGCAAGTGTTGCAAGGAAAATGTGCCGTCGAATTGCGCCGGGCCCGGGTCGCCGCAGCTCCAGCCGGCCATCACGGCGGCGGTTACTTTTCCGGTTGCGTTGTCCAGGGCGACCACTTGCGCGGGAAAGATGCCGGTCACTCCTGCGGGCGAAATGGGAAGGGCGAGGGGATTCGCGGGCAGAACGTGGCCGCTGATGGCGCCGATGTGCGCGGAGTCGGTGGGGCCGGGATAGAGAACGCGGAGTCCGGTGCGATCGTCGTCGGAAAGCGGCGCGTCGGGAGACTGCGCCGTGGGCCTTGATCCCGTGAATTGGCCGGGCCCCGGCGCGAAGGGAAACATCATCGCGCCCCAGACGCCCGAATGATTGAAGCCGAAGGAGTGGCCGAGTTCGTGCGTCAGGATGGATTCGAGGTCATAGGAGTTCGGGTTCGAGGGCAGCGCCGCGGGAGTCGCGAACGTCGTGTTGGGGTTGCTGGGCAGAAACAAAGTGTCGGCACCCAGGATCTCTCCGACGAATGTGGAGGGCGCGCCGCCGGAAGGAAGCTGCTCGCCGATGGTGTCCGCCGAAACGACGACCGTGAACGCCAGGACGCCAAGGGTGAACCCCGGATCATTCTGACCGAAGCAAATGGTGTTGTGCCCGTCGGTGGAGTCGCACACTGTGGTCGTGTCCCCCCGCTGCAGCGCGCCGAGGGCTGACGGTTGGAGCAACGTGCCGGAAACGCCTGTCCACACGGAGAGCGATTGCTCGATGACCGCCTCGATTTCGTCCAGTTGTCCATCGGGATCCTGGTCCGCGGTGAGGATGGTGATGGGGCCCGTGTTGAGCAACGTGCTCCAGAGGCGGTTAATGTTCCCGGGCGTGGAGACGTCGAAGCGCGTGAGCTGCGGGCAGGAAGTTCCGCCCGATGCCGACGCGGCCTGGGTCATGTCCGCTACGGTCGTTCCCAGATCGTACGCTCCGGTATACGCGGCGGTGACTTGCAGCAGGAACAGGAAAGCGATGCCAACAGATATCGTGTTGCGATATTTACCGCGGCGATTTGCGTTCATCTCGTTTTCTCCCCGCTGCGCGCGACTGCGGCGGCAACACGCGCGCGAAACTCCTCGATCGGCATCCGGCGGATGCCTTCGGCGCGAAACGTGCGAGTCGCGGCGTCAAATACGGCGAAGGCGCTGGAATCCTGCGTCACGGTTTCGTTGCCCGTTCGCGTATCGCGCGAAATTCGGAACGTTCCCTCGACCCAGCCCGCCACGGTGAATCCTCCTGCGCGCGAACGTTCCAGAAAAACGACAGCTTCGGCTCCCGGATAGAATTTGGGCGTGCCGTCCACGGCGGCGGTCAAATGCCCGACGCGGCCGCCGGGCAGGCGGACCGCAATTTGCCTGGGCAAGCTGCCCTTGATGGTTTCCACGACGTCGAATGTGGTCACCGTCCAGATCGAGCCGTTTTCCCAATGTGATTCGCCGCCGGCGCAGCGCACGCGTGCCACCGCGTCCGATCCCGCGGCAAGCTGATCGAGGCTGAGCCGCGCGAGCGTGGTGGCGCGAACGGCCGGCAAGAACAGGAGCGCGGGCAAGAGAGAAAGGATGAGGCGTTTTCTGATTCGCATTATTGCACCTCGATGGCGCCGGTTCCGGCGGCCTTGTCGCTTTCAGGATTTTCAACGAACAGTGTTCGCGGGCCGGGCGCGGCCGTGGCGGGGACTTGCAGCGTGAGGTGCAGGATCCCCAGGCCCAGCGGCTCGCGATTGATGACAGTGATGTCCGGCGTGGGCGGACTGCTGACGGTAAATGTGAAGGACGGATCGAGGCTGCTCACGGAGAAGACGCAGAGGTCCGCGGTCGTATTTCCGGTTGCAGGCCGCTGAACGATCACCGGACTTCCGCCGAGCACGCAGGACTGCGTCACCACGCTGTAAGGGCCCATTGCGGCGACGTTCAAACTTACATTTCCCGGGGCGCCCGATCCGCCGTTGGTGCTGAGCTCGACGACGACGATGTCAATTCCCGCGGCGGTGGGCGCGCTCGGCGTGAGAGGGATCGCGCCAATCCCTGAGCCGGGCGCCAGCACCACGAACGTCAGCGTATTCGACAGCGAGCCGTCGGGATTCTGCAGTTGCACCGACAGGTTTCCCGCGGATAGCAGATCGGCGGCGGCGAGCGATGTGACGCATTGCGTGCTCGATGCGCAGGAGGTTGTTCGCGGCGCGCCGGTCACGAGGATTGTTGAACCGGGGCCCGGATCGGACGGAGAAAAGTCGGCGCCGGTGACGAGCAGCGTAAAGCCGCCCGCCGAACCTGCGTAGGCGCTCGTCGGCGCGAGAGAAAAAATGCCCGGGCCGCCTGTGATCGTGACGGTTGCGGTTCCCGACTGGCCTTCGTCTTCGGAACTCGTGGCCAGGATTTCGATCGGTTCGGAGGAGGGCGCGGCTGGAGGGGCTTTGTACAGCCCGGTGGAGTCGATCGAGCCGCATGCCGCTGGAACGCCGCACGCCGCGCCCGCGGTTGTCCAGATTACTAGTTGGTTATCTGTGCCCGTCACGCTGGCGGCGAATCGCTGCTGCCCCGTCCCTGCCACCGTTGCGCTTCCCGGCTGAACGCTGACGACGATGTGCGGCAGAATCGTGACGATCGCCGAAGCGGTCAGGGCGCTGTTTGCCTGGCTTGTGGCCGTGACGATGATCGGATTGGGAGACGGCACTCCGGCAGGCGCGACGTAGTCGACGCTCCCGCCGCTGGTGGTCGAAACCGGCTGGCACGGGCTGGACCCTGTTGCGCAAATCTGGCCGGTCGCCGAATTTCCTCCCGGGAATCCGTTGACCATCCACGCCACGTTTTGGTTTGGCGTGTTGTTGACCTGCGCGGCGAACGTTTGCCTCTCGTTGACGGCGAGCGTCGCGCTTGCGGGCGCGAGCGTTACGTTGATGGCCGTCGTGAATGCGACGGTTGCGCTCGCGGAAACGCTCGGAGCCGCGTTGCTGCGCGCGTGCACGGTCACCGAGGCGCCCGGCGGCATGGCTTGCGGGGCCGTGTAAATCGTGTCGTTCGGATCGGTTTGCGAATTCAGGACCACGCCGACGGTGGAGTTGCCGCCGACTACTCCGTTGACGTCCCACGTGACGGTCGCGTCCTGCGCTCCTGTAACGGCGGCGTGGAATGCCTGAGCGGCGCCGAGCGCCACCGTTGCGGAAGTGGGCGAAATCGAAACACTGATCATCGGATGAATGGAAACGGGGAAGGCGGTTACCTTCGATGGATCCGCTTGCGGCGTGGCGATGATTCGCACGGTTGCGGGCGAGGGCGCAAGTGAAGGCGCGGTAAACATGCCGCTCGAGGAAATAATCCCGCACGCCGCGCCCGTGCAGCCGGCGCCCGAAACGCTCCAGAATATGACGCGGCTGGGATTCGAGTTGGCGGCCGGCGTGAGCGTCGCGTTATACGTGGCTGTATCGCCCGCGTTGACGGACGACGGCCCGGCCACGGCCAGGGAAAATGAGCTGGAGAGGGTGATGGTCGCGCCTCCGCTCTTGGATGAGTCGGCCGCGCTCGTGGCGATCAGGAAAACGCTCGGCGGCGCGGTGAGAATTTGCGGCGCTGTGTAGACGCCGCCCGAGTCGATCGTTCCGACCGCCGCGTTGCCGGCGGGGATTTCGTTCACGCTCCAGCTCACGGCCGTGTTCGCCGTGTTGCTGACCGTTGCGGTGAACGTCTGCGGCCCGCCAAGCAGGACCGACGCAGTGGCCGGCGCGACCGTCACGGAAATATTTGAGGGAGGGGGCTGCGACGGGCCTGTTCCTACCAGCCCGCCACAGCCCAGGAAGGACGCGACGAGGAGCAGCGCGGAACGCCAGTGAGACGGGGCATGAAACAGATAGCGGCGTCCGCGGAGTATCGCGCTTTCTTCCATTGCAACGGGGATTGCACGCGTTGTGCCAGCGTGGTGCATCGAGAAAGATGCGCTCTCTGCGAAGGTTGCCGCTCAGGTTGGAAGCGCGAAGGAATTTGGGCAAAGCTCGCGCCATCAGTGCGTTGCTGATGTTCGATTTCCGGGGTGAACGGAGCGGATGGAAGATCTGCGCGGCCGATTTCATTTGGTGCGGAGTCTGATTTTATGCCGAGTTGGGAAAAACAATCGGGAAGCGCGAATCAATTTGGGGCAGGTGGCGATGTGGATTTGCAGGTTGCAGGTTTCAGGTGGCAGGTTGTAGGGAAAGTCAAAATCTGAACCCCCTGCTACCTACCACCTGCAACCTGCCACCTCGTTGACACGGATGCCCTTGGCCTTGAATAATCCCTGCATGCCTCGACCGGAAGCCGCGCACCGCGTCAAAAGTTATTCCGCCGCGACGGGGTACGTGTACCAATACTATTTTTACGAAGTGCAGAAATCCAAGCGGGGAGCGGCGGCGGGGACGGAGTATGTGTACATGGCTTCGGTCGACCGCAAGCACGTTTTTCCGGTGCGAATTTTTGTGAAGAAGGATGCGCTGGAAAAGTCGTCGGCGCGCACCGGGCGGGAATTTACGGGAACGGAAGAGTACGCGGTCGCCAAGATGCGGCTGTTTCAGGCGTTTGACGAAGTGGAAGGACTTTCCTCCGCGAAGACGCTCGATCTGCTGGTCGATGAATCGAATCTCGACGCTCTTTTGTCACAATTAGATCTCTTAGAGGAGTGAGTGGCGCAGGCTTCAGCCTGTGGGGTTTAGTCCTTGCATGGCCCAAACCCCACAGGCTGAAGCCTGCGCCACGAAAGGCGTGCGGCATAATGCGGTTGGATCGGGCAGGCGGGCCACAATTCTTCCACTATGAATGCTAGCGGGTGTCACGTTTGATGTCAATTGCATTCTTGCAAAATCTCGCATTTTTTCCACAAACGATAGAATTTCTATTCGAATGGAAAGCTTCCCGGCGACCCTACTTTCGTAACACTTCCGCGAGGGCGCCGGCGAGGCTGGGCTGCTGGAACGCATAGCCCGAATCCACCAGCCTCGACGGCATAACCTTCTGGCTGACGAGGAGCAAAGCATCCGCCATTTCTCCGAGCGCCAGGCGCAGCGCGAAGGCAGGCGCGGGAAACAGGGCCGGGCGGTGCAGCGCTTTTGCCAGGACGGCGGTGAATTCGCTGTTTCGAACTGGATTTGGGGCGACGGCATTGACAGGTCCGGCGAGCCCGGAATTCCCAAGTGCGAACTGGATGATGCCGATCACTTCCGGCAGAGTGACCCAGGACATCCACTGGCGGCCATCGCCAAGCCGGCCGCCCGCGCCGAGCTTGAACGGCAACGCCATGCGCGGCAGCGCGCCGCCGTGCGCAGCGAGGATAATTCCAAACCGCAGGCTCACCACGCGCGCGCCGAACTCGGCTCCGCGCGCGGTCTCCGCTTCCCATTCGCGGCAGAGGCCGGCAAGGAAATCGTTTCCTGGGGCGCTCGCCTCGGTGAGAGTTTCGTCGCCGCGATTCCCGTAGTAACCGATGGCTGACGCCGCCACAATCACACGCGGCGGCCGCTGCAATTTCGCAAGCGCCCCGATCAGGTGGCGCGTGGCGTCAATCCGGCTCGTCCGCAGCAGCTCCTTGCGCGAAGCGTTCCAGCGTCCGTCGGCGATGGACGCTCCCGCGAGATGAATGAGCGCCTCCGCGCCTTCGGCCGCGGTCGCGTCGAACTGGCCCGCGACGGGGTCCCACACGACGGCGGATTGCCCGCGCGCACCGGAGGCGTTTTTCAGCGACGTCCCGGGCCGCATCAGGCGCGCGATCGCATGACCCTGCCCCTCCAGCGTTTCAACCAGCGCCGTTCCCAGGAAACCTGTCGAGCCCGAAACTAAAATGCGCATCTGGAAAAGCCTCCCCGCATCTGTTCTCACGCTACGGCGCGCGCACTGGCAAGGTCAAATGAATTTCGGAAACGTCCGCGCCGATTCTTATGGAAGCTTTGAAACGATCAACAATTTGGCTGACCGCCGCACGGCGCTGCGCCGCGAGCCCCGAATTTCTAATGGTTTAATGCTATTCTGCATGCGCTATGAATCAAACCCCGCCGAACCCGACGCTTCTAGGATTCGACGATGTCCTCAAATTTCTCGTGCAAGAGTTAAGCCCCAATGATCCGGTGGGCGCGGCGTGGATTCTCAGTTCCATCGCCGCAGCGGGAGTCAAACTTCGCACGCTGCGGTTCATTCAGGAGCACAGTTCGCCCGAAGTTTCTCCCGCCCTGCTCGATATTGGCGCGCAAGTCGGTTCGCTCGTGATTTATGCCACGCGCATGGGCATGCGCGTGTCGGCGGTGGACCTGCCTGATTTTTTTGAAAAGTTCTCCAAGCCTTCACTGAAGTGCGGCGTGAATTACAAGCCGTGCGACATCACTACAAATCCTCTGCCGTTCGCCGGCGAGTCGTTCGATTACGTCAGCTATCTCGATGTGATCGAGCACCACCCGCACTCGCCGAAGCGCGTGCTGGAAGAAATTCGCCGCGTGCTGAAGCCCGGGGGCTGCGTCATCGTTTCGACGCCGAACCAGGCTTCAATCTACAATCGCCTCACGCTTCTCACCGGCGGCAGCGTGGCGGACCCGTTCGATTATTTTTTTGAAAGCACGGCGCAGATGACGCCTTATCCGGGGCATCACCGCGAGTACGTGCGAGCCGAATTGCAATCGGCGCTGGGGGCCAGCGGGTTTCGCGTTCTCGAATGCCAGGTGATCGATGAGGATGTCCGCGCGGCGCTGATGCACATGAGGCGCGAACAAAACGGCAATTCTTTCCCGAAATTGTGGCGCCACCGGAAGGATGTCGGGCCCGCGGCGCTCGGACGCATCTGGTCCCTGCTCGGATTGCCGTTCGGACGCGTGCTATGGGCCGCCGCTGAGAAGACACGGTAAGATTTCCTGTGATCCGTTTATTAAGGGACTGCACGGGCCCGAACGCGGTTAACCGGGAAATGGCGGCGATTCCGTGCGCCGTGTCACGCTCCCCGCTTGGCATCCTTGATGAATGAGACAACGTTGGAAACGCATTCGTCAGGCTTGATGACGGCGACGTGGTAGCCGTCGCTCGGGAGGACCAGAAGGCGCGAATTCGCAATTTTCTGCTGGTAGTGGAGGACGGTCTCGACGGATTGCAGCGGGCTCCGGTCGGTGGTGATCACCAGCGTTGGCGCGGCGATGCGCGGCAGGACGCTCTCCATGTTGAGTGCTGCTTCCACTTTCGCCATGCCGGTTTTTGTTTGCGGGCGAGTCGAACCCATCAGAGTGTCCCAATACTCGACCAATTCTTTCGATGCCGAGGTGCCGAGTCTTCTTTGCTGGGAAGTGGAGGACGGGGCGGAGAATGCAATTCCTGAGGCCACGCGCGTCACCGGGCCGCTGACGATGGTGAGCGTGCGTGTTCGCTGCGGATAATCCGCGGCAAATTGCATCCCGATTGCGCCGCCGGTTTTGGCGCCGACGATGTGCGCTGCATCCACGCCGAGCCGGTCGAGAAGATGCGCGAGGGTGGTTGCCAGGCTCGCCATGGACCATTCAAAATTTTGCGGAATCGGGGAATTTCCAAATCCGGGCAAGTCCGGGCGAACCAAGCGAAATTCCTGAGCCATTCGCGGGATCCATCCGAACCAGGAAACGCTCGATTCGTCGTTACCGTGGATAAGCAGGGCAGTTTCAGCCTTCGCCCAGGGCGCGCCTAGCCAGTCGTCCCTGTAGTACAGCTCATTTCCCGATTCAGCCGGCGCGGCCGTCTGCGGAGTTTCAGGGCCTCTTTCGGGCTGGCTCGGCGCGAGGGGACTCATGGCGCCAAGTTCCGTAGCCAAAGTCGAAATGCCCAGCGCTCCCGCCGTTCCAGCGCTCATGTGCAGCAAACCACGCCTCGAAACTTTGGCCATTTTTATTTCACCTCCGAATTTTATTAAGTCAGCAGCAAAGGGCTGCATCTAATCCAACAGAAATGTACGCCGGTGGGCTCCCGAAATCCAGTGACGCTCAGATTTGTAGTGAGTCAGTTTCCGATTACCGCTGCGCTAATCAGGCAGGTGCATGTAGCCGAAGGTTTACTCAGTCGACTGGCCAACACTTGACCGGTCCAGCGATAGTCTTGGTAACCGGTTGCGGGAAAAGCGAAACCTCAACAGGGTAAGCAACCGCCGAGACCCAACGGCTCGAAATGTTTTCATACCCTGTGCAAACCGGCATTCGGGCACCTTTCAGCTCAAGTTTCCTTCTGACCCGCTCCCAGCAAGCAGTTTTTTCGGTATGCAGATCACAGTCCGCTTCGATCACTCGCAGATATGTCATGGTGAGGTCGCCCTCTTGAGTGCCCCTGAACCTCAGGCGGTTGAAGGGCGAACTCGGAACTTTTTTGGCCCACATTGCAGAGTCGTAAGCCGAATCCTTAAAAATCTTGTTGCCGGTTCTGAAATCATAAATGGTGAATGGCATTCCGCCGTCGGTGCCGTCCGGGTCGTTGAGAAACACCAGGTTCCCCTTGACTCCGTTGAAGTACCCGCTCCACTCCGGCCATTTGAGGACCCTATCCCCGCTTGCATTCTTCCGAGAACAAGCTGGAGCCGTTCCCTTTTGGATTGGAGCAATCGCGACCCACTGTGCTCCTTTTTCTCCTTCGTTGTTGTATTCCTTGATCACAAAATTCGGATAGAAAAAACAGTACAACTTAACCCGAAAGTTCTGACGTCCCGGAAGATTGTTCTCAGACAAGCCAAAATCCACAATTTTCTTCTTTAGCGGCACATCGAAGGAGTCCGCGAATGCGGTAGACGTGAAGGTGGCTACACTTAGCCCAAGCAACAAAATGGAGACAAGTCTCCGGTAGCAAGAAAGATCCATCACGATATCTCCAGTCGATATTTTACGCCCGCGCTCCTCTGAAACGCATCTGGAGAGCTTTTGCCTTGTTGACAAAGACCTATCATGGAAGTTGGATTACCCGAAATTGACCCACTGCCCTCAGATTCGCGCTGTGGAACTTTCCTGCGCGCGCGGATAGAATAACGGGATGCGTGTGCGCGTGCTGTTTTTCGGACGGCTTAAGGACATTGTGGGCAGAGCGGAGGAGCAGGCGGAGCTGTCGGAAGGCGCGCGCGTGGAAGACCTGTTTGAGCGCTATGGGCGGAGTTTCCCAGAGCTGGCCAAGTTTCGCGACTCAGTCGCCGCGTCGGTAAATCAGGAATTCGCGGAGTGGCGCGCGCCGCTTGCCTCGGGCGATGAGGTTGCGTTTCTTCCGCCGGTCAGCGGCGGGGCGATTCCCGCGGATGCCGCGGTCGAGGAAAACCTGTGCGCCCTGGTCCGCACGCCGATTGAGACTTCGGAAATTGTGGCGCAACTGAAGGCGCCGCCCGACGGCGCCGTGGTCGTGTTTGAAGGGATCGTGCGCAATCATTCCGGCGGCCGGTCGACGCTGTACCTGGAGTATGAAGCGTACGAGGCGATGGCCATCGCCAAGATGCGCGAAATTGGCGCGCAGATGCGCGAGAAATTCGCCATCCGGCGCTTCGCGATGGTGCACCGGCTGGGGCGGCTGGAAATCGGCGAGACCTCGGTGATGATCGCCGTCTGCTCGGCGCATCGCGCCGCCGCCTTCGACGCCTGCCGCTTCGGCATCGACACCCTCAAGCGCAACGTGCCCATCTGGAAGAAGGAATTCTTCCGCGACGGCGCCGTCTGGGCCGAAGGAGAAATTCCTTCCGCTCGCGGTGAACCCTCGCAGTGAACCGCCTGAGCAATCCTTTTCGCGAGTACTGGAATCGAACCTGTGTGCCGATTCCCTTGTTTTCCAGCTCACGCCAACGCAAATTTGTCAGCGACACTGGCCGGGCGTCGCGGCGGCTGGCTCCGCGCCGCGATTGCGCTCGGATCCTGCGGCGCTCTTTTGGCGTTGATTGCAACGGCCGCGCTAAGGTCTGTCGCGGCGCGCGAGGGGGGCGAACAGGACCAGCGCGGGCGCATTCGCTCCGAGGTCACGCTTGTCAGCGTGCTGGCCAGCGTGCTGGACAAGGACGGGCGTCCGGCGCTCGGCCTCACGGCGGACCAGTTTGAGGTGTACGAGGAAGGCGTCAAACAAAAAATTGAAATCCTCGAACCGGAAACGCAGCAGCCTCTGGACCTGGCGCTGATGATCGATTCGAGCCTGAGCGAAATCAAGGAACTCGAGTTTGAAGAGGAGGCAGCTTCCCGATTCATTCAGAAACTGGTGCGTCCCGCCGACCGGCTGGCGGTGTACGAATTTGCCGACGCGGTGACGCAGCTTGCGCCGTTTTCCTCGAACGTGCCGTTCCTGCAAGGCGCGTTGAAGCGAATCGCCCCGGGCGACGGCACGGCGCTGTATGACGCGATCTTTCTGGGTTCGCAGGGGCTGGCGAAAAATCCCGCGGGGCGGCGGCGCGTGATCGTGCTGGTCACCGACGCGGGCGAGACGACCAGCCGCGCCGACTTTGAGACCGCCCGGCGCGCCGCGCTGCGCGCCGATTCGCTCCTGTACACCATCGTCGTGCGCGCGGTGAAGAACGAGGGCGGGCGCAACACGGCCGGCGAGCACGCGCTCGAGACGATTGCCGACTCGACCGGGGGCGCGACCTATTTCCCGGACACCATCGCCCAGCTCGGCGATATGTTCGACCTCATTGACCGGGAACTCCGCACGCAGTACCGCATCGCCTACTATCCCGATCCGCGGCCGCCCGCGGGCACGTTTCGCACGCTCGAAGTGCGCGTGAAGTGCGATTGCAAGGTGAGGAGCAGGAAGGCGTACTATTCGGGGGGGCGGCTGGACTGAGGGAAAGGTGGCAGGTGGTAGGAAACGAGCTCCTTAGGGTCATGGTCTGGAGCGATTTGAAATCGGAGAATCTCAAATCTCAAATTTGAAATTTCAGATTGAAACCCAAAAACCTAAACCCAAAACCTGCGACCTGCCGCCTGCCGCCTACAACCTGGCACCTGCCACCTACTACCTTCCGCCCAAAACCACGCCTATTTTACTTGCGCAAACTCTGGCATGATTTGGGGTGAGGGGCGAAACATCGGATGAATTCATTTCTGGATGTGGCTATTGAGACGGCGCGGGAGGCGGGGGCGATTCTGATCGCGGAGTTCGACCGGCCAGTCAAGATCAGCTACAAGGGGGAAGTGGACATTGTTACGCAGGCCGACCGGCGGTCTGAACAGGCCATCGTGTCCCGCCTGCGGGCCCATTTCCCGAAACATGCGATTGTGGCTGAAGAAGGAGGGGGTTCGGAAAGCGAATCTCCCTACCGCTGGCACGTTGATCCCCTGGATGGCACTACCAATTTTGCTCATGGGTACCCTTGTTTTGCGGTTTCCCTTGGCCTGGAGGAAGCAGGCGAGCTGATCGTTGGCGTGATTTTCCAGCCGGTCAGCGGGGAGCTTTTTACCGCCGTCAAGGGAGAAGGCGCGTACCTGAACCAGAAGAAAATCGAAGTGTCCCGGATTGAAAAGCTGGCCACGAGCCTGTTGTCCACTGGTTTTCCCAGCGTAAAGCGGGCGCAGAACCCGAATATCCACTACTACTGGGACTTTACTTTGCGCTCCCACGGCGTGCGGCGCGACGGTTCGGCTGCCATGGACCTTGCTTCCGTAGCTTGCGGCCGGTTCGAGGGGTTTTGGGAGTTTGGCCTGCATACCTGGGACACTGCGGCGGGCGTTTTACTGGTGCGCGAGGCCGGGGGCACGGTGACTCAGTTCGATGGCCAACCGTACAGGCTCGGAGACAGGGAGCTGCTGGCGTCCAACGGGCGGGTTCACGAGGAGATGAAAGAGGTCGCGGCCAGCATCGCGGAACGGACAGCGTCCAAGGCTCCGCTTCCGTAACTGGTTCATTATTTTCCCGAGGCAAGTTCTGGTTCGGGTCTGCCATTTCCGTTTTGCACACTAGCCTGTAAAACGTTGCATTGACGCATGTTCCACCCGGTGATAGGCTCACAAAAGTTGGTTAGTATTTACTGAGGGATGATGGGCAATAGCCTCACTTTTCCGGTTCCGGGGAATCCGGGAGCCGCCGAGAAACTTTCGCGCTGGGTTGGCCGGTGGCGCCGAGGCGGGATCGAGCAATATTCGGCGAGCGCAGCTCTGGAAACCTCCGGGCGCTGGCATTCCCGCGACCGGTTCACCGTCAACGATGAGCGCATCTGGCTGGACCCCCTCCCCAGCGCGTTCCATGGCCTGCGCATCGTTCAAATTTCCGACATTCACCACGGTCTATTCCTCCCCAAAGAATGGCTTTCGGAAGCAGTGCGCCAGGCCAACCGGCTGAATCCGGACATCATTGCGCTTACTGGGGATTTCGTTACGTATTCCCGGAGGAATATCGGGCCGGCGGCGGAGCTGCTCGGGCGCCTGCGGGCGCGTTACGGCGTGTACGCAGTGCTGGGTAACCACGATTTCCGCGTGGATGCCGATGCCATCACGCTGGCGTTGCGCCGGCAGCGCATCGATGTCCTGCGCAACCGGCACGTCACGCTGTGGTTTGGCGGAGACTCCGTGTACCTGGCAGGCGTGGACGATTACGGGTACGGGGCGGATTTGCGGCGAGCCATGCGCGGGGTCCCGCGCGAGGCAGCCACGGTCCTGCTCGCGCACAACCCGCGGGTCATTCACCTTGCTTCGCGGCACAACGTTAGCCTGGTTCTTTCCGGGCACACGCATGGCGGGCAGGTGAACCTGCCCCTTCTCGGCACAGTGTACGGACGCTCGCCTGAGCGGCTGCGGTACAAGATCGGCTGGGACAAGATGGGACCGACGCAAATCTACGTAAGCCGCGGCATCGGCACGATCGTCCTGCCGTGGAGACTCCGCTGCCCGGCGGAAATCACGCATCTCGAGCTGCTCCAGGGCGCCTCTGGCGTTTCCAGCGCGGCAGCAGCCGATTGATCCCCCAAGCGCATGCGCGCCGTTGACCTGATCCGCCGCAAGCGGGACTCGGGCGAACTCGCTCCCGAAGAAATCCATCAATTGATTGCCGCGTACACACGGGGCGACGTGCCCGATTACCAGATGTCCGCGTGGCTGATGGCGGTCGTGCTGCGCGGCATGAGCCGGCCTGAAATCGCGGCGCTCACCGAGGCCATGCTGCACTCGGGGCGTGTGCTGGACTTTTCCGACCTGGCCGCCCGCAAGGTGGACAAGCACTCGACGGGAGGCGTGGGCGATAAGACTTCGCTGGTCATCGCTCCCATCGTGGCCGCCGGCGGGTTGAAAGTGCCCATGATCAGCGGGCGCGGGCTGGGACACAGCGGGGGGACGCTCGACAAGCTGGAATCCATCCCCGGATTTAATGTGAATCTGACGCTCGCGGAATTCCGGCATGTCCTAGAGACCTGCGGGTGCGCTCTGATCGGGCAGACGGCCGAAATCGCGCCTGCGGACAAGAAAATCTATGCGCTGCGCGACGTGACCGGGACGGTGGAAAGCCCTGCGCTGATCTGCGCTTCCATTATGAGCAAGAAACTGGCCGAGGGGATTGACGCGCTGGTGCTCGATGTGAAGACGGGTTCGGGCGCGTTTATGAAGAAAATCGAGGACGCGGAGAATCTGGCCGGATTGTTGGTGGAGACAGGGAAGCGCATGGGCAAGAAAGTGGTCGCGCTCCTGACCGACATGAATCAGCCGCTCGGACGCAAGGCCGGCAACGCGATGGAAGTCGCCGAGTCGATCGAAGTGTTGGCGGGTGGCGGTCCGGCGGACCTGCGCGAGCTTTGCCTGGACCTTGCGGCGTGGATGTTTTTCCTGGGTGAACGCGTGAAGACGCTGGACGAGGGCAAGAAGCTTTCCGCAGACCTGATTGCTTCCGGCCAGGCGCGCGAAAAATTCCGTGAAATCGTGGGGCTGCAGGGCGGGGATGTGGGAGTTGTGGACGATCCGCACCGGCTGGCGCACGCGCGGCAAACTCTTGATGTTGTCGGCGCGGCCAGCGGATACGTTGCGTCCATTCAGTGCGAACAGCTCGGCGTGGCTGGGGTGATCCTCGGCGGCGGCCGGCAAAAGAAGGAAGACCAGATTGATCCTGCCGTCGGCCTCGAGTTTCACAAGCGCATCGGCGACGCGGTGCAGCGCGGGGAACCGCTGTGCACGCTGCACTACAATTCCGAGGCGCGGCTCGCCGAAGCGCGGCGGCTTGTCGAAACCGCGTATCGCATCGAGCCTGAGAAACCGAAATCCCTTCCACCTCTCATCTATCGAGTCATCGGCGCATAGATTTCGATAGGATTTTATTTTCCTGGGTCCTCCACCCTTCGTATTTTTCAAAGGGTGGGGGTTTAGATTCTCGACGTCCAGACACGCGAGGATTTAGGGCGGAAATCCCCCACCCTTGCAAGAACGGCAAGGATGGGGCACCCATCCGCCGGCGACCGAATTGGTGCAAAGTGGTGCGATTTGGTGTAAACTTTCAATATGGCAACCGTCGATAAGCCCGTCCGTCAAAGCGTGTCCCTTCCCGCCCGCCTCGCGCGGCGGGTGCGGACACTTGCGAAGAATCGCAAGACCAGCACAAACCGAGTTTTGGTCGAATTGATTGAGACAGGAATCGAGTCGAAAGAAGCGGAAAAGTCGAGGTTCTTTGAACTGGCCGACGAACTGAGCGCAACCTCCGACCCCGTCGAACGGAAACGAATCAAAGAAACATTGGCCCGCATGACCTTTGGTGAATAAATGCCGAAGATGATGTGGACGGATTTGCCGCCCGCCTTGCGCGACCATCTTTTTGAAAGACTGGCCGAACGGAAGATCACCGCCGACGACTTGTATCAGCTGAAGATATGGCGTGAATCGGAGCCGGACGCGCCCGAGGGCGCCTGGTATAAGGATTTCGGGTCATTCAAAATCTGCGGTGAAGGAAAATATCCGAAGACATTCTTGCTTCGTGAACAATCCGCAAGAGGAAAGAAGCTTTGAACCGTGGGCCGGTTCCAAGGCTGGCCATCCACGGCGTGGAAAATTTGAAAGTCTCGAAAATAAGCCTTGCCCGTTCCCCAGTTAGGCGCGTCTTGCTTTCGCCTCTGCCACTCGAAGGATGACGCGCTTGCCAAGCGCCCGGGCTGCCCTCGTGATCGTGGCAATCGTTACGGAGATATTTTGTGGATCAAGTAAACGATCGAGCTGCGATCTGCTCGTGCGAAGTTGTTTCGCCAGGACTTGCTTGGTCTTTCGCTGCTCTTTCATAGCCTTTTTAAGTTGCCAGGCCAGAACCCTTTTAATTGCCACGGCCTCGACCTCTTCCCGGATTCCTTCGTCATTGAGAAAGCTGTCGAAGGTCGAACCGGTGTGGTCTTTCACCACGTGGCCTTTTCCTGTTTTCATTTCACTCCTTTTTGGTGCTGATTCTTGTTTCGTCTCGCTAGATTTAGATCCTCGCTCGGAGTTTTTGGCGTCTTCTTGATGAATCCGTGCAGCAGGACCATCCGGCCCTTCTTGTCGATGTAGAAAAGTATCCGTGCGATTCGGTTTTGGGCCAGTTTCGTTCGCACTTCATAAACACCGTCTCCCAGCGGCCTGCAAGCGGGCATCCCGATCGGCCAGCCGAACTCTACTGTTTTGATGTCCTCGCCAATGCGCTTGCGGTCCTCATCCAGGGGCAAACTTTTCAACCAGTCTCGCAAAGGCTCTCCGCCGGAGTCCGTCCGAAAGAAGACCGCTGGAACTCGCTTACCCGATTTTTCGAGTTCTGCAAGGGGGACCCCCGAAGTAACGGGAGGTTTGGGTTTCTTGCCCACTCCAGGAGTGTACCATACATGGTACGTACGCAAAAATCTGTTTCGTTGGCCTTCCGAAATGACACTCCGGCTGGACCTTCTTTGCGTGCGGCAAATCCTGCGCATCGGAATTTCCACATCCCGGCACGTTCCCCGCCGTGCTAATGTGACGGGCATTTCCCGGGGTGCGGCCGGGGATGCGAGGTGATTTCAAATGGGCCGATTCACGGGCGTGCTGGGGTTGCTGACGATGCTTGGGCTGGCCTATTTGTTTTCGACCAACCGGCGGGCGATCAAGCTGAAGCTGGTGATCTGGGGACTCAGTTTGCAGATCGGCTTTGCGTTTCTGGTGTTCTATTGGACATTTGGCCAGATGCTTTTTTTTCGCGCGGGCAATGGCGTGAACAAGCTGCTGGCTTATGCGTTTGTGGGATCGGAATTTGTGTTTGGAGAGCTGGGCAAGCAGCGGTCTTCGATTGGATTCATCTTCGCGTTTCAGGTTCTGCCGACGATTATTTTTATCGCGTCGCTGTTTGCGCTGCTGTACTACCTCGGCGTGATGCAGGTGGTGATTCGAGCGGCGGCGTGGGTGATGCAGCGGGTGATGGGCGCGAGCGGCGCGGAGTCGCTGAACGTCGCGGCGAGCATTTTCATGGGGCAGACCGAAGCGCCGCTGACGATCCGGCCGTTTCTGCCGGACTTAACGCAATCCGAATTGATGACCATCATGACCAGCGGGATGGCGCACGTTTCGGGCGGGATCATGGCGGCGTACATTGCGTTTGGAGTGGAAGCGCGGCACCTGCTCACGGCGGTGATCATGACCGCGCCGGGGACGCTGCTCATTTCCAAAATGCTGGTGCCGGAAACCGAGCAGCCGAAGACCATGGGCGTCGTGCACATGGAACATGTGGAGCGCGACTCAAATTTTCTGGCGGCGATTGCGCGCGGGACGACCGAAGGGCTGGGCATGGCCATCAACGTGGGAGCCATGCTGATCGCATTCCTGGCGCTGATCGCGCTCACCAACGGCATCATGGGGGGGATTCACAACTTTCTGGGCGGGCACGGCATGACGTGGTTTCCGACGAGCCTGCAGCAAATTTTCGGCTGGGCGTTTGCGCCGGTGGCGTTCGTTATCGGCGTGCCGTGGCACGATTGCGTGCAGATTGGAAACCTGCTGGGGACGCGCATGGTCGTGAACGAACTTGTTGCGTTTTCCATGCTCGGTCCGATGAAGGGCGCGCTCGACCCGCGCTCGTTTACGATCGCGACGTTTGCGCTGTGCGGCTTTGCGAATTTCAGTTCGATTGGAATGCAAATCGGGGGCATCGGCGCGCTCGCGCCAAATCTGAAATCGCAGCTGGCGAAATTCGGCATCCGCGCGATGCTTGCGGGGACCATGGCGAACCTGATGTCCGCCTCGATTGTGGGGATCTTTTTGAAATGAGCGCACCGACCGCGGCGGCAAAAACAAAACCGAGCCAGGACTTCGTGCGCGCCGAGGCCGCGGCGAAATTCATCCTGGGCAAAACAAAACTGCGGCCACGCATTGGCCTGGTGCTGGGCAGCGGCCTGGGCGCGTTCGCGAACGAAATTGCGGGCGCGGCGCGCATCGACTACAAGAACATTCCGCATTTCCCGCGATCGACCGCGATCGGACACGCGGGGCGAATGGTCATCGGCAAAGTGGCGGACGTGCCGGTGGCTGTAATGCAGGGGCGCGTGCATTTCTATGAAGGCTACTCGCAGCGCGAAGTGATTTTTCCGATGCGCGTGATGGCGCGCATGGGGATCCGCGCCGTATTGCTGACCAACGCCGCGGGAGGAATCAATACGAATTTCAAGCAAGGGTGCCTCGTCGTTTTGCGCGACCACATCAATCTTCAGGGCACCAATCCCCTGATCGGGCCGAACGATGACCGCTTCGGCGAACGTTTTCCCGACATGACGCAGGTGTACTGGAAGCCGTACCAGGCGGCGGCGCTGCAGGACGGGAAGCGGCTGGGCATCGAAATTGCCGAGGGGGTGTACGCGGCGCTCACGGGACCGAGCTACGAAACGCCGGCTGAAATTCGCTACCTGCGCGCGATTGGCGCGGACCTCGTGGGAATGTCCACGGTGCCGGAAGTGATCGCCGCAGCGCACATGGGAATTCGAGTGCTGGGAATTTCGTGCGTGACGAACATGGCGGCGGGAATTCTCGATCAGCCCATCACCAGCGAGGAAGTCATGGAAACCGGGGAGCGCGTGAAGGCGGATTTTGTGGCGCTGCTGCGCGCCGTGATTCCGCGCATGAATAAGGATCTGCCATGAGCGAGCAGGACGCCAAGCGTGACGCGCAGTTTGATGCCTTGATTGCCGCGGCGCGAACCGCGCGCGAGCACGCGCACGCACCGTATTCCAATTTCCGCGTGGGCGCGGCGGTGCGCGCGAAATCCGGAAGAATTTTCAGCGGCTGCAACGTGGAGAACGCCACCTACGGCTTGACGCTGTGCGCCGAGCGGGTCGCGATGTTCAAGGCGATTTCCGAAGGCGAGCGGGGGTTCGACGCGGTCGCCGTCGTCGCGGATACGGATGCGCTCACGCCGCCGTGCGGCTCGTGCCGGCAGATCCTGTGGGAATTCTGCGGCGACGCGGAAGTGGTGCTGGCGAACCTGAAGGGCAAGGTGGAACGGTATCGCATGTCCGCGCTCTTGCCGAAGCCGTTCGATCATTCGTTCCTGTGAAGACCATTGGAACCACGGATGCACACAGATCAACACGGATAAAATCAGATTAAGAAAGTCTTTTGTTGCGCTAACTTCTGATAAGAGCTCGAATTTTTCAGCGTGCAGTCAATCAACGGAGGATTTGGCTAAATCGCGTGACGAATTTCCCCTGAGACATGTGTAATTAACCATAATCTGGATAGTGCCGCCTATCCTGGCCTTGGGAATTCTCTCTTCATACGTGTTTATCCGTGTGCATCCGTGGTTCCAGGAAGCTACGAGCTGCGCTCGGCGCTGCGCTGGCGCTGGAGGCGCGTGGCAGCGGTGCGCAGCGTTTCGGCGACGTTCTTGTTGCCGGTCAGGAATTTGAGGTCCAGGGGCTTCATGTGCGGCAGCAGGTGGAGCGTGACCTCCAACGGCGTTTTGGGATTGAACATGAGCGCGCGAAGGATGGTGTAGTTCTTACGAAACTTGCGGTTGCCGGCGATCAGGCGAAGGGTTTCGTCGGTCAGGCTGGCCATGTTGGCGAAGGATTCCACTTCCTGCTCGGACAGCTGAGGAGATTGCAGGACGGCGCGCTGCACGACTTTGCAAGGATCGCGGATGAGCAGGAGGCGCTCGCCGCGGCCTCCCTTGAGGGCGAGCTGCACTCGCTCTACCACGCGCAGGCGCGACAATTTTTGCAGCAGCGTTTCGCGTTTGGCCTTGTCCGGCTCGGCCGCTTCCATAGCTTCCATAGCTTCTTTAAATGCCTCGACGGGTTCCGGCTCGGCCCGTTGCAACTCCTGCAGCAGGGTGCGCTGTTCCGCGTTGATTACCGGTGAGGCGATGAGTTCGGCAACCAGAATGGGGGAAGTGCTCATGCGGTCGAGGTCCTCGAACAGCTCCTGAATGGCAGTGACGGAGAGATAACGGATGACCGGGCGAAGGACTTCGATGGGGCACGTGGTATTTTGCGCCAGCGCGTCGGCCACGCCGGGCCTGCGCGAAAACTCGGCGGCGCAGTAGGCGAACATTTCCGGGGCGGCGTTCGGCCGGGCGAGAGCGGCAAGCACAGTCTTTAACGGCTGGGTTGACAGAATGCCCGCGGCCTTGTCGCGGACCGTCGCATCCGAATCCGCGGCAAGAATGCAGAGTGGTTCGACGCGGTCTTCGGGCGGGAGCGCAGCCGCCTCATCGCAGATGGCAAGCTTTCGTTCCTGGGCCGCGCGGCCCGAGCGAATTTCTTCGTGCAACGAGGCACTAATTTCCGCCACCTTGGGCTCCCTTCAGAGCGTCTCGCGTGAGTGTGATCTTGCCGGCGTGGCCCTCAGGACCAATGGGAGCCAGTGTTTTTCCATTCAATTCGATGTGCAGCACACCCGCATCTTTGGCGGACACCTGGAAATGGTCCGTGGCCGAGAAGAAGTGATTTTCGCCGGCTTTCATGGATCCGTCGAAAACGACTTCTTTGTCAGCCACAATTATGACCTTGGTTCTCTTGGACGCGACGATCTTGATCTCGAAAAGATCAGACGGCGGCGAAACCGGCGCGGTGGCGGACGCGGTATCCGCGGTCACGCCCGGCGCTCCAGAAGTTGCGCCTGGAGAGTCTGGAACCGGGAGGGCGCCGTTTGGAGGAGATGACTCGGATGGGGTTTCCCCTGGCGCGGTCGCAGGCGCGGGCGCGGGGGATGACGCGGCACTCACAGTCGCGGACTGCGCCGCTCGCCTTGCGGCCCGCCATTTCAGGAGCCGGCGCGTGCCGAACCAGCCTCCGGTCGCGAGTGCAATGAGGATGGCGGCGGAGACGATCCAGGCCAGCCAGGGCTGCTCCGGAGTAACCGAGGGAGGGCTGCCGGTCCAAACGGGAACATTCTGGTGGTCGCCTACGGCCAGAGTGTATTCAGCAACCGTGTTTTCCTCGTCCAGGCCAAGATAACGGGCCACGGCTCGAACGAATCCTCGATTGAATACGCCACCGGGGAGCTGAGCCCACTGCTCGTCTTCGATGGCCCGCAGGAAGCGCGTGGCGATGCGCGTGGCGGCGGAAATTTCCTCCAGAGAGACGCCCCGTAATTCGCGTTCGCGTTTTAGGCTTTCGCCGAAAGTGCCGGTGGTCATTGTTCTTGAACGGCCGATGGTCTCAGCGAATATAGGCGGGCGTCACGGGAGTGTCAATCGGATGGGAAGGCGGAAGTTATCCCATAAATAACTGATGAGGAGGTCTTGCGCTTGAAAAAGGGGTCACATGGCCGCGTGGGCAAGGCGGAGATGACAGCCCGGTGCAACGCCTCGGGATCGATTGGGGGCGGTCGTCACTTTCGAGCAACAGTGCAAGAAGTCGGCGTTGCACAGATCGATAAGAGTTGACTATAATTTCTAGTGCCCCAACACCTTCCGTCGAGCGGCGGGTGACCCGCGATAGAATCTGGCACACAGGCTTCCAGTGAATACGACTGAGAATTTTTCTGGCATAGAGCGGCGCCGCAGCACGACAGTTCGGGGAGAGCAACGCGAGGCGGGCGAAATCGCGATCTTCCACGAGCTAGGCAAGGCGCTTACCTCCTCCCTGCAACTAGATCAAGTCCTTCGCACCATCATGGAAAAAATCGACGAATTTCTGCGCCCGGACACGTGGTCGCTGCTCCTGGTCGATGAAGTGAAGCAGGATCTTTACTTCGAGCTGGCGGTGGGCAAGGGCGCGCAAGCGCTGAAGGATGTGCGGATTAAGATGGGGCAGGGCATCGCCGGCTGGGTGGCGCAAAACGACGAAGCAGTGATCGTGCCCGACGTGAGCAAGGACACGCGATTTTTCTCCAAGGTCGACGAAAAAACGAAAATGGAGACGCGCTCGATCGTCGCCGTTCCGGTGCGTTACCGAGACCATTGCCTGGGCGTTATCGAGCTGATTAACTGCGTGGAGAGGGACGGTTTCATGGAGCGCGATCTGGCGCTGCTGGAGGCGCTCGCGGATTTCGCCGCGATCGCTCTGGAAAATGCGCGCCACGTGAAGCGCATCCACGAGCTGACAATTACTGATGATTGCACCAGCCTGTATAACGCGCGCCATATGGATTTCATTCTGGAGACGGAAATTTACCGCTCGCAGCGCTACGGCTACGAATTTTCGGTGGTGTTCATCGATCTCGATCACTTCAAGGGCATCAATGACACGTTCGGGCACCTGATCGGATCGAAACTGCTGGCCGAAGTGGGGCAGATCGTGAAGGGCGCCTGCCGCAGGATCGATTTCGCGTTTCGTTACGGCGGCGACGAATTTGTGATCGTGCTGCCGCAGGCATCGAAAGAAAATGCGTTCGTCGTCGCCCGGCGCTTGCACAAACTGATTGGCGAAACGAAATGGCTGATCGCCGAAGGACTGGACGTCCACTTCACGGCGAGCATCGGCGTGGCGTCGTACCCGTCGGACGCCAAGACCAAGGTGGAATTGCTGCACCTGGCCGATGAAGCCATGTACGCGATCAAGAACACCACGCGCAACGGCGTGGCGGCGGCAAAAGTCGGCGTCCTGCCGGCCACATAAGACTCCTTCTCGACGCGATTTCCACAGAAACGGAAAGGCCTTCCTCCCGCATCTCCTTGATTCACCTCCTATGCCATGCTAGTCTCAGCGCACCCGGTGGCACGCCGCAGTGGGAATGGAGTGGATGTCCCGGACGAGCCGAGACGAGGAGCGCATGTCCAACGAAGCATTGGGGATGATTGAGACCAAGGGCCTGGTCGCTTCCATTGAAGCCGCGGACGCCATGGTGAAGGCCGCCAACGTCATCCTCATCGGCAAAGAATATATCGGCTCGGGATATGTCACGGTGATGGTGCGGGGCGATGTGGGCGCGGTGAAAGCTGCGACCGATGCCGGAGCGGCTGCTGCGCGGCGCGTGGGCGAACTCGTTTCCGTGCACGTGATTCCGCGTCCGCACGAGCACGTCGAAAAGATTTTGCCCGGCGGCGGGGCTCCGCCCGGAGTGAAAAAGTAGAAACTGCAGCCCGCGTCTTCAGACGCGGGGATTTTCTGGCGTTTCGTCGCGAAGAGCCTCGCCTCTGAAGAGGCGAGCTACATGAACCGGCAAGCCGCAGCAACGATGTTTGCAGGAGAAGGTAAAGCGTTTTGAGCCTGCGCGATCGCGACCTCATCTCCATTCAAGAAGCCCGCGAACTGGCGGCCCGAGCCTGCCGCCGCACAGAAAAAATTCGCAGCATTTTCCCAGGAACAGGTCGACGCGATCGTGGAGGCCTGCGCGAAATCGGCCGCGGAAAACGCGGAGCCGCTGGCGCGCACGGCCGTGGAAGAAACGGGATTCGGCAACGTCCCCGATAAAATCGTGAAGAACACGCTGGCTGCGGTGGACGTGCCGCGTGCGATTCGCGGCATGCGCACCGTGGGGATTTTGCGCGAGGACCGCGAAAAAGCGATCGTCGAAGTGGCGTCGCCCGTCGGCGTTGTCGCGGCGGTGATTCCTTCGACGAATCCGACTTCGACGGCGATTTACAAGACGCTGATTTCTCTGAAGGCTCAGAATGCGATCGTGCTCAGCCCGCATCCCTCGGCCATCAAGTGCATTTGCCAGGCTGCCACAGTGCTCGAACGCGCCGCGCTCACCGCGGGCGCGCCGGAGGGGCTGATCCAGTGCATGCAGCACACCACGCTCGAAGGCACGCGCGAGCTGATGCGGCAGGCCGAGGTCGGCGTGATTCTGGCGACGGGCGGAACGGGTCTGGTGCGCGCCGCGTACGGTTCGGGCAAGCCGGCTTACGGCGTCGGACCGGGCAACGTGCCCGCGTTCATCGAGCGCACCGCCGATGTGCGCAAAGCCGTCGCGGACATCATCGCCGGAAAAACATTTGATTACGGAACGATTTGTTCTTCCGAGCAGGCGATCGTCGCGGAAGAATCGGTGCGCGAGCGCGCGCTCGAGGAATGTCGGCAGCAGGGCGCGTATTTTCTTTCTGCGGAAGAAATGGAAAAAGTGGCGCGGCTGGTATTTCTGCCGGGCTCGCACACGCCGAATACGAAGATTGTCGGCCGCGCTGCAACCGTGATTGCCGAGATGGCGGGCGTCAAGGCGCCGCCCGCGACGCGCGTGCTGATCGCGCGACTCGAGCCGGAACAAGTGGGGCGCGAATATCCGCTCTCGGCGGAGAAGTTGTCGCCGATCCTGGCGTTTTATGCCGTGGCGAACCTCGCCACGGGAATCGCGCTGTGCCGCCGGCTGCTGGAATTCGGCGGGCTGGGGCATACGTGCGCGATTCATTCGCAGAATCGCGCCGCGATTCTGGAATTCGGAGAGGCCATGCCGGCGTTTCGCGTGGTGGTGAACAGCGCGTCGGTGCACGGCTCGATCGGGTATTCGACGAACCTGTTTCCTGCGATGACGCTTGGTTGCGGCGCGCCTGGCGGAAACATTACTTCGGACAATATCGGTCCGCAGCACTTGATGAACGTGAAGCGGATTGCGTGGGAAACGCGCGGGGTCGAGCACCGCACAGTTCCCGCGGGCCAGCGCATGGCGGGCGCGGCGAATTCGCCCGCGCCGGAAGCGGTGCAGGAAAAAGTGAGCGTGCCGGAAGCGAAAGCATCTGCGCCGAGCGCGCCGGCGCCTTCTTCTGATGCGACTGTTGAAGATAAGAAGCCAGCCGCTCCCACGCCCGCTCTAGCGGCATCAACCGGCGGCGTGGATCGCGCTGCAATTGCCCGCGTGGTCGAAAATGTGCTCGCGGCGCAAGGGATCGCTCGCGGGAGCGGCGCGCCAAAGTCCGTGGCCGCTCCTGCGCCAGCCGCAGCGAAAGAATCGGCCAGCCCTGCATCCATCGCCGCCGAAATCGCGGACCGCTTTTTTGGCTCGTCTGCAAATCCGAAGACGGAGATTGCTGCTACTTCCTCCGCAGCCCTTCCTGCCACAAAAAAAACTGCGGATGCGGCAGCTCCACCTGCCGCTGTCCCTAATGCCGCAAAAAAGTCCGAGCCCCCCGCGAAAGCTGCAATCGAGATTCAAGTTTTTGTCAGCGAAAACGATGTGCGCCGCGCGATGACGCGCAGCGAAAAAATCTTCATTGGACGCAAGACAATCCTCACCCCCTCCGCACGCGATTTAGGGTTGGAGCACGAAGTGTTTGTGGAAACTGAAGCTGGTTCGATCCGGTAACTCTTGGCAACGAAGGGTTATCAGATTCCTCCGCATCACAGTGCATTCACGATACAGAGAGAGAAAAACGAGCTAGAATGGCTCCCGTTTATGGAGACGCAAACCTTCCGTGAGTCGCTAACGGACGCGATCCGCTATTGGGAGCCATTGCGTCTGGCTTACAACGCGGTCTTGGCCGTCGTCGTACTGCTCTATTTTTGGAGGGGTTACCCCGCGTCCAAAATGAGTCTTTCTGTTGACGCGGTCCTCTTCATTTTTCTATTGGCGGTCCTGGCAAACGTAGCCTATTGCGCCGTGTATCTTGTTGACATCTTCGCGCAGTCGTCTGGATATCGCGAGACGTGGCGAAAGAATCGATGGGTTTTATTTGCGATCGGATTGTTGTTTGCAGGAGTACTGACGCGGTTTTGGGCGGCCGCGATGTTCTCATCTTCATCGAAATAAGGCTTCGGCGGGAAAATGTCATGAAGTCAGCAAAAGGAAAGCAACGGGTAAACCAATTGCATTGGGGATGACAGTCACATGAGCTTTTGCAACTTTATTGAGGGGCCGAAAATCGCCGGCGAGACGCCGGCGCTGCGAAAACGAGACGCGGCGCGGACGCCGCTTGACATGGTAGAATCGCTGCAAGAGAGATCGAATTAAATACAGGTTCCCATGATTGAAATTCAATTCTTGCGCGGATACACGGTCTGGGCTTCGCAAAGCGCGAAGCCAAGAGGGAGAATACGCATGAACCGCTTTTGGAATGCTCTGGGGCTGGTCATTTTTTGCGCTGCGTTTGCCTATGGCGCTACGGACGCGAGCATTTCCGGCGTCGTGAAGGACCCGGCCGGCGCGCCATTTCGCGGCGCGTTCGTGCGCGCCCAGAATGTGCAATCCAAAATTTCCGTGAACGTCCTGTCTGACGATCAGGGGCGTTACCGGATTCAAAATTTGCCGCCCGGCGAGTATCAAGTGCGAGTGAACGCCACTGGGTTCAAGGCCGATCCGCGATCCGGCGTGAAACTCGCCGCAGGTGGTTCGACTTCGCTCGATTTCGCGTTGCAACAAGGCGCGGTGCGCTGGGCCGATCTTTCCCTGTATCAAGGCAAGACGCTGCTGCCTGCCGGAAAAGGCAAAGACATCCTGGACGGGAACTGCTTTGCGTGCCATGGATTCCAGACTCGAATGGCCGCAGTGAAGCGCGATCATGACGGCTGGACGCAAGCGGTCAACTACATGCTCACCACGCGCCACGCGCGCCTGGGAAATCACGTCAATGAGGAAGATGCCACGGTACTCACGAATTATTTGGATGACGCGTTTGGCGTGGAGGCAAAGCTGGCGAAATCTCCCGCCGATCTGCCGGGATATAAAGCGACGGTTCGCCCCGTCAGCGATGACGCTTTGAAAATTACTTACGTCGAATACGACATGCCCGGGCCGAATCGCATGCCCTTCAGCGCCGCGCCGGATAAAGACGGCAAGCTCTGGATTCCGGACATGGGTTCGGCGAACACGATCGGATGGCTCGACCCGAAGACCGGCGCGATCCAGGAATTCACCGCGCCGAATTCATTTGCCGCAGGCATACACTCGGCCGTGCCCGCGCCGGACGGTTCGGTCTGGTTCTCCGAGCAGGCCGCGAACAAAGTCGGGCGCTGGGATCCGAAAACGAAACTCATCACGGAATATCAGGACACCTATAAGCCGGGGATGCAAGGGCTCGAGGACGGCGGTTCGAAGCACACCGTGCGTGTCGATTCGAAAGGGCGCGTGTGGGGAACGGCCGTGTTCAACAATCTCACCGTATACGATCCAAAGAACAATGAGTTTTCACATTTTGCAGATACGTTTTCGCCCTACGGCGTCGAGCTGGACAAGAGCGGCAACGTCTGGTTCGCGGAATTTTATCCGAAAGGCGAAATCGGCATGGTCGATGCGAACACCGGTAAGGTGACGAAATGGGATCCGCCCACCAAGGGCGGCTGGCCGCGGCGCATTGAAATTGACGACGACGGCATCGTCTGGTTCGCTGAATATAGGAGCGGCAAAATCGGCCGGTTCGATCCGAAGACACAAACGTTCAAGGAATTTGAATTGCCCGGACCTAGCGCGACTCCTTACGCTCTCGGCATCGACCGCAATCACAACATCTGGTATTCGTCCGACGAAATGGATGTGATCGGTCGGCTGAATCCAAAAACCGGGAAGGTGACCGAATTCCCCTACGCGCACTCCGAAAACATGATGAAGGAATTCTTCCTCGATGCACAGGGCCGCATGTGGTACGGCTCCGCCCCGAATAACGAAGTGGGATATTTTGTTCCGTCCGATTTGGAGTGAGCCGGCGCTCAATAGAATCTCCGAAACACGAATTGCTCTTGACGCCACCGAACTTCGAAAGTGTATGATTTATTCAAATTGATCTTGATAAGCGGAATTTGAGACTCGGGAGGAATTTTTAAATGCCAAGTCGTACGTTGGGTCTTGTGCTCGCGTTCGCGATTGCCTTGAGTTACTCCTCCGCGGCATTCGCGCAAACCAAAAAGCCGGCTGAAGCGCCGACTGCCTCGGCTCCCTTCGATCCGCACGACTTGTCGGGGCTCTGGAGCCAGGATCATCCGCGGACGGCGCCTGTCGTGGAGCGGTTCTGGAATTATGAATTCAGCAAGGAGCCGCCTCCGATGACGGCCTGGGGCCAGGCGCAATTCGATTCGGCCAAGTCTTCTTTCGGACTTCACACGTATCCACTCGCGGAGACGAACGATCCCCTTTATCACAGTTGCACTCCGCCAGGCCTACCCCGCGTTTATCTCCATCCCTTCCCTATGGAAATTGTTCAGACGCCCGCCGAGATTCTCATACTTTTTGAGTACGACTCCCTGCGGCATCCGATTTATACGGATGGACGCAAGCATGACGAAACGCTTGGCCCGTTGTGGATGGGCGACTCGATCGGGCATTGGGAGGGAGATACGCTGGTCGTGGACACGGTGAATTTCAACGACAAGACCTGGATCGACCGCGTCGGCCACCCACATACCGATCAGCTCCACGTCGTCGAGCGATTCCGGCGCATGGATCACAATCATTTGTCGGACGATCTCACCTTCGAAGACCCCAAGGCGTATACCAAGCCCTGGACCGCGCATCTGGATTTTGTGCTGAGGCCGACATGGACTCTGGGGGAACAGTTCTGCGAGGACGAGCACAGCTTTGAAGATTTCGATAAGGTTGGGGCCACGCCGAAGAAGTAGCCGGTCCTTCCTCGCGTCGACGTTGCTAATTTTCCGCTATTTGGTGGGATCGCCGATCACTGAGCGTTGCAAATCAGTTTTGCCGGAAAGCTGCCCGTTTCGTCCCGGAAGGCACGGGACGGAACGGCCGCTACATAACCATCGTTGATTGTCGTTGGTCGCACTTGTAGAGGCCGCCCGTTTTTGGGGCGGGCAGTTTTTGCTTCACCTGCGGCTAAACTGAGTTGCTATTCTCCGACTATCGCATTGACAGCGCTCCGCTTGGGGTGGGATATTTTAATCATGCCGTTTCTTGACCGCCGAAACATTTGAGAATTCCGGCTTCAACTTGATCCGTCTTTTTTGGAGGCTTAGGACATGAAGAAATTTGCGCTCATTCTGGCTGTAACTTTCGCTGCGCTGCTCGTTTCGTTGCCGCTCCCGGCTCATCACGGAGAGGCCAATTACGATACGGACAAAGTCGTGTCCGTCAAAGGGACTGTGTCGGACTTCCAATTCATCAATCCGCACACTCTAATCACCCTGGACGTAAAGAACGACAAGGGCGAGATTGAAAAATGGGCCTGCGAAATGAGGAGCCCGAGCATGCTGGTGCGCGTGGGCGGCTGGGACAAGAACACGCTCAAGGTTGGCGACGTCATCACTGTTTTTGGCAGTCGAGCCAAGAACGGAACGACCGTGATGCGTCTTCAGAAGCTCACGCTCGCCGACGGCACGGTGAAGGATAACTTGTAGGTATTCGCGCTCCAAAAAGTAGCGCCGGCATCTTGCCGGCAGTTTTCAAGTTCTGCAAGGCGGCACCGGGCCGGCGGGACGCCGGCGCTACGAAGAACTCAGGCCGATATCCTCATAATCTCCGGCAAGCGAATTCATCTTGACGCCATCAAACTCACGCAGGGTATGATCCCACAAGTGGAATCTAGAGGAAGAAATTCGAGCTCGGGGAGGAGTTTCGAAATGCGAAAGCATTCACTAGGCGTCGCGCTGGCATTTGCGATGGCCCTTAGATTTTTGCCGGCGGTGTACGCTCAAACCAAACAGCCATCCAAACCCGCGGCGCCCGCGAGTGTGGACCAAGCACACGACTTGTCGGGAATCTGGTTCGATGACCGCCCCCGGCCTGTCACGGTCAACGAGCGGTACTGGATTTTTAAATTCAACGCTGAGGAGCCTCCCATGACCGCCTGGGGCCTGGCGCAATACAAAGCCTCCAAGTCCTCCTTCGGAACCACAGCGTATCCACTGGCGGAAACGAACGACCCGCTTTACCACACCTGCGCTCCTCCCGGCTTTCCGCGAATTTTTCTTCATCCGTTCCCGATGCAGATCGTTCAGACGCCCGGCGAAGTCATCATGCTTTTCGAGTACGACTCGATCCGCCATCAGATTTTTACGGACGGGCGCAAGCACGATGAAACGCTTGGCCCGCTATGGATGGGCGATTCGATCGGGCACTGGGAGGGAGACACGCTGGTCGCCGACACTGCGAATTTCAACGACAAGACCTGGCTGGACCGGATCGGCCACCCGCACAGCGACCAGCTTCACGTCGTCGAGCGCCTCCGGCGTGTGGACCACGACCACCTGACGGACGACATCACCATCGAGGATTCGAAGGCCTACACGAAGCCCTGGACAACGCACATCGAATTTGGACTAAGGCCGAAGTGGAGCCTGACAGAACAGTTCTGTGAGGATGAGGACAGTTTCAAATCGATGGATAAGGACGCGGCAACCCCGTTGAAATAGCCGGCGAGAACGGACGCAAGTGCGGACGACATCGCTTGAGAGGGCCATTCCAGTTTGAATTGGGCTTGACGTCATCGAACTTTCCGAGTGTATGATTCATTCCATCGGAAACCAACGATCGAAGTTCGAGTTTTGGGAGGATTTCGGGAATGCGAAGGGACTTCCTCGGTATGGCGCTGGCGCTCGTGATGCTGATGAGTTTTTCGGCGGCGTTATCCGCTCAAACCAAACAGCCAGCCGTGGCGCCGAAAAGCGCAGATTCGAATCCAGCGCACGACCTCTCAGGCGTGTGGTTCGACGATCATCCGCGGCTCATCAGAGTTCAGGAGCGATACTGGGCTTACACGTACACTCCCGAAGCGCCTCCGATGACGGACTGGGGCCAGGCGAAATTTAACACGGCCAAGTCCTCTTTCGGACCTCATGCGGTTCCCCTCGTGCAAACAACCGATCCGCTGTACCACACGTGCGCTCCCATCGGTTTCCCGATTGCTTATCTTTATCCTTTGCCGATGCAGATTGTTCAATCGCCCGGCGAGGTCATCCTGCTTTTCGAGTGGGACTCCCTGCGCCATCAGATTTTTACGGACGGACGCCCGCATGACACGGCTCTCGGCCCATTGTGGATGGGCGACTCGATCGGACATTGGGAGGGAGACACGCTGGTCGCAGACACTGTGAATTTCAACGACAAGACCTGGCTCGACCGCATGGGGCACCCGCACAGCGAAGCGCTACATGTTATCGAGCGAATCCGGCGAGTGGACCACGACCATTTGGTGGACGACATCACGATTGAAGACCCCAAGGCGTATACCAAGCCCTGGACCGCGCACCTGCCATTCGTGTTGAAGCCAAAGTGGACTCTGGCGGAACAGTTTTGCGAGGATGAGGAGAGTTTTCAAACGATCGATAAAGATGCCGCAGCGCCAGCAAAGTAATTGGCGGGAACGAATCAATTTGGCACTGGATAAGAGAAACGGCTGCCCGCCCTTAAAGACGGCCGGCCTCTACAAAACACACCGTAAAGAAGGCAGTAGGGTTTTGTAGCGGCCATTCCGTCCCGTGCCTTTCGGCACGGGATGGGCAGATTCATGTTGAGTTTGAGAGGAGTTTCGAAATGCGAAAGCGTGCACTTGGGATTGCCTTGGCGTTCGCGATGGTCTTGAGTTTTTCGGTTGCAGCATCCGCGCAAACCAAACAGCCGCCTGCGGCGCCGAAGGCCTCGAGTACGGACTCAGCGCATGACTTGTCGGGGGTCTGGATGCTGGACCGTCCCCGGCCGCTGACCGTTGTGGAGCGATTCTGGATGTATGAGCTCAGCGACGAAGAGCCTCCCATGACCGCCTGGGGCGAGGCGCAATATAAAGCTTCCAAATCGTCCTTCGGCACCCGCTCTTATCCGCTCGCGGAAACGAACGACCCTATTTACCATACGTGTACTCCACCTGGTTACCCTCGGGTAATCATGCATCCATTTCCGATGCAGGTTATACAAACTCCCGGCGAAGTCATTATGCTTTTCGAGTATGACTCCGTGAACCATCAGATTTTTACGGATGGCCGCAAGCATGACGAATCGCTTGGCCCTTTGTGGATGGGCGACGCGATCGGGCATTGGGAGGGAGACACGCTGGTCGCCGACACCGTGAATTTCAACGACAAGACCTGGCTCGACCGCGTCGGCCACCCGCACAGCGAAGCTCTTCATCTTGTCGAACGCATCCGCCGGCCGAACCACTTCCATTTAACAGATGACATCACCGTCGAGGACCCCAAGGCGTACACCAAGCCCTGGACCGCGCATCTGGATTTTCTGCTGCGGCCGAAGTGGACTCTGGCGGAGCTGTTCTGCGAGGACCAGGACACCTTCGACGATATTGAAAACAACGAGACCAAGCCCGCGAAGTAGCGACTTTTGGATTGACACATCCGCAAGCGCGGTGGGATATTTCTTTTAGTCTCTTTTCAAGCGATCAAGTTCCCGGCAATCGTGTGCCCGGCTTGGCGCGCAATTTGCGGGAGGTTTGCAAAATGAAAAATCTGGCGGTCTGCATGGCCATATTGTTTTCCGCTCTTATTGCTTCCGCGCCGGTCCTGGCGCATCACGGGGAAACGAATTACGATACCGACAAGCTCGTGAGCGTCAAAGCGACCGTGACCAGCTTCCTGTTCATCAATCCCCACGTGCAAATTTTTCTGGACGCGAAAAACGATAAGGGCGAAATCGAAAAGTGGACCTGCGAAGCGAGAAGCCCGGCGATGCTCGTCCGCAATGGCGACTGGGACAAGAACACGCTGAAGCCCGGCGACATCATCACCGCCGTCGGGTTCAAGTCCAAGAACGGTGCGAATATTTTGCGTCTGAAGAAGATCGTGCTGGCGGACGGCAAGGAATTGCCCGACCTATAGGAGCGCGACGGAGGTCCCTGGTTGGGGAAGCTCAGCGCAAGCGGGCGCGTTTGATTTGCGAGGGTGCCGCATGAAATTTAAGCTGGGAACATCCATAATTTTAATCGCGGGCCTTCTTGCGGTTTGCGGCCCCCTCTGGGCGCACCACGGAAATTCTGCTTACGATGAAGAACATTGGATCACCATCTCAGGGACGGTGACGGAATTCGTCTGGTCTAATCCCCACTGCCAGATTTTTATGGACGTGAAAGACGACAAGGGCGCGGTCGTCAATTGGGCGATTGAAAGCCAAAGCCCCGGCATTTTGCGCCGGAATACCTGGACCAGAACTTCCGTCAAGCCCGGCGACCAGATTACGATCACCCTCGCTCCCGCCAAAAACGGAGCGCCCGTCGGCTTTTCCGGAAACAAAATGGGGAAAGTCGTGTTTCCCGATGGCCACATATTGAAAATGGATATCCGGTAGCAGAAGTAGCACAGGCATCCGCCGCGGCGGACCTGTGCGGTTTTCGCCACTCAACCGTTCGATTAAAAGTCAACTGTTGTACTCGCATGACCACAAGCAGCAGGAGACGCAAAGTGCGAAGTCGCCCAAAATATCTGCTCACGACTCTGCTGCCATCTTTGCTGGCAGCGCTTGCCTTCTCAACCTTCTCGCGCGCCCAGACCGCTCCGCAGCAACCCGCCCCGAAATCCGCATCATCGCCCGCGCCGAAACACGACCTCTCGGGCGTCTGGCAATATCAGGGCGGCGGCGGCGCGGATAGCATGACTCCCGACAAAGACATGCCTCCCATGACGCCCTGGGCGAAGGCCCGGTTCGACGCCGAGAAGCCCGGATACGGGCCGAGAGGCGCTCCCGGCGGGAATGACCCCATTCTGCAATGCGATCCGATCGGCTTCCCGCGCATCATGTTCATGCCTACGCCGAACGAACTCGTGCAGTTGCATGACCGCGTCCTCCAGTTCTGGGAGCGCGAACACGAATGGCGCCCCATCTGGACCGATGGGCGCCCGCTGCCCACCGATGCCGACCCGACGTGGTTCGGCTACGCCATCGGCCATTGGGAAGCGGACACTTTCGTCGTGGAATCCACCGGCTTCAACGAGAAGACCTGGCTCGGTCCCACAGGCTTTCCCCACAGCGAAGAGATGCGCGTCACCGAGCGCTACCACCGCGTGGACCACGACACCATGCTGTACGACATTACGGTGACCGATCCAAAAGCGTACTCCAAGCCCATCGTCGCGCTGCAGAAAACCATGAAGCTCAAGCCGCACGAAGAGATCGAAGAGCAGCCCTGCGTGTGGTCGCAAGAAAATGAATTCGCGCAGAGAATCCGGAACCCCGCGACATCCAAGCCCGCGAAATAAGGAGCATGTACATCGCCGATTCGCAAGGTCCACGTGGCGCAGGCTTCAGCCTGTGGGGGTTGGATCTTGCAAGGACCAAAACCCACAGGCTGAAGCCTGCGCCACTAACCGCGCATACCAAAATGTTTTCTCGCGATTTTGTTCAGAGATGCGGGTTGGCCTCGCTATTGGCTTTGTCCTTTGCAGCGTTCCCCATCGCTGCTCAGCAAGCCGCTCCGAAGGCCGCCCCAGCCCCCGCCCCGAAGCGCAACCTGTCCGGCCTGTGGCACTACGAAGGAACCGGCGCCTCGGAACCAATCGCCCCCGACAACCTGATTCCGCCAATGACGCCGTGGGCCCAAGCAAAGTACGACGCGGAAAAACCCGGCTACGGACCAAGACGCGCTCCGGGCGGCAATGATCCCATCCTGCAGTGCGACCCGATGGGTTTCCCGCGCGTCATGTTCCTGAACACGCCCTTCGAATTCGTCCAGGCTCCCGGCCGCGTGATCCAGTTCTTCGAACACGAACACGAATACCGCACGATCTGGACCGACGGCCGATCCCTCCCCAAGGACGCCGATCCAACGTGGTACGGATACGCCATCGGCCACTGGGAGGGAGACGGCACCCTCGTCATTGAATCCGCCGGCTTTCGCGACAGCACCTGGCTAGGCTCTACAGGCTACCCGCACAGCGAAGACATGCGCATCACCGAGCGCTACCGCCGCGTGGACCATGACACTATTGCCTACGACATAACCGTCACCGACCCAAAGGCCTACACCCGGCCCATCGTCGGCCCTCACAGAATGATGAAGCTGCGGCCCAAGGACGAAATCGTGGAGGAGATTTGCGTGCCGTCGGAAGAGAAATCATTCGCCGACCGAGTTGCCGAGCCTGCCACGCCGAAACCCTCGAAGTAATCGCGCGGCAGTCCCAGTAGCGCAGACTTCAGTCTGTCGGTTTTCTTTCGCCCGAGTCAAATCAAAACCCACAGTCTGAAGCCCGCGCTACTTTATTCCGTCCCCGATGGCCCGCGCCATAATACTGCTCTGTGAATTACCGTAATCGTATTACCCTAGAGGCGTTACAAAGACACAAGACTTCCCTCAACCGCTATTAAATGGCGACGAATGTCGCATTAGGCTCGAGCCGAGCAGCCGAATCAGAAAATCCGGCTGAGATGGAGGGCGAACCATGAAGCAGATTCTGCGTGCCGCTCTTTTACTTGCTGAAATCATTGCGTCGGTTTGGGCTGTCGACCTCGCCTTCAGCCTGATCAGCGATCCAAGCACTGGTCTTTTAATCGCCGGAATCTGGCTTTTGTTTTTAGTCGGAGCTTTTTGGTACTACCGTCTGCTGGTTGGGAAGCATCGCCGGGAAGAGCGGCTGAGAAAGGGAGGAGAAGATGCCGGTGAAAAGGACGAAGTTTCAACGGTTGGCAAGGTGGAGCATTTTCTTGGTGGTCTTGGCAGCCATGTGGAGCGCCGGTTGCGCAACGCGAATTGGCCCGGGAAACGTGGGGATCAAGGTTGATCTCGCGGGGTCGCAGCGCGGTGTCGAAGACTTGCCAATTCGCACCGGATGGGTGGTTTATAACCCCGCAGCCTCAAAGGTGGTGGAATACCCCACTTTCGTCCAGACGGCCAAGTGGACGCGCGACCTGAATGAGGGCAAGGCCATCAATGAGGAGATTTCTTTTAACACCAGTCAAGGTTTGACGGTCTACGGAGACATCTCGCTCTCCTATCACCTCGATCCGAACAAGGTGCCGGCATTCTACGTAAAGTTCCGGAGCGACGACATCGATCAATTTACCCACGGATTCCTGCGAAACGTAGCGCGCGATGCCATGAATCGAGTCTCCGCGAGCTACACCGTCGAAGCGATCATGGGGGAGAAAAAGCCGGAGATGGAGCAGCGCTCTCGCGAGGAGCTGCAAGCCGAAGTCAAAGATATTGGCGTGGTGATCGAACAGTTCGGATTCATCGGTTCGCCGAGACCTCCGGAAAGCGTCGTCGCCGCCATCAATGCCGCGCAGCAAGCAAAATACATCGCCGAGCAAAAGCAGAACGAGTTGCAACAGTCTCAGGCCGACGCCGCCAAACAAGTGGCGGCCGCTGAAGGCCAGGCCAAGTCGCAGATCGCCATCGCCCAGGGCGAGGCCGAATCAAACAGGGTCCGCGCCGCTTCTATCAGTCCGCAGATCATCGAATGGCAGAAGCTTGCGGTTACTGATCGATGGATCACCAAATGGAATGGAGCCGTGCCCAGCGTACAGACTGGCGGTGGTGTCCCTGGATTGTTATTGAACATTAATCCCGAGAAATAGACCCAAGTTGGATCTAGCCGAGTGCGCCATCCCTTGCGAATCGCGATGGAAGTGTCTTTCTCATGGTACCGCCGATCCCGCGCGAAAATTAATGTTCCTTGAAGATTCAGATCTTGCCGATGTCTTTCAACGTGGCGCGCAGATCCTTCATCAGCAGCATGAGTTGCTTTGGGTCGACAGGCGAGGGGTCGAAGCCGAATTTTTTGTAGAAGGAGGCGGCTTCGTCGTCGATGGCATGAACCAGGATTGCCCGGGCGCCAACCGCGTCGGCTGCGGCCAGCGCGCGCGTCAGAGCATCGATCAACATGGTCCTGCCCATGCCCGCGCCGTGTTCGGTGCGGTCGACCGCGAGGCGCGCGAGTAAAATGACGCCGATCGGGTGATTCGCGAGGCCTTTGGCGATGCGAGCGGGGGATTCCTCCTTTCGCGCGGAACCTGCCGAGAGGGAATAATAACCGGCGACCCTGCCTGCGCGATGCAAGACGTACGTGCGGGCCGAATCGCTCTGCTGGTTGGTCAGCGCAAAGCGGCGGAGCCAGTCGTTCAGAGAGGGCTTTCCACAATCGAAGGAAGAAACGTCGTGGGACTTCGCCAGTTTTTCGATGGGGGAGAGAGGCTGGTCGGACTGAATGGCGCCACCTCGCAACGGAGAACAAGGATTTCACCACAGAGGGCACAGAGAACACAGAGAATGCTTTCGACCGTTGCAAATACTGCCGACACTGATGTGAAATCGAACTTCTTCTTCTCTTCCTTACTCCGTGCCCTCAGTGTTCTCTGTGGTGAATCCTTCTTTAGGACGTTCGGAAAAGAGCCGCGCCAATTCCGGTATCACGCGAGCGGGGCGGTCAAGAGCCTCGACAAACGCCTTCCATTGTTTCGGGGAAAGGGCGAACTCGCGCTTGTCGGCGAGGACGTGCTCGGCCTGCAAACAAGCGCTCTCGAGAATGAAATCGGTCAGGCTGACGCCGGAGGTTTCAGCGCCGGTGCGAATGAGTTTTTCCTGGCGGCCCGTGGCGCGGAGATTGATGCGCCGGGTCCGAATCGTTCTGGCACGAGAGTTGGCCATAGTTCATCCTCGCTTCTTGTCTGTACGTACATTGTATGTCAAGAAATAATGCTCGTCAAGACTGAGTCCATGCCTCGGAGCCCGTTTCTTCACCGTGAGTTTAGAACCCGTACAGCCGCGCCGGATTGTCGACCAGAATTTTTTTGCGGATCGCCGGGTCGGGCGCCCAGACCGGGAGCTGGTTGAGCAGGCGGCCATCGTCGATGGGGAACGTCGGCATGGGGTCGCTGGGCTTGGCGCCGGGTGAGACGGCAGCGGGGTGCGGCCAGTCGCTGCCCCACAGGACGCGATCGGGATTGGCTTCGATGAAGGCTTTGGCGTAAGGCGCGGCGTCGGGATAATCGGGGGCCTTTGTGGACGCGCGATAGGCGCCGGAAATTTTCACGTAGGCGTTGCCGGAGCGGATCAGTTCCAGGAGATCGGCGAAGCCGGGCTGCTGCAAGCCGAGCGAGGCTTGCACGCCGCCGAAATGATCGAACACGGTCGGCACGGGAGAAGAGTGGACCAGATCCTTAATGTTCGAGATCACTCCCAGGTTCGTATACAGCTCGATCATCCATTTGTGATTTTTGAACCGGTTCATTGCCGACTGATAAATGGGGCGGGCGGAGGCGGGATCGGTGGGGCCGGAAACTCCGGAAATGATTCGCGCGCCGCGGACGCCCGCGCGGTACATGGCGTCGAAGTCGCTGTCCGGTGTTTTGTCGTCGACGACGGCGATGCCGCGGCCGGATGCGCCGCGCGCCTTCACGCCAAACAGCGTGGAGGCATTGTTGTTCGGCCCGTAGACGCTCGGCGTCACGATCACAACGCGTTCCATGTGCAGGGCGCGGTGCAGCGCCGACATATCCTCGGGATGAAACGTCTCGGGCGTGTACAGGTGCGCGGGTGAAAGCGGGAATTCTTTGGGATCGCCGTAAAAATGCGTGTGGCAGTCGCAAGCGTGCGGCGGAATTTCAAAGTTCACCGGCGTGGACGGCTCGCCGTGAACGCTCGCCGTGAACGGCTGGGATGCTTTTCCAGAAGCGGCTTCCGTGCGCAGCAGAACTCCTGCGGCAATTGCCCCTGTCACGAAGTTGCGTCGCGTCAGCATCGGTTCCTCCCTGAACGTCTACACGCTTCCCATTTGCCTTCGAGGCCCGCAGCAGTATACGGCAACTTGCCAAATTCCGGCACGCGGACGGCCCCCCCTTCAGGCACGTGCAATCGGCCGGCGGGTTTCAAGTTACTTTGGGCAAAAGATCCGTTGCCGCCCGGGCGCGCCGGGATATAATTGATTCGCGGAAAGCCTATGCCTCAAAGTGAAATTATCTTCGCGGTTCAGGAATCGCTCGAAGGCGGGTTCGAAGCGCGGGCATTGAGCCACTCGATTTATACGGAAGCGGAAACGCTCGAAGAACTCAAGAAGAAAGTGCAGGATGCCGTCCGATGCCACTTCGATGAAAAAGGCAGACCGAGTCTCATCCGCCTCCATCTAGCGTAACTGCTTCGGCCTCGCGGTTACGAAATCACTCGCTCTTCCAGTAAGCTGAAATCCAAATCCGAGTTCTGACACTGCCAATTACGGCTTGGCGCATGCAAAATTGCCGGCCTCGTCTATGCTCCCCGAACCTTTGTACTTCGCCACCTGCGGATACGGGCACAGCGGGCGAGTGCGGACCACTTTGTCATCGACAACGCGAGACCCAAGGATGTGTTCCGGCGGAGCCGCTTTTTCCACCCATTGGACGAGCGGTGTGAGCGCGTCAAACGTGCTGACGCCGACGCCGCCTCTGCAATGAAACATGCCGGGAACCATGAACAGCCGGAAAAAGTCAGGAGTCGAGGGACCCATCTGGTCTTCCACTTTTTCGTAGTAATCCACGCCCATGAACGGCGTGAGAGCCGGGTCCGCCCAGCCAAAGTACATGACGATTTTCCCGCCCCGCGCCTGGAAGCGCGTAAGATCGGGATCTGTCGCGTCCATCAGGCGAGCTGTCGGGCCCATCTTTTCGACATCAGTGTCAAAATTGAATTTGGAAAGTTCGAGTTCGGGATCCGGCTTTGAAAACGCGATATATCTCAGGAAGCTTTCGCCGAATTGCGCATCCGTCGCGCGTCCAGTCTGGGAGAGCATCCAGGGTTCCCACCCGCTGCTCATTCCGTTTGGACCCATCGCCTGGATCTCTGCCCCCAGAGGCTGCCCCGGGAAGAATTGCTTCCCGTTGATTTTGACGCCATCGTAGATTTTCTCGAGAGTCTTGATCTGCGCAGTCGTGAAGCAAGTTGGACCATCCACATCACCAGAGCACATCGGTAGATCGGCGGCCGGATGGAACGGGCATTTGCGGGGATCGTCAATCAGACCGTCCGCCAGTCCATCCAATTTGTCGCATTTCGCGTAAATGCGGTCCGCAACGATGGAGATTTTTTGTTTCGTGATGGGAGCCGTTTGCATTGCCTGGGCGCGCCAAACATGGCGCAACAGGCTGCCCGAAAAATTTAATACCGGGGCTCCCACGACGATGCCGTCAAAATCCTCCGGAAATCGTTGGGCGGACATCAGGCCCTGGCGTCCGCCGGTCGAGCATCCGTCGAAGTAGGAGTGAGTCACCTGCGCCTGGTAAAACGCGTGGACGATCTGCTTCGCCGTCATTGCTGTCACGTGCACTGCGCGATAGGCGTAATCGAGAAGTTTTTCCCGGTCGACGGCAAAACTGGCCAAGGGTTCAAGCAACGCCTCGTGTCCCGTGTTCGTGGCGGCGACTGCGAAGCCATGTTTCAAAGCTTCATTGCGGCTGGCAATGCGGCCGGGCGCGTCGAACGGCTCTCCGGTGAATCCGCCATTGCCAAACATGTACAGGCGGCCATTCCAGGCGGTGGGCAGATTCACTTCAAACTGGATTTCCGGGAGAATCTGTCCGGCCACTCGACAATGTTCCGGGACATCGCCTGCCGCTTTCACTAGGGTCGCTGAATTGACCGCGAATTCGTACCCCGTCAAACTCACCAGCGCTTTGCAGCTGAGCTTCGTGCCGGATTGCGTAGTCGGGTCTTTGGCGAAGGAACTCCAGTCTCTGAATTGCGAGCCATTCTGCGCCGCAACGGGCTGCGGCGAGAAGGAACACAGAATCAGGATGATTGCACAGAAAACAATCCGCTGGGTAGTTGCAACGAGTTTCAAGGTCATTGCGACACTCCTTCAAGCAAGTCCCAACAGGAATTTCAGATTTAGCTGTCTGGTTTGCGCATCGTACGCTTCAATCCCTCTGGGCGCAACCCTCCTATCGTCAGCGTTCATCGCTCAAACGGTTTGGGGAACAATTTGCAGCTGGCGAAAAAACTATGAATGCTGGTTCATGACGAAGACAACACGCGAGCGGCCGCTATCTTTATTCCAGGTTTCTTCAACCTTGGTCAGCGGCACTATTTCCGTTTTAATTTTCAACTTGGCCGGCACGGCGGCCTGCATCACGCCATGAATCGCGCCGAGCATGCCTTCGAGTGGAATGCTTCCGATACCACTTCCCATCAAGACCAGCGCGGAGGAGCGCAGGGCCGCGCTCGGCAACGTAATGTTCCCTCCGCTCGACGCTCCAATCTGAACGAAGCGGATTGGCACTGCATCCTTGCCTGCTTTTGCGGCAGCCACAATTAGAACTTCGGCGGTTTGACCCCAGAGATAATCAAGCACAACGTCGACACCTTCGCCGCCAAACTGTTCCATGAACGCCGTCTCCAGATCTTTGGGGGATTGAAGGAGTGAAATGGTTGCGTCCGCGCCAAGGGCCTTCACTTGTTCCAGAGCCGCGAGGTCGCGCCCAGTCGCGATGACCCTCTTCGCTCCCATGTGCTTGGCAATCTGCACGGCCAGGCGTCCCGCAGTTCCGGTGGCTCCGTTGATCAGCACATTCTCTCCGGCAACGAGATGCGCGCGCTCCTTGAGAGCGGCCCAGGAAGACATCCCCGGAATCGCGATTGCCGCAGCGGTCACGTCATCGACATCATCCTGGAGAGGAACGCACTGCTCCCGCCTCACCACAACTTTTTCAGCCATGCCGCCGAAGGGGGCTTTGGGCATAACGAAATAGACGCGACGGCCATCCTGCGTCCGGCCGACACCGTCCATCCCAACGACGGCAGGAAGGCTGCCAGGAGAGGTGTAGTGCGAACCCGATGCGCGGCTTTTCGTGACCTGGCTCAAAGCGGACGCCGCGATCTTTACCAATTCATCTCCCACCTGCGGCACGGGGTCGTTAAAGTCCGCGAATACCGGCGTCTTGCCCGGTTCCAATACGATGGCGGCTTTCATTTGATTACCCCTTTTCTTCTTCGCCGGGGCGCTCTGGACGAAGACCGGCCCATTCTTTGAACGTTCGCTAATCTAGTACGTTTGCGGCTTGCATTTAATTTCATTCGTCGGCGACCGCCGGGGAATATCGAATTCAGAACTTCCCCTGACGCCACAGGCCTGCAAGTTCAACAATATTCGACAAATTTTATCACTATTAATCTTTCCATCCCCACAAGGTTGTCCGCTGCCAACGCGTCCCCTATACTCGGCGTCTAAGTCTTCGAGGCTCTCGAAACGATGCGGAATAGCCAGGCGCAGAGATACGCGCGGTGGTCGCTCGCGGCGGCGGGGCTGCTGGCCGTGATTGTCGCCGGGGTGTACCTGCGAAACGTCTGGCTGGCGCGCCAGGCGGCGAAGAAGGCGCCGCCGGCCGTGCCGCCGACGGTCGAGCAGCGTTCGAACGAGTTTTCCTTTTCCAAAGTCGAGGGGCAGAAAACGATTTATACGGTGAAGGCGTCCCGTACGACGGAATTCAAGGAAGGCAGCCGGAACCTTCTCGAAGACGTCACCATCGTTGTATACGGAAAAACAGGGGAGCGCAACGACACGCTCCGTACCATGGCGTGCGATTTTATTTCGAATACCGGGAAGATCAGTTGCGCCGGGGAAGTCCAGATCAGGCTGCAGGCTGCCAAGGCCCCGCAGGCAAGCCCAAATGCCATCCAGATCGCGACTTCCGCCGTCACGTTTAACCGTGACACAGGAGAGGCGCGGACGGATAAACCGGTCACGTTCCATTGGCCGGGAGGAGTGGGCCGCGCCGTGGGCGTGAGCTATGATTCGAACGTCGGAACCCTTCGATTGCATCAGAGCGTCGAATTGGATCTTTCCCCTTCCGCTCTCCCTGAAAAAGCCGAGGCCACAGGCGAAAAAATTGTGCACGTGTCGGGCGACACCATGTCCTTTCAACGTGTAGCGCGAATCGTGCGGGTGGACGGCAACGTCCACGCGCAGCAGGTGACGCACGAGCTGACCGCGCAGGAAATGGTGCTGGAGCTGGATGCCGCGTTTCAAGCGAGGCGCTATGTCGCCAGCGGCCATCCGGAATTGCACGATCTGAGTCCCCAGGGGCCGCTGGTGCTGAGCGCCGACGAAATTGTCTCGCAGCTTAGAGGGGACGGGTCGATCGAGTCCATCGTGGCAACGGGAAACGTGCACGGCACGCGCAACACTCCTGTTGGCGGGGATGGAATCGATGCCGGACGCCTGAAGGTGGACCTCGCCACGCGTGACAACGTGCCTCGCTTGCTGACGGCGAGCAATGGCGTCACGTTGACATCCACGAGCGCTTCGTTCAATGGGGGGACGCGTCACGTGCAGAGTGACGCCCTCGAAATCCACTTTTCGAGCAAGACCCGGCCGGGGCAGACCCTGATGGAAACCGTGAACACGCTCGCTCCGGCGCGCGTCGATTGGCAAAACGTGGCCCTGGTGAACGGCAAGCCCGTTCCGCAGTCGACGCGGATGTCAGGCAAGCAGATGAATCTGAAATTCGACGGGGAAAACCAGTTGCAGCAACTGGTGAGCAGCGGCGGCGTGGAAGTGACGCGCAAACTGGGAGACGCGCCCGACGAGACGACCACCTCGCGCGAACTCACGGCGAAGTTTGACAAAACGGGCGAGTGGACGACCATCGATCAAACGGGGGACGTCCATTTCCACGATGCGCAGCGCGCAGGGCAGGGAGACCGTGCGCACGTGGACCGCGCCACCAACATCGTCACGCTGAATGGCTCCGTTGTCATCGCGGATGCTACGACGCGGACGACTGCGCAATCGGCGTCTTTCGCGCAAGGGGCAAGTAACCTGCGCGCAGATGGCCACGTGCTGACCACGGATATGCACCCCAACTCAGCGGTGAGCATTTCCAATCTTGCGCAGGAGCCCGCGCACATTTCGGCCGAACACCTCGTCGCAGACACGGCGCGAGGTCACGCGGTGTACTCCGGCAAAGGAAGATTGTGGCAGGGACAATCGGTGATCGAGGGGGACACCATCGAATTGGACAGCCCGACGCACATTTTGCTGGTGAAGGGGCAAGTGCGCGGGGTTTTCCCCCAGGCGCCTTGGAACCCGAAGCCGGGAGAAGCGCCAGGGCAATCCTCGAGCCAAACAGCAAAGGCACCGTCAAATAAAATGCCGGGCCAGGCGGCGCATCCCGCCACGCAGCTGGGACATGTTCGCGGAGGATTGCTGACGTATTGGGAGACGGAATCGCGTGGGCGGATCGAGCAGGACGCGAAGGTCGACTCCGAGCAAGGCTCGATCCAAGCTAACCTAATCGATCTCTATTTTTCTGACAGCGGTGCCGCAAGCGGCACCAAACAACTGACGCGGTCGGTGGCAAGTGGCGATGTGACGGTCCACCAGGAGGACCGCCGGGGGACCTCGGACCATGCCGAATACACGGCCTCAGAAGGCAAGTTTGTTCTTTCGGAAGGTAAACCAACTCTATATAGCTCAACTGGCGACACCACGACGGGGCGTCAATTGACCTTCTATTTTGCTGATGATAGGATCGTTGTAGATTCGGCGGATGGTTCGAAAACAGTGACGCTTCATCAGGTCGAGAAATGATGTGGCATGCTCAAGCTCCAAGCCGTCGAACTCAGCAAATCGTATCGAGGGCGAAAAGTAGTCGATGACCTCGACTTGGAGATCAGCCAGGGTGAAGTAGTAGGGCTTCTGGGGCCTAACGGCGCCGGGAAGACCACGACGTTTTACATTCTGGTAGGTTTAGCCCGGCCGGATTCCGGGCGCGTCCTGCTGAACGGGGACGACATTACTGACCTCCCCATGTATCTCCGGGCCCGCAGCGGGATCAGTTATTTGCCGCAAGAACCTTCGGTTTTCCGGCAGCTTACGGTCGAAGAAAACCTGATTGCGGTCCTGGAAACGCTGCCTCTGACTTCGGAGCAACAGCGCGACCGGCTTGAGGAGTTATTGGCGCAAATGAAGCTGGAAACGGTTCGATCCAATGGAGCTTACACGCTGTCAGGCGGCGAGAGACGCCGGCTGGAGATAGCGCGGTCCCTGGTGCTGGAGCCTGCCTTCATCCTGTTGGACGAGCCTTTTTCGGGGATCGACCCTTTGACCGTGGTGGATATCCAGAAGATTATCAGCGATTTGAGCCACGAAGGAATCGGCGTCCTGGTCACCGACCACCAGGTGCGCGAGACCCTGACCGTAACCAATCGCGCCTACATCGTGCAAAACGGCAAAGTCCTTGCCGCCGGGACCCCGGCCGAACTTAGCTCCAATCCCGAAGTCCGCCGAGTGTACCTCGGCGATCATTTCCGTTTGAATTGATTGACGCCTATGAGCTGGCTCCAGCCAAAACTTCACCTCCGGATCGCGCAGAAGCAGATCCTTACGCCTGGCCTGGTCCAGATGGTGAGCGTGCTGGCGCTGAACCGTCTCGAACTCCGCGAGATGATCAATCAGGAGATGATCGAGAACCCGGTGCTGGAGGAGTTGTCCGAAGAAAGCGTCACACCTGAAGATTACAGCGACGAAACCTTCCTGAAAGCCGAAACCGAAAAAATTCCAGAGGTCGAACCCCCGAGTCCCTTCGAGGATTTCGACGTCGCCTCGTTTTTCAACCAGTATCTCGATAGTGGTGGAGGCAATCCGGAGCGCGGCGAACAGGAAGTCATCGAGCGGCCGTCCTTTGACAAGTTCCTTTCCTCGGCGCAGGGGCTGACCGAACATCTCGCCTGGCAAATGAGCGTGACGGTTTGCAACGACGTGGTGCGCGAGATCGCCGAAGCGATCATCGGAAACCTCGATGAGAACGGTTACCTCAGCGCGTCGCTCGAAGAAATTTCGCAAAACGGAAAGTACTCGATGGAAGACGTCGAGGAAGCCCTGGCCGTGGTACAGGAATTTGACCCGCTGGGCGTGGGTGCCCGTAACTTGCGCGAGTGCCTGCTAACGCAGCTTCGGACGCTGGACGGGCAAAACGCGCTGGCAGCGCAGATTGTGTCCGAATGTTTGCCGAAGCGGCCCCTGGCGGCGAGCGAAGCCGAGGAGCTGAATCCCGAGACACCGCTGGCGCGATTGCTGCAGGCGAACCAGCTGAAAGAAATTGCGCGCGCGCTGAACCGGCCCGTGGAACTCGTGAAGCGCGCGGTGGACGTGATCAAGAAACTCGATCCGCGCCCCGGGCTGCGCTACAACAAGACGCAGCCGCGCCTGGTCGAGCCGGACGTTTACTTCCGCAAGGTGGACGATCAGTGGCAAGTGTTCATGAACGATGATGACGTACCGCAACTACGGCTTTCGCCGGTGTACCGCCGGCTGCTGGCCCGCGACGCAGCCGACCGCGAAGTCCGCAATTACGTGAAGGAACGCGTGACCGCCGCGATGCAATTGATGAAAAGCATCGAGCAGCGCAAGCACACCATCCTGCGGGTCTGCCAGATCATCATTCAAAGGCAATTTGAATACCTGGATCATGGCGCCGATCACCTGAAGCCCATGATGATCAAGGAAGTGGCCGAGGAAGTGGGCGTGCACCCGTCCACGGTCAGCCGCGCTGTGTCCAGCAAGTACGCGCACACGCCGCAGGGAGTTTTGGAACTGCGGTCGTTCTTTTCGGAGTCGGTCAACGGTCCGGAAGGCAGCAACATGTCGCTGCAGACGTTGAAGCGCCTCGTGAAAAAAATGATCGACGAAGAAGATACTGCCCACCCGCTCACCGATGACTTGATCGCCAAAAAACTGGACGACGCCGGAATCCACGTCACCCGGCGCACCGTAGCGAAATATCGCGAAGACCTCCGCATTCCCAGCACACACCAGCGCCGGGTCAAGGCGTAGGCCGGCCCGCGTGAAGCGCCGAAACGCGCGCGACGCCCGGCAACTGGTGATTCTCACCGGCCTCAGCGGTTCGGGGAAGAGCACCGTTCTTAAAACCTTCGAGGATCTCGGCTTTTACTGTGTTGACAACCTTCCCGTCGCATTGATTTCCACCTTCAGTGAACTGCACATGCAGGCCGGCGGAGAAATCCAGCGCGCGGCGCTGCTGGTGGACGCGCGCGAAGGCGGCCAGCTTGAACAATTGCCCGCTCTGCTGCGGCAATTGCGCGGGGAGATTCCGGCGACGCTCGTATTCATCGAAGCAAGCGAGGACGCCTTGCTGCGGCGGTTCAGCGAGACGCGGCGGCCGCATCCGCTCGGGCATGACCGTCCGGTGCTGGAGGGCCTGCGCCGCGAGCGCGTGCTGATGGAGCCGATCCGCAAGCTGGCGGATGTGGTCATTGACACGACCAAGTTCAACGTGCATGAATTGCGGCAGTTCATCATCCGCCGCTTCCAGAAAACGGACCGGCGCCCCATGATGGTTTCGCTGGTGAGCTTTGGATACAGGTACGGGCTCCCGGCCGACGCCGACCTGGTATTTGACGTGCGCTTTCTGCCGAATCCCCACTTTATTCCGAAGCTGCGGAAATATTCGGGGCGCGATCCGCGCGTCGCGCGGTACATCCGGTCGTTTCCACAAACCGGGGAATTTTTGCGGCGTGTCGAAGGCTTGCTGACGTATTTGATTCCGCATTACATCCGGGAAGGGAAGAGCTATCTGACGATTGCGTTTGGGTGCACGGGCGGGCGTCACCGTTCGGTCATGCTGGCGGAAGCGGTGCGCAAGACGCTGCATAAAAAGGGATATGCTTCCAAAGTCGTGCATCGCGACCTGGCGAAGTAGATTCGCGTGTCAGAGGGTTGTCGGGTGGGCCACCCTTTGCGTATTTCAAAGGGTGGGGGTTTAAATTCAAGGACAGCCGGGATACTGGTGATGCGCGGCGAGATGCGCGGTCTGAAAGTCCCCACCCTTGCGAAACCCGCAAGGATGGGGCACCCGGGTCAAGTAATGAGAGCGTGCGATGGTTCGTCGGCTTGACAAATGTGCGGGCGATTCGTAGCGTAACAAAGCCCGCGGCGTTCGTGCTTATCACAGGGGATCAGCAAATTCATTGAAGAAGCGAGAAGAACTCGTCCGGTTATTGCGTTACGTCATGCCGTACAAGGTGCGGCTGGGGTTGGGAGTCGTGTGCCTTTCCGTGGTGGGGCTGGCGGAGGGGCTGATCGCCCTGATGATCACCCCGATTTTCGGCAGCGTACTCAATCCGAAAGCTCCCGATAACAGGCTCCTACTGATTGAAAACCCGTTCACTCACCAGGAAATTTATCTGAACTCTTTCCTGCCCTCCCGGATTCATAGTGTAGGGACGTTGTTCTCGATTGCGATCCTTACTGTGTTTATAGGAAAGGGCGTCGCGGAATATCTGGGCAACGTGCTGGTGCAGTATGCAGGAATCGCGGGCGTGACGGACCTCAGGAATCAGGTTTACGCAAAAGTCATACGGCAGCCCATCGGCTTCTTCCAGGACAATCAGACCGGGCGCCTGTTATCCACGGTGATCAACGACGTCGAGCGCGTCCGGAGCACGATTTCGGAGTATATGGCGCTTGGTTTCCGGCACATCTTCACGCTGTTTTTTTTGATGGTCGTGCTGCTGGCGACCAGCTGGAAAATGACGCTCGGCTCGGTGGTGCTCCTTCCGCTAGTGGTCTGGCCGGTTAGGACGCTGGGAAAACGAATCCGGCGCTCCACGGAGAAAATCCAGGCGGGTGTTGGCGAGCTGTCGCAAATTTTGGAAGAGACCGTCAGCGGCAATCGCGTAGTGAAAGCCTTCGGGATGGAGGAATTCGAGATCGGAAAGTTCCGGGATGCGGCGCGGCGCTTGCTTCGCGAAAACATGAGGTGGATTCGTTCGGCTGTGGTTACGTCACCCATTATGGATTTGCTCGGTGCCGTGGTGATCGTATTGTTGCTGATGTATGCGCGGGGGCAAATCAAGATGGGGGTCATGACCGCGCCGGTTTTCCTCACGTTTGTCTATGCGCTGTTCAAGTCATACGAACCGGTGAAGGGATTGGGCACGGTTTACCAGCAATTCGAGCTGGCGTTCGGAGCGACCGCGAAAGTTTTTGATTACATCGGCCGCCCGGGAGAGCCTGCCGCGGAACCGGGACTTCCCGCGCTCCCGCCCTTTTCACGAAGCGTGGAATTCGATCGAGTGGGCTTCGGATACGATCCGGAGCTGCCCATCCTGCGCGATATTTCCCTGGAGGCGCGCGCGGGCGAAGTGATCGCGATTGTCGGATCGAGCGGCGCGGGTAAAACCACGCTGGTGAATCTCCTGCCGCGATTTTACCCTGTGACGTCGGGCTCCCTGCGCGTCGACGGGGTGGACGTGCGCGAAGTGACGCTGCGGTCCTTGCGGGAACAGATGGCCATCGTCACGCAGGAGACCATTCTGTTTAATGACACCGTCTGGAACAATATCTGCTACGGGCAGCCGGGCCTGCCGAAGGATCGCGTGGAAGCCGCGGCAAAAGCGGCGCTGGCGCACGACTTCATCCTGGAATTGCCGAAGGGCTACCAGACTATGCTCGGGGACCGCGGGCAGCGCCTCAGCGGCGGGCAGCGGCAGCGCATCGCCATCGCCCGGGCGATCCTCAAGGATTCGCCGATCCTTATTTTGGATGAGGCGACTTCCGAGCTGGATTCCGAATCCGAAATGCTGGTGCAGCGCGCGCTTGCGAACCTGATGATGGACCGCACCGCCTTCGTCATCGCGCACCGGCTCTCGACGATTCGGCGCGCGGACAAGATTGTCGTCATTGAGGACGGCACGATCGCGGAAACGGGCACGCACCAGGAACTTCTGGCGCGGGGCGGAACTTACGCGCGGCTCTACGAAATGCAGTTCGCGGACGTGGACGATGCGGCGACTCCCGCGCCAAAGGTTGATCGATGAAAGCGACTACAGCACTGACTGGGATCTATTCGATGACCGGCTTCGCGCAGGCGCGCGTCGAGCGCGACGGAAGCTCCGTGCGGATCAACCTGCGAAGCGTGAACCACCGGTTCCTGGACCTGCATCTCCGGATGCCGGACGGGTTTGAAGTGTTCGAATCGCGCATTCGAACGGCCATTCGAAACCGCCTGCGGCGCGGGCACGTGGACGTGAACATCTACTACGAGCCGGGCGGGATCGGTGCGATTGAAGTCAATCAGGCCCTGGCCGATTCCTACATGAAAGCCGTGGAGCGGTTGCGCAAGGAGTTCAAGGTAAAAACCGAGCCGGACCTGATCGGGCTCTTCCGGCTTCCGGGTGTGGTCGCGGCGCCAGGAGCCGCGGGCGAGCTGCAGAGCGAGGAAATGCAAGAAAAGCTCGGCGAGCAGCTGGAAGTTTGCCTGGAACAAGCGCTGAAAAAGCTGGAAGTCATGCGGCGGTCGGAGGGGCAGGCGCTGACGGCGGAGATGCAGGGAATCCTGGAGAAGATTGCCGAGAGGACGGCGGAAATCGAGACGCTTTCGGAGCGCGTGCGTCCGGCCATCGCCCGCCGCCTCGCGGAACGCCTGGATGAGCTTCTGAAGGGCGTGCAGATCGATCCCATTCGCCTGGCGCAAGAGGCTGCGCTCCTGGCCGAGCGCAGCGACGTCAGCGAGGAACTGGCCCGGCTTCGCAGCCACGTCGAACAGTTCGGCAAATTGCTCGCGGGCGCGGGCGAAGCGGGAAAGAAGCTCGATTTTCTTTTGCAGGAAATGCAGCGGGAAGCGAACACGCTGCTGTCCAAGACGCCGGGCGTGGAATCGGAGGGTCTTGCAATCACGGGACTGGCGCTGGAAGTGAAATCCGATATCGAGAAGCTGCGGGAACAGGCGCAGAACGTCGAATGACGCTGGCACAGGCACAGCAGCCACTGGTGTTCATCGTTTCCGGGCCTTCGGGCTCGGGAAAATCCACGCTGGTGCAAAAAATGCTGGAAGTGCCGGGTACGATGTTCTCCGTTTCCTGCACCACCCGGCCGCCGCGTACCACGGAAAGCGCCGGAAAATGGTATGATTTTATTTCCGAAGAGGAATTCGACCGCAGGGTTCGGGCCGGGGAGTTTCTCGAACACGCCCGCGTTTTCGGAAGGCACCAGTACGGCACGCCGCGCAAGTGGCTCGACGAGGCGAAGTGCAAGGGGCTGGACCTGGTGCTCGAAATTGACGTGCAGGGCGCCGAACAGGTAAAACAAAAGCTGCCCCACGCGGTGGCCATTTTCATTCTTCCGCCGGCGAAGGAAGATCTGGAGCGGCGATTGCGGGCGCGAGGGCAGGATACGGAAGAGTCGATTGGGCGCAGGCTGGAACGGGCGCGGCAGGAAATGCAGCGGTACGCGGAGTATGATTTTCTGGTGGTGAATGACGATGTGGAGCGCGCCGGCCGGGAAATTCAGGCGATCACGGTGGCCGCGCGGTGTCTCCGGAGTTGCTTGAGCGAGCGCGCACGCAAGATACTGGAATCTTTTGGAGGATAACGATCTCATGACGGCCGAGAGTGTGGCACCGGATAGCAAATTTGCATTTGTGGTGGTGGCGGCGCGAAGAGCGAGGCAGTTGATGCTCGGAGCGTCTCCACTCGTGGCGAACCCGCGCTCGCATAAATCGACCCGCGTGGCGATCGAAGAGCTGGTCGCGGGCGTGCTCGAATACCAGTTGCCTGATCCTCCGGGCGATCCGCTGGATAAGGAAGGCAAGCGGCGCGAAAAATAGCGCCGCGAAATTTTTATGCGCGTGGCACTTGGTGTTTCCGGCGGAGTAGCCGCCTACAAGGCGGCGGAACTGGTGCGCAAGCTCCAGCAGGAAGGCATTGACGTGCAGGTGGTGATGACCAAAAGCGCGCAGGAATTCATCACGCCCCTCACGTTTGCGGCGCTCACCGGGCAAAAAGTAATCACCGAAATGTTTGGCGAGGAATCCGCCAGCGCGAATGTGGAAAGCGCGATCGAGCATATTGCGGTGGCCCAGCGGATCGACCTGCTGGTGGTTGCTCCGGCGACCGCGAACGTGATCGCGAAAATGGCTCGCGGCGTCGCGGACGATTTCCTGACCACGCTGTATCTGGCGACGACCGCGCCAGTGGTCGTTGCTCCGGCGATGAACGTAAACATGTGGGAGCATGCGGCGACGCAGGAGAATGTCGAGACGCTGCGCGCGCGCGGCGTTCACGTCGTGCCGCCGGAGGAAGGCTATCTCGCTTGCGGGATGACGGGTGCCGGGCGGCTAGCCGGCGTTGATGCCATTGCCCAGGCAGTTTGCGCTCGTCTGGGAATCGAACATGACTTGCAGGAAGAAACGATCATCGTGACGGCCGGGCCCACTTGCGAAGACCTGGACCCGGTGCGATTTCTGACCAATCGATCTTCCGGAAAGATGGGCTATGCGCTGGCGCAAGCCGCGGCGCGTCGCGGCGCGAGCGTGATCTTGATCAGCGGGCCGACTCGGCTCGATCCGCCCCAGGGCGTCCAATTTGTGTCCGTGCGCACCACCGAGCAGATGCACCGCGCGGTGCTCGAACATTTTCCGCGCGCGACCGCGCTGATCATGGCGGCGGCGGTGGCGGATTACCGTCCGGTGGCGCCGCAGACGAAGAAGCTGAAGCGCGTGAACGGGCGCCTGAATCTGGAACTGGAATCGACGACTGGACATTCTTGCCGACGTGGCGCTCGGCAAAGGCGATCGCGTGCTCATCGGTTTTGCCGCGGAGACGGAGAACGTGGCGGCTCATGCGCGGGCCAAGCTGGATTCCAAGCAAGCCGATTTGATTGTGGCCAATGACGTGACGGCCGAGGGCGCCGGATTCGATCACGACACGAACATAATTACCCTGTATTTCCGCGACGGAAGCGAGAAGGCTTTCCCTCGCATGCCCAAGATCGATGCGGCGCAGCGCATACTCGATCAATTGCGCGGCTTGCGGCAAACGATGGCACACGCAATAGGACAAACGGGCGCAACGCAACGCGCGCGCTGACCTGCCGATGGATTCCTCCCCGACGCAAACACCACGCGAAAAACTGGAAGCCTGGCTGCGTTACTACGACGATTTGAATCTCGGTGCGTTTTACACCGACCGGAGAACCATGGGAAAACGCCCGATCAAACGAGCAGCGGAGCAAGCGCCTTCCGCGCTACCTGTCATGCAGCCTTGCCATCCAGTTCGAGCCCGCCTCCGAAGATTGCGCCGCCTGTTTCCGTGCTTCCCGTCGTGAATGCGGCGTCGCTATTCGAGGTGCTCGACCGCGTCGAGGGCGATACGCTCGAACGGACCCGCGAAGACCTCGGCGAATGCACGCGCTGCAAGCTGCACCGGACGCGGAACAAGATTGTTTTTGGCCAAGGCAATCCGCGCGCCGAACTTGTCTTCGTCGGAGAAGGGCCCGGCCACGATGAAGACGTGCAAGGGCTGGCGTTCGTCGGGCGCGCCGGGAAACTCCTGACACAAATGATCGAGGCGATGGGTCTCACGCGCGACGCGGTTTACATCTGCAACGTCGTGAAATGCCGGCCGCCGGAAAACCGCAAGCCTGAGGACGACGAAGTGGCGACCTGCTCACCCTATTTGTACCGGCAACTCGATGTGATCGCTCCGAAGGCGATTGTGTGCCTGGGCTTGACCGCGGCGCAGGCGCTCTTGAAAACGAAAGACTCGATCTCGCGATTTCGCGGCGAATGGTTTGATTATCGGGGCACGAAGCTGCTGGCCACGTATCACCCGGCTTACTTGCTGCGCAACCCCAATGCGAAGGGGGAAGTCTGGAAGGACTTGCAAAAAGTGATGGTGCATTTGGGTTTGCCGTTGAAGAAACTTCCACGGTGATTTTATAGCGCCGGCGTCCCGCCGGCGATTTTTGTGATCGCCACCGCGATAGTCCGAAAAACGCCGGCGGGACGCTGACGCCACGAAGTTCACCCGCCCTCGATTCGCCGGCCCGGAAATGCCCAGTTAAGATTCTGCTGCTACACTACTTCCCTGACATGCCTCCCACTTATTGCGAAGTCGCGCTGCCGGTTCCGCTGCGCTCGCTGTTTACGTATGAGATTCCGGAGCGTCTGGCGGGTTTAGTTTGCGCGGGCAGCCGCGTGCTTGTGCCATTCCGCAATCGCGCGATGACGGGAGTGGTGGTGGAGGCGTCTGTCCGGCGGCCCGATCCGGCGCGTGTAAAAAATGTCAGGGAAATTGTCGAAGTGCTCGATGCGATTCCGGCGTTGCCGCCGAAGCTTGTGGAACTGGGCCGCTGGGTGGGCGGCTACTACGTGGCGCCGCTCGGAGAAGTTTTCCGCGCGATGCTGCCGCCGCAGATCGATTTGCGGCACGAGCGCGAATTTCTGATGACGGATGCGGGACGCGCGCGGCGCGCCGAACTCGACGCAGCAGGGAATCGCAGCGAAGCGGAAATCGCAGAGCTGGCGCTGCTTTCGCTCATGGAGATCGAGGGGCGGCCGGTGCGCGCGGACCGTTTGCGCAAGCTGCCGGGGGGCGACGCGGCGGCGGAACGGCTGCAGCGCCGCAAGCAGCTGGAAGCGCGCGAGGTTGCGGTGCGGCGCCAGGCGCGCGTGCAGAAAATTGTCGCTTGGAATGCGCTTCCGCCAGAAAATCCGACACAGGCTGAACCCCGTGCCACTCTCCCCGAAAAAGAAGCGCGCGTCTTTCATGTGCTGGCGGAGGAGCGCGGTCCTTTGCCGCTGCCGCAACTCGCAAAACTCGCCAAAGTTTCGCGGCCGCTCGTCGAGCGGATGATCCGCCAGGAAAAACTGAAAAGCTGGGAAGAGCCGATCGCCATCGAAGAGGATTTATTTGATGCCGATTACACGCCGCCCTCGAATATTCTGAATCCGGATCAGGAGCGGGAACTGGGAGTGATTCGAGGCTGGCTCGACGCGGGCGTTTTTACCGCGGGACTTCTTTACGGCGTCACGGGCAGCGGGAAAACGGAAGTGTATCTCAACGCCGTCGAAGCAACACTCGCTCGGAACAAGACCGCGCTGATTCTGGTTCCGGAAATCGCGCTGACGCTTTGGATGGGCAGATTGTGCCGTGCGCGATTCGGCGCTGGCGTCGCCGTGCTGCACAGCGCGCTGCCGGAAGTGGAACGAGCGCGCGAATGGTGGCGCGTGCGGCGCGGCGAGGCGCGCGTGGTGGTGGGAACGCGCTCGGCTGTTTTCGCGCCGGTGGAAAATCTGGGACTGATTGTGGTCGATGAGGAGCAGGAGTCGAGCTACAAGCAGGAAGAAACGCCGCGGTATCACGGGCGCGACGTGGCTGTTGTGCGCGCGAAACTCGAAGGGGCGGTCGTTCTGCTTGGCTCGGCGACGCCGTCGCTTGAAAGTTTTCAGAATGCGCGGGCGGGGAAATATCATCTTCTTCAACTGGATTCGCGCGTGGAGAACCGGCCGCTTGCGCCGGTGGAAATCGTGGACCTGCGCGAGGATTTCAAGTCCACGCATCGCGCCGGGCCGATTTCCTCGAAACTCGGCGAAGCCATCGCCGCGCGCCTCGCCGAGGGAACGCAATCGCTGATCCTCATCAATCGCCGCGGGTACTCGTGGTTCGTGATTTGCCGGTCGTGCGGCGCGGGCGTGCAGTGCGAAAATTGCAGCATTTCGCTGACGTATCACAAGCAGCGCCAGCGGCTCGAGTGCCATTACTGCGGATTCTCGCGGCGCGTGCCGGAGAGCTGCCCGAAATGCAATTCCGAACACGTTTATTTTTTCGGGGCGGGCGCGGAACAACTTGAAGAAAAGCTGCGCGAGAAATTCCCCGGCGCGAACGTCGCGCGCCTGGACCGGGACTCCGTGCGCACGAAGCGCGCGTATCAGCAGGTGCTGGGGGACTTCGCGACGGGGAAGATCGACATTCTGGTGGGCACCCAAATGGTGGCCAAAGGGCACGATTTTCAGCGGGTCACGCTCGTCGGCGTGATTTCCGCGGATTCACAACTCAGCCTGCCGGATTTTCGGGCGGCGGAGCGCACGTTTCAACTGCTGACGCAGGTTGCGGGGCGCGCGGGGCGCGGCGACTTGCCCGGGGAAGTGCTCGTCGAGACCTACTATCCGGAGCACTATGCGATTCAACTTGGCTGCGCGGCAGGACTACCTCACTTTTTTTGAAAACGAGGTGCAATTTCGGCGGCTGTTGCACTATCCGCCCTTTACGGCGCTGGCTAGCATTCTGGTGCGCGACACGAAAATTGAGAACGCCATTCGGTGGTCGCGGCAGCTCTCGGCGTTTCTCGCGCCTCAGGAATCGCGCGGTGTGAAGGTATTGGGGCCAGCCGCGGCGCCGCTTGCGCGGCTGAAGCGCGAGTACCGGTTTCAATTTTTGTTGAAGGCGCCGAAGCGGGCGCAGCTTACGCGGGCTGTTACTGAACTGCTGGCGTTTTGTGAAGAGAAAGAGATTCCGCAGAAGGCGGTTCTGGTAGACGTGGATCCGCTGAGTTTGTTTTAGGGTCTTAGTAGGACAGGCTTCAAGCCTGTCGGGTTTGCTATTGGAGCTGGATTAGAAAACCGACAGGCTGGAAGCCTGTCCTACTTTAGCGAATCATTACCGGCATGGGCATGAAACACAGGATGAACATTAGGACCGCGAAGGCGGCCCAGAGCAGGCGTGTGCGGTCGAGCTTTTCCCAGCGGTTGAGCAGCGGCGGGTGACGGAAGCCGATCGCCAGCAGCAGCACGGACCACAAGATCCATCCCTTCCAAAAAAACAGGCCGAGAGGAATCAAGAGCAGCGCGACGGCCATCGTAATTTTTCGATGATATTTGCTGGCTACGGAATACAGGATATGGCCGCCATCCAGTTGCCCGCCCGGAAGCAGGTTGAGCGCCGTGGCGAATAAACCGACCCACGCCGCGCGTCCAACGGGATGCAGCAGCAAGTCTCCCGGCGCCACGCCCGGACGCAGCACGGCGACGAGCAGGCGCATCACAAGCGGTTGGCCGAAGACGACGGAAGCATGCGCGTCGGAAAAAGGCACCACCCTCGAATAGAAAACGGCAATCGCCAACGCCGGAACAGCGAAGAGAAATCCAACCACGGGCCCGGCAAGACCCACGTCAAAAAGAGCCTTGCGATTGGAAATAGGGGAACGAATCCGGATGAACGCTCCCAGCGTCCCGATGAGCGTCGGCGCCGGAAGAAAATACGGATAGCTTGCGGAAATCCCGTAATAGCGGCACGCAAAAAAATGTCCCAATTCATGCGCCAGCAAAATGCCGATCAGCGTGAAGGCAAATGGGACTCCGGCGAGCAGGAGTTGCGGGTGCGCCAGCAAAGTCGCATACGTGGAAATGAGCTCTTCAAAATCCGGGGATTGCCCGGAGGCGTAGGCGGATGCGTACTGCGCGCCGACCGCCAGCGTGGAAATCAAGGTCAGCACGAAAAGCAGAATCGCAATGGCGAGCGATCTGCGCTGCCTGCGGGCCTCCAGATTTTCCCAGTACGGATTGGGAGGCAGGTCCCAGGCGGTCACGACTGGAGTGAGGGTTTCCGCGGGAGTGGAGTCGAATTCGCTTCGATCAGTCATAAGGTATTGGATGCGTCCGTCACGGCAGTGGGCAGCTTAATTTGCCGAGACGCCTGCGCAGGTTGCCCAGCACACCACACAGCCATCAGCCGTTCCAACCACGTATGAAAAAGAATTGCTGCGCTACGCCGGAATTCTCAACAGCTTGCACATGTTGCCACTGAGAATTGCCTCGCGATCGCTATCGCTTCAGCCCGGGCGTGTTAAGAACGTGATCGACCGGGTGACTTTCCCACGCGAACGGATAATCGCTGCCGAGACCGAGCTGGCTTGCTCCAACGACGGCAATCAGGTGCCGCAGCCCTTCAGGCGTGAAAACCATTGCATCGAAATAGAGCTGCTTCAAGTATTCGCTCGGCCGTTTTTGAAGGGTCTTTGAGCACCGCGTAGGAAGAGTCAGGCAACCCTGGTCCATACGGCCGCTATAGGATGGCAGGTAGCCGCCTCCATGAGCGGCGCAGATCTTCAATTTGGGAAAACGGTCCAGCGTGCCTTCGAAGATCAAGTGCGAGAGAAAAATGGTGGTTTCGAGCGGATTGCCAATGACGTTTTCGAGAAAACCGTTTCCTTGCACGCGCGAGACGATTCCGGTGGCGACCGCGCTGTCCTGCGGGTGCATGAAAATCAGCGCCTGCATCTCCTCCGCCTTGGCCCAGAACGGGTCGAATTTTGGGGACGAGAGTTCTTCGCCCTCGACGGTTCCTCCAATCGCCGCGCCACGCATGCCCAGGTGCTTGATCGCGTCTTCCATTTGTTGGGCTGCGAGTTCCGGAAACTGAAGCGCCACGGACGCGAGAGCCACGAATCGGTCCGGCTTAGCCGCGCACAACTCAGCCAGCTTTTGATTTTGCACATCGATCAACCGCCGAGCCAATTCGCGATTGGCGGAATACCAGAAAGCGTTGATGCTGACCACCTGGACGTCGATCCCCATTTCGTCCATTGTTTGCAGACGCTCGGGGCCAAGTGAATGTGGATTCGTGCCGGGGCGCGTCGGGCCCCCGGCTGCGAGTTTTTCAAGAGGGGTGCCCTTCAAGACTTCGGCAGCCTCGGGCAATGCGATATGGCTGTGCACATCCACAGTCTTGACGCGGCGCTGGCCGATGCGAATTTCCCGCCGCTTGGTGGCGCCTTGTTGCTGCGTTGGCGCCTGCACCAGCGAACCGGGCGCACCGCTTCCCAGGAAAAACATTCCAGCGGAGACTCCCGCGGCGTCCTTCAGGAATTGCCTGCGATTACGCATTATATTTCTCCCGTTCAAAGCAGCTGAAGCAGACGAGCAGGTTGCAACGAATGATCCAAACTTTGATTCCTGTTTTTCAATTTTCGGCTGAGCGATAACATAAGCCGGGGAACATGCGATTGCAAGGTCAGGTTCAGCTTTCAGATTGCGGAATCTCCGGGCGCCGAACTCGGAGGGGATTTCGTTACGAGTACGTGCGAGCGAAATAATTCCTGCGCCGATCCAAGGGCTCGGCGGGAAAACTCAACAGCGAGTCGCGAGTTCAGAGAGTTTGCAGTTCCTTGCCGGGCTTGAAGCGCACAGCTTTGCCGGGCGGGATGCTGACTTCCTGGCCGGTGCGCGGATTGCGGCCGATGCCGGTCTTGCGCGGGCGCACATTGAAGACACCAAAGCGGCGCAACTCAATTCGCTCGCCTTTGCCAAGCGCGTTCTTCATGGCTTCAAAGACCGTTTCCACGGCCTGTTCTGCCTTGGTCCGGCTCACGCCAGTCTTGTTTACCACTGCGTTTACAATGTCCAGCTTGATCACACCAGCCTCCTGCTATTCAACGGCAAGCTATGCTAGACATGCAGTTGCGGGTTGTCAAGCTGGACGCGCTCGGTTAAGATGCGCGTCTTTGCAGCGTCGCGCAGGAGGCCCTGGATGTCGGTAAAGCCGGATCGTTGGATACGCAAGATGGCGCTGGAACACAAGATGATCGAACCGTTTGAGGACCGCCAGGTTCGCGATGGCGTGATCAGTTATGGAGTGTCCAGCTACGGGTACGACATCCGCGTCGCCGACGAATTTCGCATTTTTACGAATGTGAATTCGACCATTGTCGACCCGAAACATTTTGATCCGAGGTCGCTGGTCGAGTTCAAGGGGGCTGTTTGCCTCATTCCGCCGAACTCGTTCGCGCTGGGGCGGTCGGTGGAATATTTCCGCATTCCGCGCAACGTCCTGACCATTTGTCTCGGGAAGTCGACGTACGCGCGCTGCGGGATTATTGTGAACGTGACGCCCTTCGAGCCAGAATGGGAGGGCTTCGTTACGCTTGAAATCAGCAACACCACTCCGCTTCCGGCAAAAATCTACGCCAACGAAGGCCTGTGCCAGGTTCTCTTCTTCGAGTCCGATGAGGAATGCGAGATTTCCTATAAGGATAAGAAGGGGAAGTACCAGGCGCAGCAGGGCATCGTGCTGCCACGGCTCTAGGAATTGTTTTTTCGGAGTAAAAAGCAAATCCAATCAGCGCCTAGACTTTTGCTGCGTGTGCGTCGCCCGTTTCGTCTTTGGCGAGGCTCAGGGGGAAGCCTCGGCTACGCCATCCCTCGTAACCTTCCGAGAGCGGGCGAATCTGCGTGATTCCTTTGCTGCGGAGCAGAAGCGCGAGGCGGGCGGCAGTCGCTTCATTCGGGCACGCGCAGAACAGAACAATTTCCCGGTCCCGGGGAATGACATCGTACGCTTCCTCGAGCTCTGCTGCGTCGATGTGCAGCGCGCCGGGAATCGTTTCCGGGTTTGCGTCGAAGTCGAGCGAGTGGCGAAGGTCGACCACAAGGATGTCCTCGCCCGCGTCCATTTTTTCCTTGAGTTCTTCGGGCGTGATTCGCGCAATCTTCAGTTTTTGCAGGAACTTTTGCCGATTGTAGTATTTCCATGAGATATAGCCCGCAAATCCGGCCAGCAGAATAACAACCAGCCATTCCCCGAGGAAAGCGGCCCTAGCAGCAACGCGCTCAAGATCACTGCTGAACGTGTAGCCGGTCATCGTGAAGGCGCTCACCCAGAGCAAGGCCCCGATCGTATCGAAGAGCAGAAACCGGCGCCAACCCATCCGGATGACGCCGGAGAGCGGCGCGGCCATCGCGTTTAAGCCTGGAATAAATTTGGCGACCAAAAGCACTCGGGGCCCGTTGCGTCCGAATCTGACCTGGGACCTTCGCACGCAGGAATCGGGTTCGAGGGAAATCCGGCAAAGCAATTGGAGTACGCGGATACCCTTCCTAAGGCCAAGCTCGTACCACATCGCGTCGCTCGCGAGCGACCCGAAGGTCGCCAACGCGATCGCTACTCCCAGGTTCATCTGGTGAGTCCCTGAAAGCGCACCGACGGCCAGAAGCAGAGGCGCCGAAGGAACCGGCAGGCCCGCCTGTTCGACGAAGACCCAGGCAAATACCAGCATGTACCCGTGCCGGACGACGAATTGGAGCAGCTCGGCCATTTTGTTTTATTTCGGTAGGCCCGCGATCGAAGCCGGATGCCCCCAAGCGCCAGAAAAAATAAATGACTCCAAAGGTTTGCGCCGACGCTGCGCGGTTTCGCGTTCCCGCAGCTTTTCCGTGAGCGACTCCGGATCTCCCGGATAGCCCAGGGCAATCATGCTGACCGGCTCCCATCCTGCGGGCACGGCAAAATGCTCTCGCGCCGCCTCGACGTTAAACCCCGCCATTTGGTGCGTCATGAGACCCAGCGCCGTCGCCTGGAGGGACAGATTCGCAGCCGCCTGACCCAGATCGTAGAACGCGTGGCGGTTGGGTCTCCCGTCCTTTTCGAATCGTGTGTGCGCGAAAGTCTGAATAAGGACGGGAGCCTTGTTCGCCCAGCTACGGTTGGAGTCTACCAGCACGTTGAGCATCTCTTCATAATTTTTGGAGTCTTGCCAAGTTGCGACAAGAAACGCCCAGGGCTGTTCGTTGCTGGCCGACGCGGCCCAGCGGGCGGCTTCGAAAAGGCTCAGAAGTTTGTCCGGCTCGACAGGGCGATCCGAAAATGCGCGCGGACTCCATCTCCGGCCAATCAATTCGTGAATCGGCGCTTGTGTCTCGGCCATTTTTTGCATTGTCATGATGAGCTAACGATTCCTTTCCAAAGCGAAGGATATCTTCGAATAAATTTGGCCGGACGGGCAAGTCCCATCCGGCCAAAGAGCCGGGCGTCGCGACCCGGCGGGCGTTACGGTAAGTGGCTCAGGCCGCGGGAGCTTGCTGGATCAATTCCGCTTCGATCGTGATTTTGACTTCGTCGCCGACGACCACTCCGCCGGCCTCGGTCAAGGCGTTCCAGACGAGTCCGAAATCCTTGCGGTTGATTTTCGCAGACGCCGTAATGCCCGCGCGGACATTGCCCCAGGGATCTTTCACGGAAGGCGTGGGGCCCTCGACGTCGAAGGTGACTTCCTTTGTGACTCCACGAATCGTGAGATCGCCGGTCAGCTTGAAATCCTCTGCGCCAAGAGTTTCGATCCGCTTCGACCGAAACGTAAGGGTCGGGTAATTTGCAACATCAAAAAAGTCGGCGCTGCGAAGATGTTCGTCGCGCTGGGGTTCGCGTGTGTTGAGGGATCCGGCTTGAATCGTTACCTCGACTGAGGATTTCGCCGGGTCGGCTGGGTTGATCTGCGCGCTGCCGGTGAGCTTCGTGAATTCTCCCCGGACATTGGAGATCATCAAGTGCCGGACGCTGAAGTGCGCTGCGGAATGCGCGGGATCAAGCTGCCACTTTGTTGCCTGGGTGCTTTGCGATGCTGCGCTGACTGGTGTGCTCATTTTCGTTCCTCCTTATTTGCATTTGATTGCGATAAATCGTTTCGGCTTCAAAAAAATCAATCGGATGATTGCCCTTCCTCCTGGCGCTCGTGGGCGCGGTCGAGCAAGTTCGAGAATTGGCGGAGCTGTTTCTGGGAAAAGTGACGCAACTGGCGGCGGTGCAAATCGCGCATAGGCTTGTCCAACTCGGCCAGCAGGCGGAGCCCTTCCGCGGTGATGCGGGTCTTGACGACGCGGCGATCCTGCGCCTCCCGCGCGCGGGAGATAAGTCCCCGGGATTCCATGCGGTCGAGCAGGCGCGTCAGGTCCGGATCGCGCGAGATGAGCCGGCAGCCGACCTCGCGGCAGGCCAGGCCTTTTTCGCCCGCGCCACGCAGGATGCGCAGGATGTTGTACTGCGTGCCAGAGAGGTTGAAGGGCTTGAGCAGGGCCTCGGCGCTGCGGGCCAGGGCGTCTGCGGTACGCATGAGGCTGACGAAGACCTGTGCTTCAAGGGGGGACTGGGGGGCGCGTTTCGGTTTCGGCGTTCGTTCCATGAGCCAACAATACTCGTTATAACGACTATTGTCAAGAGGAATTATGAGGGGACAGTTTTCTCTGCGTCCTTCGGGTTGAGGGTTGCGTCCTGGCGGAATGCAAAGGCTTTAACACTGAGGGCACGAAGGAGCACAGAGGAGCACAGAGAAAACCTGCGCGGAGCTACGGCTTGCGCGTGGGGCGGATGTGCACTTCGCTGATGAAGCTGCCCGCGGCTTGCGTCACCAGGGCAGCCACCGCGTGCGCCACGTCGTCGGGCTGGAGAATTTTTGAGGGGTTTTTGCCGCCTTGCCCGGCGAATTCCGTCGCCACGGAGCCGGGGCAAATGGCGCTCACACGGATGCCGTACCCGCGCAAATCCTCGGCCATGCTGCCGGTCAGGCCCATGAGGCCCCATTTCGACGCGCAGTAAATCGCGCCGTTGGCGAAGGTGTTTTTCCCCGCAAGCGAACTGATATTGATGATGTGGCCCGTCTGGCGGCGGATCATTTCCGGAGCGACGGCGCGGCACGCCAAAAATACTGATTTGAGGTTTGTATCCAGGACGGTGTTCCACTCCGCTTCGCCGAATTCATGGAAGGGGCCAAACAAGCCTGTGCCGGCGTTGTTCACGAGAATGTCGATCGGACCCAATTCCTGCTGCGTCTTGTAAACCAGCGAGGAAATTTGTTCCGCGCGCGAGACATCCGCCTGGACGGCAATCGTTTCGATTCCTTCGCCGCGAAGGCTGGCGGCCGCTTGTTCAAGCTTCGCCCGGTCCCGCCCGCAAATCGAGACGCGCGCGCCCATGCGTCCCAGGCGGCGGGCGATGGCAAAACCGATTCCCCGGCTCGCTCCCGTGACGAGGGTCACTTTTCCTGCAAGGGCGTCTTCCGATGGCATTGCTTCTCCTGTATTGCCGGGAGTAATGATATTCTCTGCCGGGGCTTCCTTGTTCCGGAGTTTGCCATCATAGCATTAGCGCCCGCCAGGTCAGGTGCAGCCCATTCGGCGGACCGCGACTCCGGCGTGGAGGCAAACGGGATTCCCTTGCGCCCCAGAGTGGGATTCCCTATAATCCGGTAGCTTTGGACCGGCAGACAATCTTGCATGTTGTAATGACAATCGGATTTTTTGAAATTTGCTGAGGAGGCTGGAAGCCGATGATACGAAAGTGGATTGTGACAGGCGCCGGTCTGTTATGGATCGCGCTGGGAATGGGGTCTGGCGCGGGGAAATTGTGGGCTGCACCGAGGGTGCCACAGGATCAGGCCAAGCCTGGTTATACCCTGCCTGAATATAACGCGTACAAGGCGGCGGATGCGGAGCAGAATCCTCAGCAAAAAGTCAAAATGCTCGATGATTTTGTGAAGACCTACAACAACTCCACATTGATGCCGTACATCTATCGCGACTACTACGCGACGTACATGGCGCTGAAGAACTTCGCTCAGGCCATCGAGTACGCCGACCGCATGATCGCGCTCGGGGACAAGATTGACGCCACGGGGCGCCTCGAAGCGTATTACACGCGGGCCCAGGCGTTTTATCTGGGAATCTCCGACAAGGCGTTGCAAACTCCCGACTCGCTGACCAAGGCGCGAGACGCTTCCATCGCGGGCCTGAAGGCCCTGGAAGATTTGAAGAAGCCCGACGCCGTGCCGGCGGACCAGTTCGAGACGCAAAAGAAAGGCGTCAAGGTCTTGTTTAACGCGATCGCGGCACTTGCTTCGACAAACATGAAGGATTACGCCGGTGCGGCTGGGTACTACAAGACGGTTCTGTCCATTACTCCGGATGATCCCGTCACTCACTACCGTCTCGGCATTGTGTACCTGCAGATGACTCCTCCCACGGGCACCGATGGTTTCTGGGAACTTGCGCGCGCGATCAATCTGAAGATCCCGAACGACGCGCAAGTGCAGGCCTATCTCAAGAACCAACTGATTCGTTACCAGCAGCCCGCCTGCGACAAGCTGGTGGATGACCAGGTGAACGAACTCCTCACGCTTTCCGCCAGCACCTCGGACCGGCCCGCGACGTTGAATGTTCCAAGCGCCGCCGACTTGCAGAAGGCGCGCGACGACACGGCGAACTTCATTCCTGCGCTGAAGGCCGGAGGCGACGCGGGCAAGGTCATGTGGCTTGCCAGTTGCGGCCTGGAGTATCCGGACGTCGGAGTCCGCGTGATGGAAGCGCCCGCAGTGGATGGCGACAACGTGACGCTGAAAGTGTTCCGCGGCGCCACGCCGGAAGAAATCGAGGCGGCCACGACGTCCAACATGAAAGTCAAGATCGATGGCCAGCCGGAAGCCAAGCGCCTGGAGAAAGACGCAGTGGTCCGGTTCACCGGCACGCTGATCGGCTACACGCAAAATCCGTTCATGCTGACGTGGGACAAGGCCAAAATCAACACGGAAGACTTGCCGGAAGAGAAGGGCCCAGCCAAGAAGGGGCCGGCCAAGAAGGCTCCTGCGAAGAAGGCTCCCACAGCAAACTAACCCTCAAGCATATCGAGAAAAAATGGCCCCGGGAAATTTCCGGGGCCGTTTTTTGCCATTATCAAATGCGTTGAAATAGCAGGGATCGGGCTCTTTAGCAATATTCGCGGGGTTCGCAAGAATCACAAATCACAAATCATGTGCCTCACTTCGCGGCGATTCGAGGCTAGCGAAGCACCTACCGCCAATCACCAAGCACCAGTCACTCACCGCCAGCTACCAGTCACGAATTACCCGTCACCTCAGCCTGCGCTGCCGATGATCGAGCTTGTAGAGATCAATCTTGCGGCTGAGCGTATTGCGGTGAATTCCAAGCAGGCGTGCGGCGCGCGACTGATTGCCGTGGGAGCGGTCCAGCACGCGCTTGATGAATTTCTTTTCGAATTCGTTGACTGCTTCGTCGAAATGAATTCCGCGCTCCACCATCTGGCCGACCAGCGTTTCCAGTTGATCCTTCACCGTCGCACGCTCCGCACAAGAATTGTTGGCCGCCGGACGATTCCGGCGGCGCGATCTAACTGAGTTCGTGGCCCGTTAACTGCCGGTACGCTTCCCGGTATTTTTCGCGGGTCGCGGCAACGACATCGGGGGGCAGTTCCGGGCCGGGCGGCTGTTTGTTCCACCCGATCCGTTCGAGGTAGTCGCGGACGTACTGCTTGTCGTACGAGGGCTGCGCGCGGCCGGGCTGGTAGCCGTCCGCAGGCCAGAAACGCGAAGAGTCCGGGGTCAAGGCCTCGTCAATCCAGATCAGTTCTTTTTCCACGAGGCCAAATTCAAATTTCGTGTCCGCCAGAATAATTCCGCGCGGCTCGGCGTAGGCGGCGGCGCGGCGGTAAATTTCCAGGCTGATGGCGCGCACGCGTTCGGCGAGTTCGCCCCCGATGCGCGAGACCGCTTCGTCGAACGAAATGTTTTCGTCATGGCCCGCGGTGGCCTTGGTCGAAGGAGTGAAAATGGCTTCCGGCAGCCGCTCGGATTCCCGAAGTCCCGGCGGCAGCGCGATCCCGCAGACTTTTCCGGTGGCGCGATAATCCTTCCATCCCGAGCCGGACAGGTATCCGCGCACGACGCATTCGATCGGCAGAGGATTTGTTCGCCGGCAAAGCATGGCGCGGCCTTCGAGCTGCGCGCGGTAGGGCGCCAGCTCGGCCGGGAAATCCGTTGCGGTGACGATGTGATTCGGAATGACGTCGCGCAACAGATTGAACCAGAACAGCGAGAGCTGCGTCAGCACGCGTCCCTTATCGGGGATCGGCGTGGGCAGCACCACGTCAAACGCGGAAAGGCGGTCCGTGGCGACGATCAGCAGGTGCTCGCCCACCTCGTACAGATCGCGAACCTTCCCGCGATTCAGAAAGTGAATTCCGGGGAGATTTGTCTCCCACACGATTGCATTCATTTTTGGAGAAGCCAAAGGAACACGTCCCTCTCAGAGAGGCGGGTATTCTAGCGCACGGTTCGGCGATGTCAACGGAGAAGAAAAACGAAAAGTGGAAAACTTTGAAGTAGCACAGGAACTCTGCCTGTGCGGGTTTCTAAACCAGCTGCGCATCCGTGATTGCGATCAACGAAGTCAAAATTTCGACACAGGACAGAGTGCCTGTGCTACTCAAGACTACGCCGCGTTCGTCGCGGCTTGCGCGGCGGCCGGTTCGTCCCAGCGGACCGAGACCAGCTTCGAGACGCCCGGCTCCTGCATCGTGACGCCGTACAGGACCGACGCCATCTCCATCGTTTTCCGGTTGTGCGTCACGACGATGAACTGCGTGCCCGCGCTCATCTCCGAAACGAGTTTCGTGAAGCGCCCGACGTTGGCTTCGTCGAGCGGCGCGTCCACTTCGTCCAGGATGCAGAACGGGCTCGGCTGGTAGCGGAAGATGGCGATCAGCAGCGCCAGCGCCGTCATCGCTTTTTCGCCGCCGGAAAGCAGCAGCACGTTTTGCAGGCGCTTGCCCGGCGGCTGCGCCACCACGTCGATGCCCGGCTCGCCCGAGCTGTCCGGTTCGGACAGCCGCATCTCGCCGGTTCCGCCGCCGAAGAGCGTGTGGAAGGCCGTGGCGAAATTCTTGATTGATGATCGTGAACGCTTCCTCGAATTTTTGTTTGCAGACCTGATCGAGCTCCGTGATGGCCTGCTGCGTATCGGTGATCGATTGCAGCAGGTCGGTGCGTTCGCGGCCGAGGAATTCGAACCGCTGCTCGCATTCGTTGTATTCCTCGAGCGCCATCATGTTGATCGGGCCCATGGACTCGATGCGCGATTTCAGTTCGTGATATTGCGCGTCGGAGGAGCGCAGTTCCTCGCCGGACAAGCAGGGCGGGGAATTCCGCGATCAGATCTTCCGGCTGCGCGTTCAGTTCCTCGACGCAGGATTGCCGCAGGTGCTCGCGTTCGGAATCGTTGCGGGCGCGCTCGATCTCGTGCTTGCTGCGCTCCTCGCGGAAATCGCCGAGCTTTTGCCGCGCCATGCGCAGGGAGTCGTCCACCTGCGTGGAGCGCACGCGGGTTTCGTCGAATTCCCGCTCCATCTCGGCGCCGCGCGCTTCGAGGCGCAGCTTCTCCGCGCGCAGCGATTCCACCTGCCGCTGATGCTCCGCGGTCTGCTCCGCGAGCTGCTCCTGTTCCTGCAGGAGCGAATCGTGCTGCAGGACCAGCGCCGCGCGCCGCGCGACCAGTTCCTGAAGTTCCTGCGCCATCCGCGCCGCGATCGATTCGGCGCTGGCGAGGCGTTCGGCAAGCGTGGCCATCTCCGCGCGCCGCGCCGCCAGGTCTTCCTGCTTGGCCTGCGCAGTTTGCCGCAGGGCGATTTGCTGCTCCATCGCCTGAACGATTTCCTGTTCCGCTGCCGCGCGTGCGCTGGAAACTTCGCCGCGCCGCTGTTGCGCGGCCTCGGCGCGCCGCTGGGCCGCTGCGGCATCGTTGCGCAGCCGGGCAAGCTCGGTCTGGCAGTCGCTCAGTTCCATTCCGAGCCGCACCATGTCGCCGCGCGCCTGGTCGCGCTGCAACGTTGCCGCCACTGCCAGCTTTTCCGATTCCACGTGCTGCGCCGTGGCCTGTTCGAGCGCGACTTCGCTGGCGCGAAGTTCTTCTTCGATGTGATGCAGCGCGGCCTGCGCTTCCGATGCCGCGCGTTCGAGTTGCAACACTTCCGCGTCCAGCGAGCGCAACTCGCGCTTCATGCCCAGCGGTCCCGCTTCCGATGGGCGGCCGCCGCTGACCACGCGGCCCTGGTACGTCGTGCCGTCGGGCGTCACGAAGGAATACGCGGGATTCTCGCGCGCCAGCCGCTCCGCCACTGCGGACTCCTCCACCAGAAACGACGATTGCAGCCGCGGCAGGAACTGCTTGGCCGCCGGGCCCAGCGGATCGCGGAATTCCACCAGGCGATCGAGGCGCGAAACGGTTTCCTGTTCGATCTCGAAGGGCACGACCGGCTCGTTCGGCTGCAAATTCAGCTTGCGCAGCGAATCCACGAAGAACGTCGCGCGGCCGCCGACCTCGTCGCGCAGCAGGGCGATGCCGGCGCGCGCCACGTCAAAGGTTTCGACCACGACGTATTCCAGCTCGTCGCGCAGAAATTGCTCGATGGCGCTTTCGTATTGCTGCTCGACTTCGGCGTAATCGGCCAGCACGCCGACGGCGCGGAAGCCGGCCGATTCATCGCCGCCTTGACTCGAGGCGAATAGCTTCTGGACCGCATCGGCGGTGTAGGAGCGATCGTTCAGGATCTGCTCGACCGAAGCGCGCCGCGCGCGGCCGCTGGCGAGCGCATCGCGGGAGGCGCCGGCCTGCGCCGTCGTTTCGTGCTGCTCGCGGCGAAGCTCGGAAATGCGCGCCTGCGCGTTTCGCACGATTTCTTCCAGGCTGCGCGAGCGCTCCAGCACCGAATGCCAGTGCAGGTCCGCGGCCTGCGCGCGATCGCGATGGTGCAACGATTCTTCGAGCAATTGCTGTTCCTGCTGCTCGTAGCGCGTCACGCTCTCGATGTGATGCGCCAGCGTCTGCTCGGCCTGCGCTTGATCGCCGTGCAGGCGCGTCAGTTCATCGCCGAGTTCCGCGGCGGAGCGCCGCAGCGCGGCAATGCGCGCTTCGGTGGAATCGTGAGCGCCGGAAATTTCCGCGGAGGCCGCGGCCAGGTTCGCAAGGATCGCTTCGACGCGCGCGACTTCGCCCTGGAGCGCCGTGACCGACTCGCCGTGCGCCGCGGCGCGTGCCTCGACCTGCGCGGCCTGCGCGGCGGCCTGCTCGATTTCCGCGTTCAATTGCTGGAGCCGGCCGGTCAGTTCCGCGGTGCGCTGCCGGTTGAAGAGAATGCGATTCTCGCTGCGGTCGAGTTCCAGCGCCGTCTGGCCGAGCACGTTCTGGTGCTGCCGCAATTCGCCTTCGAGTTCGTAGGTGCGCGCGCAGAGGCGCTCCTGCTCGGTCTCCCATTGGTTCACGGATTGCGCTTCCTGAGATTCCTGCTGCGAAATTTCGCCGAGCAGCCTCGCCAGGCGATCAGCCTCGAGATCGAGTTCCTTGGCCTTGCTGGCCAGAACCTGGCGCAGCAAGCCGCGCATCTGCTCGCGGATTTCCGCGTACCGGCGCGCCTTCGAGGCCTGCCGCTTGAGCGAGGCGAGCTGCTTTTCCACTTCGACGTAGATGTCGTTGACGCGCGAAAGATTGACTTTGGAGGATTCGAGCTTGGCTTCCGCGAGGCGCCGCTTGGTTTTGAATTTCGTGATTCCGGCGGCTTCTTCGATGATGGCGCGCCGGTCGGTGGGCTTCGAGCTGAGAATCTGGCCGATGCGGCCCTGCTCGATGATCGCGTAGGAGTCCGGACCGAGGCCGATCCCCATGAACAAATCCTGAATGTCGCGCAGACGCGCCACGCGGCCATTGATGAGGTATTCGCTCTGCCCCGAGCGGTACAGCCGCCGCCCTACGACGACTTCGCCGGGCTTCAGATGCATCGCGTGCTTTTCCGCCGCGGCGCGCTTTTTCTTCAGAAAGGCCGGCTCTTTCGAATTTTCGCCATCCGCTTGAGCGTCCAGAGACGCATCGCTGTTCGAAAGATCTAGATTCTCTCCGCTTTTCTGCGCTCCCTCCGTGTCCTCTGTGTTAAAGGCTTTCCGGTCGCCCCGAAAGCGCTGTCAGGAACGGCAACCGGACCAGGCGCCGTGTCTCCCTGCTGAGGGCCCAGCACAAATTCCGCCGCCTCCGCGAGTTCCGGATCGACCAGAGTCAGCGTGACTTCCGCCAGACCCAGCGGTGGCCGCTTGGCCGTGCCGTTGAAAATGCAGTCGGACATCCGCTCGGCGCGCAGCGATTTGTGGCTCTGCTCGCCCAGCACCCACGAAATCGCGTCGACGATATTGGACTTGCCGCAGCCATTAGGGCCGATGATGCAGGTGAGCCCGCTGCCGCTGAAGGTAATATGCGTCTTTTCGCAAAACGATTTGAAGCCAACCAGCTCGACTTTGCGCAGTTTTAGCAAGATTTCCCCTTTATGGCCTCCGCCGTCTACGCGCTGGGTGGTCTGGCGCTCGGAAATCGCCTACACCAAGCCCATGCCTTACATATCGGCAGAAACGGATTCCGCTTACTCGGGAGGATTCGAACTGCGACAAAATCGCTGAAGGGTCGTTTAGCAGTGGCCCAGCCGCCTGGCGCTACGATGGCGGTTACGGGAAAACAAATTAGCACGCGTCGCGCTCGAAGTAAAGACGGAACCGTGGATCGATTTCTCAGACGCGCTCATCGGGCCGGAGCTCTGCTATATTTGTGCTGATCCGCTTCAATCGCGAGCGATCTGTGCCGGACCGGACTGACCCGCAAGCGGATTGACCCAGGGGAGGACTTTCCATTATGTTGTTCGACTTCAAGGAAATCCCGGGCAAGGAATGCTACAAGCTGCTGGTTTCCACGGTGACGCCGCGGCCGATCGCGTGGGTGGTCAGCCAGGACGCCAAGGGCTTGCTCAATGCGGCGCCATTTTCGTTTTTCAACGTGTTTTCGGGCGATCCGGCGGTCGTTGTGATCGGTATCGGCAACCGCAAACCGGGGCATGCCAAGGACAGCCGCGCGAACATTCTCGAGACCGGCGAGTTCGTCGTGAATCTGGTCTCCGAATCGAACGCCGAAGCGATGAACGTGACCGGAATCGAATTCGATTCGAGCGTAAACGAGCTCGAGCAGGCGGGATTGACGACTCTGCCCTCCACGCGCGTGAAGCCGCCGCGCATTGCGGAGAGCCCCGTCGCGTTGGAATGCCAGCTGATGCAAATCATCGATTTGGGTGAGAGCGGGCTGGTCCTCGGCCGCGTGGTGGCCATGCACGTCCGCGACGAATTTGTGCTCGACGCCGAAAAGCATTACATCGATACACCGAAGCTTGAAGTTGCTTGGCCGCATGCATGGCCGCGGGTGGTACGCCCGCACGTCGGATTTGTTCGACATGCCGCGCATCCCGGTAAGCGAGTGGAAGATGAAAGAGCGCGCGGCTGCCGTCCCGGTGGAAAAGAAATCGCGCTAATTGCAGGCAGCGGAAAAAGAAATTCAAAGCAGAGGTATTGCTCCGTATCCCTCGCGAAACACGGATTTTCCTGGGCGTAACAGTAGGACAGGCTTCCAGCCTGTCGGGTTTCGTACGCATCGCCAAGATCAAAAGCGACAGGCTGGAAGCCTGTCCTACTAGTCCATCCGATAGTGGCAGCCGCGGCTCTCGCGGGCCTGATCGGCGGCTTCGAGGATCAAGAGAGCGGTGAGGATGCCGTTGCGAAGGCCAACGATCGAATCGCTGATTTCGCATTTTTCGTAGAAGCGCGCGATTTCCAGGTCCAGCTCGCGCAACACGCGCATCGCGCGATTCAATCTTTTCTCGCTGCGGATCAGGCCGACATAATTCCACATGGTGTGCTGGATCGTGAGCCAGTCCTGCGAAATGAGCGCGGGGTCGGCGGGCTCATTCTCGTAACGCCAGTCGGCCACCTGTGGAAAGTAAAACTCATTGCCGCGGTGGATGCGTTCGGCGGCTTGCTGGCCGGCGCGCGTTCCCCAGACGAGGCACTCGAGCAGCGAGGTGCTGGCCAGTCGATTGGCGCCGTGCAAACCGGTGCACGCGACTTCACCGACGGCGCGCAGCCGATCCACCGTCGTCCGCCCCCAGTCATCGGTGGCGATTCCTCCGCAACTGTAATGCGCCGCGGGAACCACGGGGATGGGCTCGCGTGTCATATCGATCCCGCGCTCCATGCAGACGGCGTAGATGCCGGGGAAGCGCTCGCGAAGCTGGTCTGCGGGCTTCTGCGTGATGTCGAGATAGACGCAAGGCTCGCCCGATTCGAGCATGGTCTGATAGATGGCGCGCGCGGCAACGTCGCGCGGAGCGAGCGAACCGGCGGGATGAAACCGCTGCATGAACTCCCGGCCCTGGCGATCGACGAGCCGGCCGCCTTCGCCGCGCACCGTCTCCGAAATCAGGAAGCAGCCGTCCGGGGCGAGGAGCGCCGTGGGATGGAATTGAACGTACTGCATGTTGATGCAGCGCGCCCCGGCGCGATAGGCCATGGCGATGCCATCGCCACGCGCGCCTGGCGGATTCGTGGTGTGCAGAAAGACGCTGCCGAGGCCGCCCGTGGCCAGAATGGTTTCCTTGGCGAGGATGGAAAAGATTTTTCCTGTGGTCTGGTCGAGCACGTACGCTCCAACACAGGTCAGGGGGCGGTAAACATCGGTGGGTTCGACCGAGTGGTGCGACGCCGTCAGCAAGTCCACAGCCGTGGCGTTGGCGATCACTTTCACTTTCGGGTGAGCTTGTACCCTCTCAAAAAAAGCCCGCTCAATCGAAAATCCGGTGCGGTCCTTGAAGTGAATGATCCGCGGGATGGAATGGCCGGCCTCGGACGTCAGATCGAGTTCGCGAGGATTTTCCGGGGAAGCATCGAACGGAACGTTCAGCTCGTCGATCAGGATTTCCTTCACGAGGCGCGGGCCTTCGGTGCTCAGCAGCGAAGCCGCCTCGGGCGAACTGAGGCCCGCACCGGCCGAGAGGATGTCGGCCACGAGTTGTTCGGGCCGCTCGTCGTGCCCGCGATAGATGATCCCGCCCTGCGCGCGGTAGGTGTTGCTGTCCTCGGGATCGTGAGCGCGCGTTAGCAGCGTGACTTCGCAGCCGCGTTTGGCGGCGTCCCACGCCGCTGCCAGGCCGCCGAGGCCGCTGCCGATGACGAGCACGTCGGTTTGAGTTGAAGTGGTCATAATAAATGCATTCCGATTGCCCAAACCGCATTGGTCGAACGCATCGCTGGTGTTGTAGCCCGCCTCTTCAGAAGCGGGGAATTTCCCCTAATTGTACAGAAAACCCCGCGTCTGAAGACGCGGGCTACAGCAAATCGAACGCCGCCACCTCATAGGAGCGGCTCAATCTCAAAGCTGATATCCACGGCCGGGGCGGAATGCGTCAGCGCGCCCACGGAGATCCAGTCCACACCCGCTTCGGCGAATTCTCTCACGTTATCGAGCGTGATTCCTCCGGATGCTTCGGTGCGAATCTTGTTTGGCGTGGCGTGCTTGCGCACCTCGCCGACGGCTTGACGCACGAGGGGTGGACTCATGTTGTCGAGCAGTATGACATCCGGGTTGTGCGTAAGCGCGGCGCGCAATTCGTCCAGGTTTGTGACTTCAATTTCGATCCACCGGGCGCGGCCCTTGGCCGCTTGCGCCGCGTTGAGCGCCGCCGATACGCCTCCCGCCAGGCGAATATGATTTTCCTTGATCAGGACGGCCTCGCCGAGGTCCTTGCGGTGGCTTTTGCCGCCACCCACGAGGACCGCGTATTTTTCGAGGGCGCGCAGGCCCGGCGTCGTCTTTCGCGTATCCAGAATTTCCGCTCCGGTGCCTTCAATCGCGCGGACAAACCGGCGGGTGAGCGTCGCGACGCCGCTGAGCCGCTGCAACAGATTCAAGGCCACGCGCTCGCCTGTCAAAAGCGCGCGCGCGGACGAGCGTTATACACGGCGGGAACTTTTCCCGGCGTAAGTTCCTCGCCGTCGTGGAACAAGATTTCCGCCTCGGTTGTGAGGTCCAGCAAACGGAAGACTTCGACGAACAGATCAATCCCGGCAAGGACGAGCGGCGCCTTGGCAATCACTTCGCCGCGCGCGCGCTGCGTCGCGGATACCGTCGTTTCCGTGGTGATATCGCCCGATCCAATATCTTCGGCGAGAAATGACCGCAGCAAATTGTGGCACGCGGACGCGTCGAGTAAAGGGGACATGGGGAATGGAGACAGGCTAACTCATCTCCAGCATTCGGAGAATCGGTTTCAGGGCGCGCTGGCGCAGATCTTCGTCGAGCGTGATTTCCGGCTGCCGGTCGCGCATGCAGAGATAGAGTTTCTCCATCGTGTTCAGCTTCATGTGAGGACATTCGCTGCAGGAGCATCCGCCCTCGCCGGGAGCGGAAATGAAAGTTTTCTCCGGGCAGGCTTTTTTCATCTGGTGCAGGATGCCGCTTTCGGTGGCCACGATAAATTCGGCCGCAGGGTTATGCGTCGCGAAGGTCAGGATTCCCGTGGTCGATCCCACATAATCCGCATGGCGCAGAACAGCTTCCGGGCACTCCGGATGCGCCAGGACCAGCGCCCTGGGGTGACGCTCCTTCAATTGCACCAGGCTTTTCTCGGAAAACATTTCGTGAACGATGCAGCTGCCCGGCCAGAGAATCATTTCGCGGCCCGTCTTCTTGATCAGGAAGCGCCCGAGATGCTGGTCCGGCGCGAACAGAATGGGCTGCTCGGGCGGAATCTGGCGGATAATTTTCTCGGCGTTGCTCGAGGTGCAGATGATGTCGCTCAGCGCTTTGACCTCGGCGCTGCAATTGATGTAGGTGATGGACATGTGACCGGGGTAGCGTTCGCGAAACGCCTGGAATAGCGGAGCCGGGCAGCCGTCGGCCAGCGAACAGCCCGCTTTCAAGTCCGGCAGCAGCACGAGCTTGGCCGGGTTCAGGATCTTGGCCGTTTCGGCCATGAACAGCACGCCGGCGAAGACGATGACGTCCGCCTTGGTGGCAGCCGCCTGCTGGGAGAGCTGCAGGCTGTCGCCCACAAAATCCGCGAGGTCCTGAATCTCCGAATCCTGGTAATAGTGCGCCAGGATCACGGCATTCATCTCGCGCTTCAGGCGCACAATCTCCTTTTCGAGATCGAGGTGCGCCAGGGACGCGGGACTTTCGATTTGTGCCGGGACGATCATCGTCTTGCGCTTCAGTCGAGTTCTGAGCAGACACCTTTATTATAGCCATCGCTTCCGAAGGACACAAATTTGGGAGCTTTCGTGGCGCCGGCGTCTCGCCGGCGTTTTTTGACGCGGCGCGATTCACAGGAGGTCGGGACTTCAGTCCCGACGAAAGGCATTGTCTAATCAGGGGTTTTAACCCCTGAAGCTTCAGGGGCTAAAGCCCACAACGAACCGCAAGCTGAATGGCCGAGCTGAAGCTCGGCCCTCCCAAACACGAAAGCTTTCAAATTAGGACAGCACCCGGCGCTACGAAAACTAGCTTTCTCCGGCCCTTTCGTCGCATAATGCAATTTCCTATTGAGGAGGCTTCCCATGAAATCACAATTCCTGATTGCGGCGGCTCTGATTTCGAGTGTCTGGCTGGCGGCGCCGGTCCGGGCGCAGGAGGTGACCAAGGAAAACGTCGATGGCATCACCAACTTCCATCGCCTCGAGACGACGGTCGCCTGCTCCGGGGCGATCAAGGCCACCGCCGTGCCCGAAATCAAGAAGTTTGGCTTTGCTTCGATCATCAATCTGCGGCAGCCGAGCGAGGACGGCGCAAACCTTCCAGAGGAAGAAGCAGCCGCGAAAGCCGCCGATATTCGCTACTATTCCATCCCCTTCAGCAGCACTGCGCCCGATCCCGCCGTGGCCGACAAGTTTCTGGAGGCGATCACCGCGAAAGGCAGCGACCCGGCGTTCATTCATTGCGCGGGCGGCGGCCGCGCGGCCACGATGTGGTTTATCAAGCGGCTGGTGGTCGATCATTGGGATGTCGACCGCGCGGCCAAGGAAGCAACTGCGCTGGGCATGACGAGTCCGACTCTCAAGCAGTTCGCCATCGACTACGCGCAAGCGCACAAGCGATAGAGGGCCCAGCTCACAATCCGAGAATTGGAATAATCGGTACTTGGACAGCACAGTGCATTGCGCCGACTTCAGCGAGATACTATCATTATTGTGACCTTGAGGACTCGCAGGACAAGTTATGACCAAGAGAACTAAGAAGAAATCGGCAAAGAAAAAGATCTCCCCCCGTGAATTCAATAAGGAATTCACCAAGATTATTGCTGGGCATCTAGAGACCCTTCCGACTGAGGAACAGGACAAACGCATCCGTTCCGCACATCGAGTCGTCGTCAATCGTTTCCGCGGCGCTTCCTCCACAAGGCGCGGAGCTGACGAAACTCGTCTGACTCCTCTTGCAGCCCGTACTCGCGAATAACTTCCAGATAGGTTTCCTTATCGCAACGCGGATCTTGGAGCATCCTCGCCATTTGAGCAATCATGCGGCGACGCGCAAGAGACAGTGCCTTCTTCGGTTGCTTCTTGCCACGCGATGATTCTTCCGCTTGGATGTCTCGTAAATCCTGATGTTCGTCTTCTGCCATTCCGCTGCTCCCCTTCTACTTGATTCCGTGAGTGGGACAGGCTTGTTTATACCAACTACCCGGGTTTGAACGCCACATGGCCAATGTCAAACTGCTTGCATGCTTCGCGAGAAGCGCAATTTATGATCTTATGTGGTTGCCTACTTTGGGGATTCTGGCACAAGAGCTTCGATCCGTGCACCTCTGTCCCTTTCCATCTCCAGGGCGGCCCCAATGCAACAGACCTTTTGCTACATCTGCGCGCGTCGGTTAAAATGACGCGTTTGCCATGAGCGCACAGCCCACACTTAGCAGCGGGGACAGAACCACGAAGACGGAGATCCGCTTCCACAACACCATGTCCGGCGAGACGGAGCCGTTTGTTCCGCTGGTGCCCGGCGAAGTGCGCTCGTACACCTGCGGGCCCACGGTCTACGATTTCGCGCACATCGGAAATTTTCGCACGTTTGTTTTTCAGGATGTCCTGCGGAGGTATTTGAAGTCGAGAGGATTCCGCGTCATTCAGGTGATGAACCTCACCGACGTGGACGATCGCATTATTCAGAAATCGGCCGCGGCGGGCGTCAGCATTCGCGAGTACACGGACAAGTACATTCAGGCGTATCTGGACGATCGCCGCGCCTTGAATCTCGAGCCGCCCGAGTATATTGCCCGCGCCACCGAGCACATCGACGACATGGTGAAGCTGATCCAGCGCCTCACCGCCAAGGGATTCACCTACACAAGCGAGGGCTCGACGTATTACCGCATCGCGAATTTTCCAGCCTACGGCAAGCTTTCAAAAATTGACGTGGCCGGGATGCAGACCGGCGCGCGCGTGGACATGGACCGCTATGACAAGGACAACGCGCGCGACTTCGCCCTGTGGAAAGCGCACAAGCCCGGCGAGCATTTCTGGGAGACGCCGATCGGCCCGGGGCGTCCCGGCTGGCACATCGAGTGCGCCGCCATGGCGCTGAAATATCTGGGCGATACGCTCGATATTCACAGCGGCGGCGTGGACTTGGTCTTTCCGCATCACGAAAATGAAATCGCCGAGGCCGAAGCGGCCACCGGCAAAAAGTTCGTGCGCTACTGGCTCCATGCGGAGCACCTGCTGGTGGATCACGAAAAAATGTCGAAGTCGATGGGCAACTTCGCGACGCTGCGCGAACTGTTTTCCCACGGGCACAAGCCGTCTTCGATTCGATTTTTGCTGGCCTCCGTGCCGTATCGCCGCCAGTTGAATTTCACGCCGGAGAGTTTGCAGGGCGCGGCGAGTTCGGTCGAGCGCTTGAGAAATTTTGTTTCGCGCCTTCGCGCTGGAAAATTCCCTGAGGGTCCTTCGCCAACAATTGCGGAGCGCGCCGCAAAGGCGAAGGACGAGTTCGATCGCGGGCTTGCGGATGACCTCAACACCGCGCAGGCCCTCGCGGCGATCTTCGATCTGGTGCGCGACGTCAACACGGCGATGGACCGCGGCGAGTTCCGCCAGGGCGACGCGGCGCCTGTGCTCGACGTGATGGAAACCTTCGACGCAATTTTTGCCGTGCTGCGCGATGACGATGCAGAGAAGCTTAGCGCACTTGGCATCGGCCAGGCTTCCGCCCAGCTCAGCGATGCGGAAGTCGAAGCCCTCGTCGCTGAACGCCAGGCCGCGCGCAAGCGCCGTGATTTTGCGGCGTCGGACCGCATTCGCGACTCTCTTGCCGAGCGCGGAATCATTCTCGAAGATTCCCGCGACGGCGGAGTTCGCTGGAAGCGCAAGTAGAACGCGCTTCAGCTTGTTTGGTTTAGATGTTCGCTCAGTGCTACCCCAAAGGCCGACAGGCTGAAGCCTGTCCTACTTAACGCTATAATCCGGACGATTCCGAAGCGTAAACAATCAACACTTTCCTTTCCTCGACGGCCTGCCTCGTTCGGCGTAAATTAGGATGTGGTCCCTCTCTTTCGATCTTGATTTCCAGGGTCCTGGAGAGAGATGCACACGTTCTGCGCCGTCCGGGTCGTGGCAACGAAGCCACACCTATTGGAGAGCTTCTGTGGAAAAATCTGTGGGCGCGATGACGAGTGAAGCCAAGTTGCCCGTCCTATTGATGCCGCTTCCCGGCCCGAAGGCCAGGGAAGTGATCGCTCGCGACACGCAATTTGTTTCGCCTTCGTATACGCGCGGCTACCCGCTCGTGGCGCAGTCAGGCCGCGGCGCGATGGTTGAGGATGTGGATGGCAATCTGTTCCTGGATTTTGCCGCAGGCATTGCCGTCGTCTCGACAGGGCACTGCCATCCGCGAGTGGTCGAGGCTATTCAAAGACAGGCCGCCGAGCTGATTCATATTTCCGGCACGGATTTTTATCTGCCAAACATGGTCGAATTGGCCGAGCGCTTGGCCGAAGTGGCTCCCGGCAAGGAAGCGAAGAAAGTTTATTTCGGCAACTCCGGCACGGAAGCGATCGAAGCGGCCATCAAGCTGGCGAAGTACCACACGCGGCGCGACAAGATCATCGCGTTCCATGGCTGCTTTCACGGGCGCACGCTCGGCGCGCTTTCGCTCACTGCGTCCAAGGCCGTGCAGCGCAAGGGATTCGGCGCGCTGCTGGCCGGCGTATTTCACATTCCTTATCCGAATTCCTATCGCTGCCCGTACGGCCATCCTTCGCCCTGCACTTGCGTTGAAGCGGCCACATTCTTGGAGCGCGAAGTCTTCAAGCGCCTCGTCGATCCGGAAGAAGTTGCGGCGATTTTCATCGAGCCGATTCAGGGCGAAGGCGGGTACGTTCCCGCGCCAAAGGAATTCCTCGTCGAGTTGCAGCGCATTTGTCGCAAGCACGGAATTCTTCTGGTGTGTGACGAAGTGCAGAGTGGCATGGGACGCACCGGCAAATGGTGGGCCGGCGACCACGCCGGAATCGAGCCGGACATTCTGTGCGTGGCCAAGGGCATCGCCTCGGGCATGCCGCTTTCGGCGACGATCGCGCGCGCGAGCCTGATGGACTGGAAGCCGGGCGCGCACGCTTCGACTTTTGGGGGGAATCCCGTGAGCGTCGCTGCTGCGCTCGTGACCATGGATTTGCTGGAGACGCAATACATTGAGAACGCTCGCCGCGTTGGCGGATTTCTGATAGGCCGCATGGCGGATTGGTCCGCGCGGCACCGCATCGTCGGCGATGTGCGCGGCAAAGGATTGATGATCGGCGTCGAGATCGTGCGCGATCAGAAAACCAAGGAGCGCGCCGGCGATCTCCGCGAAGCGATCGTGGACCTGGCGTTCGAGAAAGGCCTGCTCCTGCTCGGCGCCGGTGAAAACACAATCCGCGTCGCCCCGCCGTTAATGATCGACGAAGAACAGGCAGCCTTCGCCGCGCAGACGCTCGAAGCCTGCATCAGCAAAATAGAGAAATCAGCATAGAATCGGAAATATTCTTGGTTTGATTTTCTCTGGGTTCTCTGTGCCCTCTGTGTTAAAAGTTTGTTCGTGCGTCGAGCAAGGCTTTCAACACAGAGAACACAGAGATCACAGAGAAAACCGGGAGAGGAATAGGCGATGCCGATTTTAGCGCGCGCCATGTTCGGCTTGGTGAATTGGGCCGCACGCAAGGGCCTGGCCGAATCGTCTGTTCCGCAGGCACGCACCGCTGCCGCGGGCCGCAAGGCGCGGCGCACCGGCGTGCGCGGCGAAACGTACGCCTACTGGTTTCTGCGCCGCAACGGCTACGTCATGATTGCGCGAAATTTCACCTATCGCGGAGTCAAAGGAGAAATCGATCTCGTCGGATACGATGGCGCGACCCTTGCCTTCGTCGAAGTAAAAACAAGAACTTCTCCCCGCGACGAGTTTGGTTCGCCCGAGGACGCCGTCACAGCCGATAAGCAGCGGCACCTCTCGCGAATGGCCCGGCAATTTGTCCGCGAATACCGTGCCACGAACGCTCCGTTCCGATTCGACATTCTTGCGATTGAAGCCCCGCCCGGCCAGCGCCCCGTCGTGCGTCTCCACAAGGGCGCATTTGCCGCACAATAGGAATTGGAATTGTTCCGCGAGACTTCACGGCCTGCAAGGCTTAAAATAAGCCTTTTTTGGCGGCGTCCGATGTTAGAGTGTGGGGCTTACCAGCCGGGAGGAAGTGTTGCCTGAGTTAAGAAAGGACCCCATCACAGGACGATGGGTGATCATTTCGACGGATCGCGCCAAAAGGCCGTCCGATTTTCTTCGCGAGAGCGTCGAAATTAAAGGAATCGGAATCTGCCCATTTTGTTACGGGCACGAATCCAAGACGCCGCCCGAAGTTCTCCAGTTCGGGCGCAACGGCAGCGGTCCGAACACGCCGGGCTGGCAGGTGCGCGTTGTCCCCAATAAATTCCCCGCGCTGGGCATCGAAGGAGATCTGGACAGGGAAGGCGAAGGGCTTTTTGACCGGATGAACGGCGTCGGCGCGCACGAGGTCATCATCGAAACCCCCGACCATCGCAGCACACTCGCAACTATGTCGGAAAAACAAATCGAAGACGTGTTGTGGGCGTTTCGCGACCGCATGATGGACCTGAAAAACGACAAGCGCTTCCGCTACATTTTAATTTTCAAGAATCATGGAGAAGCCGCCGGCGCTTCGCTCGAGCACCCTCATTCGCAATTGATCGCCCTGCCGATCGTTCCCAAACGCGTGCGCGAAGAGGTGGACAGTTCGCGCCACTATTACAACGACAAAGAACGCTGCATCTTCTGTGACATGATCCGGCAGGAACATGAATCGGGCGTGCGCGTGATCAGCGAGACCAATTTGTTCGTGACGCTGGCCCCTTACGCGCCGCGCTTCCCGTTTGAAATGTGGATCCTGCCCAGGCAGCACGCTTCGGCGTTCGAGAATCACCAGAGCCTCATCTATGCCGGGCTGGCCAAAGTGCTCAAGGATAATCTCTCGCGCCTCGACGTAGTTCTCGACCGCCCCGCTTACAACCTGATGATTCACACCTCGCCCATCGGCGAGGAAAACAACGAACACTACCACTGGCACATCGAGATCATTCCCAAGCTCACCAAAGTGGCCGGCTTCGAGTGGGGCACAGGATTTTATATCTGTCCTACGCCGCCCGAGGAATCCGCGCGCTTCATCCGCGAAGCGCAAGTCATGCCCGTGGCGTCGCGTTGAAGCGGCGCTTGATCCCGCGATTCAGAATTTCTTAGCTTCGTGCGGCCGCTGACAAGAGCAGGCCAGTTTCGCTATACTTCTAAACTCCGGCGCGGTACCCAAGTGGCCTAAGGGAGAGGTCTGCAAAACCTCCATTCGTGGGTTCAACTCCCACCCGCGCCTCCAAAAATTCCTCGCATGTCTCGAAGTTCGCTGGGTTGGGAAAATCTCCGCATCCGCGTCTTCTCCCGCTGCAGAATCAGGAATAGCGAATCTTCAGAATCAAGATGGCGAGCGCGAACACAAGTGTCACGCTGTTGGCGAACAGCACGGGCCGGTTATTCAGGAGCAAGCCGTAGGTAGCCCAGAGCGCGGTACCGAAAGTAAACACGCTCTGCGTGATGAGCGAGATGCCTTCAGTTCTTTTTTCACGAATAATTTTAACCGATTGCGGTATCCAGCAAAGCGTCGTGCACGTTGCTGCGACGCTTCCAACAATCCCGAACCATGCAGCCATTGCCCCACTCCAATCCCACTTCGTGTTGAAGTGCGCGTGCCGCCGGAGTCGGCGCTCCGAGGGCGCCTACAGATAGTAACGTAAAGATCATGGAACGGTGCGGTCGTCCGCTGCCAGAAGTTCTGATTCTGCCTTTATTGTTGCCCCAAAGTGAGTCAAACCTCCGCGCCCAGGACCAATTCGGAACTCGACGGCGAAATACCCGCTCCCGTTAGTGAACTCTAATCCTGCAAACCTTTGGAATAAAAGCATTTAACACATGATCGGCGTCGGCCGTTTGGCAGGAGCAATGCAAATACATCCCCGGAGGGGCTCCAGGGGAGATCTCCGCTCGCTTGCAATACCGCACCTGGGGAGGGGCACTGCTCTTTGCTCCAACTTCGGCGCGGGCCATGCCTAGAGAGGATTCACAAACTGACGCATGAGACGACTGTTAACAATCATGAACTGTTCGCTGTCTCTGCTTTTTCTTTGCGTCCCGGCTTTGGCACAAAAGGACGTGCAAGGGACCGGGTCGAGCGTGGACCTGACCACGATGAATATCGAAGACCTGATGAACGTCAAGGTGACTTCCGTTTCCAGGACCGAAGAGAAACTTTCACGCACGGCTTCCGCGGTATTCGTGATCACGCAGGCAGACATTGCCCGGTCGGGCGCGCGAATATTCCGGACTTGTTGCGGATGGTTCCGGCGATTGGACGTGGCGCAGATTGACGCGAACACTTGGGCCATTAGCGCGCGCGGGTTAAACGACGAGTTCAGCAACGAACTGCTGGTTCTGCTCGACGGACGCAACGTGTACACGCCGACGTTTGGCGGGGTGCTTTGGGGACTGCTGGATTTGCCTCTGGAAAACATCGAGAGAATTGAAGTGATTCGTGGGCCGGGCGGGTCGATCTGGGGTGCGAACGCGGTCAATGGAGTCATTAACATCATCACGAAAAAGGCAGAGTGAAACGCGCGGGGTCATGGTTGTTGCCGGCGGGGGGAATCTGGATCAGGGATTCGGGACGGTGCAGTATGGCGGAAGCTTGGGAAAAGATACGGATTTCCGAGTCTATTCGAAATATTTCAACCAGGATCACTCGCCAGCATGCCAGCGGTCAAAACGCGGGCGACGGTTGGCATACGCTGCGCGGTGGATTTCGGACCGACAGCACTCTCTCGGCGAAGGATACATTGATGGTTCAAGGAGATATTTTCACCGGGCGGGAAAGCGATATCCGTGTGTCCCTACCCTGCCGTCACCTCGTCGCCGGGCTGATAAACACTCAGACGCGCCGGCTGAAGAATCGGGCGGATTCTTTCAAGGCGTCTGGAGTCACACGTACTCCGCGCGATCCGACACGACCCTCAGCGCTTCCTACAGCACGTATGAGTCCGATGACGTTCTGAATTCATCGCCGAAGGGAGAAAAACATTCAGTGTCGATTTCCAGCATCATATCGCTTGGGGTGAGCGGCAAGACTTTGTCTGGGGATTGGGTTACCAATACTCGACGTCGCATTCCGAAGGCAACCTCACTGTCTCCCTGAATCCCGCCAACCTCGGCAACGCAATTGTTCAGCTCCTTTGTCCAGGATGAAATTGCGTTGATTCCGGATCGTTTTTACCTCACGGTTGGAACCAAGCTGGAGCACAACTATTATACGGGTTTCACCGTCATGCCCAGCGCCCGAGTTGCCTACTTGATCAGCGAGCGGCACATGCTGTGGGCCGCCTTTTCCAGAGCGGAGAGGACGCCCGCGAGAGTCGATACCGCGATCCGCGCCAATTTCGGCAGCTCTCCCGGACCTGGCGGCATTCCCGTCCTGGTCAGTCTCCTGGGCAATCCACACTTCAAGAATGAAGCCTTGATCGCCTACGAATTGGGTTATCGAATGACGCTTTCTAAGCGAAGCTGTCAATTGATTTCGCTGCCTACTACAACGATTACAGCAATCTGCAATCGACCGAGCCGGCCGCCGAATTCCTGGAGTCCACGCCGGCTCCCTTGCACCTGGTGATGCCCTCTACCTACGAAAACCTGATGCACGGAGAGACGCACGGGTTTGAAATTGCCACCAACTGGAAACTGTCGAATCGTTGGACATCAGTCCGGGCTACGAGTTCGAACGAGATTCACATGCACCGGAGTCCGCGAGCCAGGACACGACCTCAGTCGCAATCGCCGAGAGGAACCGCCCGCATCATTCCGCACAGCTTCGGTCGCACGTCGATTTGTCAAACGGCTTGGAATGGAATGTGTCCGACCTACTTTCGTGGACCGCCTTGCACGCCATCGGCGGTTCCTTCCTTCACGCGAGTGGACACGCAATTGACGTGGAAATGGCGCGAAGAGGGGCTCTCCTCCGCTTGTTGGGCAGAATCTGGTCCAAAGAGCAGCCATCTCGAATTCGTAGACTCCTCCACAGAATAGACGCGACTCTGGCCAAACGCAGCGGATACGCGAAGTGACTCGTGAAGTTTCTAGTTCCCATGGGGCCACATCCCGCTGCTCAACAAGCGCTACAACCGAAATCGGTACATCCTGGCTTGCGCAGGGTCACTGGAATTTTCATGCGCTCTGGTTTGCCTCCTCCTCGGCGCGCCAGCCCGGGTGATGCGCAGGTCGCTCTTCCGGAATATCAGGTCAAAGCAGCCTACCTTTTTAATTTTCTCAAGTTCGTGGAGTATCCCAATGAATCGTTCGCGGACCCGCTCGCGCCCATCGTCATTGGTGTGGTTGGCGATGACCCATTCGGCAACGCGCTGCCTCAGGTCGTTACCGGCAAGACCGTGCAAGGCCGCGATCTCGTGATTCGCACTTACCACGCCGGTGAAGAATTGCGTGGAGCGCACATCCTGTTCATCAGCGCATCGGAAAAAAAAAGACTCCCCATGATTCTGTCCGGCTTGCACGGATCGAGTGTCCTCACCGTGGCGGACATGGAAGGTTTTCTCGACGCGGGAGGGATGATCCAGTTTTTGAACGAAAATGACCGGGTTCGTTTCGCGATCAATTTGGATGCCACCACCCAGGCCAGGCTGAAACTAAGTTCCAAATTATTGAGTTTGGCCAAGGTGGTTGGAGGAGACGTCAAGGAAACCGGAAAGTGAAATGAGCCTTGGCCGTCACGGTGCAAAAGTGAAGCGCTCACGGAAAGCAGTGCGAATCGGCCGTTGTCTGGCGCGTCCACACAATCCGTATCTTCGTCCGGGTGTGCGCATACGGCGATTCGTCTCCATAGCCGCGCTGCTTTTGGCTGTCCCTTTTTCGCCGGCAAATCGCAATGTTTATGCAGGCAATTCCCCCACCGAATACCAGGTCAAAGCCGCGTACCTGTTCAACTTCCTAAAATTTGTGGAGTGGCCCAGCGACGCGCCCGCGGACCCGGAAGGAAAGTGGGTGATTGGAATTGTCGGAGAAAGCCCCGTCGGCGCCGAAATAGCGCTGATTGCCGAAGGGAAAATTGTAGAAGGCCGCGGATTGCTGGTAAAAAAGTTTCGCGCCACGGACAACCTGCGCGGATGCAACATTTTATTCGTCAGCGCCTCGGAAGAGAAACACTTGCCGTCCATCCTCACTGCTTTGCGGGGATCCAGCGTCTTGACCGTAGCAGACATCGACAAATTTATTGGATACGGGGGGATGGTTCAGTTTGTGGCGGAGGGCGACCGCGTGCGAATGGCCATCGACGTGGGCGCCACTGGCCGCGCGCGCTTGAAGGTCAGTTCAAAGCTATTGTCGCTGGCCCAGGCGGTGACTGCAACGGTAAGGAACGCACCCAACTAAAATGCAATGGACCCGTAAACTTTCGCTGCGCCGCAAGCTCACCCTGGTGATCATGATCAACACGGTAGCGGCTCTGTGCGCGGCCGGCATGGCATTCGCGGAATACGGAGTGTATCGATTCAAGGAGCTGCGCCTCGAAGATTTGAATGCCCTCGCGAACATCCTGGGAACCAACAGCACGGCGCCGCTCGCTTTTAAAGATCCCAGTTCCGCGCAGGATATCCTGCGGGCCCTGGCGGCCAAACCGCACATTCTGTCGGCTGTCATTTACGACCGTGACGGCAAGCCCTTTGCCGTCTATCACCACGGCGGATCGAAGGATCAATATTCCGTCCCGCCCGTGGAAAGCGAGTCCAGCCGCTTTACCTCCAATCGCGTCTTGATCTTCCAGGCAATCAATTTTCAGGGCGAGAAAGTGGGCACGGTGTTTCTGGAAGGGGACACGATCGAGTACAAGCAACTTTTGGTCGGCTATTTGTTCTATTTCGCTCTGATCGTCGCGGTTGTCTCCCTGGGAGCGTACGTCATGGCCGGGCGCCTGCAGCGCCCGATCTCCAATCCGATCCTGGAGCTGGCCTGGACCGCCAAGATGGTGACCAGCGCCAGGGATTATTCCATTCGCGCGGCGAAGCATTCAGAGGACGAAGTCGGCGTCCTGATCGACGGCTTCAACGAGATGCTCGAACAGATTCAGAATCGCGACGCCGAGTTGCGCCACGCCAGCGAAGATCTGGAGCGGCGCGTCAACGAACGCACGCTCGAACTGGAGCAGGAAGTAGCGGACCGCCAGCGCGCACAGGAAGCATTGCACGAAAGCGAGGGACGAATCCGCTTGCTCCTGGACTCCACCGCCGAGGCCATCTATGGAATCGATCGCGAAGGGAAATGCACGTTCTGTAATCCCGCCACGCTTCGACTGCTGGGCTACGAAAAAGTCGATGCCCTTTTGGGCAGGCTTATGCACGCGGTTATGCACCATTCGCATGCCGATGGGACTCCCTACCCCATAGAGGAGTGCAACATCTCAGCTTCACTGACCATGGGCGAAGGAATTCATTCGGATGACGAAGTGTTCTGGCGCGCCGATGGCACGAGCTTTCCGGCCGAATTCTGGGCGTATCCCATCCGCAAAGAGGGCGAGGTCGTCGGCGCAGTGGTTACCTTCCTGGACATCACCGGACGCAAGCGGGCGCAGGCGGCTCTGCTGGAGGCCAAGGAGGCGGCCGAGGCCGGCAGCCGCGCCAAAAGCGAATTCCTGGCCAACATGAGCCACGAAATCCGCACTCCGATGAACGGCATCATCGGCATGACGGAACTGGCGCTCGACACCACGCTGACGCCCGAGCAGCGCGATTATCTGAACTTGGTGAAATCGTCCGCCGACAGTCTCTTGCACGTCATCAACGACATATTGGATTTTTCCAAGATTGAAGCGGGCAAACTCGAACTTGAGAAAACCGAATTTGAGATTCGGGATTTGTTCAGGGATACCCTGAAAACGCTGGCTCAGCGGACCGACAAGAAATCTCTGGAGATCTGCGCGCGCATGTCGCCCAAAGTGCCGAAGACCATGATCGGAGACCCCACGCGGTTGCGCCAGCTGATCGTGAACCTGACCGGCAATGCCATCAAATTTACCGAAGAGGGAAATATCATTCTGAATACGGAACTTGAATCCAGTACCGGTGACGAAGTGCGCCTGCACATTTCCGTTTCGGATACCGGCATAGGGATCCCGCTCGAAAAGCAGCAGATCATCTTTGAATCCTTTGCCCAGGTGGACGGATCCACGACGCGCCGCTTTGGCGGCACAGGCCTGGGCCTAACGATTTCACGGCAGCTCGCGGAGCTTATGGGCGGCCGAATGTGGGTGGAAAGCGAAGCCGGGAAGGGCAGCACATTTCATTTTACCTGCAATTTCCAGCCGGGAACCGCGCCCGAGTCGGACCAGGAACGAATCGCGGGACAATCCCTGCCGGGACTGAGCGTTCTCGTCGTGGACAATAATCCCGTAAACCGCGCCATTTTTGTGGAAATGCTGACGAACTGGCGCATGAACCCGACTCCGGCCGAAAGCGGAGCCGAGGCCCTGGAACTATTGCAGGCCGCGCAAAAGGCCGGTCACCCGTTTCCGATCGTCTTGCTGGACGCGCTCATGCCCGGCGTCGATGGGTTCCAGGTCTTGCAGCGGATTCAATCGAATCCGGGGCTTGCCGGCGCGGTCATCATGTTGCTTTCCGGCAACCGCCATTTGGCGGATACGGAGCGATGTCGCGAACTCGGTGTGAAACAGTGCCTCACCAAACCTGTCGGACAGTCTGAGCTTCTCGACGCAATCCTTTTGGCTATGGGACTGGGTGCCGCTGAGGAACGATTGATCCAATCATCGGTTCGTGTCCCCAAAAGTCCCAGGGCGCGGCAGCTCAACATTTTGCTTTCCGAAGATAACCCCGTGAATCAAAAGCTGGCGATCCGGCTGCTGGAAAAGGCCGGCCATCGCGTCACCCTGGCCAGCACAGGCCGTGAAGCGCTCGCGGCCTGGGAAAATGCCGGAATCCCCGGTTTTGACGTGGTGCTCATGGACATCCAGATGCCGGAGATGGACGGCATGGAAGCGACCGCGGCGATTCGGCAGCGGGAAACGAACTCCGGGAAACATATTCCTATCCTCGCAATGACGGCGCACGCCATGCGAGGCGACAAGGAAAGGTGTCTTGCGAGTGGAATGGACGGATACATTTCCAAACCGATTCAGCCTGTCAACCTGTTCGCGGAAATCGAGCGATGCCTGGCGACAACGCAAGGGAGCAACATTATGCCGGAAATTTCTGAAGATCCGGGCGAGCCGATCGACCGCGTTTCGCTGCTGGAACGCGTGGAGGGTGATCAGGAATTGCTCGCCGAAATGATCCGGTTATTCCAGGAGGACGCGCCCCATCTGCTCTCCACCATGCGCGAAGCACTGCAACGCGGCGACATGGCCGTGTTGGAAATGTCCGCGCACTCCCTCAAAGGAGGAGTAAGCAATCTTTCGGCCAAGTCTACAGCCGCCGCGGCCATGCAGCTGGAAAAGGACGCTAGAAACAAGGACGCGCAATCCGCAAAAGGAAGTCTCGCGCAAGTCGAACAAGCGATGGGCCGTCTGCTCCCGGCGCTGGCCGAGCTTCGCCAAGGAGTTTTGAAATGAGGATTCTAATCGCCGAAGATGGGTTGGTATCGCGGCGCATGCTTCAGGGTCTTCTCGCGAAGTGGGGATACGAAGTTGTCTCCGTGGAAGATGGCGACGCTGCCTGGGAAGCTTTGAAAGCTCCGGATGCGCCGCGCATGGCTTTGCTGGATTGGATGATGCCCGGCCAGAACGGCGTCGATGTGTGCCGCTCCCTGAGGAAGCACCGGTCCGAACCCTACACCTACATACTTTTGCTCACCGCCAGGGATGCCAAGGAGAGCGTTGTGGAAGGGCTCGATTCCGGCGCTGATGATTATTTGACCAAGCCGTTCAACCCGCAGGAACTCAAGGCTCGCATGCGAGTGGGTTTGCGAGTTCTCGATTTGGAAGACAACCTCGTGCAAGCCCGCGAGGCGATGCGCTTTCGGGCCACCCACGATACCCTGACGGGGGTTTGGAACCGCGGAGCCATCCTGGAAACATTGGACAAAGAAACCTGGCGCTCCCGGCGAGAGGGTCTCTCCCTCGGCGTTCTGATCGCGGACCTGGATCACTTCAAATCCGTCAATGACACCTACGGACACCTGGCAGGGGACGCCGTTCTTCGGGAAGTCACAAAAAGAATGCAAGCGGACGTCCGGCCCTATGACGCCGTCGGCCGCTATGGAGGCGAAGAGTTTTTAATCCTGCTGCCCGGCTGCGACGGTTCAGAAACATGGAATAAAGCCGAACGGCTGAGGGAAGAGATTTCTCAGAGGCCCATTGCCACTCCCGCGGGCGTTCTGAAAGTCACGATGAGTATCGGCGGAGTTGCAACTGCGGATTGGCCGAAAGACACTGCGAACCAAATCCTGCATATGGCGGATTCGGCTCTATATCGCGCAAAGGAAGATGGACGTAACCGGACTGCTATGGCGGGAGCGGCGGAACATGAGGAAGCAAATCACCCTTCTCTGGAGCTCTCCTCTCAAATTCCTGAAAAGGAATGACGAAACGTTGGTGGCGATCCCTTCAGGAATTTGAACGCGCGGTGAAACTCTGTAGCGTTTCGTTCCCCACAATCTCCACGCGCTGCACACCACCCCATCGAATGTGTTCCTGCTCGAAGCGGTTCTGAATCCGTCGGCGCAATTCGCGCGCCGCGTCGTCCTGGCGTCCCGGGACGGTGCGAAGCTGCAGCCGCAGCGTTGCTCCGGCCGGCCCGAACGATTCCACTCCCAGCGCGCGCGGCCCGTCCACCAGGACCGGCGACCATGAGGCATCGGCCCTGAGTTCGGCGCACACGCGTTCCAGCGAGGCGAGCGCCGCATCGGAAGATGCCTCCTGAGGGATGGAAATATCCACGAATACCTGGCCCCAGTCCCTGCTGAGGTTCAAGACCTGGCTTACCGCTCCATTGGGAATGGTTACCACGGCGCCCTGGGCATCCCGGATCACGGTGCGGCGCAGCGTCAAATGCTCGACGCGTCCGATCACGGTCCCGATCTGCACGGTTTCCCCGACAACAAACTGATCTTCGATTACGATGAGAAAACCGTTGATGAAATCGCGGACCAGATTCTGCGCACCGAAACCGAACGCCAGGCTCGCCAGCCCCGCGGCCGCCGCAATGGGCGTTACATTGAAACCGAACTCCGGCAACGCCGTCAGGATCGCGCCGATAATGATGACGGCAGTTCCCGCGCTGTACAACACTCCCGCCAGCGTTTTCACGTGCTGCTCGCGCATCCGCGCGATCCGGCCCGGGCCTTCGGCCCCGGCGGCTGGAATCAAACGCCGCGTCAGGGAGCGCAAGAGCCGGTTCAGAATCAGGGCGATCAGCACAATCGCGGCGATGCGAATTCCGCGCGCGACCGCAAAATCCGTCCATTTGAATACGTTTGGAGTCATAATAACCGCCGGGAATTATAGCACTACGCGATTCACCTTAAGATAAGGGTTACAAGACAAGGATGCAGCCGCAGGAGAATCCTATGAAAACCGGACGCAGATTCTTCCTTTCGGGCATTCCAGCGATGATGGCCGGAACGCGCGCCTTGCTATCTGGAGGCCTGGGCCAGCGGCAAAATAATCCTTCTCAGGTTCCCCCAGTTCCTGCAATTCCGGATGCCAGCAGCTCGGGAAGGCCGGACGATTTCCCCATTCCTCCGCGGGCAGCGGATCCAAAGGTGCTACTTAAGGAAGACCAGAAAGCATTAAGGCGCGACGTGGACCATTTGCTGGAGCTGGCCAAAGATTTGAAGGAGGAATCGGATAAGACTCCGGAAACAGATGTCCTGTCCCTTTCCCTGGTCAAAAGGGCGGAAGAGATCGAAAAACTGGCGCACCAAATCAAGGACCGGATTCGGGCAAATTGAAACCTCCTCTCTGATTGGTTTCCCTCGCAAAGACAACGAAATCCTCTCGATACAGTTTGTGACCCTCGTCACATGGGTAGGGTGACGCGGGTCATAGCGGAATCATCCGCGTTCATTTATCCATCTAATAGATAGAACGAGAGGAAACTTGCAACGGGCGTTCGGGCTAGGTTATTTCAATGTGCATTGGAATCATTCGGTTAGCTCGGCGGGCAGGAGGGTAACTCAATGTTAACTCAACATGTTCTGTTCGTTGGGGATGCGGAAACGGCGGCCAACGGAAAAGCGCATATCGTCCTGGCGCCGCTTGGGGTAGAGCCGCTACACGATGTGTTTTCAGAAGCCATACTGGAGGATACTTCCTCGCACCGGCACCGCAGCCCTCTGGATTGGGTTGTGTCCATTGGCGTTCACTTCGCGATCCTTGCCGTGCTCTTGATTTTGCCGCTTTACTTCACGACGGGGCTCGATTCCCACAAGTTGGATCTGACGTTTCTTGCTCCGCCGATGATGCCCGCAGCGGCGCCACCGCCTGCACCGATGACTTCTATTGCGCGACCAGCCCGCACGGCGCCTGTAAGAGTCTTCACGCCAGGGCTGTTGACGGCGCCAACATTCATCCCAAAGGCCGTCACCACCACACAAGGGACATCTCCAGAAGAGGAATTGATGGCAACCGCCGGAGGAGTGCCTGGCGGCATTCCAGGTGGCCAGGTGGGAGGTGTTCTTGGAGGGGTGTTGGGAGGAGCGTTGAAGGGCGTGCAGCCACCGGCACCGCCGGTTGCGGCAGGGCCAAAGGCGCCCGTCCGAGTGGGTGGCGAAGTGAAGCCGCCGCGCCTGCTCTTCGGGCCCGAACCCGATTATCCGATTCTTGCCAGGCAGGCCCGGCTCTCCGGGATCGTCATCATCGAAGCGGTCATCGACGAACGTGGCCAAGTAACGGGCATGCGCGTGATCAGCGGTCATCCGTTGCTGGTTCCCTCGGCATTGAGCGCGGTTTCGAAAAGAAAGTATGAACCGACGGTGCTCGATGGCGAGCCGACCCCGATTGATTTGAGGGTTGAGGTTACCTTTAGCTTTTCGTAAGGAGCAGGCCTCCGGAGGAGACACTGGGACCCGTTCCAGTCCTCTCCTTCGAGTTGGAGGTAAGTGGGCCTAACTCAGCGAAAATCAAAAAACTCCGCGGTGAAAAATGAGTCGTTTGGCGCAGCTGGCCTTTCAGGGCTTGCACTGGATTTACGATTCGTGAAACTTCCATTCTTTTAGTTACTCACTGTAAAATAACAAGTTCCTTGCCCGGCAGACTCTGATTTTCGCCCTATTCGGGGCCGCTGCCCGTGAAGGATTCTTGAGAATTCCTTTATTCACATAATGAGGTATACTAAACGGGCTGGGGGTCGCCAATCGCGATGGGCTCGGCTAGTTTAACGCCCATATGCGCCCATCATTGTGGCTGGCGAATGCAACGGAGAAAGCGTGCAGGATCAACATTATCCGTTTGTTGGAGGAGCGGAACCGGCTGCGGAGCCGAAGATTCCCTTTGGCGATGTTCTGCCCAATGTAGTGTTGTCGCACGACGTCCTGGTGGATATTTTGCTGGAAGAGACTTCCATCCACCATAAGCGCAGCCCCTTGGACTGGGTTGCATCCTTTGGCGTCCATATTGCGATCCTTTCTGTGTTCATGATTTTGCCCCTCTATTTCACAACGGGCCTGGATTCCAAGAAGTTGAATCTGACGTTTCTCGCTCCTCCCGTGATGCCGGCCGGTCCGCCTCCCGCACCAATCGCTCCAGCCACGCCACGGCCACCTCGCGTTACACCTCCGAAAGTATTGACTCCTGGAAAGCTGATGGCCCCTTCGTTTATCCCGAAAGCCGTTGCACCCCCGGACCCCATTGGGGCTCCTCCGGATGAAGCGGCATTGGGGATTGCGGGCGGAGTTCCCGGCGGAGTTCCAGGAGGCCAGGCAGGAGGCGTCATCGGCGGAGTGCTTGGAGGCATTCCGAGGGGAGCGCCACCACCGGCGGCGCCTGTTGCCACAGGACCCAGGGCGCCCGTCCGAGTGGGCGGCGATGTGAAGGCGCCGCGACTGCTCTTTGGCCCCGAGCCGGAATATCCGCTTCTTGCCAAGCAGTCCCGCCTCGCCGGGACCGTTGTTATCGATGCTATAATTGACGAACATGGTAACGTAAAAGGAATGCGCGTGATCAGCGGGCATCCGTTGCTGATTCCCGCGGCGTTGAGCGCCGTCTCGAAAAGAAAGTACGAACCCACCGTCCTCGATGGCGAGCCCACACCGATCGATTTGAGGGTAGAGGTCAGCTTCAGTTTCTCTTAGCGCACAGCCACCCGCCAGGCAAGCCGCGGCCGAAGATTTACCGGCTGGATTGAATTCAGGTAAAAAGTGGTGCGCCCAAGGGGACGATTTTAGAAATTTCCTCACCGAATTCGCGTCGTGTTTGCCAGAGACTGCAGCTGGATTCCGCCTTTAGCGTGGTAGGGAACCTTGAGGGCATTTCTCCGGCAGCCGACTTACCAGCCAGTTGGACCATCCCTCGGTAGCGCGTTCTCTTCGGTCAGAGGCAGGACGCTACCTTTGCCTCCGGAGAGTGTCGCGCCAGCAACGTGAAACGAGTGAATCAACAACTCTAGCCAAGCCCGACGCGGCGGATCAAGTCCTGAAATCGAGGATCTCCACGTAGAGTATCAAAGTAGGGATGTACCTTGACATATAATAGGATGTTCGACTGCTCCTTGTAAGCCTGCTCGAGCCACGTGAAGGCTTCGTCGTTTTCGCCGAGTCCTAAATAAGCGTTCACAAAAGCGCCGGCAGGAACGTAGCCCGCCTTTCTGCGTCTTTTCAATTCCGCGAGGAGCCGCAGTGCATCATTGCGCCGCCCGGCGAGGGCGTACGCCCTGATCAAGACTCCGATTACGCCGGGGCTACGGTTCGAGACCGAAGCCGCATTTTCGAGAACGGGGATGGCATCCTCGGCTTGATTGTTGGCGATCAGTGCAAATCCAAGAAACCAAAGAGTGCCTGCATCCTCGGGTTGAACCGACAGTTGGCTGCGCAGCTCGTGTATGGCTTCTTCATAGCGATGAGCTTGAAACAGAATCCACCCGACGTCCTGACCGGAAACCGAGAGCGGATCGAGTTCCCGCCCACGCTGCGCCCAACTCAGAGCCTCGTCCGTACGCCCCTGCGATAACAGCCACGAAGCAAGTCCCTCGTGAGCATCAGCGTCGTTCGGATTCAATTCCAGAGCACGACGGTATTCGGTCTCAGCGTCGGCCCAGTGCCATTGTTGCATCTGCAGGTGCGCCAGCAACGCGTGCGCTCCAGACAGGTTCGGGTCGAGCTTTAGAGCTTTTCGGGCTGCGTCCATCGCTTTCGCGCGCGTCTCTTGGGGAGGGGCGCCAATAAAAACTGTGGCGAGTTCGATAGAAGCGTTCGCTAGGCCCAGGTAGGCTGGCGCAAATGTCGGGTCACTCCTTATCGCCGCGTCGAAGTAACCGATGCTTTCCTCGACGCCTGCTTTGCCGTTGCCTTGGTCAAGAGCGAATCGGCCTTTCAGGTAGTTTTCGTAGACTTCAGGCGCGACCAGCCGGGCCGCAGTGAGCCTCTCATGATCCACTCCCGTGACCGTGACTTCCACCTTTTCTGCAATCGACTGCGCCAGCTCACTCTGCAGAGTAAGCACGTCTTGCATCTCGCGATCGTAGGTTTCTGACCAGAAGTGCTCGTCGGTCGCGCCGCGAATCAACTGCGCCGTGACGCGAATCCGGTTGCCGTCTCGCATGACGGACCCTTCCACGACGGCATCGACATGCAGAATTCCAGCGATTTCCGGGACTGACGCCTGCGGATTCTTGAAGCGCATCACTGACGTGCGGGAAATGACGCGTAGATCGTGAATCCGGGCGAGGCGTCCAATCAGCGCGTCGGTCATTCCGTCGGCAAAGTAGTCCTGGGCAGGATCGCCGGACAGGTTCTTCAGCGGCAGTACCGCCAAAGACCTGATCTTAGGTCGCGCCGCATTCTCAGTGCGAACCCGGGATACGGCGTAAACGACAGCCAGCAAACCGAGTACGACAATGCCTGCAAGAGCAAACCAATGGCGCGCCGACACGGCTGATTTCTTTCCGAGGTCAATCGTCGACTCCACAAGTGTCTCGGACTTCTGGTCTTTCTCTAGGTCGGCCAAATCCGGTCTGCGGCTCTGCAGCCAAGCATCAAGCTCCGACCACAAGGCGTAGACGGAGCCACGCTTGTCGTGGACGTGGCGGTGAACCGGCATCCCCTCGCGCTTTTCCCAGCGCTGGACGGTCGTGACATCGCGGTCAAGGTATGCTGCGATCTCCTTCCACGAGTCCAGCGGGGTCTCGGTGGGCCTTTCCGACGGCTACGTGCCGGGAAATGTCTCGCCCAATGCGTTCTCCTAAAGGAATTCACGCGCGCGGTTAGACGGGTGACCTGATTGTATAGCGATGTCTCGATAACTGCAAAAGGCGGCATTGGACGGCAAACGGCCTATCCCGCTCATTGCTGCTTGACCGAACCACCCGGCGTGTCCGATGGTTGCCGCGCGCCTCGAGCGTGAAATCGCCGAAATGTATTTCTGGGGCCAAAAGGCGCCTGCTGGAGCTCCGTCATCTCCTGCGGCCCGAGAAGAATGTTTCTGCGACAAAGACATGAATCTCAAAATTGGAGGTTTCTGATGAAGAGCAAAACCTTGTGGTGGGCGGTACGCATCGTCGCGGTCCTGGTGTTGGGAGCAGGTACCAGCGCTCTGGCCCAGGTGCCCTCGCCCGAGCACCTCAGCGGGCTAATCAATGACTATACGTCAGCACACGACACGAAAGGCAATCTGACCGGTCCGTGGGAAATGCGCGGCAAATGGTCATTGGATGTGAACAGAAGATTGGGTTTGGCAGACTTTTCCGCAGCCCTGACGATGGAGCACTCGGATTACGCAATCTCTCAAGAAATTGTAAGCGCCGACGATCCCGAGACACGCAGTGCTCACACTCACCACATCACAATGAAGAACGCCACGCTCAGCTACAATACGAGCGCCTGCCCTGCGGAACCTCCCGGCAATCCTATTACTACTGGCCGTTTCGTGGTCTACGGTTACGCCGACATTACCGGCAATGGAAGCCCGGCGCCCTTTTCGAAGGGTGGGACAGTGCTATCCCCGCTGCAGGTCTGCATCACCGGAGGGACGGAGGTCGAATTTTCGAACGTCACTTTGGTGCTCGGCGCTCCTACGACTGGGCATTTCGGCGTACAGCCGATCCATGGGGTTGTGCGCAGGCCAAAAGGGCCCGAACCGCGCGGCGATCACTAAGACTGGCGGCGGACACGGCGAGAACCCGCCGTGTCCGTGCAACTGCCTGACGCGTCCCACGGTAAACCCGGGACAAACCGAAACTCTGGAACGACGCCTCGATTTTCTGAAACCCCCTCGTTTTATTGGGAAGGTGGTGCGGCTGGGGAGATTCGAACTCCCGACCTCGTGCTTCGGAGGCAC
>CAWDPI010000007.1:0-67592 GCA_963804145.1 uncultured Acidobacteriota bacterium | reverse complement strand
AAGGCCGGTTAGTGTCAAGTTTGTTTTTCTTTTTCTTATCAGGGGTTTTTCCGTTTGAGCCGGGCCGCCTCTGTCGCCATCCTTCCATCCGCACTCTTTATTGAGCGATTATTCGCTCGGTGCAAGTTGGGCGTCCTCAATTCAGCAGGTGCTGCTACCTGATAATCGACCTTGGCTCCCATCTCTGAGAACTGGGCCAGGACTTGGTCGCAGTCACCTGAACTCGGCGGTTGAGCTCGGCTCTTTCGTTTCAACCTCTAGGCCACGGCGCTTTCCACTTTGTGGTTGTCGCGCAGTGGCTCATAGTCTTCTCCGCTCACCCACAGTTTGTGCAACAGAACGGCCAGCTTGCGTGCCACCGCAACCACGGCTCGCTTCTTGGCATTCTTTCCTCCCCGCTCGGCTAGCTTCAGTCCCCAACGCCGCAGATCGCTGTCTTGTCCAAAGGGCCCCAGAATGTAGTGCGCCCCTTGCACCATCAGCGTTCTGAGATAGCGGTCTCCTTCCTTGCTGATGTGCAGTTGTGGCTCGCTCTGACCGGAGTTCCTGCGCCCGGGACGCAGTCCGAGAAAACATCCTGCATCTCGGCTGCGGCGAAACCGGTGCGGATCGTCCAAAGTTAAAACGTACGTCAACGCAATCAGCGTCCCCACACCTTTCACTTGCTTCAGCCGGGCGACTTCGGGGTGAACTTCCTTGGCGATCTGTTCGATTCGGCGATTGTATTCCGCGATGCGCTCGTTCAACGATTCGATTTCCGCCAACAGCGGATCCAACGCATCGCGCAATTCCTGGCTCAGCCCCTTGGCGCTATCTCGATTCATTTGTTCCGTGCCGCACTTGTTCAGCCGCTGGCCATACGATTTCGTCAATCCGCGTGCGGCATTCACCAGCGCTGTGCGCGTGCCCACCAGTGCTGCCCGAGCGCGGATTACCGTCAGATGAATTTGCGCTTGGGCACTGCGATGTCGCACCGGGCCCAGCAATCCGGGATCGATCCTTGCCAGCCGCGCCAGCGTGCGGGCATCGACTCGATCATCTTTTCGACTGCTCTCGCCAATCAGTCGTACGTTCCGCGCATGGGCCACGATCACTTCGTGACCCAACTCGCTCAACTGCCGGCTGACCCAGGGCGAGTGCGTTCCCGTTTCCAGTGCGATCCGGCAGCGCGGAATCCTGCTGAAAGCTTGGCGGATTCCGTTCGATGTTGTCGGCAGGCTGCGTTCCAAAATCACGTTCCCCGCCTCATCCAGCATGCAGTAGTGGCTGGTTCGATCTCCCAAGTCCAAACCGATGGTCAGCTTGGCCTGCTTGAAAATCTGCTTCCGTCCTACAGCGGCGGTGCTATTCTTTTTCATAAGCCGGTCTCCTTTGCATTGCGCCTTGAGCGCGTCGATCATTGGGAGCGTATCGCATCCCGTCGGAGACCGGCCTTCTCATCCCATCTGATAAACGGGGTGGTCTCAACAGGTCAGTGCAACACTTTCTTGCAGTTTATCTGCCGGAGTCTGAAATCCCAAAGTTTTTCTTGGACGCTGATTTAAGCGCAGCGCCACTTCGTCGAGTTCTTCTTGCGTGTAGCCGGACAGGTCGGTTCTCTTTGGAAAATATTGGCGCAAGAGGCCATTTGTATTTTCGTTCGAGCCCCGCTGCCACGGGCTTTGCGGATCGCAGAAGTAAACTTTCACTTCCGTGTCCACCGTGAAGCTTTTGTGCTGGGCCATTTCCAGCCCGCGATCCCAGGTCAGCGAACGCCGCAAAGTTGCGGGCAGCTTGCCAATGTGTTGGCTGAGAGCGGCGACCACGGTAGCTGTGTCTTTGCTGGGCACCTTGACCAGCATGACAAAGCGCGAATGTCGTTCCACCAGAGTTGCGATATGACTGTTCTTGGTGCCGCCGATGAGGTCACCTTCCCAATGGCCGGGGATGGCGCGGTCTTCGATCTCCGCGGGTCTTTCCCGGATGGAAATGGCGTCGACGATTTGGCCGCTGCGGTGTCCACTGTCACGCGCGTGCCGCGAGCGGCGGATTCGCCGCTGGAAGCGAAGATGCTGAATCAGCTCCTTTTTCAGCACTCCACGCGCTTGAATGAATAGGCTGCGATAAATTGTTTCGTGGGACACGCGCATGCTCTCGTCCTCGGGATACTCGATCTTCAGCCATCCGGAAACTTGTTCCGGCGACCAGTCCAGGATGAGTTTACCCGCAACGATCTCTTGCAGATTCACGTCGAGGGCAAGAAGACAGCGCTTGGGCCGCAAGGCCGACTCCCAGGCTTGCTGATCGGCATCACTGGCTCGATAGAGAGGTCGCCCGCCATGGCGGGCGACCTCGCGGCTCACCGTCGACACCGCCCGCTGCAACCCTCTGGCTATTTCACGAATCGAGCAGCCGCAAGCGATTCCCCGAGAAATGTTTTCCCGCTCCTGCAGTGTAAGCCTCAGCGGCGAGCGCCGCCGCGCGGCAGGAGCGATCCCGCCATGCTGCGCCAACATAAATTGAATGGACACATGGTCTTTGCTGAACACTCTTCCAATCTCATGCAACGACTGTCCCGCCTTCCAGCGCCTCCACATGTCGTTCCGTTGCTGTTCAGAAAGCTTTACGCGCCGCCTAAATGTCATAAACACCACCTTTAGAGAAAAGATTTATATCAGATGGTGTTGCATTGACCGGTTGAGCTGGCAGGACTTATCAGGACTTGGCGCAAGTGCGATCCGCGTTACGACTTAACATCGACACCAGGGTCGGAATATTTGATGCTGGGAAACTATCGTCCGACGCTTGCGCAATTCCGCGCGTGCTCTCTTGCGATCAACTACTGACTGCTCCGAATGTCCTACGAGCTTGCCTGCCATCTGCCTTTGTTACCTTAGCAGCCATCCAACACTCGCGCCCGACTTGGCGGGATAGAATCGATCACCTTGCTTATAACGTCACCTGGTTGGACGCTCTTCCGGTTCCAACCATGATTCGCCGGTACAGGCGGAGAGGGTAACTCTAAAGCCGCATGCCATCACCTTGCCATCGTTAGCCTTGGCGTCCAAACCAATTTCCGCATGAGGATTCCTCCACGGAACTCCGACACAGTCGCCTCTGCGGCAAGTTCTATTGGATGTGTCATAGATACTGATGTACCCCCGTGGTAGTGCGAGCAATGGAGCCGCGAGCAGAAGTGCCCCCAAGTCGATTATCGGTTGATTCTCATCGGCAACCTCCGGTCGCTTGTCAAATTCAGGTGAGATTGAAACGCTCTTCCGACCGCCGGCATTAGCCTCGGAATCCGACATCAACTGCAGCTGGAGCGATTCATTTTCCGTAATCAAGGGCGCAACATGGCTCTTTTGCAAGCCTTCATCGGTGATAGCTGGTTCGCCAATATTCTCTCGCAAGTCGCGTCGCGCCAAGTCCTGAGAAACGCATTATAAAAGGGCGCCCCTTTGCAGTAGGTTTTGATCGTTCGCATCAACGCCTACAGAGAGGAGCACCCTCATGAATGACGCCAAGTATATTGGGCTGGATGTTCACCAAGCAACGATCTCGGTGGCGGTTCTGGATTCCGCCGGCAAGCTGGTGATGGAAGCGATCCTGGAAACGAAAGCCGAAACGATTCTGCAGTTTATTCACGGACTGCGCGGTAGTTTGCACGTGACCTTTGAAGAAGGAACCTGCGCGGCATGGTTGCACGATCTGCTGAAGCCCCACGTCACGCAAGTGTTGGTGTGTGATCCGCGCAAGAACGCACTGATCAAAGCCGGGAACAAGAGCGACCGCATCGATGCTCGGAAGCTGGCCGACCTGTTGTACCTGAACAAGCTCAACCCGGTCTATCACGGCGAAACAGGAATCCGCGCGCTCAAGGAAGTGGCCCGCAGCTACCTGGCATTGACCCGCGATACCACACGGGTGATGAATCGCTTAAAAGCCCTGTATAGGAGTTGGGCGATTCCCTGCGCGGGGCAGCGCGTGTACGCACCACGCTATCGCTCGGAATGGCTCGCCAAGATCACCGAAGCCGGCGTGCGTCGCCGGGCGGAGATCTACTACCAGCAGTTGGACGCCTTGCGGTCGTTGCGCGAGCAAGTACGACGAGACCTGTTGGCCGAAGGCCGGAAACACAGGGCGATGAAATTGCTGCGCCAGATTCCTTCGATTGGGCCCATTCGAGCCGTTCTGTTGATTGCTCTGATGCAGACGCCGCATCGATTTCGCACCAAGCGGCAACTGTGGGCCTACTGTGGTTTGGCATTGAAAACCTCCACCAGCGGGGAATACCGAATCGTGGAGGGCCAGCTGAAACGGTCCAAGAAATTCCTGGCCATTCGCGGACTGAACCAAAATCACAATCACGATCTGAAAAATATCTTCAAGGGTGCCGCGACCCGAGCCGCTGCCGTCCCCGGACCGTTCCAAGAATTCCACGCCGGTTTAGTAGCCCGAGGGATGAAGCCAACGATGGCGCGCCTTACCCTGGCGCGCAAGATCGCAGCCATCACTTTGATCGTTTGGAAGAAAGGAGTCGGTTTCGACGCCGAACATTTGAAACAACAAGCAGCTTGAGCGTCTGTCGAGAGTCCATCCCGGATTCATCTCGGAGAATGACCGGTTGGTTCTCCAGACGCTCTGGTTCGAGGGTGAGTATCCATAATCCCGTTAGGCGTGTGCTTCAGGCACTGAGTCTTTCGAGAAACCCTATGCCCCCTCGGACAACCAGAAAAAGCGATAGGCGAAAAGTCTCAGATAGTCACAATGGAATGACCGGCTCCGATTCGCAGGCGTGGGTTATGCTGCGAATCGGAAGACAAGCAGTACAGAGCCACAAGCGAAAGGAGCCGGTCGATGAAGAGAATAAAGTTTGTGGGGTTGGATGTCCATGCCGAGACGATTTCGGTGGCCGTGGCGGAGCAGGGCGGGGAGATTAGGTCGCTGGGGGTAATACCGAATCGCGAAGAATCGATTCGGAAACTGGTGAAGAAACTGGGGCCGGTGGAGGAGCTGCGGTTTTGTTATGAGGCGGGTCCGACAGGCTACGCGCTGTACTGGCAACTGACTCGGATGGGGGCCCAGTGCGAAGTGGTGGCGCCCACCTTGGTGCCGGTGAAAGCCGGGGATCGCGTGAAAACGGATCGGCGTGATGCGTTGAAACTGGCGAGAAATTATCGGGCAGGAGAGTTGACGGCGGTCTGGGTGCCGGATGCGGCTCACGAGGCATTGCGGGATCTGGTGCGAGCCCGAGAAGCGGCCAAGAAGGATGAACTTCGAGCACGGCATCGGTTGAGTAAGTTTCTATTGCGGCATGGCCGGCGACCACCGATGGGGGTAAAGGCCTGGACGATGAAATACCTGGAGTGGGTGAAACGGGAAGTGCATTTCGAACAGATGGCCCAGGAAGCCACGTTGCTGGATTACCTGCACGAGGTGGAGCATGGGGCAGCACGCATCGCGCGGCTCGATGGTGCGATTGAAGAAGCCGTGAAGCTGGCACCGCCTCAGATGCGTGCCGTGATCGAGGCATTGCAAGCGCTACGAGGAATTGCACAGGTTTCGGCGGTGACCGTCGTCGCCGAACTGGGAGAGTTTTCGCGGTTCGCTCGAGCAAAGCAGTTAATGGGTTACGGAGGAATCGTACCCAGCGAAGACTCCAGTGGAGAGCGCACGCGACGCGGGAATATCACCAAGACAGGAAATGCGCATTTACGGCGGGTGGTTGTGGAAGCTGCGTGGGCTTACCGGCATCGACCGGCTGTGGGGACTACGTTGCGGAAGCGGCAAGAAAAAGTCAGCGAAGAGATCAAAGAGATCGCTTGGAAAGCACAACAGCGGTTACATGAGCGCTATCGGAAGTTGCTGGCCAAGGGCAAGAACAAGGGAGTGGTGATCACGGCGGTAGGCCGCGAGTTGCTAGGTTTTATCTGGGCCATCGGGATCCAAGTAGAAACAGCGCAGAAGGAATCCCTGCAGCGGGCGGCTTAGAGTGAATTGTTCTGAAGTCAGAAGCTCAAAGGAGGCAGCGTGGGTAGTGGTCGAGGGGTACACGGAAAGGAGAATCCTCGAAAGTTCTATGCGGTAGGTCTTCGGACCGAACCCGCGCTTATAGTCCGAGGCAGCTCCCGACGGATCACGATTATGCGGTTTCGACCCGCGAATATCAGAGTGATCAACCGTCGCGAAAACTATCTCGACCACGACCAACGCTGCCTCCTAAGAGCAAGAAGAAGAAAGAAGAAAACAGTTGCTCGTAGTTGACAGGTCATTCCATATCAGAACTTCACGGGACTTGGCACACACCGTAACGCAGTCAGGCCAAGGTATAATGCGCCTATGTGCTTCATGCTATATGCAGGAACGACGAAACCACTTCCCCCAAGGAAGTGGCAGGAAGAAGCCCCCAATGTGCATGTGGAATTGCTGGCTGATCGCGAAGCCCCTCTGAAGGCTCACTTCACCAGACCTGAGGTGCAGTGCATCGGGTCTACTTCAGGCTGCGGCTGTGATTTCCCTCACGCAATTTTGCAGAATGGCGAATGGCCGACGTACTTTCTCGAATGTGAAACCGATGCAGAAGCCCTCGCCAATGCTCGCTTCAATCGCCAAAGACTCGTTGAGCTATTACGAGAGTCTGGGGAAAAAACGATTGAGCTTTATGGAATTTGGGATGGGGACTTCACTGAATCCCCGAAAGCCCAAGAAAACATCAACGTCCAAAGGATTCTCGATTCTGATTTTTTCTTCAAGGAACAAGGGTTCTACACAGTCAGCATAGATAGTTAACTTCGCTCGACGACCTCAGTTGATCCAAACGAGTGGGATTCAAAGGCGATCAACTCCTGATACGCGATACTCTCGGACAGTGGGAATCTTCCCCGGGGCCAAAAAGCCAGATGACGATAAGCCGACGCAGTATAAAAGGGCGCCCCTTAAGGAGTAGGTTTTGAGTGTTCCGCTCAAACCCTCCAGAAAGGAGCACCCTTTTTATGGATAACGCGAAGTATATCGGGATGGATGTCCACAAGGAAACGATCTCGATCGCGGTTCTCAATTCAGCGGGCAAGCTGGTGATGGAAACGGTCATCGAATCCAGGGCCATTACGATCGTTCAGTTTGTAGAAGGGCTACGCGGAGATTTGCACGTCACCCTGGAAGAGGGAACCTGGGCCGCGTGGTTGTACGACCTGCTGAGGCCGTACGTCAACGAAGTGCTGGTGTGTGATCCGCGGAAGAATGCGTTGCTGAAGGTCGGGAACAAGAGCGACCGCATTGACGCTCGCAAGCTGGCCGAACTGTTGTATCTGAACAAGCTCACGCCGGTCTACCACGGAGAGCACGGCGTACGAGCGTTGAAGGAGTTGTCGCGCAGCTATCTGACGATCAGCGGGGATGTGGCTCGGGTGATGACGCGCCTCAAGGCGGTGTACCGCAGTTGGGCCATTCCCTGCGCGGGCAAACAAGTCTATGCGCCGCGCCATCGTGCCCAGTGGCTCGGCAAGATCAGCGAAGCGGGTGTGCGCCGCCGGGCGGAGTTTTACTACCAGCAACTGGATGAGCTGAGGAGGTTGCGGCAGCAAGTGCGGCGCGAACTGCTCGTCGAGAGCGGCAAACACGGGGCGTCGAAATTGCTCTGCCAGATTCCCTCGATTGGTCCGATCCGCGCGGCGCAGTTGATCGCGATCCTGCAGACACCCCATCGCTTCCGCACCAAGCGGCAACTATGGGCTTACGGCGGCCTGGCCATCGAGACGCACAGCAGCGCCGATCATCGGTATGTGGAAGGGCAGTTGCGGCCATCGAAGAGGCAAGTGTCGCTGCGCGGGCTCAACCGCAATCACAATCACGATCTGAAAAACATTTTCAAGGGCGCAGCCATCATCGCGGCCACCAAGGCTGGGCCTTTCCAGGAATTTTACGCGGCTCTGGTGGCCAAAGGAATGAGGCCGGAGATGGCACGCCTGACGCTGGCACGCAAAATTGCGGCGATCACTTTGATCGTTTGGAAGAAAGGAGTCTCGTTCGACGCCCAACATCTGAAACCACAAACAGCTTGAGTGTCTCGGGAGTCCGTTCCATTCCCAGGGATTCTTCCCGGCGGTGGTCCGTTGAGTTCTTGAGACACTCGGGTTCGAGAGCGAGTCTCCACTGTGAAGTTAGGCGCTGCGTGCCTCGGGCACCCAGTCTCACAGCCGACCCTAGGCCCTCTCGGATAACCCGAAAAAGCGATAGGCCACGAGCCTCAGATAGAACCATGGTTGGCAGCTGACAACCGTTTTGCTTGTCGGTTTCAGAACGGATGGGCTTCGTCGCGATCACCCGATGAAAACCGCTAGGAAAGAAAATTCAAACCGCCGTGACAGGCTGCGTATCGAACCGAGCTCATGGGACGGAAGGCCAGAACCATCCTCGCTCATTCACGTGGGCTGGGAAGCGAGAAACTTTCCGGCGGTGGGAGAGGTATTTTTCTTGACTTTACCTTTTATAGAACTTCACGGGACTTGGCCGATACCGCCAATTTGAGACGCCGCATTTCGGCTGACCTCTACGGCAACATCGAGCATTAGTTGGATTGCGATCCCGCCGCAAGACTGCAAGAATCTAATGAATGATCCCGCTCATTCACGTCACTGATTGGGAACGGGCATCACTGTGGAGACGGGTCCCCTGCGCTTTTGTGCGCGTCTCGATATTGCTCGCTTTTCTAGCTGTTTTGATCACGATTCTTGGACCTCCAATCACCTTTTTCATAACGGCGAGATGGGAAGCAAAGAAAATTCCGGGATTGACGGTCGCTCCGAAACCACTCTCAGATTATTCTCTGCCTGATGCGCCGGGGACGGTGCTGGCATATTTTGGCTACGAGTTTCAGGTCCCATGGAATACGGACTTCAAAGAAAAAGGAATCGTAAAAGGTGGCCTCGTGCAGCTTGAGTCTGGCTCGGGTCAGAATTTGACTTTCATTGTCCCCTCGAATCAAAACGGTCTGTTAACCGAGATGGTGCAGGATGAGTCCATGCACATGAAAAATATGCAAGATGTGCTTGGCAATTTGATGAATCGTTCGGCTTACGACCAGTATGCTGCGCTTTTGAACGCCACTCCATCGGTCATCAGAGCCTTTGGACCGAGGGCGGAAGCCACTCGCGGGATGACCCTGTTGACGATTAAGGCTCTCGCATTTGGCCCGGAAATGGAAACAGGAGTGTTCTCATTTGAATTACCGGATAAGCACGGGTTTCAAATCGGCGATCCCCGAAAATCAAGTCGCGCTGATCTTGAAGTCTTTGGTATGGGGGGACATCACGTCGAACTCATATGCATAAACACGAAAGACGGTGCGAGGTTTTCGCAACCGGAACTCAATCTAATACTTACAACCCTTCATCCCTCGAAAACGGAATCGTCTGTGGCACTTTCTTCACAGATTAGTATGCAGCCCGATAGCCGATAGGGCCTGATAAACGGCCTTATCGGAAACTGGTCCAATACCAAATTTTGGAGTCGGTTGACACCTCTGGCACCCTCGGCTACGCTTCTTTTTCTTGATTCTCGCCAATTTGCAATACGCTGTGGCCAGCCTGTGTAGAGGCGGGGATTCGCTTGAAAATATGAAAGCATTCGTCAAGGACCGGTGCGCATGGCGGATTTGAAGCTTCCTTCTCGTTCTGAAGATTTCTCCGAATGGTACAACCAGCTGGTGTTGCGGGCGGAGCTGGCGGATTACGCTCCGGTGCGCGGCTGCATGATCGTGCGGCCGTACGGCTGGGCGCTGTGGGAAAACATCACGGCGCAGCTGGACCGGCGCTTCAAGGCCACCGGGCACGTGAACGCCGCGTTTCCGCTGCTGATTCCGCAGAGCTTCATCAGCAAGGAGCAGTCGCACGTGGCCGGATTTTCGCCGGAGCTGGCCGTCGTCACGCACGGCGGCGGAGAAAAGCTGGAAGAGCCGCTGGTGATTCGTCCGACTTCGGAGACGATCATCGGCCACGCCTACGCGAAATGGATTCAGTCCTACCGCGATTTGCCGGTGCTGATCAATCAGTGGAACAGCGTGGTGCGCTGGGAGCTGCGCACGAAGCTATTTCTGCGCACGCTCGAATTTTTCTGGCAGGAAGGCCACACGGCGCACGCGACTCTCGAGGAAGCCGAAGCCGAAACGCGCCAGATGCTCGACATTTATACCGACTTCGCGGTGAACGAAGCGGCGATCCCGTTATTCCCGGGCAGAAAGTCGCCGTCCGAGCGTTTCGCCGGAGCCGACGCCACCTATTCGATCGAAGCGATGATGGGCGACGGCAAGGCGCTGCAGGCGGGAACGTCGCACAACCTGGGCCAGAATTTCGCGAAGGCCTTTGAGATTCGCTACCTCGACCAGGGCGGCGCGCTGCAGCACTGCTGGACCACTTCGTGGGGCCTTTCGACGCGATTCATCGGCGCCATCATCATGGTGCATGGCGACGATCAGGGACTGATCCTGCCGCCGAGGCTCGCGCCGTACCAGGTGGTGATCGTGCCGATCTTCAAGACCGACGAAGAGAAGGCGCTGGTCTTCGAGGCCGCGAAAAAAATCCGCGAGCAACTGGTGAAGGCAGACATTCGCGTGAAAGTGGACGAGCGCGAAGGGCAAAGCCCCGGCTTCAAGTTCAATGACTGGGAAATGCGCGGCGTCCCGCTGCGCATGGAAATCGGACCGAAGGACGTGGCCAAGGGCAGCGTGGTGCTGGCGCGGCGCGACAGGCCCGGCAAGGAAGGGAAGAGCTTCGTGTCGCAGGAGGGCATTGCGGAATCCGTCGTGCAGCAACTCGCCGAGATCCAGAAGGCGCTGTTTGACCGCGCGCTGGCATTCCGCGACGCGCACACCTCTGAGCCAAAGAATCTCGAAGAATTCCAGGCGGCGGTGGAACAGGGATTTGCGCGTTCTTACTGGTGCGGCGACGAGAAATGCGAAGAACAAATCAAGGAAACCACCAAGGCCACGCTGCGGTGCATCCCGATCGAACAGCCGGGCGGAACGGGAGTTTGCATTCAATGCGGAAAGCCGTCCCGCGAACTGGCCATCTTCGGCAAGGCCTACTAAGAAATTTTCAGACTTCGATTTAGCAAGCAACTCATTTATTATCAGCCAATTGTGGAAAGTGACTGTGCCGAAACCGGGCGCGGACTCACTCTCGACACCCCTCTACTCGCGATGCTAGCATTTTAATGTATGGAACTCTGCCCATGCCCGAAGTCGCGCGGAACGAGTGCGTTCCGGCCAGGGGACAGGCGCGGCTTTTCTCGCGCAGTTTCCGGCAGGGATGGCGCGGGGAAGCGCGATGGCGAAAGAGGGGCGGGCCACGCCAAAGCAATCATTTGGACTATGATTCTCGTGGCGTTTATTTACTCGGCAGCTATGATGCTCCCGGTATTAATCAATGAATACCAATTTCAGGACAGCCTGCAGAGCATTGCGCGTTTTGCCAGCGTGAATCGCAAAAATCCTGACCAGATCCGGGCGGCTGTCATGGAAGAAGCGCAGAAAGAAGATTTGCCGGTTCAAGCCGAGGACGTAAAAGTGGTCAGCAACGCCGGAAACATACAAATCGACGTCGACTATTCCGTGACGGTCGATCTGAAAGTGTACCAGTGGACGCTGAATTTCCACCCGGCCGCGAGCAACGCCTCGCTGTTATAGTGAGCGAGGAGGAGTGGGGTACTCGCTTGCGCTGGCCCCCAGCCAAGATGTCTCGCAGCTTGCGACGATCTGCCACCGACATCATTCTCCCACTGGATTGTCGAATTCGAGATCGATCACAATGGCGTTTTAACTGATTCCAGTTCGGCCCGAAGGCGCATCTAAGCTTTCAGGTGGGAGCAAGGGTAGTCAGGGTGACGGGGGGTTTTTCGCGGCGGAACGGAGAACTGCTTTGCGTATTCGAATTGGTCGGGGTTATTGGGCCTCCCGGTTAGGTCTGGTCTTACTCGGGACCGCCATTTTTCTTGTCGTTGCCACGGCCGGCATAGGGACGTATTACTGGATTTCCTACGGCCGGATGATTGATCTGCGCCTTTCCGGCCACATCCAGCAAACCACGGCCAGGATTTATGCCGCACCGATGCGGATCTACACCGGCGAAGCCCTCACCGTTGCGGACATGGCCAATCACCTGCAACGCGCGGGTTACAGCGAGCTGGACGTTTCGGGGACTCCGGGGCGCTACGTTCTGCACGGGAATGAAATCGAAATTCGGCCGTCGAGCGAGTCGTATTTTGGCGGCAAAAACCGGCTGGTTGTGGATTTCAGCGGCACCGCAATCCAGAAAATCCGCTCGATGGATAATGGAAGCGCAATGGATTCCGCCGATGTCGAACCGGAACTTCTGACCAGCCTGTTTGACAGCACCCGGGAGAAGCGCCGCGCCATCAGCTACAACGACATTCCAAAAGTTTTGCGCGACGCCGTGCTTTCCGTCGAAGACCGGCGCTTTTTCGAGCATCCGGGATTCGATCCGATCCGGATTCTGGGAGCGGCCTGGGCTGATCTGCGCCACGGCGCGCGCGTTCAGGGCGGCAGCACGATTTCGATGCAAGTGGCGCGCAGTTTCTTTTTCAGCACGGACCGCACCTGGCGTCGCAAGGTTGCCGAAACGATTGTAGCGCTGGAACTCGAACACCGCTTCAACAAGCAGCAGATTTTCGAACTCTATGCCAATGAAATTTATCTCGGGAACCGCGGCAGCTTCGCGATTCACGGATTTGGCGAGGCTGCGCTGGCCTACTTCAATAAAGATCTGCGCGAAGTGACTCTGCCGGAAGCCGCGTTTCTTGCCGGGATCATTCACGCGCCAAATCGTTACTCGACTTCCGAGCGGCGGCCTGAACGCGCGGTGGAGGCGCGGGACCGCGCGCTGCTGGCGATGTCCGAAAATGGTGCGATTACCCCCGACCAGGCTCTCAGCGCGAAGAAGACGCCGTTGCAGATTGTGGGCGGGGGACTCGAAGGCAGCACCGCGCCGTATTTTGTGGACATGGTGAAAGACCATTTGCTGGACCGCTTTTCCGAAGCGGACCTGCTCTCGCAGAGTTTCCGCGTTTACACGACGCTCGATCCAGAGCTGCAGCGCGCGGCCAGCGAAGCAGTGGACGCCGGAGCGAAGAACATCGACGTCCAGCTCGCTAAACGGTACGCGCGATGGAAAAAGGAAGGGCAGCCTGCGCCTCAGGCTCAGATTGCCATGGTGGTTCTGGATCCGCACTCCGGGGAGATCAAAGCGCTGATCGGCGGGCGCGATTATGGCGAGAGCCAGCTGAACCATATTCTGGCGCGACGCCAACCCGGGCTCCGCGTTCAAGCCGTTCGTGTACGCGGCGGCATTTGAAGGCGCGGTCGACGGCGTGAAGCCCATCGTGACTCCGGCGACGACGGTGATGGACGAGCCGACCACGTTTGATTTTGACGGCAAGGAATATACGCCCAACAATTACGGCGAAAAATTTCACGGCCAGGTCACGCTGCGGGAAGCGCTGACGTTTTCACTGAACGTCGCTACGGTGAAAGTTGCCGAGATGGTGGGATACACGCGCGTCACGGACATGGCGCATCAATTCGGGCTCGATCCATCCATTCAGCCGACGCCGTCGGTGGCGCTCGGGGCATATGAAATGACGCCGATGGAGGTTGCCACCGGGTACACGATTCTGGCCAACGAAGGCGTGCGCACCGAGCCGATGTTCATCCGCAACGTGGTGAACGCCGACGGGGAGTCGCTGGAACAAAACGCGATTCGGTCGAGGCGGGCGCTCGATCCGCGCGTCGCCTACCTCGTGACCAGCATGTTGGAGGACGTCATCGACCACGGCACGGGCGCAACCGTTCGCTCGCGCGGATTCGTCGCGCCCGCGGCGGGGAAAACCGGGACTTCGCGAGACGGCTGGTTCGCCGGATACACCTCGAATTTGCTGGCCATCGTGTGGGTGGGATTTGACGACAACCGCGACCTCGGCCTTTCCGGCGCGAATGCTCCGGCGCCGATCTGGGCGGATTTCATGAAGCGCGCGATCACATTGCCCGCATATCGCGACGTGCAGCCGTTTGTAATGCCGGAAGGGGTCACCAAGGTTACGATTGATCCGGAGTCTCTCGCGCTCGCCACTCCCGAATGTCCGGTCACACGCGAGGAAGTGTACATTCACGGCACGGAACCCACCGAGTTTTGTCCGTTGCATGGTGGGCACATGGCCGGGGATACGCCGCCGGGATCCTGGCTATCGCATGTGTTTGGCGGGGACAAGGCGAAGGGAGCTGACGGCGCGTCTCCAGCCGCGCCGGGAAGCGCTGGCGCGTCTCCTACGCCGCCTGCGTCGGCTGATAATCAACAGCCGGAAGATGAAAACAAAAAAGGCGTCCTGAGGCGAATTTTTGGTATCTTTGGAGGCAAGAAGGACGCCGACAAGACACCACCAGGCACACCAGATCAGCAACATTAGCGCGGCGTCTTTCGGAGGCGTTTGCCATGAAATGCAAACCTCCATACTGGATTTATCTGAGCCTAATTCTATTTGCCGCGTCACCCTGCGTGGCCGCGCAACAGCCGAGCAATGCCGTTGCTGCGCAGCTTTCCCCCAAAGAAATGCAGGAGGAGCGGGCCAAGGTGCAAATCGCGGAAAAGCGCTACGAGGCGGCCATTCAGACTTACCAGGATTTGTTGAAGGCCGATCCGAAGAATGCCGTTTACCTCAACATGGTCGGGATTGCCTACCTGGACCTGTCCAATTTTGACCAGGCCAAGAAGTACTTTATGCGCGCGTCTAAGGCGGACAAAAAATTTTCCGCCGCCGTAAATAACCTGGGCATGGTTTATTACCACCAAAAAGATTTCCGGCGGGCGATCCGCGAATACCAGCGGGCGGTCTCGATCGATCCCAAGCAGGCGGGGGCTCATTCCAACCTGGGTTTTGCCTACTATAATTCGAGCAAGTATCCGGAAGCCGCCAACGAATTTCAAAAGGCGATCGAACTTGACCCGAACATTTTCGAGCGCAACGACCGCGCAGGCTCCACGGTGCAGGACCGCTCCGTTGCCAATCATGGGCTGTTTTTCTTCACGATGGCGAAGGTGTACGCTCAGAAGAAAGACGCCCAGCACTGCGCCGAATACCTCCGCAAATCCCTGGACGAAGGGTACACGGACATCACCAAGGCCACGACCGATCCCGCATTCAAGGATGTGATTGACGACCCTGACGTTCAGGCCGTGCTGGTGCGCGTAGTCCCCGCGGAACAGAAGGGAACAGGGACGCACCCGGGCGCGTAAGTTTCCAGCAATGCGCGACACGCGCGAACACGCGCCGCGCGGCCTCTGTTACAATGTGACTGCGATGCCCCCTCGAATTTTTCGAACTGGGCTTTTCGTTCTGGGTGCGGCCCTTTGCGGGGCCGTGATGATGGGCCGCGCTGTTTGCGCGCAATCCACCGGGGATGCACACCCCGCTTCCACTGAACCCCGTCACGAAATAATTCTAATATTTCCGTTTGAGAACGAAAGCCGAATGGCCAATCTCGACTGGCTCGGCGAAGGTTTCTCCGAGATGACAGCAGAGCGTCTCGAGGACCGGGACGTGAATGTGCTTTCCCGGGAGGACCGGCTGGCGACGCTCGAGCGCATGGGTCTGCCCGATTCCGCCAAATTTTCGCACGCCACGATTATAAAAATTGCCGCGGAGGCCGACGCCGACGCGGTGGTTTATGGACGTTTCCAATCCGACGGCAAGACGGCGACGCTGGAAGCGCGTGTACTGCACCTGAGTCCGCCGTCGCTCTCGCCGCCGCTTACGGAAACTAGCGCGATGCAGGATCTGCTCCGCGCGCACGCGCGGCTGACGTGGCAGATCCTCTGCGTGATCGATAAGAAGCAATGCCCGGCGCAAGGCGCGAGCAGGGACGAATCGAGTTTCTCCGAGCCGCCGGCGTCACTGCGTCTCGACGCGCTCGAAAGTTTCGCCCGCGGGATGGCCGCATCGCAGGACGAAGAGCGTCTTCGCATGTTGCGCGAAGCGGCGCGGCTGGAATCCACCTGGGACCGCCCGGCATTTGAGCTCGGCCAGATTTATTTCAAGCGGCGCGATTGCGACTCGGCGCTGGTGTGGTATTCACGCGTGCCACCCAATCGGCCGGACGGGGCCGAGGCAAGTTTCGCGACGGGAGTTTGCCATCTGGCGCGCAACGACGCTGCCCGCGCGGATGCTTCGTTCTCCGGATTGCTGGAACGCACGCACAAGACGGGCGAGAAAGGTTCGCTTCCGGAATTGCCGGAAATGCACAATAACCTTGGCGTGGCACGCCTGCGGCTCGGGAAATGGAACGAAGCGGGGACGGAATTCGAGCGCGCATCGACGCTCGATCCGGAAGAGGCCGATTACTGGGTGAACATCGCCATCGCGAAGGTTATTGGAAAGCAGGCGGCTCTTGCGGTCGCTCCCCTGGAACGCGCAAGAAAAATTGATCCCGATGACAAGCAGGCGAGATCGCTGTTGATGGCAATATTGGATTCCCTCGGACGAAAACCGGAAGCGGTAGCGATTCGCGCCGAGGCCGCGGAGAGCCCCGACAAGACCCCGCCGCCGAATCTCCAGGATGGCAACGGGCTGGCGCGGATGGCGCGTGTATCCAAGGATCTGGATCGCACGCTCCTGCGCCCGGGCGGCGAAGCACCCGAAGGGCAGCCGGCGGCAGGGAAGGGGCCTCGCAAGATCGACAGCGGTGGACAGCGTCCATGAAGAATACCGGCCATCGTCGCGCAATCACGATTTTTCCGGCGAGCCATACAGGCGCGCTGGCGATTGCCGTGCTTGCGGCGGCGCTGTTCGGCGCATTCGCTCTGCGGGCGCAGGGGCCGGACACGAAAATTTCTCCGGCACCCGCGGGCCCGGCGCAAATTCTTGAATTGCACATCGGCGACGAAATCGAGCCGGTGATGGCGGAGTATGTCGATAACGGCATTGAGGAAGCTGCCCGGCTTCACGCAAGCCTGGTCCTGATCACGATGGATACTCCCGGAGGTCTTTCGACCTCCATGGAAGACATCATCCATCACATCCTGGATTCGCCCGTGCCGGTGGCCATTTACATTTCGCCGGACGGATCGCGCGGGGCTTCCGCGGGATTTTTTATTTTGGAATCCGCGGACATCGCGGCCATGGCTCCGGGAACGCACACGGGCGCGGCTTCGCCGCTTCTGGCCATCGGGGGAGTTCCGCTGCAGGTGGATGAGACGCTGAAGAAAAAAATATTGAATGACGCCACGGCGTTCCTGCGCAGCTACAGCGCGAAGCGCGGACGAAATGTGGAGCTTGCGGAGTCCGCAGTCGTGGATGGCAAGGCCTGGACGGAAACGGAAGCGCTCGACGGCAAGCTCATTGACTTGATTGCGAACTCGCCGGAAGACCTGCTCTCAAAATTGGATGGCCGCACGATCAAACGTTTTGACGGATCGTCCGTGCAGCTTGCACTGCGCAATCCGGCGCGGATTTCTTATTCCATGTCGTTCCGCCAGCGGTTTCTTTCGCGCATCGTGCAGCCGGATGCGTTTTTTATTCTGCTGATCGTGGGAGTGCTGGGGCTTTACACCGAATTCACGCATCCGGGAATGGTCGCGCCGGGAGTGATCGGCGGGATCGCTATGGTGCTGGCGCTGTACGCGATGCAAATTTTGCCGGTGGCTCCCGCGGGCCTCGTTTTGATTTTACTGGCGCTGGGGTTATTCATCCTGGAGGCCAAGTACACAAGCCACGGCGTGCTGGCGATCGGCGGCATCGTGGCCATGATGCTGGGCGCGCTGATGCTGGTGCGTTCGCCGCTGACGCACGCAGGAGTGAGCCTGGGCGCCGCGCTCGGCGTGACTCTGCCGTTCGCCCTGATCGTGGTTTTCCTGATGCGGCTCGTGCTGAAATCGCGCGTTGTGGAAACCTTCGATGGGACGCGAACAGTTTGTGGGCACGATCGCCGAAGTTACGGGTTCGCTCGCCAAGTCGGCGGATGGAGAAATGTTTGAGGGGATGGTGCGGCTGAATGGCGCGTTGTGGCGCGCTGTTGCGCGGGAAGCGATTCCCCAGGGCGCGCACGTGCGGGTGACAAGTTTTGAAGGTCTGACGCTGCACGTCGTTCCGGCCGAGCATTCCGCACTTGCGAAATGAAGGAGTTTGCGCGCAGAGTACGTGTGCGGTGACGCCAATGCCAGATGGTGTGTGAGGAGGAAGAATGGACGCTTCCAGTTTTTCGTTGTATGGCCTTCTGGTCGCTCTGCTTTTCGTTTTTATCTGGATCTGGAATTCCATCAATGTGCTGAAGGAATGGGAGCGGGGCGTGGTCTTGCGTCTCGGACGCATGCTACCCGACGCCAAAGGGCCGGGCCTGTGCCTGGTCTTTTATCCGATCGAGACGCTGACGCGCGTTTCGCTGCGCATCGAAACGCTGGACGTGCCTTCGCAGGACATCATCACGCGCGACAACGTGTCGGTGAAAGTGAATGCGGTCGCGTATTTCGCGGTGGTGGACGCGAATCTCGCGGTCTCGCGCGTGCAGAACTACATGTACGCGACGTCGCAGAAGGCGCAAACCACACTGCGCAGCATCGTCGGACAGTTCGAGCTGGACGAGATCCTCGCCGAACGCGAAAAGGTAAATAGCAAACTGCAAATCATTCTTGACCAGGATACCGAGCCCTGGGGTATTAAGGTAACGAAGGTGGAAGTGAAGCAGGTCGACATCCCGGAGCAGATGCAGCGCGCCATCGGCCGGCAGGCGGAGGCGGAACGCGAGCGGCGCGCCAAGGTCATCCATGCGGAGGGGGAAGCGCAGGCGTCGACGAAGCTGGCCGAAGCCGCGCAAGTGCTCGAGACGCAGCCCGCCGCGATTCAGCTCCGTTACCTGCAAACGCTGACCGAAATCGGCGTCGAAAAAAATACGACTATAGTTTTTCCGCTGCCGATCGATATCATCAATGAGTGGGTAAAGGCGATCGGTTCCAGAAAATAGATGGCATCAAAAGAGAAAAAAAGCGGCGGCGATTTTGTGCTGGAGAGCAGGCACCTGGTCGGGCTGTTTCTGCTGCTGGTCGTCATTTTCGGAGTCGTCTTCACTCTCGGCTATTTGCTGGGAAGAAGCCAGTACGATTCCAAGATTCGCGCCGCCGTCGGCGCGCCGGCGGGAACCGATCCGCCGGCCGCCACGGCAGCCGCGAAATCCAAGACAAAGCCGGAGTCCGAGGACGCGCAAGTCCCGAAGAAAAATTCCGACTGGGATTTCTATCATTCCGCCGATCCGCAAGCCGCCGCGGATCACCTGCAGGCGCCTGCCAAGTCTGTGAATGCCTCGGCGCCATCCACTGCGCTTGCCAAGCCGGCGGCTGGCGCTGCGACTGCTACATCGAAGACTGCTAAACCGGCGAAATCCTCGGCTGGCGCGTCCGGCACGGACAGCCCACTAATTCCGAAAGGCTCGATCATGCTCCAGGTCGCGGCCGTGCTGCACCAGGATGACGCGCTGGCGCTGGCGCAAGCTCTGCAACAGAAAAAATTCCCTGCGTTCGTTATCCCGCCCGGCGCGGACAAGTACTTTCGCGTTCAGGTCGGGCCGTATGGGGACAACCAGTCCGCATCCAATGCACGCCAACAACTCGAGGCTAACGGGTTCAAATCCATCATCAAGCGCTAAAGATTCCTCCAACATGTGCCATTTCGGCGCAGGCGAGCTCCAATTTCCTCTATATTTATTGACACTTGGCGGCCATCGGCGCACCGTAGTGGGGCAGGTCGGAAGCGAGTTCGGCAACCGATTCTAAAAGTGCAACGCCCCCTTCTTTGTTGCCCGCGATGTTCTGGTCCAGTTCCCTGCATGGCATGAAATAAAAACTCGCCTGTTGAGCAAGCCGGCATCGGGTGTAGGCCGTTGAACGGGAACAGGCTTTCGGTCAGCGGAAACAACCCAACATGCGTAAGGTCAGCCGCATGGACGCATCTAGACGCTTTGTCCGGAACTTTCAGAGGACCCTACGCTCCCTAGCTTCGCGCGCCGAAAAATGAAGCCGGTCACGGCGAATTCCAGCCGCCGAAATGGCGGACTGCTGTCCATCCTGGTGATGTTGTCCGCAGTCGCTTTCATGTCGTTGTTTGAGGTTGTGAAGTCTCTGCTGTTTCCGTCCATCACGGCGTGGCACTCCCGCCTCATCACGATTGCCGTGACCGGCGTTGCCGCGACCGTGATCAGTCACTTTGTTAACAGCAAATTTCGCGCGACGGCGGAATCCTTCCGTCAACTTGTCGAGCAATCTCCCGACGGCGTGCTGGTTCACCGCCAGGGCAAAATTCTATTTGCGAACAAGGCCTGCGTCGCGTTGCTCGGCGCGTCCTCCGCTCTGGAACTCGTCGGAAAGCCAATGTTCGATTTTGTACATCCGGACGATCGCGCCGCCGTCAGAAAGAGGATTCAGGAACACGCCGGCGACTTTACGAGCGTGCGTCACAGCGAGACAAGACTCGTCGGCCTGAATGGAAAAGAGACCTGCACGGAAGTGGTGGCCTGCTCGATCACCTACCTTGGACAAGCTTCGATGCAGGTGGGCTATCGCGATATTTCGCGGCGGAAGGAAGCGGAAAAGATGTTGCTGGAAAGCGAAGCAAACCTGGCGGCGGCGCAACGGGTCGCGCATCTCGGCAGCTGGCAGCGGGATCTCACTGATCCGGACGATTGGGCGCACAGTCCGTTGCGTTGGTCGGACGAGATGTACCGTCTCCTTGGCTACGGCGTTGGCGAGGTCGAAGCAACGAGAGCGAACTTCGATCGAGTGATCCACCCCGAAGACCGGGACCGCATACGCGAGCAAATGTCTGCAGCGATTCTCGAGAGAAGGTGCTACAGCAACGATTACCGAATCCTCCTGCCCGGCGGCGCCGAACGCTACCTCCATTCGCAGGCCGAAATCGTCTACGACGAGAAAAACAACACACCGTTGAAGATCGTCGGGGTCGTTCAGGACATCACGGAGCGGAAACGGGCCGAGCAGGAATTAATCGTGGTCAAGGAAGCCGCGGAAGCCGGCAACCGCGCGAAAAGCGAGTTTCTGGCGAACATGAGCCATGAAATTCGCACTCCGTTGAATGGCGTCATTGGGATGACCGATCTGGCATTGGAAACCGACCTCACGCTGGAGCAGCGGGAATATTTAGAGACGGTGAAACTCTCGGCGGATTCTCTGCTTGCGGTCATCAATGACATTCTCGATTTCTCCAAGATTGAGGCGGGAAAAATAGATCTGGAGCTGGATGATTTCAACCTGCGCGAAAGCCTGGAATCGACCTTGAAAACGCTGGCGCTGCGGGCGGACGAAAAAGGGCTGGAGATATTGTGCGAGATCGCACCACCGGTTCCGGACGTCGTTCGGGGAGATTCCAACCGGCTCCGCCAAGTCGTGATTAACCTCATCGGGAACGCCATCAAATTCACGGACCGTGGCGAAGTGGCCTTGAGCATTCACGTCGAGGCCGAGGAGGATGAGGACCGAATCCTGCATTTCACGGTATCGGACACAGGGATTGGAATTCCCGCCGAGAAGCAGAAATTGATTTTTCGCCCTTTTTCCCAGGCGGATACCTCGACGACGCGGAAATATGGCGGAACCGGCCTGGGATTGTCGATCTCCAAGCGCCTGGTGGCCTTGATGGGCGGGAACATGTGGTTGGAAAGCGAAGCCGGGCGAGGGTCTCAATTTCACTTTACCGCCCGGCTTAAGAAGTCAGAGCAACCGGTGGAAGCCGGAACGCTTGCCCCGTTTCTGTCCTTGCAGGGCGTGAAGGTTCTAATCGTCGATGATAACCGCACGAACCGGCGGATCCTTGAGGGAATGCTGAAGCGGTGGGACATGAGTCCGACATCTGTGGAAGACGGCGAAGAGGCGCTGCTGCAACTGTCTTCAGCCCAGAGTGCGGGAGAAGCATATGCGCTGGTTTTGACAGACATGAACATGCCGAAGATGGACGGCTTTTCCCTGATTGAACAAATCCGGGAACGGCGAGAATTGTCGGCGCCCATTATCATGATGCTCACTTCGGCGGGCCATCGAGGGGACGCGGCTCGCTGCCTGGAGCTGGGAGTAGCCGCGTACCTGCTGAAGCCCATCCGGCAATCCGAGTTACGCGAGGCGATTGCGCGAGTGCTGGAAGCGCCGGCACAGCCCGGCGCAATTCCCCTGGTCACTCGATACTCGTTGCAAGATGCTCGCGCGCCCCAAACGATTTTGTCGGTGCTCGTGGCGGAAGACAATGCCGTGAACCAATTGCTGGCAACCCGGTTACTGGAAAAGCGCGGGCATCGCGTGGTCATGACCGCGAACGGCCGCGAGGCCCTGGAGGCACTGGCAAAAGAGAGATTCGACCTGGTCTTGATGGACGTGCAAATGCCGGAGATGGACGGGCTTCAGGCCACCCAGGCGCTCCGGGAGAGAGAGAAGGAGAGAAGCGACGGGTACCACCAGCCTGTTATCGCGCTCACCGCCCACGCCATGAAAGGCGATCAGGAGCGATGCCTGGCGGCCGGGATGGACGGCTACCTCACCAAGCCGGTCGGACCGCAGGAGCTTGACGCGGTGCTGGAAATTTATGTGGCGCGCCATGTCACTGGCACGAATGCACCAGAGGTTGTGGATCTAAGGAAATGAACGAGCAGGTGGCGGCGCCATGGCAGAGGTTTAGAAGGCAGATGGTTCAGTGATGTTCTGACAGAACGGTCTTTATGAAACATCCAATACGACACAGACATGGAGGTAACTTGTCAGCCGGCGCCAAGACGGGGACGAGCGTCGAGGAACGACGAGCGGCGCCGCGTCAGCATTTTGTGGCTGAGGCGCAGATCGTCGAGATCACGTCGGGGGTCAAGCTCTTGGCGCGCAGTTGCGATCTGGTCATACACGGGTGCTATGTCGACACCGTCAGGCCTTTCCCTGTTGGGACGTTTGTCCGCATTCGATTGAAGAAAGGCGAAACAATCGTCGAGGCCAATGGCAATGTGGTTTACCAGCTGCCCGGCCTGGGAATGGGTATCGCTTTCCACGACTTGACGCCGGAGAGCCACGCCGCGCTGGACATATGGCTTTCGCATGAGCCCGTTCAGCAGGAATACTTGGAGACATTTTTGCCCCCGATGGACCCCAACCCGCCCCCTGAAATACGGCGGCAGCCCTCGACAGAATTAGTTGAACTGGTTCAACTGTTGGTCAAAAAAGGCATTGTGACCAGGATGGAAGCGGTCGGACTGTTGAGGAAGTCCCTGGACGAATAGCCAAAGAGTTTTTCCTCTCGCGTATTTCACTTTCGGTTTGTGGTCCGCCGCAGGAACTTAAACGCCTCAAAATCTGAATGAGATCGACTGCGCGACCGTGCGGAAAGAGGATGGGCCGCCCTGATTATTTTGAAGTTCGTATTGAGGAGCTGAACCCCGCGTAGGTCATGTAAGCGCCGAGAAGGAGGAGGAAGGCGGCGTAAAGATTCGCATGGTTCTCGAATTGAAGCCCCACGATAAAGACCCGGGATTCCGTCTCCGGCGATAGGACCAGCAAGAGCACGCCTTTGATCAGGGCCGCCCAACCGAAGAGTGTGACGAGGACCGGCAGTGCGCCGCCCGACCACACGTTGTGCGAAAGGACGATCGCCAGCCCAGCCGACATTCCCAGGAGACCCGCGATGAAAAGCAGCGGTGGGTTTCCAACCATTGATTTCATTATTTCTACCGTCGCTTGTGTGTGCGCAAAAATAGATATCGAGATGGCGACGCAGTAGAGCCCGAGGAGCTTGGCAAGAAACGCTGTACGGGGCGACGTGATTTCCTCCTATGCAAAAGCCTTCACGTTAGGGTCGAGCTTAGCCAGACTTGGCAAAATCGTACAGAGTCGCGGGGTTTTCGACGAGGATGCGATGGCGGGTCGCCTCGCGCGGCGCCCATTGCGTGAGCAAGTCAAACAACATGGCGTCGTCGGGCTTGTTCGTTTCGGTCGGGTGCGGCCAATTGCTCCCCCATACCATCCGCTCCGGCGCGGCTTGCACGTAGGCCTCTCCGACCTTGTTCACATCGGCGTAAGTCGGCGGACCGTCCTTGGTATTGTCAAATGTCACCGAAAGCTTCACCCAGGTCCGGCCTTTGTCCACCAGCTTGCGAATGAGAGCGTAGGCCGGATGTTTCATGCCCACCGGCTGCGGGATGTGCCCCATATGGTCAAATACAATGACCGAAGGGAGACGCATCCACAAATCCTCGGCGGCGACGATTTGATCGGGGTCCATGTTGATCTGGACGTGCCAGCCGAGCGAGTCGATGCGTTTCGAAAGGGGTTCGATCATATCGAGCGTGGTCACCGCAGCAGAGACAGGAGCGGAAAGGGAGAAGCGGATTCCGCGAATGCCTCCGCGCGCCAGCGCGTGCAACTCGGCGTCCGTGATGTCGGGGTGAATTACGGCAACGCCGCGCGCGTTGGGTCCCAGCTGCGCGATGGCGTCGAGGGTGACGCGGTTATCCGTGGCGTAAGGCCTCGGCGTTACGATCACGTCTCTTGTCGTGCCGATCCGTTTCTGAAGCAGGCGGTAGTCCGCGACAGTTGAGTTAGGTTCCGCTCCGCTCTTCGGGGCAGGGAACCTGGCGGTATCGTAGATATGATGGTGGCAGTCGCAGGCGAGCGGCGGGGCTTTGAGCTTCGGCAATTCCGTGCCGGTTGAATTTGGCACCGCAACTTGCGCCTGGCTCGCCCGAGCATCGAAAACTCCCGACGCGCATAAAGCAGCGAGGCCGGTTCCCTGGAGAAATGTGCGCCGCCCGATCTTGCGCTCGTTCATCGCGGTACCCCCTGTGCGATTGGGGAATCGACTTCCAAAGCTCGTTCACGCATTGGAGTCTGTGTAATTCAATAGTTTCGATCTAGGTCAATTTCTGACGCATCGTACGCTTCTGCTGCTCAGGCCGCAATGAATTTGCTGCCCGCACGCGGCTCGAAATGGAGAGTCTGGCAAGCGCCCTGCTCGCAGTTTCCGGGAGTGCAGCGGACGCGCGGGCAGTCTACAATGCCGTGGCTATGAAATTGTCGAGGACTGTCCGGCTGCTGCTGTCGCTCGCTTCCGGCGTGATGCTGGCAATGGCCTATCCTGCTTTCAATATCCCACTTTTGGGATGGGTCGCGCCGGCGCTGTTGATCGTCGCGGTGCTGGGCGAGCGGCCGCGATTCGCATTCCTGCTGGGATGGCTGCAGGGCGCGGCGTATTTCGGACTGAGCTTGCCGTGGTTTTACACCGTGATGCGGCAGTACGGCCCGCTGCCCGTGATGCAGGCGGGAGCCGTATTCGCATTGGTGATCGTCACGACGTCGCTGTTCCACGCGGCGTTCGCTGCGGTGATTGCATGGCTGGGAAAATTTTCGACGGAGAGGGCGTGCCTCGCGGCGCCGTTCGTCTGGGTATCGATGGAATTTGCAATGATGCATCTGCCTGCCATCGGCTTTCCTTGGAATCTGCTTGGATATGTGGCCGCAGGGAATCTGGTGTTCGTACAGTTAACGGCGATCACTGGAATTTTTGGGCTTTCGCTGGTGGTCGCGTCCTACAGCGCGCTGGCGGCTTGGGTATTTTTGCAGATGTCCCGGCGCAAGCAGGCCGGCTCGCCGTTGTGGATCGGCGCCAATGCGGTGCTGATTGTGATTGCCCTGGTTGGCCCTCGCTATGTTCCGCAAGCTTCTGCCGATCGCGTTGCGCATCTGGTGCAGACGAATTTTCCGGTTTCCAACGGCTATCCCGCGAACTGGATGCAAGTTCACGCGGCTGAAATGGATCAACTGGAACAGATCAGCATCGGGGCGGCGCAAAAAAATCCCGGCATCGTCGTGTGGCCGGAAGTTCCTGCGCCGTTTTCCTTGCAGGATGGAAATTTTCAGGCGCGCGCCCAACGCATTGCGCGTGGCGCCGGCAACGGCTTTTTGGTCGGCGTGATCGATTGGAAGCCACTGGGCAACGGCCAGATCGGCGCGAACAACAGCGCAGTCCTGCTCGGCCCGAACGGCGCGCCGGAATTCATCTACGACAAGATTCATCTCGTGCCCTTCAGCGAATACGTGCCCTGGAGAAAATGGCTCTTCTTTGCGAAGGATCTGACCGGGCTCATCGGCGATTTTCAGCATGGGTCGCAATACAAAGTCGGAAACATTTCCGGCGGCCCGTTCAGCGCCTACATTTGCTACGAAGCAATTTTCCCGAATGAGGTCCGCCGGTTCACGCTCGCCGGCGCGCAACTCTTCGTGAATATTTCGGACGACGGCTGGTTCGGCGGGTCGGGCGCCCCGGAACAGCATCTGGCGATGGCGCGCGTGCGGGCGGTGGAAAACCGGCGCTGGATGCTGCGCGACACGAACGATGGAATCACCGTTTCCGTCGACCCCTACGGACGCATCGTCGCGCGGCTGCCCGAGCATATTCGCGGAGAGCTGGACGCTCCGTACGCCTTTCGCGCCGGCCTGACGCCGTATGCGCGCTGGGGCGACTGGCTGGCGTGGCTGTGCGTTCTCGCCGCGCTCGTGTTAGTGTTGATGGTTGCGCGCGACACACGTGCGCGCAAAACTTCTTAACATCCATTGAGCGAGCGGAACTCCACATGATGATCGAAGACCTACAGCGGCAGCGGGAAGACCTTGGCAAGCGCATCGAACTCGTGCGGAGCTATCTTTGACGTTGCCCGCAGCCGCGAAACTCTAGCCTCCCTGGAAAAGAAAATTTCGCAGCCGGATTTCTGGCAGGACCAGGAACAAGCGCAGAAAGTCATGCAGCAGCGCAAATCGGCGGAAGCTGTCCTTTCTTCCGACACCAAGCTGGCGACCATGGCCAGCGATATCGACACCTATTTTCATCTGGCCGAGGAAGAGAAAGACACGGCGCAGCGCGACTCGCTGCTCAAGGAAATCGAGCGCGAAATGGCCGCTGCCGAAACTTACGTCTCGGATCTCGAAACCCTCACGCTGCTGTCCGGCGAGAACGACCGCCTCAACGCCATCATGACCATCAAGCCCGGCGCGGGTGGAATGGAATCACAGGACTGGGCGGAAATGCTGCTGCGGATGTATCTCCGCTGGGCGGAGAAAAAAGGATTTACCGCGACCGTCATGGACTTGACGCCCGGTGAAGGCGCCGGCTTGAAATCCGCGACGGTGCGCGTTGAAGGCGAGAACGCTTTCGGTTTTCTCTCCACCGAAAGCGGCGTGCACCGCCTGATCCGGATTTCGCCATTCGATCAGGCCGCGCGGCGGCACACTTCTTTTGCTTCCGTGTTCGTCATCCCGGAAATCGACGATCGCATCGAGATCGTGGTGAAGCCCGAGGAAGTGCGCATCGACACGTTTCGGGCCGGCGGCGCTGGCGGCCAAAATGTGAACAAGGTGGAAACCGCTGTGCGCATCACGCACCTGGCGAGCGGGATTGTCGTGCAGTGCCAGAACGAGCGCAGCCAGCACAAGAACCGCGAGCTGGCCATGAAATGGCTTCGTTCGCGCCTCTATGAGTTGGAAATCGAAAAGCGTCAGGCAGAAACGCGCAAACTGGACGACACCAAGCGCGACATCAGCTTCGGCAGCCAGATCCGCACCTACACGCTTCAGCCCTACCGCTTGATCAAGGATCACCGCACGAAATTTGAGATGGGCGATGTCGATCGTGTGCTCGACGGCGATCTGGATCCATTTATACGCAATTTTTTAATGGCTCGGCGAAAAGGAACATTGGGAAGCGCCGCCGAGGCAGGCGAGGATTCGTAATGGGCTATCTGGAGCGGGACCCACCCTTCGCAAAAACGGCGAAGGATGGGGCACCCAGGATCCACATCCACTTGAACGTCGGTGCAGTACAACCTCTCAATCTTGCTATTTAGTGTTGGCTCAACACGTTTGGCCCCATTTCGTTGACACGCTGGGGGTCGCATGTTAGCGTCGATTTGGACAAGAATAGACTCCCGCGAATGAAGTCGAACGCCTGTTCGATGCGGATTTTTTCAAAAGAGGTGCTGGCTTGAGCGAGAAAAATCGCAAATTTCTTTTTACGTCGGAATCGGTGACCGAAGGCCATCCTGACAAAATTGCCGACCAGATTTCCGACGCGGTACTGGACGCGGTGCTGACCGAAGACCCGACGGGGCGCGTGGCGTGTGAAACGCTGGTGACCACTGGATTAGTCATGGTCGCGGGCGAAATCACCACCAAAGCGGTCCTGGACTATTCCGACATTGCTCGCGATGTGGTGCGCGACGTTGGCTACACGCGCGCCAAATACGGCTTCGACGCCGAAACTTGCGCCGTCGTTTCTTCACTCAAGCGCCAGTCACCCGATATCGCCATGGGCGTGGACACCGGTGGAGCGGGCGATCAGGGCTTGATGTTCGGCTTTGCGTGCGATGAAACGGAGGAGTTGATGCCGCTGCCGATTACGCTGGCCCACAAACTCGTGCAGCGTCTCTCCGAGGTTCGCCGCAAGGGAGTCGTCGACTTCTTCCGGCCGGACGGCAAATCGCAGGTAACGATCGAATATCATGGCGACCGCCCGGTGCGCGTGGACACCGTCGTGATCTCGACGCAGCACGGCGATTCCGTTTCCAATGTGGACCTGCAGAATGCCGTGCGCGATGAAGTGATCCACAAAGTGGTTCCCGAATCGCTGATGGACAAGAACACGAAGTTTCACATCAATCCGACCGGGCGCTTCGTCGTCGGCGGGCCGATGGGCGATGCGGGGCTGACGGGCCGCAAGATTATTGTCGACACCTACGGCGGCTACAGCCGGCACGGCGGCGGCGCGTTTTCAGGCAAAGACCCGTCGAAAGTCGACCGGTCGGCTTGCTACATGGCGCGGCACGTGGCGAAGAATCTGGTGGCGGCGGGAGTGGCGCGCAAAGTGGAAGTGCAGCTTGCGTATGCGATCGGCGTCGCGGACCCCGTGTCCGTAATGGCGGATACGTTCGGCACAGGCGCGATTCCGGATGAGAAAATTACCGAACTGATCCGCAGCACGTTCAAACTCACTCCGCGCGGGATCATTGAATCGCTCAATCTGCGGCGGCCCATTTACCGGCCGACGGCTTCGTTCGGGCATTTCGGGCGCTCGGGGCCGGGCTTTACGTGGGAGCTGACGGACAAGGCGGAAGCGATTCGCAGCCAGGCCGGGCTTAGCGGCAAGGAAGTTATGGCACGGCGCTGAATTTTGTAGCACAGCCACTTTTGGCTGTGCGGTTTTTGCAGCCTCTACAGTCGGAGAAAAGCGCACAGGTCCGCCGCGGCGGATGCCTGTGCTACTTGAAAGACAGGAGAATTTCGCGTGACAAAGACTTTGCAGAGTACGGCGGGCGACGTTCGAGATATGGCTCTCGCGGAACAAGGCAAGCGAAAAATCGAATGGGCCAACCAGCAAATGCCCGTTCTTCAGTTGATCCGCAAACGATTCATCAAGGAGCAGCCGCTGAAGGGCGTACGCCTTTCCTTGTGCTTGCACGTGACCAGCGAAACGGCGAACCTGGCCATCACGCTGCGCGATGGCGGCGCCGACTTGGTTTTGTGCGCCTCGAATCCGCTTTCGACGCAGGATGAAGTCGCCGCGTCGCTCATCAAGGATTATTCGATCCCGACATACGCCATCAAGGGCGAAGACAACGCCACCTACTATGCGCACCTGAACGCATGCGTGGATCACAAGCCGCAGATCACCATGGATGACGGCGCGGACCTCGTGACGTTGCTCCTCACCAAGCACAAGCATCTCGTCGCGGACGTCATCGGCGGCACCGAAGAGACCACGACCGGCGTGATTCGCCTGCGCGCCATGGCCAAGGACGGCACGCTGAAATATCCCGTGATCGCCGTGAATGACGCCGAGACCAAGCATTTCTTCGACAACCGTTACGGCACGGGTCAATCCACGATTGACGGCATCATTCGCTCCACGAATCTCCTGATCGCCGGCCTCAAAGTGGTGGTTGCCGGATACGGCTGGTGCGGCAAGGGCGTGGCCATGCGCGCCAAGGGCCTCGGCGCGGACGTGATCGTCACCGAGATCAATGCGGTGCGGGCCATCGAAGCCGTGATGGACGGCTTCCGCGTGATGCCCATGGCGGAGGCTGCAAGGATCGGCGATATTTTCGTCACCGTGACCGGAAACAAGTCCGTACTCGCCCACGAGACTTTTGAACGCATGAAGGACGGCGCTGTAATCTGCAATTCCGGGCACTTCAACGTCGAGATTGATATCCCGGCGCTGGAAAAAATGTCCAACGGCAAACGCATCGCGCGCCCGTTTGTCGAAGAATACTCGACCAAGGATGGCCGCGGATTTATCTGCTGGGCGAAGGGCGCCTGATCAACCTGGCCGCTGCGGAGGGCCATCCGGCCGCGGTGATGGATATGAGCTTTGCCAACCAGGCGCTTTCCGCCGAGTACATGTTGAAGCACGCGGCGGATTTGAAGCCGCAAGTGTACGTCGTGCCCGAGGCCATCGACCGCCAGATCGCGAAGCTCAAGCTCGAATCGATGGGCGTGCAAATGGACAAGCTCACGCCCGAGCAGGAGCTGTATCTCGCCTCGTGGTCCGAAGGCACATAAAATTTTCTCTGTGCCCTCTGTGTTCTCTGTGTTAATAGTTTTTGATCTGCCAGTCCTGAATCCATGATGCGGGACTTCGCCAACTGGGCGCTTGATACCGCGAAAGTACGCGGCGCAACCTACGCCGACGCCCGCGTCATGGATATCCGCCTCCGCGATCTCTCCACAAAAAACGGGCAGGTCGGCACGCTCGCCGAATCGGAATCCTACGGCATCGGCATTCGCGTGATCGCTCAGGGATCGTGGGGATTTGCTTCCACCGACCGCCTGACGCGAGAGGGAATCGCCGCCTGCGCTGCCGAGGCCGTGGCTATCGCGAAAGCTTCAGCGCTCGCCAAGCGGCATGACGTCGAGATGGTTCCCGTCGACGCCTATCAGGACACCTGGCAAAACCCCTACGTCAAAGACCCGTTCCAAATTCCCATCGAGCGGCAACTGGATCTGCTGCTGGCGGCGGACCGCGAAATGTCGCGCGTCAAGGGCGTGACGGTGGCGGAAACTTCCATGGGCTTTCGCCGCATCGAGCAATTTTTTGCCTCGTCGCTCGGCTCGGCCATCCATCAGATCAAGATGCAGTCGGGCGCGGGAATCGCCGCGACCGCGTTTGCCGGAAACGAGATTCAGAAGCGCTCGTATCCCAACAGCTTCGGCGGGCAGCATCATGCTCGCCGGCTACGAACTCGTCGAATCGCTCGATCTTGTGGGCAACGCGCTGCGCGTCGCTGTCGAAGCCGTCGCGCTGCATTCCGCGGCGCAATCGCCCGAGGGCGTGAAGACGATTATTCTGGACAGCTCGCAGCTCGGCCTGCAGATTCACGAATCCATCGGCCATCCGATCGAGCTGGACCGCGTGCTCGGCATGGAAGCGAATTTCGCGGGCATGAGTTTCCTGACGACTGAAAAGCTGGGCAAGCTTCGCTATGGTTCCGATATTGTCAATGTAGTAGCCGACGCGCGCCTGGAGCACGGGCCGGGCCTCGGCACCTTCGGCTACGACGACGAAGGCGTTCCCGCGCAGTGCACGCCGATCATTACCAACGGCCTCTTCACCGGCTACCTGTCCAATCGCGAGACGGCCGTTTCCATCGGCCTGAAACGCTCCGGCGGCACCATGCGCACGGAATCGTGGAACCGGCTGCCGATCATCCGCATGACCAACATCAGCATTCTTCCCGGAACGTGGCGCTACAAGGACCTGATCGCCGACACCGACGACGCCATTCTGATGGAGACGAATCGTTCCTGGTCCATCGACGACCGCCGCTACCATTTTCAGTTTTCGACGGAAATTGCCTGGGAGATCAAGGGCGGCAAGAAAACGCGCATGCTGAAAAATCCCAGCTACAGCGGCATCACCACGGAATTCTGGAACAGTTGCGACGCGATTTGTTCGCGCGAACACTGGACGCTGTGGGGCACGCCGAATTGCGGCAAGGGCCAGCCCATGCAGACGATGGGCACGGGCCACGGCGCATCGCCCGCGCGCTTCCGCAACGTCAAGCTGGGGGCTGCATTTGCAAAGTGACAAGTAGGACAGGCTTCCAGCCTGTCGGGGTTTGTTACAGCAAGATCGATCCCGCCGCAACCAAACCCGACAGGCTGTAAGCCTGTCCTACTTGTCTCGGCAAAGCATCGCGATGAATGAAAGGATTTATGGGAAGCACCCGTAAAACGTCTGTGAGCAAACTCCGCGCCGCTAGAAGGCGCTCGGCTGGCCCAGCCGTTGCCGGCGTCCATCTGCTTTCCGATGCGGAGATGCGGCGCATTGCGGAGAGAGTCTTCAAATTCAGCGACGCCGACGAAACCGAAGTCGAAATCGGCGCGATCACGGACGCGCTGACGCGTTTCGCCAACAACACGATCCACCAGAACGTTGCCGAGCAGTCGCTCGCCGTTTCGGTGCGCACCGTCCTCGACGGCCGCACCGCGCGCGCGACCACCAACAAGACGGACGACGATTCGCTGCGCCGCGTGGTCGAAACCGCAAAGTCCCTCGCGCGCAGCCAGCCGCGCGATCCCGATCTCTTGCCGATGCCAGGACCGCAAAAATACACGAAAGCCGCGCGCTATTTTGAGAACACCGCCTACGCTACTCCGGCCGATCGCGCCCGGGCTGTCGCCCGCGTCGCGGAAATGGCCGAGAAGAATAAGCAGACGGCCGCCGGAATTTTTTCGACAGGCGTCACGCAATCAGCAATTGCTAACACGCGAGGCCTGTTTGCATCGCACCGCCAGACGCGCGCCGAATTTTCGATTACCATTCTCGAATCCGATTCCTCCGGCTGGGCCAAGGCAAATTCGCCCGATCTTGCGCGAATTAATCCCACAGCGATGGCTCGCAGCGCGAGCGAAAAATCAGCCGCCTCGCGCAAGCCGGTCGCGGCCGCGCCCGGACGCTGGACCGTGATCCTCGAACCCTCGGCCGTGCTCGATCTCGTCGGATTTCTCTTTTACGATTTTTCCGGCACGGCGATGGCCGACCAGCGTTCCTGCTTCAACAAGCGCATGGGCAAGCGCGTCCTCGGCGAAAACATCACGCTCCACGACGACGCCTACCACCCGCTGCAGTCTGGCGCAGCCCTTCGACGGCGAAGGGATTCCGCGCCAGAAAATTCTGCTGGTGGACAAAGGCGTCCCCACAAATCTGGTGTACTCGCGCGCCAGCGCCAAAAAAATGAAAGCCAGGCCAACCGGCCACGGCTTTTCCTTGCCCAACGATATGGGCGAGGCGCCGATGAATTTAGTTTTCGGTGGGGGCAAATCGTCGGTGGAAGAAATGGTGCGTTCTACAGAGCGCGGCATCCTGGTCACGCGACTTTGGTATATACGTGATGTTGACCCCTACGAAAAAGTGCTCACCGGAATGACGCGCGACGGAACGTTCTTGATTCAAGACGGAAAGGTTTCCGGCGGTGTTCGAAATTTCCGTTTCAACCAGGGCATCCTCGAAATGCTTTCGAACGTCGAGATGATGGGCCCCGCCGTGCGCGCCGCCGGAGAAGAATCGTTTGATATGGTCGTCCCGCCAATGAAAGTGCGCAATTTCAATTTCTCTGAAGTCACGAAGTTCTAGCGTGGTTATTGGCTGTGCCCCTTGACGGCCTTCTGCTCCAGCGATTCCCCCCCGTGCAACAAACGGTCCTCGCAGGAAATAAATTCCTCAAGGGTCCAATCCGGGTGGTACCTGTAAATCGTGCGTCCCGTCCAGGGCTTTGTGAACGCTTTTGGATCGTCGAACGTCCAGTCGATCTGCAACCGGTCGTGGTTCACGCGCTTCACGCGCCACACAGCGTGTAACGCGTCACTATGGGGGTGGCCTACCCGATCGAGCCAGGTGATGTCTTTTACGCCGATCGTGTCGACGACGAGCGTGTCCCCATCCCACCTGCCGACGGATTGGCCCATGTACGTGGGATCCGGGTCCTCGGGAAGTTTTCGACCATCCGTCCAGATGTGGCTCACTGCGTAATCTTTCTCGAACAGGATGAGCACCCGGTCGCGGAGTTGAACGATCTCGAAAGGAAAAACTTCCGTCATGAGGCGGGGCATGCCGGTCGGAAAACAACTCGCCACGGTCGGGTCCAGGTCCACTCGTCCGTTGGTGATGCTGGGCTGGCCCGGGTCATCGTTCTTGTTGGTCTTCCACTTCGCCTCAGCCCAGGGCTGGAAAGAAGGGTCTTCCTTCGGGTTGAAGGACGCGGCATTCTCCGTGATATTTGCCCAAACCCCAGTCAGGTCCGGCAGTGCGGACAGCAGTCTGGGTCTTTTTTGCTGCCGGATTCTCAGCGTTCTGAGCGAGCATCACGGGCGAGAAGGCGATCGCCATCAACATCGCAATGATCGGTTCCTTCCAACGATTTCGCATAGGTAAACTCTTCCTTCATTGGAAATCAGAGTAACAACGGCAAGGCGGGTAGACACTCCAACATCTGACGGAAGCCACTCTTCAATTTTGTATGGCTGGAGAGAGCACCCGGCCATCGGGCCACGTGATTTTGCTGAAATTAATGTAAGTGCCGCCGCCTTTGACGCGGTGGCCAACCAGGGTGATCTCGTCCCCAACCTTTACGGTATTCTTACTCCAGCCCTGCCGTGACAGAGTATTCGGACTGTTCGTCTCTGCAATCCATTTTTCAACATTTCCATTCTCGCCCGTAACATCGAGATGGATCAGCGCGTGGGGATTGACCCACTCGAATTCCGTTACGACACCTTTCACAGTGGCGGTGGACGTCACGTCGTAATTCGACCTGCCATGATGCGCGAGCGCTGGCCCGGAAACCAGGAAAAGACCAGCGGCCACGAGGATCGCAGCCAAAAGTTTATTTTTCATTTGAGTATCCTCTGGAAATTCCAACCTATCCTTGTGCAGAACGATATGCCAGCCGCCCGTTGGTGTCAATCTCAGCGCGTAACGTGATGCTGTTGAATGCATGACGCAAGGCCCGCGATCCCGGTAGGGCGGGCTTCAGGCTGTCGCATTTTGATGCAGTCGCATGCGAAAACCGACAGGCAGAAACCCATTCTAATACTGCCCGATCCCCGGCGAAATTGAATGACAAAGTGCCACAAGTACTGTAATTTTGAAGTATGGAGAACGTGCGCATAGAGTTGCCGTCTGCGCTGCTGCGGGCAGCGAATCTGGAGGAAGACAACCTCTCCCAGGAAGCCGCTCGCTTGCTGGCGCTCGAACTTTATCGCGAAGATAAGGTCTCGCTCGGACGCGCTGCTGAGCTATGCCAGACGCCGCTCGCGTCTTTCATGGATTTTGCGGCGAAACATGGTGTTCCCCCGCTACATTACAGCCTCGAGGACCTCGAAGAAGAACGTCGGATCGCTGACCGCCTCAAAGCGTGACCGTCGTAGCAGATTCATCGCCTCTGATTATTCTGGCCAAGATTGGCTGTTTCGACAGTTTGAACCGAGTTTTTCAATGCATTCATATTTCTCCTGAAGTTCACTCCGAAATTGTCATCTCCGGCGCCGGACTGCCCGGGTCATTGGAAGTGTCCGGAGCCGAATGGATTCAGGTGAAAGCAATTCAGAATCCAGGCGATGTGTATTCGGCGCAACGACAATATGGATTAGGTCCGGGAGAAATGAGCACAATCCTACTGGCAAAGGAGCTTGCTGCGAATCCTGTGCTGCTCGATGATTACAGAGCGCGCAAGTTGGCGAAAGCGGAAGGCCTCGAGATTCTGGGGAGCGTCGGTTTACTTGAAATCTTTTACTTAAGGCGGTATTTGACCGATCTTCGCGGTGTCTTTCAGCGATTGCTAGCGCACAACGTTTACATCGATCAGCGGCTGCTGGATCGACGTCTTCAGGCGTTGGGGCTTCCCCCGCTCTAAGATATTCGCGCTACAACAACGACGTCGTGGTAACCCCGTCCGGAAACGCACTTTCTCCGTATAATTCAAGTAGTGGTACATTCGAAGAAAGCCACATGGACCGACGCAGATTCATTTCGATAGCCGGGGGAGCGGGGCTGGGGATTCTGCTTCCCTACGCCCTATACCGTTCGCTGGCGTATGGATTTGGCGCGAGCTACGTCAACGTCAAGGGCTACGAGAAATATGGCCCGGAGGCGGCCCTGCGGGCGATTGCGCCGGTGGACCAGTTCTACATCACGTCGTCGCACGGCGAGCCGGCGGTGGACGTGAACAAGTGGTCGCTGACGATCGACGGGCTGGTCACGGATCCGCTGCACTTTGACTACGACGATATTCGAAAGCTCGCGCCGTATGAGACGACGCTCACGCTGGAATGTATTTCGAATGAAATTGCGGGCGGGCTGATCGATACGGCCGACTGGCGCGGGACGCTGCTGCGACCCTTGCTGGAACGCGCCGGTCTGAAGCCTAATGCGAAGTTCGCGATCCTGTACGCCGCCGAAGGATACACGACTGGCCATACGATTGAGCGGCTCATGCGCGGCGCGAATTTTCTGGCCTATGACATGGACGGCGACCCGCTGACGCGCATCCACGGTTTTCCTCTGCGCGTTCTGATGCCCGGCATTTATGGCATGAAGACGCCGAAATGGCTCACGCGCATCGAGCTGGTCGACAAGAGCCATCTCGGCTACTGGGAATGGATGGGATGGTCGGACACGGGCGAGCGGCAATTGCAATCGGTGATCGACGATCCGCACGATGCCGCGCAGATCGCGGGGAAAAGTTTTGTAGTGACTGGATGGGCGGTCACGAATTCAGTTGGAGTCGCGAAAGTGGAGATTTCGACGGACGGCGGCGCGACCTGGAATCCCTGCCAGATTTTCAGCAATCCGATGCCGTCGCAGGTGTGGGCATTCTGGCGATATGTGTGGGCCAATCCGCAGAGCGGCAAGCACGAAATTCAAGTGCGCGCCACCGACGCGAACGGCACGTTGCAAACATCTTCCCGTTCCGGCGAATGGCCGGACGGCGCGACGGGATATCACACGGTGACGGTGAATGTGACGTGAGTGAGTGACCCGTGACCCGTGACCCGTGACCCGCTGTAATGCTCTTCTCACAGCACGGTTTTTCTTTAGAAGCCCAGGGTTAAGTTTGTGGTTTTTAGAGAAAAATTCAAAATCCACAGGCTAAAGCGTGTGCTACGGTGCGGTGAACGTCAGGCTGTTTACGGCTTTCGCGATTACGTTTTCCTGGACCTGGATCAGGTCCGAATCCGCCCACGTCATGCCGAGTAGGGTGAAGGCGTCGGTACCCTTAAAAAGAGTCATGAGGATCACGGACCAATCGCGCCCATCGGCGGTGCCGCGCGAGCGCTGCTCGACAGCCGGAAAACCGGCGACCGACACGCGACGAGTGGAAATCAGGCGATAATTTTCGTAGACCTCGCGCAGCGCTTTTTCCGTTGCGGCCGAGTGCGCGTCTAGGGAGTCCTTCGCCTGCTCGCGGCCAATCACGAGCAGCGTCGTCTGATCGTTCGTTCCGAGCGCGGCGACGGCATCGGGCAGCGCCTTGCGCGCCGCCGGGATCAATTCCCAGCTCGGCGGCTTATACATCTGGAATCCATAAGTGAGGTTCACGTACTGGTTGCCGCGAATTTCGTCGCGAATCACAGGCGGCCCTGGGGCCGGTGGAGGCGGCGGAGGCGCGACGGGCGCAGGTTCTGCCGCTGCCACTGTCTTGATCTTGGGTGCAGCAATCTCAGTCTTCGCGACAGCACCAGAGGCGCCAGCGCTGACGGGCGCGCGCATCGGCGCAGCCGCAATTGCTTCCGGCGAGGCACTCGGCGCAGCGGCAGGCTCCTTGGCGACCGCGGGAACTACGCCCGGAGTCGTCGCGGGAGATTGCGGCGCAGCTGCGCTCGCCTTGGGTTTTTGCTCGGATTCTTTTCTTGTGGCGACGATGCTGATGTCGGCGACCTTGTCCTTTTGGATGAGAGCGAATCCATACGAAGTTTCAACGCGGAACGAATCGTTTTCGAAGCCGACAATCGTGCCGATGATCTTGGTACCGTCCTTCAGGCGAATTTCGTCGGCGCGGACTACGCCTGCTGGGATCAGCAACAAAAAGAGGGCCAGTACAGGGAATGACTTGCCACGCATGACATCCAGTATGGCAAAGCCGGGAATCGATCAGCAAGCCTGCACCGCAGGGAAGTTTCCGGTGCGTCACCGGCCGTCGGAAAATATTTCAAATCTCAATTCTCTTGCAACTCCGTGGAAGTCCTGTTGAAGACTTAATACGCAGTCCAAACTCCGGCGGCAAATTTCTTCACGGTGACAAATCCAAGTTTCTCGTAGAGGTGGACGGCGCGCTCGTTGCCCGACGTTACCGTGAGCGAAACTGTCGTAAAGTGCCGCACGCGCAGCGCCTGCAGAGACGCTTCCATGAGGCGGCGTCCGAGGCCGCGGCCCTGGTAGCCGGGCATGGCGCAGATTTGCGTAGTGTGGCCGACCCCATCGGCAACGCGCGAATTCAGGATCACGCCGACCATGTGATTGGCGTGCGGGGCGCGCAACACAAAGGAAGCCTCGGGCTGAAACTGTCCGCAGCCAGGCAGGATGATGATGTTTTTCAGAAAGCGCAGCGCTCCCGATTCGCTGCGGTATTGATCGTTAATTTCACCATCAACGTGGTTCGCATACGCGAGCTGGATCAGCCGCGCGCAAGACTCGAAATAGCGGTGGTCCCAACGCTCGAGGATCAACCCCGCGCCGGGCCCTTCGCGGATGAGTCCCGGAATAATGTCGAGTGCCTCTCCCGTGTTCGGAGCAAGCGGCGCGATCATGAACTGCCTCATATACAGGCGAAAGCCGTACTCGGTCAGAACAGGGTCGAGTTGATATCCGAATGGGATGAGCTGCGCTTCCACGCGTTCGAGCTTCGGAATGCCGCTCAGCGTGGTCAGCGTATCGGTTAGAAGCCGCCGGCTCAATTCCTGCTGTGAGAAGCGCGGGGAGACGAACAACCCGCCCACCAATCCCTTGTGATCTTCGAGCACGTAGAATGCGTATCCCACCGGCCGCCCGTTTTCCAGGATGGCCGAGCCGGTCAGGGAACGCGCGTCGATGAATTTCTTGATCAGCTCCGTCGAGGCGCGGTAATCCCACCGCAGCTCTTCCCGCCACTGCTGCGCCTCTTCGGCCAGCAATGGCTCGAGCTGCCAGGAGGACAACTGGCGCAGATCGACAATCTGCATGGGTCCGGTACCCAGTCTTTGGCTCGCAGCGTGCACAATCATTTTTACCATATTATCCGATAGGTGGGCCCGATGTACTTCGGAAACATCCAGCGGATCGGTTGTCCGTTGCGCGCCGCCATTTGTGCTACCATGCGCCTGCCGAGCGACACGTACCCTCTCCCCAGCGAACGGATCGACCGGCTGGGCAGGAATTCGCTCGAAGGCACAAATCCGAGCGCATGGGTTTTCTTTCCGAAATTCGACATCCAACGACGTGGTACACGAAGCTTGCCATTGCCGTTTTGGCCCTGGGTTTATTTGCGTTGCTGGCCGCCGGGAGTTTTTCAGGGTATTTGGTTTACCGGATGCTCTCGCCCGCGCGGAGCCACTCGGAGATCGATCTAAAGAATTTCCCCGGCCATCCCGAGTTGCTCAATTTTACGGTGAACGGCGAGGGGCCGCGCGACGGCTGGTTCTTTCCAGGCTTGAAATCCGCGCCCACCATCGTCTTGTGCCCAGCCTACGAATCCAGCCGCGGAGAACTTCTCACGCTTGCCTCGGCCTTGCAGGACCAACAGTACAACGTGCTGGTCTTTGATTTTTCGGCCCACGGAACTTCCGGAGGCCGTTCCACGCTGGGATTGCAGGAGGTTGGGGAGCTGAGGGCCGCCATGAATGCGGTTGCCAATCGCGGCGACGTGGACGTGAACCGGTTTGGTTTGTGGGGCGTGAACCTGGGTGCGTATGTAGCGCTCGCCGAAGCCACGAGCGATCCCCGCGTCCGCGCCATCGCCGCGGAATCTCCGTACGGCCATCCGGACGACATGGTCGCGCTGCAGGTCAGCCGCTCCGGCCTTGGATCGTTTCCGTTGATCACCAGAATGTCGCAGATGATTTTTGGCTGGGTCAATCGGCAATACCGGAATGTGCTGCCTTTGAACACGCGTATCGCAAAACTTTCAGGCGTCGCCCAGCTCTATCTGGAGTCGCCGGACGAGCCTTTGCTTGCCGCGTCGACTGCGGAACTGTTCCGGATCTCATCTCCACCGCACGAGCTCGTCGTTCTACAGCACGGAAACTACGGCGGAATGCTGGACGAGGAAAAACGCAATTACGAAAATCGCATCGTGAGTTTCTTCCTGGTGAATTTGCCGCCGACGGGCGAGCCTTTGCCCGAAATTAGGTAGGATCGCCGGAACTCTTACTTTCCGGACGATTTTTCGTTTGCCAAATCAATTAGAAAAATGCGGTTGTCAGGATTGAGAGGCGTGTATTCTTTGTTTTGCGTAATATTGTTGAATCTTGGAAGGCGAGCAAGTTCTTCCAATCCCTGTGTGCCGGAAAATATAAATCTTACATCCGTATTTTCAGGCGTCCACTCTGGAAGAGCCCTCTGGAAGTAGTAATCCAAACCATACTCATAGGCACGCGGCAAATGAAAAACGGCGACCCTATCGGGCTCTGTGGGATAGCCGGCAATAAATCCCAAGGCATTCCGGCGAACAGAAATGATTTCATCCATGCTTGGCAAAACTAGGAAGTTAGCGAGCAACAGGAGGATCAACGTTATGCAAGCCAGCACGCCGACTGCGCCATTCCATTTACGATAAATCGCAAATCCAACCACCAACCCGCCACCAACCAGTGCTGCAGCTAAGCCCACTAGGAATCCTTGTAGCGGGTTTTGATCCAAACGAAATAGTAGGCCGAAAATCGAATAACGCTTCGCGATCACAATTCCAACCGAGAGTGGAAACACAATTCCCGCGCATGCTGTTGCCAATCGAATTCCTTTCGCATTTTGCTCGATCTGCCGCACGAAGTTTCCAGCAAAAAGTAAAATCGCGGGTGGGATGGCGGGGAGGATATATCCCGGCAACTTCGATTGCGAAAGGCTGAAAAACATAAGTGTGAATAACGCCCAGCTACCTATGAAGAGCGCTGGCGAGTTCGATCCTGTTTCCAAACGAAAATTCCGGAAAACATCAAAGAACGAGGTGATCAGCAGAGTCAGCCATGGAAGAATCCCCAGAAGAAAGATCGGGCCGAAGAACCAAAACGGCTGGGGATGCTGGAATACGGGGGTGAGGTAGCGTTCAAAATTATGCTGCCAGATGAAAACGCGGAGGAAATCCGGATTGCGCAACGCGCAGAGCACGTACCAGGGCAGCGCCGTCACGCAAAACACCGCGATGATCAGGGGATGCAGGAAGCGAAATGGCGCGAGCCACTGGCGGGAGAGGGCGGCCCAGAGCAATGTTGCTCCCCCGGCGAGGATCACGGCGGCTGGACCTTTCGCCAGCACAGCGGCGCCGAGAAAGAATCCGAAGGCGATCCGGGAAATGGGTCCCGGCCGCGGCTTCTGCAATATTTCGACGGCGACGGCCATCGCGGCGGTCAGAAATCCAGCGAAGAGCATGTCCGGGCTTGCGGCGCGCGAGAAGCCAATCATCGCAACCGACGTAGGCAGCATCAAAAGCGAGTACCAAGCCGCGCCCAAGCCATACGATCGCAGAGCGGTCCATGCCACCGCGACGACAGCAAGCAGCGCGGCGAGAGCCGACGGCAGCCGCGCCGCGAATTCGCTCACGCCGAAAAGGCGCATCGCGATTCCAGCTGTCCAGTAATACAGCACCGGCTTTTCAAACCATGGCGTGCCCCACAGCCGCGGCGTGACCCAATCGTGCGTCTCCGCCATCGCGCGGGCGATCGCGGCGTAGCGAGGCTCGTCCGGACCTACCAGGCCGAGCGCGCCCAAACCGCTGAAGAGGCACACGTAGAGAAGCAAGAGAACAAACGGAACGCCCCAGAGTGGAATCTGAAAGTCTGCCTTCTTCAACGGCGCGCGAGCGAATTGGAGCTGCGGAATTCAAGCGGTTGAGTCTAGCATTGAGGCAGCGTTTCCAGTAGGACGGGCTTCAGCCTGTCTGGTTTTAATTTTTGATGTGCCGCGGAACTGCAGACAGGCTGAAGCCCGTCCTACTATAATCACCAGGTGCGAGAACGGCTGGAATACGCGGCGGTGTGGCTGCTGCTCAAGACGATCGGCGCGATGCCGCGCCCACTGGCAAGATTTGTGGGCGCACGCACAGCGGCGCTCTTATTCTGGATGCGGCCGAGTTTACGGGCCGCCGCGGCGGAAAATCTGAAGCTGGCTTTTCCCGAATGGAGCAAGAAGCAACGCCGCGCTGCCATTCGCGGCATGGTGCGGCAACTGGGCTGGATGGCCGCGGAATTCGCCCACTTCCCGCAGCACACGAAGGACAACATCGATCGCATCATTCTGCTCGACGGCTTCGAGAATTTTGCGAATGCGCAGGCGCGAGGCAAGGGAGTTCTCTTCCTTACCGGGCACATGAGCGCATGGGAGATGGCTCCTTTCGCGCAGGCGCTTTACGGAAATCCGCTGTATTTTCTGGTGCGGCCCATCGACAATCCTCGCGTGGACGCGCTCATCACGAAATACCGATGTCTGAACGGGAACCAGCCGATCGACAAAAAACTGTCTGCGCGCGCTGTGTTGAAGGTCATGGCTGCGAAAGGCACGGTCGGAATTTTAGCCGACCAGAATACGGCTTTGACTGAAGGCGTGTTCGTTGATTTTTTCGGCATCCCGGCTTGCACCACGGCCGGCCTCGCGCGTTTCGCGTTGCACACGGGCGCCGCGGTCGTGCCCGTATTCGTTCACTGGGACCATGCGACTCGCAAATATCGGCTTTGTTTTTACCCGGCGCTGGAACTCATCCGCACGGGTGAAGATGCAACGGACATTCGCGAGAACACGCAGCAATTCACGCGCGTCCTTGAAAACTACGTGCGCCGCTATCCCGACCAGTGGCTCTGGGTGCATCGCCGCTGGAAGACGCGCCCGCCCGGCGATCCGCCCATCTACAAATAGTCAGGCCTGCCGCATAGAAGTGGCCCCAGAATCGAGGAGACGATGACTCAGGAAGGGGAACCCACCCATGAGATGTACCGCTAAGGAACTGGCAGAATTTCTGAGCTGCGCGCTTGAGGGCGACGGCGCGGCGCGTGTATCCGGAGTAGCGTCGCCCGCATCCGCCCGCGCCGAAGATCTGATCTATGTGGAGTCGCAGCGCCATTTGGACAAGGCTGCCGCATCCGCCGCGAGGTGCGCAGTGATTGCGCCCGGCCTTTCCATGCCGGGAAAGATTTTGCTGCGTGCCGCGAGCCCAAAGCTGGCATTCGCGCAGGCCGCTGCGTGGCTTATTCCTTCGGCTCCGATCGCACAGGGAATTCATCCCACTGCCGTGATTGCGTCATCAGCCAAGCTCGCTCCCGGCGCCGCGGTAGGACCTTACGTTGTTATCGAGGAGGATGTACAGATCGGAGCGGGCACTGAAATTGGGGCTTTTTGTTTTGTGGGCCGGGGCGCGCGGATTGGGGAAGGATGCCGCCTCTATCCTCGCGTCACGTTATATGCCGGTGCCCGGCTTGCTAACCGCGTAATCCTGCATTCCGGGGCCGTAATCGGCTCGGATGGTTTCGGCTATGTAACCGGGGGAGGGAAGCACTGGAAATTTCCACAGGTTGGGGAGGTCGAGATTCAGGATGACGTGGAAATCGGTGCAAATACCACCATTGATCGTGGTTCCCTCGACCGCACGCAAATCGGGTCTGGCACGAAACTGGACAACCTTGTCCATATCGCGCACAACGTCAGCATCGGGGAAAACACGGTCATTGCCGCGCAGACGGGCATCTCAGGGTCGTCCGTAATTGGGAAAAATGTGGCTTTTGGCGGCCAAGTCGGGGTTGCCGATCATTGCGAAATCGAAGACGGCGCCGTGGTCGGGGCGCAAGCAGGAATCCCATCTGGGAAGACTGTACGAAGCGCGCAGATCGTCTGGGGCACTCCCGCACGGCCGCTGGATAAATTCAAGAAACAATTTGCCTGGTTTAGCCGTCTGCCAGAGCTGGCAGAACGGATCAAGAGGCTGGAGAGCCGCACCCCTACAAAGGGCGACTGAATGGCATGGGTCATTGAAACCAAAGGGGCTATGTTCTGGAATAACAAGAGTTGCAATCCCTGTTGACCCACGTCTTAAGACCGAAGATAATACGAATGGGGCAATCCAGGTACTGGTGCTTGGGGACCGGGCTAGTACATCTATCCAGGGAGTCCGAGGTATGCCAAGCCACATCTTTGACGAACTGAGGGCCTACGGTTTGGTGTATTCAAATGAACCCTCTCTATTAAAATGGCATCAAAGATTCTGTGAGGTTTGGACGTAACTCATGGCCTTAGGAACTCGCGTTCAATTTGAGCAGCCTGGCGAAGCGCGCTCCACCGGCGTACTCGCGGTTCTGTCAGAGCGCCTCACTGACACAATCGACCGCGGGGTGAATTATCTCCTTTCATTGCAGGCATCTGAAGGGTATTGGGTGGGTGAGCTTGAAGCCGACACGACCCTCGAATCCGATTATATTTTTTATCTGAATGTCATCAATAAGGCCAACCCGGAACGGATTGCCAAGCTGGCAAACTACGTCCGGCGGCGCCAGTTGGAAGATGGCGGCTGGAACATTTACTACGGCGGACCATCCGAGCTGAATGCCACGATCAAGGCTTATGTGGCGTTGCGGCTGGCTGGGGACGCACCCGAATGCGATTCGCTGCAGCGGGCTGCACGGCGCGTGCATGAGTTGGGAGGCCTGGAATCGGCGAATTCCTATACCCGGCTTTATTTGGCGCTTGTGGGGGCGGTCGGATGGGATATGGTTCCCGCAATCCCTCCGGAACTGATGCTGCTCCCGAACTGGTTCGCGATTAACATTTATGAGATGTCGTCCTGGACACGCGGAATCGTGATCCCGCTGACGATTCTGTATGCGCATAAGCCACTCTTCAGCGTTCCCGGCGGAGTTTGCGTGGATGAACTGTATCGCGATCCTTCACGGAAGGCCCTCGGCTTAAGTTGGGATAAAGAACTGTTCAGCTGGCGGAATTTCTTCCTGGCCCTGGATCGCGGCCTGAAATTGTACGAGCGCGTGCCGTGGAAACCCCTGCGTCAGCGAGCGCTGCGGCAGGCGCAGGAATGGTTGTTCGAGCACTTGGAGCGCAGCGAAGGGCTGGCGGCCATATATCCGGCCATGATGAACGCCATTTTTGCGCTGGTTGCGCTGGGCCATTCACCGGATGACCCGCTTACCGCGCGGGAAATTGATGAATTCTCGCGGTTTGAGATCGAGGAGGGCGACACCATCCGAGTGGCGCCTTGCGTTTCGCCCGTTTGGGATACCGCCATTGCAATGGTGTCTCTCGAGGAAGCCGGATTGCCGGCGGATCATCCGGCGCTCATCGAGGCGGCCAGCTGGCTGCTGAAACATCAGATTAGCGGTTCTGGCGACTGGATGTTGAAGACTCCTGGCGTGATGCCGGGGGGATGGGCTTTTGAGTTCCGCAATGACTTTTATCCGGACGTCGATGACACTGCATTCGTCCTGATGGCGCTGCAGCGCGTGGATTATCCCGACAAGGGCCGCATGGAAGCCGCAGTCCGCCGCGGGCTCACCTGGCTGCTGGCCATGCAAAACAAAGACGGCGGCTGGGGCGCGTTTGACCACAATAATGACCGCCGGTTCCTCTGCCAGATTCCGTTCGCCGATCACAACGCGATGATCGATCCATCGACGGCGGACGTGACCGCGCGCGTTGTGGAGTGCCTCGGCCGGTACGGATGGCCCGCGACGCATCCGGCGATCGAGCGGGCCGTAAGATTCTTACTGAAAGATCAGACGGGCGAAGGTCCTTGGTTCGGCCGTTGGGGCGTGAATTACGTGTATGGCACCAGCGGGGTGCTTCGCGCGCTCGAAACCGTCGCTCTGACGGCGCGAGACTACTGCCAGCGTGCGGTGGGATGGCTCCGCACGGTGCAAAACTCCGACGGCGGATTTGGCGAATCCATCGCTTCCTACTACGACCCGGCGCTCAAGGGCAAAGGCGCCAGCACCGCGTCCCAGACCGCGTGGGGGCTGATCGGATTGCTGGCGGCAACCGATGTTGGTGACCCAGCGATTGCGCGCGCTGTGAATCACCTGGTGGAACACCAGGAAGCCGATGGTTCCTGGGCCGAGAAGGAATTCACGGGCACCGGATTTCCCTGTGTGTTTTATTTGAAATATCATTTGTACCGGAATTATTTCCCATTGTATGCGCTCGCGCGGTACCGGAACACAGCAAGCCGGATCACCCAGTACTGCGGATTGGTCGTGCGGCCGCAGGAATTTGAACGGCAGAAGGCTTAGGAGAGTGAATTGAGATATCCCCTGAAGATGACCGCGAATCTCGCGAAGTACGTGGCCACGCAGCGCTTTCGCGGCGCGAAAAAGTTTCCGATGGTGATGATGCTCGAGCCGTTGCACGCCTGCAACCTCACGTGCACGGGCTGCGGGCGCATCCGCGAGTACAAGTCGACTATTAACGAAATCATGACGGTCGAGCAATGCCTCGCGGCGTCGGATGAGTGCGGCGCTCCCATCGTCTCGATTTGCGGCGGCGAGCCCATGATCTATCCGGAGATCGGCAAGCTCGCGAAAGGAATACTGGATCGCGGGCGGCACATTATTCTTTGCACCAACGGCATGTTCATCCGGAAACGGCTGCACGAATTCAAGCCGGTTTCGAGCTTTTTCTTCAACGTCCACCTGGACGGGCTCGAGAAAACGCACGACCTGTGCGTCGAGCGCGACGGCGTGTTTCGCGAGGCCATCGAGGGAGTCAAAGCCGCGAAAGCCGCCGGATTCCTGGTCTGCTCCAATACCACGATTTACAAAGAGACCGACCTGAATGAAATTGCCGACCTTTACTCCTACCTGGATACGCTCGGAGTCGACGGCTACATGCTCTCGCCCGCGTACGGCTACACGGCCGTGCAGACCACGGACATCTTCATGACGCGCGAAGATATCCGCGAGAAATTCCGCGAGGCCGTATCTTTGCTGGATAAATACAATCTGATGGTTTCGCCGATCTACCTCGATTTCCTGCGAGGCGAGCGCGAGCTGGAATGCACGGCTTGGGGCACGCCAACGTACAATCCGCGCGGCTGGAAAGGCCCGTGCTACGTCATCACGGACAATCACTACGAGTCTTACCGCGAAATGATTGACCAGACACCCTGGGAAAAATACGGCCCGGGAAATGACCCGCGCTGCGCCAACTGCATGATGCACGTGGGATTTGAAACGACGCCCGTGCTGGGCGCAAAACGCCAGTTGGGCGACACCTGGAAAATGCTGAAGTGGCAATTTGGCGGACACATGGGCGGCAACCCGGATCGCAATGCGTCGGGCGATCCCCCAACGAACGGGCATTCCGGCGGAGGTTCCACGTTGATGCCTCCGCCACCGGACAACGCGGATTTGATATCATCGGACGGAAGATTGCGAGTGTTATGAAAACGCTGGTCACCGGAGCGACAGGCTTTCTCGGCAGCCACGTCGCCCGCGCACTGGCAGGACGCGGGGAGAACGTGAGGGTGCTGGTGCGCCCGTCGAGCGATCTCCGCGCGCTGGAAGGGCTCGAAGCGGAGCGCTGCGCGGGTGATTTGAGGGATCGCGCTTCGCTCGATCGCGCGCTGGAAGGCGTGCAGCGCGTGTTTCACGTCGCCGCGGATTACCGGCTGTGGGCCCGCGATCCGCGGGAAATCCACGAATCGAATGTCACCGGCACTCAAAACCTGCTCGATGCCGCGCGCAGGGCGGGCGTTGAGAAATTCGTCTATACGAGCACGGTCGCTACCATCGCCGTTCCGCGCTCCGGCGGGTTGCCGAACGAACAGACGCAATCCTCACTCGGCGAAATGATTGGGCATTACAAGCGTTCAAAATTCGAGGCCGAACAATCCGCCCTGCGCGCCGCGAAGACTGGCCTGCCGGTGGTGATCGTCAATCCGACGACTCCCGTGGGGCCCGGCGATTGGAAGCCCACGCCGACGGGAAAAATTATTGTCGATTTCCTGAACGGGCGCATGCCGGGTTACGTGGATACAGGATTGAACTTTGTTCCCGTTGAAGATTGCGCGCGGGGGCACTTGCTGGCTGCCGAGCGAGGACGCGTGGGGGAGCGCTACATCTTGGGCGGGAGCAATCTGACGCTGAAACAAATGCTGGACATGCTCGCCGCCGCGACCGGGCGTCCCGCGCCTCGATGGAAATTCCCGCATGCCCTGGCCTATGCTGCTGCGTGCGTGGACACGGGGTTCTCGCGCCTTCTTGGCCGCGAGCCGCAGATTCCGCTCGAAGGCGTGCGCATGGCCCGGCACAAAATGTTTGTGGACGCGTCGAAAGCCGGACGCGAGCTTGGCTTTGCGCCGGGACCAATTGAGGCCGCGCTGGAGCGCGCTGCCGCCTGGTACGAATCGAATGGTTACATCGCCGCGGGGCGCGCGCCGGCAGTCGCCGGCGTGCGTGCGGCTTAAATGGGTGTCGGGGTTCATGAAAATATTAGTGACATTTGCAGTGCGAGCGGAATTTGCGCCGTGGCAGCGTCGCAGAAATTTTCTGCAGCTGCCGGGGGACCGGCCGGTGTTTGAAGCCATGTTTGGCGGCGCACGAGTCCGGGCAATTCTGACTGGTATGGGACAGGAGCACGCGTTGGACGCCGCGAAGAGGTCCCTCGCTTACAAGCCCGATATCTGCATTTCGAGCGGGCTGGCGGGATCTCTGCGAAGTGATTATCGCCCGGGAGACATCCTGGCCGCGCGTCTTGTCAGTGAAGTAGGAGAACCGGTGGCGGTGGCCAGCCACCGCGAGTTGCTCTCGACTGCGGTGGATTGCGGCGCGCGGCAGATAGAGCGTCTGGCGACTTCCAAGACGCTCGTCGCGCGGGCCGAGCAGAAGCGAGAGCTGAGGAGCCAGGCCGAAGCGGTGGATATGGAAAGCTACACGATCCTTGCAGAGGCGGCGCGGTGCGGCGTGCCGGCGGTCGCGATTCGAGCGATCAGCGACACAGCGGATTTCGACATGCCATACGATTTTGAAAAGGCGCGCGACGCCCAGGGCCAGATTCGCGTGATGGGAATTGTCACGCAGGTATTGCGGAGGCCGGCCGGTTTGCCGGATCTATTGAAATTGACTCACGATTCCCGATATGCGTCGCGGCGGCTGGCTGACTTTCTGGACGCGTTTGCAGGAACCATGGCGGATCGCCTGGTTCCCATCGAGCCGGACGCGGTGGCAGCGCTATGAGCCAATCGGGAATCATTCTCGAGACTTCAGCAGCGGCGCATGTAGTGCCGTCCACGATGCGCGCGGCAGTGTACCGCGGCAAGGGAAAAGTGGTTGTGGAAACCGTCCCTGTGCCGGCAATCGGCGCTGGAGAAGTATTGATTCGTGTAGCGGCGTGCGGAATTTGCGGCACGGACCTGAAAAAAATTGAGCACGGATTTGTCGCGGCCCCGCAGATCTTCGGGCACGAAGTTTCCGGGACAGTCGTCGCGGTAGGCGCGGGCGTTACCAAATGGAAGGTGGGCGACCGCGTGATGAGTTTTCATCACGTTCCCTGCGGCGCATGTTTCTATTGCGAGCGGCGATTGTTTTCGCAATGTCCGGGCTACAAGAAAGTCGGTCTTACGGCGGGTTTTGATCCCAACGGCGGCGGATTTGCCCAGTACGTGCGCGCCCTGCCGTGGGTTGCCGAGCGTGGGATGGTGGCCATCCCGGACGATATCAGTTTCGACGAAGCCTCGTTCATCGAGCCTGTGAACACGTGCATCAAGGCGGTGGAAAAGGCGCGCGTGGCTGCGGGCGAGACAGCGGTGGTGATGGGATTGGGGCCGATTGGTCTGCTGCTGGCGATGCTCTCAAAGCTGGAGGGCGCGACCGTGATTGGCAGCGATCCCATGCCGGAGCGCCGCGCCAAGAGCGTGTCGCTGGGCGTCGATTTGGCCGTGGACCCGCGGGAAGGCCGTCTGGCACAGGAAATCAGTTCGCGCACCGAGGGGCGCGGCGCAGACGTTGTGCTGGTCGCCGTGCCTATCCCCGCGGCGCTTGCGGATGCTCTCAGCCTTGCGAGGCCAGGAGGGCGCGTGCTCCTGTTTGCGCAGAATGATCCGCTCATGAAGATCGAGTTTCCGGCGGCGGCGGTCGGCGTCGAGGAAAAAGAGATATTGGGCAGCTATAGCGCCGCCGTCGACAGGGCAGGCGAAGCCGCCCGGCTGATTTTTACGCGTCAATTACCGGTGAATAAATTGATCTCGCACCGTTTTTCATTGGAAGATATGGACAAGGCGCTTCGGTTGGCGGCTCGTCCCGTTGGAGATTCTCTAAAAGTGGTGATTCATCCTTGAATAGAAACGAACAGTACGGCCGAAAAAACGGCCACATGACCGCTGCCATCTTATATGGAAGCGAAAATCTGAAGATCGAGAGCGTGGACATCCCCAGGCTCGCGGCGGATGAGGCGCTGATCCGCGTCAAAGTCGCCCTGACCTGCGGGACGGATTTGAAAGTCTGGAAGCGGGGATATCACGCGCGCATGATCACGCCGCCGGCGGTGTTCGGGCACGAGCTTGCCGGCATCGTCGAAACGCTGGGCTCGGACGTAAATGGCGGCTTGAAGGTTGGCGCTCGCGTGGTTCCCTCGAATTCGGCGCCCTGCAACGTTTGCCTGTTTTGCCGCAAGGGGCAAAGCAATCTTTGCGAGGACTTGCTTTTCAACAACGGCGCCTACGCGGAATATATCCGCATCCCGGGCCGGATCGTGCGGCAGAACATGCTGGTGATTCCGGAACACGTTTCGTTTCAGGATGCGGCCATGGTCGAGCCGCTGGCTTGCGTGCTTCGCGGAATCGATGAAACCGGAATTCAGCCGGGTGACACGACCGTGGTGATTGGCTGTGGGCCGATCGGATTGAAATTCATACGCGTTCTGTCGAGCCGCGGCGTGAAAGTAATCGCCCTCGGCAAGCGGCCGAACCAGATTCGCGCGGCGGAGCGGTTTGGCGCGCGCGCGGCGTTCATCGCGCCGGACCTCGGCGATCCGGGGAAGGCGGTCCGGGAATTTACCGAAGGCGGACGCGGCGCCGACTCCGTGATCGAAGCCGTGGGCACGGCGCAGACGTGGGAATGGGCGCTGCAAATGGTGCGCCGCGGCGGCACCGTCAACCTGTTCGGAGGCTGCCCGCGGGGCACGCAGGTCGCCGTGGACCCGAACGCGCTGCATTACTCGGAGATCACGATCAAGTCCACCTTCCATCACACGCCGCGGTTCATCCGGGAAGCTCTGGAAAGCGTGTCGCGCGGCGAAATCCGTTCGAGCGAATTCGTGAACGCGGAAATTCCGCTCACCGAACTTCCGAAGATGTTCGAACACATGAAACATCGCAACGGGGAAATGAAAGTCGCGGTGATTCCGTAACGTTTTACCAGTGGCACAGGCTTCGGCCTATGGGTTTTGGAATTTTTAAATACAAAATCCACAGGCTGAAGCCTGTGCCACTGGCTCTGCATCATGCAAATACCCGCTGAACTCGAAATAGGAAGTGGCCTTCCGCCGTCCGGATGCACGGTCGCGGAGGCCGAGCGCTACACCCGCCGGCTCGCCACGCATCACTACGAAAATTTCAACGTCGTATCGTGGCTGCTTCCGCGGCGGCTGCACCAGCATTTTTACAATCTTTATGCGTACTGCCGCTGGGCCGACGATCTGGGAGACGAAATTTCCGATCCTGCAAGAGCACTCGCGCTGCTGGACGATTGGGACCTGGAACTGCGCGATTGCTACGCGGGCGAGGCCTCGCATCCCGTTTTTATCGCGCTGCGCGAAACCATTTTGGCGCTCGACATTCCCCGCGAGCCATTTTCCGATCTGCTCATCGCGTTTCGCCAGGACCAGACCGTGAACCGGCACGCGACCTGGGACGATGTTTTCCATTACTGCCGCTACTCAGCGAATCCCGTGGGGCGGCTCGTGCTCTATCTGTGCGGGTATCGCGATGCGGAGCGGCAACGGCTTTCTGATGCGACGTGCACGGCGTTGCAGCTGGCAAATTTCTGGCAGGACGTCTCGCGCGACCTCGAGAAAGGGCGCATCTACATTCCGCTGGAGGCGCTCGCAGCGCACGGGCTCACGCAGGACGATATCGTCCAGCGCCGTTTTGATGCGCGCTACGTTTCGCTGATGAAGGAACTCGTCGCGCGGACGCGGCAATTGTTCGTGGAAGGAATGCCGCTCGCCCGCAGCGTCGATCCCGCCTTGCGCGTGGATATCGAAATGTTCAGCCGCGGCGGCCTTGCGGTGCTCGACGCCATTGAAGTGGTCGGATACAACACGCTCGAGCAGAGACCCTCGATTCCGAAATCGAAACAGTTTTCCTTGCTGTTCCGCGCGCTTGTATCGCAGTTGTTTGCGTCCACGCAGCCTTCCGTGCCCGTTGCTCCCAGTGTTCCCGGGCGGCTGGGAATTGTCGAGGGCGGCTGTCTAAATCCGGAAATTCAAAAGATCCAGCAAGCAAATGGAAACGAAGTCGCGCATTCGTACGCAGAATGCCGTCGCGTCGCGCGCGCCTCCGCCAGCAATTTTTACTACGCGTTTTTCATGTTGCCGCAAGCCAAGCGGGACGCGCTGTGTGCCCTGTATGCGTTCATGCGCCTCGTCGACGATGTTTCTGACACTGTTGGCAGCGCGGCGGACAAGCAGCGGGGCCTGGCGCGCTGGCGCGCCGCTCTGGACGCAGCCGCCGCGGGTGACGTTTCAGGCCATCCGATTCTCCCCGCGTTTGCGGACACGATCGAGCGCTTTCATATTCCACCGCGCTACTTCCATGATTTAGTTTCCGGTGCGGAAATGGACCTCACCGTGGGCGAATATCCGACATTCGACCGCCTGCGCGAATACTGCTATCGCGTCGCCGGGACCGTGGGGCTCACTTGCCTTCACGTATTCGGATTCGACGATCCGCACGCGCCGGACCTCGCGGAAAAATTGGGCATCGCTTTTCAACTGACCAACATTCTCCGCGACATCCCCAAGGATTACGAGATGGGACGCGTGTATCTGCCGCTCGAAGACCTCGCGCAATTCGGCGTGCGTTCGGAGACGCTTGCGCGCGGGCCGCTTACACCCGAAATGCAAAGCTTGCTCGAATTTGAGTCCGCGCGCGCCTGGGAATATTACCGCGAGGGCGTCGAACTCATCCCGCTCGTACATGAGGATGCGCGCGCCGCGCTCTGGGCGCTGGCGCGAATTTACAGCAGCCTGCTGCGCCGCATCGAAGCGCGCGGGTATGATGTTTTCTCCGAACGTGTGCGGCTGAGCGCTCCCGAAAAAACCGGGATCCTGTTGCGCGCGCGGCTGGGCTGGTACTCCCAAAAAAATGTCCTCGAAGAGCGTGATCGTGATCGGCGGCGGCCTGGCGGGACTTTCCTCGGGCGTCGCGCTGGCTGAAGCCGGCTTCCGCGTGCGTTTGCTCGAAAAGCGGCCCCACCTGGGGGGCCGCGCGGCGTCTTACGTGCTGCCCGGCGGCGAGCACGTGGACAATTGCCAGCACGTTACGCTGGGGTGTTGCACGAATCTTGAGGATTTTTATCGCCGCGTAGGCGCCGCAGATCAAATCCGATTCTTTGACCGGCTGCTGTTTGCCGCGCCGGATGGCCGGCGCGGCGCGATCGCATCCGTGGCGCTGCCGCCGCCGTTGCACATGGCTCCATCCTTCGCGTTTTTTCCACTGCTCGGCTGGGCGGACAAACGCGCCATCGCGCAGACCCTGCTTGCCATCGCGCGCAGCGGAGGGCGCCCCGCGGATCTTTCGAGCGGCACCGCCGGTGAAAACGTCACAATGCTCGCGTGGCTGCAAAAGCATCGCCAGACCGCGCGCGCGATTCGCCGCTTCTGGGAAGTCATTCTGGTCAGCGCGCTCGATGAAGAACTCGATCGCATTGACGCTCGCTACGGAATAGACGTGTTCTGGAAGGCGTTTCTTTCGACGCGCGGCGGGTACCGCGTCGGGATCCCGCGGGTTCCTCTTGGCGAACTTTACGAAGGCTGCCGCAGGGCGCTTGCCGGACAGGGCGGGGAAGTCCAGCTGCGCGCAGGAGTGCGGGGATTTCTTATTGTGGATGGCCGGGTCGAAGGCGTCGAAAGGGAAGACGGCTCGGTGGAGACGGCGGACTACTATCTCGCCGCGGTTCCGCAGGACGTCTTGCTGGAACTCTTGCCTGCAGAAATCGCAGAGAGCGAGCCCGTCTTTCGCAACCTGCACAATTTGCGGGCGTCGCCGATCACCGGAGTGCATCTGTGGTTCGATCGAACCGTGATGAGCGAACCGTTTCTCACCCTGCTGGACAGCACGACGCAATGGGTGTTCAACAAGACGCAACTCTACGGCGGCGGCGCGAAAGAGGTCGGGCAATATCTCCAGCTGGTCATCAGCGCGTCGTACAGCCTGGCTGGGCGCTCGCGGCAGGAGATTATTGCGCTGTGTCTCGAAGAATTGCGCCAGGTGCTGCCGGCAACTCGCGAAGCCACGCTCGTGAAAGGAACCGTCGTGAAAGAAATGTCCGCGACGTTTTCTCCGGCGCCCGGATCGGACCGCTGGCGCCCCGCGCAGAAAAGCCCGCTTTCGGGATTATTTCTCGCAGGGGACTGGACATCCACCGGCTGGCCGTCCACAATGGAGGGAGCCGTCCGCAGCGGTTACCTGGCCGCCGAAGCGATTCTCTCCGATGCCGGAACGCCACGGAAATTATTGCAACCGGATTTGCGCGCGGAAGGATTGGCGCGCCTGTGGGCCCGCAACGATTAAAGGACGGCCTGCAAAAAAGTTTTGACCCGCAAGAATCGATTATTCACAGGTTCGCTTAATATTCGACTTGCATGTTCTGATTCAGAGTATGATTGGGCATCCCCCCGGAGGTTTACTTGGACCGGAAGTATAAGCATAGGGGCTACCAGAGTGCCGACGAGCCCCAAAAAAAAGAAAAGCGTCAGCACCACGATGGCCATCCACGGCAGGAGCAGATCGGGCCGCGGACCCCACGAATGGTTGGCACGATCACTCGCGCGCGCTGTTCGAATTGTGGCGCCGTGCTGCAGCCCGGCTTTGACCCCAAAGGGAAGTGCCCGCGCTGCAGTTTCGAATTGCACTGCTGCAAGCAGTGCGCTTACTTTGATACTGCCGCGCGCTTCGAATGCATGAAGCCGATTCCCGAGCAGATCGCGCGGAAAGACCAGGTCAACGAGTGCACGTTCTACGAATTCCGCACGACGATTGAGAAGGATACAGCACCCTCGGCTCCTCCCTCGGGCCCGTCAGCTTCGCCGGAACGCGTTTCACGTCCTCACGACGCCCGCCAGGCGTTTGAAGACCTCTTTAAGAAGTAGCCGCGAAGGTTCGTTTCCATGAGTGTTGGAATTTTTTAATTGCCGCCAGGATCGTTGCAATTTGCAACCGCACTTGCGAATTGTTATCCTGAATTTGCCAATGCGCTTGCGGATCAATCCGCGAATCGCAACGCCCTCCCACGTTTTGCCCGGAGAATTTCAGCCATGAAACTGACAATTCGCAATGCCCATGAAGAATGGCGCGAGCCCGTCGAAAAAGAAACGCATCGGCAAGCGGCGAAGCTGGACAAGCTGCTCAAACGGTATGCCCCGGACTTGGTGCAGTTGCACGCGGATATCAAGAAGCATTCGCGAAAGGAAAGTTACACGTTTACCGTGCATCTCTCGCTTCCCACGGGCACGCTGCACGCCACGGGAGAAGGTTTCGACGTGCTCGCCAGCGTGAAAACGGCGTTCGCGGAGATTTGTGCGCAGTGCAAGAAACACCAGGCCCTGCTGCGCAAGGACTATGAGTGGAAACGAAAGCGCCCGCGCGTCCGAGTCCCTGCCTGAGCCTTTCAATCTTTGGAATACGCACAGCCGGCTCGCTTCGCTCGTGCGTCGTTCGTGGTTGCGGCGAGTCCAGGCTACCTAGACGATCGATGGTTTGTACCGCAGGGGCGCAGCTCAGTGGAAAACATGCAGGTCCCGCTACTTAGAAAGCTTTCGCAGCAAGGCCATCCCTTCCGAATCGTTCAGGACGCGCTTGCTATTGAGCAGGGCAACCAGTTCACTGACGACCTTCCGCAGGTCGTGATCGCCATCGTCTGCGGGCTCGACTGCCCGGCTGATTTCCACGTTGAGATAAGGCGAATCCGCTTCACCCGCTTTGCCGCCCGCCAACTCGCCCAGCCACAATCCGAGCACACGGAGTTGTTCCGGTTCAGCGGTTGTGAACAAGAGCCCCATGCCCATCCCACCTTTTGAATAAACAACTTTCGACTGGGTCTTGAAGGAATAGCTGTCTTTCGTGATGGTCAGCGTTACCGCCGCATTTTTTGCGAACGGGTTGATTGTATCGATGTAGCACCCGTTCCTGCTGATATCGGAGAGACGGCCAAATATCCGGATGTTTGCCTGAATGTCGATTGCTTCGACGGAAGGCGAAAAAGGATAGCGTGGGCAACTGCGCTTTTCCGGGTGTTCAGCGGGAAGCGGACCTGAATCGGGCTTGTCGAGTACTTTCATCACACCGTCCTTGACCTGCGCGTGGGTTCGAATCTTCGAGCGGCAGGTTCGTGAATGTCGATCACCTCGGAACTCGTTTCCGCTGGTTCCGTCGCAGGCAAATGATCATCGCTGAACCACAACCGCCGCTTCTTGAACTCCGGTCTCAAGCAGCACGGCGAATTGTTGCGGAAGTACCGGCCGGCTGAAATAGTAACCTTGGGCCTCTTCACACTGGTGAGTCTGGAGAAACTCCAACTCCTCCTGCGTTTCCACGCCCTCCGCAACCACCCGCAGCTTCAAGCTTCTGCCCATGCTGATGATGGCAGTCACGATCGTGGCGTCATCCGGAACGGTCATGATCTGGCGGACAAAGGACTGGTCGATCTTCAGCGCGTCAATCGGAAACTTGCGCAGGTAGCTTAAACTGGAGTAACCCGTCCCGAAATCATCGACCGCGATCTGCACCCCGCTGGCCCTTAGTGTTTTGAGGACAGAGGCCGCGGACTCGGCGCGCTTCATCAGAACACTCTCCGTCAGCTCCAGTTCGAGACATTTCGGATCCAGGCCCGTGTCTTTGAGTGTCGCGAAAACGCTTTCCAGGAAATTGTCGTCTCGAAACTCCATCGAGGAAATGTTCACCGCCATGGTGGCCAGGGGCAGGCCAACGTCCAGCCAGGCCCGAGCTTGCTTGCATGCTTCCTGAAGGACCCAGCGGCCGATCGGCAGAATCAGGCCGCAGTCTTCCGCAACGGGAATAAAGTCCGCTGGAGAGATCGGCCCCCGAACGGGATGCGTCCAGCGCAGCAATGCTTCCGCTCCAGTAATGTTTCCGGTCTTCAAATTGATTTTCGGCTGGTAGTGCAGCGAAAATTCCCGCCGTTCCAGGGCGCGGCGGAGATTCTCCTCTATGGATTGCCGCTTCACCGCCCGTACGTTCATGGCCGCCTTGAAAAATTGATAGCTCTGACGCCCATTTTCCTTGGCCTGGTACATGGCCGTGTCCGCATTTTTGATCAGCGTCTCGGCATCCAGGCCGTCGTCGGGATAGACGCTGACCCCAATGCTGGTGGTGATGTGAAGATCATGCTGGTCGATGGGGTGAGCCTCGGCCACAGCATGCAGAAGTCTGATCGCCGTAATGGCGGGGTCTGCCGAATGCTCCACTTCGGAGAGCAGCACGACGAATTCATCGCCTCCCTGGCGGCTGACCGTGTCCGCACCGCGCACGCAATTGACCAGCCGTTTTGCGATGGATTGAAGAAGTTTGTCGCCGATCGGATGTCCCAGCGAATCGTTGATATGTTTGAAGCCGTCCAGATCCAGGAACAAAACCGCGACCTTTTTCATGTGGCGCGGCGCCAGGGTGATGGCCTGGTTCACGCGGTCGTTCAGGAGCATTCGATTGGGCAAGCCGGTCAGAAAGTCGTGTTCGGCGGAATGGGCCAGTTGAAGCGCCATCGCCCGGGCCGCACTCACGTCGCGGAAAACGATCACCGCTCCGGTCGCCTGCCCTTCGCGATCGTGGATGGGGGCAACGGAGTCTTCAATTGGAATTTCAAATCCGTCACGCCGGATGAGGATACAGTTTGTTGGCAGGTGCACGGTCCGGTCGTGTCCGACGGCCATCTCCATCGGGTCTGGGACCGTTTTGCGGCTCGTAGCGTCCAGGATTCGAAAAGCTTCGGCCATGGGCCGGCCAGCCGCTTCCTGGCGCGACCAGCCGGTCATTTTTTCCGCGACCATATTAAGGAAAGTGATTTTTCCCGAGATGTCCGTGCAAATCACGGCGTCGCCAATGCTGTTCAGGGTGACCTGTGCGCGTTCCTTTTCCACGAACAAGGCCTCTTCCATGATCTTGCGTTCGACGGCATAGCGCAGTGCCCGCAGCAGCATATGCGGCTCGATATGGCCTTTGACGAGATAGTCTTGCGCGCCTTCCTGCATGGCCTGCGCGGCCAGCGACTCGTCGTCTGTGCCGCTTAGCACCACCAGGGCGGTGCGGTGCGCGGCTGCATGGGCCTGCCGTACGGCCGCCAGTCCCTGGGCATCGGGCAACCCCAGGTCGAGCAAGATCAGATCAACGGTATGGTCGGCAAGATATTTTTCTGCTGCGCCCATGCTGTCCACGTGCGTCAACTTGGCAGTGTGCGAGCCGTGCTCGTTAAACATCTCGCGGAACAACCGGGCGTCCCCGGGGTTATCCTCGACCAGGAGAAGTGACTTGATTTGTTGAGGGCTCATCCGCTTCACCTTTGCTGGGGCAATTTGACCTTGGTCAGCCAAAAATCGTTGATGCTTTTCACCAGGCTTTCGAACGCATCCAGCTGCACGGGTTTGGTGAGGTAGCAATTTGCCTGGAGCTGGTAGCTCTTGACGATATCGGCTTCGGCAGCCGAAGTCGTCAGGATCACGGTGGGAATCGTTTTCAGGTCGTCATCCTCCTTGATGTGAGCCAGAACCTCGCGGCCATCCATCTTGGGCAGGTTTAGATCCAGCAAGATAAGATCCGGGCGAGGAGAATGAGCGTGCGTCCCCTCATGTTTCAGAAAGGACATGGCCTCCACTCCGTCGGCAGCCACATGCAAATGAATGGACTTATTGGCATCGCGAAACGCTTCCTGCGTCAGCCGGACATCGCCCGGACTGTCTTCGACGAGTAGAACCTCTATGGGCATACCGTCTCCTCCAATGGCTTTCATTCTTGCCTCTCATTCCGCAAGATGGCTCTCGATTCCAACCGTGCGGGTTGATTCTGCTGAGGCAGCTTGGCCTCGGTCAGCCAGAAATCGTTGATGCTCTTCACCAGGTTTTCAAACACTTCGAGTTGCACGGGCTTGCAGAGATAGCAGTTCGCCTGGAGCTGATAGCTCTTGACGATATCGGCTTCGGCAGCCGAAGTCGTCAGGATCACGGTAGGAATCGTCTTTAGATTTTTGTCCTCTTTGATGAATGCCAGAACCTGGCGGCCATCCATTTTGGGCAAGTTCAGATCCAGCAAGATAAGGTCCGGGCGAGGGGCATCGACATTGGCCCCCTCGCGCCTGAGAAAGGTCATGGCCTCCACTCCGTCAGTAGCCACGTGTAAATGGATGGAACGGTTGGTACCTCGGAAGGCTTCCAGCGTCAGCCGGACATCGCCGGGGCTATCTTCGATCAGGAGAACCTGCGTGCCGTTTCGTCTTTCTCGGAAGTCATTCATGATTTCCTCTCTATTCAATTCCTCAGATGTCGCGGGCCTCACTCATGGAGTCCGCTTTCTAATTGATTTCCTGCGAATGCCATTGGCCCTTTCTGTGGCAACTTGACCTTGCTCAACCAGAAATCGATGATGTTTTTCATGAGGCTCGCGAAGGCGTCCCACTGCGCGGGTTTGCTGACGTAACAATTCACCTGGAGTTCGTAGCTCTGCGCAATATCCGCTTCCGCCGTGGAGGTTGTCAAAATAACCGTAGGAATCATTTTCAAGCTGGCATCCTTCTTGATGAGAGCCAGCACCTGGCGGCCATCCATTTTGGGGAGGTTTAGATCGAGCAGGATGAGATCGGGCCGAGGGGCCTGGACATGGTCTCCCTCGCGCCTCAGAAAGGCCATGGCCTCCACGCCGTCGGATACAACACTCAAATGGATGGACTCACTGGCCTCGCGGAAGGCTTCCTTCGTCAACCTGACGTCACCGGGACTGTCTTCGACCAACAGAACCTCAACGGGGCTGCCGACTCCTGCCATCGCTGTCATGAATTCGCCTCAGACCCTGCCAGGGCGAAGCGAAATGTGGAACCTTGTCCGGGCTGTGACTCGACGGTAATGCTGCCGCCGTGCCGCTCGACAATTTTTTTGCAGATGGCCAGCCCAATACCCGTGCCCGCGAACTCCTCGCGCTTGTGCAGGCGCTGGAACATGCCGAAAATTCTCTCGAAGTACTGCGGGTCGATTCCCAATCCATTGTCTTTCACCGAGAAAACCCATTTTTTCCCGCTATTTCTGGCGGCGGAGATGTGTACCCGGGGGATTCCCGGGTTCTGATACTTGATGGCATTGCCTACGAGGTTCTGAAATAGCTGGATCAGTTGCATCTCGTCGGCAAGGACGGGGGGCAGTGGATCATGCGTTACCAGGGCGCCGCTGTCTTCGATGGCCCCGCGCAGATTCGCGAGCGCTGTTTGGAATGCCTCTTCACTGGAGATATCGAGCAGGTCTTTTCCTTTGGTCCCGACGCGGGAAAAAGCGAGCAGATCTTGAATGAGCCGCTGCATGCGGCCGGCGCCGTCCACCGCGAATGCTATGAATTCATCGGCATCGGCGTCCAGCTTTCCCTTGTAACGCCGGGAAAGAAGCTGCGTGTAACTGGCCACCATCCGAAGCGGCTCCTGCAAATCGTGAGAGGCGATGTAGGCAAATTGCCCCAGTTCCTCATTCGAGCGGTTTAACTCGTCCATCTTGTTCAAAAGGTTTGCTTCGGCTTTCTTGCGCGTGGTGATGTCTCGGATCGCCGCAGTGACCAGGATTCCCTCGGCGCTTTCCAGAGGGCTCAACATAAGCTCGATTGGGAATTCGGTTTTATCCTTGCGGCGCGCGGTGAGTTCAATTCCCGTGCCAATCTGCTGCGCCAAGGCATCTTCCACGGATCGAAGCGCGTCCGCCACAAGCCGTTCCGCGAAACCTTCCGGAATAATGTTCTTCACCTTCTGCCCGACAAGTTCATCGCGTTTGTACCCGAACTGCTTTTCCGCCTGCACGTTCAGGAGCACAATTTCTCCTGCCTGATTCACCACCACCATGGCGTCCGGCGCCGCCTCCAGCAGCCCGCGGTATCTGCCTTCCATCTGGGCCAGGTGCCGTTCCGCGGCTCTGCGCACGCTGATGTCGCGAATCGCCGCCGTCACCAGGGTTCCCTCGGCGCTTTCGAGGGGACTCAGCATGATCTCGATTGGAAACTCGCTTCGATCCTTCCGCCGTGCAATGAGCTCAATTCCAGTTCCAATCTGCTGCGCCAGGGCCTCGGCCGCCGTTCGCGTGCCGTCCGCCACTAGCCGCTCCGCGAAGCCTTCCGGAATGATGTTCTTTACCTTCTGCCCGACGAGTTCATCGCGTTTGTAGCCGAATTGTTTTTCCACCTGGACGTTCAGGAGGACGATCTCTCCGTTCTGATTCACCACCACCATTGCATCTGGCGCCGCCTCCAGCAGGCCGCGGTATCTGCCCTCCATCTGGGCCAGGTGCCGTTCCGCGGCTCTGCGCACGCTGATGTCGCGAATCGCTGCCGTCACCAGCGTTCCCTCGGCGCTTTCGAGGGGACTCAGCATGATCTCGATTGGAAACTCGGTTCCGTCCTTGCGACGCGCAATGAGCTCAATTCCAGTTCCAATCTGTTGGGCCAGCGCCTCCGCCGCGCTTCGCGTGCCGTCCGCGATCAGCCGCTCCGCGAAGCCTTCCGGAATAATGTTCTTCACCTTCTGTCCAACGAGTTCATCGCGGCTGTATCCAAACTGGTTCTCCGCCTGGGCATTCAGAAGAACAATCTCCCCGCTCTGGTTCACCACCACCATCGCATCCGGTGCCGCTTCCATCAGACCGCGGTACCTGCTCTCCATCTGCACCAGATGCTTGTCCGTAGCCTTGCGCACACTGATGTCACGGATCGCTGCCGTCACCAGGATTCCCTCGGCGCTTTCGAGAGGGCTCAGCATGATCTCAATGGGAAACTCGCTCGCGTCCTTACGCCTCGCGATGAGTTCTATCCCCATACCGATTTGTTGTGCCAGTGCGTCCGCCGCATTACGTGTGCCGTCGGCGATCAGCCGCTCCGCGAAGCCGTCGGGAATGATGTTTTTCACCTTTTGGCCTATCAGTTCATCGCGGCTGTATCCGAACTGCTTCTCCGCCTGGGCATTCAGAAGAACAATCTCTCCGCTTTGGTTGACCACCACCATCGCATCCGGCGCCGCTTCCAACAGACCGCGGTACCTCGCCTCCGACTCCCGGCTCTCGCTGAGTTCGTGTGTGATCACTGGAAGACCTCCATCGACCCGCCCCGCTCGTCGCCTTCCGCAGAATAGAAGCCGGAAAATATGGGGCAGTATAAAAATATGCCGCGATAGGAAATCGCGCCCGCGACGAGCAGGGCCAAAATGGCGGACCCGAACGCAAGTCGCAGCTTGCCGCTCAATTGAAGCTTCGTGTTCATGGCTCACCAACTTGGAAAAGGAATTTCTGTTCCAGACACGTTCCCGAGGGCTGAAGAGGGCAGCCTGTAAACACGTGCCGGTTCAATTCAAAGGGGACTCAAGTCTATACCACTGCAAGAAAGCGTCAATCTGAGTTTGTGGGGCCGTGCTCAACGGGCCACGGCCTCCCAGATTGCTCCCAAGGCTCAAAACCGTTTTGACGATTTCCTGCCTTTCACAATGGTTTAGCGTGCCGGAAACAATGGCGCGGTCGATGTTCGGAATGTCCAACGAAAAGCCGCGAAGCTCGCTCAAGGACGAAAATCCCGCGTCGAAATCGTCGATGCACGTTTAACGAAATGTTTCCGTCACAATGTCGTTGGAAAAGGTGCGAAGCCGGGGCTGTGCATCAGGCCCGGCTTTTTCTATCGCGAAAAAAACCGGCGAACCGATCCGTAGTCCACGTACCCGGTTTGAGAGTGCCCTGAAAGATGCTAATATCGTTGGGTTTCACTGGCATGACCTGCGGCATACATTCGCGAGTCGACTCCGGCAAAAAGGCGCCAAGTTTCAAGAAATTGGAGAGGCGCTCGGGCACAAGACTTTGATGATGAGCAAGCCGCAAGCCCATCACGGACCCACCGGCTTCACGACGTCGTGGCGCTCTTGCAGCAAAAACCGACTGGACCCAACTTGACCCCAAGACGGGTGGAGAGGGAACTGAGGTTTCTCAAGTACATGTTCGATAGGACGTTAGGGGCGTAGCTCAGTGGTAGAGCAGCGGCCTTTTAAGCCATTTTGGCACTTGCGCCAGGAAATGTCGCCACTCGTCAACGCACGTCATTTCAATCAGATGCAAGAATTTGAGTCGGTCTAGCCGCGCCACACTTCGCCAGAAATTGCCGATCCAAGTGCCACCAGAAGTGCCACCAGAAAATACCTAGAAACGCAGATCTTTGGACTTCGTTCAAGAGTAGCGATCCCCTCGCTTGGGAAATTGGTTCGCACAGCACTTACATCTTAAGGCGCGACAGGTCACCTCTTGTAGAAGTTCACCTTCCCGTCGACTACATTTCCCACGTAGCGACCCTCGCTGAGAAACTGCATTACTTTCTTGCCTGCTCGGGCCATTTGTGCCCAACGCGACTTTGTTTCCAGGTTTTGTTCGAGGCCGCGAATCCCATTCCCGTCGAATGTGAAGTCGACCTGCCGCAATCGGCGCTTCGGAGTGAGCCGAACAGGGTAACGCTCTGTGCCCAGCAGCACGACCTTGGCATTCTCAACAAGGACTTGCCGCCAGACCTCAATGAGTGCTTGCTCAAAGGAAAGCGCCATGGGTATCTCTGGTCGAGGGCTGCAATCCATTTCCAAGTATAATAGGTCACTATCCGACTTGGGAGGCTCGTAATGCCGCTGCCCAAACTCACTGACTCTCAGATTTCATGGGTCATTAGACAGGTTGCAGCCAACGCGCCACTTATGCTAACAAGGCTGCATTTCGGAACACCAATCAGAAGATAACCTTGCGACCGTTCTTTCCGGGGCCCGCTCTCTCAAGCGGCGTGGCTCCGGGCTAGTAGTTCGCTCACGCGGGCAACAATGTCGGCGATGCGAACGGGACGGTAGAGAACGGCAGGGGTGTCTGGAAGTGAAACTCTAACGGTGCGCGAGGCGATCAGGACGGTGGGGACACGCTGGACCAGATTTTGAATTCTAAGGTCTTCAAGAAGCTCTGCGGTGGCTTCCAGGACAACGACATTGGGTAGGCTACCCGATGCCGTGGCGCGAGTAGTGTCGTCGACCGAATCCATCCCGAGCGCGTCAATACCTAACTCGCGCAGTTCGGCACGGACGGCGGTGCGCATTTTCCAATCTGAGGCGATTACAAAGACAACTGGCATTGTGTTCGGTCGGCGCGGCAGAAGTGGGTTCCGCGTGGCCACGTTCCGTGCCTCCATGCGGCTTCTACCGGGCGCGGACCCCGACAGGCTTTTTCTGATATTTGTGCGCAATGCATGGAGTCGCACACAACTTACAAAAGGGATTCTCTGCTCGTCCCTTCGGAGGATTTCAGTCTTCCTTCGTCCTCCATGGCCAGCCGGAGTGCCTCTAGGTGGGGCGAACATTGCCGTGCCTGTTTGACGTGACTGATGGCGGCATCCAATCCCCAACCCATACACCAATGTAGGTAACCGATAGCTACCGTAGGTGAACGCCCGATTCCAGCAGTGCAATGGAGATACACTGTGTGGTCAGCCGCGAGCAGCCGCTCCAAGGCGCGGATGCATTTCGGGAGCTTCTCTCGCAGTACTGGCTGCTCTTCCATCATCGGGACCCGAAAAAGAGAATGGGTGAAGTCCTGTAATGAGCTTCGAGGGGCTTGAAATCCAGCCCAATGGCAGACATGTCTTCGTTCGTCTGCAAATTGAGGACGGCAGTGGCAACTAGATTCCGGCGAATCTGCTCGATATCGTCAATGGTGGCAGGATGCGATCCGACGAAAAGCCGGGGAAGGATTTTAGCGAAGTCCATACGCTTGTCGGAAACTCGTCGCGGACGACCAAACTTGATTCTAACATGACCAGCGGGGCGAATCCGTTGGGGCCACTTGAAATTATTGACTATTCTTATTAGACCCGAGAAGGGGTCTCATCAGAAATTGGCCTGCCACTCCCCGAAACTACTCATCCGCTCAGGGCAGTGGACTATTTTCAACACGGCTTCAGCGCGAGCTCCATCTTATAAGACCTTTTTACGCCAATTCCTTGTTTCATGGCTAACTCTTGAGATCTTTCGCCAAGAATTCACCTAAGGTTTGAAATGGAGGGAAGCAGCATGTCAAGCATGGGAGTGAATAAGGTAATTCTGCTTGGGAATGCTGGGCAGGATGCGGAGGTAAGGTCCACATCTGCTGGTAAGTCCGTTGCGAATTTCTCGCTCGCAATCAACCAATCTTTCCGTGACAAGAAGGATGGAAATGTCCAGCGGGTCGAATGGGTCCGCTGCGTTGCCTGGGGCAAGCTGGCGGAAATCGCTGAAAGGTTTGTGACCAAAGGGAAGCAAGTGTTCGTCGAGGGTCGCCTCCAGACGCGGCGATTCGAGGATCGTGAGGGGAGCCCAAAGACGGTGACGGAGGTGGTTGTGGCGTCCCTGCGCGTTCTTGGTGGCACGCCAAACGCGAGCCGGAATGGGAACGGTCAGGGCGTGGCGGCCAGCGACACGACAAACGCAGGGAGTGAACCGGTCCCCTTCTGAGCGTCCACGAATACGTTCTAAATCCTTCCATCGGAAGCCTCCACATAGTCAGCGATCTCACCGACGCGCGCTTTCAGATCCTTTAACCACGCCTGCGGCTTACGACCGTGGATCAGACGGCCCAGGAAACCGAGCCTTTCAGCGACGTTGCCGCGGTTCCGAAGAATGTCTTCCCTGGTGACCTTGCTGTAGATCGCCAGGAACTCGGACATACTGGCAGGCTTGGAAAAAAGGTATGTGGCATGGCCGAGCTGAGGCGTCTCCACGACTACGGTTCTCTCAAGATCAAAGATGTACTCGGACCGAAAGAGATACAGAGAGCGGGCACGTCTGCAGAGTTGCTTGTAGAAAAACGCGTCGTAGTCGGGCTTCCAGGTGATCAAAGCAACGTCGAAATCGCCAGGCATGCCCAAACGAGAGCAGAGCTTTTGGAGATCACCTCTCTCGATCGGCACAGATTCCAGACGCGCTCGAATTTGATCGAGGGCCTCGGCAAACTCCCCGAAACGATGATGGAGCCTGCGGGCTTCTGCAACCTGTTCAGCAATGTTTGAGGGCAGCGCCACTTCGAGACGACTCGAAAGAGCAGTTTCCCACTTCACTAGATGCCATGCGCCGGCTCGGTGTTGATACTTGCCGCTCTGAATGAAGGGAGCCTTGACTCCGACCTTGGCACCTAGCAAATGCTTCCATTGATTCCAACTCGAATCCCAAAGCAGCGGCAACGATGTTTGGTCGAAGAGAACCTCAATCTGATGACGTGAATCTCGGTAGATTGCGTGATCCTCATAAAACGTGATCTTTCGCACCGGCGCTTCGAGCTGTTTGAAGTTTTGCTCGGGGCGAAAGGATAGGATGCGGGACGCGTAAAACGTCTTCCCGTCTCTTGAGAGATCTCCCGCAACAAGCAACGAACCCAAGCCGCCACATGGGAAGAGCACAGGGGATGCGGGATCATTCCGGAGAGCGTCATAGCAAGCGCGCAATTCTGGTTGGGCAAGAGGGTCGAAAGCGCGCTCTAACGCACGAAGGTCGCCAGTTGGCGCGTGTGCTGTGCGGAGTTCAAGGCTGCGCAATTTGAAAGCGAGGCGCAGCTCTGCCGGCGACACGCTGGGATTGACGCGTAAGAGTTCGTAGAATGAGGTCTGCCGATCCCACGCGCGGCGGCGGTCGCCAACGTAGAAATAATCCCGGAGGGCCTCGCAGCGAACATGGATAGCTGAGATGCCCAGGCTGGGACCGCAAACTTCAGCGGAAACGAAGAGGTTGTCCCGCTTGTCTTTTCTGGGTTGTGTGGCGTAGCCGATCTCTGCCGAACATGTTCCCTCCTTCTTCTCTCCGATTCGTATTGCGAATGTAAATTTGTGTGCCTGCGTCCGCTGCTTCAAGCTCCACGGGGAA
>CAWDPI010000006.1:0-49096 GCA_963804145.1 uncultured Acidobacteriota bacterium | reverse complement strand
GGCAGCTCCGTCGAAGAGTCAAACGAAATAACTGCATTCGTCCTCTCATGCAAATGAGCGATCTGAAGCAAGCGAAATGGCCCCCCGAGGAATTATACGCTAGTGGCACACGCTTCAGCTTGTGCGGGTTTGTTGCTTGCAAGGACCAAAAAGACCCCACAGGCCGATGCATGTGCTACTAATGACTTGCCGTTCGCCGTGCGATTTGCAACGATAGGGGCCTCAACGGCCAACCGGACTTAAATGCCGCTATTTGCATCCCGGAGAATGTGAGTTGCCATGGCTACTTCTTCTTCCCCGGTAACAGGATCCAGCCGGTTCCCGCTCTGGGCGAAGATTCTTGTAAGTGTATTTGTGGTGTTGCTCCTCATCATGGTGGCCGTGCCTTACTTTGTGAATGTCGATCGCTATCGCGAACCGATCGCCGACGCCATCGCGAAACAGACCGGGCGGAAAGTCACGCTCGGCCCGATTCACGCGCGGCTCTTTCCCGGAGCCGGCGTGACCGTCTCGGACCTGCACGTCGGCAACCCACCCGGCTTTCCCGACGGCGATCTCCTGGGTGCCGACCAAATCGGGGTGAACGTGGCGCTCGCACCGCTGCTGCGCGGAACCATTCACGTCAACTCGGTGGAGATCGTGCGCCCGAAGCTGACGATCCTCACCGACAGCAGCGGGAAAAATAACTACACTTTCGCGGCACCGGAATCGTCGACGGCCCCGGCAAATTCCGGCGGTTCGTCCTCCAGCATGACGCTCGATCAAATCGACAGTATCAAATTGACCGGCGCCGAAATCGTGGTGGGCAGCGTCATTAAGGGAGCCGCTGCTCCGCTCGTTGATACCAAGGGTATCAGCGTCACGCTCCACAATTTTGCCGTGAACCCGATGCGCATGCATGACTGGCAGGCGGAATCCACTCTCTCCAGCGTGACGCTGGCCCTGAGCGGCTGGAAGGACCCTATCGCGTTTCGGACCGGCCAATTCACCTTGTCCGGCGGAAAGCTTGACGCGCAGTTTGTCGCCGACCTGGCGACGGCTGCAGACATCAAAGGGACCGTGAACGTACCCGATTTCGAGCATCCCCAGGTGAATCTTGAAATGAGTTCGTCACTGCTCGACATTGACAAACTGCTTGACGTTGCGGGCAGCGGGCCGGGCATCCCCTCTTCGGCCGAGACGCCCGCCACGTCTGCTCCCGCGCCTGCGGCCTCCGCTGCGCCGGCCAAGGGTCCGGCGAAAGCCAAACCTGCGGCGGCTCCTAAAGCGGCTTCGGCCCCGGCTTCCGCTCCCGCGCCAAAGAGCGAGCTTATCGCGCACGGACACATCAACATCGAAAAGATCACGACGAAGCCCTACTCCGTGGGCCCGGCGAACGTCGAGATTCGCGTGTACACGGATCGCGCGGAGTTGTGGCCGATTTCCATCGGCATGTACGGCGGTACGCTTCAAATCTCATCGCGCGTGGACCGCGCGACCGACCCGGCACGCTTCACCGCGAACGTGCAGATGCGCAATCTGGACGTCGCCAAAGTGCTCGATGCCTCGCCGGCGGCGCGCGGGAAAATGGACGGCACGGGAGAACTCGACCTGCAACTTCTCGGCAGCTTGAGCGACACATGGAAAAAATCGCTGTCTGGCACGGGGAAGTTTGCTGTCCGTAACGGACATCTGCCGGGCGTCAATCTGGCGGGCGCTGCGGAGTCGCTTGTGAAAATGGCGGGAGTCGGAGGGAACACGCCATTCACCGTTCTCGACGGAGACCTCATCATCGCCGACCAGCGCGTCGCCAGCAAACAGATTCATCTGGATTCTTCCGTCGGCATTGTGGATCTGCGCGGCAGCGTGGGGCTCGACAGCACGCTCGATTATCAAGGCTCGGCGACGGTGAATCCCGTGGCGGCCCTCGGCAAAGTGGGCGGCGTTGTGGGCGGGCTGATGGGCAGCCGCGCCGGGAAAATTAGTGTGCCGTTCGCGCTTGGAGGAACGATCGAGAGCCCGAAAGTGAGCCCGGGAAAGGGTGTCCCGGGATTCGGCGGCTCGTCGACCGCGTCGGGTGCAACGCCTTCTGCCGCGCCATCGGGCCAGCCCCCCGCGGCGCAAGAAGGCGTGAACGAGTTGAAAAATCTGTTCAAGAAAAAGAACTGACTTCCCAGTAGGACAGGCTTCAGCCTGTCGGTTTTCCGCTTGCGATGCTGCCAGGAAAAGCAGACAGTCCCGCCGCGGCGGGACCGTCCTACGCAGCTAGCGCAAGCCTGTAAAAGCTGAGCGCCGCGTCCCCCTGTTCGACGACGCGTGCAAGCTCCAGCTCACCGGCCCGCTCCGGAAGTTCGCGCTTCCTCAAATGCTCGACGATCACGCGCCCCTCCGGCGCGACCAGCGGCGATTCTCCCAGCGCCTCCAGCGCCCCTTCATATTCGAGATCGGCGGCATACGGCGGATCGAGAAAAACGAATTGCCCGTGAGCGCGGCGCGCCCCCAGGCGTTCGATCGCACGCACCGCATCCATGCCGAGAATCTCCGCTTCCGCGCCGATTCCCAGTGACTCCAGATTGCGGCGGATCAACGCCACCGCGGGCGCATGCTGCTCCACAAAAATCACGTGCCGCGCTCCCCGGCTGATCGCTTCGATGCCCACCGCTCCCGTGCCTGCGTAGAGATCCACGAATGTGGCGCCACCCACCGCAGCCCCCAAAATATTGAACAGCGTCTCACGCAAGCGGTCGCTCGTCGGCCGCAACATCTGCCCCTTCAAGCTGCGCAGCGTCCTGCTCCGGAATTTTCCTGCGATTACGCGCATGGAGAAACCCCTTGGAACCACAGATGAAGACAGATAAACACAGATGAAGAAAAAGTAAATAAGGGTGAAACCAAGTTGCGGTCGTGGTCCGCGATTGCTTCCCAGAGTCTCAATTCATTGCGCCCAATCATTATCCTCTTCAAAAATTATTTCTCTTTCTTTATCAGTGTTTATCTGTGTTCATCTGTGGTTCCAAAGCGTTTATCCGACTGACGCGAGCTGATAGCGGCGCTGCCACTCGACCGGGAGCTGCGCCAGCAGTCGCTGGCGCGCGGGCCCGGCTTCGGGAGGTTCGACCAGCGCGAGCGCTTCGCGGCGGGCTTGCTCCAGCAGTTCAAAATCGCGAATCGGGTTGGCGATGTGGAAGCCGAGTTCGCCGTGCTGGCGCGTGCCGAAAAATTCACCGGGGCCGCGCAATTTCAAATCCGTTTCGGCGATCTCGAAACCGTTGGTGGTGCGCACCATGGTTTCGAGGCGCACGCGCGCAACGTCACCTGGATTTTTCGGCGCGATGAGAATGCACGTGCCCTTTTCTCCGCCGCGCCCGATGCGCCCGCGGAGCTGGTGCAATTGCGAAAGGCCAAAGCGGTCGGCGTGCTCGATGACCATCACGGTGGCGTTCGGCACGTCGACGCCGACTTCGATCACGGTCGTCGCGACCAGGAGATCGATTTCGTGACGGCGAAATCGCTCCATCACATCTTCCTTTTCCTCGCTCTTCAGGCGGCCGTGCAGCAGGCCGACATGCCGGTTCGGGAAGATCTGGCTTCGCAGCCGCTCGTATTCCACGATGGCCGCTTTCAGCGAGCGCTCCGATTCGGCGGACTTCGATTGTTCGATCACCGGATACACGACGTAGGCCTGCCGCCCGGCCGCCATTTCTCGCCGCAAAAAATCCCACACGCCGGGAAGATTTCCCTCCGAAGAAACGCGCGTCGCGATCGGCACGCGTCCCGGCGGCATCTGGTCGATCACCGAGATGTCGAGATCGCCGTAGAGCGTGAGCGAAAGCGTGCGCGGGATCGGCGTCGCGGTCATCACCAGCACATCCGGCGCCGATCCCTTTTTCCATCAGCTCTTTGCGCTGCAGCACGCCGAAGCGGTGCTGCTCGTCCACGATCACCAGGCCCAGCCGGCGAAATTGCACTTGCGGCTCGAGCAGCGCGTGCGTCCCCACAATGAGTTGCGCTTCCCCGTTTCGCACGCGTTCCAGCGCGGCTTTTTTCTCCGATGCTTTCATTCCGCTGATGAGCAGCTCGACGCGGTATCCCGCGCGCGCAAAAATTTTTCCCGCGGCCAAAAAATGCTGCACGGCGAGAATTTCCGTCGGCGCCATCAGCGCGACCTGGTATCCGTTTTCGATGACGATCGTCGCAGCTTCCAGCGCGACGATGGTTTTTCCGCTGCCAACGTCGCCCTGTAACAGGCGATTCATCGGCACGCCGCGCTCCAGGTCCCCCGCGATTTCCGCGAGCGCCCGCTTCTGCGCATCGGTGGGCTTGAAGGGCAGCACGCGCTTGATCGCTTCGCGGATGGCCGGCTCGCGCACGCGGAACGCGATCCCCGCCTGCTGCTGCGCCGACTTCTTCCGCATGGCCACGCTCAACTGGTAAAAGAAAAATTCCTCGAAGATCAGGCGCTGATGGGCCGGCGAACGAAACGAATTCAGCGCCTCGACCGATTCCGTCGCTGGCGGAAAATGCACGAACTGGATCGCTTCGCGCCGCGAAGGAAATCTGTAGCGCGCCAGAATTTCCGCGGGCAACGGGTCGGGCATCGCGCCCGAGAATTGTTCGAGCGCCTGATAGACGATGCGCCGCATCGACGCGCGAACTGATGCCGCCAATGGCTTCGTAAATGGGAACGATGCGGCCGACCTCGGTCGAGTCCGCGTCTTCCTCGCCCAGCATTTCGAATTCCGGATTGATCATCTCGATCCGGCCGGGCCGCATTGAATCCAGCTCGGCCTTGCCGTGCAGGACCAGCTGTTGCCCGGACTTAAATCTTTTATCGAGATACTGCCCGTGAAAAAATTTGCAGGGGAGCGAGCCCGTCTCATCGCGCACGAGCAGGTGATACAAGCCTCCGCCCGCTCGCGTGTACCGCACGAGGCTGCCGCTCAGGACTTGCGCGCGAATCGTGTAAACCTGTCCGGGAACGATCTCGCGAATTTTCGCGAAGCGGATGCGGTCTTCATAGCGGAAAGGCAAATAGCCGAGAAGATCTTCAAACGTCCGCAGGCCGCGCTTCGCCAGAAGTTCCGCGCGGCGCGGTCCTACCCCTTTGAGGTACATCAGTTCGGTTGTGGGCGCCACGGACATTTCTTGTTTATATCACGCACGGGTAGCACAGACTTCAGTCTGTGGGGTTTCGTAGCACAGGCACTCTGCCTGTGCGGGTTTTGCGATTGTCATCTGGCAGGGCAGCCCGCGCGCGCGACCAACAAAAGCGCACAGGCAGAGTGCCTGTGCTACTGAAGCGCACCTCGACGCTTGCAATCGCCCGCGGCATGGGAAAAGATGGATTGCTTCTGCCAGCGCCACGGGAGGCGTGCTTGCCGCTGGAACGGCTCGACAGGAATGACGCAAAAGTTCTCCTGATCTGGATTCTTGCGGGCATTCTTGGCGCCTGCGTGGCGTACAAGTATTTCTACCGGGCCTTTCCCGAAGCCTCCGTCGAGTTCAAAGTGCCGCGCGCGGAAGCCCTGGCCGACGCAAAACAATTCGCGGAGGCGCAAGGCACGCAACTCGGCGGCTACGATTCGACCATCGTTTTCGATGTGGACGATACCGCGAAAACGTACCTCGAGCGCGAAGTAGGCCTCCAGCAAGCCAACCAGATGATGGCGAGCCAAGTCCACATCTGGTACTGGCAGACGCGATTTTTCCGCCCCCTGCAAAAAGAAGAATTCGACGTGCGCGTCGACCCAGCCGGCGGCGTCGTCGGCTACGAGCACGTACTCGAGGAGGCTGCGCCTGGCGCGCGCCTCGAACGCGCCGCGGCGCAGGCCACGGCCGAATCTTTTCTGCGCGACACGCTGCACGCCGACCTCTCCCGCTATGATTTTCGCGAGGAGGAAGCGAACTTCACCGAGCGGCCCGGCCGCCGCGACTGGAGTTTCTCCTGGGAGCGGCGCGGATTCCGCGCCAAGGACGCGCCGTACCGCCTGACCGTCACGCTGGCCGGCGATCGCGTCAGCGGCTACAACGAATTCCTGAAAGTTCCCGAAGCGTGGAAGCTCAGTTACGAGCGCCTGCGGTCATCGAACAATCTCTTTGAGTACATCGCGCTCATTCCCTACGCTTTCCTGATGGGCGGGTGCCTCTACGTGATTATTTCCCTGGGGCGCCGCGGCTTGCTCGAATGGCGCACCGGCCTCGCGCTCGGAATATTCCTGACTGTTCTTTTCTTCCTCATGACGATGAACCAGTGGCCGCTGGACCGCGCGGGATACGATACGAACACGCCGTACTCCAGTTTTTTCCTGAGCCAGGTGGGCCAGGCCGTGCTGTTGAGCGTCGTGAGCGCGCTGCTAGTCGTGCTCGCTGTTGTGCCGGGAGAACCGCTGTACCGCATCTTTCAGCCGGATAAACTCAGGCTGGAGGCAGGATTCCGCCTGCCCGGGATTCGCACCAAAGAATTTTTCCGCGCCAACGTCATCGGCGTCTGCCTGGCCGCCGCGCACATCGGTTACATCACCGTCTTCTACATCATCAGCCGCAAACTGGGCGCGTGGGCGCCGCAAGACCTCAATTACGAAAACGTGGTCAGCACGTATGTGCCCTGGGTGTACCCGCTGACGATCGGCATCTACGCCGCGACGAGCGAGGAATTCCTCTTCCGCCTCTTCGCCATTCCGTTTTTGTTGCGCACGACGAAGTCCCGCTTCCTGGCCGTCGTCCTTCCGGCATTCTTCTGGGGATTTCTGCACAGCAATTATCCGCAGGAGCCGGCATACATTCGCGGCCTCGAAGTCGGCCTGATCGGCATCGTCGCCGGACTCGTCCTGCTGCGCTGGGGCATCTGGGCCACGCTGATCTGGCACTACACCGTGGACGCGTTTCTTATCAGCACTTCCTTGCTGCGTTCGCACGGCGCGTATTTGCGCCTCTCCGGAGCGGTTGTGGGAGGGGCCGCGCTGATTCCCCTGGCCATCGCCGCCATTTCCTATATTTCGCGCGGCGGATTCACGGCCGACGCCTCGCTCTTGAACAGCGCCCGCCCCATTGGCGGGCCGCCGGTGGACGCGGCGCGGATGGAGCCCGAGCGCGCAGCGCCTGCTGAAATCGGGCCGCCTGCTACGCCTGCTGATGCTCCAGCGAGCTACGCCGCCATGTCTTCGCACGCCCTGGCGGTCCTGATTGCATGCGGCGTCCTGGGGATCGCGCTCGCGGCCGGCATCAAGCGGGAGGCGATCGGCGATTTTATCCGCTTCCAGATTGACGCGCAGGAAGCTGCCGAACGCGGGGACGAGGATTTGCGCCAGATCAACGTCGATCCGGCCACTTATCACCACGCCACGACAATCGCCTACACGTTCGATAGTTACGCGAACGAATATTTGCGCCGCACCATCGGCATCGCCGCCGCCAACAAGATCTACCGAGACAAGGTTCCTTCCGCCTTCTGGACCATCCGGTATTTCCGCGATTCGCAGAATGAAGAATACTTCCTCGTCTTGAAACCCGACGGCTCGCTTCATTCCATACATCACACCATCGACGAAAAAGCCCCCGGAGCGAATCTCTCCAAAGAAGAGGCTCAGACGCGCGCCGAAGTATTTTTGCGCGACCGGAAAGGCGTGAATCTCGCGGATTGGAATCTGGTGGTGACGCGCACGGATAAAAAGCCCGCGAGGACCGATCACTTCTTTGAGTGGGAACAGAAAACCGGGCTCGACGCAGCGCCAGGCCAGCCCGCCGCGGCGGGCGCGCACACCCGCATGCAGTTGCAAGTGCAGGGCGACGAAGTTTCCGGATACCGCGTGTTCATCAAGATTCCCGAAACCTGGCTCGACGCGGAAAGCCGCCAAACTCCGGCGCAGCTCGCGCAGAGGTACGGTCTCGCCCTCGGAATCGGTGTCGCTCTCATCGCAGTTCTTGTTATTTTTTTGCGCAGCCTGAAAAGTCCGGAAGTGGCCCGCGTACCGTGGAGGCCGTTCATGAAATTGTCGCTGTTGATGCTGTTGGCGGCGATCGTGATCTCCGTAAACCGGCTCCCTCAGATTCTTCAGACCTACATGACGTCAACGCCGCTCGTAATCTTCTACGTCACCATTTTGATCTCCCTGATTTTCATCACGGCGATTTATGTGGCTGGGGGTGTCCTTTTGCCGGGGCTTGCGTGGTTTTTCGTGGAGCGGGCATTTGGCCCGGGGCGAATCCCCAAGTGGCGCGAATGGAAACCCGAATACTTCCGGGACGCTTTCTTCGTGGGGCTTTTCGGTTTCGGCGCGGCGATGGGTCTGTTGCGACTGCCCGCGCTGTTTGCGCGCTGGCCTGTGCTGCACCACACTCTCGCAGCGGACGTGCCGGAGAACCTCGACCTGCTCAACCCCGCGGCAGGAGCTCTTGCCTCCGCAATCGCCACCGGCTTTCTTGCTGTGGGACTCCTCGGACTGGCGGCGGGTCTCATTGCCGCTCACGTGCGCGGCACGCAGATGCGCGCCGGCCTGATGATCCTCTATGCGGTCCTCATGGCCACGAATGTAGCAACGCGCGGCGCGTTTATGCGCGAAGCTGCGTTCCAGCTGTTGGTTGTCGCCGCGATTTGGTACGGAGTCGCGCACATCACGCGGTTCAACGTGCTGGGTTACTTCCTGCTCGCCGCCATGATTACGCTGGTTTCCAGCGCGATGGAATTGCTCAAGCAGCCCAATTCCTACCTGCACGCCAACGGCTACGCTGTGATTGTGTTTGCAATAGCGATCCTCGCGTGGCCGCTGACGCGCTGGCAGCGCAGCCAGTAGGACAGGCTTCAAGCCTGTCGGTTTTCTGCAGGCCTACCATAGCGAACCCCGACAGGCTTGAAGCCTGTCCTACTAAAAACGCCAACGTCTCGCAATAGGCTGCTTAAAAGTTTTCTGTCGGATCTTCTTTTTTCCTGCGGATCACTTTACTGAGAAAGTAAAGTCCCACTCCTACCACGATCACAACGATTCCAATCACCAGTTCATTCGTCGATCCGATAAGCTCCGTGCGATTGCGCGCGAAGGCCGCAACCATCAGCGCCAGCGGCGGCACGCCGAGGGCCACGGCTCCCGTCATTCCGCCGGGGACGCGGAATGGGCGCGCGAGGTCCGGCTCGCGCACGCGCAGCGCCACGAGCGCCCAGAATTCCAGCAGGATGCTCAAGCCCGTGAGCATCACGTCCAGCAGCAAGCTCTTCTCGAAGCCGAGGGGAAAACAAATAGCCCACAAGATCGCGCACACGAGGATGGCGACCCACGGCGCACCGGTGCGCGCATCGCGCCGCGCGAATACGCGCGGGAGGTAGCCGTCCTCCGCCATCACCAGCGGCAGCCGCGTGAAGGAAAGCATCAGCGCGCCGAACGATCCGATGGCTCCGATCACGCCCGCAAGCGCAATGGCGATGGCCAGCGTTTCGCCGCCGACGATTTGCCCGATATCAACCCAGCCGCCCGTCGTCCAGCGATTCGGATCGATCCCCGTGCGGGCAATCGCGCCCACCGGAATTAAATAGCTGATGACGACCAGCAACACCGCGCCAAACATCGCGCGCGAATACGTGCGTTGCGGCGTCTCAACCTCGCCCGCAATCGTCGAAAGATTGTCCCAGCCCATGTAATTCCACATGGCGATGAGCACGCCGCCTAGCAGGTCAGCATGGCGCAACGGGACGGGAGCAACGTTCGCGCCGCCGCCAAATTTTCCGCTTCCGAGCGCCAGAACTGTCAGCGCGACGAATGGCGCCAGCAGCGCCACGTTCAGCCACACCGAACCTTCGCCGACCGACCGCACTCCCAAAACATTCCACGCCGTGCAGAGCGCGATCATCGCGAACCCGAGAATCAGCCCGCGATGTCCGGCGACGACCCCCGGCGCGAACTGGCCGATATAGTCGATGCACAGGTTGGGATACAGCGCCATTTCAAACACGCTGCCCGCAAGCGTCAGCCACGTTTCCTGAAATCCCCAGAACCGGCCCATCCCCCGTCGCACCCAAATGTAAAAGCCGCCCTCTTCCGGAATCGCCGTAGCCAGTTCGCTCACCATCATGGCTGTGGGCAGGCTCCACAGCAGCGGAGTTATGACCAGGATTAACAACGTGGCGGTGTAGCCCGTTTTTTGGACGATGTCCTCGAGACCGTAAGGGCCGCCGGCAACCATGAAGTAAGTCGCCGCGATCATGGGCACGACGGAGATTTTGGCCGCCGTTTTCAGGCCGCCGCTATTTTTGACGCCCTTTATTTTCTTCATCTGGAGATGTAGTGGTGCGGGGTTTCGTGGCGCAGACTTCAGCCTGTGGGGGTTAGTCCTTGCAAGTACCAAAACCCACAGGCTGAAGCCTGCGCCACGAAACCCGTTGCTGAACCGGCGGTAGTCTAATATATTGGGAATGAAACAGTTAGAGCATTTTGCATCCAGGAATTTCCCTGAAATGGCTGCTCACCCTTTTGCTCGCTTGCGCGTCTAATAGATTGTAGCGGTCCGAGCATTTCATGCGAGTACGCCACGATGGCTGCAAACGAAATGACCATGGCCTGGTCCGTTAACGCCTCCGGAGATCCCGTCGAAGGCTCCGCTGCCCTGGGAGTCACGCGGCGCAGCCTGGCTCCGTCCGATGAACGCGCCCTGATCGAACGCGCGCAAGGCGGCGACCGCGAAGCGTTTGAAGAGCTGGTGCACCGTTACGACCGCGACGTCCTGCGAATTGCCCTGAACATTCTGCACAAGCCCGAAGATGCCCGCGACGTCTATCAGGAAGCTTTCCTCAAAATTTACAAGAATCTGCCGCGCTTCCGCTTCGAGTGCAGCTTTTATACCTGGACGTACCGCATCGTCACCAACGTCTGCCTCGATCACTTGCGCCGCCGAAGCAGCCGCCCGGAAGACCAAGCGCCCGAGCTTGCGTCTAACCTGAATGGCGAGACCCTCCCCGGCGATTTCTTCGACCGGCAACAGGATCAGGGAGCGCCCTCCGATCCCGAGCGGCGCATGCAGGGGAATCGAGATCGGCCGGCGCATTTCCATCGCGCTCGATCTGCTGACGCCGCGCGAGCGCATGGTATTCGAGATGAAGCACTACCAGGGCCTGAAGCTGCGCGCCATCGGCGACGCGCTGGGCACCACCGAAGAGACGGTGAAGAATTCCCTATTTCGCGCGACGCGCAAGCTGCGCGCGCAATTGGAAGGACTGCTGTGGAGCGATACGCCACAAGGCACGCCACAAAGCGAGCAGAGCATTCGATGCGAAGAGATCGAGTCTCTCGCGATTCTCTACGCCTGCGACGAACTGGACGCCGGCGCGCGCGCGAACCTCGATGCGCATGTCGCGCAATGTCCCGCCTGCGCCGCAATCTATTGCGCGAAGGCCGTCTGCAACAAGCGATTGCATCGCTCGATCAACCCGCGGATTCGCTGGACCGCTCCGGCCTGCTCCTCGCGCAATGCCGCAGCGAGCTGGCGGAATCGCTCGACGACCGGAAAACAGGCGCGGACGGCTCCGCGTGGCCGGAGATTCTTTCGCCTGTCGCGTGGTGGGGCGCGTTGCGCCATACGCTGATCTACCATCCGGCGATGAGCATGACGGTGCTGGTCGTGGCCGGATTCCTCGCGGGCGTCGCGGGTCAAAGACTGCGCGTCGTGCCGCCGCGGTGGTTCCACCCGGCCTGCCCGCTTTCTCCGCCCCTGCAACGCTGTCCGCTTCGGGTGCGTCATCGAACGCGTCCACTTCCTCCAACACTCCGCGCCGCCCCGAGTGACCGACGAGCAACTGCGCCGCGTGGATAGCGCGCACGTGGCCTGGGTGACGCCGTCCGGCTCGCAGACTCCTACGGTGCAGGTCGAGCTGATGTCACCCACGCCGATGAATATCGTCGGCGCGCCCGATGACGCGGACGTGCAGCGCGCCCTTACCTTTTTGCTGGAGAACGGCCAGAGGTTCGATCCGGACGTGCGCCTCGATTCGCTCGACGTGCTGCGCAGGAACGCCGCGGACCCCGATGTGCGCCGCACGCTCTGCGCCGCCGCGCGTTTCGACCGCAATCCCGGCGTGCGCAGAAAGGCGCTCGATGCGCTGCAGGGATTTGAGCAGGATCCCGCGGTCCGCGACGCCATCCTCGACGCGCTCGAAAGCGACGCCGATTCCGGAGTGCGCGTCGAAGCCATCCACCTTCTTTTTACCGCGCTGCAATCCGCAGGTGGGCTTGGAGTACCAGCCGCGCAAGACCCGCAAACCGTGGCCGTGCTGCGCGACCGCCAGCACAATGACCCCAGCTCCATCGTTCGCCAGCAAAGTGCCGCCGCCCTGCACGCCCTAGGCGAGCAGTAGTCCAAGTAGGACAGGCTTCCAGCCTGTCGCGTTTGATTTTCAGAAATTCAATCCCCAAGATGAACGCCCGTCCCCGGATAAGCTAGAGCGACCGCAGGAAGTTGATGATGTCTTGCTGGTCCTTAGGATGCAGTTTATTGAAGTGGTCGATGACCTTGTTTGCCTCGCTATCCCGGCTCTTATGATCTTCGATAGCCTCCACCAGATTGCTCGTCCGCCCGTCATGCATGAAAAAGATCCGTTGCCCCACGCCCCAGAGCGGAGCTGTTCGGAACTCATCGGGGCCCGCGGCGCCCTGCGTGATGCCATCGGCAAGATCTCTTCCCATGTGGTGGACGAGCAGGTCGGACCAGAGATGCGCCGTCTGGTTGGAAAGCGCGGCGCTTGGGCTCGTCGAGGAACCGGAGGCAATCATCTTGCCGGTGGTAAACGAGGGCGTGTGGCAGTGAACACAACCCATCGTTGTGAAGAGGTTGCGTCCATTCACAATGGACGGCGTGTCGGGCGCCGGAGTGGGCGGGGCCAGCATGCGCATGAAGTCGGCAAACGCCTCGATGTCTGAGAGGACGGCTGTATTGGAGTTTGATGCAGGAGTCGAAGAAGTCGTGAAGTTGCTCGTATCCTCGGGCGTGGCATTGAAGAGACATCCGGGGGTCTCGTCACGCTCCTGGGGAAAGAGTTCATTCGAGATCCCCATTTCCACGTTGTAGGCTTCGCCCGCGAACATCAGAAGGGATTTGTTTTGCGCTTTCCAACCGAAGCGCGTAATGGTTCCGTCGTTCGCGCTGAGATTCGCATTGCCGCTCAGGTGCGCGTTCGGATGGCCGTAAATTCCCAAGCCTGCCTTCACGGATGTGTTGGCGCTCATATTCGCGAGGATCGCCGAGTCGGGAATCGCTTCGATCAGTCCGCTTCCAAAAACAGGCGTCGGAATGCGGAAAATGATGTTCGGATTTCCGCCCATGCCGGTGACAGGATTTCCGGCGGGCAGGAAATCGGGTTGGGCGATGTTGCAGCCCGCAGCATCACTGCGGCCGGTAATGACGAATAGGTCATGCACGCCGCCGTCGTTTGTTCCGTTCGGATTCCGTTTGAAGCGCACTTCACGGACGGGACCATTTGGCGTGATGAACCACGGCACTTTGTTTTTTGCGCCGTTGAGAGTCGCAACTGCGATCGAGGGGTTCTGCGCGGGGCTCGATCCTCCTATGGCAGGCTGCGAGTGGCAAGACATGCACTGGTTGGAGTTGAAGCGCGGTCCCAGCCCATTGTTCTTGCCTCCCGTCACAACTTCGACTTCAATGAACCTGGTGAGCCCGTCTCGAAAGAACGCAGTTTCGTCCGCAGTAAGGCCTTTCAGGGGAGCGCCGGCTCCGGCCGCGCCGCTACGCACGCCGGGATCTGTGGGCGCTTTCACCGTTTGGGCCGGCGTAGAAACGCACGACGTTGCCACCACCGCGGCAACGAATGCGCAGAAAGTTTTCAAAACAATTTTCTGTCGCGTGGTCATGGCCCCTCCTCAGTTTTCCTAGGGATAAACGCACAGGGTTGGATGAAATGAGCCTAGCATCCAGAAGCGACATTCAGGCGGCTCTCGCGCTACACCTGTGACGCCTTAGGCAATAGAGAGGGTTTGGCCACAACGCCTCACCACCTAAATTGATGCAGGCCTGATAAACAGTCACGCCGGTTACTGGTTTGTCCTGCTAGGCCGCATTTGCTCCGCCCTTGACACAGCCCGCGCTCTTAGCGACTATCTTGGCGCATTCTTGACCGCAGGAGTGTGCCATGGCCGAAAAAGCAAGCGCAGACACGATCTCCAACCTCTCTCGCCGCGCTCTCTTGAAGGTGGCCGCTGGAGCAGGTCTCGGCAGCTTGGCGATCGCGCAAAGCACGCTCGCGCGGCCCGACATCGTGCACACCGATTTTTCCACCCTTCCGCCTTACGGGAACGGCACCATTCCCGCAGGCATCCGCTCTCGCCACATCGCCAACGTGAACGGAATGACCGTGCATATTTTGGAGGCAGGTTACGAAACGCCGGGCCGGCCGGCAGTCTTGCTCCTGCACGGCTTCCCGGAGCTTGCCTTTAGCTGGCGCAAGGTGATGCCGTCTCTGGCGGCCGCCGGCTATCACGTGATCGCTCCCGATCAGCGCGGCTACGGCCGTACCACCGGCTGGGACGATTCCTACGACGCCGATCAGGATCCGTTTCGCATTCTCAATATGACGCGAGACTGTATCGGGCTCGTCTACGCGCTGGGCCACCGCTCGGTAGCGATGGTGGTCGGGCACGACGCCGGCGCGCCGGTCGCCTCCTGGTCCGCCCTCATCCGCCCCGATATTTTCCGTTCGCTCACGATCATGAGCTCGCCATTTGAAGGCGCTCCCTCGTTGCCCTTTGACACAGCGAACGGCGCGCCTCCGCCGCGCCCGGCGGCCACGGACGACGACCTCGATGCCGAGCTCGCGAAGCTCAACCCGCCGCGGAAGTACTATCAGAATTACCAGCGCACACGCGGCGCGAGCGACGATATGCTTCATGCGCCGCAAGGACTGCACGCCTTCTTTCGCGCCTATTACTTCTACAAGAGCGCCGACTACAAAGGGAACAATCCCCATCCCCTGAAGGCACGCACCGCCGAGGAGATGGCGCAAATTCCGACCTATTACGTAATGGAGAAGGACAAAGGCATGGCGGCGAATGTTGCGCCCTACATGCCGCCGGCGGATTACATCGCGAATTGCAAATGGCTGACCGAAGCCGAAGTCGATGTGTACGCCACGGAATACGGCAGGACTGGTTTCACCGGCGCGCTGCAGGGCTATCGCGTGCGGCGGGGCTCTGATCCCAGAAGTGCCGCCGAGATGCAAACCTTTTCAGGCCGCACCATTGACGTGCCCTCTCAGTACATCGCGGGGAAAAGCGATTGGGGCGTCTATCAAACCCCGGGTGCGGTCGACAGGATGCGCAATACCGCGTGCACGCACATGGCCGGATTCCATCTTCTCGATGGCGCCGGACACTGGGTGCAGCAGGAGCAGCCGGAACAGGTGAACGCATTGCTCGTTCAATTCCTGCGCGATAACGCAAAGCCCTGATCGCGCGCAGCTTGCGCCTCGGCCAGCGAAATCTGCCCGAGCCAGTCACATGATGGATACTCAGGTGCGGACCGTGTCAGCTGCTACTTAATATCCTGCACCGCCGCCATTTCGGATGGAGTTCGCAGGCGCATATAACCCACTCTGAAAATGTTCTCTGCTCCGAACCAAATTCTTCCCTTGGAATCCTCGTTCAGGTCTCTTGTACTTCTTTCTCCGTAGGGCGAAGGATATTCTGTGAACTTGCCGCTCCTGGGATCGAGTCTTCCGGTGACGTCGGTGTAGAACGACGTGTACCAGACATCATCATTGTGATCGACGCCCATTCCGTATGGCGTCGGGGTCGGCCCCGGTATCTTGAAAATCTTGAAAGTTTCGGTCTTGGGATCGAATCGCGTGAGATTGCCGCCGAAATAATCGGCGCACCAGACGTATCCTTGCGAATCAACTTTTACGCGCCGGGGCGCGCCATTCAATTTGTCGTCGGTATTCGGTGGAGTGAACTTGGTTACTCGATTTGTTTTGGAATCCACTTTAACCAGTTTGCGGAAATCCCTGGCCGTAAATTCTCCCGCCCAAATGTTTCCTTCCTTGTCCACGGCAATTCCATACGTATCGGGAACATCAGGGAAGTTGGTGTATTTTTTCGTTTCGATATCGAATTTTTTGAGCGGCCGGCCGGAGGCCCAGATATTTCCTGCCGGATCGGCCACGGCCGTATGGGTTCTTGGCCCGCTGCCGATGGTCTCGACGTCGTTATTCCGAAACTGAGGCCAGGGCGCAATCGTGTTGGTCTGCCGGGGCCTTGGCCCGTCCCACTGATCCTTATAAACGGGGTCGAATTTTTCCGTGTGCGTGTCGAAACGCACCAGCGCGTTTTGATCTTGAATCGTCAGCCATACCGACGAGCCGTCTGCGGTGGGGAACACTTCATGAATGGCAGGCCGCGACGGGTCATCCAACCGGAATACTTTCACCTCACCGGTTTCCGGATTCAGTTTCGCTAAACCGCCGCCCATCTCCAGCCAGATGAATCCATTTTTGTCCGGCCTGCCAGTCCCGGGACGATCCTTGGGTTCTCCGGTCAACTGGTAATCCACATACATGATGTTCAGAGCATCGTCGCTCCAGCTCTCATGATCCTGACGGACGGACTTATATTCCGGTAATTGCATCGGAGAAGGAGGGGTCTCGGAGTCTGGACCGAAGACGCTGGCCAAATAGGTGGCGGCCTGCTCCGCGATTTCAGGCTTGATGTCCGCGACTCCCACCACCTGCATCACGCCAATCGCGCTGGCCCAGCCGTCGTGGTCGGCGCGCATTCCCCACTTACTCATCCCGTGGCATCCAAAACAATTTTGCAGGAGCACGTCACGATCCTTCGCTTCCGGCTCAGACGCCGGTTTGGGCAGGAGCATCCCGGCCTGGTATCTGGTGAGCTGGCTCCATTGGACCGTGCTTTTTTGCAGAGTAAAATCCAAGCTTACTATTTGTCCGTCGGTTACTTTGATCCCCATGCGCCTCGTGGGGTCGCTCTTATACTCCACGTAAGTTGCCCACACGTCATACGTACCCGGAGCCAGATTATTTACCAGATACTTTCCCTGGGCGTTGGACAGAACTGTCGTGACCATTTTGGTTTGCGTATTCTGCGCGCGGACAAATGCAGCTTTGAAGGGTGCGCTATCCGGCCCTTTGACGGTCCCGGCGATGTTTCCGCCTGCGCCCGCATGCGCAGCACATGCAAATAGAGAGAGAATCACAAGGCTGAGAAATTTTCTCACTTCGTCCTCCCTCATTCTGATTTCTCTGTGCGTTCAAAAGTTCCATAACCCGCCGACCCAACCGGCCTCGGGCACAAATTACTTTCATCGCGGACTGGAAATTGTTGGCAAGTAGCCTAAGTCGCCGTCTCTCGCGGGACGATAATACTCCCAGACCGATCGAAGTTGCCAATCCGTTCCGGGACGCACGGCAATGGTCGTTTGTGGTCCATCAAGGTCAGAAAGCCTCATTCTGATAAGGGTTATCGGAATGGGAGTTTTCAGAATTCCAGTGCGGTTCCCAGCGCCAGGTGATCCGAGGCCATTTCGTCGTCGTTGGAGCGTCCGGCTCATAATCGGTATGTTCCACGTTGGAATCCTGGCGTGCTCACCAAACGATTTCGGCAAGAAAGGGCCTGCTGCGCCGAATCCGGGCGCGCCAAATGGTGGATTCTATTGTTCCAGAAATTACGGCACGACATCGTACGCCTGCACCACAGCGTCTGTATTTCCGTGATGGTTCACAGCGATATAGAGACGATTCAGCGACGGGACCAGGAATCCGGTAATGGAGTGAAAGGCCGTTGGAACCTGACCGAGGATGTCATAGCGATCCCCTCCCGAAGATTTTTGCCACACTTTGAGGAACGGAGTTCCGATCAGGTAAAGGCGCCTGGTTGCTGAATCGTATATCGCGTCATCGTAATCCCCCTGGCAGGGCAGGGATGTAATGAGTTTGCCGGAATCGGAATCAATGACGAGGACCTTTCCCGGATCGCGGGCGTGGACAAACAGCCGATGGTCGGGTTCGTCAACAGCCATCGAGCCGAAATTCCTGCCCTCTTGCGCGTACGACCATGTTGCGATTACCGCTTGTTTCTTCCGATCGACCACGGCAACTTCGCCCTTGTAATACACATTGACGAACATGCGCGGCCCCTTCTCTTCGAGGCGGATCGATTCGATGCGGTCGCCATCAATCTTGATGTCTCCCACTTTCTTGTCGCTCGTGGTGTCCACAACGCTGATCAACGTGTACTCTTCCTTGGCTTGCCTGCCGCCGTTGCCAACATAAAGCATTTTGCTGCCAGGATCGTAGACGCTGACGTCGGCATGGGCATCCATCGGGATGGTCCCCAAAAGCTTGAACGAGGATCCGTCGAAGATTTCCACCTGGTTGGGGCCGCCATCGTCCACGACGTAAAGTTTTTTTAGCTCCGAGTTGTATCCGAGTGAGTGCGGAGCCCTGGCGCCGGCAATCTTCCCGATCAATCTGTTCGAGCGCAGGTCAATCACCTCAATGGTTGAATTTTCCTCAGCGGCAAGAAAAAGCCGCTGCCCCGCGGCATCCTCCTGGAAGTGATCGAAATCGCCATCCTTGAGCCCCGGAAGCGGAATCGTTTGGGCCAGCTTGAGCGGTCCTGGAACTTGCGCTCGAGCCTCAATTACAAGCAGAAAAACGACCGATAGAAAGGCAACGAGCGAAATTATTTTCTTCGCCATTTTCTCCCTTTCTCCCAAACCGGCAAAACGACGATCGTTGACGAAAGGATTTAATTGAAACTTTTACTGATAAAAACTGAATCGCGACGGATGAATTGCGAAATTTTGTGCGAGACTACACTTTCCCGCGCCGCACTCTTACTTTCCGTGATGAATACGTAGGAAACTTTCAAAGCCGAATCATCCCGCAGTAGCTGCGAGAAAATCCGGCGCTGGGTAAGTTCCTTCTGCTACTTAGCGAGCAGGAATCTCTGCACTCGCTCACCGTAAAATACTTCGCCGGTATAAAGATTGCCCTTCGAGTCGGTCGCCTCCATATGCACCCCGAAGAACTGGCCGGCGTTTTGGCCCATGCTGCCCATGGTGCCCAGCACTTTGCCAGTCTTGCGGTCGAGGAACCAGATGTGGTTGTTGGTGAGATCGGAGATGTAGAGCAGCTTCTGGTCTTTGTCGTTCGAGAACATGACGCCGCCGGCCGCGCCGCCAATGCCCGTCCATTCGCCCATCCTGATTTCCTGTTTGAAATTTCCCTGTTTGTCGGTGACGTGAATCCGGTTGCCGGCGCGGTCAGCCGCGTAGACCAGCCCGTCATTAGAAAAATTAAAAGTCAGGTGGCCTACGAACTCCTTAGCCATCGGACCGTTGGGCGTGTAGGCGTGGTCGGCAGGGTCCGTGCTGATTTCCGAAAGTTTGTGTCCGTAGGCGCCCCAGCCCCTCTTGAACTCGAACTTGTCCAGCGAGAAGACCATTACGCGGCCGCCGAAGGCGTTGTCCGCTATATAAATTTCGTTAGCTGCATCATCCGTGCGGATCTCTTCGATTCCTCCGACGATCATGGGCGTAGTCGGCGGATACTTCGCGATGAAGGCGCTCTGTCTCAATGCCGCGGCGGTGTTTGCCGCTTCCCCGCGAGCCCGCTCGGGAGCGCCGGGGATGGTGAGAAATCCGGCCACCGGCCCGGCGCTGCCCTCACCCGGGGCGCGCTTCGGAAGCGTCGGCTCGGTAAACGGCTGGCCGTTCGGCGTCTCCGGCACGTGAGGCACGGTCATCAGCAGTTTGCCGGTCTTCGGGTCGTATTTGCGGACCGTGTTCTGCCCAAGGTAAGCGAATCCTTGCTTGTCCACTGCCATGCCATGCCCTTGTGGCGCGTCAAAATAGCCGATGACTTCACCATCCTTGTAACCGGGGCCATCATGCCCCGCGATGTGGATCATTGACGGAGGGTGGACACAACAATCGGCGATCGGAGGATTCAGCTCTGCTTCCACCTCAATGGATGTGAGATCGTTGGGACGGTCGTACACCCAGACGTTATCGTCCTTGTCCACGGCTAGTCCCGTGACGCCTCCCATCTTCCACTTGTTCGGCAGAGGCTTGGGCCAGCTCAGATCGACGTTGAACTTGGGCGCCGCCGGCGCCTGTGGGGGCGTCCCCGCCACCAGGAAAAACGCGAAACTAAGGCCGAGTGCGCCTGCACAAATCCACTTGTACGTTGCCATGTCAATCTCCTCCCCTGTCCGACGAACTCCCCGACCCAAAGGAATCCGGCGCGCAGTCTATTCCGCATGAAGCGAAACGTCAACAATCGGGCTGGGGCGTGTCAAAGCTCTTTAGAAATGTCCCCTTTTTGTTTTTTGTTTTCTTTCTTTTCTTCGTTGTCGGCGACTCACCAAAAATCATGTGATTCGGACCGCGTCTCTCCAAAGCATGCAGATACTCCCCGAATCTCAATATCCCGAGTATATTGGGAAAGAACAAAACGGCGGAGATCAGCTGAAAGGGTGGAGACCAGGCTGAACCGCGAGTCCATCGAGCGCTCACACGAAAACAGCGAGGACAACGCAAATGGGAAAAATATGGAAGGCTGGCCGGTTGTTGGCGGGAGCAGCGTGCCTCGCGGTTCTTATTGCAATCGCGTGCGCGATGGGGGCTGCTGCGCGGCCGCAGTCGAGTGCGATCACGATCACACTGGCGGGGCAGTCGATGATCCGTTCGGATATCCGCGAGACCGTGCCGTCGGCAGTTCCCGTGATTCAGGGACTGCTGAAGGGCGATGTGATGTTCACCAATCTGGAAGCCGCAATCGCCGAAAAAGGCGAGACGGTCCACGAGGGCAGGGGATTTATCACTCCGCCTCAAGCGCTCGATGCGCTGACGACGTTCGGTTTTAACTTGTTGTCCCTGTCCGGCAACCATGCATTCGATCTGAAAGTGACCGGCATTCAAAATACGATCCGGGAGGCGGACAGCCGGAAGATCGTTCACGCCGGAACCGGAAACAATGTGGCCGAAGCTGTGGCGCCGGGTTATCTGCACACGCCGAAGGGCACGATTGCTCTGATCGCGAGCGCGTCTGGCCTGATTGCGCCGGGAGGAAGCGCCACGGCGGACCGGCCGGGCGTCAATGAGCTTCGCGTCGAAGCCGGCGGCATAGAAAATGAGGCCACCGACGATCTGCCCGGCGCGCCCGGGAACACGCCGAATCCCGGGGATTCGCAACGCATCCTGCAAAGCATTCGTGACGCCCGCCAGCACGCGGATCTCGTGATCGTGTACCAGCATAACCACATCTTCAGCAATCACTCGTTCACGACAGTTTTCACTGAAGCGTTGCCGGAGCGGCTGGCCCCCAATGAATGGCTTATGAAGTGGACACATGCGGAGGTGGACGCGGGCGCGGACATCATCGTGATGCATGGCGCGCCTCTCTTGCACGGCGTGGAGATTTATCATGGCCGGCCCATCTTCTACGATCTGGGCAACTTCATTTACAACTTGCCGCCGACGCTGACGTACATCGACGAACCGATGAACTGGGAGAGCGCGGTCGCATACGTCCAATTTCAGGGGAAGAACCTGCAGTCGGTTTCGTTCCGGCCGATCGCCTTGAACAACGTGGGCGAGGGCCAGCCCGATATTCACAACCAGTACACCAACAACCAGTTCCTCGAGACGCGCGGATTGCCCACGCCGATGACGGGCGCGAGAGCGGGTTACATCCTCCAGCGCCTGGCCGACATGTCAAAACCCTTTGGCACGACGATGGAAATAAAGGGCGATACGGCGGAAGTCAAGCTGAGAGCTGCAAATTAACTCTAATATCTTCGTGTTGCTTCACTCCGATTTGCCAGGCAGGCCGACCGGCCAAACACCAGGAAATTCGTCGGGATTGTCCCGCAAGTGCTGCATGCGCCAGTCGGAAATCCGGCCGCAGGGAAGTCTACGGAATATTTTGCCACAGGTAAAAGCCGTACCAGACGTAGGCTGCTACGCTCCCAAGGAACAAGACGCCCGCCAGCAGGGTCAGGTATATGATCTTCCGCGCGCGCGGGCTTATGTCATCATCTTCGGCGGCGGTTATCTGGCGAAGGGATACGGTACCAGCGGCCTGCATGCGCCCGTAGAATTCGCTCTTATTTTCTGGCAATTCAATCCCACGGACTGTGCTCGTCGGTGTGCTCATGGATTCTCCTCGGTGGCTTCGTTTTCAGGCCAATTCTTCCGTAGGATCGCGAATCACAGGCAATCGTTCAGTGACCGGCGTCACGCACCGATGTGATGGTGGCACAACCTTGTCCCCGAAAATGATCGTGGGAGTTCTCTTGCGAGAAAAATAAGCGCAGCACAGGCATCGGTCGAAGGACCACTCTTACGATTGCGCCCGAATTACTGTGCCGAAGTGGTCGCTTGTCCGTTGAACACCGCGTCGATCGCCGCCTGGGCGCATTTCTCACCGTCCGCGCTGGATACGCCCATCGCGCCAATGACCTGGCCGTTGATCACGACAGGAAGCGCACCGGGTTGCGGGAAGTCGCGCATGAAAGTCGGCGCCAGATTCTCGCCGCTCCGGACCATCTTGTTGGTCTCTGAAGTGGGGCGCCGCCAGCGCAGGGCCGACTTGGCCTTCAACAGCGCGGTGTCGATCGCATTCATCGGCGCCCCTTCCATGGCGTGGGACTCGATGAGATTACCGCCCCAATCCAGAATCGCCATCGCCACGATTTTCTTGTTCTGCTCGGCCCATGCGGTACAGGCGTCCGCCATGGCGCGCGCGCCGGCACTCGATATGATTTTGATATCCCTGGTCGGCTTGAGGTCGCTGGTCGCTTGCTTCGCCGGCGCCTGGCGCGCCTGCTGCTGAGCGTGCGATTGCACGGGCAGCGACAGCATAAGACCCGTGAATACTCCTGAGAAGATGAGAATTTTTTTCACGTCAACCCTCCTCACAGCCGGTAGGCGCAGATCGTGTAGGCGTTTGGGCATGTTTCTCCCCGGTCTTGAACGAGACTCTATTGATACTGAATCTGCCAAGTCAATACGTATTTGTGCGATCCAGAATCGGGATTATCGGTAACTGACGATCAGAAATGGCCGTGAGCAGAAGCAGCGGCAGCGAACGATCCGTGGAACGTGCGGCATTTCCGGAATCGTCCTATCGGAATACGAGATTAGGATTGGGAAAATGAATGTTCAGTTTTTGGCAAATGAAGAGAATCAGGATCGCGCCCAGCGTGGACAAAATGAGGCCGGCGGGATGATACCGGTCGTTTGACGGGCGCGAAAACATGTGGGTGATGCCGCCGCCGACGATCGAACCGATGATGCCGAGCGCGATCGTCCAGAAGGTGGATATGTTCACGTGCATCACCGATTTCGCGATGACTCCCGAGATCAGCCCGATGAGGATGTACCAAATCAAGTGAAACATTTTTTTCCTCCAGCGTTTGCTTTCAGACCGTCGTCAAGTTTTAATCGGGACGAAACTGTGTCGCGGCTGCTTCATGTACGATCACCCAGACATCGCGACGCTGGTCAGGCGAGGGCATTAAAGTGGAAATCGGAATGGGACGGTTTGGAGTATCGTTCAGGTAAACCTGCTCCGGGTCGACATGCACGATCTCGACTAGTCCGCGAGCGTGGGTCGATACAAATTCCCCGATGCGTGGTGGGCGTTCTTCCATTTCTCCTCCTGGCTAAAGTGAAAAAATTCTAATTGAAGTGGCCAGGCGGTTCTGTCCCCTTTTGCACACCTGGCCCTGCAAGCCTGTCCGGTTATGTTCCCGACGCGGTTTGTTATTTATGATCTTGCGAATTACCCTGGTGACCGGCCAGATAGCCAGTCTCGTAATCTTGCTTGTCGCCGTCCTTCTTGAAGTTCCTCTTCTTGAAGTGGTCGCGGTTATGCGCGCTGTCGTCGCGCCCGTCGCGCATACCCAGCTGGTAGTTCTTGTTTTTAGAATAATCCTGGTCGTGCTGTTCCTGTGGCGAAGGTGACGCCACGACCCGCGCCGTGCCTCCGCTGATTCCGAAAGCCACGGTCATCGCCATAATCCACAAACATTGCTTCAAATTCATTGGTATTCGCATATGGTCCTCGATTCCTCTCTTCTTTCGTGCCTTTGGCATTTCAATAAAATGTTCCCCACGCACCGTCATTTTAGAAGCATCACAGTACCGGTATCTGTCCCTTTTCGGACAGTTTTGAATTTTGTCCGGAATCTCCGATTTGGACATCGGGCTCGCGCAGCGCACCCTTTCTCGGACATCCGACAAGAGGACGCACTCGGTTCGGAAAGGCTCTGCCCTCAAAAACCTGGTTCGAGCTTTGCCTGCTTGGGTGTATGTTATCGGCGGGTCGGGAAGTCAAAATAGAAATTCGGGAACGCCAATCTCCTGATTGGCGTTACACAAATCGCCAATCAGGAGATTGGTGTTCCCGGCATCGTGCCCATTTCGGCGAATCTCGCGAAATTATGAGAAGCAGCCCGAGAGGCAAAACAGAGGAGGAACCCCAATGAAAGTGGCTGGTCGAGCGATGTTTGCCGGCGCGATGGTCTGCGCCGTAATCGGGGTCATGACGTTGATAACTTTCTCGAGGACAGAGAAGGTGAGCGCGGCGCAGCAAAAAGCGGCGGGGCAGTGGGTCGATCCTGCAAACAAGAGTGACGAACTCGTGGATGGCCCCTATCGAGTCGATCCGAACTGGCCCAAACCTTTGGCCACAGTGTTTCCTGAGGAAAAGGGCTGGACGTGGGGCGCGGTCCAGGGCGTGTTCGCCCAGAACCCGGAGCGCATCTTCGTGGCCATGCGCGGCGAGCTGCCCGATTTATCAAACCTCAAGAAAAAATACGTCGAGATCGAAACCGCTTTCGGAATCACCACGCATCTGGAAGTCCCCGGGCGCGGCATGTACGGGCGCAACGCGTCCGTCGGCCCCTACGCGAGCCCCGGAGAAGCCTCCGACGATTACATGGGCGTCGAAGGAAAGGACTACCGCTGGAAACACATCATTACCGTATACGACAGCGAGGGGAACGTAAGAGAAGCGTGGACCCAGTGGGATTCGCTGTTCAAGCCGGACAACCCGAATGTGTTGTCACAGGGCCGCGTTCACAAGATTCTGATCAGTCCTTATGACCCGGACAAGCGCGTATGGGCCATCGACGACGGCCACGAAGTCATCCGCATCTTCAGCAACGACGGCAAGAAACTCCTCCAGACGATCGGCACGTTGAACACCACGACCGAGAGAAACGCAAAGATGACCGGCAATACCGGACGCCCGTCGTACATCCAGAAGACTGGTCCGCCGAGCGAAACCTTCGGCCGCCAGACCGACATCGCCTGGCTGCCGGACGGCACCTTCTTCGTCACCGACGGCTACGAGGAAACTCGCGTCGTGAAATTCGACAAGAACGGCAAGTTCCTGATGGCCTGGGGCGAGAGGGGCGAAGTCAACGGAAAGGAAAAGCGTCCGGGCTACTTCAACACCGTGCACGGTATCGCGATCGACAACCAGCGCCGGCTCTACATCAACGACCGCAGCAACCGGCGCATCCAGATCTTCGATGAAAACGGCAAGTTCCTCGATCAGTGGTATCTCGGCGACGGACCCACCGCGACGTATCACATCGTCATGACCGCCGACCAGCACCTGTGGATGTCGGACGGTCACGGGAATTTCAAATTCTACAAATACGACCTGACCGGGAAGCTGCTGTACACGTGGGGCACCATGACCCCCGAGCCCGGCGGGCTGTGGGGAACGCACCAGTTCGGCGTGGACCAGGACGGCAACCTCTACACGGCAGAGGTGTGGGGTGGCCGTCCGCAGAAGTTCATCCCGCGCAAGGGCGCCGATCCGGATTTGCTGATCGGCCAACCGGTTCGTGCGGCCTGGACCAAGTAAAGCAGCACAGAAGATTCATCGGCCGGGAGAAGACATCTTCTCCCGGCCTTTTCATTGATTAATGATTGCAACAATCGTGGCGCGTGATGTGTGAGTAGAGTGAAGGAAGTCTTGACCGCAGACCTCTTTGAGAACGGGGATTCTATCGGAACCCTTTCGGCTACGGCGCTCAGGAACCTCCCGCTTTTTGCCCCATGACCCACGCCTTCATGTTCTGCCAGTCCGGGTCGTCCTCGGAAGCAAATTGCCTTCCTCCCTGGTGAGTGTCGGCGAGGCCGCCCGCCTCCGGCGCCAGCGGCATGCGCAGAAACAGGCTCAACGACGGGTTGCCGGGCACCACCAGTTTCGAGACGGTCTCGAAGTTGCGGCGGGACTGCTCCTCGGTCCAAAAGCTCGCCCCGGCCGGCAGCATCTCCAGGCTGAGAGGCCCGCCACCGTGACGCATCATTTGATGGCAAACGTAGCAGCGCGCGTGCTCGTCCGACCGCTTTTTCAGGAAGATCGGCTCGACGCGTGTTTTGAAAAACACATAATCGAGCGGCGGTTTTTCCGCGTCGGGGCCGCCGGAGTTCTGCGCCGTGGCGATGGGAACAAACACGTAAAGTGTGACGGCGGCCGCAAACACGAAACCGGCAAAAATTATTTTTGGCAGAACCCTCGAAATCATAATCGCCTCACATTCGCGAGCGCAAAATTTGTAGCACAGCCGTCAGTCCCGCTTCTACGAAAAGGGCCGAATCAAAACTTTACTGCAGCACCAGCGTGCTGATCCGGTCGGGCATCTCATGGACGGGAATGCGGGTCAACTCTTTCATTGACTGCACATCGATCGCAGTGATCGACTTTGTCCCGCACGTGGAAACGTAAACAGTCTTGCTGTCGGGAGTGAAAGTGACCCAGGCGGGCCCGCCGCCTCGAGGGGCCTTTCCTGGAACCTCGGTTTCGGGCAGTGAGACATGTCCCAGCAGCTTGAGGTCAGGGAGAGAGTAGACGAAAACAGCATTGGCCGGCCTGCTGTTGGTCCACAGCGTTTTATTGTCCGGCGCGATGCCAATGCCGTGGCTGATGCCCTCGCAGCCTGGCGGGAACCCCGAGGGTTCGTCGGGATTCTTGATTCTCGCCACTTCTTTGTGGGTCGCAAAATCCACCACTGAGAATCCGTTCGTTCGATTCAGATTTGCGAAGATCCGGTGGCCCGAGCCGTCGGGGTTGCTTTCAATAATTACGGGGAGCACTCCCTGGTCGTAATTAACCTCCCAGGCGATTTCCATCTTCTGGAGGTCAAAAACGGTTATGAATTGTCCGCCCGGCGAGCCGGCGGCCGCGAACTTGCCGTCCCCCGTCAGCGCCACGTCGTGCAGACCCCTTCGCACCGGAATGCTCTTGATCTTCTCCAGGGACTTGGCGTCGATGATATCCAGCGCCCCGGCATCCACCGCCTCCGGGCCGGTATTGCGGATGCAGATGACAATCAGCTTTCCATCGCTCGTGACTCCCGCATCGTTGGCCCAACCGCTGAGCGGCACCTTCTTGATTGTTTTTCCGCTCTTTCGATCTCGAACGTCGAGGACGTCCTCGCTCCGGCTGGTGATATAGAGCCGTCTTTCCGTCAGGAGAGAAGCGAATGACCTCGGGCGACTCAATGCCTTTGATCACCTCCACGACCTTGTTCGTCGCAGTGTCGATCACATCGATCGTGGTTCCGCCCCGGTTCGCGACGTAGATCCGCGCCGTCGCCGCAGCTAATGGCGCCGCTGCAAGCAGCAACCCAAGTGCTAGCCGCACATCCCATCGCCCGCGGAAATATTTTTTCACGGTGTTTGAGCTCATTGTGTAAAGGTGCTCCTTACCCTTTGGCGCAGAGGTTAGAACCGCGCGAACTCCAAGTCAAGTGCCAGCAAATTGATTTGAGTTGACGCGAGAGGCCAGCGGACGTATGTTTCGCTGACCGGCAGGAATTTCTACGTTATTCATGAGGTGAACTTATGCCAGCACATATCCCCAAACAACGCCGCCCACTCGCAGTGGCAGCCTTTCTGGCCCTGTTGGCTTTGTTGCTCGCAGGCGCGACAGCCCGCTTGAGCATGGCCAAGACGGCGCCCAAGCCCGCGAAGGCCGACGCCGCCCCGGACGTCTCCACGGACGATCTCCAGAGGTCCCGGCGCCTGGATACGTATACGATCCTGGCAGACAGCGGCGCGGCGCGCGGTGAAAACATTTATTTCTATAAGTGCTGGATGTGCCACAACCAATACACCAAAAGCGCCCCCTTATTGAAGGACCTTTTTCAGCGTGACAGCCTGTCGTCCGGCGATCCCGTCAATGACGACAACGTCACCGCCAAAATCAAAGAGGGCGGCGCGGGAATGCCCGCATTTCGCACCAGCCTTTCCGACGCGGACGTATCGGATCTGGTCGCCTATTTTCATTCGGGAAAATGCTGCGTGGAGGGCGAAAATCCGCCGGCGAATCCGTGGTACCGCGCCGAGACGCAGAAATGGCCGGTGCAAAGCGGGCTCAACGGGCGGCGCCACCGGAATGGTGCGGATCGCCAGCGGAGATTCCCCCGAGGGCGTAGGTGTGCAACTCATCGCGCCGAACGGAGTGCGAACCACCGTCTACACCAACGCGGAAGGCAAGTTCGAGTTCCCGAAGATGCAGGCCGGCACGTATACCTTGCGCATTCCGACTCCCGTCCCGTTCAAGCCCTATCGGCGCGATGCGGTTTCGATCAATGGCGCTGCGAAGCTCGACGACATCGTGCTGGAGAGAGTTGCCGACTCGGACAATCTGCCGGCCACATCCGTGCTCGAGTCTCAGCTCAGCAGCGCGGAGATCCTGTGGAACTTGCCGGGCACGGCCGAAGAGAAAGCGATGTTGCAAAAGAATTGCTCCGGATGCCATTCCTGGCAGCAGATTTTCAGGAACCGTTATGACGAGCATAGCTGGAGTCTGATCGTTGACCGCATGATGCATTTCACCGGCACGGCGATCGCAGTCCGCAACAAACCCATGTCCGCGCCGGACCCTGAATACACCATCCTCGTCAAGTTCCTTACGCGGGTGCGCGGTCCGGATTCAAAGGACGACCCGTTGCGCGTTTTCCCGCGGCCACGCGGAGAATCGACGAGGGTCGTCGTCACGGAATACGAGCTGCCGAAGCAATTGCTCGCCCTTCACGATGCTACCGCTGACGGCCAGGGCAACATTTGGTATACCAGTCACAAGACGCGCTACGTCGGCAAGCTCGATCCCAAAACGGGGATCGTGACGGAGTACAAAATTCCCCTGACCCCCGGCTCCATGCCGGGAACGCACCACGCTGTCATCGACAAGAACGGCATCGCCTGGATTTCAGAAAATTGGGCGCATCAGCTCAACCGTCTGGATCCAAAGACCGGAGATGTGAAGCAGGTCCTGATCGCGAGCAAGACTCCCATTAATTCTCCCAGTTTCGGAAATTTCACGCTGGACGCTGCGGGCAATGTGTGGGATGCCCGCGCGGACAGGATTGTGAAGATGGATCCGAATACCGGCAAAGTCTTGCAGGAGTGGCCGCTTCAAGCCAACAGCAGCTACGACAACGCCATTTCTTACGACGGCAGGTATTGGGGCGGCAGCGGGCCGGCGAATTGGGGCAACACCGTCGAGATGCTGGACATTGAAACCGGGAAAATACTGAATTTGAACAGCGGCGCTCACATGATGACTGCCAAACGCGGCGGCTTCGATCCCTTCGGAAATACCTGGTGGGGCGGAGCGGATGGCGCCCTGATCGAACTCAACGCGAAAGCGGCCCGAATCGACGAATACGTGCCGCCGATCGCCCCGCATCCCTACACCGATTTCTACGAGGCCATGCCGGACAAAAACGGCGAGGTGTGGGCAGGCGTGCTGCACGGCCGGCAGATGCTGCGATTCGATCCCAAGAGCAGCCACTGGCGCGCCTATCAAATGCCGGAGCCATACTCCTATGACCGGCGAACGTATATCGACGCTTCCACTCATCCGGTAACGGTCTGGTACGTCGACTACAACGGGTACCTGGTCCGCGTCCAGCCTCTCGACTAGGTGTCGTCGAAGGTAAAACCGTAACTTTTCATAGCCACGTTCCAACGCGCGCTTCTGGCGTTGCGATACGTGTGCCTTTCCGCCCGGCGCTCGGAGCTACTGCGCTAGGGCATGCGTCGAGTTGAGGGTAAACTCCAACCGCCCTTGATCAGTCAACGCTGGCGCTCTTTTGACACATTGCAAAAAGGAGTGGCTCAATGACAAAAGTCATTCTCGTTCCATCGAATAACTTGCAGACGCCCCCCTTGCGAAGCCTCGCTTCGCGGTCGTTCAGGTGCCGCCCCATCACAGCGATGATTGCAGTCATCGCGTTCATTGCCGTATTTGTTTTGCCAGTGGGGAACGTGTCGGCCCAACAGGCGCCGCTTCATCTAAATCCCGCCGTTGAGAAACTCGCGCGCGGAGAAGCCATCATCGGCACACAAACCGACGACATGTCGCTGCAGAATTGCCACTCGCTCGCCCGCCTGGATTTTGACTACGCGTATGTGGACATGGAGCATGGGCCGCTGAATCTCGATGGCCTGGCCTATTGCGTGGCCGCCATGGTCGATAAGGCCGCGATACTCAAGAAGGGCAACGCGCAACCGAAGGTGGCGTTGTTCGCGCGTTTCCCGCCCTACGGGCGCGATCTCGAAAGCAACGACTGGATCGTCAAGCAGGCGCTGGACATGGGCCTGATGGGCATCATCTTCAATGGTGTGGAGAACAAGGAGCAAATGACGCGCCTCGTCCGCTTCATGCGCTACCCGCAGCAGAAAACCTCGAAGTACCAACAGCCGCCCGGATTGCGTGGGTACGCTCCGGGAAATGCAATTTTTGCGTGGGGCGTCTCCGCGGCGGAGTACGAGCGTCATGCCGACGTCTGGCCGCTCAATCCGGAAGGCGACCTGCTCGCCATTCCCATGATCGAAACGCTGGAGGGCTTGAAGAACGTCGACGAAATTGCGGCCGTTCCCGGCGTTGGCGCGATCTTCATCGGCGCGGGAGGAGATTTGCACCAATATCTAGGTGTGCCGCAAGATGCGCCCGAAGTGGAGCAGGCTCGTCAAACCATTCTGGCGGCGTGCAAAGCCCACAACGTTGCGTGCGGCATCACTGCGCTCACCAAGGCCGATGTGGATAAAAGGCTGAAAGAAGGATGGAAGATGATACGAACGGGGCGTGGAGAGTGATGGCACCGGCAATTTAGGCGCGCCATTCTTGCACCATAGGCATATAACGACTAAGAGGCCTTCCGCGTCAATCCTCAGGAAGTTTATCTTGGAGTTCGCTGGCCAGCTTGCTTACGTCCGTTGTCTTACTGAAGGACTGGACCTCTTGCTTGGAGGAGTCCACGTTCACGCCCATGTGTTGGCAGAGTTTCTGTAACATCTGAAGAATGGTGGTCAGTTCCTGTTCAGAAAGCATGCCGACTTGAAGATCCAGATGCGACCGCCGTTCCGACTGGCGGGCCATTCGGCTTTGACTGATCAGGACGAAGATCGTCAAAAACACGCTTTCGGAAGAGACGACGAGCGCCAGGACACCGAAAGGAAAAGGATCAAATGCTTTGAGTCCCGGGATTAAATGAAGATTTACCAGGGTCCATCCGGAGATCAGTAGCAACTGGGCCAGCAGAAAGCCCACATTGCCAACCAGTTTTGTGATTACGTCACTCGCCCGCTCCGTGAGAGTTCTGCGATCATGAGCGTCATGCTCCAGCTTTGCGATTGCATCAATGTTGTACTGCGTGGGATTCGCAGCAGCCCGGCGTGGCAATGGATTTTCCATGGGTTAGCTCCTAGAAATCTTCATTGAAGATATTCTGTTATCGCGCGGCCGGAGGCTCCCGGTCAGTGGGTATTCCGACCATGTGGCGATAAAATGCAACGGCCCGGTTGACCGCGGAAGACTCATTTCGCACGAGCAGCCCGTTCGCGTTCGTTCCCGTGCGCACCATACTGTAGTAGCGCCAGACGTTTTGCGATTCGCGATCCAGAAAGTAGGCCGATTGAATTTCACCGGGGTGGAAGAGGGTCATGAAGAGATAATGGATCGTGCTGACGTTCTCGACATCGAAGGCGATCCTGTCCGCCGAAGCCTTTGCAATGTGAATCCGGTAGATGGCCTTGCCGGAAAGGTTGTCCACTTCTTCAAAGTAGAGCACCGATCCTTCCTTCATCTCCTCTGGCCTGAAGTCTTCGCGGCGTTGACCACGCTGCAATCCAGTCAGAGCGTGCGCGTCCACAATCAGTGTTTGCCACTGCTTGTGAGTGGTCGACCAGTAGCGCATGCCCGCAAGTTTTGAAATTGCGCCGATGTGGCGAAGAAGTCCCTCAGATTCCGAGGAAGAACGAAATCGCGCAGCCGTGGTTACCAATGTTGTAAAACCCAACGCAGCCCAACCGGTACACGTGGGCGGTCTCCAGTCACTTCCTATTTCAGATTTTTTCCATGACTTCGCGATGGCCGGATCATCCAGACCGGGATAAGGCGGGACGGGTTCCATTCCGCATGGCGGTTGCGGCCCTGATTGTGCATAGCCACGCGGCTGGCATAGCCACATCGCCAGCAATACAAGCCAAACGCTGTGCCGGCGCCAGGTCCGGACAAGCGTGTGGTGGCACGGACCTGCTCTCATCGGACTCTCATGGTTTCCACTCGGGGCATATCTGTAGTCTAGAAAATAAAGTTTAAGCACGATGAGAACCACAGCGACGATTCCAAACATTTTGTCGACTCTTGGTTCCGCATCGCGGTCCAAATCAAATAGATCAACGGTAGATTTTTAATTCAGATAGCCGACTAAGCTCTGCCGCCAATTTTAGACGGCTCACTCAAGTATGTCTGTTCACTTAGAGACACACTCAGCTCTTGGAGGTCTTCTCCTGGAAGGGCAAGAATATTCCCACAACTGTTAACTCGATCAGCCGATCACGCGAAACGCAGTAATCGAGACCGGACACGCGATCCTACCGATTCGATTGGCTTTCCATTTTGGAGAATGCCGTGCGAACTTTAGCGACCCGGAATGTGCTATCCTCCGGCAACAAACAGACCCCTTATTCACGATATCGGCAAAAGAGAGGAGCCATCTCATGCGCAAAATAGTTTTGGTTATCTTTGTGATGCTCATCGCAACTTCGGTGAAGGCGCAGGCGCCGACGGCCGCGACGGACATCACCGCGGCACAGGTTCAGGCGTTCATAAAAGATGCGCCTCACGATCGAAACAGCGATCGCCCCATCCGTGTGATCGATGTTGGAGGCTACCGCGTCGGTATCTTTGGCGTTTTCCGGCCGAAAGACGCTCCAGTCACCGCCACCGTGCACCAGACCAACGTCACCGAGACCTACTACATGCTGGAAGGCGCCGGAGTGCTGGTGACCGGCGGCACGCTGCGAAAACCTGTGAAGCCGCGGCAATCGACTCTCGGAGATTGGATGGATCTCGGCAGTGACGGCATTGAGGGTGGCGTGTCACGCCGGCTCACTAAGGGCGATGTGGTCATCATCCCCGGCGGCGTGCCGCACGGTTGGGCGAGTGCCGAAGGAGACATTACCTATCTGATTGTCCGGTCCGACCCCGAAAAGAAAGTTCCGCTGAAGTAGCCTGGGACGCCATCAGAGATCTGATCGGCGGTCGGCTCATGGCGGCTCATTTTTCCGCTGTTATCGAGTCCACTTGTATTGTTTTGGTCTTGGGGTCCAGAGTGCCGATTACCTTCACTTTTTTAGCCACGAATTTTTCCGACGTCCGCTGGTCGCTCAGCGTGTAGAAGCTATCGCCGTCAAACAGACCGTACAAGGCGCCATGGGCATCGATGCAGGCCATGGCGCATTCGACGTCCGTCGGCCCCATTCGCATTTGGGAGTGATCCGCTTTAGGGCAATTGTCGTCCGTAATCGTGCCGCTGAACGTTTGCTTGGCCGGAGCTGCGGCCAGCGCTGCGACGACGAGAAGATTGAAGATCAGATGCTTCATGACCTCACGACATTTCTAATCTTCACAACACCTAAATGAAATCGATCCTGCAAGTGCTGCCCGCACTTCGACCGCGCTGAAACTCAGGCGGGTTGTGACGCCGCCCTCAATAATCCAGCGAGGCCAAATCGAAAAGATCGCCGGCCATTTCTTCCGACGGACGCCTTCTATTCGCCCGGGAGTCATGAGATGGGCGGTCGACGTTCCCGCATTCATAATCCACACAGTGCCCACCTTATTGTTGTCGGGCAGTCCGATGGACTGAGTCGTGGCGCCCGGCACCGCGATGGTCATGTGCGCGTGAGCGTGCTCCCGGTCGGGACCCAGAATGTGGTACCACACCGATCCGTACTCGGGCTTCACGCGGGTTCCGTCCTTTTCCGCGGCATCGAGCAACGCCTGTGTTTTGACCTTGTCGCCGACCGACTCGAACTTCAGATTCTGAGCGACACGGTCCAGGTTAGCGATGCTGGTGCACTCCACCGAAAACGGCTGCTGTTCAGGAAGGCCCGTCCGGTCGTAGCAGACCAGACGGTTGGTGCCTTTCTTCAGCGTGTCGTACGTGAAGTCAGCCTTCCACTTGATGACCGTCGCAGCCTCGCGCAGATTCGCCGGTGCGGCGAGCAGGGCCGTCTCGACGGCAGCGTCCTGCGCCTGCGCCAATGCGCAGCAAGTTGAAACCACGATGACCCCGAGGACAAACATCGCAATGCGTTTCATTCGAGACCTCCAATTCATATCCGCGTAATGTTCACATCTTGAGAGCCGCAGTATACCACTTCAAAATAGCCGTTTCCGCAGGACATTCCGGCTTACATGGCTGGATAAGATCGCGATCGACAATCCTCGGATGGGCGACATAGGGCGGATCGGTTCGCCGGCGGCGCAGCCTCGCTATGGAACCGCGTGATGGATTATTTATTCTGGGCGAGCGGCCGGCTATCCTGAACTGACCGTGAACAAAGAGCAACTTATCGCCAACTTTCGATAAACGGTTCGATGACGGGTAGGGGATCGTTTCCGAGTACGGCGTCACTTGGACAACAGCATGCGATTATACCCAAATGAATTGGAATCAGCGCCGTCACAATTCGCCGCGATCAGCTTTCGTCAGCGCGGTCCGAAAGAAGAAATCCTATTTCTTGTTTTGATGCGTTGTCGTCGCCGGCACCCAGGCGGGCGTTCCCTCTTCCCACTTGTCGCTGGTGATGGGCCGCTGGTTCGAGCCGTCTGCATTCATCACGAAAAGCTCCGCATAGGGCTGTGGGCTCCCGTCATAGAGCGGGGTTTCATCGCGAAAGCCCAGGCGCGCGCTGCTGAACACAATGTATTTGCCGTCTGGCGACCACGCGCAGTGAGCGTCGTTTCCGGGGGCATGTGTCAATTGCTTCAGGTCGGTGCCGTCCGGCCGGATAGTGAAGATCTCGTACGAGTTTGTGCCGCCTGTATCGCGCGTGAAGCCGATGCGGTCGCCAAGTGGGGACCACTCGGGGAAGTTATCTTGCCCCGATGTTAGCTTGGTGCTCTTGCCGTCGTCCAGGTTCAGAATTTGGAGGCTCCGATCATCCTTTGCCCACACGCGATACACGATGTGCTTCCCGTCTGGCGACCAACTCGGGAAGCCTTTATTGAGTGGGCCGCTGGTGAGCTCACGTTTGTCGGTGCCGTCCGGGCGGATCATGATCAGCTGCGAGGGCTTGGTTTCGCGGTCGTTGAAAACCGCCCCGTATCCGAAAACGACCCAATGCCCGTCCGGCGACCACGACGGCGAGAAAGCTCCTCCTCCATCCTGTTGAAAGAGCTGCTTACGATTCGTGCCGTCCACATCGCTCACGTAAACTGCGATCTTATCGAAGGGAGTGATTCTGAGTGCGCCGACATCCCCGAATGGGCTGTTGGCCAACTTCCCGGTGCTCGAAACCGCCGGAAATTCGCCTGAGAATCGGAGTTCGAACGACTGATCCTTGGTGTAGAGCTGTTGATTCTGTTTCGAATCGTAGGCGAACTTCTCATAGACCAATTGCTTGCCGTCGGTGGACCACGCGGGATTGCGGATCACCCCTGGAGCCGGCGCATCCGCTCCATGCTCTCCCGTCGTGAAGGCCAATTCTCCCTTTTGTCCGGGCCCCTTGATGAGGTAGCCGATTCGATCGGCGCTCAGGAACTGCGGCGATACTTTCAGACCGGGACCGGAGGTGCGCTCCGATCGGGCGCCCGTGGCCACGTCCACGGAGATTATCTGAGAGGTGACGCTCCCAAACAGGCGCGCCGCAAATGTATATTCGTCGTCCATGTCGTAAAAGACGAGTTGCTTGCCGTCGGCCGACCATTTCGGCGAACCCGCCATTTCACCTTCTGGCGTAAATTTGCGCAAACCCTCGCCACTCGGTTGAATCACGTAAATGCTTGCCTCTTGAATGTGTTCGAATCCAGGCGCCGGGAATTTATGTCTTCTAAAGTCCGTTCCCCGGTCGGAGGAAAAAGCGATCCATTTGCCATCCGGCGACCAGGAGGGCCTGTAAAAGCCGTCCATTTTGCCCGCAGCCGTTTGCAGAGCCGGCACGCCCGTAAGATTTCGCGCCTTGCGTGTGTTGATATCCAGGATCCAGATGTTGCTCGTTCCGCTGCCGCGCGTCGAGACGAACGCCAATTGATTGTCGTCCGGCGAAAGCGACGCCTGATCGTCAAATCCGTCGTCGTCCGTAAGCCGCTCGATTCCGGAACCGTCCGAGTGGATTCGGTAAATATTCGCGGAGCCGTTGCGCTCGGACGTAAATGCGATCCATTTGCCATCGGTGGAAAACATCGCGTCGTAATCCATCTTGCCACCGGAGTTGAGCTTGTGCTCTCCGCTTCCATCCCCGTTGGCAAGGAACAATTCTCCGCCGGAAGGTCCAATGCGATTCGTCAGAATTGTGTTCTTGGTGGACGCCGGCCGCGGCGAGGCAAATGCCTGGGCTCCAAACAGCAGAAAAAACGCGGTGACCGTCATTCCGAACGTTGTCATGGAGGACCTCCCTTGACTCGCGCATCGTACGCTCCTCGTACCCTCGGCACAACGAATTTGCACCGGGAGCGGGCCACGCAGGATCAGCGAGGCTCCGGCGGCTCGTTTTTCCCGTCTGAATACCACCATTTCCCGAGCCAAGTCCCGGGTAGGCCTCTCGTCGGAAGGTTGCCCGTTAGCCGAATTGGCCAAATTCCCAGATTCCGATAACGATCATGCCGGAAACTGGCTCCCGCTTTCCCATAAAGGTACTGAGGATATTACCCTTTTGGTACTGAATTCCTGACACTTCATTCCAATGTGGGCGTACAGGCTTATTGTTAAGATGAGTGTGAGGCTCTCTGTCGCGGCCATATTTGATGCTGTTGCATGGCAGCCGGATCCTCTCCTGAGGTGGCCTCTTGAAGATCATTGAACCAGAACAAGAGCTGAAAGATACAGGCAGCACGGGGCCAAACCTGCAGGTTTTGGTTGTGGATGACTCGCCCGTGTATCACAAGCTGGTCTCAGATGCCCTAAGTTACCAGCCGTATACGCTGATTCACGCAATGAGCGGAAGCGAGGGCCTGGACCTGTTCGCGAAGCATTCGCCGCCGATTGTCATAACCGACTGGATGATGCCCGATTTTACCGGGCCGGAGCTCTGCCAGAAAATTCGCGCCAGTTCTAAGACCTTGTATACCTACCTCATCTTGTTGACGAGCATGGCGGAGAGTAACAGCCTCGTGTTTGGCCTGGAGGCGGGTGCGGATGAGTTCCTGACGAAACCTTTTGACCCCGCGGAACTGCAGGCACGGCTGGGAGTGGGACGCAGAATTGTCCAATTACATCGCCAGGTTGAAGCCAAGGACCGGCAGCTCGAGGGGACCGCTCGAATCGACGCCTTGACAGGCCTTCCCAATCACAGGGCCATTCAAGAATGGGCTCCGTGGGAAATCAACGCCGCCGCGCAGTATGGCTTTTCGATATGGGTGATTCTCGCCGACGTGGATTCCATGGGGAAAATAAACGACACGTGCGGGCGTGAAGCGGGCGATACCGTCCTCAAGGAATTCGCAAAAATCATCAGAGACAACTCACGAGCGGCCGACATCTGCGTGCGCGCGGGTGACGACAAGTTCGCCTGCATCGTGACGCATCAGTCCAACAAGAACATTGCCACGATTGTCGAGCGCCATCGCTCTCAGTTGGCCGAGCACCCGTTCGTTTTTGCGGGGAAGCCCGTGACGGTCACAGCAAGTTTTGGCGCGATCGGTTTTGAAGGCAAAGAGGCGCCTACCTTTTCCAGTCTGGTGAAAGAAGCGCACAAGGCGCTGCTTGCCGCGAAACAAGCCGGCGGAAACCGGTTGAAGATTCTGAATTTTGCAAAAGCGGATGTGGGATCGGACCTCGTATCGGCAAGCAACCCGCAGACATGAAGAAAGGCATTGGTTCCGGTACACATTCCGACAAGAGGGATCATCGGACCCAACTTTGATTGTGTACTTTGCGGTGGTCTAAGAAACCCGAACCGGGGTTACCTGCACCAAAAGAATTTGCCAGCCATCCGATTGAGGCAAGAGAACAACACTCATTCGGTGGATCCAGACACGCTGTTCGCTTGCGAGAAGGGCATTCTTCCACAGAACATTAGCGACAAACATCTCGCCAGTTTCGGCAAGCGTTGTTTCGACGACATAGGTCGCGTTCCTCTTTGCGTAAGGAGCGAAGAGCGTTTCAAACCCTTTCCGGATTTCTTCTCGATTCCATCGCTTTCCGTTCGCATCGATGAACTCCGCATTATGGGTGAAATAAGAGTTCAGCTCTTCCGACTTGAGTGAATTGAGCCCACTAAGGAAACTTTCTAATGTCAGTGATGCGCCTGTTGTGTCCGTTTTCAGATATTTTGCACTTGCCTGGCTTGAGAGGCGCTCTCGAATCGGCCCCAGTTTGAGGCCCCCTTCGACCAGAAGTCTGGAAGCAAGTGAGCTTTCCACCCTTAAGATACCTAATAGAATGTGCTCCGGTCCGACATACCGATGCCCGAGCCTTTCGGACTCCTGGAAGGCAAAGTTTAAAACCTGCTTACTTTCCTTGTTTAGGGGCACCTCGACCGCAGTGGAGATGCGCTCACGCTGAGAAATGTGTCTCTCGATTTCTGTGCGAATGCCGCTCCCGGCAATAGTTGGCCCCAGGCCCCCGCTAAAGAGCGACGGCTCTTCTCGTAAGAGTCCAAGCAGCAAGTGTTCAGTCTCAATGTATTGACTGCCGTACTGGCTTGCCTCGTAGCGTCCAAAGAAAATCACGCGGCGAGCCTTTTCCGTAAAGCGCTCGAACATTATTTGTTCCTTCGCCTGATTTTGCCCTGGGACATACGGGGCGCGGAAGGCACCGAAAGCTTTTCTCAACCGCCGCACGGATAGCGGCGCCCTAACTGGCTGAGCAGCAACTTCCAAAGAAATTGCGCGTCTGGTTGGTCCGAGCTAGGAGCCCGTCGCGCGACTTCTCGATCTGGCGCCGGAGCCCGCTCAGGTCAACGCCCACCAGTTTGCCCTGCCACTTCATGATTTTCCCTGCGACGAATACGTGTTCCACGTTGCTCGTATCCATCAGCGTCACAATCGTGCCGGGCACGTTATTCAGCGGGAAGGTGTTGATCCGATCGGTCCCTAACAAAATGATGTCGGCTTCCTTGCCCGGCGTGAGCGTGCCGACCTTGCCGTCCAGGTGCGCCACGCGCGCGCCTGCAATGGTGGCGAACTCGATGACGTCGCGGCATGTCACCAGCGGAGGCAAGTTCTGTTCACCGGCGAGCGCTCGTTGGTTGACAAGCGCGCGCTGAAGCGTGAAGGCCGTGCGCATGATCGAGAACAAGTCCGCGGTCATGTTGCACTCGACATCCACGCTCAGGCTCGGCCGGATGCCGTGATCGAGCGCCGCCTGAATGGGCGGCATCCCGTGCCGCATTTGCATCTCGATGGCGGGGGCGATAGAGACCTTGCCCCCTGTATCCGCGATGGTTTTCCAAAGCGTTTCGTTGCCGCCCCGCGTGCAATGGATGTATTCATTGTCCGGGCCCATAAGTCCCGCCTGGGCCAGCGGCTCGAGTGTGCTCATGCTCACGATGTGGGAGACGATGGGCGCTCCCACCGATCGCGCCAGCTTCCAGCGATCCGCGTTGGTTTCATCACCGAGGGCCAGCGTCAGCAACTGATCGTCGGACGAAAAATATTGTTTTCGCAGCCGGACAATGTCCTGAGGATACTGGCTCTTGTTCCCTGGCCCAGTCGAGTAAGCGAACAGAGCCCGGCGGCCGGATTCCCGCAGCCCGGCAATGCAGGCGTCGGTATGCTCGGGAGTGAGAGAAACCTGCGAAGTGTCAACCGTCGTGGTAACGCCCGCGCTCATCTGGCTGAGCGATGCCACGAGCTCGCCGAGACGCGCATCCTCCGGCAAATACGCAGGAGCGAAAGTACCGAGGATCATTCCCTGGTACGTATGCCCGGGTTCCCCGGCAACACCCAACAATCCATCGGAGAGAATACTGCGCAGAGGGGTTTCAAACTGGTGATGATGCGTGTCGATGAATCCCGGCATCACGATCATCCCCGCCGCGTTCACGATCAGCGCGTGAGCGGGCGCGTGGACGTTTGGACCGACTGCTACGATCTTCTTTCCCTGGATCAGCACGTCGGCCTTCTCGAAATCGCCCACCTGGCTATCCATGCTCAAGACAATGCCGTCCTTCAGCAGGATCGCGCGGCCGTTTGCGTTCCTGAGATTTTCCGCGGTCACAGGGGACGCGGCGCTTTGCTGCGCGGCGGCCTGCCCGGGCAGCCATTGGGCCGCGGCGACGCCGGCGACGAGCCCCACGCTATTTTTCAGAAAGCCGCGGCGCGAGTTGCCTTCGCGCTTCTCAACACGTTCCTTTTTGGGTTTCATTGTTGGCCTTTCCTTTTTTTGCTGCATCGCGCGGGAGATTTTTCAGCAGCGCGCATTCTTGCGAATACGCACTGCCTCCTTTCACAAACCGGACTTGTGCGCATCGTACGCTTCTCCTGCCCGGGAAACAACGAACCTGCCACCCGCGTAAAGTCCTCGAAGTCGACAGTGCTCCAAAGACCCTTTTTCGCGCCTCGGTCCGGAACTATTTCGTCTTATTGAAATTCGTGGCGCGCCAAAACATGGCGACTGGGTGTACAGTGTCGCCAAGCCGGTTGCAAAATGGAATTCCCGGTTCATATGGCGAGCCGTGCGCCCCGCTGGCGCTGCGGCTACTTCCAAGAGGAGGACATCACCGTGGAACAAATCGTCGCAAAACTGGTTAGCGAGTTCGAGCGGGGAAAACTCTCCCGCAGGCAGCTCATTCAGAACCTGACACTGGCGGTGACCGCGGGCTCCGCACTAAGCGCCGCGCCGGCAGCCGCAGCCGAGGCCACGGTGCTCCCGGCCATCTATATCAATCACGTGTCCTATCAGGTGAAGGATTACGCCAAGACGCGCGACTTCTACGCAGGCCTCTTCGGCATGAAAGTCGTTGAAGATGATGGAAAGACGCAGTGCCGCCTGTTGTTTGGCGATAACATCCTGGTGGTTCGCAACGCAGGCTCGCGCCCCGGCGCGCAACTCGGCATCGATCACATCGCCTACACCATCGCCGACTGGGACGCGGAAAAGGACGCCTATCTAGCCGAGGTCAAGCGGCGTGGCCTGAAGCTCACCGGGGCGTCCGACGTCGCCGACCCGGACGGCTTTCGCGTGCAGTTCGGCGGATACAAACAGTAGCGCTCCGCCGGTTCGCGCCGGCTGCGCCGCCACGCATGCCGGGATCTGCTGGCATTCTCATCGTTTGAGCTGGCGCGTGAACGCACGATGCGAAAAAATATCGGCCCCCTTGTGTGCGTATTAGGACAGACAGTGGGCCAAAGCACGGGTACATTGGAATTGAGCCGTTCCGCGCTCTTTTGGGATACGCATTCGAGATCCGATATTGAGCAGCCATGGAACGGCAGCTCGCAAGGAGGGCCCGTGAAGAATCAATGTGACATTCAGGATACGGCAACTTCAAGCAACAATCGTGGTTCTACATTCGCTTACTTGATCGCAGGACTTGGGATCGGGGCCGCGTTGAGCATATTTCTGGCTCCACAATCCGGGGCAGAAACTCGAGAATGGATTGCGAATAAATGCCTGGATGGCGTAGATACCGCCAATCGGACCGTTCGGCACACTCGCCGTCAAGTGAAAGACGCGATGGATCAGGGCCAGAAAAAAATCGGCGAGGCAGTCGATGCAGCCCGAGAAGCAATTGGCAGATCCTAAGCGCCCCTGCAAGCAGAGCCCAGCCACAAGAATAGCCTAGATTGAATTATGCACTTTTTTCTTGGAGTCTGTGTTGCTGGGCTCGAGTTCCCGATAGGTGCAAAAACCCTGAAAGCGCTTTACCCACACCATGCGCGCGCCATGCGCCACTAAAGCGCTCGACGCGGAATTTCGCGCTATCAAGTCAATCATCCCTTGGTTTAATCTGTCGCTCAGTTTTTATTTGGGCGGACTGAGTCATTCGAGGCCGTGCCATCAGTTTAGTTACGCTCGCGAGGAGGACCTTGTTGGATACGATCCTTGCTTTCCTGTCAATTTTTCTGTTACGCATCCCGTTTTTCTCTGACGGAACTCGAATAAATCCAGGTCAACTTAATTTCAGGATCTTCAGACTGCTCCATTACAGGCGCTACCCGTGTTGTTTCCTCTTGGCTATGTCCTCGATGAAAGATTCTCTGATACCCGCGTAACTTCCTATTCGATCAGTACGAAGCGTTGCACAAACCGAAAGTACCCGTGCCGCTCACTAGTTCTCGCAGGATTACACTTTTCCACAAATTCGCTTCTTGGCCGATAGATCCGCTGCCACAGGGAGTTGGATGAGGCATTGCCGTTTCAAATTATATTTAGTTGCTCTTGGAATATGGCATTTCGCGGATGATCGCCAACCACAAAGCATCCTCTGAAAGCTCCCACTCGATGCCGCTGAATTCAGAATTCGCCTCGCGCAAATTGTCGGAGTCGTCGACTGGTGCAAAAGCACCTTGGCTCGAAACTGAGATTGCGCGATCGACTTCGTTCCACGTTGCGAGGCGGTCCAATCCTATAGAACTTCCTATGCCTACAGGCTTCATGAGAGGTTCTCCACACCTGGGTTTGCGATATTTTCGGTGAAACGAAATCCTCCAAGCGTCATGTTAGACGCGTCGGAATTTCCCTGTCTGTTCCATTGCGCGCATCAACTCAGCAGTTCCTACTGTGACGAACTGGCTTTCTGATCTCTTGATCTGCAAGTTGTTCACCACTTGTTGAACGTTTGGCACTCCAGCCGCCACCTTCTCAGCGCGGGCACGCTTGTTTTCCGAATTCACTTCTCCCGTTAGCGTGACAACACCGCTTTTCACTTCGTACTTCACGCTTTTCTGCAAGCTGCTTTGAATCAGCGCGGCGTCCAGGTTCTTTTCAATGCCTTCGTCCAGATCCGAATTCACTGCCTTTGCATCTTTTTCGAGGCCTGGAGGAATCACTGCAATCTGATCCGCGACAACCTGCGCGCCCGCCAGGGACTTCGCCAGTGTCTCGGCTTGCGCCTTGTCCCCGTCGCTGGCCACCTGTCCTCCCAGCGTCACGACTCCCTTGTCACGATCCTGACTGACGGAGACGCCTTTCAAACCTGCTTGATCGAGCGATCTGCGAATGCTATCGGATACATCAGGTGATGCGGCCGTCCCGGAACATCCCGCCAGGGCCCCGGCGGCGAGCAGCGCGAGCATGGCAACTGACAATTTGATCTTCTTCATGTTTCTCCTTTGATGAACTCGAGATGAAATTCAAAATCGCGATCAATCGATGCCTAGTGGGTATGGCCTTTGCACGCGGAGTGTTCGCATCGGCAATCGATGTCGGGCGTCTTTTCCATTGCCTCGCATTGCGCGCTGCAATACTTGCCTGTCGTTGTCCCACAGGAACAAACTGGATGTGCACACTTTTCGGTCTTCGCGGTGTCCATTTATTCTCTCCTTGCTTCCGCGCACGAGAACATCAGCGATCTTGTTCTCCCTAACTTTTCGGGTGCTTCTTTGTGCGCGATGAGTCACTTCTCAGACAATACTTTAGGTACACGTAAGGTGGAGTGCTGTTCGATTTTGGACATTTTCGCCTCTTTCTTTCATACTTCGTCTTTCACGCGATCGCCGAAGACGAGTCTTCCCATGCGGATCAATCAAGGAGAAGTCCATCCCTCGTGTGATCTCCCTTCGTTCCGAAGAGAGCTTCTCGGGAGTTTGACCGTGCTGGCAGATAAGGCGCTCGCAGTTTCCTGGCCTATCCTCAATACATATGCACCACCCTCCGTGCTGTGAATATTCCATTGACAAGTCCTGGTGGAATTGAAAAACTGGCCCGCAATTGGAGGTTCCCCGTGAAAGTTAAGCTCTTAGGCCCTCCTGCTTTGGCAGGTGTTTTTCTCCTTCTGGTTTCAGTTCCCGTGATTGCGCACCACGGTGCGGCGTCGTATGACACCTCAAAGATGACGACCTTGAAGGGAACGGTAACGGGTATTCAGTGGATGAATCCGCATGCGGAAATTGATATCGACGTGAACGACACGACGGGCAAAGCCGAAAAGTACACCGTGGAATCGGTCAGCCCCTTGGGGCTGTCCAGGATCGGCTGGACCAAGGATTCGCTTAAGCCGGGGGATCAGATCACGGTGACCGGCAATCTCTCGAAAAACGGCACGCATATTTTGCGGCTCAAAAAAATCGTGTTTCCCACTGGCAAAGAGATCACACTCCAGAACGGCGAAGATTATCCAAGTCAATAGGGGTCGCTCCGCAAACTCGCGTGACGATTTGCTTCGCTACGCGGGGATCACGACCTGCGCCGAAATCTGGAATGCGGAGCCCGAGAGGAGTTTTGCAATGCGCAAACGGCTGGTGGGTTCGGCGGTGGCCGCAGTGGCAGTGCTCGTCCTCTCATCCGGCGTATTCGCTCAGACTGCGGCGCCGCAGGGAGCAGCAAAGTCTCCGGCGCCTGACTTCACGGGAGTTTGGAGGCGGTCGCGGCGGCCACCCGATAACGCGCGCAAGTACAACTTTCACGAGATTTCAGGAACCCTTACCAACCAGGAGCCCCCGATGACGCCCTGGGGTGAGGAGAAATTCAAGGCTTCCAAACCCAACATCGGATCGCGCGGAGTCCCCATATCGAAGTCAAACGATCCGGTTACGAAGTGTTTCCCTCCCGGCGTGCCGCGAATCTACGAGATGCGTGTCGGACAACCGTTTGAGATCATGCAGATTCCGGGCCGCGTGATCATGCTCTTCGAGTACGACCATCTGGTGCGCCAGATCTTCACGGATGGACGGCAGCATTCTCCGGATCTGACTCCTTCCTTTATGGGCGAATCGATTGGCAAATGGGATGGGGATACGCTGGTGGTCGATACGGTTGGTTTCAACGACAAAACCTGGCTCGATGGCGACGGCCATCCGCACAGCGACGCGCTGCACCTTGTAGAACGCATCCGGCGGGCAAGCCATGACACCTTGTCCATAGATTTTACGATCGACGATCCGAAGGCGTACACCAAGCCCTGGGTCGCACACAACGACTTCGACTTAAAACCGGGCTGGAACATTGGGGAAGTGGTGTGCGTGGACGACAACGCCAACTTCCTCGACACAGAAAAGAAGTTGGAGTCCGGCAAGTAGTAGTCTCATCGTTGCCCCAAGATAACCTGAAGCGGCCCCTCCTCGAGCTCTATGAAATGATGGAGCGGATTGCAGAAGTGTCGCCGCGTCCCAGCGCCAGGATGACCGGTATGCCCGATAAACGCGCAAGTTGGAACGAACTCCAGAAGCTATCTCATAAATTCCCGGCACAGCGGAAACGGAGGGATTTATGAGATGAGTCTCTCAAGATTCAACCAAATAAATCGACGTTTTCCGGCGCTGAAAGCGCCGGTGCATTCTAGCCCAGGGCAACGCCCTGGGTTCCGGAATCAATCGATCTCGTTGCGCCCTGGAGGGGCGCAGGGTCGGCCCTCCGCCCTTTCAGGGCGGAAGATCGGTTGTGCGCACGATACCCGGGGCGTTGCCCCGGGCTAGTTACCTCCGCGCCGTTGGCGCGACGTCGTGGCCGTGTACTCAATCGGAGCAAACGAAGAGTAAGGTTTTATGAGATAGCTTCTAGTCGAGCGGTTCCACCTTTACAATCGACGCGCCGTGGTTGCTGCCGATCCAAAGCGTCCCGGGTTTCTTCGAATCGTCGACAAAGACGCGGCGGATGTTGGTCGGGCGCGGCAGCATGTATTCCGTATACTGGCCGCTCTTGACATCGAGACGCGCCACACGGTCGGTGAACATGGACGCGGTCCACGCCTCGCCGTTGCGGTCGAGCACGGCGTCATACGGAGCGCTCCACGGCGTTGGCACCTTCCACTCGGTGATGTGTTCGGTCTTGGGATCGAACATGCCGATCGCGTTGCCCTGATATTCAGCAAACCACAACCGGCCTTCGGGATCGACGCGGCCGCGCCGCGGGCGGGAGTCCGGTGTCGGAGTCTGGTAGACGGTCGCATTCTTCGTCTTGGCGTCGATCTTGACGATATTGCCGGCTGCAAAATCGAGCAGGTAGGCGTTGTTCTGCGCGTCCGAGTCGATGCCGTATGTCCCGATGCGCTTGCCGGTCTGCGGATCCTTGAAGTTGCCAAGGTTCTCCATCTTGTTGGAGATCAGATCGAGCCGGTAGATGTTGCCGCCATCCGAGTTCTTGATCCACACCTTATTGTCGGCAGGAATTCCTTCGATGGCGAGATGGCCGAGCTGGCCCGCGTCAGTGTCCCATTCCTTGGGTGTGGACCACATCTGGAACTTCTCGGTCTTCCTGTCGAACTTCGCGATGGCGCTCTGGTACATCACGCCCACCCAGGGATTGTCGTCCGCGTCGAATTCCAGATCGAGCGTGCCTACCGGCCATCCCGGCTTCACTACCGGAATCGGATATTGCGTCACCTTGCCGGTCTTCGGGTCCATCTTGCCGAGGAACATCTGGCCGAAGTCGGAGTACCAGACGTTGCCCTCGCGATCGAGCACCACGTCGTGCGGCTGAATCAGGGGATTTGGCAAATCGTATTCGGTGATGATCACGTGCGTGGACCTGCCCGTGAGCCGGGGCTGGGTCTTCAGAGGGAAAGTCCAGGACGGCTCCTCGCTCAGGTTGACGCTGGCGAGCCATTCCGCGGTCTTCCTGCCGTTGCCGCCGCGTTCCACATCGCGGCTTGCCGTGCCGGTGAGCCGCTGCGGCTTCAGCGGAGTGCTGCCGGGATAGTAGAGGCTCATGCGGTGGAAAACTTCCATGAATTCGTCGGCGTCATGCGTCGACTTCAGGATGCGCTCGAGCGTGTGGCAGCCGGTGCAATTGAGCAGAAAGCGTTTCTGCTCGTCCGTGCCCGGCATGCTGACCAACCATTCGGCATTGGTGAGATGCGCGGACAAGTTCTTCGCTTTTTGGAGCTTGATCTCAACCTTCGCTTCCTGGCCTGCGGCGACATCCGCGGCCCTGGCTCCGTCCAGCTCATAGCCGGCCGCGCGCGCGCTCAATGCGTAGTGTCCGGGTTCGAGTCTCGCCGCCGGAAAAGCAAAGCGCCCCGCGGCGTTGGTCACAACGCTGACGCTGATCGTCGAGCCGTCCTTCTTCGCGCTGACCACCACGCCTTCCATCGGACCTTCCTCAGCGGAGGTGACCTGCCCGCTCAACGCTGACGCCGCCTGAGGCTTTGCGCGAAGTCGTGCGGACGCGGCTAGAAGAAAGATGGCAGCAAGAACACCGCCTGCGATAAGCAAGACTCGCCTGGTTTCCATCAGCATCTCCTCGCGTTGGAAAAGTTAATTGAGAATGATTATCCTCCCGTTGCGGAGCCTAACGGAAGAGAATCATTTCAACAGGCAACACCGGCGGTGGCTGCCGTATCCCACCCGCCCCGATCGAAGCCAATCAGAACAAAAAAATCAAATTTCAACCTGCACGAGGCCAGAAAGCCAAATTCCGATAAGACGGGCGGTCTCAATGGGTCAACGCAACACCTTACGCGGAGTCCTATCTGCAGGTATTTCAATGGCTAAACTCGTTCGCGAGCGTTGATTCAAGAAAAACACTGCCCTGTTTAGGTCTAATCGAGTACAGCCCAAAAGATCGGGTCCGTTTGAAAAACACTATCGGATCAACAGATTAGAAGAGTGTTGCATTGACCGATTGAGCCGGCACGACTTCACGGGACTTGGCTCGATTGAGGGTGTAAAGTCCGTGTTGGAGTGCCGTCTAACGTCGGAAGGAGATAGCGCCGTGCGATCCAAATTTCTAGTTGGCATTGCATTCTGTGCGTTCCTTTTCGGCTGCGACCAAGCCACACTGATGAAGAAATTTACGCCTCCAGATGATGAATTGTCTGCTAGAAAGTACTTCGATCAACTCCGACAGAAGGAATTCGATCAGATTGCGAGCGAATTAGACCCCAGCGTGACGGACCCCGGCATCCGCGACGAACTGGCCCAAATGGCTTCGCTCATTCCTGCCGATGCGCCAGTGTCCGTGAAGGTTGTGGGAGCACACGTCTTCCATAACCCAGAGTATTCCACTGCGAGCATCACCCTCGAATATCAGTTCCCAAGCAAGTGGCTGTTGGTTGATGTCACGACCCAAAAGAAGGGGAAGGCTTCGACTGTCTTAGGTTTTCACATCACCCCTCAGTTGGACTCTTTGGAGAATCTCAATAGATTCACGCTCGTTGGGAAGACTGCCATTCAGTACTTGATCCTGTCGCTTGCTGTCGGCTCTCTCGCCTGTAGCTTCTACGTTCTAATCCTGTGCATTCGAACGAAGGACGTAAATAGGAAATGGCTGTGGATGCTATTCATATTGGTTGGCGTGGAGAAAGTGGCAGTCAATTGGAGAACGGGCCAATTGACGTTCGGTATTTTCGCAATCAACATACCAAGCGCCACCGCGAGTCACGCTCTATATGGGCCATGGACAGTAGCCGTATTTCTACCACTGGGCGCTATTCTGTTCTTGAAGAGTCAAAGGAAAATGAAAATTCCAGTTGAGACAATCCCGCCACCAGTGGATCGTGCGGAGTGAAAAGACGCAGTGCCTCATAA
>CAWDPI010000005.1:0-399395 GCA_963804145.1 uncultured Acidobacteriota bacterium | reverse complement strand
TTCCGTATCGTGGTATTCGATCGCGCGGGACACTATCTGCGCCAGTGGAAATTGCATCGTTCGCCGGAAGAAGCAGCAACAGCGGCCAGGCCGACTCCACATTGTGTTCGCGTGAGCAACGACGGCGTCGTCTATGTTTGCGACCGCTGGATGAACCGGCTTCAGTTATTCGACACCATGGGAAATTTCAAGAAGGACATGCCGTTCAGCTATAAAGTGTGGACTCCCATCCCCACGTCGGCTGCCGGGGCCCAACGGGAAGCGTTGCTCGTGGGATCGTGCTCCTCGTTAAAATCTGCGCGCGACCGGAGGTACATCATGTACGTCATCAACGAAATCGATGAAGAGGTTGATGTGGTCGACCGCGCCAGCGGCCAAGTGCTGGGCGGCTCGGCCGTCAGGGCCACCAGGTAGGCGAATTCATGCACGCGCACACCATGGCGGTGGACTCCAAAGGCAACCTCTATGTGGGGGAGTCCGTCGACGGCCGCCGGGTGCAAAAATTTAAAATGGTAAGCAGCAAGTAACGGAGCACATCCGGGAACGCCAATCTCCCGATTGGCGTATTGCCTGACGCCATTCAGCCGATTGGCGTTCCCAGGCGACGCCATCACATCTCGATCGGCCGCCCAGCCTACCCGCGATAAGCAACGCTAAGGCCCTTGCCAACCGGCACGATAGTGTGCTGGAAATCCGCGAGACTCGAAATCAATTTCAGATATTCGGCGATCTCCTCCGGATGCGGAGACGTTATCGGCGACGACCAGCGCCTTTTGGGCGAGCTTAGGCGGCAGGATTTGAAACTGCTCGGGGAAACTCCGGCGATCGGCGTCGAGAAACAGCAGATCGAACAGCCCGGTGACCTGGCGGGCAATTTCGGCGGCGTCGCCCGTGCGCAATTCAACGCGGTCGAGCAAGTCCGCGCGGCGGAGATTCTCAAGCACCAGGGCGTGCTTGTCGGGGTTGCGGTCGATGCTGACGATTCGTCCCCCGGCCGGCGCGAGCGACCAGGCCAGCCAGATGGTGCTGTACGCGTTTGATGTGCCAATCTCGATCGCGCGCGTCACTCCGCTGGCGCGCACCAGGATGCTGAGGAGCTGCGCGCTCGCGGGCTTCGAATTGAGCATCTGCGCGGGCGCTCGGTCGCGTGCGCATCATTCTCCAAGCCATGCTCTTCGATTTCTTTTAGTAACTTGCGTAGATGTTCGTCCATGGCCATATTCAGCTCACGCATACACCAGATTTATCTTCATGCCGGTTCCGCTAAATCTTTTGAGCGACCACGAGGCCGTATACAAAATTTCCCGAGACGAAGCCGGCCCTCATCGCCCGAAACGCTCTGAGAAAATCGACGAACATGGCGCCGTTTGTGGCGGCCAGTTTCCATAACGATTTGTTTTTGATGATGTCCAGGCCCAGGTCCCATGATTTGGCACAGTGTTTGTTCAGGATTTCGGTCTTAATTATTTTCAGCCGGTTTGCTTTCATCCACGCTTCGTACTCCTGCATCGTCCCAGTTCCACCAGCATTCCTTTTTCAATGGGCACGATTTTTCGTTTATATTCCACCGGATTTAGATTCGGCTTCTTCAAACCAGTCAATCACCGCAACGGTCCCATTCGGCTTCAATAATTTCGCGGCGGATGCAAAAAAATTTCCAATATCTTGATAATGCGATATGGATTCCACCGACCAGACGACATCAAACGGTTTCTCAAATTCCATCGCTTCGGCGTCCATTAATAGAAAAGTCGCCTTCACATCTTCCTTGGCGGCCGCCTGATTCGCCAGGCCCACTTGCACGGGAGAAATCGTAATCCCCGTTGCTTCCACTTTGTAGTGCTTCGCAAGATAAATGCTGCTGGCGCCGGTGCCGCAACCCACGTCCAGAATCCTGCGCCCCGGCTGAATTTTTGCACTTCGCGCCAGATGCTCGATGAGCTGGATCTGCGCCCTTTCTTTTGTTTCATCGCCGCGAATCCAATAGCCGTGGTGCAAATGCTCACCCCACAACTCGTGGAAGTGGGAGCTCACCAATCATAGAATTCCCTGATTTTTTCCTTGTCGTTCTTGCGAGTCATCGCTTCGTGGCGTCCCCAACAAAAACCTGCTCACGGACAAAAAGGTACGGCCGGTTCGCTATATTACTCCTTGCGAATCAAATAGTGTTCGCCTAACTACCGGCAGAAAAGGGAAACTAAGGAAGGGCTCTTCGTGAAACGCGGAGAGGCCGTTTCATAACCCGCTTGCCGAGACAGGAGAATGTGGGCCGTTTGGAGCAACGATGCCTTACAGTGATCCGCGGCTGGTTGAAGAATTCATCGATTGCAAATCCTAAAATCTGCCGGCTTCGACCAACGAAGATTAACTCTGTTGAGTCATAAGAAGGGAGGCTGGTTGAATTGTTCCAGCCCCCGATCTTGTGCCGGCCCCATCCTGCACCGGGGCTAGTGACGGAAATAAATACCTACGTCGAAGTGGTCATGGTCCCAGTCCGCTTTATGATCCTTGCACCATTGCCGGGTAGCGTCCATCTTGGCAACGTCGTTGCTAACTTGGCGGCTTTGCTCCCCGTGGCGCGCAACGTCGCGGTCGATTCGCGCTCGATCTGCTTCAAGCCGCCGATGGCAATCATCACTCCACTTATCTGCGCGAGCGGTGCTGCCAAATGATAAGACCAACCCGCCGGCCGGGTCTTGCGCACGTTAGGCCTGATTCCAAAATTTATTGTTCATCATCATGATCACCTCCGCAGCAATTAAGATCCCTAAGGGACTAATCCAGCGCGCAGACTTCGCCCCTTTGTGACGTCTACCATTGATACTCTGTAAGTGGATTGGCGAACAATCAGGCCAAGGCTGTAGTTTGTGTCTACGGATTCCTTACGACAGCCGGGTACGGATCTGTAGCTGAATTTCGGGCGCCGCAGCCTCAAAGACTTTACTTTTCCTTCTCCGCAGCGCAAAAACGAAAAGTGTGGACGCAGGCTGCGCGATATGCGCTGCCGCTTTGGGATAAAGCTTCGCAAGCCGACCTTCCGTCTCCGATCCTCACCGGAACCAACTGCGATGTACTGCCGCCCATTGACGGAATAGCTGACGGCGGCGGAAGCGATGCACCCGCCCGTCTTAAAGGACCAAAGTTTCTGCCCCGTTCGAGCATCCAGCGCGAAGGCGTTGCGACCCCGGCTGTGTGATTTGGATTTCTAATGTGGGCTTACAGTCCGACGGGCAACATATAACGAACCGCGCCGGAAGGCATTCCCGCGCACAGTTTCACTGGAGCAACCGCGAGACGGCGGTCACTTTGCATGAGTGACCCCGGTCATATATTTCGCGGGATATTGAATGTAAAAAGGATGCGTAAGGTTGCAATGCCACGGAAAGGAGAATGACTCCACCGATCTTGCAACGGAAAGAAGTGGAACACCAATTTAGGTTACGCCGCACATCCGGTGCGCAGCGCAGACGGCGCGAATGAAACGCCGCCGCGCGGAAAACCAGAAGGTCACGAGGGGGAGCCGCCAGGTTCCCCCTTTGTGATGTGCGCGTAACCATTTCCATTTGGGCCGAGTTGCCACATTTTGAAGGCTCGCGACGGGGCATTTTTTCTTGACACTCGGCGTGGCTTGGCGTAAAGCATTCTTAATATTCCGGAAGCTGGTATATTGGTGCTAGTAGCGTCCGGAAAGCCGGAACGCCGGGCGATTTCTTCCCTTCGGGAAACAGGATTTCGAAGATAAGCGCCAAGGGGTGTTACATGACAAGCAAGCTAATAAAGGGTTTCGGCTTGGTGGTTGGCCTTCTGATGATTTGCGTCCCAATGTTCGCGCACCACGGGGGATCCGACTACGACGTACAACATCCCAAGACTCTCAAGGGAACCGTGACGGAATTCTACTGGTCCAATCCCCACTGCCAGGTGTTTCTGGATGTGAAGGACGATTCCGGCAAGGCCGTCAACTGGACGATCGAAACTCTCGCTCCCGCAGTTCTGAAGAGAGCCGGCTGGTCCCGCGAAACATTGCATTCCGGCGACCAGATCGCGATCACCTTCGTTCCCAGCAAGAAGGGTACGCCCGTCGGAATGCTGCGCAAGGTCGTGCTCCCCGACGGCACAGAACTGAATGGCGGCGCGTTGGGCGAGCAACCTCCGCAGTAGCGGCGGTTCCGGCTTGCACATTTTTGTGTTTGTCGCTCTCGCGCGATCCGGGCTCTGAATCCTGAATAGTCAACTGAGAGCCGCCGACAATAAGAGGAGTTGCAGAATGCGAAAACGGTTTCTAGGTTCGGCAATTGCGCTGGCGGCAGTGCTCGCTTTCCTCGCGGTTGGGCGCGCGCAGACGGATCCGCTCCGCTGCAACAAAAGCGGACGCCAAGGCCGCAGCCTTCAACGCGCGTGACTTTACAGGAATTTGGAATCCCGCCCCCTACATGCAGCCGAAGGGCGAAGTCAATCCACTCGATCTCGGCGGCCATCCCAATCCGCTGCCCCCCTTCACTCCCGCGGGCGAGGCGCAATATCTGGCCAACGCAAAATTCATTGCCGCAGGAGCCGTGCTCGATTGCGATCCGTTTGGCGTGTCTCGCAATTTTTTTACTCCGCGGCCGTTTGAAATTCTTTTGACTCGCGACAGGCTGGTGCAGCACTTCGAGTATTACGACAACTGGCGCGAGATCTGGACGGACGGGCGAAAAATTCCGGCGGATGCCGATCCCGAATACATGGGATATTCCATCGGCCATTGGGACGGAGACACATTCGTTGTCGATTCGGCCGCGTACAACGGCAAGGCCTTCCTCACCTGGCAGGGATTTTCCATCAGCGAATCCATGCACCAGACGGAGCGCTGGCAGCGCGTGGACCAGGATACTTTGAAGATTGTCTTTACCTTCGACGACTCGAAAAATTATGCGAAGCCCTGGTCGATCACAGGTTTTTGGAAATTGCGTAAGGACTGGGTGCTGGACGCGCATCCCTGCACCCTGTCCGCAATCAAGGAATACGATGACAGGGTAAACCACGCCGACAAACTTCCCGGCCGCGACTACAGCAAACCGTAAAAAAAGTAGCACAGGCACTCTGCCTGTGCGGTTTTCGCGATTGTCGTTTGGCCAAATATTCCATCCGACAATCAAAACCGCACAGGCAGAGTGCCTGTGCTACGCAAACCTAATTCGCAGCCAGCTGTGCCGTAATATCCGCCTGCTTCACCGTCGTGCCATGCCCCCCGGCAATCAAAGCGCCGTTGATGTTGTACTTTCTCAGAACCACGCCCACCGACGCAGTAGCATCCGACCGTTCAATCGGCCCGCGCGGCGAAATGAGATCGGTGACGTACACGATGTTCGCGTTACCCGTGACCACGTTTCCGATCAGCATTCCCACGACGTGCGGATTGGTAATGAAATACAGGTGAATCTGCGTCGTGTCATCCTTGATCGTCATCTCATCTTTGACTTCGATGATCTCCGGCGTCCGCGGCTTCTTCTGCAGATCGTCGGGAACGATCGTGTGCGGCGCCTTGACGTCCTTTTCAAAGTAAGCCTTGTCCGGACTCGGTACGATCACATTCGCGCCATCGGCTACATAGGTTCGCATGCCGCCCGTGTGGTCCATGTGTTGATGCGTCAAGACAAGATACTTGATCGGCTTCCCCGGATATTTCGCCTTCGCCGCGTCAATCACCCAGCGCGATTGCAGCTCGCCATACGGCGCATCGAAGATCACCAGGTAATCTTTCATGGCGATGATCAGGTTGTTTGCCGTTCCGCCTTCGACATGCTGCACGTTGGGCGCCAGCTCGACCAGCTTGAGCCCGCCGCCGTTGGGATAAATAATGTTGTCGCTGTCCAGAAACCGCGTGAGGAAGAGCCGCCGCATCACCCATTGATAAGGCACGCCGCTGGTTGCCACCGGCTTGGCCGCCGCTCGTACGGAGTCAGGGACCGCAAACGTATCCGCCGTGATGGCAGGATTAGCAGTGACGTCGCGATAGTTAAGCTTGGCCACCTCCACGCCGCCGATTTGAAAAGAAAGCGATTGGGCGATCTGCGCGCCGTTCACTGCTTTCCAGTCCGTCAGCACGGCGTCGTAGTTTGAATCCCCGTGAATGTTGTCGTCATCTCGCGTGCGAATCGCTGCGGGCAGATGCGTCTTGCGATCGAATAGAATGATGAACGTCGTCCCGCCGTCCGCAAAAGAAACGGCCGGCAACGATTCCGCGCCGAGCTTTTGCGATCCCGCCGCATCGACATTTTTCGGATCGTTCAAGGCTTTGACCAGCAACCACGGCGAGGCGCGCTCGAGTTCCCGTAACTGGGCGGCCTCGCGGATGCCGGACATCGGCAGGCTGCCCTTCTCGTCGGTAACGAAGCCGATCGTGGGCATCAAGGTCTCTGTATACTTCAGTATGATCGGGTCCGGATATTTTTGATCGCGCACCCATGAAGTGCGGGCGCTTCCACTCGCCAGATCCCAGGTCATTGTAAATGTCGCATCCCCCATGAAGCGGGTTTCGCCGTCGGGAGCGAACGACTGTCCCGGCTCCCAGAATTTTGCATCGCCCTTGATGGCGAGGCCTTTCACGCTGCGCAGCGCATCGGCGCCGCCTTCCGCGGCCACAGCTTGTTTCACGAGACCATCGCCGCTTCCTTGCGCCAGTGCCGGCTGTTGCTGCTGAACCATCGCCAGCAGAAGCGCGGCAATCCATAGTGCGTATTTCATTGGGATTCCTCCGTAGTTGTATCCTTGTGCGGGAATTTCGATTTTGAATTCCAGGCTGCCCGTCAACATACATCCACCCGCCCCGGAACGCAATGCCCGGCCCGTTGCGGCGAAGCCCGGTCCCGAGTGTCTGCCGTTTAGTGTCCGCTCTTCATTGTCTACTCTTTATTGTCTGCGCTTTAAGGAGGGCCGGGCTTCAGCCCGGCCGTTAGGATCGCCCTTGATCGTCCGCTTCAGCCGCTGAAGTTTCAGGCGTATGATGGAGCGACCTAATTTAGGGAGTATGCTCAACTAATGTCGCAACGAAAATTCGTATCCATCTTGCTACTGCCGCTTTGCATGTTTCTGACCGCCGCCACACTGCGCGCGGATGAAATAAAGGTCGTGACCTCGGGAGGCTTCACCGCCGCCTATCTGGAATTAGTCCCCGCGTACGAAAGCTCGACGCACAACAAACTCGTGACCGAGTTCGGCCCCTCCATGGGAACAACGCATAACGCCATCCCGATCCGCCTCGAGCGCGGCGAAGCGATCGACGTCGTCATCATGGCCGCGCCCGCGCTCGACGAACTAATCAAGCAGGGCAAGGTCCGCGCAGGCACCCGCGTCGACCTGGTCCGATCCTTGATCGGCGTGGCCGTAAAGGCCGGAGCTCCCCGCCCCGACATCAGCACCGTGGACGCGCTGAAGCGCACGCTCCTCGCGGCAAAATCGATTGCCTATTCCGACAGCGCCAGCGGCGTCTACCTCTCCACCGAATTATTTCCGAAGCTGGGCATCGCCGACCAGATCAAGTCCAAGAGCAAAAAAATCGAGGCGGACCCCGTAGGCGGAGTTGTCGCCACAGGAGAATTTCAGATTGGCTTCCAGCAGATCAGCGAGCTGCGTCCCGTTAAGGGCATCGACATCGTAGGCCCGCTGCCCCCCGGCGCGCAAAAAGTCACCGTGTTTGCCGCAGGCATTCCCGCAACAGCAAAGCATCCGGAAGCCGCCAAAGCGCTCATCGAGTGGCTCGCCTCCCCAGTCGCTTACTCAGCAATCAAGAAGAGCGGTCTCGAGCCCGCGAATTCCAGGTAAGCAAAAGTGGCACACGCTTTTTACCCTGAGCATTTCTGAAGGACAGCCTGTGTGGCAACTGCAAATCTTTGTAGGGCACGGCTTCAAGGCGTGCCGTAGAGTCTCCAGAATCCGCCCGGATCAGCCGCTGGCCTGCTCGAGATCAAGTTTGCACATAAACCCTGAAGTCCGCGCTACCAAAACACTCACCGCCCCAACAGATCCTTCAGAAACCGCGCCATCGCCACCTTGTACTCATCATCAGCGCGCACTTCCGACGGATTCGCCGGCTTGGTAAACCCGTGCGCCGCCCCGCTGTACAGGTTGACCTCGAAGTCCACCTTGGCCGCGCGAAACTGCGATATCACTTTATCGAGCTCATCCATCGGCGCAACCGGATCTTCAGCCCCGTGCAGGATCAGCACTCGTCCCTTGATGTTCTTTGCAGCTTCCGGCGCGAAGTTCTGAAACGCGCCGTGCACAGAAATGAAGCCGAGCAGCGGCGCTCCGGTTTCGATCAACTCGATCCCGGTAGTCCCCCCAAAGCAGTACCCGACCGACGCAAGCTTCGCCGGATCGACCATCGGCTGCGCCTTGAGCACATCGAACCCGGCCAGCGCGCGCGCCCGCATCAGCGCACGGTCCTTGTCATAGATCGCAATCGTGGACATCATCTCCGGGACGGTCTTGGGCACGATGCCCTTGCCGAAAATGTCTTCCGCGAACACCACGTAGCCAAGCTTGGCGATCATCTGCGCATCCGCGAGCGTCCCCTCTGAAAAGCCCGACCGGTCATGAATCATCAACACCCCGGGCCGCCGCCCCTGCACAGCGTCGTCATAAACGAGATAGCCCGATAGCGGCGTGTCCCCCTGCTTGTAGTCGATCCACTGTGTTTTTATGGCCGCATGCGCAGCACCCGCCTGCAACAACATTGCAGCTGCGGCCACCACGAACGCTACGAAACGTGCGATTTTCATTGGCTCCTCCCAAACGCGTTTGCGCAACCGCCGCATTGTCGCACTTTGGCTGCGCCCCGCAAGGCCCGCTTGTGGAAAATAGGCAATTTTGAATTGGGAAATCTGGCGCGCCCGGAGAGATTCGAACTCCCGACCCTCTGCTTCGAAGGGTCGCCGCGGCGACCTCTATCCAGCTGAGCTACGTGACTGATCAAATTCGACCAGCTTCTTGAGTTCATCCCTCCCTCGGCCCGTCTTGAAGTAGCGCTCTCGGCGCACCGCCTCGGCCAGCGTTGCGAACTCCTCGTGATGCGCCAAATCCCATGGGCCTAGGTTCTTGGTAGACGCGCTTGCGTTGGAATTGTGCTGCTGCAGGCGCGCCTGCAAATTGGCCGTTGACCCAGTGTAGTAACGGCCCGTGGCTCGACTTCGCAGAATGTAGGTATAAAACATGATTGAATCTGGCGCGCCCGGAGAGATTCGAACTCCCGACCCTCTGCTTCGAAGGCAGATGCTCTATCCAGCTGAGCTACGGGCGCGTACCCCTTACTCTACCTAATTCCTCGTTGAAAAGGCCAGAACTCGAAGCGGTTGTGCCTCAGGCCGCGCACAACGTAAATGCTGAACGCGCAGCCCCAGAATTTCCGACGCTCTGCTTCGAAGGGTCGCCGCGGCGACCTCTATCCAGCTGAGCTACGGGCGCGTCCCCTTAGTCTTTATAGCTCCGCCCTGAAAAGGCCAGTTTTGAAGTAGATCTGCTTTGAGACCATGCCAGGCGGCCATCAAACGCAACCAGTCGCCTGTGGAGAACGCAACGAATTCGCTGTTGAACTCCCCCCGCCTGGCGCCCTCATCAGAACGCCAGGTGCAAGACTAACTGCAGGAACCTTGGGCTCCCAATCGTATGTTGAATGTCTCCCAGGCTGCCCGTGGGCACGACTGGAGCGGGGGGATAAGGAGCTGAGTAGCCGGGGAAGAAAGTTACGTCGTTATTCGGCGCGTCGAAATCAGGATGGTTGAAGATATTGAACGCGTCAAATTCGAAGCGCAAATTGAAGTGTTCCTTAAAAGGAAATTCCTTGGCCAGGCTCATATCGAAGCGCACCTGAAAGGGCGCTCGGAAGATGTTCCGGCCGGTGCTTCCGAAAAGAGACTCGAAATTATCGCAACCGGATGCGTCGCACGGAGGCACTCCAAATGTGCCGGGAGCGACAAACTGAGGCGCAAAATCGTTTTCATTGAGCACCGGGGTCCCGGCATTGACGCCGAGGGTGCCCTGCAGCTCCGCCTGCTTCGGAGTTATGCCAGGTGCGAGAGGCACGATGGCATTGGTAATGTATTGGCTGGTGCCATAGTAGAGGCCGGACACCGAGCCCGAAAAGTCATAAACGCTGTACGGCTGGCCGCTTTGAGCCACCGTCTGCCCGCCAATCACCCAGCCATTGACCGCCTTGCCCAGGGCTTCGTTCATGACGAACTTCGGAATCGCATAGCTGTAATTGATGAGAAAGACGTGTGTCTGATCGAAGTCCGACGACGCGTAGTTGGACTTCAAATCTTCAGGATTGTTGCCGGTGAAGAACAGGCCCAATCCGCTTTGCTCGTCGAGGGAGTGCGACCAGGTATAGGACCCCGTGAGTTGCAACCCGAAGGAGAGCCGTTTTTTCACCTGGACCTGGAGGGCATCGTAGTTCGAAGTGCCAAGGGCTTTGTACAGGACCGAGTTCATGTCATAGCCGGGAAAGGGCACGCGGATCGGCGCGTTGCCGGAAAATTCATTTGTGAACACCGGCTCGTTGTCGAGAAACAGCGGGGTCGCGCCACCATAGGAGGTGGTCTGGCCGTTCACCGGATTCGTCGCCGTGGCAATGGACGGTTGGTTGAACGGTATGGGGATCACTAAACGCGTGCCGTGGTTGCCCACATATCCCAGACTGAACAGCCAGTCGTTGGAAGTTTGATATTGAACATCGAGTGTCCAGTTCTGCACGTACGGGAGTTTGTTGTTGATGTCATAGCCGCCATATAGGACGGGCCCAAACAGGTTTCCCGCTGGAAAGCAAAACGGAGGAAAACCGCACGCGGTCTGATTCAGGTTGGGTATCTCCGCAAGATACCCGGCGGCAGTGCCCGACGGCGGCGGCGCCACCGACGAGCCGAACGGCGAGGATATGCTGGCATTATTCGCGATAGAGATCGCCGAAACGAACGGCGGTGCAAGCGTCACGCCGAACGGGCCGTTAAAGCCGGCGCCCGCGCTGGGTGACAAGTAGCTGAACAGCTCGCCGCGGTCATTGAAAATGCCGTAACCCGCCCGCACGGTGATTTTGGAAAATGGGTTCCAGGCGACACCGATACGCGGGGCGAAGGCCCACTGTCGGCCATTGATCAGCGAATTGCTCGCTCCCGGTGTCCCGTTCGGATTGTTCCCCGCGATTTCCAAGCCGGAACTGTCGATGACGTCCGTCCCGGAGTCGCAAAGCGAATCGCCTCCCGAGTTGGTTAAAGTTGGATCGGCCGGAACTCCGTTTACCGTACATTCCGTGTACTTATACTTTGACGGATCGAACGCCGTGAGCTTTCCATATTTTTCCGAAAGCGGCCCATCGAAATCCCAGCGCACGCCCACGGTAACGGTCAGGTTGCTGCGCAGCTTAAAATCGTCATTCACGTATGCGCCGATAGTATCGGACCGGTAATACCGGCTGGCCGCACCCCCGAACGCAGTTCCGGTATGCAGAATCCCTTCCGCAAAATGTACGAAATCCTTGATATTAAGCTGATCCGTGTTCAAATTGTTGTTGATCACATTGAGCTGCGTATGGTCCCACAGCGCGCCTACAGTAATGATGTGCCTTCCTTTTACCCAGCTGAGCGAGGATCCGGTTTCCCATTGATTCTGGTACATGCCGCCATTGCCGAAGCTGGTGCTGGGGCCGAACTCGAGGGACTGGTTAATATTAGGATCTGCAAGGCTGATTTCGATTTGCGGGAACGTCTGTGCGCCAGGAAGAGTGATGCCCATCGAACTCGCGGTGAAGGCCTGCTGTGTCGACGAGTAGGCCTTCATGCGCGTGAACCCGAAGTGCTGCTCCCAGGTAAGATTCGGAGACAAGATAACCGTGTTGGCGAGGGAAATGACCTGGCTGCCTGCGGAAAGCTCCTGGGGGAAGCCGAGCAGTGAACCTGCGGCTCCAAAAGGATCGGTCGTGGGATCGTTTTGGAAGTAATACTTTCCCGACAAACGATCTTTGTCGCTGAGCACATAATCGATATCGACAATTCCCTGGTCGACCTTGGATTGCGTGTTTGGCCCTTGAACGATCGCGTCGTTGCCGAGCTTCACGGCGCTCGCCAGGCCCGCGGCAATAGTGGCCGGACTCACGCTCGGAATGAGGTATTGACCGTTAGAAGATTTCGCCTGCAGGAGATTCAGTGCGACCGCATTGATCGGGCCTGCAAAACAAGGGTTAGCGGGAGTCTGTCCAGGACCGCAAGCCGTCTTATCATAAGGGGGACTAAAATAATCCGCGTTTATGGTGTTGATGATTCCCTGGGGGCTACGGTCGTCCGTCAGATGAAACGGCACCGTCACCTCTTTCAAAGAAGTGCCCGCGTCGGAGATGCGAACCCCCTGGTAGGAACCGAAGTAAAACAGCTTGTCCTTCTTGATGGGCCCGCCAACGGTGGCGCCGAACTGGTTTCGATTCAGGAAAGGGCTTTTGAGCGAAGCGGGAATCGTAGGGTCCGCATCATAGAAGAATGGATTGGCGTCCATCGCGCTGCTCTGGTACTGCCAGTAGACAGTTCCATGAAAAGAGTTCGTGCCTGACTTTGTAAGCACGCTGATATGCGCTCCGCTATTGTTCCCTTGCGATGCGTCATACATCGACGCATTCACCGCAATCTCCTGGATGGCATCGGGAGGCGGAGTAGGAAGCGCCTGGCCGATGGCTCCGTACACCGAAGTGTTCGTCACGATCGTGCCGCCCGCGCCGAAATTCTCGCCGGTATTCAGCACGAAGCGGTTCTCCCCCACCTGGCTGGTGGAGTTCCCGTCGAACAGGTTATTTGTGCTGACGCCATTCAACGAGAAGCTGTTGCTCGTATCGCGGTTCCCATCGGCGAAAATCGCCTGATTACCCAGGCCCGAATTCGCGCCGCCGCCGCCGAGAAAATCCGCGTGCACGCCGGGACTCAGAATTGCCAGTTGCGTGAAGCTGCCCGTGCCCAGCGGGGTATTCTGGATGGTCAGGTTGTCGACCACGTAGCCGCTGGTGGTATCCACCTGATTCATCAGCGGTGTCGCGGTCACTTCCACCGATGCATTCACCGCTCCCAGCACCAGGCTCGAATCCACCGTCGTCGTGCGATTGCCGTTGACCAGAACTTCCGTGTGCGTTTCGGTCTTGAAGCCGTCTTTCGTAAACGTCATTTTGTATGTTCCCGCGGGAAGCTCCGGGACAACGTACGAACCATTCGGCTTCGTCTGGGCGGTGATCTCAAGGTTGGTCGCTAAGTTGGTCGCCTTCACGACTGCGTCGGGCACGGCGGCGCCGGTGGGATCGGTGACCGTCCCGGTGATAGCGCCGACAACCTGCTGAGAGCTGGAGGGCAGAGAGAAAATCAGGATGGAAAACAACAGAGCGAGAACTTTCGGCGAATTAAGTTTCATAATCAGCCTCTCTTTGGCTCGATGAATTAAGAACGCTAGCGCAACTCACCACGGCAGCGCCCTTTGCTCTTGCCCGCGGCGTTTCTGTTTCAGCGGTTCGACCGCGTACACGTGTGGCCTCGCCCGCACTCAGTCGTCTAAAAATTTTCTTATAGGGGCTTGGGAAATAGGTGTACGACCGCTGATTTCCCCCCTGTGCCCCAAAATCGGAAGGATTGTATACCTGACTTATTTCCCCGCCAATTCAATATATGAATTTGGACGATTTGGAACTTGGTCGCCCGCAGTGGTCTGGGACAGGCCTGGAGTACCGTCTAACGAAAAGCGGCAGATGGCTGTGGAAATCCTGCCGCCTGCCGCTTTGCGATTAATTCCCGCCTCCCGCCTACCCTTTTCCGCCCTCAACCTCTTTTTGGAAATCGGAGAACGGAACCACGGACCCGTGCAGCGGTGCAATCGTGGTCACGTCCAGCTTCAGCCGCTGTACGTTCTTCATCAGATTGGCCGAGAAAATAGCGGGGCGAACTCCGGTCGGCGCCGGCGCCTGCGGAGTGGACGGAGTGTAATCGTCCGCCTCCACGAGGACCTTCGCCTTCGGGATATAAAACATCGTGAGGTCCGCCGCGTGGCTGTCGCCGTCGATGTGATACATCTCGATCGACTGGCCGCCCTCGGTGAGAACGTACTTTTCCTTCACCGGGATGATGGTCGCCTCCTTCGGGTTCTTGGCCAGGTCGTCCGGGTCCAGAGTGTGCGGAGCGTTGAAGAGCTTTTGGTAGTACGCCACATTCGCTTCATTGGTGATGATTGTGGCGCCTGCCGCAACATAGGCCCGCACGCCTCCGAGATGGTCGAAGTGGTGGTGCGAGTTGATCAGATACTTGATCGGCTTGTTGGGCACCAGCTTCCTGGCGTCGGCCATGACGGCGTCCGACCGGGCATCGCCCAGCGGGCCTTCGATGATTGCCACGTAAGTTGGAAATTCGACGACCACGCTGTTGTGCGATCCGCCCCCGAGGAACCACACGCCATCGCCCACTTTTTGATCGACCACCTTCACTGGCGGCATGGCCGCTGTCTTGACGGAGTCGGGCACCGACACGCTCAGTCCGGGGTTGGCTTTCACGCTGGTCACGGTCAGCTCCAGCGTTGGAAACCCTTCCTGCTTCTGCACGATCGTTGTCGGGAACTTCACGCCGCCAAAATCCTTGTAGCCTGAAAACGTGGTCTCAATGGACTTGTCGCCGACGTCAGGATCGGCCACCCACGTTTCCGTCCTGGTCACCATGTTCTGGGCGTCAATCACGCCTGTCACTTTGTACTTGCCCGTCATGAACGACACCATCGTTCCTGTCGTGCCCTTCTTTGCGGTGGCGTTGTTCTCCAACGCGCCTTTCACGAATCCCTGCGGAGTGAGCCAAATCTGCAGTTGCCACTCAGTGGCTGCTCCGAGATTCGGCGTGGGCGTACTGCCGGGCATGTCCCACGCATATTGCCCGCTCACATAGTGAACCAACTTTTCTTCCCCGCCGAACGGACGCCCGCCGCCCTTGACCATGGGAACCGGCTCTGCGTGCGTGAGTTCTTCCTTAGCCGACTTCGTGGTGAAGTCGATCGTCTTGGTGTAACTGGTAAGGTTCGTGACCGGCCAGGCCCCCGCGGTCACATAAGCTTGGCCGTAGGCATTCAAGTGGCCTGTCCCTGAATACTGAATCGATTTCACATCGCCCATCGCCTTCTGGGCGGCCTGCAAAACAGTCTTCGCGTCCTGCGCGGAAGCAACTCCCGCGCACAAGAAAAATAAGACGCACGCCATCCACAATCGCTTCGCCATAGCTCCTCCTGTTTCCTAGTCCGATTAGACCTCGAATTTCGGATTTGGCGCCGATCATACGCCTAGCCGCCTGTGAAGTGGAAGCGCAAGGTTCTTGTAGGACAGCCACTCCTGGCTGTCCGCTTCCGCCCTGCAGGAACTGTGCGGGACAGCCAGGAGTGGCTGTCCTACAGACAAATTGACCCAAGCCCGCCCACCGTTGACGCTGGCGGAGCGGCAGCCTAAGATAGATACTTCCACGAAAGCTGACGCTGGATGCCCTCTCCATTCCGACTTGCCAAATCCGTTGCGCGCCCGCTGTTGCTCTTGTTGCTTCTCTGCGTTCCCGCTGCCAGGGCTGAGCAAGTCAAAAACCTCAAGCCGCAAGGCTACGTGAACGATTTCGCGGGCGTGCTGAGCGCGCCGGCCAAAGACAAGCTGACGGCGCTGTGCGCCGAAGTTGAGGAGAAAACCAAAGCGCAGATTGCCATCGTTACGATTTCCTCGCTCGAGGGCCAGCCGATCGAGCAATTCTCGATTGATCTGGCGACCGCGTGGGGCATCGGACCGAAACAGTTGGACCGCGGCGTTCTGATTCTCTTCGCGCCCAATGACCGCAGAGATCGCGTCGAAGTTGGCTACGGTCTCGAGCCGATTCTGCCCGACGGAAAGGTGGGCGGCTTCGAGCGCGAAATCGTGCCGTTGCTGCGGCAAAGCGACTACAGCGGCGCCGTACTGCTCATCACGCAACGCGTTGCTGCCGTCATAGCCGAAGACCAGAAGGTCACGCTGGACAATCTCTCCGGAGTTTCAGCGCCGCAACCGCAACCGGAATCGGATAATTCCCCGGCTCCCCTCGGCAATATTGTCGAGCTTCTGATCATTGCGGTTTTCATATTTTTCCCGCTGATCGGTTTTCTCCTGCGCCTCCTTTTTGGTTTCGGCGGATCGACGCGTTCACGGCGCGGCGGCGGAATGTGGATGGGCGGCCCGTGGTTCGGCGGAGGTTCGATGGGTGGCGGTGGCTCCTGGGGCGGCGGGGGTGGAGGCGGATTTGGCGGCTTCGGCGGAGGATCGTTTGGCGGCGGCGGCGCGAGCGGGAGCTGGTGAGATGCGCGTCGCAAGGAGAAAGGCCAGAAGGAGCAAGAGTTGATCGACACTAAGCTCGACGAATTCGTGCAAAAGCTCAAAGCCGCGGCGGCGGACAATTTGAAAGCGGTGATCCTGTACGGCTCGGCGGCGACGGATGAGTTTCACGCGAAACATTCGGACCTGAATATCCTTTGCCTGGTCAAGCAGGCGGATGCGGCACATCTCGAAGCGCTCCACAGTGCCGTGGAATGGTGGATCCGCCGCGATCAGCGCCCGCCACTGGTTTTCACCCTGGACGAACTTCAGCGGTCCGCCGATATTTTCACCATCGAGCTCCTGGACATGAAATCCCGCCACCGCATCTTGTACGGAGAGAATGTGCTGGCGGAAATTTCCGTGCCGCTTCATTACCACGCGATCCAGGTGGAGCGCGAACTGCGCGCGGACTGGCTGCGCCTTCGCCAGGCCATCCTGGCCGCGCCCAAAAAACCAAAAGCTTATCTGGAACTCATGGTCGCATCGTTTTCGTCATTTGCGGCGCTGTTTCGCCACGCGCTCCTCGCGCTCGGCGAAGCGCCCGCGGAGACCAAACGCGAGGCCATCGACAGGATCGCGAAATTTGCCGGCGCCGATCCCGCCGGATTTCAAACGATTCTCGGCATCCGCGAAGGAAAAGTGAGAGGACGCGACATCGACATCGAGAAAACGCTCAACCAGTATTTTGCGTTCGTCGAAGCAGTCACGGAAAAATTTGACCGGCAGCTTGACGCGAAAAAATAAGCAGCGAATGAATCTCGGAGGAAGCATATGAAAATTGGAGTGATCGTGCTGGTGGTTTTGGCGGTGATCGCGCTGCTCGTTGGCGGGGCGTACGTGAGCAGCCGCAACCAGATGGTGACGAAAAACGAAACGGTGAAATCCGCCTGGGCGCAGGTGGACGTCGTGCTGCAGCGGCGCGCCGACTTGATCCCGAATCTCGTCGAAACCGTGAAAGGTTTCGCCGCGCAGGAGCAGACCGTGTTTCATGACATCGCCGCGGCCCGCTCCGCGCTGCTGGGCGCGCAAACACCGACGGATAAAATTGCCGCGAACGGCCAGCTGGACGGCGCGATCGGCCGCCTGCTTCTGATCGTCGAGAATTATCCGCAATTGAAATCGAATGAAAATTTTCTGAGGCTGCAGGACGAACTCGCCGGCACGGAAAATCGCATCGCCGTCGAGCGCAAGCGGTACAACGACGCGATCCAGGACTACAACACGTACATCGGACTTTTTCCGAACAATATCTTCGCAGGATGGGCGGGATTCCAGCGCAACAACGCTTACTTCACGGCGTCGGAATCTTCACGCGAAGCGCCGAAGGTGCAGTTCCCAGCGCCGAGCCGGTAAGAGCGAGTGGCGCAGGCTTCAGCCTGTGGGGGTTGGGTTAATCCCAGGAAGGACCAAAACCCACAGGCTGAAGCCTGCGCCACTTAAAATCTATGTTCGCGCTTCAGGTTGCGGCACTGCGTTGAGTTGCTGCGTGGGTGCAGGCGCATTCGGGTTTCCCGGCTGCGCATCGGGCTCGGCCGAAGGAGGAACGCTCGGCTCGGACTTGAAGATGAATCTCACGCCGCTCTTGGCATTTTCCGTGTTGGTGCGCGGCAGATCGACTTGCTCGAGATCGGTGGTTCTCTGCGTCCCGCTCATCAGAATGTAGTGCAGCTCCCCATCAATCATCCAGTAATCGCGGACCGTTAACACGGAACCGTTCTTCATGTAAATGAGAACCGGCACAGCCAGATTCGCGGAATTTGGCGCAAGCGAAGGGCTCGGCCCGTTCGGCGTAATCCAGTTGCCATTTGTAGGTCCCTGATTGTACTGATCCGATTGGTTGTCCTGCTCCGCCGGCGGATTTGAGTTGTCTTCTGGACCGTAGTATCCCTGATCGGGATAGCCATAGACATTGCTGTTGGGATACCCGTAATAACCATATCCAGACGCTGGTCCAGGCGCCCACCACGGGTCAAACCAGAAGGGGTCCCAGAACCCGAAACCCAGCCATGGCCAGCCCCACCCGCCAAATCCAAAACCGAAGCCGCAGTTCCAGCACCCTCGGCGGAACCGGTTGCCAAAGCCAAATCCGAAACTATTGCCGAACTGGCCCCTGCCTCCAAAGCCGCCTGATCCCGCAAAACCTCGATTGCCAAGAAAAGTTGATCCACCGGCAATTCGGGAAGAAGCAGAGAGCGCCGAGTTCGACCGGAATCCGGAACTCGCGGCGAGTGAACCGCTGACCGAATTGTGAAGTGTAGAAAGCGATTGAGACCTGGGGACTACATTTCGCGCGGCGGGAGCGTTCTCATAAATTTCGTTGCCCTGCCCAGAAAAACTTCGCACCGTGCCGGCAGATCCCGTTCCGCGATTTCCGCTAAAGACGTGGAAGCCGCCAGCGTTGCTCGAGGCCCCGGCTCCGGATTGAGCTGTCTCAGGTCCGCGGCCACCAGATGCGTTCCCAAAGGAATGCCATTGGCCGTCGGCGGTAGCCGGACGGGCAGCGGACGAATTTCCCGACCTCTGGCTTCCATCGAGCGAATTAGCGTAGGACCGGGAATAATTGCTGCTTGGCCGAGCTGCGTACCCACCACTGGAGCTGGAGCGCGGGGCCGCAGCGCGTGAACCTGCATAGCCCGCAGAGGGCGCAGATCCCCCTCGGGAGCCGCCGCCACCGCCGCCGTGAAAGCCTCCTCCACCTCCGCCATGAAAACCACCGCCTCCGCCTCCATGATTCGCGAACGCGGGGATCGCACTGCAGGCAAACAAGATAGCGATGGCTGTGGTGAACTTAACGGGCAGTGGCTTCGTCATTTTAAGGCCCTCCGCAACAATGCGTAAGACCTGCGGACGAGTTTTCGAGGGAACTCGTTTTTTGCCTTACACTACTTAGATTCTACGCCTTGAAGTTTGGTTGCGCCTATTTAAATCGCCATTGGCCCGGGAACCGGGGGCCGTCCGACTATCCCGCGCGGACCGGCCTAGAAGCGGATCATTCCATTTTCGTCGTATCCGATCACCACGCGCCCGCCGGCAACAATCACCGGGCGACGAATCAAGTCCGGATTCCTGGCCATCAAGCTGATCGCCTCCCGGCGCGAAGGCGGGTTGTCCTCCATTTTCTTTTTGCGGAAGACTTCGCTGCGCGGGTTCAGGAAATCCTCGTGATCGTGTTTCCCGATCAATTTCTGCAATTCCGAAGCATTCAAACGATCCTTTACGAGATCCCGATAGTTGAGGTGGTATCCGCGCTTCTCCATGAAACGGCGCGCCTTGCGGCATGTCGCGCAGGTCGATTTCGCCAGGAACTTGACGGCCTTTTTGGGTCTCTTCGCTCGCGCTGCGGTCTTTCGTGCCGGACTTTTCATCGTTCCCTTCTTCTGGCTGGGATTGCGCCGAGTCTGGATCCATATACTCTGTACAGAGTACTCTGTGCAGAGTATATGAATTCGCACCACGAGCGTGGCGCTCGATTTTTGCGAATGTCACTACGATAAAGCCATTTTGTTACAACTCAATGAACGCGTGGCCGAATTCCAATTCGACAGCTCAGAAGCTAGCTAAGTCTATCTAAATAAAATCTTTGGGTCTTGATCCATCTTTGCGCATGGGCGGCTAACTATTTCGGGTAGGGATGGCCGGCGAGGATGGCGAAGGCGCGATAGAGCTGCTCGGCGAGCATGGCGCGGGCGAGTTCGTGCGAGAATGTGAGAGAAGAAAGCGAAAGTTTTTGCGTGGCGCGGCGGCGCAACGCTTCGGGAAAACCTTCCGCGCCGCCGCACAGAAAAACAATTTCGCGCGCGCCGCGATCGCGCGTTTCTCCGAGCCACCTGGCGAATTGCGCCGACGTTTGCGGTTTTCCTGCGTCGTCGAGCAAGACGACGGTCGCGGCGGAATCGAGCGCCAGCTTGCGCAGCGATGCGGCGGAATCTTCGCGCAATTCGGTGAGCTGCACATCGGCGAATCGGCGGATGCGCGCGACGTAGTCGTCCATGAGCGCCCGGATTTCCGGGCGGCGCGTTTTTCCGAGCATGACCAGGTGAATTTTCATCGGCGATCTCCGGGAGCGCCAATCTCCCGATTGGCGTTTTGAAAGCCGGTGCGTCGCGGCAGGCGTCACGCAAACCCGCCAATCGGGAGATTGGCGTTCCCAGGTTCAGTTCAATCCGTACTTCTTGCGTTTGTCGAGCAGGGTCTTTCGGCTGATGCCGAGAATCTCCGCGCTCTTGCTGATTTTGTAGCGCGTGGCTTCGAGCGTCGCGCGGATGGCGTCGCGTTCGATATCGTCGAGCGAACGCAGCGCGACTCCGAATTCCGAGTCCGCCGTGCGCACCGATTCCGGAAAATCTTCCGGAATGAGCGAAGTGCTGCCGGAAAATACCAGCGCGCGCTCGATGGCGTTTCTTGAGCTCGCGCACGTTGCCGGGCCAGGAATACATGGGCAGCATTTTTCGCACGGGCTCGGAAAAAGACACGCCCGTGCGGCCGTGCACGCGCGCTGCGCGTTCGAGCAGCGCATCGGCGAGCGGCAGGATGTCCGCGGGACGCGCGCGCAACGCGGGCACGGGAATCGTCAGCACGCTCAGCCGGAAAAATAAATCCTCGCGGAACTGCCCGTCGGAAACCAGGCGCGCAAGATCGGCGTTGGTCAGGGCAATCAGGCGCGCCGTGATCGTGATGGTTTCCGTGCCGCCCAGGCGCTCGAATTGCCGCTCCTCGAGCACGCGCAAGAAGTTTCGACTGCGTGGCCGGCGAAAGCGCCGCGACTTCATCCAGCACGATCGTTCCCGCGCCCGCCATTTCCAGGCGGCCGAGTTTGCGCTCGACCGCTCCGGTAAATGCGCCGCGCTCGTGCCCGAACAATTCCGATTCGACCAGTTCCTGCGGCAGGCTGGCACAATCGATTTTCAGGAAGGGCGCATCGCGCCGGGGTCCGAGTTCGTGGATCAGGCGCGCCAGATGATCCTTGCCGGTGCCGCTCTCTCCGGTGATGAGAAGCGTGGTGGAAGTTTCCGCGACCTTGCGCGCGAGTTCGACGACCGCCTTCGACGCGGGATCTTCCGCGATCCAGGCCATGCGCGGCTCGCTCATCCTTCGGCCTCCGCGGCGCCGTCCAATTTGACGGGGGAATTCCCTCGCGCGGCTCTTTAAATTCGATGCGGCGGGCGGCGCGCCAGAGACGCTCGAGATCGTAAAAATGGCGCGCGCGTTCGGTGAACACATGCACGATCAGGCCGCCGAAATCGAGCAGCATCCAATCGCTGCCCGCTTTGCCCTCGCGGTGCTGCAAGCGCGTGCCGATCCGTCCCAGGCGTTCGTCGATTTCGTCGCAAATCGCTTCGACCTGGCGCGTGCTGAATCCGGTGCAGACAAGAAAATAATCCGTGAAGGCGCCGAGGCCTTCGAGATCGAGCAGCGTGACATCCGCCGCTTGCTTTTCCTGCGCGGCCTCGATGGCCGCGCGAACGTTCTGGCGGAATCGAATCCTTTCTTGCCGTCACCGGTAAAGGGCCTGCTTGGTAATGTATTCCTCGACGCGCGGCGGCACAAGCCCGTGAATGGAATCGTTGTCGATCCAAGCGATTCCGGACTTCGGTGGCCGAAACGTGGCTGGAGACAGTGTCCAGCACGTACACGACGGTGCGCCGCAAGCGTGATGGCGCGCGGATCGAGCGGCGCGTGCGCGGCGCCGCGGCGCGCGAAAAGTTCCGGGGGAATCACGAGGCGCAGCGCCGCCACGTTAAAACCGGGACGGCTGGCGACGATGAAATCGCACAGGCCCAGCAGCGTTTCGTAATCTTTCCAGTTCGGAATATCGCAGGAACGAATCCGCGCCCAGCAAAAAATAAAAGTGCGCGCCGGTGCCGTGAATGCCGCTGCTTGAAGTGCCTCACGGTGTCCACCGAATAAAAAGTTTCGCGGCCGGAATGGTCCGCGCCCGATTCCGCGAGCGATGGGACGAACCGCGGATGATCGGCGCAGGCAATGGACATCATGGCATAGCGGTCCGCGTAGGAAGCCATTCCGGCGCGATGCTTGTGCGGCGGGCGGCCCGTGGGAATGAAATGAATTTCGTCGAGATGGAAACGGCGCTCGGCGGCGCGCGCGACGGCGAGGTGGCCGATGTGGATGGGATCGAATGTGCCGCCGAAAAGCGCGATGCGCCGCTCGCGCGCCTGCTCCCGGGAAACGCCGTGTGCCTTCCGGAGAGGCGATGCTCAACGGTCCTCCGGATGCGCCGGCGCGGAAGATTCTTTTGCGCGCGGTTCCTTGCAAGGCTGCGGCGTCGTCCGCGTTTTCCTGAAGCGGCTCGTGCGGGGCCAGGCGATCCAGCGCGTCGGCCATGGCGCGCACCAGTTGCGGGATGCCTTCGCCCGAGGCGGACGAAATGGCGTGAAACTCGAGTCCGCGCGCGGCGCAAAAATCGCGCAGCTTTTCAAGGCGCGTGCGGTCGGTCGTGGCGTCCAGTTTTGTGGCCACAACGATCACGGGCTTCTCGGCAAGTTTTTCGCTGAACGCGGCCAGCTCGCCCGCGATGATCTCGAAGTCGTGCACGGGATCGCGGTCGGAAGCGTCGCTGGTGTCGATCAGATGCGCGACCAGCCGCGTGCGCTCGATGTGCTTCAGAAATCGGATGCCCAGGCCCGCGCCGGTGTGCGCGCCTTCGATCAAGCCGGGCAAGTCCGCGACCACGAACGTGCGCCCGCCGCCTTTCTCCGAAGGCTTTCCCGGAGCGCCGTCCGCGGAAACGACGCCGAGGCTGGGCTCAGCGTTGTGAACGGATAGTCCGCGATTTTCGGATGCGCCGCGGAAATGCGCGAGATGAGCGTGGATTTTCCGGCGTTCGGAAATCCCACCAGGCCGACGTCCGCGAGCAGCTTCAACGCGAAGTGCAGATGGCGCTCGTCCCCGGGCTGGCCCTCTTCCGATTCGCGCGGCGCCTGGTGCCAGGGCTTGGCGAAGTGCTGGTTGCCGCGCCCGCCGCGCCCGCCCTGCGCGATCAGGATGCGCTGGCCCGGCTTGGTCAGATCGGCGAGCTGTTCGCCCGTGTCCTCATCGACGACGACGGTGCCGACGGGCACGGCCAGAATCATGTCCGCGCCGGAATGGCCGGAACAATTCGAGCCTTCGCCGTGGCGGCCGCGATCGGCTTTGAATTCGCGATTGTAGCGGTAGCGCAGCAGCGTGTTGTCGTGCGGGTTGGCTTCGAGGTAGATGCTGCCGCCATGGCCGCCGTCGCCGCCGGAAGGGCCGCCGCGCGGCACGAATTTTTCGCGGCGGAACGCGACGCAGCCGTTTCCGCCGTTGCCGGCCTTCACGTAGATTTTGGCTTCGTCGACGAACACCATGGGTCACTTCCGCCCTTCAGGATACGACAGTGCGAGATTGAATTGTACTCTGTGCATTTCTAGTGGCGCAGGCTTCAGCCTGTGGGGTTTCGTACTAGCTAGGCTCAAACCCCACAGGCTGAAGCCTGCGCCACTAGAAAGTGAGCCCAAATAAAAAGGCGGCCCCGCTTCTGCGGAGCCGCCTTCTCGAATTCGAGGTCCAGTTAGTTTGCTGGCGCAGCGGCAGGCGGTGTTGAAGGCGCCTGCTCCGCGGGGAGGACGCTGATATAGCGGCCGTCCTGGCCCTTGTCCTGGAAAAGCACGACGCCGTTAATCAGGGCGAAGAGCGTATCGTCCTTGCCGCGCGCGACGTTCACGCCGGGCTTGTGCCTGCGTGCCGCGCTGGCGAATCAAAATCGTTCCCGCGTGGACGAGCTGGCCGCCGAACCGCTTCACTCCCAGCCTTTGTCCCTGCGAGTTGCGGCCGTTTACGGAGGAGCCGCCACCCTTCTTATGTGCCATCTCAATTTCCTCTGGAGCTCTTAGAGCTCGATGCCGCTGACCTCGACGGCTGTGTAATTCTGCCGGTGGCCGCGGACAATCTTGTACTGCTTGATGCAGCGGTATTTAAAGACCGTGAGTTTCGGATGGCGCCCCTGCGAAACGATCTTGCCGATGACTTTGGCCTTGGCGGCGTCCGCTCCGGTCAGAAATTTCTTTTCGTCGGTGGCCACGCCAACCACGTCTTCAAACGTGATCTTGCCGCCCACTTTGCCGGGCAAGGTCTCCACCTTGACCGTATCCCCGGGAGCAACCCGGTACTGCTTTCCTCCACTTCGAATAACGGCGTACATCGCCCCTCCAGAGACAAATCGGAAACTTCGATTATACGGGTGGGTGGGGGGAAGGTCAACGATTGGTTCGCTTTGGTGGCGAATTAGTTCGGTGCTGGATGGAACAAAAAGCTGCCCGCCCAAAAGGCGGGCGGCCGCTACATAACTAACGGCGGCGGACGGGCATCTTCGCGACCGAACTGAGCCACTTCCACTAGACTGAAAATGGCTCGGCCGACAGCGAATCGGAAGCTGTAAACTGTGGCACGCGCATTGGATGTCGGAGCGGAAGCGATGACGGAACCGGAAAAGCAAGCGCTGGCCATCTACGAAACGATCGTTGCCACGAGCAGCACGCGGCCCATTGCGTTCAATACCGTGGAGCAGATGCGGCGCGAAACAGCGGCCTGGAAGGAGAAAAATCCGGCACTGGTGGAACTTGGCCGCGCGGAGACTCAGGTTCTGCACGCCTTTCTGGCCCAGTCCTTTGACTGGATACGGGCCGAAGCCCACCTGGCGAAAAACTACAACGCCTGCAACACGCTTTCAGAGGGGATCCAGATCGCATTTTCACGCGCGCCGAAGCCGCTGCCGACAGAACTCGTGTTGCACCTGTTCGGCCAGTATTGCGGGTCCATGGGAGAGATGGCGCACCTTTTTTTTCCGATCCGGCAGCTCATCTCGTCAATTACGCGCGAACAGGTGACGGACGAAATCCGCAAGGAATTGAGAAGAATCTATTTGCGTCTGGCGCCGAGCGCGAGCGGAAAAATTGAGCCGCGAAACCAGGAGTTCAGGGAGGTCATCGCGCCATTGATTCGCGTGGAGGGGGAGAAGCAACTCGATCCCGGGCGCGGCCCCTGGTCGCAAATCGTGTTCGATGAAATCAAGACGATGGAGGAGATCGCGCGCGCGGGGTGGGAAGGATTGCTCGAACACTGCCAAAGTCTTGCCTCGACCGTGCCGGGAGCGAAGTGGAACAAGAGAGCGCGCGAACTGATCACTGTCCTCGGAGAGGCCGAGGTTTTCGCGGCGATGCTGCGGTGGCTGGCGCTCGGCCCCACGCCGGGCCAGCCGCCGGAAGCGACTTCTCCCATCGAGGATTCGTCATACCAAAAAGGAGTGGTCTGGTGCCTGGCGCAGCGGAACGACAGCGAAGCTGCGCGGGCTGTCGCCGATTTTGGAATTGCCTGCCTTCGCAAGATTCCCATGCTTGGCGCCGTTTCGCAAAAGGTGGGTTTCGCGTGCGCGCAGGCGCTGGGAGCGATGGAATGCAGCGAGGCCGTCGCGCAACTGACGCGGTTGCGCGCGAAGGTAAAGTACAACGTCGCCCGGCGCCTGATTGAGAAGTCACTGCAGCAAGCGGCGGAGCGGAGCGGCCTGACGGTGCAGGAACTCGAAGATATTTCCGTTGGTCACTACGGGCTCGGCGCGCAGGGCAAGGCGGAGACTGCGATCGGGGACGCCAAAGCCATCGTGCACCTGGGCGAGGACGGGCACGTTGGCGTTGCCTGGCACAGCGCGGATGGAAAACCAGCGAAGGCCGCGCCGTCGCACATCAAAAAAACATTTCCCAAGGAAGTCCGTTCTGTTGCTTCGCTGGCCAAGGAACTCGAGCAGATTTATCTCGCTCAGCGAACTCGCCTGGAATCTTCGTTTCTGTTGCCGAGGGGCATGCCGGTGGCCCACTGGCGGCAATATTTCGTTGAGCATCCTTTGCTGGGGTTCCTTGGCCGGAGGCTGATCTGGATTTTCCGGAACGATGAAGGTTCGGAGCGCTCGGGGATCTGGTCGGGAAAGGAAGTGATCGACTCGTCCGGAAATCCGGTGGATTTCGGAGCTGCGCAGGCGGTGCGGCTCTGGCATCCGCTGGCCTCGCGATCCGGCGGAAATTCAGCGATGGCGTGAACGTATTTTCGCGGCCAAGATCCGCCAGCCGTTTCGCCAGGCATTTCGCGAGTTTTACATCGTCACCAATGACGAACGCCAGACCAAAAGGTATTCCAATCGATTCGCCAAAGTCCTGATGCGGCAGCACCAGTTTGCCAATTTGTGCCGCGCTCGAGGCTGGGATTACAGGCTCATGAGCGCAAATTTCGACGGCGCCAATGTCCCGACAAAGAAATTCGATTCCTGGAAGATGCGCGTGGAGTTTTATGTCGACATTCCATCGGATCGCGATGGTTCGCTTCTCGAATCGGCTATGGGGGAACAATCGGGAGCGGGGATCAATCTCTTCATCGGATCCGATCAGGTGCGTTTCTACCGCGAAGGCCGCGAAATTGCCATCGACGACGTTCCGGCGATTTTGTATTCGGAAGTGATGAGGGACGTCGACTTGTTCACTTCGGTTTCCGCCGTGGGAGGCGATGAAACCTGGGCCGACCAGGGCGACAGAGGCACGGGAATTTTCAGCGAAGGGTTCAACGTTCAGGAATTATCCGGTCTCATCGAACTGCGGCGCGAGACGCTGTCGCTCGTCCTGCCGCACACCCCGATTCACGACCGCTGCAAAATACACAAGACCTGGCTGGAAGTGCGGGGACAGTTGGGAATGTATCGCATTGAGTTTGCGTGGGGCGGGGCTATGCTCGTCGCCGATACGGGATTTCGCCGGCTGAAAATTCCAATCAAGGTGCTCGATGCGGTTTCTCTTGATTTCTCCGCGATTCCGGTTGAGCTGGATTACCGCACAGAAACCATTTTGCGAAAGGCCTACGTCCTGGCGGACGACTGGAAGATTGAATCTCCGGAGCTCATCCAGCAGCTGATGCCCAAGTAGCACGGACTGAATTCTGAGCTACTCCATGCGCACAGTTTCGCCTATAAGTGGGCATGATATATAAGTCGGTGGATTCCACAAAAGAAACGTGTCGCGCATGAACGAATGGAAGGTGATGCAATGATCCTCACGGCTCGAAAGAGGGTGATATTGATCGCAGCCCTCGCTGTTCCCACTCTGCTTTGCCCTCCGGCACGCGCTCAAGAGAAGCAATACCCCAAGCAAGCCGACCTCCCCAATCCGTATCGCCTGGAGGAGGGCTGGCCGACTCTTCCTGCAAGCATGAATGGAGGACATTGGGGCGAGCTGATCCGGGCGGACATCGATCCCAAGGGGAACATTTGGGTCTTTCACCGGTGCTTCAACACGGAACCCGCCGGGGCTGCCACCTGCGTCGGCCGCACGGAACCGCCGATTCTGGAATTTGATCCGTCGGGGAAACTTCTGACGAGCTTTGGCAGCGGGATGTTCGCGTTTCCGCACGGGTTTACGATCGATCGCCAGGGAAATATTTGGGCGAGCGACGCGAACGCCAGCGAGACGGTGCTCGGCCTTTCGGCGAAAGACGCGAACGGCGTGGTGCGCGGCCACCAGGTTTTCAAGATTAGTCCGACTGGAAAAGTATTGATGACGCTGGGCAAGGAAGGTGTAAAGGGGGATGGTCCGGATACGTTCGATCAGCCGTCGGGAATTGCCATCGCGCCCAACGGCGATATTTTTGTGACCGATGGACACGGCACGAATGACCGCGTCGTGAAATTTTCAAAGGACGGCAAGTTCATCAAGACCTGGGGGCATCACGGTTCGGGGCCGGGCGAGTTCGACCAGCCCCACGACATTTCGATCGGCGGCTCGCGCGAGTACGTGTACGTGGCCGACCGCAGCAACAGCCGCGTGCAGGTTTTTGACCAGGACGGAAAATTTATCGTCGCGTGGAAACAATTTGGCCGGCCGAGCGCCGTGTACATTGCGAAGGACGACACTCTTTATGTGAGCGACTCGCAATCGAATTCGATGGTCAACCCGGGCTATTTGCGGGGGATTACCGTCGGGAGCGCAAAGGACGGCTCGATTGCGGCCTTCATCCCTGATCCGGACCTGGCGCAAGCGGATGTGAACCGCATTTCCGGGGCGTCAGGAATCGTGGCGGATGACAAAGGGACTATCTATGCGGCGGACGTCGGGCCGCACAAGTTGCGGAAATACGTAAAAATCAAGTAGCGGTATGCGCCTGGGAACGCCAATCTCCTGATTGGCGATTTTGTTGGCCACGCCAATCGGGAGATTGGCGTTCCCGGGTTTCAATCCTTGCGGATCTCGATTCCTCTTGCTGACAATTCTTTCAGCAACTGAGACACGGCGGGCGTGATTTCGCCATCGCCGGGCACGACTACTGCCCAGGCGAGGTCTTCGCGGAAGGCGCGCGTGACGATGGTCCAACCTTCCAAGGAGTCCGGCGTCGATTGCACGATTTGGATGATGGACCAATGGCGGGCCAGAGCCAGGGCGGCTGCTCGATCAGGCAACGGGCCGTTGACGATGAAGTGGTTTTCGCCGCACACGAGGATTCCGATCATGGTGATTCAGGCCTCGAGCCGCGGGTCGGGAACGGCGCGTCCTACTGCGAAGTGGTAGATCACCTGGCGCGGGAGGTTGCGCGGATCTTTGCGAGGCTGCGCATCGTTCCCGTTCTCTGCGAGTTGTTCCGCGTTTGCGGGATGCTCTTCGCCGGATTCGGAAATCACGGGCGCGGAATCGCTCTTGTTTTGACTCTGCGCAGCGGCGCGGGAGGCTGGTGAACCGAGCATGACCAGCGCCGCTCGCTCCGCTTCGCGGACCGACGCGGCGACGGACTCTGCTCCCTCTTCGAGGAAGCCTAAGTAGCGGTGCACATCGTCGTCGTAGAACGCGCCGATGCCGGTGGCGTTCCAACCGAGGGCTTCCGCGCCGACGTAGAGGCGCTGGCCGATTGCGCCTGCTTCAAAATAGGCGTAGCGATAACCGCGGTTGCCGAAAACGCGCGCGGCTTCGAGCAAATCCGCGATCATGGAAATTGTGAAGCATGAGTTTCCGGCGAGGGACTGTTCGAGGCTGAGAAAAGCCGCAATGCGCTGGACGTCGCCGCGATGGAGTTGTTCGACCTTTCTGTTTGACGGATCCCAGCGGTAGACGCCGGGGTCGCAATCACGCACGCGATGAACGTAGAGATAAAGCGTGACAAAATCTAAACCTCTTTCGGCGAGCGTTGAAGCGCCGCCAAAATTTCCGCGCCAGTCCGCGCGCCAGTCGCGCGTCGCGAAGTCCAGGAGTTGTTCGAGTTCGCTGCGCTCCATGGGCGATGTGCGCGCGTCAAAATCAAGCGCGGAACGGCGGCGCCGCACGGTCGGTCCGAGTGGAGCATCGCGCGACGCGCCGAGCAAAAGCGCGTGATTTCTGGCAATCACTGGATTGGCACTGGAAACGCTCGGGAGCGGGCCCGCAGGATCGGGCAGAACCGTCGAGGCGTGCATCCCGAGGAGCAGGTCGTAGCGAACTTCTTCCGCGGAGAGTTCGTTGGGAATTCCTGCGACCGTTTCTACCGGCGCGGCTGAAAATCTAGAGGAATTATGCTGCGCGGGGAAAACGAGGAAGGCCATGGGAGCTTCGTCGCTTTCGGCCACGCCGAGCGCGCGCGCGAGGCACACGTCGCTGAAGTGCGCCACGGCGCCGCCCGGCAGTCCGAGCGCGCGCGCGGCCAGAAGCAGGCTCATGATTGCGTGGCCCAAATCGTGGCAGCAGTAGCGATAGGCCCGCTCGCCGTACTTCCAGGCTTCGCGCCAAAAGATGGAAGTCAGTCCGACGATCAATGGTGACTGCGATGCCCAGGGAATTTCGAGCGCGCGGGCGAGATGCTGCGTCCATGCGCCGGGGCTGCGAAGCTCGAGGGCATGCCGGTCCGGACGGTAGTGATATAGACCGTCCCCCACTCCTGCAAATGCGCGCAGGGCAACGTAAGCTTCTGTCGGGTGGAGATTGCCGGAGGAGGGATTCACGCGCAGGCTGTAGCGAGCGCCTGAGCCTGGGACTTTTTTCCAGGCGCTGACCGCCATCGAGTGCCACAGAAAACGGCTCAGCCACATCAGGTCCAATTGAATTTTCTCGGAGTGTTCAACCGCATATTCGGCAGGCAAATTTTTTCTCTCCGCGAGCGCAGCCATCGCGGCGAATGTTTCTGCGTCCGGGAAGCCGGGCTCAGGAGGAAGAGCGATGATGGGGACGCCTTCATACGCGCGGAAAGGATCAGGCTGATTGTGCCAATCGAGATAGCGGGCATTTGCGCGGACGGATTGGTAGGTGTGTTTGGTGGCCTGATGGTAGGCGAAGAGGCGTTCTGTATTTTTGTTAAATCCGCCGCATTCGGGATCGTCCCACACGCGGGAGAGGAAGCGCGTCATTCCATCGTCTTTCTGATAGCCGGCGTTTCAGAATCTGCGCAACAAGATAAGGTCCAGGCTTTGTAGGCCTCACCTTCAGGTGAGCATATGCACGAATCCAAAGTGACCGTCCCGCATGCGGGACAGGCGCTACATTTTATTCTGATGAAGTTCGATCGTCCGCGCTTGCACTCGCAGTCGCGGGCGGCGGCGCGGCGTTTTTCAATTCCTGCAGATCGGCCTGAACTTTCGCCCAGTCTTTCGGCTTCCGCTTCATCGCATAGGGGGCATCCGGATGCCCGAAGAATTCCAGAAGTTCGGCGCGCATTTCCGGAGAAGCGCCGCTGAATTTCAGCTTGGCCAGGGCGTCGAGCAATTTTCCTTGCGTCTCATCGGCAAGCTGATATTTCCCGGGCCCCGTGACATCACCGGTGTCGAAATTGTCGTTGGGCAAGTCCGGTGGGCCATCGGCTGTCTCGCTCAGCAGTTTCCGGTAGCGATCCATGCTGGCGTTGAAGCTGGCTTCGAACATCTTTTCCGCCGCAGGCGTTGGCGTCTTGAGCTCCAGGACCTGGAGGGGACCAACCTTCGGGAGTATCCGGACCAGGAAGGCGAGAAATTGTTCCCCAAAAGTGGGCGGCTGATATTGCTTTCCCCAGTTTTTCTGGTAGCTCGCGCGAGAAAGATTGTAGAGAAACTTTTTTCGAGTGATGCCGGGCTGATCTTTCATGATGTCGTTCTTCTTCAAGCTCCAGGCCACGCGCGTCGCTTCGGGAAGAAGCCGGCTGACATCGCGACGGTACGAACCGAGGACCTTGTCTTCGTTCGAGAGCACGCTTTTCAGATCCAGACCGTAGGTTTCCTGAAAGGCCTGCTCCAGCAGCGGAACTGAAACTCCAAAGCCGATAAAGTCATGGTAGTTGTCCGGCGCATAACGGCCCTGCGCGATTTCCAGGACGTCGAATCCGAACTCCGTTTTTACGTGCGCCAACTTGTCTTCTTCGTATGTGACCGAATCGCCGTATTTCTTTTGCAGCTTCGGATAGAGCAGCGGGACGGCGCGATTCGTGCCAATGGGGTGGCCGTCATTGTCCGCGGCGTAGTGAGCGAGCGCCCCGAGGGCAAACGCGTAGCCGTCAAGGTCCTTGGAGTCGCGAATCAGCGCCAGGACGAAATCACCGCTGCGAACGTAGTGCGTCAGGTCGCTGAAGAAAAAACTTCCGTGCGGATAATAACCCATGTCCTGAATGATGGCGCCGCCGTACGCGTAGCCATGCGCTTCTTTCAGCTGGTCGGGCGTCGCGTCGGGAAAGCGCTTCAACAGGAGAGGGCGCATGTTGGTGTCCCACGCGCTGTCAATGATCGCTTCATGAGCCAGGACGGCGTAGGCGGCGGCTTCGCCAGGCCAGCCCAATGACAAGGCCAGCGCGACGATCGCGGCGAAAATTTTCACAGAAGATGAATAACGGCGTCCCATTTTACCCGTGGCGGCCTCGTTTTGATCTTAGCTTACTTCCATCATTCAGAGAATTCGTTTGAGCCCAGGGAAGAGCAAGCGAGCTTCTCATGATTCAATTTGGGGCACCCGGGGGGAGGGGAGATGAGTGCCTTTTTCCCATTCTGCTTTACTGGGAAATTCTTTGCGCGCGAACGATGAATCTTCTTGGCGCGGGCCCCACGAAATAGAACGGGTAGCAGGTCACCAGGGTCAGGATATCTCCGCCCGAATTATCCAGGACTTGAGTGTCTTCCGGCCCAACCACGCTTATAGAATCCACGCGATAGCGGTACGAACCATCGAGCGTCATTAAATTGATTTCGTCGTCCTGGCGAACATTGCGCAGCGCCCGGAAAAAAGTGTCCCGGTGCCCCGCGATCCCGATATTTCCGGGCTGTCCCGGCAGGGCGGTGCCGGAAATGTGCCCGACGGCGCGCCGCAAGGTCCGATTATCCGTACCTTCGAGGATCATCGCCGTAACACCGATGCGTGTTAATTCGATTTCGCCCAGGGCGTTTCCAATTGACGGATGAAAGGACGCCACTTGAACGCGACCCTCGGTGTTGATGGCCGGCTTGAAATCTTTTATTTCCTGCTGAAAATGCTGTGTTTCGTAGGCCTGGTAGAGTTTTGCGTCGAGAAGGACATATCCGCAGTAACCCAAAATCAGAACGCCGGCGGCGAGGAAAAAGTTTCTGGTCCATCGCAGGATGGGATGAGGCCGCGTCGAGGGAGAGATCCTCTGATGGGGTGTGCGCGTCATGGCTGGCTGCTCAGGGTGCCGCTCGCCGTTGGCGGGCGCAGGGGCGCGGAATAACCGGGGCGTGTGCTGACGCTTAGACGCCCGCGACTTGATGATTTCCGCGCCTTCACTTCGATCGCATGATACGTTCCATCGGGTTTCCTGTTCACCGGAACGTAGGCGATGGTGTACTGATTGCGAATGTCGTGAGCGATTTGCTGGCAAATTGGAAGGATTTCGGCCAGCGACTCCGGAAAGAAAGATTCTCCGCCCGAGATTTTGGAGAGTTGCTTGAGCACGTGCGGGTTCCGATCGTCATCATCGGCGTCAAAGATTCCCATGGTGTAGAGGATCGCGCTCGATTGGTTCACCATCGCGAGGATCTGGGCGAGTGTGTGGCTGCTGGCGTTGTCGCCGCCATCGCTGATCACGATCAACACTTTCTTATCCCATTTGCCTTTTTTCAATTGTTCGAGGGCTACGGCCACCGCATCGTAGAGCGCCGTCAGGCCGTCCGCCTTATTTCTGGACAACGCCATTTCCAGTTGTCTTTGATCACTGGTGAACTGCACATTGCCCGGAAGACCCATCAAGACGTGCTCGTTGAAATTGACCACGAACACCTGATCTTCGGGATTGCTGGAGCGCGCGAAAGCCAGGGCTGCGTCAATCACATCGTGGCGCTTGGTACGCATGCTGCCGCTATTGTCAATCACCAAGCCGACCGTGACCGGCACATCTTCATGGCTGAAAGATTCGATTTGTTGAGGGACTTTGTCTTCGAAAACCTGGAAGTCTTCCATGCCGAGCCCTGCGACCGGAGCGCCTTTACTGTCCCGCACGGTCGCACGCAAGACAACCAAATCCACGCTGGTCCGAATCGTGTATCCCTCCTGATGAAGAGGCGGGGCCTGCGAGTTTTGTCGAGACGAGGCGGCGCAAGGAAGAGCAATCAGCAGAAGGATAGAGAACAAACGATACGTCCGAACGAAATGTCGTTTCATGAGCTTTACCGGTGTTTGCTGCCTGCCACTCTATTATGCGGGCGTTTTGTGGATTCTGAGCGGCCGCCCGAAGATCGGGCTCTACCGCCCAAGAGGGTAGGCCAAGCTCGCCTACCCCTGCAATCCCATGCACGTGCTCTTTCCAGTTTACGCGACGAGCTTTGCGGTGATCAGAAGTACAAAGCCTGCGCACAGCGAAAGAAGCCCGATCAATCCAGCGAGCGGCAATGAGCTGGCTGTGTGGGGCAACGCTTGCGCGATTTCTGTCTTCTCGGCGGGCGCTGCTGCGGGTGCTGCCGCCACGGGCGCGACCGCAGCCTGCTGCGGCGGGGGGGTCGAGACGACTTCCGCTACGGGAGCTGCTTCACCGGTTGGTTTGATTGCTTCGAGTTGAATGCTTTTCAAAACTTCCGCGGGGGGCACGGTATTCGTTTCGATCGGCATCGCGAGGACGGGTTCGTTGACGATCTTTGCCAGTTCCAGCGCGCGTTTCTTGGAGTAAACGAATTCCTGTCCAAAGGCATTGGCGGGATAGAACCAGGCCTTGATGGCTTCCGGCTGGCCTTCGCCGCGTTCCTTGAACGTCAATACGGTTTTATCCGTGGGCTTCAAACGATAGTTGTTGATGGCGAGAATGGTCGTAAAGAGATGCGTTTCGTCCGCGTTGAAAATTTGGACGATATTGCGGTCACCAAACGATTCAAACACCTTGAAAACATAAGTGCCGGCCGGCAGGATCTGAGCATCCACGCCCGGAACTTCAAACGGCTCGCTGAACGTCATGACAGTTTTCTTGTCAAAGGTGTCGGCCTTGACATTCGCAGCAAATACCATGGCGACCAGGGCGAAAGAACAGAGTAGCGCAACCACTTTGAACGTCTTCATATTTGAACTCCCTCTAGTAAATCGATTCATCGCACGTCTCTTGTTTTGGTTCTGTGAATTTGATCGCCACACAGAAATCGGGGCGATTCGGCTACGCGGCCGTCGTTGTTTTGGACCAACTCATTGTTCCGCTTTAGGGAGATCCGCCTTTGACCAGATTCTGGCTGGCAGGTGGAGCTGAATTATTTGTACCGCATTGAGAATTAAACGTCTGTTCAATACAGCACATGGGTTGGACCGAGCGGCGAATATTGCAATGCAGGGAGGAAAATTGCTGGCTCTCATCAAATTGAAAATTTCCAAACGTTATTGCAATCGCAGGTCAGCGTCCCCCTGTGCCGAAATGAAATGCGAAGGTGTTCATAAGTGAACAGACATGCGCCGTCGATGCTTCTAGGATGTGCTTGCGTGTGGGGGAATAAAACGGCCGAGGCGATAACGTGCCCCATGCACTTCCGCCGAGAAAACACCGGATATCGCGGATTCCATTTCACTCCAGCCGGCGGTAGCAGTTCTCGGAGAACGCAGAAGTTCGCGCAACTCCTCGGATCAGGCCGAATTGCGGCCTAGAAAATAAGGGGGTAACTGTCTATGCCTATCGTTCAATTACTGATGGTTCTGATCGTAGTGGGTGTTCTGCTTTGGCTCGTCAATAACTTCATCCCGATGCAAGGGACGATCAAGTCGATCTTGAATGCCGTCGTGGTGATCGGCGTGGTCCTGTGGCTCCTCAACGTTTTCGGGCTGTTTCATTCCTTCTCGAATATTCGCGTTGGGTCGTAAGACAGCAAGGATGAACTTCGCAATCGGCGGGAAGGCGACAGCCGGAATTATTCCCGCTGCAAACTGGAACGAAGGAGCGAACCATGCTTGGAACAATCTTGATTGTGGTTTTGATTCTTGCGCTTGTGGGCGCGCTGCCGCGATGGTCGCATAGCAGGGAGTGGGGTTATGCCCCCACGGGAGGACTGGGCCTCGTGCTTACGATCGTCGTGATTCTTCTGCTTCTTGGGCGTCTCTAATCCCGCCAGATCAGTTGAAAGCCGCGGCTTCCGAAGGGAATGTTGCGTGAAGCCTTGCGTGGCAGGCGCCATCTGTCCCAAAACAGCTGTGGCCACGCGCGAACGCGCCGCTCGCTGCTCCAATTGCCGCAGGTAAGTGAGATAATGGAACGGTGACAATGCTTCCCGAGGATATCCATCTTCCATGACGAACGCGATTTCAATTCGTCGAATCGGTATTTCCATTTGTATTTCTATCGTTTCGCTCGCGGCCGTTTTTGCCCTTGGCCAGACAGTTCTGGCGGATGGAGGCCGGACTTCACCTGGCGCCCACAACGATTCTGTCACTGAGGCGGCGGCCGAAGCGATGTCTCCCGCCATCGTTGTCGGCTTCGTCGGAGGGTTCATCAAGCACGATGATCCCGTCCACGCCGAGGTGCAGCTTGCGTCGCGCCTGCGAAAGGATTACCCCACGGGCGTGGACGTGGAGACGTTTGAAAGCTATCACGGGGAAAATGCCGTGAAGAAAATCCTGACCCTGCTGGACGCAAATCACGATGGGATGCTAACTCCCAGCGAAAAACAAAAGGCCCGCATCATTCTTTACGGGCATAGCTGGGGAGCTTCGGAAGCCATTACCGTGGCGCGCGAACTGGATAAAGACGGCATCCCCGTGCTTCTTACGATCCAGGTGGATAGCGTTTCCAAGATGCGCCAAAATGATGCAGTCATCCCCGGGAACGTGGCTCAAGCCGCAAATTTCTACCAGCCGGATGGATTTGTCCACGGACAGCGCACCATTCGCGCCGCCGATCCATCGCGTACAAAAATCATCGGGAATTTCCGATTCGAATACAAAGCGAGCGACTATAACTGCAACGAATATCCCTGGTATGACCGATTCCTTGTGAAGGCTCACACGCAAATCGAATGCGATCCAAAAGTGTGGAAGCAGGCGGAGGCTCTGATCCGCTCAGACCTGCCGCCAGCAGCGTCGAACGATTCAAAGCCATAATCAAATCCCTCCTTGTCACCGTACGCGACTCGCCTAATTCAGCTTTTTCTGTTATCCAAAACGACACATAACAATGGAATGTACCAAAGTGAACAGCCGCTAGTTGCAATGCCACCTAGAGTGCTCCTTAACGGATCACCAACGGTTCTCGTTCTTTGCGCGGGGAATTCCTGGCTGATACTGGAGAACCGAGCAGGAGCGTTCAAATGTTGCAGACAGCCCAGCAAGGTAATAGAAGTCTCCCTCATCAAAGCCTTCCCACGCACCGGCGGAGAATGATTCGCGTTCTGATTGTTGACGATGATCTGGCGGACGTGGAACTTTGCCTGCAGGAGCTCAAGAGGGCGCAATTCGCCATCTCGGCGGATGTGGTCCAAACCCGAGTGGATTTCATCGAGAGGCTGCGCAAGGAATCTTACGACGTTGTTCTGGCGGCAGCGTCAGTGGACGGGTGGACGGGGTTGCAGGCGCTTTCCGTTTTGCAAGAAGAGGGACGCGAGATTCCGTTCATTCTGGTAACCAAGGGCCTGGAAGCAGAATTGGTGGACGAATTCATGAAGAAAGGCGCGTCCGATTGCGTGGACAAGGCTCGCCTGGTGCGTCTGCCGCTTGCCGTAGCTGTCGCCGTGGAACGAACGACGCAGCGTGAGGAGCAAGATCGGGTGGAGCGAGCGCTGCGGCACTCGGAAGCGCACTATCGCGCATTGCTCGAAAATCCCACCTACGGCATCTGCCGGTTTGACGTGGAGGGCAGGTTTCTCGAAGTGAATCAGGCGCTGGTGACGATGCTCGGCTACGGTTCGAAAGAAGATTTGAAGGCTGCAAACCTGGCCACCGACATCATCCGCGACCCCATCGAGCGGGCGCAATTGTTTGAGCCGTACCGGCAATCGGGTCACATCGATCTCGTCGAAGTCGAATGGAAGCGCAAGGACGGGACGCCCATGAAGGTCCGGCTGAGCGGCCGGCGCGTGGGCAATGAAGACGGCCCGCCGGAGGGCTGCGAAATCATCGCCGAAGACGTCACCGCACAACGCGCTTCGGAAGATCATCTCCGCCATCTGGCGGCTACCGACGCGCTGACCGGCCTGGCGAATTACCGAAGACTGAGCGAGGAACTCGAATCAGAAATCAAGCGCTCGGATCGCACCGGGCGTGCATTTGCTGTGCTCATGTTTGATCTGGACGGAATGAAGCAGATCAACGACCGCTACGGCCACCTTGCCGGCAACCGGGCGCTCTGCCGCCTGGCTGACATATTCCGCTTTTCCTGCCGCTCGATCGATACGGCCGCGCGGTATGGCGGGGACGAGTTTGCGATTGTCCTTCCGGAGACGTTGGCCAGGGACGCCGCGCTCGTCGGGAAACGCATTTGCGAGCGATTGAGCGGCGATCGCGAGGAGCCTCTGCTCTCCGTGAGCATTGGCATTGCGGTTTACCCGGAAGATGGCGCAACCATCGACTCCTTGTTTCAAGCAGCCGACCGCGCTCTCTACGAGATGAAGCAATTGAAGAAAGCATGCTGATCCAGGCAGGATTCAGGTTCCTGTAGCGCCCGTCCAGCATACGGGACGGGCGTCTGCTTGATTCCAAGTGCCCGCCTGAAGGCGGCCGCTACAGAAAGGTGCTTTGTTGGGCCGCTAATCGCCGAAAATGAGGGAGCGGAAAGCCATGCCCATCATCGAGCCCCCGGAGACATTTGTTCAAATTTGAACAGATTTTCGATTGCGGCCGCGCTACAAGTACCCGTGCACCCGATGGAGTCGGACCCAACAGATGGGAGGCTGTCGAACATGATCGCAGAGAAAACCAAGGATTTTTCGCCCGTGTATTCTGCCTGGTTCGGTAAACCGGTAGTTATGCTCCTCGCCGTCCGCCAATTTCACGTTCCCATGCCTTGCTGCATTGTCGGCGAATCTGCCGTCGACGTGCGCATCCGAATCCAGTCCGGTTGGGAAATGGATGTCCGAAAAGAATTGGTTCTAGCCGTTGAAGAAGTCGTCACCGGTGCGGAAGCATTGGTGAACTGAAACGGCCGCCTGAAGCCTCGACTGGTTCGGCCGCTGCGCACCCAGGTGCTGGACCACTCGAGATAGGAGTGGCGCAGTGCGCCGGCAAATATCGACGATTTCCAGACGGGCTGAGGGCTTGATTTTTACGAATCGAAAGGAGAATCGCGATGATCCTGTTAATTATTCTGCTGGTGCTGTTGTTCGGCGGAGGCGGCGGATATTACGGCTATTCCAGATGGGGGAGAGGCGGCGGGCTGGGAGTCGTCGGAACCGTGCTGCTCATCCTGCTGGTCGTGTATCTGGTCGGCGGATTGCGTTGACCTCGTCTACACCCCGCTGAAGTCGAGGGTGTTCACAAATACACCGGCGCCGGATGGCTCGTTGCCGTGGCGCGCAAGTTAAATCGCCCTTGAGGGGAGACCATCCATGAAGCAAGGCACGAAGGACAAAGCCAGAGGCAAGTTTCACGAAATGAAGGGCAAGGTCAAGGAGAAAGTCGGAAGAGCGATCAACGATCCCAATCTGGAGGCCGAGGGCCGGGGCGAACAATATGGCGGGAAAGTCCGGAAGAAAATCGGCCAGGTGGAAAAGGTCCTCGGGATTTAGATTCCGCACGAAGATTTCCGCGTCAGCAGCATGTGAAGCCGCGCGCTGGTTTTGAGCAGCCGAAAAAAGAGATGATCGCCGGTCAAATAATCGCTGCGTTGCTGCCGACGGCCGTACAAAGCATGCGGCGGTATCTGTTTCACCTCGGTGGCATAGGGCTGATTCCCCTCGGGCTCCTGGATAACGCTCTGCTTCCGCTTCCGGGAATTCTGGATGTGGCCACGGTTGTTTTGTCCGCGCGCCTGGAGCAGTTGTGGCTGTATTACGCGTTGATGGCGACGGCAGGTTCGCTGGTCGGCGGTTTTCTCACCTACCGGCTCGCTCGCAAGGGCGGGAAAGAAGCGCTGGAACGCAGATTCTCACGCAAAAAAGTGGACAAAGTCTGCAAGATCTTCGGACGATGGGGATTCGCCGCAATTGCCATCCCTGCTGTACTGCCCCCTCCAGTGCCCATGGCTCCATTTCTGCTCGCGGCAGGAGCCATGCAATATCCGGCAAAAAAATTCCTGACGGCTCTCGCGCTCGGGCGAATTTCCAGATACATGATCCTGGCTTATCTGGCGTCGCGGTATGGACGGGAAATCATCGCGTTCATCGCGGAACACGCACACCCCACCGCGGTGGCAATCATTTTGACGCTGACGGGCGTTGCCACGACGATTTTCTACTTTTGGCGAGGTAGAAAGATCAAAAAACGGACCTGGACATTTGTCGCGCGTTTCTTTTGAAGAGGCCGGTCCCTTAGTCGTGCAGGACCACGCTCAGCAGCGAGTCGTTCACGTGCAGCCCGCCATCGTAATTGATGAATCCCAACTTCTTGAATTTGTTCATGAAAAAATTGACGCGTGAACGCGTCGTGCCGACCATTTCCGCCAGCGTCTCTTGAGAAACCTTGGGCAGAACGAACTGCGGCTTTTCATGATTCCCGTAGCGCGCCAGTAACAGGAGAGTTCTCGCCAGCCGCTTCTCGCTGGAATTGAATAGCTGATCGATCAGATCCTCTTCAATCCGGATATTGCGTTCCACCATGTATCCGATAAAACGATCCGAGAACGCGTGTTCCACATGGAGCACGCGGATCATTTCCTTTAGGCCGATCACCAGCAACGTGACGGGAGTAGCTGCGGTGGCCGTGGCGATACGCACCGGCTGCCCTGCCAGAGCGCCCTCGCCGACGAAGTCCCCGGGTTTCAGCATGGCGACAACTGCTTCCTTCCCGGTCTTGGAGACGACGGAGAGCTTTACCGTGCCTTTTTGGATGTACATGACGTCCTTGCTCAAGTCTCCCTGCGAGAAGATGGTGTCCTTTGCCTGGAATTCCGCAATGGTTCTGGCCACGCCCGCGGAATCCAGGAAGGCCTGAACATTGAAGCCGGCGGGCGCCAGGCTCTTCGTTTTTTTGGTTGTGTTCACGTTATTTGTACCTCTACTTTCATGGGCAAAGAGCTCGCCCCGCGTGCAGGTCTTTTTGATTTCCTGACCACAAGTTTGCGATTGCCGTTGTGTTTGGCCAAGGTACTCTGCTGTTCGAGAATTTTCTCAACCACCGCGACGGGGACTTGCTCGAAATGTGTGCGCGTTTTTCGCATTGGTCTTTCTCCCTGCACCCACCGTAGCAACCTCCAAGCGATACGGGGAAAATCTTTAAAACATCTGTGGATGGCGACAGCGGGCCATTTAGCGGTATTTCGATGGCACGTCGCGTGACCATTGCGCGGACCCCGTTATCGGAACGAAGTGCGAAGGGCTGCCTTAGCATTCCGAATTTAGTTGTACTCTACGTTTAGATTGCGTATGATTGCGCCAGCTTAGTCATACGTTTGGCACAGAAGGTTCCTATGAAAACCAGCCTAGCGGTGCCTCACTTCAAGACGATGGCCATGGTGGACGTTCCCCGATCGCGGAACGGGAAGCACAAGAAGATCGTCACCGCGATCCTGCGCGACCTCGACGACCTGGGAGAAGGCGTCGCCTTCAAAGTCCCCTTGGCCGAACTCGGCGACACCAAGGAGAATGTTCGTTCCGCGCTGAACCGCGCCACCCGAAAATCCAACCGCGCTGTTGCGACGGCCACCGATGAAAACTTCCTGTACGTTTGGAACCTGGCGAAGCCTGAACCATCGATCGGAACTCGTCCCAACGGCCAGGACAAATTGCCTCGCCGCGCGTGACAGTTTTGATTGGCACTCCCCGGCCTTGATCTACTTGTGTCGCGTGCATTCGCATACCTTACACAACCGACTCGCGGGCCCATGCGCAGGCGGGATCAAGATTAGCAAGCAAAGTAGAGCCTCGTCATCCTCAATGACCCGATAGTTTTTGATTCAGTTTCGTTCTGAGACACCTATTCCCGGCCTGTTTCCCTCCGATATTGGCATGAACTGCAGGAGTTACTCCCTTCTTCACGTTTACTCAGCAGTGCATGGGAAGCGGCAAATCCGCAAATACGTGCAATAGTGCACAGACAACCTCATTCGTTGGCCGCATCATGCTCCCCTAAGAACCAAGATCCATGGACGGAAGAAACTTGTCGTGCGCGTTCGATGAAGTTTTCTGCACTTCTTGCCGATCCAGCATTGACATTGCTGAACACCCTGGAGGAAAAAACATGCGTATTACGCACCGTTACATCAGCTCGTTAATTCTGGCCGCTGCCATTGCTTCACCCATGGCAATTATGGCCGCTGCCGCGCCAAAAGACGACGGCGTTCAAGTTCGAGTCTACGACCGCAATCACAAGGACTATCACAACTGGGATGATCACGAGAATGTCTCCTGGGGAATCTACCTGAGCAACAATCACAAGAAGCCCCACGAATTCTCGAGAGCCAGCAGGAGAGAGCAGTCTAATTACTGGAATTGGCGCCATTCTCATCCTGATTAACCAGGCAGCGGAAAGCTTGAGTAGCACAGGCACTCTGCCTGTGCGGGTTTGTATGCCGCACGTGCAGACTGCTTGACGAGACTAGGATCGCGAAACCCGCACGTGCAGGCTGCTCGAAGAGATTGGAATCGCGAAACCCGCACAGGCAGAGTGCCTGTGCTACTTGAGGCTTTCCACAACGCGAACGGGCACATGTTTCAAAAAGGAAATTCCAGTCAGGAAATAGGACGCGAAATGAAGGGCGGAAGAAAGTCTGAAATCACCCTTCAGCGCGCACGGCACGGCTTTTCGTTACAGGAGATCTCTTATGAAAAAGAATTTACGCAAGCGAAGTATCGTTTGTGGCGCGTTGTTCGCCTCGATTGCCATTTTAGCGCCGTCGAGCCGCTCCGGGGGAGTTCCGCAATCCACGCCGGCCGCGGCCAGGCGAGCGGATCAGACATCCATGTATCAGATGATTCTCGTGGACCGAACGGTGAAGGCGGTGAAGTACGCGCACCGCAGCGGTTCCACCAAGATCGATTTCGAAGGCACCGATTTGATGGCCGGCGCCATGGGCGAAGCCAAAGTGGACAGCCACCGCGGAGCCATGGAAATCAAGGCTGAGTTCTGGAATATTCAGAAGCCCACGACGTTTGGAGGAGAGTATCTGACCTACGTTATGTGGGCGATCTCACCCGAAGGCCGCGCGGTGAACCTCGGTGAAGTCCTGATCGGCGGCAACGATCGAAGCAAGCTGGACGTCACGACGGACCTTCAAGCGTTCGCCATGATCGTGACAGCGGAACCTTATTATGCAGTGCGGCGCCCCAGCAACGTGGTGGTGATGGAAAATGTGATTCGCCCGGACACCGTCGGTACCTCCGAAGTGGTGGATGCGAAATATGAACTGGTCGATCGCGGCGGGTACATTCCCACAGGTTATAAATTTGATCCCGTGGTTTTGAATTCCAAGTTGCCGCTCGAGTTCTTCGAGGCGCGCAATGCTCTGCGCATCGCCCAGTCCGCGGGCGCCGAGAACTATGCGGCATCCAGTTACACCAATGCCGCCGGCCAGATGAAGCAGGCCGATGACATGGCCATTCGCCGTCACGTCGACAAGAAGAGTCTCAGTTCCACTTCGCGCCTCGTCGTACAGACGGCGGAAGACGCTCGCGAGATCTCCGTGAAACGTATCGACGAGGAGCGCGCGGAAGCAGGCCGCACAGCGGATGCAAATCGCGTTGCTTCAGCGAATGCCGGAAAGCGCAGCGCAGAGGCAGATACCGCCGATGCACTTCGCGCGAAGGAGAACGCCGAAGGCCAGACTCGCGACGCCCAGGATTCAGCTCGCAACGCCGCAGCCGGCCAGGCGCAAGCCGAACGGGACAACGCCTCCGCACAGCAGCAGAAACTGGATGCCCAGGCTGATTCGGACCGCAATCGCGCGGCCGCCGCTAACGCCAATCAGGCCACCGCGGATGCCCAACAGGGCCAAAGAGACGCGGAGACCGAGTCGGCAAGAAGCCGCCTCGCCGCCGCGAACTCGGATCAACAGCTGCAACAGGCCGTGCGTGACCGTGAAGAACTTCGCGCCCGCCTGCTGGTGCAATTCAACGCCATCCTGGAGACGCGGGATACCGCACGCGGCCTCGTCGTCAACATGTCCGACGTCCTTTTTGATTCGGCCAAATTCACGCTTCGCCCGGCCGCGCGCGAGAAACTCGCCAAGATTTCCGGCATCGTCCTCGCCTACCCCACGCTGGCTCTGGCCATCGAGGGCAACACCGATAGCGTAGGCGGCGACGCTTACAACCAGCAACTTTCCGAGAATCGCGCCGGTTCGGTGCGAGACTACCTCGCGACGGAAGGCATTCCCGCGGCGTCGATGTCGGCGCACGGATTCGGCAAGACGCAGCCAGTCGCTTCCAACGACACGGCGGAGGGGCGGCAGCAGAATCGCCGCGTCGAACTCGTCGTCTCCGGTGAGGTGATTGGAAATGTGGTTGGGAGTGGTCCAGCCGCAATGCAGGAATTGCCGCTTACCCCTCGCCAGTAGGATTGGGGATCGCGACAGGACGAAACGCCGGAGAGCCTGGACCGGGTTCTCGGGTACTCGTCTAACTTCAGCGTACTGGATTTCGTTCAAAAGGGGACAGGTTGCAAAGCAACCTGTCCCCTGACTGAAGCGCCAAAAGCCGGGAAGATCCGGGATTGGGCCGGCCGGCACGTTTGGTCAAAGTAACAGGTGCAAGTCGGAAGACAAGGGGACTCATTGCGTGAAATTAAAACCAGGGACTATGCGTGTGGACTGATTTTGACGATCGCGGGGCTTGGGCTGTACTCCTACTACGTCCGCGAACTGATGGCTGCCTTGACAATATTTAGTGTGGCTTTCTTCGCTCTAGCTCTGGTGGGGCTTGGCGCGGTTCTTGTCTGGAGCGCCAGCGTTCAGGTGGCAATCTGGGCCACGCCTGCCTCGCGGAACATTCTGGCGTTTTCCCGCCGTCTGATCGCAGCTCACGCAAAGCCCTGATCGGCGAACACTTTCCCGGCAAATTAGGCGACTGTGCACAAGTGAACAGACGGGAGTGTGCGCATCGCTTAGGATTGGTGTCGAGGATATGCAGGTGTCATCCGGGGGCGAGGGACGCTCGCTGGATTACGGAGATGAACAAATGAAATCGACCACAGTATTGGGGATTCTGCTCGCGGTTCTGGGGGTTCTTGCGCTCGTCTACCAGGGATTCAGCTACACCCGCCAGGAAAAAGTTTTCGATGTGGGCCCGATTCACGCCACTCGTGACGATACCCAGCGTGTCCCGCTTCCGCCGATCATCGGAGGATTGGCTTTATTGGGCGGGGCTGCACTGCTCGTCCTCGGCGCGAAACAAAAGGCGTAACACAGCCGGCCGATCGCTCGATCGAATTCGCTTCAGGAAAAGTTTGGTGCTAATCGAAGTTCATCAACTAGGAAGAATAATCAGGGGAGGTAAACGATGTTTCGTCAATTGACTCTTGGTGTCTGCATTTTGTTTGTTGCAAGCTCGGCGTTCGCTGCCAACAAGGAACAGGAACGTTTGGAAAATTCCGGGACCGTCCTGCAGGAAGTGATGGATGTGCCCGACAACATCCCGCAAGAACTGCTCGAAAAAGCGGAATGCATTATCGTTTTTCCATCCGTTCTAAAGGCTGCATTCGTGGTCGGCGGAAGCTACGGCCGCGGAGCGATGGTTTGCCGGACGGGAGAACATTTCAGAGGTCCCTGGGGTTCACCGGCGATGTATGCCCTCGAAGGCGGCAGCATTGGATTTCAACTCGGCGGCGAAGCGACGGATCTCGTTCTGCTCGTCATGAACGAGAGAGGCGCGTCCTCCATTTTGGAAAGCAAAGTTAAACTCGGCGCCGATCTATCCGCCGCGGCCGGCCCCAAGGGCCGCGACGCCTCCGCGGATACCGATGCCTACATGCGTTCGGAAATCCTGAGCTACTCACGCGCCCGCGGTCTGTTTGCCGGCATCTCCCTCGAAGGCGCATCGCTGCGTCCCGATAACGACGCCAGCGCCGATGTCTATGGCCGCAAGATCACAGCCAAGGAAATCGTGCTGGGCGGCAAGGCTTCGATTCCAGAATCCGGACAGCATCTTGTCCGCGTGTTGCAGAAGAACGCGCCGCACAACGAATCGGCAAAAGATTCAAACCGCTAGTCAGTCACGATCGCTGTTGATTTGAGCAGCACAGTCCCGCCGCGGCGGGACTGTGCGGTTTTACCCGGATGTTGAATGGGACGAGGACCTCGGGCGCTTTTCGACGAGGTCCTGTTCCATCTTAAATGTTTATCCGGCGCAGCCGCATCTGACTTCGACTTTACCGCCACGACGCGCGAGTACGGTGATATCCTGAAGGCTGGAGTCATCAATCCGGCCGAATCCGCAGTGAAAGCCGCCCCACCAGACCATGCTGATCCGTTTAGGCTACGACATGGAATTCAACATTCCTCAGCCCGTCGCGGTTGTGGCGCTTCTGAACGTGCATCCCTCGCGCGAGCTGGACTTGCGCGAACCGGACGAATTGCACATCGAGCCGGCGGTCAGAACGGAGCGGTACGTCGATCGATTCGGCAACCGCTGCACCCGGTTCCTGGCTTCCCAGGGCAAGCTCCGCCTCTGGAACTCCACGCTGATCCAGGATTCCGCTGAAAAAGACCCCGTAAATTATCAAGCCCGGCAGCACCCGGTAGTAGAGCTGCCGGTCGACCACCTCACCTACCTGATGAACAGCCGCTACTGTGAAGTGGACCGGCTGTCGAATATTGCGACCGAACTGTTTGGCAATACCGCGCCGGGATGGGTGCGCGTGCAGGCAATTGTGAATTGGATTCACGGCAGGGTGCAATTCGGTTATCAGCACGCTCGCGCGACGAGGACCGCACTGGATGTTTACACCGAGCGCGTCGGCGTCTGCCGCGACTTTCAGCATCTGGCCATTGCCTTCTGCCGGTGCATGCATATCCCCGCGCGCTACGCCACTGGTTATCTCGGGGACATTGGCGTTCCGGCGTCGCCCGCGCCCATGGATTTCAGCGCGTGGTTTGAAGTGTATTTGGAGGGCAGGTGGTGGACTTTCGACGCCCGCCACAACGAGCCCCGCGTGGGCCGCATTCTGATGGCAACGGGGCGCGACGCCGCTGATGTGGCCATGACCACATCCTTCGGCATGGCCGAATTAGTCAATTTCAGCGTGGTGACGAGCGAAGTCCAGGGCGTCGCGCCCTTTCAAGATTTCCGGTCGCACTCCGCCGTTTCGGGCGGCTTCTAGTCCCGCGTGTTCTCTCTATCCCGCAGTGTTTACTCTACGTCAATCAGCGCCCGCCTCAATTTCGGCGCGGCCCCCCCCTCGCTGAACGCGCCTCGATTCCAGGCTCCCGTCCAAATGGACAAATCGCAGTGTTTCGGTGTTCTCGAATGGCGGCACATGCTTTAGAATTGATGGTACTGGCAACGGTGGGCGTGTAGCTCAGCTGGGAGAGCACCTGCTTTGCAAGCAGGGGGTCGCAGGTTCGAACCCTGTCACGTCCACCAGATTCCTCTCGATTGAGGCTCGCCGGAAGCGCCTTCTTTCCCCGTGGTTGCAATCTACAATTTATCTAGATAATATCTAGGCATGCTCCGTTTCGAGTGGGACGAAACGAAAAATAGGGGCAATCGGATAAAGCACGGAGTGTGGTTTGAAGAAGCTCAGAGCGCGTTCCGCGATCCAAACGCGCGCCTCTTCCATGATCCGGAGCACTCGGAGGACGAGGATCGGTTTATCCTCATCGGACTCAGTTCCACGACAAGGCCTCTTGTCGTCGTTCACTGCTACAAGGGATTCGATTCCGTGATTCGGATTATCTCCGCGCGGAAAGCAACCAGGAAGGAGTTCATATTTTATGAAGAAGGAATATAATTTTTCCAAAATGAAGGAACTTAAGAATCCGTACACAGGTAGAAAACAAGCCGTGGGAATCAACTTAAGTCCGGAAGTCGTGGACTATTTCAAGGCTCTCGCGGATGAGACAGGGCTTCCTTACCAGAAGTTGATCGACCTTTACCTTCTCGACTGCGCAAAAAAGCGCAAGAAACTGAGAATGGAGTGGGTAGCGTGAACGCTGCCCTGAGACTCGGTCTGGTCTTCGACCAAAAATCTTGGAGCAATTTTGGAATAACCAGGCCGTTTTGTTCCCGTGGAATCGCGGCGTTAAGCGCAGCCTTGGCCGAAAGGGATGGGGTTCGTCCCGAGGCATTTTCTCGCCATGTTTTGAACGCCAAGGTCAACACTGGGCCTGAACGCCGCACCCCGAAATGAACGCACGGGCGCCCGAAAACTCCCGTGTCAAAGACAGTCCAGGGTCGTGAAAGCGGTGAAGTGGAAGGTCCCTTAAGACTCGAGGTCATGAGGTCTGCGGGCTGCCATTCTATCCCCATATCTTATTCTTAATACACCACTTATGTAAATCAGGTCGCGAGAAATTCCACATCCGGTGATCGCGGCTGCCCTTCGGGCAAACAGGAAGTATACACAGAACATGTTAGTCATGATTAGACACAAACGCCGGCAGTACTATTGCCAGTTCAGCGACTCGCTTGATTTCATGGCTATGTGACACCGACGAGTCTAGCGGGAAATTTGCCAACGCCTTATGAAGCGTCCTTCTGGACGCGCGTCCGGAAGATTGAACGGCGGCAATGGTGGCTCTGGGCCACGGCCATTGTTATCACACTTGTGTTAACGGCCGGAATGGCCTCTTTTTCCTACCTGTTCGAACAAACCGATCCCAATTTTTCGTTTACGGTCCGCGGATCCATACGTGGCCTGGTTGGATTGGTTTTTCTATTCAACCTGTACACGATCTACCAGCAGCTTCAAATCCATCGCATTCGCAGGCAGCTGAGCGATCAGGAACAGGTGTTCCGCCTGATTACTGAAAACGCCGAGGATTTGATCACAGTTCTGGATCGCGGAGGCAATCGCCTGTACGACAGCCCCGGGTACCACAAACTTGGATATTCGCGCGAGGAGCTTGCGGGATCTCTCGTCCCGAATCAAGTCCATCCCGACGATCGCGAAGCGCTGATTGCGGCGAGGGAAGAAACTTTTAAAACGGGCGTGGGTCCCCGGGTGGAATACCGCTTCCGTCGAAAGGACGGGGAGTGGCGCACCATGGAATCCACGCGCAGCCCGGTGCGAAACGACCGAGGCGAGGTCGAACAAGTCGTGATCGTCAGCCGCGATATTACGGAGCGCAAGGAGGCCGAGGAACTCTTGCGGCGGCGTGATGAGCAGCTCCGCCAGTCGCAAAAGATGGAAGCGGTAGGGCGCCTGTCCGGAGGAATCGCTCACGATTTCAATAATTTGCTGGGCGTCATCATCGGTTACAGCGAATCGATCGAGCACCGGACGAATCCCGATGACCCGCTGCGCAAAAGCGCCACGGAAATCCGGAAAGCCGGAGAGCGCGCCGCCTCTTTGACCCACCAGTTGCTTGCTTTCAGCCGCCAGCAAGTGTTGCAACCGCAGATTCTCGATCTCAATGCGCTGGTCACCGATATGGGAAAAATGCTCAAGCGGCTGATCGGCATGCACATCGAGCTCACCACCGAACTGGCGTCGGATTTGGGACAGGTCAAGGCGGAGCAGAGCCAAATTGAACAAGTAATCTTGAATCTTGTGGTCAATGCCCGGGACGCAATGCCGGACGGCGGCAAACTGCTGATTGAAACCTCGAATTTGGACGTGGACGAAAACCTGGCGATCAGCTGCCCGTTTCTTCAGCCCGGGCCGTACGTGCTCCTCACGGTGACGGACACGGGCATCGGAATGGACGCCGATACCCGACGGCACATTTTCGAGCCGTTCTTTACCACCAAGGAACCCGGAAAGGGAACAGGCCTGGGGCTTGCGACGGTCTACGGCGTGGTGAAGCAAAGTGGCGGCGGCGTGATTGTCGATTCCGAACCGGGGAAAGGGGCTACATTCAAAATCTTCCTTCCGAAAACGCAGGAATCCGCAGTGGCGCCCGCCGCGGATGAAAATGCTGCGAAGGGGTTGACGGGGACAGGCACGATCCTACTGGTGGAGGATGAGGAAGCTCTCCTGAACCTTACGGCTGAACGATTGAAAGAATGCGGATACACCGTCCTGCCGGCCCGTGACGGAGTACAGGCGCTTGAGCTTGCGCGGTCCTTCCGCGGACCGATCCATCTGCTGTTAACCGATATCATGATGCCCCGAATGGGAGGATTGTCGCTGGCCCGCTCGATGTCCGAATTGCGGCCGGGAATCCGCGTTGTGTTTATGTCCGGCCATACGGAGCAGCAAGCGACCTATCGAGAAGCGTTGCGCTCCGGGGCGGAATCGATCCAGAAACCATTTACCCACGAACGGCTGATCCACCTGGTCCGGCAAACGCTGGACGCGGCTGAGATTCAGATTCGCAACTGACCGGCTTTCGCAGCCCCCGCCAGATGTCCTTGAAGACAGTATAGAAAACAGATCCTATTGTTTTTCACTGTGCAAGCGTGTTACTTAATGACCTCGCGGGGCCGGTTCTCACGGACCGCGGGTGCCGTAACGCGCACAGGTCGAGGGCATCTTTCTTGGAGTGAGAAATTCAGTTTTTTGTGCGCGGCGAACCGGCAGGATAGAATGGGTGGCTCATCGGCCATGAAAAGGGAATCCGTCTTCCAAGCGGTCAACTTCTCTGTCAATATCCTTTTAATTTCCTCTGTTTTGCTGACTTTGTTTGGAATAGGGTGGGAGTATTCCACGCGCTGGTACCTGTCCGGATTCTCGAACGCGGTGCTTCCTTATTCTTCTTCACCCGAGAATAAAATTGCCGCCATTCTGGCGTGGATGGAGCACGGACCGGCCCGCGATACCGAATTCTACAGCGATGACGCGGAAGACCGCGACCCCGTCGATACCCTGAATTACAAGGAATTGCTCACCGTGTGCGGAACCGGGACCAATGCGTTCGTAAACCTTGCTTCCGCCAGCGGAATCGAGGCGCGGAGGCTGCTCCTGCTGGACGCCCAGGGCATGAACACGAGCCACGTCGTCGCAGAAGTTCATTTGGATGGGCGCTGGGTGATCGTCGATCCGGCGTTTCACACGTTTTTGACGGATAGAGCCGGCCACTTTCTGACCAAGGAAGAGTTGGCAAATCCCAAAGTTTTGCAGGATGCCACGCGGGATCTCACCGGTTACGATCCGGCTTACAATTACGAACACACCGCGTTTATTCATTTTGCGCGCCTGCCGATTGTGGGAGGTTTTCTTCAAACCAAGCTGAATTCCGTTCTTCCCACCTGGCAGGAACGCATCAACTGGGCGGTGCTCGTCGAGCGGCAATCCAATACAACGCTCATCGCCGGCATGGTGCTTCTGTGCATCGCCATTTGCCTGCGACGATTGATTTATTGGTACGGACAAAAATATTCCATCGCTCCGATGAGTCCCTGGGAGCAATTGACGCACGGTGGCGTTATGTTGTTTTCCGGTCCCCCCGCCCGTAAGCCGGAGAGAAACTTTCCCACTGCGTGAGGTTCACCGCCGCCATCGGTTGGAAGCAACTTCTTGAGGGGACGTTTCGCTGAGGTTCTTGATTCCGTGTCTCCTGCTTCATAACGCGGTCATTCGCTTGTCGATTGACATCATGGATATGAGGGCGTAATTTCCGTTGCGAGGGGGATGTGATGGGAGGGTTTACTACCGGGTTGGTTGCAGGTTGCCTCCTCGGTGTTTGCGGAACTTTCTTGTTGCTTTCCCTTGGCGCGGCGTTCTCCGTGGAGAGGGCGCGTGTGTTTCGCCTTCGATCACTCCCCGGCACTTTTCTTTCGGCAATCCTGCTGCTGTTCATAGCGGCATTTTGCCATCGAATGAATATTGGCAAGGATGCATCGATGCTTCTTCTCCTGCTGGCCGTTCTGGCCATTTCCAGACTGGAAGGCTTGCTGAGCGGGCTGATTGCCACAGCCATTGCGACGCTGATTTTGAGTTGGGATTTTCCGCCAATGGGCAGTCTGGCGGTAAAAAGCTCCAGCGACCGGTTGGCGATCGCTTTGTTTCTCCTCATTGCAACCCTGGGAAGTCGCTTGATTGGCCGGCGGGAAAAGTCCGCTTCGTAATTTTCCTTTTGCTTCTTTCGCGCTTATCCACTTTCGAGTATGCGCGACCTTTCGCGGGAGATTTCTACGGCTTCATCGAGGGCGCCTTTTTCCGCCGCAGCCAGACCGCGGGATTTGCCCTTGGCAAGTTGCCCCAGAGCGACTGGGCCTATCGCCACGCGAATCAGACGGAGGACTTCGATTCCCAAAGCTTCAAACATGCGGCGGATTTGGCGGTTCTTGCCTTCGTCGAGGACGATTTCCAGCCAGGCGTTTTTCTCCCCGCTGCGCAACACGCGAGCTTGTTTGGCACGCAGCAGTTCCCCGCCGGTGAATACGCCACGGACGAGCTTTTCCGCCAGTGATTCGCCGGCGAGCACGCCCACTTGAACGTGGTAAGTCTTGTCCAGGTGCGAACCGGGATCGGAAATGCGCGCGGCCCATTCCGAATCATTCGTAAGCAGGAGCAGCCCCTCGCTCGCTTTGTCCAGCCGGCCTACCGGTCCGACCCACGGAAATTTTTCAGCCAGGAGCGAATAGACAGTCTGGCGGCCTTTTTCGTCGGATGCCGTGGTGACTACTCCGCGTGGTTTGTTCAGCGCCAGATAAACCGATGATTCGGCCGTGACGGCATTCCCGTTCACTTCGATTCGATCGCGGCGCAAACGCACGGGCGCTTCGGGATCGCGGCGCGTCGTCCCGTTCAGACGGACGCGGCCCGCGCGAATGAGCTTTGCCGCCTGCGAGCGCGAACAAAATCCCAATTTCGATAGCGCCCTCGCCAGTCCCACTTGCCGCGACTCGCTGGTTCGTTCCATCCTCTTTCCCTTCCGCCAAGCGCTCTCGAATTCACGCGTACGCATTGGTCCGCGCTTTCCGAATTTCTTAGCAAATACTCACGGGAACTCGTTGCTACTGGACCGTCGGAGAGTATAATCTCAACCGTGCAAGGCTGCCTCTCTCGGTCCGGGGGAATTTTTTCGCTGGGAGGTGAGAAATGTTCAACTCCTGCCAAGTGCTGATCGTATCTTCCGATCCCGTTCAATGTCAGAAGACCGAGGAAATCTCCCGAAACCTGGGGTTGCAATCCTTCAGTTGCGCATCCCTGACAGACGCGCGCGCCCGCATCGAAGAGCAAACGTTTCAATTTGTGCTGTGCAGTGACGATTTGCCGGATTGTAATCTCCGCACCGCGGTGCGCGTTTTGACGTCTGCAACCGGCGGCGCACCGGTAATTGTCCTTTCTCATCTGGCTGAATGGGACGCTTACATGAGAGCCCTCAGCGCCGGCGCGTTTGACTATATTGCCTGCCCGCCCGATCCGAGTGAGACGGAACGCATCCTGCGGCTCGCGCTCGCGCAAAATCCTCCGCCGAACCGGGCATCGCGCACCGCTGCCTGACTTGCCGGTCATGAAGGGATGAAGACCCCAGATATGGTTCAGTTTCGTTCGCCCGCGCCTCAAGTCTTGCCAGTTTGCATTTCCACGCTCTGATAAGCCCGGCGTTCATTCCCTTCTTGCGCAGCATGGCGAAAACGTGCTTCCATTCACGCCGTGAATTCCCTCTTCATTCCCTGGGACTTTGTTCTGATCCTCCTGTTTCTCGGCGTGGTCATCCCCTGGCGCGGCGCGGTTCGAATGAAGCGGCTCATGCGCAAGCCGGAACTGACCACCGCCGACCGGTTGTCCCTCTATGGATCCACGATCGTCTTCCAGTGGCTTATCGTGGTGATCGTGGGATTGCGCGTCCTGATACGAGGAGTGGAACTCGAAGAATTGGGTTTGGCGGCGAGCGATCCATGGAGGATCGCCTGGACCACCATCGCCCTGACGGGATTTCTTTGTTTGAACCAGGTGGTAGGGTTGCGCAGAATCACGAAAATTCCGGCAGACAAGCGCGGTCGCCTCTTTGCAATAACGGAAAAGATCATGCCGCGGACCCCGAAGGAGACTTTAGTCTATGCTGCGCTGGCCTGCACGGCCGGGGTCTCAGAAGAGTTTTTGTACCGCGGGTTTGTGTTCACCGCGTTCGTGAGGATGATCGTAAATTACGGGCCGCCGAATGCCCTTGCCGCGATTCTGTCGTCCGCATGGTTTTCGCTCGCGCATCTATATCAAGGGCGGCGAGGGATAATAACTACATTTGTAGTAGGACTGATTTTCGTGTCGGTACGAATCTGGACTGGAAGCCTGATCCCAGCCATTGCTGCCCACATTGGAATAGATTTGATAGTTGGGATTTGCGCTTCCAAGTTTCTTCGGAGGGCCTGACCAGATGCCTGCCCCTGCGCCCGTCGAAATCAGCAACCGGCAGGTTTGTGAGGCTCTCGCTCCCTATTGCCTTTCACCGAATGAGGATCAAATCGTTAAAATTCGAGCATACACGGCACTTTTGCTCAAGTGGAATCGAACGATTAGCCTCACTTCAGTCACAGATCCCGTCGAAATCGTAGGGCGGCACTTTGGCGAATCGATTTTTGCTTCCAAACTACTGCCTGTGGAAAACTGTCGGCTGGCCGACGTTGGAACTGGGGCTGGATTTCCAGGCCTCGCGCTCAAAATTGCATGTCCGGGCATTCACGTTATTTTGATTGAATCCAATAAGAAAAAGTGCGCATTCCTATCCGAGGTTGTCAGAAGCCTGGAATTTACGGGTGTCGAGATTTTCCCGGAGCGATTTGAACAGATTCGTTCGGAATCAATTCAGGCAAATATCATCACTTCTCGCGCTGTTGGAGATTTCAAGCAGCTCCTTCGATGGTCTGCGAATTCCCTTGTTCGTCGCGGACACCTCGTCCTTTGGGTTGGAGCCGAAGACTCGACGAGAATCGCGCGCACCCCAGGTTGGACATGGCAGCCAGCAACGCGCATTCCAGATTCGCAGCGGCGATTTATCATCATTGGTCGGCCGATCGACGAAACCTCCCCGCATTCGTAAAAAACTGCACTTTTGTTCCACGTGGAACATTTCCGTCCGAATCCCTCGTAGTGGGACTGATCTCAGAGATCCGTGTCTGGAAGGTGAATTCATGAGTTCTCCATAGGGCAGACCCCGAAAATTAGTATGATGAATTTGTTCCACGTGAAACAATTTGCATATCTTGCTTTTGATGTGATAGATTTCGCGGCTTGGGGGAGTTGAATTGGGCCGCATTATCGCAGTTGCGAACCAAAAAGGCGGGGTCGGAAAGACGACTACTGCCATCAACCTTGCTGCTTCCTTGGCTCTGTCTGAACAGCGAACGCTTTTGATCGATTGCGATCCCCAGGGCAATACCACAGGTGGAATTGGATTTCCCAAGGATCCCGCCAGACGCACGCTCTATAACGCACTAATCCTTGGCGAGCCTCTCGAGAGAATCATCCTGAAAACGCAAATTGACGGGCTGGATCTCATCCCGGCAGACAAGAACCTGGTTGGCGCAGAGGTCGAGCTGGTTGCCGCGGAAAATCGAGAGTATCAGCTCAGGAGATTGCTCGAGCAGGTGAGGGACAATTACGCGTATATTTTGATGGATTGCCCTCCCGCGCTTGGACTCCTCACCCTAAATGCTCTTACGGCCGCTGATTCTGTCCTGGTTCCAATTCAATGTGAATATCTGGCCCTCGAAGGGGTTTCCGAGCTCTTGGATACCCTTATGAGGATCCGAAGGACACTGAACCCCAATCTCGCCGTCGAGGGTATCGTCCTAACGATGTATGACGAACGCACCACCTTATCGAAGCAGGTGGCCTCGGACCTTCGCAGCTTCTTTGGGAGCCAAGTCTTTGAATCCGTGATACCGCGGAATGTCCGCCTGGCTGAAGCGCCGAGTCATGGGAAGCCAATCCATTTCTACGACATTCATAGTAGAGGTGCGGAAGCCTATACAAATCTTGCAAAGGAGGTTATCTCAAATGGCCAGAAACGCATTGGGAAGGGGGCTGGGGGCGCTGATTCGTGAAGCGGAGGTTGCTCCTCAGGTTGTCCCATCTACTACATCCACAGGAGCTGCAGCAGCAGTTGCCCCAGCGCAGATTTCCTCCGGGGCGCCGCTGCAAATCGACATCGACCTGATTGATCCTAGCCCGTACCAGCCACGAACGCGATTTGCAGAGGTCGGGCTCGAAGAATTGGCGCAGTCCATCCGCACGAGCGGAATCATCCAGCCGCTCATCGTGCGAAAGATCGGCGCAAGGTACCAGCTCATCGCGGGAGAGCGAAGATGGCGCGCCTCACAACGGGCGCAACTTTTGCGTGTGCCGGTCGCCATCCGGGAAGTCAGCGACGAGCAAGCGCTCGAGCTTACACTCGTAGAAAACATTCAGCGGGAGGATCTGAATCCCATCGAACAGGCGCGAGCATTTGACCGTCTGATGGAAGAATTTCACCTCACGCAGGACGAAGTGGCTTCACGGACAGGGAAGGACCGAGCCACCGTCGCAAATTCCGTCCGCCTGCTTTCTCTGGAAGAGCCGCTGCTCGAATGGATCGAGGAAGGTAAAATCACAGCCGGCCACGGGCGCGCACTGCTCGCGGTCGAAGATCGGAAGCTGCGAAACGAACTGGCTCAAAAGGCTTCTCGCGGCAAGCTGACCGTCAGACAGCTCGAACGGATGGCAACGCGTCGATCTCGCGGACGAGGACCGGAGGCGCAGGCGGCAGCGCATGATCCGAACCGCCAGGCCGCGCTGGACGAATTGCAGAAGCACATCGGCACTCGGGTCACGCTGCACATGCCCACGAAGGGGCACGCAGGCCAGTTGATTCTCGAGTTTTACGACGAAGAACAATTGAACGGTTTGTACGAACGTTTGATGAGTTAATATTACAAGTGTAGTAGATAATCGTTTAGTTCAGGCGTGATCGGCCGGCCGGAAGTGCTTACTACGTCACCAGGCCACGATTTTACCGTTCAAACTCTCAGCACTCAGGTAGAATTGTATTCCCACAAAGCACCGTTTCCGTCTGGGGGCACACCATGCAATGGAGATCGAAGGAACGCGGCAAGGACAAGCAGCAGCATGAATTTACAGGCTTCCTCGACAAGGGCGTGCGGTTTGAGGGAACGCTCGAGGCCTCCGGCGTGTTTCGCATCGACGCTTATTTGAAGGGAAACGTGATTTCGAGCCACAGCCTCATCCTGGGTGAAGGGGCGAGGGTGGAAGGGCAGATCGAAGGGAATCACGTGGTGATTGCCGGTAAATTCGATGGGGTCATCTTTGCCAAAGGGCGGGTCGAGATCCAGGCCAAGGGCGTCGTTACGGGCGAAGTCCATTCCCCGTGCCTGGTGATCGAGCCGGGCGGAATTTTCGACGGGCAGTGCCATATGCTGGCCGCATCGGAGTCCACCAAGCCGCTGACGATACCGATTCGGGCAGGCAAGTAGCGAAACCCCAAGCTTGGGCGCGCATCTAAAGTCTGTTCACCAAACCGCAAAGCAACTTGCCACATGGATACGGTCACACACGGAATTGTGGGCGCACTGGTCGGCAAAGCCCTTTTCGCCGGGCGTGACGTTCCGGCCGGGCTTGCCGAAAGCGGCGCGTCCCGCGCGCTGAGTTCGCCTACCGCGCGTGCCGCAATCGTTGCGTGCACGCTCGGAGCAATGTTCCCCGACATCGACATCTTTGCGGGACCGCTGGCGCGCAATCCACTGGCGATCATGGAGTGGCACCGCAACATCACGCATTCGGCCGTCATGCTGCCATTGTGGGCGCTGATATTGGCAGGAATGTCAATACCGCTCGCCCGTCTGGTGAAGTGGAAATCGCCTCCGTTTTGGACCCTTTTCGTAATCTACGCGGTGGGGATCTCGACGCACATTTTTCTTGATCTGATCACGAATTTCGGAACCATGGTCTGGAGCCCGCTGCGATATTCGCGCCCGGCCTGGGACTGGGTTTTCATTCTCGATCTGACGCTGACCGCGATTGCGCTCACGCCGCAGTTTGCCGCATGGTGTTTCCGGGATCCGGGGCAATTTTGGCTTCGCTCGATTGCCGTTTGGGCCGTACTCACGCTCGGAGCATTCGGAGCCTATTTCTTCGCCCGCTCCGCGGGATACGGATTTCCGATTGCGGTTTCAGGTGTTGCCGGCGCCATTTTCGCAGTCATAATTTTCGTGCCTGCTGCTCGGGGCGCCGGTTTCCGGTGGACGCGGGCGAGCTGGTGCCGCGCGGGCCTGGCGGTCTTGTGCGCGTATATCGGTTTGGCGGCCACAGTGCACCACAAAGCGCTCGCGGATGTTCAACAATATGCGGCCGCGCAACACCTGCAAGTGGAAAGCCTGGCGGCGCTTCCCCTGCCGCCGACCCTGACGCATTGGGTAGGAGTAGTCACAACTCCGGAGGGCGTGTGGCGAACCGCGTTTCACGAACCGGGCGGCGCTGTCGAGAATACGCAGCTCTACATCGCCCCACAGTCTCTCCCGCTCGTCGAAGAAACGATGAAACTGCGCGATGTCCAGATTTATCTTTGGTTCGCGCGATTTCCGGTGTGGCGCGTCTCGCGCCTGGAAGGGAATGAAACCGCAATCGACATCTCCGACGTGCGGTTCTTTCGAGAAGGGGATCCGATTGCGATCGCCGATCCACCCGGATCAAGAAGTTTCGCCGGCGCAAGGTCCAGGCGAACGGGATTCACCTTTGAAGTGGTTTTCGATGCGGGTGGGCGCATTATTTCGCATGGTTTCAGGGAAGAACCTTAGTCCCATGGAGTTCCACAGAGACCGACCATCAAGGCGCTCTGTCCGCTTACCTGAATTTGACTATTCAAGAGTCGGGATGTATTTCGTCACCATTTGTTCATTCAGACGCCGGTCCATTTTTGGCCAAATTCGCGGAAGCGAAGCCATCCTGAGCCGAATCGGCGAGATCATCAGAACCTGCTGGATCGAAGTTCCGCAACATTTCCCCAGCGTCAAAATCGAAACATATGTAGTGATGCCGAATCACTTGCATGGGATATTGACCATCGATTCAAATTGGCGCGGTGAGAACTGCCGAGACAATACGGTCGCGGCGACGGAGTCGTTTGGAAGGCCTACACACAGATCCATTCCTACGATCGTTCGCTCGTTTAAAGCGGCAGCCAGTAAACGTTCCCGCGAATCGGGATTGGTCGGTGGTGAATCGATTTGGCAGAGAGGATATTACGAACACGTTATTCGGAACTCGGCAGAATACGTTGAAGTTACGAATTACATCCTGCTAAATCCCGCCCGGTGGTCAGTCGATGAGGACAACCTTGATAGGGAGTCGGGCACCGATAAACCGTAGGGGCACGGCATGCCGTGCCCCTACACTGCAGGGTAAACCACAACTTGCCGTTCTTCGCCTGAGCCTTCGCTTTCACTGCGGACGCCGGGTTCCTCTTTCAATACTAGATGCAGGATGCGGCGTTCGCGCGAGGACATCGCGTTGAAGCGGAACGGAGAATGTGTTTCGCGGACGCGGCCGGCGGCAACGCGCGCGGAGAGCTTCAATTCTTCGATGCGGATGCCGCGGTAGCCGGCGGCGTCGAATCGAATGCGGCCGTAGAATTGCGGATCGAGCCAAAGCCAGCGCAAAGAAATATGTTCGAGCGCCAGAAGCAATTCCGCATTGTGCTCCAGCAGCAAATCCTGATCGCGACCCTTGAATTCGACGACGATTTCGGGATTTTCGAGTTCCTTCGAGACAGCAGGCCCCATGGTTCGGATTTCGTAAGTGAGCTGGAAACGGCTTTTTTGAAGCAGCGTGTCGATGCAGCGGCGCAGTTCCGCCGTGACAGCCGCATGATCCAGCTTTCCTTCCGCGATGAGACTCGGGCGCGATGCAGGCGTCAAGATGACTCCCCTCAGACTACCTTGCTGCAAACGGAACGCTATTTTTTCTTGCCGGGACCCCGCGAAGGTTTCGGCGGGGGCGGCGCCGTGCGATAGAGATACCACTGCTGTCCTATTCCGACGACATTGCTAGTCAGGATATACACCGATAAGCCGCTTGGATAAAGCGCAAACATTCCGCCAAAGATCAGCGGAGTCACGGCCATCATCTTGGCCTGGGCAGGGTCCATGCCCGGCGTGGGCGTCATCTTCTGCATGAAATACATGGAAATGGCCATCACCACGGGCAAAATAAAGTACGGATCGTGCGCGGAAAGATCGTGGATCCAGCCAAACCAGGGCGTATGGCGCAGCTCGATGGTATTGGCCAGCATGCGGTAGAGGCCGAACCAGATCGGCATCTGGATGAGCGTGGGCCAGCAACTGCCCAGCGGGTTGATGCCTTCGCGCGAGTACACGGCCATGACTTCCTTATTCATTTCGGCCTTGCGGGGATCGCGCATCGAATATTTCTTGTATCTTTCCTGAATCGCTTTGACTTCCGGCGCGACCTTCTGCATTTTCTGCATCGCGCGCATGCTCTTCACTTTCAGCGGAAACATCACCATGTTGATGGCGATCGTGATTAAGACGATCGCCCAGCCGTAGTTGCTCACATACTGGTGCAGCCATTGCAGGGAGTAAAACATGGGCTCCGCGATGAATCCCCACCAGCCGAATTGCACCAGACTGTTCAGCGGCGGGCGCGTGGCCTTCAGTCCGTCAATACTTTTGGGACCGGCGTACAAGCGGAGGTCCAGCGTGCCGGGCGCCGCCAGGCCCGCAGCCATTTGCGGAACGATTTCCGTTTCGGTTTTGCCATCCGTGGTGGTTTCGTGCGAATACGTCCAGCCCGTCACAGACAGCGGAATTTCCGCGACATCACCGCGCGGGGTGAAGGACGGCAGAAACGCGGCGGCGAAGTAAAGATCCTCAATGCCGGCGAAATCGAATGTGCCCGCAATGGGCGCGCGCGTCGTCGTCTGGCCGGGCTTGCCCAGATTTTTTACCGCAAGCGTGTTGAGTTTTCCGGCGGCGCTGGTGAATATCTGTGTCTGCGCGGCGGCGCGATATGCGGTGATATCGCCGAAGCCGCCGGCCCAGGCGAGGCTGGCAGGCAGCGGCGTTCCATCCAGCGTCACCGTGGTCTTTAGATCGACGATGTAAGTGGGATTGAATTTGAATTGCTTCGTGACTTCGAGGTGGCCATCGCTCCACGCGAGTGTGACTTCCGCAGGAGCATGCAGAACGGCGCCGGCTTCAAGCGTTTTGCCTGCCGAAGTGGTTTCAAACAGCGCGGTGTTTGCAGCCACTTCCTGCTGCGCATCGTCGAGCGCGAGGGAAAGCGGCCAGCTGCCGGATTGCTGCGCGGCATCGGGATGGACCAGATCGAGCGTGCGCGGAGGTTTGTGGTCGTCGGTAAATTTCTTGAGCTGCCAGCTTCGCACCACGCCGCCGCGGTTGGAAATCTCCACGTGGTATAGATCGCTTTCGATGACGACGGAATTTTCCGCGCTTGCGGCGCGCATGGTCACGGGAGTGGCAGGGGCCGCAGCTTTTTTCGCACCAGCCGGGGCAGAAGTGGGGGCGGTTCCCTGGGGCGGCGGCGAAACAGCATTAGTGCTCACGGCGGCAGGGCTAGGCGGAGGCTGCTGCGGCGCCTTATTGAAGAACGCCCATCCCGCGATCACGAACAGGCAAAGCACAGCCGCGAGCAGCGAGCGCATTTCCGTCGACATTTCCTTGCGCTCGCTCACGAACGGACCTCGTTGGCCGAATAATCCGCTGTCTCCGATTTAGTGGCGCAGGCTTCAGCCTGTTGGGGTCTGGTTTTCTACATGGCCGAACCCCCACAGGCTGAAGCCTGCGCCACTTTTGGCTGCGCGCGAAAACTCGGCGGCATCCGGCACAAGATCCACGCCGCCCGGCGTGAAGGGATGGCAGCGCGAAACGCGGCGCAGCGCGAGCCACGAACCGCGCCGCGCGCCGTGGATTCGCACGGCTTCGGCGGCGTAGTGCGAGCAGGAAGGATAAAACTTGCAGGCGCTCGGCATCAGCGCCGAAAAAAAAGCCTGGTACACGCGCACCGCAAAGAGCAGTGCGCGCGCCGCGAGGCTCATGCTTTCGGGCCCGCGCTGCGAATGCTGCGCAAGAGGCGCACGAGTTCCGCCTCCAGCGGCGCGAACGCCGCCTGCGCCACCGTGCTCTTCGGATGTATGACGATGTCCCATCCCGTAGGAATCTCCGTCCTGTTGCGCCGCAAAATTTCGCGGATGCGGCGTCGAATGCGGTTCCGCACCACCGCGCCGCCAAGCGCTTTCTTGATGCTGATCCCGAAGCGGCTCGTGCGGCCGGCCGCCGGCGCCCCGTCGGAGAAACTCTCGCGCGGAGGCTCCCGCCGGATGGCCGCATTCGGAACCGCAGTCTGCGCGCGGAAGAAAACGGAAAACTGAGGGCTCGAACGGCGCTGACCCGCGCCGTATACGGCTTCGTATTCCACGCGCTTCAGCAAGCGCATGGCACGGGGAAAACCCTGCCGCGTCTCGTCCGCCGCGGCGGACGGGTCCGAATTTCTAGATGGGCGTAAGACGATGGCGTCCCTTTTTGCGGCGAGCCGCCAAAACTTTGCGGCCTCCTGCAGTCTTCATGCGCGTGCGAAAGCCGTGTGTTTTGTGGCGACGGCGCACTTTTGGTTGAAACGTGCGTTTCGGCAAAGAACTCTCCCCCTCAGTCCCGGCAATTGGACCGAATCAAAACGTCTAGTGTAGTCGAGGCGCTGAGGGTGGTCAAGGATGGGGGGAGTGTCTCCAGTATGCTTCATGCGGATGGCCTTGGCGCGCAATTCTACTTGGTCTGCCTCGGTGTTTCTATTCGTCTCGTAAAGTGCCCTAGCATATAACTCAAGGATTGGCACCAACTTGAGATCGTCCGGGGATAAAGTCTTTTCAAAGATCGGGAGTCCACGCTCGAACATTGGCACTGCTTCAGCGTACTTCTGTAAAGCAATGTAGGCTACGCCTAGAAATAGGAGGTTCGCGACAGTCTCCGGACTTTCCGGCTTGGAACTCTTCTCGCGAATTACGAGTTCCTGTTCTAGTAGAGGCTCGGCATCAGGGTACTTCTTTTCAGCCATGTAGATTCCTGCCAAGCGAGTGAGACTTTCGAGCAAAGTGGGATCATCAGCTGCCAACGTTTTCTCGCGAAAAGCAAGAACCCTCTTCAAGAGTGGCTCGGCATCGGCGTTCTTCTTTTGAGCGATATACAAGTCCGACAGGCTGCCCACGATTTGGACCGTAATTGGATGTTCTGGCCCAAGAGCCCTTTCGCGCATTGCGAGCGCCCGCAGGTATAGAGGCTCAGCATCGGTATACTTCCCCTCCGCGTAATAGGTAGCTGCTAGAGAATAGAGGCTGGCGGCAACATCGGGATGTTCCGAACCCAGAGCCTTCTCGCGTATTCCAAGTGCCCGCTGATAAAGGGGCTCGGCGTCGGAATATTTGCGTTCCGCATAATACGTTCCAGCGAGATAGTATAGATTCGTAGCGACATTAGCGTGCTCTGGTCCCAAGACGCGTTCGAGAATTGGCAATGCTCGGCGGAAGAGTGGTTCAGCATCCACATATCTGCCTTGGGCGTAATAGACAGCAGCGAGACTTTCGAGCATGGTGGCGACAGCGCGGTGCTCTGGGCCCAGAACTTTCTCATCAATCTCAACAGCCCTTTGGAAGAGAGGTGCGGCCTCGTCGTATCTATGCTGAGCATAATAAACATCTGCTAGATCATGAAGGCTAGCAGCTACAATTCTTTGTTCTGGCCCAAAGGCTTTTTCGCGAATTTGAAGTGCTCGCTGGTAGAGAGGCTCGGCATCCGCATATTTCTTTTGGTCGTAATCGATATCAGCCAATCCATTCAGACTATCGGCTACGTCGGGGTGCTCGGGGCCGAAGAACTTCTCGCGGTTGGCGAGCGCTCGGCGTTGGAGGTTTTCTGCCTCGGCGAATTTCTTCTGGCCAACGTAGAGTATGGCCAATCCGCTGAGGGATTCAGCAACATCGGGATGTTCGTCGCCCAAAACTTTCTGGCGAATCGCCAAGGCCCGCTTGTAAAAATTTTCCGCATCCTCATCTTTGTCCTGACGCCTATAGACATCCGCCAAGCCACTAAGGCTCTCTGCCACGTTGGGACTATCAGGCCCAAATACCTTTTCACGAATAGTTAGCGCCCTGAGATAAAGGGTCTCGGCATCCATCAACCCATTCTGGGATTCATAGAATGTTGCAAGAGCGTTGAGCGTCTCTGCGACATCTGGGTGCTCAGGACCGAGGGATTGCTCGCGAATAACCAATGCCAACTGGTATAAAGACTCTGCCGCGGAATAATGATCTTCGCGAAGGCGAAGCAGAGCCAGCCTGTTCATGCTTACGGTGACACGGAGGTCGGTCGAGCCAAAGGTCGCTTCAGCGACCTCCAATGCTTCTTGCGCCACTTTCTCGCCTTCAGCATAGTCCCCGGACCTTGTGAGTTCATTCGCCCGAGTGTCTAGTTGCTGCCAGCGTCGCTCCTGTGCGAGAACAGGCCAAACGAGTGCACTACAAAGCAGAAGTACGCCACAGCAGCTACGCCACCAAACTCTCCGGAAAACAATGATATTTTGCCCGCCTGTGAGCATTCCAAGCCTCATTATGTGCCCGACGCCAGGGAACGAACACCTAGAGCGCCCAGGTCAATTACTCAGATATAGTCAGATCGCTAAACGTACTCTCCTCTTTCTTGTTTTGTCAATTACCCAAGCTCAAAACGTGAAGCGGGTTCCTATTGGTCATTGAATGCGAGAAAAAGTGCATCGAGCACGCACCGAATCGACCCCAAACCTGGTGTAGTACTTTTAGTGTGACCGTATGACACCCTGTCAAGGTGTGGTGGGGGCGACCAATTTGGCTTCGAATTGTGTGTCAAAACACCCATACGAGTGTCCTAGAATATTGCGCTCGATGACTGACTGGATGTGATAACTCCCACGCTGTCAATACGCTCCATTTGGTATTCGCCTTGCCATCATTTGTTCGCTATGCGGCGATGTCGCCCGAGACCATGCGAATCAACAGGATCGGAGGGGGTTACTAAGCCGTGCGTGAAGGGGCGGGAGGAATTTTTTTTCTGCTCCCGGATCGGGTACTCTTGAAGATTCCTATGACGCGAACTGTAAAATTTGATGGACGTCCCATATGGGCGGAAGTAAGTGTGGGGGCGCTGACGCACAATCTGCGCGCGATTCGCTCGCACGTCAACCCGACGCGTCCGGCGGGTGGGCCTGCGGGCACGCGCGGGGCGCGGCGGAAAATTCTCGCGGTTATCAAGAGCAACGCCTATGGGCACGGGATCGTTCCTGTCGCTCGGGCGCTCTCGAAGGCGCGGGCGGACTGGTTTGGCGTGACTTGCTCCGCGGAGGGCGCGGAATTGCGCGAGAGCGGGATCCGCGAACCGGTGCTGATTCTCACCGGTTTCTGGGCGGGGGAGGAAAAGCGGATTCTCGACAACCACCTGACGCCGGCGATCATGAGCGCCGATCAGCTGCGGCTCCTGGAAAAGGCGGCCGCGCAGCAGCGCAAGCCGCGCAAGCGGCCCTTCGATTTTCATCTAAAGATCGACACTGGGATGAATCGCCTGGGGATTCCGCCGTCGGAACTTCCGGCGTTTGCGCGCGTGCTGGCCGATTGCCCGCACGTGCACCTGTCGGGCACATTTACTCATATTGCATCTTCGGAAGTATTTACTACAGAACAAACAATCGAACAGGAAAAAACATTTGATGGGGCGCTGGCCTGCATGCGCTCGCTGGGACTCGATCCCGGCATCGTGCACATGGCCAACAGCGCCGCGATCGTCAGCCGGCCCTCCACCTGGCGGGACATGGTTCGCCCGGGCGCGATTCTCTATGGCTATCACCAGTTCTTCGAGCCGTCCGAGCTGAATCCGGAAATGGAAGCGAAACTTTCCGTGCGGCCGGTGCTTTCGTTTCGCGCGCGGATTGTTTCGATCAAGGACCTGCCGCCGGGATCGCGCGTCGGGTACAACGCGCGGTGGACGGCGTCAAAACCCTCTCGCGTGGCCGTGCTCGCCGCGGGATATGCGGACGGCCTCGTGCGCGTGCTTTCCAATAAGGGACGCGTGATCGTTCGCGGCGAGATCGCTCCGATCGTCGGCACGGTTTCGATGGACCTGACCACTGCCGACGTCACGGGAATTGCTTCAGCGCGCGTGGGCGACATCGCCACGATCTACGGTACCGACGGCGGCACGACGCAATCTGTGCCGGACGTCGCGAAGATTGCCAATACTGCCAGCGCGGATTTGCTGTGCGCGCTAGGAAAGCGCGTTCCCCGTTTTTATTTGCCTTGATGTTTTGTAGGACAGGCTTCCAGCCTGTCTAGTTTTCCGATGGCGCAAGAAGAGTCAAAACCAGAGACAGGCTTGAAGCCTGTCCTACTTCGCTACTGCGGCCTTGCGACTTCCACCGGCAGGGTTGCAGTGGCGGGCTTGATTCGGCGGAGGACTTCGCTGGTCCACAATTTTTCGGTGAGCAGCGTCAGGAAACCGTTCTCGAAATCGCAGACCGCGCAGAATAAATAATTTCGGAATGCGGCGTGATAGGCGTCCACGCCGCGTTCGGCCAATTCGCCTTCGACGGCGGGATCGCCCGCGGCCAAGAGCGCTCCAGCGCGCGCGCCAAAAGTTTCTCCCGCGAATCGTTCCACGAGCCCAACGAGCGCGTCGCCGGACGGCGCGGGAACCACGATGGAATGGCCTGAGGCTTTTTCCTCAAACGCCACGCCGCGCAGGCGGCAATATTCGCGCACGCGATCAAGGTGGGAGAAAAAATCGAGCGCCCACGGTTCTGTTCCCGGCAGCGCGCCAAGAGTAGCGGCCCACAGGCGCGCCGCATCCGTCCCGCGCGCCGGCTCGCGGCTCTCGATCTCCACGAGATCGAGACCGACGGCCTTGACGTCTGCTCCGAGATCGAGCGGCTCGACTTCCAAAACGTATTGCAGGTCCGTCATCTGTCGCTCACGCGTCCGCCGAAGCGCTCTTGGCGAAGCGCCTCTGGAAATCCGGCGAGGCTTTGCGCGCCTCGAGCCAGTCAAAAAATGCGTCGGGCGTATCGAGCCACACTTTGAACCACATCATGATTTCTTCCTTCTCGGCGCGTTTTTCCGGTTCCACTTTGTGATTCCGCGCGATCATTTCCGCGCGGCGGCGGCCCATGCGCGCCACTTCCAGCACGCGCTCCGCGGCGGCTCGCTCCTCTTCTTCCTTAAATTTCCGGTACAGCTCATCGAGGCGCATGATGCACATCTCCGCGTCCTCGAGATTCGCAAAATGGAGCAGGTCCTGAAATTCTTCCTCGTACTGGCCTTCTGTGTCTGCCTTGGTGGACCAAACGATGCGCATCCCCGCCGTTTCCAGCACGCCTGCGATGTAATCGGCGGAAGTCTTTCCCGCGGCGCCGAGACGCGCCACGAGTTGCCGCCGGATTTGCTCGACTTCGGCCGGAGTGAAGCGTGGCACGGAAAGCTCGCGCGCGATTTCCAGGATCAGCGCCTTCTTGGTTGGATGGTCCTGCTGTGTCATGGCGACGTCCTCACGGGCCTGGATTTTTGGACCGCCGGGGCTGGGGCTGGGGACAGGCCGCCGGTGGATGGATTCCGCGACTCTTCGAGCAATTGCCGGTAACGCGCGACGTTACGATTATGCTCCTGAAGGGTCTTACTAAAGAAGTGTCCTCCTTCGGTATTCGCCACAAAGTAGAGATCCTCGGTGGGCGGAGGATCGAGGGCCGCCCGCAGAGCAGCTTCGCCCGGATTGGCGATCGGGCCGGGGGGCAAGCCCCTGTTCCGATACGTGTTGTACGGTGAAGCGAAATGCAAATCGCCGCCGTCGAGTTTGCCGGAATACGCTCCCGCCAAAGTGAGCGCGTACGCGACCGTGGGATCGCACTGCAGCGGCTGGCCGATGCGCAGACGATTTTCAAACACTCCGGCAACGTGCGGCCGCTCTTCCGGGCGCGGAGTTTCGCGCTCCACCAGCGAAGCGAGGGTCACGATTTCCTGGATGCTCTGGTGCGGGGTAGGGGCGGTGTCCGGCAAGGTCAGCCACTCCTGGCGGAATTTCTTGACCATTGCGGCGGTCATGTCTTTTCCCGTCATGTGGCGCGGGAACTCGTAGGTCGCGGGGAAAAGGAAACCTTCGAGGCTGGGCGCGCCGGGGGCAATGTCGCGGATGGGCGAGGGGTCGCGCGCGGCTACCAGGAATTCATCGCGGGAGAGGAATCCTTCCTGAGCGGCAAGGTCCGCGATATCGAACATCGTAAATCCCTCGGGAATCACGAATTCTTTTACGAATACGCGGCCGTTGACAACCGCGTCATAAACGGCGAAGGAGGTCACCGGGCGGTCGAAGAAATATTCGCCGGCTTGCAGTGTGCTGCGTCCTCGCTCGCGGCACAAAAGTTCAAACGCGATCCGGCTGCGCACCACGCCGTTTTCGGCGAGCAGGCGCGAGATCGTGCGTTGCGACGCCCCGCGTGGAATGTCCACGTAGGCACCGCCGCTCGCGAATCCCTGATATGGCTGGTAGAGAGCCAGATAGAAATACCCTGCAGCGAGGATTGCGAGAATCAGTAGGAAGAGGAATGCCCGGCGCATGTCAGGCTCGCGATCCAGTCCGCGTGCGGGAGCGGTCCAGATAATCTCGCAGGATGATGGCGGCGGCGATGTCGTCGAACGGGGTGTGCTTTTTGTTCGCGTTGCGCGCGAAGGAACCGCCGCGCGTGCGCTTGCTGGAACTCATTTTGGAAAGCGTCTCGTGCGCTTCCCAGGAACTCAGCCGCTCGTCCATCATTTCCACCGGAAGGCCGAGTGCTTTTTCGACGCGCGCCGCAAAACTTTTTGCTTCATCGGACATTTCGCTCGGCGTGCCGTCCAGGTGCAAAGGAAGCCCAACGACAATGCGGCGAACTCCCTGCAGGCGGACCAGTTCGCGCAGGCGGGCGAGATCGCGGCGGCGGTTGATCCGCGTCCAGGTGGCGTAGGGGCGGGAAGTCACACAATGCTCGTCGGAAAGGGCCAGACCCAGTCTCTTCTTCCCGTAATCAATCGCCAGAATCACACCCGTGGTCGCGGGAATTGTCGCCAAGGACGAAGCGCGGAGCGGAATCGCCACGGCACTATTATAACTCGAAAGGGGGGGCATGTAGGACAGGCTTCCAGCCTGTCGGTTTTGAATTTACTCGCGCTGGACGAAAACCGACAGGCTGGAAGCCTGTCCTACTGGCCCGGCATTCTCCCGCGCTGGCCGGATTCCCAGACCGACCATGTGTCGGTGGTTTTCATTTGCTGTTCCAAGCCCGAGGTTTTTAGCAAGGATTCGATCTCACGGCGGGATTGGCGCGGACCAATCGCCTCGGCGCGTTCGGCGAGGCCGAATGCCGTAACGGCGGCAACGGCCGCGTTGTACTTCAGGTCCGCGATCTCAACCAGGTCGTGCGGAACCGACGCGGGCAGGTGATCGAGCGCGTAGCTAAATGGAATCCGCTCGGCGGTAAGGGTGGGAACGCCTTCCACCAGGAAATCGAAATTGTCGCGTTCCCAGACCGACCTCGAAAGAGAAGTGAGCGGCGTTCATCGATTCGATGGGTTTCATGGCCTCCCGCAAACCCGCTTCAATGTCATGCCTGCCGTTCAGGGAGTATCCTGACATGCGTGAGCGGCCGGTCTTGAGAATGATCGCGGCGCGGGCGCGATCGAGTTCATTGCGATGCGTGCGAACATAACCCCACGAGCCAACCGAGTTGTTGTCCGGGCCGATAAAAAGCACAAAGCGAATCGAACGGCGCGGACGGACGCCCGTGAGCTGGATATCGCGAGCCGCTTCGATCACCAGGGCGGCATTTGCGGCAATATCGACCGTGTCGGGACTCTGCGGGTCAAGCCTCGCCCCAAGCAAAACCCATTCCTCCGGTTTTTCACGGCCGCGGATTTCCGCGACCACCGTATGCAGCACCTGGAAAGTGATCTTTTGTCCCGGCAGAGGAACTGTATTTTCTTCGCCGTGAGCCTCTACACCCGCGTCTCGGAACGCTGCCACGGCCCAGGCGACGGCCTCGTCGGGAGTTACGATCCTGCCTTCATGGATTTCTTGGGCCAGGCTGCGAATATTTTCGGCAAGAGGCGAATCACCCTGCGCGTTGGCAATGATTTTCGGAGCAACTTGTTCGCACAGCGTCTCTCCTGTCGCGGAGCATGCCTGCACATTTGATTTCGCCGCATCGCGGATGCGTGCCAGAGGATCGGGCTCCGATGGTGGATAACTGCGCCAGGGCGGGAAGCGCGCCCGCTAAGAGGAACGCTACACACAGGGCTGCTGAACATCTAGCGGGTGCCATCGCGATTCGTCCTCAATCAAGGGCTGAAAGGAGGTCAACGGAATTATAGCCCAATTACAACAGCCGGTTTACGGCAGCTAGACGGAATTTACGCATTGCATCCGCGACGCGCGCGACGCGGACCATTTCGGCTACGTCGTGCACGCGGACGATGTGCGCGCCGCCGAGGATCGATGCGGTCACGGTTGCGGCAGTGCCGAGGAGACGCTCCTCGGGAGGAGCACTCGGATCGCCCGGTTTTGCGAGGGCTTTGCCGAGGAACGCTTTTCGCGATGTGCCGATCACGATGGGGCAGCCGAGGCGCGCGAACTCGGGCAGGCGCGCGAGAATTTCAAAATTCTGTATGTGTTTTTTTCCAAATCCGATTCCCGGATCGACGAGGAGTTGCGTTTTAGCGAGGCCCGCGCGTTTGGCGCGCGCGACCGCGTCGCGCAGGCCGGTCATCACGTCACGTATTACATCGCGCGCGAAAGGGCCTTGTTGCATCGTATGCGGTGTTCCCCGCATGTGCATGAGGATGAGAGGAGAGCGCGCGCGCCGCGCGACTTCGCCGAGGCGCGGGTCCATCTGCAATCCTGAAACGTCGTTCAGGATTTCGGCGCCGGCTGCGAGGGCCGCTTTTGCGACTTCCGCCCTGCGCGTGTCCACCGACATGGGAATGCGCAGCTTGCCGCGCAACACTTCGATCACCGGCAGAATGCGCCGAAGCTCTTCCTCGGCGGCGATCGCAGTGGCGCCGGGGCGCGTCGATTCGCCGCCGATATCGAGGATGTCCGCGCCGTCCTGCTCGAGTTGCAGGGCGCGCGCGATGGCTGCTCCTGAATCTAGATACGCTCCGCCATCGGAAAAGCTGTCCGGAGTGATATTCAATACGCCCATGACCAGTGTGCGCTCGCCGAGGATCAGCGCGCGCGAACGAAGATGCAGCCGAAATCGTTTGCGGTGAAACATAGGGGAACCATCATACAAAAAGTTTCAACAACTGGGTGGCGCAGGCTTCAGCCTGTGGGGGTTGGTCGGGGGAAGGTAGTCTTCAATTAACTAACCCCCACAGGCTGAAGCCTGCGCCACTGGCCTCGCGGAAAACGCAACGCCGGAAGGCGGCTTGGCATCATAGCCTGTGTGGTACGATTGCTTTACGATTCGGAGTCGAATTTCCAGCAAAGCGCGTAGCAATCGATGGACGAAAGCGAATCAGGGGGATGCGGGTTTAATGAGGGTGTCAGGAAAGGTATACGGGATTTCCGCATTGCTGTGCGCGGTGCTGGCCGCGGCCTCGCTTTTTTCAACGATCCAAGCCTCTGCATCTCCACAAACCAATTGGACGCTGGATAACGTCCTCAAACAGCTCGACACGCAGGCGGCCAGCTTTCAGAGCCTGACGGCCGATCTGGAACGGACCAAGGTGACCGTCGTCGTGAACGACAAGTCCACCGAATCCGGGCAGATTTCCGTGCGCCGGGACGACAAAATGCGCATCGAGGTGACACAGCCCGATGCGCGGACGATCCTGCGGGACGGCGACAATTTTTACATCTACAACCCGAAAATTCACCGCGTCGAGGAATACAATCTCGGAAATAAAAAATCCGTCGTCGATCAATTCCTGCTGCTGGGCTTCGGGACTTCCGGAAGTTCGTTGAAAGAGAGTTACACGGTAACGCTGCAAGGGGAAGAAACACTCGACAATCGCAAAGTCCTCCGGCTGGAGCTCTTGCCGAAGACGGACGAAGTGCGCAAGCAGCTTTCCAAAATTCTGCTATGGCTGGATGAATCCACCTGGCTTCCGGTGCAGCAGCAATTTTTTGAGACGGGTTCGGGCGATTACTTCATCATCCGCTACCGCAACATCAATCGAAACGTGCGCATCCCGGACAATGAATTCAAACCGCACTGGCCGCACGGCACGACGAGAATGCAGCCGCAGGGATAGCTTTTCTTCCACTCCCACAACAAGTTTCTCCGGTTTTTGTAGCGCCCGCCTTCAGGCGGGCAAAGGTGTGAATCGGCAGTCCCCGCCTGAAGGTGGGCGCTACTGGTTTGACCGGTAGATCACATCCTGAGGGCCGTCCATGATTTTGAAATCCGCGGGGACCGTGAACAGCGAAGCATCGGGCTCCGATCGCACCACATTCGTCAGCTTGAAGGTTTGCTCGCCCATTCGCGGGTCGGTCCGCTTGCTGTAGACAATCGTCTTCAGATCGGGCGACGTCCAGACTTCCGTGACAATGCTGATGGGCCTGTCATTCCCAATTTCACCCGTGGGAATCGTGCGCGTCGTTCGCACTCCACTCACTAGGACGCCTTCCATGGTTTGCGAGCCGAGATCCTCCGTGTTGACCTGGCCCTGATCGCTGGAAACGAAAGTTTTTTGCATGGAAAGCGCTATCGCCATTCCCGGCGGCGGCGGTGGCGGGCCGGACGCCGATATGCTGCTCCCCATTTGCATCAGGACCTTGCCGGGGCCACCCGCAGGGCCCGAAGTGTTTATGTTCATAGGAAGCGACGGCATCTTCATCGCCGTCTTGTCCGTCAAATTCAACGTGTAGGCTGATTGCGCCACAGGATCCTGGATGAAAACGAGGTGCGGCGCATCCGCGGCCGATAGATTGCCGATGGCCGGCAGCGACGCATCCTGGCGCGTGCGGCCCTGCGAATCGCGCGCAATGTTTCCGGTAGTAGTCTGCGTGATGTGCGTTCCGTCTTCGAGTGTCTGAATATTTTCGTTGGTAATCGTGGCGGAATACGGCGCGCCCTGCACCGGAGCGCCGGGCCCTCTTCCAACCATACCAACCCCTACTGTAGTCACGGGTCCAGCCACTTGGTTTTGAAAGAAAACCGCGTTTCCGCCCTCTTGCGCGAACACGCAAGGGGAAGCCGTCAGAATCATGGCGAGGATGAGTGCGCGTTTCATGGCAGTGTCGCTCTCCTTTCAAATCCTGCAAGCCGCGGCCGCAAACTGAGGCGCTCGGCCGATCCGTCCGCCGCGATGGTGAGGTCCGCGACAAAATGAATGCCTTCGGGAACAGCGCCCGGCGGAAACATTTCATCGGCGGGGATGGCGATCCGGATCATGGGCTCGTCCGGCTGGAAGTAGGCATTCTGGTTTTGCACGGGCGCCGGGTTTGCATCCCGAATGGTTGCGGGTGTTGCTGCGCGCCGCCGGTGAACTCTCTGGATCGCCGGGCTCACGGAAGCGGGAACCGCTGCAGCAGCGACGGCCGTGGAGGCCGCTACCTCAATTTGTGGTGGAGGAATGGCCGGCGTTTCGACGCGCGTTCGCGGCATCGCCAGGAAGATCGCTACAAGAGCAGCCACCGCGCCAGCTGCTGCAGCCACCGGCGTCCAGCGGGGCGCTCCGCGGCGCGCGCTCGACTCCATTGCCGCGTCGCAATAGGCGTCAAATTCGCCGCTCACTCGTTTGTACACGTCGACGGCTCCGCGGCATTCGGAACAACCCGCGAGGTGCCGCTCCACTTCGGCGGCTTCTTCCGCCGTTAGTTCGCGGTCCAGCCAGGCGATTAATTTTTCTGAAAATTCACACATTGCATTTCTCCGCTAATTTTTTAACAGCGCGATCCACCGTGTCACTCACCGTGGATGTCGCAATCCCCAATACTTCGCCGATTTCGCGATACCGCAATCCACTCGCGCGCAGCAACAAGCACTCTCGTTCGGTCGCAGTCAGCAGGCGGATCGCTTTACCCAACTGCTGGAATTTTTCCTTCTCCAGCACGGCGCGTTCCGGCGTCGCTTCGTGTGAGACCGCGTCCATTTCCGCATCGCTCGCCGGGCTGAAATTCCGGTCGTAACGATTTTGGCGGTTCCTGGCCTGGTTGTGCGCCACGCGAAACAACCAGCCGCGAATGTTTTCCTGCGACCCGCCCGAGGCGAGGTGTCGGTGCAGGATCAGAAAAGCGTCCTGCACCACATCTTGCGCTTCGTCGCTCGATAGCCCGAGGCAGACCAGGTATCGAAGCAAAGGTTTTCGCAGTTCGCGATACAGGGTCGTAGCCTCGCTCGCGCTGGTCGATAAGCGCGAAAGTGGCAGCGCCAGGTGTGCGGCATCGCCGCTCATGAAGTCCTCGTCATCGCGCTTCTATGTAAATAACAAGTGAGGGCTGCGGATTTCCGGCTTGGCCTGCGTAAATCGATGCCGGCTCCGTATATTTGGTTAGCCGGCAGCGGGTTGGAGGATTATTTAGCACAGGCATCCGCCGCGGCGGACCTGTGCGCTTTTTGCAATCGTAGCTGCACTGGTCGGCGCAAGTGCGCCTCACAAAACCGCACAGGCAGGGTGCCTGTGCTACTTAGATCTGCGAATACGGCGTTGGCGTCAGGATCAGATTAGTGATGTTGGAAACGATCGGCTCAAACGCGTATTTGGGCTGCGTCGAGTACGACTTCCAATCGTCGGAGGCGCGGAACGCGGCCCACTGTTTGTCGCGCGTGGCCAGGCTGTCAAAGCACAGCATGTAGGTGAGGTTCGGCAGGCGCGGGCCGATGAGCGTCTCGCTGTAGAAAATCTGCTCGAAGCCGTTTTTGGCGAAAATATCCGCTTCGCCTGACTGCATCATTTCCACTTTGCGGCGGTGATCCTGATCGGTCGCGCCTTCATAAATACGCAATTCAAAAACGCGCGCGCCTTTCGAGGCGGTCGCTTTCGGGAGAACAACGTTCGGCCATTTCTCAAACGCCTGCAGGAATGTGCTGTCCATGCGGTCGAACGCAGGCTCTTTTGCGGGCGCGTTCAGAAAAGCGAGGCCGGCCTTGGTGTACTCGTCGTCCTTCGCGAGAAGATTCTCGACCGTAGCGAGCTTTTCCGCGGATGCGCCCGGCATCAGCACGTAGATCGACGGCGTATCCGGCCCAATCGAAAGGTCGAAAACGCCGACGGGAGAAATCGACATGCGATTCAGCGCGGGAATCAACGCGTCGCGGAAAAAATCGTCGCACATCTTTCTCTGCGGGCCGGAGTTGATGTGATACCGCCGCAGCTGGTAGAACTCCCGGCCTTTTGCCGTCATGTTTCCCTGGGCCGCTTCGAGCGCGCTCCCCGGCGCGGTCACTGCCAGTGCCGATGCCGCGAGCGAAGAAGCCAGAAATTTTCGCCGTTCCATGGAAAACCTCCCGTGTGAATCGTTGCGTGCTGTTGGTGCGGGTATCGTCACATAATTTGTGTCATGTGTCTATTCCCACAGCAGAATGCCCTTCAGAGCTGTGTGGTGACCGTCCGATCTTTAGTAGGGCACGGCTTCAGCCGTGCCGTAAAGCACGCAAATTAATTCGGCTTTAGCCGCTGGCTCGTCGAATTCGAGTCACCACATGAAATTTTCAGCTCGTTGAGTTTTCATCTTCTGGCGAATTCAGAAGCCAACGGACTGAAGAGCCCGTGGGGCAACTCGATCTCCAACAAGCCAGCGGCTAAAGCCGGGCTGATTCTGCAGGCTCTACGGCACGGCTGAAGCCGTGCCCTACAAAGATTTGCAGTTGCCACACAGACTTTTTAGCCTGTTGGGTTTCGGCCATCTAACGCTTGCAAAAGAGCGACAGGCTGAAGCCTGTCCTACTTTTTCGCATCGGCCCGCGCCGATTCGCGGGCGCGATCCAAAATGTAGGCGTGGATCAAACGGACCTGAGCGGGCGTCACGTCCCCGGTGAATGACGGCATGCCGAGTTCCCGGCGCGCGCCGCCCAGCACAATTTCCTCGAACATTTCATGCGTCGTATCCGAGGCGTAACGCAAGTCCGGTACGCTTCCGCCGCTGACGGCTTCCCCACCGTGGCACCGGGCGCAAGTATTCGCAAAGAGTTTGCGGCCCTCTTCGATTTCGGCTTTGGAAGCCGCGAGCTTGAACGTCGGCATCGGAACGGGCTTGACCACATGCTGGTACGGAGGAATTGTCGCAGTGCCTCCCAGCTGGAACACCAAAAGTTTCGCGGGTCCCACGTTTCCTTTGCCGGGCGGCCGGTTGCCGAGCACCTGCGGGCCGCCCCATCCGCTCTGCACCGCGATATATTGCACGCCATCCACCGAAAAAGTCATCGGCGGTGCCGCGATTCCGACGCCGGCGTCGAACTCCCAGAGCGGCTTGCCGTCCGTGGCGCGGTAAGCGGAGAGCTTGCCGTCGCCTCGGCCCTGAAACACGAGATTTCCGCCGGTGGCCAGGGTTCCTCCGCTTTTCGGAGTGGGCAGTTCCACGCGCCACGCTTCCTTTTGCGCTACCGGGTCCCAGGCCACGAGCCGTCCGGCGTTCTTCATTTTGAGATACGCGTCACGCGATGGTCCGCGGTAGGCCCTGTCGGACCCGGTGGCCTGGTCGTGCAAGTTTATTTTCCAGTTGGGGATGATGGCGTGGAGCGACGTGTCTTCGAGGACCGCCAGGTACACGAATCCGGTCGTGGGGCTGAACGAGATGGGGTTCCAATTGTGCGCGCCTTCGGCCGACGGTTTTACGAGGGCCGCGTCCTTAAGCTGGCGCGCGGCTGGGTTCTCGATTGGGCGGCCGTTCGAATCAATGCCGGTGGCCCAATTGACCGGGGCAAAGGCCTGCGCCGAAATGAATTTGCCGTTTTCCCGGTCGATTACGTAGAAGAAACCATTCTTGTTCGCTTGCATGATCACGCGGCGCTGAGCCCCGCCGATAGTCAGCGTGGCCATCAGGAGCGGCTGCGTCGCGTCATAGTCCCAGTTGTCGCCCGGCGTCGTCTGGTAATACCAAGCCTGTTCTCCGGTGTCGGCGTGCAGGGCGACGATGGACGCGGTGTAGAGGCTGTCGCCCTTGCCGCGCAGTTGGTCGTACCAGGGCGTAGCGTTTCCCGTCCCGAAGTACACCAGGTCGAGTTCAGGATCGTAGACCATTGACTCCCAGGCGGTCCCGCCGCCTCCCGCCTTCCACCATTCGCCTGACCACGTGGCTGCGGCGCGCTTCATCGCGTCGGATTCGAACGGCTTGGACGGATCGCCCGGCACCGTGTAGGACCGCCAGGCAAGGTTACCGGTCTCCGCGTCGTACGCGGAGACGTAACCGCGCACGGGATACTCCGCGCCCGCGTTCCCGATGAGCACGCGCCCCTTGGCGATCCGCGGCGCGGCGGTGATGGCGTAGCTGCCGTCCTTGGGCGTCGTCTGGACATCCCACACCGGCGCGCCCACCTTCTCGTCAAGCGCGATGAGCCGGCCGTCCAGCGTCGCTACATAGACGCGGCCCTTGTAGAGCGCGACGCCTCGATTGACTACGTCGCAACACACGTACTTGTCATGATCCTTCGGAACTTTCGGATCGTATTGCCACAGCAGCTTCCCCGTTTTCGCGTCGAACGCGTAGACGATGCTCCACGCGCTCGTCGTGTAGATCACTCCATCCTTGACGAGCGGCGTCGCTTCCACCCCGCGCAATGTTTCGAGGTCGTACGACCACGCGAGGCCAAGCTTGCCGACACTCTGCTCGTCGATCTGCTTGAGGGGGCTGAAGCGCTGCTCCGAATACGTGCGCCCATAGGTGATCCAATTCGCGGAGTCCCCATCCGCCGCGCGAAGCGCCGCGTCATCGACAACGACTTGCTTGCGCGCGCATCCCGTGATCGCCAGGATTGAAATTGCCGCACACGCCAGAACAAAATTTCGGCGCAAATTATCGCGCATAAATTCCTCCGCTCAAAATTGCAGATTCGGCCCCGGACGGCAGGCCCTGCCATGTTTTGTAGTAGCCGCACTGATATGCCGCGCGGCAAGCGTATGTCAAGCTGAAATTTGGTTCGGAAGATCAGTTACGACTGCCTGCTTGTTTACTTTGAACTGCATGCAGATGTACCCTCCTCCATATTCCAAAGCAAATATGTTAGACCTAAACGACAACCGCTGGGGATCCCTGAAAGGGGGGTATCGAGTTCCGTTCGATCCGCGCCCCTTTCTCGAAAAATTTGAAGCTGGAAAGGATACTGACCACGACTGGCACGAATTTTGGGGAGAAATTCATCACCAAGGAGACGTCGGAGAAGCCTCATACGCCGCTGTGCCGCATCTAGTCCGCATTTACCGGATGCGCGGCGCAATAAATTGGAACACCTACGCTATCGTTGCCACGATCGAACTAGCTCGGGCACAAGGCAAGAATCCTGATGTTCCGGACTGGCTGGCGGAGAGCTATTTTGCGGCAATCCAAGATTTGGCGCAATTAGGCCTGGCTGAGGTCGAAAGAGCAGAGGATCTGGAGGATATTCGAGCAATACTTAGTGTTCTTGCCATTTGGAAAGGAACTCGTACCCATGGGAGGTTTCTCTTGATCTATTCGGAAGAGGAGCTTTTAGGCTTAGAATCCGGAGACTGGCGAGCCAACCCCTGAATGCCTGATTAACATTGAGTCGCGCCTTACTTCGTCGTCTTGGAATCCTTGTAGCCCTTCTTGGTGACTTCCGCGGCGTGCTGTTCCAGGTCGGCTCGGGTGAAGAGTTGCGGAGCGAGGTCGGTATTATATTTGCACGCGGTCAAAAAGGTCTGGGTTATCTTGCGGTCGTTGCGAGACATCTCGATGCTTAGAGGAGTCTTGACGCCTTCGAGCAACATATATTGTGTGTAACTTGTAATGTTTTCGGTCGTCACGCGCGTTTCGGGATCGCGCGTCGCCACTACCCAGCGCAACGGCAGGTGCGTATATTTATCTACTGCCAGGCGCATGTTGCGGTGATCGCTGTCGTTGAACTCGATCCATTCCGCTTCCTTCAAGTCGATCAAGTCCGTGCCCGCATACTGCACATCCACGCCGGGTTCGTTCATGCGTTTGCGCAGCATATTGTTCATGCTGGTCTTCAGCTGGTCGTTGTAATTCTTGACCAGATCTTCCGGCTCATCCGACACACCGCTCTTGTCGAGCGTCCAGCCCCCTTCACTGCTGTAAATGGTGATCATCGCGCCGCCGTGGGTGATCAACAAATCGTCCGAGCCCATCAGGAATCCCAGGATCGTATGCTCGCCCTTGCTGATGTATTCCACGCGGTTCTTGTCCGGCAGCAGCCAGAGATCGCGGAACAGCGTAAAGCCCATCAGAGTTCCGGCTGTCCCGAACTGCGCGGCGCGCCCGTCGCATTGGGTATCGCGCACGTTCAGATATGCCTGCCCGCCAAGCGCGGCGATCACCTGTTGCAATAATTGCCTGGCCTTCGCGGCGCCCTGCTCGGGGAGCATTTCCTGCGCCGCGCCGGCGGTTGCGGGCCTTCCGCAAGTCCACGCCAACGCCAGCGCCAGCGCCAGGATCGCGCATGCCATTGCCCGGAATATCAGCCGCACAGAGTGAAACCTCCACTTACATGGAAGAGCTTATTGGGCATAAAGGTTGCCAGAGTCTTTGTAGCGCCGGTGTCTCTCCGGCAGTTTTTGTAATTTCCATATCGTGCAAGAGAGCCGGCGGGACGCCGGCGCTACAACACATTGCGGGCCTGGCATGTTTTTACTTCTCAGCCCGCGCCAGCCGCGCGGTGGTGACTAATTCGCGAAATAGCGCCCGCGCAAGTGGATCCGCGGGCATTCTTTCCGGATGCCATTGTACGCCCACGACCCAATTCGAATTGTCCGTCCACTCGACCGCCTCGATCACGCCGTCCGGCGCGCGTGCCGTAACCCGCAGCCCGCGCCCCGGTTCGAGCACCGACTGGTGATGCCAGGAATTGACTTCCGCCTGAGCGGCACCAGTGAGAGTGAGCACCCGCCCGGAATCAATACTTGCCCCATGCATGGCATCCGGTGCTTCGCTCCCGTCGGGAAGCTCATCCTCCTCGGGACTGTGGCAGACCTTCGTGCCCAGCTCGGTGGGGATGTCCTGGACAAGGCTGCCACCAAGAAAAACGTTCAGCGACTGAATGCCGTAGCAGATAGCGAGGACGGGCTTGCCCGCTGCTAACGCGTGTTCGAGCAATGCAAAATCGGTGCGCTCGCGCGCGGCGTCCGCGTCGGCGGCAGCAGGGTGGCGCTTTGCGCCGTAATGCGCCGGATCGACGTCCGCCGGGCTTCCGGTCAGCAGAATCGCGTCCAGATTTTCCGCCTCGCGCTTCGCGTTTTCGACTCCCGAGGCGAGAGAAAGCAGCACCGCCTCGCCGCCGGCGTTTTCCACGGCACGCAGGTATTTGTCGATTTTGGAGCGGCTGTTCGCAGCTTCCTCCGCGGCGGTGCGCCACGGGACGCCGATGCGCGGGCGGGATAAGACTTGATGGGTCATTTGTGCTGCCATTCTAACATCGTCTCTTGGAACACGCTTCAGCCTGTTTGGTTTTCGTTTTCGGATCTACTACAGAGCGACAGTCACGCGGCTGAGATACTTTTGCGTTTCGGTTCTTCGGCAAAAAGGCGACAGGCTGAAGCCTGTCCTACTTGGAAATTGCTGCTGCTGCGGTGGGCGCGGCGACCGCGGGCTGCGGAATGTTTTTCCGGCGGAGCAACTCGACAATCGCGTAATAAAGTTTTCCACGCTGCTGGTGGCGCTCGTTTGCGCGAGTCACATAGCGCACCGAAATCTCGAATCCGAGATTGGCCGGGCGAACGCTGATCGCGGGGCCGGCTGAAAACGGGCGTACTCCGTGAGCGCTGCCCAATTGTCCCCATTCCTGCTCGGCAAGATGCGCGTTCGCTTCGGTTTCCTTGGTCACGATTTTCTGAATCTCTTCCGCGATGGGATACGGGTCCTGATCCACCGGGATGGCCAGCTGCAACTCGTCCCAGAGCCATTGGCCGGAGGTGGAAAAATTGAAGTAGTGTCCCTCGATGGCGTAGCTGTTGACGAACGTCACGCGGCGTCCCGTGGGATGTCCGGCATCGTTCCAGTTCCCTGTTTCGAGCACCACGGTATGGAACAGCCCGATATCCACGACTTCGCCGCTCACGCCGTTGATTTCCACCCAATCGCCGTGACGGATTCCGTTTTTTCCCATGAGAACGAACCAGCCGAAAAATCCGACGATAAAATCCTTCATCGCCACCGTGAGCCCGGCGCCGGCAAGGGCCAGAACCGTCGCCATCTGGCTGGGCATGCCGAAAATAATCAGCAGAATCAGAATGGCACCGACCGCGCGCGTGAATATATGCGCGACCGAGCGCAAGGTCAGAAGTTTTTGCTGGTCGGGTTCCACGCGCGCGAACATCCGCTCCAGAAAGTAGGTTGTCAGCAGCATTGCGAGACCAATGACCAGCATCAGGGCAAACGAAATAAGGAGGCTGTGCAGCAGATCGCGGCGGCGCGATCCAACCAGCGCGCTCCACTGTCCGTAGTCTCCCGAGAGGTCCTGCTGATTGCGTATCCGGTCATCCATGCCGGACATTCTCTTCTGCAGCGCGGTCAGCGACTTGTAAGTAGAAATCGCATCGCTGGTCTGACTGGATGGGGAGGGTGCACTGTTTGCCGGATTCCCTCCGGGGGCGTTTCCGGCAGGAGCCTCTGCCAATTGTTTCTTCTGTTTCGATTGCGCCTGCTCCAGTTGTTGTTCGAGCTTGTCGTGCGTTCCGGAAAATGAGGAGGCAGACGCGGCCGCCTGGCGTTGCTCCTGGCTGAGGCGTCCCACAATGGAGTGCAATTCGTACATGGCCCGCGTGCGCGAAAGAAATGAATAGGAAACCGGCAGCGCCGAGCTCGCCTGTCTACCGACGATACTCAGATCCAGTTGCCCGCCGCTGCTTTGCTCCGAAGCGTTGTACTCATCGACCATGCGCTGGATCCGGCTCTGAGGATCGCCGCCGGCCCGCTCCAGATCCTGGTGCGCATCGGCGAGTTCATCCTCGATTAATTCCTGGCGGCTCTTGGTGAGGTCAAGTTGCTGTGTGAGCGCTTCCTTCTGGCTTTCCTTCGCACCCGCCTGGAGTTTGGTCAGTCGCGCCACGTCGGCATTCAATTCGCCATCTTCCTGTTCGCCTTTTGAGATGCGTTCGAGGACGGCCTTGATTTCGGGCGTCGAGGGAACCGGTTGCGAGGCGGCAGTGGAAAGCGCCGCAGCAAAAGCAAAATCAACTTCATGGTCGGCCTTGCGGAGCACGTCGCGGGCCAGGTCCTGCTCTTGCGGCGTGGCGGCAAGCTGAGCGAGCGACTGTGCGTTATGAAATTGCTGCAAGTCCACTGGTGATTGCGCGCTGTTCGCTGGTGAAGAGGCCGGAGCAACCGTGCGCGCGCCCCACTCGGTGGTCACGACGAGTCCGGCTCCCGTGAGCACGAGGAGCGCGATCAAAACAATAAACATTGCGCGCTGGCTAGATTGCATATTGCGTACCGATTTTCCCCATGTCTTGAATGGCTTTCGAGGCTCGGAAGATGCCTCAAGATTCGCCGCAGGCTATGCCCCGAGCCAGCGGCCCACAGGTTCCCAGCCCTCGGAATGATCGCAAATCACCTTGACGGTCGCCGTGATCGGGATTGCCAGGATCAGTCCAATCGCACCCCACAGCCATCCCCAGAATAGCAGCGCCGCAGTGACCGCGAGGGCATTTAAGTGCACGCGGCGCCCTACAATCGCGGGCATCAGGACATTCAAGCCGACAATATGAAGAAACGTCAGCCCTGCCGCAACCCCCAAGTATGGGCCGATCGTATTCCACTGCGCCAGCCCGATCAGGAATGGAGGAATCCAGGCCAGCACAGCGCCGAGATACGGCACCAGATTCAGGAGTCCCGAGGCGGATCCCAGCAGAAAGGGATAGTTCAAATGAATCAGAAGGAAAAAACCCCAGCTCGCCAGCATCAGTATGATGGCGATGAGGGCGTTGCCCGCCACAAAACTTCGCAGCATCGAGCTGACTTCGTCGAGCGCGCCACGGACGCGATCCTGATGTTCCTCCGGAAATAAATCGATCGTCGCTTTCCAGATGCGCGGTTTCGCGGCGAGCATGAAGAAAACGAGGAAGGGCACGAACGTCGCCACGACCAGAATGGAGTACAACGATCCTGCTCCGCGAAGCAGCCATTCGCGCACGGGCGGCGGCTCGACGGTGCGCAGCGATATCCGCCCTTTATCCCCGGCCGGAGCGATCGCGTCGACGCCCTTTTCCACAGTGGCCATCTGCTTGTCGAAGGCCGTGGTCACGTGGCGCAAGACGGCGCTGTAGCGCGGCCAGTCGGTGAGAAATTGATCGGCTCGAAGCACGACGAGGTAGCCCAAACCGGCAAAAATCGCGGTCACGGCGAGCAGCACGACCAGCGCTCCCAGAGCGCGCGGAATATGGATTCGCTCGAATACGCCGACGACCGGATCGAGAAAATAGGCGATCAGCACGGCGAGCAGCAGGGTGACGACAACATCCGAGGCAAAATACAAAAAGGCGAAGACGATTGCCGCCGCGATGATCCGCTGCGACGGGTTCGAGCGCGATGTGACTTTGACGTCTTCGATCTGCATATTCCGACCCATTTCAAAATAGCATACCCCCGCATCCGGGCATACCGCGGCAAACTGCGGCTTGCCCCGGACAGCACGGGTGGGATACCGTAGATAGCACCACCATGCTCGCCGCCGCTCTCCCTGTGACCCCGCTGTCGCGCCTGGACGTCCGGTCTGTTCTGGACATTTTGATCATTGCGGCGCTGATCTATTATTTGCTGAAACTTTTGCGCGGGACCCGCGCGGTGCAAATGCTGGTGGCCGTTGCGCTGCTGTTCGTTTTCTACCGCGGCGCGCAGTGGGCGCGTCTGGAAATGGTCGAATGGCTGCTCACGACGATGCTGCCGTACGTGGCCATCGCTCTCATCATCCTCTTTCAGCCGGAAATCCGCAGGGCGCTTTCGCGCGTCGGCCGCAATCTTTCCCTGATGAAATTTGCGTCGCACAATCCGAAAGGCACGTATGATGACATCGTCATGGCCGCCGAATATTTTTCTCAGAATCGTGTCGGCGCGCTGATCGTCGTCGAGCGGCAGGCCGGGCTGCGCACCTATATTGAAAGCGGCATTCCGCTCGACGCCAAGCTTTCCTATGACTTGCTCGTTTCCATTTTCCGGCCCGGCTCTCCATTGCATGATGGCGCCGCAATTATTGAGGGTTCCCGCGTGGCGGCGGCCGGATGTTTTCTCCCGCTCTCTTTGAATCCGATGATCTCGAAACAACTGGGCACGCGGCATCGCGCCGCGATTGGAATCACCGAAGACAGCGACTGCCTGGTTGTGCTGACTTCCGAAGAAACCGGCTCGATCTCGGTCGCTTCTGCGGGTTCGATCGAGACCAATCTTTCCCCGGAAGATTTGAGTGACCGCTTGCGAGAAATGGTTTCTCGCCGACGCTCTACCATGGTCCTGCCTGCCGCCGTTTCTCAGGCGCGAACTCCGGTGCGGAGATAGACGTTGGGTTTCCTGCGCAAGTATATTTTCGCCAACGCCGGCTTGAAGCTCCTGGCGCTCGCCATTTCGTTCCTCGTGTGGGCCACGTATACCGCCGAGCCGTATGCCGAGGTCGGCTTTCAAGTGCCCCTGGAGTTCACCACCATGCCAACCCAGCTGGAGATTTCCGGGGATGTGCCCACCGTGGTGCATGTCCGCGTGCGCGGCCGCTCGGCTCTGCTCCGCCGCATGATTGCGGCCGATCTGAACTTGCGCCTGGATTTGAAGGACGGGAAGGAAGGAACCACTACCCTGCCGATCACGCCCGCCATGGTGGGCGCTCCGTTTGGCGCGACCGTCGTGCAAGTGGCCCCCACGGAAATCCACGTTACTCTTGTGCCACGCCATGCGCCCGCTCCACCCGCCGGATGAGCGGCCGCGTGCTAGACTCGGAATTACGAGGGCGAAGTGAGTGCCCCGCCAACCCTGACCCCCAATGACCAAGGAACTCTTCGGTACTGACGGCATTCGCGGCATTCCCGGCACCTACCCGCTGGACGACGCTACCCTTTACGGAGTCGCGCGGGCGCTGGGCAAGTATCTGCTCGAAACCGAGCCGAAGCCGCGCGTGCTGATCGGCATGGACACGCGCGAATCCGGGCCGCACATCGCGGCGCAGCTTGCCGCCGGGCTCGCCGATGATGGCGTGGCCTTCCTTTCCGCGGGCGTCATTACCACCCCCGGCGTCGCTTGCCTGGTTCGGCAGAATAATTTTTCGGCGGGAATGGTGATTTCCGCTTCGCATAACCCTTTTCATGACAATGGCGTGAAGCTCTTCGCGGGAACGGGGATGAAATTCCCGGATGACGTCGAAGAGCACCTCGAAACCGAAATTCACAAGCACAAAGGCCGTGAGACCAATCCGCATGGAGTTCCTGTCCCGACCGATCTCTCGCTCGATGAAGAATATCTGGCGTACCTGCGCGGGCGCGCCATTCCCGGAGCGAATCTCAAAGGATTGAAATTGGTGCTCGATTGCGCCAATGGCGCTGCCAGCCAACTCGGACCTGCGCTGTTCCGTTCGCTCGGCGCCGAAGTGATTGCCATTCACAACCAGCCGAATGGCCGCAATATCAACGACGGCTGCGGCTCGCTGCATCCCGAGAAGCTGCGGGAGAAAGTCCTCGAATCGCGGGCGGCACTCGGCGTGGCGTTTGACGGCGACGCCGATCGCGCCATGTTCGTGAGCGCCAGCGGGCGTCACGTGGACGGCGACGGAGTTTTGCTGGCCGCGGCGCGATATCTCAAGTCCGTTGGCCAGCTGCGCGGCGGCCGTGTGATTGGCACAACGATGGCCAACCTGGGCCTCGAACGCGTGCTCGACGCGGAGGGCCTGAGCCTGGCGCGCGTGCCCGTCGGCGACCGCTACGTTCTGGAAGAAATGCTGCGCAGCGGCGCGAACCTCGGCGGCGAGCAATCCGGCCACATCATTTTTCTGGACGACGCCACCACCGGCGACGGTCTGCTTACGGCGCTTAAGATCGCCTGCCTCGTCGCGCTGCGTGGCCCGCTCGACGAACTCGTGTGCGGCCTGAAAGTGTTTCCCCAGACGATCGTGAACGTACAAGTAAAGTCCAAGCCTCCTTTGGAATCCCTGCCCCTTGTTTCTGCCGCCATTGAGAAGGCGACCAAAACTCTGGGAGCCGCCGGACGAGTCGTCGTGCGCTACTCAGGCACCGAACCCAAAGCCCGCGTCATGGTCGAAGCCGAGCACGCCGAAGACGTTACACTGTGGGCCGAAACCCTCGCCTCCGCCATCCGCGCCGCCATCGGCGCTTGAATTCTCCCAAAGACAGTAGTGCCGGGCTCCAAATTATGTGAAAAACTGTAGATAACTGGGGCTCAAAGAGAACGGGGACGCGAAAATTGTGTAATAACTCATGTAGATTCAGCAGGTTAAAAGATAGTGAGGAGATATTTAGGGTGTGGCAATTCGTTTGCACTTACTGTTGCCAAGTGGTTTTGATTTTTCCCGGGGTGGTTAATGCGTTCCGGCTTGTTCCGGGACGGGGTGAATGGGGTTTAGCTGGAAAAGGGGCTCGGTGACGAGCCCCTTTTGTTTTTTTGGCCTGCAATTTTTGCCCGTCTGGACCAATCCTGTGACCGCGAATCCTCAGAAAGCGATCAAAGCAAAATGGAATGGCGCCAGGGTTTTGGCCTGGGATCGCTGGCCAGGGTTTCTCACGAATCCTTAGAAGATTTACAACCGCTTCAATAAATGTCGCCACGGTGCGGCGGGGCCGCAGCTGTAGGGGCACGACATGTCGTGCCCCTACTTCATGTGCAGGCAGCCTTCCGATTTCCACGAACGCCCAACGAACATTACCTGATCGGCACCACGGAGCGGTGTGCGCGTTGACGCTTTTACCACAGGCCCTTAACATTACGGTGATGCGGCCCACACTCCATGGCTAGAACAACCGACGAAGATCTCGCGCAGCTTGAGAGAGACATCCGCCAGCTGAAGATCGAGTACGAACAGTACTTCGGCGGCGGGAAGGCGCGCCCGCCCTCGGACATTGAATGGAGAATCGATACATTACTCAAACGGTATAGTGACCGCGGCGCGGAAATGAATTACAGCCAGCGGTTCCGCTACGGCAATCTGATCCAGATGTACTCGAAGTTTCGCGAAATGTTCCGCAAGCGGATGAAGCAAAGGGAAGAGGGCACCGTGCAGCGCCACTTCGGCGCCGCGGCACGCGAGATTGAGGCGGAGAGGGCCCGCAAGCGCGCCGAAACGGAAAAATCGGACGGCGTGCATCTGCCGTTTGCCGTCTCCTGGCAAGATCCGGACCACGAGAAGAAAAAAGTGGAGCAGCTTTTTGCGGCGTTTCGTGACGCGAAAAAACAGGCGGGAGAAGATACCGAGCCCCTGACCATGGACGCCTTCCAGAAATTTGTCCGCCAAAAAACCGACCAGCTCAAAAAACAAAAGGACGCGCACGAAGTCGAGTACATCGTCACCATCGAAGGCAATCACGCGCGGCTCAAGGCGCGCGTGAAGTCCTGAAAATTAAATTTCCCCGTTTGTGATTCCCAACAAAAATCGTCAGGCCTCGATGTACCACGGCACGTTGATCAGCACGATGTTGCGGCTGCCCCTCACGAGCAGCAGGGCCTTCAGCAATTCCGCGCGCTGGTTGTGCAGCGGGTAGTGATACCAGTGCCGCTCGACCAGCTCCGGCACGATCACCGCGATTTGCCGTCCCGGATTTTTCGCTTCCACATCCAGCACGTAATCCAGGATGGGTTTGATGATCAGACGGTAGGGCGACGTCAGAGTCACCAGATTCGGCGGCGTGCCTCCGGCTCGCGTGACGGGGTCCTCGACCAACTGTTTCCAATTGTCCTGCAGCGCGGTCGTCTCATCCTCGGTGCCCACGTGCAGCGCGTGAACCTCCGGCGAAAGCGTGAGCGCAAACTGCAACGCGCGCTGCGAGATCATCGACCACGACTGAATGGGCACGATGACAATGAGCGGCCCCAGATTTTCAAATTGCAATGGGTTCGGACAGCGAACTTCCTCGGCGACCTGATTGTAATGCCGGTGCACCCACATCATGGCGGACATCATCCCTGCAATGAGCAATACACTTACCCAGGCTCCCGAAGTAAATTTGGCAACGAGTACCACCACCAGCGTGATGCCCGTGGCCACGGCCCCCAGCCCGTTGACGACCATGCTGTGAATCGCGCCGCGGCCCGGGTTGCGGCGCCAGTGGCCCACCATTCCCGCTTGCGAAAGCGTGAAGGCCAGAAACGCGCCAATCGCGAAGAGCGGAATCAAGCGGTCGGTAACGCCTTGAAATATGATCAGCAAAACCCCCGAGAGCACGGCCAGCACATAAATTCCCTCCGAATAGACGAGGCGCCGCCCGCGATACCCGAAAGAGTGCGGCAGAAAACCGTCGCCCGCGACGGCCTTGCACAGGCGCGGGAAATCGGCAAACGCTGTGTTCGCTGAAAGGGAGAGGATCAACAGCACGGACCCAATCGTGAAGTAATAAAACAGGCCCCGGCCTGCCACGGCTGCAACGAGCATGGAAATTATGCTCTGGTAACCGGGCAGCCCGGGATCGGTCGCTTGAATGCCGTACGCGCGAACCAGGTACGCGATGCCCGCGAGAAGAATCGCCAGCAAGCCGATGATCACAGTCAGCGTTCGCTGCGCGTTGCGCACGGTCGGCTCGCGAAATGCGCGCACTCCGTTGCTGACAGCTTCCACGCCCGTCATCGCCGTGCACCCGTTTGAGAATACTTGCAGCAGCAGCCACAGGCTCACCGCGACAGACACCGGCCCCGCAACGCTCGCCGGCGGCGCGACGACGGGAACCGGATGCCCCGCCGCGAATACCGTCTTCGTGATGCCGATCAGGATGGCGCACAGCAGCGAGCCGAGAAACGCGTACGTCGGGATCATAAACGCCACGCCCGTCTCCCGGACGCCGCGCAGATTCACGATCGTGACGATCACCAGGATGGCCAGGCAAAGCCCCAGCGTGTGCGGCTGAAGCTGAGGCACGGCAGAAACCAGCGCGCCCACGCCCGCCGATATTCCCACGGCTGCGGTCAGCACGTAGTCAAGCATCAGTGCCGCCGCGGCCAAAAGGCCCGGATACCTGCCCAAATTTTCCGACGCCACTGTGTAGGAGCCGCCCCCGCCGGGATACGCCGCGATCGTCTGCCGGTAAGAGAAATAAACGATCGCCAGCAACACAATAATGCTGGCGCTCACCGGCACGATGTACGCGACTCCCGCCGCGCCCAGCGGAATGAGCAGCGTCAGCGCCGCCTCAGGTCCGTACGCCGCGGAGCTGAGCGCATCGAGCCCGAAGATCGGAATTCCCGCGACGGCTCCGATCTGCTCGGCCCGCTCGTCGGAAGTCGCCAGCGGCTTTCCCAGAAGTATGTCCACAAAAGACATGAGGCCTCCAAAGGATGGACGAAGAGTGTAACGGGAGGCGCTCGGAATTGGAATGGACAAGCTGCGCGGGCGTGGCCAGAGGTTCTAACTGTGCGTACAATAGTGTTATGACGCAACAAGCTCTCGAATTGCTGCAAAAGGCGCTCACCCTTCCGGAAGAAGAGAGGACAGCGCTGGTTCGGTCTCTTATCGAGAGCTTGGAAGAAGTCGCCGACCAGGGGACCGAACTCGCTTGGGACGAGGAAATCTCGCGGCGCATCACTGAACTCGATTCCGGCAAGGCAAAGACAGTCTCGTGGGATGAAGTTCGGCAGCGCATTTCCGCAAGACTCGCTCATGAAAGGTGAAGTTAGATTTCACGAAGATGCGGGTGCGGAATACGAAGCGGCTTTCGAGTGGTACTTTCTGCGCAGCGACTTCGTAGCTACCAGGTTTGTAGAAGAAATGAATCGGGCGATCGCTATGATCTCTGAAGCGCCCAAACGATGGCCAAAGGCGAATCATGGCACCCGGAAATTCCTGCTCCAGCGATTTCCATATGCAGTCTTCAATCGAGAACTTTCCTCCGGAATCCAAGTCCTGGCAGTTGCCCATGGACATCGAAAGCCTGGCTACTGAAGGGGACGGCTTTGACGTACGCCATTCCTTTCGATCGCACCTAGTTCCCGCTTTTCGATTCCCGCGCTGGCGCATACAATAGGCGTTTTCCTTTTATCCTTTGGAGGAATCTGTGCCTGTGGAACGCGCGCTGGTGAGTGTTTACGACAAGGCTGGGCTGACGGAATTTGTGCGGCAACTGGCCGCGCGCGGGATCGAGATTGTTTCCACCGGTGGCACGGCCAAGCTGCTGCGCGAAGCGGGAATCGCCGTGCGCGACGTTTCCGACTTAACCGGATGGCCGGAGATGCTGGGCGGGCGCGTGAAGACGCTGCATCCGAAAGTGCACGGCGGGATTTTATTCCGGCGCGGGGAGGCGGGCGACCGCGCGCAGACTGCGGAACACAAGATTGCGCCCATCGATCTGGTCGTTGTGAATCTCTATCCCTTTGAAGCGACGGCTGCGAAGCCGGACCTGACTCCCGAAGAGTTAATCGAGAACATCGACATTGGCGGGCCGACCATGGTTCGCTCGGCCGCGAAAAATTTCGAGAGCGTTGCGGTGGTCACCGATCCTGCTGACTATGCCGGCGTCGCCGCGGAAATCACGGCGCGCGGAGAAGTGAGCCTTGCGACGCGGCTCGAACTCGCGCGCAAGGCGTTCGCGCTCACGGCGCGCTACGACGGCAAGATCGCGACGGAACTCGAGCGACTCTCGGCGAGCAGCGGTTCGATCGAGCTGGGCCAGCGCCCGCTTCTGCCCGAGCGGCTGCACTTTGCCTACGCGCGCCGGCAAGAGTTGCGCTACGGTGAAAATCCGCACCAGCGCGCGGCGCTTTATGTCCCCGCGGGATCCGCCGCCAAGGGTCTCGCCGCGGCGCGCCAGCTCCAGGGCAAAGAGCTTTCCTACAACAATCTTGTGGATCTCGAAGCGGCCCTCGAACTCGCCATGGAATTTCGCCGGCCCGCGGCCGTGATCGTGAAGCACAACAATCCGTGCGGCACGGCCGAGCAGGAGACGCTTGCGGAAGCTTACTTAAAAGCTCTGGCCTGCGATCCGGTTTCCGCGTATGGCGGCGTGATGGCGTTCAATCGCCCGCTCGACGCCGCAACCGCCGAAGAAGTCGCAAAACTTTTCGTCGAATGCATCGTCGCTCCGGGCTACGATCCGGCGGCGCTCGAAAAATTTGCGGCCAAAAAAAATCTGCGGCTGCTGCATCTTCCCGCGTGGGAGAGCGCCGCGCGCGAATTCGATCTCGAGTTGAAGCGCGTCTCCGGCGGCATCCTCGTGCAGGAGCAGGATCGCCACGAACTCGCCGAGAGCGATCTGAAAGTGGCCACGCGGCGCGCGCCGACGCGCGATGAAATCGAGGCCATGCTCTTCGGCTGGAAAGTCTGCAAGCACGTGAAATCCAACGCCATCGTCTTCGCGCGCGCCGGGCAGACAGTGGGCATCGGCGCGGGCCAGATGAGCCGCGTCGACTCGGTAAAAATCGCCGTGATGAAGGCGCAATTGCCGCTTGCGGGAAGCGTCGTGGCTTCGGACGCTTTTTTTCCTTTCCCCGATGGCGTGGAGGAAGCGGGAAAGGCCGGCGCCACTGCCGTCATTCAGCCGGGCGGCTCGGTTCGAGATGCGGACGTCATCGCGGCAGCGGACCGACTGGGCATGGCCATGGTGTTCTGCGGCGTGCGGCATTTCAGGCACTGAGGGAGGGGTTTGCCCGGGAACGCCAATCTCCCGATTGGCGTCTGCAAAACCGCCAATCGGGAGATTGGCGTTCCCGGGAACCCGCGGAGCGTGCCGCGCATCCAACGGTTGGGTTGGATGGTATGGCGCAATCGTCTCTCGTCCCCTGAGCGACCCCGCGGCAGCGAACGCGGTTCCGGAGAGGAAACCAGATTCAGGATGCGTTTTGACGGACGGCCCTCTGTGGCGGATAATCCCCTTTGCGGTGAATGAATGAAAACTGGCTGGCCTCTCCCCATACTTGCGCTTTTCTTGCTGTTGAGCGGACCCTCCGTGGTCGCGCGGCAATCCAAAAATAATCCGAATGCCCAGGCTGCGTCCGGGGCGTCGGCTTCACAGGACGGAATCGCCACTCAGTCCGACGCCTACTATGATTTCGTGATGGGGCATTACTACTCGCAGGAATATCAAATCACCAGCCATTCGGAAGACGCCAACAAGGCCATCGATTTCCTGAAGAAAGCTTTCACGCTCGATCCTTCGAGCCGCCAGATCGGCGACGAGCTGGCCGAAATCTATTACCAGTCCCAGAGGATTCGCGACGCAGTGGCTGAGGCCAATTCGATTCTGGCGAGGGACCCGGACAATCTGCCGGCGCGGCGCCTGCTCGCGCGGATCTACGTGCGCACGCTCGGCGATCTGAGCAACACTTCGGGGCAGCGTGACACGCTCGCGCACGCTACCGACCAATACCGCGAAATCCTTCGCCTCGATCCCACGGACACTGATGCCGCGCTCTGGCTCGCGCGCCTCTACCGCCTGCAAAACGAGCAAGAAAAAGCGGAAGCCGTGCTCCGCGACTTGCTCGTGCGCGAACCGGCAAATGAGAACGGTGTCGAGCAACTCACTCAACTTTTGCTCGATGAAGGGAAATCGCAAGAGGCGGTTTCCTCGCTGCAAGCTATACTGCAGCGCGCGCCGACTCCCAAGCTTTGGGAGTTGCTGGGCGACGCCTACAACCAGATTCATGATCTGCCCAACGCCGAGCAAGCCTATCGAAAGGCCGCGGACGCTCAGCCCGACGACATCAACCACCACAAAGAGCTCGCGCAAACGCTGCTCACCGAAGAAAAATATCCCGAAGCCCTCGAACAGTACCAGCGCCTGGCGCAGATGGATGCGGACGATCCGGACAATTATCTCCGCCTCGCCGAAATTTACCGCCAGTTGAAGCAACTCGATCAGGCCGAGCAAAACGTGCTGCTCGCCAAGCAGCGCGCGCCCAACAGTCTGGAAGTGACCTATTATCAGGCCTCGATTTACCAGGACGAGGGCCGCTTCGACGATTCGATTCGCGTGCTTTCCGATGCCGTGACGGCGGTGAAGTCCGAATCCGAATTCACACCCTCACGCCGGCGCACCCTCGCCATCCTGTACCAGCAGCTCGGGCAGTTGTATCGCGAAACGAGCAATTACTCCGCCGCCGTGAACACCTTTGAAGAAATGCTGCGCCTCGGGGCCGAGGAAGACCGCCGGGCGCGCGTCATGATTATTGATACCTACCGCGAGGCGCGCGATATTTCCAAAGCGCTCGAAGCCGCTCGCAAGGCCGTTGACGCTTACCCGAAAGACCGTTCCATCCTCACATCGCAGGCGCTTCTGTTCGGTGAAAACGCGCAGGCCGATCTGGCTGTTTCGCACCTTCACGCCCTGCTGGACGGTTCGGCCGGCGATTTCGAGATCCAGCTCGATATCGCGCAGGTCTACGAAGAGAGCAAACGATGGCCGGAGGCGGAACAAGCCATCCACGCCGCGGAAAAAATACAGCCAGATTCCTCCGGCACGGAAATGACCGGCTTTCTCATGGGCGCCATTTTTGAACGCCAGAAAAAATATGACCAGGCCGAAGAACAATTCCGGAAAGTGCTGGACGTGAACCCGCGCAATTCCTCGACGCTCAATTATTACGGCTACATGCTGGCGGATCGCGGAATCCGGTTGGAAGAAGCCACCGGCTTTGTCAAACGCGCCCTGGCGGAGGATCCGACCAACGCGGCGTATCAGGACAGCCTCGGCTGGGCTTACTTCAAACAGAACAAGCTGGACGAAGCGGAAGGATTATTGCGCCAGGCGGTCACGCGCGAGGGCCACGATCCCACGATCCTCAGCCACTTGGGCGACGTCTACGCCAAGATGGGCAAAGACAGTCTCGCCGAGGCGCAGTGGCAGAAATCGATCGACGAATGGCACCGCGTATTGCCCGCGGATTTCGAGCCCGCAAAAATGGCGGAAGTCGAACAGAAGATTACCGCCCTGAAACGCCGCCTCGCGCAGCAGAAGGCCCCCGGCGACTCAAAGCCGTAGTAGCATATCCCCCCTATGAAATCGGTCCGCGTACCCGCGTATGCCAAGGTCAATCTGCGTCTGGACGTCCTCGGGCGTCGCGCGGATGGCTATCACGAATTGCGGACAATCTTCCAGGCCATATCCCTGCATGACACTCTGGTGTTGCAAGCCGCGCCGGGTCCCGACATCGAACTGCGGATCGCCGGGAACTCTCAACTCGCAGGCGAGCCGGGGCAGAACAATCTTGTTTATCGCGCCCTCCAGGAACTTGGCCGCGAGATCGGGTTTCGCCAGGGAGTGCGCGCCGTGCTCACAAAGCGCATTCCCGTTGGCCGCGGCCTGGGCGGCGGTTCGAGCGATGCCGCCGCGGCGCTCCTAGGCTTGCTGCGCCTGACCGGGAAACGCATCGAAGCCGCGCGCCTGCTGGAGATCGCGTCCAGCCTTGGCGCCGACATTCCGTTTTTCCTGCACGGAGGCCGCGCGTTCGGAATCGGCCGCGGAGATGAAATTTACCCCTTGCCCGATGTGGCGCGCCGCCACGTGCTCGTGATTTCGCCCCACGAAATTGCCGTGCCCACGAAGGATGCCTACCAGTGGCTGTCAGAAGAATTGACAAACGCTGCCGGCCCCACTAAACTAATGCGGTTCTGTGCTCTGTGCTGGAGCCCTCAGGGGGGCGTCCTCTCAAACGATTTTGAGGCTGCTGTCTTTCCCCGGTATCCCCGATTAGGTGAGATCAAGAGGGAGTTGCTTCGGCAAGGAGCCGCAGAGGCCTCGCTGGCGGGTAGCGGTTCGGCGGTGTTTGGAGTCTATCAACACCCAGCGAAGGCGCGCCGGGCTGCCCGAGCGTTTCCGAAAGATCAGGTCTTTCTCTGCACGACTCTTTCAAGGGCAGAGTACCGCCGAAAAATGGGTGGGCGCGATCTTGTCTGAACGGCTCGAGTACTCGTAAGGATCATCAAACTTGATCGACGATAAATTCAAAATTTTCAGCGGCAGCGCGAACCCGCGTTTGGCGGAGGATATTTGCCGCCACCTTGGCACGAAGCTTGGCGAGGCCAAGCTCGGCAAGTTCAGCGACGGCGAAGTGTATTTTCAAATTTTGGAGAACGTGCGCGGCGCGGACGTGTTTGTCGTGCAGCCGTGCTCGAATCCCGCCGATTTTCATCTGATGGAACTGCTGATGATGATGGACGCGTTCAAGCGCGCTTCGGCATGGCGCATCACCGCGGTCGTGCCGTACTACTGTTACGCGCGACAGGACCGCAAGGACAAGCCGCGCGTGCCGATTTCCGCGAAGCTGGTCGCCGATTTGATGGAGACTGCCGGAGCGAACCGCGCGTTGACGCTCGATTTGCACGCGCCGCAAATTCAGGGCTACTTCAACGTGCCCGTGGACCACTTGTATGCCATGCCCGTGCTGGTCGAATATTTCGAGAAGAAAAATATCGGGAACCTCACCGTGGTTTCGCCCGATGCGGGAGGCGTGGAGCGCGCGCGCGCCTTCGCCAAGAAACTCGATTCGCCGCTGGCCATCGTCGACAAGCGCCGCGTGGACATCGACGTCAGCGAAGTCATGCACCTGATCGGAGACGTGCGCGGGCGCGCCACGCTGATTATCGACGACATCATTGATACCGCGGGCACCCTCGTGAAAACCGCCGAGGCCCTCATCAAGGAAGGCGCGACGAAAGTCTACGCGGGCTGCACGCATGCGGTGCTTTCCGGGCCGGCCGTGGACCGCATTTGCGCCTCGAAAATCGAGGAAGTAATTGTCACCGATTCCGTGCCACTCACCGAGAATGCGAAAAAAGTTTCAAGGATCAAGGTGCTGAGCGTCGCCGAGCTGCTCGCCCGCGGCATTCATTCGATTCACGAGGAAACCTCGATCAGCGAGCTGTTTTTCTGACGATTAAGTAGCACAGTCTTCAGTCTGTGGATTTGCGTAAACGAAATTCGCTTCAGAAATGGGGAAAGATTTATGGAACAAATCATAGTCGAAGCAGCCCCCCGGGAAACCAGGGGCAAAAACGCGGCGAGGCGCCTTCGCGTCGCCGGCACAGTTCCCGCCGTCCTGTACGGCGGCAAAGGGGGACCGCTGGCGCTCCAGGTGAATACGAAGCATCTGTCGGCGATCCTGCGCTCGGCCTCGGGACACAACACCATTCTCACAGTGAAGACCCAGGACGGCGAGCATTCCGCCATCGTGAAGGAATATCAAGTCGATCCGGTCAAGGGCACTCTTCTTCATCTGGATCTCTTGCGCGTCGCCATGGACGTGCGCATGCGCGTGAAAGTTCCCGTGCACGTGTTTGGCGAGGCCCAGGGCGTGAAGCTGCAGGGCGGCGTTTTTGAAATGGTCACACGCGAAGTTGAAATCGAGTGCTTGCCCGCGGATATTCCCACCGAATTCAAGATGGACATTTCCCATTTGATGATGGGAATGCAGCTGCGCGCCTCGGACATTCCGCTCGATTCGCAAAAAATGAAATTGATGACCGACCCGCTGCGCGTGCTCGCTCACGTCGTGGCCCTGCGCGTCGAGGAAGAGAAGCCCGCCGAGGCCGTTGCCGCGGATGCCGCAGCAGCGCCCGCCGAGCCCGAAGTCATCAAGAAGGGCAAGAAGGAAGTCGAAGAAGGCGAGGAAGGCGAAGAGGCCGCGCCTGCCGAGAAGGAAAAGAAGAAGTAGAGTGGGCTGGCCTTCTGGACTTGCGCGGAAGCGTGAGAAGGTTTGTAGGGCACGTTTTCAACCGTGCCGTATCGCGGTGGAAATGAGAGAGGCTTTAGCCACTGGCTGTTCGGAGCGCACTTTGCGGTGGGCCGCATGCGCCTGATCGTGGGCTTGGGCAATCCCGGCATCGAATACGCCTGGACGCCGCACAACCTGGGCTTTCTGGCCGTGGACGCGCTGGCCGAAGACGCCGGCATTCGCGTCACCCGGCCGGAAGCGAAATCGCTGGTGGGCCTGGGACAGATCGCGGGGCGGGAAGTGGTCCTCGCCAAGCCGCAGACGATGATGAATCTGAGCGGCCTGGCGGTTCGGGAGCTGGTAGGCCGCGCCGAGTGCGAGCCGTCCGACGTGATCGTCATATGCGACGACGTTGCGCTGCCGTGGGGCATGATTCGCGTTCGCGAGCGCGGCACGGCGGGCGGCCATAACGGACTCAAGTCCGTGATCGGCGCCATCGGGACGACGGAATTTGTCCGCGTGCGCCTGGGCGTGAAGCCCGAGGAAATGCGCGGCGATTTGAAGGAGTACGTGCTTCGCCAGATCCGGCGCGACGAAGAGGATCTGGCCGCCGAGGATATCGAACAGGGTGCCGAAGCCGTGAAAGTGATTTTGGCGGAAGGAACGCAAGCCGCGATGAACCGCTTCAATCGCCGCGTTTCCCCGCAGGACGAAGAAGAGACGGAAGAGTAGGCAGAATTCGGTTTTGCTGTAGCCCGCCTCTTCAGAGGCGGGGGTTTTTTGAAGATGACGCAGGCCCCTCGTAAGCAGAGTGCCGGGCAATTTTAAGTTTGAGAAACGGAGTCACAAAACATGGACGAACGCGTATACGACCTGATCTTCATCTGCCGGCCAGCCACGCCGGAGGAAGAGGTCAACAAGATTGTGGCCACGCTCGAGCATTCCACCGGAGAGCACGGCGGCAAGATCGAGAAGACCGAGAAGTGGGGCACGCGGCGCCTCGCCTACCGCGTGGCGAAACACCGCGAAGGCTTTTTCGTTTACATGGTCGTGAAGAGCACGCAGGGCGACCTGATCAAGGAACTCGAGCGGCGCCTGAAGGTCTCCGACGCCGTCATCAAGTATCAGACCATTCGCCTTGACGAAGAATTGAAGCGCCAGCAGAAACTCGGGAAACATCGCGAGCGCCGCGCCGGCCGCCGGCCGCGCAAGCAAGCGCCCGCGGCTGCGCCGCCGCAACCGCAGCAGCAGGTTCCCGCAGCCGCTGCCGAATAAGCAGCGGCGGGCCAATCGATTTCTAAAGGGAAAGGAAACACGATGTCCGATCAACCGGCACCACCAGCGCCACCAGAAACACCGAGCTCTAGCCCCAGCCCCGCTCCCGCGCCTCGCGCCGAGGGCGGACACACGGGCGGGCCTCCTCGCCGTTCCGAAGGCCATTCGGGAGGCGGAGGAGGACAGCGCCGCGAAGGCGGCGGTCCCGGGGGACCCGGAGGACCGGGCGGCGGTCCAGGCGGACCGCGCCGCGGCGGAAAGCGCCAGTATTTTCGCAAGAAGAAAGTCTGCCGCTTTTGCGTCGAGCACGTGGACTTCATCGACTACAAAAAAGTCGAGATGCTCCAGCCTTTCGTGCAGGAGCGCGGCAAGATCCTGCCCCGCCGCATGACCGGCACCTGCTCGCGCCACCAGCGCTGGCTCGGCGAAGCCATCAAGCGCGCGCGTAACATCGCGCTCTTGCCCTTCGCGACCGAGCTGTAGTCTGTATTTGTAGCTCGCCTCTTCAGAGGCGAGGGTTTTCTTCGCGCAACATCAAAAGCCCCGCGTCTGAAGACGCGGGCTACAGCAGGGCCTGAGAGGCTCTGGAATGAAACCTGAAGAAGAGGACCGCCATGCAAATTATTCTGCAGGAAGACGTCGAGAAACTCGGAACCCGCGGTGAAGTCGTCGAAGTCGCCGCCGGCTACGCGCGCAACTACTTGCTGCCGCAAAAGCTCGCACTCGAGGCTTCGCCCGCCAATATCAAGCGCCTGGAAAAAATCCGCATCACGCTCTCCAAGCGCACGGCCACTGAAAAGGATGCGGCCGAACAGCAGGCCGCCCTGCTCAACCAGGTGACCGTAAAGTTCGCGCGCAAGGCTGGCGAGAACGACCAGCTCTTCGGTTCCGTGACGTCCGCCGATCTGGCGGATGCCCTGAAGGCCCAGGGCTTCGAGATTGACAAGCGCCGCATCCAGCTCGACGAGCCGATCAAGATCGTCGGCGAAAGGCCCGTCACCGTGAAACTTGTCCACGGAGTCACCGCGGAATTCAAGGTCCTTGTCGAGAAAGAAGCGTAAGTGGGACGGGCTTTAGCCTGTCTGATTTTCGTATAGTGGGACCACGGCGTACAGCAAAAGCGACAGGCTGGAAGCCTGTCCTACGCGTTATCCACACTTCTCCACAGATTCCCCTGTCAAGCATTTTCGAAAAGTTATTCACAGGTCCACACGAATTCCACAGGCCGCCTTTCCCGTTTTCGCGATAAAATCGTCCTCGTCGCCGACTCCGGTCCCGGCTCTGCCCCACGACGTGCTGCGCATCGGGTTCAAGCTCTATTTTGAGCCCGACTCAAAGGTGACCATTAGTTGAGCCAGGGAATCCTCAACCCCAGCGGAGGATGACATGACCAGCGATTTGAACAGTCCGGTGGCTATTCTCGACAAAGAAATCGCCAAATATCCGACCTATACGATCGAAACATTCGAGCTTTGCGATTGCTGCGGAGCCCGTTTCGGCATTGGCTACCACCAGGCCTGCAAGCATCACTCCGATGCCGCCGGCCAGCCTGACGAAGTCCCAAAGAAATTGCGCGAAATGCTCGCGGCAGACCACGGACACGACCGCAAGCACAAACACTTCACCGAAATCTGGACCATTTCCGATTGGAGCGCCTCGGCCTGACCGGTTTGGCCCGGCAAGCCGGAATAAACACCGTTTGGCTTCGCTCTCTCATAAATTCACCGAACATTGCCCGTGAATTCAAAATTTGCCGGTGCAATTCGGTGGTGTGGCAGTAGGGGCAACCGTCGAGATGGATCGTGCCCCTACTGCCTGAGTTTCCGTCGGTCCCCGCCTCTGATTTTTGCCCTGACTTTCGAATTCTTTTCCACTGAATCCACAAGATATTTTTTTTCAACAGACCGCGGCGCGGCTTTTTAATTGTGTGTCCTGCCTCCGGACAGCGATAATCGTCAAAGCAATTCATCGCACAAGAAAAAGAATTTCATCCGCTGCGCGTATTGCACGGAATGGTTGACACTAACACGCCTATGAGGCGAAACTAAGGCGAACCAACAATGGCCACCGCAAGCACATCGCTGGAACGTCCCATGCCCCACAACGTCGAGGCCGAGCGCAGCATCCTCGGCGCGATCCTGCTCGACAACAACGCGATCAACGCGGCCATCGAAAAACTCAAGCCGGAAGATTTCTTCCACGATCATCACCGGCGCATTTTTCAGCAGATGATTGCGCTTGGGGAAGCACAGCAGGCCATCGACCTCGTCACGCTGACCGAGCAGTTGCAGCGCAGCGGCGAACTGGAATCGGTCGGCGGCGCGGCCTACGTATCGCAGTTGATGGACGGCGTGCCGCACATCACGAACGTCGAGCACTACGCCCGCATCGTGAAAGAGAAGTCGTTGCTTCGGGGCCTGATCCACGCCACGAGCGCGATTCAGCAGCAGGCGCTTGAAGCCGAGGACGACGCCGATACGATCCTGGACCGCGCCGAGTCTTCGATCTTTCAACTGGCCGAAGATCGCGTGCGCCTGGGCCTTGTGGATATGCGAGCCGTCGTGACCGAAAGCACCGGCCACATTTCACGGCTCTTTGAAGGAGGCCATCGCATTACGGGCCTCTCGACCGGGTATGACTTGCTAGATAACCTGACGTCGGGCCTGCAGCCCTCCGAACTGATCATCTTGGCGGCACGGCCGTCCATGGGAAAAACCGCATTCGCACTTAACATCGCCGAAAATGTGGGCGTGCGGGGGAACAAGCACGTAGCGATTTTCAGCCTGGAAATGTCCAAGGAATCCCTGTTGCTACGCCTTTTGTCCGCCGACGCCAAGATTGACTCGCACAAATTCCGGACGGGCCATCTGAATCAAGAAGACAAAGGAAGAATTCCACACTCACTTAGCCGCTTGCGGGAGGCGCCGCTGTGGATCGACGACGCGGGCTCCGCTACGGTTGTGGAAATGGGTGCGAAGCTGCGGAGATTGAAGCGCGACAAGGGCCTTGCCCTGGTAGTCGTGGACTATTTGCAATTGGTGTCCGCGCGCGGAAAATTCGGCAATCGCAACGAAGAAATCTCCAGCATCACGCGCGGCCTCAAGGCCATGGCCAAGGAACTCAAGGTTCCCATGCTGGTGCTCTCGCAGCTCACGCGCGCGCCGGAACGCGAGGACCGCGAGCCGCGCCTTGCGGACCTGCGCGAATCGGGCGCGATCGAGCAGGATGCCGATGTCGTGATGTTCATTCACCGCCCCAACTTTTTCAAGAAATCCAGCGAAGTCACCATGGAGGAACGCGGAGAGACTGACCTGATCATCGCCAAGCAAAGAAACGGCCCCACCGATACGATCCGGTTTGTGTTTCAAGGCTCCTTCACGCGCTTTGAACAAAGAGCGCCCGACGCCTGGACTGAACCCGAGTAGCTTTCCTTTAAAACCCGCACCCGTATCGCTCCGGCAAGAGTACTGGCACAATGGTCAATCGTAGGACGGGCTTCAGCCTGTCTGGTTTTAGATTGAGGATAGACAAAAAGCAGACAGGCTGAAGCCCGTCCTACATCTCCATGGCCACGCGCAACGAAAAAGCGGCGATTCTCATCGTCGAAGACGAAGCCAAGATGCGGCGCCTGCTCGAGCTGCAGCTGGGCGAAGAAGGTTTCCTCGTGCACTCCGCTGCGGACGCGGAAACAGGGCTGCAACTTCTGGTGCGCGAAAAACCGGACCTTGTCGTGACCGATTTGCGCCTGCCCGGAATGAGCGGCCTGGAATTTCTGCAGGCTGTGAAACGCGCGAACGCCGCGCTCCCCGTTGTGGTGATGACGGCGTACGGCACGGTCGAATCGGCCGTCGAAGCGATGAAAGTCGGCGCAAGCAATTATGTGACGAAACCGTTTTCGTTCGACGAGCTCGTGCTGGTGATCCGCAAGGAGCTCGACACGCGCCGCCTGCGCGAGGAAAATCGCTCTCTGCGCGAAGAGCTCGGACGCCGCTACGCCTACACCAACATCGTCGCGCAGAGCGACAAAATGCAGGCCGTCCTCGCGATGGTCGAGCGCGTCGCGCCGACCAACTCGACGGTGCTCCTCGGCGGCGAAAGCGGCGTCGGAAAAGATCTGATCGCCCGCGCCATCCACGAACATTCGCAGCGCGCCTCCGGCCCCTTCATCAAAATCAACAGCACGGCAATTCCGGAAAATCTTCTGGAAAGCGAACTCTTCGGATATGACAAAGGCGCGTTCTCCGGTGCGACGGGAAGCAAGCCGGGAAAATTTGAGCTCGCTGACAAAGGCACGCTCTTCCTCGACGAAATCGGCGACGTGCCCGGCGCCATTCAAGTAAAACTCCTGCGCGTCCTCCAGGATCGCGAATTCGAGCGCCTCGGCGGAACGAAAACGCTCAAAGTGGATGTGCGCCTCGTCGCCGCCACCAATCGCGACCTGCGCGCCGCGCTCGAAGAGGGCACGTTTCGCGAGGACCTCTACTATCGCTTGAACGTCGTAGCCATCGACATCCCTCCGCTGCGCGATCACAAGGAAGACGTTCCCGCGCTCGCAAATTATTTCCTCGAACGCTACGCCAAGGAAGCCGGAAAACCGATCACCGGAATTACGCCCGAAGCAATGAAGCGCCTGATGGACTATCACTGGCCGGGAAACGTTCGCGAACTCCAGAACATCATCGAGCGCGGCGTAGCGCTTTCCTCCGCAGCGACGCTCGACGCCGCCGACATCTATCTCGACGATCCCGCCAAGCGTTCTCCCGCCTCGGGCAGTTCCCCCTACGTCCTCCCCTCCGGCGTCACGCTGGAACAATGGGAAGACGAAGCCATCCGCGAAGCCCTCCGTCGCGCCAACGGCAACAAGAGCCAGGCCGCCCGCGCCCTAGGCCTCTCCCGCAACGCCCTGCGTTACCGCCTCTCAAAATTGGGCGTCTCCGATCCTGCGGACTCAGAGAATTAAATATTTTCGTTTGGAAAGTGAGGGGATAAGGATCAGTCGAGTGAGGCGGAAAGTCTCCGCCGCGCCTCTTCAAGAGACATCGGTTTGACTTTTCCCGAATTCAAATCTTCCATGCGACGGACTATTTCAGCGTCCCACGCGGCCTGAACGGATTCGCCGTCTGTTTCATCCAGGCTTTTAATTAGAGCATCCACAAGTTCCGCGCGTTCCGCAGCGTTGAGACAACGTGCCCTTCTGAGGAGTTCGGATACCACTTCGCTCATGAAAGAAATTATAGCTCAAGAATCTGACAAGGCCGCCTCGGTCGATGTGCATCGGTATTTCTGCATATTGCCGGCGACTAACAAGCTGCAAGCCCAAGACGAGGCGCATTCAGATCCGATATTTCCACTAGATTTGTTTTCTTGAAGGCTGCCTCAAATTTTGAAGCCAGCGCGAGGCACTCGTCTGCTTCTAAAACCGGATGGTGAGTGCGTTGCGGGAATTCGTCATAGGTCTTCCCGTCAAGCTTCCGGCCCGCAGCCTTTTTTCGCACGCCGCCCCATTGCTTGAAGAAGAATGGCACGCCTTCGCGTTTGCATTCGTCCCTCACGGAGACGACCCATTCTTTCTTCATCGGCCTTGCTCCGTGGCCGCTCTCTCCACCAACGATCACCCAATCGATACCCTTAAGACTGAATTTGCCCAGATCCTCCAACAGCGGCTCCACGGAGAGAAAACGGATTCCCGCATCGGCTCTTTGAAGATTTTCAACTCGTGGAAGGCCATATTTCCGATTCTCGACGCTCACTCCCCACCAGATATGCTTCTGATTTGCCGCAAAGCGGAGCGAGGAGTTAAGCAACTCGCACAAACGGTCAGATCGCTTCGTGAGCACCTGATACGTATGCCACTTCGCCTCAACCATCACTTCAGCGACGGCCACAACATACTCTTCGGGCACGTTTTCATGAAAAAGATCGCTCATGGAGTTCACGAAAATCATTTTAGGGTTCCGCCAGCGCAAAGGCTCAGCAAGCTTTTCCGGCACCAGCCTCAAATCGAATCCCTGCTGATAGGGATGTCCCTTCACCCCGCGAAAGCGCTCCGCGAATGTCTCGGCATAGCAGTGTTTGCACCCATCGCTGATCTTGGTACAGCCACGAACGGGGTTCCAGGTAGCATCAGTCCATTCAATTGCGGATTGAGAACTCATTGAGTCAATCTCCGTGGAAAAGTTACAACGACATTATCTCCAAAAGTCACGATGCCCTTCTTCTTTGGTCTCTTCGCTGATGGCGGGTCCGCTTTGATTTTGGATTCTGCTTCCATGCTTGTGAGGACGTTCTTGTAATTGGCTTTTATATAGCGCTTATCAACACTGTGGCGCTCGTAAATCGATCGCATTGCGAGTGTTTGCCCCGCAAATTATTCGAGCAACATGCCTTCGAGGTCTTCTAAGGGCCTAGAAAGTTCAAAAAGGAAAGGACTACTTTTGGAAGCAGGTGAATACACAAAGGATGGAACGCCCTGGTCTCGGTTGGAACTTTCTCTTGCCATGATGTCCTTCATAATCTCGTATCCTTTGAAATTCTTGCTTATAAAAATGAGATGATGACTCGTTCTGGTACCGTATTCGTTCTTGAAAGTAAAAGGGAGCACATATCTTGCACCCATTTCCTTAAGACTTGAAGAGAGTTTCTCTATGATGAGAGACTCACGTTCATTCGGCTCCATCCCAATCGATAGTTGACGAATTGCCTCGGTGCCGTCTTCTCCGAACAAAGCATTCATGTGTTCACGAACCACGTCGTTACTCAATCCTGGATTTATCCGGTTGTAATTAAAGAAAAATATGCAGTCACAGCCCCAGTTCTGAACAACAGAATTAATCAATGCAAGCGACAATCCTTTGTACCCCCATGGGTCCACAAATAAAAGAGTCGGGACAAGTTTCATTCCCTGAAATTCTTGAACTATTTTCTGCCCCACTTCCTCGTTTTTCACCCGTGGTTTATATCGGAGATTCTCAACTTCTGGAATTTTCCCAATGGCTTCTCGAAGAGACTGAGCATTTTCTGGATCGTTGTCATTAAAAAATGTGACGAGTCTGCGAGTTAGCCCGGGATCCTTAAGAGCTGCTTTAATGACGATGACAGGAGTTGACGGAGTACCGTCGAGGTATTGACCTGGCCCAGCAAACAAGTCGACATAAGCCAGCCGCCCTCCCCGGTCCCTCATTGTCGACATAATGACAGTTGCCCAAGCTCGAAAATACTTTGCAACAATTTTCGCTTTGATCTTGGATTGCTCGCGCGACTCTTTAAAGAATTCTTCTGTGCTCATAGGCCATGCTCTAGCTGGGGGAGAACTGCCGGGTGACCGCGCTTATCTTCGCCTTATGTTCGCCACTCTGTCAACTAGAATTTTGCCGGTGCTCTTAACGTTCCTTCGAACTCATCGGTTGAAATCAACCACCCCCTGCGTGGGAACCACCGGATTTTTGCCAATCGGCCTGAGGCTTCCCGCAAGCCTCTCCTCTATCCATTTGATACTAAATAGCTTATCTTAAATCTAAGTTGCGCCCCAGTTTGGCCCCCGCCCTGCAATCATCTAACACGAGTGAGAGCGGCAGTGGGTTTGAGGAATTGTGGGAGATCGGCCATGAAAAATTATCTTGGGAGTCTGGGAACAGTTCTACTGACCGGGACGCTGATCCTGGGAATGGGCGCAGGGGCGGGCGCGCAGCAAGGGCCGCCGGCTTCGCAGCAGCCTATGGAGATTCCGGCGCAGTATCCGCAGTATCCGCCACAGCCGCAGGGCGGACCGCCGCAAGCGGGGCCGCCACCGCAAGGTGGTCCGCAGCAGGCGCCGCAGAATGATCCCGGCGCGGCGCGCATCAGCTTCCTTCACGGCGACGTCTCGACGCAGCACAGCGGATCGAATGACTGGGACGCGGCGACGATCAACACGCCTGTAGTGGGCGGCGACCATATTTCCACGGGACAGAACGCGCGCGCGGAAATTCAGCTGGATCACGCCAATATCCTGCGCCTGTCAGATCAAACTACGGCCAACGTTGTGAGCCTGTCGCGCACGCAGATGCAGCTTCAGATCGGGCAGGGCCTGGCGAATTACGAAGTCTACAAAAACAACGAAGCGAACGTTGAGATCGACACACCCAATGTGGCCATTCATCCTGCCATGGGAGAAGAAGGCAGTTACCGCATCCTGGTCAATTCCGATAACGAAACGATTGTCGACGTGCGCAAAGGCTCCGCGGAAATTTCCACTCCGCAGGGAAGCACCCGCGTGGAGCGCGACCAGCGCATCACCATTCAAGGCACCGCAGACAGCGCGCAGTATCAAGTTTCCGGAGCGCCCGGCAAAGACGATTGGGACAGGTGGAACGGCGACCGCGATCGCGTCATCGAAGGCGCGCAAAGCTGGCAACACACCAATCCTTACTACACAGGCACGCAAGATCTGGACGCGAACGGCCAATGGTCAAATGTCCCCGACTACGGCAGCGTGTGGTTTCCCGCCGAAGGCCCCGGATGGGCGCCGTATCGCGATGGCCGCTGGGTGTATGAACCCTACTATGGCTGGACCTGGGTCTCTTATGAGCCCTGGGGCTGGGCGCCTTACCACTATGGACGCTGGTTCGTTTATGGCGGGAACTGGGGTTGGTGGCCGGGGCCCGTCTACGCTGGATACTTTCCTGTATGGGCGCCGGCGTACGTTTCCTTCTTCGGCTTTGGCGGAGGAGGTTTGGGATTTGGCCTTGGATTCGGATTCGGCGGCGGCTTCGGAAGTGTTGGCTGGCTGCCGGTTGGACCGGGCGACCGCTTCTTCCCGTGGTACGGCCGCGGCATCAACCGCGTGAACGTGGTCAACGTGAACAACATTCATAATAACTTCGGCGGCATCGGTCCGTTGCGGGAAGGTCCGCGTGCGTTCTCAAACGTCGACCGGGCGTTCACCGACGAACACGTGCGCGCCGGAATCAGTTCCATGCAGGGCAATCAATTCGGCAATGCCCGCGTGCCGGTGCAACAGTCACGAATCGACGCAGGTTCGTTCCGTCAAGCCAGCATGATGACGGGCGCAAACCCCGTGTCTCCGTCGCGCCAGAGTTTCCAGTCGACGGACCGGCAAGCGAACCCCGGCTCGATTCCGAACCGGTCGATCAGCAACCAGCATTTCTTCAGCAGCAACGCGCGGCAGAACACTTCGGTTCAGGGCGGACGCGGTGCGAGCAACTTTAACGGCGGCGCCGGAAACCCGGCAGGCAACGCCAGCCGTGGTCCCGCTTCCGTGCAGGGGCAGGGTCAGTCGGTTCAATCGTCCCGGCCCGGATGGCGCACTTTTACTCCCCCGTCCGGTCAGCAAGGACAATCCAACGGTGGCAGGGCGTATGAATCGCAGGGCGCGCCACAGGCGCGATCGAACAATCCGCAAACATCCGCGCCGCCTCGGCAATATGAAAACAATTCGCGCGGCGCCTACAACAGCGGTGCACCTAGCCGGCCAACGCTCAACATGCAGCAGCCCGTCGTAACGCCACGCGGCGGAGGCTCCTATTCTGGCCGGTCCATGCCCAGTGCGCCCAGCGGCGGATATCGCGGCGCACCCTCAAGCGGCGGATCGCGCGGAGCGGCGCCGAGTGGCGGATCGCGAGGAGGCAGCTCTGGAGGCGGTTCGCATGGCGGCTCTTCCGGTGGCGGACACAGTCACCACTAAAAAATTTCCACCCCGTTCCACCCCTCACCTCACTCACCGTCAGGAGGCTCCGAAAGGGGCCTCCTGTCCTTCCCAAACGTTCGCGAATCCTCCTGAAGGTAGGGCTCTAGAAGCTCGTGAGCGGTCCCGGCGAGAAACTTTTTCGAGTTTTGTGGGCGCGCCTTCGTTATTGTTTTGCGGGTTGAGATGTCGCGGAATGATCGTCAGTTGCAGCGGGCGCCTTGGCCCCGTCCGCTTTTTTGACGACCACAATATTCTCCAGATAAACGTCGTTGCCGTTCACCACCACGTCCGCCTTAATTTTGTCTTCCGGTGACAGCGGAGCGAGCAGGTTCGGATTTTTCACCGGGTAGGGCATTGTCATCGCCCCCATGAACCCCGGGATATCCCCCGCATCGACAACCACCTGTTGCTTCGCCGGTTCCACGGAAACGACGCGTCCGTCGAGATGATACCGCTGCGGTCCTTCCGCCGGCTGTTGCGCCGGTTTCGAAGAGCCGCAGCCGGCCAGCCCTGCGGAAAAAGAAATTCCCGCCGCGACTATAATATGTAGAAAAATTCTGCGTGCCTGGAACGCCGTACGATTCCTCATGTGGGCCGTCCTTTCGCATTGCCCGTTCGTTCCGGGCGAATCTGAATCCTCATGATTCCGCGAGGCTAGAATACAGAAAAACTCCCGGAACCTGTACTGCAAACAAATAGTTTTCTCACGCCGATTCAGACTGGCGATAGGCCGATTCATTTTTCGCACCGAGGAAGAACGAAACAGGGCAAGGGAATACGATATTGGCGAAGCTGCCGCACGGCGTAGTAGAATCAAAATCACTTTGCTCTGTTCCCCGGTAGCTCAACGGTAGAGCATTCGGCTGTTAACCGAAGGGTTGCAAGTTCGAATCTTGCCCGGGGAGCCAAACTTCTATTGAATTTTCAAACGATTGCCACGTTGCACGGATTGGCGCGTGCGGCTTGGGTGGAGTATGGAATGCATGCGGCGCGAAGTTGGATGGCATCGTCGCCCTCGAGCCTCTGAAGGACGTAGAATCACTTCAGCCTCTCTGATTTTGCGCCGCGAGCAAGCGGAGGAAATCGGGCATTTCATGCAGGGATACAACGCCCCCTGCCGGATTGTGCATGGACAGGCGCTGGGCTTCGTCGGGATCGTTCATCATCAGGATGGGATGCACGCCGACGCTGCGGGCGACCTTGATGCCCTCCACGGTGTCCGTGAGAAACATCGTCTTTTCCCGTGGGAGGGATGCGCCGCTGAGCGCGCTTAGAAGTGGCGCCGACTTCACGCCGCCTGCATCATCGCGCGTGCACTACTCCGGACAAGAGCTCCGCCAGCGAATTTCGCTCGATGAATCTTGACGCCGCCTTGCGCGAAAGCGACGATGCCACAATCAGGCGGATGCCCATGGATTTCAGCTCGGCAAGCGCGGGCACGACGTCTTCATACATGCTTGCCGCGTCTACAGCTTCGACTTCCAAGTTCTCCGCGATGCGTTTCTTTTCGGCATCGAGCGGTGTCCGGGCGCTGTCGATTAAATTCAGCACATACCAATAGATCGCGCTGGCGGACGCGCCGGCCTTTCGTTTTCGGCCGAACAGATGGACGGCGATTTCATGAAAAGGGGCGGATGGAAATTCGGCTAGGCACCCGACGGGCTCGAGCAGCAGGGCTTCAATTGTTTGCATGCCGCCTACGCGTTCAACCTTGCGAGGCCGCTGGCGAGGAGCCCCTTTGCCATGTCGATCTTGGTGGCGTTGTACTTGAGCGGCGCTGCGTCGGTGAGAGCCACGGCGACCGCTTGCTCGCCCAGTTCCGCGCTTAAGGTCTTGCCCTTGAGGAAAGCCTCCACTGTCTTTTCGCGATACGGCTTGCCGGAAATTCCGCCAAACACGACGCGCGAATCTTCAATCGTCTTGCCGTTCAGTTGAAGGCTGATTCCCAGCGAGGCCATGGCGAAATCCCAAACTCCCCGGGGCCGCAGCTTCTCAAACGACGCCTTCACGCCGGGCTTCGGCGGAGGAATAACCACGGAAGTCAGAATCTCGTTGTAACGCACGACGTGCGACTGGATCTTACCGTCCACCAGCATATCGCCGGGCACCATTTGTTCGATCGTAAGTTCCTTCACACCTTGTGGCGTCGCCAGTTTCGCGTGGGCATCAAAAGGAATCAGCGCGGTAGCGGCGTCGCCGGGATAGACCGCGTAACACAAGCGTCCGCCCATGGCCGAGTGATAGTAGCTGTTATCGCCGATGGCGCCGTAGCAGAGATATCCGCCGTTTCTCCAGCACGAATAGCCGCCGCGCAGATACTGGCACCAGACTTCCTGCAAGAGGTCGCCGCCCAGCGTCGATGCATTGCGCAATTCCGGAGAGGAGATCTTCGTGATCGCCTCCACAATCATCGGATATTTTTCCTGCAAGAGCTTGGAATCGGCCAGCTCCGCCAGCTTCGTTGCCGCGCCGATCTCGACGCCGCCCTGCCCGTCTTCCTTGATGTAGCGAAGGTTATCGATTTTCTTAATATCGACGAGGTAGCTGGGCGCCTGCTCCAGCCGATTCTTCAGGCGAACGAGCAGGTCCGTGCCGCCGGCGTAAACGGACGCGCTCGAACCGTGCTGCGACAGGATCTGGATCGCTTCGTCCACAGTGGTTGGCCGGTAGATGGAAACTTTCTTCATGCCTGCCTCCCTGAAGCCTTCCCTGCGCGTTTGCTCGTGAGTCCGGCCATAATTTTTTCCCGCGTGATGGGGTGCTCCCGAATGCGCACGCCGCAGGCATTGAATATCGCGTTTGAGATTGCGCCCGGCACCGAGCCGATGCTGGTTTCGCTGAAGCTCTTTATGCCGTAGTACCAGCGCGGCTCCAGACTGTCGATGTACACCTGCGTGGATTTGGGAATATCCATGATTGTCGGAAGCCGGTAAGACAGGTAACCGACACTGTAATGCCGCGTGCCCGGGAATTCGCGGTCCCACGGAATCGAGTCAGTAGCCACCTGAGTGCTTTCGACCAATGATCCAACCATGTCAGATTCGGACACCACAGGGTTGATCACCAGTCCGGTATCGTGCGTGTACACTGATCGCACGAAGCGCCAGTTGCCGGTCCAGGTATCGACTTCCACTTCCACGAAGCATGCGCCCACGCCTTTGTTTGCCGCGGTCCTTTCTCCGCCCGTGGTGCCGCGACCCGTCTGGCGGATGAGTCCATTGTTGGCCTTGGCCAGCGCGGCGAACGTCGTGCTTTTCCTGGGATCATCGCTCGAGGAGATGACGCCATCGCGCATAGTAAGCTTGGCGGCATCGACCTTGAGAACGTCCGCAGCGCGTGCGAGCAGGTCTTTTCGCAATTTGTCGGTGGCGTTGCAGATGGCCGCTCCCTGCAGCGTGATGGTGCGGCCGCCGAACCACTCATCACTCAGCGGCGCGAGGTCCGAGTCGCCCCAAACCAGGCGGATCTGGTCGCACGTCGTGAATCCCAGCATCTCCGCGACCATTGCTGCCTGCGCCGTAGCCGCGTTGGAGCCGCTGTCCGGAAGCGCGATCTTCATGGTCACGTTGCCATCGGCGGTAACGTCCACGTCGCTGCTGAAAATGTTCGCCCCAGGCAGCGCCGCCAGCGCGGCGAACGCGTCTTCGCCTTCGTGATAGCCCATGTTCCCGCCATGATGCTGGGACATCCCGAGGCCGAATCCGCGCTTGAATCTTCCTGTTTCGCCGCCCGCGACGGGATTGCGCTTCTCCCATCCGAACGCCTTGGAACCTTCGCGCAGCACTTCCACCGTCGGCATCGTTTCGTAAGGATGAAGCGTGTCACCCGGAGTCAGCTGCGTCATGTGCATCATGCGGTATTGCACAGGATCGATGGCGAAGGCATCGGCCATTTCGTCGATCATGTTTTCCCAGGACCACTTCGTTTCCTGCTGGATGTGGCTGCGGGACGGACCGGGGCGGGGCGCGTTTGAGCGATAAGCGGACCACGTCGATCGCCAGTGAGGAACTTTCGCCGTGTACAACTCCGTTTGATTGGCCGCGTTGCCCGGACCATCGGCGTGCACGCCGAAATCCAGGTCGGCAATGCTGACGTACACTTCATGGTCAAGAGCAACGATGCGGCCGTCTTTCTTTGCACCCACGCGGAACTTGGTGATGGTCTCCGGCTTGATCTGCAACTGCGCCAGTTCCTGATCCTTGGGCAGCATCACCTTCACGGGCCGGCCGGTGACTTTCGCCAGATGCGCGATCATCGGATAAAATCTCTCCGCCGCCATGCGCGCCGCGCCGAACGTGCAACCGTTCCATTTGTTGATCACGCGGACCTTGGAGACATCCATGCCGAGCGCCGCCGCAAGTGTCGATCGCACCGGATAAATTCCCTGGCCCATGGCCCAGACGGTCAGTTTGTCGCCGTCCCATTTGGCGACGCTGCCGCTCGGCTGCATCGGCACGGAAACGCCGCCCGCAAAGCGGTAGCTGAATTCCTTGACCACGTCCGCTTCGGCGAATCCGGATTCGATGTCGCCATGCTTCTCCGCCCAGGTCACGTGCGGAAGATCTGCGGGCGAAAACGAATGACGGATGAGGTTTCCTTTTCCATGTCCCAGGTCGGGCGCATTGGCAGCCATGCTGTCCTTCAGCAGTGAGGCGAATGGCAGCACTTCGTAAGAGACTTTGATCGCGTCGGCGGCATCCTGCGCGAGGTCCTCGGTCTCCGCCACTACGATCGCGGCAACTTCACCCTGAAGATTCAGTTCCCGAGGCAAAGGTTCAGGCAAAATCCTGCCCCTGGCGACGTTGGTGGTTTGCAGCTTTGGCGCATTCTTATAGGTAAGAACGTATTTCACGCCCGGCATTTTCTCCGCGGCCGACGTGTCGATGTCCTTGATCATGGCATGCGGGTGCGGGCAGGTGAGGAACCTGGTGTAGAGCAGATCGGGGAACCATATGCGGCTGGCGTACTGCGCCTTGCCGGTGAACCTCGGAATAGCAACTTCTGGCAGCGGAGGCCGGCCCTTGCCTAATACGTTGAGATTTTCCGGCGGGTATCCCTGCCACTTCTTCGTGACGGTCTTGTTCACGCCTTCGATGACTTCATTGCCGGCCAGGTGCCCGCCACTCGTCGAGTAGTCCCGCACCATCGGCATTTTGATGTGAACGACGGACTCCGTTTCGGCCTCGATGGCCATATTGCTTCCGCGCATTACGGCCGCGCTATCCATGACTGTTCGAATGATGTTCGGGTACGCCGAACACCTGCAGATGTGGCCCGCGAGCGCCGCCTTCACCTGGTCCTCGGTCGGATTCAGATTCTTGTCGAGGAGCCCTTTCGCCGTGACCACCCAGCCGGCGGTGCAGAAGCCGCAATCCGCGGCCACGCGCGTGTGGCCGATGCGCTGGAGCGGGTGCATGTTTTTCTCGTCGCCCACGCCTTCAATGGTCAGAATTTTTTTGCCCACGGCTTCGGTCGCCAGGGTGTGGCAAGAGTAGAACGGGGTGCCGTCCACGAGGACGCTGCAGGCGCCGCAAGAGGCCCGGTTGCAGCTGCGGTTCGTGCCTGTCATTCCCAGCTTCATCGAAATCACTTCCCACAGAGTGGTGCGCGCTTCGTATTCGGTGGCATAAGCCTTGCCGTTGACCAGGAACGTAGCTTTTTCACTCGAAAACGGCGAAGCCACGGCAGGAGACATCGCAGCGGCCGCTGCAGGAGAAGCCAAAGAGCCAGCGAACAACGAGTCCCCACCTACGGCCGTGAGTACGACACCGTATCCGGCGGCCTTCAGAAAATTTCGACGGGAATAGCTCATCTCGAACCTCCGTCCTTCGGATATACGTTCGGCCGGTATTGCTTGTGGCACGTCGTGCAGGAAGCATCCAGGGGCCCGGCGAGCGTTGCGAGCGCGGCGCCATCCTTGGCCTGCGCGGCTTTGTACGCGGAGTTTCCGGCGTCCACCAATAATTTCGCGTCCTTCACCCAGTCGCCTTGATCGCGAGCGCGGCCTTCCATCATCAGCAAGTTTCCGGATTCCGCCAGCGTCACCGCGCTGCGCCGCACCGCCGCCCACTCCTTTTCGTCCTTCGGTCCGCCGCGGAAGATCGCCAGCAGGATGTCATTGGACGATGGGTGAATCAGGTCGAGCATCAACTGCCTTACTGTCGCCACGGGCGGAAATGTCTCGGCAGGGGATTGGGCAAACGCAATCGTACGGATGGAGAACCCGCCTGCAAGCGCGATCGCAGAAATGACGCCAATCCAGACGCGTTTCATATTGATTCTCAAAGCCATCATTGTCATTTAGCGCTTTGATGTCAAGCACGGGGAAGCGGCTGAATTAACACCATTTGAAGTCCGCCCGGCGGCTTGCCGCAAAATAGTTCGCGGAGTACACTTTCGAGGCAAAGGATACTCAGGCGGAGAATCCTGGTTCGTTGGCAAGCCGTCTTTCACGGGATCGAGCGGGACATCGCGCGCCCCGAAGCCAAATCAAAAAATTGCGAGGGAGATAGTATGGGACATCATCGAGACGCCAACCTTACGCCAGCGGCCGGCAACGCGGGCCTGAACCGGCGCAGCCTGCTTCAGCGCGCCGGGTGGACCGTCGCGGCCGCGGCGCTTCCCAGCGGACTATTTGCCGCCGAGAGCATCAGCCCCGTCATGGCCAAGCTCAGCGCCTATATGAGCGAAGCCGGTGGCCACGCTCTCCCCGACGAAGTGATCGAGAAGGCCAAGCACCACATCCTCGACACGTTTGCCGCCATGATCTCCGGGTCCGACCTGCCTCCGGCCCGCGCGGCGTTCACCTATGCCCGCGACTTCACGACCGACAAGACGGCGACAATCGTCGCCTCGAAAATGACTTCCAGCCCTCCGGAAGCCGCGTTCATCAACGGCATGCTGGCGCATTCCGATGAAACTGACGACTCCAACGAATTCTCGCAATCGCATCCCGGCTGCGCGGTCGTTCCCGCCACACTGGCGGCCGGGGAAAAATTTGGCATCGACGGCACGCGCTTTTTGCGCGCCGTGACGCTCGGCTACGACGTCGGCCCCCGCATGACCATCAGCTTTGGCGCGCTCGATTTTCGCAACAACAGCCATAAAAGCACGCACGCCATCTCCAGCGTTTTCGGAGCGGCGGCCGCGGCGGGCTGCGCTGCGAACCTGAACGCGCAGCAGATGCGCTGGCTGCTCGATTACACGGCACAGCAGTCTTCCGGCATCGGCGCGTGGAATCGCGACACCGAACACATCGAGAAAGCCTTCGTCTTCGCGGGCATGACGGCTCGCAGTGGAGTCACCTCGGCCCTGGTGGTTCACGCGGGGTTTGACGGCATCGACGACATTTTTTCGGGCGTCGATAATTATTTCCAGGCGTACGCGCCGAATGCCAATCAGGAGGAGCTCGTCTCGCAGCTCGGCCAGCGTTACGAGATCGCCCGGACCAACATCAAGAAATGGACCGTGGGATCGCCGATCCAGGCGCCGCTCGACGCCATGTACGACATTCTGAAAAAGCGCACCGTGAATCCTGACGAGGTGAAGTCGATCGTCGTGCGCCTGGCCAACACCGAGGCGCGCGTGGTTGACAATCGCGAGATGCCGGACATCTGCCTGCAGCACATGGTCGCCGTGATGCTCATCGATAAAACTGCTTCATTCCGCGCCGCGCATGACAAGCCGCGCATGAAAGATCCGGACGTTCTCCGCGTTCGCGCCAAGGTGCAACTCGTTTCGAGCGAAGAACTCGAGAAGCTGGAGCCGGCGCGGCAGGCCATCGTGGAAATCACGCTGAATGATGGAACGGTGCTCTCCGACCGCGTCACGGACGTGCGCGGCACCGTGGATAATCCGATGACGCGCGAAGAAGTGGCGCAGAAATGCCGCGACCTCGTCGAGCCTGTCCTCGGTAAAGCGAACTGCGCGGCCTTGATTGATAAAATCTTCGGAATCGAAAACGTGAAGGACATCCGCGAACTGCGCAGCGTGTTGCAAAAAGCGTGATTGGGTAGGAAGTGGAACACGCTTTAGGCTGTTTGGTTTCTGGTGGGACAACTGGGTGTGCCCGCAGCGCGAAAACCTGACAGGCTGGAAGCCTGTCCTACTAAATCCTCAGATTCAACGATTGGCGCTGTAGCGTATACTCTCGCCGGGAACGCAGCAGGAGAATCCAGTTCACGATCAGATATCCACGGAACGGGCGAACGCCGCCTCTGATCCGGCAGGCTCGCGAGGCTCTGCGATCGCAATGTATGGAGTGCTGCTCCTGGCCTACTCCGTAAACGCGGCGGACCGCCAGCTTTTTGCGCTTCTCGCTCACGATGTGCGCGTGCAGTACGGCTTTTCGCTTTCCGACACCGGACTACTCACCACGATTTTTACGCTGGGACTGGCAGTAGCAGGATTGCCGACCGGTTTTCTCCTCGCGCGTTTTTCCCGCAAGACGGTGCTGCTCCTCGGAATTGGAATATTTTCCACGGGCACGGCGCTCACCGTTCTGGCGCTCGGATTTCCGGACATGCTCGTTTACCTCGCCGCGACGGGTATCGGCGAAGCGATGCAACTCACGGTGATGATCGCCATCGCCGCAAACTATTTTGTCGGCTACCGCGCCGCCGCGATCGGATCGATGAATGTTTCTTTCGGCCTGGGCGCGTTTACCGGCCCCATCCTCGGCGGTCTTCTGCTCACCTCGTTTGGAAACTGGCACGCCCCGATGATCGCGTTCGGCCTTTTTGGTTTTCTGATGATGGCACTGATCGCCTTGACCGTGCGCCCGTGGTTCAGCGAGACGCATCGCGCCGCCAACGCGCGCACGGATTTCCTCGGCGCGCCCACGCTCCTCAACAGAAACACGATCATCTTGACGGTCCTCAGCGTGATCGGCGGCCTCGTCCTTTTCGGCTTCACGGGAATGTATCCGACCTATTTGCGGGAAGCGTTGAACTACACGCCCAAGGCGGCTGGAATTGTCGCCAGCTTTTATGGCTTCGGAGCGCTGCTTTCCATCGGCGGCGGCTGGCTGGGCGACCGCTTTTCTCCGCGCGCCGTGCTAAGCGCCGCGTTCTTCTGCATCGCCGCTCTAGGCTACCTGTGCTTTCACGGATCGGAAGCGATCGTGCCCCGCGCCATTCTGACCTGCGCCTACGGCGCAATCGGTAGCGGCACGATTTACGTCAATCTCGCCGGATACCACGTGAAAGCCGTGCGCAGCAGTTTGTCCAGCCGCGCTTCAGGCATGTTCGTGACCAGCCTCTACGCCGCCGCCGCGGCAGCCGGTTACCTGATGGGCGGTATCGCCAGCCACGCCGGATGGGCTCTCGCCGGAGAAATCCAAATTTCGTTGCTGTCCGTTGTCGCCGGGAGCCTGGCCCTGTCTTTGCGGCCTGAGAGAATGGCCTTGTAGGTGGACCGTGTCATGCGTGCATTAGCTCTGACTCTAGTTCTGTCCGCCGCTATCCCATTGAGCAGCCCTCAGGGGGAGCCGACGCACGACGCGGTAGTGGAAGAACATATCCAGCAGCTCACGAATCAGCTTCCACCCGAAAGCCTTCTCCGTCGTTTGCTTCAAGAAGGCGTCCGAGGGAACGGAATCCACTACTCTTGGATGGACGAAATGCGGGGGAAGGGCATCAACCGAGTCGTTGTGTGGGTTGGCATCACATTTGACCGGCGCGGGCGACCAAAGCAAATGAGACTAACGCGCATGCAGTATTTCTCGCAGTACGACGGCGGGGAGGCAATTTCGGATTCCGACCGCTTGAATGCAATTCATGCCAGCGGATTGGAAATCCAGCTTGGCAATCTCGCGTTGCGGCGCGCGGCTCACGCATCCTGGCTGGATGTCCCCCGGCCAAGGCCAAAACCCTTCGTCGGCGGGATCGCAATTGAGTTCTTCGATGATGAGTGGGTTCCAATCGTCCCCGAGTTGTACACCACGTTTGTCCCGAGTAATGGTAAATGAATGCGGAGAAGAGCGGGCGCCGCACTGCTTTGGTTTTTAAGCTTGCGTTTTTTATTTCGCCAGCTCGCGATTGATCAGGCCATAAGGCGTTTCGCCTTTCAGGCAAGCGAGGACCTGCTCGATAGCGCGGAGTTGAAGCGTCTCGCGGGCTTGCTCGCTGAGCCACGCGGTGTGGGCCGTGACAATCATTTTGGGATGGCGCACGAGCGCGCTGCGGATGGGCGTTACTTGCGTTTCCGATTCCAGCACATCGAGAGCGGCGCCCTTAATTTTTCCCCCATCGAGCGCGGCGAGAAGCGCGGCTTCATCGATCAGTCCGCCGCGCGCGGTGTTGATGATGTACGCAGTTTTTTTCATCTTGGCGAAGGCCGCTTCGCCGAAGAGATGGTGCGTTTCGTTCGTGAGCGGCGCGTGCAGCGAGATGAAGTCTGCACGCGAGAGGAGCGCATCGAGTGAGACGACTTCCGCGCCCATTTCACGCGCGCGCGTCTCGCTCAAATACGGATCGTGAATGATCGCGCTCATTCCCAGCTGCTTTACCTTGCCCGCTAGGAGCGAGCCGATCCTGCCGCATCCGACGAGGCCGCAAGTCTGCCCTCGCAATCGCTGGAGCGGCGGCATTTTCGCGACGGCCCAGGTTTCTTCACGCGCGAGCGCAATCGCGGGGATCATTTGGCGGCTGAGCATCAGCAGAAGCGCGAGTGCATGGTCGGATACTTCGTCGAGGCAGTAGTCCGGAACATTCGCCACCATAATGCCGCGTTCTGTCGCCGCCGCGACGTCGACCGTGTCCACGCCAATTCCGTAGCGCACGATGATGCGGCAGCGCTCCATTGCGGAGATCGCGCGCCTGGTGACGGGCGCTCGCACCGTCAGCACTCCATCCGCGTCCCGGCACAACTCTGCAACTTGCTCTTCGCTCACCGCTTGCCCCGTGACGAGTGTGCCGCCCACAGCTTCCACCGCGCGCCGCTCCTGCTCGACGTCCGGGAAACGATGATCGGTGATGACGATCTTCAAATTCTCCTCCGGTGTTTCTTTCTGTGCACCTGCTTCAGAGCGGGCGATCGGTTTTTGTAGGACAGCTACTCTTGACTGTCCTTGAAAGTTTTAGCCAGGCCGACGAGGACAGCCAAGAGTGGCTGTCCCGCTTGATTTGACATCTCGCAGCCAAATGATATTAATGGATTCCCACTTTTATTTTTGGAGGAAAAGAGTTCATGTCCGATATTGGAATGATACCAGTCGATTGGGAAGTGCGCTTTGATCCGCAGCGAATGCTGCGCGAACGTTTGCAACGCGCCAAGGACGCGCTCAACAATTCCGATCTGGATGCGCTGTTTGTATTTCGCACCGAAGATGCCCGCTACCTCACAGGCTATCGCCATCATCTCGGCCCCGCATTCATCATGGGAAATGCCGTCACGGTGCTGTCGCGAAAACACGACCCGATACTCTGGACGATGGACTTCGAGCACTGCAAGCTGCGCATGCCGTGGCTTTCGGCGGATCAAATACGCCCGCGCGCGAATTTCCGCGAAAAAATCGGAATGAAACGCTGGGCCGAGCAGGTCGAAGGCCTCGTCGGTTCCCTCTCAGGAAAACGAGTCGGCGTCGACATATGGGACCTGAACATGGAGGCGGCGATCCGCGATGTTTTCCCCAAGACCGAATTCGCCGACGGATATCAAAGCGTGCTCATGCGCGCCAAAGAAATAAAAACGCAGGACGAAATCATCTGCCTCAAGATCGCCAACGCGATCACCGAGGCCGCGCTCCATCGCGGGTTGCAGGCTTTGCGCCCCGGCATTAAGGAATGCGAAATTCTGGCGATCATCTGGGAGACCATGACGGCCATGGGCAGCGAGTGGACGCAATGTTCCAACATCATCTGCTCCGGTCCTTATACCGCTCCCTATCGCCGCTTCACATCGGACCGCATTATTCGGAACGGCGATCTCGTCATCCTGGACGTCGGCGCCGGCTACAACGGCTACTGGGGCGATCTGACGCGCACCTGGGTTTGCGGCAACGTGAAGCCCACGCCGGAGATGCGCGACCTCCATCAAAAATGCTACAACGCGCTGTTCAACGCGGGAGGCAAAGTGCGCCCCGGCGCGACCAACGCCGAAGTGTTCGCCGCGGCCGATCCGTATGTGCTCGACAGTCTGGGCCACGGCTCGGGCGTGAACCCGTGGGAAGCTCCCTACTTCAGCCCCGCGTCGAAAGATGCGCCCGTGGTGCTCAAGGAAGGCATGGCATTCAATCTCGAGCCATACGCCGGGAAGCCCGGCATTGGCGGCATTCGCCTCGAGAACGACCACATCGTCACGCACGACGGCGTCGACATCTACACCACATACCCATTCGACGAACGTCTCGTGAACGATTTGCATCCTCTGGACACGACCACGGGACGCACGAGGTAAGTTGTTATTACAAATCCGCTCTTTATCTTGAACGCCTGCGGGGCGTGACTGTGCGAGTGGTTTCGATCGCATTTATTTGTGCGTAGCGGCAGAATCTTTGTGGGTCACGGCTTCAGCCGTGACATTAATGGCCCTTACAGGCCCGGCTTTAGCCGCTGACGTCTCGGATGGCCCGGGTCATTCAACGAATGTGCACAGCAATCAGCCAGCGGCTAAAGCCTTTTTGACCAGACGAGTTACGGCACGGTTGAAACCGTGCCCTACAAAGATTTTTGCTTTACCACGCGCTCACTTTTGCTCTGAGACTTAGCCGATTAGAACGGTGCCGACGAACGAGATGAATTCGAGCAAGCCGAAATCGGACGCTCTTCCTTCCTTCCGCCTTGACGGCCGCCTCGCCGTCATCACGGGAGCGAGCGACGGCATCGGCCGCGCGTTTGCGCTCGCCTACTCGCGCTCGGGAGCCGAAGTTGTTTTGGTGAGCCGCACGCACGAAAAACTTGTGCAAGTGCAGCGCTCCATCAAAGCTGTGGGAGGCCGCGCACACGTCATCCGCGCCGACGTGAGCAAGCTCAAAGAAATTCGGTCCATCGAGCAAAAAGTTTCCGCACTCCTCAAGGGCCGGGATCTCGCCCTGGTGCTGGTCAATTGCGCAGGCTTCGGATTCACCAGGCCCGCGCTCGATACCACCGAAGAGGATTGGGACAAGATTCTGGACGTCCACGCCAAGGGAACATTCTTCTGCTGCCAGTCGATGGGACGCCTGATGATTGAGCGCGGCTACGGCAAGATCATCAATCTCAGTTCGACCTGGTCGGTGAGCACGGACATGGGCAAGAGCGTCTACGGCGCCGCCAAAGCCGGAGTATCCTACCTCACCGCCGCCCTCTCCACCGAATGGGCTCCCCTGGGAGTGCGCGTCAACGCGATCGCGCCGACTTCGACGCTTACCGAAAGCACCAGCCGCTCGTTCCGCGAAAACGAAGCGCGCGCGAAGAGACTGCTCAGCCGGATTAAACTGGGACGATTTGCGGAGCCATCAGACTTGGTGGGCGCAGCGGTATTCCTTGCAAGTCCGGCCTCGGATTTCATCACAGGACACACGCTGTTCGTCGATGGCGGCTGGCGCGCCGGAAGTTGAAACCCGGGAACGCCAATCTCCCGATTGGCGTGACACACACCGCCAATCGGGAGATTGGCGTTCCCGGGCAACCTCTCTTGAGGAATGTGGGCTACTTCACCAGCTTGAATTTATCAACGCGCCGCCCGATATCCGTTTCGGCGACGTAGATATTGCCTTTGGAATCGATGTCCAGCGTGTGGCAATGCGTGAATTCGCCGAGCTGATGGCCGGGCCGGCCGAACTTCGTGATTTCGTTCCCTTCATGATCGAGAATGTGGACGAGCTCGTTGCGCCCGTCGGCGACGATCATGTATTTCTGCGCAGGATCGCGCGAAAAGCGCAGCCACCACGCGGTGCCCCAGGAGTCAGGCGTTTCTTCTTTGCCGCTTTTGATCCAGATGTTCTTTTTGAAATTCCCCATCTTGTCGAACACCTGAATACGGTTGCCCTGGCGGTCGCACACATACACCAGTCCGTTGTTGTCCATCACCACGCAATGCACGACGCCCATGAACTTGCCGCCGTCGCCCGCAGCGGATTCTTCCTTCGTGGCCTGCTCGCCAAACTGGCGCAGGAATTTTCCGTCCTTATCGAACACCGCGATGCGATGATCGCCGTAGCCATCGGCAATGTAGATGTCTCCATTGGTCGGATCGACCGCGATATCCGCCGGCTTGTTCAGGAGCGACTTGCTGCGGTTCATGGCAATGCCGGTGATCAGGCCGGTGGAGCTGTCGAAAAGGCCCTTGGTGCCGATCTGCAGAAGCATTTTGCTGCCGTCGTGCGTGTATTTCTGCACGACCGCGTCATCGTTGCCGGCCACATAGATGTTGTTGTCCTTGTCCACGATGCAGCCGTGGATGGAACTCGGCGCGGTCTTAAAATCCCCGAACGTATTGACCAGATTGCCGTCGGAGTCATATTCGAGAACGGGAGGCGCGGGTGTTCCCACCAACTTTTCCTTGTCCTGCAAGTCGCCGCGGTTCACTTCGAAAATATGGTCCTGCGCGTCCACGCAAATTCCGCCGGCCCGCCCGGTGACCATGAGGCCCGGCAAGGGCTTGGGCCAGGTGGGATCCACTTCGTACTTCGGAGCTTGTGCTTGTACCGGATAGCGTCCCGCCAGAACGATTGCCAAGCCGGCTATAAGCCACAGCTTTCCTTGCAAGGTCTTCACTTTCGTCATTTTCGCCTCCCGGATTTACCCTGCGCAGAATACTCTGGGCAGAGTATAGCAAAGCATGAATCCTGAGTAGCACAGGCATCCGCCGCGGCGGATGCCTGTGCTACTTGTTCCGCATCGCAAGTTGCAAGGCTTCAGCCAGATGGATCGCCCGGCGTCCGGTGGATTGAAAAATTTGCTCCCGGCAGCTAAATCCGTCGGAAACGATGAGCGTGCTCTCTGGCGTATTTCGCACGGCCGGCAACAGCACGCGTTCGCCCACCGCCTGCGACACCTCGTATTTTTCTTTCTCGAAACCGAACGGGCCTGCCATCCCGCAGCAACCGGAATCGATGGATTGCAGATCTGCTCCCATTTTCCGGATCAAGGACTCTTCATCGCCAAGCCCCATGAGCGACTTGTGATGGCAGTGCCCGTGCAGCAGCACTTTTCCCGGAATTTGCGGCGGCTTATAGTCCGGGGCATGGTGCTCGAGGAATTCGCTGAGAAGAAATGTCTGGCTGCGCAGCTTCATGGCGCGCGCATCCAGCGGAAACAGATTGCGGAGTTCGTCGCGGAACACGGAAGCGCAGCTCGGCTCCAGCACCACCAGCGGGACGCCCGCGTCAATTTGCGCGCCGAGAGCGCTCAGGATTTTTTGCAGATATTGTTTGGCCCTGTCGAGAAAACCGAAATCGTACAGTGGCCTTCCGCAGCACAGATGAATTCGCGGGACCACCACGTTGAATCCCGCGCCCTGCAAAACCTCCAACGCCGCCTGGCTGGTCTCCGGATGAAAATAATTGTTGAACGTGTCGGCCCATAAGATGACATTTGTTTTTCCGGACGCGGTTGCAGTTCCGGTTGCTGTCCCGAGTGTCGGAACACGATTCCTGGCCCAAGTTTGAAAACTGGAACGGGCCAGCTGGGGCATGCTGCGCTGCGGCGCCAGATGCAAAACGCTTTGCAGGAGTTGGCGGAAACCCGGCGCGCTGCTGAAAAAATTGGCAACCCGCGGAAGATTCGACCCGAGCTCCGCCCAGCGGTCGATCATGCCGAAGGCATACGCATGCAGCGGACGCTTCCTGCCTTCGTAATAATGGGCCAGAAATTCTGCCTTGTACGTGGCCACGTCCACATTTGTCGGGCATTCCGATTTGCACGCCTTGCAGGACAGGCACAGGTCGAGCGCTTTCTTGACGTGTTCGTCCTTCCATCCGTCGCGCACCACTTCGCCCTGCAACACTTCAAAGAGCATGTGCGCGCGCCCGCGCGTGCTGTGCTCTTCCTCGAGCGTCACCATGTAGCTCGGGCACATCGAGCCGCTATCGTGTTTGCGGCATTCGCCGAGCCCGATGCATCGCACCGTGGCCTTGGCAAAAGATCCGTCGTCATCCGGAAATTGAAAATAAGTTTTGGGATCGTTCGGCTTGTAGTCCGCTCCCAATCGCAAATTCTCGGTGGGCAGATACGCGTTGACCACCTTGTTGGGATTCATCTTGTTGTCCGGATCCCACGCGGACTTGAATTCGCCGAATGCCTTGATCAGCTCGGGACCGAACATCTTGGGAAGCAATGCCGCGCGGGATTGCCCGTCGCCGTGTTCGCCGGAAAGCGAGCCGCCGTAACTCACCACCAGATCGGCGGCGCGCTCGACGAACTCCATGTAATTGCGGATTCCGTTTTCGCTTTGCAAATCGAAACTCACGCGCATGTGAATGCAACCGTGTCCGAAATGCCCGTAGAACGCAGTGTGATAATTGTATTCGTCGAGCAGTTTGCGGATGTCGCGCAGGTAATTGCCTAATTTCTCCGGCGGGACAGCCGCGTCGTCCCATCCTTCCCATTCGGGAGGCATCCCGGGAGCAGCGGCGGCCGCGCGCGGCCCGGACTCGCGCAGCTTCCAGACGTGGCGCGCTTCGGCCTTGGTATAGAGCCGCATGTTGGGAGGATCGGCCGCCTGTTTCAGCTGTTCGATCAGGCGGCGGGCGGACTCATCTGCCTCGGCAGGATCATTCGAACCGAATTCCACCAGCAGAAAGCCGCGCCCCTCAGGAATCAGTTCGAGGTGCGGGGCTTTTTTCTTTCTGAGGCCGTCGACGATGCTTCCTTCAAATCCTTCGAGCCCGATGGGCTTGAGGGGCAGAATCTCCGGCACATGATCGGCCGCCGAAAACGTATCGCGGTACCCCAGGCAGACCAGCGATCTGTGCTGCGGGCTTTGGATCAGCCGCAGCTTGGCCTCGAGCACGATCATGCACGTGCCCTCGGTTCCGACCAGCGACTTGGCCACGTTAAATCCGCTCTCCGGCAGCAATTGATCGAGGTTGTAGCCGGAAACGCGCCGTGGAATTTTCGGATACTTCGCGCGGATCAGGTCGGCGTACTGGTCGCGGATGTCGCGCAGCCTGGAATAGATCGCGCCGCGGCGCCCTCCCTGCGCAATGATGGAATCGAGGTCGGCCTCGCCTGTCGATCGCGCCCACCGTCATCTGCGTGCCGTCGTAGAGCAGAATGCGCAGCTCGATGACGTTGTCGACTGTCTTGCCGGCGAGCAGCGAATGCGTGCCGCAGGAATTATTTCCGATCATTCCGCCGAGCGTGCAGCGGCTGTGCGTGGAAGGATCGGGGCCGAACGTCAGTTGATGCTTCTCCGCGCGGTTGCGCAGCGTATCCAGAACGACGCCGGGCTGGACTCGCGCGAATCGTCCGGCAGGATCGATCTCCAGAATCTGGTTCATGTACTTCGTGAAGTCCAGAATCACGGCGACGTTGCAGGTTTGCCCGGCGAGGCTCGTGCCGGCGCCGCGCGGCAGGACCGGCGCGCCGAATTTCCTGCACGCGGCCACCGTCGCGATCACATCGTCGTCATCGCGGGGAACCACGAGGCCAATCGGAATCTGCCGGTAATTCGAGCCGTCGGACGAATACAGCGCGCGGCTTCCGCGATCGAAGCGCACCTCGCCTTTCACCACGCGCTTCAGCTCGCTCTCGAGTTCGCCGGCCTGCGCGAAAGAATCGACCGGCTTGGCGTGCGAACTGAGAGGCAGCGGCGACGAAATTTGCACAGTGCTCATAGTCAAGGTTGGCGCAGCCCGGTATTCTGACGCGCGCAAGGCTACATGGCAAGATAAAGCCGGAAGATGCCCGCCCCAAATGCGGGCGGCCTCTGCAAAACCTGCGGGCTCCGGATGGTTTTGTAGAGGACTCTCCGTCCGGCGCTCTTCGGGACGGAGAGCGCACGCCCGCTGTCAAAATGAACGACTATCGTCGCCGAAAAAAGATTGCTGCCAATGAAGGCGCGGTGTATATCTGAACGACTGTAATCAAAACGAATCGTTTGGGTTGGCTTTCCTGGGCGTGATGGAGGAATGGAAATGGAGAAGGTGGACGTGTCCGGGCGAAGCCATGTGCGCTGGGTGGTGTTGCTTCTCCTCTGCCTGATGTACCTCATTACGTATCTGGATCGCGTGAGCCTCGCCAATACCGCACCGTTCCTCATGAAAGAGTACGGTTTCAGCAAAGCCACGATGGGGGTGATTTTCAGCGCCTTTATCTGGGCCTACGCGCTCTTCCAGGTGCCCGGCGGATGGCTCGGCGACCGCTTCGGTCCGCGGCGGGTCCTTTCCTCGATCATGGCGTACCGCACAGTGATCGCCGTCCTCACTACGATGGCGACCGGATTTTATTCCTTGTGGGGGATTCGTTTCCTGCTCGGCGTGGGTGAGGCAGGCGCATTTCCCACCGCGACGCGAGCCATGCAGATGTGGTACCCGCGGGACGAACGCGGCTTCGTGCAGGGAGTCAGCCACGCCGCCAGCCGCTTTGGCGCGGCGATCGGTCCGCCCATCGCGGTGTTCATCATGCTGCATTACGGCTGGCGATCGGTTTTCTACGTGATCGGCGTCCTCAGTTTGATGTGGTCTCTTCTCTACATGCTGGTGTATCGCAACATGCCGGAAGAAGACAAATATGTCAGCCGAGCCGAACTCGCTCGCATTCGCGGGCTCGACGAAAAAGGCGAGATCAAGCAGGCCAACGTCGCCAAGCGCCCGAAGGTTCCGTGGAGCATCCTGCTCAAGCATGGAAACATGTGGGCCGTCATGTGCGCCTACGCCGCTTACATTTATTCCCTTTGGTTTTTTCTGTCGTGGCTGCCGTCCTACCTTGTCGAATTCCGCAAATTCACGCTGATCAAGACGGGCCTCTTTGCGTCGATGCCTCTGATGGCCGGCGTCGTGGGAGACGCCTTCGGCGGCTGGTTGACAGACAAGCTGCTGGTAAAGACAAATAACCTCAAGTTTGCCCGCCGCTCGGTGGCCATCGTGGCCATGCTCGGTTGCGGGACATTCACATTATTCGCCGCGTTGGCGGCAAATCCGTTTAACGCGGTCTATTGCCTCACGGCCGCTATGTTCTTCCTCGAAATGACCATCGGCCCCGCCTGGGCCGTCCCCATGGACATCGGCGGCGAATTTTCCGGCACCGTGTCCGGCATGATGAACATGGGCGGCCAATTCGTCGGCGCGCTTTCCCCCACAGTGTTCGGGTATCTCGTGTCCAGAGGCTCCTGGGTCGCCCCGTTCGGAGTGTCCGCCGGCCTGCTGTTTGTCGGCGCCGCCATCTGGGCCTTCTGGATCGACCCCGAACAGTCCGTCATCGACAAAGGCGGAGGAATGATCCGGGCCTTCCGTCGGTGTCCTCACCTCGCCCATCGCTACTGTGAATCGATAAGGCGAAAGGGTTGACAATGTATCCCAGAACTGGGATAATCCGTGAGTAGGCCGGAGCGGGCTCGTGGAGAGAAACCGCTGTATTGGGTAGCCTCCAGTTTGATTGATCTGCTGGCCTTCCCCGAAAAAGTTCAGAAGAAAATCGGAGCCGCCTTGAGCGTCGCGCAGTTTGGGGGGAAACATCCGAGTGCGAAGCCGTGGAAAGGCGCCGGATCCGGTGTATTCGAGATTGTAGAGGACTATCGCAACGACGCGTATCGCGCGATTTATACCGTCAAGTTTGCTGATGCCGTGTACGTGCTCCATGCCTTTCAGAAAAAGTCACCGAGCGGAATGAGAACTCCGAGAAAAGAAGTGGAATTAATAACTCGCCGGCTCAAACAAGCTCAGCAAGAATATGAGGCGCGCCATGACCAATAGGAAAAACGGGAAGAGGATCGTCGTGCGCAGTTCGGGCAACGTTTTTGCCGATCTGAGGCTGCCCAATGCCGAGGAAGAAAAAACCAAAGTGCGTCTAGCCTTTGAAATTAACCAGATCATTGAAAACCGAAGGCTGTCCCAGATTGCGGCGGCACGCCGGCTGAAAATCAATCAGCCAAAAATATCGGCTCTCTCGAATTACCGGCTCGATGGATTTTCCGTGGAGCGGTTGATGAATTTTCTCACCGCCCTGGATCGAGACGTGCACATCGTCATCCGCCGCAAGCCGAAGTCCGGAAAAACTGGCCGCATCTCAGTAATAGCCGCGTAGCGAGCGACGAGAATCGTAATAGGCGAGAGGAAAGTTTCACCTTGACGCTTGCGCAGGTTCGGCCTTTTTGGCGGCTGGCGCGAGCGAATTGAGCGCTGCCATTACGCCGCCTTCTTTATGTGGCACGCCTGCCAATCGCAGGCCCATCTCCACGCCGCACAGCGTTCCGGCAAGCATCAAATCGTTGAAGGCGCCAAGGTGTCCGATGCGGAAAACTTTTCCGGCGTATTTGGAAAGGCCCGCGCCGAGAGACATGTCGAAATGTTCGAGGATCACGGCGCGCAACTTGTCCGCGTCGTGGCCTTCCGGCATGAAGACGGCCGTCAGCGAGCTGGAATATTCGCGAGGCTCCTCGCAAACGATTTCCAGTCCCCAGGCACGGACGGCCGCGCGCGTCGCTTCCGCGTGCCGGTCATGCCGCCGGAAAACATTGGCGAGGCCCTCTTCCCGCAGCATCACTAACGCTTCCCGCAAGCCGTAGAGAAGATTGGTCGGCGGCGTATACGGAAATAATCCGCTGCGATTGGGCTTCAACATTTCCTGCCAGTCCCAGTAGGAACGCGGCAACTTTGCATTCTCGCTCGCGCGCAGCGCTTTCTCCGAAAGCGCATTGAAACTCATGCCCGGAGGAAGCATCAGCCCTTTCTGCGACCCGGCAATGGTGACGTCAACTCCCCACTCGTCGTGGCGATACTCGATCGAAGCCAGCGAAGAAATCGTATCCACGAGGAGCAGCGCCGGATGGTGCGCCGAATCGAGCGCGCGGCGAAGCTCCGGAATGCGGCTCGTCACTCCGGTCGAAGTTTCGTTGTGCACGACCATCACCGCTTTAATTGCATGGCCGCGATCCGCTGCCAGGCGCGACTCCAGTTCCGCAGCGCTCGCCCCTCTCCGCCAGTTGCCGGGAACGTAATCGACCTGGATGCCGAATTTCTCCGCAACCCCGCGCCAGAGGTATGAAAAATGTCCCGTCTCAAACAGCAGAACGCGATCGCCCGGAGAAAGAGTATTTACAAGCGCCGCTTCCCATGCGCCCGTCCCGGAAGCCGGATACATGACCACTGAGCCGGCCGTCTGAAAAATTCCCTTCATCCCTTCGAGAACTTCCTTGCCCAGGCTCGCGAATTCCGCGCTCCGGTGGTCGATCACTGGAGCATCCATCGCGCGCAAGATTCGATCCGGCACATTCGTCGGGCCTGGAATTTGGAGGAAGTGACGTCCCGTATGGATCATGGCAGCTCCATGTGATCTGGAAGCAAAATTGTACCTGCTCGGCGCAACGATGCGCAACTTGGGGCCACGCGTTCAAGTTGACGAGATTGCTGGTGGTGGTGTACGAATACTCAAAGCCATTTGCGGAGGAATCCTGCCGCAACGCAGCATTGGACGAGGGCGTCCAACTGGAAACGGGAGTGTGCAATGACCACACGATGGAAAGCGATACTGTCCGGCGCAAGTTTGATGGTAGCCGCGCTACTCGCATGGGCAGTAAGCGGGCGAGCCCAGACGCAGGGTGCGCAGAGCGGGGTAATCTCCGGAACTGTCACGGCCAACAGGGATTACGCCTTAAGCGAAGCCTCGGGAAACCACATCCCTTCCCTGTACGCAGTTCGGGTCAGGGCCAGAGACGCAGAGCGCCATATCACCTATACGGTCTTCACCCAAAAGGGCCACTACCAGATTTACAATCTGCCTGCCGGCACATATCAGATGTCGGCATTGCAGGACGGATTTGATTCGAAAGGTCCGACCGTGGAATTGAAAGAGGGCGACACCAAGACCGCGGACGTAGCTTTGCTGGTCCGGCCGGACAAGTTGCTCGCCGAACTGGTCGACTTCGATACGCTCTTCCCTCCCGGCCCGACTCGCGACTACCTCATGAACAACTGCATGGGCTGCCACGGTTACGAGCATATCCCTTGGCAGCGAATGGGAGCGGGAGCCCGCAACCCCGATGTTTGGGCAGCCGCCGTGGCCCGCATGTTTGATATGGACGGCACCAGCCCCGTCAATCACACCGGCGTGCCTCAGGTGAACCCCGCGGCCATCCCCCAGGATAAGCAAGACGCCATCATCGCGTATTTTTCGAAGACTTTTCCGGAAGGTGGGAAACGGCGTGACCTGAAGCTGGACGATCTTCCGCTGGATGAAGCGTCCCTTTCCCGCACCATCTTTATCGAGTATGACCTGCCTCCCGCACTGCCCGGTAAGAAGGCCGACGAAATTTCCAGCCACGACGTCTGGCCAAGCCGTATCTCCCCGACCGTCTATGTAGCCGAAATGGGCATGGACGCGATCCAGGGAATGGATAAGAACCGGATCGATTATCCCGGACGCTTCCAGACCTTCATTCTTCCCAATCCTGACCTCGGGCATCGCGTGCTCGGCCCCCACGGGATCACCCAGGCCAAGGACGGACATGTGTACACGGCCGAAATCGATGAAAGCTCGATCGGTGAATTGGACCCCGAAACCGGAAAGGTCATTACCTACCCAACTCCGACGAGGAGCACTCCACACACGATCCGTTCGGATTCAAAAGGCAACGTCTGGTTTACGGAGATGCAGGGCGTGAGCAAGATCGGCAAGCTCGACGCCATAACCAAGAAGATCACTGAATGGGATCCATCGCCGAGCGACACCAATGCCCATTACTATGGGATGACAGTCGACCAAAAGGATCGCGTGTGGGCCGTAGGCATGACGTCCCACAAAATCGTCGGTTACGATCCGAAGACCGACAAGTGGTCGGTCTACGCAACGCCCACGCAGCCCTCCGGACCTCGCCGCCCTACAGTGGATTCCAAAGGCAAGGTCTGGTTCTCCGAGCACATCGGGCAGGCGCTTGGAATGCTTGATCCGGATACTGGAAAGATCACGGAGTATAAGGATCCGTTCAAGCTGGGCGGAGGATACGAGTGCTACGCCGACGCGCACGATAATATTTGGGTGACACTCAGAAGCTATGGGGTTCTGGCCAGGTTCGATCAGAAAACGAAAAAATATACCTATTTTCCCGAACCGTTCCCCGACATTATGGGGCGCGAACATCCTGGTCCGAATGGAACGCGTCTAGGCGGTCTGTATCCGCCTAAGATCGAGCAGGATGCGCAAGGCACGTTCTGGTATGCGGGCATTCGTATGACCACCTTGACCGCCTTCAAGCCGGACGGTAACGTTCCCAATAACCAAAGGGCGAGCAAGTAAACCCGACTCATAAATTGCTTTTCGACAAATTCCTCTGCTTGAAAACACTGCGACTGTTTCGCGCCAAAGGCGCGGAGAATAGTAGCCCGGGGCAACGCCCCGGGTTTAATGCCGAGACATAATTGTCCGCCCTGAAAGGGCGGAGGGTTCCTGCGCCCCTTTCAGGGCGCACAACAACTTGTAGATTCCGAAACCCAGGGCGTTGCCCTGGGCTAGTATCCCAAGGCGCTTTCAGCGCCGAAATTGAAAAAAGGAGAACCAGTGCGCAACAAAATGTGTCTGTCGGCAGCCGACGCGCAGAAAATCGTGGCCGGGTGCAAAGCCGAGGCGGCAAAAAATAAATGGAATGTCAGCATTGCGATAGTCGACGATGGCGGATTTCTGGTTCACCTCGAACGGCTTGGACGGCGCTGTGGGACAGAGCGCGGCGATCGCCACGGCCAAGGCGCAAACCGCCGCCGCAACGCGAACCCCGACAAAAGTTCTGGAAGAAATCGTCAAGGAGAGGCCCGCAACGGTGGCGTTCCCGGGCCGAGTGGCCGTGCAAGGCGGATTGCCGATCATGCACCAGGGCGAATGCGTGGGCGCCGTGGGAGTTTCCGGCGTCAAATCGCACGAGGATGAACAAGTCGCCGGCGCAGGTCTGCGCGCCCTGGAATCGGGAGGCTAATTCGGTTTATGGTTTTTCTGAGATGTTCGTTTCAAAGTGCCCCACGACCAGCCAGCGCCCGTCTCTCTTATTGAAAACGTTCAGAAATCTTCTGTTGCTGCTGGAGACAGTTCCTTGATACTCCACTACCGATTTACTGATTCCGGTCAGCAGGCCGGTATCGCCGTGCACGGCTACCTGAACGTTCTCGTGAACGAAGGAGCGAAAATTCAAAGTCCGGGCCTTGAGCTCGGCCAGGTGCTGCGCTTTGGTGAGGAGAGCGCCGCTCGCATTCGCGTACACCACATCGTCTGAATAAATGCGATCCAGCGTGGCGACGTCGCCCTTTTGCAGCGCCTGGTTTCTTTCCTCATCGACCTTCAGGATTTCGTCCGTCGCGTTCTCCGGAGGCGCCGCGCTCCTGGCCGTGCGCCACGCAATTGCAAAAAAAGCAAGGACTGACAGGCCTACCGCAAACATTCGTCGCCGCGTCATCGTGTTTCTCCCGTTCTGTGGATTGGATCCGACTTCAAAGAAAAAATTCTTCAACCCTGCTCAATCGTGATAGCACGCGCGCGCCAAGAGCGTCAAGACGAAGCGGCCCCCGCCGAAACCGCCCCCGCCGAAACCGCCCGTTCAACCACAGACTGTTCGGGATTGATCAGAAACGTCCAGATCAGCGCCCCCAGAATCATCACGCCCGCACTCACTATGAACGGCGCGACCCAGAAACCGCGGTTGAACAGACTTCCGTAGACGACGGCGGTGGAGGCTCCGCCCAGGGCACCGACCATATTCATCACGCCCGTAACCGTGCCGCTGAACTGGCCACCCACATCCATAGGAACCGCCCACGCCGGACCGATCACCCATTCGAGAAAAAAGAAAGATGCAGCGAGACACAGAATCGAGCTGATTCTGTTCGCCGTCAGTGCGGCGGGAATTACGAAAACGCTTGCCAGAAGAAAGCCGGGAGCGGCAACAACGCGGCGCGCTAGCTTGGCGTTTCCCGTGGTTTTAAGGATCACGTCAGAGAGCGTGCCCCCGGTTATGTCTCCGGCCATGCCCGCAAAGAGAGGTACGGATCCCCAAATTCCCAGTGAGCGAATGGACATGTGGAGATGTTCTCGCAGATAGGTTGGATACCACGTCAGGTAGAAGTTCGTTCCAAAGAAAAAGCAAAAGTAGCCGAGAGAAATGAACCACATGTTGGGCGAGAGGAGGATTTGTTTCCAGGGAGTGGCGAGATGGGTGATGGCCGGCGGCTTAATCGTTCCATCCGGATTGACGCCTCGGATGCGGGCCAGTTCCATCCGATTGACGCCTTTGTGGTCCTCGGGAAGGTCGCGGTAGAAAAAACTGAAGGCAATCGCCCACACGACGCCGAGGGAACCGAAAATATAGAAAATTGCGCGCCATCCGAAGGCGATCAGTATGCTGCCGGCAATAAATGGGGTGACCGCTACAGCGAAGCGGCTGAAGAAATGCGTCGTGCCCTGGATCCGGCCGCGTTCGACGCGCGGAAACCAGAGTTGCATGCCGCGGCTGGCGACGGGAAATGCCCCGGATTCGCTCAGTCCCAGAAGGAAGCGAGCGCCAAAAAGTGAACCGAAACCGAGCGCCGCGCCGGTCATGACGGCTGTCGCGGACCACAGAGTCATGATGACAGTAAGCACGCGTTTGGGACCAAAACGGTCGCCAAACCACCCGGAAGGAACCTGCCCCAGCGCATAGGCCCAAGTAAACGCGGCGAGGACGAGGCCCATGGCGGTTTTGCTGAGGCCAAATTGTTTGGCGATTTCCGGCTGCGCGACCGAAATATTGCTGCGATCCATGTACGTGATCAGGTACATGAAGCTGATCAGGACGAGAACCAGCCAGCGCGTCTTTGTTGGTTTGGATGCGGCGTTCTCGAGTGTGGCGGCGTTAGGCGGCGCGGACGTGGGTGTCGTGTCGAGCATTCTGTCCTGGCGATCTTAGGAAGTCTGGGATGGCTCATCACTGGGCTTTGGCCGGGTGTCCCATCCTTGCGGGTTTTGCAAGGGTGGGGATTTTCCGCCCGCCCATCCCCAGATTCTCGACGCATTTGAATCAAAAACCCCCACCCTTGCAAAACCCGCAAGGATGGGGCACCCGCCTAAAGGCTTGTTCATGAGGAACTGGTTGTCCGACCTGAAGGTCGGACCTCCTAAACCTTAACCCAAAGCTAGATTGCGCCAAGCGTTCGAAAGCGAGCGAAGCGCGGAATTCAATCTCGAGCTCGCGCGGGCGCACCCGTTCGAACGCCCACGGTTTCATTTTCCCCGCTGCTGCGTTTCGCATTCGGCCACACAATATCAATGGGCCGATTTTCCTCTGCCGATTGGTCCGCGGCCTGATAGACCTGCATGACCATCCGGGCGTGCTCGGGAGTGACGAGCGGCTGCTTGCCGCGGGCCACGCAATCCAGAAAGTGGATGGTCTCGGCCTCCATGGGCCCGGCATAGACGTGCTCCACTTTTTCGCCGGGCATCGTCGAGAGCGGAAATTCGATGCCGCGCTTCATCGTGTTGATGCTGACGTCGCGGTGCGAATCGTCCACCATGATCGCGCCTTCGCTGCCAACCATCTCGATCCACGTGGACGAAAAATTCGGATATGCCGGCGGAAGCACCCAGCCTGCGCCAATCGTGAAAACGCTGCCGTCATCCAGCGTCACGATGATCCAAACGCAATCCGGCACGCCGTGCGTCGGCTGCATGATTTTGTTTACGAGCTGTGCGTACACGCGCACCGGTTTCCGCGGCTCGAAGCACCAGAGCACAAAGTCGATATCGTGTGTCGCTTCCATGGCGGCCGGCGAAAGCTTGATGCGGCCGCCGATTTTGTTGCCGAGGTTGCGCGTGATGTGGCGGCTCACCAGCGCGCTCACCGGCTGCCCGATCGTGCCGTCGGCGATCGAGCGCTTCACGTACGCGAATTTCGGATTGAAGCGCTGCGAATATCCGATCGTGAAGAGCAGCGACTTGGACCGAGCGAGATCGATCAGTTCATCTGCCTCTGCAAGTGTGAGTGAAATCGGCTTTTCGAGCAGGAGGTGTTTTCCCGCAAGCAGCGTCTCCTTGGCCATTGGATAGTGAACGGTTTCGGGCGTGGCCGAGACGATGATCGCGTTGATGTTATCGTTCTTCAGCAGAACGCGGTAATCCGTGGTCGCCGTGACGGGCTTGGTCTTCTCCGCCACTTCCTTCAGGCGCGCCTCCTTGATTTCGGCGATGTGCAGTTCGCTCACGTAAGGGCTCGCGGCGCACGTTTCCGCGCGAATGCCCCCGCACCATCCCGTTCCGATAATTCCGATGTTGACCTTCTGCATCTTTCCTCTCCTTCGCTCAGCAATCCCGCGATTCAGAAATACAAACGTCCCCGAGTGGGCGCGTCTCCGTGGCCCTGCCAAGCCTATATGTTAGCCGATTTCGGTTTCCGGGCGCGCCATATTACAACCGGACGCGGCAGGCCACAATGATCGGGTGTGCTGGCGCCGGCGTCCCGCCGGCGGTTTTGCGCCAGGACACGGTTACAGAAACCGCCGGCGGGACGCCGGCGCCACAAATCCTCCCCGCGATTCGGTCGAGGATCTTCTGGAAGGGATTCGTACGAGACCGAACCTCCCCTTTTTGTCTTTAGTGAGCATCAACCGAGAAATATTTGATAGAACTTGGCGCGCCGTCGTACACCACCGCGGCCACATAGCCTTCGGCTGGATGGTATGCAGCGATATGCCAGCGAGGCTCCACGCCGCCGAGGAACTGCGCGGGCTTCTCAGGTAACAGGCTGACCGAAAAACTGTCCAGAGGGATCTGCAATCCCATTCCTGTGGCTTTTAAATAAGCTTCCTTGCGCGTCCAGCAATGGAAAAATCCCTCGACCCGCGCTTCCGGCGACAGCGTTCGCAGATCGCTCACTTCGAGGGCTGAGAAATATCGCTCTGCGATATCATCGCCCGCGGAATCCGGCCGGATGTGCTCTACGTCAATGCCAAGATTTCGTTCTCGCGCAATCGCATATACGGCCAGCCTTGCCGAGTGCGACAAATTAAAACAAAGTCCACTCGATACATTTCCTCCGGCGAGAGAAGGCTTTCCATGCCGGCCGTAAGAAAACTCGAGGCCGGCCGGAGACTGGTGCAAATACCTGCCCAGCATTTCACGTAGCAGGCCGCGCGCCACGACGAATCGATTCTTGTCGTTCGCGAAATGGAACCGATCCGCCCGCGCTTTCTCCTCCAGCGAAAGCGTCGCCTCCAATCGGCGAAGGGCCTTTTCGTCGCGGTCCAACGCCGCGTGCCACACGTGGATTTCATCCCCGATCTGTTCCCATTCCGTGGAGGAAAATTGCTGCACCGCTCTCCTTTGCCTGCGAGCACACGGCCTGCCCGGCGAGCATCTCAGGCGACCGGAGGCAGGGCTGGTACCGCATCCTACCGGACCCCTGCCCGAAACGAAACACGAGTGTTCGATTCCAGGCAGATCGCTGGCGATATCTTTTTTGCTGAGATAACATTCTAGCTCCCAATGTCCAACTACGAATCGCCCTGGATGAATGACGAATTGCGGATCTTTCGCACGTCCGTCCGCGAGTTTTTACAAAAGGAATTCCTGCCGCGCCAAGCCAAGTGGCGCGAGCAGCACCGGCCCGACGCGGAAGCCTGGAAGCAGGCGGGTCAGACCGGCCTCCTGCTTCCGGATGTGCCCGAAGAATATGGCGGCGGCGGAGGCACCTTCGCGCATCAGGCCGTGGTAACGGAAGAACTGGCGCAAGCGGGGTTGCACTTCGGATGCGGGGTTCAGAGCATCGTCTCGCACTACATTCTGCAATACGGCAACGAAGAGCAAAAGAAAAAGTGGCTCCCGGCCATGGCGCACGGGGAATTGGTGGGAGCGATCGCCATGACCGAACCCTCGGCCGGCTCCGACTTGCAAGCGATCAAGACCACCGCGCGCCGCGACGGCGGCGAATATGTCCTTAACGGTTCAAAAACTTTCATCACCAATGGGTGGCACGCCGGCCTCGTCTGCGTGGCCGCAAAGACCGACCCCAAAGCGGCCGGATTTCGCGGCATTTCCATGATTGTCGCCGAGACGAAAGATCTTGCGGGGTACCGCGTCGGCAGCTCGCTGGAAAAAGTGGGCATGCATGAGATCGACACTTGCGAACTTTTCTTCGACGATGTGCGTGTCCCCTCCACGAATCTGCTGGGAGCGGCCGAAGGAGCAGGCTTTTCCCAGATGATGGAGCAATTGGGTTACGAGCGCCTGATGATCGGCGTGGGCGCGGTCGCGACCTCGGAGCGCGCCGTGGCCCTCACCGTCAAGTACGCGAAAGAGCGGAAAGCATTTGGCCAGACGCTCATTGAATTTCAGAATCCGCGCTTCAAGCTGGCGCAGTGCAAGACCGAAGCGCATATCGGTCGCGTGTTCATTGACAATTGCATCGCGAGATTTATCGCCGGGCAACTCGATCCGGTGACCGCCGCCATGGCCAAGTACTGGCTGACGGAATGCCAGTGCCGCATCGTCGACGAGTGCGTTCAATTGCACGGCGGCTACGGCTATATGACGGAGTATCCCATCGCCCGCATGTGGATGGACAGCCGCGTCCAGCGCATCTACGCCGGAACCAATGAAATTCTGGAGGAGCTGATCGGCTGGTCGCTCTGAGGCCTAGGAACTTGCGCGGACGCGCGGACTGCAGCGCGTGTCCGGACATTTCCTGAGCTGTCGTGAAAGGAAACGCCGCCGGCAAAATCTTCTGCTCCGCGCGGAAGCGCTTCCAAGGTTCCGCGAGCGAAGCGTGTTGAATCCTTGAAATTTTGCCAGCTACGGCTTGGAGTTCAGCGCAAGATAGTTGTGAGAGGCTTTGGCGTCGCTGAAATGCATGGCCCACACTTCGTTTAGACCGGCCATGCGATTGATTGATCTGGTCACTTCGGCATACGCCGGCGAATTGGGCGGTTCGGGGTTGACTCCGTCAAAGCTCATCCGAGTGTTCTGGTACACCGTGTCACTCATCTGGTTCCACATGAAAAACTTTCCGAGGGAATAGTAACCGTCCGCTGCCAGATAATCGTGGCCAAAGAAAAAGGTAGTTCGATGGATGAGGTCTGGATCCCAAACAGGCGTTCCCTGTTCGACGTTTTTCCCTTGTTCTAGCCCGAGCAGGCTTCGAATACTGGGTACTATATCTATGTGGGACGTGACGTACGGGATCTTTTCCATGTGTCGGAGAGCTTGCGGCGCGTAGATGAACAGGGGCACATGGAAGGAATAATCATCGGTCACGCCGCTGGCTAAATTCGGATCCTCAATCGGGTCGCGAATGCCATGGTCTCCCACCACTACGATCAAGGTGTTCTCGAGTTGATGGTGGCGCTGCAGAACTTCCATGATTTCGCCGAGAAACTGGTCCGGAATTTGAAGGATGTTCCGCCCTCGCTTTTCAATATTTTTCTCTTTTCCGCCTTCTTTCATGTCGGCCCAAGGCGCATGGCTCACCTCAGGCTCAATCAAATAAGCGAACTGCCGCCCTTCCGTCAGATCGCGATCCATATCGCGCTTTAGCATGTCCACGGCAGCCACATCCAGGGCCAATCTGCGGCGGGCCGATCCTTCGGCATCGAAGGTCGAAATCACGTCACCCTTGCCAAGCTCGTGTGGCGGGTAAACTTGCCGCCGGAATCCGAGTGACTTGTACATTTCGGCATCCGGAACTGCGTCAAAGTCAAACGGGCTGTAAAATGCCGTGTCGTAGCCGAGCTCCGACAAATTGGCTATGAGGCCGGGGATACCCAGATCGGGCCGCTGGTTTTCAAGGCTGGTAACCGCAGCGGAGGGGTACCAGGAACTCATTATTGAGAACATCGCCTGGTGCGTGGCGGGATAAGTGGTGTAGTGCGAAACGCCCACCAGGGACCTCTCTCGCAAGCGCTGTATGTTTGGAAAATCAGCAAGGTCGCCATCGGCGGGAAGGACTCTGGCCGGAGCAGTTTCCAGGACAAAAATGAGCACGTTGGATCCCTTGGCTTTGGCCCAGTAGCGAGGATCCTGTGCCGCAAGAGGAAAAGAGGCCAACGTGCGGTATCGATTCTGCAACTCCGTTGCCGGCAGATTCACAAATTCAAGTGTTTGCGCTTCCGAACGATCGCCAAGCGATCCCACAATCCAACCGAGCACATTTTTATGAAATGGAGTTGCAGGAAACGGTTTGGCCCACGCCGCAATCGTCAGCGGAAGAACGCACGATAGAACCACAGCCGCACCGATCAACTCGGCTCGAGCTGCACCCGAATTTCCGCTGATCCGCAAATTCCGGTTCGCCAGCCACCTCCAGGCCATCATGGCAGCGGCCAGACCGCCCATTACAGCCAATGGTTTCAAACGCAAGTAGGTAAATATGGCCGAGCGATCGTGCACAAGTCCCCAGTTGATCGCAGCCGACATCACATGCGCGGAAAGGAATTCCCCTGCCGCGTCGAAAGAGGAGAGCTCCAGATACAGAAGAATAGTACTAGCAAGGCAAAACAGAACGACAAAGGGAATGCGCCAACGGCGCGGGACCAAATAGCGGTTTACAAGAAGAAGGCCCAAAGGAACCAGTAGAAAGGCGACGAGGAGGTCGCCCCGAAAGAAGGAGAACTTCTCCCACTGGCTCAGACTGACTTTGCCCAAACCATGGGCGACAATCGAATAACCGCCAACCCTCCCCTGTTTGTTATTCAGTAAATGATTCTTGATATAGAGGCTGAGCATCGCCGGGATCAACCACGGCAGAACAGAGCGAGCCGCGCTCATCCAGTCGTTCTCGGGTAGCGCGACTTTGGGTCCGGTCATAGATTGCTCCCTTCGGGTACCCGTTTGCCGCCAGGGATACGCCACGCCGCATTCACCTGCCCAGAGCCCTCCGCTCGCGCCAAAGAAATGCGAAAGGCAGAATCTCCCTTTTGTTGGTCATCGCGTTTCACTTGGAGGCAGTCCTGAGTTGCCACCAGTTCGGTTCGGATTGTCAGAAGCCGACCCGTGTTGATCATTATTGAGCTCACCATCTTGGCTGATCGCCGCGAACAGGAATTCGGACCGGATGAATCAATTGCCATTTCATTACTCCGCACCGGCACGAGTACAGAACCCGGAATTTCCGCGTTCTTACCGGCTTTCCGAAATTGCCACCTCGACGGGAGATATTGCCTGATGCGGCTCTTCAGGCAATTCGATCACCGGGGCTGGTTTATGGAACGACCTCAAGAATCTCTTCCAAAATGCGGTGGCTACCATCGGGGCAGTCCCAAAGAGCAGCCGAAGCGCCAGCTTTCGATGCCCTCGCCGCCAGCAGTACCGCAGGGCCCAGTTCGAGGCTCTTCCCCCGATGACAGCGTATCGGTCCCAGCGGCGCTCTCTCCCTCCGGAATATCTTCCCTGACATTCCAGGCGAGCCAGCAGGAGAATTCCGTCCGTAATAGCTTTGACATTCTGGACGGAGTTTCCCTCGTGCTGGCGGTATGCGGCCGTATACGGTTTTTGCATGACAATGAGCGGCCCGTAGGTTCCAACCATGAGCATCATGTCCAGATCATCGTTATGCCATGTCTGAGGCGTGCTTTTTCGAAAGCCTCCCACTTCCTCGATGACCGACTTTCGAATGGCCAATTTGCTGTTGAAATTGCTTAGCGCTACCGTCTTGGACAGGTAATCATCGAACTTGAATACCCGGACGGAATCAGGAGTCGCCATGGACGCCTCAGCCGGAAGCGGCTTTCCATCCTGATAATAGAGCTCACATCCGGTAATCAAGGGAGGTGAGTCAAAGTTCCGAATGATTCGGTCGAAAGTCGCCAGCGCGTACGGGAACAAAAAGTCGTCACCGTCAAGCAGCACGAGGTATTCCCCTTCGGCTGAAGCAAGTCCCATATTCCGGGCGACCTCCGGCCCTTGATTCCGCTGCTGTAAGAATTTAATGCGCGTTCCGTAAGGTTTCACCACCTCCGCCGATCTATCTGTTGATCCGTCATCGACCACGATCATTTCATAGTCGGTAAAGGTTTGTGACAAGACGGAGTCGATCGCCTGGCGGATATACTTCTCCTGGTTGTACAGCGGGATCAAAACACTAAATCGAACGCTCATCTTGCCGTCCCTTTCTTTCCGCGTTTCGCAATCTTTGCTCTATAGCCGCCACAGGCTTCCGTTTCAGATTTCCTTCGCATCCCTCTTTCCCTCACACCAGGTCTGAATTTGCCTCATACCTCGCGCGTTCATTCAGGTCAGACCTCCACAGGGATCTTTGCTTCGCGCCGCTCCTGGGCGGCATTCATGCGGCTCGTGATTTCTTTTCCAAGCTTGATGACATTGGGCAACAACATCATGTTTTGCTGGTGTCCGGGAATTTCGCAGATATCCACACGACCGGTGAGAACGTCCCTCCAACCCAGAATTTCGTCTGCATTCTGCCCCGCGAGTTGTTTGCTGGCGCGAAATAGGGCGACGTCACCGGCGTACGGGCGCGGCGAAAATTCCTGAAGCGCTCTCCCGTGTTCGTCGCCGAGAACCTCGAGAATGTAATTCATCGGCAACTTGGATGAGTCCTGTATTGTTTTCTCCGCCACACGGTCCAGCAAAATGGCCGCTCTCGCCCCGGCTCGATTCCACAGATGCTGCCACCGCTCCAGAATGTATTTCCCGCCGCGGTGGGACAGGTTCTCCATTTCCAGACCGATTCGCTTCGAGGCTTGATACCAGAAGCGCTGAGTCCACGTGGTGCCCGGCTTGAACCGGGTCGCGTCCGGATGCATGGATTGGATCAGGATGACCAGCGCGACTTCTTCACCCGCCTCGGTGAGCTGCTGCGCTGCTGCCAAAGCGAGGGCCCCACCGAGGCAGAAGCCTCCAAGGTAGTACGGGCCCTGGGGCTGGAAACTTCGAACCTCCTCGAGATAGGACGCAGCCATTTCTTCGATGGAGGCGCCTTTCTCAATCTTGCCGTCGAGGCCCCTGGTTTGAAGGGCGTACATCGGCTGGTCGGGGTCCAGCTGGTTCGCCAGAGGATAGTATTCAATTACGTTGCCGCCATGTGAATGCATGAGGAACAGCGGCGGCTTGGACCCGCCCGGCCGGATGGGAACCAGCGAGGACCACGCAGGCGTCCAGTTTTTCTTGCGCAAAATTTCAGCAAGTTCCGCGACCGTCGGAGCCTGCAGCAGTGTTGCCAGAGGCAAGCGCGTTCCGAAAAGCTTCTCGACTTCCGCCATGATCCGCACGGCCAGGAGCGAGTGCCCGCCCAAGTCAAAGAAATTATCGTGGAGACCAATGCGCTTCACGCCCAGAACTTTTGCCCAGATATGGGAAAGCATCTGCTCGATCGCATCCCGCGGGGCGGCGGAATCTCGGGTGCTGTCCGCGGCCTGATCGTCGGGTGCGGGCAATGCCTTGCGATCGATCTTCCCGTTGGGCGTCAACGGCAGCCGCTCCATGGCAATGAATGTGGACGGAATCATGTAGTCCGGCAGGGCCTGTTTCAGGTGCGCGCGAAGATCGCTCGCGGAGGGTGCCGGTCCCGCCGCTTGGGGCACAAAATAGGCCGCCAACACTTTGTTGCCCGGAGTGTCTTCCCGCGCGACCACCACGCATTGCTTTACGCCCGCGTGGCTGCCCAGCAAAGTTTCCACTTCCCCTAGCTCGATGCGATATCCCCGGATTTTCACCTGATTGTCGACGCGCCCGAGGCACTCGACAGTTCCATCGGGCAGCCAGCGCGCCATGTCGCCGGTGCAGTAGATCAGCGCGTTCCGCACAAAGGGATTGGGAACAAAGCGTTCTCGCGTCAGCTCCTCGCGGTGCAAGTAGCCGCGCGCCAGGCCGTCTCCTCCAATGTAAAGTTCGCCGACGGCGCCGCGCGGGACCAGATTGCGACCCTTGTCGAGCACGTAAATTTGCGTGTTGGCGAGCGGCTTGCCAATGGACACGGGGTCGCCGGACTTCACACGCTGCAAGGTGGACCAGACCGTCGTCTCGGTCGGGCCGTACATGTTCCACAGTTGGCCGCATCGAACCAGAAGTTCATCGGCCAAATCGCGAGGCAACGCTTCGCCGCCGCAGAGAATTGTGAGATTGGGAGAGCCCTTCCAGCCGGAATGGATGAGCGCGCGCCACGTTGCCGGGGTCGCCTGCATCACCGTGCACCGCGACTCGTTTATTCGTTCCTGAAGACGCGCGGGATCGCGAGTGTCTTCGCTGCTGGCGATCACGACTTTTCCGCCAGTGATCAGCGGCACGTAGAGTTCCAGGCCGGCAATGTCGAAAGAAAGAGTCGTCACCGCCAGGAGCGTATCCTTTTCGGTGAACCCGGGCTCGTTCTGAATCGAAAGGACGAAGTTCACAATCGCCGAATGAGGGATGGCCACGCCTTTGGGCTTGCCGGTGGAACCCGAAGTGTACAGGACGTAAGCCAGATTCTTTTCATTCGGGGCTGCTTCGCCGGTGGAAGATTTCTCCTCACGCGCAATCTTGGGCCAATCCGAATCCAAGCGGACAATTGTCGATGGCCGGGCGGCCAGATTCTCTTCAAGACCGCGATGCGTGACGAGCACTTTCATCTTGCTATCTTCGACCATGTAGCTCAGGCGGTGTTCTGGGAACGATGGATCCAGAGGCACATAGGCGCCGCCCGCCTTCAGAATGCCAAGGAGCCCCACAACCATTTCCAATGACCGCTCCACGAGCAATCCCACAAGCACGTCCGGGCCGGCTCCAAGCCCGCGCAAATGATTCGCCAACTGGTTCGCGCGTGCGTCTAATTCCCGGTAGGTCATTTCGTGTCCGTCGAAGACCAGCGCGGTTCGTTCCGGGGTCCGCGCCGCCTGCTCTTCGATCAACCGATGCAGACACAAACTCTTTTCCTGAAACGACACCGCCGTGCCGTTCCATTCGGTCAGCAGTTGGCGGCGCTCCGCCTCCGTCAGCATCGGCAATTTGGAAATGTTCTGGTCTGGGTCGCCGGCAATCGCCTCCAGCAACGTCTGGAAATGTCCGCACATTCCCCGGATAGTTTCCGCTTCGAATAAATCGGTGCTGTATTCGAATAATCCCTGCAGACCGTTGGGCGTTTCAGAAAGGACCAGCGTCAAATCAAATTTTGAAGTTCCCGTGGACAGCTCTTGATTGCCGGAGGCCTTCGAGACCTCGGATACCCCGGCCGAGTCGTGCAGGACGAACATCACTTGAAACAGCGGCGACTGGCTCGCATCGCGTTCCGGCGCAAGTTCCGCCACCAGTTGCTCGAAGGGCATGTCCGGGTGCACGTAGGCGCTCAAGGCTCGTTCGCGGACCTGCTGCAGCAAGGAACGGAAATTCATGCGCTCGCTGAATTGCGCGCGCAAGACAACCGTATTCAGGAAGAACCCAACCAGATTTTCGGTCTCGCTGCGCGTCCTGCCGGAAATCGGCGTGCCCACCAGGATATCGTCCTGTCCCGTGTACCGATTCAGGAGAACGGCGAAACTCGCCTCCAAAATCATGAACAGGGTTGCCTGCTGCTCGCGGCCCAATGATTTCAACTGCTGCAACAATTCCTTGGGCAACTCAAAAATTTCGGTGGCGCCCCGGAAACTTTGCACTGCCGGCCGAGGTTTGTCGGCGGGAAGTTCCAGGACAGGATTGGCGCCGGCGAGTTCCTTCCTCCAATGGGCAACCTGTTCTTCTAATACTGTTTTTTGCATCCAGCTCCGTTGCCAGACTGCAAAATCGGCGTATTGAATCGGCAATTCGGCAAGAGGAGACAGCCGGCCATGTGAAAACGCCTGATAGAGCTGCGTGACTTCTCCTTGGATCACTTCCATCGACCATTCGTCCGCAATGATATGGTGGATCGTCAGCAGCAGCTTGTGTTCCTGGCCGCTGAGGTGAACCATTGCCACGCGGAACAGCGGGGCTTGCGACAGATCGAAGGGCTTGCGTCCATCTTCTTCGACCACGCGCCTCCATTCGCGGGCGCGTTCCTCGCTTCCAATTGAACTCAGATCGATTTCTTTGAACGCGAGATCGATCCCGGGCAATACGGTTTGCATCGGGCCCGTATCGCCGTAGGAAAAACTGGTGCGCAGGACTTCGTGCCGCCGCACGAGTTCATTCAACGTTTTCTTGAGCGCGTCCGCGTTATATTGGCCCTCGAAACGAATCACGTCCACGACGTTGTAGACAGGATTTCCAGGCACCAGTTGATTCAGAAACCAGAGTTGTTCTTGCGCGAAGGAAAGAGGCGAGGGCCCTGCCTGCTTGCGCCGCTCGATGTGCTGCGCGCTTCCTTTTGCATTCTTCGATTCCGCGAGGGCGGCCGCAAGGCCCGCAATGGTGGGGTGCTCGAACAAACTTTGCGTCGCGAGATCGATCCCGAACACGTCGCGGATGCGCGAAATCACCTTGATCGCCAGCAGGGAGTGGCCGCCGAGGTCGAAGAAATCATCGTTGACGCCCGGGTTCTCGACTCGCAACACTTCCGTCCAGATTGCCACCAGCGCTTTTTCCGTTTCCGTCTGCGGCCTGGCGCGATCGCGGGTGGAAACGCCACCGCCGTTCGCCGCTTCGGATGTTTCTGCCGCAACATTGATTTCGCCGGATTCCACGGTGCGCAGGCCGGGAGCTGGCAAAGCCTTGCGATCAACTTTTCCGTTCATGGTCAGCGGAAAAGAGTCAAGCATCACAAACTGCGCGGGCACCATGTACTTGGGCAATTTCCGCTGCAGGAATTGGCGAAGTTCTTCCGCGGCCAGGATGATGCCCTCAGCGGGAATTGCATAAGCCACAAGCTGTTTGTCTCCGGGCTCATCCTCTCGCGCGAGCACGGCGCACGTCTTCACGCCCGGATACTCCGTCAGCGCCGCTTCAACTTCTCCCAACTCGATGCGGTACCCGCGGACTTTCACCTGGCCGTCGATGCGCCCGAGAAACTCCAGCATCCCGTCCTTGCGATAGCGCGCCAGGTCTCCCGTCTTGTAGAGGAGCGCTCCTTGCCGCGCTGAAAACGGATCGGGAAGAAATTTTTGCCGCGTCAGTTCCGGCCGGTTCAGATAACCGCGCGCCACGCCGTCGCCGCCGATGTACAGCTCGCCCGCGACTCCTGCGGGGACCGGATTCATATGGCGGTCCAGAATGTAAAGCTGCGTGTTGGCGATCGGGCGGCCGATAATCACCGAGCCGCTGCGCGGATCTTCGGCGCGCACTTCGTAGGTGCAGCAGCCCACCACAGTTTCCGTCGGTCCGTACTCGTTGATCAGCCGCGTTTGCGGAGCGAAATCCCTCCACAGGTGCAAACTTTCCGCCAGCAAATTTTCTCCGCCGATAATGAAGACTTTCGTTATGCCGGCCGCTTCATTGGGCTTGATCTCCTGGCTGAGCAGTTCCAAATGAGCGGGAGTGATCTTAACCAGGTTGCGGCCCCCGCGCCGCAGCGCGGCCAGCAAGGATTGCGCGCCCGCGTCTTCCGGCAGGAGTTCGATGTTTCCTCCAGCCAGAAGCGCCGGATACATGCTCGTCACGGTCAGATCGAAAGAGATCGAGGAATGAACCGGATCGGACCCGCCCTCTTCCACCGCGTAAGTCCGAATCGCCCAGCTCAAATAGTTGGCCAGGCCGCTGTGCAGAACCATCGCGCCCTTTGGCTCTCCGGTCGAGCCGGAGGTGTACATCACGTAAGCCATGTTCGACGGCACAGCGACGTGTTCCGGATTGGCGGAACTCTCCTTGGCGATCTGCTCCCAATCCGAATCGGCCAGGATCGTCTTATTCGTGGCGGACGTGAAAAGACTCGTCAGTTCGCAGCTCGTCAGGAGGAATTTCGCGCCCGAATCCTCCATCATGAAGGACAGCCGTTCCTGCGGATACGTCGGATCCATGGGCACGTACGCGCCGCCCGCTTTCCAGATCCCCAACAGCCCTATTACCATTTCCGGTGTGCGGTTCAGGCACACACCGACAAGCACTTCGGGACCGACTCCACGCTTCCGGAGGTAGTGCGCTACTTGATTGGCGCGCTCGTTCAGCTCGCGATAACTCAGCGTTTTGCCTTGATAAACAACAGCGGTAAGGTCCGGCGTCTTGGCGGCCTGGCGCTCGAACAATTCGTGGACGCAGCGATTTGGGTACTCGAAGCGCGTGTCGTTCCACTCGCGCACGATCCGATTTCTTTCGTCGGCGCTCAGAATCCCGAGCTCCGAAACAGGTTTGGAGGGATCTTCGCAGGCGCCCGCCAATAAATTTTGCAAATGCCGGGCCATTTCGGCGATGGTGGTGCGGTCGAATAAATCGGCGGCGTATGTAATCGCTCCATATAGTTGTCCGCCGCGATCGACGAACGAAAATTCCAAATCCTCGGTGAAACCGCCATTGGAAACTTCAACTGTGGAAACGCTCAGTGGAAGCTGCGACGAGTGCCGTACGGCTACATTGAACAGGGGATTGCCGCCCAACTCGTGTCCCGGTCGAACATCCTTCACAACTTCGGAAAAAGGCACGCAGGCGTGCGCCGTGGCATTTGAAGACACAATTCTCACGCGGGACTGAAGTTCGAGAAAGTCGGGGTTGGCCGACAGGCCTATGCGCAACGCGAGCAGGTTTTCAAAATTCTCAGGGCTCGTGCCACCGACAATCATTTCATCCTGCCCCGAATATCGCTGCAACAGCACGGCGACCCCGGCCAGAAATGTGACGTAAAGCGAGCAGCCTGATTTCTCGGCGAGCCGTCTCAGCCCTCGAGCCAGGCTCCCGGGCAGCTCAAATCGTTCTACCGCGCAGGGGTGGCTTCCTTCGGAAGGTTTCGTACGATCGAACGGCAACTGAAGCCGCGGCAACTCGCCGGCCAGTTGTCCGCGCCAGTATTCCAGATGTTTGGAGAGGTCCACGATCGAGCTTTCCCCTGAGTCCGAGATAACGCCTTGGAGCCCATTAGCCCGGTTTCCCTCAGGTCGGCTGGCGTTTTCCTCAACCGATTTGTCGCGCTCGGACGTCATACTTTCCCAGCTCAATGCATCACACCCTTTACGCCAAGTCGAATAGAATCAGGCGGGACACGCTCACCGCTGGCGTAGGACGATCAGGCAGAGTTTGCCCATGGTAAAGTTTTAGCAATTGTGATGCCATCAGTACCCTGAAGCCTTGCTTGGATGCTATCCGAGCAGGGTACCTAACCCGTTGTATTTTATGGATTTAAACCGCAGCCGGGCGAAAGAAACACCCTCGCTTAGGGTGGAGAGATCAAACTTTATTCTGACATGTGGAAGAACTTTTCCACATATTCCCACTGGGATACCATGGGTGTTCGCAAGACTGTACTATTACTTCCTTTTGGGTCAATTACCATTCTCTGAATTTACCTTGCATGCGAAGACTGGTTGGAAGCCTGTGGCCCTTCCTCGCCGTGGATGGACATCGCGCCTTTGGGGATGGCTGGGACCTCGCCGTGCGCTTCGATGCTCCAGCTCTTGGCCATGCGGTTGCCGCCGGCGGTGAGGCAGAAGAAGGCGGAGAGCTCGATGATTTCCGCGTTGCTGTAAAATTTCTTGAGCTCCGCGTAGACCTCCTTATCTCTTCCGTCATCGAGCGTGAGCGTGCGTGCGTAGTGCAGAGCGGCGCGCGTCTTCGGGTCGGGATGCTCCCAGTTCGGCAGCGCGCAGTTCCTCTTTTCTTCTTCGGTAATGGAGGAGGCAAGCGGAGAAGTCTGCCGCGCGCAAAACTCGCAGCCGACGATTTGCGCGATCTGGATGCGCGCGAGTTCCTTGATCTCGTGAGGAACAGTCCCGCCGCGGTGGAGCATGTCCCAGTAGCGCGCAAACTCCTTGGCCACTTCCGGGTTCTGGCCCATGGTCCGGTACCACGCCGGGGGCGGGCTCTTGGTCACCTTGGCGCGCTCGATCACATCGCGCAATCCAGGATCGGCCGCGTCGTCTGTAATCTGCGGAACATTGGGCACATGCGTCAAAGTTGACATCTTGGACCTCCAAGTATTTTAGATGGCGGAAAGCTGCGTGTTGTTACAGCCAAATTCCAAACGAGCGGCCGATCTTCCACCACGATTCGAGCGATTGATCTGGTAGCGCCGGCGTCCCGCCGGCAATTTTTGCAATCGTGTTGCGCCGCAAACCTGCGGCATGACGCCGGCGCTACCAAACCCGAGCCACCAATTCACATTTCAACGAAATCCGATATCACTCCGCACCAGCCGTGAGAGACTCGGATTAGTCCCTCACTCCATCGGCTGAATGCGAACGATGCGGCCAGTGCTGTAGTCGGCATACCAAACTGTCGTCGGCGTCGTGGACTTGTCGACCCAAACCGCGCGCGAGTGCGAATAAGGCTCCGGCATCGCGTATTCCGTCCATTGCCCCGTTTTCGGATTGAATCTCAGGAACTCTCGACCATGCAATTCTCCGCCCCACACTTCGCCATTCTTGTCGGGTTCCACGGAGTACAAATCCGTGTAAGGCTCGACAGGTCCCGGTGGATAAAATTCGCGGATGCGCTTGGCCTTGGCGTCCAGCTCGACCAGGGTTCCGTTCTCTCCGCCGAACCAGGCGTTTCCGAAGGGATCGAATCCGCCCCTGCGGCCGGCCGATTTCCGATCCCCGGAATCCAGATTCAGCATTTCGCCCGTGCGGATATCCAGAAGCTCCGCCGAATTTCCAAACGTTCCGGAAATCGCGCCGCCCGCCCAGAAATTTCCGTCCTGCGAAATGACTCCGTCGTAGCTGAAGGGAACCTTCATCGGATATTTCTGCACGAGTTTGCCGGTCTTGGGATCGATCTTTTCGGCGGCGTATCCTCCGCCCATGCTGGCCCACAGAAATCCGTCCGGCGTCATGTCAAAATCCGCCATGCCCGCGGAGTTGATCGGGAAGGGCGCCGCAACGGGCACTTCCACCATCTCGCCGTTCCGCGGATCAAGCTTGAGCAGCTTGTGCGACCACGGCTCGGAAATGAGCACTTCGCCGTTCTTCTGTACGTACACGTGATGCGTCCCCGGCTGCGCGCCCGGCGTCAGGGGCGCCTGGTATTCCGACACCACGCCCGTGCGGGTGTCGAGCTTTCCGAAGAAGCGGCTCAGGTGGCTTGTGTACCAAATGTTACCGTTACCATCACCGTACACATCGTGGGCGCTTTGCAGCGCGCGGGGGAGCTCGAATTCCGTCACCACCACGCGATTGGATTCCCCGGTCAGCCGCGGGAACGCGTACATTGGCCCGTCCACGGACTCCGGCCCGCGAACCTTCGCCAGCCACTTGGTGAGCATCCTGTCGGTCGCCAGCGCCGAATCGCTCACCGGTTCGAGCGGATCGTTGATCAGCGGCCCGCCGCCGCGATGCAGCATTCGCGCCACCAGCACGCCCCAGCTGCGCTCGTCATAGCGGTTCTTGAAAATCTGCTGGAAGGAATGGCAGCCCAGCGCACACGTATTATGCAGTGCTTCTTTTTCCTCGACCGTGCCGGGAAGATTCCACAGAATTTCCTCGCCGCTGAGCTGCGCTTCCACCTCCGGCGTGGCCGGCAGCGCGCGCGTCTTGGCGATGCGCTCCAGCACGATGTCATCCAATTTCGCGGCGCCGTCGATGCGCACCGAATCGCGCCGGTACGGCTTGAATTCCAGGGGATTCGCGATCCGCAAGGTGTAGGCCCCGGCCTGCATCTTGGGAAATTCGTACTTCCCATCTTCATTCGTATAGACCGTGGTTCGGACGCCATTCGGCGCGATGAGTTGCACCATCACGCCTTCCGGTGAATCGCCGCTGGCCACTCGCACCGTCCCTGTCGCACCGCCGGAAAAGCCGCTCTGCACCGTCCATTTATTTGTTTCCGATCGATACCAGGGATTGGCCGGAAGGTGTTCTCCCTCGACGCAGCATTTGTCGCTGTGCAAATAGCTCACCACGTCCGCCACATCGGAATTGGAGAGCGTCGTCCCAAACGACGGCATCCCTGGCCCGCCCTTCTTGATGTGCGCGGCCACATTCTCTTCGTTGACGGGAACACCGGTGATCAGGGCCGGTTGCTGGAAAAGACCTTCGAGCGTTGGAGCGGCCTGCTGGTATTTGTTGTGGCAGGCCCAGCATTTGTGCCAATAGATATTTTCTCCGCGGTCCGCGCCGCTTTCCGCCACCTCAAGATAATGGTCGGTCCGGTAAGAGCGCTGAAGGTCATCGCGGTTGGCGGCGGCAGTTGGAGTGTCCGAGGAGCCGTCGGGCGACCGGCCGGCCGTAGCAGGCCGAGCTAGGGAAATCGCAAAGGACAGAATCACAACGAAGGAACTCGTGCCCAGAAGCGCTACTCGCCGCTGCATATTCACCTCGGCCACTATTTTGCGGATGCCACAGCCCGCGCAACCCCGGCTGACCATGTAAACCCAGTAGGAAGCGCAGAATACATTCTACATTGATCTTCGACACAGGCCTAAAAAAGCATTCCCTGATTGGGTAACGGCGTTATACTCCCCGCACTCCAAATTGGCGGAGCCCAGCATGGCCATTCTCCCAGGGAAAACGGTCGGCCCCTACCAGATCCTTTCCGCGATCGGCGCCGGAGGCATGGGCGAGGTCTATAAGGCACGCGATACGCGGCTCGACCGCACTGTCGCGATCAAAGTTCTGTCCGCGCATCTGGCTGATCGCGCGGACCTGCGTGAGCGCTTCGATCGCGAGGCGCGGACCATCGCCGGTCTGAATCATCCGCACATCTGCACCCTCTTCGACATCGGTCATCAGGACGGTACCGACTATCTGGTGATGGAGTACCTCGAGGGAGAAACGCTGGCGGACCGCCTGAAAAAGGGTCCGCTGCCGATGGAGCAGGTGCTGCAATACGCGATTGAGATTTCGGACGCTCTGGACAAGGCCCACCGCAATGGCGTGACGCACCGCGACCTGAAGCCGGGCAACATCATGCTCACAAAATCGGGCACGAAGCTGCTGGACTTTGGCCTCGCCAAATTGCAGCAGGAAGCAAAGCCCGCGACTCCATTCTCGGAGCTTGTGACGATCCAGGGCGGCGAAACTGCCGAGGGAACGATCTTGGGGACGCTGCAGTACATGGCGCCCGAGCAAGTGGAAGCAAGGCCGGTAGACGCCCGCACGGACATCTTCGCTTTTGGCGCTGTCGTCTACGAAATGGCGACGGGCAAGAAAGCCTTTGAAGGCAGGAGCCAGGCCAGCTTGATCGCCAAGATTCTGGAGACCGATCCTCCGCCGATCTCATCCCTTCAGCCCGTGACGCCGCCCGCCCTCGATCGCATGGTGAAGAAATGCATGGCCAAGGAGCCGGAGAAAAGATGGCAGGCGGCGAGCGATATTTGCGACGAACTGAAATGGATCGCGGAGCAGGGCCAGGGAACGCAGGCGGCGCTGCCGGTGCCTGGTGGCGTAGCCAAAAGCGGCGTCCGCGAGCGTCTCGGCTGGCTGGTGGCCGCGGTTGCCATCCTTGTTGCGGTCGTGCTGGCCGCCGCAGTCTTCTACTTCCGCCGGCCTTCAGCTCAACTGAAGGTCGTGCATTTTACTGTCGCTTCGCCGGAAAAGCAAAACCTGCCGTTGACTGGCCTCGGCCCGAACTTCTTTAGCGTGTCTCCAGACGGCGGTAAGGTGGCATTTGTAGCGGCTGACGCCACCGGCCACCGCCAGCTTTGGCTGCGCGACTTCGATTCCCCAACCGCGCAACCGCTAGTTGGGACCGAGGATGCATGGGCGCCCTTCTGGTCGCCGGATAGCCGCTTCATTGCTTTCGATGCTGGTTCGATCAGGAAGGTCCCGACTACCGGAGGGCCCGCCGAAACCATCGCGGCTTCGACGGCCGACGGTGGGGGCACCTGGAATCGCGATGGGGTCATCTTATTTTCGACCGGTCCCGGGAGTGCGATACTTCGCGTCTCTTCGGCGGGCGGTTCGGCGACTCCTGTCACCTCAATGGACGCATCCCAGCAGGCGATCAGTCACGCTTGGCCATACTTTCTACCGGATGGAAAACACTTCCTCTACACAATCATTGCTTCGAATTCGGAAAATAGTGGGATATACGTGGGATCGCTTGATTCGAAAGACACGAAGCTGATTCTGAAGGCCCACTCTTCCGCACTGTATGCTCCCCAAGGTTATCTTTTATTTAACCGTGTGGGGACCTTGTTAGCTCAACCTTTCGACGCGGATCGCCTGGAGCTGAAGGGTGACGCCATCCCCATCGCTGAAGGCGTTCAGTTCAATTCCGCGAACGCCAAGGCGGCCGTCACCGTCTCCGCCGCCGGCGTGCTGGCATACCGCTTGATACCGACAGCCGCACAGAACAAGCTAGTCTGGGTGGACCGAAAAGGGACGGAGGAACCACTGGCCGCTCCGCCGCACCCCTATCGGAACCCACGGCTCTCTCCCGATGGCCAGCGCGTGGCCGTTACGATTGACGAATTGGGGAGCCAGGAGTGGCTTCTGGACACCAAGCGGGGCACATTGACTCGGCTGACCTTCGAAGGGAGTTACAACGGCGCTTTGGCGTGGACGCCCGATGGAAAGAGGATCGCATTTGGATCGGATAGGGCGGGGCAACGGAACCTGTTCTGGCAACTGGCTGACGGCAGCGGCGGGACGGAGCGGTTGGCTACGAGCGACCGATCACAAATTGCAGGTTCCTGGTCTCCCGACGGACAGACGTTGGCCTTCGAGCAAACCAGCCCCGGTAATGGTTACGACCTATTTGTTTACCGGCTGGGGGACCGAAAAGTGGAGACGTTCCTGCAAACGCGGTTCAACGAAATCGCCCCTCGATTTTCGCCCGACGGCCGGTGGTTGGCTTATGCCTCGGATGAGTCGGGCCGCACCGAGGTTTACGTCCAGCCTTATCCGGGGCCAGGGGGCAAGTGGCAAATTTCGACCGAAGGCGGCACGGAACCCGTTTGGGCGCGCAACGGAGAACTCTTCTTCCGGAACGGAGACAAGATGATGGCCGTTGCGACAAACACCAAGGGGAATTTTTCCGCGGAAACGCCGAAGATGCTCTTCGAGGGCCACTACGCCACGTATAACACCATGCCTGCCTATGACGTCACGCCCGACGGCCAACGATTCCTGTTGGCGAAGACCGCAGAGCAGGGCCCGCAGGAAATCAGCGTCGTGCTGAACTGGACGGAAGAGTTGAAGCAGAAAAGTTCAGCCCCAAAGCAATAATTGAACTTCCTACAGTGCTGGTTCCCACGCAAGATCACAGGTAACGTGCCCTCTCCGTCCCGAAGAGCGCGGGACGGAGAGGCCTCTACAAAACCGTAACGCATATGTGCGATTGGTTTTGTAGAGGCCGCCCGCTTTTGGGGCGGGCAGCTTTTCGCAGGATCCGCGACTCAGTCCGATGCGCCACCACAGCGCCTCGCCTGTCCAATTTTGCGCCGCGCCGTGTTAGAATTGGCTCCCTTTCCTTTTCATGGAAAAACAAACTTAACTTGGGTCAAGGAGAATCTTGTGAACTATTATGGCGGCAAGCAGTTAGCTGAAAGTTTTCGCACGGTCCGCAAGAATACGCTGGCGATTGCGGAGGACATTCCCGAAGATAAGTACGATTTTCGGCCCATGCCGGAGACGCGCAGCGTTCGCGAACTTCTGGCGCACATCGCGCTGAGCAACGGCTTTCAAAAGGCCATCCACGCGGATCAACGCTTGACGACCCTGGTGGGGTTCGATTTTCCTTCCTTGATGAAACGCCTTACCGCGGAAGAGAAAGCGCCGCGCACGAAGGCCCAGTTGATTGAACTCCTCACCACCGATGGCGAGGCTTGGGCCAAGTGGCTCGACGGACTTGACGACAATTTTCTGGGCGAGGTTGTAACCATGCCTCCGACTGGAACGCCGCCTGCCCGCACACGCTTCGATATGCTTCTCTCCGTGAAAGAACATGAAATGCATCATCGCGGGCAGTTGATGCTGATCGAGCGGATGGTGGGCATCGTGCCTCATCTTACGCGCCGGATGCAGGAGCGGTTTGCCGCTAATGCGGCTAGGAAATAGCGAAAAGTAGGACAGGCTTCCAGCCTGTCTGGTCTAGATTCCGCTCAACTTCAACTGCGACAGGCTGGAAGCCTGTCCTACGGGACGCTAAAGGTATTTCCTCGTCTGCCGATGTATACAGCTATGAGGTTATAGGCCCATGCCCAGTTCAGTTCACTCTCTCCAGCAAGCCCATTCGCAATCGCAGACAGAAGAAACGGTTCAGGCTCCCAAGACGCTGCAAACACAAGCGGCCACGCAAAATTCAGGGTCGCAAGACACTGTCACGGTTAGCAAGGAAGCGAGGCAGGCTTTGGCGAGCAACACCAAACAAGCCAGCGGCAGCGATACGAACTCGAGCGGCGAGAATCACTGATTCGCGTTTTCAAAACCATACAGAAGAGATGATGCCGGGAGTGTGCCGGCTCTTAGTGGCGCAGGCTTCAGCCTGTGGGGGTTGTCTTGGCGAGCACCAAAACCCGCAGGCTGAAGCCTGCGCCACTAAGAGCTTCCACACCTTCAGATTCTCGCCTAGTTAAAATTTTATGTTGCGAAAAACCGCGGACTAGCTCGTTTTCCCGGCGTACTGCAATTTCACGCGCGCGCTTTTTTCGGCGACCGATTTTGCCAGCTCTTCCTTGTACGTGATGAGCCGCTTGGAGATTTCCGGATCGGCCGTTGCCAGAATTTCCGCCGCGAAAATCGCCGCGTTGACGGCACCGGGCTTGTCGATAGCCATCGCCGCCACGGGCACGCCCCCGGGCATTTGAACGCTTGACAGCAGCGAGTCGATCCCGGAGAGCACCGTCGTCGCCATCGGAACCGCGACCACCGGCAGCGTCGTCACCGCCGCGACCACGCCTGCCAGATGCGCCGCTCCTCCCGCCGCCACGATCACCACTTTCAGCCCGCGCGATACCGCCGTCGAAGCGTACTCGTGCGTCCGCGCCGGCGACCGGTGCGCCGAGGTCACTTCGATTTCGTAAGGCACTTCAAACTTTTCCAGCATCTTCGCCGTCTCGCTCATCACCGGCAAATCCGTGTCCGAACCCATGACGATCCCGACGAGCGGCTTGCGGCTGTTCTTCGATTCACTGGCCATGAATGCTCCCTGCCTCCCTGATTAGTTTTGTTGTTATTATCAATAAATAAAATTAAAGTGCGCCGGAGATGGATTCGTCGCCCGCAGGATGGGACGCGCGCGTCTTCTCTTCGATTTCCACGCGGTCGCCACGGCGGATGCGGCCGGATTCGACGACTTTGCACAACAAGCCGCGCCGCCCGCGAAGCGCTTCCTGAAGACCCTGACGGATTTCGTCCATCTGGTGGCACGGCGTGCACGGGTTGGTGACTTCGAGCAGAGCCTCGCCGGCGCGCAGCCGCTGCCCGAGGGACAGTGCCTCGAGCGCGATCCCGCGCGTCGTGATGTTTTCCCTCACGGCCCCCGGCGCAATGCCGAATTCCTCGAGCGTCTCCTGATCCATCACCAGGACCTGACGCGTGCTCCCGCTCCGCCCGTGAATGCAATCCTTGAGACCTTTATTTTCAACCGCAAGCACTTCCTCGAATTCGCGCATGGGCTGGCCGTGCGCCAGGCATTGAAACAAGTGCAGGACCTCAGACACGCGGCGCCTCCACCACGACGCTCCTTCGCAGATCCCCTTTAGCGCCGATATCGGAGCGGCACTGCGCACCTTCAAAATGGATTTTGTCCACGGCCTCGTAGGCTTTGTAAATCGCCAGCGGGAGCGAATCGGCTGCGGCCGTCACGCCGAGCACGCGCCCGCCGCTCGTCACGATGGAATCACCATCGTGTTTCGTTCCCGCATGAAACACGGCGACGTCAGGCAGCGCTTCCGCCTCCGCCAGACCCGTGATCTTTTTTCCCTTCTCGAAGGAGTCCGGGTATCCGCACGACGCCATGACCACGCAAACGCTCGCGCCGGGTTTCCACGCGGGCTTGAACCTGTCCAGCGTGCGCGAAGCTACCGCCTCAAACGCCACCGCGAGATCGAAATTCATTCGCATCATGATGGGCTGCGTTTCCGGGTCGCCCAGCCTGCAATTATATTCGAGAACCATGGGCCCGTGGGCGGTCAGCATCAGACCGAAATACAAAAAGCCGGTGTAGGGAATTCCCTCTTCGGAAAGTCCCGCAATCGTCGGGCACACGATGTCCTTGATGATTACGGATTCGTATTTCGGCGTAATCATTCCATCCATCGTGTACGCGCCCATGCCGCCGGTATTGGGGCCGCGGTCGCCGTCGAAGACGCGCTTGTGATCGCGCGTCGGCGCCATCGGCACAAAGGATCGCCCGTCCGTCAGAACGATGAACGAAAGTTCTTCGCCCTTGAGCGCGTGTTCGAGCAGCACGCGCGCGCCGCCGTGGCCGAGTTCGTGCTTCTGCATGAGGCGGCGGATGAACTGCTCAGCCTCCGCGCGCGTTTCCGCCACGAGCACGCCTTTTCCACCGCACAATCCGTCGGCCTTTACCACCACCGGCCAATCCACCGCGTCCAGCGCGCGAATCGCTTCCATCGGCGAGTCAAAATCGCCATACAGTGTAGGCGTCGGGATTTCGTACCGGTCCATGAACTGCTTTGCGTAAATCTTGCTGCCTTCCAGGCGCGCGTCGCGCTGGGACGGCCCGACGAGTCGCAAGCCGCGGCATTCAAATTTGTTGCGGATCCCGGCGACGAGTGGCGCTTCCGGCCCGACTACGGTGAGGTCGGGCCTGAGGCGCTCGGCCAGCGACACCACTGCGCCCACGTCGGTAGGGTCCACGGGCACACATTCGGCGACGTCCTCGATCCCGCCGTTGCCGGGCGCGCACCAGATTTTTTCGACTTCCGGCGACTGACGCAGCCGCCAGACCATCGCGTGCTCGCGTCCACCGCTTCCGACCACCAGGATTTTCACAGTAGGCTCACGATAGTCGGAGGCCCCGCGACTGTCAACCCTGATGAGAGTGGAGAATAGTCCTGGTTCAAAAGCCGTGGCGAAAAGTCTGAGATGTTAGGAGGTCGGGGCTTCAGCCCCGACGTTCGAGCCTGCGTACATGCGGGCTTTAGCCCCTGGAGCTTCGGGGCCTGAAGGCCGCGTTCACACGTTGCTGAATGTCCGACCTGAAGGTCGGACCTCCTAAAGGGCGTGTTCAAATTGGAATGTGGGATTACGGGACCGGCACTTCAATATAGCGGAAGGGCGCTTCCACGTTCTTGTACCAATGGATCGTGTCGGGAGGAACGATGTACACATCCCCTTTGCTGATGCGATGGGACTCGCCACCCTGAATGGATTGGCCGCCAAACTTGTCAGGCGCCGAAGCTTTGGCCGTGCCGCCTATGACCAAGGTCGCAGCCCCGCTCACCACATACACGAAAGCGGTATAGCCCGTATGGCTGCACCCCTCAGGTTTGCACGCAGACTTCACAGATTCCCGGCTGTGCGTCGAGACGTTGTACGTTCCTTTGCTGGATGTGCGGCTCCAGAGAAGGTCGCTGCCTCCATTGGAGATTGCTTTAGTAAAAGACGCGTCCAGTTTATCGTGGTCGAAGACGGTAACCACTCCGACAGATGAATTTTCCTGAGCGGTGGTTTTGGCATTCCACACCGAGCCGATCGCAACGGCTGCCAAACCTGTCAATGCGATTTTTTGAACGTTCAACATGAATTTCACTCCTCCATATGCAATCCGCGCGAAAATTCGGCCCCGTCGTTCCAGGATTGGACTGCAATCGGCTCCTGAATGTCAACTGACCCTGTTTTTCAAACGCATGATTCAACGTCGCCGGTTTAAACGACATGGTGCTAGCTCGATTTGCGACATTCCAATAAGTGGAGCGAGTTCAGCTGCCTTGGGACCGATACATCATCCGAGGTTATTGAATCCGCGATCAGGCGGTAACGGGTTTGCCATCTGAGCCAATCGCATCGGAATAGTCGGGACGGCTCGATAATCTAATGGGTAGGTGATTCTCGATCACCGCATTCATGATTTCGGCGGATTCTGGTGGGGCGGCACTCTGGCCTGCCTCACGATAATACCAAACGGCACCCCTTTGATCGGCCAGTCGCTTTAGGGACACCCGCAGTGAATCGATTGTGGTCGGCGAGCCGTCCAACGTGATGCGACCGTCCGCCATGACTGCGATCTTGAGGATCGTCGCATTTTGACTCATGGCCGCGGATTGACTGGCCTGGTGGATCCATTTCGTTTCCCACCAAGGTATCAGCCAATTCATCTCGAAATACCCGAAAGCACCGATAATAGGTGAAAAAACGGGGTGAAAACGCCACGATCCCAAGAAGAACAGCACGGAAGCCACACATAAAACATTCAGAAGAATCGAGACGTATCTTGGCATCAGTAGCGGCCCCTGGCAGAGGGCAAGAAGACCGAGACCTAGCACCCAGTTCAGCGGTGCGAGCCAAATAGGTATGTAGCGCGTAATAAAATCCGCCAGTGCCAGAGTCGGAATCATGGGTACGACTAACAGCCTTATAAGAAGAACCAATGCGACGCAAAACCAAAATAGAAGCTTTGATTTACCCACTGGCCCCCCAGGGTGCATCCTAGCGTCACTAGTATAATTTGAGATGACTCCATAACAAAGACGACGATACTCGGTATGCCGGTTGAGGGCATTTTTCGTGTGTTCTCGCTGCCGACTTCTGACAAACGGAATGATGCGTAATTGACTCATGCATTCTTGCTATCACATCAGCCGAAAATCCCCATAGCCAGTTCGGATAAATGGTTTTACAATGCGGGCATCGGCATTCTGTGCCGAGAAGGAGGTGATCCAGTGAGGTACGGTTTACTTTGATTGAGCTTTAGGGAGGCGCTTGTGATTCTGCCGAGCGCCTCTCTTTTTTCCCTGCCCTGCAAATTCAAGCCTCGAAACGCTACTTCGTAATTCCCATTTGCCACAAGGCGTATGCGTAGTCGAACGCCGCCTCATGCAAAGCGTCGTAACGTCCCGACGAGCCGCCGTGGCCCGCGCCCAGATTGGCCTTCAGCAGCAGAAGATTCTTATCCGTCTTCGTGGCGCGCAATTTCGCGACGAGCTTCGCGCCCTCCCAGTACGGGACCTGGCTGTCGTTCAGCGATACTTCCACCAGCATCGCCGGATAATTTTTTGCCGCCACGTTGTCATACGGCGAGTATCGAATCATGTAGTCAAACGCGGACTCCTCGTGTGGATTTCCCCACTCGATGTATTCGCTGGTGGTGAGCGGCAAGGACGCGTCCAGCATGGTATTGATTACATCCACGAACGGAACCTGCGCGATCACGGCTTTGAACAAGTCCGGGCGCATATTCGTGACTCCGCCCATCAGCATGCCGCCCGCGCTGCGTCCTTGAATCACGAGGCGATCGGACGACGTGTACTTGTTCTTGACCAGATATTCCGCGCAATCAATGAAGTCGTAAAACGTGTTCAGCTTGGTCATCATCCGGCCTGCGTCGCGCCATTCCTCGCCCAGCTCGCCGCCGCCGCGGATATAAGCGATTGCAAAGATCACTCCGCGATCGAGCAGCGCCAGCCGGTTCGATGTAAATGTGGGCGCCATGGAGAGGCCGTAGGACCCGTAACCGTAGAGCAGCATCGGAGCAGTGCCGTCCAGTCGCACTCCTTTTTTGTACACGATGGAAATCGGCACTTTCGTGCCATCGCGCGCCACGGCCCAGATTCGCTGGTCCTCGTAACGGCTGGCATCGTAGCCGCCCGGCACTTCCTGCTGTTTCAGAAGTTTTCGCTGGTGCGTGTTCATGTCGTAGTCGTAAACGGAAAGCGGCGTCACCATGGACTGGTAGTTGAAGCGCACGACGGAGCTGTCGAATTCGCGGTTGTCGCCGATCGAGAGATCGTAATCGGATTCGTCCGTGGCGATGCGATGCGCCTGTTTCGTTTTCATATCGATGATGCGCAAATATTCCAGTCCGCCCTCGCGTTCGGACACTGCCAGGTGGCCGGCAAACGTTTCCAGGCCCTCGATTTTTATTTTGGGGTTGTGGTCAATGAAAGGTTTCCAGTTTTGTTCGGAGGGATCGCTCACGGGCGCGGTGACGACGCGAAAGTTTTTGGCGTTCTTGTTTGTGGTGATGTAGAACTCGCCTTCGTAATAGTTCACGTCGTACTCGTGGCCGGGCTGCCGTGGCAGGATGATCTTCAGCCGGCCGGTGGGATTGTCGGCGGCGAGGTATCGATACTCGCGCGAAGTTTGGGCCTCCGATTCGAGGAAAATCATTTTCTTGTCGAGCGAGCGCGCGACATCGAGATCAAACAGTTCGTCCTTCTCTTCAAAAAGCAGGTCGCTTTTTGCGGCGCCCACCGCGTGCCTCCAAAACTGATTCACGCGTTTCGACACGGCGTCTTCGGTGGTGTAAAAGATCGTCTTGTTATCGCTCGCCCACACCAAGGAATCCACGCGTTCGATATGCTCGCCGAGCGTCTGCCCGGTGCGCAGGTCCTTCACATACAGCGTGTACTGCCGGTAGCCTGTCGAATCAACGGTATACGCGAGCAAGTTGCCGTCGTCGCTCACCTTGAATTCGCCGAGACCCAGGAAGCTGTGCCCCTCCGCCAGTTTGTTCAGATCGAGCAGAATTTCCTCGGACGCATCCATGCCGCCCATCTTGCGGCACTGGTACGGATACTGCTTCCCCTCCTCGGTACGCGAATAATAAAAGTACCGGCCCTCGCGCGCCGGCACGCTCAGATCGGTTTGTTTCATGTGGCTGAGCATCTCTTTGTACAGCGATTCCTGAAACTCCCTGGTGGGCTTCATGATTTCTTCGGTGTAGGCGTTTTCCGCTTCGAGGTACTTGAGGACGTCGGGATCTTTTCTGTCGCGCAGCCAGAAATAATTGTCTTTCAGCGTCGCGCCATTCACCTGCGTGACGTGCGGAACTTTTTTCGCCACCGGCGGTTGCTGAGCGGAATTCTGCGCCAGCGCCATTGGTGCGAGAAGCGCGGCGGCGAGAGCCGGCCGCAATAAAACTTCGCTGAGTTTCTTCATCTCGTCCTCCGGTAATCCTTCGCCGCCTTTGGCCACTCTGCGTCCGCCTTGGAAATCCCCAATGCTATTCGAGCCGCTGGATAGTATACCTTCCCCGAATTGACGTGGTGAAACGCCCGGACTACGATGCGGCCCGCCATGCCAGATCAAATTTCCGGCGGGCTCCACGTGGACCCCGCGCCCGCCCCGCGCCGCTATTTGTTTCCCGCTCTGCTCGTTTGCTTTTTCTTTTCTGGCGCAGCCGGATTGATCGATCAAGTGGTGTGGAGCAAAGCGCTCGGACTCATTTTTGGCCACACGGCGTACGCGGTCGCCACAGTCCTCGCCGTATTCATGGCGGGCCTGGCTTCGGGCAGCGCGTGGATCGGAGGGCGCGGCGAGCGCTGGGCGCGGCCGATCGCGCTCTACGCATGGCTGGAACTTGGCGTTGCCGCAACAGCCGCAATTTCTCTTGCAGGACTTGCCGGCGTCCGCGCGGCTTATGTTGCCGCGTACCCATACGCCGGAGGGAACGCCGGCGCTTTACTTGTGCTGCGATTTGCGGGCTCTGCGCTGGTCTTGTTCGTGCCGACGTTTCTGATGGGCGGCACTCTGCCCGTGCTGGTGCGCGGGCTCACGCGAAATGCGGCGGAACTTGGCGCGCGCCTTTCACGCCTCTACTGGATCAACACGGCAGGCGCGGTTGCCGGAACTTTCGCGGCCGGATTTCTCTTTCTGCCTGCGCTCGGTCTGCGTCGCACTCTTGGAATCGCAGTGGCGCTGAATCTGGCCGCCGGAGCTTTGGCGCTGATTCTCGCGCGCGAAGAGCCCGCCGCAACTTTGTCCGATAATTTCAGCTTGCCGGAAAAAGCGGAAGCGCCGCCTTCTTCCGCGCCATCGAGATTTTTCGTCATTTGCTTCGCTGTCGTCGGCGCCACGGCCATGTCTTACGAAATCGGCTGGACTCGCCTGCTCTCGACGCAGTTGGGCAGCTCGACGTACGCGTTCACGCTGATGCTGGGCACGTTTCTCACTGGAATTGTTTTGGGCAGCGCTCTGTACGAACGATGGAGCCGCCGCCGCGTGCCGGGCTCCATGACCTTCGCAGTCACGCAGACGTTGACTGCGCTCGCCGCGCTCGCATTTCTGGTCTTCTTCACGCGCCTGATCGAAGTCCTCCCGCCGATTCTGCGCGCGACGCACGAATCGTTTCGCGGCCTCGTCCTCGCCCAATTTGTCACCAGCGCGCTGGCCATGCTGCCCACTGCGGTAGTCTTCGGATTTAATTTCCCTGCTGTAGTGGTGCTGATTGCCGGCCCGCGCTCGGCCAACGGAACCGGCGCGGGCGCAGCTGTGGGCCGCGCTTACGCCTGGAACACGCTCGGCGCGATTGTCGGCGCGATTGCCGCCGGCTTCTGGCTGATGCCGCGCCTGGGAAGTTTTCATTTGCTCGCCGCGACGGCGGGTGTGAACCTCGCTCTCGCAGCCGCGATTTCCTTTGCATCCGTGCAGCGGCCATCATGGAAAATTCTCGCTGTCGCGGGAAATCTTTTCTTGTTCGTCGCTGCCACCTTCATCGGCTTCTCAAATTATTTTTACGATCCCGCAGTGGCTTCGTTCAACACCATGATGTATTGGAATCTGTACGACCGCCCGCTGACGCTGCGGGAAAACGCGCACGTTCTGGACATCGTCTATTTCCGCGACGGTTTGAATGCCAACATTTCCGTCGCCAGGACCGACGATTACATTGGCCTTCGCACCAACGGAAAAGTGGACGCATCGAATCGTGACGCGACGACGCAGCTTCTACTCGGCCATCTCGCGGCGCTCGCTCATCCACCGCGGCGCGTGCTCCTCGTCGGATTCGGCAGCGGCATGACGGCGTCCGCGCTCGCTGCCTATCCGGAACTGGAGCGCCTGGACGTCGTGGAAATCGAGCCGGCCGTCGTCGGCGCCGCGCCGCTGCTTGCGAAACTGAATCGCAACGTGCTCCTCAACCCGCGCGTGCACGTCACCTTCGACGACGCCCGCAATTTTCTTTTCACCACCCGGCAGAAGTACGACCTGATTATTTCCGAGCCGTCGAATCCGTGGATTGCGGGCGTCGCGACGCTTTTTACGCGCGAGTTTTACGCGGCTGTGCGCGGACGGCTCACACCCGACGGTGTATTCGTGCAATGGATGCAGGCCTATTCCCTGTATCCTGAAGATTTGCGCATGCTCTTCGCGACGTTTCTTTCTGAATTTCATGGCGCGACGCTCTGGCACGGCGATGCGCCGGACCTGATCCTGATGGCGCCCAGTCCTCCGTCGGCAGAAATTCTACAGCGCGCGCGGGCTCTGTTTGAGCAGCCGCGCCTTAACGGAGATTTCGCGCAGCTCGGCATGGAAGATGCGGCCGGACTATTCGGTTTCTATCTGCTCGATGACGCGGGTTTGCGAAAATTCTCTTCCGGCGCGCAAATCAATACGGACGATCAAACGCTGCTCGAATATCACGCCCCGCGATCCCTGCTCGTCCACGGCCTGGAAGACAAGAACCGCGGTGCGATTCTCCTGGAGCAGAAAAATCCACTGCCCGAAGATTTTCCGGAGGACACACGCGACGCGGCGCTCGCTTCCTCTGCCGCGACCTCGGCCAATCAGGACGATGCGGACGGAGCCGAGCGCTTCTTGCGCGCACTCGACAATCGTCCAGTCACCGCTCGCATCGCCACGATCCGCGGGCGCGCCGCACTCGCCCAGCCCAATTTCCAATCGGCCTTGCGCGCTTTCGATGCCGCGCTGGCCATGGATCCCAATTCCCTTGCAGCCGCCTGGGGCCTGGCCGAAACCGACCGGCATTTCGGAAACAACGAAAAAGCGCGCCAGGCATTCCAGCGAATTCTCGCGCGCGATCCCGGGAATTTAGCAACGCTCGAATCGCTGGTGAAGCTCGATATGGATTTTTCGCGCTGGCCGGAAGCCGAAGATCTTCAGCGCCGCCTCATCGCCTCCGATCCGCATGCGGGCGCAGCGGCACTCGGGCAGCTTGCGGAAATTCTAATGCGCGAAGAGAAGCAGGACGGAGCCTATCAAACGATGCTGGATTGTCTTGCGCAGGACCCGTACAACTATCAAACCCAACTCAACCTGGGCGAATTGCTGGCCAGGCAAAAAAAATGGGCGCAGGCGCGCCCGCATCTCGAATTCGTGATGCGCTATTTTCCCGACCAGGATTCAGGAATCTATCCGCTCCTGTATCAGGCCGATCAGGCGCTAGGCGATCCGTCCGCCGCCACAAAAGCCGTGCGTTTCGGCCTGCGAATGTTCCCCGAAAATTTGGAGCTGCAGCACTTGAATTTGCTTTTAAGTAGGACAGGCTTCAGCCTGTCGCTTTTCGGCCTCTAACCCTGGGCCTAAATGCGACAGGCTGAAGCCCGTCCTACAAAAAAGGGCCGCCGAAGCGGCCCTCTTTTGTACTCAACTTGCGATGACTCGAAGCGGACTAGTTCGCTTTCGCCGAGGCTGCAACCGCCTTTGGCGCGCTCAAATAGCCCGAGATCTTCTTGTCGGTAACCTGGTTGACCACCAGTTCCATCGGCTGGCGAGATCCGCCTGCGTAGAAATAGATGGGTTCGTTGACAGACCGGTTCTTCTTTTCAAGGCGCGTGTCGTCGACGTACATCGCGATGGTGTACAGGTGCTTCTTGGCGCTGGCGCTGCGGAATTCAATCATCGTCTGGCCAACGTGTTCCTTCTGCCCCTTGGCAGTCAGGGTGAATTCATAGTAGTCGCGCTCGCCCATTCGCTTGAGCTGCTCGAGTTCTTCGTGGTTACGCGCGATCAGCTCGCCGTGTTCGCCCCGCAACTGTTCCAGGTTGCCCTTGGTCGAGTCGAGGTCGGTCTTCACGCCGTTGACGTCGGTGCCGAGCGCCTTCACGTCATCTGCGCTGGCCTTTGTCGCGAGCGTGCTTTGCACGTCGTTCAGCTTCTTGGTGTAATCGGCGCGGCTCTGCTTCACCTGGTTGCGGGCCGCTGCCAGTTGATCTTCGGTGAGTTTCAGCTTGTCACCCACCAGATTCACTTCGGATTGCAGCTCGGCGTTCGTGCGCTCCGCTTGCGCCATCCGCTGGCCCATTCCATCTTCGCTCGCCTGGAACGTCTTGGCTTGCGCCGCCAGCGTTTGTTCCGCATCGCGTGCGTGGCCGCCTGCATTCCATGCCAGGCCTACACCTACGAGTGAGAGAATCGCCAGCCCAACCACGGCTATCCCCATCCAGCGCGGTGAACCTTCCGATGTTCCTTGGCCTTGGTCGTTCAACTGTTCGTACATTTTAATAATCTCCTTTGCGAATTCCCTCGCGATAGGGAGAGGTGCATTCCTAGAACCAAACGGCAATTCAGGGGAGAATCATGGATTATCTGCAAGAACCTAATGGACTTAAGACTATTTTAAGGCCATATATTTCACCTAGAAAGGCACCCTGAGACGTGTAAGTTTTACGCGTGGATTAGGGTATATCCCCGATAAAGATTTGAATACATTGAGGTTGGCTGCTGACACACTTTGAACCGAATTTATACAGGGGAGGGGAACTCTAAACCATAGAGGGGTAACGGATTAGGCAACTCGTGTGCGATCAGCGGGGGCGGCTTCCACTTCGCGGTCAAAATAGACTTCGAGGGTCAGGGCTGCCGCATCAAAAACGGTGCGGCAATTCTGGCAGTAGCTCAGGTGGCGCTGGACTTCGCCCGCGACTTCAGGTGACAGCCGGCCTTCCAGATATTCGCAGATTAAACGGATCGTAGCCTTGCAGGTCATGCTCACGACAGCCCCCCGATTTTCAGCAACTTTCAAATATGCACGCCGTAAGCCAAAGCGATTAGAAGCTCCTAATATTCATAAGTCTATTGTAATGAGTTTGTTAAACGAAGATCATCGGATAGCAATGGATATGGGTGCAGTACCAAAAGGGAGAAATTTTTCCCACAGAGAATCATTCTTACCCTTGCGCGAGACTTCCTCTACGTCAGGAAGGCCAGCCATTTCCAGACCGTCCATAGGGTACATGGGGAAGGCAGGTTACCGGGTAATTGTCATATTGCGCAGGACCGCGATCCGCTCCGAGAGCGGCGGATGCGTGCTGAACAGGCCCGAAAGCACCTGACCAGCGCTGAACGGGGCAACGATGAACAACGACGCTGTCGTCGGGGAAACATCCATGGGGATCCGTTTGTTATAGGCGCCCAATTTTTCGAGCGCGCTGACCAAACCATTTGCGTGCCCGACCATTTTGGCGCCGGACGCGTCGGCAGCAAACTCGCGCTGCCGCGAAATTCCAAGCTGGATAATCAGGGCGGCAATCGGCGCGACGATCAGCATGATCAGCGCCGCCAGCCCTCCTCCATTCCGATTGTTATCGCGCGAGCCGCCGAAGCCGCCGAAGATCATGGCCCAGCGCCCCATCGACGCGATCCACGTGATCGCGCCGGCGAGTGTGGCGGCAACCGACGTGATGAGAATATCGTAATTGCGCACGTGCGAAAGCTCGTGCGCGATGACGCCTTCGAGCTCGTCGTCGTTCATCAATTCCATCAAGCCCGCGGTGACCGCCACCGAAGCGTGCGAGGGATTGCGGCCGGTGGCGAACGCGTTCGGTGCAGGCTGCGGAATCACATACAGTTTCGGCATGGGCAGTTGCGCTTTAGCGACCAGCCTCTCCATCACCTGGTACAGGCGGGGAAGCTGTTCGCGCGTGACCGGCTGCGCGCCGCTCGACATCAGCGCGATTTTGTCGGAGAAAAAGTAAGCGCCGCCGTTCATAACCACGGCGATGATCAGGGCAAAGGTCATCCCTTGCTGGCCGGCAATCGCGTCGCCGCCAAGAACCAGAAGCACCGTCAGGGCCGTCAGTAAGAATAAAGTTTTAATTGCTCTCATGATTTCACCTAAGTAAATCAGTCAATTCAGTCTAGAAGCTTCCACCGGGCGCGTCAACTTGAGGCGCGCCCGGAAAAAATCGACCTTACTTCCGCCGCCCGGATTTCGCCGCGGAGACGGCGGATCCTGCCGCTTCCGGTTTTGCAGCGGGCGGTTGCTCCGCTTTCTGTTCCGCGCGCTCGAAGCGCATGGCGTCCGAGTTCGGATCGATATCGACACGCACCAGATCTCCCGGCAAAACGCTGCCGTCGAGGATGCGCATCGCCAGCGGATCCTGGACGAGGCGCTGGACCGTGCGGCGAAGCGGGCGCGCTCCGTAAGCCGGATCGTAGCCGTCGCTCACGAGCCTTTCGCGCGCCGCGGGCGTCAGCTCGATGCGAACTTTTCTCTCCGCGAGCAGCCGCATCACTTTTGCCAACTCGAGGTCGATGATTTTGTTGAGCTGCTCCTGACGCAGAGGATTGAACAGCACGATGTCGTCGATCCGGTTGATGAACTCGGGTCGGAATGCTTGCCGCAGTGCTTCCATCGCTTCCTTGCGAGCGCGTTCCGGGTCGCTCCCCGCCAGATCGAAGAGGGCGCTCGACCCGACGTTCGACGTCATCACCAGCACAGCGTTGCGGAAATCGACGGTGCGGCCCTTGCCGTCGGTTAATCGGCCGTCCTCGAGAATCTGCAGCAAAATGTTGAACACATCAGGATGTGCCTTTTCGATTTCGTCGAAAAGGATCACGGAATACGGATGCCGGCGCACCTGCTCCGTGAGCTGCCCGCCTTCTTCATAGCCGACGTAGCCCGGAGGCGCGCCGATCATGCGCGAGACCGAATGCTTTTCCATGTATTCGGACATGTCGAGGCGGATCATGGATTTCTCGTCGTCAAACAAAAACTCGGCAAGCGCGCGCGCCAGTTCCGTTTTCCCGACGCCCGTGGGCCCGAGAAAAATGAAAGACCCGATCGGCCGGTTGGGGTCGGAAAGCCCAGCGCGATTTCGCCGGATGGAATTCGCGACGCGTTCGAGCGCCGAGTCCTGCCCGATGACGCGCTGTTGCAGCCGCGACTCCATGGTGACTAGCTTCTGCGCCTCGCCTTCGAGCAACCGCCCCACTGGAATCCCCGTCCACTTGCTCACCAGCTTGGCAATGTCCTCTTCATCGACTTCTTCCTTCAACATGCCGCCTTTTTTCTGCACTTCCTCGAGATTTTTTTGCGCGGCAGCAAGTTGCCGCTCGGCCGTCGCAAGTTTCCCGTAGCGAATTTCCGCGACCTTCGCGAGTTCCCCGCTGCGTTCCAGGCGCTGCTCCTCCACCTTGAGCTGTTCGATCTGTTCCTTGACGCCGCGTATTTTGGCGATGGCGGTTTTTTCCACCTGCCACTGCGCCTTGCGCGCGGTTGATTCCTCGCGAAGCCCCGCAAGCTGCGAATCCAGTTGTTTCAGGCGTTCCTTGGAATGCGCGTCGGATTCGCGCAGCAACGCCTGCCGCTCGATTTCCAGCTGCATGATGCGCCGCTCGATCTCGTCGATCTCCACGGGCAGTGAATCGAGCTGCATGCGCAGGCTCGCGCCGGATTCGTCGATCAAATCGATGGCCTTGTCCGGAAGAAAACGGTCGGTGATGTAACGGTGAGACAGCGTGGCCGCGGCCAGAATCGCGGCGTCCTTGATGCGCACGCCGTGGTGCGATTCGTAGCGCTCTTTCAAGCCGCGCAGAATCGCGATTGTGTCTTCGACGGAAGGTTCGGCGATCAGGACGGGCTGGAAGCGCCGTTCGAGCGCGGGATCTTTCTCGATGTATTTTCGATATTCGTTGAGCGTAGTCGCGCCGATGGCGCGCAATTCGCCGCGCGCTAGAGCAGGCTTCAGCATGTTGGAAGCGTCCATCGCGCCTTCGGCCGCGCCCGCGCCCACCAGCGTGTGCAGCTCGTCGATGAACAGAATGATCTGTCCGTCGGATTCCGTGATTTCCTTCAGCACCGCTTTCAAGCGGTCCTCGAATTCGCCGCGATATTTCGCGCCGGCGACGAGCGCGGCGAGATCCAACGCCACGACGCGCTTCGGACGCAGTACTTCGGGCACATCGCCCGCGACGATGCGCTGCGCAAGGCCTTCGACCACGGCGGTTTTTCCGACGCCAGGCTCGCCGATCAGCACCGGATTATTTTTGGTGCGGCGCGCAAGAATCTGCATGACGCGGCGGATTTCATCGTCGCGGCCGATCACCGGATCGAGTTTGCCGCGCCGCGCGAGTTCGATCAGGTCGCGCCCATATTGTTCGAGCGCGCGAAACGTCGATTCAGGATTCTGCGATGTCACGCGATGGCTGCCGCGCACCGACGTCAACGCCTGCAGGATCGCTTCGCGCGAGGCGCCATACTTGGCGAGCAACTCGGCGGCCTCATCCTTGCGAATCGTGGCGATCGCCAGCAGGATGTGCTCGGTGGAAACGTATTCGTCCTTGAATTGCTCCGCTTCGACGAATGCGCCTTCGAGGACTTTGTTCGCCGCCGGGCTCATCTGCTGCTGCACCGCGCCCGTCACCTTCGGGATGCGCCCGAGGCGAGTTTCAATCTCGCTCGCCAGCGTATCCGGACGCACGCCAAGACGCGTGAGCAGAGGAGCGACGACACCGTCTTGCTGCGCGACGAGCGCGCCCAACAGATGCAGCGGCTCGATCTGCTGATGATCGTGGCGCGCGGCAATGTCCTGCGCCGATTGCACGGCTTCCTGGGCCTTCAATGTGAATTTGTCGAAGCGAACCATCTGTTTTTACCTCACATTCGGAAAACGTGGGGGCCGTCTTGCTGACCGGCCCCATGGCATCGCGAGTTGCCGCCATGCGGCGCGGAAACTTACTTCCCGTTGCTCGCGGCGTTTACGGTTACCTTTACCTGGCGCGGCTTGGATTCCTCGCGCTTCGGAAGGTTGACAGTCAGCACGCCGTTCTTGTATTCGGCGCCGATCGTTTCCGCGTTCACCGTGTTCGGCAGCGAGAAGCTGCGGCTGAACGCGCCGTAAGTGCGCTCGACGCGCAGGTAGTTTTCCTCGGACACGGACTTCTCAAACTTACGCTCCCCGCGAATCGTGAGCAAGTTGTTCTCGACGCGCACGTCGATGTCCTTCTCGTTCACGTCCGGCAAGTCCGCCTTGACCACCAGTTCGTTCGGCGTCTCGTAGATGTCGACCGCCGGAGCCCAGGTCGTCAGAGCCGACTCCTCGGCGTGATTTCGGAACGACTCGTTAAAAAGCCGGTTGAATTGATCCTGCAAAGTGGAAATCCCTCGAAAAGGCTCGAGGCGAGCAATCGTAGACATAATAGGTAATCCTCCATCCAAATTTGTTAATCTAACTGCATGCGAATCATAAAATATTAGTGTATTAATGTCAAGTATTTTGTTGATCAGGGTTGACTGCTCTGGCTTTTCATTAGCTCACTGTTAAATAAAGACTTATGCCTGCTGTCAAAACCTATATTTGCGTTCCGTGCGCTAAATGGCTTATAGTTGTACCACTCGCTCATGCAGTTATCTGACTTTCAATTCGACCTTCCCCAGGAACTCATCGCCCAGCAGCCACTCCCCCAACGCGATGCCTCCCGGATGCTAATCCTCAATCGCAGCATGCAGTCTTGGGAGGATTCGGCGTTTCGCTCGCTGCCTGACCTGCTCCGCGGCGATGAACTCCTCGTCGTGAACAACGCGCGCGTCATTCCTGCGCGCCTTTTTGGCCGCCGCGAAGGCGTTCGTTCCGAAAAGCCGGGCCGCAATCGCCGCACGGCGCGCGAATTTTTGTCTTCTGAAATCGAGGTGCTTTTGACCAGGGAAATTGCCCCTCAGGAGTGGGAGGCTTTGGTCCGGCCCGGACGAAAAATGCGCGTCGGAGAACGCGTCGAATTCGGTGGCGGAGAACTGACTGCCGAGATCCTCAGCCGCGGCGAATACGGACTGCGCAGGATCCGGCTGACGGCGAAGGGAGACGTTACCCAGGCAATCGAACGCCTCGGCCACGTCCCGCTGCCGCCGTACATTTCGCGCGAAGACCAACCCGCGGACCGCGAGCGCTACCAGACCATCTTTGCCGATCATCCAGGAGCAGTTGCCGCCCCGACCGCCGGCCTGCATTTTTCTCCCGCGATCCTGGAGAGGCTGCGGCAGCGGGGCATCGAAATGGTGGCCATCACGCTGGACGTCGGCCTCGGCACATTCCAGCCCATCCACGAAGAGGAAATCGAGCAGCATCAGATTCATTCCGAGCGCTACGAAATCTCCGCAGCCGCGGCAGCGGCGATTTGCAAGGCGCGCCGCGATGGCCGGCCGATCCTTGCCGTGGGTACAACGGTGGTGCGCACGCTCGAGGATGCCGCGGAGAAATCCGCCGCGCGGCACGGAGAAAAGTGGGGCCCGGCAAAATCTCTTGTCGAGCCCGGCGCAGCGGAGGCCGGCATTTTCATCAAGCCGGGCCACACGTTTCGCGTGGTCAACCAGCTACTCACAAATTTCCATCTACCGCAATCCACGCTGCTCATCCTGGTCAGCGCGTTCGCCGGCCGCGAGCAGATTCTGCGAGCGTATGGCCACGCCGTCGAGGCCCGCTATCGCTTTTACAGCTACGGCGATTGCATGTGGATCCGGTAGATTTCCCGGCGATCGGCCTCGCGTCAGTGTGCCGCGGCCTGGACTTTTTGCGCCGCTTGAATCACATCGGCATAAGGTCCAACTGAGCCGTGACCGCCGGCAAAACGCTCCGGCTTGATCCCCCATTTGTCGACGCCTTTTACCAGCGCCGCGACTGCTGCATTCGACGGCACAGGCGCGCCCGGAGTATATAGGTCGGTCACGACACCGAGCCTGGCGTCGGGTACATACACGATGTCATAGCCCGCCGCGTGGGGATTCTCGACGGCATAAGCGTCCACTTCACGGCCGGCATCGTTCACACTCCACTTGCCATCGACTTCGACCACCTTGGCCGTGAAGGCCTTCTTTGGCGCAAACCGGTTCAGTGTTTCCGGCCGCGCCAGCACCTTGCGGTAATAATCGCCATCGCCTTTGGCCACCACGATCGTGGCGCCCTCAGCAGCGTAGGCGCGCATTCCGCCTACGTGATCGACATGGTGATGGGTGAGAATCAGGTAGCGCACCGGTTTCCCCGGATATTTCTTCTTGGCCATGTCCATGGACTGCATCGACTGGCCATCGTCGTTCGGCGCTTCCACCGCGATCAGATAGCTGTTCGTTGCGATGAAGATGGTGTTATGCGAGCCGCCCTGAGTCATGCTGATATTCGGGCCCACGTCTTCAAGCCGCAGGCTGTCGCCATCGTCCGTATACATCGCGTCGGAATCAACATAGAAACCCAGGAACTCGCGCCGGAGGACCCATTGATACGGCGTCATATTGGCGGGCGTGGGCTTGGCAGCGCCGGCCAAAATGTTTTCCGGAATATTGAAAGTTGCCGGCGTCAACGCCGGGTTAGCCGTGGCGCTGGAAAGTTTCAGGTCTACGATCTTCATGCCATTGAGCGTATACAGTGTGTGAAACGCGATCTTCGCGCCGCCGACGTCTCGCCAATCCGAATACTCCGCGTCGAAAACGGAGTCGCCCTCTATTCCGTCCCAATCGAGCGTGCGCACGCGCGCGGGAAGGTTCGAGGCGGGATCGAACATGACGTTGAACGTGCCGTAATCACCGCGATATTGCAGCGCGGGAAAAGTTTTGCCCGCAACTTTTTGATCGGCGATCTCGGACACACGGTCGGGATGCTGCTTCATCTCGATGACGACCACCGGCCGCTCCAGTTCACGCAAGGTCGCGGTGAGGCGGCGGCCGGACATGGTGTGCTCGGGCGGCGTGGCCTTGCTCGCGCGTTTGGGCAGGCGGCCGGGCGCCGCGTCATTCCCGATGACGTAGCCGGCCGTCGGCGTAATGATTTCCGTAAAGATCCGCTTGTTGTCACCGCCCGGCAGCGGGCGAACCCATTCGTTGCGCGTCAATCCGTGTACGAGATCGCGGCTTTCCGCCAGGTCTGACACTTCCGTGTCCGGCTTGGTTGGATCGGAAAGTGAATAGGATTCGCCGGGATCGAATTGCTCCAGGCTGGCCTTCAAAGTGATCGTCTTCAACTTGTCGCCGCCCATCGCCGCATAAGCGGCATTTACGCGATCAAGCGGCGCCGCCGCAGGCAGCGCCCATGCAATCAGTAAAACCGTTGTTGCGCTGATCGCGACCGCGCAGCCCAACCACGCCGCCAAATACCGGCTGCTGTTTTTTCTACGCATCGAAGTTTCTCCTTTCAGGTCTGATGCCGGATCGGAATTCCAGCCCGCATTCTTTTGGAAGATGCCGCCTAGGCTATGTCAGTAAGGGGCGAAACACAACAGGCCAGGAAAAATCAACCACGGAATGGCGGGAAGTAGCATGGGCCCCCTCGATAAATCCCAGGAAGTCCCCCACTCAAAAAATCAGCCCACGAGAGATTTCCCAAGCCAAACATGCGCCGTCCCTGATATCGTCTATAATCTGTGCGGGTCGAGGATCTGGCTCGGGCACGTCATTCGGGCACGTCAAAAACAATGCGATTTCTCCTGTTAAGCGATATTCATGCGAATGTCACTGCGCTCGACGCCGCCCTCGACGCGGTGAAGGGCCGTTGGGAACAAGTCTTCTGCCTGGGCGACATCGTGGATTACGGGCCCGATCCGAACGAAGTGGCCGAGCGCGTAAGGGAGCTTTCTCCCGTCATCATTCGAGGCAATCACGACAAAGCCGTCGCAGGGCTGACCGACCTGGAGGATTTTAATCCCGTGGCGCAAGTGGCGGCGGTTTGGACCCGCCAGCAGATGCACCCCGCCAATCTGAAATACGTCGCCGAACTGCCTGCCGGGCCAATGTCCGTGGACGGAATTACGCTGGTTCACGGGGCGTATGAGGACGAGGATGAATACGTCTTTGTTCCTGGGCAGGCCATGGGCGGGCTTCTCGAATCTCCCACGGACGTAACATTTTTCGGGCACACGCATCATCAAGGCGGTTTTTCCTACCGCGCCGGGCAAATTGGCATGATTCAGCTCCACCCGGATCATGGACCGAAGTTCGCGGCGCTCCGTATGGAACCGGGCACGCGCTATCTGTTGAATCCTGGCTCGATCGGCCAGCCGCGGGATGGCGATCCGCGCGCCGCGTTTGCCATCGCCGATCTGGAACACCACATCATTGAATTTTGGCGCGTGCCGTATGATATTGCCGCGGTTCAAAAACGCATGGAGAAGGCCGGACTGCCGTTTGCTCTGATCGAGCGCCTGGGAGCAGGCCGGTAGTAGCACAGGCACTCTGCCTGTGCGGTTCTCGCTGTTGTGCTCGGCCGGATGGTCGAGCGTGCGGCTTACAAAACCGCACAGGCAGAGTGCCTGTGCTACTGAAACGAAAGCGAACGAGGAGGAGTTCCGACTTGATCCCCACGGAAGAACGCAGCCGGCTGCCGGTCGCATTTCTGGTCGGTATCGTCATTGTCGCGTTGCTCGTCAGCGCAGCCGTGCTCTACAGCCGCTATGCCAAGCCTGCAGAATCGGAAGACGACAAGCCGTTGCCCATGGGACCAGCCGAAACCGCCTACGCGCCGCAAATTCATTTTCTCGAACCCAAGATGAGCCGCGCTGCCAATTTCCTGAATCAGGAAGTGACCTACGTATTTTGCACGGTTGAGAACAGCGGCAACCGCAAGGTCCACCAAATTGAAATCACGATTGAATTCCACGACCCTTTCAACCAGGTGATCCTTCGCGACAAACAGCGCCTGTTTCTGCCGACGGCCCCACCCTTTCTTCCCGGCCAGCAAAGGGACGTTCAGATCCCTTACGAACACATTCCCGCGCAGTGGAACAATGTTTTCCCTTCGATCGTGGTAAGCGGCCTCGCGTTCCAATAAATTGAAGTGCCGCGAGCTAAATCTTGAGCACGGCAATTCCCGAAGCTGCCGATTCATTGGTTGGCTGTAAGGGCACGACATGTCGTGCCCCTACGCTGTCAGCGCGCCACTTGTCACGAAAAATGACTTCCTCTTTTCGCTTTCCTATTCGATAATTCGCGCCAATGGAACTGGCCGCCGAATTGCGCCGGGCCCTCGATGGACTGTGCGCCATCGGCGCGCCCGAAGTGCGCGAAAACGGGGAATGGCTGGCAGGGCTCGAACGCGTGCAATACGAAGTGACCGCGCAGGGCGAAGCGGCATTGCTGCACTTGTGGAGCGCCGAGCAATCCCTGGTTCGCCGCGTGCTCCGCGTCGCGGAAGAATCCAGCGATCGCGTCGTGCTCGAAGTCAGCCGCTTTGGCTACGCGAGGCACGCGCAGCTTGAATTCGTCACGGGCGGCGCGCCTCGCGAAACGCGCCGCGTCGAGCGCGAACAATTTTCCAATCGCCTGCACCGGATCCTGACGGATCATTTCCCCGATGAAACCGTTGAGTCGCTCGTGACCTCCGCGGACCTGCACCATTCCATTTCGGGTTCGTACACGCGCGGCCTCGTCCGCCGCGGTTCGGAAGCCCATGCCGTCCTCGCGGCGTCGCCTAATGAAGATGGCGCAACGATCGACGGCATCCTGACGTTCGGGCTGATCTGGTTGCAGCACACACGGGATCATGCGCGGCGGTACTCCGTGCACGGCTTGCGCCTGTTCTTGCCGCACGGCAGTTCCTCGATCACGGCGCATCGCATGGCCGCCCTGGCTTCTCCTCAGGAAGTCGAATTGTATGAATATGATCCGATGTACTGGCGTGTCCGGCGAATCGCCCGATCGAGCGCCGGCAACCTGGCCACCTGGATTGTGCCGCGCCGCGAAATCGAGCAAGCCATCGCCGCCGCGATGCCCCTGGCGGAGCGCATCCGGCGCCTGGCCCCCGAGGCCATCCGCGTGGGCGTGGCTCCGGCAACCCAGGAAGTTACGCTGCGCTTTCGCGGCCTGGAGATCGCGCGCTGGCGTCTTGGCGCGATGTGGTTCGGCCTTGGTGACCGCCAGGATCCGCTGACGCCAGAAAAATGGCCTGCCCTCGAAGCGCTGGTCCGCCAACTCGATACGCACCGCCATCCGCTGGCTTCGGACACCAAACAGCGGCTTTACCGGGCGCAGCCGGAACGCTGGCTCGAAACCATGGTGGCCGCCGACCCGGGACGAATCGACGCCCGGCTCGATCCGCGGCACATCTACACGCAAGTTCCGGCGTTTTCTTCGGGCGACCGCGGAATTATCGACTTGCTCGGGCTCACGCGGGACGGCAGGCTCGCCATTCTCGAATTGAAGGCTTCCGAAGACATTCAACTGGCGATGCAGGCGGTGGACTACTGGCTGCGCGTGCGCTTTCATAACGAGCAGGACGATTTTCGCAGGTGCGGGTATTTTCCGGACGCGCCGTTGAACGCGAAGCCCCCGCTCCTCTACCTGGTGGCTCCCGGATTCCGGTTCCATCCCTCTATAGATATCGTATTACGATACTTATCCCCGGAAATCGAAATCGCGCGGATCGCCCTCGCGGAAAACTGGCGCCGCGGTTTGCGGGTTGTCTTCAGGCAATGACAGCGCTCCCGCTCTGGATTTCTCTGTGCCCTCTGTGGTGAAAGGTTTTGCCGCATTAGGAGCGGAAAGCATTAACCAGAGGACACAGAAAGTTTGGAGAGCTCATCGTTTGCGGCGAGGAAATTTCATAAAGAGGGCGTAAAAAAAGAGAAGCAGCTTTGGCAGAGCCAACGCTGCTTCCCGGGGTGTGTCCTTGAAGTGGTTTGTCTGATTAGACGCTGAGAATATGAAAAGGTTGCACAGGTTAGAAAAATTTTAGATAAATAACAGTTTTTTTTGTTTCGCGGCGAACCTAAATGAATCGCTGTAGGGATTCAAGCCTCAGTAAAATAAATACTTGCGCCACTTTTCGTCCTTGTTTCCGATCAGCCGCATCAACTGCCGGGAGGTGTGCAACGTAAAAGGCCGCGGCCGCCGAGCCAGGGCGAGCCCGGCTTCTTCGGGCGTTCGGTCACCCTTCCTGTTGTTGCACTGGTAGCAGCAGGCCACTAGGTTCTCCCAGGAGGACCTCCCGCCACGGGAGCGAGGCACCACGTGATCCAGGGTCAGCTCGGAAGCGGGGAGTATGCGCCTGCAGAACTGGCACGTATTGCGGTCCCGCAGGAGGATATTCTTACGGGAGAGCGCCCGAGTCTGCTGCGGGATGTGCCGGTAAGCAAGGAGGCGAATTACCGAGGGCACCTCCAGCGACCGGGAAGCCGAGTGCACCTTGGCTTGGTTAATTTCTTCCGCCTGGGCAACACCCTTGAGCATCAGGACCATAGCCCGGCGGACCGCGGTAACGTTAATCGGTTCGAAGGTCGCGTTCAGGACGAGGACCGGCTCCTGCATGATGGCCGGCTTTCGCACGGCGGGGGGCACAGCGCCCGGGGGGCGCACCTCGCCTCGGACTTCCGGCGTGAGTTTCAGCCGGGGAGGCCTACCGAGTTGGCCCGGTGGTTTCATTCTCCAAAGTCCTGGTCTGCCAGTCCGGCTTCCGGTGCCAGCGATTGAAGCAATGCCCTTGCGACGGTCAGACCCACCACTTTGGCAGCTCCAGCGCCCTTGAGGGCCCGGGAGCAGGCGTCTAAAGTAGCCCCAGTGGTAAATACATCATCTACCAGTAAAAGCCGCAGCTTGTCAACCTGAGCCATTTTATGCGTAGCATAAGCGCCACGGACGGTTTCCCAGCGTTCCCGGCGGGTCAGGCGAAGCTGGCTCGGCCGCGGCCGCGTGCGCACTAACAGATAGGATCGAAAAGGGATACCGAGCAGGCGCGCGAGCGGCTTGGCGATGAGCTCCGCCTGGTTATAACCCCGCTCCCGCAATCGCCCTCGATCGAGAGGTACTGGAACCACGGCGTCTGCCACGAAATCTGCCGGTTGGCGTTCCACCAGGCCCGCCAGGTGCCGGGCGAACCATGCCCCCAGCGGAGCCGCTTTTCCGTACTTGAGCAGCAAAATTCCGCGAGCCATGCGCGGTGTGTACGCCCCAAAACTGCGCGCAAAGTCGAAGGCGTAAACGCCGCCGCGGCAAAGGTGGCAGAGGGGCTGCGAAATTCCTTCGCCTACGGCGGCAGAAACGATGGGCCTGCCGCACTGGGCGCAAAGCGGCTCAGTCAGCGTTTGCGCGAGGGCTTCCATACAGGCGCGGCAAAACGGTATGGCGCTGCCCGTATCGAGGATCTGGGTGCAGATCCGGCACGGCGCGGGAAATACGAGGGAGGCCAGGGCCTCGCACATTCCGCGGAAATGGGAGCGAACAGTATTGGCGACCCCAGGCACGGTGCGCCAAGCCTACGCTGGTCTAGCTGTTAAGGGAAGTAAATTGTGGCACGATTCGTGCCAATACTCCCAAGTAGCGCAGGCACTCTGCCTGTGTGGTTTTTGCGGACGTTAGTGGTTCGGTTGCACTGCGGATTCGACCAACAAAACCGCACAGGCAGAGTGCCTGTGCTACTGGAACCCTCGGACACAATCCAAGGGCTTGCTACACTTTCGGGCTGGATAATCAATTCCCGGAGGGGAGAATCTTTTTATTAGAGCAGCCCTTGCTCGTGTTTCTCCGCGCAGGTCACGCAATAGCGCGCCCAGGGAACGGCTTCCAGCCGTTTTTGCTGAAGTTCCTCTTCGCATTCGACGCAGCTGCCATACGTACTCGCCTTAATGCGTTTCAGCGCCTCGTCAATCAACGCCAGCATGGACCGGTCGGTATTGGTCTGCCCGAACAAGAATTCCTTGGTATAGGAGTTCGCAGCCTTGTCGGCAAGATCCACGGTCGGATCGTCATCCGCGGTCCGGCCTTCTTCCTCGGTCCGGGCAATGGTCTTGATCAATTCCTCACGCCGTGCCTGCAATTTTTTCTTGTAGTAATCCAGACGCTTCTTATCCATATTCGGGGCCCCACCATCCACCCAATCGCCACAATTACAAACGCGTGATTGTAGGCCCGCTCTTCACAACTGTCAAGGAAAGGGCCCTCGGTGTGCTCAATCCGGAAATGCATCCCGGCCGGAAGGGCCGGGGAAATCATCGAAACGAGAATTGGATTCTACGTATCTCATGGTATTGCCGGGCCGTTCCGGCGTGCTATACTTTGTGCCCCATCCCTACCCTAGGCGGAATGCCTGGTGGCGAAAGGGTGGGACGGAAGAAGACGGCGCGGGGCCAGGGAATTTGGGGCTGGGTTTGCGCGATTCTTGGAGGTGGGTTTATCGCGGAGCGGAGTTTTCGGCAAGCAGACCGGATTCGAGTGAACGATCGAATCCGGGCGCGTGAAATTCGGGTAGTGGACGAGGATGGCGGGCAGCTGGGCGTGATGCCGCCGTTCGAGGCGATTAAGCTTGCCCGTGAGCGGGGACTCGATCTGGTGGAAATTTCGCCGACCGCCGACCCGCCGGTTTGCAAGATCACCGATTACGGAAAATACCTTTACCAAACCAACAAAAAAGCGCACGAGCAGCGCAAGCATCAGAAGGGCTCGCAGCTCAAGGAAGTGAAGTTCCGTCCCGCGACCGCGGAACACGATTACCAGGTCCGCAAGAACCAGATCATCCGGTTTCTTGGCGAAGGCCACAAAGTCAAGGCGATGATCTTTCATCGCGGGCGCGAGATGGCGCATCAGGAAGTGGGCCGCGCGAAAATGCACCGGCTGCTGGGGGAAATCGCGGATCACGCGCTGGTCGAAATCGGGCCGCGCATGGAAGCAAACGTTTTGATGGCGCTCCTGGCGCCGAAGCGCGGGGGCGCGGCGCCGGTGAAACCGTCGGGGCCTACAGTAGGACAGGCTTAAGCCTGTCTGGTTTTCGGCTGAGCGTGCGCGAAAAGCTGACAGGCTGCCCTCTGCTACCCTCAGGGTAAAAAGCCCGTCCTACATGAAAGAATTTCAGAGAGGAAATTTTCGTGGGAAAAAAGCCGAAGAAGCTCAAGCTCAAGACGCATCGCGGCGCCGCCAAGCGGTTTAAGATCACGGCGACCGGAAAAGTGATGCGCATGCATTCCGGTAAGCGGCACCTGCTGGGCACCAAGAAGGCCAACCGGATGCGCCGCCTGAAAAAAATGAAACAGGTTTCACCGGCTGACGCTGGAAATGTGCACAAGATGTTGCCGTACGGCTAGGTTCTGTAACACAGCCACTCTTGGCTGTGCGGGGTTGTAGGTCGCACCAGGACCAGCCCAGGTTACTGCAATCGCAAAAACCGCACAGGCAAGAGTGCCTGTGCTACTAAAAGCTTTTTTGCTGTGCCAGGCAGAGCGCAACCCGCCACGGTGGGCCTGCCGGCCGGCGGTCCGGTCCAAACAGGAATGGGACCGGGCCAATGCTCGAGAAAATTTCGCGAAACGCGAAACTTTCACCGAGCTTCTAAACACGCCGTGGAGACGTTTTCGCCTTCCGATTGAGTGCCGGTTCCCGTGCGCGGGGATCGCCTCGATGCTCCGGATTGCGCTGCGCCTCCGCTCGCGGTAAACCCTCGCGGTGAACCGCATTGGAGAAAATAAAATGGCTCGAGTCAAACGCGGAACCAAACGCCGCGCGCGCCGCAAGAAATATTTGAAGCGCACCAAGGGATTTTTTCTCACAAAATCCAAGCTCTACCAATCCGCTCAGGAAGCGGTGAATCGCGCGGAGCGTTATTCCTACCGCGATCGCCGCGCCCGTAAGCGCCAGTTCCGCAGGCTGTGGATTCAGCGCATCGGCGCGGCGGCCCGCAACGCGGGAATTTCCTACAGCCAGCTGATGCACGGGCTGAAGGCCGCGGGCGTCGAGATCGACCGCAAGATGCTGTCCGATATCGCCGTGAAGGACGCCGCGGGATTCACGCAGCTGGTCGAGCAGGCGAAAGCTTCGCTCGGCGCAAAAGCCAAGGCGTAGTTGGGGCATTGAACGCCCGACGAATATTTCACCTTTCGTGCGCGATTTGGCAGCGAACGAGTGAAAGACATTCCCGCTTGCTACAGAATAAACACGCCCGAATGCCGTAGGGAGATGAATTCTTGGCTGCCGACGATTCTCAATTGGAGCGATTACTGCTGGAGTTGGCCAACAAGAGGGACTGGTGGCAAACCCCGGCGGAGCCTATTGCTTTGCTCGAATTTGCCAAAATTGATCTCCAGTCCTCCCCGGCGTCTGACTGGGACGGGTTCCTGAACCGATGGTTCCGCCATAACAATTCTGCATTTTGGCGAGCATGGGAAAACATAAAACGACCTGGTAAGGCAGAAGTCATTTGGAGTCACGGATCATTCCGGGAATTACTTCTGCTTCCGGCGGAGCATATAATCGAGCTCGGGCTGTTGAGTAAGACGGACGATCATGTGCAAGAGCGCTTCGCCGAACTACGGGGATATTTTACTGACTTGTCCGGACTCTCTGACGATGGAGAGCGATTGAAGATTTTACAACTCCTGTGGCAGGGCAGAGGGGGAGTTCTTAGCCATGTCTCGGATGAGTGGCTTAAGCGAGAGCAGGCGTTACGGGGCGCCGTTGGCCAGGCGCTCAATAGTTTGAAGGCGCATGTCCAATCGACGCATAGAAACGCGTCGCGCGGTGATCGAGGCCGCCGCTGAACAATCGGCGCTCGCGCGCGAGCGCGAAGACCTCTCGCTTCCCGGCGTCGTTCGGCCACTCGGCTCGCGGCACCCGCTGCGGCAGACGTTCGAGGAGATCGAGCGGATTTTTCTTTCGCTCGGCTACTCGGTGGTTGCCGGGCCGGAGATGGAGACGCCGTACTACAACTTCGAGGCGCTCAACATTCCCGAGCACCACCCTGCGCGCGACAACATGGACACGTTTTACATGGCTGCGCCCCCGAAGGCGCGGCGCCGCTCTTGCTGCGCACGCACACTTCGCCGATGCAGGTGCGCACCATGGAAAAACAGCCGCCGCCTGTGCGCATCATCGTGCCGGGCAAAGTCTATCGCCGCGATAATCCCGACGCGACGCACGGCTTCATGTTCCACCAGATCGAAGGCCTGGCCGTCGATACCGGCATCACGTTCTGCGATTTCAAGGGCACGGTCGAATATTTCGTGCGCGAATTTCTTGGGCCGAAAGTGAAAACGCGCCTGCGGCCGAGCTATTTTCCGTTCACCGAGCCTTCGGTGGAAGTGGACGCGACGTGCGTGTTCTGCGGCGGCAAGGGCTGCAACGTGTGCAAGCAGTCGGGCTGGATCGAGCTCTTCGGCGCGGGCATGGTCGATCCCGCGGTCTACGGCTTCGTGAATTACGACGCGAAGCAGCTACACGGGTTTCGCCTTCGGCCTGGGCGTCGAGCGCCTGACGCAGCTCAAATACAACATCAACGATTTGCAGCTGTATTTCCAGAACGACGTGCGCTTCTTGCGGCAGTTTGCGTGAGGGGTCTGTCGCGGCGCCAAGAATTGGGAGATTACTTTTATGAGTCTATCGTCCAGATTTTCACACGATCTTCAAGGGCGACTCGAATCAAATGTGAATTCGTATGAATGGAAGGTCGAGACTCGAATCGATCGTAGGACCAGGGAAAGGGTAGATGTTGGCGGAAAGCCAAAGGAAAAAAAGAACGCTCATTTTCGCACCGTTTTTGTCGAGGCTGAACTGCGGCGTGAGGACCCTGTTTCGAACATACTGAAACTTTGGACCCGTGTCCTGACCAACAGACTTCCGAACGGATTCATTTTGATTCAAGGTTTTTCAAGGGTTTATCGCTCTAGAAAATATCCTAATCGGGTTATCAAAGGTCAATGCGCAAGAATTTTTGGAAAAATGTTGTCGCAGTCGACGAGGGGTAAGGTCACCTACATTCCGGTGGCCATGAAGTACTATCCTCGTGCCGGTTCTAACGAGGGCGACGGTGCGAGGAGAAAGGCTGCCATCCGGTTTGCGGACGTCATTTCGCAGCACCTAAAGAGACTTGGTGTCCCCATTAAATCAATATGACCCAAACCGAGACCACATAAGTTGGCGATGAAGGTTCTCTACAACTGGCTGAAAGAATTCGTCGAGCTGACGGCGGCGCCGGAAGAATTGCGCACGCGGCTCTCGCTTTCCGGCACGGCGGTCGAGGCGCTGGAGCAGACCGCGGCGGGGCCGATGCTCGACGCCGAGCTGACTTCGAACCGCGCGGATTGCCTGGGGCACTACGGCATCGCGCGCGAAGCGGCGGTGCTGTACGGCTTGCCGCTCAAGCGCGTCGATCCGCGCCCGCGCGAATCTTCCGAGCAAGTTGCGGCGGCCACGCGCGTTCAGATTGACTCGCCCGAACTGTGCGGGCGCTACACGGCGCGCGTGCTGCGCGGAGTGAAAGTGGGGCCGTCGCCCGACTGGCTGCGGCAGCGCCTCGAAGCGCTCGGGCAGGCTTCGATCAACAACGTGGTGGACGCGACCAACTACGTCATGCTCGAGCTCGGCCATCCCCTGCACGCGTTTGACATGGACTTGCTGGCCGAGAAGCGCATCGTTGTGCGGCGCGCGCGCGCGGGAGAAAAAATGCGCACGCTCGACGGCATCGAGCGCGCGCTCACGAGCGAAATGTGCGTGATTGCCGACGCCACGCGTGCCGTGGCCATCGCCGGAGTGATGGGCGGCGGCGACTCCGAAATTCGTTCGTCGAGCCGCAACATTTTGCTCGAGTCCGCGTGGTTCGATCCGATTTCGATTCGCCGCACGTCGAAAGCGCTCGGCCTGCGCACGGAAGCCTCGATGCGTTTCGAGCGCGGCGCGGACATGGAAATGGCGGAGACCGCTTCGCGCCGCTGCGCTGAACTCATTCAACAAGTTGGGCGGCGGCGAAGTGCTCGCCGGCGTGGTGGACGTTTATCCTGGCCGCGCCGAGGCGCCGGTGATCGAGTTGACGCGCAAAGAATTTCTGCGAGTGATGGGTGCGGACGTTCCCGACGCGGAAATCGAAGCGATTCTCACGGGCTTAGGTTTCGCGCCGGCGCGTTCGGATGCGGCGCGGGGCACTGCGGGATCGCCCGAAGCCGCGTGGAAGTGCCGGCGGCCGTCCTGGCGCGGCGACGTGTCGCGCGAAGTGGACCTCGTCGAAGAAGTCGCGCGAATTTATGGCGTCGACAAATTTCCCGCGCGCCTGCCCGCCGCAAAACTCCCCGCCGCGCGTCTCGAATACGCCGAAGCCGACGATCGCCTGCGCGAAATTCTGATCGGCCTCGGCTATCAGGAGATCATCACGATTCCGATTGTGGACGAACCGAGCGACGCGATGTTCCGCGCGGAAGGCGCCGCGCCCGCGCGCATCGCGAATCCTCTCGCCGAAGACGCATCCGTGATGCGCTCGACTGGCGCAGTGACCATGGCGCGAACCCTGGAATGGAATCTGAATCACGGTCAACGCAACGTGCGCCTGTTTGAATTTGGCAAGACGTATCGCTGGAACGGAACTCAGCCGGTCGAGACGCGCATCGTGACGCTCGGCGCAACGGGTCTCGCGCGGGAAAAAGGCGTCGCCGAAACCGAACGCGCCTACGCGTTTGCAGACTTGAAGGGCGACCTCGACCAGATCGGGCATCTCGCGGGCGGGCTCGCGTGGACGGCGGGCGGCCCGGAGTGGCTTCATGGCGCGCATGCGGGAACGATTTCGCTGCGAGCGGGCGGCGCTGGCGGCGCGTCCGGTCGGACCGATCGGTCATGCCGGACAACTCTCGCGGCGCGTTTCCGAACGATTCAAGTTGCGGCAGGACGCCTACATCGCGGAACTGGAACTCGAGCCGCTGTGCGCGGGTTACAAATCCGCGCGCGCGGCGCTGCGTTACAAACCGCTCTCCCGCTTTCCGGCGGTCGAACGCGACTTCTCTCTCGTTCTTGCGGATGGAACGATGTTTGCCGCCATCGAAGAGGCAATTCGCGCTCTGGGCATCGCCGAAGTTTCCTCGATTGACGCCGTCGATTTATTTCGCGGCAAGAATGTGCCGGAGGGAAAATTTGCGCTGCTCGTTCGCGTGAGGTTTGAGAGCCGCCAGGCCACGCTCACCGAAGCGCAGCTCACGGATTTTTCGTCGCGGATTCTCGCCGCGCTCGAACAAAAACTCGGCGCCACCCTTCGCGCGCAGTAAGCCTAAGTAGGACAGGCTTCCAGCCTGTCGGGTTTTGAGCGCTCCGGAAAAAGCGACAGGCTGCCCTTCGCTACCCTCAGGGTAAAAAGCCTGTCCTACTCAAGCACACCCCAGTTATTCTTTCGCCGGATAAATAATCACAAAGAGGGCGGCAGCGATCCCAACCACCACAAACGCCATGACGCTGCCCTCGGGACCCACGGTGCCGCCCGTAAGCCACGCGGCGCCGTGAAACGAGGAATTCAGCAAGTGGCCGGGGGCGACGAGGCCGCTGTTGGGCACGGAAAACAGGAACGTCTCGCCCCAATCGAATGTGGCATGCAGTCCCACCGCGAACCACAAGTTGCCGGTGCGCCGCAACGTCAGGCAGAAAAACATTGCGATCACAAACACGCTGAGCGCGCCAATCTTGTCTTCTCCGCGGTTGCCGAGATGAAGCGCGCCGAATGCGGCGGAAAGCGCCGTGGCCGCCGGCCAGAATCCGATGCCCGTGGCCAGCGTGAATTGCGCGTAGCCGCGAAATAAAAATTCCTCGAAGAAGCCCACAAAGAGAAACACTACCGCCCAAAGCGCCGCGTAACCCCACAGCACCGGACCTCGCAACGCCAGGTCGCCGAAAGAGAATCCGCCGAGCGCGCGGATCAAGAGGATGATCGCCGAGATCATCGCGATTCCCCACGCCGCGCCCTGCCAGAAGCGCGCGCCGAATGAAGCGGCGCGCGGCAGGCCGTAGCCGCCGAATGGCCGGTCTTCGAGCATTCCCATAATTGCCGCGGCGGCGAGCGCAGCGATCAAAAAAACGGATTCCTGAACGAGCATGGAAGTTGCCGTCATGCCCGTGCGAGCCAGTTGCGGGAGATGCAAAGCCATCGTCAGGAAGGTTTCGCCCAAGGCAAACAGGAAAAAGAACAGGAGGTAAATCAGCAGACGCCATCCGGCCCGAAACTCGCGTTCATTCCAAAAAACGGCTTTCGCGCCGCGGATGGGGCCTGCGGGCGGGCCGATCGCGAGTCGCGTCGCCGGGCTTTCGGGATTTGTTTCTGGCGTCATGAATTCATTCCGGCTCGCCATGTTCGGCGTAGCGTTTGAGGCGCGCGAGATAATCCTGATTGCGGCGCGCGACCGCGTGGCGCGTCATGAGCCAGTCCATCGCTTTGCCGACGAGGCCGGGCATCGTGTAGTCGCTGCGCATCCGCACCACTGTTTTCGGCGGGCGCTCGGGCGAAGGCGCGCCGGCTGGTTCCAGCTCCCAGCGTTCCGATCCCTTGACGCCGTAGCGGTCGCTGAATCGCCACTCGAACAGGCGCGCCTGCTGCAACGCCGTCACGACAGCCGTGTGCGAGACTTCGCGCTTGCCCAAATGCCCGGTGACGCGCACCTTCTGCGCAATGGCAAAGTCCGAAGCGCCGTCCTGCACTTCCAGGCACGCCTGCATGTCCGCACCATACCAGTAAGGCATGCGCTGCGGCACGAAAAACGCGAACACCACTTCGGCGGGAGCCGCAATCTGCACCGAGGTTTCAATCCGCGCCATGGAACGGGCGTTACTCTATCATGAGCGGGCATCAGACAAAGAAGCGCGGCTCAGCGGACTCTCCCCCAGCACTTGCCACGGCGTTGAGCATACAGATAGCATGGTCACGTCTGCTCTCCGAGATGAAAAATCCGGAACGTTTCGATTGCGGGGCGAATGATGAGCGATTTGACTCGATCACAACAAGCGATGGTGGACGTTTTTCAGAAACACGTGAAGGCGGAAATCGACGGCGATCTCGAAACGACGATGGCCACGATGACCGATCATCCTCATCTCAACCATGTCCCAGTGATGACCGGCGGAATGGGGAGGGAACAAGTCAGGTATTTTTACACCAACCACCTGGTCGGCAAATTTTTTCCGCCGGATATGGAAATGGTGGAGGTGTCGCGCACCATCGGCGAAGAGCAAATTGTGGACGAGCTGGCCGTTCGATTTACGCATACGGCCGTCATGGACTGGATGCTGCCCGGCCTGCAGCCTACCGGAAAGCGAGTCGAAGTGGCGTTTGCGGTCGTAGTCAAAGTCGAGGGCGGCAAAATCGCCCACGAACACATCTACTGGGATCAGGCGAGCGTGCTCGTGCAACTCGGCCTGCTCAATCCGAAAGGCCTGCCCGTCAGCGGCGCGGAAAGCGCGCGAAGGGTGATCGACCCGAAGCTGCCCGCGCGTGTGATCTGATTTTTTAGTTTTCCGAGACCTGTGACACACGCTTTTTACCCTGAGCATTTCTGAAGGGCAGCCTGTGGTGTTTTCGACCCAGCAAGGACCAAAACCCGTCTACCGCCCTTCTCGCGCGCGTCCGTAGCCGCCGAAGTACCAGCGCGCCCCGACCGTTGCGTAGAGGCCATAGGGGCCCGAGGTGCCGAGGTCCAGTCCAGGCGTCCCCACTCCGATTGGATTTTTGTACTTGCCGAGCCAGTCCACCTGGTGCTGCGTAATGCGGATCTCGAAATTTTTCGGCAGTTCGAAGCCGAATCCGACGGCGCGTTCGAACGCAATCCCGGCCATCGACGCCGTGTATTTAAATTGCGGCACATTATTCCCGAAGGAAAATGTGGGCGTGAAGAAAAGGAACAAGTGTCGCGCGAGGGTTCTTCCGAATGGCTGTATTTCGAGGTAGCCGCCCAGCAGATAGCGCGCGTAGGCATTGCACGGCGAGCTGGCTCCCCCGGCGGCAATGATGATCGTCTGCGACTGCGTGCAGCGGCCGAGGTCGGGCTCGTTATGCGGCGGCGCGACTTCAAAGTCCGTGTAGCCGCGGACCCAGTCGTGCGGGAAAAACATGCGCCCCTCGGGCACGCCCCAGGAGGGCGGCCTCGGCGCCGGGTCCGCTGCTGGATCGGCGGCGGCCGCGGCGGGCAACGACACGGCCACGGTAGCTGGCGCATCCTGGGCCAGCGCCGGAAGCGCTGCAAACGCGACGAGCGCGGACAGCATCACCATTTCGCGAATTCGATTTTTCAAAGTGGTTCTCCTTTTTTTCAGCGAGGGTCCAGTCGATTTCTTTATTTCGGCGGGCTCGAAGCAGAGCCCTCACCCTTCACAAATTCGGGCGCACGGCCCTGGGACCACGGGTCGTACGTCTGCGCGAAGCGCATGCGCTCATCGAGCGGCGGATGATTGTAAAACCAGAATTTCACGGCGGGCGAGGGATTCGGTTCCTCGAGGTCGACTTCGCCCAGGATTTGAAACATGTGCGCCGCCACTACGGGCGCGTCGGGAACCAAACCGTGGATCACTTCGAGCCCGTACTGGTCGGCCTGATGCTCGAGGTGGCGGCTGTAGGCATTCGAAATGGGCGTGAACAGGAACCCGAACACGGTGAGAAGGAGGATCAGCGGCGGCAGCGAAGCGAGATCGTCAGGGCCGCGAATCGCCCACGTTTCTCCCCAGCGCGCCAGCATCCAGTGGAGAGCTCTATAGGCGAGGTATAGAAAAAACACGAGCACGGCGCAGGCAAACAGGATGCCGTTGCGCACATGGCCCAAAACGTAATGGCCCATTTCGTGGCCTGTCACGAACAAGACTTCGTCCTCGTTCATGCGCCGGATGGTCGTGTCCCAAACGACGACGCGTTTGCTCGCGCCGAGGCCGGTCACGTAGGCGTTCAGCTCTTTGAGTTTTGCGCTGGCTTCCATCTCGAAAATGCGGCTCTGCGGAATCGGGGCTCCGGCGCGGATCGTCATCTGCTCGATGCTCGCGGCAAGGCGCGGCTCGGAACTGGCAAGCGGCGTAAATTTGAAAAACAGCGGCTCGACGACCAGCGGCTCGACCACCGCCCCCAGAACGATCAACGGCACGGCAGCCACCCAGAACCAGAACCACCACCGCCGCGGGCTCTTGCGAATGACGGCGAACAAAACCCACACCAGCAAAATCCCGATCGCTATCGTTACGCCTTCGCCTTTGACCCAATCCACGAACCAGGATCCCCATCCCTGAATCGACTGCTGGTATTGCAAGGCCAGGCGGTGCTCCCAAATCGCGGTCGGCAGGCTCAGAACATCGAGAGTCAGCAGCAGCAATGGCGCAAAAACGACGATCTGCCCAAAGCTGCTGTCGGTCCATTCTGTGGCCCAATTGCGGTAGGCGGGAGCGATGCGAAGCTGGAGCATGAGGACGAGCAGGAGGAGTCCGTAGGCGACGTCGAGAAAATAAAGCTCATGCCGCGCGTGCGCATAGGCGATGGCTTGCGCTTCCTGGCCGGGTGTAAGCGTATAGCCCTGCACTTGTCCTGCGGAGGGTGGTGCGGCAGCAGGCGATGGCGCGGGCGCAGGTGCCGGCTGCTGCTGAGCGCGGGTCGGCGAGGCAAAAAGCAAACCGGTCGTAAGGAGAATGAAAAGCGCGGAGAAAAATGCTGCGGCTTGATTGCTTCGACGACTCACTTTTCTTCTCCCGACGAGGCCACGCCGGAAAAGGAAGCAGGCGCGGCGCGCGGAGTATGATGCAACGAACCGCGCGCGCGCAAGTGCGGCGACGCGCGCGTAGTGTCCAAGTTTCGATCCATTTTGCTAAATCGAATTTGAAGTTGACGGGCAGGAGGTCCGGCCTTTAGGTCGGACAATCAGTGTCACGAGACGGGGCCTTTAGGCCTTGAAGCTCCAGTGGCCAAAGCGCGTCCGCGACGACTTGCAATCCATCGGGCCAGCGGCTAAACAGGCTGCGGAAAAACTCAAAACTCTGTCATTCTGAGCGAAGCGAAGAATCTCTCCTTGTTTCTTTTCTTATACTTAAATCGAAGAGGGATTCTTCGCTTCGCTCAGAATGACAGAACAAGGCCTTTTTTCCGCAGCACCTAAAGCCGCAACTCTCATGCGGGTTTTATGTCACGGTTGAAGCCGTGACCCACAAACCATCTCGTTGGCTGGCAAACTCTAGATCTCCATTGCGCGTGTCAGGATAGTAGGCGCTTCAATTCGGATGCGGCGTTTTCAGCGCGTAATTCCGAATCGCGCCCCCCACCGCGACGCCCGCATGTATGGCGGACGTCCAGCGCTCCAGGCGATGATGCCCGGTGCGATGGAACAGGTAGGAGACGCCGATGGAAGCCGCGGTAGCCGACACCTCGATCCCTGCAAACAGCGGATGGTTGTCCACAATGGAATTCGTAAGGAAGACTTCATTGATGCCGCGCCGGCGAAGATTGAGCGTCGAAGAGTAATCCAGCGCGCGCCCCGCGGCAACGCCCGCGAACAACCAATCGTTCTCGCGGTCCCAAAAACTGTGTTTGAAAGGCGCAGGAGTACTGGCGGGCTTTCCAGGCTCGCCCGTTTTCTTTTGGTCCGCAGGAGTGGCGCTGGCAGCCGGTTGCGGCGCGGAAGGCGCGTCTGGATCCCTGCCCTCGGCCGGTTGCTGCTGCGCCTGTGCCACGCACACGGCCGCGAGCAAAAAAAATGCACCGGCCACCGCGCACCGCATCGCTTTCCGCATACGAAGCCGTCCGATCCTTTCGTTTCACGTATAAGAAGCACAGATTGTGGGCAAGCCCGCAAGGGTTGTAAAGGAGGAAAGAATATTTCCCGGGAATTTACGGGCGAGCCATGGGGTGCATTTGGAAGGGAGGGGGCCGTTTGGCAACACTACCACTAGGGATTGTATCTTTTCTCTTGACACCACAAGAGCCGCGGCGCAGAATCCCCGCAACTTTTTCCGTGAGCTTCTGGTCCAGGGGGACCGGAGCAGATCCCAGCACGCGGAAAAATTAGCGCGTCATTCCAGAGGGGGAAAACGTGCAGTATTTGCCGGGATGGACTGTGCAGTGCATCAATCCGGAGTGCGCGGCTCGCGGCCACTGGTTGCGGGCTATCGACTCCGGAGGAGAACTCTGCAGCAATTGCAGCGCTCCGCTCCACAATGTTCCGCCACCGCTGGGCCCACGCTTGCGGATGCGTCCCCGCTCGCTGGGAAGTTATCGTCCACCGGGCCGCTCGCCGTCGCGACTGAGGTAGTCGCCGCGAGAGGCTCTCAGGGCCGCTCGTCCCGTCCGCCGCGGCGGACGGGACGAGCCGTCCCCGCAGGGTTCAAGTAGCACAGGCATCCGCCGTGGCGGACCTGTGCGGTTTTCTACACTTCCAGACATCCACGCGTTAACAATAATTTAGAAACCCACACAGTTCCACCGCGGCGGATGCCTGTGCTACTCAAACCTAAAATGGGGAGAGCGGCCGTGGAGGTCCGGCCGCTCGTGGGGCATGGGCAAAGACAAAATGGATGCAATTGAGCCGCAGCTATCGGGACCCGGGCTTGTCCGCGGAACCGATCAAACACAGGAAGACCAGCAAAGCAAACACCGAGATGCAAGCTACGGTAGCCATCGGAGTTCTCGGTCGTCGAGTGCGGGCTTCACTTCGAGCCCGCAAAAGCGCTGCATAGCTTCAACCACGGGATCATTCTGCCTGCAGGCCCTGCCCGCGCCAATGGGCCAAGGGTTACATTCGCATCGGTACTCTCGTACGGGAGTCCAGGCCCTCACACGCCGAGGTCAGGAATATTTTCGAGGGCGTCGTTGAAGCGGTTGGTGAAATTCGCGATGCAGATGGTCAGGGTCAGCTCGACGATTTGTCCTTCGTCGTAAAACTTGCGCAATTCCTGAAGCTCGGGAGTGCGAATGCCGGTGGCGCCGCGCGTCACGCGGTCCGCGTAGAGGATCGTGGCCTTTTCCTTTTCATCGAAGAGAGGGCTGCGCGAATAAAACGGCAGCGCGGCAACCTGCTCCGCTGTGACGCCGGCGCGTTTCGAGGAAGCGATATGCGCGCGCGTGCAGTATTCGCACCCGTTCACCATCGACGTGCGCAGGTACGCCAGTTCCTTATATTTGTCCTCGATGGTGCCCTCGTTGATGATGGCCTTGTACAAAGGAAGAAACGCGGCCAGCACGTCCGGCCGGTGCGCCATGGCCGCGAAGATGTTCGGCACTTTTCCCGCTCGCGCGGCCAGCTTCTCAAATGTGTCCTGCAGTTCCGGCGAGGCTTGCTCTTTCGTCAGCGGATTCACGACTCCCATGTTCGGTCTCCTTTTTCGCTCTTTAATGAATAACTTGATGTTCCCGTGGAAATTTATCAAGGAGTGCAAAAAGTAGCACAGCCAAGAGTGGCTGTGCTACTTATACCCTCAAACCATTGAATGCCTTTTCGTCGCATGTTAGCCTACACATAGCAAAGCCCTTCCGGTCCGCTCGATGTACCTGGGGAACTTCTGATGGTGTCTCCCGCACGGCAATTTAACGCAGTGGCCGACGAAGAACGCGTCCTCGAAGTCGTGCGCGAACTTATCGCCGAGCTCGGGAACGTGTCGGCCCTTCGTTCGGCAGGTCCGACGTCGCATCTCGAGCGCGACTTGGGACTCGGCAGTCTGGAACGCGTCGAATTGCTTCTGCGCCTCGAAAAATCATTTGGCATGCGCCTGGATGAAGAAGTGCTGGCCGGAGCCGATACGGTGCAGGACCTGATTACCGCGCTGAGCGCCGCGAATGGCGCACCTGCCGCCTTTGGGGCTCGCGCGGATGCCGCCGCGCGCCCGAAGGAAATTTCCTTTCCCGGCCAGGCGATAGGAATTCCCAGCGCGGAGACGTTTCAGGAAGTGCTGCAACATCGCGGGCACGTGGACGCCTCTCGAACCCACCTGATTTTTTACGAGGACGAAGGAGAAAGCGCCCCGCTCACGTTCGGCGAACTTCTGGAAGGAGCCGAGCGCGTTGCCGCCGATCTCTCGCAGCGTGGCATCGGGCGCGGAGACACTGTGGCGCTGATGTTGCCGACGTCGCGCGACTTTTTTCTGGCGTTCGCGGGGACGTTGCTCGCCGGCGCGACTCCTGTGCCGATCTATCCGCCGTTTCGCGCCGACCGGATCGCGGAGTACGCGGAACGCCAGTCGACGATCCTGTCGAACGCGGGCGCGCGCCTGCTGGTGACGTTCCGCGAAGCGGCCAGCGTGGCCAAATTGCTGAAGCCGCTGGTGCCTTCGCTCGAAGGCGTCGTGACGGCCGAGGCGCTGGCCCACTCGCGCGCCGCGGCTCCGCTCGGGCCGCGAGTGCACTCGCGCGCCGACGATCTCGCGCTCCTGCAATACACCTCCGGTTCGACAGGCAATCCCAAGGGCGTGATGCTGACGCATGCGAATCTGCTGGCCAACGTCCGCGCGATTGGAGAGGCACTCGGCATGCGCAGCGACGACGTCGGCGTGAGCTGGCTGCCCCTTTACCACGACATGGGCCTGATCGGTGCGTGGCTCATGCCGCTCTATTTCGGTCTGCCAGTCGTGATTCTTTCGCCGCTGGCGTTTCTTTCGCGGCCGGCGCGATGGCTGCGCGCCTTCCACCGTTACGGCGGCACAATGGGCGCGGCGCCAAATTTTGCGTACGAGCTGGCCGCGGCAAAAATTTCGGACGACGAAATCCAGGGTCTCGACTTAAGTGCCTGGCGCGCGGCGCTCAACGGCGCCGAGCCCGTCCTCCCCGCAACGATCGACCGCTTCGCAACACGTTTCGCGAAATGCGGCTTCCGTCGCGAAACTCTGCTGCCCGTCTACGGCCTGGCGGAAGCTTCGCTCGCCGTTGCGATTCCGCCCGTGGGCCGCGGGCCGCGCGTGGACCGCCTCGAGCGCGCCGCGTTTGCCCAGGAAGGCCGAGCCGTGCCGGCACCGCCGGAGCGTTTCGGCCCCCGACTCCGGCGAAGATGCGAACGTAATTTCGTTTGTCTCCGTAGGCCCGCCGGTTCCGCGGCACGAAGTGCGAATTGTGAATGAACGCGGAGAAGATGCCGGAGAGCGCGTCGAGGGACAACTCTGGTTTCGCGGACCTTCCACCACGCAGGGCTACTATCGAAACGAAACCGCGACGTCGGCGCTGCTTCCCGAAGGCGCGGCTGCAGGATGGGTCAACTCCGGAGACCGCGCGTATCTCGCCGGCGGCGAAATCTACATTACCGGACGCGTGAAGGACATCATCATTCATGCGGGGCACAATCTTTATCCTCACGAGATCGAGGACGCCGTGGCGCGAGTGCCGGGCGTGCGCAAGGGCTGCGTCGTGGCATTCGGCTCGGCCGATCCGGTTGCGGGCACCGAGCGGCTGGTGATCGTTGCCGAATCGCGCGAAGGGAACCGCGAGGCGCGGGCGCGGCTCGCGCAGGCCATCACTGCGCAAGTCACCGAAACGCTTGGGAATGCCTCCCAACGTGGTCGAAGTCGTTCCGCCAAATGTAATTCCAAAAACGTCGAGCGGAAAGTTGCGCCGCGACGCCACCAAGCAGCGGTTCCTTTCCGGCGAGTTGCATACCGATGCGCCACCTGTTTGGCTGCAGCTCGCGCGTCTTGCGGCCGCATCGAGCGCCGGGCGAATCCGCGGCGCGCTGCGGCGAATTGCCCAAGTGGCTTATGGATGCTACGCCATCGCGATGTTTGCCGTGCTGCTTCTTCCCGCGTGGTTCTACGTGTTGATTTCGCCATCGCGAAAAAGCGCTGCGCGGGTCACGACGGCGGCGCTGCGCGCCTATCTGAAAGTTGCTGGATGGCGCGTGCAGGTCGACGGCCGCGAGCACCTGCGGGAAAACACGCCGCGCATGCTGGTCGCCAACCACACGAGCTACGCGGATATCGTCGTGCTCATGGCGATGCTCGGCACGGATTACCATTTCGTGGCCAAAGCCGAAGTGATGTCCATGCCGTTTTTCCGGACGTTTCTTCGCAAGCTCGGCCATTTCTCGTTTCGCCGCGAAGATCCGCGCGCGCGATTGCACCAGGCGGAACAAATTGAAGACGCCCTGCGCCGCGGCGAATCCGTTTTTGTTTTTCCGGAAGGAACCTTCACCGCGCAATCCGGCGTGCGTCCATTTCATCTCGGCGCGTTCAAAGCGGCCATCGCGGCGCAACGTGAAATCGTTCCCATCGCGCTTGATGGAACGCGCCGTGTGCTGCGGGACGGAACCTGGCTGCCGCGTCCCGGACGCATCACCATCACCATCTGCCCGCCGATCGCTCCTCCCCCCTCCGCGGAAGATTGGCAACAAATCGTGCGCGTCCGCGACTCGGCCCGCGAAATCATTGCCCGTTACGCGCGCGAACCGCTCCTATAAATTCTTTTTTCGCGGGCAACCGCTGCACAAAAACAGTGCATCCCATTTGACGTTCGAACGGTTGTTTGTTTCGGACGGCTTGGGATCCCTCAGGGTGGGGCTCACCGTCGCGTTATCACGGATCTGCGGAAATTCGCACGATCCAAAATCATAAACAGGGAGAAACTTCATATGCGTAGAGTTGTGTGTCTATTGGGATTGGTGTTTCTATTCGGCTTGAGCGCGCCCGCACAAGCGCAGGATGTTCCCAGGGTCGATTTGTTTGCCGGATATACTTACGTTCATACCGGTCCCGCCATCACGCTCCCTTCGTTTAGCGCCAATGGCGGCGTCGGATCCGTCGCATTGAATCTCACCAATTGGGGCAGCCTGGTCGTCGAAGTGGGCGGCATCCATGCCAGCGTGATCAATGGCACGGATGTGGACGCGACCGCATTGACTTACATGGCCGGACCCAAAATTACCCTCTTCCACCGGTCCAAACTTTCTCCCTTCGCCCAGGCCCTATTTGGATTTGCAAACACCAATCCCGGCTTCAACCAAACCACGCTCAGTCACAACACCTTCGCCATGAGCCCCGGAGTCGGCCTCGATTGGAACGCGACGCGCCACTTTGGAATACGTCTCGGCCAGTTGGATTACCTGCTGACGCGCATCCCAACTTCAACCAACCAGGTGGACTGGAACAACTTCCGCTACTCCGCGGGCGTTGTCTTCCGCTTCTAAATTCACTTATCGATTTTGCGCCCCGGCGCAGCTGCGGGAGGGGCCGCGCCGGGATCTGCAAGGGCCGAAGCACCGATATCTTCGGCCCATTTTAAATTGAAGTCGTCCGCTACCGTTACTCGCGCAATCGAAAAATTACGGTGATGGAAGTTTCGACTTCAACCGGTTCGCCGTTGAGCAGCGTCGGACGGTAGCGCCATTGCCGCACCGCGTCGAGCGCGGCTGTCACCAGGAATGGATGGCCGCTCAGGACGTCGAGCGAAGTAATGCGCCCGTCCCGGTTGATGATCGCGTGCAGACGTACCGTGCCTTCCGTTTTCGTTTGCAGAGCGATGGAAGGATAGTGCGGCTCGATGCGCGAGATCAATTGAGCTTCCACGACGCCTTCGCTGAGTTTCACGGGCCGTTTTTCTTGCTGCACCGGTTGTGCGATGCGCGGAGGTTCCACGAACAGCGGCGTCCTTCCTGTCTCAGTCAATTCCCCCACACCCGCTTCATATCCTCCTGGCAATTCGGGGATCGAGACATCCCCCGGTTCCTCGCCACCAGGAACGTGCGCGGGCATGCGGGGAGGCGTAGCCCGGAGAAATGGATCGGGAATCAGCGGCACGTGCGCTGTTGTTGGGGGCGCAGCGTTTTGCGCCGAGCTGTGCTCGCGCCAGGCGCCGAAGAATGTCAGTTGGGGTGGAAGAATCTGGTGAAGTTGTGGCTGCGCTACGCTGGTAAGAAGCGGCACCACGACGAGCAAGCCCACGAACAGAAACTCGATCGCGATCGACGCACCGAAAGTCTTACGGCGGGCGCGGCGAGCACGCGAACTTGCCTCCGGATCTCCATCGACCAGACAGCGGCCAAACGCCATCTCAGGCATGGCTTGTTCTGGGTCGGTCCTTCCTTCACTTGTGCTTTGCATGGACACTCCTCAATTCCGCCAACCGCGGCCAACACAACGGTCAGGGCCGGCTTTTGAAGGGATAATGAGGAGCGCGCTCTCGCTAAGTTGGACACCGTACCGCTTGGGGAGTTCCCAAGGGCCACGAGTCCACCTAGAACCGTCTGCCACCAACAGATAAGATTATTATTTTCAGGGAATTACAAGCATTCGCCCCTTGTGCACCAATCTCGGATGTTTATTTTCTTGTAACTTTCGTTGCGCTTTCTGCATCACATATGCAGTTTTCATTTTTTTGGGCTCTAGGCCGAGGTACAAAATCATGCGTCTTCCTTCAAAAGAGGCTGTTGGGGTTCGTTATACGGGCTGGGCCGCGCTGGGGCGTGATCCGCAAGAGGATACTCTGGAGTACACCTGTCCTTACTGCGGGGAGCATGGCGTAAAAGCGGCGCGACGCACTCCCGACCAGTATCATTTCACCGATGGTTTCCTGCAGGACCTGCAAGGGGAAATGGCGGCATGCCACTCGTGCCGGCATTCGTTGCGGATTGCTCCCGTGGTCCTGCTGCACGACCAGGACGAAAAGCGCCGGTTCGAAGGCGTATTTTCGGACGATCTGGTTCCAAGCAGAAATTAAGCAACCGGATTCATTCCTCCATTTGCAAGAACGGGCCGCCCCGATGAAATCGTGGCGGCCCGTTTCTGTTTTTATTCAACTCAGATGTGTATATGGAATCAGCGCCAGCGATTGCCGTAACGGCGCTCGCAACTCTCGCGGGCCTCGGCAAGCTCATGCCGGTCGTGGTTTGCCTGGCGGCTGTAAACTCCGTGATAATTGATATCGTGGTCCAGGCGGGATTCCCACTTCTCGACGTTCCGGCGGCAACTGTCGTAGCCATCCGCCCGGACAGCCGTCGCGCCGCTTGATAGCAATAGGCCGCCGGCCAGAGCAGAAGCCAGGGCCGTCTTCCAGAGCATCTTCGTCCAGACCATAAAGCACCTCCTTGGGTGCGTTCGCAGGTCCGGGGCTGGGACGGGCCATTTTGACTACAGTTATTTTGATCGTGGAAATGGGGAAGAAGGTTGTACGCGCTATTGCAGGAGTGAATCCGGCTCGAGATGATGTTTCTCGAGGTCGTCGCGCACGCGATCGAAGGCCTGGTCCACCGTATCGGCAAACTGAAGCAAGCCGTATTCGTGCTTGTTGATGGTTCCGCAGCGCAGCATGTGTTTCCAGTCGAGCACGCGGTCCCAATATTCGCGCCCGTAAATCAAAATCAAATTTCGCCGGTGCAATTTCCCGGTCTGCATCAGCGTGAGCATTTCCCAGAGCTCGTCCATGGTGCCGAAACCTCCGGGAAACACGATCAGCGCCTTGGCCAGTTGCGCGAACCACAGCTTGCGCATGAAAAAATAATGAAACATGAAACTCAATTCCGGACTGATGTAATCATTGGGGCGCTGCTCGTGCGGCAGTTCAATGCTCAGGCCGATGGATTTCCCGCCCGCCTCGGTCGCGCCGCGGTTGGCCGCCTCCATGATTCCGGGGCCACCGCCGGAGCAGATGACGAAGCGCCGCGGATGATCGCCAAGCGACATCGCCCAGGAGGTGATCCTCCGCGCCAGCTCGCGCGCCTCCTCGTAGTAGCGGGACATCTGCACGGCCGACTTCGCGTCACGCAGAGCGCTGCGGTATTGCATGGCGTCGAGGCGCGATGTTTTTGCTTTTCGCAGCTTTTGCAGATGCGCCGTTGCTTGTTCGCGCGAAAGGATCCGGGCCGACCCGAACATGACAATCGTGTCGCCCACTTTTTCGTGCCGCAGCCGCTCGAGCGGGTCAATATATTCCGTCGTGATGCGCACGGGGCGCGCCGGCAAGCTTTCCATGAAGATCGGATCGCGATAGGGCGGTTCGATTTCTTTCTGACGGCGCCTGCGGCTCATGAACCCTCCACTGCAAGTGACTGCAATTTGACATTCTACGCAACCGCCATACGGGAACGCCAGAGACACGGCCGCGGCATGTTCCGTCTAGATACATTCTTCCGGCGGGCTTCCCTCCATTCGTCAGGCAAAGCAATTCGGGCCAGCACCTGTTGGCGCGGCCAACGCGTGGGCGCGTTTTCGCTTCCAACGTAGTAGACTGGTGGGCAGATGAATTTGAGACGAACGCTTTCGCTTGGCCTCGCCGCACTCGCCGCAGGAATTGTGTTCGCGGCCGCACCCGTGCGCCCTCAGCAATCGCAAGGGCCGATACCGCCCAAGCCAGGCGCGCCCGTGCAACAACCGCCGCAAGGCACCATCCGCGTCCGGGTCGCGTTGGTCAGCGCGCCGGTAGTCGTAGTCGGCGCCAAGGGAGAGCCTGTCCTCGACCTGCAACAAAAAGATTTCCACATTCTCGATGATGGCAGAGACCAGACGATCGAATCGTTCGACCTGGGCGGGGAGAAGCTTTCGGCCGTGCTCGTCTTTGAGACCAGCGCGCGCATCGCGCCGATTTTGCCCGCCGTCCAGAAATCCGCGATTATCTTCACGCAGACCATCGTCGGCCCCTCGGGCGAGGCCGCGGTCCTCAGCTACGACAACAGCGTCAGCACCTTGTTGCCCTTCAGCACCGACAACGACAAAATCGAAAAGACCATCGCCGACTTGAGGCCCGGCAACGGCGGCGCGAAGCTTTATGACGCGCTCGCCTCCGCGGTCGGATTGCTGCGCGATCGCCCGGCCGGTCAGCGCCGCGCGATTGTCGTCGTGGGAGAAGCCAGCGATAGCGGGAGCGAGGAAAGGCTCGGCCGCGTCTTGCGCGACGCTCAACTTTCGAACATTGTAATTTACAGCGTGGGGCTTTCCACAATCTCCGCGGGTCTGCGATCGCAGCCGTCGCAAGCCGGACCGGCCCCGGCCACGCCTCCCGGCACGTTCGGCGGCCCGTCGTTTCCGGGCACGGCGCAAACACCTACGAGCCAACAACAATACGGCGGCAACATCGATCTTCTGGGCCTCGCGGAGTGGACTGTTCGAAATGCCACTGCCGTGGTGAAAGACCGTCCGCTCGAAGTCGCGGCCACGGCCACGGGCGGGACGTATCAACCCGCGTTCCGGGACAGCAAGATCGAAGACGCGGTCGACGCCATCGGCGGCGAACTCAACTCGCAGTACATGCTGAGTTATCGCCCCACCGGCGCGGATAACCCGGGCTTTCACCAGATCAAAGTGACCGTGAATCGCCCCGGAGTGAAAGTCCGAACACGGCCCGGATACTACCTCGAAGCAAAATAATTTTTCGCCATTCAATTTCAATTAATAATGCAGACGTGTCTCGCGTGATCAAGTAGCACAGGCATCCGCCGCGGCGGACCTGTGCGCTTTTTGCGATCGTTGAAATTGTCCAGAGGTGTGAAAGTGGCGAAACCCGCACAGGCAGGAGTGCCTGTGCTACCAAAACCTGCAACCTGCAACCTGCAACCTACAACCTACAACCTACAACCCTCTCCTACTTCCCACTCTTCTTACGGTCGAGCTTCAACGTGAGTACGAACTCCTTGCGCGTGTCGAAGTTCGATATCGATCGAGTCGGAGAAGTCATGCCTTCCCGTTCGGCGTGAATTTCATAATCGACATTGAGGTCCAGCCCGCTGAAGCGAAACGTGCCGTCACTGTCGGAAAGGTGCGTCGTGATGTCCTGCGTATGGACATTTTTCAGGTACACCACAGCCGTTTCCACAGGGCCCTCGTCCTTGTCCACCACCGTTCCGCGAACGGTCCGCAGCTCGGATTCCTTGCCCCTTGGGCTTTTCCTGCGCGAGCAACACGCTTGCGGCCAGGGCGGCAAGCACGGCAAGCGTGATGAGTCCGAGCGTCCTGCGCAGGTTCATAGTTTTCCTCCGGTGCCTGAATCCTTCTGTGGCGCCATCCGGATCGTCAGGTCCGTTTCGTTTTCTTCCCGCGCGTCAATCTTGCGTGTTTCCGTTTTGAAGCCGCGCGCTTCGATCGTCAGTTCATACTCTGCGCCAGGTGGCACACGGAAAGCCACCTCGCCCTGGTGGTCGGACATGCCTTCCCATCGAAATTTCTTTTGATCCGATCGTCGGACTCGCGCCCGCGCGCCCGGAAGTGCGAATCCCTGGTCCGAAAATACGGTGGCGAAAATGACGAAAATGCGGGCATGCGAATCGCCGGCATTTTGGGCGCCGCCGGCCGGCTCGAAAGCAAGCACCGCGCCCGCGAGGCAAACCAGGCCGAGGAGAGCAATGGTCACGCGCACAAAGGTGAGATGGCCAAAAGGAGAGAGGGGATGCCGGAAGAAATCGAAGAGCGGGTCAAACCTCTTCTTCTTCGTCTTCCTCGTCGTCATCGTCCGCAAATTCGTCCCCGTCTTCAGACTCTTCCTCTTCTTCTTCATCATCGTCATCGGAGATGGCATTGACCTTGACGGGATGGATCTGCACGACTTCCATTTCGGTTTCGCACTCGGGGCAGGCCAGAATTTCGCCTTCCTCGACTTCATCTTCGTCAACGTCAATTTCTGTGGCGCATTCAGGGCACCGGACCACGGCGAAAACCTCCTTGGGATCGGGTGCGGGCTTTACTAAAAGCCCGCCGAAATTAGGACACCCGTGCTACTGAAGTATTATATAACGCGAAGCGGCCCGGGAAGGGAACAGCCAAAAACGGCCATGACACCCAGAAGAGAATACCCGGATCAACCCATGGTAGGAGTTGGCGGAGTGGTAATTGACGCCGGGCGTACCCTGCTCATCCGGCGCGGCAGCGCGCCGCTCAAAGGCGAATGGTCCATCCCCGGCGGCCTGCTCGAAGTCGGAGAGACACTCGAGCACGGCGTCGCGCGCGAACTCGCCGAAGAAACCGGTCTCGAAGTCCGCGTCGTCGAACTGATCGAAGTGTTCGAGAGAATTTTCCCCGCGCCTCCCAACGCGGACGGCACGCCGGGCGACGCGGCCCGCCCGCAGTATCACTTTGTCATTCTCGATTATCTTTGCGAAATCCGCGGAGGGACGCTTACCGCGGGAAGCGACGCCCAGGAATTCGCCTGGGCGCGCGAAGAAGAATTGCCCAAATTCGATTTGACCGTTGCAGTCAACCGCGTTCTGCGAAAAGCGTTCGCCATGGCGCGCGTACGCATGGCTCCGCCCCCACCTGGATCTGAAAGGAAAATCTAGGATCTGCAGAAAAAGGGTATAAAATCTCACAAATGGTCGGGATGCGGTTTCAGCCCGTGTTTGTTTCCTGGAAATCTGTGGCGTTTTGCGCCCTGGCGATTGCCTTGTCCGCGCTGCCTATCCGCGCGCAGAAGGGCGGATCCGGCGGAGGGTCTCGCGGATCGACCGGCGGAGGATTTGGCGGCCGTCCCAGTCTGCCTCCGTTCCAGCCCACGCCGCAACCCAACACGGTACCCAACGTGTTAACTCCGACGCCGCAGCCAATGCAAAAGCCCGCGGTGGTTGAAGATGAATCTTGTTTTCCGTGGGACCTTACCCAGGTGCGCGACGCCTCTGTGAGCGCGGTACGGTTGGGGGTTCCCGCGAAGGCCAGGAGCCTATACGAAAAGGCTTGCGATGCCTTGAAAAAGAAAAAACTGGATGAGGCCGAACAGCATGTTCGCGATGCAATTCAAAAATATCCAAAATACCCGGCGGCGTGGGTCATGTTGGGACAGGTTCTCCAGGACGAACAGAAGATGGACGAAGCTCACGATGCTTGTTCGCAGCCCATAACGGTTGATCCGACCTACTTGCCTCCCTATCTTTGCCTGGCGGGACTTCTGAATCTTGAAAGAAAATGGGACGACCTTGCGGCCTGGTCCGACCGATTTCTCGGCATGAATCCGACTGGCGATATGTATGCTTACTACTACCGCGGCTTATCCCTCTTCCACCTCCACAATCTGCCGGAAGCGCAAAAATGCGCCCTGAAAACTATTGCTCTCGACACCGAGCACCATCAGGCCGCCTTCTTTTTCTTGCTTGCTCAAATCTACGGCGAGCAGGGCGACGTTGCGGATGCATCCGCGCAGATCGAACAATTCGTGAAATTCAGCCGCAGCCAACAGGATAAGGACGCCGCAAAAGAGTACCTGTCGGAGCTCCAGTCGCAACAAAGCGCGAATTAGGTGAGTTAGGAAATCAACTTGAAATGAGACGTGCCCTCTCCGTCCCGGAGACCACGGTTCACCGTGAACGGGACGGAGAGGCCTCTACAAAACCGCAACGCACGCACACCGTTGGTTCTGTAGCGGCCGCCCGTCTTTAGGGCGGGCAGTTTTTCGCTTCTCTTCTCGCCTGTCTTCAGGAAAATTTTCGATCCGCCCGCGTCCAGCCGTAGCGGCCCAGCAACAGCACAAACTTGCAGTTGAACAACACGCGGGATTTCAACTCGCCGTTTTCCATCCGCGCTTGCACCAACTCCTGATTGTCGCGGTCGCCAACGGGAATGACGACGCGGCCTCCCTCTCGAAGCTGGCTTGCGAATACACGGGGAATCTCCGGAGCTCCGGCGGTGACGAGAATTGCGTCGTAAGGCGCGGCGTCGGCGAAGCCGGCGGAGCCGTCCCCGTTATGAACGTGCACGTTCGCGTAGCCCAGATTCGTCAGCCGCTCCTGCGCGGCAAGCGCCAGTGAAGTGTGGCTCTCCACGGTGATCACCTGGCGCACGAGAAGCGAAAGCACCGCCGCCTGGTAGCCCGAGCCCGTGCCGATTTCCAGCACGCGCTCGGTGCCGGTGAGTTCGAGCGCCTCCGTCATGGCCGCGACCATGTATGGCTGCGAGATCGTTTGTCCCTCGCCGATCGGCAGCGGCTTGTCGGCATACGCATCGTTCCGGAATTGAAGGGAGACAAACTCGTGGCGTGGAACGGCGGCCATCGCTTCGAGGACTCGCGGCGAGGAAACTCCACGCTTGCGGATTTGCGTCTCGATCATCGCGCGCCGTTCGGCCGCCGAGGCGTCGGAGAGGATTCCAGTGTTGCCCATAATCCATTATATACTCCCCTGCGAATTCAGTAGCACAGGCATCCGCCGCGGCGGATGCCTGTGCTACCGAAACCCCACAGGCTCAATCCTGTGTAGCGCCCGCCTTCAGGCGGGCACTTTAGATTCAAGCACATGCTCGCCTGAAGGCGAGCGCTACACGCCCCGGCCCTGATACACTACACCGGACTTCGCGCGGAGGTGGAAAGTGTCCAGATTTTTCGAGGAGAAAAGCAAACAAATTTGGTTCCGGCAATCAGCGTTGAGCACGCTCGAAGCTCTCGCCTTGCTCGTCATCGGTTTGCTTTTCGCGCAGGGCGCGCGGGCGCAGAAGATCACGATGGAGTTCGACCAGAGCATTGACTTCAGCAAATACAAAACATTCGCGATCCGCGACGGCCAGTTGAACAGCGGAAATCCCGCCTTGAACAGCCCGCTCGTCAAGAAACAGATCGAGGCGGACATCACAAATGATCTCACCGCGAAGGGCCTGACCCTGGTGACCAGCGGCCCGTCCGACCTCAATGTCCGGTACACATTCGGCGCCGCCCGCAAAACCGAAATCGAAGCTTACCCCGCTGGATGGTACGGACTCGGCACTCGCTACGTGCAGAGTGCCTTACGCCGAGGGAACGCTGGTCATCGATCTGCGCGACCCCACAACGCGTTCGCTCGTCTGGCGCGCCATCGCCGCCGAAGAAAAAAGTGACGCCACGAAAATCCAGGGCAAGCTCGACGACATGGTCAAGAAATCCATCGAAAAATATCCGCCGAAGAAAAAGTAGCGCGCGTGGCAATGTACTCCTGCCGCGTGTGGATTTCTGTCCCGCCTCCGGAAACCCGAGATTTCGCTGTCGATTTGGCTTAGAATAGGCGCAAGGGCTCGCTTGGTCCTGGCAGCGTCGACCCATTTGCTGCAAGGGAGGAGTCATGAAACGCCTCACCCCCTGTGGTTCTGACCTTCGCACGATCTCTTGGGCGATATTCTGCGCGTTCGTATTGAGCTGTGCGATGGCAACAGGGGCCTTTGCTCAACACGCCGCCGGACATGTTGGGGGTGCAGGGCATGTCAGCACGCCGGCAACTTCCCACCCTGGCGTTTCGCGGCCGTTTACTCCCGTTCGACCGCCGCTCGTTAGCCCCGGGACTCGAAGCTTTTTAATCAGGCCGCCGTACGGCGGGGCTCTTCCGTCCCGTGGATTTATTTTCGGTTATCCGTTCCCGCCCAATCCGTTTCGTCCGCGCCGGCCAATCTATCCAATCGGCTTCTTCCCGCCTCCCGGCTTCGGGTTGTATGGCATCCCATTTTTCGGTCTTGGGTTCGGTTGGGGATTGGGCGAGAATTTGTGGTTGGGTTGTGACCCGTTCTTTAACTGGAGATATGGCTGCAGCGGTTTGCCCATCTACGAGTATGGCACTGCATACGATTTTTTCTCCGTCGGGCCGAATAACCCACAGCCGCAGATGGAGATTCGAAACTGGCCGGTCTATTACTATGGCGAAGCGAATTCGCAATTTGTGCAGCTTTATTTGAAGGATGGCACGGTCTACAACGCGACGGATTACTGGCTCGTGAACGGAGAGCTGCATTTCAAGACCGTCGAAGAAAATTACACAAAGGTGGTCGAGCACGAGATTGATTTCGGCCTGCTCGATTTGCAGATGACCATAGACGTAAACACTGCGCGCGGTTTCCGTTTCGTCCTGCGCAACGAGCCTCTCGAGCAATACCTGCGGGACTATCCATCCACCGGCTCGCCTACTGATGCGCCGGCGGAACCGCGGCCAGCCGAGCCGTAACAGACTCACACTCAATCGGCGTGCGCTCTTAAATCCCCGCTAATTTAAAATGATTTCGGAGTGTGCGGTCAGGCTCTCTGGTCCAGCGTCTTATACGGGCGCAGGTCGTGCCCCAGATACACCTGGCGCGGGCGCGCGATTTTCTGTTCGGGATCGAGCAGCATCTCTTCCCACTGCGCGATCCAGCCGCTGGTGCGAGGAATCGCGAACAGCACGGGGAACATGGTCACCGGGAAACCCATCGACTGGTAGATCAGTCCGGTATAAAAATCCACGTTGGGATACAGCTTGCGCGAGACGAAGTAGTCGTCTTCCAGTGCGATGCGCTCGCATTCCAGCGCGATGTTTAGCAGCGGATTGCGGCCCATGATTTCGAAAACGCCGTCGGCCACGTGTTTGATGATGCGCGCGCGCGGGTCGTAATTCTTGTACACGCGGTGGCCAAAGCCCATCAGTTTCGTTTCCCCGGCCTTCACCCGCTTGATGAACGCGGGCACGTTGGCGAGCGATCCGATCTCCACCAGCATGCGCAGAACTTCCTCGTTCGCGCCGCCGTGCAGCGGGCCATACAACGCTGCGGTCGCCGCGGCCGTCGCCGAAAACGGGTCCACGTGCGAGCTGCCGACGCAACGCATCGCGTTCGCCGAACAATTCTGCTCGTGGTCCGCGTGCAGAATAAACAGCACGTCCAGCGCGTGCTCCAGCGTCGGATTCGGCCGGTACTTCAGCTCGGACGTCTTGAACAGCATGTTCAGAAAATTTCCGGCGTAGCTCAGCTCGTTGTCCGGATAGGCAAACGGCATGCCCAGGCTGTGCCGGTAGGAAAACGCCGCGAGCGTCGGCATTTTTCCGATCAGGCGGTACGTCTGTTTCAGCCGCGATTCCTTGTTGAAGATATCTTTCGCCTCGGGATAAAACGTGGAGAGCGCGGCGATGGTGGAGATCATCATCCCCATGGGGTGCGCGTCGTAGTGAAACCCGTCCAGAAATTTCTTCACGGACTCGTGGATGAACGTGTGGTGCGTGACGTTATACGTCCAATCGTCCAGCTGCGCGCGTGTCGGCAACTCCCCTCGCAAAATCAGGTACGCCGTTTCGAGATACGTGCTTTTCTCGGCCAGTTCCTCGATCGAATATCCGCGATACCGCAGGATGCCTTTGTCGCCGTCGATGAACGTAATTTTGCTCTGACACAGAGCCGTATTGTTGAACGCCGGGTCGTAGCTCATCATCCCGAACTCATCGGGTTTCACCTTGATCTGGCGCAGATCGGTGGCGTGAATCGTGTCGTTCTTGATCGGGATTTCGTAGGCTTTTCCGGTGCGGTTATCGGTGATGGATAGAGTGTCCCGGCTCATGCGGGTGGTCCCTTCGTCTGCAACCTGCGTCTCAGGTTTAGTTGGATTCATGGCGGCTTCCACTTTTACGAAGAGCGGCCAAGTAGGAATTTACACCAAGTTTGCATTTTACGGGAGAGGTATCGCACCAAGTCCCCCTGCCTGGAAAGACGCCCCGGGGTGGCGCGGGGTTGCGTCGAATTCGCGGTATTTGCATCTAAAATATTGTCAATAGGGATAACTGAGCCGTGAAATCTGGAAGGCGGGGGAGAATCCACCATGATTCAAACCATTCGCTCGAAGGACCGCTATCACCTTGAAACAGATTGGCTTAGCACTAACTGGCATTTCTCCTTCGACACCTACCATGACCCCAAGAACATGAATTTCGGGCCCCTGCGCGTGTTTAACGACGACACCGTCGCCCCTGCCGGTGGCTTTCCGCTGCACAGTCATCGGGAGATGGAAATCGTCACCTACGTCATTGACGGCACTCTGGAACACAAAGATAACATGGGCAATACCGGCGTCATCCACCCTGGCGAGATCCAGCGCATGAGCGCAGGAACGGGTATCCGCCACTCCGAATTTAACCCTTCGGAAAAGGATCCCGTCCACCTGATCCAGCTTTGGATCATGCCCGCGATCCAGCACCTTCGCCCGTCCTGGGAGCAAAAGAGGTTTTCCCTCTCCGACCGCAAGGGCAGGTTGCTGCCGATCGCCGTCCCCGCAGGCAAAAACGGGAACACCAGTTCAACAGCCGTGCAGATTCACCAGGACGCGACGATCTACACCTCCCTCCTCGCGCCCGGCCAATCCGTCACGCACAAGCTCGAACAGGGACGCCGCGCCTACCTTTTCGTGATCGGTGGAAACTTGCAGCTCAACGGCGAAACTCTCGCCGCAGGAGACCAGGCGCGCGTCTCCAGCGAGCGCGAGTTGCAACTTTCCGCGGCACCGGGCTCAGGAGCCCCGTCGGCGGATTTCCTTCTTCTCGATCTGCCGTAAGGCGAATATAATCTGCTGCCTGGGGGGCCTGGCCAACCCGCCCTCCAAATCTCGTCATCCTAAGAACGGACCGCCTGGTTACCGGCGCCAGGGGCATGTCCAGTCAAAGGGTTCAGTCAGGCAACAGGATTGGGCACATGATGTCTGGACAGGCCTTACAATATCTTAGTTTTTGATAAAATCTAAGAGCTTGTAGTGGAGTTGGGCGATCCGATTTTGTCCTGAAGGGTGTGAATGGCAGCTCCGCTGGAATTAGTAAAGGTACCGGTTCGAAGCGATGCGACGCCAAAAGCGCCTTCCTCGTATTCCGCCGAGTGGCTCTCAAAAGACCAGCAGCCTGAATGGGATGCCTTTGTCCTGGGGCACCCGTTGGGGTCCGTGTATCACACCAGCGAATGGAAGCGAGTGATTGAGCAGGCGTTCGGGCACATTCGAGGCCGTTTTCTGGTCATTAGAGAGAACGAATCGGGACGAATTCACGCAGGGCTGCCCATTTATCAGGTACGAAGTTGGTTACTCGGCAGCCGCCTCGTCAGTGTTCCCTTTGCGACGGTCTGCAATCCCTTGGTCACAACCCTGGAGCAATGGGGTGTGTTGGCGCCCGAATTGGAAGGCGAGCGCAAGAGAACCAGAAGCAACAAATTGGAGATCCGCGCGGCGGCAAGCAGTGGACAATTGCCTGCTTCCTTCGAGAAAAAATCGCTTTTCAGACAGCACACTTTGCCGCTTGACGCGGATTTCGACGACTTGTGCGTGCACTTTGACAAAAAATCCGTGCGTCAAAAAGCGGAAAAAGCGCGCAGGGCCGGCGTGATCATCAAGGAGCGGAGCGACTTCGGGGGAATGGCTATCAGCCATTCGCTGCTTGCGGCGACGCGGCGCCGGCTTAGTCTGCCGCCGATGCCGTACCGTTTCTTTGAAGCCATGCAACGCAATCTCCGCGCCGACCATTTGAAGGTTTTTCTCGCATTCCAAAATGCGCTGCCCATCGCATGCCATGTTGTCCTGATCTTCAAGGACAGTTGGATTTCCGAGTACTCCGCGAATGCGGATGGAGCCATGTCCGGCGTGAACCAACTTTTGTATCTTGAAACCATTCGCCGGGCGTGCGCGGAAGGCGCGCGTGAGTTCAGTTTTGGCCGGACTTCCATGCATAACGAAGGACTTCTTTCTTACAAACGCAGGTGGGGCACAATCGAGGAAAAGCTGACGGACTATACCTTGCGCCGGGACCATGGCAACGGCAATGTGGCGCAAGTCAGCGACGGCGACTCGGCTTTGGAAAATTCCCGATTGTACACGCTATGCAGGCAGGTCATTGCCAGAGCTCCAATGCCCCTGTGCAAGATGGTCGGCGATTTTTGTTATCGTCATCTCGGTTGATTCCATCGGAGAATTCAGCATTGGCGTGTTTTTGTAGCGCCCGCCCTCAGGCGGGCATCTGCGGGGCCCCAAAACGCGCGCCCGAAGGCGGGCGCTACACGAACCAAATCCCACTTTTCACACAGACTCTGCCAAGCCGATGGGAAGATGGAAGATCGAGGCATTTCCAATCGTGAAACCACTTTTCAGCGTTCTGATTCCGACGTACAACCGGGAGCAACATGTGCGCGAAGCCGTGGAGTCCGTGCTCGCGCAGACCTGGAACGGCTGCGAGATCTTCGTAATCGACGATGGTTCGACGGACGGGACGCAAAGCACTCTAGCGAAGTACGGATCGCGAATTCACTTGATCCGCCAGGCGAATCAGGGACCCGAGGTCGCGCGAAACAACGCTGCGGCTCAAGCACAGGGCGACTACCTCGTTTTCCTCGACAGTGACGACCTGTTAATTCCTCAAGCCCTGGAAACCTATGCGAACATCGTGCAATCTCTTGATTCACCTCCATTGATCATTGGCTCGATGACTTACTTCGCCGAAGGAACTTCGCCAACGCAGGTCGAAAAGAACGGAGCGGAAATCAGAGTCGTGAAATTTGCAGATTTTCTGTCCAAAGATATTTCCGTCGGTCTTTCCAACAGCCGAATTGTCATTCGCAAGTTGGTCTTTGAGAAAATTGGCGGTTTGCGCCAAACCACGCCTTCCACATTTCATCTGGACGATTTCAATTTGATATTAAAAGTGGGGACCGAGGGCCCGTGCGTCGTGGTCTTGCAGCCGAATACAGTTGCTTACCGCTCGCACGGCGCCAATAGCATTCGCGATCCCAGGGCCATGGTGAACGGAATTCGGTCGATCATTGACTCGGAAAAGAAAGGCGAGTATCCGGGCGGCACAAAGCGCAAGTGGGATCGCTATGCCTGTATCGGAGGCATTTCCCAACTGTGGGTGAAACGGTCTCTCCAGGCTGGGAAACCCGGACAGGCGCTGCGCGTGTTGTTCAATAGTTTGCCCATGCTGGCTGCGGCCCTCTGGAAGAAATGTTCCTCGAAATTTAGTAAAAAAACTCCCTCTCTTTTAATCGGCAAAGACTTGACGCTCACGGTGCAATAACGCAAAAACATTTTCCTTCCCATTGCCTCATTTTTAACGGGCGACGACGGAGTCGTGTGCCTTATAATTCTCGATTCGTGCCCCGATGAAACTCGAATCGAATGCTGCCGAGCTTTACCTGGATCTAATGAAGAACTGTTTGACGCGGTATATTTTCCCCGAGACCCATCGGCCGCTGCATCGCCCGCCTCTCACCATAAAAAATATCGCGTGGTTCGCTTACCCTCCCATCGCCGCGATTTTGGAAAAAAGAGGGTTGAGGCTCTATCGCGACGCGACGGTTGATCTCGAGCGGCGCGCGGAAGGCCGGGACTGGCCTGCGGACGCCGAAACGATGATCGGTCTGAAACGCCTGAACAACCTGCAATTTTGCATCGAGCAGGTGCTACGCGATGACGTGCCCGGAGATTTTATCGAGACCGGAGTCTGGCGCGGCGGAGCCTGCATTTTCATGCGTGCTGCTTTGCAAGCGTATGGGGACACCACCCGCCAGGTTTGGGTGGCGGATTCGTTCGAGGGTTTGCCCAAGCCGGACGGCCGTTATCAACAGGACAAGGGCGACCGTCACTGGAAGAAGAGTGACTTTCTCCGCGTATCCCTCGACCAGGTGAAAGCCAATTTTTCGCGCTATGGCCTTCTCGACGACCGTGTCCGTTTCCTCAAAGGCTGGTTCAAGGACACTCTTCCCACTGCGCCGATCGAAAGGCTGGCGATTTTACGCCTCGATGGCGACATGTACGCTTCCACCATGGATTCGCTCCAGAATCTCTATCCAAAACTTTCCGTGGGCGGTTACGTGATCATCGATGACTATGGCGAAATTCTTTCCTGCCGCCAGGCGGTGGACGATTTTCGCGCCGCCAATCAAATCGAGACGCCCGTGATCCCGATCGATTTGGGCGGGGTCTACTGGCAGAAGAAAGCCTAGATTTTTCCGGGGCGTGCAGGTAATTCCAACCCAACGATACTCTTCCGAAGCCTATTCCACAAAGAGATCACAGAGGCGCCCGCGCTAGGTCTCGAGTTTGAAGCGCGTGGCGGCCAGGCGGTACAGCCTCTGCCAGAGCGTGCGGTTCATCGTGACCACGATGACGGACATCACCATCGTTGCCGCCAAAAGGACCGGCAAATTTCCGGAATCAGTGGCGCGGCTGATCGCCGCTCCGAGCCCGCGCACGGAAAGCGTTTTTCCCTGAAAATGAAAATATTCCGCAACGATGCTGGCGTTCCATGCGCCTCCCGAAGCCGTCAGCATCCCCGTCACCAGGTACGGAAAAATCGCCGGAAGAATCAGGCGCCGCCAGCGCTCCCACCGCCTGAATCGAAAAACGCTGGAGGCTTCCTTCAAGTCCGTCGGAATCGCCATCGCTCCCGCGATCACGTTAAACAGGATGTACCACTGCGTGCCGAGCAGCATCAGGGCCATCGCGGCGATGCCCATTCCGCCGCCGGAGCGAATCAGCAACAACAAGAGCACGGGGAACAGCGCCGTCGCGGGAACCGACGCGGCAATCTGGACGAGGGGCTGTGCGATCTTCGCGACACGTGGCGTTGTGCCGATCCAGACGCCGGCCGGAACGGACCAGAGCGCGCCGAGAACGAGTGCGGCGTTCACGCGAAGAAACGTGAAAGCAGCGTCGCGCGTGAGGAAGATCAGCTCCCGCTCGCCGAGCCGCGCAATGGTGGCCAGCGCGCGAAACGCCAGCCAGGCCATCGCGGCCAAAATGGCCGCTCCCGTTGCGCGGGCGAACCAATGCTTGAAGGTGCTGTGTGATGGCGGCTTCTCCACGCGCGCAGCTAACTTCTTCGCCGCAAATGCCCGCGTCACGCGCTCTTCCAGAGGATATATCGCGATACGATATAATGTGGCTAGGATTCCAGACCTGCGCAGCACCTTCAGCACAAACGACTGCGGCGCCGCCCCCTCCACCGTCTCAAACTTGAATTTGTCCGACCACGCAATCGCCGGCCGCCAAACCAACTGGTCCAGCAGGACGATCACTGTGATCATCGCCGCCAATCCCCACACGATGGCGCGCGTATCCCCCGCCCCGGCGGCCACCTGCAAATACGAGCCGAGCCCCGGCAACCGGAAATCGCGCGTGCCGAGCACGAACATTTCGCAAGCCATCAGAAAAAACCAGCCCCCGGCCACCGACATCATCGAGTTCCACACCAAACCGATCGCCGCAAAGGGCAGCTCCAGCTCGGTGAACCGCTGCCAATTGCTGAAGCGGTACAACCGCGCAGCCTCGTCCAACTCACGCGGAATTCCCTTCAGCGAAGCGTAATAGCTGAACGCGATGTTCCACGCCTGCCCGGTGAAAATCAGCAGGATCGAGCCCAGTTCGAGCCCCAACTGCCGCCCCGGAAACAGCGCGACCATCGCCAGCATCACGCCAGGAAGAAAACTCAGCACCGGAATCGATTGCAAAATATCGAGCAACGGAAGCAGGATTTTCGCTGCGCGCTCCGACTTGGCCGCCGCCATTCCATAGGCCAGCGCAAACAGCAGCGAAAGAATGTAGGCAATCGCAATGCGCACAAACGAATACGCCGCATACAGCGGCAGCGCGCGTGGGCTCGAAGATATATTCGCCACCGGCGTGAATGGCGCGAACCAGATGCGCCCGGAAGCAAAGAGCGCGTACAGAATCGCCAGCAATCCCGCGAAAACAGCTGCGTCCGCCGCAAACGTGCTCTTCCATTTCGTGCGTTCGGAAATCCCCCGCAGAATGGATTGGTAGTTGAGGATGGGTTCCATTTTCATGGGAGGCGCGGTGTGCGGCGGGTCACGGCATGGTCCGGCTGAGCCGTCCGGTCACGGAATCGAAGTCGAATAATTCCGCGTAGCGGCCCCACTGAATGGCCGTGTCGAGCTGGCGGCGCACTTCGTCTTCGCTGAAGTGTTCGTCAAGCAGATCGTGGAAGAATTCCAGAGGCATCGTGCCATCCGCCTTGGCCTGCAGGGCCGACGCCATCTGTTGCAGCAGGGGCACGTGCGCGAGCACGGCATCGCGGAACAGGTGTTTGCGCCGCTGAATGTCGCCGGCGGCGAACTCGCGGCCCTGCTCGGTGATCTCCGCGTCCCCTTGCTCCACGCGCGAGAATCCCAAAAGAGCGCAAGCGCCCACGATGGGCAGCAAATCGTCCGACTCGAGCATCAGTTGGTGCGAAATCCGGTGCAGATCCTCGCGCCCGCCGTGGTCCGCAAGAATTTCCAGAAAGCCGGCAATTCCCCCGGCGCGCACATGCGGCAGCATCAGATAGCGCGGCGCAGGCGTGACGGCGCCGGGAGCCGCGGGCGCCCGTTTCATCTCCACCGGCATTTCATGCTGGACGTCGGGTTGCGTCAGCACGCGATAAATATGATCGACCAGGGCCTCAAATGGCTCCGACTTGCGGCTGCGCGGCTGCGGCAATGTAATTTCAAAATCCTCGCGGATTCGCGCCGGATTGCTGGCCAGCACGATCACGCGGTCGGCTAGCACCACCGCCTCTTCGATATTGTGCGTGACGATAAAAATCGCGCGCGTCGGAATTTTCCGGTCGTTCCACAGCTCCAGCAATTCTCCGCGCAGCGTCTCCGCTGTGAGCACGTCCAGCGCGGAAAATGGCTCATCCATGAACAGCACTTCCGGCTCGATCACCAGTGCGCGCGCGAATCCCACGCGCTGTTTCATTCCCCCGGAGAGTTCCTTGGGATAAGCGTTCTCGAACCCGTCGAGGCCCACCGAATCCAGAATGTGCACGGCGCGCTTGTGGCGCTCGTTCGCCTCCACCCCGCGCGCTTCGAGCGGCGCTTCGACATTTTGCAGCACCGTCAGCCACGGAAACAGCGCGAAGCTTTGGAAGACGATCCCGACATTCGGCGGATCGTCCGTGAGCTTGCGGCCGTGCCAGAGCACTTCCCCCGCCGAGGGAAGCGAAAGTCCTGTCAGCATTCGCAGCAGCGTGGATTTTCCGCAGCCCGAAGGCCCCAGCAGCGCCAGAATTTTTCCGGGCATGATTTTGATGTTGATCGGGGAGATGACTTCGATGCGGCCGCCCTCGGGCTGCGCGTAAAATTTCTCAAGCTCCCGCCCTTCCAGAATCGGCTCATTGTTTTCGCCGCCGGGAAGTTCAGCCGCTATGGGGATGTTGTTTGTTTGCGACACAGGCGCATTATGAACGATTTAACGAAAGCTCGAAAGGCGAGAACGCGCGATCACCCGAATGTCTACTCAAGAGTTCAGAATCTTTGAGCCCGATTACCCTATGAGGATGGTTTTTCGTGGCGCCGGCTTCCCGTCGGCGATTCTTCAACTCTCCACGCGCTGCAAAAACGCCGGCGGGACGCCGGCGCCACAAAAGCCCGCATTCCTCGACGAATCAGGCGGGATTGCGATCGACAGCGGGATGGCGCACGTCGCTTCCCGCGACCATGTAGATTACATCCTCGGCGACGTTCGTGGCGTGGTCGGCGATACGCTCAAGGTTTTTGGCCACGAGGATCAGCTCAAACGCGGGAAAAACGACGGACGAGTCGCCCATCATGTAGCTGAGCAGTTCGCGGAAAATCTGGTCGCGGAGTTGGTCCACCTGGTCGTCGCGGGAGAGCACCGAGCGAGCCAGCTCGATATCGCGGCGCACGAGGGAGTCGAGGCTGTCGCGCATCATTTTTTCTGCCAGTTCGCCCATCCGCGGCAGGTCCACATAGGGCTTCACGCGCGGGTGGCGCACGATGCGGTTCGCCGAGTGCGCGATGTTCACCGCCTGGTCGCCGATTCGCTCCAGATCGTTGTTGATGCGCGCAATGGCCAGCACAAAGCGCAGATCGGCGGCCATAAGCTGTTGCAGTGCCAGCAATTGCACCACGCGGTCGTCAATCTCAATCTGCAGCTCGTTGATGGCGTTCTCTTCCCGCAGCACCGTCCCCGCGAGCTTTTCGTCCGCATCGAGCACTGCATGAACCGCCTGGTGCACGGATCGCTCGGCGAGGCTGCCCATCCACAGCAGCCGTTCCTTCAGCTCTTCCAAATCGCGTTCGAAATGTCGTTCCATACTCTACGTCCTCTCCGTGGTCAGCCCTGCACCGCGCCCCATGTTTTAGCCATCCTCATCCGAATCGGCCGGTAATGTACGCTTCGGTGCGGGGATCCGAAGGGGTGGTGAACATGTGCCCCGTCGGTGAGAACTCGATCAGATCGCCGTTCAGCATGAAAGCGGTCGAATCGCTTACGCGCGCCGCCTGCTGCATGTTGTGCGTGACGATCACCAGGGTGCACGTCGGCTTCAATTCGAACAACAATTCTTCGATCTTCGCGGTGTTCACCGGGTCGAGCGCGGAACACGGCTCATCGAGCAGAAGCACTTCAGGATCGACTGCCAGCGCCCTGGCGATGCACAAACGCTGCTGCTGGCCGCCGGAGAGCGCGTAGGCGGACTTGTGCAGTTTGTCCTTCACTTCGTCCCACAGAGCGGCGCGGCGCAAGCTCTTCTCCACGGCATCGTCCAGGCGTCCCTTGTGCCCATTGATTCGCAAGCCGTAGGCCACATTCTCGTAGATGGACTTGGGGAACGGGTTGGGCTTCTGAAACACCATGCCCACCATGCGCCGCAATTTCGTGACATCCAGGGTGAGGATATTCACGCCGTCCAGGGCAATTTCCCCCTCCAGGCGCGTATGGCGGAGCGTTTCGTGCATCCGGTTCAGAGTGCGCAGCAGGGTGGATTTGCCGCAGCCCGACGGCCCGATCATCGCCGTCACCTTGTTAGTGGCCACGTCCATCGATACATTGTGCAAGGCGTGGTTCTTGCCATAATAGAAATTGAGCTTGGTGACTTTCATTCGCAGCGTGTTGGCGCCTGATGTGGTCATAGCCGGTGTATGCTCAGCAGTCTTATCCACGGAGGACGCTGCGGCAGCCCCCGAATTCGACATGAGCGGGAAAGCGGTACTCATCGTCAGGTCCTCTCATACGCGGTCCCGCGCGTCAAAAACGCGCGAACCAGAATGTTTGTCACCAGCACCATTCCGAGCAATACAAGCCCGGCCGCCCACGCCTGGCGATGCCAATCCTCGTAAGGACCGGTCGCGTAGGTGTATATCACAACCGGAAGTGAAGAGGTCGGCTGGTCCCAGCCGGGGCTCCAGAAGCGATTGCCGAATGCCGTGAAGAGCAGCGGCGCCGTCTCTCCCGCGACGCGCGCCAGCGCCAGCAGCACCCCCGTCAGAATTCCGCGCGAGGCCGCGGGAAGCACAACCGTCGCGACCATCTTCCACTTGTTCGCGCCCATCGCGAAGGCGCCTTCACGCAGCGCACGCGGCACGTCCGTGAGAAAACTCTCCGTGTTACGCAACACGGTGGGAATCACCATGATCCCCAGCGCAAATCCCCCGGCCAGTGTTGAAAAGTGATGCATCGGCATCACCACCAATGCGTACGCAAAAATACCGATCACGATCGAGGGGACACCATTCAACAGATCCGCCGTGTACCGCACAACAAAAGGAATGGTCCGCCCGCCGAACTCCGCGAGATAGACGCCTCCGAGCAATCCGATGGGAACGCCGAATAGCGCGGCAAGGAGGAGCAGCTTCAGGCTGCCCAGGATCGCATTGGCCATGCCTCCGCCCTCTTCACCCACCGGCGCGGGCAGATGCGTGAAGAAACTCCACGACAAGTCTTTTCCGCCGTTATACACGAGGTAGCCGAGAATGAAAAACAGGACCGAAACGGTCAGCAATACGCACACACCCGTGAGCGAAAGCATGAACACATTGAGCGATTTTCTCCAGGCCAGTCGGAAGCTCATGTGGGCAGCACCCCGCTGCCGCGCGAGGTGGTGACCAGGATCAGGAGGCGCGCGAGGCCATTCAAGACAAACGTCAACAGGAAAAGCACCAGGCCAAGTTCAATCAGGGCGCTCAAGTACAAATTGCCGGTGGCCTCGGAAAATTCATTGGCCAGAACTGCCGCGATCGAATACCCCGGAGAAAAGAGGGACGCGGCAATTTTGGGATTGTTGCCGATAACCATGGTGACGGCCATGGTTTCGCCCAGCGCGCGGGCCAGCGCGAGGAACACGGAGCCGAAAATGCCAATCCTCGCCGCCGGAACCACGACCTTCCAGGTGGACTCCCATTTGGTCGCTCCGAGCGCCAGCGCCGCCTCGCGCTGGTCTCGCGGGATGGCCAGCAGAACTTCGCGCGACACCGAGAGCACAAACGGCACGATCATAATGGCGAGCACGATCCCCGCAGTCAGAAAGCCGATCCCGTACGAAGGCCCCTTAAACAGAGGCAGAAATCCCAGCGTCTTTTTTAGCGCCGGCTGAATCGTGGTTCGCATGATCGGCACCAGCAGGAACACGCCCAGCAAACCGTAAATCACGCTCGGAACCGCCGCCAGCAAATCACTGACAAAAGTGAGGGAAGAAGAGAGCTTCGGGGGCGCAAGCTCGGCGAGAAAAATCGCCGCGCCCACGCCGAGGGGTACCGCGAGGATTAACGCGACCGCCGAGGTCACCAGCGTTCCGTAAATGAACGGCAGCGCGCCGAAATCGCCGGAAACCGGATCCCAGGTTTCCGTAATGAAGAATTTCCATCCGAACTTGGTCCGCGCTTCCGCCGAAAGGACCCACAGCTGATACACTAGAAGGACCGCAATCAACAGAAGCATCGCCGCCGCAATCAGCGTGATGACATGGGCGATATCATCCGCGCTGGCCCAGCGGCGCGACAACGTCCGTGAACTCCCGGGGACATCCGCCGGCGTTGCCGCGTTTGGTGTGGTGGCCATTTCGATGGATTCGCCTTCCTGACTCCAATGCCTACTGGATCTTATCAATCGCTTTTATTTCTTTGGCGACAACTTCCTTCGGCAGTTTTGCGTACGCCAGCCCTTCGCAGTATTGCTGCCCATCCGTCATCATCCATTTCAAGAAACCTTTCACCGCATCGCGCTTGCCCGTGTCACTGAACTTCGACGGAATCAGCAGCCAGGTGAAGCTCGAAATCGGATAGGCGTCCTTGTTGGTATTCGGGGGATTCGTGATCGAGACCCGAAAATCATCCGGCATTACTTTCGATGCAGCAGCGGCAGCGGCGGACACGCTCGCCAGCTCCGCCTTCACAAACACGCCTGAGGCATTCTTCACGCGACCGTAGGCAATCTTGTTCTGCACGGCATAAATCAGCTCGATGTAACCGATGGAATCGGGAGTCTGCTCGAGCAACCCCGCCACGCCTTCATTGCCTTTGCCGCCCAATCCCACAGGCCAGTTCACAGAGGTTGCTTTGCCGACCTTTGTTTGCCACTCGGGGCTGACCTTGGAAAGATAATCGGTCCAGATATAGGTCGTGCCGCTGCCGTCAGAACGGTGGACAACAACGATATCATCCGAGGGCAGTTTCACGCCGGGGTTCGCCGAGGTAATCGCCGGATCGTTCCACTTGGTAATCTTGCCCAGGAAAATCCCCGCAAGGGCTTCGGGAGTGAAATTCAGCTCTCCAGTTACGCCCGGTATCTTGTAACTGGGCACGTCGGCGCCGAGTACCGTGGGAAAGTGCAGGATCGGCACACTCGCTTGCTTAAGCTGATCGTCATTCATCGGACCATCAGAAGCGCCGAAGTCAACGGTCTTATCGATCAATTGGCGGATTCCGCCTCCCGAGCCAATCGATTGATAGTTAATCTGAACTTCTGGATGAGCTTGATGGTAAACGTCGAACCACTTGGAATACATCGGGTACGGGAACGTCGCTCCGGCGGCGTTCAACAATATTTGCCCTGCGGCGGCGGCGTAAGTCGCAATCGCCAGCAGAACGGCAAGCACGCACAAAACTTTTACGATTCGCATGTTCTCTCCGGGAATTTCGTCAGTGGATTTTGACTCCGAAATGTTACAGCCGTGTTACAGCGGGGTGAGGCTGGCATAAAATCGGTGAATCCTTATAACTTCCCTATTATGTGGCTGCTACAAAGAGAGGGGAGATGGGCCGACGCCAGGGGAGCGCCGGCCCGGGGTGGGGTTGCAACACGAAGGCCGCTGTACTGCACCAAAATTGTGCAGTGCAATTTAACTTCTCTTTTCCGGATAATTGGCTTCTTCGACAACCATCCGCGAGCGCCCGTGGCGCACGTCGAGGCCCCGAACCCAGAAAATAATGTCTTCGGCAATGTTGGTGGAATGATCCGCGATGCGTTCGAGATAGCGCGTTGCAAGCATGAATTGCAGTTGCGGCGCGGCTTGCCGGCCGTCTTCGGTCATGCGGTTGAGCAAGTGCTCGAAAATCTGGTCGCGATAGCGGTCCACCACATCGTCCGCCTCGAGCACTTCTCCGGCCAGGACCACATTGCGAAAAATCAACGCGCCCAGGCTGCGGCCCAGCATTCCGCGGACTGCGCCGGCCATCGGTTCCAGATCGCGGGGCGTTTCGGTCACGTTCATTCCCGCCAGTGAAATCACGCGTTCGGAAATGTTTACGGCCAGGTCGCCGATGCGTTCCAGGTCGTTGGCGATTTTCTGGGAGGACACCACGCGGCGGATTTCCTCGTCATCGAGCAGCCCGGTCCGCAGCATGCGCACGGCGTGGTCGTCAATCAAAATTTCCATTTCGTTGACGCGCGGCTCGACCAGAAACACTTTGCTTGAAAGCTCCGTCGCGGCCTCCAGATTGGGACGCAAGAGCGCGTCGAGGGCGCTTCCCACGCTGCTTTCCACTGTGCGCGCCATGGAAATCAGGTAGTTGGCCAGCACGTCCTGATAAATCATTTGCATGTTGGAAACCGGGGTCGCCATTGCTCCACCTTCAATCTAGATTCATGCCATGGCGAGCATAATCAGATTTTGTGAAAGGAGGATGAAGCGGGGGTGAATATCCGGCGAAACAAGTGGAACCGCCACCATGCCTACTGAACCCGGCAACACGGACGATTTTAATGGAGAAGTTGCCGGTCAACTCTTGGATGGCCCTTGTGGCTGCGAGCCTTCAGGGTTAGAATGCGCCGCAGAACGCGTCCACAGGTAACTCCGTCCCCCTTGGCGCGCGGGGGGTATCTGTGTCCCCAACCGCTACGTCTAAAACTGAATATCGTCCGGAGGAGCGCCGCCGCAACCCTCGGCTCAGAGCGCCTTCGATTATGTACGTCCAACTCGGCCCCAACAACGGCGGCATCGTCGTCAACCTGGGGATTGATGGGGTCGGATGTCAAGCGGCGATGAAAGTGATTGCCGAAAAGAACTCCACTCTCAATCTACGGCTCCGAGGCTCCGGGCTGAATGCAGATCTCGTCGGCGAACTTGTCTGGCTAGGTCCAACACAAAAAGAAGTTGGCATTCGCTTCAAAAGCCTCTCCAGCAATGTACGGCAAGACATCGCAGATTGGATCGCGCGAGAAGCGCCGGTTGGCGAGACTGCGACACCGGTGGATCGGTCGCGGCCGATGCCCGCAATGCCTGGTATGTCCGCAAGAAACAACTTTGTCCCCTATCATCTTGGAGTTGCGTCAGCACTGTCACAAGCGATGCCCGCGAAACTGCCTTCGAGCGCGGTAGCGGACGCGATCGAATCGCACCCGCCGGCGTCGTCGGATTCCGCGAGCGGAATATCCGACACCACGTCGCCGACTGAGATTGTTCCCCCGATCGCGGATTCCAATATTCCTGCCGACGAGTCGGATGACCACGCTCAAGGTCCCAACGCCGATTCATCCGCGCCGCCTGAGCAACCCCAGGTCGAGGAGCCATTGTATAATCACTTAATTTTTGACCCGCCTCCGGTCAAGAAACCAGGCCAATCTGAGGCTGGCAATCCGTCCCCGATTGTTATTTCCGAGAAACTGAAGCAACCGGTGCGCGAGGATCCTCCAAAAGCTTCCCTGGAACCTCCAGGAGACAGCAAACTTTCCAAGGCTGAAAAAAATGAGTCAACCCCGCAGGCTCAGGCCTCCCCTTCGCCGGATAATTCACATGTAGAGACCGCAGCAGAAAGATGGATTCCGCCGGCCTTGCTCGATGCATGGAGCAAAGGAAACAGTCAGCACAAGTTTTTGCTTGTCAGTGCACCGGCAGCTTGCTTGTTGACTACCGCGCTGATCTTGATTTTGGCAGTGACCTACATCAGGACTTCCTTGGACCGGTCTACGGGAAGCGGATCGCTGCAACAGTCCTCAGCGCGTCGGGCAGACTCGAGCGCCGGTGCTGGTTCTCCTGACGCAGGAGAGCTGGATGCGCCCGCAGATCTGCAAGCAGCGGACCAACCAGAATCGGATCAGCCGCCGCCCACCCCGCTTGAACGTTTTGCAATGACTTTTCTGGGTTACAAGCCTGACAAACCTGACCCGGACGCCCAAACCCGGATCCAGATCCAGATCGATAAAGATCATGTCGGCGTGCCGGTGTGGGCCTCCAAGAGCAGCGGATATTATTACTGCACCGACAGCACCTATTACAAAACGGTGCAGCCCGGAGCCGTCATGACCCAGCGTGACGCTCTGCAGAATGGTTACCAGCCGAAACTCCGCCGGTTCTGCAACTGACCTCTCCGCAAGCCGATCTGCAGGAGGAATTTCCGGTCGGCTTTAAGTCGGGACTACGAGCCATCCCTTGGAAACCGTTTCGAATGCGGGCGGGTCGAGCGGATGATCGGGCAATGCCATACCGTAAGCCTTCGAACTCTTCGAAACCAAATCGTTTTCGCGGGCCGCGTTGTTTCTTACTTCAGTTGGTAATGCTCTTTGGAGTTTGCCTCATTCGTATGGCCCTGGCACGTTCCTCAAGCACTTCTGCTTCTGGCACGCGGTTGGTTTTCCGCAGGAGTGCTGCGTAGTTCTCCAGGCTCCTGGCTACGGCGTCATCATTCGGTCCCAGGGCTTTCTCGCGGATGGCCAGTGAGCGTTTGTACAGGGGCTCGGCTTCAACATATCTCGCTTGAGCGGCGTACAGCCCGGCAAGGTTGCTCAGACTTGTGGCCACGCTGGGGTGGTCAGGTCTCAGGGCTTTCTCCACGATGGCCAGAGAGTGTTTGTAGAGGGGCTCAGCCTCGGCATATTTGCCTTGGGCGCGGTAAAGCTCGGCCAGGCTGTTCAAGCACGTAGCCACATCCGGGTGGTCAGGTCCATAAGCTTTCTCCAGGATCGCAAGGGAGCGCTTGTAGAGCGGCTCGGCCTCGGCATATTTGCCCTGGGCGCTGTACAGTCCCGCCAGATTGTTCAGACTCATAGCCACATTGGGGTGGTCCGGCCCCAATGCTTTTTCAACGATGGCCAGGGAACGCTTGTGGAGCGGCTCGGCGTCTTCATATCTGCCCTCGTCGCGGTAAAGTTCTGCGAGGTCGTTCAGGCTCGTGGAAACATTGGGGTGATCCGGCCCCAATGCTTTTTCAACGATGGCCAGAGCGCGGATGTCGAGTGGCTCGGCCTCAGCAAACTTGCCCTGGGCACGGTAAAGCTCCGCCAGATCGTTCAGGCTCGTGGCCATGCTGGGGTGGTCCGGTCCCAGGGCTTTCTCGCGGATGGCCAGGGACCGTTTGTAGAGCGGCTCGGCCTCGGCATACCTGCCTTGGGCTTTGTACAGCACCGCCAAATTATTCAGGCTGGTCGCCACATCGGGGTGTTCCGGTCCCAGTGCTTTCTCCCGGATGTTCAGGGAGCGTTTGTAGAGCGGCTCGGCATCGGCATATTTTCCCTCGGTCCGGTAAAGCTCCGCCAGGTTGTTCAGGCTGGTGGCCACGTTGGGGTGTTCCGGCCCTAGAGTTTTTTCCACAATGGCCAGAGAGCGCAGGTCGAGCGGCTCGGCTTCGGCATACTTGCCCTCAGCGTTGTACAGCCCCGCCAGATTGTTCAGGCTAGTGGCCACATCGGGGCTGTTCGGTCCCAGGGCCTTCTCCCAGATCGCGAGCGAGCGCTGATAGAGCGGCTCAGCCTCCGCGTATCTGCCGCGAACTTTGTACAGCCCTGCAAGGTTGTTCAAGCTCCCGGCCACATCTGGGTTGTCCGGTCCCAGCGTTTTTTCTCGGATGGCCAGGGAACGCACGTAGAGCGGCTCGGCTTCGGAAAACTTCCCCTGGGCGCCGTACATCGTCGCCAGATTGTTCAGCGTCGTTGCCACATTTGGGTGGTCCGGTCCCAGCGCTTTTTCCACGATGGTCAGGGAACGCTTATAGAGCGGCTCGGCTTCGGCATACCTGCCCTGGGCGTTGTACAGCCCCGCCAGGTTGTTCAAGCTCATAGCCACGCTTGGGTGTTCAGGGCCAAAACTTTCCTCCGCCACCAGCAGAGCTTTTTGAGCAAATGGGACAGCCTCCGCATATTTCCCCTGCCGGTAGAGAGAGACAACCTTGCCGTTCAGTTCTTCCCAGCTCTCCTGCTGCGCAGCCAGAGGAGCCACGAGTCCTGCAGCCATGAGAACTACAGCCATGCCCCTCGTCAACGGTTTGCAGAAAGGCATGATGGACGGCTCCTTTACCGGCCGCTTTCAATGAAGAGAGAATTGAGGGAAGCAGGTTCGCCCCGGAGGCCCGAACTCCGTGCTCATAGGCTGCGGAATTGGTTATATCCCTGTGTTCGGCACGCGGTCAATCGTCGCGTCAAATTCGACTGGCTTTACTGGCACGATCCGCGCGACACGTTTCATGACCTTCTTGTTTTTCTCAGCCATCTTCAGGTCGTAGGCCGCCTGCAACCGCATCCATACTTCCGGCGAGCCGCCGAACAGCCGGGACACCTTCAGGCACATGATGGCGGACATGGGCTTGCGCCCCGCCAGAATGTCGTGAAGCATCTGGCGGGACACGCCCAGAGCCTTCGCTGTGGCCGTTACGGACAGGCCGACAGACGGAAGAATATCTTCCTTGATAATCTCGCCCGGATGGACAGGCGGCAGTCCGTTCTTTCTCTCCATAATTTTCTCCCTAGTGGTAATCTTCAAAATCGACATCCAGGGCGTATTCGCCTGACCAGCCGAACGTAATCCTGTAATTTCCGGTGACGCGCACGGACCAGCGTTTTGGGTTGCCTTGCAGGGAGTGGAAGCGAAAGCCGGCGATGTTCATATCCCCAGGCTGCCCCGCCACTTCCAGCAATTGCAGGATACGCACGCACTTCCTGACCTGATCGGCGCCGATCCGGCGTGTCATGCCGGTGAGGTGAATTTCTTCAAGCCCTTTATGCCTGAAGCGGGCAATCATTCTTGTAGTGTAAATAGTTTAGTTTACAGTGTCAACTAAATAGCTGACTCTGTTTGTGGGCGTATCCGGCGGCAAGCGGATACCCGCTTCCTCGTGGTTTTTCGAGGAGCCCGAGAGTTTGAATGTATCTAGGAAACGCTGGGAATACTGAAATGGAAGCGGGAACCCTGCCCGACGGCGCTTTCCACCCAGATGCGGCCGCCGTGGGCTTCCACAATGTGGCGCGCGATCGCGAGTCCGAGGCCGGTGCCGCCGGCTTCGCGGGACCTTGCGGCATCGACGCGGTAAAATCTTTCGAAGATGCGCTCCAAATCGGACTCGGGAATGCCTATGCCCGTGTCGCTGACCGTGAAAATGACTTCATGCCCGTTCGCGCGCGCCTTCACTTCAATTTGTCCGCCGGAGGGCGTGTATTGCAGCGCGTTGTCGAGCAAATTCTGCAGGACTTCGCCGAGCTGCGCGCCATCGCCGCGAACCGCCGGCGCGTCCTGCTGCAAGTCGACATGAATCTCGAGCCCTCTCGTTTTCGCATTAAGGCGCGCCGTTTCGACGCATCCGTTCACCAGCGCTTCCACGCGGATCGGGCGAATTTCGAGTTCGAGCCGGCCCGCTTCGATGCGCGAGAGTTTCAAAAGGTCATCGGTGAGCCGGGCAAGACGGCGCGCATGATCGCGAATTATTTCGACGAAGCGATTGCGATTGGCTTTATCGTCCAGCGCGCCGCTGAGGAGAGTTTCGGCAAATCCCTGTATCGCCGTCAGCGGCGTCTTGAATTCATGCGAGACGTTCGCCACAAAATCGCGCCGCACACGCTCGAGGCGCCGCAAATCCGTAATGTCATGCAGCACCAGGACCGCTCCATTCGCGCTGGCAGCGCGCACCGGCGCGGCCGTGACGCTGAAATTTCTCCGCCGCACCGTGCCGACCTCGACCTCGCCGGTCAGTTCTTCCACTCCAGATAGGGCCTTCCTCACCAGTGCCACCAGATCGGCCTGCCGCAACGCTTCCACAAGAGTTCTGCCCTGCGAGCTTCCTTCGGGCAGCTCGAGGATCTGCTCGAACGCCCAATTGCAGAAGAGAATGCGTTCGTCTCCCCCGACCACGGCGACGCCCTCGACCATGCTGCCGAGAATCGCCGACGAGCGATTGCGTTCATCGGTGAGTGTGTGAATGGTTTTCCCGAGTCCGGCGACGGTGCGGCCCAGCGCGGCGGCAAGGTCCGCGAGTTCGTCATGGCCGTGGTCGCGTTCGAGCGGAGTAAAATCTCCGGCCGACGCGCGGTCCGTGAATTGATTCAGGCGCCGGATGCGCAAGGTGACCGAGCGGGAAGAAAGGAAGAGCCCGATTCCCGCAACCACCAGGAAAACGATCAGCACGGCCCAGATTTTCGGCAGGGTCTTCGGGGAGTCCCATTGCACAGCAAGTAAAATCGCCACCACCAGCGCCAGGCAAATCAAAACCGGCCGCCAGAATAGGCTTACGCGCAAGGGAGACTTACTCCTGTTTTTCGGATTGGCCTTCGCTCTCGAACATGTAGCCGGCGCCGCGCACAGTCTTCAGGAAGGCGGGATGGTCGGCGTCGACTTCGACTTTTTCGCGCAGGCGGCGAATGTAAACATCCACGCTGCGCGGCGTCACGAAGCGCTCGGTGCCCCATACGGCGTCCAGCAACTGGTCGCGCGTGAACACGCGGTTCGGGCGCGTCGCCAGGTAATAGAGCAGACGAAACTCGAGCGTCGAAAGCGTCACCGGCTTGCCGTCGCGAGCCACGCGATAAGAAGAAGGGTCGATCGACAACCCGCGCGCCTCGATCACGCGCCGCGGCTCGTTCGTGGGTTCGGTGCGCCGCAGCAGGGCCTTCACGCGCGCTCCGAGTTCGCGCGGGCTGAAGGGCTTGGTCACGTAATCGTCCGCGCCCATTTCCAGGCCCACCACGCGGTCCGCTTCCTCGCCCCGCGCCGTCAGCATCAGGATCGGCAGGCGGTTCAGGGATGTATCGCGGCGAATTTCCTTGCAGATGTCCAGGCCGGAAAGTTTCGGCAGCATCAGGTCCAGCAGCAGAATGTCCGGCGGCGTCTTGCGAACTTGCGCGAGGCCGCTGGCGCCGTCGGTGGCTGCGTTAACTTGAAAGCCTTCGCGCTCGAGGTTGTAGCGAACGAGCTCGACTATGTCCCGGTCATCTTCGATCAGCAGAACTCGTTTCATTGCACCTTCCCAGGTCTTCGCACACTTCGCCCGGCACCAAACGCACTATATTACATAGAACTGTGCGATGGCTATGTTACGGCAAGGTTAAAAGAAGGGGCCTTTATTAACCTGGGAGCGCCAATCTCCCGATTGGCGCTGCGAAAGACGCCAATCGGGAGATTGGGGTTCCCGGGCTTCATTCACACTCGCAGAAACACTTTGCCACGGTAGAACGGCCACAGAAGCAGAAAAATCACAAAGACAAAAAAGACCGCGAAGTAGAGGGAGGCGTTGACCGGGCTGGCGTGCGGCACGAAAAATTTATCGTAAATCCAGCCGTGCAGCGTAGTGTCGTGACCATGGAATTGGAGGAACTCAAAATCGATACTGACTTCCGAGACGAGCGCTGCGAGAGCGTACGCCAGGATCGCGTTCATTCCGAATACCAGGAATGGGGGAGTCCAGGCGCGCCAGGCGCGCACGTCGACAATCCAATAACACGCGGCGAGCGCGAGCATCGCGAAGCCGCCAGTAAACAGCACGAACGAACTGGTCCACAAATTTTTGTTGATCGGAAAATACGGATGGAGCAAACGCCCCGCGGCGAGTAGCACGAGCCCCGCTGCCGCAAGGCCCAACGCTTTGCGTCCGGCGCGCTGATCCGAACGTAGCCACTCGCCCGCTAGAATTCCGATCAGCAAAGAAGCTATCGCGGGAAACGTGGAAAGAAATCCTTCGGGATCCCACGTCACGGACTCGGACCACAAATGTCCGCCCATGAGGGTGCGATCGACGTAAGCGCCGAGGTTGTCATCCTTGCCGAGATGTCCCGCGCCGTAACCCGGCACCGGAACAAACGTCATCAGCGCCCAGTATCCAACGAGCAGTGCAACGGCAACGGCGGCCGTCACGCGAAGGTTCGCGCGCACGCGAGCGGGCCGCTCAGCAGCGGGCTCGCGCTGAAACGTTGCCAAATAGAGCAATCCCGCGACGAGATAACACAACGCGATGCGCTGCAACACGCCCATGATCCGGATCGAGCTGAGATCGAAATCGGGGAAGCCGTTCAAAAATAATCCGATGGCGAAAATCAGCGCGCTGCGGCGCACCACGTGAATCACGAGCGCCCGCCGCGTGATGCCGCGCGCAATCCGCGAGGCGAACGACAGCGTCAGAGAAACACCAACGATGAAAAGGAAAAATGGAAAGATCAGGTCGGTCGGCGTCCACCCGTTCCATTCCGCGTGTTCGAGCGGAGGATAGATGTGGCCCCAGGAACCGGGGTCGTTCACCAGAATCATCCCGGCAATGGTCGCGCCGCGAAACACATCGAGCGAAACCATTCGCGCAGGACGCGCCGCCCCCGCAGGTGCCGGAGTGCTGGATACGGGCGCAACGATCGTTTCCGCCGTGGCGATGGGGAGGCCCTCCAATGGCGGCGATAGTACAGCAGCGCGGATAATGCCGCAACGCCGCAACGGCGAGCGTGCACACAAAAAAACATGGCCGGGAGAGGGGATCCCGGCCACGCCATTTGCCAGAGGGAAGAAACTTTCGCGACTCCCGGTTAAGGGTTGCGCGTCTCGTCTAGTGATACGCCAAATTGTGCGCGCCGCAGAAAATGGAACTGACGAAGCTGGCGCTCTGCGGGACCCACCACATGCGGCGCACCCACGAGTGCCGGCTGTACATCATTTTCTTGCCGGCGAAATCCATCAGCGCCGGTCCGACCTGTATGGCCGCGTACAACGACGCATTGCCGGCGAAAGGCCGCAGCAAGGGATTCAGTTCTTGCGCGCCGCTCGTCGTGATGGTGTGGCGCGTGGACCAGGCGTCAAACGTTGCGGCGCCGCTCGAAGCGATGATCAGGCCTTTCCACATTAATTCTTTGCGGCGATTCTCGGCGCGCAGTTGAGCAACCGACACTGTCATCGGCTTGCCCGACTTCAGGAACGCCATCGGCGCGGGAGTTATCAGCGCCGTCATCGGTACGGGAGCATCCGGCAGCGATTCGCTCGCCTCGGATGCGGGTTGAGCCGAAGCGTCAAAGGGAGCTGCAGCCGCGAGCGAGAAATTTTCAGGGTCCACCGAGATGGTCGAAGCGGAGACCGCCGCGGGCGAATCGATCGCGGTCTTGTCAGCCGAAAAGGAAATCGTGGTGGCGAGCTGCGGATGAATCAGGAGCGCGGCCATTGCGAGCAACATTTTCGTTATCCTCAGTACGCTGCAGGCGCCTGGCTGGTGGCTTCCTGCACCGTGAGACTAGGTTAGGTGGAGGGCTCGGCAGCGCCTATGGCTCGGTAGTCCTGAAAAAGTTGGGACGACAGTTTTGGAGGGTGGAAACGATAGTCCTAGGACTGTCGGACTAAGGCAACGGACGAACATGCGGCGAAGATAGAAAGTTTGAGACATCTGAAACAAGTGGTCCTTACATTCCATTGATTTACATAGACTTACTGTAGGTTCTGAGCTGGGTCTGGCATCGCCAGAACTGCAATTCTTCCGTCGGCTGTGCGCTCGAGCGTCGGTGCGTATAGCCCAATCTGCTCCCGCCGCCACCACAAACCTTGCTCGCGCTTTTCGCTCCAGCCGGTGAACCAGTATTGCCAGAGCACCACGCGAATCTGCTCGGGCGGGTGACCAGGGAATGGGTCCTTTCCGAACAGGGCAAGCACGTCGGGTTCGCCGGTCAGGAGCCGCTCCTCGACCTGCACCACCCAGGGATACTGCCGCCAGTTGCCCAGCGAAGCGAACCACAGGTTCCAGTCAAAGCGGGGCTGGTAGGGCGCGTAAATCCGCGGCGGCGCGTGCACGTCCTGCGGCTTATATTGGAAGGGATACGGCGTCCAGGTCTGGCCGTCGCGCGAACCTTGGAACTCGATTTCGTAGCGCGCGCGCGTCATGACGGCAAACAGTCCGAACTCGTTGGCGATGCGAAAGGGTTCGAGCGCGCGAACCGGTCCCGCCGGGAGCGGCGCGGTTGGAATCAACATGAGGAGGAGAATCGCCAATGTCGCGTAGAAAATCCACGTCAGAAAAATTGCCTGCACCCACAGGCGAAGATGGCTCGGCCAGCCTTGCGCAGCGGGCGGCTCAGTTACCTGCGCGCCAGTGGAAGAAACGTCGGCGGGCCGCAGACTCCGCGGAAAAAAGCGGGCCAAAAATTGATCGTCGAGCAACAGGAACCCGAGGACCAGAACAATATAATTCAGGAAGGCATAGTTGCTGGTAAGAATGATGCCGATCTGCCATGCGGTGATCACGAAGAACAGCACGATGCGCGAGCGGCGCGGCAGAAATATGGCGAAGATCAGCACCAGTTCGAGCGCGAGCGTCAAAACCGCCGTGGCCGCATGAAACCAGTGCGGCAACTGGTGCGCGTACCACGCGATCCATGTGGGCAGCGGGCCATTTTGATAATACTGGTCCATGGCCGTGAAATCGCGCCATTCCGGATCGTGGCCCAGAATTTTCGCAATGCCTGATTCAAAATAAATGCGAAACATCAGCCAGATCAGCAGATACCGGCTGGCGCGCGAAGGCGGTTCCGAAGCGCCCCATCGCGGTCGCCATCCCGAAGGCGCAAAAAACAGGCTGATGAATCCGCGCTTCGAGCAGCATTCCGTCGGATTGATAGCTGGCAAAATCCTGCGCCGCCGCGATGAAAGATAGAAACGCAACGAGGCAAATCGCCAGCATGCCGCGAGGCCAGAGGTTCAGCACCAGCAGCAGCGACGCCGCCATTCCAGCGACGACAACGCCAAGCAGGAAGCGGTCGCTCGCCGACCACCAAAAAACAGTGGGCGCGTACCAGAAGCGCGCGTTGCCCAGCACGCGCGCCACTTGGACGAGATAATCCCGCGCAGGGAGAATTCCATTCGGACCGATGAGACCGCGAATCTGGTACGCGAGCGAATAAAACGCGGAAAAAAATATCAGTCCGAGCGCCCGCAGAAAAAGCCAACGCGCGGCGAGATAGCCGGGAGGAGCGAAATCAGGGCCGAACAGGCGCCGCGGAATCGCTCTGAAATCGAAGTCCATCGCCGGCCATTAAGACACATTTCTCAGGAAATTCAATGACGGATACGAAGCGAAAGGACGAGACTCGTCCCTTGAAGCCCGTGGGATCAAGATCTCGCCCTTAAGAATATTTCCAACTTGTATCCAAAATAAGCGGGGATGCGGCCTTCTTATTTCATGGACCGGAACTTGAGGCGATCGCCCGCCTCAAGTTCCGACACGCGCTCCCCGCAAGTGGTCGGTTCTACCGGCTGTAGATCAGCAGGCGGAACGTGCTGGAGATGACCGTCGGACGCGGACGCGGCTCTTCCTTGGTTGCCGCTGGCGGCGGCCCGAAGTCCGAGGTCACGGCATAAACGTTGTGGTTTCCATAGTCGAGCGCCATAGTGCGCGCTCCCTGCTCCGTGGTAATCGTCTGGACCGCGGTGTATTTGTCCGGGGAGTCTTCGTGAGCGACCGTGATCGTGCCATCGCCGCAGGAGGCGAATACCAACTGGGTCGCCGGGTCAAAGCGCGTGGCATCGACGCCCTTGCCGATGGGCCAACTGGCCACCACCTTGCCGTTCGTATAGTCCACTACTTCCAGCACACCGCTGCGGCAGCCGGTAAAGACCCGCTTGTGTGCGATATCGATGGATAGCCCCGTTGGAGTCTTGCAAGGGTCCAGCGGCCAGGTATGCAGGACTTTGAGCGTCTTGGAATCGAACTCGCTAAGCTCGGCCTTGTCTTCGATGTTGACGTAGATGTGCCCCATGCCGTCGGCCTGGGCGGTTTCCGCTTTATCGGGGAGCGCGACGCTGCCTACGATCTTCCCCGTTTTGGCGTCGATCGCCGTCGCGTCGGAGCCTGGCTCTTCGTTGAACGTAAAGACGCGCTGCGAAGCCGAGTCGTACAGGATGCCGTCGGGCTCCCGATCCGGCAGTTTGACCTCACTGATAACTTTGAGGGTATCTGTATCGAGGATTGTCACTGACTTGGCGTCACCGTTGGTCGTGAACGCGCGCTTGAGCTCCGGCGCAAAGTCGATCCCGTGGGTGCCTTCCAGGCCCTTAATGTCGCCCAATAGCTTACCGTCGGCGTCCAAGACCATCACGTGCGTGCCGCGCGGGATAAATACGCGATGCGTGGCCGGCTCGACCTCGAAATAATCCCAACGGCCGTCTCCGCCCAGCGTGACCCTTTTCACCTGATGATAGCCGGAACCTTGCGGCCCGGCGGCGGCCACGCGCACAAGAGCAACGCCGCAAAGAAGCAAAATAGATACTGCTAATCCAGGAAAAACAAACCGCCAGATTGCTCGCATCAAACTACCTCCCGTAGATTAAAATCTGACCAACCTTGCATGGACTCGGCCGACGTTCGGCTGTAGGTTTCTACGCACCACTGCGACAGAAATTTCAAGACAGCCGCCTGATTCTTCGAGATTTTGAGCAGTGACCCGGCCCGCGTCAAGTGCGCTCTCAAATTATAGATACACCGGTCCGCCGCCACTACGACACGCGTTGGGAAACAAGGAAACGGGAGGGCTATTCTAAGGACGGAAAGTGAGAGATTTACACTGTCCGCGCTTTAACTTTTCAAAGTCTTACTCTTCGTCGATTTCGTCGAAGCCGTCCCTCTTGGGCATCTTTTTGGGGCCGTAGAAACGCTGGCGGCACTTGCCGCACCGGTAGGGGCGGTAGGGCAGGAAGAGCAGGACCCAAAATTCCAAAAGGCGTCCGCGTTTGGTGCGATGCACGTGGTCGCTGCCGCACAGAGGGCAATTTCTTTCTGCGGTGTACACAAACAGGCCAAGGATGCGTTTCATTGGGAACGCATGATAGCGCCGGGCGAATTCCGGCGCAATCTACAGCCTTGTTTATGTTACCGAAGCGTCACTTCAGCAAATTAAAATGATGCCAGTACCTGCATGGCCTGATGCCGCAGCTTGCCGAGATTTCGATTCACGGCGTGCGCCCGCGGCAGGAACGGCAACACGGGAGGCCGGCGCATCGCCAGGCGGTCCAGGCTGATTTTCAGGCGCTGGTCGTGTGGAGCGTAGCGCAATCCCCGGACCAGGGTATCCGCGGCGTCCTGTTTGCGGTCGGCGGCCACGTAGATCTCGGCGAGATTCAAATAGAGTTGCGCCTGGCGCCGGCTCATGCGTATGGCCGAACGGCAAAGTTCCTCCGCCTCGGCCCATTTCTGCTCTGTCGCTGCGATCGCCACTCCCAAGTAGGAAATATAGAAAGGATTGGATGGTTCTTCTTCCAGAGCGGACTTGAGGTGGGGCAGGGCCTTGTTTGCATCGCCTCCGCGCAAATACGCGAGACCGGTCCGGAATTCCTGGAATGCTTCGACTTGGATCATGTTGATGTCCTCCACTGGGTTGGTGCATCGAGCCCACCGGGCGCCATACCGCCCTATAGAGCCCTTCGTCAAACGTTGTAAAACAGATTAATTTTAGGCAACCAATCAGACAACTGCTCGAATGGACAGAAGAAGGACAGGGATGCCCGGGGACTAAGGTTTTCGAAGGCTCCGGCCGATGATCTTAAAATATCGGTTTTTCACACAAGACCCAGGGGTATTGGATATCAGGAGGAGGGGTTAGCGTGCAATTGCGCAGACGCTCCTGCCGGCGCTCTTTGCCGGGCCGTACGGCCGCAAATTCCAGGCAGCTGTCGCCTGGGCGCTAATACCAGCCGAGCGGCACCCCCGGGATATTAAGTTGAGGTTCAATTGCTAACTTAATATCCTGAATCCATGAGTTGGAGATGGTCTGAGATTACAGCCTAAATCGTTCATTCTAAAACCATAAAGGGGAAAAACATGAAAATCAAACTGGCGCTCTGGATGGCGCCTCTGACGCTATCTCTCGCTGTTGCCTGGGGCGGGATCTGTTTCGCCCAATCGAGGACCGCGAATTCTACGGAAGGCGGGAAGGTAGAGATCGCCAGTGCAACCCTGGACGAACTGGCCGCTGCGGGCGTCGCCGCGAAGTCCACAGACCAGGCGGATGTCCAAGCCGATGATACCATTGCGGGTACTGAAGAATCTGCCGCCAACGAAGCGGCGGAGCCAGCCCCCGGCACGAAAGAGGCGGGGACGTCAGCCTTTTCGAGGGTTGGAATCGGCGTGAAGATGTCTACCCTGGGCGTGGGAATCGAAGCGGCCACGCCACTCGCTTCAAAATTCAACGTGCGGGGCGGATTCAACATGTTCCGGTACAGCCGGGCCATCACCGATGATGGAATTCCGTACAATGCCCAATTGCAATTCCAATCGGCGGAAGCCCACCTCGACTGGTTCCCGTTCTGGGGTATTCACGTCAGCCCGGGGCTCCTCTTCTACAACGGCAACCAATTGACGGCAACCGCGGCGGTCCCTGGCGGACAAACCTTCTCGGTTGGCGGCACGTCGTACGAAAGCGATCCAGCCACGCCGGTCACCGGCACCGGGAAAATGAATTTCATGAAGGTGTCGCCCTCCATTATGGTGGGAGTCGGCAACCTGATCCCGCGGAGCGGACGGCACTATAGTTTCCTGTTTGAAGTTGGCGGAGCGTATCAGGGATCCGCGCGAGTGGCTTTGAACCTCGTTGGAAACGTCTGCGACGCAGGCACCGGATTGAATTGCCGGGCCATTTCCAGCGATACGACGGTGCAAGCCAACATTCAAGGCCAACAAACAAAAATCCAGAACGATATCAATCCGTACCGATTTTTTCCCGTCGTTTCGCTGGGAGTCGGATTTAATTTCTAATTCCGGCGGCAAATTCGGTCTCGCATCGGATGAGTCGGACGGCTACGCACTGGTAGGGGCACGGCATGCCGTGCCCCTACTTTAGCTACCATTATTTAATTCGCGATGAATCGTGCGCGGATTTGCGGGGAATTTGGGCTATGGCCACAAATGGCACGTGTTGCATGTGGTTTTTGCATTATTCATCTGATGGCAATTGATGCATGTTCCCATGGCCGTCACGCTGGTGACCATGGCCATGGCGTCCAAATCCGCCACCGCGCCGTGGCAGGTCTCACACTTCATCCCGCCTTCCAGGTGTTTGCGGTGGCTCCATTGCACGCCCGGCAGGAGGGTGTAAACGCGCACCCAGGGGATGGGTTGCTGGGATTTGGCAAACTGCGCGAGCTTCTCGATGGCGGGTTTTTTCGTGGCAACCGTGTTGTGGCAATTCATGCACGTGGCCGTAGCCGGGAACGTCATCATGGCCCCGGGCTCGGGATTGGTGTGGCACGTCCGGCATTGCAGGTCCAGCGCCAGGTGCGTCTTGTGGCTGTAGGGGATTGGCTGGACGGGGGCTGTGGGAACGGCTGGGTTATCTGGCACTTGTTTCTGTAGGCCTTGAGGCTGCGCCTCCAGGTTCATCGCGGCGAAGAGCAATGACAGAATTGGCCCTGCCACCGCCACAGCGAAAATTGTTTTTCTCATCTCCGGCATTTTCGCCATTTCCTTTTGTGCTTTCTCGAAGGCGGCCACGCAGCAAACGTCGCCTCTGAAGACGTGGGCTACAAAAATTACCCTTTTTTGCTTTCGGGCATGGCCACCACTTGCTCAATGCTTGTGCCAAAATCTTTGAGCATCACCATCGCTGCATTGCGTCCCGGAATACCGGAAATGCCCCCGCCCGGCGCCGTGCAAGAGCCCGTCTGATATAAGCCTGGAATGGGCATCTTATATTGCGCCCAGCCTGCCATGGGCCGCATCGCTCCGGACTGGCCTGGCCCGGCTGCTCCCGCGTGCACGCTCCCGCGCCAAAAAGCAGGATTCATCCGCTCGATGTCCAATGGCGATTGAATGAATTCCGCCAGGATCTTGTCCTCCGTCAGATTTGGAGCGTACCGCCGCAGAATTTTCAATTGTTCAGCGGCCACATCCTTTTTGATGTTGTCCCAGTGTTCCGGGCCTTCTTTCATGCCGTAGGGCTGGCAGCTCATCAATTTGAGCGTGTGAAATCCTGCCGGCGCGCGAGACGGGTCCGTTACGGTCAGACACTCGGACAATAAGAACATGTCCGTCACATTGACAACACTTCTCGAAACGTCGTGGGCGCCTCGCAAGACGCTTTCACTGCTCGGCGAAATTAACGCTGCGGTTGCCAGTTGCGATCCGTTGTACTTCGGAGCTTCCTTGAGCGCATAGTTGGCGGAGAAGATCGATCCTTCCTCCGGCTTCCAGGAATCCACGCCGTCAATAAAATCCTGCGGCCATAACTCGCGGGGCGCCATATTGATCAGCTGTTTGATGTGAATGGTGGAAAGCACCGCTTTGTCGGCGTGGTACGAACTGCCGTCCGCGCATTCTACTCCCATACATTTACCATTCTCGATGATCAGCCGGGTCACACCTTTGTTCAGAAGAATCACTCCGTTATGCGCTTCAATGCAGCGTGCCAGTGATTGCGTCAGTTGCCCCGCTCCACCTTTGGCGCACGGGCGGCCGGCCTTCATAAGTAAGGCCGGCGTGTACGCCATGGTCCCTGTTCCTGGATAATTCGGATCGACCAGCGGGCCTGCAAATGCCAGTGACACCATGAAATTCAGGTTGTGTTCGTCCTCAAAATTGTCCTGAATGATTTGCCAAGCGGACATGCCCATGCGCCGCTGCCAGAGTCCCGCGCGCGGAACCTTGGCCATTAATTCGTTCATGGGCTTGCCCCAGCCGGGCGGCAGCATATCATTGCCACGCAGGGGTGCGATGACCGCTGCCTCGGCGCAAATCCGTCGAAAAGCTGCTTCGTCTTTTTTGGAAAATTTGCCGAACTCCGCGGCGGTGCGGTCGAAATCGCGCCACATTGTTATGGAAGTGCCGTCTGAGAACGGCATGTAAAAGAAGGGATCGGGCATTAAATACTCCAGCCCGTAATCGCGAAGCTTCAGTTCCTCGAGCATGGGATTTTGCTGAATCCCGGTGTGTCCAGTGGAGCAAATATCGTCCTTGAATCCCGGCATGGTGACGGAAGCTGTCTTCGCACCACCGCCCACCATCGATCTGCCTTCCAGCACCAGGACCTTGTAGCCGCCCTTGGCGAGGTACGCTGCGGTCACCAGGCTATTGTGTCCCCCGCCGGCAACGACGATATCGAAGCGATCGCCGGGCCCCTTCGTTGTTTCCTGCGCCAGGGAGCCAAGGGAAGTGAGGCCGAGGGGCGCAAGGGCAGCGCCTTGCACGAACTCGCGTCGCGTGATGGGAGTCATGCGTCATTCTCCTCGAGTGAGCAGGTGCTCACTTCATGATCAGCGAACGCTACACCCGAAGCACACTCCGGTCAAGCAAATTTCAAAACCCTGAAAGTTTCGGCAGTGCTGGCCAAATCCGGCTGCAGCCGCTATTTTATGGGAGCGCTGGCTGGTGCCAGGGAAACGAGATGGATGAAGAAGAGGCTTGCACGCCGAAAAGAAAAATCCTTTGTCGCGCTGGAAAGCGATCCGGCATCCAAGCGGGAAATTCTGAAGGCGGCTCTTTCCCTGTTCGTGCGGCACGGCCCTTCGGATCCCACGGCCCGCGAAATCGCGGCACAAGCGGGCTACTCGAATCCCGCCATCTTCAAGTATTTCCGGACCAAGGACAAACTGGCTCTCTATCTTTTTAAGCAGTGCTATGTGCGTGTGACGGACGAACTGAACGGGGCCATTCATCTGGGACGTCCGTTTCAGGACAATCTCAAGGCGCTCCTGGACGCGTACAGTCGAATCGTGGAGGAGGATCTGGACGCGTTTCTATTTACCACCGAAAACTGGCGGCGTTTTCGGCCTTCCCTTTCGCCGGAGTTGCGCGAGCGCAGCCCGGGCGTTTTGCTGCTCCAGGTTTTTCAGAACGGAAAGGCAGAGGGCGTTGTCGCGCAGGAAGTAGATATCGATTTGCTTGTAGTCGGAGTCGTCGGCCTGCTGTCCCAGTTTGCCCGAATGCTTTATTTCGGAGAATTTCGAGGACCCTCGAGAAATTGGATCGCTTCCATCGAACGAATGATTATCAAAATGTGCGGGTGATGCGGCTCGTCGCTGACTCGAATCTTGACGTGCTATCATCCAAATAGTAGAGGGAACTCGGAATATGAACTACCTGAATCGGCTGGAGGACGAGGTTTCTGCCTGGCCCAACGTGTCCGTTCACCCGCATCGTTTCGCAGGCAAGGAATTCAGATTCGGGAAAGCAGAGATCGGGCACGTGCACGCGAACGGAACCGTTGATATCCCATTTCCGCGAGCAGTTCGCGACGCGCTGGTGGAGGAAGGCCAGGCCGAAGAGCACCGCTGGGTCCCCGACTCCGGGTGGGCTACGTTCAGGGTTCGCCGCGAAGCTGACATCGCCCATGCCGTAGAGCTCATGCGGATCTCTTACCTTCGCTACGCATTGAAGGGAGCTTCCGATCCCCGCAAGTTCCTGAAACAGGAGGGTGAGACGCTGCACCTGAGCCCTCGATTTGTATCCTTGCTCGAAATATTCGCGCCCCGGCCTGCTTAGGTTTAAGACGGCTGGCTGCTTTCTCCCACCGCCTGAAGATTCCGCTGCTCAATCTCCTGATAGAGGGCCTTGGCTCGTTCCAATGCGACTGAAATACTCGGGCTGATATTTCCTGCGCCAACGTGCTCTTCAAATTCGGATTGGTGCATCAGGCGGGCGGGCTGTTCGCGCGCGCCGCAAAGGATGAGTCCGCGGCCGGATTCGTGCACGGCATCGGCCAGATTTTCGAGGGCCTGCAAGCCGGTGGCGTCGATGGCCGTCATGTTGCGGAGACGCAGCACGACGATTGGAGGGAGTTCCGGGATGCGCTCGATCACTTCGTCAATCTTATCGGTGGCTCCAAAAAGAAAAGGTCCGTGTATGCGGAAGATGGTCACGTAAGGCGGAATTTCCTTGTGTTGCAGGATGTGCACCTGGCCTTCGCGGAGATACTCGTCGGTGACTTGAGAAACCGTCGTGGTGGCCGTGACCTTGCGAATGTACACGAGGGCCGCGAGGATCATTCCCGCTTCGACGGCCACCGTCAAATCCGCGAACACAGTGAGCAAAAACGTAACCAGCCACGTGCCGATCTCAAGAGGAGTGAGCTTCAGAAGCTCCGGGATTTCCCGCCATTCCCCCATTTGGTAGGAGACAACGAACAAAATCGCCGCCAGCACCGAGAGCGGAATGAATCGCGCCAGCGGCGCGGCGAACAGCACAATCGCCAGCAGCGTCACCGCGTGGATCATTCCAGAGACGGGCGTCTTCGCTCCCGAGCGAATGTTCGTGGCCGTTCGCGCAATCGCTCCCGTGGCGGGCAGGCCGCCAAAGAGCGGCGACATGATGTTGGCGATGCCCTGGCCGACGAGCTCCACGTTGGGATTGTGCTTGGTCCCGCTCATGCGGTCGGAAACGACGGCGGACATGAGCGATTCGATCGCACCGAGCATGGCGACGGTAATCGCGGGAGCGATCAATGGGCGCAGCAAATCCGCGCGGAATTGGGGAATCTTAATTCCCGGAAAGCCGGATGGAATTCCGCCGAAGCGCGTGCCGATCGTTTCCACGGGCAGCTTCAGCAAAACCACGAGCGCCGTGCCCGCAAACAGCGCGACGATGTATCCCGGCACGCGCTTCACAAAGCGCATGAAGATCAGAATCACAATCAGCGCGAACACGCCCAGCCCGGTTTCGAGCGGAGAAAAGGTTCGGAAATTCCGCGCGAGAATTTCCATGCGTGCCAGAAATTCTCCGGGAACTTTGTCAACCTTGAGGCCGAAAAAATCCTTGATCTGCGTGCTGGCGATGATCACCGCGATGCCGTTCGTGAATCCCACCACAACCGGACGCGGAATGTATTTCACCGCCGTGCCGAGGCCGGTGACGCCCAGAATGACGAGCATCACGCCCGCCATGAGCGTGCACATGAACAAGCCGTCCAACCCATACCGCGCCACGATGCCGAAGACCACCACTACGAACGCGCCGGTGGGACCGCCGATTTGCGTCGTCGATCCGCCCAGCGCCGAAATCAGGAACCCTGCGACAATGGCGCAATACAACCCCGCCTGCGGCGCAACTCCCGATGCAATCGCAAACGCCATCGCCAGCGGCAGCGCGACGAGCCCCACGGTGATTCCCGCTAGAACGTCCGCGGCGAATTTGTGCCAGCTATATTCCTTTAGGCAGATGATCGATCTAGGAAGCCAGTCTTGCATCTTCGTGTCCCGGGATCGGTTGTCCCGATGCTCCTCGCAGTAAGAAAACAAACTTCAATTATAGCGGGTAACAACGAAGCGTGCGTGTTTCAGGCGGGCAAGTTTCGTGAGGGAAAACTAATTCAGATTGATCCCTGAGCGCAGGCTAAAGCCCGCGCTGCTTACCAGATTAATTTGATCGCAAATTGAATCTGGCGAGACGTCGTTTGTGTGGAATCGATGAGCCCCCCGCTTTGGATGGGAACGCCGTTCTGATCGAAGACCGCGAGGTTATCGGTCGGCGAGGAAAAATTCGCGCGATTGAAAATATTGAAAATCTCCGCGCGGAATTGCGCGTTGAAGCTTTCCGAAATTCGCCGGATGTAGTTGTTTTTGAATACCGAGAAATCCAGTTTGGAAAGTCCCGGCCCGATGACGGAATTGCGGCCCAGGTTGCCGCGGAGATTGGCGCACGTGCCCGCGATCGGAGTTCCCGCCTGGAAGCCAAAGGGCTGGCACGTGGAGGCAATGTCAGGCGTCGCTTGCGGCAGAATGAAGCAATTGGAATTAAGGTAGATGAGCCCGTTGGGATCCTTCTTGAAATTGGAGTTGGCCAGTTTGCAGCCCGGAACAATGCTCGGCACCTCGCCGGTTTCGTCGAGCTCGGTGCCCGCCGGATCGCCGCCAAGAATGGGTGTGAAAGGCTGTCCCGTGCTGGCCTTGTACAGTGCGACGAGCTGCCACCCGCCGAAGGCCCATTCGGGGAGCTTCGATCCTTTTGCCGGCCCGGGAATTTCCCACGTGGCGCTCATGACAAAGGTTTGCGCCACGTTGAAATCCGAAAGTCCGCGCGTGGTCCGCGGGTCGAAGAAAATCTGATTGAACAAACCGTTCGGAAACGAGTCGTCGGCTTCCGAAGCCGAAAGCGTATCGATGCTTTTGCCCCAGGTGTAGGCGACATGGAACGTGACCCCGTGGCTGGCGCGTTTGGCAACGTCCACCTGCATGGCATCGTAAAACGAGCTCGCCTGCCAGAGAGTCGCGTTGACGCGGCCAAAATTCGGATTCAGCTTGGGCCACGGACATCCCGTCGGAGTTGGGACAGAGCCGTCCGCGCACGTCGTGCTCGTCACCGGCGGAGCCGCGTTTGGAGTCGGCCAGAGATACCCTTCAGGAGTAATTGTAGGGAGAACCATATCGATGTTGTCCATGCGGTACGGTTCGTGAACGCCGCGCGATCCCACATAGCCGACGGTCAACGCCAGCGTGGAAGTGAGTTCGCGCGCCACACTCAAATTCCATTGCATCACGTAATCGCGTTTGGGATGCGGTTGCGCGTAGTACGCAAGATTCGTATCGGATTGACCGGCAAATTGCTGGTAGGCCAGCGAGCCCGTTGTGGGATCCATGGAAAATGAGCCAGGATCGGGATTCTCTCCGACGATGGTTCGGGTGAAGGGCGCCGCGCGCTGAAAGGAGAGCGTGAACTCGTACGGGAGCGGAAGGACGTCGAACATGCCGAATCCTCCGCGAACCAGAGTTTTTCCCCCACGAGGGTTCCAGGCGAATCCGAGGCGCGGCTCAAAATTCCGCAGCGTGGGGTTTGCGAATAACGGCCCTGTGCCGGCGCATCCGGTGACCATCACGCCGCAGATTGGCGCCGGAGCGCTCAAACTGGGCAGCACCGAGGTCAGGCCGTGAGCTTCGGCCGGTACAGTGGTCATTTCGTACCGCAAGCCGGCGTTCAATGTCAGCGTTTTTTTCGCTTTGAAGTCATCCTCGACGTAGGCGCCGAAAAGAGATTCGCGCATTCCGATATCGAGCGGCAGTGGCGTCCCCGTTCCCGAAAATAGCGACGGCTGGTTGGTAAGGAACTGCGTCAGGGAATCGAAGCGGAAGAGTCCGTTAATATTGCTGGCCGAGACCTCGTTGTCCTGCATGCGTTCAAACTCGGCCCCGAACTTGATGGAATGTTTGCCGTGGGTGAATACGGCATCATCGCCGCCCTGGTAGGTGGTCCAGTAAAGCGCCCGGCTCGACGGGATAAATCCCTCCGCGGTCGGAGCGCCCAAAAAGCTGGTGACCCCGGGAATGCTCTGGATGTCCCCGGCAAATCCGCCCGGCCCGAAAGCGTAGGAAGAATCCTTCATGGAGGGATTAAAAACCTGATTTACTTTCCCTATGATGCCGACGGCGCGGCTGAAGCCGATGCGCGCGGAGTTCAGCAGATTGGAGCTGAAAATATGGTCCTCATGAAATGTCGCGGCCTGGCGATTAGACACTACATCGGAGGATAATTCGCCAAAGGTTCCCGGCTGGATGGTCGTCGAATTGTCCCGAATGTAGGTGGCGTAGATGCTATCGCTGTCGCTGAATTTGTGATCGAAGCGGATCGTGAAATAGTTTTCGGGAGTGATCTCCTGCGCGGCGAACGTGAAAATCCCTGTGTCGCCATTCCCAATCGGAGCTCCATTCGGCAACGGGAAGAAATTGCCGCCCAGAAATTGCAAAATGGACTGGTCAATGTGGGTCACCGGGTCTGAAATACATTGGTTGGGTGGACATGGGCTTTCAATCGGCAGTTGTGTTGGAGTGCATCCATTCGGAGGAAGCTGTTGAGGCGTTTGTGCAATCGAACAAAGGACGGCAGGGATTGAGGGCGTCGTCCCGCCGGGCGCAATTCCGCGAGCGGCCCGCGAAGGCACGGTGTTTACTGTCGTCACGCCGAGCGATTGGCGGAGCCCTTCATAGTCTCCGAAAATAAATGTACGGCCCTTCTTGATCGGCAATCCTGCGGAACCCCCGAACTGATTTCGCTTGAAGGGCGGAATCACCGGGCCGTCGAAAAAATTCCGGGCGTCGAGAGCGCTGTTGCGGAGAAATTCGTACAGAGAGCCGTGGAAGGCATCCTTGCCGGACCGGGTCACCACGTTGATCACGCCGCCCGACGTTCGACCATACTCGGCGGGATAGTTGCTCCCCAGCACGGAGACCTGCTCGACGGCGTCGATACCCAGATTGTCGCCGAGCACGCTGCCCGGCGCTCCATTTGCATAATCGTTAATACTTATCCCGTCAAGAATGTAGGCGTTCTGATCCGGCCGCGATCCCGAAATGCTCACCGCCGCTCCGAACCCGCGATCCATATTGCCCCCGCCGGTCGCGCTCCCGTTCTGCACGGAGGAGACACCGGCCTGCAACGTCGCCAGCGCCGCCCAGTCGCGTCCATTCAAAGGCGTATCGCGCACCGTGGAGGCGTTGGCGCTGCCGCAAACCGCGGGGCACGGCTCGCTGACCAGCGCGGGAGGCGCTACCACGCGCACCACTTGCTGGGGGTCGCCCACTCGCATGACGACATTGAGTACGCGCTCGACCCCCGCAGTTACGGCAATAGTTGTCCACAACTGGGTTGTGAATCCGGAAGCAGAAACCGTCATTTCAAAGTTTCCGGGAGACAGGTCGGGCACGCTGTAAAGGCCCGCCGTGTTGGACGTGGCGGTTCTGGCGAGACCCGTGCCCACGTCTTTCACAGAGATGCGGACATCCGGCATGGCGGCGCCGGACTCATTACTGACCGTGCCGGTAATCGATCCTCCAGCGACTTGAGCGTTGGCTCGCAGGCAGAAAAATAACAGCAGGCCCAGCGTCGTGACGGCGAATTTCAAGAAGACTTTTTCACGACTTGAATGCATTTTGAAATGATGGAGAATTCCCCTGTAAAAGTTTGGACCACACTTATATTCGGACTGAACAGATACCATAGCCAATGATAATCCTAATCTCCCAACCTGAATGGGACCTTAAGGACCGGCGGCTATTCTATTCCATCCGCCATGGTGATTCACCCGCCCAATGGCGCATGGCATCGGCGGCCCACCCTGTGGTCTTGTCCGCGTGGCAGGAGGTGCACGGATTCGGAATTTTGTATTTATCCGTCATGGCCGGCGCGATAAAGGCGAACGTATGAGCGCGCACGAAGACTTCAGGAATCTCCGCTTCGATCTTCGGCATGTGGCAGGCGACACACGCGCTGCCCGCCGAGCCATCCTTGTGGCGCGTGTGTTCCGCGAGCGTTGCCTCGCGCGGCCCGTTCCTGGATCCAGGTCCGTGGCAATCGAGGCAAATTTCGTTCGCCGGTTTGCGGAGCTGCGCGTAGTTCTTCGTGCCGTGTACATCGTGGCAATCGAAGCATGTGACGCCGCGCCGGTACATCACGCTCTGCACGAAGTCATTCCCTTGCATCCTATTTTTGTGCGCAGTGCCGTCGGGGAAATGCGTAAAGCTAAGTTGGCCCAGCGTGTGGTCTTCGAGCTGCCAATAGTCCCGCAAATTCAGTCCCACATGATACCCGACCGGCCAGTCGTAATATTTTCCTTCGATAGGATTGGTCAGCGGACGCCCCTGCGAATGACACTGGATGCAGGTGTCATTGGCGCTCACCTCATCCATGCGAGCCGGATTCAAAATATTGGTGCGCGTCGCGTGTTCCACATGGGCGCCCCCGGGACCGTGGCAGCGCTCGCAGCCGACATTCCATTCCGCGACCTGCTTCGTTTGAATGTTGTAATCCACCGAATGGCAGCCGTCGCAGGTTGGTCCCGTGGGCCGTTTCATATTGTCGGGCGGATAGAACGGCTCCCACCAATCCCCTCCCTTGGGCACAAAGTACGGACGCCAAACTTTGTTAGTCACGTCCCACTGCGCGGGCTCGGGAAAATAGTCTTCGCCGATTTTCGTGAAATAGCGCTGCTTCCAAATGCTGCCATATACGAACGCAACCCGATCCCTCGTGAATTTCGGACTCACATTATTTGTGGCCAGATTGGGAAGGATGGCATCCGGATGTTCCCGCGGATCGCGCACGACGTTGGCCATCGGAGTTTTCTTCCAGCGTTCGTACAATTCTGCGTGGCACTTCTGGCACGCGGCGGAGCCTGTGTAGTGCGCCGAAGCCGCAGTTGCGTTCTGTTCGGCTTTTTCCTGGGGCGTCGCTAACCTTATGGAGCGAACGAAAAGAACCAGTTTCCATGCCGCGTTGTCGTCCTGACTGCTCTGCGGATTTCCAAGCGCCGCCATCCCCGTCAAACGCACGCCATTCTGAATAATGTAATGGATTTCGCCGTCGCTGAGATTCTGCGTCTCAGACTGCCGCAAATCCGGCGCACTGGGATAAAGATTCTGGCCGAACCCCGATTGTCCATCGCCTTCCTTGCCATGGCAGCCCGCGCAGTGGCCGGTGAAATTCTCACGCGCTTCCTGCAAGAGGTCGGGACTCGCGGTCCACGGATTTTTTTCATTCCGCGCGCGACTTGGAATGCCCAAGTTCCGCACAGTTCGAGCCACCACCTTCTCGATGGCGGACGGTTGATCCGTGGCGCGGAATCCTCGCCGAATCACTGCCATTCCGTATGCAGCGGCGAGGACAATGATCGCAACCAAGATCAAAAGACCCACGCTCCGCCGTTTAGACTTCAAGTTTGTTTTTCCCGAATACGCGGCTCAGCGGCTACTTGCCGACAACGATGACGACGAACGTATTCTGCAGCACGTCCAAGTGCGTCGAGCCGTGGCCGTGACGCGCAGTGACCAGAAGCACGTTATGCGTTTTAGTGTCCAGGGCCATGGTCCGTGCCCCGGATTGTGTACGGACATCTTCTACGACGCGGAATTTATCGGGTGAATCCTCGTGAATGACCGTAAGGGTCCCCGATCCGCCGGCGGAGGCGAACGCATTTCCCGTATCGGGGTCGAAGAGGCTGGCATCGGTGCCGGCTCCGGTGGGGAGCGAGGCAATCACTTTGCCGGTATCTGCATTCATGACGATCATCATCTCGTTATCGCATGCGGAAAACAGGCGCCGGTTCTTACGGTCCATGGACAGCCCGGAAGGTCCTTCACAAGGGGTGAGCGACCAGTGGTTCAGTACCTTTAGCGTCTGCCCATCGAATTCGAGAATCTGGTTTTTGTCCGTAATGTTGACGAAGACCTTCCCCTTGCCATCCGAGGCGACGAACTCCGGCTGACCGTCGAACTTAACCGTTCCGACGATAGTGCCTTTCGCAGCATCGACCGCCGTCGCACTGGCGCCGGCGCTGTTCATTACGAACACGCGCTTGGTAAGTTCGTCGTAGGCATACGAATCGGGATCTTTACCCATTTTGAGGGAGCCGACTACCTTCAAGGTTTTCAGATCCAGTATGGAGGTGGTGTCGTTATCCTCAACCGTGAAGCCTCGGCCGAATTCGGGCACGAGCGCGATGCCATGAACACCCGGCATGCCGGTCAATGTGGCCACCACGGTACCCGAGTCAACGTCGACCACGTCCATGTGAGTTTGCCGACCGATGTACAGGCGGCGAGCGGCACTGTCCATGCTGATATAGTCCCAGCCTTCCGTGCCGGCCATTGGGATAGTTTTCAGGATGTGATAGCCGGACGGGCCAGGACTTGCCGGCAAGGCCCGCGCGAATTCGGCCAGGAGAAAAGTGACTGCAAGGCTCAAAGTTACGCCCGTGATGACTGCAATTTTTCTGCGACGCATGGTGGTGAATCCTCCTTCTTTATGGAGTGAATCGACTTTTTATCCGCCATTTCAAGATCGGGCCGCCTTTTTCAGTCCTGCATAGTATAGATTCTTACTTCTGCGCTCGCGCTGGAGCTCGCGGATACCGCGAGGTAAAAACGATCGAAGCCTTTCCCCTGCCTTCCAAAATATCCCGCCGTGCCCGCGCCGACGACGGTGGGGATCTTGGAGATCAGACGGTAGTGATCGGGATCGGTCTGCTGGTAGACCCAAATCTCTCCCGCACGCCCCGGCACGTAGACGCGCTTGTGCTCGGCGCTGTAATACAGATCGTCTGTATCCTGAACGGTCGGGACGGAGGCGACCATTTTGCCCGTGCCAGTGTCAAACACGGAGAGCGTCGCCGGTTCCCGCGTGCCCACGATGACCCGGTGATCGGCTTCATCGAGCGCCATCGGAAAATTCTGCGCGACGGTCACGGGCCAGCGAGTGATTTCCTTGGTGGTGCGGTTGATCACCACAATCTGCTTCAAATCCGGGACATTCACGTAAATATTCGGGCCGTTCTTTTCCAGCTGAAACGATTCCGGCTCGCCACCAAGCTTATACACTTCATCGAGACGCTTGTTGGTCATCGCATCTATCGCCGCGATCGCGGCGTTCTTTTCGTCATCACCACAGCCGACATAGACTCGCTTGGTCGCCGCGTCGTAGCGCATGTTGTCCGCGCCACCGTCAAAATCCAGTGTGGTGATCAGCTTGTACGAGTCGCCGTCGTAGATGTAGACCTTCCCTTTCTCGCTGGCCACAAACAGTTTGTTGGCCTCCGGAGAAAACGCCACGCCCTGCGGGTTCGGCACCCCGGTAATTTCGTGTGAGCGGGCTCCTTGAAATTGATCGATGATCTCCACGGAATTGTTGCCCAGTCCCGAAACAAACACTTTTCCTTTGCCGGAAGCAAAATGATCGAAACGCCCCTTCACGCCCTCGAGTGGAACTGTAGCGGTCAAAATCAGCGGAGGCGCAGCCTCAGCCGCGGGCGGCGCGCTCGCAGGGGCAGTCGTTTGGTTGACTTGACATGCCGTTAGCGCAATTACGAACGTCAGCAAAAAACCGATGCCGCCAAATTTTTTCATGTTGTCTCCCATGCAAGGTGCAAGATGATCGTGACCACTGCGCCACCCGTGGCAGACAGCCTAACTTCACAACCTGAATGAAACCTTAAGAATTGAGGGCTATTCTATTCCACGCGCGGCAGGAAGAGCCTAGAATGAATAACAGGCCATTTCAGTAGTTTTTCAGGTTGTCGTGATCTGATAGGAGCATGCCGGCGATGCACGTCCTCATCGTGGAAGACGAAAAGAAAATGGCGGAGCTGCTCAAGAAAGGCCTCGAGGAGGAGAACCATTCCGTCAGCCTGGCTTTCGACGGCCGCGACGCCCTCGAAATGGCCCAGTCCAGCGAATATGACGCCATCGTGCTGGACTTGATGCTCCCGGGAATCGACGGCTTCGAAGTCGCCCGCCGCCTGCGCAAGGGCGGCAACAAAACACCGATCCTCGTTCTGACGGCCCGCGACACCGTGCCGGACGTCGTGAAGGGGCTCGACATCGGCGCAGACGACTACATGACCAAGCCGTTTTCTTTTGAGGAATTTCTGGCGCGCCTTCGCTCGGTCTCGCGGCGCGTGTCGGCCCCGCGCCCCACTCTTCTGCAGGTGGGAGATCTGGTTTTGAACCCGGCTTCCCATCAGGTTACGCGCGCCGGGGAGGAGATCAGCCTTAGCCGGACGGAGTTCCGTTTGCTCGAATTCCTGATGAGGCGCGCCGGCCGGGCCATCCCCAGAAATACGATTGTCAATTCCGTTTGGGATTCCAATGACGACATCGAGGAAAATACCCTCGACGTCTTCATCAGCCTGTTGCGCAGCAAAGTGGATCGAGACCATAGGGTCAAACTGATCCTGACCGTTCGCGGAACGGGATACTGCATCCGGGATACCACCAAAGCATGATGACGCTTCCCATTCGCCTTCGCCTCACCGCCTGGTATTTTGCGGTGCTCGCCGTGGTGTTGTCCGCGTTTGGCATAGGCGCTTACCTCGAGATGCGCTCCAGTATTCATCGAACGGTGGATGAGGAGCTCCGGACCCGCGCCGAGGGTGTCCACCAGCTCATCGTGAGAAACATCCAACGCGGCGCCGAGGACGATCTGCAGGAAGGGCTTCGGGAGCATACGGAATTGCGGCAGGGTGGGGCCCTTTTGCAGGTTTCCGACGAACAGGGAAACTGGCTGTACCGGTCCCCGGTCATGAGCGATTACGGAGTTCCAAGGCCCGCAACCATACCGAAGAGAGCGATTGATTATGCGGGGAAGGATATCCCGCTTCGCATTTGGAGTGAAAAAGTCAGCGTGGGAGGCCAGTCCTACCTCATCCAGTCTGCATTTGAAATGGACGATTTCTATGAAGCCCTGAACCATTTTGCCCTGCTGCTCTTTATTTCCATTCCGTCGCTGCTCCTGTGCGCGGCCGCGGGAGGCTACTGGATCAGCACACGGGCGCTGGCCCCGGTGGACCAGATTACGCAGACGGCGAGAACGATCAGCGCGCAGAACCTGTCGAGCCGGCTGGTCGTGCCCAATACCGGCGACGAGTTGCAACGTCTTTCGGAAACGCTCAACGGCATGCTGGGGCGGTTGGAAGCTGCCTTCAAGAAAATCACGCAATTCACGGCGGACGCTTCGCACGAGCTGCGCACGCCGGTCGCCGTGATGCGGACGCGCGCGGAGCTATCCCTGCGGAAAGCACGTTCAGCGGACGAATACCGGTACGTCATCGCCGAGGTTCTCACCGAGCTGGAAAAAACTTCCGGCTTGATCGAACAGCTGATGTTCCTTGCCCGGGCCGATAGCGGCGCCGAAACCCTTCGCTTCAACGCCACGAATGTGTCGGAGGTCCTGCGGGAGGCCTGCCATCAGGGAAGCGCCCTGGCCGAAGCGAAACAGATTGCCTTCCAGGAGCAAATTTCCGGCGACTCCGTGTGGATTCAAGGAGACGCCGGCTCGCTCCGGCGGCTGTTTTTGATCCTGATCGATAACGCGGTGAAATACACGCCCGCGAACGGGCAGGTCGAAGTCTCTTTGCAGAGGAACAACGGTTACGCCGTGGCGGAAGTGCGCGACACGGGAATCGGCATCGCCGAGGCGGACCTGCCGAATGTGTTTGAGCGATTCTATCGCGCCGATAAGGCGCGCAGCCGCGAATCGGGTGGAGTCGGACTCGGGCTCTCCATCGGCCGCTGGATTGCCGAGGTCCATGCCGGGACGATTGAAGTGCATAGCTCGCCGGGGCGCGGCTCGATCTTTCAGATTCGGTTTCCCATCACCAATTCGGGCAATTGAAGCGAACAACCCCATGTGCCTGGTACTACCGTCCGCCTGTGTCCAATAAACCAATTCCAAACATATTCCACTTGACTTGACTGGCCATTGGAACTAATCTCACCCCCATCAAGTGGTCGGGTGCTGTCGACTTACGTTTGTTGGTACTCACTAAAATTGATTGAAAATCTTATCGAACGTAGCATGCGCTTCTCCGGACCCCGCTCGCAACGAGTGATGCTGTCCGGCGGAATAAGCGCGCCCCGGCCCCGATTTTGAATACGGGTCGCGGCTGATGTATTGGCGTTCGTACGATGGGAATCAAAGTTTCTTGGCGGTTTTTGCGTATTTCAGCGGTGGGATCTTAGCAGGGGTGGGGATCGGTCACAGAATCAGAATTCAATCCTTGTTGATGAGAGGCTTAGAAATGAAATCTTCAAAAACGAGTAGTTGGTACGGAAAAGCGATCCAATTGCTGGGCGGCGCACTTGTGATCCTTTTGCTCAGTGTGCCTGCGTTTTCGCAGGGCAACCTCGGGCGCATCATGGGAACGGTTACGGACACAAGCGGCGGCGTCGTTGCGGGCGCTACCGTAAGCGTCATCGATACGGCGAGAGGCATCACGCGAACGCTGACAACCGACGACGCAGGCGAGTACAACGCTCCCAACCTGACTCCCGGCAACTTTACAGTTCGCGCCGAGGCCAAAGGGTTCAAGAAGATCGAACGGCAGAGTGTTGACGTCGAGGTTGGCAAGGAAGTTCGAGTGGACTTGCAAGTCCAGCCCGGCGAGCAAAACCAGACGGTAACGGTCACCGAATCTGTACCCCTGGTGGAGACCACCAACGCCACCCTGGGCGGCACTCTCGACAACTCGGACATCGTTGACATGCCTTTGAATGGCCGCAACTACCAGATGCTGCTTGGTCTGCGTCCCGGCGTCATGATCCAGCCGGGCGGCGGTCCGTGGACCCAAAGCACCAACGGCGTCCGTCCAGACGAGTCCGTCTGGATGATAGACGGCGTGGTCAATTCCAATTTCTTTGATTCCCGCCCGATTTTGGGAATGTCCAGCCCAATCACGGATGCGGCGACGATTCTGCCGATTGACGCCATCCAGGAATTCAACACCATGGAAAATCCCAAGGCGGAATACGGCTGGAAGCCCGGAGCCGTCGTGAACGTCGGAATCAAGTCGGGATCCAACCAGTTTCATGGTTCGGCGTACGGTTTTTACCGCAGCGCCGCATGGGACGCCCGCAACTTGTACAACCCTGCGGAAATCAATGGGACTTGCCTGCTTAACTCCACTTCACCTGCCTCTGCCCAGGCGATCGTATGCGGCAAACTGCCAACCCAATTGAAACAGTACGGCGGGTCCGTGGGCGGTCCGATCATTAAGGACAAGCTGTTCTTCTTTGCCAATTACGAGGGCCTGCATTCCTTGATCGGCAACGCGATCGTCACGAGCGGGATTCCCGAAACTGTGGCGCAAACGACAGCCGATCCGGCGCACAGTATGGTGGACGCGATCACCACGCTTCAGGGAATGGACATTCCCATAAGCACTGTAACCTTGGGCCTGACGGGATGCACAACAGGAGTGGCCCCGGCCTGCACGGGCGGTTTCTTCCCGAACAACCCGTCGCAGGGTCAGACCGGCTACGTCAGCAATTTCCCCAACACCAACGACAGCAACAACGGAATTGCAAAAATGGACTATCACATTAACGACAAGAATACGATCAGCGGTTTGCTGTCGATCAGCAACTACCTCGGCAACGGAGAAGACCACCCATTCATCAATTCGCTCTTCGAGGACTCGTTTACGCTTCGCACGTACACGACGTCGGGAAACTGGATCTGGACTCCCAGCTCCAACCTCGTGAACGAAGTGCGCGTCGGCTACAACCGCATGAGCTTCTTTCAAATTAATGACGACGCGGGCGTCACCGATCCTATCAGCACGGGTTTGCCTGCGAGCGGTTTGCCGGATCTCAATGTCGGCAAATTTAACCAGTTGGGCACCTGGCATAACCGGCCGCAGCACACAGCCCCCAACCCGTATGAGGATTTTCAAGAATCTCTCTCCTATTTGAAGGGCAAGCACTCGATGAAGTTCGGTGTCGAATACACGCACATCGAGGCGGACTCGGACATCCCGAACTACGGCCGTGGCCGCGTGAATTTCAAGGGTAACGTGGCTTTCGCTGGATCCAGCGCTCTTGAGGATTTCTTTGCTGGCGATCCTACCAGCGGACAGGTTCTCGTCGGCGACCCGACCCGCCAATTGCTCTGGTCGGAGTCCGCATTGTTCGCCCAGGACGACTGGCGCGTCACCCCGAGACTTACGATCAACGCGGGCATGCGCTGGATGTACCAGGCACCGATTTCCGCAAGTAATAGTGGCTGGGCGAATTTCGATCCCACCTCAACTTATGGAATCACTCAGCAAGGTGCGCCAGGGAACAACACCATGTGGAAGCCCGATTACCACGACTTCTCTCCACGCCTGGGTTTCGCCTACGATATGACGGGCAAGGGCACGACGGTCGTGCGGGGCGGGTTCAGCATAATGTACTCGACTTGGACCGCGGTGATGTGGATGAACCAGAATGACTTCCAGAACGATAACGGTGTCGCCCTCGCCGCTAATCCGTCGGGAGCCTTTATTCAAACCGGAGGATGCACGATTTCAGGGGCGGCGCCCACCTGTCCGACTCCCGGGGGCACTATCGCGGTTGGCGCTCTTTCGGCCCCTAAGAGTGCCGTCTGCTGGGATCCGGCGATAGGAGGGGGAGCTTGCGGCGTCGGCGGACAGACAACACTCTTTAGCAAATTGCCGCTGGCCTGCGGAGACGGTCTGAGCGGCGATGCCGCCCAATGCGACCTGTTGGGAGTGAACCCGAATCTGCGTTCGCCCTACATCATGAACTACAACCTCGGGATCCAGCACCAGTTCGGCACCAACCTGTCTCTCGAGGTTGGCTATGTCGGCAATCGCGGTGAAAGGTTGGCTGGCTTCACCGACCTCAATCAGGCGAATCCTGCCACGGGCATCAATCCTTACGGCCAGCAGTTCCCCTGGCTGGGCTTCATCGACACGATGGAGAATGATGTCCATTCCAACTACAACAGCCTCCAGGCAACACTGACCAAGCGGCTTTCGCACGGTGTGTCTTTCATGGCTGGCTACACGTACGCACATGGCCTCGACAACGGCTCCTTGAATCGCTTTGGACTGCTCCCGCAGAACAGCGCGGATCCTGCCGCAGAGTATGCCAGCAGCGACTTCGACGTGCGGCACCGGCTCACTCTCACGGCCACGTACAACATTCCTGGGATTAAGGGCTTCGCACAAATGTTCGAAGGCTGGCAGATCAATACCATCGTGAACCTGCAGAGTGGTCAGCCGTGGGAAACGAACGACACGAATGACAATTTCGCCGTGGCCAATAACACAGATTTCAATGGTGGGGGCAATGGGGAATTGACTTATCGCTGGAATTTCATGGGTGATCCTGCCAACTTCGGGTCTGGCAAGTTCTCTATTCCTTATTGCACTGGCCCCGGCGCTGGCGGCTGCACTCAAACCAGCGGGATCTTCAGCACCACAACCGCTTTCTCAGCCACCCAATCCAATGCAATGTGGGCACAGTGCCTGACTGCAGACGGGGCGGCACCGGGGAGCAGTTTGCCCAGCAACTTGTCATCTCTCGGCTGCTACGTGAGCGGCAACGCGGTCTTGACTCCTCCCCATCAGGGCACCTTCGGCGATATGGGCCGGAACTCATTCCGCGACTCCGGTTTCCGAGATATGGATTTCTCCGTGTTCAAGACCTTCAACTGGAAAGAGCGATATAGCGCTCAATTCCGGCTTGAGGTTTTCAACATTTTCAATCACCCGATCCCAGCCAACCCGTACGGTGCTTCGAACGGCTTCAATACGGGAAATGATCCCTCAGTGGGCGCGGGTCCTGGTGCTTTCGGCGCATCGACTTCTACTCCCGACGTTGCAGCCGGAAACCCGCTCATCGGTTCCGGAAGCGCGCGCGATCTTCAAGTCGGTTTGAAGCTCACGTTCTAAGCCGGCCCAGCTAAATCAATCTAGTAACGTCGAGGGGGGTTGCAATCCAACCCCCCTCGATTTTTTGTAGGACAGCCACTCCTGTCTGTCCGCTTTTCGCCCAGTCCAAATTGCGCGAGACCGCGCCGGACAGCCAGGAGTGGCTGTCTTACAAGAACTGTTTGACATTCGGAATCTCTTCCAGTAATGTCCATTTCTCTTATGAATCGCGACGCCCAGATGACCATGCAGGCTTGTCTGTGTTGTTCCTGCTGTCCGTGTGTGTCTTCTGGCGCCGGGAGGCTGACGATCTAGATATCGGATCATAAGCCGGGCAATCTTGTAATCCCACCGCCAGAACCATATTGGCGGTGGGATTTTCCTTTTTAGGCGCAGTTTTTTGAGAAGAAACAACGGCGATGCTGGAAAACTTTTAAGGAGAGAAAGTTCATGCCCCGACTGAATGCAAGCAAAGGAATTTGGAAGGTAGGGGCACGGCATGCCGTGCCTCTACTCCTGATGTTTTTCGCCACGGCGCCGCGAATGGCCCGGGCGCAGGGTGAGGCTTCGATCAACGGAGCCGTCACGGACACGACCGGCGCGCTTATCGCCGGAGCGACCGTAAAGGTAAAAAATGTGGAGATCGGAGCGGTCCGCGCAATTGTCACCGACAGCGCGGGACGATATGACGCGGCGTCGCTGGCCGTCGGAAAATATGAAGTGTCCGCCGAGCAGGCCGGATTTCGCACCGAGGTGAAAACGGGAATCACGCTCGCGATCGGCCAGCGCGCCGAAGTGAACTTCCTGTTGGCGGTAGGCGGCGTGCAGCAATCGATCAGCGTCGAAGAAACGGCGCTGCAGCTGGCCGTCACCACCGCCGATTTTTCGGGCCTGGTCGGCGAGACGCAGGTGAAGGATTTGCCGCTCAACGGGCGCAGCTACGATCAACTGCTCACGCTCAATCCGGGCGTGGTCAACTACACCTCGCAGCGCGCCGGCGGAATCGGGACGTCGAACTCCGTCATCGGCAACATGTTCTCCGCCTCGGGCCGCAGGCCGCAGGAGAATCTCTACATCCTCAACGGCGTGGAATTCACCAGCGCGTCGGAAGTGAACAACACGCCGGGAGGGACGAGCGGCCAGCTGCTGGGAGTGGACGCGGTGCGGGAATTTTCCGTCGTCACGGACGCGTACGGCGCCGAATACGGCAAACGCCCCGGCGCCCAGATCAATATCGTCACCGCCTCCGGCACGAACCAGCTCCACGGCGACGCGTACGAGTTCCTGCGCAATAGCGCCCTCGACGCGAGAAACTTCTTCGATCTGCAGCAAATTCCCCACTTCGAGCGCAACGTGTTCGGCGGCTCACTGGGCGGGCCGATCAAGAAAGACAAGACGTTCTTGTTCGCGAATTACGAAGGATTCCGCCAGGGCCTTGGGCTAAGTGACGTTACGCTCGTGCCGGACGCAAACGCGCGGCTTGGAATTCTGCCTTGCGCCGCGTTGACCACGGTCACCGGCTCTTGCACTGCGTCGACGCCCAACACCACCGTAACGCTGGGCAAAGGCGTCGCCAATTTACTGAACTTGTGGCCCGTCGCAAACGGCCCGGAGCTGACCATCAACGGCCTGAATAGCGGCGTCGCCGAATCGCTCAGCAGCCCGCAGCAGCACATCCGCGAGGATTTTGGGACTGCGCGGTTCGATCAGAACTTTTCGGACAAGGACACTTTCGCGGGCGTTTACACGGGGGACGACAGCCAATCCTTCTCGCCGACCACCAATCCTTTGAGCACAGTCGATATCTTCCTGCGCGAACAGGTGGCGAGCCTCAGCGAGACGCACGTCTTCTCTCCCAGCATTCTCAATAAAGCGACGTTCGGATTTTCGCGCGGGGCGTTTTATTTTAATAGCGGCGTCACCGGTACGGCCTCTTCCGTCACCGGCGGATGGGTCGATACCACGGGCGTGGACGTGCCCGGTGCGGTGGTAATCGGCGGCGGCACCACGCTCAATGGGGCTTCGGCGCTCACCAACGGCGGCACCAATGCCGGAAGCAATCTCACAGCCGTGCGCAACCTCTTCACCTGGACCGACGAGGTCAGCATCACGCACGGCAAGCACCTCGTCACTTTCGGCGTCTGGTTCGAGCGCCTGCAGGCCAACGACAACCTGGTCCAGGATCAATACGGCCAGGCGTCGTTCAACAATTTGCAAACATTCCTGCAGGGCGCGATCAGCACGTACACCTTCGCGTCGGCCTCCACGCCGCTCGCGTGGCGCTCGCTGGAGGGCGCCTACTTCGTGGAGGACTCGATTAAACTGACGCCGAGCCTCGAGGTTCGCCTCGGATTCCGCGGAGAATTCACGACCGGCTGGAACGAAGCCTACGGCCGGGCCTCTAATTATTTATTTACTAACGGAGTGATAAATACAGATCCCACCGTTGGCAACTCCGCCCTCAGCGTCAACAACGCGCAGTTCCTCCCGGCTCCGCGCCTGGGCATTGCCTGGTCCCCGTTCGGCTCGAAGAAGACCGTGATCCGCGCAGGGGCCGGCATCTATTACGCGCTGATCGACAATCTTAGCTACCGCCTGGACCAGAATGGTCCCTTCAACACAGTCGAAGCTTCCAAAAAGGCCACGGTTGCAGAAATCGAGGGCACAGGCGCTCTCCCAAGCCCGCTGGTCATTCCGAGCGGCGTACAGCCCAATCTCCAGACGCCCACGGTGATTTCCTACGACCTGAAAATCGAGCGGCAGATTTTGCCCAACACGACCCTGAGCGTCGGTTACATCGGCTCGCACGGCTATCACGAAATTCTTTCGATCGACGCCAACGTACCGAGCAATGTCGTCATTTGCCCGGCGTCACCGTGCCCGGCAAGCTATCCTTCCGGCGCATATTTCTATTACGCCAGCCTGGCTGCGCCTCTCACCGGGACGCCTGCGCTGGCCAACCCTGCCGTGGCGAACACGACGCACTGGTTTTCGGAGGGCGTGAGTTCCTACAACGGCCTCGAAGTGGATGTGAACCACCAGTTCAGCCACGGGCTGCAATTTCGCGGGGTCTACACATACTCAAAGGCCCTGGACGACGGAGACAGCATGAACACCAGCGTCGCGACAAACTCCCCGGCGTTCGTTTCCAACCCGCTGAACCCGCTGCAGGCGGATTACGGCCGCGCTTCCTTCGATGTCCGGAGCGCCGCGGTCATTAACGCGACATACGACCTGCCGTTCGCCCGCAAGAGTGCTTCGGGCGACAACCGCTGGTTGAATACGGCGATCGGCAACTGGCAGCTCAGCGGAATCGAAACGCTGGTGTCCGGTTTGCCCTTTACCCCGCAACTTTCCTACAATCCCTCAAACGATGGCGACTCGCGTAACCCAGTCCGGCCGTCTTTGAACCCGGCTTTTACGGGCTCGATCATCGAAGGCGGTCCAAACCAATATTTCAATCCGAACGCGTTCATCCAGCCGCTGCCAAACTCGTACGGCAACGCGCCCCGCAATTTCCTGCAAGGTCCCGGACTCGCGGAAACTGATTTTTCCGTGTCCAAAAAATTCCTGTTCACGGAGCGAGTCAATCTTCAGTTCCGAGCCGAGCTGTTCAACATTTTCAATCGCGTAAATTTCAACAACCCGAACCCGGTCGTCTTCACTTCAGCGACGACGGTGCTGCCGTCCGCCACGGCAGGCGTCATTACCTCGACGGCCACGAGCTCGCGGCAAGTACAGTTTGGATTAAAACTATTGTGGTGATGTGAATTCGTGAGAACCAAATTGAGTTTCCCTTAGGCCGAGGCAACTGTCTGGTAGAATAAGTTTGCGTCAGAGGCGCGGTCGCCAAGTGGTAAGGCAAAGGTCTGCAAAACCTTTATCGGCGGTTCGATCCCGCCCCGCGCCTCCAAACTTGCCCCAGATTGCAATAAAAAGAAGTCAGGTCGGAAGAATAGCTGCCCTTGACCGATGAAATCGAAACTCGCCCGCCAACACCCGCTTCAATGGATTTTGGAACCACTGGAAGTTGAGCCTTCTTTTTTCCAAAAGCAAATGTTTGGCTGTCAGGCGGCATATCTATTTGGAAGGCTGGTCCTGGTCCTGGCTGCCAGTGAAGAACCCTGGAACGGGCTGCTGGTTTGCACGTCCCGCGAGTTTCATTCCGAACTCATCCGTGAATACCCCGACATGCGACCTCATCCGGTCTTGGGCAAGTGGCTCTACTTGCCACAACTTAGCGACGGCTTTGAAGAAACAGCTCAAAAGCTGGTCCTGCAAGTAGTGAAGAACGACGAGCGAATCGGAGTTGAGCCAGCAGCGAACAAACGAAAACGAACTCGAAGACGCTGAGGAATAGCCATTGCCCTTTCACGAGCAAGGATAGATTGACATCGGCATGGCCTTTCAGTACCCTTAACCGATGATTTCTGACGTCCAGAAGACCAAGCAGGCTTGCCTTTGTTGTACCTGCTGTATGTGTGCGTCTTCTGGCGCCGGGAGCTAAATAGTCTAGAATCATAGCGAGCAATTCTAGAATCCCACCGCCGGAACAAAACTGGCGGTGGGATTTTTACTTTGGGAGCCTGAGGGCAGGCAATTCAGAATGATCAAAGTCTTTAAAACTCGGCGGTTTACAGGCGACAGACTGACGGCACAATGGCCGGCGATTATTTTGCTGGCAATGCTGTTGCTGGCTGGCTCCTCAAGCAGCGCCCAGCAAAAGCCCCTCATCCTGCGCGTGGGATATTTCCCGAATATCACGCACGCCCAGGCGCTGGTAGGGCGCGCCGGCGGCCAGTTTGAGAAGGCTGTCGGACCCGGCGTGCAGATCGAGTGGAAAGCGTTCAATGCCGGGCCGTCCGCGATTGAAGCGCTGTTTGCCAATGCGATCGACCTCACGTACGTCGGCCCGAATCCGGCTGTGACGGGATACGTTCGCTCGCAGGGCGACGCAGTTCGCGTGATTGCCGGAGCGGCGAGCGGCGGCGCTTCTCTGGTCGTGCGGCAGGGCGCGGGGATCCAGACGGTCGCCGATTTTCACGGCAAGAAAGTCGCGACGCCTCAGCAGGGCAACACGCAGGACGTGGCGCTGCGATCCTGGTTGCGGGCCAACGGCCTCAAGCCGCGGGAAAAGGGCGGCGACGTTCAGGTCCTTCCCATCACAAACGCCGACCAGTTCACGCTCTTCTTGAAAGGGCAGCTCGATGCGTCCTGGGCTCCCGAGCCGTGGGCGGCGCGCCTGGTTCATGAAGCAGGCGGCCGGATTTTTCTCGATGAGCGCGACCTCTGGCCGAATCACCAGTTCGTCATCACCAACCTTATCATTCGCCCAAAATTCCTCAAGGAGCATCCCGACGTGGTGAAAAATTTTCTCCGCGCTCACGTGGAGCTCACGGATTGGATCAACAAGAATCCGGCGCAGGCCAAGCAGATCATGAACCAGCAATTGCAAAAGGAAACCGGAAAGCCCCTGGCGCCCGAAGTGCTTGACGACGCTTTTTCCCGGATGGCCGTGACCTACGATCCGCTTCGCTCGGCGCTCCTGAAGTCCACCCAGCAGGCGTTTGACGAAGGTTTCCTCGGCAGAACGTCCCCGGATCTTTCCGGACTTTACGACCTGACACTGTTGAATGAAGTCCTGCGCGAAAAGAAGGCTGGAACAATACAATGACGAATTACGTTTTGGATTTGTTCAACCGTTCGATTGGCGGGGGTCGAGTCCTGTCCGAAACCGATGACTTGCCGGAGCCGTCGAAAACCGGCAAGAAGGCGGCCAAGTCCGCGGATCGCGAACGACAACCAACGGCCCAACCCGCGCGAAAAGAAAGCATTTCACTGAGCGGCGTTTTCCGAAGTTACGCCAATTCGAGAGGCTCCTTCACTCCCGCCCTGCAAAATATCGATCTGGAAATCGAGCAAGGCGAGTTCGTCTGCATCGTCGGGCCGTCGGGCTGCGGAAAATCCACTCTCCTTCATTTGCTTGCTGGGCTGGACCGCCCCACCACGGGGGAAATCACGGTGGACGGCAGCCCTGTAAATGGTCCTGGCACGGATCGAATCCTGCTCTTCCAGGAGTTGGGGCTGTTTCCGTGGCTGACGGTCCGGCAAAACGTGGAGTTCGGCCTGAAAATGGCCGGCGTATCGAAAATCGAGAGGAGAGACCGGGCGCGCGTTTTCCTGCGCATGGTTCACCTCTCCCATTTTGAGGACCACTACATTCACCAGCTTTCCGGAGGCATGAAGCAGCGCGTGGCGCTGGCGCGCTCGCTCGCGCTCGGTCCGAAAATTCTTTTGATGGACGAGCCCTTCGCCGCGCTGGACGCGCAGACGCGCGACATGCTGCACGATGAACTGGAGCGCATCTGGAAGGAAACTTCGCCGACCATCGTTTTCGTCACGCACAACGTCCGCGAGGCCGTGCGTCTCGGAGACCGCGTGCTGCTGATGAGTTTCCGGCCCGGCCGCATCAAGACGCAGTTTCAGATCAATCTCCAGCGCCCGAGGCACGTCGAGGATTCCGACGTGGCGTACTTGTCCAAGGAAATTCTCGGGCAGCTGCGGGAAGAGATTGACCGTTCGTTCAATGCGGAGTATTCGCGTGAAGAAAAGCGTTAACCAATTAATTTTCGCCGCCGGAGTGCTCGCGGTCTGGGAGGCGCTTGCGCTCGCGAAAATTTGGCCGCCGTACCTTTTTCCCACTCCGCAGGGAGTCGCGCAGTCGTTGTACGACGGGTTCAAGGATCACAGCCTCTGGATCGGAATCGGCGTGAGCCTGCGCCGCGTTGTGATTGGCTACTCCATCTCCGTGGTCCTCGGAATTCTTCTGGGGATGGTTCTGGCCTCCAACAAATTTCTGGAGGACACGCTGGGACGTGTGATCCTCAGCCTGCAAAGCCTGCCCAGCGCTTGCTGGGTGCCCGTCGCCCTGCTCTGGTTTGGACTAAGCGAGACGGCGATTATTTTCGTCACCATCACCGGCTCGCTGCTGGCCGTGACGCAGTCGACCAAGGCGGGCTTCGACAATGTGCCGCGCATTCTGTCCATGGCCGGCCGCAATTTGGGCGCGAAAGGGCCGCAGATGTTCTGGCACGTGCTGCTGCCGGCGAGCCTGCCATACCTGCTCGACGGATTGAGGCAGGGATGGGCCTTCGCGTGGCGCTCGCTGATCACCGGTGAAATGATTTACATTTCGCTGGGCCTCGGCCAGCTCCTGATGCAAGGCCGCGACAATGAAGACATCAATCTGGTCGTTGCGGTCATGGTCCTGATCGCGCTGCTCGGGTACATCGTAGACGGCATCGTATTCCGCAAACTGGACGACTCGATCCGCCACAAATGGGGAATGACCGCCACGGTTGTGGGCTAACCCTGGTAACGCCAATCTCCCGATTGGCGGCCTGCAAAACGCCATTCAGGAGAATGGTGTTTCCAGGAACCTCAAGAAGCGCGAGGAGAATTTTTCAAGGGCCGGTCGGCATGGATCAGCAGCATCCCTGCCAGCCCGAAAACGATCGCAATCGCCATATTCCCTATCGAGATCTTTCGCCCGCTCATCCCGGCCAGAAAAATCTCGAGCAGCACCGCCGGAAGAACCAAGCCAAAGGCGAACAGCCATCGGCCGGAGGGTTCCAGTCTCGGCCACTTCTGGGTTACCATTCCGATCAATAAACCCGCCGGCAAAAAGACGAGCGTCAAATAAACAATCAAGCTTCCCTCCAGGTCCACCGGCCGGATCAAATAAATCCAGTGCATCAGGCTTGCGCCAGGACTCAGGTGATAGCTCTGGGGCACGCGATTGCCGTCCAGGTAGAGGAAGGCGTCGGCTCCATCGTATGACGCGACGATGTCCCGCGTTTTTCCGGCCTCGAATACTCCGCGTACGGGCCACGCCAGGACGGCACCCACCTCCGACAGTGGATTGCGAAAATAGAAAACGAGACTTCCTCCCTGCTGCCGCAGGTGAAAATTTACATTTTCGTCCGATTGCGATAGGGAGACGATGCGCCCGATCGCGCCTTGCGTCGCCGCGGGCGCGCACACGATGTGGACCGTGAACTGGTTCGATCTTCTTATCTCTTCGGTGAGATTTTCAACTGGAATGTTCGTGCGCAGCCAGGACCTGCCGTCCAATTCGAGTCCCCGGGCGTTCGTGATTTGTGGCTGTTCAGGAGTCCAGCCAAGCGCCGGCAAAAAATTTCGTTGGTCCTGATACGGCGGCGAGCCCGTGAAGTCATAGGATCCGAGCAAGCCGGCACTTGCTTCCTCCGCGGATTCCCGACCGCTGATCCGTCGAATCGTTTGCTCCGGAAGCGCCCGGCTCCAGATTTGCAAGAGAAAGATTTGCCCTCTCCAGGGGTTCTCGCCCGAAGCGTCATTTCCGGCGAGAAGAAGGCATTGAGGGTCCCAGTTGCTCAGACTCGTTTCGCTTTGCAAAATGGCGGAAAAGCCAAGCCAGCCAGCGAAATAGGCCACCAGCAGCCAGGCGGCCCGGCGAGGCGAGAGCCAGCCTTGCAATATATCTTCGCATTTTGACAGCGCCTTCAGGACGGCGCCGCCGCAAAGCTCGAACAGAAAAAATCCCGCGACCGAGCCCGTGGTATTCGAAATCACATCTTCCCATCCCGAATCGCGATCGGGAATGTAGAGCTGCAGAAATTCCACGGTGTAAGAGACGCTCGCGCCCAAAGCCAGCGCCAGAAGAAATGAACTCCATCCACTGCCGCCCCGCTTGCGCGCCTGGGCGCAAAGACCGAATCCGAATGGGACAAACAAGAGAACATTCAGAAAAAAATCTGAAGAGCGCAGCTCTTTCGTTGACGCTCCCAAAAGAAAGGGGGATCTGCTAAGGCCGTGTCGCGCAGCAACATGGATTTGAAATGGGAAAAGGGTGAGAAAGACAATTCCTAACAGGGAAAGGAGGAGGATTCGATTTGACCACGCTGCGCAGGTTTGCTGGTGCGGAAGGTCCTGAGTTTTCATGAGTGCGGCATCGAATCCCGTACACCAACATCCTTGAGTCTAGCACAGGCCGCAACTCTCCCCGCCGATGCACAGCTTGGCATGTTCCTGCTTCCCATTTCCACGGCGTCTTTTATCTTCCTGCGCATTTTGACCCGCCGGTTCCCGCACGCGTGGTCGCCTGTACCAGAGTGATGTGACATTCCTCCGCTGTTCATTCGTACAGTAGGGAGGCCTGTCCCACGTTTGTTCCGTGGGCCAGTAGAGGGTATTTCCACGCCAACTCTAAGCTGCATTCGTCATGAACGCACACGCGAATGCTCGCTTCCAATCTCATCTAACTCTCCGCCGCCAGGCGCCGCTCGGCATACTCGCCCTGGTTCTTGCATGTCTCGCGTTCGTGTCACTTTCCGGCTGCGTGGGTTTGACTGGCGCCGGAACACCCGCGACAAAATCGAATACGACTTCGAGTTCCAGTTCGGGAACGCTCGCGGCAAGCACCACGACTCTGAATTTTGGAAATGTTGTAATGGGATCGACGAGCCCCCAGACTCTGACCCTGTCCAATACGGGCACGGCGCCAGTCACGATTTCCCAGGCGACCATCACCGGCACCGGTTTCAGCATCGTGGGAGGAATGTCTTCGATTTCGATCGCCGCCGGCCAGAATCAAGCCTTCCAGGTCCAATTTGCTCCGAAGACTACCGGAAACGTAACCGGCAGCATCGCCGTAGCCAGCGATGCAACGGATGCTGCTCTTGCGATCTCCCTCAGCGGAACGGGAACGACGGCGCTCGCGATCACGGGGCAGCCGGGAGACCAGTCGGTTGTGGCGGGGAAGACCGCGACATTTTCCGTTGTAGCGACTGGGTCAGGAACCCTTGCGTATCAGTGGAAGAAGAATGTAACGGCCATCAGCGGCGCGACAGCAGCATCCTATACGACGCCGGCCACAACGAGCGCGGACAACAATGCTCAATTTACAGTCGTCGTGACCGATAGCAATGGGAGCATGACCAGCAATGCCGCAATTCTTACGGTGACTGCCGCATCCGTAGCGCCGTCGATTGCCGCGCAGCCTGCAAACGAAACTGTCACAGCCGGACAAACGGCAACGTTCAGCGTGACCGCGTCGGGCACGGCGCCTCTCACATATCAGTGGAAGAAGAACAGCACTGCAATCAGCGGCGCAATCTCGGCTTCGTATACGACGCCGGCCACAACCGCTGCGGACAACAATGCGCAGTTCACCGTGACTGTCAGTAACAGCGTTTCGAGCGCCACCAGCAACGCGGCCACGCTGACCGTCAATGTTCCTCCAACGATTTCGAAGCAGCCCGCGAGCCAGACAGTGTCCGTTGGACAGACCGCTACGTTCAGCGTGACCGCGGCAGGCACAGGCGCTTTGACATATCAATGGAACAAGAACGGCTCCGCAATCAGTGGTGCGACCTCGGCTTCGTACACGACACCGGCCACGGTCGCCTCTGATAACGGCGCATCATTCGCCGTGACCGTTACCGGCACTGGGGGTAACGTCACCAGCAACGCGGCCACGCTGACCGTCAACGGTCCGCCATCCATCACCACGCAGCCGGCGGGCAAGACCGTAATTGCCGGCCAGACCGCGTCCTTCTCGGTTGCGGCCACAGGCACGGCCCCCTTGACCTACCAGTGGAAAATGAATGGAACCGCCATCAATGGCGCGACTTCCTCTTCCTACACCACTCCCGCGACGACTACAGGGAACACGAACGAGCAATTTACTGTTACCGTGACCAACCCCGCGGGCAACATCACCAGCAACCCCGCCACGCTGACGGTGAATGCCGCGACGCTCATACTCAACGTCAACCAGACGAGCCTGAATTTTTCGAGCGTCAATATCGGCAGCAGCAGCATCCTGCCGGTGGTCTTTACCAATGGCGGGAACTCGAATGTCACGATTTCAAACGTCGCTATATCCGGCGCCGGATACTCGGCAACGGGCATACAGGCAGGGCAGATTGTGACGCCGGGGCAAACGGCGACGCTTAATGTCACGTTCGCCCCGGCAGGGACGGGACTTATAACCGGCAGCGTAACGGTCACCAGCAATGCCAGCAAAGCCACGGCGGCGGTTACGCTGTCCGGAACGGGCGTGCAGACGGTAGCGCACTCCGCTACGCTCACCTGGACTGCGAGCACCTCCACTGTGTCCGGCTACAACGTGTACCGGTCCACGGTGAGCGGCGGCCCGTACACGAAGTTGAATTCCACGCTGGTCGTAGCGACCACGTACGTGGACACGGCAGTTCAAGCGGGCCAGATATATTATTATGTAGTAACTTCAGTCGATTCCAGCGGCGTAGAGAGCGCGGACTCGGCCGAAGTTTCAGCCACCATCCCTTAGATGGCGGCGGATCATAGCGAATCCAATTCGGCGGGCCGCGCAGGGTAATTGAAGTTCGGCCCGCCGCTTCCCTCCGCACCCGTCTGCCAGGTGCAGGTTCTCTCCCCTGTACTTTAAATGTCCGTTGGGACAGTAGTCCCTGCCGCTTGCCGCCCACCACAATCGCAGCGATGAAAAAATTAACGACGAACGATAGGTTTGGTGGCGCGGGAAAATGCGCGACACATGCGAACTCCACCGCCAAGAAGGCGATTCCTTTTGCCGCTCTGGCCCTCCTACTTTACGCAATTCTGTCCAGCTCGGGCTGCATCGGACTCACCAGCGCGTCCAAGCCTGCGTCAAGCCAGCAAAGCACGCCCGCGGCTGCCGCGTTGTCGATCGCGCCGATGTCGGTCAGTTTTGGCTCCGTGGCCTTGGGAGAGGCGGCTTCTCAATCGGTCACGATAACGAATGGCGGCGGTTCGAACGTTACGGTTACACAGGCAAGCACCACGGCGGCTGGAGTCACCGTTACAGGCATATCATTTCCACTGACCATTGCAGCCGGAAATCAGGCCACATTTAACGTCATTTTTTCGCCGAAGGCGCCCGGCGCTTTGTCGGGCAATGTAGCTGTCATGAGTAACGTCTCCAGTTCGCCGAGCACGGTATCCTTGAGCGGAACTGGGATGGCGGCGACGGCGGTTCTCACCACGAGCACTTCCAGTTTGAGTTTCGGAAACGTAGTCGTAGGCAATAGCAGCGGATTGAGCGTCACGCTCACGAATGCTGGAAATTCCAATGTCACCGTGTCGAACGTCAGCGTTTCGGGCGCGCACTTTTCCGAGAGTGGTGTTTCCACCGGCTCTGGTTCTGGCGCCCGGACAATCCACGACGTTGGATGCTACGTTCTCTCCCGTGGCCACCGGCAGCTTGTCCGGCAGCGTAACGGTGGCGAGCAACGCCACAAATTCTCCGGCGACGTTCTCCCTCTCAGGGGTCGGCACGCAAACGGTTTCCCATTCCGTGGCGCTGACCTGGATTCCGAGCGCCTCGACAGTGGCAGGCTATAATGTCTACCGCTCCCAAGTTTCCGGGGGGCCGTACACAAAATTGACCTCGAGCCTTGTCGCGGCGGATTCCTACACCGATTCCAGCGTTCAATCCGGACTTACGTATTACTATGTTGCAACTTCCGTGACATCCTCCGGCGTGGAAAGCGCGGATTCAACGCAGACCTCGGCCACCATCCCTACTCCGTAGCCTCCGCCGCCCGCACTGGGCGAACATTGGCCCTGGCGAAGATGGCTATCCGCACAGCGTTCCCACCGCTCGCGCGGACTGTAAGTGATTGCCGAGCACCCTTGAATCGTGACGCCGTCAAGCTTCACTGGAGGCTGCGATCGAAAACTTCAAAAGAGAGCACAGATGTCAAAAATTCCATGTAAGTGGCTCATTGTAAATGAGTTGTTGAGAATATGCCCGCTATCGGGGCAGTTGTCACATTTTGGAGCCACGTTTGGGTGGCCTTGGAAGCCGTTTGGTACATTGTGGAAACACTTTTCTTCGATGTTTCCTTTTTTGAAGTTAGGAGTCAGGAGTCAACAAGCCGGGGATCACCCTGGCTGGCTTATGTTATTTATTTTCAGTATTTTAATTGCCTCTCGATTCAAGAACCTTTCCTTAGCTCCGGGCATGCTTTGGAAGCCTGATTGCGACTGCTCCAGTGAGTCTTTGAGGATTACTCCGGGGACTTTGTGGCGGTAGCTTGTCCAGACATTGAGGCAAAGCAGGGCTAAGTCAGCCCGAATCGACACGGCCATGAATCAGACCAAACCAACGAACGGCTTTAGCTGGTTTGCACTTCAGGTGCGATCCCGTTGGGAGGGCACCACGGCGAGCCCTGCTTCGCGGCAAGGGCCTGGAAACGCTTCTGCCTACCTATACAACCAAGCGGAAATGGTCCGATCGCTTCAAAGTGGTCGAGTCACCCCTGTTTCCCGGATATGTTTTCTGCCGTTTTGATGTCCACAACCGGCTTCCTGTATTGATTACCCCCGGCGTCATTTCAGTAGTGGGAAGAGGCAAGACGCCCGTCGCGGTAGACGATACCGAGATTCTTTCGATCCAGGCGGCCATTGGGTCCGGGATTCACCTGGAGCCGTGGCCCTACGTTCAGATCGGCGAACGCGTTCGCATCAAGGACGATGTACTGGATGGAATGGAAGGAATTTTGACGAGCTTTAAAGGAAGCCACCGCGTCATCATTTCGGTGACGTTGCTCCGCCGGTCCGTGGCGCTCGAGATCGATCGTTCGCGAATCACCCCGCTCACGTCCCCTCGGACTGCGGCGGAAAAAGCAACCGGAGAGCTGCCTTTGCTCGAGGCAGTCAGAGCTTGAATTCAAGCGACGCTTCCCATTTCGATTTCCAATTGTGTGACCGTTCGGTAGGGAAGACGATTGAGAGTTGAAGCGGCAAGGGCCCGAACCAATTTGATATCGTTGCCCGCTTCCACGCTTTGCCGAACCGCAGCCAGGCTACTGCAAGGCACTTTCAAAGTAGTTCTCGAATCCCCCCGAACCGCAGAACGGGAATGGATCGAACGCAGGCAATCCATCCACCGCGGAGCCGCAAGCAGGCTCTCCGGATTCGGCCGGGAGAATTCATGAGTCAAAACGGAAATTCCAACGGTTCAAAACAAGCCATGATCAGAGTCGGCGTAATCGGTTACGGGTACTGGGGTCCGAACGTGGTTCGGAACTTTTTTGGGGTGGACCACACGTGTGTCGAAATGCTTTGCGACATGAATCCCAGCGCACTGGCACGAGCCAAGAAAAACTATCCCAGCCTCGAGGTGACCACCGACCCCGAGGAAATTCTCAAGTCGCCCAAAATCGATGCCGTCGCCATCGTCACTCCGGTCTGGACGCACTACAAGCTTGCCAAGGCCGCCCTTGAGAACGGCAAGCATGTGTTCGTTGAAAAACCATTCACTTCCACCTCCGAACAGTCCGAGGAACTGATCAACCTGGCGGAGCGCAAGAATTTGAAAATCATGGTGGACCACACGTTCTTGTTCACCGGAGCGGTCCGCAAGATCCGCGAGCTGACCGAAAGCGGCGCGCTCGGAGACTTGTACTACTACGATTCGCTGCGGGTGAACCTGGGCCTGTTCCAGCATGACGTCAGCGTGATTTGGGACCTCGCTCCCCACGACCTCTCGATCATGGACCACCTGATCAAGGGCGAGCCCGAAGCCATCGTGGCCACCGGCGAATGCCACCTGAACGGCGTCGAAGACGTGGCCTTCATGACCATCTATTTTCCGAACAACGTAATCGCGCACATCAACGTGAACTGGCTATCTCCCGTGAAGATCCGGATGACCATGATCGGCGGGCAAAAAAAGATGCTGGTCTGGAACGATCTGGTCGCCGACGAAAAGATTCGCGTGTACGACAAGGGCGTCAACATTACTTCCGGCGACAAAGTGCGCGAGTTGCTGGTGAATTACCGGTCCGGGGACATGTGGGCGCCGCAGCTCGAACAGCTGGAAGCGCTGCGCGTCGAGCTGGATTATTTCGCCGACTGCATTCTCCAGAACAAAACGCCTTTCAACGACGGCCATGCCGGCCTGCGCGTCGTGCGCATGCTCGAAGCGGCCGACCGGTCCATCAAGACGAGAGGAGAATTGGTGCGCCTGTGAACGAATACTGCAGCATTGCCCCGGACGTAAAGCTCGGCAAGGGAGTGAAGCTTTCCAAGTTCATCAACCTGTACGGCTGCGAAATCGGCGACGACACGAAAATCGGAGCGTTCGTGGAAATTCAAAAGAACGCGTCAGTGGGCCGCCAATGCAAGGTTTCCAGCCACACCTTCATTTGCGAGGGCGTGACCATCGAGGACAACGTCTTCATCGGCCACGGCGTGATGTTCATCAACGATATCTATCCTCGCGCCACCGCCAACGGGCAACTGCAAACCGAAGCGGACTGGAAAGTCGAGCGCACGGTGATCAAGCAGGGCGCATCCATCGGCACGGGCGCCACCATCCTGGCGAACGTCACCATCGGAGAGAATGCCATCGTCGGCGCGGGCAGCGTCGTCACCAAGAGCGTTCCCGCGAATTGCATCGTCGCCGGAAATCCCGCAAAAGTGTTGCGCAAGATTGAATCCGCAGTGGAGGCCATCAAGTGAGCACAGCAAATGGAAATGGCAATGCGAACGGTATTCCGTTTCTCGATCTGGTTACTCCCCACGTCGAGCTGGAACAGGAACTGACGAAAGTTTTCCAGCAGGCGCTGCGCACCGCCGGCTTCATCGGCGGGCCGATGGTGGAGGAATTTGAAAAGGCGTTCGCCGATTTCTGCACCACGAGCCACGCCGTGGCCGTCAGCAGCGGAACCGACGCGTTGCGCTTCGCCATTATGGGCGCGGGCATTCAGCCGGGCGACGTCATCGTGACCGTGCCGCACACCTTCATCGCCACGACCGAAGCCATTTCGCAGGCCGGCGCGCATCCCGAGTTCGTCGACGTGGACGAGCGCACCTACAACATGAGCCCCGAGCGGCTGCGCGAATATCTGGAAACGCAGTGCGCCAAGGACCCCGCCGGAAAGCTCATCAGCCGCCGCAGCGGGCGCCGCGTGGGCGGCATCATTCCCGTGCACCTGTACGGGCAAATGGCGGACATGGACGCGATCCTGGCGCTTGCCGAGCAGTATGGCCTGGTCGTGATTGAAGACGCCTGCCAGGCGCACGGCGCCGAGTATTTCTCGAAGCAGAACAATCGCTGGATGAAAGCCGGATCAATGGGGCGCGCCGCGGCGTTCAGCTTCTATCCGGGAAAAAATCTGGGAGCGTGCGGGGAAGCCGGCGCGGTCACGACGAACGACGCCAAGCTGGCCGAGAAAGTGAAAACGCTTCGAGATCACGGCCAGGCCAAGAAGTATTACCACGACATGGAAGGCTACAACGGGCGGCTCGACGCCATGCAGGCCGGGTTCCTGCACGTGAAGCTGGCCCACCTGGCAAATTGGAATGCCGCGCGGCGCGAGCGGGCCGCGGAATACAATCAACTGCTCGCCGGCGCGGAAGGCAGCATCATTCGTCCGTTTGAACCGTCCAATTCCCGCGCGGTGTACCACCTGTACGTCGTGCGCACGCACGATCGCGACGGGATGATCAAACACCTGAAGGAAGCGGGCATCGCCACGGGAATCCACTACCCGATTCCGCTGCACATGCAAAAAGCCTACGACTATTTGAACTACCGGCAAGGCGATTTCCCGGTCTCTGAAAAAGTGGCGTCGGAAATCGTATCGCTGCCGATGTTCCCCACGCTTCAGCCGGAACAGCAGGCGCGGGTGGTCCGTGAAATCCTGCGCTGCGTGCGCGTTGAAATGGCGCAGTAGCAAGCAGGCTGGCCGCTTCAGGCGCACACTTGAATGGCAGAACGGGGCCGCTCAGGGATTTCAGACGGCCCCTTTTTTGTGAACGTGCAGAACCATCCAACTGAAGATTCCGATCTTTCCAGCTTCCACCCGCGGCGGCGCTATACTCAACACAGCGGACCTTGTCGAAACGGGGGGCGGCCATGACGGACAACATTCTTCGCAAAAACATCGAGAGCAGCATGGAAGTTCACAGCCGCCTGCTGGAGGCGTGTTTGCCCGCCATGAGCGTGGCGGCGGGCGCGCTCATCGCCGCCTATCGCAATGGCCATAAGGCGCTCTTCTTTGGAAATGGCGGCAGCGCCGCGGACGCGCAGCATCTGGCCGCGGAATTTCTCGGACGTTACCTGCTCGAGCGGCGCCCCCTGCCGGCCGTGGCGCTCCATGCCAATACTTCCGCCGTGACGGCCATTGCCAACGATTGCGGCTACGAAAACGTTTTCTCGCGGCAGCTCCAGGCGCTCGCAGTCGCCGGCGATGTGGCCGTCGGCATCAGCACATCGGGAAATTCTCAGAGCGTGGTAGAAGCCCTCACGATGGCGCGCCAGATGGGCGTCTATACCATTGGGCTCACCGGGGCTTCCGGAGGGCGCATGCGCGAACTCGTCGATGTGCTGATCGCCGCGCCGTCCAGCGAAACGCCGCGCATTCAGGAGTGCCACATCCTCGTCGGGCACGCACTTTGCGACGCGGTCGAACAAGCCATCGCCGCGGCACCCGCAGCGCTGGGAGTATCCGCAACGGTCAAGTAGGGATGGCCGGCTCTTTTCTTCGGCAAGCGGAACCTTGAAACGCCTGCGCGCGCACCACTGAAAATCCTGAAAGTTAATTTTCCAAGATTCGCGCATGCGAAACGCACTGTTTCAAGATCCACGCCAGGATTTGCAAACCCATTGGACATCATCGATCCACTCACCGATCCGCGCTGGGACGACCTCGTGGCTCGCCACCCGAGCGCTTCGGCGTTCCATCGGCGAGGCTGGCTGGAGGCGTTGAAACAAACGTACGGCTATAAGCCGTTTGTGCTGACCTCCGCATCCGCCGGCGAACCCTTGACGGATGGAATCGTGGCCTGCCGCATCACCAGCTGGCTGACGGGGACCCGGCTGGTCTCTTTGCCATTTGCCGACCATTGCGAGCCGCTGACCCGAGATTCCGCTGAAAAGCATTTGTTAACGGATCGCCTGGTCAAGGAATGCACCCGGCAACATTGCAAATACCTGGAACTCCGGCCGCTCGGGGCATCGGCGGATCTTGGAAATGAATTCCAGCCCGGCGAACCCTTTTACTTTCACGAGCTCGATCTCGCGCCGAGCCTCGAGCAGCTTTTCAAAAACCTGCACAAGGATTCCATCCAGAGAAAAATCCGGCGCGCGGAAAAGGAACAGCTTTCCTACGAAGTGGGCCGCAGCGCCGATTTTATCGAGACGTTCCACAACCTCATGCTGATCACCAGGCGGCGCCATCAATTGCCTCCTCAGCCGATCAGCTGGTTCCACAACCTGGGCAATAGCATGGGTGACGCGCTGCAGATCCGCTTAGCCCGGAAAAATGGCGCACCCATCGCCGCGCTGCTCACGCTGCGGCACCGCTCCAACATCATCTACAAATACGGATGCTCGGACGGCGCTTTTCACCAGATGGGCGGCATGCCGTTTCTCTTCTGGAAGCTCATCGAGGAAGGCAAGGCTACTGGGGCGGAACGCATCGATTTCGGACGCTCCGAAATGGAGAATGAAGGCCTGGTTGCCTTCAAGGATAAGTTTGGCACGACCAAGCGGACGCTGACGTATTTCCGGTATCCCAAGACCACGAAAGAAATGGCGCGCGCTTGGGGCGATTCCCGTTTGGCGCGCCGGATGTTCACGCTTCTTCCAGACGGTGTCCTGTCCGCAGCCGGCAAGGTCCTGTACAGGCATATAGGCTAACAGGGAGGTGGATACCAAGGGCCCGGTAGCGCTCAAGATGGACCGGAACATGCACGTAGATAGGGGTAGGCCGGAACGGCGCTAGCTTTAACCTGATGATAAAAAAGGACTTGCTTGCCTCCTTTCCGGGGTGGGCATGCCGCCGAGCGAAGCACAGAGGAGATCGTTGGCAAGTAGATGGACGGAAGTGGCAAGGATTTTCTTAACTGAATCTTATGAACTCCTCGTTTCTAGACTACTACCTTTGTCCTGAAGAGTTTGCGAAGTTTGGCGTTGCCAAGGAACTCGGGCAGACGCAGGGATTCTTCCGTTTCGGAAAGAAGATCACGTGTTTCGGACGCAGTGCCTCGCCGATGGAACAAACGCCTAACGGCGATCTGCCCGATGTTCTCCCTCTCCTGCAGGTCCGGGACGGGGAGATTCTGTTGCCGTTTGACACCAACGAAATACTGGAGAACCTTCGCAAAGAGAGATATGTCGGCAATGAATACGCGTCCTCTCTCGCCAAGAAGCTGATCAGAAAAGCCTATTACGCCTTGCGTCCTTTCCTTTCGGTGCAAGTTCGCAAGCATGTCCAGCGGTTTCATTTGCGAGAAAGAAAATTTATTGAGTTTCCCTCCTGGCCCATCGATAAGACGGTAGACAATTTGTGCGCGGAGCTGATGTCCCTGTCAGTCAAAGCGAACAACAACCAGCCAATCCCCTTCGTCTGGTTCTGGCCGGATGAGTACCAGGGTTGCGTGCTGATGACCCATGACATCGAACATGAGGAAGGCAAGGCGTTTTGCTCCGACCTGATGGATTTAGACGAACGCTACGACATCCGTAGTTCGTTCCAGGTGGTGCCGGAGGAGCGCTACGCACTTTCCGATGCCTTTCTGGATAGCATCCGCGCCCGTGGTTTTGAATTGAATGTCCATGACTTGAAGCACGACGGTCACCTGTTTGAAAGCCACAAACAGTTCCTGGAAAGAGCGAATAAAATCAACCAGTACGCAAAAAAATGGAGCACGGAAGGCTTTCGCGCGGGCGGAATGTACCGGAACGCCGAGTGGAGCGATGCCTTTCAGTTCAGCTATGACATGTCTTTCCCCAGCGCGGCGCACCTGGAACCGCAAAGGGGCGGAAGCTGCTCCATCATGCCTTATTTTTTGGGGGGGATGGTCGAGCTTCCTCTGACGACGACGCAGGACTATTCCCTGTTTCATATTCTGGGCGAGTATTCGATCGATCTTTGGAAAGAAGAATTGGATTTTATCGCCTCCAGCAACGGGCTGGCTTCCTTCATCGTGCATCCGGATTACGTGATCGATCCCCGCGCGCGGCGAGTGTATGAAAATCTCTTGCAGTATCTTATGGAATTTTGCAGCCACGCTAAGTTCTGGCAGCCGTTGCCGCGGGACGTAGCGCGCTGGTGGCGTGACAGAAGCCATATGCGGATCGTGCGGCGCGATCACTCGTGGAAAGTGGTGGGTCCGGGCTCGGAACGGGCGCGTCTCGCCTTCGCGCAGGTCGAAAATGGCCGCCTGACTTATCACATTGAGAACTCTTCTTTCCGGGAAGCAATTCGGTAGAAGCACAGGCGCATTGCGCATGGGTTGATAGCCATTTGGGACCATTATGGCGGTAGCCTATCTGGCTCCGTTGCACCCGCAAAACGCGTCAGGATTTTCTGCTGAACATGTCCAGGCAGGGTTTTCGCTCCTAACCTGGAGAACTTTCTGAAATGCAGCATACGGATTGAGGCCTTCCATCACTTCCATGGCTTACAACGGAATCCAAATGCCCCGTCTTGACCGGCTGGCCACGCTCTACCTGTGCCATCCGGCGGCGCGTCTCCTGGGCCACGATAAAGGTGCGCGCGTGCCGATCCTCATGTATCACAGCATTTCAGATAACCTTTTTGCAAAAGCGCACCGATATTACCAGATTAATACTTCTCCGGAAGTGTTTGCGCAGCAGATGAAATGGCTGCGCCGCAACGGGTACAGGACCCTGGATTTGACAGAAATGCTGTCGGCGATGCAGGCCGGCCTGGATCTTTCCAAGACCGTCGTGATCACCTTTGACGATGGATATCAGGATTTTTACACGGATGCCTTGCCGGTCATGAAGCAGTGCGGCTTCACGGCCACGATTTTCCTGGCGACCGACCGCATCCAGGATTCCTCTGTGCGGGTCGAAGGCGCGGATTATTTGACCTGGCGCGAAGTGCGCGAATTGCATGCCGAGGGCATCCACTTTGGTGCGCACACGGTAACGCATCCCGACTTGCGCTCGCTCGGACCGGAGCAAATCGATTACGAGCTGGGCTATTCAAAAGAAACCATCGAACAGAAACTGGGCGATTCCGTTAAATCTTTTTCCTATCCGTTCGCATTTCCGGAAGAAGACCGCGACTTCACGCGCTATCTGGTGGACACGCTCGCAAATCATGGCTTCGAGAACGGAGTCTCGACGATCATCGGCCGGGCCGGGCTCGGCAATAATTGTTTCCATCTGCCGCGCCTCCCGGTAAATTCCTGGGACGATCCCGCGCTGCTCCGTGCCAAGCTGGAAGGCGGATATGATTGGCTGCACTGGCCGCAATGGGCCCACAAATTCTTGTCCCACAATATGAGTCTGATGCAGCGCTCCAGCCGGATCGAATCGGAAGAGAGCAAGCGCAGCCCAGCCTCCCTGGAACGCACAGATTACAAATGAGTTAGGCGCATTAGTGCTGCTGCAGCTAATCCACAGGAGCCTGCGAACCGATATTCAGACTGAGACAACGCCCAGCAGACCCCTTCGGCGGGTACAGTACACATACCCTGTCCGCTTCCTAGTCGAAGGGCCAGTAGTTGCTCCGGAAGGCCGATTGCTAGCCTTGCGAATGTAAAGGGCATAGCACACTTGAGAATTGGGCGAGGGAGAGGGACTGTGAACGAAATGAGAAATTGGTTTGAAGCAAACAAAGCTTGGATCGTCCGGACAGTTGGGACGCGATTCGGTATTTTTGTTTTGATCGCGCTGGGAGTCCTCGTTAGCGCGTCCGCCGGACACGCCTCTGCGACGAATGTGTACGTCTCTCAGAACGGCGGGACGTTCAGCGGCGGCTCGGCCTGCAACGGCCAAACGACCATCTCTCTTGCCACGCTGAATTCATCTTCCAGTTGGGGCGGCGGCGCAAGTCAAATCGGCCCTGGAACCACCGTCTATCTATGCGGCACGCTCACGGGTGCGGCGAATTCGACGGTCGTTGGAATCCAGAGCGGCGGGACGAGCGGCAGTCCAGTCACTCTTCTTTGGGATACGGGCGCGATTGTCACCGCGCCGGTTTGCCCCGGAATCTCCAGCGGCGGATGTGTGGATATTGAAGGGAACGCTTTTGTCACCTTGAACGGCGGCACGAATGGAATCATTCAGAATACCGCCAACGGGACCGGACTCACCTATCACCAGAGCAGCACCGCAATCCAGGCGATTGGTGCCGCAAATCTCACCGTCGAGAATCTGACCATCCAGAACATCTACGTCCATACCTCAGCAAGCGATTCGACGATCGACGATTCGAGCGCGGTCTGCATTTACGACAACGGCTCAGCGAATAACTGGGTGATCCAGAACAATACGATGCACGACATGAGCTGGTGCATTTCGATTCAGTACAACACCACCTCGAACGTAACGATTGCCGGGAATAACATTTACAACATCGACCACGGAATTGCGTTTGGCGGCCCATCCTCCGGCTACACCCTGAGCAACGTAAATATTTACAAGAATAAGATCCACGATTATTCGAACTGGGATACCTCGGGCGACGATTACCACCATGACGGGGTGCACATCTGGGGCAACGGAGACAATGGCTCCGACACCATCACGAACGTCAATATTTACGACAACATGTTTGGCGGGTGCATCGGCCAGAATGTGACCGCGCACGTTTTTATGGAAGCAAACGGCGGGAACACGACGAATGTGAGCATTTATAACAACACGTTCATCGATACCTGCAGTGGCGCCGACAACGATGGAATGCTCACCACCGGCGTGGACGGCGGCTACAAGATTTACAACAATACGTTCATGGGCACGGCAGGCGATACATGCATGGGAACGTCCAGCTCGCCCAACGTGACGTTCGTCAACAACGTCGTGAGCGGCTGCGGAATCCTCATGTACATCGCGTCCGGCGGAAGCTTTGCTTCCGGCGGCCTGCACAACAACGTCTACGCGAATTGCGCCGGATCGAATTGCTTTGCCTACAAAGGCAATTACTCCGGGTCGTTCTCTACCTGGCAGTCTGAAGCCGGAGGGGACGCGAGTCCTTCCACCTATGTGTCCGGCGCGGGACTGAATAGTTCAGGCCTGCTGCAGACAGGATCAGCAGCCATCAATGCAGGGGCGAACCTGACGAGCCTGAATTTGATGCCGTTGGATTCCGATATCGTAGGCACGCTGCGCCCGAGTTCGGGAGCGTGGGCCGCAGGCGCCTATTCATCTGGAACCAGCGCAAGTCAGCCGGCTCCTCCAACCGGCCTCACGGCAATTGCGCAATAGGCATCCGAAACCCTGCATAGTGTTTTGAAGATACATGTGACGGCTCTCGCTCGATGCCGCGAAGGCCGTTTTGCATGCGTGCAAGAAAAGCCCGCCAGGACTGGCGATCTCCCGGTTGCCACATCCTGGTTTATGGGCGGCATGGCATGGCCGCGTATCGTTTGAATCCGTGGTCTCTTGCCACCCGAGTGAAGTCAGCAGCGCCTACACATTCGGTTTCGTAAAATTTCCCAAAGACAGGTTGTGACTTCTTGGAAACTCTTACTGCCAGCTCGCCGCCAAAGGTGCAGGTGTCACGGCCGAACCTTGCCGGATCGATTGGAAAGAATACTCTGTTCGGAATAGTTGCCAGCGTCGTTCAGATTGGGACCCGGGTTGTCACTGTTCCGATCATCCTTTCGCATTTGGGTTTAGGAGGATTTGGGATCTGGTCCATCGTCCTGACTACGGCGACGTACATGAGGTTCGGAAGCATTGGGATCAAGTCGGCGTTCCAAAAATACGTCGCAGAAGCCACCGGCAACGGGAATTACGAATACACGAGCAAGCTTCTGAGCACCGGCTCTCTCGGCATGCTGGTTATCTCGATTCTCGGCTTGATTCCGACGGCGATCTTCTCTCGGGACATCGCCAGAATCTCAGGGGTACCACCCGAGTTCCTGGAATCCTCCGCCTGGGCCATCTCGGTGCTGGCGATCATCATGCTTCTTGCAAATTCCGGAGCCGCGTATGAGGCCATTGTGATGGGTGGCCATCGTATCGACCTGACCAGGAAGTTTGCCACCACCTGCTACATCTTTGAGGCGGTGGCCACTGTTTTCCTTCTTTATCTCGGATACGGACTCTTCGCGATGGCCGCTGTCATGGCCGTATCCGAGTTCGGCTTCCTGGTTTGTTGCTACGTTGTAGCCCGGCGCGTGGTGCCGGAAGTGCACGTTCACATGCGATATGTGACCCGGAGCGTAGTTCGCGAATTGGTGCGATTCGCGGGAAGTTATCAGGTTGTCAGCATTCTCCAATTAACCTACGGCGCCATCATGCCGATTGCGATTTTACGGGTCTTCGGCGCCAACGAAAGTGGAGTCCTCGCGTTAGCCAACAGGCTGATCACGCCTGTCTTCATGTGCATGTATGCATTCATGCTTCCCATTCTCTCCGGTGGTGCGATGGTTTATGCATCGGGGTCGGTGGAAAAAATGCGAGAACTGCTCACAAAATCCTTCAAGGTCACTTTGGCGATGAACTTGATCCCGTTGGCTCTCATCGCGGCGTTTGGGACCTACCTCATCCAGGCCTGGACTGGCGAGACCGACCCTACTCTGCGCGCCGTCCTTTGGATCACGTGTCTGTCAGCGCTGTTTCAATCCTTCGCGTTGCTTGGATTGGTTATGTATAGGGTTTCGGGAAAGGCAGTCATGGACAACATCCGCGAGGTACTGCGGATCGTCGTAATTCTTCCATTTGCCATTTTCGCACATCGGCTGAGCCTGCTGACCGTTCTTGGAGGGATCGCCCTGGCCGAGTTCGTGGGCATGACCTTTATGATGATTGCCCTCAGAAGGACCTTCCGTGGATTCGGGCCTCGAATCGTCCTTCCCGACGCGCTGAAGCTGACCGCGGCAACAGCGGTGATGGTTGCGTGCGCTGCCGTCGCCTTACACTTTTCGCCGACCTCAGTTTCCAGCCCTCGCTTGTTGGCGACCATCGAGGTCAGCGTCATCGGCGCGGCGGTCCTTGCATCTGCGTACCCTGCGCTCTGGTTGACCGGAGCTCTCTCCAAGACGGAAGTACGGGCCGTTTTCAATATCTTTTCCAAGAAGGTTGTTGCCGCCGTTCCGGCGAGCGAGTAGGAGCCGCGCCTCCTGTTTTGGCGCCATGCGGCGCGTGATCCCAGAATAGAACCTCGAAAGAGTGACTCATGCAAACAACAGAACAGCTTGTCGATACCTCGAAGCGCTGCCCCTCCTGCGGGCACGACGACGTAAAATTCTGGCTGGAAGGACCGGACCGCTTCTTCGGGGGCTCCGAGGTCTTCAGTCTTCTGCGGTGTCCCCAGTGCGCATTAGTCTGGCTGGACAACCCTCCGAAACCGGAAGAAATGGATAAACACTACGGTCCGGATTACGACCGCCTCATCACCAGCAGCGGAGAAACCTCTCCGGAACGGTGGCGGGCACGGCGCGAGGCGATCTCGCAGCATAAGTCCGCCGGCGCCCTTCTGGATCTTGGCTGCAGCTCCGGCGCCTTCCTGGAATCCTTGAAGGGCCCAGCCTGGCAGCTGTACGGCATAGAAATGTCCGCGGATGCCGCAAGAAGGGCGGAAGCCAGATCCGGCGCCCAGGTATTTGTGGGCGATATCCTGGAGGCGCCCTTTGCGCCCGAATCCTTTGATGTGGTGACCTGTTTCGATGTGCTGGAACACGTTTATGAACCGCGGGAAGTCATGGCGAAAGTTCAGGAATGGCTCAAGCCGGGCGGGATTTTTTATGTACTGGTTCCCAACATAGACTCGGCGGAATCGCGTGTATTTGGATCTTACTGGTACGGCCTGGAATTGCCGCGCCACATTTCACACTTCTCTCCCGCGTCGCTCAGAACCATCGGGAAGTCGGCCGGGCTGGAAGAAGTGCGGATCGAAACCCATTCAAATTCGGCCTTCGAACGCAGCACGCATTACGTTTTTGACAATCTCCTCCGGCGCGCGGGAATTTCGCGGCCACCGATGGCGCAGGGCAATGAACCGAGCCTTCCCTCGAAGGTGGTTCGCAAGATGTTTCGCGTCAGTTTGCTTCCGGTTCTGTACCGGTCGATATCCCTTCTGGGAGACGGCGAAAGCATTCACGCCGTTTTCAAGAAGGGCGCAAGGCGCTGAGATTCCGCACGATAACGAAAGACATCCTTCGTTGCCGGCGGTCACGTCCGGCGACGCACACGGTGAACTAATTGCAATATCATGAAGATGCGCCCGTCTTCGGGGGCGGCCTCACAGAAACGCACCTGCACCCCATAGTGCTGGTTGCGATGATCCTGGCGATCCTCGCGTTATGGGTGCTTCCGCGCCGGCGCATGCTATCGGTTTTTCTGTGCATGGCATTTCTGATCCCCATCGGCCAGGAACTTTATCTGGGCGGAGGTCATCTATTCGTCCTCCGAATCATCATTCTTTGTACCTGGATTCGATTGCTCTGGATGAAAATCATTTCGGGCGAGAAGATCGTTTCCGGCGGATTCAATTCTCTAGACAAAGCCTTCATGCTTTGGGCTGTCTTTCGCGCTTCCGCATTCCTTATCCAATTTCCGTCCATGGGGGCAGTGCCCAATCAAGTCGGCTTCTTGCTGGATGTCTTTGGCGCGTACTTCCTTCTGCGGTACCTGATTCAGGACGTGGAAGACATTCGCGGGGCTATTCGCTCCCTGGCGTGGATCGCGGCGATTTTGTCCGTGTGCATGTTGAACGAAAAATTGCGCGCCCAAAATGCTTTTGGATTCCTCGGCGGAGTCCCGCTCGTACCCGTAGCCCGGGAAGGCTCGATTCGAGCGCAAGGGGCATTTTCTCACGCAATTTTGGCGGGCTGCTTTGGAGCCACCTTGCTGCCGCTGTTCTTCTGGCTCTGGAAAGTCGGAAACGCGAAGCTTCTCGCCGGCATTGGGGTCGTGGCAGCCACCATCATTACCGTGACGTCGGCCTCCAGCACGCCCCTTTTGGTTTACATGGCGGTAATCCTGGGGGTATGCCTCTGGCCGATACGCAAACAGATGCGGCCGCTCCGCTGGGTCATTGTTATCACCCTGATAACGTTACACCTGGTGATGAAGGCGCCGGTCTGGTTCCTGATCAATCATGTGGATTTGGTCGGCGGAAATTCCGGCTATCACCGAGCCATGCTGATCGATATGTTTGTCCGGCACTTCGGCGACTGGTGGCTGCACGGGACCAATGCGGCCAGCACCTGGGGCTGGGACATGTGGGATTTGAGCAACCAGTTTGTGGCCGAGGGCGAGTCCGGCGGCCTGGCAACATTCATCTGCTTCGTCGCTATGATTTCCATTTCATTTGGAATGATCGGAAAGGCGAGGAAAGCAGTCGAGGGCGACCGCCAAAAGGAATGGTTCCTGTGGCTGTTCGGCGTGGCGATGTTTGCGCACGTCGTGGCTTATTTTGGAATCAGCTATTACGACCACATGCAGGTCTCCTGGTTTACGTTCCTGGCTGCCATCCCTGCGGCCACGGCGTCTCTGGCCTACGAGCCGGTTCAAAACCCTGAAGGGACCGCCGCGAACCTGGGCCTGGCCATTGCGCCATCCCCGCGGCGCGAGCGAAAGCAGCTGGCTTCGGCCAACGACGGAATTCGCGGTTGAGCAAACTGATCGCGAAGTATAACGCGGAAGCATGAAAGAGGATCGGTGAGCTCAGAAAGCAGACACGTGCGCGTTCTTTACAGCTTTCCCCATAAGCTGGGTGCAGACCGGATCTGCTACACGGCCTGGCAGCAGGTCAATGGCCTCGCGGCCGCCGGAGCGGAGATGCTCGTATTTCCGGGCGCGCTGGCGAAGCCGGTCGCTGCTGGAGTCGAGGTACGCCCTACGCTCGCGCGTGGGAATGTGCGTATCCCTTACAAGCTTGTAGGGAGCGAGCGGGCATTCGCGCTGCACGACTATATCGTTTCCCGCAGAATTGAAAAGCTGGCCGGGCAGATTGATATCGTTCACGCCTGGCCGTCGGGTTCCACGCGGACGCTGCAGACAGCTGCAAAGCTGGGGATCCCCACCGTATTAGAAAGGCCGAATGCCCATACGCAGTTCGCGCTTGAGATCGTGGAAAGAGAATGCGAACTCCTCGGATTGAAGATGCCCGAGGGCCATGAACATGGCGGCAATCCAGAAAAAATTCGCATCGAGGATCAGGAATTCCGGCTGGCCGATCGCCTGCTGTGCCCGTCCGATTTTGTCGCGCGCACTTTTTTGGAATATGGATTTTCACGGGAGAGGCTGGCACGCCACCAATACGGGTTTGACGAGAAGATCTTCTTCCCGGATGAAAAGCCGCGCGACCCAAAGCGCGGTCTGACGATGTTGTTTGTGGGAGGCTGCGCGCCCAGGAAAGGTCTGCACTACGCCCTGGAGGCGTGGCTGCAGTCCCCCGCGCATCAGGATGGCCAGTTTTTGATTGCCGGAGGGTTCATACCCGGATACGCGGAGAGGCTTTCCTCCATGCTGTCGCACCCAAGTGTCCATGTGCTGGGCCATCGGCGCGACGTGCCGGAATTGATGCGCAGCGCCGATATCTTAATTTTGCCTACCATCGAAGAAGGAAGCGCCCTCGTGACGTACGAGGCGCGGGGCAGCGGATGCGTTTTGCTGGTTTCGGACGCGGCAGGCGCCGTTTATAAGCACGGAGAAAATGCTCTTGCCCACCAGGTCGGAGACGTTGCGGCAATCACACGGCACCTGACGATGTTGCATGAAGATCGAGCGCTGCTCGAAACGCTGCGTGAAAATTCCCTGCGCACCTCCAAGGACATTACCTGGACGGCGGCAGGGAAAATACTTTTGGATGTCTACCGGGAATCGATTGAAATGAAAAAGCTGGTGTTGGCGCACTAGTGAAGACCATATGGACGTTTCAATCATTTACGTGAATTGGAATTCGGAGGACTACATCAAGGAGTCCATCGAGAGCGTCTACGAGCATACGCATGGACTTCAGTTTGAAATTATCGTGGTGGACAACGCTTCCCCACGCGGGAACGTGGACATTCTCAAAAAACAGTTCCCTCAAATTACGCTGATCAAGAGCGCCAAAAATCTGGGATTTGCCGGGGCCAATAACGTTGGATTCAAGAGCTCTTCCGGCGAAACCATTCTTTTTCTGAATCCGGACACGAAGCTCGTGAACCCGGCGATAAATGTGATGTCGCGCTACCTGCGGGAATTGCCGGACGCCGGAATCATTGGATGCAAATTATTGAACACAGACCTCTCGTTGCAAACAAGCTGCATTCAGACGTTTCCAACCATTCTGAACCAGGTTTTGGATACCGAAGTTCTTCGCAATCGCTGGCCTCACAATCCGTTATGGGGAATTGGCCCGCTTTACGCAGAGAGTGTGGAACCCGCCAGGGTTGAGGTTGTTTCAGGCGCATGCCTGATGATTCAACGCGCCGCTTTTGAAAAAGTATTTATGTTCAGCGAGGACTACTTCATGTACGCGGAGGACCTGGATCTCTGCTACAAGGTAGCCCAAGCAGGTTACAGGATCTATTACGCGGGCGAGGGCAGGGTCATCCATTACGGCGGAAAAAGCAGCGAGGCCGAATCGGCAACGAGGATGAAGTGGACGGCGATCCCGCGCTTTTGCGATAAGAATCGCGGGCGCTTCTACGGGCTCGCCTTTCGGGCCGTCTTGGCTGCCACCGCAATGTGCCGCCTCGCGATCCTAAGGATTGCCTGCGCGTTTGGAGACCGGTCCGGGAGGCAGTCCGATCTGCGGTATTCCCTTCGAAAATGGCGCATCATCTTGAACGCTTTGTTGACGCAATCCGCCGCCCATTGAAATTTGCGCGCTTCAATTACTTTCCAGACGCAACGGGATTTGATTCTTAAGCAACCGCGGCAGCCCCGTTTCACCTGAATTCACCGAACCTCGGTAAAATGAAAATATGAGCGCATCCAGCATAAATTATGTGGTCATAAGCCCTGTCCGTGACGAAGAGGCTTATATACGCTTCACAGCCGACTGCATGATTCATCAGACGGTTGTCCCGAAGGAATGGATCGTCATTAACGACGGCTCAACGGACAACACCGGGAAAATCCTGGATGAATACGCTCTGCAATACCCCTGGATACGTGTGGTTCACCGCGCGAACCGGGGATTCCGAAAAGCCGGGGGCGGCGTCGTTGAGGCGTTTAACGAGGGATACAAAGCGCTTCAGTCCCAGGATTGGGATTTCCTGGTCAAGCTGGATGGAGATCTGTCGTTTGACCCCGATTACTTCGAAAAATGCTTTAAGAATTTTGAAGAGGAGCCCCGCCTGGGAGTCGGCGGAGGCACCATCTGCTACGTAGAAAACGGCGTGAAGGAATTCGAGACGTGCCCCGCATTTCACGTGCGAGGCGCCTCAAAAATTTACAGGCGCGGCTGTTGGGATGAAATTGGAGGCTTTTGGCCCGCGCCCGGCTGGGACACTATGGACGAGGTGAAAGCCAGCATGCTCGGTTGGACAACGCGGAGTTTTCCGGACCTTCACCTCATTCATCACAGGCACACAGGCACTGCCGAAGGCCTGTGGTCCGGACTCGTGAAAAACGGAAGGGCGAATTACATTTGCGGCTACCACCCGCTCTTCATGATCTCGAAGTGCCTTCTCAGACTTGTCAAAAGGCCCTATTTCATTGGTTCGATTGCATATTTTTACGGATTTCTCAGCGGATATTGGAAAGGGATCCCCCAGGTTGATGACCCCAGGACGATCCGCTATCTCCGGCGCCAGCAGCTCGGGCGGCTTTTGGGATGGGAGACGATCTGGCGATGAGCGCAGGTAAGCGGCTCGTTCTCTTTTTCATCCTCTTCGACAATAAAATAAGGGTTTCAGGACAAAAGAATTTTTCTTTCGTCTTCCCCCAGTAGGAAATGAGGTCCCTGTGTGCGGAATCTGCGGTAAGTTAATCTTCGATAGAGAATCCCGGGTTTCTCCGGCCGTGCTGCAGGCGATGACGGACTCCATCCGGCATCGCGGGCCGGACGATGAGGGGTTCTATTTCTCAGGACAGATTGGTCTCGGCTTCCGCCGGCTTTCGATCATCGATCTGGGAGGAGGCCATCAGCCGCTTTCCAACGAGGACGCCAGCGTTTGGATCGTCTTCAACGGCGAAATCTATAACTACCAGGAATTGCGCGAATTCCTGTTGTCCAAGGGACATCAATTCAGAACAAATTCGGACACGGAAGTCATCGTCCACCTCTATGAAGAATTGGGCGAGGGCTGCCTGGAACGTCTGCGCGGAATGTTCGGTTTTGCGATCTGGGATGACCGCCGCAAATCTCTATTTGTCGCCAGGGATCGCGTGGGGATCAAGCCCCTTTACTATTACTTGTCGGGCAGCTCGTTTATCTTTGGTTCGGAAATCAAAGCGATTCTCGCTGATCCGGAGGTAAAGCCGGAAGTCGTTCCGGAAATGATCGATCGCGTACTCAGCTTTAATTATTTGCCCGGTGAAGACACACTCCTGAAAAATATCCATAAGCTGGCTCCGGGATCCTGCATCCTGATCAAGGATGGTGACGTCAAGATCAGGCAATATTGGGACCTTCAGGTTCCGCAATCCACGCTGAGCCTCGCCGCCGCAGAAGAACAATTGTCGGCCATGCTGGAAGAATCCGTCCGCATGCACATGATCAGCGATGTGCCGGTTGGATTTTTGCTGAGCGGGGGCGTCGACTCGACCGCCATGCTTTGCATGGCCAAGGGGAAGACCGACCATTCCCTGCGCAGTTTTACCGTCGGTTTTTCTGATCCCGGCGTCACGGATGAGAGGCCTTACGCCAGGCTGGCGGCCAATACGTATGGGACCGAACATCACGAGATGACCATCTCCTCCAAGGATTTTGAGAATTTCCTGCCACAGTATATCTGGCACATGGAGGAGCCGGTTTGTGAACCCCCGGCGGTTGCTTTGTATTACGTGTCTCAACTGGCCAGGCAATTCGTGAAAGTGCTGATTTCTGGAGAAGGCGGCGACGAGGGATTTGGAGGATATCAAATCTATAGAAATCTCTTGTGGCTGGAACGTCTCAAAAGTGTTCTGAAGCCCATGAACGGGAGTATTTCCAGGGGCCTCTTGCGGCTGAATCCCTATCTTAAATCGGGCCTGATCTCAAAATATGCGCCGCCCTTGGGCGTTCCGTTTGAGGACTATTATCAGAGTGGGACCTCTAACGCTTTCAATTTTTTCAGTCGAAATCTGGATGCTCTGTATTCCAAGGAATTTGCGCCGTTTGTGAACAATGAGGCGTCCGTCAGCGTCGTCAAGAGACACGTTAAGAACAGCGCCAACCGTGACCAGGTCAACCGCATGCTCTACGTGGATACGAAAACGTGGCTGGTGGACGACCTCCTGTTGAAAGCCGACAAAATGACCATGGCCGCCTCTCTCGAACTCCGGGTCCCCTTTCTGGACCACAAGGTGCTCGAGTTTGCAGCTTCGCTCCCGGGAAAATATAAAGTCCACGGTTTCACCACAAAATATATTCTCAAAAAGGTTCTCAGCAACCGCGTTCCGCAGGAAATTCTGAACCGAAAAAAGGTCGGATTTCCGGTGCCGTACAATGCCTGGCTGAGGAACGACTTGAAGGATTGGATCCGGGATCTCCTCCTGGACCGCGAGACCCTGCAGAGGGGCTATTTTAACAGGGATTGTATCGAGCGCCTGATTTCACAGAACACCGCCCTCGGCGGTTCATACTCCAAAGAAGTCTTTTCACTTGCCGTCCTGGAGCTCTGGCACCGGGAATTCCTGGGAAACCAGCAAAATTCTTTGAGACAAGATTCCTTTGATCCCGCTGCGGGCCTGATGACCAGCACCTAATTAGATGACCGCGTTGCATTTCTGTTGTATCTGGGGGAAGAGATGAAGGACCTGCCGCCGGCCACAACGCGTGAGCTTCGTCCGGTCACACGTTTCTCGGCGCTTTTCAGTTCAGTGACTGCGCGGTCCATTGGTCAGTCCGACGGCCGCACGCCCACCAGGCAGCCCGCACACTTCCCGCCCAACTTCTCTCCATCGGTTCATTTTTAACGGGAACGGCTATGCTTGCCCTTTGATCTCTTCCAGGCCTTCCACGTCGAGGACTTGCGTCAGAAACGATGCAACCCAATTCCCCGGCGCCGAGTCCAAGGAAATGCCTGGCAAACCCACCGTGAGCAATCTATTATCTAGAGCGGCTGATGCTGCCAGTCCCGGTGTGGAAACTTCCGTAAAGCGCAGGCCTCCCGGGAGGAAAGGAACTTTTGTTTCTTCATTGTCTACTTCATCGTGCCGTCAAATTCCTGATGGAACGGCCGAAGATCGAGGAATTGGCGGAGTAGGCAATCGCTGATTGTCCCGGTTGTGCAGAACTGGTAGTTCAGTAACTGCGTATGCGTCAAGACGCGGTGATTCATGGAGGAATACAAAGTTGGGGCGCAGCAAGGTCGGAGCGTTCGCAATCCGCCACGCTAGGCGATTGCTTCCATATCCTAATCAGGCAGGCACTTCCCAGGGACATTGCGAATGAAAGTGTGCATGGTTGCATACACGTGGTATGAGCCGGACAACCGCGTCCGCCGGTATGCCGAAACCCTTGCAAAACGAGGGGATCACGTCGATGCCGTGGTCCTGCGCGTGGAAGGACAGTCTTCCAAGATGGAAGTGATTGAAGGCGTCCACATTTATCGAATCCAGCGCCGGATCCTCAATGAGAAAGGTAAAATCACTTATCTTGTGAAGCTCCTTTCCTTTTTCGTGCGCTCGTTCTTTTTTTTGGCCTGGAAGCAATTGCGGGAGCCCTACGATCTGATTCACGTCCACTCCGTGCCGGATTTCGAAGTCTTCGCCGCCCTCGTTCCGAAACTCATGGGCGCGAAAATCATTCTCGATATTCACGACCTGGTGCCTGAGTTTTACCTCACCAAATTCAAGACCCCTCCGGATTCGCTGATTTTCAAGATGCTCGTCGCCGTGGAGCGAATGTCCGCCTCATTTTCCGACCACGTGATCGCGGCGAATCATATCTGGTTGAAACGGCTCTACGGAAGGTCCGTCAGGAGCGAAGATTGCACGGTCATCATGAATTTCCCCGACACGAACATTTTTCATCTTCGGGGCCGGACGCGGAACGATCGCAAATTTATCATCGTGTACCCGGGAACGATTACGCGTCACCAGGGCGTGGACATCGCCATTCGCGCTCTGGCCCTGATCGCGGACAAATGTCCCGAGGCAGAATTTCACCTGTATGGCGGCGGGGATCAACTCGAATATCTGAAGACGTTGATCGCCGAGTTGAATTTGCAGGAACGCGTGTTTTCCATGGGCAGCCGGCCGCTTCAAGAGATCGCGGAGATCATGGAAAATTCCGACCTGGGGGTTGTCCCCAAACGGAGTGACGGCTTTGGCGATGAAGCGTTCAGCACGAAAATCTTCGAGTTCATGGCGGAGGACGTTCCGGTAATTGTTTCCAACACGACGATCGACCGCTACTACTTCAACGATTCCGTCGTAAAGTTTTTTGAGGCCAACGACGAAAAGAGTTTGGCCGAAGCCATGCTGCAGTTGATCAAGCATCCCGAGCAGCGGCAGGAATTGGTTCGAAACGCCCGGGAATTTATCAAGGACTACACCTGGGAGAAGAATAAGGGCATCTACCTTGACCTGGTGGATTCGCTTGTTGCGCAAAATGGCCGGCAAGTAACCGCAAAGGTGTGATTATCGGCTCGCCTGCAATTTTCCTGTCAAGTGGTTCTATCGCCTCTGCAGAACTGCAGTCAGTGCTGAAAGCTGCTGCGCCTGGACGCCATGCATCCTCTCTGCAAACCTCTAGCAGCTCGATCGGAAAACATTAGTTTCTTGCGATCGGTTTGCCAAAGCCAGCCAAGATTTTCCGTGGAGCCAAAAACAAAATAAATCATTTAGTATCAATGCCTTAAGAGCCATTTTGTTCTGCATTGGTTCCGTATCACGGTTACAAAGGTCGTTCAGGCCAATTGCAGAGTAGGCACGCATGGGCAATTCGGTTTGAGGACAAACCCCGCGCATTTGCTAACATCGGGAATACCCCAGGGCCATAGGAGGAGACACTCATGAAAGGCGTCGTACTCGCAGGGGGTTTGGGCAGCCGGCTTGAATCCGCTCACCAAAGTAACCAACAAGCATCTGCTCCCCATTTTTGACAAGCCCATGATCTATTACCCCATCCAGACGCTTGTCAATGCAGGCATACAGGACATTCTCGTGGTCACGGGGGGAAAAAACGCCGGCGAATTCCTGCGCCTGCTGGGCAACGGCAAGGAGTTCGGTCTGAAGCACGTGAATTACACTTACCAGGAAGGCGAGGGAGGAATTGCCCAGGCGCTCGGACTGGCTGAATTTTTTGCCGAGGGAGAGTCCATTTGCGTCATCCTCGGAGACAACATCATCGAAACGAACGTTTGCCGCGCTGCGGACAATTTCCGTAAGGCGGGCAAGGGCGCGAAGATCATTCTGAAACAGGTTACCGATGCCGATCGCTTCGGCGTTGCGGAGATCAAGGGTGACCGCATTGTCGGCATCGAAGAGAAGCCCAAAGCCCCGAAATCAAACCTGGCTGTGATCGGAATCTATCTCTACGATTCCACCGTTTTCGAAAAGATTCGCCGCCTGAAGCCTTCCGGACGCGGTGAACTCGAAATCACCGACGTGAACAATTTCTACATCGAGGAAGGCACTCTCACGTATGACAAGCTGGAAGGCTGGTGGACCGATGCCGGCACATTCGAATCCCTGCTGCGCGCCAACAACCTGGTAGCGGAAACCGGGGCGAATAAAATGTCCTGGGATCATGAGGCGCAATTGGTGGCGCCAAAGGAAACGGGCCGATGAAAATATTTATTACAGGCGGCGCCGGATTTATCGGTTCCAATTTTATCCGGCACGTCCTCTCCCTCAACAAGGGCTACAAGATCGTCAACTTCGACAAGCTGACGTACGCCGGGAACCTCGCGAATCTGGAGTCGGTCGCGGATCATCCTGATTACTCATTCGTAAGAGGGAGCATCTGCGACGCGGGCGCGGTCGAAGCGGCGATGCGCGGCTGCGACGCCGTGGTCCACTTTGCCGCCGAGTCGCACGTGGACCGCAGCATTTACGAACCCGCGCCCGTCATTGACACCAATGTGACCGGAACATTCATCATGCTTCAATTGGCGCGCAAGCTGCACATCGAGCGGTTCGTTCATATCTCGACCGACGAAGTGTATGGCGACATGGCCCCCGGCGCATTCGCAAACGAGAATTCACCGCTGCAACCCAGCAGCCCCTATTCGGCCTCCAAGGCCAGCTCGGATCTCCTGGTTCTTTCCTACGTGCGCACGTACGGATTTCCGGGCGTGATCACGCGTTCGTCCAACAACTATGGGCCGTATCAATTTCCGGAAAAATTTCTTCCCCTGATGATCACCAATGCGCTCGATAACAAAGCGCTGCCCATCTACGGCGACGGAAAGCAGCAGCGGGATTGGCTGCACGTGGAAGACAACTGCCGCGGAGTTCTGGCGGTTCTCGAGCGCGGCCGCATCGGAGAGGTTTACAATATCGGCGGGCTGGACATTGAAGAGAATCTGACGATCGCGCGCACTCTTCTTCGCCTGATCGGCAAACCGGAAACCCTGCTCTCGTATGTTAAGGATCGCCCGGGGCATGACCGCCGGTATGCCCTGCACTGCGATAAGATGGAGAAGGATCTGGGCTGGAAGCCGGCAATTCCGCTGGAAGAAGGTTTGCGGCAGACCATCGATTGGTACAAGTCCAACGCGAAGTGGATGGCCGGAGTCCGCGACGGCGAATATCTCTCCTACTACGACAAGTATTACGAGAATCGCGACTCCTCCCTGCACGCGCTTTCATCCACCGGGCCCAAGCTTCCCCGTTGACGCCGGACCGCAACCCTCCGGCATTGCAGATGGACAGGGATTGATTCGCTTGCAAAAATTGAACACTTCACTTCCGGAGGTCTGGGAACTCCAGCCAAAAATAATCCGCGATTCGCGGGGCTTTTTTCTGGAGACGTACCACCAGCAGAAGTTTTCCGACCTCGGCATCGCCGATCTTTTCGTTCAGGACAACCACTCGCGTTCCGCGAAGGGCACGCTGCGCGGCCTTCATTACCAGCTGCGGCATGCGCAGGCCAAGCTCTGCCGCGTGGTGGAGGGGGAAGTGCTGGACGTTGCAGTGGACGTGCGGATCGGCTCGCCGAACTTCGGCAAATGGACGAGCGTATTGCTTTCCGCCGAGCGCCAGAATCAAGTCTTTATTCCGCAGGGCTTTGCGCATGGCTTCCTGGCTTTGTCCGATACGGTTCAATTTCTCTATAAGTGCAGTGACTTCTACGATCCCGCGAGCGAGCACGGGATCATTTGGAATGATCCCGGGCTGGCCATCTCGTGGGGCGTTGCGAATCCTCTGGTCTCCGAAAGAGACACGAAGTATTCCACCCTGGCGGCGATGCCTCGGGAATCCCTGCCGCACTACTCGAAGAAATGAAACCTGCCATCCTGCTGATCGGGACGAACGGGCAAGTCGGACGGGAATTGAACAGGATGTTGCCGCGCGTTGGCGAGGTAACTCCGCTGGACCGCCAACGGCTCGACCTTACCCGGCCGGAAGAGATTCGCCGGGCGATCCGCACCTTCCATCCCGCCTTTATCGTCAACGCGGCGGCGTACACCGCGGTGGACAAGGCCGAATCCGAAGAAGCCTTGGCGCGGGCCATTAACGCCGAGGCCCCGGCCGTGATGGCCGAAGAAGCGAATAAAATCGGCGCTTCTCTGATCCATTACTCAACAGACTATGTATTTGATGGGTTAAAAACATCTCCATACGATGAAGACGATCCGCCGAACCCGCAGAATATATACGGAAGAACGAAGCTCGAAGGGGAACGCGCGATCCTGGCGTCGAATGCCGCACACCTGATTTTTCGCACGGCCTGGGTGTATGCGACCCAGGGCCAGAATTTTCTCCTCACCATCCTGCGCCTTGCCACGCAACGCGAAGAGCTGAAAATTGTTCGCGACCAGATCGGCGCGCCCACCCTCAGCAGCGAAATCGCCGCGGCCACCACGAAAATTCTCGCGCAGATCTCTGACCGCGAGGGCGGCCCGTTCTCTCTAGCGGATGTGAGCGGCATTTATCACATGACGGCCGCCGGCGAGACGAGTTGGTACGATTTCGCGACCGCCATTCTGGAAGAAGTTGCGGCGTCTCAGCCGGCCGGCCCATGGTTTGCAGCGGCTACCAGCGGCCTGCCGTTGATCGCTCGCCGCGTCATCCCCATTCCCGCCAAGGAATATCCCACACCGGCCCGACGCCCCGCCTATTCGGTCCTCTCCAATGCCCGCTTGAACCGTACCTTTTCCCTGCAGCTGCCCGACTGGCGAATACAGTTGCATTCTGTCTTCGCGACCTCGCCTGCCAGGACTTCCTGAAAATAGCACGGCTTATTGCACAGGCTGTCTCGTGCTGCGGCGCGGGCAGACGTGTGCCTTGACCGTCAATCCCGGAAGACCAAAAGACCGGAAGCAACCTCGAACCGGTGGCAAAGAGAGCTCGCTCTTATCTAATTTTGCTTGCGGCTCGGAGGGTTAGTGTAACCAGTGCTTGAATAATAGGAATTGTAATCGGAGGATTCTTCCGCGGTGTTGAGGACCACGCCGATAATATGAGCGTCCCGCAACTCCTTGCATGCTTTTTGAGAGGCCTCGGAAGGAGTTGAATTCGCGCGAACGACGAAGAGCACTCCATCCACCATTCCTCCCAAAACACTGGCGTCGGCGACGGGCAGGGCCGGGGGCGAATCAATTATAATCCAGTCAAAAGCGGGCTTGACGCGTTCCAGGAAATGCTTCATTCGGTCGCTGGAAATCAGTTCGGAAGGATGTTTCACGTGATTGCCCGCGGGGACGAAGCAAAATCCGTCCTCACCGCCGCGCTGTATCACTTCGGTTTCCGTTGCGTTATTTTGCAAATACTCTGCCAGTCCCGGATTTGTGGGAGCGCCCAGAAGGGTGTGAACCCGAGGGGACCGAAGGTCCGCATCGATCAGCAACACGCGGCACCCATGCTGCCGGACCAACGCATACGCCAAATTCGTTGAGACCACGGTCTTGCCTTCGGCTGGAATCGCGCTGGAAATCAAAATAGTTTGCAGCGGCTGGCTCTCACGCATACGGTAAAGACGCGAACGCAGCGTCCGGAATTGTTCGGCGCCCGGAAAGAACGGATCTGCATTTTCGAAGACGATCGCATTTGGATTGGGATTCCATGTCACCCGTGAGCACTTCGCCCACAAGGCGTCAAATTGCAGGGGGCCAGAACCTGGATCGGTATCGATCTGCGCAGGATGGAGTTGAGGCAAAACGGCCTCAGGAAAACTGACTGCAGTCGGAGGGGCATTTTCGATTACGCGGCTCGCGACACCATGCTCCGCCTGCAGGTCGTTCTTTTGGGCCGTCTGGCCCGAGGTCCGCTCCTGCTCTGCCCTCTTCAGTGCTTCGTGAATCCTACTCATGGTTCCCTTTCAATTCTAAATGGTCCTGCCGAGCCTGCGCCTGTTTATGCTTTCGCATGTTCCTTCGCTCTGGACGATGCCGGGATAGAAGTCTGCGTTCGCGTTTTTCCCGCATTCTGCGCGATCACCGGAATCATGGCCAGAACGGGCAGGTGCAGTACGACTTCGACATCGTGTTCAGACCGCATGGACGTGTCGTGCATTTCCAAAAGGAGCGAGAGGCCCAGCGCAAGCGCCAGCCCGGCGCCAAAACCTCCGCCGGCAAATATCGGCATCTTTGGGAATGATGGCTCATTCGGAAGATTTGCCGCGTCCAGCACGTGGAAACGGTCATTTTGTTTGGTTTGGTCAAATTGTTGCGACATCGCGGAGGCATCCCGCTTTTTCAGCAGGTCGTTGTACGTATCGAGGACGGTCTGGTGATCGCGGGTCAGCAGTTTATACTCCTGCTCGACGGAGGGACTGGCCGCTACGCGGGCCTGGTAAATCGTGATTTGCTTCTTGATTTCGTCCTGTTGGGCCGATCGTTCCTTGATGACCTGATCGTACTGATGAATTTGCGCCCGCAATTGCAGAATTTGTGTTGGCTCGGCCAATGGTGTCGCGCCTTTATCCGGCGCTGCCGCGTTCTTTCGCTGCTGATCGCTTTCCGCTATTTTTTGCTTGAGGACGGCGATATCGTTCTTCGCCTTGATGACATCCGGGTGGTCGTCCGTGTATTTGGATTGCAGCTCGACGAGTTGTGCCTGCAGAGCCTGCAATTGTTGATCGGCCGTTTCGGGACTCTGCCCGGTCTGCGACGCCTTCCAGGAGGACAACTGCTGCGAGAGGATGGATTCGGCAAAGCTCTTATCCTGCTGCGCGCGGTTGACCGCCTGCGTTGCGGCATCCAGCTGCGAAGTCTGTCCATTCAAGAGGTTCAGGTTTGTCTGGCTATCTTCAGGGAGCGTTCCGGCGTTGCGGCGTTGGAACGCCGCGAGCTTCGCATCCTGCTCATCCAGTTTCGCCTTGGCCTGTTCGAGCTGATTGTTCAGAAATTCTGTGCGGCCGGCGTCGTCCGTCGTGGTGACTGCAATGTTTTCCTGGACGAACATGGACGTAATCATGGCGCAAATTTTTTGTGCAATTTGAGGATTTTCGAAGACCACGCTAATCGTAAATCCCGGCAGGTTCTGCGCGCGGGTCTCCGCCATGGGCGCAACTGGCGTGATCGTGATAGCCTGCCGCAAGCGATCAACCAGCTCTTCCATGGAGACACTGTTGATATCGGACTGATACAGATTCAGATCGTGAATTACAGGCTCCAGGCGCGCCGTGCTCAAGATTTGCTGCTGCATGGTCGCCAACCGCTGGTTGACGTTGTCCGTGGAATTCGGGGCGGCAGGAGTTACCGGCTGGACCTCGGGCTGCTCGACGAGGACCAGCGTCTTGGATGTATACCGCTTCGGTAAAATGCGCGCGGCTACGAACCCTGCAACGCCGCCAAACACGGCAAGGAGGAAAATAAGCAAGAATCGCCGCCGGACAATAGCGATGATGTCTTTCGGGCCGATTTCCTGATGCACCATCTAAAGCGCTCCTGGGGGCGATGCGCAGCAGCTTTTGGCCATAGGGCCCTTGCGGCTGAAGCGCGGAGGCAGACCAGCCTCTGTATACAACGAAGCAATTCTATGGCCGGGGCCTAAGTATCTCCTAAGTATATGTCTTTTTAAGGGGATGTGAGCTTTCTCCCTTTGGCCTTGTTTCCATAAATCAGGGATGTGGTAGTCCAAAGTTCCACTTTTTGGAAATTTATTGGCCTTTTCACGATTACGGTTATGATGCTGAAAAAGCAGGTGTTAGAAGATACTGACATTTGACCTCATGTGCGTGAAATCTATGAGGGAACCACTTGCAAGGTTAGCACGCCCCGCCCCCGTTGAACACAGCCCGAGGGGTGGCAAGAAGGATCTTCATGTCCAGCCATATCGACCAGGTTTGGCAGTAGCGCAAGTCCAGCCGGACCATTTCGTCGAACCGCGTCCGGTTGCGTCCGCTCACTTGCCACAAGCCGGTTACGCCAGGCCGCACTTCCAGAACCCTTCGCCGGTGCCAGATATCGTAAACTTCAAACTCATAAGGAACTGGCGGGCGAGGGCCGACCAGTGACATGTCACCACGCAAGACGTTCCAGAACTGGGGAAGTTCGTCCAGACTCGTCTTCCTGAGAAATCCTCCGATAAGAGTCACTCGAGGATCCTTGACCAGCTTATAGACCGGCTTCTCCGATCCTTCGGACCTGTTCAATCCATCCTTGCCGGCAATAAATTGCTGAACGTATTCCTGATGGATCTTCGGATCGCTGTTGCTGTACATCGTCCGGAACTTCAAGCACTTGAAACGCGCACCAAACTGGCCCAGGCGCTCTTGTTCAAAGATCACCGGCCCTTTGGAAGTTAGCTTGATCAGCGCCACGATCGCCGTAAGGATGGGCGATAGCACCAGCAGCAGCCCCGCGCTCCCGACGATATCGATTACGCGCTTGATGACTAGAGGCAGCCGCTTTCGTGAACCTTTCCTCTTGAGATCGGGGTAGAGCTTGGAATCCGCCACCCAGCCGGAGCTGTTCTTATCCCAGCTTTCAGGGAATACATGCAGCGAAATAGCGATCTTGGCCGCGCGCTCCCGGCCCAAATGCTTGATGAACGCCGTTTCGATCTTTGTGCGGAGCGTTTCCGTGATGGGCAGATCCCCTTCCATGCTCACTTCCGTAAAAATGATTCCCAATATGGCGTCCTGCTTATACCAACCAACCAGATCTGTCTCTCGCTTGGACGCGACAACTATGCTGACTGCCTGTCTAAGAATTTCTTCCGCAGCGCCATTTTCCAGATTCGCATCCAGGAGCATCAGCACAAACGGCTTTCGAGAACGCTCCGCCCGCCGTCGCTCCAGCGTCAGCATGGAATGAAAAACACTCTCCACCAGGACTTCTTCTTGAGCGCCATCGAAGCGGCGGGAATAATTCGGAGTGGCAACCTTTAGTTGGGACTCCCGATGTCCTGGCGGTAAAATCCTCGAATAGCTATTGGCCATGATCACTCCTGCGCAATTTGCGTCGCCGGGAAGTAACCTTCCGCGGCCCCCGGGCGCATTGAGCCAAACGGCGGAGCTGTTGCACAAACTCGTTAAATGCGTAGGTCATCTTGGAAAATTTACCGTAAGTCTATTATGTCCAATTACTTAACAAGAAATGTATGGATACGACTCACGATTTGCCGACCAAGGAATGCTGCGGGCACTCCAATAGCCAATCGAACATCATGATTCAGCTATTTGTTCGCAATCAGCCTGCCACAGTGGAGGCGGTCTTTCGATTGTGTGCAAACCCTAATAGCTTTCCAATGGTTTGAAAACAAAGAGGTTAAATTTTGCAGAGTTTTCCGAAAATCGGCGGCCAAAATTCCGTTTCCCGTATCGGGCTCAGATAGTGAAAACTAATGCTACGTTATGCCAATAGCTTTCCGCGAGGCAACACTTCTGTTAACCCTAGCTCTAATTTCGTGTCTCAGAAAAGAGACTAGTTACCCGCATAACCCGTCGGATGGCGAAGCCGCCAATCCCATGCAGTGCGAAGAATCGAGCGCAAATCGGATACGGCAGGCTCCCAACGCAGCAAAGCCTTCGCTTTGGAAGGATCGGCTATCAATCTGGCGGGATCGCCGGCGCGCGGAGGTTCTATTTGCATGGGAATTTCACGCCCTGTAACCTGGCGTGCACATTCGATGACTTCCAGAACCGAATAGCCGCTGCCCGTCCCCAAATTCAAGAAATCGGACTGGCCGCCCGAGCGAAGATGTTCGAGGGCGCGGATGTGCGCATCCGCGAGGTCGGCGACGTGAATGTAGTCCCGGATGGGCGTGCCATCCGGTGTCGGATATTCGTTTCCGAATACTCGTATTGCCTGCTGAAGCCCGAGGGCGGCGGCGAGGACATTGGGAATCAAATGCGATTCCGGCCTGTGGTCTTCCCCGCAATTTTCAGTGGCGCCGGCGGCATTGAAGTATCGCAAGGCCACGAATTTCATTCCATACGCGGCGTCATAGGCATCGAGAAGCCGTTCCATGAAAAGCTTGGACCAACCGTAGGGGTTCTTTGGCCATTTCCGGCTTTGTTCCGTAATAGGAATTTGCTCCGGGTCGCCGTAAACAGCGGCTGTGGAGGAAAACACGATACGCCGCACGCCCGCCTGAACGAGTTCGCCAATCAACGCGAGCCCGTGCCCCACGTTGTTCTCGAAATATTTGGCCGGATTGAGGACGGATTCTCCGACTTCGATCAACGCGGCAAAATGAATGCAGGATTCCAGGGTGTGCTCGCGGGCGATGCGCGCCACCAGTTCCCGGTCGCCAATCTTCCCCTGATACAGTGGAATGTCCGCTGGAAGAGCGGCGCGGTGGCCCCGCACCAAATCGTCCAGCACCACGATCTGCTCACCCCTTACGAGCAGGCGTTCTACGGTTACGCTGCCGATGTAGCCTGTGCCACCTGTTACGAGGATTGCCATGTATCCTCTCTCGTTTGATTTCTCGGGAAACGCTCTAATCGCCTGGCGAAATTCGAGTCTACCTCAACAAGATTGGGCGGCCGGATCGTTTTTCTCGCGGTTGTTTCCTCCGCGGCCTCGGTTTTCTCTGTGTTGAGGTTTTCGGGCGGGAAAGAAATTCAAAGGCTTTAACACAGAGGGCACAGAGAAATTTGAGAACACGGAGAATCGGCTCGATTCCGGGTAGAAAACCGACAGGCTGAAGCCTGTCCTACTAGAAAGCGATGGACAGGGAGGGGTTTTCGGCGAGAAGATCGCAGGCATAGTCATATTCAGGGAGGGGAATTCCAATGCCGTACGCCACAGAGGGAAATCTGACGGAACTTGCGCTGAAACAATGGGAGGCTTGCCACTCGCCGAGACTCCGGCAGATCATGCAGTCTCTGGTCAAGCACCTTCACGGGTTTGCGCGCGATGTGGACCTGAAGCAGGACGAATGGCTGATGGCTGTGAACTGGCTGGCCAAGACGGGGCAGCTTTCCTCGGAGAAGCGCCAGGAATTTATCCTTCTTTCGGACGTGCTGGGGATCAGCATGCTCGTCGACGCGATCAATCACCGTTTTCCCGAGGGGGCGACGCCTTCGACCGTTATAGGCCCGTTCCATATTGACGGCTCGCCCGAACTGCCCATGGGCGCCAACGTGGCCGAAGGACTTGCCGGAGAGACCTGTTTTCTCGTCGGGACGGTTCGCGACTTGAACGGAAAACCCATCGAGGGAGCGAAGCTCGATATCTGGCAGGCGGACGCCGACGGCTTCTACGAATCGCAACTCGGCAAAGAGGAGCCGACGCTGCGCGCCGTATTTCACACGGGCGCAGACGGCAAGTATGTGATTCGCACGATCGCGCCGCCGGGCTATTCCATTCCCATGGACGGCACGGTCGGCGACCTGCTGCGCGAAACGGATATTTCGCATTTCCGGCCCGCGCACATTCACTTTTATATTTCCGCGCCGGGATACGAGACGCTCATCACGCATCTTTTTAAAAAGGGCGCGAAATACATCGACTCCGATGTCGTGTTCGGCGTGAAGGACAAACTTATCGTGGAGTTCAAGAAGCAACCGGCGGGCAAAACTCCGACGGGAGAAATTTCAGCGGAACCGTTCGTGGTGGTGAACTACGACTTCACCCTGGCCAAATCCAAATCACAAACAAACGGGGAAATGGCGATGAGCGAAGCCGGCGGCACGTCGCGCGGTAAACTATAAAAGCGGTTTGGCCATATCGATGAAGTGAACAGGAATTTTCGTAGGTGTGGGATCATCGTAAGTGGCCGTGCCCGTATCGACGTATCCCCACCGGTGGTAGAGGTCGTGCAGTTCGGTGCGCACGTTGACGATCTTCAGGTCGCAGAATTTGCAACCCGCGTCACGAAAAAGTTTTTCCACGGCGTTGACAAGCCGGTGGCCCACGCCCATTCCCTGGCGTGACGGGTCGATGGACAACATTCCGAAATAACCGCGCTCTCCGCGCTGCTCAAAATAGACGCAACCGACGAGGTTCGCTCCGTCTTCCGCCAGCAGGAAATTTCCTTTTTCCATCAGGCTGCGGACTGTTGCGGGATTCGTGCGGTCCCGCTCGATGAAGAATTGCTCGACGAGAAAGGCCGCGTTGACCAGGCGAGCAATGGCGCCGGCGTCATCCTCAGTTGCGGTTCGCATGGAAATCATTGGGCTTGCCCATCATACCAACTTCAAAAGAAGGTTTCCTTCCTTGCGTTAGTGGATTGAGACAAACCCTTTGCTTCAATGTGCGTCCAACTATCAGTGCCTTGTAGTCACAGGGATTATGGAACCCGCGTGCCGTAGAGCGGGAATACATAGGGGGTGGAAGGGCGCGGGGCGGAGTGGTGGTTGGGATGAAGTCAATAACCAGGGAGGAATCTTAAAATGAGCTCGAAACGCAAATGCATCTGGATTTTGACACTGTTGCTGGCCGTGCCGATGATGGCCGCGGGCGTTCCGGCCGCGCCATATCAGGGAGGCGGATACGGGGGAGGACAAGGAGGAGGCGGCGGGCGGCGCGGGCCAATGTCTCCCGATGATCAGCTCAAGAGAATGACCAAGGACTTCGACCTGACGGCCGACCAACAGGCGAAGATCAAACCGATCCTTGTGGACCAGCAAAAGAAGATGGAGGATTTGCGAAACGATTCCAGCGGCGACCGGCAAGCGATGCGCGGGAAAATGATGCAAATCCGGCAGGACACGAACGATCAAATCCGCGCGCTGCTCGATGACAAGCAAAAGGAAAAGTTCGACAAGCAAGAGCAGCAACGCGAGGATAGAGGGCCAAACCGCCGGGGCGGCGGTCCGGGAGGCCCTGGCGGGCAGGGCGGAGACAATCAGGGAGGCAATCCGCCTCCGCCGCAGAATTAGCGGGCTGTTTCGTATTGAGTAGCGCGGGCTTTCACCTGCGGGGTTTGGTGCTTGCAAGGAGTAAACCCCGCAGGCTGCCCTTCGGTTCTCAGGGTGAAAAGCCCGCGCTACTTAAGGCCATCAAAATCCGTAGAGCCGGGCGGGATTTTCCACCAGGATGGTTTTGCGCTCGGCTGCGTCTGGAACCCATTGGGGGAGAAAATTCAGCACGCGGCCGTCGTCGATTTGAAAGAACGGCGTGATTTCCGAATTGCTGCGGCTGGGCACGGGCAATCCCGGGTGCGGCCAGTCGCTCCCCCACAAAATCCTCTCCGGATTTGAACCGACAAGCGCCCGCGCCAGCGGCGCAACATCCGGATAATCCGGCGCCTCGATGGAGCTCCGATACGGCGCGGAAATTTTCACGTAGGCCTTGCCCGTGCGCACTAACCTCATCAGGGTTGCGAAACCGGGCTGGTCGCCGCCGAGCGCCGCTTGCATGCCTCCGAAGTGATCGAAGACCACCGGCATCGGAGCGCCTGCCACCAGATCGCTAATTCCTTCGATCACGGTTAGCCGCGCGTAAATCTGAATGTGCCATTTCCTGCCTTTGATTCGCTCCACCGCGGCTTGAAAACGTTTGCGGCCGATTTCGGGATCGGTCTGGCCCGCGGTTTCAAGATTCAGCCGGATGCCGCGAATGCCTGCGCGCTCCATATCGTCGAGCGCGGAATTCGGAGTCTTCTCATCAATGACGGCGACGCCGCGGGCGCGCGCGCCGAGTTTTTTCATCGCGTCCAGCACGCCGGAGTTGTCCGCTGCATAGACGGTCGTTTGCACGACGATCACGCGATCGATATGCAGCGCCCGGTGCAGCGATTGCAATTCCTCGACGGAAACGGGTTCGGGCGTGTAAGGCCGCGACGGCGAATAAGGAAAATGCTGCGGGTCGAATGTATGCACGTGGCAGTCGCAGGCGCCTTCGGGCACGGCGAAATTCACGGGAGTGGATGGCTGCGAAGCGCTGGCAAGAGCCGCGTTTGGCCTCCACGCAAGGGCAGACGTTCCGGCTGCAACCGCTCCAAGCATGACCTCGCGCCGCGTGAACATGGGGAATCCTCCGGAGTGATTTAAAGCGAGAGTATAACGCGAAGTTCCGAGCGGTGTCCCAACGTGAAAGTTTGCGCGGTTATTTTTAAACTCAGGAGGTCCGGGCTTCAGCCCGGACGTTGAGTATTCCGCCGTTGTGGGTTTAGCCCCTGAAGCTTCGTGCCTGAAGGCCTCGCTTTGGACTCAGTTTGTCCGACCTGCCCTTCCTTCGTCAGGGCAAGTTCGTCAGAGCAAGAGGTCGGGCCTCTTGAAAAGCAATTCCAATTTCACTTGTGCAGTGAGGTGGCGCAGGCTTCAGCCTGTGGGGGTTCAACCTTGCTATGACAAAACCACACAGGCTGCCCTTCGGTTCTCGGGTGAAAAGCCTGCGCCACTTGGTACAATCCCCGAAACCGTATAACATCTTGTGCTCATCGGGAAATACGGGAACGCGTCGTCTTGTGGAGGGAGCAATATGTCGAGATTAAAAATTGGCGTCCTTGCGGCAATCTGCGCGGCACTTTGCGCCGCGATCGTTTTTCCGGCGGCGCGCCCGGCCCCGCAGCCGGCTCCGCAGGCGACGGCGCCGCTGGCGAACGATCCCAAGCTGATCGAAGATCTCGTCTACGCCAACCGCATCCTGTATCAACAGGAAGTGCTGGACGGCTTCGGCCACGTGAGCGTGCGCAGCGACAAGGACCCGAGCCATTTCCTGATGTCGCGCAGCATGGCGCCGGCGCTGGTCACGTCAAACGACATCATGGAATATGACCGCGACGGCGAGCCGGTGGATGCGCATGGCCGCAACTCGTACGTCGAGCGGTACATTCACTCGGCGATCTACCGCGTGCGGCCCGATGTGAAGGCCATCGTGCACAGCCACTCGCCGGACATTATTCCGTACAGCGTTACGGGCACAACGCTGCGCCCCGTCTATCACGTGAGCGCATTTCTCAGGCTGGGCGCGCCGATTTTTGACACGCAGGAAGGATTTGGCGATACGGACATGCTGATCCGCGACAACAAGCTGGGCGACGCGCTGGCCAAAGTGCTGGGCAATAGCGGCGTCGCTCTCATCCGCGGGCACGGATTCGTCGCAGTGGCGGATTCGATTCCGATCGTGGTGTACCGCGCGATTTACACGCAGACGAACGCGCGCGTTCAGGCCGAAGGAATGAAACTTGGCACCATCAAATACCTGACGCCCGGAGAAGCCGTCAAAGCCCAGGCCATCGTGGAAGCCACCGTCGGGCGGCCGTGGGAATTGTGGAAGTCGCAGGTCGGAAAGATCCAGTAGCGATGGAGGGCCGGGCTTCAGCCCGGCCGTATGGTTTCATTTTGGAAACGGCTTCACAGGCTATGGGAAAAGGACCGCACTTCTTTTGTCATTCTGAGCGAAGCGAAGAATCTCTCTTCTTTTAACGCGGTGTTAAATCGAAAGAGAGATTCCTCGCTTCGCTCAGAATGACAAAAGAAATTAGATTTTCCGCAACCTGTTCAGCCGCTGAAATTGAATTTGGCAGATTTAAAAAATAGAAAACGGAGCCCAGACCATATTCCATGAAGACCTACAAGATTGCAGTGATTCCGGGCGATGGCATTGGGAAGGAAGTCGTGCCCGAAGGATTGCGCGTGCTGGAAGCCGCGGGCAAGCGGTTCGGAATAAAATACGCGTTCACGCATTTTGACTGGAGCTGCGAAACCTACGTCAAGACGGGAAAGATGATGCCTGACGACGGCCTCGCGCAGCTTCGCCCCTTCGACGCAATTTTTCTCGGAGCGGTGGGCTATCCGGGCGTGCCGGATCACATTTCGTTGTGGGGGCTTCTTATCCCAATCCGCCGGACCTTCGAGCAGTACGTGAACTTGCGTCCGGTGCGAATGCTGAAGGGCGTCGATTCGCCGCTGAAAAACGCGAAGCCGGGCGAGATCGATTTTTGCGTGGTGCGCGAAAACGTCGAAGGCGAATACTCCAACATCGGCGGGCGGATTTACAACGGCACCGACGAAGAGATGGCCATGCAGACGAACATCTTCACGCGCCGCGGCGTGGACCGCATCATGCGCTACGCATTCGAGCTCGCGCGAAAACGCAAATCGCATGTGACGAGCGCCACAAAATCAAACGGCATCATCCACACCATGCCGTACTGGGACGAGCGCTTCGCCGCCATCTCCAAGGAATATCCCGATGTGCGCACGGACCAATTCCATATCGACATTTTGTCGGCCCACTTTGTGCGCCGCCCGCAAATGTTTGACGTGGTCGTCGGATCGAACCTGTTCGGCGACATTCTTTCCGACCTGGGACCCGCGGTCGTCGGTTCGATCGGCATCGCACCCGGCGCGAATCTGAATCCGCCGAAAAAGTATCCCTCCATGTTCGAGCCCGTCCACGGCTCCGCTCCGGACATCGCCGGAAAAGGCATCGCCAATCCCATCGGCCAAATCTGGTCCGCCGCAATGATGCTGGCCCACTTCGGCGAAGCCGAAGCCGCGAGCGCGATCGAGCGCGGCATTGAGGAAGTTCTAACGAAACCCGAATACCTCACGCCCGACGTCGGCGGCAAAGGCCACCACGCAAATTGTAGGGAAAGCGATCGCAAGCCAATTAGGCTGAAACTATCAAGGACGCTCGAAAAAGTCGATCAAAGCCCAAGTGGTCGCCGCGCGACAATTTCGGCGACGGCGCGGCGATGGGCTGAGTCGTTTGCTTTGCCTTCGCGGCGGTGAAGAATTTCCCAGCCTGCGAAATATTGTTCCAGTTCGCCGGGACGCAGACGGTGTGGGTTGTCTTCTTCACCGGGCTCGGTTATGTGGACGATGGAAATCAGGATGCCGCCGGGCGTTACGCCGCGCTTCGCGGGCTCGAATAGATTTCTCTGCAAGTAGTAACACATCGCGATGAGGTCCCAGCGGGCCGGCTCGATCTCGAATTCGTCTTTTTCGAGATCAGCGACGACTGCGTTGATCTTTAGGGCGCGCTCTACGGCGCGGGTTCGCAGAATTTCGATGGCCGCAGCGGCGCCGTCCACAGCAGTGACTTCCCAGCCGTGTTCCGCAAGCCAGAGTGCATTTCTGCCTGCTCCGCACGCAAGATCGAGCGCCTTGCCGGGCGCCAGCGACGTCGCGGTTTGCACTAGTAGAGGCGTGGGCGCGACGTCCAAATCTTCCGCGGGCCGTTCGCGCAGGCGGTAGCGTTTGTTCCAATCGTGAATTTCCATGGGTGGCACAGTTCCGTAATTGTAGCTCGCCTCTTTAGAGGCGAGGGTTTTCCGCCAATGGTAAGAAAGGCCCCGCCTCTGAAGAGGCGGGCTACAACAAATCAACCACCTGAACCGGGGATGTTAGCAGGGCTAGACGGCGTGAGGCACGCGCAAGGATCGCTAGGAACGGCGCGCATCCTGGAAGTATAATCAGCCCATCCGCAATTTGAATCCGGAGTGAACGGGAGACACGCGACGCACGCACACGATGGCTGGTGCCGGCGATTTTGGCCACGAAAAGGTTTTCAAAGGAAATTTCAACTGGAATGTGCCAGAACTGGATCGCGTTCACTCCGGACGGGAAATGTGCGACGGTGAAGGTCGGCGAAGGGCCCAAGAGGCTGCTGGCTATGGTTGTGCCGGCGTCGTAGTTGATTGCTTTTTTGTAGGACAGGCTTCAAGCCTGTCTGGTCTTGATTTTACACTTTGCCCAGCGTGAACAAAACCCGACAGGCTTGAAGCCTGTCCTACTTCTCGCCAATGCGCAAACAACAAAAACAATTGATGCTCTTCCTGATTGCGGGATTTTTCGCACTGGGGATGAGTCTGGAGAACGCCATGGCGCAAGACCGCGGTCAGGGACGTTCGATGGTGATCTCGCAGACCGGGATTGTCGCCTCGGAATCTCCGCTGGCGTCGAAAGCGGGCGCGGCGATTCTCGAGCGCGGCGGCAACGCGGTGGACGCGGCGATCGCGGCGCACGCCGTGATGACGGTTGTTGCGCCGATGTGGAACGGGATTGGCGGAGATTTATTCGCGATCGTGTACGACGCGAAGAGCGGAAAATATTACGGCTTGAACGGCAGCGGCTGGTCTCCCGCCGCGCAGTCCGTCGAGCGGCTGCGCGAGAAGGGGCTGCGCGAAATGCCGGGGCGTGGGATCGAACCAGTCACTGTTCCGGGGTCCGTTGATGGATGGCAGAAACTGCTCGACCGCTTCGGCAAAAAGAAAATGAATGAGGTGCTGGCTCCGGCGATTCAAGTCGCCGAAGACGGTTATCCGGTGACGGAATGGATCGCGTTGCACTTCGCGTCGAATGTCGATCTGCTGCGCGACAACGAGGCTGCTGCGAAGACGTATCTGATTTCCGACCGCGCGCCGCGCATGGGCGAAGTGATGCGCAATCCCGATCTCGCCTGGTCGCTGCGGCAAATTGCGCAAGGCGGGCGCGACGCGTTCTATCGCGGAGAAATTACCAAGCGCATTCTGGCGCTTTCCGCGAGGCACGGCGGCGCGCTCACGGCGAAAGATTTTTCCGATTATTCGAGCGAATGGGTCGAGCCGATCTCGACGACCTACCGCGGCTGGACGGTGTACGAAATGCCGCCCAACTCGCAGGGCGTCGCCGCGCTCGAAATGCTCAATCTGATGGAGCAGTTTGACCTGCACTCGTACGGGCTAAATTCGACGCGCGCGCTGCACGTGCAGATTGAGGCGAAAAAGCTGGCCTACGCCGACCTGATCCGCTACATCGGCGATCCCAAAGGGTCGAAGCTTCCGGTGAGCGGAATGCTCTCGAAATCATACGCCGCCGAGCGCGCGAAGTTGATCGACATGGATCACGCGAATTGCGAGGCCGGGCCGGGCACGCCCGTTCCCTCCGCGGGAGATACGATTTACCTGAGCGTTGTGGATCGCGAAGGGAATATGGTTTCGTTCATCGAATCCAACTATGCGGAATTCGGTTCGGGACTCGTCGCCGACGGAACTGGATTTGTTTTGCACGACCGCGGGGCGCTCTTCAGCCTGGACCCTGCGTCGCCGAACGCCATCGCGGGACACAAGCGGCCCCTGCACACGATTATTCCGGCGTTCATGGAGAAGGACCAGATTCGGATCGCGTTCGGCATCATGGCCGGATGGAACCAGGCGCAGGCGCACGCTCAATTCGTTTCGCACGTTGTGGATTTCAACCAGAACATTCAGGCGGCGCTGGAGACGGCGCGATTCACGAAGCCCACTTTTGGCGGGTGCGACGTGCTGCTCGAAAACCGTTTGCCCGGGAACGTAAAGGGCGAGCTCGAGGCCAAGGGCCACAAACTCACGATGCACAACGGTTTTTCGGATGCGTTCGGCGGCGGCCAGGCGGTGATGCGCGATTACGCGGCCGGAGTGAACTACGGCGCTTCAGACCCGCGGAAAGACGGCGCGGCCATTCCGGAATTGACGATCAAGAATTGGCAGGAAAAGTAGGACAAGCTTCAGCCTGTCGGTTTTCGTAACAATCGGCGAGCCTGAAAAAACCAAGAGAGCTTAGAAAATCGCAACTTCAAACCCGACAGGCTGAAGCCTGTCCTACGTGTGCGCGGCGGATTTCGCCGCCTCGCGCCCAGCGATGCGACCGAAGGTCAATGATTTCGCCAGGCCATGCTGGTTAAATCCGCCCGATGTTTCTCCGGCGCAGTAAAGACCGGGAACTGTCTTCCCCCACAAATCGATAACCTCGGCCTTCCCATTGATACGCAAGCCGCAAAGGCAATCGTGAATGCAGGGCGTGGACCACGCGGCGTAAAAGGGCGGCGTTTGAATTTTGTGCATTGGCACCGGCTTGCCGAAGTCTTCGTCTTTTCCTTTGTCCACAAAAGAATTGTACCGGGCTATTGTTTCCTCAAGCGCCGCGGCGGGCATCGGCTCCTTCTGATATTTGCTGACAATTTTGGCAGCGAGTTCACGCAGAGTATTGGCGCTAAAAAACCAGCCGTCGGGATCCACGAACGGCGGAGCGACAGTCCAGTTTTCGCGTTTGACGGCGTCGGCGTCGAAGATGGCCCAGATCGGCCCGCCTCCTTCGGCTTTGCCGGCGCTCTGTTCCAGGCACGGATTCCACCAATCAAAACCGGTCGCAAATTCATTCACAAAACGCCGGCCGAACTGATTGACCTGGATGAGATTCTGATAGTCCGCCACCTGCAGTCCAATGCCGCGAGCGATGCCCTTGACGGGACTATTTTTTATATTTTCATTTCGTTTTCCGCCGCCCTGCGGGTAGCCGTACTGGTTGCCGATCACGTAAGGCTTCTCAAAAACGTGCGAGCGCGCCTGCGTCTCGACCGTTTGGCTCCCAGCTCCCCAGAGCGATGCGCCAACCTGCATGGCGGCAATTTCCCCGTCGCCGGATTGCCGCGAGTAAGGCTCGCCCACCACCTGGTATTCCTCGGTGAGGCGCGGATCGAAAATTCTGCGGAAGTTTACGTTGCTGGTGTGCCCGCCCGTGCTCAGAACCACGCCCCGCCTTGCCTGAATGTTCAATGTCTTGCCTTCGTGCGTCGCGGTGATTCCCAATACTCTGCCGGAGAATTGTTCCTCGCGCACAAGGCCCGTCATGCTGTGCCGCAAAAGAATTTGCACGCCTAACTTTTTTGCGCTGGCTTCGAGCGGGCGCATGAGAGCAGTGCCGTTCCCTCCCGTCGGCGAGTACGCGCTCACTTCTCCCGTCCACGTCACGGTTTGCGCGCGCTTCACGTCCTGCGGTCCGCCGTCCGCTCCACCGGGGGACTTGTCGGGGAATTGAACGCCGTGCGCCAGCAAAAAATCAAAAGTCGCCACGCTTTCATCGCAGAAGGCGCGCACAATTTCTCTGTCGCTGAACCGGTAATCGTGCCAATTTGCGAGGTCCTCGAACATACGGTCCGGCGAATCGTCGATGCCGTATTTTTTCTGCAGGCTTGTGCCGCCTCCGAGAGCAACGTTGCCGCCGCTCTCGATCGCGTGTCCGCCGATGTCGTAGTTCTGCTCGACTACAATCACCGAAGCCCCCAGCTCGACGGCGGTAATCGACGCGGGGAGCCCGGCGGCCCCGGAGCCGACCACGACGACGTCGGCGGCGAGGTCCCAATGTCTCTCGAGCTTCGCGGCATCCGTCTCTTTCGAGCCGATGCTGCCGAGCGCTGCCGCGCCGAGGCCCGCGGCCGCTTTCTGAATAAATCCTCTGCGCGGCAAGGCCGGATTCTTGGGATCGTTCTGGGTCATGCTGATTTTCTCCTACGAAAAAGAGATACCCATCGCGCGCGTTCAGTCGGGTGCCCCATCCTTGCGGTTTTTGCAAGGGTGGGGATTTTCGGACCTACCATCTCCACGTTCTCGGTTGTGTTTGAATCTAAACCCCCACCCTTTGAAAGGCGCAAAGGGTGGGGCACCCAGGCTCGAGCCCACAAAACCGCACAGCCAGGAGTGGCTGTGCTACTCAACCGCGCGGAACGAGCGAGTCGCGCCGAATCTGCGCAATCGAGGCCGCGCCGGTCTGCGCCATGATGGCTTGCAATTCGCGGCGCAAAATCGCGACCACCGTTTCGACGCCTTCCTGCCCAAACGAAGAAAGGCCCCAGATGTGGGGACGCCCGATGCCGACGGCCGATGCGCCGAGAGCCAGCGCTTTGTAGACGTCGGCGCCGCCGCGGAAACCGCTGTCAATCAGCACCGGAATTTTTCCCGCTGCGCCCGACAATACTTCGGGCAGGCATTCAATTGTTCCGCGGCCGCTCGCGTCTTCATGCCCGCCGTGATTGGAGACGATGATGCCGTCGACGCCGTGCTTTACGGCCAGCGCCGCATCTTCGCCCGCCACGATGCCTTTGAGGACGATCTTCATCCTGGTCATATCGCGGACGCGCTTGACGTCATCCCAATTCAGCTTCACGCTGGTCTCGCCCTGCAACGCGCCCACCGCGCCGAGCACGTCCATCGGCGTGTCCTTCGTGATCCGCGTGATTTGGGGAAGGTTCGAGTGGCAACCGACGCAGCGATCGTCGGCTTCGCGATCGAGGTCGCGAACGCCGGCGCGCTGCACCGATTTCGCGCCGATGGTGTTGGCCCCGCCGTCGTCGATGGTCCAGACCAGCACGGGGCATCCGGTCGCCTCAAAGCGGCGGAGCATTTTCTCGTCCATGCTGCTTCCGAGTCCCGCAATCCACAGCGGCTCGCCGCGCGCCTCGACCACTCTTTCAACGCCACGAGGATCGACAATGACCGCCGCCGATCCCGCCAGCACTTGCAGCGTGCGCGTCGCTTTCGCGGCCTGCGCCACGATCACGGCGCCATCGGGATAATACGCGTTCATCCTGCCGACCGGAGAAAAGAAGATCGGCGATTCCCAGGTCTTGCCGAAAATCTTTACGGATTGATCGACCTTGGTGATGCCGGTCAGCCGGCGCAGGCGGACCTCGTATTTCAAAAAGCCGTCGCGATTGGCGCGCAGCGTTTCGTTGTTGAAGGAGCCGTCCGTGATGAACGTGTAATGAGCAGGCGTGAGCTTTACGCGCGCGGCGGCGTCGAAATCAAACACGTTCAGCGCTTCTTTCACCGACTTGATGACAACTTCATTCTGCTGCGGCAGGGGCGCCGCCAGAACCTCGTCGACCCAGCGCGAAGAATAGCCCGCATACGCCAGGACGGGACTGGCCGCGAGGAAACTCAAAAACGCGCGGCGATCCGAAAGTTTTTTAGAAGGCGTCACGATTCAACGATCCTTTCCTGCACTTGCATATGTGGAGATTTTGAAACTGCGAGGGTAGCGCAGCCGGATTCGCCAGGCAAGCCACGAGCATTCTTCGCGTTCGCCCGCATTCAACGGGCGGCGCAATCAGGCCTCATTCCGGCTCGCGGGTAGGATCCGGAACCATGGGGCGCGGCACGCGTTCGCCGCCGGGCAGCGTGTCGCTGTGGCGGCCGCCATTCTCGACGTGGCGCGGGAGATCGTTGACGGCATGGGGCTGCGGCACGCGCGAGCCCTGCAAATCATTGCGCTCGTCGAGCCGCCCGAAAATCATCTTGCCCGCGGTGGTCTGATGGACAGAAGTCACCGTAATGTCGATCGTTTTATTTATCATTCGCCGCGCGCCGTCGACCACCACCATCGTGCCGTCATCGAGGTACGCCACGCCCTGATTGTATTCCTTGCCCTCGCGCAGGATGAATACGCGCATCGTTTCTCCCGGCAGAACGACCGGCTTCAGCGCGTTGGCCAGCTGGTTGACGTTCAGAATTTCGATGCCCTGGAGCGAGGCAACCTTATTCAGGTTGTAATCGTTCGTAACAATTTTTCCGTCGTAACGCTTCGCCAGCTCGATCAGTTTCAGGTCCACGTCGGCGATGTTGGGAAAATCGTCATCCGCGATCTCGACTTCGAGGTGCGCCATCTTCTGGATGCGCTGCAACACTTCGAGCCCGCGCCGTCCCCGCTGGCGTTTCAGCGAATCGGCGGAATCGGCCACGAATTGCAACTCGCGCAAGACGAATTGCGGGATCAGCATGACGCCGTCCAGAAAGTGGGCCTCGCAGATGTCGGCGATGCGGCCGTCGATGATGACGCTGGTGTCCAGCACCTTGGGCATCCGCCGCGTGCTGCGTTCGCTGCCGAACAGGCCTCCGAGGGCCGCCAGGTTGAGCATGTCTCCCTTATTGGCGCCAACCACGAGGCCGATGTAGGTCATCACCAGGAGCAGCGCCACGTCCAAGAACGACCGCGAGCCCTCCGGGATCGTGGTGCGAGCCAGCACCAGGCCCATCAGATAGGCGCCGAGAATGCCCAGAATCGAGCCGATGGCGGCGCCGATCAGGCGGCGCATGCTGGCGCGCTGCAGCCGAATCTCAAACAAAAAGACCGAAATAGCAAACGCCAGGCCGACTCCGGCAGCGGCCAGATTGGACAAGCCGAACGGGTGAAAATGGTATCCCGCCGCAACGCAGGCGATCGCGAAAATCAGCCGCACCATCAGGTGGTCCCACCAGTTTCCGAATTCAGGCTGCGTCTGGGCCGGTGTCGCGGGACGAAGAGGGAACGGCATCGAGGACGGCGGAGGAACGGAAGTTCCTTGCCGGGTAAAAGGGCGATTCATAAGGCCTCATTTCTTATGAGGAGGCAGAAAAATGGTTCAGGAGCACCCACTCACTATGTATCTGTATCAATCGGGGCTGACCTGGGACGATAGGTATGAAACCAGCCCGTATAACTCCCACATATCCCATTTCGCTCGAAATAGTCAAGTTTTTATAAGGGTCACGCTTTGTGTCGAAAATCAGGAAACGAAAGCTAGACGCCGACTCCGGATATTCTTCCGATTGCGATTCCTATGAAATAGGTGACAACCCCCTCCACGGCGCCGACGAAAGTCATTTCGAGGCCGCTGGCCCACCACGAACGGATGGTAATCAGAGACTTGGCGGCGCCCACGGCAAAGTGGGCCAGCAGGGAAACGACCGCGGCAACGATCACCGCCGGATAGCCGCTCAGAAAGAAAAAAGGGATGACGGGAATGGTGGCGCCTATGGCTGTCGAGAGCGCCCCGGATAGTGCGGAAGTCAACGGCTTCCTCAGCCCTTCTTCGGTAGTGTTCAGGCGTTCTTGCGCCAGCGTGCGGACGAACTGGGTTTTGTCCTTGGCCAGATGTTCCACGAACCGGTCGGCCTCTTCCGGTGGCAAGCCGCGGATCTGATAGCTGAGCGAAAGAACTTCGCGCGCCTCCGCTTCATTGAATTCCACCGCTTCGCGTTCGCGCGAAAACTCCGCCTCGTAAATTTCCCGCTCACTTTTGGCCGCGAGATACGCGCCTGAACCCATCGAGAGCGCGCTCGCAATCATGCCCACCATTCCCGCAATAATGACAAATTTACTGTTGCCAAGGGTCGCTCCCGAAACGCCGGAAACGATTCCGAAGATCGCTCCAAGGCCGTCGTTGATTCCGTAGATGGCGTCCCCGATCCAGCCGGCTGCTTTAGGGTGGGCTTCTTGTCTGGCGGCCAGAAGTTTGTCGAGTGCCCGTTTGGCCTGTTCGGGCGAAGGGTGCGGGAGCGGCCGGCGATTGCGGATGAGCCCGCTCAGGGTTCGGTAGTGTTCGCGCTCATCATCCAGCGCTTGCTCGAGGATGCGGATGCTGGGTTCGTCGCCGAGTTCCTTCATTTGTTTCGCGTACTTGGCGATGTCACGGCTTTCGTCCAGCTCCAGCCGCCGCAGCGCCATCCCCATGCCGCCCACGCGACTGGCGATGGAGTCGGCTTCGCCGGTTTTTGGGCCGTCATAGACCGGGTCTGGCCCTCCCAGTGCGCGAATGCGGCCGGCCCAAAGCTGGGCGTGGTGTTGTTCGGCATACGAAAGAGTGCGGAATGCCGCGCGGCGTGATGGATCAGTTTCGCGCTCGGCCAATGTTGCATAAGTGTGATATCCCCGCATCTCGGCCTGCCAGTTGCTTTCGAGAATTTTGAGGATGCGACTGCGATCGCGAGCGTCCAGTTTGGAATCGGCGCTGGTCGAGTTTGCGCTCATGCGGAGGTCTCCCGGGCTTCGCAGGATTCTTGGCACATATGCGCAGAGAAGTCAAAGATTGCGCAAACCCACGCAGCCGCGTGGTGCTGTCTCGGCCGTAGGGGCACGGCATGCCGTGCCCCTACAGCTGGGAATGGGTGTCCAACGCCTGCGGGAAAGGTTTGCTCCGGGTTGCAAAGCAAGAACTTGAATTGGAACTCGACTCGCGCGCTCCCATGGCATGTGCTGTAATGCCTCGGCGACCTCTCGCGCCATGTCCACGACCGTATCCGTGACCGAAAACTCTTTGCCGGAAAATTCCGGCGCGGGACGCTGCCGCGTGGCGCTTGTGATTTCCTGCCTGCTGTTCCTGAATTTCTTTTATTTTCTTTTGTCGAGCGGGCGAGTGCGGACGATCGATGAAGTCTCGGCCGAATTTCAGGTGGAGAGTCTCGCGAGGCACGGCAGCGCAGATATCCCTCAGGCCGTCCAAGCACAATTGTTTTACGGCACGTTTGACCGCTTTGGCCGCCCCCAGTCGCCCTACCCTCCGGGGCAGGCGCTGGCCATGTTGCCCTGGTACGTCGCGGGACAGTTTTTCGCCAGGCATCTACCTGGCGTGCCTTCCAATATGCGGGTCGTCGTCAGCAATTTCTTTCTGACCGGCGGGACTGCTTTTTTCTCCGCGCTTGCCGCGGCGCTCGCGCTGTGCATTTTCCTCCAGCTGGGGATCGCGCCGAAAATTTCCCTGATGGCTGCGGGCATTCTGGCGCTGGCCACGCCTCTGGCCGTGTATTCCGGCTGGCTGCTCTCCGAGCCGCTGGCTGCGGCCCTGCTGCTTGGGGCGGCGGCCGTGTTGTTTGCCACGCCGCAGGGAACGCCCATACCGATTGCTCGCGCACTCGGCGCGGGGGCGCTCCTCGGCGCGGCCATTTGGGTGAGGCCGACGCACGTCATCGTGGTGCCCATATTTTTCATTGCCTTGTTCGTTCGCGAACGCGAAAAGGGCTGGAGCGCCGCGGCCGCGCTGGCCGTCGCTGCCGGAGCGTTTGTAGTTCTTCTGCTGTGGAGGAACGCGTATCTCCACGGCAGCCCGTTTGAATTTGGTTATCCGACCGCGGCGGAGGGCGGCAAAGCGCTGAACTCGTTTGAGACGCCGCTCGCCACGGGTCTTCTCGGATTTCTCGTATCGCCCGGAAAATCGATTTTTCTATTTTCGCCGCCAATTCTGCTGGCGCTGCTCGGCCTGCCGCGCCTCTGGCGGCGCGACCGGGGGCTCGCATTCGTCGTCGCAGCCGCTCCGGTTGTTTACCTGCTATTTTTCGCGACGTACACGCAGTGGGAGGGCGGCTATTGTTACGGGCCGCGCTACCTCGTGCCTGCGCTGGCATTGCTTGGACTGGGTGTTGGCCCGGCGCTTGACGCGGCGTCGCGCAACACGCGCCTTCTGGCGATCGCTGTGTTTGTCGCGGGATTTTTCGTGCAGGCCATCGGCTCGGCAACCAGCTTCCTCGAAGCCGCTGTTGCCGGCGGCTACTACGACGCACAGTACAACTACCGCATGAGCTTTTCGCCCATCGCGATGCACATCCATCTGCTCCTTCACTACGCGACGTCCGGAGCCGCGCCCCTCGGCCGGGGTTTCGACAAGTGGTGGGTGTTCCTCTCGAAAGAAGGAATTTCTACAGGAGCGCTGCTGAATTCTCGCGGGCATGTTGCTCATCGGCGCGGCGGTCTCTGGGTGGTGGCTGCGCCGCGCATATTTGAGCACAAATTCGTAGGATTCGGATTCAGCACTCGGCTTAATGCTTGCCGGAACAGGTGATCCAATGGACCACCTGGAATGCAGCTCTGCAAGGCGCGTCGAGTTTCCAGAGCCCATCCGGCCATCGGATGCTGTCCTCCGAGAATCTAGATTCATCGATCCGTCAGAACCTACAACTAGAAACTCGGGGTTGGCTCGTCAAGCACGTATAAATTAAAATTCGGAGAGCCGAACTGAAGCTGGTGTAAATTTTTCAAATTGCGACCGGATTGCAGGACATTCTTTTCACTGAGACGATACGAAAGGATGCTTCAATTTACTCTCAATATTTTCCCGAAGTCGCCTGAGAATTTTGGAGTCCGCAATATCTGACACTTGTTTGTATATCGGGATAGTGTCGGCGAGAACTACTTCTGCGGTAAGAAATCTTTCCAATCCCGGTCGATCCGTACCACGATTGAAACCAACGACACAAAGGAATATTCCGGAATCGTCCGCAGGAACATTCACGTGAGAATAACGATAGCCTACAAAGTATCCTGCATTCGACCTAGAGGCAACACTACGTTCAGAGGCCGCCTGATAGAATGCCCACCTCCTACTTTGCCGGTGCTGAACCCACTTGGTTGGAAGCCCTAACAGGAAAAGGCTGAGGATTAAAAGACTCACATCGCCAGCTCTGCTGAAAACTTCGCATGAAACTGATGTCACAGATTAGGTGTCTAATGGATTCAGCCGCTCTCTGCTTCCAGCCTGAAGAGACGAAGAAATCCGCCAGTGGCCGCGGGCCGAGATCGCCCTTGCTCTGGTGGCGCACCGAGACGGTGCCGGCTTCCGCTTCCTTGCCGCCGACGATCAGCATGTAGGGAATCTTCTGCATCTGCGCGTCGCGAATTTTCGCCTGCAGCTTTTCATTGCGGTCGTCCACATGGATGCGAAACCCTGCCGCGCGCAACTCAGTTGCAACGTTATTCGCGTACACGGCGAACTTCTCGCTGAGCGGCAACACTTCGGCCTGCACGGGCGCGAGCCACACGGGAAACGCTCCGGCGTAGTGCTCGATCAGGATGCCGAAGAAGCGCTCGACCGAGCCCCACAGCGCGCGATGCACCATCAGCGGCTGGTGCCGGTTGCCGTCTTCACCGACATATTCCAGGCCAAACCGTCCGGGCAAATTGAAATCGAATTGCACGGTGGTGAGCTGCCATGGCCGGCCGATCGCGTCGATCAGCTTGACGTCGATCTTCGGCCCGTAAAACGCCGCTTCGCCCTCCATGCGCTTGAACGGAATGTTCATTCTGGTGAGCGTCGTTTCGAGCGCGCCGGTCGAGCGGGACCAGTCTTCGGCCGAGCCGGCATAATTTTCCGGATGGTTCGCGTCCCAGTCCGAAAGCTCGACGACGTACTCGCTGAATCCGAACGTTTTCATCACGGCGAACGCAAAATCGATGCAGGCCTCGATTTCGGATTCGATTTGCTGCGGCATGCAGAAGATGTGCGCGTCATCCTGCGTGAATCCGCGCACGCGCAGCAGGCCGTGCAGCACGCCCGAACGCTCGTAGCGATAAACAGTGCCCAGTTCGGCAAGACGCACCGGAAGCTCGCGGTAGCTGCGCAGGCGCGACTTGTAAATCAGGATGTGGCCCGGGCAATTCATGGGCTTGAGCTGGTAGTCATCCTTCTCGACTTCGATCGGGCCGAACATATTTTCGCGGTAAAAATTGGCGTGCCCGCTGGTCTTCCACAATTCCAGGCGCATGATGTGCGGCGTATATACTAAATCGTAACCACGCCGCAGCAACTCGTCGCGCAGCCAGTCTTCCATGATCTTGCGGACCAGGCCGCCCTTGGGATGCCAGAAAATCAGCCCCGGCCCGGCCTCTTCCTGAACGGAAAACAGGTCCAGCTCCTGCCCGAGTCGGCGATGATCGCGGCGCTTGGCCTCTTCGAGCCGGTGGAGATATTCGTCCAGTTGCTGCTGCGTGTAGAAGCACGCGCCGTAGATGCGCTGCATCTGCGGGTTGCCTTCCTGGCCTTTCCAGTAAGCGCCCGCGACGCTCATCAGCTTGAACGCGCGAATGCGCCCGGTCGACGGGATGTGCGGCCCGCGGCAGAAATCGATGAATTTTCCAGTGGTGTAGAACGACACCATCGGCTCGATGGCTCGCTCCTCCACCAGTTCGCACTTGAAGCCCTGGTCCCATTTGCGGTACAGCTCGAGAGCCTCGGGCTTCGGCAGCATTTTTCGTTCGTTGGGAATGTCCTGCGCCGCCAGCTCGCGCATTTTCTTTTCGATGCGCTCGAGATCCTCGGGCGTGAACGGCTCCGCGCGCACGAAATCGTAGAAAAATCCGGTGTCGATCGGCGGCCCGATGCCCAGCTTGACGTTCGGGAAAAGTTCCAGCACCGCCGCGGCGAGTAAGTGCGCCGCCGAGTGCCGAAGCACCTGAATCGCCTCGGGATCTTTCGGAGTGAGGATGGAGAGCTTTACGTCCTGGTCAATCGGCGCGCGCAAATCGACCAGAAACCCTTCGCCGTTTGCCGCCGAGGTCATACGAGCTTCAGGAGCCGCGTCAGGAGATTTTTCGGGCGCCCCGCCCGTGGCCGCTATTCCGGCCGCGGCAGCAAGCCCTTGAATCGGGGCGATCCGCGCCACCAGGGCTTCCTTGGCCAGCCGCGGCGAAATCTGCTGCGCAATCTCCGCCGCGGTAGTGCCGAGCGGCACCTCGCGTATCGCGCCATCCGGCATCGTAATGTGAATTGTATCCATACGTTTTTTCGGCTTTCGACCGGCGAGTGCGAATCGACGCTGCGCGCCAGCGCCCGTGGAACTACCTACGCTAGCAGAAGCCTCCAAGCACGGTCAAGGCAGGGGCCGAGCAGGTGAAGCAACAGTTTGAATTGCAGATGAAACGAAAAACTGCCCGCCCCAAAGACGGGCGGCCGCTACAAAACCCACGGCCTGTTTGGGTTACGATTTTGTAGAGGCCTCTCCGTCCCGTGCTCTTCGGGACGGAGAGGGCACTTTTCATTTCAAATCGAGTTCCTAACGCCGCGCAGGGGCCGCGCTTTGCTTTTTGCCTTGCACGTCCGTGGGGGCCCTCCAGCGCACTTGAAACCGGCAAGTTTCTCTTTAATCCAAGCTACGTGTCTAAGTAAGCAACATCTGGTTTGTAATCGGGTGGGACGGGAGGATTGACGAGTGTGCGAGGTGCCTTCTAACATACTTGGGAGTGGAAGGCTATGGACGGCAGTCACGGGCCATTTTCTCCCTCTAGAATCAAAGGGTTGGCGATGCCGAGCCAAATGGACTCCTTAGTTTCGGCAATTCGAAGTAGCAAAACTAAAATGTCTCGGGGCGCTGCCAGCCGGATGGCGCCTAGAGGATGATTCTTGCTCTCTGAAACCTCAGTGATGACCGGTTCGTTCGAGCCCCGTCTGGTCGCGCTCTCGGTTGTCATAGCGATTTGCGCTTCCTATTCCGCGCTGGATCTCACAGGCCGCGTGGCAGCCGCGCGAGGCCGTGCCTTTGTGCTTTGGCTGATCGGCGGCGCCGGAGTCCTGGGGTTGGGGATCTGGTCCACCCACTACATTGCCATGCTGGCCTTCAGGCTGCCCGTGCCTGTGCGCTATGACTGGCCGACTGCCATGTTGTCTTTGCGCGTGGCCATCCTGGCCGCCGCCGTGGCCCTATATATCGTAAGCCACAAGGTTGTGAGAGTCGGACGCGCAGCGGCCGGAAGCATCGTCATGGGCGCGGGAATCGCGGCCATGCACTATACCGGCATGGAAGCCGTGCGTTCGGCCGCCACGCTGCGCTACGATGCGCCGCTGGTTGCATTGTCGGTTTCACTTGCGATCGTCATTTCATTTGCGGCCTTTCGGATGGCATTTCTGGCGCCGGATCTAAAAGAGGGCGCCGGCCTGCGAAAAATCGCGAGCGCGGCAGTAATGGGATTGGCCATCCTCGCGATGCACTATACCGGAATGGCCGCGACGAGTTTCACGGCTGACGGCGTGATTCCGGACCTGTCGCACGCAATAAGCCTCACTACGCTGGGCGCGGCGGTGATCACGATCGTCACGATCATGATTCTCTCCGTCGTACTTCTGATTCCCGTATTTGATCGCCGCTCCGCGCAGTTTCAGGAATTGGAAACCGCGGAACAGCGTTACCGCCTGCTCTATGAACGAAGCCTGGCAGGAGTACTGCGCACCACTCTGGACGGACAAATCCTGGACTGCAATCTCGCCTGCGCGCGGATCTTCGGCTACGCGACTTGCGAAGATTTTATCGCCAGTCCCATCAACGATCGATACTTCGGCCCGCAGGATCGAACGACCTTCATTGCCATCCTCGGGAAAGTGAAATGTCTCACCAACTACGAGCAATGCCTCCGGCGGAAGGACGGAAGCAAGGTATGGCTCCTCGGCAGCGCAAACCTCGTGGAGGCCAAGGACGGCGCGCCCGCGGTGAACGAAGAGACATTTGTGGACATCACGGAGCGCAGGAATGCGGAAGAGAAATTCCACAAGGCCTTCAACGCGAATCCGGAACCCATCACTCTCGCCACGCTCCCGGAGGGCCGCTTCCTGGACGTGAATGAGAGTTTTCTTCGCGTCACCGGATATTCCCGCGAAGAAGTGATCGGCCGCACTTCCACGGAATTGAAATTTTGGGCCAAGCCCGAAGATCGAACGACCTTTATCAAGACGGTCATGAGGCAGGGGTCGGTGCGCGACTTGGAAATTACCTTTCGCACAAAGTCCGGTGAAATTCGTACGGCTGTGGATTCAGCCGAAATCATCAACGTTGCGGGACAGGAATGCGCGATCGCCATTTTCCGGGACATCACCGAGCGGAAATCTCTGGAGAAACAGCTGCGCCAGACGCAGAAAATGGAAGCCGTCGGGCAACTCTCCGGCGGGATCGCCCATGACTTCAATAATTTGCTGGGCGTGATTATCGGCTACAGCGAAATTCTCGAGCAGCGCCTGCCGCCGGGCGACCCCCTGCTCAAGGAATGTCTGCAAATCAAGAAGGCCGGGCAAAGCGCCGCCTCGCTGACTAGGCAGCTCCTGGCTTTCAGCCGCCAGCAGATCCTTGATCCCAAGGTCCTGGACCTCAACGCGATTGTCCTAAACGTGCAAAAGATGCTCCGCCGCTTGATTGGAGAACATATCGAATTGCGGACCAATCTGGACCCCGCGCTCGGTTGCGTGAAAGCCGATCAAAGCCAGATTGAACAGGTGATCCTCAACCTCGCTGTAAACGCCAGGGATGCCATGCCGCAGGGCGGGAAGTTATTAATCGAAACCGCCAAAGTGGACTTGGACGAGGACTACGCCCGCCGCCATCCCCCCCAAAAGCCGGGCGCATACGTCCTGCTGTCTGTTGCGGACACCGGAATAGGAATGGACGCGGAAACCCAGGCGCGCATTTTCGAACCGTTTTTCACCACCAAGGAGATAGGGAAGGGCACGGGACTCGGCCTTTCGACAGTCTACGGAGTCGTCCGGCAGAGTGGCGGCCATATCTGGGTCTACAGCGAACCGGGGCTGGGCACGACGTTTAAAATTTACCTGCCCTGCGCCGCGCAAACGGCTCGCGTGCAACAACCGCCCGCTGTCCCGGCCGATTCCTTGCGCGGCTCCGAAACAATCTTGCTTGTCGAGGACGAAGAAGCTCTTCGGGGGTTGACGCGCACCTTATTGGAAGCCAGCGGCTACACGGTACTGGAAGCGGAACTCCCCGAAGCGGCCGCCGAGATCGCTCTACGGCATAACGGCCCAATTCACGCGCTCCTCACGGATATGGTGATGCCCGGAATGACTGGCAAGGACCTGGCCGCGAAATTGGCCCCCATGAGACCGGAGATGAAAGTGGTGTATATGTCGGGCTACACCAGTTTCACGCATGCCGGGCTGGCCGACACCGAAATCGCACTGCTGGTCAAGCCGTTTACCAGGGAAATGTTGCTACGCAAGGTGCGAGAAACACTCGAATCGGAAATGAAGGTCGAAGCCAGGTAACACAAACCCTCTTATTTATTCTTCCGTTTCCTCGTCTTGTCGGCCAAGGCCGCGGCAGCGATTCTCGCGACATGAATAATGGAAAGGTTACCAGAAATCTTAATGCAGTCCCGTTTGGGTTTCGCCCCGCAGAGAGGGCAGACCAAACTTATCGGGCTTGTCGGAAGCACGTCTGGGATTGAGACTTTAAGTTTCGGCACCCGTAAAGCATTGCATGCCAGTTAAATAAAAGCTATGGCTAGAACATGTGCGATTTCAAACTAACCTACTACCCAAGGCCGGGGCGTGTTGCGACGCGTCCGAGCGGCTGATAGAATCGAGGCGCGGATTTCCCGCGCACGCCCCGATTCTTTCGGGGCAGGCCGCGCGAAAGGGCGGACGCCGGCTGCACTTCCACTTCATCTAATGGTGTGGGCTCGCGGGAGCGTACCCATCTGAATTCGCGCAATGTGAGCGGCGCTCCTGCCTGCCGCGGAGGACACTTGGCAAAATACGATCTCGTCATTATCGGCAGCGGTCCGGGGGGATACAACACTGCGATTCGAGCTTCGCAATGGGGCCTGAAAACACTGGTCATTGAAAAAGACGGGTACTTGGGCGGCACCTGCCTGCACGTCGGCTGCATTCCCACAAAGGTTCTGCTGCACACCGCGGAAATTTACGACACGCTGAAGGTCTCCAAGGAATTTGGGATCGAGGTGAAGGATTTCACCCTGAACTGGGCGGCGGCGCTGGCGCGCAAGGAAATGGTTGTCAATAAGCACGCTAAGGGCATCGAGTTTTTATTCCGCAAAAACAAAGTGGAAAAAATGCAGGGCTGGGGCCGGTGGGCGGGCCCGGGCCGTGTGAGCGTCGAAAAGGACGGGCAAATCACCGAAGTCGAAGCCACGCACATTATGTTTGGGACAGGCTCGGCGGCGCGCTCGCTTCCCGGCGTAGAAATCGATGGAAAAATCATCCTCAGCAACATCGAAATTTTGCAGCTGCCGGCCGTGCCGAAGACGCTGGTGATTGTCGGGGCGGGAGCTGTGGGCGTCGAGTTCGCGTCGATTTTCAATTCGTTCGGCACGCAGGTCACTGTGCTCGAAATGCTTCCCCGCGTGACGCCGATCGAAGACGAGGAAATTTCCGCGGAACTCGAAAAAGCCCTGAAGAAAAAGGGCATCCAGATTTTCACCGAGGCCAAAGTCGAATCCGTGAAAAAAGATGCGCAGGGCGCGAGCGTCGCGTTCACGGACAAGTCCGGAAAGACGCAGACGATTTCCGCCGAGCGCGTGCTGATGGCCGTCGGACGCGTGCCGAAGACGGAAAACCTGGGCCTCGAAAAATCGAAAGCGAAACTCGAGCGCGGCTTCGTTCACACAGGGCCGTATATGGAAACGGCGGAACCGCGCCTCTACGCGATCGGCGACATCGTCGCCGGAATGCCGCAACTCGCGCACGCCGCGTCGATGGAGGGCATCACCTGCGTCGCGAAAATCAGCGGCAAGATGATGATGCCCCCGATCGAAAAGACGCGCATTCCGAACGCGACCTACTGCGAGCCGCAGGTGGCGTCGATCGGCTTGACCGAGCGCGCAGCGCGCGAGGCGGGCTACGCCGTCAAGACGGGGAAATTTCCGTTCCTCGGGAACAGCAAGGCGACGATACTGGGCCACCACGAAGGCTTCGTCAAAGTCGTGACCGACGAAGCGACGGCGGAAATTCTCGGCGTGCACATCATCGGGCCGTTCGCGACCGAGATTATTGCGGAATCGGTTGCGGCGCTGCAGCTCGAGGCCACCGTGGACGATCTGATGTGCACCGTGCACGCGCATCCCACGGTATGGGAAGCGATGTCCGACGCGGTCGCGGCGGTGCGCGGGCTGTCGATCAATGCCTAGAGGTTGTAAATTTGAAATTTCAAATTTGAAATTTCAGATTTGAAGGGCGAAGCTAAGTGCCAGAGCTGAAATTCTTAGCACGAGCGTTCCAGGAGAGTCCGAACCGTTCGCCGGCACGCAAGGATTAGAAAGGAGAAACAGCGAATGCAGGAAACGCCGCAGGAATACATTCAACGAATCATGGGGATTCTCGGTGGGCAGAAACCCTTGAAAGTTCAGGCGGACACGCCAAAAAAACTTGGCCGGCTCATCCAGCGGGCGTCCCCCGCGAAGCTGCGGAAGAAGCCCGCGCCGGGGAAATGGGCCGCCGCGGAAATTATCGCGCATCTCGCGGACTGCGAAATTGTCACGGGCTGGAGGATGCGTCAGATCCTCGGCGCTCCCGGGACGCCGATCCAGGCGTTCGACCAGGACGCGTGGGCGGCCGCGGGCCATTATGAGAAACGGGACGCGCGCAAATCACTCGAACAGTTCAGGGCGGCGCGGGAAGCAAACCTCGTGCTTCTGAAATCTCTTACGCCCGAGCAATGGAAGCACCACGGCATGCACTCCGAACGGGGCGTCGAAACCATCGAGCATATTACTTGCTTGATGGCCGGGCACGATCTCAATCATTTGGGCCAGGTCGAGCGCATCGTCGCGGCGAAAAAAAGGTAAGAGTTGACAGTTTAGAGTTGTGAGTGCGAACGCGATGAGAGAATTGCTGGTCATCGATCTCGGGCTCGTGGAATATAGCGCGGCTTGGGAGCTTCAGCGGCGCGTGGCCGCTGCACGCAAAGCCTGCGCCATCCCCGATGTCCTTCTGCTTTGCGAGCACCCGCACGTGATTACGCTCGGCCGCAGCGGGAAAATTTCCAATCTTCTCGCGCCAGGCGAGATGCTGCGTCGCATGGGCGTCTCGTTTTTTGAAACGAACCGCGGCGGAGACATTACTTATCACGGGCCTGGACAACTCGTCGGCTACCCGATCTTGAATCTCGCGGAGATTCGCCGCGATGTGGCCTGGTACGTCCGCAGCCTCGAGGAAGCCATGATCCGCGCGACGGCCGAATTCGGCGTTGACGCCAGGCGCGTGCCCGGATGCACGGGCGTGTGGGTGGAAGTGGCTGGCGGCTCCGCGGGCGAGGAAGCAAAGGAAATTAAGGAAGTAGGGGAAGTGAAGGACGCGGAAAAACTCGCAGCCATAGGCGTGCATTTGAGCAGGTGGGTCACTTCGCATGGATTTGCTTACAACGTTTCGACCGATCTGCGCTATTTCGATCTGATCGTGCCGTGCGGGATCGCCGGGAAGCGCGCGGCTTCGCTTGAAAAATTGCTGGGCCGGCGCGTGGAAATGAAGGAAATCGCGTCGCGTGTCGCGGCGCACCTCGGAGAAATATTTGGCCTCGCGCCGCGCGATTGCGGCCGCGATGCGCTCGAGGAAATTCTCGGCAAGCAGGAAGACCAGCACGTCGAAGCAACCGCGTAGTTTCAGCTTACGCGGAAGGCGATTATCTGGAGCAGGAATGGCCTCGACTTTAACCCGCGAACAGCACCTCGAACTGTATTACTTCATGCGGCTGAACCGCGAGCTCGAGGAACAGATGGTGCGCCTTTTCCGCCAGAACAAAATCGTCGGCGGCCTGTATCCCAGCCTGGGGCAGGAAGCGATTTCCGTCGGCACAGCCTACGCGCTCGGGCCCGGCGACTGGATCGCGCCGATGATCCGCAACATCGGCGCGCTGCTGGTGCGCGGTTTCAAGCCGCGCGACGTGTTGACGCAGCACATGGCGCGCTACACTTCGCCGACGCAGGGCAAGGACGGCACGAGCCATTTCGGCGACCTGAAATCGCGCCACGTCATTTCGCCGATTTCCATGCTAGGCGATTTGATCCCGGTGATGACAGGCATTGCCATGGCGGGACGATACCTCGGACAAAAAATCGTGACCATGACGTGGATCGGCGACGGCGGAACTTCGACCGGCATGTTCCACGAAGGATTGAATCTCGCAGCCGTGCAGAAGGCTCCTTTCGTTCTGATCGTGGAAAATAATCAGTGGGCCTACTCGACGCCGGTGGAAAAGCAGTCCGCGCTGAGGGATCTCGCGGACCGCGCCAAGGCGTATGGCGTGAAGAGCGCCGTCGTCGACGGCAATGACGTGCTGGCCGTCGAACGCACGACGCGCGAAGCGGTTTCCTACGCGCGCGCCGGAAATGGTCCGGTGCTTATCGAAGCCAAGACCATGCGCATGTCCGGCCACGCGCAGCATGACGCCGCGGAATACGTGCCCAAGGCGCTTCTCGAATCGTGGAAACAGCGCGACCCGCTTGACCGCTTTGAAAAAGTTCTCACTGAAAAAAAATTGTGGGATGCCAAAACGAAAAAGGAAATCGACGAACGCATCGCACGCGAAATTCGCGCCGACGTGGAATTTGCGGAAAGCTCGCCGCTCCCGCCGCCGGAGTCCGCCGAAGAGGGAGTCTATTGCGAGGGCTGCCACATGATCGAGGCGGATTGGCAGCGGCCCAGGGAAGAAGTAATGCCGCCGCGCTCCAGCGTGAAGGCCGAATGGCCGATGAAATCCTATGCGGCGAACGGCGCGCGGCCCGCGGCCGCGAAGCAAACGGCGCCGAAAGCGAAGCCCGGAAAGAAACCAGCGCGCGCGGCCGTTCGCGTTCGCGCCAAGGCGGGACGCTAAGCATGCCCGAAACGACATATCTCGAAGCCATTCGCCAGGCCATGTCCGAGGAAATGGACCGGGATCCCGCCGTCGTCCTGATCGGCGAGGATGTGGGCGTGTACGGCGGCGCGTTCAAGACTTCCGAAGGCCTCCTCGCGCGCTTCGGCTGGGAGCGCGTGATCGACACGCCCATCAGCGAATCCGCGATCGTGGGCGCGGCGATCGGCATGAGCTACGCCGGGCTGCGGCCGATCGCGGAAATGCAATTCATCGACTTCATCGCCTGCGCCTTCGAAATGATCACCAATTTCGCCGCGAAGTCACATTACCGCTGGGGCGCGCCGGTGCCCATGGTGCTGCGCGGCCCGAGCGGCGGAGGCGTGCACGGGGGGCCGTTTCATTCGGCGAATCCGGAAATGTATTTCGTGCACACGCCCGGCCTGAAAGTGGTTTGCCCGGCGACGGCCCGCGACGCGAAGGGCTTGCTGAAGTCGGCGATTCGCGACAACAACCCGGTGCTTTTTTTCGAGCACAAATTTCTCTATCGCCGCATCAAGGAAAATCTGCCGGCGGAAGATTTTACGGTGCCGATCGGAAAAGCAGCGGTGCGGCGCGAGGGCCGCGACCTCACCATCGTGAGCTACGCGGCGATGCTGCACACTTCGCTCGAAGCCGCGGCCGTGCTGGCCAAGGAAGGTATCGAGGCCGAGGTGATCGACTTGCGCACGCTCCTTCCGCTCGACCGCGAAACGATTCTCGCGTCGTTGCGCAAGACGAACAAGCTGCTCGTCGTCCACGAAGACACGCGCACCGGCGGCATCGCCGGGGAAATCGCCGCCATCGTCATGGAAAATGCCTTCGAGGACCTCGACGGCCCGGTCCGCCGCGTCACTTCGCTGGACACGCCGGTGCCGTACGCGCCGGGACTCGAGGAATATTTCCTGCCCAGCGTGGGGAAAGTTGCCGCGGCGGCGCGGGAACTGGCACACTATTGAGGCGCGTGGTTCGTGGCCCGTGGCTCGTGACCCGTGATGAGCCTGGGGCGGACAATCTCGAAGAGACACGGATCACGGAACACATGTCACGGGTCACGAAAGAGGATTGCCCATGTCCGTAGACGTCATCATGCCCCAGATGGGGGAAAGCATTTTTGAAGGCACCATCACGCGGTGGCTCAAGAAGCCGGGCGACCGCGTCGAGCGCGATGAGCCGCTGTTCGAAATTTCGACCGACAAGGTCGACGCGGAGATTCCGGCGCCATCGGCCGGCGTGCTGAAGGAAATCAAGGTGGCCGAGGGACAGACGGTGCCGATCCAGACGGTGGTCGCGGTGATCGATGCGGCCGGAGGCGCTGCCGCTGTTTCACCTTCCGTGCCGGCGGCAGCGCCCGCGCCGCCTCCTGCGCCGGAAAAGGCGGCTTCTCCTAAGGCGGCCGCTGCTGCGCCTCCTGCTCCCGCCGCTCCTGCTCCCGCGTCTGCACCGCCAGTTCCGGCCGCTGCCGCCCCGAGTGCAGCGCCTGCGTCAACCTCGCCTAAGGCCGGCGGCAATGGCCAAAAAATCCGCAGTTCGCCGCTGGTCCGCAAGCTCGCGAAAGAGCACAACTTGGACCTGGCCGCCGTGGAGGGAAGCGGGGCGGGCGGACGCATCAGCAAGAGGGACATCCTGGCTGCTGCCGCATCCGGCGGGACGAGGACTGCAACCCCCGCGGCGCCTGCGCCGTCGGCTGCAGCGCCGTCCCCGGTACCCCCGGCGGCCCTGCCGCCGGGCGGAGGCGCCATCGCGCATCCCGCGCTCGAAAATGCCGTCCCGCGCGAGCGGATTTATTTCGGCCACTACGAAGCCCAGCCGATGAGCGTGATGCGCCAGCGCATCGCCGAGCACATGGTGGCCTCCAAGCACGTTTCGCCGCACGTTTACTCCATCGACGAAGCGGACATGACGCGCATTGCCAAACTGCGCGAGGGTTCGAAAGCCGCGTTCGAAGCCAAGTACGCGACCAAGCTCACGTTCATGCCCTTCTTCGTGCGCGCCTGCGTCGAAGGACTGCGCGCCTTTCCCACGGTCAACGCTTCCGCCGACGGAGCGACGGTCGTGCTGCACCGCGAAATCAACGTGGGCATCGCCGTGGCGCTCGACTGGGGCCTGATCGTGCCCGTGCTCAAGGAGGCCGAGGAGAAAAACTTCCTGGGACTCGCGCGCGGCATCAACGATCTCGCCGAACGAGCCCGCGCCAAAAAGCTGAAGCCGGAAGAGGTCCAGGAGAGCACGTTTTCCATCACCAATCCCGGCGTCTACGGCGGCCTGATGGGATTGCCGGTGATCAACCAGCCGAACGTGGCCATTCTGGGGATCGGCGCGATCCAGAAGCGCCCCATGGTGATCGAGGACGCCATCGCCATCCGCTCCATGGTCTACCTGACGCTCTCCTACGACCACCGCGTCGTCGACGGCGCCGTGGCCCACCAGTTTGTCGGCAAGGTGAAGGCGTATCTGGAGTCGTGGAGCGAGGAAATCCTTTAAGAGCCGTGACCCGTGGTCCGCGACCCGTGGCCCGTGTTTCGCGACCCGTGACTGTCGTCGCGCGCTGCGTATGCCCTAAAGCGCGTAAAGTTACAGGCCGATAATCTTCCGCAATTTCTAACTGTCAATTCTCAACAAGTCAGTAGCCGCGCGTCGCGAATCACGGGCCACGGAACACGAACCACGGGTCACGACGCCTCCGCGCGCAGTACCGGCGCCACCTCATGCGCCCACTTGCGCAGCTCGCCGAGCGGCACCACGCGAATATCGTTTTCCGCGAGAATCCCCGAAACAAAACGGTCGCGCACGTTGCCGCCGGCGGGCTCGCGCTCGGTGACGGCCAGAAATTCCGATTGGCGGACGCTTTCGCGAATCGCGCCCGCGGTGTATGCGAAAAGTTTGGCCTGCGCGGGATCGCGGCCGAGCGCCACGGAATGCACGAAGCCGCGCGTGCCGTTGCGGCGGTAGGAAAAGTCGATGCGCATGGGGTCGCCCGGCGCCGTGAACTCCTCGACGCGCACCCCGCGCTGCATCAGGCGAAGAATTTTTTCGGTGCGAAAATAATCCGCGGCCCGCGCGCGAACGTCGCTGCGCGTGCGGATTTCCGACGCCCCGCGCCGCGTCTCGCGCAGGGGCTCGACCTGTTCGCGGAAGAGGCGGTCGATCTCGGCGTCCGGGTCGCGCGCGAGCAGCCCCTTGCGGGGGGCCAGCTGCACGGCGTTCGAGAGTGTCTCGTCGAATTTTTCGAGTATGGCCGCGGCCTCCATCTCGCGTCCCGCAAACTGCCGCTCGAATTCGGCGGGCAGGCGCAGGAGCAACTCCTCGTCCGCCGCCGGGTGCAGGCGCCGCAGGCGCACGAGGTCGGCGGGCTCCTCGAGCCAGCGCTGGCGGACGCGTCCCGTCGAGGGATCGAGAAGCAGGACTCCGATGTTGACCCACTCGTCGCGGATGAGGTTGGGCTGGTAACGCACCACGTGATAGGCGAGGGCTTCGAGCGATTCGTCAGGCATGTTTCACCTTCCAGTTGGGAAACGGTTCGCGGCCGGAATGGCGGGCCGAGAGGATCAGTTCGCGCACGCGCTCGCGGCGGCTGTACAGGCGCTCGAGGAGGCGCTCGAGCGCCTTCCAATCTCCGGCGTACCACTCCGGCGGAATCTGCGCGGCCTCCTCGCCGAGCACGCGCTCGGTGATCTGATTTTCGAGGCGCGCGAGCCAGGGCTCGAACGCCTCCATGCCGTCTACGCCCGCGTAGACGCGGTGGCGCGCGTACAATCCGCGCAGGGGCGCGTCGGGAAAATCCCACTCGCCGGCATTGAAGCAGAATCCGAAGTCAATCATCATTGCTGTGTAACCCAGCGCTGTATAACCCAGCGCCGTATAACCCGGCGCAGTGTGACTTGACGCAGCGCGACCCGGCGCAATATAACCCGGCGTTGAATAACCACCCGGTGTATCACTGCCCGACGAAGAATCCGCCGCGCCCTCGCCCCCGCCGTGGTCGCGAAAAAAAATCGCCTGCCGCCCGTTGGTGTTGCAGGTCCACTTGTCGAACACCAGAACGCCGAGAAAATCCGAAAGATTTCCCACTGCTCCGAGCTGCTCGTCGGGCAAAAAATCGTGAACCGCCATCCGCGCGGGATGTCCCGGGAACTGCGATCCGAATTGTTTTCCCGCCGCGCAGGGTTTTCTTCCGAGGCCCAGCTGGATCACCATGTCCGGCGTGTACGCGATGATTTCCGGGCGCACCTCGATCACTTCGACTTGCGGCACAGTCAATCCCAGCCGCGCCGCCAGACGTGTTGCGAGCATTTCGTTCGCCAGAATCCTCAAATGCTGCGGGTTATTCTGGAATTTGACGATGTAGTAAGCATTATCCTCGCAGCGCATCAATTGGGCCTGCGCGCCTCCCCGCATCCGGCGCACGTGCTCGACGGCAAGCTTCATGGCCGCCATGCTAGTCAGGCACGGGCGAAGCCGCAAGAAAATTGTTCCGCGATGGGAAGTGAGAATCGCGAGGCGGGAATTTATTTACAATGCGCCGGAATGAAACAGGGCGGGGACTAGCCCGAAAATAAACCGAAGGCCCGGAAAAAATTCCCCGGGCCCCGGGCCGTAAATTTGAGGTCCCCAAATCCCTGGACTTGGAAAGACGCTAGCGCCTTTTGCCGCGCCTGGCGGATTTCTTCGCCTTCTTTTTCTTGGCGGTTTTTTTGGGACGAGCCTTGGCTTTCTTTTTCGCTTTTTTCTTCGCCGCTTTCTTGGCGCGCTTGGGCGGAGCTTTTTTTCTGGCCGCCGACTTCGGCGCCGCGAGTGGAGGCTGCGGGGCGCCAGCCGCACCGGGCCGCTCGGTGATGACCAGTTCCTCTTCAGTTTCCTCTTCGATCACTTCTTCCGGGTCGCCGCCGAGTTCTTCTTCCTCAAAATGCACGAACTCGTTTTCGTCGCCTTGGTCTTCCTTTTCGTAGGCCATCCGCGTTCTCCCTTCGACTCGCCGCCATTTCGAGGAACTCGATGGCGCATGAAGCCATCGCGGGCTTATAAACGGAATCCGGCATGTTTGTCAAGCGTTAGCCCAACCCTCGCCGGTTTCGCGTTGCTTTTCGCGGCATCCCTCCCCGGCAGGCGGCCCTTCGACCCGGCGCCCGAAAGCAGGAAACTGCCGCGAACCCGCACACAATATAGGGATAAGTTTGAATAAAAAGCAAGATGGGACTGGTGGGCCAGCCCAATGAGTGGGCTAGTGAGTGGGAAGGATCGTCAGCGTGTCGCCCACCTGCAGGGGCCGGCTGAACAAAAAGCGGTTCCCGGCCTGAATGGCTTCCACGGTCGTCTGATAAGCGCGGGCGATCGACCACAGCGTTTCGCCCGGCTTCACGCGATGCACCACGGGGGTCGCCGAGCGGGCTTCCATCACCGGACCATTGCGGGCAGGGCCGGTGTGCTGCGCGACGGCCGTTGTGGCCGCGATTTCCTTGCTCTTGGCCACTACTTGCGGCGGGGGCGTCATGCCTCCCGGATAGATTCGCAGGGACATTCCGCGTGCCACGTGGTCAGCCCTCAGGTGGTTCCACTTGCGCAGTTCGGCAGGCGTTACGTCGAACTCGTCGGCAATCGTGGCGATGGTGTCCGTGCGGCGCACCCGGTAGCGGATCAGCTTACCTGTGGAGGCCTCGGATCGCGAGGCGGCCGGAATAATCAGTTTTTGACCCTCATCGAGCGGGGCTCCCACGGCCAATTCGTTGGCATCGGCCACTTCCGCGGGAGAAACATGGTACTGCTTGGCGATGGAGGAAAGCGTTTCGCCCTGCTCGACTTTGTGGCGGCGCCAGCTCACCCATTTTTCCGGAGGAATGACCGCAATTTCTGCGAAGAAGCGTTCCGCCGACCCCTCGGGCAAGCGCAGGACAAACTCCGGATCGGGCGGGGTGACCAGGCGCAAGAGCTCCGGATTCAGGCTGCGCAGGGACTCGAGGTCGGTGTCGATGGTCTCGGCGACCAGGCGCAGATCGATCGCCTGCCCGGGCTTGACCGCGTCGGCCTTGAGCGCGGGTTCGGGCTCAGCCTCGATGCCGTACCGCGCTGGATCCTTCGAGATCAAGGTCAACGCCAGAATAATCGGCACGTAGTTCTGCGTTTCCTTGGGCAGGACGTTGCGGTGGTAGAGCTCCCAGAAATCGGCGTAGCCGGTTCGCTCGATGGCATGCTGGACGGCGCCCGCGCCGGAATTGTAGGCGGCCATGGCCAGATACCAGTCGCCGAACTGCTCGTACAGATCGCGCAGATCGCGCGCTGCGGCACGGGTGGCCTTTTCCGGGTCCTGGCGCTCGTCGACCCACCAGGTCTTCTGCAGGCCGTATTTCCGCCCGGCAAAGGACATGAACTGCCACATGCCACGCGCGCCGGCCTTGGATACCGCCTGCGGCAGGAAGGCGCTCTCGGCCTGCGCCAGGTAAATCAGATCCTGCGGCATACCTTCTTCCTTCAATACCCGCCGGACCATATCGCGGTAGCGTCCCTCGCGGCGCAGTCCGGTTTCGACGATGGCGCTTCCGCGCGGCGTCTTGAAATAATTCAAATAGGCGAGAACTGGATCATTGACCGTCAGCGGAACATCGTGGGCCACGTCGCCAACTTCGCCTTCGGCCCGGCCGCGCAGATTGGGATCGAACTTTTCCGGCTGCGGGATGGGTTCCTCTGCGATTTCGTCGATGGGCGCGGGCGTCGACTTCTGCTCGCTGAATCCATCGCCGGCGCGGAAGGCTTCAAGCTCGTCCAGGCTTACTGTGTCGATAATGTGGTGGTACAGGACGCTCAGCCGCGGGTCGGCGTCGAGATCGAATCCGCTGGCAAGCAACTGGTCGAGCGACTCATCGAACTCCTCGCGCGCCTTGACGAGATGGCCGGCCTGGAAATCCTGCTCGCCCGCATTGAACGCGGCCTGGCTTCGCGCCGCAAGTTGCTCAGGCCCATCGGGGGCCTGAACGGCAGGCGGCATCAGAACTTTGCGTTGCGCACTGAGCGGCGCGAGAGGCAAAACCTGGTCTTGCGACGGCAGGGCAATCTGGGCGGGCCGGACTTGCACGGGAGTTTTGGCCGAGTCTTCACAACCGGCCAGGCCGAAAACAACACCGGCGGCAAAGAATAGCCAAGGGATCGATTTTTGAGCGCGATTACCCATGGGAGTATTTTTGAAACAATTTGAAATGACTAGCCGCATTGCCCTCCGCACTTAAGAGAGCACAATGCCTGCCAAACTTAGAGGCTGATTCCCGCCACCAGGAACCCAACTCTCCAATTGTAGATCAGATGCCCCCAAGGGGGTCAAGAGGGATTGCAACCCCCTGTTAATATTCCTGTAACCCACTTAAAAACAGGATTTTACGAGAGAGCCTGCTTCAGGTCGGCGAGGAGGTCAGCGGGGTCCTCGAGGCCTACCGACATGCGCACCGTGCCGGGGCCGACGCCTGCCGCTGCCAGCTCCACTGTGCTCATGCGGTAGTGCGATGTGTAGATTGGGAGCACTATGAGTGATTCGACTCCACCCAGGCTCGCGGCCAAAAGGAAGATTTTTGTCCTGTCACAGAACCGGCGTGCCGCGGGCAGTCCGCCTTTGAGGTCGAACGCCAGCATTCCGCCGAAACCCGTCATTTGCCGTTTTGCCAGGGCGTGGCCGGGATGGGAAGGCAAACCAGGGTAGTGCACACGCCCGACTTTCGGATGGCGTTCCAGAAAGCGCGCCACGGCCATGGCGCTTTCCGATTGCCGGGGGACGCGAATTTCGAGCGTTTTCATTCCGCGAATCAGGAGATACGCGGCGTCCGGATCCATCGATCCGCCGAGCGAAATCATTGTTTGGCGGACCTTCCCGACACGTTCCCGGCTCCCGGCCACGGCGCCGGCGACGATGTCGGAATGGCCGGCGAGATATTTCGTCGCGCTGTGCAGGACCAGATCGAAGCCCAGGTCCAACGGCTTTTGCAGAATGGGCGTGGCGAAGGTGTTGTCGATCAGCGAAACGAGTTTGTGCTTCCGCGCCAGGGCCACCACCTTTTTCAAATCCACGAGGCCCAGCGTGGGATTGGTAGGCGACTCCACATAGATCGCGCGGGTTTTTGCATTCACCAGGCGTTCGACGCCTTCGAGATTCGCTTCCACGAAGTGCGTGCGAATTCCCATCCTCGGCAGGACGTCGCGCATCAGGCCGTAGGAGCCGCCGTACAGCTGGCGCGTGGCAATCAATTCGTCCCCGGCGCTGAGCACGGACAAGAGAGCGCTGGAGATCGCGGCCGATCCCGAAGCCGTAACGAGGGCGGCTTCGCCGTTTTCGAGTTCCGCGATTTTTGCTTCGGCCACGGCGAGGGTCGGATTGCCGTAGCGCGTATAAATGTAGGCTTTTGATTTGCCCTCGGCCCAGCGCTTCATTTCCGCGGTGCTGGCGAAGGTGAAATTCGCGGAACGAACGATGGGCGCGGTGACCGGGCCGCTGCGCCCGTGCTTCGGTTCGCCGCTATGAATGGCGAGAGTTGCGTCAGCCCATCGGGGAGAAAGTTTCTTCGGCATGGTGCAAGGATTCTTTCACAAGCAGAGAAACGCACAACCTCCAATTTGGTCCCCGGGAACGCCATTCTCCTGAATGGCGTTTTGCGTCCCGCCAATCGGGAGATTGGCGTTCCCGGGTTTCAACTGATGCAAGCTAGACCTGCTCTTCTTCCTCGACCACGACTCCGCGCGCCGCTTTCGCCGCTGCAATCACCTTCTCCGCGATTTCGCCCGGCACGTAGTCGTAGTGCGAATATTCCATGGTGTATGTGGCGCGGCCCTGGGTCATGGATGTCAATGTGGTCGCGTAATTCAGCATCTCGGCAAACGGGACCTGCGCCTTGACGATGACGCTCGATCCGCGCGCTTCGCTGCCGCTGATCCGGCCGCGCCGGGAACTCAAGTCGCCCATGATGTCTCCTGAATACTGGTCCGGCGCGTACACCTCGACGTGCATCACCGGTTCAAGGAGCGCGGGCCGCGCCTGCTTCATGCCTTCCTTGAACGCCAGCGACCCCGCGATCTTGAAAGCCATGTCGGAACTGTCCACGTCGTGATATTTGCCGTCGTAAAGGATGGCCCGGAAATCCACAACGGGAAAGCCGGCCAGATACCCGCGCTCGGCCGAAGCGCGGATGCCTTTCTCGACCGACGGAATCCAGTTCTTGGGAATCGCGCCGCCGAAAATGTCGTCCACGAATTCGATGCCCGTCCCGCGCGCGGCCGGCTCCAGGCGAACGCGGCAGACGCCGAACTGCCCGTGCCCGCCGGTCTGTTTCTTGTGCTTGCCTTCGGCGTCGGCCTTGCCGCGAATGGTTTCGCGATAGGGCACCTTCGGCGGGTGGAGCGTCAGGTCCACGTGGTAGCGCTTGTGCAGCTTGGCGACGACCACTTCGATGTGCTGCTGGCCCGAGCCCGCCAGGAGAAACTCCTTGGTCTGCGGATCGCGCGAGAAACGCAGCGACGGGTCTTCCTCCAGAATACGATGGATCGCCGGGCCGATGCGGTCCTCATCCGCGCGCGTTTTGGGCTCGACCGCGAAAGTAATGGAGGGCTCGGGGATGTGCGGCAGCGGATAGTGAATGGGCGCCGCCTTGTCGCCGAGCGTGTCGCCGGTGAACGTTTCCTTGAGCTTCGCGACGGTGCCCAGATCGCCGGAGTGGAGATCGGACACGGCGGTCGGCGTCTTGCCCTGCATCACCTGGATGTGCTGAAGGCGCTCGCTCGTGCCCCGCGTGAAATTCTGCGGCATGGCGTCATTTTTCAGGACGCCTGACATCACCTTGAAATAGCTGATGCGGCCGGAGAAGGGATCGGCCAGCGTCTTGAACACGAAAATGGACAGCGGCTCGGCATCGCCGATTTTTCGCTGAACCTCGTTTCCTTTGCTGGCGGTTTCGCTGTGGCCGATGGCCGTGCCGCGCTGCGACGGGTCCGGAAACATTTCGGCCAGCAGATCGAGCAGCGTGGCGCTGCCGATATTGCGCAGCGCGGAGGTCAGCACGACCGGGTAGATGCGCTTGGCCTGGAATGCATCGCGCAGGCCTTTTCGCAAGTCCTCGATCGGCAGCGTACCCTTCTCGAAAAATTCCTCCATCAGCGCGTCGTCGCCCTCGGCGACCATTTCCACCAGCGTTTCGTGCGCGACCTTTGCGGCCTCGGCAAAATCGTCGGGAATCTCATCGATCTTCGGCTTGCCGTCGCCGTCCGGCGTGTAGACGTGCGCCTTCATGGTGATCAGGTCGACCACGCCGCGAAACGCTTTCTCCGCGCCGATGGGCATTTGCAGCGGCACGACGTTGCGTCCGAACACGCGCGTGATCGATTCCATTGCGCGGTCGTAATTCGCCAGCTCGCGGTCCATCCAGTTGATGACGAACGCGCGCGGCACGTCGTACTCGGTGGCGTAGTCCCACACTTTTTCGGTGACCACCTGCACGCCCGCCGCCGCGTCCACCACGATCAGCACGGCGTCAGCCGCCACGAGGGACGCGCGCGTGTCGTTCAGAAACGTGCTGTAGCCCGGCGTATCCAGAAAATTGATTTTTATTTTTTCCGCCGGAGCCGAGGGCCCCCATTCGGCGTAGGCCAGGCTGGAGTGAATCGTGATTTTCCTGGCGATTTCCTCTTCGTCCCAATCGGTGACAGTGTTTCCCTCGGCGACTTTTCCCAGCCGGGTGGTCATCCCCGCGGTGAACAGCAACGACGACACCAGCTGGGTTTTCCCCGTGTCGCCGTGACCGGCAATCCCCACGTTGCGTATGGACTGCGTTGCGTAGGCTTTCATCGTTCAACCCCCTGAGCGCCGTTCGCGGCTGGCTCGCCCGAGGTGCCGGGCGGCCGCACCGGAAATAATGGCGGCGTGATGTTTGGAAGGATGAAGGTCCGTGCTCCGGGTGGCCGGACACGTTCCCCATTTCGCGGATGCTAGCACGACACTGCGCGCGCGGCAATCGGGTCAACGGATGAAATCAGGCGGGCCGGGAGTCGCGGGGTCTTTGCGCGTTTTCGGGAGATATTTTTCGCTGCTGAAGAAAAGCAAAACCTGCGGGAGTGATCCTGACAAACTCGCGCCCGTCGAAATTTTCCTGCGCGACGAAACCGCGATCCCTGGCGTCTTCCCAAACGGGAAGTCTCGGGCAGGAGGTGCGCCAGACTTCGATCACTTCCTCGTAGGTTCTATCGCCGCTCGCCAGCCATTCGAGCAGATCGAGGATTAACGGGTCGACGACAGCGTCGGTCATGGATGATTTCCTGTGCCCTATTTCGATGGTAGCTCATTGCCAGCGAAAACTCACGAGGGGTGGCGAGGAGAATTGGTAGGACGGGGTTCAGACTGTCGGGATTGCGTGTAGATTACTGAAAACCAAAAGCGACAGGCTGGAAGCCTGTCCTACTTGATAAAAGGCCTCAACACCATTGATTCAAAAGTCGGAACGTCACTTCAATTTTTCAATAGCGAATGCAAGGAAAGTCTCACTTCGCGGAGGCCATCTGTAGCGGCTTTATTCGTACTGACCTTTTGCCAAGTTCATTTCGCGAGACGGAAGCTCACTTCGATCGCTTCCCTGTAGGCCACGGGCTGTCCATCCGTATTGCGAGCGGGTTTGAAGCGCCATTTGCTTACAGTGTCCATCGCCATTTGAGTCAGTTCGGGATCAGGGGATTTCACGACCTGGATGTCCGTGGGCGAGCCGTCCGGCTGGACGATCGCTTGAAGGACTACGGTCCCCTCCAGGCCCTTTCTCCGAGCCGCTTCGGAATACTCAGCGGCAGGGCAGGAGTCACAAGTCGGGCGCACGTCTATGTGAACTCCCGGCTGAATTGGGCCGGATACCGGCCCGTTCGCGGAAGGATCGCCCGGCGCCGAGGGGTTGGTCGCAGACCAGGCGCCTCGCGGTGCCGCGGGGCCCGAATCCCCCATGGGGCGAATTGCCATGATCCTGAATGCTCTGAGCAACCGGAAACTTCCGTCGAGATACACAAAGGTGCCCACGCGAAAAGCAAATTTGGCACCCGGATTCTTCCAAAGCACCGGAAATGAATCCGCTGGGTCCAGTTGGCGCCTGTTCGTGGGTGTGTCCACTCCCGGGGCTTGCTCGCCGGTTCGGTCGTCGCTTGGCATGCGAAAGGCAAAATCTCCATCTTCGGTCGCCAATTTCTGGAAAACTTCTTCGAGATCGCTTTCCCCATTTGCAAGGTTGCGCCGGTATGTATCGGCAAAGCCTTCGCCTCTTTCTTCCCCGTAAGTTCTGATGAACCAATCCTCGTAATTTGGAATTTCCATTTGTTTAATCAAGGATTCCATTTTTGGATCATCGTGGTTCTTCGCGGCCGCCAAAACGTCCCGAAGCTGCGACTGTAGGCCGTCATCGGAATTCGGGTAGGTGTGGTTGGATTCTGCGGGAGCTGAGTGAGGAGCGATTGGCCCCTGGGCGCGAACGGAGAGCGGAAGAAGCGCCGGGAGTAAAAGTGAAACGAAAATGCGGAGGAGGCAACGCATAATCGATGCGTATTATTTACCAAATTTCCAAGTAAGAAGGCAAGATGTTCCCCTTCATGTGAAGACCTTGCGCAGGCGGCTGCCAATTTGAAATTTCAGATTTCAAATTTGAGATTGGAAGTCAAAACACGTTCACGGCGCCGTCCCGCAACTTGGCGTCGCAGCCCTGCGTGCGGAAGTCTGCTACAGCTGCAAGTCTCCGGTGAACACGACTTGCGGTTTGCGCGGGTCGCCGCGGCGGACCTGGCCGATGCGGTAATACTTTTCGCGGCGGCGCTTCAATTCGGATTCGACGGCGCGATGATTTTCGAGCGGCACGACCAGGATCATGCCCACGCCCATGTTGAAGACGCGAAGCAGTTCATCGCGCTCGAGTTTGCCGAGCCCGGCGAGGTAGGAAAAAATGGGCGGCACGGGCCACGAGCCGAGTTCGATTTCCGCCTGCGCGCCACGAGGAAGGACGCGCGGCAAATTTCCGGGGATGCCTCCGCCGGTGATGTGCGCCATCGCGGAGAGCCAACCGCGCGCGACGGTGGTCTTCAGCATGGGCCAGTAGCAACGGTGCGGGCGCAGCAGCTCCGCGCCGATCTTATTGCTGACCTCGGCGACGTAGGATTCCGGGTGCAAGCCCGCGAGATCGAACACCAGTTTGCGCGCCAGCGAATAGCCGTTGGTGTGCAGCCCCGTGGAGGGAAGCGCGATGAGCAAATCGCCCGGCTTCACGGCATTCGTCTTTTTCAGACTGGCGCGCTCCACAACGCCGACGATGAAGCCCGCAAGGTCGTAATCCCCGGGCGCGTAGAACCCGGGCATCTCCGCGGTCTCTCCTCCGATCAGCGCGCACCCGGCGGAGTGGCAGGCGCGCGATATTCCCTCGACCAGTTGCTCGACCACATTGGGATCCATTTTGGACATGGCCAGATAGTCGAGGAAGAAGAGCGGCTCGGCGCCCAGCGTGAGGATGTCATTGACGCAGTGATTGACGAGGTCAGCGCCGACCGTGGAATGAATGTTCGCGGCGATGGCGATTTTCAGTTTCGTGCCCACGCCGTCGGCGCTGGACACCAGCACCGGCTCGCGCCATTTTTTGTCCAGCGCGAAGAGCCCGCCGAACGAGCCGATCCCGCCGATCACTCCGCGCGTGAAGGTGCGCGAAGCCAGGCGCCGGATGCGCTGCTTGGCCTGATCCGCAAGCGAAATGTCCACACCTGCGTCGGTGTAGTCCATAAGTTTAGGCGGGCTGGAAGTACAGCCCGTACTCTAGTATCGGCGGGCTGCAAGTACAGCCCGCACCCTGAACGAAGAACACTTTCTACCGTGGCGAGAGGAGCCGGACGGTTTGCTCCGGTTCGATCAAAACGTTTTGAAGATACGGCGCCAGCGCACAATGCCCGGGTGCACAAAGACGCTTAAGTACGTCAGCATCCGGTCGCGAATGTGCCCCGGATTCCAGGTCTCTTCGGGCGCGTCGATGGACATATACACCATGATCGGCGTGCCGATGATGTTATCGCGCGGCACGAAGCCCCAGTACCTGCTGTCATAGGAATCGTCGCGGTTGTCACCCATCATGAAATATTCGCCCGCCGGAACGGTTACTGGACCGTAATTGTCGGTCGGATTGGGCGGGTCGGCGCGGTAAGGTTCATTCAGCGGCTTTCCGTTTACGGAAACGACGCCTTCGCGAATTTCCAGTTCGTCGCCGGGCAATCCGATCAGGCGCTTGATGTAATCCGGCGTTCCCGGCAGTGGCGCGCGGAACACGATGATCTGCTGGCGATGCGGGTCGCGCCAGAGACGCACGTGCAGCGGCGTCATGGGCAATTCGGCTTCGTAGCCGAACCGGCTCATCAGCAAATGATCCCCGACGAGCAGCGTTTTCTCCATCGAGCCGGAGGGAATCACGCGGGCCTGGACGATTGTTCCCGTGATGAAAAGGAATGCGAGGATGACCCACAGCCAGGACAGCGCCTCGCGGAGAATGATCTTGTCCAGCTCCGGTTTTGTTTTGGCCGGTACCGGAATTGTTTCTTCAGCGTTCATTAGGCATCACCTGAATTTCCACAAAGGGCGCTTCTTCGGGCTCCACTGCGCGGGATTCGAGCTCGCCCTGCGAGCCGTCCACCGGATAGACGCCCGTGTAACACGAAGTGCAGAACGAGCTGCGCGTATCGTCCACCGCGCGACGCAAATTCTCGAGCGAGACGTAGCCCAGCGTATCCGCGCCTAAATAGAGGCGAATTTCCTCGATCGAGCGCTGCGACCGGTTTGATCGCGGTTCGCCCCGATCCGATCGGGGCGAGCGCGGATCGAGCTTCGCTTCAAAAGCTTCGAGTTCTTCCGGCGTGAGCCGCGGGCGCACGCGCGAATCGTCGGAAGCGATTAATTCCTCGCGCGTCGGCGTGTCCACTCCGTAGTAGCACGGCGAAATGGTCGGCGGGCAACTGATGCGCATGTGCACTTCCGCCGCTCCGGCCTCGCGCACCATGCGCACGATCTTGCGGCTGGTGGTGCCGCGCACGATGGAATCGTCGACCAGCACCACGCGCTTGCCGCGAAGAAGTTCCGGCACGGGATTGAGCTTCAGCTTCACGCCGAAATCGCGGATCGATTGCTGCGGCTCGATGAACGTTCGCCCGACGTAATGATTGCGAATGAGGCCCATACGGAACGGAATGCCCGATTCCTGCGAATACCCCACCGCGGCCGGCACGCCCGAATCGGGCACCGGCACGACCACGTCCGCCGGAACGCCATGTTCGCGCGCGAGCAGGCGGCCCAGCATTTCGCGGCTTTGCTCGACCACGCGGCCGAAGACGAGGCTATCGGGCCGCGCGAAATACACATGCTCGAAAATACATTGCTGCAGCGGTTTTTCCGCCGCGAAACGCAGTGACTCGATTCCCGCGCGCGTGATGCGCAGCATTTCTCCGGGCTCAATGTCGCGCACGTAGGTTGCGCCGATCAAATCAAACGCGCACGTTTCCGAAGCCACGATCCACGCGCCGTCGAGTTGCCCGAGCGCCAGCGGGCGGAAACCGCGCGGGTCGCGCAGCGCGTACATTTCGTCGCGCGTCAACACCAGCAGCGAGTACGCGCCTTCGACCTGGTTCAGCGCATCGGCGAGCGCGCCGGAAATATTTCGCGCCTGGCTGCGCGCCACGAGGTGCACGATCACTTCGGTGTCGCTGGTCGTCTGGAAGATCGAGCCGCGATGCTCGAGCGTGCGGCGCCATTTCGCCGCGCTTGGCAGGTTGCCGTTGTGGCCGAGGGCCAGCTTGCCTTTGTTGCAGTCGATCACGATCGGCTGCGCGTTCATCAGGGAAGTGTCGCCGGCGGTCGAATAGCGCGTGTGGCCGAGCGCCGCATCGCCCGGAAGGCGCGCGAGCACTTCAGGCTGAAAAATATCGGCTACCAGGCCCATGCTTTTTTCGAGATGCAGTTCGCGCCCGTCGCTCGAAACGATGCCGGCAGATTCCTGCCCGCGATGCTGCAGCGCGTAGAGGCCCAGATAGGCCATCTTCGCGGCTTCGGGATGGCCGAAGACGCCGCACACTCCGCAGTGATCGTGAAACCGGTCGTTCTCTATTTCGATCAGGCTGTTCATTCTGCCTTTCGGAGATCGTTCGCGCACAGGAGCCGTTCGAGGGCTCCGCTCCAGGCGTCAGCGAGAGAGGGAAGTTCGGCGCTGACTACTGCCCTGCCATTCAGTTCGATGCGGAATTCGCCGCGGGTGACTCGGCCAACTTCCACGACTGCCACTCCGTATTGTGCCGCAATCCGGCGCACAGCGGCAACATTTTCGGGAGTAACTGATACGACGGCGCGCGCGCCGCGTTCGCCGAAGAGCGCGGCCTCGTCCGGCTCCTTGCTCGTGAGCTTGATTTGCGCTGCAAGGCCGCTACTCGCGAAACACGATTCGGCGAGCGTTACGGCTATGCCGCCGTCGCTCACGTCGTGTGCGGATTGCAGCTTGCCGTCGCTCGCGAGCGCGACGAGTAGCGCGATCAGCCGCTTTTCCGCCGCGAGATTCACGGAGGGAGGCGCGCCGGCCTCAATGCCGCGAATCGTGCGCGCGTATTCGGAAGAGGAGAATTCCTTCGCAGGATTTTCAGGCGCGCTTGGTGTGGCCGCGTTTCCATCGAGCAGCAAGACCACATCGCCTTCCGCGCGAAACGCCATCCCCATGGCGCGCGAAGCATCTTCGATCATTCCGAGCACGCCGAGGACTGGGGTTGGATCGATGGAGCGGCCGAGCGTTTCGTTGTAGAAGCTCACATTGCCGCCGGTGATGGGAATCTCCAGCGCGGTGCAGGCCTCGGCGATGCCGTCGATCGCGCGGCTGAACTGCCACATCACTTCCGGTTTTTCGGGATTGCCGAAATTGAGGCAATTGGTCGCGGCCATGGGCTTCGCACCAGAGCAGGCCACGTTGCGCGCGGCTTCGGCTACGGCCAGTTGTGCACCGACGAAGGGATCGAGGCGGCACCAGCGTCCGTTGCCGTCGGCCGAGAGCGCGAGGGCACGCTTCGTGCCCTTGATGCGCACGACGGCGGCGTCGCCCGCGCCCGGAGCCTCGAGAGTATTCGTCCGCACCATGTAATCGTACTGTTCCCAGATCCAGCGCTTCGAGGCAATCGCGGGAGCGGCAAGCAACGCGCGGAAATTTTCTGTGAGGTTTGCGCCTGCCGCGCTGAATTCGATCAGGTGTTCACGAGTGGCAACCGGCGCGGGCGGCGCGAGCGGGCGCTGATAGACCGGGCCTTCTTCTGCGAGTGCGTGCGCGGGAATTTCCGCCACGATTTGCGTACGATGCCGCACGCGCACCAGGCCGTCTTCGGTGATCTGCCCGATTTCAACTGCGTCGAGTCCCCACTTGGCGAAAACTTTGAGCACTTCCGCTTCGCGGCCGCGCTCGGCCACCAGCAGCATGCGTTCCTGCGATTCGCTGAGCATCATTTCGTACGGCGTCATGCCGGGCTCGCGCTGCGGCACGCGCGCAAGTTCGATCTCGATGCCCAGGCCGCCGCGCGAGGCCATCTCGCACGACGAACTCGTGAGCCCCGCCGCGCCCATGTCCTGAATCGCGACGACCGCGCCCGTCTGCATCGCTTCGAGGCAGGCCTCGAGCAGCAGTTTTTCCATGAACGGATCGCCGACTTGCACGTTGGGCCGTTTCTGCTGCGACTCCTCGCGTGAATTCCGCGGAAGCCAGGAGCGATGCGCCATGAATGCCGTCGCGCCCGGTTTTCGCGCCCACATAAATCACCGGATTGCCCGCGCCGCGCGCCTTGGCGAAAAACAGATCTTCTTTTTTTGCGATGCCCAGCGCCAGTACGTTGACGAGTGGATTCGCCGAATAGCCTGGCTCGAATTGCACTTCGCCGCCAACCGTCGGCACGCCAAAACAGTTGCCGTAATGCGCGATGCCGCGTACGACTCCGTCGAGAATCCGCCGGTTGCGAGAGACGGTAGCTTCGTCGACGCCTTCAGGGGCTAAAGCCCTGTCTAGGGGCGCCTGTACGGACGGGCTGAAGCCCGTCCCTCCAATGCCGTCTGAGCCTGGAGGGCCGGGCTTTAGCCCGGCCGACGAAGCCTCCCTCTGATGGGCTTTAGCCCCTGAAGTTCCGGAAGTAATCGGCCCGAAGCGCAGCGAATCGAGCACGGCGATGGGCCGCGCGCCCATCGTGAAAATGTCGCGCAAGATTCCGCCGACGCCGGTGGCCGCGCCCTGAAACGGCTCGACGTAGCTCGGATGATTGTGCGACTCCATCTTGAACGCGGCGGCGAGGCCGTCGCCGATGTCCACGACGCCCGCATTTTCGCCGGGCCCCTGCAAGACCTGCGGCCCGCGCGTCGGCAGGCGGCGCAGATGCACCTTGCTCGATTTGTAGGAGCAGTGCTCGCTCCACATCACGCTGAAGATGCCAAGCTCGGTGAAGTTCGGATCGCGGCCAAGAATTTTCTGGATGCGCGCGTATTCCTCGGCGGTGAGGCCGTGCTCGGCCGCCAGTTCCAGTGTGACTTTAATTTCGGTGTCGAACATTGATTTCGGAGCTGACAAGTTGTGAAGACTCCAGTAGCACAGCCACTCCTGGCTGTGCGCTTTTGTGAAGTCCAGCAGAAACCGCACAGCCAGCCCCTCGCAGGAGCTCGGGATAAAGAGTGGCTGCGCTACTTACGCCGAAACCGCCGCGCGCCGCGTCAGCGATTCGATCAGCGAGCGCAAAATCACCAGCCCGTCGGCCGAGCCGAGCGCCGCTTCCACCGCGCGCTCCGGATGCGGCATCAGGCCCATCACGTTGCGCTCGCGATTGCAGACGCCCGCGATGTTCGCAAGCGAGCCGTTCGGATTTGCGGCCGCGTCCTCGCGCCCGTCCGGCGTCGTGTAGCGAAACACGATTTGCCTGTTGCGCTCAAGTTCCGCCAGCGTCGCTTCATCGCAAAAATAATTTCCATCGCCGTGCGCGATCGGCATTTGCAAAACTTGGCCGGGTTTCGCCGCGGCCGTGAACGGCGTGTCCGTAGTTTCCACGCGGACGTGCACCTGCCGGCACACGAATCGCAGCCCGGCATTGCGTTGCAGCACGCCGGGCAGCAGACCCGCCTCGCAGAGAATCTGGAATCCGTTGCAGATGCCGAGAACCAGCCCTCCGCCGCGCGCGAATTTCTCGACCGCGCGCATCACCGGAGAAAATCGCGCGATCGCCCCCGTGCGCAGATAATCGCCATAAGAAAATCCGCCGGGAAGCAGGATCGCGTCAAAGCCCTTCACTTCTTCGGATTGGTGCCACAGGAATTCGACCGGCTGGTGGAGAACTTCGCCGAGCGCGTACCAGGCGTCGTGATCGCAGTTCGAGCCCGGAAACACGACCACACCAAATTTCATCGCGCGGATTCTCCCCTCAAAGCTATTTTATCACAGCCGGACACGATATTCGCCGGTGCGTCGAAGGGGCCTCGATCCCGCCTGAAATTGCGGAATTTCTCGCGTATTCGACTCGCGATGGTTTCCGAAGACTCCGTTTTACGGCGGTTTGGCTATAGTTGGAACCGAGCGAACCTGTCCCTTATTGCACAGACGCTCAGGCCTCGATTCGCTAAGATGCGCGGGTATTCAAAACTGAGGTAACCTATATGAAATTCGCGATCCACACAGCGGTATTGCTTTTGATACTTGGAACCACCACGTCCGCCTTCGCCCGGCAGGAAGAAAAGGGACGCTCAGAAGGGGATAAGCCCGCTGAGCAGGACAAGCCCGCTAAGGCCGCCAAGCCTGCGCAACAGGCTAAACCCGCGCAACAGCATGCACAGCAGACGAAACCCACTCCAGAGCAAAACGCACAAAAGACCAAACCCGCGCCACAGAAACAACAAAGCGCGCAGCAGGTCAAGCCGGCGCCGCGACAACAGGCGCAAGAGGCCAAACCAGCGCAGCAGAAAGGCACGCAGCAGGCGCAACTCAAGAGCGGAAGCAACGGCGGTGGCGCTCATGGCCGCATTAGTGACGCCCATTACCGCGCCAGTTTCGGAAGTTCGCATAGTTTCCATGTCAATCAAGGCGAGTTCAACAATCATCGGTTCCAATACGGCGGCTATGCGTTCGGATTCGGCGCCCCGTGGCCGGCAGGTTGGCTCTACACGGATGACGTTTATGTCGACTACATTGATGGCGGCTATTACATGTTCGATCCTTTCCATCCCGGTATTCGGCTCTCGATCAACATCATAATTTAGCTGAAGTGGGCGATTCTGCGTGGCACTGCGAATTCTTTGTAGGGCACGGCTTCAGCCGTGCCGTAGACCTCGCAGAATCAAACCGGCTTTAGCCCCTGCCCTGTCGGAAATTGAGTAGAAACACAAGCTCCTAAAGCCCGTGCTACCGCTTGCGCGCTTTGCGTTTTGATCTTTTGCGCGCGCGCGATTTCGCGGGCTTTGCTGCGGAGGCAAGTTCGCGGCGGCGCGCGGCGGCCCAGCCGAGCTTGTTCACCTGCTGCCCGCGCGCGAGGCCCAGCGCATCGGGCGGAACGTTTTTCGTGATCACCGAACCTGCCCCAACGTAGGCGCCGTCGCCCACGCGCACGGGCGCGACGAGCGCCGTATCGCTCCCAATGAAGACGCGCTTCCCGATGGTCGTGGGATTTTTGTTCACGCCGTCGTAATTGCACGTGATCGTGCCCGCGCCGATGTTGGTGCCGCTGCCGATGCGCGCGTCGCCCAGATAGGTGAGGTGCATGGACTTCACGCCTTCGCCGAGCACGCTCTTCTTCACTTCCACAAAGTTGCCCACGCGCGCGTTTTCTTCGAGACGCGCCCCATCGCGAAGATGCGCGAACGGCCCAACCTGCGTGCCGGTTGAGAGATGGCTCGTGGAAACGATCGTATAAGGCTTCACCAGAACGTTGTCTTCGAGCACGGCGTCGGACAGCACGCTGCCGGTGCGGATGGTGCAGCCCGCGCCGACGCGCGTCTTTCCGAGAAGTTGGACGCCCGGCTCGATCCGCGAATCCGCGCCGACGATCACTTCAGGATCGATCAAGACCGTCTCCGGCAATTCAATCGTCACGCCCGCGTCCATGACCGACGCGCGCTTGCGGCGGCGGAACACGGCGTCCACCGCGGCGAGATCGGCGCGCGTGTTGCACCCGAGGACTTCATCGGGATCCGTGGCGAGGACAGCCTGCACTTTCTCGCCCTTCTGCCGCAAAACGGCGATCGCGTCCGTCAGATACAATTCCCTGTGCACATTCTGCGGCTTTAGCGTCGCGAGGCACGGCCACAATTTTTCGAGTGTGAAACAGTAGATGCTCGAGTTGATTTCGCGGATGGAGCGTTGCTCGCCGGTGAGCGCGGAATCCTCGACAATCGCGGCCACCGAACCGTCGTCCTGCCGCACGATGCGTCCGTAGCCCGCCGGATTTTCGATTTCCGCGGACAGAATTGTCGCGGCGGCGCCGCTTTCCCGGTGCGCGTGCGCCAGCGCGGCAATCGTTTCCGTGCGGACGAGAGGCGCGTCGCCCGGCAAAAGAATCGCAAACTTTGCGCGCGAAGAAATGGCCCGCCGCGCCACCAGCATGGCGTGGCCCGTCCCGCGCTGCGGCTCCTGCAGTACCGTTTTGACGCCGAGCGGCGCGACGACAGCGCTCACGTCATCGGCCTGGTGCCCTACAACCGCCACGATTTCGCGCGGCTTGACCGGCTGGCAGGCGCGCGCAACGTGCTCGACGAGCGTCCTGCCGCCCGCGCGGTGCAGCACTTTTGCCAGCGCGGATTTCAGCCGCGTCCCTTTGCCCGCCGCCAGAATCACAATCACAATGTCAGAATTTGCCATAACTGCATTCTCAGCGTTTCTCCAGGGTTTGACAACGAATCGCATTCAGGAAAGGCGCGAATGGAATACCTCCGAGACGCCCTTTGCCCCGACTTTCGGATTGACTTATTCGACAACTAGGATACTGTGCGAGGAAATCGCTTCCGAATTCGAGGGTACGACATGCCTACCTGCACGACTTGCGGGCACCAGATTCCGGACGGCAACCCATCGTTCTGTCCCCAGTGCGGAACGAAATTGTCACCGGTGCAGACGCCTTCCTCGACTCCTCCGTATCCGCCCCAAGCCCCGCCCGCCGCCCCGGAGACCAGCGGGCTTGCCATCGTCAGCCTGCTTTGCGGAATTCTGTTTTTCGTCTTCCCCGCCGCCGTGGCTGCGATCATATTCGGGCACATTTCGCGATCGGACATTCGACGTAGCGGGGGCCGCAAAACCGGCGCCGGAATGGCCCTGGCAGGACTCGTGCTTGGGTACATCGGGATCGCAATCATACCAATCGTTCTAATCGTCGCGGCGATCGCCATCCCCAATTTGCTGCGCGCGAAAATGGCGGCAAATGAGGCGTCGGCGGTCGGGTCGCTGCGGACGCTGAACGTCGCAGCGCTCGATTATTCGACTAACTATGGCAAATTCCCAGGCAGACTTGTGAACCTTGGCCCAACGGCGAACGGTGACAGCCCATCTGCGAACGCAGCTGGCTTTGTTGATTCCGTCCTGGCGAAAGGCATTAAGTCGGGCTACCTTTTTCACTATAGAGTGTCCCAGATGACCGGCCCCGATGAAACTAACGGGATCAGCGGATACACGATTGCTGCGGATCCGGTGCTGCCTGGTTCGTCGGGCCGGCGGCATTTCTTTACGGATCAGACTGGGACAATTCGGTGGGAGTTGAATCGGCCTGCGACGGCTGATAGCCCGCCCATAAATTGAAGACGCGTTTGTAGTTGTGAAACTTTTTCGCGGAGAGAAAGTGCGATCAATCCGCGGCGGAAGCAGCCGCCTCGGCGCGAAACTGTGAGCGCCCCGCAGGGGCTTCGTCGTACGTCTCGGTCCAGAGCGAAGGATCGGCGAGCAGGCGCGTAACCAATTGCGTGTGCAGCGCGTGGCCGGCCTTGTGAGCCTCGACCCGCGCGAGCAGCGGGCGGCCAACGAGGGCCAAATCGCCGATCAGGTCCAGCGCCTTGTGCCTGCCGAACTCGTCCGGAAACCGCAAGGGGCCGTTCATTACTCCGCTTTCGTTGAGGACAATGGCGTTGTCGAGCGAGCCGCCGCGAATCAGCCCCATGCGGCGCAGTCCTTCAAAATCCTGCACGAAGCCGAACGTTCTGGCAGGAGCCAGCATGCGGCTGAATGACTCGCGCCCCACACCCAACTCGATTTCCTGCGCGCCCACGGCCGGATGCTTGTACTCCACGAAGCACCGGACCCGGAAATCGTCCGCCGGGTAAATGCCGATGCGCCGTCCGCCTTCGGAAATTTCCAGCGGCTTTACGATTTTCAGATAACGCCGCCGCTTGCGCAGCCGCCGGATTCCGGCCTGCGCGAGCATTTCGATGAACGGCTGCGAGGAACCATCCAGAATCGGCAATTCCAGAGCGTCCAGCTCGATGTACACGTTATCCACGCCGCAAGAATAAAGAGCGGCCAGAACGTGTTCGGTCGTGGAGAGCAGCACGCCCTTTTTCATCAGGCTTGTGGCATAGCTGACGCGCGCCACGTTCCGCACGTGCGCTTCGATCTCAAAGTTGTCGAGGTCCACGCGCCGGAACACGATTCCCGTATTGGCAGGGGCGGGCACAAACCGCAGGTGGGATTTTACGGCGGTATGTAGGCCTACTCCCTTTGTCGTGACCGGCTTCTCGATGGTCGTTTGATAGCTCATGTACGGGCTATGGTAGCATCTTTAGGCCCTTCCAAAACAATGTTTATGCCATTAGAATCAGTAAGTTGTAGCGTATGGGTTAATGGGGCGTGGTAAAAAGGCCACAAAAGGTGTGGTTCAGTGTGGTCGAACGGCATCAAATGGTCGTTCAACAGAAGCGATGAGCCGTTTGTGCCGGCCCGATGGGCCACAGTGGTCATTGCCAGCGCGTTTTCACGACGCGCCTGGGTCGGGGTGGGCTACGCTATTTCCTCCCTACGAGACGAGACAACTGGCATTTTGCGATTGAAATACTCCGATCCTCCAGACGCGCTTGTGTCTGCTCACAGCCGCGCTTAGAATGGAGAATCGAGATCATTATCGATGGCATCGCCATTTCACATTATTTCAAACTCAGTCCCCGCGCTGGCTCCAGCGGGTTCACTTGATCCGGCGTCCCACCCGCGGCCGGAATGGCTGCGCGTCAAGTTCTTTAACGGGCCAAATTATCAGGACCTGAAGCGCATCATGCGCACGCTGGGGCTCAACACCGTGTGCGAGAGCGCGCGCTGCCCGAACATGGGCGAATGCTGGGAGCACCGCACGGCGACGTTCATGATTCTGGGAAACATCTGCACGCGGGCGTGCGGCTTCTGCGCCGTGCCTTCGGGCAAGCCGGCCGGGCCACCGGATGAGCAGGAGCCGGAGCGCGTGGCCGAAGCGGTGGAACGCATGGGCTTGCGGTATGCCGTCGTGACTTCGGTCAACCGCGACGATCAGCCAGATGGCGGCGCGGCCATTTTCGCGCGCACGATTGCCGAAATTCGCGGACGTGTTCCGTCCTGCAAAGTGGAAGTGTTGATCCCCGATTTTCGCGGGGACTGGAACGCTCTCGAAACCGTGATTGCCGCGCGCCCGGACGTTTTGAACCACAACACAGAAACGGTTCCACGGCTGTATCACGAGGTGCGCAAAGGCGCGGTGTATGGCCGGTCGCTCGAACTGCTGCGCAGAGCGAAATCGCTGGCGCCCGAGATGCCCACGAAGACAGGGCTGATGCTCGGCCTCGGCGAAGAACGCGACGAAGTTCTTGCCGCGATGCAGGATCTGGCTGCGCAGGGCACCGACATTCTGACGTTGGGCCAATATTTGCAGCCCACGCGCGAGCATCTGCCCATCGTGCGGTACGTCCACCCCGATGAATTCGCCGAGTACAAAAAGCTCGGCGAGCAGATGGGCTTTGCGCACGTCGAGTCAGGCCCGCTGGTGCGCTCGTCGTACCACGCTTTCGAGCAGGAAGCTGCTGCGCATGTTTAAGTATGTTTTTTCACTCGAAAGGCCGCGAGCACTTGGTTTTACATTCCTGCCATACCTAAACGACTGCTGGACTTGAGGGTTGAGTGGCGCAGGCTTCACCCTGTGGCTTTTGGTCCATGCAGGACTAACCCCCACAGGCTGAAGCCTGCGCCACTCAATGTTCCCCCACGCCGGCAGGCAAAATATCGTAAGATTCCCCTGGCTTTCGTTCTGTAGAGGAAAAATTTGATGAGATCTGCAATCACTTCCGCCAGATTGCGTTTTCCAATCACGATGTTAGTTGTGTTTGTTTGCGCGATCTCGGCGGCTGCGGCGCAGAATTCCGCGCCCGCCTCTTCGTCCGTGGCGGCTTCTGTATCGGGCGCCGATGTTTATCAGAAGCGATGCGCTTCGTGCCACGATCAGGCAGGTTCGCGCGCGCCCTCACGGGACGCTTTACAGAAACTGTCCGCCGCACGAATTCTACGGACGCTTGATTTTGGATTGATGATGGCCGTGGCCTATCCCATCAATCGCGCGGAGCGCGAGGCGGTCGCGAACTTTCTTGGAACGAAGGCGGAGGAATCGCCGCTGCCCGCCAGCGCATTTTGCGCCGCGAACATTTCCATCATGTCCGGGCCCGCAAGCGGCTCGTGGGCAGGATGGAGCCCTTCCGCATCCAACACGCGCTACCAGACCGCAGAGCGAGCAGGGCTCGCGCCGGGACAAGTTCGGCGGCTTAAGTTGAAATGGGCGCTTGGTCTTCCGGGAGACGTCACAGCCTTCGCGGCGCCGACCGTTTTGAACGGCACGCTCTTCGTTGGCAGCGCCAGCGGCGCGGTCGAAGCCGTGGATGCCAAGACGGGTTGCACGCATTGGGTGTTTCAAGCCAATGGCCCGGTGCGCGCCGCCATCCGTCCTGTTACGAGCGGTTCTGCAACTTCACTCGTAGTCACGGACCTGATCGGCTGGGCCTACGCTCTGGACGCCAAGTCCGGCCACCTCATTTGGAAGAAGCGAATCGATGAGCACGAAGCGACGCGGTTGACGGGATCGTCCGCGGAGTTGAATGGCGTTGTATTTATCCCGGCCGCGTCGTGGGAGGAAACTCGTTCGCTCGATCCGCAATATTCGTGCTGCACGTTTCGCGGAAGCGTCACGGCGCTGCGCGTTCGCGACGGCTCCTTAGTTTGGAAGACCTTCACGATAGACCCGCCGCAGAAGACCGGCACGAACAGCGCGGGCGTCGCTCAGTGGGGACCTTCCGGCGCTCCAGTCTGGTCAGCCCCAACGGTGGATACCAAGCGGGGTCTGCTCTACGTCTCTACCGGCGACAATTATTCTGTCCCGGCAACATCGACGAGCGATGCCGTGATGGCGCTTGTCTTGAAGACGGGACGCATCGTGTGGTCCGCGCAAGTGCTCGCGAACGACGCCTATAATTCCTCGTGCCGGACTAAAGGCGTGAATTGTCCGTCAACGAATGGGCCGGATTATGATTTCGGGTCATCGGCCATCCTGGTTCGCGCTCCGAACGGCAAGGAAATGCTGGTTGCCGGACAAAAATCCGGCATGGTCTACGCATTTGATCCGGACGCGAAGGGGAAAATATTGTGGCAGACGCGCGTCGGAAAAGGTGGATTGAACGGTGGCGTGCAGTGGGGCATGGCCAGCGATGAACAAAAATTATACGCGGCCGTAAACGACACGACAGGAATCATGAACACCGCCGGGCCCGTGGGCGGCGCGACATTCGATCCCGCGAAGGGCGGCGGGTTGACGGCGCTGCATCTCGAAGACGGCTCGAAGGCCTGGTTTGCTCCGAGCCATCCGTGCGATCCGCCTCGGCCAGGGTGCAGTCCCGGCCAGTCCGCCGCGCTGACGCTGATTCCTGGCGTCGTATTTTCCGCCTCGCTCGATGGACACGTGCGCGCGTTCAGCACCGAGGACGGCGAGATGCTTTGGGATTTCGATACGGCGGGCCAGACCTATTCCACGGTGAACGGAGTGCCGGCCAAGGGCGGCTCGATCGACGGCGCCGGCCCTGTCATTGCAGGCGGCATGATGTTCGTCAACTCCGGATATCCGCGCAACGGCGGCATGCCCGGCAATGTGCTGCTGGCGTTTGGGCCGGAGGATTGAGTAGCGCAGGCTTAAGCCTGTGTGTTTTGATTGCCGCAAGAGCGAGCGTGCTTGGACAAACCCACAGGCTGAAGCCTGCGCCACCTAAACCGTATTAATCCGTATTTACATAACTGATAAATACGAGTATAAATGTATTTTCTGGAGGTGTCCGTGCAATCCGACGAACTGCTCAGTCCCCGCGACGCCGCGCGCTCGCTGGGGATCAGCTATCCCACGCTCAAGCAGTGGATCTACAAGAAGAAATTGCACAGCATCCGCACCGCCGGCGGCCACCACCGGATCCCCGCGTCGGAAATCGAACGATTCCTGCCGCGCACCGAGGAAAAAGACGCCCTGACCGGGCGGCGCAACTTTCGCCGCATCAGCGGGCGCAATCAGCTGGTCGGCCGGATCGTGGAAGTGCGCTACAGCGGTCTCCTGGCGCAGGTGAAACTTTTGATCGGCGGACAGCGCATCTCTTCCATCATCACGGCGGATGCGGCGCGCGAAATGCGCCTTGAAAAGGGCCAGACCGCGGCAGCTCTCATCAAAGCCACGGAAGTAATGATCGTGCGAATGTGATTCCGGATGGCGCAAAATTGAAAAGGATTCGCACAACCTTCGCATTGGCTGTGCTTGCGGGATTCGTGGTTCCCGCCAAGAATCCCACCGGGGGAAAGCCTTGAACTGGCAGGCGATTGCACTTTCATTGAAGCTTGCGGTTTGCGTCGCGGGGATTCTCCTCGCCGTGGGCCTGCCCATCGCGTACTGGGTGACGTTCTCGCAGTGGCGCTGGAAATTTCTGGTCGAAGCGATTGTCGCGCTGCCGCTCGTTCTGCCGCCCACCGTGCTCGGCTACTACATTCTCGTAGGCCTCGGTCCTCAGCATTTTGCCGGCAGGATTTGGCAAGCGTGGTTCGGCCACACGCTCCCGTTCACGTTCGGCGGTTTGGTGGTTGCGTCCGTGCTCTACAGCCTGCCATTCGCGGTGCAGCCGATTTCGGCTGGATTTGAAGCGGTGGACCGGCGGCTGATCGAAGCGTCGTGGACGCTCGGAGCGTCGCGCCTGTCGACATTTTTTCGGGTGCTCCTGCCGCTCTCCTCTGCGGGGGCGATTACCGGAATCGTCCTGAGCTTCGCGCATACCATCGGCGAGTTCGGCGTGGTGCTGATGGTTGGCGGGAACATTCCCGGCGTGACGCGCACGGTTTCGATCGACATTTACGATCAAGTGCAGGCCGCGAATTACGACGTCGCGAACCGGACGGCGCTCGCGCTGCTGCTGTTTTCTTTTTTGGTGCTTACCATTATTTACGGAACAAATCGGCGGGCATTGAGTTTGTGGCGGAGGGTTTAAGTAACGCACGCTTTAGCCTGTGTGGCTTTGACTTTGCACTGGCCATAGAAACCCCACAGGTTGAAGCCTGCGCTACTAAGAGCGAATGTCACTCGAAGTCTCGATTGAAAAAAACGTGGAGGGCTTCCGGCTCGCTGTCGAATTTACGGCGGACGGCGCACCGCTCGGCTTGCTCGGCCCTTCCGGCTCAGGCAAGACCATGGCGCTGCGCGCGATTGCGGGCCTGGAGACTCCAGACCGCGGTCGGATCGTGCTGCAGGGGCGCGTGCTGTTTGACTCCGAGCAGCGCGTCAACGTACCGGCGCGCGAGCGCCACATCGGTTTTCTCTTCCAGAACTACGCGCTGTTCCCGCATCTGACCGTGGCGGAAAATATCGCGTTCGGATTGCGGCACCTTCCCGACACGGAAAGAAATCGGCGCGTCGCAGCACAGCTTGCCGCGGCGCATCTCGACGGTTTCGCGGAACGCTACCCTGAAACGCTTTCGGGCGGCGAACAGCAGCGCGTCGCGCTGGCCCGCGCGCTGGCCATCGAGCCGGCCGCGCTGCTGCTCGACGAACCGCTGTCCGCGCTGGACACGCATCTGCGCAGCGCTCTCGAGCGCCAGCTCCGCGAAATGTTGGCGAGCTACGGCGGTTCGACATTGTTCGTGAGCCACAATCTCGAAGAGGCCTACCGCGTTTGCGAAACGCTCGTCGTGCTGGCAAATGGGAAAGTTGCGGCGCAGGGTCCGAAGGAAGAAATCTTTCGCCATCCTCCGACGCTCGAAGTTGCGCGCGTCACCGGATGCAAGAATTTTTCCCGGGCGCGCCGATTGTCCGATGGATGCGTCGAGGCGCTCGATTGGGGCTGTTCGCTCCACGTCACGCAGGACTTCGCAAAACCGCCCGGGCATGTTGCGATCCGCGCCAATCATATCCGCGTGCATTCGGCAGAGAAATTGAGTCTGGATAATTGCGGGAATGTTTTCCCTTGCTGGCTGGCCGCGATGACGGAAACGCCTTTTCGCGTCACGCTCGACCTGCGCATCGGCGCGCCGCCCGCGGGCCCTGCGGATTTTCATTTGCAGGCGGAAGTTTTCAAGCAGGAGTGGGAATCGTTTCGGGATCTTCCTCAGCCCTGGGCGATTGAGCTTGCAGCGGATCGTGTTTTTCTTTTGCCCGAGTAGGACGGTCCCGCCGCGACGGGACTGTCTGGTTTTGATTTTCGCTTGAGATTAGGAAAACCAGACAGGCTTGAAGCCTGTCCTACTCAAGCTAATCCAGCGGCTGTGTGGATGGGGTGCAGGGCTCGGCCGCTCCGGCGCAGGTGTCTCGCAGGAAAATTCCGGTTGCGGAAGACGAAGACGAGCCGAGGTTGGTTGCCGCGGACTCGAACGTGATGTAGCGGCCCGTCGCGCCGATCGTCGCCGAAGTGCTCGCGCCATTGGCTTGCGCGCCGTCGGTCGCCACCGAAACGCGCTGCGTGGAAGGCGCGCAGCCGGAGGGCGCGCCCGCGCAGGTGTCGCGGACAAACACATCCATCACGCCATTCGTATCGCTATCCACCAGATTCATCGCGGAGGAAAGGAACGCCACGTAGCGACCGTCGGCGCTGATCGAGGGAGAAATGCTGTCGCCATCGGCGGGGTTGTTGTTCAGGCCGATGGAAGCGAGTATCACCGAAGGCACGCATCCCGCGGGCGCGCCTGTACACGTGTCCCGCACAAATATGTTCTCCGGCGTTCCGGCGAACTTCCGTCGCACCATCGGTTGAAGCCAGCACGACCACAGCGTAGCGCTTGTCCGCGCTCACAGTGGGCGTAGCCAGCGATGGCGAGCCGGCGACACTTGCGGACGAGGTGCTTTGCTGCCGCGGACTGCATGAGCGAGTTGATCCGCTCAACCGTGGAAGGTGGATTAAACACGGTGAATGTCAGCGCGTTCGATGTGCCACCGCCTCCGCCATCTGTGAGCGTGAATACGGTGACTGAGATCATCGCCGGGGTACCTACATCGGCAGTCGAAATTGCCGCATTGAGCCCCGTTGGACTAGTGAACGTAGTCGTCCGGGGAATTCCATTCCACTGGACCATCGAACACGGCACCAGGCTGCCGCCGCTTGCGCTCGTCGCATCCACCCCCAGCATGAACCCCGCGGATCCCGCAGCCACGCTGGACGGCAAGAGTGTGGTAATGACAGGCACAGGCAGCGGCGTCGTGGACGGCGCAACCGAAAAGGGCGAAGACAGGGAAGCCAAAGATGGAATCGTCGCACTCGACACGGTAATGCTCACCGGTGATGCCGGTGACGTCGGGAAAGCCGTGTCCGTAGCCGGGATTGCGGCGGTAAGCTGTGTCGCACTCACATAAGTTGTCTGGCGCGGCAAGCCGTTCCAGTTCACGACGAGTCCATTCGGCACAAAATTTGTGCCGTTCACGGTCAGCGTGATGCCTGCCGGGCTGCAGGCCGGCGTCGTATTTGACATGCTTGAAGGCGCCGAAAGCGAAGTGATGGTTGGAAGGGCAATCGCGAATGAGATTTCATTCGATAGGTTTGCGCTCGCCGCGGGATTGGCCACGCCGACATTCACCGTCTCCACCGAGGAGATATTCGCGGCCGTGATTGCCGCCGTGAGTTGAGTGGAGCTGACGAATGTGGTCGTCAACTGCGTCACGTTGTTGCTGCTGTCCACCCACTGCACGCTCGAGCACGGAAAAAAATTGCTTCCGGTAACGCTGAGAGGGAGAGACGTAGTTCCGGCGGTCGCGCCTGTCGGCGAAATGGAGGTGATCACCGCCGCCGCGAGCGTCGACGCCGAAATCGTAAAGGGTGCGGGCGCCGAGCTAACTCCGGAATTGGATACCGTAATCGAAGCCGTCCCGGCGGACGCTATATCCGAAGATGGAATGATGGCGGTAAGTTGCGTTGAGCTGACAAATGTAGTTGCGCGCGCGGAACCATTCCAATTGATGACCGATGTATTTACTCCATTCACGAAATTTGTGCCGTTCACGGTGAGAATAAACCCCGTAGGGCTGCACGAAGGCGTCGTGTTCGACGAAGTCGTGGAGGACGACAAGGTAGTAATGGTCGGCGGCATGATCGTGAAGGGAAGTTCCCCGGAAGTCCCGCCGCCCGGCCCGATCGTGAACACCTCGACCTGGGCAGTTCCCAGGGCAAGAAAGTCGGAAGCCGGTACTGTCGCGTTGAGCTGCGTCGCGCTCACATAGGTGGTCGTCAGCGTCGATGTGACATTGCCTGCGTTCACCCACTGGACCACGGAACACGGCAGGATGTTCGTGCCGGTCACGGTCAACGCGAGCGCGGTGCTGCCCGCGGCGGTCGAAGTTTGCGACAGCGAACTGATCGTGGGAGGTGCAAGCGCCGCCGCGGGAGTGGAAAGGGTAAAGGGCGAGAAGGCCGAGGTCCCAATCGAATTCGATACCGCAACTTTAGCCGTGCCGGGAAACGCCGCCTGCGCAGCTGGTATGGAGGCGGTCAGTTGCGTGGCGCTCACGAAGGTTGTCGCTTGCGCCGTCCCGTTCCAATTTACAAGCGCATCGCTCGTGAAATTTGTGCCGGTAACCGTCAGTGTAAAACCTTGCGCGCTGCAAAACGGCGTGGAGGCCGCCGAAGTTGTGGACGCCGAAAGCGAAGTGATCGCCGGCGCCGTGCCTTGCGGCGGACCGATCATGAACTGGACCACGTTCGACACTTCCGTCGTCGTCGTGTTGTTGACTGTTGTTGGCGACTGAGCCGAGCCGGGAATCTCCACTGACACCAGCACGGTCCCCATAGTGGTGAGGTCAGAAGCAGGAACCGGCGCCGTCAGCTGATTGCTGCTGACAAGGGTTGTGTTCAGTGGGACTCCATTCCATAGGATCACCGCGTTGGCGATGAAGCCCGACCCATTCGCGAAAATCGTGAAGCCCTGCCCACCCACGCTCGCCGTGCTGGGACTCACGAATGCCAGTACGGAGGATGAGGTTTGAATGGAGAGATTCGTGTTGTATTCGGAACAGGCGGACGCCAGGCTACACGCCAGCAACGCCACAATGAGCCACTTGCGCGAACACATCCGAACACGCTCCTCCCCGAGTCATCCATCCGAGACGCCGGGCCGACGAAAATCCTGTGAGAACCATCCGGGTGCTGAGGAAATCAGCGACAATCGATCGATCGGGTGCGGGCCCCATGATTACACGCAGCGCCCCGTCCGAATCGCAGCGTGAAGCCCGCCAGAATTAAGAAGAAAACCCCCGCCAAACCGGCCTGTTCCTGATACCACCAGAACCCGCCCAAGTCAACACCGGCTGCCGTTCCCACCCCGCTCGCAAAACAGATCAGATGCAGTTCCCGAGGCAAGCCGTTGCCCTCGCGGCCGCTGTTCCCGGGCCTCAGCCGGGCCCCGCAGCCTCGCGCAAGAATAAGGGAAGTTCCACCCCGGCATCCCCCGCAATCCCTTGCGGGCAGCCGCGAGGAATTGCGCACACTCCAATGATTAACCTTTTGGCAGACCACACTATTCGCGCTATGATTTCAGCCAGGATAGAGCAGGTGAATCGCAGTCGGTTGCGGCCCACAGCAGCATTTCACAGGGATTTGAACGCATATTATCTTTGCAACGTATTAGCGTTTCGCATTGCCATGATCTGACCATGAAAAACCGTGTGGCCCCGCCGCCGTCCCCAAAACGCTCTCCCCGGAAAAAGAAACCCGGATCGCTCTTCCACGGGGCCGAAGCCTTCCAATCGCTGTTTGAAAAAACTCCAATCCCGATGTGGATTTTTAGCCTTAAGACCCTCAAGTTCCTTGACGTGAACGGTGCCGCAATCGCTCATTACGGATATTCACGAGAAGAGTTTCTTCAGATGGAGATTACTGAAATTCGGCCCCCGGAAGACTTGCCGCGGCTCCTTGGAAGTATGGACGATCTGCGGACAAGGTGGGTCCACTCCGGCCAAGCGCGGCATCGCCTGAAGGATGGAACGATCATCGACGTGGAGTTCGACGCGCACATTCTCGAAATTCCGGGGCAAGACGCCGTGATCGTGGTCGCGCGTGACGTCACCGAACGCAAGCGCTCCGAGGAACGCCTCTACCTGCTATCCCAAATTGTCGAGAGAAGCCTCGAGTTGATCGCCTTTGGCGATCCCGACGGCCACATCACTTATGCGAATCGCGCGTTCCTGAGGGCCTTTGGCTACTCGGAAGAACAGCTCCTTGGGAGACACTTCAGTTGCACCATCTCTCCCAGGAATCCCGCGGCGTTATTGGCGGAGATTGCGGAAGGACAGACAAAATATCTTGAGGGGGATGGCTGGCAAGGCGAGTGCCTGCGCATCCGCCGGGACGGGACGGAATTCCCGGTTTTACTGAGCAGGGGCCAGATCAAGAATCCCGAAGGCCGTGCCGTGGGAACTTTTGGAATCTCGCGGGACATCACCGGGCGAAAACGGGAAGAGGAAGATACCCGGAGGCTGGCCGCGATCGTGGAGTCCTCCTTTGATGCGATCATGAGCTCGACGCTGGACGGAGTCGTGCTCACGTGGAACTCCGGCGCGGAGCGAATTTACGGATATTCCGCGGCAGAGATCGTTGGCCGGCACATTGGTATCGTGGTTCCTTCCGACCGGAAAGACGAACTCTCGGAAGTTCTCGAAAAAGTGAAACGGGGAGAAAAGTTGGAGCAATTCGAGACCACCGCCGTGAGAAAAGACGGACGGGTGATTCACATTCTACTGACTGCCTCCCCCATTAAGGACGCGGCGGGGCGCATCGTCGGCATTTCGGATATCGTGAGAGACATCAGCGATGACAAGCGCATGGAGCAGATGTTTCGCCAGGCGCAAAAGATGGAAGCCGTGGGCCGCCTGGCGGGGGGAGTAGCGCACGATTTCAACAATCTGCTTGGCGTCATTATCGGCTACACGGAAACCCTTCTGGATCGCATCGGCCATGATCCCGAATTGCGTGCACAAGCCGAGCAGATCGGAAAGGCCGCCGATCGCGCTGCCGCTCTGACCCGCCAACTCCTCGCCTTCAGCCGCCAGCAGGTGCTCGAACCAAAAATTCTGAATCTTGACACCGTGGTGGGAGAGATGGAGAAGATGCTCCATCGTCTCATCGGCGAGGACATTGAGATCCTGACCTTACTAAACTCTTCGCCGAGTTCCGTCAGAACCGATCAGGGGCAGATGGAACAGGTCATCATGAATCTCGCGGTGAATGCGCGCGACGCCATGCCGCACGGGGGAAAGTTAATCATCGAAACCAGCAACGTTGATGTGGGCGAAGAGTATGCCCTCAGCCACCGGCCTTTCCTTGCCGGTCCTTACGTGCTGCTCACCGTCTCGGACACCGGCGTTGGAATGAACCAGGAAGTCAAGGCGCACCTCTTTGAACCGTTTTTCACTACAAAAGAGCTCGGCAGGGGCACGGGCCTCGGGCTTGCGACCGTTTATGGAGTAGTGAAGCAAAGTGGCGGCTACATCTGGGCCTACAGTGAACCAGGACAAGGGTCTGCGTTCAAAATATATTTGCCACGCGTCGATCGGGCAGCGCTGAAGGTTCGGCCGGACGGCGAACCTCTTCGGATCCTCCGAGGATCGGAGACTGTTCTGCTCGTGGAAGACGAGCAATCGCTCCGCGCATTAACCCGCGATCTGCTGGAGCGGAGCGAGTACTCGGTATTGGAAGCCAGCAGCGGGGCGCATGCGCTTGAAATCGCCCAACAGCACAGCGGCCCCATCCATCTGCTGCTGACGGACGTGGTCATGCCGGGTATGAATGGAGCCGCGCTGGCCGCGAACCTGGCTCCGCTGCACCCGGACATGAAAGTGCTCTTCATGTCCGGCTACACGGGTAGCTTCGCTACACAAACAGGACTTCTTGGAGAAGGCGCGAGGGTGCTTCAGAAACCCTTTTCGAGGGACGCCTTGCTGCGTAAGGTGCGCGAAGTGCTGGAATTGCCTCAGGAAGCGAAATTGAACTAGCCTGAATTTCTCGCAGTAAATAAAACTTGTATTCGCATTCCCTCCAAATGTGACTTGGTGGCGCAGGTTTGGTAGCGCCGGCGTCCCGCCGGCAGTTTTCTGCCGTGACACGAATACAACAATTGCCGGCGGGACGCCGGCGCTACCAGGATCAAATGTTCCTGCGCCTATTTCTCGGGGCTGGGATCTGCATGCTGCGGGGCTACCGCAGCCAGCGCTTCGTGCGCAATTTCTTGCACGCGCGCGGCGCACGCGGCATTTTCCATCGGGGCTGCGGCGGCAGCGCGAAAGCGCATCGCCGCCTCATCGTTGTGGCCGAGTTTTGCGGCAATGTCACCTGCAACCAGCAGGAACAAGGGATTCTGCGGGAACTCGGCAGTGAGCGGCGAAGCGGCGGCAAGGGCGCGCGCGTAGTCGAGATCGTAGTTGCGCAGATTCTTGGCCATGTTGAAGCGCGCTTCCACCTGCGTCAATTCGCCCTGGGTGGAAGCGATTTCGAGCTGGCGCAAACCCACGCGTTTGTCTCCGCCGGGGATGCCCATGAAGAAGCGCAGAATCTTCGCCAGCGCCGAAAGGGTATCGACATAATAGTTGTAAAGTCCCAAGCCCAGGTTGGCGTCCGCCATGTTGGGATCGAGTTCGAGGCAGCGCAGCAGGTGCCTGCGCGCCTCGACGCCCGCGCGGGCCACCGGCATTTTTTCGTAGCGCAAGCCCAGCAGTCGCGCGCGCGCCGCGTATCCCAACCCCGCGTACAATTCCATCTCAGCCGTGTCGGACTTGGCGATGCCGGCCTCGGCCAGGCGCGCCACCTTGTCGGCGAGCGCGAGTTCAGCGTCGTCGTCGGCGTCGGCGGGACGCGTGTGGCTCCAGGCGTCAATCGTGTTGTATTTTCGCTCCGACCACTTGCAATAAATATTCCACCAGAGCACGTCGGCTTCGATGAGATAGCCGAGAGGATGGTCGGGTCGCGCGGCTTCGAGCTTGTGGGCGAGCGCGACGGCTTCCACCGGCTTACCCGCGTACATCAGTCGAATGGCTTCCTTTGCTTCAGGAGGAACATCGAGCTCGGAGGCACGCGCCTCGCCCGCAAAAAAAGATACGCACGCCACAGTCGACAGGCAGAAAAGCACGCGGAAGTATCGGCTTGGAATGCGCATCCGGCTATTCCGAATATTTTTTCTCGGCGATATATTTTGGGCTGATCAGCCACGCGCCGTTTACGTACATCGCGAAGCATTCTAGCGCATACACCGGGAAAGCCAGGTAGCCCGGCGCGGGCATCTGAAAAATCTTCCATTGCTGGCCGATTGGAAATGTGTAAATCCATCCGGCGCGAGCCCAGTAATTCCAGAATTCCCACAGCCAGCCGCACACCCATCCCGCGGCGAGAAACGAGTACATTCGCGCGCGATGCCCCCGCGCAAGATCTCCCTCGAAGGAGGGCAAGCGAAGCCGATAGTTGATCGGTTCGAGAAGAAACAGGAATCCGAGCCAGACCAGGCCGAACAGGTATGCGGCTGCACGCGACGGAACAAGCAGCGGCACGATGAGCATCGCAGCGCCGAGCACGATGAACGCAGTCTCCGTCGCGCGGCTGAAACGCAGCGGGCGCGAATCCTGCTTGAACCAGCCGAAAGATTCGATGAGCGCTGCGGTCATGAAAATTCCCGGCGTGATCGTCGCGAACGCCCAGCCGTAGCCGATCCATCTTTCAATTTGCCCTTGCGGCAGGCCGACGTACGCCCAGTTCGCGAGGCGCAAATTGTACGCTTCAAAAATCAGCCACAGCGGAATCGAAAGCGCCGCCATTTTAATCAGGCCGCGCGGCTCCTCGCGCAGCCGCGAATGGCCGGAGATCGCAAACACCGCGGCATCGGCAATCAAAATGTAGGACGTCCAGGCCACCGGGCTGAAATAGGTCGCCGCGGGTTCGATGCCATGAAACATCAGATACTCGGCGCAGATCAGCGAGACGATGCCGAGCCATCCGTGCGCCGGGAATGGCCTGCGGCGCGCGCGAAAATATTCCACGACAAGAATCGTCACCGTCGCGGCGGTCAACATGATTCCAAGCTTCGGCATTTGTCCGGTTTGCCCCGCCACGATTTTGCATCATTTTGTGGTTCCTGCACGAAATATGCGATAGGTCTGCCGTCATGGACACGAATTTAGCCGCTATGATATGGTCCCGTCCGTGAAACTTTTTGCGCTCCTCCTCTTGTTATCCGTGTGGGCGAGTCCTTTGTTGGCGGCTTCCTCCGGTGAAGCCGTGTATCAGAAGCGCTGCGCGGTGTGTCACGACCAGAGCAACGACCGCATCCCTCCCCGCGAAGCGCTGCAGAAGATGCCCTCGGCGCGAATCCTCCGAGCCCTCAATGCAGGGCCGATGATGGCCATCGCATTCACGATCAGCACGGAAGACCGCATGGCCGTGGCTTCGTATCTAGGGACCAACGCACCCTTAGCCGGGCCGCCCGATGCGGCGTTCTGCGCGGATCGCAGCGTGAAGCTAGCTGCCCATCCAAAAACTTCCTGGAACGGATGGAGCCCTGGCATAGCCAATGCGCGGTTCCAGCCGGGCGATTCGGCCCAGTTGAGTACCGATCAGGTGCGCGGGCTTAAGCTGAAATGGGCTTTTGGTTTCGACGGAGACACGACGACGTTCGCGCCGCCCACGGTTATTGATGGCCAGGTGTTCGTGGGAAGCGCCGGCGGGCTGGTTCACGCCATGCGCGCCGAGTCGGGCTGCCTGCAATGGGTGTTTCAGGCGAACGGGCCGGTGCGATCCTCAATTCGGGCGGTGCCGCTCGGCAGCCGGCACGCGTTGCTTTTCGGGGATATGACGGGCTGGTTCTACGCGGTCCGGGCGGAAACGGGCAAACTGCTTTGGAAAGTCCAGGTGGATACGCACGATTCCACGCGGCTTTCCGGCGGACCTGCAGTTTATGACGGAACTGTCTATGTGCCGGTGGCATCGTGGGAGGAAACACGCTCCTCTGATGCAGATTACGCCTGCTGCACTTTCCGCGGCAGCGTGGTCGCGCTGCGCATTCGCGACGGCAAGCAATTGTGGAAGACCTGGATGACCGGCGTTCCTGTTGAGAATGGCAAGAGTTCACGCGGCACGATAAATTTCGGCCCTTCAGGAGCTGGCGTCTGGTCCGCGCCTACTGTGGACACAACGCGCCACATTCTCTATGTGGGCACCGGAGACAATTATTCCACGCCCGCGACGGACACCAGCGACGCCGTCATCGCGCTCGATATGGCGACGGGACGCATCATCTGGTCCCGCCAGTTGACCGCGCAGGACGTCTTTAACGGGATTTGCGCCGGCGATCCCGTGAACTGCGGCCCGGATTTCGATTTCGGCTCTTCGCCAATCCTGACTCACGCGCCGGATGGTCGCGAACTCCTGCTGGCCGGACAAAAGTCGGGGATCGTCTGGGCGCTCGATCCCGCGAAGAAAGGTGAAATTGTGTGGCAGGCGCGCGTGGGCACGGGCGGCACCAACGGCGGCGTGCAATGGGGCATGGCCACGGACGGGCTGCACGTCTTCGCGACGGTATCCGACGTCAAGAGATCGCGGCAGACCAGTCAGACCGACCCGCGCCGGAATCGTGTTGATCCCAACGCGGGCGGCGGCCTCACGGCCCTGCGCGTCGCTGACGGCAGCCAGGATTGGCATGTCGCGGCAACGCCCTGTCCCGAAGGCGCGCCTGTCGGCTGCAGTCCCTCTCAGCCGGGCGCTGTAACGGAGATTCCGGGCGTGGTCTTTACGACGTCGACCGACGGGCACATCCGGGCGCACTCCGCTGAAGACGGCGAGCTGCTGTGGGATTTCAACACCATGCGCGATTTCGAAACAGTGAACGGCGTGAAGGGCCGCGGGGGCTCGATCGACGGCCCGGGAGCTGTGGTTGTCAACGGCATGGTGTTCATCACCTCCGGGTACCCACGAAACGGAGGCGTTCCCGGAAACGTGCTGCTGGCCTTCAGCCCCGAATAGCAGCAAGGAACCGGCAAACGTTTCGGGTGCCGCACTCTTGAGTTTTTCAAGGGTGCGGGTTTTCTTCCCCCTCGATTCGTTTTTTTCGTGGACTGATTCCTATCCATCTTGCTTGGTTCTGGCTGGCTCCGTTTCGTGGCTCCGTGTACACCAGTTGAGATCGCAACTGATCTTCACGCACTGATGGAGTAAAATCCGCACCCTTCACAAAATCGTGAAGGGTGCGGCGCCCAGCGTCATTCCTGCAAACCGGGATTTGATAAGACCTGTGGAGCAAGTCCGATTGGCTCTCTACTAGACACAGCTTCCCGAGATTTGTTGCCGCCGTGGTCTGACATTGAGTTCCGGTCAATGATGCAAACTGACATTTGGAAGCTGGAAGACCAATACCTGGCGCTTTAGCCCTCCCAATGCATCTGATATGCTTTGCCGGCTTCGCGCCAATCATGTCTACACCTCTGCCGGAAGAACAACTCGAACGAGGGCTCGGCCTGAGCGAGGCCGTTGCCCTGAACATGAACGCGATGGTCGGGATCGGGCCGTTCATCGTGATTCCGCTGGTGATTCAGGCGATGGGCGGGCCGCAATGCCTGCTGGCGTGGGTGGCGGGAGCGGTGCTTTCGCTGCTCGACGGGCTGGTGTGGGCCGAACTTGGCGCGGCAATGCCGCGCGCCGGAGGCACGTACGCGTTTCTCCGGGAAATTTATGGACCCGGGCGCGGCGGGCGGCTGATGTCGTTCCTTTATATCTGGCAGACGCTCATTCAGGCGCCGCTCGTCGTGGCGTCCGGCGCAATCGGATTTTCGCAGTACCTCACCTACCTCATTCCACTCGGAAAATATCAACAGAAAGCAATTTCGGCGGCGCTGGTGATTTTTTTGATTGTGCTTTTGTACCGCCGGATTTCAGCGGTGGGCACGATCTCGAAATTTTTGTGGATCGGCGTTGTGGGCACGATGGTGTGGATGATCTGGGGAGGAGTGACGCATTTCTCGGCGCGGATGGCGTTTGATTTTCCTCCCGGCGCGTGGAACTGGTCGTGGCTGTTTTTTGCGGGTCTTGGCTCGGCGTCGGTCAACACGGTTTACACCTACCTCGGCTACTACCACATCTGCAATCTGGGCGCGGAGATTCGCGAGCCGGAGCGCAATATCCCGCGCGCGATTCTGCTCTCCATCGCGGGGATCGCCGTGCTCTACCTTGCCATGCAGACGAGCATCCTGGGCGTCGTGCCGTGGCGCGAGGCGCAGAATTCGCAATACATTGTGAGCACCTTCGTTGAGCGGCTGTACGGCGCGCGCGCCGCCGCGTTCGCCACGATCATGATCTTGTGGATCGCCTTCGCTTCGCTGTTCACCACGCTGCTCAGCTATTCGCGCGTGCCCTTTGCCGCGGCCGAGGACGGCAATTTTTTCCCGGTCTTCGCGCGCGTGCATCCCAAAAAACATTTTCCGCATGTGTCGCTGCTGTTTCTCGGCGCGGCCTCGCTCGCGTTCAGCGTGCTGTTTCGTCTCTCCAGCGTAATCAAGGCGATCATCGCCGTGCGGCTGATCGTGCAGTTCATCAGCCAGGGCGTTGGGGTAATGATCTTGAGGAGACGCTGGCCTCCGGAGCGGCTTCCATTTAAGATGTGGCTCTATCCCTGGCCGGCGGTTCTGGCGATTTTGGGCTGGGCGGCATTGTTCTATTCCACGGGATGGGTATTCGCCCTCGGGGCGCTTGGAGTGATCGCTTTGGGCATACTGACGTACATGATTCAGGCGCGTTACCGGCACATCTGGCCGTTCGCCCCGGCCGGAGTCGCGGAGGCGCAGCAATGAAACCCCGGCAAAAATTCGGGTTCCTGTCGCTGCTGGCTGCGCTCTTCGCGCTGACCTTGGTTCTCACGCGAGTCTCCGCGCAACAGGAGCAGCCCGCGCCAGGCCGCGGCCAAAGCGTCGCGGACACGCTCGAATCGATCCAGAAAGCCCGCGTGGTGACGCGCGTCCTTTTCACCGTGGCCCATCCCGACGACGAAGCCTCCACACTGCTCACCTATCTGCCTCACGCGCTCGGCACGGACACTACGCTCCTGACGCTGAACCGCGGCGAGGGCGGCCAGAACGCCATCGGCCCGGAGCAAGGCGCACAACTCGGCATCCTCCGCAGTTCCGAACTTTCCGCTGCGATGAATGTCGAAGGGCCGCATCTTTATTTCACGCGTGTCGTCGATTTTGGGTTTTCAAAGACGCTGGAAGAAACGCTCGAAAAATGGCAAGGCGTGGAACTCGAAGACATGGTGCGCGCGATTCGCATGCTGCGCCCGCAAATTGTGATCAACGGCTGGGGAGGCCAGAAAACCGGCCACGGCAATCATCAGGATTCGGGCTATCAAACGCCGAAAGCTGTCGAGGCCGCGGCCGACCCCACCAAGTATCCCGATCAAATTGCTGAGGGGCTGAAGCCGTGGCGCGCAGAGTTGATTCTCGATCCGGTGCGCGCGACCGCGCAGGATGAAAAGGTGGATTACACCGGTTCGTGGGTGGTGCCTGCCGATGAAGTCTCACCGATCTGGGGCCTGACCTATCGCGAAATTTCGCTCGAAGGCTATTTGCATCACCGCTCGCAGGGCGTGACGCCGTTCCTGAATTCCCCGTTCCTCCGCCGCCCGTATGGTTTGAAGCGCTCTACTGGCGGCCCGGCTTCGCCCTCTGATTTTGCGCAGCCGCTAACCTCGCTTGCGCGCGTGATTCCGGTGCCGGCTGAGGAGTTGCTCGCTGCCGCGGACCGCGCGCTCGACCAGGCTCGCATGGCGGCGGAAAAACTTGACTGGCCGGGCGCCGTGCGCTCCATCGCCCAAGCGGGCAAACAGATTACTTCGCTCGAGGATCAGGTGAAGCGCTCTCAGGATTCGTCGGCTGCGGGCGCTTTGTGGGAGCTTGAACAAGTGCGCGAACGAATCAACCACGCGCTCGCCGACGCCGCGGCGATCAAAATTATTTCCAACGCCGACCGCAGCGAACTCGTCGCGAGCGAAGGTTTCAGCGTGCGCGCCGAAGTAGCCCATCGCGACGGCGTGCCGGCCACATTCTCCAAGCCGGACCTCGCGTTGCCGTCCGGCTGGAGCATTACGAAGCAGGAAGAAAAAGACGGCTCGACGAATTTCAGCGTCGCCGTTCCCGCAGGCGCGCAAACGCCGCACACTCCGGGAGATTTTCTCTACCCGTTCCCGCCGCCTCTGGTCCGCGCGCGCACACATGTGGAGGCTGACGGCTACGCATTTGATTTCACCGCGCCGGTGCAGAGCCTGCACGCGACCACTGTCAGCGTATTGAGCTACCCGCTGCGCATCGTTCCGCCGGTCGAGCTTACTCCGGAGCCGGAGCAGTACGTGGTCGTCGAGTCGAGCCAGCCGATGCAATTTGATGTTTACGCGCGCGTACACTCCTTTGCGCAGAAGGCCTCGAAGGTCAGCGTTGGCGTTGAAGTGCCGCCCGGCTGGAAAGCCCCGGCGCCGGAGTCCGTGGAATTTTCCGGCGCGGGCGATCGCCTCGTTCATCTCACGGTGACTCCTCCTGCAAAAATTGCTGCGGGAAATTACGAACTGAAAGCCTTTGCGAAACGCGGCGAAGAAAAATACGAAACTTCGCTCGAGCCGCTGCCCTCGCTGCCGACTTATTTGTGGAGCGCGCCGGCCACGGTGCCCGTGCACGTCTTCTCCATCGCCGTGCCGGAACATCTGCGCGTGGGCTACATTTCCGCCGACAACGACGCCGCCATCCCTGATTCGCTGCGCCGCCTGGGCGTGGGCGTCGAGATGCTGGACGCAAACGCGCTGGCCTTCGGCGACCTCAGCCGGTTCGACACCATCGTGGTCGGCATGCGTGCCTATGAATTGCGCGCCGACGTGGTCGCTTCGAATGCGCGACTGCTCGAATACGCCGCGGGCGGCGGCACGCTTGTCGTGCTGGACCAGCGCCCGGGGATTTGGGACGCGCTCAAGCCAGCTCCATTCCCCGCGACGATGGGCCCGGGCCCGCGCGTCACCGACGAAACGCGACCGTGAATTACACCGACCCTGCCAGCCCGCTCCTGAATTTCCCGAATAAAATCGAAGCCCACGATTTCGACGGCTGGGTGCAGGAGCGCGGCCTCTACTTCTGGGAAAAATGGGACGCGCAATATCACACCGTCCTCTCCATGCACGACCCCGGCGAAAAAGACCTGATGGGCAGCCTCCTCTGGACCCGCACGGGCAAGGGCGTTTACATCTACACGGGCCTCTCCTTCTCGCGCCAGTTGCCCGAAGGCAACGCCGGCGCCTTCCGCCTGTTTGTCAACTTGCTCAGTCAATCGCGCAATAAGGCGAAGTAGCCGCCGTTAGAAATCCATCGGACTGTGACCAGGGCGATCCGAGTAGGGTTGCCTTCCCATGTTCACTTTGCGTCACGACCCTTGACAACTTTCGCGCAGTGGACGAAACTTTATTCCCCCCTTCCAGAAAGTTGATTCCCTTGTTCGCCTGGCTACCCGGCATCCATGCGATCCGCGATGGATCGTGCCGCGGCTTGCCTTGTATCTCCGGAACTCAAATTGGACGAACCCAGATGGGGAATCATGAGGCTGCACAGTGTCGATGAACGGGGAGCCGATCCGCATTCTTTTGGTAGGCGAAGCGAAGGATGCATGCGACCTTCGCGGGCTACTGGACACGGAAGATTCCACGCATTTTCATATCGCGCACGTCGGGGACCTCGATCTTGCCGGCGAGCGTCTCACCAGCGATCCTGCGGATGTTCTGCTGCTCGAATTGGGTTCTAAGCAGCCGCAGGGCCGCGCATACGTGCAAGCCGCGCGCGCCGTGGCGCCGGACACGCCAATGGTTATTCTGGCGGACTCAGAAGACGAACCGTTGGCCGTCGAAGCGCTGCGGGAGGGCGCGCAGGATTTTCTGGCCAAAGTGCGCCTGGACCGCGCCGCCCTAGTGCGGGCGATGCGCTACTCGATCGAGCGGCACCGGCTGCAGAAGAATTTGCAGAATCTTACCCTGATCGACGACCTTACCGGGCTGCATAACCGCCGCGGATTCCTGGCTCTGGCCGAGCAGCATCTGCGGATGATCCAACGCAAGGGCGCGGCCCTGCTCATCTACCTGGATTTGGACGATTTGAAATTGATCAACGATTCCTATGGCCACCTGGAAGGAAACCGCGCGTTGATTGTAACCGCAAACGTTCTGCGCGCCTGCTTTCGACAGTCCGACATTCTCGCGCGGTTGGGCGGCGATGAATTCTGCGTCCTGATGACCGATGCCGGGCATGGTTCCGCCCAGCAAGTCCGTAAGCGCCTGCAACACCGCACCGATTTCATCAACTCGCTCTCCTCGTGGAAGTTCCGCCTTTCGTTGAGTGTGGGATTTGCCGACGTGCCTGCAGTTCGCCAGCCGTCGCTCGATGAACTTCTCCACATCGCCGATGCGAACATGTATGAAGATAAGCGGAATAAACAATTGCGCGGCTCAGATTCGCCGGCCCTCAAACAATCGTCGCTCGCGTAGCGCTTCCCGGCCAATGGCGGCGGCTCGGGCCTCCTCACTAAAGCCAATCCCTTAAATTGCCGATAGATACCCAGAGGAGCGTTCGCGGGGCCTCGCGCAGATTGTCCTTACATTGTCCAAAGAAAAGAGGCATGACCGCCAGGTCTGACCCGGGGGTGAACAGCCACTTTCACGGGCCAGTGGACTTTGACCAATTCCGCGAAACGCTTCACAACACGGCACTTTCTTGCCTGCTGGCACACCGGCCGTCCTCTCGACAGGCCTTGACCTGTTGCACGGAGAAATCCTCATGAGCCAAACGCTGACAAACGCTTCGCTGACCACTTTTTTATGGGATATGTCTGCGCCGCTGCATGCGATGTTCATTGAGAACTCGGAGGCGGATGCCGAGCTGAATGTCCATGAACTGGAGCGCGCCGGGTTTCACTGCAAGCCGCAAATTATCGCCACGCGAGCGGAGTTTCTGGAGCACCTCGTGCGATTTCCATTCGACATCGTGCTCGCCGATTACGGCCTCCCGGGCTGGACCGGCATGGACGCATTTTCCGCGATGCGCCAGGCCGGCCACGATGTCCCCTTTATTCTGGTTACCGGAACTCTTGGCGAGGAGGTGGCTGTTGAATGCATCCGGCAAGGCGTCTCGGATTATGTGTTAAAGGAGCACCGGGCCCGCCTGCCCCTTGCGGTGGGGAGGGCACTGGAGGAGAAAGCCATTCGCGACGCCCGCAATTTAATGGTGCAGGCGCTCCGCCAAAGCGAAGCCAATTCTCTCTTTTTCTTTTCTCACAATCCCATGCCCATGTGGGTTATCGAGGATGAGACGCTGCAATTTCTTCAGGTGAATGATGCGGCCCTTCGCCACTACGGGTATGACCGCGTGGAATTTCTGAAGATGAACGCTCCTGACCTGCATCCGGCCGGGGAAGTCGTGAAATTGTTGGCGGCTTTTCAGAACGGCACTCCGGAAGCTCTACACGCGGGCCCGTGGCGCCACCACAAAAAAGATGGAGAAGTCATCGACGTAGAAATGTTACTGGGCAGGATGGAATATTCGGGACACGCCGCCGCGCTCGTCGTAGCTCAGGACATAACCGAACGAAAACGGGCCGAAGAAGAGAAGCAAAAATTCTTTACGCTCGTGGAATTCAGCCGCGATTTCATCGCCGTGGCCGATCTTCAAGACAACGTGGAATACGTCAACCCCGCGGGCCGCGCCATGCTCGGGATCGCGGATGCGGGCGCGGTGAAAGGGACGCATTCCCTCGACTACGTAGTTCCGGAGGATCTGCCCCTGGTGTATGGCACGGTTTTGCCGGCGCTCTACTCGTTCGGGCACTGGGAAGGAGAATTGCGGTTCCGCAACCGCCAGACAGGCCAGTCCTTGCCCATGGACTTTGTGGGATTTCAGGTCAAGGACCAGCAGACCGGCGAGCCGCGCTTCGTCGCCACCGTTTCACGAGACATGACCGAGCGCCGGGCTCTCGAACAGCAGTTGCAGCAAGCTCAGAAATTCGAAGCCTTCGGCCAGCTTGCCGGCGGGATCGCGCACGATTTCAACAACGTGGTCGGCGCCATTCTCGGATGGGCGGAATTGGGCGAAGAGCAAGCCGCCCACTGCGACTCGCCATTGGAAAATTATTTCAAGAAAATTCATCATCAATGCGACCGCGTCACGGCGTTGATACGGCAGTTGCTGGCGTTTGCGCGGCGGCAGATTTTGGAGCCGCGCAGCCTTAGCCTGAATCAAACCGTCCACTCCGTGCTGAACCTGCTCGATAAAGTGATTGGGAGAGACATCGAAATCAAAACGGCCCTGTCGAATAATTTGCCCCACGTGCGCGCCGATCCGACGCAGATCGAGCAAGTGCTTATGAATCTTTGCATCAATTCCCGGGACGCCATGCCCAAGGGCGGGCGGGTCACCATCGAAACGCACAATATCAGGTTTTCCGATGAGGACTGCCGCCGCACCACGGGACTCCAGGCAGGGCACTTTGCCGAACTGCGCGTGAGCGACACAGGGACCGGCATGGACGCGGCCGTAAGAGAAAGAATCTTCGAGCCATTCTTCACCACCAAGGGGACGGGAAAGGGCACCGGCCTCGGGCTTGCTACCGTCTATGGCATTATCAAACAACACAACGGATTCATTCAGGTGGAAAGCGAACCCGGCAAGGGGAGCACGTTCCGAGTTTTTCTACCTGTCAATGAAACTCCCGCGGAAGGCGAATCCCGCGAGCCCGTTCTTCTGCATTTGCCGGTCCGCGGCGGCACGGAAACGATCCTGCTCGCCGACGACCACGATGGGATTCGCGAAATGGCGCAATCCGTTCTGAAGGCCAAGGGATATAACGTTATGGTTGCGCGCGATGGCGAGGAAGCTGTGGAAGTTTTTGCCGCGAATCGAGACCGCATTTCACTCGTCATGCTGGATGTGATCATGCCCCGGCGCAGCGGCCCGGAAGTCCTTGCGGCGATCAAGGCCCTTAACCCCAGGGTATCTGTCGTCTTTGCAACAGGTTATGGCAACGAAACCGCAGTGCTGGCCGATTTGGTGGAGCACGGCGTCACGGTCCTCAGAAAGCCCTACAGTCCTTCCGTGCTTTGCCGACGCGTCCGTGAAGTTCTGGATGCCGCCGCTGCCACATCCTCATTGCCTGCCTGAGATGGCCGATCTTCCTGGTCTTAAATTCTTTGTTGAAATTCGTTGTTGACACCATCTGCGGCGTATGCTATTTCCTCAATCAGATTTGGTGGTCGTTTTTTGTACCAGTGGAATTTGACGAATTATTAAAGGCAATTATCGGTCTTATTTAAATCGAGTTTACCCAGCAACACCCCACCCCACCCCGGGAGGTGATGACCAATCTGGTTATCACCTCCCTTTTTTTGGTATCTGCCCACCCGGCCTCCCGCCCCTTGGCGGTCCTGTTCGCAAAATGATCTAAATGTACCGTATCTGATTGCTCTAATGGGATTTACACCTGGGGCAGCGAGGCATGGCTCTGGACGAGGGACCTCACGGGGTAATTCAGCCGATCTATTCAGGACAGATTCCGGGGGGACCAATCCTCAGGGGGGAAACTGATGCGCCAGAAGTCGGGATTAGGTTTCGTGAATTCGACCGCTGTGTTGAATCTCCTGGCCTCTTTCGGCGTAACCAGCTTGACCGTGCATTCGACCTTTTCGCTCGTCCGCGCGTTTTGCAAGGTGAGGACTTGGCCCTGATCCAGCGGGACGCTGATCTCCACCAGGGCGCCATGCGCATTTATGACGATGGTGTGAGTTTCTTCACTGAAGGGGGACTGATTGGCCAGTTTCCCCTCCAGAATCACTCGAACCTGAAGAAACAGGCGCTGGCTGCGTCTTTTCGTCGAGAGATTTTCCATTATTCCGAGGCCCCAGGGTTTCCGGTGATTCGCATCTGGCGAGACATCAAGTTCTTATAACACGGCCGAATTCAATCCGGAGAAGACGGAAGGCATATTGTGTGTTGAAAAGTAACTCTCCATCAAGAACTTGTCTGGCTCGCCAACAGGTGTGATGCAGGTCGGCGCGATCCATGCGAATTTTCCGCTTTTCTTCTTCCCAAGTTACAAGGCGCCGACGGGTTCCTTTTCGCGCGCTTTTCCCGAGCGCTTTGCAGCGTACAGGATGCGATCGGCGCGCTCCAGAAATTGTTCCGTGGTTTCGCCTTTCTCGTATCCCACCCAACCCGCCGAGAAGCGGATCGGAATTTTCGTGCCGGCGTATTCGGTCTCCATGGGGCGCAGCCTGTCCAAAAGCATTTGGACGTGGTTGGAAGTGCATTCCGGTAGCAGGACCAGAAACTCGTCTCCTCCCATGCGCGCGGCGATGTCCGACTTTCGGGTTACAGACAATAGGCGCTGGGCGAACTCCTTGAGGACCTGGTCCCCCGCAGGATGTCCGTAGGTGTCATTAATTTGCTTGAACTTGTCGAGGTCAAAGGAAATCACGGTCAGGGCGTGGCCGTACCGCTCGGAACGCGCGGCCTCCGATGCCAGACGCGCTTCCGCGGAGCGCCGGTTGGAAAGGCCCGTCAGGGAATCGAACATCGCCATGTGCTCGAATTCCTCCGCCTGCGCTTGCAGGATCCGCATCTCTTCGATTTGCCTGAAGAATTCCCGCCGCAGGCGCTTCACGGTGATCTGCTGATAGATGGTGTACCCGTTGAAAATCAGAACCAGCCCGATCAGGCCTCGCACGGCGCGATTCATGCTGGCTTCAAAGAACGGGTCGTCCACTTTGACGAGTCCCGGAAAGCTCATCGTGAAGACGGCAAACGTGAGCAGCAGCATGACGACAACAGCCATGCTCCACAGCCACCAGTCGCGGCGCTCCAGCTTGCGCAGTTTCGCCTGCAGCTCGGGCAGGCTCGCCTTCGAGGGGGGATCGAGCTTGTCCACGCTTGAAATGGGCGGCAATGAACTCATGGCTGGTCGCGAGTCCCTGGCGCAATCGAGAACCCGCCACTTAATTATAATTGCCATGGAAAACCTGGAAGGAAGTAATTGCGCGGGGCGTACCGGATCGTCCACTGCTCCCAGGTACAGTTTCCTTTACTCACTACAATATCAATACAGAGACGCGCGCGTGGAAGAGAACTCTCCTGCCGCAAATCGCCTGCTGGCGGCGCCCTGCATTCAAACCACCCGGACGTCCGGCCGGTTCGCGTTTCGGAAGAATGCTTATCCGCCTTTTTTCAGTTCGGCGAGAACCAGCTTGGCGACTTCGCGCAGCGTCTCAAATACGCCCTGGCCGGTGATGGCGACACCCTCATGAACGGGCTCGCCCCTCACTTGCAGGTGCTTTGCGAGTTCCTCGACGGAAAGAACTCCGGGGAGATCGCGCTTATTGAGCTGCAGGACGTAGGGAATCGTATTGAAGTCGAGCTTGTGTTCCTTGAGGTGCTCGCGCAGATTCTCCAGCGTTTCCAGATTTGCGTCCAGCCGCTCTTCCTGCGAATCCGCGACGAAGACCACGCCATCGGCGCCCTTCAAGATCAGCTTGCGGCTGGCCTCATAGAACACCTGGCCGGGAACGGTATAGAGATGTATACGCGTTTTGAATCCGCGCACGGTGCCCAGGTCAATCGGCAGAAAATCGAAAAAAAGCGTGCGGTCCGTTTCCGTCGCCAGGGAAATCATCTTGCCTTTTTGCGCGGTCCCGGTGTGGTCGTAGATCCACTGCAGGTTGGCTGTCTTACCGCCCAGACCTGGGCCGTAGTACACCAACTTGCAATTAATTTCGCGAGCAGGAAAATTGATAAAGGGCACAGTTGTCCGGACGAACCGGGCCTCCTTTTATAACATACGCAAGAAAGCAGGCCAATCCTCAAACCACCCGAAGTTGCTCGCCAGGCAGCGGACGGGCCCCGGCGGCCCGCCGCCCTTTACTCGGCAGGTCCAAATGTTGCGATCTCGCAAGCGATCGGCTTCCTTGTACTCCGAGCTGTCGTACGTTCTATCCAACCAGGTTGAGTTCTCCGGCATCTTTGCGAGGAGTGTAAGCCATCGGAGGGATAGCGCGTCCTGATAATGTTTTGATTGCCGAAAAAGAAAACAGTTGGTCTATACTCTGGTGCTTAATTCCCCATAGAGGAGAGAACCGAATATGAAAGGTTTTGTGCTGGGTGTGCTGATAGGAGCTGCGTTGTTCGCCGGCGGGATCTACTATTATTTTGTTTCGGGAACGGCTCCCGCGGCAGTTGCCGATCCGCCGATGATGATGGAGCGCAAGATGGCCAGCCGTTCTCTCGATGCGCATATTGACAAGGCAAATGTTCCTGCGCCCCCCATCCAGCCCAGTGAAGAGAACTATGTGGCAGCCGCCAAGCTTTATAAGGACCAGTGCGCCGGGTGCCACGGCTTGCCTGGCCAGCCGCCTCCCGCGCTCGCGGGCGACATGTTTCCCGACGCCACTCTGATGTTCAAGGACAAAGGTGTGACCGACGATCCGCCGCAGGTGAGCTACTGGAAGGTAAAGAATGGCATCCGGTTAACTGGAATGCCTACTTTCAAGGGCGTACTGAACGACACGCAAATGTGGCAACTGGCGCTTCTCGTTGCCAACGCGGATAAAATTCCGGACTCAGCTAAAAAATTGTTGGTTCCCGAACCGGTCCCCGCCGCAGCGGCGCCCGCTCCCGCGCCGGCGGCGCCAAAAGGCTCCGCTTCAAAGAAGTAATTGTTGGCTAAGGGGGAAGCGCACACATGTGCTTCCCCCGAGACGTTTCCCCGCAGTTCCGTTGACGATGCTTGACACCTCTGTTAGACTCCGGAAAATGGCCCGAACTGGAAAACCGACAAAGCGCGCGCGACATGGGGCAGCCGCTCCTTCGAGAAATCGTAAGACATTGAAAAGTAAGGAAGATAGTAAGACTGCTGCGCACGCCGAAGCCGTTCGCCAGATGGTCGATCCGCAATTCGAACAGCAACTAAAAGCCTACGAACAGGCCGTCCAGCAGTTCCACCAGCAAAAATACGGGAAGGCGAAAGAATTGCTCGAAAAGGTCCAATCGGGCCCCAGCAAAGAGCTGGCGGATCGCGCGCAGGTTCATCTCCGCATCATCGACCAGCGTTTGGCCAAGCAGCCCGCGCCATCTCTGCGCACTCCGGAAGATCACTATCAGGCCGGCGTTGCGATGATGAATCTGGGACGCTGGGACGAAGCGCGCGATCATCTGCTGCGCGCTCGCAAGATGGCGCCCAAGGCGGATTACGTTTTCTACGCGATGGCGGCGCTGGATTGCCTGACGGGGGAAGCCGAATCGGCGATGGAAAATTTAAAAGTCGCGATTCAGTTGCGTCCGGAAAACCGCTACCACGCGCGCAATGATGAAGATTTCGCGTTTCTGCAGGAAGATCCCCGCTTTACCGAATTGCTCTACCCTGAGCGCGAAGCCTCCGGCGTCTGAAGCCAGTTGTGCCGCCAGCTCGCTCCATAGCGATGCGATCCCGATGAAAAAAAGAATACGACAACGCACCGTGGGCCCCGGCGCGGTGCGCGTGGTCGCGATCGGCGGAGGCACCGGACTTTCGATGCTGCTGCGTGGGCTGAAACACTACGTCGCGCGGCGGCGGCAGGAATCGGAGCGCCACCCGATCAGCGATCTCGCCGCCATCGTCACGGTCACGGATGACGGAGGAAGCTCGGGCCGTCTGCGCCGCGAATACCGCGTACTTCCGCCGGGCGACATTCGCAACTGCATGGTCGCTCTCTCGCAGGATGAGGCGTTGCTCGGGCGCCTGTTTCAATACCGTTTCCATGCAGGTCGTGGTTTGCGCGGGCACAGTTTCGGCAATCTGTTCCTTACGGCGCTCAGCCACGTGACGGGAGATTTTGCCGAGGCCGTCCGAGTCAGCGGCGAAGTTCTGGCGATCCGCGGACGAATTTTTCCGACCACGCTCGAAAATGTTTCGCTGGAAGCGGTGATGACGGACGGGAAAATTGTCCTGGGCGAAACGCGTATCGCGAGAAGCGGGAAGAAAATCAGGCGACTGAGCCTGCGCCCTCGCCGCGTCCGCCCGCTTCCCGAAGTGCTGGAGGCGATCCGGCAAGCGAACCTGATTCTGATCGGCCCCGGTTCTCTCTACACGAGCATATTGCCGAATCTTCTGGTTTCAGGCGTGGCCGAAGCGATTGAGAAGTCTTCCGCGACGCGGGTTTACGTTGCGAATCTGATGACCCAGCCGGGAGAGACCCAGGGATATTCGCTTGCCGACCATGTGCGCGCAATCTACGGCCACACGCGGCGCAAGCTCTTCGACTGGGTGGTGGCGAGCCACCAGAACATATCTCCCGAAGTGGCGCGCCGTTACAGCAGGCGCGGCGCCGAGCCGGTGCGCGTGGATATACAGGACCTGCAACGCATGGGAGTGCGCTGCCTGCTCGACGATTTGCTCGAAGAGCACGGCGTCGTGCGGCATAACGCGGCGCGTCTTTCGCACCTCCTGATCGAAGAATTTGTCGAGCGCCGCCCTCCCTCCCGCTGAACCCATCCATCGCTCGCGAGATTCTATTCCTTTCCTTGCGCCGTGCGCGGTTTGGTTCGTATACTGGCCTCGGCTGGCCTATTCGCCGAAATATTTTTGGATGGCGGGCCGGCGCGATTGCGTGGGGTTTCCTTGCAGGTTGCAAATGCAACCGTGCTGGTTTAAGAGGAGCGATTTCCGTGGCCACGCTTGCCATGCAAAACGAATTCAATGTCTACGAATCCGCCGACGCGCGCTTTGAAGCGGCCGCGCGAAAATTGGGATTGGAAGAAGGGCTGTACCGTTTCCTGAAATATCCGAACAAGGAAATCACGGTTTACATTCCCGTGATTCTCGATAACGGCCACCTCGAAGTGTTCATCGGTTACCGCGTGCACCATTCCATCGTTCGCGGGCCGGGCAAAGGCGGCATTCGATTTGCTCCCACCGTGACGCTGGATGAGGTTCGCGCGCTGGCCAGCTGGATGACCTGGAAGTGCGCGGTAGTCAACATTCCCTTTGGCGGAGCAAAGGGCGGCGTAATTTGCGATCCCGGCAAATTATCGAACGGCGAGCTGGAGCGTATCACGCGCCGTTATACCGCCGAACTCATCGAGTGGTTCGGCCCCGAGCGCGACGTGCCCGCGCCCGATCTCGGAACCAACGAGCAGACAATGGCATGGATCATGGACACCTATTCGATGCACGTGCGGCACACGGAGACCGCCGTCGTCACCGGCAAGCCCATTGATCTTGGCGGATCGCGCGGCCGCCACGAAGCCACGGGGCGCGGCGTGCTCATCAACTGCGACCGGGCGATTTCCAAATTCCGCATGATGCGCGTGAACACACGCGTCATCATTCAAGGATTTGGCAATGTCGGCTCGATGTCGGCAAAGCTCCTGCACGAGGCGGGCTACAAAATCGTTGGCGTTGCCGATATTCATGGCGCGCTGTACAACGAAAGCGGTTTCGATATCCCCGAATTGCTGGAATGGGTGTATAAGCTGCGCAAACCTCTTCCGGATTTCCCCGGCGGCGGCGCCAAAATGACTGCCAGCGAAGTCCTGTTCCAGCCGGCCGAGGTCGTCATTCCCGCGGCCGTGGAAAATCAGATTACGACCGAGAACGCGCACCGGTTGCAGGCCCGCATTCTGTGCGAAGGCGCGAACGGGCCATGCACGGCGCTCGCGGACGAAATCGTGGACCGCAAAGGGATCTTTGTGGTTCCCGACATTCTGGCCAACGCCGGCGGCGTGACGGTGAGCTATTTCGAGTGGGTGCAGGACCGCCAGGGATATTTCTGGAGCGAGAGAGAAGTGAATGACCGGCTAAAGGACGTGCTCGAACATAGTTTTGATGAAGTGGTGCGCTACGCCGAAACACATCAGGTGAATAACCGCGTCGCCGCGTACATGCTCGCGATCGACCGCGTCGCTTTTGCGCTGAAGGAACGTGGAATTTACGCCTGACAGATGTACTATATCGCCGCCCGCCCGGAGGCTGATGGAAGCCGGTCCGCGGCGGAGAAGTTACAAAAACAGCGAGGTTGCAATCAGCCATCCCTAACCGATGATTCCCGATTCCATTTCTCCCGGTGCAGTGAAGTCCGAGGACGAACACCGCCGCGACATCTGCACGGTGGGCCGGTGGATTCACTCCCGCGCGTTTGTCGTCTCGACCGATGGGAATGTTTCCGTGCGTCTGGATTCGCGCCGCGTGCTCACTTCTCCGACGGGCATCAGCAAGGGCATGATGGTCCCGGACGATCTGGTGATCACCGATCTGCGCGGCCGGAAGCTCGCCGGACGCCGCGAAGCTTCCTCGGAACTGGCGATGCATCTTTTAATTTACAACCGCCGGCCGGAAGTCCACGCGGTGGTCCACGCGCACCCGCCGACGGCCACGGCGCACGCCGCCGCGGGAATTCCTCTCAACAAGGCGCTGCTCAGCGAACTGATCATCGCGCTCGGTTGCATCCCCGTCGCGCAATACGGCACGCCCGGGACGCAGGAACTTTCCGACGCGCTCGAGCCCATGGTCCAGCATTACGACGCCATTCTCCTGGCCAACCACGGCGTGGTGACCTGCGGGCCCGATCTGCTGACCGCATTTTTCCGGATGGAAACGGTCGAGCATTTCGCGCAGGTGTCGTTCATGACGGAGTTGCTGGGCAAACAAGTCTTGCTTTCTGGGCGTGATGTGGAAAAATTGCTCGTCGCGCGCGCGCGTTACGGCACATCGACCGCGTCCACGGTGATTCCCGGCTGTCCTGTTACGAGCGACGACGCGGGGGACGGCGAGCAGCGGCCGGAACGCATTTCGATTACACGCGAAGAACTTGAAGCATTGATCGAAGAAGCAGTGCGCAAGGACCGCGCGGTGCGATAAGCGTGCGAAGCGGCGTTTGAATTTCAGGCCATCGGATTTTTCAGCAGCAACGCCGGCCGGAATTTTTTCGCGGCCGGCCACGGAGGAAAAAGCATGGGCGAAGCACTCGGCATGATCGAGACCCGCGGCCTGGTCGCGATGATTGAGGCCTCGGACGCGATGGTCAAGGCGGCCAAGGTCACGCTCGTCGGCTGGGAAAAAATCGGTTCGGGCTACGTGACGGCCATGGTCCGTGGCGACGTCGCCGCGGTGAAGGCCGCGACGGACGCCGGGGCCGCCGCTGCGCGGCGCGTTGGCGAACTGGTTGCCGTCCACGTCATCCCGCGGCCGCATCAGTCGCTCGAGGACGTGCTTCCCATTGGCAAGACGGCTGTCCCCGCCGGACACTAGGCGCGCGGGACGGCGTCGCGCGCTGGCTCATGGCGTGCGCCATGGCGGCGTGTCGTTGGGCGGCGCCTGATTGTGTCTCTGATCGTTTCTTTTGTTTTGCTTTTTTGCTGCAGCGGTTCCCGGTGAATTGCTTCATGCAATTTTTGTTTTGAGGTTGATGCTGGCTCCATGATTCTCGGTCGGATTGTCGGCACGGTGGTTTCGACGCGCAAAGATGCGCGCCTGGAAGGCAAGAAGCTTCTTGTCGTGAAACCAATTTCTCCGCAAGGCGATGACGAATCCGGCTACCTGATCGCCGTCGACACGGTGGACTCCGGATTCCGCGAAACCGTGCTCGTAGTAACGGGAAGCTCCGCGCGCAACGCCGCCGAGTGCAAGGACCGCCCCGTGGACGCCGCAATCGTCGGCATCGTCGATGAAGTGATGCTCGACGCCCTGCACGAAGCCGAACTCGCCGCCGCGAGGAAAAAATAACATGCTCCTCGGACGCATCATCGGCAACGTAGTCTGCACCATGAAAGACCCCGCACTCATCGGACAGAAACTTTTAATCGTGCAGCCGCTCGACCGCAAAGGCCGCGACAAAGGCCGCCCCGTCATCGCCCTGGACGCTGTCGGCGCCGGCGCCGGCGAAACGATCTACTGGTGCCGCGGCAGAGAAGCCAGCTTCCCCTTCTTCCCCGCCAATTTGCCCACGGAAGCCACGATCGTCGGCATTGTCGATTCCGTGAATATTCCGGTGAACTAGAATTCGGTCTAACTCTTCTGCCCAATTCTGATTCCAAATTTGCTCTTTCAAGTTTCGGCATTGGACCCTACACTTCTCCTCATGCTGATCGGCCGCGTCATCGGTGATGTGGTTGCCTCGCAGAAAGTGCCATCCCACGAAGGGCGCAAGATCCTCGTCGTCCAGCCGCTGCAACTTGACGGCACCGATCGCGGCGATCCCGTCCTCGCGCTCGACGCCGTGAGCGCGGGCATCGGCGACCGCGTGCTGCTCACCACGGAAGGTTTCTCCGCCATGACCGCTGTCGGCCGCCCCAACTCTCCCATTGATTCCGCCGTCATCGGCGTGATCGATTCGGTCCATCTGCACGACGAGTGATTCCGCGGAATGAATCCACAGATAAACACTGATGAACAGTGATAAAGGCAGATCTAATTCAGAAACAATTGTGAATGGCGTTTCGCGCATAGGCTGGCTCCGCCGTTGCGTTGACACTGTGCCAGCGCGCCGCCATAATCGCGGACGGGTAGAGACGAGATGATTGCTCAGCTTCGCGGGTCGCTCGGTGATAAGCGGCCAAACCAGGTGCTGGTGGATGTGGGCGGGGTCGGCTACCTCGTGCACATTCCGCTTTCTACGTTTTACGCGCTGGGAGATCTTCATTCCAATGTCACGCTGCTGATCCACACGCAGGTGCGCGAGGACGCGATTTCGCTCTATGGCTTTCTGAGCGCGCGCGAAAAGCATTTGTTCGAGTTGCTGATTTCCGCTTCCGGCGTGGGACCGGTGCTGGCGCTGAAAATTCTTTCCGGCATGAGCGTGGACGATCTGGTGCCCGCGGTCCGCTCGGGCGATCTGGCGCGGCTGACGCGCATTCCCGGCGTGGGCCGCAAGACGGCCGAGCGCATGATCGTCGAACTGCGCGACAAGCTCGCCGCGATGGAAATTCCCGAAGATGCGCGCAAGCCGGTCGCGACGACCGGCACGGCCGGCGACGTCGTGTCCGCGCTGCTCAATCTTGGCTACGACGCAGCACGCCGCCGAGCAGGCCGTCGAGCGAGCGGGAAAGAACGGCGCCTCAGAAACATTTGAGACTCTTCTGCGCGCCGCCCTGCAACAATTGACCGCGCCTGCGCAAGCCAGCGCGAGGGCCGCGCGATAAAAGTGTGCGTCGGAATTAAGAATTGAAGTGAGTTTGTAGCGCCCGCCTTCAGGCGGGCATCCTGGAATTGAGCGCATGCCCGCCTGAAGGCGGGCGCTACATAAACTAAACTGCGTTTGCGCAAATACTCGATAGCTGCCGCGGGCGCAACACGATGAAACGACAACCGATCCGAATGCGCGAGGCAAATCAGAGATGAGCTCCGGAACAGGAAGCGAGCCGAGAATGGAGAAACCTTCGCGGCGCATCGTCACCGGCGCGGCGCTGGACGAAGACGCGCGCATCGACGCGAGCGTTCGCCCGAAGCGTTTCGCCGACTACATCGGCCAGACGCGCGTGAAGGAAAACATCGAGATCGCCATCCAGGCGGCGCGCAGCCGCGGCGAAGCGCTCGACCACGTTTTGCTGTACGGCCCGCCTGGGCTCGGCAAGACCACGCTCGCGCAGATTATCGCCAGCGAATTGGGCGTGACCATCAAGACCAGTTCCGGGCCGCTTCTCGAACGCAAGGGCGACCTGACCGCGATTCTCACCTCGCTCGAACAGCGCGAAGTATTTTTTCTCGACGAAATTCACCGCCTCGTCCCCGCGATCGAGGAAGTTCTGTACCCCGCGATGGAGGACTATCGCATCGATCTGGTGATCGGTCAGGGCGCGGGCGCGCGAATTCATCCCTTCATCCTGAATCGCTTCACGCTGATCGGCGCGACCACGCGCGCGGGCCTGGTGACTGCGCCGCTGCGTTCGCGCTTCGGCATCGTGCACCGGCTCGAGTTTTACACGCCGGAAGAGTTGGTCGTCATCGTGCGCCGGTCTGCGTCCATCCTGGGAATCGCCGTGGACGACGACGGCGCATTCGAGATGGCGCGCCGCAGCCGCGGCACGCCGCGCGTCGCCAACCGGCTGCTGCGCCGCGCGCGCGATTTCGCGCAAGTGCGCGCGCAGGGCCACATCACTCTTGCCGTCGCCAAGGAATCGCTCCAGATGCTGGGCGTCGATGAGCACGGCCTCGACGAAGTCGATCGCACCCTCATGCTCACCATTCTGCAAAAATATGCGGGTGGCCCGGTGGGCCTAAGCACCCTCGCGGCTTCCATCAGCGAAGAAGAAGACGCCATCGAAGAAATTTACGAACCTTACCTGATGCAGCTAGGCCTGCTCGATCGCACGCAGCGCGGCCGAGTCGCCACAGCCCTCGCCTACAAACATTTTGGCCTCGAAGCGCCGCGCCGCCAGCCCGGCTTGTTTTGAATTGAATCCACAGATGAACACAGATCAACACTGATAAAACCTTAGGAATTGAAATTTCCAGGCCCGAGATTGTTCTGAGGAATTTGTAAAGGATATTACTCCGTGGATTCTCGGCACTCTGTTGGTTCTCTGCATTCAATCTTGATTTTGCTTTAGATCTGTTCTTATCAGTGTTTATCTGTGTTCATCTGTGGTTTCATTCTTCGGTATGGCGGAAAGCAAACACATCTATCTATCTCTCGGGTCGAATCTTGGCGATCGGGCCGCGAATCTTGAGAGCGCCATCGAAGCCCTGCCGGGAATCGGCGTGCGAGTCCTGCGCCGCTCCTCCTTCTATGAGACGGAGCCCGTCGATTTTCTCGCGCAGCCCTGGTTTTTGAATTGCGTAGTTGAAGCGGAAACTTCGCTCGCGCCGCGCCAAGTGCTCGAAGGGTTGCAGTCGATTGAACGCAAGCTCGGCAGCAAGAAGCTGGTCCCGCGCGGCCCCCGGATCATTGATCTTGATATCCTTTTCTACGATGCAGATATAATCCACGAAGCGGCTATGGAAATTCCGCATCCGCGCCTTGCGGAACGCCGCTTCGTGCTCGTTCCCCTGGCCGAAATCGCACCCGAACTTTGTCACCCGGTTCTGCGCAAGACAGCCGCCGAGTTGCTCGCCGCCACGCCGGATCGGAGCGCCGTGCGAATCTGGCAGTCGCCACAGGACGCAGCTGGTTTCTAGTTCACAAGTGTTGGATACGAAATCTTACGAGGTGGGAATCAATAGCGGTCTTGTTGCGGGTCCTTCTTCCTCTTTTGTTCGCGTTCTTCTTTTTCAGCCTTTTCAAATTCCGCGATCTCTTCCTCGGTCATGACGTACTCGTCGCGTTTGGCGAACATGTTGGTGTTCCGTTGGGCAAAGGCGTTGCCGGATTCGCGGCCCGCGCGCCCTTCCTTGCGTTTGCGCTCGGACAAGTTGGAATCGTGGCGCACGCGGCGAATCGGGTCGACCAGCGCGGCCGCTTCCATCAACAGATCGCTCACCTTTTCGAGCAGGTCGTTGAATTGGAACGGCTTCACGAGGTAGGGCAATCGTTCCCGCTCGAATACCGGAAGCGCTTGCAGGGCTGCCGATTCGGGCACCACGAAGAGCACGCGCGCGCGGACATTGCCTGCCTCGACCGCAGGCGCCAGCGCCAACTCCCTGAGCGTCAGATAAATCGGGCTCGTCATCCCGATCATCGCGATGTTCACGATCACCAGCGACCATTCGCCGCTTGACAGTTCAGCAAGGGCGTGGCTGACGACCGGTACAACCCGGACGTGCCAGCCTTCCGAGTCCAGCACCTGGCGCAAGGCGGACTGGTTAGCTTCATCGTCTTCGATAATCAAGATGCCGATCTTGGCCAATTTCCGCTCCCGTTAGGAGTATCGAGTATAGCCTTCCGAAAGGTAATTTCAGGAAAGCCAGCGATTCCTTGAGTTTTTCGCGTATTACAAGGCTTTTTGCATGATTTTTCCGCCGTCAAAGTGTCAAGCGATTTCAAGCAATGTCAGAAAATCGGGCCGTTTTACCCTCTCATTGGGCACACTTGACACAGTAAAATTCCTAGTGTCTTCCGGGGAGTTGCTTGATTCCCAGATCGTATCGACCGAAGGCTTTCCGACTATCGCCTTGGGACATTTCGCTTTTCTATCGCCGCTGCTGTGTCCAGTCCTCATTTCGCTGGGATGTACCTTCGCTTGTCATACCGGGCCACGTCTTCACGCTTGAACCACACGCGGCCATCCCTTTTGATGAATGCCAGTTTTCTAGCCTTGGTGTTGCGCCGAAGCGTGGACGTACTCCATTGAAGTGCTTCGCAGACTTCCACGCTGGTCATCAGGTCGCGCTGGGGAACAGCCTGATTTTCGGCTGCCTCGCGGTACGCCTGCTCCTCTTCATCCAGGAATCGCTGCTCCCAGTTCCGCCAAGCTTCATCAACTTTGATGCTCACGAACGAGGATTATAGCATCGCGTCATCCGCTCTGGACCTCGTTACCAGCGTAACAGTAACCGTCTGGCTGCATTGCAATTTGTGCTCGCCAGTTGGTGCTACCCTCACGCTGTGAATTTAGAGGAAGTAGCTTTTCAGCTTTGGGGCGCGACGGCCAGATGGTGAATCGACCTGATGCCGTCGTGCTGTTCTGTTTCTGCGAGACTTCGGCGCTGCCGCATCGCGGCACATTGAGTAAATGCCGCGGCGAGGTGGCCGCGCCGGCGCGCTCGGCCTGGCTTCACCAGGCCTGATTTCTGTAGGCAGGATTTGAGACTGTCGAATTTTGGCGTTTTGAGATCTTGTTGTCGGGCGTCTTGCGCAAGCTAATCCGCGGCAAACACAAAATGGCCTTCCAGCCAAGCCGCCGGCGCGCGGGATCCGGGCCGTATTGCCATCGGGATCCACCCCCTCGTGCCGTTATGATTCATTCCCCCGTGTCGTAGCGCATCACTTGGCTTTGCCACCCGCACTCCTCGCACTCAGAAACATAGGGCCTAGGCAACTCCGGGTTGAACCCCACATCGATATTGTAGGAGCCGCACTTGGGGCATCGCTCCGGGCTACCACTTTCGTGGCGTATTAGGGCGCTACCGAATCCAGCCAGGACGGTATGCGTAGCGTCAAGCACAAATACCGTGTCCAGGCGAATAGCGCCATTCGCGTGAGTTAGCCACGCCACTAATTCCCACGCAGATTTAGCCGTAGCTTTCAAGTGGCCACGAACGCGCTCCGCGCTTGCCCCTCCAGCAATTGCGTTCGCGATCAATTCAGACCATGAAATAAAATTGCTGCGCTGCGGTGCGTCCTCCCCCAACGGGACCATCTCGGGCTTTGCCAATGAACGCGTCAATTGAATCAGGCACTCGCGGCACTTCACGGCGACCGCTTGATAGTTCTCGGCCTCTTCTGCCATGTCTAGAGTCTCAGCGGCCTGCTCCCAACGCCGCCAAACGGGTGTGAGTCGCGCTTTCTGTGCGTCGTCTGGTGCACCTCGCGAGCGTGTGGCGATCCGTGCGCACACACCAACGTGAAACGAAAGCGTGAAATCAAGGCTCGGAAAATGGGAATGAGAATAGAGATTCGAGGGTGATGTGATGACCCAATAACGGTCCTTGTTGGTGTGGACATCCCAACAATCGTGAACACTACCCAGAATGCGTTCGGACTTTATCTTTTCAGCGTGCAAAACTTTTTCGCCGCGTGCCTGTGACTCGACGTAATCGGAGACCGCTCGCTTGCTCGTGGGGTTGGCGAGTGTGAAACTGCTGAGGATGTGTTTCACTGGTGGAGGTGGAATAGTGCACTCACCTTTCGGTGCTTGCCGCTCTCTCTTTCCACGCACTCGGGAGCTTTCACGGCGGCGTTTCAGGGTGAACCCGTCCTCGATGTCGGACATATCGGCCATGCCGGCCATCGTATCAGGCCACCGCCGGACTTGTGAACTATGGCTCGACGGGGGTGATACGGTCCCGTCGTGCAATCTTGACACTAATAAAAAGTGGGAATAATCTCGGGCAAGGATCGGTCTTTATGCCAGAGCCAAACAAATCGCAAAGACAACTCCACCCCCTTACCCCCGATCAAGAACGGATCGTGAGGGATATTGTTGATTGGGACGAGGGCTGCTACTCCCATCGATTCATACGCCGGCGTGATGGCGTTGTTAAGTTTATATTTACGAGTCGAGACTTAGACCCGTGGAATGTTCGGAAGGCGTTTGCGATCTCTGCGCAAATAGGGATCGTAGACAAATGGACCCGAGACCAGCTATTGAAACTCGTAAACGGCGATGTTTCAGGGGTAGTTGGGAAAGCTGAACCAGGTCCCCGGACAAACTGGGAGCGGGATGCAGACATATTTCTCGCGATGCATCATTGGCTGCGTCAGTGGCGACCGTTCAAGAACAGACCTGAAAAGCCCCGCCCCTTTACGCTCGATATGGCAGCACAAAAGGTGGCTGAAGAATTCGCTGCGAAAGGTTTAAGAATTCAGCCGTCCACCGTTAAATCCGCCTACCTCCGCACTCGTAAGAGATTTCTGGTAATTTCCGTTCTCGAATCCGACCTCAATTGAACTTCTGGTACGTGAGTTTCCACTGATGTACTTTGTTCCCGCAAATTTGATTTGCTGTACCGCCGATCTATTCAAGATGAGCCGGAAAAGAAATAATTGCGTGAACTGCGGTGACTTCCGCGAAATCGTTGGTTTCGGCCTCTGTCTCAGATGCTACAGCCAAAAACGGCGCGATGATCTCGGCGACGGAATTCCGCCGTTCGTTATCGGCCCCGATGAATCGCAGAGGCGAGATCGGCACGAGATGGCGATCCAGAGACAGAACCTAGCCAAAATTCTAGCGATCCTCGAAGGTAAGCCAATCGACGGAGTATTTCTTCCACCCGATCAGAAACGTCAGATTTGCGCATGGCTGATCGAAGCCATCAACCTAATTAACGCCACCGTCACGGTCAGTGATGGTTGCCGCGACAACTCGGAAAATGAAGACGCCGCGACAACTGAAGAAGTGAAGCCGCAGCTTCTTTTAGAGCCGCAATCGGCGGGTCAGGATGACGATAAACCATTCGAATTCAAACAGCGTCCGATGCGCATCAGCGGAGATTCCAGACGGGACGTAGATCAGTGAAGCAGCCCAGCGGTCGACGGGGTTCAATCGAGGAGGACCAATGAGTACCGAAAAATTTCGAATACTGAAGCCGGGTCAAGGTGAAACTTTGCCGTTTCCCCTGCTAGAAAATTTGAACGCTGATGAACGTGAGAAAGCTGACGTATTCTCTTCCGAATCCTTCGGCGAGATATTCGCGGCTGAAAATCCAATAATCCTGTGGGGGGTCTTTCTCACACGAACGGACTTGGATGGCAAAGCTTATGGCGCAATCGGTCATTTAAGACTACCGCGTGATGAAGTGAAGCGGCTGGAGTGCTTGCACTACGGTAAGAATTTGTTTCCCATCGGAGCAATTTGGCTCAAGACAAGCGGTGACGAGTTCGGCTATGCCCTTCTGGAAATGCCGCTGCGTCTATACCCGAAAGAGAGAAACGAGAAGCTCCTTGCAGGCATTCAAGAACTCCTGAGAATAGAATTCAGCGATCCAGGAACAATGATTATTGATGACGCATTCGAGTGAGGTGAGCCGATGACCCAGTTGGCAAATGCGTTGCATGCACTGGCGCAAGGCTTCGGGGTTTTCCCATGCTATCCGCGAACGAAGGCTCCCGCGGGGGGCGTCGTGCCGCACGGCGTGAAGGAAGCTTCAACCATCGAAGAACAGATTAGGAAATGGTGGGCAATCGATCCTGATTTTAATCCCGCAATCACAAACGGCGTAATCGTGGACGCGGACACACATCTAAACTCGCTCGATGACGTGCGGAGATTTGCACTTCTAAATAACATCCCAGACACATTGACCATTCGCACGGGGCGCCGCCCGGAGTTTGGAATTCAGTGGCACTTCACCGGCACGGCGACGAACGGGACGTATTGCGCGAACACGGTATGCGGCGAAATTCGTGCCAAAAATCAATATGGCATGGCAGCCGGCGCGATTCACCCGAGCGGTACGCGGTACGAAGTTCTTGTTGACTTGCCGCGTGCTCCTTTTCCTCCTGATTTGCTCCGCGAATTCAGGACTGATGGCTCCAGGATCGTCAGGATCGACGGGAAGGAATATGAGCCGCTCGACCTGTGGAGCGCACGCGACCGTTATAGCTCGTTGTTGTTCCGTGCGGCGCATGCAGCCAAAGGCACGCGCCATCATAATGCAAATAGCGCCTGCTATTTTGCTGCGCGAGCTTACCTTGCCGGGATTTTCGAGGAGCAATCATTCCAAGGCGTCATCTTGTTTCCAGCGTTCACCGAGGTGGAAGTCAAGCAACAGATTTATCGCGCAGTGAAATCGCGCTACGCGAGAGGAGAAAGAAACCTTCGGAAAATGTTGGCGGATTCTTGGGATAGCGGGATTCGAGCGGGCAGACTGTTGCTCGATCTATATCCGCAAGATTTTGTGCTCTTGGGTTCGCTGTCCGATGATCCCAAGTTTCAGCACGGCTGGGATGGGAACTGCGCGGATTTTAAGGGCGCGGTGGAGACTCGCGAGTACATGGTTCATGTACTCACGGAAGCAGGTTGCACAGACATTGATCGGGTTTTGAAATCTTCCCGTATTGATCCCTTGGTTGAATTTCAACTTGCATTCGAACGGAAGCTAAATGCGTGAAGCCACACTTGCCGAACAAATCGAAATGCTCGCTATGAAATCTGATGAGGAAATCATGGCGCTGAACCTCGTGGGGCTCGCGGCGAGCTTTGATATCTCCGTTGAAGATTTGCGAGCGCAGATCACGGCAGCACGGAAAGCCATGCCCGAAGAATCCGAGCTTGATAATATCGAAGACCCCTTCCCTGCATTTCCGAAGCTTTTCGGACCTTTGCACACTCTTGCGGAAATCATCGGACCTAGCTTGGCGTATGAACACAAAATTTTGCATCTGTTGACTACGGTGGGTCTTCACTTGTCGGACAAAGTGAAACTTGCGTCTGACCCTTGGCTGCAACCACGATTTTTCGGCGCGATGCTCGGTCCGCCGGGTTCGACAAAATCCGCCGTCGAAAAGGAAATGCGCGGGGTGCTCTTTCCGAAGGGAAAGGAGACCGGCAGTGGACTCACCTATACGCATGCCCCATTGGCAACAGATATTTTAATCCAGTTCAGCGTGAATTCTGGCCCCGCGCTGGTCCAACTTTTTGAAGACAACCGGAAAATCCTAATCGCACCCGATGAAATCACCAGCTTGTTCGAAAAAGGACGGTCAACAACCGCGTCCCCGAATTCTCTTTTTGGCGAGCTGTTACGTTTGTTCGAAGGGAATGAGACCGGACGAGCCGTAGTGCGCAGTGGCAAGCGAGACAAAAGTACAGGCAGGCGAGCGAACGCGGGGGACCAGATTCAGATTGACAACGCGCATTTAGCTCTGATCGGCGGCGCGACAGAGAAAGGTTTTCAGGCGATGTGGCTCGGAACTGGTGGAGCGGCGAGCGGTTTGCAGTCACGCTTCGTGCTGTCGTACTCCGATTTGATGCTACCGCCTTTCCAGATTCTCACAGACGTTGGCAAGGCGGTTGAGGCGCTGCGCGAACTCATTCTCGCGCTCGCGGATGCGGCGGACCGTCTTACGATTTCCGATGACGCTCAGAAAAAAGTCGTTGACTGGGTTGAGGCACACGGTTCGAATTTGCCGCCTCGCGCACTTGATGTAGCGAAACGTGCGGCTATCGTGCTCGCAAGTTGTGATTGCAGTAGCACGGTCACTCTGGGCGTCATGAAGTGGTGCTTGGCGTTTGCCGATTATCAAATTTTGCTAAAGGCGCGTTTCATGCCGGAAGACGCGGACGGCAATATCCAAGCGTTCGAAAATCGCGTAATCAGCTTCCTTAATCGCCACAAGGAAGCCAGCGGACGCCAGATTAGGCGCAGCCTCAACCCCGAACGATACCCCGGCGGATATTTCGCCTTTGAAAAAGCCATGTATTCACTAGTGCGTGCCGGGAGGCTTTTGCCCGTGGGGAAGACCAGGAAGGGGAAGGGGGTTTACAGGCTGGATTGAGTGCCTGCGAACCGTCTTCTGAATCGTCTTCTAATCGTCTTCAAAAGGGGTGAAAAAGGCGAACCGTCTTCAATAGTCAGAAGACGGTTCGAGTCTGGAAAGTATTGAAAACAAAGAACAGCGCGAATCGTCAACCGTCTTCACTTGGGAAACAAAATTCAGGTTCTAAAATAAAAAGGGTACCCCCCTGAAGACGGTTCAAAAGGAGAAAAAAATGAGCGGTTTAGGATATTGGGAAGACGTAAACGGTACGCACGTTATCCGAACGTCCGACGATTTTCACGCAAGGGTTTATGCCGACAAAGGGGGTTGGAGCGGTACGGTCACGAACCTACGCACCCACCGAGAACGGTATTCGGCACAGCCGTATCCCACTGTAGAAGCGGCAAAGGACGCCTGCCAGTTTGTCATAAGTGAGCTGCGCCGGTTCCGCGAAGAGGACAAGAAGCCACAGCGCACGCTGAAACTAGACCCTCCTTACGAAGGGTCGTAATGCCATTTTGACTTTAGCGCGGCGAAGAGTAGAGGGAAGAAAGAAGCATTAGGGAATGAGAGCGACAGGTGGCGAAAATCGGAAGACAACTGCACTGATCGATGCGGCTTTGGGAATACTCGCGGAACAAAATCCCATGACGGTTCGCCAACTTTTTTATAGGCTAGTCTCGATCAACGTCATTCCGAATGACCTAGCCAGCTATCAACGGGTTTCACAAGTCATGACGAAGGCACGCGATGATGGGCGTTGTCCATTCGAGTGGATCGCGGATCGTTCACGACCAATCTATAGGGCCGGAGGGTGGATTGATGCTGCGGATTACGCGGACAGTGTGCGGGGGATGTATCACAAAGACTACTGGGAAACCCAGCTAGAACACGTGGAGCTGTGGGTTGAGAAGGACGCCATTATCGGCTCGATAGAGCAGACTTGCATGGATTTGGGAGTCACGATCCGAGTCGGTCGGGGTTACTGGAGCACGACAGCCGTCCATGATATCGCCGAATTCTTCAACACCATTGAGAAACCTATTTTCACTTTTTACGCGGGCGATCACGATCCCAGTGGACTTGACATTCCTCGTGACCTGGAGCAGCGAATCCACAGCTACTGCCGTAGTAATTTTGTTGTTGAACGTTTGGCGATTCATAAAGCAGATATCCTCGCGTTCGATTTACCTCCGTTGCCCCTCAAGAAAAAATCAGACGGCACCGACAGCGATCCACGCGCAAAGAAGTTCCGCGCAGAGCATGGTATCGAGGCCGTCGAATTGGACGCGCTTCCGCCTGTTGAACTGCGGCGGCGAATTACGGAAGCGGTCAAGAGGCATACGGATGAGACTGCCTGGGACGAAGCCATCAAGATCGAAACCGCTGAGAAGGGACGCATCGCGGATGCTGTCAATCAATGGTCATCGATGACTGATGACGATGCACCGACCTGGGCAGAGTTTCAATCACTGCGAGATGACTATCCCCTGGTTTGGCGAGCCATAATGGATTTAGAGACGAAAAAGCAGATCGACCGGCAGCTACAGGAACCCCTCCCCAATGCCGGGGAGATGGCTTGAGGGATAGACTGACTCTAGACTCAGTTTAAGATCGGCTTGGAAAGTGACCTCAGGACCTCTCCAAGCCGCATGGCGGGCCGCTGTGGCGCCAGGCGGAGGTGACAAGTGATACCCCGGTTGGCGGGACAAATCCCTTTTTTGAACCGCGCCTCGTGTCGCAGCGATTGTTTTAATCGTAGGCCCAAAACAAAAAAGGACCAATTTTGCAGGGCGGGTGGCCCAAAACTAAATCGTAAGCTTATGTAAATCAGGCACATAAGTTAGAAGTCCAGGAAGTGTAGTAAAGCGGCGTGAAATGCTTGCAGGAGTGCTTGTTTCCCCCCCAGCGATCCGACTTCTGGACCCAAAAGGAACGAAAGGAAATTATGGCAACGTCACTCGTCATTCCTCAATCTCTGATAAAGCTCTGCGCCTTGCACGACGGCGTCCGCGTTCTCGACGAGGCCTTGCCGCCAGACATCAATCAGTGCTCGCTCGAACGAAATGGCCATTGGCGGGGATGTAATCTTTTCCGGGTAGGGACCTCACTGTACAATCAAGTATGCCTGTTTGTCGCTATGCCATATGCCCCGCTCCGAATTGCTTGGGGCTCGTGATACCAGCGTACGAGGCGGACAGTAGGAAAAGGTTTCTGGCACGGTCGCGCAAATGGTATCTGCAATGCCCGGTCTGTCACGACAGCTTTGTAATCGCTGACTCGGAATTGAAGACTGACGAAATTTCATTATCCCGAATACGCCAAACCTATCCTGACAAACCCTAGCTGATCGGCCAGCGTATCCGATTTATTTTGTCAGCGTACAGCCGCTCGCGCTGTATTAAATCCCACTAAATGCACGGCCCCCACTTTCAATGCCAATTTGTTAGACAGCCTTCCGCTTCGCCATCTTCTGCGCCATGAAAAATAGCACGTTCCGGTCACCCTCTTCCATCCGACCGAAAAGACGGCAGAACATGGCAAGAATATGGGCATCTTTGCCCGAACTCCCCCACAGAATGTCATCTGCAGACTTCCGTTTCAGAAGATTCGGAAGCTTGGGCGGCTCTTCGCTCTCATAAAACAATTTGTACATCGGGATTTCCAGAGCGCGAGCCATTTTCTCAAGCGTTTCGACGCTGGGAATAGTGTGTCCGTTTTCCACGCGGGAGACGTAGCAACGAAGCAGTCCCGTCTTCTTCTCGATGTCGCCTTGTGAAAACTTCTTTTCGTCGCGCAACGCACGCAGACGCTCTCCGATAATCATGGTCTACTCCTCCAAAGTATGTGAATGAAGCTAAAAATTATCTAATGTTGAATTGAGGACGGGTGAGATTAACCCAAGCTTTGACATTTGCATAGGAATTTCCAGGCGGGGCGAGCCTTCGATGGACTTCGGTAGAGGGTGTCGTCCACCTCGGCCGATTGGAATGAACTTGGTGCCAGCAAGGCACAGAACGGGCTCATATAGCTTCGTTTGCAACGTCAAGTAAGGCGAAGTTAATGCGTACATTACATTGCACATATGGAATAGGAGTGACAATCAACTTCTAGTAGATCTTGTTTCGCTCGCATGTAGTCCCGTTTGCGGAACTGCATAGATTTGACAGTTTTTCCACAGGTTATATAAAAATGAATGAATATTGACTTGACATAATTATTACACGCTAGTAAAAGCCAGACTCTTAGTATTCACAGGTAGTGCGAAACCCAAATCCTGGTTTGCCCGAAGAGGATTTGTCAGTCCAAATACTGCTGAAAATGATTGAGGGATTAGTGTGTCCCAGCAGAATATGGAGGTAGTGATGAACAAGATCGTCAATGCGTTGATTATGTTAGCAATTCTGATAATTCTATCAACCAATTATGCGTTTGCCCAGTCGAATGGTTCCTGCATTACCTATGTTACTGGCCTTCCATCCACCAATTATCCCGGTGCTTACGACTGCCAACTCACGGGCAGTGGTAGTTGGTCTTGCAGGGTAAATGGACTCTGTCCTCCGCCGATCCCCCCACCGCCATGTTGTCCCACATGTGGTTGTGGGAATTCAGGCGGCGCACCAATCAGCTTAGTAGACGGGAACACGTACATTGTAGAAACGGATGTCACGATACCCGGATTATCGAGCGGCCTATCGTTAGCGAGAACTTGGATTAGTAAGTGGCCATCCACTTTCTCTTCATTCAATGTAGGTCTGTTTGGCCCAAATTGGCGCTCAACCTATGAAGAACGGGTATTCATGGCAGACGACAACTACGTTACATATACCCGAAGTAATGGCAGTTTTTGGTCCTTTGGGGGCGGGGGGACTCTTTCCGCTGTTGCCCCTTCAAACGTCGTTGCCACACTGACGGCTGATAGCGGCTTAACTCAATGGACATTGACGTTTCAAAATGGGGAGCGGAGGACTTTTAGCTACACCAGTGGTTCGCTCACATCAATTATTGATCGAAATGGCAATGCGACCCAGCTGACCTACGACGGATTAAATCGACTCGTTACAGTTACGGATCCAGGTGGGCGGCACCTTTACTTCAGCTACGCAAACAACACGAGCTACTTGGTTACTGGAGTGACCTCAGATGTGGGCATTTCTCTGGCCTACGCTTACGACTCCCAAGGGCGCTTAAGCCAAGTCACCAATCCAGACTTGAGCACGTTGTCATTCGCATATGACTCCAATTCCATGATCACGTCCGTGACGGATTCCAATGGGAAAATTCTTGAATCGCACACATATGACAGCCAAGGACGCGGACTGACTTCTTCGCGCGCCAACGGCGTTGAGGCCGTGACAGTTTCGTATTCCGGTCAATAACGCAAACTCTCGAAATCGTCGCCCGAAGGTAATGAAGACTCACTTTTCGAGTTCTGGTTGCACAGCCGGGAGGCTCGTTTTTATGCGAGCATACCATTGGAAGTGTGGTTTCATATTTGTGGGCTTGCTGTTGTGCTCGTTGACATGCGTCCGTCCGGCTGCCGCGCAGTCCTGGTCCAATGGCTATACTCATCGACGTGCAATCACGCTTGATCATACGAAGGTTCCGAATACGGATCAGACGAATTTCCCCGTGCTGATTTCAGGGACTTATTCATATCTAGCGACGACTGCGAATGGTGGTCAAGTAACTAATTCCAGCGGCTATGACATCATTTTTAGTTCTGACGCAGGCGGCACGACCCTTCTTGCCTACGAGCGGGAAACCTACAATTCCACCACGGGCGCCATCAATTTTTGGGTCCAGGTTCCGACCTTGTCCCACACGACCGATACCATCATTTACATGTACTACGGCAATTCCACGGTAACGACCGATCAGTCCAATAAGACAGGTCTGTGGGACAGCAATTACCTGGGTGTTTGGCATTCAGGAGAAAGTTCTGGCAATTTGAATGATTCTACTTCCCATAACGATCCTGCCACTCCAACATCCCTTACACAGGGAGTTGTGGGCGAGATAGGGAATGCCGCAAGCTATAATGGTAGCTCTAGCCACGCTGCTGTCGGCAACCTATCGTTATTTAATCCAACAACAATATCTATATCTGCGTGGGTAAAAGCAATTTCCTACCCAAATACGTACAACTACATTCTCTCCAAGGAACAAACGGCCAGTCCCTATAGTGGATACGTCTTGCGAGTTGACGGAGGCAACCTGAGACTTTACCTCGCCACCGGCGGGGTGGGAACAAGCGTAAGTGCCACACAACCATCAACCGGCGTTTGGCACCAAGTTGTGGGCACATACGATGGGAATCATATCGATTTATATATAGATGGATCTCAGGTCAATTCTGTTTCACAAACTGGAAACATGAATGCAGCTAATGTCATTTTACCCTTGTGGTTTGGTGACTCTGCCTCTTTCAATGGAAGGACTTGGAATGGCAGTATTGAGGAAGTTCGTATCTCAAGTAGTGCTCGCTCTGCCGACTGGATTGCCACGGAATTCAACAACCAGAGCAGCCCTTCGACGTTTTACAGCATCGACGAGCCCGACTGGTCGAACGGTTACGGTTTTTCCCGAACGATCACAATCAATTACTCGAAAGTTCCCAACACGGACCAAACGAATTTCCCTGTGCTTATTTCCGGCACGTATTCTTATCTTGCCACCACCAGCAACAGCGGAAACGTAACCAGCTCGAACGGATATGACATCATTTTTACATCTGATCCGGGCGGGGCAAATCCCTTGGCTTATGAACGGGAATCGTACAATTCTGCGACGGGGGCTGTGAATTTCTGGGTCAACGTCCCGACGGTATCCCACACTACCAACACCGTTATTTACATGTTCTACGGAAATTCTTCGGTCACAACCGATCAATCGAATAAGACTGCTGCATGGAATAGTGGCTACCTGGGCGTGTGGCATTCAGATGAAAGTTCTGGAAACCTGCTTGATTCCACCTGGAACAACAACGCGGCTACTCCGACCAACCTAACGCAGGGCGCGACCGGTGAGATAGGAAAGAGCGCGACGTATAACGGAAGTTCTAGCCACGCGGCAGTTGGCAATTTATCTCTTTTCAATCCAACAACGATCACAGTATCTACGTGGGTAAACGCAACTTCGTATCCGAATTCATATAACTACATCCTCTCCAAGGAACAAACGGCCAGTCCGTATGTTGGATACATCTTGCGGGTCCAAGGAGGTGGCAATCTACAATTTGTCATAGGTCCGAACGGGGTAGATGAGAGCGCAAGTGCGACGCGGCCATCAACTGGTGCTTGGCACCATGTGGTGGGAACCTACGATGGCAGCAATATCAGATTATTTGTGGATGGCGCTCAGGTCAATTCCGCTGCCGAATCCGGGAATATGAGTTCTGCTAATGCCTCCTTGTGGTTTGGTGATTCTGCTTCGTTCAACGGAAGAACCTGGGACAGGAAGCATTGAAGAAGTGCGCATCTCGAGCAGTGCCCGTTCTGCCGATTGGATCGCGACGGAATACAACAACCAGAGCAGCCCTTCGACGTTTTACAGTATGGGCTCAAGTATAGCGGCTCCAAATCTTACGAGCCTGTCACCTACCAGCGGCGCCTCCGGAACGTCGGTTA
>CAWDPI010000004.1:0-105973 GCA_963804145.1 uncultured Acidobacteriota bacterium | reverse complement strand
CGAACTCCTCGGCTGGAGAAAGGCGAAGTGACCGCTGTTTCGCCGGAGATTGGAGATTTTCACCGCGTCTCGAACGCCTTTGATGACCGGCCATCCGTCAGTATCCACGTCTACGGGGCCAACATCGGAGCCGTTCAGCGATCCATGTATGAACTCGATGGGACAAGTAAGACGTTCATTTCGGGGTATTCGAACACCGAGTTGCCCAACCTCTGGGACCGTTCGAAAGCGGGCAGGGGTTAGCGATTCATGCCCGCGAAAGTTTTCTTTACGCTTTCCGGGCTGGAGGCGGCGAACAGATTTTTGGCGCCGCCGATCGCTATTTCGTCCGCGTCGCCGGCCAGTTCCTTCATCGTCTCAGCGATAAAAGTTTCCAGAGGCATCTGGTGGAGCGCGCTCAGAGGCGGCTTGGAAGGGCCGCCGAGTTCTGTTGCCACATAGGGAGGAATGAGCTCGATGACTTTTACTTTCGAGCCTTTCAACTGGTGCCTCAGGGAAACAGAGAAGGAATGGACGGCGGCCTTTGTGGCGCAGTAAACGGGGAAGAGCGAGCGAGGGACAAACGCGAGTCCCGAAGAAACGTTCAGCAGGGTCGCGTTTTGCTGATTTTTCAAGTGCGGCAGGAATGCAGCGGAAACACGAATCAAGCCAAGCAGATTGGTCTGAATTTCCGCGAGGATCGCCGGATCGTCGATGGGCTTTGCGTCCGCGAAATCGTGCCGCCTCTGCACGCCGGAATTGTTGAACACACAGTTCAGGGCGGGAAAATCCTCGATGACCTTCCGAGCGGTGTCCCGTACGGCGTTGAGATCCGTAACATCCAGAACGAAATGCCGCATTCCGGGATTCGCGGCGCAAATGCTTCGCAATCGATCTTCGCGGCGGCCGCTGATAATGACCTGGTTGCCCAGTTGATGGAACGCTTCGGCGAGCCCTTTTCCGATGCCTGAAGTGCCTCCCGTGATAAAGATCGTGTTGGAATTCATTTTCATGAAATTGTCCCCTATAATTCGTGACGATCGTCTTACACCGATTCCGGTAATTACGGCATATCATTCTACAGCGTCTCACGCGAGGAGAGAGCAAACCATGACACGATTCCACCGCTGGACATTTTTTCTGTTCGTGTGTTTCGCGGCTCCCTTGCATGGCCAGCAGCCTGCGCGCGCAGCCGGCGACTCTTACCAATTGAAACCTTCCCCGAAGACCGTGGCGTGGGGCTATTACGACGCAAAGACGCCTCCAGTGCTACGAATCAAGTCCGGAGATACGGTGGAAATCCAGACTCTGGTCGCGGCGAGCCGCGAGCGATTCGAGAGCGCCGGACTCTGGCCTGACCGCGTGGAACCGGCGTGGCGCGAAATTTACGATCAGGTGAAGGATCACGGCCCGGGGCCGCACATGCTGACCGGGCCGATCTTTATCGAAGGCGCCGAGCCGGGCGACGTCCTGGAGGTGCGCATTCAGAAGATTCGCCTGGCGATTCCGTATGCGTTGAATGCATTTGCGCCGGGGCGCGGCTTCCTGCCCGAGGATTTTCCATACGAGCGCGTGAAAGTGATTCCGCTGGACGAGAAACGCATGATCGCTCAGTTTGCTGACGGCATCGAGATTCCACTGCACCCGTTTTTCGGGAGCATGGGAGTGGCGCCTCCTGCAATCTCCGGCCGGATCAGCAGCGCCCCACCCTGGGTGAACGCTGGGAACATAGACAACAAGGAGTTGGTGGCCGGCACGATGCTGTTCATCCCGATCCATGCACCCGGTGCGCTCTTTCAAGTAGGAGACGGCCATGCTGGACAAGGCGATGGGGAGGTGGACATCACCGCAATGGAAACTTCACTGGTCGGCACGTTCCAGTTTGTCGTGCGCAAGGACATGCATCTCCGCTGGCCGCGCGCCGAAACACCCGCCGAGTTCATCACGATGGGATTGGACGAAGACCTGACCGCTGCGACCAAGATGGCGGTCCGCGAAATGATCGATTTCCTGATGCAGGAAAAGCACATGACGCGCGACGACGCCTACATGCTGGCCAGCGTCGCCGCCGATCTGCACATCACGCAAGTGGTCGACGGCAACAAGGGTGTTCACATGATTATTTCAAAAGCGATTTTTACGAAAGCAAGATGACAATGGCCGTGTGGCGCACGCTTCAGCCTGCGGGTTTGGTTATCGCGTTAACGAAACCCCGCAGGCTGAAGCGTGCGCCACGCCCGCCGCTATGGGACCGGGACAAACTTCTGGATCCGTTTGCCGCCTGTTACTTCGCCGGTGTAGAGGTTGCCGCGCGAATCCATGGTTGCGACATGGAGCCAGTGGAACATTCCACCGCTGTGGCCCATGCCGCCGAATCTTCCCGCGACGGCGCCGTCGTCGCGGTTCACGATCCACACGACGTTGTTCATGATGTCGGAAACGAGCAGGTACTTTTGCTGCCGGGTCGGCGGAAAAGTCGATCGATCCTACGGAGCCGCGGTCCAGTGTCCTGTTTGCGATGTAGAATTCTTTTACGAACTTGCCTTGCTTGGTGAAGACCTGAACGCGGTCGCCCCCGCGATCGCAGACGTAGACGAGACCGTCGCGCGAGAGGCGGACGCAGTGGACCGGATTTCTGAACTGCTTGGCCCGCGGGCCGTCCGGGTCATGCGGCGGGGCAGGGTTATTGTCAATCTGATCGAGCGGTTCGCCGTAAGCTCCCCAGCCGCGCTTGAAAGCTCCAGTATCGGAATCCCACACGACGACTCGCTTATTCACATAACCGTCCGCGATGTAGATTTCGTGGGCATCTTCGTCGAGGTCGGCGCCGGCGGGCTGTCCCGAGAGAATCGGCGCCTGATTGTTTTGGGTCTTTGGATCGATCGCCTGCGCCTGGGCTTCTCCAAGCCGGGAAAGGAATTTCCCGTCGTTGTTGTAGCGGAGAAAGCCGCCAGGAGTTCCCAGCCAGATGATTCCTTTTTTGTCGACGATGAGCGTGTGCGTCCCGCTCCAATGCGGATCGGTGTCCAGGCCGCCCCAGGCTTTCAGAAGATTTCCTTCGGCGTCAAATTCCAGGACCGCGGGCGGGCGCACGCAGCATTCCGCGGTTGGCGGGTTCAAGGAAGCATAATTTTCAGTCGGGTCCGCATCGAAATCGGCCGGGCGCTGCAGTACCCAGATGTGATCGTCCTTGTCGACGTACATTCCACTCACGTTTTCAAATGTCCATTTGTTCGGCAGCGGCAATTTGGGCCATGAGCTGTCGTATTTGTATTTCGGGGCATCCTGAGCACGTGCCGCGGAGCCGAAAGCTAAAACACAAACGCAGCTAAAGGCAGTTACAAACCGCGAGAACTTGATGAACTTCAATGCGGGCATCGAATGCGCTCCTCAGGGAATTTCCGACAGGAATCTTGATCATCAATGAATACTTAGGCAAGAATGGCTCCTGGCGACACTAATCGAACTACCTCGGATCTCTTTGCTACTTCAATTTGCTGGCATATTTTGCGACGCCGGCTAGCGCGCAGGCCTCGTCCTTTTCGCTGCCGGGGGCGCCGCCAACGCCGATCGCGCCGATCACGTCGTTGCCTGATTTAATGGGCACGCCTCCGGCAAGTGCAACTCTGTCCGGACCGATGTTAGGAATCTTCTGCGTTTCCCAGATTTTGACCTGGTCGCTGGAATTTCCCCTGAATGTTAGGGCGGTGAAGGCCTTGCGGCGGGCCGTGTCGGCGTTCTGCGGGCCGCTGCCGTCATCGCGCAGCAACACTTTGATGGTGCCGCTTGCGTCAATCACGACAATCGCGGGGTGGTAGTTGTGGGAGCGGCAATCATCAAGCGCGGCTTGCGCGATGGCGTGCGCCAAGTCGAGAGAAATGGCTTTCTGCATGATCACTTCTTGCGAGAGCACTGCAAGCGGGCTCGCGGCCAACGCGGCAATCACGACAGTGCAAACAAAGAACTGCCTGAAGCGATACGGCATTTCCAAACCCCCTGTCACGAAATTGATTTGTTTCTTTGAGCAGAAATAGCCTGCCGGGTGTCCCTTCTAATCCGCTGCGGCGGACTAGGGCGGGGAATTCCGGATCGTCCGTCTCCACTTTCCTCGTTGTCTTTGAATTTAAACCCCCGCCCTTTGAAAGGCGCAAAGGGTGGCACACCCACGGAATCCGAGATGACGAATTACTTGGGCGAAGATTTGTCGCCGGCGCGTTTTGAGACGGACTGTTCATAGGCGCTTTCTTCCTGGATCGTGCAAAAGAATTCGGAGAAATCCCACGTCGGCTCCAACTTGTGAAGTTTTGGAGGATTGGTCCAGACTTTCGTGTAGGCCTTGGGGTCGTCCAGCGTCAGGGTCAGTTCCAAGGTGTCATGATTCAATCGCCGGTAGCGCTCCGTCATGTGCATCTGCTCGCTGCGCGGATTGCCGTAGGAGTCGACCCAGGGCTGGTCATTCAGGCCGATCGTTTCCACGACGAAAGTATCTCCGTCCCATTTGCCGACCGAATAACCGAGCCAGCTGGGCGTGGGATTTTCGGGAAGCGGCCGACCATCCGTCCAGATGGTGCGCCAGACGTGATGCTCCTCGTAGAAAATGAATACGCGGCCGGGAATCTGAACGATCTTGTACGGATTGGGATGAATGATGACTTTCGGTACGCCCTCGGGCTGGCAGCGGGAGACGGAAGGATCGTTTTCCTTTCCTGGAACGGCCCGCGGCCCCAGTTGCGGATACGTCGTATCAAACCTCGCCTGCCCCCAAGGGGTCAGCGGAGGGCGCCCTTTTTCATCGATGGCGCCCGAGCCGGGATACTCCATCCACATTCCGGATAAATCGTGAGAAAGGGCGGGAGTCGCGGCCGGATCTTTGGCCGGTTCAGATTGCTCACTATTTTGCGCGCGCAGGGACGGTGAAAAAGCCAGCGCCGCAATCAGGATGCTCAATGACCCCAGGAACCGATATTGCATCTTGAACACCTCGACTTCGATTCCAAATTCAGAGGTAGTCTGACTCAATTGACAGTCGATGGTCCAGTGTGTTTTGCTGACTCGAAAAGAATTTGTCTACTACGCATTCTACCGGCTTAGCGAGGACATCAGGGATGCGGCATCGTTGCGCAAGTTTCGTCATTGCTCTGGGAACGGTGGTCGCTATATCGCCAAGATTGCTCGCTCAAGCGACGAATCAGATGGTCCCAGTGAGGTCCGCCGCTACAACCCTCGCGCGAGATTTGTCCGGCGTGTGGGTAGAGCAGGGCAAGCAAAGTGCTTCACTCTTGACCGACACGCAACAGGAACCTCCTCTGACAGCTTGGGGCAAGGCGCAATTCAAGGCCGCAAAGTCCGCAGACCAAAAGAAACAAAGCGCGAGCGCGGGTGCGAACGATCCACATCATTATTGTGACCCGGTGGGCGTGCCTCGCGCCGACCTGACCGCTCGTCCGATCGAGATCGTTTCGACCCAGGACGAGATATACATTTTCTACGAGGAAGATCACGGCTGGCGCCAAATTTATCTGGATGGGCGAGCCCTTCCCGAAGGACCTGACCCCTCGTACCTGGGGTACTCCGTCGGAAAATGGGATGGCGATACGCTTGTGGTGGACACGATCGGACTGAATGATAAGACCTGGCTCGATGACGCGGGCCACCCGCATTCCGATGCGTTGCACGTGGTGGAGCGCATCCGGCGTACCGGGCCGATCACGTTACAGGTCAGCCTTACCATCGAAGACCCGAAGGCGTACAGCAAAACCTGGACGTCGGCGCCGAGGACTTTCGAGCTGAAACGCGGCTACGAACTCAACGAGGATTATTGCGTGGCGGCGGACAGCCTCGGGGCGCGCAAAGCGGCCAGCCCATCCGCTTCCCCCGAGAAATGAGTTTCTAGTTTTCGAGAGATTGACGACCTTAAATTCCATAAGGAGAGTCCGATGAAATCGAACAAGACGACAAAGACGGGAACTACGCGTCGCGGCTTTATTTCCCAAACGGGTATTTTGCTTGCGGGAAGTGTGCTGGCCTCCTCAAGCGCGGAGGAATCGCGAGCCGCGAGCGCGGGTGGACAAACATTAGGGCCGCCACCGCCGCAGGATGTCCCCACGCTGCGCGCGGATCTCGTCACTGCGAACCGCATTTTGTACGACCAGGGCGTCGTGGACGGCTACGGTCACGTCAGCGTCCGGCATCCGACCGATCCAAATCATTTTCTGATCTCGCGCTGGCTCGCACCGGATATGGTCGCCGAAAACGACATCCTGGAATTGGATTTTGATTGCAAGCCGGTGAGCGGCGAAAAGGTGCGCCTGTACAGCGAAGTCTACATTCACGGAGAAGTCTACCGGGCGAGGCCGGACGTTAAAGCCGTCGTGCACACGCACGCTCCCGCGGTTATTCTGATGGGTATTTCCGGCGAAACTCTCATGCCGATGTATCAGATGACCGGGTACATGGGCGCAGGAGTCCCCGTGTTTGACATTCGTCAGGCGATCGGCAACACGAACATGCTCATTTCCGATCCGGCTCGCGGCAAGGCTCTCGTCAAAGTTCTTGCGGATAAACCGGCGGTCCTGATGCGCGGGCACGGCGGCGTGGTCACCGGAAACTCGCTGTATCAAGTGGTGGGGCGCAGCGTGTACATGAAAGTTAACTCGGAGCTTCAGATCAATGTCCTCGGGAAAAAGATCGTTTATTTGAATCCGGAAGAAGCGCAGCTCACGAGTAACGCGGATTATCCGAAAGACTGGGAGATGTGGAAACGAAAAGTGCAGGGACAGCGAGCATAAAAAACTGAGCGATCCGCGGCTAAGAATTTGCTATGGGTAAGCTATTTTTGTGCGACGGCTTTCGCCGAATCTTCTCGCAGGCGCACGTAGCCCACTTTTCCGTAGGGTTGCGCGCCGTACCAGATTCGGCCCTGAGCGTCTTCAAACATGTCCCGGGTTCCGCGTTCGCCGTACGGAGTGGGGTACTCGATCACCTTGCCGGTCTTGGGGTCCAGCTTGCCGATCACATCCGTGTACATGGACGCGTACCAGAGATTGTCGTTGTGATCGATGCCCATTCCGTAAGGAGTCGGCATTGGTCCGGGCAACTTGAATTCCTTGAATGTTTGAGTTTTGGGATCGAAGCGCGTGAGGTTGCCGCCAAAATAGTCGCCGAACCAGACCATGCCTTGAGAATCGATCTTCAGGCGGCGAGGCCTCGTGTCAGAACTCGGTGGAGTCCACTTCGTGACTTTGTTGGTTTTCACATCCACTTTGCCGATGCTGTGATGATCGCGGGAATTGAACTCGGCGAACCAGACATTTCCATCCTTGTCCAGAGTGATGCCGTAGGTGTCCGGAACTTCAGGGAAGAACGTGAATTTTTTGGTTTCGATATCGAATTTGCTGAGCGGGCGGCCTGAGCTCCAGATATTTCCTTGCAGGTCCGCGATGGCGGTATGCCTGCGCGGCGCGCCGGTTTGTCCTCCTGCGGTGTAGCGCAGATTGGGCCACGGCGCGTTTGGCTCCATTTCCGCGGGCGGCGGGCCATCGTACGGCTGGACGAAGACTTCAAACTTTTCTGTGCGCGTGTCGAATCTTGCGAGTGCGTTTTGCCTTTCAATGGTGAGCCAGACGGAGCCATCCGCCGTGGGCAGAATTTCATGAATGAACGGGCGCGTCGGGTCCGGCAATCTCCACGTGTGAAGTTCGCCTGTCGCGGGATTGAGCTTCGATAATCCGCCGCCCATTTCCATCCAGATGTTCCCGTCTTTGTCCGGCTTCCCGGTACCTGGACGGTCCTTCGGCTCTCCTGTCAATTGATAATCGACGTACACGAGATTCAGAGCGTCGTCGGCAAAGTAATCGTGTTCCTGCTTGACCTTTTGATATTGAGGCAGTTGAGCGGGCGACGCGGGCGTCTCGGCATCAGGGCCAAACACTGTGCTGAGGTACTCCGAAACCTGGTCGGCAACGGCCGGCTTTATGTCGGCGACTCCGACCTGCCGCATGTGGTCAATCGCCTCGAGCCAGCCGTCGCGGTCGCGCCCCATCACGCCGATTCTGCTCATGGCATGGCAATTGAAGCATTCCTGAAGGACCACATCTTTTCCCTTTGCGTCCGGCAACAAAATGCCCGCCTGATACTTGGTCAATTGGCTCCACTGCACCGCGCCCTTCTTCATCGTGAAGCTGGCCGAAGAAGTCTTGCCATCTTGCACGGTGATGTCGGTGCGGCGCGAAGGATCGCTCCTGAATCCTGTCGAGGTGGCCCAGACTTCGTACGTCCCCGCCGGAAGATTGTCTGTCCGATACTGGCCCAGGTTGTCCGTCAAAACCATCATCAGCATTTTGGTTTTCACATTTTGCGCGCGCACAAACGCCGCCCGGAAAGGAGCGCCATCTTCGCCTTTGACGGTTCCGGAAATGTCGCCTCCCGAAGAAGAGTGCGCGGAAGTTGCAAGCAGGAGGGCCAAAAACGCGGTGCAGAGGATCTTTTTCATTGCCGTCTCCACGGACAGGATAATCCGGGCAGAATTCGATGCAATCTGTTCGCGTGCGTAATCTGGAATAACCTCGCAGCCAGAAAACACGGACGCCCGGCTGTGCCTTGGCTGAAGTATACCGCAAGGCAGCGCGCAGAAATTCAGATTCCGGTTCGAGGCTTGCTCGTCGAGTTTCAGGGGGGAGTATCGCTGAAAGCGTATTCGCTTATTCCGCGGTCACGTAAACCGGATTGGTGAACACCCAGAGCGTCCAGCGTCGCAAGCCAGTTACGCCGGGCTGGCGCAAAAAAACTTCCGTCCGGTAATGTCCGGGTCCGGTGATGGGCTCATCGATGGTCCGGGCCTGCTGCTCGTCAATCATGCGCCCGTCGCGAAAAATCTTGATCAGCGGAAGGCTTGCCCCCGCAGGCGTGAAAATATGGACGCGGGCGGCTCCCGTCCAGTGAAGAGAGTCGCCGGGCCCGCTGGAGCCATTGGCGTTCGAGATGCGAAAGGAAAAGCCATCGGCAGGGTAGAGTGAGTCCAATCCGCAGTAGGAATGGCCGCCCCTGAGAGCGTTGACCAATTCTGCAGGGCTCGCGAGGTCAGGATTGCCACCGCCCGCGTCAGGAGGGAGCAGCACGTGTTCGCGCGCCACCTCAAAGGACGGCACGTAGCCGGGGAACTTCCAGTCTTTGCCGATCCCCAGGCGTATCCGGGCATGCGTGTCGGCGGCACAAATGCCTGCGACCGGCCGCCGCTGGAGAAGTTCATCCCACTTCGCAAAGTTCTCCTCTGGCGTGCTCGCCAGCCTCACGAGAGCAAGTTGATCGTTCACTCCATAGAGGAGCAGCGCATCCACCAGGTCGAAAAAATTATTTTGGCGCCAGGCGGCGTCCTCGTTCCAGATTTCCATGCCGTCAAAATCAGACGTCTTCCAGTCGGTCCAGGGCGTGCGCGGATGAAATGGGTGGGCAAGAACACGGAAGGCGCCGACGGCCCGGGCCGCAGCCAGCAGGTCACGGTCATTCGTTGTTTTCGGTTGAATCCAGGAAGGAGGAATGCCAAGCGCGAGGAAATGTCCGGCCGTCGTGCCGACCTCCACTCCCGAAATGATGGGCAGGTCCGGCGGGTCTTCGGCAAGTTCAGCTTCGGTCATCGCGACGTTGTGATCGGTGATTGCAACAAAGGAGAGGTTTGCCTTTTCGGCGGCGGCCATCACATCCGCTACGGTCCCGCTGCCGTCGGACGCTCTGGTATGGATGTGAATCACGCCAACTCGCTCGAAGGCGGTCTCACACTTTGAAATGACAGGAAGCTTGACGAGCAGACCTTCCAGCAGGATTCCGGCGGCCGCGAAGAGGAAGGTAAGGAAAAATGCCGCTAAAACTCTTTGCAGTCGATTGCGTGATGCCAAAACGGCGATTTGGCCCTCCTTTTTCGGCTCACCCACAGCCGACAATAAAAATACTTTCTCTCTTGGCGACCAACTGAGATCCTGATGAAAGTTTGATCAGAGAAAGAGAGCGTGTCAAGCGGCAATCAAGACTGTATTTCTATAAATGCATGGTTACTGCCTGTGAATGTCGGGACACATTTGTTTTTCGGCGCACAGGTTGGATTCCAGTGAGGAGAATTAGGTTGCGTGAAAGCCAATTATCGATCCAAGAAGGCATCCTGGTCGATCCCTGCCCGACCGATCGGATGTATCGGCGAACTTGCCTTTCTGATTTTGCTTACCATCTGGCTCACTTGCCGAGGTGAAAGACGAATCCACTCGTCAAGCGCCAATTGTCCTGGGCTTCCGGGCTATTGACCGGGAAGTGTGTGGTCATCCAATCGAACCCGAACAGCCGGGCGGATACCCGGCGGGCGATCTTTAAGTCCACACCACCCCCAATGGCATAGATCCATGTGGTGTAGGTAGCCGTAGGAATCTTGGGAAATTCATTGTCCCGCCCGTAGGCAACCCCTATGAGGTAATGGCCAAAAATGTCGAATTTCCTGAGGCCGCGGTAAGTGGCCTCTGGGCCAAACATACCAATCAGCTCCTTGCTATTGACGTGCGAGCCTCCGGGAGGTGGGGGAGGAGCGATATTGACCACGTGGTCCGCGAACTGCGCGTTGAACTGGCTCGTCACCCGGAAATAACTGGTAACGACCCGGTCAAATTCCACCTGCGTCCCGTTGGTTGGCAATTGTTTTTCTCCGGCGATCCCCGCGCCCGTCATGTCTTCCGAGTATCCGCCGTAGAGTTCCCATTTGGGGATGCTCTGAGCTGAAGCGCTTGCCGCCATGCCGAAAAGTACCAATGCCGTGAGCAAGGTTTTGTTCAATTCCCATTTCCTCCTGGATCAGATAGAAGCAAATGCGCCCGCCCGTTCCACTTTGCCGCGTAGCTCCTCGATTCACAAATTGTTTCCCGCTTACAGCTTCCAATGACACACTGGCACATTCCCCATTCACGGCGTAGGAATTCGGATGATTTGTTGAGAGAATAGGTGGCCCACCTACTCGCGGCGGCATTCAATGAAATGCAGAATTCCGACGAAAATGGCGTATCCTACTGCTTGACACCGGAGTATGGAAGCAGTACAGAAGGTCCGTCCGGGCCGTGCGCCGTAGCCGAACTGGGATGGCTGGACGAGGGCAAATCCATCTTGAAAATAAGAATGACTATCCTCACCGCAGTTGGGCTCGCGTCTCTTTATTCTGGCAGCGCTTTCTATTTGCTGGCGCAGAATAAATCCGCTGCAACTCAGCCCGTTGCTGAGAAGCTGAGTGTGGAGGCGAGCCGTGGGGAAGGACTGTTTCTGCAACGCTGCTCGCTCTGCCATCTTCCCAGAAAACTGAAATTTGGATCGCCTCCGGTCGTCGGGCCGAGCCTCAGTGGCCAGTTCAAGGATGCCACCCCCGATCAAATGAAAGTTTTGCGAGGATTTATTTTAAAGGGTGGACCGGATATGCCGGGCTTCCAGTATGGGCTTGAGCCGAAAGAAGTGGATGATTTGATCGCGTACTTGAAAACGCAGTAGATCCTTTTTCCAGTTGGGTGGAGGCGCGCTGTGCCAAGAGGGAAGGCTCTTTCCATAATTTTTTCCGCTTTCGTGTCGCTCGCATTTTTTTCCTGCGTGCAAAATGGTTTTTCTCAGTCCGCGCCCGTGACGGGCGCTTTTTCAGGGACTGTAAAATCTTCGGACGGCAAGCCCCTCGAGGGAGTTGGCGTTTCCGCGCGCGGCGTGACCGATACTTTTACTACCACCGTTTATACCGACGAATTGGGGCGATATTTGTTCCCCCCAATGGGCAGCGGCAAGTACAAGGTTTGGGCGCAAGCGGTTGGGTTTGAGACTTCCCGCGCGGATGCGGGGCTCTCTGACGGAGCGAAGAAGCAAGTGGATTTGACGCTCGCGAGCCTCAGCGATTTCCACAAACAACTTTCCGGCACGGAATGGGCTGCAAGTTTGCCGGAAGATACTCCCGAAGACCGGCGCATGAAAACGGTGTTTATCAACAACTGCAGCGGCTGCCACCAAGTCAGTTTCCTTTTGCAAAACAGGTTTGACGCGGCCGGATGGGGCGCCGTAATCACCTTGATGGAAAAAATGCTGTCCATCGGATACGCGCCCGAAGATGCGAAGCCCAATCCCGTGATCCATGCCTATAAGCAGGAACTCGCGGAATATCTGGGGCGTGTCCGCGGCCCGGGAAATACCCCGCTCAAGCTGAAACTCCTCCCGCGTCCAACTGGCGAATCGGCAAACATTGTGGTTACCGAGTACGACCTGTCGCGGCCCGACATGCCGGGCTGGATCATGGAGCACAACGGTACGGACTGGTCGGAAGGAACTCCCTCCAGATGGAATGGCCGGGCCGCGCACGATGTCGCGATCGACAAGGGCGGATCAGTCTGGTTTGCCGACGACGCCACGCCCGAGCGCACGCTTGGAAAGCTCGACCCTCGCACCGGACGGATCACCGAATACAAACTGGCGGATGAGGCCAATGCCGCGGAAACTTCCCATGCACTTGTCTTCGATAAGGTTGGCAACATCTGGTTTGCGAATGGGACGGAAGGAGCTCCAACGAAGTTCGACCCGGAAACCGGAAAGTTTTTCAGATATCCCCGGCCGCAGGACATTCCGCCCTCAGGCGATTTCATCACCATGGACACAAAAGGAAATGTGTGGTCGCCCCACCGAGAGGGAGCGTTCAAGCTGGACCCGCTGACGGGGAAATATACGAATTATTCCGACCGGCCGGGGAAAGCCAATTACGACCTGGCCGCGGATGCGGAAGACAAAGTGTGGGTTTCAAAGCCCGGCGGGAACGATATGGAAATCGTGGATTCGCATACGGGCAAAATCGAAGAGTTGGATTTGAATTCCATGTCCCCGCAAGACTACGAAATCACCGCGAAAGACCGCGAGCTCTCGGCCAGTTTGGGGCTTACGCCAAATACTGCTACGCCGCTGGAAAAAGGGCCGCGGCGGTCGGCGGCCGATCGGGAGAAGGATGTCGTCTGGGTGTGCGAATTTTTTGCGGACAGGCTTGCGAAAATTGATGCTGGCACAAAGAAGGTGACGGAATATCCTTTGCCTCACCGATTCAGCCAGCCGTATTCAGCCACCGTCAATGCCAAGGATCACACGGTATGGATCACCATGCTGAATTCGGACCGGATCGCAAAGTTTGATCCATCGACGGAAAAATTCACGGAATATGTCCTGCCGACGCGCGGCACGGAGATTCGCCATATCCAGGTCGATAGCAGCACGAATCCGCCGACGATCTGGCTCCCTTACGATCGCACCAATAAAATTGCGAGGATTCAATTCAGGTAGGACAGGCTTTCAGCCTGTCTGCTTTTCTGAAACCAAGCCCAATACCAAAAGCGACAGGCTAAAGCCCGTCCTACATTGCCGGAAAGTCTGCGAATACTTACGGTGTCAAAATGATCTTCCCGTGCGCCCCCGTCTCCAAAATTTCCTTATGCGCGCGCACAGCTTCTCCAAGCGGAAGTTCCTTGCCGACCACCGGACGCAGCGTGCCGTTTTCAAGCCCCGCGTAAAGCCCCGCGTGGACATCCGCCTCGTCGGCTTCCGAGATGCCCCACAGGACGAAGCCGCGCACCGACGACGTGCGCGCCATCAGGTCACGAGGAGTGATGGAGATATCGCCGCGGCTTCCAATGATGATCACCCGTCCGAATCGCGCGAGCAGTTTAAGATCGGCGGCGAGATTTACGTTGGCCAGCATTTCCAGGACGACGTCCACGCCGCGGCCGTTCGTCGCTTTGAGAATTGCGTCCGTATATCCCGCGTTCTTGTGGTTGAACGCATGATGCGCGCCCTCGCGCCGCACGAGCTCAAGGCCTTTGTCCGTGCCCGCCGTGCCGATCACCGTCAAGCCCATTGCGCGCCCGATTTGCACCGCGGCAATTCCCACGCCGCCGCTTGCGCCATGCACCAGCAGCGTTTCCGAGGCGTGCGTATTTGCGTGATGGTAGAGCGCGTGATACGCCGTGCCGCACGCCACATAAATTCCTGCGCCTTGAGCGAAAGTTGTGCGGTCTGGCAGCCGGTGCAGTTGCGATTCGAGAGCCAGCGAGTATTCCGCGTACGTGCCCGTGACGGGATGCCCCACATAGACACGATCGCCCGGTTTGAATTTCGTGACGCCCTCGCCGACTGAGTGCACGACGCCCGCGCCTTCGCCGCCCGGCACGTAGGGCAGCGCCGGTTTGATGGCGTACGTGCCGGCGCGCATGTACGTGTCGAACGGGTTCACGCCCGCTGCGTGAATGCGGACCACTGCTTGCCCCGCGCCCGCCTTCGGCGTGGGAAATTCCTCCAGCTTCATAACTTCCGGCGCTCCGAATTCGTGCACGACGATTGCTTTCATTTGAGTTATCTCCCTTTGTTACTGACTACAATTTTTGGCGAAAGGGAATTCTGGCGACTCACGGAGGCAATGTCAATGTGCGAACAGTAGCACACCCTCTCTCGGCTGTGCGCTTTTGTGACTCGCACGTAAAGGCTACCCGACCCAATTATGTTTGCAAAACCCGAACAGGTCCGCCGCGGCGGATGCCTGTGCCACTGGAGCGGCGCAAACCGCGCGGCAAATTGTGTGCTACATTAATTTGCTTCGCATAAGTTGCCGTATAACGTGTTGAGGGAGTCCGCGGATTGGCGCGCCGCCCTCAGAATCCACCGGAGATCTAAATGATTATCGATTGTCACGGGCATTACACATCCGAGCCGCCGGCCTTTATCGACTTCCGCAAGCAGCAGATCGCCGCGTTCACCGATTCCTCGAAGCCGCCAGCGCCGCCGCAGATCAGCGACGATCAGATCCGCGAAAAACTGGAGCCCGCGCAGCTCAAATTTCAACGCGAGCGCGGCACCGACGTCACCATCTTTTCGCCCCGCGCCTCGGCCATGGGCCATCACGTCGGCGACGCGAAATTGAGCGCGGCCTGGACGCGCATCTGCAACGACATGATCTACCGCATCGTGAATCTCTATCCCAAAAATTTTATCGGCGTCTGCCAGTTGCCGCAGACGCCCGGCGTGCCGCCCGAAAATTGCATTCCAGAGCTGGAGCGCTGCGTGAAGGAGCTCGGATTTGTCGGCTGCAATCTGAATCCCGATCCCTCCGGCGGCTACTGGAAAGAACCGCCGCTCACCGACAAATGGTGGTACCCGTTCTACGAAAAAATGGTGGAGCTGGAAGTTCCAGCGATGGTCCACGTGACGGGCACGTGCAATCCTGCCTTCCACACCACCGGCTCGCACTACATCAACGGCGACACCACCGCGTTCATGCAGTTCCTGACCTCCGACCTGTTCAAGGATTTTCCGACGCTGAAGTTCGTCATTCCCCACGGTGGAGGCGCGGTGCCGTATCACTGGGGCCGCTATCGCGGCATCGCGCAGGACATGAAGCGCCCGCCGCTCACGGAACTTCTGCTCCACAACGTGTACTTCGACACCTGCGTGTACCACCAGCCGGGAATCGATTGCATGACCAAGGTCATCCCCGCCGACAATATTTTGTTCGCGTCGGAAATGGTCGGCGCCGTCAAGGGCATCGACCCCGAAACTGGGCACTACTTCGACGATACTCGGCGCTACATCGATGGATCAACAATCCTCAGCGTGGAGGATAAGAAGAAGATATTTGAAGCTAACGCGCTGAAGGTATATCCGCGACTTGCGAAACAAATTCAGCGGCAAGGTATCGCGGCGAGTGCCTGAAGAAGTTTTGTATGATGGGTATTGAATTTTGAGTGTCGAATTTGTGGGTGCCGCACTCTTGCGTTCTTTGCAAGGGTGCGGGTTTTCGGCCACTCAAGCGGCAAATCTCCGGTCGTCGTGGAATTTAAACTCGCACCCTTTGAAATTCGCAAAGGTTGCGGCACCCGACAGCCCCCACTTAAGTCCTGCTACCTGCAACCTCTTCTGATCCTCCCGCGGCGGAAGACTGCTTGTTTGCGGTTTCCGCGTCGCGCGGAACCGTTAACGGCGGGAACTGGCGGCGCCTTGTAATCGTGGGCGCCGCGCGGAAAACCAACAGGCTGAAGTCTGTTCTACTCAAACCTTGACGAACTCTGGGAGTTTCCGCACAATCAAGCCATCAAGAAAACGAGGGTATTAACATGGGGAAAATCGTAGCAGCTTTTGGAACGGTACATGCTCCGCAGCTTTTTGTCCGCCCGCCGAGTGAAGACCTCGCTCAACTCGATGCGGACGTCGCGGCCATGCGCCTGCTCGGCAAGGACCTGGACGAGACCAAGCCGGACGTGGCCATCGTGATCGGCAACGACCACATGGAGACGTTCTTCCTCTCTTCCGTCCCCACCTTCGCCATTATGTCCGGCGAGCGCGCACGCGCGGAATTCGCACGCAAGACATACGATCTCCCGGTTCATCAGGGGCTCGCCGAAGACCTGCTCGACAAGCTGGTCAATGCCGACTTCGACATGGCCTATTCGCAGGACGCCATCCTCGGCCACGCGTTCGCGGCCGTGTATGAATGGGTGATTGAAGGCCGGAAAATCCCCGTAGTCCCGATTTTCGTGAATGCTTACTTGCCGCCGCTGCCCACCGCGCGGCGATGCCAACAACTCGGGAAAGCCATCGCCAAAGTGATTGCCGGCAGGCCCGAGCGCGTCGCGGTGATCGCCAGCGGCGGAATGTCCCACTTCCCCGGCACGTGGAAATATCCGCAGCCGGATTTCGAGTTCGACTACTGGGCCATCGCCCAGATGGAAAAGGGCAACCACGAGGCCCTGTTGAGTCTTACTTCAGAACAATTTGACGTAGTCGGAAACACCGAGATGCTCTCCTGGATGATCATGTTCGGAATGATCGGAGACCAGCCCGGCGAGCTCATCACGTATCAGCCCACCTGGCACCATGGCCACGCCGTGATGCGCTTCCTGCCGGATAAAAGAACAGGAAAATTTTCCGAGGAAGGTGCCAAGGGTCCCGCCACTTATAAATTCAAGGGTTCGGAAGGCTACGAGTTTTACAAGCATCCTTCGCCTTCAGCCTACAAGCTGAACAAGATTCTCTACGACCTGCGCTTCAAGCCGAGCCTGCGCGTGCGCCTGATCAACGACATTCCGTCCGTGGCGGCCGAGTACGGCTTGCCCGTGGAGGAATCGAAAGTCCTGGAGACTTTGCAGGACGAGGACATCGAGAAGTTCCGCAACGGCACAGTTCATCCCCTGGTGAAGGCGGGGGCGCACCCGCTCGGAATGTGGATGAGCGTCATCGTGTTCCACGCGGAATTGCGCAGGCTGCGCGCCGCGGCTGGCAAGGGCGAAACCGAAAAGACAAGCGTCACGAACTAGTAGCACAGGCTTCCAGCCTGTGGGGTTTGGTCGGAGCACAATTCCCCGTGCCGCAACAAAAACCAACAGGCTGAAGCGTGTTCTACTGATCCTGCCATCCAAATTTTCTCATCAAATTTACATCGTTCTGGAGGAATCATGCCCAAGATGCGCGCCATTCAAGTCCCAAACGCCAAGGGACCTTTTCAACTGGTGGAGCGCGAAATCCCGCAGCCGCGGCCGGATCGGTGCGCATCAAAGTGCAAGCCTGCGGCATATGCCACAGCGATGAGTACGCCAAGGAGGGTTCTCGTCCGGGCATCACCTACCCGCGCATCCCGGGTCACGAGATTGCTGGTGTGATCGACGCCGTGGGCCCGGGCGTTCTCGGCTGGGAAGTGGGGCAGCGCGCCGGAGTAGGCTGGCACGGCGGGCATTGCGGCTACTGCAACTCCTGCCGCCGTGGCGATTTTGTGACCTGCAGCAAAGGAAGGCAGATCACGGGGCTCACCTGCGACGGAGGGTACACCGATTACATGCTCATTTCCGCGGCGGCGCTCGCGGCGATTCCCGACGCAATCTCCGCCACGGATGCGGCGCCATTGTTTTGCGCCGGCGTGACCACATTCAATTCTTTGCGGAATAGCGGCGCGCGGTCCGGCGATATCGTCGCAATCCTCGGCCTCGGAGGGCTCGGCCACTTGGCCGTTCAGTTTGCGGCCAAGATGGGTTTTGAAACCGTCGCCATCGCTCGAGGAAAAGACAAGGAGCCATTCGCGAAAAAGCTTGGCGCAAAACATTACCTCGATAGCGAATCCCAAAATGTTGCCAGTGAGCTCGAGAAACTGGGCGGAGCCAGAGTCATCCTTTCCACGGTCACCAGCGGGAAAGCGGTGAACGCGGTCCTCGGCGGCATGGGAATCAACGGCAAAACAATCCTCGTTGGCAATCCCGACCAGCCGCTTGAAATTACCGGACGCCTTCTGATCGCCGGACGCCGCTCGATCAGCGGCTGGCCGTCCGGCTCACCGATTGATTCCCAGGACACACTCGCTTTCTGCGCGCTCACTGGCGTGCGCCCCATGACCGAAGTGCTTCCACTCGAACGCGCGCCCGAGGCCTATGAACGAATGTTGAGCGGAAAGGCGCGATTCCGAGTCGTCCTGAATACTGGCCTTTGAGTGGCGCAGGCTTCAGCCTGTGGGGTTTAGTGCTTGCAAGGCCCAACCCCCACAGACTGAAGCCTGCGCTACGTTGGGCGCCGGGCAAGTGTCACTATTCGTGCCAATTCCCGAATGGACGGAAAGCCTCCGGAGTCTTATACTCTTCCCGTGAATTCCGAACATGATTTGCTGTCTCCGTTGCGCCGTTACTGGGGATATGACGCCTTCCGCCCCTTACAAGAGAACATTGTGCGCAGCTTGCTTGCGGGCCGCGACGCTTGCGTCGTCATGCCCACGGGAGGCGGAAAGTCGCTGTGCTACCAGTTGCCCGCAGCGATGTCGCAGGACAAAACCGTCATCGTCATCTCTCCTTTGATTGCTCTGATGGAAGATCAAGTGGCGCAGCTCGGCCAGATGGGAATCCCTGCGGCGCTGCTCAATAGTTCGATTTCGCCGCTGCAACAGTCTCGAGTCATCGACAAGGCGCGCGCCGGGGGATATCGCCTCCTGTATCTTTCTCCTGAGCGACTTGCGCGCGAAGACACCAACGACTGGCTGCGAGGCGTGCCCGTTTTATTCTTCGCGATCGACGAAGCGCATTGCATTTCGGAATGGGGCCACGAGTTTCGCCCGGAATACCGCCAGCTCAGCCGCCTGCGCGCTCAATTTCCGGACCGCGCGATTGCGGCCTTCACTGCCAGCGCCACGCAGCGCGTAAGGCATGACATTATTCGCCAACTCGAGCTGCGCGCGCCGGACAAATATATCGCCAGCTTCCACCGCCCCAATTTGCGTTACGTTGTGCGCGCCACCAGCGCAAGCTCTCAGACGGAACTTCTGCTGCGCGCGATGCGAAGCTACGGAAATGAAAACATCATCGTCTACGCGCCCACGATCGCGACAGTGGAGTCCACGGTGGACCTTCTTCAGGAAAATGGAATTTCCGCCATCGCCTACCACGGCCAGATGAACGCTGGCGATCGGAGGCGCAATCAGGAGCGCTGGATGGCGGACGAAGTTCGCGTGATGGTGGGCACGATCGCGTTCGGCCTGGGCATCAACAAAGCCGCCGTGCGCGCCGTGATTCATCTCTCGCTGCCGAAATCCATCGAGCAGTTTTACCAGGAGGCGGGGCGCGGCGGGCGCGACGGCCTCCCGGCGGATTGCGTGCTTCTCTGGCAAAAGAAAGACGCCGGTCTGCACGCTTATTTTATCGGCCAGATCAACGATCCGGAAGAAAAGGATCGCGCCTGGCAGCGCTATCACGAAATTCGTGGTTTCGTAGAATCGGATCTCTGCCGCCACCAGCGCATCTGCGGACATTTTGGCGAAAACAAGAAATGGGAGTCCTGCGGGGCCTGCGATGTCTGCGGCTACGAGCCTGCCTGGCTGTCTGCGCCAGTCGAGGAACTACCATCCAGGCGGAAGCGTTCCAAATCCCGCTCCGTTGCACCCGTGTCATCACCGGAGAAGCGTTCGTGGGAAAAACCTGCGCCCGCTCCGGCGCTGCTGCAAGTCGTATCGGATCTGGATCCGAACTTGCGCGAGTTTTTGCGCGAGTGGAGAAGGGTAACTGCGAACGAACAAAATGTTCCCGCGTACGTCGTGATGCATGACACGACGCTCGATGAGATCTGCCGCGTCCGCCCCGGCTCGATCGCCGGCCTCTTGCACATCACCGGGATCGGTGAACGCAAGGCCGAATTGTACGGCCGTCAAATCCTCGACGCGCTGAAACGATTTCGTGGCGGGGCGCGGGCCGCCACTCCTGACAAAAAGATCACGCCGAGCGAAGAGACGATTCAGTTGATCGAGGAAGGGAAAACGCTGGATGAAATCGCCGTAATTAGAGGGCGAAGGCGCTCGACCATCGTCAGCATGGTCTCGGATCTTGTGGAGCGCGGGGAGTTGGAGTTTGATAGCAGCTGGGTTGCGCAAGACAGGCAAAGACAAATTGAGGCGGCCGCCGCAAGTCTCGGGTTGGAAAGATTCTCGCCGATCAAGGAGGCCTTGCCGGAAGATTTCAGCTACGACGAAATTCGTCTTGTCGTGGCCAATCTGCGGCGACGCGGCGGCGACGATGGCGACAAATCGCTTGCAGCGGCGACATGATCCGCCTCGCGACTGCGGCAGTTCAGGCGCGCGAAGGCGCGAGCGCGGCGGGGCGAGCTTCATGTATTTCGAGCGTGACCATTTCCAGATCGCCCATCATGCGGTGAATGATGAACCACGCGATGATGTAAAAGCAGCTCATGCCCATCAGCACCGGAACGTAGCCCACATGCGGGATCACCGTTCCGGGAATGATTCCCGAAAATAGCGCGCCGCCAAGTCCTCCCAGGCACACGCCAAATCCGTTGGCGCTGCCCACGGCCTGCGAGGGGAAAACATCGGCGGGCGCAATAAAAAGATTTGTCATCCACGCCTGATGGGCCGTGGTGGCCAAACCAAAGAGCAAGACCGCGAATTGCGCGTTCCGCACCACCACGCCCAGCGTGCACGCGGGCATGACAATCGCGCAAAACAGCATTGTCATCTTGCGCGCCTTGCCGACCGTCCATCCGCGCTTCATCAGGAAACTGGAAACAACGCCTCCCATCAAAGCGCCGACCGCCGAAATGCTGTAAACAATCATCAGCGCTGTGCCGCGCTGCTGCGGCGTGAAATGGCGCACATCCGTCAGGTACGTCGGCAGCCAGAAAAGGTAGAACCACCAAACTGGATCGGTGAGAAATTTAGCGAGGCCGTAACCCCAGGCCTGCTTGTATTTCATCACCTCGCTGATCGTTATCTTTGCGCCGGGCGCCGTTGGACCGCTCCAGATTGCTTTGGCAGGCGGTACGTCAAGAACCAAAACGGCAACCAGAGGAATCCGAGGCCGCCCATAATGGCGAAGCACGCCTGCCATCCGAGCGTCAACGCAATCAATATGAACAGCGGCGGCCCGAAAATATTAGCCAGATTCGTGCCTGCGTTCACGATTCCCATGGCCGTGGCGCGTTCATCAGGAGGGAACCATTCCGCGGCGGCTTTGCTGCACGCGGGGAAATTAGCGGATTCTCCGAAGCCCAGCACCGTCCGGTACAACCCAAACTGAAACGCGCTGCCCGCGAACGCGTTGAGCGTGGCTGCGAGGGACCACAGCGTCGTGGCGATCCCGTAACCGACTCGCGTCCCGTAGCGGTCCAGCAGCTTGCCGCCAAGCAGCGACCCGCCCGCATATGCGAGCTGGAACACCATCTGGATCGTGCCGTAAATGGGCAGGCCAAAGTGAAATTTGTCGCGGATCTCCGGAAGGATCACACCAAGAATCGCGCGGTCCAGATAGTTAATGGTGGTCGCAAAAAATAAAAGACTGACAATCACCCAGCGCATGCGCATTTAGCGATAATCATACTGCATGTTTCCAACTGCGTGGCTCGAAATTCGGATTGCAGTGCTAGTGACGCAGGCTTCAGCCTGTGGGGGCCTGGTCCCGCATGGACGACGCTCCGCAGGCTGACGACCGATGGTGCAACTCGACTCCGAACAGGTCAGCGGCTAAAGCCTTATCGATTTTTCATGCTCTACGGCACGGCTGAAGCCGTGCCCTACAAAGATTCGGTGGTAGCCGCACAGGCTGAAGCCTGCGCCACTAATCACTACCAGAACGCGCCGCAACTGCATGCTTTGGCCCGGACCCTTGAGAAGATGGCGTTGCCTGCGGTTCGCCGGCGCGCCCAAGCGAAAATTCGTATCGCTCCTGAACTAATTTGGCGATCGCTTCGGTGAGGTCGTGGATGTGGCCGAGGCGAAAGCGCTGCTCCACTTTTCGGATCTCCGAGGCGAGCGCATGATCGTGGAAAACATCCATGATCCATCGCGAGAAATCTCCCCGGTGGGCATGTCCTGAAAGGACCACTGGCGGAACGAGGTCCAATAGCGTCAGGAAATCCTTGAGCGTTCGCGCCGGACCGGCAACTGTCTTACCGTTCTCCGTGAACCAGAATCCCTGCTCGACGAGCAATTGCACATCGAGATATTTTGCTTTGTGCCGGACGTGCGACGTCAATCGCGGGAATAATTTGAATTTCAGGCATTTCCCGCCAGTTTCCAGCATGCCCGGCAGGAGGACAGCTTCATCTAAGCCCAGCGATGCAAGTTCAGACATGACCGGGGGGCAACCGCCCTTTGCTTGAAGCATATTCATCAAAGTTTGATTTTCGTGCGGCTCGGTTGTGCGCTTCACGATAATGCATTCGATCGCGTTGCGGAGGTTCGGGTGCAAATCCGCCAATCGGTAGGTGACCAGGGTGTAGGCCCCCAGCGTGAGGTCCAGCAACTCACCAACATTCGGTTCATGCAAAAAATAATGAGCCTCATCGATCACGATCCTATGCGGCAAGCCGGTATTCCTCCGTATCGCCGCCAGCATGGGCAGAAGCGATTTCATGTAATTCATTTTTTCCTGATAGGGCGCATGCGACAGGTCGATCACCACGCTCATGTCGGGATGACGCAGCACTCGCGCAAGATCCGGCAATTCCGGTGGCGGATCTTCTCCTCCGAACACGACCACACCCGGTAATGTTTCCAGCGTGCGATAGTCGCCCTCAGGATCGATCACGCAGACCGAGTATCCTTGGAGAATCAATTGTTCGCACATCAGCCCCGTGACCCAGGATTTTCCGGACCGCGGATCACCGGCAATGAGCGTGTTGAAGCCGCGAATAGCAAGCGTCAGTTCACGGCCGTCGTCGCCGGTTCCGAGGGACAAACGGTGCTGTCCAATCTTTTCCGGAGGCAGCCGCAATTCTTTGGCCGCTTGCCGGATGTATCCTGCCACCGCGGTCGGCCCGTCGCCTTGCAGGATTTCGTCGGCGGCCTCTTGCAGGAGGCGGCTTCCCCAACTGACGGCAACCCCGAGCTCGCAAGTCGCCAGCAAATCGTGATCGTTCTCCGCGTCTCCAATGCCGATGGCGTTGTGAACCGACAGCCGAAGCGTCGCGAGGGCTTCCCTGAGTCCGGCTCCTTTGCTGACGGCCTGAGGAAGCACCATCAGGTGGCCACGGTTGAACAGCAACACCAGAGGCAATTCCATTTCCCGAATGATGGCGAGCACTTGAGGGGCCGCGGCCGCGGCCAGTTCCACCACACATTTTCCTGCCTTGAATTCGAGGCCGCGCCGCCCGAGTTCCTGCAGGAAGTGAATGGAAGTGGAATAGGCGAGTTGCCTGGTATGGCCGTTCGCGAACCACATCACAGCGCCATTTTCGCCGACCACGGCATCGACAAAGTGAAGATCGCCCGCGACTTGCTCCAGTTCCGCAAGAATGCGGCCCGTCACAATGACCACGGCGATCCCCCGCTGGCGGACCTCGGCGATGGCGGAACGGACCTCGGGATCAAGCACGCCGTCCCGGGCGATCGTCCCGTCATAATCCAGTGCCAGCACTCCAAATTTCATTGCGGTCTCCGGTTGCCGGGTCAGGGCTCAACGAAGGTCCAGATCCAATATCAATTTGCGCCCCACTTATATTGTAGCGCGGTGAATCGAGTCACTTGGAAACGTGACGCCTGTCACATCGCATCATGTTTTTTCAGCCAGAATGAGCCCGTGGCAAGGATCGAGAAATATTTAATCGGAGCTTGTGGAAACAGCTCGCTCAAGGGAGAAGGCCATGACGCTTCCGCTGCAAATCACATTTCGCAACATGCAACATTCCACTGAGGTGGAGGGCTGGATTCGCGCAGAGGCCGAGAAACTCGAAACTTTCTACCACCGCATCACCGCGTGTCGCGTGGCAATAGAGGTTCCGCACCGTCACCATAAGAAAGGCAAGCCCCTGCATATTCGAATTGATTTGACTTTGCCTGGGAAGGAAATTGTCGTGAAGCGCGTGCCCGTTCCGATCCACCGGGCTACCGTAAATGGAGAATCGGCTCCCTCGACCCACGCACAAGCCAAGTCGGCGCACGCCGATCTTCAACTGGTAATTCATGATGCCTTTAAAGCCGCGGGGCGCCGCGTCCAGGACTTTGCGCGCCGCCGGCGTGGCCAAGTGAAGAGGCATCAGGCTGTATTGGTGAGGGCCTAAACTAAATGGAAGAGTTTGAAGGATTGTGGTAGGGAAGGCCGCCTGATAGGGTTGTGCCCGAGTGGATCCTCCGACGGACCCACTCTGCGGCACGGCACGGGTCAAAGTTTCAGTTTCTAATTGTTGGCAAAGATTTCAAGAGCCTCGCGATTCGGGATCATGAGCGTCGATCCCTGAATGGCAACGAGATGTCGTTCCTTGAAATCGGTCAAGGTGCGCGTAACTGTCTCACGAGTGGTGCCGATGAATTCCGCGATTTCTTCGTGCGTCAAAGGCAGCTTGATTCGCGTGCCCTCTTTCGTCTGCTGAATTCCTTCTGACCAGGTGAGCAAAAGACGCGCAAGCTTTTCCTGCGCGGAGGCCGAGAGTCCGATCGTGTGCAATTGTTCGCATGCGCCTCGATACTGAGAACTCATCTGCCTCACCGCGTTTTGAAAGGCGTCGGAATGTTTTGCAAGGAAGCGCAGGAAATCTTCCCGGCGTACAAACGCAACCTGGCAGGGGTGGATCGTTTCGGCTGTCACCTCATAGGGCTGGCCCGCCATGGCGGCCATCAGTCCGAGCAGCTCTCCCGCCCTGGCAATTCTCATAATCAGGGTCTTGCCCTCGGATGAGCTGATGGAAAGCTTTACCTCGCCCTCGCACAGGACGTAGACGCCGCGTGCCTCTTGCTTCTCGACGAACAAAAGAGCGCCCTTCGGATAGGTGGCTGTCGACTTGATCGCATCAAAGTCCTTTACCGCGGAGGGTGGCAACTGGCAAAAGAATCCTGAGCCCTTGATCTTGCAAGTCTTGCACCCGTCGTTCAGCTCCAACCCGTATGGACCTTTCATGATTGCCTCCTCAGCCTAGTATTCGGATCTTGTTCGAATCTCTTGCCGCGCATCTTCCGCGAAATATTTCGTTAGCGGCGTGTCCGCCAGGAATTCGGCCCCTGTTTTGGCATGAATGTCAGCCAGCAAGTTACGGCCTGTTCCGTCCACATGCGTCACGCCTCGAAGATCGACCAAAAGCTTTCGCTGTTCCAGCGAAGGAACCAGGTTCTGCCATGCTCGGTGTAGCTCCGGAACCTGCGGACCCGCGATCTTTCCCTCGATCTTCATGATTACGTCCTGGCTGTCCGACTGATGAATCGTCACTCTCACTGTATTACTCGTTCCTTTGTCGGTACGCCTTTCTATAGGCAATCAAGAAGCCAAATCCCTCATTCGAAAGAGGATTGTCGTATCCCATTCTGGAACAGTGGCTTAGTTGGAAGGCGTGCTTTGTGTGCGCCAGCGCACAGGTCCAAGTGACGAGGATCACTGGCGACTAATCGTCAGCAGTGACTAGATGTAGTCTTTCCGCTCGATTCCCAGCTTCTTCATCTTGGAGTTCAAGGTCGTGCGGATGAGGCCGAGTCGTGCGGCAGCGCCGTCGGAGCCGCCGATCTTTCCCTTCGTCTCGCGCAAAACGCGAAGGATATGCTCTCGTTCGGTTGCCTCAAGCGAAGAATCCCGCACCGGGGCAATTTCTTCCGCCATTGCGAGTTCGCTGAGTGGAGCGCGCAAGACTGGCCCTTTGGTGAGAATGACGGCCCTCTCGATGAAATTCTCGAGTTCCCTGATATTCCCCGGCCAATCCCAGCGAGTCAGGGCCCGCATCGTCTCGTCGGGGATGGTTTCGATTTTCTTATAAAGTTTGCGGGCGTGGCGATCGACGAAGTAGCGAACCAGCAGAGGGATGTCCTCCCGGCGCTCACGAAGGGAGGGAAGCAGGATGGGAAAAACTCTCAACCGGTAATAGAGGTCGCTTCGAAACTGTCCCTCCGCCACCATTTTCGCAAGGTCGCGATTGGTCGCGGCCACTAGCCGCACGTTGACTGGAATTGGCTTGTTGCTTCCAAGTCTCTCAAATTCTTTTTCTTGCAGGGCGCGAAGGATTTTTGGCTGCAGTTCCAGCGGGAGATCCCCAATTTCGTCGAGGAAAAGTGTGCCCTCATGCGCGAGTTCCAAGCGGCCGATCTTGCGGTCGATGGCTCCCGTGTAGGCGCCCTTTTCGTGGCCAAACAGTTCGCTTTCCAGCAGGCCGGCGGGAATCGCCGCGCAATTCAGCTTCACCATAACGTGCTCATTCCGTGGACTGAGCTGGTGAATGGCTCGAGCAATCACCTCTTTGCCCGTTCCCGTTTCTCCCAGAATCATGACGGTGACGTCGGTGGCCGAGACGGTTTCCACGAGTTTCAACACGCGTTTCAGGAGAACGCTCTCGCCTATGATTTCCTCAAATCTGGCCTCGGTGTTCAGTTCTTCTTCCAGGTAGCGCTTCTGCAGCTCGCTCCGCCGCAAGGCTTCTTCGGCCTCTCTTTTTTCGGTCAGGTCCCGTATCACGCTTAAGACGACACGCCCTTCCGCGGTTTCAACTGGCCCCAACATGATGTCGGCGGGAAATTCGGTCCCATCCTTGCGCCTGCCGTAGAGCTCCAGTCCCGCTCCCATCGGACGAACACGGGCTGCGGAGGCATACTCTTTGCGGCGAGCCGGATGCGTGTGGCGAAATCGCTCTGGAACGAGGCTGTCGATAGGCTGGCCCAGCAATTCGCCCCGTTGGTAGCCAAACATGCTCTCTACTCGCGCATTGACTTCGGTAATGCATCCTTCTTGGTCGCTTGCGATGATGGCGTCGGGCGAGAATTCGAAGAGCGCGCGAAATTGCTGTTCGCTGCGCTGGAGGACTTCTTCTGCCTTCTTTCGATCAGAGATGTCGCGGATGACACTGATCACGACGCGGCCTTCCGCTGCCTCCACGGGGCTCAGCATGATGTCGACCGGGAATTCGCTGCCGTCCTTGCGCCTGCCGAAGAGCTGCAATCCCACTCCCATCGGGCGCACGCTCGCCTGGGAGTTGTAGGCTTCCCGATGACGTGGATGCGCATCGCGAAACCGCTCCGGAACAAGGATTTCCACGGATTGGCCGATCAGTTCCTGGCGATTGTATCCAAACAGGCGCTCCACTTGTGAGTTGATCGAAGTGATCTGGCCTTTCTCATTGGTTACCACGATGGCGTCGGGAGAGGCCTCGAATAGCTTCTCGAAGATGGTTTGAGGCTCGGACGGCTGTGAAACGCTGGGAGTTGGCCCGCTCATAATTTACCGGATCAAAAGTGCAGATGATCGATGTTCGTCTCCAGTCCGAAACTCACAGGGACAAACTTGCAGGCTCCGATACTCGAAAGACGCGAGGGAGTCTTTAATGCCAAAAGACCCAACTCGGTTGATTCTAACAAACTATTCCAATTGTGACGCAGGTTTCATAGGGCTGTGATCCTGCGCACCGAGAAGCAGTCCAAGATGGATGAACATACTGCGGAAAGTTAGTTGCGTTCTCCTGGCGAGAATAATTTGTTTCGAGGACCAGCGGATGAAATTCACTTTTCCCAGGGCGACGCTCCCAACCACGCTAGATAAGTTGAAGGAGAATTAAAATGACAGCGCAAACCGCAACTGTAATGCAACCGGTCAAACCATCGGCAGTCGCCAAACCGGCTGAGACCGAAAATGTTTTCGACCGGTTCCAACAAGCCTACGACTCGATCGCGAGACGAGCCTTTGAGATCTTCGACAATAACGGGCGATGGTTCGGCAATGAATTGTCGGACTGGCTCCAGGCCGAGTCGGAAATTCTTCATCCCGTCCATCTGGAAATCGCGGAGACAGATGACGCCCTGACCGTCCAGGCCGAAGTGCCGGGATTCACGGCCAAGGAACTCGACATCCACGTCGAAGGGAACCGGCTCACCATCGCCGGCAAACACGAATCCAAAGAAGAAAGCAAGAAGGGCAAGACCATCTACTCCGAGCGATGCGCAAATGAAATCCTGCGATTCGTTGAATTACCATCGGATGTGGACGGCACGAAAGTCAACGCAACCTTGAAGGACGGCGTCCTCAACATTGATCTTCCCAAGGCGCCCCATGCAAAGAGTGTGCGAATCGAACCGAAAGCGGCCAGTTAAAGAGAGCAAAGAATGAAAATGGCGGGCAACGTTTTACGCGGTGCCTGCCTTCCTAACTAAGGGAAAGAAAAATGGCTCGCACAGGCGAAGGGGGGCCACATGCTCATCAAGTGCAGCAATCCCGCGTGCGGAGCGCCGTTTAACTATCGCGAAGGCCGTTTGATACGTTTCTCCAGGAGCTCTTCGAGCGGCAAACCCACCAAGAATCAACGCTTGATTGAACATTATTGGCTTTGCGGAAAGTGCGCAGAGATCTATATCTTTGAATACGAATCAGGGACCGGTGTAAAAATAAAACCGCGTGAACAGGAATTATCCGAAGATAAGCCTTCTTATTTTATTTCCGCCGCCTAGACGCCGGACAAAAAATTTCAAGTGTGAACAGGCAGGACCGGGCAGCCCGCATTCGCGACAACACTGCCGGGAATCGAATCCGAAAAGTGTGTCGCCACGGTGAGATGCTTCTCGACTCCGCGAGCCCCCAGGAATATCAGATCCGCATGTGCTTCTTTCGCAGCTCCCAAGATCGCACCGGGAGAAACGCCGCGTTCCATAGCAAGAGCAGTTTCGGACGACGGGCCCACGCCCAGGGCCGCTACATTTTTCAGAATCTCCCCGTTTCGTCTTTCATTCACAACGGAAATCTTGGAGAATCACTGTGTGTGACCCTTGTCACCGAAAACGACTCCTCAGACCCGTATAGTGTGCGACACTGCAAGCGCTCGAGGTGCACCATGAGAAACAAGCTGTTCAGTTTCTTTGTAATGGCCGCTGGCTTTGGATTGATTTCGAATCCGATATACGCGCACCACGGCATTACGAATTACGACATGAAAAAAACGATTGAGCTCACGGGGACGATCACAGCATTCGACTGGTCTAACCCCCATTGCCTCGCCTATGTGGACGTTACGGATGATAGCGGCCACGTCAGGCACTGGACCCTCGAATTGTCTTCGACGTTTACGATGTCTCATAAGGGATGGGATAAGGACACGCTCAAACGTGGAGACAACGTCACGGTTGAAACTCACCCCGCCAGGAATGGCACTCCGATCGGCATAACCTACGGGCCCGGATTCGCTTTGAAGATCGTAGTCAACGGCAAAGAGGCCCCTTCCCGTTAAATACGAGGGCACAGGCCAGGAAATGATCTTGGAAGGCAAGCGATTAGGAAGTGGTCCGTCAAGGAAATTACAGGAGAGAGCCGGAATGGTTTTACGCAGGCACTTGGACAAGGGCGGCTGCAATTTTTCACACCAGATATCATTTTGTTTGCCGCTCGCCATGGCGCGATGCTTCCATCTTCTTCTCGTGGCGCTCGCGCTCTTCTCCTGTCTTCCGATTGCCGCGCGGGCGGACACTGTGGGAAGCATTTCGGGGACAGTAACGGACCAAACCGGAGCCGTGATACCGGACACCACGGTTACCGCCCTCAATCTTGATACCACCGTGCAACAGACCACCAAGACGAATGGCAACGGCTTTTACAATTTCACAGCTCTGCCCGTGGGGCGTTATGAGATCGAAATTCTTCGCGAAGGATTCGAGCCATATAAGCGCACGGGCCTGGTCATCGATGTGAATTCCGAACTTCGAGCGGACATAATCCTGGCCATGGGTTCGCAATCGGAGGAAGTCGTTGTCTCCGATACTTCCGTGCATATCGAGACGGAAAGCACTCAGGTTGGCGAGGTGGTCACAGGCGATGTGATGACCGGAGTCGCTCTCAACGGGCGCAGTTTCACCGACTTGATGTCTCTGCAGCCGGGTATTGTGCCCATGTCCACTCAGACGCCTGATTCCGTTGTGATGGCGGGAGCCTCCGTAGCTATTGCTCCGTCAGGAGGGTTGAACCCCGGTAACCAATCCATTTCCGGGCAGCGGGAAGACGCCAACGGTTTCCTGGTCAACGGAGGCGACGTCAAGGAATTGATGAATGGCGGCACGCTGATTGTGCCGGACCTCGATTCGATCTCCGAGTTTCGGATCCTGACCAACAATTTCGATGCGGAATACGGGAACTACTCCGGCGGGATCGTGAATGTCGTGACCAAGTCCGGGGTGAACCAGTTGCACGGCAGCGGCTTCGAATTTTTGCGGAACACCGCCCTCGACGCGAAGAATTATTTCGATCCGGCGGTGGAGGCGTACCGCCAAAACCAGTTCGGCGGGACGGTGGGCGGACCCATCGTCAAGGACAAGCTTTTTTTCTTTGCCGACTACCAGGGAACGCGCACGACCCAGGGTATTTCCACGGGCGAGATCCCCGTCCCTACCCTCGCTGATCGATCAGGGAATCTTTTGGATGATGCCAGTTTATTTGAAACCGGATGTTCGGTCGTGATCCCCGTTCCACCCGGCCAACTCGGGCAGCCGACGGTCTTGACCGGACAGCCGTGCACCGTGTCGAAGTGCGATTTAGCAGGCACCTGTCTTGCGACCCAGCTCTCGCAGAGCCTATCGAATGCGTCCGGCTCCCCGGTTGCGGTTACGCCCGGCGAGCCATATTATTTCGGGCCAAAGACGGCAACCACGTCCGCCGGCACAACAACGATACCGGGCTGCACCAGCTATACTCAGTGCGTCTTTCCAAATGGCATGTTTCCTTTGGCTGCATGGTCCGTTCCGGCGCAGCAGCTGCTGCAATACATTCCCTCGCCGAATAGCGGCGGCTCGATCTTCTCCACCGGCTCGGAGTCAGAGATCGTTCGCGATGACAAGGGCAGCGTCCGCGTCGACACCGGGACGACGCGCTGGGGCCAGTTCTCGGCTTATTATTTTTATGATAATTATTCTGTGAATAATCCGTACCCCACAGGACAAGGCGGCGCGTCGGTTCCCGGATTCAGCGCCCTGAATCTTGGTACCGCGGAGTTGCTGAATCTCGGCGATTTGAAGACATTTGGCTCTACGAGTGTGAACGAGTTTCACGTGAGCTACATGCGGAGCTACAACAATGTGGGCCAGCCCGCCGGAGGCGTCGGGCCAAGTCTTGCGTCGCAAGGCTTCCTCACCGGTGTTGGAACACAAGGCATTGTTCCCCTGGACCCGGCCATCGAGGGCGTCGAAAATCTCATCTTCAATTCGTTTGTCGTCGGAACTCCCACCACCAATCTGACGCAAGTGAACGACACCTACACAGTGAGCGATGATTTCTCAAAGGTGTTCGGCAAGCACACGATCAAGACCGGTGTCGAGCTGATCTTCGACCAGATCAATGTCCACCCGAATCCCGAGTTTAACGGCGGTTTTACATTCAATGGCAGCCAGACCGGTTCGGACTTTGTGGATTTTTTGGTCGGGGCGCCAAATCTCTATAACCAGGCTGATTCGCAGGCCTACTTTCCGCGACACAAATATATCGGAGGCTTCGGGCAGGACAGTTGGCAGATCAGGTCCAACCTGACGCTGAATTACGGGCTCCGCTGGGACCTGATGCAGTACTGGTCCGAAAAGTACAACCAGGCTCCTACTTTCATTCCCGGAGAGCAGTCAAAGGTTTATCCGACGGCTCCCGTCGGGCTTGTGTACCCCACCGATCCTGGAGTCCCGAACACGCTTGTGCCGCAGAAGAATCGCTTTTCGCCGCGATTAGGGCTGGCTTACTCCCCGAATACTGCGAATGGATTGCTCGGCAAGATTATTGGGGGGCCGGGCAAAACGAGCATACGAGCCGGCTATGGGATTTTTTATTCGGTGATTCAAGGAAATACGATCGCGTTTGACGAGCCGCAGCCGCCCTACGGATTAAGCTACACTAGCCCCGTTGCGCCATTATTCGCCACGCCCTTTACCGCGGCGAGCGGCGAACCCGGAATCAACCCATTTCCGCTGACCTTTCCTCCGCTCAATGCTTCCGTGTCGCATCCCAATCCGAACATCAATTTCTCACAGTTCCCATCGATCGCAGGCATGACGGCTCCGCCCCCTACGAACACGTATCCGTACACCGAGAATTATTTCCTTTCGTTCGAACGCAACCTGGACTCCAACACCGTGCTGAACTTGAGCTACGTTGGCTCAGAGGCCCATCACCTGCTGGTCGTGTATTCCGCGAATCCGGGAAATCCCACCCTTTGCCTCTCGTCGCCGGGTTGCGGACCCGGCGGAGAGAATTCTTCATACGTGGTCTCCCCCACGCTGACTATCCCTTGCACCCGCCAGGGCCTCACGTGTGCGTTCGGAAATGATGATTACGACGGCAGCGTCGGCAATTCCAATTACAATTCGTTTCAAGCCACTCTTCAGCGACGAACGAAAAATCTCAATTTAATGATCGCCTATACCTACAGCAAGTCGATCGACAACGCGTCGAGCCTTGCGGACACGGGCGATCCCTTTAATCTCAATCTCATGCGAGCGCTTTCGGCTTTCGACCTGAAGCACAATTTGGTGGCCACGTACGAATACACGCTTCCCGTGGAACGCCTGGTGAAGCGCTCCAACCGCTGGACGCAAGGATGGGCGATCTCCGGAATCACTCACGCCAGCACGGGCTTTCCCGTGACCCTTTCCAGCGCAGACGACAATTCTCTCCAGGGAAGCAATCCGAATGGCGTGAACAATCGCTACATGGATTTGCCGGACGTTGTTCCCGGGCCGCTCGATGTCGGGAATTACGCGCAGAACGGGCAATCTTATTATTTCAATATTTCACTGTTCAAACCGAACGCGCTGGGGACGCCGGGAGATGCCTCGCGGCGATATTTCTACGGGCCCGGCTCGTTCAATACCGATCTTGCGTTCCTGAAATCCGTCCCGATTTCTGAAACTAAAACGCTGCAGTTGCGCCTCGAAACTTTCAACATTTTTAATCACCCGCAATTCTTCGGGCCGCAGGCCGTCAATGGAAATATTTCCAGCCCACTGTTCGGCGAAGTAGTAAAAGCCGCGCCACCTCGACTGATGCAACTCGCCGTGAAATTTACTTTCTAATTTGGTTCGCTGAAGGAAGGGGATTCGCACATCATCCGGATCGGAGCAAGTGGAATCACATGCTCCGATCCGGATTTGCCTGTGTGCTGTTAGTCTGCCGGCGGTCTCGGAGCCGGAGGAACGGGCTTGGTGAACTTCGCATCCTCCACCGGCGCGTTTGCGTCGACTTGCGACCACTTGTAGGTCCGGTTTCCTTCCGCGCTCACGATGCGCATCGTAAACGGAACCTTGACGCCGCTGACGTCGCGGTAGTCTTCGTAAAAGGTGTCCTCCGGGAAGGACCCGATCACGCTTTGCATGGTGGTGTAGGACCGCACAAGCAATCCTGTCTGTGCGTCGAAATTGATCCGGTCGATGACGGCAAATCCATCCTTGCGCGTGCCCACGACGCGATACGTATCGCGGTCGCCGATTTTTTCCATTGCGTCGACCTGAACGTTGGTGTGGTCGTCCCTGAACTCGAGGCCGGGAAACTTTTCGCCCAGTTCGACCAGCATGCGGCGCTCATCACCCGTATCTTCGCGAATCGGAGTGTTGTGCCAAGCGATGGTTCCGTCGAAGCCGGTCGCGACAGGGGGCCTCCCGGGGAATGTTACGGAAATTACGCCCTTCGGGGCCTTCATGTAGTATTCCGCCGGAACGGTTCCCATCATCGGGGGCGGCGGAGTGACGCCTGGGGGAGCCGGCGGTGGGGGAACAAGCATGTCGGCGGTTCCCTTAAAGGAGAGAGCGGTAATCTTGTCGACCGCGGCCTCGCCGCCGAGGGCCTGTTCGTACTTGCTGAAAACATCTGCCACGGAAGGAAGCGGCGTCGCGGCAGCGGGTTTCGGTGCCGGCGCCGGGCCTGACATAATTGTTGCCGGCGCTTTGCTCGGCGACATGCCGGGATCGAGATTTGAGAAATTCTTGAGGGCGAGCGCGGGGAAAATTTCCATGGCGCTTAGTTCTGTGGGCGCTTTATCGCCGGTGAGCAAGAGCGTTGACGCGGCCTTGGCCGCGCCGCGATGGCAGGTGTAGCACGTCAGTTCGCGCTTACCGTCAAAGACGGTGTTGTTCAGCGCCATAGTCATCTGGATCATGCTGCGCGCCACGTGTTTCTCGCGTTTGTCGTCCTGATCAAAATGCCCAATCACGTGGCAATAGCCGCAGCCAACTCCCAAAGCGGTGGTGATGTATTCCATCGCGGGGTGGACTTGGTCGGCCGGAACGCCCTTGAGCGCTTCGATTTTTTTATAGAATTGATCGGCGGTCTTGCCCTTCATGTCGGCCGCGAGCGGCGGCGGCGCCGGAGGAGCCGCCGCCGGAGCTTGCGCGTGGAGGCTCGGCGCGCTCATGATGAGCCCGGCCATCGTCATCGCCAGAATTCCCAGGATCCCTGATACATTGCGCACAGAAAATTTCTTGTTCATACTTTTTCGGTTATCCTCTCGCTGATTTTTGTTTTGATCCAAACTGAGCACCCGGCAACGATCGGATGTGGGCCTAATCCTAAGTCATAGCAAGCCTTAAAAGCAATGAGCGAACGGGTCGGCGTCACTCGCTCGGCGCTTGGGCCCCCGCTGGACGAAATTCTGGCTAGTGACACAGGAACCCGTTTGGGACTACTCTCTGACAACGATATTTTCTCGGGAGGAACGCACATGAAAATTCGGGCGGAAATTTTCGGGTGGAATCACTCTTTCGTTTTGCGGTTTGGACTCGCGGCGCTGCTTTGCGCCACGTTTGCAAACGTTCCGGCGCGGGCTGCCTGCAACACGGCTTCACTGAGCGCCCTTGGCATCCCAAACATGACGATTGCATCCGCAACGGTCGTCCCGGCGGCTGACCTCAACCCCGAGTATTGCGACGTGAAGGGATCCGTCGCCACTTCCGGAGATGGAGCGGACCCTGGCTCCGCAAATTTCGAGATCATGCTCCCCGCCAACTGGAACCAGAAATTCGTCTTTCGCGGAGTCGGCGGCCTGGCAGGCGTTCTTACCACTTCGGCGAATCCCGCCGACCAGGCCCAGTTTCTGGCGCGGGGTTACGCCACCGCGATAACGGACACGGGCCATCTCGTATCGAACCCCACGTGGGAATACACTGCGCCGGGCACGCCCGACACGCCGAAAATAATCGATTACTTCTTCCGCGCTGTCCATGATGTGACGCTCGCCGCGAAACTGCTGGTCAAGAATTATTACCGCGCGGAGACGATCCGGCGCTCGTATTTCGACGGCTGCTCGAACGGCGGCAAGATGGGCCTCATCGAGGCGACGCGCTTTCCAAACGATTATGACGGCATCATTTCCGGATCTCCCTGGCTCGATCCCGTCGGCACCTCGCTCTGGAGTTTGAAAAATACCAAGGCGCTGCTCGACGGCTATATCCCACCCGCGAAATTCCAGGCCGTGAGCGCCGCGATCCTGAAACAATGCGACAAGGCCGACGGAGTCGCCGACGGCCTCATACAGAATCCTGCAAAGTGTACTTTCCAGCCGGACGCGCTGGTTCCCGAAACCCTCACGCAGAAGCAGGCCGACGCGCTCAAACTCATCATGAGCCCGGTCCGCGACGAGCAGGGCAAATTGATTTATCCCGGAGCGTCCGTGGGCAACCTGGGACAGGACAACATGACGGTCCGCGGCCCAACGAATTATCTCGAAACGCCGCCGGCCGATCCTAAATCCGCCAAGCCCTATGGCGATGCCGCGCTGCCGGCAAATTGGTCCCTCGCCCAGAACATTCTGATGAAGCTTGCCTACTACGATGTGGACAAAGATATGAACAACGCGATCGAGAGCAACGGCGTGGTGAAGACTGACGCGCTGAACCTCGTGTACACGCGCCTCGCCGCGGATGTCCCCGACGATCCGTCGGCATACGGCGCATATTTCGCAAAAGGCGGAAAGCTGCTGATCTACCACGGATACGACGACCTGGTCATCTCTCCCTACAGCAGCATCTGGTTCTACGAAGACCTCGCGCAAGAAAACGGAGGGTACGAGAAGCTCCAGCAGAACGCGCGCCTCTTTATGGTGCCGGGCATGCAGCATTGCGTGAGCGGCGCGGGACCTAATTCGTTTGACACCTTGAGCGCCCTCGAACAATGGGTGGAAAAGGGAATCGCCCCCGATGCAATCCCCGCCACGCACACAACAAACAACGCGGTGGACCGCACCATGCCGCTCTGCAAGTTCCCTGAGAAGGCCCACTACAAAGGCAGCGGCGATCTCAACAGCGCGTCGAGCTGGTCGTGCCCGCAGAACGACAAGTCGCTGCTCGCCGTCGGTCCCAACGGTGTCTTGGCTGGATTGAGCGCAACGCCACCAGCGCGTGTCAGCGCTCCCGCAAAACTAATTGCGAAAAGCGGCAATTGAAATTTAGTATCCAAACTTGTGGACACAAGATGTTTTGGGTGCCCCATCCTTTGTGACTTTCAAAGGGTGGGGGTTTTGATTCCTGATGTGGCAGAAAGTGAAGAGAAGAGCGCGGAGTTTGGCTCGAAAATCCCCATCCTTGTCCGTCGCGGCTGACAAGGATGGAGAACCCGGCCTGTCACTTTTGCTTTTGCGAAACTAAAACCGACAGGCTGGAAGCCTGTCCTACTTGCTGCCCTCCGATTTTTTCTGCATGTCGCTGTACGTGACGTTGTCCGCGCACACCATTTCCCCAAGATTCCAGCCCGGCTTCAGTTCGTAGATGGCGTGGCCTCCCCAGGGTTTGGTGTACGCCTTCGGATCTTCAATCGTAGTGTCGATCGTCAGCGTGTCATGGTTCACGCGCCGCAGTCGCTCCACCACGTGCAGATCTTCGGTATGCGGATGGCCATCATTGTCGAGCCAGGTCTTGTCGTTAAAGCCAGTTGTGTCCACGACGAGCGTATCTCCGTCCCACTTGCCAATCGAGTCTCCCATCCACGTGCCGGGAAGATCCTTGAGATGCTCGCGCCCGTCGGTGTAGATATTGCGCACGTAATGGTCGTACTCGAAGAGCATTAATACGCGCCCGGGGAGATTGGCAATCTCCACCGGTTCCCCTCGTACGAGATAGATTCTCGGAACGCCCGGAGGAAAGCACTGCAAGATAGGATCGTTTGACTCCGATAGGGAGACCGCGTTGGGTCCGACGTTTGGTTTGTTGGCCTTGAATTTTTCTTCCGCCCAGGGAGTCATCGGCGGTTTTTCGCTGGTAATGGAGAATGCGAGCTCGTAGATGGTGTACTTGCGAGCTTTGTCAGGCGCCCGCCGCGATCGGCGCCAGACTCCTGACAGGTCGACTGGCGGAGCCGGCGCTCGCACTTTTGCGTCATTCGTCTTGGGGGTCTGAGCGAATAGCGCAGGTGAGGATGCGAGAGCAGCCACGGCCGAAAGAGTCAAACCCAGTAAGTGATTGCGCATTCTGAGACTCCCTGGTGCGCGCTACTCCGCGTAATCCTCGCCTCGATCCATCACGGTTTCCTTGCCGCTTGGAAACACGACCTTGCGGAGGCGTATGATTTTCGCGCCGCTCTTTGCGACGTTGCCGGTAAAAGTGACCTGGTCTCCCGGCTTGAAACTAGTCTTAGTCCATCCGAGTCGCGCCATGGTAGTCAGGCTGGGAGCCTCGGCAGTCCATTTTTCGGCCTTGCCGTCAGCGCCCGTTACCTCGAACCAGACCTCGGTGTGCGGATTCATGAATTGAAAATCCGTGACTGTGCCTTTGTAGGTGGTCAGTTTTGAGTCGTATACCGACGATCCATGATGGGCAATGACCGGGCCGGAGAAAAATGCCAGACCAATCGTCAACGTCAGAAAAAATAAGAGCTTACTTTTCACGGGACACCTCACAATTGGCGCGAATATCCCATTGCCAGTCGGCTCTGTCAACGCAAAACCGCTTGGTCACGTTTCCTCTACGTTCAACGGATCGAATCATTTTGTCGGAGCGTCCGGCGGCAGGGCTTCGGGTGCGTCGGCTGGCGCAGGACCGACCCGCTCGATAACCACGCGCTGAATATGGACCGGCGCCACCGGCATGTCGCCGGCGTCGCGCGGCACTCGCGCAATCGCTTTCACCACGTCCACATTTTCACATTGTCCCCAGATCGTGTATTTTCCGTCGAACGATGGATAGGCGGCCTCGGTGATAAAAAAGTGCGTGTCGTTCGTGTCCGGACCGCCGTTGGCCATTGCCAGACGCCCCGGCGTGTCGAATTTGAGCGACGACGCGATTTCATTCTTGTAGGGGAAGCCCGGCCCCTCGGGATGTCCGACGCCTGTGCCCAGCAAATCGCCGCCCTGAATCATGACGCCTGGAATCACGCGGTGAAACGTGAGCCCGTCAAAGAATTTCTTGCGCTCCACTTGCTTCGTCTCAGGATGCACGTACGAAATTTTCCCGATCGCCAGGCCTACCATCGTGTGCACCGTGACCGGCGCTTCCGCCTCGAAAAGTTTGCAGGAGATTTTTCCCTTGTCTGTCTCGAGTGTCCAATACAGCCCTGGCTTGCGCTTTTCTGCAGGCGCCGATCCGGCCCGAGCCGCGGGTAAGAGCAATAAAGATGCGATAAGCGTTGCACAGGAGAGGAACACAGCGAGTTGCGATGCCAGATTTCGTTTACGATTTGGTTTATTCATCCTCGGGTTTCCTCTGTGCCCTCTGTGTCCTCCGTGATGAAATCCGAAAAGCGCAACACAGAGTTCACAGAGAAAAGCGGAGTGTCGCGGAGATGCCTCGCTTCCCATATTCTATTTCTTGACGTATTTCTTCAAATCCATGGGGCCCACTTCCGCGCCGTACACATTTCCCTGGTGATCTACCGCAACCCCTTCGGCCGCGCTCGATCCACCTTTTGGCGCGGGATCTGGAATGAAGGCCGTCACCTTGCCGTCTTTTGCGCTCCCGATTCGGATGCCCCTCTTGCAACCCGGGTTATACCCGTAGCCCGGCTGGTCTGTGGACTCCGAGTCGGCTACATACATGGTGTCGTCCTTATCGATGAAAATCCCGCTCGGCCTGCCGAACTGCTTCCACTCGGCGATGAACCTGCCGTTCTGCGTGAAAATCTGGATGCGATTGTTGGAACGGTCCCCGACAAAAAGCCGCCCCGTGGAATCGAGGGCCAGGGTGTGAGGCGCATTGAATTCCCCGGGGGCTGATCCGAGCTTGCCCCATTCCTTGATGAACTTTCCATCTTTCGTGAATTTCATGATGCGCGCGTTGACTTGTGAATTCGGCGGGGAACCATGGCCGTCCGCTACAAAAATATCGCCATTCGGAGCCACGATGACCGCCGACGGCCGGTTGAATGTGTCCGGCGTATTGCCGGGGACGCCGGCCTTGCCGAGCGTCATCAGAACTTTTCCGTCGGGGCTGAACTTGAAAATCTGGTGGCCCTTGCCGTGTTTGCCCACGTCATCACTGGTGTTCATTCCTCCGACTCCATCGGTCACCCACACGTTTCCGTCTTTATCCACGAAGATTCCGTGCGGTAGTATGAACATTCCCGCGCCAAAATTTTTCAGAAGTTTGCCCGACGGTTCAAACTCGAGGATCGGCGCAAGGTTTGAGTCCGCGCAACTATTTGCGCCGCACCGGTCATAGGTCCAAATGTTGCCGTCAGGACCAATCGCGACGCCCGAAGTCGATCCCCACTTTCTACCATCGGGCAAGTTGCGCCCAGTTGAGAACGGTTCGATACGGATTCGGCAAATCGTTCGGAGGGGCATAGCTTGCCTGGGCGCGCGCATTCAATCCAGAAATTGCAAGCACCGCGATGCTCACTGCCAACTCAAATTTTAGTCGGCCCGCACGTTGCATGATTTCCCCCCGATACTCGCTCAAGTCGGATACGTTCCGTGGATTCTACCACTCTGCAAGTGAGTTTCTTGCCCCCATCAGCCACAGTTGAAAGCAAACATCCGTCAGCCTACAATCTGTGCGCAATCCTGACTCTTGCCGAAAAGGAGTGCACGATAATTCGTCCACTTACGATGGCGCTCTCCTCAGGAGTTCTGTGCGCCGCCGCACTTTGCTTCTTCCCACTCCCCGTTTCCGGTCAGGCGCCAGCCGAAATGGAGGCTCTCGCAAGCCGGACGGCCGAGCGTGTCGCAAAAACTCACCAGCAACACGTCTTCGTTGCAGGCCTCCAGGAGTGCCGGTTGGACCCTGATGTTTGCACGTTGTTCGAGACCTCCGTCCGGTCCGACCTTGAGAAAATGATTCCTGGCGTCCGATTCACTAAGCGTGAGAGCGTCATCAACATTCTCAAAGGCAGAGGGTTCCTTGCTCTTGACGCATTCATGCCCGATGTATTGCGAGCAGTGGCGACGTCGGCGGGCGCCGACATTTTAGTGAGCGATACCTTGCTTTGGCAGAGCGACGGCTACGAGATAACCAGCGAAGTCTACGACGCCGTTCAAGGAAAGAAGCTCGAACAATTCCGGGCAAAGATTGCGCGCTCTGTGCCTGATTCCGGCGGAGAGCCCCTGGTGTTCACGGATCCGGAAAGCGGAGTTTCCGTGATTATCCCCAGAGGCAAACAGTACCGCTCTCCCGGCCTTGAAAATCCGGCCTGCGAAAAATGCCCTGACGCCTCCTATACCCCCGAGGCGCGAGCCGACAGAATTCACGGACGCGTTCTTTTGTTGGCGACCGTCACAGAACAGGGTGTGCCCGACCAGATTGGCGTACTGGATGGCCTGGGAGACGGCCTCACGGACCAGGCGCTTGAAGCAGTAAGAAACTGGCGTTTCAAGCCGGCGATAGGGAAGGACGGAAATCCTTTCCCCGCGCGAATTCCCGTCGAAGTGATTTTTCGCTTGCAGTGATCGGCGCTACGGCAAATCGCGTCCAAAATCTAATTCAATACATGGCTGCCAAATCCTGAATCTTCGGCAACGCGGCATTTCTTCTATTTGCTTTCGATGTTGATCGCGTAGTATCCGACCGTCTTCGTCGAAATTTCTTTCCACCAGTGAGGCGTCTTCGCCGGAATCGTGATGACGTCGCCCTTGCTCAAGTGGAATGTCTCTCCGCCTTCGATCGAAGTAGCCGTCATCTGGTCGGGGCTGGTTCGCTTGGCGCCGACCATTGTCCCTCCCGTGATAAATGTCGCCTCTCCATCGACCATGATGAAGATGTGGTTGGTGTGCTCATGATATTCGACGGCGCCAGCTCCCCGGCGATTGGCCAGCACGATGAGGCCCGGGTCGCTCACGATCGGCCCGCCTTTGGCCATCACAGCCGCAGCCTGGTCGTGCGGAATGTAGTGAACGGCCGCCGGGACGCCCTCTCCTGTGGAGGCAGCGGAAGCGGTGATCAAAACAAAAATCGCGAATAATGCGGGTTTCGCGAGCGAGAATTTCATTTTGTCCTCACCTCAAAACGAATTTTTATTTAAGCTATGATTTTACTGCGCGCCGCCTACCGGCCGCGGCACATGCATCGTCATCAACACGAGTGGTCCGTTGGCAGGTTTGAACTGGTGTGGCGTGCCTTCAGGAATAATCGTGAAATCCCCTTTGCCAATCGTTCGTACTGTTCCGCCGTCAATCGCCGTGCCCGAGAGATTCGCGTCGTTCGTGCGTTTCTCTCCCACCACGGTGCCTCCAGTGATTAGCGTCCCTCCGCCATCTATCACGTAAACCAATTCCGCTTCTTTTTCGTGAACTGCGACCGCCCCCTCGATGGGCCGGTATTCAAGGTTCGTCACATAGGGCGCGAGCGAAAGAATGCGTTCGGGGACCATGACCTGACCTTCCTTCCGTTCGGCCTTGGCTTTCACGAGCAGCGCCTGCACGTCCGAGGCCGCGGTAAATATTTTCATCGCCGCGGCATCGGTTTGTGCGGCAGGAGCCTGCGGCAGCGCGGTTGGCGCCGCGGTTGTGATTGCCGGAGTTGCTGCCGGTTTCCCAGCCATCACCACTACCCCCGCAACGAGTGCCAGTACCAGACTTAGTCCAAAAGTGCGCATGGATGCCTCTCCTTACCGGGATTTCCGTATTGACTTTCCGGTTGGGCACACTTATACACCCGAGGGCGGCACGAGTGAACTCAAATTGATTTTCACCGCATTTGTTCCGATATGCTGAAATGCGGAAGACCGGCAAGAGACTTTGAATCTAACAGAAATGGTGTACGAACTGGCCGTCCCAGCGTACTATTTCACGTGCTTCCCATACTTGACCGGGTAAATGTCCTGACCTGGCTGCGGAGAATTGAATGGCAAAATTATTGGCACATTGGATCTTGAGCGCGTTGTGCTTGCTGCTGGTCGCTCATTTTGTTCCCGGATTTTTTGTCAAAGGATTCGGGACGGCGCTGATAGCGGCCGTAGTCATCGGGCTTGTGAACGGCACGATCGGCGCGCTTGTGAAAATTATCACGTTTCCTATCACCGTCCTCACCTTCGGCTTATTCTGGCTAGTGATCAACGCGCTCATGCTGAAGTTCGCCGCGCTGTTTGTGCCCGGATTTGAGGTGCGCGGCCTGTGGCCCGCGTTCTGGGGAGGACTAATTCTGAGCATTCTAAACATGATCGTCCGGCAAATTCTGAAGAGTCGATCTGAATGAAGTTCGCATGAGTTCCGTGTCGCCCCGACCGGGTCGGGGCGATTTTCATTAGTCCCACGTAAGGCAAAAACGCCTCGACGGGTCGGGGCGTCACCAAACAGCAAACTCAAATTCCACGATTGAATTTAATAATCTTCGACAGGCTTGCGGCTAAACGGAGATCGCGGCGTTCGAGGCGCGCGTGCGCTGCGGTAATCCTCGAGCTCCGCGTTGCTGATGGCATAGTGAGTGTCCGGCGGATGGTTCGCGTGCGTCGCCAGCTCGCGGTGGAGCTTGCGCGAGCAGACGTCCGGTGCATCTTGAATGCGCAGCAGGCGCTCATTGAATGCTTCGGTCGGAATCGTCAGCGTGAAGTCGCGAGGTTCCGTCGAAACTTCCCGCACTGTGAAAGTGTACTCGCGGACCAGCGCCTTCACTTCGTATCCGACAAATTGCACTATGATTTCGTGGCTCACTTGTGGCCTGCAACCATCACGGGAGCAGGGACTACTGCGACGACCTTCTTGATTTTTTTGGCCCGCCGCCGTTTGGGAGGCGTTCCTTCCGCGGCGTCGACGACCATGATGCTCGTCACGAATTTCTTCATGCCGTGAAGATCAAAGTCGATCGACGTGCGGTCCGAATTGGATTCGGTGACGACACCAAGACCATACTGGAAATGCTTGATGTATGCGCCTTCTTCGAGAGCTTTCAAGGTCCCTCCTTGCGTGGAACTCACTTGGCGTGATTGGGCGGCGACCGCAATTCCGCCGAATCGAGCCCAAAAAAATGGCCTGCAAGTGTGGACTTGCAGGCCTCCAAGAAAACTAAAGGTTTACAAGAGCAACAATCTCACGCTTATTTTAACACGCTGCCTCTCCACAGCCTAACGATATCGCCCCGCAAGTAGCGCCGGTTTCAGCCGGTGGGGGTTAGTCCTTCCATTGACTAAAACCCGCAGGCTGAAGCCAGCGCTACAGGGCCGCCCAACGCTTCGTATTCGCACTGATTATGAGGATGGCAGGAAAGTCAAAGCAAACTGCAGCGCAATTCGCCAAATAGAGGGGGAAAGATGCCCGTCAACCTGCTGGAGAAAAGATCCAATCGAAAGGCAGAATTCGCAGAAGCCTCGTTTTCGACACTTTCCCATGCCAGCCGCATCGCGGATTCTCGCAGGCAACTTCCTCTTCGCCAAAGATCTTCATCGCCTCGTTTTCCGAGAGCGCCGGCCTGGAGCACTTCCGCTGCAAATTGATGTTGTGCCCGTCTTTGGGGCACGCAAACACGATTCTGTACGCTTTACTCATACCTCATCATAACACTTTGCGAGCCACCTGACCAATACTGGAAACCCCTTATGTTCCAATCACTTAGCCCCTGGCCGTGTCGAAGCACCCTATCTTGCTTATTTACTGTAACTTAAGACGCCGTTTTGCGTCCCTGCCAGCGCAGGCTACCGTTTTGCCGGGTATTCCTTCTGGTATCTGTTCCGGCTGTTCTTCACGGTAAAGCTGCCGTCGGGCCTCGCCTTCAGCTGGATGTAACTTACAGCTCCCTCATTGGGGACCCCGGTTGCGGCCGTGCCTCCTGTCCCCAGATTGGCGATGAATTTCTCCGGCATATTGTGGTCTTTGGCATCGACGGCGAAATGCAATTGCCAAAGGTCTTCCAGTCCGGGCGATGTCTTCAGCGTTTCGAAGGTGGCCACGGCGCCGCCCTTGTTCGCTCCGTTGTCCATGATCGCCACGCGGGGGTGCTCTGCGTGCACCAGCATCGGCAGGCTGGAGATATCCTGACCATGATGCGAAACGACGTAAACGTCGAGCGCGCCGATCAGGTTATTCGGGCAAGCCAGGTCGTGTTCCTTGTTCCAGGTCAGGTCGCCGTAATCCCCCAAACGGAATTTGCCAAGCGAGATCACCATCCCTACGGACTGCTTGTTTTCGCCGCCGACGAGCGGGTCTAGAGTTTCATCTTTCGGCACGAAATTCGCGCAGAGAGGATTTGGCGCGCCCGCGCCGGGCAACGGTTTGGCAATGGTTTGTGCGGCTGCGGAAATCACTTGCACGTCGATTCCCTGAATCGGAAGTTTGTCGCCGGGCTTGGCCAGGATGTGTTGGCCCTTCCCGCGAACCGTCAGATATGCGGCATAATTTTGCGGGACGTTGCGAACCTCTTCCGCGCTCGGTCCGTGATCGACGAAGTTTTTAATTGGAATGAGGCCGGCCAGATCGACCACGCCGCCGGCATGGTCAGCGTGATAGTGGGTCAGCACCAGGTAGTCGATTTGGCTAACGCCCGCCAGTTTTGCGACGCTGGCAATGCGGCCTGCATCGCGAGGGCCCGCCCAACCTGTATCGACCAGCATGGATTGGCCGCTGGGCGATACAAACAGCGTGGATTGCCCGCCCTCCACATCGACGAAATAAATTTCCAGCGCTTTCTTTTGCTGCGCCCACAGTATCGGCGATGCCAGGGCAATCGCGGCCGCAATCCCAAGTAGAACCCTCTTGCGCATGATTCCTCCGATGGTGGGAATAATACCCGGAAGCGTGACGCAGCTGGCGATTCAGAAGCAGGCTTGGACCGGCCGTGCAACGCGTCACGATCCGCCGTCTGCTACTTAGATGATTTTGGCCACAGGACGCCTTGATCTTCCTTCGTCACTGGCCCCAAGCCCTTGTAGACGAACTTCTGCACGCGCTGTCCGCGATAAGTTTCCGTGGTGTAAATGTTGCCCTTGGAGTCGGTGGCGATGCTGTGCACGGCATAAAATTGGCCAGGCTGCCTCCCGCCGTCGCCAAAGCTGGTCAGGGTCTGGAGCGTATCGCGCAACAGGATGTGCACTTTCTCGTTGGCCCCATCCGCGAGATAGATGTACTTCTGTTCTCGATCTCTCGAGAAGGCAATGTCCCAAACTGATCCGTCACCCAACGTCCTTTTTTCGATGATCTGTTCTTTGACGAAGGTGCCGTCCTTCTTGAATACCTGGATACGGTCATTTACCCGGTCACAGACATACAGCAAATCATCGTCCGCGAGTTGCGCGCAGTGCACCGGACTTCGGAACTGCTGATCGATTGGCGCGTCCGGGTTGTAATTGCCGGGGTCGGTATCGTCTGGCTTGTGTCCATAGGCGCCCCAATGCCGCTTATACTTCCCGGTATCGGCGTCGAACACGATGACGCGTTTGTTGCCATACCCATCGCCGACGTACAGTTCATTCGTCTTCGGATCGACGAACATTTTCGCCGGCCCTTTCAGGTTTTCGGTGTCGTTGCTGCCTTTGCTTTGGAACGGGTGCCCGATTTGCATCAGGAATTTTCCGTCCCCCGTGAACTTCAGGATTTGATTGTCCGCAAAGGCGCCCGGTTGGCTTGCTTCCGGCGCTGCGCTGGCCCCGGTATCTTGCATTTTGGGATCCACAACGCGGCCGTTCCCGCCAATCCACACATTGCCCTTGTAGTCGACCGTAATTCCGTGGTTCGAGTTGGGCCAATTGTAGCCCTTACCCGGCCCGCCCCAATGTCCAATGAGGTTACCTGCCTTATCGAATTCGAGAACGGGAGGCGCGGTCACGCAGCAATCCGCTCCGGGCGGATTCGTGTTGCCATACGTTTCCTTCGCTTCGAGCGAGCCGCCGCGATGAATGATCCAGACATTGTCCTGGGCATCAACCGATACCCCAATCGTCATTCCGATCACCCAATGATTCGGCAACGGCTTCGGCCACATCGGATCCACTTCAAACGTGGGCGCCTGTACCGTGGCGGCTTCAACGGCGGCCTTCTTTTCCAGCACCCTAGCTCCAAATCCGAGCGCCGCGATGAGCGCGAGAAAAGCCGCGCCAATACACAGATTTCGCTTCATAAAAGCCATCCTCTCTTGCGAGGTGCCGATTTTTTTGATTGCCGCGGCCCAGGCAAGGAATTGGAATCGCGTGACCTGAGATTGCGGCGCAGATAGCGTCCCGAAGTATACACAATTCGGTTTCATGCGGCGCCGAATTTTGCTTGTCAGCAGCCATGCGCAACGATTACGCTTTCGTTCCATGCCCCGCAACTTCATAGCGTCTCGTTCTGTCGCCGCGCTCTTGGCGCTCGCATTTGTCGCAGCGCCACATCCCCTGGCCGCTCACGATATTCCCAGCGACGCGACGGTTCAGATGTTCTTCAAGCCGGGGGGGAATCACCTGAATATTCTTGTGCGCGTGCCGCTTAAAACCATGCGTGACGTGGATTTCCCCGAGCGAGGACAGGGCTACCTGGATTTCGACCGCGTAGACACGGCGCTGCGCGAATCCGCATCGCTGTGGATCTCCGATTTCATCGATGTGTACGAAGGAGATGCGCGCTTGCCGAAGCCCAGAATCGTTGCGACACGCCTCTCTCTCGAGTCCGATCCGTCGTTTGCCTCTTACGACCAGGCGCTCGCGCACGTCACCGGTCCAAAGCTCACGAACGACACGGCCGTTTTCTGGGACCAGTTGATGCTGGACGTGCTTTTCGAGTATCCCATTCAATCCGACCAGTCCCGTTTCTCGATTCATCCGGGCCTCGCCCGGCTGGCCGCGCGGGTCGTCATCGCGCTTCGCTTCCTGCCGCCCGGCGGGGCGGTCCGCGCGTTTGAATTCCTCGGCGATCCGGGGCTGGTCCACCTCGATCCAGGCTGGTCGCAGGCCGCCTGGCAATTCGTGAAGCTGGGCTTCTTTCACATCCTGGATGGGACCGACCATCTGTTGTTCCTGTTTTGCCTGGTGATCCCGTTCCGCCGTTTCGGCGCGCTCATTCCGGTTGTCACCGCATTCACCGTCGCGCATTCGATCACGCTCATTGCCTCGGCCTACAATCTTGCGCCGGATGCACTGTGGTTTCCGCCGCTGATCGAAACGCTGATCGCAATGTCCATCGTGTACATGGCGCTGGAGAACATCGTCGGCGGCGCTACCGTGCAACGCCGGTGGATGATCACGTTTGGCTTCGGCCTGGTCCACGGATTCGGCTTTTCATTTGCGTTGCGGCAGACGATGCAATTCGCGGGTTCGCACCTCCTGGCCTCTCTGCTCTCCTTCAACGTCGGCGTCGAGCTTGGGCAGCTCCTCGTGCTCGCGTTGATGATCCCCGCTTTGGACCTTCTCTTCCGCTACGTGGTTGCCGAACGGATGGGCACAATCATCCTGTCTGCAATCGTGGCCCACACGGCGTGGCACTGGATGATCGACCGTTACCAGTTACTCCGCCAGTATCAGATTCGCTGGCCCGCGCTGGAGGCAGCTCCCTTGGCGAAAGCGTTGCGCTTGCTAATGCTCATCGTCATCGCTGCGGGCTTGGTCTGGCTCGTGTTCGGCCTCCTCTGGCCTCGTATCACGCGGACAGTAGAAGAAGACCCCGCCGTGCGCACTCGTTGATTTGTAGGACAGCCACTCTTGGCTGTCCCTGCTGCCCCGCGCCATCTGAGCCGAGCCAAGGCGGACAGCCAAGAGTGGCTGTCCTACATCGTTCACGTTCGCTTGACAACATGCCGAACGCGTTTACACTGATCGGGTCCCAAAACATTCACGTTCGCGTTTTGAATTGGCGTCAGGCGGAGATGCGGCAAAGTAAATCATCAACTACATTTATCGATCGCAGCCTGCGAGTGCGCCTTTCATGATCGACGTGCGCGAGGAAATCGCCAGCGCTCCAATCGGCGGCTACCATCGCTTCCTCGCTCTGCTAATCGGCATGGTGGTCTTCTTTGACGGCTACGATACTTTCAATCCCGCCTACGTCATTCATTATGTGGCCAAGCCGTGGCATCTGGCGCCGAGCCAGGCCGGCCTGCTCGTCTCCAGTGGCTTGATCGGTTTCATGATCGGTTCGCTCCTGCAGGGAAAATTCTCCGATCGTTACGGACGGCGCACAACGCTCCTGGCGGCTCTCTGGATTGTTACGGTTTTCAGCTTTCTGACCGCAGCTCTAGGGAATTCGTTCTTCGCGTTCTGCGGTTTCCGATTGCTCACCGGGCTCGGCATGGGCGCGCTTCTGCCGCTCGGCGTGACCTACGTCAACGAATATGCGCCGCGCCGCCTGGCCAACACATTTTCCATGTGGGGCTGGGCGCTGGGCTGGGCCGCCGGCGGCATCGTCGCCGCAGCCATAGGGATTTATCTCACGCCCATGTTCGGCTGGCAGGCGCTGTATTACGCCGCGTCGCTCTCGATTGTGCTGGCTCTGGTTTGCCATGTGGCGCTACCGGAGTCGCTGCAATTTTCAGCGATGCGCGGCAATTGGCAGGGCATCGCGCAAGTTCTCTCCCGCTTAAATCCTTCGCGAGCTGACCGCTATACCGCGGCCGGCCAGAAGTTCATCTTCCCGGAGCCGAGCGATCGTCCCGCCTCCGTGTCGCTGCTCCTGTCGCCACGCTATCGGAGAACGACTCTGTCGGTTTGGGTTTCTGCATTTTTCATTTTGTTCGGAATTTGGGGCCTCTCCGGCTGGGTCCCTACGGCGATGATGCAGCGCGGCGAAGGGTTCGCGACGAGTTTCAGTTTCGGCGCTTTGATTCAGGCTATGGCCTTTGTCGGTTCGCTCTTGTGCGGCTACATCGCAGACCGAGGCGGCAAGGATCGCGAGGCGATGGCAGTATGGTGGCTGGGCGGCGCGATTTCGGTCGGCATACTTGTTATGGTGAATGTGCACACCCTGAACGTGATCTGCGTAGGAGCGGCCGGCTTCTGCATTCTGGGCGGGCAAAACGTACTGAACAATTTCACTGCGGCATCTTATGATACAGAAGTGCGCGGCACCGCCGTCGGCATGATGCTCGGAGTGGGGCGCGCCGGAGGAATTCTCGGCCCTTTCATCACCGGCTTGCTTCAGCAGCACACGCCCGGCACGGCCGGCCTGTTCGTGGCCATCGGCGCCGCGTCCCTGATTGGAGGCAGCGCAATTTTATTTGCGAGCCCTCGTCCATCGCGGGAACTCGTTGCGACTGCGGACGCAATTCGAGCGTCCTAAACACCCGCGCGATGGAGAGCCCCGAAGAGTTTGTAACTAGATTTTTTTGATTTTTGTGGGGCCCGCCTTCAGGCGGGCACTTTGGGATCGAGCAGATGCCCGCCTGAAGGCGGGCGCTACAAAAACAGAACCGAGTTCTCACATAGCCCCGGAGGGGCGACAGAACGTAGCCCACCGCGGGAGCGGTGGGAAAAAGCGCGCAACAAAGAAAGCAAGCCCCGGCAGGGGCGACACACAGGGCTCGTCCAAATAAGATCGGCCCGTCATTAGGGAGAGACGAATTCATGACGCAGTCGAAGCCAGTCGCATTGATCACAGGCGCAGCCACCGGCATTGGCCGCGCAGCCGCAGAAGCCTTAGCGGCGGCTGGCTACGACGTGGCGATCAACTACAGCCGCAGCGAAAGTGCGGCGCGTGAAACGGCGGCCCTCGCTCAGGCCAAAGGCGCGAAGACTCTCCTTTTCAAATGCGACGTCAGCGACGACCCTACCGTGCGTAAAATGCTCGCCGCGGTCGAGCAGGAGTTCGGACGCCTTGACGCTCTGGTGAACAACGCAGGCACAACATCGAACGTCAAGCCCAGCGATTTCGAGGCCATGACGGCAGAAGAATGGGACCGCGTCTTCGCCGTAAACGTGCGGGGCATGTTCCAAGTGACGCGCGCCGCCGCACCGCTTCTCAAGGCCGCACGCGGCAGCGTCGTCAACACGGCCAGCATCGTCGGCCTGCGCCCCGGCCCGCAGCCGCTGCCCTATGCAGCCAGCAAGGCCGCCGTGGTGAGCCTCACCAAGCTGCTGGCGCTCAATCTCGCGCCGGACGTCCGCGTGAACGCTGTTGCTCCCGGATGGATGGAGGGCGACTGGATGAAACGCATGTTGGCGGACAGGTATGATGACTTGATGGCGCGTCGCGCGAAGAGCACACCATTGCGCCGTTGCGCGACGTCCGAAGACGTCGCCGAGGTTATCGTCAACCTGATTACGAGCAATCGCTTCGTCAACGGTGAGATCATCGTGATCGACGGCGGCTTTTCAGCGACAACGTAGCGCCGTGTTGTGGCGCCGGCGTCCCGCCGGCGATTTTGCAGTGTGCTGAGTTCAGAAAAAACGCCGGCGAGACGCCGGCGCTACAAAGTGCTGGCGCTCCACAGGTTGCAACATTGGCAAGAAACAAAGGCTAAGGGAGGGTCACTCGTGCTGGAAGGGGTCGTTCCATTTCCGCCGGAATTTGCCAAACGCTATCGCGAAAAAGGTTATTGGATAGATAAATCTCTGGCGCAGGAATACAGAATTGCTTTTGACAAATATGAAAAGCGAGTTGCGCTGCTTGACCGCGACCGGTCCATCAACTATGGCGAACTCGACCGGATGTCGGACAACCTGGCGCTGAATTTGCTGGAAATCGGCCTCCAACCTTTGGACCGGGTCGTAGTGCAATTGCCCAATGTCGCCGAATTTGTCGTTCTGTACCTCGCGCTTCAGAAGATCGGTTGCATCCCGATCGCGGCGCTCATGCCGCATCGCTTTGCAGAAATCAGCCAATTCGTCGAGCTTTCGGGCGCCGCGGTTTGCGTCGTTCCGGACCAGCAAGGCGACTTTGACTACTGCGCGATGGTCGAGCGCATTCGCCAAAAATTTCCCAAGCTGCGACATGGCATCGTTCTTGGGCCTGCGCGTTCCGGTTTTCTATCGCTTCCCGATATGATCACGAAGCCCGCCCGCCTGCCTGCCTCAGCATTGTCCGAAATCCATATTGACCCGGTGGATCCCGCCATCTTCCAGCTTTCCGGCGGAACGACTGGCATTCCGAAACTGATTCCTCGCACGCACAACGACTACGCTTACAATTCCAAAGTGGCTTCCAGTGTCTGCGCGGTCGGCGAGAATTCCGTCTTGCTCGTTATTTTGCCCATCGCGCACAACCTTCCTCTCGCCTGTCCCGGCATTCAAGGTTTTCTTTTCCACGGCGGCCGCGCAGTGCTCAGCACCAGCGCCCGCCCCGAGGACGTTTGCGCGCTAATCGAAAAGCACCGCGTCACACATATCAAAGTGGTTCCCGCACTGCTGATCCGGCTGTTGCACGATCCGGCCGTGAGCCGCCACGACCTTTCTTCCCTGAAAATTATTCAAAGCGGTGGCCAGTCGATGTTGCCCGAAGTCCGTTTGCTCTCCAAGAGACTCATTCCGAGCGCGTTCGTGCAAGAAAATTTCGGAATGTCCGAGGGCCTGCTGATGTTTGTGCGCCTCGACGACCCGCTCGACGTAAGCCAGGAAACGGTTGGGCGTCCCGTATGCCCGGATGACGAAGTGCGGCTGCTCGACGATGACGATCGCGAAATCCTCGGCGGAGAAGTGGGCGAGCTCTGCTGCCGAGGGCCGTACACTCTGCGCGGTTACTTCGGCGTCCCGGAATACAACGCCCGCACGTTCACGTCGGACGGGTTTTACCGTTCCGGCGACCTGATGCGCCGTCACAGATCGGGCAACTACATCGTGGAAGGGCGCAAGAAAGACCTCATCAATCGCGGCGGCGAAAAAATCAGCGCCGAGGAAATTGAGAACCTGATCCTGTCGCATCCGTCTGTGAAGAATGCCTCTTGCGTCCCCGTGCCGGATCCTGTGCTGGGCGAGCGCATGTGCGCGTGCGTCCAGTTGCGAGAAAACGCCCAGCTGAGTTTCGATGATTTGAAAAGGTTTCTGCTGGCCAAGGAAATCGCCAAGTATAAACTTCCCGAGCGATTGGAAATCATGCAGGATTTTCCGCTTTCCGCGTTCGGCAAAGTTTCCAAGAAAACGCTGACGGAGACGATCTCCCAGAAAATGGTAACGGAACAAAATAGCAAGGACAGCGCATCGGCCTAGATTGCAAAAGACACATCAAGGGATGCTCGCATGAGAATCATTGACGTTCATTGCTACCCCAACACGCGCGAGTGGATCGCCTGCCAGCAGCCCTACGTCGACGCGCTCGCCGCATACTGGAACCGCCCCTGGGTGCCAAAGAAAGAGGAAGAAGTCGTCCAGGAATTCACTGCTGCAGGCGTCGAGGCGATTCTCGTGGCGCTCGACCTTGAAACGACCATTGGCACGCCTCCCTGTTCGAACGATTTTGTTTCGGCGATGCAAAAACGCCACCCAAAGCGAATCATCCAATCCTGGGCGGCGGTGGATCCTTTCAAAGGCGAGACAGCCCTCCGCGAGGCGCGGCACGCCGTTCATGACCTCGGGATGCTGGGATTCCACTTTCACCCGATCATGGGCCATTTCGCGGTGAACGATCGCCGCCTCTACCCGCTGTTCGAACTCATCGACGAATTGAAAGTGCCCGTCATGATCGACGTAGGCGCCACCGGCATGGGCGCTGGAATGCCCGGCGGCATGGGCGCCAAAATCCGCCACGCGCATCCCTCGGCACTCGATGAACTGGCCGCGGATTTTCCGGCTCTGACGATCCTCGCCGCGCATCCCGGCTGGCCATGGGTGGACGAAATGACCGCCGTGGCATTGCACAAAGGCAACGTGTTCTGGGAGCTGTCAGGCTGGGCGCCGCAATATTTTCCGCCGCAGCTGAAAAAAGATATTCGCGGCCGCCTGAAAGACAAAATTATTTTTGGCAGCGATTATCCCAGCATCCCATACGAGCGTGTGCTGCGCGAGTGGGACGAGCTCGGCTACGCCGATGAAATCAAGGAACGCGTCTTCCACGGCAACGCCGAACGCGTTCTCGGCCTTTAGAGTGCGCTCAATAATCATTGGGGAGCGCCAGCATGTGAATGTTTGTAGGTCACGGCTTCAGCCGTGACGTCGAGTTAGCAACGATTGAGCGGCTTTAGCCGCTGGCCCTTTTGAATCTAAACTTTCGCGCAAAATCCTCAGGGGGTGACCCATGTCTTCTCCCATCCGCCGTGTCGTTACCGGCAAGGATTCAACCGGCAAAGCCATCGCGATGATCGATGCCGTGGCCACCACTGTTCTCCGGCGAGAAGAGTTAGGCATTACAAACACCCTTCTCTGGGTGACGGATTCAATTCCAGCCGATCTTTCCAATCAAGAAGACATGGCAAATAAGAAGATCGGCGTCGTGGCGCCTCCGGGAGGCACGATCTTCCGAGTGGTCGAGTTTGCCCCGGAAAGGGAAGTGAAGACCGACTACGAGACCCGGCTCCGAATCTTTCAAGGCATCGGCCTCGCGCCGGAAGGAGATGCCCACGGGAAGCCGCGCAACCCTGCGATGCACCGGACAAAGACCGTCGACTATGCTTTGATCTTGTCCGGCGAGATTGACATGCTTCTTGACGATTCGGAGCTTCATTTGAAGGCGGGCGATGTGGTCATACAACGAGGCACCAACCACGCCTGGGTGAACCGGGGAAATCAATCGTGCCAGGTAGCCTTCGTTATGATCGACGCAAAGGATTGAGCCGCTGCGGCCGTTCTCTGCGGAACTCCAGGTTTTCTCTATGTCCTCTGTGTTTAGCTTTTCAAAGCGCAACACGGAGGACGTTGAGCAATGCGAAGTACGCGGAGAATCTTTCACCCACTTGTTTTGGCGAAGCGAGACCTGTAAGTTTACCGCTGAGGTTTAATCATGGGCCCTGGCAATCCGCCGCTGGCTGACGCGAACCCACGCACCAACGCAAATCCGCGCCGCATCGACGTGCATCACCACATGCTGCCGCCCGAGTATGCGACCCTTACCCGCGACCGCATCCTGGAAATTACTTCGGGCAACACCACAGTTCTCGATTGGACTCCCGACGTCACCCTGGAGCAGATGGAACAGTTCGGCGTAGCCTCTTCTATACTGTCGCTGCCGGTTCCGGGTGCCTGGCACAAAGGCAAGGAAAATTCCCGCAAACTCGCGCGCATTGCAAATGAATATGGAGCGCGACTATCCAAAGATTATCCCGGGCGTTTTGGCATATTTGCCGCGCTACCTTTGCCCGACGTGGACGGCAGCCTTGCCGAGATCGCCTACGCATTTGACGCTCTCGGAGCGGACGGCGCTTACTTGCAGACGAGTTACGACGACAAATGGCCCGGTGACCCGGATTTCTCTCCCGTCTTCGACGAGCTGAATCGCCGCAAAGCCGTAGTTTTCGTCCATCCGACCGAGCCCTGCTGCTGTGCGAATCTGATCCCCGGGATTCCGTCCAACGTGACCGAGTTTCTTTTCGATACGACGCGGACGATTACCAGTTTTCTCGTGAACGGCACGTTTTCCCGCTGCCCCGACATTCGATTTATCTTCTGCCATTCCGGCGGGACCATGCCCGTGCTGGCCGCGCGCATCAACGGTTTTTTTCAATCGCGCAGCGCGCTCGCCTCGCGCGTCCCGAACGGCGTCTTTTATGAACTGAGGAAATTGCACTACGACATCGCGAACGCGACGAACACTTCGTCACTCGCGGCGTTGATGAATCTCGTGCCCACGACTCAAATAGTATGGGGCAGCGATTTTCCTTATCGCCCCGTAGCTCCGACGGCCAACGGCTGGGACAATTATGAGGTCTCGCCCGAGATCAAACGCGCCGTTAACCGCGATAACGCCCTGAAGCTGTTCCCTCGCTTCAAGTAGGACAGGCTTCAGCCTGTCGGTTTTGGGCGTGCAGTCCTGCTACAAGTGCGACAGGCTGAAGCCCGTCCTACTCGGGCCCCTCACTGCACATGCGCGTCGAACACGCCTGTCTCAACGCGCCCCGCCCGCTTGACCTGCACGAAAATGCGATAATCACCCGCCTGCGGAAACCCGTAAGGGAACCGCACTTCCGGCGAAAGCGGCCCGGACTCAGGCATCGGCATGGACATCGGCATCGACATAGGCGCTTGCGCAGCGCCCGAATCGCCGGGGAAACCCGCTTGCGCAAGTTCCAAGGCAGCCATCGAGACCGATCCGGCAGGATGCACGTGCGCAAAAACGCTCAGATCAGAGCGCACAAATTCGGCGTGTCCGGCCATGCCCATATAGGGCTCCATGTCTTTCGCGGGGTGGCCGTCTTTATCCTGCACAGCGAAGGTAAATTCAAAAGGAACATTGGCCTTCAGCGGGCCCGCCGGGCGTTCCCAAACGATGTGGCCGCCGTCCGCCAGACGTGAGCTCGTCGAATCGGCGGCTGGCGCAACCAGCGGCGCGCCGGACCAGGCAGAATCATCGCCCGCGAGAGGTTTTCCTGCGGCGATTTGCGGAAGGTCGATCGCGCCGACAAGCGTCCACGGAAAACCGCGCGGATCGACGACGTCGGCGAAAACTTGATAGCGGCCAGCGGGCACATCGGGCAAGTCCAACGCAAACGCGTCTCCTGCAATTTGGTCAGGATGCAGATGCCACATGGCATTCAATTCAGGAACACGCAGGAGGAAGAGGTGCATCAGGTGGCCATGATCGGGGATGACGTCACCTAATCGGAGATAAGCCGTAGAACGGAAGTCCGGGCGCTCCGCCCGATTGTCCGCGCGGTCCACGCGAACCTCTAAACGTCGGCCGTCAACGAGCGTCAGCGCGGCGGCCGGAGGCTTGAAAAAATCCACCCTGCGTTGAAAATCTGCTGCATTCACGCCCCACCAGGCTTTGCCGAGAAAAAGCAGGGCCACGACCAAAACCGCAGTGCCCACCATTGCGCGGCGCGCGCGGCGATTGCGCGCGTCGCTCGGGACTTCACCGCCATCCAGATTGCCTTCGCGCACGATGGCGCCGACGATGAAAACCACGCCGACGGACAGAAGCAGCATGAGCGCAAGCAATAGCCCCTCAAGAGATTTCTGCATCGGAAGCGTCCGCTGCGCGGAGGACGGCACGGGCACGGAGACTTCCCCTTGCCCCTGTGCCCCGTCGACGAGCACGCGCACCTGCAAAGCGCCGGATTCCATCAGCCAGAGGCTCGCGGTAAAAAATTGCGGATCATCTTTGGACTGCACGGCGAGGTCGGGCGTGGGCGGCAGATTAGATCCGGGGCCGGCAAGCCGCATGGGAACGACGCTGACCGCACGCACGCCTCCCGACTCGCTGCGAATCTGAATTTCCGCAACGCCCGGAATCACCTGCGGCACGCGAATGGTGACAAAGAGCGGATACGTGCCGGCCTTGCCCTCGTAAAAAACGTCAGGGCTCCCGACATGAGCGCTAAGAGGCATCGCCGCGAACAGGAGCACTATTGCGAGGCCGAGAATTTGTATCCGTGATCGCATGGCGCTTTTTGACTAAATAAAAATTGAATACCAAGAAACTGCGGAAGAGCTCGAGTAGCACAAGCACTCTTGCCTGTGCGGTTTTCCGGGCGCCAAGCACAGGTTACCAGACCCACTATGACCGCAAGACACGCACAGGCAAGCGTGCCTGTGCTACTAAATTTACCGTCGAATTTGCCGCATCCACTCGCCCCAGCGCGTACCAAGTTCGGTCATGACAATTGCAACGATCGCCGCGATACCCATATGCGCCCAGAAGGCCGTGGCGCTCGCGTCCGTCGGAAAAAAAAGATTGCGGGCCCATGGAGACCGGGGAGGAATGAAATACGGGAAATTTCCCGTCGCGAAAATCCAGTTGCGCGACGCCGGCGACATCAGAAAATCCGCGAAAGGCCACTGCACGGCGGCGAAGCTCACGAGAAATGCCGCGCCCACCGCTGCCGATTGGGCCCACCGGTTCCACCCGCCGGTCCGGCGCCGCACCAGATCAATCACAATCGCCGGGACGATCAACAGCATCGGAAAATCCGGCGGAATAAGATGCGTGATTTTTTGATAGACCGGGCCGAGCTTGGGTTCCGCGGGGAAGAGCGGCAGTATCCAGGTGAAGGCAAGATGCAGCGCCGTGTACATCGCCGTGGTGATCGTCACCGCCCACGGATGCTTCGTAGCTGCCGCGATAGCCGCCATCAAAATGGGCGAGATTATCGCTGCCACAATGTAGAACCTCGCTCCGTGCATGAAGGGGCGGACCGTATATTCCTGAGCGATTCCGATCGTCATGCCAAACAGGAAAGTAAACGAGAAAAATAGCAACCGCTCGAGCCTGGCGCGATACTCGCCCTGCGCTCGATTCATTTCGGAAATGATCATGACCACCGTGCCGAAGCGGATTCCTGTCATGCCCAGGGCTAGCAAAACGTGCGGCGGGCTCAGAATCTTCACATCCAGGCCGTAGGCCGCGTGCCACCAATTGTCGAACGGCGCCGAAGTAATCATGCACACGCCGCCCCAGGCACACAGGAACGCGCCCATGGGCCCGCGGAATCCCCACATCGAAATGGAGTTTGCGCGCAAGGGAGAATTTTTCTGGAAGGTGGTCGAGAGAATCAGATACCCGCAGGAGATGCCCGAAATTATGCCGCACAACTGAATCAGAATGTGCGGCGTGGTCCAAAACGTGTCGCGGCCAATGCTCTCGTGCCAGGAGATGTCCCACGCGCCGCCGATCACGCTGGATATGACCGCGATGACGCAGGACCAGATGTACCAGGGGATGGTGTCCGTGGCCGCGGAAACCTGTGCGGCCGTTCGGGCCTGTACGTGAGACGCTACTGAAATTGAGTCTGCCATGGCGCGCCTGTCTCGCGAGAGTGCCTTCCATTTTAATACGTGCCCGCCTGCAGGAAGTTACACTCTACACAGTAACAATTGTATATTATCCCGCTTGTTCGCACCGTTGTGAAAATTTGGAGGAAGCAGAGTGTTCTCGACAAAGTGGCAGACCTCGCCGCGAAAATACGGAATCACGATTGAACGAGACGTCGCGATTCCCGTTCGAGACGGAGTCACGCTCGACTCGGATATTTTCCGGCCGAACGCCCCGGGAAAATTTCCCGCCCTGCTCGCGGTTCACGCTTACTCAAAGGCTGCGCAGTCGGTGGAAATCATGCCCATCGGCTTCTCTTACGCCCGCGGCTTCATGGAAACCGGCGATTTCAATTTCTACGTTCGCCGCGGATACGTGCTCCTCATCATCAACATTACGGGAACGCACAAGTCCGGCGGCATTTTCGGAAACATCGACCCACAATCGATTCAAGATGTCTACGAAGCCGTGGAGTGGACGGCCCGCCAGCCCTGGTGCGACGGCAATGTAGGCATGACCGGCGTATCGCATTTCTCTCGCGTCTCCAAACGCGTCGCGGCGCTCAATCCTCCTCACCTGCGCGCAATCTTTTCCCCTTACGGTTGGACCGACATGTACCGCGATCTCTACTATCACGGAGGAATTTTTAATCACGGGTTCATGTCGCACTGGGTATCGTCAAACGGCCCGAACTTCCGTACCAAAAATACTCTGAAAGAAAAATGGGGCGAAGAGAGATATTCCCAAGCCATCGAAGCCGCGCTCGCCGATCCCGAAATTTCCGAAGTCCCGTATCTCGTGGACGCGCTGAAGAATCCCGACGCCGGCGCGAATTCCATGCTTGTCGACATCATCGTGAACAATCTGTGCAACGAATTTCACAAAGAACGTTCCGTGAATTTCGAGAACACGAAAATCCCCGCTTATTTTGGCGGTGATTGGGGACTCTACGGTCTCCATTTGCCGGGTGACATCCGCGCCATCGAAAAATGGAAAGGCCCGAAAAAATTGACCATCGGCCCGCCCGTGTACCTGGACCGGCCGCTGTATCAATACGCCTATGAATCCCTACGCTGGTTCGATCACTGGCTGAAGGGCGTCGACACGGGAATTGTGGAGGAGCCCCCGATACAACTTTTCATCGTTGGAGCCAACGAATGGAAGGAAGCGCGCGAATGGCCTCTCCCCGAAACCAAATGGACTCCGTTTTACCTGCACACGGACGGGCTGCTCAACGAACACGAATTCTGGCCGAACGATGGATCCTCTACGTACGAGGATTCGCCTCATAACCACGGTGAAGTTGAATTCAAAACGCCGCCCATCGTGGAAAATACGGAGATTTGCGGCCCGATCGTGCTCAATCTATACGGCTCGACAACCGCAAAGGAAATATTGTGGTTTGCTTCTTTATGGCATTTCGATGCCGAGGGCCGCAGCATTCTCTTGACGCGCGGCTGGCTCCGCGGATCGCAGCAAAGACTTGACCCTGCTGCATCCAGGCCGTGGCAGCCCGTCCACCTGCATACCGAGCGCGAGCCGCTTGAACCCAATCAAGTTTACGAATTCAATATCGAGATCCGCCCCTACGGCATCCTGCTCAAACCCGGAGAGCGCATCGGAATCAAAATCAAGAGCGCGGACAATGACGTCCCCAAGAATTATCTCGAGCTGGTTGGCACCGGCCATGTTTCGAGCAGCAGCGCATCTCAAGTGACCGTCCATCACAACGCCGAATACCCCTCTCATCTCCTGCTTCCCATCACCAAGGGCAATCGCATCGGCACATTCATCTCCGGCGGAAAACTCCCCCCTGTCCAGCGCTCGTGAGCCTTCGAGATCTTCGCCGCAAATTCCGGCGCTGAAAGCGCCGGAGGTTGCCAGCCCAGGGCAACGCCCTGGGTTTCGGAATCCATCGATTATTGTGCGCCCTGAAGGGGCGCGGGAATCCTCCGCCCCTTCAGGGCGGACAATCTTACCGGGACGCGATACCCGGGGCGTTGCCCCGGGCTGTCATCCTCCGCGCCATTGGCGCGACAACCTGGCCGATTCTCTAAACAGAGAAATTCCCGCAACGCGATTTGTGACATGACCGCTAATCGCTCTTGAAGGCGTTCAGCACAGGAAGAATGAGCTCGGACGGATGCTCAGCGTCATGATAAATCGTGTCGGCGCCGATTTTGTCCGGCCGGTAAAAATGGAAGAACAACGAATCCGTCACCGGTGAATCTCCATTGCATATTTCCACGCGAATCCGGCTGCCCTTGTGAAAAAGGTACGCGATCGGCTGCAACGGAATTTCATACTTGTGGATGCCGCCCGGATTCAGCGGAGTCACACGTTCGTGCGTATAGTAGGGAATTTCCTCCGTGCTGTGTTTCGAGTCGAGCTGCGCATGTGAAGCGCGCAGCCATCCCTTGGTGACGATGAAATATCGCGGCTGAACGCCCCGCGTGCGCTCCTCTTGATTCTGGTCGAACTGCTCCGAAATTTTCACAATAAAATCCGTGTCGTTCCGCGTCGATGCCGCGTACAGGATCAATTTTCCTTCCCCGGCAATCTCGAGATCGCTCTCAAGGGGCTGGGTCGTGAACGTCAGCACACCGCGCGCAGGATCGGGCCCGGCGGGTCCGATCGGCACAACGCCCATCACCCAGGAAGGCTGCGGATAAGAATAGCTCGTGCTTCCGCCGCTCTTGTCAGGCGGAACAGTTCCCAACCCGCCGTCATTCAGTGACGTCACGCTTCCCGTTCGTCCTTTGCCCAAATAAAAGTGCGCCCGTTTCGTGTCCGGTGGCGGCCAGGTTTCGAACGATCTGACTTTCCCCGTATTGCGCACCAGGTATTCGACATTGGGCCGTTCGTCATAGCTGGTCTTCAGGCCCTTCAGATACTTGTCGTAAAACGGGAGCAAATACCTGCGGTGAAATTCCACGCCCGCAAAATCGGACTGCGAAGAAAACGGCGTGGGCGTGCCGCTGATCGCGAGCTTCTTCGGGCCGCGGGCAAGCTGGTACCCGCGAATATTCCCCGCGAGGTGCAAAGCCTGCTTGGCCCAGACGCCGATTGAAAACAAAGGCACCTTGATCTCGGCCAAATGTTCGAACGCCGCGCGCTCTCGCCAGAACTCGTCATAGAGCGGATGCCGCTCCACCTCCAGAAACAGATCGGGCGACACATAACGCGGATTATCTCCGTTGGCCGGATAGAGATTCGGCACGCGCACGCTGGCATTCATCCAGTACGCCAGGAACGCGCCCTCGATGCCGCCGGGATAGCCCATGAAGCGGTAGGGATCGTTTAATCCATCGTAGGGAGCTATGCAGGCAAGGTGAGGAGGGTTCTGAATCCCCATGAACCATTGCGACATGGCGTAGTAAGACTGGCCGATGCCACCCACTTTTCCGCTGCACCAGGGCCGCGTCCCGATCCATTCGATCACGTCGTACAGGTCGTGCTGCTCCCGCTGACCAAGGAATTCGAAATCGCCCTCCGAGCGCCCCGTTCCGCGAACATCGGCGTGCACGTAGGCATAGCCGTTCTCGACATACCACTCAATCGGCCCGGTCTCCCGCCACAGGAACATTGGCTGGGCAGGAAGAGTGTTGTTGTCATAGCGGTAGGGCGAGGTGGCAAACAGCGTGGGAAAGGGGCCGGCGCCATCGGGCCTGTAAATACGCGCCGCCATATTAATTCCGTCGCGAACGCGGATCAGGACGTCCTTCTCTTCAATCATCGTTCCGGCTCCTGACAAGTCCAAAACATTTAACACAGAGGGCACAGAGAACACAGAAAAAGTCGACCCGGCGAGAATCGCATCGGCGTCGTTCACGGGTCGCGGACCACGAGTCACGGATCGCATTCATGCGGATTGATTCCTCAGCCGGACAAGCTTATATTGCTAGCACGTCCGTATCCGGATTTAGCCATCTGCGAAGGGGAGACATTCATGGATCGCAAACTGTGGTGTTCAGGCCTCCTTTGGGCGCTGGAAATCGCCCTGGTGTTCGGCGTTGCGACTACTGTCGGCGCACAAAACAAGGGTGAGAAAAGCGCCGGCGCCGGCGCGACCAGCACACTTGCCGGACTGGGCTCGATCTCCGGCACGGTCAAGGCCCCCAAGGAATTCAAGTCGGCAAAAGTTTACGTCAAGAATGTCGACAAGAATGTCGTCTACATGGTCTTCACCGAGGGCGGACGCTACCAGGCCGTGGATCTTTTCCCCGGCAACTATGAAGTGAGCGTTACGAAGAACGGGTTCACCGACAGCGACGTGCAGAAAATCACGATCGCCTCCGGCGGAAGCGCGACGGCGGATTTTACTTTGAAAGAGGGAACCTACCGGCCGAACCAGCAAATGCGTAGCGGCCTTCCCAAAGGTGAGCCGCTTGTCTCCTATGACGAGCTGTACCCGCCGGGCCACGCGCGCGAGACGATTGAACGCACGTGCATCATGTGCCACGGCCCGGACTTCCTCCCCAATAAACAATGGGATGAATCGCAGTGGAACGCCGGTATCGATCTGATGCAGAACCCCACTGACAACGCGGGCGCGCGCCTCGTGCCCGGCACCTTTGCCGCCGGCGAGCGCGAGGAATTAGTGGCGTACTTGGTTAAAAATTTCGGTCCGGACAGCAAGAAGCGCGGCCTCGCCGTTCCCGACCAGCCGATCGACGAAAAAGCGCTGGGCAAAGCGATGTTCATCGAGTATCACATTCCTCCTCTGCCGAAGGGCGAACGCGGATTTCACGACGCGCACTTGAGCCAGAATGGCGACATCTGGTATGTGGACGCGCGCGGCTTGCAAGTCGGCAAAATGGATCCGCGCACGGCCACCTGGACCGACTACCCGGTTGCCGGTCCGCAATATCGGGGCCACGGCCTGACGCAGGATGCGAGCGGAGACATCTGGATGGCCGGGCACACGGCCTTCGTGCGAGTCGACAGCAAAACCGGAGCGATCAAATATTATCCGTACGACCCGGATGCCAAGCGGCCTCCGCACGGCAACACGCCCTTCGTCGACTCCAGGCAAAATATTTGGGAGTCGCTCTCCTGGGCCAACTCGATTGCCAAGTGGGACCGCACCACGGGCGAAGTTTCTCTCTACAAGACGCCCACGGACAACAGCTTCGCCTACGGCATGGTGATGGACAAGAACGACAAAGTCTGGCTGGCTGATTGGTGGCGCTGCAAGGTGACCAAATTCGATCCGGTGGACAGCCAGTGGATCGAGTACGCGCCTCTCACCAGGCCCTGCACCATGCGTCGCGTGTTTGCCGACCACAACGGCATGATCTGGTACGCGCTCGAATGGCCCGGGAAAATCGGAATGCTCGATCCGAACACCAACAAAATCGTTGAATATGCGCTCCCCGTGAAGTGGTCCTTCCCGTACGACATCCAGCAGGATCATGACTCGAATTATTGGATCGCGGATTCGGGACAGGGCGGCGGGCTGATCAAATTTGAACTGAAATCCAAGACCTTCACCTATTACCCCGCGGAGCAGCGGACCGACATGCCCAAGATCGAAGTCTCGAACGAAAATTCGATCTGGTACACCACGCGATCCGCCGATCCAAAAGACCAGGCGCTCGGCGTGCTGTATCCCGACAAGACCAAGATTCAGACACTCGCCGGTAGTTACTAACTGAGGTTCTGCAGACGTTTAAGTGGCGCAGGCTTCAGCCTGTGGGGTTTTGGTCCTAGCAAGGACTACACCCACAGGCTGAAGCCTGCGCCACATTTTCAAACGTCATCGCTCCGATTCACATACGCTTTTCCCGCGCGAATCGTCGCCGTGCTTTGCAGTTTCTGCCTGCCGGTGCGCTTTTTCCCGGTGCTGTCACCGAAAACAAAACTTCCTTCGCGCGCTTCGAGAATCGTGATATCCGCCACCGTTCCCGGCCGCAGCGTGCCGATCTCGACGCCAAAATTAAACATGCGCGTCGGCCTGAGCGTGACGCGTTCGATGATCTGATCCAAATTCATTCCGATCGCCAAAAATTTAGAGAGCTCGGTGACCAGGTCATACACCGGCCCGTTGATGCTCAGGCCTCCGAGGTCCGTTCCAATCGTGTCAGGCAGAAAATTTTGTTGCAGGCACTTTTCCGCAACATCCAGGCTCAGATGCGGCCCGCCATCGCCAACATCGAACAGGACGCCTCTTTCCCGGCATTCGAGCATTTCGGGAAGAATCTTTCCATTCGCGTCGAGCGGCCCATGCGGCCGCCCGGTAAAACAGTGCGTCAACACATCGCCCTTTCTCAGCTGCCTGAGTATGTCCTGCAAGGGAGAATAGGAATCGCCGACATGCACCATCAAGGGAAGGTTGGAAATCTTCGCGGCCTCCAGCGCTCGTTTCAGGACTTCGAGATCGTTTGCCCCGGTAATTTCTCTGGAAAGCCGCGCTTTGATCGCCACGACGTCGGGCTTGTTCGCTTCCGCCGCCCGCGCCGTCAACTGTGGATTCACCCAATCGAGATTTGAATAATTTCCGACGAGGCCCATGAGCGTGCCGCGCGCTCCGATGTCCACCATCGCGTATATTCGCGTAGCCGAAGGCTTGATGACGTATTGCCGGAATCCGGCGATGGAAAAATAACCCGCGGAGCCGGCATCCACCGCGGTCGTAACGCCGCGCCCCAGGCAATATTGGTCCGCGTTCACTCCGGTCGGGCCCACTCCTTCAAAAACGTGCACGTGAACATCGATGAGTCCCGGCGTGACGATTTTGCCTTTCGCGGAAATGAGGGTGCGCGATCCATCCGCTGGAATATCCGGCGCGATCTGCTGAATTTTTCCGTCCTTCACCGCTACGTCCAGCTGCGCGTGCAAATTTTGGCTCGGGTCGATGACCGTGCCGCCCTTGATCAGCAAGTCGCGGCTCTGCGTCAGCGCCGCGCCCATATCCTGCGGGGCGGAAACAGCCGAAGCGCTGGCCGCGCGTCCGAAGCTGCTCGAAGCGAGCAGCGGCGATCCGATCAGCAATTGAGAAAACCGTCGTCGTGTCAGCATGGAGCTCCTGATTCGTATGTCTAAGCAACCGCGATCAATTCAATTTCCACTCGCCCTCCGTGCAAACGCGCCACCTCGACCGTGGAGCGTGCCGGCGGATGATTCGGAAAATATCGGCTGTACACTTTTCCCATCGCATCAAAATCATTCATGTCTTTCAAATACACGGTCGTCTTCACCGTGCGATCGATAGAGGAGTCAGCAGCTTCGAGAATGGCTTTGATATTTTCCATGACCAGTTCCGTCTGCCGCGTGATGTCATCTTCAATCACCTGCCCGGTCTTCGGATCGCGAGCAGTGATCCCAGCGACGAAAACGAAACCGTTCGCCTTGATCGCCTGCGAAAAAGGCCCGACCGGTTTCGGCGCCCGATCCGTTGAAATCGCACGGAGCTTTGTACCCAAGGACGCGGCCTTATTGTCGGCGCCGCTGACAGCGGCCGGTGCGACCGCGGCAGCCAGCCCGCTCGCAGCCGCATTGCGCAAAAATGTTCTTCGCTTCATTTCGTTTCCCTCCGAACCACGATTTCAAATCTCAAATCTTAAATTTGAAATTTCAGAATTCAAATCTGCTACTGCAATCCCGCGCTGCGCAGCATGAATTTACGCATCGGGGCCTCGCCAGCAATCCTTATCATTTGACTTACTTCTTTTCATATCTCTTGAAATTTCGCGGTCCCACTTCCGCCCCATACACGTTTCCCGCGTCATCCGCCGCAACGCCTTCCGCCGCAGTTCCATTCGTCGGCTCCAATCCCTGGCCCGGGTTCAGCACCGGGTCGGGAATGAAGGCCGTGACCTTGCCGTCCTTGACGCTTCCGATCCGGATGCCGCGCCGGAAACCAGGATTGCGCGCCAGATTCGATTCCGAGTCCGCAACGTAGAGAATGTCGTGCTTATCGATAAAAACTCCGCTCGGCCGCCCAAATTGCCGCCACTCCTCCAGAAATGTTTCCGTCCTGATCGAAAATCTGAATGCGGCTGTTCCCGCGGTCGGCCACGAACAGCCGTCCTTTGGAATCCATCGCCAGGGAATGGGGATTGTTAAATTCCCCCGGCCCCGTTCCTTCTTTGCCCCACGCCTTGATAAATTTTCCGTCCGCTGAAAATTTCACGATCCGCGCGTTCGAGCCGGGCCCATGTCCGTCCGCCACAAAAATATCGCCATTCGGAGCGACGAGCACATCGCTCGGCTTGTTGAACGTGTCCGGACCATCCCCAGCGACTCCCGCCTTGCCCAGCGTCATCAACACTTTCCCGCCCTGGCTGAACTCAAATACCTGGTTGCCCTTCCCATTTTCGGCGTCGCCGTCCGTCACCCACACATTGTTGCTCTTATCTATGAAGAGGCCATGAGGCCGCACAATCGTCCCCGCGCCAAAGCTTTTCACCAGATTGCCGGATGAATCGAATTTCAGAACGGGCGCAAGGGTCGAATTAGCGCAGGAAGTTCCGCCGCACCGCTCGACAACCCAGATGCTCTTGCCGTCGCGATCGATGTCCGCGCTGATCACTTGTCCCCACATCCGTCCCTCAGGCAGCTTCGCCCAGTTCTCAACTGTGCGATACGGATTGGGCGCGGAATTGGGATCGGCCTGCGCGTGTGCTGGTGCACCGGACATCGCGCCCGCAATCACGCACGCGATTCCAAACGCCAAAGCGATCCGATTTATATGTGACATGGCGCCCTCGCGAATTTCTTGTTGAAAAACGGCCGGCGAAGCGCGCCTATCTTACTTCAATCGCGCCACTTTTCTGAATGGATAGTAGGACAGCCACTCTTGGCTGTCCGCTTTTGCCTCGCTGAAAATACGCCGGACATCCAAGAGTGGCTGTCCTACAAAACCCGGACGCCTCCGAGCCTGACAGGGCATGATATAAGTTTTGCTGCGGATTTATGACCGGCAGGGAAGGAATAGCAAATGCCGCAAACGATAGACTCGAAAACAACCGATCGCAAATGGCTGGGCCTCTATGACCGCCCTCACCGCGATCTGCGGGAATTCCTCGAACGCGCGGAAAGCCTCGGCGAAGTAACCCGAGTGAAGGGCGCCAACTGGGACCTGGAACTGGGCGCTCTCGCCGAAATCGTGAACCACAAGCGATCGGAAGCGCCCGCGCTGTTGTTCGAAGACATTACCGGATATCCCAGTGGGTTTCGCGTTCTGTCGGGTTCGGGAAATTCATCCAAACGCATGGCTCTCATGTTGGGTTTCCCGATGCCGAAGACGGCCATCGATGTTGTACAGGCCTACCGCGATCGCATGAAGCAGCACAAACCGATCCCGCCCACCACCGTAATGCAGGGCCCCATCCTCGAAAATATCGATCGCGAGGAAAATGTCGACCTCTACAAATTCCCAGCGCCGCGAGTGCATGAGAGAGACGGCGGCCGCTACATCGGCACGGAAGATCTGGTGATCATGCGCGATCCCGAAGAGGGCTGGGTGAACGCGGCGACCTACCGCGTTCAGGTTCACTCCAAGAACAGCACCGGCCTGTGGATGTCTCCCGGCAAGCACGGCCGTCAAATCCGCGACAAATATTTCAAGCAGGGAAAGCCGTGCCCCGTGCTCGTTTGTTGCGGCCACGACCCTCTGCTGTTCCTAGCCGCAGCGAATGAAATAAAATTTGGGGTATCGGAATTTGATTATGCCGGCGGACATCGCGGCGAACCGTTTGAAGTAATCCCGAGTGAAATTCACGGCCTTCCCATGCCCGCGCACGCGGAAATTATTTTGGAAGGCGAAGTCACCGAAGGCGACGTTCACACCGAGGGCCCGTTCGGAGAGTTCACCGGCTATTACGCAAGCCCGTCCAGCGAGCAGTCCGTCATCCGCGTTCGCCGCGTCTATCATCGCAACGATCCCATCCTGACGATGGCCACGCCCATGCGCCCGCCGTCGGACATGTCTTTCGGAAGGTCCATCGTCAAGTCCGGAATGATCTGGGACGCCATCGAACGCGCGGGCATTTCCGGCGTGCAAGGCGTGTGGTGCCACGAAGCCGGCGCGATGCGCCTGTTCAACGTTATCTCCGTCAAGCAAGCGTATGCCGGTCACGCCAAGCAAGTGGGCCTCGTGGCCGCCGGTTGCCAGGCAGGCGCCTATCTCGGCCGCTTCGTCGTCGTCGTGGACGATGACGTTGATCCGACGGATTTGTTCGATGTCATCTGGGCGATGTCCACGCGCTGCGATCCCGCGCTAGACATTGAAATCATCCGCCGCATGTGGAGCGGCCCGCTGGATCCGATCATTCCCGCACGGCTCGACCGTGAACTACAGTTCGCGCGGGCTGATCGATGCATGCCGCCCCTTCGAGCGCATCAAGGATTTTCCGCCCGTCGTGGGCGCAACGCCGGAGCTGCGCGCCAGAGTCGCGGCTAAATTCGCGGATATTCTCAATAAGATTTAGTAGCGCAGGCTTCAGCCCTGTGGGGTTTTGGCATAGCAAAGACCAAACCTCGCAGGCTGAAGCCCGCGCTACTGGCCGAGACGCCATGACAACTGCAACCACCGTAAACGTCCCCGACTTGATCGACGAGCAGAAGGTCGGCTCGTTTCAGATTCGCGTCATGGTCCTGTGTGCCCTGGCAGCGCTCCTCGACGGCTTCGCCGCACAAATGATCGGCTACCTCGCGCCATCGCTTGCGCGGGACATGCACCTTGGCCCAGCCGCGCTCACTCGAATTTTCGCCTGGGGCCTCGTCGGCTTAATGCTTGGCGCGCTGATCTTCGGACCCGTTGCCGACCGCTTTGGCCGCAAGCCCGTGATCGTCCTCTGCACGCTCTTCTATGGTTTGCTCACCTTGAGCACGGCGATGGCGGATTCGGGCAACAGCCTTGCGATCCTGCGCTTCCTCGCGGGCTTGGGTTTCGGCGGCGCGATGCCCAATGCCATCGCCCTGACCGCCGAATATGCTCCCGAGCGCCGCCGCGGCACCATGATCACCATCATGTTCTGCGGATTTCCCATCGGCGCCTCGATCGCAGGCTTTGCCGCGGTGCCCATTCTTCCCGTGTACGGGTGGAGAGGTGTTTTCGTTCTCGCTGGCATCATGCCCTTACTGCTCGTCCCCGTTCTGATCCTGCTGCTGCCCGAATCCATCCGCCACCTGGTGATTCACGGAGCGAATACCGAGCGCGTGCGGCAACTACTGGCGCGCATGAACCCGCTTCTGGTTTTCGGAAGCGATACAAATTTCGTCGTCCGTGAGGAGCGCGCTCCCGGCATGCCCGTCGTCCATCTTTTCCGGCAAGGCCGCGCTCTTCCCACGATCCTCCTGTGGATTGGATTCTTCATGAGTCTGATCGATATCTACTTCCTGACGAGCTGGCTGCCCACCGTAATTCACAACGCCGGAATTACCATCTCCCTCGCGGTCATCGCCACTGCCGTATTTCAGGGCGGAGGCGTGGTTGCCTCCCTGGCTCTCGGCAGCTTCGTAGACCGCTTCGGCGCCTACCGGGTCCTGACGTTCACCTATTTCCTCGGCGCCGTTTGCGTCGCACTGCTCGGCTATTCCCATTCCGTCGTCGCCATCATGATCTGTACTTTTTTTGCCGGCGCCGGCGTGATCGGCGGACAGACCGGAGCTAACGCTCTGGCCGCTTCGTTCTACCCGACGTACATTCGCTCGACAGGAGTGGGTTGGGCGCTGGGCATCGGGCGCATCGGATCCATTGTCGGCCCGATCCTTGGCGGCATCATGCTCTCGCTGCATTTGCCGCTGACCACTGTCTTTATGGTGGGAGCGATTCCATCGCTCGTAGGAAGCGGCGCCATCTTTCTGATGGGTCGCACCCCAAACTCCGTAAACGCTAAAAGCGCCATCGGAGTCGCCGCGTCCTGAATTTGCGGCCCCGCCTAAAAAGCACGAAAGGAGACTTCACATGAAAGTCGGCATCGTTGGAGCGGGCGGAGTAGGCTCAGCTTGTCTTCTGTCCCTCGTCATGCGTGGAGTTGCGTGTCAGGTCGTCGTGCTGGACAAAAATCATGAGCGCGCCAAGGGCGTTGTGGCGGATCTCCAATACGGCGCGACTCTCTCTCCGGCAGTAGAACTGCGCGCCGGCGACTATCCCGACCTTGTCGACGCAGTGCTCGTGATCGTCACCGCAGGAATCAACGAGAAAACTGGCGGTGCCACGGACCGCAGCGACCCTGCCGGAAGGTTGAAGCTTCTGGACACCAACGCGGGCGTCTACCGAGATATCGTTCCAAGAATTGTTGCGGCGGCGCCGCAGGCTCTAATCCTAGTCGTCACAGACCCGCCCGATCCTCTAGCTGATCTTGCTCGGGGGCTCGCTGGCCATGAGCGCGTGCTGAGCAGCGGCACTTTTCTGGACTCGCTCCGCTTCCGTTTACATCTCGCTCGCCGATTAAAAGTGAACCCGATGTATGTCGAGGCGCAAGTGGTCGGAGAACACGGCACTTCCCAGGTGTTCTTGTGGTCTTCCGCGCGAGTCGGCGGCACGCCCATCGAAGAAGTGCTTGAGGGCAGCGGCGAAACCATGGACGCGTTTCGCCAAAGTGTGGAGCAGGATGTGCGCTTCGCGAATATCACCATCATCGAAGGAACTGGCGCAAGCCAGCTGGGGATTGGCATGGTGACGGCGCGCATCGCCGAGGCGATCCTGCGCGACGAGCACGCAGTCATTCCCATTGGCTCATACAATCCAAATTACTCGGTCACGATTTCTCTTCCCAGCGTGCTCGGCCGGCAAGGCGTGAGCCAAATCCTTGAGCCGGAAATGTCGGAAGAGGAACGGAAGAAATTCCTGCTTAGCGCGGACATTCTGCGGAATGCTGCGGCACGAATCAATCAAGCCCCTGCGCAACGTCCAGCTCGCCAAGCTGGTTGAGATTCTCGGCGGACGAATCGAATCGCTTTACATCCACTTGTGCTCGTGATATTGGAGCCAGAGAGAAATTTTGATTCTTGCCCCGGGAGATAAAATGAAATCAACGACCACGAAGTTTCATTTGCAAGCCGCGATTTGCGCCGTCCTCTTCGCAGGCATTTTGTGCGCCACGCCTCAGCGCGCCTTCGCGGATCAGATCCCAGCCGGCTGGGAAGCCAGCAACATGAAGCCGATCGGCTACAGCGATTTGGGCGGCCACGAAGCCTTCAAAATGGCGATCAAGCATGTAGGCGATCGCTGGTATCTCTACATGGGCCACTTCGTAGCGCAAGGTTGGAGCATTGTCGATGTGACCGACCCCACGAACCCGCAGGTGGTCAAGTTCATTCCCGGCCCGCCAAACACCGCCATGGGCCAGGTGGACCTCCACGGCAATCTCATGATCACGGCGCTTCAGGATAGGAAAGGCTACGGCGGCGACCCGAATAAGCAGGTCAACGAAGGCGTCCTCATCTGGGATATCAGCAACCCGCTGGGCCCCGAGCAGGTCGCCTGGTGGAAGACGGGCGCAACCGGCACGCATCGCGACGGCTACCCCGGCGGCAAGTACGCCTACCTGTCCGCGGGCATGCCCGGCTATAAGGGACAAATCCTGGTGATCCTCGATGTCAGCGATCCGGCACATCCAAAAGAAGCGGGCCGCTGGTGGATGACGGGCCAGAAGGAAGGCGAGCCGCCGCTACCCGCCCCGATCTACGGATTTCACGGCCCAGCCGTGATCGACGGAGACCGCGCCTACTTGGGTTACAGCCCCGCCATCGTTATCCTCGACATCAGCGACATTTCAAAACCAAAATTAATTGGCCAGCTTACCGTCAGCCCGCCCTTTGGCACCAACATTCCGGTGCATGATGTGATGCCGATCCCGGGGCGCCCCTTGCTGTTCGCGCATGCCGAGGGAACTGGCGGAGGCGATTCGGCCACAGGCGCTGCGGCATGCCAGGGCGCGCTGTTTCTGACAGGTTTAATAGACATCCAGGACCCCACTAAACCAAAACTCATCTCCACGTTTCCCACGCCGGTTCCGCCTGCTGACGCGCCCTACACGGATTTCTGCGACAAGGGAGGCCGCTTCGGCCCGCACAACACCAATATCCTGCAGCACAATCCGGATGTGGAAAAGCAGGGCGACCTGATCTACCTCACGTACTTCAACGCCGGCCTGCGCATCTATAACATCAAGGACGCGCGCCTGCCGAAGGAGGTCGGCTGGTTCATCCCTCCCACACCGACGGTTCGCCGCATGCCCGCTCCGTACGACAAGCTGGTAAGCCAGTCGGAAGACGTGCTCGTCGACACGCGCGGCAACATATACATCAGCAATAAACAGTGGGGATTGTTTATCCTAAAGTACACAGGCCCAGGCGAGCCCCCTCCGACGGCCAAGTAGGACAGGCTTTAAGCCTGTCTGCTTTTGACTTTCGTAAGCGCCGCCAAACCCAAACCCAAACCCAAAACCAGACAGGCTGAAGCCCGTCCCACTCAGTTCGCAGCCGGCGCAAGCTTCTCCGTCAGCTCAATCCGTGTACCCCACGGATCGGTCAAATACGCGACCTTCGTAGTCCCATTCGGCGCCAGCCGAATCGCCTCATCCAGCTTGACCCCCTGCGCGTCAAGCTTCTTCGTAAACGCCTCCAGATCCTTCACATCGAACCCAATATGATCGAGCGACCGCCCCTTGGTGGGAACCAATCCCGCCTTTCCCGCCGAGAAGGAAAGATTCGCCCCCGGCACATCGTCGCAGTCGACCAACCCCGGTGAAGACATCCGCTGGCGCTGGCCCGGCACGCCGCCAAACACTTTCGCGTACCACGCCTGCATCGCCGGAATGTCGCTCTGCACCGGGTAGAAGTGAATATGGTTCATCACCACCGGCGCGGATTGCGATGGATCGCCATAAAATTCCAGGCGAATCCCGTCCGGTCCGTGCACGTACCCTTGGTTCGGGTTCCCGGTCTGCTCGATCTCCACGCCGTCAGCCTTCCATTTCGCCAGCGCCGCCGGCAAATCTTTCCACACAAAACCGAAGTGATTCACGATCGATCCATCCGGAGGCCCGACCGGGTCGGCCTGCCGCAGCATGATGTACACGCCGGGAAACTGGATCAGCATGAGCTGCCCGTTTTGCACGACCGTCCCGCCGATCTCCGCCGTCCAGAAATGTTTCTGCGCCTCCACATCCTTCACGAACAGATGGATGTGCCCCATCGTCACGCCCGCGCTGTTCGCAGGCGCAAGCTGCGCACACGCAGGCAACGCCGCAAACGCCGCGGCGATCAACACCATCAAACATCGAATTTTCATGGCAGTATTTTTCATAAGGGTTTTCCGTTTCGTGTTACAGACTGGCGCGTAACATACATCCAATCCGGATTTCTCACAAGCCGCGATGCGCTGCAGCCCCGAGTGGCGCAGGCTTCAGCCTGTGGGTTTTAGTCCTTGCAAGCCTAACCCCCACAGGCTGAAGCCCGCGCCACTTAAGGATGCGCCGCAACATTCAACCGGTTCAGCGCAATCCTGCCATTATTCACCACCATCACCACGTCCCCAATGTGCCGTATGTTTTCCAGCGGACTGCGATCGATCACCACAAAATCCGCTTCGTACCCCACGCGAATCGATCCGGTCCGCTTATCGACGCCCAATTCCTCCGCCGATACCGACGTCCCCGCCTTGATCGCATTCATCGGTTCCATGCCCGCATCGGACAGCTCGATGATTTCGTCCGCCAGCGTACGATTGTTCTTGTCAAAGTAAGATGTGTCCGTGCCCGCCACGATCTTGATGCCCATCTTCCACGCCCGCGCCGTCATTTCGCGCCCGGTAAGCAGCATGGGCCGCCCGCGCATCTGCAGGATGGGATTGTCGTACTCGCCTTCGGGATCGGTCATATCCACCGTTGCCGTTAATAGTCGGATCGAGATATACGCCTTTCTCCTTCATCAGCCGCAGCGTGTCGTCGCTCAGGTACGTCCCGTGCTCGATGCAATGCACGCCCGCGCGCACCGCCGCCGCCGCGCCTTCGTTTCCGTGTGCGTGCGCCACCACCCACAATCCCGTCTTGTTCGCTTCATCGACCACCGCCGCCAATTCTTCATCGTTGAAAACGCGGACGCGCGGATCGGTCTCCGGCGTCCCCGCCCGCTCCGTCGCCATCACCTTGATCCGGTTCACGCCGCGGCTCACCATCTCCCGCACCATTCGCCGCACCGCTTCGGTTCCGTGCACTCCGCCCATCAAATCGGCGTCCTGCGGAAAATCGGTGAAGTAGGCGTCCGCCGGATGTGTCCGGATGTGATACCCGGCCGCGATCACGTCCGGCACATCCACCACGCCCTTATGATTCAGCTCGCGCATGCCGACGTCCGCAAAGTGATCGACTCCGGCCTCGCCAATCGTCGTCGCCCCGGACCGCAGCGCCCGCCGCGCATCCGCCAGATTCCCGACGTGCACATGCGCGTCCACAAATCCCGGAAGCAGCCAGTGCCCCGTAAGATCAATCACCGCGCCTCGCCCCGCCGGCGCCGCCCCATGCCCAATGCTCTCGATGTGCCCCTTCGACACAACCACGGTGGCATCCACAGTGGGAGCATTGGAAATCCCGTCGATCAAATTCGCGTGAACGAAAACCAGCGAATCGTCCGCCGGCGCCTGAGCGCAAGAGGGAATCGCGGTGATGGCGAGAGCCATCACTCCTAAAACCGCGCAACCAATTCGAAGCCATTGCTTTTTGCGATTCATAAAAGCCTTCCGCGTTCAAGTAGGACAGGCTTCCAGCCTGTCGCTTTTAGTTCACAGCAAGATCCCCCACAGCCCCAACCAACCCCGACAGGCTGGAAGCCTGTCCTACTATTCCGCAACCATCGTCGGCACCGCCGCGTCCGCCGCAATCTTCCACTGCCCGTTTTCCTTCACGAACACCAACAGCGCCCGATGCGGCGTGCTCACAATCTTCCCGCCAGCGTCCGCAACTTTCCTGATCCTTCGATCCGTCGCCAGCGCCACGTTCCCATACACGGACATCAACCGGAACTGGTCCACAAAAATTCCTTCGCCCGGCTTGAAATTGAGATGCGCGACGCGTTCCATCGCCACGGGTTTGGTCAGCACCACGGTCGGCAGCCACCCGAGAATCTCAAACCACTTGTCCGTGTAATTCTGTTTCTGGTATTCGGTCTTCCCGGCCCGAATCGCCTCCATCCACTTCTGATCCATCTTCGCCAGTTCCTTCTCCAGCTTTTCGTCCGGACTCTTCGTGCTCACCGCGCCGGACGTTTTGTAACTCGCCTCGGTCGGCGGAATCACCGGCACCAGCGCCGCCGCAGCCGGCCGCCACGCGCCGTTCTGCTGCACGAACACGCGCAAGCAATGGCTGTCCGAAGTGAAGGGAATCGTTCCGTCCGGCCGCGCCGTCTTAAAATCCGTGTGATCGGTCCCCAGCGCCACGTCCCCATAAACGGCCACCAGCCTGAAATCCGCCGGGAAGGGCCGCACGCCGGTCACAGGATTCGCCGCCGCCTGCGTCGCAACCATCTCCTCCTTGTTCCGCAGCGTCCCGCCCGACTGCACCTCGAAAAATCCGTCCACCCAATACTGGCTCCTGAACTTCACGCACTCCGCATACGGCTTCTGATAAGGCCCGTCGCAAAGCCACTGCTGATCCACATCCCAAAGCGTATTCTCCAAATTCGCCAGCTTCGCCTCCTGCGCCGCAGCCAAAGCCGGCACCGCCAGCACGATCGCCACAATCCATAGGAAAACTCGGTTCATGAAGTTCCTCCGCTCAATTAAGGTGCTATGCCTCGTACCACAGTTTAGTTCCTCGCGTCAACGAAGGCGCGCCTCCGCTCCTATCGGATAGCAAACGAATCCAATGTTTCCATTAGACCCGACATAACGGCACATTCTCTTGACAAATATTCAAATTACAGACTAATATTTAGATGTAATTGGAGGAGACATGCCGCTGCAGGGGCTAAAGCTAAGTAAGCCAGCGCGGTTCTGAAGATGGAGCCGAAGGAGTTGCAAAATCTTGTCCAATTCGGCGTCGTCAAACCCGACGCTCTGAGGGAACTCTATCTCTTCGACGCGAACACATCTCCTAGAGGTCAAGGTCGCTTCTTACCTTAAGGAGTGCCGGGCACGCGGACGAGCGTGCGGTCCAACCTTGGAGGGATTCGCGCGTCCTGGAGAGAACTCAAATCTGAGAATCCGAAGTACATCGTCCCACCCTGCCGCTACAGCCGAAGGAGAGCTAATCCCGCTCGGCGTGCGTTCAAGCGCAACAGGGCAAAGGCAAACCTCGAAGAGGAAGAGCATGCGAACGGTCCATGACAGATAGGTCGTACCGCACGGACAAAGAGGTTTGGTGTGCGGTCTTCGAGAAGGCTCTCTTCATCTCAGAGTAAGCGGCATCAACAATGCTGGGCCAAAAGGTTTCGATTGGCTCTTCAGTTGAAACGTCGAATTGCATTTTGGACATACAAAGCGATCGCGAGCAGTATTGCGTGTGGCTTGATCAGCGTCGTGACTCACAAGATGAACAAAAGAAATTTAGTAATCCCCAGGACTCAGTTCCTACCCGAGCGCGTTGGGACGCGCTCTTGTACTGTTCCAGATTGATAGTAGGCATGCTGAGGTTCATGATGTGGATTAGATCATGACTGTTTTCAGGGACTGAAGGTTATTTTCAAGGACCGACAATGCCAAATCCAATACACAAAAGCAGCTCCGACCGGGAAAGGCAATTTATAAACTATTATCGCTGCACGAGTGATGGGAAAGAATGGGTCGACGTTTGGAATTGTTGTTGCAATGACAGGTGCCCAACGTGCCGCGCGGAGATTGAGCCTTACAAGAGTGTGGAAGCAACTCACACGAAGGGCTAAGGCAACCGAGAACCTCGCGGCCGCAAGCGCGCCCATTTCTAGGCATCCTCAGGCAGATTAACAACAATCGGCACGGAAGTGTTCCAGATCACGGCCAGCGAAAGGGAACTCCCTCGACCGGTTTATTACCCAAGAGGTTTAGAGCCCGCCTCGAGTTACTTTTCTTGGCCTCCTCCCTAATTTTCCATTGGCTCTAGAAGCTTCTTGCTTGACGCCGCTTGCGCCATTCGGTCAGGGACAAACGGGCAGGCGAAAGTACAAGTGACATCTGGCTCTATGGCCAGTTGTGCCCCCGGGTAAGCTGAGAGACGATTGCTGCGGGGCCCCAGAATTTGAGCGCAAATTTGCTAACGGCTTTGTCCACGGTAGATGCCGTAGTGGGAGGGTTCAGTGTCAACCAATCAGGTCGCGCACGCACAGAAACGGCGCAGCTCGCGCATTGAAAAAGCCATACCGCTGGCAGTGCAGGGCGTAGACGCCTCCCAAGCACCTTTTCGGGAGGAAGTTACAACGCTCGCCATTAGTTGTCACGGCTGCTCCTGCCAATTGAAACATGAGGTCCTTCCGGGTGCCATGCTGGTCCTGGACATGGGGCAGCGCACGAATGGCCACTCTGGATTCCCCACGCGAGCGCGTGTGAAGTGGATTGAAAAGCTGCATACCTACTCGGACCCGGCCTACGGTATCGCGGTGGAATTTGAAAGCGCCGGCAATGTTTGGGGCATTACGTCACCGCCGGAGGATTGGCTTCCCGCGCGAGCGAGCAAAGCGCCCGAGCCTCCCAATCCCGGACGAGAACTGCGACTTATAGCACGGAACGAAACGCAATCCGTTGCCACCCGAAGTACAGGAACTACTCCGGTTTCCTTTTTGAAAAAAAGTGATGCGGTCGCCACGCTGTCCCCCTGGTTTTCCGACCTGATGGCCGGCATAAGCAATCAGATTCAAGTTACAGTCACTGAAATTGCGGCGCTGACTCTAGCGAATGAAAGGCCCCGACTGCTGGACGAATTTCGCGCCCAACTGCTGAACGAGGCGGCCGGAACGATTGACCGCGTGATCGAGACCTCGCAAGAAGAGTTAGCCCGGCGGGCGCTGAAAGTATTGAACGAGGCGTCGGAGGCCACAGTCCGAACCAGCCACGAGCGCTTGATCGGGGCGATCGAGCGGGATGTTGAAAACGCCACGCAGCGCATGTTGATTCAGGGAAATGAACTGAACCAGCGCGTCGACAGTATGGCGACCCGCACCATCGAGCAACTGCAACGCACTCTCGAAACTTCGCGCACGGAGGCAGCGGCCCGCTTCGTGTCGCGGCTGCGGGAGCAGGTCGCGCCCGTGCTGGAAGAAGCCAAAGCGGATCTTCAGAAGCTCGTGGAATCTCAGACGGTTTTCAAGGAAGAATCGCAGGCGATCTATGAGAGAGTCAGCAGCGAACTCGAAAGCGGCGTGAACGCAAAATTGCTGCAAACTCACGAAGAACTCGACAAAAGCTCCGCCGCGGTTTTGACCGAGTGCAACGAAAAGCTGCATGAGCTTTCGCAAACATTTGAGAACGTGGCGCGAGACAGCATCTGGGCTTTTATTGCATCTGCTGCGGACGATGCTAAAAGCAGCCTGGAAGAGAGAGCCGCGGAGATTTCCGGCCATTTCACGGATCACCTGGAAGGCCACGTCCGCGACTATCTCGAATTCATCGGCGAATCGATTGCCGAATTCCCAAAGAAAACTCAGGATTCTTAACCCGATCCGTCGTATAACTCAATTCACCTTGGCCGCCGCCGTCGCTGTGGAGCACGGCGCGCGGCCGCAATGTGATTCCACGGCGGAGCAATTGCGCCAGGTGGGTGTTCGACGGTTAATTTCCTTGTGCATCAGCCACGCCCGCACTTGCAAAAATCCCCCGCGCGTATCAGAGACCGCCACGACTTACTTTTCTCGGCCTTCCCCCCAATTTTCCATCGGCTCTCGAAGCCTTTTGCTTGGCGGCGCTTCTCGATTTGCCGCCCGCTTGGCCAAGCCTCGATGCTATCCACTTCCGTGACCCAAGAAGGCCTTGCAGAATCGCCGGCAGATAAAGGTCCGCGTCCAACTTTGGGAAATGAAGGCCCAAACCGGAGAGGCTGATTTCAATCTCATCCAGCTGCGACGGCGTGGCATTTTCTAGACCTTGCGCATCGCTTGGCGAGAAACTCAGGTCCAGATTCGAGCTGAGCCGAATCGCAACACGTCCATTCTCCCAGTCGTAGTGAGCAGATACAGCCGTGGGAATTGACGCTCGAAGCTCCTTAGCTCGCTGGTTTGCGAGTTTGAAATTGTTACGCGATTACATGAATTTCCTCCCATCCCCGGCAAAGCTCATCGACGTGTACCATCAACTCGGTCTCGATCTTTGAAATCTGGCGTCTCGAAAACCTGTAATTCTCGCGAAGCTCAATCGGCCCAGCCGGACACTTCGGATGTAACACCGCCTCACAGCCTTTCCCGATGACGTGGACATGAGCGGGTCGATGATCGTTTGGATAGATAACGACGCGCAGTCCATCAAATCGAAGAACTGTCGGCATCGACACATTCCACCATATATCCTAAGCGCTTAGGTATAAATCACTATGGGATACGGTGGTGAGCCTATTTCCAGGTGTCTTCAGGCAGGTTGACTACGATCGATTCCGACGTGCTCCTGACCACCACCCACCTGAAAGGGACCTGCTTCGACCGGTTGATTTCCCGGTGCACCAGCCATGCCGGCATGTGCAGAAAATCCCCCGCGCGGACTATACGGAATGCTCTCCCCTCTCGCCCCACTGGATGTACGATTCGCCCTCAAGCACGTACGCGACGGTCTCCTGCAAGCCATGATGATGGACTCCCGTCTGCGCTCCGGGCTCGACCAGAAACGTTCCGCCCCACAGCGCCGAGTGGATGCCCAGTTCGGCAGACACCGCCGCAAAACGCTGCGACCCAGGCGTCTGCGATGTCCCCTGCTGAACTGATCGGGATGGACGACGCTGATGGAGAGAGAGCCATTTTCGCTCATGCCAAATTCGATGTCCTGAGGCGCGCGAGGTTGCAAACCGGGAAAATTCGCAGCACTGTGCCAGTTTGAACGTTTCCGCCTTCAGGAGGGCCGAGCATCAGCTCGGCCAATCGGCTTGCGGTTCGTTGTGGGCTTCAGCCCCTGAAGCTGCACGGGTTAAACCCCCTGACCACACGACACTTTCCGCCGGGACTGAAGTCCCGCCCCCCACGAAACCGCGTCACAGCGACGCCTCCCAAATTAGGACCATACTAATTCGCAGCTCGCGCCGCACTCCGCCTCAAACGGTGGTAGAATGCTAGCTCGAAGAGTCTGGGACGTCCCCCCTACCTCGCAAATTTCACTCGTTGAGGAATTGTCTTTCAAAGTGCTAACATCGGCTGCCTGACCCGGTTCCCGAAGGAGATATACCAATGCCTCTCCAAAAATCCGACGTCTGGTTTATCACCGGTTGCTCGACCGGCTTCGGCCGGGAACTCGCGAAACTCGTGCTCGATCGGGGCTATCGAGCCGTCATCACCGCGCGCGATCCAACCCAGATTAGGGACCTGACCGCCGGCCACGAGGGCCGCGCCCTGGCCCTGAAGCTGGATGTCACGGACAAGGCGGAAGTCGCCGAGGCCGTAAGATACGCCGAGAAGGTTTTTGACAGCATCGATGTGCTGGTAAACAACGCCGGTTTTGGCTACGTGGGAGCGCTTGAGGAAAGCGAAGAGGACGAAGTACGCGGCCTGATGGAGACAAACTTCTTCGGCTTGGCCCGCATGATTCACGCGGTGCTCCCTGGCATGCGGCGCAGGCGGCGCGGCAGCATCGTCAACATTTCGTCCATAGGAGGCCTCGTCGGGTTCCCCGGCGTGGGCTACTACAACGCAACCAAGTTCGCCGTCGAAGGCCTGTCGGAATCGCTCTCAAAAGAGGTTGCCCCGCTTGGCATCAAGGTGCTGGTAGTTGAGCCGGGTCCGTTCCGCACGGACTGGGCCGGACGTTCTCTGAAAAAGAGCAGCCTGCAGATCCCCGAATATGCCGGAACGGCCGGCGCATTTCGCGATCGCATCATCAGCAGAAGCGGCCAGCAGGTCGGCGATCCGGTGCGCGCGGGCGCGGCCATCATCAAGGCGCTGGAGTCCGGCCATCCGCCCCTGCATCTGGTTCTCGGCCAGATTGCGCTGGAAACGGCGCGCAACAAAATAGAAAAATTGAGCGGCGAATTAGACGCCTGGGAAGAAACTTCGCTGAGCGCCGACTATCCCGAAAGCCAGGTCGCCGCAGCGGGTTAGCATCGCTGCATTCCTCGGTTTGATCCTAGCTAGAAGCATTCTCATAGATCATCTTTGTGGGTCGCGGCTTCAGCCGCGACATTCAGGCTCGTGGAAAAAAGGGCTTTAGCCCCTGTCCCCCTGTCAAGGCTGGACAGCGCGACACTTGTAAGACGCCTTCTAAAATTGGTCTGCAACGGTTGCACACGGCGTTCCGCATACCAGATGCTCACCTGTTTGCCAGAGTCGCTATCGTTCCCAGACCTAACAGGCGTTGGTCGGCCGTCACCAGCGTAAGGCCAAGCACCGCCGCCGTGGCAGCCAGAAAACGATCGGCCGGATCCTGATGCGCAAGTGGCAACTCCTGCGCCGCGGCCACGATCTCGTGCGTTAACGGGGCTTCGCGCATATACGCGGTTGCTTTGGTAACCCACTCCCGCACATTGCCGTGCAGCTGGATTCGCCCCTTGGCATGTAACAACAGAACTTCCCATGTGCTCACCGGAGACAGCCACAACTCATTGTTCCGATCTTTCAATTCATTTTGCACGCGGCGCGAAAGCCGCCTCGGCTCCGCCAGGCTCCAAATCCAAATGTGCGTGTCGAGAAGGAGCTTCATTGTTTCAAAGCCTCGATCGCCTCAATATCAATCACGGGAGAAATCACATCACCCACGATATCCACGCTGCCGGACAGGGAACCGATCCAGCTTCTTTCGTCTTCCACGCTGGAGGGAGGAATGACATCCGCAATCGGTTTTCCTCGCCGCGTGACTCGCAGCGGAGTTTTTGTCTTGCTCACCTCTTCGAGCAGAGACAGGCACCTGGCCTTAAACTTGGAAATGGCAATCTCTTGTATCGGCTTCTTCTTCCGATCGCTCATGGAGATTCTCCAATGACCATTTTAGATTACCATGGTTATTTAATATAGTCACAACGACCCCGCGCGTATTGTACTTCGAGAGTGCGCGTGAGCGTATTGAAATTTGTTGCTTTGACCCGCTGCGGGATCGACCACCCTGCCGAATGGATCGACTGACACTGAACTACACGCCGCCCGCCACTTACGGCTTCACGGAGACTTTCACAAAACCATACGTCCAGCAGCACTGGAATCCGCCGCCGCCTTCCCCTGACCAATCGTTGGCCACCACGTGCAGCACGTACTCTCCGGGCTCGCTGAACGTTGCGGTCGTCGTCGCCTTGCCGCTGAAGACGGGCGCGGGCTTCCACTTACCATCCGCTTTTTCCACCGCGGGCTTGCTATTGGCAAATGTCACAGCGCCCGGCCCACGGTACATGCTCCAGGTCACTGTCACGGGAGTAGTATCGGGAGCCCTGCCACCCTGAAAATTTTTGGCATCATCGGCGACCCACAGGTTCAACGTCACCGGATTCCGCACCGTCGTCTCGAGCGCGGTACTTAGCCCGCGCGGGCCCTGCACGGACGGGCCGCCCTCTTCAAAGCTGATGAGGGGCGGAGTATTTCCAATGCCCACATCGAAGAACGGCTGGATCTCCCACCGGGCATCGAGGTGTGCGGGGACTGCAGTGGCCTGGCCGTTGGTGACGATCGTCCAGGTGAGCTTCTCGGTCCCGAAATTCTGTGGCACCGTTACGGTGAAGAATCCCCACTGCCTGCGAGGCAGAAAATGCGTCGGCTGGCCCTGGTCGGGCGGACCCGGCTCAATCCGGTTATTATCGCCAATCGGGATGTCCAGCTCTTCCTTCAAATTCCGATTGAAATACCCAAAAAGAAGGCTGAAGCTGCCGTCCGGATTTTTGAACCAGCCCTCATACGCAGCCGTCACGCTCTGACCTGCAGTGTGCAAAGGCTCCATGGGCAACTGTCCGGACGATTGCCCGTTCACCGGCAGCGTCGCCCACACGAGCGCCCAGCTTGCAACGAGGATTGCAAGATACCGAGCTGTCACCTGCGAACGCAGCGCGCGCATCGGAGAATTCTCCCTGTCACTTTGGGTTGAGTTCGCGATCCCGAATTCTTCACTCAAGAATAATGAGGAGCAGCAGCCCCGAAAAAGCTGCTGCTCCGCCAGTCTGCCAAGTTCCAAATGAATTAATGGCCGTGCATCATTCCTGGCATAGCATCGTCCGGTTTATGCTTGGCGGCCCATTCCTTGTAGTCTTCATCGGTAATATAGGTGACGTTCACCCAGGCGTGGGCCATCTCGTCCACCGTGCGCTCGCCCCAGCCGACCCACTGGTTCGGGTCGGGGTTGTTAGGATTGGCGGCGGTGTTGTCATGCCACGCGGTAACGCGGATGACCGTGCCCTTTGGCAGCACCGGTGCCGCGTCCTCCGCGTAAATATAATTATTCATCCAGTTGAACTGGAAGCGGTCGACGTAGCTGAGCATCTGGGTTGTGCCGTCCGGCAAGATCGCTTCAATGGACATGGCCTTGCCGCGCAGATGCATGTGCGGCTGAAAGTTCTCAAACCTGGCGTTCTCCTTCAGCACGTGGAAAGACTGAGTCTCGGTGACCGTGTTGGGAGGAATATCCAGAACCCTGCCAAGCTGGTTGGCGTGAAATTCCATCAGCCGCGTCCGATACTTCGGCACCACGCCCTTGGGATAGAGATAGATGCCCAGCATCACATTGTCGCGAGTCTCTTCGCCGACGGCGTGGTAGTGCACATCCCAGCGAATCCTTGCTCCCGGCAGCAGCAGTTTGCCGGTGTTGGAAGGGTAGACATCGAATTGTTTCCCGATCGCCCATTCCATCAGGAGCCCACCGTCGTTGCGCACCGCCTGCGCGGCCGGCCCGATGCCGTCGTCGTCCGCCGCGCTGCTGACGCCCGGTTCATCCTGTAGAAGCTGCGCGAGAGCATGATGCGTAACGCGGCGCCCCGCGGCAGTCCCTGGCCGCATCTCAACCGCGCGCACCCATCGCGCCTCGGTCACCGGGAGTACGTCGCTCAGCGGCTTCCACCAGGCGTCCTGTCCCAGGGCCGGCACAGTGTAGGGATCGGACTTGACGACGATATCCGGCTGGCCAAACTGTTCGGCCAATTGCCATCCTTCGTCGCTCGGCCACAACTTGGCGGGCGGCATGTCCTTCGGGTTCCCCTGCGCTTTGCCTGAATCGACCCACCGGACGATCGTGGCAATCTGTTCGTCCGTCAGCGAAGTGTCATTCTTGAATTTCTGAATTCCAACCGTTCGGTCGAGGTGCCACGGCGGCATATTGCGAGTGGCCACGCGGTCCTTGATTTTATCGGCCCACGGCAGCGTCTCTTCATAGGTCACGAGTGACATTGGCGCCGCGGTTCCCGGATGGTGGCACTCCTGGCAGTGCGCCTGAAAAATCGGCGCGACGTCCTTGGCAAACGTCACCGGCGCTTTGGCCGATTCTCCGGCGATCGACGCGCACGGGAGCATCAGGAAAGCACCGAGACCCAGCACGCCCGCTCCAATTCGCAGCCACATCGCGCCCTGGAATTTGGCATTGTTCATGACAGGCTCCTTCTGTCTCGCTGATATGTTCCTACCGATTTAGGCCGATTTGTCCCGGAATCCCTTTTCTAGGTCCTGTGAACACCACTTTACACCCCTCCAGGAGGCCTGGCGCAATATTTTTTCTTAACTTGGTCCGCGGTGGTTGGCCCATTCTTCCGCGCCAACGAGAATGGGTAGGAGTCTTTACTTATTGCTGATGAAATCCCTGACCTCCCCCCGAGCCAAGGTCGTTTTGAATTGGTAGTGGCGCTGGGGATCGAAATTGCATCTCCAAAAAATAAGTCCTGAAATGTCAAAGCCGTAGCACCACTGCCCTGATTCCAATTGGTGTCAAAATGGTGTCAACTTGGAGATCATATCTACACCTTATCCGAACTGACTTAGGCGTTCACTGGTGATTTCTAAAACTACATTTATATTACAAGCAAATAAATTTTATCCATTTCTATATAATGTACTTGACAATTCTACGAGACGTTAGATATACACTCCCCTACGTTCCCAATTAAATCTAAAAAGTTGCCGAGGAGGCGTCAAATGACTGGATTTGGCCCAGGATGCGAGCAGGACAACTGGCAGGTTGAAGAATACTCCTTTTACGGAACTGAGCAAGATGTTAAGGGCAAGATCTCAAAGGCAAACTTAGGTCTGGGTCGGCGACTATTCTTCGCCGTCGCCGCAATTGGAGACGCTAGCAAAGTGTATGAATACGAGCGCAAAGCGGACAGTACCTATTCCGTGAGATCTGCGGATGTCGATGCGAAGTCAGCTAGGACACTCAATTCGGATATCGAACAGGCAATTCTCGATAACGGAGGCAGAAATTGCGTTGGAGAGAAGGTCCACCAGCTTGGCAGCTACAAGGCGCTTCGTTTTGGTAATCCAGTTGGGGTGTCGGTTGATTCGAATACACTGGCAGGTCACGCAACTGCACCCAATAAGAGTGATTTCGTGGGTATCTCGGTACACCTGCTCTGCTAAAGGGAGTTGTATCCAAGGAGTGTCGAAAAGCGTCCCGAACTGAACCTTTCCCGGCAGCCCACTCGAATCGGGCCGCCGGGAAAGGCTGAGCTGTCCTATCGAGGATTCACTTGCAATTTGCTGCCTGCTGTATACGGTCTGGCGACAAGCGAAGAGTCCAACGTATTGGGCTATTACCGCTCTTGGTATTTTCGCTCGTTCCAAAATGTCCCCTCTGCTGGTTTGCTTACTCAGCGGTTCTACTGCCACTCGGCTTAAGTAAAACAATGCGGGTGCTAATTGTGCTGAAGCCCGACATAATGCTCGGCTACACCCTCATCCTGATCTTAATGAGCATAACTTCTCCTTCGGTACGTTCATTCATTCGGCGGGTAGCCCGCCCTATCGCAACCCGGCGAAAAGGCAGCAATTCATAATTAGGGCAAAGGAATCCCTTCGTTAGGGTCGCCCCCGGTTGATTCGACTGGTAGGGAAAATAAGGATCGAATTCACGACCTTCGGCCTAAGGGTGCATGTGTCGTTCTCTCTGTTGAACAGCATCATCAACTCAAAATCGGTGCAATTCGGATTATTCGGGTGAATTCGGATCGTTCGGAGCGTTCTAGGTACGATTTGTGTGCGAATTGGGGGCGGTGCTATTATCGAGGTCCTGCCGGGGGTAGGTCATTGGCGTCGTGACGGCATATCCCAATAGATGAAGATCAGTAGAACCGTAAAGGTGCTTTGGGCAAAAATACGAACACCGCCTTCGATTCCGGGTGTGAAGATGGCAGCGAGGCACGTCAGAAACGCCACGTACAGCATTGTGCGATTCCATTCAATTTGGCGGTCAGGTCTGATATTCTGAATGACAAGTCCGACTAGCGTTATCGTTGGTGAAAGCCAAGCGGCGATGTAGGCGTGGGTTTCTAGCCAAGTCATAGACGGCAAATTCTATCTACTTTTCACTAACCTTACAAGATTAGAAGCGGTATCTCGGCGTGACAGACAGCGGCAAGTTGCGCGGTCATAGATGATACTTGTGCGCATTCGCGACTTCCTCGCCTATCAATTTTAGGAGCAACAAACCACGTCTGGACGGGCGAAAACAATAATCACCGACAGGTACTTGACGTGGCTCAACTTCAATCTCGTGCGCCAGCCCAAATCCTTGCAACCGGTTGCATGCATCATATCCTTCTTCTCGGCTGAATGATGGTCCCTCAAATGGGCCACCAAGGGCTTTAGCGATTTCCACTGCTAGTTCCTGTCTCCGCTGGATGAACTCGTTGGGATGAATGTCCTTTGTACTCTCAGCACGCGCCGAATTCATTACTTTGTTTAAGATCTTAAGGGCAATAAAGTCACGTTCGCCGAGCCGCTCCACGTCCTGTATGAACGAGGCCAAATCATCGACGATTTGTTCCTCTTCGCGCAGCGCATTGCCGATAATCTTGATGTACCGGTCTCGTTTCTTGTCGTTGAATTCTTCTAGGTCGTGACGCACGGACAGTTGTATAGCTTCTCTCAGGTCGTTCAGTCCTTCTTTGGTTGCCGTTTTCTCCTTGATGTCTTTCAATTCATTCATCAGGGCTTTGACGGTCGCATTCACGCGTTCCTCTCGAACAGTTCGGTCGAGCCGTTCGTACACTTTACCAAGTGCATCCATGACGATCCCCGGAAGTGCGAACCTTGCTGCAAACAGCGTCAAATCTTCGGGCAGGTAAGGTGCCTTTTCGGGGTAGGCCTTCTCGATTGCGTCTATTGGGTCATCTATTGCCATAACCACCTCGAATCTCTCATGCAACTTGCCAACAGATGAATTCTAGTTGAAACCTATGATCTTTTTTGGAAGTTCAGGAAGTGGCTCGGTGGCCAACGCTGGGTCTATAGCCAGCGTGGCAAGTAGAATAAGCGTCTCCTGTTGCATGACTAGTTGTTCCAAGGCGATAAGCGCATGCAATTCCTCAACGGACACCTTACCGTTTCGGTGAGCGATAATTCTCTCGTTCACTGTGTTCACCGATGCCGTAATTCTGTTAAACACATTCGCCAGATACTGCTTGTCCTTCACTTGCATAGTGCCCTCCTAATTGGGGCGGGTGGCCCGCCCTTTTGCACCCCGCAAGATCGTCTCAGCTCCGCTACCTAATACTACCCCTGCACGTCCACTCTAAGTTAAGATTCTGAACTTCAAAAGCCTCCCTTGTCTGCCGCTGGTTTCGCGAGAAACCATTCGGATCGACTTTCTTCGCGATCTGAGCCCATGATAGTTCCGGATTTTCAGTACGCAATTGTTCTGCCATTATTGCCTGTTCTTCTCTGGTCCGCTCTCGACCGCGTTTGCGAGATTCTTGAGATTCTTCGATTGTCGTCGCTCGCATCTTCGACAAGCGGGGCATTCAGGTTCGGTCCGGATGCGATGGAATCCGCGGCACCCAACGCGAGCAGGCGATTCTTGTAAGGGGCTGCTTCGATTCCCAGGCGAAAGAATGCCAGCGAGATTGGTTTCAAGGAAGACTGGTTGCAGCGCGCGATTGCAGAGAAGATCGAACTCGTGCTCGCCCCCTGCCGCGAGGGCAACTTCATCCCTTAGGTTGAATAGGTCGAAGAATGGCGATTCTGGGAACGTGAAGTCGCCATAAAGGATGCGGGCGGCATCAACATTGACGTCTTGCAGGTTTCTGAGCGTGGACGCTTCGGAATCATCGAAACGAAGTTGTTCCACAACCCCGAAGCACGTCGCGCGGTCGTGGCACGAGCGAGAGAGTATGCGATTCACCTATCCATTTCCGGCTTGCCAAACGAGATTCCCGGCGCTGTAGGCAACCACAAAACCGACTTGACACTAACCGGCCTTCTCATGGAAGGACCTATCCAGCTTTCGATGCGGGGGTCAGTCCGAGAATACCTTCCGAGTGGGTAATAATCCATCCTGAATGTGGTGTATATTCGGGCGCAACGTGGGGCCCATACTTGCAAGCCACTGGAGGAAACATTTCATGCGACCATTTTGCCTGGCATTTGTACTTGCAGCAGCGATCGCGATGTTGGCATCCATGGATTGGCCCAGCATGACCCGACCGCAGGTCCTTATAAGGTGCTGAAGACAGCCAAAGTCGGCGGCGAGGGCGGCTTTGACTATATTTCCGCGGACGTCGAAGGCCGTCGTTTGTATATCCCGCGCAATGGTCCGATGGGGCAACTGACGGTCTTACAATCTGGATACGCTGGAACCGGTGGGCACGATTGCCAACGTTAAATCCGGCGGCGCTGCCGTCGATCCCAAATCCCATCACGGCTTCTCCACCACGAAGCCGATCACCATGTGGGACTCAAGCACTTTGCAGGTGATCAAGACGATCGACGTGGACGGGCGTCCCGACGGCATCATGTTTGATCCCTACAACGAGCGCGTGTGGGTGCTGAGCCACATGCCGCCGTATGCCACGGTGATCGACGCCAAGGAAGGCACCGTGGTGGGGACGGTCGACCTGGGCGGACAGCCGGAGCAGGCCGTGAGCGACGGCAAAGGCACGGTCTACGTGAACATCCTGGACAAGGCCAACATTGCCGTGGTGGACGCGAAGAACCTGACCGTGACGGCGCACTTTGACCTCAGCTCGAAAGGCGTCAGCGAACGGAAGCGGCCTGTCGCTTGACGCGAAAAATCACATTCTCTTTTCGTATTGGCGCCTGCCTTCACCGATGGTGCTGATTGTGAACGCCGACGAACGGCAACATCATTACCACTTTCCCGACCGACGTGAACGTGGATACCGTCGCGTTCAATCCCGCCACGATGGAAGCCATAAGCACGGCAGGCGGCGGCTCGATGATGTTCATCAAGGAAAACAGTCCCACCAGCTTCGACGGTGGAGCAGAGGCTGAAAACGATGGTGGGCGCCAGGACCATGGTCGCTCGACACAAAGACGAATCACGTGATCAGCATGGCGTTCGAGTACGGGCCGCTTCCGGCTAACGCGCCGCCGCACCAGTGCCAGGTCGCGTTGCCCTCGGTCCCCCGTTGCCGGGTTCGTTTACAATTCTGATGGTGGGTAAGTAGTAGATCGCCCATTGGAACTGAATCCATTAGAGGAAAGCTAGCGTCCGCCGGCACTCGGCTTGCGACCCGATGAGCACAACGTTTTTATCGAATAGGCGCATTGACACAGTGTTGTCTCGTCAAATATACTCCGCACACTTTCCAGTTGGGACTCAGCCGCATATCAAACGGAGGAAACCTCAATGCAAATTGGGACATTCACTTGGACCAAGGCGCTGGCAGTAGGGATTGGTCTTTGCTGCGGGGCTGGCCTCGTTGGAGCACCGAGCGTGCGAGCGCAAGCAGCCCCGGTCTATAAAGTTGATCCGTTCTGGCCCAAGCCGTTGCCAAACAAATGGATCATGCAAGGGGTGCCCGTCCTAGTAGTGGATAAGGACGATCACATTTGGGCGATCAGCCGGCCGCGAGATATCAAACCGGATGAATCAGGCGCTTCTACGACACCGCCTCGGACCGACTGCTGCGTTGCGGCGCCAGCAGTGTTGGAATTCGACACCGAGGGCAACCTTCTGAAGGGCTGGGGAGGCCCGGGCTACGTGCCCGGCTGGCCGAATCCCAACGAACACGCCCTCCTTGTAGATAAACAAGGAAACGTCTGGCTCTCATCCGCGGGGCGTGGGAACGGCATTCAGAAGTTTACGGGCGATGGGAAGTTTCTGTGGGACTTTGGCCATCGGGGACCGGCTCCGCAAGAAGGGCAAAACCCAGGACGTTTGATCGAGAATAACCAGCAAACCGACGTTCTCCCGAACGGGGTTTTTTTCTTTGATTTGGACGAAGAAGCTCACGAGCTGTACCTGGTGGACGCGAAGCGCGTTTTGGTATACGACATGGATAATGGCGCATTCAAGCGCGGCTGGGGCGGCCACGGCATACCCTTGAGCGAGATCGACAACGATCCCACGCCTCCTTATGACTGGAAATCGGGTCCGCCTCCGGATCAAAAGCAGTTTGCCCCCGCGCTCCACTGCGTCCACATTTCCAATGACGGGCTGGTCTATATTTGCGAGAGGGGCAGCAACAGAGTTCAGGTCTTTACCAAGGAGGGAAAGTTTGTTTCCAGTTTCTTCGTACACCCGTCTACGCCGGCTCGCGGCCCTGAATGTGGCGGCCCCGGCGGCACAACATTTGGCATGTGCGGAACCATCTACAACCTCACCTTTTCGCACGACGCGCAGCAGAAGTACGTGCTGCTCGCCGACGGCACGAATGACAAAATCTGGATCCATGACCGCAAGGACGGAACCTTAGTGGGCTCGATCGGCGACAACGGCCGCATGGCGGGACAGTTCCACTGGATCGATGCGATCGCCATGGACTCCAAGGGAAATCTTTACACCGGTGAAGTGGATACCGGGAAACGCGTTCAGAAATTCGTCCTGACAAATGGAGACGGAAAGGCCCGGCCACATCCCCACGAGTAACGGGCGCGAGCGGGCAAGTAAATTTGTCCAGAAGGAAGGACTGCCGTGTCCGCCTGGGCTGGACGCTTGATGTCATCACCACCTGGCCGGATTGAAGCGCGATTATAGCAATGAGAAACATCTGCCACGCTTGTATGTCCGATCAAGTTCTCACAGGCTGCTGAATGCCCGCTGCGATTCAGTGATTCCTTGCTCATGCTGAAAAGTTTTCAGTCTTCACTATAGTGCTCTACGAGCTCGGAGAGGAGCCGATTCAAGCCCTGCACTATCACTCCGATCGCGTGATCCAGATGATCGGCGCGGTTGCTTCCAACCCAATGTTTCGCAATTCCATTTTGCCAAGAACTCCTGAAAAAAGTCCGGACAGGATTTACTGCCATCGACCGCAGCTGTAAGCTTTGTCCTTGGATGTCTTCATTTCGATCCCGCGAATTGTTGAAGTGGGGCCGTGCTTTCAAGGCGAAGCCTAAGGAGAGCGCGACAGAGCCCGAGAATTACGCCTCCCAGAAGTCAGATGGCATCATCATGCGAGGTGTTACCGCACTTGGCATGTGGAAGGCAATTCATAGTGTGTTGAGGTCACAGGCGGACAGTGTTTTGGCCTACAAGAAAATGAAAATGAAAAAATCTCCTTGACACCCTGATGCCCAAGAGAGTACAACCGCGACCAAACACGGATACATCAGGGATGCGCTGCGCCTCAAAAATTCGGCTCGCAGCGCAAGGCCAGCAAGGTACGAATCCGAGAAAACGATTTTAGAGTTCGGTCCCTCGAGTGGTCAAGGGAAAGAGCGAAATGCACGCATAACCGGGAAACCGGTTATCTGGGTTTGCGTTGCTCTTTGTTGTCCTTGATTTCACGAAAGCGCAACTCGGTAGTACGAAAGCCGCCGAGCGGTCTCGCCATAGGAGGAAACATGGGTACGTATCGCAAGAGAATATATGCGAGCATGATCTGGGCCGCGGCATTCCTTTTGGCTGCCATTCCGGTGGCCGCCCAATTGCCGACGGGAACGATCTTGGGTGTGGCCAAAGACGCATCCGGCGCATCGGTGCCGAATGTTACGGTGACGGTCACGAACGTGGACACAGGCTTGGCGCGCGTCGTGATGACCGAGGAAGACGGCGCCTATCGCGTGCCGGAACTGGGCGTGGGTCACTATGAAGTGAAAGCGGAGCGTACCGGTTTCAAGACGGATACTCGAAAGGGCATCACCCTTGAGGTTACGCAACAAGCGGTGATCAATTTCACTCTGGAAGTGGGCTCCACGTCGCAGGAGGTTGTCGTGAGCGGAGGAAGCATCCGTCGTGAACACCCAGGACGCTACGATGGGCGGTCTGGTTAACGAGCAAAGTGTAAAAGATCTGCCCCTGAACGGCACGGAACTATGTAGACCTGAGCTTGTTGCAAGCGGGCGTCAACACCGACCGGAACGGCGCCGGGAACGGGGCCACGTCATTCAGCGTCAACGGGGCTGGAGTGCGGTCCAACAATTTTACGCTCGATGGCGCCGTAACGACCACCCAGGAGGGCCGCAACCCCGCCAACGCCGGCAATACCCTGGGGGTGGACGGCATTAAGGAGTATAGGATCATCACCTCCAATTTTTCCGCAGAGTATGGACTGGCCATGGGAAGCCAGGTGGTGGTCGTCAGCAAGAACGGAACCAACCAGTTCCACGGCGACGCGTTTGAATACCTGCGGAACTCCGCGCTTGATGCGAAGAACTTCTTCGACGTAGGCAACGTCAAGATTCCCGAGTTTCAAAAGAACCAGTTTGGCGGAGCGGTCGGCGGCCCGATCAAGAAGGATAAGACCTTCTTCTTTGCCGTCTTCGAGGGGCTGCGGCAAAACCTCGGGGTCACACAGAACAATCGCTGTTCCGGCAGTGGGATGCCATCCGGCAGACGCGTCTGCTGCAAACAATTATGGGGCTGGTGAACGATTCTCGGGCTGATCGTCCGGACATCGTCGGTTCTCCGAGTGCTCCAAGTGGATCGGTGGTGCTGAGTCCATACACGGCTGAAGCCCTGTCGCTGTTTCCCCTCCCCAACTCCGCGGCGGTCGGCAACGGGCTGGCCCACTATCAGTTCGCCACCGAAAACTCAACGATACAGAACTATGGGCAGATCCGCGTCGACCAGAATTTTACGTCCAACGACTTGCTCTTTGCTCGCTTCACAATCGATAACGCCGTGATCAACACGCCCAATCCCGACATTCTCCTTAACGGCCAAGCGGTGAATGTCAGCCAGGCGAACAACCGGAATCAATACATTACCTTGTCCGAGAACCACATCTTTTCACCAACGGTACTGAACACCGCGCGGCTTTCCTTCAGCCGGACCCGACGTGCACACCGGGGGTGTCGACAAAATCCTGGGTCCTTCCATCACGCCGGGCGAGCCGGCGGGCAACTTTGCCATCGGCGGAGTCAACGGCGGCTCGTATACCGAGGTTTCAGCCGGCGCTACCGTACCGACTTTCGATCTCCAGAACATCTACACCCTGAGCGATGACATCTCTTGGACCAAGGGCAAGCACGCCTTCAAGTTCGGGACGCTGATCAACCGGTGGAATGAAGGAGTTCAGTCCTCCTCCGGGCTTGACGGGCAACTCCAATACGAAGATCTCGCTGGTTTCATGCTGAGCGACGCCACCCTGATCGAGTTTCGCACCCCGGGTTCCAATGGCAACCGATTTAGCGTCTTCAACACCTTTGGGTTCTATGGCCAGGATGACTGGCGCATTACTCCGCGATTAACCTTGAACCTGGGCTTACGCTATGAATTCATGACCGTCCCGCGCGAGATTAACGGGCGGCAATCCCGGGTTATTAATGACTTCACCGACCCATTCACCATCGGGCCCATCATTAAAAACAACACCAAGCATGACTTCAGCCCCAGAATCGGGCTGGCCTGGGACGTGTTTGGAGATGGAAAGACGTCGCTGCGCGCTGGCGCCGGAATTTATTACGACATCGGGAATATCGGGGGCGCCCTGGAACAGGACGTCATTGGCAGCCCGCCGTTTTCGGGGCTGAGCGATATTTTCGCGCCTGCGGTGCAAGCGTACTGGCCTGTCGTGCTTCCGCTTCCTCCGGCGACGCTGAACACGCCTTCGGACGTGACTCCTCAGTTCATCGACTACAACTATAAGAGCCCGTACATGATCCAGTACAACGTCAGCGTGCAGCGGCAGTTGCCCTGGGACATGGGGCTATCGGTGGGTTATGTCGGAAACCACGGAATTCACTTGTCCACCATTCGTGAATCGAATCCGATCGTCCCCACTTCGTTTGGTCCATGCGGCGATCCCGCGAGCCTCTGCGTTAACGGCGCAGTGCCGTTCTGGGATACCGCCTCCCCCAACTACCATGTCATCAACCCGAACATGCCCAGCACCATTAACATCGCCACTGTTGCGCAGTCCCGCTATAATGCACTCCAGATTGTGCTGAACAAACGGACCACTCATGGACTGGAATTTCAAACCTCCTTCACCCACAGCTTGGTGACAGACGATACCCAAGGCCAGGAAAACGTCCGCGATTGCCATGCCGCGGCTGGCCTGCAAGGGGTCTATCCGTTGGACCAGCAGGTGGACAACGGCCCCGCTTGCTTCAACATACCGAACAACTGGGAGTTCAGCGTCGTGTATCACTTCCCAACTATCGCCGGCAGCGGCTTCCTGCCGAAGGCGGCGAACGGTTGGTGGGTCGGCACCATCGCTAGCGCCCAGAGCGGCGTGCCATTCTCGGTGATTACCGCCGACAACCGCTCGAATTCGGGCGTCTTGCAGGGCCAAAATGACCGGGTCAATATAAACACCCCGGCATTGCTGGCAGCCTATCCTTGCACCTCACAGCCAGGGCAGCCAGTAGCCGGCAACAATCCGTGCCCTTTCTACACCCCGATTCCTTACAACCCAAGCACGGTCATCACGGGCAATATCCACCAGTGGTACAACCCGGCGATGTTCTCGCTCGCGCCGGACTTTCCGACTGCTTTTCCGGGCAACTGCGCGAATGCGCCTTGCACAATCGGCCAACTGGGCAACTCCGGGCGCGATATTCTGTACGGGCCGCACACGCGGAATTGGGACTTTTCCTGGTGAAGGATACGAAGTTGGGATTCCTCGGAGAAGCCGGCGCCCTGGAATTCCGCGCCGAAATCTTCAACATCCTGAACCATCCCAACTTCGCTACGCCGAGCTCCCTCAGTTTCACCGGTGATCCGGGCGATTTGAGTCCGTTCTCGGAAAAGGTGGGAAGGTCGGCGGGGGCGATCACCTCGACGATTCAAACTCCGCGGCAAATCCAGCTCGCGCTGAGAGTTGAATTCTGATGTTCATGGGCTGCAGGGGCCTTCGCCGGGTTCGCCCGGCGAGGGCTCTTGCAAACCGACTCCATGGAAAAGCAGCCTCCGATGAGTCGCGCACCATCAGGGTTTTTTCTATACGGTCAGGATCCGGCATGAACGGTATCCCTTCTGGCTCCGATTCTCGAACTCCAATTCTCACCGGCCCCCGGATGGTGCATCTCTGGCCGCTTCATCCTCATAATCAGGCACGCAATCCCATGGTCGAAAAGCGCTCAGGAGCGCAGAGCCGCCCCGGGCGCGTGAACCGAAAGGTGCGAACATGAAAAACAATTTGTGGCTTGTGCCAGGCGTATTTCTTGCCGCCGCATTTCTGGCAACAGGAACTGCGCAGGCGCAGGTTCCGGCGGATATCGAAGCGCAACTGGTCAAAATCGGGCACATCGTCGATCCCGTCTGCACGGCCAAGCTCTACCGTCCGATGATGCCGAAAAATGACATTATGAGTGATGTAACTCCTCTGTACCCTGGGATCACTATCGCGCGGGACGTCTCCTTTGGCCCCAATCCGAAGGACGTCGTGGATGTTTTTACAGCCGACCAGGGGCCTGCCTCGCGCCCGGTTTTGATTTACGTTCCCGGCGGCGGGGGTAACAAGATCGAAATGGGAGATAAAGAGGCCTACGCGTTCTTCGACAACATCGTGCGCTGGGCTACCGAAAACGGCATGGTTGGCGTGCTGATGCAGCGCCACGGGCTCGCACCGGGCGCTCCTCCGGACTATTACGCGGGCGCGAAGGACGTTTCGGCCATGCTCCAGTGGGTCGAAGGCAACATCTCCAAATATCACGGAAATCCTGACCGCATGTCCATCTGGGCCCACTCGGCCGGCAATGGCCCGCTGGGCATTTACTTGGGCCATCCTGAACTTTACGGCCCCAAGGGCGTAGGCTTCCAGCGCGTCGTCTTTATGTCCGGACAATTTAACATCCTGCGTGAGGATGGGACCAATCCCGTGACGCCGCCGGCGGGCGGTCTGGGTGGCGGCGGAAACCCTGTGGCCAGGGCGGGGCAAGCCTGCGGCGTTACGCCCGGCGGAGCGGGTGGTGGACCAGGTGGACCTGGTGCCGGAGGCGGTGGCGGCGGGGCCGGTGCTGCGCAGCAGGTTCCTCCAGAGGAGTTAATCAAGCGCTCCAGCCTGCCCGTGATCGAGAAGACCAATGTCAAAATCTTTCTGGCTTCGGCAGAACTCGATCCGGGCGTTGACGGGAAGATCAGCCCATTCAATCAGGCCTTGCACGACGAACTTTGCAAGCTCGATGGACCCAAGGCTGTGGACGGCAAGGGTCATTGCCCGGTGCTGCTGTTCGAAAAGGACGAGAGCCACATGTCGGAAGTCTTTTCAATTGATTCTCCGGACCAAACCGTGTCCGGACCAATCCTGAAGTGGCTCCAAAGCAAAGAGTAAGTGGGCCGATGTGCTGTCTGTGTGTTTGCTGGTTCAGTGCGAACATTGCTTGGCACTCATGGGCTTCTGGCCCATGGCGGCGATAAATCTGTAACGGAAACGTCTATTTGGACGTCAAGATACTCTAGGAGGTAATATGGTAAATTCCAAACTCAGAGTTGCTTTGCTCGGCAGTGCCCTGTGGATTCTGGCCATCGTTATGGCTGGACCCGCGTTCGCGCACCACTCGGTTCAAGCGGAGTTCGACGTTCACAAGGTAATTACCATCACGGGGACAGTGGCGAAGGTGGAATTTATTAATCCCCATTCGTACCTCACCGTGGATGTGAAGGATGCGGACGGCACAGTGCAACACTGGGCATTCGAGATGGGTGGCGTTGGCACCTTCCGCAGGGCCGGCATGACCAAGCAGGACCGGGATGACTTCAAGCCTGGACTTCCAATAACGATCACGGGATTGGCTGCCAAAGACGGTTCCACTACCGGGCATCTCAGTGAAATGAAGTTTGGAGATGGCCGCGTGTTCAAGTTCGGCGCGGACCCCAACGGCAATTAAGCCGTAATAGTCCTGAGGTAAGTTTGAGTTAAGCCAGAGATTGGCAGAGAAGGAGCTCCCTCATGAGCGATCACTTGAATTGTAGCTGGAGGATTGCTGTCGCAGCTGTGTTGTGCCTGATCCCGGCGGCGCTTATCGCCCAAATGCCGGCGTCGGACTACGCAAAACGGGCCGCTTCTGCCCCCACGCCGCGGACACCGGATGGACATCCGGATTTCACCGGCCTCTGGAATGGAGCGGGGGACGGCCTGGTCGGGACCAGAAACCAAATGACCAACGCCGGTATCGATATTGAAAAGGGTTTCTCCAAAGATATACACAGCGGTGCGATGATTGCGACCTTCGTCCCAGAGGGACGTGGGACAGGCATTGGCCCCGACAGGGGCACGGCTGCCAACGGCGAACGGGACAATGCGCTTCTACGCCGGATCGGCTCGAACAAGCCTCTCTATAAGCCCGAATACTGGGACAAAGTAAAGGAGTTGGACGCCAACACCAATACGGCAGACCCTTCCATGATGATGTGCATGGCAGCAGGAATGCCCCGCGTGGGCGTTCCAGCCCAGATCGCCCAGACCCCCACGCAGATGGTCTTCCTCTATCCGGGTCAGGGCGGTTTAATTTCGACCCAAACCACCTATCGCCAGATCCTCACCGACGGTCGCCAGCACACGGCCCCGGATGACTTGGACGACACTTGGAACGGAGAATCCATTGGCCACTGGGAAGGCGATACGATGGTCATCGACACCATCGGAATAAACGGCATCAGTTGGATGGACCAGGTCGGAGGCTATTTTCACAGCAACAAGATTCACGTGACCGAACGGATCGAACGCCACGGAAACACCCTGATTTGGCAAGCGACCATCGAGGATCCGGAAGTGCTGCTGAAGCCCTGGGTAATGAATCCGCGCGTCGCGCTCCTCAATCCGAATCCCAAAGCTGTGCTGCCGGAATCGCCGCCTTGCAGCGAACGAGATTTGGCTCACACCGTTACCATGGAGCATCACTAGAACTCTGTTTCCGTACGTTGCGCCCGGAGGTTGCCAAGCGGCCGTCATGCCAACTAAAGAGCAATGGATGAAGATGTGGTTGATCGCAGCGGTGGTGGCGCTTGTCTTTCAGAACGCTGGCGCGCAGCGGTCGCCGGCGCAAGCCAAGCCAGACACGGCCGATGACAGCTCCGACGTCGCCAAAACCCTCAGAAATGCGGCGAACGCTTTGGGCATGATCCGCGGCCAGGTTCCGCAATTCGATGCCATCAATACGTTGGAGTTTTGGGGCAGCGGCACCACGAACGCCTTCGGCCAGGCATACAAGGCTGGCGGACCCTGGCCGGCATTTAAGACCGAATATCACGTCGCGCTGAGCTACAACCCTCCCTCGATGCGCGTGGAGATGACTCGGTCAAACCCCGATGGACTCATCCAAGGTGGCGGAGGGCTGCCCCTTGCGGCCCCGCAGCACACCATTCAGACAGTCAGCATGAAATATGCCTGGAATGAATCCGAAATAGGAGCCGGTCTGGAGCCGGGAAGGGGTACCGCGACCCCAGCCATGACTGCGGTGAACGATCGGCTTCTCCAGCTCGCGATCCTTCCCTACGGTTTTGTCAAGGCCGCCCTGGCTGCCGGCAGCGAGGCCAAAGTATCGAAGGAGAACGGGGCCACGGTCATTACAACTCTCCTGCAGGGGGAACTCGCCGGCATTACAGCCAAGGGGACTCTCGACGAAAAGAACCGGGTGGCCAAGGTCGAGACCCGGACCGACGACCCCGTGCTCGGGGACATGGTCACGGAAGCGGATTATACCGAGTACGCCGATCTTGGAATGATCGCGACCGACGTTCAACTCCCTGGCCACATCGTCCAGAAACAGGGCGGGTTTCCCGTGCTGGATATACGGATTAATAAGGCGGACCTCGACAATCCGTATCTGGTCTTTCCAGTCCCTGACAACGTCATGAAAGCGGCCGCTGACGGCCCACCCCCCGTCAAGGTGGATACGGCCAAGGTGGCGGACGGCGTCTACTACTTGACCGGCGGCACGCATCACAGCGTGGCCGTGGAGTTTAACAATTACGTTGCGCTCGTCGAATGTCCCCTGAACGACGATCGCTCACTCGCCGTGGTGGAAGCCGTCAAGAAGGCCATTCCGAACAAACCGATCAAGTATGCCATCGTCACGCACAACCACTTCGACCATACCGGCGGGATGCGCGCCTGCGTGTCCGAAGGCGCCACGATCATTGCCCAAGCCGGGAACTTGCCTCACTTTCAAGAGGTCCTGGCATCCCCCCACACCATCAAGCCGGACAAGGAAGCGCAGGTTAAGAAGAAGCCGGTGTTCGAAGCGGTGGCCGATAAGAAGGTCCTCACGGACGGGAAGCAAACCCTGGAACTCTACCACCTCGCGGGAACGAATCATTCAGATACTATGTTGATTGGTTATCTGCCGAAAGCTAAAATTCTGATCGAAGCCGATGTATGGAACCCGGCGCCTCCGAATGCGCCGCCTGCCGCGGCAACGAAAGAAAACGTGAATCTTTACGAGCAGATCAAGAAGTTGAATCTCAGCGTCCAGCAGATCACGCCGATTCACGGCCGGCTCGTGACCATGGACGATCTCTCCAAATTGGTCGGGAGAGTTTCCGGAAACTAAAGCCTCACGAGAACGCGCCAGGCCGCTCGCTCCCGCTTCGTGCGCCCGGCGCGCCTGCCACCGTTAAACACCTTCATGAAACGGACCGGATTGCCTCGCCGTTTCGTTCCTCGAGTGGAAGACGGACATACCCTCCCTCCGTCGAAACGCTTGAGTGGTTTACCCACGCCCTTATATTCCGGAAGGGCTCTTTCCGGTCTGTTGGCTCGCGGCAAAATTTCAGCCGTGCAGAGAACTCCAGCCGCGAGCAACATGTGCAGTTGTGGCTGGAGTTTCGGCCAATCTAAGTCCTGAATTGCGGGAGAAACGCGAGAGCGTTCTCACGATCAATGAGTTTGAGATCCTCGGCGGTCAAGACGCCGGACTCCTTCAGCCCCTTGACGTGCTCCGCCATCGTGCGCGCCGGGTAATCGGTGCCGAACACGATTTGCGACATGGGCACGGCTTTGGCCAGCGCCGCCATCGCCGGAGGATTATATACCTGCGCAGTATCATAGTAGTACTTAGCCGCCGCCCCCTCAAACCCCTGCGGGAACCTCGCCGCGAGTTTCGGCGACTTGGCCATGCCCGTAAACCGGCCCATCAGGAACGGCAACGTGCCACCGCCATGGGAAAATATGATGCGCACGTTCGGATAGCGCTCCTGCGACCCGCCAAAAATCAATTGTGCGATCGCGCGAGTCGTGTCGGTCTGCCATTCGATAGCTCCGTCACCGATGCCGGGGATCAGGTCTTTGCAGCAGTTCGCCGTGATCGGGTGGGTAAACACCACGGCCTTGCGCCGGTTGAGTTCCTCAAAGACCGGATTGAACGCCGGATCGCCGAGCCATTTGTCGCCGTAGTTCGTGTAGAAGGCGACGCCATCAACCTTGAGTTGATCGTAGGCGTACTCGATTTCGCGGAGAGTAACATCGACATGCGGCATCGGCATCATGGCAAACACGCCGAACCGGCCCGGATGGTCATGGGACAATCGTGCCGCGTATTCATTGCAATCGTGCGCCAAGTGGTCAACGACCGTGGGGTCATAATGTGGTGGAATCGAAGCCATCGCCACGGCCACACCGGCCGCGTCCATCTCCTCGAGCGCTTTCTCGGGAGTCCATTTTGCGAACCCTCCGAGGGCGTCAGCACCGACCGCCTTGATCAAAGCCGGGGGTGTAATGTGATTGTGGACATCGATCCGGCCGCTCTTTTTATCACCGGTCGGCGGAGCCACTTGTGCGATCAAAGCGTTCACCGGAAGCATCGCGCCGGTTCCGACCGCTGCTAACGATTTAAGAAAGTCACGGCGCGAAGCGCCAGTAACGGTGCAGTTTTCCGGGGACAGAACTGTAGACGAGTTTTCAAGCCTATCCGAAGTGGGATGCTTCATGGCCGCTCCTTTTTTGTCGATTCAACTTACGGTCAGATTTGTTCCCTCATTTGGGACAGCCGATGGTTTGGATCTGTGCTTCTTCTCTCGTAGTTTTCTGACGAGACCTATTTTCCCTTACCTCGGTCATAACGCCGGCGGCCTGAATCTCCCGGCGGGGTCGCACAGGTCACTTTGGCGTATCCAACTTAAATGGCACGCTAGTGCGCGGCCGCCTTTTTTACGTTCTCGGGAACTGGAAAGACAAGATATGGATTGTTGGCGTCCCACATCTTTATCTGGACGTCGAGCACTGGATGGCCGCCCTGTTTGCGCACGATATGACCTGGAGACTTGACGTCGGTGGCGATCTCTCCATGATCCGCATAGCCGGAATATTCTGTTTCGGTAACGAGATCCGCGAGCGCCGGATTGTCGGTCCGGGTCTCGACTTTTGCGACCTCGTTCTGGGCGTCCAGCGTCGCCTTCACCATCACGTCCGCAAGTTGTCCGCTTAAGGGAAAGGAAATGATTGTGGCCCCATTCTCGCTCGAGACCTTGGTCTTGTCGCCCGCAGCCAGGGCGGACTTTATAACACCGTAGGGGAGAATCCAGAGTTGGAGAGAACGATTCTTGGCCGCAGCCATGGCCGGAGTCGCTGTGCCCTTTCCCGCCACGAGGCCGCCGCCGATTTCGGACTCATCCCAGGCGTACGTATCGCGTACCACTTCAATCAGGTGCTGCGGCGCTGCGCCAGATGCGGTGCGAGTCATTTCCACACGCATTGCGGGCGGATTGTAGCCGAGGGCGACGTGATAATCAGTTTTAAATGCAGCCCAAGGTTCGCCGGGTTTGGATGATGCGGCTGGGCTGTATGTGGTGCCGCTGCCCCAGATTTCCATGGTGTTGATCACATCGACTTCGGGAAGGCGCTGGCCTCCTACTCCCGACCATCGGGCAAGGCCCACCGCTTCCGCCGCAGCCTTCAGAGTTTTGGCGACATCGGAGGTGCTCGATCCAGTCGCGGCGTTTGCTGCTCTGGCAGACACGGGTTTCGCGCCGGCGCTTGCTTTGGAATCGCTATCTTGACCACGTACTGGCTGGAAAGCCAGCGCCGCGAGGGCCGCCATCATGATCGCCCTTCTTGCCAGCACTTTTATCATTGTTGCTCGCATAGGAATGCCGCCTCCTGGTGCAAACTCCCGGGGCCCGAGCGTGACAATTTATTTTTCTAATGGTGTTCTTTGGTGACCACGTGCGCGAAATCTCTCTCACTGCAAGGCAGCGATTCCGGCAGCATCGCCTTGGGATCAGGATTCAAGAGAGCCACGCGCGGAGTCGTCGTCCAGGGCTCGAGGAGCACGTCAGGATCCTCAACGGTCGCAGTCCATGTGAGAGTGTTTCCGTCGCGATGGAATCGCTCGATGACGTGCATATTTTCGCTGTGAAAATAACCTCCGAGCTGATCAAACCAACTGGTGCTGTTGAAGCCGATGGAGTCGACGACCATCGTGTCGCCCTCCCAGTGGCCAATTGACTCTCCGTTCCAGGTGCCATCCAAATCTTCGATGTTCGTGTGCTTGCGGCCATCGGTGGGAATCATGCGATAGCTCGTGGCAGTGGCGATCAATCCGCCCTGTCCCGGATAAACGAAGATCAAATACTTGGGAGTTTGGGCGATGTAAGACGGGACGCCCATGCGCGGAACTCCGGCCGGCATGCAATTATTGGAGGGATCTTCTTCATTGGAATTTGCGTCGAAATCCTTAACGCGCTGCCAGTACTGTGGCTTGTAGATCGGCCGATTGGAACCCATCCGCCGCAGGAGCGTGGCGGCACGTTCGTTCTGCTCGTTATCCTGGCGGCCGCGCTTCTGCAGCGGCCATGTGGCAATCTGCACGCCGCTGTGAATATCGCGCGTGGTGTCCGTGCCGACTTCGATGCCGACGTTGTGCATTTGATTCGGGACGCCGAGCAAGTTATCGGCCAGGCCATTCCAGAGACCTGTCAAATCGGGATGTTCATCCGGAGCCATGGGCGTGGGACCGACCGGGGTCGGTGGCAAAGTGTTTTCGTGGTCCATGCGCGGACCGCCGTTATTCTGGGCAAAAACCGCTGCCGGCAGCAAGCACAGCAACGCAGCCGTAACGATGCTCCTGCTCAATCGAAAGCGAGGCGTCATGCTGGAGCTCCTTTCCATGCTCAGTTGCCGTTGGGGTCCGCGGCGAACTTAAATACACGGCCATCGGCAAGCTTCAATTCCTGCAGGAAGCCGGTGGTCGAACCGTCCTTGGCAGCCAAACCCGAGGCGGTGACTTCATCGCCGGGCTTCAAGCCGCCGCGATCTTCCCTGCTCATGCCGGCCCTGCGAAGCGCGCCGGGACCGCCGAGTTCGAAGGCCCACTTTTGAACTTTGCCGTCGGCATCTTTCACGTTGATGGTCAGGTAGGAATGGGGATTGATCCACTCCACCTTGGCCACCGTTCCGGAGACTGTAAACGTCTTGTGGATGTCGAATTGAGCTGGACGGAGTGGTAGCGGACACCGTGGCAGCGAAGAGCAAAACCAAAATCCAACAATGCGCCGCGGACGGCAGCATTGCTGTTCTTATAATGCATCATAATGCCTCCGTGCTATCTTGACGCGCGAATTGCCGCTTTCGTTGCAAGAGAATTGATTGCCGCTATTTTAACTCTCTGGCCGAACCGGGACACAACGAATTCCGCACGCGACAACCATTCATTTATGGACCGAGATCGTATCGGAAAAGGACTGGATGTAACGGCCCAGGGTAACAACCGCAAACCACAGGAACAGAGAGGTGGCGGCGATAAATTTGGCGAGCGGGGGCGCGTCGTCTCCCGGCCCCACGCGTTCCAACGGATTCGAAAACGCCAGTCAAGCAGCAACGCGGCCACATTCACTCCGACAAGCATGATCGCCAGCATCTATGAACCAAAATGCCCAGTCGTAAGTGTGACACCGGTCCATGCCGGTAAAAGCGAGGACGCCGGTTAGGAGATTCAGTGCGAAGCCTGCCATCGCGAACGGGAGCAAGCGGTGCAAGGGATCGATCGGAATTTGCCTGGCAAATCCCAAGACGCGCAAGTCGAGATGCCCACTGTCCCGATGAGCAGACGAGGCCCACAAATGCAAGACCGATCATGAAGGCCCACCACCACTTGCTGGCCGTCATCAGTTCGGCGAACTTTGAGGGCGGAGGCTCAAAAGCTAACGATTTTCGACACCATTAATTCTTCAGCAACTCCATTTTTTCGGGAGGCGATCTCGGGGATGGCGAATGTCGCCGCCCGTGTTTCCGACTCGGCTATGAGGCCCACTGTCACGATCGAAAATAGGAGCACCGCCGACATGCTCCAATTCCAGCGCGCCGGACGCGAGACTCCCTGCGACTGCCAGAGCGCGGCCAAAGACAGGCCGCCGGTGATCTCCATAAAAAGCAATGCCAGCATCGCCGCGCCCTGGTGCCTTTCGATCAAGGCTTCCGAGACGCCGGGGAGCTTCTTGATCGCGCCCTGCGCGCCGGGGCCGCTGAAAAATGTGGGAATGGCCACGAGAGCCATGGCTGCGAAAATAATGGAGGCTCGCGCGCCTGAGGTCGCCATTTTTTCCAACGAGTGAAAAATGAGGAGCAGGCCGAGACCAACCAGGGTGCCAATAATCGGAAAATGATTCATAATAGTGCAGTTGCACAAAATTCATTGGCGACCCCTTAACCCCTATACCGGCTTCTCACGGAAAGGTTAGATACTTATAAGTATATGCGAGCAGGTGGCCGGCGGTAAAATGCCCCGCCCCGAACCACAGGAAGAGCGACCACCTTGCCAGAGTCACTCCTCTTGCCGTCATGGCTTCTTCGCTCAGGGCCGCTTCCCCGAACACCCGGCTCTTCAGGCGCGGCATGACCCACACGGCGAAACCGATGAGCGTCAATTTCACATAGAAGTCAATATTCGTGACGATTTGGTCGGATAGGCGATGACCAGCAAGATGCCGGTGACG
>CAWDPI010000003.1:0-172831 GCA_963804145.1 uncultured Acidobacteriota bacterium | reverse complement strand
GCAACGAGGATTCTTGAGTAGCGATAGCTGGCATGGGCCAAGTCTTGAGAAACGCGCTTACCGGTAAATCACCGCAATGTGTTAAAACCAGCCTTACAAGGGACAAGAAAGGAGCGGAAAATGAATCGTCGATTTGCAATGTTATTGGTGCTTACCGCAGCGCTTGGAGTTGGGACGCTTCACGTTCTCGCGCAACAGTCGGGCAATTCGAAACAGGAAGGGCAGGCCAACCCCTCGGCCGATCCCGATGCCGACCGCGGCAACGCCGGAACCGCGCAGTTCCCGCTCGCAGCGCCCGCCGGCAAGGACTCCGGCGCGGTCACCAAAGCGCCGGCAGGGGCCGCGAATCAGGGAACGGTCGAGGAGAAGACCTGGAAATACGGCCACCGATTCGATCCGCCGCCGAATGCAAAAATCTGGAACCCGGTAAAGCTCAAGATGATGCGCGGCGAGAAGTTGACCGGCGGAACGGTCTCGGCAGCTTCCGATCCGTCCACCTACTGCGCCATGGCGAATGCGGGTTATGACTTCATCTGGACGGAAATGCAGCACAGCCCGCGCGAATGGGAGAATGTGGCCAAAATGTGGCAGGCTTGCCCGCATGCGAAAGCGGTGCCGGGAGTTCGCGTCGCCTATGCAAATGAGCGTGAAATTCAGCACGCCATGGATGAGGGCGCGCTCGTCGTGGTGATCCCCACCGTTCGAACGTTCGAGGAAGGCGTCGCCGGGAGAGACTGGACTTATTTCCCGCCGCTAGGCAAGCGCAGTCAGGGAGCCGGACAGGCGTATTCCGCTGCGTTCTGGGGCAACGTTCCCGGCGGTTACCGCAATACCATCAATCAAAACGTGGTGCTGATCGAGATGATCGAGACCGTCGGCGGCGCGGCGCAGGCCCGCGAGATCGCGTCCATTCCGGGGGTAGACGCGCTATTTGCAGCGAGCTCGGACCTCGGCAATTTTTCCGGGTACAAACAGGGCGATCCCGATTACGAGCGCCTGATCAACGTGGTGCATGACGCCGCGCTCGCCGCTGGCAAGCGCCTGTGCGGCCCGTTCGCGTGGCTCGATCGCCCCGACTTCACCTGCTTCCAGAACGGCAGCGAAACGGCGGCGATCGAAAAGGGCGTGGCCACAGAGCTTGGATCTCTGAAAGACACGCAGGGCAAACCTGAAGTCGGACCGTACGCCAAATGATATAAACTCGTTCACTCACCGTGGTACAAAAAGCCGGGCACGTGACTCCCGCCAGGCGCAAAAGCCACATTCCGATAAGCCGTGCCGGCTCAACCGGTCGGTGCAACACCCTATAACCAGTTGATCTAACAATACTTCCCATCGAGGACCAGTCAGTGCGGAAGCACTCAATCAAAACCTAAACAGGGCTTTTGTTTTGTTTGTATTGAAGCCCGCGAACGAAATCGGCCTCCTAGGCCCCTGTGAGAGGCCTTTGGGCAAGTGTTGCATCGACCCATTGAGACCACCCGACTTACCAGGACTTGACTTCAACGCAAACCACTTTTACCTTGCCATTCGTCATCGCCTACGATAACTATCTCCCGTGTTCTTGAACCGTTCATCAAGGATTGCCCTTGTCGTCGCGGGGTTGTTAATGTGTCCGACGACTTGTTTGCTTGCAATGCGCGATGACGGACCCGCACAAGCCCGTCCTACATATCCGGACAACGCAAACGGTCTGCGACAGCTTCTCCAAGACATGTTGACCGCAGCCAAGAGCGGTGATCAACCTAAACTCGCGACTTTCATTAAAGAAACTGAAATCCCGAATTATGAAACTTGGTATTCATCGACGTTCGGACAAGAAAAAGGTGAAAGTTGGGCAGAACCGTATGGAAAGATGCTCGATCAACACGAAAAGGAATTCGAGGAACTCATTACCCAACTTTCGCAGCGAGACGTCAAGATCTCGGTTAAAAAACTGGATGCCAGCAAGATGTACGACACTCTTAATGGTCGATTGGACCTCTTCCTCGCGGATTGGGAGCAATCCGGCGGACGCAAACAGACAAATACAAATCATGTGGGTTATTTCTTCTTTATAGATGGAAAGTTTCGGTGGAATAGCACCGTCGAATTTATGAAGATCGAACGCCTCGATATCTCGACCAGTTCGCCGCCTTTAAATGGTGTGCCGCAGGCGGCGGGTGTTGACCAACCATCCCCCGCGTCCGGTGAGGAAGCCAGTGGCGGTCCATTCATTTCAGGTAAAAACGGAGTCGGGTATCCAATTTGCGCGTATTGCCCTGATCCCGAGTACACGGAAGAAGCAATAAGGGCAAAGTTTCATGGATCTGTTCTTTTACAGCTAATTGTAGGGCCGGATGGGCGTCCAACGAACATCCAGGTACTCAAGAGTCCGGGGCTGGGTCTAAATGAAAAAGCCGTCGAGGCTGTCCAAACTTGGCACTTCAAGCCCGCCCTCGGTCCGAATGGTAAGCCGGTTGCCGTTGTCATCCCTCTTGAATTGACTTTCCGCAAGCCTCAGTGATGCGACAATTGAATAAACACGGCTAGATCAGCATGTGATGCCCAGGTTCCGATAAGCCGACGCAATATAAAAGGGCGCCCCTTTTGGAGTAGGGTTTGGGTGCTTGCCTCAACCCCTACAGAAAGGAACGCCCTCAATGGATAGCAAAAAGTATATCGGCATGGATGTGCACAAGGAAAGCATTTCGATTGCGGTGAGGAATGGTGCAGGAAAGATCGTGATGGAATGCGTGATCGAGACGAAAGCGAGCATGATTCTGCAGTTTATCGATGGGCTGCGCGGAGACTTGCAGGTCACGTTTGAAGAAGGAACCTCGGCCGCCTGGTTGTACGACTTGCTGAAACCGCACGTGACGAAATTGGTGGTGTGCGATCCGCGAAAGAATGCCTCCATGAGGGAAGGCAACCAGAATGACAAGATCGACGCGCGTCGGTTGGCCGAGCTGCTGCGCCTCAATCATCTCAACCCCGTCTATCACGGGGAACACGGCCTACGAAGCCTGAAGGAACTGGTGCGCAGTTATCTCACCATCACCAAAGATCTCGGACGGGTCATGTCGCGGGTGAAGGCCATCTATCGCAGTTGGGCCATTCCTTGTACCGGCAAGCAGGTCTATGCACCGCGCCATCGTGCCGAGTGGCTCGGGAAGATCGGCGAACCGGGAGTGCGCCGGCGGGCCGAGTTTTACTACCAACAACTCGATGCGCTGCGGACGGTGCGTCAGCAAGTGCGGCGGGAGCTGTTGGCGGAGGGCAAGAAACACCCGGCCTGGAAACGGCTCTGCCAGATTCCTTCGATCGGTCCGATCCGGTCAGCCGTACTGCTTGGCATTCTGCAGACTCCGCACCGTTTCCGCACCAAGCGGCAGCTATGGACGTACAGCGGATTTGGCATCGAGACACAAAGCAGCGCCGATCACCGTAGTGTCGACGGGCAGCTCGAACGAGCGAAGAAACAGATCTCCATTCGCGGACTGAACCGAAACTGCAATCACGACCTGAAGAATCTGTTTAAGGGCGCGGCGATCGTGGCCTCGAGCAAACCCGGTCCGTTTCAAGAGTTCTACACAGCTTTGCTGACCAAGGGCATCCGGCCGGAGATGGCGCGTCTGACCTTGGCCAGGAAGATTGCCACCATCGTGTTGATCGTGTGGAAGAGAGGAGCGTGCTTCGACGCCCAACATCTGAAACCACAAACAGCTTGAGTGTCTCTGATCGAGTCCGCTCCATCTCTGGGGATTTCTCTGGCGGTGGCCGTGGGGTTCTCGAGACACTCTGGTTCGAGAGCGAGTCTCAGCTGATTAGTTAGGCGCTGCGTGCCTCGGGCACCCAGTCTCACAGCCGACCCTAGGCCCTCTCGGATAACCAGAAAAAGCTATGGGCCACGAGTCCCAGATAGAACTATGGTCGCCAAATTTGACCACGTTCTGCTTTGTTGGTTTCGGAACTGACAGGCTTCGTCGCGAAGAAGCGATGAAAACCGCTGGTAGAGAAAACCCAAACCACGGGGTCGACAACTCCTGCGCAGGGCTTGATTTCGGTCGGACATCGCCTGACTCAATCGTGTGCCGTCTTCTGGATTGGTCCTGCGAAACGGCGTTATCGGAATGTGGCCTAGTGCGCCGAGAGATTTGAAGGATAGTACTTGGTCTCAAAGGCTAAGACATAATCCAGCTTGGCCGATTCAATTACGTAGAGTTCGCTTTCTTTTAACCATGCAACAACCGCAATAGTAGACTTCGAGTGCCCAACTGGGGCTAGGAATACTGCTCTCTCCCCGATAATGTGCCCGTGTTCATCCAATTTTGGGTGAGCGTCCACGACTCGATTAGATTGATTTGTTAGTCTCTGCATGGCATTTTTCGCCTGGTCAGCCGAGCGCCACGACTCGATTCTGAAACGTAGCCTAGTTCCGTCGTCCGTTTTATAGTCAGAGAAGTCACCTGAGCCACCACCCTTAATTCCCAGCCTGCCTTGCATCACCAAGTGGAAGTGGGTCTCCCCAATCCTGGACTCCTGTGGAATCGGTGGCTCTTGCTGCGCGTTGCAAATTAGAGCCAGCGCGGTGAGTGCAAAGCAGGCGAAGATCGTCGGAACGTCAGTTGTTCGCATTGCTACACTTGCTTGATGCCTTGCTAATTAGACACCCAAGTGCAGACATTTGTTCCATTGCCAAGTCCTGTGAAACGGTGCCGGTTCAACCGGTCGATGCAACACCCTCTAGTCTGTTCATCCGACAATACTTCCAGAATGAATTGATCCTTCGGGGTTGTACGTAATTAGACCTAAACAGGGATGCTTTTTCTTTGAATTAGCTTTGAGGACGATGAAACCCTATAAACTCTAGCAAAATGGACTGCGAGCCAAGTGTTGCGTCGACCCCTTGAGATCACCGGTCTTATCGGTAACTGGCTGCAGGAATACGGGAAGACGACTTACTTGAAGTAGACAACCCATATCATTTCATCGCGTCCCCCGCCAACCTACGGATTTCATTTAGATCTGTGACCTTCCCACACTTCGGACAAGAATAGGAATCCCCAGTGGGGAAGGGTTGAAAGCCGGGCGGCAACGGGTCCTTGCGTGTCGCGAAATTTCGAAATGGAACCGCAGGCGCACTTCAGTTCCAACGTGCGTGTCTTCTTCGTTGCAAGGAACGGCGAGACCTTTCCCGGTGGCTGAAAAGAAAATCTTAGGTTGCCGCTCACGCGGAGAGTCGCGATGAGCCAGCCGGCAAACAATCCTGCAAGAAATATTCCCGCTAATTCCAGCTCGGAAAGCGTTATTTGCGAATCCATAAGGGGTCCAGGAGGTTTCCTGTCGCGCTTCACATTATTTCTTTGCCGCCAGTTTGTCCAAAGCGGGATAGGACAGCGCTTCCACAACGCTGCGTTCGGGCGGCTGGACTTGTGTTTCGATTGCGCGCACCAATAACCTCAGAGCAAGTTCCATCGTCACGGATGTAATCACACAGGCGGCCAGGACGCCCCCATCCACTAGAGGCTTCACCTGGTTTGAAATACCAATGCCGATGAATGGCAATCCCAGCCATTTTTGCCGTTGATCCTGATCTGCAATATTTCGGAATGCCTTTCTGGCTCCTAACGCAAGTTCATGAGTTTGTCCGGCCACCAGGTCAAACTTTTCCACGTGAGAAGGCGCCTGCTGCAGCCGGGCGCCTGCACTTTGATAAGCGCTCTCTTCGCTCCATTGGCTGCGGATCGTCGTGATCCGTACATTCCGCGGCTTGGCACTTTCCATGCCCTCGCGCCGCTGGATGGCAACGGAACTCATGCTCGGCCCCTCGACGTATAAGACGGATCCTCCTTGAGGTAAAAGCGCGGCAAGCTGCTTGCCCTGGAGCTGGCCAATTTCGCGCTGTCCCTGGGTCACAGTGAATACAGGAACCCGCGGGCTTTTGCGGAGTTGTCTGATGTAATCCACGTCGCTGTTACTCATCACCCATGAGATTCCCTTCGCAACCGCCCCTTCGGCCACGCTGCGCAGTCCCGTCCCGCTCACAGGTTCCACTAAGAATGCGTTGGGCCAGGATTCCGCTGAGGATTCGATGATTTTCAGTATCTGCTTGCTTTGCGTTACGGAATCATCCTCTGCCTGGATGACTTGCAGATCGAGACCCATGCGTACTCCGGTTGATTTCGCCACAACCTTCTGCTCATGCTGGTAGGCATTATCATTCGGAAGTGAAACAACGATCCGCAGTTTCTTCATGCGCAGCTTCCCCAGGCAGTCAACAACGACAGTATAGCTTGCCCGTTTGCAGCATCCCGAAGTCTGAAAGATCGCGTCGCCGAAAAAACCAACACGCTTGCCACTGAGAGGGAGCCTACCCTTCCGTTACCTGAACCGGGAAGATGGCGAACCAAACACCTCGACACTTGCCGAAATTTCCAAGCGTACTGACATTCCCGTCCAACTGTCATAGGTCGGCTGACCGAGAAACGCGCTTATTGGGATTGGCTCACCTTGGGGTCCAGGCTCTGCGTAGCCCGGGAATAGAAGCCGGATACATCGTTCTTCAACTGCTTTAGAGCGTCCACATTGAGGTAGATCATGTGGCCGGACGGGTAATACGCGAATTCGATGTTTCCGCGCAGCTTCGGCTCGAGTTCAATGTGCGCCAGGTCGTATTCCGTGATGAAAAAAGGCGTGGCCAGATCGAACATCCCATTCACGGAGAGCAGTTTCAGCCGTGGATTCTTTCGCATGGCGTCGGCGAGATCGCCTGCGACATACGCATCGCGCATTGGTTGTCCCCCCTGCCCCGGCTCAGGCGCAGCCGATCCGAGGCGATGAGAGTGGTCCCAGGCCTGAAGGATACCCGCCCCGCTCGGAAAATAAGTCTCATCCGACGAGTACTTCAGTTCGCGATCCAAATAGTCGTGCAAAGCCGAGACAAATGCCCCGGTGATCCCCGAGCTAGCCGGATCGTAGCCGGGGGTTTCACCGGCTGCGTCCACATCCGTTCCCTCAAAACGCGCATCATAGCGGCCCAGGACTTCGCGCTGGTCGCGCAGTAGTTCTTTGCGGAATCGCGCTGGAGTGACGCGAAGATTTGCCTCTTTCAGATATTGCACGCTCAGCCCTGTGTAACTGGAGAGCTTCGCGGCGATCTCGTCCACCTTGGACGGCGATAAACTCTGTCCCTCGGCGAGCGCTTCCGCATAGGGACCACGAGCAAAGGCGCGCACTTCCTCGAGGAATGCCTTTTCATCCTTGCCTTTGTGCGACACTTTTTCGTAGTGCGATGCGATGGCGGCGTAGGAAGGCAGGGTGCCGATGAAGAGGCTATCGGATCCGGGAGCCAGCACAAAGTAATTCAGAATCGAAGACATCAGAATCACGCCGTTGACAGACATGCCGCTGTTTTCCAGGGCGTCCACTAAAGCTGCGGAGCGCGTCGTGCCGTAAGATTCGCCGAACAGGAACTTCGGCGAGTTCCAGCGGTGATTGACGCTCACGTAGCGATAGATGAACTTCTGGAAAGCGCGCACGTCCTGGTCGGTCCCGGCGAAGTCCTTTATCGTGGCCTTTCCGACAGGCCTCGAAAATCCAGTGCCCACAGCGTCCACAAATACCAGGTCGGAATTGTCCAGAAGGCTGTACTGGTTCGGAATGATTTGGTAAGGACCGGCCCCGGTTGCCTCGGGGCTCGATGTCACGACCCTGACGGGACCAACCGAACCCATGTGCAGCCACATGCTCGCCGAACCCGGACCGCCGTTATAGAGAAACGTAATCGGTCTGGTCCGAGGGTCTGTGACGTCGGCAAGCGTATAGGCAACGTAAAAGACGCTGCCATAGGGCTGCTCGTCTTCTCCCCCAATCAACAGTGTCCCCGCTGTCGCAGTATAGCGAATCGTTTTTCCATTCAGCGAGAGTTCGTGCTTGGTAACGGAATTCTTCTCGGGCGGTATGGGGGTCGTCTTTTCCTGGTTGGGCGGATTCGAAGGAGGCGAGTTGGCCGGCCCTCCCTGCGCAAATAGCGGGGGCGCGAGCAGGAGCCACGCGCCGGCAATCAGCAAGAGACCTGTGCGACGTGAGTATGACAAGGTGAGTTCTCCATTCAGCGAAAATTCTCGATTGGGATATCTATGTCGCGCATCGTACGCTTCTCCTCCTCCTCACACAACGAATTTGCCATCTGCGCAGGCCCCAAACGGAAGCTGAAGATTCTGGCGGCCCAGTCCTGATAACCAGTCTTCTCGGAATGCGGCGCCAATGTCAAAATAAAATCCCACATTCCGGGAAGACAATCTCGACCTACGCAACTCATTTCTCCGCGCCAATCGACCCGCCGGAGTGCCTGTGTGGTTCCGTACTTCGGGGCCAATGCGTTTCGCCGGGTGTATAGTACCTCCCGGGAATTCAGCAGTTCAGGCTTCTGGAGAGGCTTTGTCGGGAGTGAAATTTATGACCATGCGCAAACTGACTTTACTGTTGGTGGCGACGACCGCAATCGGAATTATGGTAGGCGCGATTGTCACCAGCAAAATGATTTCCGTGCAAGCACAGGTCAAGCCGGGATATGGAATTGCGGCGCTGGCTGGCCAGCGTGTGGGCCAGGATGTGGACGGCCCCTACGAAGTCGATCCAAATTGGCCAAAGCCCATCAGTGCGTTGCCCGGCCACGATAAATGGACGTATGGAGCGGTGGAAAGCGTGTTCGCTGAAAGTCCCAATCGCGTCTTCATCCTCGAGCGCGGGGAAATTCCCAACCTGAAGCGCCCCGAAGAAGTTGCGTATCCTTCGGTTGGCCCGAGCATTTCATTCCCTGTCTCACAGGTGCCGTGGCGCAACGCCTCGGTGGGGCCGGTTACCTCCGCCGGCAATCCAGTGTGGAGCGGCAAGCTTGGTGTCGATGCTCGATGGGAGCATTGCATCGTGGTGGTGGATGCCAATGGCAACATCATCGAAGACTGGACGAAATGGGACAAGATGCTCCGCCGGCCGCACTCCATCACCATGAATCCCTACGATCCGGAAAAGCACGTCTGGGTGGTGGACGATCAGGGCCATGCAGTCTATGAATTCACGCATGATGGAAAAGAATTAGTGAAAACGTTGGGGACGCCCTACCAGTCCGGCAACGACGAGAAGCACTTCAATCGTCCCACGTTCATCAACTGGCTGCCGGACGGGACCATGTTCGTCACCGACGGCTATGGCAACACGCGCGTGGTGAAGTTCGACAAGGACGGCAACTACCTGGCGACCTGGGGGCACGCCCTCGATGCCGCCGGACGACACCCGCCCGGGCACTTTCCACGACGTGCACGGCGTGGTGTTTGACGTTCCCCGGCACCGCGTCTTCGTCACCGATCGTTCCGACCATCGCATCGAAATCTTCGACGAAAATGGCAAGTTCCTGGATCAGTGGACAACCGGCAAGCCGTCCACGCCACAGTTCCTTTACAAGGCAGCCGATGGCTTCCTCTGGATCGCCGACGGCACAACCGCCAAGATCATCAAGTTCGATATGGACGGGCATCTTCTCTACGAGTGGGGCAGTGGAGGCGATTGGCCCGGCGCGCTCTGGAATGTGCACGGAATGAGCGTCGACCAGGAAGGAAATCTTTACCTCGCCGAGGTTAACAACGGCCGGGCCGAAAAATTCCGTCCCCGCCCCGGCGCTAACCCAGACCTCGTCGTGGGTAAACCGGTCTATTCCGCGTGGAAGTAAACGCGACAGGTTTCCGCGCTGTGAAGAGCGGCGCAATCGCTGCCCGATGATGAACCACGGAAGGAGTTTCAAAATGCGGAATCGCCTCTTTAGCTTGATCGTTGTCCTGGTGGCTGTTTCCACAGCGACAGTTCAACCGGTCCGCGCGCAGGGGACGGCGGCGGTCGCGCCGATGCATTTTCATCACGTTCACCTGAATTCTGTGAACCCAAAAGCCGCGGCCGACTACTACCTGAAGCCGTTTCCGTTGTCGACCACCAGGACGACGTTCAACGGCTACGAGGCGGTCAAGACCGGCAACATCTATTTGCTTTTCACGAAGGTCGACAAACCGCCTCTGACGGAGCTCAACGGGCCCCAATCCTCGGTGTGGCATTTCGGGTGGAATACGCCGGACTCGCGCAAATACGATGAAGAGTTCCGAAAGAAGGGCCTGAAAATCGCGCAGATGTGGGACGCCGCCGACGGCAAGCTCGTCGACATGTCCAGCGACGTGTTGCCAGGGCTGCCCACGCAGGAGCAGATCCTGGAAATGCGAGCCAAAGGCGTGCAGCCGACCAGGGAGGGAGGCTTCGGGTATCTGCGGGGTCCGGACGACGCGATGATCGAGAACGCTCAAAGCGGCACGGTGGAACGCTTCAACCACGTGCACATGTACCATGAGCACCCGCTCTGTGCGATCCAGTGGTATGTTACCCACCTGGGTGCGACGAGCCCGCAAGGTAGCGGTGGCGTGCCCGTGTCGCCGACCACTGGGAATTGCAAGCAGCCGTACGGCCCGCCGACATGGCCCTCATTCTTTAAGTTTCCGGGCTTCGTTCGAGAGCCATCCGGAAGCGTCCTGTTCGACGACATCAACATTTTGATCCGGCCGTGGCCAGGCGGCGGCCTCGTCAGCCCGCGCGGGCATATCGTCGATCACTGGGCCCTTAGCGTTGCGGATTTGGATTCGACTGTGGCCCGGTTGAAGAGCGAAGGGGTCAAGTTCCTGGAAGAAATTCACGCATGGGGCAACACGCGTGCGGCCATGATTGAGGGACCCGATCGAGTCGCGATTGAGATCGTCGAAGTGAAATGAACGTGCGAACCAATTAAGGAGGGACAAATGAAAAACAAGGCCCTGCTAATTCTGGCGATGTGGATTGCGGCGTTTCCGGCAGTTGCGTTGGCTCAAGCACCCAAGGATGGCGTCTACATAAGCGACGAAGACGTCAAGGCTGTGTTAAAGCACTCGGTCGATACAAAGCGAACGATCCCGGATAATACGCTCAGGGTGGTCGATATGGGCAAGTATCAGCTCGGCGTCGCCGTCATCCACCGCGGGGCGATGGGCGGCGGCGGTGGCAATGCCGGGGGCGGCGCGGCGGCGGCAAACCCCGCGCCGGCATGCGGCGAGCAACGTCCCGGCGCGACGGGTCCCACAGGCATCTTCCATGACGATACGGCCGAGAGTTACGTCGTCATATCAGGCAGCGCGACACTGATCATGGGAGGCACCGTCGTCAACGGGAGGCGTTCCGCGCCAGACGCCGAAGTGACAACGATTCTGAACGGCCCGTCCTGCAGCGGCACCATGGTGGGATACACGAGCCGGGAAGTAAAAACGGGCGACATTATCATCATCCCGGAGGGCGTGCCGCATGGTTTTTCGGCCATCCCCGATCACGTCACGTACCTCAGCATAAGGCCGGATCTGAAAAAGGTCCTCCAGCACGGGTATGTGAATCCTGCGCTCAAGAAATAGGGTTGGACTGGCGCGAAGCGGATCAATCCGCACGCGTGGGCGGCATCCACGTTGTGCTGAATATGGTTTGAAGAATTGAATCGCCGCGTGCCAACCGGGGCGAAGTGAATCCACCGTAGTTGGCTATAGCATCGCCTTCCCGGGCCAAGTACAGATGAAGGGGGTTTATCAAAGCATCTCCTTCCCGGGCCAAGTACAGATGAAGGGGGTTTATCAGGACCCATTTGCCGTAAGGTCAGGAGGCATCCTCTGCGTACATCAAAGATTGGATTTTCCTTGCATCAATCTGGCCAGGGCTGTCTTAAGTTGCGCAAAGTGTTGCATACCTTCGGTACGGAATTGCATATAAGTTACGTATTTGCATCAGTATTCTAAGTGGGTAGTGATGGAATCCGTCATGCACTTATTTAAGAGCCCAATGAGGAAAAACAAGAAGGATGAGTTCCCGAGGGCCTGTCGTGCAATTGTCCGAAGGCGAGCACATGCCGACTCGACAGTTCTTGCAATCGTATAGTCGTCCAGGAGTCGACCAAAGTGAGAGAGGACATTGGCGAGCCCTTACAGTCCTTTCCGGCTTTACTGGCCATTGGCTCTTTCGGAATCTACGTAACAGACGCCGTCTATACTCCCCTCGACGAGGGACCACTGATGCGCTCTGTCCTAGCCCTGCTGTGCATTTCTGCTTTGCTCGCGGCCTCGACTCGCCGCATCCGATCGGTCGCTTATATCGGATTCGCGAGGAGGATGGTTGCATGTGTGGGACTCGTCCTCGTTCTGTCCTCGGCTTTTATAATTCTTAACGGGGCACTCGACAGTTATCCGCCTCTGCAAGTCGAGACTCAGGTGATTCAAAAGTCGGTCGGCGCCCGTTCATCCTATCACCTAGTCGTGAGTCCTTCCTGGCGTGAAGGGCGAGATCACGAGACGTTTCAGGTCCGCCGCGCCACGTTCGACGATGTACAAATGGGTGACTCAATCCAAGTGGTAGTTCACCGTGGCGCGTTCTGGGTGCCTTGGCGTCCAAGAGTGTTAGGCCCGACTAGGTAGCTTTTCAGAGGTAAACGACCCTCCATCGCCCTGAAATGGCTCTAACTTGATCTCTATCATGAGGTGCGTAGTCGCCTTGGGAGTCCTAGACCGCGCGATGGTTGCAGTCAGGGCTACCCCAAGACTGTCTTCACCAAACGTATGAAACCGACTCTATTGTGGGCCAAGTCCCGATAAGTCGTTTGGCCCGAAAATAAGTTCCGATTGTCCGAGCGGAACGAATCGAAACGACGAGCACGCGCTACTGTCCCAGTAAATCGTTTGCCCCCCTGCTGTACCTGGCCGCGCGTCAGTTTCGTGGTGTGAGGATCTGATCCAGGAGCGCGGGCGCGCTGCTTTCGCGTTCCAAGTGCGGGTAGCGAAGCCCGTCGTGGTAGTCGAACTTCACCGTGCGGTAGCGGTCGCCATTCTTGACGAGCAGTTCGATAGCGGCACCGCTTTTGTTCGCGTCCTTGATCGTGCTCTTGAGCCGGTCGGCGTCAAATGCAATCCCGTTGACGGCGATGATTTGCGTGCCGACCGTCAGCCCGATCTTGTACGCAGGCCCTTCCCACTGCACGTCGCTGAGCTTGGCCTCCGCGGCGATGATCATGCCGAGGGAATACGTCAAGTCGGTGACCTTGCGGCGCACCTCGGCATCCTTGAAATAATTTGACGGCGTATCCGTGTAAACCAGCTTGTAGCCGCCGCGCGCAATGCCGTCCAGGGGCGCTCCGGGGCCGTGACCATCCAACCGGGCGCGCAGGAACGCGGCCCAGTCGTTGGGCTGCAAGGCGTTCAGTGATTTCACCACATCCTCGAACACATACGTGGACGGAACAAAACTGCCGTCGTGAACGCCAAAAAATTCCCGGGCGAAATCGTCCAGAGATTTCTCGCCGCCGGACTTCTCGCGGATCAGCGTGTCCGCGTCAAGCCACATCAACTGGCCTTCGGAGTAGTAGTCCTCGCTGCGCTCCCAGCTTCGCCAGGGTAGCGGCCGTCGCATGGCGGCGATTGGATCATTGGTGGTGTCCTGCATCGCGCGCCATTCGCGGCCGGTGCGGTGATCGTAGACCGCCGCCGTGGCTGCGATGGCATCGAGGGCTTGTTGCCTGGTCAGAAGCCCCGAGCGCGCCGCGAGAACGAAACCCCAGTATTGCGTTTGGCCTTCGTACACCCAGAGCAGGCTGTCGCGCATGGGAACGTTGAAGTTCGGCGTCCACAAGTCCGCCGGGCGCCGGAACTTGCCGTTCCACGAATGTGTGTATTCGTGCGGCAAGAGATCGCGGGAGTCGGCGTTCTTGTCCCATTCGGTGAAGTAGGTCGGGACGGTGGCATTCTCGCTCGATTGGTGATGCTCCAGTCCGATGCCGCCCATGTGGTCGGTGAGAGCAAGCAGGATGTCATAATGATCGTAGTGGTGCGAGCCGTAAAGTTTGTAGGCCTGCTGCACCAGGGCGCGGTGCGCCTCAAGCTGTTCAGGTTTCATCTCCAGCAAATCCGCCCGATCAGCCACAATGTTCAAATGAACGGGCGCGCGGCCGCCCGGATCCAAGTCGATGCGCTTGAAATAGCGGCCTGCAAAAATCGGCGAATCCACTAGCGTGTCCAGCGACACCGCCTTGAACGTGGTGACGCCGCCATTCGTCGCGGCGGTTTCCAGGGCCGTTGCGAACTCCCAGCCTTCGGGCAGGCGGACGCTCGGCTCCACCATGATTTGGCGCGCGAAATAACCGGCAGGGTAGAGGGCGACCGCATTCCATTGCAAATTCAGCATTTAGGTACGGGCCGCGCGTCAGTTTCGCGGCGTGAGAATCTGATCCAGACGCGCGGGCGCGCTGCCGTCGCGTTCCAGGCGCGGGTAGCGAAGCCCGTCGTGGTAGTCGATTTTGACGGTGCGGTAGCGATCGCCGTTCTTGACCAGAAGTTCGATGGCGGCGCCGGATTTGCTTCGCGTCCTTGATCGCGCTCTTCAGCCGGTCGGCGTCAAACGCAATCCCGTTCACGGCGATGATCTGCGTGCCGACCGTCAGTCCGCTCTTGTACGCAGGACCTTCCCACAGCACGTCGCGTGAGCCGGCCTTCCGCGGCGATGATCATGCCAAGAGAATACGTCAGGTCGGTGACCTTCCGGCGGGTCTCGGAGTCCTTGAAATAATCCGACGGCGTGTCCGTGTAAACCAGCTTGTAGCCGCCGCGAGTGATGCCGTCCAGCGGCGCTCCGGGGCCGTGACCATCCAGCCGAGCGCGCAGGAACGTCGCCCAGTCGTAGGGCTGCACGGTGTTCAGCGCTTTCACCACGTCCTCGAACACATACGTGGACGGAACGAAGCTGCCGTCGTCGACGCCGAAAAAGACCCGCGCGAAATCGTCCAGAGATTTCTCGTCGCCGGACTTCTCGCGGATCAGCGTGTCCGCGTCGAGCCACATCAGCTGGCCTTCGGAGTAGTAGTCCTCGCTGCGCTCCCAGCTTCGCCACGGAAGCGGCCGGCGCATGGCGGTGATGGGGTCGTTGGTGGTGTCCTGAAGCGCCCGCCATTCGCGGCCGACGCGATGATCGTAGACCGCCGCCGTGGCTGCGATGGCGTCGAGCGCTTGTTGCTTGGTCAGAAGTCCCGAGCGCGCCGCCAGAACGAAGCCCCAATACTGCGTTTGGCCTTCGTAGACCCACAGCAGGCTGTCGCGCATGGGCACGTTGAAGTTCGGCGTCCACAGGTCCGCCGGGCGCCGGAACTTGCCGTTCCACGAGTGCGTGTATTCGTGCGGCAGCAGATCGCGGGTGTCGGCGTTCTTGTCCCATTCGGTGAAGTAGGTCGGGACCGTGCCGTTCTCGCTGGACCGGTGATGCTCCAGGCCGATGCCGCCCATGTGGTCGGTGAGAGCGAGCAGGATGTCGTAATGATCGTAGTGGTGCGAGCCGTAAAGTTTGTAGGCCTGCTGCACCAGGGCGCGGTGCGCTTCGAGCTGCTCGGGTTTCATCTCCAGCAGATCCGCGCGGTCCGCCATGATGTTCAAATGAACGGGCGCGAGGCCGCCTGGATCCAGATCCAGGCGCTTGAAATAGCGGCCGGCGAAAATCGGCGAATCCACCAGCGTGTCCAGCGACACCGGCTTGAACGTGGTGACGCCGCCATTCGTTGCGGCGGTCTCCAGCGCCGTTGCGAACTGCCAGCCCTCGGGCAGTCGGACGCTCGGCTCCACCATGATCTGCCGCGCAAAATAGCCGGCAGGATAGAGAACCACCGCGTTCCATTGCAAATTCAGCATGTCCGGCGTCATCACCACGCGGCCTTCGTTCGTGTCGAGTCGGCGAAGTGAACTGGAAGTTGACGTCGAGCGTCGTCGCGCCCGCGGGCACGTCCACGTGGAACGCGAACACGTCCACCGGATCGCGCACCCATTCCACGCGAGCGCCGTTGGCGTAAATCATCAGGCCGGCAACCTTGTCGACGCGTCCCGTGGGGCCATGATTGCCGGGCAGTCCACTGCGGATACAGAAGCACGATGGACTCGCCGCCGCGCACCGGGACGGTTTCCTGAACGCTGAAGATGTGCCGCTCGATGTCGGTGGCGTCCACGCTCAAGCGGATCGCGCCGAGGTACGGAGTGTCCTTCGGCGCGGCAATCTGCGCGGGCATGGGCAGCGGGCTGCGGTCCCGCGGACTGTGCGGAAGAGCCGCCGGCGCTCAACACGAGGGCGCACCCGATTGATAGTATACTGTAAAGTAATTTAATTTTACGCATATCATGATCCAGGCCAAGATGGACGGTGAACGCATTTTATATGCAAGAGCCGATGTGATGTTACACCGGCTCGCGACAGCCGATACAGCAGTTTTGTTTCTGGACCACGCGGACGCCCCGCGCGTGCCGTTTCCACGTCATCCTACGGAACGAAAGCTTCACCCGGAGCCGCGCGCGAAGCCTGGGCCGTATCCTTGAGAACGGCCATTGCGGCATTGCGCCCGTTGATGCCGATCACGCTGCCTCCCGGATGCGTGCACGCTCCGCACAAGTACACGCCGGGCATGGGCGTGCGCGCCGAAAGACGGCGGGACCACATGTAGGCAGGCAAGCACTCGCCCTGAAAAATGTGGCCGCCTGTGAGGCCGACTTTCCGCTCGATGTCCGGCGGACCAAGCACCTGCGCATCGATCACGGCGCTGTCGATGTTGGAGCAGAAGCGGGCCAACGAATTTAGCGCGAGACGGCGGACTTCTTCGCGCCGTTCCTCCCACGTGCCGCGCGCAAACTTGTATGGGACGTACTGCGCAAAGACGCTCATCGTATGCTGCCCGCGCGCGGCCACGGCCGGGTCATGGACACTCTGGAAGTACAGCTCGCACCACAGATGCTCTGGCAATTCGCCGCGGCGCGCGGCGGCAAATCCGGCCTTCCACTCCGCTTTGGTAAGCGGCGTGTTGATTTGTCCGTAGTGGTGCGGCTCGTCAGTGCCGGGCCGCGCGGTGAAGTTGGGCAGTTCGCGAAGCAGCACGTTCAGCTTCACGGTGCAGCCCTCCATCGGAATCTCGTCGACGCGCTTGCGCCACGCGGGATCGGCCGAAGAGCCCAGCAGCCGCAGCGTTTGCCGCGGATCGGCATTCGAGATCACCACCGGCGCGGCGATGAATTCGCCGCCCTCGAGCGTCACGCCTTCGCCGGGCGCGATCCGCGCGACAGAGACGCCAGTGGCCACCACCGCTCCCGCCTCTCGCGCGGCATCGCAAAAGTAAAACGAGATCATGCCCATGCCGCCCTTCACGTAGCCCCACATGCCGGGCATTCCTCCCAGCCTGCCCGAGGCATGATGAAAGCGGATGCTCGCGGTTCCCGCGTCGAACGGGCTGGCGTTTGTGCCAATTACTCCCTGCCCGAGGTATGCAGTCTGCAGCCGTTCGTCACGCAAAAAATATTCAACGAACTCGGCCATCGACCAGTCGAAGAGCAAATGCTTTGCTTGCTCGTCTTTTCCCAGCCGTGCTTCGAGCTGTTCGCGTGTGGGAGGCTCGCCGATCCACAGATCGCCATCGCCTGCCGGACGCAAGGCATCGCGCAATCGGCGAAGCACATCATTCATCGCGCGCCAGCCTTCGGCATCCCCGGGAGCGAGCTTGCGAATTTCCGCCTCGCACCGCTCGTCATCATCCCAGAGCTGGACGCTGGAGCCATCGAGGAGTGGAACGAAGAGCCCGTTGACCGCAGGCATCCACTCGAAGCCACGCTCGGGCAGGTTCAACTCGGAAATAACCAGCGGATGAAGCAGTCCCGCCAGATACGCGCAGGGAGACATGCGCACGCCGGGGAAGGGTTCCTCGATGGTGCACGCGCCGCCGACTCGCGCGCGGCTCTCCAGCACCAGCACGCGCTTGCCCGCGCGCGCCAGGTAAGCCGCGCAAGCTAGGCCGTTGTGCCCGGCGCCAACAATCACCACATCCCAGCGCCGCGAGGCGAGTTCACGCACCGGCGCCGGCAATCCAATCTCGCCGAGCACGGCGGCAGTAGAGGAAATCACGGCCTTAGTATCTATTGAGACGCGCCAGGTTGGGAAGTAGGCAATCATCGCGCAAACGAGCACAATCGCGCGGCGGAGGGAAAAGTAGCACAGGCACCTTGCCTGTTCGGTTTTGAAAACCGCACGCTCGCGCTGCCCATCGAGATACTGTCTCCATCCCCGCACAGGAAGGTGTGGCTGTGAGGTCTTAACAGTCGCAGGGAAGTCGCTGGCGTATCGACAGTTTGGAAAACCGCACAGGCAAGGTGCCTGTGCTACAGGTGCCTGTGCGTTTTTGAAAACCGCACGCTCGCGCAGCCCAACCAGATACTGTCTCCATCCCCATACAGGAAAGTGTGGCCGTGTGGTTTTTGCAGTGCAGGGAATTCGCTGGCGTATCGACAGCCTGGAAAACCGCACAGGCAAGGTGCCTGTGCTACGTGAACTACAAAAACGTAGCTGCCCTATCGCGGATTCACTTGCCGGCCTTCAATTCTGAATAAACCATTCCGACAAAACGGTCCGCGCTCGTCCCCGTGCCGGCCGGCAAAAGTCCGCCGGGAACTTGTGCATCGTAGGGGGCCGTCACATGAGCGGCCAGCACTTGCTCGCGGGTCATGCCCTGGGAAATCATCTGCTGCACTTTTGCCTGCACGGCGAGGATCATATCGCGGTAGGGGATGAGGTCCGTCCTGTGGATGATGGTGCCGTGGCCGGGAATGAGTTTCGTGTCCGGGCCGGCCAATTCCATGGTGGCGTCGAGCGCTTCGAGCGCGCCCTTGAGCGAGCCGCCATTGTTAGTGTCAATGTAGGGATAACCGTAATTTCGGTAGAAATCGCCGATCATGATCGCGTTGGCATTTTCAAAGCGGATCATGGTATCGCCGCCGGTATGCGCTGCGCGGACTGGAATCAGGTCGACGACTTCACCGTTCATATGCAGCTTCACCGGCGCGCCCAGGCCGTAGGTCACGACGGGGAGCGAGGCCGGGTCCCTCGCCGGTGCCGGATTGCCGTTGGCCAGCGCCGGTGGGTGCTCCAGCTCCTCGCGCAACTCCTCGCGCGCAAAGATGGTGACGCCCATCTTCGCGAAGTTCGCGTTGCCTCCAGTGTGGTCGATATGCACATGGGTATTAACCATAAAGCGAATAGGCGCCGCACTGATTTGCCGGATCGCCGCCAGAACCTTGTCCGTGAGCTGCCCGTATTGTGCGTCGACCATGAAAATTCCGTCCGGGCCGGCCAGCACGCCGATCCTTCCCCCGGCAGCATCCTGATGCCCCGGGTCGAGGCCCGCGGAGCCCGACAGCATATAAAGGTTCGGCGCAATCTTCTCCGCCGTGATGTCAATCTTGCTGAAATCCGTTCCCGGCCCCTGCGCCCAGGCGCCCGCGGAAAAGGCCGCTGCAACGGATGCCGCTACGAAATATCGCCTCGCCAGTTTCATTGGTCTCGCTCCTCTTTTCAGTTCATCCGAAGAAACTTTTTCCAGGGCGCCGTACTTCGCCGGAATTTCCTAATTGGCAGTCCAGTTTCGCGCATCGTACTCTTCCTATGCCCTCGATACAACGAATTGCATCCGGTGAAAAATTTCACATTTCCATAGAAGGCTCATGTGGACTTTGCCAGGAGTTTGCCGGGTGAACTAAGGAATCGCCAGCTCTCTGCTGCAGGAGTGGACTGCGGTGGCGTCCCTCCAGCTTTTGCTCGATAACTGCGCGGATAGGTGGCGTCCGCTCTGCTGCTCGAATGCGCTGATTTGCTGCCGCCACTCTCTTACAGCCGTGGCGCGGCTCTGATTGCCGAGCATTTCCGCGACGCCTGCTGTTGAGCTGGCCCGGCCGTTCACATCGGACGTGAAAATTTTCAAATCTCCCGCGCGCTTCTCTCCCGAATCAACGAACCAGATCTCGGTCTGATCCTTCTCCGTTCGCACGGTGACCGGAGTGAGCTTCCATTTTCGCAGTGCGGCGATGACTGCCTCCAGAGGTTGCGGCGTCTTGATGGTCCACAGCCGGTCGCCGCCGCCGGCTTCATCCAGAAACAACAGGACGAATTCCTGGTGCGAATAAAGCCCGAGAAGAGCGGCCATATATTCGGACTGCTTCTGCCCCAGGTCCGCTTCGAGGAGAAATGAATTTTCCGAGGACTTGTCGTAAATCCCCAAACTGCCGGCAATCTGGACGTCCTGCGTAAGGGCGCAAGCCGCGCGGTCCGCAACCGCGGTGGCATTGATCTGCTCGAAAGAGGTCAAACGCGCTTTGGCATCCCGATCGCTGAGCGACTCTCGCGTATTGGGGCTGGCGAAAAGAAAAATCCGGTTCGCGCCAGCACCGGGAATCGGACCAGCAAACGCCGCCGGCAACACAACTGCGACAGCGAGCAGTATGGCCAGACGAACCTTCACTGGATCCTCCTTTATCCAGACTATCAGCCAGCGCCCCGCAAATCGCGCACATTTCAATCGAGGGCCGAGTCAAACGGGAGGAACAAGCCGCCAAAGCCGCGCTGATCTCGCTGGTCCTGCTCTCGCGGCGGCAGTGCCTCGGCTTGATCATGAACGTGCCCGTTCCGTCCCGAAGTGCGCGGGACGGAACGGCCGCTACAAAAACGTCCTTGTTGGTTGCAGGTTTTGTAGCGGCCGCCCGCATTTAGGGCGGGCAGCCGTTCGCTCCAACCAGAACCAAGCCGAGAGACTACCCTCACGGCAAATTCGTTGAATCAAGGGCAAGAGAAGAGTAGGATGCGCGAAACAGAGGCCCAAACCCGAAGTTCCGGTGAAGACGTTCCCCTCCTGCATCCTTGCAGGACACATCCGAAGAGGAGGACGAGTTATGCCAGTCTCATTTCACATCGACAAAGCGCGGCGATTGGTCATCAGCACTGCATCCGGCTTCCTGACGGCGGCGGACATTTTGGCTCATCAGCGGAAGCTCCTCGGCGATTCCGATTTCGATCCGACCTGTTCTCAGATCGTGGATTGCAGCGCCGTTACCGGAGTCGATCTCAACGCAGAGGACGTGCGCACAGTGGCGGCCACGACGATCTTCTCCGCTCATTCGCGCCGCGCCGTGGTGGTGACGACGGACGAGCAGTTCGGATTCGCCCGCATGTTCAAAATGCTTCGCGAGGCGGAGGGCGAATACGGAATCCAGGTGTTCCGCGATCGGGGTGAGGCGTTGCGCTGGGCGCTCCCCGATGAGCACGCGTACTCCAAAACCGCGTAGCAACGGCGCTGGAGAAGCCAGCCTTAATTGCGCGAAAGATAACGGTCAAAGAAACGGAGGAACAGCTTTACTCCGACGAGCCACGCGACGCCCGCCAGTCCAAGCGTTATGGAGGAGAGCAGACCGAAACTGAGAGCCACGCGCCCGATCAGGAACCGCATTTGCGGAATGCCAAGTATCGCGAGAGCGATCAGCATCCAGCCGAAAACCCTGGCAGTACGCAGCGCCACACAAAATACCACGCGATTTTCACTGGCCGACATAGCTCGTGCCTTTCCGAAATAATCTCCTCCAGCCCTTGGAGCAAGGGAGTTGAACTCGTTCACCACGCCACGCGCGACCCGTAACACTCACGCCCCCTTACAAACCTGCAAAAATAATCTTGGGCCTGATCTCGATCACGTGGATTGCTTTTGCGTCTTTATCGTACGTTCCCGTTACGATCACTTCCTCGCCCGCAAAAGCTTCCGGTTTCTGTTGGTCGTCCATTTTGTAAATGCGTTTCGCATTGGAGTCGTAGAGCACGAACTCCGCGCCGTCAAACTTGACGCACGTAAGGATGCAATTTTTCTCGCCCTTGATCATCCCGAGGTGGCGTCCATCTTCCGCGCAGAAGCTGTCCGTGATCTTGCCCGTGAAAACTTCGCCATCGCGGACTGAATAGCCTGGAGCCCTTTGAGCAGAAAGGCCGCCGGCCAATAGCAGCATGCCAACCATGCCAATCGCAGCTGTTTTCATTGGACCCTCCTGATGTTTCCGGAGTCTTCCTCGTTACATGCTTAAGATCCGTCGTAAATGGGAAAAGAGCAGTGACCCAGGTCACGTTCCCTGGTGAGCGCGGTCACTCCCGGCGGTAATCTTGAAGCGCGAGTTCGCGAGGATGGGGAGGAGCAGCGTTGTGAGCAGCAGAGCGAAGAAGGTGCCGTCGTAGGCGGACATCACCAGCGTGAACAGTGGAAACAAGAGCGTGCCGAAAACAAAAAATCGCCAGGCATCCGGCTGAGTCAGACCGCCTCCGCAAAAACTCGAACTGAAGGTCAACATCGAGGGCCCGGCAATCCATATTCCCAGAACCGCAAACAGCGCCAGCGACAGGCGTCTCTCCTGTTTAAGCGAGGGCCACAAGAATATGCGAAAAAACAGGAGGGTCGTAACAGGCAAGAGAACCGTAAGTCCAAGCACGACCAGCCCCGAAAACCTGTAGGCGATGACCCAGTGGACCAAAACGTTGGGCGTCCAGAACACGAACGCTCCCAGCAGCGCGTACGTCAACGCTTTGGCAGCGCGCCCGAGTCCCGCTCGAAAGTCCACAGTCACCCTGAAGGACGATCCCTCTGTCTGCAACGCCAGCCGTGTGCCGAAATTATAGACTTCCGCAAGGCTGCGCGCCAAGTAGCACAGGCACTCTTGCCTGTGCGGGTTTGTAGGCTGCCGATACGCCAACGATGTAGCAGCAATCGCGAAACCCGCACAGGCAAGAGTGCCTGTGCTACTTGGAAATTATTTTTTGAGCCGGCGTCAATACGCCCGAAATTGGGTGTATATTCTGTCGCAGCTTCGAGACTGCAACGGACATTCCCTTCGATCAAGGAGATATCTCATGAGACGATTTTATTTGCCAGTTGTGCTTGCAACAGGGATCGCGATGCTGGCGTCCCTGGGATTAGCTCAGCAGGCCCCGACAGCGGGCCCTTACAAAGTTCTGAAGACGGTCAAGGTTGGCGGCGATGGCGGCTTTGACTACGTCAACGCGGATGTTGTTGGCCGCCGCTTGTATGTTCCGCGCAGCGGCCCTACTGCCCGCATCACGGTTTTCAATCTGGATACGCTCGAGCCAGCCGGTGAAATCCCAAGCATCAACGGGCATGGAGCGGTGGTCGACCCCAAGACCAATCACGGCTTCGTCACCAGCAATCCCGTCGTGATGTTCGATTCAAAAACTCTGGCGGTTATCAAGACCATCACCGTGGCGGGCAATCCAGACGGCATTTTGTTCGACGCGTATAACGAGCATGTCTACGATCTCAGCCACTCCGCGCCGAACGTGACGGTGATCGATGCAAAAGACGGTTCCATCGTCGGCACAATCGATCTGGGCGGAGCTCCGGAACAAGCCGCGAGCGACGGCAAGGGCCACGTGTACATCGATGTGGAAGATAAAGGCAACGTCGCAGTGGTCGACGCCAAGACACTTGCCGTGACTGCCCATTACGATGTTTCAGGAAAAGCAGGCACGTGCGCCGGGCTGGCCATCGATGCCAAAAATCGCGTCCTTTTTGTCGCCTGCCGCGACCCGCATGTGATGATCATCCTCAACGCTGACGACGGAAACGTGATCACCACACTGCCGCTCAGCGGCGTCACGGATGGCGCCGTGTTCAACCCCGCCACGATGGAAGCATTCAGCTCGCACGCCGAAGGCACTCTGGACGTGATTAAAGAAAATAGCCCCACCAGCTTCGCGGTGGAGCAGGTCGTGACCACCATGCCCAGCGCCAAGACGCTCACGCTTGACAGCAAGACGAATCGTATCCTGCTGATCGCCGCAATGTTTGATCCGCCGCCGCCGGGGACTCCGCCGCTCTCCAATGGGCGCGTTGCTCGCGGCCCCATGGTGGCGGGTTCGTTCTCCATTCTGACAGTGGCCAAGTAGAAGCTTGGCAGCGGCTCACGTGTAGCACAGGCGCCCTTGCCTGTGCGGTTTTCGCGATTGAAAGTGAATCAATGGCGTATCGGCAGGCGTATCACTCATGAATCGCAGGCCTGACGCAAGCGAATTGTTAGCGTTGCGACAGTTTACAAAACCACACAGGCAGAGTGCCTGTGCTACTGGTGGCCGTACGGTTTTCGCGATTGAAAGTGAATCGATGGCGTAACGGCTGGCGTATCACCGGTGAATCGCAGACCTGACACAAGTGAATCGATGACGCAGCGCAAGTGAATTGTTGGCGTAGCGACAGTTTACAAAACCACACAGGTCCGCCGCGGCGGATGCCTGTGCTACAAATTCTTCTTGCTTCGCTTGACGGGCGGCGTCTCTGCTGCTTCAGTGAGGGCGCTTGCCGATTTCTGGTGAGCTTCCTGCGAATATTGGTACGCCTTGGCTGCGAATTCCATCGCCTGTTTGGAATACTCGTGTCCCGTACGGTGATCTTCCTTGCCGTGATGCGTGGCAGCAACGCGGTGGGCGTGCGCGGCGAGGTCGTGGTACTCGGCGGCTCTTTGGTGCCAGTCGTTTCGGCCTTGCCTGCCATGATCTCCTCGATTGCCTCGGTTGCGCATGAGCGGCTCCTTAACGAAATCTAGTTGAATAGTACCACGCAAGTATCTGTGCCCCCGCGTTCCGCATTCCGGGGTGAGGGTGGTCTTATCGGCAAGCAAAAATTAAAAGTGTTATTCAGAGCGAAGAGAGGAAACTCTCTTCCCTAGAAATAGCGCGGGCGGGCTTCAAGCTCCTGGCCGTTCGACAGGATCACTTTTTCAAAGCGCATGGTTGCGGAGCCATCCTTGTTGCGATTGCCAACAATGGTGACCTGATCGCCCGGTTTGAGCGTTTCCTTGGTCCAGCCGTGATTCGCCAGGCGGTTGGGACCGGGACCTTCGGCCCACCATTTCTCGACGTTGCCATGTTCGTCGGTGACGGTGAAGCTGATCGTCGAGTGCGGATTGACCCACTCAAATTGAGTGATGGTGGCCTTGAACGTGGTGTCGTGCCCGCGGTCGTACATAGACATAGAGTGGTGCGCAAACGCCGGCCCGGAAATCATCAGAGCAATGACAAGCACAGCGAGGAGCGAAACGATCCTGGTTTTCACCGTAGCACCTCTCAAAATTCCAATCTTGACCGCGCGCCGCGGGCATCGTGCCCGCATAAATTAGACGCTACGCCGCCGCTCGCGGTTGCATCAACCCCAAGCCGCGCACGCCTCTCGCAAGTCTACTACGCACGCGACCCCGAGTTTGTTTCAGCGTCCAAGTAGCACAGGCACTCTGCCTGTGCGGGTTTCTAGACTGCCCATATGCGGCCGATTCAGCTATGACGGCCCACCCCGCACAGCCATTCTTGCTTGCGCAGTTTTGTAGGCTGCTGATACGCCAATGATGTAGCAGCAACCGCCAAAACCGCACAGGCAGAGTGCCTGTGCTACAAAGTTAATTCGCTTCGATCGAAGCGTTCTTGAGTGCGTGATTCACGGCGTCCCTGGCGGCCACGCCGTTGCGGGCGTGATCGGTGATGGTGTCGTACAGCAGCTGCGTCGGTTCCGGATTCAATTCGTTGTTGTACTTTTCGTTAATTTCGCTGGCCACCTGCTGCATCCATTTGGTGGACTCGGCGTCCAGATTCGCGCCGCTAACCTCGGCTTGCTTGCCCATGTAGTTCGCGGCGATTCGTGCGGCGACCTGGTCGGCGGTCTGGTAGTAAAATTCCGAAATCTGGCGATGGCCTTCTTCATGTTCGATCACGTGCTCGGTTGCGCCGGCCGGGACCCAGATGGTGATGTTCAACTGCAGCGTCACCTTGATGCGCGTGATGGTGACGGTCCCGTGCGTGGCATCCGTTGGCCGGGTCTCGCCACCTACGCTGGCGCTGGAAAGGAAATTGGAATCGCACTCCGCGGTTTCCCCGGAATTCAAGGGAGGCATATCGGCTGGCGGCGCGGAGGGATCAAACGTGCGGGTCGCGAAGTTCACCGGTTCCTTGTTGACGACCGGCCCGGACGTTTCCGTCGGCTGCTCGCGCAAGCGAACTTCCCGCCACCTGAGCCAGCCGAGGATCAACGCTCCCAGCAAGACGCAAAGCACAATGAACTGGCGCAAGGGCAACGCTGCCTCCGCTATCCATTCTCCGAACAAGCAAGCAGCGCAACCATGAGTTTGTAGCGTCGCATGACGCGAAAGGTACTCTCGCCAGGTAGCACAGGCGCTTCACGTAGCACAGGCACTCTGCCTGTGCGGGTTTGAAGGCTGCCGATACGCCAGCGATGTAGCAGCAATCGCCAAAACCGCACAGGCAGAGTGCCTGTGCTACTTGTGCTGCCTGTGCTACTCGAACATTCCAGCTGCCCAGTTGCCCGGCGCCTAGGGGTTAAACAGCTGGGCAGGTCGGTCAGGGCGAAGCTAGCGCGGATATCGGAAAGCGGGGAATCCTGTAACTGCTTGAAAAAAAGTGGCTTATTGCCGTTCGATGGTGACGTTCGAGGAAGGAACTTCGAGGCGCATCATGCGGTGGCTGGAGTCAACGTACACCATAATTTCCAGGTCCGGGGAGCTGACGCGCAGGGTTTCGTATCGCCCGTTTCCGGCCATCTGCGGGCCGAGCGACTCCACCGAAATGCTTCCCGGGACCATGTCCTGCGGGATGAGGACGGGAAAGGTCTGCTTGCCGCCGGCCTTCCAGTCATAGATGCGGGCGAGCACGCCGAACTGGTAGTAGAGATTGTTGTCGAGCACGGCGACGATCGGCGATTTGAAATCAAAATCTTTTCGGAGCGGGGTGCGTCCGCCGAGGTCGGCCGTGCATTTTGCGATGCCGCCGGCGAAATCCACGAAGCCAGTCGCTTTTTTTTGTGCTTCGGCGGACCAATCGTAACGCGTGGGGGCGCCGTCGGCGGAAAGTTTGAGCTGGCCCGTGGCTTTAATGTCAGTGCCGTCGGGGGAGTGCGCGCTCATCGAGCTGCGCTGAATCCAGGAATCGCCGGCGAGAGAAATTTCAAAGTCTTCGCTGCCGACTTGCTGGCCGTTGATGGCGATGCGGAATTTTCCTTTGTCGGGAGAGAAGACGGAGGGAGAGCCGGCGGGGATCGCTGCACTTGCCGCAAGAGGGTGGGAAGGACTCGCGGAAACCCACAGGCTGAAGCCTGTGCCACTCAGGGACAGGGCTAACAGGGCTCCTGACAGGCGCATCGAAAAGTGCTTATCACGAATCATGACAATGGCGCTCCGGGAACGTTGCCGCCGGCGTGGGGTTGGGCGGAACGTCCGAAAATTCCGAGGGCCAGAATTTGCTCGACGACGCGCATGGGTTCTCCGCCGCTCTCGACGCGGTAGTCGGCTTGCCGGTAATGCGGCAAACGCTCTTCGTAGAGTTTACGAAAACTTGCCTCGTCGCGGAAGAGCGGGCGGTCACCCATGAGTACACACCGTTGCAGAAGGTCTTCCGCCGAGCAATCCAGCCAGATGACCGCGGCCCCGGCGCCGCGTTGCGCCGCCCCGGCTTCGCGGATGAGCGCGGCGTTGCGCGGCTGTGTGAACGTGCCGCCGCCGAGCGCCAGAACGAGCCGCGTGTTCCGCGCCGCCGCCGATCCCAGAACGCGCGCCAGGCATTCGTGCTCGATCTCGCGAAATACCGTCTCGCCTTTTTGCGCGAAGATTTCTGAAATGGAGAGGCCCGATTCGCGCTCGATTTCCGCGTCCAGATCGGCGAAGTGCCACGCGAGTTGAGCGGCGAGCATGCGGCCGACCGTGCTCTTGCCTGAGCCCATGAATCCGGTCAGGCAGACCACGCGATATTCCGGCACAGGCCCTGGTGCGGGCATGTTTGATGGGGATGAATCCTGCAAGCGATTCCGCGAGCGTTAGTCACGCTTCAGAATCTTGATTGTACCACTAAAGGAAGAGAGCTCGACCTTGGCGTGCCCCTCGTTCATCGTGCCAAACAGGCTGTGTCCCCATTTCGAGGCGGGATGAGGAGAGCCGTGCGTGTCAGGCTTGAAGGTCGCCTGATTGATTACGTCGCCCTTGAGGGAGGACGCGTTGACATCGAAGGAATCGCTGGAAGTGAAATGGACTTCGATGGTGCCGCTGAAATTCTTCATGATGTAAATGCCGCGGCTCAGGAAGCTGCCGTCGAAGAAAATATTTCCGGAAGAGGTTTGCACGCGCACGCTGTCCAGCGCGGGCTGAATCATCTGCACGTTGCCGCTGATGGAATTGGCTTCGAGCTTGCCCGAGCAGCGGGTGCAGAGCAGCGAGCCGTCGATGGTCTTGACGACCATGTAGCCGTCCACGTCGGAGAGCTGGAGGTTCGCGCCAACGGTGTCAAAGGTCATGTCCCCGTGCACGCTGTCGACCGTCACGTTGCCGGAGTCGGTGCGCACGTTGAGTTCGCTCTCGATGGGCACGGTGATCTCGAAGTCCGTCTTGCTCGCGTCCGCAGAAGCTCCGTCCTCGCTCACCAGCGCCGCCACTTCGACGCGGTTTCCGGCCTGCTCCGTTTCCACCGCCGTCTTTCCGCTCGCACTCGTCCAGGCGACCAGCACTTCCTTCTTGGTCCAGGCCTTCACCTGAATGCGTCCGCTCGAATTCCGCACGGTGATCTTCGGCTTACTCTGCACCGCGAAATGTTTCTCGACGCGGTCCGCGTGCGCCGGCGAAGCGGCGAGAATGAATCCCGCCATGACTGCGCCTAGGGCAGCTACACGTACTGGGCTGGTGGAAATTGGGTTCACTGCAGTCCTCCCGTCATGCTACGGTTCATGGCCGTGGCCAGAAGCTCCGCCTTCTGCTGATAGGCGCCGTACAGGTATTCCCTTGCCATCTGATTGTCAGGTTGTTCGCGTACGCTCTTTTCACATATAGCGATAAAGTTGTCAACAATTTGCAGGTTTCGACGGATGGAATCCGATACGGCGGTGTCCTGCCGTTGCAGCCCCGGAATCGAGTCGCTCCCCACGGTCAGGACTTCTTCCTTGAAAACGCTGTCTGTGGAGGGCATGGAAGAGGCTTCCTGCTGAGGCGTCAGTTGCGCGAAATGGACTGCCGTCTGCGGCGCATTCGACAGATAACCGACCGCCGAGGCCGCGGCCAGCACGAGTCCGAGGAAAGCGCCGGCAATTGCGGGGCGCTGAAAAGTGGCCCACCAGCCCGGGCCTGCGTGGCTTGCGCTCTGCGGGTCCACCTGCGGCTCGCGGATCAGGCGCTCGGCTTCGAGCTGGTTGCGCAACGCAATCCACACGCGCTCGGGAGGAGCGATGTCCTCCGCGCCGAGCTCCAGAGCCATGTCGTGAATGGCGCTGAAATCGGCCGAAAGGGCGCGGCACGCTTCGCAGGTTTCCAGGTGTGCGAGCGCCGGCTTCGGCAACGCGCCGTCTTCCTGCTGTTCCAACAGTTGTTCAAATTGTTCGCACTGCATGGTCATGTTCATTCTTCTTTCTACTTTACTTTCCGTTCCTTATTCCTTCGTTGTTTCAGTTCTTGCTCCTTGCCTTGTCTCCAGCCTCCGCCTCCGACTTCTAACTTCCAGAAGTCTTCGCTGCCTGCCGTTCCTGCCGCGCGATATCCCGCAACGTTTCCTGCAAAAGTTCACGCAATCGCATACGGGCTTTGTGCAGCTGCGATTTGGAATTTCCGATCGAGCATTCCATCAGACTGGCAATTTCATTGTGCTCGAATCCCTGCACATCGTGGAGCACGAACACCTGCCTGTAACCCGGCGGCAATTGTTCAATGGCTCGCTCCAAATGGACTCGGTCGATGGAACCGGTAAGCAACAGGTCAGGCGCGCCAATTTCCCTGCGCGGCCCGTTCGACTCGTCCTCCGGATCGGTCGATTCCTCCAGCGAAGTTTCCGCCAGCGTTTTCTTCCGCAGCTTCATCAAGACCACATTTACGGCCAGACGATGCAGCCAGGTGGAAAACGCCGACTCTCCCCGGAACGTGCCAATCTTGCGAAACAGCTGCAAGAAGGCGTCCTGGGTCAGGTCCTCCGCTTCAGCCGTATTACCGACCATGCGAAGACACAACGCATAGACCCGCCGGCTGTGAAGCCGGTAGATTCGCTCAAAGGCGCCAGCGTCGCCCTGTTGGGCGAGGCGTATGGCCTCAGCCTCGGTCATTTCGCTGGTTTCCGATCGTCTCGAGCGAGTCACCGTACCCGTTCGGGACGCATCCACAGTTTGGGATGCGACCCTTGCTCCTTAAGTTGCATGCCTGCTGTCTGGCTGGTTCCAGTAGCACAGACGGAAGTCTGTGCTACTGGGCACACTTTCGCCCGAAGTATACCAAAATCTCTAACGCGGGGTTTTATTCCCTCTTGAACGATTGTGTCTGGCCAGGATCCGCTGCAAAAAAGGAGGGGGCCACGTTTACGAGCTTCTCCCGGAACGTTTCGAGTTCCTCGGGGGGCAGGGCGCAGAAAAAGGACTTCAGTAGGATGGTCGTTTCCCCCATGCACGTATTTAGATCATAACCAAGGACTTCCAGGAGCTGCCAGGTTCGATCCGGGAACTGGGAGGCTCCCACGGATATGCCGGCCAGGATCGCGCGCGCTTCCTTTTGCAGGTCTTCGACGATCTCGCCGAGGGATTGCAGCTTGTGAAAGAAGCGCGTCCTTTCCCGGAATAGAACCTTGGCAAGCAAGTTGTTCATAAACGAAATTCTCTGAGCGGTTGTCCCTCGAAAATTTGAGGGCGAAAGGGGTTGTACATTCGGCAGAGTCCCAAAATGGACCCCGTGGTCTTTGATCGTGCGAATCACGTGGCAGACGCGGACCGCCAGGCGATCGAACAGGCCGGAAATGACGGTGGCCCGTTCCTTCGCGGAATCGAATTTCCCGCCTTTGCAAAGGGAGAGCGCTTCGTCCAGGCTGATGTTCAAGATGTCGTTGGAAGATTCGAGTTCCTGGCGGGTGGCGTCAAAAAGCTGGTCCATCTCGTTAGGGATCCAGGCAGACCAGTCCTCGCGCACGGTACGTGTACGTTGGCCTGCGCGTTTTGCACGCGTGATTCCCAAGGCCCACCCCCGACTGAGGCGGCAGTATACCATACGATGCTATGCAAGATTCAGGCTTCCTTGCCAGTGGAATGACCAGCCGTTATACTGCGCATCGCCTATCAACAGGAGAGTCCACTGTTACCTTTTGATCCAGTCGACCAGTTTCTTCAGCGCCAGAAAAAACTTGCCGAGATTGAGGCGCGGGGGATTGACCCCTACCCGCACAAATTCGATTGGACGGCGACGCCTGAAGAACTATTCGAGAAATACGGGACGGCTGACGCGGCGACGCTCGAGGCAGCCAAGCCGGCCGTGCGCGTGGCCGGGCGCATACTCACTCTCCGCCTCCATGGAAAAGCGGGCTTTGCCCACATTTACGGGTCGGGACAGCGGCTGCAAATTTATGTGAAGCTCGACAATGTGGGCAAAGAGTCGTACGAACTTTTCCAATTGCTCGATCTTGGGGATTTGATCGGCGTCGCGGGCCATTTGTTCCGGACGAAAACCGGTGAACTCACCGTTTGGGTCACCGAAGTGACGTTGCTCAGCAAAGCGCTCCTGCCGTTGCCGGAAAAATGGCACGGGCTTTCCGACGTGGAGATACGCTACCGCCAGCGGTATCTGGATCTGATCTCGAACGAACGGGCGCGTGGAATTTTCATCCGGCGCGCGCAAATCGTTCGCGAATTGCGGCGGTTTTTCAACGCGCGCGGCTACATCGAAGTGGAAACGCCGATGATGCAGCCCATCGCGGGCGGAGCGGCAGCCCGGCCGTTCGTCACGCACCACAACGCGCTCGATCTCAACTTGTACCTGCGCATTGCGCCCGAACTTTATCTGAAGCGGCTGGTGGTCGGCGGCCTCGACCGCGTGTACGAGATCAACCGCAATTTCCGCAACGAGGGCATCTCCACTTCGCACAATCCCGAATTCACGATGCTCGAATTTTACGAGGCCTACAGCGATTATCACGACCTGATGAAATTGACCGAGGAACTTTTCGCGACGCTGGCGACGGAAGTGACCGGCTCCACGTTTGTGAAATACGGCGAGCACGAAATTGATTTCTCGAAATTTCAGCGCCTCTCGATGCGCGAAGCCGTTTGCAGGTACTGGCCCGCCGCGGCCGCGCCCCCGCCGACCCTGGCGGAACTCAGCGCGTCCGGAGGGCCGCAAGCGGCCGGGAATCGCTACAACCAATGGGCGCCGTCGGCGGGCCGCGAACCTTTGTTGGGCCTTCAGAGCATGAAGGACGGCGAAATTACCGGCTTGCTGTTTGAAACGGTCGCCGAGCATCAATTGATTCAGCCCACGATTCTGTACGATTATCCGACGGACATTTCGCCGCTGTCCAAATGCCGCAAGGACGATCCCTCGCTCGTCGAGCGCTTCGAGATTTATGTGGCGGGCATGGAGCTTGGCAACGCGTTCTCCGAGCTGAATGATCCCATCGAGCAGGAGCGCCGTTTCCGCGCGCAGGTTGAAAGCGGAGGCGAGGAAGCTCCGCGCGAAGTGGACATGGATTACATCCGCGCGCTGGCGCACGGCATGCCTCCGGCCGCGGGCGAAGGCATCGGGATCGATCGCCTCACGATGTTGTTTACCGATACGCATTCCATCCGCGAAGTCATCCTGTTTCCGCTGCTGCGGCCGGAAGCCTCCGCCCAGAGCGCAGCTGCGGGCGCATCGAATTCCACGGAGCAGGATTCAGGCGAAAAGAAATGAGATTTGCGTGGCTCGTTGCGCGGCGCTACTTGCGGTCGCCTTACAAGCCCGCTGTGCTGCGGCTCGTGACGATGTTCTCCGTGATCGGGATCGCCGCGGGCGTCGCGACGCTGGTGATTGCCCTGTCCATGAACACGGGCTTTCGCCGCACGATTCAGGACCGCTTGCTGGGCGTCTCCGCGCACGTAAATCTGACGCGGCCCGGCGCGGAAGGCATCGAGGATTACGGCGCTCTCGCTGAAAAGCTGAGCCACGTGGACGGAGTGCGCAGCGTGGCGCCCGCGATTTATCTGACCGTGCTGCTTTCGGGCGGCGGCCACGCGCGCGGCGTGGTGATCAAGGGAATCGATCCCGAACGCGAGCGCCGCTTCGATGATGCTTTACGCCGCATCGTTTCGGGCGCCGCGGATTTTACTCCGGACGCCGACGGCTTCGATTCCATCGTCGTCGGGCACCTCATGGCGGACGAGCTGAACTTGCGCGCCGGGGATTACGTCACGCTGACGAGCCCCGAAGGGCGGCTCACGCCATACGGAATGGTGCCGCGCTCGCGCCGCTTTCGCGTCACCGGCGTGTTCAATTCCGGCTTCTACGATTACGACGCCAACTGGGTCTTCGCCAAACTTGCCGCGGCGCAAAATCTAGCCGGCGTCGGCGACGTGGTGAGCGTCCTCGAATTTCGCGTGAACGATGTGGACCGCGCTGCGGAGGCGGCGCGCGCGATCGAAGCGGCCGCCGGCGCGGGATACACGACGACGACGTGGGAAGACGAAAATCGCGCGCTGTTCCGCGCGCTGCGCCTCGAGAAACTTGTGACCGCGCTCTTCATCGGCCTGATCACGTTCGTCGCCGGTCTGAACATTCTGGTGGTGCTGTCGATGAGCGTCACCGATCGCGCGCGCGACATCGCCGTGCTCATGTCGCTCGGCGCGTACCGCCCGCAAGTCCGCAATATTTTCATGCTGCAGGGCCTCACCGTCGGAGTGATCGGCACAGTCTCCGGCCTCGTCGCCGGCTACGGCATTTCCTGGGCCGCCGGCTCCTATCACCTCATCCCGCTCGACCCGCAAGTGTACTCGGTGCCCTACGTGCCGTTCGTCTCCAGCGCCCTCGACGGCATGTGGATCGCCGCCGCCGCCCTGGCCATCAGCGTCGCCGCCACGCTGATCCCCGCCCGCGCCGCCTCGCGCATCTTGCCGGTGGATATTCTGCGGTACGAGTAGAGGAATCTATTCACGCGGTAACCGAGTATCCTGCATGGAACCGAAGACCAGATTAGAACAGTGAATGATGAAAAAACTTCAACTTGGGGAACAGGGCTCCGAGCCGATTTTTCCACTGCAAAACCGCGCTTGCTAAAGTCATACAAGCGATACACTGGGTCCGGGGGGCTTCAGGACGTCGTGAAGGAGGAGAGTATGAAAATAAGCCGTTCAATTAAATCCGGAGCCGTGTTGGCGCTCTTCATTGCGATAGGCGGTATTCCCGGCGGGTGGAATGGTCCAAGCATCACTGCGGCTGCTACCACGCAAGACGACCAGACGGCGCCAAGATTCAGCAAGCCGGGACTTGACGACAAAATTCGTGTGGCGTTTGTCCTGACCGAAGGCGCGGTTATGATCGATTTCGCCGGCCCGTGGGAGACTTTTCAGGACGTCACTTTAGTTCCTCCGGGCAAGACCGCGAAAGATGGGAAAGAGCCGTTCGAACTCTATACAGTCAGCGGTTCAAAAAGTCCGATTCATTCCTCCGGTGGAATGACGATCGTGCCTGACTATTCTTTTGACAATGCACCCGTCCCCCGCATCGTTGTGGTTGGAGCGCAGAAGGGCGACCCGAAGCTGGCAGATTGGCTCCGCCGCATGGATAAGCAAAGCGAAGTTGTAATGTCGGTCTGCACCGGGGCTTTTCAACTAGGCAAGGCGGGGTTGCTCGACGGAAAGAATGCGACCACTCACCACGACGCGTTCGAAAGATTTCAAGAAACCTTTCCAAAGGTTACGCTTCTAAGAGGACAACGCTTCGTGCAAAGCGATGACGTGATTTACACATCAGGCGGCTTAACGTCCGGGATCGATCTCGCGCTCCACATTGTCGAAAAATTTTACGGCCGTCAGGTCGCAATCGACACAGCCAAATTCATGGAGTACGAGAGCACTCGTTGGATGCAGTGAAGAGGTAACGATGCCCGCTATCTCATGATCTGAATTTCGGCGCACGAGAAGGCTGGAGTTCAGATTGCGGCAATGCCTTCATGCGTAGAAAGTTGGCTCATCTAACGAATGAGCGTGACAACTTTCGCGAGCACTTCGGCCAATATGTCCGCGGATACCGCGCCCTGCCGTTTGGCTTTTCGGACCCGCCAGTCCAGCCTCTTCACCTGATCGGCCAGGACGACGCCTCTTTGCCCATCGCCGGACCGAAATCAACTGCTTTGTGTCGATTTTTCGACGTGATCCCCTCCAGTAGCGTATCCAGGTCGAACGTTTTTTGGCGGAACGGTTCGACCACGATCCGTCCTGATTCTTCGCGCACGTCCACCACCTTGTCCAGAGTAAAGCGCGCGGCCCCCATCACGGACGCTGGAATCCTGACCGCTGCGCTGTTGCCCGATTTCCTCACCCTCGTTCTCACGGGTCCCCCGGGATTTTACGATGTAACTACGGAATACCTGAACCTGGTAACTGAATCAATGACATGGAAAACTTCATCGCTCCGAAAGTTTAGTAGCGCAGGCTTTCAGCCTGTGAGGTTCGGTTGGGGCAAGATCGGCCTTGCTGTAACTAACCCCCACAGGCTGCAAGCCTGCGCTACTTTTTCCGCCACAGGCGGTGGGGGAGCAGATAGGTGAGGCCGGCGAAGGCTTCCCAGTGCGTGGACGTGCCGGTTAGACCTTTGTCGAAGCCGGCGTCAAAGACCAGAGTTTTCCGCGCAGTGTAGGTGACGGCCCAGAGGTTGCCGATGGCGTTGCTCTGCAGGAAGGGTTGGGAGAAGCGCCAGATCTCGCCGGAGAGGCCGAAGCCTTTTCCGAGCGGGTGGGAAATCGAGAGCGTCTGGCCGAACTGCAGCCTGTGCACGAGGCCTTCGAGCTGTTCGTTGAAAATGGCATTGGCATCGTAATGAAAACCCTTCACATCGGCGCTGGCGTAGAACACCAGGGAGTTTCGCGGGCTGCCGAAATCGAGCTCGGGCGCGCCGCCGTCATAGATGCGGCGGGAATAGCTGGCTGAGAGCGTGGGCTTCGCGCCCTCCCCGGGCAGAAGCACGACTTGCGCGCCGAGAAAAACCTCCGCGACGCCGTTGGCCGATACGCCGTTTACCGTGTAGTGAACAGCGGGTTCGGAGGACTCGATGAATTCGAGGCGGCGCGTGACGGCCAGTTTTATGACCTCGTTGAACTCGTAGCGGGTGGAAAATTCGGGCGAGTCCGTTGCGCCGAGGGTGCCGGTTTCAAATTGCAGATAGCCGACGGGCGTAAGCGTGGCGGGATTGCTCACGGTGGGGCGCGCGGGATTGGCTTCGGGCTCGTCCGATTGGTCGTCTGGTTTCGTGGCCGGCTGGGGCGCAGGTTGCGCAGCGGGCGTCTGAGATTGACCAGCCGCTGGTTGTGCGGCGATCGTCACGGCAAGAAACGCAAAGAGCAGAGCAACGCCCGCGCAATGGCTTGTTCTCTCGAAATTACTTCGTCGGCGGAATGGATTTCCGAGGTGCACCGGACGCATGTTATCTCATATCCGTTCATTCACAGAACGCAACTCGGATGGCTGAATCGCGTCTCGGAGCCAACCGAGTGAAGCCTTTTCTACCCGCGCTAACCCCTGTGTTTCGAAATACACAGGGAAGAAAGTTTCGATGGAGTTTGCGGCGATTTGGCGTTCTGGTTGCACCTATAATCGGCGAAGGCATTGCCGGCATGAAAGTTGCGGTCAGAGGCCGCAAAGTGACATCCGGCTCATGCTACAATCGCCGCCGTATCAGTGACTTAGGACGCCGGGCGGCGGGTGCCAAAAAGGGACACTATTTCCACAGGCACTCACAGGGCAATAATGTGAAATCGTTTGTCCCCGCGGGCCAGTGCCTTCAGAATGGCAAGCCCGCCATCGAACGGCGCGGTGGAACTGGGCATCTAAATTGAGCAGATGGGGATGTGGTTTTTGACACGTTTTGGGACTAAATAGGGAAGGTCCCAGTAGAAATTCTGAGCGAAAATGCCTGCAGAAATGACAACTTCGGCGAGCACTCCAGCAAGCGGCGCGACGCACGCAGGCGCGCTGATCGAGACGCGCGATTTACGCAAGTCATATGGCTCGGGCGCAGCCGAAATCACAGTGCTTTCCGGCGTCAATGTGAGCGTCGAACCCGGAAAATTAATTGCGGTGATAGGCCCATCGGGAGCGGGGAAAAGTACTTTTCTGCATTTGCTGGCTGCGCTAGACACGCCAACAAGCGGTACAGTATACTTCGAAGGGAAAGCGATAGATTCATTTCAAGAAACCGAGCTTGCAAATTATCGCAATCGGTCTATCGGTTTTGTTTGGCAGAGGCACCACCTTTTGGCCGACTTTACGGCGGCTGAAAACGTGGCGATGCCCCTGCTGATGCGCGGCGCAAGAAATAGTGAGGCGCTCGAAACCTCCGAACGCTGGCTCAGGGAAGTCGGCCTGGGAGCGCGAGTAAGACAGCGTGCGGGGGAGTTGTCCGGAGGGGAGCAACAGCGCGTGGCCATCGCCCGCGCGCTGGTACAACAACCAGCCCTTTTGCTGGCCGATGAGCCCACCGGAGACCTGGACGAGCGAAACGCAATGGCCGTTTTTGAGCTGATGCAGCGGCTGCATCGCGAGCACCGGCTCACCTCGATTTTGGCGACGCACAACACAGTTCTGGCGGGGCGCGCGGATCGCGTGCTGCAATTAGAGCACGGAACGCTCCGGCCGGTTGGGACGTAGACCAAAACCCTGGGTTTTGCACTGAGGGAGAAATGAGTTGACCCGTGTTTGAACGCTACACAGAGAAGGCACGACGCGTCATATTTTTTGCGCGCTACGAAGCCAGCCAGTACGGCTCGCCGTACATCGAGACCGAGCATCTGTTGCTCGGCCTGATGCGCGAGGACAAGGCGCTGGCCAACCGTTTCCTGCGTTCTCACGGTTCGATCGAATCGATCCGCAAAGAGATCGAACAGCGCATCACCATTCGCGAGCGCATCTCCACGTCGGTGGAAGTGCCGCTCAGCCAGGAATCCAAACGTATCCTGAATTTCGCCACGGAAGAAGCCGAGCGCCTGGGGCACCGGCACGTTGGCACCGAGCACTTGCTGCTCGGAATCCTGCGCGAAGAGAAGTGCTTTGGCGCGGAAATTTTGCAGGAACGCGGGCTGCGTCTGTCGACGCTGCGTGAAGAACTGGCCCGCAGCGCCGGCGAAAAAACTCCCGCCGCGCGTCCGAAAGAAACCTCTCTGCTCGCGGAATTCAGCCGCGACCTCACGCAAGCTGCTCTCGAAGGCCAGCTCGATCCGCTGGTGGGCCGCGAGCGCGAACTCGAGCGTGTGATCCAGATTCTGTGCCGCCGCACGAAAAACAATCCCGTGCTGATTGGCGAACCCGGCGTGGGCAAGACCGCCATCGTCGAAGGCCTGGCGCAGCGCATTTCCGACAGCGACGTGCCGCCGTTTCTGGCCGAGAAGCGCATCCTTTCGCTGGATCTTTCCTCTGATCGTGGCTGGCACAAAATACCGCGGCCAGTTCGAGGAGCGGCTCAAGACCATCATGAAGGAATTGATGGAGAGCCAGAACTCGATCGTCTTCATCGACGAACTGCACACGCTGGTGGGCGCCGGATCGGCGGAAGGTTCTCTCGACGCAGCCAACATTTTGAAGCCGGCTCTTTCCCGCGGCGAAATTCAGTGCATCGGCGCGACCACGCCGGGCGAATATCGCAAATCCGTTGAAAAAGACCGCTCCCTGGAGCGGCGTTTCCAGGCCGTGAAAGTGGGCGCGCCGTCGGAAGACGAAGCGATCCAGGTGCTCGAGGGCGTGCGCGAACGCTACGAAAAATTCCACGCGGTCAGCTACACCGACGAAGCCGTCCGCTACGCCGTCTATCTCTCGAGCCGTTACATTCCGGACCGTTTCCTGCCGGACAAGGCCATCGATTTGATCGACGAAGCAGGCGCGCGCGTCAAGCTGCGCCAGGCCACTCTGCCTGAAGAAGTGGCGGAAGTGCAGAAGCGCGTGAAGTTCATCACGCACCGGATGGAAACCGCGATCGCCAACCACGAATTCGAGAAGGCGCGCTTTTACTCCGAGGAAGAGCGGAAGGAAAAAGAAAATCTTCGCGCCGTGCGCGAGCGGCTGAAGCTGGACGACACCAATACCGGCATCGTCACGCGCGAGGACATCGAAGACGTGGTGGCGCGCTGGACCGGAATTGCGGTCACTTCGATCAAAGAAGACGAACAGCAAAAACTGTTGCGCATTGAAATCGAGCTGCACAAGCGCGTCATCAGCCAGGACAAGTCGATTACCGCCCTGGCGCGCGCCATTCGCCGCAGCCGCGCCGGGCTGAAAGCCCCGGGACGCCCGGTCGGATGCTTCCTGTTCCTCGGCCCCACCGGCGTTGGCAAGACGGAAGTCGCGCGGCGCCTCGCCGAATTCCTGTTCGGCAGCGAGAAATCTCTGATCCGCTTTGACATGTCCGAATACATGGAGAAGCACTCCGTCTCCAAACTGATCGGCGCGCCTCCAGGATACGTGGGATACGAAGAGGGCGGCCAGCTGACCGAACGCGTCCGGCGCACGCCTTATTCGGTGATCCTGCTGGATGAAATCGAAAAAGCGCACCCCGATGTGTACAATATCCTGCTCCAGGTTTTTGAGGATGGGCAGCTGACGGACGGGCTGGGCAATACGGTGGATTTCCGGAACACGATTCTAATCATGACCTCCAACCTCGGCGCGCGGCACCTTCAGAAGCGGTCCACGATGGGATTCCAATCGGCCGCGGAAGAAGGCACGGCGAAGAGCATGGACGACCTCGTGCTCAGCGAAGTGAAGCGCGTGTTCAATCCCGAGTTCCTGAATCGTCTGGACGAAATTATTCTCTTCAATCCGTTGGGCGATGAAGAACTGCTCCGCATCATCGATTTGCTGGTTGGCCAGATCAACGACACTTTGATCCACCGCCAGGTGCAGATTGTACTGACGCCGGAAGCACGCCAGTGGGTCCTCGAGAAAACGTGCGGGGATCGCAGCTACGGCGCGCGGCCGTTGCGTCGTGCATTGCAAAAGTACGTCGAAGATCCGTTGTCGGAAACGCTGATACAGGGGGGCCTGCAGCGGCCGGCAACGCTGGAAGTCTACGTCACAAGCGACGGGCTCGGTTTCCGACCGGTGGTCGAAGCAACCCCGGTATCCCACTAGCGAATCCTACGCGCGCAGGCCGTGCTCAAGCTCTTGAGCCGGTTGGGGGGAGCGTACAATATTGTTTCGGGGGAAGCGGCCTTGAGTATTTCCCTGGCCGCAAGAAACTATTCGTGTTTTGTCACGGTGCTGCGCGCAAGCATGCTGTGTATGTTTGCCGCGGCAGTTGTGTGTCTGGTCCCCGGCTCCTCCGCCCGTACCCTTTCCGGCCAGGCAGCGCAGCAGGCGCCTGCCGCAGTACCGGAGGGAACGCCCACCATCGAACGCATCGAATTCCAGGGCAATCGCAGGATCCGCAGCGAGACCCTGCGAGCGCGTATTTTTTCACGGCCCGGCGACGCAGTGAACGAAGACGCCCTGCGGCGCGATTTTCACGCCCTGTGGAACACACAATATTTCGAGGACATCCGTCTCGAAGTGGAGGACAGCGCGGACAAGCCGAACCAGAAAATCATCGTATTCTATGTGACCGAGCGCCCCATCGTCCGCCGCATCGAATACAAGGGCAACAAATCGGTATCCGAGTCCGACATCCTCGACCGGTTCAAGGACCGCAAAGTCGGCCTCTCGATTGAGAGCCAATTCGATCCCACGAAAATCAAGAAAGCGGAAGTTGTAATTAAAGAGTTGCTCGCGGAGCACGGCCGCCAGTACGCCATCGTCAAGCCCACCTTTGAACGCCTCCCGGGCACCAACGCCGTCAAGCTCACTTTCAACATCAATGAAGGCCCCAAGGTGAAGGTCGGCAAAATTCTCATCACGGGAAACACCGCATTCTCCGGCCGCCAGATCATCCGCACGATGCGCAATTCCAAACCTTATGGGATTCCGCTGGGTCCCGTGCCGCCCTACTATATTCCGGTACTCTCCAAGACCTTCGACCGGCCCAAGCTCGACGAGGATATGGAAATCGGCATTCGCGGCCTCTATCAGGACAACGGGTATTTCAAAGTGCTGGTGAAAGACCCGATCATCCAGAACGTAACCGTGAAGGAAGGCTATCTGCCGAAAAGCGTTCCCCTGGTAGGAGTTCACGAGGGCCGGGCTACCAACATCACGATTCCGATCGAAGAGGGCGAGCGATACCGCATGGGGACACTCCACGTGCGCAATGCCAATCCCGATGAAGGCCTCTTTTTCAAGACCGCCTATCTGGAATCGGTTTTCCCGATGAAGAAGGGCGACATCTTCAGCGCAACAAAGGTCCGCAAAGCGATCGAGGACTACACCAAGCTGTACGGAAATTTCGGATTTATCGATTTTACGGCCGTGCCGGACACCGACGTGCACGACGATACCAAGACGATCGACCTGGTATTCGCCTTCGACCAGCAAAAACAATTCTTCGTGCGCCGCATCGATTTCTCCGGCAACACCGGCACGCGCGACAAAGTCATCCGCCGCGAACTCCTGCTCAACGAAGGCGACATGTTCCGCAACAACCTGTGGGAGCTGAGCCTTCTGCGTCTGAATCAACTGGATTATTTCGAGGCGGTGAAGCCGGATGCCGCCGAGATCAAGCGCAACGTCAAGCAGGGCACCGTGGACATTCTTCTGAAGCTCAAGGAGAAGGGGAAGCAGTCCATCAGCCTGACGGGCGGAGTGAGCGGCTTCGCCGGCACGTACATCGGCTTGACGTATCAGACCAACAATTTCCTGGGGCTCGGCGAAACACTTACCCTTTCTGGAAACGTTGGCACCCTGCAGCGCAACGTTTCCTTCGGCTTCACCGAGCCGTATCTGTTCGACCGGCCAATCAGCACGGGTTTTACGGTCTTCGGGAGCCGCTACAACTTCAACCAGGCGCAGCAATATTCGCTGGCAGTGGGCTACCAGGTGCAGCTCAACCCCAACACCGTGCAAAACTACATTCAGAACAGCGACGGGTTTACTGTGTTTGCAAGCTACCCAATGAAGAAACTTGGCTTCACCCGCCTGGGCTTGACGTACGGGTATACTGACACGAGCATCACCGGATTGAGCACGGCTTCCACGGCGCTATTCAACGTATTGCAGTTTCAACAGCTCGAGGGGCCGTCCTCGCTTACCGGCATCCATGAAAGCAAGATCACCCCCACCTTGCAATACAACACCGTGGACAATCCGGTGAACCCCACGCACGGAAGGAGCCTCTTCCTTTCGACTTCCTTCGAGGGCAGCATCCTCGGCGGAAACGTGAACACCGCGTCGGAAATTATCGAGGCCAAATACTTTCGTCCGAATTATCACCGCCGCAACGTCATCGCCATCCGCTTCCTGGGGGCCTTCGAGACAGGCTACGGCGGGAAAGTGATTCCGCCCTTCAGCAGGTTCTATCTGGGAGGCGAGCAGGACTTGCGCGGGTTTGATATCCGCACGGTATCGCCGATCGTGTTCGTGCCCACCCTTACGACCACCTCTGTTTCGTATTCCAATCCGAGAGTGCTGGATGGCAACGGGAATCCCACGAGTGGCGTGATCAATATCCCGACGCTGAGCTATCAAACTTCGTTTCCCGGCGGGGACACCGAACTGGTCACGAATTTCGAGTATCGCATCCCCCTTTTCCCGCACGTGGCTGTGTCGATTTTTGGCGATGCGGGAGCGACCGGAGCTGTGCAACGTGACCAACTGCAGCTCAACTCGCTGGATTACACGACGCTCGCTCAACAGTTTCCCGGCACAAACGTCAGCCGTACGCTCCAGTTCCAGCCCGGCACGAATTTCAAGCCGCGTACCTCGGCGGGCGTGGAACTGGTTGTACAGCTCCCCATCGTGCAGGCGCCGTTCCGCATTTACTGGGCGTATAACTTTAACCGTATGTCGGAAGTAATCACGGCGCCCCAGACGCAATTCCCCGGACCGGTTTCGGCGTTGACGACTCCTTGCGTGCCGACGGGCACCGATCCCAATCAGTGCCCCTGGAATATCTACAAAGCGCAGGCGCCACTTACGGATATCTGGAACGCCCAGGTAGCGCCGCAGATCATCAATTTATTCAACAACCCGCAGCGGACGAATTTCTTTGATCCGATCCGCACCTTCCGTTTCACGGTGAGCCGGACGTTTTGATTGCGGATTTTACCGCGCAGAATTTATGATGTGAGGTTTGAAGATCGAGATTCAGACAGGCGAAAGAAGTCACGGGTTGCGCTTCGAGGGTGAATGTTGAGAAATTTTGGGAGGACTGGGATGAGGTGGTGGAAGTTTTCTACAATACTCACGCTGGCGGCTGCGCTGGGAGCCCTGGGTTGCGGTAGTAGCAGCACCACCACGGTTTCCATTTCGATTACGCCGACCACTGCCAGTGTGATCACCAACAGGTCTCAGCAATTCAATGGCTCTGTGACCGGTTCCAGCAACACAGCGATCACCTGGACGCTGACATGCGCCTCGGGAGTGGCCGCAAACACCTGCGGCAGCATCGACGCCACCGGACTCTATTCCGCCCCAGCCACGATCCCGACGATCACCTCCAGCGGGACGACGACGATCGAGCCCACAGTCACGGTCACGGCCACCGCGCAGGCGGATACCACCAAAGTTGCCACTGCCACCCTGACCCTCATCACAGGAATCAGCATCGCCATTACTCCGCCTACCGCAACCGTGGGCACTGGAGAATTTTTTCTTTTCACCGCCACCGTCAACAATCCAGGGTGCAACCTTACCTCCAATCCCACGTGCCAGAATGTCACCTGGTCGCTATCCACTACGCTTACCGGAATCGGCACCATCGGCTCTACTTCCGGTGTGTACACAGCCCCCGCGACGGTTCCAAATGGTTCGAGTGCAGAGGGGGGCAGCACAGTCATCATCACGGCTACGTCTGTGGCGGATACATCGGTTACGGCGACCGCTACGGTCACCGTGGTGACCGCGACGACTCCCACGGTGACCGCTGTGAGCCCTAATACGACGGCATTGGGCGAGCTCTTCCAGGATATTTACATCACCGGGACCAATTTCATTTCGACGGAAAACGTGTTCATCAACGGCAACCAACTGGCCTCCACCTTCGTCACGGATGTGTCCAGTTCAGTGATAAGGGCGCGCATTCCGGATTACATGCTGGCCGCGCCGCCGGCACCGCCCTCGAACTTTTTGCAGGTCAGCGTCGCCGAACAGTCCGGGCAGGCTCAGACGTGTACGACAGATGCGTCACAATGCCAGATTACAGTAGTGGGAGTGCGCCCCGGCGTTGTGGGGCCTTCACCCGACAGCATTACGCAGGGCACGGCGGGGGTCCTTTCTTTCAACGTGGACGGGGGCTTCTTCGGAACGGGAAGCAATCCCGCCGTGAGTGCAACCTTCAATGGCCAACTGCGGGGGATACAACTCCCTGCCAGCCAAACGATCGACAGCACACGGCAATTATCCGTGACCATTGGAGGCGGATCCAACTCCAGCGACTTCACCGTGCCGGGTTTGTATCCTGTGGCCATAAAGAGCGCTACGAACTCCACAAAATTCGCGGTCACCAATCTCGCGGTCCAGCCGACGTACGCTCCTCCCACCGCGACCCGAATCGCGGTCGGCTCTGTGCCGGCATCTTCGGCGCCCAACGATGTCGCCATCAACCCTGCGACGGGAGTGGCCGTTGTGGCAAATACGGGTTCAAACGACATCAGCTTGATTGATCTGACCACGGCCACGCCCTCCTTTATCACTAATATTTGCACGGCGGCCGTTGGCGCTCTTCCCCCGTGCCCGGTATCCGGGCCCACGGGCGTTTCTGTCGACTACGTGCGAAATATCGCACTGGTGGTGAACGCTGCGGCGATGACGGTTGCCGTCGTGGACCTCAATGCGAAGGCAGTTACTTTTGTTCTTCCCGTGCTGCAGGACACTCCTGAAGCGGTGGGGATCAACCCTGTAACAGGGCGCGCCCTGGTGGCCATGCAGAAGACCAATTATGGAGTTCTGGTGGATTTGACGCAGAATCCGCCTGTGTATGCGGGCATCGTCTCCATCAGTACAGGGACAAGTACGCGCGTCGCCGTCGAGCCGCACCTCAACTGGGCACTGGCGACGCCGGGAGGGCTTGGTTCCGTGGGGATTGTGGATTTGAGCGCGCAGTCGAGCAACGCGATTACAGCCATTTCCCGGACCAATAATGGGACGACCGACGTGGTTACGGTCTCGGTGCAAGTCACTGGGTCGACCTCGCCTCTGTCCGTGCAGGTCGGAGACGCCGTCCAAATTCAGAATATACAATTTCCCGCCGGCACGCCCTCCGCGGTCGCGGCGCTCGCTCCCACATTTAATGGATTCTATGCCGTGACGTCCGTCGGGCCGGCCTCCAACCAGTTCAGCTATACGCAGACTGGCGCGCCCCAACCGGACGTGGCGACCCAGTCGGTTCCTCAGGCCGCCACCGGATCCGTAAACTACGCCCAGCCGGTAGCGACTGTCGGCCTGCCGATTTCGGTGCAGGGGGTGGGAATCAATCCGGAGACGCAACAGGCAGTTTTGGTGGATCCCACCACGGGTGGGGTCGTTTCCTTCTTCAGTTTGATCGATCAATCCGTCACCACGCTAAGCCTCGAAACGAATAAGGCCTTCGAATCGGGCACCACCGCGGCGGCGTACAATCCGTTGACCAACATCGTCGTCGCGGTCAACTCTTCCACCAACACCGTCTCGGTGATCGACCCGGAAGCGCCGCGGCGATTGAATGATGGAAATCTCTATATGCTTAACACGCAGTGCCCCGGAAAGAATTGCGCCGTCGCCGTGGCCATCGATCCAGGAACGAACCAGGCGGTGGTTGTCAACCAGTCGGACAACAGTGTCAGCGTTTTGAACCTGGGAGCGATTCAGACGTTCTCGATCACGGAGACGAGCCCGAAAACGGTCATCACCGCATCGACGCTCGGCAGCGGTCCGAGGCCGGCGCCGCAACAGCTGACCGTCATCGGCAAGGGACTCACTTGCACGAATGGCACGACGAATCTGATCGTTCGCCTTGACGCCATTCCCCTGCAAAACATCTCCTGCGTGGGCAACGGCGATCGCGAGCTGACCGCGACCGTACCGTTCAATATGCTTACATCGGCGCGGCGGTTCGCGCTGGATGTTGAGGATCCGAGCGGCCACGTCACCAATGCCGAGGACTTCACCGTCGAGCAAAGCGTGGACGTCAGCAGCGCATCCTGCCCCATTCCGGAGCCCGCTGGCGTCTCCATTGATCCGGAGCAAAACCTCGCCGCGGTCACCTTGTTTGGCTGCAATGATCTGGCGCTCATCAATATGGCGACGGGGACCGGCGCCGTCGTGCCCGTGGGCATGAACCCGATCGGCGTCGCCGTGATCCCGCGGCTGCACGTTGCGGTAGTCGCCAATAACGGCGGCGCGGGCACAGCGTCGATTGTCGATGAATCGCAGCTTTCCGTGACGCAGACCGTTTCGACGGGCTCCGGGCCCGTCGGCGCCACGGCCGACGAAGCCACCGGGGAGGTGGCGATCGCCAACGCCGTGTCCAACACAGTTACAGTTGTGAACGCCGTCAACGGAGCGACCAACAGCATTTCGACGGGCCAGCGGCCCCTCGCGGTGGCCTTCAACTATGTCAATCATCAAGTGGCCGTGGCCGCATCCAGCGGCAACAGCTTGGGAATTTCCGATGGTTCGGCGGGAAGCACAAGCCAGGCGTTCAGCGTTGCGGCACCGACCTCCGTTATTTATGACCCTGTGACGACAGATTGCGGGTCCAACAGCAACGGCACCACGACCAATACGACCGGATGCTTCATCGTAGCTTCAAGCACGGGCAACTCGGTGAATGTAATCGACCCGGTCAGTTCCATTCAAAACTCATTCAGGATCGGAATCAATCCCACCTCGATTGCCTACAACTATCGGACGAGCACGCTGGTCAGCACCAACACAGCCAGCCATACGATATCGGTAGCCGATTTCCTGGGCCTGAAGATCCGGGCGGTGCTGACCTTGCCGCCGATTAGTGCGGCCAATTCCAATCTTGCGCTCAGTCTGGCCTTTCAGGGAGCGATACAGTACGGGTTGGATATTCACCCGTTTACGAATGTCGCCGTGATCGCCGATACGGCCAACGGGCAGGTCTTGTTTGTGCCCTTGCCTCGCTAGTAGAAGCCCGGCCAACTCGGGGAGCGGCCGGGTGCATCGCAACGAGTACCAGGGAAAGAGTTTGCATGATTGCGGGCGCAGCCGGAGAGACGAAAGCAATTCCGATTGACGCCTGTGAATCAGGACCGCTATAATCCGCGATTTGTGATTTTACAGAGGAAAGAGAAGGTGTGAGGATGATCGTTAATTCACGTTACTTAGTCACTTTGGCCGCGCTGGCCATATCCTGTCTGGCTCCGGTTCGGGGCCTACGCGCGCAAGCCGCCCCAGCCGCCGCGGCGGCGCCGTCCAAGATCGCCGTCATCAACATCCGCAACGCCATCGTGGCCACGGCGGAAGGGAAGCTGGCGCAAGCGCAATTGCAATCGCAATTCGCACCGAAACAAAACGAACTGCAATCCCTGCAAAAACAGATCGAGGATCTTCAGCGCCGGTTGACGGAAGGGGCGCGCACGCTGAGCGATGATGAGAAGGCAAAAATGCAGCGCGAAGGGGAATTGCTGTCGCGTCGCCTGCAACGGGGCAATGACGACTTGAACGAGGAATTGAATGCCGCGCAAGGTGAAATCGTGGACGGCATCGGCCGCAAGATGCTCGAGGTGCTGGACCGCTACTCACGGGAGAACGGCTTTACCGCTGTTCTGGACACGTCCGCGCAGGGCAGCCCAGTGGTCTACGGCTCGTCAAATTCCGATATCACACAGGAAATCGTGCGGCTGTACGACCAGGCCTATCCGATAAAGGCCGCCGCGGCCCCGGCGGCGCCGAAAGCGGCGGCTCCCGCTGCTCCCGCACCGGCGAAGAAGCCGACTCCGTAACCGAGCGGCGCGCGCGCCTTTGCTCGCACGTTCGCCGCTGATTGAAATTTTCCGGCCGCGTTTCCTTTCCTTGTCCGCCGCGGCGGACAAGGGTTCGGATTTTTGGACTTCTTACCCTCACGTTCCCGATTGCTGCGGGATCTAACCCCGAGCGATTGAAAACCACGACGGGTGAAGCACCCGCAAAATCTCACCGGCTGGTAATGTTATACAGTTGGGAAAACTGGCGCGTACGACAAGACTTGCCCTTACACGCACCGCACCTGCCCACTGCAGCTTGCCTTCTGCGGCTTGCTTTTGAAGGTACGGGTGACTATACTGGAACAGCCTAAGCCGGACGGAAGCCTCAGTGGGCGAGAGCCCACTTTTTTGTTGGGCGGAGGCCGGAGCATAACTTGGTGTCTCTGATGGGGCACCGCACCGAGTCCGAGGGCGACGGAAAGCGGGAACGGGTGCGGGCTGTACTAGCTCGCTAGGATACATGGAACTGGAGCGCATTCGCGAGGCAGCCGAGCGCGTGGCGCGGTCGGTGGGCATGGACGTGGTGGACGTGGAATGGAAGGTTGGCAAGCAACGCTTCCTGCGCGTCTATATCGACAAGCCGGAAGGCATCAGCCACAGGGATTGCGAGACCGTCAGCAACCAGCTGAGCGTAATCCTTGACGTCGAGGATTTGGTTCCGGGGCCGCACTATATTCTGGAGATCAGCTCTCCGGGCCTGGACCGGAAACTCACGAAGCCCGCGGAATTTGAGCGCTTCGCCGGGCGGCTGGCGAAAATTTCCACGAACGAGCCGGTGGAGAACCAGAAATTATTCGAGGGCCGCCTCGCGGGAGTCGCCGACGGTAAGGTGCAGATCGAAGTGAAAGGCCGGGTGATTGCTTTGCCGATGGAAGGAATTCGCAAAGCGAACCTGGTGGTTGAATTTTGAGATGAGGGACAGATGGCCAATCTGCTGTATCAGACCATTGAGCAGATCAGCCGGGAAAAGCACATTGAACCGGAGGTGATCGTCGCGGCGATCGAAGACGCGATGATCGTCGCCGCGCGCAAGTTTTACAAGACCGAAGAAGATCTCCGCGCCAAGTTCAATCCAGATTCCGGGCAGGTCGATGTGTTTGCCGTGCGCCCGGTCGTCGAAGAAGTGACCGACCCGAAAAAAGAATTCACGCTGGCGGAAGCCAAGCGAATCGACCCCAACGCGGAAATCGGGAGCGAGGTCCTGATCCCCAAGCCGACCGACGTGCTGGGCCGCATCGCCGCGCAAACCGCAAAACAAGTGATCATGCAGAAGGTGCGCGAGGCCGAGCGCGACACCATCTTTAACGAATACAACGGCCGCGTCGGCGAGCTTGTGAATTGCGTCGTGAAGCGCACCGAAGGGCCGGACGTGATCGTCGATCTCGGACGCGCCGAAGCGCGCATGCCCAAGCGCGAGCAGTCGCGCCTGGAGACCTACAATATCGGCGACCGTTTGCGCGTCGTCATACGCGCCGTGGACCGCTCGGCGAAGGGACCGCAGGTGATTGTCTCCCGCGCCGATCCCATTTTAGTGCAGCGGCTTTTCGAGATGGAAGTCCCTGAAATTTACGACGGCACCGTGCAGATTCGCGCCGCCGCGCGCGAAGCCGGCGAGCGCACCAAGATCGCGGTGCAGAGCCGCGACAAGGACGTCGATCCGGTGGGCGCGTGCGTGGGCATGAAGGGCATGCGCGTGCAATCCATTATCCGCGAATTGCGCGGAGAAAAAATCGATATCATTCCCTATTCCGAAGACACGGTACAGTTTGCGCAGAAGGCGCTCTCTCCCGCCAAGGTGACGCGCGTTCAGATCATCGATCCCGAAACGCGCCATCTGGAAGTGATCGTCGAAGACACGCAGCTTTCCCTGGCCATTGGCAAGAAGGGCCAGAACGTGCGCCTCGCCAGCAAGCTGATCGGCTGGAACGTGGACATCAAGAGCGAGGAAGAAAAGCGCCAGGAAATCGAAGCGCAAATGACCGCGATGACGGCTCCCGGGACGCCGCTCTCCGAACTGAAGGGCGTCGGGCCGAAAACTATCGAGCGAATTGAAACGCACGGAGTCACCACCATCGAAAAGCTCGCCGACATGACGCCGGAACAGCTCACGGAAATTCCGGGCATCGGCGAAAAGATGGTCGAAAAAATTCAGTTGTCTGTTTCGGCTTATTTCCAGTCTCTGGAAAATCCGCAGCCGGAATCGGAATCGGTCGAGGCGCTGGCCGAGCAGGAAATCGCGGAGGACGCCGTGGAACAGGCCGAAGCCGCTGAAGAAACGGCCGAAGCCGCGGATGTTGCGGCGGAAAATATCGAGGCGCCGGCGGAAGCAGAAGAAATCGCGGAAGCCGCGGCAGCGCAGGGCCAGGCCGGCGGCGCGGAGCCGGATGCGCCAACCGAAGATTCAGACGAGCACGGAAAAAAGTAGCCGCCCCGGAGGGCAATGACCGATTCGAATCAAATCCGAATCAACGAACTGGCTCGCGAGCTCGAGGTCAAGGCCAAGGCCATCATCGATTATTTGCCCGAGGCCGGCGTTACCGAGAAAAAAACGCACTCCAGTTCGATCGAAGTAGAAGCCGCGGTAAAAGTGCGCGAACACTTTCGCGCGCTCGCCGAAGAGGAAGCCCAAGCAGAACAAAAGGCCATAGCCGATAAAGCAGCGAAAGACGCAGCCGCCAGAGCGGCTCGCATGAAGCCCGCGGTGGTAGCTCCTCCGCCGCCTCCTGCCGCGATTCCAGCGCCCCCTGCTCCCGTTGTTTCCGAGCCAAGCCGGCCTGCCGCGCCTCCAGCCGGCGCCGTCGAAACTAAACCTGCGGCGGCTGTTCCGCCTCCAGCAGTTCCAAAGCCGGTGGCCGTTCCACCCGCGGAGCCCGCAAAGATTTCACCTGCGCCAAGCCCAGCCGCTGCCAAGGTGGCCAAGCCGCCCGCGCGTCCAGCTGCTGCTCCGGCAGTACCGCAAGCTCCTGCTGCCGCGAAGCCGCCCGCAGCCACTCCTGTGGCCACGCGACACGCGACTTCTCCAGTGCCTGCCTCAGCGAGGCCTGCCGCTGCTGCGACTCGTCCGCCCGCTGGCGCCAAGACGGCGCCGGCAGCTCCCAAACCGAATTGGAATCCGTTGCCTCCCGGTGCGCGAGTAAATCCACCGGCAGCGCCAAGGCCCACGGCCAGCGCGAGGCCCGCAGGCCAGCCATCCAGATTTCCGGCGCGTCCGGGGCAGGGCCGCCCCGGTCAGCCTGTGCCTGCACGCAGCGGCCAGCCATTGCATGAGCGCCCAGGAGCACCGCGTCCTGGCGGCCGCTCTGGAACGCTACTGCCTCCCGACAAAGCGCCGCCAAAGGCGGAGCCGGGCAAGCCGATTTACGAGCGCAAGCCCGCAGCCCGCGCGCGCCCCACGATGGAGAAGCGCTTTGAAGAGGGCGAGCGCAAGCTGCATCCGGTCCGCGCCCGCATGGGCGTCGGCGAGCAGCGCCGCAGTGCGCAGATTGAACGCGCCCCTGCGCCTCCGCCGCGCGAGCCGCGCCAGATTACGATTACCGAGGGAGTCACGGTCCGCGACCTGGCGGAAAAACTCGATGTGCGCGCGAAGGACGTGCTGAAAATTTTGCTGGACCGCGGAATCTTTGCCAGCATCAACCAGGCGCTCGATACGCCGACGGCCACGAGCCTCGCGGAGGCATTCAACGGGATCGTCAACGTCATTACGTTTGAGGAAGACGTTGTCCGGGAAGTTGCCCTCGAAGAGAAACCGGAAAACCTTTTGCCCCGCCCGCCCGTCGTGACCGTGATGGGCCACGTCGATCACGGGAAAACGAGCTTGCTTGACGCGATCCGCGAAACCGAAGTGGCCGCGGGAGAGGCCGGAGGAATCACGCAGCACATTGGCGCGTCGGAAGTTCACATCGACGGGCGCAAGGTCGTGTTCATCGACACGCCGGGCCACGAAGCCTTCACGCGCATGCGCGCGCGCGGCGCAAAAGTCACCGATATCGTTGTCCTGGTCGTCGCGGCCGATGATGGCGTGATGCCGCAGACACAGGAAGCCATCGACCACGCCAAAGCCGCGGGCGTGCCCATTGTCGTGGCCATCAATAAAATCGACAAGCCGGGCGCGGACGCCGAGCGCGTCAAGCGCCAGCTATCCGAGCGCGGCCTGATGCCGGAAGAATGGGGCGGAGACACCGTGATGGTGGAAGTCTCCGCGAAACAGAAAAAGAATTTGGCCAAGTTGCTCGAAATGCTTTTGCTCGTCGCCGACTTGCGCGAATTGAAAGCCAATCCGAAATCTCCCGGCGCGGGCACTGTGCTGGAATCGCGTGTGGACAGGGGCCGCGGCCCGGTGGCAACGGTCCTGGTGCAAACGGGAACGCTGAATGCCGGGGATGTTTTCATTTGCGGCGCGGTGTATGGCAAGGTTCGCGCCATGTTTGACGATCACGGCCGCCCGGTGAAGAGCGCGGGGCCTTCGACGCCTGTCGAAGTTCTCGGCTTGCAGGGCGCTCCAGAAGCCGGCGACCAGTTCCAGGTAGCCGACGAAGCGCGCGCGCGGCACATCGTCGAATTCCGCCAGGGCAAACTTCGCGAGGCCAGCCTCGCGCGGTCCGCGGGAGCGCGCATCACGCTGGACCAGTTGCACGAACAGCTCCGGGTCGGAGAGGTCAAGGAACTTCCGCTGGTGATCAAGGCGGACGTGCAGGGCTCGGTGGAAGTGCTGAGCGAAATGCTGCCGAAACTTTCCGACGACCGCGTGAAGCTGAAAATTATTCACGCCAGCATCGGCGCGGTGACGGAAAACGACGTTCTGCTGGCGTCGGCTTCGGGCGCGATCGTCGTCGCGTTCAACGTTCGCCCGGACCGCAAGGCCTCCGATCTCGCGCAGCGCGAAGGCGTGGAGATTCGGCCGCACTCGGTGATTTACGAAGTGTCCGACGAAATCAAGAAGGCCATGACGGGGCTGCTCGAACCCGTCTTCAAGGAAACGCACCTCGGCCGTGCCGAAGTGCGCGACACCTTCCGCGTCAAGGGCGTGGGGATGATCGCGGGCTGCTACGTGGTGGACGGCATTCTCAAGCGCGACTCCGACGTTCGCGTGTTGCGCGAGGGCGTCGTGGTCTACACCGGAAAGATCAGCTCGCTGCGGCGCTTCAAGGACGACGTGAACGAAGTGCGCTCCGGGTTTGAATGCGGAGCAACCGTCTCCAACTTCAACGACATCAAGGTTGGCGACGTGCTCGAGTGCTTCCACATGCAGAAGCTCATTCTGGCGGAAGCGACGGCCTGATTTCGGGTGCGGGCTCTACTTGGAGCCCGCCGCAAGATGTGGCAACGAAGTGACAGGGTCATGTTTTCTGCGTATTCGCAGGGATGAAGATGGCGATCGGTCTGCTCACCCTGGAAATTTATATCCCCGAGGCGCACTCTCTTAAAGATAAGAGGCAGGTGCTCCGCAGCTTGAAGGACAGGCTGCGGGGGAAATTTAATGTGGCCGTGGCGGAGCTGGAAGGGCAAGATTCGTGGCAGCGTTCTGTGGTGGGCGTCGTGAGCCTGGCCAACAACGCTGGATTTCTGAAACAATCCTTGCGCACAGTGCTCGAAGAATCCGAACGGCACCTGGGCCGCGATCTGGTGGGCCACGAACTGGAAGTCCTGTAGTGAAGTCTTGGATTCAATGGCATTATTAATTTAATATTTTGATATCCGGTGAGACGACGATGACGGTTGCGGGCCATCGGCACGAACGCGTTGCCGAGGAAATTCGACACGAATTGGGCATCATGGTTGTGGGTGAGTTAAAGGACCCGCGGATCGAGGGGCTGGTCACGATCACCGAAGTTCGCGTGACGCCCGACCTGAAGCACGCGCGCGTATTCGTCAGCGTGATGGGCAGCGAAGCCGAGCAGAAGAGCACGATCCGGGGGCTTTTTGCGGCGGTCGGCTACATTCGCCACGAGCTGACCGAGCGCATCCAGTTGCGCCGCGCGCCGGAAATTCATTTTATCCTCGACCACTCCGAGGAATACGGCCAGCGAATCGAAGACCTTTTGCGGCAGGCAAAAAACCCGCCCCGCGAGTAGGACATGCTTTTCACCCTGAACATCGTGAAGGGCAGCCTGTCTGCGTTTGATTCTCGTTAGAGCGCAACGGCAAACAGGCTCAAGCATGTTCCACATAATCCATGAACCGAAAACCGCAACCCGCAGCGCTCGACGGCGCACTGGTCATCGACAAGCCGCGCGGCAGAACGTCGCACGACGTGGTCGATGCGGTGCGCCGCATCGTCGGTTTCCGGCAGATCGGCCATCTCGGCACGCTCGACCCGCTGGCGACGGGCGTTCTGGTGCTGTTGCTCGGGCGCGCCACGCGCCTCGCACAATTTTATGTTGGGCGCCGCAAGCGCTACGACTCCACCTTCCGCTTCGGCTTTGCCACGGACACCTACGACGCCGACGGCGCGCCGCTCGGCCCGGATACGGCTCCACAGATCGATCGCGTTGAAATCGAGCGGCTCGCCGCCGCGCGCGTCGGCCGCTTTCCGCAAATGCCGCCGCCATATTCCGCGAAAAAAATTCATGGCCGCCCGGCACACGAACTCGCGCGCAAGAAAAAACCGGTCGAGCTGAAGCCTGTGGAGATTGAAGTCTACGATTTTCACGTCAACGAAGTTTCCGGCTCGCTCGCGAAAGTTTCGATCGAGTGCGCCGCCGGAACTTACATCCGTTCGCTCGCGCACGACATGGGCGCGGCCGTGGGCTGCGGCGCGCACCTCTGCGGAAATCGTGCGCACTGCGGTGGGCGAATTCACTTTGGATCAGGCCGCGAAACTGGAAGACCTCGAGCGCGCCGCGAAAGAGGGAAATCTCGCGCGCTACATTATTCCCCTCGAACGCCTTTTGCCGGAATTGCCGAGCGTGACGATTCTTCCCCTGCTCGAAAAGCGCGTGCGCCACGGTTCGAAATTCAACGTGCAGATCGCGCAAATCCAGCCCGGCCGCACGAGCGCCGCGCAAGGAGCCACCAGCGAACTCAACTCCGGCGAATGGAAGCCCGCGCGCCTCCGCGTCTTCAGCCAGCAGGAGCGCCTGATCGCCATCGCCGAAGCCGTCGTCCCGCGCACGTACCAGCCCGTCGTTGTCCTCGAGGCGGAAGCCTGATTTAGTCGCTTGCAGGCGAATCAGAAGAGTTCGGTCGTACTACCGATCTTTATCCAGGTATTCGTCCGGGACGTCGTCTTCCGGGACCTCGTGCGTCCTGATTCCGCCTCGGTCGGCATCGGGAGCGTTTTCGACGCCCTCCACGACTTCGGCTTCGAACGCATTCCCTTCCTCGAGCAATTCGTCTACGCTCTCTGAATCCGCGCCCGCGGAGTTAGACAGACCCTGCAAATCGCCCGATTGGCCGCCCGATCCTGGTCCCAAACCTTTGGGCTCAAACGTTACCGGGGCATCAGGACGGCTCTTGCCCCGCGCGCCGCGTTTTTTTGGCGCCGGTTTTTTCTTTGGACCGACTTTCCTCGGAGGCGCCGCCCTCTTCATCGCGGCCTTCTTTTTTGGGGCTTTCCTGGGCTTGGCTTTCATCTTCCGTTTTGGTTTCTTTTTGGATGCCATGGATGCAGTCTACCACTGCACGCAATCCTCTGCAGTTGCTATCGGTGGCCGCCCATGTTCGTCCATCGGAAACCTCACGCACTCGCGCAATTCAGTATGCTATACTTGTATAGCGAGGTGCATATGCTGGCTATCCGGCTCTCTCCCGCGATCGAAAAACGACTTACGAGGCTGGCCCGGCGCACCGGGCGCACCAAGAGTTTCTATGTGCGCGAAGCCATCTTGCAGCACCTCGAGGACCTGGAAGACATTTACCTCGCTGAACGCACATTGCAGCGCATTCAGGACGGGGAAGAACGGACTATCCCGCTCGAAGAAGTGCTGAAGCGCCATGGCTTGGAAGATTGAATTTTCCGAGCCCGCAGACCGCGCGTTGAATCGGCTCGATCCCCAGCAATCCCAGCGGATTCTGAAATTTCTGCTTGGGAGAGTTGCCAAGCTGGAAGATCCGCGCAGCGTCGGCAAACCCCTGCAGGGCCCCCATTTTGGAGAATTGTGGCGATACCGCGTCGGAGAATTTCGAATCATTTGCAAGTTGCGGGACGAAGTCTTTGTCGTTCTTGTCGTTCAGATTGGTCCGCGTAAGGTCATTTACCGCTAGGGTTCCCCGTTCCCCCAACTTCCATCGAGAAGCTTGAGGAGCCTCCGCACACCATTCCTGAATTGGCGCTCTGCCGTAATCAGGCTAAGCACCAGAAAACCTTCCTGCGAAAAATTGAAGAAGTGGCCGGGGTGGACGAGCACGGAGCAACGTTCCAGGAGCGCGACAGTGAGATCGTCATCCGTCGCGGTAACTGGCACGCGCAGGATGGCGTACCAGCCGCCTTCGCGGTCGAGACGGGCGAGGGACTTTGATTCGCGCAGCATGGCGTCAAGCACAGAAAGATTAGTGGAAATTCTCTGCTGCAATTGCGCTTGCAACTCGTGACGAAGCGAAAGAAATTTCGGCAGAGCCAGCTGGACCGGCGTGCTCGGAGAAAGATAAGTGTCCGCGATGATTTCGAGGCGGTCGACGGCGGTTTGAACTGCGGCTTCCGGACCGCTCACGACGGTCCAGGCCAGTTTCATTTGCGGCAGCAACGAAATTTTTGAGAGCCCGCTCAGTGTGAACGTGAGCGCCGCGTTGTGAAGCGCAAAAGTTTGTGCTGGCATCGCGCTGCTCGTGTAATCGAGGAACACTTCGTCGGCCACAATGGCCATTTCCCGCGCGGCGCAAATTTCCGCGAGTTCAGCGGCCTCTCGCGGCTTGACGAACGAGCCGGTGGGATTGTTGGGATGCACGACCAGCACGGCGCGCGAACGCGACGTGAGCGCCGCGCGCAACGAGACGAAATCGATTTGCCAGCCGTGATCGTAGAGCAGCGGGTAGGGAACGAGACGAATGTCGGCGAGGTCCGCCAGAAATTCAAAGAGCGGGTAGCTGGGCGCGGGAACCAGAATTTCGTCGCCCGCTTCGCACAGCAACCGGAAAATGTGGCTGTAGGCTTCGCTGGTTCCCGAAGCGAGCAGGATGCGTTCGGGATCGATCCGCGGCGCGGACCGACGCGGAAAATCCCGCGCGCCCGGCGTAATATTCAGCCACCGCTTCACGAGCTTCGCGCAGGCCCTTGCTTTCAGGGCGATAGACCAGCGCGCGCGGGTCGGCGAGCGCCGCGAGGATTTCCTTTTCCGGATAGACGAGGCCGCACGTCGTGGGATTCGACGCGGTCAAATCAAAAAGTTCCTTGCCGCTTCGCCGGTGCTCTTCGAGAGCCCGCGTCAAGCGGTTCGTTTCCAGCCGCCAATTCGTGCGCGATGCAAACATGTGGGCGAAAAAAGGGCATTGAATTTATACCACGCCCGCGGATTTGGTGGCGCCGGCGTCCCGCCGGCGGTTTTGCGCAGCGAAACACCTACAAAAATCGCCGGCGGGACGCCAGCGCCACCCGACTCTGCTTTCCACAATGAAGTGTCTGCGCCGCGTCCTTAGGCGCGTGGTCAGATATCTGGACTAGCCTTGGGAACCGCCGCCCTCCGCCTCAGTGCTCGCTGGCGTTTTCTGATTCGCGGGGGGACTTGCGTTTTCGGCCGCATTCGCGGCGCCTTGCTGCGGGGCTTGCTGTGCCAGCGCTTCAAACTGGCTCACGAGGGTGGAATAAGCGGCGGGATTGAAATTCTGTTTCTGTGTGGCGAGGTTATCGATCTCATGGATCTCCACCTTGCTCAGTCCGAGTGCCGGCAGCGCGGCGTTCAGGGCCTGAACTTGTTCCTGCACATTCGTCGCGGGTACTGCCTGGACGGGCGGTGCTTGTCCAGAAGGCGTGGCGGAGAAGAGTTGCCCTGGGTTTGCCGGTGTGTTTGAATTCGCTGCCGCAGACGGCTGCGCATCGCGTGCTTTCGATGTAGCAGGCGACGCGGCCTGTGCGGAAGCACCGCTCTGGCTCGCGTTGAGAGTCGCCTGCGCAAACAGGATGTTCGCTGAAACAGCTGTCAGGGCTCCCTGGCTTACCTGGAATATTCCCGCGTCCTGCGCGGTCGCCGGCCCGGGATTGCTTGGAGTCGATGGGGTAAAGGTATCTCCGGTTGCCGCCGCGTTATCTGCGTTTCCTGTTCCTGGAGTGATTGCTCCCGGCGGTGAATCGAGTGCTTGCTGGCGCACTTGATCCGCAAGCGATTGCGCCAGATTTCCGATGCCTTCAACCGCCATCGTCCACCTCCGCGGCGGGAAGGTCTTGGTGAGGGCCTATGCGAGCCGCTACTTTAGGAAGCTTCGTATACTAGGATCGGCGGGCGCCGGCAGAACTTTAGCGGCTGGGCGCGAAGGTCGAAAGATTTTATGTGCCCGGATGGAACACTATTTCATTCGAAACGGATCAGGACAATTTCGGGGTTGGAGCCCAGCCGCATGGGCGGGCCCCACGTTCCGGCGCCGCAGGACGTATAAACCGCAAGATCGCCGAAGCGATTCAATCCGTAGGCATATTTTCCATAGATGCGGGAAACGATTGCGGTGAAGGGGAAAAACTGCCCGCGATGCGTATGGCCGGACAGTTGCAAGGAAACGCCCGCTTCGGCCGCGACCTGCAAGTGATGGGGATTGTGAACGAGCAGGATGCTGGCCACGTTGCGGTCCAGGGCCGCTTGACGCAGGATCGATCGGAACCTCTCCACGTTTGCCGAATCACGATCGTGGACGCCCACGATTTGCAATCCATCGAGAATAATTTTTTCGTTTTCGAGCACGCGGATTCCGGACTGCCGGACGGCATCGAGATATTTCGAGGGGCTGAAAAATTGCTCGTGGTTACCCGTGATGAAATACGCGCCGAGGGGAGCGGAAAAATCCGCCCAGGGTTTGGACAGCGCCTCGAGGTTGGCGGTGGTCCCGTCAAACATGTCGCCCGGGATGAATAAAACGTCCGGACGCAATTGCGAAAGTTTGCGGACGATGCGGCGGAGAAAACCGGTGTTACGCACGTGGCCGAGGTGCAAATCGCTCACCACGGCGGCCGTGCGGCCCCGCCACGTCTCAGGAAGATTGGACAGCTTGACGGTGATGCGCACAACTCGGGTCCAGGCCGCATTCACGATGGCGGCAATTCCCGCGACAAATCCGAGACCGAAGCACACGGCTGCGATCGCGTGTTTTTCCAAATGCACTCCAAACAAAAGCGGCGCGCTATAGACAATCCAGCTTGCGCACGCGGCCAGAAAAAAGAAATTCACGAGGCCGAGCCAGACCGAAGCGGCGGTGTAAATGGCGCGGACCAGCGGGTTGAAATACTGGTGCGCCAAGAGGGACGCTCCGACGAAGCTGACGGACAAAATGGCCAAGGCGATCCGCAGTTGCACGACGTGCGAAAAATCGGACGCGCCCCAGAAGAATGTCCACGTTGCGTAGATGGCGATGTGCACGAGAAAGAGGAACGCCTGGATAACCGAGACGAAGATGGGAATTCTGGCCCGCACACCGTGGGACGAACGCGCGGGTGATTGCGTGGCGGCGCTGAGTTCAGGCGTATCGGATTCGACCATAAGGATTAGATGCGCTTCAGCGGATTAAGTAGCACAGGCATCCGCCGCGGCGGACCTGTGCGGTTTTGGCCATCGTCAATGCTTCGAGCAGTCTCCCCGTGCGGCCCACAAACCCACACAGGCAGAGTGCCTGTGCTACTTGTGAACGACCGGCTCGTCGGTTTCAACTTTGCCGTCGCGAACGTGGATGATGCGGTTGGCGCGCCGGGCCACGTCGTTTTCGTGCGTGACCAAAATAATGGTGTTGCCTTCGCCGTGCAGCCGCGCGAACAACGCCATGATTTCATCGCCCGTTTTTGAATCCAGATTTCCGGTGGGTTCGTCGGCGAGCACGATGGAAGGCGAATTCACCAGGGCGCGCGCAACCGCCACGCGCTGCCGCTGGCCGCCGGAGAGTTCGTTGGGCTTGTGGAACATTCTCGTCCCGAGATCGACCGCTTCGAGAGCGCGTTTCGCCCGCGCCAGGCGCTCTTCCGAGGGAGTGCCGTTGTAAATCATGGGGAGCTCGACGTTGTGCAGCGCGGTGGCTCGCGGCAACAGATTGAACGTTTGAAACACAAATCCGATTTCCTTGTTCCGGATGGCGGCAAGCTCATCATCGTCAAGCTCGCTCACGAGCCGGCCGGCCAGCCAATATCTTCCGGAAGTCGGCGTATCGAGGCACCCGATCAGATTCATGAGCGTGGATTTGCCCGATCCCGACGGTCCCATGATGGCTACGTATTCGCCGCGGTGGATGGTGAGGTCGATGCCGCACAAGGCGTGCAGCTTTTCGCCGCCCATCTCGTATGTCTTCCAAAGCCCTTCCGTCAGGATGGATACACCCTGGTCGACGAGGTCCTGCCGGAATGTATCGGGTGAGAGGACCGGTTCTGGCATTCCTCAGTTCCTCAATCCTGCGCGGATCTTCATTTAATTTTCTTCCGGCACTTTCGGCGTGGAGTTGTCTACTTTCACGCGCGCGTCAGGCTTGAGCGTGCGCAGGGCCTTGTAGCTTCCGGTGATGATCTGATCGCCTTCCTGCAAGCCGTTCAGAACTTCGATGTCAGTGACGCCGGTGATTCCGGTCGTGACCGGCACGAATTGAGCGCGTTTGTCACGAACCACAAAGACGCCCTGAATCTCCGGATTTTTTTCCAGGGCGGAAGAGGAGCCGGATCCGCCGGCCGCGGCGTCAGGAGCCGGGCGCCCGGCCGCCAGTGTGACTGAATTCTGCCCGTTTTCCTTGGCTGCTTCGTCCAGATCTTTTTTCGTTCGTTCCGCGAGCGCCTGAATCGGAACGGTCATCACGCTTTTCTTTTGCTCCGTGGTGATCTTGGCCGTCGAGGAGAGCCCGGGGCGCAGGCCATCCGGCGGATTCTGCAGCGTGACCACGACCTTGAAATCTTTCGCTTCCTGATTACCCGTTGTGGACTGTGTCGAAGCCAGGCCCGAACTGCGCAGCACCGCTTGCGTCCCGACTTCGGTCACCTTTCCTTTATAAAATTTCCCCGGAATGGCGTCGATGGTGACTTCCGCGTCTTCCCCCAGCTTCACACTCACAATATCGGTCTCATCCACCATGACTTCCGACGTGACCACGGACATATCGGAAATCGTCATGAGATAACTCCCCGTGGCGTTTTGGATGCCCGGAACAACGTTTTCGCCGACGCGAACGGCAATATACGTCACGACTCCATTGATCGGCGCGGTGTAGGTCGTCTTGTGCAGGATGTCGCTCAGGCGGCCCAGCATGGCCTGATTCTGCGTCAATGTGGAGCGCGCCTGGCCGAGTTGCGCGTGGGCCTGTTCTGCGCGAGCCTGCGCGGACGCCAGGGCCGCCACAGCGCCATCGTATGTAGCCTTCGAAGTATCGTAATCCTGCTTGGAGATCAGGCCTCCCTTGAACAGTTGTTGGCCGCGGTCCCAATCGAGTTTGGCATGCTCGAGGTCGGCCGCGCGCGACTTGATGTCCGCCTGGGCCGATGCATCGTTGGCATCGGCGGACTTCACTCCCGCGTCGGCCGCTGCAATTCCGGCGCGCTGCGCATTGACATCGGCTGCAGGCTGCACGCTTTCCAGGCGCAGCAGCACATCGCCTTTCCTGACGTGGTCGCCTTCTTTCACCACGATCTCGGTAATTTTGCCGATCCCTTCCCCAAGGACATTCGTGTACGTGAGCGGTTTGACTTCGCCCGAGGCCGTGACGACGGATGTCAGATCCTGGCGGACCGCCGGGGCGGTCTGGACGGTGACGACGCCCTTATTGATCTCCCATATGGCGAACCAGGTGCCGCCGGCCAAAACCGCGGCGACACCCGCGCCAATCCCGATTTTTTTCCAAGTGTTCATGGGCTTGCAGCTCTGGTTCTCTGTTCCGAGTAGCTTCCTCCAGCCGCCTCTCTAACTCCTACGCAGAGAAATCTTCAAAAGTTTCCCGGCGGCGCACACCTTGATGGGGCGGGTTAACCGGCCGGCCCAGCGAGCAAGCATGTTTCGAAGTGTTTGCGTATGAGGCCGGAATTCCGCTAGCTCGGGCAGGCATCCGCACCGGGGCCCACTCAACAAGCAATTTTACAGTCATTTGGGTGCGGAAGAAAGTGATTTGCCTGGCGCCCTATTTCGGTTCAGGTACACATCACGTCCATCAGACAGCCTGCCAGGTGGAAGCGCCGGACTGGCACCATTGGGCGTTTCATTCGAATGCATCGAATTGCCCGAATGCATCAAGCGAGCAAGAGGGGAAATTGGCAGGCAACCCCGCAGCGCCCGCGCAATTCTTACTAGTCATCGGTCCATACCAGGCGTTGCATCCGCTAGGAGAAATAGCGCCTACAACGCCAAGGCGGGTGTGAAGATTCATTGATTGACGGGTGCAAAACCCGGGATTAGAATCTAACTTCCGAATCAGGGGCGAGGTACGTTTTTATGAACCGCTTGGGACGCATTTCACTTATGTTACTGATGGGCGGAGCGTTCCTGCTTCCTTTTGGCGCGCGTTCCTACGCTCAGGATCAAAATAAAGATCAAAACGCCACTCCCACCGACAAGCAGCAGGATTCCGGAAAGAAAAAGGCGGACGACAAGGGCAAGAAAAACCTGAGGAAGCTCGAAAAAGAGCTCGATACTCCCTATAAAAAATGGCTGAATGAGGAAGTCCCGTACATCATTACCGATGAAGAGCGCTCGGCGTTCCTGCGATTGCAGACCAACGAAGAGCGCGAGCAATTCATCGAGGCGTTCTGGCAGAGGCGCGATCCCACGCCGGATACGGTCGAGAACGAGTTCAAGGAAGAGCACTATCGCCGGATCGCCTACGCCAACGAACGGTTCTCCTCGGGCATACCCGGGTGGAGGACGGATCGCGGCCGGATTTACATCATGTGGGGCCCTCCCGATGAGATCGAGTCCCACTCCGCTGGCAGCACTTATAACCGGCCCATGTCGGAAGGCGGCGGCCAAACCACGGTGTATGGATTCGACGATTGGACCTACCATTACATGGAAGGGATCGGACAGAACATCACCATCGAGTTCGTGGATCCCACAGGCACGGGCGAATATCACATCACCTTGGACCCGGGCGAAAAGGACGCCATGTCCCACGTTCCAGGGGGCGGCCCGAGCTTATTGGAAGAGATGGGCATGTCCAGCCAAGCCCAGCGCTTTACGCGCTCAGACGGTTCCACCGCTCCACTTGGACCTGCAGGAGTGAATAATCTCGACAGCAATGAGGAGTTCACCCGGCTTGAGCAATTCGCGAAGGTGCAGGCCCCGCCGCCGGTCAAGTTCAAAGACCTCGAAGAGGTGGTCAGCTCCCGCATTCTTCGCAACCAGATTTCGTTTGATTACCGGTTCGATTTCATGAGGATTACGGGCGACACGATTCTTGTCCCGGTGACGGTGCAGATTCAGAACAAGCAAATGACCTTCCGCGATCACGACGGCGTGCAATCCGCATCGCTCAATTTGTTCGGGCGAATCAGCTCGATGACCGGGCGAGTGATCCAAACGTTCGAAGACGTCATCCAGCGCGATTTCCCGGATTCCCTGCTTGAGCCTTCGCTCAAGGGTTTTTCCATTTACCAGAAGGCCGTTCCGCTCCGCCCCGGTTTGTACAAGCTGGACCTGGTGATCAAGGACGTAAACAGCGGGAACGTGGGCGTCGTGAATACGCGTCTGGCGGTTTCTCCCATTCCGGACGATAAGCTGGAAGCCAGTTCGCTGATCCTTGCCGACCAGATGGAGCCCGTTTCCTCCAAGGACGTGGGCGTAGGGCAATTCGTACTGGGCTCGACAAAGGTTCGCCCCAAGCTCGACGCTGAATTCCATACCGATCAGCCGCTCGACGTCTACCTTCAGTTTTACAATTTGAAGGTCGATGACAAAACGCACAAGAACAACGTGTCCCTGGATTTCAAGGTGACCCAGGGAGACCAAACCGTCTCTCATGAAGTCAAGACGGGCGACGACCTCAAACAGAATGGCGAACAGATTACGGTCCAGCAGGTGATCCAGGCAAAGTCGTTGCCTCCTGGCAAGTACAAAATCGAAGTTCAAGCGACCGACCTGGTGGCCAACCAGAAAGTTTCGCGTACTGCGGATTTCACCGTCACTCCTCCGGCCGTACTTCAGAAAGTGGCAACGAATGGAGCCACAGGGAGGTAACCAGTCCCTATGAAGTCGACTTGTCGAACTCTGGGCTGGGTCATGGCTGCGGTGCTGGCGTTCGCCGCTTCGGCGGCAGCCAAGCAGGGCTATGGCACGATCTCGGGCGTCGTTCTCGACCCCTCTGGAACCCCGCAGATGGGCGCCAGCGTGTGGTTGATCTCCGAAGACGCCGGTGGCCGCACCGTGGCTCAAATCCTCTCCAATCAGCATGGCGCGTTTCTCTCGGATCACCTCAAACCAGGCAATTATGCCGTGCGCGTTGCCGTGGCGGGATTCTTGCCTGCGATGGAGCGCCACGTCGCAGTGATGTCAAATCTGACGACCCTTTTGCGCGTGCAAGTGGAAACCCTGTTCTCTTCGCTGGATACGCTGCGCCGGAAGTCCGATGCTCCCGCAGAACAGGACGACTGGAAATGGGTGCTGCGCTCATCGACGGCGACTCGCACGATCCTGCAATGGGATGACTCCGGCAATCAGATTGCTTCCAATCCGCTGGGCGAGGACCTCCCCAGCGCACAACGCCCACGCGCTCTGGTGCAAGTGACAAACGGGGATTTGCGGCCCGGATCTGCCTCGAACATTCCGAATGCTCCCGCGACCGCCGTTTCCTACGACCAACAGCTTGGCAGCCTGGGCCACGTTTTGGTTGCCGGTCAGATGAGTTACGACCGAGGAGCTTCAGGCTCGTTTGCCAGCGTTTGGCTCCCTTCCGGCATTGCGGGAAACGGCCCTGAAACCATATTTATTTGGCGCCAATCCAAATTTGGCGCCGAGGGTATGGAGTTTCAAGGCATGCGGATCGATCACACGGAGCAGATTGCGCTGGGCGACCGGTTCCTATTGCGGGCAGGCGCGGAATATCTTCATGCAGGAATCATTTCTTCGGTTTCTTCGCTGCGCCCCCACGTGCAATTGAGCGCAAGACTTGCCCAAAGCCTGACGGCTTCCTTGATCATTGCAGCGAACCCTCCCTCAGAACAGTGGGGGCGTACGGGCGCGCTTGAAAGCGCCATCGACGAACTCGATAGCCTCCCTCCGGTCCTGTTTAATAACGGCAGGGCAGTCCTGGAGGGCGGCTGGCATCAGGAACTTTCGGTCAAGCGGAAGATGGGCAGCCAATCCACATTTGAGGTTGCGGCGTTCCATGACTCGACGCGAGATCAGGCCGTTTTCGGGACAGGCGCTGCAGCAAGTCCAGAATTCGTCCAGGACGCATTCTCGAGCGCGTTTCTTTACGACGGCGGCAATTCCAGTTCGTGGGGCGCTCGGGCGGCGTACCGGCAGAAGATCTCGGACGACTTGGAGGTCGCCGCGATTTATGCCTGGGCGGGCGCTCTTACGCCCGGAGGCGAGTTGAACACGGCGTCGTCCGACCTGCGCGACAGTTTTATGACCAGCACCCACCACAGCCTTGCCGCACGTGTTACCGGCAAGATTCCGCGATCGGGCACGCAAGTTTCGGCGAGTTACAAATGGATTTCGGGCACTGCCTTGTCGCGGATCGACCAGTTCGGCGAGGCGGCCTACCAGATGGATCCAAACCTGCACCTTTCAATTCGCCAGCCGCTGCCGGGATTGAATGGGCGCTGGGAAGCGCTGGCTGATTTCAGCAATCTTTTGGCGCAAGGATACGTGACGGCGAACGTGCAGGATTCACGAATGATGCTTTGTCCGAATTTGCGAGCGTTCCGGGGCGGGGTGAGCTTCCAGTTTTAGATTGGCAGGGCCTATTAAAAACAGGAAAGCGCCTTCCATAAAATGGAGGGCGGGAAGTTCCGTCCCCCTTCCCTCGCTCGATCTCTATGCAATCGATTGAATTTCATGTGGTTATTGATTTGAGATAACTTATATAATTTGGAAGCGGTGTTGCTTGGTACCGCTTCGATTGGGACTTTGTAGGAAAAACTGGTGAGCGCTCCGATCAACGACAATCTTCGGGTCCGGTTGGGAGCAGCCGTCCTGGCACTGGCAACCCTCGCGGCCATCGTCTTCGGCATCATCAATTTCCAGCAACGGTCGATGTTCACAGCGCCTGATGATGGGGTGTCATGGATCGAGGCGCCGTCGGGAGTCGTAGCCTGGCATGTCGCGCCAAACTCCCCCGCTGCAAATGCGGGGCTGCGTACGGACGACCGGATCCTCGCAATCAATGATGTGCCGATCCACAGCTCGATCGATGTCACGAAGCGGCTGTGGCGAGTCGGGCTGTGGTCCATCGCCCGTTACCGCATCGAGCGGGGCGGCAAACAATTTGAAGCGCAACTCGTAATCCAGCCCGCCGCGCGGCCCGCCTCCATCGAAAATTATCTGAGCGTTGTGGGCGTGCTGTATCTCTTCATCGGCCTCTTCATTTTCGCCCGCCGGTGGAACGCGACGCGCGCCGTACATTTCTACATTTTTTGTCTGGTGTCCTTCGTCCTGTATTCCTTCCAGTACACCGGGAAGCTGACTCCTTTCGATTGGGAAATTTATTGGACTGCGATCGTGGCCAGGCTTTTGCAACCGGCGTTGCTGTTGCATTTTGCCCTGGTGTTTCCGGAGCGCCGGCCGGTTTCCAAAGGGCACGGCGCGATCCTCGGCGCTATTTACGGCGTGCCCGGAATTTTGTTGCTGGTGCGAATTCTCGTCGGGCTTCGCGAATTGGGTTTCATGCCGTCGATCGAAGCGCGGAATACGCTCGACCGGCTCGACCTGGCGTGCCTAGGGATTTATTTTCTGCTCGCCGCGCTCGTTTTTGTGATGAGTTACCGGCGCGCGTCGTCCGGAATCCTGCGGCAGCAATTGAAGTGGGTGACCGGAGGGGCGCTTGCCGGAATTGTTCCATTTCTGCTGCTTTACATCCTGCCATTTTTCCTGGGAGTTGTGCCCCGGCCGTGGATGAATTTGTCCACGATTTCGCTGGTGCTCATCCCGCTGAGTTTCGGATACGCCATCATCCGCTACCGGCTGATGGACGTGGACATCATCTTCAAGCGCGGCCTCGCCTACACGGCCGCTAGCGGCGGCGTGGTGGCCGTTTATATAACAATCGTGGCCGCCATCGGAGCGCTGTTCCACACGGCGTGGCCTTCCGGAATGATGGGCGGAGTGATCGCGATCGTCGTGGCGGCATTTTTGTTCCAGCCGTTTCGCGACTGGATTCAAGCGCGCCTGGACCGCTTTTTTTACCGGGACCGCCTGGACTATCGCCGCACGCTGATTGAATTTGGCCGCACGCTCACTTCGGAAGTCCGCCTCGACCCGATGCTCGCCTCGGTGATGGATCGCATTTCGCAGGCTTTGCTCGTGGACCGCCTGGCGATTTTCATCGAGGACGAGAGCCATCCCGGCGCGTATCGCATCGCGCGGTCGGTGGGGGTGCGTTACACTGGCGCGCTCGATCTGAGTTTTCTGGACGTAGAGAGCAAACCGTTTGCGCAGGGAATCCTCTTTTACGAATCGGCTCGTGCCGCGCGGGAATCTTCCGCCTCCGTACGGCAGACGCTCGAGCAGCTGGATTTGAATTACTTTATTCCGTGCCAGATTCGCGACCACGCGATCGCCGTGCTGGGACTGGGGAAAACTGTCGATGGGGACTTCTTGTCGAGCGAGGACGTCGAGCTGCTGCATACCATCGCGGGTTATCTTGCCATCGCGCTCGACAATGCCCAGCTCTACAGCTCGCTCGAACAGAAGGCCGCGCAAATCGAGCGGCTCAAGGATTTCTCGGAGAATATCGTTGAATCGCTGAACGTCGGCGTGCTGGCGGTGGATTTCGGCGGAGCGGTGGAATCCTGGAACACGCAACTCGAGGGGCTGATCGGCGTGCCGCGCGAAGAGGCCGTCGGCCGAAAGCTTGAGGACGTGCTTCCTTCCGATCTGATGGCGGAAATTACGGCGCGCTCCGGCGATGAGCGCGTCTCCAGCCTCTACAAATTTCCGATGCAGAACCGAGAGGGGCGCAACCTGGTGGTCAACGTTTCGATTGCTCCCCTCGTTGGGAAATCGGGTGACCGGATCGGCCGGCTGATTCTTTTCGATGATGTCACGCAGCGGATGCGGCTCGAAGAGCAGGTGTTTCAGAACGAGAAGCTCACTTCACTCGGTTTGCTTGCCGCAGGCGTTGCGCACGAAGTGAATACGCCGCTCGCGGTGATCTCGAATTACATTCAAATGCTGGCCAAGCAGCTTCCGAGCGGCGACCCGCGCCACCAGTTGATCGAGAAAGTGGTGAAGCAGACATTCCGCGCGAGCGAGATTGTAAACAACCTGCTGAATTTTTCGCGGACGGGCGCGACGGAATTTACGGAAGTGAATTTGAATGCGGTGGTGGAAGAAGTGCTGACGCTCGTCGCGCACCCATTTCGGACCGCCCAGGTGCAGGTGACGCGGAACCTCCAAAAGGAGCTGCCCGCAGTGCTGGGCTCGACCAACAAGCTGCAGCAGGTTTTCCTGAATCTCTTCCTGAACGCTCGCGATGCCATGCCCTCCGGAGGTATCGTCGAGATCCGCACGGCGGCGCACAACGGATCGGTGGAAGTGGAAATCATCGATACCGGTGGCGGCATCCCGCGCGAAAATCTGAACCGCATCTTCGATCCCTTTTTCACCACAAAATCCTCAGGGCGCGGCACCGGGTTGGGGCTCTCCGTGAGCTACGGCATCGTCAAGGAACACGCTGGGAAAGTGGACGTGCGCTCGACGCCTGGCAAGGGCACATCGTTCCGGCTGGAATTCCCAGTGGCGCGGAAAGCGGTTCATGTCTAAGGGCTCCATCCTGGTTGTCGACGACGAATCCGAAATTCGAGAAGGCCTGGAACTTCTGCTCAATACGGAAGGGTATGCGACGTCGAGCGCCGAATCGGGCGAAGCCGGCCTCGCGATGCTCGAGGAAAAACCGTTCGATCTCGTCCTGCTTGACGTCAGCCTTCCCGACCGCAACGGGCTCGATTTGCTGCGCGAAATTCGCCGCCGCGATCCGAATCTTTCAGTCGTCTTGATCACCGCCTACGGCTCCATCGATATGGCGCGGGCCGCGTTCAAAAGCGGCGCGCAGGATTACATCACCAAGCCGTGGTCCAACGATGAGTTGCTCATTCAAGTGGCGCAGGCCGTCGAAGGCCGGCGCCTGCGCGAAGAAAATGTCCAGCTCAAGCGCGCGCTGAAACAGCGGTATAACTTTCCGAACATCATCGGGAAAAGCGAAAAAATGCTGGCCGTGCTTGACCTGGTCGGCCAGGTGGCGCCATCACGATCGACGGTGTTGATCCACGGCGAGAGCGGGACGGGCAAGGAACTGATTGCCAAGGCGATTCATTCGGCATCGGCGCGCTCCGACAAGCCGTTCGTCCCGATCAACACGGGCTCCATTCCCGTGGACCTGCTCGAATCGCAGTTGTTCGGCCACGTAAAGGGCGCGTTTACGAGCGCGGTGGCGTCGAAGAAGGGGCTCTTCGAAGTGGCCGATCAGGGAACGATTTTTTTCGATGAAATTTCCACGATCGGGCCGGAGACGCAGGCGAAGCTGCTGCGCGTGATTCAGGAGCGCGAATTCATGCGGCTGGGCGGAACGGAAACGATCAAGGTCGACGTCCGCATCATCGCCGCGTGCAACGTGCAGCTGCTCAATCTCGTTCGCGAGGGCCGATTCCGCGAAGACCTGTATCATCGCTTGAACGTGATTGCCGTTCCCCTGCCGCCGCTTCGTGAGCGGAGGGAAGATGTTCACCTGCTGCTCGACCATTTCCTGCGCATATTTTCCAAGGAGAATAACCGGCCGCTGGGGCACTTTACTCCGGCGGCGCTGCGGCTGCTGGTGGATTACGATTGGCCGGGGAATGTGCGCGAACTTGAAAACGTCGTCGAGCGCGCAGTGGTTCTGTCTTCGCAGGAATTACTGGACGTCGATCTCTTGCCGGAAAGCGTGCGGACGAGGGAGCTCCTCGGCGGCGTCCGGCTGCAACTCTCCGAATTCATGCCACCGATGCCGGGCGAACACGGCTCGCGCGCCGGAGCCGACAGCGCGAAAGCCTCGTTGTTTGCAATCATGGATGAAATCGAGCGGCGCGTGATCTGCGACATGCTGGAACGCACGGAATGGAATCAGACCGAAGCGGCGGAAAATTTTCAGATACCGCTTTCCACGTTGAATCAGAAGATCAAACGGCTTGGGATTGACGTGCGGCGCCGTGCGACTAGCCGCGCTGGAATCGCTGAATCCTCCGCTTCCGCCACGGGGAAGTAGAGGGCTCTTAAGTAGCACAGGCACTCTGCCTGTGTGGTTTTGAGGGCCGCGGTTTCTTCGCGCGCGTGAATTCTGCTGGGCGTTTCGATCGCGAAAACCGCACAGGCAGAGTGCCTGTGCTACTTAAGAGCCACACCTCAACTTTTTCGATTGTCCCGGACTACGGCGTCCTTCAGGTCTGCGCCGTCCATCTTCACGTCGGTCAGATCGATTTCGCGGAAGCTGGCGAGGGCCAGGTCCGAGCCGGAAAAATCCGCGCCGCGGAGGTTTGCTTGCCGCAGAACCGTCCCCCGCAAAATCGTTTTGTGCAATTTCGCGGAGCGCAAATCTCCACGAAACAGTTCTGTGCCGCTCAGATCGGCCTCGCTCAGGTCCGCGCCTTCGAGCCGGGTTTCCGTAAAATCGCAATTTCGCAAATCTGCTTTTCGCAAATCCGCCCGGCTCAAATCCGCGTGGCTGAGTTTGGCTCCGCGCAGATCAGCTTTCCGCAGGTTGCTGCCGGCCAGATTGGCGCCGGTCAAATCACGCTTCTTCAAATCCGCGCCGGAAAGATCGGCGCCGGAAAGGTCGGCGCGCTCCCCGCCCGGATACCCCTTATGGAATTTCTCGTGCGCGTCCAGAATGTCTTTCAGCTTCTTGCCTTTGTGTCGAATGTTCTCCGCCTTCCTTGGCCGCAGGCGCCGCCGGGCAATCGCGCCAGTGGCTCATCGCCAAGCCCTCTATCGATTCGAGTGAGCTTCCATTCTACAGAAATCGGCGAGACGCGCAAACCTGTGATAACTTGGGCGGGTGATGACACTGGTCGAGAAACTCAAGGGCCGCGCGCGTGTGCGCCTTCAGCGCATCGTATTGCCGGAGGGCGAAGACCCGCGCATTGTGTCCGCAGCGGCGGCAATCACGCGGGAAGGCTTTGCGAAAATCACTTTGCTTGGGCGGAAACAAATGATCGGTTCGGCCGCCGCGGATTTGCACGTGACGCTCGGGGACGTGGCGATCGAGGATCCCGCGACGAGCCCGCGCTCCGAGGCATACGCGCGGATTTATTACGAGCATCGCCGCGCGCGCGGCGCTTCGCTTGACGAAGCGAGAGAGATCGCGCGGCGCCCGCTGTATTTCGCGGCGTTGAGCGTGGCAACTGGAGATGCGGACGGGACCGTAGGAGGCGCGGCCAACACCACTGGAGAAACCGTGCGCGCAGCGCTGCACGCGATCGGCCTTGCGCCGGAAGCGAAGCTGGTTTCCAGTTTCTTCGTCATGATTGTTCCCGAGCGCCCGGGGCTGGACCTGGGTCCTGCGGGCGCGCTGCTCTTTGCCGATTGCGCGGTCGTGCCCGACCCGAACTCCGAGGAGCTTGCCGAAATCGCCCGCGCCACTGCGGAAAATGCGCGGGCGATACTCGATGCGGAGCCCCTCGTGGCTTTTCTGTCCTATTCCACCAAGGCTTCGGCGAACCACGCGCGCGTCGAAAAAGTCAGGGAGGCGCTGCGCATCCTGAAGGCGCGCGCGCCGGAACTCGCGGCGGACGGCGAACTGCAGGCCGACGCGGCCCTCGTGCCGCGCGTGGCAAGTGCAAAGGCGCCGGGCTCGCTTGTAGCCGGGCATGCGAACGTGCTCATTTTTCCGGACCTCGATTCCGGCAACATCGCGTACAAACTTGTCGAGCGGCTGGGCGGTGCGCAGGCGCTTGGCCCGATCCTGCAGGGGCTGGACCGCCCGGCAAACGATCTTTCGCGCGGCTGCTCGGCGGAGGACGTCGCCAACGTCGTGGCGCTCACGGCACTGCAGGCCATCGCGCGGAAGGAAAAGTCTTTGGAACCACAGATGAACACAGATAAACACTGATAACGACTGAGAAAGAAAAAAGATAAAGTCGAACATAGAAGACAAGGATTTCTGTTTTCGGAATTGGAACAATGGTGACACGACAGCACAAGCGCAGTTTTTCTTTCCCTTCATTCGTCTTGTTTTTATCAGTGTTTATCTGTGTTCATCTGTGGATTCTCTCTCCGTATGTATTCGCGCAGGAAGGCAGCGATCAGGAAGTCGCGGTGAATCTGGCAGAGGGCCGGGTGGTGATTTGCGCGACGAAGGACGCGATCATTTTGGCGGCGATGGACGCGCGCGGCGAGGGTGGTTCGCTGCCTCCCGCGATCACGATACTTTCCGTGGAGCGCATGGCCGTGATGCTTGGCGCGGTCGAGTGGGTGCGGCCGGATTCCAAGGACAAGCCCGTCAGGCTGGATGAGGAATTTCGCGGCCTCGTCGCCGCAGCTCTGAATACTGGCGGCCAGAAAGTCGATGGCTTTCATTCGAGCGACATCGAGTCCATCGGCGTCGCTGTGCTTGAGCGCGTTCGCGTGCTCGCCGGACTGTTGCACCACAAAATTAATCTGGGCGAGGACGAACCGCTGATCCGCGTCGTCCTTGCCGGCTACGTGCGCGATTACGGTCCCGAAGTCTGGACGCTCGACTACCACATCACGCAGGACGCCCTCGGGAACGATATCTGGCGGACGCGCGTCTTGCGGCCGAGCTATAACCAGCTTTATCCTCCGGAGAAGGGTCAGCCAAAAACGTTCATGGAGATCCGCTACCCGCCGGAGAATCGCGCAACGGGCGAGCCCGAACTTCTCGACCTCCTCCAGCAGAATGATTCGCGCGTGGCGAAATTCCGCGCGGCGAATGACATTCAGGCGAAGTCCGTGACGCTCGCTGTGGAAGGGCAGAGCCAGAAAGCCGACGCCGCAAGTCTTGTCAATTTCATGAAGGCGGCGCTTCCGGCGATCAATCCGCCGGAGACAAAACTCACGATGGCGAAGGTTGATTACGATGGAGGGTTCCACTGGATCCTGGAGCCGCCGAAAGCCGCCGCCCCGCCGCCCAGCCCCACCGAAACTCCAGGTGAAAAGACGCCTGAGGAACCCGAAAGGCCCACGCTCCGCCACAAGCCTGAAAATTGATTGGCGTTAATTCTGCGACGCTGAAACTAAGGCGTCCCCTTGTTGTCAGCAGGCTTCGCCGTAGGTGGCGAAGCCGTTGCGGGCGCGCTCGCCTGCGGAGTGAAATTGCTCCACTTGATGATGACGCGAATCGGCACGCTGATATCGCCGGCCTGGTAGGTATCGTCCGAGCGCGAGTATGAGGGGAACCAAAAATTCTTGCCGACCTGCTGGCGGTAGGTCTCGAAGACCGTGAACGGGAGATCGGAGGCAGTGACATCGCCGGTTTCGGTGACCCACTTGCCCATGGTCTTCACGATGACCAGGTCCTGCACATCCACCCATACGACACCGGCAAAATAGGCGTGAGCGCGCTCCAGGGCGCGCGGTTTCACTGTGAAATAGTAGGCGTTCAGTTCATCGAGCGGCTGCTTACCTCCATAGGTAATTTCGTACTTGGGAAGCATTGCAGTGGTGAGCGGAAACATCGGCGTTGGAGCGAGGAGATCGGAATCTCCCCTCTGCAGGTCCAGATTGTGGAGCGTCGAAGGCTGGCGGCTTACCGGCTTTTCATACATCTTGCCATCCGGAGTAAACCGCAACTGCGTGACGACTTCGAGTTGGCCGGTGGACTTGCTATCCGGGCCAATCTCCTGGATGCGCACGTTTTTCTGAAACGTGTAGTCCTTGATGGCGCGAACCATTTCGTCTTCTTTGGCTGCGAATCGGCGAATAATTTCGTCGGGCGGGAGCGCCGGCGGATCGGGCTTGCTCGGGGCCGGAGGGGCAGGGAATTTCGTCGACTCAGGCGGCTGCATCGGCCCGGCGCCCTGCGCGCGCAGAGAGGCAGGCGCGGCAGCGAGAAACAGGGCAAGCGCACAATACGCGGCCAGGAGGCTTGATCTTTGAATCATGAAATTTGCTTCCATCTGTTGGATGCAATCCGCCGGGATTTTGCAGCACGGATTCGCGAATAATTCCTTGTGCTGCTTCCGGGCGCTGTGAACAGTGTATCGCGGCGCGCCGGACCTTTGCTACAATCGCGCGGCTGCAAAAACATGTCTGAGCGTGAAGTGTTGCCGTGGAAACACAGGCCAAGCGATTTTTCGTGTCCGGCAGGGTGCAGGGGGTGGGGTTCCGCTTTTTCGCCGAGAGAACAGCGACGAGTTTGGGTGTCGGCGGATACGTGAAAAACCTCTACGACGGGCGCGTGGAAGTCTATGCCATCGGCAATGCGGAGCAGATGGACGCTCTGAAAAACGCATTGCAGCGCGGCCCGCGCATGGCCGGCGTCGATCGCGTGGACGAACAGGACGCGGAGATCCTGCGGGAATATGCGAACGTGTTCTCCATCGAACGCGACGAGTGAGATCAATCAGAAGTAATGCAGGCAGCAAGCGCGATCGATTTAGAAATGGCGATTCATCCTGAAAGGCGGGGAAAGCGGAATGAATCATTTGAAGGAATACATTCGGGAGGTTCCCGATTATCCGAAGCCGGGAATTCTCTTTTACGATCTCACGACGTTGCTGCAAAATCCCGCCGCATTCCACAGCCTGGTTGATGAACTGTGCGACCACTATGCGGGCAAGAAAGTGGACGCGGTGGTTGGCATCGAAGCGCGCGGATTTATTTTGGCGCCGGCGCTGGCCTACCGGCTCGAAGCGGGATTCATTCCTGTCCGGAAACCCAAAAAGCTGCCGTCGAAAGCCGTCTCGGTTACGTACCAACTGGAATATGGCACAGACACGCTGGAAATCCACGAGGACGCGATCAAGCCCGGCCAGAGCGTGCTCATCAGCGATGACCTGCTCGCCACAGGAGGCACCGCCGCGGCTACCGTGGAACTCGTGCGTAAGCTGGGCGGAAAAGTGGTCGGCGCATCCTTTGCCGTGGAGCTGACGTTTCTGAATGGCCGGGCCAGGCTGCCGGGAATCGACGTCTTCACAATGATCCAGTACGACAAGTGACAAAAACCTTTGGATCCACAGATCAACACAGATAAACCCTGATAAAGAAAAAACATTCTGATTGCGGAATTAGAGCCATACCGCCGCGACGATTCAATCAACCGCTTTCTCTTTCCTAAGTTTTTGCTTTTATCTGTGTTCATCTGTGTTCATCTGTGGATTCATTCCGCGTTGGCGGACTACTTCGAAGAGGACTACTCCGGCGGCGACGGATACGTTGAGGGCGCGGACGGGCCCGGTGGTTGGGATTGAAACCAGGAAATCGCAGCGCTCTCGCACCAGGGCATGCAATCCCTTGCCTTCGCCGCCGAGGACAATTCCCATAGGGACCTTGAAATCCACTTCTGTGTGGCGCTGCTCGGCGCGCTCGTCGAGGCCGACTAGCCAATAGCCCGCTTCCTTCATTTCCTCCATGGCGCGAGAAAGATTCGTGACACGCGCCACGGGCAAGTGGGCAAGCGCTCCGGCGGACGCGCGCGCCACGGTTTCCGTGAGCCCGGCAGCGCGCCGCTCGGGAATTACAACGCCTTGGGCGCCCGCCGCAAGCGAAGTGCGAACGATGGCGCCAAGATTTTGCGGATCTTCGACGCCGTCCAGCAGGACCAGCAATCCGGGTGCGCTCGCCGCATCACGCGGTTTCAACAGGTCGTAGAAACTCGCAACCGGCGAGGAGGAAACGAACGCGACTACACCCTGATGCTCTCGCGTTCCTGCAGCACGATCGACCTGAATGCGCTCCTCAAAGCGCACCGGCACGTCCTGCTTTCGCGCGAGGCGCACCAGTTCTTCGATCCGGGTGCCGTGTGTGCCCTTGGCAACCAGCAGGGAATCGAGCGGGCGGTTTGCTTCCAGCGCTTCACGTACCGCGTGGATTCCGGTAAGACGGTCCATATCAGTGTCAGTGTGCCGCGGGCTCAGCGATCGAGCGTGGCGATGGCTTGCGCGGCAATTGCTTCGCCGCGGCCGATCGCGTCGACGGATTCGTTGGTCTTCGCTTTCAAATTGATGGTGGAGGGAGCGACGCCCAGCGATTTTGCCAGCGCCTCGCGCATGGCTGGAAAGTGCGGACCGAGTTTCGGCTTTTCCGTGATGACGGTCGCGTCGATGTGCACGATGCGAAATTTATGTTCGGCGAGCAGATCGCGCACGTGCTCCAGAAATCGCAGGCTGGACACGTCCTTCCACTTCGGATCGGTGTCGGGAAAATGTGTGCCGATGTCGCCCAGCCCCGCGGCGCCGAGGAGAGCGTCGCAAACGGCGTGCGCCAGCGCGTCGCCATCGGAGTGGCCGACCGGCCCCTTGGGAAATGGGAGTTCAATGCCGCCGAGGATCAGCTTGCGCCCTTCGGCGAGGCGATGCAGGTCGTATCCGATCCCCGCGCGGGTCATCGGCCCGCGCGCTCCTGGCGAAGGTAGAATTCCGCAAGCTCCATGTCGCCCGGGCGGGTGATCTTCAAATTGCGTTCGGATCCGACGACCACGTGGACGTCGTGTCCCATGCGCTCGACCAGGCCCGCTTCGTCGGAAGCCGTCACACCATCCTGGCGCGCGCGCGCAAAGGCTTCGAGAAGCACGGAGGCGCGGAACACCTGCGGAGTCTGCGCCAGGACCACTCGTTCGCGTGGAATTGTGGCCGTAACGAGCGCGACGTCGGTCGGCAAGCTCGCGCGCTTCACTTCCTTCACCGTGTCCATGGCCGGAATTCCAAGGATGGCCGCATCGCATGCGTCCGCCTCCGAAATCACGCGTTCGATCTGGCTGAGAGTCACAAGGGGCCGGACGGCGTCATGCACCAGAATCAAGTCGGCTTCCGCCGGGACTTCCGCCAAAGCGTTGGCGACGGAATCCTGGCGCGTGTCTCCGCCGCGAACCACATGAACGGGCCGGCCAAGATTCTCCGATGCGACGCTGGCCTCCACGGAATCGACCTCCTCGGCTCGCGTCGCGATGACGAACTCCGTGATCGCCGGACAGGCCGCCAGGCGCCGCAGCGTGAAGAGCAGCACAGGGACCCCGTCCAGCGAGAGAAACTGCTTCAGCGTCTCGGCGCCCATTCGGGTGCCAAGGCCTGCCGCAGGCAGGATGGCGGTTACACGGTTCATCATGGCCTCGGTCGTGGAGCGAAAAAGCTTACACTAAATGGGAGCACATATAAACAGGCTCCAGTAGGACAGGTTTCAGCCTGTCGGGTTTTCGGCGCACAGTTCCATCACAAAATCGACAGGCTGAAGCCCGTCCTACTGAATTCCCCATCACAAAAAGAGAACCGAACGAGAGATTTCTTGAATTTGACGGGACTCATCCCACAGGATACTCTGCCCGTTCACTGATTTGCGGGCTGTTCGAGTTTTTTATCGTCCCAGCATTTCATCTTTAGCGTTTACTAAGGAGATCCACCAATTACTATGACGAAATACAAATTGGAATATATCTGGCTTGACGGCAAAAAGCCCGTTCCTGAATTGCGCGGCAAGACTCTAATCAAGCCGTTTGACCATCCACCCGCGCTTGCCGATCTGCCCAAATGGGGTTTTGACGGCAGTTCCACCATGCAAGCCGAGGGCAAAAGCTCTGACTGCGTCCTAAAGCCAGTGGCTCTGTATCCTGACGCAAGCCGCAAGGACGCCTATATTGTTATGAGCGAGGTTTATCACGCGGATGGAACCCCGCATTCAACGAACATGCGCGCTACGATCGAGAACGACCCGGACTTGTGGATTGGTCTTGAGCAGGAATACTTCCTTTATCAGGATGGGCGTCCTCTCGGCTTCCCGAAAGAGGGCCACCCGAGCACCCCTCAGGGCCCATACTATTGCGGCGTCGGCTACAAATACATGGGAAGCGTGGCGCGTAAGATCGTCGATGAACATCTGGACCTGTGCCATGCCGCCGGAATCAATCATGAAGGAATCAATGCGGAAGTAGCGAAAGGGCAATGGGAATTCCAGATCTTCGCCAAAGGATCCGCCAAAGCCGCGGATGACACCTGGACGGCTCGCTATCTGATGATGCGCCTCTGCGAAAAGTACGAAGTAGATATGGTATTGCATTGTAAACCAATCAAGGGCGACTGGAATGGATCCGGCATGCACTGCAACTTCTCGTCGAAATATATGCGCGAAACAGGCGGCAAGGAATATTTTGAGGCGCTCATGAAGGCGTTCGAGAAATACATCCCCGACCACATTGCCGTGTATGGCCCGGACAACCATCTGCGTTTGACGGGTTTGCACGAAACGCAAGCCATCGACAAGTTCAGCTATGGCCTTTCCGATCGCGGCGCTTCGATCCGCATGCCCATTAACTTCATTAAGGACGGTTACAGGGGCTATCTGGAAGATCGCCGCCCGAACTCGGAAGGCGATCCCTACCAGATCGTTTCCCGCATTCTGAAAACGATCAACAGCGTCCCGAAGCCGGTTGCCAGCAAAGCCATGGCTTAGAACGGCCTGGCTTGACGGAGGATAGTGCGCTGCAGTTGTGCAAACTGAGGCGCTGGAGGCGCGAGAGCCTAAAGAACCGCGCGAGGAACAAAACGCCCCGGCTTGCCGGGGCGTTCTGTTTATACGTTCGCACTTGAAAGGAATGACTGCGGAGGCTCCATCCATTCCGAACGCGGAGGTGTATATTATGGACTCGAGGCGAGCGACAAAAACTTGAGCCCGATCACATTGGTTCTCCTTCCCGGGTTAGATGGGACAGGGAACCTTTTTGCAAACCTTCTCCCGGAATTACCCCGAACCGTGAATGCCATCACCGCAACATATCCGTCCGACCGATTTCTTCCATATCCTGAACTTGTTTCTTGGCTCAGTGAGCTAGTCCCGAAGGACGGCCCCTTCGCGATCTTGGCCGAATCCTACGGAACTCCGTTGGCTGTGAAATTCGCCGCCACGCATCCAACCAACCTAATTGGTATCATCCTCAGCGCTGGTTTCATTTCCAATCCCGTACGAATGTGGGTGCCCCTAGCCAAACTGTTGACACGTCCGCTGTTCTTTCGATTTCGTCCGCCTGATTTTGTGCACGAATATTTCATCGCGGGATCGCGCGCACCCGAGAGCTTGAAACTTGCCGTGCGGCACACTGTACGTTCCGTAAACGCCAAAGTCTTCGCAAAACGGGCGAGGGCAGTCATCGATTGTGATGCAAGGCAGGAAATTCGCCAGGTAAGAGTCCCACTGCTTTATTTGCAGGCCACAGATGACAGGTTGGTGGGAAGAGAGTGTTTGGACGAGATCAAACGCCTCCATCCTGAGACCATTTCAATTTCCATTCGCGCACCTCACCTTTTGTTACAGCGGGAGCCGCGCGTGGCGGCGAGAGCTATCACCCAATTCCTTGATACGCAGTGCCAGCGTATAGGCTTAGGAGTGGAATCCTCCTCTATCTCGCCACAATCATGATTTATTTCGGGGCCAGTACCCGGCCAGGGTCAACGCGCACGACAACATACGTAATCGATCCGTCGATCTTGCTGAACCAGTGCGGCACGCCAGCGGGAATCACAACGACGTCACCCGCTTTTATCTTGCGAGTCACGCCGCCCTGGATTGCGGTGCCGCTTGAGCCGGGGCCGTCTTCCAGCCTGACGGATACGGCGTCAGCAGGTCTCGGCTTCGCGTTGACCATGGTGCCGCCGGTCACAAGCGTCCCCGCGCCATCCATCACGTGATAAATTTCCGTCACCTTGGAGTGCACGGCGGCGACGCCGGGCGGTGTTTCTGGTCGGTGGATTACGCCGACGGCCACGTTGTATCCCCCGGCGTCAACCACACGAATATTTGGCAGCGGATTCGTCGCTGAATTGGGCGCTCCGTTCAGATTGGCCTGGATGTCCGCCGCGCTGACGTAGGTGGCGGGAAGAGATTTCGCGGGCGAGGCCGCATTTTGGGGCGCGGCCGCGTTGGGTGCTGCCGCGGAAAGCGCGAACAGAAGTGTGAAAAGACCCAGGATTGCTTTCATCGCCGACTCCTTTTTTGCGATTCAATTTTCCATTTTGGGTTTCTGTTTTGGACTGCCAACTGACCGATACCTTATACCTCGCCGACTCTGTACGCAACGCCGCACGCCGAAAAGCCACCAAAGCTTTGTAGGGCACGGCTTCAAGCCGTGCCGTAAAGGATTCAGAACTGATGCGGCTTTAGCCGCTGGCCGGTTGGAATTCGAGATGGCCAACAGGTTTTTTGACCAGTGGCGCAATTGCTGGTGACACTTGTGGAAATCCACAGACTGAAATCCGCGCTACTTGTGGGTAGCTACACGCGCGCCGCGTCCAGCGCGGCTTTCACGCGCGCCGGGGTGAGCGGCGCTTGACGGACGCGCGCGCCGGTCGCATCGAATACCGCGTTCGCGATGGCGGCTGCCGTCGCGCGGCTTGATGGTTCTCCCGCGCCGCTTGACGGAAGTTCCGGGTGGTTGATCAGAACGATCTCGACCCGGTCGGGCACGTCAGAGGCCCGGGCGACGGGATAAGTTTTCCAATCCACGCTGGTCACATTGCTACGGTCGAACGTCACTTCTTCTTTCAAGCCTCGGCCGAGCGATTGGATGAGGTTGGCTTCGATGGTGGTCCGAAGCGCTTCGGGATTGATAATCAAGCCGCAGTCGTGAGCGCAGACAAAACGGGTCACGCGAACCGCGCCGGTCTTCCGATGAACTTCCACTTCCGCCACCGTCCCGACATACGTGCCGTTACGCGTGCTGAGGCCGACCCCGCGGCCTGTGGCAATATCACCGCCGGCCGATGTCTTTTTCGGAGACGGGCGAGTGTCCCAGCCAGATTTCTGCACCGCGGCCGACAAGACCGCTTTGGAGCGCGGGTCTTCGAGATGCTTGAGGCGGAATTCGATAGGATCAGCGCCGGCTGCGGCGGCGATTTCGTCGATGAAGGATTCGACTGCAAACGACGTGGCCGGCCCTTCCGGGTCGCGCAAATGAGTCGTCCGCATCGGCGAGGCGCTGTCATAGAACGCGGGAATGACATGCGCCATGGCGTGAACGTTTTGAAACGCATACGGCGGCGATTCCACGCCCCATTGCGCGAATTCATCGACGCCAGACGTGTTGGGGATTCCGGTCAGCTGGGCTCCCAGATAATTTCCCGCGTCGCCGGGGCGAAAATGCGTCTCGCCTCCGGAAAACGCTCGCGAAGTAAATTGCACGGCCGTGGCTTCGCCTTGCGCGTCGAGCGCCGCGGACAGATCGCAAAGGACTGCGGGGCCCTTGGTGCCCCACGCCGTCATGTCTTCGCGCATCCACTGGACGCGCACCGGTTTTCCGGCGGCTTCGGAAAGCAGCACGGCGTCGGCGGCCGCATCTTCAAAGCCGGGGCGGCCGTACGAGCCGGCATCTTCCTCCCAGACAACGCGCACCGTATCAATCGGAACGCGCAGCATCTCCGCGAAGCCCTTTTGCAATTCGTGAGGTTTCTGCCCGCCGGACCAGACCGTCGTGATGCCATCGGCGTGAACGTCCGCGACAGCGCAACCCGGGCCCATCGTGGCGTGCGACTGGAACGGAAACTCGTAACTCGCTTCTACTTTTTTCGCGGCATTTGTCAGCGCTGCGGCGGCGTCCCCGCGGTTCAGGGTTTCCTTACTCGCCTTCAGAGGCGCCGAGCGCATGTAGGTATACAAATCTTTTTGCTCGGGGAACGCCTGCTTGGGTTCGGTCCAGGTAACCTTGAGGGCTTTGGCGGCCTGTATGGCGGCCCACTCATTTTCCGCGACCACGCCGACGAAATTCGCTTTCACAATTGTTTTTACGAATCCGGGTATGGCCTTCGCGGAACTTTCGTCCACGCTCACGAATGTTGCGCCAACCCCTGAGGGACGCACGACGCGGCCATGCAACATCCCCGGGACGCGGACGTCGGTAACGTATTTAAAATGGCCGAGAATTTTCGGTGGAAGATCCACGCGCGGCGCCGGCTTTCCGACGATTGTGTACGTGGAGGGATCTTTCGGTTTGCCGGGACCTTCGACGTTTAGCCCGAATCCATCACCTGAAACTTTCAGCGCGTCGTTCAGATCACCGCCGCTGGCGAGATCGGCGTAGGAGACGCTCTTTGTCGCGTCGCCCTTCACGTGAACCATGCCGTCTTTCACTTCAAGCTGATCGACGGGAACTCCGAGGCGCCGAGAGGCTAACTGCATGAGCATGTAGCGCGCGTTCGCCGCGGCGTTGCGCAGCGGTTTTGAGCCCAGCATGATGGACGTGCTGCCTCCGACGCCGCCCTGATTGGCAGTCGAAGCGGTGTCGCCCATGATCAGCACGACGTGATCCAAAGGAACGTCCAATTCTTCAGCCACGATTTGCGCGTAGGCGGTGCCGACTCCCATTCCAATTTCCGGCTTGCCGGTGAACACGTGGACGAACCCCTCCTTATCGATGCGCAGCCACGAATCCAGGCGGCTGGGAGAAGGCCCGGCGACGGTTTCAGGCGATGCCGCGGCCAAAACGCGCGGGAGCACGGCGGAATCCGCCAGGCTGAAACCGATGAGCAGGCCTCCCGCGTCCTTCACAAATTCTCTTCGCGTTACGGTGAGTTTGGGAGCCATGATTTTATGCGCTCCTTTTCGCGGATTGCGACGCACGGCGGACCGCGGCGAAAATGCCAACGTGGCTTCCGCAGCGGCACACCAAACCTTCAAATGCATTCCGCATTTCGGCGTCGGTAGGTGAGGGAATGTTATCGAGCAATGCCTTGGTGGTCATCACCCAGCCGTTCAGGCAGTAGCCGCACTGGAATGTCTGCTCTGCAATAAACGCCGCCTGCACGGGATGCGGTTTCCCCGCGGATTCCAGGCCCTCAAGCGTGATGATCTCTTTTCCAACCGCATTCGCCACGGTCAATTTGCACGACCGCACCACGCGATTGTCCACCAGCACGGTACACGCGCCGCATTGCCCGACGCCGCATCCAAAGCGCGGATTATTCAATTCCAGATTGTCCCGAAGGACGTAGAGGAGAGGACATTTCGGGTCCACGTCCACCCGGTGCACCCGGCCATTTACTTTCAAAGAGGCAGCGCTCATAAGCACCTCACAATCGGAGATTGTAGTACACACAGTCGTCCGGCGGATAGGATGGCCTGTTGCACGCACCGAGAGAGGATCTTCCATATTTATGGCATTTATGAGAAGATGTATAAATGAAATCGGAAGCCATCCGAACTACCGTCGATATTCCCGTTTCCCTTTACCGTAGACTGAAGGAACAAGCTGCGGCACAGGGTCGGTCGATCCGGGAACTCATTCTGGCGGGAGTCAAGATTACATTGTTGGAAGGCAAGCGCCCTCGAACGAAAAGGGTCCGCTTTCCTCTGATCGTTTCCAAAGGTCCCAAAGTCGACCTTACCAATGAACAAATCTATGAACGCATTGAATTTCCTTGATGCCAACGTTTGGCTGGCATTGCTCTGGAGCAGGCATGTGCACTCGGAAAGAGCGAAGGAATGGTTCGACAGCTCCGAAGAAGAGCAATTTTTCTTCTGCCGCTTCACACAATTGACCGTTCTTCGGCTCCTCACCACTGAAAGCATAATGGGCAAAGATGTTCGGAATTTGTCACAGGCTTGGGAATTATGGGACAAGATCTGGGCGGATCCGCGGATTGCATTCCTGCCTGAACCCGAAAACCTCGAAACGGAGTTGCGTGCTCATACCCGTTTAACTAGCAAGTCCCCGAAAGTCTGGGCCGATGCCTATCTGCTTTCCTTCGCCATTGTTGCTGGCTTGAAGTTGGTTACCTTCGATCGCGCGATTCAATCTCGCAGGGCTGAAATTCTTATTCTCTGAAAACGCTATGCCTTGATAGCCGGTCCACTTGGTGGCGCCGGCAATTGCTCGCGGATGCTGAACCCGCTCATCTGCAGCGCCATCATCTGTGCCGCGAGGTTTAGAATTCGGTCCGCTGCGGCTTGCGGCTTGAGGCCGCGCGCGTGGATGTTCGAGATGAGATTTCGATTCGCATCGGTGTGAGTCTTGCCAGGCCGGTACGCCATGTAGGCGGATAAGCTCTCCGCGGTGGCAAGGCCCGGGCGCTCGCCGATCAGCAGGACGGCGACTTTCGGCGCGAGCAATTCGCCGATTTCATTGAGGACGCCGACGCGACAGTGGCGAATCACAAAGGGATTGCCGATGGTCCAGCCGCGCGCCCGGGCGCCTTCATCCAGCTAGCGGCAAAAGCGGCGGAACTTGCGCGGCGACTGCAGTGACGGAGAGGCCGTCGCCGATTGCAATTTGGATGTCGTTTTCTCGCGAACAACGCCTCGCCAATTCTTGCCTCGACGATTCATTCAAGTGGCGCCCCAGGTCCGGCTGCAGAAGGTATTCTTCCTTGGAACGCGCTTCGGTGCAGACTTCGAACAGATTCCATTGGTGAATGAACGCCGCGCCGAAGACGGATTCCAGATCCAGCTCGGCGCGGACGGCGTCCCGTGCGGCGGCGTGGGCTTCACGCAATTCCAATTGCGTGGAAGTGCGATACGCTGCGCCGGCTCGGCCAACGAATATGCGTGCCGGAGTGCGCTCCCGAATTTTGCGCAGGACATCGGGGAAATCGGCGGCGAGAAAGGAATCGGCGTCCCGCGGCATTCAGGCGATTTCTCCCAGGGAAGATTCGAGTCCCTGCATCAGCTCGCGCCGCGCGGACGCATCGATCATCGCGGGCTCCGCATCGCGAAAAATTCCTTTCGTCTGGAGCCAGCTCAAAAATTCGGGCGCGGGACGCAAGTGAAAGAGTTTTCTTGTGGCGAGAGCGTCATGGTAACTCGTGGACTGATAATTCAGCATCACGTCGTCCGAGCCCGGAACGCCCATGAAATAATTGCAGCCCGCGGCGGCAAGAAGCACCAGAAGATTGTCCGCGGAATTTTGATCGGCCGCCGCGTGATTTGTGTAGCAAACATCGCAGCCCATCGGGAGTCCCAGCAGCTTGCCCATGAAATGATCTTCGAGGCCTGCGCGAATGATCTGCCGCTCGTCGTACAGATATTCCGGCCCGATAAAGCCCACAACGCTGTTCACGAGGAAGGGATGGAACACGCGAGCGACGCCGTAGGCGCGCGCTTCGAGCGTGAGCTGATCGACCCCGTGATGCGCTTCGGCCGACAGAGCGCTGCCCTGCCCGGTCTCGAAATACATCACGTTTGCGCCCTTCCAGGGAACGTCGCGCTGCGCGTGATGTTCGAGGACCTGCTCGCGCCCTTCGCGCAGCATCTGCAGCGTGACGCCAAAACTGCGGTTGGCCGCCTCCGTCCCTGCGATGGACTGGAATAGCAAATCCACCGGCGCGCCGCGCTTCATCGCTTCCAATTGCGTGGTGATGTGCGCGAGGCAGCACGCCTGGGTCGGCACGCCATAGGCGTCGATGAGCCGCGCCAGCGCGCGCAGAATTGCGCCGACCGTTTCCACCGAATCCGAAGCCGGGTTCACTCCGATCACCGCGTCGCCACATCCGAAGAGAAGCCCCTCGAATGCGGCCAGCAAGATCCCGCCAATGTCATCTACGGGATGATTGGGCTGAGTGCGGATTCCCAACACTCCGTGCTCGCCCAAGGTGTTTCGGCAACGCGTCACATTCCTGATTTTGGCCGCGGCCAGAATGAGATCTTTATTGCTCATGATCTTGGCAACGGCCGCGGCGATTTCCGGAACGATCGCCCACTGAAGCTCCTTCAACTGTTCTTCGCTCGTAGCGTCGTCAAGAATAAATTCCCGAAATTCACCCACGGTAATGCTCTGGATTCGTTGAAAGCGTTTCGCGTCATAGGACTCCAGAAGCAGGCGGCTGACGTCATCACTGGCAGGGTCGATTAAAGGCTGACTGACAATTTCCCCAAGAGAAAGATCCGCGAGCTTGCGTTTTGCGGCCACGCGTTCGCGCTCCGAGCGCGCGGCGATGCTCGCCAATTGATCGCCGGATTTTTCCTCGTTGGCCTTGGCCAGCAAGTCGCGCAAGTCGCGAAAAACAAAGTGCTCGGGCATGGATTTCCCACGGGCGAATCGAAAGCCGGGTAAAAAGTAGCATCAATTGCAAGCACAAGAAAGGTCGAGGGTCATATCCCCGTATTCAATCCCGACGGGTTTGCATGGGGCACGGGTCACAATTCACGAATCACGGAAATTCTGGTGCCCGAAAGAGGACTCGAACCTCCACTCCCTTGCGAGAACTAGCTCCTGAAGCTAGCGCGTCTGCCAATTCCGCCATTCGGGCACATCTGCGGGTGTTGCGAGGCTATTCGATTGTGCCCGCCCATGGCGGCATTTGTCAACGCGACGCCTGGCGCGGCGCTGTCCTAATTTGAAATCCGCTGGCGCGACGCGGTCCCTAGGAGGTCGGGACTTCAGTCCCGACAAAAGGCATCGTTTAATCGGGGGTTTTAACCCCTGAAGCTTCAGGGGCTAAAGCCCGCAACGAAACGCGACCTGAATGGCCGAGCTGAAAGCTCGGCCCTCCGAAATGCGGAAACTTTCAAACTAGGACATTGCCCCTGGCGCAGGGCATGTTCCAATTCGGCTCAGCAGGAGTTTCCGCGGTCCGGCCCATGAGACGGAGCGACGCGCCCGCCGGATGACTTTTGGGGGGTGCATTTCCCGCCAATGCTTAGTGACCATTAGGTTACACCAGCCGTTGACACGTTTGGATTGATGCTATAATTTTCCCAAGTTTTTGCCATTACCACGCGGCGCGGTTGATTGCTTTAATCCATCCAGCGCCGTTTTCGCAGGGAGGGAACCTTGGAAGCATCCCGATCACTGATCCTCAATCTGCTCATGAGTTCTTGGGGCGTTATCACGACTGTTTTGGTGATATTGGTCGTGTACCGAGTGACGCTGTCGTCGAAGGAAGATGATCAGATCTTCATTGATGCCGCCGAACAGCATCATTACCAGGAGCAACTGGAGATTATCGCCCGGATTTCACGTCTGACCAGGCCGATTATCGCTCTGGCAGTCGCGTCCGGAGCCCTCTTGCTCGCCAGCGTGGCGGTCTGGATTTACCAGGGCTTCAAGAGCTTCTAGCGATTCCCGGGCTGGGTCGAATCCATCGAGGTAACGGGCTCTGGAATCGAGGAGTCCACGATCGAGGAGTGGTTTAGTGTAATCACCCACCGGTCTGCCTGCTTCATCAGGATAAGGGTAGTGTGCCCGCGGAATTGAACCACTTTGCCATCCTTTTGCGCTGCATAGATGAATTGGTAGGTGGCCCAGGCCGAGTTGCCATTCACCTTTATGAGAGTATTTGACCGGTCCATGCGCATGCCGCCCACTTGCGCGCGCTGCGCCTGGTAGTCCTTCAGGAAATTGCCCCAGCCGATGATGGGCGGTTCCCACGCGCCGCTCACCAGGACCACATCGTCCGCATAGTATTTATGTAATGACTCCACGTCGCCGATTTGCCAATAGCCCAGTTCTTCGCCGATGGCCTGATCGATGGCCTGGGCATCAGGCGCGCGCATCGCGGATTTAATGTCTTCTCCGAGATCAGGAGGTGGCGTGTTTTTATTCTTTTTTTGCGCGCCCGCCGGAATTGCCGTGGCCATCCAGGCAAGCGCCAGGATGGTCCAGATCCGGAAGCTTCTCGCATACTTCGGCGCGATTTGTGTCATGTCAACTCCTCGACGGTGAAGATAGCACGAACCCGTTTGCGCTTGCCGGGAATCGGCGGCCGTGTGTCGTGCCAGTGCACGCGCGCCCGAAGCGGAAATTCATCATTTGAAGCGCGTCTTCCGCACGACGTCGAGGCCGAACGTCCCGTTTTCATCGCGCAAGGCCACCACGGAAAATTCGCGGTTAATGGTGTATTCGATTTGAATCACTTGATACTGCGTTGTGGTGACGTCCGTGATGTAGGTAACGACGAGGCCGCGGGTGACTTGCTGCTCGATCGTGACGCTGGCAATCGAGTTTTGCTGCGTATTCAGCGTCGCTACCGACGGCCCGACGCTGAAATGGCTGATCCCGAACAGACGCTGGATTCGTCCCCCCAACTGGCTGGAAATCGCTTCCGAGAGCAGTGCCGAGGCGCCCACTCCCGCGTTTTGCCCGGTGGCGCTTCGCGCCGCGCTCTCTTCGCCGGTTTGGCCCAGCGCCAGCAGCTCGATAATGTCGCTCGAGGGCAGCGGCGGGTCGGACCGGTACGCCAGCGTGAGCCTGCTCGCGGGCCCGGTAAAATCGAGAGTGACTTCATACTGGCGGATCGTCGTGGTGGCCTCGACGTTCAACACGGGATCTAGGCGGAACGGATTGGCGAAATTGATGTCTCCCCGCGCGATGGTGTACTGGTTGCCGCGAAAGCTCATCTCCCCGCTCAACAAGTGGATGTGGCCGAGCAGAATGGGATGCTCCCAGGTTCCACGCAAGCGCAGGCTGGCGTCCGTCAGCAGGCGCGCGCCGGTCCATTCCATCCGCGAATCGGGACTGGAATCCGCCTGAACGTCGAACTGCAAATTTTGCAGAAATGGGGACGTGGTGCTCGGCCCGCTGGCCGGCTCCTTGGCCGAAACCATGAAGCTTCCGAGATCGAACCCTTCCGCCATCAAAAGGCGATCCACGACGATGCGTCCGGAAAGCGTCGCCGATTGCGCGTTTCCGGAGAGGCGCAACGCCCCGCCCACCAGCCAGCTCATCCCGACCGGATAGCGAATGCGAATCTGATCGGAACGCGCGTTAAGCACATAGTTCAGCGGCCCTTCTCCGTATGCAACCGTGCCGCCAATGGCCAGGCGTCCGCCTCCGCTTTCCGCTACCACGTTATCGAACACCATGCGGTTCGCGTCAAAATTGAAATCTCCGGCGACGTTGCTCAGCCCCGCCGGAAAATCCCCGTACCGCAGGGAAGCGCCCTCAATGTGAACTTTGCCGTTGAAGCGCGGCGTGGCTACGGTCCCGCCCACTGCGGCATTGATCTGTGCGCGGCCGGTCGCTTCGAGCAGCGGGTAGAACCCGGTGAGCAACTGCAGGCTGACCGCTCCATCCGTGCGTAGATTGAGGGCTTGATCCCCGGCGAAACGCGCGGAACCGGTCACACGAAAATCCGTGTCCGTTCCTTTGAGACTGGCCTGCTCGACGCGCACTTCGTCCCGGCGGTAGGTCAGCCGCACAGGGCCGGCATTTTCCAGCTTCACGTTTTGGATATCAAAGGTCAAGCGCGTCAGATTTGCTTCCACCGCAAGCGTTTCAGGGCGCGCGCCAAATCCGGCGACGTCAAATTGGCCGTCCACCAAACTGTGGCCGTTCAACTGCGATAGATGCAGGGCGGAAACCAGAAAAGGATTGAAATCAATTCGTTCGGCCGTGACGTGCGCCGTCACGGGATAATCGCCTTCGAGCCCCACGTCCAGCTTCCCTGCCAGGCGCCCCGACGTCATCGCCGAATCAATCGTCGCGCTCAGGTGGCGCCCATCTGAGTCGACTTTCCCGTCAAAGCTTCCCACCACGTCATTGCCGAGCTTCAAGTCTACCAATCGCAGCGTGGCGTGCAATTCGGGGGCGCGCAGGGGGCCCTGGCCGTGGGCTTGCAAATTCAGGCGGCCTCCTACGGGCAGGCGGGCCATTTGGATTCTGTCGACCGCCTCCAGCGGAATCGCCGCGCCCGTGAAATCAAAATTCACATCGCCCGTGTCGGTGTGATAGTCCAGATTGCCCGTCACGAGGCCTGCGGGCGCGCCCGGCGCGTGCGCCGCCAGGCGCAACTCGGCGTTGGCAATGCGCACTTCGCCCGGGCGAATGGACAATTGTCCACGCGCGCGTTCAAAGCGCCAGGATCCTGCCGTTGCGTTTGACATGTCAAACAAACCCGAAAATTCGGGCTCCTTGCGCGTGCCCTTTCCATGAAATTGCCCGGTCAGAACCCCGTGCGCCGCATAGGACGTGCCCAGCATTTTTTGCAAATCGTCCGTGTCGGCCCCGACCAGGTTGACGTCAAACGTCCACGCGTTTTCGGGATTAAATCCCCAGTTGTCGAGATCCAGCGCCAGTTCCAGTTCCGCGGAAGACCGGCCTCTGCGCGCGCGGCCTCGGGCAAGATGCAACTCGTCCGGCGAATAGGTGAGCTCTCCCTCGAGTTCGTCCCAGTACAACGAACCATATTGCGCTTCGCTTCCCTTGAAGCGTCCCGTGAACGTGGGCCCGCCAAGAGGCCCGGTCAACCGCCCTTCCCAATGGAAATGGCCACCGATCACTTGCGGCTCCGCGGCCGGACCGCGCAGGCGGTTGATGAAATCGTCCCATGGCAGGAGGTCATCGGTGTCCACGGTCATGTCCACCGAAGTGTCAACCATGCTGAGAGCGCCGCGAAACTGGATGCGACTCGAGGGAGTTGTAATCTCGCCTGGGGAGAGTTCGAATTGCTTGTGGTCCATGTCGTAGTGAAACTCGAAGTGCGCCGCGGTGGGTATCTGCCCCGTCGCAATCGTGGCCGGAGGCGCCCACACCGAAAGTCCCCGCGAATCGACGTGCTTGAAATCAGCGATCCATGTGGTTGTTGCGTCCACATCCATGCGGCTGCCCCAATGCAATGGATTAATGGGCAGGCCCGGGTTGTCTTCCGCGGCCAGCGCCTGTCGCAGGTCCATGTCGCGCACTTTCGTATCGGCGCGGAAATCGAGCTTCGGGAAATTAAGATGTACGTGGCTGGTCGCGCTTCCGCCGAGGATCAGGGCTTCCAGATCGGGCAAATCCAGGGCGTGATTGTCGGCGCGGTAGCTGCCGTGTGCGGACACATTCCCGGGATGAAACCATTGATATTTCATGGTGACGCGGTCAGCGGTATAGCGCCCGCTGAAATTCATCAACTCTGAGGAGTAGCCTCCATCTCCGGCAAACTCGATATGGCCGCCCGGAGCTTCCCGTTGGCGCAGGATCGTCCAAAGGTCTTCGAGGCGCACTTGGCCCCGGTACCGGAATGTCCAGGCCGGCCGCGCGAAACTGGCCAGTGTTGCCTGAGCATCAAGTTCACTGCCGGCCGTTTTCCATTGCAATTGCGTCACGGAAAACGAATCCTGACGCAGAGTGAATCGCGCGGAGAAACCAGACGTGAAGGGCAAGTAACGCAACGTTGCGATTTCAAATTTCTGCCAGCTGACCTGGCCCAGGTACACGGGGCGTCCGGCCTCGTCGGCATAGTTCATTGCGAATTCAAAATTTCCGCCCTTGGCTTCGAGTGGAATTCGCTTGTCATTCCATAAGATCTCGCCCTGTTCGAGACGCAATTGCGCAATCTTCAAATCGAACAGGCTCCGCAAGTCCGGTGTGCCGGTCGTCACGACAATCTTGGGTCCGGGAATGTTCGTCGAGCCGTCTTTTTCGACCTGCACGTGCGCGGAGAAGCGAGACATCTCCACGCTTCCCAGGGAAATCTTTCTGCCCCAGAACGATTCGATGCGGATGCTGAACTGTAATGCGTCCGCGTGAAATAGCGGAGGGCTTCCAGCCGGCTCGCGGCCATGCAAGGTCAAGCCGTCAAAACGAGCGGTGAGCACCCGCCATCCAAAATGAAAATTTCCCAACTCGACGCGCGCACCGGTGGTCTTCTCGAGTTGCTCCACGATGGTCCTTCGTGCCCAGCGATCCGCGAGCCCGCTGGCAATCACATAGGCGACGCCCAGTCCGGTAACGACCGCCAGAGCGACGACGATGCCCAGCCCGTGTTTCAGTCCGAATTTTCGTTTCGTTCCGTTCATCGTTCCAGTTTTCAACCGCGCGTCACGGCTTGCCGGCGGCAGTTTCAATTTCGATCTTCAAACGTGATTTTGTATCGTCCAGCCATTTCACCGTCAGATCGCTGATCCCGCGTTGGGTGAGGAGTTCGCGGATCTTCTCTTCGACCGCGGCCGGGTCCGGTGCAGGCTGATTTTTTTTCGCAAGTTCCGGCAGCAGCTCCTTCTTGTAATAGGTGTCAATATCCGCGGGCTCGATCTGCACGGATGGTCGGAATTTATAGTCGACGTAGCGCTCGACGTATATCTGCCGGCTCAGCAATTGCCGCACCTGGGCGGCGGATAGGCCGAGCTCGTTCAATCGAGTCGCATAATTTTCCGGGCCCGCAAACTGTTCCCTGAGCCGAGCCAGTTCGCGATCGACCTCGGATTGCGCGGGCTGCGGGAAATGCGCCGCAGTGGCCTCCGTCTCGACTACCCACTGTTCGATCAATTCTTCAAGCAGCTTATCGTCGCTTTCCGCATGTCCTTCGATGAGCTGCTGGAAAGCGCCGAGTTCGCGCACCTGGCTCTGCAGAATAATGTCGTCTTCGATGTGCGCCACGATGCGGTCCACGACGCGCGCCGACTGGGGCGGCACGGATCCTCCAAATACCCGCGGGCCGCTCGCCGCAGCCAAAATCAGGACGATAATGAAAATTGTGCGGCCCATCAGAACGTCGTCCCCAGGTTGATGAAAAATTGGAATCCGGGGAGCCTCGAAAGCGTTGTCAGGCAGCCCGCCGCGAACGTGGAAGGGCACGTTCCTCCACTCTGAATTAAATATTGTGCGGGGTTCAATTGGTAGCCAAGATCGAGCGCCACGGGTCCAATCGGCGTGGCGTAGCGAAATTCAAATCCCACCGTGTGGGAGAAGTACCTCAGATCGTTCGTGCAGTTCGTCAGACACACATTCGGATTGCTTGCAGAGAAGGTTGGCGCCGGCGGCGTAGTGCGAAGCGTGATGGTCCGGATGCTCGGGAACACGTTACCGGCATCATAAAACACGGCGCCGCCCAGGCGGTCGCCGATCAGCGGCAAATGCATGGGAAAGCGCAAGTCCTGGTTAAAGATGAGCTCCGCTTGTCCGCCGATAGGAAATCCCGTGAAGGGATCGCGCGGCCCCGCCTGGTTGAGGGCAAATCCGCGCAAGGACGTGCCGCCGCCCGCGAAGAACCTTTCGGGGAGCGGAATATCCGTCGACACCGAGTTGCCGTAGACCGTTTGAATCCCGAACCGCGTGGAGCGCGCAAAAACCATGCGCCGCCCGATTGGAGTGTACGTCGAATTTTGCATGTACACGCGGATGAAATTCGCGGACGAGCCGATCGGTTTCATCGCCAGACTCACGTCCACATTTTCGAAATCGCCACGGCTGGGATCGGAGACGCTGTTGCGGCGGTCTCGAACCCAGTTCACGTCGAATTCGGAAACTTCCGTATTCTGGCTGAACAGCGGAATTTCCTCGACCGCAATTTTGAGATTGCTGGCGACCACATGGCGGTAGACGTAGCGATAGAGAATCGAACTGCTGGACGAGAGCTTCTGGGCCAGCCCCACCGATGCTTCCGCCCGCCGCGAATCGAACGTTTGAACGTCCCGCGAAGTTTCGTAATAGGTCGAAAGCTGCAAACTGAAATTCGGTGATGCGAAATAATTGGGCGCTATGTAACTCAGGAGCGCGCGGCCCTGAATGGTGCTGGCCCGCGCTTTGAACGAAAGCGAGTCCGCGCGCCCCGTCAGATTTGCCTTGGTAAGTTCCAGCGTGCCGCGCGGCGCGAAGCTGAGGGTTTCGGCAGTCGCACTGGTGGAGCTTCCAAGGCGCTGTGCCTCGAATCCCAGGCCGTACGCGATGGTGTATCGCCTGGCCTCGTCCACCATGACCACAATCGTCTTTTCCGTGTCCTCGCCTTCGGGATTTTGCGGGGCGATCGAAACGCGGCTGAAAATTCCCAGATTGTAGAGCTTCCGCTGCGTCTCGACGACAGTCCCCTCGCTCAACGGTTCGCCGGCCTTGATTCCCACCTCGCGTGAGATCACTCCCGGACGCGTGTGCTCGTAGCCGCTCAGAAGGACGCGCGCGACCCGCACCTGGCGTCCTTCGGTGATGTGATACGTCAGCCGGACCGTGGGACCCGCATTCGGCGCCGACGCCGGCAATTTCTCTTCGTCGGCTGAAAATTGCGCCTCCGAGAATCCCTGGTCAAAGTAGGTCGCAAGAATGTTGTCGCGGTCGGTGGACACATTAAATTCGGAATAGGGCTGTCCCTTCGAGGAGCCGATCACTCCAAGAAGTTCATCCCCGGTGAGTTGCTGGTTGCCTTCGATAGCCAGGCTCGCCACGCGGGTTTGCTGCCCTTCCTGGATCACAAATTTCACGGACAGATCTCCGTGGCGTCCCTTGTAATCATGGTCGAGCAGGCTCTGCACTTCGCTATCTTGAAAACCGTTGGCGCTGTAGAGCGTGCGAATCGAAGTGACGTCATCCTGCAGCAACTCGCTCGAGTACCGCCCCGGCGACGCATAGGCTGCGGGCTGAATCTTCGCGCGGCCGCGGAGAAGATCCGAGCCGAAGTATTTGTTGCCGGCGAATTCCACATTGACCAACCGGGCGTGGTCCCCGCGATTGACTTGATACGTGACCACTCTCGCCGCGCGGTTTACCGTACTGCCCGATTCCTCCGCGGGGGCTTCCGACACGGTGTAGCTCACTTGCGCTTCGAAGTACCCGGCGCGTTCAAACCAATCACGCAGCGAACGCCGCCCTTCTTGAAGCAAATCTTCATCCACTGCGCCTTCCTGGTAAATGGGAATCAGCCTGTGCAATGTTCCCGCGGAAACTTTCGCGCCTTCCACGGCCACGCGCACTTCCAGCCCCGCGTACATGGTGAAATCCAGCGGCACGCGATTGGACTGCGCATCATAAGTGCCGCGATGAATCGTGACCCGCGCGCCGAGATAATTTTTCCCCGCCAGCCATTTTCGCGCCCGGTCTGACGCGCGATTCAGGCGGTCCGAAGTCACTTCGGCGCCCTCCTTGAGTTTCACCCGGCTGCGCAGCTCCTCGTTCGCGAATTGCGTTTGATTCTGGATGGTGATGGCGCCAATCCGCGCCCGCGGACCCGCCTTGACGCGCACCAGAATGTCCAACTGCAGCGTATCCGGATGCGGCGTCGTCACATAATCGAGCTTGGCCTGATACTGCCCGTCGTCTTCCAGGGTTTGGCGGAGGCGGTCGAGCGCCTCCTTCATGTCGCTTTCGCGGAATGCTTCTCCGACGTTGAGCCGCAGCGCGGAAATCGCCAGCGCCTCTCCCGGCGGCTCGCGCAATCCCGCGATCTGCACCCGGTTGATGTAAAAATTTTGACGGACGACGAAATCCAGGCGCACTCCTCCGGAAACATCGGCCAGTTCGGCGCGCAAATCCGCGTAGCGACCTGAGCGAAACAGCTCTCGCAGGCTCGCACTTTCCGCCTCCATAGAAAAGGGTTGGCCGGGCTGGACCGTCAGCTTGGGAGGATTCTGTTCCAAAACGGCGCCGGATTCGGCGACCACGCGCACCGCGACGACCTGCGGCGGCTCACCGGGAAAACCGCTCTGCGCGGCGAGAGGGCCTGCGCAGAGTAACCAGAACGCCGGCAGCCATGCGGCGAACCGAACGAAGGGACGATGGACGATCGGCATCACTCTTCACAACAGAGCTAGGGTAGCATAGCCCGGGTTGCCTGCCCGGAGCGAATTCTGCCCGGCACGTGGAAAACGCCACTTGATTTCCCAGCGCAACCGCGGTGGGCTATCATGCAAGTAGGACAGGCTTCAAGCCTGTCGGGTTTGGGGTTGCAGAGAGCGCAATCGCAAACCCAACAGAAAAAAGCATGTTCCACCGGCTCAGCCCTATGGACCCAAAATCCTACGAACGCTACTCGCGCCAGATCCTCTTCACCGAAATCGGCGAACGTGGCCAGGAACGCCTGCTCGAATCCTCGGCCGTGATGGTGGGCTGCGGAGCGCTCGGGACTGCCCTCGCAAATCTGCTGGTGCGCGCGGGCGTCGGCAAACTGCGCATCGTGGACCGCGACTTCGTCGAGCCTTCCAACCTGCAGCGGCAGACTCTATTCGAGGAATCCGACGCGCAAGAAGCCCTGCCTAAAGCCGTCGCCGCGGAGCGCCGCCTGCGCGCCATCAATTCAGGAGTATCGGTCGAAGGCATCGTCGCCGACCTGAGCGCGAAAAACGCAGAGGAGTTATTGCGCGGGTATCCGCTCATTCTCGATGGAACGGATAACTTCGAGACGCGATTTCTTCTGAACGACGTGGCCATCCATTTGAATGTTCACTGGATTTACGCTGCCGTAGTCGCGAGCTACGGGGTAACGCTCACCGTACGTCCCGGGGAGACGGCGTGCCTTGCGTGCGCGCTCGAAACTGAAAGCGGGAACGGTTCGCAGGCGACGGACACGGAAGACACCTGCGACACCGTCGGCGTTCTCGGAGCGGCCGCGGGCGTGATTGCTTCGATTGAAGCCGCGGAAGCCATTAAGCTGCTCTCCGGCAAATCCGGAGAGGCGGGAGGCCGCCTCATTTCCTTCGATGTCTGGTCCGGAAAATTTCAATCCGTGCGCGTAGCGCGCAATCCGGAATGCCGCGCCTGCGTGCGCCGCGATTTCCGCTACCTCGAAGGCGAGGTGCAGCCCCACTTGACGATGTGCGGCCGCGACTCCGTGCAGATCCACGAACGCCGCCGGCAACTCGATCTCACCGCGCTAGGCAGGCGCATCGCGCCAACCGTAGCCGAAGTTCGCGAAAACGGTTTTCTCCTGCGCTTCCGCGTCCCGCCCTACGAAATGACCGTCTTCGCCGACGGCCGCGCCATCATCAAAGGCACGCGCGACACCAGCGTCGCGCGGTCGCTCTATGCGCGGTACATTGGGGTTTAGTGGCGCAGGCTTCAGCCTGTGGGGGTTGGTCGGAACAGAGTCGCCCCTTGCCGCTACAAAAACCCACAGGCTGAAGCCTGCGCCACTTACACTTCAAATCTCGCACACATCATTCTTGGAATGCAGCCGCGTGAGCCCGCGCCCCATCGCATTCAATTGCTCTTCGCCAAGCGCTTTCTCAATCCGCGGAAATACTTCGTTCTCTTCCAGCCGCACATGATCGTGAAGAAGTTTTCCCAGCCGCGCCATTTCTCCCGCTTCAATCGGAGTCTTCGCCGCCAGCCGCTGCTCGAAATCCCGCACGGCAGCGCGAATCTCCGCATGATCGGCGAGGATTCGCATGACTTCGGCGTCCCGGTCAAGCCGCGTGTGCCGCGCATACGCAGGCAGCAGCACTTCCTCCTCTTCGCGAAAATGCACCTGCCCCGTCTTATGCCAGAAGCGAACAAACTTCTCTGCCTGCCGCTCGACCGCGGCCGCGCGTTTCTCCGGCGGCGCCTCGGCAGCGCGACGCATCTCCAGCGCCTGAATCAGCGCGAAGTGGTGGTGCTGGCTAAGTGGATGCAAACTCGGATGGCGTTTCACGGTTCGGCCGTTTTTTTCGTAAAACCGATGGAATAGACTTCCACGTCTCCGCCTCGGCTTTCCCAAAAAGGGATAATTGGTCCCGATCCGGATCAGTTTGCGCGGCGACTTCCTCTTCCGTTTCAATCCGGCCGTCCCCGCGAATGTGCTCCACTTGAATTCCGTGGTCGAGGAGCACCCGGCCCACCAGCAAACGGCGGTGGCAAGCGGCCGGATTTTCCTCGGCGCACAGCAGGGCGACTTTGTATTCGCGGATCCCCCGCTCCAGCCGCGTCAATCCCTCTTGGAAAAGGCAGGTCGCGGCGACGCGATCATACAGGACGTGCCCTTCGTCATCGTAAAACTCATCTCCCTCGGGGCGTCCGCCCAGCTCCCGCCCGAGATAGAGATAGTGAATTCCCGCGTCCTGGAGGGCAACCTTGAGCGCGTCGTGATCAAACTGCGTGGCGTATTTAGAGTACGGCTGCGAACGCGAGTCCACGACCACCTGGACGGCATGCATCTGCAATAAGCTTAGAAAGTGCTCCACGGTATGATTGGAGTGGCCGATCGTATAGACGCTGGGGGCCGCACTGGCGTTGTTTTCTGTTTGCGGAGGCATGCTCGTGCGAGCCAGTTTAACACAGGGATGGAATTCCCAAGTTGTTCGGAGTGAGCGGCGGCCTACCCGCTGCGGCCGATGGGTTGCCGGAGGGCGGCGCGGTCCAGATTTTCGCGCAGGTTCATCAACGTGAGGAAGGTGTTCAGGATGCGCGCTTTCATTTCGTCGGCCAGGTGCAGGCCGCTGGTCGAAGCGCGCGCCAGCATTTCACCGTGCTCGGCGATGTACTCTATGATTTCGACCTGGCGGGCCCTGGGCGTCTTTCCGTAGACGGTTTCGCGGCGCATCTGGCCGCAATCGTTTTCGACTTTTAGCGTGAAATGAAGCACGCACAGATGGATCTGTTCAAGCGCCGCCGGCACCTGTCCCTTGCAACCGTTTTCGCTGCACGCCGTGTGTAGGGCCATCGTTGCGGGGTACACCCCGAGACTATAATTGTATGCACCCCGGCTGCCAAAAATCTACTTTGTCCGCAGAAAGTGGGGCGAATCAGCCATCTGTACGTCTCGCCACGCCCAGAGGCCAATGGGAAGTCCCCAAGGTTGATTGCAGAGCGGTTGGTTGCAATAATCAAGCCCGACAGTCGGGAATGGTTAAGAGGGCTTCATGAATAAGCTTGTCGAATCGAGGCGCCAGTTCTTAAAGTCCGCGGGCTTGGCTGCTGGAGCGGTTCTTCTATCTCCTGGGGGCAGCTTTGCCCAAAATGCCATGCCGGGACAGCGCACCCAAACCATTGACCTCCCCATTGAGTCTGGCCCGAGTGTGGATTACAAGCTGCGGATTGCAACTTCTCCCGTCGAGCTAGCGCCGGACCGAATCGTCTCGCTGACCACCTATAACGGACAATGCCCCGGCCCGCTGCTTCGATTCAAGGAAGGGCAGCCGGTCATAATCGAAGTCTCCAACGAGACGGATACGCCGGAGCAACTGCATTGGCACGGCCAAAGTGTGCCCTCCGCTGTAGACGGGGCCTCTGAGGAGGGCACCCCCTTCATTCCCGCCCATGGAAAGCAGCGCATCTCGTTTACTCCCAAACCTGCGGGGCTGCGCTTTTATCACACGCACGTCCGCGCCGGCGCAAATTTGTCCGCGGGAATGTACAGCGGGCAGGTGGGGCCGGTGTATATCGAGCCGAAACATGAGCCGGGAAGATACGACCGCGAAATATTTCTGGTCCTGAAGGAGTTCGAACCAACCTTCAGCCGCGGCGGCGACATGGACATGAACTTCCTGTTTCCTCCTGCGCGAGTAAAACCTCTCGAAGACCAGGGCGAGTCCGCCATGAAGGCTTCGCTCGCCAAGGGCATCCGCACGGGTTTGAAGTGGGATACGGCTCCTTTACGATCAATGGCCGGATGCGAGGCCACGGCGATCCCATCCGTGTGAAGCAGGGCGAACGCGTTCTCTTTCACGTCTTGAACTGCAGCGCCACGGAAATCCGCAGCCTCGCACTGCCGGGCCATTCGTTCCGAGTGGTTGCGCTGGACGGAAATCCGGTGCCGAATCCTTCGACCGTGCCGTTGCTGTGGCTTGGCACTGCGGAACGCATTTCCGCCATCGTGGAAATGAATCATCCTGGCATCTGGACGATGGGCGATCTCGCCGATGACGATCGCCGGCACGGCATGGGCATCGTCGTCGAGTACGCGGGCAGCAAGGGCAAGCCGCAATGGGTTACGCCGCCGCCCTTCCGATGGAACTATGCGCGCTTTGCGAAACCTGCAGCGACGGCCCAGGCGCCCGATGAAACATTTGAGATGATCATCGAAAAGAAAAATGCAGCGGAGGAAGGTTTCAATCAGTGGACGATTAACGGCGTGTCTTTTCCAAACAATGCGATGGCTCCGGCTTCCTTTCACCTGAAGGAAGGGAAGCGCTATCGGATCCGCATGCGCAACGCCAGCGATGATATCCACCCGATCCATCTTCACCGTCATAGTTTTGAGCTGACGAGCCTGGCGGGAAAATCCACCGCCGGAATTATGAAAGACGTATTGATGCTCGGAGGATACCAGGAAGCGGAAATCGATTTCGTTGCCGACAACCCGGGATTGACTCTCTTTCACTGCCACCAGCAACTGCACATGGATTACGGATTTATGTCCTTGTTCGACTACGTCTGATTCGCAAACGAAGTCAGGAGACCCAGGCTCACGATGGAAAACACAATCGAAACGACCGAACAAATCCGCTGGGATCTCAGCGTCCTGTACACGGACATCGCAGATCCGCGGCTGGATTCCGATTTAAGCGCCCTCACGGCGATGGCGAAGCATTTCTCACTCACCTACAAGGGCAAGCTCGGGGAACTGCTGGGCGCGGCCATCCGCGACTATTCGGAAATCGAAATGCTCAGCGGCAAAATCAATTCGTATTTGTTTTTGCGCGAGAGCACGGACCTGACCAACGCGGCGATCAAGTCCAAGCATGCCGCCTTTCAACGCGAACTGAGCGCGATCCGCGGGGAACACCTGACCTTCTTTGAATTGGAACTTGTTCAGCTCGGCGATGACACACTCAAAAATTTTTACGAAAGCGATCCCGTCGTTTCCAAGCACCGCCCGTGGATCGAACACATCCGCACATTCAAGCCGCACTTTTTGACCGAGCCCGTCGAGTCCGCACTTGTGAAGCGTTCGCCGTTTGACTCCAGTTCCTGGAGCGATTTTTTTGACGAGGTGGAAGCCGATCTCAATTTTGAATTTCGCGGCGCGACGAAAAACCTCACCGAGATGATGCACCTGATCGCCGAATCAAAGGATTCCGCCGAGCGCTCCGAAGCCCTGCAATGCGTGAATGCCGGCCTCGCCGGCCCGTTCGCGAAATATGCCGCGCAGACGCTCTACATGGTCGCCGGCCTAAAGGCGGTCGAGGACAAGGAACGCGGCTACGCGCACCCGATGGACCTGCGCAACAAGGCCAACCGAATTCCAGACTCCGTCGTCAATGTTCTGCACAGCGCCGTCACCACTCTGGGCGGCACTTTGTCGCGGCGTTATTACAAATTGAAGGCGCGCCATTTGGGACTGGACGTGATGCGCTGGAGCGACCGCAACGCTCCCATGCCGTTTGCCGATACGACCATGATTCCGTTTGACGAGGCCGCGGAAATTGTCAAGAGTTCGTACGAAAGTTTCAGCCCGACTCTGACGGCGCTTGTGAAGACGTTTTTCACGGAACATCGAATTGATGTGCCAGTCGCAAAAGAAAAACGCAGCGGCGCTTTCAATTCCTCCCACGTTCTGCCCGGGGGAAAGCCAGTCTCCTTCACGCTTATGAATTATCTGGGTTCCAACCGGGACGTGATGACGCTCGCGCACGAACTCGGTCACGGTGTGCACGGCATCCTCGCCGGAGAAGCGCAAGGCCCGCTGATGTTCCACGCGCCGATTGCCTATTGCGAAACGGCCTCCGTGTTCGGCGAAATGACCACCTTTACTTTTTTGAAGGACCGCCTCGTCCGCTCGGGAGACAAAAACTCGCTCCTGGCGCTGATCATGGCCAAGATCGACAGCACCATTAACACCGTCGTCCGCCAGATCGGCTTTTCCAACTTCGAGCGCCGCCTCCACGGCATGGACGAGTCCTACACAACCTGGTCGGAGCCGCAAAAACATTCCGTCGAAGAGCTGGACGCCATCTGGCTGAAGACCGCGCAGGAACTCTACGGCAAGGAAGGCGAAATTTTCACCTACGAGAATTCCGAGCACCTATGGGCTTACATCCCGCACTTCCACAGCCCGTTTTACGTCTACGGCTACGCCTTCGGTGAACTCCTGACGCAAAGCCTCTACGCGCAGCGCCAGCGCCTCGGAGCAAAATTTGAACCGCTTTACCTGGACCTGCTGCGTTCGGGTTCCACCAAGGACGTCGTGGAACTGCTCGCGCCGTTCGGCCTGGACGCGCGAAACGAAGCCTTCTGGAAAGACGGCATCACCGTAAGCCTGGGAGCCTTGATCGAGGAGGCGGAGCAACTGTCGCGTGCCATGGGTGTGATCTAGGAAAGGGTTGGCCACAGACGCTACAAATGGCACTGCTTCGAGGAGGGAGATCATGAAGAGCCGCGACCCACGTCACGATATGCTTGGCTGCTTACGGGGTTGGATCGGGTCGTGCGAGAGGCTAGGTGTGGTGCTCGCGGGCCTGGCGCCAATGATGTTCGTTCTCCTTGGCTTTGCAGCGGCTCCGGCAAGCGCGGCGGACTGTTCGAACTTGCTCGGACTGAAGCTGAAGGACACTGTCATCACCGAGGCGACTGTCATCTCTGCGAAGGGCGATGTGCCGGAATACTGCCGCGTGCAGGGCGGGCTCGAGACCGTGATTCTGTTCGAAGTGGCGCTCCCCACCAAGGCGTGGAACAACAAATTTTTCTACGTTGGCGGAGGCGGGTATAACGGATCGGTTCCGGAGCTTACCGATGCGCTCGCGAGGGGATACGCCGCGGCCGGTTCGGACACCGGGCATCGCGGCTTCCACTGGGATGCGTCGGCAATGTATGGCAATCCGAAATCGCAAGTGAACTACGCGCATCGCGCCACACACCTGGTGGCGCTGCTGGCGAAGGAAGTGGTCAAGGCGTATTACGGCGCGCCGGCGCGGCATTCCTATTTTTGCGGATGTTCGAACGGCGGCAAGATGGCGCTCATGGAGGTCGAGCGTTATCCGGACGATTTTGAAGGCGTTGTCGCTGGAGGCCCCGTGGTCGACCGCACCAAGAACATGGTGATGTTTGACTGGACGCAGCGAGCTCTCCTCGGTTCCGAGATCCCTCCAAGCAAGATCCCCGCGATGAAAAAGGCGACCCTAGCGGCGTGCGACGCCAAAGATGGCCTGGTGGACGGCCTGATCGACCGCCCGGACAAATGCGAATTCGATCCGAAAGTTTTGACCTGCCAGGGCGCGGACGGTCCTAATTGCCTGACGACAAAGCAAGTGACGGCATGGCAGAAGATTCTCAACGGTCCCGTAAATTCAGCTGGAAAGCGATTGTATGTCGGATACTCGCCGGGGCATGAAGACGACTACCCGTACTACATCACCGGTGTCGGAACGATGCACGGGTATCCCTCCAGCAATTTCATGTACATGGACAGTTTCATGCGCTGGATCGTCTTTGGCCCGAAATTCGATTCGGTCAGGGATTTCGATTACGACAAGGATCCGGAGTCGCTGATCCCGTTTGAAAAAGATCAGGACGCGGACAGCACGGACTTGTCCGGCTTCAAAGCCCACGGTGGGAAACTGATCATCTACAACGGCTGGGCGGATCATTCCACGCCTCCGCTGCGAACCGTGCAGTATTACAACGATGTCCGGCAGAAGAATGGCGAGGGCACCGAGGAATTTGTGCGCCTGTTCATGATGCCGGGCCTGTATCACTGCAACGGAGGTCCCGGGCCGAATATGTTCGGCGGCCTCGGCCAGAAGGGATACAAGAAGAACGATCCCGAAAACGACATCATCGGCGCGCTCGACCGCTGGGTGGACCAGGGCATTGCTCCCACGAAACTCATCGCCACGAAGTACAAGGACGATGATCCGAGGCAAGGCGTGGCGCGCACCCGCCCGGTGTGTCCGTATCCGCAGGTAGCGGCGTACAAGGGTTCGGGCAGCGTGGACGACGCCGCGAACTTCGCATGCGCCAGTTCCAAATAGCGGAAAGAGAAAAATGATTTTGCTGGATTACGTGGTTGGCTGCCATCCAGACTCAAGCGCGTGTGCGGCAACTTTCAAATCTTTGTGGGGCACGGCTTCACAGGCTGCGGGAAAATTCCAAAAGTGTCATTCCGAGGGCGCGGTTTGCCCGAGGAATCTGCTTTTTTCTTAGGGTTGGCGAAAAAGCAGATCCCTCGCTTCGCTCGGGATGACATTAAACCACTTTTTCCTCAGCCTCTTTAGCCGCTGGCCTGTTTAAATTGAGTTGGACGAGCGGCCCGGGCTTTGATTTGGAATTTGCTGGTGTCTCACCTTTCACGTCGCGTGACAGACTGGCTTTTTGACCTTCGTTTCTTCCTCGAAAACATCAAATCATCGTTTAGGCAAGAAAAGCCGAATCAAAAGCCCCGCCCTTGAAAAGGCGTCAAGGACGGGGCACCCCATTTTCAGAACTCTAACTCGAAGTGGACGTACAGGAGTAGTATGAGAATGTGATGCGGAGACGATTTTGTGGAATGCAGAAGGGTGGGCCACCCGTCCCGCCCGCCCAAGGCCTATGACATATCCTTTTGGCGGCGACACGTCAAAGTACAGCTACGTTTCTTTCGCCATTTCCCTACTGATGGGTGTTCTGCTTTCATTTGTGTGGCGGGAACAGTTAGCCCACACAGGCCGCGATTCGGCTCGTATTCGCCAATCTCTGATGATCGCGAGCCTATCTGCTGCATCTGCTTCGGCGCTCGGTTCAGTCGCCTTTAGCACGTACCGATGGTTCCATCCTCCACATCTTGGCATTCACACCGGGCCAGGTCTTGTTATCCTGTTATCCGGGTTGGCGATATCTCTAATTTCGCTGCTTTGTGTGTTTGCTATTGGTCCCAAGAAGTGGCTTGTAGTACTCAGCGGTCTGGTGCTAACACTAGCCTGGTTCTTGACGCTTCTGGATAATATTAACTGGTAATGGGGGGACATATGGCTGATTAGATGAAGTTGCAGACTTCTCCTTCCGTTTGGTAGCGCTAACGACCAAGGCCTGGATGAAAGGAACCGGCAACGTCCTCTAACCAACCTATTTCGCCTCGTGGCTCCACTCCGCCTGCCATTTGGCGCGCAACGCGGCGCGGTCGACTTCTTGTCCGCGAAGAAAAACCTTGTTGATCCGCCGCGTGTTGCCGATTTTCTCAAGTGGATTCGCGTCGAGGACGATGAAATCGGCGCTCTTCCCTGACGCCACCAAACCGGAATTGACGTGCGCGGTTTTGGCTGCATCGCGCGTCGCGGCGACAATCGTTTCCATCGGCGTCATGCCCATCGCCACCATGCTTTCCAAATCCAGCTGGTTGAAGTAGCCGATCAGAAACCGGCTTTGCCCGGTGTCGGTTCCCGTGACGACGCGCATTCCCGCTGCTCTCAGCCTCATCGCATTGCGTGCCAGCAACTCGAAATCCTTGCGGGCGCGTTCGACGGCATCCGGCGTCATTTTCTTCAGCGGGTCGCCCCAGTATTGTTCAATATTGTTTGGAGAATAGGTATCCCGCAGCAGCGGATCGTCGAGCCACGCGGGCCGTCCGCCACCTTGCGTGTCCATCCAGGCTGTGATCAGGGCGGGCGTCATCCAGATGTTTGGCCGATCGTTTTTGGCGATCCGCTCTTTGACAATCGCAATCAATTCATCGTCGACTGCCTCGCCGCCGCGAACCGGAACGTGCATCCATCCCTCGACGCCGGCGCGCATCAGTTCCTTGGCATCCGCCAACGTGACGTTATGGACTCCGACGGGAACATTGAATTTGTGCGCCTCCTCGATGATCGCTCGATAGAGAACGGGCGTCAGCGTCTGCTTGGTCCCGCCACGGTTGTCCACCCAGATCTTGATGAATTCCGGATGCATAAGGACGTAGTCCTGAACGGCCGCCCGAGCCTCCTCCACTGTGCTCACCGGATACGACACGTCCACTCGGGAGGGGTCACCCTGGGCCCCGGATCCCGGCCACGCGATCCCCGTGCCCGCCGTGCGAAACAGCGCCGCGTTGGGGACGATCTCTTCCCGCAACTGCAACGGCACGTCGCCCCAATTCGTCCTGCCGCCATGCAGATCGGAGCGGTCTTCCAAATCTCCAATCCCGACAGCCGCGCCGACCCCGTTGTAGGCGAGTCGCTCCATGTGGTCGATGAGATTATCGCGCGTGAAGAATGCCTTCGACATGGTTCCATCATTCACGTGCTGGAATCCGAAGTGCCCGTGGAGATCGACCATCGCTGGCATGACGGTCTTGCCCGCCAGATTGACGTGCGCAGCCCCGGCCGGAACCCTCAGCTGACCTCGCCGGCCGACTTGAGTGAACAGGTTGTTCTCGACCAGGAATGCGGAGTTTTCAATGGGCGCGCTGCCGTCGCCCGTGATGAGCCGTGCGCCTTCGAACACCGTCACGCTTGTCTTGCGGGTCTGGCCGTCTGCCGCTCCGGACCAGCCCATCGCCAAGAACAGACACGCCACGGCGAGCAGACAGGATGACGTCCTCTTCACTCGGCGCATAGTGGCCTCCTTCGAAATAATGTGGTTCGAGAATGGAGCAAGAGTACCACGCGTTTGTGTGGTTCAACAGTAGGGGCACGACATGTCGTGCCCCTACTTTGACCTGAGGCAGTAAGCACTTAGGGAAGGAGCAAGATGCGGCCGCTGATCTGCCGTTGTTCGAAAGCTTCGTGCGCCTTGGCTGCGTCCGCCAGCGGATAGGTTCGATCGATTCTGACCGAGAGGCGACCCTCGCGTATCCAGCTGACGAACTGCTGCATGTACTGCGGGTACTCGGCAGCGTAGGGAAGACCATTTGCGCGCGTAAGAAACAGCGAGCCCTTTTCCTGGAGAGTCATCAGGTCGAACGGAGGCACGTACCCACTCGATTGCCCGTAAATCACGAGGTAACCCGCCGGCGCGAGGCTATTCAGGTTTGCCTCGAATGTATCTTTGCCGACGCCGTCGTAGACCACGTTGACGCCGCGGCCATCCGTAATGCGGCGCGCTTCTTTGGCGGTGTCCGCGCTCGTCGAAATAATGACTTCTTCCGCGCCGGCCTCGCGGACGAATTTGGCCTTTTCCTCTTTCGAGGTCACGCCGATGACGCGCCCTCCCCGAATTTTGGCCATCTGGCAGAGCAGCAGCCCAATGCCTCCGGCCGCCGCCTGGATCAAGCACCAGTCGCCGGGCTTGACGGGATAGGTGCGATGTGTAAACACCCACGCCAGGAATCCCTGGTTCAGCCCAGCGGCCGCGTTTTCAAAGCTGAGTTCATCGGGCAAGCGAATCAGCCGTTCCGCGGGAAGGACAACGTGCGTGGCATAGGAATTTCCCCAGAAGCTGACGCGATCTCCTACTTGCACCTTCGGGGACGGGGAGCCGAGCGCTTCCACGACCCCGGCTCCCTGGCTCCCTATAAATAACGGAAGGTCAGCTCCGCCCCAGCGCTCGTAGAAGGCCTGGCCGACTAATTCGCCGCGGCGTTTCTGAACGTCGAGGAAATTGACGCTCGCGGCGTGGATTCGCACAAGGGCTTGGCCGGGGCCGGGAACCGGCGTGGGCAAGTCTTCGAGACGCATCACGTCGGGTGCGCCATAGTTGTGAATGCGAATCGCTTTCATGGTTCTAGCCCCGGCTCCGGAACGGGATGGAGAGGTCTGCCGGGCGAGTGGCGCGGAAGATGAGGAACACGATCAGGACCATGGTTGGGTAGATCATTGTTTGCCTCCTTTAGGGCAAGTAACTTAACAACGTTAAGGATAGACTTAACGCTGTTAAATTGTCAAGCAAAATGTTACTCTTTTTCCCGGCCTCGACTTATGAACCTCGACCGCCAGACTGTGGTGCGCGCCGCCTTGCGCTTGCTGAACGAGGTGGGACTCGACGGGTTGACCGTGCGCAAACTCGCCGGCGAACTCGGCGTGCAGGCCCCCGCGCTCTACTGGCACTTCAAAAACAAACAGGAATTGCTGGACGAGATGGCTACGACCGTTTTCGCGGATGCCATTCGCGAAGCCGGTCTGCCAAGCAAAGACGCGAGCTGGTCCGATTGGGCCGTGGAATTCGGAAAATGGCAGAGAAAAATGCTGCTGCGTTACCGCGATGGTGCCCGGATGTTCAGCGGGCGGTATTTCACGGACAGCGCTCTCTACGACACGATGGAAACTGCCCTTCGCAAAATGACCGACGCGGGATTTTCTCTTCACGATGCGACGCAGTTTCTCAGCACGATCTACAGTTACGCGGTCGGCTTCACGATCGAGGAGCAAACGGTTTATCCGCGGCCCGGCAAACGCAGCAAACGGTATGACCTGGCCCGGCGTGCCAAGAGGATCGACAGCAAGAAGTACCCGCTCTCGGTCGCCGCAGGCAAGCACGCGTTCTTGGATTTCGGCGGGCGCTTCGAGGAAGGGTTGCGGCTCATCATCAGGGGCGCGCGGCCTTAGGAATCCGATTTCGTCCAAGTGCAGTTTTATGCCGCGGTTTTTGTAGCGCCGGCGTCCCGTCGGCAATTTTCGTGCTCATGTTGCGGCGCAAACCTGCCGGCGAGGCGCCGGCGCTACGAAACCCATGAGGCACCCAACGGTCGTTCCAGTCAATCGCATCGTCGTGAGACACCGGGACGAAAGTTTCAATAAGCATTGTCGCGCGCAGGCGGATGCGTGTATATTCCGGCCAACCGCAAATTAAAGTGGAGATCCCGACCCAATGGAGAATGCCATGAAACGCTTCCTCACGAATGCGCTGGTCATCGGGATTGTGTTTGCCGGCATGGCAGGCGCTCTGCTAGTTCGACCGGCTGCCGCCGCCGACAGCAAGGATGATCCGAGCGTCCTGCAAGTGGACCACGCACTAGTCGCAGCCCTCGGAAAGGCGGATAAAGCCGAAGCCGAAAAATTTCTCGACGCGGATTTCATGTGGACAAATTCGGCTGGTGAAACTTTGAGCAGGTCGAAGGTCCTCGGTGCTTTGCCCAAGCCCCCTCTCGGCGACGAGAGCGGCATTGCGGTCACAGAGTACACGTATGGCCAGGTTGGAGAAGTCCGGGTCGCCCGCGGGAGAATGTACGTCCTGCGCGTATGGGTGAAACGCCCAGCCGGCTGGAGAATTCTGCATTATCACGAAGTTGCACTGGCTGAGCACGCGGGAGCCAGCGCGCTGAGCGCCAACGACTGCAACACCCCGTGCAAAGATGTGCCATACACGCCGAAGGACGACGCCGAGAAGGGGATCCGCACATCCTGGGCGGGGTTGGAGCTGGCGCTCACCGATCACGACACGAAGGCATGGTCTCCCCATTTTCCTGAAGAATACTTGATGGCCACATCGGGCACGACCGGCCCGATCACCAAGGCGGATCGCATCGCAACGATCAGCAAGCCCGGCGGAAGTCGAGTGACTTTGTGCAGACCCATGTGGGTTGCCGGAAAACTGTGCGAGTCACAGCTGGCGGCGGAGCCGCCGGCGAAGTTTTTTCACTTCGGTGACTCGGTCGTAATTATCTCGCGCAACAAACCGTACATCGGCAAGCCGGAACTGAGCACTCGCATCTGGCATCTTGACCGCGACGGAATCTGGCAGATGATGGAGAGCTGGGACACGGAGATTCAGTCCGCTCCCGCTGCGGTGCCAAAATAGTAAGGCCGCGATCGCCGCGACAGCGGCCGCGGGAAAGCGTAAAATACCTCTCAATTGGCGAGGTGGCTCATGAAAAATAGACGAGTAACCCTCATCGCTCTGGCTAGCTCCCTTCTGATCGGTTCGGTCCCAGCGCTGGCGCATCACGGGACGGCGGCGTTTGACATGGAAAAATTGACCACCGTGAAGGGAACCGTAACGAAATTCGAGTTCATGAATCCTCACGCTTTAATTTATCTGGACGTGGCGGGCAGCAAGGGCGACGTTGAACATTGGATCGCGGAAGAGAGCAGCAATAACCATCTGAGCCGCGGCGGCTGGGACAAGAATACTTTGAAGCTGGGAGACATGATCATACTCGCCGGCCATCGCGCCAGGAACGGCACGCGCGTGCTCGAGATGCAATGCACGGAATGCACGATGACGGATTCGCAGGGCAAGGTTTGGCCGTACCAGTAGACCGTCGGGCTCTCATTCCCTTCAGGCAGGCTCGCTGGAGCAGCTTTTCAAAATGTGCAAAGACTACATGAGATTAATTCTGGCGCTGGGTGCGGTATTCATCTTCTCTTCTGTTCTAAGCGCTCAGACTGCCGAGCAGTCGGGAGCAGCAGCGGCGCGCTCCACAGTCCCCACGGTAGACCTTTCCGGAGTTTGGGAAGCCAACATGCCCGGCCTCAAGTGGGCGACTTATTCCTTCACCCCGGACATTCCCCCTATGACACCATGGGGAAAAGAGAGATACCTGGCCGTGAAGCCGTCCTACGGGCCGAGGTCGTTTGCGGACTCAACCGACTACGTGAATCCGACAACAGGCAAGGACGTCGGGTGCCTTCCCCCCGGCGTGCCGCGGATTTATATTCAGCCCTTTGCTCTGGAGATGATTCAGACGCCCGGGCGCATGGTGGAATACTTCGAGTTCGATCACCATATCCGCCAAATTTTCACAGACGGCCGCCAGCATCCCAAAGACCCGGAGCTCACCTGGATGGGAGACTCGATTGGCTGGTACGAAGGGGACACGCTCGTCATCGACACCGTCGGTCTTAACGAGAAGACCTGGGTCGATCGCGGGGGCCTTCCGCATTCCGACCGGCTGCACGTAATCGAGCGCATTCGCCGTCCCAGCCATGAAGCCCTGGAGATCACCATTACGATCGACGATCCGAAGGCCTACACGAAGACCTGGACGGGTTATCGAAACTACAAGCTGGAACCGACGTGGAATATCAAGGAATTTATCTGCGCGGACAACGGCGATTACAATAAGGAATTCATTGAAAAAAGCGGGGCATACAGTTCGGCAAGCCCATCGAAGCAAAAACCGAAACCCACGAAACCAAACCAATAGCTCCACCGATGCGCGTGGCGAGCGGACCGGAGAAACGGAATCCCTGCAATCGGGCCTAGCGATGAACTTCCCCTCGATGTTCCGATTCGCAAGAGGCTATGCTAAACTGTCGTGGCAATAAGCAGGGCTTCGTCCCCCAACTTGTTTCCCAAGAGGCGGTTAACATGTCCGGGCATTCTAAGTGGGCCACAATTAAGCATAAAAAAGCGGCTACCGACGCCAAGCGCGGCCGCATTTTCACCAAAGTGATTCGCGAAATCACCATTGCCGCGCGAGTGGGCGGCGGCGATCCGGATTCCAATCCGCGCCTGCGCACGGCGATCCTGGCCGCAAAAAATGAAAACATGCCCAATGACAACATCGAGCGCGCTCTGGCGCGCGGCATGGGAACACTGGAAGGCGAGCAATACGATGAAGTGAATTTCGAGGGCTACGGCCCCGGCGGCGTGGGCATGATCATCGAGGTGGTCACCACTAACCGCAATCGCGTGGTCAGCGAGATCCGCCACATGATGAGCAAGCACGGCGGCAACATGGCCGAAAACGGCGCGGTGGGCTGGATGTTTCAGCGCAAGGGCGACATCGTCGTATCCAAGGAAAAGGCCAACGAAGACAAGATGCTCTCCATCGTTCTGGATGCCGGCGCCGATGATTTGCGCGATGACGGCGAGGCCTGGGAAGTGCTGACTCCTCCGGAAAGTTTCGAGCCGGTTCGCGAAGCGCTGGTCAAGGAAGGGATCACTCCGGATTCCGCCGAGATCGGCTGGGTGCCGCAGAATTACGTGAAGCTTACCGGGAACCAGGCAGCGCAAATGATTCGCCTCGTCGAAGCGCTCGAAGAACACGACGACGTTCAGAAAGTTTCCGCAAACTTCGACATTGACGAAAAAGAAATGCAAGCGGTGATGGCCGCGCAGTAGTTGTGAGTAGCACAGCCACTCCTGGCTGTGCGGGTTTGTAGGCGTCACGGGTGCTACTCCGCCCAGCGCGGATCGCAAAAACCGCACAGGCAGAGTGCCTGTGCTACATCTCCCCGAAAAAATTGTGGCCGGGGGCGGCTCGCCGCCGTACACTCAATGCCGTGCCGCTCACTTCCCGAACGAATGGCGATTTCTTCCGCGTGCTCGGCGTCGATCCCGCCGCGGCCGGCGCTACCGGATACGGTGTGATTGAAAGCGACGGCCGCCGTTGCCGCATGTTGCGCTTCGGCGCGCTGCGCGCCACGCGCAAGGGCCCCGAACATTTTCCCGAACGCCTCCGCGAAATTCACGCCATGCTCGCCGCATTGATCGAGGAATTTCAGCCGCACGGCGTCGCCGTCGAATCGGTGTTCACCGCCCTCAACATGAAAACAGCGTTGCGGCTCGCCGAGGTTCGCGGCGTGGTTTTGCTGGCCGCGGCGCAACGAGGCATCCCCGTGTGCAGCTACTCGCCGCGCGAAATAAAAGCTTCCGTGGCCGGCTACGGGAACGCGGCCAAGGAACAAATGCAGCTGATGGTGCGCGCGCTGCTGGGCATGAGCGAAACGCCCGAGCCCGCGGACGCCGCCGACGCGCTCGCCGTCGCGCTCTGCCACGTGCAGGCCGAGCAGTTCCGCAACCGCCTGGCCGCAGGGTCCATGCGTCCCGCCGCGGAGCCTGATTGCACGCCGTCCCTGCGCAATTCGCGCAGCCGTGGCGCGACTTCGCGCATCTCATAGTCAAGATGACTCGATACCGCTTTCTTTTGAAAATACTGCTTCTTCTTGTGGGCGCGTGGATTCTGGTCCCGGCGGTCCGGGCGAATCCGGGCGGCGCGACTGTCACTTACCGCCGCGTTTTCAAGGGCAGCACTCCCGAATTCATCGAAGTCAAAATCAGCGACCAGGGTAAAAGTACTTACGATATCCGCCAGCTTGATGAAGAGGCGGATCCCGAGCCGCTTGAAGTAGGTGCCCCTGTGCAAAAAAGAATTTTCGATCTTGCCGGCTCACTCAATAATTTTGCGATCGCGAACATCGATATCCAGAAGAAAATTGCAAATCTCGGCCAGAAAACATTCCGCTACGAAAACGGCGCGGAAGTCCACGAGACCTCGTTCAATTACACGGTCAATCCTTCGGCCTCCCAGCTCATGGAAATCTTCGAGGGGCTGGCCAGGCAGCAGGAAGATCTCGTATTACTGGAGCGCCAGGCCAAGTATGACCGCCTCGGAGTCAACGACGCCCTGATGCGATTTGAATCGGACATGGACCATCGCCTCCTGCCCGAACCCGAACGCCTCTTGCCGGTGCTCGATCAAATCGCGGGAGATTCGCACTTCCTGGAAATCGCGCGCACGCGCGCTCGCGCGATTGCGGAGCGAATCCGAAACTCGCGCGAACATTGAAGGTGCTGTAGGACGGGCTTCAGCCTGTCGGGTTTTGCTTCGAGCACGCGAAAACCAGACAGGCTTGAAGCCTGTCCTACTAAGCCCACAGGCTTCATCCTGCGCTACTTGATGATTATCCCCGCATACCCCACGACTTCCTGCAGGTCTCCGTTTACCTCTCCTGAATTCGCGTAGCGCACCAGCTCCGCCTGCGTGGCGCCCAATTCGCGCGCGGCGATCAACACGGCAACCGCGGCGGCATAGCCGCACATGGAGATTTTTTCATCGCGCACCGTGTCAAAAAGTTTGCGCGCGTCGAGATCGAGGATTTGATCGATGGCCTTGCGATCTTTCACGCGCGATAAGGCATCGCTCTCGTAGTGATTCATGTCCGAGCTGGCGATGAGGAGGACCGGCTCGCGCTCCGCGGCAATCACGCCTGCGAGCGCATGGCCCAGCGCTTCGAGCGAGTCCCATTGCGCTGGACCGATTACGATCGGCACAAACGCGAACGATGGGGCGAGACGCTGCAGGAAGGGAAGCTGGACTTCGAGGGAGTGCTCCGCGCTATGTGCCACGGCGTCCTCGCGCAGCAGCGGAAACGCACGGGCAATTTTTTCCGCCAGAGGACGATCGATGAGCGCCGGTCCCAGCGGTGTCTGCCAGGCTCCGTCGGAAAGAATTGCAAACGCGGCGCCGCGCGGAAAATGCCGCGGGCCGATGAGAATTATGCGCCCGGGAATTTCCATGCGCCGGTAAACTTCGCCGGCAACGTGGCCCGAATACACGTAGCCTGCGTGGGGAACAAGGCATGCGCGCGCGCGGATTTTCCTTTCCTCGCCGCCGTTCGCAAGAAAAGAATCGACGGCTGCGCGCAGGCGCTCCGGATCGTCTGGATAAAACCGGCCGGCGACAGCTGGAAGGCGAATCATGGCGAGCCCTTGCGGCTCATTTTCGTTTGGAAGGCTTGCCCCTGATCTTCAAGGCGACATCGGTGCCGCTGCGATACCAGATGGTGACCTTGTCTCCGAACTTGTAACCGCCGGCATTAAAAATTTTTTGCATCTGGTCGCGGATCTGAGGCGAATAACTGAAGGTATGGAGTTCGCGCGCGTCGACAATGCTGCGAACCTGAAGCGACTGGTACATCGATTGCGTAACCAAAAAATGTGTCTTGATGATTTTCTCTGATTGAGGGGCGGGCGCCGGGTCGCTGCGCGCGCCGGCCGCCGGAGCGGGAACTGCCAGGAACGCGCCGCCAAGGACGAGCGCGGCGGCGAGCGAGAGCGCGTGAGTTTTATTGCGCGTCATCAAGCGTAATTTTCAGCGACTTCAAAAAGCGCATGTCCTGCGGCGTCATTTCAAATTTCGGCGCCTCGCGCTCCTCGTTCATGATTTCCTGCTCGACCTGAATGTGCAGCGATTCGAGGAAGCGGCGGTCGTTTGTGGTGATCTTGTTGTCGTCGGCATCGCGTCGCGCCAGGCCGATCGTCGCATCCAGCTTCAGCACAATGTCAAACCCCGCGGAACGCACGTCGGAAATGGCCTCCGAGATCCGCCCGGATTCCGACACCGTATCGTTGATGGCATGTCCCAATTCGCGCAGCAGTTGTTTCAGATGATCATCCAGTTGCACGACGCCTCCCTCTGGAAAACTTCCCTGCTTTTTATTGTAGGACCGAGTGCCGCGGGAAACAAGTCCCCGGTCACTGAGGCGCGTGTTCAATCCGCCTATGTCCGCTGTCTCAGCTGTGGACGGAGCCGTTTTGTACTAGAATTCAAGCATGGCCACGCAACCCATGGGGCTCTTTGCGACGGTGCGGCATTCTCTGCGCATCCTCTGGCGCGCCGCGCGCGAGCTGTTTCACGAAGTCACGGGCGCTGTATTTTTTATACTTGCTCTGGCCGCGCTTCAGGGCGCCTGGCGTGGCTGGCACAACGGAGCGGCGCGGTGGCTCGTGGACATGAGCATTGGCTATGCGCTCCTGATGATTTTTTTTGGCGTGATGTCGTTCCGTGACTCGCGGCGCGTGCGATGAAACCACTTCCCGATCAGACTGCCGAAAAGGCGGAGGCAACGAAGGAACGCAAGGAGCGCTTCACGACGCTCGGCGGCATTCCGCTGAAAACGGTCTACACGCAGGAAGACCTTGCCGGCCAGGACGTCGATGCCACGATCGGCGTCCCCGGAGAATTTCCCTACACGCGCGGCATTTATCCCACGATGTATCGCGGGCGTCTGTGGACCATGCGGCAATACGCCGGATTCGGCACGGCAGCGCAATCCAACGAACGCTTCCGCTATTTACTTGCGAGGGGACAGACGGGATTGTCCGTGGCGTTCGATTTGCCGACGCAGATTGGCCACGATTCGGATCATCCGCGCGCCGCGGGCGAGGTTGGAAAAGTCGGCGTCGCGATTGATTCGCTGGAAGACATGGAGGCGCTCTTCGATCGCATTCCGCTTGACCGCGTGACGACGTCCATGACCATCAACGCGACTGCCGCGATCCTGCTGGTGCTGTACGCCGCCGTCGCGAAAAGACAGGGCGCGGACCTGCGGAAAATTTCGGGGACGGTGCAAAACGACATCCTGAAGGAATTCATCGCGCGCGGAACGTACATCTATCCGCCGCGGCCGTCGATGCGCATCGTGACGGACCTCTTCGCTTGGTGCCGCACCGAGCTCCCCGCCTGGAACATGATTTCCATTTCCGGGTATCACATTCGGGAAGCGGGTTCGACGGCGGCGCAGGAAGTCGCCTTCGCGCTGGCCGACGCGATTGCTTATGTCGATGCCGCAATCGCCGCGGGATTGGCAGTGGATGAATTCGCGCCGCGGCTTTCGTTTTTCTTCAACGCACACAACGATCTGCTCGAGGAGATCGCCAAGTACCGCGCCGCGCGCAGGCTCTGGGCGCATCTGATGCGGGACCGCTTCGGCGCGAAGGATCCCGCTTCGATGATGCTTCGTTTTCACGTGCAGACGGCCGGAAGCTCGCTCACTGCGCAGCAGCCGGAGAACAACATCGTGCGCGTGGCCATTCAGGCGCTCGCCGCCGTGCTCGGCGGCTGCCAGTCCCTGCACACGAACGCGATGGATGAGGCGCTTGCACTTCCTACCGAAGACGCGGCGCTGCTCGCCCTGCGCACGCAGCAGATCATCGCGCACGAAACCGGCGTGGCGAACACGGCGGACCCGGTCGGCGGTTCCTACGCCATCGAGAAATTGACGGACGAAATTGAATCGCGCGCGAAGGAATATATTGCGAGGATTGACGCGCTCGGCGGCGTTCTGCGCGGCATCGAAACCGGATACGTCCAGGGCGAAATCCAGAGGGCCGCGTACGATTATCAGCGCTCGATCGAGCGCGGCGAACAAATCATCGTCGGCGTGAATCAGTTCGTCGCGGAAAAGGGAACGCCCATTCCGACGATGCGCGTCGATCCGGAAGTCGAGCGCGCGCAGATCGAGCGCGTCCGCGCATTGCGCGCCCGGCGCGATTCCGCGCGCGCAAGCGCAGCCGTCGCCGAAGTCGAGCGGCGCGCGCGCTACGGAGAAAACGTAATGCCCGCGATCGTGGCCGCTGTCGATGCATATTCCACCGTCGGCGAAATCTCCGATGCCTTGCGCCGCGTATTCGGCGAGTACACCGAATCGGTGGTGTTGTAGTTCGCCTCTTCAGAGGCGAGGGGGCTGCCAAGTCCGGAGAAAATCCCCGCGTCTGAAGACGCGGGCTACAACATCGTGAAAATCATTCTTGCTTCCTCCTCTCCGCGCCGCGCGGAAATTTTGCGCGACGCAGGAATTGCGTTTGAAATTCTCCCAACTCAAATCGACGAAACGGCCCTTCCGAGCGAGACAGCGCGTGCGATGGTTGCGCGGCTCGCGGAAGCAAAAGCGCGCGCGGCGGCGGCGCAAATGGGCGCCGGCACGCACGAGTGCGTCATCGTGGGCGCGGATACCACCGTCGAGCTGGATGGCGAAATCCTCGGAAAGCCACGCGATTCCGCACATTCGCGCGAAATACTCGCAAAGCTCAGCGGGCGCACTCACCACGTACTTACGGGAATCTTCCTTTTGCGATTGCCTGACAATGCAACGCGCGCGGCAGTTGAAAACTCAGCCGTGACGTTTGCCCGTCTCAGCGAAGAGGAAATCGACACCTATGCAGCGACCGGCGAGCCACTGGGCAAAGCAGGGGCCTACGCGATTCAAGGGCTAGCGGGACGGTACATTCCCAGAATTGAGGGCTGTTATTTCAACGTCGTGGGGCTGCCGCTGGCGAGGCTTTATGCGCTGCTGCGCGAACTCGGCTGGCGAGAAGAAGACTAACTGGCAAACAAAAAGGGCGGCCTCGTGGACCGCCCTTCTACACGAATCCTGAATCGAACAACCGCTTGAGAAATTACTTCTTTTCCTCGATTGCCGGAGTCGACGGTGGCGCAGCGGGAGGAGATACTTGTGTCGACTGCGCGGGCCCTTGCCCTGCCCCGTGCATGCCTTCCTTGAAGCTCCGGATGCCTTCACCCAAGCCGCGCATTACTTCCGGAATTTTCTTGCCGCCAAACAGAAGCACCACGATGGCCAGCACGACCAGCCAATGAAATGGGCTGAACTCTCCCATAATGTACCTGCCTTTTGAGTCGCTTTCCGTCGCTAGGACGGGTACAGCGCAAGACTCAATGGCCGAATTATAGCACGTTCACGGCCCGGTTTCCGCAAGTCAGAATTCAATACCTCTGGAGCGGTCTGATCCGGCGGGATTTGCCGGCGCAGGAACTCGCAGCTCAATTTCGCGGGAGCGCTGAACTGATTTCTTCAAGAATCGCGCCCGCCGCCGCTTCAGGGTCGGGAGCGCCCGTAATCGGCCGGCCGACCACCAGGTAATCCGCCCCGGCACGAATCGCTTCCGCGGGCGTGGCGACGCGCGCCTGATCGTCCGTCTTGCCCCTACGTGCCACATGCGGACCGGCTCCGACCATTGGGCGGATGCCGGGAACCACAATCAAGAAATCCTTCCCGCAGGCGCGCCGAATCGCCCGTACTTCCTGGGGAGACGCCACAACCCCGTCCATGCCTGCCTTCTTCGCAAGGCGAGCCAACTGCACCACGCGCCTGGAAGCCGGGCCGGTAATCCCTACCCCGCGCAATGCCGCGTTGTCCATGCTCGTCAGGATCGTTATTGCCAAGAGCTTGGGTAAGACCGGAATAGTGCCCTTGGCCTCATCCCTGGCCATTGCAGCCACACGCATCATTTCCAGGCCCCCCAGGGCGTGGACGTCGAGGAACTGAACTCCCGGCAAACCAGTGGCGCTTGTAACCGCACCTTTGACCGTGTTCGGGATGTCGTGAAATTTCAGGTCCAGAAATATGCCGGGTCCCAGCTGGTTCAATTTTCTTACAGCGGCCGGTCCTTCGGCCGTAAATAAGTGTATATTTATCTTAAATATGCCGACAACTTTGGAAAGGGATTGGGCTATTTCAAAGGCGGGTTCGAAGGTAGGGAAATCAAGCGCGAGGATCAGTTTCTGACGGGCTCTCTCGTTCACTGACGTTTCGGCACCTCCAGAAGTTCGACCTTCATGCGCGATGTGCCGCTGTCCAGAAGCCCCAACCGGCAGGCTACCAGATAGGAGACATCCAACTCACGATCGTCGATAAAAGGACCTCGGTCATTGATCCGGACAAGCTGAGCAATATGGGTCTTGGGATTGGAAATTCGGACCAGGGAGCCAAACGGCAGGTCCGGACTGGCTCCAGTTGACGCATACATGTCGTACTTTTCGCCGCTTGCCGTCTTGCGGCCCTGAAACTTGCCCCCGTACCAGCTTGTTTTAGCGGTCCAAACTCGAATGGGCTTAAGGGGTTGGCTGACGTGGGCCACCAAAGGGGCTTCCAGGCCCTGAGCCACCAGGAACATCAATGGCAACCAGCGGAGAGCGGCCCAAACCATGAAAAGTCGCCTACGCATTCAGTTTCCCCCTGGTCAAAAGCCTAACACGCGGTGCCGGGCGATTCAAGCATAATCGGCCTGAAAAGATCCAATTAAACTATTGATAATATTGATGTTATCGTTCCTACATGATCTTTCCAGCTGATCTAGGATGTCCAAACAGGCTGTCGGTTGAGAAAAGTTCGCCGTCCCAACCTGTACTGCCGAGGCCCCGGCGATGAGGTATTCCAGGACGTCATCGGCCTTTTCGATCCCCCCCAGGCCAACGACCGGAATTTTGACGGCACGCCTGGCTTCGTAGACCAGCCGCAGGGTTATAGGTTTGATCGCCGGGCCCGATAATCCCCCAGTAGCCCGGCCCAACCTCGATTTTCGGGTATGGGCGTCGATGCTCATCGCCTGATAGGTGTTTGCCACGGTAAGGGCATCCGCTCCGGCTTCCTCGGCCGCCCTGGCGATTACGCTGATGTCGGTCACATTGGGAGAGAGCTTGACCCATAGGGAGCGGTGGGCGGCCCGGCGGGCGGCGGAGACGACCTCCGAGACCATCTCGGGGTCGCTACCGAACTGGATGCCGCCATGCGACGTGTTGGGGCAAGAGACATTCAGTTCGTAGGCCGCGAGCCCTTCGGCATCCTCGAGGATCCGGATCACTTCCACGTATTCATCCACTGTGTAGCCGAATACATTTGCGATTACAGCGGTGCGGTACTGCCGCAGCGCGGGCAGTTTTTCCGCTACAAAGGCGCGTGCCCCCACATTTTGCAGGCCGACGGCATTGAGCATCCCGGAAGGTGTCTCGCACAGACGCGGCGCCGGAGCTCCGGCTATCGGTTCGAGGGAAAGCCCTTTTACTACGAATCCGCCCAGGCGGTTCAAATCGACGAGGTGGGCAAATTCGATGCCGTAGCCAAACGTACCGCTGGCGGCCAAAATGGGATTGGAAAGGCGCAATGCGCCGACGTTTACGGAGAGGTCGACCGCGGCTGACACAGTCACTCGGGGGATTCTAGCATGAGGACTTGCGCGCCGGTGTGGAAGGCTTGTGGAAAAACGGCGGAAATCCGGCGTCGTGTGATAACGCGCGCTTCGAGAGCGGCTGGCACTATGCTAGGATGTTCGGCCAATGCGCATCATTGAAAAGACGCAATTGATGACGGCGACGGAAATCGATCGCACCGTCCAGCGCCTGGCGCACGAGATCGTGGAAAAAAGCGGCGGCACTTCCAACCTGGCGCTGATCGGGATTCGCCGGCGCGGAGTTCCCCTGGCCAAGCGGATCGCGCAGGCGATGCGCGGCATCGATGGAGTGGACGTGCCGGTGGGAACTCTGGACATCACGCTGTATCGTGACGATCTATCCAAGGTTGCGCCACAAGCGGTTCTGCAATCGAGCGACATTCCGTTCACGGTGGACGACAAGGATCTGGTCCTCGTGGACGATGTGCTGTACACGGGGCGCACGATTCGCGCGGCGATGAACGGACTCTTCGATCTGGGGCGTCCGAAGCGCGTGCGCCTGTGCGTGCTGATCGAACGCGGGCATCGCGAATTGCCGATCGAGGCGTCTTTCGTGGGGCGCGGCGTGCAAACCAGCGACACCGAGATCATCGAAGTCCGCTTGAATGAGATTGATCAGGAAGAGCGCGTCATGCTTGTCGAGCGCGTTCCCTGACGCCGGCCATTTGTGTGACCTGCCCGGCCTAGATTTCGAGGATGGTTGTGCCATTTCGCTTCGGCCACATGCTCGGGATTGAACCGCTCAGCGCCGAAGAAATTGTATTTCTGCTGGACCAATCGAAACCCTTCCAGGAAATCCAGCGGCATCCACTGAAAAAACTGGCGACGTTGCGCGGGAAAACCGTGGCGCTGGCGTTTTTCGAGCCGTCGACGCGAACGCGCATCAGCTTCGCGACGGCGGCGTCGCGGCTCGGCGCGGACCAGATGAACCTGCAGGCGGAATCGTCGAGCCTGAAAAAGGGGGAATCGCTGCTCGACACCGTGCGCACGCTCGACGCGATGAAGCCGGATTGTATCGTGATGCGACATAGTTCCTCGGGCGCGCCGGATTTTGTCGCGCGGAATCTGCCCCTGCCGGTGATCAACGCCGGCGACGGCACGCACGAGCATCCCACGCAGGCGCTGCTCGATGCGCTGACGATTCGCGACCGGCGCGGCACGCTCGAAGGGCTGAACGTCACGATTCTCGGCGACATCCTGCACAGCCGCGTGGCGCGCTCGAACATTCATCTGCTGTCGAAATTCGGCTGCCGCCTCACGCTGTGCGGGCCGGCCATGTGGCTGCCGCGGGAACTCGAATGTCTCGTTCCCTCGGGCACCGCGATCCGGCGCGTCACGCGCATTGCGGAAGCCCTCGAAGACGCGGACGTGGTCATGACGTTGCGCGTGCAGCAAGAGCGGCTGCACGAACCGGCTCTGGCGCTCGACGAATATATCCTGCAGTACCAGCTCACGCCGGAGCGGCTGCGCATCGCGAAGCCGGATGCACTGGTGCTGCATCCGGGGCCGATGATTCGCGGCCTGGAAATCGATCCCGCCGTGGCCGACGGGCCGCAATCCTGCGTCCTCGAACAAGTCACCAACGGGCTGGCCGTGCGCATGGCCCTGCTATTCCTGATGATCGGCGCGGACGCGATCTTCGGAAAGGGATTCTTCTCATGCTGCTGATTAGCAATGGACGCGTGATCGATCCCGCAAGCGGGACGGACGCGCCGCGCGACATTCTGCTCGACGGGGATCGCATCGCCGCTGTCGCGCCGCACGGGCAGCTTGCGGCGCGCGCCAGAGGCGCGGAAATTTTCGATGCCAAAAATCTGATTGTCGCGCCGGGCTTTATCGATTTGCACTGCCATCTGCGCGAGCCGGGCGGCGAATCTTCGGAAACGATCGAAAGCGGCACGCGGGCTGCCGCGCGCGGAGGCTTCACGGCCGTGTGCCCGATGCCGAATACGCGTCCGGTGAACGACAACGCGTCGGTGACGCGCTCGATCATCGAACGCGCCGCGGCGGTCTCGCCCGTGCGCGTGTGGCCCATCGGCGCGGCGTCGATCGGCAGCAAGGGCGAAGCGCTTTCGGAAATCGCCGCGATGAAGCAGGCCGGAATTGTCGCGGTCTCCGACGACGGCCGGCCCATCGCCACGGCGAAGCTTTTGCGGCAGGTGATGGAGTATTGCCGCGCGCTGGATTTGCCGGTGATCGACCACTGCGAAGACAGCTCGCTGTTTGCGGGCGCGGTGATGCGCGAAGGAAAACAATCCGTGCGGCTGGGACTGCGCGGAATGCCCGCGGCGACGGAATCGCTCGCGGTCGCGCGTGACGTGCAAGTGGGCGAGCTAACCAATTGCCGCCTGCACATTGCGCATCTTTCTGCGCGCTCATCGCTCGAACTCGTGCGCGCCGCGAAGTCGAAAGGCATGAACGTCACCTGCGAAGTGACGCCGCACCATTTCACGCTCACCGATGAAGACGTGCAGTACGACACGCGCTACAAAATGAATCCGCCGCTTGCCTCGCGAGAAGATCGCGACGCGCTCATCGCCGGTCTAGCCGACGGCAGCGTGGACGCCATTGCCACCGACCACGCGCCGCACGAGGCCGCGCTCAAAGACGTGGAATTTGACCGCGCGCCATTTGGCGTAACCGGGTTTGAGACGGCGATCGGCCTCGGGCTTGAACTCGTGCACGCGGGAAAAATTTCACTGATGCGCATGGTGGAATTATTCACATCAGGCCCGGCGCGCGTCCTCGGCATGCAGCGGCGCATCGCGGAAAATGAGCCGGGCGACCTGACAATTTTTTCCGCCGAACACAAATGGACATTCCGCGCGGAAGAATCCGCCAGCAAATCGCGCAACTCGCCGTTCGACGGCCGCATTTTCCGCGGCGCCCCCATGGCAACAATTGTCGCAGGCCGCATCGCCTACCAACGGTAGGGAATCCACAGATGAACACAGATAAACACTGATAAAAACAAAGAACAAACCAACAACTAAAATTTAATTCAAAGGGCCAGGCGGAGGGGAATTCCTGCGGATTTTCTGTTTTTTCGTTTTTATCAGTGTTTATCTGTGTTCATCTGTGGTTCCGCTTGCTTTGGGTTTCTAGTGGGCGCCGGGTTCGGCGGCGGGGTGCATACCGTGTTGCGGAACTTCGTGGACGCCACGGGTGGGAGGCTCCTGGTGGACACGGTAAAAATGGTCGAGCGGGCCGGGGCCCTTGCCGATGGAGAAACCCTTTTCGATCGCGATGGTCACGTAGGCTTTGGCGAGAAGGACGGCTTCGCGCAGCGGGCGGCCTAACGCAAGCTGCACCGCGATGGCCGATGCGAACGTGCAACCGGATCCGTGCGTGTTTTCACTCTTGAGGTGTTCGCCGCCAAAGCGGAGCACTTCGGTTCCATCGAAGAGAACGTCAATCGCTTTCTCCATGTGGCCGCCCTTGACGACCACGGCGCGCGCGCCGCGCTCGACGATTTTGCGCGCCGCGGCTTCCATCGCCGCGTGATCCTTGATCGGCATACCCGAAAGAACCTCGGCTTCGGCAATGTTCGGCGTCACCACCGTTGCGCGTTTCAGCAGTTCGTCGCACAAATATTTAATTCCGCCCGCATCGATCAAATCGGTTTCGCCGGCAGTGGACTTCATCACCGGATCCAGAACCACGTTCGGGACGCCCGCGCGATCCAAAAACTCGCCGACGACGACAGCGTTGCCGCGATGTCCGAGCATGCCGATTTTAATGGCGGATATTTTCAAGTCTTCGAGGAGCGCATCCAATTGGGCGCGGAGTTCCGAGGCGGGGGTATCATGCACGGATTTGACGCCCTGCGTGGATTGCACGGTCATCGCCGTGATGGCCGCGACGCCATAACAATTGTGAGCGGCGATAGTTTTGAGGTCTGCCGCGATGCCCGCGCCGGCGGAAGGATCGAAGCCCGCGATCGTTAGCACGATCGGGGGAGCCGCATTCACGTGATTGGACAATTCTCCGAGTCCCTCCGCGAAAAAAATCGCCCACAGAAAAGTGGACCGGCTGCGCAAGAGCGTCGCGCGAGCCGGCAAGTCGAAATGTACGCGTGTGATGCTCCGTGCGCAATAGAAATTTTCAGGAATGCGTAGCCCGTGAAGGACAGTTCAGCGGGAGGTTGGGAAAAAAAGAATTGCACGTCTCAAGGAAATAAACCGCGCACCAAGGTGGCGTCAGCGACGCGCCCTACGGCGAGAATGTACGCGGCTGCGCGCGGGTAGACGTGGAACTTGCGCATGGTTTCGTGCACGTCGTTGAACGCGCGGCGCATCACGAATTCCAGCTTGGAATTTACTTCCTGCACTTGCCAGAAAAATCCCTGCAAATCCTGCGCCCACTCAAAATAGCTGACCGTCACGCCGCCGGCATTGGCGAGAATATCCGGCATGACGAACACGCCCTTGCGGGAAAGAATTTCATCCGCATGCGGCGTGGTGGGCCCGTTACCGGCTTCGGCGACGATTTTCGCCTTGATCTGGTCGGCGTTGTGCAAGGTGATTACATTTTCGAGCGCGGCGGGAACAAGGATGTCGCACTTCAGCGCCAGAAGTTCGTCGTTGGAGATGCGCGACGCGCCCGGCATGCCGACGACGGTGCCCGAACGCTCCTTGTACCGGAGGGCGCGCAGCGGATCGATGCCGCGCGGATTGTGCACGCCGCCGCGGGAATCGCTGATCGCCACAATTTTCGCTTTTTTCTCGGCAAAAAGCCGCGCCACGGCCGAGCCGACATTGCCAAAGCCCTGAATGGCAACCGTTGCGCCGCGCAAATTAATTTTCTTCACCTTGCAGGCTTCTTCGACCACGTACAGGACGCCGCGTCCGGTCGCGTCCGTGCGTCCTTCGGAGCCGCCAATGGAAACTGGTTTGCCGGTCACTACGCCGGGAGCCGCGTGGCCGACCGTCATGGCGTACGTGTCCATAATCCACGCCATCGTCTGCGAGTCGGTGTAAACGTCCGGCGCCGGGATGTCAACTTCGGGACCGATGATCGGCTGAATTTCCGCGGCGTAGCGGCGCGTCATGCGCTCGAGTTCGCCCTTGGACATGCGCTTGGGGTCGCAAATGATGCCGCCCTTGGCGCCGCCGTACGGGAGATTGACCGTGGCGGTTTTCCAGGTCATCCAGGCGGCGAGAGCCTTCACTTCATCGAGGGTGACGTTGGGGTGATAGCGCAGCCCGCCCTTGGCCGGGCCGCGCGACACATTGTGCTGCACGCGGAATCCGGTGAACACTTTGGTCTGGCCGTTGTCCATTTTCACCGGAATAGAAACTTCCATGACGCGCTTCGGCGTGCGCAGAATCTGTCGCAGGCCCGGATCGAGCTTCAAATATTCCGCCGCCATGTCAAACTGGATTTGCGCAATGCGAAACGGGTTCAGATCCTCGCGCGGAGCCATCCGCGGAAGGACGGGTTGCGGGACCGCTTTCAAAACCGTGGCCATGGACGTTTCTCTCCTTGAGTATCGCGACTACGCACTTGCCGCGCGCTGCGAAGAGCGCTGATACCGCGCGCGACACTCGGCAGAACAGAAGTGCAACACCTGGCCCGCTTGCTCCAAGGGAAATGAAATCTCGGGTGAGACGTACGTGCCGCACCAGGGATCGCGATGCAAAGGAATCGCAGAGCGCGTGTCCTGCGGGTGAGGCATCGATGCCGGTCCTGAATTCCCCAAGGCCCGCGCGATCAGCTTGCGCATCAGCCACGCCAGCCTTCGACTCACCCACCGATCGATTCGCTCTAGTAAATTCACCCGCCTGACGCTTTCCAGCGGCTCGTCGTGGCCCAGCCTGCCGCGCGTGTTCTCCGGTCACCCACTCCGACTGCAATCCGAAGAATCAGGCGGGCCGAAGCCCCTTGAGTGATTAACTTCTCCTGCTAAAGCGCGAAAGCAGATCGCGCAATAACCCGAGTGTAGTCAACCCGGAAAAGCGGTGTCAACCAAAGAACCGGGATATTTTGAGCGAAGATGCTCTGGAAACACGTCTTTTAACAAGTTTGGTGTGGCAAATTCAACCAAGTGACTCAAACTAAGGCACTTAACGCGAAATTGGGTTAAGGCGACCAGGGACGGGAAAGTTTGTGCCGCCGGTGCCGGTGAGGCCTCAAATCCCTCCAAACGCTGAGAGTCCGACACGCGAGGCGGGTCCGCAGCCTATCAGGGGAAGAAAGAGTAAATTCAAGGCTTTGCGGGGATGCGGTCCGTTCCCATATAGGGACGCAGCGCCTCCGGGATCAAAACGGAACCATCGGCTTGCTGATAGTTTTCCACGATGGCAAGCCAGGTGCGTCCCACGGCCAGACCCGAGCCGTTCAGCGTGTGCACGAACTCGCTTTTGCCGCCCTTGGGCTTGAAGCGGATGCCGGAGCGCCGCGCCTGAAACGCTTCGGTATTGGAGCAGGAGGAAATTTCCATGAACTCGTTGGCGGAAGGGAGCCACACTTCGATGTCGTAGGTTTTTGAAGATGCGAAGCCCATGTCGCCCGTGCACAAGCCGCATGACGCGGTAGTGCAGGCCGAGTTTCTGAAGAATCTGTTCGGCATTGGCGACGAGCGATTCGAGCTCCTCGTAACTCTCTTCCGGGCGCGTGAATTTGAACATTTCAACTTTTTGGAATTGGTGCTGGCGCTTCAGGCCGCGCGTGTCTTTTCCGGCCGCGCCGGCTTCGGAGCGAAAGCAGGCCGTCCACGCGCAGAGCTTGATGGGGAGCTGATCGGCGTCGAGCGTTTCGTCGCGATAGAAGCTAGTGAGCTCGACCTCGGATGTCGGCGTCAGCCAAAGGTCCGTGCCTTCGAGGTGAAACATGTCGGCTGCAAATTTGGGCAATTGGCCCACGCCGGTGAGAGCCGCGGTGTTTACGATGAACGGCGGGAGAATTTCGGTGTAGCCGTTTGCGGCGTGCGTGTCGAGAAAGAACGCGGCAAGGGCGCGTTCGAGACGCGCGCCGAGGCCGCGATAGACCGCGAACCGCGTGCCGCTCATTTTCGCGGCGCGCTGGAAATCGAGGATCCCGGCGCTCTCGGCGATTTCCCAATGCGGGCGCGGCTTGAAATCAAATTTTGGAGGAGCGCCCCAGCGGCGCACTTCGACGTTCGCCGCGGCGGAGTGTCCGACGGGGACGGAACTGTGCGGGCGGTTGGGCACGGTCAGCATGAAGTCGGAGAGCTTCGCGTCCAGTTCGGCGATGCGCTCGTCGGCCAGCTTGATTTCCTCCGAAACCTGTTTCATTTCTGCCAGCAAGGAGGAGACGTCTTCTCCGGCCTTTTTTTTGCGCGGGATTTCCTCGCTGGCCTTGTTGCGCTGGGCCTTTAGTCGTTCGGCGGCGGTAATTCGTTCGCGGCGTTCCTGATCGATCGCGCGGAAGCCTGCGAAATCAATGGCGACGCCGCGATTGGCCGCCATTTGTTCAAATTCCGCGAGATGTTCGCGAAAATATCCCAAGTCATGCATGGCGGATAGGATACATGAAGAGGGGTGATTCGCGAGTCGTGAATCGTAAATCACGCGGAGAGACGGCGTCGGGGCACGGCATGCCGTGCCCCTACTGTTAACTCTTAACTTCACGCCGCGTACGCCTCTCTTTTGACCAACGGCCGGCGTGCTAGCATGAATTGGAGCCCAAAAATGGCACATGAAGTTCAGACTGAGGCGGTACTCGCCAAATCCACGCGCCGCGCGCCGGGGAGCTTTGAATTTATCCGTCACCAGGTCGAAGGCCCGGTGGCGCGCCTCACGTTGCAACGTCCCGAACATAATTTATTGAATGAGCAGATGCTGCGCGAGCTCGCGGACGGCATCGGGATGGTGGCTGAAAATGGCGCGGTGAAGCTGATCGTTCTGGACGCCGCCGGAAAAGTTTTTTGCGCAGGGGTGGATATCGGCGAGTACACCGGCGAGCGCGCGTTTTCGATGCTGGACGCGTTTCACTCCGCATGTATCGCCATGGTGGAAGCGGCGCAGCCTGTGCTCGTGGTGGTTGACGGTGCGGCGATTGGCGGCGGCGCGGAATTAGTGGCGTACGGAGATTTGGTGGTGGCCACGCCGCGCGCGCGATTTGCGCTGCCGGAAATCACCATTGGAATGTTTCCTCCGCTGGCTTCGACGATGTTTCCGCACATCATCGGCCCGAAACGGGCGCTCGAACTCGTGCTGACGGGCGAAGCCATTTCCGCGGAACGCGCGCGCGAACTGGGACTCGTGAATCGCCTGGTCCCGGAAGCGCAACTGCAAGCCGCGGTGAACGAACTCATCGTAAAAATCACTGCGCAATCCGGCGCGGTGCTGGGCATGGCCAAGAAAGCGGTGCTCGGCGGGATGGGATTGTCCCTGCGCGACGCGCTGCGCAATTCGATGAACATTTTCCTGAATGAACTATATCGCCTCGAGGATTCCCAGGAAGGGTTGCGTGCGCTGCTTGAAAAACGCAAGCCACAGTGGAAGAATCGTTAGGTATGCTGAACGCGTCTCCCCGCCGCGCGGGAGATCCGTATGGACGATCCGCAAAACATTCCTGGACCAAATCCCCCAGAAGAGTCCGTCGATCTCCGCGCCGGGCAGGAGCCGATACTTCCGGCTGAGCAGCCCGCTGAATTGACTGCCGCGATTGTCCCTCAGCACGAGGCGGCTGAAAGTAGCCGCGCACCGGTCATGGCATATGAGGATGCTGCGTCGCGCAGGCGGAGTTTCCGCCACAACTTATTTTTGCTGCTTTCGCTTTCACTGGCCGCGTTCATTCTAACAGCGTGGATTCTGGTTCGCGTCGATTCGCCATTCGGCATTTTTTCCACCGGGCCTCAGGAAGTTGTTCGCGCGCAGCTTCGCGCGCTCGATCGCGGCGAATTGCGCCCGGCCTACGACATGTTTTCACCTCGCTACCGCGGGCAAGTTTCCTATGACACCTGGCACGAGCTGTTCGTGAGGCACTGGCGGATGTTTCACGCGGACGTGGTGCGCGCGGAAACGCCGGCGTACAGCGGTCCGGGCGTCACGCTGGAAATTTATCTGCACGGCTCCGATGACAAAGATTACCGCGCGCGCTTCACGCTGATCCGCACGGACGGCCGCTGGTGGATCGACGATGTCCACTGGACGCAGGAGCCGGACGAGGCCGACTTCTCCCGCACCTGATATTTCGACGCCTCTGATTCTCTGCGCCAACGGGGAATGAGGCCAGCGGTACGCAGACGCCCCTGCCATCAAGTCAGATAAACCTGACCCACAAGAATTGCGATGAGGATGGACAGAAATATGAGTAGTGTGGCTACCACCAGCATGCGTGCTTCGCTGCGCTTCAGCGAGATTCGTCCGGTGGCGAAGGCTTTCGTTCTCACGGCCACATATCCGTGCAGGCCGATCAGGATCAAAACGAAGGTGAGTTTGATATGCAGCCAGGGCGCGCGAAGATAGTACGAAGAGTTCGTCAGGATCAGGCCGATCCCAGCCAGCAATGTCAGAAGCGCGCCAGGATCCGCCAGGCCTCGCAGGTAGATGCGCTCGAGGCGGGCCAGCGCGTGCTGCGCTTCCGGCGAGGCTTCCTGCGTGTGGCGAGTCAGCGCCATGGACGTCACGAGCAAGCCGCCCACCCAAAACACAAAGCCCAAAACATGTGCAACCAGAAGTGCAGGAACCACGGCGATCACCTCTGCAGGAGTCTAACAGGCAGTTGAAAAAAGCGGATAGCTCATTCTATTTCATCCCGCGATGCGAATTTCGTACGAAAAATGCGCAGGGGCGCGTAGCCAGCCGAAAATATTCCGGCTTCTCCGGATGGCGAGTGTTGACACCGTCTGGCGCTCGACTTAGACTGCCTCTCGACATTCAGCAGGTTTGGGAAGCGGGGAAGGCCGTGAGAATCGGCCACGGTCCCGCCACTGTGATCGGCGAAACGCCGAAAGTCAGGACACCCTCCCAGGCCGTAGCAGCCGGCGCTCTTCGCGAGAAAGAGCGGGCTTTATGCGCCTCGTGTTTCTCGCGAGGTTTTTTTATTTTTGCAGCCGAAAATCGAAAACGATGCCATTTGAAACTATACCGCGCGCGCCGAACGGAGTGGACGCGGAAATCCGCAAACACCGGCATACCGCGTTTTCCGCGGGGATCGTTTTGTTATTCCTGATTTCGTGCGACGGGTCCATCGCGGGTCAAACTAGCGCCGCGCACGCCGCACTTCCGCGGGGTCGCGAACTCACGGACGATATCGGAAGGCGGGTGCAGATTCCGCAGGAAGTGGATCGCGTCGTCTCGCTCGCGCCGAACCTCACGGAAATTGTTTTTGCGCTGGGCGGAGGAAATCATTTGGCGGGCGACACCGATTTTTGCGATTACCCGGCGGAGGCCGCGCAGAAGCCGCACGTGGGCGGGCCCGTGAATCCGAATCTGGAAGAGATTGTGGCGCTGATGCCTGATCTGGTGCTGGCCACGAAGTCGATCAACCGGCGCGAAACGGTGAACGCGTTGGATCACATCGGCCTGCCGGTGTACGTCGTCACTGATCCTCATTCTGTTGAGGAGATGATTACCTCTGTGGAACATCTTGGGAGCGCACTGGGCGCGGAAAAATCGGCCGCGACGCTGGCCGATGATTTGCGCGAACGCCTCGCGGAGCTCGACCGCCGGCTCGCCGGCGCTGCGCCGCGGCGCGTTCTTTTTGTTGTGTGGACCGAACCAATGATTTCGATCGGACGCGATACGTTTATTGCGGACGCGTTGCGCCGCGCGGGTGGCCGCTCGGTGGTGGAAACGAAGGCCGAGTGGCCGCATGTCAGCATGGAAGAAATTGTGCGGCTGCAGCCGGAAGTTCTGGTCTTCGCGAGCGCGCACGCCGGGGACACCCAGCGCGACATTGACGCGCTGCGCACGCGTCCAGGCTGGAGAAATCTGGACGCGATGAAGCATGGAAATATCGTTGTCGTCAGCGACGCCATCAATCGGCCCGCACCGCGAATGGTGGACGCCATCGAGCGCCTCGCGCGCGCGCTGCACCCGGAGGCGTTCGCTTCGCGCGCTGTGCCCTCGGTGGATAGTGGCGCAGGCTTCAGCCTGTGGGGGTTTGAGTCTGCAAGGAGCAAACCCCACAGGCTGAAGCCTGCGCCACCGCCTACCGCGGATTCCAATTCAATAATTGAAGAGGCTTGCGCATGCGCCCGCTGACCATCAAGCGATTGCTGTGGACCTGCGGCGGCCTCGCGCTGTTGCTGCTGGCGAGCGTGGTGCTCGCACTGAAACTGGGGGCCGTGCCCATCTCGGTCACCGACCTCGTCCTGGATCTCGGCCGGATTGCGATCGGCCGCGCGAACGAATTGCCGACCGAGTACCGCCTGATTGTTTTCGATTTGCGCCTGCCGCGCATTTTGCTCGGGATTCTGGTGGGCGCGGCGCTTTCGGTTGCAGGCGCAAGTTTTCAGGCGCTGCTGCGCAACCCGCTGGCCGATCCTTACGTTCTGGGCGTTTCGAGCGGCGCGGCGCTGGGCTCGATCCTTGGGCTCATCATTGCGCCGCGCTTCGCCCTCGTCACGCCGCTGGGCGCTTTTATTGGCGCCATCGCGACGATTGCCGCAGTTTATTTTCTGGGCCGCCGCGAGGGACAGCTGGACAGCACGACGCTTTTGCTTGGCGGCATCATCTCCGCGTCATTTCTTTCCGCGATCATCATGTTTCTGATGACGACGCTGACGGGGCGCGACCTGCGCGGCATGGTGTTCTGGCTGATGGGAGATCTATCGACGCCCGTGTCCTCCACGATGCAGTGGATCTTCACGGTGGGGCTCATTGCGGGCATAGGCGCGATTTATACCACGTCCGCGGATTTGAATTTGCTGCTCACCGGCGAGCGCGAAGCGACGCATCTGGGCGTGGACGTGACGCGCGTGAAGCTTGTCGTGTACGTCTCCGCGTCGCTCCTGACGGCGCTGGCCGTTTCCGCGAGCGGAGCGATCGGCTACGTCGGATTGCTCGTGCCGCACGCGGTGCGGCTGATTTTCGGATCGGATTACCGGCTGCTGATTCCGGCGTCGGCGCTGTGCGGCGCGATTGCAATCGTTCTGGCCGATACGCTTGCGCGCACCATCGTGGCGCCGACGGAATTGCCGGTCGGCGCGATGACGGCGATGGCTGGTGCGCCGGTATTCATCTATCTGCTTCGGCGGGGGCTGCGATGAGCGCGCCGGACACTTTCGCGCAAACGGCGGGCGGACGCGAGGAGCGGCCTCACCGCGAACAAGCGGTGCGCCTCAACGTCGAGCAAGCGAGCTACGCGTACTCGGCGAGCGAACAATCCGCGCCGACGTTCACGCTGGGCGCGACCAGTTTCCAGGCGCGCGAGCGCGAACTCGTCGCCATCCTCGGCCCGAACGCCAGCGGGAAGTCGACGCTGCTGCGGCTGATTACGGGAACGATTGCACCGCTTTCGGGGCGCGTGGAACTCGACGGCGAGGAAACCAGCCGGCTGGACGTGAGAACGCGCGCGCAACGGATTGCGGTCGTGCACCAGGAAAGCCCGATCGTCTATCCCGCACTGGCGGGAGATTTTGTTTTGCAGGGCCGCTTTCCGTATGGGCGCGCGCTGCGATTTGCGAACCAGGAAGACATCGAGATCGCGCGCAACGCCCTCGCGCAAGTGGGCGCGGAACACTTATCGAAGCGCACGATCGGCGAACTTTCCGGCGGCGAAAAACAGCGCGTGATTCTGGCGCGGGCGCTGGCGCAACAGCCTCGGCTGATCCTGCTGGACGAGCCCACGCTGCACCTGGACATCGGCGCGCAGGTGGAATTGCTCGAACGCCTGCGCCAACTGGCGCAGGAGAATCGCTACGCCGTCGTGGTCGTGACGCACGAACTCGCGCTCGCCGCGGAATTTGCCGACCAGGTGGTGTTGCTGCAGCACGGGCGCTGCCTGCGCGTCGGGCCGCCCGCTGCCGTGTATCAGAAGGAATTGCTCGAGCAGGTGTTTCGAAGCGCCGCTCGACGTGGAACTTGGTCCAGCGGGAAGGCCGCGCGTGAATTTGCGCGCGCGCCGCGGCGAGGACATTACGTAGCACAGCCACTCCTGGCTGTTCGGATTTTCGCGGCAGTCGGCATGCCGCTACATTCAGGAGTGGCTGTAGCGACCGATTCACCCGGAGCAGATGCGAAGTCACCGGCCAGGCCGGGACGCGCACAGCGCTCCGCCACATTCACCGCAGACTCCGTGCCGGGAAGACGGTGCAAAACCGTCGCCGCCGCGCGACTGTAAGGCGGAAAAAATTCCGCGCGAGCCACTGTCCTGAGTTTTCGAGGGCGGGAAGGCCGCGCGGCGCAGTTCCGCCGAGCCAGGAGACCGACGGAGTCCGCAACCGCGAAAGCCGGAAACGATCCCGGACACGCGGACAACCTTTACCTCCCGCGCGAGACGGGAGAGGAGGCTCCTCATGCGTTTCTCCGTTCGGGTATTGTTTTCCTTTTGTTGTGCCGCTTTTTTGATATTCCTGTTTGCTGCATCCAGCTCTATCGCGCAAACGCAAACCGCGAAAATTTCCGGCATCGTCACCGACCCGCAAGGATCGGTGATTGCGGACGCTCAAGTCAGCGCCGAATCCATTCCTGCGGCAGGCCCATCGGCGCGTGGCGTTTCCGCGGGCGATGGCCGATTTATTTTGGTGCTCGCGCCTGGGCGCTATCGCATCAAGATCGCACGCGATTCGTTCGCGACAGCCGAGCAGGAAATTACAATCGCGGCGGGAGAAACGCGCGAGCTGCAAGTTCGCATGGCGCTCGAGCCGCTCTCCTCGAAAGTGGTCGTCACCGCGCAGACCCTGCCGCTCGATGCGGAATCTTCGCCCGCTCCGCTCACCATCCTCACGCGTGAACAGATCGACCAGCGCGTCGCGACTTCGCTGCCCGATTTGCTGGAGACGCAGCCGGGCTTCAGCCTCGGGCGCACGGGGCCGGAGGGAGGGTCGGCATCGCTGTTCCTCGACGGCGGCAACTCGAATTACACCAAGGTGCTGGTGGACGGCGTGCCGGCCAATACTCCGGGCGGCCTCATCGATTTCTCCAACTTCACGCTCGACAACATCGACAAAATTGAAGTCGTGCACGGAGCGGAAAGCGCGCTCTACGGTTCGGATGCGATGGATGGAGTGATTCAGATTTTTACGCATCGCGGGACGACGCGCGTTCCGGAATTCACGGCGTTCGCGGACGGCGGCAATTTCGCAACGGGCCACGGCGGCGCGGAACTTTCCGGCCTGCTTGGACGATTCGATTATTCCGCGGGCGTTTCCGATCTCGAAACGGACGGCCAGGGTCCCAACGACGCCTTCCGCAATCGAACGCTCTCCGGAAATTTTGGCTGGCGCATTTCCGATACGGCGAGGATAGGACTCTCCCTGCGCGACAACGACAGCGAGGCGGGCACGCCGGGACAGACGCTCCTCATGCCGGCAAACCTCACGGACACGATTGCCATGCAGGATTTCGACGCAGGGCTGCATGCGGACTTTACAACCGGCTCGCACTGGCATCATCAGTTGACCAGCTCTGAAACGTATTTTCGCGAATTCAATTTCGATCCTTTTACTCCGACGTTCTATCAATACAACCGCGTCGATTTCGGAGGGCAGTCCACGTATCTACTCAAAGGTTTCGGAATTACCGCCGGATACGAATACGAAGTCGAAAACGGATTTCTCAGTACCACCTCGGATGACGGGCTCAGCCTGTCTTTGACTCACGCGCGGCGCAACAATCAGGCGGGATTCCTCGATGCCCGCTGGCAGCCAATTGCGAGGCTTACCCTGAACGCCGGTGCGCGCGCCGAAGATAACGCCGATTTCGGCACGCGCGTCATGCCTCGCGCGGGCGCATCGTACGTTTTGCGGATCGCCCAAGGTGCAATCGGTGACACGCGGCTGCTGGCATCCTATGGGCAGGGAATCGTGGAACCGAGGTTCGATCAGTCTTACGGCGACGATCCCTGTTTTCCCGGCAATCCCAGCCTGCTTCCCGAACAGAGCCGGACGGTGCACGCCGGATTCGAGCAGAAACTGGCCTCGGACCGCGTGCGCTTCACCGCCGATTATTTCGACAGCAATTTTCACAACATCGTCAGCTTTCTGAGTGTCGCACCTTCCGCTGCGTGTCTTGCGGCCGGCGCTCCTTTTGGCGCGGGCACCTATTTCAATACGGACCTGGCCCGCGCACGCGGCGGAAACTTTTCCGGCGAAGCGCGTATTACGCGCTGGCTTAGCGCCAGCGCGAATTACACGTACGACTCCACGCGCACGCTCTCCGCGCCGACAAATCCGGCCGATCTCGACCCGAACTACCTTCCGGGCAGCCCACTGCTGCGGCGTCCGCTAAATTCCGGAAATCTCATGCTCAATGCAAATTATTGGCGGATGAACTGGAACCTCTCCGGATATTTCACCGGCCAGCGCTTCGACTACAATTATCCCGGGCAAATCGTTGACCCGGGTTACGCGCTCATCAATCTCGCGGCGAGTTACAACGTCGCGCGCGGCTTCAGCGTTTTTGGCCGCATCAACAATCTTGCCAACAAACAATATCAAGAGGCGTACGGCTTTCCAGCGCTGGGGCGCGAGTTTCGCATTGGCGTGAAATACACGACGCGCCATGAGTGAGGCTCTCGTGATGGAAGACGTGCTTTTTTGCTGGAGCGGCGGAAAGGACAGCGCCATGGCGTTGCACGCGTTGCGCGCGGCGCGCGACTGCCGCATCACCGCGCTGCTCACGACCATCACCGAGGAGTACGACCGCATCAGCATGCACGGCGTGCGCCGCGCGCTGCTCGAACGGCAGGCTGAGTCGCTTGGCCTGCCGCTTCACGCGGTCCTGATTCCTCCGCAATGTATCAACGCAACCTACGAACAGCGCATGAAGGAAGCGCTCGCACTGCACTTCGCGCAGGGCGTGCGCCGCGTGGCGTTCGGAGATATCTTCCTCGAAGACCTGCGCGTCTACCGCGAAAAAAATCTCGCCCAGGTTGGCATGCAGGCCCTGTTTCCCATCTGGAAGCGCGACACGCGCGAACTTGCGCGCGAATTTGTGCGGCAGGGTTTCCGCGCGATCGCCGTCTGCGTCGATCCCCGCGTTCTCGATGCATCGTTTGCGGGGCGCGAGCTGGACGCTTCTTTCTTCGCCGATTTGCCGCCAGGAGTGGATGCCTGCGGCGAGAACGGCGAATTCCACACGTTCGTCTTCGATGGCCCCGTATTTAAGACGCCGATCCCGATTCGCGTCGGCGAGAAAGTTTTGCGCGACGGGTTTTGCTTCTGCGATCTCTTGCCGGAGTGAGAGGAGACAACAATGAAAGCGAACAAAGAAAATGGAAGTTGGATCCATCCCCGCGCGATGTTGATCACTGGCATTGTCCTTGCCGCAGCGGCGCTACGCATCCTTCCGCATCCGATGAATTTCGCGCCGATCGGCGCCCTTGCGCTGTTTGGTGGCGCCTATTTTTCGACCAAGAGGGCCGCGATTGCCGTCCCGCTTCTCTCGCTCGTTGCAGGAGATATGGTTACTGGCTTCCACCGCCTCATTCCGTACGTGTACGCAAGTTTTCTTGTGAGCGTTGCGATTGGATTCTGGCTGCGACGGAAGAAGTCCGCGTCTCGCATTGGCGCAGCCACAGTGGCCGGCGCGATTCAATTTTTCCTGATCACCAATTTCGCGGTGTGGGCATCATCGATTGGAAACTATCCGAAAAATATGGGAGGTCTCGCCGAGTGCTATATCGCGGGCTTGCCATTACTCTGGAACACGCTGGCGGGCGATGCGTTCTACGTCGCGTTGCTGTTCGGCGGCATGGCTCTGGCAGAAAAGCGGTTCCCGTCGCTGCGGGAACCGCTCGCGCCTGAGGCCGGCCAGAAGTTTTCTTTTCAATAATGTGTAGCGGGAGCAGTACTACTTCAGTTTGTCGGCCACTTTCGCGATGCCGGCATCCGCGCAGGCTTCGTCCTTATCGCCGCCGGGTGCGCCGCTGACGCCGATCGCGCCAATGGTCTCCGTCCCCGCCTTGATCGGAACGCCGCCTTGCATCATCACGGTGCCTGCCACGTTCGGCGGAGGCGTCATAGCCCCAAAGAGCTTGGCCGTTTCCCCCGACGTTCTTCGGAAAAACAGCGCCGTGTAAGCCTTGCTGCGGCTGAGATCGGGCGTGCCCGCGCCGGAGCCGTCGTCACGGAGAAAGGCCTTGAGCAGGCCGGCGTTGTCGATAATGGTGACACTGACGCGGTAACCATTGGCGCGGCATTGTGCGATGGTTGCCTGCGCCATGGTCTGCGCCATTTCCACCGAGATTACTTTTTGCGTCAACAAATCTTGCGAGAGCGCAGCCATCGAAAACGCGACGGCGAGCGCAAACGCAGCTACAGCCAATACCGAAAATCGAATGTGGGACATTGGAATTTCCTCCAGACATCGACGATGCGATGAGGACTGCATCCTACAAGCATCGCCAAACTCAAGTCAACCGGGCGCGGGAACCAGTCGCGCTCTCCGTGTTTGACACGGGCACAGGCAAAATGGCCGCCTCCGTCCCGACGGGCTTTTGAAAGACGCTCACTTTTCGGACACGATAACGGTTACATCGGGCAAGCCCTGAAAATGCGCGTCGGACGTGACGAGGTGCGCCCCTGCGTTCAATGCGGTTGCGTAGATCATCGCATCAGCCATGGCCAGGCGGCGGTCCAGGCTGATTCGCGCAGCGACCAGGGCCAGCCGTTCGTCAACTGGCGCGACGCGGGACCGCAACGCGGCGGAAAGAAATCGATCTGCTGCGGCAGAACTTCCCGCGGAAAGCAACTTCTTGTAAACCTCATAAAGCACAATCGCGGGAACGATCAGGCGCTCCTCCCGCTCGAAATAAGGAGCAAACTTATCTGCCAGTGGCCCATCTCCAAGGAACTCGATCCAGCCAGACGAATCCACCAGGAATAGTTCAGAGCCTTTCGGCATGATCGCGGTCGCTTTCTTTCCACCGGAGACCTCGCGCCAGGCCACGAAGACTCTTTGGTTTGTGCGAAATCTCGAGGCGAATCTGCCCCTCGATTTCGTAGATCGCCAGGTCCTGCCCTGGGCGGAGTTTGAGCCGCTCGCGCAGCTCCTTCGGAATGACCACTTGAAATTTCGGGGAAACCTTGACGGTTTGCATGTTCCTATCCTGTAAGCATTTTATCGATATAGATGCAGTATGTCAATACTAGCATCGATCGATATTTCGTATTACGGTGTCCAATCCGTTTGAAATAGAGGACGCCAAGCGCCAAACACCTGCGCGCTTTCCGGAACACAACCACAAGTCCTGCGCGCTATGCCCATCCTGCTCCGGCGTTCCGTGTCTGATTTTGTCCTTCCGTACAGTAGTTCCACGGTTCGCGCCGATGCATAGTTCAGTTCAGGCAATCCGGCGCATGGGCGCTGGGCTTTCGGTGCGCTTTCTTATGGACAAACTGAGGGAATTCGCTTGGCGGCATGGGCTGCTTTTTGTGTTTCTGGCGGGCGCCGTGGCGCTTGCCGGTTGCACGGGCACGACGAAAAATGCGTCGCTATCCAATACGGGCGCGCCCCCTTCGGGATCGGGCGTGACGGTGACCGTCGCGCCGCCGAGCGCAAATGTGCGGGCCGGCGCGACGCAATCCTTCAGCGCCACCGTTACAGGTTCATCAAATGCTTCCGTGACCTGGCAGGTGAACGGCGTGGCGGGCGGCAGCGCGGGTACTGGGACGATTAGCTCGTCCGGCATGTACACAGCGCCGACCGCAGTCCCTGGCTCGAATACGGTAACCGTGCGCGCCGTGAGTTCGGCCGACTCCTCTGCAACGGGCAGCAGCCCCGTCACATTACAGAATCCTGTGCCGGTACTCTCCGGCATCGCGCCCGCATCCGTTCCCGCCGGTGCATTCGCGATTACGGCCAACGGCACGGGATTTGTCAGCGGCGCGCAAGTGCTCCTCGCAGGCTCGCCGCTGGCAACGACTTTTGTGTCCTCCACGCAACTCACGGCGACGGGCAACGAAGCGTCAGCAGGAACATTTTCCGTCGCGGTGATGAATCCCAACCCCGGAAGCGCGACATCCGCGTCCCAAAATTTGCAGGTGACTTCGACGAGCGGCGGAAATCCGCCGCCGAGCTGCAGCGGAATGAGCTTGGGCCAGAGCGCCAGCCTGAACGGATTTGTGCCATTTCCCGCGGACAATCTATGGAATCAGGACATTTCCTCCGCACCGGTGGACCCAAATTCTGCCGCGATCATCAATTTCATCGGCTCAGGAATCGGCCTTCATCCAGATTTCGGCTCGGGCCTATACAACGGCTCGAGCATAGGCATCCCCTACCTGGTTGTGGGCTCGCAGCAAGCGCCCGTGCCCATTGTTTTTACGGCGTATGGAGATGAGAGCGATCCAGGGCCGATGCCGATTCCCGTGACCGCTGAGATCGAGGGTTATCCGGCGCCCGGCAGCGGGGACCGGCACGTGCTCGTGCTCGACAACAACAATTGCTGGCTGTACGAGCTGTACAGTTCCTATCCGAATGCCGCGAGTTGGAACGCCGGATCGGCCGCCGTGTGGGATCTCACTGCCGACGAACAGCGTCCGTACACTTGGACGTCGGCCGACGCCGCCGGCCTGCCGATTTTCCCGGGCCTCGCGCGCTACGACGAAGTCGCGACCGGCCAGATCAATCACGCGTTGCGATTCACGCTGCAATCGAGCCGCGCGGCGTTTGTGCCGCCCGCGTCGCACTGGGCCGCCAATTCCTCGAACGCGCTCGCCGCGCCGATGGGCATGCGCCTGCGTCTCAAGGCGAGCTTCGATATTTCTTCATTTTCCGCGGCCAATCAGGTGATTCTCACGGCGCTAAAGAAATATGGAATGATCATGGCCGACAACGGCTCTTCGATGTACATCAGCGGCGCGCCGGACGACAACTGGAACAACGACGATCTCCATAATTTAGGCGGCGTAACTGCCGCGGATTTCGACGTCATCGAGATGAATCCGATCTACACCGCCGCGAATGTCCCGGCCGGCGCGAGTCCCGTCATCACAAGTTTCACGGCAAGTTCGCAATCGGTTTCGGCGGGCACGCCCGTTACCTTGAGCTGGAGTGTTACCGGCGCGTCCTACTTGATCGTTTCGCCGGACATCGGGGCCGTGCGCGGAACGAGCGCGGTGGTCTCGCCGACTCAGTCCACCACGTATACGCTTTACGCCACGAACGCGTTTGGCAGGACCACGGCCACGGTAAATATTACGGTGCAGTGAGTAGGACAGGCTTCCAGCCTGTCGGTTTTGTTCTTAAATTGACAGTAAGAAACCAGACAGGCTGGAAGCCTGTCCTACTTTTCAGTGCGTCATTGCGTAAATCACATAATTCACGCCGAGGCGCATCCCCAGATCGGAAAATTTCTGCGGATACCCCGGCACGTTCGACCACTCCCACGAATCTCCGACATCGGAATTAAACGAAATCGCCACCATCACGCGGCCATGGTCGTCGTAAATCCCCATCCAGTGCGCGTCAATCCCGCCATTCTTGTAACCGAGGCGCAGGTGCTCGGCGCCCGTAATCCGGTAGCGGTCGTCCAGGTCAAACATGGTGTGAAAAATCGGATCGTTGTTTGGAATGTCCACGATGGGACGGTCGGGGAAAGCCACTTTTATGCGTTCCTCAAATACCTTCCACTCTGTTGTCCCGTGAAAATCGTCGGCCATGAAAAATCCGCCGCGCAACAGATAATCGCGCAGCTTCAGCATCTGGCGATCGGTCGGGCCCCATTCGCCGACCTGCACGGCGTAAAGGAACGGCCAGTTGTAGACCTCGTCGCCATCGTCGAGGTTCACGCACTCTTCGACGGACCGCGTGTGGATGCGCGTCAGGCGGCGAACCGCTTGGGAGAAATCCCGGTCCGCCGGCGGATAATCCTGCGTCCAGAGGGAAAGTCCCAGGCGCCAGTCGCCGTCGAAGCGTCCGCGATATCCGTCATTCCAACCGGGCGGATACATCATCCGCGCAAACGCAAATTCCGTTTTTTCCTGGTAGTCGGGAGGAAGCGGTTGGACGCCGTACTCGACGGAAGGATATTCGCGGAACGGCGCCTGGTAGCCATAGGCCACGCCCACGAGAGCAAACGCGCATCCCAGCAGCCACCATGCCTTTATAATTCGCATCGCCGGTTCCTGACGCGAGGATAACACGGGTGCGCGCACCGCGGCACCCATGGGTAATCCGATGCCGTTAACACACGAAATGTCCGCTTCCTGAAGTTTTTTTCTTGGCTTTGGATCGCTCGGCCAGGTTGCCTGCTGACGCGCGCTACACAAAACTCTGCCCCGCGGCTATTCCTCCATTGCGTTCGCGGCGAACACTTCTTCAAGTTTCACTAGCCGCGGTGTCAATCCTTGCTCGAAGGAATATTGCGCGGCGGTTTCGAGCACGTGGCGGTTCGCTCTGATCCCGTGCGTGACGATCGGTTTCACCAGCGCCTCATTGGCTTCCCGGGAGATCAGGCCCGCCCCGAAATGATAGCTCGCGTGCTCGAGCCGCTGCTCATTTGCAACTTCGTTCGCTAGCTTGAACGCCTTGAAGAGATTCAACACCGTCCAGGGATGCTCTTCCGCAATTTCCCGTTTGATCACCATTCCGTGGTTGATCGGATAAATGGCAGTCTTTCGGAAGAAACGGATTCCCTCGGCGAGCGCGTCGGGAAACATCGGCTTGATGTCCGGGTGATGCCAGAGATCGGCGGTGCTGCGGTCAATCATATTGGGATTCACAAGGTAGAAGAGCGTGGCTTCGAGTTCGCCCGAGAGCATCATCGATCCAATATTTTTTTCCGGCGGAATCTGGCGAATCGTCACGCCCGGCGGCGAAGTGAATCCCAACGCGCCGCGATGGCTGTGGGAAGGCAGGCGCTCCATCCAGAATTCCATGTCCTTCGGCGCGACGCCGAATTCATGCTGCAGAATTCCCCTGGTCCAAAGCGCGGCCGTCTGCTGGTATTCAGGGACGCCCACGCGCCGGCCTTTCAGGTCCGCAGGCTTTTCAATGCCCGAATCGCGCCGCACCAGTATTTCCGTATGAAAAAATCTTCTGGTCGTAAATATAGGAAGACCCACCCAACGCTCATCGCCATTGGCTCTCGCCATCATCAGGGAGGAAAATGACATCTCGGAAACATCAAAATCCGCGAAGCGCAATTGCCTCCAGAAAAGTTCGGACGGATGCACCACGCTGGGAACCAGATCGATTCCGTCGGCGGCTACCAGGCCATCGAGAACGGGCCACGTTCGCGGGTTCGATGCCATTCCGATGCTGAGTCGAAGTTTCATAAGTGAATGGCTCTCTTAGGCCTTGTGTAGCACAGGCACTCTGCCTGTGCGGTTTTCTATACTTTCAGGAATTCATGCGTTCACGTCGACTCACAAAACCTCACAGGCAAGAGTGCCTGTGCTACTAAGACCCGCCGATGACGGCCCACGCTTCGCACTGCACAACCATCGTGCCTGCGAAGTGGTCATAAAACATCGTATGCCGCGCTGGGCGCGAATTGGGGTCGGGAAACATCACGAGCCATTCTTTGTTGACCTCCGCGCGAATCTCGGGACGCTTGATCCACACGGTCAAGCGGATCACGTCCTCGGGCGTCGCTCCCGCAGCAGCAAGAATCGTGCGCAAATTCGCGAACATGTGCTTGCACTGCGCCGTGACATCCTCCGGAATTTTTCCTGTGCTCGTGTCCGTCCCGGATACGCCGCCCGTCGCCAAAATATTTCCGATGCGTGAAATCGCGGGAATCGGATTGGCGTGACCCAATCCCTCAACGTCGAACGATTTCCTTTTGCTCATGGCGGCGCAATCCCCCTTCGCGCGAATTCAGTCGTCGGCCAAACCGGTCCGCGGAAGAAGGTGTCTTTGAAGTTCGGATCGTTGGAGACGAGCGCACTATTATGATGTCAAAGATTGAGCCGATGCAACCGCGCTCCTTCCTCGACACTTTTCAGACCCGCCATATGGCCCCACTCCCGATTGACATGCCCGCCAAAGACGAGGAGAATTTGCGCGACACGAGTCAGGGGAGGACAAAATGAAAATTCGTACCATCGTATTTCTAGGGGCATTGGCAATCGCCGGCGCGTTGGCGTCTGGCGGCATTGCGTTTGCTCAAAGCGTACCGGAACAATTCGTCGTCAGCGGCAAAGCCGCCGAAAAGATTCAGGATTTCACAACCATCAATCTGGCCACTGCGGAGCGCATCGCCAATGTGTGCGAGAAGGCTGCCACCGATCAAGGCGTGCAGATCAGTATCATGGTGCTTGATAATTTCGGCAACCATGTCTACATGGATCGCATGGACGGTCAGGGCTATCTCAATATCATTACGGCCGATATGAAGGCGCGCACCGCGCTCCTGGGACGCGACGCCAGCAAGAACCGCATGAATCGCGTGATCGAGGATCCGACCGCGGAATTACAGCTCATTCAGCTCGGCCTCTTCCCAAATTCCGGAGGGCTTCCTATCGTTGTCAACAAGCAGATGATCGGCGCCGTCGGCGTCGGCGGTTCCGCGCCACATCCCCCGGTGTGGAGCGATGAGATTTGCGGGCACAAGGCGCTGGTAGAAGTGATCGGGCCGACTGTCGCGCCCCTGGTGCAAGACCTTCCACCTCGCCAGAACCCAAATCCGGGTAATGCCCCGGTTCCGAAATTTGCTGCGGCCGCCCCGCCCAAGTCGACTTTGTCCCCGGATTTCGTGGTCGGCGGCAAGGGTGCAAGCAACGTGTTTGACGCGAATCAGATTTCGCTCGCGGCAGCCAAGAAGATCGGCCGCGTCTGTCGAGACTGGGCCACATCGAAGGGCGGCACGATGTCGCTTTACGTTATCGATAACGCTGGCGAATTCGTGCACATGGAGCGCATGGACGGCCAAATCTACCTCAACATGCACACCGCCATGTTGAAGGCCCAGACGGCGCTGAAGACGCGCCAGCCCACCTCCATCAATGCGGCGCAACTCAAGAACAATCCGGCCGGCATTCCCCGTTCTACTGCCTATTTTAATTTGTTCACGAACTCGGGCGGCATCCCGATCGTTGTCGACGGACAGATGATCGGCGCCGTCGGCGTCGGCGGCGGAGCGGGCGGCGGTGATGAGAATTGTGCCATCGAAGGCCTGAAGGCGGCCTTCGGCGACCACGTTACGCTGCCGGTGTATCCGGCCGCGGGCGCCGCGGGTGCTGCTCAGTGAGCGCGTGAGGGATTTGCGGATCCGCGCGCTGCGAAAACACACGACCGGTTGTCATTCCGATCCCGCCTTGCGGGATCGGAATGACAGAATTGTTTTTTTTGCGAGCCCTCAGACGATTCCGAAATGTTCGAGCTGCATGAAGACTCCGGATTAGCGGTTTTACCTCACGTCGTGTTTTAGCAAAAGATCAGTATTCCGTTGCTGCTTCTTGGGAGAACGAATGGCTTCCATCGTCGCGGGGATCGGCGCGTCGCATTCCATCATGTTGATGGCTAAACTTGAGGATTGGCCGCACTTTGCTCAGGTCGACAAAGAGCGCGCCAAATATTATTTCGATAAAGGCGGAAACCCCACCAATTACGAAGCGTTGCTCGCGACGGCGCCCAAGGGACTGGACGAGATTTTGCTGCCAGAGGCGATTCGTGCGCGATACGAGCGATGCCAAACCGGCCTCTCGAAATTGCGCGCCGCGGTCGGACGCGTCGCGCCGGACATTATCGTCATCATCGGCGACGACCAGAAGGAAATGCTGCGCGAAGATAATCTCCCCGCCTTTCTGATTTATTGGGGCAAGGAAATCTACAACCGGCCGACCACGAAGACCGAAATCTGGGATTGGTACACCGAAGCGCGGCGCCGTTATTACGAACCGGTGGCTAAGGCTTTCCCCGTGGCGTCCGATCTGGGCGAATACCTGGTGGGAGCATTGATGGACGCGAATTTCGACGTCGCCCAATCCACGCGCCAGCCGGATCACGCCGGCGAAGGAGAAGGCCACGCCTTCGCTTTTCCGCGTGAAGTGCTCATGCCCAATAAATCCGTCCCGGTCGTTCCCGTTTGCATTAACGCCTACTATCCGCCGAACCAGCCTTCGGCCCTCCGCTGCTACGATTTCGGGAAGGCCCTGGCGCGCGCGATAAAATCCTGGCCAAAGAGCGCGCGTGTCGCGTTCATCGCCACCGGCGGCCTCAGCCATTTTTGCCTCGACGAAGAGTTCGACCGCAACCTGATCGCCGCCATGCAGCACAAAGACCAGAAAGTGATCGCCTCGGTGCCTCCGGCAAAGCTGAAATCCGGCAGCGGAGAAATTCGCAATTGGATCGCACTTGCTGGCGCGATGGAATCCTTGAATTTGAATTGGTCCGACTACGTTCCGTGCTACCGTTCTCCCGCCGGGACCGGCACGGGCATCGCGTTCGCAATTTGGGAATGATTAGGTTTGCGGCGACGCGTTTGCGCAACAGATTACTTAGTTTGATTGCTGCAGGGAAGCGAAACGAGGGAGTGGGATAGTTTCTGATATTCTCGTAAATCAGCACCTATCCCACGTGATGCCACTCCTCAGAAAACCCCTGCGTGCAGTTCAGGAGCGTTATATTACACTGCCGATTGTCTGCAACTGAACCGCCCGCAAAGCCGAGCTACGATTTGAGTTCAGTTTTGACTGACATGGACGGCTACCTGCTCGGAGGACGCGGGGGCCCCAGCCGATTGTTCTTCCCTCTCGGCCGCTGGCCGTCGAGCGTTAAAGTCCATGTGGAACCCTGGCAAGTCCAGTGAGGTGACGATGCGATTTTCGCCTTGCACCGCTACTTTCAACTTACCGGTCCGGCACTTTTCGCACGCTGATTGAGCAGAGACCATGATGTCAAGGTTCTTATTTGCGCCGTGAACGGAGAGTATGTTCGTATCCGTCTGCGTGTTCGCCAAACGGAACGTATAGTTGCCGGCGGGAAGCACAGTGTTTTTCCATTGAGTGGGACGCTGCAGCGTAAATGAGCCCGCCAACAGTGTTTTGGCGCTGAGCGATGAAGATGATGCCCCGATTGCAAACAAGCCAACCACAACGATAAAGGCCTTGGATAGAAATCGCATTAACTTTTGCCCCTCCCTGGAGCGCAACGCACCGCCTAAAAGTGACCGATTTATCTTAATTTCTCTGACCTCACGATGTTTGCACTGCCCGCAAAAGCGGTGAATGGTACAGACGTACCAGAGGGTTGCTAAAGGTGTACCTGTACCGAGGAACAATTGTTTGGGGAAGTTGGCTCGGACGTATGAACCGCCGCGACACAAGCTACTCTGCAACTGCAGGCTTCAACTTCGGGAGAGTCGCAAACGGAACGCGGCATCGGCGCACTGGCCAAAAGGCCAGGGAGACTTTCCTGACCGGAGCTGTCCGGTAAAGAAGCGAAAAATGCGCTTGGGTCCTGCGTGACGCGCCCGCGTGGTTTGAGTAGCACAGGCATCCGCCGCGGCGGACCTGTGCGGTTTTCGCCACCGCCGCGCAACCATACATTATCGATATTCGCAAACCCCGCACAGGCAAGAGTGCCTGTGCTACTTGAACCCCGGTTGCCGCGCGCGCACGGCGGTGCGATAATTCGGCGTCACGAGAGAGACGCTCCGCGAGCGGAGACTCTTCAGGGGGAAGCGATGGGAGTGCGAGACGCTTGGGTTGAGAAGCGATTGACGGAAACGGCGGCGGCCAACGGCACAAGAAATGTGTCGCAGATGCACTACGCGCGCAAAGGCGTGGTTACGGAAGAGATGGAGTACGTGGCGCGGCGCGAAAAGATCGAGCCGGAGCTGGTGCGCAGCGAAGTCGCGCGCGGCCGCGCGATCATTCCGGCGAACATCCATCACAAGGCGCTGGAGCCGATGGGTATCGGCATCGCGTTCAAGTGCAAGATCAACTCGAACATCGGGAACTCGGCGACCACGTCGCACATCGACGAAGAGCTGAAGAAGCTGCATCACTCGGTGCACTACGGCGCGGACACGGTGATGGACCTGTCGACGGGCGGCGACATTCCGACGATCCGCAAAGCGATCATCGAGGCTTCGCCCGTGCCGATCGGGACGGTGCCGATTTACGAAGCGCTTTCGCGCGTGAAGCGCACAGAAGACCTGAGCATCGGCTTGATGCTGGAAGTGATCGAGGAGCAGGCCGAGCAGGGCGTGGACTACATGACGATTCACGCGGGCGTGTTGCGGGAGTTTGTGCCGCTGGTGAGGAATCGGATCACGGGGATCGTGAGCCGGGGCGGGGCGCTCCTGGCGCACTGGATGAACACGCACAAGCAGGAAAACTTTCTGTACGAGCATTTCGATGCGATCTGCAAGATATTCAAGAAGCACGACGTGAGTTTTTCTTTGGGCGACGGCTTAAGGCCGGGATGTCTCGCGGATGCCAGCGACGCCGCGCAATTCGCGGAGCTGAAAGTACTGGGCGAGTTGACGAAGAAGGCGTGGGAGCAGGACGTGCAGGTGATGATCGAAGGCCCGGGGCACATACCGATGGATCAGATCGAGATGCAGGTGAAAAAGGAAATGGAGCTGTGCTACGAAGCGCCGTTTTACACGCTGGGGCCATTGGTCATTGATATCGCGCCGGGGTACGACCACATCACGAGCGCAATTGGAGCCGCGATGATCGGATGGCACGGCGCGTCAATGCTGTGTTACGTGACGCCGAAGGAGCACCTGGGCTTGCCGAACGCGGAAGACGTGAAGCAGGGCGTGATCGCCTACAAAATCGCGGCGCATGCGGCGGACGTGGCGCGGCACAGGCCAGGCGCGCGCGACCGCGATGATGCGCTTTCGTACGCGCGCTTCCTGTTCGATTGGAACAAGCAGTTCGAGTTGTCGCTCGATCCCGCAACGGCGAAGGCGATGCACGACGAAACGCTGCCGGACGATTTTTACAAGGACGCGAAGTTCTGCTCGATGTGCGGCCCGAAATTCTGCTCGATGAACGTGACGCAGCTGGCGGAAGCCGCCGGCGGGCAGGATCAGTCGGAACGCCAGCAGAAATTCGTGGAATTGCTTGCGCGGATCGACAAGTAGGACAGGCTTGCAGCCTGTCGCATTTGACTTCTTCGAGCGCACCAAAAATTTCAAAACCAGACAGGCTGGAAGTCTGTCCTACCTACCCGGATCCAAATCTCTCATCACAACGTGAAGCACTTGCGTGGTGCGCCGCGCATCGCGCTCGGAAATAGTTAGTTGCGGGTTGCCGTCCGCGTCCGTGATCTCTCGGTACCTCCGCGCAATTTCCGGTAACCGAGCGCAACCACCACGAATGACGCCCACCTTCTCTGCGACGGAAAGGCGACTGTCAAACGACCAATCACCAATCTTTCCCGCGGGAATATCGACGACAGCGGAAGCCAGCGCGTCAAGCCCCTTGTGTTCGAGCGCATCCGTCACGATCGCTTCAAGTATTCCGCAGGAGTTGATCAGGGCCATGCCGTATCTGCCATGCTCCAGTGCGTCCCGGCTGTCGGTATACGCCTGCTCCAGAACCGCGCGGAGCGCGACGTTGTGAACGAAATCGAACCGGTGGGGAAGCGGCGCGGCCGGAGAGGATCCGGAAGTGCCCTGTTCAGCGCCCATTTGTGAAAGTGAAACGACGGCTTGATCCAGAACGCCGACCAGGCGCTCGACGATTTCGGCCGGCGCCACCGCTTCGATCACCTGGCCGGACGTCGCGCGCATCAAAAACGCTTCGCTGAACAACCGCGCCAGCCAATGCGCCTTGCTGCCACCCGACAATTGATTGATCGCCACGCCGCAATCCTGCTGCCAGGCGCGATTGGCCACCAGCGCGGATTTGCTCGAAGGATCGGCTGCCAAAGTTTCGCGAAGCTGTCGTCCGCGGCGGATCAAACCATCAAGGTGCGAAAGATTGGAATCGATCTGCGCTCGCAAGCTGTCGTCCATTGGCTGCATCTCCAGCTACTTGGCGGGCGGGTTGGTACCCTTGTGCGTTTGGACATGCAGATCGGCGATTTGATCGATGTGGTTGTACATGGCTTGCGAAGCGCCCTCGGCGTCCCGGCGGCGCAGCGCGGCAACTACCGCCTCGTGCCCGTCGATGGACCGCGCGGGACGCCCCTTCTGCCTTAGTGATTGCGTGCGCGATTCAACCAGCAAATCGTTGAGCGTCGCCATGATGCTCATGACCACGCGATTGCGCGTGGCGCGCGCCAGGATGGCATGAAACGCCGTGTCCTCGGCGATGGCCGATTGAGCGCCCTTCAACTTTTGCCGTTGCGTTTCCAGGATGCGTTCCAGATCGGCCAGATCTTCGTCGGTCGCTCGCAGGGCCGCGGCGCGCGCGACGGCGGGCTCGAACATCCGGCGCACATCCAACAGTTCTTCCTGCAGGTCTGACCGGTAGGCCATCACCGACGCCAGGGGAGCAACGAGGCGTTCCACAGAAAGCTCGTGCGGGAACGTCCCTTGCCCGTGCCGTGTCTCAAGCAGGCCGATCGTCTCCAGCGTGCGAAGCGCATCGCGGATCGAGCCGCGGCTCACTCCGAACCGCTCCGCCAGATGGCGTTCCGAGGGCAGAGGCTCGCCCGGCGGAAACGTGCCGTCCAGCATTAATGTACGGATGCGGTCGGCTACTTCTTCGGCGACACGGGTTTTTTTGATCGGCGTGATGAGGCGAGATTCGCCGCCGGAGGGCTGCACGAAGCGCTTGACAGCGTTTCGCGTGGATGGTACATTTTGGTCTGCAAGTGGTTCAATCACTGGTCCACTGTACCACAGATTGCCATGAGTGAAAAGCTTTTTGAATTCGTGACCGCCGGTTCCCCCCGCGCCGTCTCCGGCGCGATTGAGCAACTGGCCGTCGGACAGGGCAGCCTGACCGCGATTGTCGTGCCCTGGGAGAGCGATCGTACCACGCTGTGCATGGCGGTCGCTTCCACGCAGGGCGAAGGTTGGGCCTTGGAGCACACCAACCTCGGAACGGTCCGCCTGACCGACATGGGAAATGAAACCACCCGCGTGGAAGTTCTTGCCGACCTTCAGGACCATGCGGAAAACCAAAGGCTCGCGAAGCTCTTCGCCCGATTCAGCAGTCAACTCCAATCTCAACTCCAGGTGGCGCAGTGACGGAGATTGTTTCATCCTCACTGGCGGCCACGGTCACGCTGCGTGTTGTAGAAGCGCGCGTGGAAGATGTGGGACGCGCCATAGCGCGGCTCGCGCCGGCTGACATGCAGCGCATCGGCGCCCACGCGGGCGACGTGGTAAAAATCAACGGCGGCACCTCCTCCGTCGCGCGCGCTGAGATATCCGACGAACTCCACGAAGGCCTTATTCAGATCGACGGCACGGCGCGGAGCAACTGCGGCGTGGGTCTGCAGGAACAAGTGACGGTTGCGGTCGTCGAGCACTCGCAGGCCATGGCCGTGCGGCTCTCGCCTATGTGGGTGGGCGCCGCGCCTGCAATCATTGCTCCCGAACGGATCGTCGAGGATCTGACGGGCGTTCCAGTCACGCAGGGTTGCGTGGTGCGCGTGCCGACGTTTGCCAAGGCGGTGAATTTCCAGGTAGTGCGCACGATTCCCTCGGGGCCGGTGGTGATCGGACCGCGAACCGACATCCGGATCGTCGAGGGCGAGCAGACCGCGACGCGCGCTCCCGCAGTGTCCTACGAAGATATTGGCGGGCTGGAACGCGAAGTGGCGCGCGTGCGCGAAATGGTCGAGATGCCTTTGAAGCACTCGCGCATTTTTGAGCGATTGGGAATCTTCGCGCCGAAGGGCGTGTTGCTCTATGGCCCGCCGGGCACGGGAAAAACTTTGCTGGCTCGCGCCGTTGCTGCTGAAAGCCGCGTGCACTTCATACCTCTGAACGGCCCGGAAATCATGCGCAAGTTTTACGGCGAGAGCGAAGCCAAGCTCCGCGAAGTCTTCGAGGAAGCCGCGCGCCGCGCTCCCGCAATCCTATTCATTGATGAAATCGACGCGGTGGCTCCCAAGCGCGCCGAAGTTTCCGGCGAAGTCGAAAAGCGCGTGGTGGCGCAGCTGCTCAGCCTGATGGATGGTTTTGTGTCGCGCGGCCAGGTGATCGTTATCGGCGCTACAAACATTCCCGAAGTGCTCGATCCGGCGCTGCGGCGGCCCGGGCGGTTCGATCGTGAAATCGAAATCGGCGTGCCCAACACGCAAGCGCGTCTTCAAATCCTGAAGATCCACACGCGCGCCATGCCGCTCGCGCAGGACGTCAACTTGCAGGAAATCGCCGAGCATTCCCACGGATTCGTTGGCGCCGATCTCGAAGCGCTGTGTCAGGAAGTGGGCATGATCGCCTTGCGCGGATTCCTTGCCACTGCGCCTCTAGAAACGGACGGCGCTCCGCCCGCCGATCTGAGCGGGCTGCTGGTTACGCGCGAAGATTTTCTCGCCGGCTTGAAGGAAGTCGAACCCAGCGCGACTCGCGAATTTTTTATCGAGAAGAGCACCTCTACATTTGCGGACCTCGGCGGCCACACCGATTTGAAGCGGTTGCTCGATGCCGTCGTCGAGCATTCCCACGTGCACAACGATATCTACGACCAAGTGGGCCTCGCGCCGCCGCGCGGCATTCTGTTCGTCGGGCCGTCGGGCACCGGCAAGACCGCCATGGCGCGAGCGCTTTCAGGCGAGAAGCAGATTCCGCTGATCGCCATCGACGGTCCGCAACTCTACTCAAAGTGGCTCGGCGAATCCGAACGCGCGCTGCGCGAAGTTTTCAAAAAAGCGAGACGCGCCGCGCCCTGCATCCTCTTTTTTGACACCATCGACGCCCTCGCGCCAAAGTTCGGCTCCGATCATTTGGGCTCCGACATTTATCAGAGAATTCTCAGCCAGCTCTTGCGCGAGATTGACAACCTGCGTGACGTCAAAGGCGTGCTCCTGCTGGCGGCCACCAATCGCCCGGAGCGTGTCGAACCCGCGCTCTTGCGCAGCGGAAGGTTTGACTACATCCTTCCGTTCGCCAAGCCCGCCGCCGCGGACCGCGCGGCGATCCTGCGGCTCTGTTGCCGCCGCGTGCCGCTCGCACCCGATGTGGACATCGACGACCTCGCATCCCGAGCCGATGGGTCTACCGGCGCCGACATCGAAAGCCTGTGCAAGAAGGCGACGCTGCTGGCGATTGCGAAATATCAGGACGCCGCGCCCACAGCGCCGTTTGTTGTTCGACGAAGCGATTTTCAATCCGTTCTGGATTCCCATCGCGGCAGCCCTAATCCGTTGAAAGACCCGGCAGCGCGCCCCGGCGATGCCGATGAATTTTCTGTAGCGACCCATATCCATCTGGAAGACAAAAAAGAGGATCGATCATGAGCTATACGGAACTCACAGTTTGGACGCGCGGCATCATCATGGACAAAGAGGGCCGCGACATCGTCAATTCCGTCGCCGCTTCCGCCCGCAACGAGGGCAAGTTTTCCCAGGCGATGGAAAATTACGTCGACAATCCCGACCGCACCAACGCCCCCACGCGCAAATATTGCCGCGTGAGCGACAGCGTGATCGAAAACGCGCTGACCTACGAGAACGAACATCCCAACATCGTCGTCCTGGTGGAAGGGACGATGGTCAAAGGCTGGGACTACATGCGCGGGATGCCTCCCGGCGGAACGCTGATCATCAACACGCACTACACGCCGGAGTACATGATCCGCTTTGTGCCCGGCGCCGAACGGCTGGCGCAGCTCGTCTGCGTCGATGCCGCAAAGCTCGCCGACCACAAATGGCTCTATTACCGCCTGGGCGAACTCGGCCTCGACCGTCTATCGACGGAAGGGGCTGCCGAGCGAAGCAAAGCGGTTGCTCCGGACATCGCCGCTCCACTCATCGCGGCGGTGGTCAAGACTACGGGTATCGTGAAGATGGAAACGATCGAACCGATGATCGCGAATAAAGCGGCATTCCATGCGGCGCTCAAGGAATTGCACATCATGCCGCTGAAACCAGTGGCTGCGTAAACTAAATTTTTTGCGATGCGGGCTGTCGCTGCGGCGACGAGCCTGCCAGAATGAGGGCTGAAAATGTCGACTCAAGGAACGCACATTCCCGATTGGCTCAAGGTGCCGTTTGCCGGAATCACTCCGGCTCCGTCACAAGACAAGGGCCAGGACCTTTTCCCGACCGGCAACTGGCGGTCGATCCGGCCGGTCTACCGGGACAAGTTGCCGCCCTGCAACAACGCCTGCGGCACGAACGAAAAGATCCAGGGCTATCTCGACCTGGTGAAGCGCGGCAAGTATCTCGATGCCTACGCTCTCATCAAGGAAGACATGCCGTTCCCGTCGGTCACGGGCCGCGTGTGCTACCACCCGTGCGAGCAGGCCTGCAATCGCGGGCAGTACGATGAAGCCATCTCGATCCGCGCGGTCGAGAGGTTTCTCGGCGACATGGGACAGGCGCTGGCGCGCGATGTAGTCAAGGCCGGACCGTCCAACGGAAAGAAAGTCGCCGTGATCGGGTCGGGCCCCGCCGGCCACAGCGCCGCGTACCAACTGGCGCGCCTCGGGTACAAGGTGACCATCCTCGAGAAGTCTCCCAAAGCCGGTGGACTGAACCGCGGCGGTATTCCGGACTGGGTCCTTCCGCAGGCGGTGCTCGATCGCGAGATCGAACGCCTCGTCCAGCTCGGCATTGAGATCAAGACAAACGCCGAGGTCGGGAAAGACGTCACGATCGACGATTTGAAAAAGAACTATGACGCCACCGTGTTTGCCGTGGGCCTCACCGAATCCAACAGCGCGCGAGCCGAGGGCGAGAACAAGCCCGGCGTGGTCTTCGGTCTTCCATTCCTTCGCGACATCGGCATGGGCACATCCAAAGTGAAGCTCGGTCCTCGCGTCGCCGTCATCGGCGGCGGAAACACCGCGATCGACTGCGCGCGAGAAGCGCTCCGTCAGGGCGCCGTCGAAGTAACCATGATCACGGTGGAAGCCAATCCCCAGGAAATGCCGGCCTCTCCGGAAGATTTGCATGACATGCTTGAGGAAGGCGTGGAGCTGATGCACGGCCTGGCCATGACCGCAGTGCTTGGCGATGGCAAAGTCGAAGCCTTGCAACTGCACCCCGCGCGCTTCACCGGCAAAATCAACGCCTCGCCAATCGCCATCGATCGAGAGACGCCGGCCAAGCGCTTTGCCGTCGACAACGTGATCATCGCTGTGGGACAAAAAGCGAAACTTGATTGGATGCCGGCCGAGTTCAAGACCGACCGCGGCACGATCAAGATCGACGAGTTCGGGCGCATCGGCAACACCAACTTTTTCGCCGCAGGCGACGTCGTGCAGCTGGGTTCAGGCCAGCCGCTGATGGTGGTGAACGCCGTCGGAGACGGCAAGCGCGTGGCGTTCAATCTGGACAAGGTGCTCCGCAATGTCCCGCTCGAGCCGCGCACGGTTCCCATCGACGTGATCGTCGACTTGAACCGCATGAACATGACCTATTTCCCGCACTTCCCGCGCGTCAAGCAGGCCATGCTGGCGCCCGCGGCGCGGCGCGAGCACGCAGCAGGAAGTCATTCTGGCGTATACGGAAGAGCAGGCCAGCATGGAAGCGAGCCGCTGTTTCAGTTGCGGCACCTGCAACGCCTGCGACAACTGTTACCTGGTCTGCCCGGAGCCTTGCATCGTGCGCTCTACGCGTTCGAACGGGCTCTATAAGATTCTGGTGGACTACTGCAAAGGCTGCCGCGTGTGCATCGAAGAGTGTCCGACGGGGTGCCTCGAAGGCGTGCCCGAACTTGATTTCGATACGGGCGTGATTCGAATGGACACCGCATTCGCGATCTCGCCGGGGCTGCATGGGCGGCAGGCGGAAGAGCTGATGAATCTGGGAGACCGTCCGGCGAAGAGTATTTAGATTTAGTAGGACAGGCTTCAGCCTGTCGGTTTTGGATTTCGTTCACGATGAAAAGCGACAGGCTGAAGCCTGTCCTACTAGTAAGCGTCCGCCAATAGGTGGATCGCGCGGAGTGAGACATGGCAACGCTCGTCGAAGGAAGAAAAAAGACGGTTCGGATCAATGGCTGCGTCGCTTCGGCGCAGGCAGCCAAGTACGCCGACGTCGATGTGATCACGGCCTACCCCATCCGCCCTTACACGGCAACGATGATGGCGCTGGCGCAAATGGTGGCCAATGGAGAGCTCGACGCCGAGTACATCGTGGCCGACAGCGAGCACTCGCAATTGAGCATTGCGCACGGCGCTTCTTCGAGCGGCGCGCGCGTCTTCACCGGCAGCTCGGGCGTCGGTGTGCAGTACGGCTACGAGCTGTACTCGCCGATCTCAGGCAGCCGCATGCCGGTGCAGATGATGATTGCGGACCGCACGCTCGATCCTCCCGGCGATTTCGGTTCCGAGCACACGGACGCGCTCTCGACGCGCGACATGGGCTGGCTCATGGGCTGGTCGTGCGACGCGCAGGAAGCGTTTGACAATCACATCATCGGCTACCGGATCGGCGAAGACCCGCGCGTCCTTCTGCCGCAGATGGTTTGCCAGGACGGTTTCTTTGTTTCGCATATCGTGTGCGATGTCGAGTTGCCCGATCCGGGACAAGTAAAGGAATATCTGCCGCCCTACAAACATCCGTACCCGCTCGATCCGCGGCATCCGGTATCGCACGGTCCGCAGATCATGCCGGAGCAGGGCCCGCCGCTCCAGCTGGAGCGCGCGCGCGCCATGGAAGGCTCGATGGCCGTTATCGAGCAGGCCCACGAGGAGTTCGCAAGAATTTTCGGACGCCGGTACGATCCGTGGGTTGAAGAATTCATGACCGATGACGCCGACGTTGTCTTTTTCCTGCAGGGCGCTCATGGAGTGACAGCGCGCTACGCGATCAAGCACATGCGCGATCGCGGCGCGAAGGTCGGCATGGTGCGGCTGCGGACGATCCGGCCCTACCCGACCGATCGTGTGAACGAAGTTCTCAGCAAGTTCAAAGTCGTCGGCGTGATTGAGACCAACATGGGACTGGGCAGCGTGAGCAGCGGCGGTTCGCTCTACGCGGAAGCTTGCGCAGCGCTATACGAGAGCCAGAAGCGCCCGCTGGTCGTCTCATTCATGGCCGGAATGGGCGGCGAGGCCATCGTGCTGAAGGAATTCTACTGGATGACGCAGAAGATGCTCGAAGCGCAAAAGCGCGGGAGCATTGAAAAGCGTACGCATTGGGTCGGGTTCGAGGAGTAGTTCATTTCGAGGAGTAGCCGTCAATATTGATGGGACGGGTCTGAAGGCTTGCACTATGATAGATGAGGTGCAACGCTTTGGGGCCGCCATCCGGAGGATCTAAAATGTCAGTCATTGAAATCGAGCGACAGATATTGCCGATGCTGGGCAGCCCGAACCAGGGGGCGCGATTCTACAATCCGGAATTGCCGGCCAGCGAACCCTTCGTCCCCGGCCACCGGACTTGTGCCGGCTGCGGGCCGTCCATTCAGTACCGGATGACGAGCAAGGCGTCGGGCGACAACACGATCCTGGTCGGGCCGACGGGGTGCATGTACGTCGCCAACAGCTCGTACTTGTGCACGCCCTACAATGTGCCGTGGGCGCACACGCAGATCGGCAGCGCCGGCAGCTTCACCGCCGGGATCGCCGCCGCCTATGAAGCGATGATCCGGAAGGGCAAATGGAAGGGCACCTTCCCGAACATCATCTGCGAGGCGGGCGACGGCAGCGCGTCCGACATCGGCATCGGCTCGATTTCCGGCGCGCTCTACCGGAATCATGATTGCCTGATCATCTGCTACGACAACGAACAGTACGCGAACACTGGTATTCAGGCTTCCTCGCGCACGCCTTATGGCGGCATGACGACGTTCTCGCCTCCAGGACCGAAAGTTCCCGAAGCGAAGACTCTGTATCCTAAAGACCTCGCGCGCATGATGGCGGCCGGACATCCCCACTGCTACGTGGCGACGGCCAGCGTTGGTTATCCCATCGACCTCATGAACAAGGTGCGCAAAGGCCTCAATTTCAAGGGCGCTTCGTTCTTGATGGTTTACACTCCCTGCCAGAAGGGCTTCGTATACGAGACGCCGCGCTCCATCGATCTCGGCCGGCTCGTCGTCGAATGCGGGCTCTATCCGATTTGGGAGTGGAACAATCAAAAGCGTGAATTTGATTACAGTTTCCGCCCCCAGAGCATGCGTCCGGTTTCGGAATACCTGAAGCTGCAGGGGCGCTTCGGCCACCTGCACGCCGAGCATATCGCCAACCTGCAAAAATTCGCCAACATGCAGTGGCAAATGATGGGTGTGCCTCTTCCCGAGGCCTTGATCAAAGCCACAGATGCGAAAAATCTTGTGAACATGGGGGCTGCGGAAGCGGCGGCCGCCGTGGCGGAGACTGTATGAGCGCCAACACTCCCAATCCGCCTGCTGCAGGAGCTGTGCAGGATTTGTACGCCGTAAGCGAAGGCAAGAAGCACGGGGCGACGCGCGAGGTTCGGCCCGAGGCCGCTTACGACAAATATTACACCGTCACGCGGGTGCACGCCGGCGACGCGATCCTCAACGACAACTGGCACACCAACGAAGTGTTCGGCCACGCGCGGAATAATTTCGAGGGCTACACCTTCGCGATGCGGACGCTCGAAGCCTGGGGCGCAGTCGTCCAGAACGAGCACCGCGCCTATTACATTGCCGGCGGCCGCGTCTGGGTTTTGGACCTGGAGCCCTCCGCGGGCAAGAAGCCGAGATTGCCCGGCAATTACGGCACGAAGTAGCATTCGTTTGCGGCGCATTCTGCTCATCGACGATACGCCGGAAATCGCCGAGCTGTTGTCGTTCGCTCTGCGCGACCGCGGCTTCGAAGTTTACGCCTCCGGCTTTGCCGATTCCGTCAACGATCTGCTAGTCGAGCAGCGCGCCGAAGCGCTGGTGCTCGACTGTTCCGTGTACAACATGAGCGAGTCGCTCTTTGACACCGTTCGCAACGACCCGAATCACGCCGAACTTCCCGTTGTCATCATTAGTGACACGCCGGAAGAAGCAGACGAAAGCCTCCGTGCCCGCGACGCCAAAAAAGTAATGCTGATTCCAAAACCATTCACCGGGGCGCAGGTTGCGAGAGCGCTTACCGAGCTGCTCGGCTAGCGCAGATTGCGCGGACAGGGATAGATATGGCTTCCTGGAGCATGGACAACTGGCGGTACGTCGAGCGCCAATCCGTTACCGATCCGAAAGGCAGGCAGTGGTCCGTGGCGCTGATGGACATCCTGGGACAGGAAGGCGATCCCGAGATGCCCAGCAAGCTGCTCGAACTGCAATATTCCTCCGGACGATTTTTCACGCTCATTTATTCGGCCACCGGAGTCGTGGTCTATGAACGCGGCTACACGTCCCTGCCCGAGGCGACGACCGTCTACGAACGCTTGATCGTGGACGTTATGGACGGAGTCCTCGATCCATCGGTGCCCGTGTATCGCGAGGATTTGGAAGAGTGAGAGTTCGTCTGATTCCCGCCAGCGGAGCGGCAGTAGGGGCACGGCATGCCGTGCCCCTACTCCTGTAGCTGAACACTTCAAATTGAAAACGGGTCTTCCCAGGATTTGCCAATACCTCACGGGGCTTTAAATATTTCGGGCAGAGCATCCGCCGCGCGGCCCGTGGCGCGCGCGAGGCTTAGCTTTGCGACGTTGAATGCGAACACGCCGTTGATGAAATCAAACTCGGCGTTCGTCACTTCCTCCTGCGCTTGCACATACGTGACGTTGTCGATGACTCCCACTTCCACTTTTTGCCGCGTGAGTTCGAGAGCTTCCTTGTTGACCTGCACATTTCTTTGCGCGACTTCCACCTGGCTCGCGGCCGCCTGCAAATCCAGGTAGGCGCTGCGGACATCGCTCTCGATCTGGCCCTTCAAGTCTTCATACTCGGCGCGGCGCTGGGCGAGCGCGGCGTCAGATTGCTGGATGTCTCCCTCAGCTTTCCCCCCTTGCCAGATCGGAATTTTCAGGCTGGCCTGGGCCGTGTACGTCGTCTCCAATTGGCTTGGGTTTACGCCGATGCCGCCATAGTCGGCCGTGACTCCGAGCGACGGGTAACGTTCGGCGCGCGCGGCGGAGTGGGCACGCTCCGCGGCGCGCACCTGGGCGTCGGCGGCCTTCAGATCAGCTCGCTGCTGGAAGGCTTGCGCGAGCGCTTCTTCAATGGTCAGCGGCGCCGCGGGCGCGAAAGGCACTTCGTCGGAGAGATCGTATTGATCGTTCGCGGGCAGGCCGATCATGCGCGCGAGATTTATTTTTTGCTTGGCCAGGTCATTTTTGAGGGAGAGCAATCGTTGCTGGTGCGTCAGCGCCTGCACTTCGTTGCGGTCGGCATCCACTTTCGCAATGAGTCCCTGCCCGAGCTGCTGCTTGCTCTGGTCGAACACGGCATTGGCGCTCTGTAACTGCGCGTCTTCCGAAGCCACGCGCGCTTTCGCCGCGATGGTTTGTAGATAGGCTCCGCCGACGGCGAGGACGATCAGCTCGCGCGCGTCCTGCGCCGAATAGCGATTCGCTTTGGCGACATCGCTCGCGGCGCGGTAATTGTTGATCGCCCCGTAATCGAAAACGGTCTGCGAAAGATGCGCGCGAAAATCAATGTAGTTAAACGGGCCGATCACCGAGGGAATCGAGAATCCCGGAAAATTGAAGCGGAAACCTTCCGCGCGCAGATCGGTGGTTTGGACATTTTCGTTTATAGTGCCGTTGAGATTCGGCAGCAAACTGCTGAGCGCGACTTTGCTTTGTCCCTCCGCCTGCCGCATAGCCTGCGTCGCTCCTGTTTGGCCGAGATTGTACGCGAGCCCGCGCTGAATCGCTTCCCGCAGGCCAAGCTTCCCGTTGAAAGGCATCTTCGCGACACCCGGCGTGCTTCCCGCATAGGCTCCTTGCACCTGCACGCTGGGATTCAGCGTGTTCACGGTAGCCGTCGTGCTCGGCGCGGGCGCCTCGGAGGTTTTCACGCTTCCGCTCGATTGAGCCGTTCGCCCGGAGAGCGGAAGCTGCGTAGCCTGCGTGCCCTGCGATTGCCCGGAGGGCGGGCCGAATTGCGCGAAGGCGGGCGCCGCAAACAGCAGCGCCGCAGCGATGAGCGGCAAACGGCGGATCAAACGCTTGCCGCCGAAACTCGAGAAAAGATTTGAGAAAAATAGTCCTTCTGTTTTATTGCGCATAAGACTCCCTTAAGCCGGGCCTAGCTAAGTTGTTTTCTGAATCGCCAAATGCTGAGCGAAACGAGGACGACAGTGAACGCCAAAAGCGCGAGGAAATTCGGCCATAACGTCTCGATCCCGCTGCCCTTCAACATCGCGCCGCGGGAAATCTGGCCGAAGTGCTGAATGGGGTTGAATTGCGCGACAGGCTGGAGCCATTTCGGCATCGCTTCCACCGGCGTGAACGCTCCGGAGAGCGAGGTGAGCGGAGGGTTCACGAAGAAGAGAGTAAGCTGCGCCTGCCTCGCCGACTTCGTGAACGTGGCGATAAATGTGCCGATGCTGATTCCGCACAACAAACAGAGGGCCGCGGCGGAAACCACCAAAAATATATTTCCACGAAAGGGAATTCCAAACACGACGCGCATGATCAGCACCGCGAAAGTCCCCATCATGCACAGCAGGACGAAGAGCGGGAAAAGCTTGGCGACGATAATCTGCGTCGTCGAAGCAGGGGACATCAACAACTGCTCGAGCGTTCCTGCCTCGCGTTCCTTCACGATCGCTGCCGCGGAAATCAGCGAGCCGTTCAAGATCAGAAGCACGCCGAGAATTCCGGTCACGATAAACCACGTGGGCTCGAGGCCTGGATTGTAGAGGTACGCTGGATGAATCAACACCAGGCCGAGGCGGCTCACGTTCGGCGCGGCAATCTGCTGAAACTGGGCGTGAATTCCTTCGCCCGCGAGCGTCTGGTTGTAGGACGCAATCACGCCTTGAGCAAATCCCTGGCCGATCGTAGCGGTGTTGGAATTCATGGCGTTCAGCAGCACCTGCACGGTGGCGGGCCGTCCGCGCTGCAGATCGCGCGTAAAATCGTAAGGGATCACAAGTCCGGCATCCAGATCGCCGTCCGCGATTTTCTTGCCCATTTCGTTCACGTTGAAATAAGTCCCGGCGCCGCGGAAGGCCCTGCTTTCGGTCATCGTCGCGACAAGCTCGCGGCTTTCGGGAGTCCGGCTGTCGTCCACAACGCCGAGCCGCAGATTGGTGACGGTTGCGTTCAGAGCGAATCCGAAAAGGAGCAATTGCAGCGTGGGCGGCAGGATCAGGGAAATGGCAAGGCGGCGATCCCGCAAAATCTGGCGAAACTCTTTGCGGATCAATGCCCGCATACGGTAACCGATCAAATTGCGAAGCTTATTCATGGCTTAATCCTTCAACTGCATGCGCCGCATGGTGCGCCACGCCATCGTGTAAAAAAAAGTGCCGATGGCAGCGATCGCGAGCACTTTAAGCCACACCGATGGCCAGCCTCCGCCCGCCAGGAGCGCGTCGCGCACGATCTCGATGTAGTAGCGGCCCCAGACAAAATTGGAAATCCAGCGAATGCCGGCGGGAATGTTTGCGATAGGGAAGAGCAAGCCGGACAGCATGTACACGAGAAGGAATCCGGCGGTGGCAACCGCTTGCATCGCGGCCACCTGGCTGGGAATTGCCGCGCCGATCATGTTTCCGAAAGCCGTGACGGTGAACATGTACAGGACCGTGGCGACAAGAAACGGCGTCGGATCGCCGGCAAAGCGCAGCCCGAATCCCATGAATAAAATCGCCATCAGGATGATTCCTTCCGCCGTGGCCACGATCATGAACGCGGCGATCTTTCCCAGCAGGAATTCATGCGCGGAAATGTTCGAGACGTAGACCTGGAGAATCGTTTTCTGCTCGCCTTCCTTGGACATGGCCAGCGTCGCCAGCAGCGGAGGAAACAGGGACATGGCCAGCACGTAGATTCCAGGGCCATAAAATTTTTGCGACGAGCGGCTCGGGTTGTACCACAACCGGATCGCGGCCGTGACGGGTTCTGGCCGCGTCGCTCCCGCATTTTCCACGTTATAGGCGCGAACGATTTGCGCCGCATCGCCCGAAATAATTTGGGCGGTATTCCCGTCCGAAGCATCGACCAGGATCTGCACAGTGGCGTCTTCGCCGCGCGCGATCTGGCGGCCATATTCTTCCGGGATAATCAACGCGCCGCGCGCCTTGTTGGAAGCGAATGCCTCCTCAGGCTGTTTGTCCGTGGGCCACGAAGCAACGTGGAAGCTCAGCGACTGGCGGAACGCGTCCACCAGTCTCTCGGACGCCTGCGACTGATCGAAGTCCTGCACGATGATGGGGAGATCCTTCACGGTCAGCGAAATGGCTGTGGTCTGCAGCAGCATTAAGATCACGGGGAGCAGAAGCGCCAGCGCCACGGCGAGGCGGTCGCGAAGAAGCTGCGTCAATTCTTTCCGGGCTTGCGCGAAAATTCGCCGCATGATTTTCTCCTCTATTCTTCCGCGCCGATCTTGCCGCGCTCGCGCGCCTGCTCGACGACGCTGATGAACACATCTTCCAGCGAGAAGCGCCCCTCGCGCGCCCCGAGGACATGCACTCCTCCCGCTTCCAGCTTTTGCGTGTTCTCGCGTATGCCGGCGTCGACATCGCTGTCCGTAATGATGTGGAGCCGTTTGCCGAACAGCGCAACCCGCCAGTGCTGCGTTTCCGACTTCAAAAGATCGGCGGCACGCTGCGGCTGATCCACGCGAAATTCAATCAGGTGGCCTTTTTGCTGTGCCTTGATTTCGCTCGGCGTTCCCTCGACGAGCAATTCACCAGCCACCATAAAGCCGAGCCGGTTGCACTGCTCCGCTTCTTCCAGATAGTGCGTGGTCACGAGGACGGCCGTGCCCGCGTCTGCGAGTCGATTGATCATCATCCAAAATGCGCGGCGGGCCAGCGGATCGACGCCCGATGTCGGTTCGTCGAGAAACACAATGCCCGGCTCGTGCAGGATGGCGCTGCCAAACGCGACACGCTGCTTCCATCCTCCCGGCAAACTCCTGGTGATCTGTTGTTCCTTGCCCTCGAGACCGGAGAATTCGATTACCCAGCGTTCCTTCTCCTTGAGCTGTTCAGGAGGGACACCGTAGACCCCGCCGAAGAAATCCAGGTTCTCCGCGATCGTCAGGTCGTCGTAAAGCGAAAACTTTTGCGACATATACCCGATCTGTTGCCGGATTTCAGTCGAGCGGAATGCGCCCCGCTCGCCCGCAAGCAGCATGTTTCCCGTGGAGGCTTCCAGCAAGCCGCATAGCATTTTGATCGTGGTTGTTTTTCCCGCGCCGTTGGCACCGAGCAATCCGTAGATTTCGCCGTAGCGCACCTGCAGGCTGACGTCATGCACCGCGGTGAAGGAGCCGAATTGTTTGGTGATATGTTCCGCGCCGATCGCAATCTGGCCGCGCTTGTCCGTGTGATCGCGGCGGGAAGGGAATGGCGTATCCCGCATCTCCTGATCGAGCGACCGGAGCGTGGCTACAAACGTGTTTTCAAGAGTGGGTTCATCCACTCGCATGTCGTCGATTGGAATTCCCTCCGCACGCATGGATTCCTCGATCTTCTCCTGCGCCTCTTCGGGGGAATGCGAAAGCAGGTCGAGACGATCTCCAAACCGCTGCACGTCAAAGATGTCCGCATGGTGCGCAATTGCCTTTCGCACGGCAGGGAGCGCCTTTCGGAGATCGGGCGAGCGCAACTCGATGCGCTTCGCATGCAAACTCTCGCGGAATTCGTCCGGCGTGCCGATTTGCAGGATCTCGCCCAGGTGAAACAAGGCGATCCGATGGCAGCGCTCCGCTTCGTCGAGATATGGAGTGGCGATCAGCACGGTGAGGCCCTGGCCCGCGAGGTGAGCGAGCGTGTCCCAAAACTCCCGCCGCGACACGGGATCCACGCCAGTTGTCGGTTCATCCAGGAGCAGAATATCCGGCTCGGAAACGAGCGCGCACACCAGCGCCAGTTTCTGCTTCATGCCGCCGCTCAACTGGGACGCCAGCCGATTGGAGAAGCGGTCCATGTCAAACATTTTCAAATAGCGGTTGCCGCGCTCGTCGATTTCCGCGGGAGGTACACGCCGCAATTCGCCGATATAGTGGATGTTTTCCATCGCGCTCAAATCGGGATAGAGGCTGAACGTTTGGGTGAGATATCCGGTCCGCGAGCGCGCGTCGCGCGCCGGCCTTCCAAAAATTTCCGCCGTGCCGCCCGTCGCTTCCATCACTCCTGCGAGAATTTGAAACGTGGTCGTCTTGCCAGCGCCGTCGGCGCCGATCAGGCCGAAGATTTCCCCGCGTTGCACCTCGAAAGAAATTCCGCGCACGGCTTCAAGGGTGCCGTAGCGCTTTTTGAGGTTGCGGACATCAATGGCAGCTCCCGCAGAGGCGGCAGTTCGCGCGAGGAGATCTTCCCGGTCGGTCGCGGCTGTGTTCATTGCGCGGCTCGTTTGTGCGGCGGCCACGCGTTGCCGTTCGTCAGGATTTCGCCGTCCGCAGGCATGCCCGGCTTTGCGAAGCCGATCCCCTGCGACAATTGCACCTTGACGCCCACCACTTGTTTTACGCGATCGTCGCGGAAGTAGGTGTTTTCGGGAGTGAACGTCGCTTGCGGGTCGATTCGCAGAACGGATCCGTCCAGCGCTTGATTGGAACTGGAGTCGAGAAAAACATGCGCGGGCTGGCCGATTTTCACCTTGCCGATATCGCCCTCGGGAATAAAGCCGCGCAGATACACCTTGGAGAGATCGAGCAGCGTCACGATGGCCGTGCCCGCCTGCACCACTTCGCCGGGTTCGGCGGCGCGGGTGAGCACGGTGCCGGAGAACGGCGCGAGCACGGTCAAATCGGCGCGATCGGCTTCCGCCTCCGCGAGCGTCGCCTGCGCCTGGGCAGTCTCCGCTTTCGCAGCGGCGATCGTCGATTGCTGCTGGATAATCTGCCCTTCGGTGCCAGACACCTGAGCGCCGCGGATTTTCGGATTTTCAAAGTTTGCCTGTGCCGTTGTCAGCGCGCCCTGGAATGAATCTACCTTGCGCTGTGCGGCAGCCACCACGGCAGCTTGCTGGTCTGCTTGCACCTCAGCCTGGAGTCCCTGCTGTTGAGAAACGGCTCCGGTCTTCGCAAGCCGCGTGTAGGCGTCGCGGTTGAATTCGGCGAGGCGCAAAGCGGCCTGCTGCTGCACGAGGTCCGCCTCCGCCTCCGTCAGGTCCGATTGCGCCTGCCGTACACGGCCATCCGCATCCATCATGGACTGGCCCGTTTGCAGTTGATTTTGACGCAACGTATCCTGCAGCACGGCGATCTGATCGCGCGCGGCCTGCATTTTTGCCTGCGCGTCGGCGAGCGCGGCCCGCGCCTGATCTTCCTTTGCGCGTACCTGCGCATCGTCCAGTCGCGCGATCACCTGCCCGCCCGTTACAGTGTCGCCCTCGCGCACGGTGACCTCGAGAATTTTTCCGCTCGTTTTCGGCGCCACCGCGGAATCGTCGCCCTCAATCCGTCCGCTGAGCGCGATGATGCTGGCAGGAAGATTCGGCGTCGCGAAAAATATCTTCCAGATCACGAACGCGGCGATCACTACGCCGGCGATTATCAAAATTCGTACGACGCGCGGGCGGGGCGGTTTGTTTTCCGCTGGCGGCGGCGCGCCGAATGAGGGAGGTGGAGAAGTGCGCTGCTCCGCGCCTGGCGGCGTTTGCGTGATCGTGTTCGTTTTCATTTCATCCATGGCGTTTCCCGTGCCCCACTTTCTTCAAATACGCGAGCGAAAAATCCGCGATGTGGTCCGCGATGCGATCCAGCTGATCTGGCGTGAGCTTCAGCTCCGGCTGTAAACGTGCCAGCACTGGCTGGGAGAAGGTGTAGAAAAGTATTTGGCCGACGATGCTGTTCACAGAGAGCCGCGTGGTTTCATGGTCCAGCGGCAATCCAATGATCGCGCCGACCGCTTTGCGCACACGGTCATAGATCGGCCGCATTCCTTCGTCCACCACGCGCCCCATCGCCGGCGTGGGATGCGAGAATTCGTGCATCACCAGGCGAATGTGCCAGTCAGGCCGCGGCCCTCGGCACAGGCTCATCAGCCGCGCCCGGATCACCCCGCGAATCGTGCCTTCGGGAGAAAGGCTGGAATCGAGAGCGGCGGTCATGGCCGCTGCCTGGCCTGCCGCGCGCATGGAATGCCGCAGCACCTCCGTGTACAGTCCCATCTTGTCACCAAACGTGTAATTCACCGCCGCGACATTCGCGCCCGCGCGGCGGCAGATTTCGCGAATCGTCGCGCCCCGATAACCGCGTTCGGCAAATACTTGGCCGGCCGCTTCGATCAGTTTGTCGCGCGTCAAGTCCAAGGCCTTATGTTTGGTGCGCGGGTGTACCGGAGTGGGAATTCGCGTTAGAGCCTGGTGAGCCATATCAAACACATGTTTAAAACAACTGTTTGATTTTGTCAAGCGGAAAAAGGTGAGGCTTGGAAGGCTCATTTGCCGGGTCCAGCAGACCGGGCGCCTCGCCGCGCCCGCCCGCCGCACTCCAAAATTACGATGGTTGCGCGCTAGGCGTACTTGCTCGCAGATGTTAAAATGGCGGCGCCAAGTGAAGTTGCATAGGCCCGTAGCTCAGTTGGTTAGAGCGCTACCTTGACACGGTAGAGGTCTGCGGTTCGAGTCCGCACGGGCCTACCATTCTTTTCAATACTTTAGAGCGTTTTCTCCGTAATCCGACAGAAACTTCACCTGTAATTCTTCACCTGTAAAGTGGTGTTTTCGGGGTTCCGCCTTAGCCACCTAATGTCGCAGGTGGTAGCGATGAGGATTGGTAGGTGAACCAGACTTAACGCAGGTGGCTGCACCTGCTTCCCCCTCCGCACCAAACCTAAAGGCCGTCGAGCGCAAAGGCGGTTCTGAAAAAAAGCATGTGCCTATTGAACGGTTGAGAGGACTGCTGAATTTGCGTCATAGAAATCGCATTGCTGCGTACGATAACCGTTGATTTGCACCGAAACATCGTCAATTTGGAGCATGGGGTCGGTGGTTGCGTCATAAGCCGGCCACACCGTCGCTTGCGCTCCGTTTGGGTTGCCGGTGGCGGCAAAGCGCGTCCAATAACCCATGATTTGCCCCGATAACGCAAATTCGGCGGGCGTAGGCGTGTAGTTTCCGGGATCGGCGAACGATGGATCGCCAAATACAAAATACTTCTCGGCACTGTGAAAGGCGCGATAAGGCGTCACGTTGGGGTCATTGTTTTCGAACGTATGTATATAGACGTAACGCCAGACAGGCGCCCCGCTGATGCCAACAGCAGCGCGGGCGACTTCTCGATAGGGGCAAGTCCCGCCTACTGCCAAGTCACTGTCCACTGCAATCAATTGCCAAACCGGCGCGTCAAGAATGGTACTCACGGGATAGAGACTGATGACATTGTTGGAGCCTGAAGTTGTGACGAGCGAATCAAATTCAGCGTGAATCGCGCTATTAAATCCGTTCTCATCAATGACTGAAGTAGTCGGATCGTCATCGGGACACTGGGGTGCCGGCAGTGCGACCCCCGCACACCAACTCGGAATGCCCGCCATCGCGGCGTCCTCCCGGTTTGAACCCAAGAGGAGCGGCACCGGTGAGCCGCCATGCTGTGGGTCCTGCAACCAGTCGTAAGGGTTCACCGGAACGACGTCAGGTTCCAGGTTAACGATGAGGGTAGGATCGGCTTGAACATACCAGGTTGAATAGGCCGCGTTGGGGTTGCAACCCGTTGCTGTCGGAGGAATGCACGGGGCGACCAGGGTGGCCGCTGGCACGCCACGAAGGCATGTCAGGTCGGTAGCCGCGCAACCGTCAACGCCTACGACAAGTGGCGTGTCCTGGTTTTCCTTGTCCGCAAGCGAGAGAATTTGGTTATGGTCCACCGAACCGCCCTCCATGATCGCCGCGGAAAAGCATTGCTGGCCTGCGCCGCACTGGCTTGATGGCCCTTGCGTCAAGGGTGAAGTCAGCAAGGCCTCGATATTCGACGAACCAGAAGAGGCACCGAAAACCGTGACGTGAGTGGGATCGCCGCCGAAGGCCGCGATGTTCTGATGGACCCAGGCGAGGGCTGCGATCTGATCCCTCAAGCCGTAGTTGCCGGAGGAACCTGCGTTCTCCAGGTCCAGTCTGGGATTCGTGAAGAAGCCCAGGATGCCCAGCCTGTACTCGACCGTCACCAGGATTAGGCCCTGGGTCGCGAGTTCGGGCGGATCAGAAAAATCGGATCCCGGATTGCTTGTGCCCTTGCGATTGGCTCCGCCATGGATGAAAACCATCACGGGCTGTGGCTGCCCGGAGGGTATCTGCGGCGAACTGAAAACGTTTAAGTAGAGACAGTCTTCCTGGCCCATCACCACCCCTTTGCCATTGACTGACACGCACCTTGCCCCGGGCTGCTGGGGTTGTGCAGGTGTTGTTGGCTGGGGAGGCTTCCAACGCAAAGACCCTACCGGCGGAGCGCCGTAGGGTATCCCAAGGAACTCCAGGACGTTGCTTGTGGCGCATTCCGGCAATCCGCACGCAACGAGATTCCCTTGCATGGGGCCGCTGCTCGTTTGCACGACTGCGGCGTAGATGCTTACTATGTAACCCTGAGTAGCCATTTGGCCGCTCACATCTCGCACCTCAATAAAGAAACGGAAGTTTGCTCTCGCAGTGGTCGGTATACCAGAGAGGATCCCCGTGTTCGTTCCCATGCTCAGGCCAGGAGGCACCAAACCGTTGCCTCCCCCAATAGCGCCTGTCTTAAACGTGAAGGGCGCCTCGCCTCCCGTGACTTGAATTGTCTGCGAATACGGAACGCCGACAGTGCCATCCGGCAACGAAGCCGTGGAAATCTGTAATGTTGCGAAAACATTGACCGTGGGTGTTGGCGTGATCGCGACAGCTGCGGCGCTGCCGACCTGCAAGGTCAGCGGAATACTGACGGGCGTGCCTATACTCGCTGTCACGTTTCCAGTCACCACGATTGAGTCCGTTTGACCTGCCGGAAGCTGGAAGTTCGCGGCGGTGCTGCAGGTTGTACTACTAGGGAAATTACATGTGAAACTAGATCCCCCGTTCATGGCTGTAATGTTGAAACCGCTTGGGGGATCAACCACGGTGATCTGCCCTACGCTTGTTACCGGGCTGGTATTGGTGACGTTGACGGTGTACTGCGCCCCCTGTTCTCCTGGATTGAAAACCACCGGAGCCTGCACTGCCGCTTGGACTGCTCCGGCGCCTGCAATGATCTTGGTCGGGTCTTGCCCGGTTCCCATCCCGCCCACGCCGCCGCCGGTTACGCTGACCATAAATGCTTCCGGCGAGGGTGCATTCGCCGCCACGTTCACTGTCGCGACGAATGTCCAGCTAGCATTGACATTCAGCACCAGACTGTTGCCGATGGTGCTGTTGAGGGGCGTGCATCCGGCTCCACCCGCGCTCGTGGCGCATCCCCAAACTGTCGGATCCGGGGTGGTAATGGACACCGGGCTCGTCGTCGCCAGCCCCTCCCCGCCGGGGATGGTCATGTTTACCACCACGTTTCCCGCGGAGGTAGCGTTGCCGGTATTTGTGATCTTTACCGTGTAGGTGGCGCTCTGCTGACCTTCTTGGAGGGTTCCGTTGCCGGAATCGGTTACGATGACTTGGAACATCGGTGTCCCGTTGCTGCCGCCACCCCCGCCGCCTCCGCCGCCTCCGCCGCTCGCGCAGGACGACAGGGATAAAGTTACCAACAATGAAATGGGAAATACTAATGAGTGGGAAAGTCTTGGGCCAGACATAGCATAGACCTCCGGAACCTGCGCGACGAGGACGTGATGCGATGGCGTAGGAATGTACAACAAGCCGAATCAAAGGCAAGTATTCTAAAAGACTACCAAAACTAGAATATCGGATGTGAGATGTGTGTTGCAGATTGGGATAGACTTGGCGAGAGTGGGCTCTCGCGGTCTCTCATCTCGCTAAACAGCAACACCGCGCTGCTCCAGCGTCCTAGCCCCGCCGCCCTAAAAGTGGAGTCACCCGCTCAACCCGGACCTTCACTTTTGCAACAGTTTCCGTGAGACAGGACGCAACTCCTCCGGGTGCTCGCGGACATAGGCCAGTAGGCGCTGCTTTTTCTGCTTTCCGCGCTCTTGTGTCCATTCCTCCGACTGTGAATTTGATGGTGCGAGTCGCGGCTGGCATCCGGCCACGCGTTCGTAAATCATGCGCCAACTTTTCTTGACCGCGGCGAGCGAGATGCCCAAATCACAGCTAAGTTCTTCGTCAGTACCACCCCCGAGCGCCGAAGACAGCAGTCGCTGTTCACTTCGGGTGAAACAGAATTGCGGGGGAGCATAGGAAACAAAAAGGGAGCCAATCCACGAGCCGCCGTAGCCGTGACTAAAGGCCAGGTCCCGAGTCATAACCAAATTTCTTGGTTCGTTCGCGAAATTTTCCGCGGTCAACTCGGGACATTTCCCGTAACGGTTATCGGCGCGGTAGAAATAGAGGCCGCCGGCATTCTGCATGCCGTACATTTGTTCCAAAGCATCTGCCTGTGCGAGCACTTCCTTTAGCCGGTATCCGCGCCAGTGCTGGTGAAAAGCTGTCATCCCGTCCGCTAATACTTCGGGTTTGCTCATGTCCTCCGGAAGGACCGTGCCATGCCATACCACAAGATTCAGCCCATCCGTCGAATTTGCGGTGCGAACCTGTGCATCGGACAGCAGCGGAGAATTGCCGTTGGAGATGTGCTTCACCAACTCGGGACCGAGCCAGAAACATGGAGTGGTCTTCAGCTCTCGAAGGAAATCATCGGAGACGAGCACGGCCAATCCAGCGCCAAGAAATCTGGCCGACGACCCCCCTATTTCCTCAAAAACATGAGCACTTAGGCAATCGCGGCCAATTGCCCCGCGTATCGCCGAGGGGAGGTCCTTGATGAGGTTGCCATAGCGCGGCCCGAGAACCGGATGCGCCGCGACCCCTTTCACGCACTTGGGGATGTCATTGGGTTCCATTCTTCTGTAGCGGATCGTCACTGCAAGTCTCCGTCAGACGGCGCCTAAGCGCCCGCGTCCAAAACAGTTTTGGACCTTGACCAGCGATGTCTCTTCGCAGAGCAATGTAGCAATAGCTTCCGCGACACAGGACGCAGCTCTTCTGGATGCTTGCGGAGGTAGTCCAGCAGCCGCTGTTTTTTCTGCTTTCCTCGGCTTGGGGCATCCGCGTTCAGCTTCAAACCCCCAGAGATAACTTCAGGCAGGCAAGCAGCCGCGCGATCGTAAATCGTGCGCCACGTCCTCTTGACGGCAGAAAGGGAAATGCCCAGTCCGTCGCTGAGTTCTTCGTCCGTACCTCCGCTGAGCGCCAGCAGCAGCAACCGCTGTTCGCTCCTGCTGAATCCAAACTGCGGCGTATGGTAGTCAAAAAGGACGCTGAGCCATGAACCTGGGCGTCGCAGGGCGAGGTCTCGTGTCAGGCCTAAGACGTGCGGCTCCCGGAAAATTTCCTGCGGCGGCCTATCCAACGAGTGGCCCCATTGTTGGCCCGTTGGGTTCCAGGCCAAGGCGCCTATTCTGAAGTTGCTTTCTAGCCGCTCCGGGATGTCCGCCTGCGCCCCTATGATCTCCTTCCAAAAGAAACCGAGATGCACGTCGACGAATGCAGCAGCCGTTCGCGTGTAAATCTCCGGTCGCTCCGCATCCACGGGGCGAACGCAAGCTTCCCATACGAGCAGGTTTACGCCGCCGCGTGGAGTTGGCCTCGCGAAGTTCGATGTCAGAGAGTAGCGGGGAGTCTCCTCGCAGAACTCGTTTCGTGAGTTCCGCGCCGAACCAGAATAACGGCGGGGTTTTCAGTTCCTGGACGAAGCGATCGCGAACAAATACGCTCACGCCGACTGCCACGATTCGCGCACGCGGCCCGTCCACGTCTTCGAACACCAGCGCGGCCTTGGCTTCGCAGCCTAGAATGCGGAGCCAGGCGCGGCCCAAATTGTCGATTTGACTTCCGTATCGCGGACCTGCTACCGGGTGGGAGGCAACCAGCTCCACGCACTCACTGATATCCTTGGGCCGCATCGGGCGGTGCCGCAGGTTCATGGAGAATTACGCTCCCATCATGCGGAATCCTTAGAGCGGGGCCTATTTCTCAGCCAAGAGCACCAACCAAGGACATTCGCGAAGAATGCTCCCCTCCCAGACGCTTCGAACATTTCGGTACTCTTTAGACAACTTTCGTATATCACGAACAGTAGTAAATTGCCACAGACCGTGCCACCTTATTGGGACGACATTTATTGGCAGGACCCATGCCGATTCCCTCCGACACACGCCTCGGCTCCTACGAAGTCCTCTCCGCCATTGGTTCCGGCGGAATGGGCGAGGTGTTTCAAGCGCGCCACATCAAGCTCGGACGCGACGTGGGCATCCGCGCGAATAATTCTTCACCTGTAACAATTCCGTGTTAGCCGTACTTCCACGTACTTATGCGATCCCCGACGCCTTCTAAGTCACTGGAAGTACATAATCACGCCGCTTTGACAC
>CAWDPI010000002.1:0-68999 GCA_963804145.1 uncultured Acidobacteriota bacterium | reverse complement strand
AACGGAGATCGCGCAGTCGAGCGGGTGGATAAGGATGGCAAGTTTACCGCCCTGGCGGACCACTTCGAGGGAAAGCGGCTCACTTGTCCGAATGACATCATCGTGAAATCCGATGGCGCCGTTTACTTCACGGATCAAGAAGATGACAATGTCTGCGAAGGAAAGATGATCCTCAGAGCTCCCTTCCACGTGTATCTCCATCAGAAATGGAGGCTCCGAATTGAACAACCCGGAAACTTCCTCCGAACGGCCTTGCATAACTCAAACAAAGATTCTGTATGTGAATAACGATGAACGGGCCCAAATCGGAGCAGTCTTGCTTCAACGTCGATCGGAACAGCACGATGAGAGTCACGCTCTTCGCTGATTCCGCCGCGTAGAGGACCTAGCGGCCCGGACGGAGTGAGGTGAGCATCCTCGGAATCTCTGTTCAACTGGGATGGGGGATCTGGGTCCTCTGGCCTGCCGGCGAGCGCATCGAACTGATCCCGCTTCCGGAGGATGCGACTCCAACCTGGCGTTTCGAGGTACAACAGCGAGAACTGTATGTTGCAGCCCGAAAGCACTGTGGAGAATCAGGCTCGAAGATCACAGATCGCCGCGCTGAAACGCGGCGAAGTGCGGACGTTAGATCTGCTGGTTGCGATCGTCGTTTACCAGGTGGGTATAATCGTGATCGACGCACGGAGCCTCCTCGAATGCGTGCCCGCCTTTAAGTTCGTGCACCAGGTGACGACTGATCACCCAGGGACGCGTAAACATTTTCGAATCGCTCGATCGATATCTCCCACGTAATCACGTTGCCTTCGCGGGTGAGTTTCTCGATGACATGCATGGCGTCACTGTGAATCGTCCCGTTCTGGCTGAGCCATGTGTCATCGACAAAGTTCGTTGCGTCGACAACCATGGTGTTTCCTTCCCAATGCCCGATAGAATCGCCGTAATAGGAGGGGTTTAATGTGGCCGATCATGACCTCGGCCATCCGTGAGACTACCCTGAATGCGTTTTGCTCCGATGAGTTTACAGTATCGTAGAGAAACACCATCTCGCCCGGCACTTGCACGATCTCGGTGGGCGGACCAACTCGCGGGAAACCCTTCGGCGCACATTTGAACGCCGGGTCTTCGTGACTTTGGTGTTCGCCCAAATACTTTACCTTTTCGATGAGTTCAGGTTTGTAGGCGGCAGATTGGGACCCTCCAACCGGTGCTTCAGTTCGGCCACCTTTTTGGGCGGCTGCACCGAACCTTCCGGGGCTCGCTGCGTGTAATAGGTTTTCCCGTCAGCGCTCAAATGCCCTTGCGCTGACGGCATAACCCCAGCCAGCCGGGCCGCCAGAAACCGGTTAGGTCTGGATGGCCATCGGGCAGATGGGGGGTCGGAGCCTTTCCTTGGCCGCCTCAACCCTGCAGGCGGCGGTTCCTCCAAGGCAGGCCGGTGCCGTCTGGGTCGGCCCCGGCGAACAGTTGATCCGCATCGGGGCCAAAGCCTAACGGGCACTTTCTTGTCCTCGAACGCGCCCGGTTTGGGCTTGTTGTCTTGAGCTGCGACGGAGGATGCCTGGTAAATACCAAGATGCCAAGGCAATCGTTCCCGCAACACAGCAGCCAGATGGAGACCACGCTTCAATCGCCAACCTCCCCTGTGCCGGACCGGTTCTCATCAAACGGAGACTGTAAGAGTCTCGCCGCGTGTGTATGCGTGTAGTTGGGTCTAGTATTTTGAATTGCTTTCCGTAGTGTCGGATCCGTTGCCGAAAACGATCGTATGGCCGTCCGCAAAATGGACCGCCTTCAAATGGCCCAAGTGCTTGGAACCGTCTTTGGCCACGTCAGCGTCGACGGTAACTACATCGCCGACGCTGAACATTGTTCTGAGAACGCCTGTTCTGCGGAGGTTCCCCGGGGGCCGCTCTCGAAAGAATAATTTGTCACGTTGCCTTTGTCGTCTTTCACGTCCACGTAAATATACGAGTGCGGGTTTACCCATTCGATTTTCGTGATCGTTCCCGAGACCGAGAACGATTTCGAAGTATCGAATTCGGCGGTCACCGAGTGGTGCGCCACGGCGGGTATTGCGAGTCCCAGCAAACCCGTCGCCAGAAGAATGCCGCGGAACCTGCGACTTTTGAGATCCATTCGATTCTCTCCTAGCGGGAACCCGGTCCCGCTTTGTTTTCGCTCGATTCCTTGCTCTTGAGTTCCTTGTATTGATCCACGTCCTGGTTGTTTGTGCAGTAGTACTGCAGCAGATCTTCATGACCGAGAGTCCACTGATGAGGCGCGGAAGTCCACGGCCTGGTCAACACCTTGGGATCTTCGATGGTGACCTGGTAGCTGAGGTAATTCATGCTGGGGCGGCTCAGCCGTTCGATGACATGTTCCTGATCGCTGTGGAACCAACCGACAAAATTGTTCCACGTTCTTTCGTCGATCGCGACCACGTCGATCACCAGTGTGTCTCCTCCCAGTGGCCCACGGCGTCACCGTTGAAGGTTGGATCCGGATCTTCGGCGTGCGGCCGCCCATCCGTATGGACGACCCTGAAATTGTTGTTCAATTCGTCCAGTTGCACGATTTGGCCGGGAGTCTGGACCAGCTGTATGGGATACGGATTGATGATGAACATGCCCGGAACACCGCGAGGCAGGCAATTGACCGAGGCGCGTCCAAGCTCAAAGTCCGTTTTGGTCATCGCCTTGATTTTTGCCGCTGCCCACGGCTGAAAGGGCGGCTCTTCTTCGGGCGTGGCCTTGGGATCGAATTGCTTTCTCAACGAATTGTTAAAAGTGAAACCACCGGCCGTGCCCGGGAACCACACGCCTGAAAGATCGGGGTGCCCGTCTGCGCTTTTGGGGGCGGGGCCGCCCTTGGGCATGGATTGTGGTTTTGATTTCGCGGCGGGGGGTCCTGAAACCTTTCCCGCCCTGTTCCTCTTGCGCCCGGCGGCGGGCAGACCCGGCATGCATAACAGGACAGGATTACTCCGGCGGTGACACCGCAACAGGCGAGGCGTCGATTCATCTAGTCCTCTGATTTGCAGTTCCCCATTAAATTGGAATGTTCGCTGTGCATGTCCTCGGCCGATCAGGACTGGCGCCGGTTAAACGGAATTGGACTCGATTTTCCACCGGCGGTCCGCCAGGCGTGCAGGCGATCAGTAGCCTTCCTTCGGGTTGTCACTGAATTTGCCTTCGACGTCCTGGCCGATTCGATGCACCTGGCCGTCCGAGAGCTTAATGGTTTCAGCGGCGGCACGGTTCTTGACGCCATTCTTGGCGAGGCACGCCCTCACGGTGACCGTCTTGCCGATGTTGTCGGTGAAATCCTGGTCTCTGGGTTCCGCTCCTTTTCAGAGTGGAAAGAGAAACAGTTTCAAAAGTCCAGGTGGTCACGTTGCCGCTGGCGTCCTTTACGTCCAAATGAAAATACCCGTGTGGATTTTGCCATTCAAAACTTGTAAACGTGCCGGTGAGATCCATGCATTTATTCGCGTCGAACTCGGCCGCGAACGAGTGGTGAGCGGATAAAGGAACCGCCGCGGCGAATAAACCAAGAACCGCAGCCAGAACACTGGCGAGTCTGCGTTGCATGATTGCCTCCTTCTTGAACGAAAAATCCGCTGAAAACTTTGGACAATCAACCGGGATATGTTAAGCGAACCGTACCATATTTAATAAAGGGTTTCAATGGTTGAACAGTTGATCGAAAGGAACCGGGCCGCAGTCCGCGCGAATGAATTGTCCGGACGCTCACTGGCGATGAGTGAAAACTGGCACCATTCTTGCATGGCTTCCTGAGCGAACCATTCGTTCCGGGATATTTTCACCTTGACTTCCGCTTGCTTGCATGTGAATAAGGTGGCCGCAGCGGTGTCCGCACTCTTTTAATTTCTCAGCCGGTGAATTCCAGGGAGGTGGCTTCCATGAATTGGCGACCGTCAATGATTACTGCATCCATTCGGCCCGAGAGTAAAGAGCGCCGTGCAATTGCTTGGCGCGGCAATCGGCATTTTTATGATTTGCCTCCCGGCCTTCTCGCAAGGAAATGCGGGGCGAATCCTGGGAACCCTCACGGACCAAAGCGGCGGCGTGCTGGTTGGCGCGACAGTGACGGTCACCGATACGCAACGAAGCTCGACGCGAACGCTGACCACGAACCAGGCCGGTGAATACAACAGTCCCAACCTGCTTCCGAGCACCTACACGGTCCGCGCAGAGGCCATGGGGTTCAAGACCATCGAACGCGTGGGGATCCTGCTCGAGGCCAATCAAGAACTGCGGGTTGATCTCACGCTGCAACCCGGCCAGCAAGCGCAGACGATCACCGTCACCGAAGCGCTGCCCATGGTGGACACCACCAACGCGGAACTCGGCGGAACTCTGCAAAGCAATGTCATCGATAGCTTGCCCATGAACGGCCGGAACTTCCAAAATCTGCTGCAACTCACGCCAGGCACGATGATCTATCCCGGCGGCACTTCGTATTCGGAAAGCACGAACGGTCTGCGGTCCCACGAAAATCTTTACCTGGTGAATGGGGTCTTCTCCAGCACTCCCTGGGATGGTCAGAGCGTGATGAATTCGTCCCTGCACGCCGGCGATGCCGGGACGATCCTGCCGGTGGACGCCATTGATGAACTCAAGACGCAGGAAAATCCCCGGGCCGAATACGGCTGGAAGCCCGGCGCGATCATCGACATCGGAATCAAATCGGGCACCAACACATTGCACGGCACGGCTTACGCGTACGGCCGGGATACCGCGCTCGATGCGCGCAATTGGTATGATGTGGCGCCCGAGCCCAAGGCAGGCGTGGGGCTGGAGCAGTTCGGCGCAACAGTTGGGGGACCCATCCTGAAAGATAAGCTGTTCTTTTTTGCCAACTACGAAGGACAGCTCTACTCCATCGGAAATCCTTTCCTGCACAATTTCCCAGTCACAGTCGCGCTGCCCAGCGCCGGCGGAGCAAGTGCCGGACTCTGTACCAACCTCGCTCAGGGTAATTGCAAGACGAGCCTTATCGATGCGTGCAATGACGCGCTGGCCGGCGGCAGTCTAACTGCGCTAAGCGCGGAATTGGCGGGCCTTGGCGGACCAAATAGTGCATCCCCATGTACGCCGGTGGCTGGTCAGCCCTCTGACGGCTTTCTGGGATTTTTCCCTGTGAACCCAGGCCCAGGGACGAGCGTTTATACCTCCATTCCCAGCACCAACGCGATCCACGGCGGGCTGGGGAAGCTGGACTACCACATTAATGATCAGAATTCGTTGAATGGCATGTATTTCTTCAGCCAAGGCAATGGCGCCGTCGTGGGGGATCCAACAACCATCGTCAGGCCGGAATGGTTGAATCAGCAGTTCGCGCGGGCACAAGCCGGATTAGGATCCTGGACCTGGACGCCAAATTCCACGATAGTGAACGAATTCCGCTTTGGCTACTCTCACTACTATCAGGACTTCGAAAGCAACGACCACACACTTAATCCGGCGAGTTATCCGTTCAATGGCGCGACATACGTTATGCCCACCGGCATCACCAATCCGTTTTATTTTGGAATGCCGGTGATTACGATCGGAGGTCTCTCCAACCGGAACGGAATAGGGCAAAGCATTGGACCATTCATCACCGGGCCCGAGGGCGTGTTGTCTTTAATGGATAGCGTCTCGATATTGCGCGGCAAGCACGCCTTTAAGGTGGGCGTCGAAATCCAATCCAACAGAGCCAGCGAGGACATCACCGCGAGCGGTAAGGGGCCCGTATCATTCGGTTCCGGCGGACCAGGGGGGTTGGTGAACTTCTTCGAAGGCAATCTCAGGAGCGCGAGCCTTTTGACCGGAAATCCTGCGCGGACGATCAGCAACATGGCCTATGCCGCCTTCTTCCAGGATGACTGGCGAGTCACGCCGAGACTGACCGTGAATGCCGGAATTCGATATGAGATCGAGACGGTTATTAAAGACTCGAAAAATGAGTTGGGCAACTTCGATCCAAATCTTGGACTGGTGCAGGTAGGCTTTGGGATTTCGTCTCCCTATAACGGTGATCACAACAACTTCGCGCCGCGCCTGGGCGTGGCGTGGGACGTCTTTGGAAACGGGAAAACGGTAGTCCGGGCCGCAGGCGGCATTGTCTACGAATCGGCTGTCACCTACGATGTGACCAACGCGGTCAGCAACTTTCTTGGGCTGCGCACCATTCCCACCGGGGTTCCCCTTTACAATAACGGTATAGCGACGCCGATTGCCGCGCCTGGTAACATTGATCTATCATCTGTCACCTATACCGCAAGCACGGGAATCAGCACGATCGCAACGAATTGGCAAGACTTCGACCCTACACAACCAATCAGTGCCACCAATAAGCCTTTGTACGCCGGGGCGACAACTGTCGTTGGCTGCGGCGACGGAGTTTTGACTCCTGGCACTCCCTGCAGCATCGTGGGTATAGACCGCAATTTTCGTACCCCCTACGTGGAAAGTTGGAGTTTGGGCATTCAGCGTGCCATCACTAGCAACCTGAGCTTGGACGTTGAATACGTGGGAAACCATGGCGTGAAGTTGATAGGATTCACTGATGTGAATCAGCCGCAGCTGGTCGGCGGTTTCAGTCCAGGGTGGGGTAACCCAGCCGACCCGACTAGCGCCGCCGCCGCATGCATTGCCAGCGCCAGCGATGTTACGAACGGTGTACCGACTCCATACGACAATTGCAGCGCCAATGGGAACGCCGAGCAGGCCGCCCGGCCGTTTACTGCACCCTGTCCAAATCCTAATCTATTCGGGGCAATGGGTCTGCAAGCGGGCTCACCCGGGGGCTCGGGCGGACCGTTCAATCCAAAGAATCTATGCGCCTCTTACTTGGCGGATATAACGATGATCAATAACTCCACGGAGTCCAACTACAATGGGGTACAGGTGGCGCTGAACGGACGGAACTATCATGGACTGTCGTTTAACGCCGGTTACACATACTCCCATGCGCTGGGAGATGCCTCTGACGAAGGCAGGGCCTCCGACCTCTCTGTTCCGATTAACAACTACGCGAGTATCCGCTCGCAACTGTACATGCCCACAAACTACGATCTGCGGCATCGCGGAACCATCTCACTGACTTACGCCGTGCCTGGAAAGAAGGGCTACGGGCAGATGCTCCAAGGCTGGACGCTCAATTCCGTGATTGTGATGCAGAGCGGCTCGCCCTGGGGCCAGTCCGACCTTACGACAGACTGGGACGGAACCGGCGAACTGAACAATGCCGCGGGCAGCATGGGCGGACAATGGAATTTCTACGGAAACCCCTCCGACTTCACCCCTGTCCACGGGTGGACGGACACAAACTGCGCACCGGGCGCGGGTTGCGGGGGCGGGCTGTCGTTCTCCGGCAGCGACACAACCGGCAATATCCTGGCGGAATGTACGGCCGCGGACATGAGCCATTTCTCAGGCCTGCAGCAACAGTTGGCGATCGCTTCTCTGACCAATCTCGGCTGTTACGCGCAGGGCAACTCTATTCTGGTTCCCCCTCCTTTTGGAAGCTACGGGACGTCTGGTCGCAACCTCTGGCGCGATGCGGGATTCAAGAACCTGGATCTATCGGTCGACAAAGCGATTAAATTCAGCGACAGGTTCAGCGCACAGTTTCGAGCCGAATTCTTCAATCTTTTCAACCATCCCATCTTCTGCAACCCGAATGGGGTCGCGGGGGGAGCGAATTCGACGCCCGGAGATCCTTCCGGCCAGCCCTTCGGCGCCGCGGGCTCCACGCCTGATGTGTGCGCCTCCAACCCCGAAATCGGATCCGGAGGGCCGCGCTCGATTCAGCTGGGTTTGAAGATACTCTTTTAATGGAACACGCGTGAGCGGACGGCCGGAAGGCCGCGTTTACTATTCACTTTAGCTATCTTCTACTTGGAACGTTTGGCGGACAAGAGGAATTCGTTCTTGCCCATTCGGATGGTGCCGTCAAAATCGTTGTCGACGGCGGTGCCGCGAACCGTAAACTTTTTGTCACCATCCGTGACAGCGCCCAGGAAAATCGCTCCGCTGAGCGAACCGTCTATCGTCGCGTCGCCATTCTTGGTCTTCACGGTTCCGGTGATCCTGGCGCCGTCCTGCGTAACCGTCCACTGCTCGGTCAAAATGCCCTCGATCGTGCTGTGGATCGTGACGCTCCAGCTTCCAACCATATTCGCGGGGGTGGTGGCTGTAGCTGTTTCGGATTTGTCCGCGCTCACATCGGCCGGTTTGGTGTAGGGCGTATTGTCGTTTTTCACCAGGTGGGTCTTGTCGTACGGAATGCACATGGTGGGCCGGATGTAATCGTCTGGAGAAGCAAGTTGCGTCTGCCGGGGAGTCATCACCCATGGCTTGGTGAACATAACCGGGTCATCCACTGTAGCTTCGTAAGTGATCACGTTTCCCGTACGGGTCCAGCGTTCGGTGACATGCACTTTGTCGCTGTGCATCATCGCGTATTTCGGGCCAATCGTGCCCGAGCCGAGCCATGTGTCATCATTCAGCCCGACCACATCCACGACCAGCGTATCGCCTTCCCAGTGTCCGATCGAGTGCCCGATGTAGGAAGGATCAAAATCTTCCGGATGTCCACGCCCATCCATGTATATGAGCCGAAAATACGGACCCGGCCGGTCTTCATACAGGAATGCAATCACTTGGGCGTTCTGCACAATCTGCATGGCATATCCGCCCGCACCGCGGAGCGACCCGCGCGGAACACCGTACGGCTTGCAATCATATTGAGGGTCAAGCGGTGAAGCGTCGCCGTACATCGCGTCGCCGATGGCTTTTACCTTGGCCAAATATTCGGGCTTGTAGGGTGGCTCTTCGCAGGAGATGCATGTGCGGTCCAGCATGTTGACCTTGCCATTCTGCGTTTGCCGGATGCGGGTATTTCCTTCTTCCCCTCCGCCGCCGTTTGCCCCGCCGTAATCGAAGAAGACGGAACCATTTTCGGCCCTGCTGACCACGTGCTGCCCCGGTTTTTCTTCCACGGGGTCGCCATGATAGATATCGACGAGATTGTAGAAGCCGCTGAAGTCCGGGTGCCCGTCGGCCGTACGCGGCGTCGGCAAACTTGCCGCTTTCGCGGCGGACGCAGCAGCCTGGCCTGCTTGAGCGGCAGCGGGAACGGGCAGCAAGGACAATATTCCGATAGCGCATGCGGCCGTCAGCAAACCTACATACAGGCGACTTTTCGTATCACGAGGATTCATGGCTTGATCCTTATCAGGCGGGACCCAAGGAGAGCCCGCACGGTTCGAGCGGGATATTTTCCGGTGCAAATTGATATTATTCTCCGCCCTGTCTGAATACCAGAACGTGCCCATCGGAGTGATACTTGATCTGTTTAAGGAATCCCCAGTGCTTGGAGCCGTCTTTCGCAGCGAGGCAGGTCACAGTAACGACTTCCCCGATTCTCCAGTCCTCGCGGTGCACGCCAGCGCGGCTGTATGTGCCGGGAGGATTCCCCTGGCAACCCCAAGTCTCGACCTGGCCGGTCTTCTCGTCCTTGACTTCAAACCACGTGGCCGTGTGCGGATTAACCCAGTCGACTTTTGTCAGCACACCGGTCGCAGACCATTCCTGGTCGGGATTGAATTCTGCCGTGAAAGAGTGATGCGCCAGAGCGGGAAATGCGGCAAGTAACACACCGCAAAGGGCGATCAGGACGGCGTGAGCTCTTAGTCTCATTTTATTCGTACCTCATTGCGCAAAATCCTGGATAACCAAGATTCTGATCGTCTGGCGCGCTCGTGTCAAGAATACTGATTGTGGACGGGACAATCGCCTAGTGGCTGCCCGCCATTACCGGCGCGAATTTCTGGATTCGCTTGGCCTGTTCCACTTCTCCCGTGTAGATGTTTCCGCTCGAGTCTATTCCGACCGCATTGATCCAATGGAACTGGCCGGCGTATTTGCCGTTGCTGCCGAACGATCCGAGCGTCTTGCCGCTGTTGCGGTCGAGAATCCACACGTGGTCGTTCGTTCCATCGGCCACGTACATATATTTTTGCTCGGGGTCTTTTGAAAAAACCATTTTGTATGTGGTTCCGCACGGAGGCATTTTCGTGTTGGGTGGAAGGCCGCCGCAATCCTCCCCGCGGGATGGCGTGTTGGGCGACACGTAAAACTCTTTTACGAATTTGCCGTCCTTGGTGAACACTTCGATACGGTCCTGGCCACGCTCGCCCACATAAACCAGGCCGTCCTTGGAAATTTCCGCAAAGTGCAGGTCGGGCACGAAATTCTTTTCATCCGGCGGCGGCGCGCCAGTCCATTTGTAGGGCGGAATCGGATCATTGGAAATTTCGCTCAGGGGCATACCGTGGCCTCCCCAACCGCGCTTGAACGCCCCCGTGTCCATGTCGAACACCAGCAGGCGCTTCCAGTTGATCATGTAAATCTCGCGGGCGTCCTCGTCGAGATTGAAGCGTCCCTTAGACGCCAGCATGTCGATCTGCTGATTGTTTTCCTTGAGCGGTGGCGAACCTTTCGGCGGGCGATGGTCAAAGTCCCAAAGGAGCTTTCCATCGTGAGAAAATTTCAGGATGCTGTCTTGCGGCGCCGTTCCGCCGATCCACACGTTGCCCTGCCGGTCGACGATGATGGTCTGCAACGCGGTGGGCCACTGTGGAATGTAGCCGGGGCCGCCCCACGAACTGACCACATTGCCTTCTTGATCTAATTCGATGACCTCTGGTCCTCGGACACAACAGTCAATCCTTGGTGGGTTGTCGCCTCCACCGATTTCATCGCCGTCGGCGTTCGCCGCACGATTCAGAAACCAGATGTGGTCGTTCTTTTGCTCCACGTAGAGGCCGGTCACCTGCTGCATGCTCCATCGATTGGGCAAGGGTTTGGGCCAGAACGGGTCCACGCGGAAGATGGGCGCACCCTGCGCGTCCACGGCTTGTTTGATCGCACGCTTCTCTTTCGCTTCCGAGCGCGTGATACAAATCACGGCCAGTGCCAGGACACAAAAGATTCCCAAGGTTACGCCGGACGCCTTTGCTCGTTCGTTGTTCGCTTTCATGGGAGATTCCTCCTTGTTGCGCGAAACTCTTAGCGTTTTTGAAAGCCTCGCCGATGTAAAGATCTTGCCCTGTACCATGTCCGGAAGATGTGGCTCGTGTCTCACTCACCTGGCCCGTTCATTGAACCTGGTAGACGTAAACTTGGGCGGGCGTGGCTCCCTTTGGAGGCACGGCAACAAAAAGACGGGCCAACTGTGGAACGAGGAGCCCGGTCTTTGCGCCCGCGCCTGACGGAATGTTCCCCAGAGATTGGTAGTGGTCCGGATCGGTTTCCTTATACACATCGACCTCGCCCGTGCCGCCGGAAGTTGCGTAAATGCGCTTGCTGGCGGGATCGAACATCAGGTCGTCCACTCCCTTTCCAAGGGGGAGCGCCTGGAGTTCTTTTCCAGCCTGGCTATCGAAGACCACGATTGCTCCGCTGCGGCAGCCGACGAAAAGACGATGCGCGGGTTCATCCAGCGCCATCGTTGAGTTTCCCTTGCCCAATTTGACGGGCCAAACCGCAGCAATTTTATTTGTCTTGCGGTCGATCACTTCGACTTCGTTCTTTGCCGGATTATTTAGGAAGAGTTTGTCGCCGGACTTTTCCAGCGCCATGGCTTCCAGCGTATCTCCGTCCACCTTGATATCGGCAAGCTTGGTGGCCGCTGTCGTGTCGACGACGCTCAGCATCGTAAATGTTTCGTGAGCGTTATCGCCGCCGTTGTCTATGTACAGGTAGTGCGTGGCCGGATCGTAACCGATGGAATCCGTGTCAACCTTGAGTGTGACGGCCTTCACCAGGTCGTAGGTCTTGCCGTCATAAATGTTCAGCACTCCTTTTCCTTCATCCGTAATGTAAATGCGCTGGAGGTCTTCGCGGTACAGGACCGCGTGCGGGTGATCGACCTTGATCGCGCGTACAAATTTCCCGTCGGCCAAATCAAAGACCAGGACCTGCTGAGCTTCCTCCCCGACGACGAACAAGCGTTTGCCGCCGATGTCGATTCCAAGATGATCGAAGCGGCCTTTGACCGAAGCCGGCATGTCATACTTGGCCGCTAATTTCAGAGGAGCGGAATTTTGCGCGGCAACCAGCTGCGCGCTTAGCAGGAATGCTGCCGCCAAAAATAATTTGAGTTGGTTCATGCGTCGTCTCCTGTTTTCGTTCCGAGCGTGGAGTATTCGTTCAGAGAGTTCCAGCAGGAATCTCCGTCACCGCAGCAGGTCTTGTCCGGAATTTCCGATTGGGACTTTTCGCAAGTGCATCCTACGCCTCTCTTCTCTGGGACACAACGATTTTGCCAAGTGCGCGGCGCTCGAACACCTTTTTGCGGGACGCAAAGTGACAGCGACGCCTGGGGTCGTGACTGTCCTGCTAAACAAGCAGTCCCGCAGCCTTCGCTCAGACCTACTTTACTGAAAACGGAATGTGGCCTAAACTGTAGGTACTCCGTCTGTGGTGAGCGTAGCTCAGCTGGTAGAGCATCGGTCTGTGGCACCGAGGGTCGCGGGTTCAAACCCCGTCGCTCACCCCAAATTTTTCAAGCGCTTAGAGAATCCATTCTCCCACGTGAAATCTGCCCAGTGTCCATTGGGTGTCCATTGCTCTCCACCTCGTAGGTGCGAGCTCAAGAAGTCGATGCAACCCCATCTAATATAGATCTTTCCTCCAAAAATCGTCTCTATGACCCAAGAGGAATGTGTGGGGCTTTCCGGAGCTGGCAAGGCAATTCTTGGTTTCGCCGTCTCAGTTGCACTCTGCGCTGGTATGCAGTCTATGTGAGCGAAGGATATCCACACGGTGTAGCCAGATATTAACGTGACCTTCAGCCGAGATGGTGATATACCGTTCCCAATCTGTTGACACACCCCGGGGAGCAGCTGCGGCAATGCCAATGCTGCTTCCTTTCTCCCTGAAAGGTGGAACGCCCGAAAGCCAGCTAATGGGATGGTCCGCCGCAAATCCCTGGAAGTTGTAGAGTCCTTAGCAAAGAGGCATCCCATGAAATCATATAAGCTGAATATTGATATGGTGAGTAGCCTGTTTTAGATGATGAGTTCCGTGATGTATTTCACAGGCGGGGCTGCCAGAACCGCTCTGATCCTGCTTCGGTCAATTATCAGCGGCAAATTCGTTGTGTGCCGGGCAGGGGAAGTATAGGATGCAAAAATCAGAAAGCCAAATTTCGGTCAGGAGTTTCAAGGTGTCAACCCGTGCATTCGGTTGCGTCGTGGCGCTACTGGCAGTCCTAGCTTCCGTCTCTTCACTGCGTGCTCAAACCGCAGAATCTCGGGAGGCCAAAGCTCAGACACCGGCTTCCACACAAGACTTGTCCGGTGTTTGGACTCGTCGTGGATCGCCCAACCAGCGATACTTGGGGCACGGATTTTCGCAGGACGAGCTCCCAATGCCCCAGACCCGAATAATAGCCCGAGAAACCTGATGTCTTGAGCGGAATTCTTCGCCAGATTCGATTTGTCGAAATGGCAGGTAGGGCGGCGGAAATCATGCTCCATACGTGAATTTCTTAGGAGGAATTGTGAAGTCACAACGATCTCACGTCAGCTTTATGCTGGCCATCGCCGGCCTCATTGTGATGCCGATGTTTGGGAGCAGAGCGTATGCCCAAGCAAACTCCCAACCGAATTCCGCGCCCAATCCCTATCGCCAGGTTGAAGGTTGGGGCAAGCCGCTTCCGGAGGGAAGGCCATGGGGATCGACAAACGCGCTCACCGTCGATTCGAAGGGCAATATCTGGGTTGCAGAGCGGTGCGGCGGGAACTCCTGTGCGGATTCGACCTTGGCCCCAATCCTTGAGTTTGACTCCTCTGGCAAACTCCTCAATACCCTTGGTGCGGGCATGTTTGTTGTGCCTCACGGCGTCTATATCGATAAGAAGGGAAACATCTGGGCGACTGACAACTCAGGAAAGGATGGGAAGGGCCATCAAGTCATCAAGTTCAGTCCGGATGGGAAAGTCTTGATGAGGCTTGGGAAGGCAGGCGTTGCCGGAGATGGCCCGGACACTTTCAACCAGCCGGACGGTGTAGTGGTCGCTGCGAATGGCGACATCTTCGTGGCGGACGGCCACACCGCCGGGACGGGCAACGCGCGCATTGTGAAATTTACGAGCGACGGGAAGTTCATTAAGCAGTGGGGCGAACACGGTTCGGGTCCCGGCCAGTTCGAAGTCCCTCACGGTCTTGGCATGGATTCCAAGGGACGGATATTTGTCGCCGACCGTGGAAATAAGCGGATCCAGATCTTCGACCAGGATGGAAAATTTATCGAAGAGTGGAAGCAATTTGGCGCGCCGAGCGGACTATTCATCGATAAACACGACGTCATTTATGTGGCTGATTCCGTGGATCAGTCGAATGACTCAAAGCGTCCCACTTATAACCCTGGCTTCGAGCAGGGTATTCGAATCGGAAGCGCAAAAAATGGCCAGGTAACAGCATTTATTCCGATTCCTCCTCCACCGGATGCCGCGACAAACGCTCCCGAAGGTGTTGCGGCGGATGCGAGTGGCAATGTGTACGGCGCGGATGTGGTCCTTAAGGACGTAAGAAAATACGTCAAACAGAAAAAGTCGTGATCAGGACGGGATCATTGCCGATCCCATCCTGATTTTTTCTAGCGGCGCACTGCACTTGGGCTACTGCTTTCTGAATTGTACAGCTCTCTCACTTATCGCCCTACTTGGCGGGGACGAACCGCTGCACCCTTTCGCCGTTCGAAACTTCTCCGGTGTAGATGTTGCCTTTCGAATCCACGGCGATCATGTGCAAGCCCATAAATTGGCCGCCGTTTTGGCTCGTGGTGCCCATCTGGCCCACGACGCTGCCTTCGTCACGGGTGAGGAACCAGATGTGGTTGTTGGTGAGATCGGAAATAAACAAAAACCGCTGCGCCTTATCCGGCGAAAAGGCCACGCCGCCTGTGGAACCGCCCTGGCCCGTCGTGGGCGCCAGGATGAATTCTTTCACGAACTTGCCTTGCTTGGTGGTGACCTGGATGCGATTCGCCATCCGATCGGCTGCGTAGACGAAGCCGTCCTTGGAGATGTTCAGCGTGAGATGGCCCCTGAACTCCTTGGGCATCGGTCCGTTGGGCGTATATTGGCGGTCTGCGTCATCGGTGCTCATTTCCGACAATGGCTTTCCGTAGGCGCCCCAGCCGCGCTTGAACGCTAAAGTGTCCAGGTCGAATACCATCACGCGCCCGCCCAGATAACTATCGGTGGCGTACAGTTCGTGAGCCGGTTCGTCGAGCCGGATCTCTTCGATGTTTCCGACAATCATCGGCGTCGACGGGGGATACTTCGCGCGGAATGCCGCTACTGCCGCGGGATCGGGCCGATTGCCGCCGCCAACGCTGCCCGGGTATGTTCCGAGCGGGCCAGCGCTGCCCTTGCCTGGGATGTGGGGGGCCTTAGCCTGAGCCGCCTCGCCATTGACGGCTAGCTTGTCCGGGACGCGAGGACATTCACCAACCGGTTGGCCGGTCTTGGGATCGTACTTGCGCACCGTGTCCTGTCCAATGTAGACAAAGCCCTTGCTGTCCACGGCCATGCCGTGCCCTTCCGGCGCATCGAAGGAGCCGATGACATCGCCGTTTTTGTCGATGTGAATCATCGAGGGAGGGAGAGTGCAACAGTCGGAAGTAGGATTGGGCAACTCCGCTCGCAGTTCCATATCTCTCAAGTCATGCGGACGATCGAGCACCCACACGTTGTCATCCTTGTCCACGGCCAATCCCGTGACGCCTCCCAGCTTCCACTTGTTCGGCAACGGTTTCGGCCAGTCCGGATCGAACTTGTACTTCGGCGCGGATTGAGTCTGCGCTCCTAGAGCCACACACATAACCAACAAGCTGAAGCCGGCCAATACAATGTATGCGCGGCTCCGTACACTTCTGTCGATGTTCATCAGCCCCTCCTCAAATCGCGTTGTGGGACCCTCGGTGTGCAAGTGCAACTGCGCGGAGTCTAGTCCTTGAGCTGGTGCGTGTCAAACAACTCACTCGCCTGTTTCCTGAAATTATTTCGTGCGCGCCGAATTCCGCTTTCGTTGCGAAATTGGATGGGCCGGATCGCGGCTGACACTTTTTAGGATCCAGCGGTGTTCGCCAACTTACAAAACAGGTTCACTTGGTCAAGTCTTTCGCCGTGCGGCGAGCGGAGGCTCGTACCTGGCAACGGGCAGAAAGAAAGTTTTGCGGGAGCCGCGCGCACGCTCGGTTATCCGTTGGAAGTAAGTGAAGACCATGCTCCAAATGAAGAGCCGCAAGAGGCGGGCGCGTTAAGCGCCCGCCTCTGCGGCGATACCGATACAACTGAGGGCCCGTCTGCCGATCGGCGGAAGTTAGAAGATCAACTTCAAGCCCAGTTGGACGTCGCGGTTGCTTCCCGAACCGAGCACCGGGTTGCCGGCGGCTGCGTCCGGGGTTTCGATCGCTAGCGCCAAGGCGTTCTGCGCCGATGGGTCGTTGTTCGCCAGGTGGCCCGCATCGACCTGCCCGAAGACGGGATGGTTGAGGACGTTGAATAACTCACCGCGGAACTGAACGGTGATCCGTTCCTTGATCTTAAAGTCCTTGGTCACCGAAAAGTCCCATGTGTGGAAATGAGGGTTGCGGAAAATGTTCCTTCCCTACGGTCCCATATGTCCCGTACGCCGGCGGGATCAAGATGGAACTGCCACTCGCGTAGCAGCCAGCTGTTCGCGAGCGAAGCGAGCGCGAGCTGCCCCGAGGCCGTCGCCGCAGCGTTGCAGGCTGTATTGGCGGTCGGAGCGGTTGCGGTTGCAGCAGCATAGCCGCCTGCGAGACCCGGGAAATACGGGATTCCGCTAGGCGTCGCAGTGAAATCGCTTGGTTTGCCTATAAAAGTTCCAGGCTTCCCCCCAGGCGTTGGGGTTGTTCACCTCGTTGGTTCCGCTGAAGTCGTCTAAGCCATTGCCGTTACTATCCTGAACAGCCCAGGGTGTCCCGGGCTGTATGGTGACAATGGAGTTGATCGCCCACCCTTGCAGGAGCTGTGCCGGGGATTTAATGCCGGGGAGTGCGTAGTGTAGCCTCGAGGGTGAACCGATGCCGGATGTCATAGTCGCTGTTCCCATAATTCAGATCTGGGGCCGCGTTGTTGAGCGGGATGGAGCTCCCAAAATTCTGGGAAACATCGTCGAGACGCGTGGCTGTAGGTGTACGCAGCGGTGAACGACAAACCGTGCGATGTGCGCTGCGTGAGAGAAAGCTGCAGAGCGTTGTAGTGAGACCTATCCTGGTTCGACAGCTGGTCGATGTAGGAGATGTACGGGAATCTAGAGTGGTAGGGCACGGCGGTCGAGTTCAACAGTTCCATCAGGTGCGCAAGCTGTCGTACGGAACTGTATCACCGTAGCTGGCATCAGCACGCTGTAGCGGCTGCGGTAGTCCATCCGGCGCCTACGGCCGGCGCGTTGATGTCTCTCGTTCCCATGATTTTCGTTCCGTGGTTGCCTAAATAAGCGACATCCAGAGAGAGGTTGTTGGTAAAGCTGTGCTGGATGTCAATGTTCCAGGTTTCGACGTACGGCGTACGCAGATTGCGGTCGAAGGAGGCAGTTGAGCATTGAGACGGCGTGGTGCCATTAAGGGAGGCAAAGGGTGAGCTCGCAGGATAGGTACCCAGAGGGATCTTCGTTTTGTCCCCGCACGCCACGGTAGTAGCCTGAAAGATGGGAATGGGGGCAGTGCCACATGGAGCGGTTATGCAACTGTCCCATCCAGCTGTCAGGGTTGAAGGGACGGGTTGGAATGTTGCGGCGGCAATGTTTCCAGTTCCCGCCGTGCAGACCGCTTGCACGCAAATATCGGCTCCCGACGGAACCTTGCCCAGCCCCACTGAGTTGCCCCCTGAATTCAAGAATGCGGAAGAAGGCACGAATTCATACAATAAACCCGCGCCCGCACGGAGCACCGTCTTCTGGTTGCCGAAGATATCCCAAGCGAAGCCTGCCCGAGGCGACCAATCGCGGTGATCGGGGTTGTAGGGAGCCGTGATGCCGTCGCCAACCTGCACAAAGCCAGTGGGGGAATTGGGATCGAAGTTACCCAATCGATTGTTGGCGTCGGCCCAAACTGTGCCGAATCTCATAGCGCACGCCTAGATTGATGGTGAGCCTCGGGGTCGCGCGGTAGTCATCCTGGAAGAAACCGGCGAAATGATTGGTGTGCACGTCGCGGACGGCGTCGCCCACAAAGATTTGGGAACCTTTGAGGACGGTTCCTTGAAGGAAACTCTCAAGGCTTCCGAATTTGATTTGCCCCTTGGCGTGGCTGGTGGCGCCCGAAGTGGTCTCCACGTATGTGTACTCGCCGCCAAACTTGAAGGCGTGCTTCCCTTTCAGATAGGAGATGTGGTCGAGAAACTCGACGTTTTGGTTGGGCCCGACGATCTTGGGCCAGTTGCCGCCAAGCGGGGTGAATCCCGAAACAGCGATTGTTGGAAAACCGTAATAGAGAGGGTTAATTACCCCTGTGTTAATATCGTAGCCGGTCGGGATTCCGCCGGAGACGCCCCACGGGGCCGCCGGGATTGGCATTGTGGTCGGCGGAGAAAAACGGCAACTGGTAGTGCGTGTATCCCACCTTGAGTTCGTTCACCATCGAGGAGTTTGGAACATACGTCCAGCTGCCCGAGCCGACTCGAGCCTTCACGGGAAACAGGGACTCGTAGAAGTTCGAAGCGATTGCCGATGGGTTGTCATTCCAAGTCCCCGAGCCATCGGCGATGAAAAACATGCCGCTCAATGTGCTCTTATCGTTGGGGTGGTAAGTCAACCTTGGCCAGGCCGTTATACGTACCGTTCACGTCCGCCATCGCTGCCAAACCGGTCGGAACAACCTGTTTGTTGGAGCTGGCGAACTGGGTACCCGGATTATACGGAAACACGTTTTCCACGGATGACGAGGGTTGCGACACCACGCAGGTGGCCGGGTTCAGGCCCGCCAGCTCCGCGCTGAGTGCACTAAGCGCCGGATTGGTCGCAGGATTCGCTGCATGCTGGCATTCACGTCGTTGCAAGCATCGACGATGTTGTTAACAGTGTCGATGGTGCTTCCCGCGAGATCCGCAGGCTCATTGACAGACGAGATTACTCCCAGATTTAGCGTCTGCGCTTCAAAGCCGACATACCAGAACAGCTTGTCTTTCAGAATGGGTCCCCCGGCGGTGGCGCCGTATTGCTCGAACGACAGTCCCGGCGCCGGTTGCCCTGCTGGATTGAAGTAGTTCAGCGCGTCCCACGAGCCGTCACGGCCAAAGGCGTAGGCGCTGCCGTGGATGGAATTCGTGCCGGATTTCAGCCCAATGTTGATGGCGACCCCAGGCTTCCACCCTACTTCCGCTTTGGGATCCTGCTGAATATTGAAGTCCTGGATGGAGTCGATGGGCAGGATCGTGGCCGCATCGCCGGCAGGGGCATAGCCATTGAGGAGCTGCGAGCCCTGGCCCCATTCATACATGTTCAGACCGTCGATCAGGAACATGCTGTCGCCGGGCCGCAGGCCCATGCTGGACTGGTTGCCTCCGCCGCCGCCCGGTTGATTGACAAATCCAGGGCGCAGCGTGAGCAAGTTGACGAAGTTGCGGCCATTCAGCGGGAGGTCAGCGATCTTCTCGCTTTCGATATTGCCGGTCAGGGTAGCCGAAGTGGTTTCCACCAGCGGGACCGCCTCGGTTACGGTAACCGTCTGGTTTTGCTCCCCAGTCTGCATGGTGACGTCAATCTTGGCTTCTTGACCGACGGCGATATCCAAGCCCTGGCGGTCGTAGGTCTTAAAACCCTTATACTCGACACGAATCCTGTAGGTGCTGGGGTCGAGGTTTGGAGCGGCGTACTCCCCCGCCTCATCCGTGGTCAAAGTTCGATTGACACCTTTCAGCATGTCCGTCACGGTCACTGTGGCGCCCGCAATGATGCCGCCCGATTGGTCTCGAACGGTACCCAAGATGCGTCCTTGATTGGATTGCGCGAACAGTGAAGCGGAGATCAGCAGTATCGCGACCAGTGAAATTAAAACTTTTGCGGCACTGGAAATACTGACACGCCGTAGCACACAGAGCGCTGAAAAGTTCATATACTCCCCCTTTTTTAGCTCTAAGCGAAAAGACGGGCCCGTGGGAATAACTGATGCCCGCGTCTTTAGCATCTGTGTGTCAGAGATGTCAACGATTTTCTTTGCAAAATTTTTGCTTGGAATGAAAATCCAGGTGAGCCGCTAACGCAGGATGTGGAAGATGTCTCCGGCTCCAAGTGAAGGGTTCACTTCATGGAGGGCAAAACCGGCTTGAGCCCAAAGGCTTCGTTCGCGAACATGTCCTCGCAAATTGCTTCGCCTGCCCGCGCGTTTGGCCTGAGACGGAATGTTCTCGGCGTCGCTTCCCAGATTTTTGTGTAGGCAATCGGGTCGTCGATGGTGATGTTGAGCTGCATCGTCTTGTCGTCCACGCTCCGGAAACGCTCGATGAGGTGCAACTTGTCGCTGTGCGGATGGCCCATCCGATCGAGCCAATTTACGTCGCTGATATCGACCGTATCCACGACAAATGTATCGCCGTCCCACTTGCCAATCGAGTGCCCCATCCAAAGGGTGAGATGGTCCGAGGGATGTTGACGCCCATCGGTGTAAATTTGGCGCAGATTGCGTCCGAAGAACATGAGCACGCGACCGGGGAGTTCAACGATCTGCATCCCGGCCTGGACAGCGGCATAGACTCGCGGCACACCACTGGGCAGACAGCTGTAAGCTGAATCATTGGAATCTTCATGCGGGTTCGGGCCGAACGAGGGTTTGTTGGCTTTGAATTTCTCCTCCGCCCAAGCCGTCATGGGAGGTTCCTCTCCGATCAGCGCATAGTTGTACCAAGCCTGGCCACGCGGCGTACTTATCGCCCAAGTTCCAGACAGGCTTTTAGATGGAACTGCATTCTGGACCTTTGCCGCTCCCGACTGCATTCCGTTTGATTGCGCGCCCGATTGAGCGCGTGCAGCGAACAGGAGTGCAAGCGCTGCCGGCGGGATAAGAAGCGTAGAGATTAAACTGCGCATTCGGAACTCCACTTTTCTGAAGAATCAAAGATTCGCAACCGGTTCATTCCCTACCTCGAGGGTAACATCGGCTTAAGTCCAAAAGCGTCGTTGATGAAAACATCCTCACAGGTTCCTTCCCCAGCGCGTACGCTGCTGGGCGGGCGCAACTGGAAAACCTTCTGTGCTGTCCAAGGCGCCGTGTAGGCCTTTGGATCGTCGACCGTGATCTCAAGCTCAAGCGTATCGTAAGCAACCCGGCGGAATTGCTCCACGAGGTGTAGCGCGTCACTGTGCGGGTGACCCATACGGTCGATCCAGGTTCGTTCACTGATCGCGATGGTGTCGACGACGAAAGTATCTCCCTGCCATCTTCCGATCGAGTGACCCATCCATAGCGGATGCAGGTCATTGGGATGTTGCCGCCCATCCGTATAGATTTGGCGCACATTCTGTCCAAAGAGCATGAGCGTACGGCCTGGCCGGTCGATGATCTGCATCCCGGCAGCGATGGAAGCGTAGACGCGAGGGACTCCCGGGGGGAAACAGCCGTATGCGAGATCGTTCGAATTCTCTTCCCTATTGGGGCCAAAAGAGGGCTTGTTCGCTTTGAATTTCGTCTCAGCCCAGGGAGTCATGGAAAGATCCTCTGGCCGAAGCGCGTAGTTCCACCAGCCCCCATCTCCATCGCCATAAACACTTTTCCGGGCGGCGGCCACGGGCGGACGTGCTCCCCAGGTGCCGGACAAGTTGTGTACCGGATTTGCCTGCTGATCTCGCTCTCCTTGCGTTTCAGATCGTCTGGGCGCGTCACCTGTTTGTGCAAATATCGCGGACGGAAACACGAGCGCCAACGCCAACAGAATTGAACGCGTCAAATCATTTCGCAAATCAGGAACTCCGGTATATTCACTGGCGGTCTGCGAGTTTCTCCTGCTCGCAAACGCCCTCCCAGTCCAGAGACAAGCCCGGCTTCAACTGGAATGTAGTTTGCGCCGTCCAAGTCTTCGTGTAGGCCTTGGGATCCTCAATTGTAATGTCGTCGGTCAGCGTGTCGTGGTCGACGCGTCGCAGGCGCTCTGTGACGTGCAGGGCGTCGCTGTGAGGATGACCGACCCGATCGAGCCAAGTCTTATCATTAAAGCCGATCACGTCGATGACCAGGGTATCGCCCTCCCATTTGCCGATGGAGTCACCCATCCAGAGCGGAGGATCCAGAAACTCGTCATGCGGACGCCCATCCGTATAAATGTGGCGAACGATGCGATCGTACTCAAACATCATGATCACTTCATCCGGCAGCTGCACAATTTCTACCGGTTTGGGATGAAGATAGATTCGAGGAAGACCGGGGGGGAAACAGGTGTACACCGGATCGTTGGATTGCTTCGCCGTTGTCTTATTAGGGCCGAAGACCGGCTTGGCGGCCTTGTATTTTTCCTCTCCCCACGCGGTCATCGGAGGGCTGTCTTTGGCAAAGGCAAAACTGGAAAACGCGCTCGCACCAGCCGATGGGTGGATCAACCAAAATCCGGACAGATCAGGCGGGGCCGTTTTTTGAGATTGTGCGGAGCCTGATTGCGCCGCCAGTTGAGCGAGCGCAACGGAAAAGAAGACAAGCAGGATGGGCACTCCAGGGAACACACACATCCGGTATTTGCGCATGAAGTCCCTCGGTGGTTCCGAACTCCGTAAACCTGAATTTAAGTACGTCCGCGATTTAATCAGGCCATTCGCACCTTGAACCCTCAGTTATCGTCGCCACCACCGAGCGCGGTGATCATTTTGCCGTCGGCCATTTGAAGTTTCATCACGCGGAGGACGGTCGCCCCGTTCTTGGCGCGATTCCCAAACATAGTAATTTGATCGCCCGGTTTGAACATGTCCTTAGTCCACCCACGCCTGTGCAGAGCGCCGGGATTTGTGAATTCGCCGTCCCATCTGGCGATCTTGCCACTATCATCGGCCACATCAATAAACAGCTGGCAATGGGGATTGATAAATTGGAATTCCACTACAGTTCCCTTGAGGGTAGTGGTTTGCGATGTGTCGTATGCCGCCCCCCCATGGTGAGCGAACATCGGACCCGCAAATAAAAGAACGACTACCGCACTGCCGAAAATAATCATCAGCTTGCGTGTCATGCTATGCCTCCCTTGTGCATTTAGATCTGGCCAACTCTACCTGAGTTACTTTGCCGGGACAAACTTCTGTATTCTTTCCCCTGTCGTGACCTCACCCGTGTAAATGTTTCCTTGAGAGTCCGCGGTGGCAACGTGCAAGCCGTGGAACTGGCCAGGCAGATGTCCGGCATGGCCGACCCTGCCCGCCACGGTGCCATCGCTACGGTTAAGGATCCACACGACGCTGTTCATCATATCGGCGACATAGAGATATTTTTGCTGCGGGTCAGGAGAAAAGTTGATGGAGCCCGCAGTATTGTTGCCGCTATTATTGGCCACAGGGAATTCCTTCACGAATTTGCCCTGCTTGGTGAAGACTTGAATTCTGTCGCCGCCACGGTCGCAGACGTAGACCAGCCCGTCATTTGAAATATGCACGCAGTGGACCGGCTCGCGGAATTGCTTGGCCGGCGGATCCCCGGGAACGCGCGGTGGCAAAGGATCGTTATTGATTTGATCCAAAGGAATGCCGTAGGCTCCCCAACCGCGCTTGAACGCGCCAGTATCGGAATCGTACACGATCATCCGTTTGTTCAAGTAACCGTCTGCGATGTACAGCTCGTGGGCCGCCTCATCCAGTTCTGCCGCAGCGGTTCCACGTAATAGAAGGCTCGTTTGCTGGTTGTCCTGCTTCTGCTGGTCCTGCTGCTCCACGGCGGGTCCACGATGGCCAAAGTCAGAGATGAACTTTCCATCCGCCGTAAATTTGAGCAAAGTGTCCCCGGACCTCGCGCCTCCCAGCCAAACGTTTCCCTGCTTATCCACAAAAATTGTGTGTTCTGAAACAGGCCAGCCGGGTGCGTAGTTGGGGCCGCCCCAGGACCGAAGAAGGTCGCCCTCGACATTGAATTCCAAAACTGCGGGCGGAGGCACACAGCATTCCGCGGTGGGCGGAATCAGTGTCGCAAAGTTCATGGTCTTGTCTAAGTCACGCGGGCGATTGAGGACCCAGATGTTATCGTTCTTGTCGACGAACATACCGGTGACGCCCATGATCGTCCAGTTCACGGGCAACGGCTTGGGCCAATTGCCGTCAAGCTTGTAGCGAGGAGAATCCTGCGCCCGTACGGCCAGAGGAATACTCAGCGCTGAGCTCACGCAAAGTCCGCCAACCAGGGCCCCTGCGGCTATCCAATTCTTCAATTTACGCATTTGAGAACTCCTCCCTGGAGTTGGCCGATTGTCAGGTGGCTCAGCAACTATTCCTGATAAGAAATGTAGAGTTCAGTGCCTTTCTGTCCCTCAAGTTGTCGACGTTAGCTCCCAATCCCACTCTGCCGCCTATTATCTCTTGGTTCTAATTGCCCGACAGACCAGAAAAGCCAGCATTGCCTCGTGCATTACACGAAAATTTCTTTGATTTCGACCGTGCCGACATTCACTTCTGTTTCCCTGCCTTTGAGACGGCCCGCGCAAAGAGTTGGTTTCATTGGTTTCACGGGATCTTCCGGCGAAGAGAAGGAGGTTGAGTTCATGAACCCACATTGAATTCATTGCAGGCTTCCCCTGACCTCGATTTTAAAACTCTGGCACGCTCCAAATGAATTTGGGCAGAGGCTTGCATTTGGGTGTCTGAATGTCAAGCCAAATCCCTGTCGAACGTCGATGATTTTGTCGCCTTTTCTCGCGGAAGCCGTATCGGCAGCGGCGGCGGCATTTTGGGGAGTTGGCGCAGATGGACGGAAGTTTTCACGGCTGGTTGGAGGGGCGAGGTCCGGACGGATGCAGGATGAACAGGACCGACGATGCCACCAGCACGTTGGAGTTTCGGTTGGGCGAAGAGGAGGATCTTCGGCACGGCGCCACCCGTGCAGGGAGAGCGGAAGCCATCGCAACGGTCTCGGGTTGCGGCCTGCGCTGCACCCTAAAGTCACCGCACAATCCGCGGTGCTGGGTTCCGCTCCGGCCGCAACCCGAAACAGAACAAAGCAAGAACAACCAAATGCCAGACCACTAAAAGGGGACATTTCTAACGAGGTAAGGAAGGGGACATTTTAAAAGAGGTATGACAATACACTTCGTGCAAGTTGACGCGGCTGCTCGATTCCCCTATACTTTGCATTCGTCGTATCCCGCTCGCAGTTCTTTCCCGTTTCCTTTTTCCGGACCGAGAAGCGGCAAAGAGTAGAAGTGCGAACCTTAGGGCGGTTCCTGACATTTTTCGATCATAAGACATTGCAATCTGTGATCCCGAAGGCCTGATTATGAGCGAAGCAACTTGCCGGCGCGAGCTTGAGCTCGAAATTCCGGCTGAAATTGTGCAGAAAGCGGTCGAACGCGTGGCAAAAGAATTTGCCCGCGTCGCGCGCGTCCCGGGGTTTCGTCCGGGAAAGGCGCCTGTTACATTGATCCGCAGGCGTTTTGCCGACGACATCAAGAGTGAAGTGCTGCAGTCCCTCGTGCCCGAACAGATCGAGCGCGCCGTCACGGAAAGCAAGCTGGTCCCTGTGACGCAGCCGCAAGTCGATAAGGTGGACTTCACGGAAACAGGACCGGTGAAATTCCGCGCGACGTTCGAGGTCCTGCCCGAATTCGATCTCGGTCAATATAAGGACCTGGAAATCGAAATCGACGATCTCAAGGTCGAAGATTCCGATGTCGATAAAGGGATCGAGGAACTTCGAGACCGCGCCGCCAATTTCGTTCCCGTGGAAGGGCGGCCCATCGCCGACGGCGATTACGCGCAGCTCAAGTTGAAGGGCATCCCGGCGGGCGGCGGCGAACCGCTCGAAGCCGACAGCGTCCTGTGCCACGTGGGCGGCGAAGAAACCATGGCGCCGTTCAATGAAAATCTGCGAGGCGCGAATATCGGCGATCACAAAAATTTTGATGTGACCTATCCCTCCGACTATCCCGATCCAAAGCTCCAGGGAAAAACGTACACCTACGCGGTCGAGGTTCTGGGCATCAAGGAAAAGAAGCGGCCCGAGCTGACCGATGAATTTGCGAAGGACGTGAGCGAGGCGCAGACCCTGGAAGAGTTGCGCACGAAGATGCGCGAAAATCTGGAAGCCGCGCGCAATCGCCGCCAGAGTGACCAGACGCGGGAAAAATTGCTCGCGCAAATTGTGAAGGCGCATGACTTCCCTGTCCCCGAGGCGCTGGTCGAGCACCAGATGGACTCGCGCCTGGAACGCACGGTGAGATCGCTCGCCTCGCAGGGCGTCGATCCTCGCGCCGTGAATGTAGACTGGGTGGCGCTGCGCAGCCGGCAAAAGGACCGCTCGATCGAGGATGTGAAGGCCGAGCTGCTGCTGGACCGGATCGCCACGGCGGAACATATCGACGTGACCGATGAAGAACTGGAAAAAGAAATCGCCGCGATCGCAGAGAGGAGTGGCGAATCCGCCACAGCCGTTCGCGCGAACTTGACAAGGCAAGGGGCGCTGGATAGGATGAAATCTAAGATCCGGAGTGAAAAAACTCTGGACTGGCTCTGCAGCAATTCCCGGACCCGGACAATAGCCAAGGAGAATTGAAGTGGTTCCGGCCCGGGGTCCCTCGCGCAACCTAAAAAATCCAATGAAGCATACAGACGACATGACTCCCTATGCGACAACGCTGATCCCGATGGTCGTCGAACAGACGAACCGGGGAGAACGCGCGTACGATATTTATTCCCGGCTGCTGAAGGACAATATTATTTTCATCGGGACGCCGATCGACGACCATGTCGCCAATCTGGTCACCGCCCAGCTCCTGTTTTTGGAAGCGGAAGATCCCGAAAAAGATATTTCGCTCTACATCAACTCGCCGGGCGGCTCGATTACGGCGGGGATGGCAATTTATGACACCATGCAGTTCGTGCGGCCGAGCGTCGTGACCATTTGCGTCGGCCAGGCCGCGTCCATCGCCGCGCTGCTCTTGACCGCCGGGGCGCCCAAGAAGCGCTTCTCCCTGCCCAATTCGCGCATCCTGATCCACCAGCCCTGGATGTCGGGATTGTCCGGCCAGGCCACCGATATCGATATTCACGCGAAAGAGATTTTGCGCATGCGCACGGTCATCAATGGCCTGCTGTCGCAGCACAGCGGACATCCGCTCGACACTCTGGAAAAAGACGTCGAGCGCGATTTTATTATGTCCGCGGCGCAAGCCAAGGAATACGGGCTGATCGACGAAATTATTACCAAGCACCGCTAGCGCGTTCCAATCAGTTAGTAACAAAACTAACGCAGCGGTGTACGGAAACTGCAAAGGGGCCTAGAATAATCCGCACGGCCAGGAAATACTTCCTGGGACCGGCGGAGGGCGACACACCGTTGAGAAAACTTAGCACTGACGAACCGTTGCGCTGTTCCTTCTGCCATAAAACGCAGGAACAGGTCGAGAAGCTGATCAGCTCGCCCTCGGACTACCCGCGCGCCTACATCTGCAACGAATGTGTCACGGTCTGCGAACAAATTCTCGAGGAAGAAAAGCGCGAGCAAGCCAATCCCGTCAACAAGCGGCTGCCGCGCCCGCCGGAGATCAAGGCGTTTCTCGACGGCTACGTGATCGGCCAGGACAAAACAAAAAAGAAGCTGGCCGTCGCCGTCTACAACCACTACAAGCGCATCTTCCTGAATCGCCAGCCGGGCGACGTGGAGTTGACCAAGTCGAACATCCTGCTCATCGGCCCGACCGGAACGGGCAAGACGCTCCTGGCGCAGACGCTCTCGCGCATGCTGGACGTTCCCTTCGCCATTGTGGATGCCACGACGCTGACCGAAGCGGGATACGTCGGCGAGGACGTCGAGAACATTATCTTGAAGCTCCTGCAGGCCGCCGACGGCGACGTCACCAAGGCGCAGCAGGGCATCATCTACATCGACGAGATCGACAAGATTTCCAAGAAGGACGAAAACCCGTCCATCACGCGCGACGTTTCGGGCGAAGGCGTGCAGCAAGCGCTGCTCAAGATTCTCGAAGGAACCATCGCCAACGTCCCCCCGCAGGGCGGAAGGAAGCATCCGCACCAGGAATTCACGCCCGTGGATACAACGAACATCCTGTTCATCTGCGGCGGCGCGTTCGTGGGCCTCGAAAAAACCATCGAGCGCCGGATCGGCCAGAAATCGCTCGGCTTCCACACCGATGCGCAGCCCACCACCGCGCAGCGCCGCAACATTGAACTCCTCAGCCAGGCGCAGCCAACCGACCTGATTCGCTACGGCCTGATTCCCGAATTTGTGGGCCGCTTGCCCGTCGTCGGCGTCCTCGGCGATCTGGACAAAGCCGCGCTGATGCAGATTCTGACGGAACCGAAGAACGCGCTCATCCGTCAATATCAGAGACTCTTTGAATTTGAGAATGTACGTCTGCGGTTTTCCGACGATGCCCTCGAAACCGTCGCGGAACTGGCCTTGCAGCGCAAGGTTGGCGCGCGCGGGCTGCGCATGATTCTCGAAGACCTCATGCTCGAGCTCATGTACCACCTGCCGGCCCAGCGCAAACTCCGCGAATTTGTGGTGACCGGGGAAATGGTCCGCAGCCGGGAGATCAACTGGTCGCTGCTGGAAAAAGCGGGCTAATGAAGGAGCCAGAGAAAATTACGGACCCTATGTTCAGCCGAGAAAAGACGGAATCCAAACGCGTGCCCATGATGCCGGTGCGCGATCTGGTCATCTTCCCCCAGATGATGAACCCCTTCATCGTGGGGCGCGAAAGTTCCCTGCGCGCGCTCGAAGAAGCGCTGGCCACCGACAAGAAAATTTTCCTCGCCACGCAGCACGATGCCTCCGTCGACGATCCCAAGCCCGACGAAATTTATTCCGTCGGCACGCTCGCCAATATCGTGCAAAGCGTGCGATTGCCGGACGGGAACCTGCGCGTGCTGGTGGAAGGCGTCGAGCGCGCCAAGGCCGTGCAGATTTCCACCGACGAAGGTTTCTTCCGCGCCACGCTGAAAGTGATACCCAACAAGGCCGAGCCTTCCCCTCAGATCGAGCAGGCGGTCACCAAGGTTACCGCCCTCTTTGAGCAGTACGTGAAACTCTCGCAGAGCCTGAATTACGACACCATGATCGCCGCGACGCGCGTGGACGATCCCGCGAAGCTCTCCGACACCATCGCGTCGAACCTGCAGATCCCGGTCGAGGAAAAGCAGGAGCTCCTCGAGAATTTCGATCCGCTGGACCGGCTGACGCGCGTCGGCGAAATTCTCGAGAGTGAAATCGAAAAGCTCAACGTCGACCGCAACATCAATACCCGCGTGAAGCGCCAGATGGAGCGCGCCCAGAAAGAGTATTACCTCAACGAAAAATTGAAGGCCATCCACAAGGAACTCGGGCGCGGCGAGAAGAACGAACTCGAGGAACTCAAAAAGAAGATCGAAACCTCGGGCATGCCCAAGGACGCCCTCGAGAAAGCCACGCAGGAATTGAAGCGCCTCGAAATGATGCCGCCGATGTCGGCGGAATCCACGGTGAGCCGGAATTACCTGGACTGGCTGCTCGCCGTGCCCTGGAAAAAACGATCGAAGGAAATTCGCGATATCGCGCTCGCGGAAAAGATTCTCGAAGAAGACCACTACGGACTCGAAAAGGTCAAGGAGCGCATCCTCGAGTTCCTGGCGGTGCGCCAGCTGGTGAAGAATCCCCGCGGATCTATCCTTTGTTTCGTCGGACCTCCGGGCGTTGGCAAAACTTCTCTCGCCATGTCCATCGGGCGGGCCACGGGACGCAAATTCATTCGCGTCTCTCTCGGCGGCGTGCGCGATGAGGCGGAAATTCGCGGACACCGGCGCACCTATATCGGCGCGCTGCCCGGCCAGATCATCCAGATGATGAAGAAGGCCGGAACGGTCAATCCGATCTTTGTGCTCGACGAAGTGGACAAGATGTCCACCGACTTCCGCGGCGACCCTTCCGCGGCGCTTATGGAAGTTCTCGACCCCGAATTGAACAACGCATTCACCGACCACTATCTGGACGTCGAGTACGACCTCTCGAAAGTCATGTTCGTCTGCACCGCCAACGTGTTGCACACGATTCCGCAACCCTTGCAGGACCGCATGGAAATCCTGCGGCTTCCGGGCTACACGGAGGCCGAGAAGGCGCAAATCGCGAAGCGCTTCCTGGTGCGCAAGGCGCGCGAATCCGCGGGCCTTCTGGAATCCAACCTCACTTTCACCGATGAAGCCATCACGCACGTCATCCGGCATTACACGCATGAAGCCGGAGTGCGCAGCCTGGAGCGCGAAATTTCCAGCATCTGCCGCAAAGTAGCGCGGCGCGTGGTGAAGGAAGGAAAACAGTATTCGATCAGCGTCACACCCGAGGGCATCGGCGATTTTCTGGGAGTCATCAAATACCGGGAAGTCTGGGCCGAGAAGAAGAACGAAATCGGCCTCACCACTGGCCTTGCGTGGACCGAGGTCGGCGGTTCCGTGCTCTCGACCGAAGCCACGATCATGCAGGGCAAAGGGCGGCTGACGCTGACCGGCAAGCTGGGCGACGTCATGCAGGAGTCGGCCCAGGCGGCCATGAGCTACGTGCGCTCGCGCACCTCAACCTTTGGCCTGCCGCGCGATTTTTACCGCCACCTGGACATCCACATGCATGTTCCCGAAGGCGCGATCCCCAAGGACGGGCCCTCGGCGGGAATCACCATCGCCACCTCCATCGTGAGCGCCCTCACGCGCATTCCGGTGCGCTGCGACGTGGCCATGACCGGCGAAATCACCCTTCGCGGCAAGGTCCTCCCGATCGGCGGCATGAAGGAAAAGTTGCTGGCGGCTCACCGCGTCGGAATCCGCACCGTGATTCTGCCGAAAGACAATGAAAAGGATTTGGCGGACATCCCGGCGGAAATACAGGCCGACCTGACCCTACGGTTCGTCGAGAACATGGACGAAGTTCTGGAAATCGCCCTGGAACGGCCCCTGACACCCGCAACGCACGACTCAGTTCCGGAAGTGGCGGCGAAGTTTGAAACAGAAACCGAGAGCGATCAAGAATTGACCAATTGATGGAAACCCCGGCTCCCCCGTCCCGATGAAACGCAGCAGAATAACCAATCAGTGGGGTGCATCGGGATATGGGGCGCGGCTGTAGTTCGTATCACCCGTGATTTGAATTTCCAGTTTGGCTAACCCGGTCGGAAATCGAATAGCACCTTCCCGGTGTCCGCCGATAACTACAATCCCGGCCTGAGCTTCAGGCTTATCTCTATAGAGAATTAAGGAAATGAAAACGATGAGCATTAGTCTTGCGGAACTGAAAGAAAAGAATATTACCGATCTGGCGAAAATCGCCAAGGACCTGGCCATCCCGGGCTCCAGCGGCATGCGCAAGCAGGAGCTGATTTTTCAGATCCTGCGCGCCCAGACGGAGAAGAACGGGCTGATTTTCTCCGAAGGCGTCCTCGAATGCCTGCCCGACGGCTTCGGATTCCTGCGCGCGCCGGAATACAACTATCTGCCCGGCCCGGATGATATTTACGTCTCGCCGTCGCAAATCCGGAAGTTCGACCTGCGAACCGGGGACACCGTCTCGGGGCAAGTCCGGCCTCCCAAGGATGGCGAGCGCTATTTCGCGCTGATCAAAGTCGAGGCGGTAAATTTCGAGGATCCCGAAGTCGCGCGAAATAAAATTTTCTTTGACAACCTCACCCCGCTTTATCCCCAGGGCCGCCTGAAAATGGAGACCACGCGCGAAAACCTCACGGGGCGCGTGCTGGACCTGCTGTGCCCGGTCGGAAAAGGCCAGCGCGGCTTGATCGTTGCGCCGCCGCGCACCGGAAAAACCATGATGCTGCAGGCCTTCGCCAACTCCGTGACCACCAATCACCCGGAAGTCGCGCTGATCGTCCTCCTGATCGACGAGCGGCCGGAGGAAGTCACCGACATGCAGCGCACGGTGAAGGGCGAAGTCATCAGCTCGACCTTCGACGAGCCGCCGCAGCGCCACATCCAGGTCGCGGAAATGGTGCTCGAGAAAGCCAAGCGCCTCGTCGAACACAAACGCGACGTCGTGATCCTGCTCGATTCGGTCACGCGTCTCGCGCGCGCTTACAACGCCGTCACCCCGCCCTCTGGAAAAGTCCTCTCCGGCGGTATTGACGCGAACGCTCTGCAGCGCCCGCGGCGATTCTTCGCCGCCGCGCGCAACGTCGAGGAGGGCGGCTCGCTCACCATCATCGCCACGGCCCTCATCGACACCGGCAGCCGCATGGACGACGTGATCTTCGAGGAATTCAAGGGCACCGGCAACATGGAAATCAACCTCGACCGGCGCCTCGTGGACAAGCGCATCTTTCCGGCCATCGACATCAACCGTTCCGGCACTCGAAAAGAAGAATTGCTGATGCCGCCCGATGAACTCAACCGCGTGTGGGTGCTTCGCAAGGTGCTGAATCCTCTCTCGCCCGTCGAAGCCATGGAGTTGCTCCTGGGACGCCTCTCCAAATCGAAGTCCAACGCCGAATTTCTTGCGTCCATGTCCAGCCCGAGCTAGGGCATTTCGCGCGCTAACATCCCCCTTCCCTCTTGTATCCGTGCAGGTGCGTTCGGCGGTTGGTCGATCGAGAAGGGGGCTCTTCCATGAAATATCTGGCTCGCCAGCCCATCCTGAATCGCGCGCGGGAACTGTTCGCCTACGAATTGCTTTTTCGCGATGGCCTTCAGAATTCCTGCGATGGTCTGGATCTTGAACTGGCGTCGACTTCCGTCCTGGATACTTCCTTCCTGATCGGCTTTGAAAAAATCACCGGGGGACGCCCCATGTTCATCAACTGTCCCCGCGATTTCCTGCTGCGGGACTACATTTCTCTTTTTCCGCCCAGTTCGGTGGTGGTCGAAATTCTCGAAAACATCAACCCCGACCAGGAAGTCATCGATGCCTGCCTGCGCCTGAAGCAGGCGGGATACACGATCGCGCTCGATGACTTCGTCGATTCTCCAAGCTGGGCCCCTCTCGTTGCGCTCGCGGATATCATCAAGGTGGACTTCCGCGCGACCAGTCCGAGAGAACAGCGCGCGATTGCTTCCCGGCACGCTGCAAAAAACATCCGCATGCTGGCCGAAAAAGTGGAGACCCAGGAGGAGTACGCCACGGCCATGCAAATGGGATACTCGCTGTTCCAGGGATATTTTTTCTGCCGCCCCGAAATGATGCAGCACCGCAAGTTGCCTTCTTTCCGGTTGGCCTACCTCGAACTCCTGCGGGCCGCGACTGCTCCCGAATTCGACATCCAGGAGCTGGCCTCCAGAATCAAACACGAGCCTTCTCTTACGTTCCGCTTGCTGCGATACCTCAACTCGGCGGCGTTCAGCCTCCGCTCGGAAATCCATTCCGTGCCGCACGCCCTTTCCCTGCTTGGCGAACGCGAACTGAGGAAATGGGTCGCCGTGGTTTCCGTCGGCGTGCTGGCCGATGGAAAACCCGATGAATTGATGACCGTGCCGCTCGTCCGCGCGCGTTTCTGCGAATTGCTGGCGCCGTTCGCGGGAATGGCCGGGCACGCGAACGACCTGTTCCTGATGGGGCTTCTCTCGGTGATGGACGCGATCCTCGACCAGCCGCTCGATTCCATTCTGGCGGAGTTGCCGGTGCGCCGCGAAATCAAGGGCGCGCTCGTGTCGCAAGCCGGCTTGTACTGGCAGCTCCTGGAAATCGCGATGGCCCACGAAAGCGCGGAGTGGGAAAAAGTCGGCGAACTTGTATCAAGGATGCGAATGAACGAGGAACAAGTTTCCGCGCTGTACGTCTCCGCCGTCGATTGGGCCACGGCGCTCCGCAGCAGCGTACGCGTTCCTATCGCCGGCTGAAGGTTTTTTTTGTTTCTTCTGCACCTCGTAAAGACGCGCATTCAATCGAGCAAAAAAAATGCCGCCAGCAAGGCGGCATTTCACGGGTCACGGGTCACGGGTCACGGGTCACGGGTCACGGGTCACGGGTCACGGGTCACGGGTCACGGGTCACGAATCACGGGCCACGAATCACGGGTCACGGGTCATCCCGCCGCCGCGTTCGCCTGTTCCCTCGCCAGCAGAACAATCACGCGCGCCGTTTCTTCCGCGTCCATCGCCGTGTTGTCCACGGTCACGGCGTCGGCCGCGCGCACCAGCGGCGACATCTCGCGCTCGCGGTCGCGCCGGTCACGCACGTGCACTTCCGCGAGGACTTTCTCAAACTCCATCGGTTCGCCTTTTTCCTCAAGTTCGCGCTGGCGGCGGCTGGCGCGCACTTCTGCGGAAGCATCGAGAAAAATCTTCAGGTCCGCGTGCGGAAACACCACCGATCCGATATCGCGGCCTTCCATCACTACGCCGCCGGCCGCGCCCGCGCGGCGTTGCTCGGCCACCATCGGATGGCGCACTCCCGGCACGACTGCGACCACGGAGGCAGCGTGCGAAACTTCCGGCGCTCGAATCGCTTCCGTGACGTCTTCGCCGTCAAGCAGGACGAGCAGCTTGCCGTCTCGCGGCACGAGATCGATGCGCGCCGCGCCGGCGAGCGCTGACAGGCGTTCCGGCGAATCGAGCGGCACGCCGTCGCGCAATGCTTTTAGCCCCACGGCGCGATACATCGCGCCGCTGTCCAGATGCGCGTAGCCCAGCAGTTCCGCCACGCGCCGCGCGACAGTGCTCTTGCCCGATCCTACCGGGCCATCGATGGCGATAATGAGTTTGTCTTTCACGGGAGGGTCAAATTCGTTCCGTCAATTCCTTTTAAACGCGCGCCCGATCTTGCGCCGGGTGCCCCATCCTTGCGGGTTTTGCAAGGGTGGGGATTTTCCGATCCTCCATCTCCGCATTTCCCGTTGTCGTTGAATCTAAACCCCCACCCTTTGAAATGCACAAAGGGTGGGGCACCCGCGCCCAATCCCACCTGGCCATCGATGGCGACGATGAGTTTATCCTTCACAGGAAGTTCAAATTCGTTTGAACGCGCGCTCGATTTCGCGTACCGAGTAGCGCAACACGATCGGCCGCCCGTGCGGGCAGCTCATCGGAGCTTCCGTTTTCGCGAGCTCTCCGAGGAGCCACTCCATTTTTTTCTGGTCGAGCGGCATGTTCACCTTGATCGCCGCGTGGCAGGAAGTCGACGCGGCGATTTTGGCCTGCAGCGAATCCATCGAAATCGCGGCGTTTTCGCGCTCGGTGCCGTCGAGAATTTCCATCAGCAGCCGCTCCGCGTCCGAGGTGGCGATCCCGGCGGGCGCCGCGTGGATCGCCACGCTGCGCGGCCCCATCTGCGCCACTTCGAAGCCGTTGGCGGTGAGCTCCTCGGCGATTCGTTCGAAAATCACGATTTGCCGCGGCGAAAGCTCCACCATCATCGGCACGAGCAGGCGCTGGCCGGTCAGCTGCCCCTCGCGCCGTGCGCGCAGGTGCTGTTCGAACAGCACCCGCTCGTGCGCCACGTGCTGGTCGATGATCCACAACCCTTCGCCGTTGACGGCCACGATGAAGCTCGAATTCACCTGCCCCAGCGGCTTGAGTTCGGTCAAGCTCCCCGCGCTCGCCAGAGGTTCCGCATCGCTGAAGTTCTGGAAGCTCTCGGAAAACGGTTCGCCGGGCGCTGTCCCGATGCCGCTCTCGAACCGGAAGCGCTGCGCCTCGGGCCGCAGCGGCGCGACGGTCAATTCGAAATCGCCGGCGATGGCTGCGCCGGTCGCGCTCGCCGCGTTCATCATTGTTTCGCCCAGCGCGGGCACGCTCGTCGAAGGCCCGCCCATTGGAGGTATGACGGCGCGCGGCAATCCTGTGCTCGATTGGTTTGCGCCTGCTGCGGCGGCAACAGCCGCCGCGCCGTTATCCTGCTCAGTCGCGCCCGGCGCGGACGGCGCGACGCCGGCGAAGCTCGGAATTGGCCGCGCGCGCGAAAGCGCCTGGCGGATCGAATCGCGCGTGAAGTCGTGCACGAATTGAGGATGCCGGAAACGCACCTCGATTTTTGCCGGGTGAACGTTCACGTCCACTTCCTCGGCAGGCAAATCGAGAAACAGCAGCACCGCCGGAAACACCGCGGGCGGGAGCACGTTGCGGTAGGCCTCGTGAATCGCGTGGAGGATCAGGCGGTCGCGCACCAGGCGCTTGTTTACGAAAACGTAAATCCCGTTGCGGTTGCCGCGCTGCACTTCGGGCCGCGAAGCAAAGCCGCGCACGACGAGTTCCGCGGCGCGCTCCTCGCTCGTGAGTTCCGCCTCGGTGATCGCCGCGCGCATGGGCGAGCGGACAGGCAAAAGCTCAAACAGGTCGTCGAGCGCCTGCCGCCCGAAAAGCTGGTAGACGCGTTCGGCCATGGTCTCGACGGCCGTCGCGTGGATGATTTCCTGCGTCGGCGTCTTCAGCACGAATTGTTTGTCGGGATGCGCGAGCGCGTAATGCGTGACGAGCGAAGCGATGTGGCCAAGTTCCGTCGTCTCCGACTTCAGGAAATTGCGCCGCGCTGGCACGCAGTAAAAAAGATCGGCGACGCTGATTGTCGTCCCCGAAGGCAGCCCTTCCGGATTCACGCCGACAAGTTTTCCGCCCGCGAATTCGACGCGCGTCCCCTCTGCTTCCTCGACTGCGCGCGTCTGCAGCAACAGGCGCGACACGGCAGCAATCGAAGGAAGCGCTTCGCCGCGAAACCCGAGCGTCGCGATCGAGAGCAGATCGTCGGCCGTGCGCAACTTTGACGTGGCGTGCCGCTCAAACGCCAGCAGCGCATCGTCGTGGATCATCCCGCTCCCGTCGTCGATTACGCGGATCATCCGCTTCCCGCCGGATTCCACTTCCACGCGAATCGACCGCGCCCCCGCGTCCAGCGCGTTTTCGAGCAGCTCCTTCACGACGGATGCGGGCCGCTCGACGACTTCGCCAGCGGCAATTTTGTTCGCGACGTGTTCAGCAAGTATGCGTATTCGTGTCATCTTTGCTTTTAGGAGGGCCGGGCTTCAGCCCGGCCGTAATAGATCCTCGTTCTCCGTGGGCTTTAGCCCCTGAAGTTCAAGATCTGAATTTCTCCGGAACTGGATCCAAAACAAACTTCCCGCAGGCCGATCCAAATGGCCAATCTTCCGGCCGTTCAACCAATTGCTTCTGGACCGGATTCATTTGAATATACCCGACTTTCGTCCTGTAGTCTTCGCCGTCTCGAATCGTCCAGTCATGAAACCCGACTTGCCAGATTTCCATCTTATTCCCGGTCTGCTGATGAATCTCATGTGAACTTCCGCCCTTTGATAAGTTGCACGGCCTTCTCCAGAGAAGTCGTTTCTCCTGGAGTCAGAAGGAGATGAAAATGATTTGGCATCACGACGAATTCATGGAGTTGATAAGCGCCCTTATCGCGGCAGGCAAGAATGCGTTGAACTAGGATTTCTGCAACTCGCGGCACTCGGAAAAGCTCGCGCCTCTCCCATGTGGCGGAGGAAATGAAATAGGTCCGCCCGGGACCAGTCCTGTGAGGCAGCTTGCTCATCGGACCTTCAGGGGCTAAAGCCCACTTTCTTTCCGAGCCGATTACGTCGGGGCTGAAGCCCCGACCTCCGAAACCTAACCTCAGAAGCCAGGCGTCGAAACCTTTTCCGAAAAAACTATTTTTCCTCGACTGGCTTCAGTTGGATGCCGAGCAGGTCGAGTTGATCCGTGTCTACCGTCGACGGTGCATCCGCCATCAGGTCTTGCGCCTTCGTGGTCTTGGGGAACGCGATCACTTCGCGCATCGACTTTTCACCCGCGAGGAGCGCGACGACGCGATCCATGCCGAGCGCGATGCCGCCGTGCGGAGGCGTCCCGTACGTCAGCGCGTCGAGGAAGAAGCCGAAGCGGCTGCGGCGCTGCTCCTCGCTGAGACCCAGCATCTTGAACACGCGGTCCTGCAATTCCTGCTGGTGAATCCGAATGCTGCCCGAACCGAGCTCAACGCCATTGCAGACCAGGTCATACCCCTTCGAGCGCATCGACAGGCGCACTTCGTTGGAGGGATCTTCAAGCTTGGGAATATCTTCCTCGACGATGCCCGTAAAGGGATGCTGCGCACTGACGACCGCTTTTTCCGTCGAGTTCCATTCGAACAAAGCGAAGCCGGTAATCCACAAAAATTCCCAGCGGTCCTTCGGAATTAGCTTCAGTTGATCCGCGAGCAGCAAACGCAATTGACCGGCGATCAGCGCGGCGGCGTCCGTGCCGGGAATTTGTTCCTTCGCGCTGAGGGCGACGACCAGATCGCCCGGCTTGGCTTCCACGCTGGCAGCGATTTTCTTCAACGTCTCCGCGCCAAGATTTTTTTCGAGCGGCGATGTCACGCCCTCGGGCGTGACTTTCACCGTGTACACTCCGCGCGCGCCGATTGATTTTGCTTTCTCTGCGATTTCGTCGAGCTGTTTGCGCGAGAACGTGGCCGCGCCCGGCGCGGCAAAGGCCTGCACGTTGCCTTCGATGTGCAGCGTTTCGCGCGCCGCGGAAAAATGTTCGGTCACGTCGTGCAATTCCATCCCGAAGCGCAGGTCGGGCTTGTCGGAACCGTAGCGCCGGATGGCGTCCTTGTATTCCATGCGGCGGAAAGGGCCCTTTACGGTGATGCCCGCCACGGCGCAAGCGCGGATCATCACGTTTTCAATCACGCCGAAAACGGTGTCCTGCGTGGGAAACGAAATTTCCAGGTCGAGTTGCGTGAACTCGGGCTGGCGGTCGGCGCGCAAGTCTTCGTCGCGAAAACATTTGACGATCTGGAAGTAGCGGTCCATCCCGCTGATCATCAATATCTGCTTGAAAATCTGCGGCGATTGCGGCAGCGCGTAAAATTGTCCGCGATGCACGCGGCTGGGCACGAGGTAATCGCGCGCGCCTTCAGGCGTCGAGCGCGTGAGCATGGGCGTTTCGATTTCGTAGAAGCCCATCTCGTCCATGGCCTTGCGGATTTCGAGGATCACGCGGTGGCGCAGCGCGAGATTCTGCTGCGGCTTGCGTGCGCCGCAGGTCGAGATAGCGGTAACGCAGGCGCGTCTCTTCGTTCGCGGTCAAATTGTCTTCGACGACGAACGGCGGAGTCTTCGCCGTGTTCAGGATGCGCACTTCGCTGGCGATAATTTCCACTTCTCCAGAAGTGAGATCGGGATTCACCTTCTGCCGCTTCACCACGCGTCCGATCACGGCGACCACAAATTCTGAGCGCAATTCCTCGGCGCGCGCGTGCGCAGCGGCGTGCAGCTCCTTGTTAAAAACAATCTGCGCGAGGCCCGAGCGGTCGCGCAAATCAATAAAAAGGAGATTGCCGAGGTCGCGCCGCTTGTGGACCCAGCCCATCAGGACAACGTCCTTGTCGGCGTCCGCCGCGCGCAGGTTCCCACAGTAGTGTGTGCGTTGCAGTGTTCCGAGTGAATCGAGCACGAAGTGTTCTTCCTTCCGCTTTATTCCAACTCATCGCCATCAGTAGCGACAGGCTTCAGCCTGTGGGGTTGGCGGAGCGAGATCGAACCAGACCCAACCAAACCCGACAGGCTGAAGCCTGTCCTACCTAAACCGCGCTGGCTCAAATAGGAAAACAGTTCCGGCTCAGCGAGCTTCTGCTGCGTGCCGTCGGAGAGGCGCTTCACCGTGACGACTCCGGCCGCGAGTTCATCATCGCCGACGATAACGGCGTGGCGCGCTTTCAAACGGTCCGCAAGGCCGAGTGATTTCCCGAATTTCATTTCGACCGCGGGCAGCTCGACAACGAAACCCGCATCGCGCAGACGCCGCGCTAGGCCAATCGCTACCGACTGCGCCGCCGCGCCAAACCACGCGAGATACACATCAGGACCGTCTGCCTTACCGGCAGGCCCGCTTGGCGACGCGCCTTCTCCGGCTTCCTGCAGCGAAAGAACCAGACGGTCAGTACCGATGGCGAAACCGATTCCCTTTGTCGTGGCCGGACCGCCAAGCAATTCCACGAGACCATCATAGCGCCCGCCGCCGCAAACCGCATTCTGCGAACCGAGTCCCGGCGCCGTGATTTCAAATGTCGTGCGCATGTAGTAGTCGAGCCCGCGCACGAGCCGCCAGTTTTCCTGGTACGCGATGCCGCGCATCACAAGCTGCCGTTTCACTTCGTCGTAATGCGCGCGGCAATCGGCGCAAAGATGATCGGCGATGCGCGGCAGTTTTTCTATGATGCCCTGCTCGCTCTCGAGCTTCGAGTCCAGGACGCGCAGCGGATTCGTCTCGATGCGGCGCTGACTGTCCTCGCCCAAATGTTCGCGCACCCTTTGTAATTCCGCGCGCAATTTTTCAACGTACGCAGGCCGGCAATTCTTATCGCCAATCGAATTAATGTTGAGAACCGCGCCCTTGAGCTTCAGCCGCTCGAACAGCTTCATCAACATCTCAATCACTTCGGCGTCGATCCCCGGCGCGTCCGAAGATCCCAGCACTTCCGCGCCAATCTGATAAAACTGGCGATAACGTCCCTTCTGCGGCCTCTCCCGGCGGAACATTGGCCCCATGTAATACAGCTTTACGTTGCCGGGCTGGACTTGCATCCCGTGCTCGATATACGCGCGCACAACGGACGCTGTCGCTTCAGGACGCAGCGAGATCGAAGATTCATCCCGATCCTGAAACGAGTACATCTCCTTAGAAACGATGTCTGTTTCCTGACCTACAGATCGTGCAAAGAGTTCCGTCTGCTCAAAAATCGGTAAGCGAATTTCGGCGAAGCCGAATGTGCCGAACACTTCGCGCGCAGTCTGCTCGACGCGGTTCCACAGCGCGGACTCCGGCGGGAGAATGTCGCGCACGCCTTTGATCGCTTGAAATTTATTTTTATCGGCCAATGGGAAGTCCTGTGACTGGTGATTCGTGACTGGCGACTGGTGATTCCGGAACCTTCATTCTTCCTCTTGGCGTACGGTCTGCTGTCAATCTAGTAGGACAGGCTTATAGCCTGTCGGGTTTGATCGCGCTGAGGCGATGATCAAACCGACAGGCTGGAAGCCTGTCCTACTTTGGGCCATCCGTCTTGTACGTTTCGGAATACTCCACGTAACGATCCGCATAGGCCAGGATACTGGCCTGATCTTCCGGCGTGAGCGCGCGCCTGAACTTCCCGGGATGCCCCATGAACAGGCTGCCCGGCGGGACCACCGTCCCCTCGGGTACCAAAGTGCCCGCAGCGACGATCGAGCCTTCGCCGATGCGCGCGCCGTTCAGCAAAATTGCGCCCATGCCGATCAGGACGCGCGACTCGATCGCGCAGCCGTGCAGGATGGCGCCGTGACCTACCGTCACCATATCTGCCAATATCAACGGATGCGTGTCCTTGTACACATGCAGGATCGAGCCGTCCTGAATATTCGTGCGCGAGCCGATGCGGATCCAGTTCACATCGCCGCGAATCACGACGCACGGCCACACGCTCGAAAGCTCGCCAATCGAAACGTCGCCGATGACGACCGCTTGAGGATCGATGTAAGCCGACGCCGCAATTTGCGGCGTCCGCCCGTGATGGCTGCGAATCATTGCGCCTCCGTAGGACAGGCTTCCAGCCTGTCGGTTTTAGTACAGCATGGCAAGCACAAAATCCGACAGGCTAGAAGCCTGTCCTACTAATCAATCTCCACGACCGATCCGCGCGCTGCGGCCGGTTTCGCTTCCAATCTTGCGGCGACGGCGCGCGCCATCGCGTAAATGCTTTTTGCGCCGGGCGCATCCGGACCTAGCAGCGCGACAGGCTTCCCGGTGTCTCCGCCGATGCGGATTTGCGGATCGATTTCGATCTCGCCGAGCAGCGGCACGCCGTAGGCTTCCGCGATGCGCCGCCCTTCGCCGTGGCCGAATACGTCGATGCGCCCCTGGCAGTGCGGGCAACTGAAGAAACTCATGTTCTCGACGACGCCGAGAATATCCACGTTGACTTGGCGAAACATTTCCATGGCCTTGCGAACATCGGCCAGCGCAACCGTCGATGGCGTGGTCACAAGCACAGCGCCCGTAACCGGCACGAGCTGAATCAGCGAAAGCTGCACGTCGCCGGTGCCCGGAGGAAGATCAATGATCAGGTAGTCCAGTTCGCCCCACATCACGCTGCGAAGGAATTGCTGCATCACGCTGTGCAGCATCGGCCCGCGCCAGATCATGGGCTTGTCGCCCGGATTGAGCAGGCCCATAGAAATCATCTTCAACCCTTGCGCCTCGACAGGAAGAATCTCCCGTTCACTGAGCGCCTGCGGCTGCTCCTCGGTACCCAGCATGATCGGCACGTTGGGCCCGTACACATCCGCATCGAGCAAGCCAACCGACGCGCCCAAACGCTTCAGCGCAAGGGCCAGGTTCACGGCAACCGTGGTCTTTCCCACGCCGCCCTTTCCGCTCGCGACAGCGACGAGGTTCTTCACGCCCTGAATGGGCAATTTGGGCGGCTGGGGCATGGGGGGCGGCGGCATGATCGGTTTCTCCTGGATTAACAGATTCTAAGACTACGCATTTTACGGCCCTTCATTTTGAACGAGAAAGGCGCGCACGTCCACTGGCACCCGGCCCTTGGGACAGGCAGTTCCACTTTGGCCACAAAACGGCCGTGTACCATTGTTCCCTCCCCAGGCCCGCGCTAGGGTAAGAAAGGAGGGGCGCACCCTGCCAGCGCCCTGTACGCGATGGACCCAGCCAACACCAAACAGACCTCCGCGCGCGCCTTCATCCGTAGCCTCAACATTCTGCTCAAATACGCGCGGCTCTACAGTTTTGACCATGCGCGCACGATGGAGCAATTCAATACTGCCTGGAACGAATTGCACGGGGCCATCCCCGTCACAAACGAATCCGGCCTGCTCCTGGGGGCCACGGGCTCGCAAATCTTGCTCGACGGCGTGCCTATCGAAGCGACTCCCGCCGAGCGCAGTTTTGCCCAATTGCTTTCGGCCGCCGGCCTTGCCAGCATTCAATTCACGGCGCGCGTCACAAAAGAAGACTTCGAACGGCTGGTGCGCGCCTTCCCCACGAATAATACAAAACCCTCGGTCCTGGCCGAAAATTTGAAAACAGCGCTGGCCGGAGTCCCGAATATTCGAATCAACGAAGTTCGCTTCGTCGCGGAAGACTCTTCCAAGAGCGAAACCCTGGCCGCCGGTCTGCTCACCGCGCAGAGCCTCGGGGCTGATACCAATTCAGTGAAGGACTGGCTCAAGGATCCGCAAAAACTGCTGCAATTGATCGCCGCAGCAGAAGGATCACGCGGCGAATCAGGCGACGGCCCAGGCGGTCCTGGCGGCGGAGATGCAGGGCCAGGAGTGTCCGGCGACGCAGCGGGGAACGCGGGCGCGGGATCGGGTGCAGGAAATGGGCCTGGGGCTGGCAGCAGCCCGGGAGCCGGCGCGGGGAGCGGAGCATCCGGCGGAAGCGCTGGAAGCGGTTCAGGCGTTGGTGGCGCAGGGAGCGGGACTGCGGGGACTGGCGCAGGGAGCGGGACGGCTGGCAGGACCAGCAGTGGAGCGCCCGGCGGCCAAAGTCCCTACTCTGGCGCGAAACCAGGCTCAGGAGTCCTCCAACGAGGTACAGGCCCGTCTGGAAGCGGAGGGCCGCGCAGTGGCGGTCCTGGCGGTCTGGGCCCAGGCGGCTCCGGCGGCCATGGCACGAGCGGCACACGCGGACCAAGCGACACGGGAAGCGGTATTTCGCCTTGGAGCGCGAAAGACGAAGACATCCTGGGAATTCTGAAGCTGCTGACGCATCTGGGCCACACCGTGACGGGACAGGGCGGAAATTTGCAGCCGGGCCCCTTGCAGGAAGAATTAACGAAGCTCCCGGCGCAGTCACAGGAGACGCTGCGGCAGGCGCTGGCGGCCGTGGCCGCGCAAGCGCCCGCCACGAATTCGAAAGACCCGATGCTGTTGCGTCTCGCGGAACATCTGGCGATCAAGTTTGCGCTGGAGCGATACGAGCGCGGCGAAGTGAAGGTCAACGCCGTGCGCCAGATGTTTGACAAGATGTCCCAGGAAATCGAAGGCCTGCGAAGAATCCTGGGCGGGCACGAGCAAAAATTGGCGGATGCGGGAGTGATCGTCGAATCGACGGCGGATCTGCTCGACCGACAATTCTGGGCCGCTGTGCCGGAGCGCGGCAAGAGCGCAGTGCTCACTTCGCCGGAAGCGTGGTGCATTCCCGCGCGCAATCTCAAGCAATACGTCGAAGAACTTATCGCGCGTGGCGACGAGAAAACTGCGCTTGCGATCCTGCAGAATTACGCTTCATGCCTGACGAGCCCGGAATTTGAGGCGCGGCGCCGGACGGCGATTGGCATCGCGGATATCCCCGACGTATATGCCTCGCTCGGGGGCCGACCACTCGCGCCCGCGATCAAGGTCGCAGGGGCGCAATTGAGCGTGGAGCGCGACGACAATCTGGAAGGACTCATCAGCGCCGCGTTTGTGCGCCTGGCGCAGGAAGCGGGCTTGCGGCGGATGTTCCCCGCGCTGGTGCAATCGCTCGATTCGCTGGAATCGGTGGAGCATCAGAGGCCCGTGTTCGCGCAAAGCCTGCGTCCGCGCATCGGTCTTGAAAAACGCGTGCCGGAATTTATAGAAGATTCGTTGCGCGCGGACCGCAAGCTGGAAGGTTTGGAAATTTTGTTGCAACGCGTGCCGCGCAGCGCGGCGGAAAATTTGATTTCGCGCTTCAACCGGACCTCCAATCGCGCCGAAATGCAACGCCTGGTGGACCTGGCGCGCACTGTGGGAGAGGAATTGATGGCCTCGTTGCGCGATGCGCTTCGTTCCGGCTCCGCGAGTGAGGCGGCGGAAACCGCTGGCTTGCTTACACGCCTCGATCCATCGGTGATTGTGCGCTGGTTGCCCGAGCGACTCGCGGATTGGCCGCGGCAAGCGCAAGACCGCGTGGTGCGCCTGATCGCGATGGGGGGCGCGCCCGAGCGTGGAAGCCTGCTGGCCAATTTGCTGCACATGCTGGACCCTGTTTTGTTGCCGCTGGCCATTGATGAAATTGGATTGAGCGAAGACACGAGTTGCATCCCCACTTTATTGCGCATGGCGGAAGGCGACGCGAGCCGCTCGGCCGGGCTGTTCGTCCGGCTGAAAGCGATCGAGGCGCTCGGAAGACTGAAGGCGCAGGAGGCCACGGATTTATTGCGAGGCATCGCGGAAGATCGCCACATGTTTCACTGGACGCACCCGGGCGAATTGCGCCTGGCAGCGGTGCAGTCCCTCAAAAAGATTGACGCGGATGGGGCTAAGGATCTTGTTTCGCGCGGCGGGTTCAGCGCGGGCGAACTGGCTCTGGCGCCTCTCGACCCGCTGCCCAACGCAAAATATTTCCGCCGGCGGCGGTATCCGCGCGTGCGGCTGGCGCAACCGATCACAGCCATCGCCACGGTCGGGCAGGATTCCTACCGGCTGGAAATTCGCGGGCTGAGCTTGAGTGGAGGAATCGCGGTCGGTGAAAAGCATTTGCCTCCGGGCACACTCGTTTCGATGAGAATCGGCTCGGGACTGCGCCCGATTCGCGCGCAGGTCCTGATGCGCGATGCGCGCGCCCAGGGACTTGGATTTGAAATTGCCGACATGGATCTTGAGGAACGCGCGCGTCTCCGCAAACTTCTGCTTGAAAACAAGCCCTCGGCGTTTTACCAGGAAGAGGCCGTTCCCGCGCAGACATCCGTCTAATCCGCGATTTTCAAAAACAAATTCCGAGATGCGTTGAATTGCGTTTCGTGCAATGGAAAAGAAATTTGGGATTGAGGTGTAGTGGCGCAGGCTTCAGCCTGTGGGGTTTCGTCCTTGCAAGGACCAAAACCCACAGGCTGAAGCCTGCGCCACTTAACCTTTCTTTCGTGCCGCGCTCGCAGAACGCATTATTTCAATAAACCCCATGGGACCGAGGAGCGTGCTGGCTGTGGCGACTCCGCCCATCAAGGCGCCCATGACTCCGAGCACTGCCGCATCCGTGCCGGTGAGGTATAAGTTCCGGATCGGCGTCCTGGGCGTGAGCCACGTTTTTCGAAATCGGTCCGGCGTAGCCGGGTACCCGTAGATCGTCCCCGATGGCGCTCCCGTGAAAAATTCGAAAGAAAGAGGCGTGCGCGAGTTCGGCGTAGGCGACGAGGTCGCGAAATCCCGGATGCTGCTTCTCCACCAGGTCCAGCAGGGCTTGGGTTATGAGGCCCTTGGCCGATTCGTAGTCGGTTCCGCGCCGCCGCCAGGGCTCTTTGCGAAAGCTCTCGAGAGCGCGGTAGGAAAACGGCGCCACGATTTCCGCCGTGTGGCTCTGCGAGCGCGGGTCCTTCAGCGACGGAAACGAAAGATAAGCCATCGGGGCGCGGCCTTCCAGCATTTCATTCCGGCTGGCGCACATTTGATCGTGATCGAAGGATGAAAAGATCCAGTAATTCTCACCCTGAAAACCCAACTCGCGAGGATCCCGCTTCAACCCTAGAAAAAGCTCGACCGCTTCCAGAGCCCTCGGGAAGCGTTTCCAGTTCCGCGCGAAATGGAAGCGCCGCACCGGGCAAAAGGCGCGTGAACGTATTCCATGCTCCCGCATCGGAAACCACAACCGGCGCGCGAAATTCCAGCGCGGGTTGCTCCTTTCCCTTTTTGAGCTGAGCCTCGACGCCTACGGCGCGACCGCTCTCCACAATAATTTTCGTGACTTCGTGGCCCGCCAAAAGTTCTCCTCCCGCTTCGCGAATCACAGCGCTCGCCGCCTTCGGCGAATTTCGCCCGCACCGCCCGCGGGATACCACGCGCCGTCCAAGTAGTGATTTACGATAATGGCATGGGCCACGAAGGCGCTGCGGCCCGGAGGCAATCCGTAGTCGGCCCACTGCGAAGCGAGCACAGCGCGAAGACGCGGGTCGCGAATGTGGCTTTCCAGATAGTGCTGCGTCGTTTGCAGCGCCAGATTCTTCCGAGAAGCGATTCATGGTTTGCACGATCCAGCTCAGTGGTTGCGGCGTGACCATCGCCATGATGTGCCGGCCGAACCAGTTCGTCGCGCGTTTGATGTCACGGAAATATTTCCCGATCGCTTGCTTCTCGGCGGGGAAAGCTTCGGCGAGTGCGCGCTCAAAATTCGCGCGGCCCTTTGGCACCTTCACCGTGAGGCCGGGATAGACGAACACATCATAGATATCGGGCAAGGGCGACCAATCCACGCGACCGTCGGTAATGAAATCGAAGAGGCGCCGCCCGGTCATGCCTTGACCCATCTCACCAACGTAGTGGACACCGACATCCCAGGTCCAGCCACCGGGACGGGAGAAGGTGTGCGTGAATCCGCCGATCTTGAAATGGCGCTCGAGGACGAGGACGCGCCACTTCCGCAGCTTGGCCATGATAGCGGCAAAAGCCAGCGCGCCCATTCCGGAGCCGATGACGATGGCGTCGTAGGAATGGCCGCCGGGGTTTCGTTGATCGGAAATGTTGCCCTGCGCCATGAATGCCTCCTGCAGGATACAATGTGGACGCCGGCAACATTCTACCGGATCAATGTTGCGGAGGGTTGCCCCATGCCCGTGCCAATAACTCGCAGTGAACGGCTGCACCCGGAAGCGCGCGCACTGTTGGAGATGATGGACGCGCAAGGCGTGCCGCCGCTCGAAAGCCAGGATCCAACCGAAGCTCGCAGCGGCCGTGTGGAAAGGATGAAGATCCTCGGCGGCAAGCCGGATGCGCTGGGCCGTGTGGAAAATTTATCCATTCCCGGGCCGGACGGCGACGTGCCGGTGCGCGTTTACGCCAGCGAATATGGCGGCGTCCGTCCGGCGCTGGTCTACTTCCACGGCGGCGGCTTCGTGGTTTGCAATCTGGATACGCACGACGCGGTTTGCCGCGCTCTTGCCAAGGAATCCGGCGCCGTGGTGATCTCGGTGGATTACCGGCTCTCGCCCGAACACAAGTTCCCGGCAGCGGTGGAAGATTCCCACACAGCCACAGTGTGGGCCGCGGCCAACGCGGAGCGCCTGGGCATCGACGCGCGCCGCATCGGCGTGGGCGGTGACAGCGCCGGCGGGAACCTGGCGACCGTGGTCGCCATGCGCTGCCGCGATGCGGGCGGCCCCGCTCTGGCGTCGCAGGTGTTGATCAATCCGGTGACCGACTTCAGCTCTTTCGAAACTCCGTCGTATCGCGAATTGGGGGAAGGCTACTTCCTTACCCGCGCCGCGATGGCTTGGTTTACCGGCCACTACCTTGCTTCCGCCGAACACGCGCGCCATCCGGAAGTCTCGCCTCTGCTCGCTCCGGACCTCAGCGGCCTACCGCCCGCGCTGGTGATTACGGCCGAGTTCGATCCCCTTCGCGATGAGGGCGAAGCCTACGCACAGCGGCTCCAGCAGGCCGGCGTGCCCGTAACCGTTACCCGCTATCCGGGGATGATTCACGGCTTCGTTGCCATGCGCGGAGTGCTCGCCGGCGGCCGCCAGGCGATACAAGAAGTAGCTAAGTTTATTCGATCGATGGGCGCAAAAGGAACGGATTACGGCGCGATCGCAAACTAATCCATTACTCTTGCTTCTTTGCGTTGTGCGCGGTGACTGCCGCTGTAAATTTCCTGCGGACGACCCTTACTTCCCTCGCGCCACAACCAAAAACAGCGTCAGATAGGATGCAGCGAAGAATTCAAATGGAGTTTCCGCAACATTCACCGAATCATTTCTTCCATTCTGGAAAGCGCCGCGGTCACTTCCGCCGGACCGCGCAGGGAAAACTGGGCCTGCGTCGTCCTCCGATTGCCCACTAAAATTGAAATCCCTTTCCGCGCCGCCGCAAAAGCAGGCTCGTCGGACAAATCATCTCCGAAATAAATGGGCAGCGCTCCGCGCATGGCGGGCTCGTCAAGAAATTTCCGCACCGCCGCCCCCTTGTCCCCGATCGACAGCGGCGCGACTTCCACGTCGCGCAGGTTGGCCATGACTTGCAGCGTATCGCGCAGCGGCTCCACGCGTTTTTTCACCTTCTGCAGCACTCGCCTGTGCGTCTCGCCGCTGGCGCCCTTTAAATGGACCGAGAAACTGCTGCGCTTCGGTTCAATCCATACGCCAGGATGAGCCGGGAGTTCCGTCAGCAATTCCACGAGCGTGCGAGCCAGAGCCACGCGGACCGGAAAAGGCACCCTCTTATTTCCATTGCTTTCCCAGCCGTACAGGCCCATATATTTCACGTTCTGAATTCCTATGAAGTGCCGCAGTTCGGCGCGCTGCCTTCCGCTGATCACCGCGATCGTTACGTTCCGGTGCCCCGCCAGTTTTCGCAGAACTTCCCGGGTCTCGTCCTCCAGACGCACACCGCCCGGCAGGGGCGCGATTCGCACGAGCGTCCCGTCGAAATCAAGGAACACCACCACGCGCTTATTTGCGCGGATGCGCCGTGCGACAGATTCCCAATGTGCGAAGAGATGCGGAGTTATGCGGCGTGTCCGGGCCATTGCGTCTGCCGCGCCTCCGCGCGTTCGGGTGCTTCGATTCGAATCTCCGTCAGATCGCTGAGCAGGTTGGCCGCCCACCGGTAGATGTTGTGTTCCTTCACTGCGCGCCGCATCCACTGCATTCGCTTGGCTTGTTCCGCTTCGGGCATTTCGAGAGCCAGGTGGATCGCTTCGCTCAGCTGCGAGACGTCATATGGGTTTATCAACAATGCGTCGGTAAGCTCCCGCGCCGCTCCCGCAAATGTGCTCAGAATCAGCACGCCCTTCTCGTCCTCGCGCGACGCCACGAATTCCTTGGCCACCAGATTCATCCCGTCATGCAGCGAAGTCACCAGGCACACCGATGCCGCACGGTAGTAACGCGCGATTTCTTCGTGCGAGTGGTGTCGTTTCAACAGGACAATCGGCTTCCATCTCCCGGATACAAATTTCGCGTTAATACGATCCGCCTCCGCGGTCACCTCGTCGAGAAAATCCTTGTAGCGCGCGATATCCGTCCGGCTCGGCGCCCCGATTTGCACCAGCGAGAATCTCCGCTGGAAGGCCGGATACTGCTCGAGGAATCGCTCAATCGCGCGGAACCTCTCCAGAATTCCTTTCGTGTAGTCCACGCGATCCACACCCACGCCAAGCAGCGAAGCCTCGATGCCCAGCTCCTCGCAAATCGCCGCGCGCTCCGCCCCCGCACTGTGGGTCTCTTCGTCCGTGGGAGCGCTTTCCGGAAACGCCACGCTGATCGGATACGGCCGCACGCGCGTCACGTGCCCGTGCCGGTTCACAGCAAAGCGGTCCCACTCCGTCAGCGCTTCCACAGCGTGGTCCACGGTCTCAAGGAAATTATTGCAGTGGGTCTGAATGTGGAATCCGATCAAGTCCGCGCCAAGCAAGCCGTCCACAAGTTCTCGCTGCCACGGACAGATTCCAAACATCTCCGCATTCGGCCAGGGAATGTGCCAGAAGATGGCCACGCGCGCGTCCGGCCGCGCCTCCTTCACCATTCGCGGGAGCAGGGCGAAGTGATAGTCCTGGGCGAGTAGAATCGGCGATTCGGTGCCCTCCATTTCCTGCAGCACCACGTCCGCAAATCGCCGGTTGATCCGCTGGTATTGGATCCAATCCTCGGGGCGGAAAACCGGCCGCGTGTGCGCGATGTGGCACAACGGCCAGAGCCCCTCGTTTGAAAATCCCTCGTAGAAGCCGCGGTCCTCTTCGTCCGTCATCCACACGCGGCGCAGCGTGTAGCGCGGATAATCCGGGGGCACTCGCAACCTGTCGTTCGCGTCCACAACCGCGCGATCCCCGCTGCCCGAGCCGGTTGCCACCCACGTCCCATTGCACGCCAGCAGCACCGGTTCGAGCGCCGTCACAAGGCCGCTGGCCGGAACAATGACGTCGATCGATCCATCCTTTTCATTCAGGACGTGCATGTACGGTTCGCGGTTGGAGACAACAAAGAGCGGCGTCTCGTGAAGTTTGTCACGCAGGCTTACACGCAGCCGCTCGCCCGTCCACAGCGAAGCCCCCGTATCGCGCAACTTCGCTTCTACCTCCGCCGTGGCCCGCGCCGTGTTCAAGTCGCGTGCCAGGTGCGTGACCTCCTGATGCAACTGGTCGAAAATTTCTCCCTGCGGCAATCCTGGCGGAGCCTTGGCGCCGTTTGCTCCGCCGGTTCTCAGCGTGCGCAGCCAATGCGCCGTGCGCTTCAGAGGGCGCATGAAGGTCCACCTCACCAGGACAAGCGCCAATCCTGTGATGAGTATCGTCTGCACGGCCGCATTCACCAGCGAATCACGCAGAGTATGCTCAACTTGCACGTCGATGTAGCTCGTGTCGTGAAATAACGCGAGAGCTCCCGCCGGTTCGCCATTCTGTTGCAGAGGAACAGCATGAATGTGCAGCGCCAAAACTTCATCGTTGCCCATTTTGTCCACGCGCGTCTGGCGCACAAACGCGTCCTGCTCCTTGTCCTTCCCGGCGGCAGTCTTCACAACGTCCGGCCAACTCTGGAAGACCGATGCAATTCCCTGCGTGATCGCCAGCGTCCCTCCCGAGGCGTCGTACACGGCAACGCCTTTTAAGTGCTCGCGGTCGGCAAATCGCTCCACCAGTCGTTGCAAATTCCTGTCCGGCGCGGAAGCCAGCAAAGGTTCCACATTTTCCTGCAAGCCCTCCCCAAGAATTTCCGCTCTCCGCGACAAATCACTCCTCAGGATGCGCCGCTCCGTCCGCACCTGGTACCAAGCGAACAGCAAAGACACCACGGCAACGCTCACGATCAGGGGCAGGACCATTTTCAGGGCCGTGCGCATCGATACTCCTGCATTGTGATTCCTGGGAATGGGCCGCACCGGGTTGCGCGCCGGCGGCCTGATCTAATCAATTTGCCGTTACGAAGGGTCCATCTTACTTCGAATCTGTCCGGTTCGCGTCCTTTAATAATACTGAGGCTTCCGGGTAATCGAAGGGGCACCAGCAAAGCCAAACCGCAAACCAATCTTCGTCGCAATGCTAAGAGCCGCATATTCAATTGGTTGCAAGTAATTGGCTTATCCCCGGGCATATTTCTATCCAGCCCTCGGTGCCTTAAAACCATGCAATTTTTTCCTTCCCGCCCTTCTTTTGTCCAACTTTCTCTGCTCCGAGAATCGAACCGTGTTGCATTTCCATTTTGCATGAGGAGAGGTCGAACCGTCCGTAGGGTGTTATCTTGATTTCTGGCTAGATATTGACTGTATGAGAACACCTAAGTCTCGCCAAGCCGCGATTCGGCGAGCGGTTTTCAGAAGAACGCAGGAAACTGAGCCCCAGAGTTTCAAGTTCCATCCTTCCCGCTTCCAAAGCAGGAACGATATCCTATTGATTCATTGTGTTACTGGATTTTGGCCCTGCACAACCATCGGGTGTTCGCCGCCATCTACATTTGTGGGGGGGGTGAGCGCGTTCCGGACGCTACGAAGATCCAAATTCGGAGGGTGACGATCAAGGGCCGCCGTTTCGGCACTCTTTCAACGCCGGACGGTGGGATTTTCAAGATGGAGATACCGGGTAGAATCATGGGGCCAGGCGTTCAACACGCAGCACGCAGCTCGACACCTGATGTGGTCAGCCGCGCCAATCGCAACGGCATATTTTGGCGAGCGAAAAACTCTTAGAGAAGGAGATTATCTTTGTTAAAGCTCACGATTCGTATAATTCCGCTTCTAGTTCTTCTCCTGTTGGCCGGTGTGAAACAGGCAAGCGCACAGAGTGTGAGTCCCTACTTTGGGTTAGGGAGCGCCTTCGACAGCGCGGCCACCCAATCGGGCTGTCCAACTGGGCAAATCACCGACCCGTTCGTCGGCGGGTGTACACCCGTGAGCTCGATGGGCGGGGTCTTCGGGGTGTTTGGCGCTGATTTCATGATCAAGCCGCACATTGGAATTAATGGAGAGTACGATTTCCGTTTTGCCCAGGCCAGCTACATGCCGAGCGAGCAACTGAACGTCCGTCCCGGGTTTTACGATTTTAACGTCATCTATCAGCCGACTTCCGGTGACAAGCGCATTGTTCCAGTCCTGGAAGGGGGAATTGGCGGCGCCAAGCTGTCATTCTATGTCAGCCAGTCGTTGGGTAGTATAGCCAGCCAGAGCCAATTCTTCACCAGCTCCAACCACTTCCAAGTTCATGGCGCCGTCGGCGTGAAGCTGTACGTCAAGTCTGACATTTTTATCAAACCTCAGTTCGATCTCCATTGGGTAGACAATCTGACCAATCAATACGGCCGGACTATCGTCCCGGCGTTCACCATCTCGATTGGCTACACTTTCGGAAGACAATAAACCGCTATTCTGCGAATTCGGTTATCTAAATTGCGGTACTTCAGGGGAATTGGCTGGTTCCGGCACTCTAGTTTTACGGCCAATCCCTCGCACAATCGGCTGCGCCCTCGCTGGGTTCTCGTCCACGGACCCCGCTTCGACGATGAAAAATTGAGCACGCCTGGTCCCTGGAATCACCTCTCTTTGCACGGCGATTGCCGGACAGGGTACAATGAATTTTTGGGCGCGCATGCAAGTTGTCCTCTTAGTGCGCGCACCTGCATCTCATACGCAGGGCCCGCGAGCCCGCCGCTGGAGCAGGAAGCTTATTCCAAGACTACTGAAGGATTGTGATGCGAGTCGATAGCCTGATCGACCAAGTCGTTGCTAAGTTCATCGGCACCAAGCACGAGCGCGACCTGAAGGTGATCCAGCCGCTGGTCACCGCGATCAACGCGCTCGCGCCGGAGTTTGAGAGGCTGAGTGACGCCGAGATTCTGGAGAAAATAGTGCAGCTCCGGGCCCAGGTGCAGGAGCGTCTCGGCGACCTCCCTCTGGAAGATCCGCAGTTCAAAGCGCGCTGCAAAGAAGCGTTGGAACCCGCACTGGTCCCGGCCTTTGCGCTGGTGCGCGAAGTGGGCCGCCGGAAGCTTGGTATGCGCCACTTCGACGTGCAATTGATCGGCGGCATCGTTCTGAACGAAGGCAAAATCGCCGAGATGAAGACGGGTGAAGGCAAGACTCTTGTCGCCACGCTACCCGCGGTTCTGAACGCGCTGACCGGGCGTGGCGTGCACATCGTTACGGTGAACGATTACCTGGCCCGGCGCGACGCGGAGTGGATGAGCCCGATCTACCGCGCGCTGGGCATGACCGTCGGCGTAATCGTCCACGATCTGAGCGACGTCGAGCGGCGCGCCGCGTATGGCGCGGACATCACCTACGGCACGAACAACGAGTTTGGCTTCGATTATCTACGCGACAACATGAAATTCGACCTCGTGGATTGCGTTCAGCGCGGCCATCACTTCGGAATCGTGGACGAAGTGGACTCGATCCTGATCGACGAGGCCCGCACCCCGCTGATTATTTCCGGTCCCGCCGAGGAATCCACCGACAAGTATTACCGCATCGACAAAATCATTCCGAAATTGATTCAGGATATCGACTACATCGTCGAAGAAAAACACAGGACCGCGACGCTGACCGAAGAGGGCGTAAGCAAAACCGAAAAACTGTTGGGACTTGGCAACATGTACGACCCGCAGCACATGGAAACGATTCACCACGTCTACCAGGCGCTCCGCGCCCACACGCTTTATAAACGCGATGTCGAATACGTGGTCAAAAACGGCGAAGTCGTTATCGTCGACGAATTCACGGGGCGCGAAATGCCCGGCCGCCGCTGGTCGGACGGCTTGCACCAGGCCGTCGAAGCCAAGGAAGGCGTCAAGATCGAGCGCGAAAACCAGACGCTTGCCACGATCACGTTCCAGAATTATTTCCGCATGTACAAGAAACTTTCCGGCATGACCGGAACGGCGGAAACCGAGGCCACCGAGTTCAACAAGATTTACAAGCTCGACGTTTCGCTGATTCCCACCAACCGCACGCTGCGGCGCGAGGAATTTTCCGACGTGGTCTACCGCACGGCCTCAGAAAAGTATGAAGCTGTGGTCAACGGCATCCTGCAGGAGGACGATACGCACGCGCACGGCATCCGGCAACTTCACGAATCAGGCCAGCCGGTCCTGGTCGGCACGATTTCCATCGAAAAATCGGAGCATCTGGCGAACCTGCTGAAAAAGGCGGGCATCCCGCACCAGGTCTTGAACGCCAAGCAGCACGAGCGCGAAGCAAAGGTCATCGCGCAAGCCGGGCGCAAGGGCGCGGTCACGGTCTCCACCAACATGGCCGGCCGCGGCACCGACATTCTGCTGGGCGGAAATCCCGAAGCGATGACGCGCGAGTACTGCCTGCGCGAAAGGCTCGCGATTCCCTACATCGCGGCGCCTGCCGTGATCGGCGGACAAGGCTCCGACGGCAGCAGCGCGCCGAACATGGTTCTGTTCCAGCAGGAAGGCAAGATTTTTCAGGTTCCCGCGGACCAATGGAAACCCATCTACGACCAGTTTGTGGAGCAATGCAAGGCAGAGCACGATGAAGTGATCGCCCTCGGCGGTTTGCACATTCTCGGCACCGAGCGCCACGAAGCCCGGCGCATCGACAATCAGCTCCGCGGCCGCGCCGGCCGCCAGGGCGACCCGGGCTCCTCGCGCTTTTTTCTTTCGCTCGAGGACGACCTGCTGCGCGTATTCGGCGGCGAGCGCGTCAAGGCGCTGATGTACCGGCTGGGAATGACCGAGGGAGTCCCGATCGAATCCAAGCTGATTTCAAAGCGCATCGAAAATGCGCAAATGGCCGTCGAGGCCCAGAACTTCGAGGCGCGCAAACACCTGCTCGAGTACGACGATGTGATGAACAAGCAGCGCGAGACGATCTATTCGATTCGCCGCTCCGCCCTCGAGGGAAAAGAACAAAAGGATTATGCCCTGGGCATCGCCGAAGATATTGCCCGCGAACTGGTTGGCACTTATTGCCCTGCCAACGAACACCCCGAGAAGTGGAACGTCACTCAATTCGCCGCTGAAGTGCTGAACCAGTACGGCATTGACGTGAAAGTTGCTGGAATCGACGCAGGAAAAATGAACCACGCGGAACTGGCGGACAATCTTGTCGAGCGCGTCAAGGAGCGCTACGCAGAAAAGGAAAAATTGTTCGGCGAGCAAATGATGCGCTGGCTCGAGCGGCGGATCATTCTGGACATCGTTGACACGCAATGGAAGGACCACCTGTTAACGCTCGACCACTTGAAAGAAGGCATCGGACTGCGCGGTTACGGACAGAAAGATCCCCTCGTCGAATTCAAAAAGGAAGCCTTCATCCTGTTCGAAGACATGATGGGGCGCATCGACACCGAGACCGTTCGCTACCTGTTCCTGGTTCAGCCCGCCCGCCCCGAAGACGAAGCCCGGGAGATCGAGCGCCGCCAGCGCAGGCAACAGCAGGAATTGCAGTTTCAGGCCGGGGCCGCGCAAGCCGAGCAGCCCAAGCCGGTCCGCACCGGAGCAAAAGTGGGCCGGAATGACCCGTGCCCGTGCGGAAGCGGAAAGAAATATAAGAAGTGCCATGGCGCAGCGGCTTAACCCAGCCAGACTTATCCCGCCGCATCGCAATTTTTAAGTTATTCCTCGCCGGGACGCTTCTTCGGACCGCAAAATAAAGAAGCCGGCATTGAGCGAGAGTTCCTCGCTGAATACCGGCCAATAAAAGCGGATTCTTGCGTCGCTTAAAAGTTGAGGATCAAACCCGTTCCGAATGAATAGTTCTTCGAAAACGCGGGCCCGACATTCGTGCCGATGAAATCGCCCTGAACGCGCCAGGTAAGGCGCCCGCCGCCAATATGATAGTCCAATCCCCCGCCACCCATGAACCCGGCGTGGGAGTTGCTTCCAAACGTTGCCCCTTCTGTAAGGCGGAAGTGTTCCCAGCCAACAAGCACGTGAACCCAGGGCTCCAGGTGAACGGAGTTGTGCAGGGTGATGTGCGGTCCACCGCCAATGAAAAATGACTTCGCGTCGATGCTGGGGCTGCCTCCGGCGTTACCAAATCCTGCAATAGCGGTTCCTTCAACTGCAAACCAGTTATTCAAGTACCGGGCGACGTCCGCCTGGTAGCCGAAATCGTGAAACTTCAGCCCCAGGACATTGAATTGCAAATACTCGAACCCCGCCCCCACTTGCCACGGGTCGCGGTCCGCCGGTATTAACGATGCAGGTGCGGCCGGCTCGCCCGCGGAATTGCTGGCATCGAGTGCCGCGGTAGAATCCTGTGCGGACGCTGTAAGAGATAAGCAAAATAGCGCCGCGCATAGAACTGATAACTTGCGCATACGGATGACCCTCCTCGCATCCCGATGTGCCACTGCTTTGGCCCCATAATCTTCACCTCGGTCGCGGGCCGTGTCCATGCTAATCCGAACGGGAGTTTCCCAGCAAGGCAATACTGCCCGTTGCAGCCAAAAAAGCATTTTTGCGCTCAACGCCTGCACTTCCTGCTGCGACTGTAGAGTCTGGGTGAACACCCGTTTCCGTCGAACTACCGTAGCGCCCCGACCTGCTCGTTCCGTTTTGGAATCAAGTGGAAGGCTGGGCCACCACGAACGGCGCTGCAAACGCCAAAACCGAATTCTGCCGTTGACACCATAATGCCACTAGGCTTCCGCACGCGGATAGATTCTACCCGGTGTGGCCTTCCTCACGAGCCTGCCCCCTTAACCAGAGGTTTCCAAGCGCCCGCAAAATAAGGTAGATGAAGGGCTTTGCCAAGTTGGCACCAGGCGTGCTCATAACTAGAGACTTCGCTCGAATCGAGATTGAGGTGTAGCTCATGACCACCCCAGGCGGCAACGGTTACTGCCAAGGATGCGTGATTGACAGCCCCTCGGGCTTCGGAGAAGGCGCCCCGCGCCTGGATAATTACCTCCTGGAATCCGCTCAAAAGCTGGGTGCTATCACTGAACTCGTAAACCGGGGAGAAGTGGTCGATCGCGATTCGCACGTCTGGATGCTCGCTCAGGTGGACTTCATCGTCGAAACCATTGGCGACGAGCACCTGGAATTAGGCGATGAAATGCGGTCGGATTTGTTGCAATTCCTTTTAGCGGTCGCCAATTTGAACGAACAAATGCGCCACCAGGCCTCCACACGCCTCTAGGCCCATGGATGGGGTATCCATGCGGAACGCAAGCCCTCCACTCTGCTTGTCACTGGGCCCACTCCAGTCCAAAATAAAGCCAGGCAATCTTATCGTTGCCAATGACTGCGGATTGAGCCATTCAGGTGCAATCTGCGCGCGCCACCAAGCGCCGCGAAATCTTTTATGGCGATAGACCTCAAATCAGATACGGCTGTGAATCAGCATTCCTCCTCGACGCATTTCGAGGTGACTCTGCCCGCCGACGTCACGGCCATTTCACCTGTAGTGGGCTGGATCATGCGGCTCGTCGGTGAATTGCAATATTCAGAGGGCAAGGAATTTGAGATCGAGATGGCGCTGCGCGAGGCCCTGGCAAATGCAGTTCTGCACGGTTGCAAGGGCGATCCAACCAAGAAAGTCGAATGTTCCGTGACGGGCGATCGAAATCAAGGCATCCTGATCGTTGTTCGCGATCCCGGCAGCGGGTTTGACCCCGCGTCCATCCCCTCGCCCACTGAGGATTCCAATCTTCATTCCGACCACGGCCGCGGCATTTTGTTGATCAACCAACTTATGGATGAAGTGAAGCACGAACGCAACGGTACGGTAATCCGAATGCGCAAATTTTAAATCCCATGCCTGTCAAACTACCCACGAAAACACCGGACGCGCCTCCCGATAAACCCGCGGAGAACAAGTTCGATGCGTTTCACCCCGAAATGCCGCAGATCCCCGGCGTGGGTCACGGTTCGCCCCTGCCGGAGCGGGCCCCAACCGGCATCGACAAGCAGGGCCTGCTTCAAATCGGAGGCATCGCTGCCGCAGTCGTATTGATTTGCGCCGCCATCTTTTGGTGGGTCAAGAGCAACCCGCACCGGGCAGCCAATCTTTCCTCAGTCGATGCGGAGGCCGCGGACCAGACGGCGCCGATTCCTCCACTGCCAAGTTCGATGACGACAGTTCAGGAAGGCCCAACCGTGGCTGCGACGACCGATGAGCTTTCCAAACCATGGGACGTCAAGAAATTCACTTTCGTGAAACCCCTCACGCATCAAAATATTAGCGGCCTGGTGGTGCGCCTTCCCGGCGGAGGGCTGTGGGCATTTTCCCTACAAGAACCTTTCGGCCGCTGTGAATTGGAATTCGTCACCGATCTCGAAAAGCTTGCCTCGCAATATAAATACTCCGCCAGCCACCCCATGGTCGTGAATCCGTGCGACAGCACCGTGTACGATCCCTTGAAAGTCGGCTCGATCGGAGGCAACACCTGGGCCCGGGGAGAAATCGTGCAGGGCAGCGGCCTGCGACCGCCCATTTCCATCGAAGTAAAGGTGAGCGGCCGCTCCATCATTGCCGATAACATCGAGTAGGCATCCTGAGCCCGGGAACGCCAATCTCCCGATTGGCGGGCTGCATGACGCCAATCGGGAGATTGGCGTTCCTGAATCTCAACCAAATCATTTCTGCGGATATTTCTGATTCCGAATGTGCGATCTCCATTCAATCAGTTCCGCCAACAAGGCTTTTTCCACGGTGGTCGCGATCCGCAATACAATGGGCCAGGTCTCGGATAGTTCCAGCTGTTTATCCCATTGCACCAGCATGCGATGCAATTCCCTGTAGCGATCCCGGCGGCGCACGTAATCGTAGACGACCACGAGCGACCCTGCCACTGTGGCGATTTGGAAGAAGAGCGCAACTGACAGCGCCAACTCCGGCCTCAATCGCGCTGAAATCGAATGGTCCAGGCCATGCGCGTTGAGGACCAGCCAAAAATCGAGTCCCACTGCAAGAATTGTGCTGGCCCAGGTGATGATCCGGTAGCGGCCCGCCCATGCGGCCGCGAGACTTGCATGGCGAGAAAAATATGCAATCTGGTGTTGCACCCTCTCGCCTCTGTAGCGACGCTTGAATTCCTCGAGATTGCTCTCACTTGCCGGGCGATCCGACATCTTCAGAAAATTCAGCGAGGTCAGCATCCCGGCCAGGTCGGGCAAAACCTCCGGTCCAACCACCTCGTAGAGCATTGGTGTCTGCCAAAGTGCCAGGCAGGACCGGCAAATTTCAGCGGCGGTCCGCACCCTGGTCCATTCAACCTGGCGGCGTCCCAGCCTCATCACGGTTGGCAGCGAGGCGGCCATGACTCCCAGCGCCGTTCCCATCCACAACCAGATCACGCTGCTGCCGGCAAAAGCGGTCCTTCCACTCAGGACGGCAGCGGCGGCGGTGCAAAAAATTGGGATCGCGGCCATGCGGCGAAACTGCGGTGCGGCCCGGCTGGCATTTTCATCCAATTTAACAAACCACGCATTTGCCAGATCGCGAGGGAAACCTGCAGGGAGTTCGACAGCGGGGCCCGGCAAATCGTTGAGGAAACGCATTTCGGGATCGTTCAGGATTGCCGGACTCACATTGAATTGTTGCACCGCACCGGTAGCACTGTGGATCCAGATGACGGGACGTCCTTGTTCTTTGGCAAAATGAACCATGTCCGCCGTGCCGCCCAATCCCTGGCTTGGTTCCCCATCCCACAGCGCCAGGAGCAACTGACTCTCCTGCACCGTCTCGATGCCGCATTCGTAATAGCGCTCCGTCAATTTCTCCCCGGCGCCGGTGACTTCCACCGACAGGGCCTTTTTGAATATAGCTTCCGCGCGGTCCCAAGAAGGATCATCAAAATCTTCACGGAATTGTTCCTTCGGCACGGGCAGGAAAATCCGTATGGGCAGATTCAGCTCGATGCAGGTCTCGGCAAACAGCAAATCTCCGCCAGCGGCAGCTGAAGTGACGCCATAAACGACTCCCGGAACCTTCTCGATCCACTCCAGGAGTATTTTTCGAATCGCACCGCGACACTTGGTTTCATCTGCGAGTTTGCGATGCCCGGTAAATCCAACGGCCAGGGCGGTGGGAAGGTGCACGGAGGTCCGGGGCGGATGGCTCATGAAGGTCATTCAGATGGAAAAGGCGCTTGGCCGTTCAACCATGATCGCGATCCTCGGTCCTTATTCGATCTGCAGGCGTGATTTCATCAGAACCACAACGTAGGGATTTATAGTCGACATCACAAAGTAGAGTTCGAGCTCGGAGCCTTGCACTCTAGTCCAACGCTCCACAACATAGGGAGCAAAGGCGCCGCCGCGAACATCCGCGGCGCTGACTCGATTTCTCTGCCCCAGGACCGGCCCCGCGAGACCGTCGTCAATTTTCCTGAGAGGGCCGTGTATGAATTTTCCGATCGCGTTGTCACGCACAGCGTTGAATAAGATCTCCGGCTCGCTCCAAGGCCCCCAAGGAGTCCGCGAGTACGAAAATGCGATGCCGTTGGGCTGAGACCGGCGGTCGTAAGTCATCAGCCACAACCCAAGGTCCTTGCACCAGGTAACGGATAAGTCCCCGAGCGTGCCGTCCTTCAAAATCGGGGTCGCGTCCGCTTCGATGTCGCTCCAGGACGGAGCGTTGGCTGCGTCCATTCCGGCGAAGTAGCGGATTCCTTTGCCGGCCTCGAATTGCCCCACGGGAACAATCGAGAGATACGCGTCGCTCTCGCGGTATCTGCCGGTTCCCCAGGTGAGAATGAAAGGGCCGCCGGGGGGAAGCCCCGCGATGGGTCCGGGCTGAGCGTGCATCGACATTCTTATGAATCGACCGTCGGGGAGTTCGGAGATTGTTCGAACCGTCTGGAAAGTTTCCGGAGCGACAAACTTGGTGAGGACGGAGCGATCGGTAGACCGGCCCTTTGTGAAATTTGTGCTGACGGCGACGTACATCTGCCCGTCCAGGCTGATCCCGGCGACCGGCACATCCATCGGCGCGAGCGTGATGCCGGTCGGCTGCACGGCGATGTTTTTGTCGCCGTTGGTCAGGAAATCCAGGTGAACGCCGCCATCGGGATTCGTTGTGTCGGAAGCCGCGATCGTGTCGGATAAGCCGGGCGTCCGGCCCAGTGTCGGTCCGAACAGAAAATACGTGTGCCCCTGGTGTTCAAAGGAATTGCCAAGCTCCGTGCCTTCCACGCCAAACCGCGTGAACGTCTGGGTGGGCGTCGGCTTATGCCGTTCCTTGTCCTCATCTCCGATGAGCTGCCCGACCTTCACGGTTGAATCATCCATGTAATGAAGGGCCACTTCGCGAATGGGCTTCGCGGGGCGGGCGGCGGGAGGAGGCGCGGTGGGAGGCGTGGTCGGAATCGCGGATGGAGCTGCTGGAGCAGCTGCGCTCACCGGCGCGAGGAGCTTCTTCGGTTTGTCGGGCAGGGCCGCAGGCACGGCCAGGGGAGCGGCGGCAGGCATTGCGGCCGGCTTTGTCGCTACGACTTGCACGGTTGTCGTGCTCCGTTGGAATCTGGAACGGTAAGTAAGGAAGGCGAGAATCAGCACCACCGCGGCCAAGCCGCCAATGACGAAATATTCCCACCTGGGCCGCGCAGAGGCATGTGCGCCATGCGCTGAACCCGGCGTAGCTGATGAAATCGCAGGAGCAGCTGCAGCGCTTGGGTGCGATTCCGTTCTTGAGTCAGGCCGCGAAAGCAACGTCTGGACATTCGCAGCCAGCCTCTGGAGGTGGACTTCCAGGGGCGGCGTCAACGCGTCGAGCCAGTGCACGCTGCCGATAAAGTAATCAAGCGATTTTGCCGGCGCGACATCTTCGATGCGCAGCGGCATGACGGTGACGCCCTGGCTGACGGCGCGTTCAATCTCTTTTGGAATATGGCCGGACAAGTTGGCCTTCGAGGAAAAGACCAGCACCATGATGCGGCACTCATGAATGGCGTCAATGATGGCTTCTCCATAATGAATGCCGGGAAGAACGTCGCGCGGCGCGATCCAGCAGCGGATCCCGTGGGACTCCAGCGTGGCACAAACGGCATCCGCCACCGGCTTATCACCGGAGGCGTAGCTGACAAAGACATCGTGCGCCATGGACGGCAACTTCCTTTTTAGAGTGCGACCCGGTGATGACGTTCTGGCGCGGATTCTAGCACGACACTGATCGAATTGGAGAGGGGCTGCGGCGCGCTAAGGCCTGGACGGATTTGCGCGGAAGGTTATTCCCTTTCAGCCGTTCGAGGTGCGGTACAAGTCCAAAATACGCGTGAGGAGGGAATGCAAGCAGCCCGTCGTGCATGATATAAATGGAGTACGCGGCTGTAGCTCAGATGGATAGAGCGCGTGCCTCCGAAGCACGAGGTCGGGAGTTCGAATCTCCCCAGCCGCACCACTTTCCCTTATAAATCGATGTTTTTGATAGCGCCCAACACGTCCGGTGCGTCGGTTTTACCTTGGTTTTACCTTTAGACCATGCCTGGAACCTTCACCATCAAGCTGAGACATGCGCTAGAGCCGAAAAGATGCACGATGCGTGGACTTCAGGCAGAAAGAAGGTGTGATCCATATTTCGGCTGTTCTGGTTCAGCTGTCATGTCTAGCAACTGTTGGCTCATTTCCCTAGCGCGTTCCCAAAGTTGCCTCTTGAAGGCTGGGCTGCGCAAATCTATTTCTACATCTCACTGCGCTTGTTACCAGCACGACGAGATTTGCTCAGAAGGCAGTCCATACTTTACCGACTGCTCGGAAAAGACTCTAAAGTCATCCTGGTCGCCACCATCATCCAGTTCCACCGCTCCCCCAACCAATAACCGCCTTGCCACGCCGCCTGCCACGTACCAGCGCGCCATAGAGAGCATGTCCACCGTTGCCCCTTTTCCGAATTCACCCTGGACACCGGCAGTCGCGACAACGAAATCGTCGTTCTGCGGATCATATTGAGAGACGAACGGAACAAGATAGATGCGAACCGCTCCAGCCCGCTCCAGATAAATTGCATGCGCAGCCTCATGCACACAGATTCCCATGCGGTAGGTGTAATCCTGCATGCCCATCCGAGCGGCTTTCTCCCACTCAGCAAGGCGCGGATCGTTGAGCTTGTCGGCAGGAATGCGTGATCTGTCGAAGGCTTGCATGGAATCCATTTTACCATGTGTCCCGAGGCCATAAAACGCCCCGAGCGTCTCGCCAGGCGGCTGGCAGCGTGTGTTTCTTGGAGATCAATACACCGAATCCCGACGCCTCAATCCGACCGGAAAGCGTGGAAGGCAGGCGGAAGCAAAAAGGCGCTACTTCTTGTGGGGTTTCAATTCAGGTTTGCCTTGCGAATGGCTTCTTCCTGCCGCTTGCGTTCAAGCACTGCCACCCGTTCGAACAGGTCCTTGACGCCCGCCTCATCGTGCAACGGGTCCCATTCGAGGTCATCAAGCCAATTACCCGGTGGTAGGTTTTTTTCGTCCATACAACTCCACTACACCATCGATAGCACTAGGTCCCGATCTCAAAACAAGACGGGCACCCTATGAGAGTGCCCACCGTGTTACATCCGGGTGTCTTGCCCTGCCTTGTTCTACCGTTCGCCTAGAGTTGCGGCATTGACCACAGAATAGGCCAAGGGCACCAATGGTGTCTGTCAGACTTGCACTCGTTCACGACGTTAGCAAGGCCCCACGTCACAACGCCACGTCTCACATTGGAAGTGTGTCTAAATCTCCGGTGACACTTCGAAAAGCCTGCCAGTGAGGTCGTCAGACTGGTCATTTTGGGATCGTTGCGCGGTTGTATCGGGACATCGCTGCGGTTACGGTGGTTACGAGGATGAAAAGGCAGGATCCTGTAGCCTCACGGAAGCCAGCGCCGCGCCTCAAGTAACCCACCGGCAAAGTGTGGAAGCCAGACGTAACCCACCCTTAAGTGTGGAAGTATTCCGGGTTATTCTGCGGCTGGATCCTGACCGAAACAGACTGGCAGGTGGCAAGTTTTCAGTTCAGGGAAGCTTTACGGATTGCTTCTTCGAGACGCTTGGCTTTCAGTTCCTCGACGCGCCGAAACAAATCTTCAACATCGGCGACGGTTTCCAAAGGCTCCGGCAGGTCATCGATCCACTCACCGGGTTTGAGGGGTCTGTCCATCAATCTTAATTCTACCATCTGTTCCCCGGTCATCCTTTTGCGAGGATCGTGGCAGTAAACGGCTCCCAGGTAGCAAGCTTCAACGGGGAGAAGCGCAAAGGCACGTCCGCAAAATAAAACGGCCACCTGTCCTTCGCCAAGTGGCCGTTCAAAGGGAGGGAAGAGAGAAGCAAGTCCGCACGCCTCGAACGGGTTTCACTTATGCGGTAGTTACGGCTTCGAGAGGTCGCACGAACATCAGGACCGTATACCCGCTCCGGGTTCCGTGTCAAGCACAACGGTAAAATAAAATGGCCACCAGTCGTCCGGTGGCCGTATCGCACTGGGACGGTGCGGCCACCACGATCCTAAATAAAAAAAGGCGTTACCCTTCATGATGACTTGCCGAGCCGTACTGCCTCGACCCTGCCCAGACAGGTCAATTCATGGTGGCTTGGCGGGTCATCACGCTGGATTATCAGGCCGGAGGCCACGAGAGCATGGAGGACTTCATTCACCTTTGGAAGTGATATGGTCGAGTCCCATACCAGCAATGGAATCATTAGTGTTTCGGTGGTCCAGGGTATCCAGGGTTTTTCTTCCTCGCGTAGCTTCGGTGTGTCGTCGATCTCTAAACTATCCCCCATGCGGTTGTGAGACATAGTTCTGAGGATCTTTTCGGCAATCGCTTGTGTATGCGTGCGAACCGTGGGGTCGTACTTCATTTTTCTCTTTTCCGATTCGCATCATCTCGGACTGACTTCGTAAGACGGGGCTTCCAAAGGTCCCGTTTGAGTCGGGCAAGGAGTGTCGCGCCCGATTTTTTCCTTTTGGGCACGCCTAATAGTAGTCCGGAGACTTCGGGGATTAACATTTATTGTCTAACGGACGTGTTAATTAAGGCACATTAGCGTCCTTACGATAGTTTGCTTAATTCCGCGAGGAAGTATGTCCAATGCGGTCGGGAAGTCTTGCCGCAGGCGTCCCTGTGACGATGTTTTAAGGCTGTTGGAGGCTTCATGCAAGATTTCTGGGGTTCTAGTGCAGTTTGAGGTATGCTTCCGCGTCCCCAACTAAACCCCCGGTTAAGTATTGGAATCGTTCCAATGATAAGGAGGATCAATCCATGATCATCGGAGAGCGTTTGCGTGCGTTGCGTCAGGAAAAGAATTTTTCACAGGGAGAAATCGAAGAACGGACAGGCTTGCTTCGCTGCTATATCTCACGTGTTGAAAACGGCCATACGGTTCCCAACGTCGAAACACTTGAGAAGTTCGCCCGCGCCCTTGAGGTCCCTCTGTACCAACTGTTCCACGACGGCAAAGAGCCGCCCAATCTTCCGAATCTCCTGAAGCGCCAGTTAGCGGAAGATATATTGTGGGGCAGTTCTGGCAAGGATGCACATATGCTCGCAAAGTTCTGCCGCCTGTTCAGTCGCATGAAAGAGGCAGACCTTGCATTTGTGATGTTCACGGCACAGAAGATGGCGAAGCGGAATGCCATTGAGTCGAATTGAGTTGGGTTACGGTCGCTCCATGAGGGCACAATCGCCCCATCTCAAAGTAAGCCGCGGCATTTCCGCCCTTCGACGCGCCTCAAAAGAAGAAAATTGCAAAGTGTGCCGAGGAGGACAGATCGGAATCGGGGTATACTTCGATCCCCCGAAGCGATTGTGAGGAGGCACATCCATGAATCCAGAAATACAGTCGATTGTCGAGCGGCTCGAAAAAGTGGAGAAGCAAAACCGCCAAATGAAACGGGTGGCCCTCGGTGCTTCGCTGCTCGCCGTTGCGTTTGCAGTAATGGGTGCACAAGGATCGCCACGACCCGTGGTTGCAGAAAGATTTGTCGTCGTAGATGCGAACGGTACAGAGAGGGCCGTTCTCGGAATGGCGGAACGTGGCCCCGCCTTGCGCCTGTACGACGCGAAAGGAAAGAAGCGAGCCGAGTGGGAATCCGAACCGGAGGAAACTAGCCTTTTATTCTATGGTAAACGAGGGAACGAACAAGTAGCACTCTTTGCTAATGAAGCCGGGTTTGGCCTATCCTCTTTGACCTTGGAAGCGGTCGATGGGAAATCTTCATTTAGGGCCTCAAGTGAGGAGGATTCAGCAGGTTTAAGTCTGTACGAGTCGTTCCCCACCAAGAAGCCGTTAGCATTTCTAACCACCAACTCAGGAAAATCGCGCCTTCAGATGAATGACAGCAACGGTAATCAAATTTGGAGCGCCCCCTGACGAGACCGAATTGTGTCGTTAACAGCGGTTCTGACTTCCGATAATGGTCAACCAGACTTCAGCGCGAAGTTAATCCGGGCGAGGTTGCTGAGCGTATACTTGGGAGCCAGGAGACGATTCCATGCCAAAAATGGAAGAATGCTTGATCCACATTGATCTAGCTAACGCGCTCAAAGAGATTGTAGATAAAGAGACCCAGAAACGAGGGGAGGATATGATGGGCTTAGCTGCCCCGAATGTCACAAACCAGTGACGGCGATGCGAGCTGGAGCAAATGGTGAAGCTGCGCATTTTGAGCATTTGGCAAGAAATCCGAAGTGCTCCTTGAGTGACTAGAAGCTGTTGCATAACCCTATACAGGCCTCTGAAATGACGGTGGTTGAGTTTTCCGAAATGAGAGATAAGCGAAGTCAGCAGCGCCACAGGAGGGCCGATGGCGCGATCGGGTTCGTTGCTGACCGAAGCGCAGTGGAAGAAAATCGCGCCCTTGCTCCCCAAGCCACCCAAGCACCGCAAGGGCGGCCGTCCGTGGATAGAAAACCGCCAGGTACTGGAAGGGATTCTGTGGATTCTCCGCAGTGGGGCTCGTTGGCAGGACTTGCCGGAGAAATATCCGCACCCCTCGACCTGCTGGCGGCGACTGCGCGACTGGGAAGAGCAGGGTGTTTGGTTGAACATCTGGCGCACGTTTTTGAGCGAGTTAAGCGAGCGCGGGCAACTGGACTGGAGCGAGTCCTTTTTGGACGGGAGTTTTGCTTCCGCGAAAAAAGGGGCTGCGGAGTCGGAAAAACCAAGCGGGGCAAGGGGACGAAGTGGATGGTGGTGGTCGACGGCCAGGGTGTTCCTCTGGGAGACCACCTTTGTTCTGCATCCCCGGCAGAGGTCAAACTCGCGGAGACGACACTCGCGTCGATCCACGTAGGCCGACGGCATCACGCGGGGCGTCCGCGCCAGAAGCCGGAACGGGTGATTACCGACAGAGCGTACGACAGCGATCCGCTGCGCACTCGTTTGCGCCGTCGGGGGATCGAACTGATCTGTCCGCACAAGAAAAATCGCGTTCGTCCGGCCACGCAGGATGGCCGAGCGTTGCGCCGATACCGAAAACGCTGGGTGATCGAACGCACGATCGGCTGGCTCGGCAATTTCCGGCGCTTGGTAGTACGCTACGACCGCTCGCTCAAGATCTATGGCGCCTTTTTTCATATTGCCTGCTTCATGATCGTCTTACGGAGGGTTGTGCAATAGCTTCTAGTAGCGCCGATGGTGCACCGAATCCCGATGACACTGCCTCCCGGAAGCCGATTGCAAAGCGTGGGTGTGTTCCGGGTCGTGGGACACGATGAACGCCTCCCAAGGCATGGCAAGGCTGGACATGTCGTCACCGCTGGTAGTACATGTACGCGGGAGTAGACATAGATGGGCGACATAACCAAACCGGGACGCCGCGCTGGGATTCGGCCCTTGTGCCCGATTCACCTAAAGGAAATGTCTGGCCCCATTGACGAAACGATGGAGTTCTATTCGTGCCCACAACGCGGCTGTGAATTGCATTGGCAAGCTGCATATGATTACTTCAGGTTTCTCCAAGGGAAACCGTTCCGAACATTTCTGCAATTGCAAGAAGAGGTGTTTTGCTCCAAGGG
>CAWDPI010000001.1:0-120742 GCA_963804145.1 uncultured Acidobacteriota bacterium | reverse complement strand
AAGCTCGGCAGAAAGTTCCGGGGCAGTCCTGCGCGCCGGACACTCCGCGAGAAAAGACGGGCCGCGCATTGCCTTTCTGTTTGGCGCGGAGGTTTCCGATCCCGGCGCTGCGTTCCAGCTTTACGCCACCCAACCCGTATTTCGCTCAGCGATGGACCGTTGCGCACATTTTCTCGGTGCGCGCCCGGAGGAGCCATTACTCGACGCGCTCTCCGCGGGAGAGAACAACGCGGAACGCCGCGACCCGGCGCTTTTTGCCCTGCAGTTCGCTCTGGCGCAGCTTTGGCGATCCTGGGGCATCGAACCGGACGCCGTGCTGGGCGCGGGCGTCGGGGAATATGCGGCGGCGGCAGTTTCCGGCGTTTTAACTTGCGAAGACGCATTGAAACTCGTCGTCGAACGCGCTCGCATTCTGCGGCTTGGTCTTCACGACGGCGAACGGAATCGAATGCTGGATGAGTTCGAAGCCGCGGCACGAAGCGTGAAGTTCGAATTGCCCCGTGTGCCATTCGTTTCCGGCCTCAGCGGAAAACTTTTGGCGGATGGCAAAATTCCCGGCGCCGATTATTGGCGGCTGCAAGTCCTGCAGGGCGCGCAATTCGAAGAAGGGATCGAAACGCTCGAGGCGCAGGGTTACGACCATTTCCTGGAAGTGGGGCCTCCCAGCGGCTCCTTCGGAACCAGGTGTCACAGCAGCGATCCGGGAACGAAGGCCACTCGGCTTTCTTCGCTCGAAAGCGATCGTGACGCTTGGCAGAGCATGCTTGCGAGTCTGGCATCGTTGTACGTCCGCGGCGCCAGTGTCGATTGGAAAGCCTTCGATGAACCCTACCAGCCGTTGAAAGTGCCTCTGCCCACGTATCCCTTCGAGCGAGAGCGATGCTGGGAAGATCTGCCCGACGCATCCGGCACGCGGAAGGCGGCGAAGCCGGCGCACGCGCTGCTTGGAGAGCGTGTGAACTCCGCACTGCCCATGGCTCAGTTCCAGAGCAAAATCGGAATCGAAACCCTTCGCTACTTGAGCGACCACAAAGTTCAGGGCTCCATCGTTTTGCCGGGATCCGCTTATCTTGAAATGGCGCGCGCGGCAGCCACGGAACTCCTTGGAGCGGGCTCCCCGGTTTTATCCAACATCGCGTTCCAGGAAGCGTTGATTCTTCCCGCCTCGGGGGCACGCACTCTGCAGCTCGTTGCATCCCCGGGATCGAGCGGCAGCGCTTCGTTCCAGATTTACAGTTCCAACGCAAATCTGAACGGCAGCCACGAGAATGCAGCGTGGACCTTGCATGCTTCGGGCGACATGCGTATGGAGGCTGCGGAGTTTGCTGGCTGCACCGAGGAACAATTTAGCCTCGATGAAATACGGGCGCGGTGTCCGCAGCGCAAGGTAGCCGCAGAGCTTTACACTTCACTGAGTAACGCCGGCCTGGAGTACGGCCCGAGTTTTCAGGGCGTCCAGCAGTTGTGGTGCGGAGAGCGCGAGGCGCTCGGAGAAGTGCGCCTTCCGCCCGCCGCGATTCCTGTTTGCCAGACCAACGGTAATTCCGATGGCACATGGATGCATCCCGCATTGCTCGATTCCGGCCTGCAGGTGCTCGCAGCTGCATTGCCGGAAGACACGCGAGGGCCCAGCCGGAAACGGATCTATCTCCCCAGCGGAGTCGCGAGTCTCCGATTTTTGGCGCGTCCGGGGGCGCGGCTCTTCTGAGCCACTCGGTCGTTCGCCCGGGTAGCAGTCTCGGGACGGAATTTCTCGAGGCGGACATCCGCCTGCTGGATGAAAATGGCTGCGTCACGTGTGAACTCCTCGGTTTTCGCGTGAAGCTCGTCGCTCGTGAAATGGCTGAACAGGCGGGCGAGAATCCGAGCGAATTGTTGTACGACGTCACCTGGGTGGCGAAGCGGCCCGTCGCATCGCAGAATCCCAATGGTTCGCACGCCTCTTCGTGGTTCATTCTTGCCGATCGCGGCGGTGTTGGACAGGCGCTTGCCGCGCAACTTCAGTCGCAGGGACACACTTGCACAGTTGCGAGCCCGGATGATCTTCAAGATCACAAGCTTTATGCCGGCTGCGCCAATGTGGTTCACCTTTCGAGCCTCGATCTTTGCGACCTCATCGCGCGTCCGGATGCGATCCTCGAAGCGCAGACGCAGTGGATCGAAACGTTGCGATTCGTTCAGTCCCTGCTGCGCGAGGCCAACGGTTCAAAGCGGCGCTTGTGGATCGTAACTCGCGGGGCGCAAGCCGCCGGACCCGCACCCGCCCATGTTTCTCTGGCCCAGACTCCTCTGTGGGGATTGGCAAAATCAATCGATCTCGAGCATCCGGAGCTTGGCTGCACGCGGATCGATCTCGATCCCGAAGGCGGCGCCGGAGAACTTGCCGCGCTGACTGAGGAATTGTCGCTCCCTTGCGCAGAGCGCGAAGTTGCTTTCCGTAAAGGAACTCGATACGTGGCCCGGCTCTTGCCGCGCGCGGCCAAGCTCTCGAACGGCGCAGTCCTGGAAATTCCAGACGCCGATTCATTCCGCCTGGATATTTCACGCCCCGGAAATCTCGAGAACCTGCTGCTGCGAGGAACGTCTCGCCCGGAGCTGCAGCCCGGCGAAGTTGAAATCCGCGTCAATGCGGCGGGCCTGAACTTCCGCGATGTGATGAATGCCGCGGGCGTGTATCCCGGCGGACCGATCCCCTTTGGCGCCGAGTGCTCGGGAATCATTTCCGCCGTCGGCTCTAGTGTTGTTGATATGAAAGCAGGCGACGAAGTGATCGCCGTTGCGAACGGCAGCTTCAGCGCGTACACGACCGCGGACGCGCACGCCGTCGTCCCCAAGCCGCCCGCTTTCAGCTTTGGACAAGCTGCGACAATTCCGATCGCCTTCCTCACGGCCTACTATTCTCTCCAACATCTGGCGAAACTTTCCCGCGGAGAGCGCGTGCTCATTCACGCCGCGGCAGGCGGCGTGGGGCTTGCCGCAGTGCAACTGGCTCAGCATGCCGGCGCGGAAATTTTCGCCACCGCCGGCACTTCCGAGAAGCGCGCGTACTTGAAATCGATGCGAGTCCCGCACGTCCTGGACTCGCGCTCCCTCAATTTCGCCGACGAAATTATGAAGACGACCGGCGGCTACGGCGCTGACGTGGTTCTCAACTCTCTTCCCGGCGAATACATTACTCGCAGCCTTTCGATCCTCGCCGCGTATGGCCGCTTCGTTGAAATCGGCAAGACGGATATCTATCAGAACAAGCCGCTGGGCCTGTTCCCGTTTCGCAATAATCTTTCCTATTTTGCTCTCGACCTGGAGCGCGTCTGCCGCGAACGGCCCGCGCTGCTCCGCTCGCTCCTGCTTGAACTGATGGTCATGTTCCAGCGGGGCAGCCTCAAGCCGCTCCCGCACAATATTTTCCCCGTCGAGGATGCGGCCAACGCGTTCCGTTACATGGCCCGCCGCAAAAATATCGGGAAGGTGGTGATTTCTTTCACCGGAGCCGAAACGAGGAATCGTTCGAACAGGTCTGCAGCTCCGCGAGCCGACGCCACCTATCTGATCACGGGCGGCCACGGCGCTTTGGGCCTCGAAGTCGCGCGCTGGCTTGTGGAAAAAGGCGCGCGGCACCTGGTCCTCCTCAGCCGCAGCGGAGCGACCCCCGCGGGCGGTGAGATCGTGGCCGAATTGGCCGCCAAAGGCGCTACGGTGGCGGCGATCCAGGCCGACGTTTCGAATGAAAGTGATCTGGCCCGCGCGCTTTCTGAGATTCGAAACACAAAGCCGCCCCTCCGCGGCGTGATTCATGCCGCCGGAGTGCTGGACGACCACTTGTTCCTGAATCTCGACGCGGAAAATTTCCGCCGCGTTCTGGCGCCCAAAGTTCTCGGGGCATGGAATCTCCATACCCTTACCTTGGATTTGCCGCTCGATTTCTTCGTGGTTTTTTCTTCGGTGGCTTCGGTCCTGGGTTCGCCCGGCCAGGCGAACTATGCGGCCGCCAACGCGTTCCTGGACGGTCTGGCGCACGATCGCCGCGCGCGAGGCTTGCCATGCCTGTCCATCAACTGGGGCCCGTGGGCCGAGGCCGGCATGGCCGCTCGCGCATCGAGCGCGCGCGGACCGGCGTCTCGCGTGATGCATCCGCTCCCGCCCGCGCAAGCTCTCGCCGCGCTCGACCGCCTGTTCGAAAAGAGCGGACCGGCTCAAACCGTGGCGATGTCGGTGGACTGGACGCAACTGGCGCGTTCCTTCAACGGGCAGCAGCCTCCGGCCTTGATTTCCGACCTCATTCGAGAAAAAGCCCGCCCTGCCGCCGCAAAAGTAGCGCGTGAATCAGAACCGCGCCTGTGCGTGCAGGAAATCCTGGCCGCTCCTCCGGCCCGGCGGCATGCCCTGCTGCTCGCGCACGTCGAGAAAAGCCTGGCGCAGGTGATGGCCCTCGACGCGCCGGAACTTGACCCCGAAGAATCGATGAGCAACCTCGGACTCGATTCGCTCATGGCGCTGGAGCTGCAGCACTCGCTTGAGGAATCTTTCGGAACAAAATTGCCCATCGAACTGCTGATGGGCATGCCCAGCCTGAACGAGTTTGTGACCCGGCTCCTGGACATTCTTGCCAAGTCTGCGCCCGCTTCAGCGCCTGAGGAACCCGCACCAGATAGGATGGACGAGGTAACGGAGCCGAGAGAGATCTTCCCGCCGATTGTGGAGGCGTAAAAGTAGCGCAGGCTTTAGCCGGTGGGGTTTGGTCTTTGCAAGGACCAAACCCCACAGGCTGAAGCCCGCGTTACTGCTCGCCTTCGAGCTTCCGGATCCGCACTTCCACTCCGGGCGTGTTCTTCAGCGCGTCGGAGAATTCTTCCAGCTTTGAGCCGCGATAGTGATAGGGGTACACAATCTTCGGTTTAAACGCTTTCACGCATTCCGCGGCATCGAGCGTGGTCTCGGTTCGCGGAGGATTCATCGCCAGGAACGCGACGCTGATGTTTTTCAGGGCTTTCATTTCCGGCGTGCATTCCGTGTCGCCTGAAAAATAAACGCGCGTGTCGCCAAAATTCAAAATGTAGCCGCTGCCAATTCCCTTGTGGTGATACGGTTTCCCCGGCCCCGAGCCGAACACCAGGTTGTACATCGGGACGCCCTCGAATCCGATGTCCATCACCGTCCTTTTCTCGGAGTCGCTGATCGCTTCGACGATGCCGCACGCCGGAGCGCAGTTCAGCGTATCGATGACGGCGGGCGGGCCGACGATAATCGTGTCGGGCTTTTTCAATTGGTCGACCATGGTGCGGTCGAGATGGTCCTGGTGCGTGTGCGTGATCACGATCAGATCGGCCTGGGGAAGTCCCGTGAAGTCGCCCTGGCTCCACGGATCGACGTGAATCACTTTGCCGCCGAATTCAAGCATCACGCTGCCGTGATAGACCGGCATGATGCGAAGCTCGCCGCGCGACGTCTGGATCACATCCGTTTGCCGGTTGGACGGATTGCCGCCGGAAATCGCCGGTAAGCTTAGAAACAAAATGGAAAAGCAAATCGCGCTGAGCGCGCGTCCCACGGATTTTTGCATAACTCAAAGTCTCCCGTTTATGATGTGGCGCGTAGTATACATCGTAGCGATGCGACAAGCGGAGCGTTAGGAAGCGCAGGCTTGAGAGTCCGTGTGGCAGCCACCAAATCTTTGTGGGGCACGGCTTCAGCCGTGCCGTAATGTGTGAAGAATGAATCCGGCTTTAGCCGCTGGCCTGCTCGAACAGGAGGAGAACTTCCATGACAGACAGTCCCGCAGGCGCCCCTAATCCAAAAACAACCTCATCTACGGACGCGATGTTCGACGGCGCGCGCTACCTCGCCAGCCTGCGCGACGCGCGCGAGGTCTACATCTACGGCGAGCGCGTGAAGGATGTGACGGTGCATCCAGCTTTTCGCAATGCCTGCCGCTCCATCGCGCGCCTGTACGACGCGCTCCACGATCCGAAGATGCGCGACACGCTTACCGGGATCGACCGGTCCGGCACGCGCACGCATAAATTTTTCAAGCCCTGTTATTCGGCACAGGAATTATGGGGAGCGCGCGATGCGATCGCCGCGTGGTCGCGCATGAGCTACGGCTACATGGGACGCACGCCGGATTACAAAGCGGCGCTCATGGGCAGCCTCGCGTCGGAGCCCGAGTTTTACGCGCCGTTCGATGAGAGCGCGCGCAAATGGTACGCGCGCTATTCTTCGCAGTGCCTGTTTCTGAATCACTGCCTCATCAATCCGCCCATCGACCGCAGCCGCCCCGTGCACGAAGTCGGCGACGTCTTCGTGCACGTCGTGAAAGAAAGAGATGACGGCATGGTCGTCAGCGGCGCAAAGATGCTCGGAACCGGCTCGGCCATGACGCATGCCACGTTCGTCGCGCAAACGAACGCCACCACTTTGGACAAGGAAAAGGCGAAGGACTTCGCCGTGGTGTTTATCGCGCCTATGGATGCGCCGGGAGTGAAGCTGATCTGCCGCGCTTCCTACGAACAGAATGCGTACAGCCCGTTCGACTATCCTCTTTCCAGCCGCTTTGATGAAAACGACGCCGTGCTGATATTTGAAAACGCATTCATCCCCTGGGAAAACGTGCTGGTCTATCGCGATCCCGAACGCGCCAACAGCTTTTATCGCCACTCCCGCTTCGTGAATCGCTACATGTTCCAATCTTCCACGCGGCTCGCGGTGAAATTGGATTTGATGGTGGGATTATTTGCGAAAGGCATCGAGACCAACGGCACGGACGCCTTTCGCGGCGTTCAGGCCGCCCTCGGCGAAATCATCGGATGGAGAAACCTGATCTGGGGAATGACTGCGGCAATGTGCGGCGACCCGGAAAGCGCTCCCGGCGGCACGGTCGTGCCCAAGCAGGAATACGCCTACACCATGCGCCTCTTCTGCACGCAGTGCTGGCCCGCCGTCCGCCACATTTTTGAAAAATTTCTCGGCGGCAGCCTGCTCATGTCTCCTTCGAGCTACAAGGATTTCCAGAATCCCGATCTCGCGCCGCTCCTGGAAAAATATTATCGCGGCGCATCCGCCACCGCCGCCGAGCGCATCAAGCTCTTCAAACTCATCTGGGACGCCATCGGCACCGAATTCGGCGCCCGCCACGAACTCTACGAAATCAACTATTCCGGCAACCACGAGCAGATTCGCCTAGACATCCTCACCGGCGCGCAGAAGAGCGGAATCCTCGCCCAGTGCATCGCCCTAACCGACCAGTGCATGTCGGACTACAGTCTGGATGGCTGGAAAGATTCGACTTGGGTTTGGGAGAGGTAGAGTGTTGACTCGATCGCTGACCCGCCGAAACACAGAATATGAATTGACCGATTCCTCAGCAAATATTTGAGATGCGGCTAACTACTTCAACCAGACTCGTCACCATCCGAGTTGTCATCCCGAACCCGGCCTCCGTTCTTGGGGATGGTGGTGAGGGATCTGCTTTTCACTTTTTCATCGGTGCAAAATCCTCCGCAAAATCCCGCCATGTAGGATTGTCCCGCTCAATCAGCCAGATCTTCTTTTCTCTGCGCCATCCCTTGATCTCCTTCTCGCGCGCGATCGCGTCGCGAATGTCCGCGAACTGTTCCCAATGTACCAGTCGGAAGATTTTGTATCGGGAGGTAAATCCAGGGAAGAGTCCCTGCCGGTGTTCAATCATCCGGCGCTGCAGGTCGTTGGTTACGCCGGCGTACAAGTTTCGGGACCGGCTGGCTAGAATGTAAATCCAATACGTGCGGCTCATTTTGCGATTCCGGAGTCAAACAGCAGATCCCTCACCACCGTTCGCCAAAGGCAGGCGACCGGGTTCGGGATGACAGTCAATGCGGACCGTGGTACACAGTCGGGCGCGCCATCCGCGTCTTGCCGTTTTGTCTGGCCCGCATGATACTACGATGACGCCCCAGTCACCATTGGTGTCATCCCGAACCCGGCCCCGAATTATGGGGACGGTGGTGAGGGATCTGCTATTTCTTCAACGCCGCAACCGTCTCCGCGACGCGAGATCCTCGACCGTGCGTTACGCTCGCGAAAAGCTGCATCTCGGACTGCAGTATCGAAGGCTGGAAGGACTCTGCGTGGGTGTGGGACAAGAAGTAGGACGGGCTTCAGCCTGTCTGATTTTGAATTTTGCCCGGCCGCAAGTCAAAACCAGACAGGCTGAAGCCCGTCCTACTTGGCGATCTTTCACGAACTCCGCCTCAAAGAAGTGTAAAATAGCGTGTTTGGGGAGGTAGCGAGATGGAATTCCTTGCCGGCAGCCTGCTTGAACTGATTACCCAGACGTCCACCAATCTTCCGCCTGACGTACGCGCGGCGATGTCCATCGCGGCCAAGGAAGAAACGCCGGACACGCAATCCTCCCAGGCGTTTGACATTATTTTGTCCAACATCGACATGGCAGTCGACGATTCCGGCCCTATTTGCCAGGACACTGGCATGCCGACGTTCATCGTGCACACGCCCGTTGGCGTGAACCAGATCCGCATCAAGAAGGCGATTAAGGAAGCTGTCGCGGAAGCAACGCGTCTCGGAAAACTGCGGCCCAATTCCGTCGATTCGCTTACGGGGAAAAACAGCGGCGACAATCTGGGCGAAGAGACGCCGGTGATTCATTTCGAGCAATGGGAAGAAGATGAAATCGAGGTCAAGCTGATCCTCAAGGGCGGCGGCTGCGAGAACAAGAACATCCAGTATTCGGTGCCCTGTACGCTCGATCACATGGGGCGCGCCGACCGCAATCTCGAAGGCGTGCGCAAATGCATTCTGCATGCCGTTTGGCAGGCGCAGGGGCAGGGCTGCGCGCCGGGCGCCCTCGGCGTGTGCATTGGCAGCGATCGAGCGCACGGGTACGATCTGGCCAAGATGCAACTCTTTCGGACGCTTGAGGACGTGAATCCAAATCCGACGCTCGCGAAGCTCGAAACGGAAATCATGGAAGAAGCGAATAAACTCGGCGTCGGCGCGATGGGCTTCGGCGGAAAATCGTCTCTCATCGGCTGCAAGATCATGGCGGCGAATCGCCTGCCGGCGAGTTTCTTCGTTTCGGTGGCGTACGAATGCTGGGCGTTTCGCCGGTTGGGTGTGCGCCTCGACGCGAAGTCAGGCGCGATCACCGATTGGCTTTACCGAGATCCTTCGCGCCCCGTGGAGCGTATGGCGCGCGGCTCCGGCTTCAAATTGACAGGGCGGGAAGTGGTGCTGACCGCGCCGTTGACCGAAGCTCAAATGCGCGCGCTGAAAGTGGGTGACGTTGTACTCATCAACGGAGAGATGTACACCGGACGCGACAACGTGCATGCCTACTTGATGAAGAATCCGCCGCCCGTGGATCTGCACGGCGCGGTGCTCTATCACTGCGGCCCGGTGATGCTGAAGCAGGGCGGCGAGTGGGTGGTCAAAGCCGCCGGGCCCACCACCAGCATCCGCGAAGAGCCTTATCAAGCGCACGTCATTATGGAATACGGCGTGCGCGCTGTGATCGGCAAGGGCGGGATGGGCTCGAAAACATTGGCTGCGCTGAAAGAATGCGGCGCCGTGTATTTGAACGGGATTGGCGGCGCGGCGCAGTATTACGCGCGCACGGTGGAAAAAGTTCTGGGCGTTGAGCTGATGGAGTTCGGCATCCCCGAAGCGATGTGGCACCTGCGCGTGAAAAATTTCGCGGCCATCGTGACCATGGACGCGCACGGGAACAGCTTGCACGCAGACGTAGAGAAAGCCACCGGAGAAGTTTTGGAAACGATGAAGGAGGCTTGAGGCCTCAAGTGGCGCAGGCTTCAGCCTGTGGGTTTTGGACCTTGCTTGGTCTGACCCTCAGAGGCTGAAGGCTGCGCCACGAGATACGTCGTTACGTGGCAGGCTCCAACGTGGGTTCGAGCGAAAGCCCCAGACGCGCGGCCAACTCCTGCCGAGCGCGCCACAAACGCGCCTTGAGCGTGTTGCGCGAAACGCCCAGCACCTGCGCCGCTTCCTCCGCGGACAATCCTTCAATTTCCCGCAGCCAGAATGCCTTGCGCAGCAGCGGAGAAATCTCCGCGAGTTTCTTGTTCATGCGATCGCCGAGTTCGGTTCCCGCATAGAGCTGCTCGGGATTTGGGCCGTCGTCGGCAAAACGCTCGGCGAGCGGAAGCTCTCCCTCGGAAACAAAATCATCCAGCGACACGGCAGGCCGGGCTCGTTTGCTGCGGCGGCGCATCAAGGCCGCGTTGATGACGATCCGCGTCAGCCACGTGGAAAATTGCGATCTCCTCTCAAACCTCGGAAGATTGCGGTACGCGGAAAGCAGACCTTCCTGCAGGGCCTCTTCCGCATCTTCGGGATTGCCCAGCACGCGCAGCGCGGTTTGATATAAAGCGCGCGTGTTGCGCGCGAACAACGCGTCCAGCGCGCGCGCGTCGCCGTTCAATCCTCTCTCGATCAGTTGCTCCTCAGTCTGCTCCGCCAAATTGACATCTGCAAAACGCGCCACCTCTTGATGAATGCTCTCCTGATTCATTGTCGTCTTCCCCCTCTGCGGAATGTATGGAGCCTATGAATGATTTGCCCTTTCTTATTTCTATACGTTGAACGGCGAATGAAATATCTCCACTACTAAGGTTAGACGCCCTGGCCCGAGTTTTGTGGGCAGCGGCCGCCGCTTGATCCGGCCTTGCCTTTCTCGCCCCATGAAATAAAACGACATTACATTGATCGGCAAAATTCAGAATGCAACCGCCAAAGCTTGAAAAGTTCTTCCTCGCACCGCCGTTTTGAAACTGACTCCCAACCCGGCCTGTGGAAAAGCAACGTGCAACGATTAATTGGCGCTGCCGTGCCGTGTGATCTCCTCCACCACCGCCTTCGTCATGCAACCGCACCCCTTAATCTCAACTCCGCGCCCGTGCATCTCTGTCAGCAGGTGTTTCCCTGCCGCATCGATGTAGCTCACCGCTTTTAGGTGAACTTGCAATGAAACGCCCGACGGCGACGATCGCTCCATCCAGCAGCGCTCAAGCTCCTTAACCCAGTCGCCCGAAAGTTTCCCCTCGAGCTCCCAGGTTTCGGCGGAGTCTACCTGCTTGATCGTAACCTTGAGCATTCCCCCTGCTTTCTGGCCCGAAGTTATAAAACACCTAACCATAACACAGAGAGCAGGTTGCTCGCCAATGTGCCGAAATGAGAACACAATTGTTAAGCTACCTATTTACAGTAGATTACGTAGATTCAAGGCAATTGGATGAGGGAGTTCTAAGAAACGATCCACTTTAGGAGTGCCGATATATAGGCATGTGCCCAAATATGGGCAGACTGCTGTCCTAGCTGCGGCGGCTTTTCGCCACTCCCAGTTTACGCATCTTGGACTGCAGCGTAGTCCGCTTCATGCCCAGCCTTGCGGCAGCGCCCCGAGGGCCGGCCAGACACCCAATTGGTTGCCTCGAGCGCCCTGAGGATGTGATCGCGCTCGGCGGCGCGCAGGGTGAGGTTGTCTCCGGTGGGTTCCGACGGAGGCTTGATTTCGGTGAGCGGGACGCGAAGCACGGGGCCGGGCGAGACGATCACGGCGCGCTCGATCAGGTTTTCCAGTTCGCGGATATTTCCGGGCCAGGGGTAGCGCACCAGCAGGTCCAGCGTTTCGGCGGGAATCGTTTCCACGGCACGGTTCATGCGTCGCGCGTGCTTCTCGACGAAGTAGCGCACCAGCGCGGGGATATCCTCCTGCCGCTCGCGCAAGGGCGGCATGAGAAGCGGGAAAACGCGCAAGCGGTAGTAGAGATCGCTGCGGAAGGTGCGCGCGGCGACCATCTCGCCGAGGTCGCGATTCGTGGCGGCCACCAGGCGAACATCCACGCGAATCGTTTGCGTGCTGCCCAATCGTTCGAACTCCTGTTCCTGAAGGACGCGCAGGAGCTTGGGCTGCAACTCGAGCGGGATGTCACCGACCTCATCGAGAAAAATCGTGCCGCCGTGTGCGAGCTCGAACCGGCCGATGCGCTGCGCGATCGCTCCGGTGAAGGCGCCGCGCTCGTGCCCGAATAATTCCGATTCGAGCAGGCCCGTGGGAATCGCGGCGCAATTGACTTTGACGAAGGTGCGTTCGCGGCGCGGGCTCAAATGATGAATGGCGCGAGCGATCAATTCCTTGCCCGTGCCGGTTTCGCCGGTGATGAGCACGGTCGAATCGGTCGGAGCCACGGTCTCCACCTGCTTCAGCACGGCGCGCAGCGACGCGCCTTCGCCGACGATTTCGTCGAAATTCATTTCCGAGCGGATTTCGTCTTCGAGGTAGAGCTTTTCCTGCGCCAGCTTATTTTTGAGTTCGGCGATTTCCTGAAAGGCCAGCGCGTTTTCCACGGCGATGGCCACCTGCCCGGCGACCTGGGCGAGCAGATCGACATCGCCCTGCTGGAAGGCGGCATCGCGCAGGCTCGCGAGGCTGAGCGTGCCGAGCGCGCGATCGTGCGTGATCAGCGGCATGCAGACGACAGACCGCACGCCTTCCGCGCGCATCAGGTGCGAAGTGGCGGATTCGAATTCTTCCATCGCGGCGCGGTCCAGAACGAGCGGCTGGCGAGTGCGGAAGGCTTTCCCGGTGATGGAGCCATCCATCGATACGATCATTTCTTCGCGGATCAGCCCTTTTCCCTGCGGGAAATCGAGCGCGAGCACGCGCATGTCATTCGTCGCCGGCTCATACATCGCGAGGCTTGTGTATTCGTGATGAATCACGCGGCGCAGCGAAGCGGAAATGGCGTTCAGGAGTTCGTGCAGGTCGAGCTTGGAGATCATGGCGTTGTTCACTTCGAGCAAGACGCGCAGCCGGTCGCGCTCGCGCGCCAGTTGGCGCTGGTAGGCCTGCGCGCTCTCGAAATTCAGCGCGTTGTCCACGGCGACGGCCACTTGTCGCGCCACCTGCTGCAGGAAGGCGACTTCGGTTTCGGTATGTTTGTGCGGAGTGCCCTGCCCGAAGCTCATCACGCCCAGCCGGCGCTGCGCCGTGGTGAGGGCCAGCGAGCAAACCGACCTCACGCCGTTCTCGCGCAGGGTTTGCAGCAAGGCGGGAAAGGGATTGTCCTTCTCGATGTCATCCAGAATAAACGGCTGCTGCGTTTCCCAGACCCATCCGGACGGAGTTTCTCCGACCGGAAATTCGCTCCCCGGACCGTATTTTCTGGGCTTTTCGGATTCGAGGATGTGCAGTCGCATGACGTTGCGCGCGGGATCGTGCAGGATCAGATTCAGGTACTCGAATTTCACGACGCGATGCAGCCGCTCCGCGAGGTCGTGGAACAGCTCGCCGAGATCGCGGTGCTGCGCGATCGCTTCGGCCACCTCCAGGAGTGCCTGGTGCCGCGCGTCCGGAGAAGCGCCTGCCAGCTCGCGCGTGGGAACATCGCTCATAGTTCGGAGAATAACACTCCGGTTCGCCGCGGCTCAACTCGACCTGATAAGTAGCACAGGCACTCTTGCCTGTGCGGTTTTCGCGATTGTCGTTACATCGATGACGTATATGCAGCTTTCAAACCCGCACAGGCAAGAGTGCCTGTGCTACTCAAAAGCACCCATCATTTCGGCAGGTTGGCCGGACTGCGCACGACTGCGATGAGCTGTTGAATCTCTGCGCGGTAGGGGGCGAGGACTTTTTCGTTTGCGGCGTTGACGTCGTTCAATCGCTTTTCGAGCGGCGTCGCGGCGTGATCGGAGTGAGGTGCGCCGCCATCGCCCGAAGCGGACCCCAACGCAGGATTCGGCACAACGGCTTCGACCGCTTCGGCGATGCCGCGGTAAGTACGCCCATCGAGTTTCATCTCTCCCGCGACAATCTGATCCATCGCAATCGCCACGAGATTCGCTTGCGCGAGTGTTTTCACGTCGGCGGGCGTGGGGACGCGTCCGGAAGCGCTGCCGGCGAGGATTCTCATTGCCCCATCGAGCGCCGCCCGGTCCGGGGGCGTTAAGTTTGTGACGCGTTCGGCCGCGGCGTGCATCACTTTCAGGTAAAGCTCCACGTCTTCCTTCGTCAACGGATCGAGTTTTTGTTCGGTTTGCTGGTCGAGCGGAGGCTCGGCAAACGCTGACTCGGCTGGTGCGGACGCTTTCGCGGCGCCTTCCGAAGGCGGCGCGGATTTCCCGCGCCCGCATCCGCCAAAGGACGTGGCGGCGCAGAGTAAAATCGCAAAAATGAATCGCCGGGAGTTTTTTGTCGCGCGCATCGGAATGTTCGAGCGCGTGAATCTTACGGCGCGCGGCATCGCGCGTCAATCCGGCGCATCCCATTCGAACGGAAGAAAATATCGAGAAAATATTAAAAAAGAATTGACAGGGGTCCGAAGGACCGCGCATAATTATGCAAGTGGGTGCATAAAGTTAAGTCGACCATGGCACTGAACGTACACAAGCGATTCCGGCAAGGACAGATCCTGAAATTGGTCACGAGCGAACCCATCTCGAGCCAGGACGAACTGCGGCGCAGGCTGTCGCACATGAAGGTCCGCGTGACGCAGGCGACGCTTTCGCGGGACATGTCCGAGCTGAAGCTGGTGAAGACCGCCGCGGGCTACAAGCCGCTCACCAACGGCGATGAAGCCGCGGCGCCGATGCCGCCGCTCGCCCGCGCCCTGCGCGAATTTCTGGTGGACCTGCGCCCTGCATTCAACCTGCTGGTGCTGAAGACGCCGCCTTCGGGAGCGCAGCCGCTGGCCGCGGCGCTGGACGCCGAAAAATTCAAGGAAGTGGCCGGCACCATCGCCGGGGACGACACAGTCGTGGTGATCACGCCGTCGCGCCAGGCGCGCGCCGCCGTCCAGAAACGCATGGAGGATCTGCTCCGATGACCGACCCGCAACGGGTCGCCGTAGTCGGAGCGACGGGCTATGCAGGCTTCGAGCTGGCCCAGCTTCTCCTCCGGCACCCGAAAATTCAAAAGCCAACCTTTTACCTGCGCGAGAGCTCGGCGCACGTGAAGTGCCTCACCGAAATCTTCCCGCGCCTGCGCGGCTGGGGCGAAGCGCCTTGCAAGACGTTCTCGGTCGACGCCGTGGCCGGGAGCGGGGCGGGCACGGTGTTTCTCGCGACGCCGCATGAAGCTTCGCTGGAACTAGTGCCGCAACTTTTGAACGCGGGCCTGCGCGTGGTGGACCTGAGCGGCGCGTTCCGCTTCCACGATCCGGAAACGTTTGCGCAGTGGTACAAATTGCCGGCGCCTCCGAAAGAACTGGCGGAGGAAGCCGTCTACGGTTTGCCGGAGCTCTATGCCGATCAATTGCCGGACGCGCGCCTGGTCGCCAATCCCGGCTGCTATCCGACGAGCGTGATTCTCGGGCTGCGGCCGCTGGTGGAATCGGGCTGGATCGCCACCGAGCGCGGCATCGTCTCCGATTGCAAGTCCGGCGCGTCAGGCGCGGGCAAGGAACCGAAGCGCGAATTGCACTTCGTCGAAGTGGACGAAAACTTCCGCGCCTACGGTCTCTTCTCGCACCGGCACACGCCGGAAGTGACCGACCACACGGGCATCGCGAGCGAAGACATCGTCTTCACGACGCACCTGTTGCCGGTGGCGCGCGGCATTCTCTCGACTCTTTACGTGTGGCTTGCCGAGCCGCACACGGCGGAGGAGGTCGAATCGCTCTACCGCGCGTTCTATGCGGACCGCCCGATGATGCGCCTCTGGCCGGCCGGAAAGCTGCCGGAGCTGCAGCACGTGGCGCACACGAATTTTTGCGATATCGGATTTGCGCTCGATCCCGCGGGGCGGCGCCTCGCGGTCGTGAGTTGTCTCGACAATCTGGGCAAGGGCGCCGCAGGCCAGGCCGTGCAGAACATGAATCTGATGATGGGAATTGCGGAGGCTACAGGACTGCGATGAGAATGGTCGTCAAAGTTGCGGGAGCATTACTCGATGACGCGGCGGCGATGGAAACGCTGGCGCGTCAGGTGGCGCAGCTCGCTCACCAGGGCCACGAAATCCTGGTGGTGCACGGCGGCGGCAAAATTTTCACCGCCACGCTCAAGCGCATGGGAATTGAAAGCAAGTTCGTCAACGGGCTGCGCGTGACGGACCGCGAAACGCGCGACGTTGCCGTGATGGTTCTCGGCGGCCTGCTGAACAAGCGCCTCGCCGGCGCGATTTCCGCGGCGGGACAGCCCGCTGTCGGCATTTGCGCGTCCGATGCCGGATGCTTTCTGGCCGAGCCGATGATGCACGACGAAGTGATCGGCGGCCTGGGTTTCGTCGGCTATTTGACCGGAGTGAATCTGGAAATTCTCGAATCGTTCTGGAAGGCGGGCATCGTGCCGGTGGCGTCGTGCATGGGCCTGGGCGCCGACGGCGAACTCTACAACATCAACGCCGATCACATGGCGGCTGCGTGCGCCGAATACATTCATGCCGACCGGCTGATTTATCTCACCGACGTGGCAGGCGTTCTCGACGGCTCGAAGGTGCTCAAAGTCGTTTCGACGGCCGATGCCGAAGACATGATCCGCCAGAATAAAGTTTCCGGCGGAATGATTCTGAAGCTCGAAGCGTGCAAGCGCGCGCTTTCCGCGGGCGTCGCGGAAGTGCGCATCGTCGGCGGCTCGGTGCCCAAGGGATTGCTGGCCGCGGCGAACGGCGCGCGGTTTCCGGGCACGCGTGTCACTTCGGAGTTCCCCGCAAGCGCCACCGGAGTGGTGCAGTGAAATCGAATGCCAAAAAACCGGTGAAGAAGACGGCATCTGTCAGCTGCGTCGAATATCGTCCTGAAGGACGCTTCGCGGCACTTGATGAACACGTACAAGCGCTCCGACATGATTTTCACGCACGGGCGCGGCTGCTACGTGTTCGATCAAAATGGAAAAAAGTATCTCGATTTTCTGGGCGGGATCGCCGTGAACGCGCTCGGATATTCCTACCCGGACCTGGTGAAAACGATCCGGCGCGAGGCGGGCCGCGCGGTGCACGTCTCGAATCTTTTTCACAATCCGTTTCAAGGGCCGCTCGCGGCAAAGCTTGCGAAGTGGTCGGAATGGACCGCGTATTTTTCACCAACAGCGGTTCCGAAGCCGTCGAGGGCGCGCTGAAACTGGCGCGCATCGCCGCAAAGAAAAAGCCCGGCGGCGCAACCAAGACGCGCTTTCTGGCGCTGGAAAATTCCTTTCATGGGCGCACCTTTGGCGCGCTTTCGATCACGCATACGCTGAAATACCGCGAGCCGTTCGAGCCGCTCGTGCCTGGAGTGGATTTTGTTCGCCTCAACGACGTCGCGGACCTCGAAGCGAAATTCACGGACGAAGTGTGCGCCGTGATCATCGAGCCGATTCAGGGCGAGGGCGGAATTTATCCCGTCAGCGACGCATTCTGGAAGCGCGCGCGCGAACTGGCCACGCAGCACGGCGCTGCGCTCATCGCCGACGAAATTCAGTGCGGCCTGGGCCGCACAGGCCGAGCGTTTGCGTACCAGCGCCTCGACGGGCCTGCCGGACATCGTCGTCGTCGCCAAGCCGCTCGCGGGCGGACTGCCGCTTGGCGCATTTCTGGCGCGCGAGGAATTTGCCGCGTCGTTTTCGCCCGGCCTGCACGGCTCCACGTTTGGCGGAGGGCCGCTGACCTGCGCCACGGGCTTGACGTTCCTCGACACCGTCGAGCGGAAACATCTGCTCGCCAACGTCCGCGCGCGCGGCGCCGAACTGCAAGCCGGCCTGAAAAAACTGGCCGCGAAATTTGATTTCATCCGCGAAGTTCGCGGCGAAGGCCTGATGATCGGCGTCGATCTGGACGTCGAAGGCGCTCCGTACGTTGCCGAAGCGCTGAAACAGGGCCTGCTCATCAACTGCACGCACGACCACATCCTGCGCTTTCTGCCGCCGTTTATTTTGACCGCGCAGCAGGTGAAGGAAGGTCTCTCGAAAATCGAATCGGTCCTCGCCAGGACCGAGCGGCCCGCCAAGTCGCCGGCCGTACCCTCCGCCCCAGCCGCAGCCCTGACGCTTGCGGCCGCGAGGTAAACATGAATGCGCAGGCCCAGGCTCAGAGCCAACCCCAGAGCCCGACATTGAGTCTCTCTTCCGATCTTCTGACCGGCACGGAGTGGAGCGCCGCGCACGTGCAGGAATTGTTTCACCTGGCCGCGGACGTCAAGGCGCATCCGGATCGCTACAAGTCCGCACTCGCCGGCCGCTCTGTGGCGATGATTTTTGAAAAGCCGTCGCTGCGCACGCGCGTCACGTTTGAAGTCGGCGTCGCCAGCATGGGCGGCACGGCCGTTTATCTCGATCACGCGGATACGCATCTGGGCGACCGCGAATCGATTCCCGACGTCGCGCGGTGCCTTTCGCGCTGGGTGCACGGAATTGTCGCGCGCGTATTTTCGCAGGAGGCGCTCGAAGTTCTCGCGGCGCATGCGAGCGTGCCGGTCATCAACGCGCTCTCGGATGTCTACCATCCCTGCCAGACGCTGTGCGATTTCTTCACGATCGAGGAGAAATTCGGTTCCGCGCGCGGGTTGAAACTCGCCTACGTCGGCGACGGCAACAACGTCTGCCACTCGCTGATGGTCGCCGGAGCGCGCGTCGGAGCGCATGTGCGCATCGCGACGCCCGCAGGCTACGAGCCGGATGCGAATATCGTCGCGGCGGCGCGGCGCGATGCGGCTGCCACGCAGGGCACGATCGAATTGTTCCGCGCTCCCGAAGAAGCCGTCTCGGGCGCGCAGGCCGTTTACACCGACGTCTGGGCCAGCATGGGCCAGGAAAGCGAGGCCGAAGCGCGCGCCGCCATTTTCGCGCCGTATCAGGTCAACGCCAAACTCATGTCCCAGGCCGCGCCCGACGCCGTGTTTCTCCACTGCCTTCCCGCGCATCGCGGCTCCGAAGTGACCGACGAGGTCATGGAGTCGCCGCGCTCCATCGTATTTGACGAGGCGGAAAACCGTCTGCACGTGCAGAAAGCCATCCTGTTGATGCTCCTAAGCTGAAAGGACAACCGGTGCCGAAGAAAGTAGTTCTCGCCTATTCAGGCGGACTTGATACGTCAATCATTATTCCCTGGCTGAAGGAAACGTACGACTGCGAAGTGATCGCCATGATCGGCGACGTCGGCCAGCAGGAAGATTTGAAAGCCGCGAAGAAAAAAGCGCTCGCGACGGGCGCTTCCTCCGCGACGATCGAAGATTTGCGCGAAGAATTTCTGACCGAGTACATCTGGCCGACGCTGCGCGCGGGCGCGGTGTACGAACACAAGTATCTGCTCGGCACTTCCATGGCGCGTCCCGTGCTCGCCAAGCGCCAGGCGGAAATCGCTCTCGAAACCGGCGCCGACGCCGTCGCGCACGGCTGCACGGGCAAGGGCAACGACCAGGTGCGCTTCGAGCTGGCGTACAAAGCCATCGCGCCGAAAGTAAAAATTATCGCGCCGTGGCGCGAGTGGACCATCAACTCGCGCGAGGACGCCATCGCCTACGCGACTGCGCACAACATCCCCGTCGAGCAGACCAAGGCGAACATTTATTCGCGCGACCGCAACATCTGGCACTTGAGCCACGAGGGCGGCGTGCTCGAAGATCCCGCGAACGAGCCCGACGAAGCGATGTGGCAGTGGATCGTCTCGCCGGAAAAAGCGCCGAACAAACCGGCGGTGGTCGAGATTGGATTCGACGGCGGGCACGCCGGTTTCGGTGAACGGCAAGAAACGTTCCGCGGTGGCGCTGCTCGATGAGTTGAACGAAATCGCGGCGGAGCACGGCGTCGGGCGCATCGACCTCGTCGAAAACCGCCTGGTCGGCATCAAGTCGCGCGGCGCGTATGAAACGCCGGGCGGCACGCTGCTGGTCACCGCGCATCGCGAGCTTGAAACGCTGTGCCTCGATCGCGAGACGGCGCACTATTCGGAGATGCTTTCGCTGCGCTACGCCGAACTCGTCTACTACGGTCTGTGGTTCACGCCGCAGCGCGAAGCGCTCGACGCCTATTTCACCGAAGCGCAGAAGCGCGTGACCGGCACGGTGGGCCTGAAACTTTACAAGGGCAATGTCTCCGTCACCAAGCGCGTGTCGCCCTATTCGCTCTACCGCAAGGGCCTGGCGAGCTTTGCCATGACCGGCTACAACCCGAAGGACGCCGAAGGCTTCATCAATTTGTTTGCGCTGCCTGTGACCATTCCGGAGGAAGCGAAAGTAAAGTGACCGCCGCGCCCAAAGAGCAGCCGTCAGGAAAATTGTGGGGCGGGCGGTTTGACCGCGCTCCCGACGAACTGTTCTACCAGTTTCAACGGTCGTTCTCGTTTGACCGCCGCCTGCTGCCGTACGAGTTGGCCGTGGACCGGGTGTGGGCGGGCGCGCTGGAATCGGCGGGCATCCTTTCCGTCGAGGAAATGCGCGACACGCTGACCGCGCTCGACAAAATCGCCGAGCGCGCGGCGAACGATTTTGCGTGGCTGGGCGGATCGCCCGCCGAGGACGTGCACCATTTCGTCGAGACCGCGCTCGTCGAATATCTCGGCGCGCTCGGCTACAAGCTGCACACGGGCCGCAGCCGCAACGAACTCGTCGCCACCGATTTCCGCATGTTCGTGATGGAGTCCGCGGGCGAAATGCGCGCGGCCGTGGCGCGCTTGATTTCGGCGCTGGTGGGCCAGGCCGAAAAATCGCTCGGCATTCCGATGCCCGGCATGACGCACATGCAGCACGCGCAGCCGATTCTGTTTTCGCATTTTTTGCTCGCGCATGCCGAAGCGTTTTTCCGCGATACCGTTCGTCTCGATGCGGCCGAAGCGATGGCGGACGCCTGCCCGATGGGCTCGGGCGCGCTCGCGGGATGCGCGCTCGATGTCGATCGCGGAGCCATCGCGCGCGAACTGGGCTTCGCGCGGCCCACGGCCAACAGCCTGGACGCCGCGAGCGACCGCGACTTCGCGCTCGATTATCTTTACGCGCTGGCCGTGATCGCGACGCATCTCTCGCGCCTCGCCGAGGATTTCGTTCTGTTCGCGTCGCAGGAGTTCGGCTTCATCGTGCTTCCCGACGAATTTTCGACGGGCAGCAGCCTGATGCCGCAGAAAAAAAATCCCGATGCGTGGGAACTTCTGCGCGGCAAGACGGGCCGCGTCACCGCGTCGCTGCACACTTTACTGACGACGCTGAAAGGGCTGCCGTCGAGCTACCAGCGCGATTTGCAGGAAGACAAGGAACCCGTGTTCGCCGCGCACGACCAGGCCATCGCCATGCTGACCGTCGCCGCCGGCGCTGTCGCCGCCACGCGCCCGAACGAGGCGCGCATGCGCGAAGCGGCCTCCGATCCCGCGCTGCTCGCCACCGAAGCCGCGCATTATCTGGTGCGCCGCGGCGCGCCGTTCCGGCAGGCGCATGAAATTGTCGGGCAGATTGTTCGCGAGGCCGAGCGCGCCGGAAAACCGTTCTCCGCGCTGCCGATCGAAACGCTGCAAAAGTTTTCGCCGCTCTTCGCGCCAGATTTTTACGACGCGTTGAAACTCGAATCCGCGCTGGCCGGACCAGACGTGGAGGGCGGCACCGCGCCCGCCCGCGTCCACGACGCCATCGCCGCAGCGAAAGAGCGCCTGGCCGCGCTGGAGAAAAGATCATGAGGGCGCGCACGGCTCGCATGAGCGACGCGGCCGCGGTGCACCGCGTGATCGCGCACTATGCCGGCGAGGGCCTTCTGCTCCCGCGCACCGAGGCGGAAATCCGCGAGCATATCGCGCGTTTCCTCGTGCTCGTCGAAAAACGCAACGGCGAAGAAAAAGTTCTCGGATGCGTTGCGCTCGAACCATACGGCCCGGACCTCGCCGAAATCCGCTCGCTCGCCGTCGCTCCTGAAGCGCGCGGGCAGGGCCGCAACGTCGGTGACCGTTTGATGAATGCCGCGATGGACACTGCGCGGCGCCGCAAAATCGCGCGCCTCTTTGCCGTGACGCACCGGCCCGATTTCTTTTCGCGCTACGGTTTCAAGCCCGGCCCTCGGCAAGCCGTGCCCGAAAAGGTCGAGCGCGATTGCGTCGGTTGTCCGAAAGAACGCAAGTGCACGCTCGTTGCCACGGTCGCGGTGGTCTGCCCCGAGCGGGAGTTGCTGCCCATACTGAATGGCGCGGCGAAGGAGCTCTCGATCGCGTGAAAGTAGGACAGGCTTCCAGCCTGTCGGGTTGATGTCGACTCTGCGCGCGATCAAACCGACAGGCTGGAAGCCTGTCCTACAAATTCCATGGTGATCTAAAAAATGACGAACTACCATCATCCCGCGCCTTGCCGCGCGGGTTTCGTTTTGCTTCGGCGTCCTGCGGCCTCAAAAAGCGCGGCCACACCGGCACGCTTGACGTCGCGCTGATCGTTTCCGATCCTCCGGCGTCGGCCGCAGCCGTCTTCACGCAAAATCTCGTGCAGGCGCCGCCGGTCGTCCTTTCGCGCGAGCACGTGCGAGCCTCCGCCGGCGCGATGCGCGCCGTCATCGTCAATTCCGGAAACGCCAATTGCTCGGTCGGGCCGGGCGGCATGGTCGCGTCGCGCGCCACTGCTGAGCGCGTCGCCGAATTGCTCGGCTGCGGCGCGCAGCAAGTGGTCGTCTGCTCGACAGGAGTGATCGGCGTGCCGCTGCCCGTCGAGCGCATCCTGAAAGCCGCTCCGGGCCTCGCCAAATCCCTCGCATCCACACCGCACGCCTTTGACGGCCTGACGCGCGCAATCATGACCACCGACACGCGCCCGAAGCGCGCCGCCGCGAGCTGCCGCATCGGTGGAAGTACAGGGGGAAAAACCGTGCACGTCGCCGGATGCGCCAAGGGCGCCGGAATGATCCATCCGAACATGGCCACGATGCTTTCGTTTGTCGTCACCGACGCCGCGATCGAGCCGGGCGTGCTCGATGTGGCGTTGCGCGACGTTGTGGGCCGCACCTTCAATTCCATCACGGTGGACGGAGACAGCTCGACCAACGACACGTTGCTCGTCCTGGCAAACGGCGCGAGCGGCGCAAAGAAAATCACGGAAGCCACCGGCGCGGACTACGCGAAATTTGTCGCCGCTCTCGAACAGGTTTGCAAAACTCTGGCGATTGGAATTGTCGAAGACGGCGAAGGCGCGACGCACGTGGTTGAAATCGAAGTGCGCGGCGCGCCCAGCGACGCTGCCGCGAAGCAAGTCGCGCAGACCATCGCCCTCTCATCGCTCGTAAAGACCGCGATCGCGGGCGCCGATCCCAATTGGGGCCGCATCCTCGCCGCCGCCGGCCGCTCCGGCGTTCCCTTCAATCCCGACCATGCGGAAATCTGGCTCGGAAAAATGAAAATGTACGGCCCGCCGAAAGGCGCGTCCTACTCAATCGCTCTGCCGCTCGACGAGCGCGCCGCGCACCGCCGCCTGCTCGAAAAAAATATCTCGATTGTCGTTGATCTGCACAACGGCCGCGGCTCCGCGCGCATGTGGACCTGCGATTTCACCGAGGAATACGTCCACATCAACGCCAGCTACCGGACCTAAGTAGGACAGGCTTCCAGCCTGTCGGGTTTCGTTGGGCGATCAGCAGCGGAAAAGCGACAGGCTGGAAGCCTGTCCTACCAAACCCAATCCACAAATTGTTCGCGCAATGCCGTCTTGCGGAATTTTCCCACCGATGTGCGCGGAATCTCCTTCGCAAAAACAAACGCGTCGGGCAACTGCCACTTCGCGAATTTCGCGCCCAGAAATTCGCGCAATTCCGCCGCCTCCACTTTCGCTCCTTCATTCAGCACGACCACGGCGAGCGGGCGCTCCTGCCATTTCGGATGCGGCACGCCGATGACGGCGGCTTCTTTCACGGCGGGATGCCCCATCAGCGCGTTCTCGAGGTCCAGCGAGCTGATCCACTCGCCGCCCGACTTGATCAAGTCCTTGCTGCGATCCACCAGCTTCATGTAGCCGTGCTCGTCAATGTGGCCCATGTCGCCGGTGCGCAGCCAGCCGTCAGGCGACCACTTCTGAGCTTCCTCCGGCATGTTGTAGTAGGCCGCCGCCACCCACGGCCCGCGCACTTCGATTTCGCCGACGCTGCACCCGTCGTGCGGCGCCTCGGTGCCATCGGGGCGCATGACGCGCGCCTCCAGCAGCGATGCCGGGATGCCCGGCTTCAACCGTTGCGCATATTTTCTTTCTTCGCTCCCAGCGATCCATGTACGGCCGCAGATGCGAACTGGTCGCCACCGGGGTCGTTTCCGTCATGCCCCACGAACAGATTACGGTAATCCCGTGCCGGTCGAACCCGCGCATCAATGCCTCCGAGGTCGCCGCCCCGCCCAAGTGCATTCGCACCGGCCAGGAAAATTTCCACCGCCCGGGAAATTTCTCGAGCGCTTCCAAGGCGCCGAACCAGACCGTGGGCACGCCGGTCGTCACGGTTACGCGCTCCTGCTCCATCAGGTCGAGCAGGCCCTCCCCATCGGCAAATGGTCCCGTTAACACGACCTTGGCCCCGGCCATCGCCGCAGTGAAGGGAACACCCCAGCCATTCGCGTGAAACAGCGATGTGACCGGCAGGATCGTGTCGCGCATCGAAATCCCAAAGGAATCCGCGCCGCAACAACTGATGGAATGAAGCACCAGTGCGCGGTGCGAATACACGACGCCCTTCGAGCGCCCCGTCGTGCCCGAGGTGTAGCACATCGCCGCCGCTTCATTTTCGTCGAGCTGCGGATAGGTGAACTCTTCGCTCGCCGCAGCGAGCAAGTCTTCGTAGCCGTCGCATCCAGGCGGCGTCTCGCCGCCTCCGAACGGCACAACGATCACGCGCTCGAATTTCACCCGGTCGCGGAATTTCTCGTACACGGGCAGCAGCACGTCGTCGACGATCAGGAATCGGTCGCCCGCATGATTGGCAACAAAGGCAATTTCATCGGGGTGTAGACGCAAATTCAGCGTATGCAGCACGCCGCCCGCGATCGGCACGCCGAAATATGCTTCCATGTGCTCGGTCTGGTTCCACAGAAGCGTGGCCACGCGGTCGCCGCGCCGCAGGCCGAGACCGGTGAGCGCGTTCGCCAGGCGCCGCGAGCGCCGGTACAGATCGCCCCAGGTGGATCGAGCCAGCCTGCGGTCTGGCTGCCGCGTGACGATTTCGACGTTGCCGAAAATTTTGCCCGCGCGTTCCACGAGCGACGTCACGGTCAGCGGAAAATCCATCATCAAGCCGCGCATGGGCCCCATTTCTCCGATCCGGAATTCGGCATCCTACCATCAAATCTCGCGGATTTCGCCGTGTACGTTTCGCCCGCCACGCGAGGCAGCGTCCACATAATTATCAAGTAGTTATACTGCAATCTTTCTGTTGACGGACGTTGAAATTTGGAGCAAGATTCGCCCGGAGCTGAAGCGCGTCTCTTGTCGGAATGTTCTGGGTCCCAGCCCAAGCCCTCCCGATCTCGACCCTGCCCTCTTCAGTCCCCGGTTCCGTGGGTCCGTATTGCCACGGCCAGAAGGAGTCTCGCATTGAAGAAACTTTACGTCGGCAACCTGCCGTTTCAGGCTACGGAAGAGCAGCTCACCGCTTTATTTACTCAGACGGGAGTCACTGCGGCGAACGTCACGCTGGTGCGCGACCGTTTCTCAGGCCAACCACGCGGGTTCGGATTTGTCGAGGTCAATAGCGACGAGGAAGCCGAGCGCGCCATCCAAGGTTTGAACGGCCACGATTTCATGGGCCGCAACATCGTCGTCAACGAAGCTCGTCCGCCTCGTGAGGGTGGCGGGGGCGGCGGAGGACGACCGGGCGGCGGGGGTGGCCGTGGCGGCTTTGGCGGGGGCGGGGGCGGCGGGCGAGGGGGCGGCGGTGGCCGTGGCGGCGGTGGGGGAGGCAGGGACCGTGACCGCGGAGATCGCGGCGGCGGGGGCGGCGGCGATCGCCGCTGGTAATCGCGCCGCACGACTCAAAAGAATAATTTTCAAGCCGAAGGAGCCCGCAGTAGCGGGCTCCTTTTTTTGTAATCTTGCTTCTACTCCCTTGGAACTCAGGCAAATGCTTATCCCCACCGCATGATGTACGAAAAGTGAAAAACCAAGGGCTTAACTAAATAATAAAAGCTTAAGTGGCGTATTTTCAATATGTTGACACTAGTACTTCCTTCCTTGCCGATATGACGCTCGCTCCATAGGAAAGAAAACTCCTATTACGTACAGTTCCAATACGGGAACGACCGCAGTTCCGAATTGCGAAATTGGCTGACCCGGTTGGCACGGCCTTGAGGAGAACCATGGCACCCTTCAACGTTAACGAACAAGATCCGCAGGCGTTTCCCAACGTTGAACGCAATGAAACGCCCTCTTCGGTCCGCCTTTCTGACATCATTTCCGCGCTTTCCTACGCCCTGGACTTGACCGAAGGCCAGCCCATGGGGCATTCCGTTCGAGCCTGCATGATTGGGATGCGCCTGGGGCAGCAAATTGGCATGAGCATGGACGAGCAAGCTGACCTTTATTATGCGCTGCTGCTTAAGGATGCGGGGTGCAGCAGCAACGCTTCCCGGCTTTTCCACATCCTGAACGCAGACGAAATTCGGGCCAAGGGCGACCTGAAGACCAAGGACTGGACCCGCGTGGGTTGGGAGAGCCTGCACTATGCCCTCACTCACGTTGCCACCGGCATGCCCTTCCTGCAGCGCATGCAGAGGCTTTTCCAGGTTGCCCAGACCCAGCAACAGGATTCGTGCACGCTGGTCAAGATTCGTTGCGAGCGCGGATCCTACATTGCCAAACAGCTGGGATTTTCCGAATACGTATCCGCCGGCATTTACAATCTGGATGAGCACTGGAATGGACGCGGTTATCCCGATGGGCTCCGCAAGAATGAAATTCCTCTATTCTCAAGAATCGCGAATCTCTCGCAGACGCTGGATGTTTTCTTCAATGCCTATGGCCCGGAAGCTGCCGTCCACGCCGCGCAGAAGCGCAGCGGCCGCTGGTTTGATCCCGATCTGGTGAAAGCGGCTGTATCGCTGGCAAATTCAGGCGCGCTGTGGAATGGACTGAACGACGAAAATTTGGTCCGAAAAGTTGCCTCGCTGGAACCAGAACACCGCCAGATGACGGCCACTCAGGACTCGATCGACAAAATCTGCATGGCCTTCGCGGAAGTCATCGACGCCAAGTCGCCATTCACGTATCGCCATTCCAACGGCGTTGCCGAGGCGGCCGTGGAGATCGGCCAGTGGCTGGGCATGAATGCCAAGAGTCTGAAGATGCTTCGCCGGGCCGCGCTGTTGCACGACATCGGCAAATTGAGCGTTCCGAATTCCGTCCTGGAGAAACCAGCGAAGCTGACGTCGGATGAATGGACGGTCGTGAAAGCCCACCCGTACTACACGCTCGAGATCCTCAACAAAATTCCCGGATTTGAGCGGCTCAGCCACGATGCCGCCGCTCACCACGAAAAACTGGATGGATCCGGCTACTGGCGCGGCTGGGGGTCGGATCAACTTTCCCGCTTCGCGAGGATCCTGGCTGTGGCTGACATTTTCGATGCGCTCCATGCCAAGCGTCCCTACCGGGACGGGATTCCCCTGGAAAAAGTTTTTCAAATGTTGCGCGACGACGCGCCGCACGCGCTCGATTTGCCGTGCGTCGAAGCATTGATCGCTTCCAAAACAAATTCCGAACCGCTGGCTTTCGGCCAGCCGGAAAATGCAGTCGCAAACCAAAAATAAAAAAGGAGCAAGGCCAAAATGAAGTTCCGCAGAAACCTTTTCCTGTTGTTTATCTTGTTTGCATTCCTTTCAGTTTCAGCTTCCGCACAGGATTTTTACTGGAATTCGGCGAGCGCGCGGTCGATGGCCCTTGGCGGGGTTTACGTCCCGTCCACTTCGGACGCCATCGGCGCTCTGACCACCAACCCGGCGGGATTGACCTATCTCAGCAGCCCGACTCTCGATTTGAATATGTCGGCTGTCTTTGCCCGCGGCTCTTTCAGCGATTCGGTGAACACCAACTCCCCAATGACCACCGCACCGGGCGTCATCCCCTACGGCGCGTTCGGCATGCCCATAGGCAAGTCGCGCTTCAGCGTCGGCGCCGGATTTGCGCCTGACCTGGCGTCGGTATCGGACTGGAACTACGTCGACGCTCCCGGCAAGGGCGGAGTCACCTACGGATTGCAGGAGAATAAGTCCGCGATTCTGGCCGGCCGCGCAATGGTTGGCCTGAGCTACGCATTCAGCCATAAGCTGTCGGTTGGCATGACCGCAGGCGCCGACTACAACTCAAACACTCTCCAGGCCCCGTACATCTTTCAGAGCCAACCGGTACTGGCGGGCGACAAGACTATGTTGGATCTCCATACCTACGGCACTGGCTGGAACATGAGCGTGGGCGCGATGTTTGAACCCACCAAGAACCTGGACTTTGGCGTAGCCTGGAAGTCCCACACCGTGATCGTCACCAACGGCATGGCTTCCGGAAACGCGTACGCGTTGTTCGGGGCCCCGCCGGGAACAGCTGCGACGGCTTTTGGCTACAATGCGTCGGTGAAAAACATCCTGCCGCAGTCGGTCAATGCCAATGTCGCCTGGCACATCAACCCGCGCTGGGTTCTCGCGTTCCAGACGGATTGGGTCAACTGGAGCAACGCCTTCACCACTTTGCCGGTCACGCTGACGAATGGCTCAAACGGGACGATCAACGGCGCGGTAGGTTCCACATCGCTCGCCGATGGCATACCCCTGAACTGGAAAGATCAATACTCTTTCCACGCCGGCGTCGAGCGCCTCCTGACCGAGAGCCTGTCGGCCCGCTTCGGCTACGCGTATGGAAATGACCCGGTCCCGAGCGGCACGCTGACGCCGATGACCGCGGCCATCATGACCAACCAGCTTTCCGGCGGCCTGGCCTATCACGTGGGGCGCTCGCGCCTGGATTTCGCCTACACGTTCGATCCCATCTCGCAGCAGCAAGTGGGGCAGAGCAACCTGCTCGCCGGCGAGTACGACAACAGCACCGTGCGAGTCGGACTCCAGGCCCTCTCGCTCGGCTACACGTTCCAGTTCTAAGCACGCTGCGGCAGTTGCAAGCGGCGACGCAGCCACGTCGCCACAGAAGTATCAAGAACAAAACCGGGGAGTTCGCAGCGGCGAACTCCCCGGTTTTATTTGATTGCTTGCGGTCTCATAATGGTCTATGCTTTCCCTAGGAGATTCCTATGGCAACCCTATACGTCGAAAACATCCCCGACGATCTCTATGAAGCGCTCCGCAGCCGCGCCAAGGCCCGCCGCCGTTCTATCGCCGCCGAGGTGCTGGCCTTGCTCGAGGAAAACATCCCTACGGCTCAGGAACTGAAATCAAGGCATGAGTGGGTGCGCAATCTCGCACGGCTGCGCAAGCAGCATAAGGCGATCGGGCCGCGCATTTCCCTCCGCCGAGGAAATGATTCGCGAGGACCGGGAGAGGTGAGCTTCGTCGTCGTGGACGCGAGCGTCGCGGTAAAGTGGTTTTTGCCGGAAACTGGCGAATCGCTCGTGAAGTCAGGCTGTTGCGTTGCTCGACGCAGTTCGATGAGGAGGAAGTGCGGTTCGTGGTTCCCGACTTGTTCTATGTGGAAACTGCAAGCGCGATCTGGAAGGCGGTTCGCGTAGGCCGCGTTCCGCGATCGTTTGGGGACAATGCACTCATGTTGCTCACGCAGCGCAAGTTCCCCACAGTTCCCTCACTGAAATTGCTGGACAAAGCGTTCCAAATTGCAACAGATCATGGACGAACCGTGTACGACTGCCTCTACGTCGCCCTAGCCGTGCAAACCAATTCGCAACTCATTACCGCGGACGAACGCCTGGCCAATTCCCTCGCGGCCCGCTTTCCGGTCAAGTGGTTAGGAGCGACTGAATTGACACAATGAATTGAACAGATCACGCCGTAGCGGACTTGAACGATTCCACTTTTTCGACGCTGGCCGGCGGCGTAGCGGTAGCGCTCGATGGCCATGGTGTCGATGCTCTGGCGGATCAGCGCTTCGATGTCCATCGTGCTTTCGGCCTGGTCAAGTTCCGCGATGGAGGCGTGCAGCGCGGGATTGCGCGGCAGGAAGATGGGGCAGCAATCGTGGAAGGGCTCGGCGGAAATGTCGTACGTGCCGATTTTTCGCGCGGCATTCATGATTTCGATTTTGTCGTCGCCGGCGAGCGGACGGTAGAGCGGCATGCGCACGGCGTCGCCGACCGCCGCCATATTGTGCAGCGTCTGCGAAGCCACCTGGCGCCAGGCTGTCTCCGGTGATGAGCCCAAGGGCGCGATTGGTGCGCGCGATGCGCTCGGCGATGCGCAGCATCATCCGGCGATAGAGCAGAATGCGAAATTCCTCCGGCGCGCTCGCCACAATCTCCCGCTGGACCGGCTCGAACGGCACCAGGTAAAGCTTCGCTGAGAATTGCCACGGCACCAGGCGCTTCACCAGTTCCCGCGCCACGTGCACCGAAGACTCGCCCGGCCGCGCGCCGCCGCCCCAGAAGTGCACGAAACTCAAGTGCGCGCCGCGCTTCATCATTTTGTGCGCCGCGACGGCGGAATCGAATCCGCCGGAAAGCAGGCACGTCATGCGCCCGGCCGTGTTCGGCGGAAGTCCTCCCGCGCCGGGAATTTTCCGCGCATACACCAGCAGCGAAGGCCCGGGTGGAATTTCGATGCGGCAAGTCAAATCGGGATCGTTCAGCTTCACGCGAGCGTCGCGGCCGGCGGCGCGCAACTGGTCCACCAAATACTGGCCGACAGAAACGTCGATATCGATCGTGCGATGCGGGAAAGATTTGTCGCTGCGTTTGGCGCGCACGGCAAACGTCTAAAATTTCTCGCCGCGAACTTCTTCCCACGCCGCGCGCCCCAGCGCCGCAAGATCGTCTTCGCTTCCGCGCGGAACCACTCGCGCGACGGCATAAAACGCCACGCCGAACACGCGTTCGATGCGCGCGACCGCTTCCTCGGCCGAAGCGCCTTCGCCAAATTCCATCAGCAGGCGGTCGCCGGGCCGCAAAATTCGTTCGACCGGCAAGCCTTCGAGCGCGCGCTTCAGCGCCATGTGCAGCTTGCTCAGAAAGAAGCGGCGATTTCCGCCCTTGAGCCACAGCTCGTGGTAGTGAACGACGATAACGAGTTTCGACATTTCCACAGGTTCCCCGGAGGACGATCCGATGCCGCTCAGTATAACAGCCGCGTGCGGCGATTGCCGAAAGTTGTGGGCATTCGAATCCGGCGATCAGCGCCGAGCCGTCGCAAGAGCAATGACCACAGTCAGATGGCGCTTTGTTCCACGTGAAACGCTTCGCCCATATGTCGTTCGAAATGACCGAGGTGTCCGATCCGGTACACGCCTTTCCATCCAATGTGATAATTTCTCTTTCGTAACGCGTCTGAAACATTTCCCAGTCTATGCTGGACGCCGCTGGGGTTGTGGCGTATACCGACAGTACAGGCCAATGGATTAGCCCCGATGAAAACGGGGCGGGCGCCGGGAAGCGACCGCAAGGGTAGTTGGCGCATCTGACTTGTAGAGAGAAGCGTCCTGAGTCCCCGAGACGCGGGAGCGAGCGATGTGGGACAAGAACGATTGGCACCAGTTCTTCGCAATCGCAAGCCGTCCCTGGCAGCGGCGGCGTCCGCCGCGACCGGTCTACCCGAGCGGCACGAAGCGTGTGCTTCCAGCCATTGGGTTTAGCCTCTCCGAACTCGATGATGCCGGGATCAACGTGGAAGCCGCGGAGCGGCTGGGCTTGCCTGTTGACGCGGCCCGCATCGGCGCTTACGGCCCTAATGTCTCGGCGCTGCGCGAGTTTGTCCGTTCGGCGCGCCAACCGGGCAAATTGGGTTAGCCCGCTAGTTTTCCCACAAAGCCTTTGGTTTCACTAGCGCAGGCTTCAGCCTGTGGGGGTTACTCCTTCTAAGGACCAAATCCCACAGACTGAAGCCTGCGCTACTTTTAGCCTCATTTTGCATCAAATGGGCTTGCGACGAGACCGGCTGTTCCCGCATTGCTAGAGTAGGCTACTTTCTCGGCCGTGCCACTTGACGCCGGGAAAACTTCCGGTAAACTTCCCTTTCTTCTCTGGACGCTGATGCAGACTGAATCCAACACGACCTTGCTGGCCGCCGCCAACGCGACGGAAGAAACCCAGCACGACTTCGACTTCCCGCAGCGGGAAGCGGCCTTCTTCTACGGCCTGTTCCTGCGCGGGCATTCCGCCGAAGAGCTTCGCCGGGATATCGAAGTGCCTCCCGCGGTGCTGCTGAAGTGGCATCGCGAAGCCGAGCGCGACCCCTCGCTGCGTGACGTCTTCACCCGCATGGTGGAATACCGCCGGCACGTCCTCGCCATCTTTGAGGCGCTGGTCGACACCGAATCGCGCCCCCAGCGCGTGCAGTAAAATTCCAGACGACTTCAGTTTTGTGTGGGTTCCAGTGGCACGGGCTTCAGCCTGTGGATTTTTGGTCCGGCATAAATTCAAAGACGCACAGGCTGAAGCGTATGCCACTGGCAGCCGTGTTAGACTTTGCCGGAGCTTGCAGAATGCTGGACCGCGAACGATCCGCAATTCGTGACCTTCACCTGAGCTGGATGGATTTGATCTGGCTGGTTTTTCTGGGCGGCCTGGCGCTTCTCCCGCCTCTCAACGAAATCCACAAACAACTGATTCTGCTGGCGATCGTCGTGGTGCAGCTTCTTGAGGGTTGGGTGGTCGCCCGGTTACCGAAGCGCGGTCCCGCCTACAGCGTACTCATCAAGATTCTCCTGGCCACGCTGCTGCTCGATCACACGGGCGAGATCGGAATCAACAGCAGTTATTTTCCCATCTACTTCCTGCCGGTGGTGAGCGCCGCGATTTACTTCGGCACGGTCGGCGCCCTGGCCTGGACCACGGTTGCCTCGCTTGCCTACTTGTCGCTGTTGTTTCCGGCGCTGGAAGAAGTGGATCTAACCCCCGAGGGAAAGGGCATCCTCACCATCCGCGTGCTTTTCTTTTATATCGCAGGGATTCTGGTCAACCGCTTTGCCGTGGAAAACCGGCGGCAGGTGCATCGGTTGCAGGATCTTTCTGAAAAACTTGAGGAAACGAATCGCCAGTTGCGCCGCGCCGAAGCCGACGCGCGCCGCGCCGAGCGCCTGGCCGCGCTGGGTCAACTCTCCGCCGGGCTCGCGCATGAAATTCGGAATCCTCTGGGCGTAATCAAAGGCTCGGCGGACATGCTGAACCGGAAAGTCGCGGGGTCGGAGCCGCTCGTCGCGGAATTGGCCGGATACATTTCTTCCGAGGTGAACCGGTTGAACGCGCTCGTCGTGCGATTCCTGGATTTCGCGCGCCCCTCGAAGCTTGAACTGCGTCCCGAGCGGATTTCCGAAATCGTCGACCGCGCGCTCGAAGCCGCCACTGCATCCGTCCCAAATGCAGGCGTAAAAATCGAACGCCAGTACGCGCCGAACTTGCCCGAAATTCCCGCCGACGCTCAACTCTGCGAGCAGGTGTTCGTCAATCTGATCACCAACGCGTTTCAGGCCATGCAGGCGCAGGATGGCTCCCTCGAGAAACTGCTGCGCCTGTCCATCGCGCCGGAAATTTCACGCGGTGAATCGGGCGTCGGCGTGATCGTCGAAGACACCGGCCCCGGCGTGCCGCCCGAATTGCGCGAGCAGATTTTCAATCCATTTTTCACATCGAAGAAAGATGGGAGTGGGTCTCGGGCTTTCCATCGTCGCAAAAATTATCGACGACCATCGCGGCACGATTCGTTTGGAAGACAACCCTCCGCACGGCGCGCGTTTCCACGTATTTTTCCCGCAGGCAGGCCAGTCGTAGGGGCACGACATGTCGTGCCCCTACTGTGACAGCACGACACCGCAGTGACATTTACGGAATTCGTGAGGGGTCTTCAGCGGATTTGTGAGAAATTCGGGTTAAGCGCGCATTGCTCGCGTTTCCCTACCGCTCGCGTTTTGCGGTACGGCGCTCCTGGTCGAGCAGGGATCGCTTGCGCTCGAGCCCCCAGCGGTAGCCGCCCAGCGTTCCGTCGGTGCGCACCACGCGGTGGCAGGGAACCACAATCGCCGCCGGATTGGTCGCGCAGGCGCGGGCCACGGCCCGGAACGCGCTGGGCTGGCCAATGGAGCGCGCGACCTCGGCATACGTTCGCGTAGCGCCCGGCGGGATGGCCCGCAATGCCTCCCAGACGCGCCGCTGGAACGCGGTGGCCACCACATCGGTAGGCAAATCCAACCGGGGATTCGAGCCGGCCAGATGCCGCACAATCTCTCGAACCCACTTCGAGCGCTCCCCTGAGCCTGGCCTGATTTCGGCGTGGGGATATTCCTTGCGCAAGGCAGCGGCGAGATCGGAGTCGCGATCTCCCAGGTATACGGCGGAGATGCCGCGCTCGGTCGCGGCGACGAGCACGCGCCCCAGCGAGCACGGCGCAATCGTGTACGAGATGTTCATCCCGCGCCCCCCTCGGCGATAGGTGGCGGGCGTCATGCCCAGCTGCGCGTCAGACTTCTCATAAAGGCGGCTTGCGGAACCATAAGATACTTCATGCAGTGCTGTGGTCACGTCTCTCCCATTTCGTAGTTCTGATTTGAACCGAGCGACGCGCAGCGCGTCGGCATATTGCCGCGGCGTGATACCCATCGCCCGGCGGAACGTTCGCTGCAGGTGCGCGGCGCTAAGCCCAGCGCGCTCCGCCAGGTCCCGCAATGAAAGAGCGCCGTCGGGGTGGCTCTCGATTTCACTGCACACGCGCCGAACGAGCTCCGCTTGCGGGTTGCCGCGCGTCTGGCGAGGATGGCAACGCCGGCAGGCGCGGAATCCAGCTCGCTCCGCCGCTTCCGGCTGAACGAAGAAAAGAATTTGCCTGCTGCGCGGGCGGCGCGATGGGCAAGATGGCCGGCAGTAGACTCCCGTCGAGCGGACCGCGTAGACGAATGCGCCATCCATGCGCGCGTCATGCAGGGCGACCGCCGCAAGGCATCTCCTCCGCGCGAGCGCGGGGATGGCGGGCAGGAGCGGGTTAGATAGAGTCGACACTGGCTTTTCGTTTCCTTCCCAACCACAATATCTAAAAGCAATCCAGCTGCGCTATCCGAATCTTGCGTTCAAACCAAATTGTTTCTCGGGTTTAAGTAGCGCAGGCTTTTTACCCTGAGCACTTCTGAAGGGCAGCCTGCGGGTTTTGGTCCTTGCAAGGCCTAACCCCCACAGGCTGCCCTTCAGAAGTGCTCAGGGTAAAAGGCCGCGCTACTTACTGTTCGTCAGCGGGGGTGTGCATTAAGACAACGCGGAAGGGAAGCTAAATTGACGCAGTGAGGCTGCGCGGAGGATAGTGTCCGCGAGCAGTGCCAGAGGCGTATGAAACCAAGGGAGACCTATGCGCACTGTTCGAAATCAAAAACTTATGGATCCATCCAATTCCAGCCGCGGTGATGCCGCTGTAAAAGAATTGTCGGCTCGTTCGGCAACTTCGGTTGCCGAACCGCCGTCGTGGACCACGCGAGCCAAGCCCAAAGGCATCGCGCGCGTTCCCACGCATTCCATTCGCCCGCCCGAAGAACGGCGCGCCTACGCTCGAGCCAAGCTCAACTTGCCGCTGCGCGTGAAGCGCATCGCGGGCCAGAAGGAACGCACGGGGGAGCCGCTGCGAACCACCAATATCAGTTCCAGCGGGGTTCTCTTTCTCTGCCCCCACCGGATCGAGCCGGGGACGCCGATCGCAATCGAGGTCTGCCTGGTGGACCGTCCGTTTGGCCGGGGCACTGTGAAAATGACGACTGAGGCGCATATCGTGCGCGCGGAACCCGCATCGCGCCCCGGCTGGCATTCCCTGGCAGCCACCTTCGATGACATTACCTTTCAGCGGGAAGAGCCCCTGCCGTCGCGCTTCCAGCGCCATTAGTTCTAGTAGGACAGCCACTCCTGGCTGTCCGCTTTCCCTCTATTGCGCCTCGGCGGGACAGCCAGGAGTGGCTGTCCTACTCAAATCCCTCCCAGCAAATTCATGTGCGCCAGATTCCATGCTACTTTGTTCATTGCGAAATGAAGCGGAAGAAAGTCTTTCCGATTTGTTGGTCGCGGCACGATATTGCGATGACCGCGAAAAATCAAACCTCGATTGAATACGTGCTGTTCGACTGGGACGGGACGCTGCTGGATTCGTTCGCGGCGGACGCGAATGCCTACAAGTACATGTTCAGCGCCCTGGGTATGAGCTGGAGTATGGCGGAGCTGAAGCGCCATTATTCGCCCAACTGGCACCGCGTGTACCGCGCCGCGGGTCTCCCTCGCGCCAAATGGGAAGAGGCCGACAGGCTGTGGAGACTTTTTTACCAGAAGCAGACACCGAAGCTGCAGCCCGGCGCGCTGCGAGTGCTGAGAACGCTGGACCGGCGCTTCAAGCTGGCGCTGGTGTCCAGCGGAAGCCGCTCGCGCGTGCGGAAGCAGTTGCGCGAACACGACGTCTCGGCGATGTTTCTCACCAAAGTTTGCAGCGAAGATGCTCCGCGGCGCAAACCGCATCCGGCGCCGCTGCAAATGGCGCTCGAAAATCTCCGCGCCCTGCCCGAAACCAGCGTGTATATCGGCGACGCACCGGAGGATATTGAAATGGCGCATCGCGCGGGTGTGCGCGCCATCGGGGTGCTCGGCGGCTCGCCGGTGCCGGAACGGCTTCGCGCCGCGTCTCCCGACGCGCTGATCGAAACGATTCGCGAGCTGCCTGCTTTGATGAGGAGTTTCTAGGTTGAGTAGCACAGGCACTCTGCCTGTGTGGTTTTCTCTACTTTCACGCGTCCATGCGCTATCGACGATCGCAAAACCGCACAGGCAGAGTGCCTGTGCTACTTAAGGCCCTACGCCAAATCCTCCGCGCGGATCGGCAGGCGGCGGATCCGCTTGCCGGTCGCTGCGAAGATCGCGTTGCACAGCGCGGGGACCAGGGGAGGCACGGCGAGCTCGCCTGCTCCGGTGGGTTTCTCTTCGCTCGGCACGATGTACGTTTCTATGACCGGCATCGCGTCGATCCGCAGGACCGGATAGGTGTTGAAGTTGGTCTGCTCGACGCGGCCTTTTGCGATGGTGATCGCGCCGTACAGTCCCGACGAAAGTCCATACACAATGGCGCTCTCGCTTTGCATGACGATGTTCGCTGGATTCACGACGCGGCCGACGTCCACCGCGCAAACCACACGATGCACTTTCACCGTTCGCGCCTTGCGGTCCACGGAAATTTCCACTACCTGCGAGGCGTAACTCTCAAACGCTTCGAGCACCGCAATGCCGCGATAGCGGCCCGCAGCGAGCGGCTTATCCCATCCCGCTTTTTGCGCGGCGAGCTCGAGAACGCCGTGGAGGCGCGGGGCCTTGTCGAGCAAACGGCGGCGGAATTCGTACGGGTCCTTTTTTCCGGCGACCGCCAGCTCATCCATGAAACATTCGCTGAAAAAGCCGTTCTGCGAAGCCCCCACCGAGCGCCAGAAGCCGACCGGGATGCCCGGCTCGGTGCGCACGTAATCCACGTGGATATTGGGAATCGAGTACGGCAGAGTGGCGACGCCTTCGACGCTGGTCGGATCGAGATTATCTTTTGTGCTGCCGGGGAACCACGCTTCCATGATCGAGGAGCACGCGATGCGCGTCGTCCAGGCCACAGGCCAGCCATCGGCGCCGATTCCACCGGCGAGCTTCGCGTAGGAAGCGGGCCGGTAGTAATCGTGCTGCGTGTCATCCTCGCGCGACCACGTCACTTTCACGGGCTTGCCGATCGCTTTGGATGTTTCCACCGCTTCAATCACGAAGTCGGTTCCGGCCTTGCGTCCGAAGCCGCCGCCGAGGTACGTCGTGTGGATGAACGCATTCTCCGGTTTCAATCCGCAAATTTTGGCCGCAGTGCCCTGCGCCATGGTTTGAAATTGCGTGGGCGCCCAAACGTCCACGCGGTCCGCGCGAACATCGGCGGTGCAGTTGATCGGCTCCATGGTGGCGTGCGCCAGGTAGGGAGCTTCGTAGACGGCTTCGATTTTCTGCGCCGCGCCGGCGAGCGCGGATGCCGCGTCGCCTTCCTTGCGCGCTTCCGTGCCCGGTTTCGACATTTGATCGGCGTAGAGTTGGCTGATGCTCTCGCTGCTGGCGTTTGCGTTCGGCCCTTCGTCCCACTTCACGTCGAGCGCGCGGCGGCCCTGCATCGCCGACCAGGTGTTATCGGCAACCACGGCGATTCCGCGAGAGATTTCTACGACGTTCTTGACGCCGGGGACGGCCTTGGCTTTCGTCGCGTCAAAGCTGGCGACCTTTCCGCCAAACACCGGGCACCGCAGCACCACGGCGTAGAGCATATCCGGCCGCCGCACATCAATTCCAAATTCCGCGCGGCCATTCACTTTGTCCGGGGTGTCCAGCCGCTTCGTGGGCTTTCCAACGATGCGGTACTGTTTCGGATCCTTGAGCGGCGCATCCTGCGGAACGGCAAGCATCGCCGCCGCTGCGGCCACGCTGCCGTAAGTGAGTTTGCGTTTGGTGGGGTCGTGGTAGATCACTCCGCTTTCCGTGCGGCAAGCGGATTTGTCGACTTTCCATTGCGTTGCCGCGGCCTGCAGCAGCATGTCTCGCGCCGCCGCTCCGGCCTTGCGCATCGGATCCCACGAGGACCGCACGCTCGAACTGCCGCCCGTGCCCTGCATTCCAAACGCGGGATTGAAATATTCCTTCGCGGCCGGAGCAAATTCCGTGTGGATTTTTTTCCAGTCGCAATCCAATTCTTCGGCGGCGATCATGCACAGCGCCGTCAGGATTCCCTGTCCCATTTCCGACTTGTCGATCACGATCTTCACGGAGTCGTCGGGAGAAATGAGCATCCATGCGTTCAGAGACGCTGGCGCTGCGCCCGCGGCGGGAACTGCTGCCTGCGCTTCAAACCGCCCGGGCAAGTAGAAACCGATGACCAGGCTGGCCGCTCCGGCCGCGCCCGTCTTCAGAAAACCTCGCCGACCGATGCCTGACGTTGTTCCAGCGCTCATGCCGCACCTCCCACTTCCACTGTCCGTTCATCCAGCGCGTCTTCGGTGGCGTCCGCGGCGCCCGGCCGCAAGGGCCCTGCCGAAGCTTTGTGCAATTCCGCGGCGCGATGCACAGCCATGCGAATTCGCTGATAGGTGCCGCAGCGGCAGATATTTCCCTTCATCGCATCGTCGATGTCCGAGTCGCTCGGCTTGGCATTCTGCGCCAGGAGCGCCGCGGCGGACATGATTTGTCCGGACTGGCAATAGCCGCATTGCGGGACGTCCACTTCGATCCACGCGCGCTGCACCGGATGGCTGCGGTCGGGAGAGAGTCCCTCGATGGTCGTGATTTTTTTTCCGGCCACCGACGAGATGGGAGTGATGCAGGAGCGGGTGGCTTCGCCGTCGATGTGCACGGTGCAGGCGCCGCACAGGGCCATGCCGCAGCCGAACTTCGTGCCCGTCATGCCCAGCGTGTCCCGCAAGACCCATAAAAGCGGCATATTCGCCGGAACATCCACTGATTGCGGCTTTCCGTTCACGATGAATTGAATTGCCATGCGAGTCCTCCGCGGAAGAATTGCTGATTTCAGCGCCGGCCTCGTAAACCCCACGTTGGGGACCGGGCCATTGGCCGATATTTGCTCGGATGTATGTTACTGCAAATTCGGGCTGCCGTGTGGGTTTCGTCCTTGCAAGGATTAAACCCCACAGGCTGAAGCGTGCGCCACTTACCCCACAATCGAAATCATTTTTAGGATGTGGAGACCCACCGCTGCGTCTCCCGTGACTTGAACTTGCGCTCTGGCATCCTCGAGCGCAATCCCCTTTGTGAAGATGCGCCAGGCAATCTCCTGCGGGATCGTCGTCTCGCAAATTTTCTCTCCCGCCGGCGAGGCGATCAATTTCCACGCATCGCCGTCGCGGAACAGATACCAGCTTCCGCCGCATTCCCCTTTGATATTGAATTGCGCGAAGGATCCGGGTTTGGCGGCGACGCTTCGGTAAGCGTGCGGCAGCGCTCGCAGGAAACAGTCCAGAACAGGAAAGTAAAATTCCCGCGTCATGATGCCGGGCTTGTTTACGGCAAGGCGAATCTGCTGCTGGTGGTGCCAGCGTTCGGTGAATTCGCGTGCGGTGTCAAACCAGTTCGTGGATTCTTCCTCGCCCGCCCAGCTCACGGGAAACATGGCAAAGCCGAAAGGATCGAGCGCCTGATGGTATTCCGCGCTTTCCCGCGATGCCGCTTCCATTTTTGCAATCAATTCGTCTGGATGCAGCCGGCCGTATGCCCGGACACCTTCGGCGTTGAGGTGATTGATCAACGCGACAAGCTGATCAGGAGAAAGTTTCTTCGAGTTTTCAGGCTTGTAGCCCTGCCGCGCGGCGGCCAGTTTGCGCACTTGCGTGTCGAGCAGGTGCGCCGCCACGTCCTTCACTTTCCATTTGGGAGCTAGGGTTTGCTTTTCCCAATCCTCCGGCGCGAGCGAGCGCAGAAGCTCGATCAGCTTCGCTTCCAGCCTCGGAAAAAGATGCGCAGTGAAAATGGGTTGCAACGGTTCGCGCGCGCCGCTCATGCCCGCCATCTTATTTTGTTTCCCCCGAATTTCCTTACTTCTTTTCTTCGGGGACTTCCTGCTCTTCCAAAATCGACGCGGCGGCGGCGATTTTGTCGTCGTCTTCGAGGCGCAGCAGGCGCACGCCTTGCGTCGAGCGGCCGGCTTCGCGGATTTCGTTGGCGTGGACGCGGATCACTTTTCCGTATTCTGTGATGATCATAACGTCCGACTCCTCGGTCACCTGCAGTGCCGCGACCACCGGACCATTGCGGTCGGTGGATTTCAGGTTGATGACGCCCTTGCCGCCGCGCGAAGTGATGCGGTATTCCGCGAGCGGCGTGCGCTTTCCGAATCCCTTCTCGGAAACCGTCAGCATCAGGGTCGTGAGAGAATCCTTGATCGCTTCGTTCTCGATTTCGTCGAGGTTCTGCGTCTCCGCCTTCGTTTCCTTTTTGATGATTTCGAAGTCGGGCTGCACGGGTTCCATGCCCACGAGGTAATCGCCCTTGGCGAGGTCCATGCCATTCACGCCGCCGGCGTTGCGGCCCATCGAGCGCACTTCGGTTTCGCGGAACAGGATGGCCTGGCCGTCGTGGCTGGCGAGGAAAATCATCTGCTTGCCGTCGGTAAGGTGCGCGCCGATCAGCTCGTCGTCTTTTTCGAGGTTGATGGCGATGATGCCGGTCGAGCGCGGATTTGAGAATTCGTTGAGCGCGGTTTTCTTCACCGTGGCGTTGCGCGTCGCGAAAAAGATGAACGTGCCTTCCTCCTCCAGATTGCGTGCCGCGACGACGGCGGTGAGGTGCTCGTCCTCCTGAAATTTCACGAGGTTGGAAATCGCCTTGCCGCGCGTGGCCGCCGCAGCCTCGGGAATCTCATACACCTTGAGCCAGTACACGCGGCCCTTCGAGCTGAAGAGCAGGATGTAGCTGTGGGCCGAAGCGACGAACAGATACTCGACGAAATCTTCGTCGCGCGTCTTCGCGCCGATGCGGCCCTTTCCGCCGCGCGACTGGTGGCGGTAGACGTCCACCGACGTGCGCTTGATGTAGCCCGCGTGGCTGACGGTGATGGCCATTTCCACGTCGGCGATCAGGTCTTCGAGCTTGATTTCCTCGACGTTTTCGACGATCTCGGTGCGGCGCGCGTCCGCATAATCCTTCTGGACTTCGCGCAATTCCTTGACGATCACGGCCTTCAGCTTCTTTTCGCTGGCCAGAATTTCCTTCAGCTCGGCGATCAGCGCGCGAATTTCCGCCAACTCCTTCAGGATTTCGTCGACGGAAAGCCGCGTCAGCCGGTGCAACTGCAGTTCCAGGATGGCGTCGATCTGAACGTAGCTCAGCCCAATTCCAGCCCCGGCTTGTACCGCGCCGAAGCCGACATCGAGGAGGCCGTATTTCTTGCGATCGAGCTTGATGCCTTTGAGAGTTTCTGTTTTATTGCTGGCGTTCAGGATCTTGACTTCCTTATTTTCAAAAAAATCGTGCAAATTCTCGCGTGCGTTCGCCCGGCTGGAAGACCCTCGGATGATCTTGATGACGTTATCGACGTGATCGAGCGAGATATGATATCCGATCAGAATATGTTCACGAGCTTCGGCCTTGCGCAGCTCGAATTGCGTGCGCCGGCGCACCACTTCGACGCGGTGGTCGATGAACAGCTTCAGCATCGGCACCAGGCCCAGCTCGCGCGGCTGCCCGTCCACAATCGACAGCAGGATCATGCCGAACGATTCCTGCATCTGCGTGAGCTTGAAGAGGTGGTTCAGAATCAGCTTCGGTTCTTCGCCGCGCTTGATTTCGATCACGACGCGCATGCCTTCGCGGTCGGATTCGTCGCGCACGTCGGAGATGCCTTCGATCTTTTTCGTCTGCACGAGTTCGGCGATGCGCTCGATCAGGCGCGACTTGTTCACCTGGTAGGGAATTTCGGTGATGACGATGTTCTCGCGGTCCTTGCCGACGCTTTCAATCGCGGCCTTGGCGCGCATGATGAAGCTGCCGCGCCCGGTCTTGTAGGCCGTGAGAATGCCTTCGCCGCCGGAAATGTATCCGCCGGTGGGGAAATCCGGCCCAGGCACCACCTTCATGATTTCCTTGAGCGTCGTGTCCGGCTTGTCGATCAGCATCACCGTGGCGTCGATGATTTCGCCCAGGTTGTGCGGCGGGATGTTCGTCGCCATGCCGACGGCGATGCCGCTCGCGCCGTTCACGAGCAGGTTCGGAATCTTCGACGGCAGCACGACAGGCTCTTCGCGCGTCTGATCGAAGTTCGGAATGAAGTCCACCGTCTCTTTTTCGAGATCGGCGAGCATTTCCTCGGTGATCTTCGCGAGGCGCGCTTCGGTGTACCGCATCGCCGCCGGCGGATCGCCGTCGACCGAGCCGTAGTTTCCCTGACCGTCGATCAGCGGGTAGCGCATGTTGAACGATTGCGCCAGGCGCACGAGCGTCGGATAAATGACGGCTTCGCCGTGCGGGTGATAATTTCCGGAAGTGTCGCCGCAGATTTTCGCGCACTTGCGGTAGCCGCGATTCGACGCGAGTCCCAGATCGTTCATCGCGACCAGGATGCGCCGCTGCACGGGCTTCAAGCCGTCGCGCACGTCGGGAATCGCGCGCGCCACGATCACGCTCATCGCGTAATCGAGGTACGACTTCTTCATCTCGGCCTCAATTTCGACCGGAATCATGTGTGCACTTGTTTAGGTTCGTCCGCCATCGATCCGTCCTTCGTGTTCTAGTTGTAGCGCCCGCCTTCAGGCGGGCATTTCTCTAGCCGTCGCCTCGCCGCTCGCAGCGCAACGTAATCCTTCACCCCATCAAATGCCGCTGCCGTGTTCAGAAACCGCTGCGGCCCGAAATGTGTTTCGAGTTCCGCAAGCAAGGCAGTCGCGCTCGGCCTCACTCGCGCATTCGACGGCCACACCGCGCTCCTTATCCGGCGCCGCCGTCGCCGTCGCGCGAAATTCCGAACATGAAAGTCCGCGCAACCCCGGCAACGTCGTCCAACTTAATTGGTAGAACATTTCCCCCAACATCATGTCGACGGTTTGTGGGTCGCGGCTTCAGCCGCGACATTAGCCAGCCACAAGAAATGGGGCTTTAGCCCCTGACTTCATCGAAACGGCTAAGGTCGAGCACATACTTCCCGCTCGCCGATGAAAAAGCATAATCCTCGGGCTCTTTCGACCAACTTCGCCTCTACAGGATTCTGCTCAATGTACCGCTTGCTGCCCCGATATTCTTCAGCATCCCTCATCCAGCGATCATGAAATCCTGAATGCCAAATCGGAAATTTCTGCGGCCTTTCAAGCCCGATCCGATGCGCCGATCCGCCCTTGATCATCTGCATCGCCTTCTCAACTGTTGTTGTCTCCCCCGGCGTCAGCAGAACATGCAAATGATCCGGCATCAGTACAAAAGCATGCAGCTTGTAAAATCCGCGATCCCGGCAACTCACAATCTGTTCGACGACAATATTTGCCAGGGCCGTGTTGATGAAGAGCGGATGCTTCTGCCAGGTATCGGTCGTCACAAAATAGACGCCTGCCTGCCGAACCCGCCGCGCGATCCTTCCCACATCCGCACCCTCAGGGGCTAAAGCCCCGTCGATAAGGCCCCTTTATGTCGCGGCTGAAGCCGCGACCCACAAATGCCTAAATATCCAAATTCACGACTTCGAGGGCATTTTCCTCGATGAACTTGCGGCGGCTTTCGACATTTTCGCCCATCAGCGTCGAGAAAATTTCCTCGGCGGCGGTGGCGTCGTCGAGGCGCACCTTGAGCAGCGTGCGCGTTTCGGCGTTCATCGTGGTTTCCCAGAGCTGCTCGGGATTCATTTCGCCGAGGCCCTTGAACCGCGTGATCGTGAAATCTTTTTTCGCGTCTTCGAGCACGTAGGCGAGAACATCCGACGCCTTTTCCTTCACGACCTTGTCGCCGTTGCGCGTCACGGTGAAGGGAGGATGATCGACTTCGCTGATCGCGTTGGCCGACGTGCGCAGGCGCTTGTATTCCGGCGTCGAGGCGAAGGCCCAGTTGATTTTCTTGTCGCCGGGCCGCGCCGCATTGCCCGGGATCACCAGATCGTAGAGGCTGTGCTCTTCGTCGTAGACGATCTTCGCGTCGATGTCGAGCTTCGCTTTGTCGATGGCCTTGGACAGTTTTTCGAGCGCCTTCTTGTCCTCGAAGTCCGTTTTCTTTTCGAAGTCGCTCGCCGCCAGCAAGTCCACCAGCCGCGGCTCGCGCAGCTTGCGCGCCATCTTCGCCGCCGCCGAAATCGTATTCCTGCACGTTCAGCAGAAATTTCGTCAGCGCCGCGCCCTGGAGCGCGCCGCCTTCCTTGGGTTTCACGACGTGGTCTTCGGTCGCGCGCGACATCAGCTCGTGGTTGAATTCGTCCTCGTCGCGGATGTAGCGGTCCGATCTTGCCGCGCTTCACGCGGTACAGCGGCGGCTGCGCGATGTAGATGTGTTCGCGCTTGATCAGCTCGGTCATGTGGCGGAAGAAAAACGTGAGCAGCAGCGTGCGAATGTGGCTGCCGTCCACGTCCGCGTCGGTCATCAGAATAATTTTGTGGTAGCGCAGCTTGGCGAGATCGAAGTCGTCCTTGCCGATGCCCGTGCCGAGCGCCGTGATGATGGCGCGGATTTCCTCGTGGCCCAGCATCTTGTCGTAGCGCGCTTTTTCGACGTTGAGAATTTTTCCCTTGAGCGGCAGGATGGCCTGGTACTTGCGGTCGCGCCCGCCCTTGGCCGAGCCGCCGGCCGATTCTCCCTCGACGATGAACAGCTCGCACCGCGCCGGATCGCGCTCCTGGCAATCGGCGAGTTTTCCGGGCAGGCCGCCCGAATCCATGGCGGACTTGCGCCGCGTCAACTCGCGCGCCTTGCGAGCGGCTTCGCGGGCGCGCGCGGCGTCAATGCACTTGCCGACGATGCGGCGCGCCACGGTCGTGTGCTTGTCGAAATACTCGCCCAGGCGCTCGTTGATCAGCTGCTCGACCGGCCCCTTGATGTCGCTGTTGAGTTTTCCCTTTGGTCTGGCCCTCGAACTGCGGCTGCGGCAACTTCACGGAAACGACCGCGACGAGTCCTTCGCGCACGTCATCGCCGGTAATGGTGACTTCGTCCTTCTGCTCCTTGAGCATGTTCGAGGACGAAGCGAAATTGTTGATCGTGCGCGTCAGCGCCGAGCGGAAGCCGGAAAGGTGCGTTCCGCCGTCCACGGTGTTGATCGTGTTGGCGAACGCAAAAACATTTTCCGTGTAGCTGTCGTTGTATTGCAGCGCGATTTCGATTTCGACCGTGTCGCGTTTTCCTTCCATGTAAATCGGTGAGTCGTGCAGCACCTGCTTGCCCTTGTTCAGGTGCTTCACGAATTCGGCGATGCCGCCGGTGAAGCGAAACTCGACCGACTTGTCGCTGCGCTCGTCGGTCAGCGTGATTTTCAGGCCCTTGTTCAGGAAAGCGAGTTCGCGCAGCCGCTGCGCCAGAATGTCGTAGCTGTATTTGTGGTCCTCGAAAATCGTGAGGTCGGGATGGAACGTAATCTTCGTGCCGGTCTTGCGCGTTTTCCCGGTGGCCTTCAGCTTGGCCTTCGGCTTTCCCGCGTTGTAGGACTGCTCCCACACTTCGCCGTCGCGCCAGATTTCCAAGTCGAGCCAGTCGGAGAGCGCGTTCACCACCGAAACGCCGACGCCGTGCAGTCCGCCTGAAACTTTGTAGGTGTCGCTGTCGAATTTTCCGCCCGCGTGCAGCACGGTCATCACGACTTCCGCCGCGGCCCTTTTTTCCGTGGCGTGCATGTCCACGGGAATGCCGCGGCCGTTGTCCGTCACCGTGACGCTGTTGTCCTCGTGCACCACGACGTTGATTTCGTCGCAATATCCCGCGAGGGCTTCGTCGACCGAATTGTCGACCACTTCCCACACCAGATGATGCAGTCCCATCTCGCCCGTCGAGCCGATATACATCGCCGGGCGTTTGCGCACGGCTTCAATGCCGCCCAGCACCTTGATCGATGCCGCGTCGTAGCGGTGTTCGGATTCATTGCCCATTGCCGCTGCCTTTTCTGCCATGTTGTGCGTGCTCCTGCGGAGTCTCGTTGATGGCGGGCTCGTCGCCGCGACGAAAGCCCGCACTTGGAGAAGGCGATGTCATTTTTTTATGGCGGGCTTCACGCTTCGCTCAAAAAATTCCGTGTGAACGCAGCACCCGCAACGATCGATTCGACCGCCGCCTTACCCTGTGGCCCTCGGCGATTACTGATTGCCGGAGCTCGAAGGGTTTCTGCTCCATCCCGTCCGGATTCCAATCAAGCGGAAGCGGACGTGGCGAAGACTGCTTTCCTCCAGGCCTTTGAGCGTCCCGTTTACCCTGACCCGCGAGTAGCAGAGAAGGGCAAACTCTGGCGCGGGCATTCAATTCAGGGGCGCTGCCAGCCTGGCCGACGTGCCGTACTGGAGGAAACCAAAGAACCGTCTGACCGCATGTATTCTACCCCGAGCGAGGCCATTTTCTCAAGGCAAATTTTTCCTCGCCGTAGCATACTAATTTACTTGTTTACAGTAACTTACAGGTGCCATGCACGGGCTCCCAGAGAGGTGTTTCTTGGTGACGTGTTTCGTTTAGATTTTGCGGCGATTTTCACAAAATCTTTCACTCCATCGTTGCCATAAAATCGCCGACAATTTCATATACGGTGTGCGCGCCGGGATATAAAATCACGCTGCTGTACAGGAATTTCTGGAGGATTCTAATCGTGTCCTACGAAGAAGCATTGGACCACTTGTCCCGTGATGACCGCTTTAAGGCGACAGTTTACGCCATGAATACATTGTTGATTCACAAGGGAATTTACACGCAGAAAGAATTTCAGCAATTGTTCGTTGAGTGGGCTCGAAGAAGTCAAAGCAAGACAAAAGTGATCAGGCAAGCGACGAAGTTTCCGCTCAGATCGAGGTCGCCCATGGGATGTTGGCTGTCAGGTTTTTTAGCACAGTGATACTCATTTCGCAGCGGTGCATGGGTGCATTGCAAGACGGGCGGGTTGCTAGGTTTCTTCGGCTTGAACTTCGGATCGACGCATTGCTTTAGATGAACTTCCGCTCTCACCTGCGAACTTCAAATCCGCATTGGCATGATGACATAGCGGTAGCGGTAGGCCTCATCGGCGAGGGGGCGCATCTGTCCGGCGGATTGTTCGTCTTTTAGTTCGAGGCTGATGGGGCCTTCGGGGGCGGCGGCCAGGAAATCGATCATGTACTGGGCGTTGAAGCCGATGGCGAGCGGTTCGCCTTTGTATTCTTTCTCGATCGTTTCTTTGGCTTCGCCGTATTCGGGGCTGGACGCGGAAATTTCGATGCCTTCGGTGGAGACGGAAAGCTTTACCGCGTGCGAACGCGTGTCGGCAAGTTGAGCTACGCGTTTCACGGCATCGTTCAATTCTCCGCGCTCGATCACCACTTTTCTGTTGTTGTCGCGCGGCAGGACGGCTTCGTAGTTGGGGAACTGTCCGGTAAGCATTCGCGAAATTAAGAGACGCTCTCCGGCGCGAAAGAAAAGGTGGCTCTCGTCGATCGCGAATTCGATCTCGGCGTCCTCGCCCGCCTCGCTCGTAAGCCGCTGCACTTCCGCCAGCGCCTTCTTGGGGACGAGCGGACGGACTTCCCGGGTCAAACCCTCAAACTTGTGATCGATCTCGGCCACGGCCAGGCGGTGGCCGTCAGTGGCCACCATGGTGACGCTCTCCGGCTTCAGCAGCAGCAGCGCGCCGTTTAGCGTGTAGCGGGACTCTTCGTTCGATATCGCAAAAGCTGTCCTGGCAATCAGCGACGACAATATCTTCGCGGGAATTTTCGCGAGCGTGTGCGGGAACGTCGGGATTGCGGGAAAATTGTCCTTGGCCATTCCCGACCATTTTGTAGGTCTTGCGGTCGGCGAGAATCTGCACCCAATGATTTTCGAGAAGCTTGAAGCGGATTTCGCCCTCGGGCAGGAGCCGCACGAGCTCGAGAAGTTTTTTCGCGGGGATGGTCCCGGCCCCTTCTTTTTTCACTTTGGCTTCGCACGAGGTGCGGATGGAAAGCTCAAGGTCGGTGGCCGTCAGCGTGATGCGATTTCCGGAGGCTTCGCACAAGATGTTGCCGAGGATGGGAATCGTGGTTTTCCGCTCGACGACTCCCTGCGTCATGCTGAGTTCATTGAGCAGGTCAAACTTCTTCACACTGAATTCCATCGATGGATTTCCTCCGCCGGAAGGCGCAAACACTACGGCTGCTGCGAAGAGCTACTCTACCCTGTTTTATAGGATGTATAAAGACCGTAGTAGTAGCCGTCGCTGTGGAAATGAGGAAAAGCCGCGCATCGAGCGGCTGGGATGAGTTTGCCCTGTGCATGCGCGAGAATTCCTTTTGAGGATTGAGAGGATAAATCGCCGCGGATCGGTCGGAAGGCCATGATGCGCCAACAATTTTCCTCAACCTCCGCAATCGTTGCACAGGATGAGCACAGCCTTATGCGCAGGATTTCAACACGCGAGTAGGACAGGCTTCCAGCCTGTCGCTTTTGACTTTTTGATGGGTGCACATCCGAAAAACCAGACAGGCTGAAGCCCGTCCCACAAAAACAAAAACGCCCCGATATAAATATGGGCGTTTTTGGGAAAACCGGCAATCGAAAGAACGGATCAGCCAAACGAATCCATCAGCTTGTTGATCGTCCTATTCAAATCCTTATCGCTGCGGCGCAGCGCGTCGATCTTGTTGATCGAGTGCAGAACCGTGGTGTGGTGCTTGCCGCCGAACTGGCGGCCGATCTCCGGAAGCGACGCCGAGGTGAGCTGCTTCACCAGGTACATCGCGACCTGCCGCGGAAACGCGATCGCCTTGGTGTTCGAGCGGACTTTCAAATCCGCCTCGCGCAATCCAAATTGCTCGCCAACTTTTTTCTGAATCAGGTCGATGGTGATGCGCTTCTCCTGCGTGGCGATGATGTTGCGCAAAACCTGTTGCGCCGTCACCAGATTCAAGATGGAGCCGGTCAGCGAAGCGTAGGCAATCAGCCGCGTCAACGCGCCTTCGAGCTCCCGCACGTTGGACTTGATCGCGCGGGCGATGTATTCGGCAACGTCATCGGGAATCACGACGCGTTCGTTTTCCGCCTTCTTCTGCAGGATGGCGATTTTGGTTTCGAGGTCGGGTGGCTGGATGTCCGCGATCAGTCCCCACTCGAACCGCGAGCGCAGGCGCTCTTCGATGGCGGAAATTTCCTTCGGCGGGCAATCGGAACTGATCACGATCTGCCGCTGCAGGTCATAGAGCGCGTTGAACGTGTGAAAGAATTCTTCCTGCGTGCGCTCCTTCCCGGCGATGAACTGAATATCGTCCACGAGAAGAACATCGACAGAGCGGAACCGGTCGCGAAATCCGATCATGCGGTCAAAACGCAGCGAGTTGATCACTTCATTCGTGAATTTTTCCGCGCTGATATACGTGAGCCGCGCCGCCGGATTGCGCTTCTTGATCAGGTGGCCGACGGCCTGCATCAAGTGCGTCTTGCCCATCCCCACACCGCCATAAAGAAACAGCGGATTGTAAGCCTTCGAGGGCTGCTCAGCGACCGCCTGGGCCGCCGCGTGCGCGAATTGATTCGACGCGCCCACGACAAAGGATTCAAATTGGTAGCGGGGATTCAGCTGATGGTCGACGGAATCAAAGTCCAGGCGCGTTTGCTTCAACGGATTTCCCGCCGGCGCCGGTTCATTCTCCGTGCACATGAACTCGAGGTGCGTATCTCTCATGCCCACTTCGGCCAGAACGGCCTGCAACAGCTCGCCGTAGGTTTCCGTCAGCCGTTTCCGGAAGATCCGGGAAGGGACGCGAACCACGAGCTTGCCGTTTTCAGTTCCTTCCTGGCGTGTGGGACGAAACCAGGTGGCAAAACTGTGCGGATTGACCCGCCGTTCCATGTGCTGCAAAATTTTTTCCCAGGAATTCATTCCTTCAGTGTCCTTATTGTGGGCGGGCTGCAAGCACAGCCCGCACGCGAAGAAAGCGAGGAAAACCCACCTCAGTATTTCCACAACTGTGGAAATACTGTGGAAAAACACAGCCACAAAAACCTCATGCGGCTGCAGTCAGTTTCTGGGTTGACCCCGTGACCTTCTCCCCTTCGTCCGATAGACCCAAGATGGGCCTGCCACTCGGTACGCTCACTTCTTATTTGCGTCACGGCGTCCACAGGTGTGCCAGTTGCGATACTGGGTTGCCTAAGACGAGGGTGGATTCTCGCTGAACGCACGCTGCGCGGCAAGCGAAAATTTCGGGAGCCCCCACCGACCTCCCACAGAAGATTCACAGCTTTTCCACAACGCCGTATGTCGCAGAAACTAAATCTCTTGCTCGGAAAAAGCATATATTTTTGTCGGATTTCCTCAACCAAGACACGTACGGTGCCACACGGGCATCTCCTCCCGTTTGGTCGAAAAAAGAACTGCGGAATAATCGATGATTACGGACAAGTAAAATCTACTGCGGGAGTTTTTCCGGTTTTGGAAATTCGTAGATTCCCTGAGGGTCGGCCCCGATCAGCAACCGCGCGGGTTCCACCACGATTTGGGATGCTTCGAAGCGCGCCCCGGAGGGCAAATACGTCCGGAAGCTCGACAGGCGCAGTCCGTCCTTATCGAAGCGCATCAGGAGCGTGCCAATGGCAATCCAGAGCTCCTGCGTTTTGGGGTCCACGCCAACGGCGCTGATAATGCGGTGCAGAGAAGGGACGCCGTTTTCCGAGTTTTCCGAGCGCGCAATGGCCTTGCGAGCCGCCTGTGCGGCGGGCTCAAATTCCAGGGTCTTGAGCGAAATCTCCAGGGACTCATAACCCACACGGTCGAACTTTCGCACCGTTGGTTCCGGCAGATTATCGAATGAAAAGTAGCTATTACCCATCTCGTCAGCATCGAGGTGACCGAAATTCACTTGCGTGTTTATGTCGGCGCGATCGGCGATTTCTTCCCGGTCGCCATAATCGCGGACCATCGCTCCCCCGAGGTCGTAGGCGGTAACCAAATGATCTCCATCAGGACTGGCTACGGCGAATTCACCCCCCGCGAGAAACACCACGGAAACCGGCGAAGGCATGGGGATCGCGGCGGCAAGAATTCCGTCCGGCGAATAAATCTTGACGGCTTTCGCGCCGCGATCGCACACCACGACGCGGCCGTCATGATCCACATCGAAAGATTCGCCGTACACCAGCGCGGCTCCTTTGGCCGCCGCCCCGGATTGGCTGGGGACTTGGCCGATCCGCTTGCCGGACGAATCGTAAATCAGCACGGCCGGAGCGGGCGCGGTGAGGACATAATAATTTCCATTCGGCCCGCGGTGAATCGCGCGAAAACCGGCGCCCACGTCGCGATAAAGCTGCCGCTTGGCCAAGAGGTCGCTTTCGTATTGGTATGGTTCCTGCGCGCGCGCAGGAAGAGAAAGAAACAAAGCCGGCACCGCGGCCAGCACGGCCGCAGCGCACACTGGATACACACGGTTCACCAGGAATGTTTTCCGTGAACGGTACATGATGAGTTCGCCTCAGTCGGTCCGGAAGCGCAGGCGCTCGATTCCTCGGGCGCGGCCGGTGGTCTCGTCCACGTCAATCAATACGGTGTTCATCTGAACGTCGCCGGTGGCCACCTCGAACCGCGCCGGCTGCCCGACGAGGAACCGGTGCAAGATCGCAGCCTTATCCATTCCGATGACTCCGCTGTGCGGACCGGTCATCCCCACGTCGGTCTGGAACGCAGTGCCGTTGGGCAGCACGTGCTCATCGGCCGTGGCCACGTGCGTATGCGTGCCGATCACAGCTGACACCCGCCCGTCCAGATACCACCCCATGGCTTCCTTCTCGCTTGTCGTTTCTGCGTGAATGTCCACGAAGATCACGCGGACATCTGCTGGGATGCGGGCAAGCTCCCGATCGGCTGCCCGGAAGGGACAATCAATTGACGCCATGAAGACGCGGCCCTGGAGGTCCAGGACGGCATAAGGCACCCCATTGCGGGCCTTGCCGACGTACAGGCCTGAGCCGGGATTGCCCTCCGGAAAGTTTGCCGGCCTCACCAGGCGGGGTTCGTGCGGGATGTACTCCATAATTTCTTTTTTGTCCCAGATGTGATTCCCGCCCGTCAAGACTTCGACGCCCGCAGCGAATAATTGCTCGGCAATCCGGGGCGTAATGCCGAAGCCCGCGGCCGAGTTCTCGCCATTGGCGATCACCAGATCGATCTGGCGCGATTGCACGATGTCGGCCAGCCGGTCAGCCACAATTTCCCGGCCCGGCGATCCCACGATGTCGCCAATAAACAGAATTTTCATTTGCACTCTTTGCTGACCATGAGTGGCGCAGGCTTCAGCCTGTGGAAGTCAGGCCACACAAGAACGATCTTGCTCGCCACCAAAATCCACAGGCTGAAGCCTGCGCCACTTGAAAGATACGCTGCCGGGGATCGCGTGGTTCCATAAAAAATGGAGCGGTCCACTTCGCCGTGTGGAGCTCGATCCTGAACCACCTGTAAAAAGTGGGCGCCCTGCGCCGGCCTTTAGGCTTTCCCGCAGCGAACCGAAATCCGCCGCGGGCCATGCACACGGGCCGTCTGACCCGGGCACCCGGAGGTTCAGTATTGGTTCAAAAGATCGTCGCGTCCAGCACCTGCGTTGCAGGCCAACTCCAAATTTCATTCTAGCAAATCCGCTCCCGGGACGAGAGCCCGCGCGCCACTTCGTTTCCACGGGTGCGGGGAAGCGGCGACTCAGTCTGCCCGCGCAGGCGCGCGGCGTAACGAGACGTCTTCCGCTAAATGTGGTGAGGAAGTTGAATCGTGAAGACCTGCAGGTCAGGTGGACGGCGTTGGGACGGGAGTTTCAATAGCTTTGGTCTCGGCCGCTTCGACGGAGATGACCTCTGCGTTCTGCGCCGGGGCAGCAACGCCGGGGCCCAGCGAAAGACGTGCCTTCGCATTTGTGGTCAGATGCTGCGCGATGCTTTCCACCAGCTTGGCAATATTGCCGAGCGAAGCGATCGGCAGGCTCATTACCGTTTCATTGGTGACGGGATTTTTGACTTCGACGGAAAGAGTGTCGGATTGCTTGTGGACGCGAACCGTGATCGTTTCCTCGCCCACGGGAATGCCGAGAACCAAATCCACCACACCGTGAACCATGGTGGAATTATCTCCCCCGAACATGGCGGGATTCTGCCGCGACTCATGCGCGATAAATGGAAATTCCTTGGTAAAAAAATCCGGCTTGTTGGCCTCGAATTTTGTGAAGGAAAAAAGACTGCTTTTGGTGACGGGGTCCGTAACGAGAAATTTGTCTCCGCGAATCGCTCCTGTCACTTTCACGCGAAACAAGGACGACCTGCGCTCGTCCCTGGTGCTGACGCTCGTCTCCACTTGAAAGGAATTTTCTGCGAAATCGATCAGATAAGCGTTGGCGGCGTTGACCGACATCGTCCGCACCGGAGAAAAGCTGACATCGCGCAGGAGTTCGCCTGCGAGATGAGCGGCCGCGTTCAGAGCCGATTCCGCGCCCCCTGTTCGGAGCCCCAAAATATCGTTGGCTTGCTGGGCGGAGGAAAGCAGGGGAAGAAAAAGCTGGTCGAGCTGATCGTACTTCATCGCAAGGAAGTGCCAGGGGATCGAAACGATGTCGACCGTGGTACTCGATGTGGCAAGTTCCGTTCGGGTCCTTGGGTCATTGTTAGCCATCTATCCACAGAACTCCCCTGAAGGATGAATCGGCAAATCCTGGCCGATACTTTAGCTTCTAAAATTTCCGGAGCGCCTCGAATTAGGGAGAAAAGAACTCACGGCAGATTCTGTCTTCGTTCAAAGCGAAATGGAAGGCGAATACTTGGCTAACGCTAGCTTCAGGCACGTCCATTCTTTGTGGTTTTTCCCGGCAGCCAGGTGTGCTTGTGCCACCTCCAGCCAAGCCGCGGCATCAACCGGTGCTTCACATAATCGCGGGAATAGCGCACTCGGAATCGGCGCCAGATCAGACGGGCGATGCGCTCGGTGGTCCACACGGGCGTATCGAATCCGTGCGCCGACGGTCCCTGCGCCAACAGGCTGGGGAGCCGCGCCAGCTTTTCACGAGGCAGCTTAGGGCGCGGCCCTCCGGTTTTTGGACGCCGTCGCAGTCCTTCCTCTCCACGCAAACGATGCCAGGCGGCCCATCGCTGGACCGATTGCCTGCATACGCCCAGGGAGCGGGCCACCTCTGCCGTCGATTCGCCCCGCTTCAAGCGGGCCACAGCGACAAACCGGCGTGCCTCCAACTTTTTTGCGTCGCGCTTTGCATAGCCCAGTTGCCTTGGCATGTTCCACCTCCTCCTGGTAGGAACGTGTCTTCCTCATTCGCTTTCATGAGGAAGGTTCAGTTCGTCCGCCCCCTGGATCCAGAGAGCACGACGCTCTGAAACGCTGGTGCCCGGGCGATCACCAGAAAAAAGTGATCGCCCGGACCGACCAGGTTCCAATTTAGAAGTGGAAGCCCAACTCTCCCGTTACGGCGCGCGGCGTGACGTAGTGCGTCCCGCTGAACGTGGACAGGAAGTTGTACAGCGCTTCTTTGTTCGTCACATTGATCACCGTGACCCGCACGCTCCATTTGTACCGGTCGCCGTGGAAGAGATTGTCTTCACCGGCAGCGAGGTCAAACAGGCTGCGCGGTTGAATGCGCTGCGGATTTTTGTCGTCCTGCTCGGTCCCCGGCGCGGGTACTTTGATATAGATGGATCCGAACTCGCTTGCAGGGCACGGAGCAAGCGGGTTTTGCGCTGCGGTTGCCAGCGGGTTTGGAGCAATCAGTTGGCCGTTGCAAGTGAATCCGCCTTGGAACACCTGATCGGCGGTGAGGGGCAATGCCGTGATGGTGTTGGTCAAGCCGATCAGGTCACCCGGCAGAGAAGAAGCCGCGCACGTTGCGGTTGCCGCAAGACACGGTGTTGCGCCGGCCACCAGTCCGCTGTCGTACCTCCAGTTGAAGCCGAACCACGGCCCCACTTTCCACGGCTGATATTGCAGGTGTGTCGTTTCGTTGAACTTCTCGTCGTGGTCAATGCGGAAGACGCCGGTCGCCGGGCCAATGACGGGCACGCCGGCGACCTGCGGGAGGAAGAAGCGCGCGGCGACGCTGGACATCACCACATCAGCCGTAAAGCCGTGCCAGGTCGGCACGTTCGCGCGAATCGTAAATCCGGGTATCTTGGACCTGTCCCACATGATCGGGAAGGTGATGGGAGTTGCGGCAACGATGCCGAAGTCGTAGGCGTTATGCGTGTATTTCCAGATGTACTCGGCGTCTATGACCAGGTGTTTTCCGAACGCCTGTTGCAGCCCGGCGTGGAATTCGTTGCGGTAGCCGGGAGCAATGGGTCCGGCGTTTCCTTGCGAGCACGTGGTACTCGGCAGCGGCACGAGTTCGGCAATGACGGGGTAATTTGCATTCGCGCCGGTGAAACTGCATCCCTCGCTGGCAATGATCAGGTTTTCGTTGAACGGGCTCTCCATCGTCCGCGCGTAGGAAATACGAAGCACCGTGTTGGTCGGCTTAATGTTATAGGCGATGCCGAGGCGAGGTTCCGCCTGTGTGGCATGACTGATGCCTCTATAAATATCCTCGCGAAGGCCGAGGTTGAAGGACCAACTCCCTTTGGTAATCGTGTCCTCAGCGAAGAGGCCGATTTCCTTAATGTCCGTGTGGCCGTGAAAATGATATAGCTGGCCTGTCGGGTCCGTGGAAGGATTTGTCAGGTCGAACTGCAAGGCGTCGCTGCACGTCGGGTCATTCACGGCAGCGCAAGCGGCGCCGATCCCGGCAACGTATCCCGGATCCACGACTCCAAGATGGTCGTCTTCTGTCAGAAACGTGTGCTCAAACGTCACGCCGGCCTTGAAATTGTTGACGCCCTTTACGTAGGAGATGCTCGCGCGAACGCCGGCATTCAGGAGTGTTCGGTCCTGCGCGATGGTTGAACTCTGCAAGTCCGGACTGAAGTCCGCAAAAGGATCCCCACTCGGATAGTAGTTGTAGTGATCCCGCCGAACGAAGCCGCCGAGCGTCAAGACGGATGCTGAGCCAAACAAGTGCGTCCAGGTCGGTGCGACGTTAATTGTCCCGATTTGCGAGCGCTGATCGGTCGGGCCCAGAGGTGTGCCGGTGATGGGATTGACGATCACGCTGCCGGTCGGATCGCAATTGGTCACCCCCACGGCGCAGGGATGGTATTCCTGGTCGTACGAATTTGGATTTTGAAACCACGAACGCGTGTATTGAAAATTTACGTGGATGGAATCGGCGCCGGACGCTTGAAAGTCCACGCGATCGAACAAGTTTTCTTCATTGCCCTTGTCGTGCATCACCACGAATTCCGGAGGATCGAGAAAGCGCCCGGTGTTCAAGCCTGACGCAGAAATGAAGTTTCCCCACTTCGCCCCGCCGTACGCGAGATTGAAATCCGTAGTGGCCGTGCCAAACGTGCCGTAGGACGTCGTCACGCTGCCGTGGGGCGTCGTAACGCCCTGGCCTGAGCGTGTGGTCACGTCAATCACCAGGCTCGTCTTACCGCCGTACTCGGCCGGCGGCGCGCCCTGAATCACCGTCATGGATTCAATGGCATCCACCGGAACCTGGTTGGAGAAGACCTTGCTCTGCTGGTCAGTAATGGGCTGGCCGTCGATGGAAAAGGAATTCTCTGCGTGATCGCCCAGCCCGTGAAAAAGCCCATTGGAATCCGCCGCCACTCCGGGAGCCGAGAGGGTAACCAGCGAGCTCAGCGACGACGACGCGCTTTCCAGGGGAAGCGTCTCAAACAGATCACGGTCCACGTCCGTGTGCGCCGTGGATTCGGTTTCGATCAAATCACCTGCGGTCGCCTCCACGGTCACATTGCTAACCTGTCCGGCAAGCGTCAGGCTAATCTTCAGGCTCACGGTGACCGAGGAACGAACCTCGACATCCTGAGAGTAAGGAGTGAATCCGGCCAGATTAACGGTCAAGTGATAAGGATTGTAGGGAACGTTCACAAAGCTGAAATTTCCAGACGTGTCTGTCGTCGTGGACCGGTCCAGGCCACTGACCACGTTATGAATCTCCACCGTCGCTTTCGGAACCACCGCTCCGACAGGGTCGAGCACCGTGCCGCTGATCGAAGCAGAATTCCCAACGCCCTGTGCGTAAAGCAACGGGGCGGCAATTACAAAGAACACAAACACCGTTACCGCTTTAATATTTCGTATGAATCGCATCCCAATCCTCCTCGGATTGCGCCTGGGCGCTAAAGAAAAGCCAAAATGGAATGCTGCCGCCCGCAAAAAGGGCCGCGGCACGCGAAATTAAGATGATTTCGTGCTTGGCTATTGCTTACGCGGTGGGTGGCGCGCGGGGAGAGGTATGCGAAAAGACGGGGCCCGTAGCCGGAACAATGTCTTCCGGCAGCGGTATGGAAGCGATCGGCTTCAGCAAAGAGACCGACGGCGCGACGTCTAACTGCGCCGGGGTCTGATGGCCCAAATGGCAATACGGACAATTCGCGTCATCTCTCGGGCTTTGGTGATTCCAGTCGCTGACCACGCCCGTGGCGAAAACCAGCAGTACGACGAGCGTCAGCGAAACCCCGAGGAAGCGAATTGTCTTCCAAGCAGTCGCGCGGGAATTCATATACAAAACTCCTCTGCCCCCAAAGGGAACGGGTAGCCGTAAATGGCCAGAGGTTGCCGCCCAAATCAATGGGCGTGTGCGCCGGACCAGTCTTTGGGTCCACGCAGCATGATCTGAATCAGAACTAGAAATTATTGTTTACGCGGCGGGAGGTGCGCGGGGCGCGGTCTGCGAAAAAACGTGGTCCGTGGCCGGAGCTGCGTCTTGCGGCAGCGGCAAGGAAGCGACCGGCCTCAGCAATATCACGGCCGGCGCGGCGACAAACTGTACCGGCGTTTGATGGCCCAGGTGGCAATACGGACAATTCGCATCGTCGCTCGGGCCCTGGTGATTCCAATCGCTGACCACGCCCGTGGCGAAAACCAGCAGCACGACGAGCGTGAGCGAAACCCCGAGTAAGCGAATTGTCTTCTGCGCGGTCATTCCGGTGAATCTAAGCCAGGCCACTAAAATCCCGGTAATAGTAACCCGATGTTGAGTCCGAGTAAAGCGTAGTCTGATCTACAACTCCGAAAGATAACGGCTGGGCTGAGTCATCCGCCCGTCCAAATTACACCTGCAGCACGTCTCCCGGCTTCGCGACCATTTCGTACAGCACTGGGTTGACGAAGAATCCCAGGAACAGCCGTGAGATCAGCCCCGCGACAATGACGATCGCGAACGGCTTCTGCGTGTCCGAGCCGATCCCGGTCGAGAGCGCCGCGGGCAAAAGGCCCAGGCATGCGACCAGCGCCGTCATCATGATGGGCCGCAGCCGCAGCAGCGCCGCCTCGCGCGTCGCCGTGCGGATATCGTGATTTTCGAGGCGCAGTTTATTGATGTAGGAAACCAGAATCACGGCCGTTTCCACGGATACGCCCATCAGCGCGAGCAGTCCCAGCGCGGAACTGACGCTGAACGGCGTATGCGTAAGTTTCAGCGCGATCAACGCTCCCACCGGCTCCGTCATCACCACGCCGATCATCACCGTCACCGGGAATTTAAAGTTGCCGTAGAGCGCGAAAAGAATCATGAAGATCAGCAGGATCGCAAGCGGTCCAATAATCGCAAATTGTTCCCGCGCCGCCACGTATTCGCTGTACTCGCCGCCCCAGTCCAGCCTGTAACCTTGCGGGAGCGTCACCGACTGGCGCACCGCGTTCTGGGCTTCGTTTACGGCGCGCGCCAGGTCGCGCCCCTCGATGCTGAATTGCACTCCGATGTAGCGCGAATTATTTTCGCGATAGATGAAGGAAGCGCCGTTTCCCTGATGAATGTTGGCGAGCTCGGAAATCGGCACTTGCGTGCCCGACGGAGTAGGCACGAGCAGATTGCCGATCGCTTGCGTGCTGGACCGGTATTGCGGCTTCATGCGCACGACCAGGTCAAACAGCCGCTCCCCTTGAATGACTTGCGTCGCCGCCTGCCCGCCCACGCCGGCCTGGATTACGCCCTCGACGTCGGCTACGTTGATGCCGTAGCGGGCGACTTTTTCGCGATCCACGTCGATCTGCACGGTGGGCTGCCCCAACTCGCGGACCACCGTCAGCTCGGTGAAACCGGGAACCTGCGAAAGAATGCGCTTGATTTCGACCGCCTTGTTTTCAAGAACCTGCAAATCATCCCCATAGATTTTAACCGCGAGCGCGCTCTTCAATCCGGTGAGCGCTTCGTCCACTGCGTCCTCGGCCGGTTGCGTGAAATTGAAAATGACTCCGGGATACGCGGCGAGTTTTTTCTGCAGGTCTTCGGAGAGTTCCGCCTTGTTGCGGATCGGCCCTCGCTCCCACGCCGCGTCCTTGTACGGTCTCAAGCCGACGTAGAATTCACAATTGAAAAACCCGGTGGGATCGGTGCCATCGTCGGGACGCGCCAATTCCGATCCGACTTCCGTCACCTGCGGGTAAGACATCAGGATGTTGCGGACTTGCGGCGCGAACTTCGCTGCCTCCTCGAAGGAAATCGTGTACGGCATGGTGGCGCGCACCCATATTGCGCCTTCGTCCAGGTGCGGCATGAACTCGCCGCCGATATAGGGAACCAGAATAAGCGTGGCCGCGAAAATAAGCGCTGCGACAATCATCGTCGTTTTCGGATGGTCCAGACACCAGTCGAGCTCTCCCGCGTAAACTCTCTTCACCCATTCGTACGGCCGGTTCACGACTTCCTTTACGCCTTTCTTGAACCAGTACGAGGCGAGTACCGGCACGAGCGTGAGTGTGAAGATGAGCGATCCCAGGAGCGCATAGGACATCGTCTCTGCCATCGGGACGAACAGTTTCCCCGAGGGGCCCGTGAGGGCGTAAATGGGAAGGTATCCGGCGAGAATGACCGCGACGGAATAAAAAATCGGCCGGTCCACGTCGCGCGCCGCCGCCGCGATGACTTCGCTCAATCTGTAATCTTGCCCCGCGCGGTCGGCCAGCTCGCGGTAGATGTTTTCCATCATCACTACCGTCCCGTCGATGATGATCCCGAAGTCGATCGCGCCGATCGAGAGCAGGTTGGCGGGCACGCCCCGCCCGTGCAACAGGATAAAGGCGAAGAGCAAACTGAGCGGGATGGTCAGCGCGACGATGATGGCCGCTCGAAAGCTCACCAGGAAAAAGATCAGCACGATCAGAACCAGCGTCATGCCCACCAGCATGTTGTGCTCGACGGTGTCAATCGTGAGACGCACGAGGTCGCTTCGGTCGTAGAACGGATGCACCTTCACGTCGGACGGCAAGATGCCGTTGTTCAGCTCTTCCGTTTTTTTCTCGACGCCCGCAAGCACGTTTTGCGTCTGCTCGCCGCGCAGCATGAGGATCACGCCCTCAACCCTATCGTCATCTTTCTGGAAGCCGAATTCCCCGAGGCGCGGCGCGTTTCCAATGGTCACTTCGCCGACGTCGCGGATCCGCACCGGAACGCCGTTGTTGTTGCCGACGACGATGTTTCCAATGTCTTCGGTCTTGGTCACCAGGCCCAATCCGCGGACGTAGAAAAACTGCGAGCCCTGCGTATAAAATCCGCCGCCCGCGTTCGCGTTGTTCGCCGCCAGCGCGTTGATCACCTGCGGCACGGGGATGTGATAGTTGAAAATCTTCGCGGGATCGAGCAGCACCTGATACTGCATCACGGTGCCGCCGAACCCGGAATCGTCCGCCACGCCGGGGACCGATCGGTAGGCCCGCTCGATGACCCAATCTTCAATCGTTTTCAGCTGTTGCGGGGTGCGATCCGGGCTTACCAGCACGTAGCGATACACCAGACCCGACGGACTGGACAGCGGCGCGAGACTCGGCGTCACTCCTGTGGGCAGTTGCGCGTCGGACAATCGTTGAAACACGACATTCCGCGCGAGGTAATCGTCGGTGCTTTCCTGAAACGTCATGATCACGTCGGAAAGCCCGTACAGCGAAATCGACCGCAGGTACTGCATGTGCGGAACGCCGTTCATTTCCACTTCGATCGGCAGCGTCACCAGGCGTTCGATTTCCTCGGCCGCGTGCCCGGGCCACTGCGTGATGACCTCCACCATCGGAGGCGAAAGATCCGGATAGGCGTCCACCGGCATGCGCTGGAAGGAGAGAGCGCCCGCCACGACCACAAACAGAACCAGCATCAGCACCAGGAAGCGCTGGCGGAGAGCGAATTGAACGAAATGATGAATCATAGTTGTGTGCGCCCTCGGCTCAGCGCTGCAGCGAATTCTGAAATTGCAGGAACAGGCTGCCGTCTCCGACAATTTTGTCGCCGGCCTGCAGCCCCGTTAAAATTTGTGTTTTTCCACCCTGGGATTCGCCGAGCGTCACCATGCGCCGCGCGAACTGGTTTGCGCCGGTCTGGATATATACGTACGGCATGTTTTCGGTGTCGCGCAGCACGGCGGCATCGGGAACGGAAATCGCGTTTGGAATCACTCCGGCGTGCACTTCCGCGGTCACGTACATGTCTCTCTTCAGTCGCTCGCCGGGATTGGAGGCTTCGATGCGCGCTTGCATGGTCCGCGTGGTTGGATCGAGCGCGGGCGCCACATACTGAATCTTTCCGCGCACCACGCCGGGATAAGTTTCGTTGTCGATTGTCACATCCTCGCCGACGTGCACACTGGCGATGTCATTCTGATAGACATTGACGAGCACCCACACGCTGTTCATATCCGAAAGCGTGAAGCACTGCGTTCCGCCGGCCTGCAGCAATTCCCCCGGCGAGCAAAGCCGTTCCACAATCTCTCCCGCGAGCGGCGCCAGGAGCGGCAACTCCGCGGCCGGCGGCGCCGTCAGCACGGTCTCTGGATTCGGAATTCCCAGAACGCGAATGGCCTGTTCGCTCGATTGCAGGTCGGCCTCGGCTTGTGTGCGATTCGATTCGGCCTGCTCCAGATCGGCCTGCGCGATGGCCTGGTGCGCGAAGAGATCTTGCGCGCGCTTGTAAAACCTGTCGGCGAGCTGGAACGCATCGCGCGCCTTGACGTAGGCGGAGCGTGTTAACGAGTAGTCGGGGCTGGCCACGTACAACAGCGGCTGGCCGGCGGTCACGTGTTCGCCCGGCGTGACCACGATGCGGCTCACGGGCCCGCCCACTTGCGTGATCACCGGAGTCGTCGTGTAGCCGTTGTAAGCCACCGCTCCCGTGAGGCGCAGGGTGCGCTCGAGCGGCCCTGCGGCGACCGTGTAAATCTGGACGTGCGCCATTTGGTCGGCCGGCAAAGAAAACAATTCCGCTTTGCTCGCCGCGCTTTCCTCGGTTGAGAACGAAGTCATTTTGTTGGCGTTTTCGCCCGCGCCGCCGCAGCCGGCGAGCGCAAACACGGCGGCCAGCGCTCCACTAAAAAGGGAGAATCGCCGCATACTCGCCGCGGCGAGCGGCCGGCTTCGGTTTACTTCCATCCATTTCATCGTCATGGCAAACTCCTGGTTCCCACCGCTTGGCGCAATTGCTCGAGCGAAGTCATGTAACCTGCGAGTGCTTGCCGGTAGGCAAGTTCGGTAACGCGATAGCTCCGCTCGGCGTCGAGGAAATCGAGCAGGCTGGCGGCGCCGTGCTGGTAGGCGTACTGGCTGATGTCCCGCGAATCCTCGGCCTCTTTCAGGTAGCCGGATTGATACAGCACCACGACTTCATCGGCGGTCCGCAGGCCTTCATACGAATTCGTGACGTCGGTGAGCGCGATCGAGGCCTGTTCGCTCGAAAGTTCCTGCGACTGCGTGATGGCGTAGCCCGTCCGGGCGATTTCCCCTTGATTGCGATTGAAAAACGGAAGCGGAACGCTGGCAAAAAGTGAAACAGTGTTCACGTCGGCGACGTGCGTGTAGTTGGCCTGCCCGGTTACATCCACCTTGCCGTCCGCCTTTGCCAGCGCCAACTGGCTTTGCGCCGCCGTCATTCCCAACTGCGCCGCGCGCACGTCCGGGCGCTGCCGCAGCGCCATCGCTTTCAGGTCGTCCTCGCCCAGTTTCACCGGCTTGTATTCGAGGTCCCCCACCACTTCGTAGGATTCGGGCACCGATTCGTAACCGAGCAATTGCCGGAGGCTTGCCAGCGCCTGCACGCGCGCCAGCTTGGCGGCGGAAACATCCATCTGGAATTGCAATAATTGAATTTTAATTTTGAGGAAGTCGGCCCCGCTCATCGACCCGGCGGTGTAGGTCGCCTGGCTGATATCCACCGTCTGCTGGAAGCTCGCCAGGTCTTTCTCCGCCAAATCCAGTTCGGACTGCGCGAGCAGCGCCGATATGAATTGCGATGCGACGTTGAACGTCAGCGTGCGCGCATTGTCGTCCACCGTCGCCGACGTCACGGCCGTCTGGTCCTTGGCCGCTTGCAGGCGGTGCTGCCGCTTCTTTCCACGCTCGAACAGGTAGCTCGCGCCTACGTCGAATTGGGCGCTGTTGTCCAGATACGGTCCGCTGAATTGGCTCGGCTGAAAGAAAGGAAGAAACTGCGCGTCGCCGAGCAGCGTGGGGTTCGGCCGCAGGTTGGCCGTAATTTCTTCCGCCTGATTCTGCAGGATCGTGGTGCGCGCCGCCTGCAGCGAATGATTGTGCTTGAGCGCCAGGTCGATCGCATCGTCGAGCGTGACGCGAGCCGGCAGATTCTGCTGCGGCACGGCTGGCGCTGCGGTTTGTCCCGCGGCGCGCACCGGAGCGAGCAATCCCAAAACCCCGATGGCGATCGCGGGCCAGCATGTCCGGGCCCTGGACTTCGTGTTCATTGTTTTTCTCCTGCAGGGAACGGTCGAGACTCTCGCGGAGCATTCCGGCCAATTTGCAGCGCCGGAAATACTCAAGAGGCCCGAGTTAGTTGAATTTAGATAGAAATAGCGCCTGGTACAAAAAGCGCTTGATCGAGCGGATTAAGCAGAGGGAGGCGCGCGTGGCGAGGTCTGCGAAAAAACAGGGCCCGTGGCTGGCACCGCGTCCTGCGGCAGCGGCAGCGAAGCGACCGGCTTCAACAAAGATACGGACGGCGCGGCGACTAACTGCGCTGGAGTCTGGTGGCCCAGGTGGCAGTACGGGCAACGAGCGTCATCGTTCGAACCCTGGTGATTCCAATCGCTGACCACACCCGTGGCGAACACCAGCAACACGAGAAGCGTCAGCAGTACCCCGAGGATTCGAATCGTTTTTGGCACAGTGCGTTTGGCCGGTCTAAGCCAGGCTACAGACCTATTGAATACTAACTTGATGTGGGACGTACGTAAAGCGTTGCCCGTTACGCCGACCTGAAAAGTAACCACACAGTAGGACAGGCTTCCAGCCTGTCGCTTTTGACTTCTGACAGCGTAGCAAGATTCAAACCCAGCCAGGCTGGAAGCCCGTCCTACGCAGTCTGCTTCAGCGCCCGTTCCAGTATGGTCAGGCACTGCTGCGCCCTCTCGCGCAACGCGTCATCCCGATGGCTGGTATCCTGCTGGCCCGAATGCAGTTCGTCGGCAATCGCCATGGCCGCGAGCACCGCGACGCGCACAGAATCCACCGTCTGAGTCGCTTCACCCACCGCAATCATTTTCGCGTCCACGTAGCGCGCCAGTTTCTGGACGTACGCTTCGTCCAGATCCCCGCCCAACGTGTAACTCTGCCCGTAAATTTCCACTTTCACGCGGTTCGACATTCCATACGCTCCCTGCTGGACGCGCCCATTTTGTTCTGTTCCGCCGCGCATGGCAAGCGTCCTTTCATCCAACAATCATCCAAATTATTCTTCGGCGGTTCCTCCCGGTCTTCGCTTTCGCGCCAACGGCGCGGAGGTGACTAGCCCAGGGCGACGCCCTGGGTATGTGTCCAAACCACCGTACCGCCCTGAAAGGGCGGAGGGATTCATTCTATCCGTGGCAAAGAATCACGCTCAATCCCAAACGTAACGCTCATCAAATTCGATTTCGTACCGCTTCAAGAATGACCGAAATTCTTCCTCGAAACTCTTGACGCGGTGATGCTCGGCTTGATTGGCAATATACGTTTTCATTTCCTCCACACCCGATTGGCCAATAGAAAACGCTCCGTATCCGCTTTGCCAATGAAATTTTGCAAATCCCGTTCCTTGTGTCTTGATCCATTTGGAGGTTGCCCGTTTCACCTCCATAACGACCTGCGACAGGGAATGATTTTTGCTCAGCGTGAACAAAATGTGGACATGGTCGTGCCACGCGTTCATCGCGATTACGTGGGAGTCGAGTTCCCGCAGGACCGCGGAGGCATATGCGCATAACGGAACGCGAACGGCCTCGGCCAAGACCGGTTCGCGGTTCTTTGTGCTGAAGACGAGATGGATGAGATTTCTCGCAAGGGATTGCGGCATCGGAAAATCCTGGCGCCCCTTCAGGGCGCCCACGAACATACCGTGGCAACCCGGGGCGTTGCCCCGGGCTATGATCCACCGGCGCCTTCAGCGCCGGAAGATGTGCGATGGCCTACAAAAGATGAACAGTCTCAAGGCAATTCAAGAGTGCCTATTCCACGACGATGCGGAGAAATTTCTTCTTGCCTATGCGCAAAGCGTAGGTGGCACGGCGAGTCAAGTCCAACTTGGCTGCGGGATCCAGCACCACATTTCCGCCGACTTCGAATCCTTTACCTTTGATTACGTTTTCCGCCTGCGAAATAGAGCTTACCACTCCGAAACGGGGCAGAAAGCGTGACCACTTTTCAGATTGAGTAGAAAAACCTTTGACGTATTCGGTTTGGCCGGTGTCTTTTGATTTGATTGTGACTACCCCAGACTCGGTCGCCACCACAAATTCCTGCATTTCATCCGGCGCTTCGCGATCGCGGAAGACGCGCTGAAATTCCGCCGCGGCTTTTTCCGCCGCGGCTTCGCCGTGAAATCCGGCGATGATTTCCTTCGCCAGGGACATCTTCACGTCCATCGGATGCTTCGCTCCCGATTTCACCTCGGCCGCGAGCGCCGCAATTTCCTCCGGCGTGCGGTCGGTCACCAGGTCGTAGTAAGGCCACATCATCGCGTCCGAGAGTGACATCAGCTTGCCGAACATGTCAGAGGGCGCTTCCGTGATGCCTACGTAATTGCCCAGCGATTTTGACATCTTGCGCTGGCCGTCCAGGCCGACGAGGATCGGCATGGTCAGCGCCACTTGGGAAACCTGGCCGTAGGCGTGCTGAATTTCGCGGCCGACGAGCAGATTGAATTTTTGCTCGGTGGCGCCCAGCTCGACGTCGGCCTGGAGCGCGACCGAATCGTACGCCTGCAAGAGCGGGTAGAGCAGTTCGTGAACGGAAATGGGCAGATTGCCCGCGAGGCGCGAGCGAAAATCCTCGCGCTCGAGCATGCGCGCCAGGCGGTAGTGCGCGCACAGGCGAATCATATCGTGTCCCGATAGTTTTCCGAGCCACTCGCTGTTGTAGCGCACCTCGGTATTTTCCCGGCTCAAAATCTTGTACACCTGTTCGAGATACGTCTTCGCGTTCGCGTCCACCTGCTCGCGCGTCAGCGGCGGCCGCGTTTCGGATTGCCCGGTGGGATCGCCGACCATCGCCGTGAAATCGCCGACCAGAAAAATCGCGGTGTGCCCCAAATCCTGAAAGTGTTTCAGCTTGCGCAGCACCACGGTGTGGCCCAGGTGCAGGTCGGGCGCCGTCGGGTCCACGCCCAGCTTGACGCGCAGCGGTTTTCCCGTCTTGAGCGAAGCCGCGAGCTTCGCGCGCAAATCCTCTTCGCGAATAATTTCCGCCGCGCCCTTGCGCAGATACGCAAACTGTTCGTCGACCGATTTGAATTGATGTTTCGTGGTCATGACGGATTCCGGAGCGCAATCACGCGGCGCCCCTCGATGCGATATTTTCCTGAAAGGACCAGGCGCACGGCCTCGGTGTAAATGCGGTGCTCCTCGGCCAGGATGCGCGCCGAAAGCGTTTCGTCCGTATCATCATCGCGCACCGGCACGATGGCCTGCGCCAGGATCGGCCCCGCATCCAGATTTTCGTCCACCAGATGCACGGTACAGCCGCTGAATTTCACGCCGTATTCCAGCGCCTGCCGCTGCGCCTCGAGGCCGGGAAATGACGGCAAGAGCGACGGGTGAATATTCAGGATTCGCTGCGGATACGCGGCCACAAAATAAGGCGACAACAGGCGCATGAATCCCGCGAGGCACACGATCTCCACGCCCGTCTTCCGCAATTCCTCCACGACCAGCCGGTCGTAGTCCTCGCGCGCCAGCCCCTTCGACGGAATCGCCTTCGTCGCAATCCCTCGCGCCGCCGCAAGAGCGAGGCCCGGCGCACCTTCGCGGTTGCTGATCACCAGGGCAATTTCCGCGCCGGGAATTCGCCCGGCCGCAATGCTATCCGCCAGCGCCTCGAAATTCGATCCACGCCCCGACAGCAACACGCCAATCCGATGCGACATAAGAAAAAGACGTTAGCATAACCACGCGGCGCATCCAATCCCGGCGGGCTCTCCTCCTCCTTCGGGTGCCCCACCCTTTGTGGGTTTCAAAGGGTGGGGGTTTAGATTCAACGACACCGAGAATTCTAATTTAGACGAATCAACCGAAAATCCCCACCCTTGCAAAAACCGCAAGGATGGGGCACCCGGCGGACGTCCAAATGTGCCCCTAGTGAACAGGTGACCAAATCCGGCCTTGCGAACAGGTGTTCCTAACGACCTTCAGGCATACACTAAAAAGTGCCAGCCCTATCGCGTAACGCAACGCGCGGTCTTTGCTCCCTTTGAGAATCAGACTCGAGAGGAATTGAGATTTCTCTATGCTCACTGGACGCAAACAACTCTTCGCTGGAGGCGCACTCTTTCTTGCGCTTGCGCTGGTGCTGTGGGGTTGCGTCGGCACGATTCATCCATTGTCATCGACCAAAGCAACCATCCCCGGCTTCTCCATCCAGCCGGCTAGCCAGACCGTCACCGCAGGGCAACCTGCCAGTTTCTCCGTGACGGTGACTGGTACCGCGCCATTCACCTACCAGTGGCAGAAAAACAATGCCAACATCAGCGGCGCGACATCTTCGAGCTACACGACGCCCGCGACGGTTTCCGGCGACAATGGCGCGACGTTTCGCGTGATCGTCACCAACTCAGCCGGCAGCGCGACGAGCGCCTCCGCTACCTTGACTGTAACTTCCGCTCCCGTCGGGCCCAGCATTTCCACGCAGCCGGTTAATCAGACCGTGACCGTGGGACAGACCGCGACATTTTCCGTTGTAGCCGCGGGAACCGCGCCCCTCACCTATCAGTGGCAGAAAAATAACGTGAACATTCCCAATGCGACCTCGGCGAGCTACACCACGCCGCCAACGGTCATCGGCGACAGCGGCGCGGCGTTCCGCGTGATCGTCACCAACCCCGTGACCAGCATCATGAGCAATCCCGCCACTCTTACCGTCAACCCGGTGATGACTTCCCCCGGAACCGACGTGACGACGTATCACAACGACATTGCCCGCACCGGCCAGAACACTACCGAAACGATCTTGACGCAAGCCAACGTGAATTCCACAACGTTCGGCCTGCTCCGCAACCTCGCTGTGGACGGCCTGGTGGACGCCGAGCCACTGTATCTGTCGCAGCTCTCTATTGGGGGCGTCGCGCACAACGTCGTGTTCATCGTGACTGAGCACGACTCCGTCTACGCTTTCGATTCCGACACCGGCGCGCAACTCTGGAAAGTTTCCCTGCTCGGATCGGGCGAAACCACCAGCGACGATCGCGGCTGCGGCCAGGTCTCGCCCGAAATCGGCATTACCTCGACGCCGGTGATCGACCGAGCAGCCGGCGCGCACGGCATCCTGTACGCCGTGGCGATGTCGAAAAATAGCTCCACCTATTTCCAGCGCCTGCACGCCCTGGACATCACGACGGGCGCTGAACTGGAAGGCGGCCCGGTCACCGTTCAGGCCACATATCCCGGAACCGGCGCCAACAGTTCCGGAGGGCAGGTCATCTTCGATCCCAAGCAATACAAGGAACGAGCCGGGCTCCTGCTTCTGAACGGCGTGATCTATACGGGCTGGGCCTCGCATTGCGACGACAGCCCGTACACCACATGGCTCATGGCCTATAACCAGACGACGCTCGCGCAAACGAGCGTGCTCGATCTCACTCCCAACGGCAACGAAGGCTCGATCTGGCAGAGCGGCGGAGGCATTGCGGCTGACGCGCAGGGAAACATCTACGCCCTGATCGCCAACGGCACCTTTGACACCACGCTCGACGCGAACGGTTTTCCGAGCAAGCAGGACTACGGCAACGGTTTCGTCAAGGTTTCTACCGCGGGCAGCACTCTCAAGGTCGCGGACTATTTCAATATGTCAAACACCGTGAACGAGTCAGGCGGAGACGTGGACCTCGGCTCCGGCGGCGCCATGGTGCTGCCTGACCTGACCTACGGCACCGCGGGCATTCTGAATCTGGCGGTTGGCGCGGGGAAAGACGGAAACCTCTACGTCGTGAACCGCAACAATATGGGCAAATGGAACGCGAACTCGAACAACGTGTATCAGGAGCTGCCCGGAGCCGTGCCCAATGGCGTGTGGGGTGTGCCGGCGTATTTCAACAACACGGTCTACTATTGCGACGTCAACGCAACTCTGAAATCCTTCTCCATTGCCAACGGAAAACTTTCCACCACGCCTGTCCAGACCGCCGCGTCCTTCAACTATCCCGGCGTGCTGCCCAGCGTCTCGGCAAACGGCACCTCCAACGGCATCGTCTGGGCGATCGAAAATACGGGCACAGCCGTCCTGCACGCCTTTGCTGCGAACGACTTGACGCAAGAACTCTACAACAGCAACCAGGCGTCCAACGGCCGCGACCAATTCGGCAGCGGCAACAAATTCATCACCCCGATGATCGCCGACGGCAAGGTCTTCGCCGCAACGACGAACAGCGTAGCCGTCTTCGGCCTGCTGCCGTAGGCAATGCGGCGGGAAGGCTTCAAGCATGTCGGCTTTAGCCCGACGTGAGAGCTTTGTATTCTTGGGCTTCAGCCCCTGAAGCTTCAGGGCCTAAAGGCCTCTTCTGTGCAATGCTTATGTCCGACCTGAAGGTCGGACCTCCTAAATGCCAAATTCAGGTTCGTCTCCGCTAACCTTTTCGAAATCGCACATCGCCGAACTCTACTTCTTCAGCACCAGCGTCCCCGCGATCAAATCGTGCAGCGCCTGCTTCCTCTCCGTAAACGCCGCCATGATGTACCCGATGGCGAACGGGATCAATCCACTGACGATTTTTGCGAAGAACCGCCCGGTGGCGTGGCCGAACGAAATCCGCTGCCCCTCAAGATCGGTTACGCGCAGCGACATCACCGATTTTCCAAACGTCGCCTGCCGCTCCGAGCTCTCCATTCCCGCGAAGTAAAGCCACTGCAAAATCATGAAGACAAGCATTCCAAGAAAGAAAAACATAAACATCGGCGCAAGAATAGCCGCAACCGCGCGCGGGTTCGGCGGCGGATTTTGACGCATCATCAGGCCGAATCCGCCAAACATGAAAATCAGGAATACCACCACGAGCCAGAACGGTATGCCGAGAATCAGCCCGTCGATGCAATAAGCGGCGAAACGCTCCCAGAATCCCGCATACGGAAGCGGCGCGAAAGCCTGCGCGCTCGCCGCAACGGGCGGCGGCAGCGCGCTTGCGGCCACAGGTGCCGGTGCCACGGCTGCGCCAACCTCCTGACCGCAGCCCTGGCAGATATCGGTTGCCTTCCTCCACTCGAAGACCACAGCGTGAACAAAACATGATCGGCCTCACTCGGAAGCAGCGCGTGCGGCTGCAGGTTCAAACCGCTGCGGACTTATAGCGCGGGCCGGAGCACGGGTCAACCAAGGAAAAGGCGTGACTAGTGACGGGTGATTGGTGACTGATGTAACCCCATCCCTTCGCCCGCACGGCGAGTTGCCCCCAACCTGTACGATTGGCCAGCTACTTCTTTAGGCAGCCCCGTCCTTCGGGTGAGCAGTCCTGCCTGTCGCTTTTGTGTACGATGGAATTCCTGGCCGAAAATTCTTGATTGGAGGAACCACGCCATGGCTACCGCACCGTCCTACATCGAAGGGCAAGCGATCCCCCGGGAAAACGGCCTGATAGAAAACCTGATGGATTTTTCATTTCAGCGTCTGGTGACGCCGCGCATATTGAAATTGCTCTATAGCGTTCATCTCCTGATCGGACTGATCGCCACGGTCTGGTTCGTGTTCACCGGCTTCCAGGCGTCCACATCCAACGGCTTGCTGGCGCTCATTCTCGGCTTTGCCGCGATGCTTCTGTGGATAGTGTACTGCCGCATCGTCGTGGAACTCCTGGCCGCCGTCTTCCGCGCCGCCCAGGTCATCACGAATTCGCAGGGATAAGCGCCGCTCCTGATACTTATTTAGGTGGCGCAGGCTTCAGCCTGTGGGTTTTCCGACAGCGTAGCAAAACCCAACAGGCTGAAGCCCGTTCTACTCGTGCCGACAAAACGCGCCGGAGCGAGCAAGAATTTCAGGACTAGTACTACAGCAATTCTCCGATCCATTTATTCCACTCTTCGCAGTAACTCTCTGAACCAGGCAGGTTTACCGGCCCATTTCCTTTTGCTTTGCGAATGGAAGGCTTCGTGCTTCTTACCGAACGTGCAGCGAGAGAGTTTCACTTTCTCCCGTGCGTGGGGGATGTGCGGGCCGTCCTAATTGATTTATTTTTCTCGATCGGCCCGCGCGCAATTTTATCTCCGCGGCTGGTGTGCCGCGCCGCGGAATATTTTGGAGCCGCCGTGAAATTGAATCTGAATATCGAGCCTTCCGAAACGCAGCGGAAATTCTGCGCGTCCGCCGATTCGACTTCACGGACGGGTTCTACGCCGTCTTCTATTTCACCCTCGTACTTCTCCTCGACTACCACCTCAATTTCCGCGACGACATCCCGGGGGCAGCACCGCCCCGCGGACTGACGGCGTGGCACCTCAAACACCGTGCGGGGCCGGCCCCTCAGGAGCGGGCCCCGCGACCTTCCTAAAGTAGAACACGCTTCAGCCTGTTCGGTTTTCCGTTGAGAATTACAAGATGTGGAAGAGGCGAGGAATTATGGGAACGACTTGTATTCCCACAGGCCCGCGGCTAAAGTGGCTGCGGAAAAAAGGCCTTGTTCTGTCATTCTGAGCGAAGCGAAGAATCCCTCTTCGATTTAAGTATAAGAAAAGAAACAAGGAGAGATTCTTCGCTTCGCCCAGAATGATAGAGTTTTGAGTTTTTCCGCAGCCTGTAAAGCCGCACATATTCTGCACACTGTGCGGCACGGCTGAAGCCGTACCCTACAAAGATTCGAGCGACGCGAGCCAACCAGACCTAAAACGTGAGATCAATTAAGAAGAGAATTTGTCCGATAAACAGCAACGCCACCGCGCTGACAAGCGCAAGCGCGCCGCGCGGTCTCCGTGGTTTCACCCTGCGGTAAACCGGATCGGAAAGATGCGGATCGCGGCCTGAAATCTCCCCGCGCCAAATGTCCAACATCTCGCGCAGCCAGACAATCGCCTCCGCGCGGTACGTCCAAAGCAGACCAATTCCCAGAAGGGCCATGGTCTCTCCGGCGGCGCCGAGCATTCCTATGTTGCGCATCGAGTTTGGCCAATCCTAATAGAAAAGCAGCGAAAAAACATCCGCATCGTTATTCGCCTTCGTGGATGGTCTTCAAGCGAACGATCTCAAATTCCTTGATCCCGGCGGGCGTTTGCACTTTCACTTCATCGCCCACGTTTCGTCCCAGCAGCGCCTTTCCGATCGGCGAAGTGGTGGAGATCAGCCCCTGCGCGACGTCCGCTTCCTCGGTGCTGACCAGCTTGTATTCGATCTCCACGTCTTTCTTGATGTCCAGCACCCACACGCGCGAGCCGTACCCGGCGCGGTCGGCCGGAATGTTATTCAGGTTCAGCATGCCGATGTCGCCCAGGCGCTTCTTCAATTGGCCCAGGCGCGCCGATACGTAGCCCTGGCGCTCTTTCGCGTACTTGAACTCCGCGTTTTCGGACAGGTCTCCGTGCGCGCGCGCCTTCATGAGTTCTTTCGGCAGCTCCACGCTCATCTCGTGTTCGAGGGCCGTAATTTCGTCCTGCAACTTCTTTTTGACTTTTGACAGTGCGTCCGTCATGGCTCGTTTCTGCGACCAGAGTTTGCTGGCGCTCCCTGCCGCTGAGACACCTTCGAATGCCTCGCTTCTCGGCCTATCTGGGAGTTCCGTACCCTATGCTGGATGTGGCGGAGAGGGGGTGGACTCGAACCCACCGGGCCTATTGAGAACACGCAGCTAGTTCAATTCCCTGTACTCCCCAAGCGCATGATACTACGAATTGACGCGGGCAATGTACATCGAAGTATACCCGGAAACGAAACGCTTTTCTTAGCCTCTGGAAGGCAATTCCAACCTGCCTAAAGGCAAGTTTGGGCCGGCGGGACGCACGTTCGAAAGGGGCAACCCCATTCGCCAGGCTGGTTTGGCCGGCTGCGGGCCGGCATCCTCGGCCCCTTAACGCCAAGCACGCTCACAGAGTCGTTTAGAAAATACCTTGACAGTATCGACGTGCCAGTATGAAAATGCCGCCCATTATCCTGGTTGGCAGGCCGTCCCTGCACTGTCCGAGACAAGCTAGCGACTTTGGTAATTACTGGCTCCGAGGAAGCGAGTGGTCGTGGAACTGTCTAGGGAGTCCTGTAGCTGCTGCGAATTATTCGAGCGCGCCTCATTCTGCCGGCGCGTAGTTTCCGCGCGTTCCTCTCGACTCTTATCCCTGTTCCTCTCTTTCCAGGCGCCGACCAGACGATTTAACATCGCCTTTGCTCGCAGGATCCCTGCGCGAAGTGCAGCCGGGGCGAACGACGAATTCTTCCTGCGCGATCGGAAGGATCGAGAGAATTTTTGGCACAGGACCAGAAGTTTGCGGTCCAAATTATTGCGATATTTGGAGCAGGAGCACTAGAGAACCACCCATCATAATTTCGGATTAATTAATCGGAGGCTCCGATGCGGAAGACCAGCCCTTCCCAGACGTGGCGCATACTGACTCTTTTTGGCGTGATGTTGTCCGTCACGCTTGGCGGCCTCGCCGCTGCGCGAAAGCTCTCGACTCCACCCATTCCAGAGCCGACGCCCGCCGCGCAACCGGCGCCCGCACCGGCCCCCAAACCTGCCGCCGCAAAGCCGGCAGCCGCGAAGCCCGCCACTCCTGCCGCGGCTCCCGCTCCACCCCCGGCTCCCGCACCAGTTCCAGCTCCCGCCGCTGCGCCCGCACCGACGCCTGCGCCGACTCCCGCGCCGCAGCAAGCATCGACGTCCGCCCAGCCCGCTCTCACCAGCGCGCAGCTCGCCACCGCGCAAAATCGTACCGACTTCCTGAGCGCGCGGGCCAAGTGGTTCCACGACCAGCGCGCCTACCCGTTCCAGCACATTCCCGCCGGGGCTATGCAAAACGCTCTTGCACAGCGCGACCGCATGCGCGCAGCGCAGAGCTCGGTGGCCCCAAGCAGCCGCACACTGTCCCTCGACCCGCTCGGCATCATTACGTTCCCGGGCGATGGCTTGTGGCACGCCAATGGTCCGCAGCCTACCAACAATCCGTTTGGAAATGTTCCGGGCGGCGAGAACGTAGGCTATCCGACAGCTTCAGGGCGCGTCAACGCGATCGCTGTGGACCCGAGCGACGCCACTGGGAATACGGTCTATTTGGGAGGAGCAGCTGGAGGCGTCTGGAAAACGACAACTGGTGGCACGACCTGGACACCTCTGACCGATTCTCAGCCGTCGCTGGCCGTCGGGTCCCTTGCGATTGATCCGAACAGTCACAACACGATCTATGTGGGCACGGGTGAAGAAAATTTCAACATAGACGCCTTTTTTGGCGCCGGAGTGCTGAAGTCCACCGACGGGGGCACGACTTGGACTCAACAGGGTGCGAGCACGTTCGTGGGGCCATTTAACTCCCAGCTTGGCGCAGCGCGCATCGGGGCGATTGCAGTCGATCCAAATAACAGCAGTGTGGTCCTAGCTGGGGTGGCTTTCGGCGATCAGGGAGGCTCTTCCGGAATTTTTCGGTCGGCGGATGGCGGATCCACATGGACCTCGGTTCTGTCTGGCGATGCGGGGACTGCTGTGGTTTTCGATCCCATCGCTTCCACGAAGACGGCGTACGCGGCTTTGGGATTCCCCGGCGGAGATACAAACAACGGCATCTACAAGTCCACCAATGAGGGCGCAACCTGGACCAAATTGACGGTCAGCACTTTGACCGGGGCGCAGATGGGGCGCATTACTTTGGCCTTCGCGCCGTCAACGACGGGAAGCGGAGCAACAATTTATGCGGCGATTGCGGACGCGTCCACCGGATCGAGTCTCCTGCTCGGCCTTTATGTGACGACCAACGGGGGCACGTCGTGGACGTTAGTGCCGAACACCCCGGACTTCTGCCAGGAAACAGCTTCGCCCGCCTCCGGCCAATGCTATTACGACTTGGCCGTTGCGGTGAATCCAAGCGACCCGGGTTTCATTGTGGTAGGCGGCGCGGCCTATCTGGACAATAGCACAACGCTTTTCAGGGCCACGGGTGCAAACACCGGTACCCCGACATGGACGACGGACACTACCACCAACTCAACAGATTTCACCGTTGGTTCCACCAGTACCCGCCCGCACGTAGACACGCACGCTCTCGCATTTGCACCCAATTCGGGCGGCACACCTCGACTCTATACCGGTGACGACGGCGGAGTCTGGCGCACTGATAATCCCAATGCTACTTCTCCCGACAATCCTCTTTGGGTCGATTTGAACCCCACGCTGGCCCTGAGCCAGTTTTACCCTGGACCTTCGCCTTCCATCTCGGACGAGAATTGGGGCTTTGGTGGCACGCAGGACAACGACATTCAGGTCTTTGAAGGCTCGCTCGAATGGATGGGGGCCCCGGCCTGCGGAGACGGCGGCCACACCGCCGTTGACCCCACTACGCCAACTACGGTCTACGCCAGCTGCAATGAATTTGCGGGAGCCAAGGTGACGAAGTCGGTCTTTTATGGAGAGGCTACGCCTCCCCCCATTATTTCTCCGTCTTTCAATCCAGCGGAAACAGAAATCACGGCCTCGGGCGATGGCATGATCTTCATTCCTCCGATGGCGATCGACAGGAACAGCGGTTTTGAGGAATCAAACGAAACCACGCTCTACTTCGGCACATGCCGCATTTGGCAGAGCACTGACAGCGCGACCACGTGGTCCCCCCTTACTGGCGATCTCACTTCGGGGAATTCTCCCGTAACGACGAGTTGCCCGCAAACCGGGGTGGACATTACGGCGATCGATGTGTCGCTGACGAGCTCGCTTTTCGTCTTCGCCGGGACCAGCAACGGTAAGGTGTGGGAATCCACGTCTGAGGGATTCGACTGGACCGAAATCGACAACGCAGGATTGCCTGCGCGTTATGTCACCAACGTGCGGTCCGATCCGGCCGACTCGACTGGAGACATTGCTTACGTGGCGTTCTCGGGCTATGGAACCTGCAGCGGCTGTGATGGGAAAGGTCACATTTTCAAGACTTCCACTGCCAACCTGGGGGCCGCAGCGACCTGGACCGACATCAGTGGAAATTTGCCCGATGTGCCCGTGAACTTTATCATTGTGGACCACACCACCAGCCCCGCTTTCAACACCTTGTACATCGGCACCGACGTGGGCGTTTTCTCCTGCCCAAATCCGGCAGCTGCCACGCCCTGCGCAAACTGGACGGTGCTCGGAGATGGATTGCCGAATTCGCCGGTGCTGTCACTCGGTATGCGCCCTGAATCGCGGATCTTGTACGCGGCCACGCACGGCCGCAGCATGTGGGATATTCAGCTGACCGACGAGCCGGCCACGCCTCTCCCATTTGTGAACTCGCTGACTCCCGCCGCCGTGTTTGTCGGCGCCGCCACGACGAACATTACTGTGACTGGCGTGAATTTCGGTCCCAATACCAAGGTGGCCATCGGCTCCGGTAAAAACGCGTTCATCCCAACGGGCATGACCACTACGTTTGTGAACACTACGCAATTGACCGTGAGCTTCCCTTCCACCTTTCTCACGGAAGGCTCTGTATACGACCTCGGCTTGACGGATCCGTTGGGGGTCGAGGGAAACGTGCTCCCGTTCACGATCATGAACCCCATTCCGGTCGTAACAGGCTTGAGTGTGACCGGGGGCTCCGGAATCATCGGGGAACCCATCACGATTACTCTAACTGGCTCGGGCTTCGTCTCTGGCACAACGGTCGAGCTTACACAAGGCGTTAATTTTGCTACGGAAAGTTTTGGCACCGTAACGGGTGGCGGAACCCAGGACGTCATCACGATCTCCGATGACCTTACGACCGGGTTCGTAGTTGGTACCGCGGTCGCAACCGTCTCAAACTCACTACCTGGCGGCGGGGGTGCATTTGATTCCCTCGGAAACAACTTCCAAGCCAACGTGAATATGGTTGCGAATACGAACGCCGAATTTACATTTACTCCTTCTTCCGTGTTCTTTAGTCCCGGCCAGAATCCCGGCACAACAAGCGCCGCTACTAACGTTCAACTTAAGAACGTTGGCGGGAAGTCCATTACCCTGGCTGCGAATTCCGCAGTCCTCACTGACACGACCGATTTCAAGGTCGTGGCGCCGACCGGAGGCGCCGCTACTACCCCCGCTTGTATCTTCGCGGGCGGCGCGGTGGGTGCTGTCGCGGCGGGCGCGTCCTGCTACTTTGGTGTGGAATTTACCCCGGCCTTAAGCGCTGTTCCGGGTTTCCTGTCTGCTCAAGTCACAGTCGACGATGGCGACGGCGACAAAGACACTGAGTTTCTCGAGCTTGAGGGGCAGGTGAATGGCTCCACTACATTGCCGGAATTTTTCACTTCGAATGGGTACTTCTGCGTCATTTCCGGATGCAGCCCCACGCCGGTGAGCTTCGGAATTGTGCCGGTGGGAGTCGCTACCGAAATTGATGGAACGCTCGAAAATGCGGGCACTGCGGCGCTCAGCAACGCTACTTTCACCATCTCCGGCGGGAGCAATCCAGGCGACTTCTCGATTGTGGCTCCTTCGGTGAATGCCCCCACCCCAGCGTGCTCTCCGCTCGCCGGGCCGGTGAGCCTGCCAACCGAGGGAAGTCTTTGCAGTATAGGCCTTACGTTCACCGCTTCGACCACGACACTGCCGGGAGAAACAGCGAACCTGAACGTCACGATCCCAGGGGTTGGTACGATTCTCGTCCCGCTCATGGGAACTGGCGTGAAGCCTACAATCAGTTCAATCTCTCCAGAGATCGTCGCCACGGGCGGACCTGCCTTCACGCTGAACGTGACTGGCACGAACTATGTCTTGGGGTCCGTGGTGGATCTGAACGGGAACGCACGGCTGACGACATTTGTCAGCGCCACTCAACTGCAGGCTTCCATTCCCGCGACGGACCTCATCGCTGCCGGCTCCAACGCGATCACCGTCACGAATCCCCTCGCCGGAGGCACTTCAGAGCCGAAGACACTTTTCGTAGCGCAAGCTCCCACGGGCACGAACGACAGTTTTGCGGACGCTACAAACACGACCGCCAATCCCTTGCCCTTCACCGTGACCCAAGACACCACCATGTTTACGACGAACACGGCAGGGCTCGCCGACCCGGCGCCGGCGTGCGCCCCGGGCGCAGCCACTCAAGGCGGCAAGGCCAGGAGCGCCTGGTTCAAGTTTGTCGCGCCGGCAACCGGAATCGTGGTTGCCAATACGCGCTATACCACTTACCCAACGATCGTGTCCGCCTGGACGGGCACGACGGGAAGTTTCGTTGCCGTCGCAGCCGGGTGCAACAGCGGAAACATTCCTGCAACCGCGCCGGCGCCGGCGGAATCGTTTGTGAGCTTCGGCGTCACGAATGGTACAACCTATTACCTTATGGTAACTGATGCGAGCGCAAGCGGAGCCGGCGGAACTCTCACGTTCAGCCTCGATTTTGCCAGCGCCGCCCCGGCCAACGACAATATCAACAGCGCCACAGTCATCACGGCTCCCGCGGCGGGCGCAGCGTATAACAATACCGTCAACACAGTTCATGCGACCCCGAACACCGGGGTCAATGACCCGCTGCCGCCGTGCGCTCCGGCCGGTGCGGCGATCGGCGGAATAGAGAACAGCGTCTGGTACACCTTCACGCCCGCCAGCGCCACGCCAATAACTGCGGACACACTGACCAGCGACTATGACACGATTCTGTCTGTTTGGACGGGCACGCCGGGAAGCCTCGTCGCCGTCGCAGGCGCATGCAACGACAACGCCGGCACTGGAGCCACCCAGGTCCTGCAGTCGCAAGTGTCGTTCAATGCTACCGGCGGCACCCAGTACTACTTCATGGTCTCGTCCGTCCTCGGCGACGGCGGCACCACCAACTTCCATCTCAACCTGACGGCGGTGCAGGCCGGACCGGCGGCAAAACTCGGGTTCACGACGCAGCCGACGAATACGGCGGTGGGAGCGGCGATCTCTCCTTCCGTCCAGGTGAGCGTTGAGGACGCGCAGGGCAACGTGGTCACCACGGCAACGAATTCCATTACTGTGGCGATCGGGACGAATCCAAGCGGCGGGACTCTGTCCGGCACGCTGACGCAAGCCGCAGTGAACGGGACGGCGACGTTCCCGGGTCTGAGCATTAACAAGCTGGGGACGGGCTACACCTTGACGGCGAGCGCCACAAGTCTGACCCAAGCCACGAGCAATGCATTCAACATCGTCGCAGGGCCTCCATCACAACTCGCGTTCACGGTGCAGCCGACGAATGCGGCGGCGGGAGCATCGATCGCTCCTCCTATCCAGGTGAGCGTCGAAGACTCTCTCGGGAACCTGGTCACCACGGCGACGAATTCCATCACCATGTCCATCGGGACGAACCCAGGCAGTGGAACTCTGTCCGGAACGGTGACAGTGAGCGCCGTGGCCGGAGTCGCCACGTTCCCCGGTTTGAGCATCAACAAGGCGGGAACGGGCTACAAGTTGACGGCGAGCGCGGGCGGTCTGACGGCAGCCACGAGCAACACGTTCAACATAACCGCGGGCACGGCGACGCAGTTGGTATTTACAGCGCCGCCGACCACCGTGGCGGAATCTGCGTCGATCACCCCGCCGGTACAAGTGAGCATCGAGGACGCGGATGGCAACGTAGTCACGACGGGGGCTGGCTCGACCGCTTCGGTGACTATGGCTATCGGAACGAACCCAGGCGGCGGGACTCTGTCCGGAACGCTGACGCAGACCGCAGTGGCCGGGGTAGCGACGTTCTCCGGGCTGAGCATCAACAAAGTCGGGAACGGCTACACGTTGTCGGCGACTTCCAGCGGCCTGACGACCGCAACGAGCATCGCGTTCAATGTAACGGCGGGAGCGGCGACGCAACTGGTGTTCACGGTGCAGCCAACGAATACAGCAGCAGGAGCAACGGTCACTCCGTCGGTCCAGGTAAGTGTTGAGGACGCGGGCGGGAACGTGGTTACGAGTTCCTCCGTTGCCGTGACCCTGGCGATCGGGACGAACCCAAGCGGCGGGACTTTGTCCGGCACCGCGACGCAGAACGCAGTAAGCGGCGTGGCGACATTCCCCGGCATGAGCATCAACAAAGTGGGAACAGGCTACACGTTGAAAGCCACCTCGGGCGCCCTGACTTCACCAACGAGCACTGCGTTTAATATCATCGCGGGACCAGCGTCGCAGCTGGCGTTCACGATACAGCCGACGGCTACAAATGCAGGAGCTCCAATCACGCCGTCTGTCCAGGTGAGCATTGAGGACGCAGGCGGAAACGTAGTGACGGGATCGACCGCTGCAGTGACTGTGGCGATCGGGACGAACCCAAATGGCGGGACTCTGTCCGGTACGTTGACGCAGAACGCCGTCGCCGGAGTAGCGACATTCGCGGGCCTGAGCATCAACAACGCGGGGGTAGGCTACACGTTGAAGGCCACCTCAGGGGCTCTGACGTCAGCAACGAGCACTGCCTTCACCGTGAACGCGGGCGGAGCCGCGAAGCTGATCATCACTGCGCAGCCGACCAGCGTAGCGGCGGGGGCCTCGATTACCCCGCCAGTCCAGGTGACCATTGAGGACATAGACGGGAACGTGGTCACGTCCGGGGCAGGGGCAACCACTTCAGTGACCATGGCCATCGGGGCGAATCCCGGCGGCGGAACTTTGGGCGGCACGGCGACGGTAAGCGCAGTGGCCGGAATAGCCACGTTCTCGAACCTGAGCATTAACAAGGTGGGGACGGGCTACACGCTGGCGGCGAGCGCCACAGGTCTGACAGGAGCGAACAGCAGTCTTTTCAACGTAACTCCTGGGACGGCGACGCAGTTGGCGTTCGCAGTGCAGCCGACGAATACAGCGGCGGCCGCGACCATAACTCCGAACGTGCAAGTGAGCATCGAGGACGCGAATGGCAACGTAGTCACGTCCGCGGTCAATGCAGTGACTCTGGCGATCGGGACGAACCCGGGAAGCGGGACTCTGTCGGGGACGTTGACGCAGACCGCAGTGGCCGGAGTCGCGACGTTCCCCGGCTTGAGCATTAACAAGACGGGAGCGGGGTACACGTTGAAAGCCACCTCGGGGGCACTGACGTCACCAACGAGCACCACCTTCAATATCACTCCAGGCACAGCGACGCAGTTGGTATTCACGGCGCAGCCGACGAATACCACGGCGGCCGCGTCGATCACGCCATCGGTGCAAGTGAGCATCGAGGACGCGCAGGGCAACGTGGTCACGTCGTCTACCAGCGCAGTGACCCTCGCGATTGGCACGAATCCGGCCGGCGGAACTTTGTCGGGAACTTTGACGCAGAACGCCGTTGCGGGAGTAGCTACATTCTCGGGCCTGAGCATCAACAAGGCGGGAACGGGCTACACGCTGTCGGCGAGTTCCGGCGCTCTAACTGTGGCCACGAGCACGACGTTCAATATCACTGCGGGATCCGCGTCGCAACTCGCGTTCACGGTTCAGCCAACGAACGCCGCGGCGGGAGCAGCAATCGCCCCGCCCGTTCAGGTAAGTATTGAGGATGCGGGAGGAAACGTGGTCACCACGGCGACGAATTCGATTGTGGTGGCGATCGCGAACAACGCGGGTGTTGGAACGCTGGGAGGGACGGCGACGGTAACCGCAGTCGCCGGAGTCGCTACGTTCTCGACTCTAAGCATCAACAAAACTGGGACGGGCTACACATTGAAGGCAACTTCGGGGGCCCTGACGGCAGGGACCAGCAGCGGCTTCAATATCACTCCTGGAACGGCGACGCAGTTGGCGTTCGCGGTGCAGCCGACGAGTACAGCGGCGGCCGCGACAATCACTCCGAACGTGCAAGTGAGCATCGAGGACGCGAATGGCAACGTGGTCACGTCCGCAGTAAATGGAGTGACTCTGGCGATCGGTACGAACCCAGGCAGCGGAACTCTGTCCGGGACGTTGACGCAGACCGCCGTGGGCGGAGTAGCGACGTTCCCCGGCTTGAGCATTAACAAGACGGGAACGGGCTACAAGTTGTCGGCGAGTTCTGGCGCGCTTACGGCGGCAACGAGCACCGCGTTCAATATCACTCCAGGCACAGCGACGCAGTTGGTCTTCACGCAGCAGCCGACCAATGTGGTGGCGGCCGCGTCCATAAGCCCGAGCGTACAAGTGAGCATCGAGGACGCGCAGGGCAACGTGGTCACCACGGCGACGAGTTCAGTGACCATGGCCATCGGAACAAATCCAGGCAGCGGGACTCTGGGCGGAACGTTGACGCAGGCCGCGGTGGCCGGAGTCGCGACATTCCCGGGCTTGAACATCAACAAGTCGGGAACGGGCTACAAGTTGTCGGCAAGTTCGGGCTCACTGACGGTTGCAACGAGCACCACATTCAATGTGACGGCAGGAACAGCGACGCAGTTGGTATTCACGGTGCAGCCAAGCACCGTTACGATTAACGTGTCCATTTCCCCTGCTATGCAAGTCAGCATAGAGGACGCGCAGGGGAACGTAGTCACTACGGCGACGAACGCCGTGACCCTGGCGATTGGAGCAAACACGGGTAACGGGACTCTGTCCGGGACGTTGACGCAGAACGCCGTGGCCGGAGTAGCGACCTTCGCGGGTATAAGCATCAGCAGCCAGGGGACGGCCTATACCTTGAAGGCGACCGCCACTGGTCTTACGGCAGCAACCAGCAGTGTATTCAACGTGAATGCCACGCCTCCAAACAACTTCACGAATACTGGGGGAGACAACCAGTGGACGACCGTGGCGAATTGGAGCGCGGGCCACGTGCCAACTTCAAGCGAGGTAGTTTCCGACACCGGAGGCTTAAATATTATTCTGGCCTCCGGCGCGCAATCCGTCAGCGCGATGAATTTCGTCAATGGCGGAACGCTGACCATTTCCGGCGGTTCGCTGACCTTCACGAGCGCTTCGACCGCCAACAACGTGGTAATCAGTGGCGGGACGCTTAACGCCAACGCGCCCCTCACCATCAGCGGAACGACAACTCTGAGCTCCGGCACTCTCGGCGGCACGGGCGTTGTCACCACCACGGGTCTTCTCACGTGGAGCGGCGGGACGATCTCGATGACCGGCGGTGCGGGAGCAGTGAACACCAACGGCGGAATCACCGAGACCGGCGCTGTGACCCTTTCGAACGGCACGATTACCAACGCGGGCACAGCAACCATGAATGCGGGCGGCACGATCAGCATGACCGCGACCGCTGCCATCAATAACACCACAGGGACCTGGAACGCTTCGTCCGGCGGCATCACCCTAACCGGAGGCGGAGCTGCGCCGTCCTTCACCAACGGCGGCACGTTCAACGTCGCCGCGGGAGCGGGAACATTCACCTTCACCGGCGTGGCGTTCAACGATAACGGCACGGCGAACATCAACACCGGCACGCTCAGCCTGCTCGGTGGCGGCACGAGCGCCGGGAAATTCGTTGTGGCGGCGGGATCCACGCTGAGCCTGGGCGGTTCAAACTTCAGCGCGACCGCAGCCTCAAGCATCACCGGGGCAGGGTCGGTGCTGTTCACCACGGGCCGCTCCACGATCGCTGGAGCCTATAACATTACCGGCACCACGACCGTTGGCGCAAACGGCGCGGATGCGGGTGTCATCGCGACCCTCAACTCAATTGGCGCCAAGACCGGAAACTTGAATCTCAATGCCGGCACGCTCAGCAACGGTGCCTCCTTAAGTGTCTCGGGCACGATGACCTGGGCGGGCGGCACAATCATTAATAACGTCGGGACGACGAGTGTCGGAGTCGGTGGCACGCTGAATTTGACGGGAGCCAATAGCCTGCCGGCCTTGAACGGCGGCAACATCGACATCTCGGGGACCGCCAACGTTACTTCCAGTCTTGCGATTGGCGGCCCCACCGGTAGTCCCGCGGAGTTCAATGTTGTCGCAGGAGGGACTTTCAATCTGATAGGCGACTTCGTATTCGCGAGTAGTGGCGGAGTCACAGGGAACTCCACATTTATCAATGCGGGCACACTGACCAAGACGGCCGGAACGGGGGCCGGCGGTGGATTCGGTGTCACCGTCAATTTCACTAACAATGCAACGGGCGTGATCAATGACAATAGCGGCCTACTGGACTTCGGCGGCCCATTCACCACCGCCGGTGCAGTCAACGCCAACAGCGGCACGATCAATTTTAACGCTTCGTTCACGCAGACTGGAGGCACCACCGCGCTGTCCGGAGGCGAGATAGCTTCTACGAGCGCGATGAACATCAATGGCGGCACGCTGCACGGATCGGGCACGATAACCGGAAGCGTTTCGAACGGGGCCACTGTGAAACCGGGCAATTCGCCGGGAACGATTACGATTAGTGGGAATTACACGCAGACCGCGGCGGGGACGCTCAACATCGAACTCGATAATACCGGCGCGGGCCAGTTCAGCGTGCTGAATATCGGCGGCACGGCGACGCTTGGCGGCACACTGAACGTCACCCTCGGCGGCGGCTTCGCGCCTGCCGTTGGCAACGCGTTCCAGATCATGACCTTTACGGACGGAAGTGGCAGCTCGAACTTCGCCACCGAGACCGGATTGTCCCAGGGCAGCGTTTTCCTGCAGCCTACGATCAACGCGGCCAATCTGACTCTCAACGCCATCGCGTCAACTGTCACACTTACGCCCAACTCGCTCAACTTCAACAACGTCCTTGTGAATACGACCAGCGCCACCATGTCGGCTACTCTCGCGAACAATACGCCGGGGTCGATCACGATTAGCTCCATCACTCCAGCGGGCGCGAACGCGGCGGAATTCCCGCTCCAGACTGGAACCGGAATCTGCGCCGCGAACGCCGTTCTCGCGGCTGGCGCCAGTTGCAACCTGACTTATGTTTTCAAGCCGACTGCTCTCGGCGCTCAAGGGCCCATCACAGTCACGATTTCCGACAGCCGCCCCGGCAGTAACGTTCTCACGCTGAACGGGACCGGCTTCGCTCCCGACCTGGCCGTCACAAAGACTCACGCGGGCAATTTCACCGTCGGCCAGAACGGGACCTACACAATTAATGTCACGAATAATGGCACCGGAGCGACCGCCGGCACGATCACCGTCACCGACACGCTGAATGCGAACCTGACATTTGTGGCCGCCGGCAGCGGCGGTGGCGCAGGCGCCTGGACATGTTCGGTGACGGGACAAGTCGTCACGTGCACCAGCGCCAGGCCGATTGCACCTACCGCGAGCAGCAGTTTCCCGCTCGTCGTTTCAGTGGCGCCGGGCGCGTATCCATCCTTAACGAACAACGCCATCGTTTCTGACCCGAACGACGGCAATCCCAACGGGGCGGACAAAACTTCCGCAACGGATACGGCGACTGTCAACAACATCGCGCCCACGGAGTCCTCGTTCACGCCGAACACCGGCTTGATTGCGGGAGCTACTTCGGCGCAACAGCTCATCATTACGGGCACAGGGTTCAACAGCTCGACGACCGTGACTCTTGGCAACAGCGCGCCGCTGAACACTCCGCTGACTGGAACGGCCAACGCAGCCGGCACATCGCTGACGATCAGCGTGCCGACCGCCGACTTGGCGGCGGCGAATGCTGGCAACCTGACAGTCACCATCGTGAACCCCAAGAACCCGACTTCAAACGCCGGAGGCGGCCAAACAACCTTGACATTCCCGCTCGTAGCTCTCGTAGCTGCGCAGGATGCCTCCACCCCGGGGACGATCGCAGTCACAGCGGGCACTCCGGCAATGGTGAAAATTGATTACACGACGAATCCGGCAAATAGTCCTCTGCCGGCAGCGGTTACGGTCACCTGCACGGTGCCGACGACGCTCACCAGCGCAACGTGCACTGTAGCGGGCGGAACGATCGCGGCGGGGGCAACTTCAGGGAGCTCGACCATTACAATCAACGCGATTCCGACCAACGGGACAGCATCGGGATCCCCGCCGTCGGCTCCATGGAATGGCGGGCGAGGGCCGTGGTCCACTTACCTGCTGTGGTCCGTGGTAGCCGCGCTGATCGCCATGCTCGGGATGTTGGGGGCGGTCCGGCAGCGGGCGCTGCCTTTGCGCCGCGTTCCGATGTACCTGACGCTCGGCGTGCTCATGCTGGCCGCGGGAGGCCTCGTCGGTTGCACATCGATGACGAAGACTCCCACGCCGACGGGCGCATCCAATATCACTGTGACAGCGACCACGGCGGACGGAGCGACGGTTACAACAACAGTCAATATCAATGTAACTAACTAGGCTCGAATAAAATGAGCGCCGGCGGGTCCTCCGCCCGCCGGCGAGTTTTCCCACCAGAAGCGGCACCAATCAAGAGGTGAACTTGTCGCCGGCGCGTAGAGAACTGCGCCCGGACTTCTCATCGCCCGTCAGGTCGGTGATGCAAAATGCCAAGCATGCGAGAAATGCGCAAAGGGTTTTATTCTTGAAGAATACTTTGAAACTCGCGGAGAGTGAGGAGTCGCAATCGCGCTCTCCGACGCCATCTATAAACAAAGCTTTTAGCTGTTAAGCCCATCAAAACCGTATTTGGTAACCCATCAATTCAACCGGGATGTCACTCGACGCCGTTGAGGGCGAAATCGAAAATATCGAAGTTGCGAAGGTGACGGCTCTTCGCGATCAGCTGGTACTTCGTATTGAGGGGGCGCGACAGAATGAACGGCACGCGCTGCTCTTCGAGACCGCCGTGCGATCGCAGGCGATGGCCAGCCAATCCGGATAGATCGTGTTCCGCCCGCCTCGAACCGATGACTGTGTGCGCGTCGGCCAGCACGACGAAATCGCCCTCTCGATCGAGCGGCATCTCGAAGCGTTGCGCCGCCTCGGAACCGTCGATCACCGCCGCTACGCCTGGCAAGGATGCGCTCACTTCCATCAAGGCCTGCTGATCCTTGGCTTTGCGCAGGTAGACTCGCACAAATGAGCCCAGGGCGCCGTGGTGGCGAACGAACGGGTCGGTAATGGGGCAGATTACACGCGCCGCTCCTGCACCGAATCGCCGGTCTAACTCTTCTTCGAGGAAGACAACGTTTGGCTCGCCGTCCGGCCTCGCCTTGTCATTCATGCCGTGGTCAGCTACCAGCCCGACCACAACGCCGAGATCAACCATTTGGCCAACCCGCCCGTCCACAGCGCGATGGAAGCTATCGGCCTCCGGCTCCCCGGGGGCATACCCGTGCTGAATGTAGTCCGAGAGCGAAAGATAAAGCAGCTTGGCCGCTTGCTGTTGGAGCAGTCGGATGCCGGCGTCCAGGACGTAAAGAGAAAGATCGGCCGAATACATGTCCGGCTTCGGCCTCCCTACCAGGGCTTCGATGCCTGTGATGCCATTTTCAGAGATGGAAGCTTCGTCGGCGCGTTCGGTAGAGAACGAGATTCCCGTCAAGTTCCGTCCGAGCATCTTCCGAAGTTTGTCCTTCGCGGCTATGGCAGCGGTTGGTACTCCCGCTTGCGACATTCGCGCCAGAATCGTCTCGCAGCGCATCAGCGATGCGTCGGTAATCATTACTTCCCGACCCGTTTCACGGTCCAGATAGAAGTTGCCTGAGATCCCGTGCACGGAGGGGGGCGCGCCGGTCACAATCGAAACATTATTAGGATTGGTGAATGTCGGCAGGACCGCGTCAGCATGGCCGAAATAGCCGATGTCCTGGAACGACCCGATGGTCGGAAAGACTCCGTCTGGAATGCCCCGATCGAAGTACGCTGGATCGCATCCATCCAAGCAGATTACAACAGTTGGCGCGCCAGGCGCCTTGTAGTTACGGCCGTTGACTTCGATCATCTTTGACATCGCGAATTAGAATAAGACGAGCGTTTTCATAATGGCTGAGATTTTTGACTGGAATTTTCTTTTCAATCCCGGAAACACCAACATAGCATAGAGGTGTATTGCTCCCCATTAATTTGGACAACCAGGGCATCGTTTTTTAGTCCGTCTGCGAAATCCTAGAAAGCCTCGTGCTGAATAATTTTTTTCGCTCCCTCGGAGACCGTTACGTGCCCGATCGCAAACGGGGCGACCAATCCATACTTGCGCGCGGCTTCCTTCGTCTCCAGTAAAAGCTTGGCTTTTTTGACTGCGTCGTATCGACCGACGTCGCAGCGTGCATTCCGTAACCCGCGCGTAACCCGGGTCGGTTACGCCACGTATCACATTCGTTTTAGATGGCTTAGAAAATTCTGGCGGAGAGGGGGGGATTGCCTTTCGCCACTTAAAGAAAAGTCAATAAAAACCGCTAAAACCCACTGGTTGCTGCCACTTACCTTGAATCCTTGCTGTTCATCCGAGACAAACATAGTGCATCTTAGACTAAGAAATCAACTGAAATTGGCAACACTGGATACAGTTCCGAGCGAAATTTCTCCCATCTGAAGTGTTGGAGACTACCATGAAGTCCCTCGGGCTTGCCGACTTGAAAGACCTAAAGACTCGGGCGCAGGCGGACGCTAGCTTGGCTGACATTTTCGAGGATGAATGCGTAGTTCTGACGGCCGATGAGGGGATGCTCATCCTTGACGTTGTCGGGGAGACGATTGCCTGCGTTGAAGTGCTGTATCGGGATGAGGTGCGGCAAGAACTTCTAGCGGTTCTCCCGTGAGATTCAGTTATATATCCTGCTGCCCTCAACGGAAGAGTCCCATCGACCAAATTTCTTGTTAGAATGCCGCAATTGATTTCACTCGCGGTCGTCATGCTGCGGGACGGCCAGCCCGAATTCAGCGGGGAGGTAAGCCTGATGGAAGGACAATCGCAAGCATTCGTTCCTACTGAGCAATCGCTTGTCATTCGCCGGGCAACTCCGGCTGATGCGGAAGTGTGCGGACGAATCTGTTTTGAAGCCTTCACCACCCTCGCCAATCACCACAATTTCCCTCAAGATTTCCCCGTCCCGGATGTTCCAATTGGCGTCCTCTCGATGATGTTCTCGCACCCCGCGTTTTTCTGCGTGGTGGCTGAACAGGACGGAAAAGTCATCGGAAGCAATTGCTTGGACGAAAGAACCCCCATCGCTGGCGTTGGGCCAATCACGATTGACCCGGCGGCGCAGAATCGGACGGCGGGCCGTCAACTGATGCAGGCCGTCATGGGCCGCGCAGCCGAACGGAAGTATGCGGGAATCCGGTTGGTGCAGGCGGCGTATCACAATCGTTCGCTCTCGCTATATGCGAAGCTCGGCTTCGTCGTGCGCGAGCCGCTTTCCTGTATGCAGGGGCCAGCGATTCAGACGACGCTGCCGGGGTACCGAGTTCGGCCCGCGCAGGCAAAAGACCTCGCGGCCTGCAACGACCTCTGCCTTCGAGTCCACGGACACGACCGAGGAGGCGAACTAGGCGATGCAATTCAACAAGGCACAGCCGTCGTCGCCGAATCGCGGGGTCGCGTCACAGCCTATGCTTCTTCTGTTGCCTTTTTTGGACATGCCGTTGGCGAGACGAACGAAGATTTGGAGGCATTGATTGCCTCAGCGACAGCGTTTCAAGGGCCGGGGATTCTTGTTCCCACTCGCAACGCCGGGCTGTTCCAGTGGTGTCTTGAGAGTGGACTTCGCATCGTGCAGCCGATGACGTTGATGACGATGGGACTTTACAACGAACCCGCTGGTGCCTATCTGCCTTCCGTTCTGTTTTAATTCGAAGAGGTCTTTACGAAAAGCAAGCAAGAGCAGTGGCCCTACCCGAAAATCTTCAACGCTCTTAAAGAAGCCGGAGTTGAATATTACGAAACGGACGTGGCCACCTACAACATTGTTTATCACGGCTCGGGAGGGCTATGCTTTCTTATCTCAACCCGCAGCCGGGTCTCGTATTCGCACCATTCATACCGCCCAGAACGGAGGTACCTACCAACATGATTATCGGCGACCGCCTGCGTGCCCTGCGCGAGCAGAAGAAATTTTCCCAAGGCACGATTGAGGAACGGACCGGGTTGTTCCGCTGCTACATCTCCCGCGTCGAAAACGGTCACACCGTTCCTGCCGTCGAAACGCTGGAAAAGTTTGCCCGTGCCCTTGAGGTACCGCTGTACCAACTCCTTTACGATGGTGAGGAGCCGCCTAAGCTGCCGAGCCTTCCCAAGCGCAAGACACCCGGCGACATTGCGTGGGGCAGTTCGGGTAGGGACGCTAGAGTGCTGGAGAAATTCCGCCGCCTGCTGAGCCGAACGAAAGAAAGCGACATCAAATTGCTGCTTTTCATGGCCCAGAAGATGGCGGGAAAGAAAATCAAGAGACAGGGAGGGACGGCCCAATCTCGGTAAGTGTCGGGCGCTTTCGTTTGTTATCGTTGGCGGATGACTGAACCCATCGATAGACCTCGACTCCTCACAGTGAAGGGCGCTGCGGCTTACTTGAATTGCACCGTCTGGTGCATCCGCAACCTCATCTGGTCGCGCAGGATTCCTTACCTCAAGCTCGGCAATCGGTACCAGATTGACCGCGCAGACCTTGATAATTTCATCGAGCAGGACAAACGACGGGATGACTAGCTCCTATCGCCCGTTTTGACCGCGAAATGTGGGCGAGAAGACTCCATCTTCGCCATCGGTTTGGTCAGTAGCCCCACAGCGCTGAACGGAGCAGCGTCAGTGAAAATCCCTTCGGTCGGGGCCAGCATTAAATGGCTACTCAGCGAACGGGTCGTCAACATCCCTTCTCATCCAGCAACTCCGGAAATCCCGCTTAACATTCCACGTTCACACACCGCACCGTGTGCTTCCTATTACTATGGCAGGTTTGTACGGCGACTGCGCAACAAAGTGCGATAAGCTGTTCCTTCCCACAATGCGGGCACTAATGTGACCGCCTGACGATCGTAGCTTCCAAGTCGGTCAAACTGCAAAGGCCCGCTCGCGCTAGGAATGACCAACCGGTGGTAGACTGCGGGTATGGCTACCAAAAAGAAAACCAAGAAGAAGCAGTCGAAGACGACTGCGGGCAAGAAGGTGGCGAAGAAGAAGGCAGCTCCAAAAAAGGCCGAGGTGAAAACGAAGGTTGGCGGCAAGAAGACAACCAGCGGGAAAACGGCGAGCGCACCTAAGAAACAGGTTCGGGGGGAAAGCCAAAGCGTGGATACGGTGGCATTCGCACTGGAGGGACTGGGAGTGCGGTCGGGCGACCAATCGGGAGATTTGCAGGGATTGTCCAACGTCCAAGGTGCGGATTCGCAGAGTGTTGACGAGTTGCTCGACGAAGGAAACGCGTTCGAGGCCGAGGTGGTGAAGGGCGTGGAAGACGCCGGGGACGCTGACGAAGGGGAAGTTCGCACGCATGAGGTTCCGCAGGACGATGTCCCCGGCGAGTATCTGGATAAAGAGTAGTGAGTGAGCGGATCATGTCGACGCGGACCGTTTCCGGTACCTGCTCGTGGGCCGTGTGGGAGGGTTCCACCTCCGTCAACCATCCGGCGTCCTCGTTCTCGGGGGGGGCTTGCTGATGGCAGTCATGCTGTCGCGGGCATTCGCAGGTACGTAGAGAGGGCGGCAAGTAATCGAGGAACGTGGCAACACGGAACATATTTCTGCTGCGCCGACTCAGGTGGTGCGCGTGTTGCAGAGACGGGCTATCGTAATCGCTGGCGCATGTTCCTCATTAACCCGCTTTCAGAATCTGCATGATCGCCTACCACATTTCATGGGTGCCGGGGACACCTGCCGGTGAAAATAGCTCTCATTTCAGCCAGCACCCGGTGAAAATAGCTCTATCCGCACCAGAGCACGATCAATTCGTTGACGACAAAAAGCGTGCCGAAGATTGCCTTGTTGTGCCGCGCAACCCAGTTCGGTAGATAAATGTCGAAGTTGTCCGCCCGGTCCGCCGTGAACCGGGCCGCCAAGCCTGTCAGGGGACACCGGCTCTTATTGAGGGCCAGCACGCCGCACTCAGCGAGGATGATTACGGTCAGGATTATCGCCCAGTCGAAGCGAAGGAGCAGCGCCGTTATTGGCAGCGCCACGATGCATCCGGCCAACACAGCCCAAACTGCCGTGTGCAGGAGCTTGATCGCCACCAGAGCGTTGACACGCCGAGATCGGTCGGGCGCTGCCTTAACTGCCTGCATGTGACGTTCACCCATTTCGCTATTAAGACAAAAAAGAACCAGCCTAAACAACGACAGCCATAATCCCAGCTTCAGGCTTCCTTCCGGTCACCGACAGAAAGGTTGTAGAGCCATGCGAACAGAAAACCTGCGATAGCTCCGTCAATCAACGCATCAATCGTGCCAATCACGACATCGACGAACGACTGTGACACGTGAAACCACGGATACACTGAACTGATCGCTCGGAGAAAATCAACACCGTAGGTCGGCCTGACAAGGTTGATGAGTCCGAGGAACAGGATGGCACCGCCCCACAGTAATCCACCGGCAATTGTCATTCCTTTGAGGGAAAGTCGCATTGTGTCTCCTCCTCTTGAATCACAGTCTAACCCCGATCTGTTGCAACGCGGCATTCTGCATCGCCGACTTGGCGGTGAGGTGGGGATAAAGCGGCTCGCTCCCTGACCTGCTTCATAGACGGAACGAATCCTATGGACTCTTCCTTCGAGCAGGCACTCACCGAGGTCTGGCGGCAAGCCCTCGTCGAGAACGCCAAGGTCGTCGAGCTAGGCACAGAGCGTTACCCCGTCCGGCTGACTCCGAAGCGCCACCTGCGGCAGGTGGATTTCGTACTCGACGGGAACAAAATTCGTGGGCTTGAGCAGAACCCTGAAACGAAATCCCGTTGGGCGCAGATGGCACGGGCTGGCAAGAAGGTGATGCAGTTCCTGAGCGAGGGCCGCTACGTGGCGAACGTGGTTGATGGGAAGGTGACTCTCTATGGGAGGTGACCATTGGAAGGCAACTAAAGCGGGCATAGCTTCGGTCCCGGTCATCGAAATGTGCGACTGATGCCGGAAGAAGGGATGCTGATTCTTGACGTTGTCGCCGGGGAAATCGCTTGTGTGGAAGTTCTTGACCGGGAAGACGTTCGGCAAAAGCTGGATGAAGTCCTGCCCTGACATACCGACGCAGCCCCGATGGAAAGCCTAATCGACCGATTTGAAAGTGGCTTGGAAATTAGAAATTCCCGTGCGATGTTCATTTTCCTGCTCATTTGATACTATGTTCAAGCGGGGCAAACCCGCCCCGTCTCGCTGATGCGACCCAAAAACCTCAGTCACAAACCGCTCATAGAGGCCATTCTGGAATTTAGATGGCAACCTTCTTTTGCAAGGGAAAGCGGCATTGACCCGGACTTGAGACTCTTCATCGGCAAGTTCCATGATTTACTTGCCAAAGAGTACCCTGAGTTCGAAGTGTTGGCGACAGCAGCGGCTCCCGAACAAATGACACCGAACATAGCGCAGTACCGATTCAGGCGAGTGGCCGGGGGCTGGCCGCTCGTACAGATTGGCTCGGGCGTTCTCACTTTGAATGAGACATCTTCGTACACTTGGGAAGACTACAAAATAAGAGCCGAGAAAATCATAGACCTTCTGTTTCAGTATTATCCTAGCAAAATAGTCCCAACGACCTTGGAGCTACGATATATCAACGCCGTACATGTGGATTTTGAAAAGGAAGATACCCTTTCATACATGTCAGAGAAGTTTAGAGTTGGAGTTTCTTTGCCGAAGCTGCTGTTTGAAAAGAATGGTGTACAAGAAAATACGGCGCTGTTTGGATTGCAGACCGCGTTTCCAACAAAGTCTCCAGCGGGTACTGTACATTTCAGAATGGCAAAAGGAAGGGCTAACGACAAGGATGCCTTGATTTGGGAGACGGTAATTCATTCGGAAGGTAAGGAGCTTCCACAGTTGCCGAAGGAGTTTTCAGGATGGCTAGACGCCGCACACGCTCTCGCAGAAGAGTGGTTTTTCAAATTAGTAGAAGGTCAACTCTTGAGACAGTTCGAGTAGGAGAGCAAATGGACACCGACCGAATTTCGACTACCTTAGTTAAGGAGCAAGGCCAGCCTCATCCCAACTCGCTCACGCTTTCAACCGTCTCTAAGTCTTATCGGACTTGCGTCTGGCCTGCCGTTCTAGCATTGGCCGTCGTCCCGACTGCAAACATACAGATGTCGCGTCCGTCATTCTCTTTCAACGAAACATGCATTCAAGTTTCCCGTCGTCGAGACGAAGGCTATGGCGATTATTATGAAGTCTATTCCAGTTGGTACGTGCCGAGATGGGAAGAAGCGAGGGTTCCTCAGTTACAGACAGTCGGTCACATTCAAGCGACGCTCAAATTCCAAGGTCAATTGAAGTGGCTGCCCTACCTTGGGGACGCCTGATGCTCCCGTGAGTGACCATGGCTAACAAAGAGACACCTGCGTACCCGTGGTATCAGGTGGTTGCCGGGGCAGGAGTTACACAAGGCGACATAATCACTGACTGCCCTCTGTTGATTCCAGACGCCGACGAAGTTCTTCTGCGTGCGGTCGAAGTTTCGAGCGAAAAACTCACTGCCAACATCCCTGTTAAAAAGGCAAACCTGATTGTGATGACACAGGCTTGCGACCTTGAGTATGAAAAAGTGAACAGTGTTGTCCTTTGCCCGATTTGGCCCCTAGATGAATTCTCTAAGGACGTGCCAATGTTACAGTCCGATAGGGGGAAAGAGGAATTGAGAAGAGGTAATGCCCCACCGTTTCACCTTCTTGATAAAGATGACGATTTCAAATTCAGCTTTCAAGTCGTAGATTTTCGTGAATTGTACAGCATCCCATTGAAGGTGTTAAAACTCATCGCATCAAAGGCAGGAGAGAGACCCCGTCTTCTTTCACCTTATCGTGAGCAGCTATCACAATCGTTCGCTAGATATTTCATGCGCGTTGGACTTCCGCTGGACATCCCCCCGTTTACGAAGTAACCCGTGCAATCTGAGCATCCCTGAGTTTGGGCAAGGGCATTGTGAAACTCCCCGTCGCTTACCGCTCGACGACACTGCCAGATTTCCGCCACAATGCAGCAGGTTCGGTGGGCTATTCAAATGACTGCTGCACGCCGATGGAAAGCAGATGGCCGAATCAGGCGCGTGTTCGCCATTTTGGGAACTACGGTTTTTCTCTTGCTTGCCCCCGGAGTCGTCGTCGGACTCGTGCCGTGGTGGATTTCCCGGTGGCACGTCCACGCACCGTTCTTGGGCTTCGCGCCGTTTCGAGTAATCGGTGCCCTGCTCATAGCCGTAGGCATCCCCGTACTGCTTGAATCATTCGGACGTTTCGCGCTTCAAGGCATTGGCACGCCTGCGCCCGTCTTTCCAACGCGAGACCTCGTGGTCACGGGATTCTACCGCTACGTCCGAAATCCTATGTACGTCGCAGTCGTATCGCTGATACTTGGTCAAGCCCTGCTTTTAGGCGACATCCGTATCCTCGCGTATGCAATCCTTGGCTGGATGGTGACGCACTTGTTTGTCCTCACTTATGAGGAACCGACATTGCGAAAATCCTTTGGGGCTGAGTACGAAACCTTTTGCGCTCATGTTCCACGGTGGATACCCCGGTTCACTCCATGTCGCGAAGGTCCAGAATAACGTGAAGAATAGACGACCACTAATGTGAACGTGCTTGCTGAATGGACTGGACGAGCAAGATAGCGAATCCAAGCACGCCCAAGCACGTGCGGACTGCGTGAAGCCGCGCCCACTTAGTGAGCAGTATGAGAGCCTCTTTGTCCTTCGGCGGCAAAGCGGCATCGAGAAGCAAGCGGTTTGTCTTCACGATGAAAGCAAACGTAAAAGGGACGACCGCGCCCACCGACACGCCACCCGCGAGCCATGCCCATTGACCTGTCAGCCGCCAGACGACCAAACTGCAAAGAAAACAAGTGACCGCCAATGCAGTTTGCAAAGGCGCTGCACGTTTGTAACCGGGCCTGAATTCCTGCAAAGCGATAGAAGCCCCTTGCGACATTCGCGCTGGATGTTCAACGGCAGTTACGTAAAGAGCCGCTCCGGCAAACAGGCCCGAAGTCAGCAGGGCCAGAAACGACAGAGTCAATTCCATGCGCGGATTGTAATCCTCGGATGTCGTTGCACACCACAACTCTTCATCTCTCTGGCTCAAGTAGCCAACTGATTTTGCACCGGACGAGGCTTGAAGACGCCTTCTTGTGGGTGGTTCGTCATGCATAATGCTCGTGTGTCAGCACGACCAAGCACATTCCCGCTAGAGACTGCCCGTCGCATTGTTCGGATTCAAGTTCTTACCCTCGTCTGGATGAGCGCGGAGGCAGTAGTGTCGTTGAGCGCGGCTTGGTTCGCACGCAGCCCGGCGCTTCTCGCCTTCGGCGGCGACAGCGCGGTCGAACTTCTCTCTGCGGCAGTCGTGCTCTGGCGCTTCTATTCGCCGTCTCGCGGTGACCTTGCGGAGCACCGAGCGGCGAGAATTGCAGGCGGCTTGCTCTTTGTTCTCGCTGCATTCGTTGCCTTCGCCTCTGTTCTGACGCTGCTAGGACACGTCCAAGCCCGACCAAGTCCCATCGGAATCGCGCTGCTCATCCTTGCCGCAACGGTCATGCCATGGCTTGCAAAGCAAAAGCGGCGGCTCTCGGCGGCGACAGGTAGCGCAGCCTTGAGGGCTGATGCTGCTGAGTCTGCGGTCTGCGGCTATCTGGCTCTGATTGCGTTGGCGGGTCTCGTCATCAATGCGATTTGGAAAGTGAGTTGGGCAGACCCCGTTGCCGCCTTAGCCTTGCTGCCCCTGATTCTCCGTGAGGGACGGGAGGCGATGAAAGGCAAGCCCTGCTGTCATGCGGTCTAAATGGACTGATTACGTTTGCCCCTGCGACGCCCGCACCCATCCCTGAAAACCGGGTTGTAGAAGTTCAACTAACCTGCGTTCCATGATGCAATCTGCTTCTTTGTCGCCATTTCCCGAACTGATTTCGTAAGATAAGGCTTCGCTGCTTCCTTTTTCAGCCGGGCGACGAGCGCCAAGAATGCTTCCGCTTCTCTTCTTTTTGGGCACGTTTACACCGACCCTGATCGCTTAATTCTTTTCTCTTCCAAAGCCTCAGCAGCCAAAAGCTTGCGATCTGGATGCGGCTCGTTTCGTAAACCACCAGCAACGAGAATGCACCGCTTCCCGGCAGCCACACCGCACGTAGGGCAGGCGACGGAAGACTGTTGCTTCGGTGTTAATTGTTTTACTTTCATTTCTTGTCTCTGTTGCTCATGTTTTCTTGACGGACATCGGGCGATTTTCCAAAAACTCCATGAGCCGTGCGCTATTTATTTGCAAGCCCCCGTTGTAACTGACCAAGCCTTTCTTCCTGAAATCGTTCATGAATTTGCTTACCCTTGGGCGGGTGGTACCGACCATCTCCGCCAAGGTTGATTGGCTCACTTTCAGGGGAGAGTCCGACTTCGATTCCTTGGTTATGTCCCCAAACAGCAACAAAACCCGCGCCAGTCGCCTTTCGCTGAAATTGAAGAATTGATCTATCAGGTCTTCCTCGATTCGAACAACCCGTGAAAGTAAATATCCGACAAACAGCGTTGCAAACTGCGGGTCTCTCTTGAGCGTGCGAACCATGCTCTCCTTTTGCAGCCGAATGATATTGGACTGTCCGATTGATCTCGCCGTACAAATCCGCAGAGATTGCCCTGCCAGACAGCCTTCGCCAAAAAAGCTACCTCGCTGTAGAATGGCGATTATCGCTTTCTTGCGCGTGGTGACCGCCGTGAGCTTCACCGTCCCGGTTTCTATGTAGAAGACAGAATCGGCTACGTCACCTTGCGAAAAGACGGCCTCTTTGTCTCGGTAGTTCCGAAAAGTCATTCCAGCACGGAACTTTTTGCGGAGAACTGCGTGGCTGACACCGCCCTACTGACACCGAGACTACGTTTGCCCATTCAGGTCTGCTCCTTGATCAGAAAACGGGTCCAACAATAATCACCAATCGTAGACTCGTAGGATCAGCCCGTCTAGATGACTAAAATTGACCACATACAACATGTGCGAAATTGAACACCAAAAAACGAAGATCTGTGCGCCGCAATGCGCTTGCAGAAACAACTACGGCAAAGTGACACACATCCAAACACCATCGCCTTCGGGTGTTCCAGTACCTCCGTCCTATGGACATGTGTATGCCTGTGTGATACTATGTGGTCATGAAGCGGACAGCCCTCTTCCTCAAAGAGGAGCAGATCAAGAAGCTCCAGACGCTGTCCGAAAAGACCGGCGCTCCGGTCGCAGAACTCATCCGCAGAGCGATTGACAAGTACCTTCTGGAGAGAGCCAAGGAATTGAAGTAATCGGGACGCCACGGCGCTACCAACGCCGCGACGCCCCTAACCGAAGCAACCTTGATAGGAGGCTGCCATGGCTACCCGCAAGTTATCACCCTCGTTGTTCTACGCAAAAGCTGGAATCACGCCGACCGAAGGCTCCACGCAATACTTCCATTTCATTGCAGACGTGCGACCGAAGACGAAATCAGTACGCCTTCGTGTGCGAATCTCAGCCGCTCCTGACCGTGACGAGCCACGGACTCCCCAAGCGGTGCCCTCTTTGTAGGCAGGACAACCCAATCGGCAGCGAAATCCAAACAGAGGAGACGATATGAGCGAAAAACCACAATGGCATCTCGATGTGGAGACCGCGCAGCAGGAATGCCGAGTGTGCTTTGACAAATGGCAGGCACTCACGACTCGAATTCGAAAGATGGTCGAGGAGCACGAGGAATATGCGCCGGATGCGTTCAAAGCCTCGATTCTGGAAGTCATGCCCGAATACGTGCGAGCCGCGAATGCTGCCGTCGCCCGGCTTGCAAATCATGACGCAAATCAAGTGCGGTGAGATGGGCTACCGCGAGGACGACGAACGAGCCCGAATAACTTCACGCCCTACCAACACGCTGCACAAGGGCAGAACAGGAGCGAGAACAAATTATGACAATGACCAAAGTGTTCGAGCGCCTTTACTTGGGTGACGCTCGATGATGCAGACCGTCTAGCGGACACGAATCCGTTCGGTATCACCGCCGTCGTGAACGTCAGCACTGAGGTGCATCGACACTGGCGGGAAGGAATTACCTATGTTTATTCTTGTCTCGATGAACCCGAAAGGCTTGATCCTCGCAGATTCGAACGGATGATGATAACAATCAGCGACCTTGTTCGTGCCGGGACAGTGCTCGTCCATTGCGTCGAGGGTTCCTCACGCTCGCCCGTCGTTGTCGCCGTGTACATGCACTTGATCGGATTCAAGAACTTCGACGATGCGCTTTCCCAACTCAGGAGTCTACGTCCTGTCGTAGCCCCGTCGAGCTTGATCGTCGAACGAGCCAAGGTTTACGTGGAGGGATTGATATGAAACGAGCCGCACTTTACGCGCGAGTGAGCACACCAGACCAACACGTGGAAAATCAGCTTCTCGACCTTCGAAAGCTGGTGGCACAACGAGGCTTCGAGGTCGTCCGTGAATACTGCGACCAAGGAATTTCCGGCTCGAAAGCACGGCGGCCGGGGTTGGACACAATGATGGCCGATGCGCGACGCGGGGAGTTCAATGTCCTGATGGTGGCGGCATTCGACCGCATAGCGAGGAGCACCAAGAACTTCTTGGAAATCGTGGACGAACTCCACGAACTAGGAATTGAATTTATTTCAGCCCGAGAAGCTATCGACACAAGCGGACCCATGGGGCGCATGTTCTTGACCATGGTCGGAAGCATCGCCGAGCTAGAGAGGAGCCTCATCGTGGAACGCATCAAAGCGGGGATGCGGAGGGCGCGGCTCGAAGGGCAGCGGCTTGGACGTGCTCCTCTCGACATCGACCATGATGCGCTTGTCCGCGACCGGCTGGCCGGAATGTCGCTGACGAATGTGGCCAAGAAATATGGCGTCAGCCGCGCCAGCGTTGTCCGCTTTGTCAGGGAAGCGGGGCGTCAGGCGGTGGCTGCTTGAGCAAGGTACAGCGAACGCGGGCACCCATGGTCGGCATCATCTACCTCGTCGGCGACAAGCTCTTCATTGATTGCACGCCGCTCTCCGGGGCCGGGCACTACGGCGACCATTTGATCCATGATCGCGGTCACGACGAATACTGGTCGCAACTGGTCAAGATAGGAGCCGTACCAAGAGGGGGATACGAAGAGTTCCCGCGAGGTCGCGTGGCTTACGGCGACAAGAGCGGCAAATTCGTTCTCCTCGCTGACGTATGCATTCTGCGTGAGAACAAGGTTCTCGATGCAATTTTGTCGCGGCTGCATATGCCGGTTCAAGATACGGAAGCGGGTACCGTGAGCATCTATCGCTGTTACCACTGCTTGAGGCGCAAAAGCTAACTTGTTGAAAACGGGTGCCAGTTCAAAAGGGTCGTTTTCGCAGAGGTCGTAAGTAGTTGGTTTTGCAGTGCCGATATTCGATACCGCTGCCGGTCTGGAGACTACAGTCTGCGGACCATTGATGACGAGGAGAACGAGATGACCACACTCATCGTAATCGCTGCCATCGTCTTCGTAATTTATTGCTTCTTGGCAGAATGGAATTGCTCGGCAAAAAACTCTCCGGCCATCGTGACCATTCTCTGCCGCTTGGTTGCTGGTCACATCAAGCTGGCTTCAAAACTGCTCATGGGACTCATTTATTTCTTCGGTGCAATCTCCACGGTTCTCTTGATGCAGAAAGACCCGCGTGTCGTCGATGCCCCACAGGGACACCTAGCTAATTTCACTGACCGTGTCACGAAACCGATTCAAATGGTTGTGGATGGCATCCTCGGCCTCTTGGGTCTTGCCTCGATAGGTGCTCTGCTCGGAGTCCTTGCTCTTACAAAATCAGTCCCAATGCACCCAATCACGTACGCCATAGCTGCCATCGTCACTTACCTGCTCTGGCTTCTCGCCACGATTTACGAACTCGTGGAAGAAGAGGTCGTGAGCGGCTGGACGTACATCGAAGATACTGAAACCTTTGGCCCGGATATTCCACACAGGATTCTCACCAAGCAAGATCACATCGCGTGGTCGGCGGCTACTTTCGTCATCTGGATGACCATCGTCGTCACAACAGGTGCATGGATTCTCACTCGGATTCCCGCCTAAATGAGCTTACGGCTGCAGATTCATGCGGCGGAGCAGATCGGCGAAGCGCGGGTCCGAGCGCAGCGGATCGAAGGTCGGGTCCACTTTAATGGCGGGTAAAGTCCGGTCCTCAAAACCCTTCTCCAACCACTCGAATGCCTTGTCCTTCTCCCCAACGCCCGCATAGATTCTGGCCCTGAGCACCGCTTGAACATACTTTTGCTTCGATAGCTCGTTTAGTTGATCGAGCACTCTCAGCGCTTCGGCTCTTCTTCCCGTCACCGCATAGGCGTATCCGAGGTCCGATAGTGCTAGTGGATAGCCCGGGGAAATAGCCAGCAGGTTTTCAAACTCCGCAATACCCTCCTTAAACATCGATTTTTGAAGATAGGCCCGGCCGAGCGACTCGTGCGCCGGGGACAACTTTGGGTCCAATTCAAGTGCCTTCCGCTCTTGCTCTATTGCTTGGTCATACTGCCTGGAGTAATAGAATGTCAGTCCCAAAGCCCTATTAATGATGAGCGAGAGTGGATCGAGCTCCAGTGCTCGCGTGTGCTGCGCGATGGCTTCTTCAAGTCGTCCCTCGTCCCTCAAAGTTATGCCATATTGTCGGTAGGCATCCGCATAGCTCGGATTGAGCGCAATGGCTCGCTGGAATTCCCTCTCCCCGCCCGACCAATCATAGTCATACACTGCGTCGACATACCCGAGTGAAGCGTGAGCTTCGGCGAGCGTTTCGTCTATCGCCAGTGCCTTCAGAGCAGCCTCTTTAGCTTTCGGGTAAGCATCCTTCGGGGGAACAAAACCGGCGCCTGCAAGAGCGCTGTAGCAATTTGCCACGCCATCATAGGCGAGAGCGTAGGTAGGATCTTTCGCGATCGCCTGCTGAAAGTATTCGATGCCCTTTCGCGATCCCTCTTCGGTTATCTTATTCAACCAATAGCTGCCCTTCAAATAGTCCTGATACGCCTCGGGATTCGCGGTAGATGTTTTCATCATGCGCTTTTCATCTTCTCCCGTCAGGCGCATCCGCAGCATCGAGGTCATCTCTTTCGCGAGATCGCCCTGCAGGGCAAAAATGTCGGAGGCTTTGCGGCTGTACTGCTGGCCCCAGATGTGGCTGTCGTCGCGAGCGTCCACGAGCTCGGCGCTGATTTCCAGATCATCGCCGCGCTGCATGACGTGGCCCTTGAGAACGGCGCGAACGCCCAACGCCTGCCCGACGGTGTGGGCGTCCGTATCTTTGCCCTTGTACATAAACGCGGAATCGCGAGACATCACCTTGAGATGGGGCAACGTCGATAAGCTGTTGATCAGACTCTCCGTGATCCCGTCGCTCAAGTATTCCGAGTCCGGATTGCCACTCGCGTTCACGAAGGGCAGGACGGCCACGGAGTCGATCGTCTCGCCTCCGCCCACGTGCGACCGGTAGAGCCAGCCCGCACCCGCCAGCAAAACGATCAGCACAACCGCTGCAATTACGATAGCGGCCTTGCTGCGCCACCGAGGACGAGAACTCAAGACGGAAGCACGCGAGGTCGCATCCTGCGTGGTGGCGACCGATGTGGCGCTCAAGCCGGGCTGTAGCAAGAGCACCGTTGGCAATGGTTCCGATGATGCGGTGGATACCGCTTCTTTCACAGAGGTAACAGCGATCTCGCTCTTTCCGGAATCGATCTCGCGCTTGAGTCGCTTCAGGTCCGCTCGAAGCTCTGCGGCGTGCTGATACCGCAGGTCGCGATCCTTCTCCAGTGCCTTGTGGATGATCCGCTCCAACTCGGGCGGCAAATCAGGGTTCAACCGAGCCGGAGAAGCAGGCGCCCGATTTAGGATCGCGTCGAAAATGACGGCGGAAGTATCGCCACGGAAAGGCAGCAAACCCGTTGCCATTTCGTACAGCACAGCTCCGAAAGAGAATAGGTCTGTCCGCGAGTCGAGTTCCTTTCCTCTTGCTTGTTCAGGAGACATATAGGCCACTGTTCCTACTGCTGTGCCTGGGCTGGTCAGTTGCTCTTCAGGAACCTCGGTCGTTCCTGTAGACATTGCTTGTCCAATTTCTGGCGAAACGGACTTCGGCTGGGCCGTCAGCTTCGCCAAGCCGAAATCCAGAATCTTCGCGTGCCCCCTCTTGGTGACAAATATGTTGGCAGGCTTGATGTCACGATGAACGATTCCTTGTGCATGCGCCGCATCGAGGGCATCGGCTACTTGCACTCCCAAGTCCAGGACTTCCTCGACATCGAGTGGCTTTCCGCGAATCAGGTGTTTGAGCGTTTGGCCTTGAAGCAGCTCCATGGCAATGAAGTGCTGGCCGTTTGCTTCATCGATCTCATGAATCGTGCAGATGTTCGGATGATTTAGCGCGGAGGCAGCGAAGGCTTCCCGCTGGAAACGTTCACGGGCAGCGGGATCGTTCTCCATCTCTGGAGGCAGGAACTTCAGCGCCACATGACGGTGCAGCTTGAGGTCTTCGGCTTCGTACACCACACCCATCCCGCCGCCACCGAGCTGCGAGAGGATGCGATAGTGCGAGATGGTTTGGCCGATCATTTGGCCTGCGTGGCCGTGCGCCGTCGCACTTCGTCGAAGAAGTTTTCGAGGAAGATCACATGGTTCTGCGCCTTCTGTCCTTCCTCAGTTCCGCCCGGCATTAAGGCGGCGATGCGCATACCGTCTGGCGCGAGACCATAGTTGCTGATACCGACAGACCCGAGGTTCGCGAGCTGTTTATCGGACCATTCGCGTGGCTTATCCGGGACAAACGAATCCGCCTTCGCGGCGTACGTTGCCACCATGATCCGGTTGTCATCGTTTCGGAAGAACAGTTCATGACCGTTGCTCGACCAGGCCGGGTACGCGCCTCCTGCGTTCGAGATCTGCCACTTTCCTCCCTTGTCCGGGAACGCCCGCACGTACACCTGATACAGCCCTGATTCGTTGGAAGTATAGGCCAGCCAGCGACCGTCAGGAGAAAAGACCGGTTGGCGCTCGTCCGCCGAAGTTTGCAGGAAGATCTCGGGTTTTCCGGCTCGCAGCCCGGCGCCATCACTTTCGATGGTCGCTGTCCAAATGTCATACGAGGTGACCGGATTCACTTCATCGTAAACAAGTCGCTTTCCATCTGGAGTGAAAGAGAATGGAACCAGCACATTCTTACCCTGGATCAACGGTTGGGGTTTCCCCGCCCCGTCGGAACGGACCCACCAGATGCCTCCAACCCCAACGAATGCGATGTACCGGCCGTCGGGACTCCATATCGGGGCGATGTTGTTGCTGCCGCCGAACGTCAGGCGAGTCATAGTGTCGCGCCGGGCTTCGTACACCCAGATGTCCGACCCGTCGTCCAATGCCAGGCGTTGGCCATCCGGCGACAGGTGCGGTCGCTGATAGATGCCCGGTTTCGCCAGAAGCGGCTGCATCTTGCCGGCGGCATCTAGCCACTGGACAGTGACAAGATTTTGCTGCGTCGCTCCGCCGCTGCGGTATACCAAGGTTCCGTTTCGCGAAAAATCGAACTGTGCCGAGCCGCTCAAAGTGCTATAGGCAACCTCCTCCAGCACCGGCGATGGGGTGCCGCGCACTTCCAGCTTTTCGGGGTCGAACGGCACGGCAAACAGCGTTCCTTTGTTGATGTAAACCAAGTGGCCGGTCCCATTTGACCCAGGCAGATACCTGCCAAAAGTGCCTCCGCGTTGGAGCGTTTTCCGTTGGTGATCGGCCAATGACACGACTTCGATGTTGGCTGCATCGCTCGCAAAGCCTGATGTGCTGGAAGTGAACAGCACCGCCTTGCCCCCTGGCAGAATCTGCGGCCAGCGATGCGTGACTTCTCCTTGCGTCAGTTGCGTCAAGGGCGTGGGTGCGCCTCCAGCCGCCGGAATACGCGATAGAGCGCCGCCGGTGCTAGAGAGTGCCGCGACGATGTTGCCGTCCTCGCCCCAACTGCCGCCCACAGCAGTGCTCACGTCACACAAGGTGATCGCCGAACCGCCGTCGACCGAAATCTTTTGAAGCTTTCCTGCAGCGAAGAAAGCGACCCACTCCCCGTCCGGCGAGAAAAAAGGAGCATACGCCCCCTGCGTTCCTACAAGCTCAGTGGGGTTGGGCTGGTCGAACCGCCGAGTAAAGAGCCGCCCTTGCGACACGTACACGAGCCGCGAGCCGTCAGGCGAAAGGATCGTGTCGGCTCCTCGCGGGGAGCCAAGCGATACGTCGGGACCGAGGTCAACGTCCAGCCGCACCAATGGTCGCTCGACAGGACGCATCGCTCGCCACAATTCCAAAGACGTAACACCTAACAGTACTGCCAGCGTTGCCGCCACCGCACCTACTACGAACAGCAACTTACTCGTTGAAGCTGGAGCTGCTTGCGTGGCACTGGAATCTTTCGGCGCAGCCAGCGTGTCGTCAATCTCGATCCGGATCGTCGCCGCATCCGGGGTTCGCTGACGTTTATCTTTGCGCAAGCAGCGGCGAAGCAAAGTCCGGATGGGTAATGGAGTCGCTCCAGGGAGTTGGGTCCAATCGGGTTCGGCTCTCACCACGGCAGCCAAAATGTCGGTTACATCTTCGCCGTGAAACGCCTGCTTTGCTGTGAGCAACTCATAGAGCACGCATCCAAACGCCCAAATGTCGGTGCGCTTGTCCACGGCTTTCCCGCGGGCCTGCTCGGGACTCATATAGGCCGCCGTGCCCAGTATCACTCCCTGCATCGTCGCTGCTCTGCTCAACGTTGGTGAATTGCCCATATCTTCGTTCGTCGCGTCACCCTCAAACGCTTTCGCCAAGTCCGAAGTCCAACACTTTGACTTTTCCCTCGGGCGTCACCTTCACGTTCGCCGGTTTCAAATCGCGATGAATGATTCCTTTCTCGTGAGCGGCTTCGAGCGCCTCCGCGATCTGCTTCGCGATGGCGAGAGCTTCCTCAATGGGAACCGCGCCGCCTTCGCTTGATCCGTGCCAGCGTCTCGCCGGGAACCAACTCCATCACGAGATAGCTTGTGCCGTCAGAATGTTCCAGGCCGTGGATCGTTGCGATGTTGGAGTGATTGAGAGCCGCGAGCAGTTGTGCTTCCCGTCGAAAACGGGAGAGTCGTTCGGGATCATGTGCAAACGCTTCCGGCAGAACCTTGATGGCTACGTCGCGCCCGAGCTTGGTGTCGTGCGCTTGATACACTTCTCCCATGCCGCCAGCGCCAATCTGCGCGAGGACTTCGTAAGAGCCGAGCTTTGTGCCACGAGGGAATCGCCATAAGTTCCCGCCGACCGAAAATCGCCAAAGTATACAGCGGTGACGCCGTTCTTAAGAAAAAATCAGCGACGATCCAGAAGCCAATTCCTGTGCAGTCACAAAAGCGGAACAATTCCGTCAGTCTTTTTTATCAGATTCCGTTTCGAGCACTTATCAGTCATTGCTTCAGCGCACGTTGCCCACGATATATAGGACCGACGAATACCGAGGAGCTTGGTAAGCGTAATACTTGAGGTCGGGCGTGACCACAATCTCGGATCCATCCGATTGGTCCGTCTCGATCCGCTTCCAAAGTGTGCGATGGCCGTCGGCCAAGTCCACCAGCGTCAGAACGAGTTCATGCCCGTTTGCCTCGGCTACCAATAACGACTTCCCGCCATTTGCAAAACGAACGGGATACTCAGACTCTCCCGCCCCCTGCAACGCCACCGGCTGGCTCCCATTCAAGCGATAGAGCGAGATGCCGCCGCGATCCCCGCGCAGCGCCGCCATGCTTCCATCTGGAGAGAGCTTTGGGTAGGAATTCCGAGCGCCAGCCCGCACCAATACCGGGGGGCCGCCGGCAATTGGTTGGACGTAGGCGTTCCAGTCCTTCTGCGTGGTCTGCGCTTCATATGCGATGAAGCGGCCATCGTCGGACCACGAAGCGTTGGCAAATTCAACGAGCCCGGTCGTGGGCAATTCTTTGGGTTCACCCAGACCAACGGGTTGCAGCATCATTTTTCGGGAATTTCTGACTCGTGAAAAGAATCCATTTCCCGTCGGGTGAAATAATCGATTCGCCAGCGCCAAGACTTACGGGAGCAGCCCCATCCGTGGAGCGGAAATAGCACTGGCTCTCACCCGCTATGGCCCAAACCTCCCCCCCTTCAACGAAGCTGAGGGTTTTCCCATCGGCTGAGATCGCTGTCGGACGTAGGTATCATCCAGCCAGGAATAGGGATGCTCTCCTTTGTCACCCGGGAAGTAGCCCAGCAACTGAGCACGCCAGCTCTCACGGCTCAGAAGAATGCGGCCATCGCTCGCAATATCGTGCAGACGAACGGAGGGCAGGGTTAACGCGATTCTTTCTTTTCCCGACAGCGTAACGGCGCGAACCGAATCGGCCCAGCCCGCGCGAGCAGAGTTTGACGCGAACCATACTTCCTTCCCATTCGCGCCCCATGCCAGCCCTTCTACGCTCAGCCAACCCTTTGAAAGAGTTCTTTGCTTGCCGTTTAGATCGACCACGTCGATTTCACCATCATCCACACCAATGGTCGGGTGGTTTTCGAAAGCGATCATGCTCCCGTCGGGAGAAAATCTCGGATGCCCGAACCAGCCGGCCTTCTGTTGATACAACACGTGTCCCATGAGGGAATTCCAGCGTGGGTCCCTCGGCCGAATATCTTTGAAAGCACGAGTTGCTTCCCATCGGGACTCCAATCGGCATAAGCCACATGACCGGTCAGATCACGAGGCGACCCCCCGGCCAGACTCACTGTCGCCAAAGTGCCGCCGCAATCAAGCAGGAAAACATGTTCGCAATTGCGGAGAACAGCCAATTGGTCGGAGGAAGAGACGCTTGCAACTGTCGCTGACGGGATTCCCAAATCGCGCGACTCCGGACTGCCCACGCGATACATGGCAATCTGGCGGGGGTTGCCCTCCCACTCGCCGCTGTAAACGATGGTTTGTCCGTCGTGGGAGAAGCGGGCGGCTTCCAGTTTTCCCTCGCGATAGGTAACTGTTGTGTACTCCACATCGGGCTTGCCGCTCTTGCCGAGAAATAATGAGCCTCCGAGGGCAAGTGCAAGGAGCGCCGCGATGGCCCAAGGCAGAATTCTCGCCGCCGTTTTCGGCGCCGGGGTTGCGGCCCGCTGCGTGACCTGCGAAGCCACCTTCCGTGATCCACTTCAACTCCGCTCGCAGAGGTCCTTGCGCGGTCTACCACCGATCGTCCGGTTCTTTGGCGAGACATTTCTTCACGACGCGATCCAGCGCGGGCGGCGTCATCGGCTGGAGCGAAGACATCGCTGGTGGCTCAGTCTTCAAAATTGCCGCCATCACGCTGGCCGGAAGTCTTCCCCTCAAATGCTTTCTTGCCTGTTGCCATTTCGTAGACGACAGCACCGAACGCGAAAATGTCTGTGCGGGCATCCACTTCTTTGGCTTCGACTTGCTCCGGCGCCATGTATTGCAACGTGCCCAGAATCGTTCCCTCGGCTGTCACCGCGCTCTTCATCGTCGGAAGCTGCGAATCCGGAATGGCAGGAGCGGCTTCCTGCTTCAGCTTCGCCAAACCGAAATCGAGCAGCTTGGTGCCCGACTTGGTCAGCATGATGTTGCCGGGCTTCAGGTCGCGGTGCGTCATGCCTTTGCGGTGCGCCTTGTCCAGCGCGTCGGCAATCTCGATGGCGTACTGCAACACTTGCTGGATCGGCAGCGGGCCTTTCATGCAGGCGCTGCGCGAGCGTCTCGCCTTCCAGATATTCCATCACCAGATAATCAATTCCATCCTGCTGGCCGATGTCGTGGAGGACGCAGATGTGGGGATGATTCAGGCTGGCGATGGTTTTTGCTTCGCGGTCGAATCGCTCCCTCAATTCAGAGCGATCAGCGAGATGCGTCGGCAGGACTTTTATCGCGACGATTCGATCGAGGCGCGTATCGCGGGCCTTGTAAACCTCGCCCATTCCGCCCGCACCGATGGCGGAGAGAATTTTGTAGGGCCCTAAGCGTCTGCCAGGGAGGATTGGCATGGGCTCCCGCCGACTAGGAATCGGGAGAGTATAACTCTTTGGCTATCTGCAAACCGATGTTTTTCAGCTGGGTTGATGGTCCGAAAACAGGCAGACAGACGACGCTGCAAACGCGGCAGATGCAGGTTTCAACAGGGGCGAAAATGGAGAGGGTATTTTTGAACGGATACCAAGCCTACCCGGCCTTCGCTCACGGGTTTCCTGCGTAACGGACCGCAACGGAACGACTTGTCCTCATGCGAGGCACATGAATTGATTTGAGCACTTAGCTGCTTGCAGATTTTCGGTGCCTTCGCATCCGAACACTCCCGGCCTACGCTGAACAATTTTGAGTCTGGATTTCTGTTGCTTCCGACAAGCCCTTACGAATTCCAGAAAATCCCGCTGCACGTCGTATCGTCCAAACCCAAGCCGCAGAAGAATGCTGGAGACAGTCCCCACGAACGCTTGGTCTGCAAGCAAAGTCGTGAAATAGGCTGCGCCCCGGCTAGCGGTCGAGTATGACCCACGGCGAAAGGCCCATCGAGCCACGGTCGTGAGGGGCACTCCCGCTCGGTACCGCTGCCAACTCTGGTACGCGATTACCCCAAAAGCGACCCACGGAATAAAGCCGAAATCCGGCGCTACGTCGTGGACTGAATCGGCGGCAACATCTTCCAATTGCGCGTTGGAAATGCCGGAGTCAACGAGGTGCGACAGAATCTCGGGGTCGTCCATGTGCTCGAAGACCTCGTGCGTCGCCACCACGTCAATCTCCGGGTGGTTTGCGATGGCGTCTGCAATGTACGACATGCTCTCCGTCGCCTTGAGTTGAAGGTGTTCGATGACATGTCCGGTGGAATCCCGGATGGCGATGTCCCATCCTTCCTGAGTCGGAGAGGTCGCCAGTTCTGCGACCGCGCCCGCAGGCAGGTGCCCATGGTTGAGGTAGTCCAGATACTCCAACTCGAACGTCTTGCCTTTGATTCCGTTGATGATTCCGAGTAGCGAGGCGTCGCCATTGTGGTCGCGCACAAAATCTACGAAGTCGCCTGCGTGCGGGTACTGAGAATGAAAGGCTTTGATGACGATAGGTGGAATCTGAGATTCCTGCACCTTGCCAGCAATGATGTCCCGTACCCCGTATCCGCCGATTACCGTCGCGTCAAGGCATTGGTCTGCTGCCAACTGTTGACTGAATAGCTCCTGCGGTGAACGGAGCCTGTCTCCGAACCGAGCGTTCGTGTCAGCCACAAATTCTCGGAGCAGATCATTCATCGCAGTGTCCAGTGCAACACCGCTACTACAGTTAAGCCGACGACTAGGACAACTAAAACCAGACCCAATATCGTCAGCGAGCGGACGCGACTCTCCATTTTCGTAAGACGGCGTCTTCAAGGTGGCATTCTCAGATTCGCTTTCTTTGAGACGCGTAACCAAGGCTGTGTTTATCACCTCATTTTCGGCCATGTACGCCCTGACTTCTTCGAGCACCGCTTGTCCCGTAAAGGTTCCTGTCGTTTCAGCAACGGGCTGAACCACCTGTTCCCCAATCAACTTTTTGGCGGCGTCCACGGTGTCTCGCGCTGTGTCGAAAATAGATTTCCACCATGCCAGACGGGTAACCATGTTTGTCTCCTCCCACTGCCTCAATCCACCGCTTCGACTTCAGAGTCAGTTCTCTAGGGAATGCCGACGCTGCTTGGGTTGATTCAAACGCTCAACTGGACCCCACGCATTGAGGTACTTGCTGAAATCCCGATTTGGTTTGGAGAACTTGTCGCCTGCGATCAGAAGACGATCAGCCTTACTCAAATCGCGTGTTTCCCAACATCGCTCTGACTTTGTGACCCACAGGTAGACCTGCCAGAGTTTTTGTCGCCCTCGATGAATACCGCGCAAACGGCGCAACAGTTCTTTCGGCGAAATCACGACATAATCCACGCTCGTGTTGGCGAATCCCTGTAGCACGAACACCCAATAGTCAGCGGGGGATCGGCGGACCTTTTCGCTGTTAAGCGTCCACCATCCGCAAGCTCGCAGCTTGCGCTGGAATTCCGGCGCTTGCCTCTGCATGTGGGCGACTAGAAAATCCTTCGAGAACTTTACTTGTAGCGAAACAGTTTGGCGGTTCGAGCGGTCCGAGACAAGTAAGTCGATTCCGGTATCCTTGGCGGGCACCCACAGGTTGACGTGCCGGAATTTCTTTTCGATATACGACCCGGCTAGGTATTCGCCCGCGTGAATTGAAAACATTGGCTTCATTTTCCGCGATTGTACGTCAAGTTGCGTGATAGGGAATAGTGCCGGACGGTGCGGGGTAGAAGCTGCACCAGAGATAGCGGCAAAGTTGGCCGCGCCTGCATTTCTCTCACGATTTTAGGGGCCGATATTAACTGCACCTTCCCTCAGCAGGCTCTGCCACCCGTCCTTGAATACGACACCTTCCTTCAAGACCTTTGCCCGCGACACAACTCGCCTGCCCTGATACTGTTTCGTGAACGTACTGATGAGGTCGCCCGGAATGACCCATACAGAAGGCTCGGCTGACGGCTCGTGGATTCTGCCTTCGTAGCTGACGAGTACAACGAAATGAAGCCTTCCTTCTTGCGGGAGGATGTTGTCGGCTGGCCAGTCGAACTTTCCAGCAACGCCCTTTACCTCGACCATCACGGACGCCCCGGTGTCACGGATGAGAAAAATATCGACGCCCTTCTTGTTGCCGAGCGTAAGGCAGGCTTCTGCTCCGAGTCTGTGAAGGACTGAAAGTACATGAAATTCTGACGCAAGATTCGTGTTGTACCTGCTCATCGCTTCTCTCTGAAAGTCTGAGCCACTTCAAAACAATACGTCCTCCATGATAGGAGCGTCGAGCGAATTGAAGATTTTAGTTTCCTTGCTGTGTAGAAATGCCTGTTAATGAGCGGAATCCGCACGTCGAGTAACAATCGAAGCCTAGTCTTCATTCGCGACGTTAACCGTTTTCATGTACACCTGACAATCTTTACCATTGATTTTTAAAATTCGGGCTTTCGCCAATAGCTTCAGTTCAATCGCCCCTTCAAGGTCTTTCTTCGTAAATCCAAATAACGGTTCGACTTTCTCTTTGGGATAAGAAACGACGAACAACTCTTCGGTAGAGCAGGCAACTAAACCCTCTGCGACATGAAGTTCCTTAACCAGTTCTAATGCTCTTCGATTTTTCAGTTCTTCCATCACTCACCTCTTAGCTGGTCTACCCTTTCGATTGGGTATCACGAAACTCTTGTGTGCTGCCCTGTCCGCCGAAAAGGGCGAGTTACATCAACAGAAAGCGACGAAATTCATTCCGTACAAACAATCGCGACTGACATGTTCTTTTCGGCGCGAGCCACGGCTGGCCAACCCATCGCAGGCGTCGAGCTGCTGGTGCGATATGGTATTTCCGTCGAATCGAGGAACGCTTTCACGAGGTTATCCTTGATCGCGAAATTCACGTTTTGCGGTATGTCTCCCGTGACTTTTGTGACTTCCAAGGCGTCGAGCTTTGCAACGACGACGCCCACCACTCTGGCGTACTGATTGACTAGCGGCCCACCGCTGTTACCGGGCTGAACAGGAGCCGTGATTTGAATCAGATTGAGATCGCCCTTCGGCCCACTGAGTGCGCTGATTATGCCATTCGTAGTGTTACCTTCCGGGGTCAGCAACCCGGGCAAAGGGAATCCGAATGCCATGACTGCATCTCCAACATGAAGCGAACCTCCAAAGATAGCGACGGACGGCGGCTTGATGTTGCTCTTTAGCAAAGCAAGATCAGCAGCTTTATTGCGCGAAACGACCGAAAGGATCGCACCGTCTGTTGTCGCTAACGATTTACAGCCATCAACAACGTGGTTGTTGGTTAGAATATGCCCCTCAGCCGATACAAAAAAGCCGGTTCCAAATTTTTGGCTCTCTATTGGGGTCTCGGGGCCACTCACCTCTTGAGGTGGTTTAACTGCCGGAGGAGGAAGCCTTGCGAGAAACTTGCGGGCGGCTTCAACCGCACCCGCGCTCATCTCATCGTATCCTCCGAGGCTGATGGTTTTCTCGAAATACTTTCTAGCATCCTCAATTTTGTCTAGGGCCTCGAAAATCTTGCCGAGCCACAAGAAACATCCTGCCGAGTCCGGTTTAAGTGCTACACATCTTTCGAATATAGGGATTGCATCCTCAATTTTGTCCTGCTTGGTTAAGGCTACTCCTAATGTCATCAGGTATGACACTTCAGCGTCCCTTCCGGGAAGGAGATCACGGCAGTTGCTGAGATACCGTCTGATTAATGACTCAATAAGGTCCCATTGTAGATTTGTTTCCGCCAAGTTCATTGATTTGAGAAGTTGTAGGCACTCACTCTTTTGTTCATAGGTTTGAGCCGAAGCCGCCGGAGGCATCAAACAGCTGCCGCAGATGAGCACCATTGACGCACAGAGCATCTGGTTAATTCGTGGGATGCACTGCCGGGACGAAACTTTCTGCTGCGCCTGATTTCGGAATGAAGCCAACATTACTGCGATGGTTTGACGCATTTAATCTCCCTTCGAAGCGGTGTCGACCGCGCGGCAGCGACACTAGTAACGAGAAAAATCAACGAAAAAAGTTTCATCACAAAATGCTTGCTCACCCCGGTCTCCCTTTCTTGTGAATGCCAGCTACAGTCGCGGTGGTAATCGCGCCGGTTTGGCCGGCACGAAGAGCTTCCTCTACATTCAAGCATTTCCCATGTCTGCGAAGATAAGCGATGGTACTTTCCGTATGAGTTAATGACGGTGACGAGACGCGCTGTGTGATCAAAAACTCTCGACTATCGAGAATATGAAAGGAGATGGGTGGGAACACTCCTAGCGAATTACGCCACCGGCGATAGGGGGACACCACCAAGCCCCCAACAAAGGGTCTGGCAACCACTAACGGACCCTGAACTGGCCGGGGACCGTGCGTGGTAGAATCCGCCGGTGAAGGCCACAACGATTAGGCACAAACCGATTCAGTGCCCGCATTGCAAAAGAGACCAGCTTATACACTTACTTGCCATACCGGACAAACCTACCTTACTAATAGGCAAGCAAAATGTGCGGTGCGTGGAATGTGACCGGGTTTTCGATTTGCTGGATGAGTCCAAGATTGTTGACGGCCCGTTTGCTGTGTAATGGTAGGGCTGACCAGAATCGAACTGGCGACCTAGACGTTAGGAGTAGAAGGGCACTGAATCCGGGCACGCCGGGCGTTGTAGAATCCGCCCCGGAAGTGGGGTGTGAACATGGCAAACGATTCGTACAAAAAAGCTTTTGACGACCTATTGGAGACTTACATCTACCTCGGTGGCAGCGCGGAAATGATAGTTCGCAATTTGAACAAAACGCCCAACGTTGAGACTCGTAGCAGACTCATTGCGGAATTGCGAAGTCTCGAAACGAAGCGGCTCGAAATCCTAGACCAGATGGACAATCTGTCGAAATCAACATGACGGGGCCGCGAGTCGTAAAATCTGCACGGAAGAACACCGATGCCCGACGAGCGATTTGTCGTGATGACGGTGGAATGCCCACGCTGTAAAACTAAGCAGAAGGTTCATGTTGCCGCCCGTGCTGGATTCGCACAGATGGGCGACCAGACGATTCAATGCATCAGGTGCGACAATTATTTCAATGTAAAAGTTCCCGATAGGATTGAAGGCGAGCCATTTCCAGCGTAGCTGGTGACCCCGCTGCCCATCCGAGTCGCGGTTTCCAAGGAAGGTGTCACCAGCCGTCGTATAATCACGTAATCATGAGCAGAGAGGAAAATCCGACTATTCCGAAACGAACACGGGGTGATGCGGCACATGCCCTCGTGAAGGGCGGCCTATCGGGCATCCCATTCGCAGGGGGCCTCGCTGCCGAACTCTTCGAACTTGTGCTAGCCCCTCCGCTCAGCAAGAGACGAGACGAATGGATGGAATCTGTTGCTGAGCGGCTTCAGGATTTAGAAGCGAAAGTGGATTCAATGCGAAACGACCCGGCATTCATCACGACGGCATTGCAGGCCACTCAGATTGCTCTTCGAACCCATCAAGAAGAGAAGCTGGAGGCTTTGAGAAATGCAGTTGTCAACTCAGCCATAGGAACAGCGCCGGAAGACGACCTGCGGGCTATTTTCCTTAATCTTGTTGACGCATTCACTCCGACACATCTGCGAATCCTAAAGTACTTTCAAAATCGCGGGTCTTTGGATTCGTCAGCAATCCAGCGACTCCGGGATGCGCGAGCAGTGTCCGACTTGATAGTGAATGAGCTAGCGCGAGACGGCCTCCTCGAAGACCATCGGCCCTATGCGGCGAGAGGTCGGGATTCTGGCGAATCCCTCCTGATTTCGGATTGGACCCTCTCGAAACTCGGTTCTCAGTTCATTGAATTCATTTCCTCACGTGCTCAGGCTCCCGGGAGTTGACCGGGGTTCGCGGATGCCGCGTTTGCCTTTCGTCCGCGCAACGTTTGCGACAAGAACAAATGAACCCTCAAGACGCCGAGGCAGTTATGTCACTCCAGTGGAATAATGCCCATTGCTTGTAGCTTGTACCCGGCGTCCAGCAATCGATTCATGCTTTCTATCCGCCCACGTTCGTCTGAATCAATGGGTAAGCCAGCAGTCGGCTGGGTGACAAACCCTAGAGGGCAATCACATTTTGAGCAGCGGGGTCCGGTCTGAAAAAAGGGAAGGAAGCGCTTCAAAGAAGACTTGACGACTTGACTATCGATGCCGCGACTTTCCTGAGCTTCCACGACCGTCATCCTGCGATATAGGTCGTCCAGAGAGGGTCTCTCGCAAGACAATTCACAGTTGTCACGCTGATTGATGCACACTCCAAAATTAGGCATTCTTTGTTCCTCCCATCGGAGGTTACCTAGCAATACCCGTGCGGGTCCAATATTTCCGAGGGCTGGGCGGCGGCATGACCTCCCGTGGGGCGGTCAAACGGTGGGCTTGGTAAACACGCAGACCCTTGAGGCTGGATTTGGGCGTCTGTGCGCCAGAGTAGTCGATTCCGATGTAGTGTTCGAATGCGGGGTTCATTGCTAGACCCAAGCGGCCGAGAGTCCGCAAGTCTCGCGTACGGACAGCAATTAGCTGAGAAACGTTACCGAGCCAACCGAAGAATGCCCGGTCCTATTTGCCCATCGCAGCAGGCGGCACTTCTGGAGCAACAGCCTGTGTTCCTGCGACGGCAGATGGTGCTTCTGCGGCGGCGTACCGTAGTCTCTTAGTGGCGACGGCTTTCTTGGCAGCGGCTCGCCGTTTTCTCGTTTTCGCAGCCTTCTTGCCAGCGGCCTTCATTTTCCGTTTTCGACCTGCTTTCTTCGCTGCCGAGCTTCGTTTTGTGGGCATGGGCATTTTCCTTTCGACGAGCAATATGTGGCATCGCCCTTATAACGCTTAGTTGAGGGCCGTTCAAGTCGTCTGACTGTGGAGGTGGCGACAATTCCTTTGACGCCGCAACAGACTGGAGTATCCTTTGGCGTCCCCAAGATTTCCAGATGCTCTGATTGTTCACCTTATTCAAATAGTTCGAGTCGGAGGCTTTGACGAACATGATTATCGGCGACCGTTTGCGTGCGTTACGTGAAGAAAAGAAGTTTTCACAAGGTGAAATTGAGAAAAGAACGGGATTGCTTCGCTGCTACATCTCTCGCGTCGAAAACGGACACACTGTACCTGCCGTCGAGACGCTTGAGAAGTTTGCTCGCGCCCTCGAAGTCCCCATGTACCAACTTTTCTACGAGGGAGAAGAGCCACCCAAGCTACCAAATCTCCCGAAGGGCAAGGGTGCCGACGATATTGTGTGGGGTAGCAAAGGCAAAGATGCTCGAATGCTGGCGAAGTTCTGCCGTCTGTTCAGTCGCACGAACGAGAGCGATTTGCGATTGCTCTTTTTTATCGCTCAGAAGATGGCCCGTCGGTAGTACGCTCTAGCTGGAGACATGGTCAAACTGATGAGGAGGAGTTCCACTTCCAGTCGAGGAGATGTTTGCTTGACCAGCGCCGCATCGGGCGCTTGACTCACGACTTGCGGCGTGCAAACACCCGGTCTTACCCCGTTAGTCCACAAGCCATTAATTCACATACTTCGTATCACGCTTTACTAACGCCTCGCTCGACCGTCTTCATGAAAGGCAATTCCGCATGGTTACGATTGAAAGGCGCAAATCGCTCAGGTACAGGTTCGACGCGGGTTTAGCAATCAGGTGGGGTGGCGCTGTGCTCAGCGGCCGTGTCCGCGAAATCGGCGCTGACGGAATGTTTATCGAGATAGCTAACCCACTCTGGATTGGCGCGGCCTTCTCTGCTCAACTGATGGCTGAAAAGCCGGTACTCTTCGACTGTGTCGTGCGCTGGATCGAGCCGAGGAGCGGTATGGGTGTCAGTATCGTCGCGCCCGGCGAGGAGGGACGCAAACGGTTCGCAGCATTCCTCGACAGGTTAAGCGGGGGATGACGCCGCTCACTTGCGGAAAGCATAGCAACATATTCTTTATCCGCACCAAGAGATTGCTGGTGGAAGATGATCCAACGAAGAAGGATTTGGGTTCATTCGGAAGGGTCTCGGACGTATAGTGTTCCCATCCGGGAAGTCAAAACGGAAATTCTTGTCAAGAAGCGGAACCCATGATATTCCATGCAGCTACGCGTAGGGTTGCTCTGTTGACAGTTCTGCTGTTTACAACCGTCACCATCGGCATAACCCAAGGGGAACAAGAAAAAAAGACCTCGAAAGATTCTGGTGAGCCGAAATCTCCAATGTCTGGCGAAGAGATGTTCAAGTCATATTGCGCCGCGTGCCATGGAAAGGATGCGAGGGGAGGCGGTCCTGCGGCCTCTGCCCTCAAGGTGCCACCGCCAGACCTGACGACTCTCTCGATACGCAACAAGGGGAAGTTCCCGACGGATTATGTCACTGCCGTATTGTTGAGAGGGGCGAACGCACCGGCACATGGAAACGCTGAGATGCCCGTATGGGGACCCATCTTCGCCGGGATAAACGTTCAGGGCCACGACATACTGCGGATTAGCAACCTGACTCACTACCTCGAATCCCTCCAAGCGAAATGAAAAAGGGTGGGCCGCAGCATTCCCCGTTTGAGCGGAAGATGAAAGAATGAATGGGGATCGCATTCGGAGACAGCTTTTTCAATTTTCCAGCATTAGAATAGTCGGTAATTTCCAGTGGCTCCAAGAGACCCGCCCCGCTGCTCATGCTAGAATTACTGCTGCTCGTCCGTGTCGAGATGGACTTCGCACAAATCCTTCCCCGGCTTTTCGTCGGATCGCATCCCGCCACTATTGACGACATCGAGAGGCTCCGACTGAATCTAGCCGCCACTGCCGTACTCAATTTGCAGACCAACGAAGACATGTCTGCCATTGGGCTGGATTTCAAGCCCCTCGAAGCCCACTACAGGACTTCACCCATCCGCCTTTTTCGGGTCCCGATGATGGAAGAGCAGCCCATCCTTCGAGAGAAGCTCCCGCAATGCATCCGCGCCTTGGAGCGGCTGCTCGCCGCTGACCACACGGTGTATCTTCATTGCACCGCTGGAATCGGGCGCTCACCTACGGTGGCTATCGGTTACCTTCATTGGTGCATGGGTTGGGAATTGGATGCCGCCATCAGTCACGTCAAACAGGCGCGGCAATGTTCGCCCCACTTGGAGGCACTCCGGCTGGCCATGGAGGACGAAGGAAGACTGAAATCTTCCGATGGGACGAGCCGAGAATCCTCCTTGTAACCTGTGCGATTAAGTCCTTCACGCACAAATATCAGAAACAGTCTCGTGGCAAGCAAAAGCATGGCTCGCAGAAGCTCTGGAAACTGGCAGAGCGCACTATGGAAATATACTTTGGCGGCCCATGCCGGGCGGTTGCGTGAAACACTGATGGGCAGCGTGTTAGAATGGCCAAACGAAGGTGCCGGTATGTTCGACAGACCGAGCTTTGAACCCGCGAACGGCAACTGTGAAGTTCAGAAGTGCCCGAATCCCGCCAAGTATCGTGCGACGTGGCCGTACGCTTCCAAATTGGTTTGCGAAAGTCACAGGAAGCACATGACAGAAAAGGCGTGGCCCGCCGTATCGAGTTCATTCGGGCACAGAAATGAATTGGCTCGTGGGCTGGGGAGATTTGAACCCCTGACGTAAGAGTTTAGGAAACTTCCGCTCTGTCCGTCTGAGGTCGGCCCCCGCCCCGCGCCCGCTGTCCGCAACTCCTACAAGAACCAGCCCAAGCTGTTTTTGCCCGGAATCTGAAGAGTAGCCCCCGTACGCCTGTTTGACCCCGCCATCGGCGGCTCCACCGGCTCACCAAGGGCACCGTGGCGGTGGTCCAAAAAGCCGTGGAGACTTCGTACAAGCGGGACAGGACGTTGGGTACCGGACAGTCGAAACAGGGGCTTTCCCGTCGCTGCGGCGGATTGCTGATTCACCCGCCCTCGGCGCTAGCCTTTCGCCCTTTGTGCCTGCCTCACTCTAGCGCA